>NZ_CP166800.1:0-4800000 GCF_059716065.1 Pseudomonas sp. LBUM1656 | reverse complement strand
GTCCGCGATGCTCTGATGGTCAGGCGACAGGTGAAGAATGATCACGAAGGCCATGCCGTTGTCGTGCGGCATGTTCTCGAAAAACAGTTTGATGGCTTGCAGCCCGCCTGCCGACGCACCAATGCCCACCACCGGGAAGTCCAGTGTGCTGGGGCTCAGGGCCTCTCGCTCAGGAGAATCGGCCGAGGGTGGGGGAGTGGTGGTCATGACTTCAGCCTTATACCGGCGACGGGGGATGAGTTGAGTCCAAGAGGAGATAAACGCACTCCAATGAAGCAGGATAATCCCGTTTTTCAATAACACCTTCAAATATTTAGCGACACTTCAAAGGCGGGATTTCTCAAGGGAATGGCACTCCTGGCCGATAACCCGAACGGTCATGGTCTTCTTCTCAAATTGCCTGGAAATCTTCGATGCTGTCGTATCACCAAAAGAGTTTTCTGATCGTCGATGATTTCTCGGATTTCCGCAGTTCCGTCAGGTCCATGCTGCGCGAACTGGGGGTCAAGGACGTCGACACCGCGGACACCGGGGAGCAGGCGCTGCGCATGTGTTCGCAGAAGGCCTACGATTTTATCCTGCAGGATTTCCACCTGGGTGACGGCAAGAAGAACGGCCAGCAAGTCCTCGAAGACTTGATGATCGAGAAGCTGATCAGCCATGAAAGTGTGTTTGTCATGGTCACTGCCGAAACCAGTCAGGCCATGGTGCTCAGCGCGTTGGAACACGAACCCGACGCTTACCTGACCAAGCCGTTCAACCGCTCCGGCCTGGCCCAGCGCCTGGAGCGTCTGGAGCAACGCAAGAATCTGCTCAAACCGATCCTGCAGGCGCTCGATCGTGGCAAACCGCTTGAAGTGCTCAATGCCTGCATCGAGCTGTGCAAGAAAGACATCCGTTATTCGCCGCTGTGCCTGCGTTACCGCGCGGACGCCTTGCGCGACCTGAATCAGAACGAAGCGCTGGAACGCCTCTACGACAGCATCATTGCCGATCGTCCGTTGCCGTGGGCGTTTGCCGGGTTGGGCAAGTTGCTGTTCAAGCGTGGGCAGGTCAGCCAGGCCAAGGGCATTTACGAAAAAGCCCTGAAGGTGTTTCCGATGATGCCGGCGCTGTATGACGGCATGGCCGACGTGCTGGTGGTCGAAGGCGATACCAAAGGCGCGCAGAAAGTCTTGGAAGAAGCGATTCGCCTGTCGCCGCTGGCCGTGCGTCGGCAAGCGTTGCTGGGCAAACTGGCGATGACCAACGAAGATTACGACACGGCCTCCAAGGCTTATCGCCAGGCCGTGTCCCAAGGCGCGCAGTCACGTTTCAAGGATGCCGAAAGCAACCTGGGTCTGGCCCACGCCCTGATCAGCAAGGGCAGCGAGAAAGGTCTGGATACCCGCACCCGCCTGGAAATCAACACGACCCTCAGTCTGGTGGCCAAGGAGAATCCTTCCGACCCTGGTCTGCAGATTCGGGCGCGTCTGATGAAAGCCACCAGCCTGTTGCTCAACGACGCCGAAACCGCCGAGAAGCTCACCGAGCAGGCGATGATGCGCCTCGATGGCATGGAGCAGTTCATGAGCGCCGAAGCGGCGCTGCTGGTGGCCAAGCAACTGCAAATGCTGGGTCAGGCGAGCGCCGGTGCGTCGATGCTGAAAAACTGCGCGGAAATCTACGGTGACGATCCTGTGGTGATGCAAGGCATCGCCAAATTGACTGACGACCCGACGATTCTCAGCCAGAGCAACGCGGCCTCCGAACTCAACCGTCAAGGCGTGCAGGTGTACAAGACCGGCAACCTGGCCGAAGCCCGGGCGGTGTTTCGCAAGGCCCTGCACATGCAACCGAAGAACATCAGTATCGCGCTGAACATGGCGCAGTCGCTGCTGCACGGCACGGACACCAGCGTACCGTCGGCCGAACTGGATGAATGCCGGGCCTGCCTGAAACTGGTCGGCATGATGCCCGACACCGACGCGCGGTATCCGCGCTACCAGAAACTGAAAATCAAGGCGTTCAGCGGATGAGCCAAGACAACACGACACTGGATTTCTCGACGGTGATTGCCTCCACCGTGCACGACATGAAAAACTCCTTGGCCATGCTGATGCAGGCGCACAGCCAATGGCTGGCCCGTCTGCCCGATCCCGAGCAGCACAGCCCGGAGCAGGGTGTCATCGAATACGAATTCGCTCACCTCAACGGCATGCTGGTGCAGTTGCTGGGGTTGTACAAACTGGGCGTCAATCAGCTGCCGTTGCAGCCGGCCTACCATGATCTGGATGACTTCCTCGAAGCGCAGTTGGCCTGTCATCAAGAGGTGTTCGCCAGTCGCGGCATTGTCGCGACCTACGAAGTCGACCCGTTGAGCCCCCTGGGTTTCTTCGACCGGGAGCTGGTGGCCTCGGTGCTGGCCAACACCATCACCAACGCCATTCGTTATGCCCGCCAGACACTGCTGATCAGCGTCAGCGATGAGGACGGTCAACTGGTGCTGACCATCAACGACGATGGCGACGGTTATCCAGCACAGATGATCGAGCTTCAGGCGGACTACGTGCAGGGCATCAACTACAGCAGTAGCAGCACCGGCCTGGGCCTGTACTTCGCCGGACGGATCGCCGCGCTGCACCAGCGCAATGGCGTGGGCGGGCGCACCCGAATCAGCAACGGCGGCCCGTTGGGCGGCGGTGTGTTCAGTCTCTACCTCCCCTGATAAACACGAGACCCTGTAGCAGCTGTCGAGTGAAACGAGGCTGCGATCCTTGTTTTTCAAGATCAAAAGATCGCAGCCTCGTTTCACTCGACAGCTCCTACAAAGGGATCGTGATTTCTTTGTGTGCGCTGCTTGATATTCCGAACAGGCGGAGCCTATTTTGTACGGGTCGCCGTTCGCGGCTCGCACAATTACAAAGGATTGCGTCATGACAACCGATGGCCAGCGTTCACTCGCGCAGCGATTGACGGGCATTGATGAGATTGAATGTGTTACGCCGGATCTGAACGGCGTGCCCCGTGGCAAGGTCATGACCGCCGAGGGGTTTCTCGAAGGACGTCGTTTGCAGATGGCGCGGGGTGTGCTGCTGCAATGCATCATGGGCGGATACCCGCCCGCACGTTTTTACGGCAGCGATGATGGCGACCTGGCGCTGGTGCCTGACCCGGCGCACATCCACCGCTTACCCTGGAGCCAGTCACCACGGGCATGGGCCATTTGCGACGCCGATGAACTGACCGGCGAGAGCTCGAAGCTGTCGACCCGTGGCCAACTCAAGGCAGTCATCGCGCGTTACGCGGCACTGGGCCTGGCGCCAGTGGTGGCGACCGAGCTGGAATTCTTCGTGTTCGCGCCCAATCCCGACCCGACGCAACCGTTCCAGCCGCCGCTGGGCCTGGACGGTCGGCGCGAGGAAGGCCATTCGGCGTTCAGCGTCAGTTCCAATAACGGTTTGCGGCCGTTCTTCAGTGAGGTGTATGTCTGCATGGCGGCCCTGGGCTTGCCACGCGACACCTTCATGCACGAAATGGGCGTCAGCCAGTTCGAGATCAACTTGCTGCACGGCGATCCGTTACTGCTGGCCGACCAGACATTCCTGTTCAAGCATCTGCTCAAGGAAGTCGCACTCAAGCACGGCCTGACCGTGGTCTGCATGGCCAAACCGCTGGCGCACACGCCGGGCAGTTCGATGCACATTCACCAGAGCATCGTCGAGATCGGCAGCGGGCGTAACGTGTTCAGCGACGAGGCCGGTGAGCCGACGGCGACCTTCCGTCACTTCATTGGTGGCCAGCAGGCCGGCATGGCGGACTTCACCGCGCTGTTTGCGCCCAACGTGAACTCCTATCAGCGCTTGTGCCATCCGTTTGCCTCGCCGAACAATGCCTGCTGGTCCCACGATAACCGGGCTGCCGGATTGCGCATTCCCGCCAGTTCGCCGGCCGCTCGTCGGGTCGAGAACCGTTTGCCGGGGGCCGATGCCAATCCGTACCTGGCAATCGCCGCCAGCCTTGCCGCCGGTTTGTATGGCATCGAAAACCAACTGGAGCCGAGCGAGGCGATCCAGGGCGAGTTCGAGGTCCCGGATAATCTTTCGTTACCGTGTACCTTGCACGCCGCTCTTGAGCGTCTGAAACGTAGCCAATTGGCGAAGGAACTGTTTGGCAAGGAGTTCATCGAAGGCTACGTCGCTTCGAAGACCATGGAATTGACCAGCTTCTTTGATGAAATTACTCCCTGGGAGCGCCGTGTCCTGGCCACCCAGGCCTGACGACCTGTCGTCTTCGGGCTATCTTTTCGGATAGCCCGTTTCTCACCGCAAGGAGCCGCTCGGAACGCCGATGCGCCAAATCTGGAAACCTTTTCGAGCGCTTTATTTTGCCTCGCTGATGATGTTGATCGGCTCTGGCTTGCTGAGTACGTACCTGGGCTTGCGCCTGGCGGCAGATAATGTCGACAGCCTGTGGGTCGGTGCGTTGATGGCGGCCAACTATTTCGGCCTGGTACTGGGCGGCAAGATCGGTCACCGACTGATCGCCCGGGTCGGGCATATTCGCGCCTATTCGGCCTGCGCCGGGATCGTCGGCGCGGCAGTGCTCGGCCACGGCCTGGTCGACTGGCTGCCGGCGTGGATCTTCCTGCGGGTGATCGTCGGCCTTGGCATGATGTGCCAGTACATGGTCATCGAAAGCTGGCTCAATGAGCAGGCCGAAGCGTCGCAGCGCGGTACGGTGTTCAGCGGCTACATGATCGCTTCCTATCTGGGGCTGGTGTTGGGTCAGCTGATTCTGGTCATGCACCCGGCCTTGGGCCTGGAACTGCTGATGCTGGTCGCCCTGTGCTTCGCGCTGTGCCTGGTGCCGGTGGCGCTGACACGGCGGATTCACCCGGCGCCATTGCATCCGGCGCCGATGGAACCGCGCTTCTTCATCAAACGCGTGCCGCAGTCGTTGAGTACGGTGCTGGGGGCGGGGCTGATCATCGGTTCCTTCTACGGTCTGGCGCCGCTGTATGCGTCGCAGCAAGGGCTGTCCACCGAGCAGGTCGGTCTGTTCATGGGTAGCTGCATTTTTGCCGGACTGCTGGTGCAGTGGCCGCTGGGCTGGCTGTCCGACCGTTATGACCGGGCGTTGTTGATCCGCTGTTTTGCGGTGGTCCTGGCCCTGACCGCGTTGCCGCTGGCAATCATGCAACAGGTACCGCTGGAGGTTCTGTTTGTTGCCGGGTTCTTCTGTTCGCTGGTGATGTTCTGCCTGTATCCGCTGGCCGTGGCGTTTTCCAATGACCACGTCGAAGGTGATCGTCGGGTGTCGCTGACCGCGATGTTGCTGGTGACCTACGGCGTTGGCGCCAGTATCGGGCCGTTGGTGGCCGGTGTCCTGATGAAGCTGTTCGGCAGCCACATGCTGTATGCCTTCTTCAGTTTCTTCGCGTTGGTGCTGGTGTGGCGGATCCGTCCGAAAGCGGTCACCAATCTGCACCAGGTTGAAGATGCGCCGCTGCATCACGTGGCCATGCCGGACAGCATGTCGAGTTCGCCGCTGGTGGCGTGCCTTGACCCGCGGGTCGATGAGCAGGTGGTGCAGGATCAGATGCAAAACCCGATCAGCCCGGAACCGGAGCCTGAACCCGAACCGGATCCCGAAACCGATCCACCACCCGAAGACCCGGACGCGGGCCGCGAGCAAAGTTTTACCGAAGCCAGGCCTTAAACCGACGCATAAAAAACGGGCAGTCACCGCAAGGGACTGCCCGTTTTTTGTTGAAGCGTCGTATCAGATGTCGTCTTTATCGAAGCGGCGCGCTTCACGCTGAAGCTGATAGACGAACCGTTCGACCTGGCGCTGCACCAGTCCGCTCATGTTGTGGAAGCGGATGCCGGCGAAGGTGGTGGAGATTCTTTCTTCGAAGTGCAAGTAACGCAATTCTACCGGTGCGGTCATGCTGCCGAAGGGCAGGTCGGCAATAAAGCGGTCGTAGACCTGGCCCAGTTGCAGCCGGGGGGTGATGTCACCTTCAAAGCGCAGCTTGCAGCCAGTGGCGGAAATGTCCAGCAGCTTGCCTCTGATCGGGAACTTGAGCTTTTCGCCGCCCAGTTCGACATCGACCAGTTGCGCCAGCTTCAACGCAGCCCGGAAGGCATTGCGGCGCTGGTGGTAGACCACTTCATCGGGGAGGGTGCCGCGATAGCAGCGATCACCGGACTCATCGATGGTCAGCGGGCCGTTGCTTTCCCACGCGATGCGCACGCCGTCGTGGAAGCCTTCAACGCGAAAGGGTTCGCCGGCCAGCAGATAACGTTCGCCGTCGCGAGGCACCATTTCGTCCAGGGCAATGCGGTTGCCGTCACGGTCGACGTCCACCAGATAGCTCTGGAAGCGCTGGCTGCGTTCGTGGAACGTGATGATCAGCGGGTCGTGGCTCTCTTGCAGCTGCCGCAGACTACCGGCGATCTCCATCGGCGTGGATAGCACCTTGGGTGGCTGCGGAGCATCGTCCGCGTTTAAGGCATTGAACACGGTTCATCATTCTCCAGACAAAATTTGACTGCGACTTGCCAGCATACTGCCAGCATGTGACGCGTCTTGATAGAGCGTGCTCATTAACAGGCTCAAGCCTGACTAAGCGGGCGCGGCTTCGCGAGCATGGAGGTTGATCCGCGGGCATCGTAAAGCGCTGGCGGTTCGCCGCCGGTGAGGATTTTCAGCTGATTGGCCGTGGCGGCCTGCTGGACCAGGATCGACTGGCCATTATTGACGTTGGCCGCCTGGCATTGAGCCAGGAGATCGGTCAGTTTGTCGCTCTGTTCCAGCAACTGATCGCCGATGCTCGACTGGCTGGCGAGTTGCTCCAGGCCGTTACGATTGGTCGGCAGGTTCAGGCTGGCGAGGATTTCGCTGCGCTTGCGGCCATGCTGTTCAAGCAGAATGATCATTGCCTGTTTCTGCGCCAGAATATCTTCGAGCAGCGGCATGTCGCGACCGTGCAAAGCGATGGATTCGGTTTGCAGTAACTCCAGCAAGTAGTGTGCTGGAGCAAAATCGTCGGTGATCAGTTGCAGTAAATTAGTGTCGTGCATGGCTGGCCTTGGGGTTTAAGCGTCCAAAAGCCTGGCGCAGGCCGTGGCCTAGCGCTGGGCTTCGAAGTTGAGCAGTTTGCTGGCTACACGGTTGCTGTCGACTTTATAGCTGCCATCGGCAATCGCTGCTTTCAACTCCGCCACGCGGGCGTTGTCGACGGCAGGCTGATCACGCAGCTTGTCAGTGACCTTCTGCAACTGTTGAGCCTCATTGCTGAGGTGTACCGATTCCCCGCTTTTGGCGGTACTGGCCTGTTCGGCCGGGGTATTCAGCGGCGCGGATTTGCCGGTTTCGGCAGTTTCCTTCGCGGTGCTGGTACGCGTACTACCGGTAAGTGATGAGGAACTGTTCAAACGGCTGAAATCGATGACCATGATAAAAACCTCTGGGTATTTGGACGCTTGCCATGTTTTCGGCTCTCCCTGCGAAAACTTTAGGCCCATTTATCAATGAGCTTGCATGCGCCAGCGCTTGGCACAGTTTAGGGAACAGCCGGGCGGCGCGCCATCTTTCACCCTCAGATCGTTCTACATGGCTACTTCCACCTGGCCCGGCGCCATGACTTGCGCCTTGATGACCCGCTGGGAGTTGAGGTTTTTCACCCGAATCTGTTCACGCAGGCCGCCGTTGGACAGGGCTTCGCCCGGCATACGCACACTGAGCGTACCACTGCGGGCGGTAATCACCACTTGATCGCCCTTGCTGATGACCTCCGCCTGTTCAAGATGAACCAGCGTCAGCACCTGATTGGCAACCGTTGGTCGGGTAAGTTTCTGCCCGATGGCCTGTTCCATGGAGGTGAAATAACCCTGGTTGATCAGGCTGATGTCCCGCTCGCGCAGCATGACATCGCCGGGCTCGATGACCCCAGCGCGCTTGAGCGGCCGCGTGGTCGTGACAACGTCCCGAAACAGGCGGACTTGAGCGGGTACGAAGACCGTCCAGGGGGACGTACTGTCGCAGCGGACCTTGACCGTGACCCGTCCGATCGGGGTCGCCGGACTCTCCAGGGTGGCTGTCAATTCCTTGTCGCACATGGGCATGCGCAGTCGCGGATCGAGCTGGTTGACCTCGATTTCGTAGCGGCCTTCCGTTTGACTGGTGGCCAAATAGTCCTCTACGGTGAATTCAAGAAAGCCCTGAGTGACGCCGATAAGCATGTCAGGCAAGGTAACCGCGTCAGCAAGGGCAGGGCTGCCAGCGTTGAACAGGCAAACGGCCGACATCGCGCAAAGCCATTTGCGGGAAGTTGATGTCAGGCGTCGGAAAAATGTCGGTTCTGTGTTCATAAGAGTTAAAAAGCAAGCGCCGTGCCGTTTAGCAATAAATGTGCGTCGCAACACACTTAAGCGTTGGTGTAGGAGTCTGTGCATGGCTGGTGTAATGGATGCGGTAAACCAGCGCACGCAACTGGTTGGGCAGAATCGCCTTGAGCTGTTGTTGTTCCGTCTCGACGGCCAGCAGCTGTATGGGATCAACGTGTTCAAGGTTCGGGAAGTGCTGCAATGCCCCAAACTGACCTTGATGCCCAAGTCCAGTCCTGTCGTGTGCGGTGTGGCAAATATCCGGGGGGCGACCATTCCGATTCTTGATCTGGCGATGGCGACAGGCTCCGGCGCACTTAAAGATCAAAGCAACCCGTTCGTGATCATCACGGAGTACAACACCAAGACCCAGGGTTTCCTGGTGCGATCGGTGGAGCGCATCGTCAACATGAACTGGGAGGAGATTCATCCGCCACCCAAGGGCACGGGACGCGATCATTACCTGACGGCTGTGACTCGGGTCGACAATCAGTTAGTCGAAATCATCGACGTCGAGAAAGTGCTGGCGGAAGTCGCGCCGACACCGGAAGCGATTTCGGTCGGCGTAGTGGATGTCGAAACCCAGCACAAGGCGTTGTCGTTGCGGGTATTGACGGTCGATGACTCGTCGGTGGCGCGCAAGCAGGTGACCCGTTGCCTGCAGACGGTCGGCGTCGAAGTGGTGGCGTTGAACGACGGCAGGCAAGCGCTGGACTACCTGCGCAAGCTGGTCGATGACGGCAAGAAGCCGGAAGAAGAGTTCCTGATGATGATTTCCGACATCGAGATGCCGGAAATGGACGGGTACACCCTGACGGCCGAGATCCGCAACGACCCGCGCATGCAAAAGCTTCATATCATCCTGCATACTTCGTTGTCGGGTGTATTCAATCAGGCGATGGTCAAGAAAGTCGGTGCGGATGACTTCCTTGCCAAGTTCCGTCCTGATGACCTGGCATCCCGGGTAGTCGACCGGATCAAAGCAGCAGATATCAGCTAGGGGCCTTCTGCCCCTGGTGGTTAACACGATTTAAGAGGCGGCATCTTTGTCTACGGGTAATTTGGATTTCGAACAGTTCCGGGTATTCCTGGAAAAAGCCTGTGGCATTTTGCTCGGTGAAAACAAGCAGTACCTGGTCTCGAGCCGTCTCAACAAACTGATGGAGCAGCAAGGCATCAAGTCCCTGGGTGAGCTGGTTCAGCGCATCCAGACCCAGCCGCGCAGCGGTTTGCGCGAGATGGTGGTGGATGCCATGACCACCAACGAAACCCTGTGGTTTCGTGACACCTATCCGTTTGAAGTCTTGAAGAACAAGGTGCTGCCCGAAGCGATCAAGGCGGCTCCCGGTCAGCGTCTGCGGATCTGGTCGGCGGCGTGCTCGTCGGGTCAGGAACCGTATTCGCTGTCGATGTCCATCGACGAGTTCGAGCGCGTCAACATGGGCCAGTTGAAGATGGGCGCGCAAATTGTCGCGACCGATCTGTCCGGCACCATGCTGACCAACTGCAAGACCGGCGAGTACGACAGCCTGGCCATCGGCCGTGGTCTGTCGCCCGAGCGCCTTCAGCGTTACTTCGACCCGAAAGGGCCAGGACGCTGGGCCATCAAGGCGCCGATCAAGAGCCGCGTGGAATTTCGCTCGTTCAACCTGCTGGACAGCTACGCGGCCCTGGGCAAGTTCGACATCGTGTTCTGCCGCAACGTGCTGATCTACTTCTCCGCCGAGGTGAAGAAAGACATCCTGTTGCGCATTCACAGCACGCTCAAGCCGGGCGGTTATCTGTTCCTCGGCGCCTCCGAGGCGCTGAACGGTTTGCCGGATCATTACCAGATGGTCCAGTGCAGCCCGGGGATCATTTACCAGGCGAAGTGATTGGTTGGCAGCATCAAAAAACGGGAGCCCTCATCGGCTCCCGTTTTTTTGTGCCTGATGATTTCCCTAGAACACCTCAATCCCCTGTGGGAGCGGGCTTGCTCGCGAAAGCGGTGGGTCAGGCTATGCAGATGTCGACTGACACGACGTATTCGCGAGCAAGCCCGCTCCCACATTTGGATAGTCGTTGCCAGTGACAAGCGGCAGAAAAGCGGCAGGCGGCGGAAATCGGTTGCCGCTTTTCTGGCATTGCCGCCTTGCCACCGCCCGCAAAGCCCCGGTTTCCGGGCTTTTTTGAATTGGCACGCCGCTTGCTATGTCTCTGTTACGAAAAATCAGGTCACCCGAAGGTTTCCCGACATGAGCATCAGCTTCGATAAAGCGCTCGGTATCCACGAACAAGCCTTGGGCTTCCGCGCCCAGCGTGCCGAAGTCCTGGCCAACAACATCGCCAACGCCGACACCCCGAACTACAAGGCTCGGGATCTGGAGTTCTCCAAGGTGCTCGCCGCACAGAACGAGAAATCCAAGGGCGGCACGTTTGCCTTGAACATGACCAACAACCGTCATATCGAGGCCGAAGGCCTGGGCAATGGCGACGAGTCGCTGATGTATCGCACGCCGATGCAGCCGTCGATCGACCAGAACACTGTGGACGCCCAACTGGAACAGTCGAACTACGCGGAAAACGCCGTCGGCTTCCAGGCCAGCTTCACCCTGCTCAACAGCAAATTCAAAGGGCTGATGTCAGCCCTGCGCGGAGAGTAATTCATGTCCCTATCCAGTGTTTTCAACATTGCCGGTAGCGGCATGAGCGCTCAGACCACGCGCTTGAACACCGTGGCCTCGAACATCGCCAACGCCGAAACCGTCTCGTCGAGCATCGACCAGACCTATCGCGCCCGTCACCCGGTATTCGCCACCATGTTCCAGGGCGGCCAGAGCGGCGGCAGCGATTCGCTGTTCCAGAATCAGGACGCCGCCGGTCAAGGCGTGCAAGTGCTGGGCGTGGTCGAAGACCAGAGCAACCTGGACGCACGTTACGAGCCGAACCATCCGGCCGCCGATGCCAAGGGCTACGTCTACTACCCGAACGTCAACGTCGTCGAAGAAATGGCCGACATGATTTCCGCCAGTCGTTCGTTCCAGACCAACGCCGAAATGATGAACACCGCCAAAACCATGATGCAGAAGGTCCTGACCCTCGGTCAGTGATAAGGGGCGACTCAGATGAGTGTTACCGATACCACCAGCGGCGTGAACATCAAGGACGTCCTGGCCAATTCTTCGGTCAAGACCAATAACACCAGCAGCGACGGCCTGGCCTCGGCGACGAACAGCGCCACCGGCAAAAAGGCGTTGGGCAAGGATGCATTCCTGCAATTGCTGGTCACCCAGCTGAAAAACCAGAACCCGCTTGAGCCGCAGGACAACGGTGATTTCGTGGCTCAGCTGGCACAGTTCAGTAGCCTGGAAGGCATCACCACGCTGAACGATACCGTCAGCGGCATTGCCGGCAACTACAACTCCTCGCAGGCGCTGCAAGCGTCTTCGCTGGTGGGCCGTTCGGTGGTCGCGCAGACCGACACAGCGGTTGTCGATACCTCCAAGAGCTTCAACGGCACGGCCGTTGTCCCGGCATCGGTGGATCCAGTCATGGTCAAGATCACCGACGCCGATGGCAAAGTGGTCCGCACCATCGATCTGGGCAGCCAGAAAGCCGGCAACGCCAGCTTCATCTGGGACGGCAAGAACGATGCGGGCGAAGTGGCCAAGGCCGGCACTTACAAATTTGCCGCCACCGCGACTTACGACAGCAAGGCGACCTCGCTGGTGACTTTCCTGCCGGCAACCGTCAACAGCGTGACCATCAGCCAGACCGGCGGTGAGTTGATGCTGAACCTGGCAGGCCTGGGCAGTGTTGCCCTGTCCAAAGTACAGACCATTGGTATATAGAGCCGACTAACACGGCACAAAGGAGTGGAATATGTCTTTCAATATCGGCCTTAGCGGTCTCTATGCAGCCAACAAACAACTGGACGTGACCGGCAACAACATCGCCAACGTCGCGACCACCGGTTTCAAATCGTCCCGTGCAGAATTCGAAGACGTGTATTCGGCCACGCGCCTGGGTACCGGCAGCAAGACCGTCGGCAACGGCGTGCGTCTGGCCAACGTTGCCCAGCAGTTCGGTCAGGGCGATGTGAACAACACCGGCAACGTGCTGGACATGGGTATCCAGGGCAACGGTTTCTTCATCCTCAGCGACAACGGTTCCCTGAGCTACACCCGTGCCGGCGCGTTCAAGACTGACGCTGAAAACTATGTTGTCGACAACAACGGTAACCGTCTGCAAGGTTACGGCGTTGATGACAACGGCAAGATCATCAATGGTGTGCTGACCGACCTGAAAATCGACACCTCGAGCCTGTCGCCAAAGGCGACCACTCGCGTCGACCAGACCATGAACCTTAACTCCTCGGAAACCCTTCCGACCGTTACGCCGTTCAACCCGGCCGAGCCATTGAGCTATAACAAGCCAATCTCCACACCGATCTACGACAGCCAGGGTAACCAGCACACTCTGGATCAGTATTACGTAAAAACCGGTACTAACGCGTGGACCGTGTACACCTACGTGGACGGTCGTTCGCCTTCCAATCCGGCCACCGAACCTCCGGTGCCTGTGACGGCCAACGTGACCTTCAACTCTGACGGTACCGTCAACACCATGACCGGCAGTGCGGGTTTTGCCGTGACCGGCAAAACCTTCAATCTGACCGGTTGGGTGCCCGGCGTGGTAACCAACGGCAGCGTGACGCCGAAAGTCTGGGGCCCTAATGGTTCGGTTCCGGCCACTGGGGGGGTGAAATTCGACATGACCAAAACCACCTCTTTCAACTCGGCGACTGCCCGTACCCAGCAGTATCAGGACGGCTACGCCACTGGCCAGATCTCCAGCCTGACCATCGACGAAAGCGGCATCATGACCGCCAACTTCAGCAACCAGCAAACCAAGGCCATCGGCCAGGTTGCGGTCGCCAGCTTCGCCAACGAGCAAGGCTTGCAGCCAATCGGTGGTACGCGCTGGAAAGAAACCTTCGCCTCGGGCGTGGCCGGTGTCGATGCACCGAAAACCGGTACGCTGGGTGCGGTAGTGTCCAACTCCCTGGAAGAGTCCAACGTCAACCTGACCAACGAACTGGTTGATTTGATCAAGGCGCAGAGCAACTACCAGGCGAACGCCAAGACCATCTCCACCCAGAGCACCATCATGCAGACCATCATTCAGATGACCTGATGCTGGATAGCGCTGCATAAAGAACCCCTCGCGAGAGGGGTTTTTTTATGGCCGGGATTTGTCTCGGATGCCGAATTTTTCGTTGTCAGTGATGGCCCCTTCGCGGGCAAGCCCGCTCCCACATTTAATCTGCTGTGAACACAACACCTGTGAACACCCAGATCCAATGTGGGAGCGGGCTTGCTCGCGAAGAGGCCAGCCCAGTCACCACTTTCCTTGAGGCAAAAGAAAACCCCCGACCCATCCAGAGGACTGATCGGGGGTTTCCAGGTAAGCGCCTGTCAGCGCTCACCGGCTCAGCTTATTGGCAAGCTTCGCAATCCGGCTCGTCGATGGCGCAAGCCTTCGGCACTGGAGCAGGGCCGGCAGGTGCTGCCAGGACCGAATCTTCACCGTGGTTGCCGCCGCTGGAAACAGCGTTCAGCTTGCCGGTGTTGATGGTCGACTTCTCGGTGCTGGTCGCGGCCAGGGCACGGAGGTAGTAAGTGGTTTTCAGACCACGGTACCAGGCCATGCGGTAGGTCACGTCCAGCTTCTTGCCCGAAGCGCCAGCGATGTACAGGTTCAGCGACTGAGCCTGGTCGATCCACTTCTGACGACGGCTGGCCGCGTCAACGATCCACTTGGTGTCCACTTCGAAAGCCGTCGCGTAGAGCTCTTTGAGTTCTTGCGGGATGCGCTCGATCTGTTGCACCGAACCGTCGTAGTACTTCAGGTCGTTGATCATGACCGAGTCCCACAGACCGCGAGCCTTCAGGTCGCGAACCAGGTACGGGTTGATCACGGTGAATTCGCCCGACAGGTTCGATTTCACGTAGAGGTTCTGGTAGGTCGGTTCGATCGACTGCGAGACGCCAGTGATGTTGGCAATGGTCGCGGTCGGTGCGATGGCCATGATGTTGGAGTTACGAATGCCTTTCTGCACACGGGCACGAACCGGTGCCCAGTCCAGGGATTCGTTCAGGTCAACGTCGATGTACTTCTGGCCACGCTGTTCGATCAGGATCTGTTGCGAATCCAGCGGCAGGATGCCTTTGGACCACAGCGAACCCTGGAACGTCTCGTAGGCGCCGCGCTCGTCGGCCAGGTCGCAGGAAGCCTGGATCGCGTAGTAGCTGACCGCTTCCATCGACTTGTCGGCGAACTCGACGGCCGCGTCGGAACCGTAAGGAATGTGCTGCAGGTACAAAGCGTCCTGGAAGCCCATGATGCCCAGACCGACCGGACGGTGCTTGAAGTTGGAGTTCTTCGCTTGTGGCACCGAGTAGTAGTTGATGTCGATCACGTTATCGAGCATGCGAACGGCGGTGTTCACGGTGCGTTCCAGCTTGGCGGTGTCGAGCTTGCCGTTGACGATGTGGTTCGGCAGGTTGATCGAGCCCAGGTTGCAAACGGCGATCTCGTCCTTGTTGGTGTTCAAGGTGATCTCGGTGCACAGGTTCGAGCTGTGGACCACGCCGACGTGCTGCTGCGGGCTGCGCAGGTTGCACGGGTCTTTGAAGGTCAGCCATGGGTGGCCGGTTTCAAACAGCATGGACAGCATTTTGCGCCACAGGTCTTTGGCCTGGATGGTCTTGAACAGCTTGATCTTGCCCGGGTACTGGGACAGCGCTTCGTAGTACTCGTAACGTTCTTCGAAGGCCTTGCCGGTCAGGTCGTGCAGGTCCGGGACTTCGGATGGCGAGAACAGGGTCCACGGGCCGTCATCGAAGACGCGCTTCATGAACAGGTCAGGGATCCAGTTGGCGGTGTTCATGTCGTGGGTACGACGACGGTCATCACCGGTGTTCTTGCGCAGCTCGATGAACTCTTCGATGTCCATGTGCCAGGTTTCCAGGTAGGCACAGACAGCGCCTTTGCGCTTGCCACCCTGGTTAACGGCAACGGCGGTGTCGTTCACTACTTTCAGGAACGGAACAACGCCCTGGGATTTGCCGTTGGTGCCCTTGATGTACGAACCCAAGGCACGAACCGGGGTCCAGTCGTTGCCCAGGCCGCCGGCGAATTTCGACAACATGGCGTTGTCGTGGATCGCGTGGTAAATGCCCGACAGGTCATCCGGCACGGTGGTCAGGTAGCAACTCGACAGCTGTGGACGCAGGGTGCCGGCATTGAACAGGGTTGGCGTCGAGGACATGTAGTCGAAGGACGACAACAGGTTGTAGAACTCGATCGCACGGTCTTCTTTCTGCTTCTCTTCGATCGCCAGGCCCATGGCCACGCGCATGAAGAAGATCTGTGGCAGTTCGAAGCGGATACCGTCCTTGTGGATGAAGTAACGGTCGTACAGGGTTTGCAGGCCCAGGTAGGTGAACTGCTGATCGCGCTCGTGGTTGATCGCCTTGCCGAGTTTTTCCAGGTCAAAGGTGGCCAGGATCGGGTTGAGCAATTCGAATTCGATACCCTTGGCGATGTACGCAGGCAGGGCCTTGGCGTACAGGTCGACCATTTCGTGGTGAGTCGCGCTTTCGGCAACTTCCAGGAAGCTCAGGCCTTCGGCACGCAGGGTGTCCATCAGCAGGCGAGCGGTCACGAACGAGTAGTTCGGCTCGCGCTCGACCAGGGTACGGGCGGTCATCACCAGGGCGGTGTTGACGTCGGTCAGGGCCACGCCGTCGTACAGGTTTTTCAGGGTTTCGCGCTGGATCAGGTCGCCGTCGACTTCTTCCAGGCCTTCGCACGCTTCGGTGACGATGGTGTTCAGGCGGCCCATGTCCAGAGGAGCAAAGGTGCCATCGGCGCGGGTGATGCGGATCGACGGGTGAGCGTTGACCGCTTCCTCGGTCGGTGCGTGGGCAGCGCGCTCTTTCGAACGACCGTCACGGTAGATCACGTAGTCGCGCGCCACTTTCTGCTCGCCGGCACGCATCAGGGCCAGTTCGACCTGGTCCTGGATTTCTTCGATGTGGATGGTGCCACCCGACGGCATGCGACGCTTGAAGGTCGCGGTGACTTGTTCGGTCAAGCGGGCAACGGTGTCATGGATTCGCGACGAGGCGGCAGCGGTGCCGCCCTCAACTGCGAGAAACGCTTTGGTGATCGCGACGGTGATCTTGTCATCGGTGTAAGGAACGACAGTGCCGTTACGCTTGATCACACGCAGTTGGCCAGGCGCGGTGGCGGACAGATCCGAAGTCGAATCAGCGGCCTGCGGCAAGGTGCCCTGCGGGTTCTCGCGAGTTGTGTCGGTTTGCATGGGGGAGTGTCTCCACATTCTCTATGTTTGTTTGAGCACCTTCATGGTGCCCACCGTTCTGTCCTGAAGCACTACAACCGACGGGCGTCGGGCATAACAACTTCGGGACAGTAGGAAAAGGCTAATGATGCCGCTTCCTTGCCGAAGTCTTTGGTCGCGAGCCAGGGCCCGAAACCGGATTCCATTCAGGGTGACAGTCATGACAGCAACACCCGTACCGTTCCGGCTGTTCCGGCCTAAAAAAACGGTGCCATCCGCAGGTGCGGTTTGGGCTTTCAAAATCACGCTTGGTTCAACCAGAAACAGCAATAAAGCGCTTGAGTTTCTGGTCTGAAATGTGGTTGGGCTTTTTAAGCCAAAACCCTACATGTAGGGTTTTTTTGGCGCCGTGCTACAAGATAATGCGTTTTGGAGGGTGTTGCAACGTACTACCTGTGGATAAACCTGTGCGTAAATTGTGTGTGAAACAGGGAACAGGCGTGTAGGCCGCGACCTAGCTGGAGCGAACCGTTTTTCACCGATTTTCAGCGATTGAAAACAGTCATTCGGATTTTTAAGGGCGCGAACCCTATCACAAAAAACCGGGTTGTCCGAACGCATTTGCCGGCTTGTGTTCTCGGCGTTCGGCGTTTATACAATCGGCCAGTGTGTACGCATTCTTATCCTCCCCAATCATGACAAAAAGACGGGTGGATCCTTCCTTATAAGTGTTGTTGGCAAGCAGAGGTCACCGTGGAGCAAGAAGCCTGGCAGGTATTGATTGTGGAGGACGACCAGCGTCTGGCCGAACTGACCCGCGACTACCTGGAAGCCAATGGCCTGCGCGTATCGATCGAGGGCAACGGCGCCTTGGCCGCGGCACGGATCATCAAGGAGAAACCGGACCTGGTGATCCTCGACTTGATGCTCCCTGGCGAAGATGGCCTGAGCATTTGCCGCAAGGTTCGCGACAAGTATGACGGCCCGATCCTGATGCTCACCGCCCGCACCGACGACACCGATCAAATTCTGGGCCTCGATCTGGGCGCCGACGATTACGTGTGCAAACCCGTGCGTCCACGGTTGCTGCTGGCGCGCATCCAGGCCTTGTTGCGCCGCAGCGAAGCCCCTGAAGTGGCCCCGGAAAAACAACGGCGCCTGCAGTTCGGCCCGCTGGTGGTGGACAACGCCTTGCGCGAAGCCTGGCTGAATGACAACGGCATCGAACTGACCAGCGCCGAATTTGATCTGCTGTGGCTGCTGGTGGCCAACGCCGGGCGCATCCTGTCCCGGGAAGAGATTTTCACCGCGCTGCGCGGCATCGGCTATGACGGCCAGGACCGCTCCATCGACGTGCGCATCTCGCGTATTCGCCCGAAAATCGGCGACGACCCGGAGCATCCACGGCTGATCAAGACCATCCGCAGCAAAGGGTATCTGTTCGTTCCGGAAGCCTGCACCCTGTGAACTCGATCTTCCTGCGCATCTACGGCGGCATGTGCGCGGCGCTGATTCTGGTCGCGGTGCTCGGCGTACTGGCGTTGCACTTGCTCAATCAAGTGCGCAGCGAGCAGTACCGTGAACGCCTGGCCCATGGCACTTTCTCGCTGATGGCCGACAACCTGAACCCGATGAACGAAACCGAGCGGCACCGAGCCTTATTGGTGTGGGAGCGTTTACTCGGGATTCCCTTGGCGCTGAAGACCTTTGCCCAGACCGACCTCGACCTGACGCAGCGCACCCGCGTGCTGCGCGGCCAGGCGCTGGTGGAGCAGACCGGTCCGCATGCGGCGAAGGTGTATCGACTGGTCAGCGACAAGGAGCAACTTGTTCTCACGGGCGAGGTGCAGCAGATCAGCGAGCAACTGGCGCGAGCGACTATTTACCTGTTGGCCGACGAGCTGGTGCGCGTGCCGGTGGCCGAGCAGCCCAAGCGCCTGGCGCAATTGAAGCAAGACAAGGGCTTCGGTTTTGACTTGCGCCTGGTCACTGTCGACCAGGCGGACATGGACGAAGACCAGAGTCGCCGGATCTCCGAAGGCGACACGGTGATGGCGCTGGGCAAGGGCGGCGACTCGATCCGCGTGTTTGCCGGCATGGTCGGCACGCCGTGGGTTTTGGAAATCGGTCCGCTGTACCAGATGAATCCGTATCCACCGGAATGGCTGGTGCTGATCGCAGCCCTCGGCTTGAGCCTGATCGGTTTGATCGTCTATCTATTGGTGCGACAGCTTGAGCGCCGCTTGCGTGGCCTCGAAGCCGCCGCCACGCGCATTGCCAAGGGCAGCCTGGAAACCCGCGTGCCGGCGCGCGGCGCGGACTCGGTGGGGCGACTGGCCTCTGCGTTCAACGGCATGGCCGAGCACTTGCAGCAGTTGCTGGCGATCCAGCGTGAACTGGTGCGCGCGGTATCCCACGAGTTGCGCACCCCGGTGGCGCGCCTGCGTTTTGGCCTGGAAATGATCGGCTCGGCCACCACGCCACAGGCCCTGGAGAAATACCGCGAAGGCATGGACCACGACATCGAAGACCTCGACAAACTGGTCGACGAAATGCTGACCTACGCGCGACTGGAACAGGGCTCGCCCGCGCTGAATTTCCAGCGGATCGATCTGGATGCCTTGGTCAATCAGGTGATCGAAGAGCTGGCACCGTTGCGCGCCGACGTCACGGTGCAGCGTGGGTTGTGCCTGTCCGCTGCCGATTGCGACGACGCCTGGGTCGAGGCCGAGCCGCGCTATTTACACCGGGCGATCCAGAACCTGGTGAGCAACGCCATGCGCCATGCTTCGTCGCGGGTGACTGTCAGTTACCAGGTCGGGCAGCAACGTTGCCGGGTGGACATCGAAGATGACGGGCCGGGCGTGCCGGAGTCGGCGTGGGAGAAAATCTTTACGCCATTCCTGCGTCTTGACGACAGCCGCACCCGGGCGTCGGGCGGGCATGGGTTGGGGTTGTCGATCGTGCGGCGGATTATTCACTGGCATGACGGGCGAGCGTTGATCAGCAAGAGCAAGAGCCTGGGCGGGGCTTGCTTCAGCCTGAGCTGGCCGCGGAATCAGGAGAAGCGGTGAGATTGGCGCAGAACCTGTAGCAGCTGGCGAAGCCTGCGTTCGGCTGCGAAGCAGTCGCTAAACCATGCGCCGCAGTGTTTCAGATAAACCGCGTGCGCAGGATTAGCGACTGCTTCGCAGCCGAACGCAGGCTTCGCCAGCTGCTACAGGGAAAGCGCTCTCAGGCCTTGATACTGACCAGACTCAACAACTGCCCATCCACCACCCCGAACTGCGCATCCAGCTCTGTGCCATTGCGCCATTCGCTGGACAGATCAGTCAGCAATCGCAACCGCACTTCACCCGCCTCGGTCCATTCCAGCACTTCAGCATGCTCAAAATAAAACCGCTGCTGAACAATCGGATACAGCGCCTTGAACAAACTTTCCTTCACCGAAAACGTCAGCGTCACCAGCATCGCCAGCTGATCACGAGGGCCCGCGGCCATGCGCTGCAACTCCGGCGGGGTGAGGATTTCCCCGGCCAGGCGCTCGGCCCGTTCAGGGTTGAGCAGGTTTTCCAGGTCCATCCCCAAGCCGCGCCAATCGGTTTTCTTCGCCACAATCGCCGCAGCACGGCCGGTGCTGTGGGTGATTGAGCCGCTGATATGCGCGGGCCACACCGGCGCCCGGTCTTCACCGATGGCCGGGGTAAAACTCAGCCCTTCCAGTTGCTGCAATGCCGCCCGGGCGCAGACCCGGCCGGCCAGGAACTCGGCCTGACGCTTGGCCACCGAACGCTGGATGCTGGCTGGCGGCTCGATGGCGCTGCGCTGAAAGTCATCGCTGGCCAGTTGCGAGGTATCGAAGTGCGTGCTCAACAACACCGTATCGGGCAGCACAAACGGCAGCGGCCATTGGGCATCAAGCGGGGTGCAGCAGACGGGTAGGGCGGGGGCGGGATTCATGTCGGGCATTTTGCCGGGTTGCTCTCAGGCTGGGTAGTGCAAAGGTTGAGATCGGTGTCGCGGCCATTCGCGAGCAAGCCCGCTCCCACATTCAATCGCGTTTTCTTCTGATAGAACTCGGTCAAATATGGGAGCGGGCTTGCTCGCGAATGCCGCGACGCGGTCTACCTGATCAACCAAAGATCTTCTTGAAGAACGCCTGCATATCCGCCCAGGATTTTTCATCCGCCGCCTTGCTGTAGCCAATATCCGGCCCGCCATGATCGCCATGGCCCAACCGATCCGCCTCCGGATTGCTGAACCCGTGCTTGGCGCCCTCAAGGCTGACGAACTGATAGTTGGCCCCGGCCTTGTCCATCTCAGCCTTGAACGCCGCGACGTTATCCGCCGTGATCATGCTGTCCAGTGCGCCATGCTCCACCAGAATCTTCGCCTTCACACTGCCCGGCGTTGCAGGTGTTTTGGTCGCCAGCGCCCCGTGGAAACTCACCACCCCCGCCAACGGCACACCCTGACGCGCCGCATTCAGCACCACGCCGCCACCGAAGCAGTAACCGATGGCGGCGACTTTATCCGGATTGGTTTGCGGTTGTTTTTTCAGCAAATCGAGCCCGGCCTGGAAGCGGGCGCTGGACGCGGCACTGTCTTTCAACGCCGCTTGCATGAACGCCATGGCGTCCTTCGGATGTTCGGTGTTCTTGCCGTCGCCATACATGTCGATGGCCAGTGCGCTGTAACCCAGGCCGGCCAGATCACGGGCGCGGCGCTTGGTGTAATCGTTGAGGCCCCACCATTCGTGCACCACCACCACGCCGGGCCGTTGACCTTTTATAGCGTCGTCGTAAGCGTAATAGCCGATCAGCTGGGTGCCGTCGGGGCTCTGATAGGGAATTTCCTGAGTCTTGATCGCGGCTTGGCCGAGCCCGCTCAAGGCCAGTAATACGAGGGCGAGGAAAACGCGCATGGTCGGATCTCCTGCATAAAAGTCATTAAATCAGCCGAGTCGATTTGATTCAGCTCAGGTTCAGAGTGCGTTCAGGGGGAGTTCAGGGGTGGTTGCGTAACCTTGCCCCGTACCCAAAAAGCAAATAGCGCATGAGGAAATTCCCCAATGACTAACTTCAAAAAACTGCTTCTGGCTTTCACCGTCCTGGGCGCGAGCACCGCGGCGTTCGCCTCTGACGACAATTTCGCCAGCCTTACTCTTGGACAGACCAGCGACAAGATCAAAAAGTCCCACGCCCTGAACGACAACCTCAACAGCCCGAACGCCGACGGCGTGATCGGCAAGGACACCACCTGGGGTGTGCGTCTGGGCCAGCAAAACAGCCAAGGCCGCTACTACGCCACTTACGACAACGTGTCGGGCTCGCACAATGGCATTAAACTGCGTCAGGAAAACCTGTTGGGCAGCTACGATCTGTTCTACCCGGTGGGCGGCAGCACCAAATTGTTCGGCGGTGCCACGGCCGGTCTGACCAAAATGACTCAGGAGTCCCCAGGCTTCAGCCGCGACAGCAATATCGGTTACGCCATCGGCGGCCAGGTCGGCGTGCTGCAACAAGTGTCGCAAAACACCTCGGTCGAGATGGGTTACCGTTACCTGCGCAGCAACGCCAGCACCGAGATGAGCGAGCGTGGTGGCAGCAAGCAGGGTTCGCTGGACCTGACCAGCAGCGCCCAGACGTACCTGTCGGCGAACTACGCTTTCTGATAAGTAATGTCTGTCAGATAAGCGCAATCCCTGTGGGAGCGGGCTTGCTCGCGAAAGCGGTGTGTCAGGCGAAATTAATGTCGGCTGATACGACGCCTTCGCGAGCAAGCCCGCTCCCACAGGGTCGGCGGCTTAGCTGGCTGGCGTCTGTCGCGCACTAGAGGTGCGAAACTATGCTGCTGGAGATAATGATTTGCCTGGGAGAGCGTTATGAAACTGCTGGTCGTCGAAGATGAAGCGCTGTTGCGCCATCACCTGCAAACCCGCCTGACGGACAGCTGCCACGTGGTCGAGTCCGTGGCCAATGCCGAAGAGGCGCTGTACCAGACCGAGCAGTTCAATCACGACCTGGCGGTGATCGACCTCGGCCTGCCGGGCATGAGCGGCCTCGACTTGATCCGCCAGCTGCGCTCGCGCGGCAAGACCTTTCCGATCCTGATCCTCACCGCGCGCGGAAACTGGCAGGACAAGGTCGAAGGCCTCGCCGCCGGTGCCGACGATTACGTGGTCAAACCGTTCCAGTTCGAAGAACTCGACGCGCGCCTGAATGCCTTGCTGCGCCGCTCCAGCGGATTCACCCAGTCGACCATCGTCGCCGGGCCGCTGCTGCTGGACCTCAATCGCAAACAGGCGTCCCTCGATGAACAACCGCTGGCGCTGACCGCGTACGAATACCGAATCCTCGAGTACCTGATGCGGCATCACCAGCAGGTGGTGGCCAAGGACCGCTTGATGGAGCAGCTCTATCCGGACGACGACGAGCGCGATCCGAACGTCATCGAAGTGCTGGTCGGCCGTCTGCGCCGCAAACTTGAAGGCCCGGCGGGTTTCAAACCGATCGACACCGTGCGTGGCCTCGGCTACCTGTTCAATGAGCGCTGCACTTGATTCGATCCCTTCGTGTCCGATTGATGCTCGCCGCCGCCACCCTGGCGGTGCTGTTCATGCTGGCGTTGCTGCCAGCCATGCAGGGCGCGTTCAGCCTGGCGTTGCAGGACTCCATCGAGCAGCGCCTGGCATCGGACGTCACCACGCTGATCTCTGCCGCGCGGGTGGAAAACAACACCCTGCAAATGCCGGCGCAGCTGCCCGATGAACGCTTCAACCTGACAGACAGCCGTTTGATCGGCTACATCTATGACCGCGAAGGGCATCTGGTGTGGCGCTCGAAAGCCACCCGCGAAGAGAAGATCAACTACAAACCGCGTTACGACGGACGCGGCAATGAATTCGCGCGGATTCGCGAGGCCGATGGGCAGGAATTCTTCGTCTACGACGTTGAAGTCAAACTGCTCGGCGGCAAAAGCGCGGCGTTCAGCATCGTCGCCTTGCAACCGGTGCGCGAATACGAAGTCACCCTCGAAGGCCTGCGCGAAAACCTCTACCTCGGTTTCGGCGCCGCGTTGCTGGTACTGCTGGCGCTGCTGTGGATCGGCCTGACCTGGGGCTTGCAGGCCTTGCGCCGGCTCAGTCAGGAACTCGACGAAATCGAAAGCGGCGCCCGCGAAAGCCTCAGCGAACAACACCCGCGCGAACTGCTGCGCCTGACCGGCTCCCTCAACCGCTTGCTGCACAGCGAACGCGAACAGCGCAGCCGCTACCGCGACTCCCTCGACGACCTGGCCCATAGCCTGAAAACCCCGCTGACCGTGCTGCAAGGCGTCAGCGAAGACATGGCCCAACGCCCGGAAAACCGCGATCAGGCCTGGCTGCTGCAAACCCAGATCGAACGCATGAGCCAGCAGATTGGCTATCAACTGCAACGCGCCAGCCTGCGCAAAAGCGGTCTGGTGCGCCACCAGGTGCGCCTGCAACCGGTGCTGCAAAGCCTGTGCGACACCCTGGACAAGGTCTACCGCGACAAACGCGTGCGCGTCGCTTTCGACCTGCCGGATCAGTGTTACGTGCCGATCGAGCAAGGCGCGCTGCTGGAAATGATGGGCAACCTGCTGGAAAACGCCTATCGCCTGTGCTTGAGCGAAGTACGCATCAGCGTGCGTGAAACCCTTAGCGGCATTGAGCTGTGCGTTGAAGATGATGGGCCGGGCGTGCCACCGGATCAGCGCGCGCGGATTCTGCAAAGGGGCGAGCGGCTGGATCGCCAGCATCCGGGGCAGGGGATCGGGTTGGCGGTGGTGAAGGACATTATCGAGAGCTACAGCGCGAAGCTGACGCTCGGGGATTCGCCGATGGGCGGGGCGGCGTTCCGGATTCATTTTCCGGTGGTTTGAGGGTGTTCTTGCGGGCCTCTTCGCGAGCAAGCCCGCTCCCACATTTGATCTCCTGAGTTAACACAATTTTGTGTTCACTGAAGTTCCCTGTGGGAGCGGGCTTGCTCGCGAAGGGGCCCGCCCAGACAACGCAAATCCCACAGAATCTCAGCAGTAAACAGCGCTGTTTAAAACACATCTCCAGACACTCACTCAGGCTACACATCCTTGCGCCGCTGCCTACGACTACGCCAGAATCCGCCGGCTTGTGCGCCTGGGGCGTGGGTTCTATCGTTTCCGGGTCGCTGACGAATCAGCGATCGGGTTTAGCAGCCCGGGTTTCTCTAGACGCACAACGTCCGTCGTTCATGTCATGGCGGCTTTGCGTGGGGCACTTCGGTGCGCCGGGTTCTAGAGTCCTGGTCTGCTAACCCGCGTACAGCCGCCACCTCTTTTTCGTTTAGCAGCGATGTGTTGCGGCTCCATGACTCTAGGAGCTTCATATGTTCAAGATCACACCCAACCCTCCCGAAACCGACGACGTTTCTCCCTACGATTCCACCGACTCCAAAAAACTCAACGAAGCCGCCGACCGCGCTCTCGATTACTACCTCAAACCGGTCATTCCAAAAGACACCCCACGCAAACCCAGCACCATTTATCTCGTGGCCCCTGATACAGATGACGAAACGTTGCTGGTCAACGCCTGTGAGACTTTGGCGTCAGCGAGTGTGATGTTGAGTGATTTCGCGGGACAGCTGAACGGCCCGCAACGCCACACCCTGCTCGGCATCCAGCACTCCGTCATGTTGGGTGAGCTGGCGGTGAACCGGATGCTGGACAGGCTTGATCCGCCGTAGCCGTTTGGTCAGGTAGACCGCGTCATCGTTCTTCGCGAGCAAGCCCGCTCCCACATTTGATCTCCTGAGTTCACACAATTATGTGTTCACTGAAGATCCTGTGGGAGCGGGCTTGCTCGCGAAGGGGCCTGTCAGTTCAACCGAAGATTCAGCTCTCTTGCGCGCGATAGGCCCCAGGCGTCAACCCGGTCCACTTCTTGAACGCCCGATGAAACGCCGAAGGCTCGGAAAACCCCAGCTGCTCGGCAATCTGCTGCAACGACAGATCCGCCCGCCCCAGGTGATAAATCGCAATGTCCCGGCGCAATTGATCCTTCAACTCCTGAAAACTCGACCCTTCTTCACGCAAGTGCCGGCGCAAGGTCTGCGGGCTGATGTGCAAATGGGCGGCCACGGCTTCCAGATCCGGCCAGCGTGAACTGTCGCGGCTGAGCAAACGGCGCAATTGACTGCTCAGGCTGTCGCCATCATCCGGGCGCGACAGCAGGTCGGCGGGGGAGTGTTGGAGGAAATGCTTGAGGGTGCGTTCGTCCTGCAACAGCGGCATGTTCAGATAGCGGCTGTGAAACAGCAGGCTGCTCTGCGCCGAGGAAAACACCATGGGGCAGGGGAACAGCAAGTCGTATTCGGCGCCGTGCTCGGGCCTTGGGTAGCTGAACGTCGCCTGCTCCAGCCGAATGCGCTGGCCGATCAGCCAGCTGCCGAGGCGATGCCACACCATCAGTTGGGATTCGGTGAGGAAATGGTCCGGGTCCTGGAATTTCGAGTCATCGAGGCTCAGGCGGATCAATTCGTCTTCGCGGGTCAGGGTCAGGCTCGGACCGTCGGGGAACAGGCTATAAAACAATAGGCCGCGATGCAGGGCCTTATCGAGGTTGCGGCAGTGAATCACAGCGTGGCACATCATCGCGAAGGTGCCGGTTTTACTGGGGGTCGGCCCGAAACCGAGGTACTCGTCGTCGAGGGCCAGCCACAATCCCTGGATCAATCGCGTGAACTGCTCCGGCGCAATCCGCGCGCGCGGCTCGTCGAGCAATTCGGGGCTGATCCCCAATTGCTGCAACAACTCTGAATAGTCATACCCCAACCGGCGTGCGCCACCAAGGACGGCACGGGCGAAATGACTGGCGATGGTGCGTTCACGCATGGCAGGCAGGTCCGACCCATTGAACGACGGATGGTAGCTGTCGCTCCTGATGATGAACAGGCGGATATCCGCCAAATTGTAGGACGAGGTCTGGTGGATGGGCGGAAATCCGCCACATTGTTGTGACCGGTCAGTGGCAAGGTTGAACCTGTATCCCCTGATGTCATAAGGCTTGGAGGCACTTTTTGAAAGGTGGCACGGGCCTTGCGATGCAACAAGCAGATGCCTGCCGTTGCGCAGCTCGACAAAACAAATCCCTCCAGTGCAGGAGGGTTCGCAATTGAAGTGTCTTGGGCAACAGACGGATGTTGTCGCGGGGCACTCTTGAGGAACTTTGCAATGACGACTCGTCAGCCACTGTACAAATCCCTGTATTTCCAGGTGATCGTTGCAATTGCCATCGGCATCCTGCTTGGTCACTTCTATCCGCAGACCGGTGTGGCCCTCAAGCCGCTGGGTGACGGGTTCATCAAACTGATCAAAATGGTCATCGCGCCGATCATTTTCTGTACGGTCGTCAGTGGTATCGCCGGCATGCAGAACATGAAGTCGGTCGGCAAGACCGGCGGTTATGCGCTGCTGTACTTCGAAATCGTTTCCACCATTGCCTTGCTGATCGGTCTGGTCGTGGTCAACGTTGTGCAACCGGGCGCCGGCATGCACATCGACGTGACGACGCTGGACACCAGCAAAATCGCTGGTTTCATTTCGGCCGGTAAAGACCAGAGCATCGTTGCCTTTATCCTCAATGTGATCCCGAACACCATCGTCGGTGCATTCGCCAATGGCGATATCCTGCAAGTGCTGATGTTCTCGGTGATCTTCGGTTTTGCCCTGCACCGCCTGGGTGCCTACGGCAAACCGGTGCTGGACTTCATTGATCGCTTTGCTCACGTGATGTTCAACATCATCAACATGATCATGAAGCTCGCCCCAGTCGGTGCCTTCGGTGCCATGGCCTTCACCATTGGTGCTTACGGTGTCGGCTCGCTGGTGCAACTGGGTCAGTTGATGATCTGCTTCTACATCACCTGCATCCTGTTCGTGGTGGTTGTCCTGGGCGCCATCTGCCGCGTCCACGGCTTCAGCGTCTTGAAGCTGATCCGTTACATCCGTGAAGAACTGCTGATCGTGCTGGGCACTTCCTCTTCGGAATCCGCACTGCCTCGCATGCTGATCAAGATGGAACGCCTGGGCGCGCAGAAATCCGTTGTCGGTCTGGTGATCCCGACGGGTTACTCGTTCAACCTCGACGGCACTTCGATCTACCTGACCATGGCCGCCGTCTTCATCGCTCAGGCGACCGACACCCACATGGACATCACTCACCAGATCACCCTGTTGCTGGTGCTGTTGTTGTCCTCCAAAGGTGCTGCGGGCGTAACCGGCAGTGGTTTCATCGTGCTGGCCGCTACCCTGTCTGCCGTGGGTCACCTGCCGGTTGCCGGCCTGGCGCTGATCCTGGGTATCGACCGCTTCATGTCTGAAGCCCGCGCGCTGACCAACCTTGTTGGTAACGCTGTTGCGACCCTGGTCGTGGCCAAGTGGGTGAAAGAGCTGGACGAAGACAAGCTGCAAGTCGAGCTGGCTTCCGGTGGTCGCGGTATCTCCGACACTCGTGAAGAAGACGACCTGGGTGTGGCTGAAGGCCCAACCCCAAGCAACGTCAAGTAAGACTGGCTGCACTGAAAAACCCGCTTCGGCGGGTTTTTTCATGTCCGGGATTTGAGCGTAACGGTCACAGCTGCTGACACTTCAGGTGATTGCTGCAATGCCATTGCCTGCCTAGGCTGGAGGCATCGTTCACGGAGATCACTCATGCCCGGTCCACTGGCAACACTCAAGGTTCTGGATTTCTCGACACTGCTGCCGGGGCCGTTTGCTTCGTTGCTGCTGGCGGACATGGGCGCGGAAGTCTTGCGCATCGAATCGCCGACCCGCATGGATCTGCTGCGGGTGTTGCCACCGCACGACCACGGGGTCTCGGCGAGTCATGCCTACCTCAATCGCAACAAGCGCAGCCTGGCGCTGGACCTCAAGCAGCCCGAGGCGCTGGAGGTGATCAAGCAATTGCTGGCGGACCACGACATCGTGCTGGAGCAGTTCCGTCCCGGCGTGATGGAGCGCCTGGGCCTGGGTTATGAAGCCTTGAAGGCGGTCAATCCGCGGCTGATCTACGTGTCGATTACCGGTTACGGCC
The DNA here is from genome assembly GCF_059716065.1 of Pseudomonas sp. LBUM1656. Taxonomy (NCBI): domain Bacteria; kingdom Pseudomonadati; phylum Pseudomonadota; class Gammaproteobacteria; order Pseudomonadales; family Pseudomonadaceae; genus Pseudomonas; species Pseudomonas sp. LBUM1656. Next base: position 4,771,187 of record NZ_CP166800.1, on the reverse strand, counting down.
AGACCGGCCCCTACAAGGACCGCGCCGGCCACGACATCAACTATCTGGCGCTGGCGGGGCTGGCCAGCTACACCGGCCGCACCGAGAGCGGGCCGCTGCCGTTGGGCATGCAGGTGGCGGATGTCGCCGGGGGCTCGCTGCACGGCGTGATCGGGTTGCTGGCGGCGGTGATCGCCCGGCAGCACAGCGGGGTGGGGCAGCATCTGGATGTGAGCATGACCGACTGTGTCTTCAGCCTCAACGCCATGGCCGGCGCCGGGTACCTGGCTTGTGGCATGGAGCCGGGCAGGGAGGACCAGATGCTCAATGGCGGCAGTTTCTACGACTATTACCGCTCGCGGGACGGGCGCTGGTTATCGGTGGGCAGTCTGGAGCCGGTGTTCATGCAGCAACTGTGTTTGGCGCTGGGGCGGCCGGAACTCGCGGCGAAGGGCCTGTCGCCCACGCCCGCCGAGCAACAGGCGCTGAAGAATGAGTTGAAAGCCGAATTCGAGAAGCATGACTTTGCGCAGCTGTGCGAGTTGTTTGCGGGGGTTGATGCGTGTGTCGAGCCGGTGTTGAGCCTGAGCGAAGCGGTGCAGCATCCGCAGTTTCAGGCGCGGGAGTTGGTGACGGAGGTGCCGCGGGGGGATGGTTCTACTCAGTCGCAGATGGCTTGTCCGTTGAAGTTTTCCGAGGGGTTGCCGGCACCACGGTATACCGGCGCAACGCTGGGGCAGCATACGGATCAGGTGTTGGGGGAGTTGGGGGTTGGTGCTGAGCGGATCGCAGGTCTGCGCCGTGCCAAGGTGATTCTCTAGCGTCTGTGCCGGCCCCTTCGCGAGTAAGCCCGCTCCCACATTGGATCTGTGTCACGGCGAAGATCAAATGTGGGAGCGGGCTTGCTCGCGAAGGGGCCGGCACAGCCACCACAAATCCTGCTACTCGACCCGCATCTCCCCACTGAACACCAACGTACTCCGGCACCGCCGGCACAAATACCGCCGTCCCTGGCGCACCAGGCCATGGCGCTGCGCGGAAAACGGGAAGTCGCTGTCGACGCACGGGCATTTGTAGATGTAGCGCGTCACGCTGCGACGTTTGACGTCGTAGGTGTGGCAGCGGTTGGGCGGCAGTTCGTACACGCCGCGCATGATCAATTGCCACTCTTCACCGTGCGGCTGAATGCGGTCGCCGAACAGCTGATGGGCGATCAGGTGCGCCACTTCGTGGGCCACGGTCTGCTTGAGAAAGTCGTCAGTGTTTTCCCGGTACAACTGCGGATTGAAGCGCAGCAGGTTCTCGTGCAAATGCGCGACACCGGCTTTTTGACCGCGCAGCTTGAGGCTCACCACGGGGCGTTTGAAAGGTCGTTTGAAAAAGGATTCGGCTAGCTGGTAACAGTCTTCGACGCGGGTATTGAGTTGCTCGGGCATGCTTGATGGATCTCCAGAGACGTCGAGTATGCCGCAACGCCGGGGCCTTGCGAATCGCCGAGGCGCCGAATGGTCGTTACTCCTTACATTAGAAGGCCGCCTTGCGGCGGCCTGTGTTGGCAGATCTTGTTTTTGGGTGATGTGTTGCTAATTGGTATAGACCGGCCCCACGCCGAGTCCCCAGACAATCACTGTAAACGCCATGATGGCGACCAGCACCACCAGGCCTACGGCAAGTACCGAACTGGAAAACAGGAAGCCCTCGTCTGATGGAATGTTCATGAAAGTGGGTAGCCCCACATACAGTAAATACACCGTGTAGCAGATGGCCGCCGTCCCGACGATCATGCCCAGCCACATGTGTGGGTACAGCGCCGCCAGACCGCCGATGAACAGCGGGGTCGCGGTATAGGTCGCAAATGCAACGCAGCGGGCCAGACTTGGATTGGCGTCATAGGTCCGGGCCATCCAGTGAATGAATGCGCCCATGACCGCGACGCCGCCGAGCATCGCCAGGTACGACATGATCGTCATCCATAGCGCGCTTTCCTGGGTCAGCATGACCGGCGCCCGGCTGCCGATGACCCAGCCGACCTGGGTGGTGCCGATAAACGCCGACACAGCGGGGATCGCCGCCAGAATCAGCGTGTGAGTCAGGTACATGTGGCTGATGCTTTCCTCTTGGTCGCCACGGATTTCTTTCCATTCCTGGTCGGGGTGGGTGAAGAGCCCCACTACGTGATGGATCATGCCAGTCACTCCTCTTGTTTTTACCGTCGCCCCCCAGTGGAGCGCCTACAGGCCAAAGTGGCCAAGTAAGTAGTAGGTCTGAATATGTATGCGACCTTATGTCGCAGTATAGAAAGGTCTTAACGGCGCAGGTTGCAGGGCTTTAGAGCAAATTGCGCTGTAAACACTGCTGTTAATCGCTGCAGGGTCTGTCACCACACTTCCTTGTGGGAGCGGGCTTGCTCGCGAATGCGGTGTGTCAGCCAACATTGCGTCAACTGACACACCGCATTCGCGAGCAAGCCCGCTCCCACAAGGGGATAGTGGACACTTCGCCGACGAGAAGTTTTTGCGTAAAATGCCGGCCTTTCGTCACACCTCACGGATTTCGCGTCATGGGCACTCTCACGGTCAACCAGAACAAACTGCAAAAGCGCCTTCGCCGCCAGGCGGGGGAGGCGGTTGCCGATTTCAACATGATTGAAGACGGCGACAAGGTCATGGTCTGCCTGTCCGGTGGCAAGGACAGCTACACCCTGCTCGATGTGCTCTTGCACTTGCAGAAGGTCGCTCCGATCAAGTTTGAGATTGTGGCCGTGAACATGGACCAGAAGCAGCCAGGTTTCCCTGAACACGTGCTGCCGGCCTATCTGAAAGCGCTGGGCATCGAGTACCACATCGTCGAAAAAGACACTTACTCGGTGGTCAAGGAGCTGATCCCGGAAGGCAAGACCACCTGCTCGCTGTGCTCGCGCCTGCGTCGTGGCACGCTCTACACCTTTGCCGACGAAATCGGCGCGACCAAAATGGCCCTCGGTCACCACCGCGACGACATCGTCGAGACGTTCTTCCTCAACATGTTCTTCAACGGTTCGCTCAAGGCCATGCCGCCAAAACTGCGTGCTGACGACGGCCGCAACGTGGTGATCCGCCCGCTGGCCTACTGCAACGAAAAAGACATTCAGGCCTACTCGGACTTCAGGCAATTCCCGATCATTCCGTGCAACCTCTGCGGTTCCCAGGAAAACCTGCAACGTCAGGTGGTCAAGGACATGCTGCAAGAGTGGGAGCGCAAAACCCCGGGACGTACCGAAAGCATTTTCCGCAGCTTGCAGAACGTGCAACCGTCGCAATTGGCGGACCGTAATCTGTTCGATTTCACCAGCCTCAAGATCGACGAAACCGCCGCTTCGCGGTTCGTCAACGTAGTCAACCTCTAATCACAATCCCTGTGGGAGCCAGCCTGCTGGCGATGGCGGTCGGTCAGACACATCTTTGTTGACTGATCCACCGCTATCGCCAGCAGGCTGGCTCCCACATGGGTCTATTCACTTATTCATCTGGAGAGGGCATGCGCGATTACAAGTGGCTGCACGAATACTGTCTGAACCGCTTCGGTTCAGCAGCTGAACTGGAAGCCCATCTGCCCGTTCCCAAGACCCCGGCGCAATTGCGCAAGATCAGCGACGACCGCTACCTCTCGACCATGGCGCTGCGCGTTTTCCGCGCCGGGCTCAAGCACAGCCTGGTGGATGCCAAGTGGCCATCGTTCGAAGAAGTGTTCTTCAAGTTCGACCCGGAAAAGGTCGTGCTGATGAGCGCTGAACATCTTGAGCGCCTGATGCAGGACGCGCGGATCATCCGTCACCTGGGCAAACTCAAGAGCGTGCCGCGCAATGCGCAGTTCGTGCTGGACGTGGCGCATGAGAAGGGCAGTTTTGGCGAACTGATTGCCGATTGGCCGGTAACCGATATCGTCGGGCTGTGGACCTACCTGAAAAAACGCGGCCATCAATTGGGCGGGTTGTCGGCACCGCGCTTCCTGCGCATGGTCGGCAAGGATACGTTCGTGCCGAGTTACGACGTGGTCGCGGGGTTGAATGCTCAGAAGATCGTCGACAAGGTGCCGACCAGCCAGCGGGACCTGGCGTTGGTGCAGGATGTGTTCAACCAGTGGCATGAACAGAGTGGCGGGCGGGCGATGAGCCAGATTTCGATGATGCTCGCGTATACCGTGAATCATTAAGACCGAGTCGCGGCAATCGCCAGCAGGCTGGCTCCCACATTGGATCTGTGGCGTACACAAATCCCTGTGGGAGCTAGCCTGCTAGCGATTGCAATCTGTCAGGCGACGGAAATCTCACCTTCACCCGCCAACTTGCGGTTGAGCTGAAACCGCCACCGCACATACAACAGCGCCGAACAGAACACCGCCAGGCTCGCGCCCATTTCCAGCAAGCCAAACAGCTGCCGGTTCGGGTCGTACGCGGCCAATGCGCCCTTGATGAAATATAGGTTCACCACAAAACACATCCACGAATGCCCGCGCGCGCTGCCGATGATCATCCCCGGCGCCAGCAAAAGCAGGGGCACCAGTTCAATCAGCAAAATCACCCACGGCCGGGCGCCATGCAGGTCGGCAAACACCAGGTAGTAGGCGCACAGCAGCCCCACTAGCCCGAAAAAGCACAGCAGGCTGATCACTCGCATCGCCCGGACCCGCGGTTCGAGCCATTCGATCGAGGGCAGAATCTTCGGCTTTTTCGCCACGTCAGTTCCCCAGCTTTTGCGAAGTCTTCGCCAGACGCAGGCCCAAGGCCCGGCACAGCGCGACTTCATGTTCATTCAAACCGCTTTTGCCGTCCGCCCCAGCGTGATGACTCGCGCCATACGGCGTGCCGCCGCCACGGGTTTCCAGCAAGGCCGATTCGCTGTAAGGCAGGCCGGTGATCAGCATGCCGTGGTGCAACAACGGCAACATCATCGACAGCAGCGTGGTTTCCTGACCGCCGTGCAGGCTCGCGGTGGAGGTGAACACGCCAGCCGGTTTACCCACCAGGGCGCCGGTCAGCCAAAGATTGCTGGTGCCGTCGAGGAAGTATTTGAGCGGCGCCGCCATGTTGCCGAAGCGGGTCGGGCTGCCCATCGCCAGGCCGGCGCAGTTCTTCAGGTCGTCGAGGCTGGCGTACAGCGCGCCTTCGTCGGGGATGTCCGGCGACACGGCTTCGCATTCGGTGGAGATCGGCGGGACCGTACGCAGGCGCGCTTCCATCCCGGCCTGCTCGACACCGCGGGCAATCTGCCGGGCCATTTCATTGGTCGAGCCGCTGCGGCTGTAATACAGAACCAGAATGTACGGCGCACTCACGGCAGCAACTCCAGTACGTTCTCCGGCGGGCGGCCGATGATGGCTTTGTCGCCGACTTCGAGAATCGGTCGTTCCATGAGTTTTGGATTGGCGGCGATGGCGGCGATCAATTGCGCCTCGGTCAGGCTGCTGTCCGCCAGACTGAGGGTTTTGTACTCGTCCTCGCCGGTGCGCAGCAGTTGCCGGGCGCTGATGCCGAGCTTTTTCAGCAAGCTCTGGATTTGCGCGGCGTCCAGCGGGGTTTCCAGGTAGCGGACCACGGTCGGCGTCAGGCCACGGGCTTCCAGCAGTTCGAGCGCACCGCGGGATTTCGAGCAGCGCGGATTGTGATATAGCGTCAGATCGGTCATGTGCGGGTCGCATCTTGCGTAAGGTGGCGGCTATTCTAACTGTGCAGCGCGTAATCCAGAACCTCGGGAGGCGATGGGTCGCAGGCGCATTTAATTTTGAACAAGGATCAAGACATGACAAGACGACTGGCAGCGGCATTGGCGATCATCGGGACGTTGATGCTGGGGGGCTGTGGCAACGACTATGGCATCGACCAGAACGGCCAGAAAGTCGCGGCCGAACGTCTGGACAAACAATGGGTGGTGCTCAATTACTGGGCCGAATGGTGTGGCCCGTGCCGGACCGAGATCCCGGAGTTGAATGGGCTGGCCGATCAGTTGAAGGACAAGAAGATTGGTGTGTTCGGGGTCAACTTCGACAATGTGCAGGGGGAAGAGCTGAAAAGTGCCAGTGAGAAACTGGGGATCAAGTTCACTGTTCTGGCGTCTGACCCGGCGGATCTTTTCGAGTTGCCGCGCAGTGAGGCGTTGCCGGTGACCTACATCATCGATAACAAGGGCAAGGTGCGCGAGCAGTTGATGGGCGAGCAGACGGCGGCGGGGGTGATGGAGAAGCTTAAGGCGTTGCAGGCAGTCAACTGATCCGTTAAGCCGTGCCGCGATCCTGTAGCAGTTGGCGAAGCCTGCGTTCGGCTGCGCAGCAGTCGTAAACCCTGAGAATGTGGTCTATCTGTTAGACCTCACAGCCTGATTTCACGACTGCTTCGCAGCCGAACGCAGGCTTCGCCAGCTGCTACAAGGGTTGCGTTGCGTCGATCAACCCTCTTCAAGCCACCAACGCAACGGCTTGCCTTGCGCCGGCCAGAAGCGCATCTGCTCGATCGGCGATACATCCCAGCGCTGCACGTTTTCCAAGGCCTGCATGAAGCGCTTTTCCTGCTCCATCACCGCCGGCGCGCACATTTTGCGGGTGCTGCCAATCTTGCCGAAGCTCAGCTTGTCGCCTTCCAGCGTGTACGGCGCAAACCAGTGGTTGCAACCGCCATTGCCGTAAGCCCGGCCGTCTTCACCGAGGGTGATGGTCAGGTGGCTGTAATCCATCAACGGACGTTCGCCGATCCATTCCAGGATGTAGCTGCGGTTTTGTTGCAATTTCACCGGCTCGGCGGCGCAGCCCAGCAGGCTGGCACCGACCAGGGCGGTCAGGGCGAGGCGTTTCATCACGCGGGCTCCTGGCATTTCGGGCACAGGTGCTTCTCGCCAACGGTGGTCCAGCCCAACTCGGCAATCCGCGCGGTGGCGGCAGGTTTTTCAGCCTTGTTGCCCAGCTTGGCGTCGACCGCGAACTCAAAGCTCAATTCTTTGGCGCAGCTGTCGCAGTTGACTTTCCAGGTGTGGATCGCCAATTCGCCGAACACCGGACCACTGGCCACCGCGACCCATTGGCCGGGCGGGTTGATCAGGTGGCGAACCGTTTCCACGGTCAGGCGCATGGACAAGTCCTTGGCACCTTTGAGGGTCACGACCAGCACGTCATTATTACGAATCGAGCCGCCGTTGCCGGTGACTTGATAACGCCCCGGCACAAGGGCGCGGCATTCGGTGAGGGTGTGTTGCGGGTTCATCAGGTTATAGCGGAAATCGTGTTCGACCATGGGTCCTCCAAATATGCGCGGTATGCTATCACGGGCCTGCACGCAGCATGGCGCGGGCAGATGACCTTCGATCTGGTTCAAATTACCTGTCGACTCATGGCACACTGCCGCTTTTGCATTTCTAAGGAACGGACATGGCGTTAATCGAATGTTATGAGTGCAAGCAAAGCATCAGCTCCACGGCGCCTGCTTGCATTCATTGCGGTGCGCCGGCGGGAACGGTGCAAGCGGCCACTTCGACGGCAGCGCCTGTGCAGGCGCCCCTTTCTTTCGGGCGTTTGCCGGCCGACGAGAAGGTAGCCAGGGTGACCCCGGCCGCGTTCGGACGTAAACGCAAAACCGAAGCCCCAGCCGAGACGGCGGCGCCGATGCCCGCCCCCAATGGTGTGCGTCCGGTGGAACTGTGGTTGAAGCTGATGATTTTCTTTCTGCCGCCGTTTTTTGTCTGGTTCCTGCTGCGTCGCGGGCATTCCGTGGGGCAACGCTTGCTGGGGTTCGGCTGGCTGGGCTTGATGATCCTCTTGTCCAAGGCCTGACCGGCTCAGCCCTCGACCCGATTCTGCGGCGTGCCGGCGGCCCAGGCCGCGATGTTCTGCAGGGTCGTCGTGGCAATCGCGTCCAGGGCTTCGCGGGTCAGGAAGGCCTGGTGCGCGGTGATGATCACGTTTGGAAAGGTCAGCAGCCGCGCCAGCACATCGTCCTGCAGCGGCAGGTCGGAGCGGTCTTCGAAAAACAGCTGCGCCTCTTCTTCATAGACATCCAGTCCCAAGTAACCCAACTGGCCGTCCTTCAGCGCATCGATCAGTGCCGGCGTGTCCACCAGACCGCCACGCCCGGTGTTGATCAACATTGCGCCGGGCTGCATGTGCGCCAGTGATTCGCGGTTGATCAAGTGTTTGCTTTGCTCATTGAGTGGGCAGTGCAGGCTGATGATTTGCGACTCGGCGAGCAACTCCGGCAAGCTCAGGTAACGGGCGCCGAGGGCTTCGACTTGCGGGTTGGGATAAGGGTCGTAGGCCAGCAATTGGCAGCCGAAACCGTTCATGATTTTCGCGAAGGTCGCGCCGATCTGCCCGGTGCCGACCACGCCGACGGTCTTGCCCACCAGGTCGAAACCGGTCAGGCCGTGCAGGCTGAAATCCCCTTCGCGGGTGCGGTTGTAGGCGCGGTGCAGACGCCGGTTGAGCGCCAGGATCAGCGCCACCGCGTGTTCAGCCACCGCATGCGGCGAGTAGGCCGGGACCCGCACAATCGAAAGCCCCAAAAGCTTCGCGGCGTTCAGGTCTACATGGTTGTAGCCGGCCGAGCGCAGGGCGATCAGGCGTGTGCCGCCCGCAGCCAAACGTTCCAGCACCGGGGCGCTCAAGTCATCATTGATGAACGCGCAGACCACCTCGTGATACTCCGCCAGCGCCACCGTATCGAGACTCAGCCGCGCCGATTGAAAGTGCAGCTCGATATTGGCCGGCAGCTCGGCGCCGAGGAAACTGTCACGGTCGTAGGTCTGGCTGCTGAAAAGAATCGTGCGCATGCGGTCCTCCTGGATGACTCGGTTCACGCTTTATGTAGCAGCTGGCGAAGCCTGCGTTCGGCGACGCAGTCGTCGTAAACCCGGCAAGCGCGGTTTACCTGAATGACCGCAGCGCCTGATTTTTACGACGACTGCGTCGCCGGACGCAGGCTTCGCCAGCTGCTACAGTGCCCGTGAGCTTAGCGCCGATGGGGGGCGGTGCCATTGCGCTGCATCAAGCGTTTATTCGGGCGTGGGCGGCCAGGCGATTGATCGCCCGGTCGAGATCTTCCAGCGCACCGGAGGCTTTCGGGTCCTGTTGCTTGAGCAGGGTTTCGCTGCGCTGGCAGGCAGCACGCAGTTGCGGGACGCCGCAATAACGGGTCGCGCCGTGCAGACGGTGAACGCGCTCGATCAAGGCGTTATGGTCATTGGTTTCCCGGGCCATGCGAATGGCCTCGCGGTCGGCTTCCAGTGAGGCCAGCAACATCGCGAGCATGTCGGCGGCCAGATCGGCTTTGCCGGCAGCCAGGCGCAAACCTTCGTCGTGGTCGAGCACCTGCAATTCATGGGCGCCACCATGGCTGTCGCTGGAGCGCTCCGGTCCGTGATTGCGCAACGCCAGGCCAGTCCACTTCAACACCACCTGGGCCAGTTGCCGTTCGCTGATCGGTTTGGTCAGGTAGTCGTCCATGCCGCTTTGCAGCAGCGCGCGTTTTTCATTGGCCATGGCGTGGGCGGTGAGGGCGACGATCGGCAGTGGCGTGCAATGCCGCTCGCTTTCCCACTGGCGAATCGCCTCGGTGCTTTGACGCCCGTCCATGCCGGGCATTTGCACGTCCATCAACACCAGGTCAAAGGTCTCGCTTTGCACCGCTTTGACCGCCGCGTAACCGCTTTCCACCGCGAGCACCTTGGCGCCCATGTCTTCAAGCAGGGTTTGCACCAGCAACAAATTGGCCGGGTTGTCGTCGACGCACAGCACTTTCGGCGCGCGGCTGGACACCGGTTCGCCGGGTTCGCTGCGCTGCTGGCGCGGGTTGACCAGATCGGACAACGCCCGACGAAGTTTGCGCGTGCAGGCTGGCTTGGCCTGAAGCTGACTGTGCGGGTTGGGCACCGAGAGGTGGAACAGCGTCTGCTCGGTGGTCGGGCACAGCACCAGCACTTTGCAGCCCAGGTGTTCGAGGTCCCAGATGTGTTGGTTGAGGCGCTCCGGCGGCATGTCGTTGCTGGTGATGCCAAGCACCGCCAGGTCGATCGCCTGATCGGTCTGATGCGCCCCGGTGACGCCATTGGCCAGGCTTTCCAGAGTATTGAACGGCGTCACGACCAAACCGCAATCTTCCAGCTGATGCTGTAAGGCTTGACGCGCCAATTCATGGTTTTCCAACACCGCCACGCGGCGCCCGAGCAGCGGTGGGCCGGGCAGGTCTTCAGCGTCGTCGCGGGTCTTGGGCAGGCTGAGGCTGATCCAGAATTCCGAGCCTTCGCCCGGCGTACTGTCGACGCCGATCTCGCCGCCCATCTGCTCGATCAGGCGCTTGGAAATCACCAGACCGAGGCCGGTGCCCCCTGGCTGGCGGGACAGCGAGTTGTCGGCCTGGCTGAACGCCTGGAACAGGGCGCGCACGTCCTGGTTCGACAGGCCGATGCCGGTGTCCTGAATGCTGATGCGCAGTTGCACGCTGTCTTCGTGTTCTTCTTCAAGCATGGCCCGGGCGACGATGGTGCCTTCGCGGGTGAACTTGATCGCGTTGCTCACCAGGTTGGTGAGGATCTGCTTGAGTCGCAGCGGATCGCCCACCAGCGACAACGGCGTGTCGCGATACACCAGGCTCACCAGCTCAAGCTGTTTGGCATGGGCGGCCGGGGCGAGGATGGTCAGCGTGTCCTGCAAAAGGTCGCGCAGGTTGAACGGAATATTGTCGAGTACCAGTTTGCCGGCCTCGATTTTCGAGAAGTCGAGGATCTCGTTGATGATCCCTAGCAGGCTGTCGGCAGACTTCTCGATGGTGCCCAGATAGTCGAGCTGGCGCGGGGTCAGCTCGCTTTTTTGCAAGAGGTGCGTGAAACCGAGAATGCCATTGAGTGGCGTGCGGATTTCATGGCTCATGTTGGCCAGGAACTCGGATTTGATCCGGCTCGCTTCCAGGGCTTCCTTGCGCGCCAGGTCCAGCTCGATGTTCTGGATCTCGATGGTTTCCAGGTTCTGGCGCACGTCCTCGGTGGCCTGGTCGACGCTGTTCTGCAATTCTTCCTGAGCGTTTTGCAGCGTGCCGGCCATGCGGTTGATGCCGGACGCGAGCTCATCCAGTTCCTGGCTGCCAAGGGGCGGCAGGCGGGTCTCCAGGTGACCGTCCTTGAGTTGCGCCACCGCCAGTTTGATCTGGCTGATCGGCCGGTTGATGGTCCGGCCCATGCGCAAGGCGAGCAGTGCCGCACCGGCCAGGCCCGCGCCGATCAGCAGCAGGCTGGCGAATAGACTACGGTAACCGCGCAGCAGCATGCCGCTGTGGGACAGTTCGAGCTCGACCCAGCCCAGCAGGCGCTCGGCTTCATCCGGGATCAGGTCGCCGGCGAGGTTGCGGTGCTTGCCGAATACCGGCAGCAGATAACGCGTCGCATCGTTACCACTGCGGCGCAACATCTGCGCGCCACTGCCCATCGGCGCGGGGTTGAGCATGGTCGGGCCAGCGTGGGCCACGGGTGTGCGGTCGGGGGCGAGAAAGGTCACGGCGCGTACGTCCGGTGTTTCCAGCGACTGGGTGGCGATGCGCTCCAGCAACTCATTGTCTTTGTGGCCCATGGCCGGGGCGACCAAGGGCGCGAGCTGTTCGGCGATCATCTCGCCGCGCTGCATCAATTGGGCTTGCAGGTCCGATTGCTGCGTCCAGGTGAAATAGCCGCCCAGGACCAGCGCCATCAGGGTGGTCGGCAACAGGGTCAGCAACAGCACGCGGCCTTTAATTCCCAGTTTCTTGAGCACGCATCTCTCCTGCATCCAGCTATTGATTGACCTGCACGTACGTCCGGCACGCGCCACCGGGCCAGTGTAGCGATTTGCAGGCAGGCAATCTTCGTAAAATTGATGTCGTCATTCGTCGGCTGGATTGCCGCTTTTGCGCCACGGGCAAACCTTGGGTTGCCCATCGGCGGGCAATCTTGAATAATCGCCAACTGAGAATTATTTGCAGATACTCATGACTCCCATCTCTGTTGGCCACCCGCGCATCCTGTCCATCGAAGACGACCTCGTCCTCGGTGCTTATGTGCACGAGCATTTGGGCCGCTGCGGTTTCCAGGTGACCTGGTGCCAGAACGGCCAGGAAGGCCTGGACATTGCGCGCCGGCAGCCCTTCGACGTGGTGTTGATGGATATTTTGCTGCCAGGGCTGAACGGCTTGAACGTGCTGACGCAATTGCGCCAGAGCCATTCGACCCCGGTGGTGCTGATGTCAGCGCTGGGCGCGGAAGCGGATCGCATCAGCGGTTTTCGCCTCGGGGCCGATGATTACCTGCCCAAACCCTTCAGCATGGCCGAGTTGCGTGTGCGCATCGAAGCGATTCTGCGCCGGGTGGCGCTCGACCGTCGGCCGGAGCCGGCAGCGGTCGCGGCCCCGGTCGACAGCCTGCGTTTCGATGACGAACTCAGCGAGGTTTTCTATGGCGAACACGCCGCCGGCCTGACCCGCAGCGAGTATCGATTGCTGGACACACTGAATCGCAATGGCGATGAAGTGCTGAGCAAAGCCTTCCTTTACCAGCACGTGCTACAACGCGGTTTCGCGGCCCATGACCGCAGCCTCGACATGCACATCAGCCAGATCCGCCGCAAACTCAAAGGCATCGGCTACACCGAGCGGGAAGTACGCACGGTCTGGGGCAAGGGTTACGTGTTGAGTTCGGCCGATGAAATGGTCTGACCTGCCGGGCCGGCACTCGCTGTTCTGGAAACTGGCGTGTCTGCTGGTGGCGTTCTGTCTGCTGATGATCTGGCTGAGTTGGTCCTGGGGCCGCTACATGGAGCAACGGAACCAGTTTCTGTCCGATGAGGCCCGGGGCACGCTGACGGGGTATGCGGCCGAAGCGGAACAGGCGTGGCGGCAGGGCCAGCGTGCGGGCGTGGATCGCTGGCTACACACCATGCGACAGCGCGAAGCGGGTTGGGTCGGTGTCATTGGCGGTGATTTACAGTCGTTGAGCGGCCAGCCGCTGATAGACAAGGACATCGAGCGCCTGACCTTTCTCCGCGGCCTGGATTGGCCCATTCACAAGAAACGCCTGCCGTGGCTGCGGGTGCCGTTTCCCGGCGACGCGACCGCTGGCAGCCTGGTCATCGAACTGCCCCAACGCTTCATGCCGGGCCAATACCGGGTGTTCTGGCGCGTGATCACCAATGGAGTGATCCCCGGCCTGTTCACCCTTTTATTGTGCGTCGGTCTTTATCGATTACTGGTCGTGCCGTTGAACCAGTTACGCGAACAGGCCAATGCCTGGCGCGCCGACCAGTTGAACGTGCGTCTGTCGAGCCACACCACCAATCGGTCCGATGAACTCGGTGAGCTGGGCCGCGCGTTCGATCACATGGCCGAACGGCTGCAAAGCACCGTGGCCCTGCAACAGCAATTGCTGCGCGATTTGTCCCATGAACTGCGTACGCCGCTGAGTCGTCTGCGGGTTGCCAGCGAAAGCGAGCAGGGGCTGGCGCAATTGCGCGAGCGCATTGGTCGAGAAGTCGATGGCATGCAGCGCCTGGTGGAAGACACGCTGCAACTGGCCTGGCTCGACACCGAGCGCGCGCCGTTGCCCGACGAAGCGATTCAGGTCCAGGCGCTGTGGGAAATGCTCACCGAAAACGCCTGTTATGAAAGCGGCTGGCCGGCGAGCCAGTTGCAGTGTGCGGTGGATTCGTCGTGCTGGGTGAGGGGCAATCTCAACACCTTGGCCCAGGCGCTGGAAAATATTCTGCGCAACGCCATCCGTCATTCACCGAGTGGCGGCATCGTGCGGCTCGGCGGTCAGCGCGATGGCGACTTCTGGCATTTGTGGCTGGAGGATGAGGGCGGCGGGGTGGCTGAGGCGGATCTTGAGCGGATCTTCTGCCCGTTCATTCGACTCGACGGTTCGCGGCCGGGGGATGGTGGGTTCGGGTTGGGGTTGAGCATTGCGAGGAATGCGGTGAAGCGTCAGGGCGGGAGTCTTTGGGCACAGAACACTGGGCGTGGGTTGCGGCTCAATATGCGGTTAGTGGCTGAGATTGATGGCGTCAGTGATGACGCCTTCGCGGGCAGGATCGCTCCCACAGTGGATGTGTGTCTCCCACAAATCGTGTGACCAAACCCGATCCCTGTGGAAGCGGGCTTGCTCGCGAAGAGGTCCTCCCGCGACCTCCATTCTGATTTTGCCGGAGCGTTCGCGTTTTTTTGTACGACCTTTCCCAAAGCGTGTCGCCGACACCTTATGGCTGCCTTGACGGATTAGAGTCTCGCTTTTCCTCGTCCTCAAGGAGTTGGGCATGAATGCACCCAATGTTGCCGGCAGCACAGCAGATGTCCGTTTCGATGAGGTACTTGAGCTGATTCACAGTGCCAAATTGCAAGCCATGCAGGCGGTCAATACCCAACTGATCGAACTGTATTGGCAGGTTGGTGCTTACATCAGTCGCAAGCTGGAACAGGCTGAGTGGGGGGATTTGGTGGTCAATCAACTGGCCGAGCATCTGGCGCAGACTCAACCAGGGTTGCGTGGCTTTAACAGGCGCAATCTGTTTCGTATGCGTCAGTTCTACGAGGCTTATCGGGACGATGAAATAGTGTCAGCACTGCTGACACAATTACCCTGGACCCATAATCTACTTATTTTAAGTCAGGGAAAGCTTCCGGAGGAGCGTGAGTTTTACCTGCGTATGGCGATTCAGGAGAGATGGTCGACGCGTGAGCTTGAACGTCAGTTCAAAGCTGCCTTGTTCGAGCGCAGTGTGACCCAACCGGCAAAAGTCTCAGCAGCGCTGAGACAAACTCACCCGGCGGCACTTGAGATATTCCGTGACGCCTACATGCTCGAGTTTCTCGACCTGCCCGGGGGGCATGCCGAAACGGATCTGCATAAAGGGTTGCTGGCGCGCCTCAAGGAATTTCTGATCGAGCTTGGCCGCGACTTCTGCTTCGTCGGCTCCCAATACCAACTGCAAGTTGGAGGGCGTGATTTTGCTCTGGACCTATTGTTCTTCCACCGTGGGCTCAACTGCCTGGTGGCCATTGAACTCAAGGTCGGGCGTTTCGAACCGGAGTATCTGGGCAAGCTCAACTTCTATCTGGAAGCGCTGGACCGCAATGAACGCAAATGCCACGAAAACCCGGCCATTGGTGTGCTGCTCTGTGCCAGCAAGGATGACGAAGTGGTCGAGTACGCCCTCAACCGCAGCCTGTCGCCAGCGTTGATTGCTGAATATCAGGTTCAGCTACCGGACAAACAGTTACTGCAGGCCAAGTTGCATGAGTTCTATGCATTGAATATTGCGCAGGGAGAACAGTCCTGAACAGCCGCTTATTCCCATAAGCCATAAGCACCACACTTTGCGTGATATGGCCTGCGCAGGTTTGCCGGTATGATAGGCGCCCCCGCAGTCTGGATTGCGAATACGCCATGACCTTGCAGTACCCAACCATCGCCGATTGCGTCGGCAACACTCCGCTGGTCCGTTTGCAGCGCCTGCCTGGCGCCACCAGCAATACCCTTTTGCTCAAGCTCGAAGGGAATAACCCGGCGGGTTCGGTCAAGGACCGTCCGGCGCTGTCGATGATTACCCGCGCGGAATTGCGCGGGCAGATCCACGCCGGCGATACGCTGATCGAAGCGACCTCGGGTAACACCGGTATTGCGCTGGCCATGGCTGCCGCGATCAAGGGTTACAAGATGATCCTGATCATGCCGGACAACTCCAGCGCCGAGCGTAAAGCCGCGATGACGGCCTATGGCGCCGAGCTGATTCTGGTCACCCAGGAAGAAGGCATGGAAGGCGCGCGCGACCTCGCCCAGCGAATGGAAGCAGAAGGCCGCGGCAAGGTGCTGGATCAGTTCGCCAACGGGGATAACCCGCAAGCGCACTACACCACCACCGGCCCGGAAATCTGGCGCCAGACCGAGGGCACCATCACCCATTTCGTCAGTTCGATGGGCACCACCGGCACCATCATGGGCGTGTCGCGCTACTTGAAAGAGCAGAGCGACAACGTGCAGATCATCGGCCTGCAACCGATGGAAGGTTCGGCGATTCCAGGCATCCGTCGCTGGCCGCAGGAATACCTGCCGAAGATCTACCAGGCCGAGCGCGTGGACCGGATCGTCGACATGGCGCAAAGCGAAGCCGAAGACGTGACCCGTCGTCTGGCCCGCGAAGAAGGCATCTTCTGCGGCGTGTCCTCGGGCGGTGCCGTGGCAGCCATGCTGCGCCTGTCCCGGGAAGTTGAAAACGCGGTGATCGTCGCGATCATCTGCGACCGTGGCGACCGTTACTTGTCGACCGGCATTTTCGACGCGCCCAACTGATGGCCAAGCAAGAGAGAGGCCTGCGCTTCCAACCCACCGGTGGCAGCAAGGCCCCGCAAATTCCGACCGGCAAAAAGCAGCGCTTGAGCATCGAGCGCCTGGCCAATGACGGTCGCGGTATCGCGTTTTTCGAAGGCCGCACCTGGTTCGTCATCGGCGCATTGGCCGGTGAAGAAGTCGAGGCGCGCGTATTGGGCGCCCACGGCAAAGTGGTCGAGGCGCGCACCGAACGTGTGTTCCAGGCCAGCGAATTGCGTCGTCCGGCCCCCTGTCCGCATGCCGGTCGTTGCGGCGGTTGCAGCGTGCAACATCTGCCGCACACCGAACAACTCGCCCTCAAACAGCGCATGCTCGCCGAGCAACTGTCCAAGGTCGCCGGCGTCGAACCCCAAGAGTGGGCAGCGCCATTGAGCGGTCCGGAATTCGGTTACCGCCGTCGCGCCCGAGTGGCGGTACGTTGGGACATGAAAGCGAAGAAGCTCGAAGTCGGGTTCCGCGCGGCAGGCAGTCAGGACATCGTGGCCATCAACGAATGCACGGTGCTGGTACAGCCCTTGCAGCCGATCATGACCCGTTTGCCGGAAATGCTTCGACGCTTGAGCAAACCTCAGGCGCTCGGGCATGTGGAATTGTTCGCCGGATCGTCGCTGGCCGTTTTGCTGCGGCACATGGCGCCGTTGTCCGACGCCGACCTGACGATCCTCAAGGATTTCTGCGCGTTCCATGAAGCCCAGTTGTGGCTGCATGGAGACGGCGAACCACAACCGGTCGAGGCCGATCAGTCGCTGGGTTATCGCTTGGAGCAGTGGGACTTGAACCTGGCGTACCGGCCGGGGGATTTCATCCAGGTCAACGCCGGGGTCAACGAAGCGATGATTGCCCAGGCGCTGGAGTGGCTGAAGCCGACAGCGGATGAGCGCGTTCTCGATCTATTCTGTGGGTTGGGTAACTTTGCTTTGCCCTTGGCCAAAGCCGTTCGCGAAGTGGTAGCGGTGGAAGGCGTGCAGGCAATGGTCGAGCGCGCGGCCGACAATGCGGCTAGCAATAATCTGCATAACGCAAAGTTTTTTCAGGCCGATTTATCCCAGCCTTTGTCCGATGCCGAATGGGCGCGCGAAGGCTTTTGTGCGGTACTCTTGGACCCACCGCGTGACGGTGCTTTCGAGGTCGTGCGCAAGCTGGCGTCCCTGGGCGCCAAGCGGTTGGTGTACGTGTCGTGCAACCCGGCAACGCTGGCGCGCGATACGGCCGAATTGATCAAGCAGGGCTACCGGTTAAAACGTGCCGGGATTCTCGATATGTTTCCTCAGACGGCACATGTCGAGGCCATGGCGTTATTTGAAGCGAGCTAGGACGGCTCGTCTGGTCCGACTGGCCGCCCGTGCTGCTCTCGCATAGCCCCGTGAGGGCAATCGGGCAATGAAGGTCAGCGAATTGACGCATTGAATCTGCGTCGTAGGGAAGGTAAGCAAGATGGTACAGGTGAGAGCACACCAGCCGATCAACACCGACGGCAGTATCAATCTCGAGGCTTGGCTCGATCATGCGGTCAGTGTCGATCTGGCACTGGATCGCGAAGCCTTGAAGGAAGCGTGCGAGTTCGCTCGCGTGTCTGAACAACAAGCCAATGCGGCGAAGAATCTATGGTCTGAAGGGACCTCGAGTTTCCGCACGGGCCTTGAGATCGCCGAGATTCTCGCCGACCTCAAACTGGATCAGGATTCGTTGGTCGCAGCGGTCCTGTACCGCGGCGTGCGCGAAGGCCAGATCGAACTGCCGGCGGTCAGCCAGCGCTTCGGTCCGGTGGTCGCCAAACTCATCGACGGCGTGTTGCGCATGGCGGCGATCAGCGCCAGCCTGAGCCCCCGTCAATCGCTGGTGCTGGGCACGCAAGGCCAGGTCGAAAACCTGCGCAAAATGCTCGTGGCCATGGTCGACGACGTTCGCGTCGCGCTGATCAAACTGGCTGAGCGCACCTGTGCGATCCGTGCGGTGAAAACCGCCGACGACGAGAAGCGCAACCGCGTTGCCCGTGAAGTCTTCGACATTTACGCGCCACTCGCCCACCGCCTCGGCATCGGTCATATCAAATGGGAACTGGAGGACTTGTCCTTCCGTTACCTTGAGCCCGATCAATACAAGCAGATCGCCAAGTTGCTCCACGAGCGGCGCCTGGATCGCGAGCGTTTCATCGCCGATGTGATGAGCCAGCTGAAAGTCGAATTGCAGGCCACCGGCGTCGATGCCGACATCAGCGGTCGGGCCAAACACATCTATTCGATCTGGCGCAAAATGCAGCGCAAGGGTCTGGAGTTCAGCCAGATCTACGACGTGCGTGCCGTGCGCGTGCTGGTGCCGGAAATGCGCGACTGCTACACCGCGCTTGGCATCGTCCACACCTTGTGGCGCCACATCCCGAAAGAATTCGACGACTACATCGCCAACCCGAAAGAGAACGGCTACCGCTCGCTGCACACCGCGGTGATCGGGCCCGAGGGCAAGGTGCTGGAAGTGCAGATCCGCACCCACGCCATGCACGAAGAAGCCGAGTTGGGCGTTTGCGCGCACTGGAAGTACAAGGGCACCGACGTCAAATCCGGCTCCAATCACTACGAAGAGAAAATCTCCTGGCTGCGTCAGGTGCTCGAGTGGCATGAAGAGCTGGGCGACATCGGCGGTCTGGCCGAACAGCTGCGGGTCGATATCGAGCCGGACCGGGTCTACATCTTTACCCCGGACGGTCACGCCATCGACCTGCCGAAGGGCTCGACGCCGCTGGACTTCGCCTACCGCGTGCACACCGAAATCGGTCACAACTGCCGTGGCGCGAAGATCAACGGGCGCATCGTACCGCTCAACTACAGCCTGCAAACCGGTGAACAGGTCGAGATCATCACCAGCAAGCACGGCACCCCGAGTCGTGACTGGCTGAACTCGAACCTGGGTTACATCACCACCTCGCGAGCGCGGGCGAAGATCGTTCACTGGTTCAAATTGCAGGCGCGCGACCAGAACGTCGCGGCCGGCAAAACCTTGCTCGAACGCGAACTCACTCGCCTTGGCTTGCCCGCGGTGGACTTCGACAAGCTGGCCGACAAGGCCAACATGAAGACCGCCGAGGACATGTACGCCGCGTTGGGCGCCGGTGATTTGCGCCTGGCGCAACTGGTGAACCTGGCGCAACAACTGGTCGAGCCGGAACGCGGCAACGAGCAGCTGGAACTGATCCCGCGCAAAGCCACCGGCTATAAACCGGGCAAGCGTGGCGACATTCAGATCCAGGGCGTCGGCAACCTGATGACGCAAATGGCCGGTTGCTGCCAGCCGCTGCCGGGCGATGCCATCGTCGGCTACATCACCCAGGGCCGTGGCGTGAGCATTCACCGTCAGGACTGCGCCTCGGTGCTGCAACTGGGTGGGCGCGAGCCGGAGCGGATCATCCAGGTCAGCTGGGGCCCGGTGCCGGTGCTCACTTATCCGGTGGACATCATCATCCGCGCCTACGACCGTTCCGGTCTGCTGCGTGACGTGTCGCAGGTGCTGCTCAACGAGCGGATCAACGTGCTGGCGGTCAACACCCGCTCGAACAAAGAGGACAACACCGCGTTGATGTCCCTGACCATCGAGATTCCGGGGCTGGATGCACTGGGGCGGTTGCTGGGGCGGATTTCCCAGTTGCCGAATATCATCGAAACCCGGCGTAACCGTACGCCGTGATGATGGAATGTGTGGTGTCCACACCTGACATGTCCAGCACCGATCCAGGGTGGGAGCGGGCTTGCTCGCGAAAGCGGTCTAAAGGACACATTGATGTTGAATGTGCCGCCGTCTTCGCGAGCAAGCCCGCTTCCACAAGTTCTCGCAGAGACTGATTGATGTATTCACTTGAAGATTTATTGCACCTGATGAGCCGTCTGCGCGACCCGCAGTTCGGCTGCCCGTGGGACATCAAGCAAACCTACGCCACCATCGTCCCGCACACCCTTGAGGAAGCCTACGAAGTCGCCGACGCCATCGAGCGCGGAGACTTCGATCACTTGCAGGGTGAGCTGGGCGATTTGCTGTTCCAGGTGGTTTATTACAGCCAGCTGGCCCGGGAAGAAGGGCGCTTCGAATTCGCCGGCGTCATCGACAGCATCACCCGCAAGCTGATCCGTCGTCATCCTCACGTGTTTCCCACCGGCGATCTTTACGCACCGCTGGATGTTCCGCGTCTGAGTGAAGAACAGGTCAAGCAGCGCTGGGAAGAGATCAAGGCTGAAGAACGCGCCGAGAAATCTCCGGCACCTGAACAACTGTCCTTGCTCGATGATGTACCGGCCGCGCTGCCAGCACTGTCCCGCTCAGCGAAGTTGCAGAAGCGCGCAGGGCAGGTCGGTTTCGACTGGCCGGACGCCTTGCCGGTGCTGGACAAGGTCCGCGAGGAGCTTGATGAAGTGCTCGAAGCCATGGCCGACAACGACTCGGCAGCGATTGCCGATGAAGTCGGTGACCTGCTGTTTTCCGTGGTCAATCTGGCGCGTCATTTGAAGGTTGATCCGGAAACTGCACTGCGTGGCGCCAACAGCAAATTCGAAAGACGCTTCCGTTTTATCGAACAGGCATTGCGCGACACCCTCCGTCCCATAGAAGATTGCACCCTCGAAGAGTTGGACGCCCTGTGGGGTGAAGCCAAACGCCAGGAAAAGAATTTGCCCAGCTGCGGTTGAGCAGTTGCCTAAGTGAGAAATAAGCACCATGAGCATTTCCCTTCGCGACCAGTTGCTCAAAGCAGGGCTGGTCAACCAAAAGCAGGCCAAACAGGTCGGCAAAGAGAAGCAGAAGCAGCAACGCCTTGTCCACAAAGGCCAGATTGAACTCGATGACTCGCAGCAGCGTGCAGCCCAGGAAGCGAAGGCCGAGAAGGTCAAGCGCGACCAGGAGCTGAACCGTCAGCAGCAGGAAAAGGTCGAGGCCAAAGCCCGCGCGGCCCAGATCAAGCAGTTGATCGAAGTCTCGCGCCTGCCGAAGTTGAACACCGAGGACTACTACAATTTCGTTGACGACAAGAAGGTCAAGCGCCTCTGCGTCAACACGCTGATGCGCAACCAGTTGAGCAATGGCTTCCTGGCGATCGTGCACCACGCCGGCGGTTACGAAGTGATCCCGCGTGAGGCGGCCCTGAAGATCCAGGAGCGCGATCCACAGCGGATCGTGCAGCTGAATGTGAAAGCCGAAGAAGTCGCTGCCGAGGACGATCCGTACGCGGCCTACCAGATCCCTGATGATCTGATGTGGTAAGCCTTTAAAGGCTTCAATAACGACAAACCCCGCTCAATGGCGGGGTTTGTCGTTTTCAATGCTGTCATTGCTTATGCGGATTGGAGCGCTCGTTGCTGCTCCAGTGTTTCCAGTTCGGCCTTGTAGCTGTGCGCGTCGGTCTCGGAGTGAAACATCCCCACCAGCATGTCTTGTTGATGTACATCCCAGATACGGATACCGGCGGCTATACCTTCATGGGATTTATGTGAATCGTCGCGTTCAGTTACTTTTACAGTCATCTGCTAGCTCCAATCTCTGTTATCTGCAGCAAGGCGTGTGCAGGACTCCGTTATATGTTTGGTTAGCCTGCTAAGTAAACGACTGAGTTCGGTAACGGACTTTTGCAAAAACGGAGAAAGTCCCACAGCCCGCCAAACACGCGGCATTCGGTCGCAGGGTGTTGAGTTTTATGACAAAAGCTTCATGTTCACGAAGAACAAAACTGCAGGCTACGCACGACTTGTAGCAGCTGGCGAAGCCTGCGTTCGGCTGCGAAGCAGTCGTAATTCCTGCAAATGCGATTTGCCTGATATACCGAGGTGCTGATTTCACGACGACTTCGTCGCCGAACGCAGGCTTCGCCAGCTGCTACAGGGAGCGGCAGTGAAGTCATTTTCTTCGGGCACAAAAAAAACGCCCCGAACCAGTCGGGGCGTTTTGTGTGCAGCGTAGCGGCGGGGTATTACTTACCCTGCCAGCGCTTCAGTACCAGCGTGGCATTGGTGCCACCGAAGCCGAAGCTGTTGCTCATCACGGTATTGATGGTGGCGTCTTCGCGAGTCTTGGTCAGAATCGGCATGTCTGCCACTTCCGGGTCCAGTTCGTCGATGTTGGCGGAACCCGCCATGAAGTTGCCTTCCATCATCAGCATGCAGTAGATCGCTTCGTGAACGCCGGCGGCGCCCAGGGAGTGACCCGACAGGCTCTTGGTGGAGCTGATGGCCGGAGCCTTGTCGCCGAACACTTCACGCACACCTTTCATCTCCGCGACGTCGCCGACCGGAGTCGAAGTGCCGTGGGTGTTCAGGTAGTCGATCGGAGCGTCAACGGTGGACATGGCCATCTGCATGCAGCGGATGGCGCCTTCGCCGCTTGGGGCGACCATGTCGTAGCCGTCGGAGGTCGCGCCGTAGCCAACGATTTCCGCGTAGATCTTCGCGCCGCGGGCCAGAGCGTGTTCCAGCTCTTCGACCACGACCATGCCGCCACCGCCGGCGATGACGAAACCGTCACGCTTGGCGTCGTAGGCACGGGAAGCTTTTTCCGGGGTTTCGTTGTACTGGCTGGACAGTGCGCCCATGGCGTCGAACAGGAACGACTGGCTCCAATGTTCTTCTTCACCGCCGCCGGCGAACACGATGTCCTGCTTGCCCATCTGGATCTGTTCCATGGCGGTACCGATGCAGTGAGCACTGGTGGCGCAAGCAGAAGCGATGGAGTAGTTCAGGCCCTTGATCTTGAACGGCGTGGCCAGGCAAGCGGAAACGGTGCTGCTCATGGTCCGCGTTACACGGTACGGGCCAACGCGCTTCACACCTTTCTCGCGCAGGATGTCCAGCGCTTCCATCTGGTTCAGCGTGGAGGCGCCACCGGAACCGGCGATCAGGCCGGTACGCGGGTTGGAGACTTGCTCATCGGTCAGACCGGAGTCGGCGATGGCATCTTTCATGGCCAGGTAGGCGTACGCCGCCGCGTGGCCGACGAAGCGATAGATCTTGCGATCGATCAGCTCTTCGAGGGGAAGGTCAATGGAGCCGGAAACCTGGCTACGCAGACCCATTTCGGCATATTCCGGGTTGAACCGGATGCCAGGGCGGCTTGCACGCAGGTTAGCGGAGACGGTCTCTTTGTCATTGCCCAGGCACGATACGATGCCCAGACCAGTGATAACGACGCGGCGCATGCGGATAACCCTTAGAAGTTGTCAGTGGAGGTGAAAACGCCGACCCGAAGGCCTTCGGCGGTATAGATCTCGCGGCCGTCGACACTGACCGAACCATCGGCGATGGCCAGGTTCAGCTTGCCCTTCAGCACGCGCTTGATCTGAATGTTATAGGTGACTTTCTTGGCGGTCGGCAGGACCTGGCCAAAGAATTTCACTTCGCCCGAACCCAGCGCCCGGCCGCGGCCCGGCAGACCTTGCCAGCCGAGGAAGAAACCGACCAGTTGCCACATGGCGTCGAGGCCCAGGCAGCCTGGCATCACCGGATCACCTTCGAAGTGGCAGGCGAAAAACCACAAGTCCGGAGTGATATCCAGCTCGGCGACCAATTCACCTTTGCCGTACTTGCCACCCTCGGCACTGATATGGGTGATGCGATCCACCATCAGCATGTTCGGGGCGGGCAGTTGTGCGTTACCTGGGCCGAACAGCTCACCGCGACTGCAGCGCAGCAGGTCTTCCCGAGTAAAGGCGTTTTGTTGGGTCATGCGAGCTCCTCAATAGTCCCATGCGGCAGGGTGGGGCAAATCTTCCCGGCCGATCGAGGCGTTCATGCCTCGAATCAGCAGCCTACTCATAGACTATTGCGTTGTGGTGAAAGTCACAGCACCAAGGACATGAATGTACACTTGTGCACTGAAATTATTATTCAAGCCCCTTTTCGGGCCTGTTCGGGTGCCTAAGACTGCCGCACTTTCGCCTTTCACGCCAGTCGCAGATGGTCGAAAGGCCTGTACTACTGCACCCAGCGCTGCAGAATTTGCTGCAAATCAGTGCGTTTGAACGGCTTGGCCAGGTAATCGTTCATTCCGGCGGATAAACACGCTTCACGGTCGCCCTGCAAGGCATTGGCGGTCAGGGCGATGATCGGCAAGTCTGCGCAGCCGGGCAGTAGGCGTATCTGGCGGGTGGCTTCGTAGCCGTCGATGATTGGCAGTCGGCAATCCATCAGAATCGCTTCGAAAGTCAGGCTCTCGGCACTTCGCACGGCCTGCGCGCCATCGATCGCGACGCTGACAGTAAAGCCCAGACTGCGCAACATTGCTTCGATGACCGTCTGGTTGACCGGGTTGTCCTCCACCAGCAGCACATTGCGCCCTTCGCCATGGTCATCGCCGGCCTGTGTCCGTGGCTTCAATTCCGGCAACGACTGCTTATAGAGGGCCAGCGGAATTTCCAGGGTGAACACCGAGCCCTGGCCTTCTTCACTCTGGGCGCGCAAGGTGCCGCCCATGCGTTCGGCCAGGGTGCGCGCAATCGGCAACCCAAGCCCGGTGCCGCCGTAACGCCTTGAAATAGAACTGTCGGCCTGCTGGAACGCGTTAAACATCAATTCCAGGCTTTCGGCCGAGATGCCAATCCCGCTGTCGCGCACGGTGCAGGTGAACCACAGCAGTTCGTGATCCAGTGACTGCCACTGCGGTTCGATGCTGACGCGGCCTTGCTCGGTGAACTTCAGCGCGTTGCCCACCAGGTTGACCAGAATCTGCCGGATCCGCGTCGGGTCGCCCTGAACCTGCAAGGCGCGCATGTCCTCGGGAATCGCCAGGGCCAGATCGAGCCCGCGTTGCGCCGCGCTGTGCTGGAACGACTGGGCGCAGCTGCTGATCAGGTCCGCGAGGTTGAACGGAATGTGTTCAAGCTCCAGTTCCGAACGCTCGATGCGCGAGAAGTCGAGAATGTCATTGATGACTTTGAGCAGGTGTTCGGTGGACTCCGAAGCCAGCGCCGCGTACTCGATCTGCTCCTCGGTCATGTCGGTGGTTTCCAGCAGTTGCAGCATGCCCAATACGCCATTCATCGGCGTGCGCAATTCGTGACTCATCATCGCCAGGAAGTCGGATTTGGCGTTGTTGGCCTTTTCCGCTTCTTCGCGGGTCTGGATCAATTGCGCCATGGCCTGATGCTGCTCACGGCTGGCCTGCTCGAGGCCCTGGGCGAGGTTGTTGATGTGTTGCGACAACGCGCCCAATTCGGTGTCGTCGACGATCGGCAGCGGTGTTTTGTAATCGCCGTCCTGGATCGCTTTCACGGCGTGGCCGATGTCGCGGATCGGCTGCGACAGACTGCCGGCCAGGCGCCGGGCCACCAGAAAGGTAAACAGCAGCGCGAACAAGGCGAGAATCCCGGCCTTGAACAGGATTTCCTGCTGGCGCTGGCTGAAGGCGTCATTGGACAAACCAACGATCACCCGGCCCAGATAGTCCTCGGGCGGCGCCGTGTTACTAGCTCTGCTGCCCTGGAAAAAATCATTGTTCAGGGCGATCCGTTGCAGCCGCACCGGCGCCTGGAACACTTCGACCTGGTGCGAGCGGGTATGGGTTTCCGACGGTTGCTCGACGTACACCAGAATCCGGTTGGCGCTGTCCTGAACTTCGAGAAAGCGCACGTTGGGCGTGGCCAGTGTGGCCTTGAGCAAACTTTCGAGCACTTCGTTGTTGCCCGAAATCACCCCGTATTCCGTGGCGGGCGCCAGTTGGTTGGCGATCAGTTGCCCGGTGTGGTTGAGCTCCTGACGCAGGTCCTGAATGCGCACGAAGGTGAAGAAACTGATCAGCAGCAACGTCAGCAACAGGGCGGGACCGAGGCTGATGATCTGCGTGCGGGTATTGATGTCCCATCCGCGACGGAAGGTCATGGGCGGCGTTCTCCTTCGGCCAACTGTGCTGCGACAAACGCTTCAGTCACCTGTTCAATACCCAATGAACGAGCCACCTGCGGGTTACTTAACACTTTGAAGTGTTGCGGATACAACGCACGCGGCCAGTCTGCCGACGGCCGATCGAGCAATTCGTCGAGCACTTCCAGCCAATCGTTCTGATCGCTGTAGGTGCTGACCAGGCTACCGGCCTTGACGAACGCGGCGTTCGGGCCGACCAGCGCCAGTTGCCGCGAGTAGCTGCTCAACAGCAGGTTTTTTGCGGTTTTCGGGTTGTACAAATCGGCATCGTCGAGGCCCAGCAGCACGTCGCAGTTCTTCAGCAGATCCTGTAAAGGGCGGCTGTCGTTGGTGTTGTCCCATCGCTCGGCGATCACTTCAAGGCCCAACGCTTGCGCCGACAGACGCAATTCCTTGAGCAGGAATTCGCTGTGACTGTCGTACAGCACGCCGACGCGTCGGGCCTCGGGCAGGATGAGCCGGGTCAGACGCAATTGCCGATCCAGCGGCGGGTCGCTCCAGAGCAGGCTGAGGTGCGATGGAAAATCAGCACCGAAGCGTTGGTGGGCTTGCAGGCGACTGATTCGCAGCACCAGCGTCGGCGGGCCTTGTGTCTCTTGCAGGCGCCAGTCGAGGCTCGGCAGATCGAGCAGGATCAAACGAGTATCGACGGGTAGGTTGCCGGGCTTCGGCAGGCTGTCCAGTGCCTGGAAACGCACGCTGTCGGCAGGGCGCATGCCGCTCAGCGCCTGCACAAAAGATTGCACGCCGGGACTGTCTTCGAGGCCGGTCAGCAGAATGTCGGCAGCCCGTACCGGCAGGCTGCCGAGCAGGCCGGCAAATACCAGGCACAACCCTGCCAGCAGGCGGCCAGGGTTTGGCGACTTCCGCGACCGGCGATGCAGCATTTAAAACGTCAGCTCCGCGCTGAAGTAGAGCACCCGACGCTCGTCGTAGTTGTTGTCGGCGAAGGTGGTGGGTTGATGGTCGAGGCGTTGCTGGAGCACGCCGGCCAACTCCAGATTCGCCTTGCCCAGGTCGATGCGTTTGGCGATGCGTGTGTCGACGCGTTCGAAGCGATAGCCGTTGAGGGCGTCGTCGCCGTAATAGAAGAGGGCGCTGTTCCAGCCGTGACCCCAATTGCGCAACCAACCGGCGGAACCGCTGTTGCGCGCCGTCAGTTGCTCATCCTGCGGATTGCTCGCCTCGGCATCGACGTAGGCGTAAGTCAGGCGCAGCCGGTCGTTGCTGCTCAGGCGCCAGTCCAGCTGGGTTTCCGTGCCCTTGAAACGCGAGCTGTTGGAGTTGCTGGCGATGTACTGATTGTTGCGCAGCGGTTCGCTGATCATGCCGCTGATTTCGTCGTAGAACAGCTTCACATCGACCGTCAGCCCAAGCTCTGCGAAGTAACCGTTGTAGCCCAGCTCGCGGGAGCGCATGCGTTCCTGTTCGAGGTCGCCGGGGCCGCGGGTCTTGACGAAATAGCGGGCGCTGGTCTGGCCGTAGGCACTGGGCCGCAGGTTGGTGACCTGGTAGCTCCAGTTGACGTTGTTCTCAAACATGTCCGGGGAACGGATCGCTTCCGAGTACACCGCGCGCAGGCCGTGGCGCGGGTTGATCAGGTAATTGACCGCCACCCGCGGAGTCAGCGAGCTGCCGGTCAATTGCGTGTCTTCGAACATGGCGCCACCCTGCAGCAACCAGTGCTCGGTGGCGCGCCACTCGAGTTGGCCGAATGCCCGCCAGGTGGTGTCGTCGAGCGTGCCATTGAAGTAGGTCTCGGAATCTGCCCGGTCGTAACGATAGTTCAAGCCGCTGACCAGTCGCAGACTGTCGGACAGGCTGAGGGTGTCTTGCAGTTCGAGGTCGTAACGCGACTCCCGGGCGCTCTGGTCGATGTCGCCACAGAGGGTTTGCCGGGCGCCGTTGCGCCATTGCGTCAGCACTTGATTACCCAGCGCACGCTCCGCCACCGTGCCGGCCGGTGCGCCGGGCCCGGTAAAGCGCTCGATGTTGCGCGCCAGGCGTTCGGTGTAGTTCGGGTTGAGCTGCCAGAGTTCGGTCAGTTCCGGGCTGAACGAGACTTCGGCATCACAGGCGCGCCAGGTCTGCTGACGGTCCCAGTGCTGGGCCGAACCCTGGATATAAAGGCTGTGATCAGGATTGATGTCGAGGTTCCAGCGCAGCGAGCCGGCGTAATCCTTGGCAACCACGTCGGAATTGTTCCCGGCATCAGTAATCCCGGAGAACACCGGGCGGTAGGTATAAGGCCGCTGGTTGGTGCCGTCCTTGGCGTTCAACTGCCAGTCGATGCTCTGGTTTTCACTCAGCGTCTGGCTGACGGCCAGGTTGAAGCGGTTCAAGCGGCGGCTGTCGCGGTAATCGGCACCGTTGCGGTGGGTGTCGAAGCCGTCATCTTCCTGGCCGGACAACGACAGGCGCAGGTCACCGCCATCCCACCCCGTGCCCTGGCTGGCATAAAAGTCGTTGATGCCGCGCTGGCCACGGGTGACTTTCATCCGCGTGCCGTGGCTGTCGGCCGGGTTGCGGGTGATGATGTTGACCACCGCCATCAGCGCATTGGCACCATAGCTGACGGTGTTGGGGCCGCGGAAAACCTCGATGCGCTCGATGTCTTCCATGGCCACCGGAATATCACTCCAGTCCACCGTGGCCAGGCCGGCGCGGTACACCGAACGGCCGTCGATCAGCACCTGCATGCGCCGCGCTTCGGTGGCATTGGTGCCATGGTAGTTCACCGTCGCCTGGTTGCCGCTGATGTTGCCGACCATCATGCCCGGCACCAGCCGCAGCAATTCGCTGATGTCTCGCGCGCCGCTGGCGTCGATCAGCTCGCTGTCTATCACCGTCATGCTTCCCGGGACGGCGGCCGGCGACTGCTTCAGGCGGGTGGCCGTGAGCACTTGCGGCAGCGGTTCGTTGTCGAGAAACAAGTCGTCGGCCAGCAATGGCGAGCTGAAAAGCAGTGCCAGAACCAGTGGCGAGCGAGGTGAAGGGGAGCCAAACGACACGAAACGTCCTTGATAACGATGAGTTGGCGCGCATGTTAACCGAGCTGGTCGACTTTTCCATTCACGATGCCGGCATTTTCCTAGGATTTATTGGTCTTCTTCCTACAAATGTCGGTAATTGATGCGGGGGCTGGCCGCCACTGGGACGCTCCGTATAATGCCGACATCGCCACTGGTATGGATTAACGGATTGCATATGACTGAACAGCGCCCAATTGCGGTCCTGGGAGGCGGAAGTTTTGGTACCGCCGTGGCAAATCTGCTGGCCGAGAACGGGCATCAGGTCCGGCAGTGGATGCGAGACCCCGAACAGGCCGAGTCCATTCGGGTCAATCGCGAGAACCCGCGTTACCTCAAAGGCATCAAGATACTTCCGGCAGTAGAACCGGTGACGGACTTGCAAGCGACCCTGGACGCCTGCGACCTGTGCTTTGTCGCGCTGCCGTCCAGCGCGCTGCGCTCGGTACTGGTCCCGCACGCCGACCGTTTGAGCGGCAAACTGCTGGTCAGCCTGACCAAAGGCATCGAAGCCAACACCTTCAAGCTGATGAGCGAGATCCTCGAGGAAATCGCCCCGCAAGCGCGCATCGGCGTGTTGTCCGGGCCCAACCTGGCCCGTGAAATCGCCGAACACGCGCTGACCGCCACGGTGGTCGCCAGCGAAGACGAAGAACTCTGCCAACGAGTCCAGGAAGCGCTGCATGGCCGTACCTTTCGTGTGTACGCCAGCGCCGACCGCTTTGGCGTGGAGCTGGGCGGGGCGCTGAAAAATGTGTACGCGATCATCGCCGGCATGGCCGTGGCGCTGGGCATGGGCGAAAACACCAAGAGCATGCTGATTACTCGCGCGTTGGCGGAAATGACGCGCTTCGCCGTGAATCAGGGCGCCAACCCGATGACCTTCCTGGGGCTGGCGGGCGTGGGAGACTTGATCGTGACCTGCTCGTCGCCGAAAAGCCGCAACTACCAGGTCGGGTTTGCCCTCGGCCAGGGGTTGAGCCTGGAAGATGCGGTCACGCGTCTGGGCGAAGTCGCCGAAGGCGTGAACACGCTCAAGGTGCTCAAGGCCAAGGCGCAGGAAGTAGGTGTCTATATGCCGCTGGTCGCCGGATTGCACGCGATCCTGTTCGAAGGGCGCACTTTGAATCAAGTGATTGAACTGTTGATGCGCGGCGAACCCAAAACCGATGTCGACTTCATTTCCACCAGCGGTTTCAACTGATCACGCTTTCCAGAAAAAGCAGGGAGTTGCACATGAACGATCCGAAAACAGAGGCCACCTACGAGTCCATTCTGCTGCGGGTGTTATGGATGATCGTCTTCTTGCTGGTCTGGCAAGTGGCGCAGTTCATCCTCGGCGCGGTGGTGCTGGTGCAACTGATCTATCGTTTGATTTATGGCGCCCCGAGCGCCAGCCTGATGAACTTCGGCGACAGCCTGAGCCAGTTCCTGGCGCAGATCGGTCGTTTCGGCACCTTCCACAGCGACCAGAAACCCTGGCCGTTCGCCGACTGGCCGACGCCGCGTACACCGGAAGGCGAAGCGCCGCACGCCGTGCCGCCAGCGCCACATCCGGCCCGAGATGAGGAGCCGAAACTATGAAACTCTGGGTATTGCGTCATGGTGAAGCCGTGCCTTACGGCTCGTGCCCCGATTCCGAGCGAGCGCTGACGGACCATGGTCGCGAAGAAGTGCTGCGCAGCGCTGCCGAGTTGATCGCGCAACCCATTACCGCGATCTATGCCAGCCCTTTCCTGAGAGCGCAGCAGACCGCGCAGCTGGTGCGTGATGCCTTGGGTTTCGAACCGGAGATTCGCACTGTGGAATGGCTTACCCCGGGAGTCGACCCGGACAAAGTGGCCGAGCAGTTGGTGTCAGTGAGTAATGTCCTTTTGGTCAGCCACAATCCGCTGGTGGGTAACTTGCTCAGCTATCTGCAGCATGGCGCCGGATATCCACCGGAAAAGGTCAGTACTGCCGGTCTGGCCGAGCTTGAGGGCAATGAACTGCTGATAGGTTCGATGAAGCTCAACAGCATCAAGCACCCGTAGTATTTGTTGAAAACGACCCTTTGTGGGAGCGTGGCTTGCCCGCGATGGCATCACCGCGGTCGAACTTATGCACCACGGTGATGCCATCGCGGGCAAGCCACGCTCCCACAGGGTTTGGCGGTGTTGCTGGTTTTTGTGTGAAATAGTCAACCAAGCAACCGCTTGGTTGACTACGCTTGCTCCAGACCAAAAATAAAGGAGCGAGTCGCATGTCTGCTGCTTTTCGTTTGCCGCTGGACGTCTTCTACGAGCGTGAAGCCCGTCATCCCCGCCAGCGGTTTCTGGTCCAGCCTACCGGCGGCGGACAAGTCGAGACCCTGACCTGGGCCGACGTCGGTCATCAGGCTCGCTGCGCCGCACACTGGCTGCGGGCCCGCGAGTTGCCCCAAGGCAGCCACATCGCCCTGATCTCGAAAAACTGCGCCCACTGGATCATCGCCGACCTGGCGATATGGATGGCGGGCCATGTTTCGGTGCCCCTGTACCCGAACCTCACCGCCGAATCCGTCGCACAAGTGCTCGAACACTCCGAAGCGGCGCTGGCGTTCATCGGCAAGCTCGATGACTGGCCGGGCATGTCCCGCGGGGTCAGCACCGATCTGCCGACCATCAGCCTGCCACTGCATCCGCCTGGCACTTTTGATTTCAGCTGGGCCGACTTGCAACGCAGCTCACCGATCCAGGACGACCCCAAACCCGCTGCCGATCAATTGGCGACCATCATTTACACCTCCGGCACCACCGGGCTGCCCAAAGGCGTGATGCACAGTTTCGGCAACCTGGGGTTCGCCACCACCCGCGGCACTCAACTGTTTGGCCTCAACGAGTCGGACCGCCTGCTGTCCTACCTGCCGCTGTGCCACGTTGCCGAGCGGATGTTTGTTGAGCTGGCATCGATCTATACCGGGCAAACCGTGTTCTTTGCCGAAAGCCTCGACACCTTCCTCACGGATTTGCAGCGCGCACGGCCGACCGCATTGTTTGGCGTGCCGCGGATCTGGACCAAATTCCAGATGGGCGTGTACAGCAAGATCCCGGCAAAACGCCTCGACTTCCTGCTCGGCCTGCCCTTCATCGGCAAGCGGGTAGGGCACAAAGTGCTCGTCGGATTGGGGCTGGATGCGTTGCGCGTGGCGTTGTCCGGCGCCGCGCCCGTGCCGCAGACCTTGCTGCTGTGGTACCGCAAACTGGGGCTGGATGTGCTGGAGGTCTACGGCATGACCGAGAGCTGCGGTTATTCCCACATCGGCCGCCCCGGCGACAACAAACCCGGCTGGATCGGCAAGCCTTGCCCGGAAGTTGAAGTGCGGATCGCCGACTCCGGCGAAGTCATGGTGCGCAGCGGCGCGACCATGCTCGGTTATTTCAAGGAACCCGAGAAAACCGCTGAGACCATCACCGAGGACGGCTTCCTGCGCACCGGTGACAAGGGTGAGCAAGATGCCGAAGGCAACCTGCGCCTGACCGGGCGGTTGAAGGAAATCTTCAAGACCAGCAAAGGCAAATACGTCGCCCCGGCGCCGATCGAAAATCGGCTCGCGGTGCATTCGCGGATCGAACAGGTGTGCGTGGTCGGCGATGGTCTGATTGCACCGCTGGGGTTGTGCGTGTTGTCGGCGGCCGGTCAGCAGGACGCCGGCGGAACGGCGCGTGCAGGGCTGCATTCAAGCCTGGAAAAACTCCTGGAGGAGGTCAATGGCGTGCTCGACAAGCACGAACGCTTGCGCCGGTTGGTGGTGGTCAAGGACAGTTGGGCCGTGGAAAACGGCTTCTTGACGCCGACCCTGAAGATCAAGCGCAACGTGATCGAAGCGGCGTACGGCGCTCGTTTCGAAGAATGGAGCGAGCGCAGCGAGGCGGTGCTGTGGCAGGATTGAGCCACGAATAAAACCAACAAAGGAAAGCAACGATGAGTCTGTGGCGTACCACTCCCAACGTCGAGCAGTTGAACGCAATCCAGAAAAACACCATCGGCGAAGTGCTGGATATTCGCTTCGAAGCCTTTGATGAAGAGTCCCTGACCGCGAGCATGGTCATCGACCACCGCACTCACCAGCCTTACGGTTTGCTGCACGGCGGCGCCTCGGTGGTGCTGGCCGAGACGGTCGGCTCCATGGCCAGTTACCTGTGCATCGATGCCAGCAAATTCTATTGCGTAGGTCTGGAAATCAACGCCAACCACTTGCGAGGGCTGCGCAGCGGGCGGGTAACGGCAGTGGCCAAGGCGATTCACATTGGGCGCACGACCCATGTCTGGGATATCCGTTTGAGCAGTGATGAGGGCAAGGCCAGTTGCGTGTCGCGGCTGACCATGGCGGTTGTGCCGCTGGGCGAGAATCCACCGACTCGCTGAACACAATCCCCTGTAGCAGCTGTCGAGCCCCAGCGAGGCTGCGTTCGGCGCGGTAGCAGCTGTCGAGCCCCGGCGAGGCTGCGTTCGGCTGCGCAGCAGTCGTAAACCCTACTACCTCGATTTTCCTGAAACACCGTGGTGGATGAATTTACGACTGCTTCGCAGCCGAACGCAGCCTCGCCGGGGCTCGACAGCTGCTACACGGATCTTCATCAGGTTTGAGTCTTGCGACATGTCCCTGACCGGACTGTCATCATTCCTGGCACTTACAGTCATTGCCGCAAGCCCGCGTCTTACGGACAATCAACCCCTGTTCTCGCTCATGGATTTGCCGGTATGTCGCAACAGATATTTTTCGCCCACGCCAATGGGTTTCCTTCGGGCACCTACGGCAAGTTGTTCGCGGCGCTGGCGCCCGAGTATCAGGTGACGCATCTGGAACAGCACGCCCACGATCCGCGTTTTCCGGCGGACGACAATTGGCGCAACCTGGTGGATGAGCTGATCCATCACCTCAAGCAGCAACCGGAACCGGTCTGGGGCGTCGGCCATTCCTTCGGTGGCGTGCTGCACCTGCACGCGGCATTGCGTTGCCCTGAACTGTATCGCGGCGTGGTGATGCTCGATTCGCCGGTATTGACCCGTGCCGATCAATGGGTCATCCGTGCCGCCAAGCGTTTCGGTTTCATCGACCGACTGACGCCCGCCGGCCGCACGCTGGGACGCCGGGAAGAGTTCGCCGATCTGCAAGCGGCGCGCCTGTATTTCTCGGGTAAAACCCTGTTCCGTAGCTTCGATCCGGAATGCTTCGACGCGTACCTTCAACACGGTTTGCAAAAAGTCGGCGACAAGCTGCGCCTGCGTTTCGACCCGGCCACGGAAATCAGTATCTACCGTGGCGTCCCGCACACCAGTCCGGGCCAGGCACGGCAGTTGAAAGTGCCACTGGCGGTGGTGCGCGGGCACAAGAGCCGGGTGGTGATGCGTCATCACGCAAGCTCCGTCGGGCGCATGCCGCTGGGTGAATCCCTGACGATGCCCGGCGGCCACATGTTCCCCCTCGAACGTCCGCAAGAAACCGCCATGCTGCTGAAAAACCTGTTCAGCCGCTGGGAAGGTCGTCGCCAGCAGGACTGCGCATGAGCCACGTCGTCGAAGAAGTTCGCCTGAGCCTGCCGCACATCGAGCTGGCCGCGCACCTGTTCGGCCCTGAAGACGGCTTGCCGGTGATTGCCTTGCACGGCTGGCTGGATAACGCCAACAGCTTTGCCCGGCTGGCGCCGAAGCTCAAAGGTCTGCGCATCATCGCCCTGGACATGGCCGGTCACGGTCATTCCGGGCATCGCCCGACCGGTGCCGGCTACGCGATGTGGGACTACGCCCACGATGTGCTGCAAGTCGCCGAACAGCTGGGCCTGAAGCGTTTTGCACTGATGGGGCACTCCATGGGCGCGATCGCTTCGTTGATCATTGCCGGGTCGATGCCGGAACGCGTCACGCATCTGGCGTTGATCGACGGCATCATTCCTCCTACGGACAAAGGCGAGAATGCCGCCGAACGCATGGGCATGGCCCTGCAAGCGCAGCTGGATTTGCAGGAAAAACGCAAACCGGTCTACAACACCCTGGACCGCGCCATCGAGGCACGAATGAAAGGCCTGGTGGCGGTGAGTCGCGAAGCCGCCGAGCTGTTGGCCCAACGGGGTTTGATGCCGGTGCCGGGCGGTTACACCTGGCGCACCGACAACCGTCTCACGTTGCCATCGCCGTTGCGTCTTACCACCGAGCAGGCGATGGCCTTCGTCCAGCGAGTCAGTTGTCCTGCGTTGTTGGTGGTTGCCGCAGACGGCATGCTCGCCAAACATCCCGAATTGCTGGAGCGTCTACCCTTTAGCCGTGAACAGCTGCCAGGCGGTCATCATTTGCACCTGAATGACGAACCCGGCGCCGACCTTGTCGCAGACTGTTTCAATAGGTTCTTCGCCGTTCCTTGACTTGCGCCGGGCAACTGTCGAGGCTGGGCGGGTTGAAATGGGAGACAACCATGATAGATCTCTACACCGCTGCGACCCCGAATGGCCACAAGGTCTCTATCGTGCTCGAGGAACTCGGCCTGCCCTACACGGTGCACGCCTTGAGTTTCGACAAAAAGGAACAGAAGTCACCGGACTTCCTCAAGATCAATCCCAATGGCCGGATACCGGCGATTGTCGACCGCGCCAACGGTGATTTTGCCGTGTTCGAATCCGGCGCCATCCTGATTTACCTCGCTGAACTGAGTGGCAAACTGCTGCCCAGGGACCCGAAAGGGCGCTCGGTCGTCCTGCAATGGCTGATGTTCCAGATGGGTGGGATCGGGCCGATGCAAGGCCAGGCCAACGTCTTTTTCCGCTACTTTCCGGAAAAACTCCAGGGCGCCATCGACCGCTATCAACATGAAACCCGTCGCCTCTATGAAGTGCTCGACACGCGCCTGCAAGCCGTGGAGTTTCTGGCGGACGAGTACAGCATTGCCGACATCGCCACCTTTCCTTGGGTGCGTGGCCATGAGCGGTCCGGTGTCGAGGTTGAAGGTTTGCCGGCCTTGCAGCGCTGGATGGCAACCATGGAAGCGCGTCCGGCGGTCCAGCGCGGTTTGCTGGTGCCCGAGCGCATCGATGATGCCAGTGTCGTCAAGGGCGCCCAGGCCATGCTGATCCGATGAGTCTATCCATGCGTTCATTCAGTGTGCTGGCGCTGTGTTGTTTCAGTCCCTTGTCGTTTGCCGCCGATGTCCCGGGCAGTCAGGACTTGCCTATCGTGCCGCGCATGGCCGATGCGCAGATCGTCGACTATCGTCCGGCCGCCGAGCTCGAGCGGATTTATCCGCTGGGTTCGATCCGCAAGATCAGCGGGCAGTTGCGTTTCGATGGTCAGGTCAGCGCGCGGGGGCAAACCACTTCGGTGACCTACGAGTTGCCTCCGGAACACTCCTCCAACGATGCCTTCACGGCGGCGCGCGAAGCCTTGCAGAAGCAGGGCGCCGAGTTGCTGTTCTGGTGCCAGGCGCGTGATTGCGGGGAAAGCAGCCTGTGGGCCAACGAAGTGTTCACCAACGCCAAGCTTTATGGTGCCGATGATCAGCAGGCGTATTTGCTGCTGCGACTGGCGGCGCCACAGGACAACACGCTCGTTGCGCTTTACAGCATCACTCGCGGTAATCGCAAAGCGTATCTGCACGTCGAACAATTCGACGCTGCTGCGCCGCTGGGTGATTTGCTGCCGACCTCGGCGACGCTGCTGCGAGAGCTCAAAAGCACCGGTGAACTCGATTTCCCGACGCTGAGCGCTGATCCCGACGACGCCTGGCTGCGTTTGATTTCTCGCGGCTTGAACCTCGACACCACGTTGCGGGTCAGTGTTTCCGGAGCCAAGGCCGAAGCCTGGCGTCAGGCGCTGATCGGGCAGGGCGTGCGTGCGGCACGGATGGAAGCCGGCAACGTCGAAGGCTCTGGCCTGCACATCGAACTGTTGCGATAAGCTGTATCAGGCGGACGCGCCCGGTGCGTTCGCCTATTCTTTTCTGACTGATTCTTTCGAGACTTCACATGCCCAATAACGATCGGCTGTTGGTGCAGATCCTGCTCCTGGTGCTGTTTGGCGCGAGCTTCTGGGTGATGGCGCCGTTCTGGTCGGCGCTGTTCTGGGGCGCGGTGTTGGCGTTCGCCAGTTGGCCGTTGATGCGGTTGCTGACCCGTTGGCTCA
This sequence comes from Pseudomonas sp. LBUM1656, assembly GCF_059716065.1. Lineage (NCBI taxonomy): Bacteria > Pseudomonadati > Pseudomonadota > Gammaproteobacteria > Pseudomonadales > Pseudomonadaceae > Pseudomonas > Pseudomonas sp. LBUM1656. Next base: position 4,733,807 of record NZ_CP166800.1, on the reverse strand, counting down.
ACGGCCGCGAATCCCTGGCCGCGCTGGTGCTGACACTGGGCTGGATGTTGCTGGTGGCGGTGCCGCTGGTGTGGCTCGGGTTTAACCTGGCGGACCATGTGCGTGATGCCACTGCGTTCATCAAGGATGTGCAGATGGACGGTTTGCCGGAAGCGCCGACCTGGCTGGGTGGTGTTCCCTTGGTGGGCGAGCGGTTGGTCGTGATCTGGAACAGCATCGATCAGCAAGGCGCGGCGATGATGGTGGCGATCAAGCCTTATCTGGGTCAGGTCGGCAACTGGCTGCTGGCACGAAGCGCGCAGATTGGCGGCGGCATTCTCGAGCTGACATTGAGCATCGTCTTTGTATTCTTCTTTTATCGCGACGGGCCGCGGCTGGCGGCGTTTGTCCATGGTTTGCTGGAACGGCTGATCGGTGATCGTGCCGGGTACTACATCGAACTCGTGGCCGGGACCGTGCAACGGGTGGTGAACGGGGTGATCGGCACGGCAGCGGCGCAGGCGGTTCTGGCGTTGATCGGGTTCCTGATTGCCGGGGTGCCCGGGGCGCTGGTGCTGGGCATCGTGACCTTCATGCTCAGCCTGATTCCGATGGGCCCACCGCTGGTGTGGATTCCGGCCACGGCGTGGCTGGCCTGGAAGGGCGAGTACGGAATGGCGGTGTTCCTGGGATGCTGGGGCACGTTCATCATCAGCGGCGTCGACAACGTGCTGAAGCCGTACCTGATCAGCCGGGGCGGGAATTTGCCGTTGGTGATCGTGTTGTTGGGTGTGTTTGGCGGGTTGATTGCGTTCGGGTTTATCGGGTTGTTTATCGGGCCTACGTTGCTGGCGGTTGCGTACAGTCTGTTGACGGACTGGAGCAAGAGTCATGCGCGGGTAGACGATCGCCGGCCCTAAGATTTTCGGTGGGGCTGAGGGCCTCTTCGCGAGCAAGCCCGCTCCCACAGGGTTCAGTGATGTTCACACTTTATGTGCTTCACCTGAATCCTGTGTGGGAGCGGGCTTGCTCGCGAAGCAGGCGACGCGGTCTGTCAGGCTAAACGCTTGGCTCAGGTCGCGACGTTCAGGTATTTGCCCACCGTCGCCACGTTATCGAGCGAATACTGCTTGCTCAGATTGGCGATCATTTTGTTCAGCGCTTCATTGACGTTGAACTCGTCGCTTGTTTTCTCACTACCTGTTTGCAGCGCCGCTTTCAACTCATCGCTGCTGACCCCGCCACTGCTGTCACTGTCCAACACCTTGAGCAACGCGGCGCTGGTGTCGGTGCTGGTCGAGGAAGTGCCGTTGCTCGCCTGCAACGCGCTGCTCAATTCGCTGGCGGTCACGCTGCCATCGCTGTCCGTATCCAGCTGGCTGAACAGCTCTTCGCTGGACACCTGCTGTGGCGGCGGTGGCGGCGGGGTGAGGCTGGCGGCGAGTTCGTCCTTGCTGACGGTGCCGTCCTGGTTCTTGTCCAGGGCCGAGAAGATTTCTGTGCTGTCGGTGTCGCTGCCAGCGTTGCTCAGACCGCTGCTCAATTCGTCGCCGCTGATCACGCCGTCACCGTCGGCATCCAGGGCACTGATGAGTGCGTCGGCCAGTTCGGTGTTCGGTGCCTGGCCATGGGGCGGTGGCGGTGGCGCCATCGCCGCCATTTCCTCGCTGCTCAGGCTACCGCTGTCGTCGCTGTCCAGGTCGCCAAAGTTCTTGCTCAGGCTGACCAGAAGACCATCGTCGGTTTTCTGCGACAGGGCGCTTTTGAGCTCGTCCTGATCCACCGCGCCGTCGCTGTTGCTGTCGAGCTTGGCGAACAGTTCTTTCTGAAACTGCTGGCTGCGGGCGCTGTTGGTTGTGGTGCTGTTGGTGCTGGTATAGCTCGTGTAATTGCTGACGCTACCAATCATTGGGCTCACTCCCTGGAATGGAAAAACCGGCGGGTGCACCGGCTTATGCAGCGTCAAGGGGCAAGGTGTCGTGGGTGTGTGAGGTTTGTACCGAGTGGTACACACAGGCATCAGGCCAGACAGGGGGTTGGTGTATGTCTCAGGTGCGGGGCAGGTGGATGACGGCGGAGAGACCGCCACCGGGTGTTTCTTCCAGGCTCAACTGCCCGCCCAGTCGTTCAGCCGCTTCGCGAGCAATGGTCATGCCCAGGCCGACGCCGCCCGAATTGCGATTACGCGAACCTTCCAGGCGAAAGAACGGCTCGAACACCGCTTCACGTTTGTCCGGCGCGATACCCGGGCCGTGGTCGATAACGCGGATCACCAGTTGCTCACGGTTATCTTCGAGCGTTATTCGCGCATGCCCGGCATAGCGCAGGGCGTTGTCCAGCAAATTGTTGATGCATGAGCGCAGGGCCATCGGCTGCACTTGCAGCGGCGCGCAGTGGCCGCTGGCCTGGACGTCGGCACCTTGGTCCTGGGCGTTTTCGCTCAAGGATTCCACCAGCGCCTGCACGTCCATCCATTGTTCGGCTTCGCTGGTGCGCTGTTCGTGCAAATAGGTGAGGGTGGCGTCGAGCATGCTGATCATGTCGTCCAGATCCTGGCGCATCTGGCCCTGCAGCTTGTCGTCCTCGATCTGCTCCAGCCGCAGCTTGAGACGAGAGAGCGGCGTGCGCAGATCGTGGGACACTGCGCCGAGCATTCTTGAGCGCTGCTGCACCTGCTCGATAATGCGTTTCTGCATCAGGTTGAAGGTGTGGGCCGCCTGCCGCGCCTCCCTTGGGCCGGACTCATCCAAAGGCGGACTGTCGAGGTTTTCGCTCAAGCGCTCGGCGGCGTCACTCAGGCGCTGGATCGGCCGAGTCAGCAGTTTGGCGCCGTACCACGCGGCAATGATCAGCGAGACAAACTGGAACGTCAGCGGCACCAAGGGGCCGCCAAACCACGGCCGCGGTGGCCGGTTTTCGAAGCGCGGGTCCATGGGCGGTCGCTGTCCGCCCATGCCTTCGGAAAACGCCGGCGGCGGTGGAGGCGGCGGCGGGCCGTAATGGTGAAACCAGGCAAACGCCAACAGGTGCGCCAGGATGATCGCCAGCAGCAGCACGCCAAACAGACGGCCGAACAGCGTATCGAAGCGCGCCCGCATCAGCCGATGTCCCTCGCGTCGAACAGATAACCCTCGCCGCGAACGGTCTTGATCAACTGCGGGGCTTTCGGGTCATCGCCGAGCTTCTGGCGCAGGCGCGAGACCAGCAGGTCGATGCTGCGATCAAACGCTTCAATCGAACGGCCGCGGGCGGCGTCCAGCAGTTGTTCACGGCTGAGCACCCGACGCGGACGTTCGATGAACACCCAGAGCAGGCGGAATTCGGCGTTCGACAACGGCACCACCAGGCCATCAGCGGCGATCAACTGACGCAGCACGCTGTTCAGCCGCCAGTTGTCGAAGCGAATATTCGCACGCTGTTCAGTGCGGTCGTCGCGCACTCGACGCAGAATGGTCTGAATCCGCGCGACCAGTTCTCGTGGTTCGAAGGGCTTGGCCATGTAGTCGTCGGCGCCCAGTTCCAGGCCGATGATCCTGTCGGTGGGTTCGCAGCGGGCAGTGAGCATCAGGATCGGGATGTCCGATTCAGCGCGCAGCCAGCGGCATAGCGACAAACCGTCTTCGCCGGGCAGCATCAGGTCGAGTACCACCACGTCGAAATGCTCCGCTTGCAGCGCCAGGCGCATCGCGGCGCCGTCGGTGACTCCGCTGGCGTGGATGTTGAAGCGGGCCAGGTAGTCGATCATCAACTCGCGGATCGGGACGTCATCGTCGACGATCAGGGCGCGAATGCTCCAGCGTTTGTCGTCCGCGGGCGCTTTTTGATCGTCGTTCAGAGGTGCTGGGGTGCTGTGCATGCGTGCGTTCATCTGCCAGGTAGGCTGCCAACCACAAAGATGGGCTGCGAGGTTGTGGTTTCAGCATAGGCGTCCGGCCCGGAGGCGGGAAGTGCTGTAAGGACGTGTTGCGGCTGCCGAGGGTAGCGAAGAAGGGTGTTGTGGGCGTGTCGTGTGTGTATCGAGCTCGACACAATCGGCGCAGGGGCTAGGCTTGCTTGAGTCTTCGGGACGATTTACCGATCATCGGGTCCCGCAGTGGCGCTGGTTCCGCTACAATGCGCGCCGATTTCGTCCTGCCTGAGAGCCCGCTCATGTCCGTCTGCCAGACTCCTATCATCGTCGCCCTGGATTTCCCCACCCGTGACGCCGCACTGAAGCTGGCCGACCAGTTGGACCCGAAGCTGTGCCGGGTCAAAGTCGGTAAGGAGCTGTTCACCAGCTGCGCCTCGGAAATCGTCGGCACCTTGCGTGACAAGGGTTTCGAAGTGTTCCTGGACCTCAAGTTCCACGACATCCCGAACACCACCGCCATGGCAGTAAAGGCAGCGGCGGAAATGGGCGTGTGGATGGTCAACGTTCATTGCTCCGGCGGTCTGCGCATGATGGCCGCCTGCCGCGAAGTACTCGATCAGCGTACCGGCCCGAAACCACTGTTGATCGGCGTGACCGTGCTGACCAGCATGGAGCGTGAAGATCTGGCGGGTATCGGCCTGGACATCGAGCCACAGGAGCAGGTGCTGCGCTTGGCGGCACTGGCGGAAAAAGCCGGAATGGACGGTCTGGTGTGCTCGGCCCTGGAAGCCCAGGCCCTGAAATCGGCGCACCCGTCGCTGCAATTGGTGACTCCGGGGATTCGACCGGCGGGCAGTGCCCAGGACGATCAGCGCCGTATCCTGACTCCGCGCCAGGCGCTGGATGCCGGTTCTGATTATCTGGTGATTGGTCGTCCGATCAGCCAGGCGGCGGATCCGGCCAAGGCGTTGGCAGCAGTCGTGGCCGAACTGTCCTGACCAGGCACCGCAAATCCAAATGTGGGAGTGGCGGTGCGACGATTCGACTTGCTCGCAAAGGCGGTGTATCAGTCACTATTGATGTTGACTGACACTCCGCATTCGCGAGCAAGTCGAATCGTCGCACCGCCGCTCCCACATTGGTTTTGTGTTGAATCAACTATTGGGTCAGACCTTCAGTACCAACTTCCCGAAATTCTCGCCGCTGAACAACTTCATCAGCGTCTCCGGGAACGTCTCCAGCCCTTCAACAATGTCTTCCTTGCTCTTGAGTTGCCCCTTGGCCATCCACCCGGCCATTTCCTGTCCGGCGGCGGCGAACTGCGCGGCGTAATCCATCACCACGAAGCCTTCCATCCGCGCGCGATTGACCAGCAACGACAAGTAGTTGGCCGGGCCCTTGACCGCTTCCTTGTTGTTGTACTGGCTGATCGCGCCACAAATCACCACCCGCGCTTTCATGGCCAGGCGACCCAGTACCGCATCGAGAATGTCGCCGCCGACGTTATCGAAATACACGTCGACGCCTTTTGGGCATTCGCGTTTCAGGCCGGCATGCACGTCTTCGTTTTTGTAGTCGATGACGCCGTCAAACCCAAGTTCGTCGATCAGGAATTTGCACTTGTCCGCTCCGCCCGCAATGCCGATCACGCGGCAGCCTTTGATCTTGGCGATCTGCCCGGCAATGCTGCCCACTGCACCGGCGGCGCCGGACAGCACCACGGTGTCACCTTCCTTGGGTGCGCCGACATCGAGCAGCGCGAAGTACGCGGTCATCCCGGTCATGCCCAGCGCGGACAGGTAACGCGGCAGCGGGGCCAGTTTCGGATCGACCTTGTAGAAACCCCGTGGCTCGCCGAGGAAATAATCCTGCACGCCCAAGGCACCGTTGACGTAGTCCCCGACCGCAAACCCGGGATTGTTCGAGGCAACGACTTTGCCTACACCCAATGCGCGCATGACTTCGCCGATACCGACCGGCGGAATGTAGGACTTGCCCTCGTTCATCCAGCCACGCATGGCCGGGTCCAGGGACAGGTATTCGTTTTTGACCAGGATCTGACCCGTAGCCGGTTCGCCGACTGGCACTTCCTGATAGGTAAAGGTCTCGCGGGTAGCCGCGCCCACCGGACGTTTGGCGAGCAGGAACTGGCGATTGGTCTGGGAAGTCATGACAGGCACTCAAGATGAATGAAGCTTTGTTGATAGCCCTTCATGATCGATGCCGCAAGTTTGGCTGATGCGGCGAATGCACATCGATCCAGTGCAGTGATAGTCAGTGCCGCCGTTCTATCACTGCAACTCATGGTCGCCCAACCGGGCTTTTGATAGTGCTGCCGTGTCACACACGCCTGTGGCTAGACTGCGAACACGCGATCCCCCGCATTCATCTCTTCGAGGACATAACAATGAGCATGACGTTTTCCGGCCAGGTCGCTGTGGTGACCGGCGCTGCCAACGGTATCGGCCGCGCGACCGCCCAGGCATTCGCCGCCGAAGGGTTGAAAGTGGTGGTGGCGGACATGGACACCGCCGGGGGCGAAGGCACCGTGGCACTGATTCGTACAGCGGGCGGCGAAGCGACCTTCGTGCGCTGCAACGTCACTGTGGAAAGCGATGTAAAAAATCTGATGGACGAGGTGGTGAATACCTACGGCCGTCTGGACTATGCCTTCAACAACGCCGGCATCGAGATCGAGAAAGGCAAACTGGCTGAAGGCACGATCGATGAGTTTGACGCGATCATGGGTGTCAACGTCAAAGGCGTCTGGCTGTGCATGAAGTACCAGTTGCCATTGCTGCTGGTCCAGGGCGGTGGTGCGATCGTCAACACTGCCTCGGTGGCAGGCCTTGGTGCGGCGCCGAAGATGAGCATTTACGCGGCGTCAAAACACGCGGTGATCGGTCTGACCAAGTCGGCGGCCATCGAATACGCCAAGAAAAAGATTCGCGTGAACGCGGTGTGTCCGGCGGTGATCGACACCGATATGTTCCGCCGTGCCTATGAAGCGGACCCGAAGAAGGGCGAGTTCGCCAATGCCATGCACCCGGTCGGCCGCATCGGCAAGGTCGAGGAAATCGCCAGCGCGGTGCTGTATCTGTGCAGCGATGGTGCAGCGTTTACCACAGGTCACTCCCTGGCCGTGGACGGTGGTGTTACGGCGTTCTGACACACAAGGTTTGCAGCGTAGGAAAGAGCCCGCACACGTGCGGGCTTTTTCATGGTTTCGTGAAAGGGACGAACAATGTGTTTCAAATGGTTAGAACCGAGGGTTTTGGCGGCGTTGTCGCACATTCGATCCAGCAGACCTGTGATTAACTGTTTTCCGCAAATGGACAGGAGTTTGCTTGCTCATGGAATTGAGAATCGATCGACAGGCATTGGTGCCGGTCGTACAGCAAATCGTCGACGCGTTGGCCGTCTGGCTCCGTCAGAGCGAGGTGCTGCCCGGGACGCGTTTACCTTCTGCGCGGCACATCGCGCGGGCCAATCTGCTCAGTCAATCCAGCGTCATCGAAGCCTGTGAGCGGCTGGTGACGCAAGGCGTTCTGGCTTCGCGGCATGGCGCCGGTTTCGTTGTTGCCACGCCGGCTGTGGCCGTTCCGGAACAACAGGATTGCCCGTGGTTCGAAGGGGCGCAAGTGCAGCAGGGCGGGCACTCGAGCGAACTCAAGCTGGGCTGTGGCGGGTTGCCCGAAAGCTGGCGCGAAACGGACGACCTGAGCTACGCGATTCGTCAGGTCAGCCGGACCGACATGGCCGGGTTGTTCAACTACAGCACGGCACTGGGCCTGCCTGCCTTGCGCCTGCAAATCCTCAAACGCCTCAAACAGCTCAGTATCGAGGTGGACGAAAACCGTATTCTGACCACCGCAGGTGCCAGTCAGGGGCTCGACCTGATCGTACGTACCTTGCTCAAGCCGGGTGATTGCGTGGTGGTGGAAAGTCCGGGGTATCCGTTGTTATTCGACTTGCTCAGGCTGCATGGCGTGACCATGATCGAGGTGCCGCGCAACCCGCGCGGACCCGACACAGCGCAGCTTGAAGCGTTGCTGTTGAAGCACAGGCCCCGCGCGCTATTCATCAACAGCTTCTACCACAACCCGACGGGCAGCTGCCTGGCGCCCGCGGTGACGCAGCAGGTTTTGCAATTGACCAAAACCCATGGCGTGCTGGTGATTGAAGATGACGTCTATGCAGATTTGCATTGTGGCCCGGGCACTCGCCTCGCCGCGTTGGGTATCGATGACAACGTCATCTACGTCGGCAGCTACTCGAAAACCCTCAGCAGTTCATTGCGGGTCGGCTTTGTCGTGGCCGGTGAAGGGGTGATATCGCGACTGGCCGAGGTCAAGATGATCAGCAGCATGGGGGCCTCGAGGTTCTGCGAATCGGTGCTGGCTTGCCTGTTGACCAGCGGCGCATACCGCAAACTGGTCCAGCGTCAGCGCCAGCGTTTGAACATGGACAGAGAGGCTGCGTTGCAAGTGCTTGAAGACGCTGAATGGGAGGTTTTCGGCAAGCCGGCCGGCGGCCTGTTCATCTGGGCGCGATCGCGCATGTCCGACTACGCTCAGGTGCGCAAACAGGCCCGGCGCTGCGGTGTGCTGCTGTCTTCTGCCACAGCCTTCAGTCCTGGGGGACAGGCCAGTGACTGGCAACGCATCAACGTGGCTTATGCCTGCGATCCCCGCGCTCGGGCGTTTTTTCAGGCAACCGCTGCGAATCGACCTAAAACGTTCTGAAAACGACGTGGGCGTAGCTTTTTGCCATTATTCCGACGCCAGAGACTTGTGCTGGCGAATGCCCGTTGCGAATCTGCGTCAACAGACTATGTCAGGGGACTAAGTGCAATGATTTCGGCCGTGCAAGGACGTTTTGCCAACCTCGGTATGGCAAAAAAAATGGGTGTCGGGTTTGTATTGGTGCTGCTGCTGACGGCCCTGGTGGCAGCCATCGGCGTTTGGTCCCTGCAAACCATCAGTCAGCGCTTCGACGGGCTCAAGCAGATGTCGTCGCTCAACAGCGGTTTGCTCAAGGTGCGACTGCTTGAACAGGAATACGCCTTGCACGGCAACCCGAAAACCGCCGATGCCCTGCGCCAGGGTGTTGATGGCCTGATCGCCTTGGCCACGCAGCTCAAGGCTGCGTCAGCGGCCAACGTGCCGGTGATGAATGACGTCGAGCAGTCCCTGGGGGCCTATCGCAAGGCTTTCGACGAATTCGTCTCGCTGAGTCAGGCCAAGGACCTGGCCCTGGAAATGGCCAGCTGGTCGGTGTCCAGCGTGGCCAATAACCTTGATGTCCTGCAAGCAGGGCTTGCCGATGACGGCGCCTATACCTTGAAGGAGTCCGAAGGCAAGGATGGAGGGCAGTTCATCGAGCAGGCCAATCAGGTCAGCCAGGTGTCGCGGTTGATGCTGCAGGCCATGAACGAAGCGCGTGTGCGTCTGGACCAGAGCCGCAAGGGCGATGACAGCGCCGGGCAGGGCAAGATAGAACAGGCCGAACAGGCGCAGGTTCAGGCCGAGCAGTTGAAGACCACGGTCAAGGATGAGGGCTATCAGACGGTCCTCAATGAAGTGGCGGGTCACATCAACAGTTTCAGCGAGAAACTGACGGAATACACCGGCCTGTTGGCCCAGGAAAAAACTGTCTACGAGCAACTGCACCAGCGTGCGGCGCAAGTGGTGGAGCGGGTCGATCAGGCTTATGTCGCCGAAGACCAGTCGATGCAGGCCGAGCTGAAAAAGAATTCGATGCTGATCATCGGCTCCTCAGCCCTGGCGTTGCTGGTCGGGTTGATTGCAGCGTGGGTGATTACCCGGTTGATCGTGGCGCCGTTGCGCAGTGTGATTCGTGTCGCTCAGCAGATTGCTGCGGGTGATTTGAGTGCGACGGTTGAAGTGACGCGCCGTGACGAAATCGGCCAGTTGATGCAGGCCATGCAACAGATGGGGGCGGGGCTGAGCACCATCGTCAGCGGTTTGCAGGCCGGTATCGAGCAGTTGGCGAGTTCGGCGCAATCGCTGTCGACGGTGACCGAGCAGACCAACCTTGAGGTCAGTAGCCAGAAGGAAGAAACCGAGCAGGTCGCCACGGCGATGAATCAGATGACGGCGACGGTGCACGATGTGGCGCGTAACGCGGAGGAAGCTGCTCAGGCTGCGCAAACCGCGGACGGTAAGGTTGAAAGTGGCCAGCAAGTGGTGCGTCAGAGCATGGCGCGCATCGAACAGCTGGCAGACTCGGCGACGTCGGCCAGTTCGAGCATCGAAAGTCTGAGTGCGGAAATTCAGAACATTGGCACGGTGCTGAGTGTGATCAAGAGTGTTGCCGAGCAAACCAATCTGTTGGCGCTGAATGCGGCGATCGAGGCGGCCCGGGCCGGCGAGCAGGGCAGGGGATTTGCGGTGGTGGCGGATGAGGTTCGGGCGTTGGCCAAGCGCACTCAGCAATCGACCGAGGAAATTGAGCGCCTGGTGAGTGCCTTGCGTTCGGCGGCGCAGTCGTCGGTGCAGCAGATTCAGAACAGTGGTGAGCTGGTGAAGCTGGCGGTGAGTGATGCATTGCAGACGGAGAGTGCGCTGGGGAGTATTGCGGCGGCGGTGTCGTTGATTCAGCAGATGAACCAGCAGATTGCGGCGGCGGCCGAGGAGCAGAGTTCGGTGGCTGAGGAGATTAATCGCAGTGTGACGAGTATTCGGGCGAGTGCGGATCAGTCTTCGTTGGCGATGCGGGGGAATGCGGCGTCGAGTATTGAGCTGGCGCAGCTGGGGGTTGAGTTGAAGCGGATGGTCGGGCACTTTCGGCTCTGATCTGGGCCCCGCATATGTACACAGATCTACTGTGGGAGCGGGCTTGCTCGCGAAGGCGGCCTGATAGCCGACCTATTTCCCTCATGTGTACATATCCATTCCTGCGGTAACGGCTGCTAATGGTTCCGCCCTTACGGCGTGTCACTTTGGCAAACGCCCCAAAGTAACCAAAGGTCTCGCCCCAAACGTCCGGCCCCTCGCCTAGGCTCGGCGTTCCTTCGCTCCGGTATCCATCCGGGGACACTGCCCTCCGGTCTGCTTCGCGACGACCTACATGCAGCGTGTTCGACTGCGTCGAACGGCGCTGCGCGCCACTCCCCGGATGAACACCTCCACTCAGCCTCCCGAAAGGGGCGGGCAGATCAAAATCAAAAGCAGGCGAGCTAACGCTCGGCCTATTGAGTGGTGAAAAGCGAAGCGCGTACGCCGACCCCCTGTAGGAGCGAGCGGTGCGGCGATCCGACTTGCCCGCGAAGGCGGCCTGACAGCCGACCAAGATCTTGCGGATGTACAAAATTCCACTGTGGGAGCTGGCCTGCCAGCGATGGCGGCCTGACAGCCGACCAATCTCTTCTCCGGCAGTACTCAACCACCAAACCCAACTCAAAAAAAAAACCACCTCGCGGTGGCTTCTTTTTGCTGCTTCGGATCAGTCGTAAATCACTTTCTTCTTCCAGTCCGCATCCGCCTCGACTTCCTTGAGGCCTGCGTTCAACTGGTTGGTCTCGCTTTCAACAGCGGCGATGTTGTCCATCACCATGGCGTTGGCGCGAGCCAGGAGTTTTTCCAGATATTCGAGTTGTTCGGCGTAGACCTGCGGTTCCTGTTGTTTACGCAGGTATTGCACACCGCGTTCAAAAGCGAGGCGGGCCTGGCCTGGCTGGTTTTGTTGCAGGCAGTGCTGGCCGAGGTTGTTGAAGAATTCGATGTGCAGCAGGACCAGGATGTGGCGCACTTCGCGGATCCAGCGCTTGGCTTCGTTGGTCGGCAGGAAGCCGTCCTGCGCGGCGCGGGTGATTTGGCCGTGCAGGGCTTCGAGCAGGAAACGCACGTCCTTGGCCTTGGCTTCGGTCTGGATCGGTGCCGGCGGGTTGTTGACCGGGATCGATTCGCCTTGCGCGGCCAGGGCTTCCAGTTCGCTAATCCGGGCCCTGAGGTTGGCGCTGGTTTTTTCCAGGTTGAGCAAACGCTGGCAAACGTTAAGCTCCAGACGGGTCAACAGCAGCTTGAGCGCCGGTGTCATCAACTGACCGGGGAAGGTCTCGGTGATTTCGCCGCAGCGACGCAAGCGGTCGTTGAGTTCAACCTTGGTACGGGCCCTTTCCAGCTTGTTGTTTTCCACCACATGGTTCATGTAGCCAATGGCGATCAATAGTGCGATCCCGGCTACGACTAGCAGGGTGATCATGAGTGGTGTCACCGGTAAGACCTCTTTATAGGGTTCGCGATCGAGTGTAGTGGCTTGGCATTTGGGCGCATAGGGCCGCTCGACGAGTTGAATCGGTTGTGGCTGTCTTTATATCGGCCGTGGTTCGACTTATATAAATGCTGGCAAAGGTGGATCACATTGCCATCATCTTCGGCGGCGGACTATAACGCCTTGGTGGTTGCCAGAATATAGCCGCCAAAGGTCAGCAGGCGGAAAAGCCGGAATCCCGGCTGAAAGCAGGGCGAAGTCATTGATTTAAATAAATTTATATCTGGGGGTTGACGACCCCTCAATCCATCCATAGAATGCGCGCCACTTACAGCGTAAAGCACACAGCGAAACGCGGTAGGGAGTGAATGTTGTACGTGTGTCCCCTTCGTCTAGTGGCCTAGGACACCGCCCTTTCACGGCGGTAACAGGGGTTCGAGTCCCCTAGGGGACGCCATAAGCGGGAATAGCTCAGTTGGTAGAGCACGACCTTGCCAAGGTCGGGGTCGCGAGTTCGAGTCTCGTTTCCCGCTCCAATTTTAAGCAGCGTTGCTTTCGGGCAGCGCTGAGTGAAACCAGAGCCGACATCTTAAGATGCGGATTTGGGCACTGAAATACACACCATGTGTTTCAGTTAGCGTGTCCCCTTCGTCTAGTGGCCTAGGACACCGCCCTTTCACGGCGGTAACAGGGGTTCGAGTCCCCTAGGGGACGCCATTTGCGGGAATAGCTCAGTTGGTAGAGCACGACCTTGCCAAGGTCGGGGTCGCGAGTTCGAGTCTCGTTTCCCGCTCCATATTTAACGAAAACGCCGCTCAGTGATGAGCGGCGTTTTTGTTTGTGCGTCATCCATGAAAAAGGACCTCAAGGTCCTTTTTCTGTTTGTGCTGGAATCAAAAAGACCACGCGTCGGACCCGCCATAGCAGCGGGTCCGAAAGGCGATCAGAGCTTCGGCAACTGCCCGATGCGCCCCATCATCTCCGTCACGATCTGCAGGTCCAGCAGGAACTGGTCAACCGTCTTGAACTCGTTGTCGGTGTGCCCGGTGTATTTGACCTCGGGCCGGGCCAGGCCGAATTGCACGCCATTGGGCAATTCATGGACCGAGGTGGCGCCGGCGGAGGTGCCGTACTTGTGTTCCATACCCAGGTTTTCGCTGGCCACAGCGAGCAAGGCCTTGACCCATTCGCCTTCAGGATTTCGGTACATCGGCTCGGCGATCGAGTAATCGAAGGCCACCGCAACGTCGGTCTTCTTGCTCCAGGCGCCAAGCTTGTCGGCGATTTCGGTCTTGAGGGTTTCCGGGGACTTGCCCTTCGGCACCCGCAGGTTGACCGCGAGCTTGAAGGTTTTGTCATCCATGGCCACATAAGTCAGCGACGCGGTCAGTGGCCCCATGAAGGCATCGGAAAAACCGACCCCCAATTGGCTACCCAGGTAATCCAGCCCCCAGTTGTCCGCAGCGTAACGGGCGGCATCGGTGATGTGGTTGTGCTTGAGCGCGACCTTGCCGTCGAGGCTGTTGATGAAGACCAGCATTCTGGACACCGGGTTGACGCCGGATTCGGGCTCCGAGGAGTGGGCGGAAACGCCGGTGACCGTCAGCTTCACGTCCTTGCCATCGACCTTGGCGGTGACGTCGAAGTTGCCGCCATTGCTTTTGGCGTAATCGGCGCCGGCCTTCTGCAGGCTGGCGGCCAATTCAGCAGGCTTCTCAGTCAAAAGGGTGACGACCGATGTCGACGGAATCTGATTGGTGGCCATGCCGCCGGTCATCGAGATGATTTCGGCGCCCGTGCCCTCAGCCTTGCGCTTGGCAAAGTTCGCCATCACGGTGCCGTAGCCTTTCTCCGCAATTACCACGGGGTAGCCGCCATCCAGCGCCAGGTTGTAGTTGGGCGTCGGGTTGTGTTCGAAGTAATAAGGAATGGCGTCGCCGGTGGTTTCTTCGGTAGTGTCGACCAGCAGCTTGAAATTGCGCGCCAGCGGCAACTTCTCCTCCTTGATGATCTTCATCGCATAAAGCGCTACCACGATGCCGTTCTTGTCGTCCTCGGTGCCCCGGCCATACATGCGGTCGCCGATCAGGGCGACCTTGAACGGGTCGAGTTTGGTGCCGTCTTTCAGGACCCAGTTCTCCGGCGTCACCGGCACTACGTCAGCATGCGCGTGAATGCCCACGACTTCATCGCTGCTGCCTTCAAGGGTGATTTCATAGACGCGATTGTCGATGTTGCGGAAGTTCAGGTTGAAGGCCTGGGCCAGGCCCTTGATCTTGTCGGCGATCTTGATGAATTCGGGATTGTCGTGCTGATCAACGCCGTCCACGCGGAAGGTCGGGATGGCCACCAACTCGCGCAGGGTCTCGGTGGCAGCGGCGCCGTATTTAACCCGTGCGTAGAGGCCAAGCAGGCGATGGATTTCGTTCTGCTGCTCTGGCGCAAGGGTTTTGTTGCCGAGGAAGGCGCTGATGGCCGGACCGAGATTGTCGGTTTTACCGAGGTCACTCTTGGCCAGGCCTCCCAGGAATTGCCGGAAATCCGTGACCGATGCGTCGCTGAAGGACTTGAGGATCGCCGCGCTTTGTTGCGGAGTGATGTTGGCCTGCGCTGTCAGGGTAAACGACGAAAGGCTGGCCAGAATCAGGGTTGACGCAGCCAGGTGCTTGAGTGAGAAATTCATTGCTGGGGGCATTCCTTTGCAGGCAGTTTGTGAGAAGTTTCTGATCGTTAAGACAGAAACGTTTCCAACCTAACACTGTAACGGAGTGTTGCGGGAGCCCCGAAGTGGGATCTGTCGCACAGAAATGCGAAAGCGGCGCAGAAACGAAAAAGGCCCGTCAGTCTGACTGAGCGGGCCTTTTGCATGGGCGCAGGTTTTACATCGACAGAATCAGGCGTCCGGCGAACAGGATCAAAATCACCCCCATGGTGCGTTCGAACCAATGCCCCATGCGCATGAACAGCAATCGCACCCGGGCGCTGGAAAAGAACAGCGCGACGATCACGAACCACAGCGCGTTCACAAAACACATCCACACTCCATACAGCGCCTGGACCTTGAGCGGTGTGGTGGCGCTGATGATCGTGGTGAAAATCGCCAGGAAAAACAGCGTCGCCTTGGGGTTGGTCGCGTTGGTCAGAAAACCGGTGGTGAACGCCTTCAGCAGTGTTTGCTCGACAATCGGCTCCTCCGCGACTTTCTCACCTTCAAGCGCGGACTTGGGTTTACTGCGCAACAGGCAGACACCGAGGTACAAAATGTAGGCGCCGCCCACCACCTTGGCCACGGTTAACAACCAGGGCGTTGTGTGCATCAGCGCCCCGACCCCGAGCAGGGTGTAAAGCACGTGCACGGAAATCCCCGCACCGATGCCCAGCGCCGTGCAGATCCCGACCAATCGGCCGAATCGCACACTTTGACGGATGGTCACCGCGAAGTCCGGCCCGGGTGCGACCACCGCCAGAAAGTGAATGGTCGCCAGCGCCAGGAACTCGCCCAGGTAATTCGAAAACATCTCAACTCCAAAAAGTAAGGGGTGAAGCATTGCCGCGATAACCGACAAAGAACGAAAGGCTCAGCCGCGGATCCGCTACGCCCGGCGTCACCGAGTGCATGCAGCGCGAATTGAACATGATGAAATCACCCGGCTCAGGACGAATCTCCAGGGTCGGAGTACCGAGCAAGGCCGGGTCGATGCCGTAGCTGTCGCCACGCATTTCGTCGAATTGATCCGGGGAAATGTCGTGGTCCCACATCTGCAAGGCGCCACCTTCGCTGGGCATGTTCAGGTAAACGTTGCAGGCGAACTGTGCTTCCAGGCTTTTGGCCTGGTAACTGTCCGGGGCGTCCTTGGCGAAAATGTCGTGATGGGCGAGGAAGCACACACCCGGTTTCACCACGCGGGACAATCCGACATACATCTTGCGACCGTAGAGATTCTCCAGATGCGCACCCGCTGGCCAGGACTCGTCGAGCATGCAGCGCAGGGTGTCGACCGGGGACGAGTAGGGTGCGCAGCGTTTGCGCAACTCCTCGATGTTGCGCGAGGCATGATCGAAATAATCCTCGATCAGCAGTGGCTGGTTTTCCGCTTCATAAAACGCCATGCCGATGCGGCCGATGCTCGGCGCATTGATATAGCCTTCGAAGCCCGGGGCGAGGATCTTGTCGCCAATCTGAATCGCCAGCGGCCGGGGCAACAGGCCTTTGACGCGGATGGCGAGGACTTCTTCGTTGGCCAGTTTTTTTATGCACGTCTCATCGAGACGCTCGACGTCAAGCATCATGTCTTAGGTCCATCTATCAGATAGTCAACAGAACCCGCGAATGCAGGCTCTCCCGGGCGTCAGGCGATGACGGGGACGCCATCGCCAAAATGCTCAATCCACGCTGTAGTGGACTGACAGCGTTCCCTTTTTCAGTGAAAGGGAAGCGATCGTGACCGTGCCCAAATCCTTCAGGCTACGTACATGGGTGCCGCCGCAGCCGTAGGCGGGCAGTTCACCGAAACCAATTTCCCGGGCGCCTTCGCGCATCGACGTCAGACGTGGCAGATCCTGCGCAACCCATTGCTCGATGGCGTGATGAATCATCTCGGCCTCCACCTCTTTTGCCGACTCTGCCGGTTTGAATTGCACGCGACCTTCGCCCGGCCAGTGATGAGCCTTGATCGGCATCCAGCCCAGGGCCTGGACAAAATGACCGATCAGGTGACCGGCTGAATGCATGCGCGAATTGAACTGGCGACGTGGCTCGTCTACCCGAATCTGCGTCATGCCGAGCTTCACCGGGTGGTCGACAAAGTGAATGATCCGGTCCGGATCCTGGACCACGCGCAGGACCTGGCTTTCGCCGATCCAGCCGGTATCGCAAGGCTGACCGCCACCCTGGGGGTGAAACAGCGTGGCGCGCAGCACCACCGCAAACTCGTTCTCCTGGGGCGTGCATTCCAGGACTTCCACATTGGCCTTGAGGTCATCACTATGGAAAAAGAGGCGAAGCGTCATATTCCATGTCCTCATTAAAGTTTCTTTTTTTATTATATGAAGCGTGGAATTGCGTGATAATCCGTTCAAACATCAAAGGACTGTTGCGCTGTGAGCATAAATCTTCCACTGCCTCTGCTCGGTGAAATGGCGATCTTCGTCAAGGTTGTCGAGACCGGCAGCTTTTCCGAGGCGGCTCGTCAGCTAGGGTCTTCACCTTCGGCGGTGAGTCGCAGCATTTCCCGTCTGGAAAAGGCGCTGGCCACGCGTTTGCTGCAACGAACCACGCGCAAACTGCGCTTGAGTGACGGTGGTGAAGAGGTGTTCAAGCGTTGCCAGGAGATGGTCAGCGCGGCCAAATCCGTGATGGAAATCAGCGGGCAGTTCACCCATGAAGCGGAAGGATTGGTGCGGGTCAGTGTTCCGAAGGCGGTCGGTCGATTTGTAATTCACCCGCATATGCCGGAATTTCTGCGCCGTTATCCCAAAGTGGATGTGGAGCTGTTGCTGGAGGATCGGCAGGTGGATCTGATAGACGACAACGTTGATCTGGCGATTCGCATTACTGATCGGCCACCTGCCGGGTTGGTCGGGCGGCAATTGCTGACCATCGACCATTTGCTCTGCGCAACACCGCAGTACCTGGCCGAACATGGCACGCCGACGCATCCCCACGACTTGCTCAACCATAGCTGCATCTACCTGGGCGAAACCCCGAGCGATGCGCGCTGGAAATTCAAGAAAGGCACCAAGGCTGTGACGGTCGGTGTACGCGGGCGGTATGCAGCGAATCACACGGGCGTGCGACTGGGTGCGGTGTTGCAGCACATCGGGATTGGCAGTCTGCCGTACTTCACCGCGCGTTATGCGCTGGAGCAGGGGTTGATCGTGCAAGTGCTGCCGGACTGGACCTTTCTCGCGTCTTACCATGGCGGCGCCTGGTTGCTGCATTCGCCGACGCGGTATTTGCCGCCGAAGTTGCGGGTGTTTATTGATTATCTGGTGGAGTGCCTGGAGAAGGAGCCGACGTTGGGCAAGCCGGGGAAGGCGGGTAAGGTCGCCGCGGAGTATGAGTTTCCCGAGAGTGATGGGTTAATTTGACGGGCCTATTCGCGAGCAAGCCCGCTCCCACAGGAGATTGGAGGTAAACAAAAACTTTGTAAGCAACCGAGATTACTGTGGGAGCGGGCTTGCTCGCGAATAGGCCCGCCCTGACACCCCATCACTCGGCAATGTCACAAAAAGGCCCGCATGAATAACCATGCGGGCCTTTTGCATTACTGATCGGAAATCAGTGCTTGCTGTCGTCGTTCGACATCGCCAGCAGCTGTTTTTCCTGGTTCCAGTCGAAAGGTTCGTCGTTCTGTTCGGCTTCGAAACGACGCTCTTCCAGTGCCTGGTACAAATCGATTTCATCATCGGGCATGTAATGCAGGCAGTCACCGGCGAAGTACCACAGCAGGTCGCGCGGGACCAGGTGGGCAATTTGCGGATAACGAGTGATGACCTGGCACAGAATGTCCTGGCCCAGGTATTGGCTTTCGATCGGGTCGACCGGCAGCAACGCACGCAGTTCGTCGAAGCGCTCCAGGAACAAGGCATGGCTTTCTTCGGGAACCTGTTCGGCCTCACCTACGGCGACCAGGATGCTGCGCAGGTGGTCGAGCAAGACAAGATGATCGGCAACGACGTTGGACACGAGATAAGTCCTCAAGAGCAAAACGGGCGCGGGAGTATAAAGCCCCCACGCCCCTTTTTACAGGATCAGCGGACCTTTCCGTCGGCCAGCGCCAGCTCTTCTTTGTCGAAATCATCGACATCGATCACCTTGCGCCGCGCGGTTTCGGCTTCACGCAGGGTCTGCGCTTCCACCGCCTGCAACACCCCAGCCTCCAGCGCTGCATCGATGACGTGTTCACCGGCAGTCGGTTTGACCTGACCGCTTTTGAGCGCCACGTGCAGTTTTTTCTGCAACGGCTGCGCCGCGTTCAACAGGTTGCAGGCATGTTGCAGGGCACCGACCGCGTCATCCGCCGATTGCGGACGATAGCAACCGCCAAGCAGTTCTTCGAGGGTTGGATCGCCCTTGGCCCGGCCAATCACCGCCGCAACTTCGGCGCCGAGTTTGTCCGATGGCCCTTTGTGACGACGGCCAAATGGGAACACGATCACTCGCAACAGGCAGCCCAGCACCTTGTTCGGGAAGTTGCTCAGCAATTCATCCAGCGCACGTTCCGACTGGCCAAGGCTTTCTTCCATGGCCCAGGTAAACAGCGGCGCCATGTGTTCCGGCGAGTCGAGGTCGTGGTAACGCTTGAGCGCGGCGGAGGCGAGGTACATGTTGCTGAGCACATCCCCAAGGCGCGCCGACAAACGTTCGCGCCGTTTCAGTTCACCGCCCAGCAGCATCATGCTGAGGTCGGCGAGCATGGCGAACGCGGCGGCCTGACGATTAAGCGCGCGGAAATAACCCTGACTGAGCTTGTTCCCAGGCGCGTGTTCGAAATGCCCGAAGCCGAGGTTCAGCACCAGCGTGCTGGCAGCGTTGCTCACGGCGAAACCGATGTGCTTGAGCAGCAGGCCATCGAACTCGGTGAGTGCCTGATCCTTGTCTTCACGACCGGCGAGGGCCATTTCCTTGAGTACGAACGGATGGCAGCGAATGGCGCCCTGACCGAAGATCATCAGGTTGCGCGAGAGAATGTTCGCGCCTTCCACGGTGATGAAGATGGGGGCGCCATTCCAGCTGCGACCGAGGTAATTGTTCGGGCCCATGATGATCGCCTTGCCGCCGTGAACATCCATGGCGTGGCTGATGCACTCGCGGCCGCGTTCGGTGAGGTGGTACTTGAGAATCGCCGACAGCACCGACGGTTTCTCGCCAAGGTCGACCGCGTTGGCGGTCAGCATTCGGGCGGCGTCCATCATCCAGGCGTTGCCGCCGATGCGCGCCATGGCTTCCTGAATACCTTCGAACGCCGACAGTGGCACGTTGAATTGCTCACGCACCTGCGCGTACTGACCGGTCACCAGACTGGTGAATTTGGCCGCACCGGTGCCGACCGCAGGCAGAGAGATCGAACGCCCCACCGACAGGCAGTTCATCAGCATCATCCAGCCTTTGCCGAGCATCTCCTGGCCACCGATGAGGAAGTCCAGCGGCACGAAGACGTCCTTGCCGGAGTTCGGGCCGTTCATGAAGGCGGCACCCAGCGGAAGGTGGCGTCGGCCGATTTCAACACCGGCGGTGTCGGTCGGGATCAGCGCCAGGCTGATGCCCAGGTCTTCCTTGTCACCCAGCAAATGGTCCGGGTCATAGGCCTTGAAGGCCAGGCCGAGGAGGGTGGCCACCGGGCCCAGCGTGATGTAACGCTTTTCCCAGTTGAGGCGCAGGCCAAGAGTTTCCTTGCCTTCCCATTCACCTTTGCAAATGATCCCGGTGTCGGGCATGGCGCCGGCATCGGAGCCGGCCAGGGGACCGGTCAGTGCGAAGCACGGGATGTCGTCACCCCGGGCCAGCCGTGGCAGGTAATGATTGCGTTGTTCGTCGGTGCCGTAATGCAGCAGCAGTTCGGCGGGGCCAAGCGAGTTGGGGACCATCACGGTGGAGGCGAGGTCGCCACTGCGGGTCGCCAGTTTCATCGCGACCTGGGAGTGGGCATAGGCCGAGAAGCCCTTGCCGCCAAACTCCTTTGGAATGATCAGCGCAAAGAAGCCGTTTTCCTTGATGTGGGTCCAGGCTTCGGGCGGCAGGTCCATGTCTTGCCCGATCTGCCAGTCGGTGACCATGGCGCAGAGTTCTTCGGTCGGACCGTCGATAAAGGCCTGTTCCTCTTCACTCAGCTGCGCTTTTGGATAAGAAAGCAGCTTGTTCCAGTCCGGGCGACCGCTGAACAGTTCACCGTCCCACCACACGGTCCCGGCGTCGATCGCATCGCGTTCGGTCTGCGACATCGGCGGCAGGGTTTTCTGGAACCAGCTGAACAGCGGCGCGCTGAAGAATTTACGGCGCAGGTCGGGCAGCAACAACGGCGCCGCCACCGCAGCGATCAGCACCCAGAAAACCAGCAGCAGCCAGCCTGGAGCGTGACTGAAGGCACCCATCGCGACAATATAGGCAGCGACGATGCACAGGGCGGGCAGGGGAGCGATGCGACGGTGGGCTAAATAAGCTATCCCGAGAACCAGAACCAGTATCCACAACAGCAGCATATTTAATCCTCCGTGAACCAGGGCAAAACCAACCTTCAGAGCTTAGACGGCATCCGCAAAACAGGGTGGTCGGAGCGAGGTGATTGAATTCGTGGGAAACCATCGATGAGTTTTGTAGGTTGGGTTGGCAACACGCCCGGGAAATCGTTCGTTTCCTACGCGGCTATGCGCCCATGTTTGGCCGAAACGTCGTTATCTCTGTGCTGGAGGTGTCGCTAGACTCGTGGCTTCCCCAGGAGATTGTTCTCATGCACGAGTATCTGAGTCCCGGCCGCTTCATCGATAGTGACCACCCCTGCGTGGTGGAGTTCGCCGAAAAGCATCGGGGCGCCAGTCGCGATCCGCTTGATCAGGCGATCAACCTCTATTACGCGGTGCGCGAAGCCGTGCGCTACAACCCCTATACGTTCAGTCGCGACCCTGAAACCTTGCGCGGCAGTTATGCACTGGCGGCCGGGGAGAGTTATTGCGTGCCCAAGGCCACGCTCCTGGCCGGTGCCGCGCGACATTGCGGCATCCCGGCGCGGATCGGCCTGGCGGACGTGCGCAATCACCTTTCGACCCCGCGTTTGCTTGAGTTGCTCAAGAGCGATGTGTTCGCCATGCATGGCTATACGGAACTGTATCTGAATGGTCGCTGGGTCAAGGCGACGCCGGCCTTCAACCAGCAACTCTGCGAACTGTTCAATGTGGCGCCGCTGGAATTCGACGGCATCAACGACAGCGTTTTTCATCCCTTCAACCGCGACGGCGAGCAACTGATGGAGTACCTGATCGACCACGGCCAGTTCACCGACGTGCCCGAAACGTTCTTTTTCGAGCACCTGCAAAAGTGCTATCCGCATCTGTTCAGCGACACATTGCCGGCGTTGCTGGGTGACATGCAGAGTGATTTGAGCCGCGCCTGATCCGGCGTATGCTGCCTGCGCATTCATCCATAAAGAGGCGGTCATGCTGAAGATCTGGGGTCGGAAAAATTCGTCGAATGTCAGAAAGCCATTGTGGGCCGCCGAGGAACTGGGGCTGGCCTATGAAGCCATCGATGCAGGTGGCGCCTTTGGTGTAGTCGATACGCCGGAATACCGGGCGATGAATCCAAACGGCCGCGTGCCGGTGATCGAAGACGACGGCTTCGTGCTCTGGGAATCGAACGCCATCGTGCGTTATCTCATGGCCAGTCACGCCGATGACACGGCCTGGTATCCGGCGGATCTGAAAGCCCGCGCCGCCGCTGACAAGTGGATGGACTGGACCACCTCAAGTTTTTCCGGTCCGTTCCGCACCGTGTTCTGGGGCGTGTTGCGCACACCGGAAGACAAACAGGACTGGCCCGCCATCAATGCTGCGATCAAGGAATGCGATGACTTGTTGGCAACGGCCGACCAGGCATTGGCGGCCAAGCCGTATCTGTCCGGCGACGAAATCGGCATGGGCGACATCCCCCTTGGCAGTTTCATTTATGCCTGGTTCGAGATGCCGATCGAGCGCGCACCGCAGCCCAATCTTGAAGCCTGGTACGCACGGCTGAAACAACGCCCGGCGTATAAAAAAGCCGTTATGACCGCGTTGACTTAATACTCACTATCGACACACTTGACTGTACTTGTGTGGCGGCGACAAGCACCATTGCGCTCACGCGCCGCGGTTGCATTGCTCGCCGCCCGCCCTTAGTTATCCCTTTCTTCCCTTCTTGGTGCGTAAATCCGATATGAGTTCCGCTCTGTCCATCCGGCAGCTAACCAAAACCTACGGCAACGGTTTCCAGGCCCTGAGTGGTATCGATCTGGACGTCGCCGAAGGTGACTTTTTCGCTTTGCTCGGCCCTAACGGTGCCGGCAAATCCACGACCATCGGCATACTCTCGACCCTGGTGAACAAGACCAGCGGCACCGTGAATATCTTCGGTCACGACCTGGACAAAAATCCTGCGCAGCTCAAGCGCTCCATCGGCGTGGTACCCCAGGAATTCAACTTCAACCAGTTCGAAAAAACCTTCGACATCGTCGTGACCCAGGCCGGTTACTACGGCATTCCGCCGAAGATTGCCAAGGAACGCGCCGAGCAGTACTTGACCCAGCTCGGCCTGTGGGACAAGCGCGATGTGCCCTCCCGTTCGTTGTCCGGCGGCATGAAGCGTCGACTGATGATCGCCCGCGCACTGGTTCACGAACCGCGCCTGCTGATCCTCGATGAACCGACCGCGGGGGTGGACATCGAACTGCGTCGCTCGATGTGGAGCTTCCTCACCGAGCTGAACCAGAAAGGCATCACCATCATCCTCACCACCCACTATCTGGAAGAGGCTGAGCAGTTGTGCCGCAACATTGGCATCATCGACCACGGCACCATTGTCGAGAACACCAGCATGAAACAGCTGCTCGGCCAGCTGCATGTGGAAACCTTCCTGCTCGACCTCAAGAACACGCTGAGCGTCGCGCCGCAGTTGCTCGGTTACCCGACCAAGCTGCTGGACGGCCACACCCTTGAAGTTCAGGTCGACAAGGCTATGGGCATCACTGCGCTGTTCACTCAACTGGCGCAGCAGAACATCGAAGTCCTGAGCCTGCGCAACAAAACCAATCGCCTCGAGGAGTTGTTCGTGTCCCTGGTGGAGAAAAATCTGTCGAAGGTGGCGGTATGAGTTCCGAGCTGCAACCCAACCTCGTTGCCCTCAACACCATCGTTTACCGCGAGGTGAAGCGCTTTACCCGGATCTGGCCGCAGACCCTGCTGCCGCCGGCGATCACCATGGTTCTGTACTTCGTGATCTTCGGTAACCTGATCGGTAAGCAGATTGGTGGCATGGGTGGTTTCACCTACATGGAGTACATCGTGCCGGGCCTGATCATGATGTCGGTGATCACCAACTCATACGGCAACGTGGTCTCGAGTTTCTTTGGCAGCAAGTTCCAGCGCTCCATCGAGGAATTGATGGTGTCTCCGGTGTCACCCCATACGATTCTGATCGGCTACACCTTGGGCGGGGTGCTGCGCGGGTTAATGGTCGGGGTCATCGTGACGCTGCTGTCGTTGTTTTTCACCGATTTGCAGGTGCATCACCTGGGCGTGACCATTCTGGTGGTGGTGCTGACGGCGACGATCTTCTCGCTGCTGGGCTTCATCAACGCCGTGTTTGCACGCAACTTCGATGACATCTCGATCATCCCGACTTTCGTGCTGACGCCACTGACGTACCTGGGCGGGGTGTTCTACTCGATCAGCTTGCTGCCTCCGTTCTGGCAGACCGTGTCCCTGGCGAACCCGGTGTTGCACATGGTCAACGCCTTCCGCTACGGCATTCTTGGCGTTTCGGACATCAGGATCAGCGTGGCGATTACCTTCATGCTGGTGGCGACGGTTGTGTTGTACATCGGCTGCGCACGGTTGCTGGTGAGTGGGCGCGGGATGCGTACTTAAGAAAGACCTAGTCGACTTCATCGCGGGCTTGCCCGCGATAGCCATCGGTATCTACACATCTCTAAAGTCTTCGGCTGGCCACCCAGCCGATGGCTTCTTTAGCAAAACCCGCCAGTTCCTGGGGAGTGTATTGCTCCAGCGTCTCGCACATGGCCAACAGCATGTACAAACCGGCCAGCACCGCAGAAGCCGTTACCGGCTGCGAGCGCTTCATCTGCCGACCGGACAGACGGACCAAAAAGTCCCGTGTTTGCTCAGCAAACTCACCCTCTGCCCGCATCAGACGCCAACTAACTGCACACGCCTGACTAGCGATCAGCAGCCGTTTGAACACGGCTTCACCGCTCTCTTGCTGCCAGTTTTCTAGCTGATGCCCACCCCCTTTAAGCAGTTTGAAGTAGGACTCGATACGCCAGCGCCAGTAATACCAGAGCGCCAATCGTTCACCCGCGACCTCTTGTTCAAGGTTGCTCAGCAAATACCATTCGGCCAGCAAATGACCGTCCGCCCCCGTGATTCGGCTAACGATCAACCGCGCCGGTAATGGCTCTCCAGATTTATGCCGCGTCTTGCGCTCGGTTCTGTCTTTGAGAAACGGCTGAGCTTTGCGAGTCAGTACGACCGAGGTTTCCCCGATCCATTGAATCGCGGGCTTGCCTTTGTATTCAACCTTGCGGGTTTCTTTGTAAATGAGCCCCTTGCCGATCTGGCTTAGCGGCTGAGATTGGCCTTCATAACTCGCTGTAGAGCCCGCTTTTACGCGTAACAGCCAGTTCCAGTTCTCAGCTTGCCACTGCCTCATGTGAGCCACAGAGTCAGCTTCTCGATCCACAATATGGACCAGAGGCTTGGCAAATTTTTGCTGCTCCAACCAAGCAATACGAGCGGTTAGCTCATCCAGATGTTTTTCAGGGGCCAGCACTTCTTCGGTTCGCGTGCTGAGCACGCCGTCCCTGGTCGCTAGATTCTGAGCAGGAGTACAGATCGGTGCACCGTCACGATCCGTGACTAGCAGACTGCTTTGCAGCTCGTAACCGATGTCGCCCCGGTGGGTCATTTGCAGGCGATCAGCCTTGCTGTGGTGGTGCATGTAATTGAGCCGAGACCAGTCATGCATGACCAAGGCATAGTCATCACAGTCGTCCCGACAGCCTTCGTGGGCCAACGCCAGCAGCGGTTTAACCAGATCAACGGGCCTGACTCGGTCATTGCTCAAAAATCGCCAAAGGGCTTGCGTCTGTGCAAAAGCCTTGTCGCTTCGCGGCAAGGCTTTCATCCCGGCGGCCAGCGCCGGTAATCCATTACTGTGTCCCATGACTAACTCGTCGTATCGTTTTGCCAGTCGGGCATCTAGCCCGGTCATTTGATATCCATGCCGTCCTTTTATAGACCAGGATCGGGAGATGTGTAGATACCGATGCCGCGATAGCGCCTGCTCAGGCACCACAAAAAAAACGGCCTCCAATGGGAGGCCGTTTTGCATTTATTGCATTCGGTTTTTCTTGCGCCGCTTCCACTGCCGGCTGACCCACCACCGCCAATACATCATCACCAGGCAATAGGCGAGGGCACCCAGCACCAGCCCCGTCACCACCGATCCCAACAAAAACGGTTGCCACAAGGTAGACAGTTCGCCGCTGATCCATTCCCAGGTCAGCTCGTCCGGCAAATGCCTGGCCGGTACATCCATCAACCACGCTCCCGTCTGATAAGTGCAGAAGAACACCGCCGGCATGGTGATCGGGTTGGTCAGCCAGACCAGGCTGACCGCAATGGGCATGTTGCCCCGGACCACGATCGCAAGGACGGCTGCGACCAGCATCTGCAACGGAATGGGCAGGAAGGCCGCGAACAGACCCACCGCCATGGCCCGGGCGACCGAGTGACGGTTGAGGTGCCAGAGGTTCGGGTCATGCAGCAGGGTGCCGAGAAAGCGTAAGGATTTGTGTTCCCTGATGCTGGTCGGGTCTGGCATGTAACGTTTGAATAAGCGCCGGGGCATAAGGCTTCTCGGTCGGTTAAGGCGGCAAGTATGTCTGGATTCTATGAACCGCCCATTCAGACTTTGTGACAATTAATAACCGTGCGCGTGCGTTCGGGCAGCTATGCCTAGGGTGGGACTCTCAAGGACGGGCGTATGCGCACAGGGATGATGGCGCTGGCGTTGGGTCTGCTGGCCCTGCGTTTTTTACCGGTTTTACCGCCGGTCTGGTTATGGATGGTGCTGCCTGTCGTGGGTTTGATGCTGCTGCCGTTTCGGACTTACCCGTTGGCGTTTTTCCTGTTCGGCTTCAGTTGGGCGTGCGCGAGTGCGCAATGGGCGCTGGATGATCGCCTGCCGCTGAAGCTCGATGGCGAGACTCGCTGGGTCGAAGGTCGGGTGACGGGCCTGCCACAGAATGCCGAAGGGGTGGTGCGCTTCGTGCTGACTGACAGTCAGTCCCGAAGCACGCGGCTGCCCCGGCATTTGCGTCTTGCCTGGTATGACGGACCACCCGTCAACAGTGGCGAACGCTGGCGACTGGCGGTCAAATTGAAGCGTCCTGCCGGGCTGCTCAACCCGCATGCCTTCGATTACGACGCCTGGCTGCTGGCGCAACGCATCGGCGCTACCGGGACAGTCAAGGATGGCCAGCGGCTGGCCGCCGCCCAATGGGCGTGGCGCGACAGCATTCGCCAACGCTTGCAGGCGGTAGATGCCCAAGGCCGGACAGGGGCGCTGACGGCCTTGGTATTGGGCGACGGCGGCGGGCTGAGCCGCGAGGATTGGCAGGTGCTGCAAGACACCGGCACCGTGCACCTGCTGGTGATTTCCGGACAGCACATCGGGCTGCTGGCGGGGCTGGTGTATCTGCTGATCGCCGGGCTGGCTCGCTATGGTCTGTGGCCGAGCCGTTTGCCCTGGCTGCCATGGGCCTGCGGACTGGCGTTTGCGGCTGCGCTGGGTTACGGATTGCTGGCCGGTTTTGAGGTGCCGGTGCGTCGGGCCTGCCTGATGATTGGACTGGTGCTGTTGTGGCGTCTGCGTTTTCGTCATCTCGGTGCCTGGTGGCCGCTGTTGCTGGCGCTCAACGGCGTTTTAGTGCTCGACCCGCTGGCGAGCCTGCAGCCGGGTTTCTGGTTGTCCTTCGCTGCGGTGGCGGTGTTGATCTTCACCTTCGGGGGACGTCTGGGCCCCTGGCGCTGGTGGCAAACCTGGACCCGAGCGCAATGGCTGATCGCAATCGGTTTGTGCCCATTGCTGTTGATACTCGGATTACCGATCAGCGTTACCGGGCCGGTGGCCAATTTGCTGGCGGTGCCCTGGGTCAGTCTGGTGGTATTGCCGCCGGCTTTGCTCGGGACCTTGTTGTTGCCCATTCCTTATGTGGGCGAGGGATTGCTGTGGTTGGCGGGCGGTCTGGTCGACCTGTTGTTCAAGGGGCTGGCATTGATGGCCGGGCGATTACCCGCCTGGGTCCCGGTCGCGGTGCCGGTGTGGATTTGGGCGCTTGGCATGCTGGGGGCCTTTCTTCTATTACTGCCCAGCGGTGTGCCGTTGCGCCCGTTGGGTTGGCCGCTGCTGTTGTTGCTGGTTTTTCCACCTCGCCCGATGCTTGCCGAAGGCACCGCCGAAGTCTGGCAACTGGACGTCGGCCAGGGCCTGGCCATCCTCGTGCGCACCCGCCATTACACATTGCTGTACGACACCGGGCCGCGTTTTGGTGATTTCGACCTTGGCGAGCGGGTGGTGTTGCCGTCATTGCGCAAACTGGGCGTGGCCGGGATCGACCTGATGCTCATCAGCCACGCCGATGCCGATCACGCCGGTGGCGCACGCGCGGTAGTTAACGGATTACCGGTGGCGCGGGTCCTGAGCGGAGATCCCGAGGCGCTGCCGCTCGAACTGCAAGCCGAGGGCTGTGAAAGCGGCCGGCAATGGACCTGGGACGGTGTGAACTTCCAGCTCTGGCAATGGACATCCGCCCACGACAGCAATCAAAAGTCCTGTGTCCTGCAGATCGAAGCCAATGGCGAGCGATTGCTGTTGACCGGCGACATTGATGCCGCTGCCGAACGGGCGCTGCTCGACAGCCCGCTCGCCGTGCCGACCGATTGGCTGCAGTCACCGCACCACGGTAGCCGCAGTTCCTCCTCGATGGCGCTGCTCGCCGCGATACAACCCAGGGCTGTGCTGATTTCCCGGGGTCAGGGCAATTCCTTTGGTCACCCGCATCCCACGGTCATGGCGCGCTATCGAAAACGCGCAATGGCGATCTATGACAGCGCCGCGCATGGCGCCATTCGTCTGCAACTGGGACGCTTCAAGCCGCCATGGACGATGCGTCTGGAACGGTATTTCTGGCGCGATCCGCCACCGCCCGACCCATAACCACAAGTTATGAAAGCCCGACCGGATGCGACATCACGGTCTTCGGTGCATCCAGCCCCTATGTTAGAGTGGCGCACTTTTTCGAGGGGACTGTCACTGTGTGGGAATTGGTCAAATCCGGCGGCTGGATGATGCTGCCGATCATTTTGAGTTCCATCGCGGCCATGGCGATTGTCGCCGAGCGTCTCTGGACCCTGCGAGCCAGCCGTGTGACCCCGGAGCATTTGCTCGGGCAGGTCTGGGTGTGGATCAAGGACAAGCAGCTCAATAAAGAAAAACTCAAGGAACTGCGCGCCAACTCTCCGTTGGGCGAGATCCTGGCGGCGGGCCTTGCCAACTCCAAGCATGGTCGCGAGATCATGAAAGAGTGCATCGAAGAAGCCGCCGCGCGGGTGATTCATGAACTCGAGCGCTACATCAATGCGTTGGGCACCATCGCCGCCATGGCCCCGTTGTTGGGCCTGTTGGGCACGGTGCTGGGCATGATTGATATTTTCAGTGCGTTTATGGGCACCGGCATGGGCACCAATGCCGCGGTGCTGGCGGG
Organism: Pseudomonas sp. LBUM1656; assembly: GCF_059716065.1. NCBI lineage: Bacteria > Pseudomonadati > Pseudomonadota > Gammaproteobacteria > Pseudomonadales > Pseudomonadaceae > Pseudomonas > Pseudomonas sp. LBUM1656. Next base: position 4,704,206 of record NZ_CP166800.1, on the reverse strand, counting down.
CGGTATTTCCAAGGCGCTGATCACCACGGCCGCCGGCCTGATGGTCGGTATCCCGGCAGTCTTCTTTCATCGATTCCTGCAGCGTCGCATCGATGAGCTGGTGGTGGGCATGGAGCAGGAAGCGATCAAACTGGTCGAGGTGGTGCAGGGCGACCGTGATGTGGACCTGGCCGAGGGCAAAGCGTGAAATTCCGCCGCAAACCGCGGGAAACGGTGGACATCAACCTCGCGTCGCTGATCGACGTGGTGTTTATCCTGCTGCTGTTTTTCGTGGTCACCACGACGTTTACCCGTGAAACCCAGTTGCGTGTCGATCTGCCGGAAGCGGTCAGCGGTTCGCCCGCTGAAGACCAGCAGGTCAAGCATCTGGACGTGGCCATCAGTGCCGAAGGCGCGTTCTCGGTGAACAATCAGGTATTGCCGAAGAACGACCTGGCCACATTGATGGACGCGTTGCAGAAAGAATCCAACGGCGATACCAATTTGCCGCTGTCGATCAGCGCTGACGGCAAGACCCAGCATCAGTCGGTCATCACCGCCATGGACGCCGCCGGCAAGCTGGGTTTCAGCCACTTGCGCATGACCACGGTCGAAGCGGCACCGCCCGCGCCCTGATGGCCATGTCCGATCGCTTGCTCGCCGCGTGGTACCAAGGTCATCCGGCCCTGAAGCTGTTACAGCCACTGGAGTGGCTGTATCGGCGCGTGGTCATGAACAAGCGCAAGCGCTTTCTGGCGGGCGAGGGCGAGATCTATCAGCCGCCCGTGCCGCTGATCGTGGTCGGCAACATCACCGTTGGCGGCACCGGCAAGACACCGCTGATTTTGTGGATGATCCAGCACTGCCAGCGCAGCGGCTTGCGGGTCGGCGTGGTCAGTCGGGGTTACGGCGCCAAGCCGCCACAATTGCCGTGGCGCGTCGAAGCCGATCAGAGCGCGGACATTGCCGGCGACGAACCGCTGTTGATCGTCCAGCGCACCGGCGTGCCGTTGATGATCGACCCGGATCGCAGCAGTGCCGTCAAAGCGTTGCTGGCGAGTGAGCCGCTGGACCTGATTCTGTCCGATGACGGCATGCAGCATTACCGACTGGCCCGTGACCTGGAACTGGTGCTGATCGATGCCGCCCGAGGCCTGGGCAACAAACGCTGCCTTCCGGCCGGCCCCTTGCGTGAACCGATCGAACGCCTGCAAAGCGTCGACGCGGTGCTGTACAACGGCGCCGCCAATGATCGCGAAGACGGTTTTGCCTTCCAGTTGCAACCCACCGAACTGATCAACCTGCAAAGCGGTGAACGTCGTCCCCTCGACCACTTCCCCGCAGGTCAGGCATTGCACGCCGTGGCCGGGATCGGCAATCCGCAGCGTTTCTTCACGACCCTCGAAACGCTACACTGGCAGCCAGTGCCGCATGCGTTTGCCGACCACGCCGAGTACAGCGTGCAGGCCTTGAATTTCACACCGTCATTGCCGTTGGTGATGACTGAAAAGGACGCGGTGAAGTGCCGTGCCTTCGCCGCCTCCGATTGGTGGTACCTGGCGGTCGATGCTGCGCCATCGCCGGCCTTCGTGGCCTGGTTCGATACGCAGCTGATGCGCCTGTTGCCGGCTCGTCTTTTGCCTTAACTCCGTTCTAATCCAGGGAATGCTCATGGACACCAAATTGCTCGATATCCTCGCTTGCCCGGTCACCAAAGGCCCGCTCAAGCTCAGCGCCGACAAGACCGAGCTGATCAGCAAGGGCGCCGGCCTGGCTTACCCGATTCGCGACGGCATCCCGGTGATGCTCGAAACCGAAGCACGCACCCTGACCACCGACGAGCGTCTGGATAAATGACCACAGCCTTTACCGTTGTCATTCCATCGCGTTATGCCTCCACCCGCCTGCCGGGCAAACCGCTGCTGCTGATCGCCGGCAAGCCGATGATCCAGCATGTCTGGGAACAGGCGAGCAAAAGCAGCGCCGAACGTGTGGTGGTCGCCACTGACGACGCGCGCATCGTCGAGGCCTGCAAAGGTTTTGGCGCCGAAGTGGTGCTGACCCGCGAAGATCACAACTCCGGTACCGATCGCCTGGCGGAAGTCGCCGCGAAACTGGGCCTGGCCGCCGACGCCATCGTGGTCAACGTCCAGGGGGACGAGCCGCTGATCCCGCCGAGCGTGATCGATCAGGTCGCGGCCAATCTGGCGGCGCACACCGAAGCGCGCATGGCCACCCTGGCCGAGCCGATCGAAGACGTCGAAACCCTGTTCAATCCCAACGTGGTCAAGGTCGTCAGCGACCTCAATGGCCTGGCGCTGACTTTCAGTCGCGCCACCTTGCCGTGGGCCCGGGACGCGTTCGCCAAAAGCCGCGAGCAATTGCCTGAAGGCGTACCGTATCGCCGCCACATCGGCATTTATGCCTACCGCGCCGGTTTCCTGCAGGACTTCGTCAGCTGGGGCCCGTGCTGGCTGGAAAACACCGAATCCCTGGAACAGCTGCGTGCCCTGTGGCACGGCGTGCGGATTCACGTCGCCGACGCCTTGATCGCACCGCCCACCGGCGTCGACACCGTCGAAGACCTTGAGCGCGTTCGTCGCCTGCTGGAGGCCTGATGCGCGTTCTGTTCGTATGCCTGGGCAACATCTGCCGTTCTCCGACGGCCGAAGGGGTGTTGCGGCATAAATTGCGCGAAGCGGGGCTGGCCGATCACATCGAAGTCGCCTCCGCCGGCACCGGCGACTGGCATGTTGGCAAGGCACCGGACAAGCGCAGCCAGGCCGCCGCCAGACTGCGCGGTTACGACCTGTCCGCCCAGCGTGCCCAGCAAGTGACCCGCGCCGATTTCACCGCCTACGACCTGATTCTGGCGATGGACAACAGCAACCTGCGCCACCTCAAGGCCCTGCAACCGGCCAAGGGCAGGGCCGAACTGGACCTGTTCCTGCGTCGCTACGAGTCGGGCGTCGATGAAGTGCCGGATCCGTATTACGACGGCGACCAGGGTTTCGAGCAGGTGCTGGACCTGATCGAACGCGCCAGTGATCGGCTGGTGATCGAATTGAAGGGACGGTTATGAGTTTGCAGGTTCAACCCCGGGTTTCGCTCAAGCCGTTCAATAGCTTTGGTGTCGACGTTCAGGCCCGGTTGTTCGCCGAGGCCCACAGCGACGCCGATGTGCGAGAAGCCCTTGCGTATGCGTCGGCCCATGACGTGCCATTGCTGGTGATCGGTGGCGGCAGCAACTTGCTGCTGACGGCTGATGTCCAGGCACTGGTGTTGCGCATGGCCACTCGCGGGATTCGGATCCTGAGCGATGACGGCAGCAAGGTCGTGATCGAAGCCGAGGCCGGCGAACCTTGGCATCCGTTTGTGCAGCACACCCTGGCGCAGGGGTTGTCGGGGCTGGAGAACCTCAGCCTGATTCCCGGCACCGTGGGCGCTGCGCCAATGCAGAACATCGGCGCTTATGGTGTCGAGATCAAGGACGTGTTCGCTGGGCTGACTGCGCTGGACCGCCAGACCGGCGAGCTGCGGGATTTCACCCTGGAAGAATGCAACTTCGCCTACCGTGACAGCCTGTTCAAACAGGATCCGGGGCGCTGGTTGATCCTGCGCGTGCGTTTCACGCTGGATCGCGCCGCGCATCTGCACCTGGAGTACGGCCCGGTTCGCCAGCGCCTGACCGAGCAAGGCATCGATCACCCGACCGCCACCGATGTTAGTGAGGCCATCTGCAGCATTCGTAACGAAAAGCTCCCGGACCCGGCTGTCCTTGGCAATGCCGGCAGCTTCTTCAAGAACCCTCTGGTGCCGGCCGCGCTGGTCGCACAGCTGAAAACGGAATACCCGGATCTGGTGGCCTACGCGCAACCCGATGGGCAGATGAAGCTGGCGGCGGGCTGGTTGATCGAGCGAGCCGGTTGGAAAGGCTTTCGTGACGGCGATGCCGGCGTGCATAAGTTGCAGGCACTGGTGCTGGTCAACTACGGCAGCGCCACCGGCCTGCAATTGCTGAACCTGGCGCAGCGCATTCAGAAAGACATTTCGGAACGTTTCAAAGTCGACCTGGAAATGGAGCCGAATCAGTATTGAGGCTACGCTTTAATGACTGATCTCAAAGCCCTGCACAGCATCAACTGTGCAGGGCTTTTTTGTTAATGCTGGGTTAACTTAGCCCCCTAACGATGCAAACGTTTGCTCCACCAAAGGCCCGATGCTGACGCAATCGTCCGCATAAGAGAGCCTCACTAGCCTGAGCCGATCTGCGTGATGCCAACCGCCACCCCCTGGCGGCAGATTGCTCGACCCCATAACAAACAACTATGCGGGCGTGCCCATGATTACCCTGAAGCTCAATGGTCAAGACCATCAACTCGACGTCACCGAGGACATGCCGCTGCTCTGGGCGATCCGCGACGTGGCCGGTTACAACGGCACCAAATTCGGCTGCGGCATGGGCCTGTGTGGTGCCTGCACCATTCATATCGAAGGCGCTCCGGCGCGCAGTTGCATTACGCCCATCGGTTCGGTGGTCGGCCAGAACGTCACCACCATCGATAACTTGCACGCCGACCCGGTCGGGCAAATCGTGCAACAAGCCTGGCTCGACACCGCCGTGGCCCAATGCGGTTTCTGTCAGGGCGGGCAGATCATGTCGGCGACTGCGCTGCTCAAGACCAACCCGAATCCCAGCGACGCCCAGATCGAAGAGGCGATGGTCGGCAATATTTGCCGGTGCGGCACTTATAACCGCATCAAGACCGCCATCCGCCAGGCATCCACTCACCTGAAGGAGGCCAAGGCATGAGCCAGTTACCGAATGACTTTGCGCTAAGCAACCTCAGCCGCCGCGGCTTCCTTAAAGGCGTCGGTGCGACCAGCGCGTTAGTTCTGGTTGCCAGTTGGGGCTGGCAAGATGCGTTCGCTGAAGAAAAAGAGAAAAAATTCGGCGCCGACGGCATGCCCAATGGCTGGGTCGATGATCCGAAGGTTTACATCAGCATTGCCGCAGACGGCATGGTGACGGTGGTCTGCAACCGTTCGGAAATGGGCCAGGGTGTGCGCACCAGCCTGACCATGGTGGTGGCTGACGAGCTGGACGCCGATTGGGCGATGATGAAAGTGCAGCAGGCACCAGGCGATGAAATTCGCTTCGGTAACCAGGACACCGATGGCTCGCGCAGCATGCGTCACTGGTACGAACCGATGCGTCGTTGCGGTGCGGCCGCGCGGACCATGCTTGAACAAGCGGCTGCCGAGCAGTGGAAAGTGCCGGTCAGCGAGTGCCATGCGCAGCTGCACAAAGTGGTGCACCAACCAACCGGCCGTGAACTGGGCTATGGCGCCCTGGCCGCCGCTGCGGGTGCGCTGGCAGTACCGGCCCGTGACAGTCTGCGGCTCAAGCAGCCGTCGGAATTTCGCTACATCGGCAAGGAAGGCAGCAAAGCTATCGACGGTGTCGACATCGTCAATGGCCGCGCCATTTATGGGGCCGACGTGCATTTTGACGGCATGCTCTACGCGGTGATTGCGCGTCCGGCGGTCTATGGCGGCACGGTCAAATCCGTCGATTCCAGCGCCGCAATGAAAGTCCCGGGCGTGATCAAAGTAATCCAGATCGAAGGCCGTCCGCTGCCGTCCGAGTTCCAGCCATTGGGTGGCGTGGCCGTTGTGGCCAGCAACACCTGGGCCGCGATCAAGGGCCGCGAAGCGCTGAAAATCGAGTGGGATGATGGTCCCAACGCCAGTTACGATTCGATTGCCTACCGCAAGGAACTGGAAGCCTCCTCCCTCAAACCCGGCAAAGTGGTGCGCAATACCGGCAACATCGACGACGCCATGAAAGGTGCCAGCAGCACCCTCGAAGCCTCCTATTACCTGCCACACCTGACGCAGGCACCGATGGAGCCGATGGTTGCCATCGCCCGGTTCAAGGACGGTGTGTGCGAAGCCTGGGCCCCGAGTCAGGCGCCACAAGTCACCCGCGAACGAATTGGCGAACGCCTCGGCATTCCATTCGATAAAGTCACGTTCAATGTCACCTTGCTGGGTGGCGGTTTCGGTCGCAAGTCCAAACCGGACTTCATCATCGAAGCGGCGATCCTCGCCAAGGAGTTCCCCGGCAAGGCCGTGCGGGTGCAATGGACCCGTGAAGACGACATCCACTGCTCCTACTTCCACACCGTGTCCGCCGAATACCTGAAGGCCAGCCTGGACAAGGACGGCCTGCCATCCGGCTGGTTGCACCGCACCGTAGCCCCGAGCATCACCGCGCTGTTCGCCCCGGGCATGAACCACGAGGCGGCGTTCGAATTGGGCATGGGCTTCACCAACATGGCTTACGCGATTCCCAACGTGCGCCTGGAAAACCCGGAAGCGGCGATCCATACGCGGGTCGGCTGGTACCGCTCGGTGTCGAACATTCCCCACGGCTTTGCGATCCAGAGCTTTGTCGATGAACTGGCGCACAAGGCCAAACAGGATCCTCTCAAGTACCAGATCAAATTGCTCGGCCCGGACCGTCAGATCGATCCGCGCACTTTGAGCGAAGAGTGGAACTACGGCGAATCCCCCGAGCGTTATCCGATCGACACCGGGCGGATGCGTACCGTGCTGGAAACCGCCGCCAAGGCTGCCGGTTGGGGGCGTGAGTTGCCCAAGGGCCGTGGCTTGGGCCTGGCGGTGCATTACAGCTTCGTTACCTATGTGGCGGCGGTGATCGAGGTCGAAGTCAAAGATGACGGCACGCTGATCGTGCACAAGGCCGACATTGCCGTGGATTGCGGTCCGCAGATCAACCCCGAGCGGATTCGCGCTCAGTTCGAGGGCGCCTGCGTCATGGGCCTGGGCAATGCGGTGGTGGGGGAAATCAGCTTCAAGGACGGCAAAGTGCAGCAGGACAACTTCCACATGTACGAAGTGGCGCGCATGTCACTGGCGCCGAAGGAAGTGGCAGTGCATCTGGTCACGCCACCGGGCGTTGTGCCGTTGGGCGGTGTCGGTGAGCCAGGCGTGCCGCCGATTGCGCCGGCGTTGTGTAACGCGATCTTCGCCGCCACTGGCCAGCGCATCCGCAGTTTGCCGGTTCGCTATCAGCTGCAAGGTTGGCAGAAGGCCCAGGCCTGATGGACAGCGCGGATCTGAACGTCCTGCGCAGTGTGCTGGAATGGCGCCGCGCCGGTCAGCGGGTGGTGTTGTACAGCGTGGTCCAGACCTGGGGCACCGCGCCCCGGGCGCCTGGCGCGATGCTGGCGTTGCGTGAAGATGGCGTGGTGATCGGCTCGGTGTCCGGTGGGTGTGTGGAGGATGATTTGATTGCCCGGTTGCACGATGGGCGGATTCCGCCTGACGGGCCGCCGGTGCAGCTGATCACGTACGGCGTCACCCGTGAGGAGGCCGCACGCTTTGGTTTGCCGTGCGGCGGCACGTTGCGCCTGACCGAGGAGCGGGTCGGCGATCCGGATTGGGTCGCTGAGTTGCTGGCACGCTGCGAGGATCATGAAATCGTGGCTCGCTCGCTGGATATTGCGACCGGTGAAGTAGTTTTGCAGGCGGCGAACAAAAGCGATGTACTGAGCTTCGATGGCAACACGCTGCGCGCCATCTACGGTCCGCGTTGGCGGCTGTTGCTGATCGGTGCGGGGCAACTGTCCCGGTACGTCGCCGAGATGGCGCGGCTGCTGGACTTCGAAGTGCTGATCTGCGATCCGCGCAGCGAGTTCGTCTACGGCTGGGAAGAGCAGCACGGCCGTTTCGTCTCGGGCATGCCGGATGAAGCGGTGCTGAACATCCAGACTGACGAACGCACAGCGATTGTCGCCCTGACCCACGATCCGCGCCTGGATGACATGGCGCTGCTGACGGCGCTGGATTCCAAAGCTTTTTATGTCGGTGCGTTGGGCTCGCGGGTCAATAGCCAGAAGCGTCGGGAAAACCTGGCTCAGCTAGGCTTGTCACCACAGGCCATCGAGCGGCTGCACGGCCCGATCGGTTTGCACATCGGCAGCCACAGTCCGGCGGAAATCGCCTTGTCGCTGCTGGCCGAGATTGTGGCGATCAAGAACGGCGTCGAACTCAAGCAGAAGAAGCCGTTGCAGGAGGTTGTATGAGCGGGTCCATCGGCGTCATTGTGCTGGCGGCGGGGCAGGGCAGTCGTTTCAGGCAGGTGGCGGGAGAGGATAAGGACAAGCTGCTGGCGGACTGTGCCGGTCGCGATGGCGCTGTTCGCTCGGTGATCGAACACGTGCTGGTGAATTTGCCGGCCAGCCTTGGGAAACGCGTGCTGGTGACCACCGAAGATCGCCCGCAAGTGATGCGCATGGCTCAAGCGTATGGCTTCGAGATTGTGGAAGTCGAGTCGACCGGGATGGGCGACAGCATTGCGGCCGGGGTGAAGGCGTGTCCAGAGCTCAGTGGCTGGTTGATTGTGCTGGGGGATATGCCGTTTATCTTGCCAGCGAGTATTGAGCGGGTGGTGGCGGGGATTGTTGATGATTGCGTCAGTGTGCCGGTGCAGGCGGGTGAGTACGGGCATCCGGTCGGGTTCGGTCGCGATTTTGGGCCGGGGTTGATGGCGTTGTCGGGTGATCATGGGGCCAAGCCGTTGTTTGCCCAGGGCCGGGTGGTTGAAGTGCCGGTGGATGATGCCGGGGTGTTGTGGGATGTGGATACACCAGAGAGGCTGGTTTTCGCCTGATCCACCGCCATCGCGAGCAGGCTCGCTCCCACATTGTATTGGCGGTGTGATCACTATTTTGTCATCACCGCCGACCCCTGTAGGAGTGAGCCTGCTCGCGATAGCGGTTTCACATTCGACATTGATGCAAGCTGATCCACCGCAATCGCGAGCAGGCTCGCTCCCATAGGGGGGGGCGCGGTGATGCTAACGGACATAAAAAAGCCCCGCCTGGATCACCAAGCGGGGCTTTTTAGTGGCCGATGGAATCAGACGAGCGGTTTAGGCTCGTGTTCTTTTTCCAGGGCTTGCTCGTGTTGCTCGACCGCTTCCTGAACAGAACGCGGTGCTTCTTCGATGACCGACTCGGCAGCAGGTGCCGCTTCGATCACTTCAGCCACAACCGGTGCAGGCTCGTCAGCGACAGGCGCTTCAACCGGAGCAGCAGTGGCAGCCAGTTCGGCTTCCTTCTGCAGACGCTCGGCTTCACGCTTGCGACGACGCACTTCACGCGGGTCGTTCGGCGCACGGCCATTTTCGGTCAGGGCGCTGACAGGGGCGGCTTCAACGACCGGTGCAGCCACTTCGGCTACAACCGGCGCTTCAACCACCGGAGCAGGCTCGGTAGCGGCAACCACTGGCTCGAAGACCATGGCTTCAGCCACTGGGGCTTCAGCAACCGGTGCAGGCGCTTCAACGGCAACCGGCTCGGCAACCCAGTTGAACGCGGTTTGTTCTTCACGAACTTCGCGGACAGCTTCGGTCACAGTTTCGCTGGAGGTTTCGACCACTGGCTCGGCAGCAAACACTGGCTCGGCCACTGGAGCGGTTTCAGCAACCGGCTCAGCTTCACGAACCGGCGCCACTTCGATTTCCGGAGCGGCAGTGGCTTCGACCTGAGTCGTCGCTTCGACCACTGGCGCTTCGACCGGAGCCGTTTCCAGAGTGGCGGCCGTTGCGCGTTCGGCTTGCTCGTTGGCTTGCGCTTCAGCAGGGGCGCTGATCACGGTGCTGGCAACGGCTGCGGTAACAGCCAGGCCGGCGGCCAGGTCAGACGTGCTTGGCGATTCGTTGCTGTCGCCCGCTTCGCTGCCTTCGGCGGATTCGGATTCTTCCGAACCTTCGATCACATTGCCGTTGGCATCGCGTTGACGCTCGCGACGGTTGCTGCGACGACGCTGGCCACGGGAGCGGCGGCGTGGACGATCGCCTTCGGCGTCATCCTGACCGTCTTCCTGCAGTTGCTCTTCGTTGGTCACCAGTTCTTCTTCAGCAACGGCGGCAGCGGCTTGCTCGGTACGTGGCTGACGTTCTTCACGCGGTGGGCGCGGAGCACGTTCTTCACGTGGCTGGCGAGCCGGACGCTCTTCAGCGGTCGCCGCAGCGGCCGGAGCGGTGGCGTCCAGAGGTTCGCGCAGTTCACGCACTCGTTCTTCGCGCTCGCCACGTGGCTTGCGGTCTTCGCGAGGCGCGCGCGGTGCACGTTCTTCACGAGGTGCGCGTGGTGCGCGCTCTTCACGTGGAGCACGTTCTTCGCGGGCTACTGCTGGCGCTTCTTCGCGGGCTTCGCGTGGTTGACGCTCTTCGCGTGGCTCACGTGGAGCGCGTTCTTCACGCGGTGCACGTTCCTCACGAGGCTTGCGCTCTTCATCGCGGCGACCATTACGGTTGCGGCTCTGCTGACGACCGTTGCGACGCTCTTCGTTACGGGCTGGACGCTCGGTAGTCGCTGGCTTTTCAACCACAACCGGGGCAGCAGGCTCTTCTTTGGTCGCGAACAGGCTGACCAGCGATTTCACCAGGCCTTTGAACAGGCTTGGCTCTGGCACAACGGCTGGCGCGGCAACCGGAGCGGCAACGACTTCGGTAGGAACCGGAGCGTTGGCGCGGGCCGGTGCTGTCTTGACCGCGGCTTCCTGGCGAACCAGGGTGCGGGTCGCAGCGGCTGGCTGGACTTCTTCGACTTCGGCAGCGGCAGCAGCGATTTCGTAGCTGGACTGGCCGACCGCGGCTTCCGGGCTGTCATCGCGCAGACGCTGAACTTCGAAGTGCGGCGTTTCGAGGTGATCGTTCGGCAGGATGACGATGCGGGCACGGGTGCGCAGTTCGATCTTGGTGATCGAGTTGCGTTTTTCGTTGAGCAGGAACGCAGCGACCGGAATCGGCACTTGTGCACGAACTTCGGCGGTGCGGTCTTTCAGGGCTTCTTCTTCGATCAGGCGCAGGATCGCCAGGGACAGCGATTCAACGTCACGGATGATGCCGGTGCCGTTGCAACGCGGGCAAACGATGCCGCTGCTTTCGCCCAGGGATGGACGCAGGCGCTGACGGGACATTTCCAGCAGGCCGAAGCGCGAGATGCGACCGACTTGCACGCGAGCGCGGTCGGCTTCCAGGCATTCGCGGACTTTCTCTTCCACGGCGCGCTGGTTCTTGGCAGGGGTCATGTCGATGAAGTCGATGACGATCAGGCCGCCGATGTCGCGCAAGCGCAACTGACGGGCGATTTCTTCGGCGGCTTCAAGGTTGGTCTGCAGGGCGGTTTCTTCGATGTCGCTGCCTTTGGTGGCGCGCGCCGAGTTGATGTCGATGGACACCAGAGCTTCGGTCGGATCGATAACGATGGAACCACCGGAAGGCAGTTCAACGACGCGCTGGAAAGCGGTCTCGATCTGGCTTTCGATCTGGAAACGGTTGAAGAGCGGAACGCTGTCTTCGTACAGCTTGATCTTGCTGGCGTACTGCGGCATTACCTGGCGAATGAAGGTCAGGGCTTCGTCCTGGGCTTCAACGCTGTCGATCAACACTTCGCCGATGTCCTGGCGCAGGTAATCGCGGATGGCGCGGATGATCACGTTGCTTTCCTGGTAGATCAGGAATGGCGCGGAGCGATCCAGCGAGGCTTCTTTGATGGCGGTCCAGAGTTGCAGCAGGTAATCGAGGTCCCACTGCATTTCTTCACTGCTGCGGCCCAGGCCGGCAGTGCGAACGATCAGACCCATGTCAGCCGGGGCAACCAGGCCGTTCAGGGCTTCACGCAATTCGTTGCGCTCTTCACCTTCGATGCGACGGGAGATGCCGCCGGCACGCGGGTTGTTCGGCATCAGCACCAGGTAACGACCGGCCAGGCTGATGAAGGTGGTCAGGGCTGCGCCCTTGTTGCCACGTTCTTCTTTTTCGACCTGAACGATGACTTCCTGGCCTTCGCTCAGGACGTCCTTGATGTTGACGCGGCCTTCGGGGGCTTTCTTGAAGTATTCGCGGGAGATTTCTTTGAGGGGCAGGAAGCCGTGGCGCTCAGAGCCGAAATCGACAAAGGCAGCCTCAAGGCTTGGTTCGATGCGAGTAATCCGGCCTTTATAGATATTGGCCTTTTTCTGCTCGCGTGCACCGGATTCGATGTCCAGGTCGTAGAGGCGTTGGCCATCTACCAGTGCAACACGCAACTCTTCGGGTTGAGTTGCGTTAATCAGCATTCTTTTCATGTAGTACCGTCGGTTTCCGGGCTGCCGGAAACGGCGTTCGGCACACACGACTTCTCACGGTCGGTGTCAGGTGCGTCGGGAGTGGTTGGCCATTCCCGTGTCCAGCGATGTCCGGCCAATTGGGCCGTTATCGCGACGTACGCGTCCTGCTTGCTGTGGCTACTTAAGCACTCAGTCAGGAGGAGGAATCAACCAGCGGCTGTGGACGAGATGAAGCGTCTTGATAAAGCCTATTGCTACACAGTCCAGCGGTTGTGCATCTCCACCCTACACGTATCCCTGATAATTCGGGTGCTGCCGCGCGCAGAATCCGCAGCGGGTTGGCATTTACCGTGAGCTCCGAAGGGGGAGGTCACGCATCATGGCTAATTTAGGCGTTGTTTCCGAAGCGTTCGCTCGGGGTCGTCCGTAGCTGACTGCACTTTGTGAACTGGCCGTGAATATGGCTCGCAAGGCGAGTGAAAACTCTGCTTTGCGGTTTGATTCAGGCCTCATGTCACCTGCGCTTGTTACAGCTGCAAACTCCACCGTTACGTAGCGAAAGCCCCGTAGGACGGCCTCGCGCCCTGGTGAATTGCGTTGGTCAGGGCCGGTTTTTGACCGTTAGTCCGCTGTCCAGGCCGCTTTTGGCGGCGTTCGCGACTATAGCAGCAATGATTAAGTGCTTCAATTCCATAAAAAATTGTTATCATCCGCGGCATGACGACTACTGCCCCTTCGACCCCAGCCGTACAACTGCTGGAGGTCTCGCCGGAATATGCCGGCCAACGTATTGATAACTTCCTACTCGCTCGGCTCAAAGGCGTGCCCAAGACCTTGATTTACCGCATTTTGCGTAAGGGCGAAGTGCGGGTGAACAAAGGCCGGATCAAGCCCGAATACAAGCTGCAGGCGGGTGATATCGTGCGCGTGCCGCCGGTTCGCGTGCCTGAGCGTGACGAACCTGTGCCACTGGCCCAAGGCCTGCTGCAACGCCTCGAAGCCTCGATTGTCTTTGAGGACAAGGCGTTGATCGTGATCAACAAGCCTTGCGGCATCGCGGTTCATGGCGGCAGCGGCCTGACTTACGGGGTGATCGAAGCCTTCCGTCAGTTGCGTCCCGACTGCAAGGAGCTCGAACTGGTTCACCGTCTCGACCGTGACACCTCCGGCCTGCTGATGATCGCCAAGAAGCGCAGCATGCTGCGTCACTTGCACACGGCATTGCGCGGCGATGGCGTCGACAAGCGCTACATGGCGCTGGTCCGCGGTAACTGGGCGGCCTCGATCAAGCAAGTCCGGGCGTCGCTCGGCAAGAGCAATCTGCGCTCCGGCGAGCGCATGGTCGAGGTCGACGAGGAGGAGGGCAAGGAGTCCGTGACCGTGTTCAAGGTCCTGCGTCGTTTTGGCGACTTTGCCACCATGGTCGAAGCCAGGCCGATCACCGGTCGAACGCACCAGATCCGCGTCCATACCCTGCACGCCGGGCATTGCATTGCTGGCGACACCAAGTATGGCGATGAAGGTTTCAGCAAGGAAATTCGTGACCTGGGCGGCAAACGCCTGTTCCTGCACGCCTACCTGCTGACCGTGCCGCTGCCGGACGGTGGTGAGTTGAAGTTGCAGGCGCCAGTGGACGACATGTGGGCCAAGACCGTGGAGCGCCTGAGTGCACCCCTCTGATTACAAACTGCTGATTTTCGATTGGGACGGCACGCTGGCTGATTCCATAGGTCGGATTGTCGAAGCGATGCATGTCGCGTCCGAACGGTCCGGGTTTCAGTTGCGGGATGATTTTGCGGTCAAGGGCATTATCGGTCTGGGTCTGCCTGAGGCCATTCGCACGTTATATCCGGAAATTGGCGATGCCGAGCTGGTAGCGTTCCGTCAGCACTACGCGGATCATTACATCGCCGCCGAAGCCGTGCCTTCGCCGTTGTTCGAAGGCGTGGTCGAGTCGATGGAGGCGTTTCGCGCCGAGGGTTATCATCTGGCTGTGGCCACAGGCAAGGCTCGTCGCGGGCTGGATCGGGTGTTGAAAGCTCACGGCTGGGAAGATTATTTCGATATCACCCGCGCCGCCGACGAAACCGCCAGCAAGCCCCATCCGCTGATGCTTGAGCAGATCCTTGCGCATTGCGAGGTTCGCCCGGAGCAGGCGCTGATGGTTGGCGATTCGTCCTTCGACTTGCAGATGGCGCGTAACGCCGGCATGGATTCGGTGGCGGTCAGTTATGGCGCTCAATCGATCGATGCGCTGAAGCTGTTCGAGCCGCGACTGGCCATTGATCGTTTTTCAGAATTGCATGCCTGGCTGGGTCAGCGGGCTTAACAGGTTTTTGCTGGGGTAGATGTCATGACCGACGAATGGAAAGCGCCCGCCAAGGCGAGTGCAGAGAGCGGTGACGAAAAAAGCTGGAAGCTGCTGGAAAAGACCCTGCTGGCCAGTGTCCAGGAACAGCGCCGGTCTCGTCGCTGGGGGATTTTCTTCAAGCTGCTGACCTTTGTGTACCTGATTGGCGCGTTGATTCTGTTCACGCCGCTGATGGACATGGAAAAAAGCGCGACCCGCGGTTCCCACTACACGGCGTTGATCGACGTGACCGGCGTGATCGCCGACAAGGAGCCGGCCAGCGCTGACAACATCGTCGGCAGTCTGCGCGCGGCTTTCGAGGACGAGAAGGTCAAGGGTGTGATCCTGCGCATCAACAGCCCTGGCGGCAGTCCGGTGCAATCGGGTTATGTGTATGACGAAATCGCTCGTCTGCGCGGCTTGCACCCGGATACCAAGGTGTACGCAGTGATCTCCGATCTGGGTGCGTCCGGTGCGTACTACATTGCCAGCGCGGCGGATCAGATCTACGCCGACAAGGCGAGCCTGGTCGGTTCCATTGGTGTGACAGCGGCCGGTTATGGCTTTGTCGGCACCATGGAGAAGCTTGGTGTCGAGCGTCGGACCTACACGTCCGGCGAGCACAAGTCCTTCCTTGATCCGTTCCAGCCGCAGAAACCTGAGGAAACCAGGTTCTGGCAGGGCGTGCTGGATACCACGCACCAGCAGTTCATCAATAGCGTGAAGAAGGGTCGTGGCGATCGTCTCAAGGATAAAGAGCATCCGGAGCTGTTTTCTGGATTGGTCTGGAATGGCGAGCAGGCGTTGCCGCTGGGTCTGATTGATGGTCTGGGGAATGCCAGTTCGGTGGCGCGTGATGTGATTGGCGAGAAAGAGCTGGTGGACTTCACCGTTCAGGAATCGCCGTTCGATCGATTCTCGAAAAAGCTCGGTGCCAGTGTGGCTGAGCAACTGGCGATGTGGATGGGCTTTAACGGTCCGTCGTTGCGCTGACTCACTGGATGCAGAAAAAACCGGTCCAAGTGGCCGGTTTTTTGTGTTCAGGGGATTTGCACGCCTTCGGCCAGCAGCATGTCGATCAGGCGAATCAGCGGCAGGCCGATCAGGCTGGTGGCGTCAGGGCCTTCGGTGCTTTGAAACAGGCTCACCCCCAAACCTTCAGCCTTGAAGCTGCCAGCGCAGTCGTAGGGCTGCTCGGCGCGCAGGTAGCGTTCGATGCGTGTCGGGTCGAGGGCGCGCATGTGGACGGTGAAGGGCACGCAGTCGACCTGGTAATCGCCCGTCTGGCTGTTGAGCAGCGCCAGGCCAGTCAGGAAGGTTACGCTGGCGCCGCTCGATGCCAGCAGTTGTTCGCGGGCCTTCTCGAAGGTGTGGGGCTTGCCGATAATCCGCTCGCCGAGGACTGCGACCTGATCTGAGCCGATGATCAAGTGGGCGGGGTGGCTGTCGGCCAGTGCCTGGGCTTTTTCTTTGGCGAGGCGCTTTACGAGATCAATGGCGGACTCGCCTGGGCGATGGCTTTCATCGATATCCGGTGAGCTGCACGTGAATGGCAACTGCAAGCGGGCCAGTAATTCCCGGCGATAAACCGAGCTTGAAGCGAGTAATAAAGGCAGCATGCGCATCTCCGAAAGGCAGGCGCGAATTCTAGCGGGGCTTCCAAGTGACGGACAGGGCTGAATTTCCTTTGACATGGCCGGGTGCATCCCTATAATGCTGCGCCTATGTTGAATGACCCGATTCCACCTCACGTTGACCCGCGCAAATTGGCTGACCGTGGCACCACCCTTCAAGGTGAACTGCTGCTGGCCGATTTGGAGAGACTCTGCGACCCGCTTTCCGATACTGTCGGTACGGTGCAGGCTAAATTCATTTTTGAACGAGATGAACGTAAGTCTGTGGTAATCCACAGCTTTATCGACACCGAAGTCAAAATGGTTTGCCAGCGTTGTCTTGAGCTGGTCACCCTGCCGATCCATAGCGAATGCAGTTATGCTGTGGTGAAGGAGGGTGCGAATACCCAGTCGTTGCCGAAAGGTTATGACGTGCTGGAACTGGGCGAAGATCCATTGGATCTGCAGTCACTGATCGAGGAGGAGCTTCTGCTCGCCTTGCCCATTGTGCCTGCTCATCATCCGGAAGAATGCCAGCAGCCGGCGGGTCTCGATGAGCCCGAACCGAGCGAGGACGAGGTAACGCGGTCCAACCCGTTCAGTGTATTGGCGCAGTTAAAGCGTGACCCAAACGTTTAGGAGTTAATCAATTATGGCTGTTCAGCAGAACAAAAAATCCCGCTCTGCCCGTGACATGCGTCGTTCGCACGACGCCCTGACGGCAAGCACTCTGTCTGTAGAAAAAACCACCGGTGAAATTCACCTGCGTCACCACGTATCGCCAGAAGGCGTATACCGTGGCCGTAAAGTGATCGACAAGGGCGCTGACGAGTAATCCTTGTCTGCTCAAGTCATCGCGATTGACGCAATGGGCGGGGACTTCGGTCCCCGCAGCATTGTTCAGGCCAGCCTTGCTTGCCTGTCTGCTACACCCTCGCTGCACCTGACCCTCGTCGGTCAACCCTCCCTTCTTGAAGAATTGCTCTCTGGCCAATCGGCTGTGGATCGCTCGCGCCTGTCGATTGCTCCGGCATCCGAAGTCATCACCATGGACGAAAAGCCTGCCCAGGCCTTGCGTGGCAAGTCCGACTCTTCGATGCGCGTGGCGCTCGAGTTGTTGCGTGACGGCAAGGTCCAGGCGTGTGTCAGTGCCGGTAATACCGGTGCGCTGATGGCGTTGTCGCGGTTCGTGCTGAAGACGCTGCCGGGCATTGACCGGCCGGCGATGGTAGCGGCGATACCGACGCAGAAGGGTTACTGCCAATTGCTCGATCTGGGCGCCAACGTCGATTGCAGTGCCGAGCATTTGTTGCAGTTTGCAGTGATGGGCTCGGTGGCAGCGGAAACCCTCGGCATCGTTCGTCCTCGGGTGGCCTTGCTGAACATCGGCACCGAAGACATCAAGGGCAATCAGCAGGTCAAGCTGGCTGCAACCTTGTTGCAAAGTGCCCGTGGTATCAATTACATCGGCTTTATCGAAGGCGATGGTTTGTACCGTGGCGAGGCGGACGTGGTGGTGTGTGACGGCTTTGTCGGCAATATCCTGCTCAAATCCAGCGAAGGTCTGGCGACCATGATTGCCGGGCGGATCGAAGCCTTGTTCAAGAAAAACCTCGCCTCGAAAATGGTCGGCGCGCTGGCGCTGCCGCTGATGAAACGCCTGCAAGCCGATCTGGCACCGGCGCGGCATAACGGCGCAAGCTTCCTGGGATTGCAGGGGATTGTGGTGAAAAGCCACGGTTCGGCGGGAGTTCAGGGTTTCCAGAGTGCGATACAACGTGCGCTGATCGAGATCCAGGAAAACCTGCCGGAACGCATTCACGGTCGTCTGGAGGATTTGTTGCTTTAGGCGTTTTCGTCGGACAATGCTTAAATGTGACCGCTCAGTTCAATTGGCCATCCAACTGTCAGTTTCTTGCGTCCCCAAGCGGGGCGTCAAATTCTCCGACGACAAGATCATTAGGGGCTTGTTACATGTCTGCTTCCCTCGCATTCGTCTTTCCAGGACAGGGTTCGCAGTCCCTCGGCATGCTGGCCGAGTTGGGCGCGCAACATCCGGTTGTCCTTGAAACTTTCAAAGAAGCTTCCGATGCTCTGGGTTACGACCTGTGGGCACTGACCCAGCAAGGGCCGGAAGAGCAACTCAATCAAACCGATAAAACCCAGCCGGCCATTCTGACCGCCTCGATCGCCCTGTGGCGTCTGTGGCTGGCGGAAGGCGGTGCGCGTCCGGCTTACGTTGCCGGTCACAGCCTCGGCGAGTACAGCGCACTGGTCGCTGCTGGCAGTCTGAGCCTGGGCGACGCCGTCAAGCTGGTTGAGCGTCGTGGGCAGTTGATGCAAGAAGCTGTTCCGGCCGGGCAGGGCGGCATGGCCGCGATCCTCGGTCTGGACGATGCTGACGTCCTGGCGGCTTGCGCTGAAGCGGCGCAAGGCGAAGTGGTCAGTGCGGTCAACTTCAACTCCCCGGGCCAGGTGGTGATCGCCGGTGCCAAGGCGGCGGTCGAGCGCGCCATCGAAGGTTGCAAGGCCCGTGGTGCCAAACGCGCCATGCCGTTGCCGGTCAGCGTGCCATCCCATTGCGAGCTGATGCGTCCGGCGGCCGAGCGTTTTGCCGAGTCGATCGCTGCGATCGACTGGCAAGTGCCGCAAATCCCTGTTGTGCAGAACGTCAGCGCTACGGTGCCGGCCGATCTGGAAACCCTCAAGCGTGATCTGCTTGAGCAGCTCTACAAACCTGTGCGCTGGGTCGAGTCGGTCCAGGCACTGGCCGCCAAGGGCGCGACCCAACTGGTCGAATGCGGTCCTGGCAAAGTACTGGCCGGCCTGAACAAGCGTTGCGCCGAAGGCGTGTCGACATCCAACCTCAATACCCCAGACGCTTTCGCTGCCGCTCGTGCAGCGCTGGCCTGAATCAGGAGAAACTTGCATGAGTCTGCAAGGTAAAGTTGCATTGGTCACCGGTGCGAGCCGCGGCATTGGCCAGGCTATCGCCCTGGAACTGGGTCGTCAGGGCGCCATCGTTGTAGGTACCGCGACATCCGCTTCCGGTGCCGAGAACATTGCCGCTACCCTGAAGGAAAACGGTATTCAAGGCACTGGCCTGGAACTCAATGTCACCAGCGACGAATCTGTTGCCGCGGTGCTGGCGAGCATCTCAGAGCAGTTCGGTGCGCCGGCGATTCTGGTCAACAATGCCGGTATCACCCGCGATAATCTGGTGATGCGCATGAAAGATGACGAATGGCATGATGTCGTCGATACCAACCTGAACAGTCTGTTCCGCCTGTCCAAGGGTGTTTTGCGCGGTATGACCAAAGCCCGTTGGGGACGAATTATCAGTATTGGCTCTGTTGTGGGTGCCATGGGCAACGCAGGCCAAGTAAACTACGCAGCCGCCAAGGCCGGTCTGGAAGGTTTCAGCCGTGCGCTGGCGCGTGAAGTCGGTTCGCGTTCGATTACGGTAAACTCGGTGGCCCCAGGGTTCATCGACACCGATATGACCCGTGAACTGCCTGAGGCCCAGCGTGAAGCCATGCTGGCGCAAATTCCGCTGGGCCGTCTGGGGCAAGCTCAAGAGATCGCGTCTGTGGTCGCTTTTCTTGCTTCCGACGGTGCGGCTTACGTTACTGGGGCTACAATCCCGGTGAACGGCGGGATGTACATGAGTTAAATGTGACGGATTGCTTCAAAAAAATGTCATACGAGCTGTCTAAAATCCGTTATAAAGCTGCAATCTATTTATAGGCAGAGGGTCGTCGGGTTTGAGGAGTGAAGCTTTCAGTTGAAAAACTGAAAAGTCTTTCTATACACTTACCCACTGGCCAGCTGCCTGAATTTGTCCATTAGGAGTGAAAACAAGGTATGAGCACCATCGAAGAGCGCGTCAAGAAAATCGTTGCTGAGCAACTGGGCGTTAAAGAAGAAGAAGTGGTCAACACTGCTTCCTTCGTTGAAGACCTGGGTGCCGACTCCCTTGACACCGTTGAGCTGGTGATGGCTCTGGAAGAGGAATTCGAGACCGAAATCCCTGACGAAGAAGCTGAGAAGATCACTACTGTACAAGCCGCAATCGATTACGTTACTAACCACCAGGCTTAATAGCTTGTAATCGTTGCTTGCTGTCATGGAAAAACCGCACTGCCATCACGGCGTGCGGTTTTTTCTTTAGGCCTCATGCAAAGTCGTCATTTGAAAAAGGAGAGTGCTGTGTCGCGTAGACGCGTCGTAGTCACCGGTATGGGTATGTTGTCGCCACTGGGCACGGATGTGCCGAGCAGTTGGCAGGGCATTCTGGCTGGCCGCAGTGGCATTGGTCTGATCGAACACACCGACCTTTCTGCCTATTCCACCCGTTTTGGCGGCTCGGTAAAGGGCTTCAATGTCGAGGAATACCTGTCGGTCAAGGAAGCTCGCAAACTCGACCTGTTCATTCAGTACGGTCTGGCTGCCGGTTTTCAGGCTGTTCGTAATGCCGGTCTGGAAGTCACCGACGCCAACCGTGAGCGCATCGGCGTGGCCATGGGGTCGGGTATTGGCGGTCTGACCAATATCGAAGAAACCAGCCGCACCCTGCATGATTCCGGCCCACGACGGATTTCTCCGTTTTTCGTGCCTGGCTCGATCATCAATATGATTTCCGGTTTCCTGTCCATCCACCTGGGTGCACAGGGACCTAACTACGCCATCGCCACTGCGTGTACCACAGGTACGCACTGCATTGGCATGGCAGCCCGCAACATCATGTACGACGAAGCCGATGTGATGATTGCCGGTGGCGCCGAGATGGCAGCTTGCGGTCTGGGCATGGGCGGCTTCGGTGCCTCCCGCGCACTGTCGACCCGCAACGACGAGCCAACCCGCGCCAGCCGTCCATGGGACAAGGGCCGTGATGGCTTCGTCTTGTCCGACGGAGCCGGCGCTCTGGTGCTTGAAGAACTGGAACACGCCAAGGCGCGGGGCGCGACCATCTATGCCGAGCTGATCGGTTTCGGCACCAGTGGCGATGCCTACCACATGACTTCGCCTCCCGCCGATGGCGCCGGTGCTGCCCGTTGTATCACCAACGCCTTGCGCGACGCCAAGATCAATGGCGATCAGGTCCAGTACATCAACGCCCACGGCACCTCGACCTCGGCCGGCGACCTTGCCGAAGCCTGTGCGATCAAGTCGGTGTTTGGCGATCACGCCTACAAGCTGGCCGTCAGTTCGACCAAGTCCATGACCGGCCACTTGCTCGGTGCAGCGGGCGCAGTCGAGGCGATCTTCAGCGTGCTGGCGATCAACAGCCAGGTGGCGCCACCGACCATCAACCTCGATGAGCCGGATGAAGGCTGCGACCTCGATTTCGTGCCGCATACCGCACGCAACATGGATATCGATGTGGTGCTGTCCAACTCCTTCGGGTTTGGCGGTACCAACGGCTCGCTGGTGTTCCGCCGGTTCGCTGACTGATGGACAGCTGGGTCGACGGTCAGCCGGCTGACGCTTTGTCGCTGAAAGATCGCGGCCTGGCTTATGGTGATGGCCTGTTCGAAACCATTGCCGTGCGTGGCGGGCAACCGTTGCTGCTGGACCGACATTTGTCGCGTCTGGCCGATGGCTGCTCACGGCTGGCGATTACTGCCGATCACGAGCTGATCCGCAGCGAGCTGCTGACCTATGCCGTCGCACTGGGTGAGGGCGTGCTCAAGCTCATCATCACCCGCGGCGACAGTCTGCGCGGTTACGCTCCCGATCCTTCGGCTCAGGCCCGACGTATTCTGCAAGGCAATCCTCCCGCTGCTTATCCTGCCGTTCATGGCGAGCAGGGCGTTCGCCTGTTCCCCTGTGCGACACGACTGTCCAGGCAGCCGCTGCTTGCCGGTCTCAAACACCTGAACCGTCTGGAGCAAGTGATCGCCCGCGCGGAATGGCAAGATGCCGAACACGCCGAAGGCTTGATGCTCGATCAGGCGGGTCGCGTGATCGAAGGCGTGTTCAGCAACCTGTTCCTGATCCGCGATGGCGTGTTGATCACGGCTGATTTGAAGCGCTGCGGCGTCGCCGGTGTGATGCGTGCCGAATTATTGTTTCAAGCCGAGTCGTTGGGGATCCCCACGCAAACCACCGACATCAGCCTTGATCAGCTGCAATGGGCTGATGAAGTCTTTGTCTGCAATAGCGTGTATGGCGTTTGGCCGGTGCGCGCCTATGCTGCGCTGAGCTGGTCGGTTGGGCCGCTCACCCGTAAACTCCAAACCATTGCCCGCGCGCTACTGGATGCTTGATACGTGAGACGTAAATTCTTGCTACTGCTGGAAACCGGATTGGTTCTGGCAGGGCTGTGTCTGGGCGCCTCCGCCTGGAAGATTCATACGGCGCTGAATCAGCCGCTGAACATCACTCAGGAAGAACTGCTGGAAGTGCCCAAAGGCACGACACCGACCCGCACTTTCTATCGACTCGAAGCCGATGGCGTCATCAAGGACGCTTTCTGGTTGCGTGTGTATTGGCGTTTCAATCTGGCCGGACAACCCTTGCACAAGGGTGAATACCGCATGCAGCCCGGCATGACCGTCGAAGGGCTAATCGACCTGTGGAAGCGTGGGGACATCGTTCAGTACAGCCTGACCCTGGTCGAAGGCTGGAATTTTCATCAGGTCCGGGCCGCATTGGCCAAGGATGAAAAACTCGAGCAGACCCTCAACGGCTTGAGCGATAGCGAAGTGATGACCAGGCTCGGCCACACCGGGATCTTTCCCGAGGGCCGGTTCTTCCCCGACACCTACCGCTTCGTGCGCGGCATGACCGACGTCGAACTGCTGAAAAAAGCCTACGATCGCCTCGACGAAGTCCTGGCCAAGGAATGGGAGCAGCGCGCCGCGGATGTGCCGTACACCGAACCCTATCAGGCGCTGATCATGGCCTCGCTGGTGGAAAAGGAAACCGGCGTGCCGCAAGAGCGCGGGCAGATTGCCGGCGTGTTTGTGCGGCGCATGGCGATGGGCATGATGCTGCAGACCGATCCGACGGTGATCTACGGCCTCGGTGATCGCTACAGCGGCAAATTGACCCGTGCCCATCTCAAGGAGCCCACACCGTACAACACCTACATGATTTCAGGCCTTCCGCCGACCCCGATTGCCATGGTCGGCCGCGAAGCGATCCATGCCGCGTTGAACCCGGTGGCGGGCAACAGCCTCTACTTTGTCGCTCGCGGTGATGGCAGCCACGTTTTCTCTGATGATTTGGATGCTCACAATAGTGCGGTGCGGGAGTTCCAGCTCAAGCGGCGTGCCGATTATCGTTCGAGCCCGGCACCGGTCCCGGCGCCAGAAACCCTGAATGGTGAGGCGCCGGACGCCGAGGCGCCGATTCCGGCCGCTTCGCCCAACCCCGATCCCGAGGCTGTGCCGCCCGTAGCGCCGCAAGACCCTGCTGCGGCACCCGCTGCGGAGCCTCAACCCGAACCTGTGCCCGAGCCGGAAGCACCGGCTGCGCAAAGCACGCAATGACTCTGATTAAGGACCGCCTGTGACTGGCTTGTTTATTACCCTGGAAGGCCCGGAAGGCGCCGGCAAGAGCACCAACCGCGAATACCTGGCCGAGCGCCTGCGCGCCGCTGGTATCGAGGTAGTGCTGACCCGCGAGCCGGGTGGTACGCCTTTGGCCGAGCGGATTCGCGAAGTGTTGTTGGCGCCGGTTGATGAAGTCATGAACCCCGACACCGAGTTGTTGCTGGTGTTTGCCGCGCGTGCCCAGCATTTGGCCGAGGTGATTCGCCCGGCGCTGGCCCGCGGTGCGGTGGTCTTGTGTGATCGTTTTACCGATTCGACCTACGCCTATCAGGGCGGCGGTCGCGGTTTGTCGCTGGAGCGCATCGCGGCCCTGGAGACGTTTGTCCAGGGTGATTTGCGCCCGGACCTGACGCTGATCTTTGATCTGCCTGTGGAAGTGGGTCTGGCCCGCGCCAGTGCTCGCGGTCGCCTGGACCGTTTCGAACTCGAAGGCCGGATCTTTTTCGATGCCGTGCGCAGTGCGTTCCTCAAGCGCGCTGAAGCTGACCCGGCGCGTTATGTCCTGGTCGATGCCGCTCAGCCACTGGCGCAGGTTCAGCTGTCGCTGGACGCCTTGCTGCCACGTCTGCTGGAGTTGACCCGTGGCTGAAGCCTATCCGTGGCAGGACAGCCTCTGGCAGCAATTGGCCGGTCGCAAGCAACATGCCCACGCCTATCTGCTGCATGGCCCTGCCGGGATCGGCAAGCGGGCGCTGGCGGAGCGGTTGATGGCCAGTCTGCTGTGCCAGCGTCCGACCGCACAGGACGCCTGCGGCGAATGCAAATCCTGCCTGCTGCTCAAGGCCGGCAGCCACCCCGACAATTACATCCTGGAACCGGAAGAAGCCGACAAGGCGATCAAGGTCGATCAGGTTCGAGATCTGGTCAGCTTCGTGGTCCAGACCGCGCAGATGGGTGGGCGCAAGGTGGTGTTGATCGAGCCGGTCGAGTCGATGAATGTCAACGCTGCGAACGCCTTGCTCAAAAGTCTTGAAGAACCGTCCGGCGATACCATTCTGCTGTTGGTCAGCCACCAGACCAGTCGTCTGCTGCCGACCATCAAGAGTCGCTGCGTGCAGCAGGCCTGCCCGCTGCCGAGCGAAGCGATGAGTCTTGCCTGGCTGGCCAAGGCCCTGCCGGACAGCTCGGAAGAAGAACGTATCGAACTGCTGACCCTGGCGGCTGGCTCCCCGCTGGCCGCGGTCAAGTTGCAGAACCAAGGCGTGCGCGAGCAGCGAGCGCTGGTGGTCGAAGGTGTGAAGAAGTTGCTCAAGCAGCAACAATCGCCGACGCAGTTGGCCGAAGAATGGAAAACCGTCCCGCAGTTGCTGTTGTTCGACTGGTTTTGCGACTGGTCGAGTCTGATCCTGCGCTATCAATTGACCCAGGATGAAGAAGGCCTGGGGTTGACGGACATGCGCAAGGTCATTCAATACCTGGCTCAGAAAACCGCCCGGGATAAAGTCTTGAATATCCAGGACTGGATCCTCGCCCAGCGTCAGAAGGTCATGAGCAAAGCCAACCTGAATCCGGCGCTGTTGCTCGAAGCGTTGCTGGTGCAATGGGCATCCTTGCCTACCCAGAAGTGATCGTCTGCGCCTAGACTCTGATCAACAGCAATGGAGGTCAGCATGAATGAAGCCGTCAATCCGGGGCCGCGCAACGGCATTTTGTCCCTGACCATCAAGGACAAGTCCGTGCTTTATGCGGCCTACATGCCATTCATCAAGAACGGTGGGCTGTTTATCCCGACCAACAAAAGCTACAAGTTGGGCGACGAGGTGTTCATGCTGCTAAACCTGATGGATGAGGCCGAGAAGATTCCGGTCGCCGGCAAGGTTGCCTGGATTTCCCCCAAAGGCGCCCAGGGCAACCGGGCGGCTGGGGTCGGCGTACAATTCAACGACGGCGACAACACGGCGCGTAGTCGAATCGAAACCCATCTGGCCGGAACCCTGACGTCCGACCGTCCCACTCATACGATGTAAGTTGCAGCCCTTTTATGCTCGTAGATTCCCATTGTCACCTCGATCGTCTTGACCTTGCCGCCCACGACGGCTCCCTGGATGCCGCCCTCGATGCGGCTCGTGCGCGCGGGGTAGGGCACTTTCTGTGTATCGGCCTCAGCGTCGAAAATGCCGCGGAGGTCAAAGCCCTGGCTGAACGGTATGACGACGTCGACTGTTCCGTGGGCGTGCATCCACTGGATGTACAGCCGGGAGCCGCGCCGGCGCTGGATTGGCTGTTGCGTGAGCTCAATCATCCCCGTGTCGTGGCAATTGGTGAAACCGGTCTGGATTATCACTACGAGCCGGAAGCGGCAGAGTTGCAGCAGGAGTCGTTTCGCTTGCACCTGCAAGCCGCCCGGCAAACCGGCAAACCGGTGATCATCCACACCCGAGGCGCCCGAGCGGATACGCTGAGTCTGCTGCGCGAGGCGGCGTTGCCTCAGGCGGGCGTGCTGCATTGCTTCACGGAAGACTGGGACATGGCCAAAGCTGCGCTGGACATGGGTTATTACATTTCCCTGTCCGGCATTGTCACTTTTCGCAATGCCGATGCGTTGCGTGACGTGGCCAGCAAAGTACCGGCTGATCGGTTGCTGGTGGAAACCGACTCGCCGTATCTCGCGCCCATCCCTTATCGGGGCAAACCTAACCTGCCGCAGTACGTACGCGAGGTTGCGGAGTTTCTGGCAATGTTGCGGGGTGAGTCCTATGAGCGATTTGCCGAGCAGACCACTGAAAACTTCAAGCGGCTGTTCCCTCTGGCGCATGTGAAAGGCTGAATCGCAGGCAAAAAAAACCCGGGTTCTGGGGGGTGAATCCGGGTTAAGACCATTAGGAGTAAAACAAAGGCACGCGGTCCGTTGGTACCTATATCGACGCGACACTTGGGGGAGATGCCCCGCCGACAGTTCAAGTATTGATCAGTATTGCGCCGAGTCCAGTTTACCGGCCCCGGTTTTTAAACAATTTTGGAATACGGCCGCTTCAGAAGAGTTCTCATCAACTGGCGAACCTGTGTGAAATGATCAAGAAACACAGATATGGTCGGATGATCCGTGCATTTTTGCGCAAGTTAGGCATAATACGCGGCTTCGAATTTTGACCCCAACAGACCTTTTCTTATGCATAAAGAACCTCGTAAGGTCCGTGAGTTTCGTCGCCGCGAGCAAGAAATTCTCGATACCGCGCTCAAGCTGTTCCTCGACCAGGGTGAAGACAGTGTCACCGTCGAGATGATTGCTGATGCCGTCGGTATCGGCAAAGGCACGATTTACAAGCATTTCAAATCCAAGGCGGAGATCTATCTGCGCCTGATGCTCGACTATGAGCGTGATCTGAACGAGCTGTTGCATTCGGCCGATGTCGACAAGGACAAGGAAGCGCTGTCCCGGGCCTACTTCGAATTCCGCATGCGCGATCCGCAACGCTATCGCTTGTTCGATCGCCTGGAAGAGAAGGTGGTCAAGGGCAACCAGGTGCCGGAGATGGTCGAGGAGTTGCACAAGATCCGCGCCTCGAACTTCGAACGCCTGACCTTGCTGATCAAAGGCCGGATCAGCGAAGGCAAGCTTGAAGACGTGCCGCCTTACTTCCATTACTGCGCATCCTGGGCGCTGGTGCACGGCGCGGTGGCGCTGTATCACTCGCCGTTCTGGAGCAATGTGCTGGAAGATCAGGAAGGTTTCTTCCAGTTCCTGATGGATATCGGCGTGCGCATGGGCAACAAGCGCAAGCGCGATACCGACACGCCGAGCAGCTGAACCATTCAGTTGCCTTATTGCGCCATGATTTCGCTATATGGCGCAGTATCTCAGGAATATACTCAGGCATGGGACTTGCTAAAACTTGATTTGTGAGTCAAGTTTTACGCGTTCGAATTCCTTTCGCCGGAGTGCTCCATGATCGTTGATCGTCAAGGCAGGCGTTTCCGCAATTTGCGGATCAGTCTGACTTCAGCCTGCAATTACGCCTGTACCTACTGCGTGCCCAACGGCAAGCGGCTGGTGGCTGCGCAGGATGAACTGTCGGCCGAGGCCATGGCACGCGGCGTGGCGTACCTGATCGAAGCGGCGGGCATCGAGCGCTTGCGCATCACCGGTGGCGAGCCGCTGGTCAGCCCTAAACTCGAAGCCTTCATGACCGCCGTCGGCAAGATGGGCCTGGAAGATATCAGCCTGACCACCAATGGTCAGCTGCTGGCGAAAAAGCTGCCGTTGCTGGTGGACGCCGGCATCCGTCGCATCAACGTTTCCCTCGATACCCTGGATGCTGGCGCGTTCCGCAGCATTGCCCGTGGCGGCGATCTGGCGACCGTGCTCGACGGTATGGACCAGGCCAAGGCGGCCGGCCTGAAAATCAAGGTCAACATGGTGCCTCTGCGCGGGCAAAACCTTGATCAGGTGATGCCGCTGCTCGATTACTGCCTGGAACGTGGCTATGAATTGCGCTTCATCGAGTTGATGCGCATGGGCCACCTGGCCAGCGACAACAACGCCTTCCTGCAGCGGTTCGTCAGCCTTCAGCAGTTGCTGAGCCTGATTGGCGAGCGCTACGAGTACCTGCAAGCCGATGCGCCCGTAGACGCCACTGCCGTGCGCTACGAAATCCCGGGACTGGGGCATTTTGGTGTGATTGCCAATGAAAGCGTTCCCTTCTGCCGGACTTGCTCGCGACTGCGCCTGTCATCCACCGGTTGGCTGCATGGCTGTCTGTCGTCGAGCAACCGCCACTATGTCGGCGATCTGTTGGACAAGCCGCGCCATCAGGCATTGCCGGCGTTGCAGCGCCTCTTGGTGAAAGCCTTGGGGGACAAGCAGGAAGTGGCGTTCTCCGGTGGTGCGACCGTCATGAAGATTATTGGCGGCTGAACCGGCCTGTGGCGAGGGAGCTTGTCGGATCGCCGCACCGTCCCGCTGGGGCGCGAAGCGGCCCCGAATTATCAAAGTCACCGCATTCCTCAGTATTTACGACTGCTACGCAGCCGCGGACGGGAGCAAGCTCCCTCGCCACAAGTCGGCATAATCCATCTGAAATATCTGGGAGGCCGAGCTGGCGCGGAAGCTGCATCCCATGGCCATTCGCCGGTTTTCCGTCACCGGCCTCTGGAGGGTAGGATGCGTAGCCTGGTTTTGCTGCTGGCCGTTTTGGCGCTTGGTGGCTGCATGAATGTCAGCGATATGGCTGAAGGAACTCGCTACCACATGAGCGATGCAGGGCTGCTGGATCACAGCGACAGTCGTCGGGTGAACAACCTGCGCATCCAGCCGGATTCGTTCATCTACATCGCCCAAGGTGCCTTCGCACCGCCGGGCAGTGCCTATCCGCGACCGAACGTGGTCGCTGAAGAAGCCTTCAATGGCTTCATTGAATACTTTCCGATGGTCCGCCGCGCCCGCACTCCCGAAGGCCTCGACCAGGCCATGGGCGAAGCTCGCGCCGCCGGTGCCCATTACTTGCTTTACACGCGATTCGCCAAGGCGGATGACCGTATCGGTAACTCGGATGAATGGCTCGATCAGGAGTACGTGGATCGCCTCGGCATCGACAGCGGCGTGATTCAGATCATGTTGATCGAGACCAGCACCCAGTATTTGATTGATACTGCACGTATCAAGAGTCGTGGCGGTTTACTGACGTTCCACGATAACAAGCCACAAGACCTGATTGGCCCGCCGCTGGAGCAATACGCGCGCAGCCTGATCGGGCTCAGCGACCAGTAATTCAAGGAGAACGCCATGAGTGGCCCGCAAAAAGCCAACGACTTGTTGGGGCAAATCCCCAAAACCAAAGGCTTGCCGCCGGTCCACCTGTGGAACCCTGACTTCTGTGGCGACATCGACATGCGCATCGCCCGCGACGGCACCTGGTTTTACTTGGGGACGCCGATCGGACGCAAGCCGATGGTCAAGTTGTTCTCCACCATCATCCGCCGCGATGGCGATGATTATTTCCTGATCACCCCGGTCGAGAAAGTCGGCATCAAGGTTGATGATGCGCCGTTTGTGGCGATCGCTGTGGACGTGGAGGGCGAGGGCGAAGCACAGGTCTTGCGCTTCACCACTAACGTCGACGAGACCACGGAAGCTGGCACTGAACACCCGATCCGCGTGGTGATCGATCCGGACACGCAAGAACCAGCGCCGTATGTGCATGTGCGCACCAACCTCGAAGCCCTGATCCATCGCAACGTGTTCTACCAATTGGTGGAACTGGCCGTGACCCGCGAAATCGACGGGCAACGCTGGCTTGGTGTGTGGAGCGGCGGCGAATTCTTCCCGATAGGTCTCGAGCCGTAAATCGTACAAATGTGGGAGCGGGCTTGCTCGCGAAGGCAGAGTGTCAGTCGACATCACAGTTGAATGATCCACCGCCTTCGCGAGCAAGCCCGCTCCCACATTCGTTTTGTGTGTCGGCTCGGAAAAATCAAATTGACACCCAATCGTATGATGATTAGCGTGGGCATCCATCGCGAACGGCTTTGTGCCGTTCCTGTATCGAGGTGTCCATGTCCAGCAGTTTTCATGCGTCGACTGTCAATTGGCTGGGTTGCTGGATAGCCGCAGGCCAGGTCAGGCCCGGTGAAACCATCAAGGTCGAAGCCGACCTGGGTGAGCAGCTCGGTGTCAGTCGCACGGTCATTCGCGAAGCCATCAAGACCCTGGTCGCCAAAGGCATGCTCGAAGTCCGGCCGAAGGTCGGCACGCGGGTGTTGCCGGTGCGACGCTGGAATCTTTTTGATCCGCAGGTCGTGGGCTGGTTGTCGCGCAGTGGCTTGCCGGAAAACTTTGTCGACGACTTGCTCGATCTGCGCCGCACCATCGAACCGATGGCCGTGCGCTGGTCGTGCGAGCGCGCTACCGGCGAACAGGTTCAGGCAATATTGCAGGCCTACAACGCGCTGGAGCGGGCGGTTGACAGCGGCATCGATTACAACCACGCCGACCAGATCTTCCACGAATGCATTCTCGCCGCGAGCCACAACCAGTTCATCGAACAAATGGTCCCGGCCCTTGGCGCGCTGCTGGCGGTGTCTTTCGAAGTATCCGCCGCCGACCCGGACGAACTGCGCCGCACGCTGCCGATTCACAAAGACATGGCCGATGCCATCGCCGCCCGGGATGCCGCGCGGGGTGTCTGGGCCTGCATGACCCTGATCGATAACGCGGACCTGGCGATCAAACGCTTCTACCCAAAAGTCATGGCCGACAAAAAAGCCAGCTGACAATAAAGAACCCTGTGGGAGCGGGCTTGCTCCGGGCGGCGTTCCGACGAAAGCGGTTTAGCATTCAGCGACAAGGTGCCTGACACACCGTTATCGCGAGCAGGCTCACTCCCACATAAAGCAGCAAAGCAGGAGGTTTCATGACGTGGAATGCGGTTACCGGACACCGTGCGCAACTCGGCGAAGGCCCATTCTGGGATGCGCAGACCCAAGCACTGTACTGGGTAGACATCGCCGGCAAGCAAGCCTTGCGGCTGATCGGTGCCAACGTGCAGATCTGGGAAATGCCGGAACACGTCTCTGCGTTCATCCCCTGCGAAAGCGGCGATGCGCTGGTGACATTGAGCAGCGGCGTCTATCGGCTGGACCTTGAATCGCCAGGACTCGAACCGCGCCTGACCTTGCTCTGCGTCGCCGATCCGCAACCCGGCAATCGCGCCAACGAAGCCCGCTGCGATGCACAGGGCCGGCTCTGGCTCGGCACCATGCAAAACAACATTGGTGAAAACGGCGAAGACCTGCCCATCGTGCGTCGCTCCGGCGGCCTGTTTCGCATCGACCGCGACGCCCGTGTCACACCGCTGCTTCGCGGGCTGGGCATTCCCAATACGTTGTTGTGGAGCGAGGACGAGACCACGCTGTTCTTCGCTGACAGCATGGACAAAACGTTGTACCGCTATTTCGTCCATACCGACGGCAACCTGGACACGGCGTACGTCTGGTTCGGTCCCCATGAGCGAGGCGGCCCGGACGGCTCGGCGATGGATGCCGAGGGCTTCATCTGGAACGCCCGCTGGGATGGCAGTTGCCTGATCAGGCTGACACCGGACGGCTACGTTGACCGCGTGATCGAACTGCCGGTCAGCCGCCCCACCAGTTGCGTGTTCGGCGGCGAAGATTTGAAAACCCTGTACATCACCAGCGCCGCGAGCCCGCTCAACCATCCGCTGGACGGGGCGCTGCTGTCGATTCGAGTCGATGTGCCAGGAAAAACCTGCACTCGCTTTGCTGGATAAATCCCAAAATATGGGATGTAAAATTATATATTGAGATTATTTGGTGGTCGGGTTTATAGTCGGCCATCAGTTACAGGCACTCACACTTAAAAAAACAAAACAGGTGAAGTGATGCAGCGATTTTCCAACAAGTCTTTTGACCGGACATCGACAGATGCCCGGTTTTTGTCGTCTGTGCAAAAGGGGGCCCTGATCCATGGCTGAACCCCTCACCTTGCCACCCGTGCCCGAACCGCCCAGAGGCGAACGCCTGAAAAACAAGGTCGTGCTGCTGACCGGCGCGGCGCAGGGAATCGGCGAGGCAATCGTCGCCACTTTCGTGTCGCAGCAGGCCAAGCTGATCATCAGCGATGTCCAGGCCGAGAAAGTCGAGAAAGTCGCGGCGCACTGGCGGGACAAAGGTTTTGATGTTCAGGCGATCAAGGCCGACGTCTCCCGGCAACAGGATCTGCACGCGATGGCCAAATTGGCAGTCGAACTTCACGGACGAATCGACGTGTTGGTCAACTGCGCCGGGGTCAACGTGTTCCGTGACCCACTGGAAATGACCGAAGAAGACTGGCATCGCTGCTTCGCCATCGACCTCGACGGCGCCTGGTATGGCTGCAAAGCCGTGCTGCCGCAAATGATCGAGCAGGGCATCGGCAGCATCATCAATATCGCGTCGACCCATTCCACGCACATCATCCCGGGTTGCTTCCCGTACCCGGTGGCCAAGCACGGCTTGCTCGGCCTGACCCGCGCGCTCGGCATCGAATACGCGCCAAAGGGCATTCGTGTTAATGCGATCGCGCCGGGCTACATCGAAACCCAACTGAACGTCGATTACTGGAACGGTTTTGCCGACCCCCACGCCGAACGTCAGCGGGCCTTCGACCTGCACCCGCCGCGCCGTATCGGGCAGCCGATGGAGGTAGCAATGACCGCCGTATTCCTGGCCAGCGATGAAGCGCCGTTCATCAATGCCTCGTGCATCACCATCGATGGTGGTCGCTCGGTCATGTATCACGACTGAATAAAACCGGATTCAGACGCAGAGTTCCGTCTGAAATCCAATCATCATACGATATGACTATTGCGGTACCAGCTTTCAAAATAACGCTCAAAAAAAATAACAAGGAGTCAGCTTATGAATCGTCGTCGTGGGATCCGTTCCCTGTGCTGTGCCGCTCTGGCGGTCACTGCGGTCAGCCTGAGCAGTTCGCTGCTGGCGGCCGAGGAAGTGAAAATCGGCTTCCTGGTCAAGCAGGCGGAAGAGCCCTGGTTCCAGACCGAATGGGCATTTGCCGAAAAGGCCGGGAAAGAGAAGGGCTTCACCGTGATCAAGATCGCCGTGCCTGACGGCGAGAAAACCCTCTCGGCCATCGACAGCCTTGCTGCCAACGGCGCCAAGGGGTTCGTGATCTGCCCGCCGGACGTCTCCCTCGGCCCGGCCATCATGGCCAAGGCCAAGCTCAATGGCTTGAAAGTCATCGCCGTCGATGACCGTTTCGTGGATGCCAATGGCAAGTTCATGGAAGACGTTCCGTACCTCGGCATGGCGGCGTTCGAAGTCGGCCAGAAGCAGGGTGCGGCGATGGCCACCGAAGCGAAAAAACGCGGTTGGGACTGGAAAGACACCTACGCGGTGATCAACACCTTCAATGAACTCGACACCGGCAAGAAGCGCACCGACGGTTCGGTCAAAGCCCTGGAAGACGCCGGGATGCCGAAAGACCACATCCTGTTCTCGGCGCTGAAAACCCTCGACGTGCCGGGCAGCATGGACGCCACCAACTCGGCCCTAGTGAAACTGCCGGGCGCGGCGAAAAACCTGATCATTGGCGGCATGAATGACAACACCGTGCTGGGCGGCGTGCGCGCCACCGAAAGCGCCGGTTTTGCTGCGGCCAACGTGATCGGCATCGGCATCAATGGCACCGACGCCATCGGCGAGCTGAAGAAAGCCAACAGCGGTTTCTTCGGTTCGATGCTGCCAAGCCCGCACATCGAGGGTTACAACACCGCCAGCATGATGTTCGAGTGGGTCACCACCGGCAAAGAACCACCGAAGTACACCGCGATGGACGACGTGACGCTGATCACTCGCGAGAACTTCAAGCAGGAACTGGAAAAGATCGGCCTGTGGAACTGAGGGCTGGTTGATTTCATCGGCAGCCCTGGCGACGGGGCTGCCTGATCTGTGTGATGAGGTGGTTTTATGCACGCGCAAGTACAGACACATAAGCACAGCGTCGGCGGCAGCCTGCGCTTCAACGGGATCGGCAAGACCTTTCCCGGGGTGAAGGCGCTGGATGGCATCAGTTTCGTCGCGCATCCGGGGCAGGTTCACGCCTTGATGGGCGAGAACGGCGCCGGCAAATCGACCCTGCTGAAAATCCTCGGCGGTGCCTACGCGCCGAGCAGCGGCGACCTGCAGATCGGCGAGCAGACCATGGTGTTCAAGTCCACCGCCGACAGCATCGGCAGTGGCGTAGCTGTGATTCATCAAGAGCTGCACCTGGTCCCGGAAATGACCGTGGCCGAGAACCTGTTCCTCGGTCACCTGCCGGCCAGTTTCGGCCTGATCAATCGTGGCGCGTTACGACAACAAGCGCTGGCCTGCCTCAAGGGCTTGGCCGACGAAATTGATCCGCAGGAGAAAGTCGGGCGCCTGTCCCTCGGCCAACGGCAACTGGTGGAAATCGCCAAGGCGTTGTCCCGTGGTGCGCATGTGATTGCCTTCGACGAACCCACCAGCAGCCTGTCGGCGCGGGAGATCGATCGCTTGATGGCGATCATCGGGCGACTGCGCGACGAAGGCAAAGTGGTGCTTTACGTGTCCCACCGCATGGAGGAAGTGTTCCGCATCTGCAACGCGGTGACGGTGTTCAAGGACGGCCGCTATGTGCGCACGTTCGAGGACATGAGCGAACTGACCCACGACCAACTGGTGACGTGCATGGTCGGTCGCGACATTCAGGACATCTACGATTACCGCAGCCGCCAACGTGGCGCGGTGGCGCTCAAGGTTGACGGTCTGCTGGGGCCGGGCTTGCGTGAACCGGTAAGTTTCGAGGTGCACAAGGGCGAGATTCTTGGGTTGTTCGGCCTGGTCGGTGCCGGTCGTACCGAGCTGTTCCGGATGCTCAGCGGGCTGACGCGCAACACCGCCGGACGCCTGGAACTTCGAGGTCATGAGGTGAAACTGCGTTCCCCTCGCGATGCGATCGCGGCCGGGATTCTGCTGTGCCCCGAAGACCGCAAGAAGGAGGGCATCCTGCCGCTCGCCAGTGTCGCCGAGAACATCAACATCAGCGCACGCAGCGCCCACTCTACGTTCGGTTGCCTGTTGCGCGGCCTGTGGGAGAAAGGCAACGCCGACAAGCAGATCAAGGCGCTGAAAGTGAAGACGCCCAGTGCCGAGCAGAAAATCATGTACCTGTCCGGCGGCAATCAGCAGAAGGCCATTCTCGGCCGCTGGCTGTCGATGCCGATGAAAGTCCTGCTGCTGGACGAGCCCACTCGTGGCATCGATATCGGGGCGAAAGCCGAGATCTACCAGATCATCCATAACCTGGCCGCCAGCGGCATTGCGGTGATCGTGGTGTCCAGCGACCTGATGGAAGTGATGGGCATTTCCGACCGCATCCTGGTGCTCTGCGAAGGCGCGATGCGCGGCGAGTTGTCTCGCGCAGAGGCCAATGAATCCAACCTGCTGCAACTGGCTTTGCCGCGCCAACGCGCTGACGGCGTGGCGAACTGAGAGGTGACTATGACAATCCAAAACAACGCTCTGCCGACCCAGCGCAAACCTCTGGACTTGCGGCGTTTCCTCGATGACTGGGTGATGTTGCTGGCGGCCGTCGGGATCTTCGTGGCCTGCACGCTGCTGATCGACAACTTCCTGTCGCCGCTGAACATGCGCGGCCTGGGCCTGGCGATTTCCACTACCGGGATTGCCGCGTGCACCATGCTCTATTGCCTGGCGTCCGGGCATTTCGACTTGTCAGTGGGTTCGGTGATTGCCTGTGCCGGCGTCGTCGCGGCCGTGGTGATGCGCGACACCGACAGCGTGTTTCTCGGCGTCAGTGCCGCACTGGTGATGGGGCTGATTGTCGGGTTGATCAACGGCATCGTGATTGCCAAGCTGCGGGTCAACGCGTTGATCACCACGCTGGCGACCATGCAAATTGTTCGTGGCCTGGCTTACATTTTTGCCAATGGCAAAGCGGTGGGCGTGTCGCAGGAGTCGTTCTTCGTCTTCGGTAACGGCCAGTTGTTTGGCGTACCGGTGCCGATCCTGATCACCATCGTGTGCTTCCTGTTTTTTGGCTGGCTGCTGAACTACACCACCTACGGGCGCAACACCATGGCCATCGGTGGCAACCAGGAAGCGGCGTTGCTGGCCGGGGTGAACGTTGACCGGACCAAGATCATTATCTTTGCCGTGCACGGTGTGATCGGCGCATTGGCCGGGGTGATTCTGGCGTCGCGCATGACCTCGGGTCAGCCGATGATTGGTCAGGGTTTTGAGCTGACGGTGATCTCGGCGTGCGTGCTGGGCGGGGTGTCGCTGAGCGGCGGGATCGGCATGATCCGGCATGTGATTGCCGGGGTGTTGATTCTGGCGATTATCGAGAATGCGATGAACCTGAAGAACATCGACACCTTCTACCAGTACGTGATTCGCGGTTCGATCTTGCTGCTGGCCGTCGTCATCGACCGCCTGAAACAGCGCTGACACCGATTTATACCTGTGGGAGCGGGCTTGCTCGCGAAAGCGGTCTGTCTGGCACTTGGATGTTGGATGTGCTGATCCCTTCGCGAGCAAGCCCGCTCCCACAGTTGATTTATGTCGCGCACAGATTTTGTGTTCTCCGCAAATCCCATGTGGGAGCCTGCTCGCGATGACCGCGCAGCGGTCACCTCTCCTTCTGTCACCTCCCTTAAATATTCCTTGCTCGCCCCCGCCCGTTTCGGTTATCAATTTGTACATGATTAGACAGGTACGATTTGACAAGAAACAACGGGTGGTCGACGAACTCATCCGGCGCATCGAAAGCGGCCTCATGGAGGACGGCTTTCTGTTGCCGGGCGAGCATCAGTTGGCTCAAGAATTCAAAGTCAGCCGCGGCACGCTGCGCGAGGCCCTTGCCGAGTTGAAACGACGCAACTACATCGCGACCCAAAGCGGCGTGGGCTCCATCGTCACCTTCGACGGCATGGTGCTCGACCAACGCAGCGGCTGGGCGCAGGCGCTGGCCGACAGCGGGGCGCTGATCAATACCGAAGTGCTGCGGCTGGAGGCCGTCACTCGGCCGGACCTGATGTCGCGCTTCGGAACCGACCAGTTCATCACCCTTGACCGACGCCGCCGTTCCAACGACGGCAAGCTGGTTTCCCTCGAACGCTCATTGATGCCCGCCACCGGAGGCCTGGAAAGCCTGCCGCGTGTCGGCCTGATCGACAACTCCCTGACCATCACCCTGGCCGCCTACGGCTACATCGGCGAACGCGGTAATCAATGGATCGGCGCAGAACCCTTGAGCGCTGAAGACGCCGAGTTGCTCGGGCGCCCGGTCGGCACGGTTTTCCTCAAAGCCTTGCGCACCACCTACGACCGGCAAAACCGCTTCATGGAGCAGGTCGAAAGCTTGCTCGACCCGGTGCACTTTCGCCTGCACCTGCAATTTGGAGAATCAAAATGACCGCGCTCGACCGTGCGTTGGGCGCGTTCTACGGACTGGCCCTGGGCGATGCGCTGGGCATGCCGACTCAATCCCTGAGCCGCGCCGACATCAAGGCGCGCTTCGGTGCGATCACCGACTTGCAAGACGCCGGCCCCGATCAACCGATTGCCGCCAACATGCCCAAGGGCTCGATCACCGATGACACCGAACAGGCGATTCTGGTCGGTCAGTTGTTGGTGGACGGTGAGGGCCGGATTGAACCGGCCGTGCTCGCTCAACGGCTGATCGACTGGGAAGCCGAGATGCAGGCCAAGGGATCGCAAGACTTGCTCGGGCCTTCGACCAAACGGGCGATCGAAATGATCGTCGCCGGCCATTCACCGGAAGAAGCGGGGCGCTACGGCTCCACCAATGGCGCGGCGATGCGCATCACTCCGGTGGGCATCGCCGCGGATGTCACCAACCCTGAGCGGTTCATCAAGGCCGTGGTGCAAGCCTGCCAGGTTACTCACAACACCACGCTGGGGATTTCCAGCGCTGCAGCAGTGGCGGCGGTGGTTTCGGCCGGTATCAACGGCATGGACCTGGGCGAAGCCTTGAACCTCGGCCAGCAAATCGCCCAGCAAGCTGAAAGCCATGGCCACTGGGTCGCGGGCGGACGGATTGCCTCGCGCATCAGCTGGGCGCGCACCATCAGCGTCGACAGTGACAAGGCGTTGCTGGCGGATTTGCTGTACGACGTGATCGGCACTTCGGTGGCTTCCCAGGAATCGGTGGTGGTCTCGTTTGCCCTGGCGCAACAAGTGGCCGTCGGTGAAATGAACGCTTTCGAAGCGGTGTGCATGGCCGCGAGCCTGGGTGGTGACACCGACACCATCGCGGCGATACTCGGCGCGATGCTTGGGGCCTGTCTGGGGCTTGGGAGTTGGCCGGTGGAGATGATCGAAAAAATCAAAGCCGTTAATGATCTGGAGCTGGAGCCTTTGGTGCGGAGACTTCTCGCCCTGCGTTGACTGGACTGGCGCCTTCGCGAGCAAGCCCGCTCCCACACTTGATCTGTGCCATGCACAAGATTTGTGTACACAGGAGACCCTGTGGGAGCGGGCTTGCTCGCGAAGGTTGCGCCGCTTATTTGAATTGATAACCCCGCAATGGATCGCACGGACTTGGCCAGGATAGCCGGGCTGTTGTTTTCGTCTTCCGTCATTGCCCACAACCACAACAAAGGCAACAGGAGCATTTTTCATGAGTTCATCGAACGCCGGGCAAAGCGCCGGCCAACTGGAAACACGCGGCATCGAACCGGTGCCGGAAGCGGAGTGCAACGGTCATCCGCTGCAACTGTTCTGGGTCTGGTTCGCGGCCAATATTTCCATCCTCGGCCTGCCGCTGGGTGCCACGCTGGTGGCGTTTCGCGGGTTGGCGATCTGGCAGGCGATCATCGTCGCGATCCTCGGCGCTGCGGGTTCTTTCGCGGTGGTCGGGATCATCTCCATCGCCGGTCGTCGTGGTCGGGCACCGAGCCTGACCCTGTCGCGAGCGATCTTCGGCGTGCGCGGCAACATCGGCCCGACCCTGGTCTCGCTGATGTCGCGGCTCGGTTGGGAAACCGTCAACACCACCACCGCCGCCTTCGTGCTGCTGTCGCTGTGCTCGATCCTGTTCGGTTCGCCGGTGGAAGCGAAAAGCGCGCCGGTACTGACCCTGATCTTCATCGCGATTTTCGTGCTGCTGACCTTGTCGGTGTCCGGCCTCGGTCACGCCACGTTGCTGGTGATCCAGAAATGGGCGACTTACGTGTTCGGTGCGCTGAACATTCTGGTCGGTGGCTTCCTCTGCGCCACCATCGACTGGAGCGCCGTGTTCAACGCCACGCCCGCGCCGTTGAGCGCGATGATCATCGGCGTCGGCACCATGGCGGCCGGCACCGGGATCGGTTGGGCCAACGCCGGCGCCGACATGTCGCGCTATCAGCACCGCAGCGTCAAAGCCGTGCGCCTGGTGGCGTCGGCGGCTTTCGGTGCGGGGATTCCGCTGGTGTTGCTGATCACCCTCGGCGGCTTGCTGTCAGTGGGCAACAACGACCTGGCGTCGGCCACTGACCCGATCATCGCGATCCGCGACATGCTGCCGACCTGGATGGCCGTGCCGTACCTGATCACCGCGTTCGGCGGCTTGCTGCTGTCGAACAACCTGTCGGTGTATTCCGCCGGTCTGACCACGCTGACCCTCGGCCTCAAGGTCAAACGCGTCTACGCCGTGGTGGTCGACATCGTCGCGATCTTCGCCGGTTCAATCTACTTCATGCTGATCGCCGACAGTTTCTATGGTCCGTTCATTACCTTCATTTCGCTGCTGGCGGTGCCGATCACGGCGTGGGTCGGGATCTTCGTCGTCGACCTGATTCATCGTCATTACTACAGCCCCAAAGACCTGCTGGACGTCAGCCCGAGCAGCGCCTACTGGTACAGCGGCGGTATCGAGTGGCGCGCGTTTGGTGCGTGGGCGCTGGCGATCGTGCTGGGCTTCAGCTTCACCACCATTGGCACCACCGAACAAAACGTCTGGTTCCGGGGTTTCCTGTCTGATTCGTGGCTTGGCCATAACGGCCTCGGCTGGATCGTGACGTTCCTGGTGGCTGGCGGGATTTACTTTGTGCTTGGTGGGGCGAGGGATCGTCGCGCCGCGCTGACTGAGAACGCTCATGCCTAGATTGCTGCACACCGGCCAGGTCATCATCGACCTGGTCATGGCCGTGGACAAACTGCCCCAGCCCGGCGGCGACGTGTTGGCGCAATCCGCCAGTTTCGAAGCCGGCGGAGGTTTTAACGTGATGGCCGCCGCTACGCGTAACGGGCTGCCGGTGGTTTACCTCGGTCGTCATGGCACCGGTCGTTTCGGCGATCTGGCCCGTGAGGCGATGAAGGCTGAAGGCATTCGGATCGGCATCGCACACAAGGCTGAACGGGATACCGGGTTGTGCGTTGCGGTGACCGATGCGTCGGCCGAGCGCAGTTTCATTTCCTACATCGGCGCCGAGGGCGAGTTGACTGCCGAGGACCTGGCGAACGTGCCGGCCGAGGCGGGCGACTACGTTTACGTCAGCGGCTACAGTTTGCTGCACGCCGGCAAGGCGCAGGCGCTGGTGGAGTGGGTGTCGGGATTGCCGAAAGCGATCAACGTGGTGTTCGATCCAGGACCGTTGGTGGATTCGCCGGACCAGCCATTGATGCAGGCGTTGTTGCCACGCATTGATCTGTGGACCAGCAACAGTGTCGAGGCGTTACGGTTTACCGGGGCGTCGGACATTGCCGAGGCGTTGGACAGGCTGACCGATCATCTGCCGGCCGAGGTTTTGATCGTGGTGCGCGATGGACCGCAAGGGTGCTGGATCAGTCAGCGCGGCGACCGACAGCACGTGCCCGGTTTCAAGGTTGAAGCGGTGGACAGCAATGGCGCGGGCGATGCCCATGCGGGGGTGTTTCTGGCTGGGTTGGCGCAGGGGTTGCCTGCAGGTGAAGCGGCGCGGCGGGCAAATGCGGCTGCGGCGCTGGCGGTGACTCGGTGGGGGCCGGCGACTTCGCCTGGAATCGATGAAGTGGATGCTTTTGTCAGGAAGACCTTCGGCGTCTGAACTGACGCTTTCGCGGGCAAGCCCGCTCCCACAGGGTTTTGGGGTGTACGCAAAATAGTGAACGCCCTCGATCACTGTGGGAGCGGGCTTGCCCGCGAAGGGGTCATAAGATTCAGCATCCATTCTGATTCTTGGCCAGCCTTGCGCAGCGACTCAATCAACGCCTGCTGCTTGTAGAGTCGGTCAAACGGTCGCAGCCGCGCACGACTGCGACCTGGTTCATCGTGTTAAACGTCCAGCTTTCGCGCCGCCTCGACCCCAGCCGCGCTGAGTTTGATCGGCAGTTGCAGCGAGTGTTCGCCGGCTTCGTTACAGGTCACATGCCCATGCTGAATCAGCCCGCGATCCTGCAGCGTGGCGAGGGCGCTGGCCACGACTTTCTCTCCCCGGTAATTGTCCAGGACCTCTTTGCCCAAGCCACCTGGATGGGCGTGCAGCAGACGGGTCAGGACTTCTTTCTCAAGGTTTTTATCGACGTTCATGGTTACCTCTTCATGGATGTGGATAGATGCAACTCGCGTGGGCGAACTATTGGCTGGCGCCGCCTTCGGAACCCGAGCCACCGGTGGTGGTTTTCGAGCCGATGCCGGCACCGGCGTTATCGGGTGTCTGGGTGTCCGGCTGGTTCATTCCCCCTTGACGGCCCGCATCGTTGCCCTGAATCCGTGGGTCGGTGCCCGTGGACGCAGGTACGCTGTCGACGCCCGATCCATTAGTGTTCATGCCGGGTGAGCCTTGGGTGGTCGGGGTTTTTTGACCTTCGGCCGGGTTGGTTGGGCCGGTACCGGCGGCTGGGGTCGCCGCGAAAGCGGCAGAGGACAACAGCGTGGCGAGAGCGAGGGCAGTCAAGCGGGACGTGATCATGGTGTCGTCTCCATTCAATTAGAGTCCTTACCTGATGTTGGTCCGCCCCCGATTTGGATTGGTGCCTGATGAACGACGAACGGTCTAGACCTGCTGCAACGATCTGGCGCTGACGACCCGACGCCAGATCAAGCGGCTCACGGTGATCAGCCAGTTCAACAACGCTACGGCGAGAACGGTGAGCAGAAGTGTCGTCATACCGTGTTTGACGATGATCTTCCCGGCCAGCAACGGAAAACCGAACACGCCGATGAAGTACGACAAGCTGAACAGCAGCAACGATTGCGAGGTGGTGCCGTGCGGCGCTTCGTTCGCCGCCAGGCCATTGATCACCGAATATGTCAGCCCGTAACCGACTCCGAGCATCATCGCCGCCAGCACGTAGCTGAACCCGCTGTCGACCACGAAACCGAACAGCACAATCGAGCCCGTCATCAGCCCCGACAGCAGGCAGGAAGCGCGCAACGGATCTCGCTTGACCACGAAGCCGGCAATCAACATTCGGCTGCTGATCGCCGCGCCCATGAAGCCGAAAAAGAACAGTGAGTAATCCAGTGAGCGAGAGGCCGCGTAACTGGTTTGAAAGCTCGACAGGCCACCGAATACGCATCCGCCGAGGCCGACCATGATGATCGGAAACAGCGCTTTGGACGACAGCACCTGAGCGGTGGCGCGCCAGGAAATGCGTGCGACGGAAGTGGCAGGCGAGGGCGCTTTTTTCAGCTGAGTATCCAGCCGCCAAAACAGCACCACGCCAATCAGACTGGCCAGCGCCGCGAGGTAAAACGCCGCGGTCACCGGATAGCCCAGCGCACTGGCGGCGCGGCCCAACAACGGACCGCTGCCGATCCCGGTCATCATGCTGCCGGACAGCAGCGCGAAGTATTTGGCGCGTTGCGCGGGCGTTACCAGACTCGCGACGATAATCGGCCCCAAGGTGTAGAACACGCCCCAACCCAGCCCCAGCAGCAGTCCGAAAAACAGCAACAGATGGCCGAACCCCGGAGCCAGCGCGAAGCCCAGACTGGCGGCCACCAACAGCACGCCAAACAACGCAATCGAACGCGACGCGCCGAGCAGATCGGACAGGTGCCCGGAGACAATCACCGCCGCAAACGTACTGAGCATCGCCGCCGAAATCACACTGCCGGCGTCGTGTTCGTTGCCGCCCCGTGAGCC
The DNA here is from genome assembly GCF_059716065.1 of Pseudomonas sp. LBUM1656. Lineage (NCBI taxonomy): Bacteria > Pseudomonadati > Pseudomonadota > Gammaproteobacteria > Pseudomonadales > Pseudomonadaceae > Pseudomonas > Pseudomonas sp. LBUM1656. The sequence continues at coordinate 4,660,984 of NZ_CP166800.1, read as the reverse complement.
GATCAACAGCGACAACAAAAACGTCGAGCCGTAGGACAGCGACAGCAAATAACTGGCGAGGCAAAACAGGCCGAACAACCTGCTTGAGACGCGGGGCGGTGCAGTAGACATGGCGCGGTTCCTTGACCCGATAAAGGCGCTAACCCTCTATCTACCATGCGCGTCGTCAACGTTAAGTCCGAGGTTATCGATGCCAGGGTTAGCGCCGGCCGGAGTAATGGGTTCAGCCGATGCCGATTTCTTCCTTGAACAGCTCCATGAAACTCTTCAAACGCTCATGCCTGATCCGCGCCAGTCGTTGGCCGGTTGGCGTCTGGAAACCGTCCGCCAGGTGCAGCAGCTTGGTCTGAAAGTGATCGAGGCAAAAGCGTTTGTCATCGTAGTCCCGCGCCTTCGCTTCCGGATCTTGCGGGTCGTACAGCGCGCTGCCCATGCGCCCGGCGATGTAAAAAGTACGTGCTACGCCGAGCATACCCAGAGAGTCGAGACGGTCGGCGTCCTGCATGATCTTTGCTTCGAGCGAGGTCGGGGGGATGTTGGCGGAAAAGCTGTGAGCTTCAATGGCGTGGGTAACGGCGTTGATTTTTGCGCTTGGCCAATCCATGTCAGCCAACACGGCACATGCCTTCTCGGCGGCCAGTCTTGACGCCTGCGAACGCAGCGGCGAATTCTTCTCCACCGCCACGCAATCATGCAAAAGCACCGCTGCCAGCAACACGTTAAGATCGCCACCTTCTTGTGCATGCAACGTGCGCACGTTGTGCCAGACGCGCTGCAAATGCGACAGATCGTGAGCGCCATCTTCCGACGGCTCCAGCGCGTGGGGCAGTAGCTCGGCGGCGAGACTTTGCAGCGGCGCAAAAGCATCAGTGGTCATAAACTTCCTGCTAAGTGAATGCATTCGTGTCAGCTACACATGCTCCATGGATCAGCTTTGCATTTCCAGTGTGACGAGCGTGGCGCACCGACTTAGTATGGCGTTTTCAACTTTCGACAAAGGCCTGTCCATGACGATCGACATCCGCCCGGCGACCCCCAGCGATGCGCCGCAAATCCTCGGGTTCATCACCGAACTGGCCGACTACGAACGTGCCCGCCACGAAGTCATCGCCAGCGTCGCCGACATCGAACGCAGCCTGTTCAGCGAAGGCGCCACCGCCCACGGCCTGATCTGCCTGCGCGACGGCGTGCCGATCGGCTTCGCGGTGTTCTTCTTCAGTTATTCAACCTGGCTCGGCAGCAACTGCCTGTACCTCGAAGACCTCTATATCACCCCCGAGCAGCGCGGCGGCGGCGCAGGCAAAACCTTGCTCCGCCACCTTGCGAAAATCGCCTGCGCCAATGACTGCGGACGATTCGAGTGGAGCGTGCTGGACTGGAACAAACCGGCAATCGAGTTTTATAAATCGCTGGGTGCGCAGCCTCAGGAAGAGTGGGTTCGGTATCGGATGGATGGTGCGGTGTTGCGGGAGTTTGCCGAGGGGAGTTGATGCGCGTTTTGCCCTAACGCTGAATCCAGTTGTCGCCACCTGTTTAGTTCGTCATCCTGTGCGCCTCTGCGCGCTCACGGATGACACCTGCAATGCCTCTGGCATCTTCTTCTCTCGACATCCGTCACGATCGCCTTCGACTCACTGGTTTGGTTGAGCGTCGTTGGTGCATTTCTTTTGCACCCTGAATGTTTGCCGCCATCGCTTTAAAACTCAAAAGCAAGGAGCTTTGACTTGAGTGGAAAACCTGCTGCACGCGTTACCGACCCCACTTCATGCCCGTAGCCAGGGCATGGCACCAATCCAATTGTTTCTGGATCGCCAGATGTTTTCTTCGATGGCCTCGCCGCTGCTCGCATGACGGACAAATCTGCCTGTGGCAGCCCAATTACCGGCGCTGTTTCGGGTACGGTATTCATCAATGGTCTCAACGCCGCAACCCTCGATAGCACGGGTGGGCATGGCAACGTAATCATCGGGCAAAGCGGTGGCGGAGCAGCCTTTAGTGGGCTGCTTCCGATGCCGGTGCATTTCACCGACAGATTACAAGTGGTGAATGACGCGACCGGTGAGCCGATTCCTTATCACTCCTACACCATTCAGCGTGGTGACGGCAGCGAAGAGCATGGCGTTACGGATGCGTCCGGGTTTACTCACACTGTCAGTTCTCATTTGGCCGAGACCATTAAATTGTTTGTGGAGTGATTGCCATGGCTGGTGAAGCTGCAGCAGTGAAACAAGAGTTACCTAAAAGAGAAGTAAAAACCCATACATTGACTTGTAAAGCGGACCAATCTGTTAAGCAGGTACCTGTTGCCTTGCGAGACCTGGTTATATTTTTTATCGGTGGTGCGGGCGATCAGGAAAGTTACTACGGTACAGGCCCCAATAATAATATCGATTATGTGCGCCGGATTACTGTGGGCGACGCAAAACAATTGGAGATTTTGAAGCGCTGTCCGTCGTGGGCGCTCAGTTACAATTCGTTTATTAGTAATGATGATCTTGAGCGAAATGTGTTGAGCCGAATACCTAATTGCTCCACCGCGATTTACATTGTTGGCCACAGTCTCGGTGGTTGGAATGGTGCCCACCTTTCCAGTGTGCTGGCAGACAAAGGCTTCAAAGTAAAAATGCTTATTACACTGGATCCAGTAGGTGAAGGGAAAATCGTCTACGGCCTCTCAAGTATCTTTAGAAGAGAGCCAATCCCCAAGGCTGACTACTGGGTTAATATTCGGGCAGCAGCGGTCGATTGGAATGTGTCGGATCTGGTCGCGGACTTTGGTGAACAGTGGGAAGTAACACAGGGACCTAATGTCATGGGGCGGGTGGATGTGAATCATGCAGATGCCGACAGGATGTTCGTGCAGACATTGCCTGGTGGAAAGTCTGCTCGGCAAATATTCAATGAGTCGATTTTGAGCTACTTCAGGGAGTGATTCTGGATGCATAAGGTTTTTTTGTTTTTAGCAATCATAATGAGTGCATCTTGTTCTCTGAATCACGGAAGACCTATCGCAACACTTGAATACTCCAGTGTAAAGGAACTTCGTAGTACTGGGCTGTACCAGATTTATTTAACTTCCGATGTGGAGCTTCTTGGGTTGTTCAAGTCACGGATAGGTGAGGGGCTTGTCTGTTCTTTAGAAGATGATCTTGATTTTACCGAAGCACACCATATAAGGCGTTCTGGTTTTGGCTTGGTAGGAAAAGAGATGGAGTCGGGACCATTGCTCTATCGAGCTAATGTCATTTTTAGTGAGTCAGAAAGCGGGAAAGGAGGAGAGGATTATTTGGAGGGAGAGGCTCTGGTTCCGTTATTGAAGAAGCGTGATTTTATTTCGTGCGTGTTTCGAGTTCATACTACCAAGTACAATACATACTTCTCCCACATCATGCGTGTGCCGACCGCAGAGCTATTGAAGGCTGTTTCTAAACAGTAAAACAAGCCCAGGTTATGCGAGGTTGTTTACCGAGAGAAAGCAGCCTCACTCATTCATCGGCTTCCCAATTACTATTGATCAATCCGTCGAGGACTTGTCGAACGGTAATCTTGAAAACCCCGGCCTTCCCCTCATCAAAGGCCGCTCTCCATGCCGCATAACCCTGACTGAAATCCTGAATGTCAGAGGTATTTCCCACCCGATGGGTGATGCTGCGTTCTATGGCTTTTGCCTGGAAGGGCAGGTGAGGCATTTCGTTAAATTCATTCCCTGTCACCGGGTTGATCAGCCGAAAGCCGTCCACTCTGATGTGAACGACCTTACCCAACTTCGGATAATTCTCGATTTTCAAGATCGTCAGTGTCGATCCATCCTCGCCCGGCCGGTTTTTGTAAGCCCAGATATCGCCCACCTGCAGTTCCTTCGATGCGCTGAGTGCTGCAGCGGACCAGAAAGCACTGCAGAACAGCAGCGCCTTTAAAGCAATCTTCATTTTTCTTCCTTGAGGGTTGGGTGCCTTTCCGATGGGCCGGCATTTTAAAGCGTTGGCAAAGAAAATCCTGTCACACTTGTAAATCCCATAATATGGGAGTGATATTTATATATTGAGATTTGTCCGCGTCCGGGTTTATAGTCCAGCTCACTCACTGCCAATAAACAGAACAGGTGAAGCGATGCTGGCGCAATTGATCGCGCTCGATTGGGGGACGACCTCATTACGTGCTTACAAACTCGCCGCGGGTGGCCAGGTGCTGGAACAGCGTTCGCTATCGTCCGGGATCATGCAGTTGCCCCGGACACCGCGAATCATCAACGGTCAGGCATGTGCCGACGGTTTTGAACTGGCCTTCGATGAGGCGTGCGGTGACTGGCTCGACGCGCAGCCGGATTTGCCGGTGATTGCCTGTGGCATGGTCGGCAGTGCCCAGGGCTGGCGCGAAGCGGCTTACTGCGACACGCCGGCCAACGTCGCCAATCTCGGAACTTCCCTACAAACCATTCGCAGTCTTCGCGGTGTCGATGTGCACATCGTGCCGGGTGTGATTCAGCGTTCGCGCTTGCCGAACGTGATGCGCGGCGAAGAAACCCAGGTGCTCGGTGTCTTGCAGAATCTGCCGATCGAGCAGGGCCGTGATCTGTTGATCGGCCTGCCGGGCAGTCATTCGAAATGGGTGGAAGTGGCCGCCGGTTGCATCGTGCATTTCGATACCTTCATGACCGGCGAGATCTTCGCCGTGCTCAGCGAGCACAGCATTCTGGGGCGCACCCAGCAAAAGGGTGCGTCCTTCGATGGCCACGCGTTTGATCGGGGTGTGCAAGTGGCGCTGTCGGCGGAGGGTGAGATCGGGCCATTGTCGACGTTGTTCAGCGCTCGCAGCCTGGGCCTGACCGGTGAACTCAGCGCCACCGCGCAACCGGATTATTTATCCGGCCTGCTGATCGGTCATGAGCTGTCAGCACTGGCCAACGTTCAACGGCGCCGACGCAACAGCGTTCATCTGCCGTCGATCATCCTGATCGGGAATTCTCAACTCTGTGCCCGCTACAGCCGGGCCCTCGACGCCTGCGGATTTGCCCGCGTGACCCTGGCCGAACAAGCCACCGAACGCGGGTTGTGGCAGTTGGCGGTCGCTGCCGGACTGATCGCCGCACACCCACCCCGTTAAACCTGACTGGAGGTCTGACATGCTCAAGCAAGCACTGGCGCAAAACGGTCTGATCGCGATCCTGCGTGGCCTGCGCCCGCAAGAAGCGGCCGCCATTGGCGAGGTCCTTTATGCCGCCGGATTTCGCGTCATCGAAGTGCCGCTCAATTCCCCCGAGCCGTATGAAAGCATCCGCATCCTGCGCAGTACTTTGCCTGCCGATTGCCTGATCGGCGCCGGGACGGTGCTGACGCCGGAGCAGGTCGAGCAAGTGAAAGCGGCGGGCGGTCAGGTGATCGTCATGCCTCATAGCGATGCCAAGGTGTTGCGTGCGGCGAAAGCGGCGGGGTTATACCTGTCGCCGGGCGTGGCGACGCCGACCGAAGCCTTTGCCGCTCTGGCCGAAGGTGCGGATGTGCTGAAGATGTTTCCGGCCGAGCAGATGGGCCCGGCTGTCGTCAAAGCCTGGCTCGCGGTGCTGCCGGCCGGAACCATTCTGGCGCCGGTCGGCGGGATCACACCGGACAACATGCAGGTGTTTATCGACGCCGGTGTCAAAGGCTTCGGACTCGGTTCCGGGTTGTTCAAGCCGGGTATGACACTTGAAGAAGTGGCGGTGAACGCCAGGGCCTATGTCGCTGCATGGAACGCTCTGCGTTAAGACTTTTTTGGCGCCGAGCGCGCTGCATCTAACAAGAGAGACAACAGATGAAAATCACCAAACTCACCACCTTCATCGTTCCGCCGCGCTGGTGCTTCCTCAAGGTCGAAACCGACGAGGGCGTGACCGGTTGGGGCGAGCCCGTGGTCGAAGGCCGCGCGCACACCGTGGCGGCTGCCGTTGAAGAATTGTCCGACTACCTGATCGGCAAAGACCCACGCAACATCGAAGACATCTGGACCGTGCTCTACCGCGGCGGATTCTACCGGGGCGGCGCGATCCACATGAGCGCGCTGGCCGGTATCGATCAGGCGTTGTGGGACATCAAGGGCAAGGCTCTCGGTGTGTCGGTCAGTGACCTTTTGGGTGGCCAGGTGCGCGACAAGATTCGCGTGTATTCGTGGATCGGCGGCGACCGGCCGGCGGACACTGCTCGCGCGGCGAAAGAGGCTGTCGAACGTGGTTTCACTGCGGTGAAAATGAACGGCACTGAAGAGCTGCAATTCCTCGATTCCTTCGAGAAAGTCGACCTGGCCCTGGCCAACGTCGCTGCCGTGCGTGATGCAGTGGGGCCGAACGTCGGCATTGGCGTCGACTTCCATGGCCGGGTGCACAAACCCATGGCCAAGGTGCTGATGAAGGAACTCGACCCGTACAAACTGATGTTCATCGAAGAACCGGTGCTCAGCGAAAACTACGAAGCGCTGAAGGAATTGGCGCCGCTGACCAGCACCCCGATTGCCCTCGGCGAGCGGCTGTTCTCGCGCTGGGATTTCAAGCGCGTGCTGAGCGAAGGTTACGTCGACATCATTCAGCCGGACGCATCCCACGCCGGCGGCATCACCGAAACCCGCAAGATTGCCAACATGGCCGAAGCCTACGATGTGGCGCTGGCGCTGCATTGTCCGTTGGGCCCGATTGCCCTGGCGGCGTGCCTGCAACTGGACGCGGTTTGCTACAACGCGTTCATCCAGGAGCAGAGCCTGGGCATCCATTACAACGAGAGCAACGACCTGCTCGATTACGTGAAAGATCCGCGGGTGTTCGACTACGACAAAGGCTTCGTGAAAATCCCGCACGGCCCAGGCCTGGGCATCGAGATCAACGAGGAATACGTCATCGAACGCGCCGCTGTCGGCCACCGCTGGCGCAACCCGATCTGGCGCCATGCCGATGGCAGTTTTGCCGAGTGGTGAGTTCTCCCTGACCCAGCGCAAACCCCTGTGGGAGCCAGCCTGCTGGCGATTTGGTCGGCACATCCAGCATTCATGGTGACTGACACACCGCGATCGCCAGCAGGCTGGCTCCCACAGTTTGATCTCCATGGACAGGAGATTTGCGGCAAATCCCGATTTCACATCGACCTCAATAAACATAAGAAGAGGCATTCCCCATGCAACCGCAAACCCTTACCGGGCAGGCGTCGTTGGTGGCGCCCAGCCGCAAGCGGTTTTTCATCATGGTGCTGCTGTTCATCACCGTGGTCATCAACTACCTCGACCGCAGCAACCTCTCCATCGCCGCCCCGGCGCTGACCAGCGAACTGGGCATCGACCCGATCCACGTCGGCCTGATTTTCTCGGCCTTCGGTTGGACCTACGCCGCGATGCAAATCCCCGGCGGCTGGCTGGTGGATCGTGTCCCGCCACGGATTCTCTACAGCGTCGCGCTGCTCCTTTGGTCGATCGCCACCGTCATGCTCGGCTTCGCCGCCAGCTTCATCGCATTGTTCGTATTGCGCATGGCAGTCGGCGCGCTGGAAGCACCGGCGTACCCGATCAACAGCCGTGTGGTTACCACCTGGTTCCCGGAACGCGAACGCGCCACGGCCATCGGTTTTTATACCTCCGGGCAGTTCGTCGGGCTGGCATTCCTGACGCCGGTATTGGCCTGGCTGCAGCATCAATATGGCTGGCACATGGTGTTCGTCAGCACCGGTGCGGTCGGTATTCTCTGGGCGGTGATCTGGTACGCGGTGTACCGCGAACCACGTGATTTCAAGGGCGCCAACGACGCCGAAATCGAGCTGATCCGTGAAGGCGGCGGGCTGGTCGATATCCAGGCCGAACAAGCCAAGGTCAAAGCCAAATTCAGCTGGACCGATCTCGGTATCGTGCTGACCAAGCGCAAGTTGTGGGGCATTTACCTGGGGCAGTTCTGCCTCAACTCGACACTGTGGTTTTTCCTGACGTGGTTCCCGACCTACCTGGTGAAATACCGCGGCATGGACTTCATCAAGTCCGGCCTGTTGGCGTCGTTGCCGTTTCTCGCCGCGTTTATCGGCGTCCTGTGCTCCGGGTTCTTCTCCGATTTCCTGATCCGTCGCGGTTATACGGTGGGCTTCGCGCGCAAATTGCCAATCATTGGCGGCTTGCTGATTTCCACCTCGATCATCGGCGCCAATTTCGTTGAATCGACGCCGCTGGTGATTGCGTTCCTCGCATTGGCGTTCTTCGGTAACGGGCTGGCTTCGATCACCTGGTCGCTGGTGTCAACGCTGGCCCCGGCGCGGTTGCTGGGATTGACCGGTGGGGTGTTCAACTTCATTGGCAACCTGTCGGCGATTACCACGCCAATCGTCATCGGTTTCCTGGCGACCGGTGATTCGTTTGCCCCGGCGATCACCTACATCTCGGTTCTGGCATTGATTGGCGCGCTTTCCTACATCTTGCTGGTCGGCAAGGTCGAGCGTATCAAGTTGTAGTTGCGGCATGCGGGCGACCATAATGCCGCCCGTTCACTCGCTCAACGGTAAAGGCTGGATATGCAGGAAGACGCCCCAAAAATCGCCAAGGACGCCGCACCGACTGGCACCCAGACCCTGCTTCGTGGTTTGGGTGTGGTTCAGGCCGTGGCCAGTGGCGCCCGCGATCTCAAGGAAATCGCCCGGCTGATCGGCACGACGCGCAGCACCACCCATCGTCTGGCCAGTTGCCTGGTGGACGAGCGTTACCTGCGTGTGGTGCCGCAAGTCGGTTACCTGTTGGGGCCGAAGCTGATCGAGCTGGGTTTCCAGGCGCGTGAAGAGTTGCCGCTGGTTACCCTGGCCGGGCCGTATCTGGACGAGTTGTCGGCGCTGACCGGCGACACCATCCACCTGGCCATACGTGAAGGCGACGAGGTGTTGTACCTGCACAAGAATCCGGGGCGCAATGGCCCGGAAATGCGCTCGCGGGTCGGCCACCGCATGCCGTTGGCGCGCACCGGGATCGGCAAGGCGCTGATGCTGGATGACACGCAGGAAGAATGGCAGCGGCTGTACGAAGTCAGCCTGCCGGCGGGTGGGAAAAATCAGCTCTGGCCGCAGCACCCGGAGCAGTCCTGGGAGCAGTTTCAGCAGCGCATGATCGAGTATGTGGCGGGCGGTTATGCCTTCGATCTGGAAGACAACGAACCGTCGATCCGCTGTGTGGCGGCGCCGATCCGTGATGCCAGCAAACGCATCGTTGCCGGCATCAGCATCGCCAGCACCGTGCCTTACATGCCGCTGGAAAAAATGGCCGAGCTGATTCCCCTGATCAAAGGGGTCACAGCCCGGCTCTCGGCAGAACTCGGCGCTAAGGTCTGATTAGACCTTCAGTGTCGCCATGTCGATTACGAAGCGGTACTTCACGTCACCGGCAATCATGCGGGCGAAAGCCTCGTTGATCTGGCGGATGTCGAGCATTTCGATGTCGCAGGTGATGTTGTGTTCGGCACAGAAATCCAGCACTTCCTGGGTTTCGGCAATGCCGCCGATCAGCGAGCCGGCCAATACGCGACGGCTCATCACCAGTTTGCCGGCGTGGACCGGTGGATCGACCGGTTCGATCAACCCGACCAGAATGTGCACGCCGTCGAAACGCAGGGTGTCGAGGTAGGGATTGAGGTCGTGCTGCACCGGAATAGTGTCCAGCAGGAAGTCGAAATAGCCTGCTGCAGCCTTCATCTGATCGGCATCGGTGGACACGATCACGTGGTCCGCGCCCTGACGACGACCTTCTTCAGCCTTGCTCGCCGAACGGGTGAACAGCGTGACCTCCGCCCCCATCGCCTTGGCGAACTTGATGCCCATGTGGCCGAGGCCACCCATGCCAAGAATCCCGACCTTGTCGCCGGCCTTCACGCCGTAGTGCTTGAGTGGGGAGTAGGTGGTGATGCCCGCGCAAAGAATCGGCGCTGCGCTGGCCGGGTCGAGTTTTTCCGGAATGCGCACCACGAAGTGCTCGCTGACCACGATGCTGTCGGAGTAGCCGCCCATGGTGTTCCTGCCATCGACCCGGTCCGGGGTGGCGTAGGTCATGGTCGGGCCTTCCAGGCAATATTGCTCGAGGTTGGACTGGCAGGCTTCACAGCTGCGGCAGGAATCGACCATGCAGCCGACGCCAACGAGATCGCCGACTTTGTGCCGGCTGACATTCGCACCGACGGCGGTCACTTTGCCTACGATCTCGTGGCCGGGCATCAGCGGGTAGACGGCAATGCCCCACTCGTTGCGGGCCTGGTGGATGTCGGAATGGCAGACGCCGCAGTAGAGAATGTCGATCGCAACGTCGTCGGCCCTTGGGCTGCGGCGTTCGAATTTCACGGGGGCGAGGGGAGTGGTGGCCGACTGGGTGGCGTATCCGATGGCGGTGTACATGTTGAACCTCGCAGAAACAGTGACAAGTGAGGTGGCGCATTTTGGGCGCCGTGCCTGCCACCGGCCATGGCGATTCCTCCGGGTGTCATGCCTATTCCTCCGGCATCAGCGTTCGTTTGATCAAATGGGCGATCAGACCTGCGATGATGCTTTCATCCCCTTTTTCCAGAAGTTTTTCTTATGTTGTTAACGCGTCATCTCGATGCCAATGCCACGCTGGTTTCGCTGATTGAGCCTCTGACCACTCGCGATGGCTTCGCCCCTACGGCGTTGCCGGGCGTGCAGGTTTTACGGGCCAGTTGCGATGTGGCCCGTGGTCCGCAGATTTACGAACCAAGCCTGGTGATCATCGCCCAGGGCAGTAAATTGGCGTATCTGGGGCCGCGCACGCTGGAGTACGGCGCCGGGCATTATCTGATTCAGGCATTGCCGGTGCCGTTTGAGTGCGAAACGTTTTCGGCGCCGGACGGGCCGATGCTCGGGGTTTCTATTGCGATTGATCGGGTACTGCTCGGCGAGCTGGTGTTGGCCATGGGGCTGGTGCCGGGGCGCACGGTTCCTGCGCAAACACTGGAGTCCATGACGTCGGCGGTCCTCGACGATGCGATGCGCGGTTGCGTGGAGCGGCTGTTGCGTTGCCTGCACGATCCGCTGGAATGCCAGATCATGGGGCAGGCGCGGTTGCGCGAATTGCTGTTCGTCGCGTTGCGCGGACCGCAAGCTGATGTGTTGCGTGCGCTGGTAGAACAGCAGGGGCAGTTCGCCCGGATTGCAGCTTCGCTCAACCATCTGCACGGGCATTTCACCGAGCCGTTGAATGTGGAGACCCTGGCCAGTTGCGCGAACATGAGTGCGTCGACGTTCCATGAGCATTTCAAGCGCAGCACGTTGTTGTCGCCGGTGCAGTATTTGAAGCGCCTGCGATTGCTCAAGGCGCAGCAGCTGCTGCTCGCCGAGGGGTTGGGTGTGGCGCAGGTGGCGCATCGGGTCGGGTATCAGAGCACGTCGCAGTTCAGTCGCGAGTACAAGCGTTACTTCGAGCGTAACCCCGGAGACGAACGCGCTGCTTAATGTACCGAAGAACCCCTGTGGGAGCGGGCTTGCCCGCGATGGCGGTGTGTCAGTCGATATCAGTGTTGAATGATGAACCGCTTTCGCGAGCAAGCCCGCTCCCACATTGGTTTTGTGTTGTGGCTTGTATTGCGGGCAACAAAAAGGCCCCCATTCCGGGAGCCTTGATGTTCAGGCGTTCGGCTTACATGTTCGGGTAAGTCGGGCCGCCAGCACCTTCCGGCGCCACCCAGGTGATGTTCTGTGCAGGGTCCTTGATGTCGCAGGTCTTGCAGTGAACGCAGTTCTGGGCGTTGATCTGGAAGCGCTTCTCGCCGTCTTCCTTGGTCACCACTTCGTACACGCCGGCCGGGCAGTAACGCTGGGCAGGCTCATCGTACATTGGCAGGTTCTTGGCGATCGGAATGCTCGGATCGGTCAGCTTCAGGTGGCACGGCTGTTCTTCTTCGTGGTTGGTACCGGAGATGAACACAGAGCTGAGTTTGTCGAAGCTGATCTTGCCGTCCGGTTTCGGGTAGTCGATCTTCTTGCAGTCGGCCGCGAGCTTGAGGCAGGCGTAGTCCGGCTTGTTGTCGTGCAAGGTGAACGGCAGTTTGCCGCCGAAGATGTTCTGGTCGAGCCAGTTGAAACCACCGCCGACGATGGCGCCGAACTTGTGGATCGCCGGGCCGAAGTTACGGCTGGCGAACAGTTCGTCGTAGAGCCAGCTCTTCTTGAAGGCGTCGACGTAAGTGGTCAGCTCTTCGGTGCCGTCCTTTTCAGCGAACAGCGCCTCGGCCACGGATTCAGCGGCGAGCATGCCGGACTTCATCGCGGTGTGGCTGCCTTTGATCTTGGCGAAGTTCAGGGTGCCGAGGTCGCAACCGATCAGCGCGCCGCCCTTGAAGACCATTTTCGGCAGCGAGTTCAGGCCGCCTTTGCAGATGGCGCGAGCGCCGTAGCTGATGCGCTTGCCGCCTTCCAGGTACTGTTTGAGCACCGGGTGATGCTTGAGGCGCTGGAACTCGTCAAACGGTGACAGGTAGGTGTTGCTGTAGGAAAGATCGACGATCAGACCGACGACCACCTGGTTGTTTTCCAGGTGATAGAGGAACGAGCCGCCGGTGTTCTCGGTGCCCATGATGTCCATCGGCCAACCGGCGGTGTGGACCACCAGGCCTGGCTGATGCTTGGCCGGGTCGACTTCCCAGATTTCTTTCAGGCCGATGCCGTAGTGCTGGGCGTCGGCTTCGCTGTCGAGGTTGAAGCGCTTGATCAGTTGCTTGCCGATGTGGCCACGGCAACCTTCGGCGAACAGCGTGTACTTGCCGCGCAGTTCCATGCCCGGGGTGTACAGGCCTTCTTTCGGATTGCCTTCGCGGTCAACACCCAGATCGCCGGTGATGATCCCGCGAACCACGCCGTTCTCGTCGAACAGCGCTTCCTGAGCGGCGAAGCCCGGGTAGATTTCTACGCCCAGGTTCTCGGCCTGCTGGGCCAGCCAGCGGCACAGGTTGCCCAGGGAGATGATGTAGTTGCCATCGTTGTGCATGGTCTTGGGCACAAAGAAGTCAGGAATTTTTTGCGCGCTGTCGGCGTTTTTCAGAACGAAGATGTCGTCGCGGGTCACTGGCGTGTTCAGCGGCGCGCCAAGTTCTTTCCAGTCCGGGAACAATTCGTTCAGGGCGCGAGGTTCAAAGATTGCGCCGGACAAAATGTGTGCACCGACCTCGGAGCCTTTTTCGACCACGCAGACGCTGATTTCCTTGCCGGCTTCAGCAGCCTTCTGCTTCAAGCGGCAGGCGGCGGAAAGACCCGCGGGGCCGGCACCGACGATGACCACGTCGAATTCCATGTATTCGCGTTCCACAGGCTATCTCCTACTCAAGGCTCAACAGTTTTTTTTCTAATTGGAGGTTTGGTGTCGCATCCATGAATTCCTGCGCAATGCGCGGAACAGGACAATCGATTGACCACCTTTCTCTCTGGGTGGCGCATTATATCTACACCACTCCTAGCGTCCAATACAAACGTTTGTTTGAATTGGCTCAAAGCCAGAGAAATCAAAGTCACGCGGCTTATGAACGGCTATTTTGCCGTATTGACCGGAATAGGCGTTCCGGTCAAGATACGGTCGGTTTTGCGCTCGCCGTAGGCTGACTGTTGGTATCAAGAGCACCTCTAAAGACAGGGCGATGGCAGTACAAGGTGATTGGCTGCGCAGGTTTAGCGCGCAGTTTACACGCCGCGATAATGAATGACTCGTCGGTCACCACTGACGAACGGTCATCACACCTCGTGAGCAAGGTTCACCCGATACACCTGCCAGCGTTTTTAGAGGTGCCCTTGCGCCGATGAGCATCAAACCGCCAGGTTCGCCTAGGCGACTTTCTTTTCACCGGAGAGTAACGAGGAATCCATGAAGGTTCTTGTAGCTGTCAAACGCGTTGTGGATTACAACGTCAAGGTTCGCGTCAAGGCGGACAATTCCGGCGTCGACCTCGCCAACGTCAAGATGTCGATGAACCCGTTCTGCGAAATCGCAGTGGAAGAAGCCGTACGCCTGAAAGAGAAAGGCGTTGCGACTGAAATCGTCGTCGTCTCCATCGGCCCGACCACCGCTCAAGAGCAACTGCGCACCGCGCTGGCTCTGGGTGCTGACCGCGCCATCCTCGTCGAATCCGCCGAAGACCTGACATCGCTGGCCGTTGCCAAGCTGTTGAAAGCTGTTGTCGACAAGGAACAGCCTCAGTTGGTGATCCTTGGCAAACAAGCCATCGACAGCGACAACAACCAGACTGGCCAGATGCTCGCTGCATTGAGCGGTTACGGTCAGGGCACCTTCGCTTCGAAAGTCGAAATCAGCGGCGACAGCGTTGCCGTGACTCGCGAAGTCGACGGCGGCGCGCAGACGGTTTCCCTGAAACTGCCGGCCATCGTCACCACCGACCTGCGTTTGAACGAGCCGCGCTACGCGTCCCTGCCAAACATCATGAAAGCCAAGAAGAAGCCTCTCGAAGTGCTGACTCCGGACGCTTTGGGCGTTTCCACCGCCTCCACCAACAAGACCGTGAAAGTCGAAGCGCCTGCTGCACGCAGCGCGGGTATCAAGGTCAAGTCGGTGGCTGAACTGGTCGAGAAACTGAAAAACGAAGCGAAGGTAATCTAATCATGACTATCTTGGTAATCGCTGAACACGACAACAAGGTCGTGGCCCCGGCCACACTGAACACCGTGGCTGCTGCCGCCAAAATCGGCGGTGACATCCACGTTCTGGTTGCCGGCCAGGGCGTTGGCGCCGTGGCTGAAGCCGCTGCGAAAATCGCTGGCGTGGCTAAAGTGCTGGTGGCCGACAACGCCGCCTACGCTCACCAACTGCCGGAAAACGTCGCGCCGCTGGTGGCCGAATTGGGCAAGGGCTACAGCCACATCCTGGCTGCCGCGACCTCCAACGGCAAAAACATCCTGCCGCGCGTTGCCGCCCAGCTGGACGTTGACCAGATCTCCGAGATCATCTCGGTCGAAAGCGCTGACACCTTCAAACGCCCGATCTACGCCGGTAACGCCATCGCAACCGTTCAATCGAACGCTGCGGTCAAAGTGATCACCGTACGTGCCACCGGTTTCGATCCGGTTGCTGCTGAAGGTGGTTCCGCTGCTGTTGAAACGGTGGCTGCTGCTCACGACGCTGGCACTTCGAGCTTCGTTGGCGAAGAACTGGCCAAGTCCGATCGTCCGGAACTGACCGCTGCCAAGATCGTCGTTTCCGGCGGCCGCGGCATGCAGAACGGCGACAACTTCAAACACCTGTACGCCCTGGCCGACAAGCTGGGCGCTGCCGTCGGTGCTTCCCGCGCTGCGGTCGATGCAGGTTTTGTACCCAACGACATGCAGGTCGGTCAGACCGGCAAGATCGTTGCTCCACAGCTGTACATCGCCGTCGGTATCTCCGGCGCGATCCAGCACCTGGCCGGCATGAAAGACTCCAAGGTGATCGTTGCGATCAACAAGGACGAAGAAGCGCCGATCTTCCAGGTGGCCGACTACGGCCTGGTGGCAGACCTGTTCGAAGCCATCCCCGAGTTCGAGAAGCTGGTCTAATCCAGTCGCTTGACTTATAAAGAGCCCGGCCTTTTGGTCGGGTTTTTTTTTGTTCCGGATTTGAGTGGGAGAGTATTGCCATGGATCTGCGTCGCGTATGTGGCTGGTCATTACTGCTGGGGCTGACGGTGTTGCCGGCGCTGGCTGTGGCCGCAGGCAAGTGCGAGCGCCTGGTGGTGACCGGCAGCCCGGACGCGCCGCCGTACTTGTGGCAAGACCCGCAAAACCCCAAGCACTTGATGGGCGCCAGTGCCGACCTGTTGCAACACGTGGCAGGGGAGTTGGGCATCAAGGTCGAGCTGCTTTATGCCGGCAAGCGTGCTCAGGCCCTGGACGAAGTGCGCAGCGGACGCGTGGACATGCTGGCCGATGCGCCGTTGACCGTCAGCGATCTGGACACCCTGGATTACATCCATCCGCCGTTGCTGGAAAACGACTATCTGGTCTGGACCCGTAAAGACTCGGCATTGGTCTACAACCAGGCGCAAGACCTTCACGGTCATCCCGGCGCCGTGTCGGAAAAGTCTCGAATGACCCAGGCATTCGGCATTTTCGCCGAGCAGCAATTGAGCCTCGTGCGTACACCGAACCTGACCCAGGCCTTTCAGAAATTGCTCTTGGGCGAGGTGGAATTTGTCCTCGCGGGACGCTACTCGGGCATGGCCGCCGCGCAAACCCTGAGCATGGCCAACGACCTGATCGCTCGCCCCCAACCGGTGGACAAACCCGGCCTGTTTCTCGCGGTTTCCCATAACTCCGCCTGCAACGATCCGTGGTTGCGCGGACAGCTGGCCAAAAAGATGACAGAATTGCCCGCGTCCGGACTGACGGAGACCGTGCTGCAACGCAATATCGAACGCTGGAAAGCGCAGCAGCAACAGCAGCCACCGCAACAACCCGTCAGTACCCCAAAACAGTAGGGATTTTTAGTGAGTATTCGACCTCTTTTCGCTGCCCTGGCCGTTCTGGCTCTGGCGGGTTGTGCAGCCGATCCGGCGCCGAATGAACAAATACGCCTGACCGAACAGGCGCTCGTACAAGCCAAAGCCGTGGGTGCCACGGTCGACGACGTACCAGAACTGAAACTGGCCGAAGACAAGTTTTCCCGTGCTCAGGGCGACATGACGGATCAGTCCTACAGGCATGCGCGCATGCGGGCCGAACAGGCCGAACTGGACGCGCGCCTGGCCGAAGCCAAGGTGCTTACCCTCAAGAGCGAGGAGCAGCTGAACGTGCTCAACACCCGCATCACTCGCCTGCGCAAGCAACTGGGAGATGCCAAATGAGCCTCAAGTCCAAAGCACTCGGCGGTTTGATCCTGGCAGGTTGCGCGAGCCTTTATGGCTGCGCCGGCCAACACAGCGAGGCCGTGTTGCAGCAGGCCGGAACTGACTTCCAGAAGGTCAAGGAAGACTCCAATGTGCTGCGAATCGCACCCAAGGACGTGATCCGTGCCGGCGAATCCCTGGCTCGCGCCGATCGTCTTTCCAGCTACTGGGGCAGCGGCTCGGACGTGGTGCATTACGCCTACCTGAGTCAGCGCTACAGCGAAATCGCCCGTGAGCACACCAATCAGGTGCTCAACGAAGAGCGCGCCGCGAAGCTCGAACTGGAACGTCAGCGCCTGCAACTGGCCCTGCGTGAGTCCAAGTTGCTCAGCGTGCAGCAGCAGGGCAAATGGCTCGAAGAACAGATCGTTGCCCTGGCCACCACGCAGACCGACCGTGGTCTGGTGATGACCCTGGGCGATGTGCTGTTCGACACCGGCGAGGCGGAGCTAAAGAATTCGGCGAATCGCGTGGTCCTGAAGATCGTGCAATTCCTGCAGCTCAATCCCAAGCGCGTGGTCCGCATCGAGGGCTACACCGACAGCACCGGCGGCAAGCAGGACAACCTGAAACTGTCCCGTGACCGTGCGCAATCGGTGGCGGACGTGCTGATGGACCTGGGAATCGACGACAAACGTATCAAAGTCGAAGGCTACGGCGATGAATACCCGGTGGACGTGAACGCTTCCGAGCGTGGACGCGCACAGAACCGTCGGGTGGAAATTGTGTTCTCCGACGAAAAAGGCCAGCTCGGCGCCGCCCGTTAAGGGCTGCGCATTACTGGAAGCAGGCCTGCGGAAATTGCTGACGCCAGAGATCCTGTAGCAGCTGTCGAGTGAAACGAGGCTGCGTTCTTTTGATCTTGCGCTTTGAACTCAAGTGGATCTGAAAAAATCGCAGCCTCGTTTCACTCGACAGCTGCTACAAAACCCGGCCTGCTGACAGTGCCGGGTTTTTTTGCGCCTGCCGATCGCCTCTCAAAACAGTACAGTTTTTGCTGACACTGCACTGTACGGTCGACTATTGTGGCAACTGTCCCAGTACACTTCTAAACTGTTCCGGTATTGTTTCACACAAGAATAAAATGCCCGTGAAATCGAGTGCTGCGTCATGACCAATCTTTTGCTCTACCAACGTATTGCTCAGCAACTGGCCGAAGACATCCGCCGTGGTGTCTATCAACCGGGAGAACGCGTGCCTTCGGTGCGCAAGATGAGCTCGCAGCTCAACGTCAGCCATGCGACCGTGTTGCAGGCTTACGCTAATCTCGAGGATCAAGGGCTGATCCGCGCCCGGCCGCAGTCGGGCTACTACGTACACCAGACGCCAGCCCTGACGGCGCCGACACCGGACATCGCCCGGGTCGAGCGACCCGGTCTGGTCACCCGCAGCAGCATCATTCAGCAAGTGCTGGTCGAATCCCGTCGCGAAGGCGTTTTTCCCTTGGGCGCTGCGGTGCCGAGCGTCGATTACCTGCCAGTCCGCGCTTTGCATCAGCAATTGGCCAAGGTCACCCGTTTCCATAGCCCGCGTGCCTTCAGCTACATGTTCAGCCCCGGTTTTGAACCGTTGCGCCGACAGGTGGCGATCCGCATGCGTGATGCCGGCGTGGTGGTCGATCCTTCCGAAGTGGTGATCACCCACGGCTGCGTCGATGCGTTGCAGATGTCACTGCGCGTACTGACCCGGCCGGGCGACCTGATTGCTGCCGAGTCGCCGACTTATTATGGTTTGCTGCAACTGGCCGACCTGCTGGGTCTCAAAGTCATCGAGATCCCGAGCGACCCGGCGACCGGCATGAGCCTCGAAGCCCTGCAATTGGCGGCCAATCAGTGGTCGATCAAGGCGCTGGTCCTGACCACGCGTCTGAGCAATCCACTGGGCGGCACCATGCCCGAAGAGCGGCAGAAACAGCTGCTGCGACTGGCCTCGGATTTCGATATCCAGATCGTTGAAGACGATATCTACGGCGAGTTGATGTTCGAGCAAGGCCGGACGAAATCGCTTAAGGCCTACGACCGGCTGGATCGGGTGATCTATTGCTCGAGTTTCTCCAAGACCCTGTCACCGGGCGTGCGGATTGGCTGGATGATCGCTGGAAAATACCAGCAAGAGATTCAACGTTTGCAGACGTTCAGCACGCATTCAGCGTGCAGCGTCACGCAAATGGGCATCGCCGCCTACCTGGAGAATGGCGGTTACGACCGTCACTTGCGCTACATCCGTCAGGAATACCGCAAGAACCTCAGCGCCTTCCAACTGGCCGTGCAGCAGTATTTCCCGGAAGGCACGCAGATGACCCGGCCCACCGGCGGCTTCATTCTGTGGGTCAGTCTGCCGGGGCGGGTCAACACTCAGGAACTGCACGTGCGTGCGTTGCAGCAGGGCATCAGCATCGCGCCGGGGCTGATTTTCAGTAACACCGAGCAGTTCAATCACTGCATTCGCCTGAACTGTGGCACGCCCTGGAACCGTGAAGCCGAGCGCGCATTGATGACGCTGGGGATGCTGGCCACGCAGCTTTGCCAGGAGACGGCCAGCGGTTTCTGACAGGAACGCCAGTCGTTTCGTACACGTGCTTGTCATGTTGCGTGCAACAGGCGAGCATATGGCCCTCTGCCGTTCGCGTCGTTGGTTCCATGAAACCGATTTTTCCTGCCGTCTGCCTATCGATCTGCCTCTTCATGACCGTTCACGCCCAAGGTGTCATGGCGGCTTCGGCTCAAGAAAAACCGACAACCAGCAGCACAACCTCTAAAAAGCCAGCGCCCGTCAAGAAAACCGCTGCGGTCAAAAAGAACGCCACACCGATAAAAAAGAAAGCGGCGGTGAAAAAACGGCCGCCGATTGCCTCCAAGTCCAAACCCGCCAGTGAGGTGGTGAAAACCAGGCTTCCTTCGGCCGACCTGGATTTGAGCCTGCCCCAGGACATGGCGGAGGAGCTAAAACCGGTCGGTACGGTCCCATTGCCCCGGCGCGACGCTGTGTTGCCACAAATGTTCGGTGACAAGAGCGCGCCGTTTCAGCTCAACGGAAGGCTGATCAGCAACGAAATGCAGTTGCAACTGCGAAACGAAGAGCGCCGGGAAGTCGAAGGCGCGGCGCTGGAATTCGAGTTCAAGCAGTAAATCTCCGCCGATTCGTGACCCGCGCGCCAGACGCTTTGTCGGAGACTGGTCAGTCACGTCTGTTTGAGCGCAAAAACCCCGGCCCAGGTAATTTTAAACAACTGTTTTAGCGGTTACTCTGTGCCCCGTCCATTAACACATCGCCCGTCGCGAGGAGCTTGTCTTCATGAAATGCCGTGAAGGCTGTGGCGCCTGTTGCATTGCCCCTTCCATCAGTTCACCGATTCCCGGCATGCCCAATGGCAAAGCCGCGGGCGAACGTTGCGTACAACTGTCTGTCGATAACCTGTGCCGCATTTTCGGCGATCCGAAACGTCCTGCCGTGTGTTCGGCGTTTGAAGCCGACGTCGAGGTCTGCGGAAGCAGCAGTGACGAGGCGATCAAGTTGCTCGGATGGTGGGAGCAAATGACGGCTGCATGATGTGTTCACGAACGGAACTTCAACAATAAGGAATAAGACTATGGGTTCGCTGCATCGTATGGCTGTGCTGTGTGGTTTTACAGTGATGCTGGCCACCACGGCCGCACAGGCCGAGGACTGGAAAGTTGCCAAGAATGAAGACGGCATCAAGGTGTCCCTGAGTGAAGTGGCAGGTTCCGATTACAAGGCCTACCAGGGCGTTACCCTGATGAAAACCACCATGGCCAAATTGCGCGCGCTGCAGGAAGACGTGGCAGGCGCCTGCGCCTGGATTCACGAGTGCAAATCGCAGAAGCTGCTCAAGCACGAAGGCGATCAGAGCTGGACCTACACTCAATTCAATACCCCGTGGCCGGTGACTCCGCGTGATTCGGCACTGCATATCACCACCACCGAAGGCGCCGATGGCAGCCTGACCCGCAAGCTCGAAGGCGTGCCGAAGTACATTCCTGAGGAAAAGGGTTTCGTGCGGGTCACCAAGGTCGAAGGTTTCTGGAAGTTCGTCCCCAAGGGCGACCAGATCGAAGTGACCTACCAGGTGCACACCGAGCCCGGCGGCAGCATCCCGTCGATGGTCGCCAACAAGTTCGTGGTCGATGCGCCGTTCAACACCCTCAAAGCCTTGAAGGAACGCGCCGAGAAGTAATCGCACGCTGTTTCATAAAACGCCCCGACCTTTCGGGGCGTTTGTTTTTGTGATTATTTTGTTTCCGGATATACGTTGCACGAAATTTTCACAAGGCCTACAAGACAATTCGCCCGCGTCAGCCTGCCAAACAGTAATCAATGGCAATGAGGCGGGTGATCGTGCAACATTTGCGCACCGCGCAAGCCCCGGGGCCGAGAACTGGCCAACAGAGGGCAGGGCGCCGCTTTATTTTTGAAACTTCAACTTCCAATGGGTCCTAAAACGACATGGCAATCCCGGACGCCCTGAATCAGCAGCGAGCTTCTAGTCGCCTGCTGCAACCGACCGTCAAATCGCATCTGGCCTACACGCTGCTGTGCGCCTTGGTCATGATGGTCATGTTCAGCCTGCTGCGCGTTGCGCTGCTGGTCTACAACCGCGAAATGATTCTAGACACACCGGCGTCGACCTTTCTTGAGGCGTTCGCCAATGGCCTGCGTTTCGACCTGCGCCTGGTGGTCTACCTCAGCATTCCGCTGGTACTGGCACTGTTCAGCGCCCGGGCCATGGCCGCTCGCGGGTTCTTCCGCTTCTGGCTGACCATTGCCTCGAGCATCGCGCTGTTCCTCGGCCTGATGGAGATGGATTTCTACCGCGAGTTCCACCAGCGCCTCAACGGCCTGGTCTTCCAGTACGTGAAGGAAGACCCGAAAACCGTGATGAGCATGCTCTGGTACGGTTTTCCTGTGGTTCGCTACCTGCTGGCCTGGGCTTTCGGCACGTTGATCCTTACTCTGGCGTTCAAGGGCGCCGACCGTGCGACCCGTCCTCGCGGTCCGTTCAGCGGCGGTAGCATTGGTACGCGCCAAGTCGCCCCGTGGTACGCCCGAGGCGTCGTATTCGTGGTTTGCCTGCTGGTCTGCGTGGTCGCGGCCCGTGGCACTTTGCGTCAAGGCCCTCCATTGCGTTGGGGTGACGTCTACACCACCGATTCGAACTTCGCCAACCAGTTGGGCCTCAATGGCACACTGTCGCTGATCGCGGCGGCCAAGAGTCGGATGTCCGAAGATCGCGACAACATCTGGAAAGCTACCGTAGAACAGCCAGTGGCTCAGCAGACCGTTCGCGATATGTTGCTGACCCCGAGCGACAAACTGGTGGATGGTGAAACCGCAGCCGTGCGTCGCAACTATTCCCCGGCCGCCGACAAGACCTTGCCAATCAAGAACGTCGTCGTGATCCTGATGGAAAGCTTCGCCGGTCACTCGGTGGGCGCACTGGGTCGTCCGGGGAACGTCACGCCGTACTTCGACAAACTGTCGAAAGAAGGCCTGCTGTTCGACCGCTTCTTCTCCAACGGCACCCACACCCATCAGGGCATGTTTGCCACCATGGCCTGCTTCCCGAACCTGCCAGGTTTCGAATACCTGATGCAGACTCCGGAAGGCAGCCACAAACTGTCCGGCCTGCCGCAGTTGCTCAGCGCCCGTGACTACGACGATGTGTACGTCTATAACGGCGACTTCGCCTGGGACAACCAGTCGGGCTTCTTCAGCAACCAGGGCATGACCAACTTCATCGGGCGTAACGACTTCGTTAACCCGGTATTTTCCGACCCGACCTGGGGTGTGTCCGACCAGGACATGTTCAACCGCGGCCTGGAAGAGTTGAAAGCCCGCGATGGCAAGGACAAGAAACCGTTTTATGCCTTGCTGCAAACCCTGTCCAACCATACGCCGTACGCCTTGCCGACACCATTGCCGGTCGAGCGCGTAACCGACCGTGGCAGCCTCAACGAACATTTGACCGCCATGCGTTACTCCGACTGGGCGCTGGGTCAGTTCTTCGAGCAGGCGCGTAAAGAGCCGTACTTCAAGGAAACCCTGTTTGTCGTAGTCGGCGACCACGGTTTTGGCAACGAGCAGCAGATCACCGAAATGGACCTGGGCCGTTTCAACGTACCGATGCTGCTGATCGGGCCGGGCGTGCAGGAAAAATTCGGCCAGGTTGACCACACCGTGGGCACTCAGATCGACATCGTGCCGACCATCATGGGCCGTATCGGCGGCGACGTGATTCACCAGTGCTGGGGTCGTGACTTGCTGAACCTGCCGGAAGGCGACAAGGGCTTTGGCGTGATCAAGCCATCGGGCAGCGATCAAACCGTAGCGTTGCTGACCGCGGATCGCGTGTTGGTACTGCCTAAGGAAATGCCGCCCAAGCTGTATCAGTACGAACTGGGCGCCAATTCGAAAGGTGAAGTGATCCCGGCGTCGGCTGACGAAGCGGCCCTCAAGCAGAAACTCGAGTCGTTTATCCAGACGGCCACCAAGAGCCTGATCGACAACACCGCCGGTGTGGTTGACGGCAAGCCGGACTAAGTATTCGGCGCAATAAAAAAGAGGCCCTTCAAGGGCCTCTTTTTTTTGCCTGTTAAACCTTTAAATCTTGCCAAGTAACAGCAGAATCAACAGCACCACCAACACCACGCCGATGATACCCGACGGGCCATAACCCCAACTTCTGGAGTGTGGAAAGACCGGCAAACCACCTACCAGCAGGAGAATCAGAATTACGATAAGAATTGTGCCCATGTCTATTTCCTTGTTGGAAGTGTTCTGGAATGACCTAGCTTTTAACTGTCAGCTGGACTGCAATAAACCCGAGCTGCTTACAAAATCCGACTATGGCTCGTGGCAGAAAATTCCAAGTTTTTTTAATGTTTTTCGAAGAAAGCCTTATTTCGTTTTTTGCAGTGTTAGTTGATTGAGGCGCTCCCGCGGTTTGCTCGGACCATTCAGCAATCTGATGGAGCGTGGGTCGCGCAATGTCCTTCGCTACACTCAGCGCATCTTCCCCGGAACAACAAGGCTGTTTGCTATGCAAAATCGCATGATGATCACTGGCGCGGGCTCAGGCTTAGGTCGCGAAATCGCGCTGCGCTGGGCGCGTGAAGGCTGGCAGCTGGCCTTGTCGGATGTCAGCGAGCCCGGTCTGCAGGAAACCCTGAAACGGGTTCGCGATGCGGGCGGCGACGGTTTTATCCAGCGTTGCGATGTACGCGATTACAGCCAGCTGACGGCCTTCGCCCAAGCGTGCGAAGAGAAACTGGGCGGCATCGATGTCATCGTCAACAACGCCGGCGTGGCCTCGGGCGGGTTCTTCAGTGAACTGTCCCTGGAAGACTGGGACTGGCAGATCGCGATCAACCTGATGGGCGTGGTCAAGGGCTGCAAGGCCTTCCTGCCGCTGCTGGAAAAAAGCAAAGGCAAGATCATCAACATCGCTTCGATGGCGGCCCTGATGCAAGGCCCGGCCATGAGCAACTACAACGTGGCCAAGGCCGGCGTAGTGGCCTTGTCCGAAAGCCTGCTGGTCGAACTGGCGCAGCAGGAAGTGGGCGTGCACGTGGTTTGCCCGTCGTTCTTCCAGACCAACTTGCTGGACTCTTTCCGCGGCCCGACGCCGGCCATGAAAGCCCAGGTCGGCAAGTTGCTGGAAAGCTCGCCGATCACCGCGACTGACATTGCCGATTACATCTACGAGCACGTCGCCGCCGGTGAATTCATGATCCTGCCCCACGAACAGGGGCGCATGGCTTGGGCACTCAAGCAGAAAAACCCGCAACTGCTCTACAACGAAATGACCACCATGGCCGACAAAATGCGCGCCAAGGCCAAACAAAACGCAGGCTGAACTTGCCCGAGCACAACACCGTCGTTAGGGTGGCCGCAACCGGCCATCCTCACGAGACGTCTGCATGCTCAATTACCTGTGGTTTTTTCTCGCGGCGCTGTTCGAAATCGCCGGCTGCTTCGCGTTCTGGATGTGGCTGCGCCAAGGCAAGAGCATTTGGTGGGTAATGCCGGCATTGCTCAGCCTGACGTTGTTCGCGTTGCTGCTGACCCGTGTCGAGGCGACTTACGCCGGTCGCGCTTATGCCGCCTATGGAGGCATTTACATCGTTGCGTCGATCGGCTGGCTGGCGGTGGTCGAGCGGATTCGCCCCTTGAACTCGGACTGGCTGGGTGTGGCGCTGTGCGTGATCGGGGCCAGCGTGATCCTGTTCGGCCCGCGTTTCTCCGCTTCCTGACGCGACATTCAATGGTTTGTCAGACGTTTCCGTAAGGGGTGATCGTCCAGCGCTGTAGGGCGGGACTGATTTGTCGTTGTTGCATTGAAGAGCGGCAGTGCGACGGGCATCTTCAAGGGCCGGTAACCCTGAAGGATGAATGCCATGCTTGTACTCAGTCGCGTTGTGGGTGAGATGATTTCTATCGGTGACAACATTTCAGTGCGCATCATCGCTGTCAACGGAGGCAGTGTGCGCTTCGGTGTCGAAGCGCCACAGAACGTCAATGTGCATCGGGCCGAGGTCTACGAGCGCATCCAGGTCAAACTGGCCAAGACCAAAGGACGCTGAGCGCCTCAGTCGAACAGGTGCTTGGGCACATCATGCTTGAGCATCAACTGGCATTGCTCGCTGTCCGGATCGAAAACAATCAGCGCCTGCCCCTTGGTCAATGCCTGTCGAACACGCAGAACACGGGTTTCCAGCGGGGTGTCGTCACCGTTGTCCGTACCGTCGCGGGTCACGAAATCCTCGATCAGGCGGGTCAGGGTGTCGACTTCAAGTTGGTCGTACGGAATCAGCATAGGCACCTCGGCTAAACAATGGCGCGATGCTACGGCGAATGATGGGTTGCGGCTAGCCCGAAGCTCATGTGGTGCCTGATCTGACGCCTTCGCGGGCAAGCCACGCTCCCACAAGGTAGGTGTCGATCCGGAATATTGTGATTCACACAAAACCTGTGGGAGCGTGGCTTGCCCGCGAAGGCGTCAGACCAGGCAATGAAAAGCCAGGATCAGCTATCTGTTCGTTGCCCCACCAGACTATCCACCGACGGCACCCGCGTATCGCTTTCCATCTGCGTGTCATGCTCGATCTGATGACTGAACCGGTCGAGCGAACCCTTCGCCGGCTGGGCATCACTGGCAAATACCGGCGGGCTCAGAATGTAGGCGCCGAGCAGGCGACTCAGCGCCGCCAGGCTGTCGATGTGCGTACGTTCATAACCGTGAGTGGCATCGCAACCGAACGCGAGCAGGGCAGTGCGGATGTCGTGCCCGGCCGTGACCGCCGAATGCGCATCACTGAAGTAATAGCGAAACAGGTCGCGACGCACCGGCAGTTCGTTTTCACTGGCCAATCTGAGCAAGTGCCGCGACAGGTGATAGTCGTAAGGCCCGCCGGAATCCTGCATCGCTACGCTCACCGCGTGTTCACTGGAATGCTGGCCGGGCGCAACCGGTGCGATGTCGATGCCGACGAATTCGCTGACGTCCCAAGGCAAGGCGGCCGCCGCGCCGCTGCCGGTTTCCTCGGTAATGGTGAACAGCGGATGACAATCGATCATCAACTCTTCACCGCTGTCGACGATCGCTTTCATCGCCGCCAACAGCGCCGCAACGCCGGCCTTGTCGTCAAGGTGACGGGCGCTGATGTGGCCGCTTTCGGTGAACTCCGGCAACGGGTCGAAGGCGACGAAATCGCCCACGCTGATCCCCAGGGAATCGCAGTCGGCGCGGGTGGCGCAGTAAGCGTCCAGACGCAATTCGACGTGATCCCAGCTGATCGGCATTTCATCCACGGCGGTGTTGAACGCGTGCCCGGACGCCATCAGCGGCAATACGCTGCCGCGAATCACACCGTTGTCGGTGAACAGGCTGACGCGGCTGCCCTCGGCGAAACGGCTGGACCAGCAACCGACCGGGGCGAGGGTCAGGCGTCCGTTGTCTTTCACCGCGCGGACTGCCGCGCCGATGGTGTCGAGGTGAGCGGAAACCGCACGGTCCGGGCTGTTTTTCTTGCCCTTGAGCGTCGCGCGGATCGTGCCACGCCGGGTCATCTCAAAGGGGATGCCCAGCTCTTCAAGCCGTTCGGCGACGTAACGCACGATGGTGTCGGTAAACCCGGTCGGGCTGGGAATGGCGAGCATTTCCAGCAGGACTTTTTGCAGGTAATTGAGATCTGGTTCCGGGATCTTGCTGGTCATGGAAACTCCTGATGAGTTGAGCGCTGATCGTTCCCACGCTCTGCGTGGGAATGCAGCCAGGGACGCTCCGCGTCCCAAGAGCGGACGCGGAGCGTCCGGTGAGGCATTCCCACGCGGGAGCGTGGGAACGATCATGGAGGGAGCTAACCCGCCGGCTGACTATGCGGAAACAACAAATCCACAAACCGCTCGGCCGTCGGCTGCGGTTCATGGTTGGCCAGCCCGGCGCGTTCGTTGGCTTCGATAAACACATACTCCGGTTGATCGGCGGCAGGCACCATCAGGTCGAGCCCGACCATGGGAATATCCAGCGCCCGCGCAGCGCGCACGGCCGCATCGACGAGGGTCGGATGCAATATCGCCGTGACATCCTCAAGAACGCCGCCGGTATGAAGATTCGCCGTACGCCGTACGAACAGATGTTCACCGGCCGGCAGAATGCTGCTGTAGTCATAACCCGCCGCCTGCAACGTGCGCTCGGTTTCATGGTCCAGCGGGATTTTGCTTTCACCGCTGGTGGCTGCCTGCCGGCGTCGGCTCTGCGCTTCGATCAAGGCACCGATGGAATGCTGACCATCGCCCACCACTTCGGCAGGACGACGGATCGCTGCGGCCACCACCTCGAAACCGATCACCACAATCCGCAGATCGAGACCTTCGTGGAAGCTTTCCAGCAGCACGCGGCTGTCGAACTGACGGGCTGACTCAACGGCTTGCTGAACCTCATCGATGGTCCGCAAATCCACCGCGACGCCCTGGCCCTGCTCGCCATCCAATGGCTTGACCACCACCCGTTCGTGCTCGTCGAGAAACGCCAGGTTGTCATCGGCGTTGCCGGCCAGTTGCTGCGAGGGCAGATTCAAACCGGCAGCCTTGAGCGCCTTGTGCGTCAGGCTTTTGTCCTGGCACAGGGTCATGCTGATGGCGCTGGTCAGGTCGCTCAGGGATTCGCGGCAACGCACCCGGCGCCCGCCATGGCTGAGGGTGAACATCCCGGCGTCGGCGTCATCGACGTGCACATCAATCCCGCGTCGATGAGCTTCCTCGACAATGATCCGCGCATACGGGTTGAACTCGGCTTCAGGGCCAGGCCCAAGGAACAGCGGCTGATTGATGCCATTCTTGCGCTTGATGGCGAAGGTCGACAGGTTGCGAAAACCCAGCTTGGCGTAGAGGTTTTTCGCCTGCCGGTTGTCGTGCAACACCGACAGGTCGAGGTAACTCAGCCCACGGCTCATGAAGTGCTCGATCAGATGCCGCACCAGCACTTCACCGACACCGGGTCGTGAGCAGTGGGGGTCGACTGCCAGGCACCACAGGCTGCTGCCGTTCTCCGGATCGTTGAACGCCTTGTGATGATTGAGGCCCATGACGCTGCCGATGATCGCGCCGCTGTCTTCATCTTCCGCCAGCCAATACACCGGGCCACCTTGATGTCTCGGGGTCAGCAGATTCGCATCGATCGGCAACATGCCGCGCGCCTGATACAGCTGATTGATCGCCTGCCAGTCGGTCTCGCTTTGGGCCCGGCGAATTCGAAAGCCGCGGAACACCCGGGTTGACTGACGGTAATCGCTGAACCACAGACGCAAAGTGTCGGAAGGGTCGAGAAACAGTTGCGCCGGTTCCAGCCCCAACACTTGCTGGGGCGCAGCAACGTACAAGGCAATGTCGCGCTCACCGGTCTGCTCGTTCAGCAACTCTTGGGCCAGGCTCGCTGCATCCGGAAAGGTATGACCGATCAGCAAACGGCCCCAACCGCAATGCACGGCAATCGGCGCCGCGCCCAGTTCGCTGCCGTCTTCGGCCAGGCGCGCCTGCAAGCGTTCATACGAGGGCGCCTGACCGCGCAACAAGCGTTGGCTATACGCCGTGGCGTGAGGTTTCATCGATCAGATTCCTTGTTCACTGAGCCACAGGTTCAGGGCCGCCAATTGCCACAGCTTGGAGCCGCGCAACGGGGTCAACTGGCCTTGCGGATCGGTCAGCAGGCGGTCGAGCATGGCCGGGCTGAACAGGCCGCGATCCTGGCTTGGATCGAGCAGCAGTTCGCGCACCCAGTTCAGCGTATCGCCTTGCAAATGCTTCAGGCCGGGGACCGGGAAGTAGCCTTTCTTGCGATCGATCACTTCGCTCGGAATGACCAGTCGCGCGGCTTCTTTCAACACTTGCTTGCCGCCATCCGGCAGTTTGAATTTGCCGGGTACCCGGGCTGACAATTCCACCAGGCGATAGTCAAGAAACGGCGTGCGCGCTTCCAGGCCCCAGGCCATGGTCATGTTGTCGACGCGTTTGACCGGGTCGTCCACCAGCATGATCGTGCTGTCCAGGCGCAGGGCTTTGTCCACCGCTGCATCGGCGCCGGGTTGTGCGAAATGTTCTTTCACGAAGTCACCGGCAGCGTCATTCGCCGTCAGCCATTTCGGTTGCACGGTGGCGGCGTAATCCTCGTAGCTGCGGTCGAAGAACGCGTCGCGATAGGCCGCGTACGGGTCGACGGCGCCATCGACTTGTGGATACCAGTGATAACCGGCGAACAATTCGTCCGCACCCTGGCCGCTCTGCACCACTTTGCAATGCTTGGCCACTTCCCGGGACAGCAGGTAGAAGGCGATGCAGTCATGGCTGACCATCGGCTCGCTCATGGCGCGGAACGCCGCGGGCAGTTGCTCGATGATCTCGCTCTCATTGATGCGCAGTTGATGATGCTGGGTGTTGTAGTGCTTGGCGATCAAGTCCGAATACTGGAACTCATCGCCACGTTCGCCGCCGGCATCCTGGAAACCGATGGAGAAGGTCGACAGGTTTTCCACGCCGACTTCACGTAACAGACCCACGAGCATGCTCGAATCGACACCGCCCGACAGCAATACGCCGACGTCCACGGCCGCACGTTGACGAATCGCCACCGCGTCGCGGGTGCTGTCGAGTACACGGTCACGCCAGTCTTCGAGTGTCAGATTCATCTCGTCGGCGTGTGGGCCGTAGGGCAGGGTCCACCAGGTTTTCTGCTCGGTGGTGCCATCCGCTTCAACGCGCATCCAGGTCGCGGGTGGCAGTTTTTCGATGCCGGCGAGCAGGGTGCGTGGAGCGGGAACCACCGCATGGAAATTCAGGTAGTGATTGAGCGCCACCGGGTCGAGGATCGGGTTGATATCACCGCCCTTGAGCAGTGCCGGCAACGCCGAGGCAAAGCGAAGGCGCTGCCCGGTGCGCGACAGGTACAGCGGCTTCACGCCGAGACGGTCACGGGCGATGAACAGACGCTTGGCGTCACGCTCCCAAATCGCAAAGGCAAACATGCCATTGAGTTTCGGCAGCAGCGCTTCACCCCAGGCGTGATAACCCTTGAGCAGCACTTCGGTGTCGCCACCGGAATAGAAGGCATAACCGAGGCTTTCAAGCTCGGTGCGCAGTTCCGGGAAGTTGTAGATCGCGCCGTTGAAAGCCAGGGACAAGCCCAACTGGTTGTCGACCATCGGCTGCGCCGAGCCGTCCGACAAGTCCATGATTTTCAGGCGACGATGGCCCAGGGCAATCGGCCCCTGGCTGTGAAAGCCCCACGCATCCGGACCGCGAGGGGCCAGGTGATGGGTGATTCGTTCAACGGCTGCAAGGTCCGCAGGTTGTTGATCAAAGCGTAACTCGCCAGCTAATCCGCACATAAAGTCCTTACCGGTTTTTCCGTTGGGGAGGGTTTATCGATACCCGGCCAAAACGGCGGGTACTCAGAAACTGACCCGCCTCGGTTGTGGGAGTTTTAGAACGATAAGTTATAAGCAGGAATTGCCGGACGAATGGCAGGCACGGCAGAAATGCCGTTGGCCGTGGCGGTAATTATTGCTGGGATGCATAGAAGTAGCTGCTTGGATGCGCTGCGGTTCGACCCGGTATTCGAATTATCAATTGCCTGCCGGGCTTCCTAAACTGAGCGTCTCTTAATGCAATAAGGATATTGCTCATGCCGGCTACAACTGCCAAAACCGCCCCGGTGGCGGTGCCAATGACAGCGGCACAACGTCTTGAGGCGTTGTTGGAACACACAGGCGATCTAGACAAGGCGCACGTGCTACAAGCCGCTACTCCGCAATGGTTGGTGACTGCAGATCTGAACACGGTGCAGGCGCTGAAGGCTGCGTTCGAACAGTCTTTTGTGGCCCAAGGCAAGGTCACGGAGGCGCTGAAAAAGCTCAAGCCGTTGGACGCGTTCTGCAAAGAGCAACTGACCGGGTTTCTAAAGGGTAAATGGACGATCGATTTCGATGTTGATCGCGACATGCTGGACATCACGAAAACACAGTACACGTCCACAGGCGCACTCCCGGCCTTCGGATACCCTGATCTAAAAACCACCACCTCACGCAGCCTGCTCCAGGCCGCCATGGAAAACTTCACCTCTGAGGAAGCGACGAGCGGCGGTATTCCAGCGGACTCGGTCATACGAATCAACGAACAGGCCCAATCAGGCGCTGAAATAACCCCTGTAAAACTCGCCGCACTGTGTCGTGAGCTCGACTTGGGAGCCCGCTACCAGCGCCATATCGATGAGGTCTTGGCATTGCCGGCCAAACCCGCCATTGATGCGCCTGTCGATGATCGGGCCTCCATCGCAGACATCCGGCGGTTGAAGGTGCTGGACCTGCGAGTCGCCCTCCACATGGCTACCCTGAAAAAGACCATCACTCCCGCTACTTACACGATGCTGCTGAGTGTGATCGATCAGGATCAACCGGCGGCTCAAACCAGGGGCGCACTGTTTGATGGCGGGCCGGTGCAGTGGCAGGGCTTGATGATTCATGACACCTGCATCTGTGGAGCACTGGTATTTACCAAAGCCTCCATCGATGACGAGCCGAACGCCCGCTGTGTGGTTTACATGCCGAACGAACCCCGGCGACCGCTGTATGAATACGCCTCGCTGGACGAATTCAAGGTCTACCTTGCCCTCCATTTGCAGAGCAAAAGCTACAGGAAAACGTTCGCCGAGCAGTATTTGAACGGCCACGATAAAACCGGGTTTTTCATCCTGTTTGACAAGGGCAAGACGTTGGGCACGCTCGCTGCCGCTCCCGTCGACACTTGCCTTGCCGATTTTTTATTCAGTACCTTTGTCAGCAAAACACAAGAAGACGCACGAATTCTTGCGGTGCCGACTGAAGATGTCGATGAGCAACAACGGGAAAAATCCCTTCAGACATTGCTGGATGGCGGTCTTGTTCTATTGAACGCAGCCGCTTTTTTCGTACCCGTGATCGGCCACTTGATGCTGGCTGCGGCGGTCGTCGACATCGTCAGTGAGGTATATGAAGGTGTGGTTGACTGGACGCACGGCGAGCGGACGCAGGCGTTGTCCCATTTGCTGAGTGTTGTGGAAAACGTCGCGCAGCTGGCAGCGTTTGCCGTCGGCGGAAAAATCATCGCGACAGCTTTCGGTAAAGGCGCGAAGGAGCAGGCGGCATTCTTCGACGGTTTCGAGGCCGTCACTCGCGCTGATGGCAAGGCAAGATTATGGAAACCCGACGTCAAACCCTATAAACAGACCACGGCTCTGCCACTCGACGTGCAACCTGATTCGCAAGGGCTTTACCGGCATGGCGGCCAGACGTCGATCGTCATGGAGGGAGCACCCTATCGAGCCACCCGCAACGCTGCGGGATCGGTATGGACCCTCAATCATCCTGTGCGCACTGACGCCTTTCAGCCCGCCGTGGAACGAAATGTGGAAGGAGGCTGGCGGCATGTTTATGAACACGCGCACGAGTGGCGCGACGGTGCTTATGCATTGGGACGGACAGACCCGCGTCTGAGCGATCTCGGCAGTGACCTGGAAGCGATTGCCGACATCACCGACATGACGCCTGACACGTTGCACCAGCTCCATGAAAGCCACCTCAAGTTACCGCAGCGGCTGAATGATTGTGTCGAGCGTTTCAAGATTGACCGGCGCATCACCGCGATGGTTGCGGCAATGGAACGCGGGGAGACCGTGAACAAGGACTTCATTCAGGAACAACTGCATACACTGCCGAGGCTGCCCGGCTGGCCGGCGGAGCGTTTCATTGAAGTTTGCGACGAGGAGGAGGTGGTCGTGTCGCGCTTCCCCGAGACAGCACCACACGATGATGACGTCAACAGCGTGCACATCCATCAGTCGGATCTGGATTCAGGGAAACTGCTCGACACCGTCATCAGTGGCCTTTACCCGACAGAAGTGGAGGGCATTATCGGTCGCACGACCACTGAATCGAAATCGCAGCTGTTGGCAAAAAAGATTGCGACAAGCCTCAAGCATGATCGCCAGCCACTGTTTCAGTGGCTCTATAAAACCTGGGACGGCACCGCCGCCGGTGACGTGGCAATTCTGCGCGAGCACGCCGCTGACCTCCCCACACAGGTGTGTCAGGAATTGCTGGATAACGCCTCTGGCAGGGATCGCAGCTTTCTGCGTGATCGCAAGATCCTCGGAATGGATCTCGCCCGGCAGGTCAGTGAGGCACAGGCGGTGATCAGGCTGGACCGTGCGCTCACCGGGTTGCAGCTCCCGCAACTGGCCAATGCCGACACCGACAAACTGACGATCGGGCTGATGGACAGGGTGCAAGGCTGGGATGACAGCGGTCGACTTGAAGTGCGACAGGGTTCAGCGACAGGGACTTTGCTGGACAGTGTGGGCGAAGCGGATGCGCTGTCGCGCGGGGTGATCGTCAAAACGTCCAGCGGCTATCAGGTCACTCAAACCCATGGCAATGTGTCTAGCACTGTAGTTAGCGAAACGCTGCTTGATTCGATAGTGGATGCATTGCCTGCCACCCAGCGCACCCGCATGGGATTCACTGGCACCGACAGGCTGGATGTCCTAACGCTAAGGTCACGCCTGTCGAGGGCCGCCACCGGCGATCCGGCACGTGCCGGCCGGGTGATACGGGGTGAGCGTAGTGATACACCCAAACACCTTACAGCCTGTGTCCAGGCGAGTCCTCCCGCTGCGGGCTCTTACGCAAGAGGCTTGATTCGTAAAGTCAAAAAGCTCTATCCACTGTTCACGGATGCCCAGGTTTCGACGTTTCTCGACAATGCCGGCACTACCCCGATGCAGCGAGTGAATCGAATCAAGGAGCTTGAGCAGCAACTGAAAAAACTGCTCGGCGTGCTGCACACCTGGCGTGACGATGAAGTGGAAATGAAGAAGCTCTCGGGGCAGCCCAACGATATCCGTGTCAGCCGTCGTCAGGTGGCGAATGTGATCGAAAAATGCTGGCGCCGGATAGCCTGGCAACATCAGCCTTCTACAATGCTCGCGCTGGAGCGTAACCCTGTAGGCCCGTTGCCAACGCTGACCGAACAGGATGTCGCCCATGTGCGCAGCCTTTCAATCAAGGACATGCAGGCGGGCGATGAACTGGCGTATTTCCTCACCCCGTTCAAAGGGCTGGTCACTCTGGAACTGGACCGAAATCAACTCACACGATTGCCTGAAGTGTTGTCGCACATGCCTGGCCTCCAACATTTGAGGCTGGAGGGTAACCAGATAGCGCTGACCGAACACACCTTGCGCAAACTGGCCGACATGCGCAATTTGCGCACGTTGGGGCTCAGCGGCAATCGCTTGGGGGCTACGGTTGATGTCAGCAAAATGCTGAATCTACAAGTACTGCTGCTACGCGATACTCACACGACGGAACTGCCTGTCGGTCTTTCCGCCTTGCCTTATCTGGACTTCGTGGACCTGCGAGGAAACGAGATTCGGGAGTTGCCGCAATGGCTGTTCCAACTCCCTCAGCGATTCGCTCAAGCGATCAACCTGCGCCATAACCCCATATCCGCGGCGAGCCGTACAAGGCTGGAGACCTACCGTAACCGTACGGGCATCGGGATGGGGCTGCTGCAAAATGAAACCGCGGTGCTCAACGATCATAGGGCTCGAGACCTGTGGATGCCCAAACCGGTTGAAGAGACCTATGCCAGTCGTAATCGTGCATGGCTGGCGCTGAAGAACGAACCGGGATCGAAAGAGTTCTTTGAATTGCTGGCAGAAGTCGGGAGTTCGGCGGATAGCCGCTTTGTGAACGAAGACATGACTCGACGCGTCTGGAGTGTCATTGAGGCGACCCGGACGGACTCGGCGTTGTGCACTCAATTGCTGTCGATGGCAGTGAAAGCCAATTGTGCTGATGCCGCGGCGACGATCTTCAGCAATCTTGAGGTCGCCGTCGAGATCGACAGGGTGGTCCGACAGTCCGCCAATACCCATGATCAGGCCGCTCGGCTATTGAGACTTGGGCGAAGCCTGTTCCGTCTGGATTATCTTGCAAGAATTGCTCGGGAGAAGGCCCAGGCCAACCCTGCACTCGATGCAGTGGAAGTCGAGCTGGCTTATCGCACCGGCCTGGCCGACAGGCTCGAACTGGTCGGTCAACCCAAGCATATGCGTTACGCATCGCTAAGTGGCGTAAAAGCCGATGATCTGGATGCTGCCTACATCAAGGTCCTTGCCGCAGAAATCTCACCTGAAGTGTCGACCTACATCCGTGGCCGCACATTCTGGAGCGACTTTTTGCGACAGCATCATGGCAAGCAATTCACCGACCTGACTGCGCCCTTTCACGTTCGGATGGAGACATCCTTTGAAAACCAGGCGACGCTTGGGGCGAATTATCGAGCGCAGGTCGACGGCATCGCCGATGAATTGAACAAAGCCGAAACTGCTCTGTTGAAGCGTCTGACCGAGGCGGCCATGAAGTCTGATGAGTCAAGGACTTGCTTTGCACTGGATTGAAAGCCTCAGGTCTTGCCTCGAATCAGACGCCGCAAGGCAAAGCGATTCGGATGACACGCCTCGGCTACGGCTCTGGGCAATGGTAGCGGTTCGTTGTCGAGCCACGCAGCGAGCAACTCGCCTGACAGCGGCGCGGTAATCAACCCTCGCGAACCGTGGCCGCTGTTGATGTACACGCCGTCGAGCCATGGGCAAGGGATGTCTGGTGTTTGCCGGGCATCCTTGCTCAGGGCGATGTAGGCGTCGGCGAAGGCCTGACTGTCAGCCAAAGGGCCGACAATCGGCAGGTAATCCGGGCTGGTGCAGCGAAACGCTGCGCGACCTTCAAGAGCCTCGGGTTGCAAGGCGTCTGCACCGAGTCGGGTAACCAGGTCCGGCGAGATTTCTTCGAGCATCTGCAGGTTGCCGGCATGTTCGGCAGTGGTGGGCGTCAGGTCGTCGTTGTTGAAATCGAAACTCGCGCCCAGGGTATGTTCACCCAGGCGGGCCGGCGCGACATAACCTTCGGCACACACCACGGTACCCAGGCTCTGACTTGCAGGTGTTTGCGGCAATCGAGTGATCTGCCCACGAATACGTTTGAGCGGCAGATCGCTGCTGAAGTCGAAACGCTTGATCTCGGCAGCACCGGCCAGCACCACCACCGGCGCGTCGGCCAGCAACCGGTCGCCATCCCACGCTTGCCATTTCCCGTCCTCACGACGCAGTTCCAGGACATCGTGATGGGTCAGGAGCTGGATATTCGGACGCGTTGCCTGCCATGCGCAAAGGGCTGGCGGATGCACCCAACCGCCTTCGGGGTAAAACAGGCCACCGGATTGCAGTGCGATACCCGCGCGAATCTCTGCGTGTTCTCGATCGAGTGTGTGCAGCAAATCTTCGGGAAACGCTTGCGCCAATTGCGCCTGACGTTCTGCTTCCTTGCCATTGAAGGCTAGTTGCAGCACGCCGCAATCGTCCCAGTCGACACCGCGCTGCAGATGCTCCAGCAGGCGCCGGGTGTGGCCGAAACCACTGACGATCAACTGTGACAATGCTGTGCCATGGGCCGAAAGCTTTAGGTACAGAACACCCTGTGGATTACCGGAGGCTTCCTGCGCCAACGCATCGTGACGCTCCAGCAAACTGACGTGCCAACCCCGCGCCGCCAGACTGGCAGCGGTGGCGCAACCCGCCAGGCCTGCGCCGATCACCAGTGCATGACGTTCCCCGGTCAAAGGAGCCAGGCGCGCAAACCAGGGTTTCGCCACGATGGGCGCTGGTGTTTCTTCAGGCCAGCCAAGAAACACGCCGCGCAGGATTTCCCATTTGTGGCCGATGCCGGGCGTGCGCTTCATCTTGAAGCCCGACGCGTTCAGCAGACGGCGTACCCAACCGGTGCTGGTGAAGGTGCTGATGGTCGAGCCGGGCGCGGCCAGACGCGCCAGTTCGGCAAACAGTTCGGCGGTCCACATGTCGGGGTTTTTTGCCGGGGCAAAGCCGTCGAGAAACCAGGCGTCGATCTGCGCGTCGAGTTGCGGCAATTGCTCCAGCGCATCGCCGATCAGCAGCGTCAGGGTGACGCGACCGTTGTCCAGAATCAGTCGCTGGAAGCCTTGATGGATGGCTACGTACTGCGCCAGCAGTTGATCGGCAAACGGCTTGAGCTCCGGCCACAACGCCAAGGCTCGCTGCAAATCTGGCTGGCTCAGCGGGTACTTTTCGACACTGACAAAATGCAGCCGCGCACCGGCCACCGCGTGCTGCTCGAACAACTGCCAGGCGCAGAGGAAGTTGAGTCCGGTGCCGAAACCGGTTTCGCCAATGACCAGCCGACCGCCGTCCGGCAGCGCGGCGAAGCGTTCGCGCAAACCGTTCTGTTCGAGGAATACATAGCGAGTTTCTTCGAGACCTGACTTGTCTGAAAAGTAGACGTCGTCGAACACTCGCGAATACGGGCGACCCTGGTCGTCCCAGTCGAGTTGGGCGTGAGGCAATACAGGTTTCATGGCAGGCTCGGCAACGGCAAGGCGGCCATTCTAGCTGATCGACGTGGCGGTGCCTGTACGACCGCCGACTCGCAGAAAATCCCGTAGCAGCTTGCCGAGGCACGAGGCTGCGTTGCGTGTCCGCAGAACCGCCCTGGAGGGCCGCTGCGCAGCCCAACGCAACCTCGTGCCTCGGCAGCTGCTACAGGGAACTGTGGTTGCTCTGAAGAAATGGATTTCTCCCACGCAAACAACTCAATCCGCTAGTCTTGCTCAATCCGGGAAGGGAGCCATCCATGTTCGAATCTGCTGAAATCGGTCACGCCATCGACAAAGAAACCTACGAAGCTGAAGAGCCGGCGCTGCGTGAAGCGTTGCTCGAAGCGCAGTTCGAACTGCAGCAGCAAAAGCGCTTTCCGGTGATCATCCTGATCAACGGCATCGAAGGTGCGGGCAAGGGCGAGACGGTCAAGTTGCTCAACGAGTGGATGGACCCGCGCCTGATCGAAGTCCGCACCTTCGATCAGCAGACCGATGAAGAATTGGCGCGCCCTCCGGCCTGGCGGTATTGGCGGATGCTCCCGGCCAAGGGGCGCATGGGGATCTTCTTCGGTAACTGGTACAGCCAGATGTTACAAGGGCGGGTCCATGGGTTGTTCAAGGACGCGGTGCTGGATCAGGCGATCAACCAGTCCGAGCGCTTTGAAAAAATGCTCTGCGACGAAGGCGCGCTGATTTTCAAATTCTGGTTTCACCTCTCCAAGAAACAAATGAAAGCGCGCCTCAAGGCACTCGCCGACGACCCCTTGCACAGCTGGAGGATCAGTCCGCTGGACTGGCAACAATCGCAGACCTACGACAAATTCGTGAAGTACGGCGAGCGCGTGTTGCGCCGCACCAGCCGCGACTACGCGCCCTGGCATGTGATTGAAGGGGTGGATGCGCATTACCGCAGCCTGGCGGTGGGCAAAATCCTGCTCGAAGGCCTGCAAAGTGCCTTGAAGCGATCCAGGATTCATCCCGCCAAAGTCAACGCTGCGCCGCTGCCGATCCATGTCGATCAGTTGAACCTGCTCGACAGCCTCGACTTGACCCAACACCTGGACAAGGACGATTACGAAGAACAGCTGATTACCGAGCAAGCGCGATTCTCGGGGCTGATGCGTGACAAGCGCATGCGTCAACACGCCTTGGTCGCGGTGTTCGAGGGCAATGATGCGGCCGGCAAGGGTGGGGCGATTCGGCGAGTTGCCGCGGCGCTCGATCCACGCCAATACAGCATCGTGCCGATTGCCGCGCCCACCGAGGAGGAGCGGGCGCAACCGTATTTGTGGCGCTTCTGGCGGCACCTCCCGGCCAAGGGCAAGTTCACGGTGTTCGATCGTTCCTGGTACGGGCGTGTGCTGGTGGAGCGCGTCGAAGGCTTCTGTCCGCCGGCGGACTGGCTGCGGGCCTACAGCGAGATCAATGATTTCGAAGAGCAGATTTACGAGTCGGGCGTCATCGTGGTCAAGTTCTGGCTGGCCATCGACAAGGAGACGCAACTGGAGCGTTTCGAGGCGCGGGAAGAAATCCCCTTCAAACGTTTCAAGATCACGGAAGACGACTGGCGCAACCGCGACAAATGGGACGATTACCGCGCAGCCGTCGGCGACATGGTTGACCGCACCAGCACTGAAATCTCGCCGTGGACCCTGGTCGAAGCCAATGACAAACGCTGGGCGCGCGTCAAGGTCCTGCGCACGATCAATCAGGCGCTGGAAGAAGCGTTTGCGAAGTCAGACAAGCACAGCAAGAAGGCCAAAAAACACAAGCCGTGAGCCGATGGCTGCGCATACGCGGGGTGAATGATTGTCGCGGTCGGTTATGGAGTGGACTTATGCTCGGTCCACTCTCAACCGACAACAGCAATGAGGTATGCCATGCGTGAAGTGGTGATCGTCGACAGCGTGCGGACCGGCCTGGCCAAATCCTTTCGCGGCAAGTTCAACCAGACCCGCCCGGATGACATGGCGGCGCATTGCGTCGATGCCTTGTTGGCGCGTACCGGGATCGACCCGGCCAGTGTTGAGGATTGCATCGTCGGTGCGGGCTCCAACGAAGGCGCCCAGGGTTACAACATCGGTCGCAATGTCGCGGTGTTGTCGCGTTTGGGCATCGGCACCGCCGGCATGACCCTCAACCGTTTCTGCTCGTCGGGCTTGCAGGCCATCGCCATCGCCGCCAATCAGATCGCGTCGGGCTGCAGCGACATCATCGTGGCCGGTGGTGTTGAGTCCATCAGCCTGACCATGAAAAGCGTCAACACCGACAACTTGATCAACCCCCTGTTGAAAGAGCAGATGCCAGGCATCTATTTCCCCATGGGCCAGACCGCCGAAATCGTCGCCCGTCGTTACAACGTCAGTCGCCAGGAGCAGGATCTGTACGCGCTGCAAAGTCAGCAACGCACGGCTCAGGCTCAGGCCGCAGGCTTGTTCGATGATGAAATCGTGCCGATGGCGGTCAAATACCGGGTTGAAGACAAGGCCACCGGTCAGATCCAGATCCTCGACGGGATCGTCGATCGCGACGACTGCAACCGCCCGGACACCACGCTGGAAAGCCTGGCCGGGTTGAAGCCGGTGTTTGCCGAGGACGGTTCGGTGACGGCGGGCAACTCCTCGCAACTGTCCGATGGCGCGTCGATGACGCTGGTGATGAGCCTGGAAAAAGCCCTGGCACTGGGTCTCAAGCCAAAGGCGTTCTTCCGTGGTTTCGCGGTGGCCGGTTGCGCGCCGGACGAAATGGGCATCGGTCCGGTGTTCTCGGTGCCGAAATTGCTCAAGGCCAAGGGTTTGCAGGTGGCCGACATTGATCTGTGGGAACTCAACGAAGCCTTTGCCTCGCAGTGCCTGTACAGCCGCAACCGCCTGGAAATCGATAACGACAAGTACAACGTCAATGGCGGCTCGATTTCCATCGGTCACCCGTTCGGCATGACGGGTTCGCGTCAGGTCGGGCACATCGTGCGTGAGTTGCAGCGGCGCAATGTGCGTTACGGCGTGGTCACCATGTGCGTGGGTGGCGGGATGGGGGCGACCGGGTTGTTTGAAGCGGTGCGTTAAGCCATTAAAGTTTGTGGTGATTGTGGGATCGCCTTCGCGAGCAAGCCCGCTCCCACACTTGACCGCATTCCTATGGGGGAACTCGGTTAAATGTGGGAGCGGGCTTGCTCGCGAAGGCAGCACCTCGGTCTAACGTCTGGTACCCACCATCTGCATCCGCGCAATGTAGGCCTGAATCTCCCGCTCCACCGCCTGCGGGTTTTCAAACGGCCCCTCCAGCGTGTTTTCCCGGGTGCTGAAATACAATTCCCCATTCACACGACTCACCCGGTCGCAGCGAAAGTGCGTGGCGGGGGCGTTGTCCTGGGCGCGCATGCCGTACATGGTGGTCTCCTGAAGGCAGTTCCTGTGGGTGGATCCAATGAGCTTATGCATGAACCACTTGCGGTGCCTGACCAACTGATCGACGGCATACCGCCAGATTAATGGTGCGACCTGCACAGTTTCATTCGCGGCCAGTCGCCAACTGTCCCTGTGTCGCGCCAGGGTCTGCGCCTAGAATGGTGTTTCTTGCCATCTGGCTTCGGGGTTCGCATGCATATTTCATCCGGTCGCTGGGTTTACGGTCTGTTCCTGGCCTTGCTGACTGCGGTTCTGTGGGGAATCCTGCCGATCAAACTCAAACAAGTCCTGCTGGTGATGGACCCGGTGACGGTGACCTGGTTTCGCCTGACGGTGTCCGGTGGCTGCCTGTTCATTTATCTGGCAGCAACCAGGCGCCTGCCGAGCCGCAAAGTCCTCGGCCCGCGCGGCGGCTGGCTGGTGTTGATGGCGGTGCTCGGCCTGGTTGGAAACTACGTGCTGTACCTGATGGGCTTGAACCTGCTGAGCCCCGGCACCGCGCAACTGGTGGTGCAGATGGGCCCGATCATGTTGCTGATCGCCAGTCTGTTTGTGTTCAAGGAGCGCTTCAGTGTGGGGCAGGGAATTGGCCTGCTGGTGCTGCTGATTGGTTTCGCACTCTTCTTTAATCAACGCCTGGCCGAGTTGTTGACCTCGTTGACCGATTACACCGCCGGCGTGTTGCTGGTGCTGTTGGCGTCGACGGTCTGGACGTTTTACGCGCTGGGGCAGAAACAACTGCTGACGGTGTGGAATTCGTTGCAGGTGATGATGGTGATCTACCTGTTCTGCGCGCTGTTGCTGACGCCGTGGGTGCATCCGCTGGAGGCGCTGCAATTGAGCCCGCTGCAAGGCTGGTTGCTGCTGGCGTGCTGCATGAACACCTTGATCGCCTACGGCGCCTTCGCCGAGGCGCTGGCCCATTGGGAGGCGTCGCGGGTCAGTGCGACGCTGGCGATTACGCCGCTGGTGACGTTTGGCGCGGTGGCCGTGGCGGCGTGGGCGTGGCCGGAGTTTGTGCATGCCGAGACGATCAATGGTCTGGGGTATGGCGGGGCGGTGTTGGTGGTGGTGGGGTCGGCGTTGGTGGCGTTGGGGCCGTCGTTGATTGCCGGGCTCAAGGCGCGCAAGGTGCGGATGGCGGCCAGTTAGACCGCGTTATCGTTCTTCGCGAGCAAGCCCGCTCCCACCAGGTTATGTGTCGATCACAATATTCAGGATCGACACACAACCTGTGGGAGCGGGCTTGCTCGCGAAGACTGACTCTCAGGCGCTACACATCTCAGCCCTTGGCGCCAGCTTCCAGCATATTCTCCGGCCTTACCCAGGCATCAAACTGTTCATCCGTCAGATACCCCAGCTGCAACGCCGCCTCACGCAAGGTCAGCCCCTCGCTGTAAGCCTTCTTGGCAATCTCCGCCGATTTGTCGTAGCCGATATGCGGGTTCAGCG
Organism: Pseudomonas sp. LBUM1656; assembly: GCF_059716065.1. Lineage (NCBI taxonomy): Bacteria > Pseudomonadati > Pseudomonadota > Gammaproteobacteria > Pseudomonadales > Pseudomonadaceae > Pseudomonas > Pseudomonas sp. LBUM1656. The sequence goes on along the minus strand of NZ_CP166800.1, from coordinate 4,618,264 downwards.
CGGTCACCAGCATCAACCCACGCTCAAGGTGTTCAGCCATTTTTGCTGCATCCGGTTCAAGCCCGGCGATGCAATGCTGCTGGAAGTTGCTGCAGCCATCGCCCAGCAGGCGGATCGATTGCAGCAGGTTGTGGATGATTACCGGTTTGAACACGTTCAGCTGCAAATGACCCTGACTCGCCGCAAAACCAATGGCGACGTCGTTACCCAGCACCTGGCACGCCAACATCGACAGCGCTTCGCACTGGGTCGGATTGACCTTGCCCGGCATGATTGAGCTGCCCGGTTCGTTGGCCGGCAGTTTTACTTCGGCAAAACCTGCACGCGGCCCGGAACCCAGCAGACGCAGGTCGTTGGCGATTTTCATCAGGGTCACGGCGAGGGTTTTCAGCGCCCCCGACAGCGTGGTCAGCGGCTCATGGCCGGCCAGCGCGGCAAACTTGTTCGGCGCGGTGACGAACGGGAGGCCGGAGAGGGCGGCCAGCTCGGCGGCGATCGCTTCACCAAAACCGTGGGGCGAATTGAGCCCGGTGCCGACGGCAGTGCCACCTTGCGCCAGTTCACAGACCGCCGGCAGTGCGCTGCGGATCGCCCGTTCGGCGTAATCCAGTTGCGCGATGAACGCCGAGAGTTCCTGGCCAAAGGTGATCGGCGTGGCGTCCATCATGTGGGTACGACCAGTCTTGACCAGTTTCATGTGCCGCGCCGACAACTCGGCCAACCCGCCGGAGAGTTCACTGATCGCCGGCAGCAAATGCTGCTGCACCGCCTGAACGGTGGCAATGTGCATGGCGGTCGGGAAGCAGTCGTTGGAGCTTTGGGAGCGGTTGACGTGATCGTTGGGGTGAACCGGTGTCTTGCCGCCACGGGGGTTGCCGGCCAGTTCGTTGGCGCGACCGGCAATCACTTCGTTGACGTTCATGTTGCTCTGGGTGCCGCTCCCGGTCTGCCAGACCACCAGCGGGAACTGGTCGTCGTGGCTGCCGTCGAGGACTTCATCGGCGGCCTGTTCGATCAGGCGGGCGATGTCGGCGGGCAGGTCGCCGTTGCGGTCGTTGACTCGCGCCGCGGCTTTCTTGATCAGGGCCAGTGCGTGCAGCACGGCCAGCGGCATGCGTTCGTTGCCAATGGCGAAATTGATCAGCGAGCGTTGCGTCTGAGCGCCCCAGTAGGCCTCATCCGGGACTTCCACCTGGCCAAGGCTGTCGGTTTCGATTCGGCTCATGTTGCACACTCCTGTAGGTCGATAGCGCAGTTTAGGCCGTGATCGCCGGCCGTGGTTCCATCAGTCTGGTTTTTGACCGTTCAACCCCTCTAATTCAGGCCCGACAAGGCTTGGGGTTGAGTGACACACTTTTTTAGGCGCAGAATGGACGCCCTTGGGGTTTTACCTCGCCTGCTAGAAAAGGAAACTCGATGACTCGTCTTCGTGCCATCTGTACCGCGGTTGCACTGGTTTGCGCCAGCGGCCCTGTTTTTGCCGATACCGCCAGCCACAACGCCAGTGCCGAAGCTTTCCTGACCCTGGCGCACGCTGACAAATTGGGCACTCCGGTGTACATGCAAGTGCAGCAAATGTTCGCTCAGCGCTTTGAACAGACCAAAGCCCCTGAATCGAAAAAAGCCTTGCTGGAAACCTACCAGGCCAAAGCCAATGCCGCGCTGGACCAAGCCATTGGCTGGAACAAGCTGAAGCCGGACATGGTCAAGCTCTACACCACCAACTTCAGCGAATCCGAGCTCAAAGATCTGGTCGCGTTCTACAAGTCGCCACTGGGCAAGAAAGTCCTGGAAAAAATGCCGCAGCTGACTCAGCAATCGGCCCAGATGACTCAAGCCAAGCTGGAAAGCGCGGTGCCTGTGGTCAACAAACTGCTGGCTGACATGACTGCCGAGCTGGAGCCTAAAGGCGCCGCCGCTCCAGCCAAGAAAAAGCCTTAAGCGGAGTCGGGTATGACCATGCAACAACGCATCGAATCGACGCTGGGCCTGTTACAGCCCGAGCACCTGCAAGTGCTGGATGAAAGCCATATGCACAGTCGTGGGTTGCAAACCCATTACAAGGCCGTGGTGGTCAGCCAGCAGTTCGAAGGGCTCAACCGCGTCAAGCGTCACCAGAAAGTCTATGGCACGCTCGGCGAGCTGATGGGCGAGTTTCATGCGTTGGCGCTGCATACCTACACGCCGCAAGAATGGGCACAGATCGACGCGGCTCCGGCCTCGCCGACCTGTGCTGGCGGCAGCAAGCATTAACCCTCGGTTTTTTGCTAGAATCCGCAACGCGCCGCTCACCCGGCGCGTTTTTTTTCGCATCCGGTTCACCCCTTACGAGGGTAGCCACCTGGAGAATCACCCATGACACAACAGATTGTCGTGGCGGCACTGTATAAGTTCGTCACCCTGGAAGATTACGTCGCCCTGCGCGAGCCACTGCTGCAAGCGATGGTCGACAACGGCATCAAAGGCACGCTGCTGATCGCCGAAGAAGGCATCAACGGCACCGTGTCCGGCAGCCGCGAAGGCATTGACGGGCTGATGGCCTGGCTCAAGAACGACCCGCGCATGGACGACATCGACCACAAAGAGTCGTACTGCGACGATCAGCCGTTCTACCGCACCAAGGTCAAACTCAAGAAAGAAATCGTCACCCTCGGCGTCGAAGGCGTGGACCCGAACAAAAAGGTCGGCACCTATGTCGATCCGCAGAACTGGAATGCGCTGATCAGCGATCCTGAAGTGCTGCTGATCGACACCCGCAACGACTACGAGGTCTCGATCGGCACCTTCGAAGGCGCCATCGACCCGAAAACCACCAGTTTTCGCGAATTCCCCGACTACATCAAAGCCCACTTCGACCCGGCCGTGCACAAGAAAGTCGCAATGTTCTGCACCGGCGGCATTCGTTGTGAGAAGGCCTCGAGCTACATGCTCAGCCAGGGCTTCGACGAGGTCTATCACCTCAAGGGCGGCATTCTGAAGTACCTCGAAGAGGTGCCGCAGGAAGAAACCAAATGGCAGGGCGACTGCTTCGTGTTCGACAACCGCGTGACCGTGCGTCATGACCTCAGCGAAGGCGACTACGATCAATGTCATGCCTGTCGTACGCCTGTCAGCGTCGAAGACCGCGCGTCCGAGCATTACGTGGCCGGCATCAGTTGCCCGCATTGCTGGGATACGCTGAGCGAGAAAACCCGTCGCAGCGCCATCGATCGGCAAAAGCAGATCGAACTGGCCAAGGCGCGCAACCTGCCTCACCCAATCGGCTACAACTACAAGCAAACTCCTTCAGAGGCTTGAATCATGTCTGCCCAACGCCTGCTCTACGTGATGGACCCGATGTGTTCCTGGTGCTGGGGCTTTGCGCCCGTCGCCAACGCGCTGGTCGAGCAGGCACAGGCGGCAGGAGTGGACGTGCATCTGGTGGTGGGCGGCTTGCGCACCGGCAGCGGCTCCGCCTTGGAGCCAACCACCCGACGCTATATCCTTGAGCATTGGCAGGCCGTCACCCAGGCCACCGGCCAACCGTTCAAGACCGAAGGCGCGTTGCCTGACGGTTTTGTCTACGACACCGAGCCTGCCTGCCGGGCGCTGGTGACGGCGCGCAACCTGGCACCGGATTGCGCGTGGAAACTGCTCGGGCTGATTCAACACGCGTTCTACGCCGAAGGTCGAGACGTTACCCACGCCAGTGTCCTGGTCGAGTTGGCCGAGAAGGCGGGCCTGCCACGCATCGAATTTGCTGCCGCGTTCGACCGTGCCGATCAGCACGCTGCGACTGCTGCCGATTTTACCTGGGTGCAGGACCTCGGTATCGCCGGATTCCCTACGCTGCTGGCCGAGCGAAATGGGCAACTGGCGCTGTTGACCAATGGCTATCAACCCTTGAGCGAGTTGTCGCCATTGCTCGGGCGTTGGCTGGAGCGCGCTGCCTGTGCATGACCTGCCCGATGACACGCCCGCTCCCAAGCGTGTCGATCGGCTGAGTTGGGCTGAAATCCGGCGGCTGGCCCTTCACCATAAAAAACCCTTGTGGATCGCCAATGGCGTAGCGGTGTTGGCCACTCTGTGCAGCGTGCCGATTCCTCTGCTGTTGCCATTGCTGGTAGACGAAGTGTTGCTGGGTCACGGCGATTCCGCGCTGAAAATCATGAATCACGCGTTGCCCGAAAACTGGCAGAAAGCAGCAGGCTACATCGGCCTGATGCTGCTGGTGACCTTGTTGCTGCGCTGTGGCGCCTTGCTGTTCAACGTGGTGCAGGCGAAGTTGTTCGCGGCGCTGGCCAAAGACATCGTGTATCGCATCCGCATCCGGCTGATCGAACGGCTCAAGCGCATTTCCCTGGGTGAATACGAAAGCCTGGGCAGCGGCACGGTGACCACGCACCTGGTCACGGACCTGGACACGCTGGACAAGTTTGTCGGCGAGACCCTCAGTCGATTCCTGGTGGCGATGCTGACGCTGGTTGGCACCGCGAGCATTCTGATCTGGATGCACTGGAAACTGGCGCTGCTGATCATGCTGTTCAACCCGCTGGTGATCTACGCCACGGTGCAACTGGGCAAGCGGGTCAAGCACCTGAAGAAGCTCGAGAACGACAGCACCTCGCGGTTCACCCAGGCCCTGACCGAAACCCTCGACTCGATTCAGGAAGTGCGCGCCGGCAACCGTCAGGGGTTTTTCCTCGGGCGTCTGGGGCAGCGGGCTCGGGAAGTGCGCGATTATGCGGTGAACTCGCAGTGGAAAACCGATGCGTCGAACCGAGCCAGTGGCTTGCTGTTCCAGTTCGGCATCGATATTTTCCGCGCCGCGGCGATGCTCACCGTGTTGTTCTCCGACTTGTCCATCGGCCAGATGCTGGCGGTGTTCAGCTACCTGTGGTTCATGATCGGTCCGGTGGAGCAGCTGCTTAATTTGCAGTATGCCTATTACGCCGCCGGTGGTGCGCTGTCGCGGATCAACGAACTGCTGGCCCGCGCCGATGAGCCGCAATACCCCGGCGGTGTCGATCCGTTCCAGGGTCGGGACACCGTGGGCATCGAAGTCCAGGGCTTGAGTTTCGGATATGGCGACGAGCTGGTGTTGAACCAGATGGACTTGTCGATCGCACCTGGGGAGAAAGTGGCCATCGTCGGTGCCAGCGGTGGCGGCAAGAGCACCTTGGTGCAGTTGCTGCTGGGGTTGTACACACCCCTTGCCGGAACTATCCGCTTCGGTGGCTCGACCCAGCAAGAGATCGGCCTGGAGACGGTTCGCGAAAACGTCTCCGTGGTCCTGCAACATCCCGCGCTGTTCAACGACACCGTGCGCGCCAACCTGACGATGGGCCGTGTGCGCAGCGACGAAGCCTGCTGGCAGGCGCTGGAAATTGCCCAGCTGAACCAAACTGTTCGCGAGTTGCCAGATGGTCTGGACAGCATCGTCGGACGTTCAGGTGTGCGTTTGTCCGGTGGCCAGCGGCAACGGCTGGCGATCGCGCGGATGGTGCTGGCCGAACCCAAGGTGGTCATTCTCGATGAGGCCACCTCGGCGCTGGACGCGGCCACCGAATACAACCTGCACCAGGCGCTGGCGCGATTCCTGAGCAACCGCACCACGCTGATCATTGCGCATCGGTTGTCGGCGGTGAAACAGGCCGATCGGGTGCTGGTGTTCGACGGCGGGCAAATTGCCGAGGATGGCGACCATCAGCAGCTGATTGCCGAAGGCGGTTTATACGCCAAGCTTTATGGCCATTTGCAGCAGCATTAGTGACAGTTCGCGCCAGGTTGACGGCAAGAGCACGCAAAATATGGCCATTGGCTTGCCGGGATCGAATACGCACCCTAGTCTAGCTGTAGCGATCACTTTGGATGATGATCTGGCAGTGCTAATGCAAGGGACCTCATGAAGCAAAAGCGGACTCTCGGAACCCCCAGGTTGTTGGGCATCGTCTGGCCATTTATTGCCGTAGTGCTATTTCAAGCGCTGTTGGGCGGTGTCAGTCTCTATGTACTTTCGGCGGTCCGCGGCTATGTTGCCGGGGAAAGCCTGTGGTCGAAGGGCCAGAAAGACGCCATCTATTACCTCAATCTCTACGCGGACAGTCGCGATGGGGCCATTTTCCTCAAGTACCAGAACGCTATCGCCGTGCCGCAGGGCGGACACGAGTTGCGCGTGGCGCTGGATCACCAGCCACCGAATATCGAAGCCGCACGGGTGGCGATTCTCAAAGGTGGCAATCATCCCGATGACGTCTCCAGCCTGATCTGGCTGTACCTTAATTTTCGGCATTTCAGTTATCTGGAAAAAGCCATCGACCGCTGGACTGTGGGTGACGCGTACCTGGTGCAACTCGATAACGTCGCCCAGGAGATGCATCAGGGCATTACCGAAAATCAGGCTTCGGACGCCGACATCAAGCGCTGGAAGGAGCAGATTTTTGCAATCAACGATGGTGTGACGCCTGCCGCCAAAGCCTTCAGCGATGCCTTGGGCGAAGGCTCGCGCTTGATTCTGCGCCTGCTGCTGGTGACAAACCTGGCCACGGCCCTGGGCTTGATTGCATTGGCCTTGATGCGCACCCACAAACTGCTCAAGCAGCGCCATGCCTTTGCCGAGGCCCTGCAGTTGGAGAAAGACCGGGCGCAGATCACCCTGCAATCGATTGGCGACGGGGTGATCACCACGGATGTCGATGGTGCCATCGCCTACATGAACCCGGCGGCCGAGGCGTTGACTCACTGGAAAGGCGAGCAGGCCGTCGGCTTGCCGCTGGCGGCCTTGTTCAATCTGCTGGATGACAATGCTCAAGCCGATGGCTTTACCTTGATCGAGCACATTTTGAGCGGACAGCTCAGCGGCGGCAGCGAACATTCCAAACTGATCCAGCGCCTGGATGGCAGCACCGTTTCGGTCACCCTGGTGGGGGCGCCGATCCGCAATGCCGACAAGGTCAGTGGCGCCGTGCTGGTGTTGCATGACATGACTCAGGAGCGGCAGTACATCGCCAATCTGTCCTGGCAGGCGACCCATGACGCCTTGACCGGGCTGGCCAATCGTCGCGAGTTCGAGTATCGCCTGGAGCAGGCGCTGCACAACCTGACCCGGTACGCCGGGCGCCACGCCTTGATGTTCCTCGATCTGGACCAGTTCAAACTGGTCAACGATACCTGCGGCCATGCGGCGGGTGACGAGCTGCTGCGGCATATCTGCGCGCTGTTGCAATCTGGGCTGCGCGAAGGTGACACCCTGGCCCGGCTGGGCGGCGACGAGTTCGGCATTTTGCTGGAGAACTGTCCGCCGGAAGTCGCCGAGAAAATTGCCGAAAGCCTTCGCCATACCGTGCAGAATCTGCACTTTGTGTGGAAAGGCCGGCCATTCGTCACGACGGTCAGCATCGGGATGGTGCATATCGCGCAAACCCCGACCACCCTCGAAGCTTCGCTGCGTGCCGCTGATATGGCCTGTTACATGGCCAAGGAAAAGGGCCGTAACCGGGTTCAGGTGTATAACGCCGATGATTCGGAACTGTCCCTGCGTTTCGGTGAGATGGCGTGGGTACAGCGCCTCCATATGGCACTGGAGGAGGACCGTTTTTGCCTGTACTCCCAGGAAATAGCACCCCTTGGTCATACTGAACGCGGCGGCGGGCATATAGAAATCCTGTTGCGTCTACATGATGAAGCCGGGCGCATGATATTGCCGGACAGTTTTATTCCGGCTGCCGAACGTTATGGCCTGATGACCGCACTTGATCGTTGGGTAGTGCAGAACGTCTTCAAGATCATTGCCCAATGTATTGCCGAAGAGCGCAAAGGTCCTTTGGCCATGTGTGCGATTAATCTGTCAGGTACTACTATCGGAGATGACGCGTTTCTGGACTTCCTGAGGGAACAGTTTGTTACTTGGTCCATTCCACCTGAAATGATTTGTTTTGAAATTACAGAAACCAGTGCAATTTCCAATTTGGGAAGTGCAATTAGATTTATCAATGAACTCAAAGGTTTAGGTTGCCACTTTTCATTGGATGACTTCTGCGCCGGGATGTCCTCATTCGCCTACTTGAAACATTTACCTGTAGACTTCTTGAAGATCGATGGAAGTTTCGTAAAGGATATGCTGGACGACCCGATTAACCGCGCCATGGTAGAAGTGATCAACCACATCGGCCATGTCATGGGTAAGCGCACGATTGCCGAGTTTGTAGAAACACCCCAGATCGAGCAGGCATTGCTGGAGATCGGGGTCGATTTCGCTCAAGGGTATGTCATTGAACGCCCGCATCTGTTTACCTGCGATAGTTTGCAAAGTCGTCCTGCCAGGCCTCAACCTTTGTTATTCAAGGCGCCCGGCACGTTCCGTTGAAATCTCTTGCTGATCCTAACAATCACAATCAAAAGGAGCCCGACAGTGATCGACACATTCAACCGAACCGGACCACTCATGGAAGCTGCAAGTTACCCGGTATGGGCGCAACAGCTCATCAAGGATTGCAGCGAGAGTAAGCGCCGGGTTGTCGAACACGAACTGTATCAGCGCATGCGAGACAACAAGCTCAGCGCTAAAACCATGCGTCAGTACCTTATTGGTGGCTGGCCAGTCGTTGAACAGTTCGCGTTATACATGGCACAAAACCTGACCAAGACTCGTTTTGCCCGCCACCCAGGTGAAGACATGGCGCGTCGTTGGTTGATGCGTAACATTCGTGTCGAACTGAACCATGCCGATTACTGGGTAAACTGGAGTCGGGCCCATGGTGTCACCCTGGAAGATCTGCAAGCGCAACACGTTGCCCCTGAATTGCACGCCTTGAGCCACTGGTGCTGGCACACCAGTTCGGCGGATTCGTTGATCGTTGCCATCGCCGCGACCAACTACGCCATCGAAGGCGCGACCGGAGAGTGGTCGGCACTGGTCTGTTCCAGCGGTGTCTATGCGGCAGGGTTCCCGGAGGAAGACCGCAAGCGGGCCATGAAGTGGTTGAAGATGCACGCCCAGTACGACGATGCCCATCCTTGGGAAGCGCTGGAAATCATCTGCACGCTGGCGGGCATGAACCCGAGCAAATCCCTGCAAGTGGAATTGCGCGAGGCTGTGTGCAAGAGCTACGACTACATGTACCTGTTCCTGGAGCGATGCATGCAGCTGGAACACTCGGAAAAGGCTCCGGTCGCGCGTGAGCGCATGGCATTGGCCGAAAGCTGATCCATAGGCAACACGAAGCAAATGTGGGAGCGGCGGTGCGGCGATCCGACTTGCTCGCGAAGGCGGACTGACATTCAACGATGATGTTGACTGAAAGTCCGCATTCGCGAGCAAGTCGGATCGCCGCACCGCCGCTCCCACATGTCTTTTACTGTGTTGCTGAGGGTGTTAACCCGCCATGGCCAACCGGTTACGCCCTTCGCGCTTGGCGACATACAGCGCGCTGTCGGCCCGGCGCAACAAACTCTCGGCAGACTCGCCGGGCAGCAGGGTCGAGCAACCCAGGCTGACCGTCAACTCGACCATATTGCCATCGGCCTTGTAGTTCTGCGCCTGCGCCGCAAACCGCAGGCGTTCGCCGACCATGGCGGCGGCTTCACGGCTGGTGTTGGACAGCAGGATCAGGAACTCTTCGCCACCAAACCGGAACACCATGTCTACGTTGCGCAGCTGGTTCTTGATCGCGGCAGCGACTGCCTTGAGTACGTCATCGCCCGCACTGTGGCCGTAATTATCGTTAACGTTCTTGAAGTGATCGATGTCGAGCATCAGAAGTGACAACGGCATCAAGTGGCGTCGCGACATTTCGATTTCACGCTGCAACGTCTGATCCATGGCGATGCGATTGCCGGTATCGGTCAAGGGATCGCGCAACGCACTCTGCGTCGCGGCCCGGTAGAGCAGGGCGTTACGCATCGGGAACAGCAGAGTGGACAGCAACGATTCCAGGTTGCCCTGTTCGTACTCGCTGAATCGCTGATTGCGGCGGAACACCAGTTCACCCAGGTTTTCGCCTTCATGACTGAGGCTATAGCTGACGGAATGATGGCCGCGATGACCGAACTCCAGACGCAAGTCGCTGGCCGGGTGCTGATAAGTCAGCGCATCCAGCGGCACCAGGCGTTGAATCTCGCGGAAGAAGAGTCCGAGGATACGTTGTGGCTCAAGACTGGTTTGCAGCTGCTGGCCGAGTTGCTGGCGCAATTGTGCAAGGCTGAATGGCCGCTCCAGAATGGGAGGTTGCTGACCAAAGCCCAGGCGTTGCAATTTGGCGCTGTCGAAGTCAATTGCGTTGGTCTGGGATGGTGATTTCATATGGCGTGAGCCCCTAAGCAGTAAGGCTGTCTTACAGGCTGGGTGAGAGCGGCTTTGGGCTGCGCGTCATACTGGTCCATCAGTCCCGTAGGACATTTGGCGCAAGTTTAGTCCGCTTTGCCGAAGATTAGTAACCTATCGACTGAGGCGTCTGCCCGATTGCTTTCACACGGCGTGTCTGAGCAAATTTAGAGCGAAAGTCATGCCAATGAGTTCCTTCTAATAAAAAGCGTTCCGAATCAATATTTTAGGAGGTTTTTGGCGAATTTTTGGCTGAGAGGGCGACGGCGATTTGACTGAAACCGCTGCAGTTGCGAGGCACTTTAAGCGCCGCGCCAGGAATTCGGCGCGGCACAAAAAGCGACGTGCGGTCGTTACTGGGCGTTGAAGGCCTGACCGTTGATGCCCGTGCTGTCCGGGCCCATCAAATAAAGGTAGACCGGCATGATCTCCTCGGGTGTCGGGTTGTTCAGTGGATTTTCACCCGGGTAGGCCTGGGCGCGCATGCTGGTGCGGGTGGCGCCCGGGTTGATGCTGTTGGAGCGCACCGGTGCCACGGTGTCGACTTCGTCGGCCAGGGTTTGCATCAAGCCTTCGGTGGCGAACTTGGACACGCCATAAGCGCCCCAGTACGCACGACCCTTGCGACCGACGCTGCTGGAGGTGAACACCACCGAAGCGTCCTGGGACAGCTTGAGCAGGGGCAGCAGGGTGCTGGTGAGCATGAACATGGCGTTGACGTTGACGTGCATGACGCGCATGAAGTTCTCGCCGGACAGCTGCTCGATCGGTGTGCGCGGGCCAATGATCGACGCGTTGTGCAGCAAACCGTCGAGGTGGCCGAACTCGGTTTCGATCATCGCGGCCAGTTCGTCGTACTGATGAGGCAGCGCGGTTTCCAGGTTGAACGGGATCACGGCGGGTTGTGGGTGCCCGGCCGCTTCGATTTCGTCATAGACCTGGGTCAGGTTGGCTTCGGTCTTGCCCAGCAGCAGTACGGTTGCACCATGGGCGGCGTAGGTTTTCGCCGCCGCAGCGCCAATGCCGCGACCTGCGCCGGTGACCAGGATGACCCGGTCCTTGAGCAATTCAGGGTGGGCGGAATAATCAAACATAAAAAACCTCGACTAAAACACAGAGCAGATTGCGGCGCGGCCATTCGCGGGCAAGCCCGCTCCCACAAGGATCAAGGTGTTCACACATTTTGTATTCACCAACAGAACCCTGTGGGAGCGGCGGTGCGACGATTCGACTTGCCCGCGAAGGCGTCAGCTCCTGCAACCCAATTCCAGGATTTGAAAACCGGTGTTCAGCAACTACACAGCGCGCTATCAAGCACTTTGCGCAACTCCAGCGGATGATCCACCACCACATCCGCCCCCCAATGCCGCGGGTTGTCATCCGGGTGAATGTACCCATAGGTCACGGCAGCCGTTTTGGTGCCGGCATCGCGACCGGATTCGATATCGCGCAGGTCATCGCCCACAAACAGTACGCTGGCCGGGTCCAGGTTGAGCATCTTGCACGCCAGGATCAGCGGCTCGGGGTCCGGTTTGCTGTTCTTTACATGGTCCGGGCAGATCAGCAGTGCCGAACGTTCAGCCAGCCCCAGTCGTTGCATGATCGGCTCGGCGAAGCGCACAGGCTTGTTGGTCACCACGCCCCAGATCAGGTTGGCTTTCTCGATATCGGCCAGCAGTTCGCTCATGCCGTCGAACAGCTTGCTGTGGACTGCGCAATCCTTGAGATAACGCTCGAGAAATTCCAGGCGCAGTTCTTCAAAGCCTGGGGATTCCGGGTCCATGGAGAAAGTCACGGCGACCATCGCCTTGGCGCCCCCGGAAATCTCGTCGCGGATGTGCTTGTCGTTCACCGGCGGCAAGCCGCGGTCGGCGCGCATCGCCTGGCAGATGGCAATGAAGTCCGGCGCGGTGTCGAGCAGGGTGCCGTCCATGTCGAAAAGGACTGCTCTGATACGCATCGGCTTACTCCTCGCGCAGGGTCTGGATCATGTAGTTGACGTCCACATCGGCCGCCAGTTTGTAGTGCTTGGTCAGCGGGTTGTACGTCAGCCCGATGATGTCCTTGACGGTCAGGCCGGCCATGCGGCTCCAGGCACCCAGCTCGGAAGGACGGATGAATTTCTTGAAGTCGTGAGTGCCGCGTGGCAGCAACTTCATGATGTATTCGGCGCCGATGATCGCGAACAGGTACGCCTTCGGATTGCGGTTGATGGTGGAGAAGAATACCTGGCCGCCCGGTTTGACCATTTTGAAACAGGCGCGGATCACCGAGGACGGATCCGGCACGTGTTCCAGCATTTCCAGGCAGGTGACCACATCGAACTGCTCGGGCATTTCTTCGGCCAGTGCTTCGGCGGTGATCTGCCGGTATTCGACGCTCACACCGGATTCCAGTTGATGCAATTGCGCAACCGCCAGCGGCGCTTCGCCCATGTCGATACCCATGACGGTAGCACCGCGCTGGGCCATGGCTTCACTGAGGATGCCACCACCGCAGCCCACATCGAGGACTTTCTTGCCGGCCAGGTTGACCCGCTCGTCAATCCAGTTGACCCGCAGCGGGTTGATGTCATGCAGCGGTTTGAACTCGCTTTCGCGGTCCCACCAGCGGTGGGCCAGGGCTTCGAATTTGGCGATTTCGGCGTAGTCGACGTTGCTCATGGTTTAAGTCCTCTAAAACTTGAAAAATCCTGTTGCCCCGGTGTTCAGGCCGGGGGGCTTACAATTCGGAATGGCCACTGATGCGCTGGCCCCAGGCCTTGGCGCTGGCGCAGAGTTGTTCTTCGTCCATACGGGTCAGGCGACGGTCGTCCAGCAGTTGCTTGCCGGCGACCCACAGGTGTTTCACGCAGTCCCGGCCAGTGGCATATATAAGTTGCGAAACCGGATCGTAGACCGGTTGCTGCGCCAGTCCCGACAGGTCGAACGCGACGATGTCCGCGGCTTTGCCGACTTCCAGCGAACCGACTTCAGTCTCGATCCCCAGCGCACGGGCGCCGTTGAGCGTGGCCATGCGCAGTGCACGATGGGCGTCCAGCGCGGTGGCCGAGCCGGCGACAGCCTTGGCCAGCAACGCCGCAGTGCGGGTTTCGCCGAGTAAATCGAGGTCGTTGTTGCTGGCCGCGCCATCGGTACCGACCGCGACATTGACCCCGGCCTGCCACAGACGCTCGACCGGGCAGAAGCCGCTGGCCAGCTTGAGGTTGGATTCCGGGCAATGAATTACATGGGTGTTGCTTTCTACCAGCAGCACCAGGTCTTCGTCGCTGATCTGGGTCATGTGCACGGCCTGGAAGCGCGGCCCGAGCAAGCCCAGGCGCCCGAGTCGGGCCAATGGGCGTTCACCACGCTGCTCGACCGCTTGCTGCACTTCGAAGGCGGTTTCATGGACGTGCATGTGAATGGAGGCATCCAGTTCTTCGGCGATCACCCGGATTTTCTCGAGGTTTTCGTCGCCTACGGTGTAAGGCGCATGGGGGCCGAACGTGACTTTGATCCGCTCGTGGTGCTTGAGATCGCCGAATAACTCGACGCCCTGACGAATGGCTTCGTCCGCCGTGCTGGCGCCTGGTATCGGGAAGTCGAGGATCGGAATGGCGATCTGTGCGCGAATACCGCTGTTATGCACGCGCTCGCTGGCAACCTTCGGAAAGAAATACATGTCAGAGAAGCAGGTGATGCCACCTTTTATCTGCTCGGCGATGGCCAGGTCGGTGCCATCGCGCACGAAGGCTTCATCGATCCACTTGGCCTCGGCGGGCCAGATGTGGTTTTCCAGCCAGGTCATCAGCGGCAGATCGTCAGCCAGGCCCCGGAACAGTGTCATTGCCGCATGCCCGTGGGCATTGATCAGGCCGGGGCTGAGCAACATGTCCGGCAACTCGCGCACTTCGGTTGCGTTAAGCTTCAGCGCAGCCGACCTTGGGCCGATAAACACGATACGACCGTCGCGGATGCCCAGGCCGTGCTCTTTGAGGACAACGCCAGCGGGTTCGACGGGTACCAGCCAGGTCGGCAGCAACAGCAGGTCGAGCGCAGCGGCAGTGTTCGGCATCGAGGGTCGGTTCCAGTGCTTTTGTAAAGGATGGCGAAGTATACCCGAGCGTCTTCGCGGGGGGATCGCTATAATCGGCGGCTTTTGTTCATAAGTGCGGGGTGTGGGATGCGCGATCGACTGTTGGCTGCGGAGAAGGTGAAGGCCATCGATTGGCGTGATGGCGCCCTGTACCTGCTGGATCAGCGTATTTTGCCGTTCGAGGAAACGTGGATTGCCTACACCGGCGCCGCGGGCGTGGCCGAGGCCATTCGCTCGATGGTGGTGCGCGGCGCGCCCGCCATCGGCATCAGTGCCGCCTATGGCATCGTGCTGGCAGCCCGCGCCCGGTTTGCCGAGGGTGGCGACTGGCAGGCAGCGTTGGAAGAAGATTTCGCGCTGCTCGCCGATTCCCGTCCGACCGCGGTCAATCTGTTCTGGGCCTTGGGTCGCATGCGTGATCGGCTTGAACGCTTGAAGCACCACGCCGATCCGTTGTCGGTGCTTGAAGCGGAAGCCATCGCCATTCATGAAAGCGATCGCGAAGCCAACCTGACCATGGCGCAACTCGGTGTGGACCTGATCCGCAAACACCAGGGCAACGCCCAGGCAATCCTGACCCACTGCAACACCGGCGCGCTGGCCACCGGCGGCTTCGGCACGGCGTTGGGGGTGATTCGCGGGGCTTTCATCGAAGGCATGGTCGAACGTGTCTACGCCGATGAAACCCGGCCATGGCTGCAAGGTTCTCGATTGACTGCGTGGGAATTGGCCAATGAAGGCATTCCCGTGACCGTCAACGCCGACTCCGCCGCGGCGCACATCATGAAGACCAAAGGCGTGACCTGGGTGATCGTCGGCGCCGACCGGATCACCGCCAATGGCGACGTGGCCAACAAGATCGGCACTTATCAGCTGGCGGTCAACGCCATGCACCACGGCGTGCGCTTCATGGTGGTGGCGCCGAGTTCGACCATCGACATGAACCTGGCCAGCGGCGACGAAATTCCTATCGAAGAACGCGATGGTCGCGAGTTGCTGGAAGTCGGCGGAAAGCGGGTGGGGGCGGAGGTTGATGCGTTCAATCCAGTGTTCGACGTGACCCCGGCGGACCTGATCGATGCGATCGTTACCGAAAAAGGCATCGTCGAACGCCCGGACACCGCGAAAATGGCGCAGTTGATGTGCCGTAAGCGTCTGCATTGATTGGCCGTGGCGTTCGAAAGGACGCCATCGCCAGCAGGCTGGCTCCCACAGGGTTTGTGATCGACACAGATCAAATGTGGGAGCCAGCCTGCTGGCGATTAGGGTCTGAAAGTCAATAATCATCTGTAATTCAGCAGCCAATTCTGCATTCGCAGCGGCTCTAAGCCTCTCTCGTCCCCTTTAAGCCTGCCACCAGTCAACTAACTACACTCCATGCGCATCTGGGGGATAGGTGCGTGGCGGCTCTTGTGATAACATCCGGCGTTTTCCGAGGCAGTCCCACGGGGTTGTCTTTACTGCGCAAATCCATGGTTCAACTTGTTGATTTGTCGTAAGTCGGTGCATGGCACTCAGCCTGCAGCGGCGAGCTTCGTTCGTCCCATATGGATGTGACGAAGTTTCACCAGAAAAAGGAATCGAGCTTCTCATGGGCGAACTGGCCAAAGAAATCCTCCCGGTCAATATCGAAGACGAGCTGAAGCAGTCCTACCTCGACTACGCGATGAGCGTAATCGTCGGGCGGGCCCTGCCGGATGCGCGCGATGGCTTGAAGCCCGTGCACCGGCGTGTGCTGTTCGCGATGAGCGAGCTGGGCAACGACTTCAACAAGCCGTACAAGAAATCTGCCCGTGTTGTCGGTGACGTGATCGGTAAGTATCACCCGCACGGTGATACCGCGGTGTACGACACCATCGTTCGGATGGCGCAGCCATTCTCGTTGCGCTACCTGCTGGTAGACGGCCAGGGCAACTTCGGTTCCGTGGACGGCGACAACGCCGCCGCCATGCGATACACCGAAGTGCGCATGACCAAGCTGGCGCACGAGCTGCTGGCTGACCTGCACAAAGAAACCGTGGACTGGGTGCCGAACTACGACGGCACCGAAATGATCCCGGCGGTCATGCCGACCCGTATTCCCAACCTGTTGGTCAACGGCTCCAGCGGTATCGCCGTGGGCATGGCGACCAACATCCCGCCGCACAACCTCGGTGAAGTCATCGACGGTTGCCTGGCCCTCATCGACAACCCTGAGTTGACCATCGATGAGCTGATGCAATACATCCCGGGTCCGGACTTCCCGACCGCGGCGATCATCAACGGTCGCGCCGGCATCATCGAAGCCTACCGTACCGGTCGCGGCCGCATTTACATGCGCGCCCGCTCGATGATCGAAGACATCGACAAGGTCGGTGGCCGTCAGCAGATCGTCATCACCGAACTCCCTTACCAGCTGAACAAGGCCCGTCTGATCGAGAAGATCGCCGAGCTGGTAAAAGAGAAGAAGCTTGAAGGCATCACCGAACTGCGCGACGAGTCCGACAAGGACGGTATGCGCGTCGTGATCGAGCTGCGTCGCGGCGAAGTGCCTGAGGTGATCCTCAACAACCTCTACGCCCAGACCCAGCTGCAAGCCGTATTCGGTATCAACATCGTCGCGCTGATCGACGGCCGTCCGCGGATCCTGAACCTCAAGGACCTGCTGGAAGCCTTTGTTCGTCACCGTCGCGAAGTCGTGACCCGCCGTACCGTTTTCGAACTGCGCAAAGCCCGCGAACGTGGCCACATCCTGGAAGGTCAAGCGGTTGCCCTGTCGAACATCGACCCGGTCATCGCCCTGATCAAGGCTTCGCCGACGCCGTCGGAAGCCAAGGAAGCGCTGATCAAGACGGCGTGGGAATCTTCCGCGGTGGTCGCGATGGTTGAACGTGCCGGTGCCGATTCGTGCCGTCCAGAAACCCTGGACCCGCAATACGGTTTGCGCGAAGGCAAGTACTTCCTGTCGCCGGAACAGGCGCAAGCCATTCTGGAACTGCGTCTGCACCGCCTGACCGGTCTGGAACACGAAAAGCTGCTGGCCGAGTATCAAGAGATCCTCAACCAGATCGGCGAACTGATCCGCATCCTCAGCAGCGCCACGCGCCTGATGGAAGTGATCCGCGAAGAGCTGGAAGTGATCCGCGCCGAATACGGCGACGTGCGCCGCACCGAGATTCTCGATGCCCGTCTCGACCTGACCCTGGGTGACATGATCCCGGAAGAAGAGCGCGTCGTGACCATCTCCCACGGTGGCTACGCCAAGACCCAGCCGTTGGCTGCGTACCAGGCTCAGCGTCGTGGCGGTAAAGGCAAATCGGCTACCGGCGTGAAGGATGAGGACTACATTGCTCACCTGCTGGTCGCCAACAGCCACACCACGCTGCTGCTGTTCTCCAGCAAAGGCAAAGTGTACTGGCTGAAAACCTACGAAATTCCGGAAGCCTCCCGCGCGGCCCGTGGTCGTCCGCTGGTCAACCTGCTGCCGCTGGACAGTGATGAATACATCACCACCATGCTGCCGGTCGACGAGTACACCGAAGGCCACTTCATCTTCATGGCCACCGCCAAAGGCACCGTGAAGAAGACCCCGCTGGAATCCTTCAGCCGTCAACGCAGCGTCGGCCTGATCGCACTGGAACTGGATGAAGGCGACGTACTGATTTCAGCTTCCATTACAGATGGCAGCCGCGAGGTCATGCTGTTCTCCGACGGCGGCAAGGTCACCCGCTTCAAGGAAACCGACGTTCGCGCCATGGGCCGTACCGCTCGCGGTGTGCGCGGCATGCGTCTGCCGGAAGGCCAGAAGCTGATTTCCATGCTGATCCCGGAAGAAGGCAGCCAGATCCTCACTGCTTCGGCCCGTGGTTTCGGCAAGCGCACGGCGATCACCGAGTTCCCTGAGTACAAACGTGGCGGTCAGGGCGTTATCGCCATGGTCAGCAACGACCGTAACGGCCGTCTGGTCGGCGCGGTCCAGGTGCTCGACGGCGAGGAAATCATGCTGATTTCCGACCAGGGCACCTTGGTGCGTACCCGTGTCGACGAAGTCTCCAGTCTGGGCCGTAACACCCAGGGCGTAACCCTGATCAAACTGGCCAGTGATGAAACGCTGGTCGGTCTGGAGCGAGTTCAGGAGCCGTCGGAAGTCGAGGGCGAAGAGCTTGAGGGTGAAGAGGGTGAAGAGGGTGCGGTGTTCGACGGCGAAGTCGTGATTGACGACGTTGTTGAAGATCAGCAACTCGACGCCGCTGCTGACGAAGAGCCACAAGAGTAAGTGGACAAACAGGGGGCGGATGAAAATTCGCCCCCTTGTTGTTTGTCCGGACGAAAAATTCGAAATCGGTGGAGATCCCTTGTGGGAGCGAGCCTGCTCGCGATGCAGGCGCTGCGGTGCCTCTAAAACCCCGCGGTGATGCATTCGCGAGCAGGCTCGCTCCCACAGATGTTTTGCTTTAGCAGGGATCTGTGTCGATTGATGTTGTGATTTATTGCGTGATTACCACCAAATCAGAGCGAGATTGGATGTGAGCAAGAGAGCCTATAACTTCTGTGCCGGTCCTGCGGCACTTCCCGAAGCTGTCCTGCAGCGCGCCCAGGGTGAACTCCTTGACTGGCACGGCAAAGGCCTGTCGGTCATGGAAATGAGTCATCGCAGTGATGAGTTCGTGTCCATCGCCACCAAGGCCGAGCAGGATCTGCGTGATCTGCTGAATATCCCCTCGAACTATAAAGTGCTGTTTCTGCAAGGTGGCGCCAGCCAGCAATTTGCTCAGATCCCTCTGAACCTGTTGCCGGAAAGCGGCACCGCCGACTATATCGACACCGGTATCTGGTCGCAGAAAGCCATCGAAGAAGCGACGCGCTACGGTAACGTCAACGTTGCCGCCACCGCCAAGCCTTACGACTATTTCGCCATTCCCGGTCAGAACGAATGGAACCTGTCGAAAGACGCGGCCTACGTTCACTACGCACCGAACGAAACCATTGGCGGTCTGGAATTCAACTGGGTTCCGGAAACCGGTGACGTTCCGCTGGTCGCCGACATGTCCTCGGACATCCTCTCGCGTCCGATCGATGTTTCACGTTTCGGCATGATCTACGCCGGCGCCCAGAAAAACATCGGCCCGAGCGGCATCGTCGTGAACATCATTCGTGAAGACCTGCTGGGGCACGCCCGTTCCCTGTGCCCGACCATGCTCAACTACAAGGTCGCGGCCGACAACGGCTCGATGTACAACACCCCGCCAACCCTGGCCTGGTACTTGTCCGGCCTGGTATTCGAGTGGCTGAAAGAGCAGGGTGGTGTTGAAGCCATCGGCAAGCTCAACGAAGTGAAGCAGCGCACGCTGTATGACTTCATTGATGCCAGCGGCTTGTACAGCAACCCGATCAACAAGTCGGACCGCTCGTGGATGAACGTGCCGTTCCGCCTGGCTGACGACCGTCTCGACAAGCCATTCCTGGCCGGTGCCGAGGAGCGTGGCTTGCTGAACCTCAAGGGTCACCGTTCCGTGGGCGGCATGCGTGCCTCCATCTATAACGCCGTCGACATCGTTGCGGTCAACGCACTGGTTTCGTACATGGCAGAGTTCGAGAAGGAACACGGCTAATGTCTGAGCAAGAACTCAAGGCACTGCGCGTTCGCATTGATGCCCTGGACACCAAAGTCCTGGAGCTGATCAGCGAGCGCGCACGCTGCGCCCAGGAAGTTGCGCGAGTAAAGATGGCCTCGCTGGCCGAAGGCGAAGTGCCGGTGTTCTATCGTCCTGAGCGCGAAGCTCAGGTGCTCAAACGTGTGATGGAACGCAACCAGGGGCCGCTGGGCAACGAAGAGATGGCGCGTTTGTTCCGCGAAATCATGTCCTCGTGCCTGGCCCTCGAGCAGCCACTGAAAGTAGCGTACCTCGGCCCTGAAGGCACCTTCACCCAGGCCGCCGCCATGAAGCACTTCGGTCACGCCGTGATCAGCAAGCCGATGGCGGCGATCGACGAAGTGTTCCGCGAAGTGGCGGCCGGTGCGGTGAACTTTGGCGTGGTCCCGGTGGAAAACTCCACCGAAGGCGCGGTCAACCACACCCTCGACAGCTTCCTCGAACACGACATGGTCATCTGTGGCGAAGTCGAGTTGCGGATTCACCACCACTTGCTGGTCGGTGAAAACACCAAGACTGACAGCATCAGCCGCATCTACTCCCACGCCCAGTCCCTGGCCCAGTGCCGCAAGTGGCTGGACGCGCACTACCCGAATGTCGAGCGCGTGGCAGTTTCGAGCAACGCCGAAGCGGCCAAGCGGGTCAAGGGTGAGTGGAACTCGGCGGCGATTGCCGGCGACATGGCTGCAGGCTTGTACGGGCTGACCCGTCTGGCCGAGAAAATCGAGGATCGCCCGGACAACTCCACGCGCTTCCTGATGATCGGCAGCCAGGAAGTGCCGCCGACCGGCGACGACAAGACCTCGATCATCGTCTCCATGAGCAACAAGCCTGGTGCGCTCCACGAGTTGCTGGTGCCGTTCCACGACAACGGCATCGACCTGACGCGAATCGAGACGCGTCCTTCGCGCAGCGGTAAATGGACCTACGTGTTCTTCATCGACTTCGTCGGCCACCACCGCGATCCATTGATCAAGGGTGTGCTGGAAAAGATCAGTCAGGAAGCAGTGGCACTCAAAGTGCTGGGTTCCTACCCGAAAGCAGTTCTTTAAGGGGTAGCAAATGAGTGGTGACTTCCTCGCTTTGGCACAGCCGGGCGTGCAACAACTTTCGCCTTACGTTCCGGGCAAACCCGTGGACGAACTGGCGCGCGAGCTGAACATCGATCCGGCCAAAATCATCAAGCTGGCCAGCAATGAAAACCCGTTGGGCGCCAGTCCAAAGGCGCTGGCGGCCATTCGTGACGAACTGGCCGAGCTGACCCGCTATCCGGACGGCAACGGTTTTGCGCTCAAGACCCTGCTGGCTGAGCAGTGCCGCGTCGAGCTGAATCAGGTGACGCTGGGCAACGGTTCCAACGACATTCTGGAGCTGGTAGCGCGCGCTTATCTGGCGCCAGGCCTGAACGCAGTGTTCAGCGAGCATGCGTTTGCCGTCTACCCGATCGTCACGCAAGCCGTTGGCGCGACGGCCAAAGTGATCCCGGCCAAAGACTGGGGCCATGATCTGCCCGCCATGCTGGCTGCGATCGATGCCGACACCCGCGTGGTGTTCATCGCCAACCCGAACAACCCGACCGGGACCTGGTTCGGTGCCGAGGCGCTGGATGAATTCCTGCAGGACGTGCCGGAGCATGTTCTGGTAGTGCTGGATGAGGCTTACATCGAATACGCCGAAGGCAGCGACTTGCCGGATGGCCTGGATTTCCTGGCGGCGTACCCGAACCTGCTGGTCTCGCGCACGTTTTCCAAGGCTTATGGCCTGGCGGCGTTGCGGGTCGGTTACGGCTTGTCGACCGCGGTGGTCGCTGATGTGCTGAACCGCGTGCGTCAGCCGTTCAACGTCAACAGCCTGGCCTTGGCCGCTGCGTGCGCTGCGCTGCAAGATGCCGATTACCTGGCTGAAAGCCGTCGCCTCAACGAATCCGGCATGCAGCAACTGGAAGCGGGTTTCCGTGAGCTGGGGCTGAGCTGGATTCCGTCGAAGGGCAACTTCATCTGCGTCGATCTGGGGCAGGTGGCTGCGCCGATCTTCCAGGGGTTGTTGCGCGAAGGCGTGATCGTGCGTCCGGTGGCCAATTACGGCATGCCGAACCATCTGCGCATCACCATCGGTTTGCCGGCTGAAAACAGCCGCTTCCTTGAGGCGCTGACCAAGGTTCTGGCTCGTGGTTGATGTCACTGCACTGCAATCTGCTGAACCTATGATCGGTCGCCTGGTGGTGGTCGGTCTGGGGTTGATCGGCGGTTCGTTTGCCAAGGGTTTGCGCGAAAGTGGCCTGTGCCACGAAGTGGTCGGGGTCGATCTCGACCCGCAGTCGCGCAAACTGGCGGTTGAGTTGGGTGTGGTGGATCGCTGCGAAGAAGACCTGGCCGCTGCTTGTCAGGGCGCGGACGTGATTCAGCTCGCCGTGCCGATCCTCGCCATGGAAAAAATGCTTGGCCGACTGGCCGGCATGGACCTGGGGCAAGCGATTCTGACCGACGTCGGCAGTGCCAAAGGCAATGTCGTGCGCGCCGCGACCGAAGCGTTTGGCGGCATGCCGTCGCGTTTCGTGCCGGGCCATCCGATTGCCGGTTCCGAGCAGAGCGGGGTGGAAGCCTCCAATGCCGAGCTGTTCCGTCGCCATAAAGTGATTCTGACGCCGCTGGATCAAACCGATCCGGCCGCGCTGGCAGTGGTTGACCGTTTGTGGCGCGAATTGGGCGCCGATGTCGAGCATATGCAGGTCGAACGTCATGACGAAGTGTTGGCGGCAACCAGCCATTTACCGCACTTGCTGGCGTTCGGTTTGGTCGATTCGTTGGCCAAACGCAATGAAAACCTTGAGATCTTCCGTTACGCTGCCGGCGGTTTCCGCGATTTCACAAGAATCGCTGGAAGCGACCCGGTCATGTGGCACGACATCTTCCTCGCCAACCGCGAAGCTGTCCTGCGCACACTCGATACATTTCGCAGCGACCTCGACGCCTTGCGCGACGCGGTCGATGCAGGGGATGGGCACCAATTGTTGGGCGTGTTCACGCGCGCCCGGGTTGCCCGCGAACATTTCAGTAAAATCCTGGCACGCCGGGCTTATGTGGACGCTATGAACTCCAACGACCTGATTTTCCTGGCACAACCTGGTGGCCGCCTGACTGGGCGGATTCGTGTACCGGGCGATAAATCGATTTCCCACCGTTCGATCATGCTCGGCTCCCTGGCCGAAGGCGTCACCGAAGTCGAAGGCTTCCTCGAGGGCGAAGACGCCTTGGCGACCTTGCAAGCCTTCCGCGACATGGGCGTGGTGATCGAAGGTCCGCACCACGGCCGCGTGACCATTCACGGCGTCGGCCTGCATGGCTTGAAGCCTGCGCCGGGCCCGATCTATCTGGGCAACTCCGGCACCTCGATGCGTCTGCTGTCGGGCCTGCTGGCTGCGCAGGACTTCGATAGCACGCTGACGGGTGATGCTTCGCTGTCCAAGCGCCCGATGAATCGCGTGGCCAATCCGCTGCGTGAAATGGGCGCCGTGATCGAGACCGCCGCCGAAGGTCGTCCGCCGATGACCATCCGTGGCGGCAACAAGCTCAAAAGCTTGACGTACACCATGCCAATGGCCAGTGCCCAGGTTAAATCCTGCCTGCTGTTGGCCGGCCTGTACGCCGAAGGCAAGACCACGGTCACTGAGCCGGCTCCGACCCGCGATCACACCGAGCGCATGCTGCGTGGCTTCGGCTACCCGGTCAGTGTCAACGGTGCGACCGCTTCGGTCGAATCCGGCCACAAGCTGACGGCGACCCACATTGAAGTACCGGGCGATATTTCTTCTTCCGCATTCTTCCTGGTCGCCGCGTCGATCGCCGAAGGTTCGGAGCTGGTGCTTGAGCACGTGGGTATCAATCCGACCCGTACCGGCGTGATCGACATCCTGCGTCTGATGGGCGCTGACATCACCCTGGAAAACCAGCGTGAAGTTGGCGGCGAGCCTGTGGCTGACCTGCGCGTACGTGCGGCTAAACTCAAAGGTATCGAGATTCCCGAGGCGCTGGTACCGCTGGCCATCGACGAATTCCCGGTGCTGTTCGTGGCGGCGGCCTGTGCCGAAGGGCGCACTGTCCTGCGTGGCGCCGAAGAGCTGCGGGTTAAAGAGTCGGACCGGATCCAGGTCATGGCCGATGGCTTGCTGGCGCTTGGCGTCAAATGCGAACCGACCCCGGACGGTATCATCATCGACGGCGGCCAGATTGGCGGCGGCGAAGTGCACGGTCACGGCGATCACCGTATTGCCATGGCCTTCAGCGTTGCTTCGCTGCGCGCCACTGCGCCGATTCGCATCCATGATTGTGCCAACGTCGCGACGTCCTTCCCGAACTTCCTCGCGCTGTGCGCTCAGGTCGGCATCCGCGTTGCCCAAGAGGCTCAGTCGTGAAAAACATTGCACCAGTCATCACCATTGATGGGCCAAGCGGCTCCGGAAAAGGCACCGTCGCCGGGATACTGGCCAAGCGCCTGGGCTGGAATTTGCTGGACTCCGGTGCGCTCTACCGTCTGTTGGCGTTTGCTGCGCATAATCACGGCGTTGACCTGACCAATGAAGAATTGCTGAAAAAACTAGCCGCTCATCTGGATGTGCAATTCATTGCGGCGACCGAAGGTCAACTGCAGCGCATCATCCTGGAAGGTGACGAAGTCAGCGATGTCATCCGAACGGAGAGCGTCGGATCGGGTGCGTCTCAAGTGGCTGCATTGCCCGCCGTACGCGAGGCGCTGCTGCAGCGCCAGCGAGCGTTCCAGGAAGCGCCGGGGCTGGTGGCCGATGGCCGCGATATGGGCACGGTGGTTTTTCCGGATGCGCCGCTGAAGATTTTCCTCACTGCCAGTGCCGAGGAGCGTGCGCGCCGTCGATACTTGCAGTTGAAGGGCAAAGTCGATGGTGTTAGTCTGTCGAGTCTGCTAGATGAGATCCGTGCACGCGATGAGCGTGACACCCAGCGAGCGGTAGCCCCGCTCAAGCCGGCGGCTGACGCCATACAGCTGGATTCCACGGAATTATCCATCGAACAGGTGCTGGAACGCATCATGAGCGAGATCGCCATTCGCGATATCGCCGGGTGACCAAGAAGCTCTGCAGGGGACCAGTCATAGTCTTGCAGTGCTTCTTTAAATGAACATAACCCACGTCGTCTGGGACGTGGAGATGGGCGTATCCTTCGCCCTTATTCAACAGGAATTAAAATGAGCGAAAGCTTTGCGGAACTCTTTGAAGAAAGCCTAAAAACCCTGAACCTTCAGGCAGGCTCCATCATCACCGGTGTTATCGTTGATATCGATTACCAAGCTCGCTGGGTAACCGTTCACGCTGGCCTGAAGTCTGAAGCACTCATCCCGCTTGAGCAGTTCTACAACGATGCTGGCGAACTGACTATCAACGTCGGTGACGAAGTTCACGTTGCTCTGGACTCGGTTGAAGACGGCTTTGGTGAAACCAAGCTGTCCCGTGAAAAAGCCAAGCGCGCTGAATGCTGGATTGTTCTGGAAGCAGCCTTCGCAGCCGAAGAAGTTGTCAAGGGCGTTATCAACGGTAAGGTTAAAGGCGGCTTCACTGTCGACGTTAACGGCATCCGTGCGTTCCTGCCAGGTTCTCTGGTTGACGTCCGTCCTGTGCGTGACACCACGCACCTGGAAGGCAAAGAGCTGGAATTCAAGGTCATCAAGCTTGACCAGAAACGCAACAACGTTGTCGTTTCCCGTCGTAGCGTCCTCGAAGCCGAGAACTCCGCCGAGCGTGAAGCTCTGCTGGAATCCCTGCAGGAAGGCCAGCAAGTCAAAGGTATCGTCAAGAACCTCACCGATTACGGCGCATTCGTCGATCTGGGTGGCGTCGATGGCCTGCTGCACATTACCGACATGGCTTGGAAGCGTATCAAGCATCCTTCCGAAATCGTCAACGTTGGCGACGAGATCGATGTCAAGGTTCTGAAGTACGATCGCGAGCGCAATCGTGTTTCCCTGGGCCTCAAGCAACTGGGCGAAGATCCATGGGTTGCTATCAAAGCCCGTTACCCAGAAAGCACTCGCGTTACCGCTCGTGTAACCAACCTGACCGACTACGGCTGCTTCGCTGAGCTGGAAGAAGGCGTTGAAGGCCTGGTACACGTTTCCGAAATGGACTGGACCAACAAGAACATCCACCCTTCGAAAGTCGTACAAGTCGGCGACGAAGTGGAAGTCATGGTTCTGGACATCGACGAAGAGCGTCGTCGTATCTCCCTCGGCATCAAGCAGTGCAAATCTAACCCATGGGAAGATTTCTCTGGCCAGTTCAACAAGGGCGATAAAATCTCCGGCACCATCAAGTCGATCACCGATTTCGGTATCTTCATTGGTCTGGACGGCGGCATCGACGGTCTGGTTCACCTGTCCGACATCTCCTGGAACGAAGTGGGCGAAGAAGCCGTTCGCCGCTTCAAGAAGGGCGACGAGCTGGACACCGTTATCCTGTCGGTTGACCCAGAGCGCGAGCGCATCTCCCTGGGTATCAAGCAGCTGGAAAGCGATCCGTTCTCCGAGTACGTTCAAGAGAACGACAAAGGCGCAATCGTTAAAGGCATCGTGAAAGAAGTTGACGCTAAAGGCGCCATCATCACTCTGGCCGACGATATCGAAGCGACTCTGAAAGCCTCCGAAATCAGCCGTGACCGCGTTGAAGACGCGCGCAACGTTCTGAAAGAAGGCCAGGAAGTAGAAGCCAAGATCATCAGCGTTGACCGCAAGAGCCGTGTAATCCAGCTCTCCATCAAGTCGAAAGACGATGCTGAAGAGAAAGAAGCAATCCAAAGCCTGCGCGACAAGCCAGCTTCGGATACCGCTGCTCCTGGTCCTACCACTCTGGGCGACCTGTTGCGTGCACAAATGGAAAAACAGAACTAAGTTCTGTCAGACCATAGAAAAAGGGCGACTTCGGTCGCCCTTTTTTGTGCCTGGGATTTGGTCGGCCCGATGATGGCGCGGCCATTGAAACCAATGGTCGTTCTGCGGTGTCTCTTTCTTTAATCGGATCAATCGCTTATTTGCAGCTAGTCTTTAGCTCAAGCGAACGAACGCCGGGCAGGGCACCTGCCATAAGGAAGTGAATGAACAAGCTCATTGTCGCAATGGCAATATTGACATTGGCAGGTTGTGGCACGA
The DNA here is from genome assembly GCF_059716065.1 of Pseudomonas sp. LBUM1656. Lineage (NCBI taxonomy): Bacteria > Pseudomonadati > Pseudomonadota > Gammaproteobacteria > Pseudomonadales > Pseudomonadaceae > Pseudomonas > Pseudomonas sp. LBUM1656. The sequence goes on along the minus strand of NZ_CP166800.1, from coordinate 4,591,084 downwards.
ACGCCAAGACCCATGCGGTGCGTGGAGTCAGTGGCGTAGAGATAGATTGTTCGGGGTTGGGTTCTGGATGGGAGAAGTGTCGTAAGCGCGCGGACAAAGAGTGTAAGGCTGCGGGATATAAGGTTGTAGCAAGGTCTGATAATGCCAAGGATGAGGATGAATTCCCTTTCGGCTTCAATCCTGCGGGTTATCTGACGCGCACCATGCTGGTGATTTGTCGCTGAAGCAGGTGGGGTCGTTGTTCGGGGAAATTGGTTGGCCATTGCCGGCAGAAATATGTGAAAACTCGGGCTGTTCAAATTCCTCCGGGCATGCTAAAACCTTTGAAGCGATTTTCCTAGCTGCTTGAAAAAGAAGGGAAAAATATGACGAAGTCGGAGTTGATCGAACGAATTGTCACCCATCAAGGGCTGCTCTCATCCAAGGATGTGGAGCTGGCCATCAAGACCATGCTTGAGCAAATGTCCCAATGTCTGGCCACTGGTGATCGTATCGAAATCCGTGGTTTTGGCAGCTTTTCACTGCACTATCGTGCGCCGCGCGTTGGCCGCAACCCGAAGACGGGGCAGTCGGTTAGTCTTGATGGCAAGTTTGTGCCACATTTCAAGCCGGGCAAGGAATTGCGTGATCGGGTCAATGAAGAAGAGGAGGAAGGCTTTGACCTTCATAATTAAAGGAGCGACGCATGCGTAACCTCAAGCGTGTACTCCTCGGCATGGTTGTCCTGTTGTTGATTATGGCAGTATTGGCTTTTGTGCTGGAAAATCAACAATCGGTTTCACTGCTGTTCCTTGGCTGGTCAGGTCCACAATTACCCGTGTCGCTGGTCATGGTTCTTGCTCTGCTATTCGGCATGTTGATTGGGCCGATTCTAGGTTGGTTTCTCCGACGGGCGTCCAGATCCTCTCGCAAGCATCTTGTTTGATCGCGAAAAGAATAAGATGTATCTCGAATTGCTTCACAGCTTGTCTATATCCATTAGTAAAAGCGTCATTAAGCTGTAAAATGCTGCGCTTATCCGATAGTGGCACTTTCCTGCATCGGATCAGACTGGTTCTGTCAGAAGCCTCAGCTTAGATGATGGCTTTTGCATTCATGGATTAGACAGCGCTCGGTTTGGTGGCCCTGTCAGCAACTCAAAGGGTGTAGTTTCGCGTGAAAATTCTAGTAACCGGCGGCGCCGGGTTCATCGGCTCGGCAGTCATCCGTCATATCATCTCCAACACTGCCGACTCCGTCGTTAACGTCGATAAGCTGACGTACGCCGGTAACCTTGAGTCATTGGCCGAAGTTAGCCAGAGCTCACGCTACGTGTTCGAGCGCGTTGATATCTGCGACCGTGATGAAATCGACCGTGTTTTGCGTGAACACCAACCAGATGCCATCATGCACTTGGCCGCAGAGTCCCACGTTGACCGCTCGATTTCCGGCCCATCCGAATTTATCCAGACGAACATCATAGGCACTTACACCCTGTTGGAAGCAGCACGTCACTACTGGGCTGCACTGGAAGCTGGGCGCAAAGCCAACTTCCGCTTCCACCATATTTCGACTGATGAAGTCTATGGGGATCTTGAAGGCCCGGAAGACCTCTTCACCGAAACCACCCCCTATCAGCCAAGCTCACCGTACTCGGCGAGCAAGGCCAGCTCCGATCACCTCGTTCGCTCCTGGAGCCGTACCTACGGCTTGCCAACCTTGGTGACCAACTGCTCAAACAACTACGGCCCGTGCCATTTCCCTGAGAAGCTGATCCCGCTGATCATCCTCAATGCGCTGGAAGGCAAGCCGCTGCCGGTTTACGGTAAAGGCAACCAGGTTCGCGACTGGCTCTATGTTGAAGACCACGCCCGTGCTTTGTACAAAGTTGTGACCGAGGGTGTTATCGGCGAGACGTACAACATCGGTGGCCATAACGAAAAGCAAAACATCGAAGTCGTGCACACACTCTGCGCACTGCTCGACGAGTTGCGCCCGGACTCTGCTCATCGTCCGCACGCCGGCCTGATCACCTATGTCCAGGATCGCCCTGGTCACGACCAGCGTTACGCAATCGATGCCAGCAAAATTCAACGCGAGCTGGGCTGGACGCCGGAAGAAACATTTGAAACCGGTATTCGCAAGACTGTCGAGTGGTATCTCCACAACACCGAATGGGTAGCTCATGTGAAAAGCGGCAGCTACCAGCAGTGGATCGATCAGAATTACGCGGATCGTTCTTCGAGCAAGGCATGAAGATCCTACTGCTGGGAAAAAATGGCCAGATAGGCTGGGAGTTACAACGCTCCTTGGCAACGCTTGGCGATTTGATTGCGCTGGATCGTCATAGTGTTGATGGTTTGTGCGGCGATTTATCTGACCCCGATGCTCTGCGCGCAACGATTCGCCAAGTCAAACCTGAAGTGATCGTCAACGCTGCGGCTTACACGGCCGTCGATAAAGCAGAGTCCGAAACCGAGCTGGCGGACCGTGTGAACAGTCTGGCCAGTCAAGTTTTGGCCGAGGAAGCCGCTAACCTGAACGCGTGGTTGATCCATTATTCGACCGACTACGTTTTCAACGGTCAGGGTTCACTGCCTTGGCAAGAGTCGGACCCGGTCGCGCCAGTGAATCACTACGGTGCCAGCAAGCTCTCGGGTGAGCAGGCGATCACTGCGTCTGGATGCAAGCACCTGATTTTTCGCACGAGTTGGGTGTACGGCAGTCGTGGTAACAATTTTGCCAAGACCATGCTGCGTCTGGCCAAGGATCGTGAAACCCTGAGCATCATCTCCGACCAGGTTGGAGCGCCGACTGGGGCAGACCTGATTGCCGACGTGACGGCGTTGGCCATTCGGCAAGTAATGAAGAATCCGGAACTGGCAGGGGTGTATCACTTGGCCGCCGGAGGCGAAGTATCATGGTATGACTATGCCCGCCATGTGATCGAATTTGCGCAGGCCAGTGGCGAACAACTTGCTGTGAACGTAATCAATCCGATTGAAACAGCCGCTTATCCAACACCTGCTCGCCGACCTCTGAATTCGCGTTTGAATACTCAGAAGCTGCGCAACAATTTTTCTCTACACTTACCGGATTGGCGAAGTGGTGTAACCCGAATGCTTAGGGAAGTTCTGAATAAATGACCAAGACAAATCGTAAAGGCATCATCCTCGCTGGTGGCTCGGGCACGCGGTTGCATCCATTGACCCTTGGTGTCTCCAAACAGATGCTACCGATCTACGACAAGCCGATGATCTTTTATCCGCTATCAGTGCTGATGCTCGCAGGTATGCGAGAAATTTTGATCATTTCCACGCCCGAAGACTTGCCTTGTTTTCGTAAATTGCTGGGTGACGGCAGCCTGTACGGCATTAAGTTGACCTATGCGGAACAGCCGAGCCCGGATGGCTTGGCGCAGGCGTTCATCATTGGTGAAGAGTTCATCGGCAAAGACCCTTGCTGTCTGATCCTGGGCGACAACATTTTCTACGGTCAGCACTTCTCAGACAACTTGCGTTCCGCGACGACCCAAAAGGAAGGCGCAACGGTATTTGGTTACCACGTTTCTGATCCTGAGCGATTCGGTGTCGTTGAATTCGATGCCTCGGGACGTGCTCTGAGTATTGAAGAAAAGCCGGTAAAGCCTAAATCCAATTACGCGGTTACCGGACTGTATTTCTACGATAACGATGTGGTTGAAATCGCCAAGAGCATTAAGCCTTCGGATCGCGGCGAGCTGGAAATTACCGATGTCAATCGGGCCTATCTGGAACGCAAGACACTTAGCGTGGAGATGCTGGGGCGCGGTTTTGCCTGGCTCGACACAGGCACGCATAATTCCCTCTTGGAAGCGAGCCACTTCGTTCACACTATCGAGCAGCGCCAAGGCTTGAAAGTGGCTTGCCTGGAAGAAATTGCTTTCAATAATGGTTGGATAGACTCAGCCCAACTGAAGATTCAAGCTGATAAATTAGCAAAAACAGGATATGGGCAGTATTTGCAAAAAATGCTGGATGAGGGGCGTCACTCGTGAGGCTCCTCCAAACTTCTTTGCCTGACATAGCTATTCTAGAGCCTGCGATTTTTGGAGATTCGCAGGGGGGGACTATGCAGAGCTTTGATGAATCTGCATTCCACAAGGCCCTTAAAGAGGCCGGTTTTCCGGTACCGCGGCCTCTAATCCAGGATAACCATTTTTGTTCAAGGAAGGGTGTGCTTCGAGGCCTGCGTTATCAGCTTCCTCCCCGTGCTCAAGGCAATTTGATCAGAGTAGTCAATGGTTCAGCTTATGTAGTGGCCGTTGATGTGCGTCGCGACTCACTGACATTCGGAAAATGGGTTGGCATTGAGCTGGACGCTGTTAGTCAGCGCATGTTGTGGATTCCCGAGGGCTTCGCACACGGCTTTGTTGCATTAGAGGATAATACTCATTTTTTCTGTAAGACAACTAATGGTCACCATAAGGAGTCTGAGAGAAACGTCAGGTGGAATGACCCTGATATAGGCATAGACTGGCCTGGGTTTACAGAAAAAACCATTAGTACTGAAGATGCAGTTGCGCCTCTCTTGAAAAACAGTGAGTCACACTCTGAGTTTCTTCAGGGCACTACCGAATTAAAGGACTTGAAAGTAATCGGTGATAATCGCGGAAGTTTGATCGCGCTCGAACAAGGCTTGAACATTCCTTTTGCGATAAAACGTGTTTATTACATATACGATACTCTCTCTGATGTCGGTCGTGGTTTTCACGCACACCGACGTCTAGAACAAATGGCAATTTGTGTGGCCGGAAGTTGTAATATAGTCATTGATGATGGCGCCACCAGGCAGCAAGTAAGACTGGATTCAGCGAGTAAGGCCTTGATCATCCGTAATATGATATGGCGTGAAATGCATGAGTTTAGTGATGACTGCGTTCTTCTTGTTTTGGCCAGTGAATACTATGATGAGTCCGACTATATTCGGGATTATGACCAATTCATTAAGGAGGTGAGTTGTGGAAAAAAATAAAAAATTGGTAATCGCCGGCGCAGGCGAGTTGGCAATGATTGCCTATGAATATTTCACATATGATTCCGCTTACGAAGTTTGCGGGTTCGCCGTCGAGCGAGAGTATATCGAAAGCGCTTCGCTCTATGACTTGCCTATCGTTCCCTTGGAAGACGTGGAGCAGCAATTTCCTCCTTCCGAGTTTGAAGTGTTTGTGGCGATTCCCGCGTCACAACTCAATCGCTTGAGAACGCGTTTGTATCATTGCGTTAAAGAGAAAGGCTATACCTGTGCCACCTATATCAGTTCTCGTGCATTTGTATGGCGGAACGCGGAAATCGGGGATAATTGTTTCATATTTGAAAATAATACTGTGCAACCTTTCGTTAAGATTGGGAATAACGTCATTCTCTGGAGTGGTAATCACATCGGTCATCGCTCGGTGATTGAGGATAACTGCTTTATTTCCTCGCATGTGGTTGTTTCGGGCTACTGTACCATCGGGGAATCTTGCTTTTTAGGGGTGAACTCTACGCTTAATGATCATGTGACGGTTGCACGGGACTGTATTGTGGCTTCCGGTTCATTGGTATCGAAAGACCTGAAAGAACCTGAGCGTATTTATTATGGTTCTCCAGCAAAAGAACTACCAAAGAAAAGTTCACTCAGCGTTAAATTGTAGAGGAAGGCGTCATGAAGTGGAACAAGCTAGGTCATGTCTTTTCTCCAGTCGGAACTAACGACTGGAAGAAAAATTCTGCGCTGACGCCTACACCGATTCTACTGAACGATAATGTAATCCGTGTGTATGCAGGGTTCAGGGATGAAGAGGGTATTAGCAGGATTGGTTACGTAGATGTCGATGCGCAAGATCCTACCAAAGTCCTCAAGGTTTCGGAGGCTCCAGTTTTGGACAGGGGACGAGACGGGTGCTTTGATGACAATGGCGTTATTCTAGGTGACATTGTTAGATGTGGTAACGTCCTGCGGATGTACTATGTTGGTTTTCAAATAGTTAAGCGTGCAAAATTTTTAGCATTCACCGGTTTGGCAGAAAGCACTGATGGCGGAGAGACATTTTCGCGTGTTTCTGAAGTGCCTGTCATGGACAGGGCTGAAGCCGGAACAACAATTCGTGCAATCCATTCTGTTCTGTTCGAGGACGGTGTCTGGAAAGTATGGTTTGCGGTGGGTGACTCTTGGACATTAATTAATGGCAATCACTATCCTGACTATAATATTTGGTACACAGAGTCTGTCGACGGCCGAGTATTTAATCAGCAAGAGTTGTTATGTATAGATGTAGAGGGAGATGAGTATCGGATCGGGCGGCCCTCGGTATACAAAGTAAAAGATAAGTATTATATGTTTTATACTAAGGGCGGCACTTCAGGCAGCGACTATTTTCCAGGTGTGGCCGTGTCCAGCGATGGAAAGCATTGGGAGCGTCGCGATTCAAGTTTTGGTTTGACACTCTCTGAAAATGGCTTCGACTCTGTACATCTTTGTTATCCAAGATTAGTCACTGCAGGCGAAAAGACGTTCTGTTTTTATAACGGAAATAATATGGGAGCAGAGGGGTTTGGTGTGGCGGAGTTGTTGGAATGGTAGTTTGTGAGTTTTATTCATCCGCCAAAAAAAATGAGTGGGATAGTTTTGTTGTAGACTCCAAGACTCCAATGTTTCTATTTAAAAGAGACTTTATGGAGTACCACTCGGATCGATTTATCGATGCCTCATTGATGATTTATGAGGAAGAAGTACTGGTCGCTGTGTTACCTGCATCTCGAAACGAGAATGTATTGGTCAGTCACGGTGGTTTGACATACGGCGGCTTGATTCTGTCTCAAAAGGTCAAGGCTGAAACTGTTCTAGAAAGCGTTGAAGCCATAATGCTTTTTGCTAGAACTCAAGGGTTTAAGAAGATTTTATACAAGGCTACTCCTTACATATTTTCAATTCATGGCGCACAAGAAGACCTGTATTCTTTATTCAGGGTCGGAGCTGAAGTTGTCCGTAGGGATTTGTCGAGCATTATTTTCCTGGATCGGCGATTGAAGCTTTCAAAAGGTAGAAAGTGGCTTATTGCTCGAGCAAAGAAGAATAATTTAGTGGTGACTGACTCCAATGACTGGGGCGAATTTATTGGTTTGCTCAATGGTGTATTGGAGAAGCATGGGGCTGTAGCAGTTCATACGCCACAGGAACTTGAGTTATTGTCTTCTCATTTTCCTGAAAACATCTCTCTCAGAATCGTCAAGTCTGAAGGAAAGTTGCTGGCTGCGACCTTGCTTTTTAAATTTGGTACTGTCGTCCATACTCAGTATTTAGCGACAAGCTCCGAAGGCAAAGAGGTGGGGGCGTTAGATTATCTTATTGAGAGCTGTATTCAAGAGAGTCAAGACGGCGGGTTTAAGTACTTTAGTTTCGGGGTGTCTACTGAGGATGGTGGAAAATACATCAACTCCGGTCTGCTTGCTCAAAAAGAAAGTTTTGGTGCCCGTGGTATGGCAATTGATTTTTACGAGATTAAACTAAATGATTAATTTTCTTGACTTGAAAAAAGTAAATCAGGCCTACGCTGTTGAATTGAAAGAAGCCTGCGCAAGAGTTATTGACTCTGGTTGGTATATTGGTGGTCAAGAGCTCTCGAAGTTTGAGCAGGAGTTTGCAGCCTATTGTGGTTCGCAGCATTGTGTTGGTGTTGCCAACGGTCTGGATGCCTTGAGTCTGACCCTCAGGGCCTGGAAGGAAATGGGTAAGCTGGCAGACGGCGACGAGGTTATTGTCCCCGCCAATACTTACATTGCCAGTGTTCTGGCGATCACAGAAAATGGCTTGGTGCCAGTTCTCGTTGAGCCCGATGAGCATAGCTTCAATTTGTCACCTCAACTGGCAGAGCGCGCGATAACCAACCGGACTAAAGTCATACTGGCGGTGCACTTGTATGGCCAACTGGCGGAGATGCCGTCCCTGTGCGCGCTGGCAAAGAAATACAATCTATTGGTGCTTGAAGATTCCGCTCAGGCGCACGGTGCGAGCATTGACGGCCGCAAGGCAGGTACTTGGGGAGATGCATCAGGGTTCAGCTTTTATCCAGGTAAAAACCTGGGGGCTCTCGGTGACGCAGGGGCTGTCACAACCGACGACGATGAACTGGCGTCTGTCGTCCGTGCACTAGGCAACTACGGTAGCTATAAAAAGTACGAAAACCAATACAGGGGCGTTAATAGTCGTTTGGACGAAATTCAAGCGGCGATGTTGAGAGTTAAATTGCGTCATCTGGATCGTGAAATTAGCGTGAGGAAAGCATTGGCTAATCAATATATAGCCAACATTGATAACGCGCTGATTCAGGCTCCGTCATTGACTCTCCAAGAACAACATGTGTGGCATTTGTTTGTTGTGCGTAGCGAAAGGCGTGATGAGTTGAAAAGCTATCTGCACGAGCATGGTATCGAAACGTTGATTCACTACCCTATTCCGCCACACAAGCAAAACGCATATAAAACATTGGCTTCGGAGCATCATCCTGTAACGGAAGCTATACATCGGACAGTATTAAGCTTGCCGTTAAGTCCAGTCACTTCTGCTGCTGAAGTCAGTAGGGTAATCGAACGTTTGAACGCTTTTTCTTAAAATCGCTATGTTTTAGCTTGGCCAGGAATAATTTAGCTTTAGAAGGGGCTAAAGCTAATATTTTTACAATGCAGCGTTAAATGGTTTTGATTTTGAATATACTAAGAACTGGTTTGCTAACCTCTATCGCTACAGTTGCTCGATTATTGTCGGGTTTTCTGGTGATGAAATTTGTAGCGATTTTAGCTGGGCCTGAAGGGGTTGCACAACTTGGCCAGTTTATGAGCCTTACGGCGTTACTGGTTGTATTTTCGGGAGGGGGAGTGGGTGCAGGTGTCGTCAAGTATTTGGCGGAATACCGTGAGCAAAATATCTCTTTGCAAATATTGCTAAACTCAGCATTTTGTTTTTCCCTCGCGTCGTCGTTTGTGATGTGTGTAATGGTGCTCGCTTTTAGCGAACATTTATCGGTTTGGTTGCTTGGGGATCTGCGGTATCAAAGTCTGATTATAGTACTGGCGTTCGCACAGATTTTTGTGGCGCTGCATAATTTAATCATCGCGATCGTCAATGGCATGATGGATGTTAAACGCCTTGCTGCGATACACGTGGGAGGGGCCGCCATTGGGGTACTCGCCCCATTGGTATTGGGTTATTATTTCCAGTTGTACGGTGTGCTTCTGGCTTTTTTGCTGGCTCAGGCGAGTCTGTTGTTTGTCAGTTTTATTTTTTATAGGAAAAGTGACTATTTCAACTGGAGTTATTTTTCTCTGGTCTGGAATGCCGAGATGATCAAAAAGTTGTCACATTTTTCGGTGATGACATTAACTTCAGCCCTTCTCGCTCCAGCAGTCCAAATTGCGACCCGAAATATTTTAGCTGACAAGTTTTCCTGGGAGCAAGTCGGGTATTGGCAGGCGGTGAGCAAAGTCTCGGAAGCCTACTTGCTATTCATAACTATGGCGATCAGTGTTTACTATCTTCCTAAGTTGTCTGCAATTATGGATAAAAAGTTATTCGTTGCCGAGATTCGAACGGCTTACCAATATTTGGTGCCGGCGGTTGTTGTCTCTGCATTGGGTATATATATATTCCGTGATCTTATTACCCAGTTGCTATTTTCTGACGAGTTTTCGGATGCGCTTTATCTTTACGCTCCGCAACTGCTCGGCGATGTTATTAAGGTGATGTCCTTCATACTGTCTTTTATAATGCTCGCTAAAGCCATGACGAAATTATTCATTTTTTCAGAGGTTTTTTTCAGCTTGACCTATGTGGCCTGGGTGTATTTTTTGACGGAGCACTTCGGGCTGGTTGGGGCCATGTACGCATTTGTTGTAAATTATGCAATATATTTTGTTTTCAGTTTCGTAGTCGCTCGTCGCTTCATTGTGAGTATGAGATGAAGACAGGCATCTTTATGCTGAAGTTATATTTCTAAGCGTGGCGTATCAAGTTATTCTAAAGTCACTGCTGACGAGATTAAAATGTCTTAACCGCTTGAGTAGCTGTTGGCAAGGGATGTTAGTGAGCAATCAGCGATCGAGAAGGAGGTTTTGGTGGATAGGGTTAAAATCGCTGTACTGTTAGCTGCCTATAATGGCGTTAAGTGGTTACCTGCGCAGATTGAATCAATTCTTCAGCAAAAAAATGTTGATGTGACTATTTTTATTAGCGTTGATTCTTCTAGCGATGCAACAGAGTCATGGGCGAGCGAGCTGGCGTTAACTAATCCACGAGTCAAAGTTCTTCCTCATGGCGAACGCTTTGGTGGGGCGGGTAGAAATTTCTATCGGCTGATCCGTGACGTGGATTTTTCCAAGTTTGATTATATAGCTTTAGCTGATCAGGATGATATTTGGTTAGACGATAAGCTGATCGCCGCTCACGAAAAGATTTCGGAAACGTGCGCTTCCGCTTATTCGAGCAATGTCACGGCGTTTTGGCCTGATGGGCGGAAAGTCATACTTGATAAAGCGCAACCGCAACGTAAGTATGACTTTTTTTTCGAGGCGGCAGGGCCCGGTTGCAGCTATGTTCTCAAAGTGTCTGACGCGCTTGAGTTCAAACAATTTTTAATAGCAAATTGGTCGCTTGTATGCGAAGTGTCTTTGCACGACTGGATGATGTATGCCTGGTTTAGGTCTAGCGGTCTGAGTTGGTACATAGACCCGGTCTCTCATATGCTCTATCGTCAGCATTCAAACAATCAATTCGGCGCGAATACCGGCATTAAGGCTCTCATCGCTCGTTTGTCTTTATTGAGAAGCGGATGGTATCGAGGAGAAGTAAGTAAAATTTCAGGTTTGTTGGCGGGCAAGGCTCAAGGATTACCGGCGTCATTGGTCAGGCAAGGCAAGATTCCTTCCTCTTTTTTGATTCGTAACTGGGCCGGCTTGCGCCGTCGATTTCGCGATCGAGTTTTTTTATTGGTGTTGGTTGTTCTGGGGATTTATTAAGCATGTGGTTGTGAAGTGACCTGGTTTTTTTTGTAACTTTCATCTCCTGTTTAAGGGTGACAAAAAAGCTGGTGCAGGCAGGTCATTTTGAGTGTTCAGCCGGGTGAAACCTTGAGTGGAATTTTTAGGAATGTATAATCCGATCGGAATCTGTGCGATTCAAAGAGATTTCGCATGTTATTAAATTACGCTCTTATGCAATCGACTACACATGTGACAGCTGAGGAAGCGCTGAAAGCTGCTGAGGAGCAATATATGGAGCATAAAAAATAATGATTCAGTGGTTGTTCTTTCCTGTCGTTATTCTCCTGTCTTTGGCGCTGACTGAGGTGCTGCGACGTTATGCCCTTGCGCGCAGTATTATCGATGTTCCAAACGCTCGAAGTTCTCACTCGGTCCCGACGCCTCGTGGTGGGGGGGTGGCGATTGTTTTGGTATTTCTCTTGAGCCTGCCGTTTTTGGGGTGGATGCAGTTAGTGCCTGTCACTACGCTGGTCGCGGTAGGCGGAGCTGGAGCGTTGATCGCAGTGATCGGATTTGTTGACGATCATGGCCATGTTGCCGCTAGATGGCGCTTATTAGGACATTTCGCTGCCGCCGTCTGGGCATTGCTCTGGCTGGGTGGTTTGCCTGCGGTAGTCATCTTCGGCGTGAGTATCGACCTGGGATGGTTTGGGTACGTTCTGTCCGCGCTTTACTTGGTGTGGATGCTGAATTTGTATAATTTTATGGATGGAATCGATGGCATCGCCAGTATCGAGGCTATCTGCGTATGTATGGGGGCCTGTCTGCTTTATTGGGTAAGTGGGTTTGAGAACATGGTTTGGCTTCCACTCTCACTCGCTAGCGCTACTGCAGGTTTTTTGTTTTGGAATTTCCCACCCGCGCGAATTTTTATGGGCGATGCCGGAAGCGGTTTTTTAGGGGTTGTACTGGGCGTAATTTCCATCAATTCTGCTTGGGCTTCTTCGCAATTGTTTTGGGCGGTGTTGATTTTGCTTGGCGTGTTCGTTGTAGATGCAACGTTTACTTTAATGCGTCGTTGCTTGCGCGGTGACAAGGTATATGAAGCGCATCGCAGCCATGCCTATCAATTCGCTTCGCGTCGCTTTGGTAAGCATTTACCGGTAGTACTGACGGTTGCAGCTATCAACACGTTATGGTTGCTTCCAATAGCCCTGAGTGTAGTGTTACTAGGGGTGGACGGTGTGCTCGGTCTGATTTTGGCCTACGCCCCTTTAACTATTCTAGCGGTGAAGTTTCACGCTGGAGAATTGGAAAAAGACGACGACCTCGGTGGTGGTCGGATCTAACGATTTGATTAGATAAGTTGTGCTCGGTGCCTGTAAGTTTAACTTTGGCTGTCCCGCCGCGAAAGACGATAGCTTCAAGTTGTCTGGAGCCCGTCGCGGTTTCCATCCGGTTGGAGGCTGGAGATCTGAAGCTTGGCACCTTTACGAGCATCACTGAGCTTGGCATGATCGAAATTATCCGTAGTCGAAATCATGTCGGATGCTCAGCAGAGGAGGTCAGCGCGCCTGGCTGCCTGGCAAGGAAGTCGCGCAAGGCGTTGCGGAACGACTAAAAGATCAGCTTTTCGCAGGCCTCGTGGCGGCAAAAAAGCGCAGGCATAAGAAGCCCGGATGGACTGAACCTGGGGCAAGCAATTGTTTCGCAGGGAGGACCCTTCGGTTGACTCTATGCATGCCATAGTATATAAAATGCGATTATTCAATTAGGCCCTATTTCGGTCGCAACAATGTCCGGAGGACGTATTGGTACCTTTAGTATCCTACATCGTACCTGCTTACAATCATGACCAATACGTTCAATGTTGCCTTGATAGTATTTTAGCCGATGTTTATGGCAATAAAGAAATTGTAATCATTGATGACGGTTCTACCGACAATACCGCGAAGGTGATCGAGCAATGGTTGTCACGTCATGCAGAAAGCATAAACGTTATCTATAAAAGTCGCCCAAATAAAGGTGTGACGGCGACTATAAATGAGCTTACAAGCTTGGCAAACGGCGAGTTTCTCAGGTTGGGCGCCAGTGATGATTATTTCTTGTCGGGAGGCAGTCAAAAGTTAGTCGACTATTTATTACGCTTTCCGGATAAGTTGGCTGTTATTGGTGACTCCATTGTTGTCGACGAGCACGGCAAAGTGATTCACGACAGTGGCATGACCGGCTTGCACCGAGCGAATAAGCAAAAATACCTTTCGGAGACAGGCATTATAGAGTCGGTTATTACCGACTGGGCCGTTGCGGGCCCTGTCCCAATGGTGCGTAAAGCATTCGTTACTGGCGGTGAAGGCTGGGACGAGAGCCTACGAATTGACGATTGGGACTTTTTTCTCCGGATTGCAGCGCAAGGTGGACTTGGCTTCATCGATGAGCGCGTATGTGCATACCGGGTACACAGCACCAATACCTGCCGAACTCCCGACGTTGCGTCCAGAATCAGGAATCTTCAAGAGTCCGGAGAAGTGGCTAAACGGCACATAGCAAAATTCCAGGGTCCTTATAAAAAAATGCTTCAAGCACAGTGCCACTTGGTCGATGCAAAGGTCGCATTTTTAAACCGCCAGTGGCTAAAGACTGCATTGTATATGGCGCGATATTTTGTACTTAAAATTGCGGGGGAGTTGGAAAGCATGAGCAACTCTAAAAAGGGCGGCGCGTGAAAAACTTCCAAAGGTCTCCCTCGATATTTTTCTCACTGCCCTTGCTGGGCAGTTGCTTTATTGCGCTACTTACATTTGAACTGCCTAGGGGTTACGGCGTCGGTATTTCGATATTGATGGTGGTCGCCGCATTGGCCATAGTATTCGATGCGTTGCTAGGTGTTCGTTTGCCCTCGCGCCGCGCACTACAACTCGTGGCCTTTGACCGTTCGCCCGAATGCTATTGGGTGAAAGTGTTGGCCTGGTTGGTGCTGCTGGCCTGCGTTCTCGACTTGACGTTATTTCCACTGCCATTACTGCATCCGGAGATCTACGCCAACTTCGACGGCGGTCGATCGCATGTTCGACATATCTCGAATATGTGCTGGGTGCTCCCCATTGTGGGATGGCTCTGCTATACAGATAAACGCATCAGAATTTTTTTCATCGCTGTAGGGCTGGCATTTCCAGTGCTAGTGCTGGACCGGAACCGGCTTTTTACTTCGGTGTATGGATTGGCCATAACCATGGTCTTTTTCTCCAAGCGGCAAATTCCCTGGAAAACCCTAATTGTCAGCTTGCTAGGAGCCCTGCTTCTTTTTGCTAAATTGGGGCAATTTCGTTCGGGGCGCCTTGATTGGGTGGCGATGCCTTTTAGCGAGTTCTACGCCGCGGCATCTCCTGGATTTAAGTGGATTTTGCTCTACATTGGCGCAGGGATTTATAACTTTAGTTCAATTATGGCTAAAGGCTACATCGATTCGGATTTCTTGATTAATCAGTTGGTCCCCGGTGCGGGTGGGGTAGAAACATTGGGTTCTACTATTCCATTTGATGAGCCTGTTATTAACGTTGGAACTGAATACTTCCCCTTTTTGATGGCGTGGGGATCGGTGGGTGCAGTAGGGGCGGCATTGTTCTTGTACTTGTCACTCGTCGCCTCGGCTCATTTCTTCAGAGTGCGCCCGAATATAATCTCATTCTTGATATTTTTGCGTATCAGTTACTCTTGTGTGATGGCGGGCTTCGCCCCCCAAGCCTACACTTGGACCAATCTGGGCTTCATTGCCTTGTGTCTACTGATGCAGATATTTACATACCGGGTACCTTTAATAGCAATGTCAAAATATGACAGAAAAAGCTGAAAACTCAGTTTGCTTGGTGGCTGCAAGTCATGCGGGGAACTGTTGTGCAAATCGCCAGTGTTATTAAGGCGGCATGCATTCCCAGGCAGGCGTTGCCGGCGAGTGCAGACAAATTTCTCATGGGCGGTTTTAGATGACGTTCCTGGTCGTCCGACAGCTAGGCCAGTTTGCTCCTGCAGATGTGCAAATCATCCGCGAGCTTATGCTGGTTTAGCAATTTTCCTGTATCTTCTCAACGGCCTTGAGAAGGGGGCGGATGATCGAGTTCGGACCAGATAGCCTAACTTCAATTTACGCGAGTGATGTTTTATGTACGACCCTGAAGTGAAAAATGATGTGGAAGCTTTTACAATTGTGTCATTGCTGAAATTTGTGACACAAGGCTGGAAATTTATCACTGCCGGCGCTGTATTGGGCTTGCTGGGGGCTTTCGCCTATCTATCGTTTACCCCATCAGAGTACGAAGCCTCTGCGATAATAAAAATGGGTGAAAACCGTGGGCTGGATGATGACGGCCTGCCGAGACCTAATCAGATTGAGTCTGCAGTTTTGGTCATCGCGCGGCTGAATAACCCTGCCGCTTATTCGGACGAAGTCCTGCGTGGGTGTGGCTTCGATGATGTGCCGGAGGCTAAACAGCAGATGACCAAGCTGGCTCGGTATACCGCCGAAGGTCAGCCAGCTTTTCTTACGGTCAGCGTCCGAGGTAAAGGCGCGGAGCTTGCTTCAACATGCGCCAAAAGTATCTTCGAGATGGTTCGTCAGCAGCAGGATGACCTAAGTCAGCCCGGCCGGGATCGTCTTTCGCAGATGGTTGCCGATCTTCGCAAATCGCGACAGTCTCATTTAGACGCATTAGGGGGCGGGAGTGGCTTGGCAGAGGGAATGGCCAATTACATCGCGCACCGAGATGCGCTCAACAAAATCGAAGCTGATTTGCGCAAATACGAATACGCACTGGGTTACGTGCCCACGCAGCTGGTTTCTCTTTATCCTTCTCCTGAAGCCGTATTCCCGCGGCAGACACCTGTGATTCTTTTGGGGCTTATTGCCGGGTTGCTGGTGGGACTTTTGGCGGCTTGCCTGAGGCGGATTGGCAAAAACTGAAAGCATGCTCCAGTCGCAGAGCTGGCGCATGACAGTTTAGCTAAGGAGGGTGTATGAAGATATTTGTGACGGGAGCGTCCGGGTTTATCGGTCGTAACTTATGCGAGCAACTGTTGGCCGAGAGGCATGAAGTTGTGGCGCTGCATCGCAGGCCTCCGGAAGTCGCTTGCGGGGAAATAGTGCTTGGTGAACTCGACGACATTGGAGCTTGGTCAGACCGCCTGAAAACAGTCGACTGTGTCATTCATCTGGCGGGACGGGCGCATGTGAAAACGGCCCATGAGCAAAACCCGCTGGAGGCGTTTCGCAAAGTCAATCGTGATGCATGCATTCGACTAGCCGAAGCCTGCTTGCAGAGTGGTGTGCAACGGTTTGTTTTCATTAGCTCCATCGGTGTGAACGGAAATGAAACACACGGGGAGGCGTTCACTGAGCTGTCACCCGTTGCCCCTCACGCTCCTTATGCGATTGCCAAGCACGAAGCTGAGGTGGGTCTGGCTGCTCTTTTTAAAGACACGCCTACCGAGTTGGTGATTATTCGCCCACCACTGGTGTACGGGGCTCACGCACCGGGGAATTTTCGGCGTCTGTTGAAACTGGTCGCCAGCGGCACGCCGATGCCGTTCGCTGGAGTCACGAACAGTCGCAGTGTTATCGGCGTTGAGAGCCTTTGCAATTTCATCTCGCTCGCGGCACAACATCCGAAAGCGGCGGGGGAATTATTCCTGGTCGCTGATGAGCCAGCAATATCGACTGCTGCCATGGTCCGAGCACTGGCGCGGGGGATGGGCAAGCGGAGTATACAGCTGCCTGTTCCGCCCGTATTGATGAAGACATTGTTATCACTGGCAGGCAAGCAAGCACTCTATCAGCAGCTTTTCTGTTCGCTGGAAGTGGACAGCTCCAATGCCCAGCAGACGCTGGGCTGGATTCCCAAACGTAACGTTGAGGCCGGCCTTCAGAAGGCGAGCGCCGGTTACCGAGGTTTGTAGTACAGATGCTCGGCCGCTGGTGGAACAGGACAGACACGGCGAATTACTACGTGCTGCTTGAGCTCAGAAAGAGCATCCGCTTTGGGAGCTTGCTGATGGGTTTCGGTCACAGCGATTCAGTGATCACATCTGACATTCTTGTCGGTGATGGCCCTGTGCCCCTTGCCCGCTAGATAACCCACGCTGGTCTGGGGGCGCATAAACCTGTCAGTAGATCCACATACGTCGTTTTTTTCTGTTACGACGATGCCTACCTACGTACAATGGACCTCAACGAGTTCAAACGATGGAGTAGGGCACTTTGGGGCAAGGCTATATGGATAGGCTGAGGATGTTTCTGCTGGGACTTCCGCGTCGGCAGAAGCGGTTAATCCAAGTGTTCACGGACGTGATTCTCGTTTGGGTGGCACTGTGGATGGCGTTCATCGTGCGTTTGGGGATTGATGAGATGATCAATCCTTTCAAAATTCATATATGGCTATTCGCCTGTGCGCCAATTATCGCGATTCCCTTGTTCATACGGTTCGGCATGTACCGAGCCGTGATGCGGTATTTCGGCAACGATGCACTTGTTGCCATCATCAAAGCGGTCAGCCTTTCCTCGCTGATCCTGGCTTTGATAGTCTACTGGTACAGCAATCATGAGGCCGTTGTTCCCCGGTCCGTCATTTTCAACTACTGGTGGTTGAGCCTCGTCATCATCGGTGGACTGCGTCTATGCATGCGCCAGTATTTCATGGGCGACTGGTTTACTGCCGCACAGCACGTTCCTTTCACAAGCCGTGATGACGGTTTGACCAAGGTCGCTATTTACGGCGCGGGCGTAGCGGGTAACCAACTGGTAGCAGCATTACGTATGGGTCGTGTCATGCGACCGGTTGCATTCATCGATGACGACTCCAGCATTGCCGATCGCTCCATTTCCGGCTTGCATGTCTATAAACCCAAACACATCCAGCAGATGATCGATGTCACCGGTGCGCAAGAGATCCTTCTTGCGCTGCCGTCTTCGACACGCGCTCGGCGCCGTGAAATTCTCAATGTGCTGGAAGGTTTTCCGCTACACGTGCGCAGCGTCCCCAACTTTACTGATTTGGCCAGCGGCCGCGTGAAGGTTGAGGATATTCGGGAAGTCGATATCGCCGACTTACTAGGTCGCGACTCGGTGCCTGCCCAGCCTGAGTTGCTGGAACGCTGTATCCGCGGCAAAACGGTAATGGTTACGGGGGCTGGCGGCTCGATCGGGTCCGAACTGTGCCGACAGATTTTCGCCCTGGGGCCTACTACGCTGCTGTTGTTCGAACACAGTGAGTTTAATCTCTACAGCATCCTGTCCGAACTTGAGCAGCGCAGTTGCCGAGAGTCGTCTGCGGTTCAACTATTACCGATTCTTGGGTCCATCCGTCATAAAGACAAGCTTCTGGATGTGATGAAAACCTGGCGTGTCGACACGGTCTACCACGCTGCCGCCTACAAGCATGTGCCAATGGTCGAGCACAATATTGCTGAGGGCGTGCTGAATAACGTAATTGGAACGCTCAACACGGCTCAAGCAGCGCTACAGACGGGTGTGTCGAATTTCGTGCTGATATCGACAGATAAAGCGGTCCGTCCAACAAACGTAATGGGCAGCACCAAGCGTCTCGCCGAGTTGACATTGCAAGCGCTCAGCCGCGAGATCGCGCCCGTGTTGTTCGGCGATAAGGTGAACGTTTCGCGCGTCAACAAGACACGTTTCACGATGGTTCGTTTCGGTAACGTCCTCGGATCGTCGGGTTCCGTCATCCCGCTTTTCCACAGCCAGATTAAATCCGGCGGACCGCTGACGGTCACCCATCCGAAGATCACGCGCTATTTCATGACCATTCCTGAAGCAGCGCAACTGGTAATCCAAGCGGGCTCCATGGGGCAGGGCGGCGATGTGTTCGTGCTGGACATGGGCGAGCCGGTGAGGATCGTTGAACTTGCGGAGAAAATGATCCATTTGTCGGGGTTGAGCATTCGTTCGGATAAGAACCCGCACGGCGACATTTCCATCGAATTCACTGGGTTGCGTCCAGGCGAAAAGTTGTTTGAAGAGCTGCTGATTGGCGAGAACGTTTCGGCTACCCAGCACCCGATGATCATGAGCGCGAATGAAGATCACCTCGCCTGGGACGTCCTGAAAGGTCGCTTGACTGAGTTGCTGGCGGCGGTGGAGAAAGACGATTACTCACGCGTTCGCCAACTTCTACGCGAAACCGTCAGCGGCTACACCCCCGACGGTGAGATCGTTGACTGGATCTACCAACAACGTCGCCTCGAACCCTGATTGTTTGACATCTCGGTGGAGGAGTTTGGGACTTGAGGGGGTGGATCCGGAAAAGCATCGCGAAAAAAATCGTGGTGAACCGAGCTTGTTGCTCAATACAAAGGGCCGGTCATTGACCGGCCTTT
The DNA here is from genome assembly GCF_059716065.1 of Pseudomonas sp. LBUM1656. Lineage (NCBI taxonomy): Bacteria > Pseudomonadati > Pseudomonadota > Gammaproteobacteria > Pseudomonadales > Pseudomonadaceae > Pseudomonas > Pseudomonas sp. LBUM1656. The sequence goes on along the minus strand of NZ_CP166800.1, from coordinate 4,571,726 downwards.
TTGCATTCTGGCAGCGGTGACGCTACAACCCGGGCAGCGGCGGATTTAAAGTTGCTACGATGATGGATTGAATAGGTTATTGACCATTAGCACTTGGGTTCGGCACATCGAGCTCGTTCAGTCTGAAGCCCGATATGCCGACCCTGTCACTGGTGTTTTCCCCTCGTCGCGTTATTTCACGATAAACCGAGCAAGCAGGAAGGTGATCGGCAGGGTGATAACTACCACTAGAAGCGGCGCCAGGATGACGGGTATAGAAAGCTGTTCAACAGCGATGTATATCAGGCATAAACCGCTTAGGTATTGAACGATGTAAACAAGCGGGAACGAGAGAAGCTTTTTCAGGGAGAGGGGCTCGTTGAAGACGTAACGCGCATTGAGAACGTACGAAATTACGATACTTAAGGCATACGACAGAGAGTATGCATAGGTGTATACCATCACTTGAATAAACGCTAGATAGAAAATATATCCAGCGCCTGTATTGATGCAGCCAACGATAAGAAATTTGATGAATTCCAGATTAAAGAATTTCTTCTTCAATAACTGCATGAGGGTGTCTGTTGACCTCATCAAATATCCTCCAGATATATTCGCTCATCACACCAAGCATTACTATGATCAGGCCCAGCAGGAAAGACACGAGGGTGGCCAGCGTCGCAAACCCGGGCACTTCAACCTTGCCGAACAATGCACTCAGCACCACAACGGTGCCATAAGCGAAGCTTCCCAGCGACACTATCAGGCCTATTGCCGAAATCAGTCTGACCGGAGCGAAGGAAAACGAAAAAATGGAGTCGATAAGCAGTTTCCATTTTTTTCCGAACGTCCATCTGGATTTTCCATGCTCACGAGCCACGCGGACGTAAGGTATTTTTTCGGGGGTGAACCCTAGCCAATACGGAAATAGTGGGAAATTGATGTGTTTGCCACTGTCTTTAAGATAGGGCAGAAGCTGCCCGTCCATGAGGGCGAGGTCAAAACCATTTTTCGGATAGCTCGCCATGACAAACTTGCGCAGTAGCCTGTAATACACTGCTGAGAATATTTTAGACCCCAATGGATCTTGTCTGTCTGTGCGCTCACAGATGATGTACTTGGTACCGTTCTTCCAGCGGCTAACCATTTCCGGGATGAGTTCTGGCGGATCCTGAAGGTCGGCGGCCAAGAATAGAAAGCAATCCCCGGTGATGTAATTCAGTCCGGTCTTTACCGCACTGATGGCGCCGAAATTACGACTCAGCTTGATCACTTTGGTGCCCGGGCGCGTAATCACGAACTGTCTGAGCAAATTCAGTGAGTTGTCCTGGGAGCCATCGTCGACGAAAATCAGTTCCAGCAGCATGTCTTGTTGTTGGAGTAACTGCTCTATGTATAGAAGCTTGCTGAATAGATCCGGCAAGGAGCCTTCGTTAAAATAGACAGGTACCACAATGGATAGCGTTTTCATCGGATCATACTTCCTGTGTCGATGCGCGCGCGGTTGAACTGGACGTCTGACGCAGCAATGTAAGCAGGCTAATGAAGCAGAGCAGCGTCACAGCGAGAAAAACACCATACATCTGGTGAGAGATCCACGGGCCGGAATACATGTAGAGCATCTGGTCCGGAAACGCCTGGAAGTTACCCGTCCAGGGGCCGACATTTATACTCAGCCAGAACCTGGACAGGATCAGTGCCATGCCCGCAACGGCATAGGTGAACCACCAGTCGATCTTGCGCTCATCGCCCAACTGGTTCAGTGCCTGGCACGTCAGCATTGCAAGAGCCGGCCAGGCATTGAGGAACTGACGTGACTCGGAGCCGATCGACAAAAAGGCAAACAAGGCAATGTAGACGCTGAGACCCAGGCCTTCGGCTTTTGCCAGCGCAGCGATACGCGGCCAGAGCAAGATGGCGATCATGTAAAACGGACCGTAGTGCATAGCGTGCGCAACGACGTTGATCAACGGGTTCGACAGGGATGCCTGCGTAAACAGGCCCAGATAGCTGGTGATAGTGAGTGGGCCAGGCGTCCGATCGGAAAATTGAAAGACGATTGCTTTGACCGATATATACAGGAGGATACCCACTACCACTGGAACCACCTTGATGTACCTGGATGCCCGCAGGTAGGCAGGCACGTCGATCATCGGCTTGAGAGCCAGGTAAATATAGGTAATGAACAGAATTATGCTGAGTGGAAGAATCTCGCTCTTGAAAACGGTTGTACCTTGGGATTGCCGTAGGCCATTGGCGTATAGGTAGGCGGCAAGTGCAATCAGGGAGAGGGCAACCAGCAAGGCTAACAGGTGGCTATGCAGTGAGGGCGGACGGTTGGCGACGCTGGCCCGGCCTAGCATGATCATTGGTAGCGCGCCGTAAAGCATCGTGGGCCATACAAAGCAGCAGAGGAAGCTGAGCACTACCAATAGGACGAAGCGGTTTTTGATGTAGGCGTAGAAAATGCCGAGGCCTAAGACGTAGCCAGAAATATCCGTAAGAGTTGGGTTGTATGATAGGTTTGTGAGCACAGGATAATTAAAGAACAGTGCACTGAACCCCAGGAAGTAAATAGGCGTTCGCCATTTATAATGTCGGCCGATGAGGATAAGTAATCCGGCTGCAATAACAAGTAGGCCGACATTGAATAAGTAGAAGGCGTGTATTACTCGAGGTGTTGAAGTTATATCATAGCCGAGTAACTTGCTGACGTTATGAATGACGATGGAGGGAAGCATGCGTCCAATATAATACTCGGACACTGTATGACTGGTAAGTATCTCTATCGAGTCACGTTGCGCCCAGTCAGCGTAGGCGGCGCCGTCCCAGCCGAGGCCATCGTTGTGCTGAATTCTTTCGCCGTGATTGAAATTAAAAGAGAGCCAGAACACCATGAACAGGACCCCTGCACAACCCATTAATGCATGGCGGTCAATCCCAGATAGCTTATTCATTTCGATGTGTTTTTCTTGTGGTGCACAGCCTGTAGGCCGCGATACGAAGTTTACCCACCAATAGAGGAGGCGTGTATTGTACTCATTGGGTGTTTTGTGCTGTTTTGGACATCATGAGATATTGCCCCAAAACACTGCCTGCTTTTGACGGCTCAATGCATTTTTCAAGAACTGATAACGTTATCAGATAGGGTATAGTCTAATCAAGTGAGGCAGTCGCCATCACTGTATCTAAAATGAATCTTCGAGAAATCGGCCATGCTATTTCGGTCATGCCATTTTAGGCCGCAATCGGATGAGCTCACAAAAGTTAGCCCGTGTTCCGCCTTTCTGCCGATCCAACACCATCCCGTCCGCGCGAGCTATCCACAGCTACGCGTCTCTCACGCGTCAATTCCCGCCGAATTCAGCTCTCGTCTCCTTCCTCATTAAAAAAACAACGAAAACGAAGCATTGCCTCGGGTCAGTCTGCCACGCGTCCGCCAACGCTTGCACGATTGCGTCAGCGGTTGCAGCCGGGTGACGAGACCGTCGACTGGATCTACCAGCAACATCGCCTCGAGCCTTGATTGTTTCACATCCTGCAACAGACACACTTTTGACAGCTCCACTACATCGCCTAAGTTTGGAGAGCAGCTTCGGAAAAGCTGCTTTCTCAATCGATGTCATGGAGCTTCATTTATGCGTACTGGCTATTTCTACTCTCTGGTTTTCGCCCTGCTCACCAGCGCTTCTATTGCTGCCATCGCTGCACCTGCGGCAAAAACTGAGGCTGGCAATGCACCTCTGGTGCTGGAAGTTGCGCCCAAGGCGCAGTCAGGCAAAGTCGATCTCAATGGAGCGGATGCACCCACGCTGCAGCGTGAGCTATCCGGTATCGGGGAAGCCAAGGCCAAGGCGATTGTTGCGTATCGTGACACTAATGGGCCGTTTTCGTCCGTGGACGAGTTGCTGGAAGTAAAGGGGATAGGCAAGGCAATCCTGGATAAGAACCGCGAGAAGCTGGAAGTGAACTAAGCTTTTAGATCAACGCCCAAGAGGCCGGTCATTGACCGGCCTTTTTTCATTTTGGCGTAAAGGATGGGTGTCGTACCTTCCATCGGCCTATAAAAAATTACGGTTATCATATTGCTTTAAAATTATGCCTATAATAATTCCTCAATCCGCCGTAGCGCTCAGGTATTTACCGTCCAGGCGCATTCTCACAGGAGCACGCTCATGAATTCTGTCCAGACCCAAGGAACCGCCCTCGTCACCGGAGCCTCCTCCGGAATCGGCGCCATCTACGCTGAGCGGTTGGCGGCCCGAGGTTTTGATCTGTTACTGGTCGCTCGCGACGAGGAACGCTTGCGGGCGGCGGCGAGCAAGCTGAGTGCCGAACATGGCGTCCAGGTCGAAGTACTCAAGGCAGACCTGACACTAAAAGACGATGTCTTGAAGATTGAACAGCGTTTGCGCAGCGATTCAAGTATCAGCCTGTTGCTAAACAACGCCGGTGTCGCCGCGGATGGTCTGTTGGCCAATTCCGACATGGACCAGATGGAAAAACTGATTCAGCTCAATGTCACCACCGTCACACGCCTGGCATCGGCAGCCGCCGCCAGCTTCGCAAAGGCAGGCCGTGGTTCGATCATCAATATCGCCTCGGTTGTGGCCTTGTTTCCTGAGCAATTCAACGCGACTTACAGCGCAAGCAAGGCTTATGTGTTAAGTCTGACCCAGTCGATGAACGCGGAACTGGACGGTACCGGGGTCAAGGTCCAGGCCGTGTTGCCAGGCGTAACACGCACTGAAATCTGGGAGCGCTCGGGAATCGATGCGACCCGGATTCCCGCCGATATGGTCATGGAAGCCGGGGAGATGGTGGACGCTGCATTGTCCGGTCTGGACCAGGGTGAGCTGATCACCATTCCTTCGTTGCCGAACGCCTCCGAGTGGGACGACTTTGTAAAAGCCCGCCTGGTCATGGCCCCGAATCTTTCGAAAAGTACGGCCGCCGCGCGCTACAAGTGAGGCGCCTTCAATCGGCTTGAGGTAATTGCGGTATGAATGATCGTCGAGTAGTTGTAACGGGCATGGGCCTGGTATCTCCGCTGGGTAGCGGTATTGAAGCGGTCTGGGAGCGTCTGTTGGCCGGGCGTTCCGGGTTGCGTAATTTGCCTGACGAAGTGGTCGCCGATCTGCCGGCCAAGGTCGGTGGCGCAGTGCAGAGCGTGGCGGAAGATCTCGAGGCGGGTTTTGACCCTGATCGGGCGACGCCGCCCAAAGAGCAGAAAAAAATGGACCGCTTCATTATGTTTGCCATGGAGGCCGCGCGTCAGGCGCTGGAGCAGGCCGGTTGGCAAGCACTGGACGCCAAGACCCAGGAGCGCACCGCGACGATTATCGGCTCGGGCGTGGGTGGTTTCGGCGCGATTGCCGATGCGGTCCGCACCACCGACAGCCGCGGCCCACGACGTTTGTCGCCGTTCACCATTCCTTCGTTCCTGGTCAACCTCGCGGCCGGGCATGTGTCGATCCAGCATGGTTTCAAAGGTCCGCTGGGTGCTCCGGTAACGGCGTGCGCGGCCGGGGTCCAGGCGATTGGCGATGCCGCGCGGCTGATTCGTTGTGGCGAGGCGGATATCGCCGTGTGTGGTGGCGCGGAGGCGGCAATCGATCGGGTCAGTCTGGCCGGGTTCGCAGCAGCGCGAGCCTTGTCCAGCGGATACAACGACACCCCGGAGCGCGCCTCACGGCCGTTCGACAGTGGCCGTGATGGTTTCGTGATGGGCGAGGGCGCTGGTCTTCTGGTGATCGAATCACTGGAACATGCCCTGGCCCGTGGCGCTCAACCCTTGGCCGAACTGGTCGGATATGGCACCAGCGCCGATGCCTATCACCTGACTGCCGGTCCCGAAGATGGAAGCGGTGCGCGCCGGGCGATGTCGCTGGCCTTGGCCCAGGCAGGCATTTCTGCCTCGCAGGTGCAGCATCTCAACGCTCACGCCACCTCGACACCGGTCGGAGACCTTGGAGAGTTGGCCGCCATCAAGTCATTGTTCGGTTCAGACAACAAGATTGCGGTGACGTCGACCAAGTCTGCGACCGGGCATTTGTTGGGTGCGGCCGGCGGGATCGAGGCGATCTTCACGCTGTTGGCGATCCGTGATCAGGTCGTGCCGCCCACCCTTAATTTCGAAAACCCTGATCCGGCGGCGCAAGGTGTGGACATCGTCCACGGTCAGGCGCGCCCGATGGCCATCGAGTACGCACTGTCCAATGGCTTCGGGTTCGGCGGGGTCAATGCCAGCGTGCTGTTCAAGCGCTGGCAGGATTAGCGCCGGGCTGTTTGAGAAACTCGCGGGTCACGTCGAGAATCCGCTGGGCCAGCTCAGGGTTCTCGACACTGCGTGACAACAGCAATGCCCCGACCAGGGCGGACATTATGAAGATGCTGCGGTCGGTGGGATCGTCGCCTTCAAGCGTGCCTTGTATTTGTTCAAGCCTTGAATTGAGCACCACGTCAGAGGTCGGGCTGGGCTGTCCGCGCAAGCCCAACTCCGATGACATGGTCGGCAGCGGGCAACCCTCATCGGGCGAAGTCTGGTGCCATTGCGACAGATAGGTATCGATGAACGTTTCCAGCGGGCGATCCTGGGCGAACAGCTCGGCACAGGTGGCATCGCATTGTTCTGCGGCGGCCTGCAGGGCCTTTTCCACCAGTTCGTCCTTGGACTTGAAATGCGAGTAGAAGCCGCCGTGGGTCAAACCCAGCGCTTTCATCAGGGGTTGCAGGCCGGTCGCGCCAATACCGTCACGGCGAAATCGCGCTGATGCTTCCTTGATGATGCGTTGATGGGTCTGGGCTTTATGGTCCTGCGAGTAACGCATCTGGAATCTCCGCAACAATGCGCCATCTTAACCAATGAAAATGGGATGGTGACTGTACTTCTACTTCTAAAAAGCATGCAGATGCGTCCAACTTCGTCCTGCCGCATCGAATCAACTGGCACGAATAGTGATTACTTGTCAGCTGACGATTGTTGAACAATCACGAGGCGATGAGCATGCACAGTGGACTGTCCCTGGCCGACCACATCACATTGGAGTTACGCGCCGACATCATTGGCGGTCGCCTGCTGCCTGGCATGGCGTTGGTGGAAAACGACCTGGTGTCTGCCTACAACGCTTCACGCAACACCATTCGTGAAGCGTTGCACCGCCTGGGGCAGGATGGTCTGACCCGTTATGTGCGCAACAAGGGCGTGATGGTGCGCAGGCTGGGCGTTGATGATGTGCGGGATCTGTTCAAGGTTCGGCGCACCCTGGAGCTGCAAGCCATCAGCGTGAGCCAATCATTGCGCGATGACCAATCCGCCCGGATGCTCGAGGCGCTGGAGGCCACCGAGCTGGCACGCGAACGCGAGGACTGGCGCGCCGTCGGCACCCACAGCCTGGCGTTTCACCAACACATCGTCGGGTTACTGCGCAGCCCCTTGTTCGATGAGTTCTTCACCAACGTTGCCGCGCAACTGCGCCTCGCTTTTTGCACCGCTCCCGATGAATCACGTTTCCAGGCGCCCTGGCTGGCTCGCGATCGGCAGATCCATGACTTCCTCGTCGAGGGCGACAAGCACGCCGCCGCGGACGCCATGAGCGTTTATCTCGATGACTCGGAACACCTTCTGTTGCAAATGCTTGCCCCAACCCCCCATCACTGATCGAGGATTTGTGCCATGTACAAAGACTATCCGGCGGCCTATCAAGTCAGCAAAGGCTCGGCCTTGCAGGTGGACACAGCCTTCTACGAACGGATCCGCGACACGAAGGAGGGGCGTACGCTGATCGAGCAGTTCGAAGTGCCGATCCGTACCGGACGCGCCTGGAACGTACCGGCCGGGCATGTGTTTCGCGTGACCACGCCGGTCGGCCCGCAAGTGGGCGACTTCAATGTCTGGAATGCCAACGACCCGCGCGAGCGTCTTTGGGCGGCGCGCACCCGGCAGTTGCAGGGCGCCCATGTCAGCACCCATGACCGGCTCTGGTCGAACCTGCCTTTCTTGCGGCCGCTGGTGACCATCACCGACGACAGCCTGGCCGGCTACGGTATCGACGAACATGGCGGTCGCTTGCACGATTTGCTCGGCACGCGCTGCGACCCCTATGTGAACAAAATGCTCACCGGTGAGGATTTCCACCATCACTGCCACTCCAACCTGACGCGCGCGGTGTTGCCTCATGGCCTGACCGAGTTCGACGTGCATGACGTGCTGAACATTTTCCAGTGCACCGGCCTGAACCACGACGACATGTACTTCATGAAGGCCTGTCCGGCGCAGAAGGGCGACTACCTGGAATTCTTTGCCGAGATCGATCTGCTGTGTGCGCTGTCGACCTGTCCGGGCGGTGATCTGTCGCTGGCCATGTGGGGGCCGCAGGCGCAGGATCCGCTGAGCGTCTGTCGCCCGCTGGGTGTAGAGATTTATCGGTTGGAGGATGCGTTGCTTGAGGGCTGGAGCCAGCCGGAACGTGCCGCGTACAAAGGGCTGCATGGCCTGCACATTGCCAAGGCAGACTGGGAAAAGTAGAAACGCAAAACCCTGTCATTCGACCAGAATGACAGGGTTTTTGGTTTAGCGGTCCTGCACATCCTTGGCGTCCGCTTCCGCGTTGCGTTCCGCGACGCGTTTACGTTGCTCTTCGGTCAGCTCGACCTTGTTGGCGGTGTCACGCAGCATCATCAATCCACCAACGATCGAGCCGATTGCAACGACCAGAATCAACCAGGCATACCAGGGCATAGGACTCTCCTTGAGGGCAGGCCGATTGACGGGTTTCGCCAATCGATCGTGCATACCACTTTGAGCGATTTCATTTCGCAGTGGTTCAATTCTATGCCTGATAGGACGGCCGCACTCGGCTGATTACAGGCCGGTCAACATTGCATCCGCCGGTGCATCCGCGCGCAACTGTGCGGTGAGCATGAAATACACGAAACCCACCGCCATGAAGCCGACGAATATCAGCCCGATCAAGGTGTTGAACCAGGCCATCGCTACCAGGCACACCACCGCCAGCACCAACGCAATCATCGGCACTAACGGATAACACGGCGCGCGGAAGGTGCGCTCCAGATTCGGTTCGGTCTTACGCAACTTGAACAGGCTGAGCATGCTCATGATGTACATCACGATCGCGCCGAACACCGCCATGGTGATCATTGCTGCAGTCAGCGTCATGCCACCGAGGTTGATCAGGCCGTCGCTGTAGATCGCTGCGATACCGATGACACCGCCGGCAATGATTGCCCGGTGCGGCGTCTGGAAGCGCGACAGTTTGGCCAGCGACGCTGGCAGGTAACCGGCGCGGGCGAGGGCGAAAAACTGCCGCGAGTAGCCGAGGATGATCCCGTGGAAACTGGCCACCAGGCCGAACAGGCCGATCCACACCAGCATGTGCAACCAGCCCGAGCTTTCGCCGACCACGGTTTTCATGGCCTGTGGCAGCGGGTCGTTGATGTTCGACAGGGTGCGCCAGTCGCCGACGCCACCAGCAAAGAACATCACGCCCATGGCCAGCAATACCAGGGTCAGGATGCCGCTGATGTAGGCCTTGGGAATCGTGCGTTTCGGGTCTTTGGCCTCTTCAGCGGCCATGGCGGCGCCTTCGATGGCAAGAAAGAACCAGATGGCAAACGGGATCGCCGCGAACATCCCTGCAATCGCCGGCGCCCCAAAGACATCGGAACCGGCCCAACCATTCAGGGCAAAGTTGCTGAAGCTGAATGCCGGGGCGACCACGCCCATGAACACCAGCAGTTCCGCTACGGCCAATACGCAGACTATCAATTCGAAGGTCGCAGCCAGTTTCACGCCGAGAATGTTCAGCCCCATGAACACGACGTAGGCGCCGACCGCTGCATGTTTCGGGTCGAGGGCCGGGAATTGCACATTCAGGTAAGCACCGATTGCCAAGGCGATCGCTGGCGGTGCGAAGACGAATTCGATCAGCGTCGCCAGCCCTGCGATCAATCCGCCTTTCTCGCCAAAGGCGCGACGGCTGTAGGCAAAGGGGCCGCCGGCATGGGGAATCGCCGTCGTCAGCTCGGTGAAGCTGAAGATAAAGCAGGTGTACATCGTGGCGACCATGAACGAGGTCACCAGGAATCCGAGTGTGCCCGCGACACCCCAGCCGTAACTCCAGCCGAAGTATTCACCGGAGATCACCAGCCCGACCGCAATGCCCCACAGGTGCAACGTGCCCAGCGTGGGTTTGAGTTGTGTGTTCATGCGTTTGCTCCCTGAACGGTTTGGACAGCTTCGGGGAGGGCGTTTGCAGTGGGCGTGCCAGCGTTACGACGGCAGTCGTTATGGATGCAAAGCCGTCGCATTGGGGATGGTTGTTGCTGGATGTGTCTTTGTTGTGCGCCAGTTAGGGGCGTTATTGCCTGTCTTGCCGCCTTCGCGAGCAGGCTCGCTCACACAGGGGAATGGTGTCATCCGGGCTGGCGCATTCCAACTGTGGGAGCCAGGCTGCTCGTCAAGACGAAGGCAAATCTGAAATCAAAGCGCCTGACAAACACAGGTACCGAGATTCAGGAAAAAACCTCGGCATCCTTGAAGAATTGTGCAGCCTGATCTTTCCCGGATAGCAGCGGGGCTTCGTCCAGTTGCCAATCGATGGCCAGATCCGGGTCATCCCAGCGGATGCTGCGTTCGGCAGAAGGGGCGTAGTAGTCAGTGGTTTTGTAGAGAAACTCGGCGAATTCGCTCAACACCACAAAACCATGCGCGAAACCTTCAGGCACCCAGAGCTGGCGATGATTTTCGGCGGACAAGCGCACCGCGACCCATTTGCCGAAGTGCTGCGAGCTGCGACGGATGTCTACGGCGACGTCAAGAACTTCGCCAGCAGTCACGCGAACCAGTTTGCCTTGTGTGTTTTCCAACTGGTAATGCAGCCCGCGCAATACGCCTTTCAGAGAGCGCGAATGATTGTCCTGAACGAATCGGGTATCCAGACCAGTCGCCAGTTGAAAGGCCTTGGCATTGAAGCTTTCGTAAAAAAAGCCTCGATCGTCACCAAAAACCTTCGGTTCGATGATCAGAACACCGGGTAAATCGGTGGTGACAATATTCATGGTTTCTCCTGCAAAGGATTTCGGGGGCCGACATTCTTGCTCAAACTGCAACCGGATGCGAGCGGCAGAGGTGGTTAGTTGGTCGGGCAGTTGATGCCGCCAGTCGGTGGTCCCCATCGTGGGCCAGCCATGCTCCTCTAGTCAGTCCGGGCGCCCAGGAAGCCCTCAAATCCGTTAGAGGAAAGTCTTGTTCAAGAAGCAGCTCGTGTAAACACCGCTGTAACAAAGCCATAAACCCACTCTTTACGCTTTCTTTATGCCCCGCCACACCCCTCGATCTCGCTCCTTTACAGCCGCCCTCCCGACAATGACTCCACACGCGGCAATACGCCGTAACACGGAGAACTTCCATGAGCGTTCTGGACGGGGTGTCACTGCTACTGGCAGTGGGGCTGTTCATTTATCTGTTGGTTGCGCTGTTGCGCGCGGACCGGAACTAGGAGCGGCTATGCACAGTTATGACTATTGGCTGATCCTCGCCTTCTTCGCCCTGGTGCTGATTCCGGCACCGTTTCTGGGGCGTTTCTACTACAAGGTGATGGAAGGTCAGCGCACCTGGCTTTCGCCGATTCTCGGACCGGTGGAGCGCGGGTGCTATCGGGTGGCCGGCGTCGATCCGCAGGCCGAACAGAGCTGGCAGAAATACACCCTGGCGTTGCTCGCCTTTAACCTCGCAGGCTTTTTGCTGTTGTTCGCGATCCTGTTGTTTCAGGATTACTTGCCGCTGAACCCGCAAAACCTGCCGGGTCAGGAGTGGACGCAAGCGTTCAACACCGCCGTCAGCTTCATGACCAATACCAACTGGCAGTCCTACAGCGGCGAAGCAACCCTGAGCTATCTGAGTCAGATGGTCGGCCTCACCGTGCAGAACTTCGTCAGCGCTGCCACCGGCCTCGCCGTATTGGTAGCCCTGTGTCGCGGTATCGGTCGCAAGTCGAGTAAAACCCTCGGCAACTTCTGGGTCGACATGACCCGCGCCACCCTCTACGGCTTGCTGCCACTGTGCCTGCTGCTGGCGCTGTACCTGGTCTGGCAGGGCGTGCCGCAAACCTTCGCGCAATACGTGAATGCGGTGACGATGCAAGGCGTCGATCAGGTGATTCCGCTGGGCCCGGCCGCCAGCCAGATTGCGATCAAGCAATTGGGCACCAACGGCGGTGGCTTCTTCGGCGTCAACTCGGCGCACCCGTTCGAGAACCCGACGGCGTGGAGCAACCTGTTCGAGATGGCCTCGATCATCCTGATCCCGGTCGCCCTGGTGTTCACCTTCGGCCACTACGTCAAAGACCTGCGTCAGAGCCGCGCGATCATCGCCTGCATGTTGGCGCTGTTCCTGATCGGCGGCGCGACTTCGCTGTGGGCTGAATACCAACCGAACCCGACCCTGAACAATGTCGCCGTCGAACAGACCGCGCCGCTGGAAGGCAAGGAGGCGCGCTTCGGTACGACCGCCACGGTGCTGTGGTCGGTGACCACCACGGCGGCGTCCAATGGCTCGGTCAACGGCATGCACGATAGCCTCAACCCACTGACCGGCATGGTCGCGATGGTCAACATGATGGTCGGCGAAGTGATCTTCGGCGGCGTCGGCGCGGGCCTCTACGGCATGTTGCTCAACGTGTTGATCGCGGTGTTCCTCGCCGGCCTGATGATCGGCCGCACACCGGAATACCTCGGCAAGAAACTGCAAGCCAAGGAAGTGCAACTGCTGGTGGTGACCTTGCTGGTGATGCCAGTCGGTGTGCTGGTGCTCGGCGCGATTGCCGCAAGCCTGCCGGGCCCTGTTGCGGCGGTGAGCAACCCCGGCGCCCACGGTTTCAGCCAATTGCTGTACGCCTACACCTCCGCCAGTGCCAACAACGGTTCGGCGTTCGGCGGCTTCGGTGCCAACACGGCGTTCCACAACCTGATGCTCGGTCTTGGCATGTTGATCGGTCGCTTCGGTTACATCCTCCCGGTACTGGCGTTGGCCGGCAGCCTGGCGATGAAGAAAACCGCACCGATCGGTCAGAACAGCTTCCCGACTCACGGCCCGCTGTTCGTGACCTTGCTGACCGTGACCATTTTGCTGGTGGGTGGTTTGACCTTCTTGCCGACGCTGGCGTTGGGTCCTATCGCTGAACATCTGAGTATGGGCTTCTAAGGAATCCATCATGAATATGCCTGTAAGCAAACCCGTCGTCGCCAAGGCGCCGGAACAACCGAAAACCGCGATCTCGGCTCTCTGGCGCCCGGCGCTGGTACAAGCCTTCGTCAAGCTCGACCCACGGCAATTGCAGCGTGCGCCGGTGATGCTGGTGGTCGAACTGACCGCCATCCTGACCACCGTGCTGTGCTTCATTCCCGACAGCGCCGTGCCGACCTTTGTCGCTGCGCAAATCGCGTTGTGGCTGTGGTTCACCGTGCTCTTCGCCAACTTCGCCGAGGCCCTGGCTGAAGGTCGCGGCAAGGCCCGCGCCGACAGCCTCAAGGCCGGCAGCGAAGGCTTGAGCGCCCGCCGCAAAACCAGCAACGGCACCTTTCAAGTGGTGCCGGCCACCAGCCTGCGCAAAGGCGATGTAGTGCGCGTTGAAGCCGGGGAAATGATCCCCGGCGATGGCGAGGTCATCGAAGGTATCGCCGCCGTCAACGAAGCAGCGATTACCGGTGAATCCGCGCCGGTGATTCGTGAGTCCGGAGGCGACCGTTCGGCCGTCACCGGCAACACCCGCCTGGTCTCCGACTGGTTGCTGGTGCGCATCACCGCTAACCCGGGCGAGTCGACTCTCGATCGCATGATCGCCCTGGTCGAAGGCGCCAAACGGCAGAAAACGCCTAATGAAGTCGCGCTCGACATCCTGCTGATCGGCCTGACCCTGATCTTCCTGCTGGTGGTCGTCACCCTGCAACCGTTCGCCCACTTCGCCAACGGCAGCCTGCCGCTGGTGTTCCTGGTGGCGTTATTGGTCACGCTGATCCCGACCACCATTGGCGGTTTGCTGTCCGCTATTGGTATCGCCGGGATGGACCGTCTGGTGCGCCTGAACGTCATCGCCAAATCCGGTCGCGCCGTGGAAGCGGCGGGGGACGTCCACGTCCTGTTGCTGGACAAGACCGGCACCATCACCTTCGGTAACCGTCGCTGCACCGCTGTTTATGCAGCACCCGGTGTGACCGCGAAGGAACTGGCCGAAGGTGCGTTGTTCGCGTCGCTGGCCGACGACACCGCTGAAGGTAAATCGATCGTCGAATACTTGCGTGGGATTCACCCACAACCTGAGCCTTCCGCTGAGGTGTTGACCGCTGTGCCGTTCAGCGCCGAAACCCGTTTGTCCGGTGTCGACTATCAAGGCCGCGTGTACCGCAAGGGCGCGGTGGATTCGCTGCTGGCTTTCGTCGGTCTGAAACGCGCCGATCTGGCCCCGGCCCTGTCCCGGGAAATCGACAAGATTGCGCAGAGCGGCGGCACACCGTTGCTGGTCTGCGCCGAGGGTAAATTGCTCGGCGCGATCCACCTCAAGGACGTGGTCAAGCCCGGCATCCGCGAGCGTTTCGCCGAGCTGCGCAAACTGGGGATCCGCACGGTCATGGTGACCGGCGACAACCCGCTGACCGCCGCAGCGATTGCCGCCGAAGCGGGCGTCGACGACGTACTGGCCGAGGCCACACCGGAGAAAAAACTGGCGCGCATTCGTCACGAGCAGAACGACGGTCGCCTGGTCGCCATGTGCGGCGACGGCGCCAACGACGCCCCGGCGCTGGCCCAGGCTGACGTGGGCATGGCGATGAACGACGGCACGCAAGCGGCACGCGAGGCGGCGAACATGGTCGACCTCGACAGCGACCCGACCAAGCTGCTGGACGTGGTGCAAATCGGCAAGGAGTTGCTGGTAACCCGCGGCGCGCTGACGACGTTTTCCATCGCCAACGATGTGGCCAAATACTTCGCGATTTTGCCGGCGCTGTTCGCCTCAAT
The DNA here is from genome assembly GCF_059716065.1 of Pseudomonas sp. LBUM1656. NCBI lineage: Bacteria > Pseudomonadati > Pseudomonadota > Gammaproteobacteria > Pseudomonadales > Pseudomonadaceae > Pseudomonas > Pseudomonas sp. LBUM1656. The sequence continues at coordinate 4,556,713 of NZ_CP166800.1, read as the reverse complement.
TTATCCGCAACTGGGCGTGCTGAACGTCATGCAACTGACGAGTCCGCAGAGTGCGATTCTCTCGGCGATCGTGTTCAACGCCTTGATCATTGTGGTGCTGATTCCGCTGGCATTGCGTGGCGTGCGAGTGCAGGCGGCCAGTGCGGCGGCGTTGTTGCGACGTAATCTGCTGATCTATGGGTTAGGCGGGATTCTGGTGCCGTTTGTGGGGATCAAGGCGATCGACATGCTGTTGACCGCGCTGCATCTGGTTTGACTCTGAATGGCGGTGTGCCAGGCACACCGCTATCGCGGGCTTGCCCGCGATGAAAACAACTCGGTGCCCCTGACTGAAGACTTTACGAATTCGAGGATTTTGAAATGTCCACAATGATACGTCCGGCCCTGAGCCTGCTCGTGCTGATGACCCTGATCACCGGTGTCGCTTACCCTCTGGTTGTCACCGGCGTTGCCCAGGTCGCGTTCCCGGATCAAGCCAATGGCAGTCTGGTGCGCGACGCCGCCGGCAAGGTTCGCGGCTCGTCGCTGATAGCCCAGGATTTCGTCGGTGACGCCTGGTTCCACCCTCGGCCATCCGCCGGTGCGTTTGCCACCGTGTCGAGCAGCGCCAGCAACCTTTCTCCAAGCAACCCGGCGCTCGCAACTCGCGTGATTGACGATGCCAACAAACTGCTGGTGCCGGGGCAAGGACCGGTGCCCTTGGCCATGGTGACCACCTCTGGCAGCGGGCTTGATCCGCACTTGCCACCGGCGGCGATTGCCTATCAACTGGCGCGTGTTGCGGCGGCGCGGAATTTGCCGGTGGCGACCCTCCAGCAATTGCTGGATGCGCATATCGAGCAGCCATTGGTGGGCCCGCCGGTGGTTAATGTATTGGCGCTGAATGCGGCGTTGGAAAACCTGTAGATCGGTGGTGGCGCCTTCGCGAGCAAGCCCGCTCCCACATTGGAATGCGATCCCATGTGGGAGCGGGCTTGCTCGCGAAAGCGGCCTCACAGACACCACATCAACATCTGAATAAAGTGAGCTTCAAGCATGAGCAATTCCGGCCGCGCCGACGCGCTGTTAGCAGACCTGCCCCGCGATGGCCGTGGCCGGCTCAAGGTTTTCCTTGGCGCCGCGCCCGGTGTCGGCAAGACCTACGCCATGCTGCAAGCGGCCCACACCCAATTGCGCCAGGGCGTGAAAGTCATCGCCGGCGTGGTTGAAACCCACGGCCGCGCCGAGACCGAAGCGCTGCTCGGCGGCTTGCCGCAACAGCCGTTGGTGCGCTCGGAATACCGTGGCGTGATGCTCGAAGAAATGGACCTCGACGGTCTGCTCGCGGCCAAGCCGAAACTGGTGCTGGTGGACGAACTGGCCCACAGCAACGCCCCCGGGAGCCGTCACGCCAAACGCTGGCAAGACATCCAGGAACTGCTTGCCGCCGGCATCGACGTGTTCACCACGGTCAACGTCCAGCACCTCGAAAGCCTCAACGATCAAGTGCGCGGGATCACCGGCGTACAGGTTCGCGAAACCCTGCCGGACTGGGTGCTGCAAGAGGCCTACGAGTTGCTGTTGATCGACCTGCCGCCGCGCGAACTGCTTGAGCGTCTGCGCGACGGCAAAGTCTACGTGCCGGAGCAGGCGCGGGCGGCCATCGATGCCTTCTTCACCCAGACCAACCTCACGGCCCTGCGCGAACTGGCGATGCAAACCGCCGCCGCTCAAGTCGACAATGACCTGGCCCAGGGTTATCGCCAGCTCGGTCAAGCCGCGCCAGCGGTACGCGGTCGTTTGTTGGTGGGCGTCGATGGCGATGCTCAGGCTGAACGCCTGGTGCGTCACGCCAGCCGCGTTGCCCAGCGTCGGCATCTGCCCTGGAGTTTGGTGCATGTGGACAACGGCAGCGTGCGTGACGAGCAATCGCGCCTGCGCCTGCAAAGCGCCCAGCAACTGGCCGAACGTCTTGGCGGTGAAGTGGTTTTACTGCGAGCTGGCGAAGTCGCCAAGACGCTGATTCAACACGCCGCCGAACGCCGTGCCAGTCTGGTGTTGGTCGGTCAGTCCCGCCAGCGATTGCGTCGTCGACTGTTCGGCGGTGGTCTGGCGTCTCGCCTGCTGCGCAATGCACGCGGGCTGGAAATCAACGTCCTCGACAGCGATCACGAACAGCACCAGCCACATCTGCGATCAACGCAGTCGCTGGTGTGGTTCGACTACGCATTAGCCTTGGTGGCTACGGTTTTGGCCAGTGCCTTGGCCTGGGCCGTGGCGAGCGTTCTGCCGTTGCCAAATATCTCGCTGGTGTTCCTCGCCGCCGTGTTGCTGGTGGCGGTGCGCAGCAGTCTCGGCCCGGCGCTGGCCTGTGCGGCGCTGTCGTTTCTGACCTACGACTTTCTGTTCATCCCGCCGAATTTCTCGTTCAGCATCCAGCGCGAAGAAGACGTGTTGACCTTGCTGTTCTTCCTGCTGATGGCCGCCCTTACCGGTAACCTCGCGGCGCGGCAACGGCGACAATTGCAGGCCCTGCGCGACACCCAGGAAGAGACCACTGAACTGCTCGACCTGTCGCGCAAACTCACCGCCGCCACTGACCGCCAGGCCGTGGTCAGCGCCGCGGCCCAGCACCTCAACGGCTGGACCGATCTGCAATTGTGCCTGCTCAACCACGACGGCCAGGGCGGCTGGAAAGTCGAAACCGGTGGCCCGCTGGAGTTTTCCGAAGCCGAGCGCGCCGCCGCCGATTGGGCCTGGCAACACGACCAGCCGGCGGGCGCGGGCACTGGCACGCTGCCGTTCGGGCGCTGGTGGTGGTGGCCGTTGTCGGTGGAAGACGGCCCGTTGGCGCTGCTCGGTGTGTGCGCCAAGGAAGGCCAGACCTTGAGCGGTCAGCGTCGGCGTTTGTTGACGGCGTTGAGTCAGCCGCTGGCTCAGGCACTGGCTCGCGCGCAACTGGCCGAGGATCTGGAAGCGGCGCGCCTGCACGGTGAAACCGAGCAGTTGCGCAGTGCCTTGCTGGCGTCGGTGTCCCATGATTTGCGCACGCCGCTGACGTCCATGCGCGGCAGCATCGACAGCCTGCTGGCCCTCGGCGAAGCGATCCCGTTGGAGGATCGGCGCGAATTGCTCGAAGGCACCCGCGATGAAGCCGAGCGTCTCGACCGTTACATCCAAAACCTGCTGGACATGACCCGCCTCGGTCACGGCGCGTTGAAGCTGGCGCGGGACTGGGTCTCACCAGCGGACATCGTCGGCAGTTCACTCAATCGCCTGCGCGCGGTGCTGGCGCCGTTGCAGGTCACGACCGAAGTGCCTGCTGAATTGCCGCTGTTGTACGTGCACGCCGCGCTGATCGAACAGGCGCTGGTCAACGTGCTGGAGAACGCCGCGCGTTTCTCACCGGTTCACGGTCGATTGCAATTGCGCGCCGGAGCCGACGACAGCGAACTGTTTTTCTCGGTCAGCGACGAGGGACCGGGGATTCCGGAGGAGGAGCGGGCGAAGATTTTCGACATGTTCTACACCGCTGCGCGCGGTGATCGGGGCGGGCAGGGCACGGGGTTGGGACTGGCGATTTGTCAGGGAATGGTCGGCGCCCATGGCGGGCGGATCAGCGTCGCCGACGGCATCGAGGGGCGCGGCACTTGCATCACACTGCACTTGCCCTTGCAGGAACAGCCGGGTTTTGAAAGTGAAGCCTGATACCCTTTGGACATCTCCATGCCGCGACCGGAAACCATGAGCCAGACCGCGACCATTTTGGTCATCGACGACGAACCGCAGATCCGCAAATTCCTGCGCATCAGCCTCGCTTCCCAAGGCTACAAAGTGCTGGAGGCCGGCACTGGCAATGAAGGCCTGGCCCAGGCCGCGTTGAACAAGCCCGACTTGCTGGTGCTCGACCTCGGCCTGCCGGACATGGACGGCCAGCAAGTGCTGCGCGAGTTTCGCGAATGGTCGACGGTGCCGGTGCTGGTGCTCTCGGTACGCGCCAGCGAAGGGCAGAAGGTCGAAGCGCTCGATGGCGGCGCCAACGACTACGTGACCAAGCCGTTCGGCATTCAGGAGTTCCTCGCCCGGGTGCGCGCCTTGCTGCGTCAGGCGCCCGTTGGCGAGGCTCAACAAGCGGCGTTGACCTTCGGCCCGCTGACTGTGGACCTGGCCTATCGCCGGGTGCTGCTCGATGGCACCGAAGTCGCGCTGACCCGCAAGGAGTACGCGGTGCTGGCGCAACTGGCGCGGCATCCCGGGCGGGTGATCACGCAGCAACAACTGCTCAAAGATATCTGGGGGCCGACGCATACCGAGGACAGTCATTATTTGCGGATTGTGGTGGGGCATTTGCGGCAGAAATTGGCGGATGATCCGACACAACCCAGATTCATCGTCACCGAAGCGGGGGTTGGGTATCGGTTGTTGAGTGAGGGCAGCCTTTAGTTTTTGTGGTGAGGGTGCCGGCCTATTCGCGAGCAAGCCCGCTCCCACAGGAGAATGCATTCCAATGTGGGAGCGGGCTTGCTCGCGAAGGGGCCTTCACATCCCCTCGAGAACTTCAAGCATCCCGATTCTGCTCATCCTCATACCGATCCAGCGTATCCCGCGCAATCTCCCGCCCCAGCGCGATCAACTCCGGCGCCTTGTAAAACTCGAAAAACCGGCACACCCGTTTCGGCACGTTGATCAGGATGTCCGGCGGATACCCCGCAATCTTGTACTGCGCCAACGACGTCTGCATCACCTCGAAACTCTGGTTGATCAGGTCCAGCAAGGACGCCGGGCCCACGTTGTCGATGATGAACGAACCGGTGGCGGATTTCGGTGCGCCTTCGCGTTCACGTTCCGGGGCGGCCGCCGGTTGCTGGGCTTCGGGTTCGGCGGACTCGATCCAGGGGTTGATGTCGGCGGCTTCGGCCATCAACGCTTCTTTTTCCAGCAGCAGCAATTGTTCCGCCTGTTTGCGCCGGAACGGCAATTTTGAACCCAGGGAATTGATCAGGCTGTCGAACCGGGTCTTGAACGCAGGCGGCCGCTGAATCACCGGCAGTTGATAGTGGCGCTGGTTGGTGGAGTTGAGGTTGACCGCGATGATCAGGTCGCAATGGCTCGACACCACGGGCACGATCGGTAAAGGGTTGAGGATGCCGCCATCCACCAGCATGCGATTGCCCTGCATCACCGGGGTGAACAGGCTGGGAATCGCCGCCGAGGCGCGCATGGCCTGGTGCAGGCAACCTTCCTGGAACCAGATTTCCTGCTGGTTGGTCAGGTCCGTAGCCACCGCCGTGTAAGGGATGCGCAAGTCTTCGATGTTGATCTCGCCGACGATCTTGCGGATCTGCCCGAACACTTTCTCCCCGCGAATCGCGCCCAGACGAAAACTGACGTCCACCAGACGCAAGACGTCGAGGTAGTCCAGGCTTTCGATCCAGTCGCGATAATCGTCAAGTTTGCCGGCGGCGTAGATCCCGCCGACCACGGCGCCCATCGAGCATCCCGCGATGCAGGCAATGTCGTAGCCGCGCCGTTCGATTTCTTCAATGACACCGATATGGGCATAGCCCCGGGCCCCGCCTGAGCCCAGCACCAGTGCGACACGCTTTTTCATGAATCGCCCTCGTCTGACAAGGTTCAACAATGCACCCATCAAGGGGCGTGCTTCAATCGCTAAGGTCGCTCGGTGGGGCGAACACGTCGTTTTTTCGACACTCCATGGCGGCACATGGGTATTCTCGCGAGCGCTAAAGTTTGCGCGGCGGGCCAAGGCACTTTTCACGTGCCGGACCGTCTTACCTGCACGACTGTTTACCTATTCTTGAGGTGTGAGTGATGAAAGCCTGGATCTGTGTGCCTTTGATTGCCCTGGCACTCGCCGGATGTGCCGGCAAAACCGCTTATCGTGACAGCTGCGGTAGCGGGCTCGATGCTGCGTGGCATGAACTGGACCTGGCCAAGGCCGAGGGTTTCGCCGGCACCGTCAGCTACTCCAAGGCCCTGTCGCTGTTGACGGCGGCCAAGACCCAGCAGCAATTCGAAGGCTTTGAAGGCTGCACCAAGAAGGCCGAGAAGGCGCGCTTCTATATTCGTGAGTCACGTGCCGGCCGTTGAGGCATGATGTAGGGAACAAGGGTAACGCGATTCAGGGAGCAAGCGATGTCTGCTTTGGTTGATCGGTTGGTGGCTCATGTTCTGGGTCTGGAAGTTCGTCTGCTGGCGTGCCAGGCGCGTCTGACTGCGCGCACCGACCCGGAAGCGCTGCACGACCTGCGCACCACGGTTCGCCGTTTGCGCAGTCTGTTGCGACCTTTGCGTGGACTACCGGGTGTTGAGCAGCTGGAAGCTGCGGCGTCCCGGGTGGGCGAGCTGACCACGCCGATGCGTGATCGCGAGGTGCTGGCGGCTTACTTGCTCAAGCACGGTCAACCCGAGGCGGCGCAACGGCGCATGGCGCAGATGGCGGCGGCGTACCCGGCGGTGGCGGCCAGCCTCGAGGTGACGCAGTTGTTGATGATCCTCGATGCCTTTCCGCGTTTTCTGCGCGCCTCCCAGCGTCAGGGGTTGCTCAAGGACTTGCGCAAGCGCGTTGAAAAACGCCTGGCCAAACAATGGAAAAAACTCGATCAGGCCCTGCACGATCCTGCCCACGACCGCCATCGCTTGCGCTTGCTGATCAAGCGTGTGCGCTACGGCATCGAAGCCTATCCTGAACTGGATCGCTTGCCCGAAGCGGCGCTGCCACGTTTGAAGTCTGCGCAAGGTGCTCTGGGCGACTGGCACGACTGCTGGCAATGGCTGGCCCGCGCCGAGCAGGAAGCCGATTTGCAACCTTGCGTCGAGGTCTGGAAAACCACCATGGCCAAGGCCGAAGGCTGCGCCGATCGCGTTCTCGACAAACTCAGCGCCGCCTGCTTCAAATCCTGAAAACACCACATATTGGAAGTGCCTGACCACAATAGGTGTGGCAGCACTGAACCAATGTGGGAGCGGGCTTGCTCGCGAAGGCGGTCTGACAGTCAACATTTGCGTTGATTGTCAGGCCCCTTTCGCGAGCAAGCCCGCTCCCACATTTGATCGCTGTTGAATTTGGAATCGATGTAAGGCAGACGGCCTATCTGTCAGTCTCTTTGGCTGGAATAAGCGCTGTGCCATCCTCGCCGGCTGGTTAACATCCCTCCATCCTTTTTCCGCACCGAGGTTCTCATGCGCTTTTCCGATCTGCTCGACGCCGTCCGCAGCCAGCCGCTGGAGCTGTCTATTCCGGCCGAATGGGCGCAGGGGCGTGCCAGTTTCGGTGGCCTGGTGGCCGCGTTGCAATACGAAGCCATGCGCGCAAAAGTCCCGGCGGACCGGCCAGTGCGTTCGCTGGCGATCACCTTTGTCGGTCCGGTCGAACCCGAAGTGCCGGTCAGTTTTGAGGTCGATGTGCTGCGCGAAGGCAAAGCCGTCAGCCAGGTGCTGGGTCGGGCGATGCAGAAGGGGCAAGTGGTGACGTTGATCCAGGGCAGCTTCGGTGCCTCGCGACCTTCCGAAGTCGCGGTCGCGGCCGAGCCGGCACCGGAAATGAAACACTGGGACGAGTGCCAGGAACTGCCGTACATCAAAGGCGTGCTCCCGGAATTCATGCAGCATCTGGCGATGCGCTGGAGTGTTGGCGGTCTGCCCTTCACTGGCAATAAATCCCGCGAGATGGGCGGCTGGGTGCGTTTGCGTGGGGATGTGAAGGAAGAGGCGGTCAGCGAATCACATATTCTGGCGCTGGTAGATGCGTGGCCGCCGGCCCTGTTGCCGCATCTGAGCAAACCCGCGATGGGCAGCACACTGACCTGGACCATCGAATTCGTCCAGCCGTTGCTTGAGTTGAGCACGCTGGACTGGTGCAAATACCTGGTTGAAATCGAGCATGGTGCCGACGGCTACGGTCACGCAGCGGCGAAACTGTGGCGCGCGGACGGTCAGTTAATCGCCATGAGCCGGCAGACGGTGACAATTTTCGCCTGAATCAGTGACGACGGTGGCGCTGCAAGCCCAGCGCGGCGATCACGCCAATGACACCGATGGCGAAGTTCGCGAAGTTCGGGCCGAACACCCCGGAAACAATCAGCAAAAACGCCACGATGAACAGCGGCACGGCAATCAGGTGCAACACCAGATTGGTCGGGTGCTGGTGATTGCCGGGGTAGGCGCGCCATTGCCAGGCGGGTAGGTTGGGGTGACGTTTGCCCATGATGCTGATCCTCGATCCATGTTGAACACATGATTGAAGAATAGGCTTGGCTTAGGCGGGCGGCGAATCAAGGTTGGCTATCGAAGTGATAGCGGTCATGGTCAGGATTGATGTTGACCGGACTGGCGCTTTCGCGGGCAAGCCCGCTCCTACAGGAGACCTTGCGCACAACACACCTCGACCGTGGGAGCGGGCTTGCCCGCGAAGGGGCCCTCACAGCTTGAGCTGCCCGATAGCCTTGTTCAATTCCCCAGCCAACGCCGCCAGCTCATTACTGGTAGTCGCCGAATCCACCGTCTGCTGCACCGTGTTCTCGGTCACATCCCGAATACTCACCACCGCCCGGTTCATCTCTTCCGCGACCTGACTCTGCTGCTCGGCCGCCACCGCAATCTGCGTATTGCTTTCGCGCATCTGCGCCACTGCGCTGGTGATATGCGCCAAGGCTGCACCTGCCTCCTGGGCCTGTTGCACACAGTCGTCGGCCTTGAACGAGCTTTCCTGCATGAAATCCACCGCGTCACGGGTCCCTGCCTGCAACGCCGAGACCATGATGGTGATCTCATCGGTCGAGGTTTGTACGCGCTTGGCCAGGTTGCGCACTTCATCGGCGACTACTGCAAAGCCGCGACCCATTTCACCGGCCCGGGCCGCTTCAATCGCGGCATTCAGGGCCAGCAGATTGGTCTGCTCGGCAATGCTGTGAATCACGCCGACCACGCCGTTGATTTTCTGACTGTCCTCGGCCAGACGCTGGATCATCTCGGCCGTTTGCTGCACGCCGCTGGACAACCCGGCGATGGACTTCTGCACCCGACTGACCACTTCCTGCCCGCTGCCGGCCAAGGTGTCGGCGGTTTGCGAGAGGTCGCGGGTGGCGCCGGCATGTTGGGCGATGTGATAGACCGTGGCGGTCATTTCGTTGATTGCCGTGGCGGCCTGATCGGTTTCGCTTTGCTGGCCGAGCATGCCGTGACGCACCTCGTTCATGCTTGAGGCCAGCCGCGCCGCGCCGATATCCAGTTGCCGGGCAGTGCTGGCGACGGTGTTGACCACCCGCTGGTAACCGGCCTGCATTGCGTTGAAGGCATTGGCCATCTGTCCGACCTCGTCCTTGCAGGCCAACGGGACGCGAGCTGACAGGTCGCCGGTTTTCTCGACATGGAGCATCACGTCTTTCAAAGTGTTCAGTTGACTCAGCAGGAAGCGGATCAACAGCTGCGAAGCGCCCAGCATCGCCAGCATCAGTATGAACACCGCCACCGCATAGTTGGCGAAACGTTCGCTGAATACCTGGCTCAGGCTCGGGCCATAAGCGATCACCGCGACCTGCTGACCGTCGGGACGAGAGAACACCTCGGCGCCCATTAACGGGTTATTGCCGAACAGCGGCATGACGTTGATCTCGACCCAGCCATGGGCATCGGCCAGTTCCAGCACCGGCTGCTCGTTCAATAACGGCGCCTGGCCGCGACTGAAGGTCAGCAGGTTTTCGGCCTTGGGCAGCGGTTGCCCGGCAGGCCAGGCATTGAGCAAGCGGGCCTGCGCCTGAGCCGACGCTTGGGCAGCGTGGCTGCGGGCCTGTTGTTCGAGCTGTACGGCGTACAGCACCAGCAGGAGGGTGGTGAAAAAGGCGACCGCATTGACCGCCCAGAATTTGTATTTCAGCGAGATATTGCTAAGCCAGGCACCCATGGAGGTCTTCTCTGATAGCGGAAACAGCATTGGCAAGGTGCCAGCATTGTGCCGCTATGCAGGGATTCCGGACTTGATGTGGATCAAGGATCATTACAAATCCCCTGTGGGAGCGAGCCTGCTCGCGATAGCGTCGGCACATCCAACAGTGATGTGACTGACAGGGCGCTATCGCGAGCAGGCTCGCTCCTACAGGGGGATTTGTGATTATTGGGGGATTGATGGCAGGCCGTAGAACGCCCGTGCGCAGGCAGTGGTGTGGGCGGCCAGATCCTCTTCGGTTTCACCCCGATGCAACGCCACTTCGCGCAGCACTTCCGTCAAATACGCCGGTTCATTGCGACCGTTTTTCGGCTTGGGTCGCAAGCTGCGCGGCAGCAGGTATGGCGCATCGCTCTCCAGCATCAAGCGCCCGCGCTTGATCTCCTTCACCAGCGGATGCAGGTGCGTGCCCCGGCGCTCGTCGCAGATCCAGCCGGTGATGCCGATGTGCAAATCCAGATCGAGGTAACTGAACAGCGCCTTCTTTTCCCCGGTGAAGCAATGCACCACCGCGGCCGGCAGCTGATCACGGTAGTCACGGAGGATTTCCAGCAGTCGCTGACTGGCATCGCGCTCGTGGAGGAACACCGGCAATTGCAGATCGACCGCCATCGCCAGGTGTTCTTCGAGAACTTTTTCCTGCTGGGGGCGCGGCGAGAAATCGCGGTTGAAGTCCAGCCCGCATTCACCCACGGCCACCACATTGGGTTCCTTGAGCAAACTGCGCAGTTGCCGGGCGCTGTCGGCGTTCCAGTCGCTGGCCGAATGAGGGTGAATGCCTGCGGTGGCGAACAGTCGCTGAGCTGTTTCGTCCAGCTGCCGGCACAGTTCCAGCGCCTGCTCACTGCCTTCGACGCTGGTGCCGGTCAGAACCAATTGGCAGACCCCCGCGGCATACGCGCGATCGAGCACGGCCTGGTGTTTATCACCAAAACTGGGGTTGGTCAGGTTGACGCCGATATCGATGAGTTGCATGGTGCTACCTCGGACCAAAGGCCGGAAAGCATATCAGAGCTGTAGATTTATAAGAAAAGCCAAGAACTACAACGAGTTAAAGCTGTCTCTTGATGCCGCAAGACACGCCGGGGTGGTCAAGGTGCCATCACTGTGCCAGTCTTTCGCACTTTGTCAGCGCTCATAGGCGCTCTGTTTCTGTCGTTCGATGTCATGAGTTTCGTGAGGTCGGCCCAGTATTCTTTCCGGAGAGTGGATGACACGTCCCTCGATGTTGCTACTGCTGTGCTGTTCGTTGCTGCTGCCGATGCCGGCGGTTGCGCGTCTGGCCGGCCCGCTGCAAGCGGTTCCGGCAGCCAAGGTCCGTGACCTGGCGGAGATTCGCAGCAGTCGTGTGTTGCGGGTGCTGGTCAACCAGAGCCGCAACAGCTCCGGTGAAGTCCAGGGCCAGGCCATCGGCGTCGAATACCACCGCCTGCGCGCCTTCGAGCAATACCTCAACGGTCACGCCCGTGACGGTCAGGAAATCACCCTCAAGATCATTCCCAAAGCCAAGGATCAACTGCTCGGTGCCTTGCAGCGCGGGGAGGGTGACCTGGTTGCGCCGGGGGAACTGCTCGACTTGCAGCCGGGCCATGCGGTCAGCAGCAGCGAACCGATTGCCAGCAACATCCCCTTGGTACTGGTAGGAATCAAGGGAGAACGCCGCTACACCCGCGTCGAACAACTCTCGGGTAAGACCCTGGCGCTGCCCACCGGCAGTGCGGCCGGGGACGCGGTCAGTCAGATCAATTCAAAGCTCGCCCTGCACAAACTGGCACCGGTGAAAATCGAATGGGTCGACCCCAGTCTGGCGGTCGAAGACGTTCTTGAAATGGTCCAGGGCGGGATCTTTCACCTGACCATCGTCGAGCAGCCGATTGCCGAGCGCTGGGGCAAGATCCTGCCCAAGTTGCGCTTCGATAAGCAGGTGCCGATCAGCGACCCAGGTGAAGAGTTCTGGTTCGTGCGCCGCGATGCCTCGATGCTGCGCGCGAGCATCGATCGTTTCCTGACCACCTACAAGAAACCGTCGGACCAGGACGCAGCGTTCCTGCGCATCTATCGACGTCTGTATCAGGTGCATTATCCCTTGGCCAAGGCTGACCGGCAGCGTCTGGAAAAACTTCGCCCGGTGCTGCAAAAGCACGCGGATGCCCAAGGCATGGACTGGCTGAACCTGGCGGCACTGGCCTTCAAAGAGTCGGCCCTGCAACCCAACGCCCGCAGCGGCAGCGGCCCCACCGGACTGATGCAGATCACCCCGTCTGCCGCCCAGCGCGTCGGGGTCAACAACATTCAGAACCTTGACGCCAATGTGCAGGCCGGTGCCAAGTACCTGGCGATGATCCGTCGCAAGTTCTTTGCAAGCCCCAAACTCAACGAGCGTGAGCGCATGGCGTTCGTGCTGGCGGCCTACAACATGGGGCCGGAACGAGTCCAGGGCATGCGCGCCGAAGCCCGGCGCCGTGGCTTGAATCCCAATCAGTGGTTCTTCCAGGTCGAACGCATTGCCATGGAGCAGGTGGGAATGGGCGCCGTCAGCTATGTTAATAGCGTGAACAAGTATTACCTGGCGTTCGATCGTGAGAGGGAGTCGTTGGAGCCCCAGGGGCAGAAAGTGGTCTCACGCAAATGATCGACTAAACTGGTTGTTATGTCGCAAAAATTGCGCTTTTAACATTAAATTTATCGATTAATATAGCGGCCAACCAACACACAATCACAATGGATGACACAGCATGAGCTCACTGATCAACAAGGTACTGTTTACCCGCGCTGGCTACGGCTTGACCGTTCTGCGGATCTTCGTCGGCATCATCTTCGCTGCTCACGGCGCACAGAAACTTTTCGGCATGTTCGGTGGTTACGGTATTGCCGGCACCGCGCAGTACATGGAAAGCCTGGGTCTGGCACCGGGTCACCTGATGGCGATTCTGTCCGGTGGTACCGAGTTCTTCGGTGGTTTGGCCCTGATTATCGGTCTGCTGGCACGCCCGGCAGCACTGGGGCTGGTCTTCCTTTCGCTGGTCGCCATTTTCACCGTGCACATCAGCCATGGCCTGTTCATGTCCAACAACGGTTATGAATTCGCTCTGGCCTTGCTCGGCGGCAGCTTCGCGGTACTGATCGAGGGTGCCGGCAAACTGTCGGTAGACCGCGCGATCGCTGACTGACCGCTCTGGCTCAACGAAAAGGCTCGCATTGCGCGGGCCTTTTTTGTTGCGCGTCATTCTTGACACTGTCCGGTCAGCTTCTCTAGGATGCTGCTCATGCGCCGATTTAAACAGCTACTTGCGGGGCGCCAGGTGACTCATCGAGTTGCCGATAGAAGCTTGAAACAGGCTTCGAAATACCGCTAAAGCGCTGGTTCGGTGTTGCCTCTCACCTGCCATGCAGACTTTTGAGGCAGAGACACGACCCAATGAATGCACTAAGCCCCGTTGTACGCCCCGCGCCGATCACGGCACACCTCACCCAGCGCAATCCAAAAGTCCTGCTTGGCGGAAAACATCAGCCGACGCTCCTGCGTTATCTCGATGGATGGCCACGTCGTACCGGCGGCCCCGCAGCGTTCCTGATCCAGTTTGTCGAAGACGGGGAATCACTGGCGCGATTTGCCAGCGACAGTTTCGATCTGGCGGTGATTCAATCGCCCAGCGTTGAAGACGCGCCGGAAGTGATCAAACAACTGACCCGGGTTGCCCGGCAAGGTTTGATTACCCGTCGCTGAGGCTTCAGAGATACTCGATTGCCACGATGTACACGCACTGCTCACCAGTGGGCGTCTGGACCCGAACTTCGGCGTCCAGCGCCTTCCCGATCAAGGCGCGGGCGAGCGGCGAGTCGATGCTGATCAGGCCCAGTTTCAAGTCCAGCTCATCCGGGCCGACGATGCGGTAGCGTGACTCTTTGCCGTCCTCATCTTCGATGGTGACCCAGGCGCCGAAGTAGACCTTGTTCGGGTCGCTGGGCTTTTCGCTGACAACCTTCAGCGCTTCGAGCCGCTTGGTGAGAAAGCGCACGCGGCTGTCGATTTCGCGCAGCATTTTTTTGCCGTAGGTGTACTCGGCGTTTTCCGAGCGATCACCCTGTGCCGCCGCCTCGCTGACCGATTGTGTCACCTGAGGCCGACGGACATGCCAGAGCTCATGGAACTCGGCCCGCATCCGCGCTTCACCTTCGGGGGTGATCAGCGCGGTGCCAGCGGTGCGGGGAGGGCGATAACGGCTCATGGCAACTTCTTGTGAGGGGAAGGCCTTGAGTCTATCAACCCTCGCGCAACACTGTCAGGGGGCTGGCGTTCAACGCGCGGCGGGTACCGAACACGCCGGCGCCGCCGATCAGCACCGCGCCAATCAACGGCAACACCAACAGCCACGGATGCGGATGCCACGGCAGGTCGAAGGCGTAGCGGTAAAGCACCAGGCTCACCAGCTCCGAACCCAGTGCTGCCAACAACCCGCTGACCGCACCGAGCAAACCGAACTCGATCCGCCGTGCCTTGACCAGCAACTGCCGTTCCGCCCCCAGCGCTCGCAGCAGCGCACCTTGGCGAATGCGTTCATCCAGGGTCGCCTGCAAGCCCGAGAACAACACCGCCATCCCCGCCGCCAATACAAACAACAGCACATACTCCACCGCCAGGGTGACCTGGGCGAGGATGCTGCGCAGCTGTTCCAGCAAGGCTTCGACTTGCAGAATGGTCACCGCCGGGAACGACCGGGACAGGTCGACAATCTGCTGATCGTGACCCGCCGCCAGATAGAAACTGGTCAGGTAGGTCGCCGGCAGATCCTTCAAGGTGCCGGGCTGGAAAATCATGAAGAAGTTCGGCTGGAAGTTGTCCCAGTTGATCTCCCGAAGGCTGGTGACTTTCGCTTCGCGATTGGCCCCGCCGACGGTAAAGACCATGTGATCGCCGAGCTTGAGCTTCAGGCTTTCGGCAACCTTGCCTTCCACCGACACGCCAGGAATTTCATCGGCTGGCTGTTCGCTCCACCAGTTGCCCGCCGTGAGTTTGTTGCCCGCCGGCAGGTCTGCCGCCCAGGTCAGGCTCAGGTCGCGCTGGATCGCACGGTCACCCGCCGAATCCTTGCTGACGATCTCCTGAACCGGCTCACCGTTGATGCTGATCAGTCGTCCCGGCACTACCGGATACAGCGGCGCCGATTGGGCGGACAGCTCAATCAGGCGATCGGTGAAGGCCTGTTTGTCGGCGGGCAGGATGTTCAGCGCGAAATAATTTGGCGCGTTTTTCGGCAACTGGTTTTGCCAGGTGTCCAGCAACTCGCCGCGCAGCAAGGCGATCAGCGCCATGGACAACAGGATCAGACCGAAGGCCAGGGCTTGCCCCGCTGCCGCCAGAGGGTGACGCAGCAATTGGCCCAGCCCGAGGCGCCAGGGCAACGAGGCGCGCGCCAGCATCCGACGCAGGCTTTTGAGCAGCAGCAACAGCAGGCCGCCGAGTATGACCGCTGCGATCACGCCGCCGCCGAGCAGGGCGAAGGTCAGCACCAGGTCAAGACTCAGGCGCCACATGATCAGGCCGAGGGCGCCCAGGGCGGCGCCGTAGACCATCCAGGTGCTGGAAGGAATCGGCAGCATGTCCCGGCGCAGAACCCGCAGCGGTGGCACTCGACCGAGAGCAGCCAGTGGCGGCAGGGCAAAACCGGCCAAGGCCACCAGCCCGGTGCCGATCCCGGCGATGGCGGGAAACAGGCCGCCCGGTGGCACATCGGTCGGCAACAAATCATGCAGCAAAGCGAACAATCCAAGCTGTGCGAGCCAGCCGAGGAGGGCGCCGCCGAGGCTGGCGAGCAGGCCGAGTACCGTCAGCTGCAAACTGAACAGCACCATGGTTTCCCGGCGCGACAGGCCCAGGCACCGCAGCAGGGCACTGGCATCGAAGCGGCGAGTGGCGAAGCGTGTCGCCGACAGCGCCACGGCCACGCCGGACAGCAGAACCGCCACCAGACTGGCCATGTTCAAGTAACGCTCGGCCTTGCCCAGGGCACCGCCGATCTGCCGGTTGCCGTCGCGTGCATCCTGTATGCGCTGGTTGGCGGCCAGGCCGGGTTTGATCAGTTGACGATAGGTTTCCAGCGCCTCGGCTTTGCCGCGCCAGAGTTCGCGGTAACTGACCCGGCTGCCAGGTTGCACCACGCCGGTCGCGGCGAGGTCGCTGAGGTTGATCAGCACCCGCGGCGTCAGGCTGTAGAAATTGCCGGCACGGTCCGGTTCGTAAGTCAGGACCCGCGCCAGTTTAAGGGGGCGCAGGCCGACATCGATGCTGTCGCCGATCTTCAGATCGAGCGCAGTCAGCAGTCGCGCTTCAACCCAGGCTTCACCGGGTTTCGGTCCGCCACCGGCTTCTTCCGGGGCGAAGGGCGCCGGGGCGCTTTTCAGTTCGCCACGCAGCGGATAAACGTCGTCGGCCGCCTTGATGCTGGACAGCTGAATGCCGTTGTCGGTGGCGATGACGCTGGAGAACTCCACCACTTGAGCGTGTTCGAGTCCCAGCTCCGTACCACTTCTGATCTGTTCGGGGCGCGCCGGTGAGCTGCCTTCGAGCAACAGGTCAGCACCGAGAAACTCGGTGGCGCGCAGCATCATGGCCCCATTCAGACGGGCACCGAAGTAGCCGATGGCGGTACTCGCCGCCACGGCGACCACCAGGGCGAAGAACAAGACGCGCAACTCACCGGCACGGGCGTCGCGCAGGAGTTGGCGGATGGCAAGGCTGAACAGGCGCAGCAGCGGCAGGCGTGCCATCAAGGCTCCAGAGGGGCGACCAGCAGGCCGGCTTCAAGGCGGATCAGGCGCCGGCAGCGATGTGCCAGGCGTTCGTCGTGGGTCACCAGCACCAGGGTCGTGCCGCGTTCCTGGTTGAGTTCGAACAGCAGGTCACTGATACGCTCGCCGGTGTGGCTGTCGAGGTTGCCGGTGGGTTCGTCGGCGAACAGCACGTCGGGTTCAGCGGCAAACGCACGGGCAATCGCCACGCGCTGCTGTTCGCCACCGGAGAGCTGGCGCGGTGAGTGGGTCAGGCGCTGACCCAGGCCAACCCGCTGGAGCAATTGAGTGGCCCGCTCACGGGCGTCTTTGCGGCCATCGAGCTCCAGCGGCAGCATGACGTTTTCCAGCGCGTTGAGACTGTCCAGCAATTGAAAGGACTGAAACACAAACCCGACATGCTCCGCCCGAATGCGTGCGCGCTGGTCTTCATCGAGATTGCTCAACCCCTGGCCGGCCAGGGTGACTTCACCGCTGCTGGGCAGGTCGAGGCCGGCGAGCAGGCCGAGGAGGGTGGATTTGCCGGAACCGGAGGCGCCGACGATGGCCAGGCTGTCGCCCTTGTTCAGTTCCAGGCTGAGTTCGTGCAGGATAGTCAGTTCACCTTCCGCGCTGGGGACCACTTTGCTGAGGTTCTTCGCGGTGAGAATGCTTGCGCCCATGGAGAATCCGATGCGAGTGTGGTTTTTGAGTGCTGGCCTGGCCTTGATGTGCATGGCCCAGAACGCAGCGGCGGGTACAGTCCTGATCGTTGGCGATAGTATCAGCGCCGGTTTCGGCCTGGATACCCGCTTGGGGTGGGTGTCGTTGCTTGAACAACGGCTCAAGCGCGAAGGTTTCGACGATAAAGTGGTCAACGCCTCCATCAGCGGCGACACCAGTGCCGGAGGCCAGGCGCGCCTGCCCGCGCTGCTTGCAGAGCATAAACCGGAGTTGGTAATCCTCGAGTTGGGCGGCAATGACGGGCTGCGCGGAATGCCCCCAGCTAATTTGCAACAAAACCTTGCGTCGATGATCGACAGCTCCAGGAACAGTGGCGCCAAGGTGCTGCTGCTCGGCATGCAATTGCCCCCCAACTACGGCGTTCGTTATACCGAAGCCTTTGCGAAGGTCTACAGCACGCTCGCCAACGAGAAAAACATCCCGCTGGTGCCGTTTTTTCTCGACGGCGTGGGTGGTCATCCAGACTTGATGCAAGCCGACGGCTTGCACCCGGCTGCCGGGGCTCAGGACAAGTTGCTGGAAAATGTCTGGCCGACACTGAAACCGCTGCTTTGACGCTTTTCTAGCGGCGGTGTTTCGGCTAAGGTGGCGCCCCGATTTGGAGCCCCCGATGCCGCGTCCTGCCTGGTCCCTTTTTGCCTACCAACTGATCGAGCCTGACGAACAGCTGGATCTGTTCGCCTGCCAGGAAGTGCGGGTGCATCTGGTGACCCGTCAGCTGGAGCTGGGCGGCTCGGCCGACCGAACGCTGTGCGGCAGCCTGCTGCCCGCGCAACCGCGCTGGTCGAGTGTCGACCGCCGGGTATTCCAGGACCAGCGCCTGTGTTCGCTGTGCCGGGCCATCCTCGAATCGCAGAAACGCGGCACCTCGCCGATCTGGCCAGAGTTGCGGTTCGAGCTGTAAAGCGCCAAAGATAGCTTGCTATCGGCCAACTCCCCGAAATTCCGGAGGCCGGTGTACAATCGCGTTTTTATACCCTTGTCGATCATGCGAAGGATTTTCCGGATGTTGCCGCGTTTTCCTGCCGTTACCCGCTGCCTGTCTCTTGCCGCCCTCTGTATGGCGGGCCCCGTAGCCGCATTGGAGCTGCCCCTGCCACCACCCGGTGAAGACATCATCGGTCAGGTGCAAGTAATCAAGGCCAAGTACGAAGACACCTTCGCCGACCTCGGCACCACCTACGATCTGGGCTATACGGAAATGGTCGCGGCCAACCCTGGCGTCGATCCATGGTTGCCGGGTGCTGGCACCGAGATTGTCCTGCCGACGCGCTTCATCCTGCCGCCGGGCCCGCGTGAAGGCATCGTCATCAACCTGGCCGAGTACCGCCTCTACTACTTCCCGAAAGGCCGGAACGTGGTCTACACCTTCCCGCTGGGGATCGGTCGTGAAGGCTGGGGCTCGCCGATTGCCCACACCAGCATCATTGCCAAGACGCCGAACCCGACCTGGACCCCTCCCGCGTCGATCAAGGCCGAGCACGCTGCTGATGGTGATCCGCTGCCGAACGTCGTGCCGGCTGGCCCGGATAACCCGCTGGGGCCGTTCAAGTTCACCCTGGGCACACCGGGCTACCTGATCCACGGTTCGAACAAGAAGTTCGGCATCGGCATGCGCACCAGCCACGGCTGCTTCCGCATGTTCAACAACAACGTGCTGGAAATGGCGGGCATGGTGCCGGTCGGTACGTCGGTACGCATTCTCAGCGATCCGTACAAGTTCGGTGTCAGTGGTGGCAAGGTGTACCTGGAAGCGCACACGCCGCTGGACGACAAGGGCAACCCGTCGGTGGTCGACAAGCACACCGCGGTGATCAACGCGATGCTCAAGCGTGAGGACATCACCAATAACCTGCGCATGAACTGGGATGTGGTCCGTGACGTGGTTGCCGCTGAAGATGGCCTGCCGGTGGAAATTGGCGTGCCGAACACTTCCGCGCCGATGGTGACGAGTGCACCGATCGACCCGCTGCAGTAATGCCTGAAAAGAACCCGCCGACGCAGGCCGCGTCGGCGGGTTTTTTATTGCCGGCAGGAAACATCAGGCAATAAAAAAGCCGACCCATAAATGGGTCGGCTTGATAACAATCCCGAAGGATTATTACTTGCGGCTAGCTTTGTCCAGCATGCGCAGAGCACGCTCGTTAGCTTCGTCAGCAGTCTGTTGTGCTTTTTGAGCAGCAGCCAGAGCTTCATCAGCTTTACGGTAAGCTTCGTCTGCACGAGCCTGGGAGCGAGCTGCTGCGTCTTCAGTAGCAGTCAGACGTGCTTCGGTTTCTTTCGATACGCTGCTGCAACCGGTAGCCAGAACTGCGGCCAGAGCCAGAGCAGAGAATTTCAGAACGTTGTTCATCGTGTTCCCCTTCAAGGACTTTCTATTAAGTAGCTGTCTCCTCAGAGTGAGGAAATAGCCGGCGTACATACTACCCATTACTTCTAGTAAGTAAACTGACGTGTAGCAAGAAGCAAAAAAAATTGTAGGCGTTGATTCTTTTTCGAGCAACTTTTAACTGCATTGTTTAAAAAATATCCAGCTGGGAGGCCCGAGCTGAGCGAGCCGCCGAAAAAAAGTTCCGTGCACTCAGCGCTGTTTTTCTCGATCTTGGCTAAAGTCTGTCTATATGGATTCGTCCATACTTTTGTTCGGATTTTGCGCAGCGGCTCTCATAATCTTTATCCATCTTGATGGTGACTTTAAGAGCGCGCGTTCGTCTTAAGTCTCAACATCCGGCAATGTTCAGGCTATCGACCCGCGGATATCTCCGGTCGAGCGGTCCCTGCGTCACCCGGAGCAGCACCCGCCACCCGAGCCCGATGACGAGCGTACCTTGAGCATTTCTGCCAATGGTGCCTACTATTTGATAGTGCCCGGTTGCACGAGATCGGTGCGGTTCTTCTCGGTGTCCATTCAGGCACGGGGTGGCGTAGATGTTCCTTCGCCGGAAAAACATCGGTAAGGTAGGGGTCAGAATTCAAGACCCGCGAGGAGTAGTGATGAGCGAGGCGTTGTCCATCCACCATGACCAGGCTGGTCATCAGTTCGAGACCAGTGTGGACGGTCATCGTGCCTACCTGACCTATATGGATCTGGGAAAACAGACCCTGGATATCTATCGCACCTTCGTGCCCAACGCGTTGCGTGGTCGCGGCATCGCGGCAGCCTTGACCGAAAAGGCGCTGGAGTACGCCGAAGAAATGGGCTACACCGTCATTCCTTCGTGTTCCTACGTGGAACGCTACATGGAGCGTCACCAGCGGCATGCCGCCAAGCTGAGCCAGTAACGGCCGAAGAAACGAACGCATAAAAAAAACGCCGGGTTTAAGCCCGGCGTTTTTGTGTGCGGCGAAACGTGATCAGGTGCGAGCGCGTTTCGGCAGCACATCCTTGAGCTTGGCGTGCATGCTGCGCAAGGTGTTTTCAGTGGCGGACCAGTCGATGCAGGCATCAGTGATCGACACGCCGTATTGCAGGTCGGCGAGGTCTTTCGGAATCGACTGGCAACCCCAGTTCAGATGACTTTCGACCATCAGGCCGATGATCGACTGGTTGCCTTCGAGGATCTGGTTGGCGACGTTCTCCATCACCAACGGTTGCAGGGCCGGGTCCTTGTTGGAGTTGGCGTGGCTGCAATCGACCATGATGTTCGGCTTGATCTTCGCCTTGTTCAACGCTTGCTCGCAGAGCGCGACGCTGACCGAATCATAGTTTGGCTTGCCGTTGCCGCCGCGCAGTACCACGTGACCGTAGGCATTGCCCTTGGTGGTAACGATCGACACGCCACCTTCCTGGTTGATGCCCAGGAAACGGTGCGGGCTGGAAACCGACTGCAGGGCGTTGATCGCCACCGTCAGGCCGCCATCGGTGCCGTTCTTGAAGCCGACGGCAGAAGACAGGCCGGACGCCATTTCACGGTGAGTCTGGGATTCGGTGGTGCGCGCGCCGATGGCCGACCAGCTGATCAAATCCTGCAAGTATTGCGGGGAGATCGGGTCAAGAGCTTCGGTGGCAGTCGGCAGGCCCATCTCGGCCAGGTCCAGCAGCAACTGACGACCGATGTGCAGACCGTCCTGAATCTTGAAGGAGTCATCCAGGTACGGGTCGTTGATCAAGCCTTTCCAGCCGACGGTGGTACGTGGCTTCTCGAAATACACGCGCATGACCAGATACAGGGTATCGGACACCTCTGCGGCGAGCACTTTCAGGCGCTCGGCGTATTCGTGGGCAGCCTTGATGTCGTGGATCGAGCAAGGCCCGATCACGACGAACAGGCGGTGGTCGGTGCCATCCAGAATGTTGCGAATGACTTCGCGGCCCTTGGTGACGGTGCGCAGTGCAGCGTCGCTCAGGGGGATATCACGCTTGAGCTGATCGGGAGTGATCAGGGTCTCGTTGGAGGCGACGTTTAGGTCGTTGATCGGTAAATCAGCCATCGTTTACTCGTCAGGTCACGGGTGCCGGCCGCCAGCGAACCCGCGCGGCGGAGCACAGCAAATTAAGCGCGTCGGGGAGCCGAACCTTAGCGCGTTAAGCGCCTGCTCGACAATGGGCAGACACCGGTTTCAGGGGCTTTCTCACTAATTGAGAGCCCGCCTAACCCAATGCTGGCTGTGCAAATGCCTTGCGAACCGTGTCGTGGGAGAACTCGTCGGCATGCTGCTGGACCCAGTCGAGGGCCAGGGCTTGGGTTTCCTGCAAGTCATTGTGTGAGTTATGCAGGCGGCAGTAATGTTCGATCTGGCACACCTGCTCGCCCATCCGGGCACTGAACAGCATCTGCTCGTCAACGAAGGCAATGCCCACCAGATAGCCGCGCTTGCGTCGCAGGCACCAGGCCACATAGCCCAGGTAGCGCAAATCGGGATTCAAGGTTGGCATGCGCACTTCCAGCGCCGTACCGTGGCGCCAGGCGCGGTGGTAATTGCAAGCCATGCCGCCGAGGCTGATAGTGTGCAGCCGTTGCCGCGAAATGCACTCATGCTTGAGCAACGTTAATTCGACGGGCACATCGTCAGGGTGAGGTAGAAAACGTCCCATGAACACGGACTCCATGTGTCGGCCATTTGACATTGTTTCCCCCAGTATAGTGGTCGAATTGGAACTGACCGATTTCGACGCCGACCAACGGCTGCTGGCGATGAGCGGTGTGTCGCTGGTGATTTTTACCAGTGTCGGTTGCGCCAGTTGCCGGTTTGCCCGGGAGCAATTGCCACAGCTCGAACTGGCGATCGACCGCCTGTGCTGGATCGATGCCGGGGACAATGGCGGGTTGGTCGAGCGCTATCAGGTTTTTCATTTGCCGGCGCTGTTTGTGGTGCGCGACGGCGAGTTTTTCGGGCCAGTACAGTCGCGCCTGACCAGCACCGTGCTCAATGAAGCCGTGCGCCAGGCACTCAGTCGAGATGCAGAGGAGTTGCCATGATGGGGGCAGTTGCCAAACCGACAATCGGTATTATCGGAACCGGCGCGATCGGCGGGTTCTACGGGGTGATGCTGGCGCGTGCCGGTTTTGATGTGCACTTTCTGTTGCGCAGTGAATTTACAGCGGTCGCCGAACGTGGATTGCAAGTCGACAGTGCGGTGCACGGTGCGCTGACATTGAATCCGGCCCAGGCCTATTCGTCGGCCGAAGACATGCCGCCTTGCGACTGGTTGCTGGTCGGTGCGAAAACCACCAGCAACGCAGACCTGGCGCCCGCCATCCTTCAAGCCGCCGCGCCGAATGCCAAAGTCTTGCTGCTGCAAAATGGCCTGGATGTCGAAGACAGTCTTCGAGCCTTGCTCCCGGATACTTTGCACCTGCTCGGCGGGCTCTGCCTGATTTGCGTCCATCGCACCGGTCCGGGGGCGATCACTCATCAGGCCCTTGGCGCGGTAAATGTCGGCTACCACAGTGGCCCTGCCACCGATGAACAGGCGCGCATGGCGATTGTCGAGGAGGGCGCCGGGTTGTTCCGCAGCGCCGGCATCGACTCCCAGGCCATGGCGAACCTGCATCAGGCGCGCTGGCAGAAACTGGTCTGGAATATTCCATACAACGGCCTGTCGGTACTGCTTGGCGCGGGCACCACACCGTTGATGGCCGATGCCGACAGCCGGGAATTGATCAAGGCTTTGATGGCCGAAGTGGTTCAGGGCGCCAAGGCCTGCGGTCATGACATGCCGACCGGTTACGCGGACTATCTGTTCATGATGACCGAGAAAATGCCCGACTATTGGCCGAGCATGTACCACGATTTCCTGCACAAACGACCGCTGGAACTGGCGGCGATTTACGCCCGGCCATTGGCGGCGGCCAAAGCGGCGGGGTGCGAATTGCCGCGAATCGAAGCCTTGTATCGCAGCTTGAGTTTTATCGATCGACGCAACACGTAAGTCGATCAACCTGAGGGGGAAGGGCATGGCAAAGACGATTGACGACAAGCTGGTGCTGGCGATTTCGTCGCGAGCGCTGTTCGACCTGAGCGAAAGTCACAAGGTCTATCTGTCGAGCGGCGTCGAGGCCTACCGGCAATATCAGATCGAACACGAAGACGAAATCCTCGAGCCCGGGGATGCGTTTCCGTTGGTGCAAAAACTGCTGAACCTGAACGCCAGCCTCGGTCGCGCCCGGGTCGAGGTGATCCTGGTGTCGCGCAACAGCGCCGACACCGGCCTGCGGGTATTCAATTCGATTGATCACTATGGCCTGGCGATTTCCCGCGCGGCGTTTGTCGGCGGGCGCAGTCCGTATCCGTACCTCAAGGCCTTTGGCTGCGACCTGTTTCTCTCTACCCACGCCGAAGATGTGCGCAGCGCGCTGGATGCCGGATTCGCGGCGGCGACCATTCTGTCGGGCGGTGCCAGCCGCGCGGCCAGCGATGAATTGCGCATTGCGTTCGACGGTGACGCGGTGCTGTTTTCCGACGAGTCCGAGCGGATTTATCAGTCCGGTGGACTGGAAGCGTTTCAGGCCAGCGAGCGTGAATCTGCTCGCGAGCCTTTGCGCGGTGGGCCATTCAAAGGCTTCCTCGCCGCCCTCAATTTGTTGCAGCGCGAGTTTCCCGATGACGCCTGTCCGATCCGCACCGCCCTGGTGACGGCACGCTCGGCGCCTGCCCATGAACGGGTGATCCGCACGTTGCGCGAGTGGGACATTCGTCTGGACGAGTCGTTGTTTCTGGGTGGCCTGACCAAGTCGGCGTTTCTCGAAGCGTTTGCCGCCGACGTGTTTTTCGACGATCAGGCCGGCCATTGCGAGCTGGCCCGCGAAGTGGTCGCCACTGGCCACGTGCCCCACGGCATAAGCAACGAGCAAAAGGTTTAAGCCCACGGTTCAACGCGTTACGCGGGCCGTCGTACTCGCCAAGGCACTGCTAAGCTGAATCAAATCTCCGCCATGTTGGCACGCGAGGAGGTCATATGATTCGTTCGATGCTGTATGCCACTGACCT
Source organism: Pseudomonas sp. LBUM1656 (assembly GCF_059716065.1). Classification (NCBI taxonomy): domain Bacteria; kingdom Pseudomonadati; phylum Pseudomonadota; class Gammaproteobacteria; order Pseudomonadales; family Pseudomonadaceae; genus Pseudomonas; species Pseudomonas sp. LBUM1656. Next base: position 4,531,827 of record NZ_CP166800.1, on the reverse strand, counting down.
CGGTCTGTATGCACCGTTGGTGATGCAGCATGCCCTGGCGCTGGCGCGGACATTCAATGCCGACTTGTATGTGGTGCATGCGGTCGAGCCCATGGGATTGTTTGCCGAATCAGTGCTGCAGAGTTACCTCGATGAACAGGCCTTGAACGAGTTTCACAGCCAGGGCCTGAACACGGTGATCGCCAATATCGAGCAGCGGGTGCTCGACAGTTTTCGTGAAGAGCTGGGGGAGGAAGGGGAGCAAGACCTGGAGCGGATTCAAGCGGTACGGGTGCTGCAGGGCGACCCGTCGCAGGTGATTCTCGACCAGGCGCAGAAACTCTCCGTGGATTTGTTGATCGTAGGTAGTCATAGCCATGGTGCTGGCGCGGAAACGCCATTGGGCCGGACCGCTGCGCGGGTGTTGCAACTGTCTCGGGTGCCGGTTTACCTGGTGCCGCTGGTGGAACGTCGTCGCCAAGGGGATCGCTAGAAAGCGAATAGTGGCAATTTGACAAAAAAGTTCTAGATTTATTCTTCAAACCATTAATATAGTTATATACCGTCGCTGATGCCCGTGGCGTCTACCTTGCTTTGAGGGATTCATATGAAGCTTCAACAACTGCGCTACATCTGGGAAGTGGCGCACCACGACCTCAACGTTTCCGCTACAGCCCAAAGCCTCTACACCTCGCAACCGGGCATCAGCAAGCAGATCCGACTGCTGGAAGACGAATTGGGCGTCGAGGTTTTTGCCCGCAGCGGCAAGCACCTGACCCGCGTCACCCCGGCCGGCGAGCGCATCATCACCACCGCCGGCGAGATCCTGCGCAAGGTTGAAAGCATCAAGCAGATCGCCCAGGAGTTCTCCAACGAGAAGAAAGGCACCCTGTCGATCGCCACTACGCACACCCAGGCACGTTATGCCTTGCCTCCGGTGATCAGCAATTTCATCAAGCAATACCCGGACGTTGCCCTGCACATGCACCAGGGTTCGCCGATGCAAATTGCCGAAATGGCCGCTGATGGCACCGTGGATTTCGCCATCGCCACCGAAGCGCTGGAACTGTTCGGTGACCTGGTGATGATGCCGTGCTACCGCTGGAACCGCTGCGTGGTCGTGCCTCAGGGCCACCCGCTGACCAAGTTGTCGAAGCTGACCCTCGAAGCACTGGCCGAATACCCGATCGTGACGTACGTGTTCGGTTTCACTGGCCGGTCGAAACTCGACGAAGCCTTCAGCCATCGCGGCCTGACGCCAAAAGTGGTGTTCACCGCGGCCGACGCCGACGTGATCAAGACTTACGTTCGCCTGGGTCTGGGCGTGGGCATCGTGGCGAAAATGGCCGTCGACGCCAAACTCGACAGCGACCTGGTCATGCTCGATGCCAGCGACCTGTTCGAATCCAGCATCACCAAAATCGGTTTCCGTCGCGGCACCTTCCTGCGTGGTTTCATGTGCGATTTCATCGAGAAGTTTGCGCCGCACCTGACCCGCGAAGTCATGGCCAAGGCCATTCAGTGCCACAACAAGCAGGAACTGGAAGAGCTGTTCGACGGTGTCGAACTGCCGGTCCATTAAGCCGCTTAAATCACCTCGGTAACAACAAACTGTTGCCGAGCGCCCGCTACCAGAATCTCCACTTCGTCCCCTTCGAACTTGCCCAGCAGGCTTTTGCCCAGCGGTGAGCGAGGGGTGATGACGGTGATCATTTGCCCCACCATGTCGACTTTCAGACCCGCCGCGTCAGGGGCCAGGAACAGCCATTGCTCACGACCCTTTTCGTCTTCCAGGCCGAGCAGGGCGCCGACTTCGATCCCGCGTTGTACGTCATAAGGACGCAAGGTCAGGTTCTGGCAGAGCGTGAGTGACTGCCTGATTTCTTCCACTCGTCTGGCCTGTCCGGCCGCCAGATAAGACGCCTCCAGGCCCAGAGTGTCGTACTTGTTTTCGGCGATGTTTTCTTCGTGGGTCGCGGTTTCGTAAGCGGTTTGCGCGGCACGCTCGGCGATGTCGAGATCGATCCGAAGCTTGTCGATAATCAACTGGTGGACGGCTGGCTTATTCATGGTCAGTCGCAGAATTGCAGGACGTTGGCGCGGCTTTTTTCGCTCGGCGCGGTCTTGTCCTGTTGCAGCCAGAACTGGCATTTCGGATTGGACAGATTGCGGCCGCTGCTGCGGGCCTGATCCATGCGTTGTTGCTGCTCGTTCTTGCGCAGGTTCTCTTCGTACTGTTCGAACAGCGGGCTCTGCGGCGGGATGTCCGGCACCGGTTGCACCACCACCGGCGGCTTGGCCAGTTGCTCTACCGCGGCTGCGACCGGCGCGAGTTGCTCGCTGAACAGCAGGCGCGAGGCGAGCCAGCAAGTCAGCGCGATTGCGAGGAATCCCAGCCACAGACCGAGGGCAATGCTGCCGGTCAATTGCAGCGCATTGAGCTGAATCGGCAGCGGGCGGCGCGGGTTGGGACGGTAGGGCATGGCTGCCTCCTGGCGGGTGGTCGCGGGCGAATGGCGATTGTCGCACGAAGATTAATCGCCGTCGGCTCTTCTGCGCGAGGTAATTTATGCGGACAATCGGCGCCTTTGCCAACGGGAGCCTGGAATGCCTGAAATGAACACCCGCTGGGATATTTTTTGCACCGTGGTCGATAACTTTGGCGACATCGGTGTGACCTGGCGCCTGGCCCGACAGCTGGTGGCCGAACATGCCGTGGCGGTGCGCTTGTGGGTCGATGACCTGCGGGCTTTCGAACGCATCTGTCCTGAAATCGACATCAGCGCCGCGCAGCAATGGCAGCAGGGTGTCGAGGTGCGTCAGTGGCCGACCGAATGGCAACCCACTGAAGCCGCCGATGTAGTGATTGCCGCATTCGCCTGCCAGTTGCCAAGCGCCTACATGGACGCCATGGCCTCGCGGGAAAAGCCGCCGCTGTGGATGAACCTCGACTACCTGAGCGCCGAAGACTGGGTGATCGGCTGTCACGGTTTGCCGTCGGTGAAGTACAAGAGCGTGCAGAAGTACTTCTTCTTTCCAGGGTTCCAGAAAGGTACCGGTGGTTTGTTGCGTGAAAGCGGATTGCTTGAGCGTCGCCGGCAGTTTCAGCAAAACCCCGAGGCGCAGCGAGAATTCCTGCAAGGCCTGGGGATTGATCGCGCACCCGACGCCCAACTGATCTCATTATTTGCCTACGAAAACAGCGGATTGGCCAGTTGGCTGGAGGTGATGGCCGCCGATTCGAGTCCCATGCTTCTACTGGTGCCCGAAAGCCGGATTCTCGGGGATGTCGAACGTTGGCTCGGTGTCGATCAACTGGCGGCCGGCGCGTTGCACGTGCGCGGTGAGTTGACCGTGCAAGTACTGCCGTTCGTCCGGCAGGATCAATACGACCACCTGCTCTGGTGCTGCGATTTCAACGCCGTGCGCGGCGAAGATTCCTTCGTTCGCGCGCAATGGGCAGGGCGGCCGCTGCTCTGGCACATCTATCAGCAAGACGAAGATATCCACCTGGACAAGCTCGATGCCTTCCTGGCTCTGTACGTCCGAGGCCTGTCCGAGCCTGCCAGCGAGGCGATCAGTGGTCTTTGGCGAGCGTGGAATGCTGGTCAGGATATGTCCGACAACTGGCGCACGGCCCGTAAACACTGGCCGGAGCTGCAAAAACACGCCGAGACGTGGTGTCTGGAACAGGCCTTGCAGGCTGATCTTGCCGCAGCGCTGGTACAGTTTTATGTAAATTGGATATGATACGCGGCCTAGATTTTTGTAAATCCCATCCAAATTCGGATATTCGTAATGAAAACTGGTAAAGAACTGAAACCCGGTACCGTGATCCGTCTCGAAAACGATCCATGGTTGGTTCAGAAAGCTGAATTCACCAAATCCGGTCGTAACAGCGCGATCATGAAGACCAAGCTGAAAAACCTGCTGACCGGTTACAAGACCGAGATCGTTTACAGCGCTGACGACAAACTGGACGACGTAATCCTCGACCGCAAAGAAGCGACCCTGTCCTTCATCAGCGGCGACACCTACACGTTCATGGACACCACCGACTACACCATGTACGAGCTGAACGCTGAAGACATCGAAGCCGTTCTGCCTTTCGTTGAAGAAGGCATGACCGATGTTTGCGAAGCGATCTTCTTCGAAGAGCGTCTGGTTTCGGTAGAGCTGCCGACCACCATCGTGCGTCAGGTTGACTACACCGAAGGTTCCGCTCGCGGTGACACTTCCGGCAAGGTGATGAAGCCTGCCAAACTGAAGAACGGTACCGAGCTGTCGGTTGCTGACTTCATCGAAATCGGCGACATGATCGAGATCGATACCCGCGAAGGCGGTTCCTACAAAGGCCGTGCTAAATAAGCACAGCTTCAGGAATGAAAAAGCCCGACCATTGAGTCGGGCTTTTTTGTGGGTGCAGTTTCACGCTCAACCATGAACTCTGTGGGAGCGGGCTTGCTCGCGAAGGCGGTGTGTCAGTCGACCAAAATGCTGACTGATGTACCGCCTTCGCGAGCAAGCCCGCTCCCACATTTTGACCTGCGTTATTTCTTCAGGTGTTGTTTCAATTCTTCGGAGGCTTGCAGCATCGCGGAGCGCACCGCCGGCACCTGGCTCACCACATTCAGCAAACCATAATCGTGAATCAGGCCGTTGTAGCGAACCGCCGTGACCGGCACACCCGCCTCGTCGAGTTTACGGGCATAGGCTTCACCTTCATCGCGCAACACGTCGGCACCGGCCGTCTGCACCAGCGCAGGAGGCAAGCCCTTCAGTTGCGCAGTGGTTGCCCGCAGCGGTGAGGCGTAGATCTCGTTACGTTGCTTGGCGTCGGTGGTGTAGTTGTCCCAGAACCACTTCATCATGTTTTTGGTGAGGAAGTGTCCCTCGGCAAACTGGTTGTAGGACGCGGTTTCGAAGCTGGCATCCGTCACCGGCCACAGCAGCACCTGGAACTTGATCGCCGGGGTGCCCTTGTCTTTGGCCATCAGCGCAACCACGGCCGCCATGTTGCCACCGACACTGTTGCCGGCCACGGCCAGACGTTTGCCGTCGACGTTGATCTCTTTACCGTGCTCGGCTACCCATTTGGTAGCAGCGTAAGCCTGGTTGATCGCCACCGGGTAATGCGCTTCCGGCGACGGGGTGTAATTGACGAACACCGCCGCCGCACCCGAACCCGTCACCAGGTCACGAACCAGACGTTCGTGGGTCGGGAAATCCCCCAGCACCCAGCCACCGCCGTGGAAGAACATGAACACCGGCAGCTCGCCTTTGACCCCGGCCGGCCGGACGATGGTCAGGCTGAGCGGTTGGCCATCGACTTGAATGGTCTTCTCGCTGACATCGGCTTTTGGCAGGGTCAGTTTCACCGAGGATTGCGCACCCACCAGCACCGCGCGGGCTTCTTTGGGGGTGAGTTGTTCCATCGGTTTGCCGGTGCCGGCATTCAGCACATCGAGGAACGCCTGGGTGTTGTGTTCAACCCCATCGCCTGCAAACGCGTTGCTGATGGACAAAGCGAGAAGGGTACCGGTCAAGACTTTGCTGAAAGTGTTCATGTTCATTTCCTGTTCGGCCTGGTAGTCAGCGGTTAGACGGTCACGTGCAGGCGCACATCGACGTTGCCACGGGTAGCGTTCGAGTACGGGCAGACCTGGTGGGCAGCATCGACCAGGCTTTGCGCGTCGGCTTGTTCAAGGCCCGGCAGGCTGATGTGCAGGTCGATATCCAGACCGAAGCCCCCAGGGATCTGGCCGATGCCGACATGGGCGGTGATCGAAGCGTCGTTCGGGATGCTGCGTTTGGTCTGGCTGGCGACGAACTTCAGCGCGCCGATGAAGCAGGCGGAGTAGCCGGCTGCGAACAGTTGCTCAGGGTTGGTCGCTGCACCGCCAGCACCACCAAGCTCTTTCGGGGTAGCGAGTTTGACGTCGAGGATGTTGTCACTGGAAACCGCACGACCGTCACGGCCGCCAGTGGAGGTTGCGATTGCGGTGTAGAGAGTTTGCATGGTGTGAGCCTCGTTCGGATTTGATTGTTTTGCGCTAAATGTTTGCGCGCTAAGTAAGTGCGAAGTGAATGTATCGCGCTAATATTTAGCGCGCAAGATAAATTTTAGAAAAAGTTTTGGTTTAAGCATGGGAGTTGATTGGATGTGTTGAGTTAGAGCGGTCGCGGCAGGATTTTCAGCGGAAAAACTTTTTGAAGGTGGCCAGGTCGGCAGGGACACTGCAAAGCAAATGAGGGAGCGGGCTTGCTCGCGAAAGCAGTGTGTCAGTCAACACTAATGTCGAATGAAGCACCGCTTTCGCGAGCAAGCCCGCTCCCACAGGGGGTTTAGTGGTTTGAGAGTTAGAGGCTGTCTTGCAGGTTGCTGCGCAGCACTTGCAGCTCCGCTTGCAGTTTCTGCAATCGTTCAAGCGTCATGCCGCTGGCGCCGAGGATGCATTGGGGCACGCTGCGCGCCTTGTCCCGCAAGGCTCGACCCTGTTCAGTCAGCTCGACAATCACCACCCGTTCATCCTCTCGGCTGCGGGTGCGGCTGAGCAATCCCTCGACCTCCAGGCGTTTGAGCAAAGGTGTCAGTGAGCCGGGGTCTGTCAGCAGTCGCGTGCTGATTTCGCCTACGGTCAAACCATCCCGCTCCCACAGCACCATCATCGCCAGGTACTGCGGATAGGTCAGGCCCAGCGCTTGCAGCAGTGGCTTGTACACCTTGGTCATCAACAGAGATGTGGAATGCAGGGCGAAACACGCTTGATTGTCCAGCAGCAGGTCTTCGCAAATATCCGGGGTGTTGCGGTCGGTGTTCATTTCAGAGCCTTGATCAGTGATCTTCATGAATCTAGCGGGCGAATCTTTAATGCGCCAGATAATTCTCGACTAGTGATGGACCAGCGTGTTTTGCAGGGCCAGATCCCACGGCGGAATGGGGCTGAAGCGGGTTTTCAGATATTCCAGCAACAAACGACTGCGGGAGTTCGGTTGTTGCGACAGGCGCAGCGCATAGATACCGGTGGTTTCGGCTGGTGGCAGGCCGCTCTCACAAAAAAGGGGCAGCAGCTCGCCACGCAACAAGTACTCGCTGGCAAGCCAGGTCGGCAAATGCGCGATGCCCAATCCTGCCAGTGCACCGCAGACCAGCGCCTCGGCATTGTTGGCGCTCATGCGGATTCGCGCGGGGCGATGCAGGTGCATATGGCCATCGCGTTCAAAACGCCAGGCGAAGGGTGGAGCGAGGCCGTCCCAGTCCAGGCCGTCATGTTCGATCAACTGCGCTGGCTCGGTCGGGACGCCGCGACGTTTCAGGTACGCGGGGCTGGCGCAGGCAATGCGCACCATACTCGCCAGCGGCGTGGCCACCAGCCGGGTATCGGCCATTTGCCCGGCGCGCAGCACCAGATCCACCTTGCCCAGGTTCAGTCCCTGCATGTCGACAAAACTGTCGATCAAGTGCAATTGCACGTCGAGGCCGGGGTAAAGCATCAGGAAGTCGGCAATCACCGGCGCCAGATGCCGTCGGCCGAACGCTGCAGGCGCATCGATGCGGATCAAGCCTTCCGGCGCACTGCTAAGGGATACCGCTTCAGCACGGGCCAGACGCAATTCCGCCACGATTCGCCGCGCACGTTCGGCGAATGCCAGGCCTGCCGGAGTCGCGCGCACGGCGTGGGTGCTGCGAATGAACAGCTGGCTGCCGACCGCATTTTCCAGGCTGTCGATGCGCCGCGCAACGGCCGAAGGCGTCAACGGATGGCGGCGGGACGCGGCCGAAAAGCTCCCGGTTTCCAGCACATCGAGGAACAGGCCGAGCTGATCAGTCAATTGATTGGGGTTCATGATTTGGCGGCGCTTATGCGAAGTTGGCACAGCCATTGTGCGTTGCTATGCGTTTCCCCGCCAGCCTTGACTGCGTAGGATGAATCTCCTGACAAAAGGGAAATCGCCTGTGATTGAGTTCGTGATGTATCTGGCCTTTGGCGCAGCCTTGGGAACACTTGGCGGGCTATTCGGCATCGGCGGTGGCTTGATCGCGATTCCGTTGCTGGGCGTGCTGTTCGGTCTCGATCAGCAAATTGCCCAAGGCACGGCGTTGGTCATGGTGGTACCCAATGTGATGCTGGCGCTGTGGCGTTATCACCAGCGCAACCGCATTGAAATGCGCCACGCGTTGCCATTGGCGGCGATGGGGTTTTGCTTCGCCTGGATCGGGTCGATCTGGGCGGTGGGCATCGACGCACAAACCATGCGCGTGGGCTTTGTCGTATTCCTGGTTGCCCTGTCGGCTTATAACCTTGTGCGCATGTTCACCGCCAACGCACCGGCCTCTGCCCAGATGCGTTATTCCTGGCCATGGTTGGGTGTGCTCGGTGCAGCATCCGGCACCATGGGCGGGCTGTTCGGAGTCGGCGGGGCAGTGGTGGCGACGCCGGTATTGACCAGTCTGTTCGGAACCACCCAGGTGGTGGCTCAGGGCTTGTCGCTGGCTCTGGCACTGCCCAGCACCGGCGTCACACTGGTGACGTACGCAGTGCATCATCAAGTGGACTGGATGATCGGGTTGCCGTTGGCCGTCGGCGGATTGATGAGCATCAGTTGGGGCGTGAAGATTGCCCACGCCATGCCAGAGCGGCTATTGCGCGGGCTGTTCTGCGGTTTCCTGGTGCTGTGCGCGGTGATGCTCGCGTTTAAAGTTTGAAGCCTTCGACGATGTGCTCGGCCAGGCACTCGGTGATCGGTGAAGGGTTGTGCAGGTTGCGCACCAGCATGATGCTGGCTTCCGGTAACAGCGGCAGGTCTTCCGCGGCGCCGAGAATGCGCATGTCCGGTGTGATCAGGCTTTCCAGTTGCGCGGTCACCGCGAGGCCGGCACTGACCACGGCCATCAACGCCGACAGACTCGAACTGTTGTAGGCAATGCGGTAATCGCGGCCCATCGCGTCCAGCGCATTGCACGCCCACAGCCGGCAGAAACAATCACTGTTGAACATCGCCAGAGGCAGCGGCGTCTGCTCATGGGCGCTGAAGCATTGTGCTTCGGCCCAGACGAAACGTTCCTTGCGCAGCAACTGGCCGATCTCGCTGCCCGGCTCACGGGTGACGATGGACAAGTCCAGGTCCTGACGTTGCAGCAATTGTTTTGATGATTCGCAATGAACCTCGATCTGAATCAGCGGGTAGAACTTGGCGAAGCGCGACAGGATACCCGGCAGAAAACGCATCACGTAGTCATCGGGCGTGCCGATGCGCACGGTACCGATCATGTGCGGCTCGCGCAGGGTATTGAAGACTTCGCTGTGCAGTTTGAGAATGCGCCGCGCGTAACCCAGCAATACCTGGCCTTCGGCGGTCAACTTGACCTGGCGTCCATCACGCTCGAACAGCTGGCGCTGCAACACGTCTTCTTCCAGACGCTTCATCTGCATGCTCACCGCGGACTGCGTGCGGTTGACCATTTCACCGGCACGGGTAAACCCGCCTTGGTCGGCGATGGCGACAAAGGTGCGTAGCACATCAGTATCGATACTTGGGTACGCCGACATCCATCAATCTCCGAGATGGTTACCATCAGAAACATTCGTTGGATTGATCTTAGCGCTGAGGCGAGACTTGAGCCATCCCTAAAGGAGGGCAACAAGATGAAAGGTCAACACGAGCATGTAACGGCAGAAAAATTTTCAATCCACGCGGTATCCGATCTGCTGCACAAGTTTAGTCGCTGGTACGAACTTCACCGTGAACGTGAGCTACTGGCAAGCTTGAGCGACGAAGCACTGAAGGACATCGGCGTGAGTCGTGCAGATGTGGAACATGAGTCGGTCAGGCCGTTCTGGGATGATCCGATGCATAAATGATGAGGCCAACGCTACACAACTCCCTTCCCGGTGAGGTAGGTTGCGAGCAGACAAGGAGATGCTCATGCCCGCAACAGTGTCCTTTACCCTCAAACAGGCTCGACGTCTGGCGCTGGCCGCCCAAGGGTTCAACGGGCGGCAACCGCCAGCGACGATCAAACCGGTTCAGCTCAACCGGCTGATCGAACGCCTGGGCATTCTGCAGATCGATTCGGTCAATGCGTTGGTGCGTTCGCACTATCTTCCTTTGTTTTCCCGCCTTGGTAACTACTCATCCGATTTGCTCGATCAGGCTGCCTGGAGTCAGGGCCGTCGGCGCACGCTATTCGAATATTGGGGTCATGAAGCCTCTTTGCTGCCCTTGTCGATGTATCCCCTGATGCGTTGGCGCATGCAGCGTGCGACGCGCGGCGAAGACATCTATCAGCAACTGGCGCGTTTCGGTCGCGAGCGGCAGGACACCATTCGCCGGGTGCTGGCCTCGGTGCAGGAACTCGGCGCACTGGGGGCCGGAAGCCTGTCGACCCGTCAGGAGCGGGCCGGGCCATGGTGGGACTGGAGCGCTGAAAAACATGCGCTGGAATGGTTGTTCGCCGCCGGTGAAGTGACGGTTGCCGGCCGCCGTGGATTCGAGCGCCTTTACGATCTGCCGGAGCGGGTGATTCCGTCGGCCATCCTGCAACAGCCTGTGCTCAGTGAGGCCGAGGCCCAGCGCGGGCTGTTGCTGCATGCGGCGACGGCGTTGGGTGTCGGCACAGAAAAGGACCTGCGCGATTATTTCCGCTTGAGCCCGACAGACAGTCGGCCGCGTCTGGCGGAACTGGTCGAGGCGGGTGAACTGCTCACCTGCGAGGTTCAGGGCTGGCGGCAACCGGCGTATTGCTTGCCCGAGCCGAAAGTGCCGCGCAAGGTCGAATCCAGTGCCTTGCTATCACCGTTTGATTCGTTGATCTGGGAGCGCAGTCGTACCGAGCGGTTGTTCGATTTCCGTTATCGACTGGAGATCTACACGCCGCAGGACAAGCGGGTGTACGGCTATTACGTGCTGCCGTTTTTGCACAATGAACGGATCGCCGCGCGGGTGGATTTGCGCGCCGAGCGGGCGTTGGGCCGGCTGGCCGTGCATGCCGTGCATGAAGAGGAACCGGGGCTGGACGAGGCGGGGATGCTGGCGTTGGCGGTCAATCTGCGGCAGATGGCGGATTGGCTGGGGCTTGCGCAGGTTCAGCTGAATTGCCCGCGGGCGAGTGCGGCGCGGTTGCGGGTGGCATTGGCACAAATTGGCGCTGACTGACCTGGCCCCTTCGCGAGCAAGCCCGCTCCCACAGGGCTCGCGCCGTTCACAAAATTTGTGATCAGCGCGGTTCTTGTGGGAGCGGCGGTGCGGCGGTCCGACTTGCTCGCGAAGGCGGCTTGTCAGAAGACTAAAATACTTACTGATTCAACGTCGAACCTGCTTCAAGGTCTCGGCAATCAAGAACGCCAACTCCAGCGACTGATCCGCATTCATCCGCGGGTCGCAATGGGTGTGATACCGATCCGACAACCCGTCTTCCGTAATTGGCCGCGCGCCACCAATGCACTCGGTCACGTTCTGCCCGGTCATCTCGATGTGGATGCCGCCGGCGTAACTGCCTTCCGCTTCGTGAACCTGGAAGAACTGCTTCACCTCACCGAGGATCTGCGCGAAGTCGCGGGTCTTGTAGCCGCTGCTGGCCTTGATGGTGTTGCCGTGCATCGGGTCCGAACTCCAGAGCACCTGCTTGCCTTCACGCTGCACCGCGCGGATCAACGCCGGCAAGTGATCGCCGACCTTGTTCGCGCCCATTCGCGCAATCAGGTTCAAGCGGCCCGGATCGTTGTCCGGGTTGAGCACGTCGATCAGGCGAATCAGGTCTTCGGGGTTCATGCTCGGGCCGACTTTGACCCCGATCGGGTTGTTAACGCCACGCAGGAATTCTACGTGAGCGCCGTCGAGCTGACGGGTGCGGTCGCCGATCCAGAGCATGTGCGCCGAGCAATCGTAGTAATCGTTGGTCAGGCTGTCGCGGCGCACGAAAGCTTCTTCGTAGTTGAGCAGCAGCGCTTCGTGGGCGGTGAAGAAACTGGTTTCGCGCAATTGCGGCGAGGTGTCCATGCCGCAGGCGCGCATGAAAGCCAGGGTTTCATCGATGCGATCGGCCAGGTGGCTGTATTTTTCCGCCAGCGCGGAGTTGGCGATGAAATCCAGGTTCCACTTGTGTACCTGATGCAGGTCGGCGAAACCGCCCTGGGCGAAAGCGCGCAACAGGTTCAGGGTGGCGGTGGACTGGTGATAGGACTGCAGCAGGCGTTCCGGGTCCGGCACGCGGCTCTTTTCGTCAAAACCGATGCCGTTAACGATGTCGCCACGGTAGGCGGGAAGGGTCACGCCGTCGATGGTTTCGTCGTTGGCCGAGCGGGGTTTGGCGAACTGACCAGCCATACGCCCGACCTTGACCACCGGGCAACCGGCGGCGAAGGTCATGACGATCGCCATTTGCAGCAGGACTTTAAAGGTGTCGCGAATTTTTGCGGCGGAGAACTCGGCAAAGCTTTCGGCGCAGTCGCCGCCTTGCAACAGAAACGCACGGCCCTGGGTGACCTGGGCAAACTGACGACGCAACTCCCGGGCCTCACCGGCAAACACCAGGGGCGGATAGCTCGCCAGGGTTTGCTCGACCTGCAGCAAATGCGCCGCGTCGGGATAAACAGGTTGTTGCTGGATCGGCAGGGCGCGCCAGCTGTCAGGGCTCCAGGGTTGGCTCATCACGGTCTCGGTTGTTTTACGCTCGGGTGTTCATGTTATCAGCAAATTAGTGCGTGACCTGTTCCGGTTGCTTCGCGGACAATCGCGCCTTTGCCGCTTTATGTTGCGGTTTGTCGCGTTGCCGGGCCCGGCGACGATCAGGAGACGAAATGACTGAGGAGCGCGTCGAGCATCTGCTCGCCGAGGTACAGGATGAGTTCGGCGTGATCCGCGTGCTGGAAGTGGCCGATTACCGTTTTCTCGAGTTCGGTGATGCCATCGAGCAGAGCTGCGTGTTCACGGCTGACCCGAGCTGGCTCGAGTACGATTACACCCGCGCGATGCTGATTGGCGCGCTGTGCCACGAGCAGCCGGAAAGCGCGCTGTTTCTCGGCCTCGGCGCCGGCACGCTGACCCAGGCGTGCCTCAAGTTTTTGCCACTCGAAGATGTCGAAGCCATTGAACTGCGCCCCGACGTACCGCGCCTGGCCATTGAATACCTGGGGCTGGATGACGATCCGCGGCTGTATATCCGCGTCGGTGATGCACTGGAGTTGCTCGATACCGCTGAACCGGCGGACCTGATTTTCGTCGACCTCTATACCGATGTCGGTCCGGGTGTCGGGCATCTGGCCTGGAATTTTCTGGAAAACTGTCAGAAACGCTTGAATCCGGGCGGCTGGCTGGTGATCAATCAATGGGCTACCGACGATGGCAAACCCTTGGGAGCAGCGTTGTTGCGCGGGCTCTATCACCGGCATTACTGGGAGTTGCCGGTGAAAGAGGGCAACGTGATTTTGCTCGTGCCTTCGGAGCTGGATCAGGAACTGGACATGGACGGGTTGATCGCCCGGGCCGAAGGGCTGGCGCCGCAGTTGGGGTATTCGTTGCAGTCGTTGATCAAGGCGATCCGCCCGGCGACATAAGTCGGTGACTATGAGGGCCTCATCGCGGGCAAGCCCGCTCCCACAGGGATTGTGGTGTTCACAGAACGTGTGGGAGCGGGCTTGCCCGCGATGGCTTTCTAACAGCCAAAGCGTCCCTCAGAGTCCTTTGAAAACGCCCGGCCGCTTCTCGATCATCGACCGCACGCCTTCTTTGGCATCCTCACTCGCCAGCAACTTCTTCACCAGCGGCGGCAACCCCCGCGCCGCTGCCGTTTCTCCTTCGTAACGCGCCTGCCGGGCCGACATCAACGTCGCCTGAACCCCCAGCGGCGCCTGTCGGGCAATCCGTTCAGCCAATTCAATCGCCCGCGGCAGCAGATCCTCACTGGCCATGACTTCCTGCACCAACCCCAGATGCAGCGCGTCATGCGCATCGAATTCATCTCCGGTCAACAGCCAGCGCATGGCATTGCCCCAGCCGGCGACTTGATGCAGGCGCAACGTGGCGCCACCGAAAGGGAAGATTCCGCGCTGCACTTCCTTCTGGGCAAATCGGGTATTGCTGGCGCAGAGGTTGATGTCGGCGGCGAGCATCAGCTCGATGCCGATGGTCAGGCAGTAGCCTTGCGCGGCGACAATCACCGGTTTGCTGACCCGGGGGCCGGCAAACACGCCCCACGGATCGCAACCGCCGGGCGGTGCCTGCCAGCCTTCGGCCAGGGCTGCGCTGGCATTGATCAGGTCGAGCCCGGCGGTGAAATGCTCACCATGAGCGAACACCACCGCCACCCGCGCTTCGCAGTCCGCCTCGAACTCGCCGTAGGCCAGGCTCAGCGCGTTGAGCAGGTCGAGATCGAAGGCGTTGCGCTTGGCCACCCGATCCAGGCCAATCATCAGGACATGGCCGTGTTTTTCACGGGTGACACGACTGGAGCCGGGCTGATTCATGGAGCATTTCCTCGGGCGGGAAGGGTGTGCCAGACCGAAGGTCTGTGTCACAGGGATGAACCGTTTTAGCGCCATCGCCAGCAGGGCCGGGCCTTTGAAAAATAGACCGTTGCACGATTATCCGCAAAGCCTGTGACACAACGGTGTATGCGTCAGTTTTCCGACAAATAATGCTCCCTTTTTGGGCGAATTCCGGTATAGTGCGCGCCGGCCTTTAACCGGGCCGCGTTTAGGTAGCGCAATTTCCCGAAGTCAGCTTCGGCTGCACGTCCGCACAGCGGACTCTCCCTTGACGAATCTTTTTCATTCATTCGTTTTCGCAAATCCCCGCCGACAAAGCAGCCAGGGCGACTCTTGAGTCTTACACGGCATGCGCAGCTTTGGAGCATGGGTCTTTGCGGATGCACTTAGAGGCAGACCCATGACCCAGGAAACCGGCGGCTTCGCCGCTTTTAATCTTAATCCGAATATTCTTGCAGCCGTCATCGCGACTGGCTACGAAGAGCCTTCGGCTATTCAGCAGCAATCGATCCCGATCATCATGGCCGGCCACGACATGATTGGCCAGGCGCAAACCGGTACCGGTAAAACCGCCGCGTTCGCCCTGCCTATCCTGCATCGCATCGATCCTGCCAAGCGCGAGCCGCAAGCCCTGATCCTGGCGCCAACCCGTGAGTTGGCGCTGCAAGTAGCAACCGCTTTCGAAACCTACGCCAAGCAAATGCCGGGCGTTACCGTTGTGGCCGTTTACGGCGGCGCCCCGATGGGCCCACAACTGAAAGCAATCCGTAATGGTGCACAGATCGTTGTCGCCACGCCGGGCCGTCTGTGCGACCACCTGCGTCGTGACGAAAAAGTCCTGTCGACCGTGAACCACCTGGTTCTCGACGAAGCGGACGAAATGCTCAAACTGGGTTTCATGGACGACCTCGAAGTTATCTTCAAGGCTCTGCCACCCACCCGTCAGACCGTATTGTTCTCGGCCACCCTGCCACAGTCGATCCGTGCCATTGCCGAACGCCATCTGCGCGATCCGCAACACGTGAAGATCCAGACCAAGACTCAGACCGTTACCGCGATCGAACAGGCTCACCTGTTGGTTCACGCTGACCAGAAGACCTCGGCTGTATTGAGCCTGCTGGAAGTGGAAGACTTCGACGCCCTGATCATGTTCGTGCGCACCAAGCAAGCGACCCTGGACCTGGCCAGTGCCCTGGAAGCCAAAGGCTACAAAGCCGCTGCGCTGAACGGTGACATTGCTCAGAACCAACGTGAGCGCGTGATCGAATCCCTCAAGGATGGCCGTCTGGACATCGTTGTGGCGACCGACGTTGCGGCTCGTGGCCTGGACGTTCCGCGCATCACTCACGTGTTCAACGTTGATATGCCGTACGATCCAGAGTCCTACGTTCACCGTATCGGCCGTACCGGCCGTGCCGGTCGCGAAGGTCGTGCACTGCTGCTGGTGACTCCACGTGAGCGCCGCATGCTGCAAGTGATCGAGCGTGTAACCGGTCAGAAAGTTGCTGAAGTCCGCCTGCCGGATGCTCAGGCCGTTCTCGATGCCCGCATCAAGAAACTGACCAACAGCCTGTCGCCGCTGGTGGCTGATGCCGAATCGACTCACGGTGATCTGCTGGATCGCCTGACTGCCGACATCGGCTGCACCCCGCGCGCACTGGCCGCTGCTTTGCTGCGCAAGGCAACCAACGCTCAGGCGCTGACCCTGGCTGCGATCGAGAAAGAACGTCCACTGGTGCCGAACAACGCACCGCGTGGCGATCGTCCAGAGCGTACCGGTGATCGTCCGGACCGTGGTGATCGTGAGCGTCGTGCTCCGGTTCCATTGGCCGAAGGTCGTGCTCGTTGCCGTACCGCGCTGGGTGCGCGTGATGGTATCGCTGCCAAGAACCTGCTGGGCGCTATCCTCAATGAGGGCGGCCTGGCTCGCGAAGCAATCGGTCGCATCCAGGTGCGTGACAGCTTCAGCCTCGTCGAGCTGCCGGAAGATGGTCTGGAGCGTCTGCTGACCAAGCTGAAGGACACTCGCGTTGCCGGTAAGCAGTTGAAGCTGCGTCGCTATCGCGAAGATTGATCCGCTTTCGGGCTGATTGATCGAACATAAAAAATCCCCGACTGGTTCGGGGATTTTTTTTGGTCTGCTGTTTGTGGCTGGCTGGAAATTAGTGTCGCCCCCATTCGCGAGCAAGCCCGCTCCCACAGTAGATCTCAGTGAACACAATATCTGTGTTTTACGGAGATCCCCTGTGGGAGCGGGCTTGCTCGCGAATGGGGGCGACTCGGTCTACCGGTCAGCCAAAGCGATAAATGTCCATTCCCAGCGCGCCCATTGTGAAACCCTGATGCGCAACACTGAACTCACCCCCAGCCCCACGAGCAAAGTACAACGGCAGCAAATGCTCATCGCTGGGATGGTTGCGCACTGCGTTCGGTGCCTGCTGACGATAATCGTGCAGCGCAACTTCATCGTTGGCCGCGAGTTTTTCAATCATCCAGTCGCGAAACGTCTTGGCCCACGGCTCGACACTTTCCGGGCCTGCGTGCCAGTCCAGCTCGCGCAGGTTGTGGGTAATGCTGCCAGAACCGATCAACAACACGCCGTGTTCGCGCAGACTGGCCAGCGCATGGCCGACCCGGGTTTGCAGGGCCGGGCCGCCACGGGTGGGCAGCGAGACTTGCACCACCGGGATGTCGGCCTGCGGGTACATCAATGACAACGGCACCCAGACCCCGTGGTCGAACGGTCGCTTGGCATCGATGCGTGCAGGCAGGCCATCGGCCTTCAGCGACTCGACAACCTCTGCCGCCAGCTGTGGATCGCCGGGTGCCGGGTATTGCACCTCGAACAGGGCCTTGGGAAAGCCGCCGAAGTCGTGCCAGGTGTCAGGCCGGGGATTGCCGCTGACCAGCAGCTCGTCACTTTCCCAGTGCGCCGACACAATCACGATGGCTTTCGGTTTTGGCAATTCTGCGGCCAGGCGCGCGAGAGCGGGCCCGCTGGCACCCGGTTCCAGTGCCAACATGGGTGAGCCATGGGATATGTACAGGCTGGGGAACATGAATGAGCTCCTGAGGGGTAAGATGGCAGCATCTTCAGTCAGATCATTGATCTAAATCTAATATAAGTTTTAGGGTCTTTTGATCGAATTTTCGGGATTAATTATGCAGCCGGAGTTTTGGCACAAGCGGTGGACGTCGAATCAGATCGGCTTTCACCTGCCGGAAGTGAATCCATATCTGCAACGGTACTGGCCGCAGCTGGGCCTGGAGGAGGGCGCGCGCGTACTGGTGCCGTTATGTGGGAAAAGCCTGGACCTGCTGTGGCTGGCGAAATGCGGTCACGAGGTGTTGGGCATCGAGTTGTCGGAAAAGGCCGTGGAAGACTTTTTCCACGAGCATCAATTTGATCCGGACGTCAGCGACCAAGGCCCTTTTACGGTCTATCGGGCAGGTTCGATCGAGATCTGGTGTGGTGATTTCTTCGCGTTGACTGCCGGCGATGTCGCCGATTGCAGTGCGCTGTACGACCGCGCTGCCTTGATCGCCTTGCCGCCGAGCATGCGCGAGCAATACGCCGAGCATCTGAAGCGGATTGTGCCGAAGGATTCGCTGGGGATTTTGATTTCCCTGGATTACGACCAGGCGCAAATGGATGGTCCGCCGTTTGCCGTGCTCGATGATGAAGTGCAGCGGTTGTTCGGGGCGTCCTGGGAGTTGAAGATACTGGAAGACCAGGACGTGCTGGGTGAGAGCTGGAAGTTTGTCGAGAGTGGCGTCACGCGGCTTGAAGAGCGGGTGTATCGGGTTTCCAGCCATTAATGTGTGTTGAGTTTGCTCTCCTCTTTGCGAGCAAGCCCGCTCCCACAGGAGAATGCATTCCCCCTGTGGGAGCGGGCTTGCTCGCGAAGGGGCCCTGAGAGGCCCTACAAAAATCAGCAGACAAAAAAAGGCCCGCATTCACTGCGGGCCTTCTCTTTTAGTGCGGAAGCTATCAGCCGCGACGACGCAGCGCGTCAATACGCTCTTCAAGCGGCGGGTGGCTCATGAACATACGAGCGAACCCTTGCTTGATGCCACCGTTGATGCCAAAGGCATTCAGCGTGTCCGGCATGTGCACTGGCAGACCCTGTTCTGCACGAAGGCGTTGCAAGGCGCCAATCATCGCACTGGTACCGGCCAGGCGTGCACCGGCTTCGTCTGCGCGGAACTCGCGTTTGCGCGAGAACCACATGACGATGGAGCTGGCCAGAATGCCCAGGACCAGTTCGGCGACGATGGTTGCCACGTAGTAGGCGATGCCCTGGCCTTCTTCGTTCTTGAAGATCACCTTGTCGACAAAGTTGCCGATGATCCGCGCGAAGAACATCACGAAGGTGTTCACCACGCCCTGGATCAGCGCCAGGGTGACCATGTCGCCATTGGCCACGTGGCCGATTTCGTGAGCCAGGACAGCCTTCACTTCATCCGGCGAAAAACGCTCGAGCAGACCCTGGCTGACCGCGACCAGTGCGTCGTTCTTGTTCCAGCCCGTGGCGAACGCGTTGGCCTCGTAGGCCGGGAAAATCCCGACTTCGGGCATCTTGATCCCGGCTTCGCGAGACAGTTGCTCGACGGTTTGCAGCAGCCATTGCTCGTGACGTGTGCGCGGCTGGCTGATGATTTGGGTGCTGGTGCTCATCTTCGCCATCCACTTGGAGATGAACAGCGAGAACAGGGAACCGGCGAAACCAAAGACCGCACAGAAAATCAGCAGCTGATTGAGGTTGAGATCAACCCCGTTGGCCGCCATGAACCCGTTGAAGCCGAAAAGGCTCAGGGTGATGCTGGCAATCAGCACGACCGCCAGGTTAGTGGCCAAAAACAGCAGGATGCGCATCATGGTTGTAGAAATCTCCTCATGCTAAAGATGTAGCGTACTGCGGGGTATATAAGGTGCTGCACCGGGCTATTCAACCGAGTGACTATTTCAAACTGTGTCCTACGGCAACAGTCTAGTTGCTTGCAGGGCATTTCCGACGGGGACGCCGGACGCGTTTGACAGCCAATTCGCGTCACAGGCCCCGTCTTTGTTAGACGCGGCCACGAAACGTTGCATCAGTCAGTGATAGCGGCAGTGATGTCTGGCGGGGTGCAAAGATATGTTGCTGAATTAATCACCGTGCGACAGACGCGGGCGTCGCACGGTGAAGTTCAGCTTACTGGCGGTACGATTTGAGGAAGTTGCCGATCCGGCCGATGGCCATGTCCAGGTCGTCCACACGTGGCAGGGTCACGACACGGAAGTGATCCGGCCAAGGCCAGTTGAAGGCCGTGCCCTGTACCACCAGCAGCTTCTCGGAGAGCAGCAGGTCGAGCACGAACTTCTCGTCGTTGTGGATCGGGCAGACTTTCGGGTCGATCCGCGGGAACGCGTACAACGCCCCCATAGGCTTGACGCAGCTCACGCCCGGAATGTCGTTGAGCAGTTCCCAGGTGCGATTGCGCTGTTCCAGCAGGCGACCTTGCGGCAGCACCAGGTCATTGATGCTCTGATAGCCGCCGAGTGCGGTCTGGATCGCGTGTTGGCTCGGCACGTTGGCACACAGGCGCATGTTGGCCAGCATGTCGATGCCTTCGATGTAGCTCTGGGCGTGGTGTTTCGGGCCGGAAATGGCGATCCAGCCGGAACGGAAACCGGCGACGCGATAGGACTTGGACAGACCGTTGAAGGTCAGGCACAGCAGGTCTGGTGCCAGGGACGCGGTGCAGATGTGCACGGCATCGTCATACAGGATCTTGTCGTAGATCTCGTCGGAGAACACCACCAGATTGTGCTGGCGAGCCAGTTCGAGCATGCCCAGCAGCACTTCTTTGGAGTACACGGCGCCGGTCGGGTTGTTCGGGTTGATGATCACCAGGGCCTTGGTGTTCGGGGTGATCTTGGCCTTGATGTCGGCCAGGTCCGGCCACCAGTTGGCCTGTTCGTCGCACAGGTAATGCACCGGATTGCCACCGGACAGACTCACGGCAGCCGTCCACAGCGGATAGTCAGGCGCAGGCACCAGCACTTCGTCGCCGTTGTTCAGCAGGGCCTGCATCGACATCACGATCAGCTCGGAAACGCCGTTGCCCAGGTAGATGTCTTCAATGCCGACGCCTTCCACCTGCTTTTGCTGGTAGTACTGCATGACGGCCTTGCGCGCACTGAACAGGCCCTTCGAGTCGCTGTAACCCTGAGCGGTCGGCAGGTTGCGGATCACGTCCTGGAGGATTTCGTCCGGCGCTTCGAAACCAAAGGGCGCCGGGTTGCCGATGTTCAGCTTGAGGATGCGGTGACCTTCCTCTTCCAGGCGCTTGGCGTGCTTGAGCACTGGGCCGCGAATGTCGTAGCAGACGTTGGCGAGCTTGTTCGATTTGCTGACCTGCATGGCGATGTGTTCCCGAAAATGAACGATCCAGGCGGCGTATGAACGACCGTGCTGGGAATCCTGCGTATTCACACAGGCCTGACGCCTTGAGATGCAGCACTCATAAATCCGTTTGAATGCGCGTGGTCTGGCTGCCAGACTGGCGTTTGACGAGGCGCAATCATACGTGCCGCCCGATCCGTGGAAAAGGTACAGATCGGGCTTTTTCAGCTGCGGAGGTGAGACGATGGAAAAGTTGGAAAAAACCCTGGAAGAATGGAAGGCGATGCTCGATCCGGAGCAGTACAACGTTTGCCGTCTCAAGGGCACCGAACGGCCGTTCTCCGGCAAATACAACGACACCAAGACTGACGGCGTTTACCACTGCATCTGCTGCAACGAGCCGCTGTTCGACTCCAAGACCAAATTTGACTCCGGCTGCGGCTGGCCAAGCTTCTACGCGCCGATCGGCGACAGCGCGATGGTCGAGATCCGTGACGTCAGCCACGGCATGATCCGTACCGAAGTGGTCTGCGCCAAATGCGAGGCGCACCTGGGGCACGTGTTCCCGGATGGCCCGCCGCCGACCGGCCTGCGCTATTGCATCAACTCGGTGTGCCTGGACCTGGTGCCGCGCGGATAAAATTACCTCGATCCTCTGTAGGAGCCGGCTTGCTGGCGATAGCGGTGGATTTGACACACCGCGGCGCGCCGATCGCCAGCAAGCCGGCTCCTACAGGTTGAGGTTGCGCGCCAGGCGATTGAATTAGATTGCACACAATTCAATTGCTCGCTATGTTTGCTGCTCGTCCCTTCATATCGAGCCCGACCCATGAGCGACAACCTGCTGACCATCCCGGTGACCACCATCAAAGGTGAACAAAAAACCCTGGCCGATTTCGCCGGCAAAGCTGTGCTGGTGGTCAACACCGCCAGCAAATGCGGTTTCACCCCGCAATACAAAGGCCTCGAAGAATTGTGGCAGACCTACAAGGACCAGGGCCTGGTGGTGCTCGGTTTTCCCTGCAATCAGTTCGGCAAGCAAGAGCCGGGTAACGAAGGGGCGATTTCCGAGTTCTGCGAGTTGAACTTCGGTGTCAGCTTCCCGCTGTTCAAAAAGATTGACGTCAATGGCGCCGGCGCCCATCCGCTGTTTGTGCAGTTGAAAAAACGTGCGCCGGGCGTGCTGGGTTCTCAGGGCATCAAGTGGAACTTCACCAAGTTCCTGATCGGCAAGGACGGTCAGTTGGTCAAGCGCTTCGCTCCGGCGACCAAGCCGCAGGACCTGAGCCGCGAGATCGAAGCCCTGCTCAAATGAACACCTTGTCAGTCGACTCCCTGAATCTCGATAGTCAGCTGTGCTTCAAGCTGTATGCCGCTTCTCGGGCGGTCATCCGCGCGTACAAGCCGATGCTCGATCAACTTGGCCTGACCTATCCGCAATACCTGGCGATGCTGGTGTTGTGGGAATGGCAGGAAGCGGCGCCGGAACAGCCGACGGTCAAGGCACTGGGCGAGCGCCTGGCGCTGGATTCAGGCACCCTGACGCCGTTGCTCAAGCGCCTAGAGCAACTGCAACTGGTGCAGCGCCAGCGTTCGGCGCGAGATGAGCGTGAGGTTCACCTGAGTCTTTCGCCAGCCGGCAAGGCCCTGCGTGATCAGGTCAGGCCGCTCAAGGCCCGGTTGCTGTGCGATAGCGGCGTCGATCTGAATGACCTGCGCAACGGTCTCGATCACCTGTTGGGGCAGATCAAAGCATTGTCGTAGTCGGTATCCACAGGTCGAGTAGAGCGGCCAGTTCTTCACGGCGAAAGGGCTTGGCCAGGTAGTCGCTCATGCCCGCCACACGGCAGCGTTCGCGTTCCTCGGACATGGCGTTGGCGGTCAAGGCCACAATGGGCAATTGTGGCCAGCGCCCGCTGCGGCGGATTTGCCGACTGGCTTCGTAACCATCCATCACCGGCATGTTGCAGTCCATCAGCACCAGATCGAATTCGCTGTGCTCGAGCTGATCCAGGGCTTCGGCGCCGTGAGCGGCGACAATCACCTCGCAACCGAGTTTGCCGAGCATGCCCTTGGCCACCAATTGATTGACCGGGTTGTCCTCCACCAACAGGACGCGTCCGCGCCGTTGCGGGGTAAGGGCTTCGACCCGGGCGCCGTTGATCAGGTTGCTTTCCGGCTGCAGCACTCGGCGCAAGGTCTGGTAAAGCGCATTGCGCGCCAAAGGGCGCGCCTGTTGTTGCAGGGGCGCCAGGGCGCTCGCTTCTTCGCTGGGCATGAAGCTGCCGTAGGCGGTCACCAGCAGGATAGGGGCGTCGAGGTTCGGGCGCAGGCCAAACAGGCATTCGGGGCAGTCGGTGATCAATACATCCGGGTCGAGGCCGATCAATGAGTCGTCGATGGAGCGTTGTTGATAGTCGAGGCCCCAGCCGGGCAGCAGGTTTTTCAACAGTTCCGCCAGGCCGCTGTGGGCCGCCGTGATCGCGATGACCTTGCCCGTCAAAGGCGGCGCAGGCATGGCCCGGGTGTGGCAGGGTAGCGGCAGGTCGGCGCAGAACTGGCTGCCGAAACCCGCTTCCGAGCTGATGGTCAGCCGCCCCTGCATGGCTTCGCACAGGTTATAAGTCAGCGCCAGGCCCAACCCGGTGCCACCGAACTGTCGGGTGATGCCGGCACCGGCCTGGGTGAAGGGCTGGAAGATTTTGACTTGTGCATCCTGGGCAATCCCGATGCCGGTGTCGCAGACTTCGATTCTGACGCCATCTTCAAACGTTGAAAGACGCACATCGACCCGACCGAAACGGGTGAACTTGAGGGCGTTGGACAACAGGTTGCTGACGATCTGCCTGACGCGCGTCGGATCCCCCAGCACCAACGCCGGAAAGTGCGGATCGATCAGGCAGGTCAACTCGACGCTGGGCGCGGCGTTCTGAGACAGCAGGTTGGCGGTGTCTTCGATCAGCGACCCGAGGTCGAACGGAATGTGTTCAAGTTCGAGCTGGCCGGCATCGAATTTCGACAGGTCGAGAATATCGTTGAGCAGTTCCACCAGGACTTTGCCCGAGTCATGGGCAATGGACAGCTGTTGCTGTTGTTCGGCATTGAGCGGGCCGTCCAGCGAGAGCGCAATCATCCCCAGCAGGCCATTGAGCGGCGTGCGGATTTCATGGCTCATATTGGCAAGGAACACCGAGCGCGCTTCGGCCATATCGAGGGCGGTGCTGCGTGCGACTTCCAGTTCCTGGTTGGATTGGCTAAGCCTGGCGTTGATCGCCTTGAGTTCCGCGGTACGGGCCGAGACGATGTTTTCCAGTTGCCCGAGGTAGTCGGTCAGGCGGTTTTCAGCGTTGCGTCGCTGCTGGATTTCGGTGGCGATGTTTTCAAATTGCTGGTTGGCCACTTTGACCAGTACACCGATTTCATCGTTTTTGTGCCCTTTCGGGTATTCCAGCCAGGTCGGTTCCGCGCTGCGCGGATCACGTCCGCTGAGTTCGCGGATGACCCGCACCAGCGGTTTTGTCAGCATCACGTAGAACAGCGCCAACAGGATGCCGGTCAGGATCAGGCTGCGAGCGAAGCCGTTGAGCAGCGTCACCTCGGCCCGGCGCAGGAAACGACTGCCATAGGCGTAGGTATCGACTTCCAGGCGCAAGGTGCCGAGGGATTCGTCCGGCAAGTGGTCGAGGTAGAGGCGGTCTTCGAACTGGCGGTTGGCGCCGAACAGGAAGTCGCTGATCATCCGGTAATTGTTTTGCTGGGTCGGGCGTTTGACGCTGGCCAGAACGGTTCCGTTGTTGTCAATCAGTTGCCCGCCGACGATCGCCGGTGAGCGCAACAGGCCCATGGTCAGTTCCTGGGCGAGTTCGGCGTCGATGTTGTAGGCGATACGGGACGCTGGGTTATGACTGATTTCCAGCAAAGACAGGATTTCCCGGTTGATGGAGGCGTCTTCGCTGGCATAATCGATGCCTATTTGCAGCAGGCTGAGCAGCGTGCCCAGAATGAAACCGACGAGCACCGTCAGCCTGGCTTGCTTGTATGACAGCCGGTGGGTGAACTTGATATCCATGGGGTGTTGAACCACTTCCGTTTCCCTTCGCTGCTCAAGCATAGTCGATCATGCATGGATACCGATGTTCTCGCGAGCCCTTGTGCAACAAGGGATGAACCGGATACCGAATGCTGTGTACCGTCGCTGTAATGCCATCATCACTGTGAACGTGCCCGAGGAGAAGACGTGGATTCCCGATTGAATGCTTTTCTTGAACGCGCCGATGCCGTCCTGGCCCGTATCGAACCGCTCTTGCCTGCACCTCGGCAAGCCATCGACTGGACGCAATGCCTGGCCGCGCGCTGGCAACGCGAAGGCCGCAGCGGTTTTCTGTTGCCGCTGCATGTCAGCCTCGACACACGGTTGTCCGACCTGATCGGGGTCGACCGACAAGTGGAGCAACTGGGGCGAAATACCCAGCAGTTCCTCGACGGCATGCCCGCCAACCACGCGCTGCTCTGGGGCTCGCGCGGCACCGGCAAATCGTCGCTGGTACGCGCCTTGCTGGCCGAGCACGCCAAGGCCGGCTTGCGGCTGATCGAGATCGAGCGCGATCACCTGGCGGACCTGCCGCGTGTGGTCGAACAGATCGCCAGGCTGCCTCAACGTTTCGTGTTGTTCTGCGATGACCTGTCGTTTGAATCGGGTGAAGGCGACTATCGCGTGCTCAAGAGCGTGCTCGACGGCTCTCTCGAACAGGCGCCGGATAACGTTTTGCTGTACGCCACCTCCAACCGTCGCCACCTGGTGCCGGAAAAGGAAAGCGATAACGAAAACTGGAAACGGGTCGATGGCGAACTGCATCCCAGCGAGGCGGTGGAAGACAAGATCGCGCTGTCGGACCGTTTTGGATTGTGGCTGTCGTTCTATCCGTTTACTCAAGAGCACTTCCTTGACGTCGTCGAGCACTGGATCGGTCAATTGGCCGGAAAATCCGGCCTTGAGTGGCAGCGCAACGAAGAACTGGACATCCTCGCCGTGCGCTGGGCGACGGGCCGGGGCAATCGCAATGGACGCTGCGCGTATCAATTTGCCCGTTATTGGGTGGGGCTGAAGCTGTTGGAGCACAAAGCATGATCGATTTACAGAAGAGCGGCCAAGGCCTGGACGGTTACGGCATGTTATGGGCGCAGCTGGAGTCGTTGCTGGCGGACGAGCGTGACTTCATCGCCAACGCCGCCCAGTTTTCGGCGTTCCTGTACAGCCAGCTCGACGACCTGAACTGGGCCGGTTTCTACCTCAATCGCAACGAAGAACTGGTGCTCGGCCCGTTTCAGGGGCAGATCGCCTGTGTGCGCATTCCGTTCGGTCGCGGCGTGTGCGGGACGGCGGCGGCGACCTTGCAGACCCAGCTTGTCGAGGACGTTCACGCGTTCCCCGGGCACATTGCCTGCGACAGCGCATCGAACAGCGAGCTGGTCGTGCCGCTGGTCAAGGACGGTCGCCTGATCGGCGTGCTGGACCTCGACAGTCCGAAACTCGCGCGGTTTACCGCTGATGATCAGGCCGGTATCGAGCAACTGGCGACGATTTTCCTGCGCCTCACCGATTGCTGATCACGCCCTCAAGCCGGCCTTGACCAGCAGGCTTGACGGGTCGACCGCATCGATCTGTCGTGGATCGAGGAACCGGTCGGCGTACTGCAGATAGATGCCGGCGTTGATGAACAAGCCGAACAGCTCCGGATCGATATGGGCGTCTCGGCACATCGTGGCCATGATGGCCAGCGCTTCACTCAAGGTTTTGGCCTTCTTGTAGGGGCGGTCGGCGGCGGTCAGCGCCTCGAAAATATCGGCAATCGCCATCATCCGCGCCGGCAGGCTCATTTCTTCGCGCTTCAACCGTTTGGGATAACCGGTGCCGTCCATTTTCTCGTGATGGCCTCCGGCGATTTCCGCGACATTGTTGAGGTGGCCGGGGAAGGGCAGGTGGCTGAGCATCAGAATCGTCTGCACCATGTGGTGATTGATGATGTAACGCTCTTCGCGGGTCAGCGTGCCGCGGGTGATGCTCAGGTTGTAGAGCTCGCCACGGTTGTACTTGTAGCGCGGCACATCGAGCTTGAAACCCCAGGGGTTGTCTTCGGGGATCAGCTCGCTTTCGGCGCGTTCGAGCAGGTGCTCGGACTTGTCCGCCAACAGCGGCTCGCTGACCGGCAAAGTCGGCGCCGGGGTTTGTGCCTGGCGTCGGTTCTCTTCCCAGGACACACCGATTCGATCGTCCAGGGTTCGGGTCCAGTTGCGTTGGGCAATACTGCGCAGACGTTGCAGGTCGGCCTCGGCCATGGCCTCTGCACCCAGATTGCAGCGGGCGACGAAGGCGAAATCATCATCCAGCCCGGACAGGTTGGCATTGCGCAATCCGGCCAGGTGCTGCTCGTCTCCGCCCAAAGCGATAGCCTGCCAATAGTTGATCCAGGCATCGCGCTTGAGGACTTCGAAACGGGTGCGGATTTCATGGATGCGGTCGTTCAGGGTCTCCAGCTTGGTGGCTTTGTCGACCACGTATTCAGGTGTCGTGACCTTTCCGCAGTCGTGCAGCCAGGCCGCAATGTGCAGCGCTTCCCACTCATCTTCGGTGGGTTGGTAGTCGCTGAAGGCCGGGGCCTGACTGGCAGCCGCCGCCTGGGCAAGCATCAGGGTCAGCTCCGGCACACGCTGGCAGTGACCTCCGGTGTAGGGGCTCTTGGCATCGATCGCGCCGGCCAGCAGTTGAATGAAGGCGTCCAACAGTTGTTTCTGTTTGGCTTGCAGGCGCTGGCTCTCAATGCTCACGGCGGCCGCGCCGGAAACAGCCTGGAGAAACGCGATGCGGTCCGGGCGCAGTTTTTCCAGGTCGCGTTGTGTGCCACTGTCGGCTAGTAGCAGGACCAGCAGGCCCACGGTTTCGTTGTGCCGATTGTGCAATCGGATGCCGATCAGGTGTACCCGGGGGCATTCCAGCGCGAGCATCACCTTCTGCAAATCCCCGGCCTGTTCGAAACCCAGGTTGGTGACGACATTGTCGGCATTCGACAACTGCTGCAACCACTGCGGGCTCTGCGGGTCCTGGAGTTCGTGTCCTTGAACACCGAACGACGGCAATGCCTGTGACGTGCCATTGATGACCAGGCCTTGGGGCTCCATGCGATCGCTGTCACGTTCGCGCAGGTAAATCAGACCGGCCTGGGCCTGGCCGATTTTCACGGTTTCGAACAACACCCGCTGCAGGAGTGGCGCGAAGCGGGTCTCGGCGCTCAGGCTATCGGTGATCTGAAAAAAACTGCCCAGGGTGTCCTTCACCCGCGCCATCGACACGCTCAGTTGGTCAACTTCGAGCACCGGCGATCGACGACTGGGCGGAAAGTTGAAGTTGAAACTGCGAATCGCGTCAGCTTCCTGCACCAGCGTGCGCAGCGGCTTGACCAGGACTCTGGAGGTCAACCAGCCCACGGGCAGGCACAGCAGCAATGTCGCCAGGGTAATCAGTGCACCTTGCCAACGCATGCGGTAGGCGTCGGCGAGTAACTCGTCTTCTGGCACCAGCATCGCCAGTTGCAGCCCTTGGGGCCCTCCCTCCGTCATGCTGCTGCGTGCCACGATCCATTGCCGACCGGCGGCGTCCAGGCGATTGCCGGCGGGAGGATGGTTAATCAGGGCACTGAGGCCGGGACTCAGGTCGGCCGCCTTGTTCAGGTGAGCGGTCTGGTCATCGATGATCAGTTTGCTGCTGTCGGGGTAAGCGATGGCATTGCCTTGTGCATCGAACAGCACGATTTCGGTGTGCGGCGTCACCACATGTTTGGCCAGGGTCGCCGACAGTTCCGCCAGCGTCAGGTCGGCAGCCATCACCGCGTTTTCACCGCTACGCCGGGCCAGGGTGGTGCCGACGTTGTGGGTGGAGAAAAAAACGTAGGGTTCGGTGGTGATCTGGTCGACGTCGCCGAGGGCGCTGGAGAACCAGGCGCGGGTGCGGGGATCGTAGGTTTCGTCGGGATTGTCCTGGCGGCTGATGAGTGTCAGGGCCTGATCAAAAAACAGGGATTGAGAACGGATCTGGCCATTGCTGCCGTTGTGTTCGATGCTCCAGACTTGAAACGCTGCTGTCTCCGGGGCTTTCAACCCGGTTCTCAGGGCAGCGGTCCGCAAGGGGCGAACCATGAAAAAGTCGCCGTTGCCGTAGCCCAGGTACAACGATGCCAGATTGGGGTTGTCATTGAGCGACTGGCTGAAGGGCTTGAGCAACGCCAGGCGTTGCTCCAGGTCCGGCGCGCGCGTCGCCGGGTAGTCCGCCAGCAGGCTCAGCAGATGGCGAATCGGTTCATAGGTGCCTTGCAGGTCCAGACGGACATCCTGCTCGATGCGGTTGAAGAGCTTTTCACTGCTCGAAAGAATGATCTGCGTGGTTTGTCCATAGTTGAAAATGCCCAGCACCACGCCGGTCAGCAACAACAGGAAGGTGAACATCACACTGATATGGATGTGCAGGGGAAAGCGGCGTTGATCCGGGCGCAGTGGGCTGGGCATTGCGGGTCTCTCCATGATGGTTAACACACTGCTCAGCGTCCAAGCATAGTTAAGGCTCCATCATTCTGCTTTTGTCGTTGTGGCCTATCTGTTGCTGCAATGCCTGCTCCAGTTCGAGCATCGCGCGCTCCATGGCTTTGGTGCGTTTGACGACTTCATCAGGGTGGAACGCTTCATGACAGGCGTTTTCGAGCGCCTCGCAGCTATCGATCAATCGGCCTGCCTGGACGATTCGCGCAGCGCCCTTGATTTTGTGAGCCACGTCGATGAAGGACTGCGGGTCCTGGGAAGGTGATAACGCCAGTAACTCTTGCCGGTCCAGACGGTTGCTGTTCAGGAGTTCGGACAACAATCGCTGATCCAGCGTAGGGTTGCCGCCCGTCAACAGATGTAGCCCTTCAAGGCTGAAGGCCGGGTCGCGGACCAACGGCGCAATGCCTCCAACCCATTGACTCAGGGCAGTGAGGCTGAGGGGTTTGAACAGGCAGTCGTCCATTCCGGCTTGTTTGCAGCGTTGTATTTCTTCGGGCTGTGCATTAGCGGTGAACCCCAGCACGGTACAAGGCCGGAACTGGTTTTGTTGTTCATGTTGGCGAATGGATCGAGCCAGTTCGTAGCCATCCATGATCGGCATGTTGCAATCGACGATCACCAGATCGAACAACCCGTCTTTCCAGGCCTTTAACCCCGCTGCGCCATCCGGTGCGGCGCTGAAGCGATGCCCCAGGAATTCCAGTTGCTGACACATGAGCAAGCGATTGGCGGGATGGTCGTCGACCACCAGGACATTCAGCGCAGCCGCGGTTGTATGGATAGACGGTTGAATGGTTTCCGTCACCCGCTCGGCAGGCAGCGTGGCAAGGTTCAACGAGACCTGAACCTGAGTGCCGATGCCGGCCTGACTGGTCAATTGCAGGCTGCCGCCCATCATCTCGCACAGATTGCGGCTGATTACCAGGCCAAGCCCCGCACCGCCTCTGGGGGATTGCCCGGAATGATCGGCCTGGGCGAAAGGCTCGAACAAGCGCCGTTGATCCTGTTCACTGATCCCGACGCCGCTGTCCTGAACCTGCAACTGCAGCAGCACCCGCTCGGGTTCGTCGCACGGATGCAGCTCCACCACAATACGGACCTGACCCTGCTCGGTGAATTTGATGGCGTTGCTCACCAGGTTGGACAGCACCTGCTTGAAGCGCATCGGGTCCAGCAGGACATCGGTGGGCGGTTCTGCAGGGTTGAAGTCCAGCCGCAGGCCAAGGTTTTTCTGGCGGGCCAGTCCGTCGAAGATCCGCACCACCGAGGCCACGGTTTCTTTCAGGTTGACGCGCTCCGGGCTCAGGCTCAGACGCCCGGATTCAATCCGTGCAATATCAAGAATGTCGCCGATCAGGTTTAGCAGGTCTTTCGCCGAGTGGTAGGCCACGTCAATGGCCGGGCGATCCGGATGACTGTGATCGATACGCTTGAGGGTCAGTTCGAGCATGCCGATGATGGCATTCATCGGCGTGCGGATCTCATGACTCATGGTCGCCAGAAAAGTGCTTTTGGCGCGGTTGGCTTCATCCGCACGCTCTTTCGCGGCGCGCAGGTCATCGAACAGTTGGCGGCGCTCGCTGATGTCGATCCAGCCGCCAATGATGCCTTGCACTTCACCGCTGGAGTCGCGGTAGGGAAGAATCCAATGATAGATCGTCAGTGTTCGGTCGCCGATATGCAGTGGCCGGTCGAGAATCAACGGCGTGCCTTCGGTCACGACCCGCTGGTAATCAGCATGATACTTATGCGCCTCAAAGGAGTTGCTCATGCTGCCCTGCATGACGCTTTTTCCAATCACGTCTTCGCGTCTGGCGCAGAAGGTCTCCAGGTAACTGTCGTTGCAGCTTTGCAACACTCCCTGGCGATCACGCACGTAGATGGGATGAGGCGTTCCGTTGACCAGCGACCGCATGAATTCGAGTTGGTCGTTCAGGGCACGCTCGGCGGCCAGCCGCTGATTGATCTGGCGACGCATGTAGGCGTTCCAGGTCACGGAAATCAGCAGCAGCAAACCGATACCGAGCACGATCTGGTAGAACACCCGGTGATAGTTGCGCCAGGTGCTTTGTGAGGCCGATGAGTAACCTCGCCAGCGGCTGTTGATGATGCCCAGCTCTTCCGGTGCGATGCTGAGCAGTGCCTTGTCGAGGATCGAAGCCAGCTCTTTGGCGTCGCGTCCGGTCGCGAGGGAGAATGCGGCTTGCCGGGTGCCGATGGTGGTGCTGATCTGAAGCGTGTGCTCGAAAATCCGCGATGAGATGAAATAGTTGGCGATCACCAAGGAACTCACGGCACCTTCAGCCTGGCCCTCGGCGAGTAATTCCACGGCACTGAAGGTGTCTGGCGTTTCGATCAGATGGATTTTCGGGAACTCGCGGCGCAGGTAATCCGCCATTGGGTTGCCTTGGGCAATGGCGACGCGCTTGTCCATCAGCTGCGTCAGGTTTGACGGGCTGTCGGCCGCTTTGCGAGTCAGCAGGACGACCGAGTTTTCCAGATAAGGACGGCTGAAGTTCAGCAGCGTTTCACGTTGCACACTGGGGAGCAGTGCGGCAATCAGGTCGGCCTGATGGCTGTTGACCTGCTCGATCATCTCGTCGTCGTTGCGGCTGCGATGGATGTCGAAACGCAAGCCGGTGCGCAATCTGATCAGTTCGAGCAAGTCGGCGGAGACACCGCGAAAGTTACCGTCGCTGTCGAAAAAAGTCAGCGGCGCCAAGGCCTCGTTGACCACGACGCGCACGACTGGATGTTGCGCCAGCCAGCGTTCTTCGCGGTCGGTGAGTTGCAGTTTCTGATCGGTCAGGAGAATGTCACTGCCCGCACTCCAGCGTTTGGCGATGTTTTCTCGTTCGCTGCCAGGGGTCGCCTTGAGGATTGCGTTAATGATCCCGAGCAGATCCGGGTTGTCCTTGTGCACGGCAAAGCTGAAACCGTGGGCTTCGTGTTTACCGAAGTTGGCCATGCGGATGTTGTTCAGATAACCCTTGTTGATTATGTAATGAGTTGAAATGGTGTCGCCAAGAAAAACATCGGCCTGGTCGAAAGCCACCGCATTGATTGCATTCTGGTAGGAGGGGTAGGAGGTGATGATCGCTTTCGGGTACAGGGCTTTGACTTCGTCCAGCGGCAAATAGTGGTACACCATGCTCAACCTTAGCCCGGCGAGGCCATCGCTCAGGGATCTGGTTTCGCCTTCCCGTGTCACCAGAACCGGCTGATCCACGGCATAGGGGGTGGACAGTACGATGTCGGCATTACGGGCTTCAAAACCGTTGGCGCTGCCGAGCATGTCGACCTCGCCTTTTTCCAGTGCCTCGATCGCGTCTCCACGGGTGGCGTAGCGCTGTACCTTGACTGGCAAACCGGTGGACTTGCCCAGGATGCCGGCGTAATCAGCGGTGAAGCCTTCGTAGTCGTGGCCGCTGATGCTCAGGTCGAAAGGAGGATAGTCGGGAGCAGAGGTACCCAGTATCAGTTCACGCTTATTGTTGAGCCATTGTTGTTGTGATTTATCCAGCTGGACTTCCATGTGTCCGGTCATTGAACGACTGAGCAGGGTGTAATGCTCACTCGCAGTCTGTGCCGCGCGCACTGAGGTGTTCAGGCATAAGCCCGCGGTCAGCAGTATCAGATAATCCTTTATACGACGGGGCATCCTGTCTCTCACACTAACGCGTTGCGTTTTGCCATATCAATGAGTTCAACAAGCGATTTGGCTTTGAGTTTTTGCATGAGGCGTTTTTTATAAGTACTGACAGTCTTGTTGCTCAGGAACATGCCTTTGGCAATTTCCTTGTTAGTGCGGCCCTGGGCAAAAAGTTGCAATACCATCAACTCTCGGTCGTTGACTGACTTGAACAACTCCAGGTCCGCGTATCGCTCATCGTCGGCACGAACAGGATTCAAGGCCTGGCTGGGGAAATAGTTGTAACCTGACAGCACAGCTTTAATCGCGCTCACCAGTTCACTCAGGTCTTCCTGTTTGCAGACATACCCTGATGCGCCGGATTGCATGCATCGAATCCCGAAAAGTGTCGGGCACTGGGCCGTTAGCACCAGTGTTTTCAGGGGGCAACTCATTGCGTTGAAACGGGAGAGAACTTCCAGCCCATCCAGTTTGGGGATGCTGATGTCGAGAATGACCAGGTCGGGCATGCATTCACGAACCATCTGCATGGCGTCGACCCCATTATCAGTTTCGCCGACGACTTTGTAACCCTCATGTTCCAGCAACATTCGGACGGCAAGTCGGATGACGGGGTGATCGTCGACAATAAAAACGGAGTTCATAATCAAATCCCATACGCGCTCAGATAAAGCGCGCACCTTAGCTCAGATAGTTGAGGGGGGCATGAACTGAGGGGGCTGTGGTGGCAATATAGGACAAATCCTACGGAGGAAGAAGAATCGGACTACGGATCAACTAGGTTTCGCATAAGGACGTGTGAAAGTGTTGTATGTGTGTCCGGGTTGTTGAAGAGATGGGTGTGTGGGTTTTATTTGTTTTTAAATGTAGGGTTTTAGTGTGTCGTTGTTGCTTTTTTATAATTAAGCGAGGGTCAACAAGTTTCTGAAGTCTGATTGTTTCAGGGGTTTTATCAAGTAACCCAACAAGGGCAGTCCGTGTTCGCCGGCCATTCTTTCAAGACCGTCCAATTCAAGGGTTGTCAAACTGCTCAGCAATATTGCCTTCCTGATCATTCCTCGTTGACTGGCTAATTCGATCAAATCAAGGCCGGGAAGGTCGGGCAGGCATTGATCGCACAGCAAGATGTCGAAGGGTTGCGACGACTTGAGCATTTGCTGCAAGGCGGCTTCGGCGCTATCAGTTGCGGTGAGTTGCGTGAAGCCATAACTCTCCAGCAGGTATTGGGTTGCCCTGAGCTGAAAGGGATGGTCTTCCACCAGCAGGATGCGCCAATCGTGTTCAGACATAGGATTTTTCATGCTTGATCTGTGGAGCTGAGGGAGCGTGATTATTTCGCGATCAGACCGTTCAAGCGATCAGTCGGCTCTGCACATGGTGTAGGGCGATTCTGCTGATGCGGGGTTTGAAATGAAAAACGCGCAGACGCCGGTCAGCCGTTCAGGAAACCCTGACCCGGCTGATCGATGCAGTGTCAGCCGTGGCTTGAGCGACCGGTCATTTCCAGGGCCATTTGACTGGCATAGCTGTCGGTCATCCCGGCGATGAAGTCGATCATTCTCAGGAACGAGGTGTGCAAAGGCCCGTGAGGATCGGGCGCATTGTTGCCCAGCAGGTCGAGGATGCGCCGGCTCTTGAAGGACGGCGTTCGACCGTTGTGTTGTTCCAGTGCGGCACCACAGAACGCGTTGAGCAGGATTTCGAGGGTGGTGTAAGCGCCGATTTCATGCAGCGTCTTGCGTTTGTCCTGGAAGATCTTTTTGCGCGCCATGTCCTTGGCATTCAATACGCAGCGCTTGGCCGGGCCATGCATGTGTTCCACCAGATCGCCGGGCAGCGTGCCCGCCAGCAGCGAGTCCTGTTGCTCGACGAAGGCCCGGGCGGCGGCATTGGTCAGGTGTTCGATGGCCTTGCCCCGCAGGATCGCCAGTTTGCGCCGACGCGAATCCTGAGGGCCCAATTGGCGGTAGGTTTCCGGCAGATCGTCGCCCACAAGATCGAGAAGTAAAGACTCGACTTCGGCGTACTCCAGAAGGTCCATTTCCAGACCATCTTCCAGATCGATCAGCGCGTAACAGATATCGTCCGCCGCCTCCATCAGGTACACCAGCGGATGGCGCGCCCAGCGCTGTTCCTCCAGTTGCGGCAGCCCGAGTTTAAGAGCGATCTGCTCAAGCAGCGGGAGTTCGCTCTGATAGCAGCCGAACTTGTGCTTCTTGTAGCCCAACGAATCGGCGTGCTTTGCCGTCCATGGATACTTTAGATAGGTGCCCAGCGTGGCGTAGGTCAGCCGGGTGCCGCCGTCGAACTGATGGTACTCAAGCTGGGTGAGCACCCGGAAACCCTGAGCGTTGCCTTCGAAATTGAGGAAGTCATTGCGTTCGACTTCGCTCATTGCGTCCAGCCAGCCACGGCCGGCGGCCTGCTGGAACCAGTGACGGATCGCGTCTTCGCCGGAATGCCCGAAGGGCGGATTGCCGATGTCATGGGCCAGGCAAGCCGATTGCACCACCATCCCCAGGTCACTCGGTTCACACCAGTCGGGCAGGGCGCTGCGAATGGTTTCACCGACGCGCATGCCCAGCGACCGGCCGACGCAACTGACCTCCAGCGAGTGGGTCAGGCGCGTGTGAATGTGATCGTTGCTGGTGACCGGATGGACCTGAGTCTTGCGCCCGAGGCGGCGAAAGGCACCGGAAAAAATGATGCGGTCGTGGTCTTTGTGGAAGGGGCTGCGGCCGAGTTCTTCCGGGCTGTGCAGAGGCTTTCCGAGACGTTCGCGGGTAAGCAGGGTTTGCCAATCCAAGGCTGGACTCTCCGTCAGGTGACTGAGCCTCTAGCTTCCGGGTTCAGGCCTGCGCCTGCAAGCGGAACTAGAGCCCGGCGGCGTCGATGTCGATGAGCAGCAGTCGTTCGCCGTTGTCGAAAAACTGCCCCGCGGTAAGGCAGTACTGATTGCTGGTGGCATCGCGGTAGGTCGTGGACAGAGTCAGGCGTCGCTCCTCCCAGCCCTCGGCCAGCAGTTGATAAAAGTAGGGCCGCCACGACCAGTTATGGCCCAGGTAGCGGTTATCCGCCTCCCAGCCGTTGTTGCGCCATTCCAGATTGGGCGTCAACTGGGTGCCGTGACGGTCGCATTGATAGAAACGCAACAGCCAGGGAAACGCCTGCAACTGTGGCAAGGCGCTCAGCGGCGCGCGGGCCAGAGCCCAGGCTTGCAGGATGGTCATCAATTCGCAGAGTTGCTGGCGCATGATCATCAGTCGCCCGCGTTCGCCCAGTTTCTGCTGAACATAACGCTGGCGCAGTTGCGCGAAACGTTCGACAAAGGCGTCGGTGGCAAAGAAGTCCGCCTGCGCCCGGGCAAATAGAAACCCCTGCACGTAACGTGAACCGCACTCCAGGGCGAAATTCAGTTGAGCTTCGGTTTCCACCCCTTCGGCGATGATCCAGCATCCGGTTTTCTCGGCCATTTGCGCCAGGGCTTTCACCACGTCGCTACTGGGGCCGCCCAATGCTGCGGCCTGGAACAGTCGCATGTCGAGCTTGAGAATGTCCGGTTGCAGGGCCAGCACGCGATCGAGTTGCGAATAACCGGCACCGAAATCATCGATGGCGATCCGTGCCCCAGCCTGTCGGTAACGGGCCACGACCTCGGCCAGGCGCTGGATGTTGCCGCCCAGCTCGGTGATCTCGAAGACGATGCGTTGCGGATCGACGTTGTGCCGGCTCAGTTGCTTGAGGCTCGGCAGCGCCTGGTCCTGCCGTAACCGGCTGATCCAGCGCGGTGAGATGTTCAGGCTCAAAAACCAGTCCGAAGGCGCTTCATACAGACGGCTAAGGGCGTTGTCGCGTATCTGGCGATCAAGACGACGAAGGGCGATGGCGGGGGTTCGCGGGTCGGCGAACAGCGGTCCTACCGAGGCCAGTTGACCGTCGGCCTGACGCAGTCGGCCCAGCGCTTCCACACCGGCGATACGACCGGTGGCGGTATCGATAAACGGCTGAAAGCAGGCGAGCGGTTGCCCGTCGATCACGAGGCCTCCTTAGTAATGTCTTGTTTTTGGATTAATCCGCATACCGGGTAGGCACACAGGATTGAACCTCTCGATAAAGAGGTTAATCCCGGTGGTATTGCAAGAATGCAGCCAGATAGTGGCTATTCAGTCTTTACGCGAAGAGCCTTGCATGACCAGCTTGATCAGCGGCCCGAGCGTTGTGCCCAGGCGAACCAGCCGAGTCAGGCCGCTGGTACCGCCGCTCTTGGCGCCTTTACCGGTCAGAAAACCGAGCAACGTCACGGCCGCCATGCCCCAGAGCGGGGCGTGCTTGATGCCGAAGCCGTCGTGCAGGTTTTGCGTCATCCCGCGTACCCGCTTCAAGGGTTGCATCAACTGCGCGGATTCGTGACGAATTTCCTGGCGATGCATTTCCATGCGCAGGCGTATCAACGCCTTGCGCATTTCGGTGCGCGAGCTGTTATGGGGCAGTTCAGGCAGGCTCATGGCAGCAGACGCTCCCTATCATTGGCCAATTCTTCCAGAGTGCCGTGGAAGGGCGACGACTCATCGAAAATCGCCGCTTTCAGGCGCATGCCACAGAATATTGCAGCCAGGGTGTAGAACACGCAGAGCCCGATGATCGCTGGCAGACGGTAGGTGTCCCAAAACAGGATCA
This sequence comes from Pseudomonas sp. LBUM1656, assembly GCF_059716065.1. Classification (NCBI taxonomy): domain Bacteria; kingdom Pseudomonadati; phylum Pseudomonadota; class Gammaproteobacteria; order Pseudomonadales; family Pseudomonadaceae; genus Pseudomonas; species Pseudomonas sp. LBUM1656. Next base: position 4,494,055 of record NZ_CP166800.1, on the reverse strand, counting down.
GCACCAGCGTCGACAATCCCACCAGCAACAGCAAGGCAAAGACCAGCGCAAGGCCTGCAAACAGCAACAGGCTTACGGTGCGCGCTTTCTGTTCCTGCAACTCGATGCCGAACAGTTCGACATGGCTGTGCAACAGTCCAAGAAAAGCGGCACCCAGGCGCCGCGATGAGGAGCTTGTGCCCGTCGCGGACGAGCTGGATTCACCGATAGACATATCAGCGCCGAGTGGCCAGCAGGCCAATCAGAAAGCCGACACCCGCCGCGATCCCGACCGATTGCCATGGATTGGTCTGGACGTAATCTTCGGCGGCGGTCACGGCGGCCTGACCGCGTTCGCGCAGGGAGTCTTCGGTCAGTTTCAACGTTTCGCGGGCACGCAGCAGACTGTCGTGGATCTGGCTGCGCAGCTCATCGGCCTGATCGCCCGCCAGGGTGGCGGTGTGTTCCAGTAACCGTTCGGTGTCGCTCACCAGTGTCTGAAAATCGTTCATCAGGATTTCTTGAGCAGTCTTTGCTTTGATGCTGGCCATTGGTGATCTCCGTAAGTGGCTTCTGAAGCGTTCGAGTATGAGCCTAGTGTGAAGGTTCAGTACAAATGACTGGTACAACTTTTGCTATGTCATGGTGCATCAGCCCGCGTCGTTGCGCTGTTGCCGGGCATGATTTCAGGAAAACCCTGATTCAAACAATTAAAACGCGCGTCAGGGTTTCGACCTTGTGCGCCAAAGCGGTTCGCCGGGATCAACGCTTTGATTTTGCGGGCTGCAACTTGGTGCACAACCTCCCTGCGCGAACCGCTTTGGTGCCTTTTTAGCCTTCAGGTCTGCCAACCCCATGGAAAATCTGCAAAGCGCTGTGGACAGTCTGGTCCATAGCTCCAATACGTTGTTCATTCTTATCGGTGCGGTCATGGTATTGGCCATGCACGCCGGTTTTGCATTTCTTGAAGTCGGTACGGTTCGACAAAAGAATCAGGTCAATGCCTTGTCGAAGATCCTCAGCGACTTCGCCATTTCGACCCTGGCCTATTTCTTTATAGGCTATTGGATTTCCTACGGGGTCACCTTCATGCAACCGGCGGCGGTGATCAACGCCGATCACGGCTATGGGCTGGTGAAATTTTTCTTTCTGCTGACCTTTGCGGCGGCGATTCCGGCGATCATTTCCGGAGGTATTGCCGAGCGTGCCAGGTTCGTCCCGCAGTTGTGTGCGACGGCGCTGATCGTGGCGTTCATCTATCCATTCTTTGAAGGCATGATCTGGAACGGCAATTTCGGGCTGCAGGCCTGGTTGCTGGAGCGTTTTGGCGCCAGCTTCCATGACTTCGCGGGCTCGGTCGTGGTGCACGCCATGGGCGGATGGCTGGCGCTCGCGGCGGTGTTGTTGCTCGGGCCAAGGCATGGGCGTTATCGCGAAGGGCGATTGGTGGCGTTCGCACCATCGAGCATTCCCTTTTTGGCATTGGGTTCGTGGATCCTGATCGTCGGCTGGTTCGGTTTCAACGTCATGAGCGCTCAGACGCTGCAAGGCGTCAGCGGATTGGTCGCGGTGAACTCGCTGATGGCCATGGTCGGCGGCACCGTGGCGGCGCTGATCGTCGGACGCAATGACCCGGGGTTTCTGCATAACGGCCCGCTGGCCGGGTTGGTGGCGATCTGCGCCGGTTCTGACCTGATGCATCCGGTGGGCGCGCTGATCACGGGCGTGATTGCCGGGACCTTGTTTGTCTGGTGCTTCACCGCGGCTCAAGTCAAATGGCGCATCGACGATGTGCTGGGTGTCTGGCCATTGCATGGTTTGTGCGGTGTCTGGGGTGGAATCGCCTGCGGCATTTTCGGCCAGAGCGCATTGGGTGGTTTGGGTGGGGTGAGCCTGATCAGCCAATTGATCGGCACCTCGTTGGGTGTGATCGTCGCGCTGCTCGGTGGTTTTGTGGTGTATGGCGCGATCAAGGCGTTGCATGGTCTGCGCCTGAGCCAGGAAGAAGAGTATTACGGCGCGGACTTGTCGGTGCACAAGATCGGTGCCGTGAGCCAGGATTGACTCACTTTTCTTCATCGTCGCTCCCGGGATAAAAACCGTGCAGCAGGCGATAGCGGTCATGCCGTATCTGGTCGGCTCGCTCCTGCACCTGATGCGCGGGTAAACCGAGCATGATCAATGCGTGGGAGGCGAGCATCAGGCTCGACTCCAGGAGTTCGGGCACGACTTCGCTGGCGCCGGCCGCTTTCAACTCGGCCAGTTGGCTGTCGTCCCGAGTGCGTACCAGGATCGGGATTGTTGCGTTCAATCGGCGCGCCTCCTGGAGGATCAGTAGCGCGATGTCGGTCTGGTCCACGGCAATCACCAGCAGCCTGGCGCGCGCCAGACCTACCGCCATCAGCAGTTCACCGCGTCGCGAGTCACCGTAATGCACACAGGTTTCATCCACGGCGGCTTCCTGGACACGCACCGGGTCGGTGTCCAGTGCCAGGTAAGGTTGCAGCGCGTTGCGCAGCGCGCGGCCGATGGACTGCCCCACACGACCATAGCCACAGATCACGACGTGGTTGTGCAAGTCGGCGTTGAGCGCGCTGATTTCTGCCAGTTTGACTTCTTCGTTGGGATTGCGATGCAGGCGTGTTGCAAGGTGGGGCGCCGCGCGCAGCAGCAACGGTGTAACCAGCATCGAGCAGAATGTCGCAGCCAGCAAAAGGCCTCCAAAGTCGGCGGGCATCATTTTGTTTTGCTGCATCAGTGCCATCAGCGCGAAGCAGAACTCGCCACCCTGAGCCAATGCCAGGCCGCTGCGCCACGCGGTTTCGCCGTCGCTGCCGCGCCATTTGACCAGCAACGCGACCACTGCGCCCTTGATGAGCAGTAACCCAAGTGTCAGGCCGAGGATCAGCAGGCCGTGGCTGGCAAACAGCTGCAAGTCGATCAGCATGCCGATGCTGACGAAAAACAACCCGAGCAGGATGTCGCGGAACGGGCGGATGTCTGCCTCGATCTGATGTCGATAGTGGCTCTCCCCCAGCAGCATGCCGGCGAGAAATGCGCCCAGGGCAGGGGAGAGGCCGAGCAGGTGAGTCAGCCACGCAGTCAGCAAAACGATGACCAGCGCCAGCAGCACGAACAGCTCCGGAGAGCGGGCGGCGGCGACCTCATGAAACAGACGGGGCAGCAACCAGCGACTGGCCATCAGCAGACCAACGAACAGCACGACGGTCTTGCCCAACGTGATCGGCAATGCCCAGTACCAGGCCTGATCGCTGTTGCCGGCGAACACCGGCACCAGGGTCAACAGCAGCACAGCCACCACATCCTGGAACAGCAATACGGCGATGGCGTTCTGGCCGTGGCTGCTGAAAATCTCACCGAGGCTGCCCAACTCTTTGCTGACGATGGCGGTGGAAGACAGCGACAGACCGGCTCCGAGTAACAAGGCAGGCGTCGCCGGCATGCCGAACAGGATCAGCAATGCCCCCATCAATAGCCCGGACACCAACACTTGCAGGCTGCCAAGGCCAAATACCACCCGGCGCAGGGCGATCATTTTCGACAGGGAAAACTCCAGCCCCAGGGAGAACAGCAGAAACACCACACCCAGTTCGGCAAGGTCTGGCAACTCTTCGCTTTCATTCACCCAGTTGAATGCCGTCGGCCCGATCATCAGCCCTACGCACAGATAGCCCAGCACCGGTGGCAGACGCAGGCGCTGGAACAGTGCAATCACCACCAGAGAGGAGGCGAGGATGATCAAGAGATTGGCGAACACAAAAAACTCCGGTGAAGGGATCTGGCTACTCAAGCGTAGAGGCAAAATAGCTGCGAGCATCGCGTAAATGAGATTGCTCACGAATGATTTGAGTCAGGGGTTTACCGAAATCTTTTGAAATCGGCCGCTGCCCAGACGTCTGAGGTGTTGGCTCGACTGCGGTTGCTGGCGGGCCTAGAATGAACGCTTAATTTGCTTGGTCTCGTTGTCATGCCTCCTGAATGTCAGCTTTTCGGCACCCTTGGTTGCCATCTCTGTGAAGTCGCTGAAGCCATGCTGATGGAGTTTGTCGAGCACGGTTTGTTAGTGGAACTGGTGGACATCGCTGATGAGGAGACCTACTTCGAAGCGTACAGCTTGCGTATTCCGGTACTGCGTCGGGTTGATACCGGTGCTGAGTTGGTGTGGCCCTTTGATGGGGAGCAGGTCGTGGCGTTCTTACGCTGATCCGCGACGCTGTCGGCATCACTCCCACCCGTCGCGCTCTACGTTTCATGCATTGGCGAAAGGCTGATTATTGAGTTACTGTATGCCTGTACAGTTATTCTGATCGCCTGCCGTGCTTTCCCTGTTTCGGGTTTGGGCGAGCGATCCCGGAAGTCAGAGGGATGAGCCTTGGTCAATGTCGAACAATTGAAAAACAGCGTTAACCGGATGTCGGCGGATGTTGTGCGCGAGGCCGTCCTCGAATTGCGCCTGGATGGACTGGTCCTGGAAGGAAAAACCCCTTTCAACAAACTGCACTTCAATACCTGTTTTGCCGAAATTGAAGCGTTGTTCCAGCGCGCGGGTTATCACCGGCAGCTGGATGTCGTTGGCTACCAGGGGTTGTTGTATGCGCTTTATGATCCAGGTCGCTGGGAAGCGGTTGATGTGTTGCGCTGGCTTAAGGAGTTCACCGAGGCGGCGGCGCGTGCGCAGATCCCGGCTTGAGGATTCTCTTCTAGGTTCGTTCCGGCCACTGTTGGATAATGCCGACCTGTATTGAGGGTCAGAGCTTTCGAATGTCCACTTCATCTTTTTCTGCTGCGCACAATCAGGCCAGCACGCTCTACTTGCCGCCGGGTCCGTGGCAGACCGTGCTCGATTGCCTGTGTGAACACTTCAGCGCTATCGGTCGTGAACAATGGCTGGACAGAATTGCTCGTGGTCGCGTGCTTGACGGGCACGGTCAACCGATTGCCCTTGATATGCGTTACAAGGAAGGCCTGCGGATTCATTACTTCCGTGAGGTGCCGGACGAGAAACCGATCCCGGTGGTCGAGTCGATCCTGTACGCCGACGACCATCTGGTGGTGGCGGACAAGCCGCATTTTCTGCCAGTGACCCCGGCTGGCGAATACGTGGAACAGACCTTGTTGCGACGGTTGATCCGTCGACTGGATAACCCGCATCTGGTGCCTTTGCATCGCATTGACCGACATACGGCGGGACTGGTGTTGTTTTCAGCGAACCCCGAGAGCCGCTCGGCTTACCAGTCATTATTTCCTACACGCCAAATCGAAAAACGCTACGAAGCCATCGCCCGCGCATTGCCGGAACTCACCTTTCCATTGGTTCATAAAAGCAGGCTGGTCGATGGCGAGCCGTTCTTTCGCATGCAGGAAGGTCCGGGCGTCAGCAACACCGAGACGGCAGTCGAGGTTCGTGAAAAGAACGGCGATCTCTGGCGTTATGGACTTTACCCGGTGACCGGCAAGAAACATCAGTTGCGGGTGCACATGAGCGCTTTGGGCGCCAGTATCTGCAACGATCCGTTCTACCCGCAGGTGCTCAAGGATGTCGAGGACGACTATGCCAACCCCTTGAAGCTGCTGGCTCAGGGGTTGCGGTTTGTCGACCCGGTCACTGGCCAGCAGCGTGAGTTTGAGAGCACCATCACCCTGCAATGGTGATCACCCTGCTTCAGGCACGAAAAAGCCCGCTATAAGCGGGCTTTTCTGTATCCGGTGGTGCCGTAAAGATTACAACTCTTTAACGGTACGAACCTGATCCTTGTTGATGCGGGTTTGCTTGCCATCCAGCTGTTCGAACTCGTAGAAACCCGATTCGTCATCGTATTTTGGCGCGTCGACGGCCTGGATTTCGCGACCATCATTCAAGGTGATCACTGTAGGCGATGCGCAACCGGCGAGGGTCGCGAGGCCCAGTGCGAGCATGAAAGTGGCGAGGGTCCGTTGAGTCATGAGTGTGTCTCCGAATATGAATTCTTTTGGTTACTGAGCTTGAGACGTAAACAACGCGCGCAAGTTCCTTCTCGTGTCAGTCTGACACAGTGCGGTGTGTGCTTAACAGCTCTGGCGTGTTGAGGTTGGCCAGCCGAGGGTCATTGTCGGGGCATTGCAGGGCGGTTGCGCCCAGTTTGCGCATGAGGCGACCCGGACTGCGTTCGCCGTCGTGCCATGCCTGTTCGAAATCCGCCGAGAGTGCTACGGGGATGATGCAAAGCAACGGTTCCCAATGCTCGTCATGGCGCAGCATCAATGGTTTGTCCGGATGCTGGCGGGCCGTTTCGCGCATGCTGTGGAGCAGGGCCGCATCGATGCGCGGCACGTCGCACGGCAACACCAGCAGACTGGGATGGCGGGCGGCCTTGAGTCCTGCGCGAATACCGGCCAAGGGTCCCGGGAAGTCGCCTTCATCGTCATGGACCAGTCGGTCGGCGTAAGGCGCGTATTTTTCCAGGTTCCTGTTGCAGGAGATGATCAGGTCGTCACTCAGCTCGCGAGTCTTGCGATGCAAATGCACAATCAGCGGCTCACCATGCCATTCCAGTAAACCCTTGTCCTGGCCGCCCATGCGTTGGCCTCGGCCACCTGCCAGGAGCAGAATGGAGCAGGGCGGCAATTGAGTATTCGAGGGCATGGCAAGTCTCCATGGGGGCGGCGAAAAAACGAGGCGCTGTGATATAACACCGGGCTGTTTATCCTACAACTGGACGAGCCTATGAAAGCCAAGGCTGAAGTACCTTTCGCGCCGCTCAACATAGCGGTGTTGACTGTCAGCGATACCCGCACCCTGGAAACCGATACGTCAGGACAGGTCTTCGTCGACCGCTTGAGCGCTGCCGGTCACAACCTGGCCGCTCGGGTTTTGCTTAAAGATGATCTCTACAAAATTCGCGCGCAAGTCGCCAACTGGATTGCCGACGATGTCGTGCAGGTGGTGTTGATCACCGGCGGTACGGGGTTCACGGGGCGCGACAGCACACCCGAAGCGGTGAGCTGTCTGCTGGACAAGCAAGTCGATGGTTTTGGCGAGCTGTTCCGGCAAATTTCGGTCGCGGATATTGGCACGTCGACTGTTCAGTCCCGGGCTCTGGCGGGGTTGGCCAATGGCACGCTGGTCTGCTGCTTGCCGGGTTCGACCAACGCTGTGCGCACCGGCTGGGATGGCATTCTTGCTGAACAGCTGGATTCGCGGCACCGTCCCTGCAATTTCGTGGCTCACCTGAAACAGGCGGAACCCTGTGAATCCCGTGGGTAAGCCTGGCAAAACCGGCAGCTTGATGGCGGTCGAGGTAGCGTTGGCGCGTTTGCTGGAAATGGCTGAGGCTTCAGCGATCTGTGAGCGTGAGTGCTTGCCGTTGGCGCAGGTTGAAGGTCGTGTACTGGCCGATAATCTGGTCTCGACGCTTGATCTGCCGCCCTGGCCGAACAGTGCCATGGACGGCTATGCCTTGCGCATCGCTGACTGGACGGGAGAGCCGTTGGTGGTCAGTCAGAAGATTTTTGCCGGCCAGGCTCCCGAACCGTTGAAGCCAGGGACCTGCGCCCGGATCTTTACCGGTGCGCCAGTACCGGAGGGTGCTGATTGCGTCGAAATGCAGGAGAACGCCGAGGTCCAGGCGGATGAGCGCGTCCGTTTTATCGAGACGATGACCCCGGGTCAAAACATCCGCCCACAAGGCCAGGAAACCACCGTTGGCGAACTTGTTTTGCCGGCTGGCACACGCCTCGGACCTATCGAGCAGGGCCTGGCAGCGTCGCTGGGATGCGCTGAGCTTGAGGTGGTTCGCAAGGTCCGTGTTGCGGTTCTGTCAACCGGAGATGAATTGATAGAGCCGGGCCAGCCCCTTGGGCCGGGACAGATTTACAACAGTAATCGCGTGTTGCTGTGCAGTTGGTTGCAGCATCTGGGCTGTGAAGTGATCGATGCCGGAATTCTTCCAGATGATTTACCGACCACCCGCGCCCGCCTTGGCGAGTTGAAGGATGTCGACCTGATCCTTTCTACCGGCGGTGTGTCTGTCGGAGAGGCCGATTTTCTGGGCATTGCCTTGCGCGAAGAGGGCGAGTTGAGCCTGTGGAAACTCGCCATCAAGCCAGGCAAGCCCCTGACGTTCGGGCATTTTCGCGACGTCCCTGTGATTGGTTTGCCCGGCAACCCGGCATCGACGCTGGTTACATTTGCCTTGTTGGCGAGACCCTATCTCTTACGTCGCCAAGGCGTGAAAGAGGTTGAGCCGTTGAAGTTCCAGGTGCCGGCAGGGTTCGATTGGCCCAAGGCAGGCAATCGCCGAGAGTATCTGCGTGGCCGCCTGGAGAAGGGTCAGGCAATCATCTACAAGAATCAGAGCTCTGGGGTGCTTCGCAGTGCCGCCTGGGCCGATGGCCTGGTTGAAGTGCTGGAAGACCGCACGTTGATCAAAGGCGATTACGTTAACTTCATTCCGCTGAGTGAAGTCCTGAGCTGATCCCGCTGACAGTCTTGCTACGCTAGCCCGGCTGATCGCGCCGGGGCTTGCGTACACGACTGGCGTTCAACGAGCCAGAAGTGTAACGATCTGATCGAAGCGGCTGTTGGCGATCCAGCCCAGCAGCCCCAGGACAACGGCTGTTCCACCTGCGGAATAGGCCAGCCGGTGTTTGATGGATTTAACATGACCACGGATCTCTTCCATCTCTCTTCGGAGGTATTTGAGGTGTGTCTCGAGTTCAATGACGCGAGGTTCCATGTCAACTCCTCGGGCGGGCTTTGCGCTGTTACTGAATTCAGCCTGGTGATTGGCGCGATTTTCTGCCAATGGCGCGACCTGGTTGATCGGTAACCTGATGTCATGACTTTGCATGGACTGAAACGCTCCTTGCTTGGGAGCCCATGGCGTGGCCGACACTTTTGTTGATTGCGCTTTGTGTGGTCCTTGAAGAGGGTCTACTCATGGTTTGCACATCCCTGTATTTAATGTTGATGACGGTGCCGCGGACACCAAGGTGTACCAATCACCACGGTTGGTCAATTGAGCCGATTCCGCACATGTTGTAAGAAAATATCCCGCCCTGTAGGACCGCAAGGCTGCACACTCAAAAAAAATCAAATCCTTGCGACTTTTATAGGGGATGGTGAGGTCAACATCTCCCATACGGATTCCAAACATGGGAGCGACAATAATGGGTGAGCGCAAGGCGTTGTTGATTCTGCATGGCAAGCAGGCACTCAATGAAGAAGTCCGCGCAGCCGTCGACGTCAAGCGCCAGCAGGGCTGGGAGTTGGCGGTCCGAGTGACCTGGGAGGCGGGGGACGCGCAGCGGCTGGTGGAAGAAGCGCTGAATGCAGGCTATAGGCAACTGATCGCCGGTGGCGGTGATGGCACCTTGCGTGATATCGCCGAGGCGATGGCCGCGCACTCCACGCAGGCCAGTCTGGTACTGATGCCGCTGGGCACCGCCAACGATTTTGCTCGCGCCGCGGGTGTACCGCTGGAACCCGCTCTGGCGCTGGACCTTCTGGACTCGGCCCCGCACGCGATCGATCTGGGAGAGGTGGGTGGGCAGGTCTTTTTGAACATGGCCACTGGCGGCTTTGGTAGCCAGGTTACGGCGAACACCTCGGAAGACTTGAAAAAAGTCCTCGGGGGCGCCGCTTATCTGTTCACCGGGTTATCGCGTTTCAGTGAGTTGCATGCGGCCTACGGCGAGTTGCAGGGGCCGGACTTTCATTGGAGCGGTGAACTATTGGCCTTGGGTATCGGCAATGGTCGGCAGGCGGGCGGTGGTCACGTGCTGTGCCCGGAGGCATTGGCTGACGATGGTCTGCTGGATATCAGCATCTTGCCTGCGCCGCAGGAAGTGGTCAGCACGTTGAAAACGTTGCTGGCCGATGGCTTCGGCATCGACAACATGTTTGTGCGAGCTCGCCTGCCGTGGGTTGAAATCAAGGTCTCGGAAGGCCTCTACATCAATCTGGATGGCGAACCTATCGAGGGTGAGAGTTTGCGATTCTCGGCGCGCCCAGCGGCATTGCGCGTGCATTTGCCGCAGAACTCGCCGCTGCTGAGTGCTTCGAAAGCGGCTAGTCATCCAGACTGATGATTTGCTCACGCACGGCAAACAGCACCAGGCCGGCCACGTCGTAGATCTGCAAGCGCTTCATGATCTGCGAGCGGTGGGTTTCAACGGTTTTGATACTGAGGCCCAGGCCATTGGCGATTTCCCGGGTGGATTTGCCGCGCACGATCAGTCGCAGGATTTCCAGCTGGCGGGCCGTCAGGTTATGCGAGTCCGCCGTCTCGGGCTGGTGTTTCTGGTTGCGGATCAGTGCCTGGTTGATGACCGTATGCGCGATGGCCGGGCTCAGGTAGCGCTCGTTGTTGCGCAAGGCATCCAGGGCATGTTCCAGCTCGGTCGCCGTGGTGTCTTTGAGCAAATAGCCGTGAGCACCGGACTCAAGCGCCTGCATGATCAGTGCAGGATCGGTGTGCATCGACAGGATCAGCACCTTGCTTTGCGGGCGTACCCGCTTGAGTCGTTGCAAGGCCTCAAGTCCGCCTGTCTCTTTCATTGAGATATCCAGAAGAACAATGTCAGGCACCAGTTTCTCGACCATCTCGAGCAACTGCGATCCGTCACTGGCCTCTCCAATAACCGCATAGCCGGGAATATCCAGCACCAGAGCGCGCACGCCTGCCCTGATAAGCGAGTGGTCATCCACCAGAAGTAAGTTACAAGTCAATGCAAAACCTTATTCGTACTGGCCCGTTCGAGCGCACGGGGCGCCCAGGGAAAGAGTGCTTCGATTTGAGTGCCTTTGCCCGGCTCGCTGGTCACGACCAGGGTACCGCCCAGTTGATCGATCCGTTCCACCATTCCGGCCATACCGCGCTGTCCCTCTCGACCCGGGTCGGCGGCTGGCGCGAACCCCAGTCCATCGTCGCTGATTAACAGTGTCAGGCCCAGGGGCATGCGTTGCAGGCGGATCAACAAGTTGTTCGCTTTGGCGTGGCGCAGAATATTGGTCACCGCTTCCTGGGTGATTCGAAAGGCGGCCACCGCCATTTCTTCCGGTATGCCGGTCAAGCGTTGATGGCATTCCAGGCTCCAGTGTATCGAGGTATTGGCCAGGGTCTTGAGCAAATGCGCACGCAGGCTGGCTTCCAGCCCGAGACTGGCCAACTGCCTTGGATTGAGAATGGCCGAGACATCACGAACCTTGGTCAGGGTTTCATCCAGCGTGTCGCAGAGCACCGAACACTGGCCTTGCATGTCTTCAGGCATTCGGCGTTTGAGCCATTCACTTTGAAGTTTGGCAGCGGTCAGTAATTGACCAATGTCGTCATGCAGTTCTCGACTGAGTCGGTGACGCTCGTTTTCCTGTACTTCCAGTAAACGGTCGGCCAACTCTTGCGGCTGAAATTTTATTGATTTACGTGAGAGGCAATGTTGCACCCAGACGCAGGCCAGTGCCGTCATGTTGAGTATCAGCAGGCTCACCGGCATTGGAATAGACAGGCTGAAAACCAGCAGGCTGCCAAGTGCCGCACCGGTGCACAGCAAAAGCGTGAACCGTCGCGCGTGTTTTTGGGAGGGTGGCCATAGGGTGATTGACTTGAGACTGGCGTACATAGCGGATGGAGCCAATGGATGTTCGCTGCGGGCAGACCGGCCATAGTGTTGACGGGTCTCTGTCTGAAAATCTGTAGTGACTCGTCTTGAGCAGTGCAGTCCAGGGTTGAATGACAGCCTGTAACTTATCGGGCTGATCTCATCTGAAGTCACTTTGCCATTAATTGGCGTCAACTAATGGTCGGCATAATACCACTTAAGATACCGTTGGTCGCGTTTGCTATATATGTCTATTTGGTCAGGAATTAAAACGTTATGGACGATAGTTCCACAATGGAAAAAGTTTACGAAGGGAATAGTTATTTGTATCGCGCTGTCGCTGACAGGTATGAATTATTCAATTGCGACATGAGCGCACTCAAGTTAATGAGCGGCATCATGGCAATAAGAATACGCCACACGGCAATGTTATCAGGCGAATTAAGCCTGGCGCTCCGAATAGGAAACGAGCGTGAACGGTTTGGAATTAACCGGCAATTGAAAATGACTTTGTCCGACCTGAAATGCAAAGGCTTCGATCAGCGAAGTCTGTTCGCTGTCATCCAGGCTGAGTTGGCCGGTGGTCTGGTCGATGAGTTCGAGTTGCCAGGCCATCAACGTGAAGCAATCCTTCAAAGCACCCAGGGCCTGGTCATGCAGTTCCATGTGGCTTTGAGCGTGGTTCAGCAAGCCATGGATGTGCAGCGAAAATTCAGACACCGCTTCCAGCGCCAGGGCATCGGCCTTGCTGGCCAGTTTGAGAAGGCTGCTGAGCATGCAATCGATTGCGTCCTTGTCATTGCTGATCAACTGCAGGTGGCTAAGGCACTCCTCCGATTTGGCCAGGAGTGTTTCCGCCTCGACGAGGAACTCCGGAAAGCGCTGAGCCCACTGCTTAGGGTCGTTCGGCATGCTTATCTCCACAACGTCATGTCAAATGAGGGGATGTCGTGTGTGTCGACGAAGACGCCCTGCGTCCCGACGCTGCCATGCCGGCATGAGATCGCGCTCCGGCAGGCCTGGGTGCAGGCTGGGGAACTCGAGAAGGTGGATGGCCACTTACCTGCGATCGCACACAAAAGCCTGACTCCGTTCATGCAATGAGAATGGCGTCACATTAATGGCTATTGGATATTGCGAATATCAGGTTGGGCCTGATTGTTACTAGGGGAATCCCTTACACAGGGGAACCTAACGTGCAAACCGAGGTCGCGCCGCAGGGAATGAAGCAGATGAAATCACGGCGCCAGTAAAGCATGATGTTAATGTGACATCAATGCCTGATCGTGGCATTTTGTCTCAGGGTCAAGCTCTGGCAAATACAGCCGATAACCCTCTTTAGTGAATTCATCAGTACAAGCCCAGGAGTCATTAATGGCCGGCATTCTCGACACGGTAGACCAACGCACACAACTGGTGGGTGAGAATCGCCTGGAAATTCTCATGTTCCGGCTGGCCGGTCGTCAATTGTTCGCGATCAACGTCTTCAAAGTGCAGGAAGTGTTGCAGCTGCCGAAGCTGACCCTGATGCCCCAGCGCCATCCGTTTGTCTGCGGCGTGGTCAACCTGCGTGGCCAGACGCTGCCGGTGATCGACCTGTCCCAGGCTATCGGCATGCGTCCGCTGGTGCCTAGCCCTACCAGTACAATCATCGTCACCGAGTACAACCGCTCGGTGCAGGCGTTCCTGGTCGGTGGCGTGGACCGCATCGTCAACATGAACTGGGAAGCCATTTTGCCGCCGCCGACCAGCGCCGGCCGCCAGCATTACCTGACCGCCATCAGCAAGGTCGACGACCAGTTGGTGGAGATCATCGACGTTGAAAAAGTCCTGGCGGAAATCGTGCCGTACAACGCCAAGGTCTCGCGCGAGAAACTCGACGACCCGGTGCTGGAACGCGCCCGTGGCCGTGAAGTGCTGCTGGTGGACGACTCCAACGTCGCCTTGTCGCAATTGCGCGACACCCTGGGCCAGTTGGGCGTGAAGATGCACATCGCCAGCGACGGCTTGAAGGCACTGAACATGCTCAAGGCCTGGGCTGATACCGGCGTGTCGATGACCGACAAACTGCTGATGGTGTTTACCGACGCGGAAATGCCGGAAATGGACGGCTATCGCCTGACCACCGAAATCCGCAACGACCCGCGCCTGCGTGGCCTCTACGTGGTGCTGCACACGTCGCTGTCGGGCAGTTTCAACGACTCGATGGTCAAGAAGGTCGGCTGCGACAATTTCCTCTCCAAGTTCCAGCCGGACAAACTCGTCGACGTCGTGCGCCAGCGCCTGATGCTCGATGAAGTGCCGGCCTGATAAAGATGTAAAGGCTGCACACGATCTCCCACAGGTATGTTGCGTCCAACGCTCAGCCTTTGATTCAATGAGCAAGCTCGTATAGGGTGGCATTTTTTGCCCTCCAGGGAGCTGGCCATGTTGCGTCTTAGCGCGCTTTACCGTTATCCGTTGAAATCCGGCAAGGGCGAGACCCTGCAACAGGTCAGACTCGATAAGCTGGGTCTGGACGGTGATCGACGCTGGATGCTGGTGGACGAGGCCAGCGGGCGCTTTCTGACCCAGCGAGCGGTGGGGCAGATGAGTCAGTTGTCGGCGTTGTGGAATGCCGACGGTGGCTTGACCCTCAGTGCTCCCGGGCGCTCACCCATCGACATTGCATTGCCAGGCAGCGACGCTGAACTGCGCGGTGTGACAATCTTCAAAGACAGTCTGCGGGTGCCCGATGCCGGTGATGAGGCCGGTGCCTGGGTCAGTGAGTTCATCGGAAAACCGACGCGCCTGGTGCAAATTCCTCTGGATCGCGCGCGCACCACGCAAGCGGGCTACGGCCGGGATGACGATCAAGTGGCCTTCGCCGATGGCTTCCCGCTGTTGCTGATCGGGCAGGCATCCCTGGAGGACTTGTCGAAAAAGGTCGGGCGACCGCTGGAAATGCTGCGTTTTCGACCGAACCTGGTGATCGAGGGCAGCGAGGCCTTTGCCGAAGATAGCTGGAAGCGTATCCGCATTGGCGATGTCGAGTTCCGCGTGGTCAAGTCCTGTTCACGCTGCATCCTGACCACCATCGACCCGCAAACCGGTGAGCGAAGCGATGATCGCGAACCTCTGGCCACGTTGCAGAAATACCGTTCCGAGGCCGACGGCGCGATGTTCGGGCAGAACCTGGTCAACGACAGCAACGGCCAACTTGAAGTCGGTATGCCGGTGACGATCCTGGAATAAACAGACTGAATGAAAAATGCCCGCGTCCAAAAAGGACGCGGGCATTTTTTTTGTCGCTGTGAAAACCCGGGGGGTTAGCCGCGGTATTCACACAGGTAAGCGGTGTCGACGGCCACTTTCAACTGGAACTTGCTGTTGGCAGGCACGTTGAACTGGCTGCCGGCGGCGAAGGTTTCCCAGTCGCTGCTGTCAGGCAGTTTGACGGTCAGGGCGCCGGTCACCACGTGCATGATTTCGCGCTGGCTGGTGCCGAATTCGTATTCGCCCGGAGCCATGACGCCGATGGTCGCAGGACCTTCAGCGGTGCCAAAGGCGATCGACTTGACGGTGCCGTCGAAGTACTCGTTGACTTTAAACATGGGCGATTCCTCGAAAAGGGCTAAAAAGGGCCGGCCAGTATGCACAAGGCCTCGAACGCCGTCACCTCTCCGGCGGGAGAACCTGTGGCAACAGACGCGCCGTATTGCGCGCATCTTCCAGTGCCCGATGCTGTTGGCCATTGAACTGCATGCCCGCCAGTTGCAGCGAGCCGTTGAGCCCCAGAGGACGCTCCAGGCGTCGGGCCTTGGCAAAGCGCTGCTTGAGATTCATGTGCGGCACGCTGGCGAGAACGCTCGTCAGTTGCAGTCGCTGCCATTCCTGAAGCAGTTGCTTGCGATCGTAGTCGCCCCAACTGGCCCAGCCCTCCAGCTCCGATTGATGGCGCACGAGCCATTGCTCGAACGACGGCCAGACCTCGCTCAGCGTCAGCGCGGCGTCGACATTGGCCTGGGTGATGTGCGTCAATTCCCGGCAAAACGGCGTCAGCAGCGGGCGTCGCAACGGCTGTACGAAGCACTGGAAGTAATCCACTTCGCGTCCTTTGCGGTCCACGAGGGTGGCACCGATTTCGATGATTTCCATTTCCGTTACTGGCCAGCCACCGTCATCGGTGGTGGCTTCCAGATCGATCACCAGCCAGTGAGGCATTGCAGGGTTCCTGGTATCCGCGTCGTGATAGGGCTTGAGCGTAGCCAAAGCCGGCGGATCCGCCTAGCGGCTTATTCGACCTCCAACAAAATCTGACGATTTTTGACCTGATCGCCGACCCGGACCTGCAAGCGTTTAAGCACCCCGTCGATACCTGATTTGAGCGGGTGCTCCATTTTCATCGCTTCAAGCACCACCAATAGCTGGCCCTTGCTGACCGGGCTACCCTCGCTGACCAGCACGTCGACGATCGCCCCGTCCATGGGCGCCTTGAGGGTGCCGGAGCTGACGCTGGCCTGGCTGCTGACCAACGCCTGGGTGCGATCGATCAGTCGCAGGCTGCCGGGGCGGGTGAACAGCCAGAGTTGCCCGGCCGCGAGGCGGTAGGCATGGCGTTGGCGGACGCCGTCGATCATCAGGGTTGCCCAGTGACCGTCGCACTGGATGACCTTCAACTCGAGGGTTCGGTCGCCGACTTGCAAGCGATACGGTGCGTCAGGCCCTGAATTCAACTCCACCGGCCAGTCCTGATCCCCCAGACCGATTCGATAATGCAGGGGCACGCTGGCGTTGTTCCGCCAGCCGGCCAGCGGGGCGGGATGAGACTGCGCCGACGTGTGATAGAACAACGTAGCCGCAATGGCCAGCTCTTCGGCGCTCGGCACCGGCGGATGCAGACAAGGATGGTCGGCGAAACAGCTCGGGATGAACCCGGTGCTGAATTCGCCGCTGATGAACTGCGGGTGTTGCAGCAGGCTGGCAAGCAAGCGCTGATTGCTTTGCACGCCCAGCAGCACGCTGTCCTGCACTGCCCGCAGCAGCTTGCGCCGGGCTTCTTCACGGGTGGCGCCATGGGCGATGATCTTGCCCAGCAGCGGATCGTAGAACGGGCTGATGTCCTGGCCTTCGATCAAGCCATGATCGATCCGCACACCGTCCTGCAGCGCGAGCTCCCAAGCCTCGATTCGACCGGTTTGCGGCAAAAAGCCCTGGGCCGGATCTTCGGCGTACAAACGCACTTCCATGGCATGCCCGTTGAGTTTCACCTCTTCCTGTTTCAAAGGCAGCGGCAGGCCCTCGGCGACGTGCAGTTGCCAAGCCACCAGATCAAGGCCGGTGATCAATTCGGTCACCGGGTGTTCCACTTGCAGCCGGGTGTTCATCTCCAGGAAGTAGAACTGCCCGCGTGCATCCAGCAGGAACTCCACGGTGCCGGCACCCACGTAATTCACCGCGCGCCCGGCCATGAGCGCCGCTTCGCCCATGGCTTGGCGCAATTCGCTGGTCATCACCGGGCAGGGCGCTTCCTCGATGACTTTCTGGTGGCGGCGCTGGATCGAACAGTCGCGCTCCCCGAGGTAGATCAGGTTGCCGTGCTGGTCGCCAAACACCTGAACCTCGACGTGACGCGGATCGATCAGCGCTTGTTCGAGGATCAGTTCGTCGCTGCCGAACCCGTGCAGGGCTTCGGAGCGCGCGGTTCGCAGCTGTTCCAGCAAATCGTCGGCACTGTGCACCAGGCGCATGCCGCGTCCGCCACCGCCGGCGCTGGCCTTGATCATCAGCGGGTAGCCGATGCGTTCGGCTTCGCGGCTCAGGGTCGCGTCGTCCTGTTCGGCACCTTGATAGCCTTTGATGCACGGCACGCCGGCCGCGAGCATGGCGAGTTTCGACCGCCGCTTGCTGCCCATCAACTCGATCGCTTCGGGGCTCGGGCCGATGAAGGTGATGCCGGCGGATTGGCAGGCGAGGGCGAATTCGGCGTTTTCCGAGAGGAAACCGTAGCCAGGGTGAATCGCGTCGGCACCGCTGCGCCGGGCGGCGTCGATGATTGCCGGGATGTTCAGATAGGACTGTTGCACCGGGGCCGGGCCGATGTTGACGGCTTCATCGGCCATTTGGACGTGCAGGGCATCGGCGTCGGCGTCGCTGAACACGGCAACGGTGCGGTAGCCCAGGGCGTGGGCGGTGCGCTGGATACGGCAGGCGATTTCACCGCGGTTGGCGATGAGGATTTTGCTGAGTCCGGGCATGGGTTATTCCCTTGTTGTCGCGGTGAATGTGATGGCCTCTTCGCGAGCAAGCCCGCTCCCACATTTGGAATGCATTTCAAGGTGGGAGCTGGCTTGCCTGCGATGCTTTTAGAGGGCCCACCCCGGTTTACGTTTTTGCACGAAGGCCATGGTCCCCTCGACCCCTTCCGCCCCGGTCACCGCATCGCTGAACCACTCGGCCGCTTCATCCAGCAAGGCGTCGGACGGTTGTCCCGCACTCGCCAGCAACAGTCTTTTTGTCGTGGCATTCGCCCCCGGCGCACAGCACAACACATGGGCGAGGATTTCATCGAGGCGCTCGGCCAAGGCTTGCGCGTCATGCTCGACGAAATGCACCAACCCCATGCGCCGCGCCTGGGTGCCATCGAAACGCGCGGCAGTCAGTGCCAGTCGACGTGCCTGGGTCAAGCCGATGCGCTGGACCACGAACGGCGCGATCTGCGCGGGCAGCAGACCGAGGCTGGTTTCCGGCAGGCCGAACTGCGCCAGGTGGTCGGCCAGAGCAACGTCACTGACGCAGGCCAGCCCCAATCCACCGCCGAGCACTGCGCCTTGCAGCACCGTGATCACCACTTGCGGCGCGTGTTGCACTTCTTGCAGCAGCGCGCCGAACGCCCGGTTCAAATCGCGATAGGCCTGGGAGCCTTGAGTGCGGGCATTGGCCATGTCCTTGATGTCGCCACCGGCGCAAAAATGCCCACCGGCACCGCCGATCACCAGCGCACGAACGGCTCGATCGTCACGCACCGCGGCGAGCACCGCACGCAGTTCAGCGACCATCTGCAAGCTCATGGCATTGCGGCTTTCCGGGCGGTTGAGGGTGATGTGCAGCACGCCGTTATGGGATTCGAGCAGCAAGGTCTGGCATACCGGCAGGGCGCTCATTTCTTTTTCCCCGGCAGGATGCCCATGAGTTTGCAGATGATCCCCAACATGATTTCGTCGGCACCGCCGCCGATCGACACCAGCCGCACGTCACGGTAGGCGCGGGCCACCGGGTTGTCCCACATGAAGCCCATGCCGCCCCAGTATTGCAGGCAGCTGTCGCTGACTTCGCGGCCCAGGCGCCCGGCCTTGAGTTTGGCCATCGACGCCAGGCGCGTAACGTCCTGACCTTTGATGTATTGCTCGGTGGCCTGGTAGACCAGCGCCCGCAGGCATTCGATTTCGGTTTGCAACTCGGCCAGGCGAAAGTGAATGACCTGATTGTCGATCAGCGCGCTGCCAAAGGTTTTGCGTTCCTTGCAGTACTCGATGGTGCTGTCGACGCAGTACTCCAGGCCCTTGATCATGTTCGCCGCGCCGAACAAGCGTTCTTCCTGGAATTGCAGCATCTGCATCATGAAGCCCGCGCCTTCGTGGCCGATGCGGTTGCGTTGCGGCACGCGCACGTTGTCGAAAAACACCTGGGCGGTTTCCGAACTGCGCATGCCGAGCTTGTCCAGGTGCGAGCTGAGGCTGATGCCGGGGGTGTTCATCGGCAACATGATCAGCGACTTGTTGACGTGCGGTTTGTCGTCAGAGGTGTTGGCCAACAGGCAAATGAAGTCGGCGCTTGGCGAGTTGGTGATCCACATTTTGCTGCCGTTGATCACGTAGTCATCGCCGTCCTTGCGGGCGGTGGTTTTCAACCCGGCCACGTCGGAACCAGCGCCGACTTCTGAGACGCCGATGCAGCCGACCTGTTCACCGGTAATCGCCGGACGCAGAAACTCTTCGCGCAACTCATCGGAGCCGAAGCGGGCGAGTGCAGGGGTGCACATGTCGGTCTGCACGCCGATGGACATCGGGATCCCGCCGCAGTGAATGGTGCCGAACTCTTCGGCGGCGACGATCGAATAGCTGTAGTCGAGGCCCATGCCGCCAAACTGTTCCGGTTTGGAAATCCCCAGCAAGCCGAGGTCACCGGCCTTGCGAAAGATCTCGTGAATCGGGAAGCGCCCGGCCTTCTCCCATTCCTCGACGTGAGGATTGATCTCGTGCTCGACGAATTGGCGGACCGTGCGACGCAGTGCTTCGTGTTCCTGGGTGAAGATCATTTTTATTGTTCTCCTGACGAACCCGATCGTTCCCACGCTCTGCGTGGTAACGCCACTTTGGACGCTCTGCGTCCGCTTTTGGGACGCGGAGCGTCCCGGGCTGCATTCCCACGCAGAGCGTGGGAACGATCAATCAAAATCTCGCGACGCCAAAACTGTTGGTTTGCAGTGGCCGCACGTCGGCCTCGTGACAGATGTCCAGCAAGTAGCCGAGCAAGGTTCGGGTATCCCGGGGGTCGATCAGCCCGTCGTCCCACAGATTGGCGCTGCCATACAGCGCGGTGGACTGGCTGTCGAGTTTCTGCGCGGTGACCTGTTCCAGCATGTCGAGCATTTTCGGGTCGGGCACCAGGCCGTCCTTGAGCTGTTTGGCTTCGGTGACGATCCGCAAAACCTTGCCGGCCTGGGCGCCGCCCATGACCGCAGTGCGGCTGTTGGGCCAGGCGAGGATGAAACGTGGGTCGAGGCCGCGGCCGCACATCGCGTAGTTGCCGGCGCCATAGGAGCCGCCGACGACGATGGTCAGCTTGGGCACCCGGGCATTGGCTACCGCCTGAATCATCTTCGCGCCGTGCTTGATCACGCCTTGCTGTTCCGATTCGGTGCCGACCATGAACCCGGTGGTGTTGTGGAAAAACAGCAGCGGCGTCCGGCTCTGGTCACACAGCTGAATGAATTGCGCCGCCTTGCTCGCGCCCTTGGGCGTGATCGGGCCGTTGTTGCCGATGAATCCGCAGGCGCGACCCTGAATGTGCAAGTGGCCGCAGATGGTCTGCTGATCGAACTCGCCCTTGAATTCGAGGAAGCTCGAACCGTCGGCAATCCGCGCGATGATTTCGCGCACGTCATAAGGTTTTTTCGGGTCATCGGGAATCAGTCCGAGCAACTCGTCGATGGGGTAGAGCGGGTCTTCCCAGTACCGGGCGGGCGCTGCGGGTAACCGTGCATTCCACGACAGCAGGCTGACAATCTCGCGCACCTGGCGCACGCCATCGGCATCGTTCTCGGCCAGGTATTCGGCGGTGCCGGCGGTTTGCGCGTGCATCTCGGCGCCGCCCAGTTCTTCATCGGTGGCGACTTCGCCGGTGGCGGCTTTGAGCAGCGGCGGACCGGCCAGGAACAGCTTCGCCTTGCCGCGTACCACCACCACGTAATCTGATAGACCCGGCTGATAAGCCCCGCCCGCCGTGGCCGAGCCGTGGACCACGGTGATCTGCGGCAGCCCCATGGCCGACATCCGCGCCTGATTGGCAAAGCTGCGCGCGCCTTCGACGAAAATCTCTGCCGCGTAATTGAGGTTGGCGCCGCCACTCTCGGCGAGGGTGATCACCGGCAGTTTGTTCTCCATGGCGATCTGTTGCAGGCGCAGGGACTTTTTCAGGCCGCTGGGGGAAATGGTCCCGCCTTTGATCGCGCTGTTGTTCGCCACCACCAGCACCCGCACGCCGGACACGTAACCGATCCCGGCGATCAAACCGCCACCGGCTGAGCTGCCGTCCTTGTCGTCGTGAAGTTTGTAGCCGGCCAGGCTCGCCAGTTCGAGGAACGGCGCGCCAGGGTCGAGCAGCAGATTGAGGCGTTCACGGGGCAGCAACTGGCCGCGCTTGTCGAATTTTGGCTTGGCTTCGGCCGCCTTGTTCACCAGGTTTTGTTCGAGCTGGCGGACCTGCTCGATGCCGACCAGCATCGCGGTGCGGTTCTGCGCGAACTGTTCGATGAACGGGTCGATTTGGGACTGGATCACCGGCATGGCTTATTCCTTGTCCTTGAGTACGTCGGGTAAATACGCTCGATGAAAGCCGTTATACGACTCACTGTTCTGCGCCTTGTGAATCGGCCATGCCCGACCGCCAAGGCTCGCCGCACCGTCGATGCGCAGCGTGCTCCCACTGACGAACCCCGCGGCCGGGCTAAGCAGGAAAACAATCGCCGCGCTGACTTCCGATTCAGTGCCGATGCGCTTGAGCGGCACGTGTTCGCGCAAGGTCGGAATCACTGCTTTGAACGCACCTTCGTAGGTGTCCATGCCGCTCGATGCCACCCAGCCCGGCGCCACCGCGTTGACCCGCACCCCGGCATAACCCCATTCGAAGGCAGCGGTCTTGGTGAGGTTATCCATACCAGAACGCGCAGCGCCCGAGTGGCCCATGCCGGGCATGCCGCCCCACATGTCGGCGAGCATGTTGACGATGGCGCCGCCGTGTTTGCTCATCGACTGATTGAACACTTCCCGAGCCATCAGGAAACCGCCCACCAGGTTGGTGCGCATCACGGTTTCGAAACCTTTTTGATTGATCGAAGCCAGAGGCGACGGGTATTGGCCGCCGGCATTGTTGACCAGCCCGTGAATCGGACCGTGCTTGCGAATCAACTCGCTGACCAGCTGCGTGACCGCTTCTTCTTCACGAATATCGCAGGTGGCCCAGTCCGCCTTGCCACCGTCTTCGGCAATCTCGGCGGCGACGCTTTTCAACTTGTCAGCCTTGCGCCCGACCAGCAGCACGTGGGCGCCGAGTGCCGCCAGTTCGTGGGCGGTGCAGCGGCCGATGCCGCTGCCGCCGCCGGTGACGATGATGTTTTGGCCTGCAAACAGATCGGCTTTGAAAATCGAATCGTACGCCATGGCGACAGTCCTCTAGTTGACCTGGTCGGCGATGCGCTGGGGCACCGGAATCTGGATGTCCAGCAACTGCTGGGCGAAGGCCTTGCCTTGCGGATCGATCCGCAGGCTGGCCACGCCGCCACCGCCGAGGGCGTTTTCCAGAAGAAAATTGAAGCTGTGAGTGCCGGGCAAATACCAACGCTCGACACGTCCATGTACCGGGTCGAGGACGTGGCTCATCCAGTCGACCATCACCTCAGGCGTCAGGGCCTCGGCGATCCAGGGCAAATACTCGGGCTCACGGGCCATGACGCCGATGTTGCTGTGATTGCCCTTGTCACCGGAGCGGGCCACGGCGAGTTTGATCAGGGCCACGCTGGCATCGGCGCGGCCGGTGGGTTGCGGCGGGTCGAACGGAACGGGCAAGTCATCCGGATCGAGCACATCGACAGCGGGCAGGGCGCACGGGTGGCGCTGACCCTTGATATCAATTTCCAGCGTGCAGGCGCTTTTGTCGATGAGGAACGAGAACAGCCGGATCAGCGGATACACCGTCGGCCGTCCGCCGACAATCCCGGTCAGCCCCGGCGCCATGCCGGTGGCGGCCTGGGCGATCTCCCGGGAAAACACGATCAATGCCTGTTTGCTCGGATGACGCACGGCGAGTTTGATCACCACTTCACGGCTGTCCTGGCGTTGGCCGTGAGGGCCGTAAGTGGCTTCGCTGCCGAGCAGTTCGATGTTCACTTCACTGAAAGGCGCCCAACCGCGCTGGCTGAAAATATCCGAGGTCTTGTTGATGATCGCCTGGCTGACCCGTTCGGCCTTGTCCACCGCATCGATGCCGGCGATCAGGCAACTGGCGGTGCAGCGGAAACCGTCCGGGTAAGTCGCGCTGATCTTGTACTGATCGGTCGGTGGCAAGCCTTTGGCGCCATGCACCCGGACCGCGTTTTTACCTTGTTGCACGAGTTTGACCTGGGTGAAATCGCAGACCACGTCAGGCAACAGGTAGGCCTGGGGGTTGCCGATTTCATAGAGCATCTGTTCGCCAACCGTCAGCGGCGTGACCAGGCCGCCGGAGCCCTCAGGCTTGCTGACGATGAACTGGCTGTCGGCGCTGACTTCAACGATGGGGAAGCCGATGTGTTCGTAATCGGGCACGTCGCGCCAGTCGGTGAAATTGCCGCCGGTGCACTGGGCGCCACATTCGATGATGTGCCCGGCCAATGCGGCCTGGGCCAACTTGTCGTAGTCATGCCAGGACCAGCCGAATTCATGCACCAGCGCGGCACTCACCACCGCGCTGTCGACGACGCGGCCGGTAATGACGATATCGGCACCCAGTCGAAGGGCTTCGACAATGCCCGGTGCGCCGAGGTAGGCGTTGGTCGAGACGCACATCGGTGGTAACGGCGCGCCGCTGAACATTTCATGGAGGCCGCGGCAGCTCAGCTGTTTGAACTGCGGTTGCAGGTCGTCGCCCAGCAGCACGGCGATCTTCAGTGAGACGCCAGCCTTGTCGCACGCCGCTTGCAGGGCAGCGGCGCAGGCCTGTGGATTGACCCCGCCGGCGTTGCTGATGACACGGATTTTTTGGTCGGCGAGTTGCCCCAGCAATGGGCTGAGGACTTCGATGAAGTCGCCCGCATAGCCTGCCTGCGGATCTTTCATCCGTGCGCCGGCCATGATCGACATGGTGATTTCGGCCAGATAATCGAAGACCAGATAGTCCAGGCGACCACCGTCCACCAGTTGCGCGGCGGCGGTCGAGGTGTCGCCCCAGAACGCGCTGGCGCATCCGATGCGAATCGTTTCAGGCACAGCCCATTCCATAACCACCTCCGACAGACGTGCATCGAGACTACCAAGCAAGCGCTTGGTTTGTAAACGGCTGAAATATCTTCTGCCCGAGCGCTTGCTTGGTTGCCGTCGCCAGCTTAAATTGCCCGCGCAACCCCGCTGTTTTAGCGGCGGGCGGCGCATTTGATTGATCGACTGTAGGAGAGAACGGGTGGACGAGCAAAAAGCCCTGGGGGTCATGCGCGAATTGGTCGACAGCGGCCAATTGACCGACCCTGACAGCGCCCGCGGCAAACTGCTGCAAGTGGCGGCTCACCTGTTCCGCAACAAAGGCTATGAACGCACCACCGTGCGCGATCTGGCCGGTGCCGTGGGCATCCAGTCGGGCAGCATCTTTCATCACTTCAAAAGCAAGGACGAGATCCTGCGGGCGGTGATGGAAGAGACCATTCGCTACAACACAGCGCTGATGCACGCCGCCCTGGCCGAGGCCGGCAATGTACGCGAGCGGGTGCTGGCGCTGATTCGCTGCGAATTGCAGTCGATCATGGGCGGCAGTGGCGAGGCCATGGCGGTGTTGGTGTATGAATGGCGTTCGCTGTCCGAAGACGGACAGGCGCAGGTGCTGGCGCTGCGCGATATTTATGAAGCGCTGTGGCTGCAAGTGCTGGGTGAAGCCAAGGACGCCGGTTTTATTCGCGGCGATGTGTTCATCACGCGTCGTTTTCTGACGGGCGCGTTGTCCTGGACCACCACCTGGTTTCGGGCCGGCGGCAGCATGAGTCTTGATCAATTGGCCGATGAAGCATTGATACTTGTGCTCGAAGAGAAGCAATAAGTTGTCATGAGTCAGCAGGAAACTGGCTAAGTGGCCGAAACCGCCTAGCTTGAATGCATTGATGCGTATTTTTTGGGGAGTGGGTTGTTTTGATGTCTTCGCCAATTAGGACGGCCTCGCAGCTTTTGCTGGCGTCGCTCGTGGCAGTCTGGGTGTTGCCATCCCAGGCTGCGCAACTGGTGCGGGTCGGTGCCGCGCATTTCCCGCCTTATACCGTGCGCCCGGAATCCGGTGCCGACACTGGGCTGTTGCCGCAATTGGTGGAAGCCTTGAATCAATTGCAGGGTGACTATCAGTTCG
The DNA here is from genome assembly GCF_059716065.1 of Pseudomonas sp. LBUM1656. NCBI lineage: Bacteria > Pseudomonadati > Pseudomonadota > Gammaproteobacteria > Pseudomonadales > Pseudomonadaceae > Pseudomonas > Pseudomonas sp. LBUM1656. The sequence goes on along the minus strand of NZ_CP166800.1, from coordinate 4,468,639 downwards.
TTTTGGTGCCGACTTCGATTCCTCGCCGATTTGGTGATTTCAAACAAGGCCGGGTCGATATGGCCATTTTCGAGAACCCGGACTGGGGCTGGAAGGACATTCCCCACACCAGCGTCGACATGGGCCTTGAAGACGCCGAGATTTTCGTCGCGCAACGTGCGCCCGATCGCCAGCAAAGCTATTTTGCCGACCTCACCGGCAAGCGTCTGGCGCTGTTTAGCGGCTATCACTACGAGTTCGCAAACTTCAATGCCGACCCGAAATTCCTCGCGCAGAACTATGACGCCACGCTGACCTATTCCCATGACAGCAACCTGTTGATGGTGTTGCGCGGGCGGGCCGACATTGCCTTGGTGACGCGCTCCTACCTGAGTGACTACCTGCTGCGTAATGAGCAAGTGGCCGATCAACTGCTGGTGTCCCAGCGCATCGATCAGGTGTATCACCACTACGCGATCCTGCGTCCGGCCGCGCCCATCAGTGGCGAGGCGTTTGGCAAGCTGCTGCAAGGGTTGCGGGACAATGGCCAGATGCTGAAGATTTTCGATCCGTACAAGATTGCGGTGGTGCCGGTGCCCAAACCCTGAAGGGCGCCGCAGGTCACGTCATTCGCGACTTCGCTTAAATTTCCTGCCTCGGCTCACGTCACATGGTTGAACTGTCGACGATTATCGTGAGCCCGACCCATGCACAATCTGAATGACCTGACTGCCTTGGCCTTGCCCAACGGAAGCCGTCTTGTAGCTGATGAAACCGAGAATCGCCTGCACCTCAGCCTGGAAGGTCAGGCGCTGATCGAACTGCGCCTGACCCGCGAACCCGAATTGACGGTGCAGGTAGAACAGTGCTTCGACACGTCTGAAGAACAGGCGCTCTGGGCAGCCTGCTATTGGCTGTTTGCCCGTGATCCGGCGTGCCAGCACCTGACATTCCAACTTCCGCAATCACCCACCGACGCCTTGGCGAGCGGGTTGCTGATTCCCTCCGACACCACCGGCCAATACCGCTGCGAACGCACGCTGTTCTGGCAGTTGCCTCTGCCGTGGTTGAGCCAGGCGCTGACCGCCAGTTATCCGCAGCAAATGGTCATCAGCGGCGGCAAGCGTCATCCTCTGCGCCCGCTGAAACCCCGGGGTGAAGTCTATCGGCGTTTCGATGCGCGGCTCGGTGCCTGGATTTCCCTGCGCACGGTGGACATCGACCTCGACCTGGCACGTTTCAATCGCTGGCAGAACAGCCCGCGGGTCGCCAGTTTCTGGCAGGAGGAGGGGAGCCTTGAGCAGCACCGTGAATACCTGAGCAAACTCGAAGCCGACCCGCACACGGTGACGCTGATCGGTTGTTTCGATGATCAGCCGTTTGCCTATTTCGAAGCCTATTGGGCCAAGGAAGATCGCATCGCACCGTTCTATGACGCCGGTGATTACGACCGCGGTATCCACATGCTGGTAGGCGAAGAAAATCACCGCGGCCCGCACAAGGTGGCGAGCTGGTTATCGGCGCTGACGCATTTCCTGTTTCTCGACGATCCGCGCACTCAGCGAGTGGTCGCCGAGCCTCGCGCCGACAACACGAAGATGATCGGGTATATGCAGAACCAGGGTTACCACTGCGAGAAAGAGTTCGACTTCCCGCACAAGCGCGCGGCGTTGATGATGCTTGGGCGTGAGCGGTTTTTTGATCGGTGTGCGTTGGCTTGATGGGGAAGGCTCAAGATCCTTTGCGGTCTTGAGTCAGCCTTCGCGAGCAGGCTCGCTCCTACAGTTGATCTCGGGCGTACACACATCTTGTGTTCACAGGAGATCCAATGTGGGAGCGAGCCTGCTCGCGATTGGGGGCGACGCGAATGTCAGAGCTTACCGGCGGGCAAAAGTATCCACACGATTGCCCGACACCTTGCGGCAGTGCACCAGCGCATCGCGAATCATGAAGTTCACCAGGGTCGGCGAGACGCCGAGTTCCTTGGCGATGTCCTTTTGCGGCACGCCGTGCAAGCGGTACATCTCGAAGGCGTAGCGGGTGCGGCTCGGCAGCTCCGTCAGCGCATCGGCAATGTTTTCCAGGGTCGAGAAATTGATGTGCGAGGTCTCCGGCGAAGCGCCCTGGATCACCACGTTCAGACCTTCCTCTTCCGGCCCGGAATACTTCTGCTCCAGCGCCTGCTTGCGATAGTGGTCGATCGCCAGGTTGCGCACGATCTGGAACAGATAGCTGAGCTGAGCCTTGAAGGACGACGTGATTTGCGGCGCCGATTGCAGCCGGAAAAACGCATCCTGGACCACGTCTTCAGCACGCGACCGGCAGCCGGTAATGCGCGCTGCGATTTTGACCAGAATCAGTCGGTTGTCGACAAAGGCCTGAAGTAGCGGTGAATCGCACCTGCTTGTGGATACTTGTTCCGTCATGGAAATCACCTTGCTGCCAATAGGTTGGTGGGACGGCGAGGGGGGCCGGCCTACACATCGAGCGACAAATTATGCTGAATGATAATGATTGTCAATTGAGAAAGAGAATTAATGCATCGCGATGGTGCAGAGTGAGAACTGCGACACGCTGCCGCACCTGCTCGCGGTATCCAAACCCGTTGACGATCCAGCCTGCCGACTAATTATTTCAAGACGTCATCCGTTCTCATTGGTGAAAGGCGCAGGGTAAATCCCGGCCAAAACCGCATTCCCAATGCCTTGCGCAGTCGGCGAAGACCGCGTCCTGCATGCCCTCCAGTGGGCGTGACGAAAGAAAACCGATTCCATTTGCAAGCCGAATTCAGGCAGGAAACCTCATGACCGACGCGTTCGAACTCCCAAGCAATCTGGTCCAAGCCCTCCAGCGCCGCGCGGCCCTGACGCCGGATCGGGTGGCCTTGCGGTTTCTCGCTGACACCCCGGATCAGGCTGTGGTCCTCAGTTATCGCGAGCTGGATCAGCGGGCGCGAACCATTGCCGGTGCGTTGCAGGCCGAGGCTGAATTCGGCGATCGCGCCGTGCTGCTGTTCCCGAGTGGCCCGGATTACGTCGCGGCGTTTTTTGGCTGCCTGTACGCCGGGGTGATCGCGGTGCCGGCTTATCCGCCGGAGTCGGCCAAACGTCATCACCAGGAACGCCTGCTGTCGATCATCAGCGATGCTGAACCGCGCTTGCTGCTGACCAGCGCCGGCCTGCGTGACGCCTTGCAACACATAGAAGGCGCGCCGCCGTTGCTGTGCGTCGACACCCTCGAAGACACGTTGGCCGGCAGCTGGGTAGCGCCGAACCTGGCCGACGACCACATCGCCTTTCTGCAATACACCTCCGGTTCCACCGCGTTGCCCAAAGGCGTGCAAGTCAGCCACGGCAACCTGGTGGCCAACGAAATGCTGATCCGTCATGGTTTCGGCATCGACCTGAACCCGGATGACGTGATCGTCAGCTGGCTGCCGCTCTACCACGACATGGGCCTGATCGGCGGTCTGTTGCAGCCGATTTTCAGCGGTGTGCCGTGCGTGTTGATGTCGCCGGCGTACTTCCTCGGTCGGCCGTTGCGCTGGCTGGAAGCGATCAGTGAATACGGCGGCACCATCAGCGGCGGGCCGGATTTCGCCTATCGCCTGTGCAGCGAACGCGTCAGTGAATCGGCGCTGGAACGCCTCGACCTGAGCGGCTGGCGCGTGGCGTATTCGGGTTCCGAACCGATTCGTCTCGACACTCTGGAACGCTTCGGCGAGAAGTTCGCGGCGTGCGGTTTCACCACCGACAGCTTCATGGCGTCTTACGGGTTGGCCGAAGCCACGTTGTTCGTCGCCGGAACCCCGCGCGGTCAGGGCATTGGCAATCTGCGCGTGGACGATCAAGCCTTGGCCCAAAACCGTGCGGAAGCCGGCGAAGGCAGCGCGATCATGAGTTGCGGCATCAGTCAGCCGGATCACGCGGTGCTGATTGTCGACCCGGTCGCGCTCAATGAACTCGCCGACAACGCGGTTGGCGAAGTCTGGGCCACCGGGCCGAGCATCGCCCACGGCTACTGGCGCAATCCCGAGGCCAGCGCCAAGACTTTCGTCCAGCACAACGACCGGACCTGGCTGCGCACCGGTGACCTGGGTTTCATGCGTGACGGTGAGTTGTTTATCACCGGGCGCCTGAAGGACATGCTGATCGTTCGCGGTCACAACTTGTACCCACAGGACATCGAGCAGACCGTCGAGCGCGAAGTGGAAGTGGTGCGCAAAGGTCGCGTTGCCGCTTTCGCCGTCAACATCGACGGTCAGGAAGGCATCGGCATCGCCGCGGAAATCAGCCGCAGCGTGCAGAAAATCCTCCCGCCCGACGCACTGATCAAAGCGATTCGCCAAGCCGTGGCCGAGGCGTATCAGGAAGCGCCGAGCGTGGTGGTGTTGCTCAATCCGGGCGCATTGCCCAAGACCTCCAGCGGCAAACTGCAACGTTCGGCTTGCCACAATCGTCTGGCGGACGGCAGCCTCGACAGCTATGCGCTGTTCCCGTCGGCAGACGTTCAGGGCGAAGCCAAAACCGAATCAGGTTCCGAACTGCAAGCTCTGATCGGCCAGATCTGGAGCGAGCAACTGCAGGTCAAACAGGTCAACGCTGACGATCACTTCTTCCTGCTCGGCGGCAACTCCATCGCCGCCACCCAAGTGGTCGCACGTCTGCGTGAAGCACTCGGTCTGGAGCTGAACCTGCGCCTGCTGTTCGAAGCGCCAACCCTTGGCGCGTTCACCGCCGCTGTCGCTCAGTTGCAACAGGACGGCGGCCTGGCCCAAGGCGCGATCACCACGTTGCCGCGCAACGAACCGATGCCGCAATCCCTGGCGCAAAACCGCCTCTGGATCACCTGGCAACTCGACCCACAGAGCAGCGCCTACAACATCCCCGGAGCCTTGCGCCTGCGGGGCGAGCTGGACGAAGAGGCCTTGCGCGCCAGTTTCCAGCAACTGATCGAGCGTCATGAATCCCTGCGCACACGCTTCTTCGAACGTGACGGCGTGGCGTTGCAACAGGTCGATACGGCCGGCGACTTCAACCTGCAATTGATCGACATCAGCGACTTGCCTGCCGCCGAGCGTGAAGCCCGCGCGCTGCAAATCCGGGAGGACGAAGCCCGCACGCAGTTCGATCTGGAGAAAGGCCCGTTGCTGTGGGTGACGCTGGTGCGCCTCGACGACGAGGACCATCAACTGCTGGTGACGATGCACCACATCATCGCCGATGGCTGGTCGCTGAACGTGCTGATCGACGAGTTCTCGCGCCTGTACGCCGCCGCCTCTCAAGCACAAACAGCGACGCTGCCGGCATTGGCCACGCACTACGCCGATTACGGCAGCTGGCAGCGCCAATGGCTGGCGCAAGGGGAGGGCGAGCGCCAACTGGCCTACTGGAAAGCGCAGTTGGGTGAAGAACATCCGACCCTGAACCTGGCCACCGATCATCCGCGCTCGGCACTGCATATTCACAGCGCCGCCCGCCACACCGTGCGTTTAAATGCGACCTTGAGCGATGCCATTCGCCAGACCGCCCAAGCGCATGAATCGACCCCGTTCATGCTGTTGCTCGCCGCGTTCCAGAGCTTGCTGCACCGCTACAGCGGCCAGCGCGACATCCGCATCGGCGTGCCGAATGCCAACCGTCCGCGCCTGGAAACCCAAGGGCTGATCGGTTTCTTCATCAACACCCAGGTGCTGCGTGCCGAGGTCGATTCGCGTCTGCCATTCGTGGAGTTGTTGGCGCAAACCCGTCAGGCTGCGCTGGGCGCACAAGCGCATCAGGATCTGCCGTTCGAACAACTGCTCGAAGCCTTCCCGCAAGCGCGGGAACAAGGCCTGTTCCAGGTGATGTTCAACCACCAGCAACGGGATCTGAGCGCACTGCGCCGTCTGCCTGGGTTGCTTGCCGAAGAACTGCCGTGGCACAGCCGCGAAGCCAAGTTCGACCTGCAACTGCACAGCGAAGAAGACCTGAAGGGTCGTCTGAGTCTGTCCTTCGACTACGCCAGCGAACGGTTCGACGCGTCGACCATCGAGCGCCTGGCCGAGCATTTCAGCAACCTGCTGCGGGCTATTTGCGAACAGCCGTCCACCGCTATCGGCGACCTGTCGCTGCTGACCGCAAGCGAGCACGACCAACAGGCTTCCTGGAGTACCGCACCCTGCACACCGGCCAGTCAATGGTTGCCGGAACTGCTCAACGAACAGGCGCGCCAGACCCCGGAACGCACCGCGCTGGTGTGGGACGGCGGCAGCTTCGATTTCGCCGAGCTGCACTCCCAGGCCAACCGTCTGGCCCATTACCTGCGCGACAAAGGCGTCGGCCCGGACGTTTGTGTGGCCATCGCCGCCGAACGTTCGCCGCAATTGCTGATCGGCTTGCTGGCGATCATCAAGGCCGGTGGTGCCTACGTGCCGCTCGACCCGGATTACCCGGCCGAGCGTCTGGCCTACATGCTCAGCGACAGCGGCGTTGAATTGCTGCTGACCCAGACCCAATTGCTCGAACGTCTGCCGGCCACTGACGGCGTCAGCGTGATCGCCATGGACGCGTTGCATCTGGAGAACTGGCCGAGCCAGGCGCCGGGCCTGCACCTGCACGGCGACAACCTGGCTTACGTGATTTACACCTCGGGTTCGACCGGTCAACCGAAGGGTGTCGGCAACACCCATGCGGCGCTCGCCGAGCGCCTGCAGTGGATGCAGAACACCTACGGTTTGAACGACACCGACGTGTTGATGCAAAAAGCGCCGATCAGTTTCGACGTGTCGGTGTGGGAGTGCTTCTGGCCGCTGATCACCGGCGCACGCTTGCTGATTGCCGGCCCCGGCGAGCACCGCGATCCGCATCGCATCGCGCAGTTGGTCCAGCAATTCGGCGTGACCACGCTGCACTTTGTACCGCCGCTGCTTTCGCTGTTCATCGATGAGCCGCTCACCGCCGAATGCACCAGCCTGCGCCGGGTGTTCTCCGGTGGCGAAGCCTTGCCCGCCGAACTGCGCAACCGCGTGCTGGAACAGCTGCCGGCCGTGCAACTGCACAACCGCTACGGCCCGACCGAAACCGCCATCAACGTCACCCATTGGCACTGCACCGCCGCCGATGGCGAGCGCTCGCCGATTGGCCGTCCGTTGGGCAACGTGCTGTGCCGCGTGCTCGACAGCGAGCTCAATCCGGTGCCGGCCGGTGTGCCGGGTGAACTGTGCATCAGCGGCATCGGCCTGGCCCGTGGCTATCTGGGCCGCCCGAGCCTGACTGCCGAACGGTTTGTCGTCGATCCGCTGGGCGAGCAGGGCGCGCGTCTGTACCGCACCGGCGACCGTGCGCGCTGGACCGCCGATGGCGTGATCGAATACCTCGGGCGTCTCGACCAGCAGGTCAAACTGCGCGGCTTTCGTGTCGAGCCGGAAGAAATCGAAGCCCGTCTGCTGGCCCAGGAGGGCGTCGCCCAAGCCGTGGTGCTGGTGCGCGAAACGGCAGCCGGTGGCCAGTTGATCGGTTACTACACCGCCACCGAAACCGCCGAAACCGAAGACGCGCAAACCGCGCGCCTGAAAACCGCATTGGCGGCTGAACTGCCGGAATACATGGTCCCGGCGCAGCTCATGCGTCTGGACGAAATGCCCCTGAGCCCGAGCGGAAAACTCGACCGTCGTGCCTTGCCCGAACCGCAATGGCAAGTGCGCGAGCACGTCGAACCGGTTAGCGCGCTGGAGCAACAAATCGCCGGTATCTGGTGCGAAGTGTTGGGCCTCGCACAGATCGGCCTGCGAGACGATTTCTTCGCCTTGGGCGGTCATTCGTTGCTGGCTACGCAAATCATTTCCCGCACCCGTCAGGCCTGCAACGTCGAGTTGCCGCTGCGTGCACTGTTCGAAAACAGCGAGTTGGGTGCCTTCGCCGATCAGGTGCAATTGATCCAGGCCAGCGGCAACACCAACCAGCAGCCGCCGATAGAAAAAGTCGACCGCAGCCAACCGGTGCCGCTGTCCTATTCCCAGCAGCGCATGTGGTTCCTCTGGCAGATGGAGCCGGACAGCCCAGCCTACAACGTCGGTGGCATGGCGCGGCTGCGCGGTGTACTCGACGTCGGTCGTTTCGAAGCGGCGTTGCAGGCGCTGATCCTGCGTCACGAAACCCTGCGCACCACGTTCCCGAGCATCGACGGCGTGGCCCGTCAGCAAGTGCATGCCGAGATGGGCGTGCGCATGGACTGGAAGGACTTTTCGACCCTGGCCGCTGACATCCGCAAGCAGCGCGTGCAGCAATTCGCCGACGATGAAGCACACCTGCCGTTCGATCTGGAAGCCGGTCCGCTGCTGCGCGCCTGCCTGGTCAAGACCGCCGAGCGCGAACACTACTTTGTGCTGACCCTGCACCACATCGTCACCGAAGGCTGGGCGATGGACATCTTCGCCCGGGAACTGAGCGCGCTGTACGAAGCGTTCGTCGACGACCGCGAATCACCGCTGGCGCCGCTGCCAGTGCAGTACCTGGATTACAGCGTCTGGCAGCGTCAGTGGCTGGAGTCCGGTGAACGTCAACGCCAGCTCGACTACTGGACCGCACAACTGGGCCGCGAACATCCGCTGCTGGAACTGCCCGCCGACCGTCCGCGTCCGCCGGTGCAAAGTCACCAGGGCGAGTTGTTCCGTTTCGACCTGAGCGATGACCTCGCCGCCCGGGTTCGCGCCTTCAATGCGCAAAACGGTTTGACCCTGTTCATGACCATGACCGCCGCGCTGGCCGTGCTGCTTTACCGTTACAGCGGCCAGACCGACCTGCGCATCGGCGCGCCAGTGGCCAACCGGATTCGCCCGGAAAGCGAAGGGCTGATCGGCGCCTTTCTCAACACCCAAGTGTTGCGTTGCCAGCTCGACGGGCAGATGTCTGTCGGCGAGTTGTTCGAGCAGGTGCGCCACACGGTGATCGAAGGCCAGTCCCATCAGGACTTGCCGTTCGATCATCTGGTGGAGGCGTTGCAGCCACCGCGCAGCGCCGCTTACAACCCGCTGTTCCAGGTGATGTGCAACGTGCAGCGTTGGGAATTCCAGCAGAGCCGCACCCTGGCCGGCATGACCGTCGAGTACCTGGCCAACGATGCCCGGGCGACCAAGTTCGACCTCAACCTGGAAGTCACCGACCTCGATCATCGACTGGGTTGCTGCCTGACCTACAGCACCGACTTGTTCGATGAACCGCGCATTGCGCGCATGGCCGGGCACTGGCGCAATCTGCTGGAAGCGCTGCTGGCCAATCCGCAACAGCGCCTCAGCGAGCTGCCGTTGCTTGAAGCTGGCGAACAGCAAAAACTACTCGATAGCCTAGGCGTTGAACCGGGCGAGCATCGCCTCGACCAGTGCATTCATCACCTGTTCAGCGAGCAGGCACTGGCGCGCAAGGACGCTCCAGCGTTGACGTTTGCGGGGGAAACCCTGAGCTACGCCGAACTCGACAGCCGCGCCAATCGCCTGGCCTGGATGCTGCGCGAGCGCGGCGTTGGCCCGCAGGTCCGTGTCGGCCTGGCGCTTGAGCGTTCGCTGGAAATGGTCGTCGGCTTGCTGGCGATCCTCAAGGCCGGCGGCGCTTACGTGCCGTTGGACCCGGAATACCCGCTCGATCGCCTGCATTACATGATCGAAGACAGCGGCATCGGTTTGCTGCTCAGCGATGCGGCCATGTTCGACGCGCTCGGCGAACTGCCGGCAACCGTCGCCCGTTGGTGCCTCGAAGAGGACGTCGCCGAACTGGCCAATTACCCGGCCACCGAGCTGCCGTTTATCAGCCTGCCGCAGCATCAGGCGTACCTGATTTACACCTCGGGCTCGACCGGCAAGCCGAAAGGCGTGGTGGTGTCCCACGGCGAAATCGCCATGCATTGCCAAGCGGTCATTGAGCGTTTTGGCATGCGTGCGGACGACTGCGAGCTGCATTTCTATTCGATCAACTTCGACGCCGCCACCGAGCGTTTGCTGGTGCCGCTGTTGAGCGGTGCGCAAGTGGTGTTGCGTGCCCAGGGTCAATGGGATGCGGAAGAAATCTGCGGGCTGATCCGTCGCCATCACATCAATATCCTCGGCTTCACCCCAAGCTACGGTAGCCAGTTGGCACAGTGGCTGGCGACCCAGGGCGAAACCTTGCCGGTGCGCATGTGCATCACCGGTGGCGAAGCCCTGACCGGCGAGCACCTGGCGCGAATCCGTGCGGCGTTCAAACCCAGCCTGTTCTTCAACGCCTATGGTCCGACCGAAACGGTGGTCATGCCATTGGCAAGTCTGGCGCCGGAACAGCTCGAAGAAGGCCTGGGCAGCGTACCAATCGGCAGCGTGATTGGCGCTCGCGTGGCGTACATCCTTGATGCCGATCTGGCATTGGTGCCGCAAGGCGCGACCGGTGAGTTGTACGTCGGCGGCGCCGGCCTCGCGCAGGGTTATCACCAGCGTCCGGGCATGACCGCCGAGCGATTCGTGGCTGATCCGTTCGCCGCCGATGGCGGGCGTCTGTACCGCACCGGCGACCTGGTGCGCCAGCGCGCCGATGGTTTGGTGGAGTACCTCGGACGCATCGACCATCAAGTGAAGATTCGCGGTTTCCGCATCGAGTTGGGCGAAATCGAAACCCGTCTGCTGGAACATGAATCGATCCGTGAAGCCGTGGTCCTGGCCCTGGACGCACCGAGCGGCAAACAACTGGTCGGCTATCTGGTGACCGACGTTGCCGAGCAGGACGAACCGCAACAAGCGGCATTGCGCGAAGCCTTGAAGCATCACCTCAAATCGCAATTGCCGGATTACATGGTCCCCACGTACCTGATCCTGCTGGCCAGCATGCCGCTGACCGCCAACGGCAAACTTGATCGCCGCGCCTTGCCGGCGCCGGACCCGGAACTGAACCGTCAGCACTACGTGGCGCCGAGCAACGAGCTGGAACTGACCTTGGCCGGCATCTGGTGCGAAGTGCTGAACGTTGAGCAAGTGGGCCTCAACGACAACTTCTTCGAACTGGGCGGCGATTCGATTCTGTCGATCCAGGTGGTCAGCCGTGCGCGGCAGCAGGGCATTCATTTCAGTCCGCGTGACCTGTTCCAGCACCAGACCGTGCAGACCCTGGCCGCCGTGGCGACCCGCACCGAGCAGGTCACTGCCGAGCAAGGCTTGCTCACTGGTGAGTCGCGTTTGACGCCTATCCAGCACTGGTTCTTCGACACCGACATCCCTGAGCGTCAGCACTGGAACCAGGCGTTGCTGCTGGAACCAACCGTCGCACTGGAACCCCATCGCCTGGAGCAAGCGCTGCTGGCGGTGATCGAGCAGCACGATGCCTTGCGTCTGCGCTTCAGCCAAACCGATGCGCAATGGCACGCCGAGCATCAGGCGATTTCCGACGTGCCGGTGCTGTGGCAAGTGCGTGTTTCGTCCATGGACAAATGCGCCGCACTGTTCGCCGATGCTCAGCGCAGTCTCGACCTCGAACAGGGGCCGCTGATACGCGTACTGCTGGTCGATGGTCCCGAGGGCGAACAACGGCTGTTCATCGCCATTCATCACCTGGTGGTGGACGGCGTTTCGTGGCGGGTGCTGCTGGACGATCTGCAAACCGTCTACCGTCAACTGGACGCACAGCAGTCGGTCAAACTGCCGGCGAAAACCAGTGCGTTCAAGGATTGGTCCGCGCGTTTGCAGGCCTATGCCGGCAGCGAATCCCTGCGTGAAGAACTGAGCTGGTGGCAGTCGCAGCTGGCCGGTCCAAGTGCAGAATTCCCGTGTGATCGTCCGCAAGGTGGCCAGCAGAATCGTCATGCACAAACCGTCAGCGTGCGGTTGGATGCCGAGCGTACCCGCCAATTGCTGCAACAGGCGCCGAGTGCCTATCGCACCCAGGTTAACGACCTGCTGCTCACCGCGTTGGCCCGGGTGCTGTGCAACTGGAGCGGACAGGAATCGGCGCTGATTCAACTCGAAGGCCATGGCCGCGAAACCCTGTTCGACGAGATCGACCTGACCCGCACCGTCGGCTGGTTCACCAGCGCTTATCCGCTGCGTTTGGTCCCAGTGACGGAGCAGGGCGCCTCGATCAAGGCGATCAAGGAACAACTGCGCGCCGTGCCGCACAAAGGTCTGGGTTATGGCGTGCTGCGTTATCTGGCCGATGATCTGAGTCGCCAGACCCTGTGCGCATTGCCGGTGGCGCCAATCACCTTCAACTACCTCGGTCAGTTCGACCAGAGCTTCGGCGCGGACGCGTTGTTCCGTCCACTGGATGAGCCCGTCGGTGCGGCCCACGATCCGCATGCGCCGCTGCCCAATGAGTTGAGCGTCGACAGTCAGGTCTACGGCGGCGAACTGGTGCTGCGTTGGACCTTCAGCGCCGAACGCCACGATCCGCAAGCCATCACCGAACTGGCAAATGCTTACCTGGGCGAACTGCAAAGCCTGATCGAGCATTGCTTGCAGGACGATGCCGGTGGCCTGACGCCATCCGACTTCCCGCTGGCCAGACTGACTCAGCCACAACTCGACGCGCTGCCGATTCCGGCCGCCGTCATCGAAGACGTCTACCCGCTGACCCCGATGCAGGAAGGCATGCTGCTGCACACTTTGCTGGAACCGGGCACCGGTCTCTACTACATGCAGGACCGCTACCGCATCAACAGCGAACTCGATCCGCAGCGTTTCGCCCAGGCCTGGCAAGCGGTGATCGCCCGTCACGAAGCCCTGCGCGCATCGTTCTGCTGGAACGTCGGCGACGACATGCTGCAGGTTATCCACAAGCCCGGCAGCACGCCGATCGAGATCCTTGACTGGACCGCAATCGCCGAAGCCGAGCAGGAGCCGAAACTGCAGGCGCTGCTCAAAAGCGAGCGCGAGGCCGGGTTCGATCTGCTCAATCAGGCACCGTTCCACCTGCGCCTGATCAAGGTCGGCGCGGCGCGTTACTGGTTCATGATGAGCAATCACCACATCCTCATCGATGCCTGGTGCCGGTCGCTGTTGATGAACGATTTCTTCGAAATCTACACCGCGCTTGGCGAAGGTCGAGAGGCACAGCTTGGGCTTGTGTCGCGTTATCGTGACTACATCGGCTGGCTGCAACGCCAGAGCCTGGCCGAGGCGCGCCAGTGGTGGAAAACCAACCTGCAAGGTTTCGAGAGGACCACGCCGATTCCGAGCGACCGGCCGTTCCTGCGTGAACACGCCGGTGAGAGCGGCGGCATGATTGTCGGTGACCGCTACACCCGTCTCGATGCCCGTGACGGTGCGCAACTGCGCGAATTGGCGCAGGCGCATCAGCTGACCATCAACACCTTCGCCCAAGCGGCGTGGGCCTTGGTGCTACGGCGTTTGAGCGGTGATCGCGACGTGCTGTTTGGCGTCACGGTGGCCGGGCGTCCGGTGGAAATGCCGGAAATGCAGCGCACCGTCGGGCTGTTCATCAACAGCATTGCGCTGCGGGTGAAGATGCCCGAAGACGATCAACGTTGCAGCGTGCGCCAATGGCTCAGCGGCTTGCTCGACAGCAACATGCAACTGCGCGAATACGAATACCTGCCGCTGGTGAGCATCCAGGAAAACAGCGAACTGCCCAAGGGCCAGCCGCTGTTCGACAGCCTGTTTGTGTTCGAAAACGCCCCGGTGGAAGTCTCCGTGCTGGACCGGGCGCAGAGCCTCAATGCCACGTCGGATTCGGGCCGCACTCACACCAACTTCCCGCTGACGGCGGTCTGCTATCCGGGCGACGACCTGGGGCTGCACCTGTCTTACGACCAGCGTTATTTCGACGAATCGACTGTCGAGCGCATGCTCGGTGAGTTCAAGCGTTTGCTGCTGGCACTGGTCGATGGTTTCCATGGCGACATGGCCGATCTGCCGCTGCTGGGCGCCGAGGAACAGGATTTCCTGATCCATGGCTGCAACCAGAGTGAACACGATTACCCGCTGGAACAGAGCTATGTCGCATTGTTCGAAGCGCAGGTCGCTCAGCATCCACAGCGGATTGCCGCCAGTTGCCTGGATCAACAACACAGTTACGTTGAGCTGAACCAGCGCAGCAACCGCCTCGGTCATGCATTGATCGCGGCCGGTGTCGGGCTGGATCAACCGGTGGCGTTGCTGGCTGAACGTAACCTCGATTTGCTCGGCATGATCATCGGCAGCTTCAAGGCCGGCGCGGGTTATCTGCCGCTGGATCCGGGGCTGCCGAGTCAGCGTCTGAGCCGGATCATCGACCTCAGCCGCACGCCGTTGCTGGTGTGCACCGAGGCCTGTCGTGAACAGGCGGTCGCGCTGCTGGAGGAATTCAGTTGCGCCAATCGGCCGAAGTTGCTGGTCTGGGAAGAGGTGCAGGCGAGCGATGCATCGGTGGCGAATCCGGGTGTTTACAGCGGCCCGGACAACCTCGCCTATGTGATCTACACCTCCGGTTCCACCGGTTTACCAAAAGGCGTGATGGTCGAGCAGCGCGGCATGCTCAACAACCAGTTGAGTAAAGTGCCTTACCTGAATTTGAGCGATGCCGACGTGATCGCCCAGACCGCTTCGCAAAGCTTCGATATCTCGGTCTGGCAGTTCCTCGCCGCGCCGCTGTTCGGCGCTCGGGTGGACATCGTGCCGAATACCATCGCCCATGACCCGCAAGGGTTGCTGGCGCATGTGTCGGCCCAGGGCATCACGGTGCTGGAAAGCGTGCCGTCGCTGATTCAAGGCATGCTCGCCCAGGAACGCATGAGCCTTGATGGCCTGCGCTGGATGTTGCCGACCGGTGAAGCGATGCCGCCAGAGCTGGCGCATCAGTGGCTGCTGCGTTATCCGGATATCGGGCTGGTGAACGCTTATGGCCCGGCGGAATGCTCGGATGACGTGGCGTTCTTCCGCGTGGACATGGCCTCGACCCGTGGCAGTTATCTGCCGATTGGTACGCCGACCGACAACAACCGTTTGTACCTGCTTGATGGCGCGCTGGAACTGGTGCCGTTGGGTGCGGTGGGCGAGTTGTGCGTCGCCGGCACCGGGGTCGGGCGCGGTTACGTCAGCGATCCGTTGCGCACCGCCCAAGTGTTTGTGCCGAACCCGTTCGGTGCGCCGGGGGATCGTCTGTATCGCACCGGCGATCTGGCCCGTCGACGCAGTGACGGTGTGCTGGAATACGTCGGGCGTATCGACCATCAAGTGAAGATCCGCGGTTACCGCATCGAACTGGGTGAAATCGAAGCGCGTCTGCATGAACAGCCGGAAGTCCGCGAAGCAGCGATCGGCGTGCAGGAAGGCGCGAACGGCAAGCATCTGGTTGGTTACCTGGTGGCGGCTGATTCGGCGCTGAATCCAACCGAACGCCTGGAGCGCATCAAGCAACGTCTGCGCGCCGAACTGCCGGAGTACATGGTGCCGCTGCACTGGCTGTGGCTGGAGCGGATGCCGCTCAATGCCAACGGCAAACTCGACCGCAAGGCGCTGCCGGCGCTGGAGATCGGGCAGTTGCAGAGCCAGGATTACCAGGCGCCGCGCACTGAGCTGGAGCAGACGCTGGCGGATATCTGGGCTGAAGTGCTGAAGGTCGAGCAGGTGGGTGTTCAGGACAACTTCTTTGAGTTGGGCGGGCATTCGTTGCTGGCAACGCAGATTGCTTCGCGGGTGCAGAAAACCCTGCAGCGTGATGTGCCGTTGCGGGCGATGTTCGAGTGCAGCACGGTGGCGGAGTTGGCTGAGTACATCGACGGGTTGGCGGCGAGTGACATCACCGAAGAGAAGGTGGATCGCCTGAATGACCTGATGGCGGAGTTGGAGGGGTTTTGATCCTTTAGCGTCTTTGAGGGCCTCTTCGCGAGCAAGCCCGCTCCCACAATGGACCTGTGTTCGCAGGACTAATGTGGGAGCGGGCTTGCTCGCGAAGGGGTCGCCGGAAGCACCACAAGGTTGACTGTGGATCGCCGCCGGCACAGTCTCCCGACTCCAGTTTTCACAAAGGAGACAGTCAATGCCCTTCGTAACAGTTGACGGACAAGCCCTTCACTACATCGATCAAGGCACCGGCCCGGCAGTATTGCTGGCCGGCAGCTACCTGTGGGACCAGGCCATGTGGGCACCGCAGATTGCTGCGTTGTCGCAGCACTACCGGGTCATTGCCCTGGACCTGTGGGGCCACGGCGAATCCGGCCCACTTCCCGAAAACACCCGATCGCTGGATGACATCGCCCGTCAGGCCTTGGCGCTGCTCGATCATCTGGACATTGATCGTGTCTCGCTGGTCGGTCTGTCGGTGGGTGGCATGTGGGGTGTTCGACTGGCGCTGTCCGCGCCACAGCGAATCAACGGCCTGGTGCTGATGGACACCTACGTCGGCGTCGAGCCGGAACCGACTCGCCAGTACTATTTCTCACTGTTCAAACAGATCGAAGACACCGGCGTGATCGCGCCGCAGCTGCTCGACATCGTCGTGCCGATTTTCTTCCGTCCGGGGATCGATCCGCAGTCGACGCTGTATCAGGATTTCCGCGCGAAACTGGCCGCGTTGCCGGCCGAGCGTCTGCGTGAAAGCATTGTGCCGATGGGGCGAATTACGTTTGGTCGGGATGATCTGCTGCCGCGTCTGGGCGAACTGAATCCTGAAACCACACTGGTGATGTGCGGCGATCAGGATAAGCCGCGTCCGCCGTCTGAAACGAAGGAAATGGCTGAGTTGATTGGTTGCCCATCTGTGCTGGTGCCGGAGGCGGGGCATATCTCCAATCTGGAGAATCCGCAGTTCGTTACCGAGGCGTTGTTGAAGTTTCTAGGCGAGAGAGCCTGCAAGACCGCGTAATCGTTCTTCGCGAGCAAGCTCGCTCCCACAGGGAAATGCATTCCAATGTGGGAGCGGGCTTGCTCGCGAAGGGGCCGGTGCGTTCAGTGAGTCTCTGAAGCAAACTACTTCGGCCCGAGAATCTTCACCAACTTGTCCGGCGAAGGCGCGCCTTGCTGTTGTTGCAACTCGCCCTTGTCGTCCATGTAGAAAATCGCCGGGGTGGCCTGCAGTTCCAGGTCTTCCATCAGCTGCATGTTCGCCGCCAGTTTCGCCTGAATCGCCGGCGGCACGTCTTTCAAGGCTTTGAGAGAACTGCCCTTGCCGGACTTCTCATGATCTTCCAGCGCCTTGCTCGGGTCCTTGGCGGCCAGCAGCGCGGCGGATTTGCCCGGGCTGTCTTCGCGAATGATCCCGACCATGATGTGCCGCAGTTGCACCTTGCCAGCCTTGACCCATGGCCGCGCCTGTTCCCAAAACATGTTGCAGTAAGGGCAGTTTGGGTCGCTGAACAGGTACACCACGCGTGGCGCATCTTTTTTGCCGTCGCCGATCCAGTTGCTGGCTTCCATCTTGCCCCAGACTTCCTTGGACATCGGCGCGTAGACCAGCTTCTGCAACGGTGCGCTGCTCAGGTCATTGCCCTCGGCGTCGTAAAGATTGCCGAGCAACACATGCTTGCCATCCGGGGTCAGGTACAGCGCCATGCCGCGGTTCTGGTATTGCGCGGCATACCCGCGTAGACCGTCGGGTGCGTCGAACTGACCGACGATCTTGGCGCCCTTGGCTTCGATCTTCTTGATCGCTTCAGGCAATTCTTCGGCGGCCTGCACCGACGGCAGGTGCAGCAATGCTGCGCCCAAGGTCAGGGTCAGCAGGTGGCGGAGGCGGGGCATGGCAGTTTCCTTGAAGAGGTGGCCGGTACGGCAGGAGAAGGGGTGTCGAAATTTTCCAGGGCGCGGGCCAGGCTGGCATCCGAGAGTTCGCCCAAATGGCTGCCGAGCAATCGACCGTCAGGGCTATAGAACAGCGTAGTCGGCAATGCCATGGAACCCACGGCCTGACCCAATCGACCACTGCCGTCGAACAGCACGTTGGTCAGGCTCAGGCCCTGGGTTTCGAGGAAGGTGCTGACGCTTTGCATGCTCTCGGCCTGATTGACGAACAGGAAGGTCAGGTCCGGGCGCTGTTGCTGGGCGTTTTCCAGCACCGGCATTTCCCGGCGGCACGGCGGGCACCAAGTGGCCCAGAGGTTGATGACCAGTGGGCCACCCTTGTAGTCCGCCAGTTGCACGGTTTCGCCGGCGGCATTGCGCAGGGCGATTTCCGGCAAGCGCGTGCCTTGTTCGTAAATACTCAGGGAGAAGGTCGCCAGCAGCCAGAACGCCAGGCCGCTGGCCACGCCAAAGCCCAGTGGGCGGCGCAAACCGGGTCGACGCCAACCGCGGTACAACGCCGTGAGCAGCAGCACAATCACCCCGGGCCAGGCGAGGAAGCCGCCATCGCGCAAGTCGATGATCTGCCACGGATCGTTGCGATAGTGGGCCCAGTAGGCGACCACGAAACCGACCCGCGCCGCCAGCATCCCCAGCAAAAACAGGCTGAACAGCGCCGATTCCGGGTTTTCACCTCCGCGCTTGGCCACCCGCCAGCCGACAAATGTCGCCAGCGCCAAAGCACTGATCAGCAGCAGATGGTTGAGCGCGATGGCAAAGGTGCCGAGGGTAAAGGTCAGCATTAACGGGCGTCTCGGGTGGTGGTCCAGCGTTGCAGGAAGGTGTCGGCATCAACCTCGCCGGTGATGCGCTGGCTGCGACGCTCCTGGCCGTCGGCGCCGATCCACAGAAAACTCGGTGGCCCCGGCACTTTATAACGGCCGAGCAGTTCGCGGCTGGCGGCATTGTCGGCGGTCACGTCCAGCCGTAGCAAGCGCACATCACTCAGCGCTTCCATCACGTTGGCTTTGCCGAAGACCTGTTTTTCCATGACCTTGCACGACACGCACCAGTCGGCGTAGTAGTCCAGCAGCACCCACTGGCCCTTGGCCTGGGCGGCGTCGAGTTCCTGTTGCAGCACTTGCGGACTGTTGATCGTGGTGAACGCCTCATGGCCGGTCGGGCGATTGGCATTACCGGAAGAAGCTGAGGCGCTGTAGACCTGCAACGGTTTGAGCAAATCATCGCTGCCACCGGCGGCGCCGATCATCAGCAGACCGCCCCAGATCCCGAGCAGCAGCGAACTGGCGCCGAACAGATGGGCGACGCGACCAAAACCTTCCGACTGTTTCCAGGCGCTGTAGGCGGCTATCAGCAACAAGGCGCCGCACAAACCGATCCACAGCGATTGATCCAGCACCGGGCGCAGCATCAGCAGGGCGGTGGCGAGGAACAGGAAACCGAAGATGCCTTTGAGCAGGTTCATCCAGGCGCCGGGTTTGGGCAGGAAGCGATTGCCCACAGTCACCAGCAGCAACAGCGGCACACCAATGCCGACGCCCATGGCGAACAGAATCAGCCCGCCATGCAGCGCATTACCGCTTTGCGCGATGTAGAGCAGGGCGCCGGCCAAGGGCGCGGTCATGCACGGGCCGACCAGCAACCCCGACAACGCCCCCAGCACGCCGGCACCGATCAGGCTACCGCCGCGTTGATTGCGCGAGACATTTTCCAGCCGATCACGCACCGCCACCGGCAATTGCAGCTCGAAGAAACCGAACATCGGCAACGCCAGCAACACAAATATCGCCGCGAAACTGCCCAGCAGCCAAGGGTTCTGCAACAGCGCCTGAAGGTTCGCACCCAGCAGCGCTGCCAGCACGCCCATTGCCGCATACACCAGCGCCATGCTCACCACATAACTGGTCGCCAGGGCGAAGCCGCGTTTGGGCGTGGCGCCGCTGCCGACGATCAAACCCGCCAGGATCGGCAGCATCGGCAACGAGCAAGGGGTGAAGGCCAGCAACAAGCCCAGACCGAAGAACACCAGCAAACTCCAGCCCAGCGCCCGTTGTTGCAGACCGCTGGCCAGGGCCTGGTCCGGTGCTTCGTTGGTGGCGACCGCGGCGCTGCCGCCCAGATCCACGACCTGGGTTTGCGGCGGATAGCACAAACCGGCATCGGCACAGCCCTGGAAGCCCACCTTGATCTGACCGGTGGCGCCTGCCGGAATCTTCAGCTCCAGGCCTTGGCGATAGACCTGTTGTTCGCCGAAGAACTCATCACTGTGCGCTTCGCCTTCAGGTAATGGTGGATGCAGCTCCGGGGGCAACCCCTCGAATTTCAGGCGTTTCTGATAAAGGTAATAACCGTCGGTAATCTGCCAATAGAGCTGTGTTTCGCCCGATTCAAGGCGCTCGGAGGTGAAGACAAAGGCCTTTTCCACTGGCAGGAATTCAGGTTTTGTATCGAACGGATTGGTCCCTGCCTGGGCCACACCCGAGATCAAGAGAACAAAGAATAAAAACAGTCGACGCATGGGTAGGCCTTATCCCTGTGCAAGTGAGGTGCACAATGGGAGGCGGCGATTAACCGATGATTAACCGCGACGGCCTTGTGGCTATGGCGCTTGCGGCATAATGTCCGCTTAATCGGCCAGCGGCTTAATCACCTTTTTTCTACGGGGCCCACCATGCACGTACTGGTTTGCGAAGACGATGAGCTGATCGCCAGCGGCATTGTCGCCGGCCTCACCGCCCAGGGCTTGACCGTGGAGCATGTGGCGACGGCGTCCTCCGCCCGGGCGATGCTCAAAGTGGCTGAGTTCGACGTCATGGTGCTCGACCTTGGCCTTCCCGATGAGGATGGCCTGAAGTTGTTGCAGCAGTTGCGTCACAGTGGCCTGGAGATTCCGGTGCTGATTCTCACGGCGCGGGACTCGGTCACCGATCGCGTCGATGGCCTGCAGGCCGGCGCCGACGATTACCTGCTCAAGCCGTTCGACCTGCGTGAACTCGCCGCTCGCCTGCACACTTTGTTGCGACGAGTGGCGGGGCGCAGCGTCAACCTGATCGAACATGGCCGTCTGACCTACGACCCGAGCAGCCGTGAAACCATGCTCGGCGGTCAGTCCGTCGACCTTTCGCGGCGTGAACAGTCGCTGTTGCAGGCCCTGTTGCATAACCGTGGCCGGGTGCTGTCCACCGAGCAATTGAAAGACAGCGTTTACGGGTTCAATGACGAGCTGGAAAGCAACGCCCTCAACGTGCATATCCATCACCTGCGGCGCAAACTCGGCAATGGCATTGTCGAGACCGTGCGCGGCCTGGGGTATCGCCTGGGGCCGGCCGATGGTGGAGAGGAATTGAAAAAGTGATGAGCCTGCGTTTGCGCCTGAGCCTGACGCTCGGCGCCGCCTTCGCGCTGATCTGGGCCCTGGCGGCAGCCTGGATGCTCAGTGACCTGCGCAACCAAATGATGTTTTCCCTCGACCAGCGGCTGGTGGCATCAGCGCGCATGGTCGCCGGCCTGATGGAGCAATTGCCGGCACTGCCGAGCAAGGGCGAGGGCACCCACTTCAGTGCTGAACAATTAAATATTCCCGGTGGCATGGCCTGCCAGGTCAGCTCGTTGCGCGGCGAAATCCTCGCCCGCAGTCACACCGACCCGCAACAAACTCTCGAAGCCGAGAAAATGGGCTTCCACGATCAGATGATCGACGGCGCGCCGTGGCGCAGCTTCACCCTGGCCCGCGGCGATTTGCGTATCACCACCGCTGACCGACAGATCGAGCGCGAGGCGCTCAACATGTCGATCCTGCTGGCCGCTTCGGTGCCGGTGGGCGTGGCGTTGCTCGGCTGCCTGTGCCTGTTGTGGCTGGGGATCGGCCAGGGGCTGGCGCCGCTGAACCGGATGCGCGATGCCTTGATGCGGCGCAGTGCCGACTCGCTTGAACCCTTGCAGATTCAGCCGCTGCCCAGCGAGCTTCAACCGTTGCTGGACACCCAGAATCAGCTGTTCCAGCGCATCGGCAAGACCATCGAGCGCGAACGCCGCCTGACCGGCGACGCGGCCCACGAATTGCGCAGCCCGCTGACGGCGATCAAAACCCACCTGCAAGTGGCGCGCATGACCGAGGGCGCGGCCCGGGATCAGTCCCTGGCCCGGGCCGAAGAAGGTGCCGACCGCATGCACCGCACGCTGGAGCAATTGCTGTTGCTGGCGCGGGTCGAGGGCAGTCTGTCGTTCGATGACGGTGTGCAATGCAGCGCCGAACAAGTGGCGAAACTGGCGATTCAGGATGCTGCCAGCGGCGATCGTCGGCGAATCAAGCTGCAACTGCCGGCGAAGTTCTCCGATGCGCCGGTGCAAATGCCCGCGGTGCTGTCGATCGCCGCGTTGCGCAACCTGCTGGACAACGCCCTGCGCCATACCCCAGGCGATGGGGCGGTGGAACTGAGCCTGGAAACCACCGGCAGTCGTGCACGCTTCCTGGTCCGCGACCACGGCCCGGGCATTGCCGAAGACGACCTGCAACACCTGACCCAACGCTTCTGGCGCCACGGCCAGAGCACCGGCTGCGGACTGGGCCTGGCGATTGTCCAGGCGATTGTCCAGCGCTGCGGCTGCACCCTGCATTTCGACAGCCGGCCGGACGGGTTGCGTGTTGAGTTGACGATGCCCCTGCAACCCCTCTAACCCACACCCCAGAACCAGTGTGGGAGCGGGCTTGCTCGCGAAAGCGGTTTAACATTCAACGATGATGTTGGCTGTGAGTCCGCCTTCGCGAGCAAGCCCGCTCCCACAGGGGATCATCTGTGTTGCACACCAAATGTAACGTCTCTCCATTAGTCACCGACGCGCCACAGCGCTATCGTCCCCGGCAGCTTTTTCTCAATGGATTGAGGTAACAGCGCCATGGATGCATCGATTCACATCTGCAAGGCAACCCCCGCCGACGCCGGCATCATCAGCCGGATCGTCGAGCGCTCCATTCGTGTCGGCTGCGCGCTCGACCACCGCAACGACCCGCGAACCGTTGCCACCTGGACCCACAACAAAACCATCGAACACGTGCAGCCCTGGCTGGCCGACCAACGGTTGTACCTGAACATCGCCCTGTTGCAGGACAAACCGGTCGGTGTCGCCATGGCGGCGATCAGTGGCAAGGTTGCGTTCTGCTACGTGCAGCCGGAATGGTTCCGTCGCGGTGCCGGAGAGGCGCTGGTCCACGACCTCGAAGGCTGGTTGATCAATCAGGGGTTGGCTCAGGCACGGCTCAACAGCACCCGCACCAGCGAGGCCTTTTACCGTCATTTGGGCTACCGGCCCTGCGCCGAAATCTTTACCGTGGCCGGGCTCCGCGCCATCCCCATGCACAAAGCACTGACATCGCCTTCATAGAAAGCTGATCGAGGGTCTAAATCCTCGGCGCCCTGATGCGTTTCCAGAACAGGAAAACCTTATTGAGGGGTCGAGAGATGTCAGTCGCTACCAGCCTTATGGAAGATCAGTCGGCCCGGATCACTCCGGCGCCGGCCGAGACGCTGTATCAGTTCAACGAATCGCCGCTGCTGGCCCGTCAAAACCAGCAGGAGTCGAATGCCCGCAGCTACCCGCGGCGCATTCCCCTGGCGCTCAAGCGCGCCAAGGGCATTTATGTCGAAGACGTCGAAGGCCGCCGTTTCATCGACTGCCTGGCCGGCGCCGGGACATTGGCCCTGGGGCATAACCATCCGGTGGTGATCGAAGCGATCCAGCAAGTGCTGACCGATGAACTGCCGCTGCACACCCTCGACCTGACCACGCCGGTCAAGGATCAGTTCGTCCAGGACCTGTTCGGTTTGCTGCCACCGGCCTTGGCTGCTGAGGCGAAGATCCAGTTCTGTGGCCCGACCGGCACCGACGCGGTGGAAGCCGCGCTGAAACTGGTGCGCACCGCCACCGGACGCAGCACCGTGTTGTCGTTCCAGGGCGGTTATCATGGCATGAGCCAGGGCGCGTTGAGCCTGATGGGCAGCCTGGGGCCGAAAAAGCCGTTGGGCGCCTTGCTCAGCAACGGCGTGCAATTCATGCCGTATCCTTACGATTACCGCTGCCCGTTCGGGCTCGGCGGCGCGCAAGGGGTGAAAGTCAACCTGAGCTACCTGGAAAACCTGCTGAATGATCCCGAGGCCGGCGTGCAATTGCCGGCGGCGGTGATCGTCGAAGCGGTGCAGGGCGAGGGCGGGGTGATCCCGGCCGATCTCGATTGGCTGCGCGGCCTGCGACGCATCACCGAACAGGCCGGCGTGGCGCTGATCGTCGATGAAATCCAGAGCGGTTTCGCCCGCACCGGCAAGATGTTCGCCTTCGAGCACGCCGGGATCATTCCGGACGTGGTGGTGATGTCCAAAGCCATCGGCGGCAGCCTGCCGCTGGCGGTGGTGGTCTACCGCGACTGGCTCGACACCTGGCTACCTGGCGCCCATGCCGGGACCTTCCGTGGCAATCAGATGGCCATGGCCGCGGGCTCTGCGGTGATGCGTTACCTGACCGAACACAAGGTCTGCGAGCACGCCGCCGCCATGGGCGAACGTTTGAGCGAACACTTGCGCATCCTGCAGCGGGACTTCCCGCAACTGGGCGATATTCGCGGTCGCGGCTTGATGCTTGGCGTTGAACTGGTCGATCCGACGGGCACGCCCGATGCATTGAGGCATCCGCCGATCTTCGGGCGCCTGGCGCCACTGGTGCAGCGTGAATGCCTCAAGCGCGGGCTGATTCTTGAGCTGGGCGGGCGTCATGGCGGCGTGGTGCGCTTCCTGCCGCCGCTGGTGATTACCGCCGCGGAAATCGATCGGGTGGCCGAAATTTTCGGCCGGGCCATGGCTGCTGCCACTGCCAGCCTGTAAATTTTTCAGCTTCCGGTACGTTCCTTCTACATACCGGCTGCGCATGCGGCGCAGCCCACCCTACAGCGATGGAGACACACCATGACGTCAGTATTCGACCGCGAGGACATCCTCTTTCAGGTCGTGGTCAACCACGAAGAGCAATACTCGATCTGGCCCGACTACAAAGCCGTGCCTGCCGGCTGGCGCACCGTGGGCAAGAGCGGTCTGAAAAAGGAATGCCTGGCCTACATCGAAGAAACCTGGACCGATATGCGCCCGTTGAGCTTGCGCCAGAAGATGGACGAGCAGGCGGCGGTGGATAGTTAAGTCACGGCGCAAAAAGAAGCCCGCTGAACTGGAAACAGTTAGCGGGCTTTTTCATGTCCGGGATTTGTGTTGCCTGTCAGGCTGCCTTCGCGAGCAAGCCCGCTCCCACACTTGACCGAGTTGTCCGGGCGAACGCGGTTAAATGTGGGAGCGGGCTTGCTCGCGAAGAACGATAACGCGGACTAACTGACGTTAAACCCCGCTCAACCCCTTGATCACCAGATCCACATTCCCCTCCAGCTCAGCCACCGGATCCTCCGAGTCCACACTCAACACCACCAACCGACTGCCAGCCTCGGCAATCACGGTTTTCACCGCCTCCGACGGCTGGCGATGATGCAACACCACCGCCACGTCATTGTCCTTCAGCGTCGCGCCCAATTGCTTCAGCGCTTCAGGCGTCCACTCGGCATCCGGCCGTGCATCGAGGCCGATCAGCTCCAGATTCAGGCCGCCGATCAGGTAGCCGAAGTGATCGCTCAGGCTCATCACACTGAGGTTGTCGGCACTGGCCAACCGCGCTTCGCTGTCCGCACTGAGCTTGAGCAAGCGCTGCTTCAACGCCGCCAGGTTAGCCTCGATCTTCGGTTTGGCCGCGGGCGCCAGGCGCACCAGGTCAGCCGCCATCACATCCGCCATCCGCCCCATGTTGTTGCTGGAAAACCATGGCTGACTGTTCAACCCGTCGACCTTGTTGCCCGGCTGCACGGCGATGCCGGGCAGGGCACCGTCCACGGGGCGGGCGGCGTCGACTTCGATGATACGGATGTTGCTGCGCCGCGAGATCGGGTACAGCGGATCATCCGTCCACAGCGAACGCAGGCCGATCACCGCATCGGCGTCGGTCGCCAGTTTGGCCAGCGCCGGAGCGCCGCGCCCAGTGAAGTAGGCAGTCTGACGGCTGCCCGGCAGGTTCGCTGGCGCAGCACGCTCGAGGCTGACATCGGTTCCCTTGAGCAGAACTTCGCCCAGACCGTAAGTGATCGGCAAGGACGCCAATACGCGCAACGGCTTGGTGCTGTCCACTGCAAAGGAAGTATTGACCAATCCACACAGGGCAACGGCCAGGGTCAATTGACGCAGAGGAAAAGACATTTATCCGAGATTCCCTTTCAGGCTTGGGACGACGCCACGCGCAATGGCGGCGAGAGCGAAGGCGATACCGGCGACCAGAATGATCGCGGCGCCGGACGGAATAGGCAGGTCGAAGACAATCGGCGCGAGAATGCCGCACAGCGTACTGACCGTGGCGATCAACACCGAACACCAGAAAAAGCCCTTCAGCGACTGGCTGAGCAAACGTGCCGCGGCCGCCGGAATCACCAGCAGCGCACCGACCAGAATCGCGCCGATGACTTTCACTGCGGCCACGGTGATCAGGGTCACCAGAATCACAAACAGATAATCCAGCGTCTTCACGGCCACACCGCGTACCGCCGCCAGTTGCGGGTTGAAACTGGCCAGCATGATGCGGTTGTACAGCGGCAAGGCCAGCGCCATCACCAGCGAGCCGACGATGGCCAGCACCAGCAGGTCATTACCGTTGACCGTCAGCACCGAACCGAACAGCACGTTTTCGAGAATGTGCACGTTGATCTTGCCCGCCAGGATCAGCAGCAGGCTTGCACCCAGTGCCAGTGACACCGAGAGAAACACGCCGATCAACGTATCCGGTGCCAACCCCGTGCGGTTGCGCAGGTAGTTGAGCAGGATGCCAAACAGCAGGCAGTAACCGAACAGGCTGCCGTAAGGCCCGGTGTAAGGTTCGCCGAGCAGGATGCCGATGGCCACGCCGGTCAGTGCCGCGTGACCCACTGCTTCGGAGAAAAACGCGAAACGCTTGACCACCACCAGCGTGCCCAGGCCGCCCAGCACCGGGCCGATCAGCAAGCCGGCGAGCAGGGCGTTGACCACAAATCCATAGGCCAGCGCTTCAGGCAGATAACCCGACGACGCCCAGCCCTGGACCATCAAACGAAAGGCTTCATAACTCATCAGGCAGCGCTCCGTGGATGGGTCGAGAACAGGGTCAGCAAGCGCTCGGGAGTCAATGCTTCCTTGGCCGTGGCATCGAACAGCACCCGGCGATTGAGCCCGGTGACGCGATCCGCCAGACGTCCGACTGCTTCCAGATCATGCTCGATCCACAACACGGTTATGCCGCTCTGGCGCCAGTCGCCGAGCAGTCGTTCGAACACCTGGATACCGGCCTCATCAAGGGCCGACATCGGTTCGTCGAGCACCAGCAACTGCGGCGCCGGGATCAACCCTTGAGCGAGCAATACGCGCTGACGCTCACCGCCGGACAACGCGCCCATGCGCCGCTTGCGTTTGTCCTGCATGCCGACCCGTTCCAGGGCTTCACCAATCGCTGCCGCGTAATGCTTGCTCAAACCGAGAAACGCGGGCCGACGTTGACACATCGCGGCCATGAAGTCGTCGACAGTCATCGGCAGACCGCGATCGAATTCCAGCGCCTGAGGCACGTAGCCGATGGTCCCGGGTGTGCCTGGCCATTTCAGGCTCAAGCGGCCCTGATGCGGCATCTGTCCGAGCAGGGTCTTGATCAGCGAACTTTTGCCGCCACCGTTCGGGCCGACCAGCGCATGCACGCTGCCGGGCTGGACCTGGAAGGTCACGTTGTCGAGGATGGTCGTGCGGCCCAGCGTCAAACTGACCTGCGCAAAATCCAGCGTCGGCCCGGTACTTTGTGGGAGCGGGCTTGCTCGCGAAAGCGGTGGATCAGTCGACATCAACGTTGAATGACACGCCGTATTCGCGAGCAAGCCCGCTCCCACAGGGGGGGCATCGTTGGCCAGAATGGTTTCTTTTGAGGTCATTTCCCCGACTCCTGAATCGCCCGGACCACGGTGTTGAGGTTGCCGGTCATTTCCTTTTCGTACTTGTCGGCGGTGTATTCGCCATAGGAAATGTGCGACAGCGGGTACAGCTTGACCCCGGATTCACGCTGGATGGTGTCGACATAGGAGGACGGGAAATCCATCTCTGAGAAGATCACCTTCACGTCGAGTTCCCGCAGTTGATCGATGGTTTTTTTCAGCTGGCTCGGGCTCGGCTCGATACCGTGGGCCGGTTCGACCACGGCCGTCACTTCCAGGCCGAATTCACGCAGCAGATAGTCATACGCCGCGTGAACAGTGGCCACTCGCAGCTCGGCGTTCGGTGCCTGGGTCAGTTTCGCCAGGGCATCGGCGCGCATCTGCCGCAGGCGTTTGCCGTAGGCGCGGGCGTTCTGGGTGTAGGTCTTGGCGTTGGCCGGGTCGAGCTTGCCCAGTTCCCGGGCGATGTTGTTGACCTGGGCAATCGAGGCGCTGATCGACAGGAAAGTGTGCGGGTTCACGACCTTGCCGGCACCGCGTGCGGCGACGCCGGTGGCGGCCAGCAGCGGCACGTTTTCGTTGGCTTCGATCACCGGGACGTTCGGGGTTTCGCT
Source organism: Pseudomonas sp. LBUM1656 (assembly GCF_059716065.1). Classification (NCBI taxonomy): domain Bacteria; kingdom Pseudomonadati; phylum Pseudomonadota; class Gammaproteobacteria; order Pseudomonadales; family Pseudomonadaceae; genus Pseudomonas; species Pseudomonas sp. LBUM1656. The sequence goes on along the minus strand of NZ_CP166800.1, from coordinate 4,440,297 downwards.
GGCGGCAATCATGCGGTCGGCGAAGTCGTCATGACCAACGCCGTTTAACACGACCACGTCCAGTCCGCTGATGCGCTTGATGTCTTCGGCGCGCGGCTCGTAGGCATGCGGGTTGAAACCGGCCGGAATCAGCGGCACCACCTCGGCCTTGTCACCGACGATATTGGCCACGTAGCTGTAATAAGGGTGCAGGGTGATGCCGATGCGCAAGCGCTTGGCTTCGTCGGCGCTGGCCAGTGGCGTCAGCAGCAAGGCTAGCAGGCCGACCAGCAGCGGGCGCAGGAAAGAGCGTTGAGATGAAATGGGCATGGGAAAGCGGTCTTCTCTCGGGTGAAGGCGAGGGTTCAGTGCCGGTGCTGGCGGGTTACGCCGGCATCGAATTGCGCGACGATCTGCTGCCAGCCGGCGCTTTCCAGCGCGGCGTCAGTCAGATCGGTCGGGGCCGCGAGGGCTTTACCGCGGTTGAGCCAGACGTCAGGTGCGTCGTCGTCGGCAGTCAGGCGCATCAAAAACGAACCGGCCACGGCAGGCGTCTGGCTTTGACCGAAGTACGCCTTGGCGGCGAGCAAATACCAGGCATGGCTGCCACGGCTGACGGAACTGGCGTCCTGGGCAAACGGTGCAAAGCCTTCATCGGCAAGATTTTGTGGTGTCGGCAGCGCTTGCTGTTCCTGGCGCAGCAGGTGGATCTCGTCCAGGGTCACCCGCAGGTCGGCGTAGATCCCTTGCTCGGACGCGCTGAGGTCGCGGCGGGCATCCAGTTGATGGCTGCCGACGCTGCTGACTTCCTGAGACTCATGGCGCCAGGCGACCACCGAGCCGGCCACCGCCAGGATCATCAGACACAACAGCAACACATACAGGGTTTCATGACCGGCACCGGCCGGGCGAACGACGTGTGTAGTAGGCGTACTCATGGGGCTTCGATGTCCGCTTGGTCGATCTCGACGACGTGGCCGGGGCCTGCGTCGAACAGCACGTAGAACTCGGCGCCGGGCTTCTTGAAGGTCAGGGTCGAATCGGCGCCGAGCTTGCCCGGCACCAGAATGGTTTCGTCGTAGCCGATCACATCCAGCGTCACGCCTGGCGCGCCGCTGCCGTCGGAGAAACCGCCGGTGCATTTGATTTGTTCGGCGTCGATGGCTTTGCATTCGCACATCGGGTTGTGGGCCAGGGCGCTGGCGCTGAAACCGGTGCAGAGCACCAGCAAAGCCGCGTTCAGGGAACGTAGCGTCATGGTTTGCCTCCTTGTTTGTTCAGCCACGCGAGGGTGGCGGGGGATGCCTGGCTCAGCGGGATCGACGCTTGGTGCATCGCGCCGTCCCAGCCTTCCATAGTGATCCACAGTTCGGCGTCGGCTTTGGTCTTGTCCGGGATCGGCAGCATGGCGCCCATGCGGTACGGCGTGCCGAAGAAAATCACTCCGGCGGCGCGCAGGCTGCGGGGTTTGCCGATGCGCAGGTACGTGGCCTTGACCTGATCGCGGCAGCTGTCGCACAGCGCCGCGCTGAAGCTCTTCATGTGGCCGGCCGGGCCATCGAGGGTCGGGGCTTCGTTGCGCAACTCGGCGAGGCGCAGGCTCCAGGGACCGACCTTCACTTCACCGATTTCCCGCTCACCGAGGCCGGTGTCGCCGCGAAACAGCGCCGCGTCGGCAAAGTATTTGGGCATGAACCCCAGCGGCACCAGCAACAGCAGTACGTTGATGTGGAAGCGCCATTTGTGCCAGAAGCGGCTCAGCTTCGAGGCAGGTTTGTCAGCGATGAACAGGCTCATTGGCTGGCCTCCGTGGTTTCACGGCGTGTGACGACGGCGGTGCGCGGACGTTTGTCTTTGCGCTTGAGGGCATTGGCCGTGGCCAGGGCGGTGCGCTTGGTCCAGATCAGCAGGCCGCTAAGGACCATCATGCTCAGGATCAAACCGAAGAAGAACCAGATCAGCTTGATCCAGAGGCCGCCGAAATCACCGGTGTGCAACGGCCGCATGGATTCGGTCACCAGCTCCAGGCCGGAACGGTCCGACAGCAGGCGGGTGGCGGCGATATCACCGGTGTACGGGTTGATTTCGGCGGTCTGGAACATCAACGGATACCAACTGCGACCACCCACCGTCAGGTAGCTGTAGGCATTGGCGGGCATGCTGACGAAGCTGTCTTCCAGGCCGGGAATGCGTTCCTTGGCCTGGGCAATCGCGGCCTCCAGGCTGATCATCGGCGCCGGCGAGCCATCGGTACTCACCGGTACGCTTTCACGCGGGACCACCAAGGCCACTGGGGCGGTGGAAATCGACACCTGGTTATCGAACATGAACGCCTGGATCAGGAACCACGTGCTGGTGATGGAAATCACTGCGATGAACCAGATCGACCAGATGCCGCTCAGGCGGTGAAAGTCGCCCCAGAAAATCCGCGCGCCATGACGGATACGCAGCGTCGGCCGAAAGAAGCCTTTCCAGAAACGCTTGTAGACCACCAGCCCGGTCACCAAAGACGCCAGTAAAGGCAGACTCAAGAACGACACCAGGTACCAGCCCCAGCTGTAACCGTTGGTGAACGGCACCAGCCACCAGCCATGCAATGCACGGGTGAAGGCCTGGAAATTGAATTGCGGGGCGGCGCCCTGAATCACGCCAGTGTATGGGTTGACGTAAACCGTCACCGAGCGCCCGTCGGGGTAGCTGACGCTGACATCGAGCGCGAAGTGCGACTCGTCGGGCCGGCTGATGCCCTCGACCAGGGTGTTCGGTTCCGCCTTCTTGATGGCGGCGATGATCTGGTCATAGCTGAGCAGCGGCGCGTCGTCCGATGGTTGACTGGCGCGCATTTGCGGGTTGGCCAGCCAGACGATTTCCTGACTGACCACCGCCAGCGTGCCGGTGACACAGACGATCAGCACGAAAAACCAGATCGGCAAGGCCAGCCAGCTGTGGACCAGAAACCAGAGTTTGGAGCGGGATTTCTTCGACATGATTAAAGGTCTTGTATCAGTGAGAGGGCCTCTGCTGCGGGCTTCCCAGCGATGAGGTCCATGAAAGGCCGGCCCGTGGCTTTTGCCTACGCGGACTGACTGCATCTATATAGGACGGATGAGAACCGGAAATCCCGAACGGCAATGTGAAAGTAAATGTTTCGCGTTCCCGCCAACCCATAACCCCCCCGTGGGAGCGGGCTTGCTCGCGAAGGCGTCTTGTCAGTCGATATCAATGTTGAATGACACACCGTCTTCGCGAGCAAGCCCGCTCCCACAGGGGGGCTGCATTCATATGTGATTGCGGTGTTTTACCGATCCAACACGAACCATGGTTCACGGGATCACTTTCCGGCCATTGATGGCTATGGACCACTCCCTAAGATGGAGCTCAGACGCCTTTCACCCGCGAGCCTGAGCGAGCACCTCCATGACTCCAGCAAGAACCCTCTACGACAAACACATCGATTCCCACACGGTGTGTCGCCTCGATGACCAGGGCCACGTCCTGTTGTACATCGATCGCCAGGTCATCAACGAATACACCAGTCCCCAGGCGTTCAGCGGTTTGCGCGAGGCCGGGCGCGGAGTCTGGCGTGCCGGAACCGCGTTGGCGGTGGTCGATCACGTCAACCCCACCGCCCCGTTACGCATCGCCGCGATGCCGGACCCCGGTGGCGCGCGGCAGGTGTCGTACCTGGCGGAAAACTGCCGGGACTTCGGCATCGAGTTGATCGACATCCTCAACAAACGTCAGGGCATCGAACACGTCATCGCCCCGGAGCAGGGTTTTATCCTGCCGGGCATGGTGATCGCCGCGGGCGACAGCCACACCACCACCTATGGCGCCCTTGGTGCGTTCGGCTTCGGTATTGGCACTTCGGAAATCGAGCACTTGCTGGCGTCCCAGACTCTGGTCTACAAACGCCTGAAAAGCATGCGCGTGACGGTAGATGGCGAGTTGGCGCCGGGGCTGACGTCCAAGGACGTGATCATGGCGCTGATCGGCCAGATCGGCGCGTCAGGCGCGACTGGCTACGCCATCGAATTTTGCGGCTCGACCATCGATGCCCTGAGTGTCGAAGCGCGCATGACCATCTGCAACATGGCCGTCGAGGCCGGCGCGCGGGGTGCGTTCATGGCCCCGGACGAGAAAGTCTTCGCCTACCTCAAGGGCAAACCCCGCGCTCCCAAAGGCACGTTGTGGGAGCAAGCGCTGGAGAAATGGCGCGCCTTGTACAGCGACGCGGACGCGCACTTCGACCGTGAAGTCCGGGTTGAGGCCAACGCCCTGGAACCGATGGTGACGTGGGGCACCAGCCCGGACCAGGCCTCCCCGATCGGCGCGCGCGTGCCTGACCCGCAGGACATCAGCGACCTGATCCTGCGTCAGGACATGCGCCGCGCCCTGAATTACATGGGCCTCGAAGCCGGCATGCCGCTCAGCGACATTGTCATCAGCCACGCCTTTATCGGCTCCTGCACCAACGCGCGCATCGAAGACCTGCGCGATGCCGCCAGCGTGGTGCGCGGCAAACACGTCGCCGGGCACGTGCGGGCGATGATCGTGCCGGGCTCCACCGAGGTGCGCAATCAGGCTGAAGCCGAAGGCCTGGCGGCGATCTTTATCGAGGCCGGCTTTGAGTGGCGGCAGTCCGGCTGCTCGATGTGCCTGGCGATGAACGACGACGTGCTGGCGCCGGGCGACCGCTGCGCCTCCAGCACCAACCGCAATTTCGAAGGCCGTCAGGGTGCGGGCGCGCGCACGCACCTAATGAGCCCGGCGATGGTCGCCGCGGCAGCGATCACCGGCCGCTTGACCGACATCCGCCACTTTGGAGACCGCGCATGAGCCTGCAACCTTTCACTCAGGTCACCGGCAAGGCCGCGCCGATGCTCGCGGCCAATATCGACACCGACGTGATCATGCCCAAGCAGTTTCTCAAGGGCATCGACCGCGCCGGGCTGGATCGTGGCTTGTTTTTTGACCTGCGGTTCTTGCCGGACGGTTCGCTTAATCCCCAGTTCGTGCTGAACAAACCGGCATGGCAGGGTGCAAGTTTCATGGTGGTCGGGCCGAACTTCGGCTGCGGGTCGAGCCGTGAGCACGCGGTGTGGGGCTTGAAGCAGATGGGGATTCGGGCGCTGATCGGCAGCAGCTTTGCCGGGATTTTTTATGACAACTGCCAGCGTAACGGGGTGTTGTTGATTACCCTCGATGAGGCAGCGTCACAGCGGCTTGGGCAAGTGGTCAGTGAGCCGGACAGCGCGCTGATCCATGTCGATCTGGAAGATCAGGAGATTCGCCTCCACGATGGTCGGGTCATCCCCTTCGAGATCGATACCTTGCGTAAAACCGCATTGCTGCTGGGCCTCGACGCCATCGGCAGCACCCTGCAGCGCAGCGAACAGATCAAAGCCTTCGAGCGCAATCACCTGGCCGCCAACCCCTGGCTAAGCTGAAACACAAATCCAATTGTGGGAGCGGGCTTGCTCGCGAAGGCGGTGTGTCAGTCAACGTTGATGGCGACTGACACGACGCCTTCGCGAGCAAGCCCGCTCCCACAATCAATCTTTATCAGGCACAGATTCCAGTTGAGGCTTCGGCTACACCGACAACCCCTTGAAATGCTCCTGCAAGAACTCCACACACGCGCGCAATTTCCCCGAATACGCCAGCCGCGTCGGGTACACCGCCCAGACGTTGGCGCTCTGGGTATATTCCGGCAGCAGTTGCACCAGCCGCCCTTGCTCCAGCAACGGTTTCACATCCCACAATGAGCGCAGCAACACCCCGCGCCCATCCAGCGCCCACTGCAAGACAATCTCTCCGCTGTTGGACGACAACGGCCCGCTGACCCTTACGCTGTCCAGAACCCCCTCGCGTTCCAGGTTCCAGACACCAAAAGAATTGTCGCGCTCCTTGAGCACCAGGCAATCGTGCTGCTCCAGATCGCTCAGGGTTTGCGGCGTGCCCCGGCGTTGCAGATAGGCCGGGGCCGCGCACAGCACCCGCCGGTTACTCACCAACTGCCGGCCAATGTGCTGACCGGGAATGTCATCGCCGACACGGATCTCCAGATCAAAGCCTTCGTTGACGATGTCCACCACCCGATCGAACAGGTCGAGGCGAATCTCCAGATCCGGGTAGCGCTCGGCCAAGAACGACAGGGCCGGTGCCACATGAATGCGGCCGAAGCCGAAACTCGTGCACAAATGCAAGCGCCCGCGAGGGCTGTCGTGGGCGTCGGAGAGTTCGTCGTGCAGTTGCTGGAAGTCATCGAGAATGCGCAGCGCCCAGCGCTGGACCCGTTCACCGTCCTCGGTCAGGGCGATGCGGCGACTGGTGCGATGGAGCAGGCGGGTGCCGAGGGTGGTTTCGAGAATCTGGATGCGCTTGCTGACGTAGGCGGGCGACAGGCCCAGCTCATCGGCCGCGGCGGCGAAACCGCTCTTGCGGATCACGGTGAGGAGTACACGCAGGTCTTCGGGTAGGGGCACGGTGTCTTTCTTGGTGGTCATGGCAGAACGAACACTGGCGGCATGAGCCGCCAGCATAGCAGCGGGACGCAACGATCAGCGCAGGAAACCCAGCACTTCGGCCAGCAGCAGTTCAGGGGCTTCTTCGGCGATGTAATGGCCAGCGGGCAGGGCCTTGCCACGGACGTCGGTGGCCACGTGTTGCCATTCCTTGAGCGGCGCGAAACAGCGCCCGACCGTCCCTTCGGCGCCCCACAGAACCAGTAACGGCAGGTGCAGATAATGACCGGCCTTGATATCGGCACGGTCATGCTCCAGGTCGATGCTGGCGCTGGCGCGGTAGTCCTCGCAGATGCCGCGCGCGGTGCCCGGCAGTTTCAGGCAGCGCACGTATTCACCGAAGGCCTCGGGGGTAAACGGCTTGAGCCCGGCGCTGCGGCTGCCCATCACGCTGCGCAGATAGGCTTCGGGGTCGGCTTCGATCAGGGTTTCCGGCAGCGGTGCCGGGCGGATCAGGAAGAACCAGTGCCAATAGGCACGGGCAAAGGCTTCGTTGGTTTGCGCGTACATCGACAGGGTCGGTGCGATGTCCAGCAGCACCATGCGTTGTACGGTATCGGGATGATCCAGCGCCAGGCGATGAGCCACTCGGGCACCACGGTCGTGAGCCAGTACCGAGAACTGTTCGAAACCCAGGGACTTCATCAGTTCGACGCTGTCCTTGGCCATTTCTCGTTTGGAATAGTTTGTGTGGTGATCATTGGCCGGCGGCTTGCCGCTGTCGCCGTAGCCGCGCAAGTCGGCGGCGACCACGGTGAAGTGCTCGGCCAGTTGTTCGGCGACCTTGTGCCAGATGACGTGGGTCTGCGGGTGACCGTGCAGCAACAGCAGGCCCGGTCCGCTGCCGCCGATGCGGCAGGCAATGTCCACACCGTTGACGTGGCGCTGGTCTTTCAGGAATCCGGCGAACATGGGCGAGTCCTTGTTGTAGTTGCCTGCATCCTGAAAGTGTTGCGCGCCGGGGACAAGGCGCGAAGCGTGGAGCGCTTGTTCATGAAGTGTGTTCAGGGAGATAGGCGATGCCTGTGAGGGCCTCTTCGCGAGCAAGCCCGCTCCCACATTTGATTTTCTGTGAACACATAACTTGGGTCTGATGAAGATCAAATGTGGGAGCGGGCTTGCTCGCGAAGGGGCCGTAGGCTCCACCGAGGATCTCAACCCTGCTGAAACATCTCCTTCGCCCGCTGCTCAATCTGCTCCTGAGTCAAATCCTCCTTGCGCGTAGCCAGAAACCAGAGATGCCCATAGGGATCTCTCAACGTCCCCGAGCGGTCGCCATAGAACTGATCCTTGACCTCAGACACCACCGTGCCGCCCGCTGCAATTGCCTGTTTATAGGACGTGTCCACATCGTTCACATACAAATGCAGCCCCACGGACGGCGACCTGTCCGGATTGCTCAATGGCCCCTGATCGCACGGCGTACCGAGCATGATCGGGCAATCGCCGATGCGCAGTTCAGCGTGGCCAATCCCGCCATCCGGCATGGCCAGGCGCATGACTTCGGTGGCACCAAAGGCTTTCTTGTAGAACTCGATGGCTTCGGCCGCTTTCTGAATGCCCAGATAAGGCGTGATGCTGTGATAACCCTCTGGAATGGGTTTGACGCTCATGACGGTGCTCCCTTGTTGTAGTGAGTTGAAGGTGTTCCTTCGCCGATTTCCGGTCGGATAACTATAGGTCAGCGCCTTTTGCACAGCCGAGTCCCCGACGAGCAGCAGCGCCACTGTTCAGCCATCAACCGAGCAGGGTTCTAAGCTTCTGTTGACCATGAGGACGCCATCGCGGGCAAGCCACGCTCCCACAGGTTCTGTGTCGCTTATAAAAATTGCGAACAACACAAAAAACTGTGGGAGCGTGGCTTGCCCGCGAAAGCCGCACCGCTATTTCGGGTCAGTCCCCGATTCAAGCAGCTGCGCTCCCGACCCCAGTTCCCCCAGCACATCGCCAAAATTACGCAACGGACACGCCTCCATCGACAAACACCCGCAGCCAATACAGCCATTGAGCTTGTCCCGCAGCAAGGTCAATTGATTGATCCGCTCATCCAGATCCCGGCTCCACTGCGCCGACAACATCTTCCAGTCCGCCGCCGTCGGCGCGCGGTTATCCGGCAAGGCTTTCAGCGCTTCGCCGATCTCCGCCAGTGGAATCCCCAAGCGCTGGGCCACCTTGATCAACGCCACTCGCCGCAACACTTCCCGTGGATAGCGCCGCTGGTTGCCCTGATTGCGATTGCTTTTGATCAAGCCCTTGGATTCATAAAAGTGCAGCGCCGTGACCGCCACGCCGCTGCGCGCAGCCAATTGGCCGACGGTGAGTTCCTTGTGCAAATGTTCCGAGGTGATCATTTGAAAAATGCCTCTTGACCTCTAGTTAACTTGAGGTTTTACCCTGCAGGCCTTCGGATCGCAAGGTCCGGCTTTCACGTCAGTGGGGACTCTTCATGCCAGCGCCAGAGAAAAATCGCAGCTTCACCCAGTTGATCGAATTCGAGATCGAACCCCATCAGCAACCCGCGTTGGTGTCGGCATTATCAAAGCAGACCGAACGCCTGGCCCAAGGCTACAGCGGTTTTCTGAGTGCGAGCATCCAGGCCAGCGACGACGGCCGGCGGGTGCTCAACTACCTGCAATGGCAATCTCGCGAGGCGGGAGAAGCCGCGTTTCAGAGCTTTGAAAGCGGCGAGCAGGATTTCTGGCAACTGATTCGCGCCCATCAGGCGAAAACCGTGACCTTCGGCTCGTTCCAGGTGCTGCACAGTCTGGAACGTAGCCACGACGACGCGTTGCACTGCAACTTAGTAGGTTAAATCGACAACTGCATCAAGCGCTCACCCTGAACGTTTTCCGTAGGCCGGCGCTTGTTCACCGCCAGTTCGCCGATCTTTATCAGTCGCGTGCGCGTGACGTTGCGGCTCAAGCCCAGCAGGGCAGCGGTGTGCACCTGGTTGTAATGGCTGAAGCGATAAGCCGCGCGCAACAAGGCGTCCTCGACTTTCTCGTGGAGTGCACCGGCCTGTTCTTCGAAAAGCTTTTGAAAGGCCCGGTCGAGCAAGGCTTCCGGTGAGTCGTCGACGTTGCTGTGGTGATCATCCTGACGCTCGATACGCATGTTCGACAGCCGCAGGTCATCGCGTTCGATCACGCCGTTGCGGCAGATCAGCAGGGTGTGGTGAATCACGTTTTCCAGTTCACGGATGTTGCCCGGCCAGCTGTAGCTGCGCAGTTTCAGCTCGGCCTCTTTGCTGATGGTGATGCTGCCGTAACCCAGACGCTGGCTGTAGGCTTCGACGAAATGTCGAGTCAGCGGCAGGATATCGCCGGGGCGGTCGCGCAGCGGGCTCAGTTCCAGGCTGACCACGTCGAGGCGGTAGTACAAATCCTCACGGAAATGCCCGGCGTTGATGGCTTTCTCCAACTGCACGTTGGTCGCCGCCAGCACCCGCACGTCGATGGGAATGCTCTTGCGCGAACCGAGGCGCACCACTTCGCGCTCTTGCAGCACGCGCAGCAACTTGACCTGAATCGCCATCGGCAAATCACCGATCTCGTCGAGGAACAAGGTGCCGCCATCGGCCTCTTCGAACCAGCCGGCCTTGGCGCTCAGCGCCCCGGTGAACGCACCTTTTTCATGGCCGAACAACTCGGCTTCCACCAGGGATTCGGAGAACGCCCCGCAGTTCACCGCCACGAACGGCCGATTACGCCGGGCGCTCAGATTGTGGATGTGCCGCGCCACCAACTCCTTGCCGGTGCCGGTTTCGCCGATGATCAGCACGCTGGCTTCACTCGGTGCGACTTGTTGAATGTGCGCGAGCAAGGCCTGGGATTTCGGGTCTTCGAACACCTGCGCGGTGGCGCGGATCGACGTGGCCAGGGCGGGCGAGGGCGGTAGGGTCAGAAGTTGCATCAGGCAGGCTCCCTGAATAGAAGGCTATGAATAGAAAGTCGGGATCGGCAGGGACTGGTTCAACGCCCAGTCGCCCAGTTCATGGAGTTTGTAATCCACCGGGTCGTGCAGGGTTTGCGTGCGCAGGTTGCGCCAGTGGCGGTCCAGTCGTAGCGAGGCGTGAGTCGAGCGCGCGCCGGTGACTTCGAACAAGCGGCTACAGATCTCCAGGCCATTGCGCGTGGCCGCGACTTTCGCGGTGGCGATGGCCGTGGCGAGCTGCCCGCGTTCTTCGGCGCTGAGGTTCGGGCCCTTGGCCCACGCCTTGTCGAGCAACCCGGCGGCGCGTTCCACCAGCAGTCGAACGCCTTCGAGGGCGACCCAGAATTCGCCGTAATGACCAAGCACATAAGGATCCTGACGCACATCCTGTGCGCTGGATTTATGCCACGGTCGGGTCTCGGTGAGCGTGTATTGCCGCGCTTCTTCGAAAGCCCCTTCGGCAATGCCGAGGAACATGTGGGTGAATGTAAGTTGGGCAATCAACGGCCGCAGACAGGCAAATGGTGTACTCAGCGGACCCGGATCGAGCAGCAGTTCCGATTCCTCGACCCGCACTCGCTCGAACGTCGCGCTGCCGCTGTCGGTCTGGCGCTGGCCCATGTTGTTCCAGTCGTTGTGCAGGGTGATACCGCTGCGACCGCTGGGAATCGCGGCGATCAGCAGCTTGCCACCGGCACTTTCATCAACGGCCGAAGCGATCAGCATTTCCGAGTCAGTGGCACCGGAGCAGAAACTTTTCTTGCCGGAAAACTCCCGCCAGCCACCGAGGTTTTTCACCACGGTACGGGTGTCCAGCGGGTTGAGCGCGTTGCCCCAGAACCAGTTTTTGCGCGCGGTCTGTTCAAACCACGGTTGCCACTGCTCGGGCCTGGCGAACAGGCGCACGGTGGCGAGCATCAGGTGATGGAAACCGAAGACATGGGCGATCGAACTGTCGACCTTGGCGAACTCGCGCACGATGCCCAAGGTGTCACTCCAGCTGACGCCGAGGCCGCCGTACTGGACGGGAATGCTTAATGCGAGCAGACCGCTTTGGCGCAAGGCGTCACGTTCGGCCTTGGGCGTACCGCCACGCTCGTCGCGCTCGACGGCAGTCAGGGCAAACTCGGCGGCCAACTGGCGGGCGGTCTGCAAAGGGGATAACAGGGCACTTTGCGGCTTGGCAGTCACGCGGGGTTCCTCTTCGAAATCGGAGCAAATCCCTGTGGGAGCGGGCTTGCCCGCGAAGGCGTCGGAACATTCAAAATAAATGTCGGCTGTACGTACGCTTTCGCGGGCAAGCCCGCTCCCACAGGTTTTGCGTGGTCAGGCCGTGGCTTTGGCGGGCAGTACGTCATTGGCGATCATTTCACCAAACGGCCCGGTGAGGTTGGTGACGCCCCGCCCCGCGAGGCTCGCGTACGGCTCGGGCAAGAGCGGGAACACCAACTCGGCAAAGCGATACGCCTCTTCGAGGTGCGGGTAGCCGGAGAAGATGAAACTCTCGATCCCCAGGTCCGCGTACTCCTTGATCCGCGCCGCCACTTGCTGCGGGTCACCGACCAGCGCCGTCCCGGCGCCGCCGCGCACCAGGCCGACACCGGCCCACAGGTTGGGCGAGATTTCCAGGTTGTCGCGGCGCCCGTCATGCAGTGCCGCCATGCGTCGCTGACCTTCGGAGTCGAAACGCGAGAACGATTTCTGCGCCGCGGCGATGGTCTCGTCGCTGATGTGCTCGATCAGTTTGTCCGCCGCCTTCCAGGCTTCTTTGGCCGTCTCGCGAACGATCACATGCAAGCGAATCCCGAACTTCACCGTGCGACCGTTTCGCTCTGCACGTTCACGCACATCAGCCAGTTTTTCCGCAACGGCGGCCGGCGGTTCGCCCCAGGTCAGGTAGACATCAACCTGCTCGGCGGCGAGTTCATGGGCCGCTTCGGAGGAGCCACCGAAATACAGTGGCGGATAGGGTTTCTGCACCGGCGGATACAGCGCCTTGGCGTTCTGCACTTGCAGGTGTTTGCCTTCGAAATCCACTGATTCGCCTTGCAACACGCGGCGCCAGATCTGCAGGAATTCGTCGGTGACCTCATAGCGCTCGCCGTGATCGAGGAAGATCCCGTCGCCGCGGTTTTCATCTGGATCACCGCCAGTCACCACGTTGATCAGCAACCGGCCATTGGACAGTCGATCCAGCGTGGCAGCCATGCGCGCCGAAACCGTCGGCGAGATGATCCCGGGGCGGATCGCCACCAGATACCGCAGGCGTTCGGTCAATGGCACCAGCGCCGAGGCGATCACCCACGAGTCCTCGCAGGAGCGCCCGGTAGGAATCAGCACGCCGTGGTAGCCAAGGCTGTCAGCGGCTTGCGCCACTTGTTTCAAATAGTTGAGCGTCACAGGGCGCGCGCCCTGGGTGGTGCCCAGGTAATGGCCGTCGCCGTGGGTCGGCAGGAACCAGAAAACATCCATGAAGAAATCCTTAAGCGATTTTCAGCAGATTTTTGGGGGACACGCCAAACAGCGGCGCAGCGCGTTCTGCAGCAAGACGAATGCGGGCCTTCAAGGGCTCACTGGTTATCTGGTAATTGGCGAAATCGGCTTCGGTGGCGTAGACGCCAATCGGCAAGGTCAGGGCCTGGAAGAAACTGAACAGCGGCCGCAACTGATGATCGAGCACCAGCGCATGCCGTTCGCTGCCACCGGTGGCAGCCAGCAAAACCGGCGTGTCGATCAGCGCGTTGAGGTCGATCAGGTCAAACAGGTGCTTGAGCAGGCCAGGGTAGGAGCCGCGATAAACCGGCGCGGCGACGATCAGCAGGTCGGCGTTCTCGATCGCTTGCAGCTCGGCTTCGATCTCGGCGCTCAATTCCTGGCGGGACAGCGCGGCGCCCAGTGGCCTGGCGATGTCGCCCAACTCGATCAGCTTGCTCTCGATCGGCAATTGCTCGGACAGCTCGGCCAATAGCGCTTGGGTCAGCACCAGCGTGCGAGACGGACGCCAGGTACCGCCGGAGAGGGCAACGACTTTCAATGGACGCGACATGATCAGTTCCTTTTTAAACAGTTGCTCAGGGAGCAGTGAGGAGTCACTGACTTGAGCAAGAGCTGTACCAATCCTTACAAGCCCCGTTTTCCGGGGCTTGCAGCGCATCGGTCAGTGGGCGCTGTGCGATTTCGAGGGCTGTTTGTTGAATGACTGTTGCCTGGCAAACAGTTGCCAGGGCAACAGTTGGCTGAGGCGATGGAGTCGTTATAAAGGCTCGTTGTTATTCTGCAAAAGACATTAAATTAATATTTATAGATCGTTTGGAGATAAGAGCCGGCTCGGCTGAGCGTCGTTAGCCAAATTCGATAGCCACTATCGAGAGCGTTGATTTCTGCCCATCGAAGGGCGCGAGTAGCCTGTGTTCATTGCCCCGAACCCAGATGCCAGGACGCCACAGATGAAACCTCTAATCGCCACTTTCTTGCTGCTCGCGGTCTCCGTTCTCGCCGGATGTGCCAGCCATGTTTCGCCTGAATTACGGCCGTACACCGCTGAAGAAAGTCGCGAACTGGCGTTGGAAGCCTTGAATCGTCGAGGTTTGTCCTTCGACGAGTACCATGCGAAAAAAGCCGAATTGCTCGGCCAGCCGCAAAAGTCGTTCAGTTTCGACAAACAAGGCGAGATGAACGCCGAACGTGCTGTACAGCTTCACGGTCGTCCAAGCTGATCGAAAACTGTACCGCTCGAAGTTTTACGTAACTGTCCATGGGTTTCCCCCGGGGCGTGCGATAGGGTCAACACCTGACTGACCCTGATTGGACTGCCGCTCATGCTCTCGCTCGAACTGCTGATGGGCTTCGCCCTGTTTGCCCTCGTCACCTCGATTACCCCCGGCCCCAACAACACCATGTTGCTGGCATCGGGTGTGAACTTCGGCTTTCACCGCACCATCCCGCACATGCTGGGCATCACTTGCGGCTTCTTCGTGCTCGTCGTGGCGGTCGGTTTCGGTCTTGGCGCCGTGTTTCAAACCTATCCGTTGCTCTACACGGTGCTGCGTTACGTCGGCGCGGCGTACTTGCTGTATCTGGCGTGGAAAATAGCCCATTCAGGCCCGGTCTCGGAGAGTGAACAGGGCGACAGCAAGCCGATCAGCTACCTGGGCGCGGCGGCGTTTCAGTGGGTCAATCCCAAGGCTTGGATCATGGCCATCGGCGCCATCAGCACCTACACGCCGATGCAGGGCTATTTCACCAACGTGATCGTGATTGCCGCGGTGTTTGCCTTGATCAACCTGCCGAGCGTCGGCGTCTGGGCCGGTTGCGGCACGTTGTTGCGCAATGTGTTGAAGGATCGTCGCTGGTTGCGCCTGTTCAACTGGGGCATGGCCTTGCTGTTGGTGGCTTCGCTGTATCCGTTATTGATCGAGAGCTTTAGCTGACACATCGCTTCAACCGGTTGGCCGATGCCTGTTAAGCTCGACTTCAGGAGCGTTCCTACGCACTTTTAAATGAAGTTGTTCTTCTTTAACGGCCTCCGATCAGGTATTTCTAACGTTCTGAACGATCGGCGCAGCTCACGAGGCTGCGCTTTGATGTTTCAGTGACGAGCCTCCTGATCCCGGAACATGCTCTGCGAGTTTTCTATGAATAAACGTCCTCTGTATTTTGACTACGCCGCCACCACGCCGGTGGATGAGCGAGTCATCAAGGTCATGGTCGAGTGTCTGGGTTTCAACGGAAACTTTGGCAACCCGGCGTCCAGCTCCCATGCCTTCGGCCAGCAGGCCCGGCAAACGGTCGAGCAGGCGCGGCGCCAGGTCGCTGAGCTGGTCGGTGCCCAGGCAGAACAGATCGTCTGGACCTCCGGTGCCACCGAATCGAACAACCTGGCCCTCAAGGGCGTGGCGCAGGCCCGCGGGGTGTCCGGCGGCCACATCATCACCAGTCAGATCGAACACAAGGCTATCCTCGACACGGCGAAGCAGTTGCAGGACGCCGGTGTTGCAGTGACTTACCTGGTGCCTGACGCCGAGGGACTGATTACCCCGCAAGCGGTCAGCGAGGCGATGCGCGAAGACACCTTTCTGGTGTCGCTGATGCTGGTCAACAACGAGTTGGGCACGGTCAATGACATCGCGGCCATCGGCCAGATCGTGCGTGACCGTGATGCGCTGTTCCATGTCGATGCGGCCCAGGGCGCGGGCAAAGTGGTGATCGATCTGGCCCGCTTGCCGGTGGACCTGATGTCGTTTTCGGCGCACAAGATTTACGGTCCGAAAGGCATCGGCGCCCTGTACGTCGGCCCGCGCGCGCAACAGCGTTTGCAGGCGCAGATTCACGGAGGCGGCCACGAGGGCGGTTTACGTTCCGGGACCCTGGCGACTCACCAGATCGCCGCCATGGGCGTGGCCTTCGCCTTGGCGGCCGCAGCGTTCGATGAAGAAAAAACCACAATCGTGGGACTGCGCGAACGCTTGCTCGGGCAACTGCTGAGCATCCCCGGCGTTCGGCTCAATGGCAGCCCGACCCAACGCATTCCCCACACCCTGAGCCTGACCTTCAACGAAGGCGAGTTCAATTCCGCGGCGTTGAGCAGCTCGATCGCGTTTTCCGCGACCTCGGCCTGTAACTCCGCCAGCAATGCGCCTTCCCATGTGCTGCTGGCCCTGGGGCATGACGCCCGCTCGGCGAGTCGCACCATCCGCTTGAGTCTCGGCCGGTTCACCACCGAGCAGGACATCGACCAAGCGGTACAACTGATCAAAGCAGCCTGCGCCAGTGCCCCGGCATTCTGGCAATAAGGCCTGACAGTGCCGGCGTTGATCGGCACTCAACAATAATGATGAAGTGATTAGCAGGAGACATGATGAGTACGCAGCTTTCGATCAATGGATCGGTGCCCGAGCGCCTGGCGCAAACCCGCGAACTGATGAGCCGGGAGGGCATTCATGCCCTGCTGGTGCCGTCGGCCGATCCGCACCTCTCGGAATACCTGCCGGGTTATTGGCAAGGGCGGCAGTGGTTGTCGGGCTTTCATGGTTCGGTCGGCACGCTGATCGTTACCCCGGACTTCGCCGGCGTCTGGGCCGACAGCCGTTATTGGGAACAAGCGACCAAGGAACTCAATGGCAGCGGCATCGAACTGGTCAAGTTGCAACCGGGCCAGCCCGGCCCGCTGGACTGGCTGGCCGAGCAAACCCCTGAGGGCGGCGTGGTCGCGGTGGATGGCGCGGTGATGGCCGTTGCATCGGCCCGGACCCTGGGCGGTAAACTCGAAGAGCGTGGCGCAACCCTGCGCACCGACATCGACCTGTTGAGCGAAGTCTGGAGTGACCGTCCGACGCTGCCGAACGAGCCGATCTATCAACACTTGCCGCCTCAGGCGACCGTCAGCCGTGGCGAAAAACTCGCGAAGCTGCGTGAAGTCTTGAAAGAACGTGGCGCTGACTGGCACTTCATTGCCACCCTCGATGACATCGCCTGGCTGTTCAACCTGCGCGGTGGCGATGTGTCGTTCAACCCGGTATTCGTTTCCTTCGCCTTGATCAGCCAGGAGCAGGCCACCCTGTTCGTGGCCCTGAGCAAAGTAGATGCCGAGCTGCGTGCGGTCCTCGAACAAGACGGCGTGACCCTGCGCGATTACAGCGAAGTGGCAGACGCCTTGAGTGCTGTGCCGAGTGGCGCGAGCCTGCAAGTCGATCCGGCGCGCGTGACCGCCGGTTTGCTGGAAAACCTGGACAGTGGTGTGAAACTGGTCGAAGGCCTGAACCCGACCACTCTGGCCAAATCACAGAAGAGCCTGGCCGATGCCAAACATATTCGTCAGGCCATGGAGCAGGACGGCGCAGCACTGTGCGAATTCTTCACCTGGCTGGACTCTGCGTTGGGTCGTGAGCGCATCACCGAACTGACCATCGACGAACACCTGACGGCCGCGCGTACTCGTCGTCCGGGTTATGTGTCGCTGAGCTTCAACACCATTGCCGCCTTCAATGCCAATGGGGCGATGCCGCACTACCACGCCACCGAAGAAGAACACGCGGTGATCGAGGGTGACGGTCTGTTGTTGATCGACTCCGGTGGTCAATACCTGGGCGGTACCACCGACATCACGCGGATGGTGCCGGTCGGTACGCCGACGGATGAGCAGAAGCGCGATTGCACGCGGGTGCTCAAAGGCGTGATCGCCTTGTCTCGTGCGCAATTCCCGAAAGGCATTCTTTCGCCGTTGCTCGATTCGATTGCCCGCGCGCCGATCTGGGCTGAAAACGTGGATTACGGACATGGCACCGGGCATGGCGTCGGCTACTTCCTCAACGTTCACGAAGGTCCGCAGGTCATCGCGTATCAGGCTGCCGCTGCCCCGCAAACCGCGATGCAACCGGGCATGATCACCTCCATCGAACCGGGTACTTACCGTCCGGGCCGTTGGGGTGTGCGGATCGAGAACCTGGTGTTGAACACCGAAGCAGGCAAGAGCGAATTCGGCGAGTTCCTGAAATTCGAAACCCTGACCCTGTGCCCTATCGACACCCGCTGCCTGGAACCGTCGCTGCTGACGTTGGACGAGAAGCAGTGGTTTAATGCTTATCACGCCGAGGTGCGCGAGCGCTTGAGCCCGTTGCTGGATGGCGAGGCCCTTGATTGGCTGAACACCCGCACTGAGGCTATTTGATCGGTTGGAGTTCAGGCGCTTTTTCGAGCGCCTGAGTCATGTAGTCGACAAAGGCTTTGACCCTGGCGGATTGGCGACGATTCGCCGGGGACACGGCATGAATCGGTAACGACTGCGCGGTGTAGTCCTGCAAAATCGCAATCACCCTACCGGCGTTCAGATCCTCGCTGAACAACCACACCGGCGACATCGCAATCCCCAGTCCTCCCAACACCATCTCGCGAATCGCCTCGGAGTTGTTGCTTTGCGCATTGCCCTTGATTCGCACTTCGTGACGTTGGGCGCCTCGCTCGTAAATCCATAGGTTCTGACTGTTCAGCAAGTTGAATTGCAGGCAATTGTGTCCGCGCAGTTCGTCCGGTGTTGTTGGCTGGCCGTGTTGCTTGAGATAGCTCGGCGCTCCGACCGTCACCCGGTGGGTGGTGCCGATGTGGCGGGCAATGAGGCCGCTGTCGGTCAGTTCGCCGATTCTGAACGTAACGTCCAGGCCTTCGCTGACCGGATCCTGATTCTGGTCACTGAGTTGCAGGTCTATCTGAACCTGTGGATGTTGCTTCAGAAACTCAGGGAGTCGCGGTGCAATTTGCAAACGTCCGAAACTGACGGAGGAGCCGATCTTCAGGTTGCCGGCAACGGTTTCCCGGCCAGATTGAAAACTGTGTTCCGCCGCGTCCACCGCCGCCAGGATTTGTCGGCATTCGTTGTAGTACCGCTGGCCTTCGTCCGTCAGCGAGAGTTGGCGGGTGCTGCGGGAAATCAGCTTTCCGCCCAGTTCTGTTTCCAGCGCCCTCAATACTTTGCTGATGGTCGGCTGGCTGGTCTGCATCTCCCGGGCCACGGCAGAAAAACTGCCACGTTCGACGACCCGGACGAAGATGGCCATTGCATTGAGTTTGTCCACGGGGTTTCTCATTGATGCCAAATGGGCATGGTCACTATAGCTATATAGCGTCTTATCGGCATGAGTGTGCGGGAGGAAGATCGGTCCTACAGCTACCTCTGACTGGAATTTGCGAAATGACTGACTCACTTGAAATGCGTGTTCTGATTGTTGATTCGGCCAATGGGCCTTTACGCTTGGCTTCCATTCAGCGGCCTGTGCCTGGACCGGGCCAGGTGCTGGTCAGGATCAAAGCCAGCGGGGTAAACCCGTTGGATGCCAAGATTCGTTCGGGGCAGGCGGCTCATGCGCGGCAGCCGTTGCCGGCGGTGCTGGGCATGGATCTCGCGGGGACGGTTGAGGCGTTGGGAGAGGGCGTCAGCGGATGGCTGCCGGGTGATGAGGTTTATGCGATGGCGACCGGAATCGGCGGTGCGCAAGGTTCACTTGCTGAGTTCGCAGTGGTCGATGCGCGGCTGTTGGCGCACAAGCCGGACAACCTGAATATGCGTGAGGCGGCCGGGTTGCCGCTGGTGCTGATTACAGCATGGGAAGGACTGGTGGACCGGGCTCGGGTTCGAGCGGGTCAGAAGGTGCTGATTCACGGCGGTGCGGGTGGTGTCGGGCATGTGGCTGTCCAAATAGCCCGTGCTTTGGGTGCTGAAGTGTTCGCCACTGGCTCGGCGGGGCAACAGGCGACCATCGAAAGCTTCGGTGCGACGTTTATCGATTACCGCAAGGCTTCGGTCGAGGACTATGTGGCTGAGCACACGGCGGGAGAGGGGTTCGATATTGTCTACGACACGGTGGGCGGTGAAACGCTGGACGCTTCCTTCAAGGCCGCTCGGGTTTACGAGGGGCACGTGGTGAGCTGCCTCGGATGGGGGCAGCACAGTTTGGCGCCGTTGTCGTTTCGGGGCGCGACCTACTCCGGAGTGTTTACCTTGTTGCCTTTGTTGACCGGCAAGGGAGGCGAGCATCACGGACAGATCCTTCGGGAAGCCACGCAGTTGATTGAGGCCGGTAAGCTCAAGCCGTTGCTCGACCCGCGGCAGTTCACTTTGCAAACCGCCGAGGCCGCCCATGAACTGCTCGCTGCTGGAGCTGCTAAAGGACGCTTGGTCATCGAGATTTAACTCAGGGCCTCAATGACGAAATCCAGCCGATCCTGGCCGAAGTACAACTGGTCACCGACGAACATGCTCGGTGCGCCGAATACGCCTCGTTGGACCGCTTTCTCGGTGTTGTCCTTGAGAGCGGCTTTGACTTCCTCATCGGCGGTGAGGGCCAATACTTCGTTGGGATCGAAACCATTTTGCGTCAGCACGGTTGCAACAGTCGCCGGATCATCGAGGCTGCTTCCCTCCACCCAGAGTGCGTGAAACAGACAATCGATGAATGCATGGAAGCGCTCGGGATGGCGCAACTGCATACCCGTTACAGCGCGCATCAGCATCAGCGTGTTGATAGGGAAGTGGGGGTTGAACTTCAGTGGTACGCCGTAGCGCTTCGCATAGCGATCGAGGTCCTGAAACATGTAGCGACCTTTGGCCGGGATGGTCGCCGGTGAAGCGTTGCCGGTGGCTTTGAAGACCCCGCCCAGCAGCATCGGTTTGTAGATCAGCTGGCTGTCGGTCTGCTCGCAGATCTTCGGCAATTGGGTGTACGCCAGATAAGTGGCGGGGCTGCCAAGATCGAAAAAGAACTCTACGGTTTTGCTCATTGTCGGTGCGCTCTGCTTATTGTTGTTGGGGGGAGGCTTACCAGCGTTCGTTCCAGGGGCGCAGATCCAGTTCGAAAGTCCAGGCGTCCCGGGGCTGGCTGTGCAAGTACCAATAGTTCTCGGCGATGTGCTCGGGATTGAGGATGCCGTCCTCGTCCTTGGTCGCGTACTTTTCCGGAAAACTGTTGCGAATGAAGTCAGTATCGATGGCGCCGTCGACGACCACGTGGGCAACGTGAATATTCATCGGTCCCAGTTCCCGGGCCATGCTTTGGGCCAGTGCACGAATCCCATGCTTGGCGCCGGCGAACGCTGCAAATCCCGCCGCACCGCGCAGGCCTGCGGTGGCGCCGGTGAACAGAATCGTACCTCGTTGGCGTTTGGCCATCCGCTTGGCCACTTCACGCGCATTGAGAAAACCCGAGAAACAGGCCATTTCCCAGATCTTGAAGTACTTGCGGGCGGTTTCTTCAAGAATGCTGCACGGCACATTGGCGCCGATGTTGAAAACGAACGCTTCGATGGGGCCGATCTCGGTTTCAATCTGTTCGACCAGCGCAATCACGTCCTCTTCCTTGCGTGCATCACAGGCAAATCCGTGGGCGTCGCCGCCGTTGGCCTTGATTGCATCAACCAACGGTTGGAGTTTGTCCGCGCTGCGACGCGTAACGCAGGCAACGAAACCTTCCTGGGCAAAACGCTTGGCAATGGCGCCGCCGGTGGCATCACCTGCGCCGACAACCAGTACGACCTTCTTATTATTCATGGGTAGATCCCTTTGCTGAACGATCGTTAACTGAACGAACGTTATGCTAGGATTTGGCAGGCGTCAAGACGATCAATCCTGAGGGCAAGGCAATGCGTTACTCGGCCAACCACAAGCTGGAAACAAGAGAGAAACTGCTGGCAAGCAGCGCGGTGTCGGCCAAAAAGTCTGGTTTTTCTACGGTAGGTGTCGACGGGCTGATGAAGGCGATCGGCTTGAGTGGCGCCGCTTTCTACAGTCATTTTTCGTCGAAGGACGAACTGTTTGCTTCGATCGTCGAGCGTGAGTTGTGCCAAAGCCTGGAACAGCTGGGTGCTGATCAGGATTGCGAGAGGCTCGAACGTTGCCTGAAGCATTATCTGAGCATGTCCCATGTCGAGCATCCGGAGTCCGGTTGTGCATTACCGGTATTGGGAGCCGAAATCGCCCGTTCGGATATCGCTATTCGCCAGCAGGCGGAAGTCTGGATTTGTCAGTTGCAGGCGAGTTGGGCGAGGGTTCTGGAAAGCGACAGCCTGGCGTGGGCAATTCTGTCGCAATGTATCGGTGCGTTGGTCGTGGCGCGAATGCTGGCCACCCCGGACATTCAGCGCGTTGTTCTGAAGTCCAATTACGATGAGATGGGTCGCCAGATTGCCGGGCGGCATCAACCTATTTGCAAATGACGATCATGCTTCGGCTGGTATAGCCGGCAGGGTTGAGGCCAAATGGGTAATCGCCCGGCTCTTCCACGGCATCCCCGGATTTGGCGATAACCTTGTAACCCTTGGGCGCACACGAGTTGGCGGCGCTGGTGTAGCACTTGTCCCAGGATGACGAAAGTCCGGAACAGTTGATATGCAGACCTTTCTTGCCGTGTTTGACCTGAGTTTTCGATGTCGCCGCGCAGCCCGCAATTGCGAGTACGGCGATCAGTAGCAAAATTCGTTTCATTACTGTCCTTATAGCGTTCCCGGATCTTGTGCCCGGGTGTGGCTGCAGTCGCTTTCGCTTGAAGCGTTCTGATATCCCTATCCTGAAAAATCCATGTCTGACACTGGGTTACGGGCCTAAACATGGCCTAATTGAGCGGTAAATACCAGACCTGCGTCAAATCCTGTCTCAATCCGCCGCGACCGCTGGCTTGGCAGCACTTCCCATGGTCATGGTCGCGCCTACGGAAGCCAGAATGATGCACATGATCGCCATCCACTGTGACAGTGTGAGGTACTCATGGAGAAACAGCAGGCCCGACAGCGCGCCAATAGCAGGCTCAATGCTCATCAATGTGCCGAAGGTACGGGTCGGCATTCGGGTGAGAGCGATCATCTCCAGCGTGTAGGGCACCGCTGTGGAGAGAAGGGCGACACCGATGGCCAAGGGGATCAATGACGGAGTCAGCAGGGCGGCACCGGCATGGACGATGCCGATAGGGGCAACGAACAGTGCAGCGATCATTACTCCCAGTGCTGCGGTCTGCACGCCATTGTCGGCACCGGCCTTCTGGCCGAACAGGATGTACAGTGCCCAGCACACACCCGCACCCAAGGCATAACCGGCACCTGCAAGGTCGATTCCAGCCGTTGTCGCACCTGTCGGTATCAAAAGCAGCAAGCCGATGGCCGCCAGGGCTATCCACAAGAAGTCGATCGCGCGGCGTGAGGCATAGATAGCCACCGCCAGCGGTCCGGTGAACTCCAGGGCAACGGCAATACCCAGGGGGACGGTACGCAACGACATATAGAAGAGGAAATTCATGCCGCCCAGTGCCATCCCGTACACGATGACGGTACGCAGGGACTTTGCGGTGAGCTTCGCCCGCCATGGGCGCAACAGGACCAGCATGATCACACTGGCGAAGAGCAGCCGCAGGGTGGTGGTCCCCTGAGCACCAATTATCGGGAACATGCTTTTGGCCAGTGAAGCTCCGGACTGGATCGAAGCCATGGCTATTAATAGCAGGCCAACCGAAAACAGGGTCGAGGCGAGTCTGCGGGGATGGTCATTCATTACGGGGCATCGTCCGAAGTAGGAGGCGAGAGTGTTGCTCTGTGCGTTGAGCAATATACTGCGCACTTGCGGCGGTTGCGTCTATATATATGCAGCGATTTTGGACATCCTGATAGAAAAGCCAAATTAGGGGTTGACGGCAGATTCTGGAAGTCTATAATTCGCCCCACTTCCGGCGCAGTCGAAACGGAAAACTCCTTGGTAAACAAAGAGTTACGCAGTTTTCGACAGCGAGTTGCTTCAGGTCATCGAAGCCCAGAAGGAGTTGATCAAGCGAGGTTGTTTGGCTTGATTGACGGTTCGATCTTCTCGGTCGAAAGCGGAGAAAAAGAGGTGTTGACAGCAGCGAGTAACGCTGTAGAATTCGCCTCCCGCTAACGAGAGATCGAAAGCGCAAGTGGTTGAAGTTGCAAAGGAAACTTTGAAAACTTCTGAAAATAACCGCTTGACAGCAACAGAGGCTGCTGTAGAATGCGCGCCTCGGTTGAGACGAAAGATCTTAACCAACCGCTCTTTAACAACTGAATCAAGCAATTCGTGTGGGTGCTTGTGGAGTCAGACTGATAGTCAACAAGATTATCAGCATCACAAGTTACTCCGCGAGAAATCAAAGATGTAACCAACGATTGCTGAGCCAAGTTTAGGGTTTCTTAAAAACCCAAAGATGTTTGAACTGAAGAGTTTGATCATGGCTCAGATTGAACGCTGGCGGCAGGCCTAACACATGCAAGTCGAGCGGCAGCACGGGTACTTGTACCTGGTGGCGAGCGGCGGACGGGTGAGTAATGCCTAGGAATCTGCCTGGTAGTGGGGGATAACGCTCGGAAACGGACGCTAATACCGCATACGTCCTACGGGAGAAAGCAGGGGACCTTCGGGCCTTGCGCTATCAGATGAGCCTAGGTCGGATTAGCTAGTTGGTGAGGTAATGGCTCACCAAGGCGACGATCCGTAACTGGTCTGAGAGGATGATCAGTCACACTGGAACTGAGACACGGTCCAGACTCCTACGGGAGGCAGCAGTGGGGAATATTGGACAATGGGCGAAAGCCTGATCCAGCCATGCCGCGTGTGTGAAGAAGGTCTTCGGATTGTAAAGCACTTTAAGTTGGGAGGAAGGGCATTTACCTAATACGTAAGTGTTTTGACGTTACCGACAGAATAAGCACCGGCTAACTCTGTGCCAGCAGCCGCGGTAATACAGAGGGTGCAAGCGTTAATCGGAATTACTGGGCGTAAAGCGCGCGTAGGTGGTTTGTTAAGTTGGATGTGAAATCCCCGGGCTCAACCTGGGAACTGCATTCAAAACTGACAAGCTAGAGTATGGTAGAGGGTGGTGGAATTTCCTGTGTAGCGGTGAAATGCGTAGATATAGGAAGGAACACCAGTGGCGAAGGCGACCACCTGGACTGATACTGACACTGAGGTGCGAAAGCGTGGGGAGCAAACAGGATTAGATACCCTGGTAGTCCACGCCGTAAACGATGTCAACTAGCCGTTGGGAGCCTTGAGCTCTTAGTGGCGCAGCTAACGCATTAAGTTGACCGCCTGGGGAGTACGGCCGCAAGGTTAAAACTCAAATGAATTGACGGGGGCCCGCACAAGCGGTGGAGCATGTGGTTTAATTCGAAGCAACGCGAAGAACCTTACCAGGCCTTGACATCCAATGAACTTTCCAGAGATGGATTGGTGCCTTCGGGAACATTGAGACAGGTGCTGCATGGCTGTCGTCAGCTCGTGTCGTGAGATGTTGGGTTAAGTCCCGTAACGAGCGCAACCCTTGTCCTTAGTTACCAGCACGTAATGGTGGGCACTCTAAGGAGACTGCCGGTGACAAACCGGAGGAAGGTGGGGATGACGTCAAGTCATCATGGCCCTTACGGCCTGGGCTACACACGTGCTACAATGGTCGGTACAGAGGGTTGCCAAGCCGCGAGGTGGAGCTAATCCCAGAAAACCGATCGTAGTCCGGATCGCAGTCTGCAACTCGACTGCGTGAAGTCGGAATCGCTAGTAATCGCGAATCAGAATGTCGCGGTGAATACGTTCCCGGGCCTTGTACACACCGCCCGTCACACCATGGGAGTGGGTTGCACCAGAAGTAGCTAGTCTAACCTTCGGGAGGACGGTTACCACGGTGTGATTCATGACTGGGGTGAAGTCGTAACAAGGTAGCCGTAGGGGAACCTGCGGCTGGATCACCTCCTTAATCGACGACATCAGCTGCTCCATAAGTTCCCACACGAATTGCTTGATTCATTGAAGAAGACGATAAGAAGCAGCCCGAAATTGGGTCTGTAGCTCAGTTGGTTAGAGCGCACCCCTGATAAGGGTGAGGTCGGCAGTTCGAATCTGCCCAGACCCACCAATTTTGTGTGGGAACCTGTAGAAATACGGGGCCATAGCTCAGCTGGGAGAGCGCCTGCCTTGCACGCAGGAGGTCAACGGTTCGATCCCGTTTGGCTCCACCACTACTGCTTCTGTTTGTTGAAAGCTTAGAAATGAGCATTCCATTGTGATGATGGTGAATGTTGATTTCTAGTCTTTGGATTAGATCGTTCTTTAAAAATTTGGGTATGTGATAGAAAGATAGACTGAACGTTACTTTCACTGGTAACGGATCAGGCTAAGGTAAAATTTGTGAGTTGCTCTTAATTGAGCAGCATCGAATTTTCGGCGAATGTCGTCTTCACAGTATAACCAGATTGCTTGGGGTTATATGGTCAAGTGAAGAAGCGCATACGGTGGATGCCTTGGCAGTCAGAGGCGATGAAAGACGTGGTAGCCTGCGAAAAGCTTCGGGGAGTCGGCAAACAGACTTTGATCCGGAGATGTCTGAATGGGGGAACCCAGCCATCATAAGATGGTTATCTTAAGCTGAATACATAGGCTTAAGAGGCGAACCAGGGGAACTGAAACATCTAAGTACCCTGAGGAAAAGAAATCAACCGAGATTCCCTTAGTAGTGGCGAGCGAACGGGGACTAGCCCTTAAGTGGCTTTGAGATTAGCGGAACGCTCTGGAAAGTGCGGCCATAGTGGGTGATAGCCCTGTACGCGAAAATCTCTTAGTCATGAAATCGAGTAGGACGGAGCACGAGAAACTTTGTCTGAATATGGGGGGACCATCCTCCAAGGCTAAATACTACTGACTGACCGATAGTGAACTAGTACCGTGAGGGAAAGGCGAAAAGAACCCCGGAGAGGGGAGTGAAATAGATCCTGAAACCGTATGCGTACAAGCAGTGGGAGCCCACTTTGTTGGGTGACTGCGTACCTTTTGTATAATGGGTCAGCGACTTATTTTCAGTGGCGAGCTTAACCGAATAGGGGAGGCGTAGCGAAAGCGAGTCTTAATAGGGCGTCTAGTCGCTGGGAATAGACCCGAAACCGGGCGATCTATCCATGGGCAGGTTGAAGGTTGGGTAACACTAACTGGAGGACCGAACCGACTACCGTTGAAAAGTTAGCGGATGACCTGTGGATCGGAGTGAAAGGCTAATCAAGCTCGGAGATAGCTGGTTCTCCTCGAAAGCTATTTAGGTAGCGCCTCATGTATCACTGTAGGGGGTAGAGCACTGTTTCGGCTAGGGGGTCATCCCGACTTACCAAACCGATGCAAACTCCGAATACCTACAAGTGCCGAGCATGGGAGACACACGGCGGGTGCTAACGTCCGTCGTGAAAAGGGAAACAACCCAGACCGTCAGCTAAGGTCCCAAAGTTATGGTTAAGTGGGAAACGATGTGGGAAGGCTTAGACAGCTAGGAGGTTGGCTTAGAAGCAGCCACCCTTTAAAGAAAGCGTAATAGCTCACTAGTCGAGTCGGCCTGCGCGGAAGATGTAACGGGGCTCAAACCATACACCGAAGCTACGGGTATCACTTAGGTGATGCGGTAGAGGAGCGTTCTGTAAGCCTGTGAAGGTGAGTTGAGAAGCTTGCTGGAGGTATCAGAAGTGCGAATGCTGACATGAGTAACGACAATGGGTGTGAAAAACACCCACGCCGAAAGACCAAGGTTTCCTGCGCAACGTTAATCGACGCAGGGTTAGTCGGTCCCTAAGGCGAGGCTGAAAAGCGTAGTCGATGGAAAACAGGTTAATATTCCTGTACTTCTGGTTATTGCGATGGAGGGACGGAGAAGGCTAGGCCAGCTTGGCGTTGGTTGTCCAAGTTTAAGGTGGT
This sequence comes from Pseudomonas sp. LBUM1656, assembly GCF_059716065.1. NCBI lineage: Bacteria > Pseudomonadati > Pseudomonadota > Gammaproteobacteria > Pseudomonadales > Pseudomonadaceae > Pseudomonas > Pseudomonas sp. LBUM1656. The sequence goes on along the minus strand of NZ_CP166800.1, from coordinate 4,412,649 downwards.
AGGCTGGAATCTTAGGTAAATCCGGGATTCTAAGGCCGAGAGCTGATGACGAGTGTTCTTTTAGAACACGAAGTGGTTGATGCCATGCTTCCAAGAAAAGCTTCTAAGCTTCAGGTAACCAGGAACCGTACCCCAAACCGACACAGGTGGTTGGGTAGAGAATACCAAGGCGCTTGAGAGAACTCGGGTGAAGGAACTAGGCAAAATGGCACCGTAACTTCGGGAGAAGGTGCGCCGGTGAGGGTGAAGCATTTACTGCGTAAGCCCATGCCGGTCGAAGATACCAGGCCGCTGCGACTGTTTATTAAAAACACAGCACTCTGCAAACACGAAAGTGGACGTATAGGGTGTGACGCCTGCCCGGTGCCGGAAGGTTAATTGATGGGGTTAGCTAACGCGAAGCTCTTGATCGAAGCCCCGGTAAACGGCGGCCGTAACTATAACGGTCCTAAGGTAGCGAAATTCCTTGTCGGGTAAGTTCCGACCTGCACGAATGGCGTAACGATGGCGGCGCTGTCTCCACCCGAGACTCAGTGAAATTGAAATCGCTGTGAAGATGCAGTGTATCCGCGGCTAGACGGAAAGACCCCGTGAACCTTTACTATAGCTTTGCACTGGACTTTGAATTTGCTTGTGTAGGATAGGTGGGAGGCTTTGAAGCGTGGACGCCAGTTCGCGTGGAGCCAACCTTGAAATACCACCCTGGCAACTTTGAGGTTCTAACTCAGGTCCGTTATCCGGATCGAGGACAGTGTATGGTGGGTAGTTTGACTGGGGCGGTCTCCTCCTAAAGAGTAACGGAGGAGTACGAAGGTGCGCTCAGACCGGTCGGAAATCGGTCGTAGAGTATAAAGGCAAAAGCGCGCTTGACTGCGAGACAGACACGTCGAGCAGGTACGAAAGTAGGTCTTAGTGATCCGGTGGTTCTGTATGGAAGGGCCATCGCTCAACGGATAAAAGGTACTCCGGGGATAACAGGCTGATACCGCCCAAGAGTTCATATCGACGGCGGTGTTTGGCACCTCGATGTCGGCTCATCACATCCTGGGGCTGAAGCCGGTCCCAAGGGTATGGCTGTTCGCCATTTAAAGTGGTACGCGAGCTGGGTTTAGAACGTCGTGAGACAGTTCGGTCCCTATCTGCCGTGGACGTTTGAGATTTGAGAGGGGCTGCTCCTAGTACGAGAGGACCGGAGTGGACGAACCTCTGGTGTTCCGGTTGTCACGCCAGTGGCATTGCCGGGTAGCTATGTTCGGAATAGATAACCGCTGAAAGCATCTAAGCGGGAAACTAGCCTCAAGATGAGATCTCACTGGGACCTTGAGTCCCCTGAAGGGCCGTCGAAGACTACGACGTTGATAGGTTGGGTGTGTAAGCGCTGTGAGGCGTTGAGCTAACCAATACTAATTGCCCGTGAGGCTTGACCATATAACACCCAAGCAATTTGCTGACCTGAAAAGGCACCAGATTGCGGTGTGTGAAGACGAAACGAACCGAAAGTTCGAGACACTCACAAAACACCTGACCATCACATACCCATTCGCTGGAGCGTAATCTCGCAAGAGAGAACGACCTGGCTACCGAATTTCTTGACGACCATAGAGCATTGGAACCACCTGATCCCATCCCGAACTCAGCAGTGAAACGATGCATCGCCGATGGTAGTGTGGGGTTTCCCCATGTGAGAGTAGGTCATCGTCAAGATTAAATTCCGAAACCCCAATTGCGAAAGCAGTTGGGGTTTTGTTTTGCCCGCAGAAAAGTGGCGCAAGGAAAAGGGCAGCCTGATAACTGCCCCTGGATCCGCCTGCGTCGTTAGTGAAACTTCGGCAGTACGTGTTCTGCGATTTCTTCAATAACCTCCGCCACAGGGCGTTCGCTACGACGCACGTGCAAGCCGACATGTTGCACGCCCGCATTACGCAACGCCTGAAGCTCATCAATCAAGGCCTGCCGTCCACAACTCCCACCGAAGCGCACACGTCGCATGGGGGCATGAGGATTTGCTGCCAGGTCCAGGTGTACAAAGCTGATGTAAGGCTTATCGCCTCCGACTTCCCGCCACAGTCCCACTCGACGCCGATGCTCATCCGGCGTGCCAGGGTAGGCGAGCCACCCATCCATGTGTTCACCAATCCAGGCAGGTGATTGCTGGCCCAGACCTGCCACCAGTAAAGGTGCAGAGTGATCGCGCTCTGGCAACAGGCGAGCGCCCTCAGGCAATAGACCTTCACCTTGGCTGCGTATCAACTCAACCGTGTCGCGAAAGATCTCTCCGCGCTGATCGTAATCCACCCCAAACAACGGATATTCCATCGGCCGGTCACCACTGGCCACCCCAAGCAGCAAACGCCCATCACTCAGTTCATCAACACTGTTGGCGGTCTTGAGCGTTAGCCAAGGCTGACGCAATGGCAGCACAACCGCCGCCGCACCGAGCATGATGTTTTCAGTGATCCCGGCCAAATACCCAAGGTAGGAAAAGGTTTCAAAGACCTGTGCAGCATCGCCAAAGTCAGGGTCGTAAACCGGCACATCACGTACCCACAGGGCTCGAAAACCGGCTTTGTCAGCCAAACGCGCCATCGTCGCGTGCTGCTTCAAATCCGGGACACCGAACGGTCGATCCTCAGCAATCCGCAGCCGTTGTCCATTGCTGGACCAATCGTTATCCAGCGGCAGTTCCAGTCCGATGGAAAACCCATTCGAACCGAGTAATCGTTGAAATCGTGGATGCATGAAAAGACTCCCAGAAAACGAAATGGAATGACATGCACCCAGTATCTACAGGCCCACCTACAAGAAAAATGCATGAATCGGAATATCAATCTTGAATAGAACGCACGAGTCATACAAAAAACCGACTGTCGTTTTGGCCCTCAAGGACACCTGTTCGAGAAAATCGGGCTAAAGTGACCGCTTGGTTTTTGGTATGGTGCAGCTCGTTTTTTCAGGGATGGAATATCAAGCCTACGGATCGGCGCTCCCCCTTTTTAGTCAAAGAGCTGCTGCAGAAATGCCCCAACCGATACCCATCAAGGACCACGAAAAAGAGACGCGCCTGGTCAACAAGAGACTGATGGCTTGCGCCCTGTTCGTCGTCGCTATTACCTGCGCACTAGTGGTGCGCATGTATGTCCTGCAAGTGGTTGAATTCGACTATCACTCCACAATCTCCGAAAACAACCGCGTACATGTGCTGCCGATCACTCCCACGAGAGGGCTGATCTACGACCGCAATGGTGTAGTCCTCGCAGACAACCGTCCCAGCTTCAACCTGACCATCACTCGCGAACGCGCTTCCGATGTCAAAGAGGAACTGGATGAAGTGGTCAACCTCCTGCACTTGCCCGCCGAAGACCGGACACTGTTCGACAAGGCCATGAAGCAGGCGCGTCACCCGTTCGTGCCGGTCACCCTGTTCTACGAGCTCAGTGAACAGCAAATCGCAGTACTCGCGGTCAACGAGTTCCGTCTGCCGGGGATCGATGTCGAGCCCCAATTCGTTCGTCACTATCCCTTGGGTGCGCACTTCGCACACTCGATTGGCTACGTCGGCCGGATAAACGAAAAAGAATCCAAAGCCCTTGATACGGTGGAGTACCGCGGCACCCAATCCATCGGCAAGACCGGCATCGAAAAATTTTACGAGTCGCAGTTGCATGGCCAAGTCGGTTACGAAGAAGTCGAAACCAACGCTCAGGGTCGCGTACTGCGAGTGCTCAAGCACACCGATCCGATCCCCGGCAAAAACATTGTCCTCAGCCTGGACGTCAAACTTCAGGAGGCGGCCGAGGAAGCTTTGGGTGATCGTCGTGGTTCAGTAGTCGCGCTCGACCCGTCGACCGGCGAAGTACTGGCGATGGTCAGCAAGCCCAGCTTCGATCCGAACCTGTTCGTCACCGGCATCAGCTTCAAGGAATACGCAGCGCTGCACGACTCCATCGATCGGCCGCTGTTCAACCGCGTCCTGCGCGGCCTTTACGCGCCGGGTTCGACCATCAAGCCCGAAGTGGCCATTGCCGGCCTCGATGCCGGCGTCGTCACCCCTCAGACTCGCGTCTTCGACCCCGGCTACTACCAACTCCCGGACTTCGATCACAAATACCGCAACTGGAACCACAGCGGCGACGGCTGGGTGGACATGGACGCGGCGATCATGCGCTCCAACGACACTTACTTCTATGATCTGGCCCACAAGCTGGGCATCGATCGCCTGCACGACTACATGGCGATGTTCGGTCTCGGCGAAAAGGTCTCGCTGGACATGTTCGAAGAGTCTGCCGGCCTGATGCCATCCCAATCCTGGAAGCGCGCCACGCGTCGTCAGGCCTGGTTCCCGGGCGAGACGGTGATCCTCGGCATCGGCCAGGGTTACATGCAGGTCACGCCGCTGCAGCTGGCCCAAGCCACCGCGCTGATCGCGAACAAGGGGGTGTGGAACCGACCGCACCTGGCGAAGACCGTGGACGGTGTTGCGCCGGTGGACGAGCATCCGATGCCGAACATCCTGCTCAAGGACCCGCGTGACTGGGAGCAGGTCAACCATGGCATGCAAATGGTGATGCACGACGCCCGCGGGATTGCCCGAGCAGCGGCGCAGGGTGCTCAGTACCGGATCGCCGGCAAGAGTGGTACGGCGCAAGTGGTCGCGATCAAGCAGGGCGAGCGCTACAACCGGGCGAAAACCCTGGAGCGTAACCGCGACAATGCCTTGTTCGTTGGATTCGCTCCGGCTGAACACCCGAAGATTGTCATCTCGGTGATGATCGAGAACGGTGAAGCCGGTGGTCGTGTCGCCGGCCCGGTCGTGCGGCAGATCATGGACGCCTGGCTGCTCGATCAGGACGGCCATCTCAAGCCACAATACGCGACGCCGAGCAAGGTCCCGGGCGATCCACACGTCTAGGCAATCAAGGATTGATGGTGTCTGGTAAATCGCCTTCGCGAGCAAGCCCGCTCCCACAGGTGACCGCGTTCCCCAGAGGAATGCGCTCACCTGTAGGAGCGAGCTTGCTCGCGATGAACGATAACGCGGTCTTACGGATGCAACACAAGCGCCGTAAGGCACTTGCCATCGCCCTGACGTTAACGTAAAGATTGCGGCAGGGCGCTGAACTTGAATAAGCGCAAAGCGGACCGATCCGGAGCGCTTGATGACGCTAATAAAAACAACTCCTCCCAAGCTTCACCGCGAAGCCCGGCTCGCCCGGGAAAAGCTCCATCTCGAGGGCGAAGTCCCCGATGGCGTGCTGCGGGCCGAAATCGATGCGTCGTGGCGGCGCAGTCTCAGCCATGGCGTACATTTCAACGCCAAGCACGAGCTGGCGCTGGAATCGAGCGCCAGCCTCGACGTGCTGTTGGCGAGCAATCGTCTGCTGATCGACGCCGCATTGCCGGCCATCGACTACCTCGCCGAACGCCAAGGCAAGGAAGGCCTGATTATCCTGGCCAATTCCGACGCGACCATCCTTGCCGTCGAAGGTCGGGCCGATCGCCTCAAGGGCAGCGGCCTGCAAGACATCACCCTCGGCGCCTGCTGGAGCGAAGCCGCTCGCGGCACCAACGCACTGGGCACCGCACTGGTCGAAGCCCGGCCGACGATGATCGATTGCGGCGAACATTACCTCGACCGTCTTAGCGATTTCTCCTGCACGTCGGTGCCGATCCATTGCCCCCAAGGCGACATTCTCGGCGTCCTCGACCTGACTCGCGAAGGCCCGCTCGGCCGGGTTCATGACAGCACCGCGTTGCTGGCCATGGCCGTCAGCCAGATCGAAAGCCGCGTGTTCAACGCAAGCTATCCAGACGAAATCGTCCTCGCCTTCCACAGCCGTCGGCAGTACCTCGAATCCCCGTGGCAGGGCCTGTTGGCAGTGAGCCTGGGCGGACAGATCCTCGCGGTCAGCGCCCAGGCCTGTCAGTTGCTGCGTGCCGAGCGTTCGGCGCTGGTCGGTCGCCGTTGCGAAGAGTTCCTGGGGGTCGATGGCCTGCAATTGTTGTCGCGTCTGCATCAGGGCGGCGTCGGCAGTTTGCAGACCGCCAAAGGCGAATTCTTCTACAAAACCCTGCGTGCGCCGCAACGTTCCATCAATGTCAGCACGCCGCCACGCAGCCCGGCGAAAACCGCCAAACCGCAACCAGATCTTGAATCCCTGGCCGGCAGCAATGTCCGTTACGCCCGGGCCTTGCGCATGGCCCGCCAAGGGCTGGCCAATGAATTGCCAGTGTTGCTGCTCGGTGAAACCGGCACCGGCAAAGAAGTCATCGCCCGCGCCCTGCACATGGCCGGAACCCGCTGTGACAAGCCTTTCGTCGCGGTGAATTGTGCTGCGATTCCTGAAGGCCTGATCGAGTCGGAGCTGTTCGGCTACCGTGAAGGCGCCTTCACCGGGTCCCGTCGTGGCGGCATGATCGGACGGCTGCAACAGGCCCACGGTGGCACGTTATTCCTCGATGAAATCGGCGACATGCCGCTGGCCTTGCAGGCGCGTCTGCTGCGGGTATTGCAGGACCGTAAAGTAGCGCCGCTGGGTGCCGGTGAGGAACAAGACATCGACGTCGCGCTGATCTGCGCGACCCACCGCGACCTCAAGCGCCTGGTCGAAGAAAAGCACTTCCGCGAAGACCTGTTTTACCGGGTCAACGGTATCAGCGTGATGCTCCCGGCCCTGCGCGAGCGCGAGGATTTCAGCGCTTTGGTCGCTCGTCTGCTGACCAGACTTGATGCCTCGGCGATGGTCCTGCATGACGACTTGAGTCGCTTGCTCGACGGCTATCACTGGCCGGGCAACATCCGCCAACTGGAAATGGTCCTGCGCACCGCGCTGGCCATGCGCGAACCCGGCGACACGGTGCTCACCCTCGACCACTTGCCCGACAGCATGCTCGACGAACTGACCGCCACTGAACGACCGGCGTCGGGCAGCATTCGTGAAAACGAACTGGAGCTGATTCGCCAGTCCCTGGACAGCCATCAGGGCAACGTCTCGGCCGCCGCTGACGCCTTGGGTATCAGCCGCGCGACCCTGTATCGCAAGCTCAAACAGTTGCGCTCGTGATGCAGCGCTTGATCGTTCGGCTGATCGACAGCCAGAACCCCGAAGCCCTGCAAGCGGCATTGCGTTGGCTCTACAGCTTTGTGCGCCCGCATCGATTGGCGATTGCCGGGCTGCTTGGTTTGTCGGCCTGCGCTTCGTCGCTGGTGCTGGTGCAACCGTGGTTGACCAAGCTGCTGATCGACGATGGCTTGTTGGCGAAAAACTTTCCGATGCTGGTGCTGATTGCCGGGTTAATGATTCTCGCCGGGCTGCTCGGCACGGCGCTGTCGGGGATCAATCGCTACCTGCACACACGACTGTCCGGACGGATTCTGTTTAGCCTGCGCGATGACCTTTATCGGCATCTGCAAACCCTGTCGCCGAGTTTCTACGGACAGCGGCGCATCGGTGATCTGATGTCGCGCCTCGATGGCGATGTCGCGGAGATCCAGCGCTTTGCTGTGGATTCGCTGTTCTCTGCAGTATCCAGCGTCATTGGCCTGGTGGTTGCGGTGGCGATGCTGCTGACCCTGTCGTGGAAACTTTCGTTGCTGGCATTGGTGCTGATTCCCCTCGACGTGCTCTGGCTGCGCTGGATGCGGCGCAAGGTCGAGCGCGATGTGCGGCAGTTGCGCGAGCGTTCTGCGGACATGTCGTCGTTCATGGTCGAGACCTTGCCGGTGATGAAATTCATCCAGTCTGCCGGCCAGCAACAGCGTGAATCGCGACGGCTGGAGACGCTCGGTCAAGGCTACATGAGCCAGTTACTGCGCCTGCAAGTCACCGAGTTTTTCACTCAGGCGGTGCCCGGCACGCTGACGTCATTGTCCCGGGCCTGCGCGTTTTTGATTGGCGGTTATTGGGTAGTGCAGGGGACCTGGCAACTGGGTGCGTTGATCGCGTTTTCCACTTACCTGGGCATGGCGGTCGGGCCAGTTCAGAGTTTGCTCGGGCTCTATGTGGCGATTCAGCGGATGACCGTCAGCCTCGGTCGGGTGATGGAATTGCGCGGTGAAGAACCGACCGTTCTCACACCGGTTGAACCCCAACCGATACCGACCTCCGGTGAGCTGCGTTTCGACGACGTGCACTTCAGCCATCCCGGTCGTTCAACCACTTTGCGCGGCATCGAAGCGCGAATTCCCTATGGCTTGAAAGTCGCCCTGAGCGGCGGCTCCGGGGTCGGTAAATCAACGCTTATCGATCTGCTGCAACGGCATCACGATCCACAGTCCGGTCGCGTGCTGCTGGGGGACGTCGATTTACGAGAACTGGACCTGTTCCAGCTGCGTCGACGGATCGCTGTGGTCAGTCAGGACATCGTGCTGTTTCGCGGCAGCCTCGCGGACAACCTCGCTTACGCGGTGCCGGACGCCAGCCGCGAAGCGATTGCCGAAGTCGGCCGGCTGGCGCAACTCGACAGTCTGATCGAGTCGCTTCCCGAAGGTCTCGACAGTCCGCTGGGCGAGCGCGGCCAGCAGCTTTCCGGTGGGCAGAAACAACGCATCGCCATCGCCCGCGCGCTGTTGCAGGACCCGCTGATTCTGGTGCTGGACGAAGCGACCTCAGCGGTGGACGAAGCCACCGAGCGCGAAGTCATCGAGGCCATCGACCGGCTGTTTGCCGGGCGTACGCGAATTCTGATCAGCCATCGCCCTTCGACGTTGGCCGATGCCGATTTGCGCTTTGAATTGCTCGACGGCGTGCTCACTTCAAAAACGGTGCTGCATGAAGCCTGAGATACGGATTGGCGTGGTGGACAGCGGCCATTCGGCGGCGCAACGGGTGCAGGTGATTGCCGGACGGCGGTTTTCACTGCTGGAGGATGGACTGGCCGAAAGCGAGTTGCGTGACGATCCGCTGGGCCATGGCAGCGCGGTGATCGAAGCGATCGGACGACGGGCGCCTGCGGCGGTGTTTTGCGTAGGGCAGGTATTTGACCAGCGTGGCGTCACCAGCGCCTTGCAGATTGCCACCGCGATTGACTGGCTGGTGGCACAGGACGTTCGGCTGATCAATTTGAGTCTCGGCTTGCGTCAGGATCGAAGCCTGTTGCGCGAAGCCTGCGCAGCAGCGGTGGCACGCGGCATTTTGTTGTGTGCCTCCAGCCCGGCGCAGGGCGAGGGCGTGTTCCCGGCGAATTATCCACAGGTGCTGCGAGTCACTGGCGATGCCCGCTGCGCCGAACATGAATGGTCGTGGCTCAACAGTGCCCAGGCCGATTTCGCGGCGTGCGTGCACGGGACCTATCCGGGGCAATCGGGTGCGAGTCTCGGGTGCGCGGCGTTGAGCGGGCACATTGCGGGTTTCCTGGTTGCGCATCCCGACGCGAGCAACGAACACGTCATCGAATGGCTGCGCGAGCACGCCCGTTATCGCGGCCCTGAACGGCGCTTCGGACCATGATTCTGATTCTTGGCGCCGGTCCCGCCGGGGCGGCGGTCGCCCTGGGATTGCGACGGCTCGGCTATGCGGTGACGCTGGTCAGCGAGTGGCGCCGGTTTGCGGCGTTGGAAGGTGTTTCTGTTCGGGTACTGGAGGCGTTGCGCGGTGTGGGTCTGCATCAGGCGTTGGCAGATGCGGCGTTGCCTTCCCAGCGGCAGGTGTCGTGGAACGGTCAGCAGCATGCGCAAAACATCGAATTTCTGTTGGACCGTCCGAGCTTCGACCGAGGCTTGCGCGAGGACCTGCGTCTGGCGGGCGTCGAGTTGATCGAAGGCCGGGTGCTGAGCGTTCAGACCTCGGCGACCGGACATCGGGTCGAGATTGAAGGGCACGAAGCGCTGAACGTGGATTTTCTCGTAGAAGCCCGTGGACGTCAGGCACCCGCGCTTGGCAAAGGCCTGCGTGGGCCCGAGACGGTCAGTCTGCTCAATCGCTGGCAAGGCACGCCGGGCAGCACCGTCAGTGCGGTGGAAAGCCTTGAGGACGGCTGGGCCTGGATGGCGCGACGGGCCGACGGTCAGTGTTATTGGCAGTGGACGGTGGACGTGGCCAGTGCCGAGTTGCCGTGCAAGGCAAAGTTGCTGGATTACTGTCGCGCACGACGCCAGGGCTCGGCATTGGCGCGTGAGTTTTTCGGTGCCGGGGCTGAGATCGATCTACAGCTGCATGCGCGCAGCAGCACGGCGATCTTGAGCCCGCAGGTATGCGGTGATCACTGGATCCGGGTCGGCGATGCCGCGATGGCGGTGGACCCACTGTCGGGCAATGGCATTTTCCAGTCCTTGTCTTCAGCGTTGCAGGCGCCCACGGTGATCAACACGTTGTTGCGCAAACCGGAACGGGCGGCGCTGGCCCAGCGCTTTCATCGGCAGCGGGTGGAGCAGCTGTTTTTGCGCTTCGCGCGGATCGGCCGGGATTTTTATGCCGATGAGCAAAGGTGGCAGGAGCTGCCGTTCTGGCAGGCGCGGCGGCAGTGGCCGGATGCTGAAGTGGCCCATGCCGAGGCGGATTTTGCGGCGTTGAGGATTGAGCGGGCACCGGTGTTGAAAGACGGGTTTGTGGATGAGGCAGAGGTGGTGATCACGGCGGATCAGCCGTTGGGGATCTGGCATGTGCAAGGGGTTGAATTGGCGCCGTTGGTGCGGCGGTTACGGACCGAATCAGCCGAGCAGGCATTGGCCGGGTTGACGGTGGAGCAGGGGCGGGTGGTTCGGGGGTGGTTGTTAAGTCAGGGGTTTAAGCCCTGAGCTTTGGGTGACTGGTCTGGCGTCTTCGCGAGCAAGCCCGCTCCCACATTGGAATGCGTTCCCCTGTGGGAGCGGGCTTGCTCGCGAAGGCGGCCTGAAGAACGGCGCAATTACAACTTGATCAACACCGACTTCAACTCGGTGTAATGCTCAATCGCCGCATACCCCATCTCCCGCCCAACCCCGGACATCTTGTACCCGCCAAACGGCAGCGCCGGATCGAGCGCGCTGTGGCAATTGACCCACACCGACCCCGACTTGATCCGCGGAATCATCCGGTGCACCGCCGCCAGATCGTTCGACCAGATACTCGCACCCAGCCCGTAAGGACTGTCATTGGCCATGCGCAAGGCATCGGCCTCATCATCGAATGGAATCGCCACCAGCACCGGGCCGAAGATCTCCTCCTGCACCAGCGAGTGCTTCTGACCGACATCGACAATCACCGTCGGCTTGACGAAGAACCCCGGACCGAACTGCTCGCCACCGCAGGCGATGGTCGCGCCACTTTCCCGGCCCTTTTCGATGTAGCCGTAAACCCGCGCCTGCTGACGCGCCGAGATCAGCGGCCCCATCTCGACACTCGGGTCCAGCCCGTTACCGAGCTTCATGGCGTTGGCAATGTCGGCGATGTCCGCCACCACATTGTCGAAATGCTTGCGCTGCACATACAGCCTGGAACCGGCGCAGCACACCTGGCCCTGATTGAAGAAGATCGCGCTGGCGGCACCGGCTGCGGCGGTTTTCAGGTCCGCATCGGCCATGACGATGGTCGGCGATTTGCCGCCCAGTTCCAGGGTCACCCGGGTCATGGACTCCATGGCGATCTTGCCGATTTGCTTGCCCACGGCGGTGGAGCCGGTGAAGGTCAGCTTGTCCACCAGCGGGTTGTGGGTCAGCGCCGAGCCTGCGGTTATACCGGTCCCGGTGACCACGTTGAACACCCCCTCGGTATAACCGGCTTCCAGCACCAGTTCGGCGAGTTTCAGGGCGGTCAGCGGGGTTTCGTCAGCGGGTTTGAGCACCACGGTGCAACCGGTGGCCAGGGCCGGGCCGAGTTTCCAGCAGGCCAGCAGCAGCGGGAAGTTCCAGGCGACGATGGCGCCGACCACGCCTACCGCTTCGCGGCGGATGAAGCTGTGGAACTGATCGTTGGGCATCAGCGGCAACGACACTTCAACGCTGGAACCTTCGATCTTGGTCGCCCAGCCCGCCATGTAACGCAGGAAATCGATGGACAGCTGCACGTCCATCACCTGGGCCACCGCCGCACTTTTGCCGTTGTTCAGGCATTCCAGTTGCGCCAGCAGTTCGGCGTCGCGTTCCATCAGATCGGCAAGTTTCCACAACAGGTTCTGCCGCTCCCGTGGGCGAGTGCGGGTCCAGGCCGAATCATCGAAGGCCTGACGAGCGGCAAGCACGGCGCGGTCGACATCCTCGGGCGTGGCCCGTGGCACCACGCACAGCACTTCGCCGGTGGCTGGATTGTGCAGCGGCATGGTCTGGCCGTCGGCGGCCTCGACCCAGTCGCCGCCGATCAGCATGCGCGGGGCGCGTTGGATGAACGCGGAAGTGGCGGGAAGCAAATATGGGAGCGTCATGGCGAGGCCTCTTGTTGTTCGTGAGAACGAAGCTTTCGCAATGGCTGTGCCAAGTGCCGGGAAAAGCCGGACCACCCTTGGTCGGCGGGGTTTTGGCGCAATCAAGGAAACCGCGGACTCAGTGTGGCTGTTGCAATTTGCGACAAACATGAGACGACGAGCAACCGGTTGCGACCTTGAGACACCCACTATGGGGGGCTAGAATTTTCTGGCTCAGTGGATGAAGTGATGGACCGTTCATCCGTCCACACATCTGGCGTAAGGGAGGTCGTGATGTTCCTTTCAACCCTGGAAATTCAAAGCATCATTGAACACAAAATGCTGCCCGCCGTGTGCACGTGCATCATGGAGGCAGACCAGTCTCTTACGATTCGGGTCTGTGACTGCATGACAGGAAAAGTGGATCTGATCGCCACTAACGTCCCCGTATGGAACTTGAACAGTCCCCATGACATTGCTGTACTTGTGGCGGATATTCAGCAAAAAATCGAGGCTCATAAAAGCACTTCCTCGACACTAGCCAGTTGAACGGATGTCCCCCGCAACACGCACGTGCTGCGGGGTGACGGCGGATCAGGAATGGATCTTCCGCGAAATCTCCTCGAACGTGTCGCCATCTACGGCGGCCAACAGCTTCTTGTCATCGTTCAGCGTCGCCAGGAAGGTGACCTCGGTTTCCTTGCCGGCCAACATGAATCCCGCAATCGCGCCGATAGGGCCCAGAAACATTGCGCCCGCCACGCCGAAGCCGATGGCGTCCTTGATGTTGTTGATCGATTCCTGGTTAGCGACTTCCACGCGCTTGAACGATGCGAGCGGGAGGGTGATGCCGGGCCATGGGTGAAGCGACGTTCTAAGGGTAAAAACGCCGTCTCTGTACTCTCCATCACCCTGCAGAAAGTCCCCCGCCAGGACAGTGATGCTTGCCATTGTGTTATCCCCTGACTGGCAATCGGTGAACCACCATTTCGCACCCGCCTGCAACGGTCGTCAATCGTCGGGCGATGAACTGTTCCGGCCGGGCATCTATGCTTGTCTCACGTTGCAACACCTGTCGCGATATTAGACGCCGGCGGACCGGTACAGGCGCGATTCGAAGGCGTTGTCTTCACGTAACTGCTTGATAAAAAAGGCTATCGGTAAGCTGGCACGCTCCGTGTATTGCTCATCGCAGACGTTTCTCTTGCCTCCGTCAGCGGTGCGCCGCCGACGGCAGAAACCATAAAAACGATAAGCCACAAAAATAAGAAAGCACCGTGCGAGGTTCGACGTTGATGAAGAGAAGACTCCGATCAGGCCTGAGCGCCAGTCTGCTGGCCGTGGCCGCGTGTGTGGCGCTGCATTCGCCCGACAGCGTGGCAGCCCGCGACGCCCAGACCATCCTCAAGGAAACCTGCCAGGGCTGTCACACCCCCGAAGCCGATAACGCCCTGAGCCGCATCAGCCACCAGCGCAAAACCCCGGAAGGCTGGCTGATGAGCATCGCCCGCATGCAGGTCATGCACGGTTTGCAGATCAGCGATGACGACCGCCGCACCCTGGTCAAATACCTCGCCGACACCCAAGGCCTGGCGCCGAGCGAGACCGATGGCGTGCGGTATGCGCTGGAGCGTCGACTCAATACCGTCGAGAAGTTCGACGACCAGACCAGCCAGATGTGCGGGCGCTGCCACTCCGGTGCGCGGGTCGCCCTGCAACGGCGTCCGGCCCAGGAATGGGAACGCTTGGTGAACTTCCACCTCGGCCAATGGCCGTCCCTGGAATACCAGGCCCTGTCCCGCGACCGCGACTGGTTTGACCTGGCCCGTAAAGAGATGGTGCCGCTGTTGGCCAAGCGTTATCCGCTGGACAACCCGGCCTGGAAAAAATGGCTGAGCAGCGCGCCGAAAGCCGACGCGCTGGTGGGCGACTGGAGCTTCAGCGGCCACTTGCCGGGTAAAGGCGAGCTGGCTGGCGTGATGAGCGTCACGGCCGATGGCAGCGACACCTTCAAGGTCAGCGTCAAAGGCCAATACGCCGATGGCAGCCCGTTCAATGGCGACGGCAGCGCGATTCTCTACACCGGTTACGAATGGCGAGGCAACGTGACCATCGACGGCGTGACCATGCGCCAGGTCTTCGCTGCCCAAGGCAGCTCGATGCAAGGCCGGATGTTCGAAGCCGAGCACGACGAGCGCGGGCTGGACTTCGTCGCCGCCAAACAGGGCAGCAGTCGTTTGCTGGCGGTTCAACCGGGTTACCTGAAGGCGGGCGCCGAGACTGAAGTCACCCTGATCGGCAGCGGTCTCACCGGGAAACCGAACTTTGGCAAAGGTGTGGAAGTGGTCGAAGTCCTGGAGCAAAGCCAAGAGCGCATGCGCGTCAAACTCAAGGCCGCCGCCAATGCCCAACCGGGTCTGCGCAACGTCACCGTCGGCACGCTGAAGGGCCCGACCCTGTCGGTCTACAGCAAAATCGCCGAAGTCAAAGTCGTGCCCGAGTTTTCGGTGGCCCGCGTCGGTGACGGCGGTGGTTCGACGCCGAAAGTCCAGGGCCGTTTCGATGCCGAAGCCTGGGGCAAGGGCGCGGACGGCAAGCCGTATCGCATCGGCGTGTTCCCGGCGCAATGGTCCGTCGAAGCCTTCGACGATCGCGCCAAGGAAGACGAAGACGTCAAGTTCGCCGGCACCATGCAGGCCGACAGCGGCGTGTTCACACCGGGCGATGCCGGGCCGAATCCGCAACGCAAAATGTCCACCAACAATGCCGGCAACCTGAAGGTGATCGCCGCGGTCGACGACGCAGGGAAATCCCTGTCCGGCGAAGGCCACATGATCGTCACCGTGCAACGCTGGAACAATCCACCCATTCCATGAGTTGGCTGAAACCATAGGCTTCAGACACTTTTTCGGAATGACCGCAGGCCCCGTAAGACGGGGTTTGCACAGGAGGTTGCAATGGGCGCTATTTTGAATCTGGTTGAGCGGAACCTGCACGAAGTGCACGTCGATGCCGACCGCATGCTGTTCCACATTCCCAGCAGTTCGCTGTTCGCCAGCGATGAGCTGACGGGCACCATCATCGACACGTTGCGCGGTCCTGGCTGTTCGTCGGACGACCTGATCCAGCGTTTGGCTTCGCGTTTCAACGGTGAGGAAATCACCGAGACCCTGCGTGAGCTGATGTCCCTGGAACTGGTCAGCGACGGCTCGCCGCTGACCCCCGACATCGGTACCAAACGGGTTGAGCGCACCGCGATCAACACCGTGGTGCTCAACGTCAACACCGGCTGCAATCTGAGCTGCACCTACTGCTACAAGGAAGACCTCGACAAACCGTCGGCCGGCAAGAAGATGGACGTCGAAACGGCGGTGGCCTCGGTGGAAATGCTGCTGCGCGAATCGCCGGATGAAGAGCGTTTCACCGTGGTGTTTTTCGGCGGCGAACCGTTGAGCAACCGCAAGCTCATCGAGTACATGGTCGATTATTGCGAGAAGCGTTTCCGCGAGGCCGGCAAGTTCGTCGAGTTCGTCATGACCACCAATGCCACGCTGCTCACCGAAGAGACCGTGGACTACCTCAATGCCCACCGTTTCGGGCTCTCGGTGAGTATCGACGGACCGAAAACCGTGCATGACCGCAACCGCATCACCGTGGGCGGGCAGGGCACGTATGACGTGGTGCGGCGCAAGGCCGAGATGCTGCTGTCGCGCTACAACAGCCGTCCGGTGGGCGCTCGGGTCACGCTGACTACCGGCGTCACCGACGTCGAAACCATCTGGGATCACCTGTTCAACGAACTGGGTTTTGCCGAAGTAGGGTTTGCCCCGGTGACCTCCGGCGACATCAGCACGTTCAACCTGTCCAGCGACGAGTTGATAGAAGTCTTCGCCAACATGAAGAAGCTCGGTCGGCGGTATCTGGAAGCGGCGCTGGAGCACCGCAACATCGGTTTCTCCAACCTGCACCAGTTGATTACCGACATCCACGAAGGCCACAAAAAAGCCCTGCCCTGTGGCGCTGGCCTGAAGATGCTGGCAGTGGATCACAAGGGCGAATTGAACCTGTGCCACCGCTTTACCGGCTCATCGTTACCAACTTTCGGCAACGTCCACAGCGGGGTGAAGCAGGTGGAGTTGAACGACTTCCTGTCCCAGCGCCTCGACCGCACCAACACCGGTTGCGAGGACTGCCAGATCCGCAATCTGTGCTCCGGCGGCTGCTACCACGAGAGCTATGCCCGTTACGGCGATCCGACCCACCCGACCTATCACTACTGCGAACTGATGCGTGACTGGGTCGACTTCGGCATCGAGGTCTACACCCGGATCATGGCCCACAACCCTGCGTTTATCAGCAGCTACATCACTCCGCGCAAGGCTCACTGATATGAAACATCTCAAGGCAATCAATAATAAAGCGCTGAAACTGGATGAGGCCGCGGCCGAAAACCGTATCGAAGAAGTGGTGGCGATGAGCTCGGTTGCAGGCTGCGCCTCGACCACCGACCCGGGTTGGGAGATCGATGCGTTTGGTGGGGTGTCGTCGCTGTGCCAGCCGATGGAAGCCGACTTGTATGGCTGCTCCGACCCGTGCTGGTGGCCAGCCCAGGTGCCCGACATGATGAGCACCTACCCGGACTGGAACAAGGATGCCCAGGCGTCCAACGACAACTGGCGCAACCTTGGCACTGTCTTCCCTAAAGACAAGTGATCGGACAGAGAAGAAGGATTCCAGCATGCACAGCATCAAAGCCTGCGGCCTGGCCGCATTCGCCGTCCTGAGCGTCTGTTCGCTCACTGTTCTGGCCGATGAAAACACTGCTCTGCAAGACGGTCACGAGTACATGGTGACCACCAATTACCCGAATAACTTGCACGTGATCGACCTGGCCACCGACACGGTGTTCAAGACCTGCAAGATGCCGGATGCCTTCGGTCCCGGCAGCGTCCAGATGTCGCCGGATCGCAAGACCGCTTACGTACTGAACAACCACTACGCCGATGTCTATGGCGTCGAGCTCGACAGCTGCAAGCAGGTGTTCCACGCCAGCATCACCCAGAAACCGGGGGAGAAAGCCAAGTCGATGTTCGCCTTCACCCTCAGCCACGACGGCAAGGAACTGTTCGCCATCGCCAACCCGACGTTGATGCTCAACGACCGGTATGAAGTGCAGCAACCCCGGCTCGATGTGTACGCGACCGACGCCGGTATGGACGCCAAACCCGTGCGCAGTTTCCCGGCGCCGCGGCAGCTGACGATCATGCAGAGCGGTGACGACGGCACGCTGTACGTGGCGGGGGCGGATGTCTACAAGGTCGATGTGAAGACCGGCAAGTTCGACGTGCTGATCCCCAGTCGCCACTGGAAGCGGGCGAACTACAGTGCGCCGGACGTGCTTTACGTGTGGAACCAGCAGACCTATCGCCATGACTTTTCGCTGCTCTACACCGCCGCGAAATTCAAGGACAAGAAACAGGATCCGGCCACCGCTGAATACCTCTACGGACTGTTCAGCATCGACCTGAAAACCGGCAAGACCGAAACCACCGACTTTGGTCCCCTGACGGAAATCTACTTCAGTGGCATGCGCTCGCCCAAGGATCCGAACCTGATGTTCGGCGTGCTCAACCGCCTGGCGAAGTACGACATCAAGGAGAAGAAAATGCTGCAGGCGGCGACACTGGATCATTCTTACTACTGCATTTCCTTCAACAAGGACGGCAGCAAGATCTATCTGGCGGGGACGTTTAATGATGTGGCGATCTTTGATCCCGAGAGCATGAAGCAGATCGGCAACATCAAATTGCCGGGTGGGGATATGGCGATTACCACTGCGCAGATATTTGTCCGGTAAAGGGTGGCGTCTGACCTGACGCCTTCGCGGGCAAGCCCGCTCCCACAGGTTTTGCATTGCTCGCAAGAGCATCACAATACCTGTGGGAGCGGGCTTGCCCGCGAAGAGGCCCTCAGCCTCACCGAAGTATTAGGCCCCAGGCACCGGGCAACTCATATCCCCTTCCTGACACTTCAGATAATTCTTGAAAGTCTCCACCCGCGCCTTGGTCAACTCCGTGACGCAGTTGCTGTAGATCAGCGGATACACACTCCCTCCTTCCACTGCGGACGCCGAGAACTTGCACTCGGCATCGCGAAACGCAATCCACGAGCGCTGCGACCCCACTAGCAGTTTTTTGCTGTCCGGGTTGCTCTTCAAGCGATTGGTGATCTGCTGGTAAAGCGCATTCAACTCCTTATCCGCTGCCTTGTGCTGCTGCGTCGCACACTGGTTCATCGTGGCCTGATCGGTGGCGTTGTCGCAGTCGGCCGCGTGGGCAACGGTGGTGAACAGCAAAGGGGTCAGCGCCAGTAGGAAGCGTGGGTTCATGAGGGAGGCTCGCAGTGACAGGGGAAATTGAGACGCAGTGTAGCGAAGCGGTGTCAGCTATCGACAGGTGCGCGTGACGTCGTGAGCAGATTATCTGCGTAAGTCTCGATGTCTTCACGCCTGTGCAGCTTTGCCAGCCAACCTTCGGGAATGCCTCGCACACCGTAATGAGCCCCCGCCAACTGTCCGGCGATCGCGGCAGTGGTATCGGCATCGTCGCCCAGGTTCGCGGCTTCCAGGATGCAGGCTTCAAAGCTGTCGGTTTGGTGGAAGCACCATAAAGCCGCTTCCAGTGACGCAACGCAGTAACCGCTGCCGTGGATATCGCTTTTGGGTTTGCCGAGATAGTCGCCTCGGGCGATGGCTTTGACCTTGGGTTCCAGAAACGTTGTCGCTGATACGTTGCGCAGGCTGGGTTTGGACTCGCCCTGCAGCGCCTTGCAGATCAACTCGGCAAACAACTGGCAGCATTCAACGGCTTCCGGCGCGGCATGGGTCGTCAGTGAACTGTTCGCGGAAAATGTCCTGACACGGTCGCGATCCGGTAAGTAATACAGAACCACCGGCACCAGCCTCATCAACGAGCCGTTGCCGGCGGTGTAAGGATCGGTGGAGCCTGCGAAGGGAACGCCGGTTTGCTGATAACGCGTTAGCGAATCACGCACCGTCATACCTATATCGAAGCATTCGCCGGTTGAGCTCAAGTAACCCTGTTGCCACCAGTTGAGGTAGCGCCCCATCTGGTCCGCCGCATCGAACCCTTTTTTAGTCAGGAGGCTTTCGGCCAGGCAAAGCGCCATCGAGGTGTCATCGGTCCATTGCCCGGGCTTCAGGTTGAAGGGGCCGCCGCCGACCATATCGGTTAACGGATTGAACGAGCCACGAGGCTGGAATTCGACACTGGTGCCAACGGCATCGCCGCAAGCCAGGCCCAACAGGGCTCCGCGATAACGTTCCGTGAGTGAGGGCTGCATGAATCTTCCTTGTCTGGTCAACGTCGTCCCTGCAAACGGTAGCAGTTCCAGAAGGTTGGCTCTCGTTCTCAAACCAGAACTTATGGTCATAAATGCAGCCGAATATTTCAGACATGCTTGATAACAACTCCCCATTGATACAACTTTAGGGTTGGTCTTGTGGTCTTACAGGCCTACTGTTCAGTACAGGAGGTGACTTATGAACCCAGCATCAGATCGCATCGAAAGGAAAATCCTGCTCAGAGTGCCACGCTCGCACGTCTGGCGTGTGGTGGCCAATGCCGAAGCCTTCGGGCAGTGGTTTGGCGTGGCGCTGGAGGGCAAGCGCTTTGTCGCCGGTGAATGGACGCAAGGGCAGATTACTTACCCTGGTTATGAGCACCTGCTGTGGAATGTGCTGGTGGAGCGGGTCGAGCCGGAGCGGGTATTTTCGTTTCGCTGGCACCCGTACGCGATTGAGCCCGATATCGATTACTCCCAGGAACCCACCACGCTGGTGAAGTTCGAGCTCGAAGACATGGATGAAGGCACCTTGCTGAAGGTCACCGAGTCCGGTTTTGATCACATTCCGCAAGCGCGCAGGCTCAAGGCGTTCCGCATGGACAGCCGTGGCTGGGATGAGCAGATGAGTAATATCGAAGAGTTTTTGAAAACCAGCGCCAAGGCTCGCGAGAGTCAGTCAGAGTAAACGCTGCATGTTTGAACCTTGGCTGAAACGCTGGGCACTGGTGCCGGACGGCGAACCGATCATCACGCCCGGCAGTCGTTTGCTGCCGGTACGGATGGGGGATTCGCCGGCCATGTTGAAGATCGCGGTCGATGCCGAGGAGAAGTTCGGCAATCTGCTGATGACCTGGTGGAACGGCGAGGGCGCCGCGCGGGTTTACGCCCATCACGGCGAGGCCTTGGTGCTTGAACGTGCCGAGGGCGAGCGATCGCTGATGCACATGGCGCTCAACGGCCAGGATGACGAGGCCAGCCGGATCCTGTGCGCGGCACTGGCCCGTTTGCACGCACCGCGTCCATCACCGCCACCGCCGCTGGTTTCTTTATCGTCATGGTTCGCTTCGTTGCGCCTGACGGCCGAGCAACAGGGCGGTACCTACTTGTTCAGCCTGAAAACCGCTGAAGCGTTGCTCGCCGAGCCACAGGACGTGGTGGTTTTGCACGGCGATATGCACCACGACAACGTTCTGGATTTCGGCCCTCGAGGCTGGTTGGCCATCGACCCCAAGCGGGTGATCGGCGAGCGCGGTTTCGATTACGCCAACCTCATCTGCAATCCCGAATTGCCGACGGCGATTGATCCGCAACGCTTCAAACGACAAATCGAGGTTGTAGCCGAAGCCGCGGGGCTTGAACGTCGCCGGCTGCTGCAATGGGTGTTGGCGTTTGCCGGATTGTCGGCGGCATGGTTTCTTGAGGATAACGATGACGTTGCCGCCCACGGTCAGCTGCAGGCCGCTGAACTCGCGGCTTGCATGCTGAATACCTGACGCGTCTAAGGGTTTTCGGAAGGGCGGGTATGGCGAATGTCTTACGCGCGATGGTAGCTATGTCGTCTGTTGCACATTGGATCCGATGCGTAATCTAGCCCCATCAACTGAAGCACAGGAAGTGCTCCAGGATCACGGACGATCGACCATTAGCAAGGATTCGCTGCCGACAGGGAGTCGATATGGTCTTGGGAAAACCCGCTTCGGCGGGTTTTTTTTCGTCTGCTGAAAACTGCGATCCCTTGTAGCAGCATCTTGATGTGTTAATCGATGAATTGCAGACATGGCGCGAAGTGTCGGTTTCCACCGATTTCTAAACCTAAATACGGTCCGTAGCAGCTGCCGAGCCTGCGAGGCTGCGTTCGGCGACGAAGTCGTCGTAAAATCAGCCCCCGCTATGTGTCAGGAAAACCGCATTTGCAGGGTTTACGACGACTGCGTCGCCGGACGCAGCCTCGCAGGCTCGACAGCTGCTACAAAGGTGGTTTTCACGCTCAAATGGTCAAAGGCTTACACCGGCTAACGGGTATGTCGTCTTTTGATGCTTCACCGATGCGTTTATTCTGGATCCATCAACTGAAGCACAGGGAGTGCTCAGGATCACGGATGATCGACCATTGGCCAGGATGGCTGCCGACAGGATGTCGAAAATGGTCTTGAGAAACCCGCCGAGGCGGGTTTTTTTTCGCCTGTCGAAAAGTACAACTACAACTTGGCCGCCGCCCGCTCAGTGATCTGCGCCCTTTGTTGCAGCGATTGCGCCGCTCGCCGCTGCGCTTGTGCCAATACGCTTTGCGGCGCTGTTTCAGGGCTGCCTGACTGGAACGGCGGTGCCGGGGCGTATTCCAGTTGCAACTGCACCAGCTCAGCCGTGTCCTTATCGAACAACTCGGCGGCCAGGGTCAGGGCAAAATCGATCCCTGCGGTGATCCCGCCACCCGTCAGTAGATTGCCGTCGCGCACAACGCGATCCTTCACCGGTGTCGCGCCCAAAGGTGCCAGCAAATCGTGATAAGCCCAGTGAGTCGTGGCGCGTTTGCCCTTCAGCAGGCCGGCCGCACCGAGCACCAGTGCCCCGGTGCAAACCGACGTAACGTACTTTGCGTTAGCCGCCTGAACCTTGATGAAAGCCAATGTCTGCTCATCCTCCATCAACGGCCCGACACCGCTGCCCCCGGGAATGCAGATCACATCCAGCGCCGGACAATCATCGAAGGTCGTGGTCGGCTTCAGCACCAGCCCAGTGCTCGAAGTCACCGGCACCAGGTCCTTCCAGATCAAATGCACCTTCACGTCCGGCAGCGAGGCCAGCACGTCGTAGGGGCCGGTGAGGTCCAGTTGTTGAACCTGTGGAAACAACAGAAAACCGATCTGCAACGTCATGGCTTTTTTCTCATGAAGTGGGTGGACGGCTTCACTTTAGGCTCGTAGGATCTGGCGCATACGCCAATCACCCCACGAATTACGCCAACATGCCGAAAACCATTCACGTGCTCGCGTTCGCCAATGTGCAATTGCTCGATGTTACCGGGCCGTTGCAGGTGTTCGCCTCGGCCAACGACATCGCCCGCCAACAAGGCTTGCCGCCGCCCTACGCACCGACAGTGATTGCCTGCGGTGGCGGGGCGGTGATGTCGTCGGCGGGGCTGGCGCTGTTGGCCGAGCCGTTGCCCGAGCAAGGCAGCGACACCTTGATCATCGCCGGTGGCTGGGGGGTTTACGCGGCGGCGGAAGACCCGCCGCTGGTGGCTTGGGTGCGTGAACATGCGACGGTGTGTCGGCGGGTGTCATCGGTGTGTACCGGGGCGTTTTTACTGGCGGCCAGTGGCTGGCTGGATGATCGGCGGGTGGTGACGCACTGGACCCGCTGCGAGCAGCTGGCGCAAAAGTATCCGCGCTTGCGGGTCGAGCCCAATCCGATCTTCATCAACGACGGCCCGGTCTGGACCTCGGCCGGGGTCACCGCCGGCATTGACCTTTCGCTGGCGATGGTCGAAGAGGATCTCGGGCGCACGATGGCCCTGGACGTCGCCCGGCAACTGGTGGTGTTCCTCAAACGCCCGGGCGGTCAGTCGCAGTTCAGCGTAACCTTGTCGCTGCAAAAGGAAGGCAACCGATTCGACGAACTTCATGCCTGGATCAGCGAACATCTCACCATGGAGCTGGGCATTCCGACCCTCGCCTTGCAGGCCGGCATGAGCGAACGCAGCTTCGTTCGCCATTACCGCGCCGACACTGGCCAGACCCCGGCGCGGGCCATTGAACTGATCCGGGTCGAAACCGCACGCCGCTTGCTCAGTGACACCGGTCTGCCGATCAAGCGGGTGGCGGTGCAGTGCGGGTTCGGCAGCGAAGAGACGCTGCGACGCAGTTTCCTGCGGGCCATGGGCGTGACGCCACAAGCCTATCGCGAGCGGTTTTCCGTCAGCGTCGAAGCAGATCCAGTAATGCCTTGAGTGTGGCTTCAGGCGCTTCTTCGGGAATGTTGTGCCCGACGCCCGCCAGCACTCGCCGCTCATAAAATCCAGTGAAATGCTCGATGTCCTCATCGATTTCCTCTGCCGGTCCGACGCCATCGTCGGCTCCACACAGGGAAATCGTCGGGACGCTGATCGGCGGCTGTCGGGTCAGCGCTGCTTCCATCCACTCCAGTGCCGGATCGCCTGGCGTGTAGATGAATCGGTGGCGATACGAGTGAATCACCACATCGACGAAATCCGGGTTATCAAAGGCCGGCGCGCTCAGCGGGTAGCGCCCAGGGCCTTTGGCCCAGGTTGGTGACCATAACTTCCAGAGTAATTCGCACAAGTCCTGGCGATTTTTCGTCAGGCCTTCGACCCCTCGCGGCGTGTGGAAGTAGTACTGATACCAGAGGCGATGTTCGGTTTCCGGGTCCAGTGGTTCGGTGGAATGGGGAATGTTCTGAAGGTTGTAGCCATCGCCCGTCACCAGGCAACGCACCCGCTCCGGCCACAGCGCCGCCACGATACACGCCGCCCGACCGCCCCAGTCGTAGCCGCAGAGGGCGGCTTTCTGGATGGCCAGCGCGTCCATCAAGTCCAACAGGTCCTGGGCGAGGGCGGCTTGCTGGCCGGAGCGCAGGGTGTCCGGGCTGTTGAAAACCGTCGCACCGTAGCCGCGCAGGTACGGGACGATGACGCGGTAGCCCTTTGCCGCGAGGGCCGGGGCGATTTCGTCGTAGCCGCGGGGGGAGTAGGGGAAGCCGTGGAGGAGAATGACGGGGTCGCCGGTGGCGGGGCCGTGTTCTTCGTAGGCGACCGTCAAAACCGGGGTTTTGGCGTATTGGATCAACGCTTCATTGTTCATCAGACACTCCATAGGTGTTTTTTGAAACGGATGATGCTCGTCGACCAAGGCGCCGCCGTCTCAGGCCTCCACTTCCGCCACCTGGTTGAAGTACTTCGACCGGTCCGGCGTAAACGTCACCGCCATCCTGGTCCGCGAACACGTCAGGGCCCGCTCTTCACCCAGATCCACATCCAGATCTTCCCCGCGCAAACCCTGCCATTGGGCGAGGTATTTGAGCGATCCGTACTTTTCGAGTTTCTTCAGGCTGCGGCTGACGCCACCTTTCCAGCCCAGCACCGGCAATTCGCCGGCTAGGCAGCGTTGGGCGAGTTCGGGGAAGCGGGCGGCGCGCTGGCGGCCGATTTCCCAGCATTTGATCAGGCCTTTGTCATGGGCTTCCCACAATTCGTTGCGGTTCAGGCCTGAGCGGAGCGGGGAGTCGATGGGGCGGTGGATGCGGTGGCTCATTCTGGTTCCTTGAATTCGGGTTTTATCGGGCAGCTCCGCTGCACCCGTTGAGCGTGGATGTTAGGGGGGGATGTAACGGCTGGCAACAAGGTATTTCCGGGAGTAGGAACCCAGTGTCGCGTAGGTAAACAGCGGTTCTGTTTGGATTTTGTAGGTGTTCGGCCAGCATGAGCCTGTGGCGAGGTGTGTTTTGTCAGATAGGCCGTGTTTAAGTCGTTCGACGGGTTAGCGTTGTTCCTACAAACAGCGTCATAAAAAGCGACGTTTCTGGCACGTTTTGGCGGACATGGCATTCAGTTGATTTACTGGTGAGGCTGATGGCCTCTTCGCGGGCAAGTCGGATCGCCGCCCGCACGCTCCCACAGGTTTCGTGTCGAACGCAAAATTTGCGAACGACACAAAAAACTGTGGGAGCGTGGCTCCGCGAAGGAGGCTGCTCGGTCTCAAGGCTGCCAGTAATTCTTCTCCCCGCTCAATTTCCGATCCAGAAAGCTCGCCGCGCTGATCAGCGCCAGGTGCGTCAACGCTTGCGGCGTGTTGCCCAGATGCCGCGCATGGCTGTCGAATTCTTCGGCGTACAACCCCAGCGGGTTGGCGTACCTCAGCAACTGTTCAAACTCCAGATGCGCCTTTTCCACCTGACCCGCCCGGGCCAGGCATTCGACGTACCAGAACGAACACGCGGCAAAGGCGCCTTCGGTACCCTCGAGGCCGTCGATCTGGCTGTCTTCGTTGCGGTAGCGGTAGACCATGCCGTCGCGCACCAGCGTTTTCTGGATGGCTTCGAGGGTCGAGAGCCAGCGCGGGTCCTTGGCGCTGACGAAGCGCACCAGCGGCATCAGCAGCATCGAGCCATCCAGCGCGGTGCCGCCGATGTGCTGCACGAAATGCCCGCGTTCTTCGTTCCAGAAGTTGTCCCAGATGTCGGCGTAGATCGCTTGGCGGGTCTGGTCCCAACGGGCGAACGGGGCGGGCAGGGAGCGTTTGGAAGCGAGGCGAATGGCCCGGTCCAGTGCAACCCAGCACATCAGCCGCGAGTGCAGGAAGTGATGCTGCTCGCCGCGCATTTCCCAGATGCCCACATCCTTTTGCTGCCAGGTTTCACAGACCTGATCCACCACTTCCACCGCATGTTTCCAGCCCTCATGAGAGATGGCGTCGCCGTATTTGTTGACCAGGTACACCGCGTCCATCAACTCGCCGAAGATGTCGAGCTGGACCTGATCGTAAGCCTGATTGCCGATCCGTACCGGCGTCGCGCCGCCGTGGCCGGACAGGTGCGAGAGTTCGGTTTCCGGCAGTTCCTGACGGCCGTCGATGGCATAGAGAATGTTGAGTTTCATCGATTTGCCGTGGCAATCGCTGACCCGCCCGCGCAGCCAGCGCATGTAATCGTTGGCCTCCTGAACGAAGCCCAGGCGCATGAACGCGTAGACGGTGAACGAGGCGTCGCGGATCCAGGTGTAACGGTAGTCCCAGTTGCGTTCGCCGCCGGGTGTTTCCGGCAGGCCGAACGTGGCTGCGGCGAGGATCGCGCCGTGTTTACGCGAGGTCAGCAGCTTCAAGGCGAGGGCCGAACGATTGACCATCTCCCGCCAGCGACCGCGGTAGTTGGACTGACCGCTCCAGTCGCGCCAGAACTTCAGCGTGCGTTCCAGGCACAACCCGGCGGCGCCTTCCTGGAAACGCGGGTCGTCGATGCCGCCGAGCAGGAATTCGGCGCTCTGGTCTTGTTTGAGGGTGAATTCGGCCACTGCCGCGTTGCCATCAAGGCTCAACACCTGGTCTGAAGACAGGCGCAGAGAGGGCTGATTGTCCGCCTCGAACGCCACGTCTTTTTGTTCCATGCGCGCGTGAGTCTTGGCGCGAGCGTAGTCATGCCGCACGGCGCAGCGCATGTGAAACGTCGCCTGGCCGCTGACCACGCGAACCCGGCGCATCAGCACCGGAAAATCATCTTCGCTGTCGCCAATCGGCAGCAGGTCGGTCACTTCAACCACGGCGCGGTCGCTGAGCCAGCGGGTTTGCAGCACGTTGGTGTCGGGCAGGTAAATCTGTTCGCGGCGGGCATCGGGCAAGTCCGGCGACAGCTGGAAAATACCGGCCTCGGGGGTGTCCAGCAGCGAGCAGAAAATCGATGGGCTGTCGAATTCGGGCCAGCAGAAAAAGTCCACGCTGCCCCTGTCATTGACCAGTGCCGCGCTGCGCATGTCGCCGATGATGCCGTGGGCGTCGATGGCGCTTTGTCGTTCGAGATGATGATCAGCCATTTCCGCGAAACTCCGGATAGAGGCTCATGCCGCCGTCGATGAACAGGGTGGTGCCGACGATGTAGTCGGAAGCATCCGAGGCGAGGAAAACCACCGCGTTGGCGATGTCCTCGACTTCACCGACCCGGCCGTAAGGAATGAGTTTGAGCAGGTCCTGCAGGTGGTCGCCCGAGGTGGCATCGCGGTTGATCGCCGTGCGAATCGCGCCCGGCGCGATGCCGTTGATGCGAATACGCTGGTGGCTGACTTCCTGGGCAAGGGTCTGCATCAGCATGTCCACGCCGCCCTTGGACGCGGCGTAATTGACGTGACCAGCCCAAGGGATCCGCTGGTGCACCGAGCTCATATGAATGATTTTGCCAGCGGCCCGGGACACGCCTTCGCGAACACCTTGCCGGTTGAAAATGCGCAGGGCGGCGCGTGCACAGAGGAACTGGCCGGTGAGGTTGACGCCGATCACCTGGTTCCAGTCGGCAAGGCTCATGTCCACCGCATTGGCGTCTTTCTGCATGCCAGAGTTGGCGACCAGAATGTCCAGCGAACCGAACGCTTCGAGGGTTTGCGCGAACAGCCGTTCGACGTCCGCTTCCTGGGAAACGTCGGCCTCGATGGCAATGGCCCGACCACCTTCAGTGTTGATCTGCCGGGCCAGTTCCTCGGCGGGAGCGGGCTGGGAATTGTAGTTGATCACTACCGCGGCTCCTGCGGCGGCCAATGCCTTGGCGGCGCCTGCGCCGATGCCGGAACTGGCGCCGGTGACGAGGGCGACTTGTTGGTCGAGGGAAATCTGCATCAGCACTGGCGCCTTGAGTTGAGGGCTTAATTAGCTGACTGGCGGGTGCTGGCGAGAGTTCACGTCAAACCATGAAAGTTTCGTCACCCGAATAGAGATTAACGGTGGGAGCGGGCTTGCTCGCGAAGGCGGGGTGTCAGTCGACATCAACTTAGGCTGACCCACCGCCTTCGCGAGCAAGCCCGCTCCCACAGTTGGATCTTCGACTAATTCAAGGCCGGCCTCATCCGTTCTCTTGATAGACAACTTTTCGAGGTAAGCCCGGTGACCCAGCTGACATTGCTGTGCCTGCCCTATTCAGGCGCGAGCGCCATGGTCTACAGCCGCTGGCGGCGCAAATTGCCGGAGTGGCTGAAGTTGCAACCGGTTGAGCTGCCAGGGCGCGGCGCACGGTTTGGCGAAGCACTACAGACCGATATGCGCGCGTTGGCCCGTCAACTGGCGGCAGAGTTGCAAACGTCCTTGCGCGCGCCTTACGCAGTGTTCGGCCATAGCCTGGGTGCGTTGCTGGCTTGTGAGCTGGCCCACGCATTGCGCGCGCTGGGTTGCCCGGAGCCGGTGGCGCTGTTCGCCTCGGGCACGGCCGCGCCGACCATGCGGGCTGATTACGATCGCAGTTTCGCCCAGCCCAGGACCGATGCTGAACTGATCGATCAACTGCGCACCCTCAATGGCACCAGCGAAGAAGTGCTGGCCAACGAAGAGCTGATGAGCCTGACGTTGCCGGTCCTGCGTGCGGACTTCCTGCTGTGCGGACGCTTCGAGCCGCAGCAGCGTCCCTTGCTCAAGTGCCCGGTGCACGTGCTCGGTGGCAGGGACGATCGGGCCACCACCGAGCAGTTGATTGGCTGGAGCAAGGAAACCCACGGCAGTTTCTCCGTCGACATGCTGGCCGGCGGTCACTTCTTTATCCATGAGCACGAGGCCAAGGTATTGCGGGTGATCAAGGATCAGCTCGATGTTCACCATCGCCGCCATGTCATGGCCGCCAGCGCCTGACCCCATCTCCCGCCTCACAAAATCCCCTGTGGGAGCGGCGGTGCGACGATTCGACTTGCTCGCGAAGGCGGTGTATCAGTCGACATTAATTCTGAATGACACACCGCATTCGCGAGCAAGTCGAATCGTCGCACCGCCGCTCCCACAGGGGTTCTTTGACATACCGACACCCCGCGTTCTATCTCCTTCCTGACACTTGTTCTCATTCGCTAATTTTTCCGGTCTGCATTCGTTTTATAGGGACGACGTGCCTTTGTGCTTCCTGCCAACGATCCGGATGCTTAGAAATGAATGCTGAAGACTCCTTGAAACTTGCTCGCCGGTTTATCGGGTTGCCCCTGGAAAAGCGGCAGATGTTCCTTGCGGCCTTGCAAAAGGAAGGCGTTGATTTCGCCCGGTTCCCCATTCCTGCCGGTGTAGACGCCGAGGATCGCCAGGCGCTGTCGTACGCCCAGCAACGCATGTGGTTTCTCTGGCAGCTGGATCCACACAGCGGCGCCTACAACCTGCCCGGCGCGGTGCGTCTGACCGGGCGTTTGAACCTGCCGGCGCTGGAACAAGCCTTCGCCAGCCTGGTGGCGCGTCACGAAACCCTGCGCACGGTGTTCCAGCGCCAGGCCGACGACACCTTGCTGCAAGTGCCGGCCAGCGCGCCGCTGGTCATCGATCATGTGGATTTCAGTGCGTTGCCGGCCACGGAGCGCGAAGCGGCAGTCGCCCTCGCGGCCCAGCAGCAATCAGTCCTGCCGTTTGATCTGTCGGTCGGCCCGCTGCTGCGCGTCACCTTGCTCAAGCTCGCCGACGAAGAACACGTCCTGCTGCTGACCCTGCACCATATCGTTTCCGACGGCTGGTCGATGAACGTGCTGATCGACGAATTCATCCGCTGCTACGACGCCTTTGAGGCGGGCACGCAACCGCAACTCGCGGCGTTGCCGATCCAGTACAGCGACTACGCCTTGTGGCAACGTCGCTGGCTGGAGGCGGGCGAACAGGCGCGCCAGCTCGAATACTGGCAGGCGCAGTTGGGCGACGAACATCCAGTGCTGGAACTGCCGCTGGACCATTCGCGCCCGGCCATGCCGAGCTATCGCGGCACCCGCTATGAATTCACCGTCGACAGCCATCTGGCCGAGCAACTGCGCAGCACGGCACAGAAACACAACATCACGCTGTTCATGCTCTTGCTTGGCGCATTCAACGTGCTGCTGCATCGCTACACCGGGCAGACCGATATCCGCGTCGGCGTGCCGATCGCCAACCGCAATCGCGCCGAGACCGAAGGCCTGATCGGTTTCTTCGTCAACACCCAGGTGCTGCGCACTCAACTCAACGGCCAGACCCGGGTCGACGACTTGCTGCAAGCGATCAAGGAAACCGCCCTCGGTGCCCAGGCTCATCAGGACTTGCCGTTCGAACGTCTGGTCGATGCGCTGAAACTGGAGCGCAGTCTCAGCCACACGCCGCTGTTCCAGGTGATGTATAACCACCAGCCGCAGGTTGCGGACATGTCTTCGATTAGCACCGGCTCGGGCCTGGAGCTGGGCAGCATTGCCTGGCAAAGCCGCACCACCCAGTTCGACCTGACCCTGGATACCTGGGAGAAGGGCGGCAAACTGCACGCTGCGCTGACCTATGCGGACGACCTTTTCGACGCCGCCACCATCGAGCGGATGGCGCGCCACTGGAGCAATCTGCTGACGGCGCTGGTCGCTGACCAGCACCAGCGGATCGGTGAAATGCCGCTGCTGGAGGCGGGTGAACAGCAGGTGCTGGTGCAGGACTGGAACCGCACTCAGGCTGCTTACCCTACCGATGTCTGCATTCACGCGTTGATCGAAGCTCAGGTTCAGCGAACCCCGGAGGCGCCTGCCCTGGTGTTCGGTGCACGGACGTTGACCTATGGACAGCTCGATGCCCGCGCCAATCAACTGGCTCATCGGCTTCGGGAGCAGGGCGTGGGGCCGGATGGGCTGGTGGGCATTTGCGTCGAGCGCTCGCTGGAAATGGTTATCGGCCTGCTGGCGATTCTGAAGACCGGGGGCGCCTACGTCCCGCTGGACCCCGAATACCCGCAAGAGCGCCTGGCGTACATGATCGAAGACAGCGGCATTGCCCTGTTGCTCACTCAATCTTCACTGTTGCCAGCCTTGCCGACCGTTGCGATCAATGTCATTACCCTCGATCAGGACAGTGGCTGGCTGGATGCCTACAGCGAGCAACGTCCCGAGGTGGCGGTGGTTCCTTTGAACCTGGCGTATGTGATTTACACCTCCGGTTCCACCGGTAAACCCAAGGGTGCCGGCAACAGTCATGCAGCGTTGGTCAACCGCTTGTGCTGGATGCAGGAAGCCTACGGGCTGGACGCCAGCGACGCGGTACTGCAAAAAACCCCGTTCAGTTTCGACGTGTCGGTGTGGGAGTTTTTCTGGCCGCTGATGACCGGTGCCCGGCTGGTGGTGGCAGCGCCCGGGGCGCATCGAGAACCGGCGCGCCTGATCGAGACCATCGGCGAGTACGGCATCAGCACGTTGCACTTCGTGCCGTCGATGTTGCAGGCGTTTATCCACGAGCCGGGTGTCGAGGCCTGTGTCGGTCTCAAACGGATTGTTTGCAGTGGTGAAGCCTTGCCACTCGACGCCCAGCAACAGGTCTTCGCCAAACTTCCCCAGGCTGGGTTGTTCAACCTGTACGGCCCGACCGAAGCGGCCATCGACGTTACCCACTGGACCTGTGTCGATGAAGGTGCCGATAGCGTGCCGATCGGTCGACCGATCGGCAACCTGCGCACCCATGTACTCGATGCCGAACTGTTGCCGGTGCCCAGCGGCGTGGCCGGTGAGTTGTACCTCGGCGGTGCCGGGCTTGCGCGCAGCTACCACCGACGCCCGGGCCTGACCGCCGAGCGTTTTGTGCCGTGCCCGTTTCATGACGGTGCGCGTTTGTATCGCACGGGTGACCGGGTACGCCAACGCGCTGACGGCGTGATCGAATACCTGGGGCGTCTCGATCATCAAGTCAAGTTGCGTGGCCTGCGGATCGAACTGGGGGAAATCGAAACCCGGTTGATGCAGCATCCGCTGGTGCGTGAAGCGGTGGTGCTGGTGCAGGGCGGCAAACACCTGGTGGCGTATCTGGTGCTTGAGAGTGCCGAGCCAACCGAACAATGGCAGCAGGACGTCAAGGCCTGGCTGCTGGGAAGCCTGCCGGAATACATGGTCCCGACCTACCTGATGACCCTGGAAAAACTGCCGGTCACCGCCAACGGCAAGCTTGACCGCAAAGCCTTGCCGCAGCCGGACGCGGCGCCGCAACTGGCCTTCGTCGAACCTCAGGACGTCATGCAGAAGACGCTCGCCGCCATTTGGCAGGAGGTGCTGGGTCTTGCGCGTGTCGGCCTCGAAGACAACTTTTTCGAACTCGGCGGCGACTCGATCATTTCCATTCAAGTGGTCAGCCGGGCTCGGCAGGCCGGCATCCGCCTGAGCCCACGGGACTTGTTCCAGTACCAGAGCGTGCGCAGTCTGGCGCGGGTGGCCACGCTCGACAGCCACAGCGCTGTCGACCAGGGGCCGGTCAGTGGTGAAGCACGGCTGTTGCCGGTGCAGGCGATGTTTTTCGAACAACCGATGGTCGCGCGTGAACACTGGAACCAGTCACTGCTGTTGACGCCCCGTGAGCCGCTGAACGCGGCTTGGCTCGAGGCGGCATTGACCCACGTATTGAATCACCATGATGCCCTGCGCCTGCGGTTCAGCCACAGCGCCGATGGCTGGCAACAGGTGCACGGACCGCTGGTCGAGCGCGCAGAGCTGTGGCAGCGCGCCGCCACGTCTACCGAGCAGTTGACCGCCGCCTGCGACGAAGCGCAGCGCAGCCTGAACCTGGAGAGCGGGCCGCTGCTGCGTGCATTGCTGGTCAGCATGGCCGATGGCAGCCAGCGCTTGTCGCTGATCATTCATCACTTGGTCGTAGACGGTGTCTCCTGGCGCGTGTTGCTGGAAGACCTGCAGCAGGCCTACGAACAACTGACCGGTGCCGGCCGTGTGTCGTTGCCGGCCAAAACCAGTGCTTATCAGGCCTGGACAGAACGGCTGGCCGAGCAGGCGCAGCGGTTCGATGGGCAACTGGCGTACTGGAAGCACCAGCAAAGCCGCGCTGCCGAGCTGCCGTGCGATCGCCCCGATGGCGGTTTGCAGAATGTACATGGGCAGAAAATCGAATGGCGCCTCGGTGCCGAGCTTACGCGGCAACTGTTGCAGCAGGCGCCAATGGCCTATCGGACTCAGGTCAACGACCTGTTGCTGACGGCGCTGGCGCGCACCATTAGCCGCTGGACCGGCCAGCCGGACACGTTGATCCAACTGGAAGGCCATGGCCGCGAAGACCTGTTCGACGATGTCGATCTGACGCGTACGGTGGGCTGGTTCACCAGTCTGTTCCCGGTCAATCTGACCAGCACCGACGACCTTGATGGTTCGATCAAGACGGTCAAGGAGCAGCTGCGTGCCGTCCCTGACAAAGGCCTGGGTTATGGCGTGCTGCGTTACCTGGCGGATCCGGCAATCGGCGCGCAACTGTCGGCCCTGACGCAACCGCGCATCACGTTCAACTACCTGGGGCAGTTCGACCGCCAGTTCGACGAGAAGGCTTTGCTGGTGCCCGCGACCGAACCGGGCGGTACGGCTCAAGATGAGCAGGCGCCGCTGGCCAACTGGCTGACCGTTGAAGGTCAGGTGTATGGCGGTGAACTGGCCCTGAGCTGGGGCTTCAGCCACGAGATGTTTGAGGCCGCGACGATCCAGCGCCTGGCGGATGATTACGCCGTTCAGTTGCAAGGCTTGATTGAACACTGCTGTGCCTTGAAGGCGCCGCTCGCTACCCCGTCCGACTTCCCGTTGGCGCACATCACCCAGGCGCAACTGGATGCCTTGCCAATGGCGGCCTCGACCCTCGAGGACGTGTACCCGCTGTCTCCGATGCAGCAGGGCATGCTGTTCCATACTCTCTATGAGCCGGAAGTCGGCGCCTATATCAGCCAGTTGCGCCTGGACATCCAGGGCCTGGATCCGCAGCGATTCGCCAAGGCCTGGCAAGCGGCCCTTGATCGTCACGATATTTTGCGCAGTAGCTTCCACTGGCAGGGCCTCGATACTGCGCATCAGGTGATTGCCCGTCAGGTGACGTTGCCCCTTGAGGTGCTTGAAACGGCCGATATGGATACGTTGGCCGGCACCGAGCGTGCCCTTGGTTTCGCGCTGGATACGGCGCCGCTGTTGCGCTTGAAACTGGTGCGCACCGGCGACGATGCATGGCACCTGATCTACACCAGCCACCACATCTTGATGGACGGCTGGAGCAACGCGCAGTTGCTGGGCGAAGTGATTGAGCATTATGCCGCCGGGCAGGCATTGCCAACGCCATTGGGGCAGTACCGCGATTACCTTGGCTGGTTGCAGCAGCAATCGGCCGCCGCTGGCGAGCAATTCTGGAAAGCTGCATTGGCACCGCTGCAAGCACCAACGCTGTTGGCCGAAGCCTTGCGCCCACCGGTGGGCGGGCAGGGCAGTGAAGCCCATCGCGTTGCCCTGGACCCGCAGGCAACCCTGCGTCTGTCCGAGTTCGCGCGGCAGCAGAAAGTCACGCTCAATACCCTGTTGCAAGCGGCCTGGAGCCTGCTGCTTCAGCGTTACACCGGTCAGGATTGCGTGGCTTTTGGCGCTACGGTTGCCGGCCGTTCGGCGCCACTGCCGGGCATTGAGCAACAGCTGGGCCTGTTCATCAACACCCTGCCGCTGGTGTGTGCGATGAGCCCGGATCAGACCGTCAGTCAGTGGTTGAGCGAGCTGCAAGGGCTGAACCTGGCCCTGCGCGAGTTCGAGCATGTGCCGTTGTACGATATTCAGGGCTGGGCAGGGCAACAGGGTTCGGCGCTGTTCGACAGCCTGCTGGTGTTCGAAAACTTCCCGGTGGCTGAAGCGCTGAAACAAGGTGCTCCGGCCGGTCTGTCGTTCGCTAACCTGCACAACCATGAACGCACGCACTATCCCCTGACGCTAGGCATCGAACTGGGTGAAGGTCTGAGCCTGGAGTTCAGCTACGATGCGGCGCGTTTCAGTGCTTCGCAAGTCATTGAGCTGAGCGCCAACCTGCAGCACCTGCTCACCCAGTTGAGCACTCAGCCAAACGCCCGACTGGGCGCGTTGGAACTGCTTGACGACGCGGGTGCCCAGGCCATGCTGACGCTCTGCCAGCCGCCAGCGGTGTGCCTGCATGACTACGCGCTGGTGCACCAGCGCATTGCCGCCCAGGCGCAAGCGACTCCGGATGCGCTGGCCGTGCAGGCAGGAGAACTGACCCTGAGCTACGGCCAGTTGAACGCTCAGGCCAACCGTCTAGCACACCGCCTGCTCGCCAGCGGCGTCGGCCCCGGCCAGCGTGTCGGCCTGGCCATGCGTCGCGGCCCACAGTTGATTGTCAGCCTGCTCGCGGTCCTCAAAAGCGGCGCGGCCTATGTACCACTGGACCCGAAATACCCGGCCCAGCGACTGGCCTACATGATCGAAGACAGCCGCCTGGACCTGTTGTTGTGCGAATCCGGTCTGCTGAGCGACGTGCCGCTGCCCTCACACATCACACGCCTGAGCCTGGGTGAGCAGGCCGACGAACTGGCGGGCTACCCCGAGACGGATCCGTTGAGCCACGCGGTGGCCGAGGACCTGGCCTACGTGATCTACACCTCGGGTTCGACCGGGCTGCCCAAGGGTGTTGCCATCGCCCACGGTGCCTTGCGCGAGTTCTGCCAGAGCGCTGCCGAGTATTCGGTGCTTGACGCCAGCGATCGCGTGCTGCAGTTCGCGACATTCAGCTTCGACGGCTTTGTCGAGCAGTGCTACCCGCCGTTGTGTGTGGGCGCAGCGCTGGTCATGCGCGGTGACGATCTGTGGGATGCCACGCAACTGGCCGACGAAATCGTCCGCCGGGGTGTGACGCTCGCCGACTTGCCGGCCGCTTACTGGTATCTGCTGGCGCGCGAGTGTGCCAGTGGTGTCATCAAAACCCTCGGCGATTTGCGTCAGGTACACGTCGGTGGCGAAGCCATGTCGGTGGAAGGGCTGCGCCTTTGGCACGAGGCCGGCCTGAATCATGTGCGTTTGCTCAACACCTACGGGCCCACCGAGGCAACGGTCGTGTCCAGCGTGCATGAGTGCCGCCTGACGGATGCCAACGACAGTTTCGGTGTCCCGATTGGTCGGGCGATTCCCGGTCGCGCGTTGTACGTGCTCGACAGTGCCGGGCAATTGTTGCCTGCCGGTGGCGTCGGCGAGTTGTGCATCGGTGCACCGGCCAGCCTCGCCCAGAGTTACTTCGACCGCCCGGCACTCACCGCCGAACGCTTCCTTCCCGATCCATTTGCCCCTGAGCCGGGCGCACGGCTCTACCGCAGCGGTGACCTGGCGCGCTACAACGGCGCCGGTGATCTGGAATATGCCGGGCGCATCGACCACCAGGTGAAAATTCGCGGTTTGCGCATCGAAATGGGCGAAATCGAGGCCTGCCTGCAAGCCCGCGATCACGTCCGCGAAGCCGCCGTCATCGCCCAGGACGGTCCGACCGGTGCGCAACTGCTGGCGTACGTGGTGCCGAGTGATGCCGGGTTGCCTGACGCCGAACAGTCCGTGCAAGCGCAATGGATCGATCAACTCAAATCGGCGTTGCGCCAGGCATTGCCCGACTACATGGTGCCGGCACACCTGGTGTTGCTGTCCGCGTTGCCGCTCAACAACAACGGCAAACTCGACCGCAATGCGCTGCCCAAGGTTGACTTCACTCAGGGGCCGCACACCTGTGTGGCGCCCCAAAGCGACCTTGAAATTCAGCTGGGAAGCATCTGGGAAGCGGTGTTGCAGACCCCCTCGATTGGCCTGACCGACCACTTCTTCGAACGTGGCGGACACTCCTTGCTGGCCACCCAAGTGATTTCCCGGGTGCGTCACGAACTGAACCTCGATGTGCCGATGCGCACCCTGTTCGAACATCCGACGCTAGGGGACTTTGCCGCGTGCTGCGCAACGTTCCAGCACAGCGTAACGCTGCCGATGGTTGCGGTTGAGCGCGGCCAGCCCATGCCGTTGTCCTATGCCCAGGAACGCCAGTGGTTCCTTTGGCAACTGGAGCCGGACAGCGCCGCCTACCACGTGCCGAGCGCCTTGCGCCTGCACGGTCCGCTGGACGTCACGGCGCTGCAGCGCAGTGTCGACCGGTTGGTGGCGCGTCACGAACCGCTGCGCACCACGTTCCGTCAGGATGACGAGCACACCGTTCAGATCATTCACCCGCAGGGCTCGGTGGCCATCCACCAGCAAACCCTTGAAGCCGGCGAAGACACAATCCCGGGCTGGGTGCAGACGCAAATCCGTCAGCCATTCGATCTGACGAGCGGCCCGCTGCTGCGAATCAATTTGCTGCAGGTGGCGGCGGATGATCATGTCTTGGTGATCACCCAGCACCACATCGTTTCCGATGGCTGGTCGATGCAGGTCATGGTGCAGGAACTGGTTGAACTGTACGCCAGCGAACACGCTGGCCGGCCGCACCCCTTGACGCCATTGACCCTGCAATACGCCGATTTTGCCCAGTGGCAACGTCAATGGATGGACGCGGGCGAGCGCGAGCGACAACTGGCGTACTGGGTCGCGCAGTTGGGCGGCGAGCAGCCGGTGCTGGAGTTGCCACTGGATCACGCGCGGCCAGCGGTGCAAAGCTATCGCGGCGCACGGCTGGACCTGGCGCTGGACTCGAACCTGAGCACGCAACTGCATGACGTTGCCCGGCGCGAAGGTGTGACCTTGTTCATGCTGTTGCTGGCCTCGTTCCAGATCCTGTTGCACCGTTACAGCGGTCAAAACGATGTTCGCGTCGGCGTGCCGATTGCCAACCGCAACCGCGCTGAAACCGAGGGGTTGATCGGCTTCTTCGTCAATACCCAAGTGATGCGTGGGCAAATCGACGGCGAGCTGAGTGTGCGCGATTTGCTGGAGCAAACCCGACAAGCCGCGCTGGGTGCGCAATCCCATCAAGACCTGCCGTTCGAGCAATTGGTCGACGCCTTGGCGCCGGAGCGAAGCCTGAGTCGCAGCCCGTTGTTCCAGGTGTTGTTCAACCACCAGAGCGCCGAAGCACCGAGGGTCGGCCTGGATGATTTGCGTATCGAAAGCCTGGCGTGGGACAGCGCCACGGCGCAGTTCGACCTGACCCTGGATTCGACCGAAACCGCTGCCGGTTTGAGGGTCTCGCTGACCTACGCCACCGACTTGTTCGAAGCGTCCTCGATTGCGCGCATGGCCGGGCATTGGCAAGCATTGCTGGCCGGTATCGTGGCCGAGCCAGGCCAGCGGATCAGCGATTTGTCGATGCTGGCGCCGGCCGAGCGCCAAGTCATCCTGCACGACTGGAACGCCACGGCCACCGATTACCCGCTGAGCTCAAGCGTGCAGCAGTTGATCGAAGCCCAGGTCGTGCAAACGCCTGATGCTCCAGCACTGGTCTTTGGCGAGGAAGCCCTGAGCTACGCGCAACTCAATGCCCGCGCCAACCAGTTGGCCCACAAGCTGATCGGTTTGGGCGTCGGTGCCGAAAGCCTGGTGGGCGTCGCTGCCGAGCGTTCGCTGGAAATGGTCATCGGCCTGCTGGCGGTGCTCAAGGCCGGCGGTGCCTACGTGCCACTGGACCCGGAATACCCGCAGGATCGCTTGTGCTACATGATCGAAGACAGCGGCGTGCACTTACTGCTGACCCAGAGCCATTTGCGCGATGCGCTACCGCTGTCCGCCAGCGTGCAGACGCTGCTGCTGGATGAACCGTTGGGTGGTTATGCCCAGAGCAACCCGAACGTGGCGGTCGATGGTGAAAACCTCGCCTACGTGATCTACACCTCG
This sequence comes from Pseudomonas sp. LBUM1656, assembly GCF_059716065.1. NCBI lineage: Bacteria > Pseudomonadati > Pseudomonadota > Gammaproteobacteria > Pseudomonadales > Pseudomonadaceae > Pseudomonas > Pseudomonas sp. LBUM1656. The sequence continues at coordinate 4,373,702 of NZ_CP166800.1, read as the reverse complement.
GGCTCCACCGGCCAGCCAAAAGGCGCGGGCAACCGCCATTCGGCGCTGACCAACCGCTTGTGCTGGATGCAGCAAGCCTACGCTCTGGGCGCTGGCGACAGCGTGCTGCAAAAAACCCCGTTCAGCTTCGACGTCTCGGTGTGGGAGTTCTTCTGGCCGTTGATGACCGGCGCACGACTGGTCGTCGCGGCGCCGGGGGATCACCGCGATCCGGCAAAACTGGTGGCGTTGATCAACCGTGAGCAGATCAGCACGCTGCACTTTGTGCCGTCGATGTTGCAGGCCTTTGTGCAGGATATCGACGTCGCGAGCTGCACCAGCCTCAAACGCATCGTGTGCAGCGGCGAAGCCCTGCCGGCGGATGCGCAGCAGCAGGTGTTCGCCAAACTGCCGAACGCCGGCCTGTACAACCTGTACGGCCCGACCGAGGCGGCCATCGACGTCACCCACTGGACCTGCGTGGAGGAGGGCCGCGACAGCGTGCCGATCGGCCAACCGATTGCCAACCTCGGTTGCTACATCCTCGACGACAACCTGGAGCCGGTGCCAAGCGGTGTGCTGGGCGAGTTGTACCTGGCCGGTGAAGGTCTGGCGCGGGGTTACCACCAGCGGCCGGCGCTCACCGCCGAGCGGTTCGCAGTCAGCCCGTTTGGTGACGGCGAGCGGATCTACCGCACCGGCGACCTGGCCCGTTATCGCGCCGATGGTGTGATCGAATACGCCGGGCGGATCGACCATCAGGTCAAGCTGCGTGGCTTGCGCATCGAGATGGGTGAAATCGAAGCGCGGCTGCTGGAGCACGACAGCGTGCGCGAAGCCGCGGTGTCAGTGGTCGATGGCAAGCAACTGGTGGCCTACGTGGTGCTGGCCGACTACAGCGCCGATTGGCGCCCGGACCTGGTCGCGCACTTGCAACGTGGCCTGCCGGATTACATGGTGCCCAATCACTGGCTGAGCCTGGTGCAGATGCCGCTGAGCCCCAACGGCAAACTGGACCGCAAAGCCTTGCCCAAGCCTGATCTCGGCACCGGCAAGGCCGACTATGTTGCGCCGCGCAGTGAACTGGAACAGCGCATTGCCGCGGTCTGGGCCGATGTGTTGAAGCTTGAGCGGGTCGGGCTGACGGATAACTTCTTCGAACTGGGCGGCGATTCGATCATCTCTATTCAGGTGGTCGGGCGTGCGCGCCAGGCCGGGATCCAGTTCACCCCTAAAGACCTGTTCCAGCACCAGAACGTCCAGGCGCTGGCCACCGTCGCCCGCCTGGGTGTCAGCGGGTCGGTTGTTGCTCAGGGACCGGTCAGCGGCGCGACGCCATTACTGCCGTTCCAGCAGTTGTTCTTCGGCAGCGAGATTGCCGAGCGTCATCACTGGAACCAGTCGGTGCTGCTCAAGCCGGCCGAAGCCTTGAACGCACAAACTCTGGAGCAGGCCCTGCAAAGCCTGGTCGCGCATCACGATGCGTTGCGCCTGTCGTTCAATCAAACCAGCGAAGGCTGGACGGCCACCCATCGCCCGCTCGACAGCGCACACACGCTGCTGTGGCAAGGCGCTGTGACCGACGATGCGCAACTGCACGAGGCCTGCCTGCAAGCCCAGCGCAGTTTCAATCTGGCCGATGGCCCACTGGTGCGCGGCCTGTTGCTGGACCTGGCCGATGGTTCCCAGCGCTTGCTGCTGGCGGTGCATCACTTGGTGGTGGACGGCGTGTCATGGCGGATTTTGCTGGAGGATCTGCAAAGTGCCTATCAGCAGCTTTGCAACGCACAGGTGGCGAAGCTGCCGTCCAAGACCAACGCGTTCAAGCACTGGGCCGAACGCTTGCAGCAGCATGCGCCAAACCTTGAAGGCGAACTGGACCTGTGGCGCGGGCAATTGCAAGGTGCGCCGTCTGACCTGCCGTGCGACAACCCGCATGGCAGCGTGCAGAACCGCCATGCCCTGACGGTGCAGACGCGCCTTGGCCAGGACCTGACCCGGCAACTGCTGCAACAGGCCCCGGCGGCGTATCGGACGCAGGTCAACGACCTGTTGATGACGGCGCTGGCGCGGGTGATCTGTCGCTGGACCGGCCACGACTCGACGCTGATCCAGCTTGAGGGGCACGGTCGCGAAGACCTGTTCGACGACATCGACGTCACCCGCACAGTCGGTTGGTTCACCAGTGTGTTCCCGGTGCGCCTCACACCGGCCGCAAGCCTCGATGCCTCGATCAAGCAGATCAAGGAACAGCTGCGAGCGATCCCCGAAAAAGGGCTTGGCTTCGGCGTGTTGCGCTACATGGGCGATGAGGCCACGCGGCGTGCGCTCGGCGAGTTGCCGTCACCGCGCATCACCTTCAACTACCTGGGGCAGTTCGACAGTCAGTTCGATGACGCCGCGCTGTTCGTGCCGGCCAGCGAAAGTGCCGGCGAAGAGCAGAGCCCGCTGGCGCCGCTGGGCAACTGGCTGGAGCTCAATGGTCGTGTGTATGGCGGTGAGCTGAGCCTGGGCTGGACCTTCAGCCGCGAGATGTTCGATGAAGCCACCGTGCAGCGCCTGGCCGATGAATATGCCGTGGAACTGAGGGCGCTGATCGAGCATTGCAGCCAGGGTCGTCACGCCGGTATCACGTCGTCCGACGTTCCGCTGGCGGCACTGACCCAGGCGCAACTCGATGCCTTGCCGAATGCCGGAGCGGACGTCGAAGACATCTATCCGCTGTCGCCGATGCAGCAGGGTATGTTGTTCCACAGCCTTTACGAGCAAGGCTCGGGCGATTACATCAATCAGATGCGTGTCAGCGTCCAGGGCCTGGACGCCGAGCGTCTGCGCCAGGCCTGGCAGGCCGCGCTGGATAATCATTCGATCCTGCGCACCCGTTTCGTCTGGTCCACCGAGCAGGAGCAGCCGTTGCAGATCGTGCAGCGTCGGGCTGACCTGCCGTTCGTCTTGCATGACTGGCGTGATCGCTCCGACCTGATGCCTGCGCTGGACGCGCTGGCAGAAGAACAACTGCGTGAAGGCTTTGATCTGCTCCAGGCGCCACTGTTGCGCCTGGTGCTGGTGCGTACCGGCAATGACAGCCACGAGATGATCTACACCAGTCATCATATTTTGATGGATGGCTGGAGCAACTCGCAGTTGCTCGGCGAGGTGTTGCAGCGCTATGCCGGGCAGACGCCGGCCGCCACGGTGGGACATTACGCGGATTACATCGGCTGGCTGCAGCGCCAGGACGCACAGGCCAGCGAGCAGTTCTGGAAAGGGCAGTTGGCGACGCTCGATGAGCCGACGCGACTGGCCCAGGGCCGGATCGATAGCACACCGGCACTGGATGCCAGCGGCCATGATCAGCACACCCGCCTGATGGATCGCGACCAGACGCAACGCCTGAGCGAGTTTGCCCGTCAGCAGAAAGTCACCCTCAACACCTTGGTGCAAGCGGCGTGGCTGCTGTTGCTGCAACGCTATACCGGACAGGCTACGGTCGCGTTCGGCGCCACGGTCGCCGGGCGTCCGGCCGATTTGCCAGGCGTCGAACATCAGGTCGGGTTGTTCATCAACACCTTGCCGGTGATTGCCAGCCCAAGTGCCGAGCAAACGATCGGTGCCTGGTTGCAGCAAGTACAGGCGCAGAACCTGGCCTTGCGCGAGTTCGAATACACACCGCTGGCGGACATTCAGCGCTGGTCGGGCCAGCGCGGTGATGGCTTGTTCGACAGCCTGCTGGTGTTCGAGAACTACCCGGTGGCCGAGGCGCTGGCGCAAGGTGCGCCGCAAGAGTTGACGTTTGGCCCGGTGCTTAGCCAGGAGCAAACCAACTTCCCGCTGACGGTGTTGGTAGACCTGGGCGAAACCTTGTCCGTGCAGTACGCCTTTGACCTCAAACACTTCAGCCGTGGGGTCATCGAGGAGCTGGCCCGCCACCTTCAGCAATTGCTGGAGCAAATGGCCGAACTCGGCAGCCAGCGCTTGCTGGGTGACGTGCGCTTGCTTGACGAGCATGAGCGTCAAGTCATCCTGCACGACTGGAACGCCACGGCCACCGATTACCCGCTGAGTTCAAGCGTGCAGCAATTGATCGAAGCCCAGGTCCTGCAAACACCTGACGCTCCAGCGCTGGTCTTTGGCGATGAAACCCTGAGCTACGCGCAACTCAATGCCCGCGCCAACCAGTTGGCCCACAAGCTGATCGGTTTGGGCGTTGGTGCCGAAAGCCTGGTGGGCGTTGCGGCCGAGCGTTCGCTGGAAATGGTCATCGGCCTGCTGGCGGTGCTCAAGGCCGGCGGTGCCTACGTGCCACTGGACCCGGAATACCCGCAGGATCGCTTGCGCTACATGATCGAAGACAGCGGCGTGCACTTACTGCTGACCCAGAGCCATTTGCGCGACGCACTGCCGCTGTCCGCCAGCGTGCAGACGCTGCTGCTGGATGAACCGTTGGGCGGTTATGGCCAGAGCAACCCGAACGTGGCGGTTGAGGGTGAAAACCTCGCCTACGTGATCTACACCTCGGGCTCCACCGGCCAGCCGAAGGGCGCGGGCAACCGCCATTCGGCGCTGACCAACCGCCTGTGCTGGATGCAGCAAGCCTACGCTCTGGGCGCTGGCGACAGCGTGCTGCAAAAAACCCCGTTCAGTTTCGACGTCTCGGTGTGGGAGTTCTTCTGGCCGTTGATGACTGGCGCACGACTGGTCGTCGCGGCGCCGGGGGATCACCGCGATCCGGCAAAACTGGTGGCGTTGATCAACCGTGAGCAGATCAGCACGCTGCACTTTGTGCCGTCGATGTTGCAGGCCTTTGTGCAGGATATCGACGTCGCGAGCTGCACCAGCCTCAAACGCATCGTGTGCAGCGGCGAAGCCCTGCCGGCGGATGCGCAGCAGCACGTGTTCGCCAAGTTGCCGAACGCCGCGCTGTACAACCTGTACGGCCCGACCGAGGCGGCCATCGACGTCACCCACTGGACCTGCGTGGAGGAGGGCCGCGACAGCGTGCCGATCGGCCAACCGATTGCCAACCTCGGTTGCTACATCCTCGACGACAACCTGGAGCCGGTGCCAAGCGGTGTGCTGGGCGAGTTGTACCTGGCCGGTGAAGGTCTGGCGCGGGGTTACCACCAGCGTCCGGCGCTGACCGCCGAGCGGTTCGCAGTCAGCCCGTTTGGTGATGGCGAGCGGATCTACCGCACCGGCGACCTGGCCCGTTACCGCGCCGATGGCGTGATCGAATACGCCGGGCGGATCGACCATCAGGTCAAGCTGCGTGGCTTGCGCATCGAGTTAGGTGAAATCGAAGCGCGGCTGCTGGAGCACGACAGCGTGCGCGAAGCGGTGGTGGTGGCCGTGGACAATGCCGTGCTGGTCGCCTATGTCGTGCCGGTGGAAGAGGCACCGCAGCCGCAGCAGTTGATGACTGAACTCAAGGCCCACATCGGCCAGAGCCTGCCCGATTACATGGTGCCGACCCATCTGCTGCTATTGCCGCAGATGCCGCTGAGCCCCAACGGCAAGCTGGATCGCAAGGCTCTGCCAAAACCCGATGCCAGCCTGTTGCAACAGGCCTACGTGGCGCCGGTCTCGGCATTCGAAGTGCAAGTCGCCGGTATCTGGGCCGAGGTGCTCAAACTGGAGCGCGTGGGCCTGCGCGACAACTTCTTCGAACTGGGTGGGCACTCGTTGCTCGCTACGCAAGTGGTACTGCGTGTGCGTGAGCAGGCGGGGTTCGATGTACCGGTCCGCGAGATGTTCACCCGTGCCGATCTGGGCGATTTCTGCCAGGCCGTTCAAGCCCTGCAACCCGATTTGCAGCCCGTTCATGATGTTTTGGCTAAATCCTTGGAGGCCCTCAATCGTTTATCAGCAGATGAACTTGAAAAACTGATTTCCTAACGAGGACCACGGCATGCAGCAGTTGATTGAATCGGTAGGCGCACTCTCTCCCGAGAAACGCAAGGCGCTGGCGATTCTACTGGGCAAACAGGGCATTAACCTCTATGGCATTGCTCCGATTTTTCGGCGCACTGCCGGTGAGCCCCTGTTGCTTTCCTATGCTCAGGAGCGGCAGTGGTTTCTTTGGCAAATGGAACCGGACAGCGCGGCGTACCACATTCCGACGGCTCTGCGATTGCGCGGAGCGTTGGACATGGCGGTGCTGCAGCGCAGTTTCGATACGCTGATCGAGCGTCACGAAAGCCTGCGTACCGGTTTTGCCCGTGGGGATCAGGACCGGGCCATTCAGCTGATCAACCCACCGTTTGCGCTGCAGCTTGAAGTGCGCGCGGTGGACCCGGCAATCGATGAGGCCGCACTGCGCGGTCTGATCGAGGCTGAAATCGCCCGACCGTTCGACCTGGAACAGGACCCGCTGCTGCGAGTCCGCTTGCTGCGTCTGGCCGAGGACGATCACGTGTTGGTGATGGTCCAGCATCACATCGTTTCCGATGGCTGGTCGATGCAGGTGATGGTCGGCGAGCTGATTGAACTGTACGCCGGTTTCGTCCGCGGCACGCCTGCGGTGCTGGCGCCGTTGCCGATTCAGTACGCCGACTTCGCACAGTGGCAGCGCAGCTGGATGGACGCGGGGGAGCGCGAGCGTCAGTTGGCCTATTGGGTCGAACACTTGGGGCACGATCCGGGTGTGCTGGAGTTGCCGACCGATCATCCGCGTCCGCTGGTGCAAAGTTACCGTGGCGCACGACTCGACTTGCCGCTTGAAGGCGCACTGGGCAAAGGCTTGCAGGAGGTTGCCCGGCGCGAAGGCGTGACGTTGTTCATGTTGCTGCTGGCCTCGTTCCAGACCTTGTTGCACCGTTACAGCGGTCAGGACGATATCCGTATCGGCGTGCCGATTGCCAACCGCAATCGCGCTGAAACCGAAGGGTTGATCGGCTTCTTCGTCAACACCCAGGTCCTGCGCGCGACGATTGACAGCAGCATGACCTTCAGCGCGCTGCTGGCCCAGGCCAAGCAGTCGGCCCTGGGGGCGCAGGCGCATCAGGACTTGCCGTTCGAGCAATTGGTCGAAGCCTTGGCACCGGAGCGCAGCCTGAGCCGCAGCCCGTTGTTCCAGGTGATGTTCAACCACCAGAGCGGTGCCCGCCAGACCGGTCAGGCCATGCAGCTGCCGGGCCTGGCAGTCGAGAGCGTGAATTGGGACAGCCTGACGGCGCAGTTTGACCTGACCCTGGAAACCCATGAATCGCCTGAAGGGGTCTGGGCGTCGCTGATCTACGCCACGGACTTGTTCGACGCCGCCACCATCGAGCGCATGGGCCGGCACTGGCAGTCGTTGCTCAAGGGCATCGTGGCCGGTTCGCAGCAACGGGTCGGTGAATTGCCGATGCTCGACGGGGCCGAGCAGCAATTGATGTTGCGCGACTGGAACCGGGCGGACGAACCGTTCGCCAGCGATCTGTGCATTCACCAGCTCATTGCCCGGCAAGCCGCTGCAACGCCTGACGCCCGGGCGGTGACGTTCGCCGAGCGTCACCTGACGTACGCCGCCCTCGAAGGCCGGGCCAATCAGTTGGCGCATGCCTTGATCGAGCGCGGGGTCGGCCCGGAAGTGCGGGTCGGCGTCGCCATGCAGCGTTCGGAAAACCTACTGATTGCATTGCTCGCCGTACTCAAGGCCGGCGGTGTGTATGTGCCGCTGGACCCGGACTATCCGAGCGAGCGCGTGGCCTACATGCTCGAAGACAGCCGCGCCTTGTGCTTGCTGACTGAGCAAGAGGTGGCGGTGAGTCTGTCGGTCGCCAACGGCACCGATGTGCTGCTGATGGACAATGCCGAAGCCGACTTTGCCGGTTATTCGCAGACCGCACCGGTCACTCGGGTGGTGGTGGATAACCTTGCTTATGTGATTTACACCTCCGGTTCCACCGGCAAACCCAAGGGCGTGGCGATTGCCCATCGCAACGTTCTGGCCCTGATCGACTGGTCGAAATCGGTCTACAGCCGCGACGACATCCAGGGTGTTCTGGCTTCCACGTCGGTGTGTTTCGACCTGTCCGTGTGGGAGCTGTTTGTCACTCTGGCCAATGGCGGGTCGCTGATCATTGCCCGCAATGCCCTCGAGCTGGCGCAGTTGCCGGCCCGCGATCAGGTGCGCCTGATCAATACCGTGCCCTCGGCCATTGCCGCGTTGCAGCGCAGCGGCGACATTCCACCCGGCGTGCGCATCATCAACCTGGCCGGTGAGCCGCTCAAACAGAGCCTGGTCGACACGTTGTATGCACGCGCCACGGTCGAGCATGTCTACGACTTGTACGGCCCTTCGGAAGACACCACCTATTCCACCTGGACCCGCCGCACCGCCGGCGGTCAGCCGAGCATCGGCCGGCCACTCAAGCACACCGCCAGTTATGTCCTCGACGGCGAGTTGCAACCCGTGCCACAGGGCGTCGCAGCCGAGCTGTACCTGGCCGGTGCCGGGATCACCCGGGGTTACCTGGCGCGTCCCGGCCTGACCGCGGAAAAATACTTGCCCAACCCGTTTGGCGCACCGGGCGAGCGGTTCTATCGCACCGGCGACCTGACCCGTTATCACGCGGACGGCAATTTGCAGTACGTCGGGCGTATCGACCATCAGGTCAAGGTCCGCGGGTTCCGTATCGAGCTGGGCGAAATCGAAGCGCGGCTGTTGCAGCAAGACGCCGTGCGTGAGCTGGCGGTCCTGGCTCAGGACGGCGCGAGCGGTCAGCAATTGGTGGCTTACATCGTCCCAACCGTTGTCACCCGTGACGCCGAGGTACAAGCACGCTTGAGTGAAGTGCTCAGAGCAGCGCTACGCGAACATCTGCCGGAATACATGGTGCCGGCGCACTTGCTGTTTCTCGACGCCTTGCCGCTGACGCCCAACGGCAAGCTGGATCGCAAGGCATTGCCCAAACCGGATGCAGCGCTGGTGCAGCAAACCTACCTGGCCCCTGTCAACGAGATCGAGCAGCAGTTATGCGAGATCTGGCAGGGCGTATTGGGGGTGGAACGCGTCGGCGTGACCGACAACTTTTTTGCGCTGGGCGGCGACTCGATCATCTCCATTCAAGTGGTCAGCCGAGCCCGTCAGGCGGGCCTGCGCCTCACGCCAAAGGATTTGTTCCAGTTCCAGACCATTCAAGGCCTGGCCCGTGTTGTCCAGGTGGGCGACTCGTCCCTGAGCATTGAGCAAGGCCCGATCACCGGGATCACGCCGCTGTTGCCGTTCCAGCAGCGGTTTTTCGACACCGAGATTCCCGAGCGTCAGCGCTGGAACCAAGCGTTGTTGCTCAAGCCGGCCGGCGCGGTAAACGCCGCCATCCTTGAGCGGGCCTTGCAGGCGCTGGTGTTGCACCACGATGCCCTGCGTCTGAGCTTTACTCAAACCGACGGTGGCTGGACCGCGACTCACCGCGCGGGCAATGCCCAAACGCTGCTGCAATGCGTGACGCTGCAGCAGGCCAGTGAAGTCGAAGCCGTGTGCGATGCGGCGCAAGGCAGCTTGAACCTGGAGACTGGGCCGCTGTTGCGCGCGGTGTTGATGGAGCTGGCCGATGGCAGTCAGCGCCTGTTGCTGGCGATCCATCACCTGGTGGTCGATGGCGTGTCCTGGCGGGTGCTGCTGGAAGATTTGCAGCGCGCCTGTGAGCAGCTGCAAAGCGGTCAAGGGGTCTCACTCGCGGCCAAGACCAGTCCGTTCAAGGCCTGGGCCGAACACCTCCAGACTTATGCCGGCGATGCCTTGCAACCCGAGCTGCACTGGTGGACTGAGCAACTGGCTGGCGTCACCGTCGATCTCCCGTGCGACAACCCGAACGGTTGTTTGCAGAACGCCCAGGCACTGAGTGTCGAAACCCGACTGGATCCGGACCTGACGCGTCAGTTGCTGCAACAGGCGCCGGCGGCGTATCGCACGCAAATCAACGACCTGCTGCTGACGGCACTGGCGCGGGTCATCTGCCGCTGGACCGGGCAGGCATCGGCCTTGATTCAACTTGAAGGTCATGGTCGCGAGGAGTTGTTCGACGACATCGATCTGAGCCGCACCGTGGGCTGGTTCACCAGCCTGTTCCCGGTCAAGTTGACCCCGGCCACCGCGTTGGCCGACTCGCTCAAAGCGGTCAAGGAACAACTGCGCGCGGTGCCGAACAAAGGCATCGGTTTCGGCGCCTTGCGCTATCTGGGCGATGCCCGGGCCCGTGAAACCCTGGCGGCACAGCCCGTGCCGCGCATCACCTTCAACTACCTGGGGCAGTTCGACAGCCAGTTCGACGAGACGGCGCTGTTCGTACCGGCCAGTGAAAGCACCGGTCGCGAGCAGAGCCCGCAGGCACCGCTGGCCAATTGGCTGGACGTCAACGGCAAGGTGTATGGCGGCGAGCTCAACCTGAGCTGGACATTCAGCCGTGACATGTTCGATCCAGCGACGATTCAACGCCTGGCCGACGACTATGCCAGCGAGCTGGGCGCACTGATCGCTCACTGCTGCGATGCACGCCATCGCGGCGTCACGCCTTCAGACTTCCCGCTGGCAGGGTTGAACCAGCAACAACTGGATGCGCTGATCGCCGATCCGCAGTGCGTCGATAACATTTATCCGCTGTCGCCGATGCAGCAGGGCATGTTGTTCCACAGCTTGTATGAGCAGGATTCGGGCGAGTACATCAACCAGATGCGCGTCGCGGTGCAAGGGTTGGATGTCGAGCGTTTCCGCCAGGCTTGGCAAGCGGCGCTAGAGGCGCACGACATCTTGCGCACGCGGTTTGTCTGGGGCGGCGAACAGGCCCGACCGCTGCAAATTGTCGAACGCCATGCCGAGCTGCCATTCACCGTTTACGACTGGCGCGGGCAACCGGCCGACAACCTGGACGCACTGGCCGAGGCCGAGCGCAACCAGCCCTTCGACCTGACGCGGGTGCCGCTGTTGCGCCTGGTGGTGGTGCGCACCGCTGACGACCAACACGAATTGCTCTACACCAGCCACCACATTCTCATGGATGGCTGGAGCAATTCGCAGCTGTTGGGCGAGGTGCTCCAGCGTTATGCCGGCCAGGCACCGACCGCGACAGTCGGGCGCTACAGCGATTACATCGCTTGGCTGCAATGTCAGGATGGCCAGGCCAGCGAACAGTTCTGGATGACCCAACTGGCCCGGCTCGATGAGCCGACACGCCTGGCTCAAGGCCTGGCGGACCGCTCGGCGCCGGGCATTGGCACTGGACATGACCAGCATCAGCACTTGATCGATGCCACCGCCACACTGCGCCTGGGCGAGTTCGCCCGGGCGCAGAAAGTCACCCTCAACACCCTGGTGCAAGCGGCCTGGCTGCTGCTGTTGCAACGCTACACCGGCCAGTCGACCGTGGCGTTCGGCGCCACGGTGTCTGGGCGTCCGGCCGACTTGCCGGGCGTCGAGCAACAGGTTGGGCTGTTCATCAACACGTTGCCGGTGATCGCCCGTCCCGAACCGCAACTGACCGTCAGCGAGTGGCTGCAATCGGTGCAGGCGTTGAACCTGTCGCTGCGCGACTTCGAGCACACGCCGCTGGCCGACATTCAACGCTGGTCGGGGCAGGGTAGCGATGGTCTGTTCGACAACCTGCTGGTGTTCGAGAACTATCCGATTTCTGAAGCGCTGGAGCAGGGCGCGCCGCTGGGCTTGAGTTTCGGCCCGGTGGACACCCGAGAGCAGACCAACTACCCGCTGACCGTGGGGGTCAACCTGGGTCAGACGCTGTCGCTGCATTACAGCTTTACCCGGGAACATTACAGCCTGGAGGCGATTGTTCGGCTGAACGCGCAACTGGCTTCGTTGCTGGAACAATTCTGCCAATCCGCCAGCGTGCGCCTTGGTGCCCTGACGCTGCTCAGCGCCGCCGAACAGGCGCGTCTGCACGCCAGCAATATCCCGCAACCGTGCACTGACCCGCTGCCGGTGCATCAACGCATTGGCGTGATCGCGGCGCAACAGCCTGACCGTGAAGCGGTTCGGTGCGGCGATCAGGTGCTCAGCTTTGGCGAGCTGGACACCCAGGCCAACCGACTGGCGCACCTGCTGATCGCCGAAGGCGTGGGGCCGGAAGTTCGTGTCGGTGTGGCGTTGCCCCGCAGCCCTTCGATGTTGGTGACCTTGCTGGCGGTCCTGAAGGCTGGCGGCGCCTATGTGCCGCTGGATGCCAGCTATCCCCGTGAACGTCTGGCTTACCTGATCGAAGACTCGGGCATCGCGCTGTTGCTGACCGATTCGGTGTTGAGCCAGCAATTGCCCCTGAGCAATGGTTTGCGTGCACTGGAACTGGATCGACTGTCGACCGACGATTTCCCCGGCACTGCCGCGCAGACCAGCGTTCACGACGAAAACCTCGCGTACGTGATTTATACCTCCGGCTCCACGGGTCAACCCAAAGGCGTGTGTGTCGCCCATGGCCCACTGGCGATGCATTGCCAGGCCATCGGCCAACGCTACGAAATGACCCCGGACGATTGCGAACTGCACTTCATGTCGTTCGCTTTCGACGGTGCCCACGAGCGTTGGTTGACGCCATTGACCCATGGTTCGCGCCTGCTGATGCGCGACGACAGCCTCTGGAGCCCGGAACAGACCTACACCGCCATGCAGCAGCACGGCGTGACCGTGGCGGCATTTCCGCCGGTGTATTTGCAGCAATTGGCTGAACACGCCGAGCACGTCGGCAACCCGCCAGCCGTGCGTATCTACTGCTTCGGCGGCGACGCCGTGCCCAACGACAGCTTCGAGCGGGCACGGGCAGCGCTGGCGCCGCAGTACATCATCAATGGCTATGGGCCGACCGAAACCGTGGTCACGCCGCTGATCTGGAAGGCCGGCCGCAATGACGTTTGCGGTGCGGCTTATGCGCCCATCGGCACGCGCATCGGTGACCGCAGTACCTGTGTGCTCAGCGACGATTTGAACGCACTGCCTCAAGGCGTCATGGGCGAGTTGTTCCTGGGCGGCACGGGCCTGGCCCGGGGTTATCTGGACCGTCCGGCGATGACCGCCGAACGCTTTGTCCCTGACCCGTTCGGTGCGCCGGGGGCGCGGCTGTACCGCAGCGGTGACCTGGTGCGCGAGCGTAAGGACGGCGTGTTCGACTATCAAGGTCGTGTGGATAACCAGGTGAAAATCCGTGGTTTCCGCATCGAGCTGGGTGAGATCGAAGCGCGCTTGCTGGAACTTGCCGCCGTCCGCGAAGCGGTGGTGCTGGCGCATGCCGGGCCGAGCGGCAAACAATTGGCGGCCTATCTGGTGCCGACGCAACCGCTTGAAGAGCATCTGCAAGTCGCGTGGCGTGACGACATCAGGAGCCGGCTCAAGGACAGCCTGCCGGCACACATGGTGCCGGCGCATCTGATGCTGCTGGCGCAGTTGCCGTTGACGCCCAATGGCAAGCTGGATCGCAAGGCATTGCCAAAGCCGGATGCCAACCTGACGCAACACAGCTACGTGGCGCCCCGCACCGACATGGAACAGCGCATCGCCACGATCTGGGCCGATGTGCTGCGCCTGGAGCGCGTCAGTTCGACGGATAACTTCTTTGAATTGGGCGGTGATTCGATCATCTCGATTCAAGTGGTCGGTCGCGCCCGTCAAGCGGGTATCCAATTCACGCCCAAGGATCTTTTCCAGCACCAGACCGTGCAGGCCCTGGCCGCGGTGGCGCAACTGGGCAGTACCGCGCTGACGATCGATCAAGGTCCGGTCAGCGGCGAAGCCCTGTTGTTGCCTCTACAGCAGCTGTTCTTTGCCGGCGACATCCCCGAGCGTCATCACTGGAACCAGTCGCTGCTGCTCAAGCCGTCCATTCAGTTGCACGCCGATACCGTCGAGCACGTGCTACAGGCCTTGGTGCAGCATCACGATGCACTGCGCCTTTGCTTCAACGAGTCGGCTTCGGGCTGGACCGCCCATCACCGACCGCTGGAGGCCGGTCAAAGATTGTTGTGGCAAACGACGCTGGCCGATGCCGGCGAGCTCGAAGCCAGCTGCCAGCAAGCCCAGCGCAGCCTGAACCTGCAAAACGGTCCACTGCTGCGCGGTGTGTTGCTCGATTTACCGGACAACAGCCAGCGCTTTTTGCTGGTGGTGCATCACTTGGTGGTCGATGGCGTGTCCTGGCGCGTGTTGCTCGAAGATCTGCAAACCGCATTCACCCAAGTCCAGGCCGGCCGTTCGATTGCCTTGCCGGCCAAGACCAGCGCCTTCAAAACCTGGGGCGAACATCTGCAGCAATACGCTGGCACCCTGGACGCTGAACTGGCGCTTTGGTCTGAACAACTGCAAGGCGCCGCCCCGGCGTTGCCTTGCGAACGTCCCGACGCCAGCCTGCAAAACCGCTACGCACACAGTGTGCAGACCCGACTCGACAAGGCCCTGAGCGGCCAGTTGCTGCAACAGGCGCCAGCGGCTTATCGCACCCAGGTCAACGACCTGCTGTTGACCGCATTGGCGCGGGTCATCTGCCGCTGGACCGGTGATGCCTCGACCCTGATCCAGCTCGAAGGTCACGGTCGCGAAGACCTGTTCGACGCGGTGGATCTGAGCCGCACCCTAGGCTGGTTCACCAGCCTGTTCCCGGTACGCTTGACGCCGTCAACGGCGGTCGATGACTCGATCAAGCAGATCAAGGAGCAACTGCGGGCGATCCCCAACAAAGGCATTGGCTTCGGCGCCTTGCGTTACCTGGGCAACGAGTCGGCGCGTCAGCAACTGGCAGCGCTGCCCATGCCGCGGATCACCTTCAATTACCTGGGCCAGTTCGACAGCCAGTTCGACGCGGCCGCATTGTTCGTTCCAGCCAGTGAAAGTGCCGGCGACGAACTCAGTGACCTCGCCCCGCTGGGCAACTGGCTGACCCTCAACGGTCAGGTGTATGGCGGTGAGTTGAGCCTGTCCTGGACGTTCAGCCAACAGATGTTCGACACCGCCACCGTGCAGGCGCTGGCCGACGATTACGCTCGGGAACTGGCGTTGCTGATCGAGCATTGCCTGGCGCCGGACAGCCATGGACTGACTCCGTCGGACTTCCCGTTGGCGGCATTGAGCCAGGCCCGTCTGGACGGTTTGCCGGTGCCGGTGCGGGAGATCGAGGACGTTTACCCGCTGTCGCCGATGCAACAGGGGATGCTGTTCCACACCCTGTCCGACGATGGCAACGACCTGTACGTCAATCAGCTGAACTTGTCGGTGGAAGGCCTCGACATCGAGCGCTTTCGCGCGGCGTGGGAATGCGTGGTGCAGCGTCACGAGATCCTGCGCACTTCGTTCCATTGGCAGGATGGCCAGGCCTCGCCGGTGCAGGTGGTGCATCGTCAGGGGGTGGTTGATCTGCAAGCGGTCGACGGCCCGATGGATGAAGCCCGACTGGCCGAGTTCGCGCGTCTGGAGCGGGTCAAGGGTTTCGAACTGAACCGCATGCCGCTGCAACGCACGCGGCTGGTGCGCACCGGGGCCGATCAGTATCAGTTGATCTGGACCAGCCACCACATCCTCATGGACGGCTGGAGCAGTTCGCAGCTGTTCGGTGAAGTGCTGCAGCATTACGCCACCGGGCAGGTGGAAGGCGAGAGCGGACGTTATCGTGATTTCATTGCTTGGTTGCAGGATCAGGATCAGGGGCGCCTGGAGCAATTCTGGAAAGGCCACCTCCAGACCCTGGCCGAACCGACGGCGCTCAGTCAGGCCATGCACCCGCGGCATGACTCCACGGAGTACGGGCACCAAGCCCTGTACACCCAATGGAATGCGCAACAGACCGCGACGCTGCAACAGCATTGCCGCGCCCAGGGCATCACCGCCAACACGCTGATTCAAGGCGCGTGGCTGCTGGTGTTGCAGCGCTACACCGGTCAGCACAGCGTGGCGTTTGGTGCGACGGTGGCCGGGCGTCCGGAAGGTTTACCGAATGCCGGCAGCATGCTCGGGCTGTTTATCAACACCTTGCCGGTGATCCAGACCCTGGAACCGGCCCAACGCCTGAATGACTGGCTGGGCAGCTTGCAAGCCTACAACCTTGACCTGCGCGAACACGCCCACGCGCCGCTGGCGGATATCCAGCGCTGGTCGGGGCAGGGCGGCCAGCCTTTGTTCGACAGCATCATCGTGTTCGAAAACTACCCGATCGACCAACGTCTGGAGCAGGCTCAAGGCGGGCTGCGTTTCGGCGCCTCGGCCAGCCACGACGTGACCAACTTCCCGATGGACCTGGCGGTACACCTCGGCGAAGAACTGTCGATCGAATACCTGTTCCTGCGGGATCGCTTCAGTGTCGAAGCGGTCGAGCGGATTCGCCAGACCATGGAAGTCACCCTGCAATCCATGCTCGATGCGCCGCTTGAGCGGCTCGGTAACCTGCAACGCCTGGCGCCGCAGCAACTGCACGCGTTGCAACAGTGGGGGGGCGAACCGCAAGCGGTTCATCGTCGCGATTTACTGCCGGCGCTGATCGCTGCGCATGTGGCTAGGCGTCCGCACGCGGCGGCGGCAGAGTGTGCCGGGCAGGTCTTGAGTTATGCCGAGCTGGAGTGTCGTTCCAATCAACTGGCCCATCACCTGATGGCCACCGGTGCCGGTCCGGAAGTGGTCATCGGTGTGGCGCTGGAGCGCTCGCTCGACATGCTGGTGGCGTTGCTCGCCGTGCTCAAAAGCGGCGCTGCCTATGTACCTCTGGATATTGATTACCCGAGCGAACGTCTGGCCTTCATGATCGAAGACTCGGGCATGACCCAGATGATCAGCCGTGGCGCCGCCGCTTCGCGCCTGCCACTGCCGGCCGAACTGCCGCTGCTGAACCTGGACCATTTCGAAGGTAATCAATACCCCGACAGTGTGCCGGCGGTGCAGATGTGGGAAGAAAGCCTGGCGTATCTGATTTACACCTCCGGCTCCACCGGTGTGCCCAAAGGCGTGGCCGTTACCCATGGCCCGCTGAGCATGCATTGCCAGGCGATCCGTGAGTTGTATGAGATGGATCACACCACCCGCGAATTGCACTTCATGTCGTTCGCCTTCGACGGAGCTCACGAGCGTTGGCTTACCACGCTGGCGTTCGGTGGCACGCTGGTGCTGCGCGATAATGAACTGTGGACGCCGCAGCAGACCAGTCAGGCGTTGCAGAGCCTGTCGATCGATATTGCCTGCTTCCCGCCGGCCTATCTCAAACAGGTGGCCGAATACGTAGAAGGCAGCGGCATGAGCGCGCCGAACGTGCGTATTTACTGCCTGGGCGGCGATGCCGTGCCGGAGCAGACGCTGGCGCAAGTGCGCCGGGTGTTGCGTCCACGCTACATCACCAACGGTTACGGCCCGACAGAAACGGTGGTCACGCCGATGCTCTGGAAGGCGGCCAACGATGAAGCCTGTGCGGCGGCTTATGCGCCGATCGGGCGAGTGGTCGGTCAGCGCTCGCTCTGGGTACTGGACGACGATCTCAATCCGTTGCCGGAAGGGTTGTCCGGGCAATTGCACATCGGCGGTTACGGGGTTGCGCGTGGTTATCACGGTCGTCCTTCAATCACCGCCGAGCGCTTTGTGCCGGATCCGTTCGGAGAGCCGGGTAGCCGGTTGTATCGCAGCGGCGACCTGGTGCGTTTGCGCACCAATGGCATCCTCGATTACGTCGGCCGTGTAGATCATCAGGTCAAGGTCCGTGGCTTTCGTATCGAACTGGGTGAAATCGAGGCTTGCCTGCGGGCCCAGGACGGCATCAGCGATGCCGTGGTGATTGCCCGTGACGGCGTGTCCGGCAAACAACTGATCGGCTACGTGGTCAGTGCGCAAGACGATGCCGGTGATCGCCTCAAGTCCGCGCTGCGGGCGCAGTTACCGGAATACATGGTGCCACTGCAGGTGGTTTGCCTGGCGCGAATGCCGATTTCACCGAACGGCAAACTCGATCGCAAAGCCCTGCCGGAACCTGAATTCCAGGCCGAGCATTACGTGGCGCCGCGCACCACTGAAGAGACGTTGCTGGCGCAGATCTGGGCCGACGTCCTGCAGGTGGAGCAAGTGGGGATCAGCGACAACTTCTTCGAGTTGGGCGGTGATTCGATTCTCAGCCTGCAGGTGATCTCCAAGGCGCGTAACCATCCTGAGTTGAAACTCGACATCAAGCTGCGGGATCTGATGCGCTTCCAGACCATTGGCAATCTGTTCGATCAGCACGTGGTCGCCCAGGCTGCCCTGACGCCGGATACCACCCATGTGGCCCAGGCTGGCGCTTTTGGTTTGATCCCGATTCAGGCGTGGTTCTTCGACGAGAAGATGAGCGAACCGCATCACTTCAACCAGGCCATGATGTTACGCGCCCGCCAAGGGCTCGACGCCCGGGCGCTGGAGCGCACGCTGCTGCGGATGATGGAGCAGCACGACTCCCTGCGCTTGCGCTTCTTTCAGGACGGCGGTCGCTGGTTCCAGCACTACCAATCGGTGCAGGACAGCTTGCGTGTGGCCGAGCAGAACCCGTTGCTGTGGCAACGTGAAGTCAGTGACGTCGCGCAACTGGAGGCGCTGACCAATGAGGCGCAACGCAGTTTGAACCTGGCTGAAGGTCCATTGTTGCGAGCCATGCTGGTGAGCCTGCCGGACGGCGAGGTGCGCTTGCTGCTGGTGGTTCATCACCTGGTGATCGATGCGGTGTCCTGGCGTGTGCTGTTGCAGGACTTGCAACTCAGTTATGAAGCCTTCAGCCAGGATTGTGAGCCGGTGCTGGATGCGCGCACCAGCAGCTATCGTGCCTGGGCCGATGGCCTGGCGGCGCAGGTGCCGATGCTGGTCGACAGCGAGCTGGGTTACTGGCTGGAACAGCTCGATCAACCGGGTCAGGACTTGCCATGCGACAACCTGCGGGGCAAAAACCAGGTGCGTTACCGCGAAGAGGCCTTCATGGGCCTGGACGCAACGCGCACCGGGCAATTGCTCAAACAGGCGCCTGCGGTGTACGGCACGCAAATCAACGATTTGTTACTGACGGCCCTGAGCCGCGTGTTGTGCCGCTGGAGCGAAGCATCTTCGGTGCTGGTGCAACTCGAAGGGCACGGCCGTGAGGATCTGGTCGAAGGTCTGGACTTGAGTCGCACCCTGGGCTGGTTCACCAGCATGTTCCCGGTGCGTCTTGCCCCTGTGGCAGAGCAGAATTTCGGTGCCTCCATCGTCGCCGTCCGGGATCAGCTGGCGGGGGTGCCGAACAAAGGTGTCGGCTACGGCGCATTGCGCTACATGGCCGAGAATTCTGTGCAGGCGCAACTGGCGGCATTGCCTCAGGCGCGGCTGACCTTCAACTACCTGGGGCAGTTCGACCAGACCTTCGATGAGCAGGCGATGCTGATGCCGGCTGAAGAGGGAATCGGCGATACCTATAGCCTCGAAGCAGGGCTGGGCAACTGGCTGGAAGTGGTCGGCCAGGTGTTTGACGGCAAGTTGTCGATGCGCTGCATCTATAGCACCCGACGTTATCGCCCAAGCACCATCGAAACCTTGATGCAGCACTATCAGGCGGAGCTGGAAGCGCTGGTCGAACATTGTCTGCAACAGGCGGCGGTGTAGGCGATTTCTCAACCTTTACTCAAAGGGTCGGTCGCTCTTTATGGGCATCGACCCGGGATGTCATTCATGTCATTGAATTCTGAAGTGGCCGCGTTTCTCGATCTGATCGAAGACAATCAGGACGGCGCCATGGCTTTCCACCGCTCGACGCCCGAGCAGGCGCGGCAGGCGTTCGAACAGTCCTCGCAACAGATGCGTTGGGCGGCACCGGATGTAGAAGTGAGCGAGGTGCAGCACATCGCCCGTGATGGCAGTGTTCTGGCTTTGCGCCTGTACCGTCCGTTGCAACGCTCGACCGCGTTACCCGTGTTGTTGTTCTTGCACGGTGGTGGCTTTGTGGTCGGCAGCCTCGACTCCCACGACGGCATCTGCCGTGAGTTTTGCGCGCGTACCCCGTGTGCGGTGTTGTCGGTGGACTACCGCTGCGCACCCGAGCATAAATTCCCCACGGCGCTGCACGACTGCGCCGACGCGCTGCACTGGTTGCGCAGCCAAGCCGGCGAGTTTGGCCTCGACCTTTCGCGTCTGGTGTTTGGCGGTGACAGCGTCGGCGCCACCCTGGCGACGGTGTTGGCACTTGAGGCGCGCGAACCGGATGCCCTCAAACCATGCCTGCAACTGTTGTGCTATCCGGTGACCGATGCTTCGCAGCGACACGAATCCATGGACCTGCTGGGTGAGGGTTACCTGCTGGAAAGCGACACCCTGGAATGGTTTTACCAGCACTACGCGCGCAGCATCGAGGATCGCAGTGACTGGCGCTTTTCACCACTGTTGTGTCCCGACCTCAAGGATGTGGCGCCTGCCTATGTGGCGCTGGCGGGCTTCGATCCGCTGGTGGACGAGGGGCGGGCTTACGCAGAGCGTCTGGCTGGGGTGAATGGGCTGGTGGAGTGTCGTGAGTTTGGGGGGCATGTGCATGACTTTTTGCGCATGCGCATGGTGACTGAAGAGGTGGAGGAGATTTATCAGGTGTTGGTTGGGGTTTTGCGGGGGGGGATGTATCCGGTAGTTGCCTGAAAAAAGGATTGCAGGTCACCCAGCTGCAGGAGTGTGGCTGGGTGACCTGTTTATTCAACCGTACCGGTTTTCTGTCACGAAGGTGGGAGCCTTCCAGTTAGGACCTTTAATCGAAAGTCCTTTCTCTCCCTTCGCTAATACACCCTCTTCGAAGAGTCGGGCATAAACGCGTTGAAGATCTCCGCTTCTAGTGAATGCGGGTTTGTATCGCCCTATCATCATGTCCAGATGAGGGGGGGCCTTCACCAATGCGAAAACGGTAACGATATCGTCCAGAGACTCATGCAGAACAATCTGCTCAATGATACTCATCACCAAATCTCCTTCAGAAATTTTTGATAATCACGCTGGTCTTGTTCTTCCCCGGCAGCCAACGCTTCGGCGGTATAGAGCAAGGAAGGATCATCCTTCAGTTTGAAATCTTCCAGTGTTGCGGTATGAACATTGTTCCACACCGGAGAGTCGGGATCTGGTCGCTCGGTGTCACCATAGCCCAGCGCTCTGAATCTTTCGAACTCCCGGAGTTAATGAGTGTAGAAACGTCTGTCGGCATCAGTCATCTCTAGTTCTCGCCCGACAATTCTCTTCAGTCGATCGAGCATGACTTGATTGGCATCAGACGCAGGAAATCTGGAAATATGCATGTTTACCAGTTGAACTCCTTCTTGGGATGCAGTTGCAGAGTTCCACTCCAGTCCTAAAGTGGGACCACCTGCGTGTTCTGGATCAGAGGCGCGTCTGCTGTGTTCTCCCACTACAGTCGCACCTTCATACGGACTACTAATCACCACATACAGCGGCGCAATACCCGCATCATCCGGGAAGACAATGATGAACCTTTCCCATTCCTCCACCAGAGCAGGGTGCAGGTCCAGGCGACCTTCCAGCGCAACGACCGGCGCGCCGGAATACGCTGGCGTATCGACCTGAACCATCGGTCGTTCAGTCGAGCTGTTGCCTGGCGTGACAGCGGGGGTCCAGCTCAGGGTATCGGTTGGCGAACCGGGCAGGGCAATCGTGTAAACGTCGTTCAACCCGTCGTAAGCGGCGTGCATGACCGGCACGCTTGAGCGAATGTCGAAGCCGTCGGCGGTGACGACAAACAGTTCTGCGCCCAAGCCGAGGGGTCTATAGCCCAGCCCCACTGACAGTTCCAATGTTCCACGCCGGTCAGCGATTTCGCGCAGTGACCGGGCATTTTCCGCGCTCAGTTCGCCAAGCGGTACGCTCATGGCGAAGCGCTCGCCGTTGCCCAGGCGCGAAGGCGCCAGCAAAGCCGCGAAGCCAACCAGAACCGGGCCCAACATTGCTGCACCCGCCGCCGTTGCCGTTACCAGCGCCGAGCGCAAGGCGTTGAGAACCGCCTGAGAAATGGCCGGAGTGAGCGGAATTGCCCTGGACGCAACGGAAAAGACCGGTCCGGTTGCCGCTGCCGGGCCTGAGAGTAAATGAGCATGGGCGGTCTGGAGTCGCTGTTCTTCATGCTCGGCTTTAAAACGAGCCTGTTCTGCCTGCCGTTGAACCTCCGCCAGCGCTAACAGCCGTGCTTGTTCCGCATCCATTTGTTGCCTGGCGGCTTCTGCTGCCAGACGTGCCTGCTCCTCTGCCTGTCGTTGCGCTTCTGCCAGGGCAGCAAGGCGAGCGATGCGCCGGGCATCTTCCTCGGCAGCCTGGCGCGCGCGCTCGGCCTCGATACGCCGTGCTTCTGCCTCCGCAGCCTGACGCTGTAACTCCGCCGCCAGTTGTTGCGCTGCCAGACGCGCCTGTTCCTCACTTTGCACGGCGGCAAGCCAGTTGAGCACGTTGATGTGTTGCTGATTCAAAACCGTGATGGTCTGGCTCAGCAGCCTCGCTTCATGGGCCGCTCGATAGGATTGCTTCCACAGGTTCATTCCCGGGCCGTTGGGGCTTAGAACCTTGTCGACAATAAAGGCCCGGGACAGGAATTGATAAACGGTTTTATGGCTGGGATCGCTGCCATAAAACCCGTGGGACAGGGCTGTCTGACGCTGGTGCTCTGCGGATTTCCTCTGGATAACCGTGTTGCGGACGCCCAGTTCACGAATGATGGCGGCTGCCGGTGGAAGGGGCTGTGTCGAACCTTCCCGCCGGGTCGCGGCCAGATCCGTCTCAATGTTCTGCGGGATCAACGCAGCCCTGGCCTGATATTCCGCCTCAAGCGGAGCGATGAAGTTCTGCAGTACCTGCTGGTAATGGACAGTGTTCCGAGGTGTACCAAACGGGCCGTTATAGCGATTCGAATCAGTAGTGGGTACAGCCGGTTCAAATCCTGGTGGTGCCTGGGCCGTGGTGTGGATGGCGTCAAGCTCTAGAGGTGGAGGTCTTTGCATATTCATATCCTTTTGAATGTGCGTTTTTTGATTGGGACTTATGAAGTGTTCATTGTTTCCTGCCATTTAAAAGTTACATCAGAAGTTACAGGTATGCGTCTGAGAGGTGTGTAGGCGGTTACGTTAAGAAAGGAGGGACGTTTCGACGTGGACAACATTAATGGGAGGTCTTCCGTCGAGTCATAGGAAATGTCCTATGTGATGACAGGAAACATCTCCCGCACGGGTTTAGCGGGGCCTTACAAAACCATCACCCATAAAAAAAGCGCACCGGTTTCGCCGGTGCGCTTTTTTGTTACGCCTGTTGAATCAGAAGTTGTACTTGAAGCCCGTCATGATGTTGCGCGGTGCGCCGTACATGCCGTGGTCGCCGGCGTAGCTCAGGTACTCGCGGTCGAACACGTTGTTCAGGTTGACCGAGGCACTCAGGTTTTTGCTGATGTCGTAGCGGGCCAGCAGGTTGGTAACGGCGTAGCTGCCCTGGGTGAAGGTGTGCAGGTCGGCGCCGGTCTTGCTCTGCCAGTTCACGCCACCACCGAGGGTGACCTTGTCCAGCACGCCAGGCAGGCGATAGCTGGTGAACGTCTTGAGGCTGTGACGGGGCAGGGTCGTGACGATGCGCTTGTCATTGGAATCGGTGCTGACGGCGTAGGCATAGCCGGCAGACGCCTGCCAGCCTTCGGCCAGTTCACCGTCAAGCGTGAACTCGACACCTTTGGTGGTGGTGCCTTGTTCGGACTTGTAGGTGTTGCCGCCAGGGGTATCGATCCAGATGGCCAGGTTGTCTTGTTCAAGCTTGAACAGCGCGACGCTGGAGTTCAACTTGCCGTCGAAGTGACTGCCCTTGACCCCGACCTCGTAGCCGGTGCCTTCCATCGGGTCCAGGGGTTTGTTGTTGATGTCGCGAACCCAGGACGATTGCGGGTTGAAGATTTTGGTGTAGCTGGCGTACAGCGACCAGGTGTCGTTCAGGTCATAAACCACGCCGGTGTACGGGATGAACACGCCGGTTTCGGACTCTTCGGTTTTGGTCTGTGCCGCACCGTATGGCTTGTCTTCGATGTCGCGATGCCAGTCGATGACACGGCTGCCCAACAGCACGCTCAGGTCGTCGGTGACGTGCAGACGGGTGGCCAGATAAGCCGCGTACTGGGTTTCGTCGGTGGTGGATTTGCCGGTGACAGCGAAGTCCGGTTTGACTGATTCGCCGTTCCAGTTCAGCAGGTTGTCGATGGCGCCGGCCGGGGAGCCCGAATAGTCATATTTCCAGCTACCGTAGCTCGGCACGTTTTCGTAGTAGTTGGACAGCGTCACACCGGCGATCAGCTCGTGTTCGCGCCCCAGCAGGCTGAACGGCCCGGTGAGGTAGGCGTCGAGGTTGTTCTGACGTGGTGTGCCGGAGAAGCGAACCGGCAACTGCGTGGTGCCACTGCCGTCTGGGTTGAGGCCGCCGTTGACGTAGTTGAACACCTCGTCGAATTTGTTCTCGGAGTGAGTGAACTCGACCTTGCCGCTCCAGCCGTTGTCGAACTGGTGTTCGATCGAGGTGAAGTAGCTCGTTTGTTCGTGGTCGTTATAGGACCAGGTCTGTGCCGAGTTCAGCGAGCGCTTGAGGTTGGTGCGCGAGCCGTCGGTGAAACGGGTCGGCAGGCCGGAACGCATCGGTGAGTCAACGTCGGTTTGCTGGTAGCTGAAACCCATGGTCAACAGGGTGCTTTCGCTCAGGTCGAACTCGGTGATGCCATAGACCAGTTGCGAATCCTGTTTGTAACGGTCGATCCAGGACTGCTCGGTCTTGAAGTCGGCGACCAGGCGGCCGCGAATGTTGCCGGTTTCGTTCAGCGGGCCGGAGACGTCGAAGCCACTGCCGTAGCGATCCCAGTTGCCGGCTTCACCGGTGATGCTCGCCTGGGCCTCGGCCGTCGGGCGTTTGCGGATCAGGTTGATGGTCGCCGATGGGCTGCCCAGGCCACTGATCAGGCCGGTGGCACCGCGCACGACTTCAACGCGGTCGTACATGGCCATGCTCTGGGTGTAGTTGTCCATGCGCTTGACGGTCGGGACGCCGTCGATTTCGAAGTTCTGAATCTCGAAACCACGGGAGAAGTAACCGTCGGATTCGGCACCCTGGCCGTCGCGCAACACGATGATGCCGGGCGTGGCGTCAAGGGTGTCGCTGAGGTTGGTCAGGCGCTGGTCGTCCAGACGCTGGCGGGTCATGACGGTCAGCGACTGTGGTGTTTCTTTGGGGGTCAGGTTCAGACGCGTCGAACTACTGGACGAGTACGTGGTGTAGAGCCCGGTGCCTTCGGTGGTCGAACCCGGCGCCTTGCCGGAAATCGATACCGCGCCGAGTTCCAGCGCGCTGCCGGTACCTGCCGGCGGAATCAGCGAGACCGTGTTGCCGGTGATCTGGAAGGTGATGCCGCTCCCCAGCAGCAAGTTATTGAGTGCCTGTTCCGGTTCCAGGTGACCGGATACCGCGCTCGATTTCCGGCCCGACAATGTCTCCGGGCTGTAGAGAATCTGCAGGTTGGCTTGTTGACCCAATTGCTGCAGTGCGCTGGACAGCGGCTGCGCCGGTACATTCACATCGACCGGGGTCGCTTGTACCTGTGTGGTGCCCAGCAACAGCAGGGTCAGCAGGGCGCCGGACAATACGGTGCGACGGGGATTCTGTCGGGAGACGGCCAATGCCAGAGGTGCGCGGGACAACGTTAAGCTTTGCATCGCTCGGAATGCTCCTGAAGTACGTGTGCAGTTTTATTAGTTAATGATAATTAGACGCAACACCACAGAAAAACCGGAAAAAAATCCCGCAAACCGCGAACTTATTTGCTATCGCGAGCGTGCGGGACCGTTTTTGCCTTGATTAAACACGCTGCAGGGTCGTATCAGGCTGAGTTGAGGGCCGTCATTACTTGTCCGGCTTCCATGCGCACCAACTGGTCAGCAACGTCGAAATATCGGTCGTCGTGAGAGATCACGATGATCGTCTTGCCCAGGCGCTTGAGGTCTGGAAGCAGCTCGGTGTAGAAAATTCGCCGGAATGTCGGGTCCTGGTCGGCCGCCCATTCGTCGAACACCAACACCGGCCGTTCTTCGAGCCAGGCGTTGACCAGCGCCAGCCGCTTGCGCTGGCCGGTGGAAAGGTCAGTCGTGGTGAAGCTGCCGTCCTGGACGCTGACCTTGTGGGCAATTTCCAGGCGTTGCAGATATTTGTTCGCGTCTTCGGGAATGTGCGTGTCGCCCTGCACCACGTCGTCGAACAGGTAGTAGTCGGCTAAGATCGTGGTGAACAACTGACGGTAATCGTCGCGGTTGAGAGCGCTGATGATTTCCCCGTTGAGGCGGATTTCCCCTTGCTGCGGTGGGTAAAGTCCCAACAGCAATTTGATCAGGGTGGTCTTGCCGCAACCGTTCTCGCCGACGATGAAGATGATGTCGCCCTGTTCGATTTTCAGGTTGACCGGCCCCAGGGAAAAGGCGTTGCTGCCCGGTGCGGCAGGGAAGGTGTAACGCACATCGTGGAGTTCCAGGCTGTGCACCGGCGAAGCTTTTTTACCCTGGTCGCTGAGTAGCAGGTGCGGTTCCGGCGAAGAGAATTGCTCGGACAGTTCGGCAATGCGGCGGAAGGCGATCTGCGCACGACTGACAATCGGCAATGTGCCGACCAGGTGTTCCAGTGGCCCTTTCATGTACAGCAGCACCAGGACAAAACCGCTCATCACCGATTGGTCAGCGCTCGGCCAGAACGATTGCAGGGCCAGTGCCAGGCCGATGACAACAAAGAACAGCATCGAGCCGAAGGTCTTGGCGATGACGAACGTATTGATCGATTTGATCTGGGTTTTGCAGATGAAGTCGGCCGTACCCTTGATACCCGCGTTGAACATGCGCTGGCGGCGTGGGCGGTGAATGCGCAGTTCCTTGGCGCCTTCAGCAATGGCGTTGTAGTGCTTTTGCAATTCGTCTTCGGCGTCGCGGGCGGCGAAGAAGCCCTTGATGCCGAGGCTCTGGGCGAAGTATTGAATGCCGGTGCCGATAATGATTGCCACCACCATGATCAGAAACATCGGCCACGACAGCATCGCCAGATAGCCCATGCAGCCCAGGGTCACGGTCATGGAAATGGCGAGCGGGGCGAAGGCAAAAGCGAAATCGCTGATGGTGTCGACGTCGTGGGTCAATACCGGAATCAGGCGATGGCTACGGTAGCGTTCGATCTGTTCGATCGGCGCCGAGAGCACTTTTTCGCCCAGTTGCTTACGCAGGGTAGCGATGATGTGCTGGCCGACGTAGTTGGTGCCGATGTCCGAGCAGATCGAACTCAGCAGCGCCACCAGGCACAGACCGCCAAACAGTGCGACGACGCCCTGGGTCAGGCCGGTGTCCGAATGAAGGGCATTGTTGATGGTCGCCAGCAGCACGGTGACACTCAGACCGCCGACCATGCCAAGGATAATGGAGATCGCGACGACGAGCCGGAAGGGTTTGAGTAGGGTGAACAATTCATGAATTGCACCGCGCGTAGGCTGGGTCATGAGAGAACAGTTCCTTGGGTATAAAGGCAGATACCCAGTAGAACGTCTGATCGAAGGGTTTATTTACAAGGTCGCCGACTGGTGGTGAAGGCGGACTAACATTCACCACAAATCTCTGGTCAAAAAAATGCCCGCATCTCACGACACGGGCATTTTTCATTTCAGCTCACGACTCAGAAGTCGTACTTCGCGGTGACCTGCACGTTGCGCGGCTCGCCGTAGAACGTGGTATCGAAGTTGCCCAGGCCCGTCAGGTAGTTCTTGTCGAAGACGTTGTTGGCATTGACGGTGAAGCTCAGGTGGTCGTCGAACTGGTAACGGGTCATCAGGTCCACGAGGGTGTAGCCACCTTGCTTGATCTGCGTGTAGTCGCCCGCGCTGGCGCTGTAGATCTTGCCGTAGAACGCGCTCTGCCAGCTCACGCCGCCACCGACGGTGAACTTGTTCATCATGCCCGGCAGACGGTAGGTGGTGAAGGTACGCACCACGTGTTCAGGGCGGGTGGTGGACAGCGGGTAGCCGAAGATCCGTTGCTCGTCCTGGTCACGGGTACGGGCGTAGGTGTAGCCGGCGGACAGGTTCCAGCCCTCGGCCAGTTCACCGGCCAGTTCCAGTTCCACGCCTTTTGTGGTTGCGCCGTCGATGGCTTTGTAGATGCCTTCGTTGGTGACCGGGTTGGTGCCGATCGATTGGGCGACGTTGTCCTGCTCGATACGGAAGAAGGCCAGGCTGGCGTTCAGCTTGCCTTCGAAGTAGGCCGCTTTCAGGCCGGTCTCGTAAGCGCTGCCTTCAACCGGCTCCAGGTTCGAACCGTTGGCGTCCTTGTAGATTTGCGGCTGGTAGATATTGGTGTAGCTGGCGTACGCGGAGTACGTGTCGTTGAGGTCGTAAACCACGCCGGCGTAAGGGGTGACGACGCCATGTTCCTTGTAGCTGGCGTGGGTGTCGGTCAGGCTGGCGCCCGGGTTGTAGCGGTAGTCTTCGTTGTACTTGAAGGTGCTCAGACGGGTGCCGAGGATGAACGACAAGTCGTCGGTCGGACGCAGGCGCGTGGCCAGGTAAACGCCGTTCTGGCTCTGGGTGCGTTCGTATTTGCCGTTCTTCGGGAATTCCTGTTTCGGGAGTTCGCCGTTCCAGTCATAGATGCTGCCCGGCACTTGGCCAGACGCGCTGGTGTCGTAAGTCGAACCGGTCTGGCGCGAGTGGGACGCCATGACACCGGCGACCAGTTCGTGCTCGCGACCGCCGAGGCTGAACGGACCAGAGACGTTCACGTCAGCGGTGTTCTGCACGCGATGGCCTTCCCAGCGACCCCAGTAAAGGAACATGCCTTCACCGGTGGCGCGGTTCGGGTTACCGCCACTGGCCGAGGCCAGTTGAGTGTCGTGATCGGTGGTTTTCTGGTCCAGGCTGACTTTGAGTTTCCAGTCATTGGCCAGTGCTTGTTCCAGCGATGCGAAGTAGGTGGTGCTGTCGAAATCACGACGGCTCCAGTCGGCAGCCGGGTTGAAGTGGCGCGGGAACTCGGTACGGCCGCCATCGGCGAAATACGTCGGGTTGCCGGTCCAGGACGAACCGCGCGGGGTCGCGCTGGACTTGTCGATGCCGAAGGTCAGCAGGGTGTCGTCGGTCAGGTCGGCTTCGAGGACGCCGTAGAACAGGTCTTTCTTCTGGCTGTAGTGATCGAGGTACGAGTTAGCGTCCTGGTACGTGGTCACGAAGCGACCGCGGACATTGCCCGAATCGGTCAGCGAACCGGAAATGTCGCCTTCAGCCCGGTATTTGTCCCAGCGGCCGGCGGTGGCGCTGACCGAGGCCTTGAATTCCTTGGTCGGCTTCTTGCGGATCAGGTTGACCGTGGCGGACGGGTCGCCAGTGCCGGTCATCAGGCCGGTAGCGCCCTTGATGACTTCGATGTGGTCCAGGCTGGCCGAGTCGTCGCTGTTGTTCGGGTTTTCACCGTACACACCGTCGTAGAGGGTGTTGACGCCATCGTACTGGAAGTTGGTGATGGCCTGGCCACGGGCGGAAAATTCGGTACGGTCGCTGTCGTATTTCTGCGACGTGATGCCGGGGGTGTTGCGCAAAGCATCGCCGACGCTCTGTGCACCGCGATCGTCCATTTGCTGACGGGTCACCACGGTCACCGATTGCGGGGTTTCGCGAAGGGTCAGCGGCAGCTTGGTCGCGGTGGTGGTGGCGCCGGTGGTGTACGAATGGGTGTCTTCAGTGGTCAGGCCCAGGGCCTGGCCGGAAATCGTGGTTGCGCCCAATTGCAGGCCCGAACCGCCGCCGGATACCAGCGTGACGGTGTTGCCATTGATCTGGAACGAAATGCCGGTGCCTTTGAGCAAGGCGCTCAGGGCCTCGGACGGCTCCAGCGAACCGGACACTGCACGGGCATTGATACCCGCAACCTGATCCGGGCTGTAGAGGATCTGCAGGTTGGTCTGCATGCCCAGCTCGGTCAGCGCGTTGGAAAGCGGCTGCACGGCAATGTTCACTTTGACGGGTGCAGCATAGGCCATCGAGCTCCCCAGCAAGGTGGCGGTCAGCAGTACGCGGGTGAACAGGGTGCGATGCAATGTCGGGCGCTGTACGGCCAACGCGAGAGGTGTGCGGCGTGGTTGAGGTCGCATTACTTACCTGAGTTCCTGAAAAGTGTTGTGCAGATTTTTGTTAATAAGAATGATTATTGGACGCGGCACGAGTAGGAAACCGGATAGAGACCGTCAAATAAATTTCAGAAAGATGAACTGACGCAGTTCTGTGGCAAGAGGGTCGCTGTAGCGAGGGGGCTTGTCGGAACGCCCATCGCCACAGGAGTCACCTTCACCACACGTGTGGGTTCAGCCCATGGCAATCAGGTCGGAGCAAGCTCGTTGCCACAGGGTGAAGGGATAGACTTTAGAGATCTCGCACGATACGGAACCCCATCCAGTCGCCACGCTCTTGCGGGTACTGGCTGTTGCGGTTGCCCGAGCGGGAGAACACCGGCGCTTCGCCCCAGTCGTTGCCGCGGATGCGCACCGCTTCGCAGTTGGCTTCTAACCACGCACTGCCATCGGTGGGCGCGCCGACGTAGTCCGGATGCTCGCAGTCTTCAACCCATTCGTAGACATTGCCGTGCATGTCGTACATGCCGAACGCATTCGGCGGATAGCTGCCGACCGGCGAGCTGTAGCTGTAACCGTCCGCCGGGCCGTAGGTGTTGGCGTGTTGGCTGATGCTGTATTCCTTGCCTTCATCGAACGGGAAGGGGAACGGTCCTTTGGTGCCACCCCGTGCGGCGTATTCGCGTTGGGCTTCGCTGACCATGTGGTACTTCTGCCCGGTCTTTTTCGAGAGCCAGGCGACGTAGTTCTTCACGTCATCAAAGTTCATGCACACCGCTGGCTGACGCGGGCCCTGCGGGTAACGCGGCTTGCTGGCGACGCACTCGCGACCCGGCCGGGTATCGCCGTTGGCGATGGTCACGCCGCTCTCGCGCACGTAGTTGTCCCATTCACCGGCGGTGACCTGGAAGCGGCTCATGGCGAACGGTTTGGCGAAGGTCACCTCGTGCATCGGACCTTCGTCGGGCTCGCGACCGACTTCATCGTCCGGGGTGCCCATGGTGAAGGTGCCGGCGGGCAGCACGACCATTTCCGGGCAGTCGCGGCAGTCCTTGAAGACTTTGCCGGGGGGCGGGGCGGTGGCTGCCTGCGCGGCGGTTGGCAGCAGGCCGGCGAGGAGGGCGGTCAGGGCGAGTGCCTTGAGCGGCACGGTTAATAGATCTCGGTTCATCTGTCGTCTCGATTTAAAAGAAAACTGGCGTCCCTGTGGCGAGGGAGCATTAGACGGTTTTGCTCAGCACGGCCATGAAGCGGTCGATGTGGTTTTCGGTGTTGAGCAGGCCGGGCGCGATGCGGATTACCGGGCCGACGTCGCGGTCTACCGAGTCGCAGACCACGCGGTTTTCCATCAACTGCACGGCGATTTTTTCGCAGTCGCGGTCCTTGATCCGGAAGAAAGTGAAGCCGGCTGACAGGTCCGGGCTCTTTGGCGTGACCAGTTCGACTTGCGGGTGTTCCAGCAAGCGGTTTTTCGCGTAGGTGTTGAGGGTGTGAATACGCGCCTGCACCTCGGCCTTGCCCAGCTCCAGATGCAGCTTGAACGCCTCGTCCAAGGCCCAGCGGTGTTCAAAACTGTGATAACCGCCGGGGGTCATGATGGTCGAGAACGTGGTCGCTTCGGAGAAGGTCGGAATCGTCGGCGTGACGTCTTTGAGCTCGGCAGAGCGGGCGCAGATGATTCCGGTGCCGCGCGGGCCGAACATCCATTTGTGGGTGCCGGCAATAAAGAAGTCGCAGTGCATGTCGGGAAAGTCGAGGTCTTCGACACCAAAACCGTGCACGCCATCGACCACATAGAGGATGCGGTCCTTTTCCTCACGATTGCGATTCTGCTCCTCCACCAGTTTGCCGATCTCACCGATCGGCAGTTTCACGCCGCTGCCGGACTGCACCCAGGTCATGCCCAGTACGCGGGTTTCGCGGCGGATGCCTTTGGCAATCGAGCCCAGCACCTCATCCGCCGACACCTTGTGGCTGTTCTCGAACAGCTTGAGCTTGCGCACCTTGACCCCATCCTTCTGCTGGCGGTAACCCAAGGCGTAATTGGTGGCGTAGTGTTCGTGCTCGCTGGTGAGGATTTCCTGATCCGGGCGCACATGGATGCCGCCGTAGATCAGCGACAGGCCTTCCGTGGTGCTGCCGGTCAGCGCAATTTGCTCAGGCTTAGTCTTGAGATAACGGCCGGCCCAGACGCGCACCGCCTGCTCGCGCTTTTCCGTTTCGCCCAGGTCCCAGTCCATTGCCAGGCCCGGGTTGCGGTCGAGGTTGGCGCGGTAACGTTCAATCGCCTCACGCACCGGCCGTGGGTGGGACGTCACCAGGAAGTTGGCGAAGTGCAGGTAGTCCGGGTCCTGGTCGAACAACGTACGCAATTGCGCCCATTTGTCCTTGGGCATCGGCTGTGGCGTGGCCGCCAGCGCCGGCAGGTTCACGGCGTTGGCGAGAGGCAGCCCGGCCGCGAGAATACCGGCCTGCTTGAGGAATGAACGGCGGTTGGTCATGAGTTCGGTTCGCTTTGCAAAAATGGCGATCAGTTTTTAGCGACAGGCTTGGAGGACTTCTGCACCTGGTCCCAGACCCGCAGGAAATTCCCGCCCCAGAGCTTGGCGATATCGGCCTCGCCGTAGCCGCGACTGATCAGCTCGGCCGTCACGTTGCGGGCTTCACTGACATCCTTCCAGCCATCCAGACCGCCGCCGTCGTTGAAGTCGGAACTGATGCCGACGTGGTCGATACCGATTTTCTTCACCGCGTAGTCGATCGCGTCGCCGTAGTCCTTGAGCGTGGCTTTCGGTTCTTCGTCAACGATGGCGTAGAGCTGGCTGGCGTACTCGCCGAAACGCTGTTCGGACCAGACGGTGATGATCGGGTCGCCCGGCATCAGCGCCATCTCCAGGCCTTGCAACGGTTGCAGGTCGAAGCGTGCGCGCAGGGCGTTGAGTTTGTCCTGGGTGGCCTGGCTCAGCGGGCGGATGTAGGTCGGGAAGCCGACAATCTGCACCACGCCGCCGCTGTTTTTGATCAGCTGCATTTCCTGGTCGCTGAGGTTGCGCGGGATGTCCACCAGGGCGCGCGGTGCCGAGTGCGAGGCGACCATCGGGGTGCGGCTCAACCGGGCGACCTGCTCCAGGGCCTTGGTCGACATCTGCGAGACGTCGATGATCACGCCGAGATCGTTGAGGCGATGCACCGCTTGTTTGCCGATCTCCGACAGACCACCGAGGGCGTCGCGCGAATCATTAAAGAATGGCAACGGTCGGGATGAATCCGCCCAGGCGTTGTTGCCCACGTAACTGAAACCGAACATGCGCATGCCGCGAGCGGCCCACGTGTCCAGGGCGTTCAGGTCGTTACCCAGCGGATAGGCGTTGAGCATGCTCATGAAGATCGCGAACTTGCCTTCGCCGTGCAGGCGACGGAAATCGTCCGGGGTGTAGGCGATGGCAACCTGGTTGGGGAAGTCGCGAACCATCGTGCTGATAATTTTGTAGCGGGTTTCCTGCTCGAACCGGGCTTCGTCGACGAAACCGGCGGTGGGGCGGTGCGGGGCGTTGGCGCCGTTCCAGATTTCCGGCCAGCCGAAAATCGTCAGGGCGGCGCCGGACAGGCGACCACGGCCGGTCTTGACCAGGTCGAATTGGCCGGTGCCGTCCTTGTCCGCTTCATTGCCGGCGGTGCCGAAGTCCAGCGGGACGGTGACGTGGCTGTCGAAGGAGAGGATGCGCTCTTGCAGCGCATCGGCCTGTTTCATCACCTTGACCGGGTAACCGGGATTGTCCTTGAACCAGTAATCCCAGGCCGCATAGCCTGCCCCGGCACTGATCGCCAGGGCCAGTGGCAGGCCGATGTAGAGAGCCTTTTTCGAACGTGGTTTTGTCATTGCCATCTCAGTCAGGTTCGCCGCCCCGGTGCGGGCGCAGGGGCCTTTGCTATCTGGGAAGAACGATTGGCCCGGTTGGAAATTTAGTGGGGCTGATGACCCCATCGCCAGCCTGCTGGCGATGCTTTTAAATTTTCGGAGACAACAAACGTTCTAGCTTGGATAAAGCCTGCTTCATGGCTGACACAGGTAGGGCAATGACGATTTCTCGACGATGGTTCATGGCGGGCCTGGCGCTGACCGGCGCCGCCGTGCCTGCGGCTTTTTATGGGCATCGCGAATGGACGAAACCGGATCCGACGATCACCCCCGGCGAAGCTTCATTCGACGTGGCGGATGTCGCCGGCCAGCATCTGGCGAATACCTTGCGCGGTGTCTGGCAGATTCGTTTCGAAGGGCGTGACGCTGGTATCGAAGGCCTGCCTCGGGACGGGCTGGAAGTGTTTCTCGACGTCGGCCACAAGGGACGCGGCTTGATCGGGTTTCTCGACACCGCCCAGCGTTTGCGCTCCAACGATGAGCCACGCTACCGAGTTTTGGGCGATCTGGCAGAAGCCAAGCCGGCCGAGTTGAGCTGGCGGCTGGTCAGTGCCAACGCCGCCAACGGCACGCCGGATTACGAATTCAGCATGTCGCTGGACGAAGTCTGGGCCGGTTTCGGCAATGCCGGCAGCGGCACCCTCAGTGGCCGGGTGTTGAACCTCGACCGCCCGCTGATGATGACCGCGCAGGACAATCGCTTCATCGCCGTGAAACGGGTTTTCCCCGAAGCCCGCGAGCGAGCCGGTCTCAATGCGCCGCTGCTGGCCTGGCTGGTGTCCGCCGAGCATCGGCTGTTTCACCAGCTCTGGCATGCCTCGCGGGACAAGTGGCACACCTTGTCCGAAGATAAGCGCAATGCCCTGCGTGGCATCGGCTGGCAGCCCGGTCCGCGGGACAAGGAGCGCGATGCCCGTGGCGCGCGCAAGGATCGCAACGGATCGGGCGTGGACTTTTTCTTCATGCACCGGCACATGCTGGGCACGGCGCGGTCGATGCAGGATTTGCCGTCATGGCAGCACTTCCCCTTGCCGCAGCCGGAACTGGCCCGCGATCGCATCGGCTTTGCCAATTACTGCGACAACCACGACGGCACCGCGCTGCCGCCGACCTGGCTGGCCGACGACGATGCCGAATATTCGCAATGGGTCAGCGACATCAAGACCGCCGAGACGTACCACAGCAACTTCCAGGTCTGGGAGTCGCGCTACCGTGATCCGCGTTATCTATCAAAATTGACGTTGGGGCAGTTCGGTTCAGAAGTCGAATTAAGGCTGCACGACTGGCTGCACATGCGCTGGGCCTCGGTGCCCCGTGATCCGTCCAATGGCCAGCCGGTGCCGTTTGCCCGGGATCCGGCAGACTTCTCGGCGCGCTGGTATGCGCCGGAAAACGACTTCCTCGGCGACCCGTTTTCCTCCCACGTGAACCCGGTGTTCTGGCATTTCCACGGCTGGATCGATGATCGCCTGGAAGACTGGTTCCGCGCCCATGAGCGCTTTCATCCGGGAGAGGTCAGTCGGCTTGAGGTCAATGGCGTGGCGTGGTTCGCGCCGGGGCGTTGGGTCGAGGTGGCTGATCCGTGGCTGGGGCCGAGCACCCATGGTTGCAGCACGACGCCGGGGTTGCAGACCGGCAAGTCGGTTGAGATGGACCCGGAAACCATGAAGTTAGCTTTGCGCATCACCTTTGGCGAGGACGAGAAGAAACTGGCGGACCTGTTCCGCAAAGTGCCACAGCGGCCTTGGTATGCGCGGCATTTGAAGGCCAAGCCGATCTCTACCTGATCGTTCCCACGCTCTGCGTGGGAATGCATCAACGGACGCTCCGCGTTCGGCTCTCGATGGGACGCAGAGCGTCCCGGGCTGCATTCCCACGCGGACGGTTCGACGCCTCGACGTGGGAACGATCAACTCAAATCACAGAACCTGCCACCCACCACCCAGCGCCTTGTACAGGGCAATACTCGCCTGCAACCGCGATAACCTCAGCTGCACATTCAAATCCTGCGCCGCATACAACGTGCGCTGGGTCTCCAGCACCGTCAACAAATCCTCGGCCCCGGCCTGATAACGGCTCTGCGCGATATTGAACGCGGTCTGCGCCTGGTTCAGTTCCTCGCTTTGCCACTGGCGCTGTGCATCCAGCCCGCGAATGCTATTGAGGGCTTTTTCCACGTCGGCGAAGCCATTGATGATCGCCCCGCGATAGGTCTCCAGCAGTTCTTCCTGGCGGGCCGTGGCTTTATCGCGCTCGGCACTCAGGCGACCATTGTTGAACACCGGCGCAAGCAATCCGGCGGTGAGGTTGTAGAAAGGGTTGCGCAGCATGTCCGCGGCCCGATCCGCGCCCGAGCCCAGTTCCGCGCTCAACGTGACCTTCGGCAACATGGCAGCGCGGGCGACGGTGACATTGGCTTGCGCAGCGGCCAGCTGTGCTTCGGCGCGGGCGATGTCCGGGCGCCGGGTGAGCAGTTCACTGGGCGCGCCCGCCGCGATGCTCGGCCATGACAGCTGATCGAAGCGTTCCTGACCCAGCGCCAGTTCCTGAACCGGTCGGCCGAGCAGGGCGGCCAGACCGATCAAAGCCTCCTGAGCCTGCTGCTGCACCAGCGGCAATTGCCGTTGTTGCGCCGCCACCAGGCTCTTCTGCTGCGCCAGTTCCAGGGCCGTTGCCGAGCCTGAGTCAAAACGGGTCTGCACCAGTCTCAACACGTTCTGCGCGTTCGCCAGGTTCAGCTCGGCGATGCGGCTTTGCTCACGCAGCGACAAAGCCTGCGCGTAGGTAGTGGCGACGCCGCTGAGCAGCGTCAATTCCACGGTGGCCTGATCAAACTCGCTGGCCTGCAAGGCGAATTGCGCGCTGTCACGGGAAGCCCGTTGACCGCCCCAGAAATCGATTTCGTAACTGGCGCTGAGGCTGGCGTTGAAGTAATCGACGGCCTTGTTGTCGCTGTCGGCATCGAGTTGGCTGTAGCCGTTGCCGCGCAGCAGTTTTTGCCGATTGGCGTTCATGGCAGCCTTGAGCTCGGGTAGCTGCGAACCTCCGGCAACCACCGTTTCGGCCTGCGCCTGGCGCACTCGCGCGATGGCCGCGGCCAGGTCGTAACTGCCGACCCGCGCCTGTTCGATCAGTTGATCCAGCTGCGGGCTGCCGAACTGCGTCCACCATTGCAGGTTGCTGCGGGTAGTGCTTTGCGTGTGCGGCGATTGCCAGGAGGAGGGCGGCGCAATGCCGCTGTCCGGGCGCTCGGCGGGCGTGCCGCAGGCGCTGAGCAGCAGGCAGAGGGTCAGTAAACTCAGTTGCGGCTTCATGGAGAGATCATTCACTGGTAAGGGCCGTGACCGGGTCGAGTCGGGCAGCTTTGCGGGCCGGCATGAAGCCGAAGACAACACCGGTGACCAGGGCGCAGCCGAAGGCGCCGAGCACCGCTATCAACGAGAACGCGACAGCGACTTCGCTGAGGATCAGCACGCCGCCGACGATCAGCGCCAGGGCGATCCCGGCGAGGCCGCCCACCACCGACAGCATCACCGCTTCCGTCAGGAACTGACGGAGGATGTCGCGCTGCCGGGCGCCGGTGGCCATGCGGATACCGATCTCCCGGGTTCGCTCGCGCACCGTCATCAGCATGATGTTCATCACGCCGATGCCGCCCACCAGCAGCGAAATCGCGGCAATCGAGCCGAGCATCAGCGACAAAGTGTTTTGCGTGCGTGCTTCGGCCTGAATCATCGCGGCGTTGTTGGTCAGTTCGAAATCCTTCTTGCCGTTGTGCAGGCGCAGCATCAATTGCTCGATGGCGATTTCGGTCTCCTTGACCTTGCGTGCGTCGGCGGCGGCGATGGCCACGTATTCGGGATTGTGGGTGCCGAACAGTCGCACGCTCGCGGCGGAATACGGGATGGCGATACGGTCGTCGCTGTCGGAGTCGCCGGAGCTGGCGCCTTTTTCCGCAAGCACGCCGACCACCTGGAACGGCACGTTCTCAATCAGGATGTATTGGCCGATCGGGTTGGCCACGTCCTTGAGCAACTTGGTCCGCACCTTGTGGCCAATCACTGCGACCGCCGCAGCGTTGCGTTCATCGTCCTGGGTGAAATAGCTGCCTTGCACCACCGGCCAGTTGAAGATCGCCGGGAAGTTGGTGTCGTTGCCGCCGACGTAGCTCAGGTGGTCGAGGTTGCCGAAACGCACCCCGGCTTCCTGGCCGTTGACCGGCATGATCCGCGTCACCTGCGGCAGGCTGCCCACCGCCGCGACGTCATCCAGGGTGACAATACCCAGCGGCGTACGCGGGTTCGGTGAAGAGCCTCCGAGGTAAATGATGTTCGAGCCAAAGGCGCCCATTTGCGCCATCACCTGACGCTTGCTGCCTTCGCCGACGGCCAGCATCACCACCACCGACGCGACGCCGATGATGATGCCAAGCAGTG
This sequence comes from Pseudomonas sp. LBUM1656, assembly GCF_059716065.1. Classification (NCBI taxonomy): domain Bacteria; kingdom Pseudomonadati; phylum Pseudomonadota; class Gammaproteobacteria; order Pseudomonadales; family Pseudomonadaceae; genus Pseudomonas; species Pseudomonas sp. LBUM1656. The sequence continues at coordinate 4,335,295 of NZ_CP166800.1, read as the reverse complement.
TCAGCGCCGTGCGGAAGCGGTTGATCCACATGACTCGCCATGCCGCTTGTACCGCGTCGACCAGCTCGCCTTTCCACGCTCCGGTGGCTTGCGCACCTTCGGTCAGGCGCTTGCGCAGATCCACCGCTTGCAGCGCGCCGGGGTTGGCTGACGTTTGCGCTTCAGGATTGTCGTGGGCGCTGTCGCTGATGATCAGCCCGTCGCGAATCTCGATGATGCGTTTGGCCCGGGCCGCGACTTCGCGGTCGTGGGTGATGAGGATCACTACGTGGCCCTGGCTCGCCAGTTCGTCGAGCAGGGTCATCACCTCGGCGCCGCTGTGGCTGTCGAGGGCGCCGGTGGGTTCGTCGGCGAGGATGATGTGGCCGCCGTTCATCAAGGCGCGGGCGATGGATACCCGTTGTTGCTGGCCGCCAGACAGTTGATGCGGACGGTTGCCGGTGCGCGAAGCGAGGCCGAGACGGTCGAGCAGGGCGGCGGCACGGGCGTGGCGTTCGGCGGCCGGGGTGCCGGCATAAATGGCCGGCATCTCGACGTTTTCCTGGGCCGAGCCGGACGGGATCAGGTGATAACCCTGGAACACAAAACCGAAGGCTTCGCGGCGCAGCCAGGCCAGCTCGTCGCTGTCGAGGGCGGCGACGTTTTGCCCGGCGAAACGGTATTCGCCCGATGTCGGACGGTCGAGGCAACCGAGGATGTTCATCAGCGTCGATTTGCCGGAACCGGAGGCACCGACAATTGCCACGAATTCTCCGGCGTGGATCGACAGGTCGATGCCGCGCAGCACGTGAACTTCCGGTGAATCGCCGCCGCCGTAGGCTTTGCGGATGTCCTGCAGGTCAATCAGGGGCGTCTGCATTCAGCCGCCACTCCCGTCAGCCGGGCCGATCAGCAGGTGATCGCCTTCCTGCAAACCATCGAGGATCTGCACCCGTAGTCGATCGCTGATGCCGGTGCGCACGTCGCGCTGCTGGATGCTGCCGTTTTTGGCCACGACCTGGGCGATTTGCCTATTCGCTTCAGTGCCGGTCTGCAACGCCGCGACCGGCGCGGTCAGGGTGTTTTTCGCCTGATCGGAAACGAAGAAGACCTGGGCCGTCATTTCCGCCATCAACGTGTTGTCGGCGTTATCGACGTCCAGCAACACCGTGTACAGCACCACGCGCGCGCTGCCGCTTTTGCTCGAACTGGCCGGGCTGCCGCCGCCCTGGCTGGTCTGGTCCAGCGGCTTGGGCGGCACCGGCAGAATCTGCCGCACGGTGCTGCTCCAGCGTCGGTTGCCGCCACTGAGGGTGGTGAACCACGCGCTCATGCCGGGTTTGACGTGGCCGATGTCGGCTTCCGAGACTTCGGCCCACACCGTCATCGGCGACAACTTGGCGATGCGCAGGATCAACGGGGTTTGCTGCTGGGCGTTGAGGGTCTGGCCGACCCGAGCGTCGAGGGCGACCACGGTGCCGGCCATCGGTGCGTAAATCCGCGTGTAACCGAGTTCGGCCTGATCGCTGCGCAGGCTGGCCTGGGCCTGACGGATCTGCGCCTGGAACATGTCGATGCGGGCCTGGGTGGCGCGCAGTTCGGCCTGGGCGGTTTGCACGTCTTCTTCGCGGGTCGCGCCACCGGCCTTGAGGTTTTGCTGACGCTGGAACTTCTGCCGGGCCAGATCGTGCTGGGCCCGTTGTTCCTGGAGCTGCGCCTTGAGGTTCTCGATGGAGAAGCGTCCGGCGTCGAGTTTGGCCTGCTGGGTAGACGGATCGATCTCCACCAGTAGCTGGCCTTCCTTGACCACGTCGCCGACTTCCACGTGAATCTTCTGGATCTGCCCGGACGCCTGGGCGCCGACGTCGACATAACGCCGCGGTTGCAGGGTGCCCAACGCGGTGACGCTGCTTTCAATGTCGCCACGGCTGACTTGCACGGTGGCGAATTTATCCCGGCCCGGCGGGATTACTTGCCAGGCGGCGATGGCGATAACGGGGATCACACAAAGTGCTACAAGCAGGGCGCGTCGGGTCTGTCGGGGACGTTTCATGCAGGGTTCCGGCCAATGGATATCGGCCCGTCGTTCAATCTGCGCACAAAAACCGGCGACAGCCGAACGCTGTCGGGGAGCCGACAGACACGGGGAGCTGTCCTGTAAACGAGGAAAGTGGCGGGGAATTTAAGCGCGGACACATAGCGTTACAGGTGTAGCACAAGACTATTTATCGGGTAAGTCAAACCAGTACTTTAAATCTATATGAGAATTACTATAAATTACGCGGCTTGAACTGCCACCATCTTGCCACTGCCTATTTCGGCGGTCGCCGAGGTGGCTCAAGGACAAAACCGCACCCTGTGCGGCCGGGAGTCATGTTGGAAAACTACTATCGCGAGCTGGTGTGTTTCCTGAACGCCAAGCTAGGCAACCGTCAGGTGGCCGAAGATGTGGTGCATGACGCTTATCTGCGGGTACTGGAGCGTTCCAGTGACACGCCGATCGAGCAGCCCCGGGCATTCCTTTATCGCACTGCGCTGAACCTGGTGATCGACGATCATCGGCGCAATGCCTTGCGCCAGGTCGAGTCGCTGGACGTGCTCGACAACGAAGAACGCTACTTCACGCCATCCCCGCACAACTGCCTCGATCACGGCCAACGCCTGGAAATGCTCCAGCGTGCCTTGGCGGAATTGCCACGGCTGTGTCGCGAAAGTTTTCTGCTGCGCAAAATCGATGGCCTGTCGCATCAGGAAATCGCAGAACACCTCGGCATCTCCCGCGCGCTGGTAGAGAAGCACATCGTCAATGCCATGAAGCACTGCCGCGTACGGATGCGCCAGTGGGACGCCCATTGATCCCTTCTCTCTAAATTTTTTTTCATTGTCCTCGTTCCTACTCAACAGACGACCTGCTGTCTCGCATCAGGTCACTTAGGCTTATTCCCCTTGTTGAGGGGTTCATCCAGAGGACACTGGAAATGACACAGGCAATTGCATCGCCCATCGTTCACGACCTGATCGGCGTCGGTTTCGGCCCTTCGAACCTGGCGCTGGCCATCGCTCTGCAAGAGCGCGGGCCGAGCCAGGGCGAGCTGGATGTACTGTTTCTCGACAAGCAGCCCAACTACAGCTGGCACGGCAATACCCTGTCGACCCAGAGCGAGCTGCAGATTTCCTTCCTCAAGGACCTGGTGACCCTGCGCAATCCGACCAGCCCGTATTCGTTCGTCAACTACCTCAAGCATCACGGCCGTCTGGTGGACTTCATCAACCTCGGTACGTTCTATCCGTGCCGCATGGAGTACAACGACTACCTGCGCTGGGTCGCCGGCCAGTTTGAAGCCCAGAGCCGTTACGGCGAAGAGGTGCTGACCATCGAGCCGGTGCTGCACAACCAGCAGGTCGAGGCGCTGCGGGTCATCTCTCGCGACGCCACGGGTCATCAACACGTACGCACAACTCGTTCGGTGGTGGTCAGCACCGGCGGTACGGCGCGCATTCCCGAAGCGTTCAAGGCGCTCAAGGATGACGGCCGCGTGTTCCACCATTCGCAATACCTGGCTCAGATGGCCAAGCAGCCGTGCGTGAACAATCAACCGATGAGCATCGCGATCATCGGTGGCGGCCAGAGCGCGGCGGAAGCTTTCATCGATCTGAACGACAGCTTCCCGTCGGTGCAGGTGGACATGATCCTGCGTGGCTCGGCGCTGAAGCCGGCGGATGACAGCCCGTTCGTCAACGAAGTGTTCTCGCCGGAGTTCACCGACTTGGTGTTCCAGCAGGCGAGCAGCGAGCGCGAGCGCCTGGTCAACGAGTACCACAACACCAACTATTCGGTGGTGGACATCGACCTGATCGAACGCATCTACGGCATCTTCTATCGCCAGAAAGTTTCGGGCATCGCGCGTCATACCTTCCGTACCCTGACCACCGTTGAAAAAGCCACCGCCACCGAGCGCGGCATCGAGCTGGCGGTGCGCAACAATGCCACCGGTGAAGTGACGGTTCGTCTCTACGATGCCGTGGTCCTGGCCACCGGTTACGAACGCCAGATGCACCGCAAGCTGCTGGCGCCGCTGGAGCAATACCTGGGTGATTTCGAGGTGGATCGCAACTACAAACTGATCACCGACGAGCGCTGCAAGGCCGGCATTTATATGCAGGGCTTCTGCCAGGCGAGCCATGGTTTGAGCGACACCCTGTTGTCGATCCTGCCGATTCGGGCGGATGAGATTGCCGGTTCCTTGTATGACCATGGCAAGAACCGTGGGCATAGCCGGTCAGTGGTGGATTTGTTGCTAGCGACTGCCAGCTAAATCTTCGGCGCCTGTCAGGCCGCCATCGCGAGCAGGCTCGCTCCCACATTTGACCTCTGTCTTACACTGAATCTGTGTTCACTGGAGATCCAATGTGGGAGCGGGCTTGCTCGCGAAGAGGCCCTGAAGGGCAGCACAAAACTTGAAAGCTGAACCCTTCCTGAAGAACCCCGCAATTCCCCCACCACCCACCGTTCCTTCGTTTACTCTCCAGAAATCGGGGCGTAAGCTTCGCGCGTTTTCATCAATAGCGGAGACCCTCAGTGGGTACTTGTTCGAGTGACAGTAGTCGGCCGGTTTCGATAACCGGCACCTTCCCGGCAAGATAACGCGCAGCCTGTTGTGCCGTTGTCTCGCCGAAAAGCGAGCAGCGGAAATCCCGATCGCAGCCAGCCCTGGCCGTGTCCCGATATCCCTCTCATCGACGCTTGACCGTGTGTGATGTTCGACGTGCCTGTCGTCATCGCAGCGACTCGACACGCCTGCTCGAAGGTTTCCCGGCTGACTCTGGGGGCAACGCCATGAACCTTACCCTGCTCAAGGAATTCTTCGCCGGATTCCTGCGCACCCGTCACATCGGCCGGCACTTTCGCCGACTGGCGCTGCTGGAAAGCTTCACCGACACCACGGTCAGCCGTGAAGTGCCGCCGACGCTGGCGCAAACCCTGGTCACCGCTGCCAACAGTGACACCGGCCCATTGCTGAAAAAACTCGGCAGCCACACCGACGGTCTCAGTGACCTGGAAGCCGACACCCTGCGCGAGCAATTCGGCCTCAACGAAGTCGAGCACGAACAGCCATTACCGTGGTGGACCCACCTGTGGCACTGCTACAAAAACCCCTTCAACCTGCTCCTGACCTTGCTCGCGGTGATCTCCTGGCTGACGGAGGACATGAAAGCCGCCATCGTGATTTTCTCGATGGTGGTGCTCTCCACCTTGCTGCGCTTCTGGCAGGAAACCAAATCCAACCAGGCCGCCGACGCGCTCAAGGCGATGGTCAGCAACACTGCCACGGTGATGCGCCGTGATGCGCCACGTATCGAGTTGCCGATCAAGCAATTGGTGCCGGGCGACCTGATCGTGCTCTCGGCCGGTGACATGATCCCCGCCGATTGCCGGGTGCTCAGCGCCAAGGACCTGTTCGTCAGCCAGGCGGCGATGACCGGCGAATCGATGCCGGTCGAAAAATTCCCGCGCCAGCAGAACAGCGATACGTGCAATCCGCTGGACCTAGAGAACATCCTGTTCATGGGCACCAACGTGGTGTCTGGCACGGCGATGGCGGTAATCCTCACCACCGGCAATAACACCTATTTCGGCGCCTTGGCCCAGCGGGTCGGCGCCACCGACCGCGCACCGACCTCGTTCCAGACCGGGGTCAACAAAGTCAGCTGGCTGTTGATCCGCTTCATGTTTGTCATGGCGCCGCTGGTGCTGTTCATCAACGGTTTCACCAAAGGCGACTGGACCCAGGCGCTGTTGTTCGCGCTGTCGATTGCCGTGGGCCTGACCCCGGAAATGCTGCCGATGATCGTCACCTCGACCCTGGCCAAAGGCGCGGTGTTCCTGTCGCGTAAAAAAGTCATCGTCAAACGCCTCGACGCGATCCAGAACTTCGGTGCCATGGATGTGCTGTGCACCGACAAGACCGGCACCCTGACCCAGGACAAAATCTTCCTCGCGCGCAATGTCGATGTCTGGGGCAACGACTCCGACGACGTGCTGGAAATGGCCTACCTCAACAGCTACTACCAGACCGGCCTGAAAAACCTGCTGGATGTGGCGGTGTTGGAACACGTGGAAATCCACCGTGAACTGAAAGTCGGTACGGCGTTTCGCAAGGTCGATGAAATTCCGTTCGACTTCACCCGCCGACGCATGTCGGTGGTGGTTGCCCGGCACGATCAGCCGCATTTGCTGATTTGCAAAGGCGCGGTGGAGGAAGTGCTGGCGGTCTGCACGCGAGTGCGTCATGGCGTGGTTGACGAAGCACTGACCGATGAACTGCTGGCGCGGATTCGCCAGGTCACTGCCGCCTTCAATGCCGAAGGCCTGCGGGTGGTCGCCGTCGCCGCGCGCCCCATGATCGAGGGCCGGGACACCTACAGCCTGGCGGACGAACAGGGACTGACGCTGATCGGCTATGTCGCCTTCCTCGATCCACCGAAAGAAAGCACCGCCCCGGCGCTGAAGGCGCTGGCCGCTCACGGCGTCGCGGTGAAAGTGCTGACCGGCGATAACGAACGGGTGACCGCGAAGGTCTGCCGCGAGGTTGGCCTGGAGCAACAAGGCCTGCTGATGGGCAACGACATCGAGCGCATGAGCGATGCCCAACTGGCGGTCGCGGTCGAGACCACCAACGTCTTCGCCAGACTCACGCCGTCGCACAAGGAGCGCATCGTGCGGTTGCTCAAAGGCAACGGCCATGTGGTCGGTTTCATGGGTGACGGCATCAACGACGCCCCCGCACTGCGCACCGCCGACATCGGTATTTCGGTGGACAGCGCCGTGGACATCGCCAAGGAAGCGGCCGACATCATCCTTCTGGAAAAGAGCCTGATGGTTCTGGAGGAGGGTGTGCTGGAAGGGCGCCGGACCTTCGCCAACATGCTCAAGTACATCAAAATGACCGCCAGCTCGAACTTCGGCAACGTGTTCTCGGTGCTGGTGGCCAGCGCGTTCATCCCGTTCCTGCCGATGCTGCCGATGCACCTGCTGGTGCAAAACCTGCTCTACGATATTTCGCAGATCGCCATCCCGTTCGATAACGTCGATGCAGAAATGCTCAGCAAGCCGCAGCGCTGGCAGCCGGCGGATGTCGGGCGTTTCATGCTGTTTTTCGGCCCGATCAGTTCGATCTTCGACATCACCACGTTTGCCCTGATGTGGTACGTGTTCGACGCCAACACCGCGGACCATCAAACCCTGTTCCAGTCTGGCTGGTTCGTGGTCGGGCTGCTGACCCAGACATTGATCGTGCACATGATCCGCACACCGAAAATTCCGTTCCTGCAAAGCCGCGCGGCGATGCCGTTGATGATCATGACCGGGATCATCATGGCGGTCGGGATCTTCCTGCCGATGGGGCCGTTGGCGCACTACTTCAAATTGCAGGCGCTGCCGTCGCTGTATTTCGTGTTCTTGCCGGTGATTCTGCTGGCGTACATGGGGCTGACTCAGGCGGTGAAGGGGTTCTACATTCGGCGGTTTGGATGGCAGTAATTACCGGAATCTGCAGTCATTTAGGAAAAGTCCTACAGAAACCTCTGCGCGCCTCCCGTAGCCTCGCCGCATCAAAAATCAGCCATCACCCAAGAGGCTACGATGCCGAATAAAGCCTTACGCATCCTGATCGCCGACGAGCAGCACTTTCACCGGATGATCATCGAACGGCTGTTCAATCAACTCGACTATTACCGAGTGGCACCGGTGCACGACCTTGCGTCAATGCTGACCCTGATCGAGTACGGTTGCGAGCCGTTCGACCTAGTGGTGGTCAATGCCGCGCTGGCGGCGGGCGAACTGGATTTGCTCAGGTACTTCCTCGATAACCGGCAGGTTCGCCACGCGCTGATTTTCGACGGCCAACTTGCACAGTTGCCGCCGATCCCGGCCTGCGGGCAACAAAAGATTCAGGTGAGCCACGCAGCGCTTCCAGATGGGGTGTGCATTCAGCGGTTGATGACGATCATTGATCCATCGCCACAGGAGCGCGATCAGCGGTACGCCGGGTGATTCGGTTTTACCGTTCGTCGGAACTGTCATTTCTTACAGGTAGATTCTGCCTTTCCACCATGCAAGAGTCTTGGCGCAGCCGTTGCGTCTGCCCCGGCATTATCCCGTGGGCATTCGTTGAGTCTTTGCACAGGGATTTGCCATGAAGAAAGTGCTGCTTGTGGACGATCATCCGGTGATTCGCGCCGCACTCAAACTTGTACTGGAGCGGGAAGGTTTCAAACTGATTTATGAGGCGGCCAGCGTTGGCGAGGCGTTGTCGATACTTCGGGAGGAGGCAGTCGATCTGGTCATATTGGATTTGGTGATGCCCGGCGGCACCGGTCTGGATGTGCTGGAACGAATCAAGTTCAATGGGTGGATGTGTGTGGTACTGGTGTTCACTTCACTGGATCCGTTGTTTTTTCAGGAGCGCTGCATGCGCGCCGGGGCCATGGGATATGTCTCAAAGAGCAACGATCTGAGCCATTTGCACAAAGCGGTGCAAGCTGTCATGGCGCGCTATACCTATTTCGCGCAACTCTCCACCAGGCCGCTGGACACGCTGCAACACAGCGAAAAGCAGATGATCGACAAACTCTCAAACCGCGAACTGACCATCTTGCAGTACTTGGCCATGGGTATTTCGAACAAAGAGATTGCAGCTCGCATGCACCTGAGCCACAAGACCGTCAGTACCTACAAGACCCGTTTGATAGAAAAGCTCAGATTGAATTCGTCAGTGCACATGCGCGAATTCGCCATACGCAATCACCTGATCTGAGTGCGCCCGACCGTGCGTATCTTGCTGCTGATCCTGATGGTGTGCCTCGTGTCGCCGGCGTTGGCCTCGATCGCCGGCGAGCCCGAGCGCTTGCAGCTGCTGGGGCGTTCCACAGTGGAAGGCTACGGGGTCCATCTGAATGAACGGGACCGCCAATGGCTGGGTAACAAGCGTGTCTTGCGCCTCGGGGTGAGCGGGCCGGACTACCCGCCGTTCGAGGTGACGCGCAATCACGATGAGCTGGAAGGCATCACCGCCGATTACGCCGCGCTGGTCGCGCAACTGCTGAACGTGCAGATCGAGGTGCTGCGTTATGCCACGCGTGAAGCGGCCATGGAGGCCCTTAAGTATGGTGAGCTGGATCTGCTCGGAACCTCGAACAACTTCGAACTGGCCGCCCCCGAGCTGAACCTCTCCAATGCCTACGCTGAAGATCAGCCGATGCTGGTCACCCGACTGGACGAGCGCATGCCCGAAGATCTGGCGGGTAAACGCATTGCCATGGCCGATGACTACCTGCCGGCGCAGACCGTTGAATCGTTCTATCCCGAGGCCAGCCTGCAACGTTATCCGTCGGCGCTCGATGCGCTCGGGGCAGTGGCGTATGGGCAGGATGACGTGTACCTCGGGGACCTCATCAGCGCCAATTACCTGATCAACAACTACTACTTCAATTCCGTTCATCTGGTGGGGCCTTCGGGCCTCGACCCTAACCCGTTCGGCTTCGCACTGGCTCGGGAAAACCTGGCGCTGAAGGACCTCATCGACAAGGCGCTGGCGGCGATCCCCATGGATCAGCGCTCGGTCATCGAACAGCGCTGGAGCGCCGGCAGGGCCAAAGTGGCGGGACAGCAGCGCGTGAGTCTGAGTGAGAGTGAACAGCGCTGGCTGGATCAGCATCGGGCGGTCAATGTGGGGGCTGTGGAAAATTTTGCGCCGTTGACGTTCTACGATCCCGAGGGGCGATTCAGTGGGTTGACGGCGCAATTGCTGACGCTGATCAGTCAGCGCACTGGTTTGAACTTCAAGGTGCTGCGAGGTCAATCCCTGGACCAGCAGATCCAGCGGCTCAAGGCCGGCGAGATCGATGTCTTGCCCGCCATCATCCCCACGACCGAAGGCGTAGCCGAACTGCACTTTACCCGGTCCTATGTGACCAATCCGTACACGCTGGTCAGTGCCACAACCCCCGGTAGCCCGACGACGCTGGACGATCTGGCCGGTAAACGCCTGGCAATTTATCCCCGTCACCCAATGCGTGCGTTCATCCAGGCGCGGGCGCCGCAGGTGCGGATGGTGGACGTACAAAACCCGGCCCAAGGTCTGGAATTTGTGGCGAAGGGGCAGGCCGATGCCGCGCTCAGTTCATTGTTCATGACCCGTTACCTGATCGCCCGGTATTACCAGGGACGTTTACGGATCAGCAGCACCGTAGGCGATGAACCGGCGCGCATCGCCATGGCAACCGGCCGTGACGAGCTGGTGTTGAACTCGATTTTGAACAAGGCGTTGCTGAGCATTTCGCCCCAGGAAATGGACGATCTGATCGCCCGCTGGAGCAATGATGTGGTGGTCGATGACAGTTATTGGCTGCGTCATCGCCAAGGTATTTTGCAGGCGTTTACCGCGGCAGCGGCTTTGTTGTTGCTGGCCCTTGGATGGATCGTCTGGCAGCGTCGGCAGATTCGCCAGCGCCAGCAGTGGATGCAGCAGTTACAGGAAGCCAAGGATGCGGCAGACGATGCCAATCGCGCGAAAACCACATTCCTGGCAACCATGAGCCATGAAATCCGCACACCGATGAGTGCCCTGATCGGCTTTCTGGAAATCGCCTGCAAGCGTGCAGAAGAGGGCGTCGCCGATCGCGTCGCCCTCGAAGTCGCCTCCACGGCGGCGCAGCAGTTGCTGGCGTTGATTGGCGACATTCTGGACATCGCGCGCATTGAGTCAGGGCATTTATCGCTGACCCCCGAACGCGTCAATCTGCATGATCTGGTGGCGTCGGTGTGCCGGGTCTTTGAAGGACTGGCCCAGGAAAAGCACCTGGCGTGGCGCGTCGACCTGGACCCGCGCAGTGATCGTGAGGTGTTGATCGACCCCACACGCTTCAAGCAAGTGTTGTCCAATCTGTTGAGCAATGCGATCAAGTTCACCCGCGAAGGCGAAGTGAGCCTGACGCTGCGGGTAACACCCGGTGCGTCGGGACATCTGCTGGTGAATGTGCTTATTCAAGACAGTGGCATTGGCATCAGCGCGGCCGACCAGCAGCGGTTGTTCAGTCCGTTCGTTCAGGCCGGTAACAGCCAGCAATCCGCGCGCAAGGGTTCCGGGCTGGGGTTGGTGATCAGCCGCACGTTGTGCGAAATGATGGGCGGCCGGCTGGTGCTGCGCAGCGTCCTCGGACGGGGTTCGCAGGTCGAGATCAGCCTGTCGCTGATCGCGTTGAAAGCGCTGCCTGCCGATGAATCGCTGAACAGGGCGGTGGTGCCGGTCCCCACGCGGCCACTGACTGTTCTGGTGGTCGACGATCACCCGCCCAATCGGCTCTTGCTCTCAAGTCAGCTGAGCTACCTGGGGCATCGCGTGATGGAGGCCGAGGATGGTGAGCAAGGGCTGGAGCTGTGGCGGGCACACGAGTTTGATGTGGTCATCACTGACTGCAATATGCCGAAGCTCGACGGTTACGAGTTGACCGGCGCGATACGCGATGAAGAGCACGCGCAAGGCCTGCCGCCGACGCTGATTCTGGGTTTTACCGCCAATGCGCAGCCTGAGGAAAAGGTCCTGTGCCTTGAAGCGGGCATGGACGACTGCCTGTTCAAACCCATTCGGCTGGCGGACCTGAGTGTGTGGTTGGCTGACCGGTTTGTAGAGACGACGAGCGAACAGCCTTCGTCGTCAGAGATCGACTTGAGCGAGCTGGAGCGATACGTTGGTGACGACCGGACGTTGATCAATCAATTGCTGCGCCAACTGGCAGTGACCAATCGGGATGACCGTGAACATCTGCTTCAAGCCCACGCCGGCAACAATCTTCCCGTTCTGCATGACCTGGCACACCGCATCAAGGGCGGCGCGCGCATGGTCCGGGCCCAGCGGCTGATCGAGTGTTGCGAGGCGCTGGAACGTGCCTGCGGCGGGGGGCTTGGAGCATCGATCGACGAAGCCGTCAATCAATTGCAGCACGCCATGCAACGTCTCGATCAGAGCCTAAAGCAGGGCTGACGCTTAATCCCAGTGCGGCGCGATGCCTTTCGGGCTGGTCAATCGATGGCCGCGATCAAGGCTTGCGATCAACGCCATGTCGGCCTCGCTCAACTGCAGGGCACAGGCTTGCAAATTGCTTTGCAAGTTGGCGCGTTTAGTGGAGGAGGGGATGACCGCGTAACCCAGCTGCATGGCCCAGGCCAGTGTGACTTGGGCCGGGGTTGCCTGCAGACGATCAGCGATTTGCTGGATGACCGGGTCTTTCAACACTTCGCCGTAGGCCAGGGTCATGTAGGAGGTGATCTGGATGCCCTGCTGCTGGGCAAACTCGACGACCTTGCGGTTTTGCAGGTACGGGTGCAGCTCGATCTGGTTGGTGGCGATGTTCTCGGCTCCGACCGCTGCAATCGCCTGCTGCATCAGGTCGACCGTGAAGTTGGAGACACCGATCTGCCGGGTCAGACCCAGTCGTTTGGCTTCGAGCAAGGCCCCCATGAATTCCTCGACCGGCACTTGATCTTCCGGGGACGGCCAGTGGATCAGCGTCAGGTCCAGGTAATCGGTCTGCAGCTTGCGCAGGCTCTCTTTGAGGCTGTCGATCAACCGGTCTTTGGCGAAGTTGGCGACCCAAATTTTACTGGTGATGAACAGCTCGTCACGGGCGATACCGCTGGCGGCGATGGCCTCGCCGACCTCGGCTTCGTTTTCATAGATTTGTGCGGTGTCGATTACCCGATAGCCCAGCGCCAGGCCGGTGCTCACCGAATCGATGACCACCTGGCCTTGCAAGCGAAAGGTACCGAGACCGAATGCGGGAATAGACATCAATGACTCCAGGGGTTGCAGTGGGAATGGACTGGAGTATCCCCGGCTGCCTCCCCGGGAAAAACCACTGGATGAGCAAAGCAATGTTTACCGCAAGTCATGAATCAAAGGATCGCAGCCTCGTTTCACTCGACAGCGGCTACACAGTACGCAATCCCCTGTAGCAGCTGTCGAGTGAAACGAGGCTGCGATCTTTCGATCTTTCGATCTTTCGATCTTTCGATCTTTCGATCTTTCGATCTTACGCCTTACCCCCGAGCCTCAAGAATCATGCAAGTGGTCGACCCGGTCGCATACAACCGTCCATCAACATCATAAATCCGCCCCTCAGCCAGCGCGGTAGAACGGCCCAGATGCACAATTTTTCCCTCGGCCCGAACCGGTCCGCTGGCACCGGTCAATGCGCGGACGTAGCTGATGCGCAAGTCCAGCGTCGTATACCCCTGGCCCTTCTTCAATTGCGTATGAATCGCGCAGCCCATGCACGAATCGAGCAACGTCGCCGCATAGCCGCCATGCACGCTGCCCAGCGGGTTGTAATGCCGCGAATCCGGCGTGCCCTGGAAAATGAACAGCCCGGCCGACCATTCGATCGGGATGAAATCCATCAAGGCGCCGATGGGCGGTGAAGGCAGTACACCGTCGCCGATCCCCTCGAAAAACTCGGCGGGCGACAGCGCGCTGACCTCGGCCATGGACAAACTGCCCGGCCCGGCCAGACGCGAGCGCATGGCCTGTTCCTGGGCGATCCATTGGGCGAGGGTGGCGTCGCGGTTGGGGCTTTGCATGATGATGTCCTCGGGCGGTAGCGGATATTATGGTTGTAATCCGGATCGATATTATGTCCGAAATAAAAACTCCGCCAGCCCCGTGTGTCGCGTCCTCAAGCAATGACGAGAGCTTAACCATCGTTCTCCAGATAGGACGATGAGGTTGATTTTTGCGGTCTAGTGCATCAATGGGTCTGGTTTTAAGCTGTGTCCATCGCGTCAAACACCGAATTTGGAGACAGGATGAAAAACATCATCGGTATTTACACCCGTCCACGGACCCACTGGGTCGGCGACGGTTTTCCGGTTCGTACGCTGTTTTCCTACGACAACCTGGGCAAACACATCAGCCCGTTTTTGCTGCTCGATCATGCAGGCCCAGCCGAATTCACCCCGACCACCGAACGCCGTGGCGTGGGCCAGCATCCACACCGCGGATTCGAAACCGTGACGATCGTTTACAAAGGCGAACTGGAACACCGTGACTCCACCGGCAGCGGCGGCAAGATCGGCCCCGGCGATGTGCAATGGATGACCGCGGCGTCGGGGATTCTGCATGAGGAATTCCACTCCGAAGCGTTCGCCAGGAGCGGCGGCATCCTGGAAATGGTTCAACTGTGGGTCAACCTGCCGGCCCGGGACAAAATGGCCGATGCCGGTTACCAGACGATTCTCGATGGTGACATCCCGAGCCTCCCGCTCAAGGACCAGGCCGGCAGCCTGCGCTTGATTGCTGGCGAGTTTGATGGCCATACCGGCCCGGCGCGCACGTTTACGCCGATCGACGTCTGGGACCTGCGCCTCAACGGTGGCAAGTTGTTGACCCTCGATCTGCACGAAGGTCGCAGCACCGCGCTGGTGGTGCTGCGCGGCACGGTTGAGGCCAACGGCTTGGCGCTGGTGCGCGAAGGGCAGTTGGCGTTGTTCGAACGCGATGGCCACCAGCTCAGCCTGGAAGCCAATGACGACGCCGTGGTGTTGCTGCTCAGCGGCGAGCCGATCGACGAACCGATTGTCGGCCACGGGCCGTTCGTGATGAACAGCGAACAAGAGATCCATCAGGCCTTCGCTGACTTCCAGTCAGGCCGGTTTGGCCAGATGAGCGGTTGAGCTCATTGTTTTGACGCCGGGCTGTGCCAACACACTTCCCTTGTGGGAGCGAGCAAGCTCGCTCCCACAGTGTTTTGTGTTGTTCTGAAGGCAGCATTTGCTCCTACACTGTGCCCATCCGTACATGGCTGGAGTCGCTTGATGCTGTCACTGCTTACCAATCACCCCTTGATCTGCGCACTGGTCCTGATCCTGATCGATCTCGGATTGTGGCGCTTGATCAGTGCCAACGGCAGCAACTGGAAACTGGTCGTGCGGCTGGTGATTTTTGCGCTGTTCAGCGTGTTGCTGTTCAACGAAGGCATGAACCCGCTGCAGCCGGCACCCTGGGCCGATAACGTGCCGCTGCACCTGGCGGCGACGGGATTACAGATCGGCTGGTGGCTGTTCGCGGCGCGCACTTTGACGGTACTGATCGGTGCGCTGATGATGCAGCGGGTCGGGCACACCGGGCGGTTGTTGCAGGATCTGCTCGGTGCGGTGATCTTCCTGATCGCGGTCATTGCCGCCCTGGCCTACGTGCTCGAACTGCCGGTCAAAGGCGTGCTCGCCACCTCCGGTGCGCTGGCGATCATCGTCGGCCTGGCCTTGCAAAGCACCCTCAGTGACGTGTTCTCGGGGATCGTCCTCAACACCACCAAACCCTATCAACTGGATGACTGGATCTCCATCGACGGCACCGAAGGCCGGGTCACCGACATCGACTGGCGCGCCACGCGCCTGCAAACGTCGCAGGGCAGCATGGCGGTGATTCCCAACTCGCTGGCGGCCAAGGCCAAGATCATCAATTTCAGCCGGCCCAGCGATATGTTCGGCGTTTCGATCAGCCTTCAACTGAGCCCGCACGCGCGCCCGCAAACGGTGCTCGACGCGCTGGAGCGGGCGATGCAGGGTTGCCGTTATCTGCTGAACAAACCGGCGCCAAGCGTTGCGTTGAAAGGCTCCAATGCCAGTGGCGTGGAATACGAAATCAGCGGCTTTGTGGTCTCGATGGATCAGAAGCGCATGGTCCGCAATCTGCTGTTCGACCTCGCGTACCGGCACTTGCATGCGTCCGGTGTCAGCCTGTTGTCGAGCGTCGAATCCAACGCGCCTGCCGAGCTGTCACGGCCGCGGGCGCTGCTGGACAGCTCGAACATATTCTCGACCCTGCGTCAGGAAGAGAAAGAAACCTTCAGTCAGAACATGACACTGCAAACCTTCCGCGCCGGGGATACGATCCTGCCGGCGGGGGAGGTCAGCGATCACCTGTTCATCATCGAATCCGGCGTGGTCTCGGTGCAGTTGAGTCGTGGCGGGGTCAAGTTTGAATCCGGGCGCATGGGGCCGGGCGAGGTGATCGGCGAGGGCGGCATTTTGTCCGATACCGCGCTGCCGGCAGAGTTCAGCGCCAAGACCCCTTGCAGTTTGTACCGGATCGAGAAGGACTACCTGAAACCGTGCCTGGATGCGCGCCATGACATCAGCGAAGCGATGAAGGCGTTGCTGGATTTCCGCTTGCACAAGGCACAGTCGTTGACCCAGGAGGTGCCGAAGGTGGTGGAGAAGAAAGGGTTTTTGCGCTGGTTGCGCAGTCGAGCGTAGGAATTGTGGTGGATGGCCGCTGCGCGGTTCGCGAGCAAGCCCGCTCCCACAGGTGATCACCGAACCCTGTGGGAGCGGGCTTGCCCGCGATAGCGATTGCAGAGTCACCAAAGCATTCCGATCAGAAATCCACCGTCGCCGACACCTTCAACGTCCGCGGCGTCCCCTGGGTCAAATACCCGCCATTGGCCGACGCCCAGTAAGCCTTGTTCGCCACGTTCTCCAGATTGGCGCGCAAGGTGATTTCTTTCTCATCGAGCGTAAAGGCATAGCGCGAGCCCACATCAAAGCGATTCCACGCCGGGATGCTTTGGGTGTTGGCGGCGTTCAGATACTGTCCGCCCGTGCGCAACATCCGCGCACTGAGCGCCGCGCCTTCGATCCCCGGCACGTCCCAGTCCGCTCCAACGTTGAGCTGGAAGCGCGGCACGCCGACCGCGCGGTTGCCATCGTTGACGCCGTTGGTGCTGCCTTCGATTTCCGTCTTCATCAGCGTCGCGCCGCTGAGCAGGCGCAGGCCTTCGAGCGGTTCGCCGTAGAGGTTCAACTCCACGCCTTTGTTCTGCTGTTGGCCGTCGACCCGGAAAATGCCGTCCTGGGTATAGCTCGACGGCTGCTCGATGCGATACACGCCAAGGCTGGCGCCGTAGGTGTCCATGTCCAGGCGCACGCCGGCTTCGATTTGCTTGCTGCGCACCGGGGCGAAGGTTTCGTCGCGGTTAATCGCACTGGTCGGCGGTGTCGGGCCCTTGGCCAGGCCTTCGATGCGGTTGGCGTAGAACGAAACGTGTTCCCACGGCTTGATCACCAGACCATAAACCGGCGTAGTGATCGACTCCTCATAGCTTGAAGTGCGTGCACCGGTGGTGGTGTTCCAGCCGTCGACGTTGAGCGTCTGGCGCCGCACGCCGAGAGTCAGCAAGACGCGATCGTCGATGAAGCCCAGGGTGTCGGACACCGCCGCGCTGCGCAGGGTGTTCTTGCCGACGATGCGCGGATCGTGGGTGTCGCTGCCGAACGACGTCGCCCGTGGACGCGGCTTATCGGTGACGTTGTAAATGTTGGTGCTGTAGCGCCCTGCCGTGGCGATGGTTTCGAACGCCGAGCGCTGCTCGCCCCAGATGCCCGCCAGGCCAAGGTTCAATCGATGGCTGACCGGGCCGGTGTTCAAGCGACCATTTAACCCGGCCATCAGGCTCTGGTTGTCCTCGTCGTGCGGAGGGTAAAGCATGCCGCCACGGGCGTTGCCGTTGAGGTCGGTGAGGGTCAGCGACGAGTACACGCCGTTTTCCCGGGTGTGCTTGGCGCCGCCGGCGACATAGGTGGTCCAGCTGTCGCTGAGGTCATACTCGGCGCGGGCCATGCCGAAGGTGTCTTCCAGCTGCGAGTAGCTCCAGCTCTGCGCGTAACCGGCGTTGGCGTCAGGCACCTTGGGCACTTTACTCAGGGACGAGTCGACGTAAACCACCGAGCGGCCCTGGTTGATTACTTGTTTCTGATAGCCCAGGTCAGTCGAAATGCGCAGGCGATCGCCGTGATAATCCAGGCCCAGGCTGATCAATGACGAGCGCTGGTCTTCATCGTCGACGGCGGTGTCGCCTTCGCGTTGCAGCAGGTTGACCCGGGCGCCGAAACGGTTGTCTTCACCAAAGCGCTGGCCCAGGTCCAGATGCCCGCCGACCCGGCCATCGGCGCTGTAATCCAGGGTGACGCTGCGGGTCGGCAGGTCGTTGGCGCGCTTGGGCTGCAAGTTCACGCCGCCGCCAATACCACTGCCGCTTGGGGTGACGCCGTTGACAAAGGCGTTCGGCCCCTTGAACAACTCGACCCGCTCCAGCGCTTCGGTGGCGATGATCTGCCGCGGTAAAACCCCGTAGAGGCCGTTATAGGAAATGTCATCGGAGGCCAGTGGCAAGCCGCGAATCATGAACACCTGGGAGAAGTTGCCGAAGCCGGCGGACTGGCGCACCGAGGCATCGTTGAGCAGCACGTCGCCCACGGTCTGCGCTTGTTGGTCGGCGATGGTTTTGGCGGTGTAGCTGGTGACGCTGAAGGGCAGGTCTTTGAGTTCCTGGTTGCCGAGCATGCCGACCTGTGCGCTACGCGCGACCTGGCCGCCGCCGTAAGTGTCAGCGTTGTCATCGCGCACGGCGCTGATGCTGGTGGCGCCCAGTTCCAGCGCGCCATTGGCGGCGACTCGCGGTGCCAGGGTGTAACCGTTGCCGCCGGTACTCGTCAGCTCGAACCCACTGCCTTCCAGCAACTGTGCGAAGCCTGATTGCACACTGTAGTTGCCTTGCAATCCCGGACTCTGGCGATTGCCCGGTTGTGCCGGGTCAAACGACAGCGGCACCCCGACACTCACGGCAAATTGCGCCAGGGTATGGCTGAGCAACCCCGGGCCGATGTTGACGTTGCGACTGGCGCTTTCATTCACGGTATCGGCGGCCTGGCTGTTGAGCGGCAGCAACGCCGTGAAGGCCAGGGCAATACTCAGGCTCAAGGCCTTGAGCGGGAAATCGTGCAGGGGTGTTGAAGTCATTCGGCGTTCCTGTCGAGCGCGTGGAATTGAAGAGGTCTATTCACACACCGAACGAGACGCAGGAAGGTATCAGGGGACATTGAAAAAAATCGCAGGGCAGTCAGACCTTCGGTTCGACCGACAACCAATACCGGGTCAGGCTGCTGATTTTCAGCGGCAACGTATCGCTGAGCAAACGCAGGCTGGCGTCGGTGTCACGCAGGGAAAACGCCCCCGACACCCGCAACGCCGCGACGACTGTATGACAACGCAATACACCGGGCCGGTAACGGCTCAATTCGCCGAGCAATTCGTCGAGGCGCATATTGTTCGCCAGCAACATGCCGTTGTCCCAGGCCAGGGCGCTGGTGTCGAAGCTTTCCAGCGGGTCGAGGTGGTTGAGCTTGAAGCTCTGGCGTTCACCGGCCTTGAGGGTCGTGCTCTGGTGCAGCAATTGCGGCGTGAGCTCCACGAGGCCTTCGAGCACGGAAACCTGGCTGCGCGAGCCATTGATCCGAACGCAAAACCGCGTGCCCAGCGCGCGCGCAATCCCTTGTGGCGTTTCGACAATAAACGGCCGGGCGCCGAGGTCCTTGGCGGTGCTGATCAATACTTCGCCATTCAGCAACACGACGCGGCGCTCATGCAGGTTGAAGGCGATGTCGACCGCGCTTTGCGTGTTGAGCAGCAGCTGAGTGCCGTCAGGCAGTTGCAGGTTTTTCTGTTCGCCCACTGCCGTACGTTGATCGGCAGTCCATTGCTGCCAGGGCATATGTTGCGAGGCGATGCCCAAGGGACCGGCCATCAGCAACAAGCCCAGACGCGTGAGGGTCTGTCGACGAGTGAGGCCATCTTTGTGCGCGGCCCTCTGCAAGGTCTGGATGGCGAGGTTGGCCGGCACGCTGCGAAATTCTCCGAGCAGCGCTTCGGCCCGTTGCCAGGCCTGGGCATGCTCGGCACTGCGCGTGCGCCACTGGGCAATTTCCTGGAGGTCGGACGGCGTCGCGGTGCCTGAATGCAACTGCACGAGCCAGTCGGCGGCCTCGCCGAGAATGTGCGGGTTGATTGCCGACGGACTCATCAAGCGACACTCAGGCAGGCAATGAACGCCGCGCGCATGTGCCGTTTGACGGTGATTAGCGACACGCCCAAGCGTGTGGCGATCTGGGCGTAGGTCAGCCCTTCGATTTGCGACAGCAGAAAAGTGTCTCGGGTGACGGCGGGTAATTCGCGCAGCAGCGCTTCGATGCGCATCAGGGCTTCGAGAATCAGCAAGCGGGTTTCCGGCGACGGCACTTCGGCGACCGGCAACCGGGCAATGGTCTCCAGATACGCGCGTTCGATGTCCTGGCGACGCCAGCGGTCGATCACCAGGCCTTTGGCAATGTGAGTGAGCAGGGCGCGGGGTTCGCTGCCGAAGGGTTTGACGACTTGTCGGGTCAACAGGCGCAGGAACGTATCGTGGGCCAGGTCGGCCGCGTCGCAGCGGTTGCCAAGTTTTCGATGCAGCCATCCCTGCAGCCAACCGTGGTGTTCGCTGTAGAGGGTGTGGATCTGCTGGTTCAAAGGCTGGTCGGCGGACGACATGGGGGGCAGATACTCGATTCGGGCATCCTGGCCTGAGTGCAATTAAGAATTGATCGCATTCTAGTGGCACTCAACGAGCGCTGGCAATTGTCTTTTTGATCGGCCCTGCCAATGGCCTCCTCGACTTCTGAAATATTGGCTATTTGTCGGCGGCGTCGTCAGGACTAACGTAGCTCCACCCCCACTTGCCATTGGAGTCCGCCATGAAACCTCGCATCGATTTCTACACCGCTTCGCCAGACGCCCTCAAAGCCATGATCGCCCTGGAAGGTGCCGTTTCGAAGCTGCCGCTGGAAAAGACCCTGATCGAACTGGTCAAGCTGCGCACCTCGCAAATCAACGGCTGCGCTTTCTGCCTGGATATGCACAGCGCCGATGCCCGCAAGGGCGGTGAAGACGAGCGCCGTCTGTATACGCTGTCGGCCTGGCGTGAAACGCCGTTCTTCACCCCGCGTGAACGTGCGGCGCTGGCCTGGACTGAATCCCTGACCCTGCTGAGCCAGACTCACGCACCGGATGAAGATTACGAACAGGCGGCGTCCGAGTTCAGCCCGAAGGAACTGGTCGACCTAACCGTGGCCATTACCACCATCAACGCCTGGAACCGTCTGGCAGTGGGTTTTCGCAAAATGCCTCAAGCCTGATCAGTGAGCATCCGCTGATGGCGCGGCCGGTGGTTGCACCTTGCGCATCAAGGGCACCATCGCCGTGGCAATGATGAAGCAGACCATGATCATCAGAAACGCATCGCCGTAGGTCTGGGTCTGGGCTTCGCGGTAGGTCAGCTGCCAGAGTTGATGCAGGCTGGCGGTGACGCCGGCGTCGCCACTCTGGCCGAGGGTCGCGAAGTTGTTGCCGACCTGGGACAGCCATTGATTCAGCGCTTCATTGGTGCTGTTCAGGTGCTCCGCCAACCGGGTGAAGTGCAGGTTAGTCCGGTCGTTGAGGATGGTCGCACACGCGGCGATACCGATGGCGCCTCCCAGGTTTCGCATCAGATTGAACAGCCCTGAAGCATGCTTGAGCCGCGCGGGCGCAAGTCCGCCGAGGGTCAATGTCACCGCTGGCGGCACCGCCAATTGCTGGGCAATTCCGCGCAGTGCTTGCGGCAGCATCAATTCTTTAGCCCCCCAGTCATGGGTGATCGGGCTAAAATCCCACATCGACAACGCGAACAGCCCAAGGCCGGTCATCATGATCCAGCGCAGGTCAATGCGATTGGCCAGAAAGGCGTACAGCGGAATCGCCATGATCTGGAACACCCCGGTGGAGAAAACCGCCAGACCAATGTCCAGCGCGCTGTAGCCACGCACCCGGCCAAGAAACAGCGGCGTCAGGTAAATGGTGGCGAACAGGCCGATCCCCGTAACGAATGAGAAGAAACAGCCGAGGGCGAAGTTGCGGTCTTTCAAGGCGCGTAAATCGACAATCGGGTTGGCCACGTGCAGGGTTCGGCCAATGAACGCCAGACCGGCGAGGCCGCTGATCCATGCCGTGGTCAAAATCGTGCTGTCGCTGAACCAGTTCCAGCGCGGGCCTTCTTCGAGGGTGTATTCCAGGCAGCCGAGAAACAGCGCCATGAACACCATGCTCAAATAGTCGGCGCCCTTGAGCAGCGACAGTTCCGGCTGGTCGATTTTCACCAGCATCGGCACCGCCACCGCGACGAAAATCCCCGGCACCAGGTTGATGTAGAACAGCCAGTGCCAGGATGAAATGTCGGTGATCCAGCCACCAATCACCGGCCCCAGAGTCGGTGCCAACGAAGCCACTGCGCCGATAGTCGCGGCCGCGATCACCCGTTGTTTGCCGGTGAAGAAAAAGAACGCAGTGGTGAACACCAGCGGGATCATCGAACCGCCGAGAAAGCCTTGCAGGGCACGAAAGGCGATCATGCTCTGGATATTCCAGGCCGCGCCGCAGAGCAGGCTGGCCAAGGTGAAACCCACCGCTGACGCGCAAAACAGCCAACGTGTCGAGAACACCCGCGACAGCCAGCCAGACAATGGAATCACGATGATCTCGGCGATCAGGTAACTGGTTTGCACCCACGCCGTTTCGTCGGTGCCGGCCGAGAGCCCGCCGCCGATGTCACGCAAGGAGGCGGAGACGATCTGGATGTCCAGCAGCGCAATGAACATGCCGATGCACATAGTGGCGAAGGCGAAAACCTTGGTCGCCGTCGCCATGCTGGCAGCATTGAACGGTTGCGCGGGGGCGGCGAGGGCGCGGCTCATGGCGCGCTGGCCACGGCCGGGGATTCGGGTTCTTCGCGGGTGTCCACCTCGGCAGTTACCGATAGGCCCGGACGCAAGTGACCGAGCACGCCATCGGCGGGATCAAGGATGATTCTCACCGGTACGCGCTGGACGATTTTGGTGAAGTTGCCGGTGGCGTTTTCCGGCGGCAGCACGCTGAACTGCGAGCCGCTGGCCGGCGCGAGGCTGCCCAGGTGACCGTGGAATTCCTGCCCGGACAGCACGTCGGCATGAATGATGACCCGTTGACCCGGAATCATGCGCGCCAGTTGATCTTCCTTGAAGTTGGCATCGACCCATAATCCACTGGAGGGCACCACCGACAGCAGTTGCGAACCGGCCTGTGCGTAGGCACCGGTTCGCGCCCGACGATTGCCGATCACGCCGTCCACCGGGGCCTTCAGTTCGGTGTAACCGACGTTCAATTGCGCCAGATCACGTTCGGCGTGGGCCTGCATCAGCGCGGCGCGGGCTTGCTGTTTTTGCGTTGCGATCACATTCAGCTGACGTTGCGCCGCCAGCAGTTCGGCCTGGGCCCGCGAACTCAGCGCCTGAGCCGTTTTGAACGTCGCATCGGCGCGTTGGGCGCTTTCCACCGAAACCGCATTGCTGCCGACCAGTTTTTTGTAGCGCGCATTGTCGTCCCGTGAGCGCGCGGTTTCAGCGCCGGCGGCATCGATGCCGGCGCGGGCCTGGCCGATCACAGCGTGTTGCAGTTGTTCGGTGGCGTCGAGGTTGGCGAGCAATGCTTCTTCGGCGGCTACTGCGCCTTCGGCCTTGGCCAGGTTGGCGCGATAGTCGCGGGAGTCGAGTCGGATCAGCACATCGCCGGCCTTGACCTTCTGATTGTCGGTGACCAGCACTTCTTCAATGTACCCCGCGACTTTCGGGCCGATCACCGTCACGTCGCCGCCGATATAGGCATCGTCGGTCTCTTCGATGAAACGGCCGGCCGTCCACCAGTGCGTCGCGTACAGTCCGGCAAATACCAGAGCCGCGATGGCCGTCGTCAGCAGGATCAACCGTTTGAGCAGGGGAGGCTTGGGTGCGCTCACCGGGACAGCAACGTCGGGTTCGAGGCTGGGCATGCTGGTCATTTGAGTGAATACCTATGGGAGCGGGTCTTTATTACGCATGTAATATGACGTAGGTAATATTTTGTGGCAAATGATTTCTGCTTCCGGTCGTCAGGTGCTTACTTGAGCCAATGGCCGGGCGTGATGCCGGTCATGTCCTTGAAGAACGCAATAAATGCGCTGTCACTGGCAAATCCGCTTTCGAACGCGCTGTAGCTGATGCTGCGTCCGGTGGCGAGCAGTTCCATGGCACGCATCAGCCGCCACTGTTGGCGCCATTGCTGATAGCTCATGCCGGTTTCGCGCTGGAAAATTCGCCCGATGGTGCGGCCGCTGGCGCCGATCTGCTGTTCCAGCACTTGAAGTTCCGGCGGCAGGAGCTCGGGCGTTGCCAATAGCGGCGCCAGGCGTTTGTCCGAAGGCAAGGGCAACAGCATCGATTGCTGCTTCGCGTCGCGGATTTCGCTCAGGCAAAGACCCAGCAAGTGAACGAATTTGCCCTGCTGCCAATCGGTGTCGAAATCGGCGAGCGCAATCGGTTCCAGCACCGCCCGCAGCAACGGGCTGACTTCAATCACGCAGACCTGCTGCGGCAGCTCGACGCACATAGCCGCTGTCAGGTAAATGGAGCGGTAGTCGACGCTCTGCTGCATCACGGCGCGGTGTTCAATCTCCGGTGGAATCCACGCCGCACGGGAGGGCGGTAACAGACACAACTGCTGCGCGAGGGTGATGCGCGTGCAGCCCTGGCGGGTGAACAGCAATTGCCCGCGCTGATGCCGATGCAGTCCGGAATCATGATCGCCCAAGGTCGCAGCGATACCGACCACCGACGCCGAATAACGGTCGGGGTTGAATCGTGTGTGTGCATCAATCCAGGCCATGTTGTCCGATTTCAACGATTAAATGTCAGGATATGGATAATACGTCAGTCAACGCTCTTTAAGCTGCTCGTCAGTTTTTCTTGAAGAGTGAAGTCGTGATGAATTCCAAAAGCCTGTTGATACTGGCGATCGCGTTGCTTATGTTCCCGCAGATCGCCCAAACCCTTTACAGCCCGGCACTGGCAGACATCGGCCAGGCCTTTGCCGTCGCCCCGCAACAAGCGGGGCAAACCCTGTCGGTGTATTTCCTGGCGTTCGCCTTCGGCGTGGTGGTGTGGGGGCGGATGTGCGACCGCATCGGCCGTCGCCCCTCGATGCTCGCTGGGTTGGCAGTGTATGCCGGTGCCTCGGGGCTGGCGCTGAACGCCCGCACGTTCGAGGCGCTGCTGATGGCCCAGGCGCTGGCCGCGTTCGGTGCGGCGGTGGGCTCGGTCGTCACGCAAACCCTGTTGCGCGACCGCTTCAAAGGCGCAGAACTGGCGCAGGTTTTTTCGGTAATGGGCATCGCGCTGGCGGCCAGCCCCGCGATAGGCCTGTTCACCGGGGCGAGCCTGGTGCAAGCGTTCGGCTATCGAGGCGTGCTGGGATGCCTGTTGCTGTTGTCCTCGGCGTTATGGCTGTGGTGCCTGCGGACCTTGCCGGAAACCCGACCGCAAAATGTCACGACACCCGCGCTGTTCGAGACGCTGTGGCGGATGCTGCAAGACGGCGATATCTGGCGCTCGACGTTGTTGGTGGCGCTGTTCAACATTGCCTTGTTCAGCTACTACAGCCTCGGCCCGTTTATGTTTCAGCGACTGGGTCTGAGTGCGCAAGAGTTCGGCTACAGCGGCGTGATCCTGGCCCTTGGTTCCGGCCTCGGCGCCTGGCTGAACAAACGATTGCTGCATCGAGGGTTCAAGGGGCCGCAGGTGATCCAGTTGGCGGGAGCGCTGATGTGGGTCGGTGCCAGCGGCGTGTGGCTGCTGGATGAAAGCGCTCTGTTTGTACTGCCGATGTTGCTGGTGGTGCTGGCGTTCGGCCTGGCGATCCCGAACATCCTCGGTTCTGCCTTGGCCAATTATGGTGATCGACTGGGCACGGCCGGTGCGCTGTTTGGTTTGCTGTATTACCTGTTGATTGGCGCTGGGCTGATGCTCGCAGCCTGGGGCCAGGTGTTGGGCGAAACCTTGGTGCTGTGTGGCGGCTCAGCCTTGTTGCTGGCGTTAACAGCAAGGAAACCAATTGTTTAAGAAATGTAAGCGTTGTAGGAAGCGTCTTGCATTTGCGTAGGAACGATCTGACTATCACTCGCATTGATGGGATGGCATTAAGCCATTTGATGATGACAAGGATGTTGAGTGCCGGATTCGTTTCGCGTTGTACCTCGTCGTAGATCCTCGCCTTGCACGCTGTTGCTGGCTTCGTTGTTGAGCCTGAGTGTTTCTTCGATCCAGGCCGCAGAACCTTCCGCCCCAGGCCAGGAAGTACTGCGCCAGCAACAACAGCAACAACACG
Organism: Pseudomonas sp. LBUM1656; assembly: GCF_059716065.1. Lineage (NCBI taxonomy): Bacteria > Pseudomonadati > Pseudomonadota > Gammaproteobacteria > Pseudomonadales > Pseudomonadaceae > Pseudomonas > Pseudomonas sp. LBUM1656. Next base: position 4,309,181 of record NZ_CP166800.1, on the reverse strand, counting down.
ATCTGCAACAACTGCAACTGGACCAGCGCCGTCGGCAACTGGAACGCGGCAGCTTTGGTCCTGCGCCGGTGGCGCCGGCCGTCTCCGCCAGTGCTCCTGCCGATGAACGCTGCTGGCCCCTAAGTGGCACGCGCGTGGGCGGCGTCACCCTGATCAGCAGCCAAACGCTCAACGAGCGGATCAAGCCGCAACTGTCGTCGTGCATGGGCGTCGGCCAGATCAACCATTTGCTGGCGACCATCACCGGCCTTTACGTGGACGCTGGGTACATCGCCAGCCGGCCGTACCTGCGCAGCGCTCCGGCCGCCGGGCAATCGCTGGATATCGTGGTCGATGAAGGCTACGTCGAGTCCATCGAGCTGGCGGACCAGAGTTTGCCGGTGTCCCTCGGCGGGGCGTTCCCCGGGATGCTCGGCAAGCCGTTGTACCTGCGTGATCTTGAGCAAGGCCTGGATCAGTTGAACCGCTTGCGTTCGCTTGACCTGACCGCCGACATCGCCCCCGGCACGCAGCCCGGCGCCTCGCGGATCATCCTGCGCTCGCGCACCAGCGGTCAGTCACGCTGGGCGTTGGGCCTGGGCATCGACAACCTCGGCAGCGCCAGCACCGGACGTGATCGCGATACCTTGAGCCTGAGCCTCGACAGTCCGCTGGAGCTCAACGACGCACTGAATGTGAGCGTCAGCGACACCCTCAATCACGGCGATCGCTATAGTCGCAACGCCAGCCTTTACTACGCCATTCCTTACGGTTACTGGACCTACAGCGCATTCGCCAGCCATGCCGAATACCGCGCGCCGTTCAAACTCAGCACCCTGGAATTCCATAGCACCGGCATCACCGACCAGCTCAGCGCGCGCGCCGACCGGGTGTTGTGGCGCGATCAAAGCCGTCAGCTCAGCGCCAACCTGCAACTGGCCCACAAAGACGTCGACAGTTATCTGGAGAACATTCGCCTCGCAATCCAGAGCCCGACCCTGACCGTGGCCGAAGCCGGTTTGAACCTGTTCTGGCTCAACAGCGCCGTGTGGAACCTGGACATCAATTACGCTCAGGGCCTGCGTTGGCTCGGTGCCGATGACGATGCGCAGCGCCAGGTCAACAACCTGCCCAAGGCGCAGTTTCGCAAGTACCGGGCCGGCCTCAGCCAGTGGCGCAACGGCCGGTTCGGCCAGCAGACATGGCAGTGGCAAAGTCAGTTGAACGTGCAGTACAGCCCCGATCCGCTGCCGGCCATCGAACAACTGCTCGGCACCGACGATTCCGCCGTGCGCGGTTACCGGGTCAACAGTGCGTCCGGCGCCAGCGGCGCGATCTGGCGCAACACGTTGCGTCTGCCGTTGCGCAGCGATTGGCCGGTGCTGGTCACCCCGCGCCTGGGCCTGGACAACGGCTGGATCAAGGCCGACCACGGCGCCGACGGCCAACGCCTGAGCGGGGCCAGCGCCGGGGTCAACCTGAGCTGGAAAAACCTGCAAGTGGACGTCGATTACCAACGCAGCCTCAACACCCCCAGCGGTTTAAGGCATGAGCCAGAGACCTGGCTGATGCGCGTGGGGTTGCAGATATGACCAGCGCCTCACCCTGCATACACCCAGCCGTCGGACCTGTGCGCGACAGCCTCGGCAATCATCCCAACGCGCAACGTGATGCCGCACTTTTATTGAGAGGTTCCTATGCCTGAACAAACATTTGCGTTCCATCTTTCCCCTCGGGGAAAACTGCGCTGGGCGATTGCCAGCCTGTTCCTGATTGCCCATCTGCCAAGCGCCCTCGCGGGTGGCGTGGTGGTCGCGCCGGGCCCCGGCGGTACCGCGCAACTGCAAACCCAGGGCGGTGTGCCGATCGTCAATATCGTTGCGCCCAATGGCGCAGGCCTGTCGCATAACCAGTTCCTCGACTACAACGTCGATCGCCAGGGCCTGGTGTTGAACAACGCCTTGCAGGCCGGGCAATCGCAGCTCGCAGGGCAACTGGCTGCCAACCCACAGCTCCAGGGCCAGGCCGCGAGCGTGATCCTCAACGAAGTGGTCAGCCGCAACGCGTCGGCCATCAACGGTGCCCAGGAAATCTTCGGCCGTGCCGCCGATTACGTGTTGGCCAACCCCAACGGTATCTCGGTGAACGGCGGCAGTTTCATCAACACCCCGAACGCCAACCTGGTGGTCGGCCGCCCCGAATTGAGCGACGGCAAACTGCAAGCCCTGAGCACCCGTGATGCCACCGGCACCTTGCAGATTCAGGGCGCGGGCCTGCAAAACCGTGAGGGCTCGATCAACCTGATCGCCCCGCGCATCGACACCCAGGGCAGCCTCAACGCGCGCGATCAGTTGAACCTCACCGTCGGCCGCAATCAGGTGGATTACGCCTCGGGCCAGGTGAAAGCCGTGGACCCGGCCGGCAACACCAGCGATCAACGCATCGACGCCAGTCTGTTTGGCGCCATGCAGGCTGGGCGCATCAACATCGTCAGCACCGCCGAAGGCGCGGGCGTACGGGTCGGGCCGGTACAGGTCGCGGGCCGCGATGGTGTGCAGATTCGCTCGGCAGGTGATTTGAGCATCAGCGGCCAAGCGGTTCCGAACAGCCTCGATGTGGTCCGGGCAGGTGTGCGCAGCAGTCAGGGCGACGTCGCCTTGCACAGCGGCAAGGACCTGACCCTGGCCGCCGCCGACGTCAGCGGTCGCGACGTCAAACTCGACGCCGGACGCAACCTGACCCTTACCACCGTCGAAAGCCGCCATCTCCAGGAGAAACGCGAAAACTGGAACAACAGCACTATCGGCATCACTTGGGAAACCTACGACCGCACGCAGACCGACAGTGATTCACGCCAGCACGGCAGCCAGATTCTCGCCAGCCGGGACGCGCAACTGTCGTCCGCTGGCGATACCGAATTGAAGGCCGCCAAGATCGAGGCGGCAAAGAATCTCAGCGTGCAAAGCGGCGGTGATTTACGCCTGAGTGCAGCCACCGAAAGCCACACCCAGACCGATCAGGGCAACCACCGTAAACACCTGTGGAAAGCCAATTGGGACACCAGCAGCGAAGAGCAGCGCAGCATCACCAGCCAACTGAAGGGCGGCAACATCGCCCTGCAGACCGCCGCGTTGCTACGTTCCGAAGGTGCAGAGCTGAACAGCGGCGGTGATATCAACCTCGCCGGCAAACAGGTGGAAATCACCAGCGCCAGCCGCACTCAGCGCAACAGCGACAACCGTTACTCGGGCGACCTGGTAGGCGGCGGTTTCTTCGGCAAAACCGGCGACGCCGATCAGGGCAAGACCCAGAACCAGGGCAGCAAGATCAACGCGGCCGGCAAGTTGATCGTCAAGGCGGACGACGTGCGCATCAGCGGCAGCCAGGTGCGTGGCGGCACTGAATCAAGCGTCATCAGCGACAAGGGTTCGCTGGTGATCGATGGTGTGCAAGACACTTCCCACGCCAACAACCACGACAATGACAGCAAGTTCTTCGGCATCACCAAGGACGAAACCCGGCAGAACACCAAGGACAGCAGCACGGTGCGCAGCGAGCTGACGTCGGACAGCAACCTCACGCTCAAAAGCGCCAAGGACATCGAAGTGGCCGGTTCCACGGTCACGGCCGGCGGCACCCTGAGCGCAGACGCGGCGGGGGATGTGAACGTGCATTCCGCGCAGAATTCCCGCGACAACAGCACGACCACCGAGACGCGCGGCTTCGATGCCTACGCCAAAGAAAACGCCCCGGACGCCGGTCAGTATCGTGCCGGTGTGCACTACGAAGCCAAGCAACAAACCGTGACCAGCAACGACGTCAAACAGCAGGGCTCAAGCCTCAGCGGCGGCACTGTGCAATTGGCGGCGGGCGGCGACCTGACCCTCAAAGGCGCCGAGGTCAAGGCGACCCAGGGCGATGCGACGCTGACCGGCAAAAACGTCTCGCTGCTGGCCGAGCAGGACGGCCACAGCACCTCGACGGACAAAACCGGCACTAGCGGCGGCTTCTACTACACCGGTGGCCTCGACCGCGCCGGCAGTGGCGTCGATTTCGCGCACACCACCTCGCAAGACACCACGAGCAAAACCACTGCGCAAACCACCGGCGTGCAGAGCAGCGGTAACCTGAACATCAACACCGGCAAACTCACCACCGAAGGCGCGCGTCTTGATACCGGCAAAGGGCTGAATGTCGCTGCGGTCGATGTCGACAATCGCGCCGCAAACAACACCGACAGCAGCACCCATAAAGACAGCAACTGGTCGGCGGACATCGGCGCCAACGTCGAGTACAAGGACATCGCCCGGCCCATCGCCGGAGCGGTCAAGGACGTGTTGGCCGGCAAGGTGCCGGACAAGGATTCTTTGGCGAATCTTGGTCAACCCAATGTGGGCATCGACGTTGCGATCGGTCATCAGAACGCCAGCCGCACCGAGCAAACCAGCAACGCCGTGGTCAGCCAGTTCAAGGGCGGCACCGTGGACGTGAACGTGGCCGGGACGTTGCAGGACCAGGGCACTCAATACCAGGCGAGCGCGGGCAAGGTGACCATCACCGCCGATACGCTGGTGGCGAGCGCTGCGAGCAATACCCGCAGCAGTACCGATCAGACGCTGGACGCCAAGGCTGACGTGCGCGTCTACACCAAAACCGGTGAGGACGTGAACGTCGCCGGGAGCGGCGCGGGTGGTAGCAGTCAGACGCGCAAGGACAGTTCCAGCGCCGTGGTCGGCAACTATGCCGGCAGCGAAGGGGTGAACATCAACCTGCGCGGCGATGGCCGATTCGAAGGCAGCCATTTTGATGGCGGGCAGGGCGGCGTAACGATCAAGACCGGTGGTGAGCTGGCGCTGAATCAGGCCAATGACCGCCAGAGCAGCGACACCTCCAGCCTGCGCGGCAACGGCTCGTTGAACGTCGGCACAGCGCCGGGCACCAACGGCACCAATGTCGATCTGGGTGCCGGTTTCCAGCTCGATCACACCGGCAAACAAACCCGGGACAGCCAGGCCCAGGTGGCGAGCATTCAGGGCAAAGGTCCAGTACTGCTGAGCAGCGGTGGCGATCAGATCCTGCAAGGCACGAAGGTCGACACGCAGGGCGGCATTGACCTGAAGGCAGGCGGCAAACTCGATCTGCAAGCGGCGACCGACACACACACCGCGACCGGCAGCAACCTCGGCGGTGGCCTCAAGGTGGGCGGCAGCAAAACCAGCACGGAGAAAAGCGCTGATCAGGGCGGCAATCTGAACGGCAATTTCAACATCGGCCGGGTCAATGAAACGACCCGGACCTTGACCGGTGGCCAACTCAACAGTCAGGCCAAAATCGCCCTGAGCGGTGACGCGATCCACCTGCAAGGCACCCAGGTCAACGCAGCGAGCGTCAGTCTCGATGCGCAGAGCGGCGGCATCTATCAGGAATCGGCTGAGTCCACTCAGACCCGGACTAACTGGAATGTGGCACTCAATGCCGGCGGCAACCTGAGCAACAGTACGCCGGTTGTCGTGGATGAAAAGAACGTCGCCACGAGTGATCACGGCTTCAACGCCGGGGCCAAGGTTGGCGTGGATTACCAGCAAGGCACGACCCAGCAGAACAGCCAGATCAAGGCCGACAGCGTGGTATTGAACAGCGCTGGGGATGCACATCTGGCGGGGGCGCGGATTGATGCGGCGAACGTCAGCGGCAAGGTGGGCGGTGACTTGAACGTGGAAAGTCGCCAGGACAGCCAGACCAGCGCCAAGCTTGATGTGGACCTCGGTCTGACGGGCAAGAAGGCTGCACCGGCCGACAAGGACAAAGTGGCCGAAAACAGCAAGCTGGGCGGGACCGACTACAAACCGACACTGAAACTGGAAGGCGGTTACGCGCATAAAGACAGCGTTGGCCAGTCTTCTGGTATCAGGGGCACCCAGGGTGTGAACCTGAAGGTGGACGGTACAACGCAACTGACCGGTGCACGGATTGCGGCCACTGAAGGCCGCGTTGACCTGGGGGGGGCCGAGGTCAGCACTACGAGCGTGAGCAACCGCGATTACGGGACAAACGCCGGTCTGGATTTACCTGAAAAGACAGAAGGTGAAGCCGGTAAACCGGTTGTTTCAACCCCGGATGAGCACAGCATCAAACTCGGTCCTGTCACCCTTGGCGGTCATTACGACAGCCAATCGCTGCAGGCCGGGATCGACGAAAAAAACATCTAGATAACGTTACCGTGTGGGAGCGAGTCCGCTCCCACATCTTTGGTGATCACGCATTTATATGCCAAATAAGTCTAGCTGACCTGTCATTTATGACAGTAGTCGCGTTGAGGTTTTCAGTTCTTAATTCATTCGCCAAGGGGATGGATCAAGCGAGCACACCATCAACCAGTTGAAGCACTCAAAAAGACTTTTTGGAGATAAAACATGAGCGATATTACGTTTCCCGATGCCGTTACGCTTCCAACTGGCAAGCGCGCGATTAATTGCGCATCCAAGCCAATGGACGGCGTAAAAGTCAAAATCGGGCCTTTGTCAGGCGTGCAGATCGGGGCGGAGTTTGTCATTACATGGTTGGGGTTCAGCGAACCAAACGTCCCCCTTCCCGATACCAAGTCAGAGTTCACCCTGCTTGTCACGGAGCGCGAAGTGTCGGAAGGGCTGGAATGGATCGTTAGAGATTACAAAAACCACATCAAGCCGATTCGAGACGGTTCGGCGAGGGTGGGATATACGATTAATGGCGGCCCATCCACATCTGTGGTGCTTGTTGTCCGCTTGTTGAACGCCAATGGCGAGACCTGCGATGAGGCTGGTTCCTCGCTGGGCTAAATGCTCTATGAAAAATCTTATGCAGGAGGCTCCATGATTGGGTAGTCCCCAAGCATGGAGCCTCCTACATAAGTTACTCAGCGGCCAATCAACTCAAACCCGCTCAAAAATCGCCGCAATCCCCTGGCCACCGCCAATGCACATGGTCACCAACGCATAACGGCCGTTGACGCGGTGCAGTTCGTGGATGGCTTTGGTGGCAATCATTGCCCCTGTCGCGCCCACCGGGTGGCCGAGGGAAATGCCCGAGCCGTTCGGGTTGACCTTCGCCGGGTCGAGGTCCAGTTCCTGGCTGACCGCACAGGCCTGGGCGGCGAAGGCGATGTTGGCTTCGATCACGTCCATATCCGCCGTCGTCAGGCCAGCGCGTTTGAGTGCCAGGCGCGTGGCGGGAATCGGGCCCAGGCCCATCAGTTCCGGCTCGACACCGGCGTGGGCATAGCTGACCAGGCGGGCGAGCGGGCGCAGGTTGTTGGCCTGAATCGCGTTGCCTGTTGCCATGACCAATGCAGCGGCGCCGTCGTTCAGACCCGAGGCATTGCCGGCCGTGACCGAACCGTCCTTCTTGAACGCCGGCTTCATCTGTGCGAGTTGTTCCAGGGAGGTGGCGCGCGGGTGTTCGTCGATGCTGAACAGCGTCGTTTCCTTGCGACCACGGACTTCCACCGCAGCGATCTGCTCACTGAAGTAGCCATTGGCGATCGCGAACGCGGCACGTTTTTGATCTTCCAGGGCGAGGGCGTCCTGCATGTCGCGGGTGATGCCGTTGCGCTGGGCGATGTTCTCGGCGGTGATGCCCATGTGGATGCCGTGGAACGGGTCATGCAGGATGCCCAACATGTAGTCGATGGCCTGGACGTTGCCCATGCGCGCACCCCAACGGGCGGACGGCATCAGGTACGGGCCGCGGCTCATGGATTCGGCCCCGGCGCCGATCGCGATCTCGGCGTCGCCCAGCAGCAAGGTCTGGGCCGCGCTGATAATGGCTTGCAGGCCGGAACCGCAGAGGCGGTTGACGTTGTAGGCGGGTGTTTCCTTGGGGATGCCGGCGTTCATCGCGGCGACGCGGGAGATGTAGGCGTCGCGGGTTTCGGTCGGGATCACGTTGCCCATCACAAGATGGCCGATTTGCGCCGGGTCCACACCGGAACGCTCCAGGGCGGCCTTGACGGCCGTGGTCGCCAGATCGGCCAGCGGGACATCCTTGAGCGAGCCACCAAAGGAGCCGATGGCGGTGCGTGCGGCGCTGACTACAAATACGTCTGGGGTGTTCATGAAGGCGTTCCTGTCGATGGGTTCTTTTCAGTGTTGCGATTAAGGAGTGCGTTCAACGCTGACTGCGCTTCAGGGGTTTGCAGGCGCTTGATGAACAGCAGGTTCTCTTGGCGGATGGTGGCTTGCAGTTCCGGCATCGACGTCTGCTTGAGCAATTGTCGGGACTGACGCAGTGATTCCTGAGGGAGCGCCAGCAGTCGACGAGCCATGTGCTCGGCGGCCGCCAGGCACTGTGCCCCGTCGTCGAACAGTTCGTTGGCCAATCCGCATGCGACGGCGGCAGCACCGTCCAGGCTGTCGCCCCATAGCAGCAAGCGCGCCGCCCGGGCATGACCGAGCAGGCGCGGCAGCAGCAGGCTTGCGCCAAACTCCGGGCACAGGCCCAGGTTCACGAACGGCGTGCGTAACCGGACATTGCGGGTGACCAGCACCTGATCGCAATGCAGAAGCAGGGTGGTGCCGATGCCGATCGCTGCTCCGCAAACGGCCGCAATCAACGGTTTTTGCAGGTGGATGACCACGCGCATCAGGCGAAATGCCGGGCTGTCCAGATCGGTCGGCGGATGCTGGAGAAAATCCGCCAGGTCGTTGCCGCTGGTAAAGCACGAGGCGCCACCCGTGAGGATGATTACGCCGATGTCAGCGTCCTCATCAGCGGCCAGCAACAGGTCGCCCAGCTGCGTGTACATGCTGTTGTTCAGCGCGTTGAGTTTGTCGGGGCGGTCAAAGGTCAGCGTCAGGACGCCTTCGTGTCGTTCTTGTTTGATCAGGTCGTTCATGTACGTGCCCTGGGTGATCTCTATGCAGGGCACTCTAAGCGCGGGACCGGCGCTGGATCTATGACAAAACAAGTCAACGAAACTGCTGTTTTTTGCCATGTCGGGCCGTCGCAAGGCTCACACACCCATTCGGGGTATGGCGCGGTTTACTGAATCGACCAATAGTGGATTCATCCGCTCATCCAGATCGGAACTCGCTTGATAAGGTGAATTTGCTATGCGCAAGGCCTTCTTGGTGATGCTAGGTGCGTTAATTGCGCCGCTGTCGGTGGGCGTCCACGGCGCCGAAGTGGACGATAACAACACGTTGCGGCTGTATAACTGGGCGGATTACATCGGCGAAAAAACCATTGCCGACTTTCAGAAAGCGACCGGCATCAAGGTTATTTACGACACTTTTGATGCGTATGAAACGGTTCAGGCCAAGTTGCTCACCGGCCACTCCGGTTATGACCTGGTGGTGTTGAACGCTTCCCTCGCGCCACCGCTGATCAAAGCCAAAGTGTTCCAGCCGCTCGATAAAAAGTTGCTGCCGGGCTGGACCAACCTTGACCCGAAAGTCTTGCAGGACCTGCAGGGGTTTGATGCCGGCACGCTGTACTCGGCGCCCTATACCTGGGGCAGCAACGGCATCACGTACAACGTCGACAAGATCAAGGAACGCATGCCGGACGCGCCAATTGGTTCGCTGGCGATGATTTTCGACCCGAAAATCGTTTCGCGCTTCGCTGATTGCGGCGTGACCCTGGTCGATGCGCCCACCGAAGTCATTCCACTGGCGCTGAAGTACCTGGGGCGCGACCCGAGAAGCGCCGCGCCGGCCGATCTGGAAGCGGCGCAAGCGTTGCTGTTGTCCATCAGGCCCTATATCCGCAAGTTCGACTCGGTCAACTACCTGACCAGCCTGCCCAATGGCGATGTGTGCATGGCCATGACCTGGTCGGGTGACTACGCGACCGCCATGGCCCGCGCCGAAGAGGCCAAGTTGAAGATCAAATTGGCTTATTTCATTCCAAAGGAAGGTTCGCTGATCTGGTTCGACAATCTTTACATCCCCGCCGATGCGCCGCACGTGGCCAATGCGCACAAGTTCCTCGATTACTTGATGCAGCCACAAGTCATGGCCGACGTGACGGACTTCATTCACTACGCCAACAGCAACGCGGCGGCCACGCCGTTGGTGCACGCCGATGTGCGTAACAACCCGGCGATTTATCCCGATGACGAAACGCGCCAGCGGTTGTTTCCGCAAAAGACTCAGGACGCAAAAGAGATGCGCGCCATGACCCGGGTCTGGAGCACGGTAAAGAGCGGGATCTGATTGTTTAATTGTTCGGTTTGAGGTTTTTTGTATGGCGACTCCAATCAAGAAAATCGTTTCTGACGTTGATAACGCGCAACTGGTCAAAGCCGACAAAGCGCACTACATGCACGGCTATCACATGTTCGACGAGCACGCCGAACAGGGCGCACTGAACATCGTCGCCGGTGACGGCGCTTATATTTACGACACCCAGGGCAACCGTTTTCTCGACGCGGTCGGTGGTATGTGGTGTACGAACATCGGTCTGGGCCGTGAAGAAATGGCACTGGCGATTGCCGATCAGGTCCGTCAACTGGCGTACTCGAACCCGTTTTCCGACATGTCCAACAACGTCGCCATCCAGTTGTGCGAGAAACTCGCCAGCCTGGCCCCCGGCGACCTCGATCACGTGTTCCTGACCACCGGCGGCTCCACCGCCGTGGACACCGCGTACCGCTTGATTCAGTACTATCAGAACTGCCGCGGCAAACCGGAAAAGAAGCACGTCATCGCCCGTTTCAACGCGTATCACGGCTCCACCACCCTGACGATGTCGATCGGCAACAAGGCCGCCGACCGCGTGCCGGAATTCGACTACGCCAACGACAAGATTCACCACGTCTCCAACCCCAACCCATATCGGGCGCCGGATGGCATGGACAAGGCGCAGTTTCTCGAGTTTCTGATCAAGGAGTTTGAAGACAAGATTCTGTCCATCGGCGCGGACAAGGTCGCGGGCTTTTTTGCCGAGCCGATCATGGGTTCCGGCGGCGTGATTATTCCGCCCAAGGGTTATCTGAAACGCATGTGGGAAGTCTGCCAGCGCTACGACATTCTGTTTGTCGCCGATGAAGTGGTGACGTCGTTCGGGCGTTTGGGCAAGTTTTTCGCCTCCTGGGATCTGTTTGATGTTCAGCCAGACATCATCACCACGGCCAAGGGGCTGACGTCGGCTTACTTGCCGTTGGGCGCCTGTATTTTTTCCGACCGTATCTGGAAAGTCATCGCCGAACCCGGCACGGGCCGCTGCTTCACCCACGGCTTCACCTACAGCGGCCATCCGGTCTGCTGCACGGCGGCGTTGAAGAACATTGAAATCATCGAACGGGAAAACCTGCTGGAGCATGTCGATGTGGTCGGCGCTTATCTGGAGCAGCGTTTGGCGACACTCAGCGACTTGCCGCTGGTGGGCGATGTGCGCTGCCAGAAGTTTATGGCCTGCGTGGAATTCGTCGCTGATAAACGCACCAAGGCGTTGTTCGCCGACGAGATCAACATTGGCGAGATGATTCATTCCCGGGCCCAGGCCCGAGGGTTGCTGGTGCGGCCGATCATGCACCTTAATGTCATGTCGCCGCCGCTGATCCTTTCTTGCGCGCAGGTGGATGAAATCGTCGAGATCCTGCGGGTGTGCATTCTTGAAGTGGCGGGTGAGCTTGAGCAAAACGGCCAGTACTTCGGCCAATGAGTTCCTCGACTCCGCGGTTAACAGGTGCCGGTTCACCGGCTAGACTGCGGGGCATGAGCAAACCAAACGACGACACGTTGATCGCCTTGCCCTTTGGCGCCTTGCATAAATGGCACGGCGACCTGCGCCAGGCGTTCGCCCACATCGATGAGCCCGACGCGCTGCAGTTCCTGGCGTCGGCTTTCGGGCATCTGGTGTCCATCGAATCGGTGATGATCAGCCTGGAACACAAGGACCGCCCGCCACAGTTGCTGTATCAGCGTGGCATTCCGGAAAAATACCGGGAGTCGATCATCGACCGCTATTTTTCCGGCGGCTACCTGCTCGACCCGTTTTGCCTGGCGGTGGAGCAGGGGCTGGCCGAAGGGTTTTATCACCTGGAGGACATTGCTCCGGACAACTTTTTCGACAGTGAGTACTACAAGACTTACTACTTGAAGGCCGGCAGTTCGGAAGACAGTTTTTATATTGTCGATACCGGCAATGACACCAAGGTGTCGGTGAGCCTGTTTCAGGGTTTTGGCGGGGAAGGGCTGAGGGTTGAACAGCTGAATCTGCTGCGGGCGGTCGAGCCGCTCGTGCGCGAATTCATCAGCGAGTTTGGACGCCGGGGCTTACAGCACAGTGCCGCCAATCAAGGCGTACGTGACGATCTCAGGCAACGCGTGCAGTCCGCCTTCGAGCATTTTGGCTGCGACTTGCTGACCGAGCGCGAGCGCGAAGTGGCGCACATGGTGCTCCGCGGCCACTCCGTGAAGTCCACGGCCAGCCAGATGAGCATCTCGCCGGAGACCGTGCGCATGCACCGCAAGAATCTGTATTTGAAGTTGGAGATCGGTTCACAGTCGGAGCTGTTTGCACTGTTTATCGAGTGGCTGCGCAAGCACTGATCCAACTCTACAACCCACCCAAGCCCCCTGTGGGAGCTAGCCTGCTAGCGATGAACGTCAACGATAGCGCGTGCTGTCTGAATGAACGCGGTGTCTGAGCGACCATCGCTAGCAGGCTAGCTCCCACATGGGATTCATGTTGACCACAGGATCTGTGATCAACCCTCAGGGTCAATCTTCGCGTTTAACGACCAGGGTTAAAATGTCATAACTGGCAACCAGCTCTCCCAACTGGTTCGTCACTTCCACATCCCACGCCACCACCCCTTGCGGGATCCCCTGCGGGCTCTTCTTCCCCTGGTCGATCTTGCGCTTGCAGGTCAGGCGCGCCTGAATCGTGTCGCCAATCCCCACCGGGGTAATGAAGCGCAACGTGTCCAGGCCATAGTTGGCCAGCACCGGGCCCGGCGCCGGCGAGACAAACAAACCGGCCGCCGCCGACAGCACGAAGTAGCCGTGAGCGATGCGTTTGCCGAACTGCGATTCCTTGGCGGCGATGTCGTCGAAGTGCATGTAGAAGTGATCGCCGGACAGGCAGCCGAAGTTCACCAGATCGGCCTCAGTCACGGTGCGCCGGTGAGTCAGCAGCGATTCGCCGATCTGCAGGTCCTGGAAGAACCGGCGGAACGGATGCACTTCGGTTTCGAGGACCTTGGCGCCCCGCACATATTCACCGGTAACCGCTGCCAGCATGGTCGGTGAGCCTTGCACCGCCGCGCGTTGCAGGTAGTGTTTCACCGCGCGCAGACCGCCAAGTTCTTCACCGCCACCAGCACGTCCCGGGCCACCGTGCTTGAGTTGTGGCAGTGGCGAGCCGTGGCCGGTGGATTCGCCGGCTGACTCGCGGTCGAGTACCAGCAAACGGCCGTGCCAGGCAGCGGCGACCGGGATTGCCTTGGCGGCGATCTGTGGGTCCTTGGTGATCAAACTGGCCACCAGGCTGCCTTTGCCGCGCGCAGCCAAGGCCAGTGCTTCGTCCAGATCGTCGTAAGCCATCAGCGTGCTGACCGGACCGAACGCTTCTATGTCGTGTGCACCACCCTCGGCGTGCGGGTCGCGTGATTGCAGCAACGTCGGCGCAAAGAACGCACCCTGGTTGACGTTTTCACCGCGCGGTTCGAAACCGTCGCGGGCACCGAACAGCATATCGCTGCTTTGCAGCAGGCTTTCCAGGCGCTCGGCGACGTCTTTTTGCTGATCGTGGGAGGCCAGAGCGCCCATGCGCACGCCTTCCACCGACGGGTCGCCGACCACGACTTTCTTCAGCCGGTCGCGCAGTCGGGTGGCGACGGCATCGATGTGTTTGGCCGGAACGATGGCGCGGCGAATGGCGGTGCATTTCTGCCCGGCCTTGGTGGTCATTTCCCGGGCGACTTCCTTGATGAACAGCTCGAACTCTTCGTCGTCCGGCGTCACGTCCGGGGCGAGGATTGCGCAGTTCAGCGAGTCGGCTTCGGCGTTGAACGGCACCGAGTTGCGGATCAGGTTCGGGTTGACCCGCAGCTTGGCGGCGGTGGCGGCAGAGCCGGTGAAGGTTACTACGTCCTGGCCTTGCAGGCGGTCGAGCAAGTCGCCGGTGCTGCCGATGATCAATTGCAAGCTGCCCGCCGGCAGCAAGCCGGATTCGTCCATCAGCCGTACCACGGCTTCCGTCAGGTAGCTGGTGGCGCTGGCCGGTTTGACGATGCACGGCATGCCGGCCAGGAAGCTTGGCGCGAACTTTTCCAGCATGCCCCAGATCGGGAAGTTGAACGCGTTGATGTGCACGGCCAGGCCGCCACGGGGCACCAGGATGTGCGTGCCGGCGAAGGTGCCGAGTTTGCTCAGCTGCATCGCCGGGCCTTCGTGGACGATGTTGCCCGACGGCAATTCCCGCGAGCCGAGGCTGGCGTAGGTAAACAGCGTGCTGTTGCCGCCTTCGATGTCGATCCAGCTGTCGGCGCGGGTGGCGCCGCTGTGGTGGGAAATGGCGTAGAGCTGCTCTTTGCGTTCGCTCAGGTACAAGGCCAGGGCCTTGAGACGTTGGGCGCGTTGCTGGAAGTCCAGCGCCATTAGCCCACTGACGCCCTGGCGACGACCGTGTTCGACCGCTTCGGCGAAGTCCGGGCGCTCTTCGTGAGTGCGCGCAATCTCATGGCCGTCGATGGCGCTGCGCAGCACTTGGGCACCGTGTTGGCCGATCCAGCGACCGGCGATGAAACTTTGCAGGGTAGGGGCGTGAGTCATCACGATTCCTCCAGGTTGTGGAAGGTGTTGGCGCGGTGGCTACCGCGCCCTTCAGGGATTACCAAAGCGCCACGGTGTAACCGACAATCAGCCGGTTCTCATCGAGGGCGGTATTCAAGCCATTGCCGGAGCGGAAAGTCACGTTGCGCCAGCGCAGGCTGACGTCCTTGAACGGGCCGCTCTGGATGACGTAACTGATGTCGGTGTCGCGCTCCCGCTCGCGGCCATTGTCGACGCTGCCGGCCTTGACGTGGCGACCGTCGGTGTAGCGCGTCATGAAGGTCAGGCCTGGGATGCCTTGCGCCGCGAAGTCATAGTCGTAACGCAGCTGCCAGGAATCCTCGTCGGCGCGGGTGTAGGTGTTGAAGGTCACCAGGTTGACCACATACGGATCGCCGCCATTGAGGAACGGAAAGGCGCTGTCGCCGGACAACTGCTGGTATGTGGCACTGACCTTGTGGGCGCCGTGGGACACGGTGAACATGCTGTTGAAATTGCGGTTATCGATACGCCCGGCCCGTTCGGCGCCGTCGCCCCGGCTGTCGAAATAGCGCAGGTCGCTGCGCAGGTTGAAACCGTTGCCCAGCGGCTGGGTATGCACCAGTCCGACGAACTGCTGGCGATAAATCTGATCGAGCTTGCCGTAGTAGTAGCTCAGGTTCAGTTGCGGGCTTAAGGCGTAGTTGCCGCCCGCGAAGTCGAAGTGATCGCTACTGGCAGCGCCGTAACCGATGTCATCGTTGCTGGAGGAGTCCCGCAGATTGGCCTTGGTCAGGCGTCCGGTATTCACCGTCAGGCCGTTTATTTCCTGGCTGGTCAGCAAGCCGCCTTGAAAGGTCGAACCCAGCAAGCGGGTATCGTTGTAGGTCACCACAGGCAGCAGGGGTTGCAGGGTGCCGATCTTCAACACGCTCTTGGATACCCGCAGCTTGCCGGTCAGCCCCAGTTCGCTGAACTCGTCCGCAGGCTCATGGCTGTTCGGGCCAAAGGGCAGCAGCCCGGTGCCGCGGCGATCCGGGCTGGAGTCGAGTTTCAACCCCAGTTCCCCCAACGCATCGAGACCGAAGCCGAAGGTCCCGTCGGTGAACCCGGACTCGATGCGCGCGGTGAACCCCTGCGCCCATTCTTCAGCCTTGGATTGTGGTGCGTTGTCCTGACGGAAATCGCGATTGATGTAGTGGTTGCGCATCTCAATGCGGGCCTTGCTGTCGTCGATGAAGTCGGCCATGGCGCTGGGTGCGACCACGGGTAGACTCAATGCGGCGGCGAACGAAAACAGTGATTCGTAAGGTGCGGTACGCGCGGGCTTCATTATTTTTATTCCCTGCCATCAGATCGATTGTCGTTTAGTGCTTGCTGGCGCCAGAGGCACCGATACCGGTCATCGAACGGATGAACTGCGCCAGGTAACGGCCACGCTCAAGGGCTGCACGAGGTGAGGAGTCGGTGACCGAAAATACCCAGGCGCTTAAAAAGGCCAGGCTCATGGAAAACAGCGCCGGGTTGGAGTAGGGGAACAGGGCCTTGTCGTGATGCAGCACGTTGACCCACACCGCCGGGCTCAGGACCAGCAGGACAATCGCCGAAATCAACCCTGTCAGACTGCCGGTGACGGCACCGCGGGTGGTCAGGCCTTTCCAGTACATCGAGAGGAACAGCACCGGGAAATTCACCGAGGCGGCAATGGCCAGCACCAGGCCGGAGAGGAACGCGATGTTCTGCGATTCGAACAACAGGCCGAGAATGATTGCCAGGACGCCGATGCACAGCGTGGCAATGCGCGACACGCGGATTTCCTGCTGCTCTGTGGCCTGACCCTTGCGCATCACGCAGGCATACAAATCGTGGGACACCGCCGAGGCGCCGGACAACGCCAGCCCGGCGACCACTGCGAGAATGGTGGCGAAGGCGACCGCTGAGATGAAGCCGAGGAACAGGTTGCCACCCACGGCCTGGGCCAGGTGCACGGCGATCATGTTGCCGCCGCCGATGATCGCGCCGCTGGCATCGCGGAACGCCGGATCGGTGCCGACCATGACGATAGCGCCGAAACCGACGATGATCAGCAGCAGGTAGAAGTAGCCGATAAAGCCAGTGGCGTAGAACACGCTTTTACGCGCTTCCCTGGCGTCGCTGACGGTGAAGAAACGCATCAGGATGTGGGGCAGGCCGGCGGTGCCGAACATCATGCCCAGCCCCAGCGAGATCGCATCGATCGGGTTCGACAGCAGGCCACCGGGCGCCATGATTGCGTTGCCCTTGGCGTGCACGGCGGTGGCGCCGGCGAACATCGCTTCGGTGCTGAAACCGAAATGCTTGAGCACCATGAACGCCATGAAGGTGGTGCCGAACAGCAGCATCACCGCTTTGATGATCTGCACCCAAGTGGTGGCGAGCATGCCGCCGAAGGTCACGTAGAACACCATCAATACGCCAACCAGCATGACCGCGTAGAGGTAGTCGATACCGAACAGCAATTCGATCAACTTGCCGGCGCCGACCATCTGCGCCACCAGATACATCAGCGCCACGGTCAGGGTGCCGAAGGCCGAGGTCAGGCGCACCGGGGTTTGTTCCAGGCGATAGGAGACCACGTCGGCGAAGGTGTATTTACCGAGGTTGCGCAGGCGTTCGGCGATCAGAAACAGAATGATCGGCCAGCCGGCCAATACGCCCAATGCATACAGCAAACCGTCATAGCCATTGAGGAACATCATGGCGGAGATGCCGAGGAAGGATGCCGCAGAGATCATGTCGCCGGCAATCGCCAGGCCGTTCTGAAAACCGGTCATGCCACCGCCGGCGGTGTAGAAATCGCTGGCGGAGCGAGTGCGCAATGCTGCCCAGCGGGTGACGCCGAGGGTAAAAAGAACGAACACCAGGAACATGCCGATGGCGTTCCAGTTCAGTGGGCGGGATGCGCCGTCGGCGGCAACCGCCATGTCGGTGACCACTGCCAGCGGCAGCAGGAACAACGCGAGAAGACGGCTCATCGGGCGCACTCCTGTTTCAGTTTTTCGTTGAGCGGGTCGATGATGTTGTTGGCGCGATAGACGTAGAAACCGGTCAGTGCAAAGGCCAGCACCACGATCACCACACCGACCAGCATGCCTACGGTGGTGACGCCGCCACTCAGGGATTGGCCGAGGGTGGCGGGGGAGAACGCCACCAGCAAGACGAAGCCGAAATAGATCACCAGCATGATCAGCGACAGCGACCAGTAGAGGTTTTGTTTGCGGCGTACCAACTGGATGAAGTCGGGGTGCCGGCGGATGAGTTCTACGTCTTTGGGTGTCATGGCGCGCTCTCTGTTGTTGTTTTTGTTGTGGGGTGAAACGTTAACCGTTGTCGAAACCTGCATCCGGCCCTGTAGCAGCTGTCGAGCCCCAGCGAGGCTGCGTTCGGCTGCGAAGCAGTCGTAAAACTTGACCACGAGGTTTTCCTGAAGTACCGCATCGCCTGATTTCACGACTGCTTTGCAGCCGAACGCAGCCTCGCTGGGGCTCGACAGCTGCTACAGAGCCGCGTTAAGCATCAGAACTGGTCGAAATCCAGCACAACCTTGTCGCTCACCGGAAAGGCCTGGCACGACAGCACGTAACCGGCGGCCACTTCGTAGTCTTCCAGAGCGTGGTTGCTGTCCATTTCCACCTCGCCTTCGATGACTTTGCATTTGCAGGTCGAGCACACACCGGCCTTGCACGAGTAGGGCAGTTCGGCACCCTGCGCGTTGCCGGCGTCGAGGATGCTCTGGCTGTTGCGCGGCAGGTCGAAGGCCAGGGCGCGGCCGTCGCTGATGACGGTGATCTGGCTGACGGCGGCATCCACCTGGCGCGCCGCCTCGCGGGCCTCGCGTTTTTGCGTGCTGCCGACGGCAGCGAACAGTTCGAAATGGATGCGTTCAGGCGCCATGCCTTTGGCCTTGAGACTGTCGCGCACGGTTTCGGTCATTTCCTGCGGGCCGCAGATGAACGCCGCATCGAGGGCTTTGACGTCGAGCCAGCGGGAAAACAGTTGCTCGCATTTCTCGGCGTTGATCCGGCCGTTGTACAGGTCGACATCCTGCTGTTCGCGACTGAAGACGAAGATCAGGTTCAGGCGCTGCAGGTAGCGGTTTTTCAGGTCTTCGAGTTGTTCACGAAACAGCGCGCCGGAGCTGGAGCGGTTGCCATACAGCAGCGTCACGCGGCTGTGCGGTTCGGTTTGCAGGGTGGTCTTGATGATCGACAGGATCGGCGTGATGCCGCTGCCCGCCGCGACGGCCAGATAGTTGCCATGGCGAGCCGGGTCGAGATCGACATGAAAATGCCCGGCGGGCGGCATCACTTCCAGGCTGTGCCCGGCCTGCAACTGCTCGTTTGCAAACGCCGAGAAACGGCCACCGGCCACACGCTTGATGGCGACGCGCAGTTCGCCGTCGTTGACACCGGTGCAGATTGAATAGGAACGACGCACTTCTTCGCCGTCCATCTGGGTGCGCATCACCAGGTGCTGGCCCTGGGTGAAGTGAAAACTGTCTTGCAGGTGCTGCGGAATTTCGAAGGCGATGGACACCGCGTCACGGGTTTCGGCGCGCACATCCTTGATGGTCAGGCTGTGAAATTTACTCATTTTTATTCTCCAGCTGGACGGCCGATCGCCGCTCAGATGCACTTGAAATAGTCGAACGGTTCCCGGCAATCGACGCAGCGGTATAACGCCTTGCACGCCGTAGAGCCGAATTCGCTGAGCACTTCGGTGTGGGCGCTGCCGCATTGCGGGCAAACGATCACCGGGCTTTCGCCGAGCAGGCTGCGTTTGCTGGTGCTGCCCTCGGGCGGTGCGATGCCGTAGGCGCGCAGTCGTTCGCGGCCACTGTCGGTGATCCAGTCGGTGGTCCAGGCCGGGGTCAATTTGCGCTCCAGTAACGGCGCCTTGAATCCGGCCCGTTCCAGCGCCTCGCGGATGTCGCTCTCGATCACTTCCGTAGCGGGGCAACCGGAGTAGGTCGGTGTGACCACCACGTGCAGATGACCGGCCTGCCAGTCGAGATCGCGCACGATGCCCAGGTCGACCACGCTGACCACCGGCACTTCCGGGTCCATGACCTGCGCCAATGTCGCCCAGGCCGCTGCCAGATCGGTCGGTTGAGCCGACCGGGCACCGAGGTCGCTGGCGATCAACTCACCAGGTTGCATCGGGGTACGCTCGTGGCAGGAATTGCATCTCGGCCAACAGAATGCCGAGGTGTTCGGTGTGCAGGCCTTTGCGCGCATTCAGGTAGAAATAACTCGGCGCAGCGGGCACTGACAGGGTGGCGCTGGCGAAGATTTCGTTGACCTTGGCCTGCCACGCCGCAGCGACTTGCGCGGCGTCCGGGGTGATGCCGGCTGCGCACAGTCGTTGCTCGCTGTCATCGGCGCTGGTCAGCTCGACCGTGAAACGCCAGACCTCAGGGATAGCCGCGATCATGCGGTTGTGGCTTTCCTCGGTGCCGTCACCCAGGCGCTCGACCCATTCGCCGGAGCGGCGCAGATGATAGGTGACTTCCTTCACGGCTTTGGCGGCGATCCCGGCGATGCGTTCGTCGCTGGACTCGCTCAAACATTTGAGTACCTGCAGGTGCCAGGCGTCATACAGGAACTGCTTGAGAATGGTCACCGCGTAATCGCCGTTGGGTTGTTCCACCAGCAGCAGATTGCGGTAGGCGCGCTCGTCACGGCGGAACGCCAGGTGATCGGCGTCGCGACCGTCGTTCAGCAGTTCGGCAGCGTACTCCAGCCAGTTGCGCGCCTGGCCCACAAGGTCGAGGCCGACGTTCATCAGCGCCAGTTCTTCTTCCAGCGCCGGGGCCTTGCCGCACCATTGGCACAGGCGCTGGCCCTGGATCAGGGCGCTGTCGCCGAGGCGCAGCAGGTATTCGATCAGATCGGTCTTGGTATTCATGGTGGACCTCACATGTGCCCGACTTCGGCCGGCAGCTCGTAGAAGCTGGCGTGGCGATAAACCTTGTCGTCCGCCGGGTCGAACAGCGGGTCTTTTTCATCCGGCGACGAGGCGGTAATCAGCGCCGAGGGCACGACCCACAGGCTCACGCCTTCGCTGCGACGGGTGTAGAGCTCGCGTGCGTTTTCGATGGCCATGATGGTGTCGGCGGCATGCACGCTGCCGACATGCTTGTGGTTGAGGCCGTGCTTGCTGCGCACGAAGACTTCGAAGAGGGTCCATTCAGACATTTTATTGACTCCACATCAGGTGGCCGATCAGGCGGCGTTCTTGTTCTGTTTTTTGCGAGCGTGGGCAACCGCGGCTTCGCGGACCCAGGCACCGTCTTCAATGGCTTTGCGGCGGGTGGCGACGCGTTCCTGGTTGCACGGGCCGTTGCCCTTGAGCACTTCGTAGAACTCGCTCCACTGGATGTCGCCGAAGTCGTAGTGACCGCGTTCGGCGTTCCACTTCAGGTCCGGATCGGGGCAGGTGCAGCCCAGCAGTTCAAGTTGCGGGATGGTCTGGTCGATGAAGCGCTGGCGCAGTTCGTCGTTGCTCTGGCGCTTGATTTTCCAGGCCATGGATTGGGCACTGTTGGGGGAGTGTTCGTCGCTTGGGCCGAACATCATCAGCGACGGCCACCACAGGCGATTGATCGCGTCCTGGACCATGTCTTTTTGCGCTTGATTGCCGTGACGCATCATGGTCAGAAGGATTTCGTAGCCCTGGCGCTGGTGGAAGCTTTCTTCCTTGCAGATCCGCACCATGGCCCGGGAGTACGGGCCATAAGAGGTGCGCTGCAACACCACCTGATTGACGATTGCGGCGCCGTCCACCAGCCAGCCCACCGCGCCCATGTCGGCCCAGTTCAGCGTCGGGTAATTGAAGATGCTCGAGTACTTGGCTTTGCCGCTGTGCAGCCTGGCGATTTCTTCATCGCGGTCGGCACCGAGGGTTTCCATGGCGCTGTAGAGGTACAGGCCGTGGCCGGCTTCGTCCTGGATCTTGGCCATCAGTTGCAGTTTGCGTTTGAGCGATGGCGCGCGGGTGACCCAGTTGCCTTCGGGCAGCATGCCGACGATTTCGGAGTGGGCGTGCTGGGAGATTTGCCGGATCAGGGTCTGGCGATAGGCATCGGGCATCCAGTTTTTTGCTTCGATCTTGATTTCTGAATCGATTTTTTCCTGGAAGGCGCGTTCCTGTTCGGACATTTCCGACAGGTCTTTTATGCGTTTTACGCCTGTTTCTACGAGCTGTGCGTACATTTTTGGTCTCCCGCCTTGAATCTGATCTAGGGCATGGAGAACTTTATAAGCGATACATAAATTAATATCAAACATAAAATATCGTGTCGTATGTATTTTTGTATCGCTTTGGGATGGATGGTTGTTTTGTGAGTCAGGAGCTGACTGACTTCAAGCACCTGCACACCCCTCTCCTGTAGCAGCTGTCGAGCCTTGGCGAGGCTGCGTGCTTATGTGTTCTTTTATCGCAGCCTCGCCAAGGCTCGACAGCTGCTACAGGGGAAAGGTGTTGGTGGTGAATTCTGGACAGCGTAATGGCTACTTAGTAGCATCCGCGGCATACGGATCTCTCTCGTGCACGTCGATCGACGTGGGTCTAAAAAGGAATCGAAATGCATAAGTTCACCCATGCCGATAAAACCGTTGCGTTCACTGTCTTGAGCGGTGAAGTGGTGGGCAGCGAAAAGCTCAGCGAGACCCGTGTGACCACCACGGGCGGCGTTCATGTGAATGGGAAGGACGGGGATCTCACGCCGGTGCGTGTCAGCTCGGTGTCCATCATCAATCATGAGTTCTGGGTCAAGACCCCGGACGGCGTCGAGCACGATGTGAAGCTGCGCGGCGTGGACATTCCGTTGCGTACCGGCCAGGAAATCTCGTTGATCAGTGCCGTGAAAAAGGACGGTTCGCCCCTGCACACCATCCTGCTGAACCACACGGCGTCCAAACGCTGGATCCTGCGTGATGCGAGCGTGCTCAATACCGAGCTGGAGTTGACGCCCTTCAACTGGAAGACCGTGCTGATCGTGTCGGGATTGTGCGTGGCCGGTATTGCCACCGCCGGGCTCGGCCTCCTGGCGGCGGGGGGGTATCTTTGCTTTGCGTTGTACCAGGGCTCCCAGCGCAAGAAACTGCTGGTCAGCGACCTGAACGCCTACCTCTCGAAACTGGACAATCTGGCGGCCAGCCGTACTCCGACGCCAAGCGTTGTTCAAGTCGAAGAACCCGCCCAGGCTGAACTCTCCTTTCAGCTCGAAAGCCCTGCACCGGCGCAAACTTCGGTCGAGCCTGAAAGCCCTGAGCTGAACAGGGACAGCGTGCGCAGGGCGCTATCGCGTAATCTCTGAACGACCTGCCAGGCCTGATGGTTCGGGCACAGCCTCAGCCTCGCATTGGCAGCGGAATACAGAGCGTTCCCGCGGCATTTCGACGACAGAGGACTCGCTCCCACAGGGAGAGGGCGCTCACAAAAAAAAGCCCCGCAAAAAGCGGGGCTCAAAGGGTGCAGCAGTCATCCTTTAGGGCGCTTGTCCATCACATGACAAGCCTTCCCCTCAGACCGCTTGATCGAATGCATCGGCTGCAAGACAATCCGCGAACTGATCCCGATATACGTCTTGATATGCCGACTCAACTCGGCACACACCGCCTTCTGCTGGTCATCCCCCAAATGCTGATGCTCAGCCTTGAGCTCGACATGCACATCCACGCTGTCCAGATTTCCGTTGCGATACAGATGAATCTCATAACACTCCGCAAGCTGTTTGATTTTCAGCACCTGTTCCTCGATCTGCGTCGGAAACACGTTAACCCCACGAATAATCAACATGTCATCACTGCGCCCGGTGATCTTGTCGATCCGCCGCATCGGCCGCGCCGTACCCGGCAACAGGCGCGTCAAGTCACGGGTGCGATAGCGAATCATCGGCAGGGCTTCCTTGCTTAGCGAGGTAAACACCAGCTCACCCATCTGCCCGTCCGGCAGCACTTCACCGGTGACCGGATCGATGATTTCCGGGTAGAAGTGGTCTTCCCAGATCGTCGGCCCGTCCTTGGTCTCGGCGCATTCCATAGCCACGCCAGGCCCCATGATTTCCGAGAGGCCGTAGATGTCGAGGGCGGTAATGCCCAGACGGTTCTCGATGGCGCTGCGCAGCTCGGCTGTCCACGGCTCGGCGCCGAAGATGCCCAGGCGCAGGGCCAGTTTGTGCGGATCAATGCCCTGGCGCTCGATTTCATCGGCAATGTTGAGCATGTATGACGGCGTGACCATGATGATGTCCGGCTGGAAATCCTTGATCAGCTGCACCTGCTTCTCAGTCTGGCCACCAGACATCGGAATCACCGTGCAGCCCAGGCGTTCAGCGCCGTAATGCGCACCGAGGCCACCGGTAAACAGGCCGTAGCCATAGGAAATATGCACTTTGTCGCCACGCCGGCCACCCGCTGCGCGGATCGAGCGCGCGACGACGTTGGCCCAGGTGTCGATGTCGTTCTGCGTGTAACCCACGACCGTCGGTTTGCCGGTGGTGCCGCTGGAGGCGTGCAGGCGCACCACGTCGTGCATTGGTACGGCGAACATGCCGTACGGGTAGTTATCGCGCAGGTCGGTTTTGGTGGTGAACGGAAATTTCGCCAGGTCTTCCAGGGACTTGATGTCGTCCGGGTGCACGCCCAACGCGTCGAAGCGTTGGCGATACAGCGGCACATTGTTGTAGGCGTGATTAAGGCTCCAGCGCAGACGTTCCAGCTGATGCTGGCGCAGTTCGTCGATGCTGGCGGTTTCCATCGGGTCCAGCACGGGATCAAGCACGGCTTTGGCAATTGGCATGTTCATGACTTCACTCGAATTATTTTTGTGTTTCGGCCCTTCTACACAAGGGCTTTGAGTGCATGCCCCAAGGATACCTCTCGGCTCCCCGGGAATCGCGGTTCTTTAGTCGGACAAACGCTCGATGATCAGCGCGATGCCCTGGCCGACGCCGATGCACATGGTGCACAAGGCGTAGCGACCCTCACGTTCTTCCAGTTCATGCAGGGCGGTGGTCACCAATCGTGCGCCGCTCATGCCCAACGGATGACCGAGGGCAATCGCGCCGCCATTGGGGTTGACCCGCGCATCGGTGTCGCTCAGGCCCAATTCGCGCAGTACCGCCAGACCTTGCGCGGCAAAGGCTTCGTTGAGTTCGATCACGTCCATGTCGGCGAGGCTCAGGTTGGCCAGCTCCAGGACCTTGCGCGTTGCCGGCACCGGGCCGATGCCCATGATCCGCGGCTCGACCCCGGCAGTGGCCATCGCCACGACCCGCCCGCGGGCCTTCAGGCCATGGCGTTTTGCGACTTCCGGGCTGGCCAGTAACAGCGCACAAGCCCCGTCATTGACCCCGGATGCGTTGCCGGCGGTGACGCTGCCACCTTCGCGAAACGGCGTGCCGAGTTTCTGCAGCTGTTCAAGCGTGGTGTCGCCGCGTGGGTGCTCGTCATGCTCGACGACTTTGGCCGGGCCTTTGCGCTGGGGAATTTCAACCGCGACGATTTCCTTGGCCAGACGCCCGCTGGCCTGGGCCGCGCTGGCACGTTGCTGGCTGCGTAGGGCAAAGGCGTCCTGGTCGGCGCGGGAGATGTCGAACTGCTCGGCGACGTTCTCGGCGGTCTCCGGCATGGAGTCGATGCCGTAGGCTTTTTTCATCAGCGGATTGACGAAACGCCAGCCGATGGTGGTGTCGTAGACCTGCGCATCGCGAGAAAACGCCTGCTCAGCCTTGCCCATCACCAGCGGCGCGCGGGACATCGACTCGACGCCACCGACCAGCATCAAGCCGGCCTCGCCACAACGAATCGCCCGCGCTGCGGTGCCAATGGCATCCAGCCCGGAACCGCACAAACGGTTGAGCGTGGTGCCGGGCACGCTGACCGGCAACCCGGCCAGCAGCGCCGACATGCGCGCGACGTTGCGGTTGTCCTCGCCGGCCTGGTTGGCACAGCCGTAGATCACGTCATCCACGGTATTCCAGTCGACTTGCGGGTGACGGCGCAGCAATTCGCGCAGCGGCACCGCGCCGAGGTCGTCGGCGCGCATGCTGCTCAAGGCGCCGGCGTAGCGGCCGATCGGGGTCCGCACGGCGTCGATGATCAAGGCATCATTCATTCGGGTTCTCCTGCGCGAGCACAGCGCCGCGCACTTTGTAGGATTTGCCATGGAACAGCGCGATCAGCTGGCCCAGTTGGTTTTCAATGCGTACGTCGTAGTTGCCGGTGCGACCGGAACGGCTTTGCTCGGTGCAGTCGGCATTCAAGGTGTCGCCCAGGCGCGCCGGAGCGATGTAGTCGATGCTGCAACCAATGGCCACGGTGGCTTCGTTGTAGCTGTTGCAGGCCAGGGCAAACGCCGAGTCGGCGAGGGCGAACAGGTAGCCGCCGTGGCACGTGCCGTGGCCCTGGATCATGTCGGCGCGCACGCTCATGCCGACGCGGGCGCAACCTGGCGCGGCGGAGAGCAGGCGCATGCCCATCGCCTGGCTGGCGGTGTCACGCTTGAACAACGCTTGCGCGCAGTCGCTGGCCAGGTTCATGGCTTCATGGTTGGTCATGAAAATTCCTCCCTTCAGCGACCCGGCGGCGCAACAGCAGCGACGGCCGATAACGTTCTTCGCCGTAACTCGCTTGCAGGTTTTCCAGCACCGTAAGGATGCGCGAAAGGCCAATGGCATCGGCCCAGGCCAGCGGGCCTTGCGGGTAATTGACCCCGGCACGCATCGCCAGATCGATGTCGGAGGCCGAGGCCACGCCTTGCAGCACGGCGTCGGCGGCTTCGTTGGCGAGCATGGCGACGGTGCGCAGCACCGCGAGGGCGGGGCTGTCGCTGAGCGCGCTGACCGAGAACCCGGCCCGTTGTAGCAACGCGACGCCGTGTTCGAGGGCGACGAGGTCGATGTCTGCCGCGTAGCTGATGGCAAGACGGCTGGCCTTGCCGTAGTCGAATGCCAGGTCGAGCAGGATCAGGTTGCGCAGGCCATCTTCCCTGGCACGCTGACAGGCCATGCGCCCGTCACTCAACGCCAGCACCGCGTCGCCGACCCGCAGCAGACCCTGACCGTCGCGCTGAACGATCTCGATATTGTGTTCGCGCAGGCGTGGAATCAATGCGTTGGCGATACCCAGATCACCTTCTACCACGCAGGTTTCAACGGCGTGTTCGCTGCTGATGGACATTGGTTGCGGACGTTCGGTGCATTCGGCGTAGCGATAGAAGCCATGACCACTTTTCCGGCCCAGACGCCCGGCATCCACCAGTTCTTTCTGGATCAGCGAAGGCAGGAAGCGGGTGTCGCCGTAATAGGCGTCGAACACCGAGCAGGTGACGGCGTAGTTGACGTCGTGGCCGATCAAATCGGTCAGTTCAAACGCGCCCATCGCAAAACCACCGGCCTCGCGCATCAGTGCATCGAGCGTCGGGCAATCTGCCGCGCCTTCCTGGAGCAAACGCAAGCTCTCGGCGTAGAACGGCCGGGCCACGCGGTTGACGATAAAGCCTGGCGTCGAGCGGGTGTGCACCGGTTTTTTGCCCCAGGCCTTGGCGGTGTCGTACAGGCATTCAGCCAATGCTGGATCGCTGGCCAGGCCAGTAACAATTTCCACCAGCGCCATGATTGGTGCCGGGTTGAAGAAGTGCAGGCCGAGCAAGCGTTGCGGGTGGTTCAACTGCGCCGCGATGCTGGTGATCGACAACGACGAGGTGTTGCTCGCCAGAATGCAGTGCTCACCGCAGATGCCTTCCAACTGGCGGAATAGGGCGCGTTTGACCTCAAGGTTCTCGACGATGGCTTCGATGATCAGCTCGCAATCGGCCAGTGCTTCGATGGCTTCCACGGCCTGAAGGCGGGCGATGGTCGCCATCCGCGCCTCGGCGCAGAGCTTGCCTTTCTCGACCCTTTTGCCTAATTGCCGATCAATCCCATCGATGGCCTGAGCCGCAGCGCCCGGACGATTGTCCAGCAACAGCACCGGATGGCCGGCCTGCGCCGCGACCTGCGCAATGCCGGCACCCATGGCCCCGGCGCCGATCACCGCGATGCGCGCGTTGGAATTCAGTGCTGTCATGGCTCAGCGCCCCTTGAAGCTTGGGCTGCGTTTTTCCATGAAGGCGCTGACGCCTTCACGGTAATCTTCGCTGCGCCCGGCCAGGCGCTGCAGGTCTTTTTCCAGCTCCAGCTGTTCGTCAAATGTGTTGCTCAGGCTGGCGTTCAGGCTGCGCTTGATCAGCGCCAGGCCGTAAGTCGGTTGGGTGGCCAGATGGCGCGCGAGCGTCAGGGCTTCATTGCGCAACTCGGCGTCGTCCACCACGCGGTAAATCAACCCCCATTGTTCGGCTTGCTCGGCGCTCAGGCGATTACCGAGCAAGGCGAGGGCCTTGGCGCGAGCCATGCCGACCAGACGCGGCAAGGTCCAGGTGCCGCCGGAGTCGGGGATCAAGCCGATTTTGCAGAAGGCCTGAATGAAGCTCGCCGAGCGCGCCGCCAGCACCAGATCGCAGGCCAGTGGAATATTGGCGCCAGCCCCGGCCGCCACGCCGTTGACCGCACAGATCACCGGCAGCGGCAGGTCGCGCAACTGGCGAATCAGCGGGTTGTAGAACTTCTCGATCGATTCGCCCAAGTCCGGCACGGCGCTGCCCGGCGCGACATTGCGGTCGCTGAGGTCTTGCCCGGCGCAGAAGCCGCGACCTTCACCGGTCAGCAGCAATACGCGCACGTCCGGGTTCTGCCGGACCTGTTTCAGCGCTTCCTTCACTTCGCCATGCATCTGCGCGTTGAAGCTGTTGAGCTGGTCCGGGCGATTGAGGCTAAGCAGGGCGACGCCGGCCTCGATGGAAAACAGGATGTGTTCGAAGTTCATGGTCATGGCGCTCTCTGAGAAGTCGTTCGAAGGGTTATTGCCCGGTGAAGGTCGGCGTGCGTTTTTCCTGAAAGGCCCGGATGCCTTCGTCGCGATCTTGGGTACCGGCCAGCACAGTGAAGGCGTGGCGCTCGAAACGCAGGCCGCTGGCCAGGTCGGTGTCCATCGCCTTGAGCAGTGCTTCCTTGGCCAGGCGCACCGCCAACGGCGCTTTGCCGGCAATGCTGCGGGCGATGTGCAGGGCGCGTTCAACGGTGAATTCCGGCTGGGTCACTTCGCTGACCAGCCCGGCACGCTGGCCCTGGCGGGCGTCGATCGGCTCGCCGGTCAGAACCATTTGCATGGCCATGGATTTGCCGACGGCGCGCAGCAGACGTTGGGTGCCACCGGCACCGGGCATGATCCCGAGGTTGATTTCCGGCTGACCGAAGCGAGCGTCTTCCCCGGCGATGATGATGTCCGCATGCATCGCCAATTCGCAGCCACCGCCGAGGGCAAAGCCGTTGACGGCGGCGATCAGCGGTTTGTTGAAGCGGGTGATGGTCTGCCACGACGCCTGGCGCGGGTCGTCGAGGATGCCGACCAGATTGCGCTCGGCCATTTCCTTGATGTCCGCTCCTGCGGCGAAGGCTTTGCGGCTACCGGTCAGCACCACGACGCGGGTGGCGGGATCGGCTTGCGCGGCGTTCAGTTCATCCGCCAGTTCGCCGAGCAATTGGGTGGTCAGGGCGTTCAGCGCTTGCGGGCGCTGCAAGGTAATCAGACGGACACCCGGCTCGATGAACTCGACAGCAAGGGTTAGAGGCATGGCGGATGCCCTCACGGTGCACGCTCGGCTGTGATGCCGGCTCATTATTGGATCGGCGCGGTGGGCCGGTTTTGCCTGAGTATACCTACAACGTGATACGCAAATACAACAGTAAAATTGATTTAATGTGTCCTAATTGCAATTGTTTGGTTTTAAGGCTTTGACCGGGACTGTCCTCGTTAGGCGCTTTTTGTGCCGTTTTTATTGGGTTTTGTCGTAGTTTTTAGTCTCGCGGAAAAGGGGCGCTCGACGGGATTCATAAGTGATACGGTTTTTCTGCTTTGTGCTAACAAATACGATGTGATACAAAATGACCCTGTATCGGCATCGCTTTGTGAATGCCCTATAAAGGGAACGCCCCATGACCTGCTACAGCCTTGCTGGCTTGACCCCGGTGGTTGATCCCACTGCCTACGTTCATCCGTCCGCCGTGCTGATCGGCGACGTGATCATCGGCCCCCATTGCTACGTCGGGCCATTGGCGAGTTTGCGTGGGGACTTCGGGCGGATCGTGCTGGAAGAGGGCGCCAACCTGCAGGACACCTGCGTGATGCACGGTTTCCCCGACAGCGACACCGTGGTCGAACGCAACGGCCACATCGGGCATGGCGCGGTATTGCACGGTTGCCGGGTCGGCGCCGATGCATTGGTGGGGATGAATGCGGTGGTGATGGACAACGCGCGCATCGGTGCACGTTCATTCGTCTCGGCGGCCGCGTTCGTCAAAGCCGGATTCGATTGTCCGGAGCAGTCCCTGGTGATGGGTGCACCGGCCAGTGTCAAACGCAGCCTCAGCGATGAAGAAGTGGCGTGGAAGCAGGCGGGTACCCGCGAGTATCAGCAACTGGCCAGACGCTGCCTTGAACAGATGCAAGTCTGCGAACCGCTGAGCCAGCCGGAACCTGATCGACCGCGCATCAGCGACAGCGGCCTTCGACCCAAAGGCAGCAGCCTGTGAACACAATCCCCTTGTGGGAGCGGGCTTGCTCGCGAAAGCGGTGTGTCATTTAGCATCAATTTCGACTGACACGACGCCTTCGCGAGCAAGCCCGCTCCCACAGGGGAATGCGATTAACCGATGGACTTTCGGTATATTCCTTTTCTTTTTTCAACCCGGTACGCCCATGTCGTCCCTGACACCTTTGAACCACCTGATTACCCGATTCCAGGAGCAGACGCCGATCCGCGCCAGCTCCCTGATCATCACGTTGTATGGCGATGCCATCGAACCCCATGGCGGCACGGTGTGGCTGGGCAGCCTGATTCAGTTGCTCGAGCCCATCGGCATCAACGAACGATTGATCCGTACCTCGATTTTCCGTCTGACCAAAGAAGGCTGGCTGACCGCCGAGAAAGTCGGGCGCCGCAGCTACTACAGCCTGACCGGCACCGGTCGTCGACGGTTCGACAAGGCTTTCAAGCGGGTCTACAGCTCCACCGTGCCAGCGTGGGATGGTTCGTGGAGCCTGGTGATGCTGACGCAACTGACCCAGGACAAGCGCAAACAAGTGCGCGAAGAGCTGGAATGGCAAGGTTTTGGTGCAATCTCGCCGGCGGTGCTGGCCTGTCCGCGCAGTGACCGTGCCGACCTCAACGCGACCTTGCTCGACCTCGGTGCCCAGGAAGACACCATCGTCTTCGAAACCACCGCGCAAGACGTACTGGCCTCCAAGGCCCTGCGTCTGCAGGTGCGCGAGAGCTGGAACATTGAAGAGTTGGCGACCCATTACAGCGAGTTCATCCAACTGTTCCGACCGCTCTGGCAAGCGCTTCGCGAGCAGGAGAACCTGCAACCGTCCGACTGTTTCCTGGCACGGGTTCTGCTTATTCATGAGTATCGCAAGCTGCTGTTGCGCGACCCGCAATTGCCGGACGAATTGTTGCCCGGTGACTGGGAAGGCCGTGCCGCCCGCCAGTTGTGCCGCAACATCTATCGATTGATCTACGCCAAGGCCGAGGAATGGCTGAACAGCGCACTGGAAACCGCCGACGGACCGTTGCCAGACGTGGGCGAGAGTTTTTATCGACGCTTTGGCGGGCTGAAATAACCCGTTATCGGTCAAGGAGCGGTGCTGTTCAGGAGAACTGTGGATTGGCGTAGATAATAAAAATAAGCCTGCGTGAGGCCAGACATGATTTCTTCTATTGCACAGCGCCGTGATGGCTTTGATCAGTGGATCCATCAGATCAACCAGATCTGTGGCGCCTTCGATGCGCAAACCCTGGGCGCCGGGTTTTCCGGGCAGATCCGCGAGCACCAGAGCGGCGCCCTTAAACTCAGTTTTGTCGACGCCTGCCAGGCGCGGCTGTACCGCACGCCGGCGCAAGTCGCGGCGGGCGAGGGCGGCAAATACTTTGCCGTGTTCCAGCTCGACGGCACGGCCGGCATGGCCCAGGGCGACAACAAGGTGTTGCTGTCTGCGGGTGACATCACGCTGATCGACGCCGCGCGCCCCAGTGACTTTACCTACAGTGAAAACTCCCGGCAGTTGTCGCTGATTCTGCCGTCGCACCTGGTGGAGCAAACCCTGCGTTTCAATCAGGTCAAGTGCGGACACCGGATCGCCGCGACGTCGCCGTTGGCGATGCTGTCGCACCGTCTGATCCTCGACGCCACACGCCAGGACAACCTCAGCCTGCAAGAAAGCGAGGCAACGCTGGGGGCGATTGTCAGTCTGCTGCGCCCGGCCATCAGCCAGGCTGAAGAGTGCAGTGATGTGCATGAGCGAGTGTTTCGCAAGACCCTGGATTGTATCGACGAGCACATTCGCTCGGAAGAGCTCTGCCCTGAATGGCTGGCACGGGAGGTCGGGATGTCGGTCCGCGGCCTCTATCGGATGTTCGCGAAGAAGGGCCTGGTGGTCGCACGCTACATCAAGAATCGTCGCCTGGATTTGTGTGCTGAATCCCTGCGCCAATCGGGCACCGAGCAGAAGCTGTCAGTGCTGGGTTATTCATGGGGTTTTTCAGATTCGAGCCACTTCTCCACAGCATTCAAAACCCGCTTCGGCATAGCACCCGGCGAGTACCGCAAAAAACATGCTTGAAGATCAAAAGATCGCAGCCTCGTTTCACTCGACAGCTCCTACAGGATTACGCGATCCCCTGTAGGAGCTGTCGAGTGAAACGAGGCTGCGATCTTTTGATGTTTACCCTTACTTCGGACTGTTGAGATTCAGCGTCGGCGTCTCGTCAAAGAAATTCCACGGCTTCAACAGCACATGCACCCACTCGGTTGGCATGATCGGCCACTCTTCAGCCCGTGCGATATGCGTAGTGCCGGTGGTCAACCACACCACATCGTCGGTGTTTTCAATCGACTGATTGTCCTGGCTGAACTGCCCCAGCCCCGAGTCTTTGTCCGAGCGGTTCGGGTATTTGCCCTCAGGGTATTTCTCCTGCGGGTTGTAGCGCGTCACCCACAGTTGCTTGTCCATGAAACTCAAACGGTGATAGAGCCATTCGTCTTTGGCGAAATTGGCGCCCTTGGCCACCGGGTGCGTGCCGCCGGCATATGGAATCAGTTGATAGGAAACCGGGTTGCCGACTTTGTTTTCCTTGCTGAAGTTGGTCAGCAGGCGCACGGTCGACGGGTCGAATTTTTGCGCGGCTTGCTGTTCAGTGCCGACCACGTGTTGCTCGGTTTGCATCGTACTGGTGCGCGGCCCGCCACGGTCGTTCGGGGCAACCACCGGGTTCACTTCCACCAGTGAGTTGTTTTCACCGTCCACGTCCATGTCGAGGCGGAAGTTGTAGATGTGCTGGTGCGTGGTGCCGACGATGTTGTGGTCCAGCAACGTGCCGTAACGGGTGTCTTCCTTGGCCGTGGCCTCGTGCATGGTTTTCGATTTCACGCCCTTGACCGCTTCGATGCCGGTGGCGCCGGCGTCGATGCCGATGGTGCCGTTCTGCTGGAAGACCCAGTCGAAGATGTAGTCGTAGTTGCCGACGGTGCTGATCCAGCGCACCACCAGTTCACGGCGTTCGGTGCTGAGGTTGGGCTGACCCATTTCCTGGTGCTTGTATTCCGGGCCGGCGTAGCGTTCGAACACCGCCATGGCGCGGGGGATCGAGGTTGGCGCGCCGGTGTAGTCGGCAATCGTGGCATCCAGCAGCACGGCATTTTCCGGGGCGTCCTTGCCGCGGGCGATCGGCGAGGTCAAGGTGCCCATGCCGTAGTCGCCCGAGTCGAGGTAAGCCTTGAAGTACCAGCCGCCGTCGGGGTCGCCGTAGGGCACGATCATTCCGCCCAGCGAGCCTTCGTACATGATTTTGCGTTTCTTGCCCTTGTCGTCGTAGGTCACCGTGGACAGGATCGGCCCGACCCGCGAATCGAGGCGGACATGGAAGTCCCAGTTCTGCCAATGAATGCTGTTGCCGGTGATGGTGTAGTTTTTGCCTTCCGGCTCAATGATCTCCAGCGGTTTGACCGATGTTCCGTTGCGCCCGCGCCCGTCATACGGCGTGGGTTTCATCGGCACCGGGATCAACGCGTCGTCCTCGATCTTGATCAGCTTTTTCTGCTCAAGGTCGACAATCGCCACCAGGCCCTCGATGGGATGCGCCCAGTAATTGCCGTCTCCGGTGTTGAGGTAACTGACGATTTTCAGCAGCCGTTTGTCCTGTGCCAGACCGTCCTTGCCGTCGAAGTAACCGACTGTCAACGGCGTGGCCACGACCTTTTTCACATCGCTGATACCGCGCTTGGCCAGTGCCTGTGCGTATTCGGGGCTCGCTTCAACGGCCGATTGCACGGTGACGAAGTCGTCCAGCAACACCATGCCGTGGGCACCTTCGACGGGGTTCCACGACTTGAGTGTCTTGCTGTCGAGATCGACCAGCGCCTCGATCACATGCTTGCCGTCGAGTACCACGATGCTGGCCTGGCGCGGCTGGGTGACGTTCTGGCCGGTGTAGACGAAATTCCACACCTGATCCTTCGGCGGCTCGTTGACCGAGACTTCGGTGAAGCGAAAACCGGGTTTGTAGTGCTCCGATTGCTTGACGATGTCCACCGCGGTCTTGATTTCATCGGCGCTCAACGGATTGAGCGGGTTGGGGCGGGTCTCGACGACGAAGGTCTTGTCCAGGCCGGACTGGAACACCTGATTGATGAAGTCCTTGGCCATGAACGCGGTCTTGTCCTTGAACACCACCGGCACCGACAGCTCCATGCGTTTGCCGTTGAGCACGGCGACTTTGCTACCGGGTTTGACCTTGAGGTAGACACCGTCCTTGGCAATCACGAACAGGTCGGCGTAGTCGTCCCATTTGACCGTGGCACCGAACGCCTCGAGGGTCGATTGCAGCGGCACCATTTCCGCGGCCCCGCCATGGGCCTGGGCGTTGGGCATCCAGCATGGCAAGCCAAGGGTACCCAAAGTGATGGCCAGCGCGAGGCGGGCCAGCGGTTTTCTTTTAAACAGCAGCATGGGCTTGAACATTTCCGGGATCCTGGGGAAAGCAGGTGGGTGGCACACCTGCACTTTGCTACAACCAGCGGATGCCTGCTTTTTGATTTCTGCCAGAATGCTTTGGCTCTGTGCCTGAATCCGCTTTCGTCACCAGAGGCAGTAAAAGAGTGTCACGGCAGCGGCGACACTGAACGCTCCCAACGCTTTTACCTGCAAGGATTCGCTCGATCGCTGCATCGGCGAGGGCGAAAGCACTGCGCTGTCATCCTGGTAAGGCATGATTGCCCGGTAGGTGTATCGAAAGCCAATCAACAAAAACAGGACGATCAGGCCCAGGGTCAGCCCGCGATTAATAGCCGGCTTGACTAACGACGCAGGGTGTTCTTCTTCGCATGCGGGGCTATCGACTTCCACGACGGTGATTCGGCCGTAGTCCGAGTGAGGCTGCTTTTCGCCTCGAAGGATCGCTGCCTGTTGCTCCAGATCCAGCGCCTGATATTTCCAGAGCGTCGACGATCCTTCTCGGCAATAGGTGAACGTGATGGGGTTTGAGGCGGCAATAATGCACGCGTCGTTGATGCCGAGTTTTTTCAGGGTCTCGGCAGCCGGTCTTGTGAAGTCCAGATCAATGACGGGAATAATCCCGTTGGCACAG
The DNA here is from genome assembly GCF_059716065.1 of Pseudomonas sp. LBUM1656. Lineage (NCBI taxonomy): Bacteria > Pseudomonadati > Pseudomonadota > Gammaproteobacteria > Pseudomonadales > Pseudomonadaceae > Pseudomonas > Pseudomonas sp. LBUM1656. Next base: position 4,273,680 of record NZ_CP166800.1, on the reverse strand, counting down.
GCCGCAGTCGAAACCAACAGGCTCCCGGTAGCGCAGATATTTGAGATTTTCAAGGTTGGATGCCCCTTGTATTGCGTTGGTTTTTGTTTTTTTTTGGAGTGCAGCGGTATCCGGCCTGCTGATGTCTGGAATTCTAGTTGAACCTTGATGACCAGCTACGAATCAACCGACAAATTTGGCCTAAAAAATCTGCTTCCCGGTAATGCGGACGCGTGCGACTCCTTTCAGAGTGCATGGATGACCCGTAGCGGTTCGAAGAATCGGCTAGTCGCTCATGCCGTCTTCAATCGCAATGCCTTGTACGCGCATGGCCTTGATCAGCTCCGCCCGGGTGCCCGGCAGGTTGAGCATGGCTTTCTGGCGCAGCTGCGCCACTTCTTCCGCGCTGTACGGCTGATAGTTGGCCGGTGTGCTTTTACCCGCCAGCCCGTCTTCACGCATCAACCAGTTGAGCAGGTCCGCCAACTGCGCGTTGTTCAGCGCCGACTGCGACATGCCGGGCACCCGCACCAGAAACTCACGACCGCCGGGTACTTTCAGGAAGTTGCCGACAAACCCGGTCATGCGCGGCGTATCGGTGGCGGCAGAGCCCATGCCATTGCCCAAGTGGCAACCGGCGCATTGCAGTTGGTAGTTCACGCCGACGCTGTAGCCGGCCTGGGCAATGGGTGTTTGCAGCGCTTCGTTACCCGGTGCATGGCGCTGCGCCGGATCGGGAATGGCTCGGGCATGGGCGAGCGGGGCGCTCAGGGAGCAGACAAGACCGAGGAGCAGCAACTTACGCATGACAAAAGCACCTCTACGGTAAAATACTTTTATGTAGCAGCTGGCGAAGCCGGCGTCCGGCTGCGCAGCAGTCGTAAATCCAGAGCACGCGGTTTTTCAGGAAGACCGAGTACGCAGGGTTTACGACTGCTGCGCAGCCGGACGCAGGCTTCGCCAGCTGCTACAGGACCGCGTTTTGGCAAAAAAAGCCGCCGATTGCCTGGGCAACCGACGGCCAACGCGCGTTAGACGGCGACGCCGCGGATGATCGAAACGGTGCAGTGATAGATGTGCGACTTGGCGGCCAGGCACCAGTTCACATCGTTGTTGTTGAACGGGCGGTAGGCCGGTTCTTCACTGTCGTTACGGGTGCAAGCGCACTGGGCACAGCTTTGCTTACCGCAGCAGTCGTTATACGAAATGATGTAGTCCTTGCCGTCGGCCGGGTTGCGGCAGGTGCCGATCCAGGTCACTTGCGAGGCTTCGGTGCCCGGCGGGCAGGACGTCACCGAACCGCCGCAGCAGCTGCACAAGAAGCCGTCGATGGAACAGTAGCGCCAGTAATCGCAGGTGTTCGGATCACCGGGATCGCCAGCCTTCGGATTGTCGGCGGCCAGGGCCTTGCTGGTGCGGTCCAGCGGCAACAGCAGCGGCAGTGCGGCGCCGGCCACCATCAAAGAACCCATGCGTGCCAGCAATTTGCGGCGTGAGGTGGTGTCGGCCACTCGACGTGTCGAGCGCTCGAACAACAGATCCAGCAGTTTCATAAAAGTCTCCCTGCCTTAATCAGTGGCTATGGCCGTGGCTGTGGTCATGTTCGTGCGGCTGGCTGTTGAGGTATTCCTGCAACGTGGCCTTTTTCAGGTGCTCGACTTCGAACAGGCTGTCCAGGTGCTCACGGGAGTTGACCAGGCCTTTGGCGCGCAGGGTGCCGGTTTTGTCGATCAGGGCGGCGTACGGCAGCTTGCCGATCTGGTAGGTCATGCCCACTTCCGGGCCAACCACATAAGTGGCGTCGTCCAGTTTGTGTTCGCGGATCAGCTTTTGCTGGGCGTCCATGTCGCCGTCGCTGATGAACACCACGTCGAGGCGGTCGGCCTGTTCCTTGGCGATGGATTTGATCGCCGGCAACAGCGATTTGCAGATCGGGCAGGTCGGCGAGAGGAAGAACAGCAGTTGCGATTTTTCCCCGGCATAGCCGAAGTTAACCGGGCGACCATGGCGGTCGGAGGCAGTGACTTGCGGCGCGGCTTCATTGACCGCCACGCCTTTGTCCATCATCAACGCACCGGCTGGAGCGAGACGACCGTGCAACACACCAATCTGCCGGACCAGGCCCATGACGGCAAACGCCACGGCCACCAGCAGTACCCAGAGCAGAACGTTGGAAACGATTAAGCCTTCCATTGATCACCTACCAATCAGTTTGAGCAGAAGAGGGGAGTTCGCCAGCAAGCCATCGGCCGCGGCGTAGATCAGCAGCGCAACGGCGCTGGCGGCAACAGTGACGAAACCGTCGAAAAAACCAAGGTCACGAACAACCGGCGAGACGCTGGCCAGCAACGCCAGACCCACCAGTGCGCTGTTGCGCAACAGCAGTACCGGGCGCAGTGGTTGTGCCTGGTCGGGACCGGCACAGCCGCAGTCAATGTCGCGACGACCGCGCCACAGGTTGATGCCGATGGCGGCGGCGTACAGCGCAATCAAACCGGCCGCCGCCAACGCTGCCCAATACCGGCTGACCGGCACCAGCAGCGTAAAGGCGATCACCAGCTCTACCGCTGGAATCACACGGGCGACCGGGCGCACAAACGCCTGGGGCAACAGTTGGTAGTCCGCCAACTGTTTGGCAAAACGTGCCGGCGCGCGCACCTTGTGCGTCGCGGCACTGGCCAGCAACACCGCAGTGGCGAGGGCGCTGGCAATGATGAAGATCGGATCTAAGTGCATGGCCGAACCTCGCTTAGTAGCTCATGACCTGAGTCGCGGTTTTCGCGACTTTCGGCATGCTGCCGGTGAACGTGTTGGTCGTGAGGTCGAAGATCTGCAAACCGCCCGCGACGTCGGCACCCAGCAACAGCGGCTTGTCATCGCCGGTGGCCTGCATACTCCACACCGGCACCGGTGCTTCAAGGGTCGCTACTTTCTTGTGGGTTTTCAGATCAAACGCCCAGATCAGAGGGCTTGGGTCTTCCCACTTCATCGGTTCGTGAGCGTCGTGCATCAGCACGTACAAACGGTTCAGCTTCGGCGCGACGGCCATCAGCTGCCAACCACCCGGTGCCCAGCCGGCTTTCTTTTCCTCGTCGGTGGTCAACGACCACGACGGCAGGATTTTCGGTGCGTCGCCAGCAAAATCCACCGGGCGGACGGTGCCCGTGGTGGTGGTGAAGTAATAGGTGTCGCCGACGTTCACTGCGCGTTCGTTGAGCTTCTCGGCATTCGGGTCGAAGAACGGCGTGCGGCTGCGCGCGGTTTCCTGGCCCTGATCGTTGAGCGTGATCACCTGCAAGCTGCCGTCGCCGCATAGCGAGGCGAAGCGGCGGTTGCCGACCGGGTAGTTGAGCACACAGCCTGGGATCGCCAGTTCAGCGGCGACGGACTTGGCCTGAGTGTCGACCACGGTCACTGAGGTCGATGGCGTGAAGTTGTAGACGTAGACGAAACGGTCATCGCCGCTGGTCTTCAGGCCGTAGCGCTGGGTCAGGGATTCGGCGCGCTTGTTCGGAATCAACAGTTCCCAGGCCGGGGACAGGGTCGAACTGTCCCACGCGGTCAACACATCGGTGCGGGTGCCACGCGTGCCACGCGAGTAAAAGATGTCGGCGCTGTAGAGGGTTTTCTGATCATGGCTGAGGGTCGACGGCGCGGCAAAACCGGTCGGCACCATGCCGAGCACGCGTTTTTTATCGGGGTCGACCACGGTGACGCGGCCGGTCACGAAGCTTTCGAATTCGACGTCGACGATGAACGCGCGGTGAACTTCCGGCGGAAAGGCCAGGACGGTCTGGCCGATGGTGTCGGCTGGCAGGTCCGCACGGGCGCTGTTCAAGCCGAGTACAAGCAGGCTCAGACCTAGCGCTGACTGTACGTTGATCCTGTTGGTTCGCATTAGGGGAACTCCCTGAATTGTTATTCACGCAGATCGCGGGTGCTTGGGCAGATTTTTACAATTCGATTCTGCCTCGCCGTGAAAACGGGAGAATTGCTGTGGCTGCCAAGTGTTTGTGTGTCTGTGCCAGTCTTGGGGAACAGGCCGCACACACTGCAAAAAGCGATTCAAACGCAGACTAATCAACGTCGGCGATCGCGCACCTGTAGCAGCTGCCGAAGGCTGCGTTCGGCTGCGCAGCAGTCGTAAACCCGGCTTGCACGGTTCTTCTGACACACCGCGTGTTCTGGTTTTACGACTGCTGCGCAGCCGAACGCAGCCTTCGGCAGCTGCTACAGGTCAGCAGCGACTTTTAGATGGGATCTGCGAGGGGAAGGGAGAAGGTGAACACAGCGCCGCAAGGCTCCAGGTTTTGCGCCCAGATATCCCCGCGATGGCGGCCGATGATGTTTTTGCACAACGCCAGGCCAATGCCGTTACCGCTAACCTTGGAAGAGAAGAAACCATCGAACAGCTTGTCTTGCGCCAGCGCCCCAATGCCGCGACCGCAATCCTCAACCCGCACCAAGGCAACCTGCTCGCCAAGACAGGCCTGAATGCACAGCACGCGCCGTTCGGGAGGCAAGTCGCTCATTTCTTCGATTGCGTTAAAAGCCAGGTTGAGGATGACCTGGCCGATCAGCACTTTCTCGCAACTGATCAGCAGCGGCTCGGGGGTGGTGACGATCTCGACCTTGACCAGGCTCGGGTCGGCGCGCAGGCGGATGAAGTATTGGGTTTCGCGCAGCAGCTCGTTGAGGTCGATCAGTTCTGCGGATTGCTCGAGCTTGACCACGTATTCGCGCACGCTTTTGATGATCACCGACGCATGCTCGATTTGCCGCACCGCGTTCTGCAAACCCCAGGCGACGCCCTGATCCTGGGTTTGATCTTTGCCCAGGCGAATCACCGCGCCTTCGATGAAATTGCGCGTGGCCGCCAGCGGCTGACTCAGCTCATGGGCAATCGCCACAGCCATTTCGCCCATGGCGTTATAGCGCGCCAGGTATTCCAGCTTTTGCTCGCTAACACGCCGGGCTTCTTCGGCGCGCACCTGTTCGGTGACGTCGCGAAACAGCAGCAAGTGGCCGACCAGGTCGTCTTCGATTTCGATATAGCGGCACGTCGCATGGTGCCAGCGCCATTCGCCGTCACGCCGTTGCAGGTGATAGTGAACGCTGAACGGCGCGTGTTCCGGTTGCTCGCAGGACAACTGTTGCAACAGGCGCTGGCGTGAGGCCTCGTCGCACCAGTCGAGGAAGTTTTCGCCGATCAGCGGGTGATCCTCGCTGTTGAGCAGTTGCGCGGCGGACTCACTGATAAAGCGGATATCACCCTGCGGCCCCAGCACCGCAACGCCTTCGGCCAGGTCCTGCATAAAGGCCTTGAGGCGGCTTTCGAAACGCTTGAGGTCGCGCTTGACCTTGTCTTCCTTGGAGATGTCGCGGAACTGCACCATCAGCACATCGCGACCCTCCAGATGCACCAGCGTCGCCACCGCTTCCGAGAGAATTTCCACCCCTTGCTTGGAGCGATAACACCACTCGATGGCGCGCTGGCCGGTGCGCGCTGCGCCTTCCAGCCAACGCAAACCCACCGAGCGCCGGTATTGCGGCGCATCGCGGGTCATGTCCGGGGCTTTGAGCGGCGTCAGTTCTTCCAGGGTAAAACCCAGCGCCGCCAGGGCTGCGGCATTGGCCCACAGGATCTCCTTGCTGTGGGCGTCATGAAGAATGATGCACAACGGCATGGCTTCGATGAGGGCATAGAAATCGTTCGGTTTTGGCAGATACATCACGCAGCCCTTGGCGGCAGAGAGGTCGACTCCGGGTGAAGTCGAAGTATGGCGTTTTATACCGACATGCGCGCAGGGATGCGCTCAGAGGTAACCGGGGGCGGGCTAGGGGTTTTCTTTAGCCGGCGGGCTACACGCCCCAATAGTGGCGAGCGGATACGGTTTTTACACTGGACCTCAATGCACGGATAACCACGGCACGCCTCTGTAGGAGCCGGCTTGCTGGCGAATCAGGCGCCGCGGTGATTCAGACACACCGCGTAACGGCTATCGCCAGCAAGCCGGCTCCTACAGGGCTCGGCTTCTGATCAAGGTGTGTGGTTACCCATACCGGCTAATAACAAATAAACGGAGAGAAGCCCATGCTGCGTTCAGCTGTCGCGCAACAAGACCCGCTGCCAGGCGTCGATGACACCACCGTCCACAGCCAGAACTTTGAGCTAGTGCTGGAGGAAGTGCGCCAGCGTCGCGATGAATTCGACGCCGGCTCCCACGTGCCACGGGACATGATCGAGCGCTTCAAGCAGGTGGGCATCTACCGCGCCGCCACGCCCAAATGCTTCGGTGGTGACGCTCTGGCGCCGGCGCTTTTTCTGGAGATGATCGAACGCATCTCCGAAGCCGACGGTTCCGCCGGCTGGGTTGCCAGTTTCGGCAGTGCCGGCGTTTATCTCGCCGCGTTGCCGCCAGAAACCCTCGCTGAAATCTACGCCGACAGCCCGGACCTGGTGTTCGCCGGGGGCCTGTTCCCGTTGCAACCCGCCGAAGCCGTCGACGGTGGCTGGCAGGTCAGCGGCACCTGGAAATTCGCCAGCGGTTGCAAAGGTGCCGACCTGCTCGGCGTCGGTATCGGCGCGGCCGGTGGCAAGCCGCGCACAGCCGTCTTCCGCGCGGATCAGGTCGACATCATCGAGAACTGGGACGTGGTCGGCCTCAAAGGCACCGGCAGCCATGACCTGCGCGTCACTGACAAACACGTCGACGAGCGCTGGACCTTTATTCGCGGCGGGGCTTCAACCATCGACGAGCCGCTGTTCCGCTACCCGTCGATTGCCTACGCCGCGCAGGTGCTGGCGGTGGTCAACCTCGGCCTGGCCCGCGCGGCTCTCGATGAAGTCAGCCGCATGGCCGCCGGTAGCGGCATCACCGGCGCACCGAAAATGGCCGACCGCGCTTACGTGCGTATTGAAATCGCCAAGGCCGAAGCGCAACTGGCCGCCGCACGCGGTTTCTTCTACAGCGCGACCGAGCAAGTGTGGAACTCGATCCTCGCCGGCAACCCGGTCACCGTCGAACAGACCAGCCTGTTGCGCCTCTCTGCCATCCACGTGTCCCAGGCCGGAGCCGCGGTGGTGCAAAGCGCTTACAGCCTAGCCGGCACCACCGCGATTTACCTGCGCCATCCGCTGCAGCGTTACCTGCGCGACTCGATGGTGGTGACCCAGCACGCATTCCTCAGCGAAGGCCTGTACGACGGCGCCGGCTCGGTGTTCCTCGGCGTGCCGCCATTCCCTGGCTACATCTGAACCCTCTCTTCAAGGATCAACACCCATGTCCCAGACCACCCAAGAACCCCTGCGCGTCGTCTTTTGCATTGGCATCACACAAAACTTTTTCGACCTGCCCACCGGCGAAGGCTTGAGCGTGTGGAAAGGCTTCAGCCAGATGATGGGCTCGCTCGGCGCCATGCCCGGCATCACCGTGCTCGGGGCGATGGACGATGACCGGCTGATGGTCGGCCCGTCCACCACGTCGCCGTGGACCGTCTACATCATGGCCGACGTCGACTGCCATCAATCGGTGATCGACGCCTGCAACCTGTTCCGCACCACACCGGTGAACGAATACAGCCTGTGGCGCTACGCCAAGGTCGAAGCGCGCATCGGTCGTCCGTTGACCATCCCCGATGCGGCCAAGGTGTAAGCCATGAACGAGGCCTTGCTGCAACGTCTCGCGACGCTCGAAGGGGAGAGCCAGGTGCGGCGCTTGATGGCGCGCTACATGGACCTGTGCGATGTGCCGAGAGCACCGACCTATGTCCGTGAATTGGCTGAGTTGTTCAGTGAAGACGCGATCTGGGAAGGCGTCGACAGCCAGACTGCGCAGACCTTCGGCCAGCACCGCGGGCGTGATGCAGTGGCGGCGTTCGTCGGTGGGTACTTGCCGCCGTCGGATCACTTTCAGCTGAACCTGCATTACCTCACCAGCGAATCGATTGTGGTCGACGGCGGCACGGCCCGGGGGCAGTGGATCATGCAGCAGATTTCTACTTACGCCGATGGGCGCAGCGAGCTGTTCGGCACGCGCCTGAATATCGATTTTCGCTGCGTCGAAGATGCCTGGCTGATCGCGCATTTTCGCACGCAACGTTTGTTCAACACGGAGCTGAGCGCATGAGCACGTTTATCAGCGAATTTTTACTCGGTGGCAACGGCAAGCGAGTTGCGATCAAAGACTCGATCGACATCGCCGGCCATCCGACCCGCTCGGGCAGCCGCGCGTTTGCCGAGGCGGAACCAGCGAGCCGTAACGCCGATGTGGTGGACGCGATCCTCGACGCCGGCTGGCAAATCGTCGGCAAAACCAACCTGCATGAACTGGCCTTCGGCGTCACCGGCATCAACGACTGGACCGGCACGCCGATCAACCCGCAAGCCCCGGATCGCGTGCCGGGCGGTTCTTCCAGTGGTTCGGCCGCTGCAGTTGCGGCCGGGCTGGCGGACATCGCCATCGGCACCGACACCGGCGGTTCGGTGCGCGTGCCGGCGGCGTGCTGCGGCATTGCCGGGTTGAAGCCGACTTACGGGCGAGTCAGCCGGGTCGGCGCGCATCCGGCGGTGTCCAGCCTCGATTGCGTCGGACCGTTTGCGGCTGACATGGACGATTTGATCGCGGCGATGCAGGTGATTTGCCCTGGTTTCCAGGTGCAGGGTTTGCCTCCGAGCAACGCGTCAGTCGGTTTCCTCAACGTCGCCTGCGACCCGCACTTGCAAGCGAGCCTCGGCACCGCCGCCGATCGCGCAGGCTGGCGCCGCAGCAACCTGCACCTGAGTGAATTCGAAGCGGCCTTCGCCGCCGGCCTGACCGTGATTAATTGTGAAAACTGGGCCGCGTTTGGCCACCTCACCGGTCAAGGCCTGATCGGTGCGGACGTCGAGCAACGCCTGCTGGCTGCCAGCCGCACCAGCTTCGCCGAACTGGCGCAAGCGGAGAAAGTCCGCGCACGGTTCAGTCAGCAGGTGGACGCCGCGTTGGAAGAATTTGCGGTGCTGCTGTTGCCGACGATGCCGAGCCTGCCACCGACGCTGATCGAAGCGCGCAGCGCGAGCAAAGCCGTGGCCGGCATGACCCCGCTGGTTCGACCTTTCAACCTCAGCGGCCATCCGGCGCTGACGGTGCCGGTGGAACTGGATGGCGGCGGGCTGAAAGTCGGCCTGCAGATTGTTGGCCGTAAAGGTCAGGACGAAGTGGTCTGCGCCTTCGGTGCGCAACTGCAACACAGCATGCACCCCTAACAACAAGTCATAAAAAGCCATGAGGAGAACCGCATGAGCACTCATGAATACCGGCTGATCGCATCATCGAAAAGCCCCGACGAACTGGTCAGTCACGACCGCGTCGACGTCTCGCTGTACAACGACCCGGCGCTGTTCGAAGCCGAGCTGGACAAGATTTTCTACCGCACCTGGGTGTGGGTCGCCCACGAAAGCGAAGTGCGCAACAGCGGTGATTTCAAGACCGCGACCATCGGCCGTCGTCCGGTGATTGTGGTGCGCGACAAGAAGGGCAACATCAATGTCCTCGAAAACCGTTGCCGGCACCGTGGCGCCACCGTGTGCGAGAAGCCCAAGGGCAACGCCACCGGTTTCACCTGCCCGTACCACAGCTGGTCGTATGGCCTGGAGGGCAAGTTGCGCGCGCTGCCGTACCCGGACGGCTACGAAGGCATTCTCGAAAAGTCCGAACTGCCGCTCACCAGCCTGCGTGTCGAGAGCTACGCCGGCATGGTCTTCGCCAGCTACAACGACGAGATCGAACCGCTTGAAGATTTCCTCGGCGGTGCGAAACACTGGATGGACCTGTTCATGAAGCAGGGCGCCGGTTATCCGATCAAGACCCAGGGCGAACACAAGTTCAGCTTCAAGGGCAACTGGAAGATCCAGCTGGAAAACACCACCGACGGTTACCACTTCCCGATCGTGCACAAGTCGTTCATGTCGTCGGTGGATGAAGAAACCTCGGAAATGCTCTCGTTCATGACCGACGAACAGGCAGTCACCCATTCATTGGGCAACGGCCACAGCGTGATGGTGATGGTGCCCGAGCACGTCGACCTCGATCACGACGACGGCACTGAACAGTTACAGGAGCGCTTCGCCCATGTGACCGCCGAGCTGTCGAAAACCATGGAACCCGCGCAGGTACGCCGCATCGTGCGTTCGCTGCATGGCGCCGGTTTCAACCTGAACCTGTTCCCGAACGTCGCGATGTCGATGTCGTTCTTCCGCGTGCTGCGCCCGGTCTCGGTCACCGAAACCGAAATCCGCCACGTCGCCCTCGGCATGGACGGCGGCCCGGAGATCGCCAACCGCGAACGCATGCGCATTCACGAACACTTCCAGGGCCCGTTCGGTTTCGGCAGCCCGGACGACGCCGAGGCCTGGGACCGTGTGCAACGCGGCTCATACGCCGGCGTCGACGCGCCGATCCTGGTCAACCGCGGCCTCAATCGCGAAATCACCGCTGAAAACGGCGACAAGGTGTCCCACGCCACCGACGAGGGCGGCATGCGCGGTGCCTATGACATGTGGAAAAGGATGATGAGCCAATGAGCAATCACGACACCCTGAACGGTTTTTCCGGCCCGTTGGCCCAGGCCATCGAATTCATCTGGCGCGAAGCCGAACTGCTCGACCACAAGAACTACACCGAATGGGCGACCTTGTGGAGCGACAGCGGTTTGTACATCGTGCCGATCGACCCGGACACCGAAGACTTCGAGGCCACGCTGAACTACGCCTATGACGATGCGCGCATGCGGGATTTGCGCATCGAACGCCTGACCGCCGGCTATTCGCCGTCGGCGGTGGATGCGGCAAAAACCATCCGCAGCGTTTCGCGTTTTCGTTTGGTGGAAGCGGCGGGCGACCTGGTTGAAGTCAATTCTGCGCAGCTGCTGTACGCCTACAAACGCGGCGTGCACACGCCGTTCGTGGCCGACTTGAACCACCGCATTCGCTTCACCGACGGTGTGGCGAAGCTCGAACGCAAGGTCGTGCGCCTGATCAATTCCACCGACAGCCTGAGCGCGCTCGGCTTCCTGCTGTGAGGGATAACATCATGAATCGAGTAGCCCTGGTGACCGGCGCTTCGCGCGGTCTTGGCGAATGCATCGCCCGTCGCTTGCACGCGGCGGGGTATCGCGTGGGCCTGGCGGATGTGCGCCTCGACGGTGTGCAACGTCTGGCGGCTGAGCTGGATGGCAGCGGCGGAAGTGCCGTCGCCATCGAGCTGGATGTGCGTAACAAAGCGGATTTTGTCCGGGCCCGTGACCTGCTCGCCGAGCGTTGGGGCGGCACTGACATCCTGGTGAACAACGCCGGCCAGTCGAAAGTCGCGGCGCTGATGGACATCACCCCGGAAGAATTCGACGAGTCGATGGCGATCAATCTGCGCGGCACGTTTGTCGCGTGTCAGGTGTTCGGCGCGCATTTTGCCGAGCGCGGTTTTGGCCGCATCGTCAACATCGCATCGCTCGCCGGGCAGAACGGCGGCACCGCCACGGGCGCGCACTATGCGGCGGCCAAGGGTGGCGTGGCGACGCTGACCAAAGTCTTCGCTCGTGAACTGGCCCCCCAAGGGGTGACGGTCAACAGCATCTCGCCGGGGCCACTGGACTTGCCGATCGTGCGCGAAAGCGTAGCGCCGGAGCGTCTGGAACAGATATTGAAAATGATTCCGGCCGGTGAACTTGGGGATCCGGAGTACATCGCCGACAGCGTGTTGCTGTTGATCGCTGACAACGCGGCTTCGGTTACGGGCGCGTGCTGGGACATCAACGGCGGCCTGTTCATGCGCTGATATTCGCCGCGCCGCTACCTGTAGCAGCTGCCGAGCCTGCGAGGCTGCGTTCGGCTGCGCAGCAGTCGTGAAATCAGGCGATGCGGTCTTTAAGGAAGACCGCGCACTCAGGTTTTACGACTGCTGCGCAGCCGAACGCAGCCTCGCAAGCTCGACAGCTGCTACAGGCGAACGCAGCCTCGCAGGCTCGGCAGCTGCTACAGGGAGCGCTGGACGGCTCAACACACAAAATCAACCGAATTTCAGGTGATGCAATGATGAAAGTGAGGATCGAAAGGATCGTCGACGAAGCGCTGGATATCCGTTCCTTTCGCCTCGTGCGCAGTGACGGTCAACCACTCGACAGTTATGAACCGGGGGCGCATGTCGACCTGACCGGGCCGACCGGGGTGACCCGCCAGTATTCGCTGTGCAGCCCGCCGCAGGATCGCCGCGCGTATCTGGTGGCGGTGAAGAAAGAAGCGCAGTCGCGCGGAGGCTCGCTGGCGCTGCATGAACAAGTGGAAGAGGGCATGGAGCTGGAAATGGGTGCGCCGCGCAACCTGTTCCGCCTCGACCCGACGGCCGCCGAGCATGTGCTGTTCGCCGCCGGAATCGGTGTCACGCCGCTGTTGAGCATGGCCTATCGGCTGGCGGAAAGTGGCCAGCCGTATCGCTTGCACTACTTTGCCCGTTCGCCGGAGTACGCCGCATTTTCCGCTCTGTTGGCCAGCACCTTTGCCGATCATGTGCAGTTCCACTACGGCGTTGAGCCGGGTGATATGGACGCGGCATTGACGGACAGCCTGAGTCAGGCGGGCAGCGCTGCCCACGTCTACACCTGCGGCCCGGCGCCGTTCATGAACAAAGTGGTCGAAGTAGCGGCGCGCAGCCGTTCTGACGACGCCATTCACCTGGAACATTTTCAGGCCGATCCGGCCGCCAATGCCGGCCCGAGCGGCGGTTTTGAAGTCGAACTGGCCAGCTCTGGCGTGGTGCTGCAAGTGCCGGCGGATGCCAGTCTGGTCGACGTGTTGCAGGCCTACGGCTGCGACATAGACACCGAGTGCCGTGAAGGCATTTGCGGCACCTGTATCGTCGAGGTGCTGGACGGCGTGCCGGAGCATCGTGACAACTGTTTGTCGAACAAGGAGAAGGCAGGCAACAAGCAGATTTGCGCCTGCGTTTCGCGAGCGCTTTCCGCTCGTCTGGTATTGGACCTTTAACCCGCTAAACCCCTGGAAACATTGCGTGGGAGTCGATTAAATCGGCGCCCTACGACCGTCTAAGGAGGCGACGGTCACTGCACCTGTATTCATCGAACCGTTCGGCGAAACGGTCGAAAAATAACAATAAAACTGACGTGAGGCCTTGCGGTCATGATTACTTCTTCGGCAGTGCGCAACGATGCATTTGAAAGTTGGTTAAGCCAGGTCAATCAGGCCTGTGGGCGCTTCGATGCCCGCGCACTGGACGCGAATTTTTACGGCGAGCTGTCGGAGTTCCGCAGCGGCGCGATCAATCTGAGCGTGGTCGACATGGCGCACGTGCACCTGTATCGCACCAGCAAGGATGTGAGCACCAGCAGCGACGGCCATTACTACGCGGTGTTTCAACTGAACGGCAGTTCGCAACTTGAACAGGGTGACCACCGTGCCCAGCTGGGGTGCGGCGACATCGCCCTGATCGACGCCTGCCGCCCCAGTGACATGACCTACAACGACGACTCCCGGCAACTGTCGCTGATTTTGCCGCGTCAGGTGGTGGAGCGAGGTTCGCACTTTAACGCGGTCAACTGCGCCACACGCATCCCGGCCAACACGCCGTTGGCCGCGTTGGCCAACCGCATGGTCCTGGAAACCCGGCAGCAGCACAGTCTGGACATGCAGGAAAGCGAAGCGGTGCTCGACGCGCTGGTCAGTCTGCTCTTGCCGGGCATCAGCGCCCGGGACGTCAGCGTAGATGCCCACGAGCGGCAATTTCGCAAAACCATCGCCTACATCGACGAGCACATCGGTGCCGAGGAACTGTGCCCCGAGTTGATTGCTCGTGAGGTGGGGATTTCGGTGCGCGGGCTGTACCGGATGTTCTCCAAGCGCGGCCTGGTGGTGGCGCAATACATCAAGCACCGGCGCCTGGATTTTTGCGCCGAAAACCTGCGCCGCTCGGATGTCGAGCAGAAACTTTCTGCCCTGTGCTACGCCTGGGGCTTCTCGGATTCCAGCTACTTTTCGTCGGCGTTCAAGTCACGTTTCGGCGTGTCGCCGGGGGAGTATCGCAAGCGTTATAGCCACTGACCCACCGTCAATCTCAAACCCACCGCTCCCTGTAGGAGCTATCGAGTGAAACGAGGCTGCGATCTTTTGATCTTGATCTTTGGCGGATCTGAAATCGCTGAAGATCAAAAGATCGCAGCCTCGTTTCACTCGATAGCTCCTACAAGGAGCGGGGCATGGCGGGGATCAGTGCCTGGCAGGCTCTTCCACCGGCAAATGCAGCACTTCCCGCACCAGCATCGCAATGCTGCTCACGCCCATCTTTTCCTTGATCTTGGTCCGGTGCACGTCAACGGTTTTCACGCTGATGTTCAGCTCCCGGGCGATCACTTTGCTGGCCTTGCCATCGATCACCAGCATCAACACTTCCCGTTCCCGACTGGTCAGCAGCGCGAGCTTGCCTTGCAGGTTCTTGCGCTGCTGCTGATCGGCCTGGGCCTGCACGGAGGTCTTCAGCGCCGCCTGTATGCGGTCGATCATCTGCTGCGGGTTGTAGGGCTTCTCGACGAAGTCCAGCGCACCCTTTTTCATCGCCATGACCGACATCGGAATGTCGCCATGGGCCGAGACGAAAATGGTCGGCAAGGTGCTGCCACGCTGGTTGAGGATTTCCTGCAACTGAAAGCCGCTGGTCTCCGGCATGCGCACGTCCAGCACCAGGCAGGCCGGTTGCTTGGGATCGTACTGGCTCAGGAACTCTTCAGCGCCGGCAAAGCATTGCGCTTGCACGCTGACCGACTCCAGCAACCAGGCGAGCGAGGTGCGCAGGTCTTTGTCGTCATCGACGATGTAAACAATCGGTTTGCGGGTTTCCATCAGGGACTGCCACGGGATTTTCTCATTATTGTTTTCGCACGCGGGCACGCTGCGGCGGACGTTGGCGCCTATGTTGGCGCCTCAAAGCAGAATACCCATTGCAACGGGCCCTGACGATAAAGAAACCACCTAGTCGACTAGCGGAAAGCCCACCTCGCCATGGGGATCGTCAGAATGGTTGCGGGCCGCGCCGGGTCTTAGTCTTGTTCCATAACTTAGGGGCCGCGCAACGACGGTCCTCCTGAAGGAAGGGGCACCGACATGGCCGACCTGAGCCAGCAGCAAATCGACTTTCGCAACGCCATGGCGCAGCTGCCGGCGGCGGTGAACATCATCACCACCAACGGCCCCGGCGGACGCTGCGGTATCACCGCCAGCGCTGTCTGTTCGGTGACCGACTCGCCGCCGACCGTGCTGGTCTGCGTCAACCGCAACAGCGCCACCCACGACGTGTTCCGCACCAATGGCCACCTGTGCGTGAACGTGCTGTGCAGCGAACAGGAAGAGTTGGCCCGGCACTTTGCCGGCATGACTCAGGTGCCAATGGCCGAACGTTTTGCCTGGGACCTGTGGGACGACGGCGCGGCCGATGTGCCGGTGCTGCGCGATGCCCTGGTCCAGCTGGAAGGGCGGATTACCGAGTGCAAGGAAGTGGGATCGCACTCGGTGATGTTTGTCGAATTGTCGAAGGTGGGCGTGCGTGGGGCGGGGGATAGTCTGGTGTATTTCAATCGGTTATTTCATCGGGTTGAGCATGCTGGGGCGCATTGCTGAGTCTGGCAGGTAGACCGCGTTATCGTTCTTCGCGGGCAAGCCCGCTCCCACATTTAGACCGCGTTTTCCTGAACAACTCGGCCAACTGTGGGAGCGGCGGTGCGACGATTCGACTTGCTCGCGAAGGCGGTGCCCGCTCGGAGTAATGTTTAAAGGCGTTTAAGGTTACTTCCTGAAAGCTACAACGCCTTGCGCCATTGCCTACGACTACGCCAGAATCCGCCGGCTTGTGCGCTTTGGACGCCCTCGGTAACTTGATCCCGTCACTGATTCCCAGTGATCGGGTTTAGTAGCCCGAGGTTCATAGAGTGCATAGGCGTCTGTCAGAAAGGTATTTCCATACCTGTACCTGATGGTGGCTGTGCGTAGGGCGCCCTCGGGCGCGCCGGCTTTCTCTACGTTCCCCGGTCTACTAACCTGCGTACAGCCGCCACCCCTCGTATTAGTAGCGAGGCGTGGCTGCCCGAACAGGTAACGTATGAATATGTGCAAAGTGACTCCAAACCCGCCAGACACAGATCCGGCATCCCCCTACGAATCACTCGATTCCAAAAAGCTCCACGAAGCCGCCGAGCGCGCCCTCGATCACTACCTCAACCCCGACGCCCTCAAAACCCCGGTCGGCCGCAAACCGAGCACCATGTTCATGATCGCTCCGGACATCAAAGACGAAGACCTGCTGGCACACACCTGCGAATCACTGGCCTCGGCCAGCGTCATGACCAGCGATTTCGCCGCGCACCTGGAAGGGCCGCATCGGAACACGGCGATGGGTATTCAGCAGATCATCATGCAGGCGGAGTTGGCGGTGAACCGGATGATGGATAACGTCGAAGTGGCGAAGTAGTAACCGTAATACCGCGTCATCGTTCATCGCGAGTAAGCTCGCTCCCACATTAAACCGCGTCCGGCTGGACAACTCGGTCAACTGTGGGAGTGAGTCTGCTCGCGAAGACGATGTATGAGGCGACGCATCTTAGACACTTGTTAAAATAGGAGATCTAGATCGAGACTTTTAATTAAGCGTGTTACTAAAATCACTAGTGCTCTGGATGCACGCTTACAGCTGGACTAAGGAAGTCGATGTGATAGCCGGACGACCCATCACCAATAGCTAAATGAACTCCGTTGATGCCTTCATTCATTTGTGAATTGATTTTGTAATCAATATTTAAAGCAATAGCCTCGTTGACCCCGATTGCAAACTCCGTCAGCTTAAGCCCGCGGGAACCGGCCGCAAGATCCAGAAGCTTTACGTGGTCCTCGTTTTTTATTTGAAGTGAGGTGATAGTGTTGTCTTTGACTGATAAGAGTGCTCCTTCTTCCGATATTCGATCGCTCAGCCATTTAAGTGAGATTTTCAAACCCTCGGGGAGTGTCGAGTTGGTCTTTCTAAGTACGGTCAGAATTCCCGCGATTTTTAATGTTCCGGTAAAAGAAAACGGACAGGGCTCTTGTGGGTTCATGTGTGCGTAATGAACTTCAAAGAACTCTGCTACGGACTGAACAAAATCGTGGGATACGTCTTCAGCAAGTAGTGCGTAAGGCTGGGCGTGTGAAAAAATTGAGACTTGGGCGTCGGCGTCGTTACCAGACAGGAAAAATTTGTCATTTGAATTGAGCATATGTAACACAGAACGCTGCGTGCTCAAGGCATGTTCAAAATTGCTGCTCAGCAAAAGCTTCAAGCTATAGAGAGCATTAGCTACGGTGGGCTCGAACACTTGAGCCGCGCAGAATACACTTTTCTTGCTTTCTGTGTTTTTTGCTAGCTCGAACGTTTTTTTTGCAGCGTCGTTGCTAAAAGAAAACACAATACTGTTTTTTGGTAATTTCTGTAGCCCAGAAATATTGGCCGTGTTGAATCCTAGTAGCGCACATTCTCTGAGGAAGTCCTCAGAGTCCGCGATGATGGATGGCTTCTCATGGCCGAAGAGTGTCGATATCTTATTCGGTGGTGACATATAACCCTCCTGGTTTTTTAATGCACGGCAAGAAAGCTTGCCGTGCATTAGAGCTATTTACTCCTCAGTGTGAGCCCAAGCCAAAGGCACCCACCCGAAATTCTCCGGGCCAGAAGTGATCCGGTTAAGCTTCTCTTTGATGTTTTTTTTATTTTTCATTTGATCATCCTTTTTCATTATTTTGGTTTTTTTCTCCCTGAACTGCTCGGGAGAGGACTAATTAATACAGATTTTTTTGACGTGATAAACAGTTTGTTTGGAGTTTTTTAGAATCATTTTGGCTATGAATATTCTTGGGGTGTTCAAAGCGGTTATTTGTGTAAGTCCGGTCTGTAGTCTTGTTCTGAAAATTTTAAATATTGCTTTCTTTGGTTGTGATTAGTGATCTTGTGTCATTAGGTTTATTTATGGGCTTGGTTTTTAGCTCGACACTCAATTGTAGAGAGGGTTATATAGTGAATGCATCAAAGAAATATCTGACGGATACGTCTGTTCATCAAGCCCTATTAATGGTTGATCTAACCGAATCAAACAATCCCGACCACTCCGTCCGGCTCCTCCTAACTGAGATCCTCCAAGGACTCGTTGAAAAAGGCTGGCCCCTACCGCAACTACAGACGGGGCCGCGGATTGTGTCCGCCGAAGAAAATTACGGATTACTCGGCTATGACTCGGCCGAGGTCACGCTTGGGAGTGAACACACCCGTTGGGTCGATGAGTACTCGCTGTTGAGAACACAAACCACCAGCCAGATTCCGGCAGCGCTTCAGCGAGCGGCTCAAGTGCGGCAAACGGGGCAAACGATCTTGCTGGCCGCGCCGGGTATCACTTTCCGTCGCGATAGTCGGGATCGTTGGCATTGCGCGGAACCGCATCAGATGGATATCTGGGTGCTGGGTGACCCGGAGCTGTCGACGCATGAACATCTGTTGTGTCTGGTCGGCGACATCCTCAAGTCCGCTATTCCAGAAAAATCCTGGGTCTACAGCGACAGTCCGCATCACTACACAGAGGGCGGAATCGAAGTGAATGTATTGAATGACGGTGTTCCGGTTGAAGTGCTGGAGTGCGGTCGTATTGCCAGGTCTTTGCTGGAGCGCTTGAAAATTGATCCGTTGCGTCATGGAGGGCTGGCATTAGGGATGGGGCTGGATCGCCTGACGATGTTGCGCAAAGGTATTCCGGATATTCGCTTGCTGCGTGATCAGAACGTGCGAGTGCAGGCGCAGATGCATGATCTGAATCCATGGTCCCCGGTATCACGTTTGCCGTCGATTGCTCGTGATATTTCGCTGGCAGTAACATCGGGGCAGAGTGAAGAGGTGTTGACCGAGAAAATGCTGCAGGCCGCTGGTGACTGTTCTGACTGGATCGAGGAGATGCAGGTCAAAGGACGTTGGGAGTTCTCGGATTTACCCGCGCAGGCAATTGACCGGTTAGGGCTGCTGCCGGGCCAGGAGAATGTGCTTTTGCGCGTGGTATTGCGTGATTGTTCCCGATCAATCACTACCGCTGAGGCGAACGCTTTGTATGCCGATATTCAGGCTGCGATGCATGAAGGGGCGCCGGGGGCGGGTTATCGAATGGATTTGCCAAAAGCCTGAAACTGACCTGCTCGTGCATTCATTGATGCACCGCGTCATCGTTCATCACGAGCAAGCTCGCTCCCACAGGGGAATGCGGTTAACTGTGGGAGCGAGCTTGCTCGCGATGGCGATGTGTCAGGCAACATATCTCTCAAATCCGGAAACTACCGACAAGCTGATTCAACCGATCCGCCTGGCGCTCCAGCTCCGTACACGCCTGCAACGTCGACTGCAAATTCTCCACCCCTTGCTGATTCAGGGTGTTGATCTCGGTAATGTCGACATTCAACGCTTCAACCACCGACGTCTGTTCCTCAGTCGCCGCCGCCACGGATTGGTTGACGTTGTCGATCTCGCCAATGCGCTGCGTCACGCTGCTTAGCCGTTTGCCGGCCAGGTTGGCGATGCTGACGCTTTCCTCGCTGTGCTGCTGGCTTTCGGTCATGGTGGTCACCGATTCGCGCGCGCCGATTTGCAGTTCTTCGATCATCTGCTGGATCTCGGCTGCCGATGTTTGTGTGCGTCCGGCGAGGCTGCGCACTTCATCGGCGACCACCGCAAACCCACGGCCTGCTTCACCTGCGCGAGCGGCTTCGATGGCGGCGTTGAGTGCCAGCAGGTTGGTCTGTTGCGAGATGCCTTTGATGACTTCGAGGATCTGCCCGATGTTCACGGTTTTGTCGTTGAGCACTTCGATGTTGACGCACGAGGTGCTGATTTTGCCGGACAGTTCGTTCATCACCTGAATCGTGCGTTCCACCACCTGACGCCCGTCTTCGGCTTGTTGCCGTGCGGCAGACGCCTGTTGTGAAGCGTCGGAAGCATTGTTGGCGATCTCTTGTGCGGCGGCGCCCAGTTGGTTGATCGCGGCGGCGACGCTGTTGGTGCGGGTCGATTGTTCGTCGAAGTTGCTCAGCGACGCGTTGGAGGCGAGCAGCACGCGCTTGGCCCCTTCATTAACGCCGAGCGCCGCCGACGACACTTCGCGGATCGAGTGATGGATGCGCTCGACGAAGCGGTTGAACGCGGTCGCCAGTTGGCCGATTTCATCCCGCGATTGCACCGCCAGGCGCCGGGTCAAATCGCCTTCGCCCAAGGAAATATCTTCCATGACCCGCGTCAGCACTTGCAGCGGCCGGGTGATGCGAAACGCGGTGTACCAGATCAACAGCAAGCCGAGCAGGGCCGAGCCACCGTCCAACAACAACTCCAGCGCGGTGCTTTGCACACCTTGTGCATCGAGCTCCTTTTGCAGCGTGGTGACGGGTGCGAGCAGCACGTCTTGCGGCACGCCGACCAACACGCCCCACGGTGCCGCGCCGGCAATCGGTGCCAACGGTTCGAGGACCTTGATCTGCTGCTGATCGACGAACACCTTCGGTTGACCCTGATGCAACGTGTCCATGACCTCGGCATTCTCCAGCGGTTGACCGAGGCGGCTGACGTCCTGGCTATTGGCGGAAATCACCCCGCGCGGGCTGACGATGCTGATCTGTCCATGACCATCGAACAGTTGATGGGCGCTGGCTTCGCTGTTTTGTTGCAGGGCGGCGAGGTTGATGTCGAGCCCGACCACAGCGATGACTTTGCCGTTATCCAGCAGCGGGAAGGCGATGCTGGTCACCAGTTTGCGGCTACCGGAGGCTTCGTCGAAATAAGGCTCCAGCACGCAAGCCTGGCGGGTATCGCGGGCGCAGGTGTAGAAGGCGTTGTACGGCGCGCCGCTGGGGCCGGGCGAGGTGTTGGCCAGCAGCGCTTCGTCGCCGATCACTGCTTGCAGTTCGCCGGGTTTGCTCTGCACCCAGTACAGGGAAAAGCGCCCGGTTTCGTTGCTGCCCACAACGGCTTGGTCGACAAAACTGGCGTCGGCACCGTCGAGGGCGTCGGGTTCGAAAATGGTATAAAGCCCGAGCAGGTCGGGCTTGTCGATCAAGGCTTGATGAAGCTGGGTGCTCAGCTCCTGGCGCAATTGTGGGCGGGTCAATTTGCCCTGCTGTTGCAACTGCCTCAGGTACAGCAAATAACGCGACAACCCTTGGCCATATTCGTGAGTCTGCATGAAGGTGCGTTGCACCTGCATCGCCTGTACTTTGCCCAGCGCCTGCATGTGTTCCTTGGCCGCGTTGGCGAGCATTTCGCTGCTGGCTTGGGCCACTTGCTGGCTGCTTTGATGGGTCTGGTAAAGCGACAAGCCCATCAGCAAACCCACTACCAGCAACAGGCAGAGGCCGGCGAGCAGGGCGATCTTGCTCTGGATCGTCAGGAATCTTGAGTGCATTGGAAACTCCGTTTCCGTTGAAGCAACATCCGTCATAACGCGGTCCTTGTAGCAGCTGGCGAAGCCTGCGTTCGGCTGCGCAGCAGTCGTGAAGTCAGCACACGCGGTGTGTCAGGTAGACCGCGTGCTCAGGTTTTACGACTGCTTCGCAGCCGAACGCAGGCTTCGCCAGCTGCTACAAGGACTGCGTCATGGCGGGTGTTGCGTTTCAACCGTTAAAAAGTGGTGGCAAACACCACTTGGCTGTAGAGGTTTTTGTCGTTATTGCCCAACTGGGTGCCACCCTGATCGGCGCTCTTGTCCGGCTGGTACAGGCCGATCAGCGGCATCACCGTCAGGTGCTCGTTGACGTGCCATTCGGCGTAAAGGTCGACCTCATGGCCATCGGTGTTGCCGAGGTTGCGGTCGATGGTGTCGAAGTTGAAATACATTGCGCCGACGCTGAGGTTCTCCAGCGGCGAGACTTTCAGCGTGACGTTCTGGATGCGCGAGTTGTTGTTGAACGGGCCGGCATAGTTGCCCGCGACTTCACCCTGGAACCAGGTGCCAAAGCCGCGACTGAAACCGTAGAACAGCGTGTCATAACCTTCCGAGAAGCGGCTGTAGCGGTAGCTGACATACGGCGTCCAGGGCACGTCGGCGAAGGTCCAGCCGGCTTCCAGGTACCAGGCGTCTTCGGTGGCGGTGTGCGGTTTGTCTTGCGTGGCGTATTCACCCGAGAGGAACAGGTTTTTCACCCCGGCATTGCCCGTCGCGCGCAGGCTGTAGGTCTTCATGCCGTCGCGTTCGAGCTGAATCGGTGAGGCGTACTGTTCATCGACATCTTTAGTGTCGATGTAGGTCAGGCCGATTGTGCCGGCTTCGGCAACGTGTTCGAGAGTGCCGACGTACATTTCGGTTTTCGCTTGCGCGCGGTTGTTCGACTTCAGCCACATCAGGTCGCTGCGCCAGCCTTCCTTGCCACCGAGGCGCAACACCGCGGTCTCGTCGAAAGCTTTGCGCGCGGCCAGCCAGTAGGCGCCGCCACGGTTGAATTCGCCGTCGGCCAGGCCTTTGCCCAGGTTGAGCGCGTCGCCATTAATCAGGAAACCGTCGCCGACCACGATGTTCTGGCGGCCGAAGGACAGGTCGACGCCGTCCTCACCCAGCAAGTCAAACAATTTGCCCGAGCGCCAGCCGAGGTAGGCGTCTTCGAACTTGGTGGTGCGTTCCGAACCATCGCTGAAACCGGCCGCATCGCCGTCGCCCCAGGTGCCGGAGCTGAGCAGGTTCGCCGCGCCGTAAGCGGTGCCGACACCGGCCAGGCCTTTGTCGAAACTCAGGCCGTATTTGATGTAGCCCTCGCGCCACGACGAAGAGCCCTCGTCGAGGCGGCCGGACAACGCGTAGTTTTCCTGGCTGTGGAAAATGCCGAATACCGCTTCCAGCGTGGCGTTCAGGTGAGTGTCGTCATCGGCATACAGTTCGTAGGCATTGGCCTGGGCGGCACTGATCAGCAGCGCGAGCGTCGAGAGACGAAGCAAGGGGGACTTGAGCATGGTGTGGCATCCATTCTTGTTCATGACCACAGGGTTGAGGTCTTTTTCGATACTACGGCCCGGAACTTTTTCGGCCTTTTGTGTGGTTGCCAAAGAGTTGCCTGTGCTTGCCAATTTCAACATTCCCCCTGTAGGCGCTGTCGAGTGAAACGAGGCTGCGATCTTTTGATCTTGCTCTTTAAAAACAAGATCAAAAGATCGCAGCCTCGTTTCACTCGACAGCTCCTACAAGATTTTGTGTGGTTTGGCAGCCTTGCCAATACGACTGGCACGCAGGGCAAAACCTGCAGGGCACTGAGCCCTGACAATCCGTATCAACGCTGGTCCATACGGATTTTCAAGGTCGTCTTCTATGTTCACTTCGCAGAAATTCTCCCTCATCGGTTTGCTGTCACTGGCGCTGGCGCAAACCGTAGTCGCCGCCGACTGCGCGCCGGACCAGGGCCACGGCGCCCAGGTGTTCGCCAATGAATGCGGGGTTTGCCACTCGGTGAGCAAAGGCATGGCCGGCCTGATGGGGCCCAACCTGTCGGGCGTGGTCGGGCGCAAATCCGGCTCGCTGGAAGGCTTCAGCTACTCCCAGGCGATGCGCAGCAAAGACGTGACCTGGCAGGCCGAAACCATCACCCGGCTGATCACCCAACCCCAGGCCTATGTGCCCGGGACCTACATGCCCTACATGGGCTTGGCCTCCGCAGATGATCGCCAGGCGGTCGTGTGCTTCCTCAAAGAACAACGCTAATCAGCCGGATTTTTCAGGCTGAACCACTCGTTCGAACGACAGGTGAATTATGAGCAACGTTGAAATTCTGCCGCAGGTCGCTGCCTTCCTCGACCGCCGCCATGGCTGCTTCATTGACGGTCAATGGGTGCTGGCCGACGGCCCGACCATTGCCGTGGTCAACCCGGCCACCGGGCAAACCCTGTGCGAAACCCTGGACGCGCCGCTGGACGTGGTCGAGCACGCCGTGCAGTCGTCCCATAAAGCCTTCAAATCCGGCGTGTGGTCCGGTTTGCGTCCGGCGGACCGCGAACGCATCCTCCTGAATTTCACCGCGCTGGTTGAGGCGCATGCCGAAGAACTGGCGCAGCTGGAAACCCTGAGCCAGGGCAAGTCGATCAACATGGCCCGCGCGCTGGATCTGAACGCCACCGTGGAGTTCATGCGCTACATGTCCGGCTGGGCGACCAAGATCGAAGGCCAGACCTTCGACGTGTCGATTCCGCTGCCACCGGGCGCCAAGTTCACCGCGTTCACCAAGCGTGAACCGGTGGGCGTAGTGGTCGGCATTGTGCCGTGGAACTTCCCGCTGCTGATCGCCGCCTGGAAACTGATGCCGGCGCTGGCCACCGGTTGCACGGTGATCATAAAACCGGCGATGGAAACCCCGCTGACTGCCTTGCGTCTGGCTGAACTGGCCCTCGAAGCCGGCATTCCGGCCGGCGTATTCAACGTCGTCACCGGTGGCGGCGCCTCGGTCGGCGGCGTGCTGACCGCGCATCCGCTGGTGAGCAAAGTGTCGTTCACCGGCTCCACCGCTGTGGGTAAAAGCGTCGGCGTGGCGTGCATGGAAAACATGACGCGCTTCTCGCTGGAGCTGGGCGGCAAAAACCCGATGATCGTGCTGGCCGATGCCAACATCGAAAAAGCGGTACAGGGCGCGATCCTCGGCGGCCTGCTGAACAACGGCCAGGTCTGCGCAGCGGCGTCGCGCTTCTATGTGCATCGCTCGATCCACGATCAGTTTGTCGAAGCGCTGGCGGCAGCCGTCTCGGCGATGCCGATTGGCGCGGGCATGAACTGCAATGCGGCGATCAATCCGTTGGTGTCGCGTAAGCAGCAACAAAGCGTGCTCAAGCACATCGAACTGGCTCGCCGCGAAGGCGCGCGGGTGGTGTCGGGCGGTGAGTTGCTGGAAGGCGAGGGCTTCTATGTGCAGCCGACGATTCTGGCCGACATCGACCACAGCATGGCAGTGGCCCGCGAAGAAGTGTTCGGCCCGGTGCTGGGCGTGATGCCATTCGACGACGAAGACGCAGTGATCGCCCTGGCCAACGACAATCGCTACGGCCTGGCCGCCAGCCTGTGGACCAACGACCTCGGCAAAGCCATGAACCTGGTGCCGCGCATCGAAGCCGGCACCGTGTGGGTCAACGCCCACGTCCTGCTCGACCCGGCCATGCCGTTTGGTGGCGTCAAGCAATCGGGCATGGGCCGCGAGTTTGGTCGCGCCGTGATCGAGGCGTATACCGAGCTGAAGTCGGTGTGCATCGCCCACTGATTCATGTGTACACGACGGCCCCTGCAACGGGGGCTGTTGGCTTGACTGACTAACGGCGACGCGGGCGACGTGGAATGCATTGCTTCCGGTTAATAGGAAGCATTACTATTCACGCCCCGTCTCCACAGCACACCGCAATGACCCCCAAGTTGCCCCGCAGACACGGCTTTTTCGAGCATTACGAAGAGTTGGTTGGCACCTGGACCCGTCGCCTGAGAAATCGTCAGCAGGCCGAGGACCTGGCCCACGACACCTTCGTGCGGGTGCTTGAGTCCGATTCGTCGGCAGTGGAGCAACCTCGGGCGTATCTGCACCAGACGGCGCGCAATATCGCGGTGGATGGTTATCGGCGTGAGGACCGGCGGGGCGCCATGGAGTCGGAGGCGGTTGATCACAGTGTGTCGTCGTCCGGCGACCCGGAGCATTTCATGCATGCGATCCAGTTGGCTGATTCCATCGAACGGGCGCTCACCGAGCTGCCGGTCAACTGCCGCAAGGTGTTCGTCTGGCAGAAGATCGAAGGCCTGACCCAGGCGGAAATCGCCGAACGCCTGGGACTGTCCAAGAACATGGTGGAAAAGTATATGATCCGCACCTTGCGGCATCTGCGCGACCGCCTCGACGGACTGCACCCATGATCGGCCGCGCCTTCTCACCCCCAGCCAAACAGGAACTTCCATGATGGATACTCGTGATTGTGCGTGCGGGCAAACAACGGTTCGCGACGACGCGGCGCGGTGGTTTGTGCGTTTGCAGGAGCCGGCCGTGGACGTCGAAGAGTACCGGCGTTTCGAAGCCTGGCTGGCTGAACATCCTCAGCATCGCGACGAATTTCAACTGCTCCAGGGACTGTGGTCGGCGGCCGATCTGCTGCCCGCCAAGCGTCTGCAAGCCTTGTGCGAAACCCCGCCGGCCCGTCGCAAACGTCAGCCGCTGGTGCGTTACGCGGTGGCGGCCAGTGTGTTGGCCGTGGCACTCGGGTTGGGGCTGTTCAGCGGTTTGAATCACCCGGCGATCTACAGCGCTGAATATTCCACGGCCTTGGGTGAGCGCCGTCATGTGGCGTTGCCCGACGGCTCGGTCATCGACCTGAACAGCCGCAGCCGGGTTCAGGTGCGCTATGAAAAGGACCGTCGCGGCATCGAGCTGACGGAAGGCGAAGCGATGTTCAGCGTCGAGCACGACAGCAGCCGGCCGTTTGTAGTCGAAGCGGGCAGCGGCAAAGTGACGGTCACCGGCACGCGCTTCGATGTGCGTCGTGACCTGACCGAAACCCGGGTTGCGGTGGAGCAGGGCACGGTCAAGGTTCAGGGCCAGGGGCCTGATGTCGTCAGCCTCACTGCGGGCCTCGGCACTCGCGTCGATGCCAAAGGTGTGGTTGCAGCCGCTTACGCAGTCAATCCGGCAGAACTGACCGCATGGCGCAGCGGCAAACTGGTGTTCAACAACGCCAGCCTCAGCGAGGTCGCCGCCGAAGTCTCGCGCTACCGCGAGAAGCCACTGACGGTCGGTAACGACAAAGTGGGCAATCTGCGCCTGACCAGCGTGTTCAAATCCGACAACACCGACGCGCTGCTCAAGGCCTTGCCGAGCATCCTTCCGGTGGCCGTGCGGACCCTCGATGACGGCAGCCAGCAAATAATTTCAAAATAGATTCAGGTTTTTTTTGAGTTCTTCGTCTTCTTGTCCAACTGCAACTGGTTTGCATTAACAGCCGCACACTCTTGCGATCTACAGGACAATGTTCGACGTGAAGAAAACCACCGCTAAAAACAACAATTCCCCTTGGTTGCGGCTCGCGCTCGCCCTGGCCGTCAGTGCCGCGTTACCCCAGGCGTTCGCCGCCGATGGTATCCATATTCCAGCGCAGCCGTTGGGCCAGGCGTTGAGTGAGCTGGGTCAGCAAACGTCGCTGCAGGTTTTCTTCAGTCCTGAACTGGTGGCCGGCAAACAGGCGCCCGCCGTCGACGGCGACCTCTCGCCGGAGCAGGCCTTGCGCC
The DNA here is from genome assembly GCF_059716065.1 of Pseudomonas sp. LBUM1656. NCBI lineage: Bacteria > Pseudomonadati > Pseudomonadota > Gammaproteobacteria > Pseudomonadales > Pseudomonadaceae > Pseudomonas > Pseudomonas sp. LBUM1656. The sequence continues at coordinate 4,246,395 of NZ_CP166800.1, read as the reverse complement.
AATTGCTGCAAGGCAGCGGCCTGCAATATCAGATCGATGAAGGCTCGGTGACCCTGACGCCCACGCCGACTTCCGCTGCGGCTGGCCCGCTGGAACTGGGCGTGACCGACATCAAGGTGGTCGGCGACTGGCTCGGCGATGCCGACGCGGCGGTGGTGCAGAACCATCCCGGCGCACGGACGGTGATCCGCCGCGAAGCGATGGTCGAGCAGGGCGCCATGAACGTCGGCGACGTGTTGAAGCGCGTACCCGGCGTGCAAGTGCAGGACGCCAACGGCACCGGCGGCAGCGACATTTCCCTGAACGTCGGTGTGCGCGGCCTGACGTCGCGCCTGTCGCCTCGGTCCACGGTGTTGATCGACGGCGTGCCGGCAGCCTTCGCGCCGTACGGCCAGCCGCAGCTGTCGATGGCGCCGATTTCCTCCGGCAACCTCGACAGCATCGACGTGGTGCGCGGCGCCGGTTCGGTGCGTTATGGACCGCAAAACGTCGGTGGTGTGATCAACTTCGTGACGCGGGCGATCCCGGAGAAAGCCACCGGTGAAATCGGCACCACCCTGGAAACCTCCCAGCACGGCGGCTGGAAACACATCGATACGGCATTCCTCGGCGGCACCGCCGACAACGGCATCGGCGTGGCGCTGTTGTACTCGGGCGTGAACGGCAACGGTTACCGCGAGCGCAACAACGGCAATGACATCGACGACGTGATTCTCAAGACGCACTGGGCGCCGACCGACGTCGACGATTTCAGCCTCAACTTTCACTACTACGATGCCAGCGCCGACATGCCCGGCGGCCTGACACAGGCGCAGTACGACGCCAATCCGTTTCAGTCCGACCGCAACAACGACAACTTCAGCGGGCGCCGCAAGGATGTCTCGTTCAAGTGGACGCGCCAGCTCGACGATCGCACCCAGGCCGAAGTGCTGACGTACTACACCGACAGCTTCCGTGGCAGCAACATCGCCGCTCGCGATCAGAAAACCCTGGGCTCGTTCCCGCGCACTTACTACACCGTCGGCATTGAGCCGCGGGTGTCCCGTGTGTTCGACGTCGGCCCGACCACCCAGGAAGTCAGTGTCGGTTATCGCTACCTCAAGGAAGCCATGCACGAGCAGGCAAGCCGCCTGGCGCTGGTCAACAACGAGCCGGTGATTCGTCCCGGCTCGGACGGGCATGTGTACCAGGACCGTACCGGCGGCACTGAAGCCAACTCGGTCTACATCGACAACAAAATCGACGTCGGTAACTGGACCATCACCCCCGGCATCCGCTTCGAGCACATCAGCACCGACTGGCACGACCGCGCCGTGCTCGATACCGCTGGCAGACGCGTACCGGAGAAGAACCGCAGCATCGAAAGCAACGAGCCGCTGCCGGCCCTGAGCGTGATGTATCACCTGTCGGAGGAGTGGAAGCTGTTCGCCAACTACGAAACATCGTTTGGCAGCCTGCAGTATTTCCAGCTGGGACAGGGCGGCGCGGGGGACGAACCGGCCAATGGCCTGGAACCGGAAAAGGCCAAGACCTATGAGGTCGGCACGCGCTACAACAATGAGGTGTGGGGCGGCGAGTTGACGGCGTTCTACATCGACTTCGATAAAGAGTTGCAGTACATCAGCAACGACGCGGGCTGGACCAACCTCGGCGCGACCACGCACCAGGGTATCGAGGCGTCGGTGCACTACAACATGGCGGCACTCGACCCGCGCCTCGACGGCCTGACCGCCAACGCCGGGTTCACTTACACGCGCGCCGTGTATGAAGGTGAAATTCCAGGCTTCAAGGGCCGTGACCTGCCGTTCTACTCGCGCCAGGTGGCGACCGTCGGGCTGCGTTATGACATCAACCGCTGGACCTACAACCTCGATGGCTTTGCCCAGTCCAGGCAGCGCTCACCGGGCGTCGCGGTCAACGCCGACGGCAGCTTCACCAACAACTACATCACCGAAGGCACCGCCGATGGTCAGTACGGCGACATTCCGGGTTACGTGACCTGGAACGTACGTGGCGGCTATGACTTCGGTGCGCAGCTGTCGAACCTGAAGGTTGGCGCCGGGGTGAAAAACATCTTCGACAAGCAGTACTTCACCCGCTCCAGCGACAACAACTCGGGGATGTACGTGGGTGCGCCGCGCACGTTCTTTGTGCAGGCCAGCGTCGGGTTCTGATAGACCGGGGTGACTTCATTCGCGAGCAAGCTCGCTCCCACATTGGATCTGTGTCGTTCACAAATCCTTGTGGGAGCGAGTCGGCTTCAGGCAGCGATCCAATGATGATTTTTCAGAGGTCCAATCATCGTTTGCGTTCGGGCAATTGAAAGTCCACGACCGGCGAGGGATTCCCCGCCATGTCTTTTCCCTTTAGGCATACTTGTTTCGGGGAGTCAGCAACCGAAACGGTGAAGTCCAGCAGCGGAGGTCTGACGGTTTGATAGCCATCGGGTTCAAGGCAATCGACCGTATTCAGTGCTCCGCTCTTGTACTCATATTGACTGACGTCCAAGTCTGGGTTCACCCCAAAAGGCTGTACGGTGATTACGTTTTTGTCGTACTCGAACAGGAGGTAGAAGGGGGCAGTGTTCGTCGGCTCCACCAAAGCCCAACGCCAGTAAATTCTGGCGTTGCGAGCGTCCCATCGGCCCGCAGGTCCTGCCTTGTGGGGTTGTCCCACGATACACATGAAGTAAAGTCCGGGACCATCGCGCAATTCATGGCGTGAGGTGTCCTGTCCGCTTTCATGGCTGGGCTGGACCGCACCATAGCCGTCATTGAGCGCGCACTCGGCCAGTGTTCGCGTGTACTTGACCCGGTAAAACGGTTGATCCACGGCAAAGGATTGCTCCCACCAAGGCGAAATGATTTCGCCCTGTTCATTGCGCACCATCTTCAAGTAGCTCTCATCGAATTGAGTTTCAAAGTTCGTCGCCGGGCCGAGCATGCACTCATCGGGGCGAGGGTTGAAACGGCTGGCACTGAAGCACCGGTTTAGATCATTGGTGGCTGTTGCGTAGTTGGTGTCTTGCATTTTTATTGACATGCCGTTGCTGACTTCGCATGGAGCATTTCGAGAGCATCGGGATCGTCCACTGTCCCGGCTGGTGGTACCGATCACACCGACGATTTCGTTGCGGTAGCGAGACAAAACCGGTGAGCCGGAAATTCCGGCTTTAACGTCCAGGCAGCGGTTGCTGAGTTGGTTGGTCCAGGTCCAACCCGCTTCGAAAACGTCGGCACGATGTTCCTGCGGGCAGGCGGCGCGTTGCAGATAACGGTCGACAGGAGCGCCGACGATCAGCAAATCAGATCCGAGGGCCGGGTTTTGACTCGCCAGTTTGAGGGGCATGATTCCATCGTTCATCAATTGGCCGAGGGATCGGTCAAGTTCGAGGAGTGCGATGTCATGGCCACGCATCGTGCTCCAGGCGATGCGAATGATCGGGTAGGGCCGTTGTAGTGCCTGGGTGTCCTGGAAAAAGTTGAACGTGACGAGGCCGGAAGCGGGTGCATTCTCGATATATCGGTTTGAATTGCCTTCGGCGCAATGCCCTGACGTGAGGACATAGGCTGGGCCGCTGCGGTCATCACTCGCGTCACGGGTGTCGATCAGGCTGCCGGTACAGGTGGTGCTCCCCTCAACCTGAACTTGGCCGATTGACTGCCAGTAAGGGTATTGCCCGCTCGCATTGTTCAAAGGCTGTGCCGGTGCGAAATTGGCGGTCCCTTCCCCCCAATCGCGATCTACCCGCGAGGGGTTGTCAGCGCAGGCGCTCATGCTGATCAGGAGCAGGAAAGTAAGTGACGCTTTTCTATCGAGAGTTTTCATCATTCATCCATGAGTTGAAAGAACTCAACTCATGCTGCGACTCTATACCACCTCCGTCTACTGACAGAAATGACAGTTGAGGCCGCAGAAAATGACCGTTTGTCGTAAGTTTGGCGGATTAGACCTTCAACACCTTCCCGCCAATGGCCACCGCCACCAGCAACAGCGCCATCAACCCAAACGCAAAACTCAAACTGCTGCCATGGGCGATAAACCCGATCACCGCCGGGCCGGCGAGAATCCCCGCATAGCCCAAGGTGGTAATGGCCGGCACCGCAATGTGCTCAGGCATGACTGTCTGTTTTCCGACCGCGGTGTACAGCACCGGCACGATGTTCGAGCAACCCGCTCCCAATAATGCATAACCGACCAGCGCCACCTCCCAGGCCGGCGCGAACGTCGCCAACGCCAGTCCCGTCGCCGCCGTCAGACCACCAAACACCATCACCCGCGTCGCGCCCAGACGCCGGACAATCCGGTCGCCGGTCAGCCGCCCGGCGGTCATGGTCAGCGCAAACGCTGCGTAACCCAGCCCCGCATACGCCGTGTCGATCCCGCGTTCCTGCACCAGGAACACCGCGCTCCAGTCGAGCGCCGCGCCTTCGGCCAGGAACACGATGAAACACATGCCACCAATAAACAGCACGATGCCATGGGGCACGGCAAACGCAGGTCCCGAGCTTTCGCTGCCGTAAGGCAACAGGTGCGGCGCCGCTTTGAGCAAGGCCAGCACCAGCACGACAATCACCACCGCCATCGCCCCCAGCGGCGACAGACCCAGGCCGAGCAGGGCGCTGACACCCGCCGCGCCGACAATCCCGCCGAGGCTGAACATCCCGTGAAACCCCGACATCATGTTCTTGCCGCTGGCGCGCTCGACGATCACCGCTTGCAAGTTCACCGTTGAATCCACCGTGCCCAGGCCCGCACCGAACATGAACAGCGTGGCGATCAATGCCGGCACCGACGTCACCGTCGCCAACAGCGGCAACGCCGCGCAGATCAACAACGTTCCCCCGGTCGCCACTCGACGACAGCCGAAACGCGTGGACAAGAGGCCAGCCATCGGCATCGCCAGAATCGAGCCCACCCCCAGGCACAGCAGCAACAACCCGAGCGTTCCTTCATCCAGTCCGGCCCGTGCCTTGGCATACGGCACCAGCGGCGCCCAGGCGGCGATGCCAAGACCGGCGATGAAAAAGGCGATGCGGGTGGACATCTGCTCCAGACGTCCGGGAACAAAAGTGGCTTGGGTATTGAGGTTGGTCATATCGATCCTTGGCAAAAAACGTCGCGTTCCCAAGGGACAGTGATCGACCCATAGGGTTCGGTCAGCGTCCGCGCAGGTTTGCGGTCAGGCAGGGTGACATCGTTGCACAGGCGGACCCTCGGTCGCGAGCGCAAGTGCCGCCATTGAGCGGTCGATTTACCGGGGTACCTGTAAGTTCCGACAGTTTACAGCGCGTATTTTTGCGCCTAGAACGAAGCCAGCTGTTCGCGATACATCGATGACCTGGTGATCAGGACAGACTGGAGGCGATATGGATCATCCCACTCAGGTTTTGCTCTTGAAGTCGCTGCTGAGCATGATTGAGCAGCGACAGACCAGCATGGCCAATAACGTTTACTTGAACCCTGTCGAGTCATATACCAGCCTCGATCAGCAGCAACGGGAACAACAGCATCTGTTTGGCGTGCGCCCGTTGATGATCGGGCTTGGCTCGCGACTGGCTTGTCCGGGCGACTACCTGACCGACGATTTAAGCGGTGTGCCGATTCTGGTCGTGCGCGACAACGAGGGATCATTGAACGCTTTCATCAATGTTTGCCGGCATCGTGGCGCGAGGCTGCTCAACGGGTCGGGAAACATCACGGGTGCGATGACCTGTCCGTATCACGGCTGGGCCTATGGCCTGGATGGGCGGTTGCAACGGCTGAATCCACCTGGCAGCTTCGAAGGGTTGAGTTGCGCCGAGCGCAATCTGACTCGCCTGAGTGTTCTGGAACAGCATGGGTTGATCTGGGTGCACCCGATTCCGGGCGGGCAGATCAATGAAGCTGAAGTACTCGGACCGTTGGCCAATGAGGTTAGGGATTTCGGCTTCCAGCATTACTCGCACTACGAAACGAGGCGTTTACGCAGGCGCTTTAACTGGAAAGTAGTGATCGATACGTTTCTGGAAAACTGGCATTTTTCCACCCTGCATCGGCAAACAGTGCTGCCGATCTTTTTACCCAATACCAGTCATTTCGAAGGGCTCGGAGCAAATTTACGGCTGATCATGCCGCGTCGCTCAATTGTCGAGTTATTCGATCAATCCGAAGATCAATGGGACCTGCTCCGGCATTCGGCGATTATCTACCTGCTGTTTCCCAATACGCTTCTGGTCTGGCAGGGCGATCATCTGGAGGTGTGGCGGGTATTTGCCGCTGGTCCGAACTGCGTCGATCAATGCTTGATCGACGTGTCGCTGCATGTGCCCACAGCACCGACGTCGGCAAAAGAGAAAGCACATTGGGACAAAAACATGACCCTTCTCTTGGACACCGTCGATTGCGAAGACTTTCGAATGGCCAGACATCTACAGAAAGGTTATGCCTCCAGTGCTCAGGATTTCCTGACATTCGGCAGAAACGAGCCGGCCCTGCAGCATTTTCATCGTGCGGTTCAGACTGCGCTTGACGGGCCATGAACCGCGTCACCGTGACGACCTGCGTCCTTTCCACCTGTATGAGCAAAAGCGCCGCCGGACGGGCATGCTCGCCGTCAAAACATTCAACAATGACGGTATTGGCCGCTGTCGCCTGAACCGAAAGGCGTTGTGCATGGCGCAACAGGCGTTTGATCGCGGCACTCAGGGGTTCGGGAGGTTTGCTCTTGTTCGCACAATGCCCGAAGTAACGGGTCTCGCACCTGCATCAGTTCGAAGAGGCCCAAGGCTCGCAGCGCGGGCAGCGCCCGGAGAATGTCCTGGGTTGCGGCCGTACGTTGATGCTCGGGAGTTTGCGGATCGATCAGCGTCCGGGCATTCATCAGAAAGGCCCCGACCGTGCCTTTACGCACGGCAGTACCGTTGAACAAGCCTTGGTTTTGATCGTCGTGAAGCAGGTCTTCGGCGCGCATGATTGAGACTCCAGTGAATGAGTGTTCAGACTAATCCGTCGTGCGTGGCTAAACTGCGCTATCCGGGTCATTCGATAACGTGAAACTGCCTTGGCGAACCCCCTTATATCTGCGGAACGCGCGCAATCCTCCACGGGACCGAGGGTTATTGCCTCAGCCCTGAACAGCCCGATCAAGCGCACCAGCGCTCCTCACCGGCATGCGCGCGGGCAATTGTTGGGGGCGCGGCGCGGGTTGTTGTCAGTGGAGGCGGCTGACCATCATTGGGTGGTGCCGGCGACCCATGCGGTCTGGATTCCACCCGACTGTGTGCACGGCTTGCGTTCCCACGGCCCGTTCCACGGCTGGAGTGTCTACGTGGCCGCGTCGGCCTGTGTCGAATTGCCCGGGCAACCCTGCATCATCGCGACCTCGGGTTTGTTGCGCGAGGCTGTCGACCGGGCGGCGACCTGGGGCGAGGGAGCGTTGGATCAGCGACAGGAACGGATCGCCCAATTGATTGTTGATGAGATCGCCGCACTGCCCGCCGAGCCCTTCGGTCTGCCGCTGCCGCTTGATCCGCGTCTGCGACGGATCAGTCAGGCGCTGGCCGACGACTTGGCCGACAACCGTTCGCTTGCTGAGTGGGCGCAATGGGCCGGCTTGTCAGCCCGGACCCTGGCCCGACGCTTCGACAGTGAAACCGGCTTCAGCTTCAGTCAGTGGCGACAGCGTGCACGCTTGTTGCGAGCGCTGGAGTTGCTTGCCGCAGACGTACCGGTGACGACCATCGCGCTGGAACTGGGCTACGACAATGTCAGCGCATTTATTGCCATGTTCCGGCGTGCGTTTGGCGTGACGCCGGGACGGTATTTCATCGCAGGAAATTGACGCCTAAAGTACAGGCACTTTCAGGCTGACTTCGGGACCGATCCATGACGCCGTTCTACGATGCTCGAGGCAATATCTACGCGGTGGTGGCGCCCGACGCCGTGCGCGATAGCGGAATCGATTTTCCGGACCAGGCCAGCGACGCTGCGCACATTCGCGAGCGCTGGGCGTTGGCGGCCATCGAGGCGTTCTGCAGTTGGGCGCCCGGCACGCAACTGGCGGGCAGCAAAGACCATCGTTGCGACGGGTTGCTGGTGGGGCCGTTTCAATCGTCGCCGCCGTTTGATCTGTTGATCGTCAATACCGACGGCACCCTGGCCGAGCGCAGTGGCAATGGGCTGACGATTTTTTCCCAGGCACTCAGCGCGCAAGGATTGATACCCAAGGAGCAGGCGTGCCTGCTGCGGGTTCATCACGACAAACGCGATGCGGATTCACCGGTAGAAACCTCGGTGAAACCCGCTGAGGTCGACGGTGTGCAAGGGTTCTGGCTGGATCTGGGAAAACCTTTGTTCGGGCCGCAAGCGGTGGGCGCGCACGAGGTTGAGCGCGTGACGCTGAATGATCGCGGAGTCAGCCATGTGCAGCCGTTGTCGGCGCTTGATCCTGCCTGGAACCGCAGCCAGTTTGTGCGCATCGGCAATCCGCATTGTGTGACGCTGCTAACAGATACCGAGGCGCTGCCGAGCAATGAGCAGATGCGGGAACCGCCCTTGGCGCAAGGTTTGATGCGTATCGCCTACGCCGCGCCAGCCGGGGCAGGGCGGCCGTGCCCGGCGGGGGTGAATTTGCAGTGGGCGATGCTTGAGTCTGACGGGCAAGTCGTGGCGCGGGTGTTTGAGCGCGGGGAAGGACCGACGGCGTCCTCGGGCACCAGCGCCAGTGCGGTGGCCTGTGCGGCTTGGCGAGTGGGTTGGGTGACGGCGGGGGAAGTGAAAGTCGTCATGCCGGGCGGCACGGCGCCGATTTTGTTGGAGGAAATGGAGGGGGAGTTGAGTCGGGTCAGGTTATTCGGCACGGCGCGGTTGATGGGTTGAATTGGAGATTGCCTTCGCGAGCAAGTCGAATCGTCGCACCGCCGCTCCCACAGGGGTTTTGTGATCGGCCCGGTCCCATGTGGGAGCGGGCTTGCGCGCGAAGAGGCTCGCCCTGTCAGCGAAAATTCAGAGCTGATCCGCCCATTCCACCACCGGCATCGTCCGCTTCATCAACACCTTGCCATCGCGCACCGAATACAACGGCAACCCCTGACTGCGTATCACCTCGTAGTCGCTGTCCGCCGACAGGATCAGCAAATTCGCCGGCCGCCCGGCCTCCAGACCATAACGGTCCCCAAGGTTCATGGCCTTGGCGCTGTTGTCGGTGACCAGGTCCAGCGCACTTTGCAGGTTGCGATAACCCAGCATGTGGCAGATGTGCAGACCGGCTTCCAGCACCCGCAGGATGTTGCCGTTACCCAGCGGGTACCACGGATCAACGATCGAGTCCTGGCCGAAGCACACGTTCATCCCCGCTTCCAGCAACTCATTCACCCGGGTCACGCCGCGGCGTTTCGGGAAGTTGTCGAAGCGCCCTTGTAGGTGAATGCTCTCGGTGGGGCAGGAGACAAAACTGATCCCCGAATGCCCGAGCAGACGGAAGAGTTTGGCGCAGTAGGCGTTGTCATAAGAACCCATGGCGGTGGTGTGGCTGGCGGTCACTCGCGAACCCATGTCACGGCTGCGGGCTTCTTCGGCCAGCACTTCAAGAAAACGTGAATGCGGGTCGTCGGTCTCGTCGCAATGCACGTCCACCAGGCAACCGGTGCGCTCGGCCAGGTCCATCAGGAATTTGACCGAGCTGACGCCCTGATCCCGGGTGTACTCGAAATGCGGAATACCGCCGACCACATCGGCGCCCATGCTGATGGCTTCTTCCATCAGCTCGCGTCCGTTGCGGTAGGACTCGATGCCTTCCTGGGGAAACGCGACGATTTGCATGTCGATCAGGTGGCGGCTTTCCTCACGCACTTCGAGCATCGCCTTGAGCGCGGTCAGTTGCGGGTCGGTGACGTCGACGTGGGTGCGCACGTGCTGGATGCCGTGGGAGGCGAGGGTCTGGATGGTTTTCCTGGCACGGGTCTTGGTGTCTTCTTCGGTGATGGTCACCTTGCGTTCCCCCCAGCACTCGATGCCTTCGAACAGCGTGCCGCTCATGTTCCAGCGCGGCTCGCCGGCGGTGAGGGTGGCGTCGAGGTGAATGTGCGGCTCGACGAAGGGGGGCACCACCAGGTTGCCGCCGGCGTCGAGGTCGTCGGGGCCCAGGGTCGGGGCTTCGGTCTGACGGGAGATGGAGCGGATCAGGCCGTTTTCCAGGTGCAACTCATGCAGGCCTTCTTGGTTGCGCAGGCGGGCGTTGATGATGTGCATCAGGCGAATCCTTTTATAGATCTTGTAATGGAGCTTCAGCGGCACGGGCACCCAGTACGCTGGTCAGTAGCACATACGTTAGCGCGGCAGCGGCAATCCCTACCAGTGGCGCGATCCAGGGTGAACTGAATGCGGCGACGGTGCCGACGGCATAGGCGGTCAAACCGGGCCAGTTGAACGCCGGCAATCGAGCGTCGGCCAGACGAGGATATTGACCACGATAACGGAAGAAGAAATCCGCCATGATCACACCGCCTATCGGCGGAATCACTGTGCCCAGCAGAATCAGGTAAGGCACCAGCAGGTCGTACATGCCCAGCAGTGCGAGCAACGTGCCAATCACCGCGCCGGCCAGGGTCACGGTTTTGCGACGGCCGGTGCGCAACAGGTTGCAGCCGGCGACGGCGAAGTTGTAGATGGTGTTGTCCTGGGTGCTCCAGATGTTGAGCAGCAACATGGCCATCGCGGCCATGGCGAACCCTTGCAACAGCAGCACTTCGACCACGTCCGGTTGCTGGTAGACGATGGCCCCGTAGGCACCGATCAACACCATCAGGCCGTTGCCGATAAAGAAGCCGATCAGGCTCGCCAGCACCGCGACCCGGGCGGAGCGGGAGAAGCGCGTCCAGTTGGTTGCTTGCGTTGCGCCGCTGACGAAGGTGCCGAACACCAGGGTAATCGCCGTCGACCAGTCCAGGGTTCCCGTCGGGACCACCGCGAGCAACCCATCGATTCCGCCGACCTTCGCCGTGGCGACCCACATCGACAGCATCAGCAGCAACATCATCGCCGGCACTGCGATGTACGAGAGGATTTCCAGCCCGCGATAGCCGACATACGCGGTGGCGCAAAACGCCAGGCCGAACAGCACCATCAGGCCCAGTACCGTGCCCTCGCTCAATTCGAAATACTTGCCCAGCACCACGGCGGCCGTGGCCGTGCCCCAGGCGTACCAGCCGATCTGGGTGAAGCCGAGGATCAAGTCGCTGAGCTTGCTGCCGACCTCACCGAAGCAGAATCGCCCCATCAGCACCGAGTTCAAGCCGCTCTTGAAGGCGATGTACCCCAAGCCTGCAGCGTAGATGCCCAGCAGCAGATTGCCGACGATGATCACCGCCATCATCTCGCCAAAACTGAACGCCACGCCGAGCTTTCCGCCAGCGAACATGGTGGCGGTGAAGAAGGTGAAGCCCAGCAGCACCATGGCGGTGGAGGCGAGGCCCTTGCGGGCATGCATCGGTACTTCGCTGAGGGGGTAATCGTTGCCTGGATCTTTTTGCGTCATGTGGCGTTCCTTGCTGAATGGGGGACGCGGGAGGGGTTGCAGTGGTCGTGCCAAGCGGGGATGGCTTAGTTATGTATAGCCGAGCTGGCGGGATTGGTGCGGGGGAGGGCACAAAAGCGGTGCACCTGACAGAACACAGAACCCATGTGGGAGCGAGCCTGCTCGCGATTGCGGTGTGTCACGCAATGTAGATGTCGACTGATACACCGTAATCGCGAGCAGGCTCACTCCCACAGGGGATTCGGTTTCTTCAGTAGGATTGGATTAACGGCAGGAACCGCAGTAAAGCCGCAACGATGGCTTCCGGCGCATCTTCCTGAACCAGGTGCCCGGCATTGGGGATTGGGTGGAACTGCGACCCGGCAATCATCTGATGCAACGCCCGTCCACGCTCGATGGGGATCCACTGATCATCTTCGCCCCACAGAATCTGCACCGGGCAACGCACCGTCGGGTACAACCCTTCGGCCTCACGGGTATAACGCTCGTCCATCTGCGCAATCTGCCGATAGAACGCCGCTTGCCCGGGATCGCCCAGCCATGGCTGAACGTACGGGTCGAGTTCTTCATCGGGGATGTCGCGCTTGATCGCGCCGCGAATATAAGCCGGCACGATTGCCCGCTGAATGTAGTCGGGCAGTCCGCTGAACGCCGCTTCATGCTGGCGCACGTGCTGCACGAAAGGCGAACCCCACGGTGTCAGCGCCACCGGATCGATGAGGGTCAGGCTGCGGTAATCCTTGCCGTTGAGCAGGTGCGCGCGCAGCGCGGTAGCGCCGCCGAAGTCGTGTGCCACCACGTCCGGTCGCTCCAGGCCCCAATGGTCGAGCAAGTTCGCCAACAGGTCGTTCTGCACACCCAGCGACACGTCACCGGCGATTTTCTCGGATTGCCCATAGCCCAGCAGGTCGAAGTAATGCACCCGATGGGTGGTGATGAAGTGCGGCGCGATGCGGTGCCACACGTAAGACGAAAAGGGCGTGCCGTGCACAAACACCAGCGGTGGACCGTCACCGCGCACGGCGTAGCGAACGGAATGCCCGTTGAAACGATAGGTCTGAGCCAGCGGCCAGTCAGTCCTCATGGGGATGTCCTCTTGGCGTGTTCAAGCCAAAAAGCATAGGCATAAAAAAACAGCCGATGAAGGCTGTTTTTTGTATCACTGACGAAACGCAGTTCCCTTGTGGGAGCGGCGGTGCGACGATTCGACTTGCTCGCGAAGGCGGCGTGTCAGTCAATATAGATGGAGACTGACCCACCGCTTTCGCGAGCAAGCCCGCTCCCACAGGGAGTTTTGGTGTTTGTTAGAACGGGTTATTCGCCGTGATAGATGCAACCGCTGGTGCACGTCTCGTGGATACGGATCGCGCTCAGCTCCGGCAGCAGCGGCTTCAATTCCTTCCAGATAAACTTGGCCAGCACTTCGCTGGTCGGGTTTTCCAGGCCGGGAATGTCGTTCAGGTAGTTGTGGTCCAGGCGCTCGTACAGCGGCTTGAAGATCGCCTTGATTTCCGAGAAGTCGCGGATCCAGCCGGTGTGCGGATCGAGGTCGCCGCTCAAGTGAATCGCCACTTTGAACGAGTGACCGTGCAGGCGGCCGCACTTGTGGCCTTCCGGTACGTGAGGCAGGCGGTGGGCGGATTCGAACGTAAACTCTTTGAAGATTTCCACAGTGATTTCAGCTCTGTCAGGTGGCGATCGCCGCGGCGATGTGGGCAGGCGGCGAGTTTACCAGAGCGCCGGGCAAAACACTGACTAAAGGGTCAGCAAGCGCTCGCCGAGGCGACCATTGGCGACCAGTTCGAGGAACTCGTCACCCAGGCGACGGCTTTCGTCCATCGTCTTACGCCAGTATTTCTGCCGGCTCGGGGCATCGCCCATGAAGCGTTTGAAGTCATTGCGGTCCGGCAGCTTGCCGTAGGGCAGACGCGCCAGGTAGTCCTTCGACGGCGCCAGCAGCAGAACATCCTGCAACCGTTCAGGGCAGGCTCGGCGCCACGGCAGGGTCTTGTCGAACCAGCCGGGAATGACCCGGTCGGTGAAGTGCGGATACAGCACAATGTCGTTGCCGCTGTAGGGCAGGTCGAGGTGATAGTCCAGCAGACCGCCATCGCGGAACGTCCCCACGCCTGCGCCGGGTAGATCACGCACGCCTTCCATCACCATAGGGATCGAGCCCGAGGCGAGCAGGGCCTGGCGAAGGTTGCCGGCATTCAGGGCAACGAAGCGCGATGGGAAATCGTTGAGTGCATTGACCGGTGGGGCCTGGCGCGGGTCGTGGATGATCAGCCGCTCGAAGTGCCGCGACAGTCGCGCCCGACCGCGCAGGTTGTCAGCGATCACCGACGACAAACCCAAGCCGAGGCGGCCGCGATGATCGTCTGCGAGCAGGCCGTGGCTTTTGACCACCATGATGTTCAGGCGGTAATGGGCGTTGGTCAGAATCGACACATCGCGGCCGTCCAGCAGTTCATCGAGCATGCGCCGGGAGCTCTGGCTGATCTGCGCCATGGTCACGCCCTTGTCGAAGTTCTGCTCGGTGTAGAGGTGGCCGAGGCGCCGGATGCCTTCGGCGGCGTCCGGCAGACAGGCGCTGGCGAAGCGCCAGGAACCGACCGACGCGCCAATCAACGAACGCTCCCGCGGGGCCGTCGGCAGCCATTCACCGAACAACGCCAGGTCCAGACCTTGAATCCCCAACGCCTTCGGCCCACCGGCCGCTCCCGGCAGCGTACCGACATCGGCGGCGCTCAAGCCGTTTTCACGGATGCGCGCCAAGGCCCGCGGGCCGGCCTTGAGGGTCAGGGAAGGGAACTTGATGTGGATGGCGGTCATACCGGTCTCGATGTCTGGCAAGCAGGGGATTATAAACAGCTCAAGCAACACCACCAGCCTACTGTGGGAGCGGGCTTGCTCGCGAAAGCGGTGTGTCAGTCGACATCTTTATCGCCTGATTCACCGCCTTCGCGAGCAAGCCCGCTCCCACAGGGGATTGTGTATTGCCGCCCAATGATGGCAATTCAGTTTCAGTTAAGTTCAGCTCGCTAAGGTGCCCCCCGTAGGCAACACATAAAAAATACGGAGACACCCATGAAAACCCTGACTGCCCTGTTCACCGCGTCCATCATCGGCATGACCGTCAGCCTCGCCCACGCTCGCGACCTCGGTCCCGACGAAGCCCTGAGACTGCGCGACGCTGGTACCATTGTGTCTTTCGAGAAGCTCAACGCCACCGCTCTGGCCAAACACCCCGGTTCCGATATCACTGAAACCGAGCTGGAAGAAGAGTACGGCAAATACATCTACCAGGTTGAGCTGCGCGACCCACAAGGCATTGAGTGGGATCTGGAATTAGACGCTGTCAGCGGACAGGTTCTCAAGGATCATCAGGATACGTAATGAAGGTGTGTTCATTTTCACGCATGGCGCTGGTGCTGCTGGCGTTTTGCTCGGTCGTCATGGCCCGCGACCTCGACCAGGACGAAGCCCTGCGCTTGCGCCAGCAGGGCGTGATCCTGCCGCTGGAGCAACTGTTGAAGCAGGCGCTCGACCGCTACCCCGGCTCGAAACTGCTGGAAGCCGAGCTCGAAGAAAAACACGACGTCTACATTTATGAAGTCGAGCTGCTGACCGCCGAAGGGGTGGTCCGTGAACTCGACCTCGACGCCACCACTGGCCAGTTACTGAAAGACAAGGAAGATTGATCGATGCGTTTGCTTCTGGTGGAAGACCACGTGCCGCTGGCCGACGAATTGATGGCCGGCCTCAACCGGCAGGGTTACGCCGTGGACTGGCTGGCCGATGGCCGCGACGCGGTGTATCAGGGCAGCAGCGAGCCCTATGACCTGATCATCCTCGACCTCGGCCTGCCGGGTTTGCCGGGGCTGGAAGTGCTGGCGCAATGGCGCGCCGGTGGCCTGATGACGCCGGTGCTGATCCTCACGGCGCGCGGTTCCTGGGCCGAACGGATCGAAGGCCTCAAGGCCGGCGCCGACGACTACCTGACCAAACCGTTCCACCCCGAAGAGCTGCACCTGCGGGTCCAGGCGTTGTTGCGTCGCTCCCACGGTCAGGCCAACCAGCCGACGCTCAAGGCGGCCGGGTTGCACCTGGATGAAGGCCGTCAGTGCGTGACCCGCGACGGCGCCGACATCCAGCTGACCGCCGCTGAATTCCGCCTGTTGCGCTATTTCATGCTGCACCCCGAGCAGATCCTTTCCAAAAGCCACCTCGCCGAACACCTCTACGACGGTGAAACCGAGCGCGACTCCAACGTGCTCGAAGTTCACGTCAACCACCTGCGGCGCAAGCTCGGGCGCAGCGTGATCGAAACCCGTCGCGGCCAGGGTTACCTGTTCGGCGGGCAAGCCCAGTGAGGTCGATTCAGCGCCGCTTGAGTCTGGGGCTGATCAGCGTGATGGTGGTCGTCGGCCTGGTGCTGGCGCAAACCAGCCTGTGGTTGTTCGAAAAGGGGCTGCAGCGCTACCTCGAAGACGGTTTGCGCAACGACAGTGAAAACCTGCTGGTGGCGCTGGTTCGCGGGCCGGCGGGGTTGCAACTGGATGAGCGGCACCTGTCGCCGGCCTATCAACGGCCGTTTTCCGGGCATTACTTCCGGATCGATTTTGCCGACAAGCATTGGCGCTCTCGCTCGTTGTGGGATCAGGAACTGCCGCCACTCGACCACCCCGGCTTGCACAGCAATTTGCAACTGGGCCCGGAAGGCCAGCAATTGCTGGTGCTGCGTTCGGACTATCGCCGGCTCGGGCAATCGATCTCGATCAGCGTGGCCCAGGACTACACACCGGTGCGCGAGAGCTTCCGGCGCATGCAACAGATCGGTCTGGGCCTGGGGCTGGCGGGGTTGCTGCTGATTCTGCTGCTGCAACGCATCACCGTGCGCCGCGCCTTGCGTCCACTGGAAAAGGCCCGAGAGCAAATCGCTCAGTTGCAGCAGGGCCAGCGCTCGCAACTCGATGATCAGGTGCCGGTGGAGCTGGAGCCGCTGGTGGCGCAGATCAACCATTTGCTTGCGCACACCGAAGACAGCCTCAAGCGTTCGCGCAATGCCTTGGGCAACCTCGGGCATGCGCTGAAAACGCCGTTGGCGGTGCTGTTGAGCGTGGCTTCCAGCGAGAAGCTCGACGCCCATCCCGAGTTGCGCAAGCTCCTCAAGGCACAACTGGAGCAGGTCCAGCAGCGACTCAATCGCGAACTCAATCGCGCCCGGTTGTCCGGCGATGCGCTGCCGGGGGCGCTGTTTGACTGCGACGGGGAGCTGCCGGGGTTGCTGGCGACGTTGAACATGATTCACGGCGAACACCTGAACCTGAGTTACCGCGCACCGGCCGCTCTGCAGCTGCCGTGGGATCGCGAGGATCTGCTCGAACTGCTGGGCAATCTCTTGGATAACGCCTGCAAATGGGCGGATGCCGAGGTGCGGTTGAGTGTGGTCGAGACGGCTGAGGGGTTTGAACTCAGCGTGGAAGATGACGGGCCGGGGATTCCCGAAGCACAGCGCGAGCAGGTGCTTGACCGGGGGACGCGGCTGGATGAGCAGACGGATGGCCATGGGTTGGGGCTGGGGATTGTGCGCGACATCGTCGACACGTGGGGCGGGGTGATGAGGCTGGAAGAGAGCGAGTGGGGCGGGTTGAAAGTGCTAATCAAACTCCCCAGACGCTGAACCGATTTAATGCCCACTGAAGATCCAAATGTGGGAGCGGGCTTGCTCGCGAAAGCGGTGTGTCAGTCGACATCTCTGTTTCTGACACACTGCATTCGCGAGCAAGCCCGCTCCCACATTTGGATCTTCAGTGGATGTTCAATCCTGGGTCAGACGCGAAACTGATCCATCAAACTCTGCTGCTGATTCGCCAGGCTGTTGAGCGACTGACTCACCCGCGCCGACTCGTTCGCCTGCCCCGACAGCGACTCCGTCACATCCCGAATTGTCGCCACGTTGCTGTTGATCTCCTCGGCCACCGCGCTCTGCTCTTCGGCAGCCGACGCGATCTGCAGGTTCATGTCGCTGATCACCGTCACCGCCTCGCCGATCTGGCGCAGTGCGGTCACCGCTTGGCCAACCTGCTCGACACTGCCGTGCGCCTGGCGATGGCTGTTGTTCATCGAGCCGACCACCTCCTGCGTGCCACTCTGCAACTGCTCGATCACCAGGCGGGTTTCTTCCACCGACTCCTGGGTGCGGCGTGCCAGATTGCGCACTTCATCGGCGACCACGGCAAACCCGCGGCCGGCCTCACCGGCACGGGCCGCTTCAATGGCCGCGTTGAGCGCCAGCAGGTTGGTCTGTTCGGCGATGGCGCGGATCACTTCCAGCACCGAACCGATTTTCTCGCTGTTGGCCGCCAGGCCTTCCACTTGCACCATGGCCGCGCTCATGTCGGCGGCGAGGTTGTCGATGCTGGTGGTGGTCTGGTCGATGACGGTCAGGCCCCGGCGAGTTGCCTGGTCGGCATCTTTCGCCGCCTGGGCGGCTTGCGCGGCACTGCGGGCGACGTCCTGGGCGGTGGCGCTCATTTCGTGGGACGCGGTGGCGACCTGATCGACCTGACGGTATTGCTGCTCCATGCCGGCGCTGGTCTGCGTGGCGATGGCGGAAGATTGGTCAGCGGTGCTGCGGGCGTCCTGCACCGAGCGTTTCACTTCGGCGATGATCGGTTGCAGCTTGTCGAGGAAACGGTTGAACCAGCCGGCCAACTGGCCCAGTTCGTCCTGCTTGTCGTAGGCCAGGCGCCGCGTCAGGTCGCCTTCGCCGCTGGCGATGTCTTCGAGCATGTGCGCCACGCCGAGGATCGGTTTGGTCACGCTGCGCGCCATCAGCCACACCAGCAGCAAGCCAATCAGCGCGGCCAATACGCCGAGGCCGAGTTCGACCAGGGTGCCGCTGCGGTTGCTGTCATCAAGTTGGTCTTTCAAGGCTTCGGCGGGGCCGACCAGGACTTTTTCCGGCACGTCGAGCAACACGCCCCAGGATTTACCGTCGGGGATCGGCTGGAACGGCGACAGCACTTTCAATTGCTGATTGCTGTGCAGGCTTTCGGTTTTGCTGCGGGTGGCGAGCATGCGAATCAGCTCGGCACCGTTGGTCTTGTCCACCGCGTCCAGACGCTGGCTGAGTTTGCTGGCGTCCGGGCTGTAACCGGCAAGCAAGCCGACCGGGCTGATAATGCTGACGCTGGTCTGGCCGTCATAGAGCTTTTTGCTCGCGCCCTGACTCATGGCCTGCAGGCTGTTGAGGTTGATGTCCACCGACAGCGAGGCAATGACTTTGCCGTTGACCATCAGCGGGAACACGATGCTGGTCATCAGCACGTTCTGGCCGTCGATCACATAGAAGTACGGCTCGATCACGCACGGCTTGAGCGTGGTGCGCGGGCAAGTGAACCACGCGTTGGCCGCTTCGCCGCTGGGGCCAGCTTTGGTGTCGGCCATGTCGCTTTCCGGCAGCGCCATCGACGTCACGTTACCTGGCGTCGGTTGCGACCAGTACAGGGCAAAACGGCCCTTGTCGTTGCTGCCCAGCTCGGCCTGGCCGGCGAACAGATCGTCCTTGCCGTCCAGCGCGTTGGCTTCGAACACCAGCGACAGGCCGAGCAATTGCGGGTTGGCTTGCAGCGCCGACTTGACCTGGCGGGTCAGGTCTTCACGCAGGTCGAAGGCGTCCAGAAAGCGCTTTTCCGCCTGATCGCGCAAGAACAGCACCTGACGCGAAAAGCCGTGGCCGTATTGATAGGCGTCCATGAACTGCTGACGAATCACCAGCGCCTGGTTTTCACCCTGGGATTCGATCCGGGCCTGAGCGGCTTCGGTCAGCATCTCCATGCTCGAGGCTTTCACCATCTCGGAGCTGTGCTCCATGCGATACAGCGAAAGACCCACCAGCAGGGTCACGATGCCCGCCAGGCATAGCCCGGCCAGCAGGGTGATTTTCCATTGGATGGAAAGTTGTCTGAGCGACATGGAGAGACGTCCTTATTCGATATTTATCTGAGACTTTGCACTGTAACGGCTGCGAATTGGCTTTCTTTATCCGTACGCCCAAATAAGAAATCACACATACATGTAGCAGCTGGCGAAGCCTGCGTTCGGCTGCGTAGCAGTCGTAATCCCAGACTTCACGGTGTATCTGACACACAGCAGTGCCTGATTTCACGACTGCTGCGCAGCCGAACGCAGCCTTCGGCAGCTGCTACAAAGGTCGAGTTCGCTTTGACAAGGCATTGATGCTGCGGCAAAGTGCGCGCCCTCTAATAAAACCCATTATTCAATCCGCTGGCGGCTCTATGCAGACTGCCGGCTGAGTTCATTTCGCTTGCCCTGAGGTAACGATGATTAATGCTGTAATTGCCGCGGTCGGCGTCATGCTGATCCTCAGCCTGTCCCGCGTGCACGTAGTGATCGCGCTGATTGTCGGCGCTCTGGTCGGCGGTTTGACCGGTGGCCTGGGCATCGAGGCCACCCTTAAAGCCTTTAATAGCGGCCTCGGCGGCGGCGCGACGGTCGCGTTGTCCTATGCCTTGCTCGGCGCGTTCGCCGTGGCGATTGCCAAGTCCGGCCTGGCCCATGCCCTGGCGGACAAAGCCCTGCTGATGGTTGATCGCCAACACGCCAGTGGTGGCCGTCAGGTCAAGTGGCTGTTGATCGGTTTGCTCTGGGTGGTGGCCATCGCTTCGCAGAATATTCTGCCGATACATATCGCCTTTATTCCGCTGCTGGTACCGCCGCTTTTATATGTGCTGACCAAGCTGCAACTGGATCGCCGCTTGATCGCCTGCGTCATGACTTTCGGCCTGATCACGCCGTACATGTTCCTGCCGGTGGGCTTCGGCAACATCTTCCTGAATGAAATCCTGCTGGCCAACGTTGCACGCAGCGGCGTCGACATCAGCGGCATCAACGTCACCCATGCCATGGGTATTCCGGCACTGGGCATGGTCGTGGGCCTTGCGGTCGCGTTTATCAGCTACCGCAAGAAACGCGTCTACGACCTGGAAAAGATCGAGAAAGTCGAGCAAGTCGCGGTGGAGTACAACCCGCTCAGCCTGATGGTCGCCGGTGTAGCCATCGCGGCGGCGTTCATTATTCAGTTGCTGCTCGACTCGATGATCATCGGTGCGCTGGCAGGTTTTCTGATCTTTTCGGTGTCGGGCATCGTGAAGTGGCGCGACACCGACGACCTGTTCACCGAAGGCATGAAAATGATGGCGATGATCGGCTTCATCATGATCGCCGCCTCGGGTTTCGCCGAAGTGATGAAAGCCACCGGTGAGGTGCAAACGCTGGTTGAGACGTCGGCGGCGTGGATCGGGCACAGCAAAGGTATCGGCGCGTTGTTGATGTTGCTGGTTGGCCTGCTGGTGACCATGGGCATCGGCTCGTCGTTTTCCACCGTGCCGATCCTGGCAGCGATTTTCGTGCCGTTGTGCGTGCAACTGGGGTTCAGCCCGATCGCGATCGTGTGCATCGTCGGCACGGCCGGCGCCCTGGGGGACGCCGGTTCGCCCGCCTCGGACTCGACGCTGGGTCCGACCTCCGGCCTGAACATCGACGGCCAGCATCACCACATCTGGGACACCGTGGTCCCGACCTTCCTGCACTACAACCTGCCGCTGCTGGCGTTCGGCTGGGTGGCCGCGATGGTCCTCTAAACAGATTTCTCCTGTGGGAGCGGGCTTGCTCGCGAAAGCGGAGTGTCAGTCGACATTTTTATAACCTGACACACCGCATTCGCGAGCAAGCCCGCTCCCACAGGGGGATTGCAATTTCCCCCGGATTCAACTTTTGGTCCGGCGTGCCGTTAAAGCCTTTAACCACGCCAACAAAATCAAAAGAGTGAACCGTCATGCGCATGAGCCTGAAGGCTAAAGTCCTGTCCCTTGCCGTCCTCCCGGTGTTGCTCTTTGCGCTGGTCATCAGCCTGACCACGCTGTTCATTCTGCAGGAGCAGGCGCACAAGGAAGTCGAGGAAACCCGCCAGCGCCTGCTCAGCGATGCCAAGGCGACCCTGCAAAGCTACGTCGCCGTGGCCATGACCACGATCAAACCGCTCTACGAAGCGGCCGCCCCTGGCGATGACGCGGCGCGGGCGCAGGTGATCAAGCTGCTGTCGAGCATCACCTACGGCAAGGACGGCTACTTCTTCGGCTACGACTCCAACACCGTGCGCCTGTTCAAGGCCAACAGCCCCGATGGCGTGGGCCAAAGCTTCAAGGACAATCGAGACCCGAATGGCGTCTACGTCAACCGCGACCTGGTGAAAGTTGCCAAAGACGGCACTCACTACCTGCAATACAGCTCGCCATTGCCCGGCAACACCCAAGTGCTGGTCCCGAAACTGGGCTACACCGAATACCTGTCTAAGTGGGACATGGCGGTCGGTACGTCGGTGAACCTCGACGGTATCGAGGCGCAAGTCGCGCTGGTCGAAGCCAAGGTGCAGGACCGCATGGAAGGCGTGGTGCTGACCATTGCCGGCCTCGCGGTGGTGATGTTGCTGGTGATCGCGGCGGTCGGGCTGCTGCTGGCCAATACCATCCTGCGTCCGCTGAACCTGATGAAAGCCAACCTCGATGACATCGCGGCGGGCGAGGGTGACCTGACCCGTCGCCTGACCATCACCAGCCAGGACGAACTCGGCGAACTGGCGGGCTCGTTCAACCGTTTCGTCGACAAGATCCACGGCCTGGTGCGTCAAATCACTGAAATGACCTCGCAACTGACCGGCCTGGTGAATCAGGTTTCCGATCAGGCCCAGCGTTCGGATCAGGCCATGGAGCGTCAGCGTCACGAGACCGATCAGGTCGCCACGGCGATCAACGAGATGTCGGCGGCGGCTCAGGAAGTGGCGAAAAGCGCGCAAAACGCGGCGGTGGCGGCCCAGCAAACCGACGAAGAAGGCCAGGCCGCGAAGCGTGTGGTGGCCGGCAGCATCGTGAAAATTCATGCGTTGGTGGACGACATTCGCAGCAGCGGCGTGTCCCTCGACAGCCTGCAAAAAGACGTGTCATCGATTGTCAGCGTGCTGGGGGTGATTCGTTCGATTGCCGAGCAGACCAACTTGCTGGCGCTGAACGCCGCCATTGAAGCCGCGCGCGCCGGTGAAGCGGGTCGCGGTTTTGCGGTGGTGGCCGACGAAGTGCGGGCACTGGCCAGTCGCACGCAGATCAGCACCCAGGAAATCCAGGGCATGATCGACCGCTTGCAGGCCGGGACCCAATCGGCGGTAGAAGCGATGCGTCGCTCCAGCGAAGCGGGCGATGGCACCTCGGCCCAGGCCAATGAGGCCGGTGCATCGCTGGACACCATGGCGCAGTTGATTGGCACCATCAACTCAATGAACGCGCAAATCGCCAGTGCGGCTGAAGAGCAGACTGCCGTGGCTGAAGAGATCAACCGCAGCGTGCATCAGATCGCCGTGGCGGTGGACAACGTTGCTGACGAAACCCAACTCGGCGCGCAGACCTCACGCAGCCTCGCCGACCTCGGTCAGCGTCTGGGCAAACTGGTCGGCCAGTTCCGAATCTAAGCTGCAACTCATTCCCTGTAGCAGCTGTCGAGCAGCGCGAGGCTGCGTTCGGCTGCGCAGCAGTCGTTAAATCAGACAACGCGGTTTTCCGGGTGCATTGTGCGCGCAGAGTTTACGACTGCTGCGCCCGAGCGCGGACCGAGCCGAACGCAGGCTGCGCCAGCTGCTACAGATTGCGTTGGCGCTACGGCCTATCCCAGTAGGGCACCGCTCCAAAGCATTCCACAAAGAAATCAATCACCGTTCGCACCTTCACCGACAACCGTCGGCTGCCCGGCCACAGCACCGCAATCTGCTGCGGCTCAAGGCTGTTGGACACCTGATACTCCCCCAACACCGGCACCAGCGTGCCGTTGCGCACCGCCTCACCAATCAGCCACGACGGAAACATTACCAGCCCCAGGCCTTGTTCGGCGGCTTGCGTGAGCGTGTCGGCGTGGTTGCCGGTAATCGGCCCTTTGACTGAATAGGGCGTCCAGTCCTGCCGGTCCTTGCGGAAAAACCAGCGCTGCTGCCCGGTCACGCCCTTGTAGGCCAGGCACTGATGCGCGGCCAACTCGTCGGGATGTTGCGGCGTGCCATGGCGTTTGAGGTAGGCCGGGCTGGCGGCGACTTGAAACCGGTGCGGCGCCAGGATACGCGCCTGCATGCTCGAATCGTGCAGCGGGCCGATGCGAAACAGCAAGTCAGCTCCTTCCTGCAACGGGTCGACGTAACTGTCGGTTTGCTGGATATCCAGTTGCAGTTTCGGATAGCGCGCGCACAACTGACCGAGCCATGGCGTCAGATGGCGTTGGCCGAAGACCACCGGCGCGTTGATCCGCACCAGTCCGCTGGGTTCGCTTTGCTGTTCCTGCAAGGCTTGTTCGGCTTCCTCCAGTTGCACCAGCACCAGCCGCGCGTGATGGCCGAGCATGCGTCCCGCTTCGGTGGGCGTGACGGCGCGCGTGTGGCGGTAGAGCAATTGCTGGTTCAGGGCCTGTTCCATCAACTGGATTTGCCGGGAAATCGAAGAGGGCGCCAGGCCCTCGCGGCGGGCGACTTCGGAAAAACTGCCATGGTCGAGCACCGCGACAAACAGTCGAAGTGCCTTGAATCCCAGCTCGTTGAGGCCGTGCATGATCGATCCTGCTGTGCGAGTTGCGCAAAAGTGTTGTCCGGATGCTCCCATTTATCGCAAAGGATCGCCAGCCGATAATGCCCGCCACAACGCTCCCACAAGGGGTCTGTGTTTCATCTGATGACGGGCAGGGTTTTCCTTATGCAATCTTCTTCAATCGACATCGCTGCAACGCCAGCGACCAAACCAGGGCTGCGGCTGTTGCTGCTGCCTCTGGTCATCCTCGCCGGCATGGGCCTTTCCGTGGAGGCCGGTCTGCTCGGGCCGCTCGGAGTTCAGGTCGGGCACTTGTGGGCGACGTTGAGCATCTTCGGCGTCGGCTCGGCGATTTTGTTTCTGCTGTTGTTGTTCAGCGGCAAGCAACAAGGTCCGGCTTTTAACACGCTGCCACGCTGGCAATTGATCGGCGGTTTCCTCGGGCCGATCTACGTGGTGGTGCTGACTTTGGCCACGCCGCACATCGGGATCGCGATGACGATGA
Source organism: Pseudomonas sp. LBUM1656 (assembly GCF_059716065.1). Taxonomy (NCBI): domain Bacteria; kingdom Pseudomonadati; phylum Pseudomonadota; class Gammaproteobacteria; order Pseudomonadales; family Pseudomonadaceae; genus Pseudomonas; species Pseudomonas sp. LBUM1656. The sequence goes on along the minus strand of NZ_CP166800.1, from coordinate 4,221,731 downwards.
TTGCGATCCTCTCCGGTCAGGTCGGCAAAAGCGTGTTGATCGATCACTTCGGCTGGTTCGGCGCTACCCGTAAAAAGGTCAACGGTGAGCGTTGGCTGGCGTTGCTGCTGATTGTTGCGGCACTTGTTCTGATCGCTCGGGGTTGATGATGAATCTGATTATTTTGTTGGCCGTGGTGGTGGGTGCCGGTGCGGTGTTGAGTATCCAGGCGGCGATTAACGGGCGCCTCGGCGAAACCGTCGGTGTGTTGCGCAGCAGTTTGCTGACCTTTGCGGTGGGCGCAGTGGTCACCGGGTTGCTGATCCTGTTTTTCGAACCGGCCCATGCCGTGAGCCTGCTGGATGTGCCGAAATGGCAACTCAGCGGGGCCTTGTTCGGCGTGGTCTACATGATAGTCATGGTCGGCGCGGTGCCACGGGTCGGCACAGCGGTGGCCACTGTGGCCGTGATCGTCGGACAATTGGGCATGGGGATGTTGATCGATAACTTCGGCTGGCTGGGTAACCCGGCGATCGAATTGTCGAGCAGCCGGATGCTGGCGATGGTGTGTCTGGCGCTGGCGTTGCTGTTCATGTACCGCAGCAGCACCCGGAGCGAGTAACGAATACCTGGTTAGCACTTGTAGCAGCTGTCGAGCCTGCGAGGCTGCGTCCGAGGACGAAGTCCTCGTAAACCTTGCGCACGCGGTTTGCCTGAATCACCGTGCCTGATTTTACGACTGCTTCGCAGCCGAACGCAGCCTCGCGCTGCTCGGCAGCTGCTACAACGGCTCCTACACTGGTGAGTGAGGTGCGCATTAGCCGCACGCGACGACCACACCCATGGAGTCAGACTCATGATCGACAGTGAAAGTAAATGCGACTGCCCCAAATGCTCCTGCAAACTGGGCGAACACCCGATAGCGCGTCACGGCAAACACTATTGCTGTGAAGCTTGCGCCAAGCACCACGAACATGGCGAGGAGTGTGCGAGCAAGGGCTGCAAGTGCGCGCACGCCAAATAGCTCATCAACAGGAAGTGGAGCCACTCGGGCTCCACTTTTTATGTCTGGTACTTCCTCCCTTTGATCCTCACCCAGCCGGTCGCCACGTCACATTTTCGATGCCGAATTTCTCCGCCAGCGGCTTGCTGGTTTTTTGCACCTTCTCTCGGCCAAAGCGGGGGATTCGTCCGACCCCTGCATCACAACTGGCCCAGTGCCAAGCCTCCGCGTTGTCCATTTTGTCCAGGCGGATAATGAAAGACTTCGGCGCGCCATGAAGGGTGTATTCAATGACGAAAAGTTTTGCGTTGTTCATAAAGCCCGTATTCCTCCCTGTGGTAATACAAGGATCGTCGGGGCTACGGAAAATTCAGTTGGATTGTCAGACGGTTGCCGCCCGTAGCGACAAAGTTGGCGGCCCGTTACCATGCAAGACCTGAAAACCCCAATGATCATTGACCATGGCCCTTGCCGCCCCTCCAGACCTGAGTGACACCGATGTGCCCGTGCAACCGCTGGCGCGTACATACCCGCGCGGCTTGTACATCGAGCCGCACGAGCATGTTTGGGGTCAGTTGCTGTACGCCATGAGCGGGGTGATGTGGGTCGAAACGCCCCATGAGGCGCTGGTGGTACCGCCGCAACGGGCGGTGTGGCTGCCGCCGGGCGTGCCGCATGGCATTCGAGTGGTCTCGGATCTGCAGATGCGCAACATCTACCTGCGGCCCTCATTGGCGGCCACGCTGGATGACAGTGTTCAGGTGATCGAAGTCGGCGGGCTGCTGCGAGAGCTGATCGTCGGGCTGGTGGAGCAGGGCGACGACGGCGCGCCCGAGTATTACGACGCACTGGTCGGCCTGGCGCTGTTGGAGCTTAGGCGGGCCCGGCGTTCGCTGATGAAAATCCCGTTGCCGGATGACTCCGACCGACGCCTGATGAACCTGTGTCAGGCGGTCATGGCCGCGCCCTCGCTGGACATCCCCTTTGAGCAACACGCGGAAAACGCCGGTGCCAGCGTGCGCACCCTGGCGCGGCTGTTCAAGGACGGCCTGGGCATGGGCTTCGCCGAATGGCGGCGCCAAGTGCAACTGGCGACCGCGGCGGCGGAGTTGATTCAGGGCGTGCCGGTCAGCACGATTGCCCGGGAACTGGGCTATTCGCCGAGCAGCTTCAGCGACATGTTCCGCCGGGAACTGGGTGTTGCGCCTTCGCAGTTTGCGACGGGCCTCAGCCTCAACGCAGATTTGTAGCAGCTGGCGAAGCCTGCGTTCGGCTGCGCAGCAGTCGTAAAACCTGCATGCACGGTTTTCCTGAAGGACCGCGTTGCCTGATTTCACGACTGCTTCGCAGCCGAACGCAGGCTTCGCCAGCTGCTACACAGTTTGCGTGCATTCCGTTAATGGCGCTTTGGCCGATATTCAGAAGCACTTGGCCGATGCCCGCCGTCACCGCTCTTTAGACTTCAGGCCTACCTTGTTTGCCCACGGAGTCTGCCATGAGCTACCTCATCTCGCTGGTCATCGGCCTGGGCGTCGGCCTGCTCTACGGTGCACTGGATTTTCGTTCTCCTGCCCCACCGGCCATTGCCCTGGTGGGCTTGCTGGGCATGCTCGTCGGCGAAAAGTTGTGGCCCATGGGCCGGCAACTGGTGGCTGGCTGGGTCTCCTGAAACCCCTTCCTTGATGCGATGGAAACTCCCATGAAAGCACTGCAGTTCGACAAGACCGGCGACCTCTCGGCCCTGCGCTACGTTGATGTTCCAACCCCTGTTCCCGGCGCCGATGAAGTGCTGGTCCAGATCAAGGCGGCGGGCCTCAACCCCAGCGATGTGAAGAACGTGCTGGGGCGTTTTCCCTACACTACGTTGCCGCGGATTCCCGGCCGGGATTTCGCCGGTGTGGTGGTTGAAGGACCGCAGGCGCTGATCGGTCAGGAGGTTTGGGGCACGGGTCGTGAATTGGGTTTCTTTGCCGACGGCTCCCATGCGCAATTCGTAAAGCTGCCGGCCAATGGCGTCGCGCTCAAACCCACCCATCTGAGCTTCGCCCAGGCCGCCAGCCTCGGTGTGCCGTACACCACGGCATGGGATGCGCTGGAACGCAGTCTGGTGACGACCGGAACGCGGCTGCTGGTGATCGGCGGCGGGGCGGTCGGCAGTGCCGCGCTGGCGTTGGCCAAAGTGCGTGGCGCCGAGGTACTGGCGGCGGCGCGCCGGCCCGAGCAGGTCAAGGATTTGCAGGCGCAGGGGTATCAGACGCTGCAACTGGATAAACCGGAAGACCTGGGTGCGCAGGTGAATGCCGTGTATGACGGCGGTGCTGACGTGATTTTCGACACCACCGGTTTCTGGCTCCCGGCTTCGGTTCCGGCGCTGGCGGCGTTTGGTCGCATTGCGATCATTGCCGCGCCGGTGGACGGCATGGTGCAGTTGCCGGCACTGGCGTTGTATCGCAAGGGTGGTTCGGTGGTGGGGATCAATTCGTTGTTGTACGGCGTGCAGGCGTGTGCGGCGATGCTGGATCAGTTCGGCAAGTTCTTTGATCAGGGGTTGTTGCCGTTGCCGGAAGGGTTGTTTGAATCGCCGCTGGAGGAGGGGTTGGAGCGGTATTCGGAGGTGAATCAAGGGGCAGGCGACAAGGTGATTTTGTTGCCGTAATCCCATCAAAATGTGGGAGCGGGCTTGCTCGCGAATAGGCCATTACACTCAACGGAAATGTTGAATGTGATGGCCTATTCGCGAGCAAGCCCGCTCCCACAGGGTTTTGTATTATCAGATCAAGCTTCGGGAACGCCGTTCTCCCACGCCGACCAGTTCTTCAAAATCTCCTGCACCAACGGATTCCCCGTCCGGTACAGGTTCTCCAGCGCCGGCACAAACCCGCCCTGATCCGCGTACTTGAGCAGGTTATCCACTTCACTCTGGCCCGGCGCCGGTCGGTCAAAATCGGAACCCGCGCGCACCACCGCCAGACGCTGCACATCCACTAACCCCTCGCGACTCGCCCGCAACAGTGCTTCGTAGGTGGAGTTGTCTTCCTGTTGCGTCGTGCAGTATTCGCCTTTGTTGTCGGTCAACAACTTGGTCCAGACCTCGGCACGCTCACTCAACCGCGTCCCGGAAAACCAGGTGTTGCCCGCCAGCGTGTCGCACTCAGTCACCACCGGCGGCTGATTGGCTGGGGCCGACGGGTACTTCTTGCGCCACGCGGCCGACTCCTTGCTCTCGCTCAGTTCGACGTTGTGAGTCAGGGCAAACGCCTTGGCCTGCAATTTCGGATTGAGCTCGAACACTTCGGTCTTGTAATCCAGCGGCGGCTTTTCGTTCGGGTCCTTGGTGTTGATGCCGATGTAACCGGTCGGCCAGTCTTTCGGCGCATCCCGGGAATCCAGTTCCCACTGGGTGCCGAATTCCACCAGGTAATGCGCCCAGGCGGCGGTGCCGATGGTCCCGTGTTTCGGGCTGATGCCGGCGATCCCGGCGATCAGGAAATAGCTTTTACGCAGGTCGAATTTTGGCGACAGGGCCAGGGCCAGTGTCGAAGCAGCGGCGTTGGTCTGGCCCATGCCGGTGACCATCAGGCACACCTGCTGCGTGTTACAGCGAATGGTCGGGTACTCGGCGGACAGGCCCGGCACCCGGACTTCCTGCTTGAGTTCCAGGCGATCGATCCAGTTTTGCGCCTCGGGGGCAAACATGGTGATCAACATCACTTTCGGCTGGATCGGTGCTTCATTCGCCCAGGCCGCGGTAGAGAGCAGGGCGGCACAGGCCAGGGATATACGCGTCATTGCATTCATAAAACCTCCAGGTTCAATCAAGCCTCAGAACTGATAACCGATGCCGGCGTAGTAACCCCAGCCATTGGAACGAGCGCGAAAGTCGCCGTCGCCGAAATTCAACTCGCTGCCATCGTCCCAGTTACCGCCGTTGTGGAAATAACGGCCGACCAGGGTGAAACGCAAGTGAGTGAACGAGTACAGCAACACGTTGGTGGCGACAGTGGCGTTGGCGGTTCGGGCCGGGTTGTCCTTGTGCAGGTCCGAGCCGAAATCGAAGTTGGTGAAGCCGATGTAGGTCAGCGACGCGCCATTGCTGAAGCTGCTGATCGGCACGATGTATTTGAGCTGGGCACGGTAGCCGTCCCACGAGTACTCGTTGCTGGCGCCGTAGTTTTCCCACTGATAACGCCCGTAGAAATTCGCCGACAAGTTGACTCGCGAGTGGGTGTCGATGTCAGTGCCCAGGCCGCTGTACAGCGTATTGGCGCGGTTGGCGCTGTTGCTGCCGTGGTCGTAGATCCAGTCGAACGCCACGTACCATTCTTTGAAGGGCCCGATGGCCAGGCTGCGGCCGGCGAGGTAGTCGATGGAGATACGTGGTTCGTGCTCCATGAACACCGGCGAGCCGTGGTCCCACACGCCTTTGTCATGACGGTTGCCAATGTCGAAGATCTTCGGGATGTCGATGTAGCCGTACAACTCGAACGGCCCCTTGCGTCCGAAGTACTCGTACTCCAGGTAAATATCGTCGGCCGGTTGCGGGCCGAAACTGATGTCCTTGCTGCCAATGACGGTCAGGTCCTGGTTGAACCAGTCCGACAGATACACACCTTTTTTCGGCGGGCTGGCTTCGGGGCTGAGGGTTTCGCCTTGGGCGGATTCTTCGGCGGGGGCAGGTTGCGCCAAAACGGTGCTGCTGAGTAGTCCTGTAACGCTGGCCAGCAGCAAGGAAACAGCAAAGGTGCGCGAGCAAGTCACGCGGCTGGACGTGCGGTGCATTAAAAGTCCCTTTTAGTGCGGATCAAAAGCCCGTTTCTTCGGGCTTGCGCGGTTATGTCGCGAAAACGTCTGTATCAGCGACTCGCAAACGTTTGCACAAGAGATGCCAATTATTTCAATTCCATGAAAAATCGATGAATTCAGGGCTTTTATTGTCGTTTCGGTCAGGTAAGCGGGCACGCTTTTTGTAGCAGCTGCCGAGCAGCGCGAGGCTGCGTTCGGCTGCGAAGCAGTCGTCAATTCAGGTAATGCGGTCTATCAGGTAAACCGCGTGCGCAGGATTCACGACTGCTGCGCAGCCGAACGCAGCCTCGCAGGCTCGGCAGCTGCTACACGGTGTGTGTGTTGCGCCTTACCTTGGTCGCCAATGCTAGACTCGCCCCCATTGTCTTCACGAGGTTATTCCCCCATGAGCGAGCCGATTCGTCTGACCCAATACAGCCATGGCGCCGGATGTGGCTGCAAGATTTCGCCCCAGGTGCTGGAGGTGATTCTGGCCGGCAGCGGAGCTCAGAATCTTGACCCCAAACTCTGGGTCGGCAATGCCTCGCGCGATGACGCAGCGGTCTACGCGATCGACGAAGAACGCGGCGTGGTCTCGACCACCGATTTCTTTATGCCGATCGTCGACGACCCGTTCGATTTCGGCCGCATCGCCGCCACCAATGCCATCAGCGACATCTACGCCATGGGCGGTGATCCATTGATGGCGATTGCGATCCTCGGCTGGCCGGTGAATGTGCTGGCGCCGGAGATCGCCCGGGAAGTGATTCGCGGCGGACGTTCAGTGTGTGACGAGGCGGGCATTCCATTGGCCGGTGGGCATTCCATCGACGCTCCGGAGCCGATCTTCGGCCTGGCCGTGACCGGGCTGGTGGAAAAACGCCACATGAAACGCAACGACACCGCCACCGCCGGCTGCCTGCTTTACCTCACCAAACCGCTGGGCATCGGCATCCTCACCACCGCCGAGAAGAAGGGCAAGTTGCGCACCGCCGACATCGGCCTGGCCCGCGACTGGATGTGCACCCTGAACAAACCCGGCAGCCGTTTCGGCAAGCTCGACGGTGTGACGGCGATGACCGACGTCACCGGTTTCGGCCTGCTGGGGCACCTGGTGGAAATGGCCGACGGCAGCAACGTCACCGCGCGCATCGAATACAACCGTGTGCCGCGGCTGCCGGGGGTCGAGTACTACCTCGATCAAGGCTGCGTGCCGGGCGGCACCTTGCGCAACTTCGACAGCTACGCCAGCAAGGTCGGGCGCGTGCAGGAACTGCATAAGCGGGTGCTGTGCGATCCGCAGACCAGCGGTGGCCTGCTGGTGGCAGTCACGCCGGAAGGCAACGAGCCGTTCCTCAAAGTGGCCGCCGAACTGGGCCTGTCCCTTGAGCCAATCGGTGAGCTGGTTGAGCGACAGACCCACGCGGTCGAGGTGTATTGATGTCCATCGACTTCACCGATTACCGCGACATCTTCCTCAACGACCGGCCGATGATGGATGCCCGTGCGCCGGTGGAATTCCACAAGGGTGCGTTCCCCGGTGTGGTCAATCTGCCGCTGATGAATGACCACGAGCGGCAACGGATCGGCACGTGCTACAAGCAGCACGGCCAGCAAGCGGCGATTACGCTGGGGCATCAACTGGTGTCCGGCGAGATCAAGGCCGAGCGCATCCAGGCCTGGGCCGATTTTGCCCGGGCCCATCCCGAAGGTTATCTGTATTGTTTTCGCGGCGGCTTGCGTTCGCAGATCGTCCAGCAGTGGCTCAAGAACGAAGCGGGTATTGAATATCCGCGCGTCGGTGGCGGCTATAAGGCCATGCGCAGCTTCTTGCTGGACACGGTCGATCAGGCCGTCGCCCAGTGCGATTTCGTGTTGCTGGGCGGCATGACGGGCACCGGCAAGACCGAAGTGCTCACACAGTTATGCAATGGCCTGGACCTCGAAGGTCACGCCAATCATCGCGGTTCCAGCTTCGGCAAACGCGCCACCGGCCAACCGTCCAATATCGACTTTGAAAACCGCCTGGCGGTGGATGTGCTGAAGAAGCGCGCCCACGGTATCGAGCAGTTTGTGCTGGAAGACGAGAGCCGCGCGATCGGCAGTTGCGCGCTGCCGTTACCGCTCTATCAGGGCATGCAACAATTTCCGATGGTCTGGCTGGAAGACAGCCTGGAAGGGCGCGTCGAACGGATCTTGCGCGATTACGTCGTGGACCTGTGTGCCGAATTCATCAGAGTGCATGGTGATGAGGGTTTTGCGCTGTTTTCCGAGCGTCTGCTGGAGAGCTTGAACAACGTGCAGAAACGTCTGGGCGGTGAACGCCACCGGCGGATGTTGATCCTGATGGAAGACGCGCTGGCGGAGCAGGCGAGCAGCGGCTCGGTGGATCTGCACCGGGGCTGGATCGAAGGGTTGCTGCGTGAGTATTACGATCCGATGTATGCGTTTCAGCGGGAGAAGAAGGGTTCGCGGATTGAGTTTGCGGGGGAGCGGGAAGCGGTTCTCGAATACTTGCGAGAGCGCGTCAATCAGCGAGGGTGAGACTATTTTTGCCGGCCCCTTCGCGAGCAAGCCCGCTCCCACATTAGACCGAGTTGTCTGAACAGACGCGGTCAACATGTGGGAGCGGGCTTGCTCGCGAAGGGGCCCTTGTAGACTCCATGAACCTTGATGTCTACAAGGTTTTCATTATGTCGGACACGTCTCCCGCCCATTATCCAGCCCCTGCTTGTAGCTATGGCTCTGCAGACTCGCCTTGCCGTTATGCCAGGTCAGCGTGAGCACAAACAACGAATCGTAGTCGCTCGACTCCCAGTCTTCAGTGATCTTCTGTTTCTTGCCCACCGCGTCGCCCGCGACCTTGTTAATCAGCTCGGGCAGATAGCCGTGGGACCAGGCCGTATAGATGACCGAGTTGTGATACTTGTCGTGGAGCAATTCGTCCGCCAGGTCGCTGGTGTCGTTGGCCGAAAAGTTGATGTTCACCGGCAAGCCGAGCTTGATCGCGCTGGGGCTGATGGTCATCAGCGGGCGGATGTAGCTGTAGGAGTTGTCCAGTTCGCCTTCCTCGACATTGCGTGTCGGGTTCGCGGCAAAGACGTAATTGGCCTTGCCGAATTTTTCCGGCAGCAAGGTGGCCAGATCGATGGCGCGGTTCAGGCCCTGGCAGTTGAGCTGGCCCAGGCCGCCTTCGGGTTTTTCCGCGTGACGCAGGAACACCAGGGTCTGGGTGCCGTCTGCCGGTTGGGCGCGGCTTTCGCTGGACTCCAGCGACAAAAACAGCGCGCTCACCGCCAGCAGGGAGGGCAGGACGACATAGGCACGTTGCTTTAAGTGATTGGCAAATTTCAAAAGGTTCATCATTGGAATAGGTGATCTTCAGCGCATTCGGTTAAGGCTGACAAACCTCTACACCGCGAGCTCCCAGCATCGGGGTGTTTTCCATGTCGTTGGGCCGGTCCGTTTCCGAAAGGGCAGTTCTCAGAGTCCTCTGAAGCCCATTTGGTTCGATTCCGGCGAGTGCGCCGCAATGTACCGGTAACCTTGCATGGGTTGTCGCAGAGGTTATCGACAGGATGTTGCGGATTTATGGACACGGTACACGTTGAGGCGCCGAAGAAAGACTGCAATGTTTTGATCTTGTTCATCAGCAAGATTGATACGCAAAAGACCCGTCTCGTCCATTATGATCAGCGCTTACTTTTCCCTGTGGATGCTTCCCATGACCGATCTGTCCGCGTTCCCGATCACCCAAAAATGGCCGGCTCAATACCCTGAGTGGATCCAGCTGTACTCCTTGCCGACCCCCAACGGCGTCAAGGTCTCGATCATGCTCGAAGAGACCGGGCTGCCCTACGAGGCTCATCGCGTCGGCTTCGACACCAACGATCAGATGTCCCCCGAGTTTCTGTCGCTGAACCCCAACAACAAGATCCCGGCGATCCTCGATCCTCACGGTCCCGATGACAAACCGCTGCCGTTGTTCGAATCCGGGGCGATTCTGATTTACCTCGCCGACAAAAGTGGCCAGTTGCTGGCACAGGAGTCGGCGGCGCGTTACGAGACGATCCAGTGGCTGATGTTTCAGATGGGCGGCATCGGGCCGATGTTTGGCCAGCTCGGTTTCTTCAATAAATTCGCCGGCAAGGACTACGAAGACAAGCGTCCGCGTGACCGTTACGTCGACGAAAGCAAACGCCTGCTGAAGGTGCTGGATGGCCGTCTGGAAGGACGCAACTGGATCATGGGCGAACGCTACACCATCGCCGATATTGCGACGTTCCCTTGGGTGCGCAACCTGATCGGCTTTTATGAAGCCGGCGATCTGGTGGGCATCAAGGATTTTCCCAACGTCACTCGGGTGCTGGAGCGCTTCCTGGCGCGGCCGGCGGTGATCCGCGGGCTGGAAATTCCCAAGTAAACCTCTTCGACTTTCTCAAGACCAAGGCAGGCAATGAGCTCATTCGATTTCAAGCAAGTGGATGTCTTCAGCCGGATTGCGCTCAAGGGCAATCCGTTGGCGGTGGTGTTCGGCGCAGACAGGCTCAGCGATGAACGCATGGCGGCGTTCGCGACCTGGACCAATCTCAGCGAAACCACGTTCATCCTCGAACCGCGCGACCCTCGCGCGGACTATCGAGTACGGATCTTCACCACCCTGAACGAGTTGCCGTTCGCCGGTCACCCGACGCTCGGTACCTGCCACGCATGGCTTGAAGCCGGTGGTGTGCCCAAGGGCGAGGAGATCATTCAGGAGTGCGGCGTTGGTCTGGTGCGGGTCCGCAGGCAAGGCGCGGAACTGGCCTTTCTCGCGCCGCCACTGATCAAGACCGGGCCGGTGGAAGCTGACGTGGTCGAGCGCGTACGTCGCGGACTGAGGCTGGAGCCAGGCGCGATTGTCCGGGCGCAGTGGGTCGACAATGGCGCCGGTTGGCTGGCAGTGATGGTCGAGGACCGCCGGCAGGTGCTGGATTTGCAACCTGATCATTCACAAATGCTTGGCCTGGCCGTCGGTGTGATTGCGCCGTGGAACCCCGAGCGTGATGGCGATGACGCGCAGTTTGAAGTGCGTGCGTTCATCTCCGGCGACGGCATGCCGGAAGACCCGGCCACCGGTAGCCTGAATGCCGGGATTGCGCAGTGGTTGCTGGCTGAAGGGCTGGCGCCGGCGACTTATGTGGTCAGCCAGGGCCTGACCATGGGGCGCGCCGGGCGCATTCAGGTGGAGCAGGTGGGGGATGACATCTGGATTGGCGGGTCTGTGGTGACCTGCATTTCCGGAACCCTGCAGCTTTAATCGCAAGCAATGTCCCCCTGTAGCAGCTGTCGAGCACCGCGAGGCAGCGTTCGGCTGCGTAGCAGCCGTAGAACCTGCAAACACGTTCTGCCTGACAGACCGCTGACGCAGCCTCGCGCTGCTCGACAGCTGCTACGGACTTTTTCGTTGCTGGGGATTATTGCCGGACCGGTAAGGGTGTGTTCTGCGCCTGAGGTTTGTGCCCCGCGCCGTTGAGGACATAAGCTTCTCCCCCCTACGACTTTCGTCTCGTTCTCCGTTTTTCAGGAACCCCTCATGTCCAGTCAGTTCCCCGAAGCACGTCCACGCCGTTTGCGCCGCAATGCGAGCCTGCGCAGCCTGTTCCAGGAAACCGAGTTCAGCCTGAACGACCTGGTGCTGCCGATTTTCGTCGAAGAAGAAATCGACGACTTCGTGCCGATCAAGAGCATGCCGGGCGTGATGCGCATTCCGGAGTCGAAACTGGCCGGTGAGATCGAGCGTTACGCCCGCGCCGGGATCAAGTCGGTGATGACGTTTGGGGTGTCCCATCATCTGGACAGCAGCGGCAGTGATACCTGGAGCGACAACGGCCTGGTGTCGCGCATGTCGCGCATTGCCAAGGATGCGGTGCCGGAGATGATCGTGATGTCCGACACCTGCTTTTGCGAATACACCGATCACGGCCATTGTGGCGTGATGCACAACCACGAAGTCGACAACGACCAGACCCTGATCAATCTCGGCAAACAAGCCGTGGCGGCAGCCCGGGCGGGGGCTGATGTGATTGCTCCGTCAGCGGCCATGGACGGGCAGGTCCAGGCTATTCGCCGGGCACTCGACGAAGCCGGTTTCACCCAGACCGCGATCATGGCGTATTCGACCAAATTCGCTTCCGCGCTCTACGGCCCGTTCCGCGAGGCCGGCGGCAGCGCGCTCAAAGGCGACCGCAAAAGCTACCAGATGAACCCGATGAACCGCCGCGAAGCGGTGCGCGAGTCGCTGATGGACGAGCAGGAAGGCGCTGATGCGTTGATGGTCAAACCGGCCGGCGCATACTTGGACATCATCCGCGACATCCGCGAGGTTTCGCGTTTGCCGCTGTCGGCGTATCAGGTCAGCGGCGAGTACGCGATGATCAAATTCGCCGCGCAGGCCGGGGCGATTGATGAAGATCGCGTGGTGCGTGAAAGCCTTGGCGCGATCAAGCGGGCGGGGGCGGACCTGATCTTCACCTACTTCGCGATGGACCTGGCGCTGGCCGGGATCTAAACCCCACCACATATCCCCTGTGGGAGCGGCGGTGCGACGATTCGACTTGCTCGCGAAGGCGGTGAGTCAGTAGACCTATTTGTTAACTGACACACCGCCTTCGCGAGCAAGTCGAATCGTCGCACCGCCGCTCCCACATTTGATTTGTGGTGATCAGGGAGAGCCAAAGTAGGGCCGGATCCCATGCTCTTTGAAATACCGCTCAATCACCTTGGGATCGGACGAGTTATCGGCAATCGCCACGTACGTATCCGGCCGCAACAGATAAAAGCCGCTATGCCCCAACCCCGCCGCTTCAAACGCCGGCCGCCAGTCGAACACGTGCAACGGCAGGTGATGCTCGTGGCACCAGGCGATCATTTCGTCGCTGGTGTCGCCATACACATGCACCTGCCAGGCCGGGTTCTTCAGCGATTCGAAATTGTCCCCCTCACCGTCGTGCGCCCAGGGCAGGCGATCGCCGCCATGAACATGGCCGGAGACACCCACGCTCAACGCTGTCCCGCGATAGTTGAGGGTGATCTGCGACACCGTACGAAACAGAAACTCGCGGGACGTCTCGAACGAGGCCATTTTCGGGATCAGGAACGGCGCCAGGCGGGTGCGCAGCAAATCGGCCATGCGCCCTTCGGCGGTGACGAAAGTGAACACGCGGTCGGTGGTGGCCACCAGTTTTCGGGCAAAAGCGATGCGTTCGGTTTCGTAGGAGTCGAGTAACGTGGCCGTGGCGCCGCCGCTCAAGACCGCCGCCAGTTTCCAGGCCAGGTTGATGGCATCGCCGATCCCGGTGTTCATGCCCTGGCCACCCGCCGGGCTGTGGACATGCGCGGCGTCGCCCAATAGAAAGGCGCGACCGTCGCGAAAGTGATCCGCCACGCGGTGATGCACCCGATAGGTCGAGAACCAGTTCACCTGATCAATCTGCACCTTCATATGCTCGATGGCGCGGCTGCTGACGTCTTCAAACTGCAGGGTTTCTGCACGGTCGGCGCGTTCGTCGCGCACCGTGCCGATCAAGCGGGCGCGGCCTTCACCGGCTAACGGAAATACCGCGAGAAAGTCCGCTTCATCCAGGTCCAGGTGCAATTCACCGTTGAACGCCGGGCCTTGGGCCTGCACATCGGCCACGTAGAAAATCTGCTGGTAGGTGCCGCCGGGAAAACCGGTGTCCAGGGTCTTGCGCACGATTGACCGGGCGCCGTCGCAACCCGCCAGGTAACACGCCTGGCAGGCCTCCTGCTGGCCATCGGGCAAACGCAATCTTGCGCTGATGCCATCGCCGGTTTCTTCAAAATCCTCCAGTTCAGTGTTGCGCTCGACCTTGATGCCGAACCCTTCGAGGCGCTCTATCAGCAGTTGCTCGTGTTCGTCCTGAGGGAACATCTCAAGAAACGCGTAAGGCGTCAGCCCCTCTCCGATGCCGGTCAATGGCAGGCGCGCCACGGGCTCGCCCTTGACCCAAAAATTCGCCGCATCCACTCGATGACCTTTCTGCACCACGGTATTGCTGAGGTCGAGCTGACGATAAAGCTCCAGCGTCCGCGCCTGGACCGCCAGCGCCCGCGACGTGGTGCCGGGAGCCGACGTCTTGTCGATAATCCGTACCCGAATCCCCAGTTTGCTCAGCCACAGCGCCAGTACCAGCCCGGTCGGGCCAGCGCCGACGATCAGTACGTCGCTACGGTTCATGAGCCTGTCCTCCTCGGTGTGTGGCTCAAGTATGGTCCAGCCCGGGGATATGAAAAGGCCGGCCGCCCAACGGAAAAAGGCCTCGCAACCTTGAAGTGGCGGGGAGATGCAGGGCAAGGGGAACGGGGCGTTGCGGCAGGAGTCATAGCCTGCGCCATGCCTTTGATCGTATGGTTAACCCGGTTCAGCAGAGTTGATGGAGCACCATGCAAGCCAATCGATTGATCATGAGCGTTGCGGTATTGTTGGTGTTGACCGGTTGCGGCACCCAGCGCACTCAGGAGTTGCCGGCTCGTAAACCCGCCGAGGTCAAGGCCGAGATCGTGCGACTGCTGCCGGCCAAAACCGTTGACCGCCAGGGCTGGGCCACGGACATCTACGCCGCGTTTGCCGCGCAGAACATCTATCCGTCCACGCAAAACCTGTGCTCGGTGCTGGCAGTCACCGAGCAAGAGTCGACCTTCCAGGTCGACCCGCCCGTGCCGGGCCTGGGCAAGATCGCCCGCGAAGAGATCGATCGCCGTGCCGCCAAAGTGCATATTCCCAGCCTGCTGGTCAGCGGTGCGCTGCAGGTCAGTTCATCCAACGGTAAAAGCTACAGCGACCGACTGAATGCGGCGCGCAGCGAAAAAGAACTCAGCGCCATTTTCGATGACTTCATCGGCATTGTGCCCATGGGGCGGACCTTGTTTGGAGGGCTCAACCCGGTGCACACCGGTGGGCCGATGCAGGTCAGCATCGACTTCGCCGAGCAACAGGCGCGGGATTATCCGTATCCCGTGGACGGCTCGATCCGTCGTGAGGTGTTCAGCCGTCGCGGCGGCATGTATTTCGGCATTGCTCACTTGCTCGGGTACCCGGTGAGCTACAAGCAACCGCTGTATCGCTTCGCCGATTTTAATGCCGGCTGGTACGCCAGCCGCAATGCGGCGTTTCAGAATGCGGTGACTCGTGCGTCTGGCATCCCTTTGGCGCTGGATGGCGACCTGGTGCGTTACGACGCGATCATGCCGGGCACTACGGAACTGGCGGTGCGTACGTTGGGCAAGCAACTGGGCATGCGCAACACGACCATTCGGGATCAATTGGAGGAGGGCAAAAACCTGCAGTTCGAGGACACTCAGCTCTATTCGCGGGTGTTTGACCTGGCGGAGCAGGCGGAAGGTCGGCGGTTGCCTAGGGCGGTGTTGCCGGGAATCGTGCTGCAAAGCCCGAAAATCACCCGCAAACTCACGACAGCATGGTTCGCCAAGAGGGTCGATGAGCGTTATCAGCGATGCATGTCCAAGGGGAATTGAAGATCAAAAGAACGCAGCCTCGTTTCACTCGACAGCTGCTACAAGGGCTTTGCATTCCCCTGTAGCAGCTGTCGAGTGAAACGAGGCTGCGTTCTTGGCGCATTAAAAGACACCGCATGAGTTTCCGATGATTGCAGGCGTAAAAAAACCCGGCTGATAAGGCCGGGTTTTTCATTGAGGACATCGGTAAAGCCATTCATTTATGCAGCGCGGCTTTCGATCAGGCGGTCAGAGCCACCTTCAGCAACGCGATTTTCGATCAGACGATCCGAGCCACCTTCAGCAACGCGATTTTCGATCAGACGATCCGAGCCACCTTCAGCAACGCGATTCTCGATCAGACGATCCGAACCACCTTCAGCGACGCGGTTTTCGATCAGACGATCCGAGCCACCTTCGGCAACGCGATTTTCGATCAGACGATCCGAGCCACCTTCGGCAACGCGATTCTCGATCAGACGATCCGAACCACCCTCAGCCACACGACTTTCAATCAGGCGATCCGAGCCGCCTTCAGCGACAACCGGGTGAGCAGAAGAAGCGGCGAAAGCGTTAACTGCGAAAACCGAGAAAGCGATGCTGAGAAGGATTTGGCGTTTCATGAGGGTGTGCTCCGGGGTGTAGTTGTTTGGTATGGAGCCGATCTTACGCCGCGGATTTTTTATGAGAACTTCATTGAGGTGATGGTGAATATCGACGGCAATGATAGGTGGCGCGATGCCCCCCACGTCAGCGTGATGGTTCAGTCGTCGGATGGCCGCGATTGGGTTGAGCGACGCTTCTACACTGGATAGCTGGCGCGTGTCTTTGTTCTTGAGGAGTCAATCATGAATGCCAGTTCCTACGTTGCTGCCCACACCGGCCTGCTGCTGGTGGATCCTTACAACGACTTCCTCAGCGAAGGCGGAAAACTCCACGGCCGCGCGCAACCGGTGGCCGACAGCGTAGGCACGCTGGCCAACCTGAAGACGGTGGTGGCTGCCGCACGCAAGGCCGGTATCCAGGTTTTCTACGTTCCGCATCACCGCGCCGAACCCGATGAACTGGCGCGCTGGAAACACCCCAGTCCCTATCAACAAGGTGCCAGCCATGCGCAAGTGTTTGCCGCCGGAACCTGGGGCGGGGAATGGCACCCGGACTTCCAGCCCGCGGCCGGTGATGTAATCGTCAAGGAACACTGGGGCGGAAGCGGTTTCGCCAACACCGATCTGGATTACCTGCTCAAACAACACGGGATCGACAAGGTTGTGGTGGTGGGAATGCTCGCCAATACGTGCATCGAAAGTACCTCCAGGTTCGCCGCCGAACTGGGCTATCACGTCACGCTGGTGCGCGACGCCACCGCCGCTTTCAGTGCTGAGGCCATGCACGCCGCGCACGAGATCAACGGGCCGACGTATGCCCATGCGATTGTCACGACGGCGGAGTTGATCGCGGCACTCGGCTGATCGCGGTCAGATGACTTTCACTGCCCGACCGATGAATTGGATCGGCCCGGTCGGCTTGCCGATCGGTGAGCCCTGCGGATTTTCCAGCGTCAGTTCGAATAGCTGGTTGGGTTGCAGTGGCGGCAATTTGTCGAGCGGGATGGACAGCGTCTGTCCCGGTTTGACCAACCCCAGTGACACCGGTCCTTGCCATCCATCGGCCTTGGTCCAGAACTCCAGCGCCTTGTCGGCCGGGACCTCGACGATGCCCAGCGGAATCAGCTGGATTTCCCGCGGGTTGCTGGCCTGGATCACCCAGCCCGGTGCCTTGTCCTGGGGGCCGACCAACACCACCAGGTAAGTCGGCTTGACGGTGGTTTGCGTCAACATCAATGCGCCGAGCAGCAACGTGGCGGCCAGCCCCGCACCGGCGAGCCCGCGCCAGAGCGGCAAGAAATTCCACCAGGATAAAGACTGAGTCGCGATGAGCGAGGGTGGCCGATTCACGTTATTCACGCTGCGCTCGATACGCTGCCAAAGGTGTGGTGACGGCGGGTGAGACCCGGCCAGATCGGTCAGACCGAGCAGTCGACGTTCCCAGGCATCCACGGCGGCCCGTAACTCAGGTTCGTCGCGCAGGCGCTGCCGGACCTGAGTGCGAAGCTCTGCGGACAGTGTGCCCAGCACATATTCGCTGGCCAGCTCATCGAGTTCTTCCGGGGTTTCATTCGTTGGTTTGCTGATCATCCCATGCACTCCCGCAATGCCGTCAGGCTCCGCTTGATCCAGGCTTTGACGGTGCCCAGCGGGGTGCTGAGTTTGTGTGAGATTTCAGCGTGAGAGTACCCGTCGACGTAGGCATGCAGGATACAGACGCGCCTTGCAGGGTCCAGTTGTTCCAGGCAGTGATGAATGCGCCCCGATTGAGCCTGACCATCGAGTGTTGCGGTGTCTTCCACCTCATCGAAATCGCCTTGAATCTCGCGGCTGTTGTCACGGATGAAGTTCAGTGCCAGATGCCGTGTCAAACTGAACATCCAGCCCCGTGCCGAGCCTCGCGCCGGATCGAACTGTACGGCGCCATTCCATATCTTGATGAAGGCGTCGTGGACGATGTCTTCCGCCAGCGCAGTGTCACGCACCAACCGTTTGGCAACGCCGAGCAGGCGCGGACTCTCCTGCACATACAAATCACGCAGGGCCTGACGTTCACCGCGGGCGCAGGCGGCGATGTGGGCTTCGTAATCGAAAAGAGTTTCGGGCAAGGACACTGTATTCAGCCGTCAATAATGGGCAGCAGCCCCGGGCCACAGGACCGGGGCCAGTGCTGAGCAGCGTAGACCAGTTTCCCGCAGGCCTTGATTTAGTTAGCCGCCCAGAAAATGTAATCCGCCTGGTACTTCACCACTTCCTGCTTGCCCTTGTTGGCGGTCGAACATTCAGTGCTCGGGGCCACACCACCTTTGAGGGCGACGCGCTGGATGTAACTGACGCCGGTCATCGCACCCTTGCCTTCAGCCGGATTGGCCTTGACCAATTGGTAGGGCAGGTTGCCCGGAGTCGAAGGCGCGACAGCCAACTGGGTGCCGGTGACTTTCGAGCCATCTTTTGCCTGCCAGGTCGCTGGCGGCCCGTAATAGGTGCCGACCTGTTTGCCGCTGCGATCATTGAGTACCGCTTTGGGGCCTACAAACAGCCATTCGGCCTGACCAGCAGGATTGATCTTGCATTCGTAAGTGATCTCGCCGACACCGGTGGTTTCGAGGGCGACCTTGTGCCCGTCCGGGACCTTGATGCTGTCGGGCACACCTGCCTGAGCGTAGGCCATGGAACCTGCGACGAAAAAACCGGTAAGGCAAATCAGCTGTTTGGCGTTCATGAATAGCGCTCCGTAAATGAGTAATCTGCTCGGCAGCCTCAGGGCTGCTACAGGTACTACCCATCGGAAAGCGATTTGGATGCAGTGGTATAAAAAGAAATTTTCCAGCATGGTCAGTATCAGATGCTACAACGAGACAATCTTGAAGGGGGTGCTTATGTATCAGCTCTACGGACACCAGAACTCCGGCGCCGCCGCGATAGAAGCCGCCCTCGAGCTCTGTGAAATCCCTTATCGCTTCATCGACGTCGAGTCGTCTGCGGAGGCTGCCAAAGCCCTGGAGAAACTCAACCCGCTCAAGCAGATTCCCACCTTGCAACTGCCCGATGGCAGCATTCTCACCGAGAGCGCGGCGATCCTGATTCATCTGGGGCTGGCGTTTCCCGAGTCGAACCTGCTGTCGAAAACGCCCGCCGAACGGGATCAGGCCATCCGCGGCCTGGTGTACATCGTCAGCAATTGCTACGCGGCCATCGGCATCATCGATTACCCCGAGCGCTGGTTGATCGAGGCGAATCAATCGGCCATGGAAAACCTCATGACCGGCGCCCGTCGACGGCTGCACTGGAGCTGGGAAGTGTTTGCCGATCAGTTCTCGGGCGAGTTGTATCTGGACGACGAGATGCCTGGCGCACTGGACGTGCTGGCGGCAGTGGTGACGCGCTGGGCGGGCAGTCGCGAGCACCTGCGCAATGCCCGACCCGGTTTTTATGCATGGCTGACACGAATCGACAACCACCCCACGCTGGCCCCGGTCTTCGCCCGGCATTGGCCCACCTGAGAAAAACACCGCAAATCCCCTTGTGGGAGCGGGCTTGCTCGCGAAGGCGGTAGGTCAGTCGACACTTGTATTGACTGACCCACCGCCTTCGCGAGCAAGCCCGCTCTCACAGGAGAATTATGGTGTTTTTGAAATCACTCGCCGCGGATGTACTGCTCCAACTGGCGAATCAATTCGGCCTGTTCGGCGATGGCTTCCTTGACCAGGTCGCCGATCGACAGCAAGCCGATCAACTTGCCGTTTTCCACCACAGGCAGGTGGCGCAGGCGTCTGTCGGACATGATGCCCAGGCAGGTATCGACGGTTTGATGGGTGTCCACGGTAATCACCGGCGACACCATGATGTCGCGCACCGGCGTGCCCACCGAAGAACGGCCATGCAGCACCAGTTTGCGCGCGTAGTCGCGCTCGCTGATGATGCCGAGCACCTCGTCATTCTCCACCACCAGCAAGGCGCCGACGTTCTTTTCGGCCATCTTCATCAGGGCTTCCAGCACCATGTGATCGGGTTTGATCTGGTGCACTTCCTGATTTTTCTGATCTTTCAACTTGAGCAGTTGGGCGACGGTTTTCATGATGGCTTCTCAGGTGTTGTCGTTGTTATTGAAGAATCGTAGACCCGGGCGCTGAGGGCAAGGCGCAAAGCGGCAGATAACGCTCAAAAAACGTCATTTGGCGGTTTTTCTTCGGTAAACCTGGAGTATTCCACAGTTATCCCCTGATTCATGGCCTCAATCAAACCCTGTGGGAGCAAGCTTGCTCGCGAAGGCGGTGGGTCATTAATAGAAGTGCCAACTGATACACCGCCTTCGCGAGCAAGCCCGCTCCCACAGGGACCGCATCCACCTCGCGGTAAGGGCTATCGAACGCAATGACGCGTAGAATTGCCGCCTGAATCAAATCTTGAGGTTGCAGTGGTGGATTTACAGCAGGGTTTCGTCCTGACCCGGCATTGGCGCGACACCCCGGCCGGTACGCAAGTCGAGTTCTGGCTGGCGACCGACACCGGTCCCCAGCATATCCGCCTGCCTCATCAACCGTCGGTGGCGTTCATCCCGGCGGCCCAGCGCGAGCAGGCCGAGGCTGTTTTACGCGGTGAAAAAAACGTCGAACTAAAGCCCCTGGCCCTTCAGGATTTTGAACACCGTCCGGTGCTCGGCCTGTATTGCCAGCAACAAGGCCAGTTGATACGCCTGGAAACCGCGCTGCGTAAAGCAGGCGTCGAGATGTTCGAAGCCGACGTGCGCCCGCCGGAACGCTACATGATGGAGCGCTTCATCACCGCGCCCGTGCTGTTCGGTGGCACGCCAGGCGACGACGGCCTGCTGCTCGACGCACAGATGAAACCGGCGCCGGATTACCGACCCAACCTCCGGCTAGTGTCCCTCGACATTGAAACCACCGCTCAGGGCGAGTTGTATTCCATCGCCCTGGAAGGCTGCGGCGAGCGCCAGGTCTACATGCTCGGTCCGCCCAATGGCGACGCCAGCGCGGTGGATTTCCAACTCGACTACTGCGATTCGCGCACCGTGCTGCTGAAAAAGCTCAACGAATGGTTCGCCCGCCATGACCCCGACGCGATCATCGGCTGGAACGTGGTGCAGTTCGACCTTCGCGTGCTGCACCAGCACGCCCGGCAGCTGGGTGTTCCGCTGAAACTGGGGCGGGGCGGCGAAGAAATGCAGTGGCGCGAGCACGGCAGTCGCAACCATTACTTCGCCTCGGCTGCTGGCCGGTTGATCATCGACGGCATCGAATCCCTGCGCTCGGCGACCTGGAGCTTCCCCTCGTTCAGCCTGGAAAACGTCGCGCAAACCCTGCTCGGCGAGGGCAAGGCGATCAGCACGCCGTATCAGCGCATGGACGAGATCAACCGCATGTTCGCCGAGGACAAACCGGCGCTCGCCACGTACAACCTCAAGGACTGCGAACTGGTAACGCGGATTTTTGCCAAGACCGAACTGCTGACCTTCTTGCTGGAGCGCGCCAGCGTCACCGGTTTGCCGGCGGACCGCAGCGGCGGTTCAGTGGCGGCGTTCACGCACCTTTACATGCCGCTGATGCACCGCCAAGGCTTCGTGGCGCCCAATCTTGGGAACAAGCCCGCGCAGGCCAGCCCCGGCGGTTTTGTCATGGACTCGCAACCGGGCTTGTATGAGTCGGTGCTGGTGCTCGACTACAAAAGCCTCTATCCGTCGATTATCCGCACCTTCCTGATCGACCCGGTCGGGCTGATCGAAGGCTTGCAACATCCCGACGACAGCGAGTCTGTACCGGGTTTTCGCGGTGCGCGTTTTTCCAGGACCCGGCACTGCCTGCCATCGATCGTCGCCCGGGTGGCCGAAGGTCGCGAGACCGCCAAGCGCGAACACAACGCGCCGCTGTCCCAAGCGCTGAAGATCATCATGAACGCCTTCTATGGCGTGCTCGGTTCCAGCGGCTGCCGCTTCTTCGACACGCGACTGGCTTCGTCCATCACCTTGCGCGGCCACGAGATCATGCTGCGCACCCGGCAGTTGATCGAAGCCCAGGGCCACACGGTGATTTATGGCGACACCGACTCGACCTTTGTCTGGCTCCGTCGCGCCCACGGCCAGGAAGAGGCCGGGCAGATCGGCCGCGCGCTGGTGGACCACGTCAACCAGTGGTGGCGCGAGCATGTGCAGCAGGAATACGGGCTGGAAAGCGCCCTGGAATTGCAGTTCGAGACCCACTACAAACGCTTTCTGATGCCGACCATTCGCGGCGCCGAGGAGGGCAGCAAGAAGCGTTACGCCGGGCTGGTCACCCGCGCCGATGGCACTGACGAGATGGTCTACAAGGGCCTGGAAACCGTGCGCACCGACTGGTCGCCGCTGGCCCGGCAATTCCAGCAGGAGCTGTACTCACGGATTTTCCATCGCCAGCCCTATCAGGATTACGTGCGCGATTACGTGCGCAAAACCCTGGCCGGCGAGTTCGACGACCGCCTGATCTACCGCAAGCGCCTGCGCCGTACGCTTGATGACTATGAACGCAACGTACCGCCCCACGTTCGCGCAGCGCGGATCGCCGATGACTACAACGACCAGCAAGGCCGCCCGCGCCAATACCAGAACGGCGGCTGGATCAGCTACGTCATCAGCGTCGCCGGGCCCGAGCCGCTGGAGATTCGCAGCGCGCCCATCGACTACGACCATTACGTCACCCGGCAATTGCAGCCGGTGGCGGATGCCATCCTGCCCTTCGTGGACGACGACTTCTCAACCTTGATTGGTGGGCAACTGGGCCTGTTTTGAGTCCAGCAGCAACAGCGTCCAATTGTCCGGAATGCCGTGGAAGTACTGGTCCAGTGCTCGATGGAACACACTGCCTTTGGGCGAAATCTGGGCGAACAGGGTCATGGATGAGTGAAACTTCAGGTTATCGGGATGTCCGAAAATCTCGGTGATCGTGCGCTGTTTGATGTCCAGGACCAATTGCGTGCAGGTTCGCAGGCGAGCGCCCAGCTTGGGATGTTCAAGGTAGGCCGCGGCTTCCTCGCGGGAGCGGATCGCATAATGTCGGGACATCTCGCTACCGCCCAGCCCGGCGAATTGCGGAAAGACGAACCACATCCAGTGCCGGCGCTTGCGGCCGGCTTTCAACTCTTCCTGGACCCACTCGAACACCGGGTCTTGCGCTTGCACAAAACGTGGCAAATTGAAGTCGTCGAGCTGATCAGTGCTTCTCATGCAGAAGCCCTCTGACAGTACCGCGATGGCTCAGACCATGGCCAACCGGTGCTTGCGTTGTGGCGCGTGAAACGCGTGGTCCAGCGCCTTCAGGTCCTCGTCTCCGAGCCGCAATTGCGCGGCCTGCGCATTCAGTTGCACATGTTCAGGTCTGACCGCCTTGGGGATGGCGATCACGTCACTTTGTCGCAGAATCCATGCCAGTGCTACCTGAGCCGGCGTCACGCTGCGGCGGGTGGCGATCTGCTTGAGCGCCGGGTGGGCCAGCATCGTTCCTCCCTGACCGATGGGACAGTATGCCATCAACGGCTGATGATGCTGTTGACACCAGGAAAGCAGGTCAAATTCGATGCCGCGCTCTTCCAGGTTGTACAGCACCTGATTGGTGGCGCAGGCCGGTGAGTTCAATTCCTCCAGATCGTCGACGTCGAAGTTGGACACGCCCCAACGGCCGATCTTGCCGTCTTCACGCAGGCGCTCGAAGGCTTCGACGGTTTCTTCAAGCGGGTACTGGCCACGCCAATGCAGCAGGTACAAATCGATGTAATCGGTGTCCAGACGGCGCAGGCTGCGTTCGCAGGCCTGGGGGATGCCTTGGCGACTGGCGTTGTGCGGGTAGACCTTGCTGACCAGAAAGACCTTGTCGCGCAAACCCGCGATGGCTTCGCCGACCACTTCTTCCGCGCCGCCTTCGGCATACATCTCGGCGGTGTCGATCAGGGTCATGCCCAACTCGATGCCCAGACGCAGCGCGGCGACTTCCTGCCTGTATTGCGAAGGATCTTCGCCCATGCGCCAGGTGCCTTGGCCGATGACCGGTACGTTGACGCCGGCCAATTCGAGGGTCCGCATGAAAACCTCCTTTTTTGAATCGATAAGTGTTCATCAGTTGGCAGCAGAATACCCCGGTGGTTCCGTAGACGTGTCGTAGCAGCTGCCGAGCAGCGCGAGGCTGCGTTCGGCTGCGGAGCAGTCGTAAACCCGGTTTACGCGGTTTTCCAGAAAGAACCGGTTGCCTGATTTTACGACTGCTCCGCAGCCGAACGCAGCCTCGCGCTGCTCGGCAGCTGCTACATGATTGGGTGATGTCGGATGTTTATTTGGCCGAAAACTTCAGCACAGTGCTCTGGGTATAAGTCTTGCCCGGGTCGAGTCGGGTGGACGGGAAGCCCGGCTGGTTCGGCGAGTCCGGGTAGTGCTGGGTCTCCAGGGTAAACGCGCCCCAATGTGGATAAACCTTGCCGCCCTTGCCCTTGACCGTGCCGTCGAGGAAGTTGCTGGTATAGAACTGCACGCCGGGTTCGGTGGTGTAGAGCTGCAAGCGGCGACCGGAGAGTGGGTCGCTGACATCGGCGGCAAGCTTGCCCACGTCACCCTTGGCGTCCAGGGCCCAGTTGAAATCGAAACCACCTTGCTTGGGCTCGGCGAATTTCAGTTGCGGGTGATCGGTCTTGATGTTTTTACCGATCGCGGTGGGCTGCGTGAAGTCCATCGGCGTACCGGCGACCGGGGCCAGTTCGCCAGTCGGAATCAGCTTGGCGGTGACCGGCGTGTAGTGGGTCGAATGCAGGGTGACGAGCTGTTTCAGCACGTCCCCGTTACCGGCACCGGCGAGGTTGAAGTAGCTGTGGTTGGTCAGGTTGAGCACGGTCGGTTTATCGGTGCTGGCCTTGTACTCGATGCGCAGCTCATTGTTCTCGGTGAGGCTGTAGGTCACCTCGGTTTTGAGATTGCCAGGGAAGCCCATTTCACCGTCCGCCGACAGATACGTCAGGGTCACGCCCACCGAATCCTTGCTTTTACTCGGCTGGGCTTTCCACACGTGCTTGTCAAACCCTTGCGGGCCGCCGTGCAGCGAGTTGGAGCCGTCATTGAGCGGCACTTGAAAGCGTTTGCCATCCAGTTCGAACGCGCCGTTGGCCAGGCGATTGCCGAAACGCCCGATGGTCGCGCCAAAGTACGCGGTGCCGCTCTGATAGCCCTGAACATCGTCAAAACCCAGCACCACGTCGTCGAGCTTGCCGTTTTTGTCCGGCACCTTGAGCGATTGCAAAATGCCGCCGTAGGTGATGACTGTGGCTTGCACACCGTGGCTATTGCGCAAGACGTATTGCTCGACGGGTGTGCCGTCGTTGGTCTTGCCGAAGGCTTTGTGTTCGCTGGACAGGCCAGCCGCTTGAGCGGTGAGGGTGGCGATCATCAGGGACAGTCCGAGGCCGGAGAGTAGGTGTCGGGATTGCAGCATGGTAAACCTTCCTTTTTTTGTTGTTTTCAAAGCGCAGATAAAATATCTAGTAGTCATACTAAATATTCAGCTGGAGAAGATTTATAGCTGTTTACTCGATAAAAGCCATTAAAAGTATGACTAAATACGCCGATTTTGTAGCAGCTGCCGAGCAGCGCGAGGCTGCGTTCGGCTGCGAAGCAGTCGTGAATTCAGATAACGCGGTGCATCAGGTAGACCGTGTGTTCAGGTTTCACGACTGCTTCGCCCGAGCGCGGACCGAGCCGAACGCAGCCTCGCGCTGCTCGGCAGCTGCTACAAAGTGGCGCCGGTGATCGGTTGGCACTGCACTTTTTCAGCTTTGGCGGCTCTATCCTTGGCCAGCCTGCGGCGATCCCCACCGTCGGCCAATGCCCAAGTTCAAGCACCCATGGCTCGAGTTTTACCCTGCTTCACGTCATCAATACGTCGCCAATGCCTGCTGCTGGCCAGCCTGTCGATGCTCTTCGCCAGCGGTTGCAGCCAGCAACAGGGCAGCGACTTTGTCAGCCAGTTCCGCGAAGGCAGCCCCCAGGAATTTCTCCAGACCAGCGTCGACCGTATGGCGACACTGGCCATGCGCGACAACCTCGACAGCCTCTACTTGCTGATGAGCAAGCTCTACCTGCGCAACCCTGATGAGTTGAAAAAATCCGGCTTCCTCGACGCCCGCACTGCCGGAAAGCAAGTGCGCCTGGCCATCGAACAACAACAGCCGCTGCCCACCCTCGGTGGCAAGAAAGACCTGGCGGCACTGAGTTATGCCATGAGCCCGGAGTTTCTCGGCGACCGGGTCGGCGCCTTCATTTACGCCATCGGCAGCATGCTGGTCACCGCCCACGGCAATCGTCTCGAGTTCTACATGACCGATGCGATCAACCCGACCTTCGTCAACAACGCCGCCCGCAACATCGAGAAAGCCACCTGGATCCTGAGCCAGCGGCAGAATAAAAACGGCGAGCCCTTGCTGTTCTCCAACGAAATTTCGGAGGAAGGCAGCAACCTGAGTTTTGCCGTGGAGTTCGGAAAGATCGTCGCACGGCTGGACCTGCTGACGCAGATGCTGGACGAGCGCTATCGGCGGATCGGCCTGAATTACGCCCAGAGTTTGCTGTTTTTGAATTTCTTGCCGGTGCAGTAGATCCACCTCCCCACACTCACTGACACCGCAGATCCCCTTGTGGGAGCGGGCTTGCTCGCGAATGCGGTCGAACATTCAACAAATTTGTTGGCTGACAGTCCGCTTTCGCGAGCAAGCCCGCTCCCATAGGGAGAGGTGAGTGCACAGGGAGATTGATGAGTTGTGGAATAACGATAGTCCGCATCGATATAAGTAGTTATAAGAAAAATCGCTATGCTGCGGGCCAGTTTTTTCATATGTTTTTTCGGGCGTGTTAATGGATTTCGTTAACTTCGGGTTGGTGGTTGCAGGATTGGTCGTCGGCTTTATCGTCGGCATGACCGGTGTGGGCGGTGGTTCGTTGATGACCCCGATTCTGCTCTGGTTCGGTATCAATCCGGCCACGGCGGTGGGCACCGACTTGCTGTACGCGGCCATTACTAAATCCAGCGGTGTGCTGGTTCATCGCAAGAACAACAACATCGACTGGGCGATTACCGGTTGGCTGACCCTCGGCAGCGTGCCGGCTGTGGCGCTGACGCTGTGGTTCCTCAGCAGTTTGCAGACTTCCCCCGATGCAATGAACGCCGTCATCAAACAGGCGCTGGGCTTCGTATTGTTTGCCACGGCACTGGCGATTTTCTTCAAGAAACGCCTGCTCGACTTCGCCCACAAACGTGCGGGTGGCCAGTACAACCCCAGCGGTTCGCGCCTGAATGTTCTAACGGTCATCACCGGTCTGGTGCTGGGCACCATGGTCGCGCTGACCTCGATTGGTGCCGGCGCTCTCGGCACCGTGGCGCTGTTCATCCTCTATCCGCTGCTGCCGACGCGGCGCCTCGTCGGTACGGAAATCGCCCACGCCGTGCCCCTGACCCTGGTCGCCGGTCTGGGTCACGCGAGCATGGGCAACATGGATTGGCACGTGCTGGGTTACTTGCTGATCGGTTCGCTGCCGGGAATTTACCTGGGCAGTCACTTGACCGGCCGCATCTCTGACGAAGTGCTGCGCCCGTGCCTGGCCACGATGCTGGTGCTGATCGGCTACAAACTGGCGTTCTGAACCGGCACGGCTTGCCGCATCAGGGACGCGTGAGAATCTCCAGCAGATGCCCGTCCGGGTCATCGAAATAAATCCGCCGACCACCGCCATAATCGTTGATCTCGTTAGGCCGTTGCTTGCCGGGATCGGCCCACCAGTGTTGCTTGCGCGCTTGCAGGCGCGCGAAGGCCGCATCGAAATCCTCCTCGCTGATCAAAAACGCGTAGTGCTGGGAAGCGATCGGTGGATCGTTGTCGTAGAAATCCAGCGACACGCCATTGTCCAACTTGACGACCAGCATTGGCCCGAACGGCTCGGGAACCGGCAGGCCTAGGGTCTCGGCGAGGTAATGGGCCGAGATCTGCTTGTCTCGGCACCAGACGATGGTGTGGTTCAACTGAGCGCTCATGGCGGGTTCCTCACGGCGGATCAGACGGCTCGTTATGAGTGATGAGATTAGTTCAGCCTGTTGCGCAATGACCGCCCTGACCTAAGCTTGGGTCAAGGCGGAACACAATTGCGGTGCGTCACCCGGAACGATCGCCGCGATGCGCAATCATTAGAGCGTGGATATCAAAAGGAGATGCGCATGCTCATCAGGTCTTTGACCCTGACTACCTTGCTGGCTTTCGCCGGCCCCTTGCTCGCCGCCGAAGACGGCTCACCGCTGGACATTGACAAGGGCAGGGCCCGGCCACTGATTGTGATTGCTCCCAGCACGGTAGACCCGGTCTGGACGAACCTGAAAAACTCGCTGAATGATCCGGCCAACAAGGAAGGTATCGCTCAGCGCAATATCAGGGTGTACACGGTGCTGAACATGTTCGGTCAACTGGACGGCAAGGACCTCGGCCAACAGGACACCATGGCCCTGATCCGCTCGCTGAAACTGGGCGCGGGGGCGCTGCCTAAAGTCATCCTGGTGGGCAAGGACGGCGAAAAGAAATTCGAGAGTTCGGGGGATGAATCAAAGTCGGTCGATCTGAAGAAAATCTTCGACACCATCGATGCCCTGCCGGCGACCGAGAAAGAAGCCGCACCGCCGACGGTCGTGACGCCCGTGGTCGCTGAACCCGCTGCTAAAGGCGCCAAGGGTGCAAAACCGGGTAAGCCGGCGAAACCGACCAAGCCTCCGGAAATGCCGGACGATTGAACGCCCCCCTGTAGCAGCTGGCGCAGCCTGCGTCCGGCTGCGCAGCAGGCGTAAAGCCTGCAGCTGCTTGCTTTCAGGCAAACCCCATTCGCTGGATTGGCGACCGCTTCGCGCTCGAACGCAGCCTCGCGCTGCTCGGCAGCTGCTACAAAAGACCGAGTATTACGCGGGGAGATGCGCTGGTTTCATTGGTCTCGGAAATTTCCTGCAAGTTCTGTCGGACTTCATGAACTGGTTTCTGTCAGAGCGCGCCGTTAGCCTTCGTCAGCCACCGCAAAACTCGCGGTCGGACGTGGGAGTCCGCAACACTGAGGGATCCAGGGACGAAAAAACCAATGGCCAGAAAGGAGCCTCGTCTATGAAGAAATTCGGCAAGAATGATCCGCAACGCCCAACCGATGCCAGTCACCTGAAGCTCGTTCGGCTGGGCGAAACGACCGGGCACGACACCAGCGTTCGCGTGCGCAAGCCCAGGCATTCCGTCCCGCTCAACCAGATCTTGTCAGTTGCCCCGGGCGTCGACACCATCACCCTCTTGCATCAGGCCTGCGAGACCCTGGCTTCGCTAAATGCTGTGATTATGAATTTTGCCGACAAGCTGGATGGCTCGAACCGGGCCATGCTAGGGGCGATTCAGCAACTGACAGGGATTGCGGAGTTGTTGGTGAATCAGGTTCGGGACAACCTTGATCCGAGGACCGATGCGCCTGACCCTCAGACGCCGACCCGGCATTGACCTGACGTAATAACGAAAATGGGCGACCTCAAAGGAGGTCGCCCATTTTTATTGCCCGAACGATATTTGTAGCAGCTGTCGAGCCTGCGAGGCTGCGTTCGGCTCGGTCCGCGCTCGGGCGAAGCAGTCGTCAAACGACCACCTGATACTTTCAGACGAGCCGCATACTCAGGATCACGACTGCTGCGCAGTCGAACGCAGCCTCGCGCTGCTCGGCAGCTGCTACAGGGGATCGGGTTTACAAGAGAACAGCTTGTTCTGGGTTACTCAGTCAGGGCACTCAATACCTTGTGAGCAATCTTGATTCGCTCCGGATTCGGGTAATTCTTGTTCGCCAGAATCACGATACCGATGTCTTTCGAAGGCACGAACGCGACATAAGCGCCGAAACCACCCGTCGACCCGGTCTTGTTGAACCATGCCGCTTCTTGCGCAGGTTGCGGCGGGTTCAGCCACTGGACTTTATGCGCCTGCATCGCCATTTCCGTCGAGTTCCCACTCAGCAACGTATCGAGGCTGACCGGATAGGGGTAGTGCTCCCAACCCAGCCCCTGCGTCATCTCGCCCACGGTGTAGTAACCGCTGTGAGTGAGGGCAATCGCTTGCGGCAAAGGCTTCTCCAGCGTCGCCGGTTTCAGGTTGGCTTCAACGTAACGAAGCAGATCCGCAGCGCTGGTTTTCACGCCATACGCTTCCGAATCCAATGCTCCCGGGCTAACCCGCATCGGCTTGCCATCCTTTCCGTAACCTTGGGCGTACAGCCCCATCTGATCCTTCGGCACCTTGAGGTAGGTGTGCTTGAGCCCAAGTTTCGGCAGCAAGGTCTTTTCCATCAACTCATCGAACGGCTGGCCCATGCTTTTCGCTGCCAGATAACCGGACAGCCCAAGGCTGGGGTTCGAATACTGGCGGTGGGTGCCCGCGGCATACACTGGTTTCCACTGCTTGAAGTAGGCGAGCATTTTGTCTGGATGATCGGCCTCGTCAGGAAATTGCAACGGCAGTCCGCCAGCGGTGTAAGTGCCGAGTTGCAACACGCTGATGTTGTCGAACGCACTGCCTTTCAACTCAGGCCACACCTGGCTGGCCCGGTCAGACAAAGTCAGTTTGCCGCTGGCCTGGGCGTAGGCCGCCAACGTGGTGGCAAAGGTTTTACTCACCGAGCCGATTTCGAACAGCGTGTCCTGACTGACCGGTTTGCCGTCCTCTTTCGAGGCCACGCCGTAGTTAAAGTAATGCTGCTGACCGTTCAAGGTGATCGCGACTGCGACGCCGGGAATATCCTGTTGTTGCATGACCGGCCCGATGGCGGCTTTCACCAGGGCGTCGAGTTGATCGTCGGATTTTGTTGCGGCCATACAGTGACTTGCACCGAGCAACAGGGCAAAAGCGCTGAAGGACGCCAGTCTTGGCAGATGAAATTTGTACATGATTGGAACCACTCTCCATGAGTTGTCGTTACTTTAACCGCTACACTCGCAACGGCAATCAAACCGGACGGCTAACGGGCGCGCCAAATCTAGGCAGTCGGGCGACATTCGACAAACGACGATATTTCGGGTTGGCCATTAGAAAAATTTGGGAGTGGACATGATTCGTCCTCATCTGCCGCTAAATGCATTGCGCGCCTTCGAGGCTTCCGCGCGCCATTTGAGCTTCACTCGGGCGGCGGTGGAGTTGTTCGTCACGCCGGCAGCGGTCAGTCATCAAGTCAAAAGCCTTGAAGCCCAGCTTAAGGTGACGCTGTTCAAACGCTTGCCCCGCGGCCTGATGCTGACCAGTGAAGGTGAAACCTTGCTGCCGGTATTGCGCGAGTCCTTCGACCGCATTGCCGAAACCCTTGAGCGATTCGAGGGCGGGCATTTTCGTGAAGTGGTCACCGTGGGTGCCGTGGGGACGTTTGCGGTGGGTTGGCTGTTGCCGCGGCTGGCGGACTTCCAGTCGAAACATCCGTTCATAGATTTGCGCCTGTCGACCAACAACAATCGGGTGGACGTGGCCGCCGAAGGGCTGGATTACGCCATCCGGTTTGGCGCCGGCGCCTGGCACGGGATCGAGGCTTTAAAGCTGATTGAAGCGCCGTTGTCGGTGCTCTGCGTTCCGGAAATAGCTGGGCAGTTGCAAGAACCCGCCGACCTGCTCAAGCAGACGCTGTTGCGTTCCTACCGCACGGACGAATGGCCCGAGTGGTTTCTGGCCGCCGGGTTGCCTGCCAATACGCCGCCGCCCAAGAGCATCGTCTTCGACTCCTCGCTCGCCATGATGGAGGCTGCGTTGCAGGGCGCAGGGATTGCCTTGGCGCCACCACTGATGTTCGCCCGGCAACTGGCAGCGGGTGCGATCGAGCAACCGTTCGACATCGGCATCACCACCGGCAGTTATTGGCTGACCCGCTTGCAGTCGCGCCCTGAAACGTCGGCGATGACAATGTTCAAGGAGTGGCTGTTGCAAGCCGCCGAGATGAATTGAAGTGAGCGCAAATCCTGTGGGTGCGGCGATCCGACTTGCTCGCGAAGGGGCCATAACATTCAACATCAATGCCGACTGTACGGACGCCTTCGCGAGCAAGCCCGCTCCCACAGGGAATGAGGTGGTTTCGAAGGATTAGCGCACCAGACTCGGCCGCTTGTTATCGAACTTCCAGCCCGGAATCAGAAACTGCATCGCCACGCTGTCATCCCGCGCGCCCAGTCCCATGCCTTTGTACAACTCATGGGCCTTGGCCAACTGATCCAGATCCAGCTCAACCCCCAGCCCCGGTTTCTTCGGCACCTGCACGCAACCATCAACAATCTGCAGCGGAGCCTTGGTCAGGCGCTGACCGTCCTGCCAGATCCAGTGCGTGTCGATCGCCGTGATTTCACCCGGCGCCGCCGCCGCGACATGGGTGAACATCGCCAGGGAAATATCGAAGTGATTGTTGGAGTGCGAGCCCCAGGTCAGGCCCCATTCGTGGCACATTTGCGCCACGCGAACCGAACCCTGCATGGTCCAGAAATGCGGGTCGGCCAGTGGAATGTCCACCGATTGCAACTGGATCGCATGGCCCATTTCCCGCCAGTCGGTGGCGATCATGTTGGTCGCGGTTTTCAGGCCCGTGGCGCGGCGGAACTCAGCCATCACTTCGCGACCCGAATAACCGTTTTCCGCCCCGCACGGGTCTTCGGCGTAAGCGAGCACGTGATGCTGATCGCGGCACAGTCGAATGGCTTCCTTGAGTGACCACGCGCCATTCGGATCGAGCGTGATGCGTGCATCGGGAAAGCGTTCGGCCAGCGCGGTGACGGCTTCGATTTCTTCGTCGCCGCTGAGCACGCCGCCCTTGAGCTTGAAATCCTTGAAGCCGTAGCGAGCGTGCGCGGCCTCGGCCAGGCGGACCACGGCGTCGGCGGTCATGGCTTTCTCGTGACGCACGCGGAACCAGTCGTTGTCGGCGTCCGGTTCGCTGCGATAGGCCAGATCGGTTTCGTTGCGATCACCGACATAAAACAGATAACCGAGCATCTTCACTTCGTCACGCTGCTGGCCTTCACCGAGCAGGGCCGCGACCGGCACGTCGAGATGCTGACCGAGCAAGTCGAGGAGGGCGGCTTCCAGGCCCGTGACCGCGTGAATGGTGATGCGCAGGTCGAAGGTCTGCAAACCGCGACCGCCGGCATCGCGATCGGCGAAGGTCTGGCGCACTTGATTGAGGATCTTCTGCCAGTTGCCGATCGGGCTGCCGACCACCAGCGAACGTGCATCTTCCAGCGTCTGGCGGATGCGCTCGCCGCCCGGCACTTCGCCGACGCCGGTGTGACCGGCGTTGTCCTTGAGGATCACGATATTGCGGGTAAAAAACGGGCCGTGGGCGCCGCTCAGATTGAGCAGCATGCCGTCGTGACCGGCCACCGGAACCACCTGCATGCTGGTGATGATCGGGGCTTTTGCGGTGTCTTGTGGGTTCATTGTCTTGTCCTTCAAAACAGAGATTCAGGCGTGATTGGGCGCTGGTTTGCCCAGTGCAACGGCCGGTGCGGTTTTCGGTGTGTTGCGTGCGGCGAAGACGATGATCGCGGCGATGATCGACGTTGCGGCCAGGCCATACAGTCCGCCCTGAATGGAGCCGGTGTGTTCTTCGAGCAGGCCGAACGTGGTCGGCGCAACGAAGCCGCCAAGGTTGCCCACCGAGTTGATCAGCGCGATCACGCCCGCCGCGATCCGTGCATCCAGATAGGCCTGAGGGATCGGCCAGAACAGCGACGATGCGGACTTGAAACCCAGCGCCGCGAAGCAGATGGCAACGAAGGCAAAGATCGGCCCGCCGGTGGTGGACATGAACATGCCGGCCGCCGCGATCAGCAGGGCAGCGGCGACCCAGGCTTGCTGGTTTTTCCACTTCGCCGATAGGGATGCGAAGGCGTACATGCCGACGATCGATAGCAACCACGGAATCGAGTTGAACAGCCCGACCTGAATGTCGCTGAGGTCGCCCATCTTCTTGATGATGCTCGGCAGCCAGAAGGTCGCGGCATAAATGGTCAGCTGGATGAAGAAGTAGATCAGGCAGAACAGGATGATCTGGCGATCCTTGAGCAGCGTGCCCAGCGACGGTTTGATCGGTGTCGCCGCTTCCCGGGCCAGTTGCTCGTCATCGATGGCTTTGACCAGCGCGTCCTGCTCGGCGCGGGTCAGCCATTTGGCGTCGTGGGGTTTGGAGTCCAGCCAGAACCACACGAACACGCACAGCCCGACTGAAAACATCCCCTCGATGAAATACATCCATTGCCAGCCGTGCATTCCGAATCCGGTGATCTGCAACAGTAACCCGGACAGCGGACCGGAGATCAGCGAAGCAATCGCCGAACCACTGAGGAAAATGGCAATGGCCTTGCCGCGCTCAACGCCTGGCAACCAGCGGGTGAAGTAATAAATCACTCCGGGAAAGAAACCGGCTTCCGCCACGCCCAGCAGGAATCGCAGGATGTAGAAGTGGGTTTCGTTCTGGATGAAGGCCATGCCCGCGGCGACCAGGCCCCAGGTCAGCATGATGCGGGTCAGCCAGATACGTGCGCCGACTTTTTGCAGAAGCATGTTGGAGGGGACTTCGAACAGCGCGTAACCGATGAAGAACAGGCCGGCACCGAGGCCGTAGGCGGCAGCGCCTATCCCTAAGTCCTGCTCCATGTGGGCGCGGACGAAGCCGATGTTCACGCGGTCAATGTAGTTGACGATGAACATGATGACGAACAGCGGCAGGACATGGCGTTTCACTTTCGAGATGGCGGATTTCAGGACCGAATCGGCTCCCTCGTGCATCCCGGATATGGATGTATTCACTTGGTTTTCTCCCACTGATTATTTTTATGCGGGGTGTGGCTGGATGTTGCTGTGTTGATAGACATCATACAACTAGGTTTTTTCGCCCTGCAAGCACCTTTATCCAGTTAAATAGCGCTTTCGTCGCGCAGTTTTGTTCTTTTTGCGGTGGTGTGTGTTCTCAATGAAGGTCATTTTTGACCATTTGTTGAGTGTTGTCATACAAGTAGAGCGTTTTTTCTCAAGATCCCAACCGAGCGCAGTGCTACGATTCCGTGAGCCCTGCTTCCGGATGATCGCCATGCAAGAAGACCTCGACGCGCCCGCGCGCAAGCGCACTCACAACCTGGCCCATGACCTGGTGGCCAAACTGAGCCAGAGCATCTTGCTCGGGCAGATGGTGCCGGGAGACAAGCTGCCGTCGGAGAACACGATTGTTCAGGAGCACGGGGTCAGTCGCACCGTGGTGCGAGAGGCGATCTCGAAGTTGCAGGCTTCAGGCCTGGTGGAAACCCGCCACGGCATCGGCACCTTTGTGATCGAGCGCGCGCCGGAGCAGGGGCTGCGATTGAATGTCGATACGGCCTTGGGGGTGCGTAGCATTCTGGAGTTGCGCATGGGCCTGGAAACCCAAGCCGCCGCGCTGGCGGCGAGCCGTCGCACCGAGCAGCAGTTAGCGCAGATGCGCGAAGCGCTCGATGATTACCAAAGCCTGCTCGCCAACAACGACAGCTGTGTCGAGGCCGACAAGCGCTTCCACCTGCTGATCGCCGAAGCCACCGGCAACGTGTGCTTCACCGAAATCATGCAGCACCTGGGCAGCGCCATGATTCCGCGGACCCGGGTCAATGCCGCCGAGCGTGGCGCGGCGGATCTGAGCAAGCTCGGGCAACTGGCCAACCTCGAGCACGAGGCAATTCTCAACGCGATCAAACGGCAAGACCCGGACGCCGCTCGCGCCGCCATGTGGCTGCACCTGACCAACAGCCGCGACCGGTTTTCGTCCGGTGGCTGACGACCGTTTGTCTAGTCGATAGCACGCCATTCAGGCGCTCGCTTCCAACGAGTACGGCCCAGATTTGCTGGACCTCATCAGTGAGGTGCGTCATGGCTAACGACTCAATGTTCCCGGATGGAACACCCAATACCGACCCGACCAGACCCATGCCCGGCACCGACGAGCCGATGCAGGATCACGATGCTCCGCCCGGCAGGGACCCTTCACTGGACCCGGCTGCCGCCGACGCTGATCGACCTGACGACTGGAAGGATCCAGCCGCTGACGAGGACGTACCGCCAGCGGATGAGCCAACCCCTTTATCGGATGACAGGCGATAAAAAGAACCCGGCCACTGTGCCGGGTTTTTTATTGAATCGTCAGCGATGGTCGGGCAGGCGGGTCGCGATGACGGTGGGCCGCCGCTCCAGATTCAACGCCAGCACACTGATGAGTACTACCACGGCCCCAACCCCGACCAGCAACGTCGGCTGCTCACCCAAGGCAAACGCCGCAATGGCGATGGCCGTTGGCGGAATCAGATACAGCGTCATGGTCGCCCGACTCAAATCAATGTGGGCCAGCACAAACGCCCAGGCCAGGTAGGCGAGGGCGCTGGGAAACACGCCCAAAGCCAACACTGCCCATTGCACATGAATCGGTGCGCTGACAACTTTGTCGGCCAACCCCGGCAGATAAATCAGCAACAGCGCCGTGCCCGACCAGACCGTAAAACAGACCAGCGTCAAGCCGTCGTAGCGTCCGCAATGATGCTTCTGCAGTGCGAAGTAAAAACTCCACGACACCGCCGCCAGCAAGATCAGCAACCCGTTCGCATCAAGGCTGCCCAGTCCGCGGTCACCCGCCACCACAATCACCACCCCGATCAATCCCGACAAAACACACCCCCAACGCCAGGCGCTGACCTGGTCCTTGAACACGAACCGCGCCATCAGGGTGCTGAACAGTGGCGTCGATTGCGCCAACACACTGGAGGCGCCGGCGCTGACACTTTGCTGGCCGATATTCAGGGCGACGTGGTGCAGGCTCACGGCAAAGAAACCAAGAACGATCAGCAGCGGCAGATCACGAAGCTTCGGCAGACTGATGCCTTTGAACACGGCGACGACGGCCATGAACACCGACGCAATCAGAAAGCGCAGCAGTGCCAGGTGACCGGGGTCATAGGCCTGCAAGCCGATGTGGATGCCGGTCGGTGAGTAACCCCAACAGGCGACGACAAACGCCATGGCCAGGAGAATTTTGAGGGCGTGCGTGGAGGGCTTCATGAACGATCACCGTTGGGTTGATGCACCGAGTATCGGAAGCCCGACCATTCGCCACAACTGACTTATACTGCGTTAACTGTTCACTTTGGGTGATGTATGGAGTTGGCACAGATTCGCATGTTCAAGACCGTGGCCGAGGTCGGCAGCATCGCCCGGGCGGCGGAGCTGTTGCATTGCGTGCCGTCGAACATCACGGCACGGATCAAGGCGCTGGAAGCCGAGCTGGGTGTGGCGCTGTTTCTGCGCGAGGGTCGAGGTTTGCGCATCAGCCCGGCGGGGCAGACGTTTCTGGCCTACGCCTCGAAGATTCTGGCACTGACCGTTGAAGCCAAACGCGCCGTGGACCCGTCGGCCGAACCCTCCGGCCCGCTGCGCATCGGCGCCATCGAATCCTCGGCCACCGGTCGCCTGCCGCGTCTGCTGGCGAAGTTTCACAAGCGGTATCCCGGCGTTGCGCTGGAACTGACCACTGGCACCTGGAGCCAACTGCTCGATGACACCCTCAATCATCGGCTCGACGGCGCGATCGTCGCGGTGGATGTCGAGCGCTCGCAACTCAAGCGCACGCCGATGTATCGCGAAGAGCTGCTGCTGATTGCCTCGACCTCCCTGGGGCCGGTGCGCGATATCGCCGACTTGCAGGACAAGACCGTGTTCATGTGGCCGCAAGGCTGTCCTTACCGGGCGGCGCTGGAGCATTGGTTGTTGCGGCAAGGGCAGGCGCTGCCGATAGTCAGCCTCGCCAGTTATGGGGCGATTGTCGGGTGTGTCAGTGCCGGGGCCGGGGTCGCGCTGGTGCCCAAAGGGGTGTTTGACCAGTACGCCAAAGGGGCGGGATGCGCGGGGTTTGAGTTTCCTGAGCTGACGGCCATCGACAACCTGTTTTACTGGCATGAAAACGCCGGGGTTCACCCCGCGCGGGAAGCGTTTGTGGCGATGTTGCGCGAGGAGTTTTTGCCTCGGTAGGCGGAGGGGATCGATCCATTCGCCGCTGGATGGAGACGCGCCGCCTGTAGGAAATTTCTTGAGCTTGAGCGAGAAGCGTCCTACATAAAATTCAAGCGAGAGGGCGCCAGACTGTCGGACTCTTTTTGCTCTCTGGATTCGGTAATGGCGACATTTGTACTTCGGTTACCTGACGGTTTACGTCAAAAACTAAAACATGCTGCCAGGGCAAACAGGCGAAGTTTGAACGGTGAAATTATCGCTCGAATGGAACGTGCATTAGCAGAGATATCCATGAGTGAACTTGATGATGACATTAGATTTTTGTTGATTCGTGAAGTACTTGCATCGGAGAACTCAACAGTCAGTACCGAAGCCTGGCCGGGTTCCGACTGATTGCTCAACTTTTTTACTGTGAGCCGTCTTGTTGTTCGGCAATCCATTCATGTCGAAGCGTAAAAGGAACGTCGTCTTTGAGTCCGATCCGTTCTAAAAGCTTGCTCGAACTGGATCCAAAACCGGCCGTTGATGTTTTCAGCAGACGCCGGGAAATCAAAGTCGTTCTAATAGACTAACGGCCCTGCTGGGAAATTTCCTACAAGACGGAAGGATGGATCCTTCGTCTGGAGCAGTAGGACGTTGCCACAATTCTGTCTTCAGTTTTGGTAGAGCAACTAGTGAAGATGGACTCACTTAGCGTTCTTGTTTTAGAAGATAAATCGATTCAGCGCGGTGTTTTGGTCAACGCTTTAAAACACTTGGGAGTCATCGATATCTTGCAAGCGGATAGTACCGAACGGGCTATGACGAAGATCAATCGACCCGGGGGCGTGGACATAGTGCTCTGCGACCTGCGAAGCACGGCCCTCAACTGCCTGGGTTTTTTGCACACCGTCGGTCAGAACGGCATGGTTCGCGCTGTCGCGCTGAGCAGCGAGGTACGGCCGGAAATGCGTCGTGCCGTGGGGCAGATGACCTGTTTTTCGAAATTGCAGTTGCTCGGGGAGTTGAGCCAGCCCATGCAGCCCGGTTCATTGCAGGGTGTGTTGCATCGCTACAGGCACCGCCGCCATTCGTCTGCCGTTGATTCGTCACCGCTGCACAAGCTGCCCGGTGAAGAAGAGGTCCGGCAGGGCCTGGTGTCGGGGGATTTCAAAGCCTGGTTCCAGCCCAAGTTCGAGATGACCAGTGGCACGGTGGTGGGGGTTGAGGCGCTGGCGCGTTGGGAACATCCTGTCAGGGGGCTGCTGCTGCCCAAAGACTTCCTGGCCGCGGTGCTGGCGTATGACCTCATTGATGAGATGTTCAAGCAAATGCTGGAGCAAGGGATGAATCTGTTACTTGCCCTGCGCGATCGTGGCCTCAGTCTGCAATTCGGATTCAATCTTCACGCTTCGCAACTGACCCGTAACGACCTGACCGACCATATTCTTGGTCGCTTGAAGTGCCACGATTTCCCGGGGTCGACCTTGTTGTTCGAAGTGGCTGAAAACGGCCTGCTCGGCGCGCCCCGGGTTGCCCAGGAAAATCTGTTGCGTCTGCGTGCAATGGGATGCGGTCTTTCAATCGATGGATTCGGCCTGGGGTTTTCCTCGCTGAAGCTGCTCTGTCAGTCACCTTTCAACCAATTGAAGCTCGCCGGCCAGCTTGTCCAGGACATTTCTGACTCGCGCACCCGGTCGATGATCACCAGTGCCCTGGCACTTTCGCGGTCCCTTAACATGAGCCTGGTCATCGAGGGGGTGAGCAGCCAGGTGATCCGAGATGCAGTGGTCGAAATCGGCTGCTCATTGGGTCAGGGTTTTCATTTGGCGCCGCCGATGGATTCGAGCCGGCTCATGCAATGGCTGCAGAACCGGGAAATACGAAAAGAATAATAACGGTCGTCGACTGGCGAGTGATGTAGAGGTGGGTGCTTCTTTGTACGGTGACATGTTCCGTTATCCTGTGATGCATGACCTTTGCGTCATCGGTTGTGTCCGGTGCGTATTACAGCGAGGTTCAAATGCATAAAGCGTTGGTTGTGGACGATCATCCATTCATTCGGGCGACGGTGAAAATTCTGCTACAGAAAGAGGAGTTCGGGCTGGTCGTCGAGGCTGATAATGGTGCGGACGCGGTGCAACTGGCTCGCCAGCATGTCCCGTCGCTGATCGTGCTGGATATCGCCATGCCGAAGCTGGACGGCCTGGAAGTCATCAGTCGGATTGTGGCGCTGAAACTTCCGTGCAAGGTACTGATATTGACCTCCCAATCGCCGGCCTTTTATGCCATGCGCTGTATGAAGGCCGGTGCGGCTGGTTATATTTCAAAAACCGACGAATTGGGCGAACTGAGCAAAGCGATCAAGGCGCTTATGGCGGGCTATACCTTTTTTCCCAATCTGTCAGGTAATTCCGTACGCCGAAATGATATCGATGCGACCGAGCTGGATATGATTCGTTGTTTGTCCGATCGTGAACTCATGATCTTGCAGCAACTTGCACGTGGCTTGAGCAACAAGG
Organism: Pseudomonas sp. LBUM1656; assembly: GCF_059716065.1. NCBI lineage: Bacteria > Pseudomonadati > Pseudomonadota > Gammaproteobacteria > Pseudomonadales > Pseudomonadaceae > Pseudomonas > Pseudomonas sp. LBUM1656. The sequence goes on along the minus strand of NZ_CP166800.1, from coordinate 4,181,283 downwards.
AAATCGGCGATGCAATGTTATTAAGCAACAAGACCGTCAGTACTTATAAAACCCGTTTGATCGAAAAGCTTAATGTCAAGTCGGTGGTCTATCTGGCCGACTTTGCGAAGCGGAATAACTTGATCTGAATGAGAATGCCTCTGCGTAACTACCTGCTTGCGGTGTTTGTGTTCGGCCAGTTGGGGAGTATTTCGTCGGCCCATGGCGGTGCGCAAACCTTAAAACTGTCCATTCACTCAAGTGATGAAAGCTTCATCGTTGGTTCGCAAGAACCGGACGTGCACTGGCTGCGCACCTCAAGTCCACGGCAACCGGACATTTCCGCGCTGGGTCTCAGCGCGGCCGAACAACGTTGGCTGGCCAAACACCCCCGGCTGAAAGTGGCCGTCAACGATAGCCTCGTCCCGGTATCGTTCTTCGACCAGTGGGGTGTATACCGGGGAATCAGCGCCGAAGTTCTCACTAAAATCAGTCAGCGCACCGGATTGAAGTTCGATGTGGTGCGCGGTCATTCAATGGACGAGCTGATCAGGCAGATCAAGCAGGGCGACGCCGATCTGATCGCGGCATTCAACGCCAGCGCTGAAAAGGACGCCGAGCTGCGGGTGACTCGCGCTTACCTGACCGACCCGAATGTGCTGATGAACAAGGTCGAGTCGGGCAGCCCGGGAGCGCGGGAGGCCATGGCCAGCACTTTCGGTTTGCTGTCAGTCAAGGTGGGTTTCGCCACCGACCGCAAGGCCGTGGAGCTGCTGTCGATTCTGGATAAAGCCCTGCAACACATTCCTGCGCAAGAATTCCAGGCATTGTCCGGGCATTGGCGCAACGACGAGGTCGTGGATGAGGGCATCTGGCTGCACGGCCAGTCTGTGGTTGTTCCGGGCTTCACTCTCTTCGGGCTGTTATTGCTGGCGGCCGTGGGCTGGATCGTCTACCTGCGTCGATTGATTGTGACCCGCGAAAAGGCCGAGCGGGCGCTCAACGACCAGATGGAATTCATGCGCGCCATGATCGATGGCACCCCGCACCCGATCTATGTCCGTGACCGCGAAGGGCGGCTGGTGAGTTGCAACTCGGTTTACCTTGACGTGGTGGGGGCCAGTCTCGAGAAGTTGATCGGCAAAAAAATCACCGACAGCCCGCAGCTCTTTTATGCCGACACTGCGGCCATTCATGAAGAGTACCTGAGGGTGATGGATGAGGGTTCCCGGGAGATTCAGGATCGGGTCCTGAGAAGGCGAACCGGTGTCGTCCATACGGTTTACCACTGGATCCTGCCCTATCGTTCGAGCGATGGCGTGGTCAAGGGCATGATTGGCGGCTGGATCGATATCAGCGAACGCCAGCGTCTGTTCGATGAATTGCAGAATGCGAAGAAAGGTGCCGATGACGCCAATCGAGCGAAAACCACCTTCCTGGCCACCATGAGCCATGAAATCCGCACCCCGATGAATGCCGTGATCGGCATGCTCGAACTGGCGATGAAGAAGGCGGACAAAGGCATCATGGACCGGTTCGCCATCGAGGTGGCGTCCGGCGCCGCGCGTGGGTTGCTGGACCTGATCGGCGACATTCTGGATATCGCGCGAATTGAATCCGGGCGTCTTTTCCTGGCACCGGAACGCGCAGGATTACGGGAGTTGGTGGAATCGGTGACGCGCATGTTCGAAGGCGTGGCTCGGCAAAAAGGTTTACGCCTGCTACTGGATTTTGACCCGCAGGCCAGTCGCGACGTGCTGATCGATCCGCTGCGCTTCAAGCAGATTCTGTCCAATCTGCTGAGCAACGCCATCAAGTTCACTGACGAGGGCAGCGTGCGCTTGAGCGTGCAAGCCGCACCAGGCAGCTGTGACGAGCGCCTGATGATTCATGTGCAGGTCAAGGATTCGGGGATCGGTATTTGCGCACAGGATCAAGCGCAGTTGTTCAGTCCTTTCACTCAGGCCCGCACTAATCACCAGTCGGCGCGGGGTGGTTCGGGACTTGGGCTGTCCATCAGCCGTACCCTGTGCGAAATGATGAAGGGGCAGCTGCACCTGAGCAGTGCGCCGGGCGAAGGTACGCAGGTTGATATCTCGCTCGATCTGCTCGTCTTGCAACCCTTGCCCGCAGCCACGGTGTCGGTGACTGAACTGGAGGCCCAGCAGTGGGCGTTGAACATTCTGGTGGTCGACGATTATCCGGCCAACCGTTTGTTGCTGTCGCAGCAATTGACCTATCTCGGTCATGGGGTCAGTGACGCCGAAGACGGTGCTCATGGCTTGCGTGCCTGGCGCAACGGTTCCTTCGATGTGGTGATAACCGACTGCAACATGCCGGTCATGAACGGCTATGAACTGACGCAGGTGATTCGCGATCTGGAAAAATCGTCTGGCGCCAAGCCTTGCCTGATCCTGGGGTTCACCGCCAACGCCCAGCCGGAGGAAAAGGAGCGGTGCCTGGCAGAAGGGATGGACGATTGCCTGTTCAAACCTATCAGCCTCGCGGACTTGAGTGCTCGACTGGCCTCGGTACAACCCTGCACCGAGTCATTGCCCCGAGGCGGGAATATTGTCGAGACAGGCAGCACTATCGATCTCAGCAGCTTGCAGCAACTGACCTGTGGCGATCCCTGCGCCATCGACCATCTGCTGGGCGATCTGGCCGTGAGTAACGAAGAGGACATGCTGCGTCTGATCAGGTTGTTCGGCGAGCATGACCTGCCGGGGCTTTGCGATCTGGCGCACCGGGTCAAGGGTGGGGCGCGAATCATCAAGGCCTACGGCTTGATCGTCTGTTGCGAGCAGCTGGAAGCGGTCTGCACGGGGGGCGAGTCGGCATCGTTGACGGAAGCGGTCGATGCCTTGCAGCAAGCCATGGAGCAATTGGCCCAAACCCTCGAGGTGCACCGGTGTGCGGACGTTCAGCAACTGACTGCGGTTGCCGAGTGATTGTCGGAAAAATCCTACATACAGGCAGAAATTTCCTAAAGATCCGCATCGGCCAAGTCCCGACAATGCGTTCACATCTTCGATTGTGAGCCCCTGCCAATGCCCATGCGTCCGTTACGTATCCTCGTTCTTGGTGCCCCCCACTTTCAGCGATTGATCTCGGGCAAAATGCGGTCGCAGCCAGATTGCCAGGAGATCTTCGAAGTGGCTGACTGGGTACAGGCCCTGGCGATAATCGAACAGGTGGGGCCGGTGGATATCACGCTGTGCGACCTGCGTTTCGAGGGGGTGAATAACCTGGAGCTGCTGCAGAGCGTCGGTCGATCAGGCCTGATGGGGGCGATCATCATCTGCAGTCCACTGCCGGCAGACGTGCTTCGGGCGGTGAGACAGATCGTTTCGCCGCTGGGAATGATCCTGCTGGGGGACTTCAATGAATATTCACCGATGCGTCCATTGCAGGCATTGCTGGAAAAACAGAAGACAGAAACGTTCGACATACCCGTCTCGCCTCCTGTGACAGCGTTGATCCATGAAGAAGATGTGCGTCAGGCCTTTGCCCAGCGGCAATTGCAGACGTGGTTCCAGCCCAAGTTCGATCTGCTGACAGGGGAGGTTTGTAGCATCGAAACCCTGGCGCGCTGGCACCATCCTTTCAAAGGCGTCCTGCCGCCCTCCGTGTTCATTCCGGTCATCGAGCAGTGTGGTTTGCTCGATGAACTGCTGTTCATGCAACTGGAACAAGGCTTGAACCTGCAACGCCAGGCACTTGAACAGGGCGTTTCGCTGAATGTCGCCTTCAATCTGCAGGTCTCGCAACTGGCCAATGCCCATCTCATCCCCAGGATCCGTATGGTTCTGGATATTCATGACTTGCCCGGTTCAGGGCTGACGTTTGAACTGACGGAAACGGGGCTGCTCGAAGTACCGCCCGCCAGCCTGGAAAGACTGACGTGCCTGCGGATGATGGGTTGCGGTCTGTCGATCGATGACTTTGGCGCGGGGTTTTCCTCACTGCAACGGCTATGCCAGTTGCCCTTCAACGAAATCAAACTCGATGCCGGTTTTGTTCGTGGCGTGATGCACGAACCGCGTTGCCGCGCTGTTATCAGCAGCACCCTGGCGCTGGGCGATGCATTGGGCATGGCGGTGGTCGCCGAAGGCATCGAAACCGAAGAACAGCGGCGAGTGCTGCTGGAGCTCGGGTGTACGCAAGGGCAAGGCTATTGGTGCGCGCGGCCAATGCCGGGAGCGGATTTATTGCATTGGCTAACCCTGCAACAGATGCCCAGCAGCAGGTTCTCGGCCATTAACTGATCGATGGTTTGCTTGAATGCCCAGAGGTTCATGCCGTTTTTGCATAACCACAATCATCCACTCGGAAACGACATTTGCAGTATCCGGGCTCTTTCGATAGAGCGGCCATATCACTGAGTTATGAGGGCCACATTCGCGGGTGATCTGTACCATACTCTTCGTATGCATGACCCTTTGAGTCGTCGGTATTTTCCGGTTCGTCTTGCAGAGAGGTTTATATGCATAAAGCGTTGGTTGTAGACGATCATCCGTTCATTCGGGCGGCGGTAAAAGTGTTGCTTGAGCGTGAGCAATTCGAACTCATCGTCGAAGCTTCCAATGGCGTCGATGCGGTACAGATGGCTCGCCAACATGACCCGGTACTTATTCTGCTGGATATCGCCATGCCTGGCCTCGACGGGCTGGAAGTCATCAGCCGGATTCGCGCACTGAAATTGTCGAGCCGGATCCTGATATTGACTGCCCAGCCAGCGTCCTGCTATGCCATGCGCTGCATGAAGGCGGGCGCTGCCGGTTATATTTCGAAAACCGATGATTTGAGCGAATTGAGCAAAGCGATCAAAGCGCTCATGGCCGGTTATACCTACTTTCCCAACCTGGCAGGCCATTCCGTACGTCGATCTGATGTCGATTGCACCGAGATGGAGATGATCCGCGAACTGTCCGATCGTGAACTGATTATTTTGCAGCAACTTGCCCGAGGCCTGAGCAACAAGGAAATCGGTGATGCCATGTTGTTAAGCAACAAGACCGTCAGTACGTATAAAACCCGCCTGATCGAAAAGCTTAACGTTAAATCGGTGGTGTACCTGGCCGACTTTGCCAAGCGCAATAATCTGGTCTAAATGAAAACTCTTCTGCTTGACTATCTGCTTGCCGTACTTCTACTCGGTCAGTCGGGAGGTATTTCTTCAGCCCAGGCCGAGGTGCAATCCTTGAACCTCTTTGGCCGTTCGAGTGGCGAGAACTACACCGTCGTGCTGGACGAGTCGGACTGGCGCTGGTTGCGCAACAAGAATTCACTGCGCCTGGGCGTGTCAGCGCCGGACTATGCGCCCTTCGACATCATCACCAATGGCCAGGATTACGAAGGGATTACGGCTGATTACGCCGAGCGGCTGGCCACCCTGTTGCACACCAGGATCGAGGTACGTCGTTACGACTCTCGAGCCGAGGTGCTACAGGCACTCAAAGTCGGTGAACTGGACCTGGTGGGCACTGCCAACAGCTTCGATGCGACAGATCCGGCGTTAGCGCTGTCCAGTGCCTATGCGCAGGCCCCGTCGGCGCTGGTGACCCGCAGTGGCAGCCAGGTGTTGAAGCCAGACCTGGCTGACAGTCGCCTGGCCATGCTTGACCACTTTCAGCCGACGGACGCCATCAGTGCGGCCTATCCCAAGGCCCAGCTGCAGCTTCACCCCTCGGCCCAGAGCGCAATCGGTGCGGTGGCGTTTGGTCAGGCGGATGCGTACGTGGGCGATCTCATCAGCACCCACTATCTGGTGAACAAACACTACCTGAACGACGTTCGCCTGACGACGTTGCCAGGCGTGTATGCAACGCAGTTTTCCTTCGCCATACACCCGGACAACCGTCGTTTGCTGCGCATCGTCAATGCCGCCCTGGCGGTGATTCCCATCACCGATCGCATGACAATCCTGCGCCGTTGGAGCGCCGGTGACATGAGCATTACCGGTCTTAATCCACTTCAGTTCAGTGCGGCTGAACAACGCTGGCTGGAAAAACATCCGCGCCTGACCGTGGCCGTCAACGATAGCTTCGCTCCCCTCTCGTTTTTTGATGAGCAGGGTGAGTTCCGGGGCATCAGTGCCGAGGTCCTGGCGAAGGTCAGTCAGCGTACCGGTTTGAAATTCAATGTGCTGCGCAGCAGCTCGGCGGACAACATGATCAAGCTGATCAAAAAGGGAAACGCCGATCTGATAGCAGCATTCAATCCCAGTACCGAGCGAGCCAGCGAGCTGCGTTTCACCCGCCCTTATTTGACCAACCCGTTTGTGCTGGTCACTCGGAACGAGTCGGGCAGCCCCGAAAGACTGGAGGATATGGTCGGCAAAAAACTGGCGCTGCGGCGTGGCAATGCGCTGCATGATTTCATCCGCCAGAATTATCCGGGCATTGAGTTGATACAGACACCGGCTTCAGCCAATGCGATGGCGTTGGTGGCCAAGGGGGAGGCGGACGGTGCCATCAATGCGCTGATCAACGGGCGTTACTTGATCATGCGCGACTACCGCGACCGCTTGCGCATGGCCAGTATCGTCGGCGTGTTGTCGGCGCAAATCGGCTTCGCCACCGATCGCGGGGCGCTGGAGCTGTATTCGATCCTGGACAAAGCCCTGCAAAGCATTCCCCCGGAAGAACTGGATGAATTGACGGGCCGGTGGCACCACGACGTGGTGATCGATAATAGTAGCTGGCGGCAAAATCGCACCGTGGTCATTCAGGGGTTTGTGCTGTTCGGGTTGTTGTTGCTGGTGGCCGTGGGCTGGATCATTTACTTGCGCCAGTTGATGGCCAAACACGAAAAGGCCGAGTTGGCGCTCAACGATCAGATGGAGTTCATGCGCGTCCTGATCGACGGCACGCCTCACCCGATTTATGTCCGTGATCGACAGGGGCGTCTGGTGAGTTGTAACACTGCTTACCTGGACGTGGTGGGCGTCCCGCGCGAGACGGTGATGGGCAAGCAGATAACCGACAGCGTACTGCTCAGTCATGCCGACGCTCAGATCTATCATGACGAATACATGCAGGTGATGGAGGAGGGGACGCGATGGATCCAGGATCGCGCCATCACCCGCAAAGACGGCTCGGTACACACGGTGTATCACTGGATGCTGCCCTATCGCACCAGCGATGGCGTGGTCACCGGCATCATTGCCGGCTGGATCGACATCAGTGAACGCCAGCTGCTGTTCGATCAATTGCAGAATGCAAAGAAAAGTGCCGATGACGCCAACCGGGCGAAAACCACCTTCCTGGCCACCATGAGCCATGAAATCCGCACGCCGTTGAATGCGGTGATCGGCATGCTCGAACTGGCGATGATGAAGGCTGATCAAGGCGTCATGGACCGGTTCGCCATCGAAGTCGCCTCTGGCGCGGCACGGGGGCTGCTGGAGCTGATCGGCGACATTCTCGATATCGCCCGCATTGAATCCGGCCGCCTGTCGCTGTCCCCGGAGCGGGCCAACCTGCGTGAGCTGGTCGAATCGGTGGTGCGGATGTTCGAAGGGGCGGCACGGCAAAAAGGGCTGCGGCTGTTGCTGGATTTCGACCTCAAGGCTTGTTGCGATGTCCTGATCGATCCGCTGCGCTTCAAACAGATTCTTTCCAACCTGCTGAGCAATGCGATCAAGTTCACCGACGAAGGCGAGGTGCGTTTGAGCGTGAGGGCTGCGCCCAACGTGTGCGGCGAGCGGTTGGCGATTCATGTGCAAGTCAAGGATACCGGCATTGGTATTTCCGCCAAGGATCAAGAACAGCTGTTCAGCCTTTTCGGTCAGGCCAGCAATCACCACCAGTCGGCGCGGGGAAGTTCGGGGCTGGGCCTGGTCATCAGCCGTACCCTGTGTGAAATGATGCAGGGGCAGTTGCGCCTGACCACCGTGCTGGGCAAAGGCACGCAGATTGATATCCACCTCAACTTGCTCATCCTGGAACCCTTGCCCGCTGCCGAGTTGCCGGCGGCAGAACCGGTGTCGCAGGCGGGGGTGCTCAATATCCTGGTGATCGACGACTACCCGGCCAACCGCTTGCTGCTCTCCCAGCAATTGAGCTACCTCGGCCACGGCGTCAGCGACGCCGAAGACGGTGCCCATGGCCTGCGTGCCTGGCGCAACGGCCACTTCGATGTGGTGATTACCGACTGCAACATGCCGGTCATGAACGGCTATGAGCTGACGCGAGCCATTCGTGATGAGGAAAAGGCTTCGGGCGCCAAGCCTTGTCTGATTCTGGGGTTCACCGCCAATGCCCAGGCGGATGAAAAAGACCGCTGCCTGGCAGAGGGGATGGACGATTGCCTGTTCAAGCCGATCAGTCTCGGCGACCTGAGTGCCCGACTCGCCTCGGTCCAGCCCGGCACCGAGTCACGGCCGGTGGGCGGCAGGGTGTACACGATTGAAGGCGACATCGACCTCAGTAGCCTGGAGCAATTGACCCATGGCGATCACAACGCCATCGACCGTTTGCTGGGCGATCTGGCCGCCAGTAACGAAGAGGACATGTTGCGGCTGATCAAACTGTTCAGTGCGCATGACCTGTCGGGGCTTTCCGGCCTGGCCCATCGGGTCAAGGGGGGGGCACGAATCGTCAAGGCAAACGGTTTGATCCAGTGCTGCGAGCAATTGGAGGACGCCTGTCTGGGGTCGGACTCAGCCTTGTTGACCGAGTCGGTGGATGCGTTGCTGCAAGCGATGGAGCAGTTGGCGCAAACCCTGGAGCAGCGCCTGGTCGATCCGGCCCTGTAGATCCCGGCGGTCGCGCTGCCAAGGAACGCGCGTCTGCCCTTGGGAAATTTCCTACATTCATAAAGGAATTTTCCAGAGATACTCAGCGCAAGTCCGGACCCTCGGCATCGTTCATCCGGGCGACGGTCAGTCCCTGAAAACCACAAAACCAGCGTGAATTCGGTCTTGCCGACTTCGCCAAGCGAATAGTCTGATCTGAATGAAAATTCTCCTGCGTCACTATCTGCTTGCGGTGCTTTTACTTGGCCAGTTGGGAAGTGTTTCGACCGTACAGGCCCAGGTACAGTCCCTGAATCTCTTCGGCCGTTCGAATGGCGAGCGTTATGCCGTCCCTCTGGATGACGCCGACTGGCGTTGGTTGCGCAGCAAGAACTCGTTGCGCCTGGGCGTGTCCGCGCCGGGCTATCCACCCTTCGACATCGTCACCAATGGCCTGGATTACGAGGGGGTCACGGCGGATTACGCCGAGCTGCTGGGCAACCTGCTGCACGTCAAGATCGAGGTGCGTCGTTACGACTCTCGGGCCGAGGTGATCCAGGCACTCAAGCGCGGTGAGCTGGATCTGGTCGGCACTGCCAATGGATGCGATGCGCAAGATCCCGCGTTGGCGCTGACCAGCGACTATGTAGACGCCCCGTCGGTGCTGGTCACCCGCAGTGGCGTCGACCCGGTGTTGACACCCGACCTGGCCGGCAGTCGCCTGGCCATACTGGATCACTATCAGCCGACAGACAGCGTCAGTGCCGCCTATCCCAAGGCTGAGCTGCAGCTTTACCCTTCAGTCCAGCGCGCTATCGGTGCCGTAGCGTTTGGTCAGGCGGACGCCTTCCTGGGGGATCTCATCAGTTCCCACTACCTGGTCAGCAAACACTTCCTCAATGACGTGCGCCTGGCCACGTTGCCGGGCGTGTTCACCACGCATTTCGCCTTCGCCGTCAACCAGAGCAGCAGTCGATTGCTGACCATCGTCAATGCCGCGCTGGCGGCGATCCCCACCACGGAGCGCATGACGATCCTGCGCCGTTGGAGCGCGGGCGACATGAGCATGACCGGCCTGCATCCACTTCAACTCAGTGCGGCCGAACAACGTTGGCTGAAAAAGCATCCGCGTCTGACCGTGGCCGTCAACGACAGCCTCGCCCCGGTTTCTTTCTTCGATGAGCAGGGTGAGTTCCGGGGGATCAGTGCCGAGGTCCTGGCCAAGATCAGCCAGCGCACCGGTTTGAAATTCGATGTGCTGCGTGGCGATTCGATGAGTCCGTTGATCAAGAAAATCAGAAACGGTGATGCCGATCTGATCGCGTCGTTCATTCCCAGTGCCGAACGCGAAAGCGAGCTGCGGTTCACCCGCCCCTATTTGACCAACCCGTTTGTTCTGGTCACTCGAGACGAGTCGGGCAGCCCCGAAAAACTGGAAGCCATGGTCGGCAAAAAACTGGCCATCAGGCGCGGCAATGCGCTACTGGATTTCATCAGCCAGACATTCCCCGGCATACAACTGATCAAGACAACGACGGCGGCCGAAGCCATGGCATTGGTGGCCAAAGGGGAGGCGGACGCTGCCATCAATTCGCTGATCAACGGGCGTTACTTGATCTTGCGCGAATACCGCGACCGTCTGCGCGTGGCCGGCATCGTCGGTTCGCAGCTGGTCCAGACTGGTTTTGCCACCGACCGTGGGGCGCTGGAGCTGTATTCGATCCTGGACAAGGCCCTGCGAAGCATTCCCCCGGAAGAACTGGATGAGTTGACGGGCCGCTGGCACCACGACGTGGTCATCGACAATGGCAGCTGGCTGCACAATCGCACTGCGGTCATCCAGGGGTTTGTCCTGTTCGCGCTGCTGCTGATGGTGGCCGTGGGCTGGATCATTTACTTGCGTCAGTTGATGTCCAAACGAGAAAAGGCCGAGCTGGCGCTCAACGATCAGATGGAGTTCATGCGCGTCCTGATCGACGGCACGCCCCACCCGATTTACGTCCGTGACCGTCTGGGGCGGCTGGTGAGTTGCAACTCGGCTTACCTGGACGTGCTGGGCGTCCCGCGCGAGACGGTGATGGGCCAGCAGATTACCGACAGCATCCTGATCGGACCGTCCGATGCCCAGACCTTTCAGGCCGAGTATGTGAGGGTGATGGAGGAGGGGACGCGATGGATTCAGGACCGTACCTACACCCATAAAGACGGCGTGGTCCACACGGTGTATCACTGGATGTTGCCGTATCACACCAGTGACGGCGTGGTCGCCGGCATCATTGCCGGCTGGATCGATATCAGCGACCGTCAGCGATTGTTCGATGAATTGCAGAGCGCCAAGAAAAGTGCCGATGACGCTAACCGGGCGAAAACCACCTTCCTGGCCACCATGAGTCATGAAATCCGCACCCCGATGAATGCCGTGATCGGCATGCTCGAATTGGCGATGAAGAGGGCCGACCAAGGCGTCATGGACCGGTTCGCCATCGAAGTCGCGGCGGGCGCGGCCCGGGGGCTGCTGGACCTGATCGGCGACATTCTCGATATCGCCCGCATTGAATCCGGCCGCCTGTCCCTGGCTCCGGCACGGGCCAACTTGCGTGAGCTGGTCGAATCGGTAGTACGGATGTTCGAAGGCGTGGCACGGCAGAAAGGCCTGCGGTTGTTGCTGAACTTCGACCTCAAGGCCGGTTGCGATGTCCTGATCGATCCGCTGCGCTTCAAACAGATTCTTTCCAACCTGCTGAGCAACGCGATCAAGTTCACCGATGAAGGCGAGGTGCGTTTGAGCGTGCAGGCCGTGCCCGGCGCAGGGGGCGAGCGTCTGGCGCTGCATGTGCAAGTCAAGGACACCGGCATCGGCATTTCCGCCAGGGATCAGGAGCAGTTGTTCAGCCCTTTCGGTCAGGCCAGCAATCATCACCAGTCAGCGCGGGGCGGTTCGGGGCTGGGCCTGGTCATCAGCCGTACCCTGTGTGAAATGATGCAAGGGCAATTGCACCTGACCAGCGTGCCGGGCAAGGGCACGCAGGTTGATATCTGCCTTGACCTGGTTGTCTTGAAACCCATGCCTGCTGCCGAGTTGCCGGCGTCCGAACTGGCGTCTCAGGCGGGGGTGCTCAACATCCTGGTGATCGACGATTACCCGGCCAACCGTTTGCTGCTCTCCCAGCAACTGTCCTTCCTCGGTCACGACGTCAGCGATGCCGAGGACGGTGCCCACGGCCTGCGCGCCTGGCGCAACGGCCACTTCGATGTGGTCATCACTGACTGCAACATGCCCGTCATGAACGGTTATGAGCTGACCCGGGCCATTCGTGATGAAGAACGGTCGTCGGGTGCCGAGCCTTGCCTGATCCTGGGGTTCACCGCCAATGCCCAACCGGATGAAAAAGACCGCTGCCTGGCAGAGGGGATGAACGATTGCCTGTTCAAGCCGATCAGTCTCGGGAACCTGAGTTCCCGACTCGCCTCGGTTCAACCTGGCGCCGAGTCAGTGCCGGTTGGCGGGAGGGTGTACGAGATAGAAGACGACATCGACCTGGCCAGCTTGCAGCAACTGACCCGTGGCGATGGCGCCGCGATCCAGAACTTGCTGGGCGATCTGGGCACCAGTAACGAAGAGGACATGTTGCGGCTGATCAACTTGTTCGGCGAGCATGACTTGCCGGGACTTTCCGACCTGGCTCATCGGGTCAAGGGCGGTGCCCGAATCATCAAGGCGAGCCGTTTGATCCAGTGCTGCGAACGGTTGGAAGCCGCCTGTATGGGGGCGGATTCCACTGTGCTGACAGAGGCCGTGGATGCGTTGCAGCAAGCGATGGAGCGGTTGGCGCAAACGCTGGAGCAGCGCATCGCTGATCCGGCAATGTAGGTCCACGCCCGGCATTGGCTATTCGACGTTGAAAACGATCCCGTCCTCTCTGGCGATCTGTCGCGCTTTATCGATTTTCATCCTCATGGTCCTGGCCGCCTCCTTGAGCGTGCGCCCGGCGTCTGCATGCTCGCGCAGGGCTCGTGCGAGTTTTGTGCGCACGACTTGCTGTGTTTTGTGATGGCCAGAGGCATGCCGCACTGAATGAACCCCGCTGTGGCCGGCCGGTACGTTCTGGATGGTTTTTCCGGTAGCAAAAAACTGCGCTTTGTAATGTTCCAGTTCAGCAGCAAGGATTTCACGTGGGTGAAGTTTGGTTCCGTCACTCACGGCATGCTCCAAGGGGGTTTCGTTTGAGGCTTCTTCTGGGGAAAGTGCTGGGGTATTCATGGTTTAACATTTCTATAGAAGTTAATACTTGCGTAAGTCATGCGCGGGATCACTCCGCAAGTTTGCAACCCTGTCGCTTGTTAAGTTGCTGCAATAATCTTTCCATTTGCAGTGTCAGGTTCTGCAGGGTGGCGGCGCCTCTGTCGCGATCTTCGCCTCGCCACGATTCGCTGTGCGCGGTTAGTAACTTAAGATTTTCTTCGTGTCGCCTGAGTAAGATTCGCAGTTGTTTTCGCTCTTTCATTACGTCGGACTCTGTCTTGAGGAAGTGGGCCGATACCCGAACTGAACTTGCGTTAAACATTAGTGATGGAAGCTGTGACCTGTCTGTAGGAAATTTCGCAAGGAACAAATAATCCTCCAGCGCTCTGTCGGAATACTCCAAATCATCACCTTGGGAAATTTCCTACACTCAGAAGGAAGTTTCCTAGAGATACCCACAGGCCTGGCGCGGACAATTGGCTCATCCCTTTTAGAGTGAGCCGCTCCCATGCCCATGCTCCCGTTACGCGTTCCGGTATTTGGCGACAACGCCTTCCATCGCTCGATGGCGGTCAGCATGCTGGGCTCACCTTTAGACGCGCCGGTCGTGCCGCCAGTGGCTGTGCTGGCCACGGAAGAAGAGGTGCGCCGCGCATTCAGCGACCGGCAGTTGCAGACTTACTTCCAGCCCAAATTCAACCTGCTGACCGGTGAAGTGGGCAGTGTCGAAGCCCTGGCCCGTTGGCACCATCCGTTCAAGGGGGTATTGCCGCCGTCGGTGTTCCTGCCAGTGATCGAGCAGTGCGGGTGGATGGATGACTTGCTGTTCTTTCAGCTGGATCAAGGGTTGCGGCTCCAGCGCCAGGCCCTCAATCAGGGAATCTTGCTGAACATCGCCTTCAATCTGCAGGCTGCGCAACTGGCCAATGCCGAACTCGCGGGGCGGATCAAGACGATGCTCTGTGTCCATGAATTGCCCGGTTCAGGGCTGACATTCGAACTGACCGAAACGGGGCTGATCGAAGCGCCGTCGACCAGCCTGGAAAACCTGGTGCGCCTGCGGATGATGGGGTGTGATCTGTCGATCGATGATTTTGGCGCGGGGTTTTCATCGCTGCAGCGCTTGTGTCAGTTGCCGTTCAACGAAATCAAACTCGACGCTGAATTCGTACGCGGGCTCAAGCAAGAACCACGTTGCCGCGCCGTTATCAGCAGCACCCTGGCGTTGGGTCAGGCGTTGGGCATGACGGTGGTGATCGAAGGGATCGAAACTGAAGAAGAGCGTCAGGTATTGCTGCAACTTGGGTGTACTCAAGGGCAGGGCTATTTGTGTGCGCGACCGATGATGGCGGCGGATTTATTGAATTGGCTGGAGCTTCAGTCAATGGCTGCCTTTAGTTGATCCGTAAGTTATTGAGCGACTTGTAAAGTTTTCGCCTCGTCAGCTTTTGTGAGGTTGTTTGATGTCGATTAAGCAGGAAATTTCCTACAAGTAGCAGGAAATTTCCTAACTTAATTCGCTGGGCAAGTCGAGACAATAGAGTCTCGTAGTTCCTGGGTGGGCCCTGTTTTTTAAATAAGACCAAGTGCTGATTCTTGTCGTTTTCAGGGTCGCGCGTCGTTTTAAAGGCGGGGGTTTATATATCAAGGATTGAATCAAAAGCGGACGTCATCACGCCATGGATGACGCAGTTTCGGAGGTTGGCTCGACGCCAATACATTGATGAATAAAATATTTTCTGTTGTCTGGAACACGTCGATGTGTTGCTGGGTAGTTGCTTCGGAACTTGCCAATAAGAAGACCAAGAGTGGTCAGGCGGGGCTGCGTAAACGGGGTTTGAAAACGTCTGGAGCGTGTGCTGTTGCGCTGGCTGTTTTCTCGCTGGGGGGAATTAACACTGCGGTATACGCCCTCGGAAGTAACGCGACTCAACTAGGTGTTGGAGCAACAGGAGGTGGTGGAGCTGACGCTTCGGGAGGTAATGCTATCGCTGTGGGCCAAACAAGTGCCGCTTCGGGTTCTGGCTCTATAGCTGTAGGCTTCTTAAGTAAGGCTAACCAACAGAATGCTGTCGCTGTGGGCCCCGCAAGTACCGCTGAGGCTACTAATGCTCTGGCTTTGGGATGGAATAGTAAATCAAGTTCTGCCGATAGCGTTGCCCTGGGCTCTAGTTCAAACGCAACGGGCACGACACTGGGCAACGCGGCTTATGGTGTCGGCGGCACGGCAACGGCGGGCGGTGAAGTGAACATCGCCAACGGCACCAACGGCCGTCGCATTACCGGTCTTGCCGCTGGTGCCAATGCGACGGATGCCGTCAACGTCAGCCAACTGAATGACTTGGGGCAGGATATGGCGACCGCTCTGGGCGGCGGCGCGGCGCTGAATGCGACCACCGGGGTATGGACTGCGCCTAGCTATTCGACCAACAGTATCAACGCTGTCGGCACCAACACCGGACCGTTAGTCAGTACCAACGTCGGCGCGGCCTTGACCAACCTCAATACCAGCGTGACCAATACAGCTGCCGTGGCGGTGAAGTACGACAACGCCGCTACCAAAACTCAGGTGACCTTCAATCCGGCAGGCACTGCGGTCAAGTTGACCAACGTCGCGGCCGGTGTCTTGAACGCAACCAGCACTGATGCTGTGAATGGCAGCCAGTTGTTTGCGGACAGTCAGAACACAGCAACAGCCCTGGGCGGCGGCGCGTCAGTCAATGCGACCACGGGAGCATGGACGGCACCGAGCTATTCCACCAACAGCATCAGCGTGAACGGTACCAATACCGGCCCGTTAGTCAGCACCAACGTCGGCGCGGCATTGACCAACCTCAACACCAGCCTGACCAACACTGCCGCTGTGGCGGTGAAATACGACGACGCCACAACCAAAACCCAAGTGACCTTCAACCCGGCAGGTACTTCGGTCAAGTTGACCAATGTCGCGGCCGGTGCCTTGAACGGTACCAGCACCGATGCGGTGAACGGCTCGCAGTTGTTCTCGACCAACCAAAGCATCAATAACATCATCAACAACGGCCTCAAGTATTTCCACGCTAACTCGGCCCTCGCCGACAGCACTGCAACCGGCCTCGACAGCGTGGCCATCGGCCCGCTGGCGAGTGCGACCGTGGCCAACGGTGTGGCGCTCGGCTCGAACTCATCCGCTACTGGCGCCACGCTGGCTAACGCGGCTTATGGCGTGGGTGGCGCAGCGACGGGTGGTGAAGTGAACATCACCAATGGCGCCAATGGCCGTCGCCTTACCGGACTTGCCGCGGGTTCCAGTGCGACGGATGCCGTCAACGTTAGCCAACTGAATAAAACCGGTCAGGACACGGCGACCGCCCTGGGCGGCGGCGCTGCGCTTAATGCGACCACGGGGGTATGGACTGCGCCAAGCTATTCCACCAACAGCATTAGCGTTACTGGCGCCAACACCGGTCCGTTGGTTAGCAGCAACGTCGGCGCGGCCCTGACCAATCTCAATACCAGCGTGACCAACACTGCCGCTGTGGCGGTGAAATACGACGACGCCAGCACCAAGACTCAGGTGACCTTCAACCCGGCGGGCACTGCGGTCAAGTTGACCAATGTTGCGGCCGGTGCCTTGAACGGCACCAGCACCGATGCGGTCAACGGCTCGCAGTTGTTCTCGACCAACCAAAGCGTCAATAACATCATCAACAACGGCCTCAAGTATTTCCACGCCAATTCGGCCCTGGCGGACAGCACTGCCACGGGTACTGACAGCGTAGCGGTCGGCCCAGCCGCCAGTTCGACGGCAACCAATGGGGTAGCCATCGGCAATGGCGCCGTGTCCAGCGTTGCCAATTCGGTGGCCTTGGGTAGTGGCGCCACTACTGCGGCGGCGACTGCCGCCCCAACGGGTGTGGTTAATGGCACGACTTACACGTACGCCGGTACCGCACCGGTAGGTGTATTGAGCGCGGGCAGTGTCGGTAACGAACGTCAGGTCAGCAACGTAGCGGCTGGCAAAGTCACTGCAGCCAGCACCGACGCGATCAACGGCAGCCAACTGTTTGCCACCAATACGGCAGTCGATGCGGTCGGCACCCAAGCCACCACGTTGGGCAACACCTCGGCCAGCACCTTGGGTGGCGGCGCCACTTACTCGCCGGCCACAGGTCTTACTGACTTCAGTCAACCGATCAACGCGATCAGCACCACCGGTGCGGTCGGGGCAGCCACTGCGCAAACCAGCGTAGCGGGTGCGTTGACCGCGCTGAATACCGACACGGTCAACACCGCCAATATCGCAGTGAAATATGATGCGGTCGGCGGCAACGCCATCACCTTGGGGGCGACCGGCGGTGCAGGTGCACCGGCTGGCGGGGTGAAAATCACCAACCTGAGTGCCGGTGCCTTGAACGGCACCAGCACCGACGCGGTGAACGGCAGCCAGCTGTTTGCCACCGATACTGCCGTCAATAACCTGGGGACCCAGACCACTACGCTGGGCAACACCTCGGCCAGCACCCTGGGCGGCGGCGCCACTTATTCGCCAGCCACAGGTCTTACTGGCTTCAGTCTGCCGATCAACGCGATCAGCACCACCGGTGCGGTCGGGGCCGCCACTGCGCAAACCAGCGTAGCGGATGCATTGACGGCGCTGAACACCGACACGGTCAACACCGCCAATATCGCGGTGAAATACGATGCGGTCGGCGGCAACGCCATCACTCTGGGCGCGACCGGAGGTGCGGGCGCACCGGCCGGCGGGGTGAAAATCACCAACCTCAGTGCCGGTGCCTTGAACGCCACCAGCACCGACGCGGTAAACGGCAGCCAACTCTTTGCGACCGATACTGCCGTCAATAATCTGGGGACCCAAACCACCACGTTGGGCAACACCTCGGCCAGCACTCTGGGCGGCGGCGCCACCTACTCGCCGGCCACGGGCATTACTGGCTTCAGTCTGCCGATCAATGCGATCAGCACCACCGGTGCGGTCGGGGCTGGTACTGCGCAAACTAGCGTTGCCGGTGCCTTGTCGGCGCTGAACACCGACACGATCAACACCGCCAATATCGCGGTGAAATACGATGCGGTCGGCGGCAACGCCATCACCCTGGGTGCGACCGGTGGAGCAGGCGCACCGGCTGGCGGAGTGAAAATCACCAACCTCAGCGCCGGTGCCTTGAACGCCACCAGCACTGATGCAGTAAACGGCTCGCAGCTTTTTGCGACCAACCAGACCGTCGATGGCCTCGTCAACAATGGCGCGGGCATCAAGTACTTCCACAGCAACTCGGTCCTTGCCGACAGCACTGCGACCGGCGTCGACAGCGTGGCCATCGGTCCAACGGCGAGTGCGACCGTGGCCAATGGTGTGGCGCTCGGCTCGAACTCATCGGCCACAGGCGCCACGCTGTCTAACGCGGCTTATGGTGTCGGCGGTGCGGCGACGGGGGGCGAAGTCAACATCGCCAATGGAGCAGATGGCCGTCGCCTTACCGGACTGGCCGCAGGCTCCAGCGCGACGGATGCCGTCAACGTCGGCCAACTGAACAAAGTGGGGCAGGACACGGTGACGGCCCTGGGCGGCGGCGCTGCACTTGATGCGACCGCGGGCACATGGACGGCACCGAGTTATTCCACCAACAGCATCAGCGTCAACGGCACCAACACCGGTCCGTTGGCCAGCAACAACGTCGGCGCGGCACTGACCAATCTCAATACCAGCCTGACCAACACCGCCGCCGTCGCCGTGAAATACGACGACGCCAGCACCAAAACTCAGGTGACCTTCAACCCGGCAGGTACAGCGGTCAAGTTGACCAACGTCGCGGCCGGTGCCTTGAACGCCACCAGCACTGATGCAGTGAACGGCTCGCAGCTTTTTGCGACCAACCAGACCGTCGATGGCCTCGTCAATAATGGCGCGGGCATCAAGTACTTCCACAGCAACTCGGTTCTCGCCGACAGCACCGCCACGGGCACTAACAGTGTGGCGGTCGGCCCGGCCGCCAGCTCGACGGCAACCAATGCGGTAGCCATCGGCAATGGTGCTGTGTCCAGCGTTGCAGATTCGGTGGCCTTGGGCAGTGGCGCAACCACTGCGGCGGCGACTGCCACCCCAACGGGTGTGGTTAATGGCACTACTTACACTTACGCAGGCGCTGCTCCAATTGGCGTATTGAGCCTGGGCAGTGTCGGTAACGAACGTCAGATCACCAACGTCGCGGCCGGCCAAGTCACGGCCACGAGCACCGACGCAATCAACGGCAGCCAACTGTTTGCCGCCAACACGGCGGTCGATGCGGTCGGCACCCAAACCACAACATTAGGCAACACCTCGGCCAGCACCTTGGGTGGCGGTACCACTTACTCGCCAGCCACAGGTCTGACTGGCTTCAGCCAACCGATCAACACGATCAGCACCACGGGTGCGGTTGGGGCTACCACTGCGCAAACCAGCGTAGCGGGCGCCTTGTCGGCGCTGAACACCGACACAGTCAACACCGCCAACATCGCGGTGAAATACGATGCGGTCGGCGGCAACGCCATCACCCTCGGGGCGACCGGTGGTGCAGGCGCACCGGCCGGCGGGGTGAAAATCACCAACCTCAGCGCCGGTGCCTTGAGCGGCACCAGCACCGATGCAGTGAACGGCTCGCAACTGTTTGCGACCAACCAGACCGTCGATGGCCTCGTCAACAATGGCGCGGGCATCAAGTACTTCCACAGCAACTCGGTTCTCGCCGACAGCACCGCCACGGGTACTGACAGCGTGGCAGTCGGTCCGGCCGCCAGCTCCACGGCAACCAATGCCGTAGCCATCGGCAATGGCGCCGTGGCCAGCGTTGCCAATTCGGTGGCCTTGGGCAGTGGCGCAACCACTGCGGCGGCGACTGCCACCCCAACGGGTGTGGTTAATGGCACTACTTACACGTACGCCGGTACCGCACCGGTGGGTGTATTGAGCGTGGGCAGCGTCGGTAACGAACGTCAGATCACCAACGTAGCAGCTGGCAAAGTCACTGCCGCCAGCACCGACGCGGTCAACGGCAGCCAACTGTTCGCCACCAATACGGCGGTCGATGCGGTCGGCACCCAAACCACAACGTTGGGCAACACCTCGGCCAGCACCTTGGGCGGCGGCGCCACTTACTCTGCGGCCACAGGTGTTACTGGCTTCAGTCAGCTGATCAACGCGATCAGCACCACCGGTGCGGTCGGGGCTGGTACTGCGCAAACTAGCGTTGCCGGTGCCTTGTCGGCGCTGAACACCGACACCGTCAACACCGCCAATATCGCGGTGAAATACGATGCGGTCGGCGGCAACGCCATCACCCTGGGTGCGACCGGCGGAGCAGGTGCGCCGGTCGGCGGGGTGAAAATCACTAACCTGAGCGCCGGTGCCTTGAACGGCACCAGCACCGATGCAGTGAACGGCTCGCAGTTGTTCGCGACCAACCAGACCGTCGATGGCCTCGTCAACAACGGCGCCGGCATCAAGTACTTCCACAGCAACTCGGTTCTCGCCGACAGCACCGCCACGGGTACTGACAGTGTGGCGGTCGGCCCGGCCGCCAGCTCGACGGCAACCAATGCAGTGGCCATCGGCAATGGTGCTGTGTCCAGCGTGGCAGATTCGGTGGCCTTGGGCAGTGGCGCAACCACTGCGGCGGCGACTGCCACCGCAACGGGTGTGATCAATGGCACTACTTACACTTACGCAGGCGCTGCTCCAATCGGTGTGTTGAGCGTGGGCAGTGTCGGTAACGAACGTCAGATCACCAACGTAGCGGCTGGCCAGGTCACTGCCGCTAGCACCGACGCGGTCAACGGCAGCCAACTGTTCGCCACCAACACGGCTGTCGATGCGGTCGGCACCCAAACCACAACGTTGGGCAACACCTCGGCCAGCACCTTGGGCGGCGGCGCCACTTACTCTGCGGCCACAGGTGTTACTGGCTTCAGCCAGCCGATCAACGCGATCAGCAACACCGGGGCGGTAGGGGCAGCCACTGCGCAAACCAGCGTGGTGGGTGCCTTGTCGGCGCTGAACACCGACACCGTCAACACCGCCAACATCGCGGTGAAATACGATGCGGTCGGCGGCAACGCCATCACCCTGGGGGCGACCGGAGGTGCAGGCGCACCGGCCGGCGGGGTGAAAATCACCAACCTGAGTGCCGGAGCCTTGAACGCCACTAGCACTGATGCAGTGAACGGCTCGCAGCTTTTTGCGACCAACCAGACTGTCGATGGCATCGTCAACAATGGCGCGGGCATCAAGTACTTCCACAGCAACTCGGTCCTGGCCGACAGCACTGCAACTGGCCTCGACAGCGTAGCCATCGGCCCGACCGCGAGTGCAACCGTTGCCAACGGCGTAGCGCTCGGCTCGAACTCCTCGGCCACTGGCGCAACCCTGGCTAACGCGGCTTATGGCGTGGGTGGCGCGGCGACGGGGGGCGAAGTGAACATCGCCAACGGCGCCAACGGCCGTCGCCTTACCGGCCTTGCCGCCGGTGCCACTGCGACAGATGCCGTCAACGTCAGCCAACTGAATAAAGTGGGGCAGGACACGGCGACGGCCCTGGGCGGCGGCGCTGCACTTGATGCGACCGCGGGCACATGGACAGCACCGAGCTATTCCACCAACAGCATCAGCGTCAACGGCACCAACTCCGGTCCGTTGGCCAGCAACAACGTCGGCGCAGCACTGACCAATCTCAGCACCAGCGTGACCAACACGGCTGCGGTGGCGGTGAAATACGACGACGCCAGCACTAAGACTCAAGTGACCTTCAACCCGGCAGGCACCGCGGTCAAGTTGACCAACGTCGCTGCCGGTGCCTTGAACGGCACCAGCACTGATGCAGTGAATGGTTCACAGCTGTTTGCGACCAACCAGACTGTCGATGGCCTCGTCAACAACGGCACCGGCATCAAGTATTTCCACAGCAACTCGACCCTGGCGGACAGCACTGCCACGGGCACTGACAGTGTGGCCGTCGGCCCAACTGCCAGCGCCACGGCGGTCAACGGCGTGGCGATTGGCAACGGTGCCGTAGCCGGTACCGCCAATTCCATCGCCTTGGGCAACGGCGCCACCACGTCTGCCGCCAACGCGACCGCCACAGGTGTGGTCAACGGCACCACGTTCAATTACGCCGGTGCGACTCCGACCGGCGTCTTGAGCGTGGGCAGCCTTGGCAATGAGCGGCAGATCACTAACGTGGCCGCTGGCCAAGTGTCGGCGAGCAGCACCGATGCCATCAATGGCAGTCAGTTGTTCTCCACCAACACGGCTGTCGATGGCTTGGGTACTCAAGTCGATAACCTGGTCAACAACGGGACCGGCATCAAGTATTTCCACAGCAACTCAATCCTCGCCGACAGCACTGCAACCGGCCTCGACAGCGTAGCCGTCGGCCCGGCCGCCAGCGCCACGGCGGTCAACGGCGTGGCGATCGGCAACGGTGCCGTGGCCGGCACCGCCAATTCCATCGCACTGGGCAATGGCGCCACCACAGCTGCCGCCAACGCGACCGCCACGGGTGTGGTCAACGGCACCACGTTCAATTATGCCGGTGCGACTCCGACCGGCGTCTTGAGCGTGGGCAGCCTGGGCAGTGAGCGGCAGGTCACTAACGTGGCCGCCGGCCGAGTGTCGGCGAGCAGCACCGATGCCATCAATGGCAGTCAGTTGTTCTCGACCAACACGGCTGTCGATGGCCTGGGTACTCAAGTCGATAACCTGGTCAACAATGGCACCGGCATCAAGTACTTCCACAGCAACTCGGTCCTGGCCGACAGCACTGCAACTGGCCTCGACAGCGTAGCCATCGGCCCGACCGCGAGTGCAACCGTTGCCAACGGCGTAGCGCTCGGCTCGAACTCCTCGGCCACTGGTGCAACCCTGGCTAACGCGGCTTATGGCGTGGGTGGCGCGGCGACCGGGGGCGAAGTGAACATCGCCAACGGTGCCAACGGCCGTCGCCTTACCGGCCTTGCCGCCGGTGCCACTGCGACTGATGCCGTCAACGTCAGCCAACTGAATAAAGTGGGGCAGGACACAGCGACATCCCTGGGCGGCGGCGCTGCACTTGATGCGACCGCGGGCACATGGACAGCACCGAGCTATTCCACCAATAGCATCAGCGTCAACGGCACCAACACCGGTCCGTTGGCTAGCGCCAACGTCGGCGCAGCACTGAGCAATCTGAACACTAGCCTGACCAACACGGCTGCGGTGGCGGTGAAATACGACGATGCCAGCACCAAAACCCAAGTGACCTTCAACCCGGCAGGTACCGCGGTCAAGTTGACCAACGTCGCAGCCGGTAACTTGAACGGCACCAGCACCGATGCGGTGAATGGCTCGCAGTTGTTCGCGACCAACCAGACCGTCGATGGCATCGTCAACAACGGCACCGGCATCAAGTACTTCCACAGCAATTCGGTCCTCGCCGACAGCAGCGCAACCGGCCTGGACAGCGTCGCCATCGGCCCCGCGTCCATCGCCGCAGGTGCCCATTCGTTTGCCGCCGGCTCGGGCGCCAATGCGGCCGCTGATGGTGGTCTGGCGCTGGGGCGTCAGAGTCAGGTTCAGGTCGCGGGCGGTATCGCACTGGGCGAAGGCTCGGTCGCGGACCGTGCCCTGGCACCGGCCACGGGCATCATCCCGGTCGGCAGCGGGGCGATCATCTATGACACCTCGGATGCCACCTTGCTCGGCTCGGTGTCGGTGGGCAAGGCCGGTAGCTACCGGCAGATCACCAACGTGGCGGATGCCACCGATGCTCACGACGCCGTGACCTTGCGTCAATTGACCGGAGCGATGGGCTCGTTGAGTTCGACCGGTACCCGCTATTTTCACGCCAACTCGACGAACCCTGCGGACTCACTCGCCAGCGGTGCCGAGTCGGTTGCGGTCGGCCCGGCCACCGTGGTCAACGGCGACAACGGCATTGGTATCGGCAACCAGGCCACTGTCGGTCTGGCCGCTGCCGGTGGCATTGCCATCGGTCGCAACACCCAGGTGTTGCAGGCTTCCGGTATCGCCATGGGCAGCGCGGCCCAGGCGTCGGCTGAGCAATCGGTCGCGTTGGGTGCCGGTGCCAATGCCAGTCACACCATGAGTGTGGCGCTTGGCTCGAGTTCGGTGACCACGGTCGGCGCCGAGACGAATTACAGCGCCTATCGATTGGTCGCACCGCAGACCTCGGTCGGCGAGATCGGCTTCGGCACGGCATCGGGCAATCGCAAGCTCACCGGGGTGGCGGCAGGCACGCAAGACAACGACGCGGTCAATGTGGCGCAACTGAAGTGGGTCGGTGATCAAGTGGATCAAAACACCACGGACATCACTAGCCTGGGCGGTCGGGTCGGCGGCCTCGAGAACCTGATCGGCTCGGGAGGCGGCATCAAGTATTTGCACGTCAATTCCACCGGCGCCGACTCCGCTGCCACGGGTACCAACTCGATGGCCTTGGGTTCCAAAGCCCTGGCGTCGGGGAACGGCTCGGTGGCGGTGGGCGACGACGCCAAGGCTTCCGCTGACGGCAGTGTGGCGTTGGGCAGTGGCTCCAGCGATGGCGGTCGTGGCGCGGAGACGTACACCGGTCAGTACTCGGGCGCGAACAACTCCACCGCGGGCACGGTATCGGTGGGCAATGCCGCGACCGGCGCAACCCGCACGGTCAGCAACGTTGCCGACGGCAAGGACGCCAACGACGCGGTCAACGTGCGGCAACTCGACGGTGCCGTCACCGAGTCCAAGCAATACACGGATGTCTCGATCGCCAATCTCGGTGGCAATGCGGCTCAGCAGGGTGCCCGCATCAGCGTCGTCGAGGGCGATGTCTCCAACATCAAGAACGGCACCGACGGCATGTTCCAGGTGAACAACACCAGCGCGGCAGCCAAACCGAAAGCCACTGGCGTCGATTCGATTGCCGGGGGTACGGGGGCGGTGGCGTCGGGCAAAAACAGCGCGGCGGTCGGCACCAGGTCTCAGGCCACGGGGGAAAACTCGGTCGCCGTGGGCAACGGCGCCAAGGCTTCGGCGAAGAACGCCACGGCATTGGGTGCCAATTCGGTGGCTGATCGCGAGAACAGCGTATCGGTCGGCAGCGTGGGCAATGAGCGCCAGATCACCAACATTGCTGCCGGCACCAGTGGCACGGATGCAGTGAACTACGACCAGTTGACCAAGAGCGTGGCGGGCATTACCGACAGCGCCAATGCCTACACCGACCAGCGTTATTCGGAGCTGAAAAATGACATGAAGAAGCAGGACGACATTCTCAGCGCGGGGATTGCCGGTGCAATGGCAATGGCCAGCATGCCGCAATCGTCCTCACCGGGAGCAAGCATGACGACGGTGGCTGCCAGTACCTATCGCGGTCAAGCGTCGGTGGCCTTCGGTGTTTCACATTTGTCCGGCAATGGGCGGTGGCTGACCAAGTTGCAGGGCTCTACCGACTCGCAGCGCCAGGTAGGAGTGGCCGTGGGTGTTGGTTATCAGTGGTGATGGCAGTTTTAGATACGTCTCTATCCGACTTTTACTCAGGCATAAAACCATGAATATAAAAACCATTTTCGTCACCACGCTGATCACTTTGTTGGCACTGGCCGGTTACGACAAGTTCCTGATCAACAGACCCGCGGACGTCAAAACCAACTGGCTCAACATTCCCGCTTTGCCAGTGATTCATGATGCGATTTTCGAGTTGTCGCCGACATTCAACGGGCAGCGCAATGCGCCGGCGATGGAGCAGCTGTGCGCGTTGGCCAGGGGAGAAGTGAAACAGGAACAGGTCAACGCCTTCCTCAAGCAGGCAGGGGTTGACGCAGAGAAGTTGCCGAAACAAGGAAGCCAGTTCTCGCTGTTTATCAATGGCAACCAGGCAGGGCAAGCCACGGCCTGTGCGGCGTATCTGGCAACGACCGTCTTGTCGCCGGTCAATGTGGCCGAGTTCATGCGCCCCGTCACGACGCCGGCAACCGATGGGCAGCCGGAGAAATCGTCGCTGCAGGTGGATAACACGTTGTTGGCCACGGCGCTGTCGATCAAGTTGGCCGAGGCGCGGGCCAATGCCGATGTGTTTGCCTTGATCGCCGCCGAGTTGCAGCGCAGTCCCGGTTTGACCATACCGCAATACCGTGAGCGCGCCGGGCAGTTGTTTGCCCGTCTGGCACCGACTTACCTGCAACGCATCAAGGATCAACTGCCGCCTGCGGACACGCAGTACAAGCTGCTGCAAATGGATGACAGTCGCTTCCTCTTCAGCAGCTCCGTAGGCACCGTATTCGAGTTTGGCAGCAACGGTCTGATCCTGAACCTGGGCGGCATCACCTGGTATGGCGAAGGCAAACTGCTGGGGAAAGATTACCCCCTTCAGGTGGCTTACTTTGACAAGACAGTCAAGGCGTTGCTGTTACCTGCGAAATCGTGATGCAGACCTTCGATATCAACTTGTGAGTCAATGCTGATGCGACACACTGATTTTGTCTTTTCCCTTTTTGCGATTGGCTTTGCGTTGTCCATCCCCGGGACAACGCAGGCCCACACCGGATCCCTCTATTGTGGATCTGCCACGAACGGCCTTGGCGTCAATGCAGTCACCACGCAGTCGAAGCAACGTGCATGTCCGGCGGCGATCGAGGTCGCCAATGCTTATATCCAGTTGAACTACAAACTGGAGCCGGTTCTTATCATGTTCAAGGGCGAAAGATGGATCTGCCGACAACGCCAGGGCGACACCAACCCTTACGGGGAATGCATGATGCAGAAAAATCCCGATGAAAAGGTAACGCTGACTTCTTGATTCAGGCGCGCGGTATATCTCGGCGCCTATACCCTCAGGCAAATCGCTGCGGGTGATGGCGTGAGAAATTCCCTGCAAACTCTGCCGAAAGGTTAAGTGAACAGTTAAGAAACAGAGGCGTGCAATGAAGCAAGTATCGTTGTTTTTCGGATCCTTCTGTATCGCCTTAAGCGCGACAGCCGCTATTGCACCGCCCAACGGAGCATTCGATGCAATCCAATGGCCAGCCTCTCTGAAGAAAGCGCCTTCAAAAAGCGCAACGTTTGGGGCGTTCGTTGTTCAATTCGAAAAAACAACACTGGCGCAGGTGATGAGCGAAGCGTCCATTGGCACCATCGCGCATCGAGGCGACGCCGGTGATAGTGTTTATTGGTTGTGCTACAGCCAGCCAACTATCGGCGTGCGGATATGGATCATCTCAAACGGTGAGATGGGGGGCGCCAGTCACGCTGTGACGAGTGTTATCGCCGAGCAATTCGAGTCTGTCCAGCCGAGCGTCGACTGTCCTGCGTTACCGGTACAGCTGCATCCCCCGTCGCTTGCCAATCACTTATGGCTTGGCTCCACGGACGTAGCTTTTCAAAACGTACTTGGGATGCCTTCACATCAGGCCGGCGCATGGCGGACTTTCGACTTCCAGGGCAAAAAGCAAGGCAAGTGCGAAGGCGGGTATGACGTCTATAACCGGCTGTGGATCCGGTCGGACAAAGGGCGCGTCAACAGGATTGATGCGGGGCAAGTAACCAGCTGCTAGTCCAGATTTTTATTCGAACCCACTGAGCAGGGGCGGCGGTGGGTGACGAGTGAACGGTGGATTCAACCGGTCGATTTGTACGAGGCACGTCCACGCCGAATCCCTCTATTGTGGATCCGGTCGAACAGCGGAGTGGCCTGACTACCCACGGCGAAGCGTTGACAGTGAACCGTTGGACGGTCTCATTAAATGTAATTATTTATTGTAATTAGATAATTTATAATCGAGAATAAATGTTCATAAACGCTCAGTAAGGAACTGTGCATGAACACCCGCATAAACTACCTGGCGCTGCAACGCATGTATTGGATCGGACTGCTGGCCGCGTTACTGGTCTGGGCCATGGGTATCATTGAGGTCGGCTCTAACGCCACGCTCTGGATCTATAACAAGGATGAAATGCTGGCCGCACTGCTCGCAGCTTTCGCCGAAAACGCTCCGCAACTGCTCGACCCCTTTGCCGAAGATGCGCTGCTTAACCCTGATGCGTATCTCTCTCCCCTGGTCACAGCACTCATCATCGTTTTGGACTTCCTGCCCCAGCTGCTATCGGCGTACGCGTTATGGCTGACCGGGTTGTTCTTTCTGCGCTTGTCCCGCGGTGAAACCTGGACCGACCGCAACATCAGTATCCTGTGGCGCATCGGTGTGTTGTGCATCATTTCGCCGGCTACCTACCCACTGATGGAAACCTTGCAAGGTCTGGCTTTGTCTATGGACCTGCCGCCGGGGCAAGGCATTCTCAAGGTTTCGATTGGCCTGTCCTCCGCTTCCGCCTACGAGATCGTCAAAGGACTATTACTCTGCGTGTTTTCCATTATCATGCGCGATGCCAAAGCGCTCAGCGATGAGCAAAGTCAATACATATAGAACAATATAATGACCATTATCGTTCGCCTTGACGTTGTCATGGCTACGCAGAAAATTCGCTCGAAAGAGTTGGCTGCCTTACTGGGCATCACCGAAGCCAATCTATCGTTGCTGAAAAACGGCAAGGTCAAGGGGGTGAAGATCGCCACCCTGGACAAGCTCTGCGCCGCGCTCGATTGCCAGCCAGGCGACCTGCTGGAATTTCAGAAAGACTGAGCCTTGCCAATGACGGCGAGTTGTTTATCGCGAGGCTCAACCGTTTAATTTTTATCAAATCCTTAGTTGCAAGGCGGCTATTTCATGACCCGGTTTTTGTTCTGCATGCTGTTAATGCTGACGGCGTTGCTCAGCGGCTGTGCCACGAAAATGGAGGTGGCGATCAATGCAACACCTGATCCGGACTATCACTTTGACCGGCAGGCAGTTGTACTTGTGACGTCCACCGGTGGCAGTGATGAAAACGCACTTAATGCCCGTTACTACCTGCGCGATATGGTCAACGCGCTGAAAGACCAAGGCTTCCGGGAGGTCTTTACCGACACGAGCCTGCCCAAGAATCATTCGCCGATCAAAATGACGATCACCCTCGATATCAGCAGCCGGCAAGAGACTTACCGCTACACAGCGACAGAGTACGGGCAGGTGGCAACCAGCACCTCGACCGTGTGCAAGAACTACAAGAAGAAAGACGACCGGCTGATCTGCACCAGTACGCCAAACACGACCTATGGCCCGGTGGGTACCTCGGAGCGAACCGGCTACACCACGCTGACCACCTTCACGGCCACTGCCCGGGATGAAGCGAGCAAACGTGCGGTGTACCTGCTTCGGGTGTCGTCCTATAACGATGACTGCCGAGGAGAGAAGGTGGAAGTCTTTCTGGTGGAACAGGGCCTGCGGAACCTGAATTTCCAGGACCGCGTACAACGCAATTACACCGTCACAATGCCCGACGGTTACAGCTGCAAATAGTTTGTGTAAAGATAAATTAATTCGGATGAACACCTCTATGATTCGCTCTATTAAAACCCTCACCTTTACCTTGTCCGTTGCTCTCTGTTTTTCACATTTCAATGCTTATGCACAAGCAGTGGGCGAGTCTGCTGATGGCATTCATGTCATTAGCTTGGCGCACCCCGTGTGGTTGGTTGAGCGACCTTATGTCGATGGCCCCATGCTGAGTGCGACTACTTACGGCCACAGCGCTTACGGCGACTATCAAACCAAGGCCAATCTGCAAATCAGCTGCCACCCGGAGAATCCAGAGGCCGGGCTTACGTTGCAGATCGCACCGGAGTCGCTGGGCTTCAACAGCGGTCCATTTGAAGGTCCGGGTGCAGGGGGGGCAATGCGAATCACGACCGGCACACGCACCGCCGTCGATCACCAGACTTCCGGCAGTTGGACTGATGGCGGGGTATTCCAGGTGGGCACGATTTTTTCGCTGTACACAGCCATCCCGCGCGATGAGTTGGCTTACTGGGCGAGTGATGCCTCACGTGGCCAACCCTTGCAGCTTTTGCTGGCCCCCAAAGCGGGCGGCAAGCCGTTGACCGCTACGTTTTCATTGCCCAAAAACAACGACGGGTTGAAAAAAGTCATCCAGCCTTGCATCAACGGCCGATGACACATGGCATGTGTCACCGGGGACGGCGAGCGCTAAACGACGTTCACATCCCGCATCAACAGCCCGAACCGCAAATCCACCGCATCCGGAATCGGCACATACACCGTGTGCCCGTCCCCCGGCGCCACCTCGATCGACTCGCCTTTACCGTTCTGCAACTGATGCAGATCGAAGTGGAAGTTACCTTGGGGCGTCATCAGTTCCATGTGATCGCCCAGGCCGAAGCGGTTCTTGACCTTCACTTGCGCCAGGCGATCACGACGCTCACCGGTCAACTCGCCTACAAATTGCTGGCGCTCTGAAACCGAGCTGCCGTGCTGATAGTTTTGGTATTCGTCATGCACATGCCGACGCAGGAAACCTTCCGTGTAGCCGCGCTGGGCCAGGGACTCCAGGTCCGTCATCAAGCTGCGATCAAATTCGCGCCCGGCCACGGCATCATCAATCGCGCGGCGATAGACCTGCGTGGTGCGCGCGCAATAGAAGTGCGATTTGGTCCGGCCTTCGATCTTCAGCGAATGCACGCCCATCTGCGTCAGCCGTCCGACATGCTGCACGGCGCGCAGGTCCTTGGCGTTCATGATGTAGGTGCCGTGCTCGTCCTCGAAGGCCGGCATCAGTTCGTCCGGACGATTGGCTTCCTGCAACAGGAACACCTGATCGGTCGGCGCGCCGATGCCCAGGGTCGGTTCAGGCCGGAACTGTTGAACGATTTCACCGAGCTGATTTTCCGTGGCTTGCGTCGCCGAATACTTCCAGCGACAGGCGTTGGTGCAACTGCCCTGATTGGCGTCGCGCTTGTTCATGTAACCCGATAACAGGCAGCGGCCGGAATAGGCCATGCACAATGCGCCGTGCACGAACACCTCCAGTTCCATTGCCGGGACTTGCTGGCGGATCTCGGCGATTTCTTCCAGCGACAGTTCCCGCGACAGGATGATCCGGCTCAAGCCCAGTTGCTGCCAGAACTCGACACTGGCCCAGTTCACCGTATTGGCCTGCACCGACAGGTGGATCGGCATCTGCGGGAAGTGTCGGCGTACCAGCATGATCAGGCCGGGGTCGGACATGATGAGCGCGTCCGGCGCCATGGCGATAACCGGTGCAAGGTCGTTCAGGAAAGTCTTCAACTTGGCGTTGTGCGGCGCAATGTTGACTACCACGTAGAAACGCTTGCCCTGCGCCTGAGCCTCTTTGATACCGAGCGCGAGATTGGCGTGATCAAATTCGTTGTTGCGCACCCGCAGGCTGTAGCGCGGCTGGCCGGCGTAGACCGCATCGGCACCGTAGGCGAAGGCGTATCGCATGTTTTTCAAGGTGCCGGCGGGAGCCAGCAGTTCAGGGGCAAGGAGCGTCATGGCAGTGTCGATCGCAAAAGTCCGCGAGGGTAATCGGCTTGCCCGCGGGGTTCATTGATCTGGATCTATGCTTGATGAACAAACGGATGGCACTCGCGCGAACCGTCGCGGACTAAGCATCAGCACGGCTCTTCAATACAAGAGCGCACTGACATGGATCAGACATGAACGAAGAGACGGTACACAACAAATCGCTGGTGATTTTGCTCGGAGTGGTCACCGCCGCTTTTATCTGGATTTTGCTGCCGTTCTACGGCGCGGTGTTCTGGGCGGTGATCCTCGGGATTCTGTTCGCACCGCTGCAACGCCGGATGCAGCTGAAGTTCGGCTGGCAGCGCAACCTGACGTCACTGCTTACCCTGAGCATCTGCCTGGTGATCGCAATCCTGCCGGTGATCATCCTCAGTATCTTGCTGGTCCAGGAAGGGGCCGCGCTGTACAAGAGCATCGAAAGCGGCGAACTGGACATCGCCGGGTATGTGACGCATTTCAAGCAGAGCTTGCCGACGTACTTCCAGCATTTGCTTGACCGGGCCGGGGTCGGCGAACTGGACGGGCTGCGGGAGAAAATCATCAAGAGTGCGGTGACGGGCAATGAGTTTGTCGCCACGCAAGTCTTCAGTTTCGGTCAGGGCACGTTTGATTTTGTGGTCGGCTTCTTCATCATGCTCTACCTGCTGTTCTTCTTCCTGCGAGACGGCGCCGAACTGGCTCGTAAAGTCCGCTCTGCCATACCGTTGCAGGAACACCAGAAACGCCGCTTGCAACTCAAGTTCAACCGTGTGGTTCGGGCGACCGTAAAGGGCAACCTGCTGGTGGCGATCACACAGGGCGCATTGGGCGGTTTGATTTTCTGGTTTCTGGACATCCCGAGCGCATTGCTCTGGGCGGTATTGATGGCGTTTCTGTCGCTGTTGCCGGCGGTGGGAGCAGGGATTGTCTGGGCGCCGGTGGCGGCGTTTTTCCTGTTCACCGGGGCGATCTGGCAGGGAGTGGTGCTGGGATTGTTCGGGATTTTTGTGATCGGGCTGGTGGATAACGTGCTGCGACCGATCCTGGTGGGCAAGGATACGAAGATGCCGGACTATCTGATCCTTATCTCAACCTTGGGCGGCCTGGCGATTTTCGGCTTGAACGGCTTTGTCATCGGGCCGCTGATCGCGGCGCTGTTCATGTCGAGTTGGGCCATCTTCCTCGAGACCAAGCCAAGGATTCAGCTGCCTTAAGCGCTGAGCTGACCCTGGCCGATCTGTTGCGACAGTGCCTTGGCGGCCGGCAGTGAAGTGAGCGGTCCGCTGATCGGTTCGCCGTCCTGCACCAGATACCAACAGGCGAGCAATCCTAGCTCTCTGAGCGGTGCGGGAACGGCGCTGCCGATTACGGACATGATCTGAACCTGGGACATAAATACCTCCATCAATCGATGGAGCTACCTTACGGACCTACCGCTTGAACGGACAATCAACACTTTCGATAGTCGTCATTGACGCCAGTGAGTCTTGGGCTCAGTCGACCACCAGATCAAGCATATGGACCACTTCCTGCTCGTTGAGCAGGCCTTTGCGCACCAGGTTTTCGGCCAGCAGCGAAAGAAACTTGGCGCTGCGATGGCCCTCCAGGTGCTTGAGTTCGGTCAGAGCGTTGTACACCTTGCTGGAAGTGCACAAGCCGACAATGCGGTGCGGGTTTTGCGTGGGCATGAGGTCGTCCTTGTTTTTATCAACCTGTTGTTTACGGACAGATCCAAGCTTGCGGATCTGGCGTGACATAAATATGACCGTTTTTCCCGATGCGGGGGAAGGGCAGGCGAGGCAATCTTGCCAACTTGAACCGCCCACACTGTCCCGACAGCGACCTTGACGCGATTTTTCCAGACCTTTGCCGACGAACGGTCATAAAAAAGCCCCGCTGATAAGGCGGGGCCTGATGTGGCTGTTACCAGCGGCCATAACCGTGGGGAGGGCCGTAGTAACCGCGCGGTGGACCGTAATAGCCACGGGGCGGGCCGTAATAGCCACGGGGCGGGCCGTAGTAAACCGGCGGTGGCGCGTAGTAGACCGGTTGCTGCACATAGACCGGCGCAGGCTGGTAATAAACCGGTGGTGGCTGTTGTATGTAAACCGGCTGCGGTTGGGCGTAAACCGGTTGCTGTACGTAGACAGGCCGGTTGCTGTTGATGATGGCCGAGCCGACGATTGCCGAACCAACGATCGCGCCAAATACCGCTGGACCCTGCCAACCGTGACCGCCGCCAGCCTCTGCCTGCCCTGTGATAGCAAGAGCACCAAGCAGCAAGGCAACTGTGGGGAGTTTACGGATCATGATAATTCCTCGGTTCTTCGACCCGGCGCTTGCGTCTGCAATAGACCCAAGGATCGTCGCGGGGATACATCTAAGACAGCGGTTTTTTGAAAATCAGCACAGCCGTTGGGTAAATTTTGTGTAAGGTCTGTACCGGCTTCTTTACGGCTCTTGCGAACCTGCACGGGTACGCCTTAATGATCGATCAGAACGCGATGGAATGGCTAATCCCGTCCATCTGAAAGTGCTTATAGAAGGAGATGTTTCATGCAGATGAACCCCAACCGAGACACCCAGCTGTGCATGTCGCTGTCCGGGCGCCCCGGCAACTTCGGCCTGCGGTTTCACAATCATCTGTATGAACAGTTGGGCCTGAATTTCTACTACAAGGCGTTCAGCAGTCAGGACCTGCCGGGTGCCGTTGGCGGCATTCGCGCATTGGGTATTCGTGGTTGTGGGGTGTCGATGCCGTTCAAGGAAGCCTGCATTGCGCTGGTCGATGAGCTGGATGCGTCCGCAGCGGCCATCCAATCGATCAATACCATCGTCAACACCAACGGCCATCTCAAGGCCTACAACACCGATTACATCGCCATCGCCCAGTTGCTTGAAACCCATCAGGTGCCGAAGGAATCGACCTTTGCCCTGCGCGGCAGCGGCGGCATGGCCAAAGCCGTGGCCAGTGCCTTGCGCGATGGCGGCTATAAAAACGGCCTGATCGTGGCCCGCAACGAGCGCGCCGGGCGTGCGTTGGCTGAATCGCTGGGTTATCAGTGGCGGGCGGAACTGGGCGCCCAGCGTCCACAGATGTTGATCAACGTTACGCCGATCGGCATGAACGGCGGGCCGGAGGCCGATCAACTGGCGTTCGACGCTGAAACCATCGCCGCCGCCGAGACTGTCTTCGATGTGGTGGCGATTCCCTCGGAAACACCGCTGATCGTGCGCGGTCGTGCCGAGGGCAAGCGGGTGATTACCGGGCTGGAAGTGATTGCGATCCAGGCGCTGGAGCAGTTTGTCCTGTACACCGGCGTGCGGCCGACGGATGAGCAATTCCATAAAGCGGTGGAGTTTGCCCGTAGCTGATCCTGTGATTCTTGGTTGGCTGTACCGGCCCCATCGCGAGCAGGCTCACTCCCACAGTGGATTGGCGTCGTACACAGATTTTGTGATCGATAGAGAACCCTGTGGGAGTGAGCCTGCTCGCGATGGGCGCACCTCGGTCCCCAGGCAAGCCCAATCAGTTGCCGCACATTTCCCTGCCTATACTCCCCGCCAGCAAACAAAGACTTGCCGCCCCAACAAACAAACCGTGCCCGAGGTTCCCATGCATCCCCCCATCCTCAACCTGAATCAGGTCGAACTTGAACCGCTGCCCGAAGCCCTGGCGCCCACCGGTGAAACCGCCGGTCGCTACCAGCAAAGAATGGCCCGGGTCGGCCAGCAGCTGGGCGCGCAAAAGCTCGGTTATCGGTTATACGTGCTGGAGCCGGGCATGCGTGGCAGCCCGTTTCACAGTCATCGGGTCAACGAGGAGATGTTTTACGTCGTGGCCGGGGAAGGGGAGGTACGCCTGGGGGCCGAGCGTTTTCCGATCCGCGCCGGTGACGTGATCGCTTGCCCGCCGGGCGGTCCCGAAGCTGCGCACCAGATCATCAACAACAGCAAGGGCGAGCTGCGCTACCTGGCGGTCAGCACCCAGCAATCGCCGGAGATTTGCGAGTACCCGGATTCCGGTAAATACGCGGTGATGGATGATTTCAAGGTCGACGCCGAAGGCAATGCCTCAGGTTTCGTCGCCATCGCCCGGCCGGGCGACGGCGTGGATTACTGGGACGGCGAATAACCGTCCAGTCTTAGCGCAGACCCCTGTAGCAGCTGCCGAGCAGCGCGAGGCTGCGTTCGGCTGCGCAGCAGTCGTAAATACAGGCAATGCGGTGATTCAGGGGTACCGTGCATGCCGGGTTTACGACTGCTTCGCAGCCGAACGCAGCCTCGCGCTGCTCGACAGCTGCTACAGGGATCGTGTGGGTTATTCGAGGCGGGCCAGGCGTTCTTCGAGTGCGGCAATCCGCGCTTCAAGCTCTTCGATCCGTTCTACGGATACGCCGCTACCGGCGCCACGTTCTGCCGGGTTTTGCCGAGCCGCGAGGATGACTTCAATATCCGCCGGATCCCCCAGCGCATGCATATAGCGGTCTTCGCGCTGCCCGGCCTGACGTGGAATCAACAACGCCAGCCCCCGAGCAATCAAACGCTCCAGTTGATGCACCACCTGCTCGGCATCTTCAAAATCATGCATGCGGCCGCTGCGGGTCAGCAGTTCATTGACCGTCTGCGGTCCCCGCAGAAACAGCAACCCCGCCAGAATCACCTGGGCCGGCACCAGTTCCAGCGCCTTGTCGACTTTATGCTCCCAGCGATCGGCACGGCTGCCCATCACCAGTTTGGTAAAGCCACGACCTTCAAGGGCGCGCAGGCTCTGGCCGACCTGGCCTTGTGTCAGGTTCATCACCGGTTCGCGACTGGTTTTCTGGTTGCAGGCAATCACCAGGGCGTTGAGGGTCAGCGGATAGGTTTCCGGGCTGGTGGCCTGCTTCTCGATCAATGAGCCCAGAATGCGGATTTCCGTGCTGTTGAGCCGCGGTTCGTCGAAGGTCGTTTCTTGCTCAGTGCTCATCGCGCTTTTCCCTTTGCCGTGAAAGCATGCAGTCGAAGCCGCCTAGCCTAATCCTTGCTGGATAAAAGACAAGCCGCAGGAGGGGCGGGCATGGCTATAATCGGCCCACGTTTCCCTCCTGTCACCACACGAGACTGTCATGACCATTTCCCTGTATGCCGCTTCCGTTCCTGTTTTCAAACAAATGCTCAACGCCCTGAGCGACGTTCTGAACAAGGCCGAAGCTCACGCCACCGCCAAGAACATCGACCCGAACGCATTCCTGCAAGCCCGCCTGTACCCGGACATGTTCCCTCTGGTGCGTCAGGTGCAGATCGCCGTTGATTTCGCCAAAGGCGTTTCCTCGCGCCTGGCCGAGATCGAAGTGCCGAAGTACGACGACACCGAAACCACCTTCGCTGAACTGCAAGCTTTGATTGCCAAGGTCCTGGCTTACATCGGCGAGATCAAGCCTGAGCAGATCGACGGCAAGGAAGGCATCGAGATCGTCACCCGTCCAGGCACACCAAAAGAAAAGCGCTTCAGTGGCCAGGCTTACCTGCTGAGCTACGGCCTGCCGCAGTTCTTCTTCCACGTCACCACCGCTTACGCATTGCTGCGTCACAACGGTGTTGAAGTGGGCAAGCGCGATTACATGGGCGCGTTCTAAACCGCCCGCGCACTAAAAAGCCCCCGCAGCCTTAGGTTGTGGGGGCTTTTTCATGGGTAAGCATTTTTCAGCTACGCCGCAGCACCTGTGGGAGCGGGCTTGCTCGCGAAGGGGCCATGCGCCTCAACATAGATGTTGACTGACACACCGCTTTCGCGAGCAAGCCCGCTCCCACAGGGACAGGGTTAAATGTCAGGCCAGGCGTTCGGCTTTTGCTTCTTCACCCAGGCACGCCGCGGCGGTGAACAGCACATCAGTGGACGAGTTCAGCGCAGTCTCCGCAGAATCCTGCAACACACCGATGATGAAACCGACCGCCACCACCTGCATGGCGATTTCACTTGGAATACCAAACAGGCTGCACGCCAGCGGGATCAGCAACAACGAACCGCCGGCCACGCCCGAAGCGCCGCACGCACAGATCGCCGCCACCACACTGAGCAGAATGGCCGTCGGGATATCCACGGCGATGCCCAAGGTATGAACCGCCGCCAGGGTCAGTACGGTAATGGTGATCGCCGCGCCGGCCATGTTGATGGTCGCGCCCAGCGGAATCGATACCGAATACGTGTCTTCATGCAGGCCCAGGCGCTTGCTCAATTCCAGGTTGACCGGAATATTCGCCGCCGAGCTGCGAGTGAAGAACGCGGTGATGCCGCTTTCCCGCAGGCACATCAGCACCAGCGGGTACGGGTTGCGGCGCAGTTTCCAGAACACGATGGCCGGGTTCATCACCAACGCCACAAACAGCATGCAGCCCAGCAACACGGTTAGCAGATGCAGGTAACCGAGTAACGCACCGAAGCCGGAGGTGGCGAGGGTCGACGCGACGAGGCCGAAGATCCCCAACGGCGCGAAACGAATCACCAGGCGCACGATCAGGGTCACGCCGTTGGACAAGTCGCCGAGCACTTCGCGAGTGGTGTCACCGGCATGGCGAATCGCAACGCCCATGCCGATCGCCCAGGCCAGAATGCCGATGAAGTTGGCGTTCATCAGCGCACTGACCGGGTTGTCGACCACGCTGAGCAGCAGACTTTGCAACACTTCGCTGATGCCGCCCGGCGCGGTCACGGCGACGTCATGGGTGGACAGCACCAGGCTGGACGGGAACATCATGCTGGCAACGACCGCGACTACCGCGGCGGCAAACGTACCCAGCAGGTACAAAAACAGAATCGGCCGGATGTGGGTTTCCTGGCCGTGCTTATGGTTGGCGATCGAGGCCATGACCAGCACGAACACCAGGATCGGCGCGACGGCTTTCAGTGCCGAAACGAAGACTTTGCCGATAAACGCCGTGGACTTCGCCACGTCCGGCGCGAACAGCGCCAGGGCAATCCCGGCGATTAGGCCGATGACGATTTGCGAGACCAGGCTCAAGCGTTTCAAGCGTTGCAATAGCGAAGGGGATGAAGCGGTCATAAAACGGCATCTCTGATTATTAGGTGCGGGGGTATCGCGACATCAATGCCAATGAATGGCCGATGAACAGGGTGTACGTATCGCAGGGCGCGGACTTTATCACAGCGTGGTCTTGATCCTTCAGACCTGTGACGATCTGCCGCCCGTGCGTTCAACGAGATCGGCAGGTTCGTGCAACCCTGATCGGAAACACTCTGTTAAGATTGCGCATCCTCATTTTCAAGTCATGCCAGTGGGCCTTCGGGCTATCGCTGGTGTCGTCGTTTTCTGGAGTTCTGCATGCTGTTGCCCATCCTTCTGTTGTCGGCCGCCGGTTTTACCGTGCTGACCACGGAATTCATCATCGTCGGCCTGTTGCCGGCGATTGCCCGAGACCTTGAAGTCAGCATTCCCCAAGCAGGCTTGCTGGTGACCTTGTTTGCCTTCACCGTCGCCGCATTCGGGCCATTCCTGACCGCGTACTTCGCCAGGTTCGAGCGGCGCAAGCTGTTCATTTCGGTACTGATCATGTTCGGTCTGGCCAACACCCTCGCGGCGTTTGCGCCGAACATCTGGGTGATGGCCATCGCCCGGCTGATCCCCGCGCTGGGGCTACCGGTGTTCTGGGCGCTGGCCAGTGAGACCGCGGTGGACATCGTCGGGCCGGACTACGCCGGGCGCGCTATCGCCAAGATCGGTTTCGGCATTGTCTGCGCCACGGTGTTCGGCATTCCGGTGGGCACGCTGATTTCCGATGCGTTCGGCTGGCGCAGTGCCTTTGGCATTCTGGCGGTGATCGCGTTTGCCAAGGCGTTGCTGCTGTTTATCTACCTGCCGAAAACCAACCTGCATCAGCATCAGGTGAGTTTCCGGTCGCAGTTCAAAATTCTGCGCAGTCCGTTGATGCTGGGCCATGTGCTGTTGTCGGTCCTGGTGTTCAGCGGCATGTTCACGGCTTACACCTACCTGGCGGACATCCTTGAGCGCCTCGCCGGTTTCAACGGTACGGTGGTCGGCTGGTGCCTGATGGGCTTTGGCGCAGTCGGTCTGATCGGCAACTCGTTGGGCGGTCGTGCGGTGGATCGTCATCCGCTGATGGCTTCGATGATGTTCTGCACGTTTATGATCGCCGGCATGGTGGCGCTGGTGCCGAACATTCATTCACCGCTGGGTCTGGCGGCGGCGATGGGGATCTGGGGCGTGACCCAGGCCGCGTTGTTCCTGGTCAGCCATGTGCGATTGATGAAGGCCGCGCCCGAGGCGCCGGCCTTTGCCGCGTCGCTGAACATCGCCGGGGCCAACCTCGGCATCGGCTTGGGCGCGATGGTCGGCGGGCGCGTGATCGACAGCGTTGGCCTGGGCGGGCTGGGTTTTGCCGCCGCCGCGTTTATCCTGGTGTCGATTCTCCTGGCCATGGCGCTGATGACCATGAAGCCTCGCGAAGTCTGCGCCTGACCTTTCACAGCTCGGTGAACAGCTCGCGTCGGGCACCTTCGGTAATCGCCACGATGCCGGGGTGCTTGACCTTGCGTTCCACTGAAATGGCGTAGAACGACTCCGTCACGGCGTCGGTCTGGCCAATCAACTCCACGCCGTATTGGCGTTTCACCTCGTCGGCAATCACGCTCGGGCCGATGAAAATCCCGCTGCCGGATTGGCCGAAAGCCTGCATCAGCGCGCTGTCGTCGAACTCGCCGACGATGCGCGGCTGGATCTGCTGCTCGGCAAACCAGCGCTGCAAGCGACTGCGCACTACGGTTTCCGGCCCGGGAATCAACAGCGGTGCGCCGTGCAGGCTGCGGGGGAAGTCCTGGCCGTACTGCGCCGCCAACTCGGTGGTGGCGAAGAAACTGATCCCGCATTCACCGAGTTTCTGGCTGTAGCCCTTGATGTCCAGGTGCGACGGCATCGGGCTGTCGGAGATCACCAGGTCCAGACGCTGGATCGCCAGGTCGGCGAGCAAACGTTCGAGTTTGTCTTCGCGACAGGTGATGCGCAGCGGTTCGCTCAATTCCATGGTCGGCGCGATCAGGCGATAGACGATGGATTTGGGCACCACGTCCGCGACGCCTACCCGAAACAGGATCTGCTGTTCGTTGGGTTGCGCGCGCAGCATCAACTCCAGTTCGCCACCCAGCTGAAACATTTGCTCGGCGTAGGGCAGGGTCTGACGCCCGGCCTCTGTCAGCTCAAGCTGCCGGCCGACCCGTCGGAACAGCTCGATGCCATAGGTTTGTTCGAGCAGGGATATCTGCCCGCTGATAGTCTGGGGCGTCAGGTTCAGCTGCTCGCAGGCGCGCACGATGC
This sequence comes from Pseudomonas sp. LBUM1656, assembly GCF_059716065.1. NCBI lineage: Bacteria > Pseudomonadati > Pseudomonadota > Gammaproteobacteria > Pseudomonadales > Pseudomonadaceae > Pseudomonas > Pseudomonas sp. LBUM1656. The sequence continues at coordinate 4,140,560 of NZ_CP166800.1, read as the reverse complement.
TGCCGGTCTTGGCCACCACCCAGAAGTAATGCAATTGCCGATAATTGAGCATTGTTTTGATATTCCCCCGATTCGTTTCTCCTGTAGCAGCTGTCGAGTGAAACGAGGCTGCGATCCTTTGTTAACGACAGGATCGCAGCCTCGTTTCACTCGACAGCTGCTACAGGGACAGGCACAACAATTCGTGTTTAGGTCTGGATTCGTAAAAACCGAAGTATAGCCGCTGAAAATACGAATTTTCCTGAAGTGTTTGCCTCCCTAGAATGCCTCGCTATCAACGGGCCATCGTTTCGACCCGTTTTGTTCTATCGAGGAAAGCATCATGAAGCTTAAAACCACGGCACTGTTGATTGCGTCTTTACTGGTATTGGCCGGTTGTGACCAGGCCGAGAAAAGCGCTCAGCAATTGATGGGCAAGGCTGCCGAAACCGCCAAACAGGCGATCGACGATACCCACAAAGCCGCCGAACAAGCGATCAGTGATGCCACCGGCGGCCTGATCAGCAAGAAAGAACCATCGGCCGAAGACAAGCGCAAAACCGAATCTTCGTCCCAGGAAATCTAAACCGTCTACAACGAGTCAGGACTGACCCATGGAATACCTTTTAGAACTTGCTGCAAGCCCCACCGCCTGGGTCGCCCTGGCCACGTTGATCGTCATGGAGATCGTGCTCGGCATCGATAACCTGATCTTCATCTCGATCCTGACCAACAAGCTGCCCGAGCAGCATCGGCAGAAAGCACGCCGCATCGGTATCGGCATGGCGCTGATTCTGCGACTGGGCCTGCTGAGCACCATCGCGTTCATCGTCCAGTTGACGGAGCCTGTGATCGATATTCTCGGCCACGCGTTCTCCTGGAAAGACATGATCCTGATCGCCGGTGGCCTGTTCCTGTTGTGGAAGGCGACTACCGAGATCCATCACAGCATGGACCCGGCACCGAATGATCCGATGTCGGCGTCCTCGACCGTGACCCTGGGCTTTGCTGCCGCGATCGGTCAGATCCTGATGCTGGACATGGTGTTCTCCATCGACAGCATCATTACCGCTGTCGGCATGACCGAGCACTTGCCGATCATGATCATCGCGGTGGTGGTGTCGGTACTGGTGATGTTGCTGGCGGCGGATCCTCTGGCCAAATTCATCAACGACAACCCGACGGTGGTGATGCTGGCGCTGGGCTTCCTGATCATGATCGGCATGACGCTGATCGCTGAAGGTTTCGGTGCCCACGTGCCTAAAGGCTACGTCTACGCGGCCATGGCCTTCTCGGCGACCATCGAAGGCTTGAACATGATGTCGCGTCGGGCCAGGCAGAAGAAAATAGCGGCTGAAGCTTAACCCGCGAAAAACGAAACGGCCGCCTGTGCTCGAAAGAGCCCAGGCGGCCGTTTTTGTTGGCGAATCCGAAAGGATCAGTGCGCGGTCGCGTGGTGTATCGGTGGTTTATCGGTCTTCGCCAAAGGCGCCGATTGAACGGGGTGGTGATGGTGCCGACGGGTAATCCGCAAAACGCCCCACAACATCGCGGCGGCCACGGCCAGCCAGCCGGAAATCAACATCACGATTGTCATTGTCAGGCTCATCAGTGCCTCCTCTTTGCCCTGCCTCGGGCACACACTCTCTGCAAATGACAGTCTAGTCGTTGCTGTGTTTCAGGCTATTGACCAAAGGTCGGCTGTCATCAACCAGTTCGCTCTATCGAACGCACTCAACTGTGGTTTAAGGCTATACCGCCGTCGCGTGGCGTCCTATGATCGACGGCCAAGCCGGGAGCGTGTTGCCTGGCGTCTGAACAAGAGAGTGATGATCGTGCGGGTATTTTCTCGAATTCGAACGGCGGCGCTGATTCTCGGCTGCGTTGCAGGTTTGGCAGGATGCGCGGGGAGTGTGGCGCCGGAGATCAAGCGGCTGCCGGAACGCGTCGAACTCAGTGGCACGTTCTACCGAGGCCAAAACCATCAGAGCGGACCTCAGGTGCTGGCCAGCATGCTGTCGCAGCAGGGCATTGTGATCACACCCGGGTTGCTCGAAAAACCCCTGCACTTGCCGGGTGCCGAGGCCCAGTTGCAGCAGAACATGCAAAACCTGGCGCGTGAGTACGGGATGGTGGTGTATCCGCTCGACAGCAATTTGCCGGCACTGTTGACCCAGGTCGCGGCCGGTTATCCGGTGATGGTGCGCTTCACTGAAGGCTCGGCGCTCTGGGCTGAGCCGCGTTACGCCATTCTCGCCGGTTACAACCGCCAGAAGCAGACGGTGTTGCTGCGTGCCGGAATGAATCGCCGGAATTTGATGAGCTTCAGTTCGTTTGAGTCATCTTTCAAGGACGCCGGAGGTTGGGCCGTCCTCATCCAGAAACCCAATCAGATCCCTGCCAACGTGGATCAGCAGCGCTGGCTCAAAGCAGCGAGCGATCTTGGCCAGGCCGGCCAGGAACAGGCCGCTGCCCGTGCGAAAAAGGCGCTGACCGCGCAATAAGTTTCCGTTCGTCATGTGCCCGGCACCGTCGGGCATGCCTGGGCTCTAAAGGACAAGGCGCGGTTTCTCCGGGCCAGATTCCAGGAGGCGCCCCATGGCACATTCCAATACCCCCGACGGCCCGCATTCATCCGAGCATTCCTCGGGCGACGAATTGGGTTTCGACCCCGATTCGCCGGACCTTGCCGACCCTCAGGTCGATCCCATCGGCCCCGCCAAGGCGCCCAGGGATGTAAAGCCGGGCGACAATCCCAAGGCGCCGGCGAAGCCTTACGACCCGCTCGGTGATCTGAAACCCTAACCCTTGGTGAGGTGCGTATGTCTACTGATTCGAGTTTCAACGACAAACGTCCGGACAGTGTTCCCACAACGCCCGAGGAGGGCATTGATCCGGTGCTGGATCCGAACGATCCGCTGAGAGATCCTTTAGCGCGTCCGATGGTGGTCCCGACTGAGCATCCCCATGGCATGAAAGATCCAGGCGCCGGGGATGGCATTCCGGATGACGATCAGATGCCGTTGCCCAACGATTAACGCCAGACGAAAAAAAGCCCCGAATGATCGGGGCTTTGTTTTTGCTGTTGCTGACTTATTTCGACGCTTCAACCACACCGCTCTGACGGTGTTTGAGGTTCTTGTCCGACTTGTACTGCAAGGCTACCGACGGCACGTCTGCGCCTTTGCCGGTTTCCACCCAGCTGCGTATGCGGGCGGCATCGGCAAAATGCGTGTATTTGCCGAAGGCGTCGAGGATCACCAGCGCCACCTGGCGATTACCCATGCTGGTCACCAACACCAGGCAGTGACCGGCTTCATTGGTGAACCCGGTCTTGGTCAGCTTGATGTCCCAGTTTGGCTTGCGGACCAAATGGTCGGTGTTACGGAAACCCAGGCTGTAGTTGGGTTTGCGGAACGTGACGGTTTTTTCCTTGGTGGTACTCAGCTCGGTCAATAACGGGTACTTGTGCGCGGCGATCAGCAATTTGCTCAGGTCGCGGGCGGTAGAGACGTTACGAGGTGAGAGGCCCGTCGGCTCGACGAAGTGGGTGCTGGTCATGCCCAGCGCCTTGGCCTTGGCGTTCATCGCGGCAATGAAGGCTACGTAGCCGCCCGGATAGTGATGCGCCAGGCTTGCCGCTGCACGGTTTTCCGAGGACATCAGGGCGATCAGCAGCATTTCCCTGCGCGGCAATTCGCTCTTGAGTTTGACCCGGGAAAACACGCCTTTCATTTCTGGCGTGTCGCTGATGTTGATATTGATGTACTCGTCCATGTTCTGTCGGGCTTCAACCACGATCAGGCCCGTCATCAATTTGCTGACAGAAGCGATAGGGACAACCACGTCGGGGTTGCTGGCATAGATGACTTTGTTGGTCTGCATATCCAGCAGCAAAGAGCTGCCGGAAGCGAGCTTGAGTTGTTTCGTGTCTCGGGGTGCCGCGGTGGTCTCCGCAGCGCTGGCGGTTGGCGTGATGAACGTCCCTGTAAATGCAAAAAATAGGCTCAGGATGGAAAGACGGATTTTCACGCTGGCAGACTCATAAGGTGTTGATAAGCCGTTATGTAACGGGCTATTTCGTAAAAGCGCGACATTCTGGAGTATGGCTGAATAACTGTCGATGGTTGTTCAAGCAGGACGTGAAAGTCCTTGGGAACGTGAAAAAAAAGGCATTTTCCGGCGGATGGTCGATCTTTTACTTCACGCAAAAAGAACCCCGCCATTGGCGGGGTTCTTTTGTACGTCACTTATGTCGAAGCGGGCACTCAGCTGTGCAGTGTTTCCGCCGCATAAAGCGTGTTTTCCAGCAGGCAGGCACGCGTCATCGGGCCGACGCCGCCCGGTACCGGAGTGATCCAGCCGGCGCGGGGCAGGGCGGTTTCGTAGATCACGTCACCGACCAGTTTGCCGTCTTCCTGGCGATTGATACCGACGTCGATCACGATCGCGCCTTCCTTGATCCACTCACCCTTGACCAGGCCCGGTTTGCCGGCGGCCACGACGACCAGATCAGCACGGCCGACGTGGCCGGCCAGGTCCTTGGTGAAGCGGTGGGTGACGGTCACGGTGCAACCGGCGAGCAGCAATTCCATCGCCATCGGGCGGCCAACAATGTTGGAGGCTCCGACGACCACGGCGTCCATCCCGTAAAGGTCAGCACCGGTGCTTTCCAGCAGGGTCATGATGCCTTTGGGGGTGCATGGGCGCAGCAGCGGAATACGCTGGGCCAGGCGACCGACGTTATAAGGGTGAAAACCGTCGACGTCTTTGTCCGGACGAATGCGCTCCAGCAATTTGGAGGCGTCCAGGTGTTCAGGTAAAGGAAGCTGAAGCAGAACGCCGTCAATCGCCGGGTCGTCGTTCAGGCGATCGATCAGATCGGTCAGTGCTTCTTGAGTGGTTTCGGAAGGCAGGTCGTAGGCTTGGGAAATGAAGCCGACCTCTTCACAGTCTTTACGCTTGTGCGAGACATAAACCTGAGAGGCAGGATCGCTGCCGACCAGGATCACCGCGAGGCCCGGCGTGCGCAGGCCTTGCTCGCGACGCTCGGTAACTCGTTTGGCGATCTGCTGGCGCAGGCTGGCGGCGATCGATTTGCCGTCGATTAGTTGTGCAGTCATTGCGCGTGATTAACCATCGAGAGGGGAAAAAAAGAGAACGCATTCTCGCATGTCATGAGGTGAGGGCAAAGGCGCTTGGTCTGCAAATTCCGCTAAGCCCTTTAATTAAATGAATTTTTTATAAAAAGGATTTGACGGCCTTCGGGGCGCTCTATACTATTCGTCGCACTTGTCGGGCACAGCCTAGCACTGGATGAGAAGGTCAAGCGGAATTACGGTTCTGCGAGACTGGAAAGCTCTTAGTTTGTAGTCCTCCAAGAGTACAGATTAATAAGGCGCCCGTAGCTCAGCTGGATAGAGCATCCGCCTTCTAAGCGGATGGTCGCAGGTTCGAGTCCTGCCGGGTGCGCCATTAGGCAGCTTTGGCACAAGTAGCGCAATATGGTGGGCGTAGCTCAGTTGGTAGAGCACGGGATTGTGACTCCCGTTGTCGAGGGTTCGATCCCCTTCGTCCACCCCATATTTCGAAAGGCGCCAGATTAACAGTCTGGCGCCTTTGCTTTAACAGCTTCAAACGCGGATGTGGTGGAATTGGTAGACACACTGGATTTAGGTTCCAGCGCCGCAAGGTGTAAGAGTTCGAGTCTCTTCATCCGCACCAAATAAAGCTTCACTCAAGCCGGTTGGCTTGGTTGGGGCGCAGCAAGGGAGTTGATTGGCTTCTTTGCAAGGCAATATGGTGGGCGTAGCTCAGTTGGTAGAGCACGGGATTGTGACTCCCGTTGTCGAGGGTTCGATCCCCTTCGTCCACCCCATATTTCGAGAGGCGCCAGATTTAACAGTCTGGCGCCTTTTTTGTTTTAGCGGTTCGAGTATCAAGCGACTGCATGTCCTGGGTCGCAGGGGTGGAGTGTTTCGTCGTATTTATGTTTCTCGATGATGCCGCGCCGCCCGCTGGCCTTGCTCGCAAGACCGGCTGTCAGGGAGATGTTTGGCAGTTCTTCTATATATAGAAGGATTGGTGCAAAGCCTTGGCATGACTGGCTGTATTTGCTAACAGGGCGAGGCACAACCGTTTGTCCCTCGCCTATAAATTGCCTGCTGCTTTTTTACCCGTTTTCAGTAGGGTGACTTCTTGAGTTTGACCCACTAGAATGCATGCCCTTGATTCTGGGGTCGGAAACGGCCGGCTAACGTCTGTGCAACGAGGAATATCCATGCAAGTTTCTGTTGAAAATACTTCTGCTCTTGAGCGCCGCATGAGCATCACTGTGCCTGCTGAGCGTATCGAGACTCAGGTCAACAAGCGTCTGCAGCAGACTGCCCAAAAGGCCAAGATTGCTGGCTTCCGTCCAGGCAAAGTGCCAATGAGCGAAATCAAGCGCCGTTTTGGTGCTGATGCGCGTCAGGAAGCTGTAGGCGACGTGATCCAGTCTTCGTTCTACGAAGCTGTTGTCGAGCAGAAGCTGAACCCGGCTGGCGCTCCTTCTATCGAGCCTAAGTCGATGGAAGCCGGCAAAGATCTGGAATACGTTGCTATCTTCGAAGTGTTCCCTGAGTTCACCGTTGCCGGCTTCGACGGTATCACCGTAGAGCGCCTGAGCGCTGACGTGGCTGATGCCGATCTGGACAAGATGCTGGACGTGCTGCGCAAGCAGAACACCCGTTTCGAAGTGGCCGATCGCGCCGCTCAGAACGATGACCAGCTGAACATCGATTTCGTTGGCAAGGTTGACGGCGAAGTGTTCGCTGGCGGTTCGGCCAAAGGTACTCAGCTGGTTCTGGGTTCCGGCCGCATGATCCCTGGTTTCGAAGACGGTCTGGTTGGCGCTAAAGCCGGCGAAGAGCGCGTTCTGAACCTGACTTTCCCAGAGGACTATCAGAACCTCGACCTGGCGGGCAAAACCGCTGAGTTCACCGTGACTGTGAACACTGTTTCCGAGCCAAAACTGCCAGAGCTGAACGAAGAGTTCTTCGCTCAATTCGGCATCAAGGAAACCGGTCTGGAAGGCTTCCGCACCGAAGTTCGCAAGAACATGGAGCGCGAACTGCGTCAGGCGATCAAATCCAAGGTCAAGAATCAGGTAATGGACGGTCTGCTGGCCACCAACCCGATCGAAGTGCCTAAGGCTCTGCTGTCCAACGAAGTTGACCGTCTGCGCGTGCAGGCTGTCCAGCAGTTCGGCGGCAACATCAAGCCTGATCAACTGCCGGCCGAGCTGTTCGAAGAGCAAGCCAAGCGCCGTGTTGTGCTGGGTCTGATCGTGGCTGAAGTGGTCAAGCAATTCGACCTCAAGCCTGACGAAACCCGCGTTCGCGAAATGATTCAGGAAATGGCTTCGGCCTACCAAGAGCCTGAGCAGGTTGTGTCCTGGTACTACAAGAACGACCAGCAACTGAACGAAGTCCGTTCGGTTGTGCTGGAAGAACAAGTTGTGGATACTGTTCTGCAGAAAGCTAGCGTGACCGACAAATCGGTCTCTTACGAAGAAGCAGTCAAGCCGGTAGAAGCTCCACAAGCCGACTGATCGTTTTTGCAGTAAGAAGTACACACCATAAGCCAGCCTTCGTGCTGGCTTATGCGTATTCAAGACATAACTATTTGGGAGTGACTGCAGAGCATGTTCCGTAATTCGTATATTCAGCAGAACTCTGATATCCAGGCCGCAGGCGGCCTGGTCCCGATGGTTGTCGAGCAGTCTGCTCGTGGCGAGCGCGCCTATGACATCTACTCGCGCCTTCTCAAGGAGCGAGTAATCTTTCTGGTTGGCCCGGTAGAGGACTACATGGCCAACCTGATCTGTGCGCAACTGCTGTTCCTTGAAGCGGAAAACCCGGACAAGGACATCCATCTCTATATCAACTCCCCGGGCGGTTCGGTGACAGCAGGCATGTCGATCTACGACACCATGCAGTTCATCAAACCCAACGTATCGACCACCTGTATCGGTCAGGCGTGCAGCATGGGCGCCTTTCTTCTGACGGCCGGTGCCGCCGGCAAGCGTTATTGCCTGCCGAATTCGCGCGTGATGATTCACCAGCCGCTGGGCGGTTTCCAGGGGCAGGCATCGGATATCGAAATCCATGCCAAGGAAATTCTCTTCATTCGTGAGCGGCTCAACACGCTGATGGCCAAGCACAGCGGGCACACGCTTGAAGAGATCGAGCGTGATACCAACCGCGATAACTTCATGAGTGCAGAAGCCGCGCGTGAATACGGGTTGATCGACGAAGTGATCGCCCAACGCCCAGCTTAAAATAAGCGGCTCAAAATAGGCTTGGTCGGCGGGTCTGATCACTAGCGGGCTTGAAAAAGCCCGCAATAGCCTTCATCTTGTGTTGCAAGCCTATCGGATTTGGATCGAACGAATGACTGACACCCGCAACGGCGAGGACAACGGCAAGCTGCTCTATTGCTCCTTCTGTGGCAAAAGCCAGCATGAAGTGCGCAAATTGATTGCCGGCCCCTCGGTCTTTATCTGCGACGAGTGCGTCGACCTGTGCAATGACATCATCCGAGAGGAGGTGCAGGAAGCCCAGGCCGAAAGCAGCGCGCATAAATTGCCTTCGCCTAAAGAAATCAGCGGCATCCTTGATCAGTACGTGATTGGTCAGGAGCGTGCGAAAAAGGTTCTGGCCGTAGCGGTGTACAACCACTACAAGCGTCTGAACCAGCGCGACAAAAAGAATGACGACGTCGAACTCGGCAAGAGCAACATCTTGCTGATCGGCCCGACAGGCTCGGGTAAAACCCTGCTTGCCGAAACACTGGCCCGCTTGCTGAACGTTCCGTTCACCATCGCCGACGCAACCACCCTCACCGAGGCGGGTTACGTGGGTGAAGATGTCGAGAACATCATTCAGAAGCTGCTGCAGAAGTGCGATTACGACGTAGAAAAAGCCCAGATGGGCATTGTCTACATCGATGAGATCGACAAGATCTCGCGCAAGTCTGACAACCCGTCGATCACCCGGGACGTTTCCGGTGAAGGCGTGCAGCAGGCCCTGCTCAAGTTGATCGAAGGCACGGTCGCTTCTGTTCCACCACAAGGTGGTCGCAAGCATCCGCAGCAGGAATTCCTTCAGGTCGACACCCGTAACATCCTGTTCATCTGCGGTGGTGCGTTCTCCGGTCTGGAAAAGGTTATTCAAAACCGTTCCACCAAGGGCGGCATCGGTTTCAACGCAGAAGTGCGCAGCAAGGAAGAAGGCAAGAAAGTCGGTGAGTCCCTGCGTGAAGTCGAGCCTGACGATCTGGTCAAGTTCGGTCTGATCCCGGAATTCGTCGGTCGTCTGCCGGTCCTTGCCACGCTGGACGAGCTGGATGAGGCTGCATTGATGCAGATTCTCACCGAGCCGAAAAATGCGCTGACCAAGCAGTATGCCAAGCTGTTCGAGATGGAAGGTGTGGACCTGGAATTCCGGGCCGACGCGCTGAAATCGGTCGCCAAACGTGCCCTGGAACGCAAGACCGGTGCCCGTGGACTGCGTTCGATTCTCGAAGGCGTATTGCTCGACACTATGTATGAAATCCCCTCGCAGTCCGAGGTGAGTAAAGTAGTGATCGACGAAAGTGTTATAGAAGGCAAGTCCAAGCCACTGTATATCTACGAAAACAGTGAGCCGGCTGCCAAGGCTGCGCCAGACGCTTAAGCGTCAGGCAGCTGAAATAAAGAAGGGGCCTTCGGGCCCCTTTTCTTTTAAAGCGTTTTTAACACCCTCTTTGCGCTTGTTTTTTTTCAAAGCAGCCCCCATCTTGGTTTCAAGCTTACTTCCATCTGTTTACGGCCATATGGCCGCCGTAGAGGCGAAATCATGAAGACAACCATCGAATTGCCTCTCCTGCCATTGCGTGATGTTGTGGTTTATCCGCACATGGTTATCCCGCTGTTCGTGGGGCGCGAGAAATCCATCGAAGCCCTCGAGGCTGCGATGACGGGCGACAAGCAGATCCTTCTGCTGGCTCAGAGAAACCCTGCTGACGACGATCCCGGTGAAGATGCACTTTATCGCGTAGGTACCATTGCGACCGTTCTGCAGCTGCTCAAGCTGCCTGACGGCACGGTCAAGGTTTTGGTCGAAGGTGAGCAGCGGGGCGCCGTCGAGCGCTTCAGCGAAGTGGACGGCCACTGCCGTGCCGAAGTCTCGCTGATCGACGAAGTCGACGCGCCAGAGCGCGAGTCGGAAGTGTTTGTCCGCAGCCTGCTGGCTCAGTTCGAACAATATGTGCAGTTGGGCAAGAAAGTCCCGGCTGAAGTCCTCTCGTCGCTCAACAGCATCGATGAGCCGGGTCGCCTGGTCGACACCATGGCCGCGCACATGGCCCTGAAGATCGAGCAGAAGCAGGAAATCCTCGAAATCATCGATTTGTCGGCCCGGGTCGAGCACGTTCTGGCGTTGCTGGATGCCGAGATCGATCTGCTGCAAGTCGAAAAACGCATTCGCGGTCGCGTCAAGAAACAAATGGAGCGCAGCCAGCGCGAGTACTACCTGAATGAGCAGATGAAGGCCATTCAGAAAGAGCTCGGCGACAGCGACGAAGGCCACAACGAAATCGAAGAGCTGAAAAAGCGCATCGATGCTGCCGGCCTGCCGAAAGATGCCTTGGCCAAAGCCCAAGGCGAACTGAACAAGCTGAAACAAATGTCGCCAATGTCCGCGGAAGCGACCGTGGTGCGTTCGTACATCGACTGGCTGGTTCAAGTGCCGTGGAAGGCTCAGAGCAAAGTGCGTCTGGATCTTGCGCGCGCAGAAGACATTCTCGATGCAGATCACTATGGTCTGGAAGAAGTCAAAGAGCGGATCCTCGAATACCTCGCCGTGCAAAAGCGCGTGAAGAAAATTCGCGGGCCGGTGTTGTGCCTGGTCGGTCCTCCAGGGGTGGGTAAAACCTCTCTGGCGGAGTCGATCGCTCACGCCACCAACCGCAAATTCGTCCGTATGGCCCTTGGTGGCGTGCGTGACGAAGCGGAAATTCGTGGTCATCGCCGGACGTACATCGGTTCGATGCCAGGAAGATTGATTCAAAAGATGACGAAAGTGGGCGTTCGCAACCCGCTGTTCCTGCTCGATGAAATCGACAAAATGGGCAGTGACATGCGTGGCGATCCGGCGTCGGCGTTGCTGGAAGTGCTCGATCCTGAGCAGAACCACAACTTCAACGATCACTATCTGGAAGTCGACTACGACCTGTCTGATGTGATGTTCCTGTGCACCTCGAACTCCATGAATATTCCGCCGGCGCTGCTGGACCGGATGGAAGTGATTCGTCTGCCGGGCTACACCGAAGACGAGAAGATCAACATCGCCGTCAAATACCTTTCGCCAAAGCAGATTACGGCCAACGGCTTGAAGAAAGGCGAGCTTGAATTCGACGCTGAAGCGATCCGCGACATCATCCGCTACTACACCCGCGAAGCTGGCGTGCGTGGATTGGAGCGCCAGATTGCCAAGGTTTGCCGCAAGGCAGTCAAAGAGCATGCAATGGAAAAACGCTTCTCGGTGAAGGTCACTGCCGAGATGCTCGAACACTTCCTGGGCGTGCGCAAATTCCGCTACGGTCTGGCCGAATCGCAGGATCAGATCGGTCAGGTGACCGGGCTGGCATGGACTCAGGTGGGGGGTGAATTGCTGACCATCGAAGCCGCTGTCGTGCCGGGTAAAGGCCAGTTGATCAAGACCGGTTCGTTGGGTGATGTGATGGTCGAGTCGATCACCGCCGCACTGACCGTTGTCCGCAGCCGCGCGAAGAGCCTGGGGATCCCCCTGGACTTCCACGAGAAGCGCGACACGCACATCCACATGCCGGAAGGGGCGACCCCGAAGGACGGCCCTAGCGCCGGTGTAGGCATGTGCACGGCCCTGGTGTCGGCATTGACCGGGATCCCGGTGCGTGCGGACGTCGCCATGACAGGTGAAATCACCCTGCGTGGTCAGGTGTTGGCGATCGGCGGTCTGAAGGAAAAACTGCTGGCAGCTCACCGAGGCGGGATCAAGACCGTGATCATTCCTGAGGAGAACGTACGCGATCTGAAGGAAATTCCTGACAATATCAAGCAAGATCTGCAGATTAAACCGGTTAAATGGATTGACGAGGTCCTGCAAATTGCGCTGCAATACGCGCCGGAGCCGCTGCCTGATGTGGTTCCAGAGATAGTTGCGAAGGATGAAAAACGCGAGTCTGACTCTAAGGAAAGAATTAGCACGCATTAGTACGCATTTGCCTGAGTGGCTTGTTGACAGCTTTTTAGAGCCCTTGTTATAAAGCGGCTCTTAAGTGTCTGTAGGCCATTCAGCACACGTTTTTGCTTTCACCAAAAAACTTAGAATCATACTCAAATAGATATAAGGGGACTTAGAGTGAACAAGTCGGAACTGATTGATGCTATCGCTGCATCCGCTGATATCCCGAAAGCTGCTGCTGGCCGTGCGCTGGACGCTGTAATCGAATCCGTCACTGGCGCTCTCAAGGCTGGCGACTCTGTTGTTCTGGTTGGTTTCGGTACCTTCTCCGTTACCGATCGTCCAGCTCGCATTGGTCGTAACCCACAGACCGGTAAGACGCTGGAAATCGCTGCAGCCAAAAAACCAGGTTTCAAAGCCGGCAAAGCACTGAAAGAAGCTGTCAACTAAGTTCGCTTCAGGTTTTTGCCTATCCGGGTCGGGGTCATGCCTGACCTGGCAGCGGAGCGGTAGTCCAGTCGGCAATTTGCCGGTCCGAGACACCGAGGGTCGCAAGTTCGAACCCTTGGTCCGCTCCGCCAGTTACGAGAAGGCGCATCCTCGGATGCGCCTTTCTTCTATCCGGATTCTACCCACGCTCCACGGTTGCCTAATTTTGAAGTTCAACCGTTTCTGGGGGACGCATGCTGCAGAATATCAGGGACAATTCACAAGGCTGGATTGCCAAGACCATTATCGGGGTCATCGTTGCACTGATGGCTTTGACCGGTTTCGACGCCATTTTTCAGGCCACTACCAGCCGTAACGATGCGGCCAAGGTCAACGGCGAAGAAATCAGCCAGAACGAGCTGAGCCAGGCGGTCGATATGCAACGCCGTCAGCTCATGCAACAGCTGGGCAAGGATTTCGACGCTTCCTTGCTCGACGAGAAAATGCTGCGCGAATCGGCCCTCAAAGGCTTGATCGACCGCAAGCTGCTGCTGCAAGGCGCAGAAAAATCGAAATTCGCTTTCTCCGAAGCGGCTTTGGACCAAGTGATCCTGCAAACGCCTGAATTCCAGGTCGATGGCAAGTTCAGTCCTGATCGTTTCGACCAGGTGATTCGTCAACTCGGCTACAGCCGCATGCAATTCCGCCAGATGCTGGCTCAGGAAATGCTGATCGGTCAGCTGCGTGCTGGTTTGGCGGGTAGCGGTTTCGTTACCGACGCACAGGTTCTGGCTTTCGCCCGTCTGGAAAAACAGACCCGCGACTTCGCCTCCCTGAACGTCAAGGTTGACCCGGCAGCGGTGAAGCTGACCGACGATGAGGTCAAGGCTTACTACGACGAACACGCCAAGGAATTCATGACGCCGGATCAAGTCGTCATCGATTACCTGGAATTGAAGAAGTCGTCCTTCTTTGACCAGGTCGCCGTCAAGGACGAAGACCTGCAAGCGGCGTATCAGAAAGAAATCGCGAACCTGTCCGAGCAACGCCGGGCTGCGCACATTCTGATCGAAGTGAACGACAAGATGACCGAGGCGCAAGCCAAGGCCAAGATCGAAGAAGTTCAGGCGCGTCTGGCCAAAGGCGAGAAATTCGAGGCGCTGGCCAAGGAGTTCTCCCAGGATCCAGGTTCGGCGAACAACGGCGGTGACTTGGGCTACGCAGGCCCGGGCGTCTACGATCCAGCGTTCGAAACCGCGCTGTATGCGTTGGCCAAGGATCAGGTGTCGGCGCCGGTTCGCACTGACTTCGGCTTCCACTTGATCAAACTGTTGGGTGTTGAAGCACCGGAAGTACCGACGCTGGCCAGCCTGAAAGACAAGCTGACCCGTGAGCTGAAAACCCAGCAGGTCGAGCAACGCTTCGTCGAGGCGACCAAGCAACTGGAAGACTCTTCGTTCGAATCGTCTGATCTGGCCCAGCCGGCGCAGGACCTGAAGCTGACCGTTCACACCTCCAAGCCGTTCGGCCGCGAAGGTGGCGAAGGTGTTTCGGCCAACCGTGCCGTGGTCACCGCCGCATTCAGTCCTGAAGTGCTGGATGAAGGTGCCAACAGCACCGCCATCGAGCTGGATCCGGAAACCGTGATCGTGCTGCGGGCCAAGGAACACCTGAAGCCGGCGCAACTGCCGCTGGAAAGCGTGAATGCCAGCATTCGTGCGCAATTGGCCAAGGAGCACGCCAGTGCTGCTGCCAAGACCAAGGCTGATGAGCTGATCGCCAGCCTGCGCGACGGCAAGACGCCACTGGACAAGGCAATTGACGGCCAGAGCTGGAAAGTCACCGCAGCAGCGACTCGCGCTCAGGAAGGGATTGACCCCACCGTGCTGCAAGCGCTTTTCCGCATGCCAAAACCTGTCGCCAAGAAAAAGCCGACCTTCAACAGCGTGACCCTGGCCGATGGTAGCCTGGTGATCGTGCGCCTGAACGGCGTGAACGAAGCCGCCGCGCCGACCGAAGAAGAGAAGGCTCAGTACCGTCGCTTCCTCGCCTCGCGCATTGGCCAGCAGGACTTTGCGGCTTACCGCAAACAGCTGGAAAGCGAAGCCGAGATCAAGCGCTTCTGATGCTTGACTGAGTTGCCGCTACGCAAAGACCCCGGCCGAAAGGCCGGGGTTTTTTATGCGTGCGATTTCGGGATGGAATGCTCCCACAAGGGATAGTTTGTTGTAGCCCCCGACGGGACTTTTTCCCGTAACTGACAGTCAGTAGACTTGTAAACGTTTTAAGACACTAATCGATGCTCCGCTAAGCATCGATCTGTTGCACAATACGCCCCGGATCGTTTTCCTCAGGATGTTCAATGTTTAAATCAATTCCCATGCGTGTTGCCGGGCTGGCGCTGATGCTGGCCACTGCTGCCGGCTGCTCGTCGAAGAAAGCCCCCATCTATGAGCATGAGAACTTCGATGACTCCGGGACGTTTTCGCGCAATTACCCGGTGACGGATGCACAGACCTGCGAAGCTGCCCGCCGGGCGTTGCTCAGCCAGGGCTATATCATCACCAGCGCCGACCCGAAACTGGTCAGCGGGCACAAAAGCTTCCAGCAGACCGGCGAGACCCACATGGAGATCAGCTTCAGTGTGGTCTGTGCCGATGACGGCAGCGAAGGGCACCATGCGACCATGTTCGCCAACGCCCTGCAGGACCGCTATGCGCTGAAGAAGACCAACAACTCCGCCAGTGTGGGTGTGGGCGTGCTGGGTTCGGTATCGATGCCAATCGGCTCGTCCGACGATTCGATGGTCAAGGTCGCCAGCGAAACCGTTTCGTCGGCCAAGTTCTATGAGCGTTTCTTTGCGCTGGTGGAGTTGTTCCTGCCAGCGGAAGCGAAGAAGGCTGCGCACATCCCCGAGAAACCCAAGACCGACCTGGGCATGCCTGAGGCCAAGGCTGCTCCGGCGCCTTTGGCCCCAACGCCGGCACCGGCTGCGCAACCCGCGCCAGCGCCAGCGGCTGAACCTGCTCCAGCCCCTGCGGCCTCGGAGCCCGTAGCACCGCCGCCTGAAACAGCGCCGATCACCCCGGTTGAAAACCCGCAACCGGCTCCATCCCCGGAAACCGTTACACCACCGCCGCAATCCAGCCTGCCGCCACCGAGCGAGCCTATTTCGGCCATGCCTGCGAACCAGTAATCGCTATACATTTCGGGATCGTGTCAGATGACATCGTTCCCGAAATGGCTTTTTGGATTGATCCGCGTCAACCCGGGCTGTAGTCCTACAGCCTCTATCGAAAAAATCCTGTGATAAATTCCTGACTGCCTGCTACGTTTTATAAGTAGCCGCTGAGCGGTATGCCTGCGTCATTTTTCTTTCATGCGGGCACTTTATGCTCGGGGCGTTGGTCATTTATTCAGGCATTTTTAAACGAGCGGAAGGGGGATTTCACAATGGACGATTATCAAGAAGAGCTGCTCGAGTATCAGGCGTTTGAACTGGACCCGTTGGAACCAGCAGAAGACGCTACAGAGCTGTAAGCATCACGCGGATTGGCGATGACTGCGGCGAAACTCGCCGGGTGTCTGGCCGTTCCAGCGTTTGAAGGCTCGCTGGAAAGCTTCGGCTGACGCGAAACCCAGCAAGTAGGCGATTTCCCCGAACGCCAGTTCAGTGTCGCGAATGTAGGTCATGGCCAGGTCGCGGCGCGTGTCGTTGAGAATCGCGCGAAATTGCGTGCCTTCCTCGGCGAGTTTGCGACGCAAGGTCCAGGTCGGCAGCTTCAGGCGTGACGCCACTTCTTCCAGGTCGGGTTCCCGGCCACCATTGAGTAACGGCCCCAGCAACTGAGTGATGCGTTCACGCAGGCTGCGGGTGCGTGTCAGTTGCTCCAGTTCCCGTTCACAGAGTTGCAGCAAGTGTCGCCAGGTACTCGGGCAGTGCTCCGGGTTGCGCAGGGCGAGGCTGGCCAGACTCAGGCGCAGTTGATTCTGTTCGGCGCCGAACTGAATGGGGCAATCGCCCAACGCGGCATACGCTTCACGATAATCCGGTTCGGCGAATTCGATCTCGATCCGTTCGGCGCGTAGCGGGGCAGTACTCACGCTAGACAATTGGTGCAGCCAGCCGGCGATGATCGAATCCACCACAAAGCGGTTGTAGGCGTTGTAAGGGCTGATGGAATAGAACCGCAGCCATGCGCCCTGAGCGTCTTCATGAAAGCTCGACTGGCCGCGATAGTTGGAGCCATACAACGCTTCAAAGCGGATCAGGCAGCGCGCCGCTTCCCGAACCGTCGGCGCCTGGGCGGCGGTGACCCCCGCCAGACCGGCCTGACTCAGGCGACTGAGCTGGCCCATACGCAAACCCAGCGCCGGGTCGTTGGTCAGTTGAATGGCACCGTGGCCCAGGCGCATGTAGCGCGGGATCGACAGCCGGGCGCCTGCCTCGGCCAAACGCGCCGCATCAAGACCGTATTGCTCCAGCAACGGTTGCGGGTCCACACCCTGGCTGCGCACGGCGTCAGCCAGGCTGTGAACAAAGCCCACCGACAGATCCCCAAGGCGCATCGGCAGCGGTTTCATGGGTTACAACCAGAGGTTCAGCAAGCGCGCGCCACGGGCATTGCCGTCGGCGAACTGTTGCCCGTTGTTGCTGAGGAAACTTTGCCCCGCGCTGCCCTTGTCCCAGAATTGACCGCGCAAGAATACGCTCATGCCGGCAATCGCCTGGCTGCTGGGCGGTTGGCCGACCAGTGTCAGACGATGCCAGGCCTGGCCTTCGCTGAGCTCACCGGCCTTGAGGCTGACGGAGCCGGGCGTCGACAGCCCCTTGTAACCCCGCCACGGTTTGTCCCAGGTGTCGCGGCCGACGACATAGGCGGGGACAGCCACTAGATGGGCGCCCTGTGCGTCGAGTTTGCGGTAGTTGTCCGGGTACCAGCTGTCGCTGCCGATCAATACGCCCAGGCGGCCGGCCGGCGTGTCGACGACGTTGAGCGTATGCTCGCCATTGGCTTCGATAACGTCTTTTTCAGCAAACACCGGATGCATCTGGCGTTGCGGCTGGCCCACCGGCAGCCCGTCGCGACCGAACACTACGCTGCTGTTGTACAACGCACCGCGGCCGACTTTCAGCGTGCCGTCGATGATGCTCGGCTCTGGCAACACAATCGTGCCGGCCACCAGCGTTACGTTGAACGCCTTCGCCAGCCCGCCGAACAGAGCCTGATAGTCCTTGGCCATGCCTTTGGCCTTCATCCGCAAGTGAGCGTCGTCGAGACGGCTTTCGCCCTTGGCGCTGATCAACGCGCGAACGAACTGCACGGGATTGCTCACCGCCAGCCAGTTCATCGCTTCCTTGAGGGTGGTCGCCTGATACAGCTCATCTTTCTCGCCGCTGACCATCAGCCAGGTGCCGATGTGTTCGGGCAGCACGACGATGGTCTTTTCATTGAGCAGGCCCTGGTCCTGAGCCTGCTGCAAATAGGCAGCGAGCTTGCGGTGCAGGCGTTCGGGGCTTTGATAGTCGGTGGGGAACAGCTCGGGCTGGATGCCCAGCAGATTGCCGCGATCGGCAGGTGTGCCTTGATCGACCGCGAGGTGGATGCGCAGGTCCGACAGGTAATGACCCACCGGACGGTCCGCGGCCCACATGGCGTAGGTCGTCAGGGCGGCAATCAATGCCATGGAGAAAGTCAGGTACAGAAGTTTGCGCATGGGGAAACAGTCGACAGCCGTGTGCAGGGTTCGCGACTAGGGTAGGGCGCATGCCGGCGCTTGCCAAGGGGCGCTGCACATTTGGATCAATAAGTTGTCAGTTTCGGTCATTGAGTGACAAGGGCGCGACTCTTAGTCTGTTCAACATGACTGACGGGGGCCGAAGAGCTCCTGCATATTTTCCGTGATCACTCGATGTGGAGTTACAAATGGCCGCCGCTCATTACCCGCACCTGTTGGCCCCGCTGGACCTGGGTTTTACCACGCTGCGCAACCGCACCCTGATGGGGTCGATGCACACCGGTCTGGAGGAGAAACCCGGCGGTTTCGAACGCATGGCGGCGTACTTCGCCGAGCGTGCCCGCGGCGGTGTTGGTCTGATGGTCACCGGCGGCATTGGCCCGAACGATGAGGGCGGGGTGTATTCCGGCGCGGCCAAACTGACCACCGAGGAAGAAGCGCTCAAGCACCAGATCGTGACCCGTGCGGTGCACGAGGCGGGCGGCAAGATCTGCATGCAGATCCTCCACGCCGGTCGTTATGCCTACAGCCCGAAACAGGTCGCACCGAGCGCCATTCAGGCACCGATCAACCCGTTCAAGCCGAAAGAGCTGGACGAGGAAGGCATCGAGAAGCAGATCAGCGATTTCGTAACGTGTTCGACCCTGGCGCAAAAAGCCGAGTACGACGGCGTCGAGATCATGGGCTCGGAAGGTTATTTCATTAACCAGTTCCTCGCCGCCCACACCAACCACCGCACCGACCGCTGGGGCGGCAGCTACGAAAACCGTATGCGCCTGCCGGTGGAAATCGTCCGCCGTGTACGCGAAGCCACAGGCCCGAACTTCATCATCATCTTCCGCCTGTCGATGCTCGACCTGGTAGAAGGCGGCAGCACCTGGGAAGAAATCGTGACCCTTGCGAAAGCCATCGAGCAAGCGGGCGCGACCATCATCAACACCGGCATCGGCTGGCACGAAGCGCGGATTCCGACCATCGCCACCAAGGTCCCGCGTGCGGCGTTCAGCAAGGTCACGGCCAAGCTGCGCGGTTCGGTGAGCATTCCGCTGATCACCACCAACCGTATCAATACCCCGGAAGTGGCCGAGCAGATTCTGGCCGAAGGCGATGCCGACATGGTGTCCATGGCGCGGCCGTTCCTCGCCGACCCGGACTTCGTCAACAAGGCAGCCGCCGGACGTGGTGATGAAATCAACACCTGCATCGGTTGCAACCAGGCGTGCCTGGATCACACCTTCGGCGGCAAGTTGACCAGCTGCCTGGTGAACCCGCGCGCGTGCCATGAAACCGAACTCAACTACCTGCCGGTGCAGCAGATCAAGAAAATCGCCGTGGTCGGTGCCGGTCCTGCGGGCCTGTCCGCTGCTACGGTGGCAGCCGAGCGTGGGCACTCGGTGACGCTGTTTGATTCGGCCAGCGAAATTGGCGGTCAGTTCAACATTGCCAAGCGCGTCCCGGGTAAGGAAGAGTTCTTCGAAACCCTGCGCTATTTCAACCGCAAGTTGCAGACCACCAACGTCGAGGTGTGCCTGAACACCCGTGTCGACGTGGCAAAACTGGTCGAGGGCGGTTACGACGAAATCATCCTGGCCACCGGCATCGCCCCAAGAACCCCGGCGATTCCCGGCGTTGAAAACGCCAAGGTGTTGAGCTACCTGGACGTGATCCTGGAGCGTAAACCGGTGGGCAAGCGCGTCGCGGTGATTGGCGCGGGCGGTATCGGTTTCGACGTGTCGGAATTCCTTGTTCATCAAGGCGTGGCCACCAGTCTGGACCGCGAAGCGTTCTGGAAGGAATGGGGCATTGATACGCATCTGGAAGCGCGCGGCGGTGTCGCCGGTATCAAGGCTGAACCGCATGCACCGGCGCGTGAAGTGTTCCTGCTGCAACGCAAGAAATCCAAGGTCGGTGACGGCCTGGGCAAGACCACCGGCTGGATTCATCGCACCGGTCTGAAGAACAAGCAGGTGCAGATGCTCAACAGCGTCGAGTACCTGAAGATCGACGACGAAGGCCTGCACATTCGCATCGGTGAAACCGGTGAGCCGCAGGTGCTGCCGGTGGACAACATCGTGATCTGCGCCGGGCAGGATCCGCTGCGTGAATTGCAGGAGGGTTTGGTCGCCGCGGGGCAGAACGTGCATTTGATCGGTGGCGCGGACGTGGCAGCAGAGCTGGATGCCAAACGCGCGATCAACCAGGGTTCGCGGTTGGCTGCCGAGTTGTAATCAGCAGGCCAAATCTGCCAATGGCCATCGTCGGAACGCCGCCGGGAGCAAGCCCGCTCCCACAGGTTCTGTGTTGTTCACAAATTTTGTGACCGATACAAAACCCTGTGGGAGCGAGCTTGCTCGCGATGGCTGCCTATGAGCGACTAGAATGCTGGCTCTTTCCGAGCACAATCAGACGCCCATGCTTTCCCCTCCAACCGATTGGCTACCCCAAGCCCCACTCGAACCCCTTCACCTCGACTGGCTCACCTCAGCCAACATTGAAGTCGCCATCCTGCGCCTCGACCAAATCGACCCACTGATCAGCGGCAACAAGTGGTTCAAGCTCATCGAACACCTCCAAGCCGCCGACCAGAGCGGTGCTCAGGGCATCATCAGCCTCGGCGGTGCGCATTCCAATCACCTGCACGCACTGGCCGCCGCCGGCAAACGCTTCGGTTTCAAAACGGTTGGCCTGCTGCGCGGTCATCCGCAAGAAACGCCGACGGTGAAGGACTTGCAAGCGTTCGGCATGCAGCTGCACTGGTTGGGTTATGGCGGGTATCGCGCGCGACACGAGCCGGGTTTCTGGCAGCCGTGGCAGGCGCAGTATCCCGACCTGCACCCGGTGCCCGAAGGTGGCGGTGGTCTGCTGGGCGCGCGTGGCTGTTTGCAATTGAAGGCAATGCTCGATCAACTGGGCAACCTGGGCTGGAGCGATTACCACGGTTGGTGGCTGGCCTGCGGAACGGGCACGACCTTGGCCGGTCTGGTGCTGGCCGAGGCGGGGGAACATCCGGTATATGGCGCGCTGGCGGTGCCCGACGATCATGGTGTGGCGCAGCAGGTCGGATCGATTGTACGAGAGGCGGGTGTGCAGGAAACGGCTTATGAGCTGTTCGACGCCAGCCGTGGCGGCTTTGCCAAAGTCGATCCGCTGTTACTCGACTTCATCGACCAGACCGAGCAGGCCACGGGGATTCCCCTCGAACCGCTGTACACCGGCAAGGCGTTGCTGATGCTCAAGCAGCACGTCGAGGCGGGAAAATTTGAAAAGGGGACGCGCCTGATCTTCATCCACACCGGTGGCTTGCAGGGCCGCCGGGGGTTTCGATAAGTACGCTATCCCATGTAGCAGCTGCCGAAGCCTGCGTTCGGCTGCGAAGCAGTCGTAAATCCAGCCGCCTCGGTTCAACTGATCCACCGCGTTGACTGATTTTACGACTGCTGCGCAGCCGAACGCAGGCTTCGCCAGCTGCTACAAGGGTGTGTGTTCAACCGCGCTTGGGCATCATCCGCAGCAGCGTGTTATCGCCCACGACATAGTGGTGATAAATCCCCGCCACCGCATGCAAGCCAATCAGCCAATAACCGATGGTGCCGCCCAGCACATGCCAGCCCTCGATTTGCTTGGCCAGCACCTTGTCCTCCGAGACCAGCAATGGCAGGTCAAAGCCGTAAAACATCACCTGATGCCCCTTGGCGCTGGTCACCAGCCAGCCGAGAATCGGCATCGCAATCATGAAAATGTACAGTGCCCAGTGCATCAGTCTGGCCAGCACGGTCTGCCAGTGAGGCGAGGCCGGGAAGATCTGTGGTGCCGGGCCCAGGCTGCGAGCGAACAGCCGCAGCCAAACCAATACGAACACCGTCAAGCCGAGCATGAAGTGCGATTCAACGATCAGCGTCCGGCCACCGCTGCCTTTGGGAAAGATCCCACGAAATTCGATGCAGGCGTAAACCAGCGCCAGTAAAACCAGCATCAACCAATGCAGCGTGATCGACACGGTGCTATAGCGTGAGTCGGAATTCTTCCAGGGCATACGGTGTTCCTCACAGGTCTGGTCTAGAGCCCACCGTTCTTGTTCGACGGTGTTCTCTAACTGTAATCCGCTTTGATGGATTTGCCTGTGGCAATTGGGGTGTTCAATGCTCTGGCTCAAGTGATCGCTAAAAAAAAGCGCCAGTTCCGTAACGGAGCTCGCGCTTTTTTATGGAGCAAGAAACGTGATCAGCTGCTTTGCGGCATCTCACCCTTGGCCAGACGCTTGTTGATGTCGGCGATCACTTCCGGCAAATCGGTGATGGTGTCGATCATGTAGTGCGGGCGCGAGCCTTCGAACATGGCGTGGATGCGTTTGCGTTCACTGTCGAGTTGGTCACTGCCAAGGGCGCGGAAACCTTCGTAATCCAGACCCAGCGCGTTACCGGAACAGATCAGCGCAACCGTCCACATACCGGCACGACGACCTTCGAGAATGCCCGGCACGGTGTCATCGATCTTCACGCAAGCCGCAACGTCGTCGATGCCCAGCGCAATCACGTTGGCCAGCGCCTGAGCCGGCCATGGGCGGCCGTTCGGCACTTCGTCGGTGGCGACCACGTGGTCCGCGATGTAACCGTTGGTGGCGGCCAGTTCGACCACCTTGTCCATGACCTGTTTCGGGTAGCCCGAGCAGGAGCCGATCTTGATCCCTTGCTGACGCAGGGTGGCGATGGTATCGAGTGCGCCCGGAATCAGCGCCGAGTGCTCGGCGATTTTCTCGATCTGCAGCGGCATGAATCGCTGGTAGATGGCGGTCACGTCGTCGTCGGTTGGCGTGCGGCCAAACACCTTGCGATAGCGCTCGGCGACTTCCGGCTGATCGCACAGGGTGCGGATGTGGTCCCACTTGCCCATGCCCATCGGCCCGCGGGCTTCCTCGATGGAGACCTGGACGTCGAACTCGGCGAAGGCTTCGACAAAAATCTGCGTTGGCGCGAAAGAGCCGAAGTCGACCACGGTGCCGGCCCAGTCGAGGATGGCGGCCTGGAGTTTGGTTGGGTTTGCGTAATTCATGTCTCAAATCCTGTATGGGGGAATGAAGAGCCCTGTAGCAGCTGTCGAGCCTGCGAGGCTGCGTTCGGCTGCGCAGCAGTCGTAAATCTTGTCGACGCGGTTCACCTGAAACACCGATGTGGATGGTTTACGACTGCTGCGCAGCCGAACGCAGCCTCGCTGGGGCTCGACAGCTGCTACAAATCGTCGTGAATTAAATTTCTAAGACTTCCATCTCACGCAGCACTTCGGCCACCGCCGCCACGGCCGCGTGCATCTCGGCCTGGTCGACGTGTCCGATGCAGCCGACGCGGAAGGTGTCGACCTGGGTCAATTTGCCGGGGTAGAGGATGAAACCCTTGGCCTTGACGCGTTCGTAGAATTCCTTGAACTGGTAGCGCGGGTCTTTCGGCGCGTGGAAAGTGACGATGATCGGCGCCTGGATCGCGGCAGGCAGGAAACTGCGCAAACCGAGTTTGGCCATGTCATCGAGCAGCACCTGGCAGTTGTTGGCGTAGCGCTGATGCCGTGCCGGCAAACCGCCTTCTTCGTTGTATTGCAGCAGGGCTTCGTGCAGCGCCGCGACCACGTGGGTCGGCGGGGTGAAGCGCCATTGGCCGGTCTTGGCCATGTAGGTGTGCTGGTCGTACAAATCCATCGCCAGGGAATGAGAGTGGCCGGCCGCGTTGGCCAGCGCGTCTTTGCGAGCGAAGACAAAACCCATGCCCGGTACGCCTTCCAGGCATTTGCCCGAGGCGGCGATCAGCGCGTCGAAGGGCACCTGTTGTGCGTCGATCGGCAAGGCGCCGAAGGAGCTCATGGCATCGATGATCAGGCGTTTGCCGTGTTGCGCGATGACGTGGGCGATTTCCGGCAGCGGGTTGAGGATGCCGGTGCTGGTTTCGCAGTGAATCAGCGCGACGTGGGTGATGCTGGCGTCGGCGCGCAGCAGACGCTCGACGTCGGCGGCGGTCGTCGGTTCGTCTTCGGCGGTTTCGAAGGTGCTGAACGGACGGCCGAGCACTTCACAGATCTTCGCCAGGCGTTTGCCGTACGCGCCGTTGATCAGCACCAGCACTTTGCCGTCGCGGGGCACCAGGGTGCCGATTGCTGCCTCGACGGCGAAGGTGCCGCTGCCTTGCAGGGGCACGCAGTGGTGGCTGTCGCCGCCGTTGATAATCGCCAGCAATTGCTCGCACAGGCTGGCGGTCAGTTGATTGAAGCGGTCATCCCATGAACCCCAGTCGACCATCATCGCCTGACGGGTGCGCGCCGATGTGGTCAGTGGGCCGGGGGTGAGCAGGATTGGCTCGGCGGTGCTCATTCTTGTGTCCTCGCAAAAGCTCTGTGTGGGATGAAGCTACGGGACATAAATTGCAATTTCGGGTGCTATCAATCAAATTGTTTGTTGTTATGCCAGCCATCAGTGAGAGTTATCCATGAATCTGTTCCAGCTTCGAGCCTTTGATGCCGTGGCCCGCGAAGGCAGCTTCACCCGCGCTGCCGAGCGGCTATTCATCAGCCAACCGGCGGTCACCGGGCACATCAAGGCCCTGGAGGAGCATTACCAGATCACCTTGCTGCGCCGCACTGCGCGACGAGTGGAGCTGACGGAGGAGGGTACCAAACTGGCGGCGATCACCCGGGCGATGTTCGGTCTGGCCGAGGAAGCGCAGGTGCTGCTGGAAGCGAATCGACAATTGCTGACCGGGCGTCTCGAAGTAGCGGCGGACGGGCCGCATATGGTGATGCCGATGCTGGCCAGTTTGCGGGCGCGATATCCGGGGATCACCGTGAATTTGCGCTTGGGCAATGCTCAGGAAACGCTGGCGGCGTTGTTGTCCGAACATGCCGACGTGGCGGTGCTGACTGAAGTCGAGCCGCGCAAAGGCCTGCACCTGCAAGCGTTGAGCGAATCACGGATTTGCGCGTTGGTGCCTGAAAGTCATCCTTGGGCCATGGCGTCCAAGGGCGTGAAGCTCAAGGAGCTGGATCAGGTGATCATGGTGTTGCGCGAGCCAAGTTCGATTACCCGACGGACATTCGATGAAGCTTGCGCGGCGGCATCGGTCAACCCGAGGGTGTTGCTGGAGCTGGACAGTCGCGAGGCGGTGACCGAGGCCGTGGCGGCGGAGTTGGGTGTTGGGGTGGTGTCGTCGGTGGAGGTCAGTCATGACCCGCGGGTGGTGGCGGTGCCGATTCTAGGCGATGGATTGATCAATCAACACATGATCGGGTGCATGGAACGGCGGCGGGATTTGCGTTTGATTCGGGCGTTTTTCGAGTTGGCGCCTACCCGATAAACCGAGGCGTCTGCATCGCGAGCAGGCTCACTCCCACAGGGATGTATGTTGGCAACAGATCTTATGTACGACGCAAAACCTGTGGGAGCGAGCCTGCTCGCGATGAGGCCGGACCTGCCTAAGCAAGGCTCTCGCGAACCATGTCGAGGAACGTCGCCACCACCCGCCGCGAACTCTGCTCGCGCAAGCACACCAGCGTCTCCGTCAGACGCCGTGTGCAATCGGTAATCGGCAACGCACACACCCGGGAATCCGCGCCAAACTCGGCGGCGGACACCACACCCACGCCGATCCCCACGACCACTGCCTCACGCGCCGCTTCCCGACCTTCAACCTGAATCGCCGGGCGGATGGAAAAGCCGGCCCGGGCCATTTCCTCTTCCAGTGTCTGACGCGTCACCGAACCGATTTCCCGCAGCACCAACGGTGTGTCGTGCAAATCCGCCAGGCAAATCGATTCGCGATCTGCCCACGGATGACTGCGAGAAACGAAGGCCACCATCGGGTCATTGCGCAGCGGCAGCGAGATCAGTCGCTCGTCACTCACCTCCCGGCCCAACAACGCCAGGTCGGCCTGATAGTTGAACAGGCGAAACAGCGATTCGTCGGTATTGCCGGTTTCGATTTTCACGCTGATGCCGGGGTAGCGCTCACAGAAGCGCGCAATCTGCGGCAGCACATGCACCGGCGCATCCACTGCGAGGATCAGGGTGCCGGTCTGCAACGCCCTGGAATCGTGCAAAAGCTCCTGAGCCTCGGCCTCGATGACGAACAGCCGCTGGGTAATGCTCAACAGCCGATCACCCAGATCCGTCAGGCGCACCGAGCGTTTATTACGGTGGAACAGCAACACACCGAAGCGCTCTTCGAGTTTGCGCACCTGGTCGGAAATCGCCGGTTGCGTGAGAAAAAGCCGCTCGGCGGCTTTGGTAAAGCTTCCGTGGACGGCCACGGCGTGGAAGGCTTTGAGCTGGGCGTGGGAAACCGACATCGAAACCTCCAGTAACAAGCTGAGCTTATATTGGAAATACGATAAATCGATTTCACTTATTAATCAGTAATTGTTTTTATCGACCTCAGCCCCGGTGACTGGTCAGTCGAACAGCGTCGGCGGCCATGAGCCTGTGCGTGCAGTGGCAGGCCTCATCTGACCGATATCGCCAAAGGGAAGCCGCGGTATCGAAGTGCTCAACAATAAAAAAACAGGCGTTATTTCTCAATTTCTGCCGGCACACTCACACCCTGAGGTCAGAACCACAATGAACAACTCCATCGGCACCATCAAGCGCTGGCGCGTGCAGATCTTCGCGATCACCTGGCTCGCCTACGCCGCTTTCTATTTCACCCGCAAAGCCTTTTCCGTGGCCAAACTGGGGATCGCCGAAGACCCCACCTTCATGCTCGACAAAATGGCCATGGCCAACCTCGATGCCATTTACCTGACCGCCTACGCCATCGGGCAATTCACCTGGGGCATTCTGGCCGACCGCTTCGGCCCAAGGGTCGTGGTTTTTGGCGGGTTGTTGATTTCAGCAGCGGCTGCCGTGGTGATGGGCAGTTTCGCGACGTTGCCAATCTTCGCCACCTGCATGCTGATTCAAGGGTTTGCCCAGTCCACCGGCTGGTCCGGGCTGTGCAAGAACCTCGGCAGTTTCTTTCCCGCCGAACAGCGCGGGCGGGTGCTGGGGTTGTGGAGTTCCTGCTACGCCTTTGGTGGATTGGTGGCTTCGCCGTTTGCTGGCTGGTGGGCGTATACGCTGGTCGGCACCTGGCATGCGGCGTTCTTTTCCAGTGCGGCGGTGGTTGGGCTGGTCGCCGTGCTGTTTTTTATTTTTCAGCGCAACACACCCGAAGACGTTGGTTTGCCGGCGGTGGAGCCGGAGCCGCAACTGACGGCGCAAGAGGCTGAAGCGCAAAGCAAGATCAGCATGCTGGAACCGTTAAGGGAAATCCTGCGCAACCGCACCGTGCTGGTCCTGGGCCTGGCGTACTTTCTGTTGAAACCGGCGCGCTACGCGATTCTGCTCTGGGGGCCGGTGATCGTCTTCGAGCAAATGCCCTCGGTGGGCAAGGTCGGCGCGGCGATCATTCCCACGGCGTTCGAGCTTGCCGGGTTGCTGGGGCCGATCCTGCTCGGCCTGGCCTCGGACAAACTGTTCGGCGCCCGACGCATGCCTGCCTGCGTGATCAGTCTGTTGGTACTGACCGTTTCCCTGGCGTTGTTCATGGGTGCCCTGCACACCGGCAGCGTGTTGTTGGTGGTGGCGCTGCTGTTCGTCATGGGCCTGACCCTGTACGGACCGGATTCGATGATCAGCGGTGCGGCAGCGATTGATTTCGGCACCGCCAAAGCGGGCGCCACGGCCGCCGGGTTCGTCAACGGTTGCGGTTCGGTCGGGGCGATTCTCGGCGGCTTGCTGCCGGGCTACTTCGACTCGGTCACTGTGTTCATCGTCTTCGCCGGCTGCGCCTTGTTCTCCGCCCTGGTGCTGATCCCCCACTGGAACAGCCGTCCGGCTGGCCTGCTGATCAAAAGCGCTTTCGTGCCTAACCAGGCAATGACCGTAAAACCCCTGCGTACCTGAGGAGTAACCGATGAGACCTTTCTGGCTGGAACAGGCGCTGGAGGCGGAGTCCTGCGCGCCGTGCGAACCTTTGGCGAGGGATACCCGCGCCGACGTGTGCATCGTCGGCGGTGGCTACACCGGCTTATGGACCGCGATCATGCTCAAGGAGCAGAACCCCGAGCTGGATGTGCTGCTGATCGAAGCGGACATCTGCGGGGCCGGCGCCAGCGGGCGAAACGGTGGCTGTGCGCTGTCGTGGTCGGCCAAGTATTTCACGCTGGAAAGGTTGTTCGGTGTCGAGGAAGCGGTGCGGCTGGTCAAGGAATCCGAGCGCAGTATTTACGCCATCGGCACTTTCTGCGAGCAGTACGGGGTGAACGCCGATTACCGCCTCGATGGCACGCTCTATACCGCCACCAACCGCGCCCAATGCGGCTCGACCGATGCGGTGATTGCGGCGCTGGAACGCAACGGCATCAACTCCTTCACCCAAAGGCCGGTCGCCGACGTGCAACGCATGGCCGGTTCCTGCAAGCATCTGGAAGGCTGGTTCTCCCCGGCCGCCGCGAGTGTGCAGCCGGGCAAACTGGTGCGTGGCTTGCGCCGGGTTGCCTTGCAACTGGGCGTGAGGATTCATGAGAACACGGCGATGACCGGGCTGGAGGAGGGCCGCCCCGCGGGGATTAAAACCCCCAACGCCACCGTCCGCGCTGACCGGGTGGTGTTGGCCATGAACGCCTGGATGGCCCGTGCGTTCCCGCAGTTCGAGCGCAGCGTGGCGATCGTGTCCAGCGACATGCTGATCACCGAACCCCGGCCCGACCTGCTCGACGAAATCGGTTTGACCAGCGGTGTCACGGTGCTCGATTCGCGGATTTTCGTGCACTACTACCACAACACCCCGGACGGTCGAATCATGCTCGGCAAAGGTGGCAACACCTTTGCCTACGGCGGGCGAATGTTGCCGGTGTTCGATCAACCGTCGCCGTATGCCGGTCTGTTGCAACACAGCCTGAACGAGTTCTTTCCGGCGTTTGCGAACGTCAGGGTCGATGCGACCTGGAACGGCCCGTCGGACCGCTCGGTGACCGGTTTGCCGTTCTTCGGCCAGATGAGTGCCAGCGGTAACGTGTTTTACGGTTTTGGTTATTCCGGCAGCGGCGTCGGCCCGTGCCATATGGGCGGGCAGATCCTCGCTTCGATGGTCCAGGGGCTGGACAATGCCTGGACCCGTTCGCCATTGGTGAATGGCCCATTGGGCTACTTCCCGCCGGAGCCGATCCGTTACCTCGGCTCGCTGATGGTGCGCAACGCCATCCGTCGTAAGGAGCGCGCCGAGGACCATGGGCGCCGGCCGCGGCATCTGGATGTGCGTCTGGCCAGGTTCGCGGCGGCGGCAGGCAAGGCCGACAAGGGCTGATCAATCCTGACGGTTGACCAGCCAATCGAGCAGGAGGCGGCCGTCGTTGCGGGACTGGCGAGCGAGCCGAGGTGTGGGCGGGTTGCTCGCCGCCGCACACAGCACCGGTCGATCCGGGTCGCTGTCGAGAAAACTGATCAGCACCTCGGTGCCGGCGAGCGGCAGTCTGGCCGGGTCGATCCGACCGTCCGCCGCGGCAAGCGCCACGGGTAGCCACACGCCGGTGGATTGATCGTCATTGGCCTGCGCGGTGGGCCACAACCGAACCTCAATCCGGCCCTGTGCATCCAGCACCGCCGGTTGCCCGACAGGGCCCAGCACTCGCGCCGGCTGATAGCCCGGAATGCTCGGTCTGGCCTGTGTCAGCGCGGGGCGGAACACTGTTGACCACGGGATGGCGCTGAACTGATTGCTGTAGCGCCGGGTCATGTTGAAGGTGTCCTCGGCGAGAATCGATGGCTGTTGGCCCTGATGCCGGATTTCGGTCAGCAGCCACTGATCGTTGAAGTTCGCGATGGGATGTTCCGACACTTGCACGATGCATCCACTGCGCAATTCGCTGTGGTTGCTTTGCCCCTGTATCTGCCGATGCCGGCAGCGCAAACGTTCCAGTAAGCGACGGCTTGATTGCTCACGCTCGAGTTGTTGCGGCGCAGGCGGCGCGGTGAGTGGGGGCGAGGCGTGACGCTGGAACAACTCACTGATCACTGGCGCGTTGGCGTGATCGGCTGTCTCATCGTAAAACGGCATCAACAGCGGTTCCTGGGGAAAGCTCAGACTGTCATCCGCCAGCACCAGCATATGGCCGTCGCGCTGATGTTCGAAGTGATAGTGGATGCCTTCTTCTTCGCAGAGCCGATCCAGGAACGCCAGGTCGGTCTCGTCAAACTGAATGCAAAACGGTCGCACAGGATAGCGACCGTTCGGCAGTTCAAGACGGTAGCTGTTTTCGGGGATCGCGTTTTCGGCGAGCAACTGACGCAGGATGGCGGGCACGCCGAGTTGATGAAAGACCCGGCGGCAAGGGTGCCGGTGCAGTTGTTGAAGCCAGGGCACCAGCACCAGGTGGTAGCCGATTCGGTGCGGGCCACGATACTCGCGACTGGCGGCGTGCAAGATGCCGTGAATGCCGGCTTCATCCCCCAAGCTCAGGAACGCCGGTTGCTGCAGCAACCGTTCGAGGTTCATGGCCGGTGCCAGGCCGATCACTTCGATCTCGAAACGATAGGGCTGGTTAAGACTTTCACGGCCGCTGAACTGCAACACCTGCAGACTCAAACCACTGTCCAGGAGGGTCAGGGTGTAGGGACTTTCCTTGTCGTTGTGCATCGAACGCGCTTCTGCCATGGGATATGGGCGCAGAGGGTACGAAACCACGGCCCTTTATAGTCACCGCAAATCGACTTTTCAGAATCGCCCTACAAAGGTTGGTGAAGATGTCGATTGGTCATGCCGGTGGACCGGGTGGAATTTTTGGTCGATTGCCAACTTTAGGCCGTATAAACTTGCGCAAAGCGTCGGCCAATAGATGTCTCGGCGCCACAGATAAGAGAGTGAGTAATGGGCGCACAGTGGAAGGTTAAACACAAAGAAGCGGCATCTAACGCCAAGGGCAAGATCTTCGGCAAACTGGTAAAGGAAATCACCATTGCTGCGCGCAACGGTGCCGATCTCTCGACCAACGCACACCTGCGCCTGGTGGTCGAGCAGGCCAAGAAAGCCTCGATGCCCAAGGAAACCCTGGACCGCGCGATCAAGAAAGGCGCGGGCCTGTTGGGCGAAACCGTGCAGTACCATCGCGTGACCTACGAAGGCTTCGCTCCGCATCAGGTGCCGCTGATCGTTGAATGCGTGACCGACAACATCAACCGCACCGTCGCGGAAATCCGCGTGGCCTTCCGCAAGGGCCAATTGGGCGCGTCCGGTTCGGTGGCGTGGGACTTCAACCATGTGGGCATGATCGAAGCGTCCCCGGACAGCCCTGACGCCGATCCGGAAATGGCCGCGATCGAAGCCGGAGCCCAGGATTTCGAGCCCGGTGAAGAAGAGGGCACCACCCTGTTCCTGACCGAGCCTGGTGACCTGGACGCTGTTCAGAAAGCGCTGCCTGAGCAAGGTTTTACCGTGTTGGCGGCCAAGTTGGGCTATCAGCCGAAAAACCCGGTGAGCGGTTTGAGCGACGAGCAGATGGCTGAAGTCGAGGCGTTCCTGGAAGGCCTTGATAACCATGATGATGTGCAGGATATGTTTGTAGGTTTGGCGGGTTAAGCATTCCAGCATTGACGGTTTTGTTGTCTGACAGGCCGTCTTCGCGAGCAAGCCCGCTCCCACATTTTGATCGAGTCCTGTCAGAAAGAACTCGGTCTCCTGTGGGAGCGGGCTTGCTCCGGGCGGCGCTCCGACGAATGACCGCGAAGCGGTCACTGGATATCAAGTAATCCCAAAATCTCACTGAACCCCGGCCGCGCCAGCACATCCGGCTGACAGCAACGCCGTTCCAGTTCCTCCAGCGGCAAGCGCCTTTCATCGCTCATCCCCGAGTCGATCCGCGCCAGCAATTCCCCCAACAAAACCCCAAACGCCCGCACCTCAATGCGTTGCAGCGCACGGCTTTCAAGGCTGTCGGATGTCGCATGGAAAGACGCCGCGCCAAAGTCCCCCAACAGGCACTCACCGTGCTTGTTCCACAAAATATTGTGGCCGTAGAGATCGCCGTGGGTGATGCCTTGGCGGTGCAAATGCTCGGCCACCGAGGCGATGCCACGGGCCATGCGCAGCGCTACATCGGCACTGAAACGGGTGTCGTCGGCATAGACGTCACGGGTACAGGACGCCAGGCTCGGCAGCCCGGCGAGGTTGCGATAACTCGGGTCGATCAGTTGCATCACCAGCCCGGCCTGCTGTGCGGG
Organism: Pseudomonas sp. LBUM1656; assembly: GCF_059716065.1. Classification (NCBI taxonomy): domain Bacteria; kingdom Pseudomonadati; phylum Pseudomonadota; class Gammaproteobacteria; order Pseudomonadales; family Pseudomonadaceae; genus Pseudomonas; species Pseudomonas sp. LBUM1656. The sequence goes on along the minus strand of NZ_CP166800.1, from coordinate 4,107,941 downwards.
ATGCCCAACGATGCGGCCTTCGACCCGGATCAGATTGGGGTGAATGCCAGCGGTGATGCAGGCGTTCATTTCGTGCAGCGGTGAACCATCGCTGGTCATTTCGCCTTTGTAGAGTTTGACCGCAACCTCGGTCGCCGGTCGTTCCCACATCGCCCGATAAATCACCCCCGAAGCGCCTTCGCCCAGTTGTTGCTCCAAGTGCAGTTCGGACCACGCAATGCTCGTCGTGGCTTCGAGGGCCGCCGCATCGGCTTCGGTCTCCAGCGGGTTCCCGGCGTAGGCCAGCCAGGTCAGGCTCGGCAGGGTCAGCAGCCACTCGGGCAGTTCGGTCAGCTGATTGGCGGCAATGCGGATCAGTTCGAGTTGATGGCATTGGCGTAGGCTTTCGGGCAGGCGTTGCAAGCAGTTGCCGGCGAGCATGAGTTTTTGCAGGTGTGGGCGTTGACCCAGCTCGGCGGGCAGTTCACGCAGGCGGTTGTCGGTCAGGATCAGCCAGCGCAACAGCGGCGGCAGTGCAGCGGCGGGGACCGTTTCGATGGCATTGGCCTTGAAGCCGATCATTGTCAGCGCGGCACATTGGCCTAGGCATGCGGGCAGTTCGGTGAACCGGTTGTCCGAGCAAAACAGCACGCGTAAACGGGTCAGGCGATGCAGGTCATCCGGCAGGTGGCTCAAGGCGTTGCCGCTGAGGTTGAGCACTTCCAGCGAGTCCGCCAGGTCGAAGATTTCACGCGGAAATTCGGTCAGGCCACAGGCCAGATCCAGACGGGTGCTGCCTGTCAGTTGACCGGCGCGCAGTTGGGCGAGGGTATCCATGGATGGGTTCGCTATTGATCGAGGGGAGGGCGCGGGGCCTGGAAATGGGCGACATGATAGCGGCAAAGTTGTGTTGCCTGTGAGGCCGCCTTCGCGAGCAAGCCCGCTCCCACAGTGGACCGAGTTCCCCCCGGGCAACTCGGTCACCTGTGGAAGCGGGCTTGCTCGCGAAGAGGCCGGCAGCCACACCGAGGACCTTTGATCAGACCACTCCCTTGACCTCCACCAACTGCCCCAACCGACTCCGCGTCCGCGCAAAGTCAATCGCTTCACCCCCCAGGCTTTCGCGCAACGACTGCTCACCGAGCAACGTCAAGTGCTTGTCCTGATCGTACAAAACGTCGATCAAATTGATGAAACGTTGCTGCGCCGCCATCGAACATGCTGGCAGGTTGGGCAGTTCGTCGATGATCCAGTGATCGAAGCGCCGGCACAGCTCCAGGTAATCCATGACGGCCGTGGGGTGTTCGCACAGATCGCCAAAGGTAAAACCGATGGTGCGTCCTTCGCAGCGTCGCGCTTGAAGGTGCCGTGCGCCGACTGGCAGTCGCAGGGCCGGTGCGCCACGTTCCGGCAGGTCCAACGCCAGGCGTTGCGCCACGGTGCCGGGCCAGACGTACCGTCCTTGAGTAAACACCTGATGCGCGTGCGTTTTCATCTGGCCGCGGTAGTCATGAGGCCCGCCGACTTCCATGACCTGCATGCGCGCATGGATCAAGTCGATCACTGGTTTGAACCGCGCGTGATAGAGCGGGTTGGGCAACAAACCTTCCGGCGGATAATTGGAGGTCACCAGCAGCAGGATGCCCCGCTGGAACAACGCCTTGAACAGCCGCGTGATGAGCATTGCATCACCGATGTCGTGGACGTGGAACTCGTCGAAACACAACACGCGGCAGTCGCTCAGCAGTTCATCGAGGGTGACGGCCAGCGCATCGGGCTGATCACGGTGAGTGAACATGCCTTGGTGCAGCGTGGCAAAAAACTGATGGAAGTGCAGGCGCTGTTTTTCCGCGATCGGGATGGCCTGGAAAAACCCGTCGAGCAGCCAACTCTTGCCGCGACCGACCGCACCATGCAAGTAGAGGCCGGGGAGTATTTTTGCCGATGCACCGAGCAGGGCCGTGGCGTGCTGCGCCATGCAGTCGATCACGCGCTGCTGGCTGTGGCTGAGGGTGTAGCCCTGGGCGTGAGCCTTGTGGCGAAAGTAGTCGTGGATCACTCGACCGGACGCACTGGCTGGCGCAGCCGACGCCTTGCCGAACAAGCGGCGAAGCGTGGGCCAGCGAGGTGTGAGTCGCGAACGGTCGGGCGGTCGAACAGCCACTGTGAGGTCACCCCGTAATCGTCAGGCAGGCTGCCCGAGCTGCGGCGGCGTAGTGTAACCAAAGGCTGAATTTGCCTGCCAGTGCTGTCGACCAATGACGGCCATATCGCAACAAGACTTTGCGGGTTGTAGAGCTTTTTAAGCCGTTATATCGGTGTTTTTTCAGCCAAATCCAGGTAAAAAACGCCCGTTGCAGCGGGCGGTGGCGATGAGCGGCTGGCGAAATTCCGGTCCATTGCTACCCTGATGTCTAGTAGCCACCCCACACAAGGAATGGGGCCGTGAAAGGAGTTCTGGTAGGGGCAGTTACGGGTGTGGCTCTCAGCGCGCAAGTGTTCGCCGCCGAACTTCAGGTCGACGTGCGCATCGACGTGCAGCGTGGTTGCCAGGTGATCGGGCAGCAACACCGAGCAGGAATCGAGCCACTGGGCGTGCTCGACTTCGGCAGCACCGCGCGAGTGGATGACCCGGCCGGACCGCTGGGCGCGGCGCTGATGAATGAGCGACTGCCACGGCTCGAATGCAACCCCGACACCCCTTATCAATTACGCGTCGATGGCGGCCTGCACGGTGGCGTCGGTGACGTGCGTTACATGGCGGGTTCCGCCGGCAGCAAACCCATTCCTTATCGGCTCTATCAGGACCCGGCGCGGTTGATCCCGCTGGCAGTGAATGTCCCGGTGAGCGGCCGTGTGCCGGATTCCGGTTCAGTGGATTTGCCCTTGTATGCCCGTATTGAACGGCTGGCGGAGATTCCCCGTGTCAGCCGCTATTCAGACGTGGTGAAAGTGACGGTCACCTGGTAGCGAGAAGTGGGGGTTGGCGCCATGACAAGCAGGCACTGGAGGGTTATCGCCGTGAGCGCACTGATGCTGTTGGCGCAAGACGCGCAAACGGCAGTCAGCGGGCAGATTCATGCGCGGCTGATCATTACCTCCGGTTGTGAAGTCACCAATGATGCCGCCCCAGGCACTCTGGCCAGCGATTTCGGCACGCTTGATTTCGGCCAGCAAGGCCCGACCTGGAATCGCCAGGTCAACGCCAGCCTGGGCGACGACGGTCTCGGCAGGCTGAACGTCGTGTGCAATCCGTCGGTCACCGGTTTCACCGTCACCATCGATGGCGGCGCCCATGGCGACGGCACAACTCGACGCCTGAGCAACGGCAGCCAGACCATCCCTTATCAATTGTTCCTCGATGCTTCCGCAAATCAGCGCTACAGCATCGGCCAACAACACAATTTCGCCGTCACCAGCGGAGCCCGGATACCGATCCCGGTATTTGGCTCAGTGGTGGCGAATGCCCGAGCGCTACCGGCCGGTGTCTATACCGACACCCTGACGGTGACGCTGGATTGGTAACCCCGTAGAGGACGGACACCATGCACATGCTCGTATCAAGGATAGGTTTGTCACTGCTCGGCCTGACGCTGGCGTCCAGTGCCCATGCCGCTACCACGGTCACCGGCCAGATCACCTCCAGCCTGATCCTGACCAACAGCTGCCAGGTCAACGGTGCCGGCGGTTCCAGCGGCCTGAACTTCGGTGCGTTGAATTTCGGCACCGAAAACAGCCTGTTCACCACCGCCAATGCGCAAGTGCTGGGCGGTGGCGGCGGGGCGTTGTCGATTCTCTGTTCCAGCGGCACCACGCCGGCGGTGAAGGTTCGAGCAGGTGCCCATGACGGCTTGTCTACCGGCGGCACCCGGGCCCTGGCAGACGGCAGCGGCAACTATGTGCCGTATGACCTGTACACCGACTCTGGCCATTCGCAGATTCTGGCCATCGACGGGGTGATTAACCTCGCGACGAGCACCGGTGTGGCGCAGACCGTCAACCTCTACGGTAAAGCCGTGGGCAAGGCCGGGCTGCCGGCTGGCACCTACACCGACACCGTTGCCGTCGAACTGACGTTTTAGCGCGATGACCCAAAAGCACGCTTATGCGGCGCTGATCCTGTTGTGTGCGGGGAGCCTGCCAATGCCATTGGCGGCGGTGACCAGCCAGAGTTTTCAGGTCAGCGCCACGATCACCGCCGGGTGCCTGGTGGTGGGCGGCGTGTCGAATTACGGCAGCCTCGACTTCGGCAGTCAGTCAGCCCTGGCCACCGGCACGGTGCAGGTGGCGTTGAGCGCTGGAGTGCAGTTGCAATGCACGCCAGGGGTGACGATGAACATGAGTGTCGATGGCGGCCAGTACAACAGCAGCGGGCGGCATATGCAGCTCACCACCGGCAGTAACCGCGTGGCGTATCAGCTGTTTCGTGATGCGGCGTTCAGCCAGAGCCTGGGGATTGGCCAGAGTGTCGCCGTGGCCTACACCGATGCCAATAACATCAGCCTGCCGATCTATGGACGGGTGCAATTACCGGGCAATCAGCCTGGGGGGACGTACAGCGATGTGCTGCAAGTGCAGCTGTCGTGGTAACGCATCGTTTTGAATAAGGAGCAGGCCTATGAGTTCACCTTCGCAGCGGCATTCGATCCTGTGTTGTGCGGTGTTGGCGATGGTGTTGCTGGGGGCGGTCAAGGTGCAGGCCGCCAGTTCGGTGCTGATCTGGCCGATTGACCCGGTGCTGGAGGCCGATCAACAGGCCAGTGCCTTGTGGCTGGAAAACCGCGGCAATGAAACCGCCAACCTGCAGATCCGGGTGTTCGCCTGGAGCCAGAGCGGCTTCAACGATCAGTACCAGAATCAGCGCGATGTAATCGGCAGTCCGCCCGTGGCGAAGATTGAACCGGGTCAGAAGCAACTGGTGCGCCTGACCCGCACCCGGGAGATTCCACCGGGGCAGGAACTGGCTTACCGCATTATCATCGACGAAATCCCCTCGGCTAAAACCCCCGCGTCCGAAGACGGCAAGACCGCTGCGGCGATTCGCTTTCAGATGCGTTATTCGGTGCCGTTGTTCGCCTATGGCGCCGGGCTGTGGAGCAAGGAAGACACCACTCGCCAACGTGATCCCAAAGGCGTCGGATTGCCGGATCTGAGCTGGCGCACGGTGGCGGTGGACGGTCGGCCCTATGTCGAAGTGCGCAATCAGGGCGCGGTGCATGCGCGGCTGACCGATGTGGCGCTCAAGCAAGGCAGCCAGACCCAACCGCTGGTGGACGGCCTGTTGGGTTACGTGCTGCCCGGCGCAATCATGCGCTGGCCGGCACCAGGACCGATGCCCGCCAACTCGGCGTTGCAGGTGCGGGTCAATGGCGCGCCGCAGGTGCAGAGCATTACCCCAGCACGTTAATCACAACCCCTGTAGCAGCTGCCGAAGGCTGCGTTCGGCTGCGCAGCAGTCGCAAAACGGTCTCCGCGATTTACCTGAATCACCGCGGTGCCTGATTTGGCGACTGCTTCGCAGCCGAACGCAGGCTTCGCCAGCTGCTACAGGGATCGTGTGTGCTGTGACAAGGAGGGATCTGTCCATAGACGGACCTAATGCGCGAATGAGCCAACGCCTGGCTCGCAGTTTCCAGCAGCCGTTGTGGGCAGTGAGCTGCGCGTACTGGCTGGTGTTCGCCCCGCAAGCCGGGGCCGGTGATCTGCCGCCACCGCCCAGCGGCATGGAGGCTGTGGCCGATGCACAGTTGTTTCTGGAATTGGTGGTCAATCAAATGAATACCGGACGAGTCGTGGCGGTGGAGCAACGGGGCGGGCAGTTCTTTCTGCCGGCCAGCGCATTGCGCGACACCGGGATCAAGCTGCCAGAAAATACCGGCACCGAAGTCGACCTCGACAGCGTCCCGGGCCTTCACAGCGAGTACGACAGTGGCGCTCAACGGTTGCTGCTGGAGGTCCCGCCGGACTGGCTGCCGGAGCAGTTCGTCGGCAACCGCGAAGCCTATCCGCGAACTCCGGCCCTGAGCAGTTTCGGCGCCTTGCTCAACTACGACCTGTACCTCAACGACACCGATGACGCCGGCACTTACCTCGCGGCATGGAACGAAGTGCGGCTGTTCGACAGCTGGGGCACGCTGTCCAACACCGGGCAATACCGCCGCACAGTGTCGGGGGAGGCAGTGAGTACGCGCAGCAATGGCTACCTGCGCTACGACACCACCTGGCGTTACTCCGATGACGAGCGATTGCTGACCTATGAGGCCGGCGACCTGGTCAGCGGCGCCTTGCCCTGGAGCAGTTCGGTGCGCCTGGGCGGGGTGCAAGTGTCCCGCGACTTCGGCGTGCGCCCGGACCTGGTGACCTACCCCTTGCCGCAGTTTGCCGGGGAAGCTGCCGTGCCGTCGTCGGTTGACCTGTTCATCAACGGCTACAAATCCAGTAGCGCCGAGCTGCAACCCGGGCCCTACACCCTGACCAATATCCCGTTCATCAACGGCGCCGGTGAAGCGGTCGTGGTCACGACGGATGCGCTGGGCCGACAGGTCTCGACCACGGTGCCGTTCTACGTCACCAGCAGCTTGCTGCAAAAAGGCTTGAGTGATTTTTCCGTCGCGGCAGGCACCTTACGCCGTGACTACGGCATCCGCGATTTCAGCTACGGCCCGGGTGTCACGTCCGGCAGCCTGCGTTACGGTTTGAGCGATAACCTCACCCTGGAAAGCCATGCCGAAGCCTCGGACTCCCTGAGCCTCGGCGGCATGGGCGGCAACCTGCGACTGGGCAATTTCGGAGTGCTCAACACCGCGCTCAGCCAAAGCCGTTTCGAAGGCGAAAGCGGTCAGCAATTGAGCCTCGGCTATCAGTACAGCAGCCAGCGCTACAGCTTCTCCTGGCAACGCCTTCAACGTCGCGATCAGTACGCCGACCTGACCGTGGTCGACAGCCCTTACACCACCCTGAGCACACGCAGCGAGCAGGCAACCCTGAGCCTCAACCTCGACACGTGGGGCAGCCTCGGCGTCGGTTATTTCGACGTGCGTGCGGCGGATGACTCGCGCACCCGGCTGCTCAACCTGACCTGGAGCAAACCCTTGTGGCGCAACAGCAGTTTCTACCTGTCGGCCAATCGGGAAATCGGTGACAGCAACTGGGCGGTGCAGGCGCAACTGGTGATCCCGTTCGATCTGCGCGGCAGCCTGGCCATCAGCAGCGAGCGCAGCAAGACCGGGCAAAGCCAGCAGCGGGTCAACTACAGCCGCGCGGTGCCCACCGAAGGCGGGGTGGGCTTCAACCTCGGTTACGCCCATGGCGACGGCCCGGATTATCGTCAGGCCGACCTGACCTGGCGCCTGCAATCGGTGCAGTTGCAGGCGGGTGTCTATGGCAACAGCGACGCCGAAACCCGTTGGGCCGATGCCAGTGGCTCGCTGGTCTGGATGGACCGTCAAGTCTTCGCGGCCAACCGCATCGACGATGCGTTTGTGGTGGTCAGCACCAAGGGTTACGCGGACATTCCCGTGCGCTACGAAAACCAGCAGGTGGGTCGGACGGATCGCAACGGTCACTTGCTGGTGCCCTGGAGCAGCGCCTATTACCGTGGTAAATACGAGATCGATCCGCTGAATTTGCCGGCCAACGTGCGCAGCCCCAATGTCGAGCAGCGAATCGCGGTACGCCGGGGCAGCGGTTATTTGCTGGAGTTTCCACTCACCAAGGTGATCGCTGCGAGCATCGTGCTGGTGGATGCACAGCAACAGGAATTGCCCTTGGGCAGCATCGTCGTGCACGAGCAGAGCGGCGCACAAACCGTGGTCGGCTGGGACGGTCTGGTGTACCTGGAAAACCTTCAGAAGCAAAACAGCTTGCGGGTGACCCTGACGGATGGAAAGACCTGCCAGGTGCAGTTCGCCGTGGACTTGAATCAGGATCAGATCCCGTTGATCGGTCCGTTGGTGTGCCAATGAAATGGCTGATGTTGCTGGCGCTATCGTTGCCGGGGTACGCCTGGGCGTTGTGCTCCGTGGTCAGCACCACCGCGGCGGGGTTTGGTTCCCAGAGTTCGATTGCGGTGCGCACCACGGCTCAAACCAGCTCCACCCCCAATGCGGGTTTGAGTTGCACCGGTTCTCTGCTGTCATTGCTGACCAATAATGACCACTTCTACGCCACCGTCTCGTCGACTCAATCTGGCTTGCTCGGGCCGACCGGGGACGTCATCGGTTACACGTTGTACGCCGACAACAGCACCAGCTATCCGATCAATCGCGCCGTGGCATTCGATTTCGCCCGCAATGGCATCATCGACGCCCTCGGCTTACTGGGCAGTGTGATACCGAAAACCGCGCCGGTTTATTTGCGAACGACCATTGGCAGCAACGTGGCGGCGGGCGTCTACAGCGAGACCCTGAGTATTTTATGGAGCTGGAATTATTGCGCGGGCATCGGTGCCGGCAGCCTCTGCCTGGGGCGCGACATCGGCAGTGGCACTGCGACGGTAACCGTCAATATGACTGTGGCCAACGACTGCACCATCACCGCGCCGAACATCAGTTTCGGCAGTGCACCGGTGGTCAGCGCCTTCACCGCCGTCACCGGCCAGACCATCAACCTGGTCTGCACCAAAGGCAGCGCTTACACCGTGGGGCTTGACGACGGCCAGCATGCGGCGGGTGTCGGCGGGCGTCGACGGATGATCTCCGGTGCCAATTACCTGGCCTACGACATCTTCAAAAGCGCCGGCACCACCCGCTGGGGCAGTGTCGGCAGTGCGCGCCGGGCCAGTTCCGATGCAGAGGTGAACCCTGGTAATGGCTTGGGGACGGGAAGCCAGGTGTTTAACTACAACGCAAAAATCTATACCGACCAGACCACACCGCCGGCTGGGACTTATCTGGACAGTGTGATTCTTGATGTCGGGTTTTGATGTCGAAAACCCCACAGACTTTGTAGCAGCTGCCGAGCAGCGCGAGGCTGCGTTCGGCTGCGGAGCAGTCGTAAAATCAGGCAACCGGTTCTTTCAGAAAAACCGCGTAACCTGGGTTTACGACTGCTTCGCAGCCGAACGCAGCCTCGCGCTGCTCGGCAGCTGCTACAGGGGGCGCGTTTCAGCCGAGCGTTATGGGGTGTGGATCGGCTATCGCTCGATACTGCGATTCCACCGCGCATTCCACGCTGGGCGCTGTTCGTTGACCTGATCCCAGTCAATGGCAATCGCGGTGGTCAGATACTGCTTCATCGCCTCGACCTGGCCGCGGGTCTTGTCGGTGGTCGGCGTGTTCGGGTTGGACGGGATCTGGTCGCCATCCTCCAACGCAGCGGCCTGGGCTTCAGGTGTCAGCAAAAACGCAGCGAGTTTCTGTGCCAGTTCCGGCTGGGTGTTGTTGGCGATGGCGCATTCGGCCACGTTGAGCACCACGGAGCCTTCCTTGGGCTGCGCATATTCGACCGGCATGCCTTTGAGTTTCAGCGCGGTGACTTGGGTCGGGGTCAGCGGAAACAGCGCCGCTTCGTCGGTCTGGAGCATTTCGGAAATCTTCGCGGAGCTCGGAATGTATTCCAGCACGTTGCGCCCGACGGTGTTCGGCCAGGCCTTGAAGCCCGGCTCGACGTCGGTTTCGCTGCCGCCCTGAATCCGGTTGAACATCAGGAAACCGTGCAGGCCGAAGGTCGAGGAGGCCATCGACTGGAACACCAGTTTGTCCTTGAAGCGCGGGTCGGCCATGTCCATCCACGAGGTCGGCGCGGCCCAGCCTTTCTCCTTGAACAGCCGCGTGTTGTACGCCAGCCCGGTCACGCCGAGGCTGACCGCCACCGCTTGATCCTTGATGCGGCCCTTGGCCGGAATCTGTGCCAGCGGTGCGCTGTCTTCGAGTTTGTCGCACAAGCCCATGGCGATGGCGCGGTACATGATGCCGTCGTCGAGGAACATCACGTGCATCTGCGGGTTGCCTTTGCTGGCCTGGACCTTGGCCAGGATATCGGCCGAAGTCCCCGGCACGATCACCACTTTGACGTTGTTGGCTTTCTCGAACACTGGCAGCACCTTGTCGGCGTAGAGCCGCTCCATGGTCCCGCCGTTCATGCCGAGATAAAGCGTGGGTTCGGCCTGTGCCTGGGTGGCGGCGAGCAAGGCGCCCAGGCAAGAGAAACCGAGCAGTGCAGTGCGTTTGACGTTATTCATTGTCGCGACCTTCCTCTATCAAGCAACGGAGATGGAGTGAAACCGGGTGATGGAAAACGCATCCAGTGACGTTTTTGAGGCGCCGCTGCAGATGATCTCGGTGAGCGCCTGGCCCACCGCCGGACCGATCTGGAAACCCGCGCCGGCAAAGCCGAAGGCGTGCAACAGACCGGGCTGAGTGCTGCTGTGACCGATCACCGGTTGGCGGTCGGGCAGATAACCTTCGGTGCCGCTCCAGGTCCGAATGGCCTGGGCACCTTCAAGAAACGGGTAGAGCTCGACGGCCTGGCGCAGGATCTCGATCACCGCGTGCTGGCCGGGGCGGGCGCGCGCATCATCGAGGGCGAAACCCTGACCGCCGCCCAACACACAATTGCCGCGCGCAACCTGACGCGCATAAATGCCGCCCCCCTCGACGCCGGTGCTGGCGTTCATCACCAATGGCAACGGCTCGGTGACCAGCATCGCCGGATGGCCGGCGTGCATGGGTACTGCTTCGCCAAACTGTGCGGCGAGGTGTCCGGCCCAGGCCCCGGCGCAGTTCAGCAGCCAGGGTGCGTGCAATTCGAGGCCGGTTTGAGTGCTGACACGAAAGCGCTGACCGTCGTGTTCCACCGCCGTCACCGCGCATTGTTCGTGGACCTGCGCGCCGTGCCGACGGGCCGTTTGAGCGAAGGCGGGGGACACCAGACGCGGGTTGGCGTGGCCGTCGTCCGGGCAAAACGATGCGCCCGCCGCGACGTCGCCAACCCACGGGAAACGCGCGCGCAACTCGCGGCGGTCGAGCACCTGCAAATCGAGGCCGAAGCCCTGGCTGCTGACGGCGTAGTGCTGCAAGGCGTGCAGATCGCTGAGGCTGCGAGCCAGTTTCAAGTGACCGCTGCGCTGGTATTCACCGTCGATGCCGATCAGTTGCGGCAGTTGTCCCCAGATCTCGTGAGCCCGTTGCGACAACGGTAACTGCGACAGCGGGCGGCCCTGACGTCGCACGCCGCCGTAATTCACACCGCTGGAATGCGAGCCACAAAAGTCGCGCTCCAGCAGCGCAACTCGACGTCCTGCTTTGCTCAGAAACAGCGCGGCCGAGGCCCCCACAATGCCGCCGCCAATGATCACGGCATCGACTTCGATCATGGCTCGACCTCCAGGCCAAACGGCAGCGGTTTGATCGGCGCCTGCGCCCGCAATCGACCGATCTCCGAGACCGGGCGCCGGCTTTCGCAGGCAATGATTTCTGCCGCTGCGGCGCCGCACATCCGCCCCTGGCAGCGACCCATGCCAATGCGGCAATGAGCCTTGACCCGATTGATTTCCCAGTGACCTTCGCGCACCACCTGGCGGATCTCGCCCGCGCGCACTTCTTCGCAACGGCAGACGATCACCTCATCGGCGGTTTCGCTGGCCCAATGTTCGGGAAAGGCGAAGGCTCGCTCCAGTCCGTTGCGGAATTCGCCGATGCGTTGCAGTGAGCGTTCAAGGTTATCCGGACGTTGCGCTGGAATCAGGTAACCGATGTCTTCGAGCAACGCCAAAGCAGCGCGTTCGCCCGCCATTTCAGCGGCATCGGCGCCCATGATGCCGGCACCATCACCGGCCAGATAAACCTCGTCGACACTGCTGCGACCGGCATGATCGCGCTGCGGCAGCCAGGCGCGGTTGAGTGGGTTCCAGGCGAATGCGCAGCCAAGCAAATCGGCGAGTTGGGTTTCACTGCGCAGGCCATGAGCGAAAGCCACGGCGTCGCAATCGATCTGCTGTTCACCTTTTGCGTTCGACCAGTTCATCGAGTGCACGCGTTGTTCGCCATTCACGCGCTGCAAGGTTGCGCCCTGATGCACCGGGATGCCGTGGGCGGTCAGCCAGCTGCGGTAATAGAGGCCTTTGGCGAGCGTGGACGGTTGCGACAGCAGGCCGGGGAGGGCGCGGGCCTGAGCGCTGAAGGGTGAGCTGTCGAGCACCGCGACCACCTTCGCGCCGGCCTTGGCGTATTGATACGCCACGAGGTACAGCAATGGACCGCTGCCGGCGAACACCACGCGCTCACCGATGGCGCAGCCCTGGAATTTGAGCGCGATCTGCGCCGCGCCGAGGCTGTAGACGCCCGGCAACGTCCAGCCCGACACCGGCAGGATCCGGTCGGTGGCACCGGTGGCGACGATCACGCGGGAGAACTCCTGCCGCGCGGCACGGCCTTCATGCAAGGTGTCCAGCGCACCGTCTTCGGCGTTCCAGACCAGCGTCTCCGGACGGTAATCGAGTTGCTCGCGCAGCGCGTCTATCGTCTGATGCACTGCACTGGCCTTGCTCGCTTCGAAGCCATACAGCTTGACCGCCGAGCGCTTGAAGTTCTCAGGCTGGCGCCGATAAATCTGCCCGCCACCGCGTGCCGCTTCGTCCAGCAGCACCGGACGAACTCCGTGAGCCACCAACGTCTGCGCCGCACGAATCCCCGCCGGACCCGCGCCGATAATGACCACAGCCTTCATACCCACCCCATCCCTGACCACCGCCAAACCCCTGTGGGAGCGGCGGTGCGGCGATCCGACTTGCTCGCGAAGGGGCCGGCACGTTCAACAAATGTGCTGGCAGACAAACCGCTTTCGCGAGCAAGTCGGATCGCCGCACCGCCGCTCCCACAGGGGGGCTCGGTTCTGCGGGTAGACAATGTGTTCATAGGGAGCGCCCCGGTTCGCGGCTGATGTGTTGGTCGGATTCGAGCAGCGTCGAGCAGGCCCGTACGCGGCGGCCATCGCCCAGGCGGACCCAGCAGTCCTGGCAGGCGCCCATCAGGCAGAAGCCGGCGCGGGGTTCGGCGCTGAAGTCGCTGCCGCGCAGGTGTTCGCTGCAGGTCAGCACGGCGGTCAGCAGGGTGTCGCCGAGCAGGCCAGTCGCCGGTTTGCCGTCGAGGGTAAAGTGCACGGCCGGGCGGTCGCCTTCGGCCAGTCGTTTCAACAGTGCCATGGCGCCCTCATTGTTTACCCACCAGCACCCGATCCAGGCCATACACCCGATCGAGCAGAATCATGGTCAGCGCGGTCAGCCCGATCACCAGTGCCGACACCGCCGCCATCATCGGGTCGATGGATTCGGTGGCGTAGACGTACATGCGCACCGGCAGGGTTTGCGTGGCCGGCGAGGTGACGAAGATCGACAGCGTGACTTCGTCAAAACTGTTGATGAACGCCAGCAGCCAGCCACCGGCGACCCCCGGCAGAATCATCGGCAAGGTAATTTCCCGGAACAGTGTGAAGCGCCCGGCACCGAGTGATTGCGCCGCGTGTTCGGCGCTGCGGTCCAGGCCAATGGCCGACGCCAACACCAACCGCAACACATACGGCGTGATCACCAGCACATGAGCGAAGATCAGCCAGGCAAAGCTGCCGTTGACGCCCATCAGTGCAAACAACCGCAACAACGCCACACCCAGCACCAGGTGCGGAATGATGATCGGCGACAGGAACAGACCGTTGAGAAAGTCCCGTCCGGGGAACTCGAAACGCGTGATCGCCAGCGCTGCCGGCACCGCAATCAGCGTGGCAATACTGGCCGCGCAGAACGCCAGAATCAGGCTGTTGTAAAACGCATCGACAAAGTCGGCACGCTCGAACACCGCACGAAACCAACGCAGGGAAAACTCCGTGGTCTGCAGGCTCAGGGTGTTTTCCGGGGTGAAGGCCACGAGGCACACCACCACCAGCGGCGCGAGCATGAACAGCACCACCAGGGCATGGAACAGCAGGGCGAAAGGACCGTTTTTGGACATGACGAGTTATCCCAATGACTTCTTGTAGCGGCCTTCGATCATCCGGTTCCACGACAGCATGATCAGCAGGTTGAGCAACAGCAGCGCGACCGCGATGGCCGCGCCCATCGGCCAGTTGAGCTCCGACAGGTACTGGTCGTAGATCAGCGTCGCGACCATCTTCAAGCGACGTCCGCCGAGCAGACCGGGAATGGCGAAGGAACTGGCCGCGAGGCCGAACACGATCAATGTGCCTGACAGTACGCCGGGCATGATCTGCGGCAGCACCACTTGGCGCATGACGGTGAAGTGACTGGCACCCAGTGACAGCGCGGCCTGTTCGGCGGCGGGGTCGAGTTTCTGCAGCGAGGTCCACACAGGAATGATCATGAACGGCAGCATCACGTGAACCAGCGCGATCACCACCGCGAAGGGCGTGTACAGCAATTTCATCGGTGAGCCGCCGAAGGCTTGCAGGGTCTGATTGACCAGCCCGTCGGCGCCGAGCAACAAACTCCAGCCGAAGGCGCGCACCACCACCGAAATCAGCAGCGGCGTGAGGATCAGAATCAGGAAAATCGAACGCCATGGCGCGCCCATGCGGCTGAGGATGTAGGCCTCGGGCACGCCGATCACTACGCAGAGCAGGGTGGTCAGGGCGCTGATCCACATCGTGCGAAGGAAGATTTCGTAGAAGTACGGGTCGCCCAGCAAGCTGCTGTAGTGATCGAGGGTGAAGGCCTCGCCGTTGATTCCCGAGCTGTAGTCGAAGACGTTGAACGACAGCACCAAGGTCAGCAGCAGCGGGATGATCAGCAGCCCGAGGTACAGCGCCAGGGCTGGTGCCGACAGCCAATAGCCCTGGCGTCCCTGGCGAATCGCAGCCAGCGTACTCATGCCGGCACCTCGTCGACTGTCAGCACCCGCAGCAACGTTGCGTCCCAATCGAGGCCGACCGCCGTGCCTTCGGTCAGCGGTGCCGAACCGTCGTTGCGGCGCACCACGCTGAGTTCACCCAAGGTGGTCGAAACGCCGTACAACCATTGGCTGCCGAGGAAGAAACGACTGACGATCTTGCCTTGCAGGCGACCCTGACCTTTATCCCGCAGATCGATTTTTTCCGGGCGCAGGCTCAGGGTCAGTTCGCCGTCGCCACGGCTGCACACTTGAACCACGCCGGCGCTGTCACGCTCGCCCGGCAGCAGATTCGCCTTGCCGACAAATCCGGAAATGAACTCGGTGCGCGGGTGTTCATAAAGGGTGTAGGGCGCGTCGATCTGGGTGATGCGCCCGGCCTGCATCACCACCACGCGGTCACTGATGGACAGCGCTTCGGACTGGTCGTGAGTGACCATCAACGTGGTGATCCCGACTTCGCGCTGGATGCGGCGGATCTCGAATTGCATCTCTTCGCGCAGGTTGGCGTCGAGGTTGGACAGCGGCTCATCGAGCAGCAACACGGGCGGTTCGATCACCAGGGCTCGTGCCAGTGCGACACGCTGGCGCTGGCCACCGGAGAGTTCCCGTGGGTAACGCTCGGCATGCTGATTCAGGCGCACCAGTTTCAGCACCCGATCGGCCCGCTGCTGCAACTCGGTCGCGGGCACTTTGCGCATCCGCAAGCCGAAGGCGACGTTGTCTTTGACGGTCATGTGCGGGAACAGCGCGTAACTCTGGAACACCACCCCCAAACCGCGGCTGGCGGGCTTGGCGTGGGTGATGTCGCGACCGTCCAGCAGGATGCGTCCGCTGCTGACTTCAACGAAGCCGGCGATCATTTGCAGGGTGGTGGTTTTGCCGCAGCCGGAGGGGCCGAGCAGGGACACGAATTCGCCTTTCTCGACCGAGAGGTCGGTGGCGACGACGGCGTCGATCTCGCCGTAACGTTTGCCGAGTCCTTCAAGTTGCACAAAAGCCATGACTGCGCTCCACCTGAGATTGTTATGCGTCACCCGAAGGCGCGCTTTTTTGTATGGGCAGATACGAAAGATGTTGCTGGGTGCGTTGGCGCTCGACTTCAGTCGGCTGCCGCTGTTGTTCGAATCGCCCCTGTGGACGCAGAGTAGGACGAAGACTACGATGGGCTCAATGGCCTATTTCACTGAAGCGATGACTATTTTCAGTTTCATTCAGTCAGTAAATTTATTGTCGAGATATAACATGCCTGATTCCACTGATCGGAATGAAAACAAAAATGAAGTCGGTGTCGGGGCTGTGTCCAGACTGTTTGCCGTGTTGCGCAGTCTGGGTGACACCGTCGAGGGCGGTGAGCGGGTGACCCAACTGGCGCAGCGCATTGGTCTGTCGCAACCGACCACACACCGCTTGCTGCGCAGCCTGATGGACGAAGGCATGGTCGAGCAGGACGCCCGCAGTAAACGCTATCGCTTGAGCCTGGAATTTTTTGCGCTGGCGGCGCGAGCCGGCAACACCGGAAATCTGCGGGAACTGGTGCGGCCGTCGTTGTTGCGGCTGTCGGCTTCGTTGGGGGATTCGTTGTTTTTGCTGGCGCGCAGCGGTTTTGATGCGATCTGCCTGGACCGCAGCGAAGGGCCGTTTCCGATCCGCACCTTTACCGGCGATATCGGCGGGCGGGTGGCGCTGGGTGTGGGGCAGGGCAGCCTGGCGATCCTGGCGTTTCTGCCGGAGGAAGAGCGCGATACGGTGATCCATTACAACTTGCCGCGGCTCAAGGATTTTCACCTGTATGACGAGGTGTTCCTGCGCTCGGAGGTCGAGAATGTGCGCGCGCTGGGGTATGCCGGGCGCAACACTGGCGTGCTGCAAGGCATGGCGGGTGTGGCGGTGCCGATTCTGGATCGTGAAGGACGGGCCGTGGCGGCGTTGAGCGTGGCCACGGTGAGTGATCGCCTGGGGCCGGACCGTTTGCCGACGGTGGTGGAGATGCTCAAGCGCGAAGCGGCGCTGATCGGGCCGCGGATCAATCCGTTTGATCCGCTGCTGCGCAGGCCTTCCCAGGTGTTCGGGCAGGGCTGATCACCCTCTCCTAATAACCACTGAACCCTGTGGGAGCGAGCCTGCTCGCGATAGCGGAGTATCAGTCGCCATTGATGGTGCTGACACTCCGCTATCGCGAGCAGGCTCGCTCCCACAGGGGATTGTTGTCGGGGTCAGAACTGGGTGGTTTGCTTGAGCATCTGCGCCGCCGGCGTATCGCTCGGGCTGACCATCGCATAGTTGTAACCCGCGCCGGACCAATACTCGGCCTGCAACTCGCCATCGCTGCGACTGCCCCGAGGCAACAGGTTGTTCTTCGGCCCTGGTGGTCGCACGTAGAAGCTGATCTTGTGCCCGCCCTGATCCTCGTAAACCACCATCGCCGCCGGCCCTTGCTCGGTGCTGAGCAAGCGGCCGCTCACCGGTTTGAATCCTGAGTCCGACAGGTCCGGCAGGCGATTGGCGTGAGAGAAATAACGGTCGAGCCAACCCTGCATGTCACCGTCGTCGCTGACCTTGTAGTCGGCCGGCAGGATGCCTTGCTGGGCGATCAAACGGTAAGCCTGCATCGCATCGGTCATCGGCGGTGGCGCACCGGTCAGGGTCATTTCCCGCGCCTGCCAGCCACTCAATCCGCCCACGCTGACAGCGATCAAGAGTACTGCAGCGCTGGCCAGATGACGACGGGACTGGCGTTTGATCCGTTGGCGGATCAGTGCCGGGTCGAGGTCCGGGTTGGCCGTGTAGTGCAACGCGCCGCTCATGGCCGCGCGCAGTTGTTGGGCGTCCTGCTGCCAGTCGCGCACCTGCGCGGCGGTTTCAGGATTGCTCGCCAGGTAGGTTTCGACCAGGCGTCGGTCGGCGTCGTTGAGCTGGTGGTCGACGTAGGCGTGCAGGTCACGCTCGCTCGGAGGGATGCTGATCATTTGAGTATCCGCAGAGAAGGGCTGGTGATTTCGCCGTCGCTGAGTTGGCGCAGGGCCTGACGGGCGCGGGACAGGCGGGACATCACGGTGCCGGTCGGGACGTCGAGAATCTCGGCGACCTCTTTATAACTCAAACCTTCCACCGACACCCAGAGCAGCAGCGCGCGCTGTTCAGTGGTGAGCCGGTCGAAGGCTTGCAGGGTGGATTGGGCAATCACGGTGCGTTCTACCGACGGCTCGGCATCGTCACGGCCGGTAAAGAATTCGAGCATCCGCGCGTATCGCCGGGTGCGTCGATGAGCGTCGAGAAACTGCCGATAAAGTATCGAAAACAGCCAGGCGCGCAAGTCGCCTTCGGGGCGTTTGTCGCCCCAACTCGACAGGGCGCGCTCCAGGCTCGACTGCACCAGATCGTCCGCGCTGCTGGGATTGCGTGTCAACGACACGGCGAACCGGCGCAATCTGGGAATGATTTCTCTGAGTTGTTCGTCGATATCGTTCATGAAGTTCTGACTAGTCACTACGCTGTGGACTAGGAAGACGCCCGGCACTTGAGGTTATTCCACGCCTGGAAAAATAAATACCGGGCGATGGAATAAAGCGGTGTGGCGTACGTCTGCTTGGTTCTTCTCACTTGTGGCCGATGGCCCTGGAGTCATTCATGGTAGATCGTTCATCACCGCCCACCCGGCCACCGCTGAGTACCGCAAGCCTGACATTGCGCCTGGCCGGCATTGCTGTGGTGGTTGCTGCGTTGGCCGGGGCTTTTGCCTACGTCAACGGCACCTTTGACCCACAGCGTCTGACGCCGAAAAAACTGATTAACGTGCTGGAAACCAACAATGGAGTGCACCCGGGGTTCCGGCGCAATCACTCCAAAGGGGTGTGCGTGATCGGGCATTTCGAAAGCAGTGGCGAGGCGCGCACTTATTCCAGTGCGCAGGTGTTCAATGAGGCGCAAACCCCGGTGGTCGGGCGTTTCGCGTTGCCCGCCGGCAATCCTTACGCACCTGACAGCAGCGTGCCGATCCGCAGCATGGCGTTGCGTTTCACTCAGGCTAACGGCCAGCAATGGCGCACCGGGATGAACAGCATGCCGGTGTTCCCGGTGGGCACGCCTGAAGCGTTCTATCAATTGCAGCAAGCACAATCGCCGGACCCGGCCACCGGTAAGCCCAATCCTGCGGCTGTGCCGGCATTCTTTGGTTCACATCCGGAGGCCGCGCCGTTCCTAGCCTGGATCAAGACCGCCAAGCCGTCGGCCAGTTATGCGACGGAGACTTACAACAGCGTCAACGCGTTTTACCTGGTGAACGCGGCCGGTCAGCGCCAAGCCGTACGTTGGAGCATGACGCCGATTGCCCAGGATGCTGCCGGTGCCACGGCGCCTGAAGGGGCTGACTTCCTGGAAAAAGACCTGGTTCAGCGTATATCCGCCGGGCCGCTGCGTTGGCAGTTGAACATCACCCTGGCGAACCCCGGTGACCCGGTCAACGATGCCAGCAAGGCCTGGCCTGACGGTCGCAAAGTGGTGAACGCCGGCACCCTGGTGCTTGAACGCACGCAACCGCAACTCGATGGCGAGTGCCGCGATATCAACTACGACCCGCTCGTATTGCCGGCCGGTATTGAGGGTTCCGACGACCCATTGCTCGCCGCGCGCTCGGCGGGTTACGCCAGTTCCTACCTGCGTCGCACCAGTGAAGTCAGCCAGTTGCCTGCCGCCAACGCTAAACAGGAGGCTCATCAATGAGCGCTCAACCGAATCATTTCGCGCCATTGGCGCGGCTGCTGCATTGGCTGATGGCGCTGATGATCATTGCGATGCTGTTTATCGGCGCCGGCATGGTGGCCTCGGTGTCCGAACGTCATGAGTGGCTGATCCATCTGCACAAACCGTTGGGCGTCGCGATTCTGTTGCTGGTGATTGTGCGTTTGGTGGTGCGTTTTTCCACGCAACAGCCGCCGTTGCCGGCGGACTTGCCGGGTTGGCAGGCACTGGCAGCCAAGGCTTCGCATGTTTTGTTGTACGCGTTGATGCTGATTTTGCCGCTGCTGGGCTGGGCGATGATTTCGGCGGCCGGGGACCCGGTGATGCTGAGCAGTTCGATTCAGTTGCCGTCGATCCTGCCGGCCAATGCGCAGGTGTTTGCGTTTTTGCGCAAGGCTCACGGGTATCTGGCGTATTTGCTGTTTCTGACCGTGTTGCTGCATCTGGCGGCAGCGTTGTTTCACGGTTGGGTGCGGCGTGATGATGTGCTGGATAGCATGTTGCGAGGCAAGGATCGCGGCTAAACCTGTGTAGCAGCTGGCGTAGCCTGCGTTCGGCTGCGAAGCAGTCGTAAATCAAACACCGCGGTCTTTCATATCAACCGAGGTGTCCGAATTACGACTGCTGCGCAGCCGAACGCAGCCTTCGGCAGCTGCTACATGGACCGCGTTGTCAGCGCAGGGTATCGATCATATCGGCAACGGTCGTCAGCACGTCCTTGCCCAGTTGCTTGGAGCGCTTGCCCGACCAACCCGTCAGCGCGTTGGGCGCGTCGTTGTTGTCCTTGAAGGGCATTTCCAGGGTCAGCGACAGGCAGTCGTATTTCTGACCGACACTGTTGCAGGCCAGCGTCATGTTGGCTTTGCCCGGTTCGTCGCGGGTGTAGCCGTGCTTGGTCTGAAAGTCTTTGGTCAGGTGTTTCAGATGATCGCGGAAGTGGGTTTCGAGTTTTTCGATCCGTGGCGTATACCCCGGGTTACCTTCGCAACCGGCGGTGAACACGTAGGGGATTTCTTCATCACCATGGATGTCGAGGAACAAGTCGACGCCGTACTTTTCCATTTGCTGCTGAACGAACAACACTTCCGGGCTGATTTCCTGGCTGGCGCTCTGCCAGGCGCGATTCAGGTCCTGGCCCATGGCGTTGGTGCGCAGGTGACCGTGGAAGGCACCGTCCGGGTTCATGTTCGGCACCAGGTACAGGTCGGCGCTGGCCAGCAGTTTGTTCAGGACCGGATCGTCGTGGTTTTCCAGGCGTTCGATCACGCCTTCCATGAACCACTCGGCCATGTGTTCGCCGGGGTGTTGCTGGGCGATCATCCAGACCTTGCGCTGACCTTCGGCGCCGGTGCCTTTACGCAGTAACTGGATGTCACGACCTTCTGCGCTTTTGCCGGTGGCCAGCAATTGAGTACCGGCCTTGGTCAGCGCCTGCTCGATCAGCCAGTCGTGACGGCCGCGGCTGTAGGGTTCGAAGTAGGCAAACCAGGCGTGAGTGGCCGTGGCTTCAAGGCTGAAACGCAGGCAGTCGCCTTCGAAAATGGTCGGCACGCGGAACCAATTCACGTGATCGTAGGACGCTACGGCCTGATACCCGTCCCAGGCCTTGTTATACGAAGACTTGCTGGCATTATTCAGACGAAACCAGTGCTCTTGACCGACGTGCAGACCGCTGGCCTTGAAATGGAACCACTGGAAATGTTGGCTGCGGGTGTCGGGTTTGATGGCCAGCAGGGCTTGAAGTGGATTGCTGATGTCCAGCACTTCAATGTTGCCGCTGTCGAAATTTGCGCTGATGTCGAAAGAGGATTTAGCCACGGTCATAGTCGATTCCTGAATATGATTTTTATGGCTGCTACTTTACACGCTGGGAAGGGAAAAACCGGGGGAAATTGCGGGGGTAAAAGGGGGGCGTCTTCCTTGACGCAGACGCAGCTTAGAGACTGTGCGATTGATTCTCAAGTGCTATTTTTCATTAGTTTGGGCCAATGAGGCCGGGCTTCTCTTGCCAATCGATATTCTTTTGATATCATCCGCGCCAATCGAATTCGCAACACCTAAAGACTTCATTAGCCTGAAGCCAAAGCCAGAATAACTGGCAAAAAAAAGACCCGGCAAAAAGCCGGGTCAAAAACCGTGATTAGCCTGATGAGGAGATAGTCCAGGAGACCGACCTAAGGTCTCTTGGTCCATCGACTGATCTCGCGACCAGCTGCATGCAATAATAATCATTCTCGTTTGCAAGTCAAATGATTTTATCTGCACGATTGGAAAATTCTTTCCCGTCTTCCTCAAAAGTGCGTCTGACTCAGGCGCACTGATGCCCTTGTAAAGAGCGATCAATCATCGCCTTGGCCATGTCGATCATATGCACCGTCGAAAAGGCCAGGTCGCGCCTTGCGCCGTTCAGATTGCTGGCAGACTCGTAGGCAGTTGCCGCGGCACACCGCAACAGATCCGACGCATGCACCAGCGCCTCTTCTCCGCTGACGGCAGGGTTCACATCAAAAAATCGCTCCTCCACCACCGCTTCTGACACAGTTGGTTTCAAGTAATAGTCCAAGGCTTTTTGCGCGGCGGCGTTGCCTTTGGGCGAGGTGAGGGTGGTGTCCATTTGCATATCCGACAGGTCATTGCTGGTTAACGTCATGGCGATGGCAAGCTCCGTGATAGATTCAGATCCGTGAACCAATCCTAGTACGAACTGTATTTGTGACGAGAATTTAAATACTACAATTTGTGTTTTGTCGCTCGGAGTCCGCCACGTATCGTGCCGCCCATGGATAAATGGATTGAGTTGGTCAAAGCCAAGATGAGTGAACTCAAAGTCACTCAGGAAGTACTCGCCGATCGCCTCGGGATGTCCCAGGGCGGTGTGGGTCACTGGCTGAATAAACGCCGTCAGCCGAGCATCGAAGACATGAATCGTGTCTTGCGGGCGCTCGGGATGGATTTTCTGGAAGTGGCGATGGTGATCCGGGAGCCCTTGGTGCTGCAGGATGACGAGATGTCCCTGACGCACAAGTACAACCCGTACTTCCGTTACCCGGTCAGTGACTGGCGCCTGCCTGCCGAGGTGCGTGACGGTGAGCTTTCGGTCTACGGCAAGCCGCGTTTCGAACTGACCGATTACCACGCTCAAGGCGCGGCCTTCTGGCTCGAGGTGGTCGGCGATGCGATGACTGCACCCAGCGGTATCAGCATTGCCGAGGGCATGATGATTCTGGTGGACCCGGCCATTGTGCCGGAGCCCGGGAAGCTGGTGATCGCGCAATGGGCAGATAGCGTCGAAGCGATCTTCCGCAAGCTGATCGAGGAGGGCGGGCAGCGTTACCTGGTCCCGCTCAATCCGACGTATCCGAAAGCCCTGTTCACCGAAGAGTGCCGAATCCTTGGCGTGGTGGTTCAGGCAACGGCTAAATTCTAATCAGATCGGTCCTCGCAGTGCGTAGGACCGATCTTCATTTCACGCTTCTTCCAGCTCGACCAATGCACTGCCTTCGCTGACCATTTCGCCTTCCTGGCAATAAAGCGCCTTGATCACCCCGGCATGAGGCGCGCGAATGCTGTGCTCCATCTTCATCGCTTCCAGCACCACCAGTTGCGCCCCGGCTTCGACCGTTTGCCCGGCTTCGACCAGTACGCGCACGATGCTGCCGTTCATGGGGGCAGTGAGCCCACCTTGATGGCTGTGGCTGGCTTCGACTGCACTGATCGGGTCGTAGGCCTCGATGCGGCGCAGTTCACCTTCCCATTGCAGGTACACCACCTCGCCCCGGCGAATTGTCCGGTGCTGGCGGCGCACGCCGTCGTGTTCGGTCAGCAGTTGTTCGTCCTTGAGCTGTGCGGTGTGGGTGTCAACGTTACCCAGCGTCAGCGCCCGGTCCTGTCCTTCGCAACTCAAGTGAAGGGTGATTTCTCTCGGTAGTCCGGCACGGAAACCATTGCCCACAGCCCAAGGCGAACTCAGGTCATCAGCACGCGGAGTACCCGGCTGGCTCTGCGCAAACGCCTGGCCGGCGGCTTGCCAGAACTCATCGCTAAGGTCCGCAGGCTCTGGCAGCAATTGCTCCTGATAACGCGGAATAAATCCGGTATCCAGTTCCGCCGCAGCGAATGCCGGGTGAGCGATGATCCGGCGCAGGAAGTTAATGTTGGTCTTGAGCCCGCCGATCGCAAACTCATCCAGCATGCTCAACAACCGCAGGCGCGCCTGTTCACGGTCCTCGCCCCAGGCAATCAGCTTGCCGAGCATCGGGTCGTAGAACGGTGAAATTTCATCGCCTTCTTCAACACCGCTGTCGACCCGACGGCCAGGGCCTTCGGCCGATTCGCGATACAGCGCCAGGCGCCCGGTGGCGGGCAGGAAATCATGGCTCGGGTCTTCGGCATACAGACGCACTTCAATCGCATGGCCGATCAGCGGAACCTGCTCTTGAGTCATTGGCAACGTTTCACCGCGTGCTACGCGAATCTGCCAGGCCACCAGGTCGAGACCGGTGATCGCTTCGGTCACCGGGTGCTCGACCTGCAGACGCGTGTTCATCTCCATGAAGAAAAACTCGCCGCGCGAATCCAGCAAAAACTCGACGGTGCCGGCACCGACATAGCCGATGGCCTGGGCCGAACGCACGGCGGCTTCGCCCATGGCGCGGCGCAGTTCCGGGCTCAAGCCGGGAGCGGGCGCTTCTTCGACGACTTTCTGATGGCGACGCTGAATCGAGCAGTCACGTTCGTTGAGGTACAGGCAGTTGCCGTGTTGATCAGCGAACACCTGGATTTCCACGTGACGCGGTTTTAGCAGGTATTTCTCCACCAACATCCGCGAATCGCCAAACGAGGATTTCGCCTCGCGTTGCGCCGAGGCCAGGGCTTCGGCTAACTGGCTGACGTCCTCGACCACTTTCATGCCTTTGCCGCCACCACCCGCCGTGGCCTTGAGCAGCACCGGATAACCGATGCGTTCGCAGGCGTCGCGGAAGGTGTCGAAATCCTGGGCTTCGCCGTGATAGCCGGGCACTAGAGGTACGCCGGCGGTTTCCATCAAGGCTTTGGCGGCGGACTTGCTGCCCATCGCGTCAATGGCCGAGGCGGGCGGGCCGAGGAAGATCAGGCCGGCGTCTTCAATGGCACGGGCGAACCCGGCGTTCTCGGAAAGAAAGCCATAACCCGGATGAATCGCCTGAGCGCCGCTGGCCTTGGCGGCGGCGATCAGTTTGTCGATTTGCAGGTAACTGTCGGCGGCTTTGCTGCCTCCGAGATCGACGCGGATATCCGCTTCGCGGCTGTGTCGGGCGTCACGGTCCGTGGCGCTGTGCACGGCCACGGTGGTCAGGCCCAGCGCCTTGGCGGTGCGCATCACCCGGCAGGCAATTTCGCCACGGTTGGCCACCAGCAGGGTGGTGAGAACAGGTGCGCTCATCAACGCGGCTCCTTGGTGGTGGTCGGGGCTTGCCAGCTCGGTGGACGCTTTTGCAGAAAGGCGCGCAGGCCCTCCTGGCCTTCGGGGCTGACGCGGATGCGGGCGATGGCATTTTCGGTATAGCGACGCAGTGCCGGGGTCAGCGCGCCGTTGCCGACTTCACGCAACAGGTCCTTGCTGACGCGCATGGCGGCCGGGCTGTTGAGTAGCAGGTTGTCGATCCACTTTTCAACGTTCTGTTCCAGCTCAGCGACCGGATAGCTCTCCGATAACAGGCCGATTTCCCGCGCCCGTTGCCCGCCGAAACGTTCGGCGGTCAGCGCATAACGACGTGCAGCGCGTTCGCCGATGGCTTGCACCACGAATGGGCTGATCACCGCTGGCGCGAGGCCGATGCGCACTTCCGACAGGCAGAACTGCGCGTCATCGGCACCAATCGCCATGTCGCAGCAACTGATCAGGCCCAGCGCGCCGCCATAGGCCGCGCCTTGCACCACGGCCAGCGTCGGGATTTTCAGTTTGGCGAGGTTGTACATCAGCTCCGCCAGTTCCCGGGCGTCGTCGAGGTTGGTGTGGTAATCGAGTTCGGCCGATTGCTGCATCCAGGCCAGGTCGGCACCGGCGCTGAAATGCTTGCCACGGCCGCGCACCAGCAGAAACCGCAGGCTGGCATCAGTCGACACCTTGTCCAGCGCGAGGATCAGTTCACGGATCATCTCGGCATTGAACGCGTTGTTCTTTTCTTCACGGCTGAGCCACAGGGTCGCGAAACCTCGTGGGTCGGTCAGCAGTTCGAGGGTGTTGAAGTCGCTCATATTGGTCCGTCTCCACAACTCATGTGGGAGCGGGCTTGCTCGCGAAGAACGATAACGCGGTGCATCAGAGAGACCGCGGTGAATCCTTCGCGAGCAAGCCCGCTCCCACAGAAAATCACATCCGGAACACGCCGAAGCGGCTCGGTTCGATTGGCGCGTTCAGCGACGCGGACAAGGCCAGAGCCAACACGTCGCGGGTCTGCGCCGGGTCGATGACGCCGTCGTCCCACAGCCGTGCGCTGGAGTAGTAAGGGTGGCCCTGTTCTTCGTATTGATCGAGGATCGGCTGCTTGATCTCGGCTTCCTGCTCGGCGCTGAAACCCTGGCCACTGCGCTCGGCTTGCTCGCGCTTGACTTGCACCAGCACGCCCGCCGCCTGTTCGGCGCCCATCACGCCGATGCGCGCGTTCGGCCACATCCACAGGAAACGCGGATCGTAAGCGCGCCCGCACATGCCGTAGTTGCCGGCGCCAAAACTGCCGCCAATGATCACGGTAAATTTTGGCACCTTGGCACACGCCACGGCGGTCACCAGTTTCGCGCCATGCTTGGCGATGCCGCCGGCCTCGTATTTCTGGCCGACCATGAAACCGGTGATGTTTTGCAGGAACAGCAACGGAATGCCGCGCTGGCAGGCCAGTTCGATAAAGTGCGCGCCTTTCTGCGCGGCTTCGGCGAACAGGATGCCGTTGTTGGCGAGGATCGCGATCGGGTAACCGTGCAAATGCGCGAAGCCGCACACGAGGGTGGTCCCGAACAGTGCTTTGAATTCATCGAACACCGAACCGTCGACCAGCCGCGAGATCACCTCGCGCACATCGAACGGCTGCTTGGCGTCGGCCGAGACCACGCCGTACAACTCGTCGCTGGCGTAGAGCGGGGCGATCGGCGTGCGCTGTTGCAGTTCGCCGAGTTTGCGCCAGTTGAGGTTGGCAACGCTGCGTCGCGCAATGGCCAGGGCGTGTTCATCGCTCTCGGCGTAGTGGTCGGCGACGCCGGAAATTTTGCAGTGTACGTCGGCCCCGCCGAGGTCTTCGGCGCTGACCACTTCACCGGTCGCGGCTTTTACCAGTGGTGGGCCGGCGAGGAAAATGGTCGCCTGCTGGCGCACCATGATTGCTTCGTCGGCCATCGCTGGCACATAAGCGCCACCAGCGGTGCAGGAGCCCATGACCACCGCGATCTGCGGAATGCCCATGGCGCTCATGTTGGCCTGATTAAAGAAGATCCGCCCGAAGTGCTCACGGTCCGGAAACACTTCATCCTGACGCGGCAGGTTGGCGCCGCCGGAGTCCACCAGATAGATGCACGGCAAGCGGTTTTGCTGGGCGATGGTCTGGGCGCGCAGGTGTTTTTTCACGGTCAGCGGGTAATACGAGCCACCTTTTACCGTGGCGTCGTTGGCGACGATCATGCATTCGACGCCTTCCACGCGGCCAATGCCGGCGATCACGCCAGCCGCCGGAACGTCTTCGCCGTAGACCGCGTAGGCGGCCAGCTGACTGATCTCGAGAAACGGCGAACCTGGATCGAGCAGGCGATTGATCCGCTCTCGCGGCAGCAATTTGCCCCGCGAGGTATGGCGTTCTTGGGCCTTCGGGCCGCCACCTTGCTGCACTTGGGCGAGCAGGGTGTGCAGGGCGTCGACCTGTTTGAGCATCGCCGCGCTGTTGGCCGCGAACTCCGCCGAACGGGGGTTGAGCTGGGTATGCAGGATAGCCATGGACAGCTCCGTTTAGCGGGTTTCGTTGAACAGTTCGCGACCGATCAGCATGCGACGGATCTCACTGGTGCCGGCACCAATTTCGTACAGCTTGGCGTCACGCAGCAGACGACCCGCCGGGAACTCGTTGATGTAGCCGTTGCCGCCCAGAATCTGGATCGCGTCGAGGGCCATTTGCGTCGCTCTTTCGGCGCTGTAGAGGATCACGCCGGCGGCGTCCTTGCGGGTGGTTTCGCCACGCTCGCAGGCCTGGGCCACCGCATAAAGGTAAGCGCGGCTGGCGTTGAGTTGGGTGTACATGTCGGCGACCTTGCCCTGGATCAGCTGGAACTCGCCGATGCTTTGGCCGAACTGCTTGCGGTCGTGGATGTAGGGAACGATCAGGTCCATGCAGGCCTGCATGATTCCGGTCGGGCCGCCGGACAGCACGACACGTTCGTAATCGAGGCCGCTCATCAGCACTTTCACGCCGCCGTTGAGGGCGCCAAGGATGTTTTCTTCTGGCACTTCGACGTCATCGAAGAACAGCTCGCAGGTGTTGGAGCCGCGCATGCCGAGCTTGTCGAATTTGTTGCTGCGGCTGAAGCCTTTGGAATCACGTTCTACGATGAACGCGGTGATGCCGTGGGGGCCTTTTTCCAGGTCGGTCTTGGCGTAGATCACGTAGGTGTTGGCGTCAGGACCGTTGGTGATCCAGGTTTTGCTGCCGTTGAGGACGTAGTGATCGCCGCGTTTATCGGCGCGAAGTTTCATCGACACCACGTCGGAACCGGCATTCGGTTCGCTCATGGCCAGGGCACCGATGTGTTCGCCGCTGATCAGCTTAGGCAGGTACTTGGTTTTCTGTTCGTGATTGCCGTTGCGGTTGATCTGGTTGACGCAGAGGTTGGAATGCGCGCCGTAGGACAGAGCGACCGAGGCCGAGCCGCGGCTGATTTCTTCCATGATCACCACGTGCGCCAGGTAACCCAGGCCAGCGCCGCCGTACTCTTCCGGCACGGTAACGCCGAGCAGGCCCATGTCGCCGAATTTGCGCCACAGGTCGGCCGGGAACAGGTTGTCGATGTCGATCTGAGCGGCGCGCGGGGCGATCTCTTTGGCGACGAAGGACTGAACCTGATCGCGCAGCATGTCGATGGTTTCACCGAGGGCAAAGTTCAGGGATGGGTAGCTCATGGGTCACCTTTTGGCTTTTTTGTTGGGCGGGGAGGGCAGTGATTCGGCTCTCACCTTTACGTTAACGTAAGCCTGTGACGAATGGCTGTCAATCACCCTTTACGTTAACGTCAACTTGAGCGACAGTAGGGCCAGTTCATAGAAGGCGAGCCAACCCTGTGGGGGGCCGCCGTAACACCCACTAATAAAGACAATAGGGGTCGTCATGGATCAACCCAGTGCAAACCCGCAGCGCAGCTACACTCGTGGATCCCAGGACAAAGTCTTGTTGGCGATGACCATCGGTGAGAAGTTCGATCAGACCGTCGCGCACTATCCCGACGGGGAGGCGCTGGTCGTGCGCCACCAACAGTTGCGCTACACCTGGCAGCAACTGGCCGACGCCGTCGACCTGCACGCCAGAGCTCTGTTGGCGCTGGGCTTGCAGGCTGGCGATCGTCTCGGCATCTGGGCGCCGAACTGCGCGCAGTGGTGCATCAGCCAGTTCGCCAGCGCGAAAATCGGCGTGATCCTGGTCAACATCAACCCGGCGTATCGCAGCTCAGAACTCGAATACGTGTTGAAGCAATCCGGCTGCCAATGGCTGGTCTGCGCCGGTGCATTCAAGACCTCCGACTATCACGGCATGCTGCAAGGCCTGGTGCCTGAGCTGGCGGAGCAATCCATCGGAAAGCTGC
Source organism: Pseudomonas sp. LBUM1656 (assembly GCF_059716065.1). Taxonomy (NCBI): domain Bacteria; kingdom Pseudomonadati; phylum Pseudomonadota; class Gammaproteobacteria; order Pseudomonadales; family Pseudomonadaceae; genus Pseudomonas; species Pseudomonas sp. LBUM1656. The sequence continues at coordinate 4,078,572 of NZ_CP166800.1, read as the reverse complement.
AGAGCGAGCGCCTGCCGGAACTACGCGGCGTCATCAGTCTGGATGCGCAACCACCCTCGGGTTTCCTGCCGTGGTCGCAACTGGCCGATCTCGCCGCCAGCGTGTCCGCCGAACAACTGCGTGAACGTCAGGACAGTCTGCATTTCGATCAGGCGGTGAACATCCAGTACACCTCCGGCACCACCGGTTTCCCGAAAGGCGCGACCCTCAGTCACTACAACATTCTCAACAACGGTTACATGGTTGGCGAAAGCCTCGGGCTGACGGCCAATGACCGCCTGGTTATCCCGGTGCCGCTTTATCACTGCTTCGGCATGGTCATGGGCAACCTCGGCTGCATCACCCACGGCAGCACCATGATTTATCCCAACGATGCGTTCGATCCACTGCTGACCCTGACCACGGTCGCCGAAGAAAAGGCCACCGCGCTTTACGGCGTACCGACCATGTTCATCGCCATGCTCGATCAGCCCGCACGCGCCGAATTCGATCTGTCGAGCCTGCGTACCGGGATCATGGCCGGGGCGACTTGTCCGATTGAGGTGATGCGCCGGGTCATCAGCGAGATGCACATGAGCGAAGTGCAGATTGCCTACGGCATGACGGAAACAAGCCCCGTGTCATTGCAGACCGGTCCGTCAGACGAACTGGAACTGCGCGTCACCACCGTCGGCCGGACCCAGCCGCAACTGGAAAGCAAGATCATCGACGAAGCCGGCAACCTGGTGCCACGCGGCACCATCGGCGAACTGTGCACGCGCGGTTACAGCGTGATGCTCGGTTACTGGAACAACCCGCAAGGCACCGCAGAAGCCATCGATCAGGCCGGCTGGATGCACACTGGCGACCTGGCGAGCATGGACGACGAGGGTTATGTATGCATTGCCGGACGCAACAAGGACATGATCATTCGCGGCGGTGAGAACATATACCCGCGGGAGCTGGAAGAGTTCTTCTTTACCCATCCGGCGGTGGCGGACGTGCAGGTGATCGGGATTCCATGCTCTCGCTATGGTGAAGAGATTGTCGCCTGGATCAAGTTCCACCCGGGCCATAGTGCGACCGAACAAGAGCTGCAAGCGTGGTGCAAGGAACGCATCGCACACTTCAAGACGCCGCGTTACTTCAAGTTCGTGGAGGAGTTTCCGATGACCGTGACGGGCAAGATCCAGAAGTTCCGGATGCGTGAGGTCAGTATTGAGGAATTGCGCGAAAAGCAGGTCTGACAAATTCTCCCTTGTGGGAGCCAGCCTGCTGGCGATAGCGGAGCGACATTCATTTGTCTGAGCCACCGCAATCGCCAGCAGGCTGGCTCCCACAGGGGCGGTGGTGAAAACCTGAATCGCAGAAAGCACAAAGGGGAGCCGAAGCTCCCCTTTAATTTTCGTTGCGCGTGCTCTTTTTTTATTATTGAGGGGCGGTCTGTTGTTGTTTTTAGTGACCGTGGCCCTTTACCGCTGTTTTTGTCGATCCCCATCCGGGATCAAGAGCAAACGTATTTTTTTGAGCGCTGATCTACTTTTTCGCTAAGCGATCCAACCAGTTCGGGAGCTACCTGAAGGTAGTTTTATTATTCTCTGCCCGGTTGCGGGTGACTCCGAAAAGCACCCTGAAAAGCACATCCTCTCCAAAAAAATCTGTTAGCTGCGTCTCTGCCGTGTTGTTTTTGTTATGTCAGAGTCGTTACGTCTTATTTTTATTAGGTTTGCCGCTTTTTTTGTTCTTGTTATGCAGTAGAGATAGCAGAAGCCGTGCCAACTTTAAAAAATCGTTATAAATCAATTATTTAATATTTTTTCGGATTTTTCCTTCGGGCGAAACCAGACAATTTGTTTCCGTGTTACTCGCTTATGCCCCACGTTTCAGATGCAGCGGTAACACCCCACACCTCACTGTGCGCTACGAGCCTTGGCCACGCGCGAACCGGTCGGTCGCCCCAGCACGGAGCAGATCTGTTGACCGGCCAGAATCAGAGCGTCGAGGTCAATACCGGTTTCAATACCCAGGCCGTTGAGCAGGTAAACCACGTCTTCGGTGGCGACGTTACCGCTGGCGCCCTTGGCGTACGGGCAGCCGCCGAGGCCGGCGATGGAACTGTCGAACACCGCGATGCCTTCCAGCAAGCTCGCATAGATGTTGGCCATGGCCTGGCCGTAGGTGTCGTGGAAGTGGCCGGCCAGCTTTTCACGCGGCACAGCGGCCGAGACCACGTCGAACATCTTGCGGGTCGCGCCAGCGGTGCCGGTGCCGATGGTGTCGCCCAGGGACACTTCATAGCAGCCCATCGCGTAGAGCTCGCGGGCGACCCGGGCAACCTGTTCCGGCGCGACGTTACCTTCGTAAGGGCAGCCCAGCACGCAGGACACGTAACCGCGCACGCTGACACCATGCTGCTTGGCGGCGTCCATGATCGGCACGAAGCGCTCCAGGCTTTCGCTGATCGAGCAATTGATATTGCGCTGGGAAAACGCTTCGGACGCCGCTGCGAACACCGCGACTTCCTTGACCCCGGCCGCCATTGCATCCTCAAACCCGCGCAGGTTGGGGGCGAGTGCGCCATAGGTCACGCCCGATTTGCGCTGGATCTGCGCGAAGACATCGGCGGAACCGGCCATTTGCGGCACCCACTTGGGCGAAACGAAACTGCCGACTTCTATATAGCCAAGGCCCGCCGCGGTCAGCGCATCGACCAGTTGCACCTTGTCGGCAACGCTGATGGGCTGGGCTTCGTTTTGCAGACCGTCGCGGGGACCGACTTCGACCAGACGTACGCGAGAGGGTAGGGACATGGGAATCGACCTTCTGAATGTTCAGAGAACCTGTGGGAGCGGGCTTGCTCGCGAAAGCGGACTTACATTCAACAGCGATTTTCGCAGATAGACCGCTTTCGCGAGCAAGCCCGCTCCCACAGGGGGGCTGTGTTGACTTACTGAATTGCTTCCTGGCTCTTGATCGTCTGCTCCAGCGCCTGGGTGCAGCGCTCTTGCGCCGTATCGAGTTCCAGCTTCATCTGCTCGATGTCGAGCATCTGCTGCTCCAGCTGTTCGCGACGTTCGGCGATCTTGTTCAGCATGGTTTGCAGCTGTTTCTGATTTCCGCCGGTGGGGTCGTAGAGTTCGATCAGCTCGCGGCACTCGGCCAGGGAGAAGCCAATGCGCTTGCCCCGCAGGATCAGCTTCAGGCTGACCTTGTCACGGGGTGTGTAGACGCGTTCCTGGCCACGACGCTCAGGGCTGAGCAGGCCTTGCTCTTCATAAAAGCGAATGGCCCGCGTGGTGATGTCGAGCTCGCGGGCGAGGTCGGAAATGCTATAGGTCTGGCTGCTCATGGACGCGCTCGAAGAAGGTCATGGCGCTAAGCTAATGGCAGGTTGACGTTTACGTCAAGGGGCATGGTTCTTCAGTGTTCTTGCGGGCCTCTTCGCGAGCAAGCCCGCTCCCACATTTGACCGAGTTCCTTCAAAAAGAATGCGGTCGAATGTGGGAGCGGGCTTGCTCGCGAAGGGCGTGCCATGGTCCAACGCCTTACACCTTATCGAGCTTCTTCTCATGCGCCGTCACTTGCTGGCACAACTCGATCATCTGTTCGCGCATCCAGCGGTTGGCCGGGTCCTGGTCGGTGCTTTCGTGCCAGTAGAGGTGGGTTTCCACCGGCGGCACGTCATTGACCGGCAGGTTCACCGAGTACAAGTCATGGCGGCGGGCAAAGCGCTCCGGCACGGTCATGACCATGTCGGTCTGCTGCAACACCTGGGACGCCATCAGGTAATGCTGGGAACGCAGGGCGATTTTGCGCTGGATGCCCATTTTTCCGAGGGCCAGGTCGACATGACCCAGGCCGCTGCGACGGCTGGAAATATGGATGTGGGTCAGCGACAGATAATCGTCGAGAGTGAATTTCTCTTTGCCCGCCAGCGGGTGACCCTTTCGCATGGCACAGACGTAACGGTCTTCCATCAACTTGACGTGACGCACCTGCGGATCGGTGTTGAGCGGCGCATCGACGGCGAAGTCCAGACGCCCGGCCGCCAGTTCCTTGGTGGTCTCGCGGCGCTTGGACAGAAAACTTTCGATGATCACCGTCGGCGCCAGGCGGCGCAGGCGCTGGAACAGCGGCGGCAGAATCACCGCTTCGGTCAGGTCGGTCATGCTGATGCGATACGTCTTGACCGCCTGCAACGGGTTGAAGATCCGGCTTTCCTGCACCGACACCCGCAGCAAGGAGAGGGCGTTGCGTACCGGCCCAATGATGTTCTGCGCCATCGGCGTCGGCACCATGCCCTGCGCAGTTCGCACGAACAACGGATCGTTGAAGGTCTCGCGCAGGCGGGCCAGAGCGTTCGAGACCGCAGGCTGGGTAATGCCGACAATCTGCCCGGCGCGGGTCAGGTTGGCTTCGGTGTAGATCGCGTCGAAGACGATGAAAAGGTTGAGGTCGACCTTGCTCAGATTCATTGCGCTGCACTCTTATTGTTTGGGGCGTTTTGTTGCGGCCGGAGGCCTTGGCAATCACCCGATCATATATCGGTGATGAATGTTAATACACGCCGAGAATAGGCTAGGTAAATTTTCGTAGCTGTTCTAGCATCGATTGCATGACCTAAACAACCTCTGCCCAAGAAGGTATCTGCTCATGGATTTCGCTTATTCGCCCAAGGTTCAGGAACTGCGTGAGCGCGTGACCGCGTTCATGGACACCTACGTTTACCCCGCCGAAGCGGTGTTCGAGCGCCAGGTCGCCGAAGGCGATCGCTGGCAGCCGACCGCGATCATGGAAGAGCTCAAAATCAAGGCCAAGGCTGAAGGGTTGTGGAATCTGTTTCTGCCGGAGTCCGAACTCGGTGCGGGCCTGACCAACCTCGAATACGCGCCACTGGCGGAAATCATGGGCCGTTCGCTGCTCGGTCCTGAGCCCTTCAACTGCTCCGCGCCGGACACCGGCAACATGGAAGTGCTGGTGCGTTATGCCAACGAAGAACAGAAGCAACGCTGGCTCGAACCGCTGCTGCGTGGCGAGATCCGCTCGGCGTTCGCCATGACCGAACCGGACGTGGCTTCGTCCGACGCCACCAACATGGCCGCCCGCGCTGTGCGTGATGGCGACGAGTGGGTGATCAACGGCAAAAAATGGTGGACTTCAGGCGCCTGCGACCCGCGCTGCAAGATTCTGATTTTCATGGGCCTGAGCAATCCGGACGCGCCACGCCACGCCCAGCACTCGATGATTCTGGTGCCGGTGGATGCCCCGGGCGTGAAGATCGTTCGTCCGCTGCCGGTGTTCGGCTACGACGACGCGCCTCACGGTCACGCCGAGGTGCTGTTTGAAAACGTTCGGGTGCCGTACGAAAACGTTCTGTTGGGCGAAGGACGCGGCTTCGAAATCGCCCAGGGTCGCCTTGGCCCAGGCCGGATTCACCACTGCATGCGTTCGATCGGCATGGCCGAACGTGCGCTGGAGTTGATGTGCAAACGTGCGGTGAGCCGCACTGCGTTCGGTAAACCGCTGGCACGCCTGGGCGGCAACATCGACAAGATTGCCGACTCGCGGATGGAAATCGACATGGCACGCCTGCTGACATTGAAAGCGGCGTACATGATGGACACCGTCGGTAACAAGGTGGCAAAGAGCGAGATCGCGCAGATCAAAGTCGTCGCGCCGAACGTGGCGTTGCGGGTGATCGACCGGGCGATCCAGATTCATGGCGGGGCAGGGGTTTCCAACGATTTCCCGCTGGCCTACATGTATGCCATGCAACGCACCCTGCGCCTGGCCGACGGCCCGGACGAAGTGCACCGCGCGGCGATCGGCAAGTTCGAGATTGGCAAGTACGTGCCCAAAGAGATGATGCGTAGCGGGCACTGACAGATACCGCGTCATCGTTCATCGCGGGCAAGCCCGCTCCCACAGGGATCACGCTGAACCTGTGGGAGCGGGCTTGCTCGCGAAGGCGTCGGTCGATTCAACCAATTAACACCTGACTCAATACACCCAAACCTCAACCCGCCGATTCTTGATCCGCCCCTCATCCGCGCTATTCGCCGCCACCGGCATCTCGGCGCCAAAGCCGCGAATCTCGCGAAACACCACGCCGCTTTTCACCAGCTCCCGCCGCACTGCCATCGCCCGCAACTTCGACAACAAGTCGGCACGCGCCGGATCGCTCTTGGCATCGCCGAACCCCACCAGTGTCACCTGTCGGTTGATTTTGTCGCGCTGCTTTATATAGTCGAGCACCCGCGACAAGTCTTGTCGGGCCTTGTTGTCCAGCGTCGCGCTGCCTTCCTCGAAACGAAAATTCACCGACAACCGCTGGGCGTGGCGACTTAGCGCTTGATAACCCTCGGGCATCAAGGCGTTCGGCGTGACACTCATGGCTTGCACAGTCTGTGCGATAAAACCATTGGATGCGACGATTTCCTGCCCTTTGCTGCTTTGCGCGAACGCCACCAGCGCTTGCGCCCACAGGTTTTTCCCGTTGGGCGGCAGGTAAAAGAACAGTCGCCGGGACAGCGGATAATCCTCAGTGGCAATCAGGTTATCGAGCGGCAACATGGCCTGGGATTGGCCATCGGCAATCGCCACGGCTTTGGCTTGGCGCACGTAGGGCAAACCGATAAAACCGATGCCTTGCGGGTCCTGGCTGACGGCGTCGGACAATTGCTCGCTGGATTCGAAACGTTTCGCGGCGCTACTCAGGGTTTTCCCACGCCGACTGAGGACCAATTCCTTGAAGGTGTCGTACGTGCCCGACTGATCATCCCGCGCATACAGGTGAATCGTCCCACCGCTGCCGCCGAGTTCTTCCCAGGTTTTTGCCTCACCGCTGAAAATTCGCGCCAGTTGTTCGGTGTTGAGTTGGTTCAGGGGGTTTTGCGGATGAAGGATGATCGCCAGTCCATCGATGGCGATGACTTGCTCGGCGCCGGCACTTTTGAAGTCGCCCAAGGATTTGAGGTCTGTCCGTTCGCTGTCTTTGATCGTACGTGAGGAGGCGGCGAGGTCGGCGGAGGCGGTTTTCAGGGCGCTGAAGCCGGTGCTGGAGCCATGGGCCGCGACGTCCACCACTACTCGACGCCCCTGAACGGTTTCGCCGACGATGCGTTGTTCGTTGGCTTTGTCCGGGACTTCGCTGTGGACCTTGAGTAGGCCCTGTTCACGCATCAGTCCTTCGACTAGCGCCGGCCCCAATGCAGCGCCGATGGTGTTGGAGCCCTGGATGCGCAGGACCGGACCGTTTTCGGGTGTCGGCAAATCACCCGCCGACGCCGTCAATGGCAAACAGGCGAACAGCGTCAACAGGAACAATATGCGCAGCGTCATGCCGGCACCTTAGTTGGCCAAAGGAAGTGCCGGGAGAATAAGTCAGTGAGGTTTCTAAAAGATGACAGTGATCGTTCCCACGCTCTGCGTGGGAATGCCTCCAGGGACGCTCCGCGTCCAGTGACGCGGAGCGTCACGGGCTGCATTCCCACGCAGAGCGTGGGAACGATCAGTAAAAAACGATCAGCTCAACTCAAGCCAGATCGGCGCATGATCGGACGGTTTTTCCATTCCGCGTAGGTCGTAATCCACGCCTGCATCCTTGACCCGTGGCAACAGCCCATGGGACGCCATGATCAGGTCAATCCGCAGCCCGCGCTTGGGCTCGTCTTCAAAGCCGCGGCTGCGGTAGTCGAACCAGCTGAAACGGTCGGCCACGTCCGGGTTCAAGTGGCGGAAACTGTCCACCAGGCCCCAGTTCTTCAGGCGGGCCATCCACTCGCGTTCTTCCGGCAGGAAGCTGCATTTGCCGGTTTTCAGCCAGCGCTTCATGTTGTCCGGGCCGATGCCGATGTCGCAGTCTTCCGGGGAAATGTTCACGTCGCCCATCACCACCACCGGCTGTTCATTGCTGAACTGGCTTTCCAGCAACAGTTGCAGGTCGCCGTAGAAACGCTCCTTGGCCGGGAACTTGGTCGGGTGATCGCGGCTTTCGCCCTGTGGGAAATACCCGTTCATGATGGTCACCGGCACGCCGTTGGCGTCGGCGAAGGTGCCCCAGATGAAGCGACGCTGGGCGTCTTCTTCATCGGTGGCGAAGCCTTTATGCAGCGCAATCGGTTCTTTACGGGAGAGCAGGGCGACGCCGTAATGGCCTTTCTGCCCGTGGAAATACACGTGATAACCCAGCGCTTGAACCTCGGCCAGCGGGAACTGGTCGTCGTGAACTTTGGTTTCCTGCAGTCCGATCACGTCTGGCTGGTGCTTTTCGATCAGCGCCGCCAGCTGATGCGGGCGAGCGCGCAGCCCGTTGATGTTGAAGGAGACGATCTTCATGGTCGGCAGTCCTGGCAAAAGGGCGATGCTAGCTGACCTGTAGGAATCGGGCCAGTGCTGGGTGAGGGCGCGCGTGTTTGGCTGTAGAGATGCGACGTCTATGCTGACGCCTTCGCGAGCAAGCCCGCTCCCACAGTGGAACTCGGTGCAGACCACCCAATTTCTTGAGTCTGGTCTATACCTTGTGGGAGCGGGCTTGCTCGCGAAGACGGCTTAAGCATCAGCACTGATTTGGATCAGCAAGGAACTGTGCCGATGCTTATAAGCTCGTACCAATAAGAACGCCGCCATTTTGAGCGGCGCCCCGGGGAGATCTACCGTTATGCCCGAAACCTCGACCGCCATTGCCGATATCCACATGCTCGACAGCGGCTACGCCCACGAAGCACGCTCCCTGCTTTACCACGCTTACCGGCACGAACCGACCTTTGGCTACCTGTTCGAAGCCGAACGCCCCGGCTACGAACATCGCGTGCGGGCGACCGTGCGGGAACTGGTCAAACAACACTTTCTCCAGGACCTGCCGGCCATCGGCCTGCTGGTCAACGACCGCCTGATCGGCATCGCCCTGATCGCTCCGCCACAACGTCGACTGGGCGTCACTGAAAGCTGGGCCTGGCGCTTGCGCATGGTGCTCAGCACCGGTTTCCGTTGCACCCGCCGCTACCTCGATTACCACGCGGCCGTTGCCGCCTGCGTGCCGTCCGACTCGGTGCACGTCCTGCCGTTGCTGGGGATTCATCCGCAGTTCCAGGGCAAGCACTTCGGCGAGCAACTGCTGCAAGCGGTGCACAACTGGTGCGCCGTGGATGAAACCTCCGAGGGCGTGATCCTTGATACCGGGAATCCTCGTTATCTGGAGTTCTATAAGCGTCAGGGCTACGAGGAAATCGGCGAGGTCGCCGTAGGACCGATCCGCGAACACGTGTTTTTCCACGCCAATCCCCAGGTGTTACAAACAGCAACGGCCTAAAGGTAAAACTTTCGGTAGAACTTTCACTGCATGCCAGGCTCTATCACGCTCCCACGCTCGTGATAGCATCCGCGCCTATGAAGTTTCCAGGAAGAATTACCAGTGGCGTGCTGATGCTGTTCACCAGCTGCGCGGCACTGGCGCAAAGTGAATTGGATGTGCGGATCAAACCGTCCAACGATGAACTGAAAGCCAATATAGAGGGCTATATCGGCAGCCTCGGCGATCGTGACGAAGAAGCCTTGCTGCGCTTCAGTCGTGGCGCCGAGGAACAGGCGCGCAAGGCCGCCCAGGCCCTGGGGTATTACCAGCCGCAGATTGACAGTGACGTGAAGGGCGGCAAGACACCGCGTCTGATCCTCAACATCGATCCCGGCGAGCCGGTGCATTTGCGCAATGTCACGATTCGCGTCGACGGTCCGGCGGCCTCCCTCAAATCCTTTCGTGTGCCCAAAAGCGCTGCGCTGACAACCGGCGCGGTGCTTAACCATGGTCGTTATGAAGACGCCAAGAAGCTGATCCAGAATCAGGCCTCGCGCTATGGCTTCTTCAGCGGTCACTTCACTCATCAGACATTGTCGGTAGACCCGCGCGCCGGCGTCGCCGACATCGACCTCGTCTATGACAGCGGCCCGCGCTATGCCTTGGGCAAGGTCAGTTTCGAGGGCGACACGCCATTCGACGAAGACCTGCTGCGACGCATGGTGCCGTTCAAGGAAGGCGCACCTTACGACTCAGAGCTGATCGCCGAGCTCAATCAGGCCATGCAATCGAGCGGCTATTTCGAAAGCGTGCGGGTGGATGCGGCGCCGACCGCGTCGAAGAATGATGTGATCCCGGTCGACGTCAAACTCGAAACCCGCAAACCACGGACCATGGGTCTGGGACTTGGCTACTCCACCGACGTCGGCCCCCGGGTCAAGGCCAACTGGACCCGGCACTGGGTCAACCCGCAGGGCCACAGCTACGGCTGGGAGACTGAAATCTCGGCGCCACGGCAGAACGTCGGGGTGTTTTACGACATCCCCCTGGACCCGCCGCTGACTGACAAATTGCGTTTCGCCGGCGGTTATCAAAACGAAGAAATCGCCGACAAGGACTCCCTGAGCAAACTCCTGACCCTCGGCCCTGAGTGGCACAGCAAGCTGCCCAGCGGTTGGCAGCGCGTGGTCTCGCTCAAGTGGCAGCGCGAGGAATACCGGCTTGGCGACGACTCGGGACTCAGTACTTTGCTGATGCCCGGCGTCAGTTATTCCTACTTGAAAAGCGACAACCGCATCGACCCGCACAACGGCTATCGCCTGGAATTCGAGACCAAAGTGGCCAAGGAAGGCTTGGGTTCGGACACTAACCTGCTTTACGGCACCGCGCTGGTCAAAGGCTTGACCACGGTTTTCGACAAACACCGTTTCCTCGGTCGGGTACAGGTCGGCGGCAGCGCCACCAACGGCTACAAGTCGGTACCGCCGTCGTTACGCTTTTTCGCTGGTGGCGATCAGAGCGTGCGCGGCTACGACTATCAGAGCCTGTCCCCGGAGAACTCCGAGGGCGACCGCATCGGTGGCCGCTACATGGTTGCCGGCAGCGTCGAATATCAGTACTCCGTCGCCGAGAAATGGCGGGTCGCGACCTTCGTTGACCAGGGCAACTCCTTTAATACACTCGAACTGCCGAACCTCAAGACCGGCGTGGGCATCGGCGTGCGCTGGGTGTCACCGGTGGGGCCGATTCGCCTCGACCTGGCCCACGCGATGGACGACGACGGCGGCATTCGACTGCACTTTTCCATGGGGCCTGAGCTGTGAAGCGTGGTTTGAAAATAACGCTGCTGGCGATTCTGGCGCTGCTGATGCTGGTCGTCCTGGCCGTGACCGCGGTACTGGGCACGGCGACGGGCAGCCGTTGGGCGCTCGGATGGGTGCCGGGTCTGACCGTGGAGAATTTCCAGGGACGATTGGGCGGGCAGTGGAGTGCCGATCATCTGTTGTGGCAGCAGGACACCAGCCGGGTTGAACTGAGCAAACCGATATTCGCCTGGTCGCCGTTGTGCCTGATGCGCATGACCTTGTGCATCGAGCAATTGAAGGCCGAGCAGGTCAGCCTGCAATTCCCGCCAGGCACCGAAGAAGAAAGCAGCGGGCCGATCACGCTTCCGGATCTGGACTTGCCCCTGGCGATCGAACTGGGCGATGTGCAGGTCGGCAGTCTGCTGTTCAACGGCAGCGAAGAACTCAAAGGCTTGCAACTGGCCGCGCACTGGACGGCGCAAGGGTTGCAGATCGACTCGGTGAAGTTGCAGCGTGACGAGCTCAGCCTGAATCTGTCCGGTCTGCTGCAACCCAGCGGCAACTGGCCGCTAAAGGCCGAAGGCACATTGACGCTGCCGGCCCCGGAGCCTTGGAGCCTGGCGCTGAAGGCGGACGGCGACCTGCTGAAAACCCTGAACCTGACAGCCGACAGCAGCGGTTACTTGAATGGCCGACTGACTGGCGAGCTGCAACCGCTGGTCGACAACCTTCCGGCGAAAGTACGGATTACCGCCGACGGCTTCAAGCCCAGCGCCGATCTGCCGGACACCTTGCAACTCAATCAACTGGAACTCACCGGCGACGGCGACCTGAAGAACGGTTACCAACTGCTCGGCAAAGCCACGTTGCCCGCTGAAAAGGGCCCGGTCGCCCTGGTGCTGCAAGGCAAGGTCGACGCCAGCGGCGCGCAGATTGCCGCACTCGACCTGACGGCCAACGACAAGCAAACCGTCAAGCTCACCGGCAACCTCGACTGGAGCAAAGGCCTGAGCGCCGACGCGAAGATCGACTGGCTGGACTTCCCCTGGCACAGCCTCTATCCGCTGATCAACGAGCCAGAAGTGGCGTTGCGCAGCTTCAACGGTGAAGTCTCCTACACCGACGGCCAATACATCGGTCACTTTAAATCCGCCCTCGACGGCCCGGCCGGTGCGTTCAGCCTCGAAAGCCCGTTCAGTGGCGACCTGACAAAAATCTATCTGCAACAGATTCAACTCGAAGCCGGGCAGGGCAAGGCCGTCGGGCATTTGAACCTGCAATTTGCCGATGGCATCGCCTGGGACACCGCGCTCGATTTGTCGGCGATCAACCCCGCGTATTGGGTCGCGGAGTTGCCGGGTACGCTGGCCGGACCGTTGCGCAGCAAAGGCGAGATGAAGAATGAAAAACTCAGCCTGAACGCCGACCTCGACCTCAAAGGCAAGCTGCGCGGTCAACCGGCGGTGATCCAGGCCAAGGCCGATGGCGCTGGTGAACAATGGAATCTCAACGCACTGCAAATCCGCCTCGGTGACAACAGCATTACCGGCAAGGGCAGCCTGCAACAGAAGCTTGCCGGCCAGATCGACATCAAGCTGCCTCGCCTGGCCCAACTCTGGCCGCAACTGCGTGGTCAGCTCAACGGTCGCCTCGATGTCGCCGGCACGCTCAAGGCGCCGCAAGGCAAGCTTGGGCTGCAAGGAACGCAACTGGCCTTCGAGGACAATCGCCTGCAAAGCCTGAACCTGGACGCGACTCTCGACGGCGCGCAACGGGCGAAAATCGACCTCAAGGGCAGTGGCATTCAGGCTGGCGACACTTCGCTGGGCACACTGACGGCCAGCGGCCAGGGCGATATCAAAAACCAGAAACTCGCCCTCGATCTGCAGGGGCCGAAGCTGAAACTGGCCCTCGGTCTTGACGGTGCGCTGGACAAGGGTAACTGGCGCGGACGCCTGGCCAGCGGCGATATCCAGGCCGGCGGTCAGGACTGGAAACTGCAAGGCCCGGCCAAACTTGAACGACTGGCGGACGGCAAGATCAACTTTGGCGCCCATTGCTGGATGTCTGGCGCGGCCAGTCTGTGTGGCGAAGACCAGCGTCTGATGCCGGAACCGAAGCTGCGTTATCACCTCAAGCAATTCCCGATCGAAAGCCTCGCGCAGTGGTTGCCGAAAGATTTCGCCTGGAAGGGCCGGCTCAACGCCGACCTGCAACTGGACCTGCCAGCCAGTGGCCCGAACGGCCAGGTCAGCATCGACGCCAGCGGTGGCACGATGCGTATGAAGGAAAAGGATCAGTGGCTGGACTTCCCGTACCAGACCCTGAAACTCACCAGCAAACTCACGCCCAAACGCATCGACACCGACCTCAATTTCGTCGGCGGCAAGCTCGGCGAGCTGAGGGTGCAGGCGCAAATCAATCCGTTGCCGAAGAACAAGCCGCTCACCGGGTCGTTCCGTCTCAGTGGGCTGGATCTGTCGGTGGCGCGGCCGTTTGTGCCGATGGTCGAAAAACTTACCGGACGTTTGAACGGCAGTGGCACGCTCTCCGGCGATCTGCTGGCGCCGCAGGTGAACGGCAATCTGCTGCTCAGCGACGGCGAAGTGTCCGGACCTGAATTGCCGATGGAGTTGCAGGGCTTGCAACTTCAAGCGCAGATCGCCGGCGAAACCGTGCAATTGAACGGTGGCTGGAAAAGCGGCAAGAGCGGGCAGGGCAGTCTTAACGGCAACATTGCCTGGGGTCAGGCGCTGGTGGTGGACCTGACGCTCAAGGGCTCGCAATTGCCTGTCACCGTTGAACCGTACGCCAAGCTGGAAGTGGCGCCGGACCTGAAGATCTCGATGAAGGACGACAAGCTGGCAATCGCCGGCAAAGTGTTGGTGCCCAAAGGCGCGATCACCGTGCGCGAGTTGCCGCCGTCGACGGTCAAGGTCTCCGATGACACGGTGATCGTCGGCCAGCAGACCGAAGAGGGCAAGCCGCCGCTGGCTATGAAGATGGACATTGATGTGGTGGTGGGTGAAGACAAACTCAGCTTTGCCGGGTTTGGCCTGACCGCCAACCTCCAGGGACACGTGCACATCGGCGACAACATGGACACCCGCGGCGAGCTCTGGCTCAACGACGGGCGTTACCGGGCGTACGGCCAGCGGCTGACGGTGCGCCGTGCGCGGCTGTTGTTCGCCGGCCCGATTGACCAGCCGTATCTGGACATTGAAGCCATTCGCCAGACCGACGACGTGATTGCCGGTATTCGCCTCAGCGGCAGCGCCGAGCAGCCGACCACGCAGATCTTCTCCGAGCCGGCCATGAGTCAGGAGCAGGCCTTGTCTTATCTGGTGCTGGGGCGTCCGCTGAGCACCAACGGCGAAGACAACAACATGCTGGCGCAAGCGGCGCTCGGGTTGGGGTTGATGGGCAGTTCCGGGGTGACCGGCAAACTGGCCAACGACCTGGGGATTCAGGATTTTCAGCTCGATACCCAGGGCAGCGGCAATACCACCAGCGTCGTGGCCAGCGGTAATATCTCCGAGAAGCTCAGCCTGCGTTATGGCGTGGGCGTGTTCGAGCCGGCCAACACCATTGCCTTGCGCTACAAACTGAGCAAAAAGGTCTACCTCGAAGCCGCCGGCGGCGTGGCCAGTTCGCTGGACATCTTCTACAAGCGGGATTTTTAACCCGCGCTCCCCTCCGAAACCGAGTCGCTCCCTTCGCGAGCAAGCCCGCTCCCACATTTAACCGAGCCGCTGCATAGGCGCGCGATCAAATGTGGGAGCGGGCTTGCCCGCGAAGGCGTCAGTGTGCCCGGCACAAAATCCGCGCCATTTATCACCCAAATAGAAAGCAACCTAACTATTACGCTGACATTCTCTGCCTAGGCAGTAACATCTCGTCATACATTCACTGCCTAGGCAGCTAATTGGTGGTCAGATGAAACACTTCACCCCAGACGCATTCCACACATGCCATCTCGGCCTCCTGCTCGGGCGCGCTGCACTGCTCAAGGACCGGATCATCGACACGCACATGGAGCCTCACGGCATCACCGCCGCGCAGTTCAAAGTGCTGATCATCATGGCCCAGTTCGGCGTCGATACCCCGGCCGAGCTGTGCCGTCACCTGTCGCTGGACAGCGGTTCGATGACCCGCATGCTCGACCGTCTGGAACAGAAAGGTTTCCTCGCACGCCAACGTTCCGAGGCGGATCGGCGTCAGGTTCAACTGGTGCTGACTGAGCTGGGTCAGCAACTGGCTGACCGTCTCCCGGAGATCGGCGCCGATGCGATGAATGAACTGGCCGGCGCGATCACCCCGGACGAACTGACAACCCTGGAACAGATCCTCAAGAAAATCCTGGTAGCAGCCGGTGACTCGATCACCTTGCTGCGGGTAGGTGACAAATGAGCAGTAAAACCCTGCGTGCCGGCCTCAGCCTGGTGCTGGCGGCCATGACCCTGGCCGGTTGCGCCAGTTACAGCGGCCTGAATACCGAAGGCGTCAGCCTCGATGCGAAGAACCTCAAGGCCGGGCAATCCCTCAGCGGCGTGGCCCTGTCGCCCGCCGCCTGGCCGAAAAGCGACTGGTGGACAAGCCTCGGCGACCCGCAACTCGACGGCCTGATCCGCGAAGCCCTGCACGACAGCCCCGACATGCAGATCGCCGACGCTCGCGCTCACCAGGCCAGCGCCGCCGCGTATGCCGCCGATGCCGCGCGCATGCCGACCCTCGATGCCAGCGCCGGTGTCAGCCGTTCGCGTCTGGCCCGTGATCAGGACCCGAGCGGGCAGGGTGGCACGTATTCCACCGTGCGTAACATCGGTGCCAGTTTCAATTACAACTTCGACCTCTGGGGCGGTCAGCGCGATGCCTGGGAAGCTGCGTTGGGCGAGGCTCGTGCGGCCGAAGTCGATCAGCAGGCTGCGCAACTGACCTTGTCCGCCGACGTCGCCCGCGCCTACAGCGACTTGGGTCAGGCGCACATCGTCTATGACTTGGCCAATGAAGACCTCAAGCGCACCAGGCAAATGCTTGAACTGAGCCAGCGTCGCCTGAGTTCGGGGATCGACAGCGAATACCAGTTCCAGCAAACCGAAAGCCTGGAAGCCAGCTCCGAAGCGAGCTTGATCGACGCCGAAAAACGCCTGCAAAGCGCGAAAATCGCCTTGGCCGTGCTGCTCGGCAAAGGCCCGGATCGCGGCAATGAAATCGCCCGGCCGAAGATCCTGCAAGCCAGCGCCGTGGCGTTGCCGTCGGTATTGCCCGCCGAGTTGCTCGGTCGTCGTCCAGACCTGGTGGCTGCTCGTTGGCGTGTCGAGGCGGCGAGCAAGAACATCGCCGCGGGTAAAACCCAGTTCTACCCCAACCTGAACCTGAGCGCCGCAGCCGGTGCCGAGTCGTTGCTGGGTGATGCGATGTTTGGTTCGGCCAGCCGTTTCTTCAACGTAGCGCCGACGATTTCCGTGCCGATTTTCGACGGCGGCCGCCTGCGCGCCGACCTCGATTCCCGCGATGCCGATTACGACCTCGCCGTGGCGCAGTACAACAAAAGCCTGGTGAAAGCGCTGGGTGATGTCAGCGACACCATCAACCAGTTGCGTGACATCGGCCGGCAGATCGGGGCGCAGCAACACGCCACCGACATTGCCCAGGATTCTTACAACACCGTGGTCCAGCGGTACGGTTCCGGCATCGGCAACTACCTGGACGTGCTCAGCATCGAGCAGCAATTGCTCCAGGCCCAGCGTCAGCTGGCCAACCTGAATGCCGAGCAGATCGACCTGTCGATCCAACTGATGCAGGCGCTGGGCGGCGGCTTCCAGGGCGAAACCCTGACCGCAGCCAACGCACTCCCAGCCACGCAGCACAACTAATTCAAGGTATTTGTCATGGCCACTGCCGAAACGACAACACAAACCCCGGACAACATTCCAGACACCAGTAACCCGCGCAAACGCAAAATCATGCTGGTGGTGCTGGCGATCGTGGTGATCCTCGCCGGTGTCGGCGTCTGGGGTTATCACGAGTTCTACGGGCGCTGGAATGAAAGCACCGACGACGCCTATGTGAACGGCAACGTGGTGGAAATCACCCCGCTGGTCACCGGCACCGTGGTCAGCATCGGCGCCGATGACGGCGACCTGGTCCATGAAGGTCAGGTGCTGATCAATTTCGACCCGAACGACGCCCAGGTCGGTCTGCAAAGTGCCCAGGCTAATCTGGCCCGCACCGTGCGTCAGGTGCGCGGCTTGTACAGCAACGTCGACGGCATGAAAGCCCAGGTCAACGCCCAGCAGGCCGAAGTGCAAAAGGCCCAGGACAACTTTAATCGCCGGAAGAATCTCGCCGCTGGCGGGGCGATTTCCCAGGAAGAACTGTCCCACGCCCGTGACGACCTGACCTCGGCGCAAAACGCCTTGGCCAACGCCAAACAGCAGCTGAAAACCACTAGCGCGCTGGTGGATGACACCGTGGTCTCATCGCATCCGGACGTGATGGCGGCGGCCGCGCAATTGCGTCAGGCCTATTTGAATAACTCCCGCAGCACCTTGATCGCGCCGGTCACCGGTTATGTCGCCAAACGTTCCGTACAACTGGGCCAACGCGTCCAGCCGGGCACCGCATTGATGGCCGTCATTCCGCTGGATCAGCTGTGGATCGACGCCAACTTCAAGGAAACCCAGCTGCGTGACATGCGCATCGGGCAGCCAGTGGACATCGAGGCCGACCTCTACGGCAGCGACGTGAAATTCAGCGGCACCATCGACAGCCTCGGTGCCGGTACCGGCAGCGCGTTTGCCCTGCTGCCGGCGCAAAACGCCACCGGTAACTGGATCAAGATTGTCCAGCGTGTACCGGTGCGGATTCACATCAACGCCGAAGAGCTGGCCAAGCACCCGTTGCGGGTGGGCCTGTCGACGCAGGTCGACGTGAACCTGCACGACCAGAGCGGCCCGGTGCTGGCGCAACAGCCGCCGCAAAAGGCGTCGTTCAGCACCAACGTCTACGACCGTCAGCTGGCCGAGGCCGACGCGATGATCACGCAGTTGATCCACGACAACAGCGCGGCGGTCAGCAAAACCGTCCAGCGCTGACACCCGACCCTTGTGGGAGCGGGCTTGCTCGCGAAAGCGGCGTCACATTCAACATTTCCGTTGGCTGAAACACCGCCTTCGCGAGCAAGCCTGCTCCCACAAGGGTCCAACTGCGTCTGTAGCAGGCGCAGCGCCCATCAGGTTCCAAAGGATTCGCAATGAGCAATAACGCGTCTTTCACGCCGCCCAGCCTGCTGCTCGCCACCATCGGCCTGTCGCTGGCGACCTTTATGCAAGTGCTCGACACCACCATCGCCAACGTGGCGCTGCCGACGATTTCCGGCAACCTCGGCGTGAGTTCGGAGCAGGGCACCTGGGTGATCACTTCGTTTGCGGTGAGCAACGCGATTGCGCTGCCGCTGACCGGCTGGCTCAGCCGACGCTTTGGTGAGGTGAAGCTGTTTCTCTGGGCGACCGTTCTATTTGTACTGGCCTCGTTTCTCTGCGGTATCTCGACCTCGATGCCCGAGCTGATTGGCTTCCGGGTGCTGCAAGGCCTGGTGGCCGGTCCGTTGTACCCGATGACCCAGACGTTGCTGATCGCGGTCTATCCGCCAGCGAGGCGCGGCATGGCCCTGGCGTTGCTGGCGATGGTCACGGTGGTCGCGCCGATTGCAGGTCCCATCCTCGGCGGCTGGATTACCGACAGTTACAGCTGGCCGTGGATCTTCTTCATCAACGTGCCAATCGGCATCTTCGCGGTGATGGTGGTGCGCCAGCAACTCAAGGCGCGTCCGGTGGAAACCAGCCGTCAGCCGATGGATTACGTGGGCTTGATCACGCTGATCATCGGTGTCGGCGCGTTGCAGGTCATCCTCGACAAGGGCAACGACCTCGACTGGTTCGAATCGAACTTCATCCTCATCGGCGCAGCCATTTCAGTTGTCGCGCTGGCGGTGTTCGTGATCTGGGAAATGACCGACAAGCACCCGGTGGTCAACCTGCGGTTGTTCGCTTACCGAAACTTCCGCATCGGCACGATTGTGTTGGTGTTGGGTTATGCCGGGTTCTTCGGCATCAACCTGATCCTGCCGCAATGGCTGCAAACCCAGATGGGTTACACGGCGACGTGGGCGGGGCTGGCGGTGGCGCCGATCGGGATTCTGCCGGTGCTGATGTCACCGTTTGTCGGCAAGTACGCGCACAAATTCGACCTGCGGTTGCTGGCCGGCCTGGCGTTCCTGGCGATTGGCCTGAGCTGCTTCATGCGCGCCGGGTTCACCAATGAAGTGGACTTCCAGCACATCGCGTTGGTGCAGCTGTTTATGGGCATTGGCGTGGCGCTGTTCTTCATGCCGACTTTGAGCATCTTGATGTCGGACTTGCCGCCGAGCCAGATCGCCGACGGCGCGGGCCTGGCGACGTTTCTGCGGACCTTGGGCGGTAGTTTTGCGGCGTCGCTGACCACGTGGATCTGGATCCGCCGGGCGGATCAGCATCACGCCTACATGAGCGAAAGCATCAGCACGTATGAGCCTGCGACCCGCGAGGCACTGAATGCGCTGGGCGGTGCGAGCAACCCGGCGTATGCGCAGCTGGATCATGTGCTGACCAGCCAGGCGTACATGCTCTCTACCGTGGATTACTTCACGCTGCTGGGGTGGGCATTCATGGGCTTGATCGTGATTGTGTGGCTGGCGAAACCGCCGTTTGCGGCGAAGGCGGGGCCTGCCGCCTCCGGCCATTAAGCCAACCACAGTCCCTGTGGGAGCGGGCTTGCTCGCGAAAGCGGTGTGTCAGTTGATATAGATGCTGACTGACAGGTCGCCTTCGCGAGCAAGCCCGCTCCCACATGGGGTTTTGTGTTTGGCAGTTAGCTTGCAGGGGCTGCGAGTTGTGGCGGCGGGGTGAAGTCGAAGGGCGCAAGCGCAAACCCTTGCTCATCCACCTGCAACGCCCAGCCCTGACGATCCCAATCCCCCAACACAATGCGCTTGGCGGCCTGTTCGCCAATCTGCAACTTGTGAATGGCCGGGCGATGGGTGTGCCCATGGATCAAGGTTTTCACACCATAGGCCTGCATGATCCGCGGCACTTCGTCCGGCGTGACATCGACAATGTCATTGGCCTTCATCCGCGTCTGCGCACGGCTTTCGCTGCGCAGCTTGCGCGCCAGTTTATGGCGCGTGCGCAAGGGCAGATGCCGCAGGATGAACAGGGTGATCGGGTTTCGCAGGTAGCGACGCAGCTTCATATAAGCCTCGTCGCGGGTGCAGAGGCTGTCGCCGTGCATCAATAGCACCGGCTCGCCGTTGAACTGCACGACACTCGGATCCTTCAACAACGTGCAGTCGGCCTGTTTGCAAAAGGCCTGGCCGAGCATGAAGTCGCGATTGCCGTGCATCAGAAAAATTGCCGTGCCGCTGTCGCTAAGGGTGCGCAGGGCCTGGCAGATGGAACGCTGGAACGGCGTCATGGCATCGTCGCCAATCCACGCCTCGAAAAAGTCGCCCAGGATGTACAGCGCACTCGCCGAGCGGGCGCGTCCGGCGAGCAAATCCAGAAACGCCCGGGTAATGTCCGGGCGCTCCTCTTCCAGATGCAAGTCTGAAATCAGCAGTATCACGCTTCGATGATCTCGGCTTTCTCGATGATCACGTCTTCTGCTGGCACGTCCTGGTGGCCGGATTTCATGGTGGTGGAAACACCTTTGATCTTGTCGACAACGTCGGTGCCTGCAACGACTTTGGCGAACACGGCGTAGCCCCAGCCCTGAGTGGTCTTGGCGCTGTGGTTCAGGAAGCTGTTGTCAGCCACGTTGATGAAGAACTGGGCGGAAGCCGAATGCGGCTCCATGGTGCGAGCCATGGCCACGGTGTACTTCTCGTTCGGCAGGCCGTTGTCGGCTTCGTTCTGGATGCTTGGGCGCTTGTCTTTCTTTTCTTTCATGCCTGGCTCGAAACCGCCGCCCTGGATCATGAAGTTACCGATGACACGGTGGAAAACAGTGTTTTCGTAGTGACCGGCATTAACGTACTCGATGAAGTTGGCAACGGTCAGCGGTGCCTTTTCAGCGTTCAGTTCCAGGACGATGTCGCCATGGTTGGTGGTCAGTTTGACTTGGGTCATGATCGTGGACTCTTTTAGGAGATGCGTTTTATATGAATTCGTGGGTTTCGGGGCGTTGAAGCCCTCAACCGGTCCGGCCAAACTCGGCCAAGGTGCGCAGTTTAGCGTGCCGGGCGCGAATTTCGAGGCTGTTTTTCATTTGCATCCGATTAAATGCAGCCGTTTTCGGGCCTGTACTGTCAGCGACTTGACGGCATCGGCTATGATAAGCCCCTTTGTTTTAACAGCCGCTTTGATTTGGCCAACTGGCCGCGCACTTGTACGTTCAAGGATCCTATGAGCAAGCCCACTGTCGACCCTACCTCGAATTCCAAGACCGGCCCTGCCGTGCCGGTCAATTTCCTGCGCCCGATCATCCAGGCGGACCTGGACTCGGGTAAGCACACGCAGATCGTCACCCGTTTCCCGCCTGAGCCCAACGGCTACCTGCACATCGGTCACGCCAAGTCGATTTGTGTGAACTTCGGTCTGGCCCAGGAATTTGGTGGCGTCACGCACCTGCGTTTCGACGACACCAACCCGGCCAAGGAAGACCAGGAATACATCGACGCGATCGAAAGCGACGTCAAATGGCTGGGCTTCGAATGGTCCGGCGAAGTGCGCTATGCCTCGCAGTATTTCGACCAGTTGCACGACTGGGCCGTCGAACTGATCAAGGCCGGCAAGGCCTACGTTGACGACCTGAGCCCTGAACAGGCCAAGGAATACCGCGGCACCCTGACCGAGCCGGGCAAGAACAGCCCGTTCCGTGATCGTTCCGTGGAAGAAAACCTCGACTGGTTCGCCCGCATGCGTGCCGGTGAATTCCCGGACGGCGCACGCGTGCTGCGGGCCAAGATCGACATGGCCTCGCCGAACATGAACCTGCGCGACCCGATCATGTACCGCATCCGTCACGCGCATCACCACCAGACCGGCGACAAGTGGTGCATCTACCCGAACTATGACTTCACCCACGGTCAGTCCGACGCCATCGAAGGCATCACCCACTCGATCTGCACCCTGGAGTTCGAAAGCCACCGTCCGCTGTACGAGTGGTTCCTGGAGAACCTGCCGGTTCCGGCGAACCCGCGTCAGTACGAGTTCAGCCGCCTGAACCTGAACTACACCATCACCAGCAAGCGCAAGCTCAAGCAACTGGTCGATGAAAAGCACGTTTTCGGCTGGGACGATCCGCGCATGTCCACGCTGTCGGGCTTCCGCCGCCGTGGCTACACCCCGGCGTCAATCCGCAATTTCTGCGACATGGTCGGCACCAACCGTTCCGACGGCGTTGTTGACTTCGGCATGCTCGAATTCAGCATCCGTCAGGACCTCGACGCGAACGCCCCGCGCGCCATGTGCGTGCTGCGTCCGTTGAAAGTCGTGATCACCAACTACCCGGAAGACAAGGTCGACAACCTCGAGTTGCCGCGTCATCCGCAGAAAGAAGAACTCGGCGTGCGCAAGCTGCCGTTCGCCCGTGAAATCTACATCGACCGCGATGACTTCATGGAAGAGCCACCAAAAGGCTACAAGCGCCTGGAGCCGAACGGCGAAGTACGTCTGCGCGGCAGCTACGTGATCCGCGCCGACGAAGCGATCAAGGACGCCGATGGCAACATCGTCGAACTGCGTTGCTCCTACGACCCGGAAACCCTGGGCAAGAACCCTGAAGGCCGCAAGGTCAAAGGCGTGGTGCACTGGGTGCCGGCCGCGGCCAGCATCGAGTGCGAAGTGCGTTTGTACGATCGCCTGTTCCGCTCGCCGAACCCTGAGAAGGCCGAAGACAGCGCCAGTTTCCTGGACAACATCAACCCTGACTCGCTGCAAGTTCTCACTGGTTGTCGTGCCGAGCCTTCGCTGGCCAATGCACAGCCGGAAGACCGTTTCCAGTTCGAGCGCGAAGGTTACTTCTGCGCGGATATCAAGGACTCGAAACCCGGTGCTCCGGTATTCAACCGTACCGTGACCTTGCGTGATTCGTGGGGCCAGTGATTCAAGGAACCTCAAAAGTGCTTTCGATCTACAACACGCTCACCAAGAGCAAAGAAGTCTTCAAACCGCTGGATGGCAACAAGGTGCGCATGTACGTCTGCGGGATGACCGTGTACGACTACTGCCACCTGGGCCATGGCCGCAGCATGGTCGCGTTCGACCTGGTGACCCGCTGGTTGCGGTTCAGCGGCTACGACCTGACTTATGTGCGCAACATCACCGACATTGACGACAAGATCATCAATCGGGCCAAGGAGAACGGCGAATCGTTCGAAGCGTTGACCGAGCGCATGATCGCGGCGATGCACGAAGACGAAGCGCGCCTGAACATCCAGAAGCCGGACATGGAACCGCGCGCCACCGGGCATATCCCCGGCATGCACGCGATGATCCAGACCCTGATCGACAAGGGTTACGCCTACGCCCCGGGCAATGGCGACGTGTACTACCGCGTCGCCAAGTTCATGGGCTACGGCAAGCTGTCGCGCAAGAAGATTGAAGACCTGCGCATCGGGGCGCGGATCGAAGTCGACGAGTCGAAACAGGACCCGCTGGACTTCGTCCTGTGGAAAGGCGCCAAGCCGGGCGAGCCGAGCTGGGCTTCGCCATGGGGCGACGGTCGTCCGGGCTGGCACATCGAATGCTCGGTGATGTCGACCTGCTGCCTGGGCGAGACCTTCGATATTCATGGCGGCGGCAGCGACCTCGAGTTCCCGCACCATGAAAACGAAATCGCCCAGAGCGAAGCGGCCACCGGCAAGACCTACGCCAACGCGTGGATGCATTGCGGCATGATTCGCATCAATGGCGAGAAGATGTCCAAGTCCTTGAATAACTTCTTCACCATTCGCGACGTGCTGGAAAAGTACCACCCGGAAGTCGTGCGTTACCTGCTGGTGTCGAGCCACTACCGCAGCGCGATCAACTACTCGGAAGACAACCTCAAGGACGCCAAAGGCGCACTCGAGCGTTTCTACCACGCGTTGAAAGGCCTGCCGACCTTGGCGCCGGCGGGCGGCGAAGCCTTTGTCGAGCGGTTCACTCAGGTGATGAACGACGACTTCGGCACGCCGGAAGCCTGCGCGGTGCTGTTCGAGATGGTGCGCGAGATCAACCGTCTGCGTGAGAGCGATATCGATGCGGCGGCGGGACTGGCGGCGCGCTTGAAAGAACTGGCCAGCGTGCTGGGCGTGTTGCAGCTTGAGGCTGATGACTTCCTGCAGGCCGGTGCTGAAGGGCGGGTGGATGCGGCTGAGGTTGATGCGCTGATTGCTGCGCGTCTGGCGGCTCGTGCTGGTAAAGACTGGGCTGAGTCTGACCGTATCCGCGACCAGTTGACCGCGATGGGCGTGGTGCTGGAAGACGGGAAGGGCGGCACGACCTGGCGTTTGGCTGACTGATGCAGCGTTTGCTTTAAAACAAAACCCGCCTTGTGCGGGTTTTTGTTTTTGGACATGGCTTGAATGAAGCGGTGCCTCGGCTGATGCCTTCGCGAGCAAGCCCGCTCCCACATTTGATTTGTGTCGTACTCAAAGCTCAAGCACATCGCAGATCAAATGTGGGAGCGGGCTTGCTCGCGAAAGTCCCAAGCCGAACACCGCCGCTACGGCTCACGGGTCATTCGGACTGGCGCAGTCGCTTGTAGAGGGTATTGCGACTAACCCCGAGCCTGCGGGCCAAATGGGAGATATTCCCCCCAGCCGCCTGCAACTGCCGATTCAAATCCTCCACATCATTCAAATCCACTGCCAGCGGCTCCGGCGAATCCATCGGCTCTATCTCCAGATCGACAAAAAAATCATCCGGCAAGTGCTCCGGCCGCACCGGTTGTTCCTCGGCCATGGCCAGTGCCACCTGCATCACGCTGCTGACTTGCCTTAAATTCCCCGGCCAAGGATGGCGGTCGAACAACTCCATTACTTCCCGACTTAACCCGGCCCACTGCGATGGCTCGCGATGCTGTTCCCACAAGCGCTTGAACAGCGCCTGTTTGTCGCTGCGCTCCCTGAGCGGCGGCAATTCCAGGGTCAAACCGCCGATCCGGTAGTAAAGATCCTCGCGAAACCGACCGAGCTGGACTTGCTCGCGCAACGAGCGGTTGGTCGCCGAGATAATCCGGATGTCCACCGGAAACAACTCGCTACTGCCCACCGGTTGCACGCAACGTTCCTGCAAAACCCTTAACAGCCGAGCCTGAGTCGGCAACGGCATGTCACCGATTTCATCCAGGAACAGCGTGCCTTTGTCCGCCTTGCGGATCAGCCCGATGCTGCCTTTCTGGTTGGCGCCGGTGAATGCGCCTTTCTCATAGCCAAACAGCTCGGATTCCACCAGTTCGGCGGGGATCGCTGCACAGTTGACGGCGATGAACGGCTGTTTGCTGCGGGAGCTGGCCTGGTGCAGGGCTTTGACGAAGACTTCCTTGCCGACCCCGGTTTCCCCGTGGATTAACAGCGGTATGTCTTTTTCCAGCAAGCGTTCGGCCTGGCGCACGGCTTTTTCCACGCGACTGTCGCCGAAATGCAGGGTGTTGAGGCTGATCGCAGCGGGCGCGGCCACGGCCGGTTCCGCGCTTTTGGTTTCAGAAAACAGTCTAGCTTGAATCGGCACCTGTTTCGGCCGTTTCAACAGGCATTGAAAGCGGTTGCGCCCGGAGGCTTGCAGCGCGAAGGGCAGGCCCTCGGGCTGGTTCAGCAGTTCCAGCAACGACACCTTGAACAGGCTCTCGACACTGACCCGCGACAGGCTGATGCCCAGCAGATTGTCGGCCCGACGGTTAGCCGACAGCACCTGACCGGTCTCATCGAAGATCAGCAGGCCGGCCCATTGGCTGTCGAGGTTGTTCAGCCCGGTGTTGAAG
Organism: Pseudomonas sp. LBUM1656; assembly: GCF_059716065.1. Taxonomy (NCBI): domain Bacteria; kingdom Pseudomonadati; phylum Pseudomonadota; class Gammaproteobacteria; order Pseudomonadales; family Pseudomonadaceae; genus Pseudomonas; species Pseudomonas sp. LBUM1656. The sequence goes on along the minus strand of NZ_CP166800.1, from coordinate 4,052,493 downwards.
GTCAGTTGGAAATGCTGGCCGTGAAACAGGTTGAGGATCAGCCGGTTTTCCACGGTCTGGCTCATCATCTTGACCATGCCGAGGGTGTGGGACGGCGGCAGGTAGCTGTCGCTGGACACGTCCAGCACCGCGATCACTTTGCGCTCGGCATCGAAAATCGGTGCGGCAGAACCGGTCATGAAACGGTTGGCCTTGAGGAAATGCTCATCGTGCTCGATGTGCACCGCTTGCTCGCAGGCCAGCGCGGTGCCGATCGCATTGGTGCCGCTGCAACGCTCCATCCAGCTGGCGCCGGCACTGAAACCGCGGGTCAGGCTCGGCTCGATAAAACGCTGGGTGCCCCAGGACGTCAGCACCTGGCCCTGATTGTCGGCGAGCATGATCAGGCAGTTGGAGTTGCTGAGGATGTTTTCGTAGTACGGCAGGACTTCCTGATGCGTGGTTTGCACCAGGGAATGCTGGCTTTCCAGCAACTGGGCGATACCTTCGGCCGGCAATTGGTCGAAGGCCGGGGCGCTTTGATGATTGAGGCCGAACGCACGGCAGCGGGACCAGGAGTCCTGGATGATGGCGTCGTGGGAGAGCGGCGAGGCAGGTACGGCCATGGCAGTCAATCTCTGAGCATTATTATTTTTGTTATGAGTAAACGCGTTGTTTGTTTTTACCTGACGCCAGTGTCTGACGCGATCTTTGTAGCAGCTGGCGAAGCCTGCGTTCGGCGACGCAGTCGTCGTGAAATCAGGCTCCGCGGTGTATCAGGATCACCGCGTGTACAGGTTTTACGACGACTGCGTCGCCGAACGCAGGCTGCGCCAGCTGCTACACGACCGCGGGGGATCAGAATAATCGTGTCGCAAAACCCTCCGTAGAGTGTTGTTCACTATTGTTCATTGTCAACGGCTGGATTGTTCAGTTGTTCAGTCGCGGTTGTTCATTTCTGTTCAGCAACGAACGCGGTTTTTCTTTCCTTTGAAGGATTTCCAAACCAGATCAACAGCTTGCAATTTCTGGCATGAAACTCGCTCTACTGCTCCGGTCGCTTGACTCCAAATAATAAAAAAGGCCGAGCCATGTCATTAACCCTGGAGCACGTCAGCCGCACCGTCGAGGGCCAGACCTGGATCGACGATGCGTGCCTGAGTTTCGAACCCGGATCCTTCAACGTTTTGCTCGGGCGCACGCTGTCCGGCAAAACCAGCCTCATGCGCCTGATGGCCGGCCTGGACAAGCCCGACAGCGGCCGCATCCTGATGAACGGTGTCGACGTCACGCAGCGCCCGGTGCGTTTGCGCAACGTGTCGATGGTCTATCAGCAGTTCATCAACTACCCGACCATGACGGTCTTCGACAACATCGCCTCGCCTCTGCGCCAGGGCGGTGTCTCCAATGAGCTGATCCAGAGCAAAGTGCTGGAAACCGCCAAAATGCTGCGCATCGAGAAATTCCTCCAGCGCTATCCGCTGGAGCTTTCGGGTGGCCAGCAACAGCGCACTGCGATGGCCCGCGCGCTGGTCAAGGATGCCGAGCTGATCCTGTTCGACGAGCCGCTGGTGAACCTCGACTACAAGTTGCGCGAAGAGCTGCGTCAGGAAATGCGCGAGCTGTTCAAGGCGCGGCACACCATCGCCATCTACGCCACCACCGAGCCCAACGAAGCGCTGGCTCTGGGCGGCACCACCACCATTCTTCACGAAGGCCGGGTGATACAGAGCGGCAAGTCCTCGGAGGTCTATCACCAGCCACAAACCGTGCTGGCCGCCGAATTGTTTTCCGAACCGCCGATCAACCTGATGCCGGGCCGCATCGCCGGTAACGAAGTGAGCTTCGCCAATTTCGTGCACTTTCCGTTGAACGTTGATTTGCGCCCGGTCGGCGAGGGCGAGTTCCGCTTTGGTGTGCGCCCGAGCCATATCTCGCTGGTGCCGAGCAACGACGATGACCTCGAACTCGCGGTGACCGTCGAGGTGGCCGAGATCAGCGGTTCGGAAACCTTCCTGCACGTGCGCAACGAGCATTTTCTGCTGGTGCTGCACTTGCCCGGCGTCCATGAATACGACGTCGATGCGCCGATCCGCATTTACATCCCGACCCATAAACTGTTTGTGTTCGATGCGCAGGGGCGGCTGGTCCAGGCGCCCGGTCGCCGCATCGCGAGGGTTGCCTGATGGCCGAAATCCGTTTGCAGAACCTCGCCCACAGCTACACCAGCACGCCGACCGGCCCCGAGGATTACGCGATCCGCGAGATGGACCACGTCTGGGAGCAGGGCGGTGCTTATGCCTTGCTCGGGCCTTCGGGCTGCGGCAAGTCGACGTTGCTCAACATCATTTCCGGGTTGCTCAGCCCGTCTCAGGGCCATGTCCTGTTCGATGGCAAAGCGGTCAACGACCTGACGCCGGAGAAGCGCAACATTGCCCAGGTTTTCCAGTTCCCGGTGGTCTACGACACCATGACGGTGTTCGACAACCTGGCCTTCCCTCTGCGCAATCAGGGTATGGCCGAGGCGAAAATTCACAGCAAGGTGCAGGAAATCGCCGAAGTCCTCGACCTTCAGGCGTTGCTGAGCAAAAAGGCGCGCAACCTCACCGCCGATGAAAAACAGAAAGTTTCCATGGGTCGTGGGCTGGTACGCGACGACGTCTCGGCGATCCTGTTTGATGAACCTTTGACCGTGATCGACCCACACCTGAAGTGGAAACTGCGCCGCAAGCTCAAGCAGATCCACGAGCAGTTCAACATCACCATGGTCTACGTCACCCACGATCAGCTGGAGGCTTCGACTTTCGCCGACAAGATTGCGGTGATGTACGGCGGGCAGATCGTGCAATTCGGCACCCCGCGCGAGTTGTTCGAGCGGCCTAGCCACACGTTTGTCGGCTATTTTATCGGCAGTCCGGGGATGAACCTGATCGAGGTGCAGCCGCAACCGGGCGGCGTCGGGTTTGCGTCGACGCACCTGCCTTTGTCCGACGCGCAACAGCAACGCATCGCCGAGTCGGAATGGAAAACCCTGAAGGTCGGCATCCGTCCCGAGTTCGTCCATGTGTGGGACGAGCCATTCGATGACGCGATGCAGGCAAAGGTCATACACGTCGAAGACCTCGGCACCTACAAGATCATGACCCTGAACCTCGACGGCGCCCCGTTGAAAGTTCGCCTGGCTGAAGACAAGCCGGTGCCTGAAGGAACTGCCTACATCAGCTTCCCGGCACAGTGGTTGATGGTCTATGCCGACGATTATCTGCTGGAAGCGCAAGCCAATAATGGGGTGCAGCCATGAACAAGGTGCAGAACAACAAGGCCTGGTGGCTGGTCCTGCCGGTGTTTCTGCTGGTGGCGTTCAGCGCGGTGATCCCGATGATGACCGTGGTTAACTACTCGGTGCAGGACATCTTCGACCAGTCCAGCCGCTATTTCGTCGGCGCCGACTGGTACAAGCAGGTGCTGCTCGATCCACGCCTGCACGACTCGCTGCTGCGGCAATTCATCTATTCCGCCTGTGTATTGCTGATCGAAATCCCGCTGGGTATCGCCATTGCGCTGACCATGCCGACCAAGGGTCGCTGGTCGTCGCTGGTGTTGATCATTCTGGCGATTCCGTTGCTGATCCCGTGGAACGTGGTCGGGACGATCTGGCAGATTTTCGGTCGGGCCGACATCGGCCTGCTCGGTGCCAGCCTCAAAGCCATGGGCATTAACTACAACTATGCGGCGAACACCATGGACGCCTGGGTCACCGTGCTGGTGATGGACGTCTGGCACTGGACGTCGCTGGTGGCGCTGTTGTGCTTCTCTGGATTACGGGCGATTCCAGACGTGTACTACCAGGCGGCGCGGATTGATCGGGCATCGGCCTGGGCGGTTTTCCGACATATCCAGCTGCCCAAGCTCAAGAGCGTGCTGCTGATCGCGGTGATGCTGCGGTTCATGGACAGTTTCATGATCTACACCGAGCCGTTCGTGCTCACGGGTGGGGGGCCGGGGAATGCCACGACTTTCCTCAGCCAGACCCTGACGCAAATGGCCATCGGGCAGTTCGACCTCGGCCCCGCGGCGGCTTTCTCGCTGGTGTACTTCCTGATCATCCTGTTGGTGTCCTGGCTGTTCTATACCGCCATGACTCACTCTGACGCCAACCGCTGAGGTCTGCCATGAGTAAAAGAAAGCTGATCCCGTTGCTGATCTACATCCTGTTCCTGCTGGTGCCGATCTACTGGCTGCTGAACATGTCCTTCAAAAGCAACACCGAAATCCTCAGCGGCCTGACGTTGTTCCCGCAAGATTTCACCTTCGCCAATTACAAAGTGATCTTCACCGATCCGGCCTGGTACACCGGTTACCTCAACTCGCTGTACTACGTGAGCCTGAACACGATCATTTCCCTGAGCGTGGCATTGCCGGCGGCGTACGCCTTCTCGCGCTACCGCTTTCTCGGTGACAAGCACCTGTTTTTCTGGCTGCTGACTAACCGCATGGCACCGCCGGCAGTGTTCCTGTTGCCGTTCTTCCAGCTGTATTCCTCGATTGGATTGTTCGACACGCACATCGCGGTGGCGCTGGCTCACTGTCTGTTTAACGTGCCGTTGGCGGTGTGGATTCTCGAAGGCTTCATGTCTGGCGTTCCAAAAGAAATCGACGAAACCGCCTACATTGACGGCTACAGTTTTCCCAAGTTCTTCGTGAAGATTTTTGTCCCGCTGATCGGCTCCGGGATCGGCGTCACGGCGTTCTTCTGCTTCATGTTTTCCTGGGTCGAACTGCTGCTGGCACGGACGCTGACATCGGTGAACGCCAAACCGATTGCGGCGGTAATGACCCGAACGGTCTCGGCGTCCGGCATCGACTGGGGCGTGCTGGCGGCGGCGGGGGTGTTGACCATCCTGCCAGGCATGCTGGTGATCTGGTTTGTTCGTAACCATGTGGCCAAGGGCTTTGCCCTGGGCCGGGTCTGAGGAGCTGATGATGGAATGGATGAGCTGGACTGTCCCCACGGCGGCGTTCTTCATCGCCATTGGCCTGATTCTGGCGGGCATGACGACCTGGGAATTACGTTCGCCGAGTGTCCCTCGGCGTGGTTTCTTGCCGATTGCCACCACCCGTGGCGATCGGCTGTTTATCGGTCTTCTCGGCAGCGCCTACCTGCATTTGCTGGTAATCGGCGTCACCGACTGGAGCATCTGGGTTGCGTTCGCGTTGTCCCTGGTGTGGCTGTTGGCTGTGATGCGTTGGGGCTAGTCGAAATCGATCGGCAATGTTGCTCCGAAAACCAAACAGGAGGTCTCTATGTTCGACAAAAACAATAAGCTGCGACATAGCATTTCATTGGCAGCCATGCTGGCACTCAGCGGTTTGAGCGCTTCGGCCTGGGCCGATGCCTATGAGGACGCCGCCAAGAAATGGATTGGCAGCGAGTTCAAACCATCCACCCTCACACCAGAGCAGCAGCTCGAAGAGCTGAAGTGGTTCATCAAGGCCGCCGAGCCGTTTCGCGGGATGAGCATCAAGGTGGTTTCGGAAACTATCGCGACCCACGAATATGAATCCAAAACGCTGGCCAAAGCCTTCACCGAAATCACCGGGATCAAGCTGACCCACGACTTGCTGCAGGAAGGCGACGTGGTGGAAAAGCTGCAAACCCAGATGCAATCGGACAAGAACATCTATGACGGCTGGGTCAACGACTCGGACCTGATCGGTACGCACTTTCGCTACGGCAAGACCGAATCGATCACCGACCTGATGGCCAACGAAGGCAAGAACTTCACCTCGCCGACCCTGGACCTCAAGGACTTCATCGGCATCTCGTTCACCACCGCGCCGGACGGCAAGATCTACCAATTGCCTGACCAGCAGTTCGCCAACTTGTACTGGTTCCGCGCCGACTGGTTCGAACGGCCTGAGCTCAAAGCCAAGTTCAAGGAAAAGTACGGCTACGAATTGGGCGTGCCGGTGAACTGGTCGGCCTATGAAGACATCGCCAAGTTCTTCAGTGAAGACGTCAAGGAGATCGACGGCAAGCGTGTCTACGGGCACATGGACTACGGCAAAAAAGACCCGTCCCTCGGCTGGCGCTTTACCGATGCCTGGTTCTCCATGGCCGGTGCCGGCGACAAAGGCATTCCCAACGGTTTGCCGGTGGACGAGTGGGGCATCCGTGTCGAGGATTGCCACCCGGTCGGTTCCAGCGTGACCCGTGGCGGCGACACCAACGGCCCGGCGGCGGTCTTCGCGACGCAGAAATACGTCGACTGGCTCAAGGCCTACGCGCCACCGGAAGCAGCGGGCATGACGTTCTCTGAATCGGGCCCGGTGCCGTCCCAGGGCAACATCGCCCAGCAGATCTTCTGGTACACCGCGTTCACCGCCGACATGACCAAACCGGGCCTGCCGGTAATGAATGCCGACGGCACGCCGAAATGGCGCATGGCGCCATCACCCCGCGGCCCGTATTGGGAGGAGGGCATGAAGCTGGGCTATCAGGACGTGGGTTCCTGGACGTTCATGAAGTCCACGCCTGAGAAGCAGAAACTGGCGGCCTGGCTCTATGCGCAATTCGTGACATCGAAAACCGTCTCGCTGAAGAAAACCATCGTCGGCCTGACGCCGATTCGTGAGTCGGACATCAACTCGCAAGCCATGACCGACCTGGCACCGAAACTCGGTGGCCTGGTCGAGTTCTATCGCAGCCCGGCCCGCGTGCAATGGACCCCGACCGGGACCAACGTGCCGGACTATCCACGGTTGGCACAACTGTGGTGGAGCCACATCGCGGAAGCGGCCAGCGGCGAGAAGACTCCGCAACAGGCGCTGGATGGCCTGGCCAAGGATCAGGACGCGATCATGGCGCGTCTGGAACGCTCGAAGGCGCAAGCCACCTGCGCACCGAAAATGAATCCGGAGCGGGATGCTCAGTACTGGTTTGATCAGCCGGGTGCACCGAAGCCAAAACTGGCGAACGAGAAGCCCAAGGGTGAAACCGTGAACTACAACGAGCTGTTGAAGTCGTGGGCGGACGCACGCAAGTAAGCTTCTGTACCGAGAAAGGCGAACGGCACCGAAAGGTGCCGTTTTTGTTTGTGCCTGATCCACTGCTATCGCGAGCAGGCTCACTCCCACAGGTTTCAGGGGTGCTTACACATTAATCGCTGGAAACCCCAACCGGAACACCGTCACCGCCCCTGGCAAGCTCTTGACCTCCGCTACCCCCTGATGCAGGCACATGATCGAGCGCACAATCGCCAGGCCCAGCCCGGTGCTGCCCTGCGAGCGCGAGCGGCTGCTGTCGACGCGATAGAAACGGTCGAACAGATACGGCAAGTGTTGCGCTTCAATCCCCGCGCCGGGATTGCTCACCAGCAGCGAAGCCTGATGTGCGCCTTGCTCAATCAACAACGTCACCGTTTTCCCGCTCGGGCAGTGGCGCAGTGCGTTGGACAGCAAATTCGAAATCGCCCGTTGAATCATCAACCGGTCGCCCAATACCTGCGCGTTCCCCAGCACCGTCAAATGGATCTGCTTGTCCTGTGCCGACAGTGAAAACAAATCCACGACTTTCAGCGCTTCCTCCTCCAGCGCAATCGACTCGAACGGCGCCAGGGCCGAAGGGTGGCTGACCTGGGCGAGAAACAGCATGTCCGAGACAATCCGTGCCACACGCTCCAGCTCTTCGGTGCACGACACCAGAACCTCTTTGTACTCCTCGGTCGTACGTTCGCGGGATAACGTCACCTGTGCCTTGCCCATGAGGTTATTGATCGGCGTGCGCAGCTCATGCGCCAGGTCATCGGAGAACTGCGACAACTGCTGCACCCCGGCATCAAGCCGATGCAGCATGAAGTTGATGCCGTGCGCCAGTTCGCTCAGTTCCTGCGGCATATTCACCACCGACAGCCGATGGTCGAGATCCTGGGTCGAGACCATCGCCGCCACTTTGCGAAACTCGCGCATCGGCGCCAGCCCGCGCTGCACCGCGCCCCAGGCACTGAGACCGATGAAGATCAGCAGCAACGGCAAGGCAATCAGCGTCGAGCGCAGGTAAGCGCTGAGCAGCGCCTGATCGTGGGCGTTATCCATCGATAGCAACACCGGCACGCTACTGCCGTCCTTGAGACGAATCGACTTCGAGGCCGTGAGGAATTTCTTGCCTTCAGCGTCGGTGTTGTCGGAGTAGCTCAACTGATCGTTGGTGGCTCGCACGGCTTTCAGTTCAACCCGTGTATCAGTCAGGCCCAAGCCGGATTTAAGCAGTGGCGAGCGCAGGTTCGAGCGGTCATAAATCGTCAGCGTCAGGTTGTCATGACCCATGACCTGATCGAGCAGGATGTGCGGCTTGCCACTGACTTCATTGGCATCGACGTACAGCGACAGGCTGTGCTCGACCTGGGCCATCTTCTTTTCCAGGCTGTCCCGGGACAGCGCATTCAGCTCATGGGTCAGGGCGAAATACGCAAGGATCGCCAGAAACACCACCAACAGTGCGCCGAGAATACTCACCGTCAGACCCAGGCGCATCGACAGGCTGGCCGGCTTCATTCCCGTGCCTCCAGCACATAGCCGACACCGCGCAGGGTGTGGATCAACTTGCTGTCGAACGGGTCGTCGATCTTCGCCCGCAATCGACGGATCGACACTTCGACCACGTTGGTGTCGCAGTCGAAATTCATGTCCCACACCAGCGAAATGATCTGCGTGCGGGTCAGCACCTCGCCGGACTGGCGCATCAGCAGATGCAGCAGGGCGAATTCCTTGGTGGTCAGGTCGATGCGCTGCTCGCCCCGAAAGGCGCGATGACGGCCGGGATCGAGTTCCAGGTCGGCGACTTTGAGTACCTGCGGCACCGGGATGTTTTCGCTGCGCCGCATCAACGTGCGCACTCGTGCCAACAACTCCGGGAACTCGAACGGCTTCACCAGATAGTCATCGGCACCCAGATCCAGGCCGCGAATCTTGTCGGCCAGACGCCCGCGTGCGGTGAGCATCATCACCCGTGTCGAGTGGGTGCGCCGCAGCTGTTCCAGCACGCCCCAGCCATCCAGTTCCGGCAGGTTGACGTCCAGAATCACCACGTCATACGCCTGCTGTTGCGCCAGATGCAAACCATCGGCACCGGTTGCCGCGTGGTCGACGATATAACCACTTTCCGTCAGACCCTGATGCAAGTATTCGGCAGTTTTAAGCTCGTCCTCGACGACAAGGATTCGCATGATTTATCACCACTTTTATTTAATGGATATTTAATTAAGGTGGTCGGGAAAGTTGTTGTTTTTGTAAGGGCTTCCGGACTGGATTCAATAACTGAGTGGCATGCACGGTAAAGGCTGAAGTAACTACAGAGTCAATGGATGAGGCCTTTAAATAGGCTGTCCGCGACAGCCTGTCGCAGCAGAAAGCTGAAATTCCCATGACTTTGATTCAGGCAAGTGCTGTTCAGCGGATAACTACCGTGTATTTGTTTCCATGTGTTGCGGTAATGCCATTTGCACTTGGCATCCTAGAGCAAAACAACTTCCGTCACCGTGGATAACGGATTTGTAATGTTCCAGTCACCTTGTCGATAAGTTCAAAACCCTACCGTGGCGGCATTATTTAAAAAGGAACTCCTCCCTTGCCCGGTTTAATAGAACTGACGGCGCGATCACGCCTGAAAAAGCGGTTTTTAATCGCCAGCAGCATGGCGTTGCTGGCCGGTGCGGGTCTTGCGCAAGCCTCGACCCTGACCCTCGACCAAGCCTTGCAAACAGCCTTCTCCGGCAACCCGGATCTGGCTGCCGCGCAGTGGGAAATCGGAATCGCCGAGGGTGATCGCAAACAGGCTGGTCTGATGCCAAACCCCGAAGTGTCGTGGGAGGCCGAAGACACCCGGCGCAACTCACGCACCACCACGGTGATGCTCAGCCAGCCGATAGAACTGGGCGGCAAACGCGGGGCGCGGATCGACGTCGCCAGCCGTGCGCAGGATGCCGCCGGGATCGAGCTGGAGCGCAAGCGCAATGCCTTGCGCGCCGATGTGATTCAGGCGTTCAACAGTGCCCAGACGGCGCAGCAACGCTTGCAGTTGTCCCGCCAATCTATAGCGCTGGCCGAACACGGTTTGCGGGTGGCGAAGGGGCGTATCGACGCCGGCAAATCGTCGCCGGTCGAAGGCACGCGAGCGCAGGTGCAACTTTCCGAAGTGCGCCTTGAACTGAGCCGTGCCGAGCGCGATCAGGCCAACGCCTACCAGCAATTGGCGCAGGTCATGGGCGCGCCGCTGCCAACCTCGACCACGGTGCAGACGGCCGCGCAAAACATGCCTGCCGTGCCGCCGCCCACGCGCTTGCTTGAACGCCTGAATGAGACCGCCGAGTTGCGTCTGGCCACGTTGCAGATCGACCAGCGCGAGGCATCTTTAGGGCTGGAAAAGTCCCAGCGTATTCCCGATCTCACCGTCAGCATCGGCAGCCAATACAGCGAAACCGAGCGCGAGCGGGTCAACGTGGTCGGCCTGTCGATGCCGATTCCGCTGTTCAACCGCAATCAGGGCAACGTGCTGGCGGCAGCGCGACGCAGCGATCAGGCGCGGGATCTGCGCAACGCCACCGAGCTGCGTTTGCGCACGGAAATCCAGACCACTGTGGCGCAGTGGCAGACCGCCAACGGCGAAGTCCAGGCGTTCGATCAGACCATTCTGCCCGCCGCGCAAAGCGCTGTGGACAGCGCCACGCGCGGCTTCGAAATGGGCAAGTTCGGTTTCCTCGACGTGCTCGACGCCCAGCGCACCCTCATCAGCGCCCGCAGCCAGTACATCCAGGCCGTCAGCGAAGCAACGGACGCCCGTGTACGCATCGAACGCATTTTCGGCGACCTCGCCGTCATCCCCTGAATTTCATCTTTTTGATCACTGCGCGATGGCCTGACGCAGAGGAGTTTCCATGGAAAAAAAACTGATCGTTGTTGCTGCGGCGACGTTGGCGCTGGGCATTGGAATTGGCTCGATGTGGCCGGGCAGTGCGTCCATCGACGCTCATGCCAATGAAGCGGCGGAACACGCCGATCACGCTGAAGAAGGCGCAGCAGCCGACGGTGAACATACAGAAGAAGGGCACTTGGAACTGAGCGCCGAACAGATCACCGCGGCGGGCATTCAACTGGCTGAAGCGCGGGCGCAGAACATAAGCCTCGGATTGCCGTTCCCCGGCGAAGTGCGCTTTGACGAAGACCGCACCGCGCACGTGGTGCCGCGCGTCCCCGGCGTGGTCGAGTCGGTGCCGGTCAATCTCGGGCAGTCGGTGAAGAAGGGCCAGTTGCTGGCGGTGATCGCCAGTCAGCAGATCTCCGATCAGCGCAGCGAACAGGCTGCCGCACAGCGTCGCCTGACCTTGGCGCGCACCACCTACGAACGCGAGAAGAAACTGTGGCAGGACAAAATCTCCGCCGAACAGGATTTCCTCCAGGCGCGTCAGGCACTGGAAGAGGCTGAAATCGCCCTGAACAATGCGCGACAGAAAATCAGCGTGCTCAGCGGCAGCATGGTTGCCACTGGCGGCAATCGTTATGAGTTGCGTGCACCGTTCGACGGCGTGGTGGTGGAAAAACACCTGACGCCGGGGGAGGTGGTCGACGAAACCAGCAACGCGTTTACGCTCTCGGATTTGTCCCGGGTGTGGGTGACATTCGGCGTTTCGCCCAAGGACCTGAACAAGGTGCAGGTGGGCAAACCGGTCACCGTCAGCGCGGCGGAACTGAACGCCGAAGTCGCCGGCACTGTGGCTTACGTCGGCAGTTTGCTCGGTGAACAAACGCGCACGGCAACCGTTCGCGTCACCCTGGAAAACCCGCAAGGTTCGTGGCGTCCGGGATTGTTCGTCACTGCGCTGGTCGCCACAGACAGCCGTGAGGCCAGCGTCGCCGTCCCGGAAACCGCAATCCAGACCGTCGAGGACAAACCCACGGTATTCGTGCGCACCGACGACGGCTTCAAGGCGCAAGCGGTGGAGCTGGGCAGTCGTGCCTCAGGCCAGGTGGAAATCACACAAGGGCTCGAACCTGGCGTGCAAGTCGCTGCGGCCGGCAGCTTCGTTCTCAAATCGGAACTGGGCAAGGCCTCAGCCGAGCACTCTCATTGATCCCGGAAGGTCCCCATGTTCGAACGCCTGATCCAGTTTGCCATCGAGCAGCGCATCATCGTGCTGCTCGCCGTTCTGCTCATGGCCGGCCTCGGCATCGCCAGTTATCAAAAGCTGCCGATCGACGCCGTGCCCGACATCACCAACGTCCAGGTACAAATCAACACCGGGGCTGCCGGGTTCTCGCCGCTGGAAACCGAGCAACGCATCACCTTCCCGATTGAAACCGCCATGGCCGGTTTACCGGCGCTGGAGCAGACCCGCTCTCTGTCGCGTTCGGGGCTGTCGCAGGTTACGGTGATCTTCAAGGACGGCACCGATCTGTTCTTCGCCCGGCAATTGGTCAACGAACGCTTGCAGATCGCCAAGGAGCAATTGCCCGAAGGCGCCGAAGCGGTCATGGGGCCGATTTCTACCGGGCTCGGGGAGATTTTCCTGTGGACGGTAGAGGCGAAGGAGGGCGCGCTGAAGGACGATGGCACGCCCTACACGCCGACCGATCTGCGAGTGATCCAGGACTGGATCATCAAGGCGCAATTGCGCAACGTGCCAGGTGTCGCCGAGATCAACACCATCGGTGGTTTTGCCAAGGAATATCAGATTGCGCCAGACCTGAAACGGCTGGCGGCGTACAAGCTGACCCTCACTGATCTGATCACTGCGCTGGAGCGCAACAACGCCAATGTCGGTGCCGGTTACATCGAGCGCAGCGGCGAGCAATTGCTGATCCGTGCGCCGGGTCAAGTGGCGAGCACCGACGACATAGCCAACATCGTCATGGCCAATGTCGATGGCACGCCGATCCGTATCAAGAACGTCGCTACCGTGGACATCGGCCGTGAACTGCGCAGCGGCGCGGCCACCGAAAACGGTCGCGAAGTGGTTCTTGGCACGGTGTTCATGCTGATCGGCGAGAACAGCCGCACCGTGTCCCAGGCCGTCGCCAGCAAACTTGAGCAGATCAACAAATCCTTGCCCGAGGGCGTGATTGCCGTGCCGGTTTACGACCGCACGCACCTGGTCGATAAAGCCATCGCCACGGTGAAGAAAAACCTCGTGGAAGGTGCGATTCTGGTGATCGCGATTTTGTTCCTGTTCCTCGGCAACATCCGTGCGGCGCTGATTACCGCGATGGTGATTCCGCTGTCGATGCTGTTCACTTTCACCGGCATGTTCAGCAACAAGGTCAGCGCCAACCTGATGAGCCTCGGCGCGCTCGACTTCGGCATCATCGTCGATGGCGCGGTGGTGATCGTCGAAAACACCCTGCGCCGATTGGCCCACGCGCAGCAGCATCACGGGCGCTTGCTGACCCGCTCCGAGCGCTTCCATGAAGTGTTTGCGGCGGCGAAAGAGGCGCGGCGGCCACTGATTTTCGGCCAGTTGATCATCATGGTCGTGTACCTGCCGATCTTCGCCCTGAGCGGTGTCGAAGGGAAAATGTTCCACCCGATGGCATTCACCGTGGTTATCGCATTGCTCGGTGCCATGCTGTTGTCGGTGACTTTTGTGCCCGCGGCGATTGCGCTGTTCGTCACCGGCAAGGTCAAGGAAGAAGAGGGCGTGGTCATGCGCGGTGCTCGCAAGGTCTACGCACCGGCGCTGACCTGGGTGATGTCCCATCGGGCGGTAGCCGTGGGCGCTGCGTTGGGCGTGATCGTGCTCAGTGGCGTGGTCACCAGCCGCTTGGGCCGCGAGTTTGTACCCAGCCTCAGTGAGGGTGATTTCGCCCTGCAAGCCTTGCGCGTGCCGGGTACCAGCCTCACGCAATCGGTGGACATGCAGCAGCGACTGGAAACCCTGATCCTCGCCAAAGTGCCGGAAGTCGAGCGTGTCTTCGCCCGCACCGGCACCGCCGAAATCGCTTCCGATCCGATGCCGCCAAACATCTCCGACAGCTACGTGATGCTTAAGCCCAAGGAGCAGTGGCCGGACCCGGGCAAGTCTCGTGAAACCCTGATGGCCGAACTGCAAGCCGCCGCCGCGACGCTGCCGGGCAGCAACTATGAACTCTCGCAGCCGATCCAGTTGCGCTTCAACGAACTGATCTCCGGCGTGCGCAGCGATGTGGCGGTCAAGGTGTTCGGCGATGACATGGACGTGCTAAACGCCACGGCGGCGAAGATTGCCGCCGCCATGCAGAAGGTCACCGGCGCCTCCGAAGTGAAGGTCGAGCAAACCACCGGGCTGCCGGTGCTGACCATCAACATCGATCGCGACAAGGCTGCGCGTTACGGGCTCAACGTCGGCGATGTGCAGGACACCATTGCCGTGGCGGTGGGCGGGCGTCAGGCCGGGACGTTGTATGAGGGTGACCGGCGTTTCGACATGGTCGTGCGTCTGTCCGATGCCATGCGCAAGGACATCGAAGGCTTGTCTGCGCTGTTGATTCCGGTGCCGGCGCCGCTGAATGGCGCTGCCGATCAGATTGGCTTCATTGCCCTCAAGGAGGTCGCCAGCCTTGATCTGGTACTCGGGCCGAATCAGGTCAGCCGTGAAAACGGCAAACGGCTGGTGATCGTCAGCGCCAACGTGCGTGGGCGGGATATTGGCTCTTTCGTTAAAGAGGCCGGTGAGGTGATCGAGCGCGATGTTCAGGTTCCGGCGGGTTACTGGACCAACTGGGGCGGGCAGTTCGAGCAATTGCAGTCGGCGGCCAAACGCTTGCAGATTGTGGTGCCGGTGGCTTTGTTGCTGGTGTTCGGGCTGCTGTTCATGATGTTCAACAACCTGAAGGACGGCTTGCTGGTATTCACCGGGATTCCGTTTGCGTTGACTGGCGGCGTCATGGCGTTGTGGTTGCGGGATATTCCGCTGTCGATTTCGGCGGGTGTCGGTTTTATCGCGCTGTCGGGGGTAGCGGTGCTCAACGGGTTGGTGATGATCGCGTTCATCCGCAATTTGCGGGAGGAGGGGCGTTCACTCAGTGATGCGATCAACGAAGGAGCGCTAACGCGATTGCGCCCGGTGTTGATGACGGCGCTGGTAGCATCGCTGGGCTTCATTCCCATGGCTTTGGCGACCGGCACGGGGGCGGAAGTGCAGCGGCCGTTGGCGACGGTGGTGATTGGCGGGATTCTGTCCTCGACGATTCTGACGCTGCTGATATTGCCTGCGCTGTATCAGTTGGCGCATCGCCGTGAAGAGGATGTAATACCCGCTACATAGTTCTCCAACAGGTTTTGTGCCACATAACGGATATGTAATTTCCCCGCCACCGTGGCGATAGGTTCGGATTGTTAACCTGATTCCGTTAGTTAATTAACCGAGGAATCAACAATGAAATTTGCACAATTGAGCATGTTTACAGCGGCGTTGCTGATGTCATCTCTGACCATGGCAGAAGGTGGCGGTGACAGAACCTTCAAAAAAATGATGGCGTCCAATGACCGTTCGGTGGAGCTGTTTGTCGCCAAGGAGCAGGCGCGTGATCCCGTCGTCGTGAATGAAAAAAAGGACGACAAAACCCAAGACTTGTAAGCGTGCCGCAGTTGAACAAGCCCGTCATCGAGTGCTGATGATGGGCTTTTTTATGAGTCTGTTTTGAGGGTAAAGGCTATGAAGTTGATCAAGTCGATGGTGTTCTGCGCAGTGATAACCCTGTCCCTGAACGTGCTTGCTGAAGGAGGCGGTGACAAGACGTTCGAGAGGATGCTGAGTGCCAACACCACAGCCATGGAGCAATACGCCGCCGACCGGGGCAAGCGCGCGCCAGTGGTTAAAGACTATGAATACGGGATGAAACTTGATGTGGTGAAGGTGGTGAGCGTTGTGCGCCCGGCAGTGGCATGTGCTGTGGTGCCCACCGCCATGACTTATGAGGATTCACAGGGGCAACTGAACACGATCAAGTACAGCGTGGCGGGGGATTGCCGTCAGCGCGGTGGTTGAGCAATGTGAGAGTCCATTAGCCCGGTTCATGTTGAATGAGTCGGGTTTTTTATTGGGGTTGTTTGGCGGGGTCATAAAAAAGGCGCCCCGAAGGACGCCAAAGGATTCACCTTTTACCAAAGGAGCAAGGAGCTTCTAAAGGTGAATGTGCATCAACAGCAAAGTCAGAGAATGGCCAGCGGGTATTCGACAATCACTCGCACTTCATCCAGGTCCGACTCGAACGCTGTGGCGCGGGTATTGGCCTGACGCAGGCGCAATGACAGATCTTTCAGAGAGCCGGTCTGGACCACGTATTTGACTTCGATGTCGCGCTCCCAGCGTTTCTGGTCGGTTAGCGGGTTGCCCTCGGCATCGCGGCGCATGTACACGGCGTTGGCGTTGGAATAGTCGGCGTCGGTGCCACGGGCGTAACGGGTCATGAACGATAATCCCGGCACGCCATAGGTCGTCATGTCGAGGTCGTAACGCACCATCCATGAACGTTCCTTGGGCGAGTTGAAGTCGCTGTACTGGATGGAGTTGTCGAGGAAGATCGAATCCGATTGGCGCAGATAATCGAAGTCGTCATTGCCGTTGTTGCGCTGGTGCGAGAGGGCCACGGAGTGCGCGCCGAGTTTCACCCCGACGCGGCCGCTCCAGATATTGTTGTCGAATTTGCCAAGCAACTGTTTGCCTTCGTCGACAGCCTTGTAGTAGTTCAGGCCCCCAAACAATGACAGGTCATCCGACAGCGGGTACGTCCACGCGCTGCCTGCGTAGTATTGATTCCAGGCATCCTTGAGGCGGCTGGAATACAGACTGAAGCTGAGGTTGTTGTTGAGTGCGTAGTCGCCACCGAAGTAGCCAATCCACGGCGAATTGACCGGGCCCGCGTAGAATGTCGCGAAGTTTTCGCGCATGTCGCTGGAAACCGGTTGGCTCATCGCATGCAGGCGACCGCCCTGTAGTGACAGACCTTCGACACTGGTATTGGTGGCCGTGACACCCCTGAAGCTTTCCGGCAGCAGCCTGGAGTCACCCGCCGCGACGACCGGATTGGAGGGAAAGACATCACCCACTTTAACTACCGTATCAAAGGCCCGCACTTTCGCGGCGCCCCCGACCTTGGTGTATTCGTCCCGTGCCTGACCTTCACTGTTGACCGGCAGTACGTCGAACGAACTGCGGCCTCCGTTGCGGCCGTCACCGGTATCAAGCTTCAACCCGATCATCGCAAACGCATCGACACCCACCCCGACTGTGCCTTGCGTAAACCCGGATTCAAACCTGCTGATGATGGCGTGCGCCCAGGCTTCGGAATAACCGTTGCCGGTGGGACTGGACTGACCGTCACGGTGATCACGATTGAAGTAGTAGTTGCGGTTGAGCAGCGTCAGGCTGCTGCCCTCGATAAACCCCTCGGCTTTTTCTTCCGCAAACACCAGGGTCGGCCCCGAACCGACCACCACGGCTAAAGCCGCCATCGACATTTTTGTATTGTTAACCATCAAACACTCCTTGGGATCGGCAGAACTGGAACGTTCTTCGGCGTGGGTTTTATTGTTCGGCGGGAGGGCAGAGCCCACCCGCGTGGTCGCCGGGTGACATCGTTGCAATCTGCGGATAACGCCAAGGTGATGGGGCTATTACAATTTCGTCATTTGTGGGGGTACAGCGCGCGGCGACTCAAGTCAGCGCCGCGAGCTGTTCGATGGTCTGCGGAAAACGCTCGACCAGACGGATCAGTGTCGTGGCCTGGGCATTGGGTATTGCCCGTCCCTGTTCCCAGTTCTCAAGGGTTCGGGTGTTGGTGCGCAGATACATGGCGAACACGGACCGGGAGAGGTTGAGTTGTTGGCGGATGGCTACCACTTCCTCGGCAGTGATGGGCACCAGTTTTGGCAACTGAACCTTATGGGTTCGCAAAGTGATTTTGCCTTGGCGCTCATCCGCCAGGGCTTCGAGGCCATCCATCAGTTCGGAAAAAATGTCACGTTTCATACGGCAATCTCGTATCGGTTGCTCTATTGGGTGCTGTCCGCGCGCTTCTTCGCGTTTCATTGTTCGCTCTTGCCTCGATTTTTCCATCCTGCGGATCATTCAAGACTAAACCCAATGACCGAATTCTGGCTGTAGGACGCACCTGACAATCCCGCGAGAGCTTTCGGGAATTACAGAAGGAGGGGGGAGGGCGGCAGTAACAAATCCCACAAACGCAAAAACGGCACCCGAAGGTGCCGTTTCTGTTTTCTACCGGATTTCGCTTCAGGCGATCAACCCGCCAACCCTGCCTGCTGAACCAGAACCAGTAACGGTTGTGGGTAGACGCCAAGGAAGAATGCCACCATTGCGATGGCCAGCAGCATCACGCCGCCTGCCTTCTGTTCCCAATGCAGTTGCGCATCGTGGCGACGCAGGTTCGGCTCGATCAGGTACAGGGTGACCATCACGCGCAGGTAGTAGAAGACGCCGATGGCGCTGCCCAGTACCAGGGAACCGACCAGCCACCATTGGTGCGACTCGACACCGGTAGCGATGATGTAGAACTTGCCGATGAAGCCCGCGGTCAGCGGGATACCGGCCAGGGACAGCATCATTACGGTCAGTACGGCGGTCAGGTACGGACGGCGCCAGAACAGGCCGCGGTATTCGTACAGGGCATCTGCGTCACGGCCGTTGTACGGCGAGGACATCAGGGTGATCACACCGAACGCGCCGAGGCTGGTGATCACGTAGGTGACCAGGTACACGCCGATGGCTTCCACGGCCAGACCCTTGCTCGCCACCAGGGCGATCAGCAGGTAACCGAAGTGAGCGATGGACGAGTAACCCAGCAGACGCTTGAGGTTGCTCTGGGTCAGGGCCAGCAGGTTACCGAACAGGATCGACGCAATGGCGATGATGGTCAGTACGTCGCTCAGGACACCGCTGCTTGCCGCCGGCGAAATCTGGAACAGACGCACCATCACTGCAAACACAGCCACTTTCGACGCGGTGGCCAGGAACGCCGCCACCGGTGCCGGAGCACCTTCGTAAACGTCCGGGGTCCAGAGGTGGAACGGTACCAGCGACAGCTTGAATGCCAGGCCGATCAGCATCATGCCCAGGCCCAGTTGCGCCAGGGAGCTTGGCAGACCCGTAGCCGCCAGTGCCTGGCCGATACCGACGAAGCTCAGGCTGCCGGAGTCGGCGTAGAGCAGGGCCATACCGAACAGCAGGAACGCGGAACCGGCGGCCGACAGCACCATGTACTTGATACCGGCTTCCAGCGAGCGCTTGTTGAAGAAGGCATAAGCCACCAGACCGTAGACCGGTACCGAGAGCAGTTCCAGACCGATGAACAACCCGGCCAGGTGCTGCGCGCTGACCAGTACCAGGCCACCGGCGGCGGCCATCAGGATCAGCAGGTAAAGTTCTTCACGGTTGCCCGGGTAACCCGAACCGCCATCGCCGAGGTAGGCGTGGGCGAGGGTGACACAGGCGAGGGTGGCGACCAGGATCAGCGCCATGTACAGACAGGCGAAGGTGTCGATCTGCAGCAACGGAGTCACGGCCAGAGGCGCGACTTTCAGGGCTGGCAGGATCGACAGCAACGCCAGGTTCAGACCCGCCACGGAAATCAGGAAGGTCTGCGAGTGGTTGCGGCGCCAGGCAATCGCCAGCATCACCACGATGATCGTGGCGCTGGTGATCAACAACGGCGCAAGCGCGATAAAGTGTTGAGTCGTGAATTCCATAGCGCTCTTACCGGGCCGAAGCGAGTTGAGTGAAGGCGGTACCGAGCCACTGCTGCACGCCATGCATCGTCGCGGCAGAGGTGTCGAGGAACGGTTGCGGGTACACGCCGATGTAAATCAGCAGTGCCGCCAGACCGACCACCATGATCAGTTCGCGACCATCCATGCCATGCAACACCGCGTCCGACTTGGACGGGCCGAAGTAGGCGCGGTGGATCATGATCAGCGAGTAGACCGAACCGAACACCAGGCCGGACGTCGCGATGATGGTGATCCATGGAGCGCTCGGGAACGAGCCGATCAGGATCAGGAACTCACCGACGAAGTTACCGGTGCCCGGCAAGCCCAGGGACGCGGCGGCAAAGAACAGGCTGATGGCCGGCAGGTAAGCGATCTTCGACCACAGGCCACCCATTTCACGCATGTCGCGGGTGTGGGTGCGCTCGTACAGCTGACCGCTGAGGATAAAGAGTGCCGCGGCCGACAGACCGTGCGCCAGCATTTGCATTACTGCACCCTGCAGCGCCAGCTGGCTGCCGGAGTAGATGCCGATCAACACGAAGCCCATGTGGGAAACGGAAGAGTAGGCAATCAGACGCTTGATGTCGGTTTGAGCAAAGGCCAGGAACGCACCGTAGAAGATCCCGATCAGACCCAGGGTCATGGCGATCGGCGCAAACTCGGCCGAGGCATTCGGGAACAGCGGCAGGGCGAAACGCAGCAGACCGTAAGCAGCAGTCTTCAACAAGATACCGGCCAGGTCGACCGAACCTGCTGTTGGCGCCTGGGCGTGAGCGTCAGGCAACCAGGAGTGGAACGGCACGACCGGCAGCTTCACCGCGAAAGCGATGAAGAAGCCGAGCATCAGGATGTACTCGGTAGTGAGCGACATCTTGGTTTTCAGCAGGTCGGCGTAGTTGAACGTGATCACGCCGGTGCTGTTGAAGTTGACCAGTACCAGGCCCAGGATCGCCACCAACATGATCAGGCCGGACGCCTGAGTGAAGATGAAGAACTTGGTCGCCGCGTAGATCCGGGTTTTCTTGCCGTCCGAAGAACTGTGACCCCAGAGCGCGATGAGGAAGTACATCGGCACCAGCATCATTTCCCAGAAGAAGAAGAACATGAACAGGTCGAGGGCGAGGAACACGCCGACGACACCGCCCAGGATCCACATCAGGTTCAAGTGGAAGAAGCCAACGTGACGCTGGATCTCTTTCCACGAGCAGAGTACCGAGAGGATACCCAGCAGACCGGTCAGCAGGATCATCAACAGCGACAGGCCGTCGAGGGCCAGGTGCACGCTGATGCCGAAGCGCTCGATCCAGATGTGCTTGAACTCAAGCGCCCAGGTCGGATCGGCGCCGGGCGCCGGAGCAAATGAATAATTACCGTGGGCCCACAGCCAGAGGCCGAGCGCGAGTTCCAGGGTCATGGTCAACAGCGCAATCCAGCGGGGGAGGGTGGCGCCGAAGCGCTCGCCCATCCAGCACAGCAGGCCGCCGATGAAGGGGATCAGGATTAGCCAAGGCAGAATCATGACGGGCTCAATTCCTTTCGCAAGTTCGCAAGGTTCATATTCAGACCGCTACCAGCACGATGGCGCCGATGACCAGCACGGAGCCGGCTGCCATCGAGGCCGCGTACCAACGCAGTTGACCGGTTTCGGTACGGCTCAGGGCGGTGTGGCCGCCTTTGGCCATACGCGGGATCAGACCGATGGTCTGGTCGAGCGGGTCTCTGCGCAGTGCGTGGCTGATCGCAAGGTATGGCTTGACGAACAGTTTGTCGTAGATCCAGTCGAAGCCCCAGGCAGCGAACCACCAGGCCGAAAGGAAGCGGCCGATGCCGCTGTTGGCGATTGCAGTGACGAAACGACGCTTGCCGAGGAACAGCAGCGCGGCCAGCAGGATACCGGCCAGGGCGATGGCGCCCGACGCGATTTCCAGACTGTGCTTGGCTTCGCCGCCGGCATGGCCGACGCTTTGTGGCAGTACACCGTGCAGCGGCGGAACGATCATCGCGCCGACGAAGGTCGACAGGACGATCAGCACCGACAGTGGCAGCCAGTGAGCGATACCGTGACCGGCGTGTGCTTCAGTCTTCGCTTCACCGTGGAACGCGATGAAGATCAGGCGGAAGGTGTACAGCGAAGTCATGAACGCGCCGACCAGACCTGCGTACAGCAGACCATGGTTGCCGCTGGCGAACGCTTCCCAGAGGATTTCGTCCTTGGAGTAGAAGCCTGCGGTCACCAGTGGCAGGGCAGACAAGGCCGCGCCGCCGACGATGAAGCTGGCGTAGGCCAGTGGCAGTTTCTTCCACAGGCCACCCATCTTGAAGATGTTCTGCTCGTGGTGGCAGGCAACGATCACCGCACCGGATGCAAGGAACAGCAGCGCCTTGAAGAAGGCGTGGGTCATCAGGTGGAAAATCGCGCCATTCCATGCACCAACGCCCAGCGCCAGGAACATGTAGCCGATCTGGCTCATGGTCGAGTAGGCGAGGATACGTTTGATGTCGGTCTGTACCAGTGCGGCAAAACCGGCCAGCACCAGGGTCACACCGCCAACAACGCCAACGAGGTGCAGGATGTCCGGCGCCAACGCAAACAGGCCGTGGGTACGGGCGATCAGGTAGACACCGGCGGTTACCATGGTCGCGGCGTGGATCAGTGCCGAAACCGGAGTAGGACCGGCCATCGCATCCGCCAGCCAGGTTTGCAGCGGCAGTTGCGCGGATTTACCGACAGCGCCGCCCAGCAGCATCAGGGTGGCCATGACCATCCAGAAGTCGCCAGCCTGGAATTTCTGTGGGGCCAGCACCAGCAGTTCCTGGATATTCAGGGTGCCCAGTTGAGCGAACAGGATGAACAGGCCGATGGCCATGAACACGTCACCGATACGGGTCACGACAAAGGCTTTGAGTGCCGCGTTACCGTTGTTGCGGTTGCTGTAGTAGAAACCGATCAACAGGTACGAGCACAGGCCCACGCCTTCCCAACCGAAGTACAGGAACAACAGGTTATCGCCCAGGACCAGGAACAGCATGCTGGCGATAAACAGGTTGGTGTAGGCGAAGAAGCGCGAGTAACCGGCTTCACCGCGCATGTACCAGGACGCGAACAGGTGGATCAGGAAACCGACGCCGACGACCACACCGAGCATGGTCAGGGACAGACCATCCAGGTACAGCGCGAAGTTCGGCGTGAAGCCTTCCACCGCCATCCACTGCCACAACACCAGGGTGTAATGGCCGCCTTCAGGTGGCGCGACGTTGAATTGCCAGATCACGTAAGCCGTGACGATGGCAGACAGGCCGATGGAACCGACGCCAATCAGCGCCGACAGGTTTTCCGAAAAGCGGCCGCGTGAGAACGACAGCAGCAGGAAACCTATGAGAGGGAATACGAAAGTCAGATAGAGAAGATTCATCCGCGCATCTCGCTGGCAGCGTCGATATCGAGAGTGTGGAAGCGGCGATACAGCTGCAACAGAATCGCCAGGCCAATACTGGCCTCGGCGGCTGCCAGGCTGATCACCAGGATGAACATGATCTGTCCATCCGGCTGACCCCAGCGGCTACCGGCGACGATGAAGGCCAAGGCGGAGGCATTCATCATGATCTCCAGGCTCATCAGCACGAAGAGAATGTTGCGGCGGACCATCAGGCCAACCAGACCGAGGCAGAACAGGATGCCGGCGACCGCCAGACCATGCTCCAGAGGGATAGCAGGCATCGTCATTGCTCCTTGGCTTCGTTGCGGCCCAGGTGGAACGCCGTGACGGCTGCGGCAAGCAGCAGCATCGAGGCGAGTTCGACCACCAGCAGATAAGGGCCGAACAGGCTGATGCCCACGGCCTTGGCGTCTACGGTGGTGTGGCCGATGGCCTGACCGCTGGAGTGGCTGAACAGCACGTACAGCAGTTCAACCAGCAGCAGGGCGCCGAGGGCGACCGGGCCGAGCCAGATGCCGGGCTTGAGCCAGACGCGCTCTTGCTGAACCGAGGCCGGGCCCAGGTTCAGCATCATCACCACGAACACGAACAGCACCATGATGGCGCCAGCGTAGGCGATCACTTCCAGAACACCGGCAAACGGTGCGCCGAGGGCGAAGAACGTCATGGCCACGGCGATCAGCGAAATGATCAGGTAGAGCAGGGCGTGCACAGGGTTGGTGTTGGTGATCACGCGAAGCGTGGACACAACAGCAATACCCGATGCGAAATAGAAAGCGAATTCCATCTTTCTTCCTTAAGGCAGCAAGCTCTTCACGTTGATCGGCTGGGCTTCATTCTGCGCGGAGCCTTTGGGCTTCCCGGCAATCGCCATACCTGCAACACGATAGAAGTTGTAATCAGGGTTTTTGCCGGGGCCGGAGATCAGCAGATCTTCTTTCTCGTAAACCAGGTCCTGACGTTTGAACTCGGCCATCTCGAAATCCGGTGTCAGCTGGATCGCGGTGGTCGGGCAGGCTTCCTCGCAGAGGCCGCAGAAAATGCAGCGCGAGAAGTTGATGCGGAAGAAGTCCGGGTACCAGCGACCGTCTTCGGTTTCAGCTTTCTGCAGCGAGATGCAGCCGACCGGGCACGCCACGGCGCACAGGTTGCAGGCTACACAGCGCTCTTCACCATCAGGGTCGCGGGTCAGGACGATACGCCCACGAAAACGCGGCGGCAGGTACACGGCTTCTTCCGGGTACTGCAGCGTGTCGCGCTTGCGGAAGGCATGGCCGAAGATCATCACCAGGCTGCGAAGCTGGGTGAAGAAGCCATGCACGATGTCAAAAATGTACTTCATGATTCTCTATCCTCACTGAGCCGCGACGGCGGGCGTGTTGAGCAACACGATCGCAGCGGTCACCAGCATGTTGATGAGGGTCAGCGGCAGGCAGAACTTCCAGCTGAAATCCATCACTTGGTCATACCGTGGGCGCGGAATCGAGGCGCGCAGCAGGATGAAGAACATGATGAAGAACGCGGTTTTCAGCGCAAACCAGATGAACGGGATCTGCGGCAGAATGCCGAACGGACCGTGCCAGCCACCGAAGAACAAGGTCACCAGCAGCGCCGAAATCAACACGATGCCGATGTACTCGCCGACGAAGAACATGCCCCATTTCATGCCGGCGTATTCAATGTGGTAACCGTCGGCCAGTTCCTGCTCCGCTTCCGGCTGGTCGAACGGGTGACGGTGAGTCACGGCGACGCCGGCAATGAAGAAGGTCAGGAAACCGAAGATTTGCGGAATCACAAACCACAGGTTCTGCGCTTGGTATTCAACGATGTCGCGCATGTTGAACGAGCCGACCTGGATCACGATGCCCATCAGCGACAGGCCCATGAACACTTCGTACGACACGGTTTGCGCCGAGGCCCGCAAGCTGCCCAACAGGGCGAACTTGTTGTTGCTCGACCAGCCAGCGAACAGCACCGCGTAGACCGACAGGCCCGCCATGGCGAAGAAGAACAGGATGCCGATGTTGATGTCCGCCACACCCCAGGTCGGGGTGATCGGGATGATCGCGAAGGCAATCAGCAAGGCGCTCATGGCCACGACCGGTGCGAGGGTGAAGATCACCTTGTCGGCAAACGGCGGGGTCCAGTCTTCCTTGAAGAACATCTTGATCATGTCGGCCGCGATCTGGAACGCGCCGAACGGGCCGACGCGGTTCGGACCATAACGGTCCTGCCAGAGGGCGAGCAGACGACGCTCGACCCAGCTCAGCAGCGCGCCGCACACCACCACGGCGAGCAGAATCACGATGGCCTTGAGGACCGCGATGATCACGTCAATCACTTCAGGCGTGAACCAGGTCATTGAGCTGCCTCCTGCAGACCGTCAACGGATTTGCCAAAGATCGCTGGCGGAATGCCGGCGATACCGGCCGGCAAGGCGACCAGGCCGGCACCCAGCTCTTCGTTGATGCGCAGCGGCAGACGCAGGGTCTGGCCGGCCACGTTCAAGCTGAGCATGGCGCCGTCATTGACACCCAGGCGATCGGCTTCGGATTTGGCCAAAGCGACGTAAGCGGCCGGGATGCGTTCCTGAACCGGTGCGGCTTTGGAAGAGTTCTCTTCGCTGCCGAACAGGTGGAAGAACGGCACAACCTGCCAGGTGCCCGGAGCCGGGTTGAACGCACGTGGAACAGCAGCGAACCAGTTCAGCGAGTCACCGGTGCTTTCGATCAGGCGGGTGCCCGGGTCGCCAGCGCGGATGTGACCACCGACTTCGTCCTGGAACTTGTTCCAGGCTTGCGGCGAGTTCCAGCCCGGGGACCAGGCGAATGGTACCTGCTGACGCGGTTCGACCGAGCCCGAGTAACCTTCCATGGAGAACGAGAACGCGGTGTCGTTATCCTGGGAAGTACGCGGTTCGTGCACGCTGATGTCGGCGCGCATGGCGGTACGACCGGAGTAACGCAGCGGTTCGCGCGCCAGTTTCAGGCCTTTGATGCGGAACGCGGCGGACGGCGCAGCGTCGACAATACGCGCCAGTTGCGGCGTGCTTGCGGCTACGGCTGCGGTGACGTGGTCCAGTTGGGTCCAGTCGATTGGCTGGTTCAACAGGGTTGCGCGCAGGGCATGCAGCCAGCGCCAGCCTTCATGAACCAGGATGCTCGCGTCGAGGTAAGTCGGGTCGAAGACCTGGAAGAAGCGCTGGGCGCGGCCTTCCTGGCTGACCAAAGTACCGTCGCCTTCAGCGAAGCTGGCGGCTGGCAGAACCAGGTGCGCACGATCGCTGGTAGCGGTTTTCTGATGGTCCGCCACGATCACCACTTTCGCGGCGTTCAGGGCAGCATCGACACGGGCTTTGTCGGTACGGGTGTACAGATCGTTTTCCAGCACGACGATGGCGTCGGCCTTGCCGTCGATCACGGCTTGCAGCGCGGCGTCGACCGAGTCACCACCGAGCATGGCCAGGCCAAGGCTGTTCGCCTCAGGCACGATCAGGCTGATGGAACCGTTCTTCTCGCGCAGCTTCAAGGCTTTGGCGATGTTGGCGGCGGCTTCGATCAGCGCCTTGGAACCCAACGAGGTGCCGGCGATGATCAGCGGACGCTTGGCCGCGAGCAGGGCGTCGGCAATGCGCTTGGCCAGTTCAAGAGCTTCAGCGTCCAGGCCTTCAACGGCCGGTGCGCTGGCGTCGAGGGCGTGAGCCACGGCGAAACCGATGCGGGCCAGATCGTCTGGAGCGGCGTGAACGCATTCTTCAGCGATGTCGTCGAGCTTGGTTTCAGCCAGGCTGGCGATGAACAGTGGGTTCAGCGCGTTTTGACCGATGTTCTTCACCGCAGCGTCGAGCCAGGGCTGAACGCGCATGGCGTCGGCCATGTCTTCGGCTTTGCCCTTGACCGATTGACGCAGGGACAGGGCCATGCGCGCAGCAGTCTGGGTCAGGTCTTCACCGAGGACGAAGATCGCATCGTGATCTTCGATGTCGCGCATGTTCGGGATCGGCAGCGGGCTGTCTTTCAACACCTGCATGACCAGACGAATGCGTTCCAGCTCAGCGGCTTCGATGCCAGAGTAGAAGTGCTCGGCGCCGACCAGTTCGCGCAACGCGTAGTTGCTTTCGAGGCTGGCACGGGGCGAACCGATACCGACGATGTTGCGACCGCGCAGCAGGTCGGCGGCTTTATCCAGTGCTTCGTCGAGTGTCAGCTTGGCGCCGTTGGCCAGCTTTGGCTGACGCGGGCGGTCTTCGCGGTTGACGTAGCCGTAGCCGAAACGGCCACGGTCGCACAGGAAGTACTGGTTTACCGAACCGTTGAAACGGTTTTCGATACGACGCAGTTCACCGTAGCGCTCGCCCGGGGAGATGTTGCAACCGCTGGAGCAGCCATGGCAGATGCTCGGCGAGAACTGCATGTCCCACTTGCGGTTGTAGCGCTCGGAGTGAGTCTTGTCGGTGAACACACCGGTCGGGCAGACCTCGGTGAGGTTGCCGGAGAACTCGCTTTCCAGGGTGCCGTCTTCAACGCGACCGAAGTACACGTTGTCGTGGGCGCCGAACACACCGAGGTCGGTGCCGCCGGCGTAGTCCTTATAGAAACGCACGCAGCGGTAGCAAGCGATGCAGCGGTTCATTTCGTGTGAAATGAACGGGCCCAGTTGCTGGTTCTGGTGAGTGCGCTTGGTGAAGCGATAACGGCGCTCGTTGTGGCCGGTCATCACCGTCATGTCTTGCAGGTGACAGTGACCGCCTTCTTCACAGACCGGGCAGTCGTGAGGGTGGTTGGTCATCAGCCATTCGACGACGCTGGCGCGAAACACTTTCGCTTCTTCGTCGTCGATGGAGATCCAGCTGCCGTCGGTGGCGGGGGTCATGCAGGACATGACGATCCGACCACGCTTGTCGTTTTCGTCGGTGTACTGCTTGACCGCGCACTGGCGGCAAGCGCCAACGCTGCCTAGGGCTGGGTGCCAGCAGAAATAAGGGATATCGAGGCCTAGCGACAGACATGCCTGTAACAGGTTGTCTGCCCCATCGACTTCGAGCTCTTTGCCGTCTACGTGGATAGTGGCCATGGTTCAAAGTTCTTCGTTGGCCCGGTGTCAGCGGGCGTGGCTAATGGAATCTTGTTATTCGCGTGAATCAACACAGCCGCTTGCGGCGTCATCACACGAAAAGCTGCGGGCACGGACCCTTCGCTTTTTTAAGCGTTTACGCGCCGACTACGATCGGCCTTGCCAGAGGCGGGACGACGGCGCTGGTAGGCGCGATGCCGGCTTCGAACTCATGGCGGAAGTATTTGATTGCGCTGCCCAACGGCTCCACGGCGCCCGGTGCGTGAGCACAGAAGGTCTTGCCCGGGCCGAGGAAACCGACCAGACCCAGCAGGGTCTCGATATCGCCGGCTTGCCCTTCACCGTTCTCGATGGCGCGCAGAAGCTTGACGCTCCATGGCAAACCGTCACGGCACGGGGTGCAGAAACCGCACGACTCACGGGAGAAGAACTCTTCCATGTTGCGCAGCAGGGAAACCATATTGACGCTGTCGTCCACCGCCATGGCCAGGCCGGTACCCATACGGGTGCCCACTTTGGCGATGCCGCCGGCGTACATTTGTGCGTCGAGGTGTTCTGGCAACAGGAAACCGGTACCGGCGCCGCCTGGCTGCCAGCACTTGAGTTTGTAACCGTCGCGCATGCCGCCGGCGTAGTCTTCGAACAACTCGCGACCGGTGACGCCAAACGGCAATTCCCACAGCCCCGGGTTCTTGACCTTGCCGGAGAAGCCCATGAGCTTGGTGCCCATGTCTTCACTGCCTTCGCGGGCCAACGATTTGTACCAGTCCACGCCGTCGGCAATGATCGCCGGCACGTTGCACAGGGTTTCCACGTTGTTCACGCATGTCGGCTTGCCCCACACACCAACGGCGGCAGGGAAGGGCGGCTTGGAGCGCGGGTTGGCGCGGCGGCCTTCGAGGGAGTTGATCAGTGCGGTTTCTTCACCGCAGATGTAACGCCCGGCGCCGGTGTGGACGAACAGCTCGAAATCGAAGCCGCTGCCCAGAATGTTTTTACCCAGCAGGCCTGCTGCCTTGGCTTCTTCCACGGCACGGTTCAGGTGCTTGGCGGCGGTGGTGTATTCGCCACGCAGGAAGATGTAGCCACGGTAGGTTTTCAGCGCGCGGGCACTGATCAGCATGCCTTCGATCAGCAGATGGGGCAGTTGCTCCATCAGCATGCGGTCTTTCCAGGTGTTCGGCTCCATTTCATCCGCGTTGCACAGCAGGTAGCGGATGTTGATGGATTCGTCTTTCGGCATCAGGCCCCACTTCACACCCGTGGGGAAGCCTGCACCGCCACGGCCTTTAAGGCCGGAGTCTTTCACGGTCTGGACGATGTCGTCCTGAGCCATGTCGGCGAAGGCTTTACGCGCTGCCGCGTAACCGTTCTTGGCCTGGTACTCGTCGAGCCACACGGCTTCGCCGTCGTCACGCAGACGCCAGGTCAGCGGGTGAGTCTCTGCGACACGCTTGATGCGGTTGGCAGGACCGAAGGAAGTCAGGGTCATACGTAGCCCTCGAGCAATTTGGCAACGCCGGCAGGCTGCACATCACCGAATGTGTCGTCGTCGATCATCAACGCCGGCGCCTTGTCGCAGTTGCCGAGGCAGCAGACCGGCAGCAGGGTGAAACGACCGTCGGCGGTGGTCTGACCCAGGCCGATGCCCAGATTGCTCTGGATTTCGCTGACGACCGATTCATGGCCGCCGATGTAGCAGACCATGCTGTCGCAGACGCGAATGATGTGGCGACCGACTGGCTGACGGAAGATCTGGCTGTAGAACGTCGCCACGCCTTCAACGTCGCTGGCCGGGATGCCGAGGATCTCGCCGATGGCGTAGAGCGCGCCGTCAGGCACCCAGCCACGTTCCTTCTGGACGATCTTCAGGGCTTCGATCGACGCCGCGCGCGGGTCTTCGTAGTGATGCAGCTCGTGCTCGATGGCCGAGCGCTCGGTTTCACTCAAGGTGAAACGGTCTGTCTGGATAAGCGTGCTGTTCATGCTTAGCGGTCCACGTCGGCCATAACGAAATCGATACTACCCAGGTACGCGATCAAGTCCGCGACCATGCTGCCTTTGATCACCGAAGGGATCTGCTGCAGGTGCGGGAAGCTTGGGGTGCGAATCCGGGTGCGGTAGCTCATGGTGCCGCCATCGCTCGTCAGGTAATAACTGTTGATGCCCTTGGTCGCTTCGATCATCTGGAAGGATTCGTTGGCCGGCATGACCGGGCCCCACGAAACTTGCAGGAAGTGCGTGATCAGGGTCTCGATGTGTTGCAGCGTGCGCTCTTTCGGCGGCGGCGTGGTCAGCGGGTGATCCGCCTTGTACGGGCCTGCCGGCATGTTGCGCATGCACTGTTCGATGATCTTGATGCTCTGGCGCATTTCTTCGACGCGTACGATGCAACGATCGTAGGCATCGCCATTGACAGCCAGTGGCACTTCGAATTCGAAATTCTCGTAACCGGAGTACGGGCGGGCTTTACGCAGGTCGAAGTCGCAACCGGTCGAACGCAGGCCTGCACCAGTGACGCCCCATTCGAAGGCCTCTTTGGTGTTGTAGGCAGCGACGCCGATGGTCCGGCCTTTGAGGATGCTGTTGTCCAAGGCAGCTTTCTGGTATTCGTCCAGACGCTTTGGCATCCACTCGACGAAGTCTTTCACCAGTTTTTCCCAGCCGCGCGGCAGGTCGTGGGCGACGCCACCGATGCGGTACCAGGCCGGGTGCAGACGGAAACCGGTAATGGCTTCGATCACCGTGTACGCCTTCTGACGGTCGGTGAACGTGAAGAACACCGGGGTCATGGCGCCGACGTCCTGGATGTAAGTCCCCAGGAACAGCAGGTGGCTGGTGATCCGAAAGAACTCGGCCATCATGATGCGGATGACGTCGACCTTCTCGGGCACCTTGATGCCGGCCAGTTTCTCGACCGAGAGCACGTACGGCAGGTTGTTCATCACGCCGCCGAGGTAGTCGATACGGTCGGTGTACGGGATGAAACTGTGCCAGGACTGACGCTCGGCCATCTTCTCGGCACCACGGTGGTGGTAACCGACGTCCGGTACGCAATCGACGATTTCTTCACCGTCCAGCTGCAGGATGATGCGGAACGCACCGTGTGCGGAAGGGTGGTTAGGGCCGAGGTTGAGGAACATGTAGTCCTCGTTCGCACCGGAACGCTTCATGCCCCAGTCTTCAGGCTTGAAGCGCGCGGCTTCTTCCTCAAGCTGCTGCTTGGCCAGCGTGAGGCTGAACGGATCGAACTCGGTGGCACGGGCCGGGAAGTCCTTGCGCAGCGGGTGACCTTCCCAGGTCGGCGGCATCATGATGCGGGTCAGGTGCGGGTGGCCGGCAAAGTTGATGCCGTACATGTCCCACACTTCACGCTCGTACCAGTTGGCGTTCGGCCAGATGCCGGTCACGGTCGGCACGTTCAGGTCGCTCTCGGACAAGGCGACCTTGATCATTACGTCACTATTACGTTCGATCGACATCAAGTGATAGAACACAGTGAAGTCGGCGCCGCTTGGCAGCCCTTGACGCTTGGTGCGCAGACGCTCGTCCACGCCGTGCAGGTCATAGAGCATGACGTACGGCTTGGGCAGGTTGCGCAGGAAGGTCAGGACTTCGACGAGTTTGGCACGGGCAACCCAAAGCACCGGCATGCCGGTGCGGGTAGGCTGGGCGGTGAACGCCTCGGGGCCAAAACGGTTATTCAGTTCGACGACCACATCCTGGTCGTCTGCCTTATAAGGCGGGATGTACAGAGCACTGCCTGTAGTCATGGTTATTTATCGCTTTCGGTCAACGTAAAGAATGAAGCCAGTTTCTCGTTCTATAAAAGAAGCAGATCTGGATCAGACTTCGTCGGGGCTGCGCAGGTTGGTGACTGCGATTCGCTGTTCGCGGCGCTGTTCCTTTTGCGAAGGCATCTCGGCGCGGTACACGCCTTGATCACCGACGACCCAGGAAAGCGGACGACGCTCCTGTCCAATCGACTCTTGCAAGAGCATCAAGCCTTGCAGAAAAGCTTCAGGACGGGGCGGGCAGCCAGGCACGTAGACGTCCACGGGCAGGAACTTGTCCACCCCTTGAACGACGGAGTAGATGTCGTACATGCCACCGGAGTTGGCGCACGAACCCATGGAGATAACCCATTTAGGTTCGAGCATTTGCTCGTAGAGACGCTGAATGATCGGCGCCATCTTGATGAAGCAGGTACCGGCGATAACCATGAAATCCGCCTGGCGCGGCGATGCCCGGATAACCTCGGCGCCAAAGCGCGCGATGTCGTGGGGCGCCGTGAAGGCGGTGGTCATTTCCACGTAGCAGCACGAAAGACCGAAGTTATACGGCCACAGGGAGTTCTTGCGCCCCCAGTTGACGGTGCCGTTAAGCACGTCTTCGAGCTTGCCCATGAAAATGTTTTTGTGGACTTGATCTTCTAACGGATCGGAAACGGTTTCCCGCTCGCCAATCGGATACTGCTCGTTAGGAGCATCGGGGTCGATCCTGGTGAGATTGTATTGCATTGCCAAAGCCTCATTGTTTCAGCTTCGCCTGCCGCTTGCGACGAGCTTCCGGAGCCCAGTCAAGGGCGCCCACTCGGAACAGGTAGACAAGACCTGCCAACAGAATTGCTATGAAAACGAGAGCTTCGACGAATCCGGTCCAGCCGCTTTCGCGGACGGACACAGACCAGGCAAAGAGAAAGAGGGCTTCGATATCGAAGATCACGAAGAGCATCGCGACCAGATAGAATTTGGCTGAGAGCCGCAAGCGGGCGCCACCTGTAGGTAGCATGCCGGACTCGAACGGTTCGTTTTTGCTGCGGCCCCAGGCTTTTGACCCGAGGAGGCTTGAGACACCAAGCATGAAGGCGCAAAGGCCGACGACGCCCAGAAGGAAAATGGCAAAGCCCCAGTTGTGGGCCATGAGTCCTGTCGCTTCGGGCATGCTGGAAATCCTTAACAGAGAGCAAAGGTCTCTGAGCTTGAAAAAGAAACAACGCAGTGACGATATGTCGCAGCAATCAATCCCGCTGATTTTATGGCACAACACGGTGCAAGTAAAATTCAGATAGCGAAATTATTTAATGGAATAAGGACATAGCGCACCTCCGAAGCCCCGAAGCCCATGCGTTGCGGGCATTAGCCGGGTTTTCATCAATATTGTTTTGTAGGGAATGTAACGAACATAGTTACGGCTAAATGATAATCAATATTGTTTGGGTCGGTTTTTAAACTGATTAACGAGGGAGTGGCTGGAAAGTTGTCTTATATGCGCGTTACTGCAAGTAGCGGGCGGGGTCGTTTTACCCTGTTTTCCTGATCAAAAAACTGCTCTGGATCAATGATTTTTCCTGAATCACCACCGTCCCCTTGTGGGAGCGGGCTTGCTCGCGAATGCGGTTCAGCGTTCAACATTGATGTCGACTGATCCACCGCATTCGCGAGCAAGCCCGCTCCCACAGGGATTTTTGGGGGAGCGTTAAATCGCGGGCAAAAAAAACGCCCCGAACCAGTCGGGGCGTCAGATGTGCGGCGTTGCGGTTAGCTTTCTATTCGGTCCGCAACGGCCGTTAGCTCAGGCGAAGCAGATCAGTGGAACTGTTCTTCTTCAGTCGAACCGGTCAGCGCGGTCACCGAAGACGAGCCACCTTGAATCACGGTGGTCATGTCGTCGAAGTAGCCGGTGCCCACTTCCTGCTGGTGAGCCACGAAGGTGTAACCCTTGGCAGCGTCAGCAAATTCCTGCTCTTGCAGCTTCACGTAGGCAGTCATGTCGTTGCGGGCGTAGTCGTGCGCCAGGTTGAACATGCTGTGCCACATGTTGTGAATGCCGGCCAGGGTGATGAACTGGTGCTTGTAACCCATGGCGGACAGTTCGCGCTGGAACTTGGCGATGGTCGCGTCGTCCAGGTTTTTCTTCCAGTTGAAGGAAGGCGAGCAGTTGTACGACAGCAGTTGGTCCGGGTATTCCTTTTTGATCGCTTCAGCGAAGCGACGAGCCTCGTCCAGATCCGGCTTGGCGGTTTCGCACCAGATCAGGTCGGCGTACGGCGCGTAGGC
Organism: Pseudomonas sp. LBUM1656; assembly: GCF_059716065.1. Lineage (NCBI taxonomy): Bacteria > Pseudomonadati > Pseudomonadota > Gammaproteobacteria > Pseudomonadales > Pseudomonadaceae > Pseudomonas > Pseudomonas sp. LBUM1656. Next base: position 4,018,189 of record NZ_CP166800.1, on the reverse strand, counting down.
CAGGCCGCGGGAGATGGCCTGGTCGAGACCAGCGCGCACTTTGTAGAAACCTTCCTGAGTGCGTTCGCCAGTCACGAACTCTTTGTCGTACGGGTCGCAATCGGAAGTCAGCAGGTCAGCCGCGTTAGCATCGGTACGGGCCAGAATGATGGTCGGTGTACCGGCAACGTCAGCCGCCAGGCGAGCAGCGGTCAGCTTCTGTACAGCTTCCTGGGTAGGAACCAGTACCTTGCCGCCCATGTGGCCGCATTTTTTCACGGAAGCCAGTTGGTCTTCGAAGTGAACGCCGGCGGCGCCTGCTTCGATCATGCTTTTCATCAGTTCGTAAGCGTTCAGAACGCCGCCGAAACCGGCTTCAGCGTCAGCCACGATTGGCGCGAAGTAGTCGATGTAACCTTCGTCGCCCGGGCCTTTGCCGGCTTTCCACTGGATCTGGTCAGCACGACGGAACGAGTTGTTGATGCGCTTGACCACGGTTGGAACCGAGTCCACCGGGTACAGCGACTGGTCCGGGTACATCGATTCGGCGGAGTTGTTGTCCGCAGCAACCTGCCAGCCCGACAGGTAGATCGCCTGGATACCGGCTTTGACTTGTTGCACAGCCTGGCCGCCGGTCAGGGCGCCCATGCAGTTGACGAAATCTTTATCAGGACGGAAGGATGGCTTGGCGCCCTGGGTGACCAGGTTCCACAGCTTCTCGGCGCCCAGTTTTGCAAAGGTGTGCTCAGGTTGAACCGAGCCACGCAGGCGGACGACGTCAGCAGCGGAGTAAGCGCGTGTCACGCCTTTCCAGCGTGGGTTTTCAGCCCAATCTTTTTCGAGGGCTGCAATTTGCTGTTCGCGTGTCAGTGCCATGGAGATAAACCTCGTCGCATAGGTCTGGGGTGGAAAATTCCTGCTCCTGCCAACTACGCATTATGAGAGAGGCGTAAGAGGCTGCTCGCTGACCAGAAGCTTAGGTGGTCAAGTCGGATTCGGCGGGGTTGGCGACGGGATGAACGATGGGCTCGAGGGGAAGTGAGCAGGTAAGGGCGAACTGGCGAGCGGATTCGGGCGTCGTGGGCCTTTATACGAACTTCAGTGTGGAGCCGGGTTACCTAATTACGCTTCCGTCCCTCGGGACAACTTCGTTCCAGTCGGCAACCTCGTCAAACACACCTTGTGGGCGGTACAGACACGAAGCGGCTCGCGGGGTAGATGCGAGCGGCGCCTCGAAGGCCCTTGCCAGGGCCCCTGATTAGCGGGAGCGAGGCCATCATGCCTTTGCTTTTTTCGATCGTCAAACGTTTTGTAGTGCTTTTTTTCAGGCACTACATCTTTGGTCTAATACGACTAATCAGTCAGTTTTCGGTGGTTTAGTCCAAAGTATCGACTTTCACCCGAAGGGTCATGTCATCCCGGCCCTGAGTCGAGTAGCTGCGGGTCAGGCCCTGTTTGTCGGCCTGAGTCTGGCGGTTCACGCCGGCCAGAGTGATCCACTCGCCCAGGCGTCCCGTGACAGTTGTGTCGGTACTTTGCACATTCACTACATCGGGACGTTCCTGGCTCATCCGGTCACGGTTAGTACTGATCGATAGGTGAACGATGTCGCCGGTGACACTGGCGGTGACATAGAAACCCTGGGTGACGTTGCGGTACTCGGTCTGGCTGCGCAAATCGCCGTAGGAATCTGTCTGGCTGCTGGTGAGTGGCACGCTCTGGCCGACCTGAATCAGTGCAGGTGCGCCTTCGCTGGCCTGAATCTGCTGGATGCCGCCATCGCGGCTGTCGGTGCTGCGATTGATGATGCGCGTCTGGCTCGGCTTGGCGCCGTTCACCGAGTATCCCTGGTCGCCCTGGAAGTTGTTTTCGTTGGTGTCGACGGTGATGAGCAGGCGTTTGGCGGCCACGTCGAGTTGCGTAACAAGGGCCTTAAGTTCGTCGATCTTGCGCTGATCGGCATTGACGATCAGCTGATTGCCGTACGCGCTGACTTGGCCGTCCTTGCCGATGAAATCCTGTGCCATGGGCAGCATATCGGCGCTGGTGCGGTAGTTCAGGGGCACGATCTCGGTGGCTGCCATGGCTGAAAAACTGCACGTCAGCAGCAGCGTGGTGAGCAGGGTGCGTAGGGACATATCCGTTATCTCCGACATCTTGAAGTGTTGATATTGCCAGTTTGTCGGCCCGGCGTGGGGCAAGTTGAATCGCAGACGGCAAAACGCCCCGGCATCCGAAGACGGCAGGGCGTTTTGTGGTGTTCTTTCGGGCCTCTTCGCGAGCAAGCCCGCTCCCACAGGGAAATGCATTCCAATTGTGGGAGCGGGCTTGCTCGCGAAGGGGGCGACTCGGTATTAAGCCGAGTGTCGCACCATGTCCACATGCGGAATCCCGGCTTCCAGGAACTCCTCACTGACCAGGCTGAAGCCCAGGCGCTCATAGAACGCCGTGGCCTGGACCTGTGCGCTCAGCATCTGCTGCTTCAGCCCGCGCTCCTCGGCCTCACCGATCACCGCTTGCATCAGCGCATCGCCCACCTTCAAACCGCGCCAGTCTTTAAGCACCGACACCCGGCCGACGTGACCATCAGGCAGCAGGCGGGCGGTGCCAATCGGAAAGTCGCCCTCGAACGCCAGGAAATGCACTGCCGTAGCGTCATCGGCATCCCATTCAAGCTCGGGTGGAACGGATTGCTCGGCAATAAACACCGTCTCACGAATGCGCCGGATCTCGGCGTTGTCCTTTTGCCAGTCTGCGACACGTACGTGAATTTTATTCATCAGCGAACCCCAGGCTTCCTTGCTTGATCAGCTCGCACAGCAGGCCGCGGCCATCTTCGTCGTTCAGCCAGTCACCGAGGTTGTCGGTGTGCAGGGCGTCAGCGGCGCAGATCAATTTCAACAACTCGCGCAGCTTGCCCGGCAGGTAACGGCTCTGGCCGCTGGCGAACAGCAGCAGGTCGTCATCGACTTCGGACCAGGCCAGGCGCGCGCTCGGGTTGCGGATCAACACAGCGCCTTGTTCGAGGCTGGCGAGGAAGTCTTCTTCTTCGATTTCTTCCGGGCCGGCAACCAGTTCCGGGTAGCGCGGCTCGGTCATGTACTGGCCGAACCACGTCAGCAGCAGGCGCTCGTCGCTCATGTGTTCGGCCAGCAAGGCTTTCAGGCGATCAAGGGCGTCGTGCTGAATCTGGTGCGGGTCGACCGCCGGCAGGGCGTCGGCGTCGGTGTAACGCTCTTCGTCGGTCAGGAACTGGCTGAGGAAGTCGGTGAAGTGTGTCAGCACTTCCGAGGCGCTCGGCGCGCGGAAACCGACCGAGTACGTCAGGCAGTCATCGACGGCCACGCCGCAATGGGCCAGGCGCGGCGGCAGGTAAAGCATGTCGCCCGGTTCCAGTACCCATTCATCGGTAGCTTCGAAATCAGCGAGGATGCGCAGGTCCGCGTGTTGCAGCAGCGGGCTCTCGGAATCGCACATCTGGCCGATTTTCCAGTTGCGCTTGCCATGGCCCTGCAGCAGGAACACGTCGTAGTTGTCGAAGTGCGGACCGACGCTGCCACCCGGGGCGGCAAAGCTGATCATCACGTCGTCGACGCGCCAGCTCGGCAGGAAGCGGAAGTTTTCCAGCAGCTCGGCGACTTCCGGGACGAACTGGTCAACCGCTTGAACCAGCAGGGTCCAGTCACGTTCCGGCAGTTTGCTGAATTCGTCTTCGGCGAACGGACCACGGCGCAATTCCCAAGGGCGCTCGCCGTTCTCGATCACCAGGCGCGACTCGACTTCTTCTTCCAGCGCCAGACCGGCCAGTTCGTCGGCGTCGATCGGGCTTTCGAATTCAGGAATCGCCTGACGGATCAGCAGGGGTTTTTTCTGCCAGTAGTCGCGCAGGAACTCGCGCGCCGTGATGCCGCCCAGAAGTTGAAGAGGAATGTCAGGATTCATGTGTAACCTATTGAAAAAATGAACTTTTCAGACGGGAATAAAAACGCCCGGCGCTGCCGGGCGTCTCAAACGGGTAAAGCGGTCGATCAGATGCGTTTGGCTTGTGCTACAGCGTTACCGATGTAGTTCGCCGGGGTGAGCAATTTCAGCTCGGCCTTGGCGGCGGCGGGCATGTCCAGACCGTCGATGAAAGTTTGCAGTGCTTCAGGGCTGATGCCCTTGCCACGGGTCAACTCTTTCAGCTTTTCATACGGGTTTTCGATGTTGTAGCGACGCATCACGGTCTGGATCGGCTCGGCCAATACTTCCCAGCAAGCGTCCAGGTCAGCAGCGATCTTCTGAGCGTTGAGCTCCAGTTTGCTGATGCCCTTGAGGCTGGCTTCGTACGCGATCACGCTGTGGGCGAAGCCGACACCGAGGTTGCGCAGCACGGTGGAGTCGGTCAGGTCGCGCTGCCAGCGGGAGATCGGCAGTTTGCTTGCCAGGTGTTGGAACAATGCGTTGGCGATACCCAGGTTGCCTTCGGAGTTTTCGAAGTCGATCGGGTTGACCTTGTGCGGCATGGTCGACGAACCGATTTCGCCAGCGATGGTGCGCTGCTTGAAATAACCCAGGGAGATGTAGCCCCAGATGTCGCGGTCGAAGTCGATCAGGATGGTGTTGAAACGCGCGATCGCGTCGAACAGCTCGGCAATGTAGTCGTGCGGTTCGATCTGCGTGGTGTACGGGTTGAAACCCAGGCCCAGCTCGTCTTCGATGAAGGCGCGGGCGTTTTCTTCCCAGTCGATCTCAGGGTAGGCCGACAGGTGAGCGTTGTAGTTGCCGACAGCGCCATTGATCTTGCCCAGCAGCGGAACGGCAGCGACCTGAGCGATCTGACGCTCCAGGCGGTAAACCACGTTCGCTAGCTCTTTGCCCAAGGTGGTCGGCGAGGCCGGTTGACCGTGGGTGCGCGACAGCATTGGCACGTCAGCGAAACGGATGGCCAATTCGCGGATGGCTTCAGCGGTCTGGCGCATCAGCGGCAACATCACGTCATCACGGCCTTCGCGCAGCATCAGGGCGTGGGACAGGTTGTTGATGTCCTCGCTGGTGCAGGCGAAGTGGATGAACTCGCTGACCTTGGCCAGTTCCGGCAGCTTGGCCGCTTGTTCCTTGAGCAGGTACTCAATGGCTTTGACGTCGTGGTTGGTGGTGCGCTCGATCTCTTTGACACGCTCGGCGTGTTCCAGAGCGAAGTTGTCCGCCAGAGTGTTCAGCACCGCGTTGGCTTCGGCGGAGAACGCCGGCACTTCGCTGATGCCAGGGTGAGCGGCCAGGCGCTGGAGCCAGCGCACTTCAACCAGAACGCGGGCACGGATCAGGCCGTACTCGCTGAAAATTGGGCGCAGGGCCTGGGTTTTGCCGGCGTAGCGGCCGTCAACAGGGGAAACCGCAGTGAGCGAAGAAAGCTGCATGGGGTGTTCTCGGACAGTCGGGCAACGAAATGGGGCGCGTATCATACATGAAAAAATCCGCCGGTCCGTTGCCAACTGACCGGCGTATTACGCGTTACAGATCTAAATCAGTGTTGCGGGCGCGGTTCAGCTGCTGCGCATCAGCGGGTAAAGCTCTTTGAGCAACTTGCGACGGCTGATCACCAGCTGCCAGCGATGACCGCCCAGCTGCCGCCACAGACGCGCCGAACGAATCCCGGCCAGCAACAGCGCGCGGATCTTCGAGGCATTGCTCGGTTGCTGCAGGTTGCGCATGTCGCCGTGGACCTGAATCCGTTGGCGCAACGTGCTCAAAGTGTCCTGGTACAGCGCGCCGCAAGCCGCAATCACATTTTCGTGCGCCGGGCCGAAGTGTTCGACCTGGGATTGAATCTGCGGCAGACGCTTGCCGATCACATCGAGCATGTCGTCGCGCTTGGCCAGTTGACGCTCCAGGCCCAGCATGGCCAAGGCGTAGCGCAGCGGTTCGCGCTGCAGGGTGCTTGGGTCGCGCTCCAGGGCGCCGATCAATGCGCGATAGCCTTCGCGCAGATTGATGTCATCGCCGCCGTACACTTCCAGGGTGTCCTTGGGATCGCGAATCAGCAGGCTGCCGAGCATGCAGGTCAGGCCGGCTTCGGTGGTCTGGCCGGTCTTGGCAATCTTGTCAACGAGGACGGCGGCGAGAAACACGCCGCCCAGTGCCGTCAGTTGCTCCTGAGTGGGGTTCATGCCTTGCTGCTCCATGGCTCTGCGACTTCTATCACGCCGCCGCCTAGGCAGATTTCACCGTCATAGAACACCACGGACTGACCCGGGGTGACCGCGCGTTGCGGGTCATCGAAGGTCGCGCGGTAGCCGCTGGCGGTTTTTTCCAGCGTGCAGGGCTGATCGCTTTGGCGATAACGGACCTTGGCGGTCAACTTGCGCGGCTCGCTGAGATCAATCGGGTTGACCCAATAAATGTCCGAGGCGAGCAGGGCGCGGGAGAACAGGTAAGGGTGATCATTGCCCTGGCCAACGATCAGCTCGTTGTGCTCCAGGTCCTTGATCAGGACGTACCACGGCTCGTCGCTGGCGTCTTTCAAGCCGCCGATGCCCAGGCCCTGGCGCTGGCCGATGGTGTGGTACATCAGGCCGTGGTGGCGGCCGATGACTTCGCCTTCTGTGGTCTTGATCTCGCCCGGCTGGGCCGGCAGGTACTGCTTGAGGAAGTCGCTGAAGCGACGTTCACCAATAAAGCAGATCCCGGTGGAGTCCTTTTTCTTCGCGGTGGCCAGATCATGTTTCTCGGCAATCGCGCGCACTTCGGGTTTTTCCAGCTCGCCGACCGGGAACAGAGTCTTGGCGATTTGTTCACCGCCGACGGCGTGCAGGAAGTAGCTCTGGTCCTTGTTCGGGTCCAGGCCCTTGAGCAGTTCGGTGCGGCCATCGATGTCGCGGCGGCGCACGTAGTGACCGGTGGCGATCAGGTCGGCGCCGAGCATCATGGCGTAGTCGAGGAACGCCTTGAACTTGATCTCACGATTACAGAGGATGTCCGGGTTCGGTGTGCGACCGGCCTTGTATTCGGCCAGGAAATGCTCGAACACGTTGTCCCAGTACTCGGCGGCGAAGTTGGCGGTGTGCAGCTTGATGCCAATCTTGTCGCACACGGCCTGGGCGTCCGCGAGGTCGTCCATGGCGGTGCAGTATTCCGTTCCATCGTCTTCTTCCCAGTTCTTCATGAACAGGCCTTCCACCTCATAACCCTGCTCGATCAGCAGGAGAGCGGAAACGGAAGAGTCCACGCCGCCGGACATGCCGACAATGACGCGCTTCTTTTGTGTGTCAGAAGGGGCTGGATCACGCATAGGGATTCAATGAGTGTCTTGAAAAAGGACGCGATTCTAACAGGCCCAAGCCCGCAAGGCTAAAGAGAAGGGCGGATCAGTTCGAGACCGAAGTGTTTGCCGTCCAGATAATCATCGATACAACGGATGATCAGCTCACTGCGCCAGTTTGCGCGCTGTGCCAGCAGTTCGTCACGGGTTAGCCATTTAGCGCCGACAATGCCGTCGTCCAGTTGATAATCCGGGTGATGCTTGATGGCTTTGGCGATGAAGCAAACCCTTTGATAGGTCACGCCATTGCTCGGGGCGGTATAGAGATAAATGCCCACTACGCCGGTCGCCTCGACGTCCCAGCCGGTTTCTTCCAGAGTTTCGCGCACCGCGGCTTCGATCAGGGTTTCGTCCGGGTCGAGATGGCCCGCGGGCTGGTTAAGCACCGTTCGTCCGTGCTTGGTTTCTTCGACCATCAGGAAGCGGCCATTGTCTTCGACGATGGTGGCGACGGTGATGTGGGGTAGCCAATCCATGAAAATACCTCGGTCTTGTGTGGTGTGTAGCAGCTGCCGAGCACCGCGAGGCTGCGTTCGGCTGCGAAGCAGTCGTAATACCAGACACTTTGGTCTTACTGATAAATCGCAGTGACTGGATTGGCGACTGCTTCGCAGCCGAACGCAGCCTCGCGGTGCTCGGCAGCTGCTACAAAGGTTGCGTGTGCCACAAGCACAAACCCCGGCACATGGCCGGGGTTTGTGATGTTCCCTTACAACCTTAAACCAGCGCTGCGATCGCGGCGTTGAAGGTGTTGCTCGGGCGCATGGCCTTGCTGATCAGTTCGGCATTGGCGTGGTAGTAACCGCCGATGTCCACTGGCTTGCCCTGAACGGCGTTGAGTTCGGCAACGATGGTTGCTTCGTTCTCGGTCAGGGTCTTGGCCAGCTCGCCGAACTGCGCTTGCAGTGCAGTGTCTTCGGTCTGGGCAGCCAGGGCTTGAGCCCAGTACAGCGCCAGGTAGAAGTGGCTGCCGCGGTTGTCGATGTTGCCGACTTTGCGCGATGGCGACTTGTTGTTGTCCAGGAACTGGCCGGTGGCCTGATCCAGAGTCTTGGCCAGCACCAGCGCTTTAGGGTTGTTGTAGGTAACACCCAGGTGCTCAAGGGAGGCGGCCAAGGCCAGGAATTCACCCAGGGAATCCCAGCGCAGGAAGTTCTCTTCCAGCAGTTGCTGAACGTGCTTCGGTGCCGAACCGCCGGCGCCGGTTTCGAACAGGCCACCGCCGTTCATCAGCGGAACGATCGACAGCATCTTGGCGCTGGTGCCCAGTTCCATGATCGGGAACAGGTCGGTCAGGTAGTCGCGCAGTACGTTGCCGGTCACCGAGATGGTGTCCTTGCCTTCGCGGGTACGGCCTAGAGTGAAGGCCATCGCGTCGACTGGCGACATGATGCGGATGTCCAGGCCGGAAGTGTCGTGATCCTTCAGGTAAGCCTGAACTTTCTCGATCACAACGCCGTCGTGGGCACGCATTGGGTCCAGCCAGAAAATCGCCGGAGTTGCGCTTGCGCGAGCACGGTTGACGGCCAGTTTGACCCAGTCCTGGATCGGCGCGTCTTTGGTCTGGCACATGCGGAAGATGTCGCCGGCTTCAACCGACTGTTCCAGCAGGGTGCGGCCAGCGCCATCGGAAACCCGAACGACGCCGTTGGCCTTGATCTGGAACGTCTTGTCGTGCGAGCCGTACTCTTCGGCTTTTTTCGCCATCAGGCCAACGTTCGGCACGCTGCCCATGGTGGTCGGATCGAAAGCGCCGTGCAGCTTGCAGTCTTCGATCACCGCCTGGTAGATGGTGGCGTAGCAGCGATCCGGGATCACAGCCTTGGTGTCGTGCAGCTGACCGTCAGTGCCCCACATTTTGCCGGAGTCACGGATCATCGCTGGCATCGATGCGTCGACGATCACGTCGCTCGGCACGTGCAGGTTGGTGATGCCTTTGTCTGAGTTGACCATGGCCAACGACGGACGAACGGCGTAGACCGCCTGGATGTCCGCTTCGATCTGCGCTTGCTGCTCGGCAGGCAAAGCCTTGATGCGAGCGTACAGGTCGCCGATGCCGTTGTTCAGGTTAAAGCCGATCTGTGCCAGCACGTCAGCGTGCTTGGCCAGTGCGTCTTTATAGAACTCGGCAACGATCTGGCCGAACATGATCGGGTCGGAGACCTTCATCATGGTGGCTTTCAAGTGAACCGACAGCAGCACGCCTTTTTGCTTGGCGTCTTCGATTTCGGCAGCGATGAAGCTGCGCAGAGCGTTTTTGCTCATGACCGCGCAATCGAGGATCTCACCGGCTTGCACGGTGGTTTTTTCTTTCAGGACGGTGGTGGTGCCGTCTTGAGCGATCAGTTCGATTTTGACGGCATCAGCGGCGTCGATCAGGGCGGCTTTTTCACTGCCGTAGAAATCGCCGGTGCTCATGTGCGCGACGTGGGACTTGGAGTCCGCAGCCCAGGCGCCCATTTTGTGCGGGTGTTTGCGCGCGTAGTTCTTGACCGACAGCGGTGCACGACGATCGGAGTTGCCTTCGCGCAGAACCGGGTTCACGGCGCTGCCCTTGATCTTGTCGTAACGCGACTTGGCGAGCTTGTCGGCGTCGCTGGTCACGGTTTCCGGGTAGTCCGGCAGTGCGAAGCCCTGGGCTTGCAGCTCTTTGATTGCGGCTTGCAGTTGCGGAACGGAGGCGCTGATGTTCGGCAGCTTGATGATGTTGGCTTCAGGCGTAACGGCCAGGTCGCCCAGTTCGGCGAGGTGGTCGGCTACGGCTTTGTCACCCAATTGCTCGGGGAAGCTGGCCAGGATGCGCCCTGCAAGAGAGATATCGCGGGTTTCCACGGCGATATCAGCGGAGGCGGTGAAGGCCTCTACGATAGGCAACAGTGAATAGGTGGCGAGGGCGGGAGCTTCGTCGGTGAAGGTATAGATGATCTTCGAGCGGGTGGGCATATTCGGATTAACTCTCTCTTCTTTGCTAAAGCGTGCGCAGAAACTCGAGGGGCGCCGGGTAAGCGCGTTCGTTCAAAGTCATCCATGAACCGAATGTCGAGGTTTCTTTGCTGTGATGTTGGGTGCATCGGTCGAGCGTCAAGCGGGTGGGTTGCTGTACAACCCTGCTTTTTCAGGCCCCAAGCCTCGTAGTAGAAAGGTCGGCCGTCGTGACTCTGTGGTCAGCGGGCGGCATTATACATAGGTAGCTGGCAATCTGCCGATGGTTCATATGCAACGATTCTCGTCCATTGGTCTAAAGGTCGCAGGGGCGAGTGGGGCGTAGAGTCTTGCACCGTGCTTGAGTTTGGCGCTTTTCCCTTTGCTTTCAGGCTTGTACGTCGCGAACTGTGCAGCTTTGCGGCAGATGGTTGGAACATAGGGTTTGCGTGCCGATTTAACTGGGGTACGCTCGAACGAAGCCAGATGTTCAATCCAAACAATGGAGTTCAGCATGGGATACAAGAAGATTCAGGTTCCAGCAGTCGGCGACAAAATCACCGTCAACGCGGACCATTCTCTCAATGTTCCTAACAACCCGATCATCCCCTTCATCGAAGGTGATGGTATTGGCGTTGATATCAGCCCGGTCATGATCAAGGTTGTCGATGCTGCTGTTAAGAAGGCTTACGGCGGCGAGCGCAAAATTTCCTGGATGGAAGTCTACGCCGGGGAGAAAGCGACTCAGGTTTACGATCAGGACACCTGGCTACCCCAGGAAACCCTGGACGCAGTTAAAGATTACGTGGTTTCCATCAAGGGCCCTCTGACCACCCCGGTCGGTGGCGGCATCCGTTCCCTGAACGTGGCCCTGCGTCAGCAGCTCGACCTGTATGTGTGCCTGCGCCCGGTACGCTGGTTCGAAGGCGTGCCTAGCCCGGTCAAGAAACCAGGCGACGTCGACATGACGATCTTCCGTGAGAACTCGGAAGACATCTACGCCGGTATCGAATGGAAAGCCGGTTCGCCGGAAGCGACCAAGGTCATCAAGTTCCTCAAAGAAGAAATGGGCGTTACCAAGATCCGTTTCGACGAAAACTGCGGTATCGGCATCAAGCCGGTGTCCTTGCAAGGCACCAAGCGCCTGGCACGCAAGGCGTTGCAGTATGTGGTCGACAACGACCGCGATTCGCTGACCATCGTGCACAAAGGCAACATCATGAAGTTCACCGAAGGTGCCTTCAAGGAATGGGCCTATGAAGTGGCCGCTGAGGAATTCGGCGCGACCCTGCTCGACGGTGGTCCGTGGATGCAGTTCAAGAACCCGAAAACCGGCAAGAACGTCATCGTCAAGGACGCCATCGCCGACGCCATGCTCCAGCAGATCCTGCTGCGCCCGGCCGAATACGATGTGATCGCGACCCTGAACCTGAACGGCGACTATCTCTCCGACGCCCTGGCGGCGGAAGTGGGTGGTATCGGTATCGCGCCGGGTGCCAACCTGTCTGACACCATTGCCATGTTCGAAGCGACCCACGGTACTGCACCGAAGTACGCCGGCAAGGACCAGGTCAACCCGGGTTCCCTGATTCTGTCCGCAGAGATGATGCTGCGCCACATGGGTTGGACCGAAGCGGCAGATCTGATCATCAAAGGCACCAATGGCGCGATTTCGGCCAAGACCGTGACCTATGACTTCCACCGTTTGATGGAGGGCGCGAAACTGCTGTCGTCTTCTGCGTTCGGTGATGCGCTCATCTCGCACATGTAAGCAAGTTCACGCACGACAAAAACCGCCCGATTCTGTGATTGAGTCGGGCGGTTTTTTTATGACTGGTTGATCGGTCGTGTCAGCTCGACACTGTTTCCTGTTTTGTAACAGGCGCAGTCTGTTCGCTGACGGACGAAACGGAGCCGATCTTGACTGCGTGCAACCCTTTGGGGCCCTGAAGGATATCGAAGCTTACGATTTGCCCGGCCTTGAGGGTCTTGTACCCGTCCATCTCAATGGCTGAATAGTGGGCAAAGAAATCAATAAGATGGCCGTCTTCGTCGCGACCTTCCCTGGCGTCGGTGTTAATGAAACCGAATCCCTTGGCATTGTTGAACCATTTCACCTTGCCGACTGACATACCCATATCCCTCTGCAACAGACTCCATCACTGGAGTATCATCCAGTACATCCGCAGTCAGATCTTTAAATAAGATTGACTCCGCGGACCTTTTTTACCCACTGTGGGCTCTATTGGTTGTAACACCGTTTTCCCGATAGTCAAGGTGACCGGGCGGTCGGAGTTGAAATCGTCCATAGCCGCCCCCACCACTGTATTTGCACAACTGACGAACCTTTCTTTCCATGCATGCAATCAGCCAGATTCGACTAACATTCAATCAGGATCGCCCGGCTCTCCAAAAAGATCACCCGGAGCCTCACGACGACGATTCCGCAGGCATTGCTGTTCAGGAGGCAAAGCCTGCACTACAGGCGCCGCCGATGTACAAGGTGGTTTTGTTCAACGATGACTACACACCGATGGATTTCGTCGTCGAAGTGCTCGAGGTGTTTTTTAACCTGAATCGGGAGCTGGCGACCAAGGTCATGCTGGCCGTCCACACAGAAGGACGGGCAGTATGTGGAGTGTTTACCCGCGACATCGCCGAGACTAAGGCCATGCAGGTCAACCAGTACGCCAGGGAAAGCCAGCATCCGCTACTCTGTGAAATCGAGAAGGACGGTTAATCGCCGACCACTTGGGTATGAGGTGAAGCTATGTTAAACCGCGAGCTCGAAGTCACCCTCAATCTTGCCTTCAAGGAGGCTAGATCGAAGCGTCATGAATTCATGACCGTCGAACACCTCCTGCTGGCCCTATTGGACAATGAGGCTGCCGCCACCGTTTTGCGTGCCTGCGGCGCAAACCTCGACAAACTCAAGCACGATCTGCAGGAGTTCATTGACTCCACCACGCCATTGATCCCCGTCCATGACGAGGATCGCGAAACCCAGCCAACCCTGGGCTTCCAGCGTGTCCTGCAACGTGCTGTTTTCCACGTACAGAGCTCGGGCAAACGCGAAGTGACTGGCGCTAACGTGCTGGTCGCCATCTTCAGTGAGCAAGAGAGTCAGGCAGTGTTCCTGCTGAAACAGCAGAGCGTTGCGCGCATTGATGTCGTCAACTACATCGCCCATGGCATTTCCAAAGTGCCGGGGCATGGCGATCACTCTGAAGGTGAGCAAGATATGCAGGACGACGAGGGCGGTGAGTCTTCTTCTTCAGGCAATCCTCTGGATGCTTATGCCAGCAACCTCAACGAACTCGCGCGCCAGGGTCGTATCGATCCGTTGGTAGGCCGTGAGCTGGAAGTCGAACGTGTCGCGCAGATCCTGGCGCGTCGTCGCAAAAACAATCCGCTGCTGGTGGGCGAGGCGGGCGTGGGTAAAACCGCGATTGCCGAAGGCCTGGCCAAACGTATTGTCGACAACCAGGTGCCGGACTTGCTGGCCAACAGCGTGGTGTATTCCCTCGATCTGGGCGCCTTGCTGGCCGGGACCAAATACCGCGGCGATTTCGAGAAGCGCTTCAAGGCGTTGCTCAATGAACTGAAAAAACGTCCGCAGGCGATCCTGTTCATCGACGAAATCCACACCATTATTGGTGCGGGTGCCGCGTCCGGTGGCGTCATGGATGCCTCGAACCTGCTCAAGCCGCTGCTGTCGTCGGGCGATATCCGTTGCATCGGTTCGACCACGTTCCAGGAGTTCCGCGGGATCTTCGAGAAGGACCGTGCCTTGGCCCGGCGCTTCCAGAAGGTCGATGTGTCGGAGCCTTCGGTGGAAGACACCATCGGTATCCTGCGCGGCCTGAAAGGGCGTTTCGAAGCGCACCACAACATCGAATACAGCGATGAAGCGTTGCGTGCGGCTGCCGAACTGGCTTCACGCTACATCAATGACCGGCACATGCCGGACAAAGCCATCGACGTCATCGACGAGGCTGGCGCCTATCAGCGTCTGCAACCGATCGAGAAACGCGTGAAACGCATCGAAGTGCCTCAGGTCGAGGACATCGTCGCGAAAATTGCGCGGATTCCGCCTAAGCACGTCACCAGCTCCGACAAAGAGCTGCTGCGTAACCTTGAGCGTGACCTGAAGCTGACCGTATTTGGCCAGGATGCCGCGATCGACTCGCTGTCGACCGCGATCAAACTGTCCCGTGCCGGCCTCAAGTCACCTGACAAGCCTGTCGGTTCGTTCCTGTTCGCAGGACCGACCGGTGTCGGTAAAACCGAAGCGGCGCGTCAGCTGGCCAAGGCGTTGGGCATCGAGTTGGTTCGTTTCGACATGTCCGAGTACATGGAGCGCCACACCGTATCGCGTCTGATCGGTGCGCCTCCAGGCTACGTCGGGTTCGACCAGGGCGGTCTGCTGACCGAAGCCATCACCAAGCAGCCTCACTGCGTGCTGTTGCTCGATGAGATCGAGAAGGCGCATCCGGAAGTCTTCAACCTGCTGCTGCAGGTCATGGACCACGGTACGCTGACCGATAACAACGGGCGCAAGGCGGACTTCCGTAACGTGATCGTCATTATGACGACCAACGCCGGTGCCGAAACAGCGGCGCGTGCTTCGATCGGTTTCACCCATCAGGACCACTCGTCCGATGCGATGGAAGTGATCAAGAAGAGCTTCACGCCGGAGTTCCGCAACCGTCTGGACACCATTATCCAGTTTGGTCGCCTCAGCCATGAGGTCATCAAAAGCGTGGTGGACAAGTTCCTTACCGAGCTTCAGGCGCAGCTGGAAGACAAGCGCGTGCAGCTGGAAGTGACCGATGCTGCGCGCAGCTGGCTGGCGGCGGGTGGCTACGACTCGGCGATGGGCGCTCGCCCAATGGCGCGTTTGATCCAGGACAAGATCAAACGTCCGCTGGCGGAAGAGATCCTCTTCGGCGAACTGGCCGACCATGGCGGTGTGGTGCACATCGACCTCAAGGACGGCGAGCTGACCTTCGAGTTCGAAACCACAGCCGAAATGGCCTGACGTTAACCGCGACAAAGCAAAAGGCGCCGAAAGGCGTCTTTTTGCTGTGTGCCGGATGTACACCGATCTCCTTGTGGGAGCGGGCTTGCTCGCGAATGCGGTGGGTCAGCTTTGATCGTTCCCACGCTCCGCGTGGGAATGCAGCCCGGGACGCTCCGCGTCCCTTCAAGAGCCGAACGCAGAGCGTCCGTTGAGGCATTCCCACGCAGAGCGTGGGAACGATCGAAATCGCAGACAAACAAAAACGCCCGGCATAAACCGGGCGTTTTGTATTGACTTGATTAGCGGGCGCGGTAAGTGATGCGCCCTTTGCTCAAGTCATAGGGCGTCAGCTCGACGCGCACTTTGTCACCGGTAAGAATACGAATGTAGTTCTTGCGCATCTTGCCGGAGATATGCGCGGTTACGACGTGCCCATTTTCCAACTCCACACGAAACATGGTGTTGGGCAGGGTGTCGACGACAGTGCCTTCCATTTCGAAGCTGTCTTCTTTCGACATGCAGTAAAGCCCTCGGTGTCCAATGAATGGCCCGGTGCAACTGCGCCAGGCAAAAGCGGCGTGCATTGTGCCCGAAAAATGGGGTTTAAGCCAAGGGGTTCTAGTTCAGGATGACCCAGCGCTGATTAATCAGCAGTTCGATAGGCCGATATTGCGTCTTGTAGCTCATCTTTTTGCAGTTTTTGATCCAGTAGCCGAGGTAGACGGCTTCCAGCCCGAGGCGCTGGGCCTCGGCGATTTGCCAGAGGATCGCGTAGCGACCCAGGCTGCGGCGTTCTTCATCGGGCTCGTAGAAGGTGTAGACCGCCGACAGACCGTTCGGCAGCAAGTCGGTCACGGCCACCGCCAGCAGCCGGCCTTCGAGACGAAATTCGTAAAAACGCGAGAACGGCAGGTCACGCACCAGAAACGTCGAAAACTGGTCGCGACTCGGCGGATACATATCGCCATCGGCGTGACGCTGTTCGATGTAACGCTGGTAAAGGTCGAAATATTCTTCACTGAATTTCGGCCGGGCCGGGCGCACTTGCAGGTCAGCGTTGCGTTTGAAGATGCGTTTTTGCTGGCGGTTGGGTGCAAATTGCGCCACAGGGATGCGCGCCGGGACGCATGCATTGCAATTCTGGCAATGAGGCCGGTAGAGATGATCGCCGCTGCGACGAAAACCCATTTCAGACAGGTCTGCGTAGACATGCACATCCATGGGCTGACTAGGGTCGAGGAACAGCGTCGTGGCCTGCTCCTCGGGCAGATAACTGCAAGAGTGGGGCTGAGTGGCATAGAACTTCAAACGCGCCAACTCGGTCATGATCAACCCTCGGGATAAGCTTTTGCATTAAGTGTAAGCCACGCGCGCGAATGTCGCTCAGCAAACCCAGGTGGCCCGGCTGGGTTGATCCAGATGCTGTGCGAGGTAGCTGGCAAACTCGCGGCGTGGGATCGCCCTCGCGCCCAGACTGTGCAGATGGTCGGTGGGCATCTGGCAGTCGATCAGCACAAAACCTGAGTCTTTCAGATGTCGCACCAATGTGGCAAAGCCATATTTAGAGGCATTGTCAGCGCGGCTGAACATGGATTCGCCGAAAAACAGCTGACCCATCGCCAGGCCGTAGAGCCCGCCGACCAGCACGCCATCATCCCAAACCTCCACGGAATGCGCGTAACCACGCTTGTGCAGTTCGAGGTAAGCCGTCTGCATCGCATCGGTGATCCAGGTCCCGTCGGCGTAATCGCGAGGGGCGGCGCAGGCGCTGATCACCGAGGCAAAATCCTGATCAAAGGTCACTTGGTAGCGTTGCTGGCGCAGCAATTTATTCAGGCTGCGCGATACATGCAGTTCGTCGGGAAAAAGGACGGTACGCGGATCCGGCGACCACCAGAGAATCGGCTGGCCTTCCGAGAACCATGGAAAGCAGCCGTGGCGATAAGCCTGAATCAGACGATCGGCGGACAGATCGCCGCCCGCGGCCAACAGTCCGTTGGGGTCGCGCATGGCTTTTTCCAGCGGCGGGAACGTCAGGGTGTTGCGTTGTAACCAAGTCAGCATGGCATCCGGGCTTGCAGAAGGGGAGGGTGGTGGCGGGCTGGTGGGCCCGCCGTAAAGTGTGCCGTCAAACGACGGGAATGTCGTCGAGGTATTTCTCGGCGTCCAGTGCGGCCATGCAGCCGGCCCCGGCGGAGGTCACGGCCTGGCGGTAAACGTGGTCGGCCACGTCACCGGCGGCGAACACGCCCGGGATCTCGGTGGCCGTGGCGTCGCCTTCGCTGCCGCCTCTGACCAGCAGATAGCCGTCACGCATTTTCAGCTGGCCCTCAAACAGGTCGGTATTGGGCTTGTGGCCGATGGCGATGAACACGCCAGCCAGTTGCAGTTCACTGGTTTGGCCGGTGTGGCTGTCGCGCAGGCGGGCGCCGGTCACGCCGCTGGCATCGCCCAGCACTTCATCGAGATTCTGATTCCAGTGCAGGCGGATATTGCCGTTGGCGGCTTTTTCGAAGAGTTTGTCCTGAAGAATCTTCTCCGAACGCAATTTGTCGCGCCGGTGAATCAGGTGGACTTCCTTGGCGATGTTCGACAAGTACAGGGCTTCTTCAACCGCGGTGTTGCCGCCGCCGACGACGGCGACCACTTGATTGCGATAAAAAAAACCGTCGCAGGTGGCGCAGGCCGAAACTCCGCGGCCGGCAAAGGCTTCTTCCGAAGGCAGCCCCAGGTACTGCGCGGAAGCGCCGGTAGCAATAATCAGCGCGTCGCAGGTGTAAGTGTCGCCATCGCCGATCAGCTCGAACGGCCGTTGCTGCAACTTGGCGGTGTGGATGTGGTCGTAAACGATCTCGGTGGCAAAGCGCTCGGCGTGTTTTTGCATGCGTTCCATCAGCACCGGGCCGGTGAGGCCTTCGACGTCGCCGGGCCAGTTATCGACTTCGACGGTGGTGGTCAGCTGGCCACCTGCCTGTATGCCGGTAATGACAACGGGTTTGAGGTTGGCGCGGGCGGCATAAACGGCTGCGCTGTATCCGGCAGGGCCGGAACCCAGAATGATCAGGCGGGAATGCTTCGGTTCGCTCATAAAAACACCTCATAAGCCTTTGTCACAAAAGAGAATGCATGCTCAAATTGAACCGCGCGTAACCTGCGTTTGGCTATGCTACACCGAAGGGCTTCAAGCATGGCATCGGGCGAACAAACCCGTACAATGCCGTCTGTAACAGTGGTTGAAACAAAATAAGCTGTGTGTGCCGTGTTTATAAAAACCGGGGTGCAGTGTTAAAAGTAGTCCCAGTTGCGCGTGTTAACTTTTTTACCTGCCTGGATTGGGCAGTTTTTTATAGTCATTCAACAGATGGACGCGCCCAGGGCGCAGGAAAAGAAGCGTTTTGAAGAAATCCACCGCAGCACCTAAACCAGCCGTCGTTCCACTTTGGCGCCAGCATTTGCATTACCGGCTCAAGGAAGGTGCATTGATCGCCATCGGCGGCCTGTGCCTGTTCCTGATGATGGCCTTGTTGACCTATGGCAAGGACGATCCGGGCTGGAGCCATAACAGCAAGATCGATGATGTGCAGAACTTCGGCGGACCAGTCGGTTCCTACAGCGCCGACATCCTGTTCATGGTGTTGGGTTACTTCGCCTACATCTTCCCGCTGTTGCTGGCGATCAAGGCCTATCAGATCTTCCGTCAGCGCCACGAGCAGTGGCAGTGGAGCGGCTGGCTGTTCTCCTGGCGCCTGATCGGCCTGGTGTTTCTGGTGCTGTCGGGCGCCGCTTTGGCGCATATCCATTTTCATGCGGCCACCGGTCTGCCGGCCGGTGCTGGCGGTGCCTTGGGCGAAAGCCTTGGCGACCTGGCCCGGAACGCGCTGAACATCCAGGGCAGCACACTACTGTTCATTGCACTGTTCCTGTTCGGCCTGACCGTGTTCACCGACCTGTCGTGGTTCAAGGTGATGGACGTCACCGGCAAGATTACCCTCGACCTGTTCGAACTGTTCCAAGGCGCTGCCAATCGCTGGTGGGCCGCCCGTGTCGAGCGCAAGCAACTGGTTGCGCAGTTGCGTGAAGTCGACGATCGCGTGCATGACGTAGTCGCCCCGACGGTGACCGACAAGCGCGAGCAAGCCAAGGTCAAGGAACGACTGATCGAACGCGAGCAGGCCCTGAGCAAGCACATGTCGGACCGCGAGAAGCAGGTGCCGCCTGTCATCGCACCAGCGCCGCCCAAGCCGGCAGCGCCGAGCAAGCGCGTAGAGAAAGAGAAACAGGCGCCGTTGTTCGTCGACAGCGCCGTCGAAGGCACCTTGCCGCCGATCTCGATCCTCGATCCGGCCGAAAAGAAACAACTCAATTATTCGCCAGAGTCGCTGGCCGCCGTCGGCCACTTGCTGGAAATCAAGCTCAAGGAATTCGGCGTCGAAGTGTCGGTGGATTCGATCCACCCGGGCCCGGTCATTACCCGTTACGAAATCCAGCCAGCCGCCGGCGTCAAAGTCAGCCGCATCTCCAACCTGGCGAAAGACCTTGCGCGTTCCCTGGCCGTGACCAGCGTTCGTGTGGTGGAAGTGATTCCGGGCAAGACCACCGTCGGTATCGAGATTCCTAACGAAGACCGCCAGATCGTGCGTTTCTCCGAAGTGCTGTCGACGCCTGAGTACGACAACTTCAAGTCGCCGGTCACCCTGGCCCTGGGCCACGACATCGGCGGCAAGCCGGTCATCACCGACCTGGCGAAAATGCCGCACTTGCTGGTGGCCGGTACGACCGGTTCCGGTAAGTCGGTCGGTGTGAACGCAATGATCCTGTCGATCCTGTTCAAGTCTGGCCCGGAAGACGCCAAGCTGATCATGATCGACCCGAAAATGCTTGAGCTGTCGATCTACGAAGGCATTCCGCACCTGCTGTGCCCGGTCGTGACCGACATGAAGGACGCGGCCAACGCCCTGCGCTGGAGCGTGGCGGAGATGGAGCGTCGCTACAAATTGATGGCGAAGATGGGCGTACGAAACCTGTCGGGCTTCAACGCCAAGGTCAAGGAAGCCCAGGACGCCGGCACGCCGCTGACCGACCCTTTGTACAAGCGCGAAAGCATTCACGACGAAGCGCCGCTGCTGACCAAGCTGCCAACCATCGTCGTGGTCGTCGACGAATTTGCCGACATGATGATGATCGTCGGCAAGAAGGTTGAAGAGCTGATCGCCCGTATCGCCCAGAAGGCCCGTGCGGCCGGTATCCACTTGATACTCGCGACCCAGCGTCCGTCGGTTGACGTGATCACCGGTCTGATCAAGGCCAACATCCCGACGCGTATGGCGTTCCAGGTGTCGAGCAAGATTGACTCCCGGACGATCATCGACCAGGGCGGCGCCGAGCAACTGCTGGGCCACGGTGACATGCTATACATGCCGCCGGGCACCAGCCTGCCGATCCGTGTCCATGGTGCGTTCGTGTCCGATGACGAGGTTCACCGGGTAGTTGAAGCCTGGAAACTGCGCGGTGCTCCGGAGTACAACGACGAGATCCTGGCAGGTGTTGAAGAGGCCGGTAGCGGTTTCGACGGCGGCAGTGGCGGTGGCGACGAAGACAGCGAATCCGATGCGCTCTACGACGAAGCGGTGCAGTTCGTCCTGGAAAGCCGTCGTGCGTCGATCTCTGCGGTTCAGCGCAAGCTGAAAATCGGCTACAACCGCGCCGCACGCATGATCGAAGCCATGGAAATGGCCGGGGTCGTGACGTCCATGAATACCAACGGTTCGCGTGAAGTCCTGGCCCCTGGCCCGGTACGCGATTGATTGGATTGCTGACCTGAATTGAAAAGCGGTGGCGCAGTGATGTGCCACCGCACCCCCCACGAATGTTATGAGGACTCCCATGCGTCTTATCCGCATGCTGTTGCTGCCGGTACTGGCTTTGACCACGCTTTCGGCCCACGCCGATGACAAGGACGTGGCGCGTCTGACCCAATTGCTGGAAAAATCCCAGACCCTGACCGCACGTTTCTCGCAGCTGACCCTCGACGGCAGTGGCACCCAGTTGCAGGAAACGGCCGGTCAAATGTCCCTGCAGCGTCCTGGCCTGTTCTACTGGCACACCGATGCACCGCAAGAGCAGTTGATGGTTTCCGATGGCAAGAAAGTGTCCCTGTGGGACCCGGACCTGGAGCAGGTCACCATCAAGACCCTCGACCAGCGCCTGACCCAGACCCCGGCGCTGCTGCTGTCCGGTGACGTGTCCAAGATCAGCCAGAGCTTCGACATCAGCGCCAAGGAAGCCGGCGGCGTGATCGACTTCACCTTGAAGCCGAAAACCAAGGACACCCTGTTCGACAGCCTGCGTCTGTCGTTCCGCAATGGCCTGGTCAATGACATGCAACTGATCGACAGCGTCGGCCAGCGCACCAACATCCTGTTCACCGGCGTGAAGGCCAACGAGCCGATCCCGGCGTCCAAGTTCAAGTTCGACATCCCGAAAGGCGCGGACGTGATCCAGGAATAAAACGCAGAACCCCTGTGGGAGCGGGCTTGCTCGCGAAAGCGGTGTGTCAGTCGCCGCATAGGTTGACTGACACACCGCTTTCGCGAGCAAGCCCGCTCCCACAGGGGGATGCGGTGTTCACAATGAGGTTTCATAAGCAGTGATGGACCTGTTTCGCAGCGCCCCGATAGCTCAGCCCTTGGCCGCACGCCTGCGTGCAGCCAATCTGGATGAGTACGTCGGTCAGGAACACCTGCTCGCTCGCGGCAAGCCTTTGCGCGAAGCCCTGGAGCAGGGCGCCCTGCACTCGATGATCTTCTGGGGGCCGCCGGGCGTGGGCAAAACCACCCTGGCGCGGTTGCTGGCGGAAGTCTCGGATGCGCACTTCGAAACGGTTTCGGCGGTGCTGGCCGGCGTGAAGGAAATCCGTCAGGCGGTGGAAATCGCCAAGCAGCAGGCCGGGCAGTACGGCAAACGCACCATTCTGTTCGTCGATGAAGTGCACCGCTTCAACAAGTCGCAGCAGGATGCATTCCTGCCCTACGTTGAAGACGGCACGCTGATTTTCATCGGCGCAACCACGGAAAACCCCTCGTTCGAACTCAACAACGCGTTGCTCTCCCGGGCACGCGTCTACGTGCTCAAAAGCCTCGACGAAGCAGCCCTGCGCAAATTGGTGCATCGGGCGCTGACCGAAGAGCGTGGCCTGGGCAAACGGCAACTGACCCTCAGCGATGAAGGCTTCCAGATGCTGTTGTCCGCCGCCGATGGCGATGGCCGCCGTCTGCTCAACCTGTTGGAAAACGCCTCGGACCTGGCGGAAGACAACAGCGAGATCGGCGTCGATCTGCTGCAAAGCCTGCTCGGCGATACCCGCCGACGGTTCGACAAGGGCGGCGAGGCGTTCTACGACCAGATTTCCGCGCTGCATAAATCGGTGCGCGGCTCCAATCCCGACGGCGCGTTGTACTGGTTCGCGCGGATGATCGACGGCGGTTGCGATCCGCTGTACCTGGCCCGGCGCGTGGTGCGCATGGCCAGCGAGGACATCGGCAATGCTGACCCTCGCGCCCTGAGCCTGTGCCTTGCGGCGTGGGAAGTGCAGGAGCGCCTCGGCAGCCCCGAAGGTGAATTGGCGGTGGCCCAGGCCATCACGTATCTGGCTTGCGCGCCGAAAAGCAACGCGGTGTACATGGGTTTCAAGGCCGCCCTGCGCAGCGCCACCGAACATGGTTCGCTGGAGGTGCCGCTACACCTGCGCAACGCACCGACCAAACTGATGAAGCAATTGGGTTACGGCGATGAATACCGTTACGCCCACGATGAGCCGGACGCTTACGCCGCCGGCGAAGACTACTTCCCGGAAGAGCTCGAGCCGCAACCGTTCTATCAGCCAGTGCCTCGTGGCCTGGAGCTGAAGATCGGCGAAAAGCTCAATCACCTCGCACAACTTGACCGTTTAAGCCCTCGGCAGCGGAGAAAATAGTGATTCCTTTGGTCATTGCGGTCTCCGTCGGCGGTGTCGCCGGAACATTGTTGCGCTTTGCCACCGGTAATTGGGTCAACGCTAATTGGCCGCGGCACTTCTATACCGCGACGCTGGCCGTTAATATCGTCGGCTGTTTGCTGATCGGCGTTCTATACGGTCTGTTTTTGATCCGCCCGGAGGTGCCAATCGAGGTGCGCGCCGGGTTGATGGTCGGCTTCCTCGGGGGGCTGACGACTTTTTCATCCTTTTCACTGGATACGGTGCGCCTGCTTGAAACCGGGCAAATGCCGCTGGCCCTGGGCTATGCTGCCATCAGCGTATTCGGAGGGCTGCTCGCGACCTGGGCTGGCCTGTCCCTGACCAAACTTTGATAACGAGAGACCGACATGCTCGATTCCAAACTGTTACGTAGCAACCTTCAGGACGTAGCGGACCGCCTGGCATCCCGTGGCTACACGCTGGATGTTGCGCGCATCGAAGCGCTGGAAGAACAGCGCAAGACCGTCCAGACCCGCACCGAAGCACTGCAGGCTGAACGTAATGCGCGCTCCAAATCCATCGGCCAGGCCAAGCAGCGTGGCGAAGACATCGCGCCGCTGATGGCCGACGTCGAGCGCATGGCGAACGAGTTGAGCGCCGGTAAAGTCGAGCTTGACGGGATCCAGACCGATCTGGATTCGATCCTGCTCGGCATCCCGAACCTGCCGCACGAGTCCGTGCCACTCGGCGATGACGAAGACGGCAACGTCGAAGTGCGCCGCTGGGGCACCCCGACCGCTTTCGATTTCCCGATTCAGGACCACGTGGCCCTGGGCGAGAAGTTCGGCTGGCTGGACTTCGAAACCGCCGCCAAGCTGTCCGGCGCCCGCTTTGCCCTGTTGCGCGGCCCGATCGCTCGCATGCACCGCGCCCTGGCGCAGTTCATGATCAACCTGCACACCAGCGAACACGGTTACGAAGAGGCTTACACGCCTTATCTGGTTCAGGCGCCTGCTTTGATGGGCACCAGCCAGTTGCCGAAATTCGAAGAAGATCTGTTCAAGATCACTCGCGAAGGCGAAGCCGATCTGTACCTGATCCCGACCGCTGAAGTGTCGCTGACCAACATCGTGGCCGGCGAGATCGTCGATTCGAAACTGCTGCCGATCAAGTTCGTCGCCCACACGCCATGCTTCCGCAGTGAAGCCGGTGCATCGGGTCGTGACACCCGCGGCATGATCCGTCAGCACCAGTTCGACAAGGTCGAGATGGTCCAGATCGTTGAGCCGTCGACCTCGATGGACGCGCTGGAAGGCCTGACCGCCAACGCCGAAAAAGTTCTGCAATTGCTCGAACTGCCATATCGCACGATTGCGCTGTGCACCGGCGACATGGGCTTCAGCGCGGTCAAGACCTACGACCTGGAAGTGTGGATTCCGAGCCAGGACAAGTACCGCGAGATTTCGTCGTGCTCCAACTGCGGCGACTTCCAGGCCCGGCGTATGCAAGCGCGTTTCCGCAACCCAGAAACCGGCAAGCCTGAACTGGTTCACACCCTCAATGGTTCCGGCCTGGCGGTCGGTCGTACGCTGGTGGCGGTGCTGGAAAACTACCAGCAGGCCGACGGTTCGATCCGTGTTCCTGACGTGCTGAAACCGTACATGGGTGGCCTCGAGGTCATCGGCTAAATGGACTATCTGCCGCTGTTTCATAATCTTCGCGGCAGTCGTGTGTTGGTCGTCGGCGGCGGGGAAATTGCCTTGCGCAAATCCCGCCTGCTGGCCGAAGCCGGTGCGCTGCTGCGGGTGGTTGCACCTGAAATCGAACCGCAGCTGCGCGAACTGGTTGTCGGCAGCGGTGGCGAGTGCCTGTTACGGGGCTACGTCGAAGCGGACCTGGACGGTTGCGGGCTGATCATTGCCGCCACCGACGACGAACCGCTGAACGCGCAAGTCTCCGCCGATGCCCATCGGCGTTGCGTACCGGTCAACGTGGTGGATGCGCCAGCCTTGTGCAGCGTGATCTTCCCGGCGATCGTCGACCGTTCTCCCTTGATTATTGCGGTGTCCAGTGGCGGCGACGCGCCGGTGCTGGCGCGGTTGATCCGCGCCAAGCTGGAAACCTGGATTCCTTCCACCTACGGTCAACTGGCCGGTCTGGCGGCGCGCTTTCGCAGTCAGGTCAAAGGCCTGTTCCCGGATGTGCAGCAGCGTCGGGCGTTCTGGGAAGATGTATTCCAGGGCCCGATTGCCGACCGGCAACTGGCCGGGCAGGGCGCCGAAGCCGAACGCTTGATGCTCGCCAAGATCAATGGCGAAGCGCCGGTCGCTACCGGTGAAGTGTATTTGGTGGGCGCAGGTCCTGGTGATCCAGACTTGCTGACCTTCCGTGCCTTGCGCCTGATGCAGCAAGCCGATGTGGTGCTGTACGACCGTCTGGTCGCCCCGGCCATTCTCGATTTGTGCCGTCGCGATGCCGAGCGGGTCTACGTCGGCAAGCGTCGCGCCGATCACGCCGTGCCTCAGGACAAGATCAATCAGCAACTGGTGGATCTGGCCAAGCAAGGCAAGCGGGTCGTGCGATTGAAGGGCGGTGATCCGTTCATCTTCGGACGTGGCGGTGAAGAGATTGAAGAACTGGCAGCCCAGGGCATCCCTTTCCAGGTGGTGCCGGGTATCACGGCCGCCAGCGGTTGCGCGGCGTACGCCGGGATTCCGCTGACTCACCGTGATTACGCGCAGTCGGTGCGATTTGTCACCGGGCACTTGAAGGACGGCTCCACCGATTTGCCGTGGGCCGACCTGGTCGCGCCGGCGCAAACCCTGGTGTTTTACATGGGACTGGTGGGCTTGCCGATCATTTGCGAACAGTTGATCAAGCACGGTCGCGGGGCTGACACCCCGGCAGCGTTGATCCAGCAGGGCACCACGGTCAATCAGCGGGTGTTTACTGGCACCTTGGCCGATCTTCCACAGCTGGTGGCGGAGCATGAAGTGCATGCGCCAACGCTGGTGATTGTTGGGGAAGTGGTGCAACTGCGCGAGAAACTGGCGTGGTTCGAGGGCGCTCAGGCGCAGGTCTGAATACCCCGGAACTGATCGTTCCCACGCTCCGCGTGGGAATGCATCCCGTGACGCTCTGCGTCACAGTGTCGGAAGCGGACGCGGAGCGTCCATGGCGGCATTCCCACGCAGAGCGTGGGAACGATCGTCTGTCAGGCCCGGCGCCAAACCCCTTTCCCACTCAACCGCGCCCGATCATGGGTTGCCGTGAAATCCTGCGCCGGCCCCTTTGGCACAACCCCCGTCGGGTTAATGGTCTTGTGGCTGCCGTAGTAGTGATTTTTGATGTGCTGGAAATCCACCGTCTCGGCAATCCCCGGCCATTGATAAATCTCCCGCAGCCAGTTCGACAGGTTCGGATAATCGGCGATCCGCCGCAGGTTGCACTTGAAGTGACCGTGATACACCGCATCAAAGCGAATCAGCGTGGTGAACAGCCGAATATCGGCTTCGGTCAGGTACTCGCCGACCAGGTAACGGTTGGCGCCTAACAGCTCTTCCAATCGATCCAGTTCCGCAAACAATCCATCGAACGCTTCTTCATAAGCTGCCTGCGAGGTGGCGAACCCGGCGCGATAAACACCGTTGTTCACCGCCGGATAAATCCGTTCATTCAGCGCATCGATCTCACCGCGCAACGGCGCCGGATAGAAATCCAGGTCATTGCCGGTCAGGTCATCGAAGGCGCCATTGAACATGCGGATGATCTCCGCCGATTCATTGTTGACGATGCGATTCTGCTGTTTGTCCCAGAGCACTGGCACGGTGACGCGGCCGGTGTAGTCGGCGGTATCGGCGGTGTAGCGCTGGTGCATGAAATTGAAATGATCGAGTTTGTCGCCGGTCGAGCCCAGGTTCTGGTCGAAGGTCCAGCCGTTTTCCAGCATCAACCAGCTGACCACCGAGACGTCGATCAGGCTTTCGAGGCCTTTGAGTTTGCGCAGGATCAGCGTGCGATGCGCCCACGGACAGGCGAGGGACACGTAGAGATGATAACGGCCGGCCTCGGCTGCAAAGCCACCGACACCCGTCGGGCCGGGCTTGCCGTCGGCAGTCAGCCAGTTGCGACGTTGCGCCTGTTCACGCTGGAACGCGCCGTCCTTGCTGCTTTCGTACCACTGGTCCTGCCAGCGACCTTCAACTAACAAACCCATGTTCAAGACTCCTCAACCGATAAGCGTTGGAGAGGAGTCTATTCGCATAGGTTCGATAAAATAGCGCAAAGGTTGGAGGGTTATGATCGGTTAAATCGATCTGTCCCGAGCGTCCCAATACTGCTGGGCGGTTTCGAAGGCGTGTTCGCGGGTGTGACCGAGGCCGCGCAACGCGAGGGCCATGGTCGAGATCAGGGCCATTTGCGGGTAACTATCGACGACATCACCACGCCAGACGGCTTTCAAATGCTCAGGATCGAGCGAGGCCGGTTTGACGTGGCGTTGGCTCGACAACTGCGGCCATTCCTCGTCCCAGCTTTCGCCGCCGGTGGTGCCATACAGGTGACTGTCGGCGTCCGGGTTGATCTCGATTTCGCCGCCATCGCCCTTGACCACAATCGCGGTGTCGCCAAGCAAGCCGCTGGCATCGCGATGCACCGCCTGATAGCCGGGGTGGAAAATGCTTTGCAGGCCACAGCGAGCGCCCAGCGGATTGAGGATCCGGGTGAGGGAATGGATCGGCGAACGCAGGCCCAAGGTGTTACGCAGGTCGATCATCCGTTGCAGTTGCGGCGCCCAGTCCACCAGCGGCATGAACGCCAGGCCACCGTTATCGAGTGCCGTGCCCACCTGCTGCCAGTCGCGGCACAGCGGAATGTTCAACCCTTCCAGCAATTGCTCGCTGTACAGCCGACCGGCCGTGTGGGCGCCAGCGCCATGCATGAAGATGCGCACACCGTTCTGCGCCAGGCATTTGGCCGCCAGCAGGTACCACGGCAGATGACGCTTCTTGCCGGCATACGTCGGCCAGTCCAGATCCACCGCCAAGGCTGGCGAGTTCAACCGTTCACGCAGGGCTTCGGTGAAGCCGGCCATTTCCTCGGCACTTTCTTCCTTGTGCCGCAACAGCATCAGGAACGCGCCGAGCTGGGTGTCCTCGACCTTGTCGTCGAGCACCATGCCCATGGCTTCACGCGCTTCGGCCCGGGTCAGATCGCGGGCGCCACGTTTGCCTTTGCCGAGAATCCGCACGAACTGGGCGAACGGGTGTTCGGCGGGCGTTTCGAGGGTCAGCGCTGGAAAATCAGTCATAAGCAATTCGTCGGTTTGGGCAGACCCGCCAGTTTCGCGGCGAGTTTGGCAGGTGTGCCTTTGAACAGTTTATTCAGGTGCAGGCTGTTGCCTTTTTCCGGGCCAAGTTTCAGCGCGGTGTACTTGATCAGCGGGCGGGTGGCCGGTGACAGCTGGAATTCGGCATAGAAGCTGCGCAGCAATTGGAGGACTTCCCAGTGATCGGGACTCAGTTCGATGTCTTCAGCGGCGGCGAGGGCGGTGGCCACCTCGTTCGACCAGTCACTGAGTTCGACCAGGAAACCGTCCTTGTCCAATTCGATGGCGCGAGCGCCGACGGTCAGGGAATTCATAGCCAGCTGTTGACCTTGTCGTAGTGAATCGACAGCTCGACGAAAGCTGGGTAATCAATGTCTTTGGCCGTGTCAGGAATCTCCAGCGCACGAGCCTCGGCATCTTCGGCCAGTACGAACAGTTTTAACGGGCGAGCGTTCAGCGCGTTGAACGGCGCAGTGCCCGGCTGCAGCGCATACACCGCGTCACCGGTCAGCAACAATGCGTCGTTGGCGCCGATCACACGCAGGCAACTGGTCAGGCGATCGTCGCCGAACGGGGAATGAGACAACACATGCAAAGTCGACATCAGAGGGTGATCACCTGGTCGTAACGGTCAATAAGTGCAGTAATTTCCTGAGCGGCCAGCACCTGGGCTTCTTCAAGCGAGCGACCGTTGAGGTCCAGACCCCGTTCGGCAGCGCTGTCGCCACACACAAACAGGTCTTCAACACCGAACATCGGCAACGCTTGCAGGTTGGCGCTCAGGTCTTTCTGTTGCAACGCCTTGGCGTCCTGTTTCGCGGCGAGCTGGAACACCCCGTCATCGAGAAACAGCAAGCCAATCGGCAGGTCGAACGCGCCGCCGGCCAGCACGATGTCCAGCGCTTCCCGCGCGCTCGGCCCGGACCACGGGGCCTGACGGCTGATGATCAGCAAGGATTTAGCCATCTCAAGCGCCTCCGAAACAGATCAGACGGTCAGCGTCTTGCACCGCATCATGCAACTGGCCGAGGCCGGACAATTCCCACGGCGCGGCCACGGCAACGGCGTCACGCTGATAGCGCCCGGCTTCCTCTTCGTTCAACACGCCACGGCGCAGGGCGGCGGCGATGCACACGACGCCGTCCAGTTGATGCTCGGTGACAAAGGCCCGCCATTGCTTGGGCAGGTCCAGCTCGTCCTGTGGCGTCACCACGCTACCGGAAGCGTTATAGACGCCGTCCTGATAGAAAAACAGCCGGACAATCTCATGCCCGCCGGCCAGCGCAGCCTGGGCAAACAGCAAGGCACGGCGCGAGGAGGGCGCATGGGCGGCGGAAAACAGCGCGATGGCGAACTTCATGACGGACTCGATCAGCAAAACTGTGGCCATGATAAAGCTTTATCGCGGGTGCGGCGAAGGGCGTTTTCCCTGACACCGAGTCGCCCCCTTCGCGAGCAAGCCCGCTCCCACACTCGATTTGTGTCCGACCATGAATCTCTGGCTGAACGCGGTCAAATGTGGGAGCGGGCTTGCTCGCGAAAGCGGACTACCGGGCAGCTGAAATGTTGGATCTAACGAGGCATGTAACCCAACTGCCACCGCCGCGGAATCTTCAGCGACAGCAACCCGATCGCCCCCGCCAGCAACCCGCTGACAAACAATGCCTTGAGCCCAAGGTGATGTTCCAGCACCGCGCCCAGCACGGCACCGGCAAACATCCCGGTCCAGGGAACCAACTGAACCCGCCAGCCATTACGCCGCTCTCCAAGCATCCATCGCCCCAGCCCACGGCCAAACCGCGACAGGGCGCCGGTGACGTAAGTGAGGCCGACCGGCAGGCCGTTCACTTCTTCCACCGCCGCATTGAGCATGCCCATGGCGATGATGGCTGCCAGCAGCGCCGGCAATTGTTGGTCATAAGGCCAGGCTGCGGCGCCGCAGAGCAGCATCGCGATGCACAGCAGCAAGGGCAGCGCCCGGCGGCCACCGAGGCGGCTGACGACAATGCCCAGGGCGTTGCCGACGATGAAGGTGGTCACGAGGATCAACAGGCGTAAGGTCAAGCCCAGATCGCCGTCGCTGATGGCCACGGCGAGGCGGGTGGTGTTGCCGCTCATGAAGGAGACAAAATCGCCGCTGGCCATGAATCCGATGGCATCGGTCATGCCGGCGAGCACCGAGAGGGCAGCCACCAGCGCCATGCCGATGCGTCCGCGC
Organism: Pseudomonas sp. LBUM1656; assembly: GCF_059716065.1. Classification (NCBI taxonomy): domain Bacteria; kingdom Pseudomonadati; phylum Pseudomonadota; class Gammaproteobacteria; order Pseudomonadales; family Pseudomonadaceae; genus Pseudomonas; species Pseudomonas sp. LBUM1656. The sequence continues at coordinate 3,987,467 of NZ_CP166800.1, read as the reverse complement.
CATTTCTGGATATGCAGATGGCCCGGACTGGCGCGAGAAGTCGAAAGGGATGGCAACATCGGCGGAAGTCGTCCTCAGGCAGCGACCGTCATGGTCACTTGGTCAATCCATATAACTCGCAATACTCCAGCCAGTCCATACCGGCCATCTCGGCCACTTCCTTGTGCACTTCCATGCGTTGGGACTGATAGTCCTCCGCCGTCGCGGCGGTCAGTTGCAAGGTCAGCTCCCAGGCAAACAGACCCAGGCGCTCGGCCTCGGCTTCGAAGGCTTCATGCAAACGCTCGTCGCGGTACTGCTCGCCAGTCTCGCCCTTGGCCTGAGCCAACAGCGGGTTGAGGTTGTCGAGTTCGTGGCGCAACTCGGGGCGCTCATCAAGAAACTTCTTCAGCGCCTGCTCGTGTTGCTGTTCGGTTGCCGCCATGGTCGCTCCTTGAGGCTGGGTTTACGAAGATTGCTTCTTGCTGGCCTTAGCCGCTGCGGCCAGGCACTCGAGGGCAAACTGCTCGGGGTAGGTCATCTGGATCGGCGTGGTTTCGCCTTTGACGGTGCGTTCGCCGTCGAGGATGTAACGGATTCGTTTGTCGGTGACGCCGATTCGCTTGGCAATCCAGGACGGCGTCTGACCGATCTGGCTGATCAGCTTGTCAGCGTATTCGGCGGTTGGTTTGTAATACTCGGCGTTGGGTGTCATGACCTTTCCAGAAAAATAAGCCCGAAAAAATGGGCGATGCAACGTTAATGGCGCGACAGGGTGCGCGAATCGTCACTCGGTGTCGCGGTATAAATGAAGTAAAGCAGAACGATACGCCGTGCCACGGTGATACAGTCCGCTTTTTCTTGATGAGCGAACACAATGCGAATTCTGATGGTGGCGCTGGCCGCAACGTTGCTGGCGGGATGCGCCGGCTCGGTGATGAACGATGCCCGCACCAAAGCCCCTTACAAAACCCTGAACTCGGACAAACCGGAAAAAGTCGTCGCCCAGTGTGTGCAGTTTTCCTGGCAGGACGAGGCGGTGTTCGGTGTCGACGCCGGCGCTTATTTGCAGCCGGGCAAGAAGGGTGGGGCCACCGTCTACACGCGTTCAGCGGAGTCTTTTGTGGACGTGACCACCGATGCTTCCGGTACCGTGTTGAGTTACTACGCGCAGCAGGATGACTTTGTGGCCAAGCGCCGCCTGGCGGCGCTCGCGACCTGCCTCTGATCCGAAGCGTTGACCCGCACCGTCCAACTGTGGGAGCTAGCCTGCTAGCGATAGCGGTTCATCATTCAACAGAGATGTCGACTGACCAACGCTATCGCCAGCAGGCTAGCTCCCACAGTTGGAGGGTGTGGATCCTATGAGCGGGTTATACGTCGTTGATCAGGCGCTTCTGGAAAAAGAAGCGCTTATGCCCCGGCGGGTAGTCGACAATCTGGCCAACCTCGCTATAGCCCAGCTTCTTGTAGAACCCCGGTGCCTGGAAGTCGAAGGTATCGAGCCAGACCCCGACGCATTGCTTCTCCCGTGCCAGGTCCTCAGCCATTCGCATCAGCCGGGTGCCTATGCCCTGTCCTCGGCCCTGTTCCGGCACAGACAGCAACTCGATGTATAACCACTTGTAGAAAACCCGGCCATACAAACCGCCGAGAATCTCGTCTTTTTCGTCGCGGACCAGCAACGCAATAGGCTCCTGCTTCGAGACGCCGGCCTTTGAGGCGTTATAGGCGCGCAACGGCAGCAGAATCGCCTGCTCTTCGGCTTCGGTGGGGTTTTGCGACTGTTCGATTCGCAGTTCCATCAGCTAAATCCTTATGGCCATGAGGGGACAACATCCACCAGCCTAACGTGTGCCCCGGCGGTTGATCCAGCGCTTCAAGTGGAACCCTCGCTCGCGCCCGGATGTCTAGCCTAAACAGCGTCATTCCAGAACGCGGCCAATGAGGATCACCCGTGAATATTTTTGAAGCCCTGCGTGAAAGTCACGACCGCCAGCGCACCTATGCCAAAGCACTCATCAAGACCAGCGGCGACACCCCGGAGCGGGTCGAGGCTTACAAACAGCTCAAGTCCGAACTCCAGGCCCACGAAACCGCCGAGGAACGCCATTTCTACATCCCGCTGATGGAGTTCGACAACGGTGTCGATCTCAGTCGTCACGCGATCTCCGAGCATCACGAGATGGACGAAATGATGGAAGAGCTGGATGAGACGGAAATGTCCAGCCCGGCCTGGCTCGCGACCGCCAAGAAGCTGTCCGAGAAGGTCCATCACCACTTGGAAGAGGAAGAGCAGAAGTTCTTCCAGATGGCCGGCAAACTGCTCGACGACAAGCAGAAAGAGTCCCTGGCCGGCCAGTACGAGAAAGAATACAAGGCACAGCTTTCCTGAGCGGCACCATGGCCTCATTGCTGCCTTGCGTTGTAATCCATCTGCTACATCGGGCGTAGGACTTGGATCAGAGTACTGGTTTTATATCCAGTATTTGCGAGTGGTTTGCCACGCCAGGCTGATCCGGGCCAAAAATGGGTCGGTGGACAAAAAAAGCAGCTCCGTTAGGTTGAAGGCCTCTCCTCAGGAAGGAGAGTTCTTAAATCAACGGAGTGAAAAACATGAACCAGCCACAGACTCAAACCCAACTTCGACACGGTCGTGTCACTTCGCCCTCCAGCCGCGGTGCGGTCGCCGTCGAGCTGGGGCTGCTGGGTAACTGGCAAGTCAACGAAATGGAAGGTGGCAAGAACTTCCCGTCGCTGACGGCGGGGCCATTTGCGGCGCCGTATCAAACGGACAGTGACAGTGTTACGCCACCCGCTGATGGCAATATCCTCAGCGGTGGCAAGACGGACGCCCGTGACTGCATCAACTTCACCAACGAAGAAATGAGCCTCAAGCTCGGCCGCCCATTTACCTGGCCTTTGCTGAACGTCGATCCGGGCCAGACCTTCAAGGTCACCTGGGAATACACCGCGCCCCACGTCACCCGCGGTTACAGCTGGTTCATCACCAAGGATGGCTGGAACCCGAAACAGCGCATCAGCCGTGCGCAACTGGAGCCGAAATCGTTCTATGACGATTTCTACACCCAAGTCCCGTACTACAGCCATTCCGCCGAGATGAAGGCCAAGGTCAACCACGAAGTGAAATTGCCGGGCAACAAGAAGGGCCATCATGTCATCGTGCTGATGTGGATCGTGGCCAACACCGGCAACGCCTTCTACCAAGCGTTCGACGTGGACTTCAAGTAAGCCCGCGGTGTTCAAACCCCACACGTTCAAGGAATAGAACATGTCAACTTTCGACTTTACGTTATTGAAATCGCCACTGGCCGATGCAGCGTCGTTGATGCCGAGTATTGCCGGCAAAAAGATCCTCATGGGCTTCTGGCACAACTGGCCCGCCGGCTCGAGCGACGGTTACCAGCGCGGCCAGTTCGGCAACATTGCGCTGCAGGATGTGCCCAAGGATTACAACGTGGTGGCCGTGGCTTTCATGAAGGGCAACGGCATCCCGACCTTCAAACCTTACAACCTGTCTGACGCCGAGTTCCGTCGCCAGGTCGGCGTGCTGAACAGCCAGGGCAGGGCGGTGCTGATTTCCCTCGGTGGTGCCGACGCGCACATCGAGTTGCACAAAGGCAACGAACAGCCACTGGCCAATGAAATCATCCGTCTGGTGGAAACCTACGGCTTCGATGGGCTGGACATCGATCTTGAACAGAGTGCGATTGATTTCGCGGACAACAAGACCGTCCTGCCTGCCGCGCTGAAGCGGGTCAAAGACCATTACGCCGGTGAAGGCAAACACTTCATCATCAGCATGGCCCCGGAGTTTCCGTACCTGACCACTGCCGGCAAATACGTCGGCTACCTCCAGGCCCTGGAAGGCTATTACGACTTCATCGCCCCGCAGTATTACAACCAGGGCGGTGACGGGATCTGGGTGCCGGAAACCAACAACGGCAATGGCGCGTGGATTGCCCAGAACAACGACGCGCTGAAAGAGGACTTCCTGTATTACCTGACAGAAAGCCTGGTGAGCGGTACTCGCGGGTTTACGAAGATCCCGGCGGACAAGTTCGTGATCGGCCTTCCCGCCAACGTCGACGCGGCGGCTACCGGTTACGTGATCAACCCGTCGGCCGTGGTGAACGCCTTCAAACGTCTCGACGCCAAGGGTCTTTCGATCAAGGGGCTGATGACCTGGTCGGTGAATTGGGACAACGGGGTCAATAAGGACCATGTGCCTTATAACTGGGAGTTCAGCCGTCGTTATGGGCCGTTGATCAATGGCAAGCAGTTCTCTTCCCATGAAGGCAGTACGCTGCCTGACGTCGCGAGCCACCCGTAAAAAGAAGCCCGGCAGAGATGCCGGGCTTTTTGGTTTTCGCCTACCATGGGGATCTTCTGACGAAAAAAGGATGCGTTGTGATGGCGAACACAGCCGAGCGGGTCAACATCATCGAGTCCCAGGTGTTGTCCCACGACTGGTACCTGCTGAAGAAAATCACCTTCGACTATCTGCGTAACAACGGCGACTGGCAGCGTCAGACCCGCGAGGTGTATGACCGTGGCAATGGCGTGGCGATTCTGTTGTTCAACCGCGAGAAAAGAACCGTCGTCCTGACGCGCCAGTTTCGACTGCCGGTGTTCGTCAACGGCCACGATGGTTTGCTGATTGAAGTGGCGGCGGGGCTGCTCGAAGGCGCGGCACCTGAAGAACGCATCCGCGCCGAAGCCGAAGAAGAAACCGGCTATCGCGTTCACCACGTGCAAAAGGTCTTCGAGGCCTACATGAGTCCAGGCTCGGTCACCGAAAAATTGCACTTCTTCATCGCCGAATATGACGCTGCGTCGAAAGTCAGCGAGGGCGGCGGGCTGGAAGAAGAGACCGAAGAACTGGAAGTGCTGGAGTGGACATTCGACGAGGCGCTCGAGGCGTTTTATCGCGGGGAGATCTGCGATGCGAAGACCATCATGTTGCTGCAGTATGCGGCGATGAAAAACATCTTCGACTGAACGACGCTTTCCCCTGTAGCAGCTGTCGAGCACCGCGAGGCAGCGTTCGGTGCGGGCCGCGTTCGGACGCAGCCGTCGTAAAACCTGAGCACGAGATATCCCTGAACACCGCGTTACCGGATCTCACGACGGCTTCGTCCGAACGCGGCCCGCACCGAACGCTGCCTCGCGGTGCTCGACAGCTGCTACAGGTGTTTTGGTCAGTCAGAACAATTCGCCTGTCCGGCTAACCCCAGACCACTCGCACCCCTCCAGCGTCAACAACCGTTCCTTCGCCTCAAGCCCCCCGGCAAACCCGGTGAGTTTCCCGGACGCCCCAATCACCCGATGGCACGGCGCGATAATCGAGATCGGGTTCTTGCCGTTCGCCGCGCCCACCGCCCGGACCGCACTCGGATTGCCAATCTGCTCGGCAATCTCGCTGTAACTGCGCGTCTCGCCAAACGGAATAGTCAGCAGCGCCTGCCACACCTTCTTCTGAAACTCCGTCCCGGCAAAATCCAGTTCCAGCTCGAAGCGATTTCGCGTGCCGGCAAAGTACTCCTGCAGCTGTTGAACGGCGCGCACCAGGATCGGGTTGTCCGACGCTTCACTCATCGGCCCGAGCCGTACGCGATTCGTCTTGTCGTTTTCCCAGAGGATGGCTGCCAGTCTTGAATCTTTCGCAACCAGCTTCAGCTCGCCGACCGGAGACGCCATGGTGGTGAAGGTGTAAGTCATGCTGGCGAACTCCGCAGAAGGGCTGAACAGAGGCCAAGCATACTGCCTCGACGGGGAGGCGCAATACGTAATCCCAGCCATACTGCCTACTGCTCTTGAAGCGCTTTCCTACTTAAAAAAAGAAGAGACCGACTCATGAAGTTCGAACCTTTTGCCAAATCGCTGATGGCGACCTCCTTGGCGCTCAGCTGCCTCAGTGCTTATGCGGCCTCCGTGGCCCCGGTTGCGGCCGAAAACGGTATGGTCGTCACGGCCCAGCATCTGGCCTCCCATGTGGGCGTCGATGTGCTCAAGAATGGTGGCAACGCCGTCGATGCCGCCGTCGCGGTGGGTTATGCGCTGGCGGTGGTCTATCCCGCAGCGGGTAACCTGGGTGGCGGTGGTTTCATGACCGTTCAGCTGGCGGACGGGCGTAAGACCTTCCTCGATTTCCGTGAAAAAGCTCCCCTTGCCGCCACCGCCAACATGTACCTCGATAAAGAGGGCAATGTCGTACCGGATCTGAGTACCCGAGGCCACTTGGCCGTTGGCGTGCCCGGCACGGTGTCCGGCATGGAACTGGCCCTGAAGAAATACGGCACCAAACCCCGCAAGGAAGTGATCGCCCCGGCGATCAAGCTCGCCGAAGACGGATTCGTGCTTGAGCAGGGCGATGTCGAATTGCTGGAATACGCCACTGACGTGTTCAAGAAGGACATCAAGGATTCCGGCGCGATCTTCCTGAGCAATGGCGAGCCAATGCAGGTCGGGCAAAAACTGGTGCAGAAGGACCTGGCGAAAACCCTGCGGGAAATTTCCGAGAAGGGCGAAGACGGTTTCTACAAAGGGTGGGTGGCCGACGCCATCGTCACCTCCAGCCAGGCCAACAAGGGCATCATCACCCAGGCCGACCTCGACAAATACAAGACCCGTGAGCTGGCGCCGATCGAGTGCGACTACCGTGGCTATCATGTGGTTTCGGCACCGCCGCCAAGCTCCGGTGGTGTGGTGATCTGCGAGATCATGAACATCCTCGACGGCTACCCGATGAAAGACCTGGGTTACCGTTCGGCCCAAGGCATGCATTACCAGATCGAAGCGATGCGCCACGCGTATGTGGACCGCAACAGCTACCTCGGCGACCCGGACTTCGTGAAAAACCCGATCGCCCACCTGCTCGACAAGAACTACGCGACCAAAATCCGCGCCGCGATTGATCCGAAAAAGGCCGCCATATCCAGCGAACTGAAGCCCGGCGTAGCCCCCCATGAAGGCAGCAACACCACGCATTACTCCATCGTCGACAAATGGGGCAACGCGGTGTCGGTGACCTACACCCTCAACGACTGGTTCGGCGCCGGGGTCATGGCCAGCAAAACCGGGGTCATCCTCAACGACGAAATGGACGACTTCACCTCGAAAATCGGCGTGCCCAACATGTACGGCCTGGTGCAAGGCGAAGCCAACGCCATCGCGCCCGGCAAGGCACCGCTGTCGTCCATGAGCCCGACCATCGTCACCAAAGACGGCAAAGTGGTCATGGTCGTCGGCACCCCCGGCGGCAGTCGCATCATCACCGCGACCTTGCTGACCATCCTCAACGTGATCGACTACGGCATGAACATCCAGGAAGCGGTCGATGCACCGCGTTTCCACCAGCAATGGCTGCCGGAAGAGACCAACCTGGAAACCTTCACCACCAGTCCGGACACAGTGAAGATGCTCGAAAGCTGGGGCCACAAATTTGCCGGGCCGCAGGATGCCAACCATGTAGCGGCGATTCTGGTGGGTGCGCCTTCGCTGGAAGGCAAACCGGTGGGCAAGAATCGCTTCTACGGGGCCAATGACCCGCGCAGGAATACCGGGTTGTCCCTCGGCTACTGAGTCGTAACACCATGGCCACCCTCGATCTCCGAGGGTGGCCCGACCGACCTGTAGCAGCTGCCGAGCAGCGCGAGGCTGCGTACGGCGGCGAAGCCGTCGTGGGGTGTGTCAGGTGAACTTCGCTCACCGAACGCAGCCTCGCGCTGCTCGACAGCTGCTACAACGATTGAGGGTCATTCGTCGGACTTGGTGACGATGTTATCCGCCTCATCCACCTGATACGGCACATGCGCCTCTACGCCATCCTTGCCGGTATGCGCCACGACATTCTTGTAACGCTTGCCGTTCCAGCATCGGAAAATCAACGTCGCATTCTCGCCTCCGGTCAGCGTCGAACCCAGGCTGCCGATGAGCTTGCTGCGGGCGCCACCCACCAGGATGCTGTTCTTGCCTGCCGTCAAAATGCTTTTATCGCCGCCCATCAACGTACAGTCGTCGCCCGCCGTCAGCTTACTGCGATCACCCGCCGTGAGGTGGCTATTGCTGCCCGCCAGCAGTTTGCTGCGGTCCCCGGCGATTTGCGTGCTGTCTTTGCCAGCGATCAATTTGCTGCGATCGCCCGCGGTCTGGACGCTACCGGCGCCCGCGATGAGGGTGCTGCGATAACCCGCGGTCTGTGAGCTGTCCTTGCCGGCAATCAACATGCTTTTGTGCCCGGCAATCTGCGTACTGTCGGGGCCGGCGATGAGTGAGCTTTGATGACTGGCGATCTGGTTGCTGCCGTATCCGGCGGTCAGCGTGCTGTGCATGCCGGAGGTCAGGCTGCTGCCATAACCGGCGGTCAAGACACTGCGCAATCCGCTGATCAGCGTGCTGCCGTATCCGGCCGTGAGGAAGCTGCGGATGCCGCTGGTCAGGCTACTGCCGTAGCCAGCGATCAACGAACTGTCCTGCCCCGCGGTTTCGGTGCTGCCGTAACCGGCCGTGAGGATGCTGTTGTCCTGAGCGGTGAGGGTGCTGCCGTATCCCGCCGTCAGCGTGCTGTCATAACCGGCGGTTTGCGTGCTGCCGTAACCGGCGATCAACGAACTTTCGTGGCCGCCGGTTTCGGTACTGCCATAGCCGGCGGTGAGGGAACTGTTGTCCTGAGCGGTGAGGGTGCTGCCGTAACCCGCCGTCAGCGTGCTCTCGTAGCCGGCGGTTTGCGTGCTGCCGTAGCCAGCGATCAGCGAACTGTTGCTGCCGGCGGTTTCGGTACTGCCGTAGCCGGCGGTGAGGACACTGCTTTCCCGTGCGGTTTGCGTGCTGCCATAGCCAGCGGTCAGAGTGCTGTTGTAACCCGCCGTCTGGGTGCTGCCGTAGCCCGCGGTCAGTGAGCTGTTTTCCCGGGCGGTGAGGGTGCTGCCGTAACCTGCCGTCAGCGTGCTGTCCTGGCCGGCGGTTTGCGTGCTGCCGTAGCCGGCGATCAATGAGCTGTCGCCACCCGCCGTCGCGGTGCTGCCATAGCCGGCGGTGAGGGAACTGTTGTCCTGAGCGGTGAGGGTGCTGCCGTAACCCGCCGTCAGCGTGCTCTCGTAGCCGGCGGTTTGCGTGCTGCCGTAGCCAGCGATCAGCGAACTGTTGCTGCCGGCGGTTTCGGTACTGCCGTAGCCGGCGGTGAGGGAGCTGCTTTCCTGGGCCGTGAGGGTGCTGCCATATCCCGCCGTCAGGCTGCTTTCATAGCCCGCAGTCTGGGTCGTGCCGTAACCGGCGATCAGAGAACTGGCGTGCCCGGCGGTTCCAGTGCTGCCGTAGCCTGCCGTCAGAGAGCTGCTCTCTTGGGCGGTCTGAGTGCTGCCATAGCCGGCCGTTAACGTGCTCTCATGGCCGGCTGTCTGCGTACTGCCGTAACCGGCGATCAAGGAACTTTCCGGTCCCGCCGTGCCGGTGCTGCCATAGCCGGCGGTGAGGGCGCTGCTGTTCTGGGCGGTTTGGGTGGTGCCATAACCCGCCGTCAACGTGCTGTCCTGTCCCGCCGTTTGCGTGCTGCCGTAACCGGCAATCAAGGCGCTTTCTGATCCAGCAGTTTCGGTGCTGCCGTAGCCAGCGGTAAGGGCGCTGCCATCCTGGGCGGTTTGCGTACTGCCATAGCCGGCTGTCAACGTGCTGTCGCTTCCCGCTGTTTCGGTACTGCCGTAACCGGCAATGAGCGTGCTGTCATCCTGAGCGGTCTGGGTACTGCCGTAGTCGGCGGTCAACGTGCTTTTCTGCCCGGCAATCTGCGTGCTGCCATACCCGGCGATAAGCGAACTTTCATCGCCGGCCATTTCCGTGCTGCCATAGCCGGCGGTCAGTGAGCTGCTGTCGGCGGCCGTCAGGGTGCTGCCGTAGCCGGCAATCAATGAGCTCTGGCCGCCGGCCGTTTCCGTACTGCCGTAACCCGCCAGCAGATAACTTTGATGCCCTCCAGTGAGCGTACTGCCGTAAATCGCCGTTTCGAATGTTTGCGAGGCGTCGGTTTTAGCGCCGATGCCAGGAGGACTGTAACCCTGTGTTCGCCGACTTTCGAATTCGCGGCTGGATGTTTTGTTGGGTGAGTCAAGTGAGTTGTCGATCAAACTAACGTTTGATGCTCGATAGTTTTCAATGTGCGTTGCAATATAATTGATCGAACTGTCCTGAGTGCCCGTATGAACAACTTCCGCTTCCGGGAACTTGATCATGCCGTCTTCTTCAAGTTTTATAATGTGATCAATGTGAACTTCGCACACGATCCATTTGGCATCGACTCGCAAACTCAGTTGGGTAGAGGAGCCTTCTCCCCACAACAAACCGACCAGGCCGTTCTCGAGTTTTTTGCTGGGCTTCCAGTGCTTGCAGACCACCAGGCCTGCGTCCGGCCAGACCTGGCCGGCATGGTCCGACATGTCGTTGGCGCAAGTGCGCAAGACAAGGACTTTGTTGTCACTCATATCATGTGTTCTCAATGGATATAACGGCATCAGCGGGAATCAGGATTGTGAGCGTCCATAACGTTCGCGAAAGAACGATTGGGTATTCACAAGTCACTGGCTGAAATCCATTAAGAGCCAGCGGCAAAGCCGCAGTCCTGTTGTTAAACAGGTCGCAGTCCCTGGCGAAACTTCTCGATATCGAAGATTCACCCTAAAGCAACGGGTCAGGTATGACCACACTTATTGTTGTTCGTAAGTGTTTAATATTGTTCGTTACAATAGATAAAGTAATAGCGTAATAGTTGACGTGGTTTAATGAATTTTCAATTCAGCTTAGCGGCGTTGGGGCGGTCTCTGGCCGAGTGGATAAATTCGCTGACAGGAAACGATTTCAAGCTATTCCATCGTGGGTGTTTTGCGGCATTATCGACGGTAGGCGCTCTTCGCTCGGCCCCAGGGAGCAGGTGGCGTACCCCTTAATCTGAAGGACTACTTTAAGGCTTGAGCCCATGACCACTGCACTGCTGATCATCGATGTCCAGCACGCCTTGTGCGCTGGCGAATACGAATGTTTTGAGGTCAAACGCGTCATCGAGAACATCAACGGCCTCAGTGCCAAGGCCCGCGATGCTGAAATTCCTGTCATCTTCATCCAGCACGAAGAGGGTGATTTGCTGAAACACGGTTCTGAAGGCTGGCAACTGGCTCATGGTCTGGAAACGTCACCGCACGACCTGCACGTACGCAAGACCAGTCCGGATTCTTTCTACCAGACCAGCCTGCGCCAATTGCTGCAAAAGCGGGAAGTTGATCGCCTGATCATATGCGGCCTGCAAACCGACTATTGCGTCAACGCCACCGTTCGCCAGGCACACTCGTTGGGCTACGACGTGGTGCTTGCTGCCGACGCTCATTCCACCGTCGACAACGGCAACATGGCTGCCGATGACATCATCGCCGAACACAACAAGGATCTGGCGCACCTGACCGGTTCTGTGGCACGGATCGACGTCATCCCGGCCAGCGAAATAGCGATTAAGAACTGAAAATATCGATCAGCTCGCTCAGGAACGCACTCACCAGATCACGCTGACGCGCCGAATGCCGAACCGCCGCATGAAAGCCGACCTCATAACGCAGCAGCTCGGGATTCAGCGGATGCAACTGCCCCAGCTGTTCATGCTTCGCCGCATAGTGCTGCGGCAAAAAGCCCAAATGCTGTCCTGACAGAATTAGCAGGGCCGCGCCATCCATGCTGTCAGTGAGCACAGTCAGGCGTTCGATCGAGGTAGGCGCGGGCATTTCCGGCAGCGGGTGGCTGGGCCATACCCAGTCGTAATCGCGGACGTCATCCCGGGTCAGCTTGCCCACGTGCTCGAACAACGGGTGAGCCGGGGCGCAGTAGGCGATCTGGGTTTCCTGGAACAAGGGGAAGTAATCGATGTTGGGCAAGCGGTGCCAGAAGTAACCGATGGCCAGATCGATATGGCTGTTGATGATTTTCTCTTCCAGCAGCGACGACGACAGTTCCGTGAAGTGGAAATACAGGCCTTCATGCCGGGCCCTTAAACGCGCGATAGCCAGGGCGATTTTCTTGTTGGCAACGGGGTCGATCTGACCGAGCAAACCGATGTTGATGTTGCCTGACACCTTGCGATTGATGTGCTGGACTTCAACCCGAAAACCTTCAGCCGCCGCCAGCAATCGGCGGGCCGCCTCGACAAACTGGCCGCCCTTGGGCGTCACCGAAAATCCGCTGCGCCCTCGTTCGCACAGGCGAAATCCCACCCGCGCTTCCAGCGTCGCCAGTTGCGCACTGATGGTGGGCTGGGTGGTGTTGAGCGCGGTTTGCGCGGCCGAGATGCCGCCCGCTTCAACGACGGTCAGAAAGACCCGGATCAAACGCAGATCCAGCTCCGATACAGTGCCCAGCATGGAAGCCCCTCAATGTTCGCTCACATAGACGCAGACCTATGTAAACAGTGTGCCCGCGATATTTTACAGCCCTGCCTCAGGCCCTACATTGCAATGAAACCAGCGCTTTGCCCATAAAAACAACAATCAACTGCATAGGAACAATCGTATGTCAGGGTCTCCTCATTCTGCGCACGCCCTCGAGGCGAGTGGCGGGCTGGCCATCGAAGGCCACTCGATCGATTACATTCCGGAAAACGAACGTCACGCCAAACTCAGCAGCCAGGGACCTTTCTGGTTTTTGGGCAACTTCCACTTCTTCACCATCTCCATCGGATTTGTCGGCCCAAGCCTCGGACTGTCGGCGCTGTGGACCATGATCGCCGGTGCGCTCGGCATCATGTTCGGCACGATCTTTATGGCTTTCCACGGTTCGCAAGGCCCCGAAATGGGCCTCCCGCAAATGATCCAGTCCCGCGCCCAGTTCGGCTATCGCGGCGTGATCCTGGCCTTGATGGCGACCATGTTCGTGTTCGTCGGCTTCAACGTGGTGAACATCTCGCTGATCATGAACGGCCTGGAACACGTCTTCGGCATCGACCCGACCATCGTCGCCATCGCCGTGGTACTGATCGGCGCGCTGCTGTCGATCTACGGTCACGACCTGATGCACAAAGCCTTCAAGTGGGCGTTGCTGGCGACCTTACCGCTGTATGCGTTAGTCACCATCGCCTTGATGTTCGGTGCCGGCCAGGAAGGCGTCACACCGGCGACCGATCTGGGCTTCAGCTGGGTGGCGTTCGCCACGCTGTTTGCCATCGGCGCGAGCTACAACATTTCCTATGCACCGTACGTCTCCGACTATTCCCGTTACCTGCCGAAAAACACCAGCCGACCAAAACTGATCGCCGCCATCTTCATCGGTGCATCGTTGTCGGGCGGCTGGATGATCGGCCTCGGCGCCTGGCTCGCACAGCAGTTGAAAGCGGCGGATGCGCTGGTGGCGCTGAACCAGGTCGGTTCTTCGATGATTCCAGGCCTGGGCAATGTGCTGGTCATCGTCTCGGTGGCAGGCTTCCTGCCGATCATCGCGCTCAACACTTACAGCGCCATGCTGACGTTGTTGACCGGCGTCGACTCGATCAAAAAGCTCACGCCGACACCCCGCGCCCGAGTGATGTCCATCTCCGCGATCAGCCTCATCCTGTTGACCTGCGTCCTGTCGATCAAAGGCGACGGCATCGCCCTGTTGAACACCTTCCTCGTGCTGCTGTTGTACTTCCTCGTGCCCTGGACCGCCGTCAATCTGGTCGACTACTTCTTCGTGCGCAAAGGTCGCTACGCCATCCCGCATTTCTTCACGCCAAAGGGCATCTATGGCGCCTGGCAATTTCGCGGGATCGTCTCGTACCTGATTGGTTTCGCCGCGATGGTGCCGTTCTTCTACATCTTCGATGCCGCTGCCGGCAAAGAGGTATTCGTCGGGCCGCTGGCGCGCATGCTCGAAGGCGTGGACATCGCCTGGCTGGTGGGCCTGGTGGTTTCCGGCCTGACGTATTACCTGCTCAGCCGTTCGATCGACCTTGAATACGAACGCCGAATCATCGACTCAATCACCGAGGGCGACATTGTTTCGATGGCTCATCAGCCTGTGGAGGAGGGGCGTTGAATAGCGCAAAAAATACCGTGGTCGCCTGCTGCCAGGTGGCACCGAAAATTGGCGACCTCGCTTACAACCGGACGCTGACCGAGCGAGCGATTCGCTCGGCGGCGTTGCAGGGGGCGCAAGTGGTGGTGCTGCCCGAACTGGTGCAGAGCGGTTATGTGTTCAACGATCACAGCGAAGCATTGTCCTTGTCAGAAACGGTCGAAGGACCGACCTTGAACCTGTGGGCGGCACTCGCCCGCGAGCTGAAGATTGTTGTGGTCGGCGGGTTTTGCGAACGGCTGGAGGGCGATGAACTGGCCAACAGCGCGGCAATGATCGATGCCCAAGGCCTGCGCGCCGTGTACCGCAAAGCTCACCTCTGGGACGCCGAAAGCGAAATCTTCAGCGCCGGTAACGCCGCGCCGCCAGTGGTTGAAACGACTCATGGACGGATAGGTATGCTGATTTGCTACGACCTGGAGTTTCCGGAGTGGGTGCGACTCCCGGCACTGGCCGGCGCTGACCTTCTTTGCGCGCCGGTCAACTGGCCCGATGGACCACGACCACCGACAGAACGTCCGGCGGAAGTGGTGCGCGTTCAGGCCAATGCGTCGGTCAACCGGATGTTCATTGCCGCGTGTGATCGGCATGGGCATGAACGCGGTGTTGGTTGGGTGCAAGGTTCGGTGATTGTTGATGCGGATGGTTACCCGCTGGCCGGGCCGGCGGAGCAGGGGGGTGAGCAGATTTTGCTGGCGACACTTAACCTTGCTGAGGCGCGGAATAAGCGGATTAGTGCGCGTAATGATTTGCTTCGGGATCGGCGGCAGGGGTTGTATGGATGTGTCGTGGAGTGAAGCGGTAGGCTGAGTCTGATTTGGCCATCAGATGGCGTGGTAGGGAGGGGGCGACTTCTATTTTTTTGCAAACCGCCCATGACGTTTGTAGACAAATCGGCTGTCCGTTCAGGGGTGGGAGGTGCCGTACCCTGACAGATCGTTTTTGGCCGATTATTGTCTGTTATGAAGACAGCAGTCGGCTGTGGATTCAACCGGCCGTTGTGACCGCACTGGCACTGCATGGCCCGATCATCAACTTCCGGAAGTTGGGTTTAGATAGCTATCTACGGGCAAATTGCCATTGCCTGAGCTATACACATCCTTCATGGACATCACCCTCCGGAGGAATGTATAGATGGATAACGCCGCGCCAATACATCAGCTACCCAACATCGGCGGATTTCGTCCTGAGTCGTCACGTCTTTCATACTTTATAGTTGCGCTGTCGCTAGCGGCGTCATGCGGGCCAGCCAGTGCTTATGACATGAACCCTGTCGATGTTGATTGCTGGGGCTTGGAAACGCTCTGCCCTGCGACCAAATTGACGTCCAACATGAAGCAGCCCGTTCACGAGACCCTGACGCTGCTGGCCTACGACTATTACACGCATCCGGAATTGGCAGCAGGGGGGCGGGCAAAAACGTCAGCGGACAATCTGCGCAAAAGCGGAGTTTTCAGAGATCTGGTTTTGGGCAGTGAGTGGAATGACGATCCCGACTCGCTACTCAGACAAAATATCGTGAAGGCCGTGCAGTGGAATGCACTCTTCAAAAACGCTCAGGAACAGGCGCTGTGCAAGAAGGATAGCCGCCAGACTTTTTGCAAGAACGTTGTTATTACCGACACCCCCATGATGTTGTACCGAAGCCACTTCGGCGACTTCCAATTCCTCCACGCCATGGCCTCCCAATCATCTGAGTCTGCCCAGCAAACCAAAGACAAGATCATGGCGTGGGCGAAATTCACCTACACCCTTTCGATCTCCTCCAATGACTTCAGTACTGAGACCATCGACGGCCCCGTAATCTCGTCGTTTTCCACAATTTCGGCCACGCTGCAGAGGCAAGGCTGGACGGTGGGCGCATTGTTTGATCCGGTTCCGGGAGGGGAGTGGGAGCGGTCGTATAATCCGCTGAAGCTGGGTAGGTTTAGACCGTCCGGTGTTCCGAGGGCGCAGGTTAAATATGCAGCACAGGTACAAGGGGCAAGCGTTAAACATATCGCCTTAGGCTCGTTGTTACATATGGTTCAGGACTCCTATTCGGATGCGCATGTAGAACGAGAGGGAGGCTGTAATCCGCTAAGTAAACAGCGCTATGGAATTATCTCATTCAGGGATTATGTGGCTCAATCGAGTACTGATCATGGGTTCGCCGACGCTCGTCCTGATTGGTTGGACGCCGGGGATTTGGAGAAAAACAATCCGGTTTGGGCTTCGGCGCAACTTATCCAATACTCATTCAAGAAAGTGGCGTGGGACAAGGGCGTAGAGCAGTTTCTCGACAAAGAGGTTTTCCCGCTGACGAACCCGAGCAATCCTTCCTCGACGGGTGATCGCAAATGCTATTTGGGCACCAGCTAGTGGTAGTACCTCATGCCAGACGGGGAAATTGCTCACCTGGAAAAGGCGGAAAAGGAGGACGGACTATTTCTCTATGCTGTCCCGTCCTGAATAAGTTTTACCTTTTTCTTTCAGGACTAGACACCATGTTACTGGCTGCCAACCCGACTTACGATTGGCTAGGTACCCGCCGTGCCAACGGTCATTGCAGGCAGAATTCGGACTGGGCAAGTTTGTAGATCGGGCCTTCGAGCCGCTGAAACTTGCAATAGTAAATGTGCGCGCGCTTGCGGCCGTTCATGCTCGTGCGCTGGCCGGATTGCAGGTAGGTGAATTCGGATTTCGGGAATTGCGATTGTAGTTCGGAAAGAAATACATTACAGAACTCCGGGCTGCTGGATTTCTTCGTCTGCCACTCGCCCAGTTTTTCGACAGTCACATCCTGGTCATAACGCTCGATGCCGTGAATCTTGATTCGGCATGCAGGGAAGGTAGCGCAACTGCCGTATGTGACGGATTGGGCATTAGCCTGGTCAAGGAACGGCTTGGCATAGTAGATCGGGATAACGTACGAGACCAACTGGCTAGACCTTTTGTAGGCCACCGAGATGCCGATGACCGTGCCATTGCTTCCAAACACGGGGCCGCCACTGTTGCCCTCGTTCAGTGCCAGGTTGGTTTGCCACCACGGCTTGTAGACGCCGTCGACCTCGGCCAATTCCGCCGTTTTCATGCCGGCGGGTATCATCGCCAGCTCCCACCCGGCATACCCCAGAGCCATCAAGGGGGCCGCCACCGGCGTCGGCACGGCCGTGCCGATCGCAACGCTCTGCCAGCTCTCTCCATTGTCGCGCGGGGGTAATTGCAGCAAGGCGATATCGTTGGCCTTGTCACGCGCGACCACCGTGGCCCTCACGCTGCTGGCCGCCCTGCTGCCAACCTTGACATCAATTGTTTCGGATTCGACCGTGACATTTCCCACCGGGCGGATGACGTGGTCGTTGGTGATGACCAGCCCCGATTCGGAGACGATGAAGCCTGAGCCGCTGCTTTCACAATTGCCATCGCCATTGGCCAGGACGCAGGAGTACTGAATGCGCGTCGTGGCATCCCTATTGTTCTCAAACAGGCAGCTGTCTTCCATGGCGTACGCGGTACCCAGGGGCACGGCCGCCAATAGCAGCGTGGTCGCGAGTTGATTCATGCCAGTCATGCGTCGTTTCCTTCAGGGAGTGAGGTCCAGTCGCGAGAGAGGCTTGTAGCCCGCCCGCATCAACTCAGCTTCGCTGTACGACCGGCGACAGACGCCGCCACAGGACGCGTTGGCCGCTGATTCGATCACGGTATGGAAGCGTCCTTTCGGGCCGTTTGCGGTGCTTTCGAGAAGTCGAACATGTGACCCGGACTTGTTGACGATGTCGCCGGGCTGCAGGTCCTCCCAGCGCACCGCGGCGCTTACTCTGGCATCTGGCAGGCTGCGTGTTGTGTAGTAGGCCCCTGTTTGCCAGGCGTAGGAGACGAAACCCGAACAGTCCAGCCCCGTCGCGCCGGGATAGACGCAATTGGCGCTGCGGCATGTGCAGTCCGAGCCCGCCAGTCTGCCGTCATTGAGATGCTTCTTGAAGGTATCGAGTGAACTGGCGTAACCGCCCCAGCGGTAGGGAATGGCCGTGACTTCCTTCTCTAGCAGCGCATCCAGCCGGCGGGGGCGGTGCCAGATATTGGCCGTGGGGTTACAGAGGTTGGGAACCCCGGCGCGGCTGTAATTATTGGCATGCATGACCCACTTCAGCTCCAGCGCCTCGCGCGCTTTTTTCAAGATGCTCTGGCGGTTCACCTGCTGCAGGGCCACCAGGCCGACGGCGCTGGTTCCGTTCAACTGCTCCAACTGCTTGAGCGTATCCTGTTCCGAGGCGATCAGCGCCACATCAGAGGGCCGGGCAATGGCCACCGGCTTAGCGGTGCCGACCTTGGAAAACACCACGGGTTCAACGGTGACCTTCCCATCCTTGGCGAATGAAAGGCTGACGATCACGCCGTTGGTCAATCGCGCGAAGGGGCGGCGAATATTGCACGCGTAGGCATCGGGCGGCAGGAACGCCTCGGTGGTGGGCGTGCCTTGCGCATCGGTGGTAATCAGGCGCACGAAGCTCAGTTCTTCGGGCGCTTTCACGGTTTCCTGCGTCGCGATCAGGGCGCCGTCGTTGGCGCTCGCCCAGAGCATGCGTACATCGACCAGGCGTCGCTGCGAGGAAACGCTCGTCTGCTTGAACCCTGTGGTGGACAGCGCGTTGCTGCCCACTGCGAGCGTGGGCTTTTCCAGTTTGAAATCAAAGGACGCAGCGGCCACCTGGCCTGGGTCGGTTAGCGAGCCCAACAGCTTGCTGTCGATATCGATGGGCACCTGTTTGCCGGCGAGGTTCTCGAGTGTGAGTTGGCTGTCCGGCAGCACCACGAAGCGTGGCGTGCCCGACTCGGGGTCGTAGGCGGTGGACGCGCGGGCGCTGACCTTGCCCAGCGCTGAAACCAGGACGACGTCGCCCAGCGCGCCGGCCACCACGTAGCCTGACGTCGTCGCGATCAGGTCGACGGTGTCGACCAGGTCGGAGGGCAGCTTTATTTCCGTGATTGCCTTATTACCGGCGAGCAAGATCTTCTGGTTGACGCTGTCCAGGATGGCCAGCTGGCCATCGGGGCCAGGGGCGACGGTGACCGGGCCCCTGCATTCTTCGTTGGGGTTGCGTTCGACACCGACCTGGCCGACGCCACTGCCTATTGGCAAGTCAAACGGGCGGGTGATTTGAGCTTGAGCGGCGGTGAATGGAAGTACGGTGATTAGCAGTACAACCCCGTAGCAGAACCTGGTGAGCATAGAGCCTCCCACTGGTGATAGCGTAAGTGCCGTTTTACTGCTGGCGTGTAGTGTCAGGAGGCTAGCACTGCTTCGGATTTACTCAAGGTGCGATAGCAAAAAATGCTCATGGACCGAGTCTAAACATTCTCTAGCTGTGAAACGTGTTCATGGAAATCCCGAGGTTGGTTATTTTTAACCCTGGTCGATTGATCAAATGCGCGCAGGTTTCGTCGTGGCTTATTAGAATCAACGTAATTAATTATTTTCCGGTGCAGGCTTTAAGTCGAGTTACACCGCCCCAGGTTTCAAAAATATCTTTGCCATACTCGTCAATACCATCCTGGGTTGTGCCGCCTTTATTTCTGTAAAATTTTTCAACATCGTTAGCAGGAAAAATCAGGTAATCAACATCATTGACTGCAAGTCTTTTAATCTCGCTATAACTTGCATTTGGCGACAATTTCTTCCCAGACAACGCGGATGTTAGCGCTATTGATCCCTCACCTATCTTATCCTTAGGTCCAGAATCTCCGTGCAATGCGAACGCAATTACCCCTGTGGCACGATTTCTAGTAACAACAAGGTCGCCTTTATCTGTAAAGACACCTCGTGAACTCCAGCGAATACCCCCAGGATAGACAACAGCATTTATCGCCATGCTATCAACATAGGTATTTTGATCACAGATTGGGCCGCCTTTTAACCAAAGGGAAGTTTGCGAGACAAAATATCCTTTATCGGGCCCCTCTTGTATTTGGCAGGGCACCTTCCAGCCAAACTGATTATCAATTGCCCATGGTATGATTGATCCGGTTTCCACTTTTGGAAATTTTTCAGGATTATAGTTGTTAGCCCGTGCGCCTTCAAACGCGAAAATGAACTCTTCAAAACATATTCCCCTACGTTTTCTTGCGTCGCCACCATCGCAGGTAATCGGGTGCCCAGATTTATCCCACGCTTTGGTAATGGCATTACCCATGTTGTTATATGCAATGGTTTTAGCGCGGGGATCGTCTGGATGGTACGACCTGGCCGCACCATCCGTATTTACATCCATGTTTGATCGATAATAAAGTGAAGGAATTCCGGATTTCGCACTAAAAATAGATGTTTTGGAATTGGGTCCCTTATGAATGTACGCAGGGTCCATGTCACATGATATAGCTTCACTCCTCGTAGGAGCAGTCAAAAATACAGCCAAAGTGGATGCGAGTAAGATCGTGGAATTGTAAGAGTTACTCATGGCTTTTCCTTGTTCTTTAGAGTTCCCTAGCTAACTCTTTCGCTCACCAATAAATGAATTTATTTGCACTTCAGCCAATTGTAGACCAGGAAACGTGAGCTACCATCGGGTGCAGGCCTCAGCGCAGAACATTTTTTGAGCGCCCGAGAAGTGAGCGTGGATCAGTCGGTATAAGTCAATTCACAGCAATCATGTCGCTGCGCCGGGAGCGAACCGAAAGGGGACAGATTTATTTTTAAGTTAATAATTCTGTCTCCTTTTCTCTGCCGGCTTTCAGGCCCCCTGGCGTAGTGGTGAGCTACACCGATGATGCCGACATCAAGAGCGGCAAGAAATTTGCCAACCACGGCCTGCAGATCGCCGCCGGAGTGCCGTTGCAATGCGACGAGCCGGCCGACTTCCAGACCTTCCGTATCGGTCTGTTCGGGCTCGAAAAGCTGCACAATATCGAGCGCACAGTCAGCACCCTCGAACAGGCACTGGACGAGGTGATGGGTAAATAAGCGCTCATCTTGGCGTCATCACTGTCGCATTTAAACGCGACAGTGGTGTCGCCAGAAAGTCGTCAGGCGTATCAGTTGGAGGACTTGCAATGACAACAATCGATGTGAAATCCCGATTCGAAGCAAAGCTTCTTCGTCCGGCAAAGCCCGGTAATGACACGTCGTGGGCGTTCGCGGTATTGCCAAGAGATGCGAGTGAACCGCTGCCGAGGCGAGGAAGGACGACAGTTGAAGGCACAATCAATGGGCACCAGTTCCAGGCAACCCTTGAGCCCGATGGTCAGCTGAGCCATTGGCTGAAGGTCAGTAGCGAGTTACTCGACGCCGCAGGTGTGGCCGTTGGAGATGTCGTTACACTCGAGCTAACCCCTGTGAAGAAGGAACCCGAGCCAGACATCCCCGCAGATTTTGAGGAAGCACTGGCAGCCAATCCTGAGGCTCGTAAAGTTTGGAAAAATACAACGACCCTCGCACGAGTGGACTGGATCCACTGGATTACTTCAGCCAAGCAACTCAAGACGCGCGAAAAGCGAATTGGTGATGCCTGCGATATGCTTGCAACCGGCAAGAAGCAGGTGTGCTGTTTCGACCAGTCCGGCTATTACAGCAAGGCCTTCCGTGCGCCCGAGGCAGAAGATTTTTAACGAAAAAAGGGGGCGGATTTATTGTTCCTAAGCCTTCTCATTAAAGACCGCGAAAAGCGCTAACGATGAAAGTCATGCGCGACGGTTCGAATATGGACTTTAATGTCCGTGCTTGCATGCCGCCACATTAGCTTCAACTCCCTACGAAGATGGATGCGCCTGACGGCGGATTCAGGCTGCCATGCACTTGTCTAATCAAGGAAGAAACGACATTGAAAATAGCTTTCTGCGCCCTGTTGTTGAGCTGCCTGACTTCCCTCGCACTCGCTGACGAGAACCCTGTCGGCTTCCAATCTTCCACACTGCCTGACTCGCAGAATGACCGCTCACTGGAGATGGTCGTCTGGTACCCCAGCGCAACGACCGCCGCCACGCAAATGATTGGCGATGATGCGGTGTTCGTCGGGGCTTCTGCCGTTCGTGACGCACCGCCCGCTGCTGGCAAGCATCCATTGTTGGTGCTCTCACACGGGTACAGAGGTAACTGGAGCAACCAGATCTGGCTTGCCAGTGCTCTGGCTCAAAGGGGTTACATCGTCGCTGCAATCAACCACCCTGGCACCACCACTCATGACCGTAGCCCTCAAGCTGCGGCGCAGTTATGGCAGCGGCCCGTTGATGTGCGCCGAGCCATTGATAGCGTCACGGCTCAACCTGAAAAATTCGGCTTGGTCGCCAATGACCGAATTGCCGTGGCAGGCCATTCACTCGGCGGCTGGACCGCCCTGGAAATCGCCGGTGCTCGCTTCGATCCAGACCGCTTCGCAGAGGACTGCAAAGCCCACCCGCCGTTAGCAAGTTGCAGTGTCTACGGAAAGATAAACCGCGCAAGCACCTCAGAATCAGAGGCCGCGTTGACCGCCGATTGGCGCGATAAACGCGTCACCGCGGTGGTTGCATTGGACTTGGGCCTTTCACGGGGCATGACCGATGAAAGTTTGGCTGCGCTTACTGTACCGACGTTGGTGATCGCTGCCGGGGTACCGTCGCGCGAGCTTCCTGCTGAGTTGGAGTCTGCCAACTTGGCCAAGCGCTTGCCTGCGGCGACAAGTCGTTACGTCGAAATCAGCGATGCGAGCCATTTCAGCTTTTTGTCGGTGTGTAAACCTGGCGCGGAGGCGTTGCTCGAAGAAGATGTGCCGGGCGATGGGATCATTTGCCGGGATGGCGACGGTGGCCGCTCGCGTGGGGGGATTCAGCAGCAGGTTGTAGCGCGGATAGCGGAGTTTCTTCAGTCGTCTGTCTATGAAGAAGGTCGTTTGTAGAATTGTAGTAGGAGAAGGGCGGCAGCTCAGCAAAAAAAACGCTGGAGCAGTTTCAGCGCCTGCGCAAACTGTCAGAACGGTTGGCCGGGGATGAGCGCTCTGGGTTAAGTCCACAACCCTTTGCGGTCGTTCGAATGTGGCTACAAGATCAGGGGTGATTCAGGATCTAGCATTCGATATAGCTAGCTAAACGCATTACGTCGCTCACATTTTCAAGCCTGACAGTAAATTCTCCGGCTTTAGTTTCTTTTGCACCGGGAATTCGACCAAAGATTTCCTCGCGCGAATATTTTGGGAGGCGGAGGCATGGCTTCCTGAAATAGAACAACATCCATCTCTGGTTCGGAATGAATGCAAAATCCCAGTCGTTGCCACGCAAGAAACGAAAATCCTTGATGTGTCCGTGCGAGCTTGGGAAGAAGTCATAGCCTTTCAGCGTTGATGCCCATCCAACCATATACAAGAACGCATGTTTGGCCACTGGGGTGCTCAGGATCTCGTAGTATTCCCGGAAAAGCTCACTGTTCTCAGCTCCGCGCAGCATCTCGCCATCTCCCAGTACTTAGTGAAAGATCACAAGTATGATGTATGCGCCCAAGTTTCAGGAGCGCGATCCGTCGGAACCATCCATCGGCGCCATTCCGAGTAATCTGGTCCGTCACGGCCATCAGTTCCTTGCTGCTGTTGCGTGACGCTGTTGCGAAGAGGTTGGTCTGGGCCCGCCCTGGCTCCACCAGGCTCATGAGAGTGACGCCAGTTTCTGGTCGCAGTAGCCCGGCAGGCACAAACGGGACGGATTTATTTTCCCGGAAATAAATCCGCCCCCTTTTTTATGTCTTTTGATGCTGTCGTAAACCAGATGCCAAACTGTTACTTCTTCTGCCTGCTAGCTCGAATTGCACTTGGATTGATTTCCTTGGGCTCCCAAGGCTTAAACTCCAATATGATCGTCTCGTCTAGTTTATTTAGTTTGTCTACCGCCGCAACTTCCGCGGCTCGCTTCTTTTCAACAACTATCCAAATCATTTTATCAATCAGCGTTAGCAGTGCTACTCCATTACGGTTATTCAGTATTACGCGGCTAGACCCCGGCAGCAGCCCTTCTATCTGCTGAAGCAAACTGTCCTTAAAGTGAAGATCGACGTTTACGTAGCAATCCTCATAATGATTGACTGAATGAGCTAGATGTTTATCGCGAAAGTCCTTCAGGAAACTATGGACTTCGACAAATTCCGGGCCCAGCTTTTTTACGTCCTCTGAACTGAGAGAGTTGCGTACCCCAGAGGAAAAACATCGCATGTATCTGAACAACGCAGCGCTCAATAGCCCATCGACCGCGATCCCCTGATTGGCATCGTCATTACCCAAGGCTGCGGCGATTTTGCACAACCGCCGAGCCATTTCTAGGTCTCTAGAAACTCCATGAAGGTCCTCTAGCTCGCTAACGATGGTCGAGGGAACCTGCACCTTTTTCACTTGAATTGACATCGGATACCTCCATCCACTTACGACGTCATCCTAATTGGGGGCGTCTACCAGAATCTCAAGGGCCATCCAGTAAAAGTTCTTTTAGGCCCTTTTCGGGTGACCAGTCTTGATTCATCCCGACGGAGTGTGCCACTCAGCCGCAAAGGGGCGGTCATCGATCAAGCGAGCACTCCTGAATGTCAGCTTTCGGCTGTGGATTCAACCGGTCGATGCAACAATAAAGGCGTGTAAGGAACATTGCATCGTCACTTGCGGGGCTGTCGACATGGTTTTTTCTCTGCCTACAGCATCGGAGGATGAACTACGCTGAGTAAAACCCTTCTAGGTCTCCGAAAATGCCGTCTATACCAATCCCCAAGATTGAGGTTGCAACAGAGCTTCTGCAGTCGTCACTGCACCACTTCTATTCTGACCCTCCACACTACTTTTCAGCCATTTGTCTGGCCGGCGCTGCCGAGGAGCTTTTTGGTAAGCATGTTGAAGCCCATGGCGGTGTCACTGCATTCGCTAGTTTGCGTGAAGGTGCTGTACGGATTTTCTCATTGATGTTTAAAACTGACATGCGCCCCGAAGCCGCGGCTAAGAAGGAAATCGGGGACTTGATGAACAAGGCTAAAAACTCGACCAAGCATATGGGAGCGCTTGGAGATGATCTTATCCATTTCAATCCCCGTGAAGAAGCTCACAGCTTGATTCAAAGAGCGACAAGTAACTTCTATCAAGCTTCAGCGTATTTTGAGTTAACTGAAACGGACCTTATGCGTCGCTTCAGTAGTGAGCAGATCAGTGGTGTGAACGCAATATAGACGTCAGGGAAAGGGAACAAAATTTATTTTGCTTTGCTTTTGTCTGCTGCTGGGGATTAATCCGTCCCCTGTTGGCTTTTAAAGCAGGGGTTTGGTCTGGTCGACAGCTTTGTAAGTAATTTCTTAAGATGAAATCTCAATGGGATACAGTCTTTATGTAGTTCTTTTTAATTACCGGGATGAATCTTATAATTACATCATTAAACTTGCATGTGTTTCTCAGGTGTTCGTGCATTAACTTTAATTCATACTGGGCCATCAATGGTATTTCGGTTTTGAGTGGGGTTGCTGTACGCTGGTCGTATAGTAACCACAAGCAAACGCAGTAGTCTTTGCCATGTAAGTCCGCTATGTTTGACTTTATATATTCCAGGTATTCGGTTTTTTTAGTGCTCGATGATAAGGCTATATGGTTTTTGATTTCGCCAAGGAAGGACTGGTCGTTAATGAATGCATGGCAATAGAATTGCGCCTGGGAAAACAAGTAATTCGTAGATGACGAGTTCTTGTATGGTTTGCAATGTATTATTCTAACTTTATTTTCATCGGTAAGATCCAGGATGTCGCAGAACTCTTTATCTTTACGGCCAGAGCCGATTTTAAGCTTTGCCTGATCAAATAGAACACATGATGGTCGAATTTCGCAAACTTTCTTATTGAAAATGCTTTCTCTGTTTTGCATTTTTTCATCATCGCTTATATCTATGTCGCTATAAATCGCTTCGCAGGACTCTTCGTGAAGAGTGTTTTCAGTGAAGTTTATTATTTCGTTGTAGAAGTCGCCATCTACTTGGAGCCATCTTCCATCGCTTAGTACGAAATATTTATCTCCGAGTATTTGTTCAAAAGATAGGCAGTTGTACAGAGGCCATTTCTTAGAGCCAAGTATCCGATTTTCCTCGTACGAGTAATAAAAAATATTTTTGGATTTTAGTTTTTCAATAGTTATTTTTTCGGCGTTTATATGCTCGAATATTTGGCAGGTGTCTAAATATGCATAAGTTTTGTCATCGAACGTTTTGTAGTTTGAGTAAGCAAAGCCACAATCCGAGTCAATTAGCACTTCTGGTATTCCAAGACTTATATTGTTCGTATTTTTGACGCGTAGTTGGTTTATTAATATTTCGTCCAGTGCGTTTTTATCTAGCTCTGTCGCTTCATCAAAATGCTTATAGTTCGGAAATAGTTTGGTGTACTCCTTGCTTGCATATGCCACTAAGAAGCTTTCACAGTATTCGATCAATATTTGCCAGGATAGCTTTTCTTTGCCAATAATTTTTATTGTTAAATTATTGCGTCCTTGTAGGGTTATATTTTTGTGGTCCTTCATGTGAGCGGAAATGTATCGTAAATCCTCGGCTTCGCTTAGGCCGAAAGCAAAAGAGTCAGCCGGTTTGTTGACCTGCCTATCAATATGTGTCGGAGTTATCGCGTGACTCTCACTTTTGGTTTGGCGTACTTCTTCGTTCCCGCACATATTCATCGCTGTTTTTATTCCGAAGTCAGGCTCAAAAGCATCACGCTCTAAATAACTTGCGGCACTTCTTCCAAAGGTTGCGGCGAATACTCTACTGTTGACGCTTAAAAGCAAAATTCCATTTGGGTTTTTACTTTTTGAACTGAAGATTATTTTTTCGTCGAAAGTGAGTTTTTCATTTATAAAGTTTAGCCATGGAGGGTTGTTTTTGGGTGTGGTAGTTTCGAAATATATAAATTCACAATCTGTGTTGTTGAACGAGAATCTGAACTTTTTTGCAGATAAAATTTTAAGAATGTCTTTTTTTTGATCAAATATGGTTTCAGTTGTTTTGGTCTCTCGCGCAAGGAAAAATGAGATTTGTGCGATTTCAACTCCCATTTCGTTCATGGCTTTCCCTCGCATTAGTAACCCATCACTTAACAGCTAAGCAGCATTAGCGCTTATGTCAATGAACCTTTGTCGTCTACGCAGGGACAAACTGGAAACTGCGTAAGGCCGAAAGAGAGCGTAATCCGTCAACTTTTGGCCGATCGCTGATTGATTCAATAGACCACATTGCGGTGTCGGTCAGCCTTACAAATACGGCAAGGGCTTCTCGGATGTTTTCGAAGCTTCACTGCCAGTAGGAGGTGCATGCAGCTTTTTCAACAACTCTTGAAGACGCATGTTTAAACGCCCTCAAGGTTACGTCCTGAAAGCTACAAAACCTTGTGCCGTTGCCTACGACTGCACCAGAATCCGCCGGCTTGTGCGCTTTTGGGCTGCTCGGTAACTTGATTCCCGTCACTGCCCTTCAGTGATCGGGTTTAGCAGCCCGGGGTTACAAGCAAGCTGCACGAGCTCTTGTCAGTCAGGTATTCCCACGCCTGCACTTGATGGTGGTTGTGCGCAGGGCGCCTTCGGGCGCGCCGGCTTTGCTAGCTTCCCCGGTCTGCTAACCTGCGTACAGCTGCCTCCCTCTCGTTTAGCAGCAAGAAGGTTGGCACTCAATTTGAGAAGCGAGCTTATGTTCAAAATTACGCCCAACCCACCCGACACCGATCCAGTTTCCCCCTACGAACCCGATTCAAAAAAACTCCACGAAGCCGCCGAACGCGCCCTCGATTTCCACTTCCCCTCAAACGCCGACATCAAAGCCACCCCGCGAACATCCAGCAAGCTGTTTTCCGTAGACCCAGAAGCCACTGCCGAAACCCTGGCGGTATTTTTGGTCGAGACGCTGGCGTCGGTGGATGTGATGGTCCATCAGTTGGTGGATCATTTGGAGGGTGAGTCGCGTTATGCGTTGTTGGGCATTTCGAACAGCATCATGGTGGCGGAGGTTGCGGCGAACCGGGTGTTGGATAAAGTTGAGCCACCCGTGTAACCGCTGAGCTGTGGCGAGGGGGGGGGCTTCCACCGGGCTGCGAAGCGGGTTCAACAGATGGGCCTGCTGCGCAGGCCAGCGGGAGCAAGCTCCCTCGCCACAGGTTATTTATCGTTTGGTCTATCTGTTTTCATAACAGTAGGGTGGTTGGCGCCTAATGCCGATCAGTAAGCAATTTCTGCGGTGACGCAATTTTGTAGCAGCTGGCGAAGCCTGCGTTCGGCTGCGTAGCAGTCGTGAAACCTGAGTTTGCGGTCTTCCTGAGACACCGCATTGTCTGATTTTACGACTGCTGCGCAGCCGAACGCAGGCTTCGCCAGCTGCTACATAGAGCCGCGTTACGGTAGAAGTTGCTCGGTGGTATCAGCCTCCCGCGCGTTTGTTTAGCGCCTCTTCCGCCGCAGCAATTTCCGCCTGGCGTTTGACGATCAAATCCCCCATCGGCGGGCCCTGGAAGCGGCGGGCTTCAAAGCCAAACCACACGATGGCCGTCAGCACCAGGAAGCCGATGGTAATGTACAGCGCCCAATCGTTCGGTGGCTGGATGCCGATGATGAAGATGATCACCATCGAGAGGATCGAGAGGAGGGCGAACACGGTGTACCAGAAGCGTCCCATGTTCCACGGTCCCATGGTCGGCCACTTCGACGTGCCGTAGGCAAACAGGCCGAGCACGATGGGGATGACGAAGGAGAAGAACAGGAAGATCACCGTGCAGGACACGACGATGGTGTAGACCGGCGTTTCGCCGATCGAGATCACCGACGAGCCCCACACGAACAACACCGCGAGGGTGGCGCCGGTCCAGATCGCGGCCACCGGACTGCGCAGGGTTGGCGAGACCGAGGATAGCGCTTTAGAGAAGGGCAGGCCGCCGTCGCGGGAGAACGCGAAGATCATGCGTGACACCGAGGTCACAGTCGCCAGTCCGCAGAGGAATTGCGAGATGAAAATGGCCACGTACAACGCGGTTTTTACCGTCGGGTTCACTTGCGTGTCCATCGCCCAGAAGAACACGGTCCAGCCGTGGCTCGCGGCCTCGTCCATGCTTGGCAGCATCAGCACGAAGGAGCTGAGCATGACCCAGCCGAACAGCAGCGACCAGACCACCGACATGACCATGCCGCGGGGCACTGACATGGCGGCATTGCGGGTCTCTTCCGAGGTGTGCGCGGAGGCGTCGTAGCCGGTGATGGTGTAGATCGGCAGGAGCAGGCCGAGCATGAAGATCCAGCCGTTCGAGACTTGTGGCCAGACGCTGCCGCCCGCTTCGCCGGAGTAGTTGCCGAAGGTCCATAACCGGGCGAATTCATAGCTGGGCGCCGAGATCAGGCAGACGATGGTCAGCGCCAGTGCCGTGGCAAAGATCAGGTATCCCGAGAAGTCGGTGAGCTTCGCGGTCAGGCCAATCCCCAGGTGGTTACACAAGGCTTGTAGGCCCGTGAGGATCGCCAGGAAAATCATCCGTGTCGTGATGGTGTCTTCCATTCCCAGGCCCGGTCCGAAGGCGCCGAAAAAGAAGTAGTAAGTGCCGACGTTGATCGCGCCGAGCACGGTCACCAGCCCCAACAGGTTGAACCAGGCCGTCAGCCAGCCGGTGAAGCGGTTACCGAGAATCGAGCCCCAGTGATAGAGGCCGCCAGCGGTGGGGTAGGCGGAAGAGATCTGCGCCATGGCCATCGCGAAGACCCCGGAGATCAGGCACCCGATTGGCCAGCCGATGCCGATGGCCGCGCCGCCTGCGCCGGAAGTGCCTTGGGCGAGTGAGTTGATGCCACCCGAGAGGATGCAAATGATCGAAAAGGAAATGGCAAAGTTGGAAAAAACGCCCATGCGTCGCGAGAGCTGCTGGGCGTAGCCCATGCTGTGCAACACCTTGACGTCATCGTCTTGCGGCGCGCTCGTGCCGGGCTGACTTGCTGGATTCATGTTGTGTGCCCCTTCAGGTTTTGATACGCACCCACCCGGGTCCCGGATGGTCTGGCCTTCAACCCCTTGTCGTACTGCTCCTTTTCCAACCGGTACAACCTGTCCATGCATGGACAGACAACAGCTCTAAATACGGCCGTGATACGCCGCGTCGAAAATGCTTGCCACGCCGGCCCGGGTCAATGGCAGCGGATTGCCGCCGGCAGAGGGATCGACAATGGCCATGTCCGCGATCAGATCCGCTTGCTGATCATCCACGCCCAGCTCCACCAGCGTATGCGGCACACCAATGTCTTTGCGTAGCTTCAGAATGAAAGCCAGAAAACTGTCGAACCCCGGCGAGGGCAGGCGTAAATAAGCCGCCAGCCGTGTGATGCGCTCTTCAATGGCCGGGCGATTGAACTGCAAGACGTAGGGCATGAAGGTGGCGTTGGTCATGCCGTGATGGGTGTCGTACAGCGCGCCGACCGGATGCGAGAGGGCGTGCATCCCGCCCAGGCCTTTCTGGAAGGCAGTGGCGCCCATCGCGGCGGCGGCGAGCATTTGCGCGCGAGCATCGAGATCGGAAGGCGTATGAACCGCCCGTACGAGGGCGCTGGCCACCAGGCGTATACCTTCCACCGCGATGCCGTCGGCCAGCGGGTGAAAACCAGGCGCGCAGTAGGCTTCCAGGCAATGTGCCAACGCATCCATGCCCGTGCCGGCAGTGATTTTTGCCGGCATGCCGACGGTCAGGGCCGGGTCGCTGATGACCACGCGGGGCATCATTTTCGGGTGGAAGATGATGCGTTTGGTGTGGGTGCGCTCGTCGATGATCACGGCGGCGCGGCCCACTTCGGAACCGGTGCCCGCGGTTGTCGGCACCGCGATGACCGGGGCGATTTGGCTTTCGTCGGCGCGTGTCCAGTAGTCGCCGATGTCTTCGAAATCCCAGACCGGTCGGGTCTGGCCGCTCATGAAGGCGATGAGTTTGCCCATGTCCAGGCCGCTGCCACCGCCGAAGGCGACCACGCCATCGTGTTTGCCGGCGCGCCAGGCATCGAGCCCGCCCGCGAGGTTGGCTTCGACCGGGTTGGGCTTGAGGTCGCAAAACAGTGCGACGCCGAGGCCGGCGGCGCGCAAGGCGTCAATCGCTGCCGTGGTGATCGGGGCGCGGGCCAGGCCGCTGTCGGTGACCAGCAACGGTCGCTGGATACCCTGGCTGCGACAGACTTCGGCCAGCTCGCTGATGCGGCCGACACCGAAGCGAATGCTCGTGGGGTAGTTCCAGTTTCCGGTCAGGCTCATGGCTCAGATCTCGTGGCGCAAATGGAAGGATTTGGCTCGGGTCAGGTGTTCGTAACCCAGGCGCGACAGGGTCACGCCGCGTCCGCTGTTTTTCACGCCGGTCCAGGCCAGGGCCGGGTCGAGGTAATCGCAGCGGTTCATGAACACGGTGCCGGTGTCGATCTCGTTGCCCAGGCGTTCGGCGGCGGCGAGGTCCTGGGTCCAGATGGAAGCGCTGAGCCCGAATTCGCTGTCGTTCATCAAGGCAATGGCTTCGTCATCACCGGCCACCGGCATGATGCCGACCACCGGGCCAAAACTTTCCTCGCGCATCACCGACATGTGATGAGTGACATCGACCAGCACCTGCGGCGCGAGGTAGGCGCTGCCCGGCGCGTCGAAGGGAAAGGCCTTCGGATCGATCAATGCCTTGGCGCCCTTGGACAGCGCATCGGCAATCTGTCCACGGACGAATTCAGCCGCGCCCGGGTTCACCAGCGGACCGAGTGTGGTGGCTTCATCCAGTGGATTGCCCAGCACGTATTGATTCGTGAGTGCGACGAAACGCTCGACAAAGGCCGGGTAGATGTTTGCATCGACATAGATCCGTTCGATGGCGCAGCAGCTTTGCCCGGAGTTGAAGAAGCTGCCGTCCACCAGGTTTTCCACCGCGTGGTCGAGGTTGGCGTCTGCGCGGACGTAGGCCGGGTCTTTGCCGCCGAGTTCCAGGCCCAGGCCGAGGAAGCGGCCCGTGGCGGCGGTTTCCATGGCCTTGCCGGCGTCGACCGAGCCGGTGAAGTTCACTTGGTGCACGCGGCCGGAGGCAATGATCTCCCCGGTTTGGCGATGATCGAGCAGCAGGTTCTGGAACAAACCTTCCGGCAGATTGGCGCGGCGAAACGCTTCGGCGAACCGTTCACCCACCAGCAGCGTTTGCGAGGCGTGTTTGAGGATGACGCTGTTGCCGGCCATCAACGCCGGAATGATCGTATTCACTGCCGTCAGATAGGGATAATTCCACGGCGCGACGACCAGCACCGTACCGAGCGGCTCACGTTTGATATGCCGTCGAAAACCGGCGACAGGCGTCGGTTCAACTGCTGCCAACGCTTCAGGCGCAATGGCGATCATATGCCGGGCACGCTCTTCGAAACCGCGCAGTTCGCCCGCGCCAAAGTGCACGGGTCGGCCCATCTGCCAGGCCAGTTCCGGGACGATCTCGTCCTTCATGGCCAGCATCGCGTCCACCGCAGCGCTGCAAAAAGCGGCGCGTTCGTTCAGTGGTCGGAGCTTCCATTGCACCTGGGCGGCAGCGGCAGCCGCCAGCGCCTGCTCGACTTGCGTGGCATCGGCACAGCGACGTTCGACATAGACCCGGCCATCGACCGGTGAAATGAGTTGAATCGTTGCAGTCATGATGGCGGTCTCAATAGCGCTCGAAACCGCGCTGCAGTTCCCAGTCGGTGATGCGCCGGTCGTACTCTTTCTGCTCCCATTCGGCGGTGTGCACGTAGTGGTCGATCACTTCATCACCGAACGCTTCACGCAGCATCGTTGAGTTCTGAAGTGCGGCGCTGGCTTCGCGCAGGGTTTTCGATACTTCCGGCAAGTGTTCGTCGACGTAGGCATCGCCTTCAAAAGGCGGCACGAGGTTGAGTTTCTCGTCGATACCGGCCAGCCCCGCAGCGATCAAGGCCGCGAAGGCCAGATAAGGGTTGAGGTCGGCGCCGCCGATGCGGCATTCGATGCGGATGGATTTGCTGCTTTCTGCGCACAGACGAAAGCCTGCGGTGCGATTGTCGCGGCTCCAGACTGCCCGGGTCGGCGCAAACGTACCGGCCTGAAAACGCTTGTAGGAATTGATATAGGGCGCGAGAAAGCAGGTGATGTCGTTGGCATATTTGAGCTGCCCGGCCACCCAGGCGCGCATCAGTTTCGACATGCCGAACTCAGCCTTGGCGTCGAAGAACAGCGGCTTCTTGCCGTTTTTGTCCCACAGCGAATTGTGGATGTGGCTGCTGGAGCCGGCGGCGTCATACCGCCACTTGGCCATGAACGTGATCGCCTTGCCCTGCAGCTGCGCGATCTCTTTGCAGGCGTGCTTGATGATGACGTGGTGGTCGGCCATGGTCAGCGCGTCGGCGTAGCGAATGTTGATCTCTTCCTGCCCTGGCCCCCATTCACCCTTGGAGTTTTCCACGGGAATGCCGGACGCCTGCAGATGCTTGCGAATCGCCCGCAGCACCGGCTCCTCGCGGGTGGTCTGGAGGATGTTGTAATCCTCGATGTAGTGGCCGGCGGTTTTTGGCTTGTGGTAGTTGCGCTCGTGGATGGCTTCGTAGCTTTCGTCGAACAGATAGAACTCAAGTTCCGAGGCAAACATGCCGGTGTAGCCGCGTTCGCGCAGGCGCTCGATCTGCTTTTTCAGGATCGCCCGCGGGCTGTGCGGCAGGTCGCGCCGATGGTGATGATCGAGCACGTCACACAGCACCAGCGCCGTACACTCGAGCCAGGGCACTCGCCGCAACGTCGACATGTCAGGCTTGAGGACAAAGTCGCCATAGCCTTTGCTCCAACTGGCAGCGGCGTAACCCGGCACGGGTTCCATGTCGATGTCGTCGGCCAGCAGGTAGTTGCAGCAGTGGGTTTCTTCATGGCCGCTGTCGATGAAAAACTCGACCTGGAAGCGCTTGCCGACCAGTCGGCCTTGCATGTCGACCATGCACACCAGAACGGTATCGATCTCGCCGGAGGCGGCAGCACGCTTGAGTTGATCAAAACTGAGGAGGGGCTCGGTCATCACGTAGTCCTGCGTGAATGGGTTGGGCCAGTCTGAAATAGCTGTTGCAGACGCTCTCCAGAAAAACCCAAAACCTGCAGACGCGAGCATCGTGTGCAATAAGCTGCTCTTAGCTTAGCCTACGGTTGCTGAACGCAAGTTTTCTCGCGAGGAGACAAAAAATACCCAGAAAAAAAAGCACACCACCTACCCACGTCTCGAACAGCAACGCCCGGATTACCTGGCTGCCGTAAATTTTTTACGCTTTCTTTACGATCGGTGCTTTTGCCCGCAACGATACTGGGCGCGATTTTTTTGATCGTCCATGCGCCTTGCCTTTCCAATGGCCCTGGCAAACTGTATTGCCCAAGGATGGGATGCACTTCTTCCCCGTAATTCGAGAGAAGCGACCCTTGAGTGAGACAGCGACCGTTGCACACGAAGACTCCCCATCCAAAACGTCAGGAGTGGGCTTGCTCGTCGCCGCTGTCGGAGTGGTTTACGGGGACATTGGCACCAGCCCCCTCTACACGCTGAAAGAAGTATTTTCCGGCCACTACGGTGTCCAGGTAAACCATGACGGCGTGCTCGGTATTCTGTCGCTGATCTTTTGGTCACTGATCTGGGTCGTCTCGATCAAATACGTACTGTTCATCCTGCGTGCCAACAACCAGGGTGAAGGCGGCATCATGGCGTTGACAGCGTTAGCCCGCCGCGCGGCTGCGCCTTATCCGTACATGAGCAAGGTCCTGGTGTTGCTCGGCCTGTTTGGTGCGGCACTTTTTTACGGGGACAGCATGATCACCCCCGCTATTTCAGTGCTCTCTGCAGTTGAAGGCCTTCAGCTGGCGTTTGACGGGATAGAGCACTGGGTCGTGCCCTTGTCAGTGGTCGTGTTGGTGGCGCTGTTCTTGATACAGAAACATGGCACGGCTCGAATCGGTATCCTGTTCGGCCCTGTCATGGTGCTGTGGTTTGTGGTGTTGGGTGCACTCGGTGTCTACGGTATTTTGCAGCGCCCCGAAGTCCTGCAAGCGCTTAACCCCGCCTGGGCCGTGCAATTTTTCGTGGTTCATCCGGGAATGGGTGTAGCGATTTTGGGCGCTGTCGTGTTGGCACTGACCGGTGCTGAGGCGCTGTATGCCGACATGGGCCACTTTGGTCGTAAACCGATTTCTCGTGCCTGGTTCATTCTGGTGTTGCCAGGGTTGGTACTCAATTATTTTGGCCAGGGAGCCTTGATCCTGGGCAACCCGGAGGCGGTGCGCAATCCGTTCTACCTTCTGGCTCCCGAGTGGGCACTGCTGCCGATGGTCGCGCTCTCCACGCTGGCTACCATCATCGCGTCTCAAGCCGTGATCTCTGGTGCTTTTTCCCTGACGCGCCAGGCCATCCAGTTAGGGTACGTCCCCCGCATGTTCATCCAGCACACTTCGAGCAAGGAGCAGGGGCAAATTTACATCGGCACGGTTAACTGGGCGTTGATGGTCGGTGTTGTGTTGCTGGTGATCGGCTTCGAGTCGTCCAGTGCCTTGGCCGCTGCTTATGGGGTCGCTGTGACGGGCACCATGTTGATCACCACCATTCTGTCTTCGGCGGTCGTCCTGCTTCTTTGGAAAACGCCGCGCTGGCTGGCCATCCCGATGCTGCTCGGATTTTTGCTGGTAGACGGTCTGTACTTCGCCGCCAATGCGCCGAAGATTTTTCAGGGAGGTGCGTTTCCGGTGATCGCCGGCATTGGCCTGTTCATCTTGATGACCACCTGGAAGCGAGGGCGAAAAATCATCGTCGAGCGGTTGGACGAGACCGCGCTGCCTCTGCCGTTGTTCATCAGCAGCATTCGTTCGCAGCCGCCGCATCGGGTGCAGGGTACGGCGGTTTTTCTGACGGCCAGGGCCGATGCGGTTCCGCATGCGCTACTGCACAATCTGCTGCATAACCAGGTTTTGCACGAGCAGGTGGTATTGCTGACCGTGGTGTCCGAAGACAGTCCTCGGGTGACTGCCGATCGACGGTTTGAGGTTGAAGCCTATGGCGAAGGGTTCTTCCGAGTCAGTCTGCACTTCGGTTTCATGGAGGAGCCCGATGTACCGGCGGCCTTGAATCTTTGTCACTTGAATGAGCTGGATTTCAGCCCGATGCGCACGACCTATTTCCTCAGCCGGGAGACGGTGATCCCCACCAAGCGCATGGGTATGGCGCGCTGGCGAGAAAGTCTGTTCGCGTTCCTGCTGAAAAACGCCAACAGCAACCTGAAATACTTCAGATTGCCGCTAAACAGGGTGATTGAACTGGGGACTCAGGTGGAGATGTAAGGACAAACAAGGAAGCGAACGTGGTCAGCTCACTCACAGAGTTTCTTTGAGTGTCTTGAGGTGCTGATTGAGCTGACCATTGGCAAGCAACTGTACAACCTGAGCAGCTCGCTGGACGCTATTACCCGGCCTATGGCATCGTCGAAAAAATACGTCGCACAGCGAACAGGATCAAAAACGATGGAGGAGGGTGATGAGGTCGTTGCCAATCCGGCAATGGCAACGCTAAAGGCGTTTAATCTTTGCGTGCTGCACCTGGGTAGGCTTGCTCGGGAGCGTGGCTCATCCCAGTTCATCGCCGAAGGCCTGCAAGCGTTCCGCCAACTGGTGCCCTTTGCGTCGGCGTGGTGGGGCGAGATGTCGGCATCAGCCGTCAACGCACCGCCTAAAAGCTGGATGCACGGGCGCATCAACCTGCCCGAATCGTTTGCCGCCGAATGGCACAAGAGCGCGGGCCGCGACAAATTCTCCCATGACACCCTGAGTCAACCTGGTGAGGTCGTGCGCGAAAGCGGCTTCACTGACCCCGATGAAGCGGTGGAGGCGTTTGCTCGGCGCCACGATCTCTTTCACCCGATGTGCATCACCTTCGAGTTGCCCGAAAGTGGCTTGATGTTTTTTGTCTGCCTCTATCGTGGCATGGACGCTCCGGCGTTCAGCGACAGCGAGGCCGCGTTGTTTTCGGCGTTCTGCGATCACCTGTTGCAACTGTGGCGGTTCCAGGTGCAAGACATGATCCGCAGCGACACCGGCAACGGCGCCACCGACTTCGGCGTGGCGCGCCTGGACGGCAGTCTGCTGTACGTGGGCGCCAGCCTGTGCGCCGCCATTCAGCGCGAGTTGCCCGGGTGGAGCGGTTCGATGCTGCCGGCTGAGGTGATCGAGCAACTGCCAAAGGCCCCGTGTGTGATGCGCCTTGGCCGGTGTGCGTTGACGCTGAGTCCGAACGCGGAGCATGTGATTCTGTCGCTCGAAGCGCAGTCGCGCGCGGCGGTGCTCCCGCCACGGGAGCGCACGGCGGCGATGCTGTTTGCGGCCGGTCATTCCTATAAAGAGATTGCGAAAATCCTGACCTTGAGCCCGGCGACCGTGCG
Organism: Pseudomonas sp. LBUM1656; assembly: GCF_059716065.1. Taxonomy (NCBI): domain Bacteria; kingdom Pseudomonadati; phylum Pseudomonadota; class Gammaproteobacteria; order Pseudomonadales; family Pseudomonadaceae; genus Pseudomonas; species Pseudomonas sp. LBUM1656. The sequence goes on along the minus strand of NZ_CP166800.1, from coordinate 3,950,016 downwards.
CACCTATCTGCGCAACTGCTACTTGCAGCTTGGCGTGAAAAGCAAGGTGGAGCTGGGTTCTGTCCTGCGGGACGCATCGCGCCGCGATTAACTCCTCCCATCTCCCCCACTCAAATGCAGTCCCATGTGGGAGCGGGCTTGCTCGCGAAAGCGGTGTATCAATCAACATCAATGTTGAATGTGATGGCCCCTTCGCGAGCAAGCCCGCTCCCACAGGGGGAAATTGTTGCTGGGCTATTTGTGTTGCCCCTCCTCATTTGTGGAGGTCCCCCCTACGGCGGCGTTCTATAGGGTATGCCCTGCATATCAGGGGCTTGCGCGGCAGTCTGTCCGGGCCACTTCCAAAACTATAAGAACAGAGGTGAGGCAGTTGAAATTTTCCAGGCTGTTTATCGCGGTTGCTTCCACTACGGCACTTGCTTCCATGACGCTCGTGGGGTGTCAGACCCAAGGTACGAAGCCCGCCGACAGGGTGATGCGCAACGGCTACGTCTACACCGTCGATGGCCAGAATTCCGTGCAGCAGGCGATTGCCGTGACGGGCGGGAAGATCGTCTATGTCGGCAGCGATGAAGGGGTTGCCAAGTACATCGGCAAACAGACCCAGCTGATCGATCTGGCCGGACGCATGCTGATGCCGGGCTTCATTGATGCGCACATGCACCCGGGGGACGGCGGCCGTGCCATGACCTTGTGCGACCTGAAGTACCAGACGATGACGCGCAAGGTGTTCCAGGAAGCCATTCAAGCGTGCCTGGATGCCGACAAGGACAAAGGCCCCGATGTCTGGCTCGAAGTGGGCAGTTGGGATCGCATGGGCATGGACGGGCTCGATGGCGATCCGGATAAATCGACGCTGGACGCGCTCAAGACCCAGCGCCCGATCCAGGTTCGTTCCACTGACTTCCATACCGTGCTGGTCAACTCCCGCGGCCTGGCCGTGGCCGGCATCAACAAAAACACCGCCAATCCGAGCGACGGCAAATACGTGCGTGACAGCGCCGGCAACCCGAACGGCATCTGCGAGGACGGCGCTGCCGATGCCATGGCCGCCGTGGTGCCGCCCGCCACCGACGCCGAAAAACTCAACCAGACCCGCGCCGCGCTCGACGCGATGCGCGAACAAGGCATCACCAGTTTCTTTGACGCAATGTCGAGCCCCGAGATTGGCAAAGCCTTGACCAGCCTGCAGCAGTCGGGCGAGCTGACGGCGCGGGCCTTGCTGGCAATCAAACTGGACCCGGCCGCCGCCGCGGCAGACCCGACAAAAACCATCGCGGATGCCAAGGCATTGGCCAGCACCTACGATCAGGGCGACGCCAAACCCGCGCCGGGTGTGAGCATGCGCCACGTCAAATTGTTCATGGACGGCATCATCAATGCGCCGGCGGACACCGGGGCAATGCTCACGCCGTACTTGCACAATGCCGGAACCGATAAGGCACCGAAATGGACAGCGGGCAAGAACGTCGGTGAGCTGTATTTCCCGCCGCAAGTACTTAAACCGTTGCTGTTGCAAGCCGTGCAGGCCGGCCTCGATCCGCACCTTCACGCCACCGGAGACCGCGCGGTGCGCGACTCGTTGAACGGCATTGAATACGTGCGTCAGCAGTTGCCCGGCAATGGTTTTCGCCCGGCCATTACGCACAATGAGTCCGTGGACCCGGCCGACTATCCACGCTTCAAGGCACTCGACGTGACCGCCAACATGTCCTTCCAATGGGCTCAGCAGGCACCGTCTACGGTCGATGGAACCAACGAGCACCTGGGTGCCCAGCGTTTTGCTCGCATGGAGCCGTCGGGCAGCATCGCCCTTGCCGGCGGCCGCGTGGCGTATGGCAGCGATTGGCCTGTCGACCCGCTCGACGAATTCCTCGCGTTGAAGATCGGCGTCACCCGCTCTGGTGACCCGCAGAACCCCCACAGCTACGGCCCCAAGTACGCTGGCCGGCTGAATGCCGACCCGGCGCTGTCGCGCACGGAGGTGCTGCGTACCATCACCATCAACGCCGCCGAGCAGCTGAAACTGGACGCGGTGGTCGGCTCGGTGGAAGTGGGCAAGTTTGCTGACCTGATCGTGCTGGACAAGAACTTCATGCAAGTGCCCGAGGATGAGTTGGCGCGCAATAACGTGTTGCTGACCATGGTGGGTGGCAAGGTTGTGTGGGCGAAGGCGCCATTCGTGGGGCTTCAACAGCGGCCGGCTCAAGTTGCTGCGCTGAATACCGAACTACAAAAATAAAAACACCGTCAGCCCCAATGCCAACCAGCTAAGCCGTAACGCAACCTGTAGCAGCTGGCGAAGCCTGCGTTCGGCTGCGAAGCAGTCGTAAATCCTGAATACGCGGTTTTCCTGATACACCGCGTCGTCTGATTTCACGGCTGCTGCGCAGCCGAACGCAGGCTGCGCCAGCTGCTACAAAGAGTGTGTCGTTGCACAAATGCCCAGCGAGTTGACATTGCCGTCTACCAATAACAAGAGAACACCGCAATGACCCAACAACGAAGTCCCCTGATCGAGACCCGTTCGATCGATTACATCCCCGAGGCCGAGCGTCATGGCAGCCTCTACAGCCAGTTCACCCTGTGGCTCGGCGCCAACCTGCAAATCACCGCCATCGTCACCGGCGCACTGGCGGTGGTGCTGGGTGGAGACGTGTTCTGGTCACTCATCGGCTTGCTGATCGGCCAAGTGCTCGGCGGCGCGGTCGTGGCCTTGCACGCCGCCCAAGGGCCCAAACTCGGGCTGCCGCAGATGATCTCCAGCCGTGTTCAGTTCGGGGTCTATGGGGCGGCGATTCCGATTGTGCTGGTGTGCCTGATGTACCTCGGTTTCAGCGCAACCGGCGCGGTCCTGTCGGGGCAGGCGATTGCCCAGTTGATCCATGTCAGCGACAGCGCCGGCATCCTGATCTTCGCCGCGTGCATCGCGTTCCTGACGATCTTCGGCTATCGGGTCATCCACCTGGTCGGACGGGTGGCCAGCGTGCTGGGCATCATTGCCTTTGCCTACCTGTTTACCCGGCTGATGACGCTCAACGATATCGGCCTGTTGCTGGAAAATCGTCACTTCGGCTGGAGCACCTTCCTGCTGGCCGTGTCGCTGTCCGCGTCCTGGCAAATCGCTTTTGGCCCTTATGTGGCTGACTACTCACGCTACTTGCCGAGCAAAACCTCGTCCTGGAAGACCTTTGCTGCCGTTGGCCTGGGGACCGTGCTCGGCGCCCAGGCGTCCATGGTGCTGGGCGTGTTTGCCGCAGCGTTGGCCGGCGTGAATTTCCGCGGTCATGAAGTGGCAACCATCGTCGGCCTGGGCAGCACCGGGGTGATGGCTTCGCTGCTGTACCTGAGCGTGGTGTTCGGCAAAGTCACGGTGTCGACGCTCAACGCGTATGGCAGCTTCATGTGCGTGGCCACGATCATCAGTGGCTTTCGCAGCCGTCTCGACATCACCGCCCGCCAGCGCATGGTGTTTGTGCTGTTGATTGTCGCGGCGTCCACCACGCTGGCGCTGCTCGGTCAGTACTCGTTCCTCAACTCGTTCAAGTACTTCATCCTGTTTCTGCTGACCTTCTTCACGCCGTGGAGCGCGATCAACCTGGTGGATTACTACTTCATCAACAAGGAGCGCTATGACATTGCGGCCTTGTCGGACCCGGCAGGCTGTTATGGTCGCTGGAACGTGCGCGGGATCAGCGTGTATGTCATCGGCGTATTGATTCAGTTGCCTTTCGTCGACACCCATTTCTACTCCGGACCGATGGTTGCACAGCTCGGCGGTGTCGATATTTCCTGGATCGTCGGGCTGGTGGTGCCGGGCATTCTCTACTACCTGCTGGCGAGAACATCAGCGGTGGCGGTGTTGCCTGAGCAGCCCTCAAAGGCCTGAATCAAGGACTTACAAAGTGAATGCGCCGGTCACCGGCATGTCTTGAAGCGTCTCCTATACTGATCCGCGTTGACAGGTTCAACACAGATCTTGAACGCCGTTGGAACCGCGACTCGCGTTCCGACGGCTTCCCTAAGCACTCATAGTCAGGAGAACGATCATGACCATCCGCATTGGCGACGAAGCACCGGACTTTACCGTCGAAAGCACCGAAGGCACGCTGCATTTCCATGAGTGGATCGGCGACAAGTGGGCGATTCTGTTCTCGCACCCCAAGGATTTCACCCCGGTGTGCACCACTGAACTCGGTTACATGGCAGGGCTCAAGCCGGAGTTCGACAAACGTAACACCAAGGTTGTCGGGCTCAGCGTCGACCCCGTCAGCAATCATGCAAGCTGGGCCAAGGACATCGAGGAAACCCAGGGGCATGCGGTCAACTACCCCATGATCGGCGACGAGAACCTGGTGGTGGCCAAGCTCTACGACATGATCCATCCGAATGCCAGCGGCGGCGCACGCACTGCCGTGGACAACGCCACGGTGCGTTCGGTGTTCATCATCGGGCCGGACAAAAAGGTCAAGGCGATGCTGATCTATCCGATGAGTGCCGGGCGCAACTTCGATGAAGTGCTGCGTTTGCTCGATGCGCTGCAATTGAACGCCAAACACACCGTTGCCACACCGGTTAACTGGCGCCCGGGTGAAGATGTGATCATTCCGACTTCCGTCTCTGACGAGGACGCGAAGAAGAAATACCCCGATGGTTTCAAGACGGTGAAACCTTATTTGCGCACGGTGGCGCAACCGAAGTAACCCATACGGAGACCCAAGCATGGCCGTCAAAGTCTTGCGCGTCGACGCAACGCACATCGATAAAATCGCCAGCCTTTTCGACGCTTATCGAGGCTTCTACGGCCAGCCTTCGAACTTGCCGCAGTCCCGGGATTTCATCGCCGAACGCATCGCCCGGGATGAATCCGTGATCTTTTTCGCATCGGACTCCACCGGTGATGCGCTGGGATTCGTCCAGTTGTACCCGACGTTTTCCTCCATCGATGCCCACCGTACCTGGCTCCTCAGCGACCTGTTCACCGCCCCCGAGGCCCGGGGGCAGGGCGTGGGGAGGTTACTGATGGACGCTGCCCGGGACTTTGCACTATCGACCGGCGCCAAGGGCATGGTGCTGGAAACCGCCACGGATAATTTCACGGCGCAACGGTTGTATGAGTCGCTGGGTTACGTGCGCGACCCGGGTTATTACACCTACTGCCTCGATCTGAAGCAGGGCTGACCAAGTCCCGGCGAACAGCACCATCCGCAACACCAACATTCCTGTAGCAGCTGCCGAGCAGCGCGAGGCTGCGTTCGGCGACGCAGTCGTCGTAAAACCTGAGCACGACTTCATCCTGATGCACCACGCGTCCTGATTTCACGACACTGCGTCGCCGAACGCAGCCTCGCGCTGCTCGACAGCTGCTACAGAAGCTCCGAGCTAACCAGCTGGACCGTAGTGATCCATCAACGCTGCGGCAACTTCCAGCGCTCGCGAAATTGCTCATATTGCCCCTCAGGCATCTGCACCAACACCGGAGACTCACGCGGATCCAGCCACTCGAACAACCGCGAAATATCCCCCTGATCCATCGCCGTACACCCCAACGTAGGCGAGTCAGGCCCCCGCCAGATATGGAAAAAAATGCACGAACCTGAACCCGAGGTCGCCGGCGTGTTGTGTTCGATGAAGATGCCTTTGCGATAACCATCCTCTTTGCGCATCTGCTCTGAACTGTTCCAGTCCTTGGCCATCGCTGCGCCCTCGACGAGCTCGTTGTAGTGCTCGGACTTGCTGTCATCCACGCATTCGGTGGTCGATGTCAGCGCGAGATAAGGCAGTTTTGTATCTCCCGTTGTGTCGTAACCAAACGCAGTCCCGAGTTTGAAGAGACCGGCAGGCGCTTTCCCGTCTCCTTCACGTTTGACCGGTCCTTCACCAGGTTCAACGTTGCCCAAACCCTTGCCCCAGGCCATCCCGTGCTTGCCGACGACCACTGCAAACCCGTCACCGACTTTTCGAAAGCTTCCCCCAACTCGCTCATAACGCTGGGCAGTGCCCTGAATGTCATCCCAGTTTTTTGTAGTGACCACAATCAGCTGGCGACTGGTGTCCAGCACTTCGCTCGCACTCAGCGGGGTGATGGGAAAATCCATAACGTTCTTCGGCGCTCCCTCACCACCAAAAGTGAAGTGCCACCACTCCTTCGAATACCCGGAAAATCCCTCTTTTTCCATGGCGCTGCTGAGTCGCTGACGGTTTTCCTTTGCGGTCGCGTTGATGGTCGGGTTGGCGGTATGCGCGCGCTCATCGAAGCAGTCGTAGCCGGTGCCCATATCGAGTGCGCCGTCGTGCCAGCGCTGGGCATAAGACGCGGTGCAATCGGCTTGTGGGGCCGAGGGTGTCCAGGTGTCGGCGGGCAGTGCCTTGGGGCCGGTCAGTGTCAAATCGACGGTTGAGCCTCTGGAGTGATTCGATACCCGCGCCACATAGCCCAGTCGCCAGAAGTCCTGCTTGTCCACGCGCGGGTAGAACTCGGCCTTGCGCGGGTCTCCCGGCTCAGTCGCGAAACGGCCCATATCGGCCACCGCACGGCTGGGTCGATAGCAGTCGAACACCTTCAGGCCGTAGCCTTGCTTTTGAAGTGCCTGTTGCACCCGGGCGAGGGCCTGGGCGGTGTCCAGCGACAGCAGGCACTCGGCAGCGGCGTAACCGTCGAGCGAATGTCCGGTGAAGTTGTGGGCGCTGGCGTAGCGGATGTCTTGCTCGATGGTGGGGTCAATCGTGCGCAGGTAGACCATGTGTTCTGGCCTTGGCTCGGCACTGGCGATGCCAGGAACAATCAGGCTCAGCAACAGCAGTGATCGCAGCCACGGGCGGCGGCGCGATTGAACCGGGAATGGCAGCGAGGAGGGCATACGAACCTTCAGGTTTAAGCGCATGAAGTTGTTGTCCGGAGAACACTTCAAACGGATCTTAAACCATGACTGCCAATTTCTGGCTGATTCATGTCTGGCATCAGGCATTACGCTGCAAAAACGAAGGCGCCCTCGATGCTATCGCGGGCGCCAGGTTAAGGTGGGGTCTTCAGGCCACCGGAATCATCGGGTCAGCCGCGGCCAGGGCGGTGGCGCGATCAGCTGCCGGCGGGTAGATCCACTGGGTGTTGATCTGCGTCTTGAGCTCCTTGGCTTCGTTCTTGACCAGTTTGAGCTGGCGATCCCAGCCTTCGGTGAACACCGCGCCCCAGGCACCCAGGTCAAGGCAGGTCACGTACTTCGGCTGACGGTAAGGGGTTGGCGCGACGCCCAGCAGATCCGCGGCAACGTTATTCCCGGCGTGACGGCCAAGGGCGATCGCATGCTGGCACGACATCGCGGCGAAGTTGCCAAGGTTGTCGGTCGCAGCATAGGCGACGTCGCCGGCGGCATAGACATGCTTCTGGCCCAACACTTTCAGGTTTTCGTCGACGTGCAGGCGCCCTTGTGGATCGCGATCGCTGGTCAGATGTTCGGTCAGCGGGCTGGCGCGGAAACCGACGGTCCAGATCACCGTTTGGGCCTCGATGTGACGGCCATCGGCGAGGGTAACGCCGTTGGCGTCCACCGCCGCAACACTGGCGTTGACGACCCATTCGACGCCCAGGTGTTCGGACGCTTCGATGATGGATGGACGAATCCCGTCACCCATCGTCGCGCCGATCTGCGGCGCACGGTCGACAATAATCACGCGCACGTCCTGATCGTCACCGAGTACGGCCCGCAGGCGTGCCGGCATCTCTGTGCCCGTCTCGATCCCGGTAAAGCCGCCACCGGCGACCACCACCGTGTTGCGGGCAACGCTGTACGGCCGGTCCTTCAGGGATTTGATGTGGTTTTCCAAACGCACGGCGGCTTCGATCTGGTCCACGTCGAAGGAGTGCTCGGCAAGGCCAGGTACTGCTTTCGGACGGGCCAACTGGCTGCCGGCCGCCAGCACCAGACGGTCGTAGCTCAACGCCCCCTCGCGACCCGCTTCATCGCGGTAGCTGACGGTCTTTGTCTGCTCGTCGATGCCCTCGGCCATGCCTTTGACGAAACGTATGCCCACCGAGTCGAACAGTGCGTCCAGCGGTGCGAACATCTTGTGCACGTCGACTTCGTAGAAGCGGGGGCGGATGCGCAATTCCGCCTGAGGGGCCAACAGGGTGATGTCCACGTCGTTACGGTCATGCATGTCCAGCAGACGCGCGGCGCTCAATGCACTCCATACACCACCGAACCCCGCGCCGATAACCAGAATTTGCTGTTTCATGATTTGTTCCTGAAAAGAAGTGGTCAATAGTCTTGAAGGTGTTCTTCAAGTTGGCGGGACGGCAGTCGTCCGCTGTGAGTGCATGGTATGGACGGATTCTGCCGGGCGCACTTCTACATCGGTTCAGCAAAGTCATACTTCAGTAGGCGAAAGATATACCAACGTATACCCCGCTAAAACTTAAGTGTTGAAGTCTCAGGGCAACTACGGGCATACCCACGTACAAGGGGCGTAACTATCAAGCACCCACCGGCCCGATCCATTTCGTCACCGTCGGCGCTTGCCACTGCTCAAGTGCATCGATCAGCGCCGCAGGGTCGGTGTTGAAGATCAGCATTTCGCTGTGTTCGGTCTTCATGAAACCTTCGCTCACCGCATGGTTGAGCAGGCTGCGTACGGGGTTGAAAAAGTCGCCGATGTTCAGGCAGGCAACGCCTTTGTGATGTTCACCCAACTGGGTTAGTGTCGCCGCTTCAAATAACTCCTCAAATGTCCCCAGGCCTCCCGGCAGTGCAATGAATGCATCTGCCGACTCGCTCATGCGCGTTTTGCGGGTGCGCATGTCTGGTGTTATTTCATGGCGAGTCAGTCCCGGATGAAGATGCCCGAGGTCGTACAGCAGGCGAGTGATGATGCCGACGACTTCACCGCCCTCGGCGAGCACGGTGTCAGCCATGACACCCATCAAACCCTTGTCGGTACCGCCATAGACCAGTTGCAGGCCGCGTTTGGCGATTTCCCGGCCCAAGGCTTGAGCGCCTTGAAGATAGTCGGGGTTGAAGCCGTAGTTGGAGCCAGAGAACACCGCAATGCTGCGAAGTGGGGAAGGTGTGGGCATTTTGATCGTCCCGCAGAGATAAATGTCGCCGAATCCTGCGTGCACTTGGACCGGTGAAAAAGAGCCAAGAACAGGCTATTTGAATGGGCCATCCGACCCGTTTACAGCAACTCGAGAATGCGTTTGCCCAGTTGTTCGGCACTGTCCTGCGACTGAATGTTGGCGAACCCAAGCAGCAGCCCGGAGCTCGCCGGGCCGCTGAAGCTCCAGTCCGACAAGGCTTCTGCGTAAATCCCCGCCTGTTGCAGGCGCTCGACCAGCCAACGATCGGATTGGGGTTCCGTCAGTCGCAGAACCAGGTGCATGCCGCCCGGCTGGGCATCTATGCGGATGTGTTCGCCCAAGGCTTTCTTGAGCCCGCGCACGGTGGCCTCCCGGCGTTCGCCGTAGAGCTTGCGCATGCGCTGAATATGCCGGGCGAAATGGCCCTCGGTCACAAACGTGGCGACGATGGCCTGGGTGAGCTCCGGACAACCGCCGAGGAACGTCTCGCTGACGTGTTCGAAGCGCTCGACCTGGGCTTCAGGAACCACCACGTAAGCCAGGCGGATGCCAGGAAACAACACCTTGCTGAACGTGCCGCAATAGAGCACCCGACCCTCGCGGTCCAGGCTTTTGAGTGCTGGCAGCGGGCGACTGATGTAACGGTACTCGCCGTCGTAATCGTCTTCGACGATCCAGGCGTGTTGCCGGCTCGCCCACTCCAGCAGCGCCAGGCGCCGTGGCAACGACAGCGACACGCACAGCGGACTTTGATGGGCCGGGGTGACGACGGCGGCACGCGCGCCTTTGTCCAGACCTTGCGCGACCTGCATGCCGTCCTGGTCGACCGGGACGGGGGCCACTTCGATTTGCAGATGCGCCAGCAATTGCCGGGTGGGCAGGTAGCCAGGGTCTTCAACCAGCACACGGTCCCCCGGTTTGAGGAGCGCGTGGGTGATCAGCGACAGAGAGTTGCGGTACCCCGAGGTAATGAACACCTGGGCGGGCGAGCAGGTAATGCCCCGGGCGACTTGCAGGTAGGTGGCGATCGCGATGCGCAACGATTCCAGGCCATAGACCGACGGATTGGCCATGTCCTGGATCTGCGTGGCGCGCACGCAGCGGGCGCCGATTTGCGCCCAGATTTTCCGGGGAAAGGCGTCAAGCGCGGGCAGGGCCATTTGAAAGGGCAGCACCTGCGCCTTGTGCCTGATTGCGCTGCTGCCGGCTGAGCTGAAGGTTCGCTCCGTGGGGGAAGAGGGCGCACTTGCCTTGATGCCTGGCGCCACGACCGTGCCCGCCTGGCCGCGGGCCTGAATATAGCCTTCGGCGGTCAGGAGTGAATACGCGGTGTCGACGGTGCCCCTGGCCAGTCCGAGTTCCTTGGCCAATGCCCGGGCCGCGGGAATCCGCTCTCCGGGGGCGAGCAAACCGTCAGCAATCGCACCGCGGAACCGCCAGTAGATCTGCCGATAGATCGGCTCGCTGGAGCTGGGGTCGAGCGGTGAAAAGCTGTTGATCTGATGGGCCATGGCCTCGCCGATATCCTGGTTATTTTGGATTCAGGAGATTCAGCCTGATGACAAGTCATCACTGCAAGGAAAAATGCGCGTGCAGTGCTTGATCTGCCTTGCTCCTGGCCTCGGCCACGACCTCCGGACCCAAGGCTGTGCCTTCAACAGAGAAGAACGTTAGTGCATGCAGTCCGATCATGCCCAGAACGGCTTTCAGATACGGCGTCAGAAAGTCCGGTTGGCGCGGGTTGACCCCGGTAAATCTGCCGCCCGAGGACACCGCGATAAAGACCGGACGATCGCGCAGCAGGCTGGTTTTACCTTGCGCGCCGACATTGAAGGTGCGGCGAACGCGAGCGATGTGATCGATCCAGACTTTCAGGGCCGCCGGTACGGTGAAGTTGTGCATGGGCGTTGCAATGACCACGACATCGGCACTGTCCAGTTCTTCAATCAGCTCGTCCGAGAGGGCGATGGAACCTTCCCGAGTGACATCTTCCGACGACTGTTGGGACTGTGCGTATTGCTCATCGACCTGCGCGATGGCATTACCCGCCACAACCCGGTTGATGACCGTTGCCGTTGCATCGTTCTTCAGCAGAAAACCAAGAATGTTGTTGGAAAGTCTGTAGCTCTCGGAAGCCTGGCCGCGAGGGCTGCAAGTGACGTGGAGGATTTTCATGATTCACCCGTTTATTAAATGGCGTGGTTGAGGGGAATCATTTTAGGAAGCCCATGACCCATACCAAAGATCCATGAACAGGCTTTTAAGCTGGGCCATGTTTGCTCGTGTGAGCCGTGCGCATGGCCCAGTACACAACACTATTCTTGGACCTTATCAAATAGACCAAGAGACAGCACGATGGCGTCCTCATCCAGCAAACAACAGGACTCATCATGAACACTCGTATCGACTACGCCAAAGCTTCTCCTGAAGGTTACAAGGCATTTGGCGGCGTGTACGTCTGCCTGCAAAACAGTGGTCTGTCACATGAACTGATCGACCTTGTTTACCTACGGGTATCGCAAATTAACGGCTGCGCCTTTTGCATCGACATGCATTCCCGCGACCTGCTCAAACTCGGCGTTGCCGTCGACAAACTGGTCCTCGTACCGGTATGGCACGACGCGGGTGATGTGTTCAGCCACCGCGAGCGCATCGCGTTGAGTTGGGCAGAAACAGTCACTCGCGTCGCTGAAACCGGCGTGCCCGATGCCGACTATGACGCCGCGGCTGCCGAGTTCGGCGACAAGGAACTGGCGGACCTGACGTATGCCATCGGTTTGATGAACGCCTTCAACCGATTCGGCGTGACGTTCCGTTCGAAACCGGCGGCTGCCAACAAGGCTTGAATCCCATCCTTCAACCGATCTCGCCGGGCCCTGGTGCCTGGCGGGTTCACCCTCGGAGCTATCACCATGGCATGGGCATTACTGGGTATCGCCGGCATTCTCGAAATCGCATTTGCCTTCTACATGAAAGGGTCTGAAGGTTTCACGCGATTAATTCCCGGGTTGATTGCCGCGGGGACCGGTTTATCGAGTGTCTTTCTGCTTTCACTTTCACTGAAATCACTGCCTGTAGGCACGGCCTACGCGGTCTGGACCGGCATCGGCGCGGCGGGCACCGCGATTCTGGGCATGGCGGTGCTGGGCGACGCCACGACGGCGCTGAGAATCGGCTGCATCGTGCTGATTCTGGCCGGCGTGATCGGGCTCAGACTGGTCTCGGGTAGCTGAGGCCGATGGCGGGTGTGAAGGGATCAACCACTAACGTGCAAAAGAGGCATTTTGCTGGCCCCGAAGCTTCAAAGTTGTCGCCAAAATCACTTCACTTTCAGGTGGTTAGGCGGAATGCAATTGCGAAGTGTATTTGTCACGATGATCTCGTTTGCCTTGGCCAGCGTTGCAGCCTCTGCCCAGGCCAGGGAATTGGTCTCAAATGATCGGTATATGTGCAGCTGGGGGGCGGGGACGGCGGCCAGGGCCCAGGAACTGAAGCTGGCCGGGGTCTCGCTGTATGCCGCCCGGCAGAAGTTACAGGCTTACAAATTCAGCAAGCCGTGGATGCGCATGATGGCGATGGGCATCACCGAGCAAACCTACGACAGCAAGTCGCGATTCAAGCCGGCGGATGTGCGGCAGAGTTTTTATGAGGAATGCGAGCGGTACAAGTTGGCGCGTAAGTGAAAACCTGATGCCAGTCAGTTAAGCGGAACCTATTGTGGGAGCGGGCTTGCTCGCGAAGGCGGCAGCACATCAACATTGATGTCCCCTGACACACCGCTTTCGCGAGCAAGCCCGCTCCCACAGGTTCTGCGGCGTAAATTAGATTTACATTTCACTTCAGGCACTGCGCGCCAGCCTTGGCCACTTGCGCATCCTGTTCGGCTTTAACGCCCGACACACCTACCGCGCCAATGATCTGTCCATCGACAATAATCGGCACTCCCCCCTCAAGCGAGGTCAGCAACGGCGCCGACAAAAACGCGGACCGTCCACCGTTGACCATCTCTTCATAACCCTTCGATTCACGCCGGCCAAGGGCCGAAGTGCGAGCCTTTTCTGTGGCGATGTAGGCGCCGATCGGTGCGCAACCGTCGAGGCGTTCCAGGGCCAGGGGATGGCCGCCGTCATCGACAACCACGATGGTCACGGCCCATTGATTGTTCTGCGCTTCACTGCGGGCGGCGTTGAGAATCCGGCTGACTTCGGTCTGGCTCAGTACGGCTTTGCTTTTCATGGGAATACTCCAGGGCTCGATGAGGGCAACGCGGCTTCGACCAGTTCGATCCAGTGCCGGACCGGGGTTCGGCCGGCACCGTCGAGGTGCGACTGACAGCCGATATTGGCCGTGACAATGACTTCGGGATGACCGCTTTCCAGCGCATTGAGTTTGTTGTCGCGCAGTTGTCGGGACAGCTCCGGCTGGGTCAGCGAATAAGTGCCCGCCGAGCCGCAACACAGATGACCGTCCGGAACGAACGTCAGGTTGAAACCCAGCCTCGTCAGCAGCGCTTCAACCGTACCGCCGAGTTTCTGTGCGTGCTGCAAGGTGCAGGGGCAATGGAACGCCAGGCGCTGATCGCTGTGGATGCCGAGGTTTTCCAGCGGCTCGTCGCGCAGCACTTCAACCAGGTCCCTGGCCAGTGCACTGACCTTTCGAGCCTTCTCGGCATACGCCGGATCGGTGCTGAGCAAGTGGCCGTAGTCTTTGATAAAGGCACCACAACCGCTGGCGGTTTGCACAATCGCCTCGGCGCCTTGTTCAATGCTCGGCCACCACGCATCGATATTGCGCCGCGCGCGATCGAGGCCGGCCGCCTGGGCGTCCAGGTGATAATCGACCGCGCCGCAACATCCGGCCTCGCGAGCCGGTTTAACGCTGATCCCCAATCGATCCAGGACCCGCGCAGTGGCCGCATTGGTATTCGGCGACAAACTCGGTTGCACGCAACCTTCGAGCATCAACACCTGCCGCGCGTGGTGGTCGGTCGGGCGTTTTTTGGCCGGATACACATGGCGCGGCAACTTGGCTCGCAGCGTATTGGGCAGCAGCGCACGGAACACCTGACCGCTACTGACCAGCGCCTTGAACAGCCCCGGATTGGGCACGACGCTGCGCAAGCCTTCACGCAGCAAGCGCTGGTCGAGCGAGCGCGGCACGGCTGCATCGACCACCGCGCGGCCGATGTCGAGCAGGTTGTGATAGTCGACGCCGGAGGGGCAGGTGGTTTCGCAATTACGGCAAGACAGGCAGCGATCCAGATGCTGTTGGGTCTTCTGGGTGACCTCGTTGCCTTCCAGCACTTGCTTGATCAGGTAGATGCGCCCGCGAGGCCCGTCCAGTTCATCGCCGAGCAATTGATAGGTCGGGCAGGTGGCATTGCAGAAACCGCAGTGCACGCAGGTGCGCAGGATGCTTTCGGCTTCTTCGGCGCGGGGCAGTTGGCGGGCCTGTTCGCTCAAGGTGGTCTGCATGGGTCAAAGCTCCGCGTACAGGCGACCGGGGTTGAAGATGCCCCGTGGATCGAGTTGGTCCTTCAAATTGCGGTGGTAGCGCATCAAGGCCTCGGGCAGCGGTTGGAACGGGCTGTCGATCAGGCCGTGGCTGTAGCAGGTCACATGCCCGCCGACTTCATCGACGACTTTTCGAATGAACGGCGCTTGCGCATCTGATTTGAGCCAGCGCTGGGCGCCGCCCCAGTCGATCATTTGCAGGCCGGGCAGGGAAAGCCTGGGGGTGTTGTGCGGGACGGACAGGCGCCAAAGTGGCTGGTCTTCATCAAAGAAACTCAACCGATGCTCATTGAGATCCGCCCAATACGAACCCTCCAGCAACTCGCCACCCAAGCGGTCATGCGCCGCTTTCACCGAGCCTTCGCCTCCTTCAAGGCGCAGGTGCAGGCGCTGACCGTCGTGGCACGCGGCGCTGATCGGCAGTGGTTGCTGGCCCCATTCGGCGAGGCGCAGCAAGGCGTGGTTGCTGTCCATTTCCAGGCTGATGCTCAAGCATTGCCGGGGTTTGGGCAGGACCTTGAGCGAGGCTTCGGTGATCACACCCAGCGAGCCATAACTGCCGGCCATCAAGCGCGACAGGTCGTAGCCGGCGACGTTTTTCATGACTTCGCCGCCGAAGCGCAGATGCTTGCCGTGGCCGGTGATGACCCGTGTCCCGAGGACGAAGTCCCTGACCGATCCTGACCAGGGGCGCCGTGGTCCCGACAGCCCGCTGGCAATCATGCCACCCACGGTGGCGCCGTCACCGAAGGAGGGCGGTTCGCACGGCAGCATCTGCTGCGCCGCGTTCAACACCTCGGCCAGTTCTGCCAACGGCGTGCCGCAGCGTGCGGTGATCACCAGTTCAGTCGGGTCGTAGCTGACGATGCCGCGATGGCTGCGCGTGTCGAGCACTTCACCCGCCACGATGCGGCCCAGGAACGCTTTGCTGTTGGAGCCCTGGATGCGCAATGGAGTGGCGTTTTGAAGGGCGAGGTTGACCTGTTCCAGCAGGCTGGCGCTGTCATCGATAGCGTGTTCGCTGCGCATCAGAAACGCTCCAGGTCCGGGAAGGGCAACTGACCCATGTGAACGTGCATCGCGCCGAACTCGGCGCAGCGGTGCAGCGTTGGAATGTTCTTGCCGGGGTTGAGCAAGCCGCCCGGATCGAACGCGGCTTTGACGGCATGGAACAGCGTCAGCTCATCGCTGTTGAACTGCGCGCACATCTGATTGATTTTCTCGCGACCGACGCCGTGTTCTCCGGTGATGCTGCCGCCGACTTTTACGCACAATTCGAGGATCTTGCCGCCCAGGGCTTCGGCGCGATCGAGTTCGCCGGGCTGGTTGGCATCGAACAGAATCAGCGGGTGCATGTTGCCGTCGCCAGCGTGG
The DNA here is from genome assembly GCF_059716065.1 of Pseudomonas sp. LBUM1656. NCBI lineage: Bacteria > Pseudomonadati > Pseudomonadota > Gammaproteobacteria > Pseudomonadales > Pseudomonadaceae > Pseudomonas > Pseudomonas sp. LBUM1656. The sequence goes on along the minus strand of NZ_CP166800.1, from coordinate 3,934,053 downwards.
AAAACGTTGGCCACGCGCAGGTCGTATTCGGCCGACAGCGCGGCAATCGCCTGCAGCACGCCGGGCAGTTCGCGGCGCGGAATCGTCCCGTCCATGCAGTAATAGTCCGGTGAGAGTCGACCCACCGCCGGGAACGCGTTTTTGCGACCGGCCCAGAAGCGCACGCGTTCGGCCTCATCGCGGGCCTGGCGCACTTCGGTGGCGCCGGCCTGTTCCAGCACCTGGCGCACGCGGTCGCAGTCATCGTGAACGTCGGCTTCAACGCCATCGAGTTCGCACAGCAGAATGGCTTCGGCGTCGACCGGATACCCCGCGTGGATAAAGTCTTCGGCGGCGCGAATGGCCAGGTTGTCCATCATCTCCAGGCCACCGGGAATGATGCCGGCAGCAATAATATCGCCCACGGCGCGACCGGCTTTTTCCACGGAGTCGAACGCCGCCAGCAGCACCTTGGCGGTCTGCGGTTTGGGCAGCAGTTTGACCGTGACTTCGGTGATCACCCCCAGCATGCCTTCGGAACCGGTGAACAACGCCAGCAGATCAAAGCCCGGCGAGTCGAGCGCTTCGGAACCCAGGCTCAGGTGTTCGCCATCGACGGTGAGGATGTCGACCTTGAGCAGGTTGTGCACCGTCAGACCGTATTTCAGGCAATGCACGCCACCGGCGTTCTCGGCAACGTTGCCGCCGATGGAACAGGCGATCTGCGAGGAGGGGTCCGGCGCGTAGTACAAGCCAAAGGGTGCGGCCGCCTGGGAAATCGCCAGATTGCGCACGCCCGGCTGAACCCGTGCGGTACGGGCGGCAGGGTCGATGTGCAGAATGTTGTTGAAGCGCGCCATCACCAGCAGCACGCCTTTCTCCAGTGGTAACGCACCGCCGGACAATCCGGTGCCGGCGCCGCGAGCGACCACCGGGACGTGAAACTCATGACAGAGTTTAAGCAGGCCCTGGACTTCGTCGAGATGGCGCGGCAGCACCACCAGCATCGGCGTGGTGCGGTAAGCGGAAAGTCCGTCGCATTCGTACGGCTTGAGTTCTTCCTGTTGATGCAGGACTTCCAGGCCTGGCAAGCGAGCGTGCAGTGCCTGGAGCAGGGCCGCTCGGTCGACATCAGGCAGAACGCCGTCGACGCGTTCGTCGTAGAGGATGTTCATAGGCGGTTGACGACCCTCAGTTGTTTTTATTTGAGGTCTGTTTCCGGTCACAGCTAACTTGCATCATTGGCCCGGCGCGTCCTACTGTCCATGTGTTGTTTGACTGGTCGAACCAGTTCTTCTGGGGTTATTTCTTCGTTTCTGGAAAAAATAACCGGTTAAACAGGCAGTTAAGGTTGTATTCGAGCGTGAAGGGTTTTGCCGGCGAGGCTGGTCATACCAGTTGGAGGTTCGATGGACAGTGCGCAAGTGAGCCGTAATCCCCAAGTCGCAGACGTGGTCTGTGAGCGCATAGAACGGCTGATCGTGGACGGTGTACTCAAGACCGGGCAGTTGTTGCCTTCGGAGCGTCGCCTGACCGAAAAACTCGGCGTCTCGCGCACAGCGCTTCGCGAGGGGCTGAAGGTGTTGCGCGCCCGGGGGATCATCAAGACGGAGCAGGGCAAGGGATCGTTTGTCGCGGAGCTGTCGGGCCACGGTGCCACGTCGCCGCTGATGCACCTGTTCAGTTCACAACCGCGCACGCTTTACGATTTGTTCGAAGTCCGCAGCCTGCTGGAGGGCGAGTCCGCTCGCCTGGCTGCACTGCGCGGGACCGAAGCGGATTTTGTCCTCATCACCCGCAGCTATAAAGCCTTGCTCGATGCTCACACGCGATCGATGGAAGCGAGCGAGCATGCGCGACTCGATCATGCCTTTCACCTGGCGATCTGCGAGGCTTCGCACAACCCGGTGCTGGTGCAGACCTTGCGCTCGCTGACGGACTTGCTGCTCAACACCGTCTTCGCCTCGGTCAACAACCTCTACCACCGCGCACCGCAAAAACGTCAGATCGACCGACAGCACGCCCGACTTTACAACGCCGTCACCGGCCGCATGCCGGAGCAGGCGCGCAAGGCCGCCATTGCGCACATTCAGAGCATCTGCGAGAACCTGCGGGAAATTGAAAGCGAGGAGCAGCGCCTGGTCCGAGCCACGTTGCGCCTGGAAGGATGGGTGTGAGGCTGCCTGCCTTCGCCTGCTCCTCTATCTCCAACGGTTGAACACTCAGGGAACGACTTTGCCAAGCAGATTCTTCGGCCCGACGATCGCGGGCTTCTGGTCATAACCCAGCTCGGCCAGGAGCTTGCCTGTCGCGCGAACCAGGGCGTTGAACGTCGGACGCTGTTTCGATGAGCGCAGGATCTGGGCGAGCGCGTAGGTGAATGCGCCGTACGAAATAACACCGTGACGGTACTCGTAAGACAGCTGGGATTCGCCGCAGGCGTACATGAGGATCGGCAGGAAAGGGCCCTTGTGCTTATAAGCGGTGCGTCGTTTATCGTAGAGCTTATCGTCATAACCACGCACTGCGATGGCCTGGCCGACCCGCCGGATTCCGTCGCGATTGCTCACGGTGTTGGCCGCCTCAGCCTTCTGGGCACTATTGCGAGCCCGTTTCACCCAATCACGTTCCACCCACATTTGCAGCCCGGGCTCCCAACGTAGCGCACGATGGCGGATGTCATCCGGCGGCGTCAGTCCACGAGCGCGGTGTGCGCCGTCACGCGTCATGCCGCCTGAATGGCAGCAATCGAAAATCGTAATGAATTGCGTGTCGTACGGTAGCTGGATGTAGAGATCGCGGAAGTCGTTGTCGACGATGGCGCGTGCCGGCGTCCAGTCGAAGTCCCACGGGCACAGGCATTCATCGATGCGGTCGGCTTCGCCTGTGGCATTGGTATTGGGAATCTGCGCACCGTGTCCGGAATAGAAGAGCACCCGGCGATCACCGGCCTGGGCGTCGTCGAGTAGCCAATGCAGGCGATCGCGAATGCCTGCCGCAGTAGCGCGGTCATCGAGTACCACGCGGATATCGTCCGGCGAAAATTTCGACTCTTGCAACAATGAACTCATCAGGAAAACGTCATTGACGCAGCCTTCGAGCCGGTCTGAAGGGTTGGGGTAATTATTGATGCCGATCAGCAACGCCTTGTCCCGCGAGCGACGCACAGTGCGTGCCTTGGGGACCGCAATGCCCAGTGACTTGTCGACGGCGGCGAGCCGTTTGTCGAAGCTTTTCGTTTTGCCGGACTGCAACAGGGGGCCCCAGACATTGGTCACGGTCTCGGCATGACTGAGGTAGTAAGTCGCGTCATGATTGAGGACGTCGCCGGGCTTATCGAACGGCGTCATGACCTGGGTGAAGTTGGTATCACGCAAAAATAACGGTGCCGTAAAAACCTGATCGTGCTCGTTGTAGAGGTGGTACCACTTGCGCGCATCGTCGATGCCTTCGATGCGTCCGCCAAATGTCTCACGGACCGCCGGGTTGGCAATCTGCGAACCGAACGTGATCAGCACCCGATTCTGCATCAGGGAAGGATCCCGACGGAAAGCGTCGTAAGCGACCAGCGTACCCAGGCTGTGCGCACAGACGATGTCCGGTTGCGAATCGCTGATGACGCTGGCGAGGTCCTTGCGCAGGGTGGCCCGTAGCGCCTCGTCCGCCGACCACTGGGCCACCATGCCGGCCGTCCAGCGCAGGCGGTCGGGAAACTGCCCGATGCCGCGATTGCGGCGGAACACGTCACCCACTGAATGGATGACCGCGCTGGTCAGAAGGCGCAGCGTAGCCTCGGCGATGTCGGACGCCCCCAGACCACTGGAGGAAAAGCGCTCGTCGTATTGAAAATAATCCAGCTCGACGTTGGTACTCGGTGTAACGCGCGCGATGGCCGTGGTAATCGCCCGATGCCAGGACTCCTGAAAACTCTCGTCTGCCTCTTCGTGACCGATGCCATGTATACACAGAATTTTCATTTTCATTCCCTTGCAGTGAGGGCTGACTTGCCGGCGATGTTCAAGTGAATTTCTGAGTAAGGGACTATTAACGCCTGGCGTTTGGAGGGGGATATGTTGTTGGAATAAGTGCTGTCGCGTTGAGCATATTAGAGGAGTTAAATGAGTTCGAATTTTCCTTATGATGAATTGGAATGAAGGCGCCATTTTTAAGTTGGGCCAGTTGTTGCTGTTTTTTTTGTGTTAATAAGTTGTTGATTACTATCATTTAATATTGAGTAAAAAGGCGTTGGTTTCTGCAATTAAAGTGATTTATGGGAGGTGTATTTTCAGATTCAGAGTGGGTGTTATTAAACGCTGTTACGTCTGGTTTTTAAGTGTATTACTTGCGTTACAAATAAGTGTGCCACACATGAAACAGAAGAATCATTTTTGAAACAGTCAGATGCGAAGTGCCCGTGTAAAAATAAAAATCATGGATTGCAGGGATTCTCGAACGCTGCAGTTGCAACTTCCTGTGAAGAACCAAAGCAGTCCCCTCACGACAATAATGTGCAGCTAACGAGGTTCCTCGAGCTCACCGCCGATCCAGGACCTGGAAACGGCACGACTGTCGTAAAAACGACCTGTTTACGCTGAACGCGAACCCTGGTCACTTTTCTGTTGAACGAGTGTTCAGCTTCGACTATGTTCGTTCCACCTCCCCGGCTGGTAGCGCGGGCTTGCGTTTCTTCTTTTCGAACGAGGCACTGGCATGCGGTTTTCACCCTTTGTTGAGCGGATTTCAGGCGACGGCGTCGCCGCCTGGGATATTCACAATGCGGCCTTTGAAGCCCAGCGCCGTGGTGAGGATGTGATCATTCTCAGCGTCGGCGACCCGGATTTCCCCACCCCCGACTTCATCACCGATGCCGCGATTCATGCGCTGCGCGAAGGGGATACCCACTACACCGAAATTGCCGGCCGCCAGGCCTTGCGCGAAGCCATCGCCGCCCGATACAGCTTGCTGTTCGACCGCAAGGTGACGGCACCCAACGTGATCATCGCGGCGGGGGCACAGAACGCGCTGTTCATCACCTCGATGTGCCTGCTCAATAGCGGCGACGAAGTGATTGCCCTGGACCCGATGTACGTGACCTACGAGGCGACGCTCAAGGCGTCCGGCGCCACGCTGGTTCGGGTGCCGTGCTCCGCGGATTCAGGTTTCCGCCTCGATGCCGCCGTGTTGGCCAAGGCCATCACCCCGCGCACCCGGGCGCTGTTCTTCTCCAACCCGAATAACCCCACCGGCGTGGTGCTCAATCGCGAAGAGCTGCAAGCCATCGCCGACCTCGCCATCCAGCATGACTTGTGGGTCGTGGTGGACGAGGTCTATGAGAGCCTGACGTTCGAACGCGAGCACCTCAGCCTGGCGGCGTTGCCGGGCATGGCCGAGCGGTGTGTGGTGGTCGGCAGTCTGTCGAAATCCCACGCCATGACCGGCTGGCGCACCGGCTGGATCGTCGCCAATGAAGCCCTCGTGGCGCACGCCGAAACCCTGGTGTTGAGCATGCTTTACGGCTTGCCGGGGTTTGTCATGGAGGCCGCGCTCAAGGCGGTTCAGGCCCATGAGGACGTGACCCACGGCATGCGCGACATCTATCGCCGTCGTCGCGATCTGGTGGTGACCAGCCTGTCGGATTGCCCGGGGATTTCAGTGCTCAACCCCGATGCCGGCATGTTCGTACTGGTTGACGTGCGCGACACCGGCCTGACCTCTCTGGAATTCGCCTGGCGGCTGTTGCGCGAGGCACGCGTCTCGGTGCTGGACGCGGCGGCGTTCGGTGAGCCGGCCCAAGGTTTTGTGCGGCTTTCATTCACCCTGGGTGAAGAACGACTGGCCCAGGCCTGCCAGCGCATTCGCGATTTTGTCCTGGTGTTGAAAGGCGAAGCGCCACGCCCGGTGATCAGCCGTGTCACGTGCGAAGCGGCGGTTGAACCGGTCAAGGCCAAGACCATGATCGAGGTCGATGGCCTGCACAAACGCTTCGGCAATATCGAGGTGCTCAAAGGCGTTTCCCTGACGGCCCGCGAAGGCGATGTGATCTCGCTGATCGGTGCCAGCGGCTCGGGTAAAAGCACCTTGCTGCGCTGCATCAACATGCTCGAAGTGCCGGATCAGGGACGCATTCTGGTGGACGGCGAAAGCATTCACCTGAACTTCGACCGTCCCGGCGCACCGCTGGTCAAGGACGCCAAGCAACTGGTGCGTATCCGTTCGAGCCTGGGCATGGTGTTCCAGAACTTCAACCTCTGGCCCCATCGCACGGTGCTGGAAAACCTCATCGAGGCGCCGACCCAGGTCCTGCGTGAAAGCCGTGCGGAGGCCACTGAACGGGCCGAAGCCTTGCTCGAACGCGTGGGGCTGGCGGCCAAGCGCAACGAGTACCCGGCGTTTCTCTCCGGGGGACAACAGCAACGGGTGGCCATCGCCCGGGCCCTGGCCATGCGGCCCAAGGTCATGCTGTTCGATGAACCCACTTCGGCACTCGACCCGGAACTGGTCGGCGAAGTGCTTCGGGTGATCCGCTCCCTCGCGGAAGAAGGCCGGACCATGATCCTGGTGACTCATGAAATGGCGTTCGCCCGCGATGTCTCTTCCAAAGTCGCCTATCTGCACCAAGGGTTGATCGAGGAAGCCGGTACGCCGGACGAAGTGTTCGTACACCCACGCAGCGAGCGTTGCCGACAGTTCGTCAACGCTCATCAGACTCGCTAATAACATCATAAAAAGACGGGGCAAAATCATGGGAAATCGACGTTTGGCAAACTGGATGACGGGCGTGGCTTGCGTGTTGCTGGCTGGTATGAGCGCCGCGCAAGCCCAGCCGATCAGGTTCGCGGTCGCAGCGGAACCCTATCCGCCGTACACCGAGAAGCAGGCCAACGGTGAGTGGAAAGGCTTTGAGGTCGACCTGATCCACAAGCTGTGCAGCGAAATGAAAGCCGAGTGCGAGATCAAGGAAGTGGCGTGGGACGGGATCATCCCGTCGTTGCTGGCGAAAAAGATCGACGTGATTTTCTCTTCGATGTCGGTGACTGAAGAACGCGAAAAACAGATCGCCTTCAGCAAGGCGTATTACGACTCCGTGATTGCGATTGTCGGGCCGAAAGGCACGTCGGTGAAAAAGTACCCGGATGACCTCAAGGGCAAGATCATCGGTGTGCAGAACTCGACCGTGAGCGCCAGCTACCTCAAGCAGTACTACGAAAAAATCGCTGACGTGAAGTATTACGACACCCAGGACTCGGCCAACGCCGACCTGATTGCCGGGCGCATCGACCTGATGATGGCGGACGGCACGGCCATGGCGGCTTTCGTGCAGACGCCGGATGCCCGCAACAGCAACCTCGATTATCTGGGCGCCGTGCCGTATGACCCGATCTTCGGCAAAGGCGTGGGCGCTGGTCTGCGCAAGGACGATGCGGAACTCAAGGCCAGGCTCGACAAGGCCATCACCTCGTTACTGGCCAGCAAAGACTATGACGACCTGTCCCAACACTACTTCGGTACCAGCGTGAAACCTGCCTTCTGACCTGAACACAAAACCTGTGGGAGCGGGCTTGCTCGCGAAGGCGTCTTGTCAGTCAACATTGATGCTGAATGTTAGACCGCTTTCGCGAGCAAGCCCGCTCCCACAGGGATGTTGTGGTGTTTTCAAGGATCACGATTGGAGACTGAAATGCCAGCCATGTTCGAATTGATCAACTTCAGCGAAACAGGATGGGGCAGCGCGCTGTTGAAGGGTCTTTGGATGACCCTGCAAATATCGGCCGGAGCCTTCGTGGTCGGGCTGCTCATCGGTCTGGTGGTGGCCTGCCTGAAGCTTGGCGCGCCAAAGCCTATCGCGGCACTGATGCGCGGTTACACCACCTTGTTCCGCGCGATTCCGGAATTGTTGCTGATCCTGTTGCTGTACTACGTCGGCTCCATGCTCCTCAATTCGCTGATGGCCCAGATGGGTTACGGTGTCATGAATGTCAGCGGTCCGCTGGCCGCCATCGTGGTGCTGGGCCTGGTGCAGGGCGCCTACGCCTCGGAGATTTTCCGGGCGGCGATCCAGGCGATTCCCTTCGGCCAGATCGAAGCGGCGAGGGCATTCGGCCTGAGCGGTTTCGGCCTGTTCCGACGCGTCACGCTGCCGATCATGGCGCCGTACGCGATGGCCGGGATGGCCAACCTGTGGATCAACCTGATCAAGGACAGCGCCTTGATCAGTGTGGTCGGCACCAACGAGTTGTTGTACACCGCCAAGCAAGGGGCGGGTTCGACGCGTCATTACTTGTTGTTCTACCTCACGGCCGCGGCGATGTATTACGCGGTGACGTTGGTGTCCAACTACCTGTCTGGACGGCTCGAGCGACGTATTCGTCGCTGGATGCCTTTGGCTGAGTGACTGAAATGATTCCAGCGTGGATAGTTGAATACGCGGCGCTGTTGGGCCGGGGGCTGCAAACGACCATCACCATCCTGTTGATTTCCAGTGTGTTCGGTTTTGCGTTGGCGGTGCTGGTGGCGCTGGCGCGGATCTCGAAAAACAAGGTGATCGCCAGGGCCAGCCTGTTCTACACCAGCGTGTTGCGCGGTACGCCGTTGCTGATCCAGATCTACATTTTCTACTACGGGCTCGGCAGCCTGTTCGCGCAATTCCCGCTGATACGCGGCAGTTTTCTCTGGCCGTATTTGCGCGACGGATACTGGTACATCGTGTTCGCCCTGGTGTTGTCGGTAGGCGCATATGTCGGCGAAGTGATTCGCGGCGGTCTGTTGGCGGTGCCCAAAGGCGAGATGGAAGCGGCCTCGGCGTTTGGCATGACGCCGCGCCAGTCGCTGCTGCGGGTGCGCTTGCCTCGGGCGCTACGGTTGCTGTTGCCGACACTGGCCGGGGAGACCGTGATGTTGCTTAAATCCACAGCACTGGCCTCGACGATTGCTATTGTCGATCTGCTGGGCGCGGCCAACGTGGTGCGGGCGCAAACCCTGCAGGTCTATGAGCCGCTGTTGCTGGTGGCCGGGGTCTATGTGTGCCTGACGTTCCTGATCGAGGCGCTATTTGCCTTTGCCGAACGGCGCGGGACGCCCGTGCGCAGGTCGGTGTAATGAGCACGTCAGGGGTTGTCGACCGCTCGCTGCAGGGCATTGGCCTGTGCACGTTGGGGTACGCGTTCCTGGCGTTGCAGGACGCGGTCATCAAGTGGCTGGTGGCCGATTACTCGGTGGTCACCATTCTGTTCTGGCGCAGCCTGGTGGTGGTCGTTGCGTGTCTGTTGGCGGGGCGCCTGCGCGTGGTCCAGCGGGCCTGGCGTTCGCCGAGCCGACGCTTGCTGGTGGTGCGCGGTTTGTTGTCGATTGTCGCCTGGCTGCTGTATTACACGGCCGCCCGGGACCTGACGCTGGCGGAAATGACCACCCTGTATTTTTCAGCGCCGATCATGGTCACGGTGCTGGCGGCGGTGATTCTCAAAGAGCGCTCCAGCGGTTGGCAGTGGTTTTCCCTGATCATCGGTTTTGTCGGGGTCATCATCGCCTGTCGCCCCAGCAACATCGCCGATCCGTGGCCGATCGTGCTGACACTGCTGGCGGCGATGTGCTGGGCGTTCACTTACATCCAGTTGCGCCAGGTGGATGAACAGACGTCAGTGCTGGAGCAGATGCTGATCACCAACGTGGTGTTTGTGCTGTGCATGACGGTCGCGTTGCCCTGGACGCACACCCCGTCACCGACCCCGGCCTGGATGGGGATGCTGGCTGCCGGTCTGGTGGGCGGTATCGGCCAGTTCCTGCTGTTCGCCAGTTTTCGCCGAGCCACCGCCACCTTGCTGGCGCCGTTTGAATACACCGGGCTGATCTGGGCGTTCCTGCTGTCGAGTCTGATCTGGGGCACGCTGATGGACGTGTCGCTGATGATCGGTGCCGGGCTGATCGCGGTCAGCGGCACCCTGGCGATGATCTTCGGTCGTCATCCATCACAAGACGTCGTCGGCGCTGAATGCTCCGTGACGCAGCCCCTTTATCCAGCAACGACAGATGTGGAGGCCGTTGGCGGGGCTGAAGGTTTCGGGGTTCAGGCACCACTCGATCCAGAGTCCGTCGAGCATCGCCGATAAACCGATGGCGGCCAGACGCGTGTCGTGAATCACGAACCCTTCGCTGGCGGCCATGTCATCCAGCAACTGGCGCAGTAGATCGAGGTAGGCGCTGTAGCTTCTTTCGTGGGACTGGCTGACGTGTTCCGAGTGACGAATCAGGCTCCAGAACACCACCCAGGCGCCCAGCAACTGCGGGTCCATGACCCGAGGCGAAAAAGAGCCGCTGAGGAACGCGTCCATCTTTTCCGCGGGTGTGCCGGCCTGCTGGATTTCCTGGAGCAGGGCGGTGGTCAGTTCGCTGGCGATCTTCTGGTAGGTGTCGGCGATCAACGCGTCGATGCTGCCGAAATGGTGATTGAGCAGGCCGACAGAGACGCCCGCTTCGGTGGCAATGCGGCGCACGGAAATGCCGGCATGTCCGTCACGGACCAGGCAACGCAAGGTGGCGGCCACCAGCATTTCGCGGCGCTCATCGGGCTCTGCGCGACGGTTTTTCGGAGGGGGGGTGGTCACAAGGGAATCCTTGGGTGCAGTGCCAGGCTGGCGAGCTTAGTTGAACGTGCGTTCAATCTCCAGTGTCGGCAGCGATGCATCGGTTTTTAACGGTCATGACGGGGGAGGACAAGCAGATGGCGCGGGATATTTCGTTCGGTGTTCGCAACAACAATGGCGACGCGGTGCAAGTCGGCGCCTGGTACTTCGAGGGCGACGGCAGCGGGCCGACGGTGCATTTGCAGGCGGGGGTGCATGCCGACGAAATCGCCGGGATGCTGGTGCTGCATCTGTTGATGCAACGGCTTCAGGTCGCCGAGGCGGAGGGCCGGCTCAAGGGCCGTGTGACCGTGGTGCCGCAAGCCAATCCCCTGGGCATCGGGCAGTTTCGCCAAGGGCGGATTCTCGGTCGCTTTCACGACGCGACCGGGCATAACTTCAACCGCGCATTCGACCTTTCAGCCGCGATGGAACAACCCTCGACCAACGTCCAGGAATGGCAGAAAAAACTGGTGCAACTGGCGGCCACGGCGGATGTGATGCTCGACCTGCACACCGATGACGAAGCCTTGCCGTACCTCTACGTGCACCGCAGCTTCTGGCCCCGTGGCCGCGAGCTGGCAGCGGCGATGAAAATGGACGTGGCGATCATCTGGGAGGACGGCGGCGACGGCTCCTTCGAAGAAACCATCATTGCGCCCTGGTTGCGCGATGGCGTCACCGACCAGCGCATGGCCGCGACCCTGGAGTTGCGCGGGCAGGGCGATGTCAGCGATCGATTGGCCGAGCAGGATGCCGCAGGGCTGTACGCCTGGCTATGCAGTTACGGGGTCATCGACGAGGCGCTGTCACCCGGCGACTGGCCCGTCGAGGCGATGGAAATGGGCCAGATGGAAACCATCCTCGCACCGCAACCCGGGGTGCTGATCTTTGAAAAGGAACTGGGCGATTTCGTCGAGGAAGGGCAGCGCTTTGCACGGATTCTGCGCCGGCCCGGTGATCCGTCTTCCGAAGTGGTGCTGGTGGCCGAGCAAGCGGGGCGGATGGTCACACGTTACCGGGATCGATTGGTGTCGCAGGGCATGGTCGTGGCGAAATTCACCGGGAGCCGAGTGTCGCGTAACTGGAGTGGCGGGTTACTGGACCCGAACTAGGCGCAGAGCCATAGGCCATCCCCGCTGAACACACGCGGGGATGGCCTCCCCGCTAGTTTCCATCTGCCACTTTGCGTTCTATCTCGTCTATTTTTCGTTGGAGCGCGTCGGCTTCTTCCTCTTCGGGAAGCGTTGCTGGATCGACTTCTTCAGCTTCCCTGTCTTTCCGATCCCGTTCGATGTTACGGACACTGTCATCGTTGTTCATCGTGCGTACCTCCGTTGACCTACACATTGGATGCAGCACCTGGGAGGGAGTTCGAGATTTTTTCTTGCGGGTCAGCCGCGCACGCATTCCAGGCTGCGGGCTGTAAACTGTCTGAGCAAAAGGCATCGACCGCCTCTTTACCCCTTTAAGCAAGAGATCCTCCATGGCAAACCAAGACATCGCGTTTACTCCTGATCCTGACGTGGATTCCATCTCCTCCGACGTTACCGGCTTCGGCGGCATTCTCGTCTCCACCCAGATTCCCACCCGCGCCGACGGCAGCCTGGAACTGGGCGACATCACCCTGCAAAGCGAATGCACGTTGCAGGCGCTGAAGATCGCGCTAGAAGGCGCCGGCAGTTCCATGGACCGGGTTCTGCACCTGACCATCTACCTCACCGACATGGCCGACCGTGCCGCGTTCAACGAAGTGTACAAGCGCTTTTTCGCCAAGCCGTGGCCGGTTCGTGCCGCCGTCGGCGTGGCCGCTCTGGCAGTCGAAGGCATGCGCGTGGAAGTCACCGCGATGGCCGCCAAAGCCTGACGTTTCGGGTCAGGTGTGATGAAAATCCGCCTGACCCAATTTCAAAAACACCGACGCTTCATGCCTCTGCGCGACAACCCTTATCCCTCTACGAAAATTAGTTTCGCCTCGTTTGAAAATCACGCCTCGAAATGTTTTATGAGTTTCACAACCCATTCGACGTGACCCTTTCGAGGAGTACCGCATGACCCTGTCCTTCGGCTATTGGCTGCTGGTGTATGCCGCCATCGCCATCATTGCCCTGATCGTTCTGATCGCCCGTTACCGGCTTAATCCGTTCATTGTCATCACCCTGGTCTCCATCGGCCTCGCGCTGCTGGCCGGCATGCCGCCGTCCGGCGTGGTCGGCGCGTACGAGGCCGGAGTTGGCAAAACCCTGGGGCACATCGCGCTGGTGGTGGCGCTGGGCACGATGCTCGGCAAGATGATGGCCGAGTCCGGCGGCGCGGAGCAGGTGGCGCGCACCCTGATCGACCGGTTCGGCGAGAAGAACGCGCATTGGGCCATGGTGTGCATCGCCTTTCTGGTCGGGCTGCCGTTGTTCTTCGAGGTCGGTTTTGTATTGCTGGTGCCGATTGCCTTTACCGTGGCGCGGCGCGTGGGCGTGTCGATCCTGATGGTCGGCTTGCCGATGGTCGCCGGCCTCTCGGTGGTGCATGCGCTGGTGCCGCCGCACCCGGCGGCGATGCTGGCGGTGCAGGTGTATCAGGCGTCGGTGGGGCAGACCTTGCTCTATGCAATTCTGATTGGCATTCCGACCGCGATCATCGCCGGTCCCTTGTACGCCAAGTTCATCGTGCCGCGCATTCAACTGCCGGCGGAGAACCCGCTGGAGCGCCAGTTCCTCGACCGCGAACCGCGGGACAGTCTGCCGGGTTTCGGCATCACCATGGCGACCATCCTGTTGCCGGTGGTGCTGATGCTGATCGGCGGTTGGGCCAACCTGATCTCCACGCCGGGCAGCGGTTTCAACCAGTTCCTGTTGTTCATCGGCAACTCGGTGATCGCGCTGCTGCTGGCAACCCTGCTGAGCTTCTGGACCCTCGGCATCGCCCAGGGCTTCAGCCGCGAATCGATCCTCAAGTTCACCAACGAATGCCTGGCACCGACCGCCAGCATCACCTTGCTGGTCGGTGCCGGTGGCGGTTTGAACCGGATTCTGGTGGACGCTGGGGTGACCAACCAGATCGTCAGCCTCGCCGACGAATTTCACCTGTCACCGCTGATCATGGGTTGGCTGTTTGCTGCACTGATGAGGATCGCGACCGGTTCGGCCACCGTGGCGATGACCACCGCCTCGGGCATCGTGGCGCCGGTGGCCATTGGTCTGGGGTATCCGCATCCGGAACTGCTGGTGCTGGCGACGGGCGCGGGGTCAGTGATTTTTTCTCACGTCAACGACGGCGGCTTCTGGTTGATCAAGGAATACTTCAACATGACCGTTGCCCAGACTTTCAAGACCTGGACCGTGCTCGAGACCATTATTTCGGTGGTGGCTTTCGCGCTGACCGTGGGTCTTTCTTACCTGATCTGACCCGAATACCCGATCGCTGTCCTCAAGGCTCATGGTCACCCATGGAGCGCGTCATCGTGCGCGCCGCTGTTGGGTGCCAGCGGTGGATCGCGGTCGCATAAGAAATCAAAAAAACAAAAAATCACCCTGGAGCACCGTATGTTCAAGCGAGCAATCCCCACCGCACTCTTGTTGGCCACCGGTTCGATGTGCGCACAGGCCGCCGACTCTAAGGGTCACGGTTTTCTCGAAGACAGCAAAGCCAGCCTGTCGATGCGCACCTTGTATTTCAACAGCGACAATCGCGACGGCGCGGCCGAGCCTTCGAAAACCGAGGAGGCGGCGCAGGGTTTTGTGTTGCGCTACGAGTCCGGGTTTACCCAAGGCAAGGTCGGGTTCGGGGTCGATGCCCAGGCGTTGCTCGGCGTTACGCTGGACAGCGGCACCGGCCGACACAACGGCAGCGGGATGATCCCGACCGATGGCGACGGCGCGGCGGATACCTGGAGCAGCTTCGGCGCGACCGCGAAGATGCGCATTTCCAAAACCGAATTTCGCTACGGCACGCTGCTGCCGAAATTGCCGATCCTGATCTCGAACGATGCCCGGGTATTACCGCAATCGTTCACCGGTGCGCAGGTCACTTCGACCGACATCGATGGCTTGATGCTGACCAGCGGTGTGCTTGAACACGCGGTGGGTCGTGCCTCGACTGACCGTACTGGGCTGTCGGTGGCGGGCAGCACTCAGGACAGCAACAAGTTCTATTTCGCCGGGGGCGACTACAACGTCACCAAGGACTTGAAGGCGCAGTATTACTTTGCGCAGATGGAAGATTTCTACAACCAGAACTTCTTCGGTCTGACGCACGTTTTGCCAATTGACGGCAAAAGCTCCTTCACCACTGACTTGCGCTACTTCCGCACGACGTCGACGGGTGCCAACAGTTCGGCTGCAGGCAGGGCGCAAGGTTATCGGGTGTCGGGTTATACCGAGGACAACAACGGTGAGATCGACAACAACACCTGGGTGGCGATGGTGACCTATGCCAACAGTGGTCATGCGGTGTCGCTGGGGCACCAGCGGGTGGGGGATGGCAGCAACTTTGTCCAGCCAAACCAGGGCAGCCTGATCGATAAGGGGGCGGGTGGTGGTAGCGTTTATCTGCCTACGGACCGCATGATCCAGAGCTTTGCCCGGGCGGGGGAGGAGACGAATTTTGGGCAGTACAGCTATGACTTTGCGCCGTTGGGGGTGCCGGGGTTGAAGGCTACGATCGCGTATCTGAAGGGGACGGGGATCAAGGCGCAAAACGCGGGGGATCAGTCGGAGTGGGAGCGGGATATGACTCTCGATTATGTGTTGCAGTCGGGGTCGCTCAAGGGGCTTGGGTTTAGCTTGCGTAATGGCAAGTCGAATACGGATGCTGGGCGGAATGTGGATCAGAATCGGTTCATCATTAATTACACGCTTTCGTTGCTGTAACCATGGTTTGGTAGTTGACGAGGTCGGGGGCATATCCGTTTTTGTGGTAATGGCGGCTATGGGTTCCGCCCTTACGGCGGGTCACTTGGAAGAGCCTGCGCGGCCCGACGCCAAGTAACCAAACGCTTTCGCCCCTGACGTCCGGTGCCTCGCCCAGGCTCGCCATGCCCTCGCTCCGGTCCTGCTCCATGGGCCCGCCGCCATCGGCCATCCATGGCCGGGGGCGGCTACCGCGGCATCCTTGCCGCGGTGCCCACTGCGCAGAACCTCCACTCGGCCTCCCGACGGGGCAGATCAAGATCAAAAGCAAGATCAAAAGCCAAAGCCAAAGCCAAAGCCAAAGCGAGGCGGCCTGACGGCCGACCTGATGTGCGTCAAGGTCATCGGCAGTGAACACTCATGTCATGCCCGCCAAAAAATCCCTGTGGGAGCTAGCCTGCTAGCGATGGACGTCCAGACACCGCGTTCATTCAGACCGCACGCATAATCGTTAACGTCCATCGCTAGCCGGCCAGCTCCCACAGGGGGAATGCATACATCCGAGGAGCGAGGGCATGCCGAGCCACAGCGAGGCACCGAACGTCAGGGGCAAAAGCGCTTTGGTTACTTTCGCGCTTTTCGAAAGTGACCCGCCGTAAGGGCGGAACCAATACCCGCCGTGACCGAAATAACGGATATGCCCCCCACTCGGGATCACATCAAAACCGGTAGCCGACGAACTGAACACATCACTCATCATTCCATTGGAACTCCCAATCACCCCTCTTCGTCATCTGCAGTGAGGGAGCCTGGCACTCACTGCGAACTCCCGGAACGCTTGTTTAAAAAACAGAAGGCGAGGGACGACATGAATACTTCAGACAACACCACCGGGAGTCAGCCAGACCAGCCCAATTCCCCAGGGCCAGAGCCAGGCTATCAACACTTGAAGGAGGACGTAACGGAGGCACTTGAGGGCGCACGACAACAGGCAGACGCACAATTCGGCCAATACCGCGACACCGCAGCCGATCAAATCGAGGCATTGGCCAAGGGCGCGAAATCAGCCGTCTCCGAACTCGAAAGCAAAGACACCCTCGGCATGTCCGATTACCTGGCCGACATGGCGGACTCCATGAGTGGCCTGGCCGGAAACCTGCGCGGCAAAAGTGCCGAACAACTCCTACACGACGGCGCCGAACTGGCCCGCAGCAATCCTGGGCTGTTCATCGCCGGCAGCATTGCGCTGGGCTTCGGCCTGTCGCGATTCCTGAAGGCCGGCAGTTCCCCGGCGACAACATTCACCGATGCCGACAACCCCGCAGCCGGCCAGTCGATGCCTCCCTCAGGCGGCTTTGGTGCACAACGCCCCTATGAAACCTCCGTGACGCCACGCGCCGATCAAAGCCCGGGCATCACACCGGCGACATCGAGCGAACAAGACCAACCTTCGAACTTCGCAACGACCTCGACACCGGGCTCGACAACCTTCAATGGAGCACTGTGATGAACAGAGAAGAACCAGATTTTCCAGGCTCAAGACCGCTGCACGCGCCAGACCATGACGCTTCGGTCGTCGGGCTGTTACGCCAGTTATCCCGTGAAGTCCCCGCGCTGTTCACCAAGGAACTGGCGCTGGCCAAAGCCGAACTTCAAGCCAGTCTCACGACACTAAAAGCCGGTATTGCCGGGGTTGCGGGAGGTGCAATTGTCCTGTTGGCGGGGTTCATCGTTCTGTTGATGTCCGCGGTCTATGGCCTCAGCACCGTGATGGCGCCGTGGCTGGCGGCGCTGATTGTCGGCGTGGTGGTGATGATCGTCGGGTTCGCCATGCTGCAGTCCGGGAAAAAACAATTCGAGCCGTCCCACTTCAAGCCTGATCGCACGCTGGATGCCTTGAACAAAGACCAGGAAGCGCTGCGGAGGAAAGTCTCATGAACAGTGAATTCGACACCGAAGCGGCAAAAAGCCCTGAAGCCATCGAGCGTGAAATCGACGCGCAGCGGGCAAGTATCGGCAACATTGTCGATGCGCTGGAAAGCAAGTTCACCCCCGGCCAAATGTTCGATCAGGCGCTGACGTTGATGCAGAGCAACGGCACGACCTTCCTGAGCAATCTGGGGACCAGCGTTCGCAATAACCCGGTTCCCGCCGTGCTGACATCCGTTGGACTGCTGTGGTTGATGATGAGCCAGAATCGCCCGCCGTCACCCCGTCCAGGCTATCGCGTGGGCCCGGATCAGAACACCGTCGGAGAATGGGCCGATGGCCTGGCTGACGGCATCGACAGTGCGCGCGGCCATTTGCACCAGACGGCGGACGCGCTCAAGGACGGTTATCAAAGCGTCAAAGGCAAGGCCGCGCACCTGGGCGATAACCTGGGAGCTGCCACCGACAACATCAGCCATGTCGTGCATGACGCCAGTGACCGATTGGTGCGCAGCACTCAGGTGCTGGGCAATCAATTCAGTCAACTGCTGAAGGAACAACCGCTGATGGTCGCGGCGGCGGGCATTGCCTTGGGCGCCATGCTGGGCGCGGCATTGCCTTCGACAGCGACCGAGCAACGCTACCTGGGTAAGACCAGCGCCGGGCTGGCCGACAAGGTAAAGCGACAGGCAAGGGAAGGGTTCGAAGCCGTGCGCGATACCGTGACCAAAACTACCGATCACTCGGACGTAGAGACGAAACCTCAAGGGGAGTATCGCGCAGCTCCCGACACGCCAGCCGATCTGTCCCGAGGTTTGGGCACTTCGTAATCAGGCACTTTATAACGTGCAGCATAAACAGCGGGAGGTCTGACACAGGCCTCCCGTTTTTTCCGACTCTCAAGGACCGTCGAACGACGAAAACGCTCGTGCCTGCGGTGGAGATCTACAGGCAGACAAAAGTTTGAATCGATTGATTGAGCGCCGACGACTGGTGATAAAACCGCGCAAAAACACCTTTCAGGTGCCGCCTGTCGCGAGCGGCTAATCTTTTTAAAATTTTCTCAGGCACAACACCTTCAGATAACTGTGGGCGGCGCATTGGGGCATTCACCGAGTGAGTGTCCCTGTTGGCGTGGGTTTTGTGTGGCGTAGCGCTCCAACGGAAAACAGGTGTCCTTATGTCGGAACATTCTTCGCCCGCAAGAGCCCCATGGCGTGCCTGGTTTGACCCAGGAAAAAGCGGCCGTTGGCTAAGCATTCTGTTCTGGTCGACCCTGGTGGGGGTTACCGCTCTGCTGCTGGTCAGCGGCTACAGCGCCTTGACCGGGGCGGACAGGGTCAACCTGAAGTATGCATTTCTGGGCGGTGTCTCGGGTTTCGCCGCGACCGCGCTCGGCGCGGTGCTGGCCGTGGTCTTGCGCGACATTGCCGCACGGACCCAGGACATCATGCTGGGTTTCGCCGCCGGCATGATGCTCGCGGCCAGTTCTTTCTCACTCATCCTGCCGGGCATCGCGGCGGCGCAGGCTATTTGTTGCAACAAGCTGCTGGCGGCGTGTGTCGTGGTTCTGGGGTTGGGCCTGGGCGTGGCGCTGATGATCGGGCTGGACCGCTTTGTCCCCCATGAGCACCAGAAGATTGGCCGCAAAGGCCCGGAATCGCAGCGCATCAATCGGGTCTGGTTGTTCGTGTTGGCCATCACGCTGCATAACTTGCCGGAAGGCATGGCCATCGGCGTCAGTTTTGCCAATGGCGACATGAAGGTGGGTTTGCCATTAACCACGGCGATTGCCATCCAGGACATCCCCGAGGGATTGGCCGTTGCACTGGCGCTGCGAGTGACGGGGATTTCGACGTTGCGGGCGGCGATGATCGCGGTCGGTTCAGGGCTGATGGAGCCGTTGGGGGCGGTCGTGGGCCTCGGCATTTCCACGGGCTTCGCTTTGGGTTACCCGATTGCCCTGGGTCTGGCGGCGGGCGCGATGATCTTCGTCGTCTCCCATGAAGTGATTCCCGAGACACACCGTAACGGCCACGAAACCCCGGCGACACTGGGCCTGATGCTAGGGTTCGGGCTCATGATGTTTCTCGATACGGCGTTAGGCTAGGCTGGAATTCAAGGGCGTAAGGTGAGGGATGAAGCGATGAACAGACACCTGAAGTTCGGCATTGAAGAGGAATACTTCATCACCGACCTCGACACCCGGTGTATGGCCGAAAACCCTCCCGACGCTTCGATTGCGGCGTGCCAGACAGTGTTGGGCGAGTGTTTTGCCCATGAGATGTTCAAGGGACAAATCGAAGTCGCGTCCCCGATTTTCACCAGCGTCGCACAGGCAACCGAGTACTTGTTTTCAGCGCGTACAAGGCTGCGGCGAACGCTCGAAATGGACGGTCTGGGACTGCTCAGCGCCGGCAGCCACCCTTTGGCTGATTGGCGTCTGCAGCAGGCCACGGACCACCCGCACTTTCTTCAACTGTTTGAAGACTACCAGTGTGTGGCAAGGCGCAGCCTGCTGTCCGGCCTGCACGTGCATGTTGAAGTGCCCGGGCACGTGGATCGTATTCAGGTGATGAACGAAGTCTTGCCGTGGATGCCATTGTTGTTGGCGCTGAGCACGTCTTCACCGTTCTGGGACGGCGCCGACAGCGGCTTCATGAGCTACCGGCAGACCGCGTGTGATGAGTGGCCGCGCATGGGCATTCCGGAGTTCTTCGAAGATCAAGGCGCCTATGACGCCTACGTCGCGTTGCTGATCCGCACTGGCACGATCAAGCAGGCGGGCGATTGCTGGTGGGGGCTGCGGCCTGCCGCGAAATACCCGACGCTGGAGATGCGCATGACGGACGCCTGTCCGCGCCTGGATGACGTCTTGTGCATTGCCTCGTTGTTTCGATTGCTGGTGGCCCACGCTATCGATCAATCTCGACCGGGATCGAGTTATTCGCAAGCGTCGCAATGGATTCTCAAGGAAAACCGCTGGCGGGCGAAACGGTCCGGTATCCATGCCTCCTTCATCATGGAAGGTTACGACCGGCCGTTCTCTGCCGGGCAATGGCTGTTCAGGGCGCAACAGATTCTTGGCGACACGGCGCAGAAGATGGGTGTGGAGGAGGTGTTCGCCCAAGTCCGCCGGATTCTGCGGGACGGCACCAGTGCAGACCGGCAGCGGGACGTCTATGCGCGAGCCCTGCGTGGGGGAGAGGATGTGCACAGTGCTCTGTCGGACGTAGTGGGTCAGTTGCTGATGGAAACGTCGCAGGCACCGTGCACAAGTGAAATGGTGCTTACCTAAGACAATCTTCAGTCGAGCAAGCCCCTCTCCACAGGGGGCTTGCTTGGCTGAAGTCCAGCTCGCGGCTTTTTCAGCCCTGCAACGGCGGGGTCCGAGGCGGAACCAATCGCTTGGAACCAACCGACTCAAACGCCGCAGCAAACCGCAGCAACGCTGAATCGTCATAGGCGCGACCGGCAAA
Organism: Pseudomonas sp. LBUM1656; assembly: GCF_059716065.1. NCBI lineage: Bacteria > Pseudomonadati > Pseudomonadota > Gammaproteobacteria > Pseudomonadales > Pseudomonadaceae > Pseudomonas > Pseudomonas sp. LBUM1656. The sequence continues at coordinate 3,913,206 of NZ_CP166800.1, read as the reverse complement.
GGTCAGCCCGATTGGCATGCCGATATCGGGCATGACGCCCATCGGCACCGTCACCGTCGGAACCCCCAGATGCCGGATGGCAAGGTTGCCATTGGCGACCCACACACCATTGCTCCACGCGATGTCCGCCGACTGCAGATCGACATCGGCATTCGCCGGCCCGACGTCAGCCACGGTCGGGAACAGCACCGCATCAAGGTTCAGCCGATCCATCCAGTCTTCCAGGTCGATTCGACGTGTTTCTTCCAGTCCACGCAAACCGTTCGGCACCGTTGTAATCTGGTCCCACGGCGTGATGCCGCGCTCGGCCATCTTCACGTACTCGTCCATGCCAGCGGCAAGGTCGTCTTCGCGATTGGGCAGGGTGCCCGGGTCGTGGGGAAAAATCAGCGGCCCGTCGACGTCAGCCAGACGGTTCAGTTTCGGATCACCGTTGGCCCGCAGGAAATCATCGAACGCCCAGGCCGACAGGTCCCACAACTCATGGTGCAAAAACTCTTTGGACACCAGGCCACGGGTGAACACGGTCGGCGCGCCCGGACGATCACCTTCGCAATTGGAGACCAGCGGGAAATCGACCTCGATTACCTCGGCGCCAGCTGCTTCGAGCGCCTTGCGAGCCTCTTCCCACAGACCGATCACGCTAGGGCGAGTGTTGATTTTCTGCCCGGTCGGGCCACCGATGCCCGGTGCCTCGCTGGTGCCCGCTTCGGGGTCGGCGTTGATGTACATGCGTGGAACGCCAAAGCGTTTTCCGGCAAGCGCATCAGCCTTTACGGCCAGTTCGGCGTAGGACGCGGGGCGCACCGAAGCGACGCTCGGAATCGGCACCCACGGTTGCATCCGCCACAGATCGCCCCGAGTGTCGGGATCCTCCGCCACCACCACGTCGAGCACTTCGAGCAGGTCGGCCATGGTTCGGGCGTACGGCACGACCACGTCCATCGTCGGCGTCAGCGGCCAGTTGCCGCGCACCGAGATCACCCCGCGCGAAGGCGTGTAGGCGCACAAGCCATTGTTCGAGGCCGGACCGCGTCCGCTCGACCAGGTTTCTTCAGCGAGGCCGAATGCCGAGAAACTGGCGGCAGTGGCGGTCCCGGCGCCGTTCGAGGAGCCCGAGGCAAAAGGAGCCGTCAGGTAATCAGCGTTGTATGGGCTTTCGGCACGGCCATAGACCCCGCGCTGCATGCCGCCATTGGCCATCGGCGGCATATTGGTCTTGCCCAGGCAGATCGCCCCGGCGGCACGCAGTCGTTCGATGGTAAAGGCGTCGCGATAGGCAATCAGGTCCTTGAAGGCCGGACTTCCGGAAGCCGCAGTCAGGCCCTTCACCAGATAACTGTCCTTGGCCGTGTAGGGAATGCCATCCAGCGGACCGAGCGTCTGGCCCTTGGCCCGACGGGCATCGGACGCCTGCGCTTCCGTGAATGCCTCGGGATTGCGCACCACCACCGCGTTGAGCGCGGTCGGCGTGTCGGGGCCGTCGTAGGCGTCGATCCGGGCAAGATAGGCCTGGACCAGCTCAACCGCAGTGGTCTGGCCAGACTCCAGCGCCGCACGCAGTTGGGCGATGGAAACTTCGGTGACTTCGATCATGCTGTTGTCTCAAAATGGGTGTTCATATCGGTTTCTCGTTGCACGGCAATACGCGACAGGGTCTGGACTTGTAGCCTGGGCGTTCTATTTAGCACCAAGGCGGGCGCAGAAGGAAACGGTGAAACGGTTTAGGCGCTGTTTCGGGTCTGGCCGGGCACTGCCTGTTCCAGCCAGTCGAGGAACTCGCAAAAACCGCTTGAGCGCTTCACCCGCTTTGGATAGACCAGCGTGTAACGTCCGCCCGTGATGATGCGGCCCGCATGCACGCGGGTCAGTTGCCCGGTGAGCAATTCATCGCGGGTGAGCACGGCGTCGACAAGCGCGATGCCTTGACCACATTTCACGGCGACAATCGCCGACTCCAGCGTATCGAACGTCAAATGCGCGTTATCGGCCCCGGTTGAGCCCGGGTAATACTCTTCCCAGCGGCGCCAGTCCAGTCGATCCATGCTCGCGTCCACAAGGCGTCCGGTCCTGAGCACCTCTTCCGGGGTCGTCCCGGCCAGCAAGGCTGGCGAGCACACCGGAATCAGCTCCTCTTCCCACAACTCCAGCGCTTCGAAGTCGGGCCAGGTGGCGGTGCCGTAAGCGATCATGGCGTCGATCGATTCGAACGCGAAGTCGGGAAAGCGGTGATACACCGTGTCGACACTGACGGTCACTTCCGGGTGCAAGGCATAAAACGCCGTCAGCCGTGGAATCAGCCATCGCGCGGCCATGGTCGGGTGTGCGCGCAGGCTGACACTTCGTCCCACGGTGGCGAGCATGTGCGAGGCATCCGACAACAGGCCGATGACCTGCTCCGCCACCGGCACCAGCGACCGGCCTTCGGCGGTGAGCACGATTTTGCGCGTGTGCCGCTCGAACAGCCGGTTATCCAGACGTGTCTCCAGCTGCGCAATCTGCCGGCTCACCGCGCTCTGGCTCAGGTTGAGCTGCTCACCTGCCTTGCCAAAGTTGCCCGTCTTCGCAACCGTCAGGAAGGCCTGCAAAAGCTCGATGGATGGCAGTTGGCGGCTCATGTGTCTATGCGCTCCTCGCATGGGATTAATGCAGATACATCACTGTAACTTCGGATGTTCGAGGCACATTCTTAGCCGAAACAACAACACGGCGCTACGCGTCATTTTCAATCTGGCGGTCCTCCTGATGAACATTCCAGAAGCAGCATTTGCCACTGCGTCGACACCCCGGGACCTCCTGCCTCGTGAAGTCGACGTGGTCATCATCGGCGCCGGCCTGATGGGGTGTGCATGCGCGTACTACCTCAGCAAAGCGGGGGCCAAGGTTCTGGTCCTGGACAAAAGCACCATTGCCGGTCAGCAATCGTCGCGCGCCTGGGGCTTTGTGCGCCAGCAATCGCGAGACGAAGCCGAAGTGCCGATGATGCAAGCCAGCATCGAGATCTGGCGTTCGCTGGAACACGAACTCCAGACCGACCTGGGGTGGCGCAACGACGGCTGTCTGTTCGTCGCAGGCAATGAGGTCGAACGTGAGGGATACGAATCGTGGCTATCGGTCGCGCGCAGTTTTTCGCTCGACACCGTGATGCTGTCGCCGCGTGAGGTGGCCAAGAAACTGCCGGGTTACGCGGTCCCGCAACTGGGTGGTTTGTTCACCGCCAGCGACGGTCAGGCGGAGCCCACGCTGGTAGCTCGTGCGTTCGCAATGCGCGCCCGTGAACTGGGCGCACATATCGTCGAACAGTGCGGCGCCAAAGGCATCGATGTCGCTGCCGGCCAGGTCGTCGGCGTTGAAACTGAACGTGGCTACGTGAAGGCGAAAACGGTGGTGTGCGCCGCCGGGGTCACGACCTTCCGCCTGCTTAAGATGCTTGGCATCTCCCTGCCGCAGCAGCTGGTCAGGGGAACGGTGGCGCGGACCACGGCCGGCCCGACGCTGAGCGGCATTTCCACGATCGCCAACGGCGTGGGCTTCCGGCAAAGGCTGGATGGCAGCTTCAACATCGCCGACGACGCTCATGTCGACGTCGACATGACGCTCGGCCATCTGCGCGCGCTCCATTGGTATGCGCCATCGCTGTGGGCTCAGCGTAAATCGTTTCGCTTCAATCTGAACGGTGCGTGCCTGACCGATCTGCACCAGCGCCTGCCGTGGTCGCAAGCGTCGCGGCTCGGCGCGGGTATTCACCAACGCAATCCGCTTATCCACCCCAATGAAAAGGGGCTGGAAACCGCCATGCACGCGCTCAAAGCCGCATTCCCCGGGCAGGTGAATACACAGATCGCCGACCGATGGGCGGGCGCTATCGATGTCTTGCCGGACGGCATTCCTGTCATCGATGCGCAAACGTCGCCGCGCGGTTTGGCGGTGGCCACCGGATTCTGCGGCCACGGCTTTGCCATGGGCCCCATTGTGGGCAAGACCCTGGCTGACTGGATTCACTCTGGCAACCCGGGACTCGACATGCGCCAGCTGCGTCTGTCGCGCTTCGCCGAGGGCGACGTCAAGCCGCCGTCTTCGCTGTTCTAGTCCCTACCCACGCGCCTGACTTCGGGGGAAACACCGTGAAACGACCTCTCGCACCCAACCTCTACTACGATCCCGCCTCGGTGGCCGGCAAGGCACCGCCGATCAGCGACGAGACCGATATCCTCATCGTCGGTGCGGGCCCGGCGGGCCTCGCTGCCGCATTGACCGCCGCTGGCCATGGCCTGCGTGTGACCCTGGTGGACGAAAATCCGGTGCCCCTCGAAACCATGGGCGAGGAGGTGCCACTGCATTTCGGTGGCCGAATGGGCGCCGGGGTCGCTAACCGCAACAGCGTGCTGCAGTCACTGCTCGATGCCCGCCCGGAGATCGTCGAGGCGCTCGACGCCGGGGTCGACGTGCGGCTCGGCACGGCGGTCTGGGGCCTGTTTCCCCAGCAACGCACCACGGCGTGGATCGAGGGCGCCGTCGCCGGCCTCGCTGATGACCAAAACGCTTGGCTGCTGCGTTTCAAACAGGTGATCGTCGCCGCCGGAAGGCGGGACATGGGCCTGGCCTTCGACGGCTGGCATCGCCCCGGCGTGATGGGCGTAAGCGCTGCACATCGGTTGGCGACGGTTTACGAGGCGCTGGACTGCAAGCGCGCCGTGCTGGTCGGCAGCGATACGCAAGCGCTGGTGTCGGCCCACGCGCTGATCAGCAAAGGCGTGCAGATTGCCGCCATCATTGAACAGGCCGGGCGGGTGAGTGGCGATTCCACGCTACTTGGCCAGATGCTCGAGCAGGGCGCTCAGGTGTTGACGGGGCATGTGGTTCGCGAGGCGGCCGGAGATGCCTTTGGCGTCAAGCGGATTACCGCGGTGACTGTCGACGCTGCGGGTAGCCCCGTTGGCGGAGCGCTGACCGAGATCGAATGCGACACGGTGCTGTTAGGAGTGGCGGCCATCCCTGCGATCGAACTGATCGAGGCAGCAGGGTGCAGCACGTTATTTCAGGCTGACCGAGGCGGCCACGTCCCCGACACGGACTCGGCACAGCGCACGTCGTTGCCGTTTGTTCTGGTGGCGGGCGACTGCGCCGGCGTCTGGGCCTCGAAAAGCCTCGACGACACGATTTCCCGGCGCGAAGGCCGGATCGCCGCGCACACCGTGCTGGCTGCGTTGGGTGTGGACGTTGCGCAGAACGACAAAGCGTCGATGCCCGACGAGCCGGTCTGCGACGTTGCCGCCAATCGCGAAGCCTGGGTGCGCGCGTCCACCGTCCATGCACAGAACGAACCCTTCGTTTGCCTGTGCGAAGAGGTCACGGCCAGCGAAATCCTCGGCCAGCAACCGCCGCGCTATCTCGACTGGACACCTGCCGACGCGGCCTTGCAAAACACCATGGCAAACGACTCCCCCCACCCGGATGTGACCAAGCGTCTCACCCGCGCCTGCATGGGTCCCTGCCAGGGACGTCGTTGCCGCGAACAGGTGGCGGCCTTGCTCGGCATCGGCGCCGGTTTGAGCGTTGGCGAGATTGCGCTGGCCTCGTTTCGCCCGCCGGTCCGTCCGCTGTCACTGCACCAGATTGGCCAGATCGAGGAAGCGCCGTCGATGCATAACCGCTGGGATGCCTGGTTTGACATGCCGTCACAGTGGACGCCGTTCTGGCTGTGCACCGGACAGCAAACCGTGGCCAAGCGCCCGCAGGATGCCGTCGATCACATAAACCCTTCGCAGAACGAGGGCTGACACCATGCAGGCAGTCAAGAAATCATCCAACCGTGCATCTGTCGTCATCGTCGGTGGCGGTGTGACCGGACTGAGCGCCGCTTGGTGGCTGGCGCGCGATGGCGTCGATGTGCTGGTCCTCGACGCCCACCTGATTGGCTGGGGCGCCTCGGGCCGTAACGGCGGCGGGTGTTCGCATCACCACAGTCCGCTGTTTCTCGAAGAACAGCGACTGTGGCCGATGATGGACGAATTGCTGGGTTACCCCACCGAGTATCGCCCGGACCGCATCAGCATCGATCTCACCGAACACCAGTTGTCACTCGACAAAAAAGTCGTGGACGAAGCCAAGTATTATGGATTGCGCGCTGACCTCCTGGACCCTCAGGAGGTTCGGGAACTCGTGCCTTTCGCGGGCGATAACGTGTTGGCGGGCTACTACTACCATTTCGGCGGCCACGCCAATCCGCACCGCACCCTGCAGGCCTACGCATGGGCGCTGCAAAATCTCGGCGGCCGCGTTCTCGAACACACGCCCGTCATCGCCATCGAACGCCAAGGCGATCGTGTGACGGGCGTGCGCACGGCACAAGGCTTGATCGCCTGCGACCACCTGGTGATTGCCGCCGGCCCGCATACCGGTGAATTGGCGGCGCAACTGGGCGTAGACATTCCGCTGGTCACCGCCCGCGCCGAGATGATCGTGACCGAACCGTTGCCGTTACTGGCGGTGGGGGGTGTCGATGGCAATGGTTTGTATGGCCGGCAAACCCTGCGCGGCAACCTCGCGTATGGCGGCGGCCCGCATGAATGGGTCGAACTCGCCGATCTGCGCGGCACGCGTCCGCAGTCGACACCCCTGCAATGCAATATCGCCAAACGACTGGCCGAACTGTTCCCCAAAATCGCGCACAAACGGGTGATTCGCAGCTGGGCAGGATTCATTGAAAACACGCCGGATGGTCGCCCCGTCATCGATCGTCCGGCGGCGCTGGATAACGTCGCGGTCGCGACGATGTCCGGTGTCGGTTTCGGGCTCTCGCCGGCGAGCGGTCATGCCATTCGCGATCTGGTAATCGACGGTGAGTGCAGCTTCGCCGACCTGTCGACGTTCTCGCTCTCTCGTTTTGCCGCCCTCGAGCCGGATTGGCAAGCGATCCAGGGATGGCTGCCGTTGCCGGTACCCAGGGTTTAGAAAGGTTTTTTTGTACTGATGTTGAATCGTTTTGTTCGCAACCATCCTCCTGAAAAAAAGGATCGACCATGAAACGAATACTCCGCAATCTGGCTTTACTGGCCTCAATCGGCATGACGTTGAGTGCCTTAACGGCTCCGGCCAGCGCAGCAGACGACAAGCTGCGTTTCGGTGTGGCCGCCGAGCCGTATCCGCCGTTTCTGGTCAAGACACCCACCGGGCAATACACCGGTTTCGAGCCCGACCTGATCCGCGCGCTCTGCGAACAGATGAAAGCCGAGTGCGAGATCAAGGAAGTGGCCTGGGACGGCATCATCCCGGCCCTGCTCGCCAACAAGTTCGACGTGCTCTTCAACTCAATGGGCATCAGCCCTGAGCGGCAGAAAGTCATCGCCTTCTCGCGCCCTTACTACGAGACGACCGGGATTTTCGTTGCTGCGAAGGACGTCAACCTGACGCTGACACCGGAAGGCCTGGCCGGCAAATCCATCGGGGTGCAGGGCTCGACCACCAACGCCGAGTTCATCCGCACCGCTTACGGCAAAGCCTCGACCATCCGTATCTACACCACGCAGGAAGACTGCAACGCCGATCTGCTGGCAGGCCGTATCGATGTGATGTTCCTCGACAAGCTCGGCGACATCGATTTCCTGAAGTCCCAGGACGGGTTGGCGTATGAGGAGAAGGGCGTAGGCAGCGTCAAGATGGACCCTTTGCTCTATGGCCTGGGTATCGGCGCGGGCTTGCGCAAAAGTGACACTGCTCTCAAGGCGCGAATCGATCAGGCGCTCACTCAGCTGCATGCTTCGGGCAAGTACACGCAGATTTCGCAGAAGTACTTTCCGGTCGATCTCTGGCCACAATGAAGTCCGATTCGGGCCAAGCAGTGGGGGAGATTTGATCTAGCGTCCGGCCGCTGCATCGGCCAGTGCAGCGACCACCTGTTTTTCGATGTCCTTCTCATTCATGCCGCGACCGAAATGCTTGAGGTAGCGGCCCTGGCTGTCGAGCAGAAACAGGATCGTCGAGTGATCCATCATGTACTGGTCCGGTTTGTCCCCGGATGGCACTTTCTTGTAATACACGTGATAAGCGTCGGTGATGCGGACAATGTCTTGTGCCGAGCCGGTCAAGCCGACGAAGTCGCTGGCGAAGTAGCTCACGTACTCCTTGAGTTTTTTCGGCGTGTCACGCTCCGGGTCGATGGTCACGAAGATCGGCCGCACCGTGATGCCTTCCTGTTGTTGCAGTTGCCGACTGATACGGGCCATTTTCGCCAGATCAGTAGGGCAGATGGCCGGGCAGGTCATGAACCCGAAGTACAGCAATGCCGGCTGGCCAAAGCTGCGTTCGGTAACCCGCTGGCCATTCTGGTTGGTCAGTTGGAACGGCCCACCGATGTCGGTTCGGGTTGCCGCCATGACGCCGCTGGCCAACCCCATCAGCAACAGAAGGCCTGCCACGCGCAGCCTGTTCATCACTCAATACCCTCCCGAATAGGTCAGCGCCAGCCCGACCAGTTCGGACATCTGGCCATCCTGCTTTTGCGTGCCGGCTGACAACCCAAGCTTGAGCTGGCCGGTGATGTTGTAGGTCAGGCTCAGCTCGTTGAGGTAATCCTGCCGATCCGCACCCCCGGTGGATTCACGATGCTTGTCGGTGCGTGTCGCGCCCAGTGCCCAGTCACCGAAATCAAAGGTCAACGACGTGGTCAGGTAACGGGTGTCATTGCCTTTGATGCCCTCTTCATTGTCGACATCGGCGAATTCGATGAAGGGCACGATATCGAAGTAATGCCCCGCCAGCGTCGGCTCCAGGTCGGTGCTCGGCGAGTAGGCCCAGATATAGCGGGCGGAGGCGATCTTGATGGTTTCATCGTCTTCGCCAGGTGGATTGGCTTGCGTCTCGTCCTCGGCCTTTTTGTTGAACATGTAGCCGGCCTGCATTTCCAGATAGGGCACCGCCGGAATCGCCAGCCAGTTCACCGTCAGCGCATAGGAGTCGAGTTTGCCGGTGTTCGACGGGCCGCCATCGGAGCGCTGGAGCTTCTCACCATGGCGCAGGTAAGGCCTTCCGAGAAACGAATTGTCGGCGGTGTAGACACTGATGTTGGGTTCGATCATGCCCAGGCGCTGATCGAAAAACCGGTACGCCACCGTGCCGCCGAGCATGCCGTCCAGATCGTAAGTGGCGACGAAATCTTCGGTGTAGAGCCCGGGCGCCTGGTCCTGCGCACGACCGAACGGCACGTGGTACTTGCCAACCATGAACGCCGAGTTGGCGTTGTTCTGGTAATAGTTGAGGTCGTTGATCACCAGGCCCACGTCTTCGAAAAAGCGTTTCTGCCCGGGTTCCGGCCCCTGCACAGGATTGATCTCGGTGGAAAACTGGATCTGCTGATCGTGGCTGAAACGGAAGTAAAACGTGCTGTTGATGTCCGGGTAGGCATCCGAGCTGTTGCGATTGCCGCCCTGGGGCGAATCGGCATGCACATGGTCAAACTGAAAGGTCGCGTCGTAATCCATGCCGACGTTGGGGTATTGCCCGTCGTCGGCCAGCGTCGATTCAACGGCATACACCGATCCCACAAGTAAAACAGCCAAGCGATAGTTGCACATGGCATTGCCCCTTTACTTGATCAGCGGGCTGGACGCTTTCGGGTCCTGTCCGGTGTTGCGCAGGTAGGAGCACAACTGGTTGTTTTCACCGTACAGCCCGCCCAAGGGTTCGAGCTTGACCGCCTGCTCATAGTCCTCGGGCTTGACCACCTGGATCGCCTGCATCATGCCGCCGTCCTCGTGTTCGAGGATGTGGCAGTGGTAGACGAACTTGCCGAGGATCACCGGATCGCGAAACGGAATCCGCACGGTGATCGAACCCGTGGCGGGGATGAACACATTGTCCCGGTAGCCGCTGAACTGCACCGGTTTGCCGTTGAGTTCGGTGACCTGGAAATCCACCTGGTGAATATGGAATTGATGCAATTCCTGGGACGGATTGAACAGGCGCCACTCTTCCACATCGCCGAGCTTGACCGTGGTGTTGACCCGGTCCAGTTCGAAGCGGGTGCCGTTGATCAAGAACGCGTTGGAGTCGGTGTCCGAGTCCTGAAAAGCGAACTGACGCGTCTTGTTCACCGCGATCTTGCTGAAGTCCTCTGCCGGCGGATACGCACTGGTGATCTGCCGGGTCGCGACCCGCTCACCGCTGGAACGCAATACCGCCAGTTTGGCTTGCGGGTAATCATCGCCGGCCGGGCCGGTATTGCCGGAGCCCGTTTCAACTTCGTAGGAGCCTGCCGGTGGCCCGACCACCAACACACTGAACCGCGCCGACGGCCCGATCAGCACCTGATCCGCGTCGACCCGGCGCGTAACGGTATTGCCATCGCGGGACAACACCTGCACCGACTGACCGTTGATGCGAATCCGGAAATACTGGTTCGCCGCAATATTGATGAAGTGCCAGAGCTGGGTTTCACCGGGCTTGATGTCGATGATCGGCACTTCCTGGCCGTTGACCGTGCGGATCGACGGCGCGCTGGTGATGATCTCGCTGGCGACTTTGCCGGTCAGGGTTTTCTGGAAATTACGCAGCACCAGGACCTGTTCCTTGATGCCCTTGAGTTCGGGAAAAGGATCGAGCATGCCGTCGACGAGAATCGGTCCGGCAATCCCGGCGGATACCTGACGCTGGGAGCCACCATGGAAATGGCTGTGATACCAGTAGGCGCCCGGGCTGTGCTGGAGGGGCAGCTTGACGTTGTATTCGCCGACCTGATGAGGCTGGGTCACGCGAAAAATATTGTCACCCTCGTCCAGGGGGGATACCTGCATGCCGTGGAAATGCAGGTTGGTGATTTCGTCCATGCGGTTATCCAGGCGGATCGCCATGGTCCCGCCCGGTCGGGTCCGAATCAGCGGCGAATCGTAGTCGCCGTTGAACACCAGGGACACGTAACGCTCATTACCGACGTTGACCTGCTGTTCGGCCGCCGTCAGCGTGGCGTGGGTCACACCGCTGGCATCGTAGGTAAATTCGGGATTCTGGCGTAGCGGTGGGGACGCAGGCTCAGCGGAGTGCTGGGTCGCACAACCGGTCAATGCCAGCGCAACGACGCTTACGCAGCATGCAAAGGGGCGGACGCTGAAAGCTCTGGGCATGATCGCGACCTTCGATGGCTTGGCAAGGAACTGCGTGCGCAGTCCGCCTATGCGTTGCCGAAGGGTGATCAGAAGACACCACGCAAATGCGCAAGGCCATGTCCTGCGTGGCTTTGAGGGGGGTTGCGCGCAACTTTTAGCAGTTTAGAACAATTCTCGTTACGCGCAAGTTTTGGGATCCAAGGGGCAGCGTCCAGGCGATGAGCAGCACTTTTTGATAAGCATCAAAGGTGCTTTTTCTCTTCTTTATCTAGATGGCGATCATCTTTATGTCGCTCTTTATCCAACTCCTTGGCTTCTTTATCGATGTCTTTTCCGTCACGGTCGACATCTTTGTCGACATCACGAACGTCCTCTCTGACGTCTTTCGCAATGTCCCCTTCGGCACTCGCGATGCCCGTATGAACAATCAGACCGGCACCGAGCAGTGATGTAACGAGAATTGCTTTGAGGGATCGCATTTGATGGCTCCTTTTCGTCAACTCTGTCGTGTCAATCGGAGCTGAAAAAATAGGTGTTATCACCAGGTATTGCCAACCCGCTGGTCGCTTGTTCGACAGACTCGGTCAGCGCGCCGACTATCCGATTTTCCGGGTCGCAGAATGCTGATTTTTACTTCTGGGTTACGCTGAACCTGACCCACTGCGTGCCGCAGTAATCAGCACCTGCAATGATGAGGTGGCTCGATGATTTCCGAACGAAACACCACGCTGGATGACGACATCTGTGTCCATATATTCGCTTCATCCGGCGCGATGGTGGGCGTCTGTCTCACCGTTGTCGGGATTCTTCGGGTGGTGATCAACGTCCGCCAGGAGGACCTTATCGGGCAGAACCTGCTGGCGATCAACGCGATCGTCTATTTGACGACGTGCCTGATTGCCTATTGGGCGCTTCGGACGCGCAAGGCCAAGCGCAATTATCAATTGGAGCGAATTGCCGACGGCCTGTTTTTGCTCGGACTGACCTTGACCACTATCACGACGGGGTTCATTACGTTCGCCATGTCGACGGCTTGATGCAGACGGCACGGGCCTTCAAGCGTGGATTCAGAGGAGACGCAGCATGGACCGATTCACCGGAGGCTGCCTGTGCGGCAATGTCCGAGTCGAGGCGACAGGACGGCCCTACCGGGTCGGTCTCTGTCACTGTCTCGACTGCCGCAAGCATCACGGGGCCCTTTTTAATGCCTGCGCGATATTCCCCCAGGAGGCAGTGAAGATCGTGGGTGAAACCCGCGACTACGCCGGACGGCATTTTTGTCCTCGCTGCGGCTCTTCCGTTTTCGCACGTACCGCCGACGAAATCGAAGTGAACCTGGGATCCCTCGATGAGCCTGATCAACTGATGCCCACTTACGAGAGCTGGATCGTGCGGCGCGAATCCTGGTTGCCGGCGTTTGCGCTCATCAGACACTACCCGCACGATCGCGAGGGCACGGGGCGTTCTGAGGAGTAGCCATCAAGCCTTGACCCAGCGTTGACGGCTCCAGCTGCTCAATGAGTCGACGGCGAACACCAGCAGCAACATGGCCAGGATCACCGTACTGGCTTGAGCTTCCTGGAACAAACTGAGGCTGACATAGAGCATTTGCCCCAAGCCACCGGCCCCGACGAAGCCGAGCACACTGGCCATGCGGATGTTGTTTTCCCAGCGGTACAGGATGTACGCCAGCAGCTGCGGCAACAGGTTGGGGAGTGTGCCGTAACAGAATGCCCAAACGGCATTACCGCCTTGCAGGCGGATGGCTTCGGCGGGCTCTGGTGGGGTGTTTTCCAGTGCTTCGGCAAACAGCCGGCCGAGTACGCCAGTGGTGTGCAGGGCCAATGCCAGGGTGCCGGCGTTGGGGCCGAGTCCGGCGGCCAGGACCATCAACGCGGCCCATACCAGTTCCGGAACCGCGCGCAAGGCATTGAGTACCAGACGCGACGCACTCTGAAAAGGCCAGCCGAAACGCCCGGCCGCAGGCAATGCCAATAGCAGGCCGAATACCGCCGCGAGCAGGGTGCCAAGGGCGGACATGGCAATGGTTTCCAGGGCGCCGTGTCCGATGGCTTGCAGATGACCCGCGCTCAGGTCCGGGCTGAGAAAACGCTGCGCATAGGCCCCCATCTGTTTCAGGTTGCCGGCGGCACCGAGCTCGCCAAGGTCGATGTTCAAGTAGCTGAAAGAAGCGACGACCGCGATGCCTATTGCGAGGATCAGGGCCAGGTTGATCAGGCGATTCATGCCAGCCTCCAGCGCAGCAGGCGGCTGAGTTGATCGGCGAGCAGCACCAGTAAGAGAAACATCAGCAACAGACTGGCCACTTCACCACCGGCGAACATGCGCAACGACAGGTCCATTTGCTGACCCAGACCGCCAGCACCGACAAAGCCCATCACCACCGAGGCGCGGATCGCGCACTCCCAGCGGTACACCGTGTACGACATCAGCTCCGCCGCGACATTGGGCAAGATCCCGTAGCAAAACGCCGCAAGCCGACCGCTGCCTGAGCGCAGTAACGCGTGGGCTGGGCGCTGGTCCACCGATTCGAAAATTTCCGCATAGACCTTCCCCAGCATGCCGCTGTAGGTAATGGCAATGGCCAGCACCCCAGCGGTCGGGCCAAGGCCGACGGCGCGCACGAACAGCAAGGCCCAGACGATTTCCGGGACGCTGCGCAGGAAAATCAGCAAACCGCGTACCGGCCAACGCAGCAGTTGGCCGCCGAAGCTCGGGCGGCCGGCACGGGAGGCGGCCGACAGCGACAGGGCGCGACTGGCCAGCAGGCTGGCGGGGACGGCCAGCAGCAACGCCAGGGCCATGCCGGCCGTGGCGATGGCCAGGGTCTGCAGGGTGGCTTGCAACAGCAGATCGATGAACTCCGCATCATGAGCCGGCGGCCAGAAAGCCGAGACAAACCGGCCCATCTCACTCTGACTGTCACTCGCCACCAGGACGCTGAGGTCCAGTTCGCTGAAGTGGATGCCCGGCCACAACAGGGCGATTGCCAGAAGGCTGAGCAGCAAACGGGGCAGGGCGGCAGGATCGCGGGAAGCAGACGTCAGCATCGGGGGATCTGCACACTCAAGGACACTGGAGGCACCGGCGAGGATTGCAGTTGCTCGTTGGCGTAGAGCTTGTCGAGCAACTCGCGGTCGATGTCGCTGGCGGCAAGGTCGAACAGGATCTGCCCGTCACGCAGGCCGATGATCCGCGAAAAGTGCGCCAGGGCCAGCTCCACCGCGTGCAGGCTGGCGACCAGGGTGACGTTGTGTTCCCGGGCATGGCGGCACAGTACTGAAAGCGTGTGCTCGGCCAACACCGGGTCCATCGCCGATACCGGCTCATCGGCCAGCAACACCTCGGGCGCTTGATACAAGACGCGGGCAATGCCCACGCGCTGAAGTTGTCCGCCGGACAGTTGCTGGCATTGCGCGAACAACTTGTCGCCCAGGTCGAGCCTGGCCAACGCCGCGCGTGCGCCCGGAATGTCCAGCGGATGCAGCAGGTTCAGCAGGCTCTTGCCCAGGCCCCATTGCCCCAGTTTGCCGGCCAGCACCGCAGTGACTACACGTTGGCGCGGCGGCAGGGGCGGCGATTGATGGATCAGACCGATGCGCGCGCGCAAACGCTGTCGCTGTCGGGCAGACAGCTGCCACGCTTGCTCGCCGAGCACCTGCAGCTCGCCGTTGTCCGGTCGAAATGCGGTAGCCAGCAAGTTAAGCAGGCTCGACTTGCCGGCGCCGGACGGGCCGATGATGGCGACCTGTTCGCCTGCACCGATGTGCAAGCCCACGTCACGCAGCGCTTGGACGCCGTTGGCGTGGGTCAGGCTGGCCTGGGTCAGACGCAATGTCATTTCAGCAGTTCGGCGGCGCGTGCGGCTTCCTCGATGCCTTTGTAATTGTCAGGACTGGTTTCGATGAACCGGCTGGCGGCCTGCAAATCGAGAATTTCCTTGTCCTTCGGGTTCGCCGGATCGAGTGCGAGGAAGGCCGCCTTGATCTTCGCCGCCAGCGCCGGGTCGAGGGTACCGCGCACCGTCCAGTTGTAATCGAAGTAGGCCGGTGTAGTCGCAAACACTTTGACCTTGTTGGTGTCGACCTTGCCGGCGGCGACCAGTTTTTCCCACACGCTGGCGTTCAGCACCCCGGCGTCGACCTTGCCGGCCTGAACCCAGGCGACGGTGGCGTCATGGGCGCCGGAGTAGCCCACGCGGCTGAAGTAGGTTTCCGGCTTGATGCCGTCCTTCAACATGAAATAACGCGGCATGAGACTGCCCGACGTCGAGGATACCGAGCCGAAGGCAAAGGTCTTGCCCTTGAGATCGGCGAGGGATTTGACGTTCGGGTCGGCGGTGATGAATTTACTGGTGAACTGGGCATCCTGTTCGCGCTGTACCAGCGGAATCGCATTGCCGGTTTTCAGCCGCGCCTGCACGAATGTGAAACCGCCTAGCCAGGCCATGTCGATGCGGTCAGTGGCCAACGCCTCGACCACGGCCGGGTAGTCGCTCACCGGCACGAACTCAACCTTCATGCCCAGTTTTTGCTCCAGATAAGCACCAAGCGGCTTGAACTTGCGCAACAGTTCGGTCGGGGCTTCATCGGGAATCGCGCTGACTTTCAAGGTGTCGGCGGCTTGCGCCAACAAGCTGCCAAAAGACAGGGTAAAGCCGACGGCCAGGGCCAGGGTACGCTTGAGCATGGAAGCTCTCCGGTGAAATGAACGGAAGAATATCGATGTGCCCGGCACATGCTGATTGCTACGGGGCGCTTTGAGAGGGTAGACGAAGCGCAGCGATATTAACCGCTTTTGAGCTGATCAATATGTGTCGTGAGGGGGGCAATCGACCCGTAGCGCACGTTGACTGATGTTGTGATTGAGGGGGGAAGCTAGCAAGCCCAGCCTCCAGCCAGCCCCATTCGAAGCGTTTGTCAGGCAGGCAAGCAGTTTATATGCAACTGAATTGTACTTCCGCACCTGCATACGAAGAGTAGGGGTCATAAGGTTTTGCAGAGGAGCTTTGTACAGAAAGCTGCTTACCTTGTTTATTACAAAACGCAGCAGCCTCTTTTAGTATCTCTACCTTCACCGAGCTACCGTTATAGGCCATCGCGTCCTCCTTTTCATAAACGTAATTGCCTCCGCCAAGGTCAACGATGCCAGAGTTCGTCGCACAGCCAAACAATGCGAGCACAGCAACCGCAGGGATAACAATTCGCATATTTCTTCCTCAAAAAATTGAATGACCTAACTAAAAGTAGACGATAGATCTCGAGTGTTGTGTGCGGTATCGCTTTTTTTCCTCGCGTTATGTCGCGTGTCTGGCGTGATACTCAAACCGAACCAGGGGTTACGCATGGCAAGGCGCGGTTTTAGACAATCGACCGAAAACATTACGCATTAGCAGCGAGTCCAGGTTCTGCTTCTGGCCGATTTCTGCCTGTCAGCAGCTGGCAGGTGAACTCCATTGATCGGAAGTCAGAGAGCATCCGTCATCAAGCTATTTTCAATATTCCTCACCTTCATCGCCTTCAACACTGGCTGCGAGTGCTTTCGCAATTTCCTTGGCCTTTATGATTGCCGCATCGCTGTAGACGAAGGAAATCATCTCCCTGCGATAATCAAAGAGATACTGTTGTTGTGTTAGTAGAGACGTCCAAGTTGCTGAATTTTTCCCGCTGGAGACAATGGTTTCACCGGTGACGGGATTTCTGCGAGCCAACTCGTTTTCTAGCTTCATTGATGGATCACTTGCGCAAAGTGATTGCCATTCTTCAAGAGCTATTTCCATTGGTCTGACAATATGAAGTTCGTAGGTCGGTCGCAGATGGAGGTTCCAAGGGGAGGACTTAAGTCTGCTTGCGAGCAATGGCTCTGGGCCGTCGAGCTGGATTGTGCGAGGACTTGTTGCCTTGGCCCCGGACGGACGCAACACCCACATTCACAGTTGCGCCCATCAGCCTGTCCACCTCATGTCAGTCTGGCAATGGACCCGACAGGTAATGTCCGATCTATCTCCAGCGCACTGAGTTGTTCAATGATCCGGTCACACTCACTTTTCGGTGTTTCTCGGTCGGTGATGGAGTAGGGCTGGGCGTCGACCCACACCCTTATCTGCTCAAGCGAAGATGGCTCACAAGGGCCGCGGTGAAGCTGATGAAGAAGAAACCCTGCCTGGGTCCATTTGGGCATCAGTTCGAGGAGCGCCTGGCGTCGAGAGGGGGACAACGTTACCCAAAGTGTTTCGAGTTGATGGGTAAATGCCGATTCGATGATGCTCCAAGGTTGAGGGCGCAAGCCTTGGACGCCGGCTTCAAAGACGGGCCGGGACGGATCTGCGATCGCTGCGATAAGCAACGCAGGCCGGTCTTCCCCCTCGAGGATCAATACGAGCGAACGAACTGCGCCACTGTTTTGGCTTAGGGCTGCTCTCATCCAGCCTTCAGGGATACGCATGTTGAGGAATTGCGCCAACCCGAGTACACCGAGCCACCGAGCTTTTGTACTGGGTATCGCGCCAGCCAGATGCGCCTGAAGTACTGACAATGGGTCAACGTCATACTTTTTGGCTGCCCATAGCGCTGTCGACCTCGCCGCCGGCGATGGGTCCGTCAAAAAGTCTTTGATCAGTTGTGCACGGTCCTTTTGCAATCGGATCGCTTCCAGAAACGACAGTCTCCTGAGAATGCTGCTGTTGCTGCCGAGCCCGAAGGCGATGGCTCTTTGAGCCAATGTGTGCGGAAGCTCGATTGCCTTGCCAAGCGCTAACCGACGTACGCTGAAATCCGCGTGGTGAAGGCTCGTTATAAGAAACGCCTCCAGTTCATCTTCAACCTTTGTCTTGGTGATCACCCTGAAAAGCAACCGTGCGCAGCAGCCACGGCTCGCTTTGAAGGCTGTCATGCTTTGAACCAGGCATTCAGGTGTTGCCAGCAGCGCTTCAAGCTTATTGATCGTCACGCTGTGATCTTCGCGTCGGCGATGTTCAAGTGCAAGAATGGCGGGAGTTTGAGCGATCAACGACGCGGAATATGCTGGCGTTAAGTAGTCTTCGAAAGCACACCTGGCAGCCTCGCGAACCTGAGGTACCCAGTCGTTGAGCCGCACGATAATAGCCGCCAGACGTTCGGCCGACTGCGAAGACCTGACTGCCCGCAAGCCAGCCTCCCGGTCGAATCCATTCCATGACGTGACAAGCAACTTCCAATCACATGTGGTTGTAGTTTCTGGTGGATCGGGTGGGAGTAGGGTAACTGCGGTAAGAGATGTTTTTCCGGTGAGTTTTTGCAACCAACTTTTCCACATGAAGCTGACTATCCCTTAAGTCCGAACATTGGCATGAGCGTCAGTGTAACTGGCCGGCTGAATCCAGAGTTGCCAATCATCAAAATGCACAACACCGGCGCAAGGCCGGTGTTGTGCTTTCTTCGTATTGTAGATCTCGGGTAGCAGCGCCACCCGACCGGGTGCCTTAGAAACGGTACTTCGCCGAAGCGGTAATGCTGCGCGGTGCACCGTACGTCAGGGCGCCGTAGGCGTCGAAGATGTCGAAGTACTTCTCGTCGGTGACGTTATTGGCATTCAGCTGGCCCGAGAGGTTGTCGGTGAATTCGTAGCGAGCCATCAGGTTGACCAGGGCATAGGCATCCTGCTGGATCTTCTCGGAATTGCCGGCCGGGTTGACGGCATAGGTGTAGATCGAATCCTGCCAGTTAACCCCGCCGCCAATGGTCAGCTTGTTAAAAGCACCTGGCAGACGGTAGGTGGTAAAGGTGCGCAGCAACTTGGTCGGGTACAGCGTGTTGACGTCGTCGCCCTTGGCATCTTCGGCCGTGAACTGGGTGTAACCGGCCGATGCATTCCAGTCCGTTGCGAGTTCGCCGGAAACTTCCAGCTCGAAACCCTTGCTGGTCGCGCCTTCACTCGCCTCGTAGGCGAAGCCGCCAACCGGGTTTGAAGGATCGATCAGCGCGCCGGTGTTCTGGCCCAGATTGTCCTGCTTGATCTGGAAAATCGCAGCGGAAGCGTTCAAGCGGCCACCGAAGTATTCACCCTTGAGGCCCAACTCAGTGCTCTCGCCAACGATCGGTTCCAATGCCTGGCCACTGCGGTCGCGTACCGATTGCGGCAGGAAGATCTCCGTGTAGCTGGCATAAGCCGAGAGGTTGTCGGTGAGGTCGTAGACAATACCCGCATAAGGCGTCAGCTCATGATCGACATCGGTCTTGCTGACTTCCGAGAAAATGTCATCACTGGTCTTCTCGTACCAGCTTTCACGCGCGCCAAGGATCACTTTCAAATCGTCGGTCACGTTCAGGCGGGTTGCGGCGTACAGCCCTTTTTGGCGTGTCTCGCTGTAGCCGTAATCGGTCCTCGGGCCCCATACCGGCTCTGCGAAATTGCCGTTGTAGGCATCGAAATCGGCAACGCCGTCAAAGCCTGTCTGCGCGTCGAGCGAGTCGGCGTCGAACTTCTGCTTGCTGTCGACATAACCGAAGGCCAATTCGTGTTCACGACCGAGGAACGAGAACGGGCCATTGAAACGGATGCCGTAGTCGTCCTGGGTGGTCTCGGTCTTGTAGGTCGCCGGGAACGAAGACATGCCGGCGCTACCGTTCCTGCCTGGATTACCGGACAGGTACAGCAGGGAAGAGTCGCCGGTGCGCTCGCCACGGTTGTAGCTGAGGTTGACTTGCCAGTCGTTGGCAAAGGTGTGATCAAGATTGACGAAGTAGGTCTCGTAGGTCGTGTCCCACTTGCTCCATTTGGCGGAGGTTGACTTCGAGCGGCTCCAGTTGGTGCGGCTGCCGTCTGCGTACCAGACGGGCAGGCCGCCCCACATCGGCGAGTCGGCGTTGCTTTCTTGCCGGCTCAAGCCGAACCAGAGCGTGGTGTCGGGCGTCAGGTCGATATCCATCGTGCCGTAGAGGGTCTGGCGCTTGTTCGAGTTCATGTCGATCCACGTGTCGCCCTCGTTGGTTTCCCCGACCAGCCGCGCGCGAACAGTGCCTTCCTCATTCAGCGCCGTGGAGACGTCGGCCTCGACGCCATAGGTGTCCCATGTGCCGGCGCTCAGTTCTACAGACCCCTTCAGGTCTTTACTGTTGGCGCGCTTGCGCACCATGTTGATGGACGCGGACGGGTCGCCGGCACCGGTCATCAAGCCGTTGGCGCCGCGTACGACTTCAACGCGGTCATACATGGCCAGGCTGCTGAAAATTTCCCCCGAACTCCATGGCTGCTCATAAATGGTGGGCACGCCATCAATCATCAGCGAGTTGAGTTCAAAACCACGGGCGTTGAACTGCGCCCGGCTGGTCTCGTAGCGGTTGACCGACACACCGGTCGCATTGTTGACCACGTCGAGGATCGTATGCAGATCCTGGTCCTGAATGCGTTGCTGGGTGATGACGCTGACCGACTGCGGCGTCTCGCGCAGCGACATGCTTAACGGCGTGGCCGTGCGTGTAGCGTCAGTGGTGTATGAGTGGGTATCTTCGGTGATGGCGCTGCGTTCGCGAGTGGCAGTCTCCGTAATCGCGATAGGCGCCAGGGTCACAGCACTTCCAGTCTCGGTCTGCTCAGTCTGTTCCGCCGCCTGCACGGAGGGCGCAGTGATGGCGATACCGGCTGCCAGCATGTGCACTGCGAGAGCCAGGGGGCGCAGGGTCGAAGGCGAGCGCGGCGTCACGGAGTTTTGAATACGCAGAGAGAGGGGGGCGGTCATGCGAGCTCACATTTGATTTTGCTGTTATTGAGAATCCGTATCATACGCAAACACAATACGTTCTGGAATACGGTTTACTCTCATTTGAGATTATTTATCAAATGCGATATCCCACCTACTCTCGGACAGGGCTGCCGGATCCGTCAGTGGCTGGAAATGCTGGACGATGTGCGCAGGGATGTGACGGAGCGTGTGTTTCTGCTATCCCGTTGCGACGGATTCACCCTGCGCGAGAATCGCCACGCAACTGAACCCTGAACGGGCAGACTTGCCGCCTCTATCTGAATGCTTTGCGTAAATCATCAATGATCTGGTCGATTGACGGCCCTTGGGCTGCCGGCGGCTCCGGGCTCTCTCCAAACTCTCGCCAGATAAACAGCGTCAGTTCCGCTCCGTCAGTCAGTGACTGGGCGTTTTCGATGTTGGCGAATGTCTGCAAAAGCCTGTACCTGGCATCTTTCCAGAAAAGCTCCTCGACCCAGGCGTACACCGGGATGAAGTGAAAGTGGATGGGGTAGCCAGGGTCATGACCGAATCGACTGATGTAGAGCCACTTCGGCTTCAGCTGCATTTCAAGGGTTTTCTGGATGTTGGCCATCAGCCCACCCAACTCAGCCAGCGCACCGTCGGGGAGTTCAGCCAGCGAGTTGACATGAGTTTTCGACCCTAGCATCAGATAGCCGGGAAGCGCCGATGACAGGTGATGATTGAGAAGCCAATGTTCGGTTTCAAGAATGACGAATTGTGATGCTACTTCCATGTGCTGATGTCCATGATCATGGGGCACACAGAGTATCAAGGCGTCGGCTGTTGTGAAGGCCGAGGCTGTGTCCATGCGCTCTTCGCATCGGATTAATACCGATTCATCACTGTTCTTTCAAATGACCGGGGCACATTCTTTGCCGAACCCCGACGCCGTACTGCGCGTCTTTCTCAACCTGACGAAGAGCTATAAAAATGAGCGTATTCACTCACGTTACAGTCGGCACCAATGACTTGAGCAAGGCCCGCGGTTTCTACGACAACGTACTGGGCGAACTTGGCCAGAAACGTATTGCAGACCTCGGCGACAACGGTTCTATCTGGGGCGAGAACGCACCGGCTTTCTTCGTTCTGAAACCGGCGAACGGTGCACCTGCCAGCGTTGGCAATGGCGTGACCGTGAGTTTCGAGGCGCCGACCCGTGCGGCCATCGACGCGTTTCATGCCGCCGCATTGGCCGCTGGCGGCACCTGTGAAGGCCTCCCGGGACCGCGTGGCTGGGCGCCGAACGCCTACGCTGCGTATGCGCGTGATCTGGATGGCAACAAACTGGCTGCTTATTGTTTTAACCCTGTTTAAGCCTGTTTAACCCTGTCATGTTGTTCACCTAAGACAATCTTCAGTCGAGTAAAAACTGTGGCGAGGGGGCTCCTGTGGCGAGGGAGCTTGCTCCCGCTGGGATGCGCAGCAGCCCCAACAAGGCACCGCTGCCCAACCCAACATCAGCTACCCACTCACCACAGCCGACCGCAACTACTTGGGCAGATCAATTCTATCCAGCACCCGATTCGCCGTAATCTCCGCGACCATGATGCTGTTGGAAATACCCAGCAGGGCATAACGCGACTCACCCTCCAGATGATCCACCAACTGGTGCACCATCACGTCGACCGAGGCCAGCGTCTCGACCAGATAAACCGCCAATGTTTCGGCCGTGGCCTCCGGGTCCACGGAAAACAGGGTGCTGCGTGTTCGTGGAGTGGCTTTGATGTCGGCATTCGACGGGAAGTGAAAGTCGAGGGCGCGCTCGGCGGCCTCGTTGAGCTTCTTTGAATCGGGTTCATACGGGGAGACCGGATCAGTGTCCGGTGGGTTTGGCGTAACTTTGAACATGGCAAGACTCCTAGAGAAATGGAGCTGCCACCCTTCGCTGCGAAACGAAAATAGGTGGCAACTGTACGCGGGTTCGCAGACCAGGACTCTAGGAACCCGGCAGACCCTAAGGTCTCCCACGCACAGCCGCCATGACATGAATGACAGACCTGATGAAGCGTCTGCTCATGAGACGTAGACGTTGTGCGTCTAGAGATTACCCGGGCTGCGAAACCCGATCACTGATGGGCAGTGACGGGTATCAAGTTACCGAGGGGGCTCTAGGCGCACAAGCCGGCGGATTCTGGCGCAGCCGTAGGCAACGGCGCAAGGTTTTGTAGCTTTCAGGACGTAAACTCGAGGGTGTTTAAACAAGCACTCTCCAGCCTGTTTAATCAGTGAGCGCGCACGCCCTGAGGCGAGCTAATCAAGGTTCAATTCCGGCCAACGAAGCGACCCGCCGAACCTCTCATTGGTCAGGCAAAAGCCACGTATCCACCACCCGTCGATCCAGCTCCTCCCAATCCGCCATACCCAACACCCGCGTGGTGTTCAACCCGCGCAAATAACCGCGCAGCTGATTGGCGGTGGCACGCGCAAGCTCTGGGGCGGGTGCGATTTCGCTTAGCAGTACGGTTTCGTACTCGATCAAATAATCGGCCACCCGGTCACGGAAATCGGGCAGGACGGCGTCGCGGATCAGGTCAAACGTTCTCAAGGAAAGGCCTCATCAATCTTTTTTAAGTTGTTATTGAGTGTGTACCAGTCTGCGGGGCACGCAACTATTGCTGGAAGTAATAGTGACAATCAAGAAACGCAAGTTCTGCTTTGTCAGCAATCACCGGACAATCGCCCCCATCGAACACCGCCCGCGACGCAGACCCGTCGCGTGATGAACCGGAATTTTTTATTTTCAGGATGACATCCATGCGCCCTTTGTTTGTACCTGTCATGGCGTTTGCCTCTTTGTTGCTGGCCGGTTGCGCCTCTGCACCGAACGACCCGACGCTGACCTTGCAGACCCGCAAGACACCGGCCCAATACGCCGACTGCGTCGTGCCGAAATTGCAGGGCAGTGCGTTGAACCCGACCGTCACGCAGACCCAGCGCAGCTACCGGATCGTGGTGCCGAGCAAAGTCTCCGCCGACAACGTGCTGGAAGCCTACAAGACCGGCAGTGGCGGCAAAGTGTTTATCTACGAGCGGCAATTGCTGGCCTCGAATTTCCTGCCGTCGAGTTTTGGACGCGCCGCACAGGATTGCATCTGACCCGGCTTTAAACGTTTTTCAAGCGCTCCTTTGGTTGGCCGCAACCAACCAATTTTTTGCCCCGCACCGCGTTTCGGTTGCGGGGCTTTTTTTTGGTTCATCACGGATCGCCGGATTGATATCGCGCTGATAAAGGAAGGTTCCAGCACCACGAAAAAAGCCTGTTCTCAGGACGGAAAGCATCGTAGCTTACGCGCCATAAATATAAGGATGTCTGGAGAGCAGGGTGGGAGCTTATCGTCTGTTGTTGGCCGTTCTGGTGGCCGTGTCTCATATGGGCAAGACGTTCGCGGGGCTTAACCCTGGCGTGGTTGCCGTGATTTCCTTTCTGATCATCAGCGGCTTCGTAATGACCTCGCTCATCGAGCGCAACTACAAGGCGCCGGAGAAAATCGGCCTGTTCTACATGGACCGGGCCCTGAGGCTTTACCCTCAGTTCCTGTTCTACTTCCTGGCATCCTGCACCGTGATCTATTTCCTGCTGCCCGGCACACCCCAAGCCGCCGAGCTGACACTCAGGAACATCGCGCAGAGCCTCACCATGGTGCCCCTGGGTTTCTATATGTTCGGGTTCGCTGGATCGCTGGTCTTGCCGCCGGCCTGGTCGCTGGGGCTTGAGATGTGTTTTTACCTGGTGATTCCTTTCCTGATTATCTACAAGGCGAGGGGCGTCGCGTTTGCTTTGTCTGTCGCGGTTTTCATGACCGCCTGTCTTGGTTTCATCAACACCGATGTTTACGGCTATCGCCTGTTGCCGGGCGTCTTGTTCATGTTCCTGTGCGGCAGCTACCTGTACAAACCGCAGGCGAAGGGTCTGGCGATCGCTGCCGGCACCGCCGTGTTGGCTGCCTTGATGTTTGCGGCAATCGAAGCGGGACTGATTGAGCGTCGGCCGTTTAACGCGGAGGTGACGGCGGGCATCGCGTTAGGCATCCCGGCGGTGTACGTGCTGACGAAACTCAAGTTTCATCGGGTCGACGAGTTCCTCGGGGACATCAGCTACGGCGTGTTTTTGAATCACTTTGTGGTGATGTACGTCCTGCGCGCTTTCTGGCCCGTGGCCTACGACGCGCACATTGTTGCCGCCGTTCTGATCCTGTCGTTCGGGTTGAGCTGTGTGTCGTACTACTGCATCGAACGGCCGGCCCTGAATCTGCGTCACGCGCTTCGGGCGGGCGTGAGGTATGGCGTGGGTAAACCGCAAGGCGGCGAAACGGCGGCTTAGTGCGGGTGACTTCGTAGAGACCTGCTCCACCCTTTTGCATGAAATGATCACGCCAAGGTGCAAGCGCACCATACCCAGGTATGGTAGCTGGCGCGGTGCGTCGCGATGCAGACTCGGTTCCTGGGCGATCCGCTCCTCTCACGTCGAGAGAGCGGCTTTCGCTCAAGATTCCTTGAGCCAGGCAATCGGAGAACGACCATGACGACGCATCTGAACTTCCCCGCCGCAAAGGATGGAGCCCATCAGGAAAGCAGCGGTCTGCAGGAGTCAAACATAAGCTGGCACAGCACCTCACACCCCGGTGGATCGGGAGTCGAGGAGCTGGTTTCTTCGCGCTATGCACTGCGGGTCGGCGAGATTGACGTGCTGGTGATCAGCGATGGGGTGCTGCCTCTGCCAACGTCGACGATGTCCACCAATGTCGACCCGGCCGATCGCGCGGCCTGGTTCAAGGGTCAGTATCTGCCGCCGGACTCGCTCGATTGGCCACTGAACGTGCTGGTGTTGCGCAGCGGCGACCAGACCATACTCGTCGACGCTGGACTGGGAGGGCAGTTCCCCGGTTTTCCGCGGGCCGGAATGTTCCCCAAGCGGCTGGAAGCCGCCGGCATCGATCTGGCGTCCGTGACCGACGTGGTGATTACCCACATGCACATGGACCATATCGGCGGGTTGCTCGTCGACGCGGTGAAGAGCCGGCTGCGTGCGGACGTGCGGATCCACGTTTCAGCGACCGAGGTCGCGTTCTGGGCGTCACCCGACTTCTCCCTCACCACCATGCCGACGCCGGTGCCGGACGTCCTGCGCTCAACTGCCCAACAGTTCATGCAGGAATTCCACAGCAAGCTGCAAACGTTCGAAGACCAATATGAGGTGGCGCCGGGCGTGGTCGTCAAACTCACCGGCGGCCACACTCCGGGGCACAGCGTGGTTTACGTGAACTCCGGCGGTGAGCGCTTGACGTTCGCAGGCGACGCGCTGTTCCCGGTCGCCTTCGAGCACCCCGATTGGCACAACGGCTTCGAACATGACCCTGAGGAATCAGTCCGCGTCCGGGTGCGCCTGATGCAAGAAGCAGCGGCGAGCGGTGAGTTGTTTGTCGCCACACACTTGCCGTTTCCCTCCATTGGCCGAGTGGCCATCGACGGTGACGCCTTCCGCTGGGTAGCGGCTTTCTGGGACTACTGACTGCGTGTTGGGTCCGGACCTCCGTCCAGGTCAAGGCAGCCCGTTCGCGCGGGCTGTTCAGACCGGACGGAGGTTCCAGGCATTGCGGGCAAGCCATCGAGAAATGCCGCAATCTGCCGTGTACCGCGTAAGTGCACCGTAGGAATTTGCGGGCCTATGGCCAGGCGCACTGCCTCGATCCCTGGGCGGTAGCCACGATCGAAATTCCACACGAAGTTCAGAAAGGTCAGAAACGCACGATCGAGCTTCTCCGTGCAGCCTGCTGGCAGGTCAGCGCGAGGGCGGTTCATGACGCTGCGCAGGATCACCCGGGTTAAACAGGTCAGCCGCGACGTATCCAGCCAGATGATCAGGTCGGTACGGGGCAGTCGAAGGTCGAAGGTTCGACGCGCATAGTTGCCTTCACAAACCCAGGTATCCGCTGTGATTGATTCGCGGACCCGCGCGCGGAATTGCTCAGCATCGGGTTCGACCCAGTCGGGTTCCCAGAACAACGTATCCAGATGCACCACGGGCAAACCCAGGCGTTCGCCGAGGGCGCGGGCAAGGGTAGATTTGCCGCTGCCGGCGTTGCCCAGAATTACAATCCGTTGCATGAGGACTTCCTGTCGAGAAAAAAGCCGGCGATTGTGCAGGTTTTGGAGGGGCAGTTAAAGGCCGATCCCGCGCGCGACCGTACCCGGTTCAATTCAAGTCAGTTAACACGATCCCGAACAACCGCCTCACATGGCAACAGCCGATGGGCCTCGTCGAGTTCCGTGGCGTGATGCACGCCCCATTCGATCAGCGATTCCAGAATGGGCCGCAGGCTTTCGCCCAGCGGGGTCAGCAGGTATTCGATCCCCTGGCGATCCTCGGCACTGGGCTGCCGACTCACGAGCCCGTGTTCCTCAAGCGCTCGCAGCTGCTCGATCAACACTTTCTGTGAAACGCCGACAATGCGCTTCTCCAGATCACAGGTGCGTTGCGGTCCGTCCAGCAGCACATGGAGGATGACCCCCTTCCAGCGCCCGGAGAGCACCGCCAGCGTACGCTCGACCGGCAAACCCGGCAGTCTATTGATTGTCTTCATGTGCCACCACTGACTAAACGGTGTGTAGATGGGCGCGACTTACGAAAAGTACGCTTTCCTTCCGATCAAGTCCGACCCGAAGGAAGACCCATGATAGACCTGTTTGAATCCCGGTTCATTGGCTGCACCGTTGTGTTGAAGAACCGCATGGTCATGGCCCCCATGACCCGCACGCGCACGTCCGAGGGTGATGTCCCCAATGAATTGATGGCCGCCTACTACGGGCAGCGAGCCAGTGCCGGCCTGATCGTCACCGAGGCAACGGACATTGCGCCGTCCAGTAATGGCTATGCCATGACCCCCGGCATTTACACGCCAGCCCAACGGGAGGGCTGGCGTCTGGTGACCGATGAGGTTCACCGCAATGGCGGCACGATATTTGTGCAACTGTGGCACGTCGGCAGAATGGCCCATCCATCGCTCATGCCGAACGGCGAGGCACCTTGGGGGGTGACCGAGGAAAGGGCGGAATCGCAGGTGTTTGCCCACGGCCCTGACGGCAAGTTGGCCCATATCCCTGCGGGCAAGCCTCGGCGCATGAGGCCTGAGGAAGTGATGGCATTGGTCGATACTTTCACGCGAGGCTGCATCCACGCACGCGAGGCGGGATTTGACGGTGTCGAAATCCACGGCGCCAACGGCTATCTGTTCGAGCAGTTCATGAACTCGGTACTCAACACGCGCACCGATTTATATGGAGGCGCAAGCGTAGAAAACCGCACACGGTTCCTGCTGGAAGTTGTTGAAGCGGCGGTGCGTGAATTGGGCCCGGGGCGCGTGGGTGTGCGCCTGTCGCCGTTCGGCAAGTTCAACGGCATTCCGGCAGACCCTCGCACCGAGGAAACCTTGCTCTACGTTGCCGAGCGTTTGGGTCGTCTCGGCGTTGCCTATCTGCACCTGGTCTACGAGCTGATGCCTGAGGCGAACATGGAGGTGGCCGAGTTCAAATCGCACCACCTCGACCACGCGCTGCTGGCCAAGGTTCGGGCAGTGTTTCCTGGCGCAATCATCTGGTGCGGCGGATTCACTGATCGCCAAAGCGCTCAGGCTGCGCTTGATACCGGGTTGGTGGACTTGATCGCCTTCGGCAGACCCTACATCGCAAACCCGGATCTGGTTGAGCGTCTCAAGCACGGTTGGCTGTTAGACGAAGCGGACCGATCAACCTATTACACCCGATGCGGGGAGGTGGGTTATACGGACTTTCCTGCCTATTCCCTAGGTCGTGCTTCACGCCGGGTGGGCTGATAGCGGCGGTGGGGCGAGCGGGCGTTTGATAAGGGTGGTGCTGTGAATGCCTGCGATACGTGTGGTGAATCTCCGTATCAACGAGCTACCCAAAGCGGTGACCATGAGTGCGCGGCGCCGTCCCGAACATTTGTTCGAGAGACAATGTGACGTGGGCCGGGTTTGTTGGGCGTGCGGGGGGCGGCTTGATCATAGGTGGTGTGTTCATAGTCAGCTTTTGGCCGATTGTTGCTTTCGCGACGGGCTGCAACCCAAACCGGTCATTCGTGACGGGCAGAAAACGGCCAGGAGCAGTCTATCGGTTCCTTCGCGACACTAAACTGAAAATATTTTTGCCATAGCGACAGCTAATGGGCTTCAGGTATCCAAACTGATTGCTCAATATTCAAGGTTTAATTCGTTTTTCGACTAAGCTGAAAGCTTGGTGGACTTTGCCAATAAGAATGGAAGCACTCACGCCTACATGAGGTAGCGCAATGAGCAATTTACCGCCAGCCAGTCCGCAGTATCCTGAAGCACTTGCGCAAGTGATCGCCACACCCAAGTTCATGCGCTGGAGCAGATCAATTCCCAGTAGGTGGGCGCGCCATGGTCTGGTCGCCGTACTGCTGGGAATCAGCGTCTTTGCGGTGTGGTCTTCAGTGACCACTGGACGCCTGGGACAGGAGGCTATCGCTTCGAGCGTCCTGTCCGATCACTACACAGCGGCGGCGACGGCTGTCGCAGCCGCCGAGTCTCTGGAGCGTAAATATCGGCTGGACCCCAGCCCGAAGGTTCGTAGTAAGTTCAAGACTGTCGTAACGCAACTAACCAGTGCGCTTGAGCGTGTTCACCGCTTTGGATCGCCTCCAGACCATCTCCTCGTCGAGGATGTTCGCACGTCACTGACTCTTTACCTTGAAAGCGTCAACAAGTTGTTCGATGCCGTCGATCTTGGAGATGATGCCCGGGTGCACTGGATCGACAATGAGGAGGCCGATCCGCGGTTCGAAAAGATTGAAAGAGTCGTCCTGAAAGCGGCAGCCGACCGCCACAAAGAATCTATCCTGGCTCTGGAAAAACTGCGCACACGGGAGTCCTTCAACGCCAATAGCACTCCCATCGTTTTTATCGCCGGGCTGCTTCTCGTCGGATTGTTCGCCCAAGTGCTACAGCGCACACGGGTCGAGCTCGACAGTCAACGCAAGGATGCCCTACACGCGTCACTGCATGACAAGCTCACCGGACTGGCCAATCGAACGCTGCTGGCTGACCGTTTCGAGCAGGCATTGCGCCTGGGGCGCCGCCAAGGTTCCACCACAGCCCTGTTGCTGATCGACCTTGACCGGTTCAAGGAAGTCAACGACACCTTGGGGCACCACTACGGGGATCTTTTGCTCGACCAGATCGGCAAGCGGTTGATCAGTGAGGCACGGGAAATCGACACGGTCGCCCGCCTGGGAGGTGACGAGTTTGCCATTCTACTACCCACTGTCGAGGGCCTGGATGGTGCGCTGAAAGCAGCGCTACGGCTGCACACCGCGATCACCGCATCGTTCAAAATCGATGGGGTCGACCTTGATGTCGAAGCCAGCTTTGGAGTCGTGGTTTCGGGTCTGCACGGTGACGATCCTGCGACACTCATGCAGCGCGCCGACATCGCCATGTATGCCGCCAAAAAACAGGGCAAGGGCATACTTGCCTATGACCCCGGAGCGGATCGTCGCTCCCCGGAACGCCTGGCAATACTCGGCGAACTGCGGCGAGGTCTGGATCGAGGCGAATTGTTCCTGGAGTACCAGCCCAAGGTCAACCTGAGCACAGGAGAAGTCACTGGTGTAGAGGCGTTGGTGCGCTGGCAGCATCCGACGCGCGGCCGCGTGAATCCAGATGAGTTCATTCCGTTTGCCGAACACACCGGGATCATCGGCTCTCTTACTCAATACGTGCTGAACCTCGCGCTGTCTCAGGTGCGGGCCTGGGCCGACGCCGGAATATGGATACCGGTCGCGGTGAACATTTCGGCACGCAACCTGCTGGACGACAAGCTGGTGGCTCAGATCGTCGGCCTACTTGAACACCACAAACTGACCCCGAATATGCTCATGCTCGAAGTGACCGAGTCCGCCATCATGCTCGATTCCAATGCGGCTCGTGCCATTCTCACGCAGTTACATGCGCTGGGCATCCATATTGCCATCGATGATTTCGGCGTCGGTTACACCAGCCTGGCTCAGTTGAAGGACCTGCCCATCAGCGAACTCAAGATCGACAAATCCTTTGTACTGGCCATGCAAAACGATCAGGCCAACGAGCTCATTGTACGGAGCGTCGTCGATCTTGGTCACAATCTGGGCATGACGGTCATCGCCGAAGGTGTGGAAACGGCCGAGTTGCTTGATGCTCTGGGTGGTTACAACTGCGACATGGCCCAGGGATTTCACGTCTGCCGTCCGGTAAGCGCTGAGGCGTTTGTACGTTGGTATGTAGAACGAGAGCGCAAATAGCTCAACAAGCTTCTAACCGATTGGGAGCATACGACGACAACCGCTCGCATTGCCTGTTGAATGCTTCTGGCTGATATCGTTTCCAGCTGCATACTGCCGATCACTGTCCGCTGTTGGCTGATTTCTGCCTGTCGCGACTCACAGAAAGCGACCGAGGCTGTGCGAAAGCGTTTTAGAGCATATTGAAGGCTTGAAGGTCTTCTGCAATGGGATAATGCGGGTGAGAAAACATAAGTTTTTTGCATTGAGCTGGGGGGTAGCTGTCACTCTGGTGGTGGGGTTAGGGGCAAGCATTCTGGGTGCCTGGTTCCTCGAACGCATCAACGAACAGCAGGCTCAAGAAGCGATCGCCGCGGCCACCGAGGAAGCCGCAGAGTTGGTTTTAACTCGCCTCGATCTTTACCAATACGGGTTGCGTGGCGCTCGTGGAGCGGTGCAGATAGCGGGTGAGCATGGCATCAGCCGCGAGGTTTTTGGCCAATATCACCAAACACGCGACCTCGCCGCCGAGTTCCCCGGCGCCAGTGCTTTAGGCTTTATCAGACGAGTAGCGGAGCGTGATGAACGCGAGTTTCTCAATTACGCTCGGACCGATGGCAAAACTGATTTCTCCATTCGTCAACTCTCACCCCATTCAGGCGAGCGTTACGTTGTCCAGTATGTGGAACCTATTGAGGGTAACCAGGCTGCAATTGGCTTGGACATAGCTTCGGAAACGGCGCGGCGAGAGGCTGCCCAATCCTCGATACAGAGCGGTGTAGCACGGATAACCGGGCCCATCACTTTGATACAGAACACAGCGAAACCGCAGCAGTCTTTTCTGGTGTTGATGCCCATCTTTCGCGGCGGCGAGACTCCGGCGACCACTGTTGAACGAGAGACAGCAGCGTTTGGCTGGATCTATGTCGTGTTGCAGACAGAGCAGGTACTCAGAGGCCTGCGCATAGAAAACGAGACGGTGCATCTGCGATTGAGGGATATCACTGTCCCTGGGCAGGAGACGCTGTTTTATGAAAGCACCAACGACTCGGCTAGCCGTGAAACGCTGATGACCCATCAGTCGGAGCGCGAGGTATACGGGCGGCGATGGCAAATCGAACTCGGCGCGCATCCAATGTTCATCCAGCGCCTGCATCAGGTTTCACCAACAGTCATCCTGTTGCTTGGTGGTCTGCTCACTCTTCTACTGGCTACTCTGACGGGTGTCGCGAGTGTCAGCCGCCAACGCCGGCGGCAGATATTCGTCGAACAAGCAAGGCTTGCCACCATCGTCGAAAGCTCGGCCGATGGCATTATTGGAAAAACACTCGATGGCATCGTCACCAACTGGAACAAAGGTGCCGAGCACCTTTTTGGCTATACCGCCGAGGAGGCGGTGGGCCAGACGCTCGCTAGTCTGGTTATTCCTGAGGAGTTTGCAGCTGAGGAAGCCCATATCCTTGCGCGCATAAGGGCCGGGGAGAGTATCACTGGCTTTGATACCCAGCGCCGCCGCAAAGATGGCCGGCTAATTGATATCTCCGCCAGCATCTCACCCATTTATGGAGAGGGTGGTCGCGTCGTTGGAGCCTCCAAGACGCTGAGAGATATCTCGGCGAAAAAAGTAGCAGAAGCCCGAATTCTTGAACTCAATTCAAACCTGGAAGCGCAGGTTGCGCAGCGAACTTCCGAGTTGCGGCATCTCAATCTATTGTTAGGCAGCGTGCTGCGCTCGGCCACTGAGGTCTCGATCATCGCGACGGATCTCGATGGCGTTATCCGTGTGTTCAACAAAGGCGCCGAGCATTTGTTGGGTTATCACGCCGATGAGTTGCTGGGTCAGCACACACCTGAATCGATACATGTGCGAGAGGAACTCGCCGCTCGTAGCGTTGAACTGAGCGAAGAGTACGCTCAGACAATCAATGGTTTCCGTGTGTTTACCCATAAACCTGAGCTTGAAGGTGCGGAAACCCGGGAGTGGACTTACATACGTAAGGACGGCTCGCGGTTTCCTGTCACGCTGGTGGTCACCTCCATGCGTGATGACGACGGAAAATTGAGCGGCTATCTGGGCATCGCGGTTGACATCACCGAACGTAAAGCGGCGGAGAAGGAGTTGGCTGCGAGCCTGGAGACGACACAGAAACAACGTAGTGAGC
The DNA here is from genome assembly GCF_059716065.1 of Pseudomonas sp. LBUM1656. Taxonomy (NCBI): domain Bacteria; kingdom Pseudomonadati; phylum Pseudomonadota; class Gammaproteobacteria; order Pseudomonadales; family Pseudomonadaceae; genus Pseudomonas; species Pseudomonas sp. LBUM1656. The sequence continues at coordinate 3,879,888 of NZ_CP166800.1, read as the reverse complement.
TGATGGCGATTCATGATCAGTTGCTGATGGCTGCTGAAGTAGCCGAACTGGGCGTCTGGTCCTGGACGTTGGCGGACAATGCCTTGCAATGGAATGATCGGATGTTCGAGTTCTACGGTCAGCCACTGACATTGCGCAATAATGGTCTGGGTTATCAGCACTGGTATTCGCGAGTTCACCCCGACGATGTGGTGGCAGCGGCTGAAAAGCTGAGTGCCGCAGTCGAGGGGAAGGGGGTGTACGACACCATTTTCCGTGTCGTTCGCCCGGACGGCCAGATTCGCTTCATACAGGCAGGCGCGCAGGTCGAGCGTAGTCCCAGCGGTGCGGCTTTGCGTGTGACGGGTATTAATCGGGACATCACCTCCCAGCGCGAACTGGAGTCACATCTGCTGTACGCCAAGGAACAGGCCGATATCGCGAGTGCGGCCAAGTCCGCCTTCTTGGCCAACATGAGCCATGAAATACGCACGCCGATGAACGCCGTGTTGGGCATGTTGCAGTTAGTGCAGAACACTGACCTGAATGGTCGTCAACTCGACTATGTGACCAAAGCACAGTCCGCTGCGAAATCACTGCTGGGCTTGCTCAATGACATCCTCGATTACTCCAAGATTGAGGCCGGCAAGCTGCAACTCGATGTGCACCCATTCGAACTCGAATCGCTCATGCGTGACCTCTCCGTTGTGCTGGCCGGCAACCAGGGTCAGAAAGAAGTCGAGGTCATGTTCGACCTGGACTCCAATCTACCCAACGACCTGATAGGCGATAGCCTGCGACTGCAACAGGTGCTGATCAACTTGGCGGGTAACGCCCTCAAGTTCACCCTGGAAGGTCAGATCGTGGTCAGCGTTGAACAACTGATGCGCACGGAAAATTCTGTGAGATTGCGCATTGCAGTTTCTGATACAGGTATCGGTATCAACCCGGAGCAACTTCAGCGCATTTTTGAAGGATTTACTCAGGCCGAGGCTTCAACCACCCGCCGCTTTGGTGGCACCGGTCTGGGCCTGGTGATCTGTAAGCGGTTGGTCAGCTTGATGGGCGGTGAACTTCAGGTGGAGAGCCAGCAGGGTATGGGAAGCCGCTTCTGGTTCGATATCACCCTTGATGTTGAGCCGAGCTCGCTGCTGAGATCTGCCCCCCCTGTAGTCGATGTGTCCATACGGATACTGGTAGTGGACGACAACGCCATGGCGGGTGAGTTGCTGTTGCGAACCGTTCATGCATTAGGGTGGGAAGCCGACCTCGTGAGTGGTGGCACACAAGCAGTGAAATGGGTGAAAAACGCCCAGGCGAGAGGCGAGGCCTACGACGTGGTACTGATGGACTGGCGGATGTCCGATATGGATGGGCTGAGCGCTGCGCAATTGATCCATCAGCAGGGCAATGGCATACCTCCTCCATTGATCATTATGATTACCGCTTACGGCCGAGAAGTGTTGGCCGACGCATGCGAGTTGGGAGACGCTCCCTTCGTGGGGTTTCTCACCAAGCCTGTCACGCCTAAGCAGTTAGCCGACGCCGTTCAGCGAGCACTCAACGGCAAAGGCCTTGCGCAGTCACTCCCGTCCAAGTCATCAGTTGACAGGCTGCAGCGCCTGGCCGGGCTGCGGCTATTGGTGGTGGAAGACAACATGCTTAATCGGCAGGTTGCCGATGAGTTACTGACAGGAGAAGGTGCTCAAGTAACGTTGGCTGAAGGTGGTCTGGAAGGTGTGAGCAGGGTGTTGGCTGAGAAGGTGCCCTTCGACGCCGTGTTGATGGATATCCAGATGCCGGATATTGATGGCTTGGAGGCGACCCGTCGCATTCGATCGAGTCCACGTTTTGCAACGCTGCCGATCGTGGCGATGACCGCAAATGCCTCCAACACCGACCGTGAGACCTGTCTTGCTGCGGGGATGAATGAGCATGTCAGCAAGCCCATAGATCTGGAACAACTCGTCGCTACATTGCTTTTTCAAGTGGGCCTTGAGGATCGCAAGGCATCTCCAGGCTCGGGCCAAGTCAATACAGAACAAGGCGTGATCGATTCGCGTGCATCGATCATTAGTCGCTTTGGTGGTGACCTCGATTTGATCCGCAACGTGCTGCGTAACTTTGGCCCCGAGCTAGAAAAACTGCTTGGCCGGTTGCAGGATCAGATCCAGCGGCGAGACGCATCGGGGGCCATTTTCGTGCTCCATTCCATTAAAGGCAGCAGCGGCACCATGGGGGCCAAGGCGATGTCGCTACTGGCCGGCGACCTGGAGCAAAAACTACAATCCGCAGATGCAGGGTCTGTAGCGCGCATCTTTGCTGACGCAACATGGTTTGATGAGTTGAGCAGGTTACTGCAACAAAGCCTTGAGCAGATGAATGTCGACTTTGGTCAGAGCCCGAGCGCAAAGGGCTGTGTTGACTCCGAATTGATGGCGCTCACGCAATGGCGAGAATCCCTTGAGGAGATTTTGCTGTTGCTGGAAGCTGGCAACCTCCAAGCCATAGAGCTGGCAGACGCATTGGCGTCAAAAACGCCGCAATCCCTGCGCCCACAGTTCGACGAACTTGTTGTCATGGTGCAGTCGCTAGACTTTTGCGCTGCGATGCCGCTTGGTCGTGAACTTTTGAGATCTGCCTGATGGAACTATCGATGGAAACCTGGTTAGCACATCCCCATAACCGCCCGAAACTCCTCATTGTCGACGACCAACCGATTAATATCCGGGTACTCCATGAGTTGTTTCGTGAGGATTGTGATGTGTTCATGGCCGCCAGCGGTGAGCAGGCGATCACGGTAAGCCAGACCCTGCTACCCGATTTGATTCTGCTGGACGTGGTCATGGAGGGCGTGGACGGGCATGAAGTATGCCGTCGACTCAAGGCTGACTCTGCGACCCAGGACATCCCCATCATATTCATTACCGCACAGCAGCAGGAGTCGGATGAGGTACTAGGCCTGGAACTTGGCGCGGTGGACTTCATCAGCAAACCCTTCAATCCAATCATCGTCAAAGCCCGTGTGCGAACACACCTGGCCCTTAAACTACAGAGCGATCTGCTGCGTTCCATGGCATTAATGGATGGCCTTACTGGAGTGGCCAATCGACGCAAATTCGATGAGGACATCTCGGCGGATTGGCGCCAGTGCTTTCGAGAGCAAAAGCCGCTGTCGCTCATTATGGTGGATGTCGACTTTTTTAAACGCTACAACGACCGATACGGGCACCAGGCTGGAGATGGCTGCTTGCAATCCGTTGCCCAAGTGTTATTTGAAACGGTTAGACGCCCCTACGACTTGGTCGCTCGGTATGGTGGCGAAGAGTTTGCCTGTGTGCTGCCCAATACAGGTCTTTCTGGAGCGGTCGAAATTGCAGAAAAAATGCAAGAGCGTGTCCGGGCGCTGGGCATTGAACATTCGACTTCTGATGTAGATCGTGTGGTGACTATTTCTCTGGGCGTCGCAACATTGACGCCCTCTCGCGATCTTGAATTCCAGGCTTTGATAGAGGCTGCGGACAAGCAACTCTATGAAGCGAAGAAAGCTGGTAGGGCTCGGGTATGTTCATCTGCAATGTCATCCCGTTAAGGGTTTTTCCCTTTGCAGACTGCATTTTCGAATGGATCTCATGGGCTAGCGCTGAATCAGGAACTTGCGCCAATCGAAAACGCTAGGCGTTTCTCCGCGTACTCGCTCCAATCGTCGCGGTCACGCATCCGTGGCGGTCAGGCTGGCATCTGGTGGCAAGCGGTCGACCCGTAATGCATCAACGACCAGCGAAAATGCCTGGGAAGGTTGCCGGCGGCTGGGGTAGTACAGGTGAAAGCCGCCAAATGGTTCACACCAGTCTTCCAGCACCCGAACCAGGCGCCCTTGAGCCAGTTGTGAGGCAAACTCGTCCTCGGGCAGGTAAGCGATGCCCAGCCCGCTGGCCGCTGCATCGGCGATATGGGTAGTGGAGTTGAATACCAATTGGCCGGCTACCCGCACTTTCAGCTTTTTGCCCTGGCGCTCGAATTCCCACGCGTCCATGCCGTCATAAGTAGGGAAACGTATGTCGATGCAGCGATGTGTTGCCAGATCGCGAGGGTGTTCAGGGGCGGGGTTTTGGGCGAAGTAGCTTGGCGCTGCCACGACCGCCATTCGTATAGCCGGGCCGATGGGCACGGCAATCATGTCTTGGGCCACCGTGTCACTGAAGCGCACGCCGGCATCGAAGCGGTCGGCGACGATATCGCGAAAGCCATAGTTGATATCGAATTCCAGCTTGATATCCGGGTACATCTGCAGCAGTGGCGTTAGCTTGGGTAGCAGCGTGGTCTTGATGATGTTGTCACCGCAGGTGATCCGCACCGTGCCGGCCGGCTTGTCGCGCAGCTCGGTCAAAGCGTCTACTTCAGCCTCGATTTCATCGAAGCGATGGCCCACCGCTTCCAGCAGCCGCTCACCCGCCGTGGTCAGAGACACACTCCGAGTGGTGCGGGTAAGCAAGCGAATTTTTAGACGTGCTTCCAGGGCCGAAACCACCTGACTCACTGCCGATTGGGTCACCTCTAGTTGAACCGCCGCGCGGGTAAAGCTGCCCACGCGCGCCACGGTCACAAAGGCCAGCAGATCGTTGAAATTGTGTTTAGCCATAGCGATATCACTTGGGCGATTGATTAGCTGTGGTTATAACCGCATTAAGTATTCATTAGCTAATCAAAATCTCGTCATTCAGCAACAATAGCTGGCATGCCAGCCCCTCTTGCAAGAAGAGGGGCGAGCCCGGCGCTAATTGCCTGCGTCGCCGTTAGCTTTCCTCTGAAAAGGATGCTCCATGAAAAAACTTCTCGTAATGCTCGGGTTTCTGCTGAGTTCATTCACCGCGTTAGGAGCCGATATGTCCAACGGTGCAGATAATTTCTTCAAAAGTGACAAGGTGACCGTGCAAAAGGTCAGCTTCAAAAATCAGTACCAGCTCAATGTGGTGGGCAATCTGTTCATTCCTAAAGGTCTGGACAACGCCGCCCGTAGCCCGGCCATTATCGTTGGCCACCCGATGGGCGCGGTAAAGGAGCAAAGCTCCAACCTGTATGCGCAAAAACTCGCGGAACAGGGCTTCGTTACCCTGGCGCTGGATTTGTCGTTCTGGGGCGAAAGTGAAGGCATGCCACGCAATGCAGTGCTGCCGGACATGTACGCCGAGGACTTCAGTGCCGCCGTGGATTACCTGGGCACGCGGCCTTTTATCGACCGTCAGCGCATCGGCGTGCTGGGTATCTGTGGCAGCGGTAGCTTTGTGATCAGCGCGGCCAAGATCGACCCCCGCATGAAAGCCATCGCCACTGTCAGCATGTACGACATGGGCGCCGCCAACCGCAACGGTCTCAAGCATTCGCAAACCCTTGAGCAGCGCAAGCAGGTCATCGCAGCTGCGGCCGAGCAACGATATGTGGAATTCACGGGCGGCAAGATCGAATACACCGGCGGCACTGTGCAGGAGCTCGATGCCGACACCCACCCCATTCAGCGCGAGTTCTTTGACTTCTACCGCACCCCGCGTGGCGAATTCACCCCGACAAGCTCCACGCCGCAACAGACCACCCGCCCGACGCTGAGCAGCAACACCAAATTCATGAATTTCTACCCATTCTTAGATATCGAGAGTATTTCGCCCCGCCCGATGCTGTTTGTCGCAGGTGAAAACGCCCACTCCCGCGAGTTCAGCGAAGAGGCGTTCCGCCTGGCGGGTGAACCTAAAGAGTTGGTCATTGTGCCCAATGCCGGCCATGTCGATCTGTATGACCGGGTAGAGCTGATTCCTTTCGCCAAGCTGACCCAGTTCTTCCAGAGCAACCTGAAGTAACCGGCTGCCATCACCCTACCGAGGCTTATCAATCCAACCATGAACAACACATGCGCTGACACCCATTTGGGCGCCACCTCCGCCAGCGAAACAGGCACTCGTACTGCTCACTGGGGCGGCGTTTATGCGATGACATTGTGCGTGTTCGCGCTGATCGCATCGGAGTTCATGCCTGTCAGCCTGCTGACGCCATTGGCAGACGACCTGCACGTCAGTCAAGGCTTGGCAGGGCAGGGGCTTGCCATCTCTGGCGCGTTTGCAGTGTTGGCTAGCCTGTCCATCAGCTGGATCGCCGGCACCATCAATAGAAAGACGCTGCTTCTGGTGCTAACTGGCTTGATGGCGGTGTCGGGGACCGTTGTGGCACTTGCCCCGAACTACCTGATCTATATGGTTGGGCGTGCCCTGATTGGTGTGGTGATAGGCGGCTTCTGGTCGATGTCGGCAGCCACCGCGATGCGACTGGTTCCGGCCGCACAGGTGCCCAGGGCGCTGGCTGTTTTCAACAGCGGCAACGCTCTGGCGATGGTGGTGGCAGCGCCACTGGGCAGTTATCTGGGCTCCGTAATAGGTTGGCGCGGTGCATTTTTCTGCTTGGTTCCGGTGGCACTGATTGCCCTGGCCTGGCAATGGACAAGCCTGCCCAGTATGGCAACACAGGAACGTTCGCCAGGTGCCGGCAATGTTTTCAAACTGTTGAAAAATCGCACGGTGGCGCTGGGTATGGCCGCCAGCGGCCTGTTTTTCATGGGCCAGTTTGCACTGTTCACTTACCTGCGCCCGTTTCTGGAAACAGTAACTTTGGTTAACGTGCCAACCCTTTCTCTGTTGCTATTGACGATCGGCATAGCTGGCTTTTGTGGCACGACGATGATCGGCGGGGTGCTGAAACGCAGCCTCTACGGCACCCTGAGTACTACCTCACTGCTGATGGCCGCGATTGCTTTGGCACTGATTCCTGCTGGCACTTGGGTTCTCGCAGTGGCGGTGCTGCTGGGGCTCTGGGGATTTATTGCGACGGCAGCGCCCGTGGGCTGGTGGAGTTGGATTGCGCACGCCTTGCCACATCACGCCGAGGCGGGCGGTGGACTGATGGTGGCAATCGTGCAGTTGGCCATCGCGGTGGGTTCCACCGTGGGCGGCGTACTGTTTGACACTCTCGGCTACCAAAGCACTTTCATCGCCAGCGCAGCGCTGCTGATGCTAGCCGCCTTGATGACGTTTCTAACCTCACGTTCGCCTGTGCCGCACACCCGGTGACCATCCATTCGACGGACAAAGCAGTTGACTAGGGATGCAAAGCTAGTGCGACTCGAATTACTCAAGCGCTGTACGTCAGCCCCATACTTGAACTGAGACAGGAGTCTTCCATGAACCACTCTCGCGCCGCCTCAACACTGGCCGCACTGGCGTTTTTTACCGGCACTTACTTCGGGCCAGCCGTCGCGGCCGAGCAGAACCCGGCTCGCCAGCAAATCACTCGCGCGGGAGAGCAAGCCTCGATGTCAGGGTCTGCCGATTATTTCACTGGCCGTGTACGGGTTGACCCTTTGATTGTTGCCATGTCCGGTTGGGGGCGCTGGGCTTCGTAATCCTGGCCAGTTTCGCCAGGGCCCGGATAGCCAGCGCCAGTACCTCCCATGAACCGGAGAATCAAATAGTGAGTGAGCAGACTTTAACCGCCAAGCAATAGGCCATTGCCCCTATCGGCGCCAGCATGGCGGTCGGCGATATGGCCCGTTTGCACGACCCACCTTGCGGACCGGCGGCGTTGGCAAAGTACACCACGCCTGGAGGTATGAAGAGTAAATATCAAGTCGTTTAGGCGTGCGTTGATGCATTCTCTTTTGCTCGCAAAGCGCATTAGCAAATGAAGCCCAACCTGAAACAGCAGGCACAAAAACCCGGCAAGGCTGCTCCTCCTCACCGGGCTACACTCTGTTCCGATTCCTGATCCTGCTGCGGAGCCGTACATGAAAGTTGGTGTGATTTCCGATACCCACGGCTTGCTCCGCCCTGAAGCCCTCGCTGCCCTGGCGGGGTGTGAACGAATCATTCACGCGGGCGACATCGGCGACGCCGAAATACTCGATCAACTACGGGCTATCGCTCCCCTGTACGTCGTCCGCGGGAACAATGACCTGGACGCCCCGTGGGCAGAAAATATCCCCGACCTTCTTCGTTTCGATCTCGACGGATGGGAGACGCTGCTGGTGCATGACATTGCTGATGTCCCAGCCGTGCTTGAAGCGAGCATAAAGCTGGTAATCACCGGTCATTCGCACAAGCCACGGATAGAGTGGCGTGGCGAACAGCTTTACCTCAATCCCGGCAGCGCGGGACGGCGGCGCTTCAAGCTGCCGGTGACGCTGGCTTTGCTGGAGGTGCTCGAGACCTCGATAGAGCCGCGTCTGGTCTCGCTGCTGGAATGATTTTCGCGAACGCGCTGAAGCAATAATGGGACTGGCCATATTCGCAAAAAAAAGGCTCGTTAATAAAACGAGCCGTCGTTGTGAAGGTGCTATTTCAGATCTGCCTCACAGGTGATCCGCATCAATCACCGCCTTGGCGAACGCCTGCGGATCTTCCTGCGGCAGGTTGTGGCCGATGCCGCCGCTGATCAGCCGGAACTCGTATTTGCCGGTGAAGCGCTTGGCGTAGTCCTCAGGCTTAGGGTGCGGTGCGCCGTTGGCGTCGCCTTCAAGGGTAATGGTCGGCACGCTGATGGAGGGCGCGGTGGCCAGTTTCTGCTCGAGCGCCTCGTATTGGGGCTCGCCCTGGACCATGCCCAGACGCCAGCGGTAGTTGAAGACGGTGATCTCGACATGGTCCGGGTTGTCCAGCGCCTTGGCGCTGCGGTCAAAGGTGGCGTCGTCGAACGCCCATTTCGGCGAAGCCAGTTGCCAGATCAACTTGGCGAAGTCGTGGGTGTTTTTCTCGTACCCGGCGCGACCACGGTCAGTGGCAAAGTAAAACTGATACCACCACTGCAATTCAGCCTTGGGTGGCAGCGGGTTTTTACCGGCCGCCTGATTACCGATCAGATAGCCGCTGACCGACACCAGCGCCTTGACCCGTTCTGGCCACAGCGCCGAGACGATGCCGGCGGAACGCGCGCCCCAGTCGTAACCACCGAGCACGGCTTGCTTGATCTTCAGCGCATCCATGAAGTCGATGACATCGCTGGCCAGCGCGGCCGGTTGGCCATTGCGCAGGGTTTTATCGGACAGGAAATGCGTATCACCGTAGCCACGCGCATACGGCATCAATACGCGATAACCCTTCGCCGCAAGCAGCGGGGCGACTTCGTCATAGCTGTGAATGTCGTACGGCCAGCCGTGCAGGAGAATCACCACCGGCCCGTCGGCCGGGCCGGTTTCGGCGTAGGCCACGTTCAGCAGGCCTGCCTTGATGTGCTTCAGCGGGCCGAACGGAGAGGGTGTTGAATAAGTGGCGTCGGTCTTGATTGCGGCCGGTTGTGCGGCGGCGGGCGTTTGTGCGTGGGCCGTGCCGAGCGCGCCGAACAGGGCAAACGCCAGGATCGACGAACTGACCAAGCGGCGAGTGTTGCCGATGTTGTTTTGCATTGCCATCTTCATGGTGATGTCTCCGTTGCAAGCCGTTGGCAAGGGGTTCTGGCTGAGCCCCTTGAAACCTTGAATGCATTTCAACGCGGTGACGTATCTGGCCTGTGTCGAAGTGCAAGCCGGGTGAAAACTGATGTATCAAGAGGATAGCCAGACACACTGTCATACACAGCGGCGCAACAAAAAAAGCTGCGATTGGCTCATTCAACATTCGCAATATTGGCGACGAGCAACGCGAAGCGGTGATCGCCGCCTGTCCTCGCGATATCGATTTCGCCCATCAGATGATCGACGCGTTTTATCACGGGCTGCAGCACCGGCCCCAGAGTACCTTCGGGACTTTCAACGATGACTTCCTCGCCTGCAAGTATCCGGGTTTCCAGCGAGTGAATCTTTGCAGCGTCATCTTGGGCTCAAGTTGGGAGCGATGAGTTTCCACTCAACGCCGAAGATTCTTTGGCTGGGAGATGGCCGCGGATCGGTTCACACAATTGCTCAAACCCTGGTATTCCAGGCCACCGCGCATAGCGCCAGTCCGGCCACATTGAGGGTGACGGGATTGAAGGCATCCCTGAGCATGGACGGATTGACAATCGCGACATCCATCAGCAGACCCGCCAGTGCCGTCGAGGCAACGATCAGCGGCCAGGCAATGCGTGACGCGAGCAGTAGCCATAAAGCCAGGGCAATTTCCATGACCCCGGCGGCATAGGCAAACAACTCCACCTGATCGATGCCATGGGCTTGAATCATGGTCCGCTCGCCGGGACTCAGCCACAGCAGCTTGGGCACCAGACCGTGGTAGGCAAACATGAACGCCAGGCTTCCCCGGGCGATCCAGTGGGTGCGTTTCAAGGCGCTCACGTTGGCGTTTTCAAGAATCGACGTTCATGGTCGGGATTGGGCAACAGGCACGTGTCGTATTTTCCAAAGAGCCGATATCGATTCAGCGCAATACGATCGTAGGCCCAATCTCGCAGCCTGCGTGGACAGGCGCGCAACAGTAGTAATGGACGCCAAGCGCCGGGCAACCGGGCGATGACTTCGAAGACTGCATCCGAACGCACCCAATAATGCTGGTCGCGGATCACGGCCATGGTATCGAATTGATCCAGGGGTAAACCGGCCCACGCCAGCAGCGCCTGCCCCTCGGGCGATTGCACTGCCGCCAGGCGCACGCGTCGGTGGTGGTCGTGGCGGATCAAAAATCTTGCCCAGCCATTGCATAGCTTGCACACGCCGTCGAACAAGACCACCGTTTCGCCTGGCTGGAGGAACGGCGCGGGTGAGGGCCGGATTCTGGACGCTGGCATAGATATGAGGCCGAAGGGGGGTTGCCCCGGATCATACCCGCGAGTCAGGGCGAAAGTCTTTTCGGCTTGCCTGTCACATCAACCCATCAGCGTTGAGCCTGTGAAAGTGCGTCCCATCGGTCAAAACACCCCACAAGCAAAAACGCTGCTCTACTCTAATCAGCGCAACCCTCATCCAGTTCACTCTCGCTACCGAATAAAAAGGGGAAATGACCATGACCGAAAAATTGCGTGTTCTGTTCGTCTGCGCGAAAAATGATATTCGTTCATTGATGGCGGAAGCCCTTCTCAGGCATACCGACTCCGATCACTTTGAAGCGTTCAGCGCAGGTCTGGAGGGCAGCGAGGTCGACCCGCGCACACGCGATTCGCTCGACCATATCGGCATCGAGACAACCGGGTTGCGCAGCAAATCAATCGAAGAGTTTGAGGGGCAGGCGTTCGACTATGTCATCACCCTGTGTGACAAGTCATCCGCAGAAGCAGGCAGGATGTCGTTCCCCGGCGAGGTGATGACGTGGAACTTTGAGGACCCGGCAAGCAGTGAGAGGCACGAACCTTTTCGTCACGCGCTCCAGGAAATTCACGATCGCGTCAAAATGTTTGTCACTGTAAAGACTCGCCATTCAAGCGCAGAGGCTGGCGTTGCTCCACCGGACACTACTCAAGCCTGATCCGTCCCGCGAGCGTGGAAGCGGCAACCTCTATCGGGATTGCCGCTGCACGAAACGGGGTAGACAACTCCGTCTGTCCGGTCTCAATAAACCTGAGGCACGATGATTTCCGGTGGCGTCGGGTTGCGCGAATAGTCTTCCTGGCGCTCGCGTTCCGGTAACTGGATCACCGCCTGTTCCACCTCTTCATATGGCATCTGCTTGAGCAAGTGATTGATGCAGTTGAGCCGGGCTTTCTTCTTGTCATCAGCCTGCACCACCCACCACGGCGCTTCGGCGATGTGGGTGCGTTCGAGCATGATTTCCTTGGCCTTGGTGTAAGCCTCCCAGCGTCGACGGGACTCGAGGTCCATGGGGCTGAGTTTCCATTGTTTGAGCGGGTCATGAATACGGCTGAGAAAGCGCAGGTGCTGTTCCTGGTCGGAGATGGAGAACCAGTATTTGATCAACTGAATACCGGAGCGGGCGAGCATCCGTTCGAACTCCGGCACAGTGCGGAAAAACTCTTCATATTGATCGGCGTTGCAAAACCCCATGACCTGCTCGACACCCGCGCGGTTGTACCAGCTACGGTCAAACAGAACGATTTCACCCGCTGCCGGCAGGTGTGAAACGTAACGCTGGAAATACCATTGGGTGCGTTCGCGGTCATTCGGAGCGGGCAGGGCGGCGACCCGGCAGACCCGAGGATTGAGCCGTTGGGTGATGCGCTTGATCACCCCGCCTTTCCCCGCCGCATCGCGCCCTTCAAACAGAATCACCACTTTGTGCCCGGTCTTGACCACCCAGCTCTGCAACTTCACCAGTTCGCCTTGCAGGCGAAACAATTCGCTGAAGTAGCGTCGTCTTTCTTCCTTTTCGCTGTTGTCGCCGATGTGCTCCTCGAACAGCGAGTTGAGGTCGTATCCATCCTCCAGTAATTCCAGTTCCAGCTCTTCGTCACTGTGATCGAGCAGCTCGCGATGGATGCGTTGCACCAGGGTGTCATTGGTTAAAAGCATGGCTGGAACTCCGGACGACGGTGGAAGTGGCCATGCTAGGCCGGGGGATATGACGAAGAGGTGACGATGAGCGGGCGAGGCCCATATAGCGCGCTGTCATCTTGGTGTCACCCAAGGCATGGCAGGATCATCGCAAACCGTCTTGAATACCCAGCGCAACCCGCGCCCAAGGGCTGATGAATTTGCCAGGAATCGCCACCATGAAAGGAGATGCCCCTCTGTTTGCGGCCATTGACCTGGGCTCCAATGCGTTTCGCCTGATGATTGGGCAGTCGGTGAGACGCAACCAGCAGATCGTGATCCAGGAAGTCAAAACCCTGCGCGAGCCGGTCCGCTTGTCGGAAGGATTCCAGGGCGGCGCGCTGGATGAGTTGGCGCTGGATCGGGGATGGCAAGCGCTCGCGCGATTCGGCAAAAAACTGCGAGGCTTTGAAGCAGGACGGGTGCGGGCCGTGGCGACCAGCGCGGTGCGCGAAGCCGACAATGCCCAACTGTTTCTGACCAGTGCCGAGCGCCACCTGGGTTTTCGGATTGACGTGATCTCCGGGCATGAAGAAGCGCGACTGGTGTACGCCGGCGTTGCCCATACGATACCGAGCGCCGCGAGCATGCGACTCGTCGTGGACATTGGCGGTGGGTCCACCGAGTTGATTCTGGGGCAGGGCACCCAGCCCTTGTTGACCGAAAGTATTGCCATTGGCAGCGGCACTTTTGGCGCGCGTTACTTTCAGGGCGGGTGCATTACGGCTCAGGCCCTGCTGGAAGCCGAGCGTGTGGCCACTGTGCAGTTTGAAAAGATTGCACGACGTTATCGGGCATTGGGTTGGCAGCAGGCCATCGGCTCTTCAGGCACCGCGCGGATGCTCGCCAAAGTCCTCAAGGCCAACGGCTTGAATGACGACGGCCACAGCGGAATAACCTATGGCGGCCTGCTGCGCCTGTCGTTGCGCCTGCTTGAAGCGGGGCATGTCCACCAACTCAACCTGGCGGGCTTGCAACCCCATCGCCTGAGTACCTTGCCGGGCGGTCTGGTGGTCATGCTGGCCGCGTTCAAGGTATTTGGCATCGCGCAGATGACACCTTCGGAAGCGGGGTTGAGGCTCGGGGTGCTGCATGGGTTGATGGCCAGGCATTGACTGGATGCGGGGCGGCAGGCTTTACCTGGGCGCAAACCGTCAGTCAGCGAGACCCTGCGACAACGCAGTTCCTGTAGCAGCTGGCGAAGCCTGCGTTCGGCTGCGCAGCAGTCGTGAAGTCATGCGATGCGGTGTATCAGAATAACCGCGTGCAGGTTTACGACTGCTGCGCAGCCGAACGCAGGCTTCGCCAGCTGCTACGGATCGCGTAACGGCTTAACCGACGGGCATTAAGCAAAGGGGGCGGGGGTGTTCATGACCCTAAAATGGATAAGTAAAGGCGACTTCTTTTTCCACGCCGATGTTTAGAAGCCCCGATCAAGTCGGGGCTAACAGCTGAAGTGATTAGCCGCTATTTTGCGACTTTCATACTCGCTCTACCAGGTCGTGGCGTAACCGCTTTGACCACATCATCAATCACCGCCTTCCCCATTGCCGTTAAATAGTGCGCGGCCCACGAAAAACGGTCCGTTTCTCTGTCATAGGCGGCGTCTTTTGTTAGCGCCTTGGCCAGGAACAGTAAATCTGAAGCCATTGCCAATGCCGCGTCGACAGGAACGCCGGCGCTGACGTGGAACAGTGGGCGGTCGACGCAATAGATGCAGGGGGTGAAGCCAATGGTTTTTGCTTCTGTTGGTTGAGTCATTGATCACCTCCATAGACGCAAAGGTGAATAGGTGACGAACAGCACCGCGCAGAAGGCAGGTGGGTGAGAAGACGTATTTCGGACGGATTTATTTTGTTCATTATCAGTTCCCTTGATTGGAGGAACTGCCACTTAGCTGTCTCAAAAGCGTGGGTGGCAGCCGTGCGTGGTGTGAGACCCGGCAATCAAGGTAACCGGTAGGCCCGAAAGCCTTCCACGCACAGCCGCCATAAAACCTGATCGCTGACGAAAAAAAACGCCGCAATTGGTTCTGTGGCGCTTTGCGCCTTGATTGTCCCCCGGGGTCTCACGCCCGATCGCTGAATGTGCAGCGACGTCTGGAGAGTATCCCGACAAAGAGAGGACCAACAAGGCGGCAGCAAGGCAAAAAGAGCACAAAGCGTACCCCCTTACGCAGCTCTCGGATTTTGCCTACAACTCCGACATGTAGCCACTCAATATTCTGCAAAGAACACCGCCAGCGACGAAGACGGCCCGCGGCTCAACGAAGTGGCAGCGCTGGCTCCGGCGCAACGCACATGTCCAAGACCCAAACGGCAGACGAAAAAAAACCGCCTTTGCGGGGCGGTTCTTTTGTGAGCCTCAGTTTGCGGCTGGGGCTTGGTGCTTCTCACGGGAGACACTAGCGTGGGGGCATGATATTAAGCTTTGCTTATCCTTGCAACGTTGTTTTGCTTTGGTTGATTCACGCCATCTGAAGATAACGGCGTGGTGCTCGTGCGGTAGCTGGAATCTGACAGAAATAACGTTTTACAAAAACACTTAATCCCTTTGTCTTGGAACGTTAAAGATCAGCCATTGCGCTTGAGTTTCTAGGTTAATATGCCGGCGCTCACATGCTGGTGCGACTGATGGGGTTTGGCCGGTGACATAACAGTTTCACGCCCTCCGACACGGTTTTGCACCCGTGCCGGGATGATGGTTCGGAGGGAACTCAACCGGCCGCCTCATGGGAGATACTAGCGTGTCGTCCCTAAGGCACGCGTGATCCGGTAAGTGCGCTGGAGGTTTGGCCCCTACCTGGAGGCCAAAACGTATGAAGCTATTGCTGCGTACGCTGAGCCTCGTATGGAGATTGTTTAAGGCGTTTCGCTTTTACGAGTTCCTGCGAGACCACTTTGACGACCTGAAGTAACGGTCGTTGATGTGGGGAAAAGCCCGTTTCAGTTTCGGCTGATACGGGTTTTTTTTATTCAAAAAAACTGTCAAAAGTAGGATATTTCTCGTTTGCCTTTCAGGCACTTGTAGGGCACTTCGTCGCTATCCGTAGGAGCTATCCGAAGATCTTCCCGGCCACACCCCTCTCAAACCACATTCTGTGAACCCCCACCCCACGTTTCGCACCTTGAAGCCCCAGCCCGTCGGCCTAGGATGGGCCTCAGTGGTTGCACCGGACACTCGGCCTGCGTTACGCCATCGGCGCTGCCCATAACAATAAAAGACCCACCTTGCCTGGACAGGAGAAAAACTGATGAAACCCCTGATTGGACTTATGCTGGGCGATGTCACCGGCATTGGCCCTGAGTTGGTCGTCAAGCTATTGTCGACGCCAGAGGCACGTGAGCGGGCGGATGTGGTGATCATTGGGGACGAGCGTGTGCTCGAGCTCGGCATGCGTGACGCGGGTCAGCGCATCCCTTACCAGAAGATTGTGCACCTGCGCGAAGCCGACCATTCCCAGTCCGCCGTGCCCTTGATCGATTTACACAACGTGGACCCTGCGCTGTATGAGCGCGGCCTGGTCAACGCTGAGTCGGGTCGCCTGACCGGTGAAACCCTGAAAATCATGACCGACATGGCCCTGGCCGGCGAGCTGGATGGCATCTGCTTCGCGCCGCTCAACAAGGCCGGGCTGCATCGCGGCGGCTGGAAGTATCACGACGAACACCAGATGTTTGCGGCCTGGACCGAGCACGTCGGTTACTTCGGCGAAGTGAACATCATCCCGCAGTTCTCGACCTTCCGCGTGACCTCCCATGTGGCGCTGCGCAAAGCCGTCGACATGGTGCAACCGGACCGCATCGAAGGTGCGCTGCAACTGGCCCACGACACGTTGCGTGCATTGGGCAATAACGCGCCGCGGATCGGCGTTGCGGCACTCAATCCCCATGGCGGCGAGAACGGTCTGTTCGGTGACGAAGAGATCACGATCATTCGCCCGACGCTCGAAGCCTTGCGCCTCAAAGGCCTGGCTTGCGAAGGGCCGTTCCCGTCGGACACAGTGTTTATCAAGGCGCGCAACGGCGATTTCGACGCGGTGGTGATCATGTATCACGACCAGGGCCAGATCGCGACCAAGCTGCTGGGCTTCTCTTCCGGCGTGACCCTGACCGGTGGCCTCAAGACCGTTTACGCGACCCCGGCGCACGGCGTGGCGTACGACATCGTCGGCAAAGGCATCGCTGACGTTGGCGCCATGGCCGCTGCGTTCCGTGTCGCCGCCGACAACGCTGCCGCGCGCAAATCCAAACGCTAAGTGATCGAGAAAAGAATCGAGGCTGACACCATGTTCGAGAATTTCACCAAGACCATCACCAAAACCAGCGGTGCCGAGATTGTCACCGTCGTCGGTGGCGAAGGCCCGCCGTTGCTGTTGATGCACGGCAACCCGTTCAATCACCTGTCCTGGCACAAGATTGCGCCGCGCCTGGCCAGGGATTTCACCGTGGTCTGCACCGACTTGCGCGGTTACGGCGACAGCTCCAAACCGGAAGGCGGCGGCGATCATTCGGATTATTCCTTCCGCGCCATGGCCCAGGATCAGGTTGAAGTCATGCAGTCGCTGGGTTTCGAGCAGTTCTATGCCGCCGGTCACGACCGTGGCGCGCGGGTGCTGCATCGCATGTGCCTGGACCACGGCGACAAGGTGCTCAAGGCCGGTTTCGTCGACATGCTGCCGCAGCATTATTTGCTGAACAACGTGACGCGCCAGTGGGGCAAGTTTTCCTGGCACTGGTTCTTCATGACCCAGGACGCTCCGACCCCGGAACGAATGATGAACGCCGATCCGGAGTTCTTCATCCGCCGCAAGCTGTCGAAGACTGATCAAGGCACCAGTTTCTTCGGGCCCGAAGCGCTGGCCGACTACATCCGCTGCATCAGAAACCCGGCCACCACCCATGCCATGTGCGAAGACTACCGCGCGACCTTTGGCATCGACCTGGACATGGACACCGCCGATTTCGACGCTGGCCGCCGGATCGACAACCCGGCGCTGATTCTCTGGGGCGAAAAGGGCGGCGTTGGCCGCAACCATAACGCTGCGGAAATCTGGAGCCGCTACGCCTCCCACATCGTGCAGACCGCCACTGTGCCCTCGGGCCACTACCTGCAGGAAGAATGCCCGGACGAGACCTACGAGGTGTTGCACGGCTTCTTCAAGTAACGCAATGACAGGCGGTCCGGGATGACCGCCTGCCCACTAGAACTATAAAAAAAGGTGGAAAAAATGATTCCGACTACGCTTGCGCAAAAACGCAGGGCAACGCTGACGTTCGTGTTGCTGTGCATCATGGCTTTCATCATGTATGTGGACCGCACCAACCTGGCCGTCGCCGCACCGACGATCAGCAAGGAGCTGGGTTTCAGCAACACCAACCTGGGCTTGATGTTCTCCGCCTTCGCCATCGCTTACAGCTGCTTCATGATTCCCGGCGGCTGGTTCAGTGACCGTATCGGCTCGCGCAAGGCGATGTTGCTTTACGGCATTATCTGGTCGGCGGCGACCATTGCCACAGGGCTGGTCAGTGGTCTGGTGGTCCTGGTGATCGCACGCTTCGTGGTCGGCATCGGCGAAGCGCCGATCTACCCGACAGCCGCGCGCATGATCGCCCGCGCCATTCCCATCACCCAACGCGGCACGGCCCAGGGCATGATGCATGCGTCCGGACGCCTGGCCAACGCACTGGCACCGTTGATCGTAACGTTCATGATCATCCAGTTCTCGTGGCGCCTGACCTTCGTCATCCTCGGCGTAGTGACCCTGATCTACATGTTCATCATGTATTTCAGCCTGAGCGAATCGAAAAAACTGGTCGAAGCCACCGCCGCCATGCCGCTGCCGCCCGTGGCGGCCAAACCGGTCCACTGGCCGCAGATGTTGCGCAAAGTCTGGCCGGCGGCTGCCACCTGCTTTTGCCACGGTTGGGTGCTGTGGTTCTTCTTGAACTGGATACCGTCGTTCTTCACCCAGCGCTACGGCATGGACCTGACCCACACCGCGCTGTTTTCAACCTTCGTACTGCTGGGCGGGACCGTCGGCACCGCGGTTGGTGGCATGCTCTCGGACTGGCGCTTCAAGGTCACCGGCAACCGTCTGCGCTCACGTCGCGACTTGATCATCTTCGGCTTCCTGGCCTCGATCATCGGCCTGATTCCGCTGTTGTTCACCCACGACCTGATGATCTGCGCCTGTGGCCTGAGCTTCTCGTTCTTCTGCTCGGAACTGGCCGACTCGCCGCTCTGGGTCATCGGCACCGAGGTGTCCCATGAACACTCCGCCACCTCCAGCGCGTGCACCTTCACGGGCATGGCCCTGGCGGGCGCCGTGTCACCGGTGGTGATCGGTTGGTTGCTGGACATCACGGGGAACAACTGGGCGGTGGCGTTTGGTGCTTCGATCGCCGTGGTGCTGATGGGGCCGGTGCTGGCGATGTTTATCACGCTGGATGATGAACCTGCTCCAGAGCCTGTTTCATCTGCGCATTCGCAGGCAGCGGTTACCCAGAGCTGAGCCGCAACGTTTTTTACCCTCCCGAACCGAAAACCGCCGCCAACCAAGGGGCGGTAATCGCCTGATTGTGCGGTGTTCCGACAAATCCCCTCGCCACAGGGTGAGAGAGTTGTTTGGTTAGTGGCGCTCCGTTACGCGAGCCTGTTGCGCCACCCGGTTCCTTCCCGACCACTTCGCCTGATAGAGCTGCTGATCGGCGCGTTTGATCAGTGCGGTGGTATTGCTGTCCGATAACTCGGCCAACCCGATGCCGATACTCACCGTCACGTGCCCGACCGTGGCAAAGCTAGCCGCTGCAATCGCGGCGCGGATCTTCTCTGCAACAACCTCGGGGCTCTCCGGCTCCTCGATTTCCGGCAACAGCACCGCAAATTCCTCACCGCCGTAACGGGCCACGAAGTCCGTGGCGCGGGTGTTGTCCTGAATCAGTCGAGCAAGTTGGTGCAGCACTTCATCGCCGATCGCATGGCCGTGGGTGTCATTGATCTGTTTGAAGTGGTCAGCGTCGATGAACAGCAACGCAAAGGGTCGTCCGGTGCGTTGGAACAGCAGGTTGCACTCGTCCAGCTTTTCGTCGAATCGTCGCCGGTTGTACACGCCGGTCAGCGCGTCGTGGGTGGCCAGTTTCAACAGCTCGGCATTGGCCCGGGTGAGGGCGGCGGTGCGTTGCGCGACCGTGGCTTCCAGCGACGCATTGGCCTCCTGCAACTCGCGTTCCTTGCCGAGCAGGGACTGTGTCATGCCCTGGAGGGATTGGCCCAGTTGAGCAATTTCTCGCACCGAGTGGTCCTTGGGGAACGTCACGCCGGGTTGTTGGTTCTGTACCCGTTGGGCCGACTTTGCCAGCTGCTCGATCGGGCGACTGAGGTACAGCGCCAGGTAGTAGGCCACCAGGGCGAACACGATGGCGGCAATGACGCCCAGCACCAGCAACTTGTAAAACAGGATGCGTGCGGGCTGAAGCGCGATATCCAGTGGCTGCCGGACCGCGATGTACCACGTCAGTTCGGTGCTAGAAGGCGTGGGCACCGCGACAACGCTGGTCAGGTAACCATTGCCCACTGACCAGCCTGCGGTGTCAGAATGGTTTTCCCGAGCCTGCGGCATGTTCGGCACGTGTTGCCCCATGAGCGCTTCCGGGTAGAGTACTTGCCCGTTGTGGTCGACGATCAGCGCCTCCACTTCAGGCGTCATGTCCTTGCGCAGCACCGCCGCATCAACAATCCGCGTCACCCAGCTCCAGTGGGCATGCGCGCCCAGCACCCCGACCACTTGGCCCTCGGCATTGCGGATCGGCGCGGCGAAATCGATGAAGCGCAACGGCTCGCCGGTGGTGGTTCCCGGCAGCAGTTTGGCCAGCAAAACCGCTTCGTGCGGATCGCCGGTGTAGGCGCCGCGCATCCCGGCCTGAAACCACGGGCGCGCCTTGACCGATTGATTCACCAGCAGACCATTCACCGCTTGCCGCACACGCCCGTCGGCGTCTGCCACGCCCATCCACGCATACTCGGCGCGGGACTGCGAACGCAGCTCCATCGACGACAAGATATCCGGATCGTTGAGGTCGCCATCCTTGAACAACGGGGCGCGACTGAGCAAAGACACTTCGAGCTGACGTTCATGCAGTTGCGCGCCCAACAACTCGGCGGCGGACCTTGCCGTGCTCAACAACGCGTTGCCGCTGGCCTGCTTCATCTGCTCGGTGGCGATGTGGCCGACATAAAAACCCACGCTCACCAGCGTGAGCAGCGACAAGCCGGCAAACCAGAGTGTCAGGTGACTACGCAGACTGGCTTTGATCATGAGGGCCTGGCTGAAGTTTTTTGGGATCGCGGCATGGTATGCGCAATGAAGGGGTCGCTGCCAGTGGCGGCGCTTTCATGGCCCGGCCCGAACGACCTTTCTTCAAGGCAATTTCAACCCCCCCATCCGTCCCTCACAGCCCGTCGAATCGCCTCCAGCAACATCGCGAATGCCGGGTTGTCGTTGTTCTCGCGCCAGATCAAATGCAACTCGCTCTGCACCCCTTCGCCAAGGTCGATGTCGCGAAACACCACGTTCTTGAACACCACGCTGGTGGCGCAACGAGGTACCAGGGCCAGGCCCATTCCGGCGTTGACCAGGGCCAGGATGGTCAGCGACGAGCCGAGCCATTGCACGTATTCCGGAGCCACGCGGGCAGAGCGCAGCATACCGGTCAGCAGTTCGTTGAAGGGCGGGTAGGCGGCGTGGGAGTACATTAAGAACGGTTGTGCATCGAGGTCCTTGACCGACACGGTTGATGTGCTGGCCAACCGATGGTGACTGGGCACGGCCAGCACAAAGGGTTCGCGCACCAGGCACTCGGTGGCGTAGCCCGGCTCGAGCAATGGTGCGCGAACGATGCCCAAGTCGATACGCCGCGCACGCAGGGCTTCGTGCTGCTGGTAGGTGTTCATCTCCGACAGGTCGATTTTCACATGCGGCTGTTTGAGTCGCGCCTCGGCGATGACCTTGGGCAGAAACTCGTACACCGCGCTGCCGACGAAGCTGATGTTGACCGAGCCGATGTCGCCTTCGGCAAAACGCCGCGCCGTCACCGCAGCTTGCTGGGCGCGCTCCAGCAGGTTCTGCGCTTCGATGAAAAATGCCCGGCCGGCGGCGGTCAGCGCAACGCTGCGAGTGGTGCGGGTAAACAACTCGACACCCAAGTGATGCTCCAACAGTTGAATCTGTCGGCTAAGCGGCGGTTGCGTCATGTTCAGCCGTTCGGCAGCACGGCGGAAGTTGAGTTCGGTCGCCACCGTGGTGAAGCAACGCAGTTGAGTCAGTTCGAACATTGATCTAATCCAGGTATCAATCGAATGCCAAGTTAGATTAGACGGGATCAATGCCGGCGTCCATGATCGGCCTGTCCCTAAAAAAACAATGATCGGGAGTTGCCCCTTGAATACCCTCCAGAGTCCGCCGGACCCGACTGTGCTCGCCCGCGCAGCGGCCAAGGTCAAGCGCCATGTGCTGCCGCTGTTTGTGGTGATGTTCATCGTCAACTACATCGACCGGGTCAACATCGGCTTCGTGCGCAGCCACTTGGAAACCGACCTGGGCATTGGCGCAGCCGCCTATGGCCTGGGCGCCGGGTTGTTCTTCATCGGTTACGCCATCTTCGAAGTGCCCTCCAATCTGTTGCTGCAACGCTACGGTGCCCGCGCCTGGCTGACGCGCATTATGTTCACCTGGGGCGCAGCGGCCATGGCGATGGCGTTCGTGCGCGGCGAAACCAGTTTCTACGTCCTGCGTTTTATTCTCGGGGCGGCCGAAGCAGGTTTCTTTCCCGGCATCATTTACTACTTCACCCAATGGCTGCCGTCGAGCGAACGGGGCAAGGCCATGGCCATTTTCCTCAGCGGTTCGGCCATTGCCTCGGTGATTTCCGGTCCGGTGTCCGGCGCGCTGCTGAACGTCAGCGGTTTCAGCCTGCATGGCTGGCAATGGATGTTCCTGATTGAAGGCTTTGCCTCAATCGTGCTCTGCGGATTTGTCTGGTTCTGGTTGCAGTCCCATCCGCGTCAGGCGAACTGGTTGAGTGCCGAGGAGAAGGACGCTCTGGTAGGCGCCATCGCCCTGGAACAGCAGGCCCGCGAAGCCACGCAGACGGTCAAGCCGTCGATGTTCAAATTGCTCGCCGACAAGCAAATCGCGCTGTTCTGCTTCATCTATTTCTCCATCGCCCTGACCATCTACGGCGCCACATTCTGGCTGCCGAGCATGATCAAGAAAATGGGCAACCTCGGCGACTTCCAGGTCGGCCTGTTCAACTCGATTCCCTGGATCATCTCCATCATCGCGATGTATGGCTTCGCCGCCATGGCCAGCAAATGGAAACACCAGCAAGCCTGGGTTGCGTTAACGCTGGTGATCGCCGCGTTCGGCATGTTCATGTCCACCACCGGCGGGCCGGTCTTCGCCTTCGTCGCCATCTGCTTTGCCGCGATTGGTTTCAAAGCGGCGTCGGCGTTGTTCTGGCCGATTCCGCAAGGCTATCTGGATGCGCGCATTGCGGCGGCGGTGATTGCCTTGATCAACTCCATCGGCAACCTCGGCGGTTTTGTCGCCCCGACGGCGTTCGGCTTCCTGGAGCAGAAAACCGGTTCCATCGAAGGCGGCCTCTACGGTCTGGCGGCCACTTCATTGGTGGCGGCCGTGGTGATCTTTTTCGCTCGCACGGCACCGGAGGGCGATGCACGCAGTGTGCTGACCGCCACCCCCCAACAATCTCCAAGTCACCCCGCATTGAAACCTGAGCCAAAGGGAGCAGCCTCTTGAAAATCACCCGAGTCACCGTCACCCCAATCGCCTTCCGTGATCCGCCGCTGCTCAATGCCAGCGGGATTCATGAGCCCTTCGCCCTGCGCTCGATCATCGAGATCGAAAGCGATAACGGCTACATCGGTTTGGGTGAAAGCTATGGCGATGCCCCGGCGCTGTTGATCCAGCAGCAACTGCAACAGCAACTGATCGGCCTCGACCCGTTCAACCTCAATCAGCTGCGCCGCATCGTCCAGGCCACGGTGGCGGCGAACAAACCGGCGAACATTGCCGGCGCGGAACTTGCGCCCGGTTCCCACGCCAGCAAAGCGGTGAGCAACGCGTATTCGGCATTCGAAGTGGCGTTCCTGGATTTGCAGGCGCACTCGCTGAACGTGCCGTTGGTGGACCTGCTGGGCGGGGCGATCCGCGACGAAATTCCTTTCAGCGCCTATCTGTTTTTCAAGTACGCGCAGCATGTCGATTCACCCTATAAACCGGATAATTGGGGCGAAGCCCTGAACGAAGAGCAGATCGTCGCCCAGGCGCGGCGGATGATCGAGGCCAACGGTTTCAAGAGCATCAAGCTCAAGGCCGGCACGTTGCCGCCGGAGCACGAAGTGTCGTGCATCAAGGCACTGAAGAAGGCCTTTCCCGGTTACCCGTTGCGCATCGATCCGAACGGCAACTGGTCGCTGGAAACCTCGATTCGCATGGCCGAACTGCTCGGCGATGACCTGCAATATTACGAAGACCCGACGCCGGGCCTCGACGGCATGGCCGAGTTGCATAAACGCACCGGCCTGCCGCTGGCGACCAACATGGTGGTCACCGATTTCGACGAGTTCCGCCGCAGCGTGGCGTTGAACAGCGTGCAGATCGTCCTCGCCGACCACCACTACTGGGGCGGTCTGCGTGACACCCAGGCGTTGGCGAAAATGTGTGACACCTTCGGTCTTGGCGTGTCCATGCATTCCAACTCGCACTTGGGCATCAGCCTGATGGCGATGGCGCACGTGGCCGCCGCCGTGCCGAATCTGGATTACGCCTGCGACACGCATTACCCGTGGCAGGAGCCGGATGAAGAGGTGATCAAGGGCGGCAAGATTCCGATCATCGATGGCTGCGTGAAAATCACTCGGGCGCCGGGTTTGGGCCTGGAACTGGATCACGATCAGCTCGGCAAGCTGCATGACCAATACCTGACCTGCGGCATTCGCCAGCGCGATGACGTGAAGCAGATGCAGCGTTACAAGCCGGACTGGAAAGCGGTCAAGCCGCGTTTTTGATCAGATGCGCAGTGCCGCCCCGGGGACTGAAAAGCCCTTAGTCGGCCCGACCGCGCATCTCGGCCAGAATCCGCGCGGCATCTCGTGCCGGAGGCAAGCCGAAGACGCGGGCGTAGTCGCGGCTGAATTGGGTGGCGCTTTCATAACCGACATCGAAGGCGGCGCTGGTGACGCTTTTTGCGTTCGCCACCAACAGCGTTCGCGCCTGAAGCAGCCTTACGCGTTTTTGATACTGCAAGGGGCTGAGCGTAGTGACGGCCTTGAAATGGCGGTGGAACGCAGACACGCTCATCGATGCTTTCCTTGCCATTTCCTCGACCCGTAGCGGCTCGGCGAAGGCGCGGCGGATCCACTGGATGGCCAGGCTCACTCGGGCCATCGCCGTATCAGGCGCCGCAATTTCACGCAGCATCCAGCCGTGCGGTCCTTGCAAAACCCGATAGAGAATCTCCCGTTCGTAAACCGGGCTCAGCGCCGGGATGTCAGCCGGCCGGTCCATCAATCGCAGCATGCGCACCCAGGCATCCATCAATTCGGGCGTGACCGCGGCCACGGAAAAACCGGCCTCCTGTTCAGACGGTGCCGCAGGTTTTGGCAGGTCCGTCAGCAACGTCGCCAGAACGGCAGGGTCCAGCGTCAAGGCGACGGCGAGATACGGTTCGCCGGTTGTGGCCGGATGCACGCTGCCGACCGCCGGCAGTTCAATCGACATCACGAAATAGGTTGCCGGGTCATACCGCAACGTACGATCGCCGACGGTCATGGATTTACTGCCCTGCAGGATCAGGTTGATCATCGGCTCATAAACCGCCGCAAGCTGATGTTCGGGTATCGCACCCTGGACCATGGCCACGCGCGGAATCCCGGTCTCTGTACGCCTGTTTTCGGCCCTTGCGGCAAGAGCCCTGAGTTCATTCAGTTGATTTTCCATGGGGAGACATCTGACAGCAGGGGGATGCACGACGCAAGCAAAAAGCAGAAACAGGCAGGATTCGGGCAGGAACGGCTGCGCTTGCCATGTGTTCTATGGTTACCGTGGTGGCTCACCTGATTAACAGTGGAGCAAGCCATGAGCGTCATCGTCATCACCGGCGGCAGCCGAGGCATCGGCGCCAGCACCGCAATGCAATGTGCCCGGCGCGGAATGGGCGTCATCCTGACCTACAAGAGCAACCAGAAAGCGGCCGATTCGGTTGTTCAACGCATCAAGTCCGAGGGCGGCAAGGCTGTTGCCCTCGAACTGAATGTCAGCGATGCCGGAACGTTCGACGTGTTCGTCGATGCGGTACGGCAGGCGCTGCAATCGAGCTGGCAAGCCACGACCCTGAGCGGTCTGGTCAACAATGCCGGCCACGGTCTGTTCAATCCGATTGAGACGGTCACCGAGGCGCAGTTCGACGACCTCATGAACGTTCACCTCAAAGGTCCGTTCTTCCTGACCCAGGCATTGCTGCCGCTGATGGAGGAGGGCGCGAGCATCGTCAACCTGACCAGCGCGACGACGCGCGTGGTCACCCCAGGCGTGGCACCTTATGCCGCGTTCAAGGGTGGGCTGGAAGTGCTCACTCGTTACATGGCCAAGGAGTTTGGCGAGAGACGCATCCGTGCCAATGCCGTTTCGCCCGGTGCCATTCGCACCGAGCTGGGCGGCGGTTTGAGCGAAGAGTTCGAGACACTGCTGGCCTCGCAAACGGCGCTCGGTCGCGTCGGCGAACCGGACGACGTCGGTCGTGTGATCGCCACGCTGATGTCCGAAGAAAGCGGCTGGATCAACGCGCAGTCCATTGAAGTTTCCGGCGGTTACATCATCTGAATCAGCGAGGCACATTCCATGCTTGATCATGTTTTTATTTCGGTGAGCGACACTCAACGCTCCGTCAATTTCTATACCGCGGCGCTCACGCCGCTGGGTATCTCCCATCGGCTGGATTACGACGGCAAGGACGGCCCGCCGGGCCACCCGGACCTCAAGGGTTTCGGCGCGCAAGGCCGGGTGTTTTTCTGGGTGCGTGAAGGTGTGGTGGAGGCACGGGCTGCTCATGTCGGGTTCGTTGCGAACAGCCGGGATGAGGTCGATGCAGCCTATGCCGCTGCGATGGAGGCAGGCGCAACCGATAACGGCGCTCCGGGCGCACGGCTGCATTACGACCCGAACTACTACGCCGCTAACGTATTGGACCCGGATGGGTACAGCATCGAGTTTGTCTATAAAAACTGGCAGCACACGCAATGAGCAAACTGCTGATTTACGGCGCAACCGGGTACACCGGCCGGATGGTGGCGGCTCAGGCGAAGTCGGCGGGGCTGGACTTCGAGATCGCCGGACGCGACGCAACAAGGGTGGCGGCGCTGGCCCGGCAGCTGAGCGTGCCTTATCGCACCTTCGCGCCAGACGCTCAAACGGCGCAGGCACTGAGCGGCGTCACCGTCCTATTGAATTGCGCCGGCCCTTTTGTGCTGACGGCAGAGCCTTTGATGCGGGCCTGCATCGAGGCTGGGGTCGACTATCTCGACATCACCGCCGAGATCAATGTTTATCGACTGGCTGAGCGGCTGGGTGAGGAAGCCGGCGTGATGCTGTTGCCTGGCGTCGGCTGGGACGTTGTCCCCACGGACTGCCTTGCCATGCACATTGCCCGCCGCGTCGAACATCCGCAGTCGCTGCGGATCGCGCTGCAGGTCGCAGGCTCGATGTCGCGCGGATCGGCCAACAGCGTTGGCGAGATCATCGGTGCGGGTCTGATGGCACGGGTCGACGGCGTCATCGTTCCTGCGCCGGATGCGCAACCGCGTCACTTCGATTTCGGCGCCGGGCCTGTGCTCTGCGCGCCGCTGTCGTTCGGAGATCTTGTCACCGGTGGGCGCTCTACCGGCATCGCGAACATCGCCATGTTCGTCCATATCAGCGGAGAAGCGTTCCCCGAGGGCGACTTGTCACAGCTTCCCGATGGCCCCGGCGAGCAAGAGCGATTGTCTCACCGGGCTCGTGCGGTTGCCGAGGTGACGGGGGCAGACGGGCAGGTTGTGCGGTCGATGGTCGAGACGATCAACGGCTACTCCTACACACCGTTGGCCGCTGTGGAAGCAGCACGACGCGTGTTGGCCGGGGAGCGGCGTTCCGGGTTCGAAACGCCGGGTCGCCTGTTCGGAGTCGAATTTGCCGAGAGCATTGCCGGTACAGTGATTGTTGATCTTTAAGGCGGGTGCCGAAGGCACAGCAAACGCTCGATCTGCGCCAGCTCCCAGGTGCTGAGCAAGCTGACCGGGTCGGTGCCGTAACGTTGCCAATGGTTGAGTTCACCTTCTCGACCGTCCGGGCTTTGGCAACGTTGGCAATGCAGCAGGCGAGTGCCGTCGACACCGAGGCTCAGGCGCCAGCCTTCGATATCGACATGCACGTGGCCGGGCTCGGGTTGTTCGGCGAGGTGTATTAGAGGCCGGACTTCCAGCGCGGCGTCGCGCAACTGCTGGTAAACCTCGCGGTTGGTCAGGGGCGGCACAGGGTTCTCCGGTGAAATTGCCAGGGTGCACAGGATAGAGGCTGCGCTTGGCGCTGTCAGCGGAACCTCAAACTTCCTCGACTGCCTGCGGGCGCCGGGCAGGTTGACCTTCTTCTTCTCTAAGCTCACGGCTCATGTCGTTGCAGCTTTGCGACCAGTCCGTCAGCCACTGCGGCATCGGCGGCGATCGTTCCGCCAGGCCCAGCTCCCGGGCGAACTCACTGGGTGCGACCGTGCCTTTGCCTGCGCGAAACACGCCGCGCATCACCACCACGCCGACCACGCGTCCCTTGCTCACGAAACGGTGTTCCATAAAGCTCCACTTCTCGTCCCAGCCCAGCATCCGCGTGTGAATCTCGAATGCTTCGAACAGCTTCAGCTCACGACGGAATTTGCCCCAGGTATCGCCAACGATCGGTACCGCCTTATTGCGCAGCGCTACCCGGAATGCGCCGCTGCGCAGCACGTAGTCCATGCGACCCAGGTCGGCCAGGGTGAAATAACGGCCATTGGTCACGTGGCGGTTGAGGTCGAGGTCGAGCGGCCAGACGCGCAGGCGGATCACGGTAGTGGCCAAGGCGTCGACCGGCTTGCGCCACGGACGACGAAACAGCATGAGGAACAGTCGGAACCAGAGATTCATAAGTACGCCGATGATTGATTGACCGGTGCACTTTAGGCAGGAGGGATCAGGTAAGGTAGGTGCGCAAATGACTTTTTTCATGCGAAAAGCGCAATTGGATCATGTATGTACGTCTCTTTTTTACGGGTGGGCCAATTCGCCGCCAGCGCCACGAACCGGACACAGATGATTTGGGGCAGGGCATGAAGAAAGCCGCAGCACTCACCCTGGCCTTGGTGCTCACTGCCGGATTGTTCGGTGCCCCAGCACAAGCGGCCGGCGATGCTGAAGCGGGCGCGACACTGTTCAAACGGATATGCGGCGGCTGCCATCAGGTCGGGGAGTCGGCGCGAGGTTCGTTCGGGCCGCAACTCAATGGCATTTTTGGACGCCCGTCGGGCGGCACCACGGATTATCAATATTCCGACGCCATGAAATCAGCCGGCATCGTCTGGACTCGCGAAACACTGACTGCGTACCTTGAAGCGCCGAAGGAAGTGGTGCCCGGCACCCGCATGATTTTCTGGGGGCTCAGCGATCCGGAAAAGATCGACAACCTGTTGGCGTATCTTCAGACCTTTCAGCCGCAGTAGGACTTCCCGACGTTCGCCAAGGATGAAAATATCGATGCAACGAACCACCTCGCGATTGCTGTTAAGGCCACTTCGAACCGAAGAGGAAAAAGATCGGCATGCAACGTGTCGACGTGCTGGACGACGTACCGGGGCAGGCGCCGAGTCTTGTTTACAAGATCAGCCGGTCCTTGACGGGGGACTGATTTTTTTGCGCATGAGAAGCCCGGCTGATTGGGTCGGGCTTTCATTGAGCACAACGGTGAAGCGATGTTGACTTCGATGTGTCAGGGGTAGACTCTTGGTTTCGATGATTTTCAGAGCGTTAACTTGAATGTTTTTTCTGAATATAAACCCCATCGTTGTTTGATCTGGTCGTTGTTCATGGGTTTGTACTTACATGATGTAGGTGCAATCAATCAATGGAAGTGATGTTGCTCACTTTCGGGAGGCAAGGATGCACGACAACGTAACTTCTCTATCTTCAATTCATTGTTTTATTCGTCATCTTTACGAGCGACTTTGCTCGAGTGATTTCCCAATAACAATGCCTTTATTGCTCAGCTGCATATATGAGGGGGCTGTTGCACCTTATGTAACTACCCGCTTGCCTGCTGTGTGACGTGCACTTTCAGTATTCGATAACCCGCCCTGATAGTTTGCAACGCGCGCAGCGGGATAGGCATCAGCATCAAATAATAAAACGGAGTCATCATGGCAAATCCTTATCGCGAACTGCTCACAACCCCAGGCGTCATGGGGTTAGTGATCGCGAGCTCCATTGCCCGTTTGCCCCAGGCAATGATCGGTATCGGCATCATTATCATGTTGGTGCAGCAGACCGGTCTTTATTGGCTGGCCGGTTCGGTCGCGGGCACTTTTACATTAGCGAACGCGCTGTTCGGCCCGCAAGTATCGAAACTCGTTGATCAGCGGGGGCAACGTCGGGTTTTGCCGCTTATGACGGCCTTCAGTGTTGGCATGTTGCTGGCGCTGATACTGGCGGTGTATATGAGGGCTCCGTCTTTTCTGCTTTTTATTCTTGCGGCACTGGCGGGCACGATGCCAAGTATGCCCGCCATGATAAGAGCGCGCTGGTCACAACTGTTCCGTGGCAAGCCGCAATTACATACAGCCTTTTCCCTGGACACAGTTATCACTGAGTTGGCCTTTATTATCGGCCCACCCCTGGCCATTGGTTTGAGCACCCGTTTCTTCGCCGAAGCCGGACCGCTGGTTGCTGTCTTGCTGCTGGTCATCGGCGTGACGGCTTTTCTTTTGCAGCGGCAGACAGAACCTAAGGTGGTCGTGGGCAGCAGGAAGAACGCAGGCTCGGCGTTGCTGATCCCCGGCCTTCGCACCATCGTCCTCGCGCTGATGGCGATGGGTGTGATGGGCGGATCAATCGATGTGGCTGTGGTGGCCTTCGCCAACGCGCAAGACTGGCCAGCGTCTGCCAGTTTCATCCTGGCCGCCTATGCGCTCGGCTCCCTGATCGCAGGCCTGACGTTCGGCGCGTTAAGGTTTTCCTTGCCGATTGAAAAGCAGTTCTTCGTTGGGGTACTGGTCACGGCCGTCACCGGCGTGCTGCCGATTTTCTCACCGGACGTCTACATCCTTTCGGGGATGCTGTTTGTGGCAGGCATGTCATTTGCCCCGACGATGGTCGTCGTCATGAACCTCGGTACGATCATTGTTCCGCCGTCCCGTATCACCGAAGGACTGACGTGGATGTCGACTGGCATCAGTATCGGCGTAGCACTCGGTGGCGTAGCCGCGGGTCTGGTCATTGATGTTTACGGCGCGCGGGCAGGGTTCGGTGTCGCCATTGTCGCGGGGATCTTCATGGTGGTGGTCGTGCTTCTGGGGCTGCCTGAACTTCGCGCCTCGTCAGCGGTTTGCGCCGAGCCCGGCTTCCAGTCATCAGCCAGCTAGAATGATCATTCACTCCCCAATGTTGGAGAACCAGAATGGTCAGCAAAAACACGATTTGCCTCTGGTACGACGGCGCCGCGCTGGAGGCCGCGACGTTCTATGCCAAGACGTTTCCCGATAGCGCGGTGGGCACCATCCTTCGCGCGCCTGACGACTATCCGGCGGGCAAGCAGGGCGATGTGTTGACGGTCGAGTTCACGGTGATGGGCATTCCCTGTCTCGGCCTGAACGGAGGCTCGGGGGTCAAGCACAACGAGGCGTTCTCGTTCCAGGTGGCCACCGACGACCAGGCCGAGACGGACCGTTTGTGGAATGCGATTGTCGGAAACGGCGGCCGGGAAAACGTCTGCGGCTGGTGCCAGGACAAATGGGGACTGTCGTGGCAGATCACGCCGCGTGTCCTGACGGAGGCCATCAACCATCCTGATCCAGCGGCGGCCAAGCGCGCGTTCAACGCCATGATGCAGATGGGGAAAATCGACGTCGCGGCGATTGAAGCGGCTGTCAGGGGTTAACCCGGCCTGACGTTATCGCGCCAATTGCTCCACCAGTTCAGGCGTCACGTAGTGCGGCCCGTCGAACAGGTACAGCGGGTAACCGTCATAGGCCGCCAATTGCGGCTTGAGCTCGGCGACGGTCGCGGAGCGGAATCCACCACCGAAGTTGGGCCGGAAGGCTTCGACGATGATGCGCACCCGGTCTTTGCCCAGGCGCTGGCGCAAGGCGTCGGCGTAGGTCCTGGCGACCGGTGCGGTGCGGGCGTAGACACCGACGCCGTCCTGGAAGAACACGCCAATGTCACTCGGCAGCCACTGCTTGAGCCATTCGGCTGTGGCGACGGGGCCGATGTTGGCGCCGTCATAGACGCTGATCCATAGCGGTCGCGGTAACTTGGCGAGCAGGGCGGGCAGTTCCTTGGCGCGGGTCCAGCTGGGGTCGACTTCGGCGGGGAAATACCAGCCGGTGACGTGCAAGGGCGTCGGCAATTTGGCGATGCGTTCCGAGACCGCCGCCAGTTGCTCGATGTTGTCCCGTGAGCGGTTTTCGCTGAAATAGCCGGCCAGTCCGAGGATGACGTCTTGCGCCCAAGGGGCCTTGGCGATGCGTGCCCAATCGGGCAGGACCGGTACGCTGGGCAGGCCGGTACCGGCAACGAATGCCTGATCGTCGACGACGGTCCACTGCACCAGCAGCTCACGGGCCCCCAGTTTTTCCCAGTGGCCGTTGATGCCGACGGTCTTGTTGTCCGGCTGCCAGACGATGCCGACGATCCCTGGGGTCTGGGCCTTTTTGTCCGTCACGTAAAGCACGCCGGTCCCGGTGCCGAGAATGACGGCAAACAACAGACCCACAACGGTCGCACGACTGGCGGTGTAACCAAGAATGTTCACGGAAGGGCCTTGTTGATGCGCTGATGCCATTGGCTCAGTGAGGTGACGCCTTTGGCGTTCCAGTGGGCGGCGGCATCGGGGCCTAAGTGGAATTGGCCCTCGTTGAATTGCCAGACGATCACTTGTGGCTTGTGTTGGGCGAAATCCGCAGACTCCAGGTATTGCAGCAGCGTAGCCCACGGGCCGACATCGCCAGGATTCCACGTCAGTGCGACGGGACGGTCCAGGGCATTGGAAAGCTTTTGCGTAAAGCCCAGGTAAGGCTGGACGAAGCTGTTGCCGATCACCTGAACCGGCGCCGGTGCGTCATCGATCAGCAAGTCGTTTTGTGCCTGATGGCGAACGGTGTAGATGTCGCGGCCAATCGACTTACGCTTGATGGCCGGCAGAAAATTGCTCGCCAGATCACCGAACGCGCGTCGGTCGAACCACTCGCCCAGCGCCGCGCCACCGCCGGGTTCGCCTTGCAGACGGTAACGCTCGGTAATCAGTTGCGCCGTGGCGTCGGCGCTGTTTTCCGCGCTCCAGGCTGTCCAGTGGTAGTCGGCGCGGTAAAACGCGGTCTGTTTGCCCTGTTCGGTGCGTTGCAGGACGGGCTTGATGTTCAGCGTGGTCAGGCCTGCCTGGGTCAGGTCGCTCTGCAAGTGCTCGTAACGCTGCATCACGGCCGGGCTCAAGGACTGATTGGCGGGCAGGCGCGCGGCATAAAACGGCGCCTTCATTGGCACCACCAATATGACCAGCCCGATGTGTTCGGCTTGCAGTTGCTGCTGGAGCTGTTTCACCAGCGCAATGTTGCGGGCCGTGCCGGCGTTATCGACCTTGCTCAAGCTTTCCCAGGCCGGGAACAGCCAGCCACCTTCGCCAGTGATGACCGCCGAGGCCGCTTGAACGCCGGTGCCCGACAGGCTCAACAACAGACCGGCGATCATGGCCGGGATCGGCAAGCGAGATTTCAATGGAAAGATCATGGCGCGGTCTGGTCGACAAGGCCGATCAGGCGTGGAGCCTGGCGGGAGCCGACCAGGAACAGGCTGTAACGATCGCCGGCCTTGAAGGGCGCCAGCTTGAACGGCAGGCTGTTGTTCTGCTCGCAATTGGCAACCAGCGTCGCCTGCACCGGATTGATCGTGCGCTGGGCCTGGCCGTTGAACGGCACCTGATTGAACACAGGGGCATGGTTAGCCAGTTTGACCCCGGCCTTTTCGCAACCGTTGGCCAGGTTGTAGATATTGAGTTCGGCGCGCAGGTCTTTGCCGCGCAGCGGTGGATCGATGATCAGGCGGGGTGTCCGTGCCGGGTCGCTGTCGAGTATCAGTGTGACCCATGCACCTTTCGATGTGCTCAGGCCCTGTATCTCGCGACCGTTGACGGTCACTTGCAGCGGCTGTCGCGAGTCCACGACCTGAAAAGGACTGGCCACTGTGGCCTGGGCGGAAAGGGCGAAATTCGCGCCCTGGCCCACCTGGACCTGCATGGCGGTGTCGGAGGGATTGACCACCCGCACCCAGGCGGAACCCTCGGGCAGTTTTGGCGCGTACAGCTGGGCAATTTCAGGGGCGGCGTTTGCCCACGTCGGGATCAGGCCAAGTCCCAGCCACAAACAGAATCGAATGTTCATGCAAGTCCTCAGTAGGAATAAGTCAGGCGACCGAAGACACCTTGGGCGCGATCATCGCCCAGCACCTTGACGCGGTACTGCAGGGAGAAGTCGACATAGGAACGGGGCGCGTTGTAGGCATCTTCGCGGAACCAGTAGCGGACGTTGTTGCCGACGCCGATGCCGCCAGCCTTGCCGGACGATGAATCCGATTTGCCGTCGGAGTCGGTCCCGCTGTTCATCTTCGAGTCGTAATCGAACGCGGCCACCACGTGGGGGAACGTCACCCAGCGCGAGCCTGCGCCGCCGATGGCGTAGCTGCGGCCGACCTGCCATTCGCTGTTGAAATAGTCCCGCGAGTCGTTGACGTAATGTCCTGCCTCGGCGAACAACTGCGAGGTCCACCAGCTGGAGGCATCGACCCGCAGATCGGTCCCGACGCTTGCGCCATAGCCCAGGCGCAGCAGCCAGTCACCGTCGACGTCCGATGATCCCAAGGGGAAAGTGCGCTCGACGGCGGCCATCACGTTCAGCGACGTGAAGGGTTTGACCCGCACACCCACGGCGCCTTGCAGCGCATCGAAACCGGTGTCCGAATCGCTGTTTTTGCTCCACAGCGTGTCAGTGACGCGTCCGTAGAGTTCAACAAACCGCGCGTTGCGGTAGCCCAAAGGACGCCAGGACAACTCGGTGCTGTTTTGCAGGCTGTCATTGCTACTACTGCCGCCGCTCGGGGCTGAACTCAAGCCGCTGCTGGTACTGTTGCCGCGATAACTGGTGGTGTTGGTCAACCCCCAGGTGCGCGACACATCGGCCACGGCGCGACGGGTGTCGAACAGCTGCTGCGCAGGCATGTCCAGTTCACCGGCAGTGTTGGCGTCGATGACGCGCTTGAAGTAGCTGACGGCTTGCTCGTCCTCGCTGACCCGCATGGCGTTGTAGGCCGCATCCTGAGTGGCTGTCGGCGTGAGTCGGGTGTCGGCGTCGGCCTTGCGGAACGACGCGTGGGCGCCGTCATCGTCGCCGGCCTGGACCGACAAGTAAGCGATTTGCAGGTCGCTCATCGACTCCAGTTCGCCGGTGTCCCGCGCTTGTTGCAGCCGTTCGCGAGCGGTTCGGCGCTGGCCGATGGCGCTATACAAACTGGCTTCTTCGTAAGCGGGCAGGTTGCCCAGCGCCAAGGCCTGGGTAAAGTCCTTGCGCGCCCCGGCATCGTCACCCGCTTGCTGGCGCAGACGGCCACGTTGGGCCAGCAGCCGAGCGTCATCGCCGGTGAGCTTGAGGCCCTCATTGGCTGCCGTGATGGCTTCCGGCATTCGTTTCTGGTCACTCAGGGCGCTGACGAGCAGGCGCCGGTACGCCGGATTCTGAGGCGCACGGGCAATGGCTTCATTTGCCAGGACGACCGCCGAGGCGGGGTCCTTGCTGGCGAGGGCCGCGTAGGCCTGGCCGGCCTTGTCGGTTCCGCCGTCGCGCTGGTTGCCCGGCCAGATATCGCAGACCAGGCCGAAGGCCGTTTCCTGACAGTTCAACGCCGGTGCCGGAAACTGGGCGACAGCGTTCGAGCCGTTGTTTTTCTGTCGCAGCGCCATTCTGGCGGCCGTGCGTCGGCGGGCCACTTCGCCGCCTTCATCGTCGGTCAAAGGTTGCAACTGGTCGAGCGCCCGCTGAGGCTCGCCATGGGCCAGCGCAGCGTCGGCGGCGAAGAAACGGATGTCGCGGGTTTCCGCTTCCAGCAGACCATCGATGGCCAAGGCGTGCTTCAGATCCGCTTCGGCCGCTGCTGTTTTGCCCTGACGATCCAGGGCGTAGCTGCGCAGAATCCACGGTGCGATTTCGCCATCGTCCTGCGCCAGTGCGCCGGACGCGGCCAGCTCGGCCCCTCGGTAATCCTTGGCCGCGAGCAGGGCGCTGATCAGCAGTTGCTGATTGGCGCCGATCTCCGGCGCCCAGGCGACGGCTTTTCGGGCCTGATCCACGGCCAACGGCACTTGGCCTTGCTCCAGGGCGCGATAACCCTCGACCGCCAGCGGCGCCGCCAATTGCCGACGAATCGCTTCGCGGCGCATCAGCAACGTATCGTCGTCCGGGAACACGGCCAGTGCCTGGGTGGTGGCCTGATCTGCTTCCTGCAAATGCTGTTGGCGCTGTAACGACTCGATCAGCAGCAGTCGATAATCCATGCGCTTGGGTGCTTGAGCGATGGCTTTGCGTGACGCCTGTGCCGCTGCGCTGAAATCATCGCGATCATAGGCTTTGAACGCCTGGGCGGCGGCGCCGAAACCGGGCGCCTGACGCGACTGCGGGTAGCGTTTGGGATGATCGCGCAGGTCCTTGTCCCTTTGAGCCAGCACGATCAGCGTATTCAAACGGGTGATGTCGGCGCGCTGACGCAACGCTTCACGAGCCTTGGCGATGGCCAGGTCGTAGTCTTTGCGCTCGTAGGCGCTGTAGGCCTCGTTGGCGGTGACGTAGGCCGGGCCGGTCAGCGGCAATGGCAGCGTCTCGGCATGCGCCAGCGCCGGTATCAGGCTCAGCCCCGTGGCCATGAGGGTCAACAAGGGGCGGTTCATGTCGCAAGCTCCGCAGGGTAGTGGCTGTGCTGACGGGCCACGGCCTTTTCGATGGTGGCGCGGGGCAGCACGCCGCTGTCGACCAGATAGTCGCCGATGCGTCCGTGACGCTGCGGGCGGTACTGCAACATGGTGCGGTTGAACACATCGCGATCCAGCAGACCCATTTCAATCAACAGATCACCCAGCAGTGGCGCGCGGGCGTCCGGTACGGACTGGCCTTCGCGCACGTTCAACAGGCGCAACTGCGCGACGATTTCGCTTTCCCGGGCAATCAGCTGCACCGGTTCGCTGCCCAGCACTTCGCTGACTTGTTGCAGGCCTTCGGCCGGCAACGGACTGGCCACGGCCAGTTGTGCTCGGCCGTCGGCATTCAAACCCACCGGCACCACACGCCAGCGCAGCGCGAACTCATCGTCCAGGGTCAGGGTCGACGCCTGTGCCTTGTGGGCCACATCGAACACCCGCGGCAGGTCGTTCTGGAAAGCGATGGCTTCGGCCAGCGTCTCGTCGTCCAGCCAGCCATTGCTGAGCAAGATCCGCCCCAAGGGCATGTGCCGGGTTTTCTGTTCGGCGAGGGCGCTTTGCAGGTCGGTTTCGTTGATCGCCTGCCAGGACAGCAACACGCTGCCCAGCTTGCGCGGTGCGGCAGCGACCAGATCGGTGGAGGGGAAGTCGTGCATGGTCTTGTCCCACACCAGTTTGCGATTCATCACCTTGCCGACCAGGAACATGCGCCAGGCCCGTGACGCGGCCATGAAGTTGACGAAGTTGCCCACCACCATGCGCGGGATCGACAGCAAACCGTGCTGCCAGCCGTACAGCACGGTGGTGAAATAACAGCGATGGGCGATGCGCCAGGCCAGCGCGATACCGTTGGCCAGCAGCAGGTAGTAGATGAATCCGTTGGTTTCGAACGGCGTCGGGAAACTCACGTCCCACAGGCCACTCTGGCGCAGGATGATCAGGCCCAGCAGCTGCACCAGAATCACGTAGGCGATGATGCTGACGAACGCCGTCACTACGCCTTTGCGGTCACGAAACAGCAAATAGCGGTTGGCCAGCGAGCCGTTCCAGCCCATTTGCTCCCAGCCTTGCAGGCCGATGCCCAGTGTCCAGCGGGCTTTCTGGCGAAACGCCGTGCGAAAGGTATCGGGAAAGAATTCGCGCACGCACAACGGCATCTTCAGGGTCGATTCGTAAGGCTTGCGAAACCAGGATTTGCGCAGCACGCGAAACTGCACCGGGAAACGCACAAAGATCGCGTTCATGCCGACCTTGGCCAGGCGTGCGCCAACGTCGTAGTCCTCGGTGAGGCTGTCGGTGTTGAACGGCTGGTTCTGGGTTTCCCCGGCCAGTACGCGCAGGGCTCGGTGGGAGAAACAGGTGCCGACCCCGGCAGACGGTACCGTGTCAGTCATGCTTTCACGCACCACCAGATCCTTGCCATGCCATTCGGCAAATTCGTCCATGTAGGTGCCGGCCACCCATTCGTACCAGTTGCGCTCCAGCGACACCACGGGCAACTGGATCATGTCCTTGCGCGGCAGCAAGTAGTTGAACAGACGCAATTCCATTGGGTGCAGCACGTCTTCGCTGTCGTGCAACACCACGCCAGCAAAGGTCATGCCGTGGGTTTTCTCGTGCAGGAAGATCGCCTGGATCACCCAATTCAGGCAGTCGGCCTTGCAGGTCGGCCCGGCATGCGGGACTTCCACGCGATGCAGCTGCTTGTAGCGCCGACGCATGCGTTCGACTTCATCGATGGTGCGCTGGTCGTTGATGTAGGTGCCGACGAAAACCACATAGTTCTGGTAATCGAGGGTCGACACCATGTTCTCGATCATCGGCGCGATGACGTCATATTCCAGCCAGGCCGGGACCATGATTGCCAGCGGCTGTTCATCCCGGGCCATCAGCTGCTCGGCGGTCAGCGGCCGGTATTTTCGGTCCGCAGTGAACTTGCGAAACAGGCGGCGAGACCAGTACCACAGGTCGATGAACAGGTCATCCAGGCTGGAGATCAGGATCAGCACCGCGACCACGATGGTCGAGAACTCCAGGAAGCTGTAGTAGTGGGCCAGCCAATAGGGCCAATAAAGCGACGTCATCGAAGGGTTCCGTTACTGGCGATTGCGACGGGCGTTACGGCCAGCCAGCAACAGGATGAGGACCAACAGGATGCCACCCGGAATCAGCCACAACAGCGACGGCGTACGCCAGGCGTCCAGGCCCTTGGGTTCTTCGTTGTCGATCAATTGGCTGCCGTTTGGATCCTGGGTGTCGAAGGTGGTCAGTGCACCGTTGTCACCGAGGATGGCCACGTCGCCGCGGGTCAGCAGAATCTGTTTGGCGAAGCGTGGTGCGTCACTGCCCAGGGCGCGATAGACCAGGCCGTGCTGGCCGCCGGCATCCACCACTTGCAACGTGGCCAGGTGGTTGAGGGGATGCACGTCAAGCAATACTTGATCCTTGTGATTGATGCGCAGGCGCCCTTGCTCATCGACTTGCACCGACTCCTTGCTGTCCTTGATCGGCAGCTCGAAGGCGAGGAAGGCCTTGTCCAGCGTGACCGAGGCTTTCGGGTCGGTGACGACCTTCAGTTGCGCCCGCAGCGGCGAGACACCCGCAGCGTCAGCAACCGAAATCACCTGCGGCAAGCTGCTTGCCGGGTGCTCGAGGTAAGCCCGCGGCACGAGGATTTGCGTGTCTTCGGCAAAGCGCGCGGCCATGCCGGAGAAGTCATTACCCAAGGCGGTTTTTTCCAGCACGATGTGGCTGGTCGGCAGCACCGACACCGGGAAGGCTTGCGGCGTTTCCAGGCAGCGATCACTCACTGGCTGACGCTGGAACGATACGCGCAGCACGTTGGTCGCGCCCACGGCGTAACGCGGGATGCGCGCTTCGATGCGTTGCTTTTCACCATTGGCCACCAGCTGCTGCGCGCCAATCAGGTAATCATTGAGAAACAGCGAGGCCACCGGCGCAGTGTCCGAAGCGCCGGGTGCCGCAGACACGTCGACCACAGCCTTCACCGGCAAGCGACCGTCGTAGGCCACGCTGCCCAGAGGGAACGACGTGCTCCAGTCGGACTTGGCCAGCACGTCGATAGCGCCGGAATTGCCGCCCAGGCGTGACAGGGCGACACGGCCGTCGGTGCTCAAGGGCATCTGCGCTTCGCTGATGGTCAATTGGCGGCTGCGTGCCAGTTTGTTCCAGGCGGTGCTGAACAAGGCCAGCGCCTTGCCGGTGGCATGCGGCGCGATCATCAGGACCGGACGCGTGCCCACCAGGGCCAGGCGCACATTGTCTGTGCCCTCGGCGGCAAGGCCGGCATTGATATGTTTCTCACGCCATTGCGTGAACGCGTTGGCCGCCGTGGCATCGAGGCCCTGGATCTGGCTTTGCAGCGCGTCGAGGGATTCATTGACCGCTTGCAGCAGTTGCGGGTCGTTGACCGCCAGATCCGCCTGGACGTTCGGCGTCTGGCCCAATACCAGCAATGCGCCGATTTCCGCCGGGTTCGCCAACGTGTGCGGACCTTTGCCGTTGAGGCTGGCGAACGCTGGAATACCTTGCAGTTCGGCCGGAATGCGCAGGCCGCTCAGGTCAACGCTGTCTTGTACGGCAGGGAAGGGCAGGATTTGACTGCGCTTGCCAATCCGCTCCAGTGCCACGCCCAGACGCCACGCCGAATCGTAGCTTTCAGCGGATAAGGTGCCGGGTGCGACCATGATCCCCGGTTTGCCTGGTAACGCTGTCCACGCTGCACCGACGTCCCGTAGCTGACTGGCGTCGTAGCTGTAAGTCAGGCGGGTATCCGGTTCGATGCGCAAGACGTTGCCGATGGCGCGTTCGTCTTCGCACAGTACACGGGACACGATCGACGACCAGGCGATGCCCAGGCGCACCGAGCCGCTGTCCCGGGCTTTCTTGTCCACGCCCAGCGTGGCGCTGGCGTCACCCTGAGGTTCGCTGAGGCCTTCGGCGCGCACCGGATAACCGTCCAGCGACAGCAGCAGCGTGTTGCGGCCGCCTTCGCCATTCAGGTAACTGGCGTCGAAATTCAACGTGGCATCCGTCAGCGGTACGCCCGCCGGCACCGGCAGATACAGTTCGCGGCGGGCATCGGTGGAACCGAGGATGATCGGTGCGTCGATCCCCAGATCGCTCAAGCGCACCTCACGCTCTTGTCGGGTGTCGGCGTTGAGCCGGTTGATCGCCTGGGTGAGCGGGCTGTCCGCGGCCAAGGCAAAGGTCGGCATGAGCGCGAGCAGGCTCACGCCACAGGCAAGGGCGCTGAGCGCACCCGTATGGATGGCAACGGAAGACTTCATTCAGGTAGATCTCGAGCTGATAAGGGGAGGAGCGGTTTGGTTTATCGAGAGGTAAAAGCCGGGTACTGCTTCTCGGGCACAGACTGCGCTGACGGGTAGTGCAGGAACTTGGGCAAGGGCTGGCCGGCGACGATGAAATCATCCACCGGGCGGCCCATCAGGGCATCGACGATGCGCGCACTGGCCTTGCCATCGCCGTAAGGGTTGGCCGCCTGGGAGCAACGACGCCACAGCAGATCGTCATCGAACAGTGCATTGACGCCGGCGATGATCGAGTCCGGTGAGGTGCCGACCAGGCGCACAGTGCCCGCCGCGACAGCTTCCGGGCGCTCGGTCACGTCCCGCATGACCAGTACCGGCTTGCCCAGAGACGGCGCTTCTTCCTGCACGCCACCGGAATCGGTGAGGATCACATGGGCCCGTTGCATCAGGCGCACGAAGGCCAGGTAGTCCAGCGGCTGGATGAGGTGCACGTTGGGCAGATCGCCCAGGTGCTCGGTGACCGGGCCCATGACGTTCGGGTTCAGGTGCACCGGATAAACGATCTGGATATCCGTGCGCCGGGCCAGATGGCTCAGGGCCTTGCAGATATCCAGGAAGCCTTCGCCGAAATTTTCCCGACGATGCCCGGTCACCAGCAGCACCTTGCGGCCGGCCTGCAGGAACGAGAACTGTTGGTCCAGGCTGGCACGCAGGCCGGCGTCCTGCTCGATGCGCCGTGCGGTCATCTGCAACGCGTCGATCACCGTGTTGCCGGTGACGAAGGTGCGACCCTGCAGGCGTTCGTCGAGCAGGTTCTGGCGCGACTCATGGGTCGGCGCAAACAGCATGTCCGAACCCAGGTCGATGCAGCGTCGGTTCATCTCTTCCGGCCACGGGCTGTAGATATCACCGGTGCGCAGCCCGGCTTCTACATGGCCGACCGGGATGCGTCGATGGAACGCCGCCATCGCGGCGACCATGGCCGAGGTGGTGTCGCCATGCACCAGCACCCGGTCCGGGCAGGTCATTTCAAGCACCGGGTCGATCGCACCGTAAAGCGCCGCCGTCAGGGAGTTGAGCGTTTGGTGCGGCGTCATGACGTCGAGGGTGTAATCGGCCTTGAGGTCGAACAGATCCAGCACCTGTTTCAACATGCTTTGATGTTGGCCGGTAATGCAAATCTGCGAATCAATGCCGGGTTCCGCAGCGAGGGCTTTGACCAACGGCGCCATCTTGATGGCTTCCGGGCGGGTACCGAAGATCGAAAGGATTTTAATCCTTGAATGATGGCGAGCGATGATGCCTTCCTCGCGCAGTTCGAGTGCGCAGCACAATGCAGGCCCAAGTTTTATTGAGACTTGGGCAGGCTGTGTTATCTGAATTTTGATTAATACCGGGAGATCAGCGTGGGCGCTGATGATCACTTCATGTGAGAGGGTGTATCGCCTGTAAACCCGGAAGCGGCGGGATTATTAGCATCGAAGAGCAATGTTTTAAAGAGTTATATGAGGTTATTTATTTAATAAATTAGTTTGAAACTTTTGTAATTATGGTCTGTCTTTTTAGGGTTTTGTGTTTTTCCAGGGGTTTTGTTTTGGTTGTTATTCGCATCTTAAATTGTTGATTTTAAAAGGTTTTATTATTCTGTGTCCGTTCGTCGGTATGGATGAATTATTGATTGGTTATAACGGTCGCGATCGATGGTATTAACGGTGTGGTTTTTTGAAGTGTCAGCCACTTAAATGACGCCTGAATAATGTCACGATACACTGGATATTCTTTTTGAACTAATAAAGTTTCTTGTAAAGGTACTGTCGCGTAATAGTAGTGGGCAGAGTGTTCTATCGTGAAATGTAAACTCTGCCGACGTACCTGGCTGCTCATAGTGGCCAACTGTCGCGCACCCATTCATGTCGTAAGTGTGAGTGTCTGGCTCGTCGCCTCCAGGCTACTCAGCAGCCATTCGATGAAGCTTCGCGCCAATGGATTGTTCTCGCTGTCGCGGTGGGTCAGCAAGGCCCAGTTCGGACCGCGAATGGTGTCCTCCACCAAGGGTTGCAGCAGTCCGCTGTCCCGCGCTGGTCGACTCAGCAATTGGCTGACCAGCGCGATGCCGAGCCCCGCGCACGCCGCGTCCAGCAGCAGGCCGGGGTCGGAGAAATTCAGCCCCTGATCTTTCTGGCCGACATCAATGCCAGCCTCCACGGCCCAGTGACTCCAATCCATTTCCCGTTCGCCGTGAAGGGTGGTGCGCTGCTCGACGGGCACCGCCAACAGGTCCGGGTGGCAGGCCGGGTAGAGGCGGTCGGCGTGCAGCACCTTGAAGCTGCACTCAGCCTGGGAGCTGATGTCGTCGCGCACCGCGAGGTCGATGGTTTGGGTGGTCATGTCCGGGACTTCATCGGTGCTGAAAATCCACAGGTCGACTTCCGGATGCTGCCGACGAAAATCCCCCAGGCGTGGCAACAACCAATGACGGGCGAAAGTCGGTGTGGTGTTGAGCACGAGTTGATTGGGCTTCTGGTATTGCCCGAGGCGGCGAATGCCGACCGCCAGTTGCTGCAATAACGCCTGGGTTGTGCTCAGCAAATCATGCCCGGCATCAGTCAGGCTGACGCTGCGTCCACTGCGAAAAAACAACGGCTGCTCAAGGTACGCCTCAAGCGTGCGGATCTGCTGGCTGATGGCCGACTGGGTCAGGTGCAACTCGTCGGCAGCCTTGTGAAAGCTACCGAGGCGGGCAGCGGCTTCAAAGCCTCGAAGGGTGCTGAGCGGAGGCCAGTGCTTGAGCATATTGATAAGTTCCTCTAATCACTTTTCTACAAAATCCATCGTTTGTTGGCCTTGTTTTACGGCCGTAGCATGCATGCCAAGACCGCGAAGGCAGTTTTCATTGAACACAATGACTTAACTCAAGGGTGCTTGTCATGCAGCAGAACGAATGTCAAAACAGTGGCTGGTGGATGCCGGCGGAATGGGTGAAACACGCCGCGACCTGGATGGTCTGGCCGCACAACCAGGCACTCTGGGAATCGGGCTGGCGTGTCACCTTGCCATTGGTGCAGGAAGATTTCGCCCGGGTGGCCAACGCTATCGCCCGCTTCGAACCGGTGAAAATGGTGGTTGACCCGTCGGCTGTCGCGAGTGCCCAAGCATTGTGCGGACCCAACATCGAACTGATCGAGTTGGCCGTGAATGACAGCTGGTGCAGGGACTCCGGCCCGAGCTTCGTTTGCCATCCGCAACACGGCCTGGCCGGTGTGAGCTGGCGCTTCAACGCCTGGGGTGGCAAGTCGCTGCATAACCTGGACGAAAGCCTGGCGCGTCGCGCACTCAATCGCCTCGGCGTGCCGTGTTTCGGCACCCCGTTGAGTAACGAAGGCGGTGCGATTCATGTCGACGGCGAGGGCACGCTGATCACCACCGAGTCAGTGTTGCTCAACCCCAATCGCAACCCGGGCATGACCAAGGCCGAGATCGAGGAGATTTTCACCCGTCTGCTCGGCGTGAAAAAAACCATCTGGCTGCCGGGTGATCCTGACTACGTGACCGGTGACATGACTGACGGCCACGTCGATGGCGTCTGTGCCTTTGCGCGCCCCGGCGTGTTGCTGGTAGACGCCACCCACGACAAGCAGTCGGTGTATGCCGAGGTTGCACGGGAAAACCGTCGCGCGCTGGAACTGGCCACCGATGCCCGCGGGCGCAAGTTCGAGCTGATCGAGCTTTATGAAGCCACCGAGGCCGTGGACACCGAAGCCGAAGTGTTCTGCGCCTCGTACACCAATTTCTACATCGCCAACAACGCGATCATCATGCCGGCCTATGGCATCGACGCCGACAACG
Source organism: Pseudomonas sp. LBUM1656 (assembly GCF_059716065.1). Classification (NCBI taxonomy): domain Bacteria; kingdom Pseudomonadati; phylum Pseudomonadota; class Gammaproteobacteria; order Pseudomonadales; family Pseudomonadaceae; genus Pseudomonas; species Pseudomonas sp. LBUM1656. The sequence goes on along the minus strand of NZ_CP166800.1, from coordinate 3,835,013 downwards.
CGGCGGCCGAAGTATTGGCTCAGGCGTTCCCGGGACGCGAGGTGGTGCCTGTGCGGATCAATCACCTGGCCCATGGCGGCGGCGGGGTGCATTGCATTACCCAGCAACAGCCTGCCTGGCCAGTGCAGGGGTGATGCCATGACTCAGTTGACGATTGCCACCACCCAGATGCCGTGCACCTGGGACCTGCCGAAGAACCTCGATCAGGCCGAGCAGTTAGTTCGTGAGGCGGCGGCGAAAGGCGCCCAGGTCATCCTGCTGCAGGAGCTGTTTGCCACGCCGTATTTCTGCATCGAGCAAAGCCATAAACATTTGGAATTGGCCGAAGAATATCGATACAGCGGTGTACTTAAACGCTTTGCCGCGTTGGCCAAGGAATTGGGCGTCGTGCTGCCACTGAGCTGGTTCGAAAAGGCCGGCAATGCCTACTTCAATTCCCTGAGCGTGGCCGATGCCGACGGGCGCTTGCTGGGGGTGTACCGCAAGACCCACATCCCCAACGCCATCGGTTACCAGGAGAAGGAATACTTCAGCCCCGGCGACACTGGTTTCCGTGTCTGGGACACGGCGTTCGGGCGCCTCGGTGTAGGCATCTGTTGGGATCAGTGGTTCCCCGAGACTGCACGCTGCCTGGCGTTAATGGGCGCCGAAGTCTTGCTGTTTCCCACCGCCATCGGTTCTGAACCGGGCTGCGAAACCCTGGATTCCCGTGACCATTGGCAGATGACCATGCGCGGGCATGCCGCCGCAAACATCCTGCCGGTGATGGCAGCCAATCGCGTCGGCCGTGAAGTGGCGACCACCGATCCGGACTTGCAGATGAGTTTTTACGGCTCGTCGTTTATCAGCAACCACAAGGGCAAGTTGCTCGCCGAGGTCGACCGTGACAGCACCGGCGTGCTGGTGCACAGCCTGGACCTGGCCGCCATCCGCGAAGAACGCCTGAGCTGGGGCATCTACCGCGACCGTCGCCCGGACATGTACGGGGCGTTATTGAGTCAGGACGGTCGTCACCCTCATGCACGCTGGAACACTCAAGGAGTCTGACATGCGCATTCCCCACAAGCTGTTGCTCGGTGCCTTGGGATTGGCGATCGCCTCGTCGTCGCTGCATGCCGAAGAGAAAACCCTGAGGCTGTACAACTGGGCCGATTACTTTGCCGAAGACACGTTGGCCAAATTCACCGCCGAAACCGGGATCAAGGTGATTTACGACGTCATGGATGGCAGCGAAACGCTGGAAGCCAAAATGCTGGCCGGCAACAGCGGTTATGACCTGATTTTCCCCGGCGACACCGTCGCTGAACGCTTGATGCGCGCCGGCAGTCTGTTGCCGCTGGATCGCTCAAAACTCACCGCTGTTGACGACATCGAACCCGGTTTGCAGAAGCTGCGCCGGCAGTACGAAACGTCGAGCAAAGCCACCGTCCCTTACACCTGGGGCACCATCGGCGTGACCTACAATGATGAGCAGATCAAACAGCGTTCGCCGGACGCCCCGGTCAACAGCCTCGACATGCTGTTCAAACCGGAACTGGCCGGAAAATTTGCCGACTGCGGCATCTCGATGATCGACTCGCCGGACGAAGTGCTGGCAGTGGTGCTCAATTATCTGGGGCGTGAGCCACGCAGCGCCAAGCCTGAAGACCTGGCGGCAGCGAGTGATTTGTTGATGAAACTGCGACCGTACATTCGCAAGTTCCAGTCGCAACCGGTGACCGATCTGGTAAACGGCAACCTGTGCCTGTCCCTCGGTTACAGCGGCGACATGACCCAGGCACAACGGACCTCGGACAGTGCCGGCAAACACACCCGGTTCGAGTACCGCGTTCCCCGCGAAGGCACGACGGTGTGGATGGACACCATGGCGATTCCAGTGGACGCCAAACACCCGGAGTACGCCTACGCCTTCATTAACTTCGTCATGCGCCCGCAGAACATGGCGGCCATCAGCAACTTCACCGGCTACCCGACTTCCAACGCCAAGGCCCGGCCGGACGTCGATGCGACGATGCGCAACAACCCGGATATCTACCTCGATGAAGCCACGTATGCGCGGCTGATTCCGGGCAAGGACATTCCCCAATCCGACATGCGCGCGCGGATGCGCACCTGGACCAAGTTCAAGACGGCCACTGCAAAATGAGTGCTTCACACAAGGATCCACACATGCCGACGCGTCGGGATTTCATCAAACAAGTCTCGGTCATTGCCGGCCTCGGCGCCGCGGCCTCCATCGGCTTCAGCTTTGCACCCGTGCACGCGGCGAGCCAAGGCCACTGGCGCATGCCGGATGAGGGCGACCGACACGAGCGCGCCTTCATCGCGTTCGGTGCACAAAAAGCCATCTGGGAAGATTTCACGCCTCATGTGCAAGTGACCATGGGTTTGATCGCCCGCACCATCGCCCGTTACGAACCGGTCACCGTGTTCTGCCGCCAGCGCGAACGGAGCCTGGCCGAACAACACTGCGGTACGAGCAACATCACCTACGTCACCACCGAACTCGACGACATCTGGATGCGCGATATCGGCGCCAATTTCGTCATCGACGGCGAAGGCGGGCTCGGCGCGGTGGATTTCAACTTCAATGGCTGGGGCAACAAGCAGCAACATGACAAGGATGCGCAACTGGCCGCATTGGTGGCTGAGGCTGCGGATGCCCGTTACCTGCGCAGCGAACTGGTGGGCGAGGGCGGTGGCATCGAAGTGGATGGCCACGGCACGGGGATCATGACCGAAAGCAGCTGGATCAACCGCAACCGCAACCCCGACTGGAGCAAAGCCGAGGTTGAAGAGGAACTGAAAGACCGTTTGGGTTTGCGCAAAATCATCTGGCTGCCGGGCATCAAAGGCAAAGACATCACCGATGCTCATGTCGATTTTTACGCGCGTTTCGTCAAGCCCGGCGTGGTGATCGCCAATCTCGACAACGACCCCGATTCATACGACCGGAAAGTCACGTTGGCGCATTTGGACATTCTCAAAAACGCCACCGATGCCGACGGCCGCAAGCTGCAGGTGCATACCCTGTCGCCACCGCTCAATCCGCGCAAAAGCCAGTTCAACCGCGGCAACCCGGACTTTGCAGCGGGTTACATCAACTACTTCCTGGTGAATGGCGCGGTCATTGCGCCCGAGTTTGGTGACAAGGTGGCGGATGGGAAAGCGTTCGAGCTGTTGTCGCAGCTGTACCCGGAGCGGGAGGTGGTGCAGCTGAATATCGACGCCGTCGCGGCGGGTGGCGGGGGGATTCACTGTGTGACCAGTCATCAGCCGGTGGCTTGATCGGGAGGGAGGCGAAAGGCCTTCGCCGACTCTCTCGGAGCGTCACACCTTGAGTAAACGTTTCACCTCGTCCAGCGCAGGCGCATAGGCCCCGGCATGGCGGCAGGATATCGACGCGCATGCTGCTGAAAACTGCAGACGCTCCCTTGGCCCGGCCATTCCCAGCAAGTCCGCCGCCAGCCAACCGGCCATGCAAGCGTCGCCTGCCCCCACCGTATCCGCGACGTCCACCGCAATCGCGGGCTGCTCGTAAACATTGTCCGGGGTGTGCAGAACCATGCCTTGCTCACCACGGGTGAACAGGATCTGCGCGTGCGGATTAAGCGCGCGCAGCTCATCCATGGCCCGGCTTTCGGTGAGCCCTGGATAGAGTTGCTGAAGGTCTTCGTCCGACAGCTTGATCAGGTCGGCGAGGGCGGTCATCGTCGGGAAGGTCTGCGTTCGATAATGGCTGTCCATCAAGTTGCGCCAGTTCGGATCGAAGCTGATCCGTTTTCCTGCCTCTTTAGCTCGCTTGGCCAGATTGACTAACTGGTCTGCCAGCGGCTGGCGGACCAGGCTGATGCAGCTGAAATGGCAGATTTCAGCGTGCGTGACCCAGCCGTCCGGCAGCCGCTGCGCATCGAAAAACAGATCGGCGTCGCCGGCAAAAAAGTACCGTGGTGGACGGCTCGAAGGGACGATGGCCACCAGCGGATCGCGGTCTGCACGTTGTAGAAACCGTAGGTCCAGACCTGCCGTAGCCGATTGCCGGACGATTTCATCGCCCAGTGAATCCGTGCTCACCGAGCCTGCGAACGCGGTGTTGACGCCCAGGCGACTCAGCGCTCGGGCGACGTTCCATGGCGCACCGCCCGGATAACCCGCCCACTGCCCGGGAAGGCCCTGGACAAGGTCGGTCAGGGCTTCGCCAAATACGACTGCGCGAGGCAATACCATCGTCATTTCCTCTTTATTGTTGATCTTGCTGAGTGACCCGCGTCGCTCATTCAATGGGCTTTGGTGAACGGCAGGGAGGAGTGCGGACCGTTGCGATTGAACAGGGTCATCGCCGTACCGCGACGGTATTCGCTCGGGGTCTGGTCCATTTCGATACGGAAGTGCCGGTTGAAGTTGGACAGGTTTTCATAGCCCACTTCAAAACAGATGTCCGCCACTGACATCTCGGTTTGCAGCAGTAGCCGGCAGGCGCGCTGAACCCTGAGCTTGCGCATCAGATCGATGAAGCCGTGACCGGTCACTCGCTTGAAGAAACGCGAGAAACCGGGCTCGCTCATGTCCAGGCGCTGGGCAATCACTGATAGGCGAATGTCGCCTGTGAGCTCGGTCAACAGGTAGTCAAAGGCCTTGTGGATGCGCTCGGAGGCGCGGGCGTCCAAGGTCGGCGCGTAGCAGGCGCTGGCGAGCAAATGGACGTCCTGCGACGGCGCTTTCATCAGCGCATTGATCAGTTGCAGAAACAGGATCAGGCGTTCGAGCCCTTGTGCCGGACCAATGTCTTCCAGCAGCTGTGCGGCCCGCGCAGCCGTTGCGCCGGTGAACTCCAGGCCTCGGCGCGCACGTTCAAACAAGTGCTGAAGTTCGCTCAGTTCGGGCATCGTGCCGCGCAAGGCCAGAATCGCCGCGCCGTCGAATTGCAGCACTACGTCGCGTCCGGCCAGGAACTCACCGGGCGCCAGATCGCCTATCCAGTCATGGGGCAGGTCAGGGCCTATCAGCGCGACATGACCGGCGCCGAATGCGCCGATGTAATCGCCCGCAACCAGCTTGCCGCTGCCTTGGCGGATCAGGTGGATTTCGAATTCCGGGTGGTGGTTCCAGCGAGCCAGGGAGTAGGGGTAGTCGTGTTCATACCAGCGAAAACAATGATCGGGCTCGGGAAGGATGACCTCCAGTTCGGCGGGGCGCTGTTCAAACAGCGCTGCTCGGCTATCAGGCATGGCAGGTCTCTTTCTTTGTTATTTGTTGTTCGTATGCAAGCAACATACGCCTTCATGCCCGGCGCTTGCTAGCTCAGGGATTGCCTGGCACTGATACTTTTTTGATCGGCGGGCTGTTTCGCTGCGGTGGTTAAAAAAGTATCGGTTTGCCGTCCTCTGTGCGTTTGTCCCGGGTTTTCCAAGCTGTTGTAATCAAGCCGTCCACCATGGCTGCGCAGTTGTATTTGCCCAGCAGTGGTTAACAACAAAAATAATAGCTCCCGTCGTCCAAGGCGCGGAGCGGAGAGCACTACGATGAACATCCCGAAAGCGCTTGTCCTTTCCGCCGGCCTGTCCTTTGCCCTCGTCAGTCACGCTGCCGAAACGGTCACCATTGCCACTGTGAACAACGGCGACATGATCCGGATGCAGCGGCTCTCCAAGATTTTTGAACAGCAGCACCCTGATGTGAAACTCAACTGGGTGGTGCTGGAAGAAAACGTCCTGCGTCAGCGTCTGACCACTGATATTGCGACTCAGGGTGGCCAATTCGACGTGCTGACAATTGGTACCTATGAAACGCCGCTGTGGGGCGCCAAGCATTGGCTTGAACCGATCACGGCGCTGCCGCCGGCCTACGATCTGGAAGATATCTTCCCGTCGGTACGCCAAGGCCTGTCGGTCGACAACACGCTTTATGCCTTGCCTTTCTACGGCGAAAGCACGATCACCTATTACCGCACCGACCTGTTCAAGGGCGCCGGGTTGACCATGCCGGAGCATCCGACCTGGACCCAGCTCGGCGAGTTTGCCTCCAGGCTGAACGAACCTGATAAAGGGCAGTACGGCATGTGCCTGCGGGGCAAGGCAGGGTGGGGCGAGAACATCGCGTTGTTGAGCACCATGGCCAACGCCTTTGGTGCCCGCTGGTTCGATGAAAAGTGGCAGCCTGAACTTGCCAGCCCGGAGTGGACGGCTGCGGCGCATTTCTACGTGGATACCTTGAAGAAGTACGGGCCGCCCGGCGTATCAAGCAATGGCTTCAACGAGACCCTCGCGCTGTTCAACAGCGGCAAGTGCGCGATCTGGGTGGATGCGAGCGTTGCGGGATCTTTCACGACGGACAAGGAGCAGAGCAAAGTCGTCGACAGCGTGGGCTTTGCCCCGGCACCGACGGAGGTGACCGACAAGGGGTCTTCGTGGCTGTACGCGTGGTCGCTGGCGATACCGGCCACCTCCAAGCATAAAGAGACTGCCAAGGCGTTCATCACGTGGGCTACGTCGAAAGAATACATTCAGCTGGTCGCTGAAAAAGACGGCATCGCCAACGTACCGCCAGGCACGCGTCAATCCACGTACAACGAGGCCTACTTGCAAGCGGCGCCTTTCGCGCAGGTGACTTTGCAGATGATGCAACACGCCGACCCTGCACACCCCTCGATCAAGCCGGTTCCTTACGTCGGCATCCAGTACGTGACCATTCCCGAGTTCCAGGCGATAGGCACCTCCGTGGGGAAACTGTTTTCCGCTGCGCTGACGGGGCAGATGTCGGTCGATCAAGCACTCGCCGCTGCACAGACCTCCACCGAACGCGAGATGAAGCGCGCCGGTTATCCCAAGTAGCTAACGGCGCGGTGGGTGCAACGGTCCTGGCTTGTCTTGATACCGGGTTGCCGCCATCGCGGGCAAGCCACGCTCCCACAGGTACGACGACATCATTGTGGGAGCGGGCTTGCTCGCGAAGAGGCCGGGACATCCGATGCCTCTTCAGCGACTGGAACACCGCTTTCGCGAGCAAGCCCGCTCCCACAGTGGATCTTCACAGGTCTGCATGAATCGGTTAAATGCCATGAATATTTCAACTGCCAAAGCTCACATGGACATCCCCCAGCCGGTGCGTAAAAGCCGGCTGGCCAATCCCGGCTGGTTTCTGGTCAGCCCCTCGGTAGCGCTGTTGCTGCTGTGGATGATTGTGCCGCTGGGCATGACCGTTTACTTCTCGATGATCCGCTACAACCTGCTGTACCCCGGCGAAAACCAATTTGTCGGGCTGGAGAACTTCACGTACTTCCTGACTGACTCCGGGTTCATGCCCGGCGCCACCAACACCCTGTTGCTGGTCGGCAGCGTGCTGCTGATCAGCGTGGTGCTGGGCGTGCTGATCAGCGCCTTGCTGGAGGCCAGTGAGTTTCTCGGTCGCGGCATCGTCCGGGTAATGCTGATCTCGCCGTTTTTCATCATGCCCACCGTCGGCGCGCTGATCTGGAAGAACCTGATTTTCCACCCGGTCTCGGGGATTCTCGCCTACGTCTGGAAACTGTTCGGCGCGCAACCGGTGGACTGGCTGGCGCATTACCCGCTGCTGTCGATCATCATCATCGTGTCCTGGCAATGGCTGCCCTTCGCGATCCTGATCCTGATGACCGCCATGCAGTCCCTCGACCAGGAACAGAAAGAAGCCGCGCGCCTCGATGGTGCCGGGCCGATCGCGATTTTCTGGCACCTGACCCTGCCGCACCTTGCCCGGCCAATTGCGGTGGTGGTGATGATCGAAACCATCTTCCTGCTGTCGGTGTTCGCCGAAATCTTCACCACCACCAACGGTGGTCCCGGCTATGCCTCGACCAACCTCGCGTACCTGATCTACAACCAGGCGCTGGTGCAGTTCGACGTCGGCATGGCGTCCGCCGGCGGCCTGATCGCGGTGGTGATCGCCAACATCGCGGCCATCGTGCTGGTGCGCATGATCGGCAAAAACCTGACCGACAAGACCTGAGGCCTGCGCCATGACCCTTCAACAATCCCGCCGCCTGCAAAGCCTGCTGCTCGGCACCCTGGCCTGGGCCATCGCGATCCTGATCTTCTTCCCGATCTTCTGGATGGTGCTGACCAGTTTCAAAACCGAAATCGATGCGTTCGCCACGCCGCCGCAATTCATCTTCACGCCGACGCTGGAGAACTACCTGCACATCAACGAGCGCAGCGACTACTTCAGCTTCGCCTGGAACTCGGTGGTGATTTCCTTCAGCGCCACGGCCCTGTGCCTGCTGATCGCGGTGCCGGCGGCCTACTCGATGGCGTTCTACGAGACCCAGCGCACCAAAGGCACGCTGCTGTGGATGCTCTCGACCAAAATGCTGCCGCCGGTGGGCGTGCTGATGCCGATCTACCTGCTGGCCAAGAGTTTCGGCCTGCTCGACACACGTATCGCACTGATCGTGATCTACACCCTGATCAACCTGCCGATCGTGGTCTGGATGATTTACACCTACTTCAAGGACATCCCCAAAGACATCCTCGAAGCCGCACGCCTCGACGGCGCCACGCTGTGGCAGGAAATGGTCCGGGTGCTGCTGCCGATCGCCAAGGGCGGACTGGCTTCCACCGTTTTGCTGTCGCTGATCCTGTGCTGGAACGAGGCGTTCTGGTCGCTGAACCTGACCTCATCGAAAGCCGCACCACTGACCGCGTTGATCGCCTCCTACTCAAGTCCCGAAGGCCTGTTCTGGGCCAAGTTGTCGGCGGTGTCGACGCTGGCCTGTGCGCCGATCCTGATCTTCGGCTGGATCAGCCAGAAACAACTGGTCCGCGGCCTGTCGTTCGGCGCCGTGAAATGAAGATCGCCAACCCAACGCGATCCCCTGTGGGAGCGGGCTTGCTCGCGAAAGCGGCGGGTCAGCTTGCATTGATGTTGTATGTGCCGACGTCTTCGTCGGAATGCCGCCCAGAGCAAGCCCGCTCCCACAAAAGCCCGCCCGGCTCAACTGAATAACAACACGCGGAGGCCCATCATCATGGCCAACCTGAAAATCAAGAATCTGCAAAAAGGCTTCGAAGGCTTTTCCATCATCAAAGGCATCGACCTGGAAGTGAACGACAAGGAATTCGTGGTCTTCGTCGGCCCGTCGGGCTGCGGTAAATCCACGTTGCTGCGCCTGATTGCCGGACTGGAAGAAGTCAGCGGCGGCACCATCGAACTGGATGGCCGTGACATTACTGAAGTCAGCCCGGCCAAGCGCGACCTGGCGATGGTGTTCCAGACCTACGCCCTGTACCCGCACATGAGCGTGCGCAAAAACATGTCGTTCGCCCTCGACCTGGCCGGCGTGCCGAAAGCCGAAGTCGAGAAAAAAGTCGGCGAAGCAGCGCGCATCCTTGAACTGGGGCCGATGCTCGAGCGCAAACCGAAGCAGCTGTCCGGCGGCCAGCGTCAACGCGTAGCCATCGGCCGCGCCATCGTGCGCAACCCGAAAATCTTCCTGTTCGACGAACCGCTGTCCAACCTCGACGCCGCGCTACGGGTGCAGATGCGCCTGGAACTGTCGCGCCTGCACAAAGAGCTGCAGGCGACGATGATCTACGTGACTCACGACCAGGTCGAAGCCATGACACTCGCCACCAAAGTGGTGGTGTTGAACGGCGGTCGGATCGAGCAGATCGGCTCGCCACTGGAGCTCTATCACCAGCCTGCCAACCTGTTCGTGGCAGGCTTCCTGGGCACCCCAAAAATGGGTTTTCTCAAGGCCTCCGTGACGTCCAACAGTCATCAGGGTGTCGAGGTCGAGCTGGCCTCCGGTCGACGTCTGCTCATCCCTCGTGATGCAAGCACCTTGGTGGTAGGTAGCGAAGTCACCGTCGGTATACGCCCCGAACACCTGCGTCTGGACGAGCAAGGACAGTTGCCAATCATCACCGACGTCACCGAACGCCTGGGCAGCGACACGTTCTGCCACGTCGTCGCGACCTCTGGTGAGGCACTCACGGTCCGCGTGAATGGTGACTGCGAGGTCGCTTATGGCGAACCGCGCCGGGTTGCGCTGGACGTGCTGCATTGCCACTTGTTCGACGAGCACGGCAAAGCGCTGGCTCCACTGATGCGTCTCGCCGCCTGACCTCTACGCCAACCATGCCCTCGATCGGGCGAACCGAATTTCAGAAAACGGATGAACCATCAATGAAACGACTAGAAGGTAAAAGCGCGCTCGTCACCGGATCTGCCCGAGGCATTGGCCGGTCTTTTGCCCAGGCTTACATTCGCGAGGGGGCGACGGTCGCTATCGCGGACATCAACCTGGAGCGCGCTCAAGCCACGGCCACCGAGCTGGGGCCAAACGCCTACGCTGTCGAGATGGACGTTACCCGCCAGGCGTCCATCGATGCGGCCATTGCCGCTGTCATCGCGCAGACAGGCAAGCTGGATATCTTGATTAACAACGCCGCACTGTTCGACCTTGCGCCCATCATCGATATCACCCGCGACAGCTTCGAGCGCCTGTTTTCGATCAATGTCGCAGGAACGCTTTTCACCCTCCAGGCAGCGGCGCGTCAGATGATCAGTCAGGGCCACGGCGGCAAGATCATCAACATGGCCAGCCAGGCGGGACGAAGAGGGGAGGCCCTCGTGGGTGTGTATTGCGCGACCAAGGCGGCCGTGATCAGCCTTACCCAATCCGCAGGCCTGGACCTGATCAAGCATGGGATCAACGTGAACGCCATCGCGCCAGGCGTCGTCGATGGTGAACATTGGGACGGCGTCGATGCAATGTTTGCCCGCTATGAGAATCGGCCATTGGGTGAAAAGAAAAAGCTCGTGGGTCAGGAAGTGCCCTTTGGGCGGATGGGCACCGCTGACGACCTGACGGGCATGGCGATTTTCCTCGCATCGTCCGAGAGCGAATACGTGGTGGCTCAGACCTACAATGTCGACGGTGGTAACTGGATGAGCTGACATCGCAGCGTTCAGCGCCGGCGTGGCGAAGGTGCAATGCCTTCGCTACGCCGGGTGTAGTGATTACGTCGGTGGTGGGCCGATATCGACCCATAGCTGTCGGTCAGCACCGGCAGAAATCGGCCATATGGACCTTCGACTATCGTTTCAACACAAACATGGGCCAGAGCGCCAAAATCGCGCATCCTGACGCTCAGATCGGAGGAATTCGACCTGCCGACCTCCCACGAATGCGCAGGGTCCTCGGACTCAACAGGTCTTCAGCATCCTGCTAGGGCAACGAGTCGCGCTTGGCGAAGATGCTTGCCATTTCCGCCGCGTTCTCGGTTCCCCAAGTGCACAGCGGGACGATCGCGTCAGACAGGCTGCGACCGAGCAGGGTCAGCGTGTAGTCCACGCGCGGGGGCACTTCTTTGTAGTCGGTCCGCGCCAGCACGTGGTCGGCTTCCAGATCCTTTAATTGCTGGATCAGCACCTTATCGCTAACGCCCGGGATCAAACGCTTGAGCTCGCCGTAGCGCTTCGGGCCGTCACGCAGGAAAAACAAGACCAGCGGTTTCCACTTGCCCGAGATGATGCGCAGCGTGGCGTTGAGCCCGCAACCGGTACCGCAGATTTCAGAAGTCGTCGTCATTTTTTGATACTTACCTAAAGGTGCATACTTGTCCTTAGGTTATCAGAGCTGCATCCTCGTCCTCAAGCAAGCAATTTCCTGCTTGGGTACGAATCCAACGAAGGATGCACGACATGACCAGACTGAATGGAAAGACCGCCGTGATCACCGGCGGCGCTACCGGCATCGGCCGCGCTGCGGCAAAGCGCTTCATCGAGGAGGGCGCCTTTGTCTTCATCTTCGGCCGTCGGCAGGAAGCGCTCGACGCCGCTGTAGCCGAACTCGGGCCCAATGCCCGCGCGGTGAAGGGCTCTGTCTCCGATCTGGCCGACCTCGACCGACTTTACGCGGCGGTGAAGGCCGAGCGCGGAACCCTCGACATCGTCTTCGCCAATGCCGGGGCGGGAAGCCAGCTTGCGCTCGGGAAAATCACCGCCGAGCACATTGACGAAATCTTCGAAACCAACGTGAAGGGTTTGATCTTCACGGTTCAGAAGGCGCTACCTCTGATGGGGCAGGGCGGTTCGATCATTCTGACCGGATCGAGCGCCGGCACCACGGGCGCCCCGGCATTCAGCGTCTACAGCGCAAGCAAGGCGGCAGTGCGCAACCTCGCGCGGACCTGGGCCGAGGACCTGAAGGGTACCGGCATCCGGGTAAACGTTTTGTCGCCCGGACCGACTGCGACCGAGCTTGCGAAGGAAGCGCTAGGCGAGGAAGGCATGAAGGTCTTCGCCTCGATGAATCCGCTTCAGCGCATGGCCGATCCGTCGGAGATCGGAGCGGCGGCCGCGTTTCTCGCATCGCAGGACAGCAGCTTCATGACCGCAAGTGAGGTCGCCGTCGACGGCGGCCTGGCGCAAATCTGACTCGCCACGCCCGCTGGTCACTCCATCGATATTTGGAACCCGCAGGGCGTGGAAAGCCCAAGGAGAATTTATGAACTATGCAATTATCGGCTTCGGCAATATCGGCCAGGCCCTGGCCAAGGCGTTTGCCCGCCATGGCATCGAAGTGTCCGTTGCAACCACGCGCGACCCGCAAAGCTTTGCATCCACTGCGCCGCTATCGGACCCCAGATCATTCCCAAAACACTGGCGCACGCGGTCAAGGCGGACGTCGTCTTTCTGGCTGTCCGTTTCGAGTCGCACCCGGATGTCGCGAAGGTGCTGCCGACCTGGAAGGGAAAGACCATCATCGATGTGACCAATGCCTACGGAGTGTCCCCTGAGGAACTGGGAGGAGAGCCTTCTTCCAGAGTCGTCGCGCAGGCCTTCGCAGGTGGACGACTGGTCAAGGGCTTCAACCATTTGGGCGCCGCCGTCCTTGGCCAGGATCCGACCGTGAAGGGTGGCAGGAGAGTCGTGTTTCTGGCGAGCGACGATGACGGCGCCGCTGCGGAGATTGGTGCGCTGGCGGAAAACCTCGGTTTCTCGCCGATCAACCTGGGCGGGCTTTCGGAAGGTGGGTTGCTTGTGCAGGCGCGCGGAAATAGCTGGGGTCAATTGATCTTCAAGGACTTGGTCAAGTTCGACTGATGAATCGCTATCGCAAATGTTGATGCGGTCCTGGCCACAACTTATGTGACCAGGTAAGTGCTCAATAATGAAGGAGAGGAATGATGATGCTTGATAATGAAAGAATAATCAGAGATCTCTGCGCCGCCGCAGAAGGGCAAGGAACGGACATCGAGAAGTTTGTTTCCATGTTCTCGGAGGAAGGATACATGTGGGATATGGCATCCGGCATGAAGTTTCGCGGGAAAGCCATTGGTGAGTCTATCGCGGGTATGGTCAGTGCGTTCCCCGATGTCCACCGTGAGATATTTAACATCCATGTCGCGGGAGATGTCGTCGTTGTCGAACTCGCGATTCGGGGAACGCACAAAGGTGATCTGCCTCTTGCTTCAGGGACTCTGGCTCCCACGGGCAAGACGATAGATGTCCCGTCCTGCGATGTTTTCCACCTCGAAGGTGGGAAGGTCATCTCTTTCCATTGCTACAACGAGGCTTCCGCGATGCAGCACCAACTTGGCCTTGTACCCGGCTGAATGACCGACACTACGCGATCCAATGTGAACGCAATGGAGACGTCTTTATGAGCATTCAAAAGAATATCCAGATTGTGAAAGACTTTTTTGCAGCAATGGGCGGAGGCGACAGGCAAGGTCTGCTGGCGATGTCTGCCGAAGATATCGAGTGGATCATTCCGGGAGAGGGCTGGCCGCTGGCCGGCACGCACCGAGGGCACGCGGGATTGACACACGTGCTTCAGAAGGCTGCCGCTGAGATGGAAATTTCATCCCCGAAGCCCCCTGAGTTCGTGGCGCAGGGAGACCGGGTACTGGTCGTCGGCTTCGCTACGGGGAAAGTCAAAGCTACGAACCGGACGTTTGAGGACTCTTTTGTCTTCGCCATCACTGTTCGCAATGGCAAGCTGACGAACATCCGGGAGTATGTCGACACCCAAGCAATGGCGCGTGCATCAGAAATGGTCGCGAGCCCTCGGACCTGAGTCATCGGAACCGATACCCACTCATTTACGCGCCGTGACAGGGCGCGTTCGCCGCCTGCTCATCCCCCGCTCTCAGGAAAGATGCACCCACCATTGCGGACCAGCGCCTTCACTTCCTCGCTCACCTGCGTGGGGTTTTGACTGAATCGAGCCACTAAATCCTCGTGGCGCCGCACGTACGACTTTGAATCATGCTTCGCGCTCCAGAGCACAATGTTGATCACAATGGGAATGAGGTCCAGGCCCTTCTCGGTCAACGTGTAAAAGTCCTTGCGCCTGTCGTCGGGGCTGGGCGCCTTCGAGAGAACGCCTTGTTCCTCAAGAAAGGCAAGTCGGGAAGCAAGAACATTGGTCGCGATTCCCTCTTCCGATTTCAGAAACTGGCCGTACGTCTTCTTTCCAACAAAAACGATGTCGCGAATGATCAAGAGGGACCACCGGTCGCCGAAAATCTCCACGCCGTAGTTCACCGCGCAATGGGATCGAAAGTCTTCTTTAAGAGTTGTCTTCATGGTTGGATCTTAGCATCGCTTGCATGTCGCAAGTAAAACCCTGTTGATCACTTGCATTTTGCAAGTAAAGCGACCAGCATGGATCGTACGTTGAGTGCACCCGTGGCGCCATTTCTCGCGTCACTTCACTCACAAGGAGCATTAACATGCACGTTTTCGTCACTGGAGGGACCGGCCATTCCGGTCCGTATATCATTTCCGACCTCATTGCCGCCGGTCACCAGGTCACTGCGCTTGCCCGGTCGGACAAGTCCGCAGAGGCGGTGTCTGCGCTTGGCGCCAAGGTGCGTCGCGGCGACCTCGATGATCTCGACGGGTTAAAAGCGGCGGCAGTGGATTCCGACGGTGTCATTCACGTCGCGCACAGGCAAGACCTGCTTCCCACCGGAGGCCTCGACGCGGTGGCTGCCGCGGAGCAGGCGATCATGCTCGCATACGGCGAGGCACTGAAGGGGACCGGAAAGCCGCTGGTCACGTCTGGAAGTATCGGCTCGCCGGGTTGGGAACATCTTGGCCGTCCAGCAACCGAGGAGGATCCCACCCTTTTTCTGGCGGCGAGAAGTTCAAGGGCACCTTGCGAGTTCGTAACATCGTCGAAACGACCGTACTCGGTCTCGCCAAGCAAGGCGTGCGGTCCTCGGTCGTGCGGATTCCTACCATCATGCACAGCACGACCGACAACGCCGGCTTCCTCCCGATACTGATCGGACTTGCGAAGGAGAAGGGCGTCGTAGGCTATCCCGGTGACGGTAAGAATAACTGGTCGGCCGTGCACGCCCGCGACCTCGCCGCCGTGTTTCGTCTGGCGCTGGAGAAGGGCCCTGCCGGCAAAAATTGGCACGCGGTTGCGGACGAGGCTATTTCGTTCCGCGAGATCGCCGAGGCCATTGGCAGCCGTCTGGGCGTGCCGGCCGTGAGCATTCCAGCGGACGTCCTGATGCTGCCGGGATACTTTGGGTTCCTCGCGAATCTGGTCACGCTGGACCTTCCGGCGTCCAACCTCATCACCCGTCAAATCCTCGGATGGAAGCCTGCTCAACCCGGCCTGCTCGAGGACATGGATAACGGCCATTATTTCCCTGCCGACTGAGTTGAATTGAGTTGAGCAGGCAGCCGGGTCGCAACGGGTCCGGCGGCCCATTGGAGCAACGGAAAACACCCTGATTCACGAGGAAACTGTACATGAGCACTATCAGTATTATCGGTTCAGGAGGCATGGCCGCAGCGATCGCCGGTCGTACCGTCAAAGCTGGACATACCGTTGAAGTGATCAGCCGCGACCCCGCCAAGGCGCAGGCACTGGCCGACAAGCTCGCAGACGGAGCGACCACAGGGACGTACGGGGCCGCGCCGGCCGGCGACATCGTCATCCTCGCCGTGCCGTACACCGGTGCGGCGGCGGTGGTGGCTGATTACGGGGACGCGCTCGACGGCAAGGTGATCATCGACATCACCAACACGGCCTCTCCGGACCTCACGGGCCTCGTCTCTCCCGCCGGCAGTTCTGGTGCGCAGGAGATCGCCAGGATCTTGCCTGCCGGTGCGCATGTCGTGAAGGCGTTCAACACCCTCTTCGGCCACGTCCTTGCCAAGGGTGGGCGCCTCGACGCGTTCATCGCCGCCGACGATCCGGAGGCCAAGGCGCGCGTCTCGACGTTTATCGAGAGTCTAGGGTTGCGTCCGTTGGATGTCGGCGGCCTGCACATGGCCCAGACGCTCGAGGCCCTAGGCCTGATGATGATCGGCCTGGCGAAAAACGGCGCCGGCACTTGGGACATCGCCTTGAATGTCGATATCGGCTGAATCGCCGACACCACGCCCCTCACCGGCAGGCCCACAAGGTATCTGATCAGAACGGACGCGATCAGATGCGAGAGAAACGGAGAGATTTCGATGAACACACAAAAGAATGTCCAGGCTGTTAAGGACTTCTTTACCGCTATGGGCGGCAGCGATAAGCGAGATCTACTGGCGCTGACTTCCGAAGATATTGAATGGATCATTCCGGGCGAGGACTGGCCGCTGGCTGGCACGTATCGCGGGCACGCGGGATTGGCAGATCTGCTTCAGAAGGCTTCCGAAAAGATGGAAACATCAGTCATGGAATTCCATGAATTCGTGGCGCAGGGAGACCGGGTTCTGGTCGTCGGCTTCGCCAAGGGAAAAATTAAAGCCACGAACAGGACGTGGGAGGACGATTGGGTCTTCGCCATTACTGTGCGAAATGGAAAGCTGACGCACATCCGGGAGTATATCGATACGCAAGCACTGGCGTGGGCCTGCGAGATGGACGCGAGCCCCTTGCCCTGAACCATTGAGCCACCCGAAACAATGGAGGATTGATGATGCTTAACAATAAAGAAATTATCAGAGAACTGTACGCCGCCGGGGAGGGAAGCGGGAAGGACATCGCGAAGTTTGTCTCCTTCTTCTCGGAAGAAGGATACATGTGCGACATTCCTACCGGATTGAAATTGCATGGGAAGGCTATTGGCGACGCTATCGACGCATTCGCAAGTGCATTTCCTGATGTTCACCGCGAGCTATTCAACCTCTATGTCGCGGAGAATGTCGTCGTTGTCGAGCTCGCAATTCGCGGGACGCATAAAGGTGAGCTGACACTTGCCTCAGGGACTGTCGCTCCAACGGGCAAGACAATAGATGTTCCGTGCTGTGACGTTTTTCACCTGGAGGGTGGCAAGGTCATATCCTTTAATTGCTACAACGCGGCTTCCGTAATGCAGCAGCAACTTGGCCTTGCCAGCAGCTGATGAGCGGCGCTGGGGACTGCATCCTTGCTTTCAGCGAATGGTAGCTTCTGGCGGAGAGCTGGGTTGTTGGCACAGCTTTCGGTACCGACATAGTGAAGGTGCAATGCCTTCACTATGCCGGTTTCAGTGATTACGTCGGTGGAACGAGGTTATCCAGCATCCGATTCACCGCCAGCTCCCCGAGCATGATGACCTGCTGAAGCGCCAGCAACGTATTGCGATGGGAGCCCTCCATCAACCCCGCGATGTCGCTGGCCATGACACTGGCCGACGCCATCGACTCACACGCTTGCACCAGCAAGGTTTCGTCGTCGACATCCGGGTCAATCATGAAAATGGTGCTGGGTTTGCGTGGTGTGTTGTTCATGAGCGCTGCCGGGTTGAGGTAGAAATTGAGCGCGCGTTCGGCGGCTTCGTGCAGTTTTCTTGAGTCGAGGGTTTCGTAGGGGGAGGCCGGATCGGTGTCCGGTGGATTGGGTGTAACTTTGAACATGATTTGGGTCCTTAAAGTGAGAGCTACCACCGCTTCTCTACTAATAAGGAGAGGTGGCAGCTGTGCGCAGGTTAGTAGACCGGGGACCCAAGGAGCCGGCGCGCCCGAGGGCGCCCTACGCACAGCCACCATAAAGTGCAGGGATGAGATACCTGACTGTCTGATGCGCTATGCGCCTTGGATAAACCACGGGCTACTAAACCCGATCACTGATAATCAGTGACGGGGATCAAGTTACCGAGGGGGTCCAAGACGCACAAGCCGGCGGATTCTGGCGTAACCGTAGGCAACGGCGCAAGGATTTGTAGCCTTTGGGAAGTAACGCGGAGTGTCGTTAAACAACGGCGTTAAACATGCAAGCGCTTGCTTTCAACGTCTGGACGCTGACGGTCTACAGGCACGGCCATCAACCCAAAGCGACCAGCCGTCTGTCATCCCGGCTGCATTCGCACATTGACATATCGGGAAATGCCGATATGATCGCGGCATGGAATTACTCGAAATATTCAAAGCTCTCTCGAACCGTACGCGCCTTGAAATCCTGAAAGGTTTGAAGGACCCAGCCAAGAACTTCCCTCCGCAGGATGAAGGGGACGTTCATACGGTGGGAGTCTGCGTCAGCAGTATTCAAGAAGGTGTCGGACTGTCGCAGTCAACGGTTTCTGATTATCTTGCGACTTTGCAACGGGTGGGCCTGGTCGACGTCACGCGCATCGGTCAGTGGACCTATTACAAGCGGAATGAAGCAACCATCCGTGTTCTAGCGGAGATCATAGGGAAAGAGCTGTAATTTTTTGTCACATTATATCGAAAAATCCCGATATCCCTTTTTGTCGAAATGAGGATTTGCAAATGAGATAGCACACGGAGCGGGTCACGTCCCAGTGCCCGCCGCAGCGGTGAGGATTCTCGCCGTTGAGAAAGAACTGATATTTTTTTGCCACGTCATATCGAAAAATACCGATATCCCTTTTTGTCGAAACGAGGATCAAAAATGAAAGCGTTGATACTTAACTCATTTGGCGGGCCGGAATCGTTCGAGCTGTGCGAGGTGCCCAAGCCAGTTCCCCGTGCGGGACAAGTCCTGGTGCGGGTACACGCAACCTCCATCAATCCGTTGGATTACCAGGTTCGACGTGGCGATTATCCCGACCTGGTGCAACTGCCGGCCATTACCGGACACGACGTATCGGGCGTTGTCGAAGCAGTCGGGCCGGGTGTGACGTCCTTCGTGCCTGGAGACGAAGTCTGGTACACACCGCAAATATTTGACGGGCCAGGAAGTTACGCCGAGTACCACGTTGCGGCCGAAAGCATTATCGGGAAAAAGCCACCATCACTGAGTCATCTTGAGGCGGCAAGCCTGACCCTGGTGGGTGGGACGGCGTGGGAAGCACTGGTCGTGCGTACAGCACTCAGAGTGGGGGAAAGCATCCTGGTACATGGCGGCGCGGGAGGCGTCGGTCATGTGGCGATCCAAATGGCAAAAGCCATGGGGGCAAAGGTGTTCACCACAGTGCGTGAAGCAAACGTTGAGTTCGCTCGAAGTCTGGGTGCCGACGTGATCATCGACTATGAAAAGGAAGATTATGTCGACGCGATCATGCGGGAAACGGGTGGCCGAGGAGTCGATGTCGTGTTCGACACCATCGGCGGCAATACATTGTCGCGCAGTCCCGACGCGCTCGCGCAGCTTGGCCGTGTGGTCTCGATTGTGGACATTGCACAGCCACAAAACGTCGTTCAGGCCTGGGGCAAGAACGCCAGCTATCACTTCGTTTTCACAAGACAAAACCGCGGCAAGCTTGATGAGTTGAGCGCACTGATAGAGCGCGGTCAGCTGCGGCCACATGTTGGCGCCGTCTATTCGCTTGCCGACATTGCGCTCGCCCATGCCCGGCTGGAGAGTCCCAACAACGGTATCCAGGGAAAAATCGCGATTGCAGTCGAGCCATAGGCTCATCCCGTTAGTGCGTATTTTGAACCGTTGAACTCACTTAAAGGCACGCCATGATTTATGAAATCGCTCTTCTCCCGGTACACAAAGAACGGATTGAAACGTTCAGATGTGCATTTGCCGAGGTCGCGCCTTTGCTCACCCGCGCAAAGGGCTACGGCGGCCACTTGCTCGCGCAAGGCATCGAAACCCCGCAGCTATTCAACCTGATCGTGCGCTGGGCTTCACTCGAGGATCACACGCCAGGCTTCGAAGAGAGTGAAGACCATCGGATGTTCATGATGGGCTTGCAGGAATATTTTTCGGAAGAACCGACGGTCTATCACATTGAGGGGGCCGCTTTTGCTACAGGCGAACATCATGAACCTGACAGTGCCGTTGGCATGAGTAATATCCGTACTAAAAGTTTGTAGCTTTGAAGCGACTGGGCCGTTTTCGGAAATGTGCAGTCTTGTTGTCGACTGATTTGTAGTGATCGGGAGCGGCCCGGTGGCGCTTACGGCAGTTCAATCAGCTCTCAGAGGCGACGATTGAGTCGTCACTGGATTCAGCCGCCAGTTTCAATCGGTCGGCTTTACTGATGTATTTGGTCTTGTTTGCCGGTGCCAATTTGGCACTGGCCTTTTTGGCGTGCGCCTTTAACAACTGCTTTATCTTTTTTTGACGATTCATGTTTTCCACTCAACTTGAAATTCTTGAATGATGCCTTGCCTGATCGACGCTCGGCGACTGTTCGTACAAACCCTGCAACCGGCTCACGCCAGCAGTTCGGTAATCCATCGGGCCTGCCGGGCGACGTCTTGCATCTTCTCTTCGGGAACGGCCTGCCGCGCTCGGGCGAAGTGGGTCAGGGTTTGCTGCTTGTGGCGCAGTATGCGCTGCCACTTGACCAGGAACGCCGGGCTGCGTGTCTGCATTTGCAGCGGGCCGAAGTACAGCTCTTCGGCGGTGTACATCACCGGTCCGGCGCGCTCGGCGACGATGATCTCGTAGAAGAAGCGGTTTTCCCGCAGCAGTTCCTCGCAGAGGATGCGGTAACCGTTGTCCATCAGCCATTGGCGCAGGGGTTGTTCGCCGCCGTTGGGCTGCAGGATCAGGCGTTCCTGGCCGCTCAGGTGCGCCTTGCCGCTGTCGAGGATGTCGCGGATCGTCTCGCCGCCCATGCCGCAGATGCTGATCGCCGTGATCCGGTCTTCCGGCTCGATGGCCGCCAGGCCATTGGCCAGGCGCACGGTGATGTGCGGGTCCAGGCCACTCTCGCGCACGGTGCGTTCGGCCGAGTGGAACGGCGTCAACGCCACTTCGCCGGCCACTGCCGACGCGATGGCGCCCCGGCGCATCAACGCCACCGGCAGGTAGCCGTGGTCCGAGCCAATATCGGCCAGGTGCGCACCGGCCGGCACATGCGCCGCCACGCGCTCCAGGCGCATGGACAATGTCTGTTCGTTCAACCGCAACCCCTTTTCACCACGAACGTCCGGCAGGTTGGCCGAATCGGGCCGCCATTCTGTCGAGCAATGCCGTGCATTTCAAATTCTTGCGACCGGGGCCATGGCTCGACCCGGCTATTGAACTGATTACATTGCGTATCAACTGAAATGCGCATCAGCGGCATTATCACAACAGGGGGCGACAACTACATTAGAGAGGACATTTTTTCTCAGGGGCCTCTCATGATTCAGAGCATGATGAAAACTGCTTGCCTGACCACTTTTCTTGTCGTGTGTGCAGCCATGCCGGTCGTTCAAGCACAACCCTTACCGCTCGGTAAAACCGGTGCCTTGTATAACGAAAACGTGGAGTGGCGTAGCTTTCCGGCGTTTCCGAAAGAAGTAAAACTGGCGGTCCTGGTCGGTGATCCTGGCAAGCCAGGCCCCTATGTTGTGCGAGTCAAAGTGCCGAACGGCACGAAATTAATGCCCCATACCCATCCTGAAGACCGTATCTACACCGTTATGTCCGGCGTGTTTTACATTGGTTTTGGGACTGTGTTTGATCCCGACAAGCTGGTCGCATATGGCCCGGGCAGTGTGGTGGTGCTCCCAGCCAAAACTCCGCATTTTCATTGGGCCAGATCGGGGGAATACATCTCTCAGGTTTATGGAACAGGTCCACTGGGGCTTGAGTACCTTGATAGCCGAGACGATCCACGTCATGCGTCAAAATAAATAAAACAAGCGGCTCATCCCTTGGCTCGGTGACGCAAGCGCGAGTACGAAATCAACATGCTGGTCAGTTCCTGCGTGACTTGGGTGAAGGGCGAAACCCGGCGGCTGATCAGGCACACCTCACGCGACTCCAACAGCTCCGGAATCGAAATGCTGATCAGCGACGAGGAAAACAGCTTCATGCCGGGAAGCATGCCGGGCTCTATGGTCAGGTATTCCGTCTCGGAAATGATGTGCAGGATTTCCAGCAGCGATTCGGTCGTGATCGCGATCTTCGGAGGCGGCAAGCCCTGGGCGTTGAACAGCTCGATCAGACGGCGCTCCGCGCTGCCGACGACTCCGGCCGGCCGGACGCTGATCCACTGGCAATCGGCCAAATCGCGCACTGATCGAGCACCCGCCAAGGGATGGCCCTTGCGCGCAATGACGCTGGTTTTCGAGCTGTAAAGACGTTCGATGTGCAGGTCGATATCGCAGACGTCGGGGTTCAGTGGACCCATCACAAAGTCGAGTCGGCCAGCGCGAATCATCTCGATCAGCGTCCGGGTTTTTCCGCTGGCGACGTGCAGCTGCACCTTTGGAAATCGGCGGGTAAAACTGCTGAAGACCGGCATCAGGCACGCGGCCATGGGTTCTGCGGTGACACCCAGGGCGATCTGGCCTTCGGGCGTTCCATTCCACTGCCGGACGTCTTGTACCGCACGATCGCAATCGAGAATGATCGAGCGTGCCCGGGTCAAGAAAACCTTGCCGGCCAGGGTCAGGCTGATGCCTTGATTGGAGCGCACCAACAAGGTGACCCCGAGCTCTCTTTCCAGACTTTGAACCGATTCCGTCAACGTGCTCTGGGCGGCGTCCAGTTCTCGTGCCGCCGAACGAAAGCTGCCCCTGTCGACGACTGAGCAGAACGCTCGCAGCTGGATCAGCTTCATGAAGCCGTGATCCAGTTGTTGCCGTTGTGGCCACGGGAAGCGTGAGGGGTATTGCTCAACTGGGTGTGGCTGCTTCCGGTGTTCATGGCTGGATCTCCAAACGGCAAAGTTGTGATGGTCAGTTATCGTAATCGATTAGATCGCATGCGATCTATAAATAATCTCCCAAAGACCCGGTGATGTCAAAGCGGACGTTGCGCTTTGGTGACGAACGGTGGTGGGCGGAAAAGCCGAAGGTGATCGCTTTTTCCGTTCTTCTCGACGTCTCGTTCGTACCTATAAAATCAATGCCATCAGATAGTTACGTGCTTTTATGCTATTTGATTCTCAATAAAAAATCTCAAGGAATCACCCATGAGCAACATTGAAAAAGTCCTGGTTACTGGCATTACCCACACCTCGCTGAGCAGCTCTGGCAACACTTCTCGCGGGCACAACGGCAACCTCGACATCGAGCTCTCTACGCCCGGGAGCGCCAAACCGGCCCATGTATTCGCCGCCACCCAACCGCACCCGACGGCCGAGCAGTTGTTTGCCGGGGCCTGGTCCGCCTGCTACATCGCCGCCGTTGGCCTGGCGGGCAAAACGTTGAAGGTGACGATTCCGGCCGACGTGTCCGTCGAGATCGAGGTCGATCTGGGGCAGACCGGCAACGCTTACCTCTTGCAGGCTCGGTTCAATGTGCGGCTGCCAGGTCTGCCGCATGAGGTCGCTTGCGCTGTCGCACATGCTGCGGACCAGATGTGCCCTTACTCGAAGGCGACACGCGGCAATATCGACGTTTCATTTAATGTGCAGTCGGCGTGATTGAACTTGCTGCTTAGTTAACCAGGCTAAAAAACACCGATCCAGGTTTGTGACAGCTCCCGCTGTAAATACCCATTTGTCGTTAGGGTCCCTTCAATCAAAGAGGGATCTGCGTATGGCTGCGCGCCTCAGGAGCCTGTATGTCAAGACACATCAAACAACTTTCCCTGACCAGACGTAACTTTTGCGGCGCTGTTGCAGTGGCATGTGCCACAGCACCGCTAGGGTTACTCGGCTTTTCAACCAGGACTGACGCTATGACTAATACTTCAACAAAAACCGATAGTGTTTCCGCTGAAATACGTCCCTTTCATTTCAGCGCCAAAGAGTCTGAACTTTCAGAGTTGCGTAGACGTATAGAAGCAACAAGATGGCCGGACAAGGAAACAGTCAATGATTCCTCTCAGGGTGTACAACTGGCGACGATCCAGAAGCTGGCCAGGCACTGGGCGACCCACTATGACTGGCGGGTAATCGAATCCAGAATAAACGCCGTTCCAAACTTCATCACGAATATTGATGGCCTGGATATCCACTTTATTCATGTCCGCTCAAAACACGAGAATGCGTTGCCCCTGTTGATGGCGCACGGCTGGCCTGGTTCGGTGATCGAGTTGATGAAAGTCATCGGGCCACTCACTGATCCTGAGGCGCACGGCGGCAGTGCCTCCGATGCGTTCAGCCTGGTGATTCCGTCGATGCCGGGTTACGGCTTTTCGGAGAAACCGACCGTGGCCGGCTGGAATCCCGATCGTATCGCCGATGCCTACATCGAGCTGATGAAGCGTCTCGGCTACACAACGTATGGCGCGCAAGGTGGTGACTGGGGTTCTATCGTTGTCGACCTGATGGGTGCAAAGGCGCCACCTGGCTTGATCGGTATTCATTCGAACATGCCCGGCGTCATCCCGCCTGAACTGGATGCGGCGTTGTTTCGCGGCGAGCCGGTACCCAGTGGACTTTCTGCGGAAGAGCAGCGAGCGGCTGATCAACTTGCCAATACGTACAAGCACATCGGCTACGCCATCATGATGGGGGATCGGCCTCAATCGCTGACAGGCCTCAATGATTCACCCGTTGGGCTGGCCGCCTTCATGCTGGATCACGATCCGAAAAGCTACGAGATGATTGCGCGATCCATTGACGGGCAACCGGAAGGCCTCACACCCGATGATGTCCTCGACAACATCACGCTGTTCTGGCTGACCCAAACGGCCGTTTCCTCGGGGCGGCTCTATTGGGAAAACAAATCAACATTCTTCGCCGTCAAAGGCGTCAACATCCCGGTCGCGGTGAGCGTGTTCCCTGATGAGCTGTATACGGCGCCGAAAAGTTGGTCGCACAAGGCCTATCCCAAACTGGTGCATTACAACGAACTTCCCAAAGGTGGGCACTTTGCTGCGTGGGAGCAGCCGGCGTTGTTTTCGCAGGAAGTACGGGCCGGGTTCAAGTCGCTGAGGTAAGTGACCAGCCTACGGGCATCCAGGAACTGATCTCGCAATGATCAGGGTGGCCCGGTTCGGGTCGTTGATCGTCTTGCGTGAAAGTGATCCGAACCGAGCAACCCGGGGGCATTCCGGTGAACCAGTCGTCGGCCATCACAGGTGTTGACGACGGCCAAGGCAATGGGCACTTCCGATACCATCGTATGCGATGTATAGTCTGGCTTTGCAGTCCATCCTCTTTGGCCACAGAGAATGCTCATGAAATCCACCAAAAAGACAGCTGCCCTCGACCTGAAGCTTTCCGACTTCCTGTGTTTTGCGGTCTATTCCTCTAACCTCGCGTTCGGCAAGGCTTACAAGCCGATGCTCGAACGGCTCGGGCTCACCTACACGCAATACATCACCCTTGTTGTGCTGTGGGAAGAAGACAACCAGACCGTGGGCAGCCTCGGCGAAAAGCTGTTCCTCGAATCCAACACCCTCACGCCGATCCTGAAGAAACTGGAAGCGATGGGTTATCTGCTGCGCCAGCGCGACCCGGAAGACGAGCGCCAGGTACGCATCAGCCTCACAAACGAGGGACGAAAACTGCGTGAAGGCCTTACGGAAGAAGGCTTCCCGCAAACCGGCCTTGATCCCGACGAATTCGTGCAAATGCAGCAAGCCATTGTGAAATTACGGGACAACCTGATCCGTACTACGAAAGACAGGGAGTAAGCCGTTTCGAATGCAGGGGATGCGGCGCACCCGACTGACTCAAAATAATGAATCTGTCCCGTTATCGCATTCTCTCCAGTGGCTACTTCACTGCGCCTCCCGGCCTGATATCTCCGCAAAAAATATCGACGTTGCCACTCTCCGGAGCCGTTCGCACGACGATGTAATACCCACCGGAAAGCAGATCCGGCAGGGCGATCGGTGCACTTCTTGAGAACGACCAGCCGCGTACGGCTTCGCGCTTGGTGTTGACCTTGTCGTTCATTGCAAAGGCCACTGGCCCGGGTTGCTGGCAACTGCCTTTATGAATGAAAGAGTAGAGACGCAAGGGCAGGGTGGCTCCGCTTGGCGCGCCACTGATGAAGAAGCTGAGCCCGGTTTGTTTGTCCCAGTTTGTCAGGGTTACATTGCCGATCTGCCCGGTGTTCTGCCGGGTGGCAACCAACGGGACAGACACGCCATGGTCGGTCGAAGTGGTACAGCCGAACAGGCTTGCGCTGATCATCAGGGTTGCAAGCGAATGTCTGAGGTTCATTGCCAACTCCTGCGTAAGAACTGCAATGGGTGATTAGCGGGTATAGCTCATTACAGTTTCGTTCGCCCGACAACCTGCTCTTGAGTCTCGACGGATAACGCGTTCCAGGGGCTCGGGTGTCTGGTTATCCATATCAGCGTTGGTCCTTCATTTGCTCGCATCCAGCACCACGCGGTAACGCGCTTTGCCGCTGCGCAGGTGATCGATGGCTTCGTTGACCCGGCTCATGGGAAAGAGCTCGACCTGCGGCAGGATCTGGTGACGTGCGCAGAATTCCAGCATGGTCGCCGTGGTACTCGGCGAGCCGACCGGCGAGGCGGACAGGGTCTTTTGCTGGGGGATCAGGTTGAACACATGCACGGGGATAGCGTCGGGCACGATGCCGACAAAGTGCAGGCGTCCCTTGCCGCGCAGGGTGGCGAGCATGGCCGCCCAGTCGAGGTTGGCGTTGGCGGTGACCAGCAGGAAATCCAGGGTGCCGGCAATGGCTTTCAGCGCATCACTGTCGGTCGAGGCGACGACGTTGTGCGCGCCGAGGCGCCGGGCTTCGTCGGTCTTGTTCAACGACGAGGTAAACGCCGTGACCTCGCAGCCCCAGGCGTTGAGAAAGCGCAGTGCCAGATGACCGAGGCCTCCAATGCCCACTACGCCGACCCGGTCAGTGGGTTTGACGCCGAACTCCACCAGCGGATTGAATACCGTGGAGCCAGCGCAAAACAGCGGACCGGCCATCGACGGGTCGAGTTCACCCGGTATAGCCAGCGCCCAGGCCCAGTGCGAACGCAGGCGATCGGCAAAGCCGCCGTTGCTGCCAATGATGGTGGGTTTGGCCGTGCCGCACAGATGGTGGGCGCCGCCGATACACGAAGAGCAATGCATACAGCTTCCCTTGTACCAGCCGATGCCCACCCGTTGTCCCACCTGGAGACCGCGGACTTGCGCCCCCACTCGCACAATGCTGCCGACCACCTCGTGGCCAGGGATGAAGGGGTAGCTGCTGACACCCCATTCGTTGTCGATCAGCGACTGGTCGGAGTGGCAGACGCCGCAATATTCCACCGCGACTTCCACCTCCTCATCCCCCAATGGGCCGGGGTCGTAGCTGTAACGCTCCAGGGGCGCGCGGGCGGCCATTGAGGCCCAGCCGGTGAAGGACGTGACTTCGGTACTATCGCTCATGGGAGACCTCCAGATCAGGAGACACAAGGGGGGCTGCTCAGGCGTCGCTGCGGAGCATGGGAAGTGCGGCGACCGCATAAAAGGATAGTCCGGGATCTGGAACCGAGGGCGCGGCCCGACAATCAGTTCTTCCGCGTTGCCATTGCGCCTTGATCGCGATCTGCACCCGCAAGCGAGGTGCCAAGCCGCAGCACCTCACTCTGAACGATGCAACACAATCAGGCTTTGCTGGCCGCCAGATAAGCGCCAAGGCGTTGTCCCATCTGCTCGCCCAAGGCTTGCAAGGCACTGAATGGACGGACCATCACCTCGAACTCGACGATTTTCCCTTGTTCATTGAACCGGATCATGTCGATGCCCTTGAGCTCTTTACCGCTGACTTTGGCGCTGAACTCCAGGACAACGCTCAAGCCATCGGCGGTCGACAGTTCGCGGTGGTAGGCAAAATCCTCAAACACCTTGACGACCGTGTTGAGAATCATCGAGACGACGGGCGCCCCCGGGTAAGGCTTGTGAGCCATTGGTGAGCGGAATATCGCTTGTGGGTCCAACAATTCGGGCAGGGCGCGCAAGTCACCCTTGCGGATCATGTCGTGCCATTGGCTCAGGGACTTTGCGGCGTTGGGATGCAGGTTCAGTTCAGACATGTTCAACTCCTGTATTTTTGTTGTTCTAATGAAACGCTTCATTGCTGCACATGCAGAGTTGCCCGATGGCTTGCTGCAGAACTTCAATAGTGCCGTGAGGATCGACTGGCGGCTATGCGAATTTATTAAAAGTAGCTCACGAAAAAGCCCGGCTGTTTAGGCCGGGCTTTTCGTTGAGTATTGCTGTGGAGCCATTCATTTATGCAACGCGGTTTTCGATCAGACGGTCAGAACCACCTTCGGCAACGCGGTTTTCGATCAGACGGTCGGAGCCACCCTCAGCAACGCGGTTTTCGATAAGACGGTCGGAGCCACCCTCAGCAACGCGGTTTTCGATCAGACGGTCGGAGCCACCTTCGGCAACGCGGTTTTCGATCAGACGGTCAGAGCCACCTTCGGCAACGCGGTTTTCGATCAGACGGTCGGAGCCACCTTCGGCAACGCGGTTTTCGATCAGACGGTCAGAGCCACCTTCGGCCACGCGGTGTTCGATCAGACGATCCGAGCCGCCTTCAGCGACAACCGGGAGAGCAGAAGAAGCGGCGAAAGCGTTAACTGCAAAAACCGAGAAAGCGATGCTGAGAAGGATTTGGCGTTTCATGATTTTGTGCTCCGGGGTGTAGTTGTTTGGTATGGAGGCGATGTTACGCCCCGGAGGTTTTAAGAGAACTTCATTGAGTTAATGGTGACTATTGATGCAGTCAATGGCTGACCGAAACGGGTGTCGCCCTGTCACTGATCAGCGACACACAATTCCCCGGTAGCGCGGATCAATGCCTGACCATGCAGTTGATCCTTGATCAGGCCGGCTCGCGCTTCACCCAACCAGTCCGGGCAGTTCGGGTCTTTGCGATAGGGCGCGAAGTCGGCGTATTGCTGAAGCAGGCGACTTTGCAGCTCATCCAGCTGTGGCCTGATCTGCTTGGCGAGGTCCGGCCGTGGTGTGTCAGGCGCCTTGCCGGCCGCTCGCCAATTGGCGAGCAGCCCGTACTGCACCAGCTTGTTGGCTTCAATCTGTGCGGCGATCAACTCAGCGATCTGTTCCGGGTCCAGTTTTCGTTTAACGGCCATTTTCCTGGCATTGGCAATGACTTGTGCTTCGCGGACACTGTCCTGGATCGCTTTGCCACTGTCCCACTTGGTCAGCGCCACCAGATCAGCAATGTTCAGGCGCTCGTTCATCGTCACCAGCAGCGGTTGCAAACTGTCGGGCACCGGGGAGGGCGTGCTTGCCTGTGCGCCGCCAGCGAGTAAACCGATCAGGGCGCAGGTCAGCAGCTGCGGGATGCGTGGGGAGCGGGGCATAAGCAAAACCTCTTTAGAACTCGGGATTTTCAATCAGGTGACGTGTATCACAGGTGGACGCCAAGCATACAACGCTTGGAGCGCCTGCTGAGTTAGACTCAAACGCAGAACAAACCTACTGGTTTCAGTCAACACTGTGCAGATTCATGGACAGTAGGGCTGGATGTTCATCATCAAGCGGGTAGACCACAGTGAATCAACTTTTAGCAATGCGTGCATTTGTACGTGTTGTGGAAACAGGCTCTTTCAGCCGGGCTGCCGACCAACTGGCGCTTCCGCGTTCGACAGTCAGCAAGTTGATCAGCGACCTCGAAAAGCACCTTGGCATCAAGCTGATGCACCGAACTACCCGCGCGGTCGCCGCCACGTCGGACGGGCTGGAATATTACAGTCATGCGGCGCGCCTGATGGCCGAACTGGACTCCGTGGACACCGCCGCGCGCGGTAAAAAGCTCAAGCCCGGCGGACACCTGAGGGTCGATGCGCCGGCTTCATTCGCCAATTGCCTGTTGATACCCGCGTTGCCTGATTTTCATCGCGAGTATCCCGATATCACCGTCGCTTTAGGTATCAGCGACCGGCCAGTCAATATCGTTGGCGAGGGCGTGGATTGCGTGATTCGTGCGGGTGAACTGGAGGACATGACGATGATCGGGCGCAAGCTGGTCGACCTTCACTACGTCACCTGCGCGACCCCGGTCTATCTTGAACGCATGGGCATGCCTTTTTCTCCCATGGATCTCAGGACAAACCATGTTCAGGCCGGCTACTTTTTTGCCGCGACGGGCAAACCGGAACCCTTGATTTTCGAGAACGGCACTCATCGATATGAGGTCGGAGACTGCGAATTCTCGACGAATGACGGTAACGGTCTTAAAGAAATGATGCTCGCGGGCTTGGGCATCGGGCAGCACTTCAAGCGCATCGTTCAGCCTTATCTGGACACTGGCGAGTTAGTTGCGGTTTTGGAAGACTGGTCTCGACCCGCCATGTCGTTCCATGTCCTCTATCCACCCAATCGACATCAAAATGCCCGGCTGAAGGTTTTTATCGATTGGGTGATTCAGACATTCCGAGAGGCGTCGCCTGCCCATTGAAACTCAAGGAACAATGGCGGTAACGCGGATTTCAATGCGCATCGTTGGAAGTCCAAGTGACGCGACTCCGAGTTGCGTCCAGACGGGAGCGTGGTTGGGCATGTAATGCCGATACAGCCTGGCCATCGTCTCGTTAACGATCGGGGGGAAACCTCCGACATGGTAAGAATTGACGTGGACCACATGCTCCCAACGGGCACCCGCCGTTGCCAGGGTTCGCTCCAGGTTTTGAAACGCCTGGGCAATCTCGTCCTCGATTGAATCGGGAATCTGCAGGTCGTCATCCCAACCGCCTTGGCCTGATGTCTCCACGCGATCGCCAATTTTTACCGCTTGCGAGTAGTGCAAGGCATTGAGCAGGGTTTCCCCATAACCGGGGGTAACAAAAAACTCGGGCTTGTTCATTGTGTTCCTCTGTTCAGTTTGATGGCCGGTAGAGGCTTCTACCTGTTACTGATGCTAATAGACTGAAAAGAGGATCAATAGCCGCTAAAGCTGACATGACTATCCATCTGCATGGATAGTTGGATTGACGTCGTGCACGAAAAAGCCCGGCTGATGAGGCCGGGCTTTTCGTTGAGTATTGCGGTGAAACCATGCATTTATGCAGCGCGGCTTTCGATCAGACGGTCGGAACCACCTTCGGCAACGCGGTTTTCGATCAAACGGTCAGAGCCACCTTCGGCAACGCGGTTCTCGATCAAACGGTCGGAGCCACCTTCGGCAACGCGGTTTTCAATCAAACGATCCGAACCACCTTCCGCCACACGACTTTCAAACAGACGATCCGAGCCGCCTTCAGCGACAACCGGGTGAGCAGAAGAAGCGGCGAAAGCGTTAACTGCAAAAACCGAGAAAGCGATGCTGAGAAGGATTTGGCGTTTCATGATTTTGTGCTCCGGGGTGTAGTTGTTTGGTATGGAGCCGATCTTACGCCGCGGATTTTTTATGAGAACTTCATTGAGTTGATGGTGACTATCGACGTCGGCAATGGATGGACGACGTTAAAATTCCCTTGGGTGATGGCCTCTGGCTACTCGTTGCTTGATTGGATCCACAGTGGCACCCTCAGCGCCCGCTGTACCAAGGAGCCAGGTGATCAAGGAATGAGTGGATACGTCCCCAACCCCCCGAAAAACTACCGATACGACGAAGCCAAACCCGTCGACATCCATGCCCAACGCTGGGCGGAATACGAGAAACACGGCAAGGCACCGGCGCCTGCGAAAGAAAAAGTCCGGGTCGGGCTACGCATTGGGGTTTTCTTTGACGGGACGCTGAACAATGCCGGCAACTCGGCCTCAGGACTGCTTTGCGGCGCGCATCATCCGATCCAGCCAGCGGATGTTGATGCGAGCTGCAAGCCGTATATGGCGGATCCCGAGGGGAGTTATGGGAATGATATGAGTAACGTTTCCAAGTTGTTTGATCTCTACCCCGCAGCGAAAGACGTCGAGGGTGAAGGTACCGTCAGACTCTCCTTACGCAGCCTCTACGTTGAGGGCATTGGTACGACCGGAGGAGCAGAAGATAAGTTATTGAATGCAGCCACCGGACGTGGTGACACCGGTGTAGCGGCCAAAGTCCAGCAAGCATTTTCCGACCTGAATGACTTGATAAAAGAACTCGTTGATAAGAGTCCTGGTTGCGAAATCACCTCGCTGACCTTCGACACCTTTGGCTTCAGTCGGGGTGCCGCGGCGGCCCGGCACTTTGCGAATGAGATAGTGCGTTGCAAGCAAGGACCGTTAGGGGAAGTGCTACGTAGAAACCCCAAAGGATTCAGTTCCAGCTTTGGCAATCAGTTCAACACTGAAATCATCATGGGCTTTGTCGGTTTATTCGACACCGTACCTTCCGTGGCGGGACTGACGAATTTTGGAAATATCCAAAGCCCGGTTGCTCCTGGGATCAAACTGTATCTGGATCGCCGATACTTTACCGATGTGGTCCAACTTGTCGCACGTGACGAACACCGAGCGAATTTCGCATTGAGTACAGTTGTTCCCGCTCATCTGGAAATACCTTTACCCGGCGTGCATTCAGATTTAGGTGGTGGCTATCGCGAAGTCGTGGAGGAGTGTGTGCTGGTTAATCCAATGCAAGCGCTTACGGTGCCGCATGGTACGGATATCTGCTCCACTTCCATTTACCTGGATGTCCAACAACAGAAAGCAAGCATGGTGGCCAAGGGGTGGCCCGAATTTATGCTGGAAATTGTGACCCCGACGCCAAGCGTCGCGCCTGATTGGGAGCAGGAGAAGTCAGGACCGAAAAAGTTGAGGGTGTATGCAGGCTTGCAGCTCAAGCGGACGGTCAGTAGCAAACTGGCTGTAATTTACCTGCGTTTGATGCATAAATTGGCCAAGGAGAAAGGTGTGCAGTTTGAGGTGATCGACGAGAATGACCCTGCTTATAGCGTGCC
Organism: Pseudomonas sp. LBUM1656; assembly: GCF_059716065.1. Classification (NCBI taxonomy): domain Bacteria; kingdom Pseudomonadati; phylum Pseudomonadota; class Gammaproteobacteria; order Pseudomonadales; family Pseudomonadaceae; genus Pseudomonas; species Pseudomonas sp. LBUM1656. Next base: position 3,801,961 of record NZ_CP166800.1, on the reverse strand, counting down.
TCCTGAACTTCAGCCTTTCTGTGACAGAGTACTCGCTGGTGAGTACAAGCCAGAACCCGATGAAGAAGAACTATTGAAACTCAAATACGTGCATATGTCCGCCAACTGGAACAACCCCATTGGTGGAACCCGTGAGCAGGGCATAACTCTCCGATACGCAAATGCACCCACCGACGACGGCTTACGGGTGCGTCATCCTCACGTAGCTGATTCCCTTTGGAGAACATTTTGATGCGCGCATTGGTTTTTTTGCTGGGCGCACTTCTGATCTCCGCTTGTCAGGCCGCAGCACCGCCTTCTGGTAAAAACGACCCGAAGAATCAATGGTGGAGCCTCAGTTTTGTCGAGCCCACTTATATGAAGGTCTGGGTCGAAGACACGGCAGTTGAAGACATCAACGGGAAGCTGTTTCGCCGTACCGGTGGCGGTACAGCAGCAAGTGATGAGCCCGCAGGTGACGCTGAGTTTGCTCGCGGCTGGGGCGAAAAAATCAGCAGTAGCACTCGCGGTGTAGTCGGTGCGGATTTGCCCAAACGTATTTATGTTCGTTGGCAGTCGGTAGTCGAGCCGCAAACTTATCGAGCATGGGTCGACATTCCTGAAGAGGCTCGACAAATCTTGCATGCCTCAGTGAATGAACGTTGTCCATCCAGTTCTGAGGAGACGGCCAACTACAGAGCCAAGGTTTATCTTGGGCTCGCGCCTGGAGGCATCGTGCAGGTGTGGGTACTGGACAAATGTATGAAATCTATCAAAGTTGCCCACGCCCAAGCGGAGATTGAGCCTTTGGGGCCTCACCTTGGGAAATCTGGGGGCAAATATTATCCGCTATCCGAAAAGTCAAAAAACTACGTCAAGAAGTACGGCATCCCTTACGGCAGTTGGTAAGACCCAACACACCAATAAAAAAACGGGCGCCTCCTTGGAGCCCGTTTCATTTACTCCACAAACCCGGAATATCAGCCGTCGCAAACCTGTCGTCGGCTACACCGCTCACCCACGATCGCAGGGCTATGCTTTACCTCCTCAGCTATCAACGGTCTCCAGGAAATCAGCCCGCTTCATCCGTCCCCGCCTACAAGCATTTCCTGCGAGGTTTCATGCTCTGGTCGAGAGGATAAACCGATGCATGACTATTACGATCTGGGCACCTACAGCCGTCCGATAACGACCCATTCGCCCCAGGCCCAGCTCTGGTTCGGCCGCGGTCTGATCTGGTGCTACGGCTACAACCACGACGAATCCATCCGCTGTTTCCACCAGGCCATCGAACACGACAGCGATTGCGCGATGGCCTACTGGGGCATCGCCTACGCCTCCGGCCCCAACTACAACAAGCGCTGGGATGCATTCATCGAACAAGAGTTGAAAGAAGCCGTGGCCCGTGCCCGGCTGGCGACGCACACCGCGCTGGCGCATCTCGACAGGGCAAAACCGGTGGAGCAGGCACTGATCCGGGCGCTGGAAAAACGCTACCAGGCTGATGAGGCGACCAGCCTTGAGCAACTCTTCGCCTGGAATGACGCCTATGCGGCGGCCATGCGCGATGTCTACAAAACCTTCCCTGATGATCCCGACGTCGTGGCGCTGTTTGCCGAAGCGTTGATCGACCGCACGCCCTGGCAATTATGGGACCTGAAAACCGGCACGCCGGCACCGGATGCCGACACGCTTGAGGCGGTGGCCGTGCTGGAGACAGCGCTGCGGCGGATGGAGCAGCACGGCGATGCGCCGCATCCAGGCGTGCTGCATATGTACGTGCACACGATGGAAATGTCGCCTTACCCGGAGCGGGCGTTGCGCGCCGGCGATGTCCTGCGCGACCTGGTGCCGGACGCCGGGCATTTGCGCCACATGCCGTCGCACATTGATGTGCTGTGTGGCGATTACCGTGGGGCCCTGATCACCAACAGCCGGGCGATCCAGGCGGACAGCAAGTACCTGCAACACGAAGGGCCCATCAATTTCTACACCCTGTACCGAAGCCACAACTACCACTTCAAACTCTATTCGGCGATGTTCCTCGGGCAGTACCAACCGGCCCTGGACGCTGCCGATCAATTGATCGCGACCATCAAGGAAGAACTGCTGCGCGTGGAGCAGCCCCCCATGGCTGACTGGCTGGAGGGCTTCGTGTCGATGAAGGTCCACGTGCAGATCCGCTTCGGCAAATGGCAGGACATACTCGCTACGCCGCTGCCGAACGACCAGGCACTGTACTGCGTGACCACGGCGATGCTGCATTACGCCAGAGGCGTGGCGCACGCGGCCTGCGGGCATGTCGCCGCGGCAGAAACCGAGCAGCAACTCTTCATTAACGCCCTGACCCGAGTGCCGCCAACACGCTACATCTTCAACAACACCTGCCTCGATATCCTGGCGGTAGCCGGCGCCATGTTGCGCGGCGAAATCGAGTACCGCAAAGGCAACCACGACAGCGCATTCGCCCACCTGCGGGAGGCGCTGGCACTGGACGACAACCTGCCTTATGACGAGCCGTGGGGCTGGATGCAACCGGTCCGGCACGCACTGGGTGCGCTGCTTCTGGAACAGGGCAGGGTAGAAGATGCCTTGCAGGCCTATCGGGCCGATCTCGGGCTGGATAACACACTCAGCCGCGCGTCCTGGCATCTGGACAATGTGTGGAGCCTCCACGGGTATGTGGAATGCCTGAAACGCCTGGGGCGGGACGCTGAAGCCGCGGCTGCCAAGACTCGGCTCGACCTGGCCATGGCACGGGCTGATGTGGAAATTACGGCATCGTGTTTTTGCCGGGTAGGTGAGCGGTGTTGCAAGTGATGCACAGGAGCCCGGCGGGTCAGGCCGAAACACTGTGCACTTAAGACAATCTTCAGGCGAGCAAGAAACCTGTGGCGAGGGGGCAAGCCCCCTCGCCACAAAATGTAGGTGCCAGCGCTTAAGTGGACAGCATTAAATGAGTCAGGCCGAGCGTTTCATTGAACGCCCAATGGAAAATGAGCCCAATCGGACCGCAAACCGTCGGTGATATGCTGCTTCGTGTCTACACATCGCCCAGAGATCGCCCATGGATCGCTTGTCTACCTTGTTGTCGCAGTTCGGCGTACGCGCAAACCTGTTTTACAACGGCAAGCTGTGCGGCATGGCGGCATACGATGGCGCTGACCAGCGCGGTCATATTCATCTGCTTCAGGCCGGTGCCGTCACGTTGCTGGGGCTCGATCGCAAGGACGTGCGGCTGACCCGGCCCAGTCTGATTTTTTTGCCACGCCCGCGCCGCCATCAACTGTTCGCCGGTGAGCCTGAAGGGGCTCAACTTCTGTGTGCATCGATGGAGTTTGAGGGCGGTATTGATAATCCTCTGTCGGCTTCATTGCCCGATGTGCTGGTGCTGTCCCTGGATGAGCTACCGCTGCTGGCCGATACGCTGAAATGGATGTTCGTCGAGGCGGCCGGTGGACATTGCGGCAGGGAAGCCGCGCTGGATCGCTTGTTCGAATTGCTGATCATCTTGCTGTTTCGGCATCTGCTCGACCACCACCAACTACGTACCGGAATGATGGCCGGGCTGGCCGATTCGCGCCTGGCTCGCTCGCTGGTCCAGATACACAACGCCCCTCATCGTCCTTGGTCGATTGCCGAGCTTGCGAGCGAGTCGAACATGTCGCGCGCGGCCTATGCCGTGCATTTCCGGGCCGTCATCGGACAGAAACCGGCAGATTATTTGTTGAGTTGGCGTATCAGTATGGCGCAGAAGCGTTTGCGTGAAGGGCGACCGATTACCCTGATTGCCGCCGAGGTCGGTTATGAAAGCCCTTCGGCGCTTGCCCGCGCGTTTCGGCGCAAGACGGGCTACAGCCCCCGGGACTGGATGAAGGATTCGGCAGGAGAGGGTGATGGGGAAATGGCCTGAAAACATCGAGTGGTTTCAGGCCATTTCTGGAGGAGACACCATCGTTTTATCGGCTTTCCAGCGCAGTCAGGGAATGTCCGGCCACGAACACAGAGGCGGCAAGCAACCCGATGTCTTTCAGGAGAAACTGACCAGGCGCGACCGAAATGGCCGGGAAACCGAGGCCGGGTTCAATCACGCCGGGTGTCGAGAACATGAAGCTCAAGGTGGTGAAAAACAGCCCGGCAGACAACGCACCACCGACCAACGACAGCTTGGGTGACAGCAGGCGGCCAGCGATCAACACACCGATCGAGACTTCCAGGATGCCGAGCAGACTGGAGAACGTATCGACACTGAAAATGTTATAGACCCAACCCAGGAAAGGACTGTTGCTCACCAGCGGCACCAGGCCCTCGGCTTCGTAGTGTGTAAATTTCATGCCGCCGAACCAGAAGTAAATGAGGGCCAGTGCAGCGTAAGCGCCGTAGGTGCCGATCGCCGTGGTTCTAGCCCCGAGCGATACTTTTGGAGCGACGCCGTTCGTTCTGTCGTTCTCAATGTTCAAGGTAGTCATGATTCAGGCTTCCAATAGTGTGGGGATTCAAACCCAGCGCGGTTTACGTTGGGAGTGGACACAGTGTTGCCTTTGATCCCACGCTCGTGGCTTCTGAACGTATTGAGAACTGTGCAGATCGTCTTGACTCGGTTCTCCTGAGGCCACGCCTGCCAACTGAGGTACTTGGCGGTGCTTTCACCGCTCGGCTACGTCCCGTGTGTCTATGCTAAGTCAGCTCAAATCGCTCTAACGAATAATCCTTGCCTGCCAAGGTAAGCTCAAAAGTGGTGGCACCGAACGTACCCCGTGTCACTTTTTGCTTCACAAGTCGTTTAGCTTGGAGTTGTTTGAGGCCGGCTTCTACTTCTAGTGTGCTGAGTGAGACAAGTTTGCAAACCGAGTTTAAGTTTGCAATTTTTCTGAAGTTCGCATGATAGGCCAACGCTTCCATTAGTAACGTTTGGTTATCTGTCAACTGTGGAAACTGAGGGTTGTTCATTTTGTAAATTTTTCGCTCTATCTCATGCAGCTCGCCGTAAGCTCCCTCAGTGTTGCGGGCGTAGTAAATCGCTAGAGACACGGTGCTGATTGAAATCGCGATAATCATCAGCAGCGACCAATTCGGCATGGGCGTTTCCGTCAAAAGCCAATCCCGAAAATGTAGCAACCCGTTCGTGGTAGCTGCCATCAATGTCAGGTCGAAGTACGTGTCGAGCAGCTTTATGGCAGCCCAGGCGACAAGGAAAATTCCAGCCGAGCAGGCCATAGCCTTGAACATGAGCGGGGGGCGCGTACCGTGTGCTGCCATGCTTCTCGTCTCTAGTGAAGAAACAGATGCTATCAGCATAGCAGTGGAAAAGTGGCTGTCTGGCAGCCGACCTGCAAGGTCAGCTATTGGCCGATTTAAGCCTGTCAGCAAGCGCCATTTCGGTTCTTGCACAATGGCATTGCGGGCAAAGCTGCACTACCGTGTAGGTGTAAGCCGTCGTGCCGCAGTCCTAGAGAGGTGGGTTTCATGAACAACATCATCTACATCGTCGGGTTAGTGGTAGTCGTCGTGGTGATCCTGTCTTTCCTCGGATTTGCATAGGTTTCAATTCCTGCACTCCGCCAATACCACTTGGCAGGTGTTCGGCGTGCCACCGGATCGGCCGGCATAGCGAATGCAATTATCCATGGATTTTTTGCGCGCCATGCTCAAGGTGGTGCCCCAGGCCAGGCCGCCTTCCCCGGCGGTAGGGAGCGCTTTTGCGTAGCAGGCCGAGCCTACGTTCGAGGCCGAATAGCGAGCAGCGGAAGTTTTGCCTGAACATCCCGCGATCAGCGCCAGGCTGATGAGCAGCAGCAGGGAAGGGATGAGCCATGACGAACATTGGCGTGCTGCTTTAACGGTCATCCCGTTTCCCCTGTATCAAGAGGCGTGTTTGGGTCCTGCTCTATACAGATTAGACGGTGTCGGGCCTGGGCTTGTATCAGTTTCAATACTTGGCGAGTTTCAGTACTCCGGCATTGCGCGCTAACGCCCGAGTTTTTGCTTGAGATCGGCTTCACTCCAGACGCCACTGAGCGGACCGCCCGGCAAACCTTCATTGGCTCGCGCCAGCGGGAAAATCACCGGCACAAATCCGGCATCTCGCACTAACCGGGCACCGACATCCCGGGCCTGGGCATCGTCGACGAAAACGGGAATGGCCTTGTCCTTTCCCGACAGGTCTTTCATTGATGCGAAGCCAATGGCGTTGAACGCCCGCGCCAGGTGCACGCCGGGCAGGTATTGCTGGTCTGCCGAGGCGACGCCCAGATCCAGCGCCTTGCGCCCGATGTCTCCGTCTCGACCGCTGAAGGGGTTGCTGGTGCTGAACAGTACTTTGCCGTCCAGCTTGCCTTTCAACTGTTCGGACAGCACCGGCATTGCGCCGTAGGGAACGCTCAACACGATCACATCGCCCCATGCTGCGGCATCGCCGACCGTGCCCGCCCGAGCGTTGGGGCCGGCCGCCTTGACCAGGTCCCTCAGCTCCTCGGGGTGGCGTGACGAAAACATTACCGAGTGCCCGGCCTTAACCCATAACGTGCCAAGCGTACCGCCAACCTTACCGGCGCCAATCACGCTGATCTTGAGAGTGTCCGCCATCGCCTGACTGGCGCAGAGGATCAGGACGGCGAACATCAGAGAGAAGATTCTGGACATGCACTGCGCTCCTCGGTTGCAAAGCGGTCGTGGAATAACCGTAGTAGAGCCAGCGTATAAACGATGCGGTCGGGCAGGGATATTTGATGAACGGAGAGATGCAGGTTCAGCAGGGGCAGCTATTGTCTAGGTGTTCACCTCGCCAGTTGCCGCCCAACCAGCTCGTCCCTGAGGCGGCTGGCGGGGTGGACTCTCTTTGGAGCTTTCAAATAGTGCTGGCTGCACCGCGGCTGTGGCATGGGGAACGGACTACCCCTAAGGGGGCTGCTCGGGACTACGCTGAAACTATGTCGTGCAGCGTTCTTCCCTGGAGCGCCCAATGCCGCCCATCACCACGCGCCTGGTGGCGCTGTTCGTGCTTTGCCTGACGCTCGAAGTGCCAGCCCAGGACAGCGCCTGCCCTGCTGGCGAGAAGCAAGTGTGCCTGGACGAATGCATCTGCCTGCCAGACCTGGGACCGCTGCTCGGCCCCCTGCCTGATGACATCTACCAGATCGCGTCACCGGCCCTGGCGCTGTGGCTGACCCAGGCCCGCGCTGATGCGGCCGTCAACGGAACCCAACCCATTCCACCGCACCTCCGGGAGAAACTGCTGCGCTGGTACGACCCCGGCGTCCTTGATGCCGCCCGCTACAAAGTCAGCGACAACGGTCAATTCAACGCCGCCACCGCCATGCTGCAAAATCCCGATGTCGGCGCCGTGACGCTGATCGACATCATCCTCTTCCGGGATGCGCAAACCGCAGAAGAGAGCATCGCGCTCTGGGCCCACGAACTCAAGCATGTGCAGCAGTATCAGGAGTGGGGGGTAGAAGGGTTTGCCCAGCGATATACGCAAGATTTCAATGCGGTGGAGGCACCGGCTTATGCCATACAGGCAGAAGTCAGGCGGTGGGTGCGAGACGGGACGCTCTGAAGGGGCGTGGATGCGTTATGGAGCATGCTCAGGAGCGCCTTTACAGCTGACGGCTTCTGGCTGATGGTGACGAAGGGTCGCAATCGACCCAAAGCTGTTCTCAGAGCGCTAAAACTGAGGTTGTCACTCGTCAAACAGAATCCAGCCATGGCAAATGCGGTCAACGTCTTTTGCCGTAAAAATAATTCGAGTTCCTCTGGGTCAAATTTTTGTACAGCCAGTGTCCAGGAACAGGGCCTCTCGTTATCACGTATTCCAAGCGGTACTTTCGAACAGCGAATTTGAAAGGCGAGGCGCGCCGGCTGCTGACCAGTACATTGCTTATCAGCGCTTCATCAGCGCTACGGTGAATGTTTCGCTTGCCCGGGAAAGCCAGTTGGCGTTTCACTATTTCAGCGGGCAAGCAGGCTCTCTGCCCGGAATCAAGGAGAACACCTCACGTAAAAAGATGGCCATTTTGCAGCTAAAGAAATGTCCATCCAACACACCGTGCCGCGTATGTCGCCAACTAGTAGTTAGGCGTATGAGTTGGAGGAGTTGCCATGACAACAATCGATGTGAAATCCCGATTCGAAGCAAAGCTTGCCTGCGATATGCTTGCATCCGGCAAGAAGCAGGTTTGCTGTTTCGACCCGTCTGGCTACTGCGGTAAAGCCTTCCGTGCGCCCGAGGCCGAAAATTTTTAATGGAACATTCCGTTGAATGCGCTCGACAAGGCGCTCAACACTGCTCGCTTCGCTCACCGGGACCGGCTAAAGCCGGCTCTTTAGCGCTCATTCCCGGACAACCGTTCTGACAGCTTGCGCGGGTGCTGGAACTGCTCCAGCGATTTTTTGTTGAGCTGCAGCAGTTCCCATACCACGATTTTACAAACTGCCTACTTTGTAGATAGAGGACTGAAGAAACTCGTCGATCAGCGATGCAACCTGTTGTTGGATCACCCCACGTGGGCGAGCGCCGTCGCCATCCCGGCAAATGATGCCATCGCCTGGAACATCTTCTTCGAGCAGTGCCTCCGCACCCGGTTTGCACACTGACAAGAAGCTGAAGTGGCTTGCGTCGCTGATCTCGACGTAACGGCTTGACGCCGGCGGCAGTCGTTTGGCCAGGTTGGCAGATTCCAACTCGGCGGGAAGGTCGCGCGACGGTACGCCGGCAGCGATCACCAGTGTTGGTACAGTAAGCCCGGCCAGGCTTTCGTCGGTCATGCCCCGTGAAAGCCCCAGGTCCAATGTCACCACGGCAGTGACGCGTTTATCGCGCCAATCGGCGGTCAACGCGGCCTTTGATTCTGCGGTGCTTGCGGGGTTTATCTTTCCGTAGACCGTGCAACTTGCTAGTTGCGGGTGGGCTTTGCAGTCACGGACGAAGCGGTCTGGATCGAAGCGAGAACCGGCGATCTCCAGGGCGGTCCAGCCGCCGAGTGAATGGCCCACCACTGCAATTCGGCCATCTGTGACCACGCCGAATTTCTCAGGTTGAGTCGTGACGCTATCAATGGCTCGAGTCAAATCAACGGGCCGCTGCCACAACTGTGCCGCTGCTTGAGGGCTGCGGTCATGAGTGGTGGTGCCAGGGTGATTGATGGCGGCGACGATGTAACCCTTTTGAGCCAGAGCACTGGCAAGCCAGATCTGGTTGCTCCAGTTACCCCTGTACCCGTGGGAGAGCACCAACAATGGATGCTTGCCAGCAGCGGGCGGTGCGTCACGAACGGCAGAAGCCCCGACGAACACCACATCATCGCCAATCAGTTGCGTGGCGGCGGTCGTTGCACTGGGGTACCAGACGACCATCTCCAGTGCGCGGTCATTCTGCGGGTCTTCCAGTGTGGAGGAGTGGAAGCCGACAGGGTTCTCGTCAGCGAGTGCGATAGTCGTCAGCCAGGTCAACAGCAGGGCGGTAAAAGCTATTTTCAATGTCGTTTCTTCCTTGATTAGACGAGTGCATGGCAACCTGAATCCGCCCTCAGCGCATCCACTTTCGTAGGGCGTCGAGGCGAGTGGCTGCATATAAGCACAGACATTAAAGCCCACACTCGAACGGCTGCGCATAACTTTTATCGTCAGCTCTGTTCGCGGTGTTTAGTGAGATGGCTGAGCGTCCTGTCCGCGATGGACCTTCACTGGTTGAATCCACAGACGAGTGCTAACGGTCACTCTTTAGAGTCGCTCGGCTGCGTTCAAGTATAACTACACCGTTTTTCACAAAGGTTTACATCAGTCCTCAATTTCAATCGGTATAGTTTTTTGCAACTTGCGCAACCTGGAAAAGACGCAATGCAGTCGAGCAACACTCTAATAGATCCTGAACTGATAAAGATTCGACGACTGTTCGCAACCCCCCTCGCGAGTATCCAATACCCCGACGCAGAAAGGCTCAATGCTGAATTGAAAGCTATCGTCACACGTCGTATGGCGCAAGATCGCAGCGGTGCCCAGCGTAGCAATGACGGCGGCTGGCAGTCCGCGAACGATTTCCCTGAATGGGGAGGGGAGGCTTGCGATGCTTTGGTTAAGTTTGCTACAGAGTTCGCCATTCAACTGACGGCGGTTCATAGCGAACAATATGGATTAACCGAGCCCGGTTTCGATTGGAAACTCAACGCCTGGGCAAATGTGAATGAGGCAGGCCACAGCAATTCACTCCATGGGCACCCTGGTGCGTTTTGGTCAGGAGTCTACTGGGTCGATGCCGGCGGCCGAGAGGACGATCCCGCGGTGGGAGGTGATCTGGAATTTGTAGACCCGCGCGGTATGGTGGCATCGACCTACAATCCGGCCCTGCGAATGAGAGTCGAAGATTGCCTGACAGCCGGGTTTAGTTGTACGTGTGCCGCCAGAAGTGGAACGTTCATCATGTTTCCGTCATGGCTGATGCATTCAGTGCGACGTTTCGAAGGAACGAGACCGCGAATCTCCATAGCGTTTAACTTTGGTGTTTAAGGCGATTCGATTGACTTGAATCGCCAGGAGGAATAAAGACAGCGCCGGGCTGACTGTCTCCAGAGCCTGGAAACAAACTACCGACTGTGCGCCGCAGCCGCCAATTGCCCGGTATCCACGCGCACAAAAACAGAGTCGCCAACCGCCGTGAGCACGTCCCCGGCGTAGACCTCGCAGATCACACGGGTTTTGCGCCCGACGTCTCCTTCCACTCGGGCACGTAGCGTCAACGGTACGCCCATCGGTGTCGGTTTGATGAACTTGATGCCAAGGTTGCCGGTGACGCAATTGATGCGGGGAAGGCTGGCGGTTTCGCGGTTTTCCGTCCGGTAGTGATACGCCATCGCCGTCCAGTTTGAATGGCAGTCGACCAGCATCGCGATCAAGCCACCGTACACCAGATCCGGCCAGCCACAATACATGGGATCAGGCATGTGTTCGGCCAAGACATGCACGCCGTCTTCATCCCAGAAGCTCTTGATGTGGAGCCCGTGCGGATTGCTGCTGCCGCAGCCATAGCAAACGCCATCAGGCGCGGCGTTGTCTTGCAGGGAGGTGTCGAGACTGGACATAACGGGGTCTTCCTCAAACAGGGGAACCAAACCTGGCGGATTTTAACGCTGCAGCGGGCCGCGGTCACTCGGGCAATCCGGCCAGTAGCAGTCCATCGGCGAACCGCGCAAGATCTTCGGGCCGCTGGATGGGCAGCCATTCCTTCAGCTTCGAGACGCGCAACGCTGGATCAAGTTCGCGCAGGCGCTGCATGGCCTGGCTGGCTTTGTCCATGCGTCCGCTGAGCGCATGACTGGCCGCCAACAGGGCCACCGTTGGCAGGAGGCTGGGCAGGTTTCCCAGCGCCTTTTCCGCCCAGGACGACGCAACGTCGTAGCGCCCGGCGAAGAAATGCGCGAGGGCCATCCCCACCTGCATCCGGAACATTTCCGGATCCAGCGGACTCAAGCGCACGGCATGGGTCAAATGCTCAATCGCATCTTCTGTTTCACCGTGCAGGGCGCGCAGGATGCCGCCCAGATACCAGGCCGGGGCGAGGTTGGGGTTGAGCAAACGTGCCCTGTCGAGCAGCGCGATGCCGCCATCGATATCGCCGGCGAGATGGGCCAGTGCATGTCCGCCGCGCGTCAGCGCCACCGCATCATCCCGGCCGAGCGCCACCGCCAGGCGCGCGAGTCGCGTGCCCTCGGCGATTTCTTGTGTTCGATCGGTCATCCAGCCATTCAACTTGCGCCAGAAATGGCACCAGGCAGCCATGCCATAGGCCGATGCAAATTCCGCATCGAGCTCGATCGCGGTATAGAACAACGGCAGCGCTTCCTCGATGGCTTCCCGGGTGCCACTGTGCAGTTTCGCCATGCCGCGCAGGTAGTAATCGTAGGCGTCCAGGCTGTCGGTCGGCTTGCGCTTGGCGCGCTCGATTTCCGCCCGTTCCAGCTGTGGCGCGATGGCGCCGACGACGCTTTCGGCGATCTGGTCCTGCAGTTCAAAAATGTCGTCGAGCAGGCCTTCGAAGCGTTCCGCCCAGATATGCGTCCCGCTCGTCACATCGATGAGCTGCCCGGTGATGCGTACCTTGTTCCCGGATTTGCGTACGCTGCCTTCCAGCACGTAGCGCACGCCGAGTTCCTGGCCAACGCCTTTGACGTCCACCGCGCGGCCCTTGTAGGTAAAGCTCGAATTGCGTGCGATGACGAACAGCCAACGGATCCGCGAGAGGGCGGCGATGATGTCCTCGACCATGCCGTCGGCGAAATAATCCTGCTCCGGATCGCCGCTCAGATTGTGAAAGGGCAAGACGGTGATGGAGGGTTTTTCCGGCAGGACGAGCGGGGCGCCAGGCAATGGTTTTTGGTCAACAAGCGGGCGTTCGTCGAGGCCTGCTTCGCCGGTCTCGGCGACCTTGATCTCACCGACGAAGCGGTAACCCTTGCGGGCGACCGTGCGCACCAGGCGCTGTTCTTCGCCGGTATCGCCAATGGCCTTGCGCACGGCATTGATGTGGCTGGTGATCGTCGATTCCGAAACGATCCGGCCGCTCCAGACTGCGTTGAGCAGGTCGTCCTTGCTGACGACGCGATCACGGTTGACGACGAGTTGCAGCAAGAGATCGAAGACCTGGGGCCCGATGGCCACGACTTGCCCGCCCAAGGTCAGTTCCCGGCGCTCCTGGTCGAGCACGTAGTCTTCAAACACGAATGGCAAGGTGAGCATCCCCTGGTCGAGCGCCCTCGACTCCGTGTCCGAGCTGGCGATTGATACGTGGTGTCGATCATACGGCAGCTCGAAATTCGCTGCACCGTCCAGCAGGGGAACCCGTCCCGCTGTTGCGCATTTGGACGAAAAACCAAGGGTGTCCAAAGGCAAACTCAAGGCCGGCACAAGGACTTCCCACGCGCGCGCCGTCACTCTTCTCTCCATCGACCGCAATGGTTGCCGTCGAAAGCGGAGGGAGAGAACCCATGAAGATTGTCGTCATCGGAGGCACCGGCCTCATCGGATCGAAACTTGTGAAACGCCTCCGCGAACGCGGCCATGACGTACTCGCCGCGTCCCCCAGCACGGGGGTGAACGCCGTCACCCGCGAAGGCCTGGCCGCCGCGATGGATGGCACCGAGGTGGTCGTCGACGTGGCCAACGCACCGTCGTGGGAGGATAAGGCCGTCCTCGAATTCTTCGAAACGTCCAGCCGTAACCTGCTGGCGGCCGAAGCGGCCGCGGGTGTTCGTCATCACGTAGCCCTATCGGTTGTCGGCAGCGAACGGCTCCCTGACAGCGGCTATTTCGTGGCCAAGATCGCCCAGGAAGACCTCATCAAGGCGTCCGGCATTCCTTACACCATCCTGCGAGCCACGCAGTTTTTCGAGTTTGTCAGCGGCATCGCGCAGGCAGCCACCGAGGGTGAGCAGATTTGCCTGTCGCCGGCGCTGATTCAGCCGATGGCGTCTGACGACGTGGCGGCGGCGCTCGTCGATGTGGCGCTGGCAGCGCCGGTCAATGGCACGGTTGAAGTCGCCGGGCCCGAGGCCATGCCGCTCGCCGAACTGATCCGGCGCTTTCTGCGCGCCACCCAGGATAACCGCAAGGTCGTGCCGGATGTGCACGCGCGCTATTTCGGCTCCGTACTCGACGATCAATCGCTGACCCCCGGCAAAAAACCGCGCCTGGGCACGATCCGTTTCGAGGACTGGATCGCTCAGTCGACGAGCGAAGCGGGGCGCTGAAGCTTGCGCGAAAGCGTTGACCCGCCATTGGGTCGCGTCCTCATGAATCTACACAGCAGGAGAATTGCCATGTTCAGCCGAATCATCCTGGCCGCGGCCTTCGCCGTGTTCTCGCTCACCGCGTCGGCCGCCGACAAGCCCGCGGGCAAGGTAACGGTGGTGTTCGACCGGCCCATTCCCAACATCCCTGGTAAAAGCATGAGGGGCGTGCTGGTCGAGTACGGGCCGGGTGCCGGGTCGCCGGCGCACCTGCACCCCAAATCGGCCTTCATCTATGCAACGGTCCTTGAAGGGGCGATCCGCAGTCAGGTCAACGGCGCGCCGGAGAAGGTCTACACGGCCGGTGAAAACTTCGTGGAAGAGCCAGGCTCGCATCACCAGGTCAGCGCCAACGCCAGCGACACCCAACCTGCACGTCTGCTGGCGGTGTTCGTTCTCGACACCCGTGAAAAGGAACTCGTCATACCCACCGGGAAGTGAGCCCGTCAACGCGCTCATCGACGCTCGATAGCCGGGTGGCAGGGGACTGCTGCCCGGCTGAAGGTCCTAGGCATCAAACAGGAAATGACAACATGAACTCGCACGCAACCGCCGACGCAAGCACCGAACCCCCTGTAGTCGTGGTGCGGCCAGGCAATAAAAAGAGGGTCGGCATCCTGCTGTGCATCGGCGCCGTGGTGGTCCTGGCGGCCGGATGGGCCATGGCGGTGTCGAGCGGCTCGACCTCGACCGACAACGCGTATGTGCGCGGCGACGTCACCTCGCTCGCCGCCAAGGTCGCCGGTTATGTCATGGCGGTCGAAGTCGAGGACAACCAGGCCGTCCGGGCCGGTGAGGTGTTGTTCCGTATCGATGATCGGGACTACCGCGCGCGGCTGGCGCAAGCCGTGGCCAATGTCAGTGCTGCCCAGGCACGCCTGAGCCATGTCGATGCGCAAACCCATCTCCAGCGCTCCCTGATTCGACAGGCCGAAGCCCAACGACGATCGGCCGCTGCCGAGATGAACCTGGCGACCAAGACCCACGATCGCAGCCGCAAACTGATCATCAGCAACGCTGTCAGCCAGGCCCTGGTCGATGAAACCGGGGCGGCACGCTCGAAAACCGAGGCGTCGGTCTCCGCCGCGTCGGCCACGGTGGAGGCTCAACAGCAACGCATCGCCGTGCTAGTGGCCCAGCGCGAAGCGGCCGTCGCGGCGGTGACCCAGGCGCAGGCCGCGCGCGACCTCGCCCAGATCGATCTCGACAGCACCGTGGTGCACGCGCCGGTGGATGGCGTGGTCGGCAACCGTCAGGTGCGCGTCGGCCGGTTCGTGACGCCGGGCGTGGCCTTGCTCGATATCGTGCCGGTGCATGACGTGTGGGTCGTGGCGAATTTCAAGGAAACCCAGCTCGAACATATCCGCCCCGGCCAACGCGTGCGCATCACGGTGGATGGCTACCCCGACGGGGTACTTGATGGCGTGGTCGACAGCTTCGCGCCGGGGAGCGGATCGGCGTTCAGCTTGCTGCCCACCGACAACGCGACCGGGAACTTTGTGCGGGTGGTGCAGCGCGTTCCGGTGAAGATCCGCCTTGCGCATAACCCGTTGCCGGGCCGCATCGTGCCGGGCCTGTCGGCGCGTGTCGAGGTTGAGAGCGGGAGCGGGTCATGAAACCGGTAGCCACCGCCACGCCGGGCAACGCCAGCACGACGTCTGGCGTCTTGCTCATGCTGGGTATCGTGTTGGCCGTGCTGACGGAAGCGATTGCCAGCACCGTGCTGTCCCTCGGCCGCAGCGACATCATCGGTGACACTTACGCAACGCCTGATGAGTTTGCCTGGCTGGACGTCGGTTACACCGCGCTCAAGTTGATCGGCTTCATGACATCCCCTTGGCTGCTGAGCCGTTTTGATCCGCGTCAGGTGATGATCGGCGCACTCACGGCGATGGGCCTGGCGTGTGCTATTGCCATCATCACCGCTCAACTGGACGTGCTGGTGGTGCTGCGGATGATTCAAGGCTTCGCGGGAGGTACGCTGCTGGTCGGGGGCCAGGCGATCATATTTCGCGGCTATCGCCGCGCCCATCAACCCATCCTTCAAGCCGTGTTTGCCATGGGCGCCGTGGTTGCGCCCGCGACGATTGCTCCAGCCCTGCAAGGGTGGTTGATCGACAGCCAATCCTGGATCTGGATCTTCTTCAGTGTCGTGCCGCTTGCCTTGGCGGCCATCGGACTGTTGCTGATCGCAGACCGCCCGACGCCGGCCAAAAACCGGCAGCGTCCGTTTGACTGGATCGGCTTTGTGCTGGCCTCGGCCTCGCTGTTCTGTCTCACCTACGTGCTCAGCCAGGGCAGCCGCTGGGACTGGTTCGAGGAACCGCGCATTGTGTGGCTGAGTGTGATCGGCATCGCTGCTTTGTTGGCTTTTCTCGGCCAGCAACTGTTGATCAAAGGCCAAGGGTTGCTCGACTTCACGCTGTTCAAATCCAGCGATTTTTCCTTCGCTTTTATCGTCAGTTTTGTCGCTGGCGCCGCGCTGTTCGGGAGCGCGTTCCTGATTCCGGCGTTCGCCTTGTCGGTCCTCGCGTTCACGCCGACCGATGCCGGCCTGCTGCTGTTGCCCAGTGGCGGGTTTTTTATCGGTGCGCTGCTGATTGCCGCCTGGCTCATGCAGGCCCGCCAGGTTGCGCCGTTTGCCACGGTGCCCTTTGGCATCCTGATGATCATGGTTGCGATGTGGATGCTGTCCGGTTCGACCAGCGAAAGCGGCAGCGACGACATGATGGCCGCCATCCTGTTGCGCGGCCTGGGCCTTGGCTTTCTGTTTCTGTCGATCACCCTGATCGCATTCAGCGACCTCAACCGTCGCAACCTCGCCTGCGGCATAGGTCTGTTCAATACCGGGCGCCAATTGGGGGGGCTGATGGGCGTTGCGGGTCTTCAGACGTTGATCGAGCACAACGTGGTCAGCAATGCCGTGGTCCTCGGCACCAGCGTCACGCCAGGAGGCGCCGCAGTGATTGAACGGCTGTCGACCACCACCGCCATGCTGATGGCGAAAGGGATGGATGCAGTGGCCGCCGGCCGCGCGGCGACTAACCTTTTGGGGCGAGTCGTTTCAGGGCAATCAACCGTGATTGCCTTCGACTCAGCGTTCCTCGCTGTGACCCTGCTGTTTGCCGTCGCCGCGCCCGTGCTGGTGGGCATCAAGATCGCATTCGCGCGACACGCGAAAGGGCATGCTGGGTGACCCCGGCCCTTCATGAGCCTGCGCTGACCAGCGAGCGCACGCGCTGGCCGAGGTCGTTCAGGCTGAACGGCTTGGTCAATAGCCGGGTCGTCGAATCAACGGAAACCAGGTTCGAACCTCCGGCAAAACCAGTGATGAACAGCACTTTGAGTTGTGGGTATTTCCCCTTGAATTCCGCCGCCAGGGCGACCCCGTTCATCCCTCCAGGCAAGCCGATGTCTGTCAGCAGCAGGTCGATGTGTTCCAGCTTTTCCGCTTGTCTGAGGGCAGAGACGCTGTCGACCGCTTCAATGACCCGATAGCCCATGTCAGACAAAAACTCCGAGGCCATTTGCCGAATGGCCGTTTCATCGTCCACCAGCAGGATGGTTTCGTTTTGACCGAACGGCTCCGCTGATTGAGTCTCGTCCGGATCGGGAATGTTCTGGGCGGGTTGCGAATTGTCCACTGGAAAGAACATCGTCACGGTGGTGCCCACACCCAGGCTGCTGTGAACCCTGACCTGCCCACCGGATTGCTGGGTGAAGCCGTAAATCATCGAGAGACCCAGGCCCGTGCCTTCCCCAATCTTTTTGGTGGTGAAGAACGGGTCAAAAATGCGCGATAAATTCTCCGCGCTGATGCCCGTGCCTGAGTCCGTCACCGATATCGTGACATAGGACCCTGAAGGCACCATTTTCTCGGTAGACGATGCCTGATCGATGACGCATCGATCGACCCCCAGATTCAGGGTGCCGCCATTGGGCATGGCATCCCGGGCATTGATCGCGAGGTTGAGCAGCGCGTTTTCCAGCTGGTTGAGGTCACACCTGATGCGGTCGTTTGCGCGAAAGGAGCATTCGACGATGATGCTGGGGCCGACCGAGCGCCGGATCATTTCATCCAGGCCTGCCACCACATTTCGGGGTTCGAGCAGTTCAGGCTGGAGTGATTGCTGTCTCGAAAACGCCAGCAGACGCTGGGTCAAGGCAGCGGCCCGTGAGGCTGAGGTCATCGCCACGCAGGCATAGCGAGTCAGCTCATCGAAACGCCCCGCATCGATGCGTCGTTGCAACAGCTCCAGGCTGCCGATGATGCCCGCCAGCAAGTTGTTGAAGTCATGGGCGATGCCGCCAGTCAGTTGGCCAACCGCTTCCATTTTCTGACTTTGCCGAAGCTTGGATTCGGTCATGGCGCGTTCTTGCTGTTCGGATTCAAGCTGAGCCGTGCGCTGGGCAATACGGTCCTCAAGCAAGTCGTTCCATTCTCGAAGCGCGCCCTCCAACTGCACGCGCGTGTCGATATCCTCGAGGGTTCCGTACCACTGTTCACTTTGTCCGGCAGCGTCGAAGCTGCGCAGTGCCCGGGTTCTGAACCAGCGATATTCCCCGGTGTTTTTTTGCAGCCGCACTTGCGTGTCGAACGGCTCCAGGGTGGCCAGGGATCGACTCCAGAGGTTCTCCAGGGATTCCCGGTCCTCAGTGTGAGCCGCTTTGGCCCATTGATGCCCTAATGTCTCTGCCGGGGTCATCCCGGTGTATTCGAACCAGCGCTGATCGATAGACGTCAGTGTGCCGGCCTTGTCCGCCGTCCAGGGCCAAAGCGGATTGAGTTCCGCCGCGATCCGGTAGTGCCTTTCGCTTTCACGCAATCGCTCTTCCGTCGAACGCATGGCCTGCAGGGTATTGGAGCGCTTTAACACCGCGCCGAGCAGGTTGCTGTAGACACGAAGAAAATCGATATCGCTGTCCGTAAACCGGCGAGGGCTTCGACTGTCGACTTCGAAGATGCCGAATGGGCGATTCTCAGTGGCCCCGTACACCAGAACGTTGACGAAGGCTTTTACCCCGTTTTTCTTTTGAAAGTCGTGATAGCGGAAGCGAGTTTCTGTCGAAATATCCGTCGAAATCACCGGGGCGTCGGTGGCCAGTGAAAACCGCTCCGGGCTTCCTTCGCAGGCTTGAACCCGGACCTTTCCGACTACATCCGGGGTCCAGCCAACGCCGTTTCGCACCACGAACGTGACGCCGTCCTCCTGCAACAGCATGAACTTGGCCAGATGAGTCTCAAGCGCATCCCCGACCAAACGACAGGCTTCGTCGAGGATATGTTCAAGATCGTCTGACACCAGCGCCAGCTCGCCAAACTCGGCAAGCACCTTGCGTTGGCGCAGTAACGTCGCCTCGATTGCCATGTTCTCACCTACGCAGATTTATATATCCGAGGCTGGCCCTCCGACTAGGTTCCACCGGTATGACCGAATGCGTGAGGTTTCTTTGTTTTGAGCGTGTGGCGGCGCTTTAATCGAGCGGATGTCAGCGCTCCCTGACCGTCGCTGTGCTGTTGCGCAAGGTCAATTTGAACGGCAACACCACATGCCGTTGTGCGATCGGTTTCTTTTCGATCAGCGCAATCAACATCTCCACGGCTTTCTGGCCGAAGGTTTCGGCCGGTTGCGAGATGGTCGTCAGGGGCGGATCGCAGTACGCGGCGAAAGGGATGTCGTCGAAACCCACCAATGAAATGTCCTCGGGCACTCGCAGGCCCTGTTGCTTGATGCGTTTCAACGCACCGATGGCCATTTCATCGTTTTCGCAAAACAGCGCCGTGGGGCGGTCGGGTAATTCCAGCATCGCGGCGGCGCCGTCATGACCGGCCTTCAGGCTGAAGTCACCGTGGCAGATCAGCGCGGGATCTGACGCGATGCCGGCCTGATGCAAGGCGTCCTGATAACCGGCCACGCGATCTCGGGTCAGCGGGCTGCTTTTCGGGCCTTTGATCAGGCCGATACGGCGGTGGCCGAGTTCGATCAAATGCTCGGTCATGGCCTTGGCGGCGGCGCGGTTGTCGAGGCTGATGGTGGGATGACGGCCGCCCTGAATCACCTCGCAGGCGTTGACGATCGGCGGTAGTTCGGCGCTGGGGAAGGGCGCTTCGAAAGGGTCGTAGGCGCGCAACTGGATCACGCCATCGGCTTGATGGGCGTACACCAATTCGGCAAATTCCCGTTCGATTTCCTCGCGGCCCTGGGTGTCGCACAGCAACAGCCGATAACCGGCGAGCTGGGCCGCTTGTTGCGCGCCGCTGATCACCTTGGCGAAAAAGGTGTTGGCGACGGTCGGCACCAGAATTACCAGGTTGCCGGTTCTGCGCGAACGAAATTGCACCGCCATCAGGTTCGGTCGATAACCGGCTTTTTCCACGGCGGCGTTGACCTTGTCGCGCGTGTCGGGGAGCACGCGCTCAGGCGACTTCAGCGTTCGGGACACCGTGGCGACGGAGACGCCTGCCAGCCGGGCTACTTCGCGAATATTGGACAAGACCACCTCGTTATCGAACTGTGCAGCGGCGAGCTTAGCGCAGGTCGACGCCACCCCGAAATTTTCCTGGCGATTCATTCTGGGTTTGACACCTCGTCAAACAGGGCCTAAATTTCCGCCATGATGTAACCGGTTACATCGGCTTGAGGATGGATGCCTTTAAAGCCGTCTGAAGCCACCTCAAACAGAGAAGAATTGCTATGACTGTTCCATTGGCAAAAATAAGAATGGGCTTTGTCGGTGGCGGAGAGGGTGCCTTCATCGGTCAGGCCCACCGTCAGGCTGCGGGGCTCGAGGGTCGTTTTGAATTGGTGTGCGGCGCGTTCAGTCGCGACGCCCGCAACAATCAAGACACCGGTGCCGCGTTGGGTTTGTCCGCTTCGCGTTGCTACAGCGACTGGCGGCAGATGCTTGAGGCCGAGCGCGCGTTGCCCGCCGATCAGCGCATGGAACTGCTGATCATCGTCACGCCCAATCACCTGCACGCGCCGATTGCCAGCCAGGCGCTGAGCGCGGGGTTTCATGTGTTCAGCGAGAAACCGGCGGCGTTGAATCTGGCCGAGTTGCTGCCACTCAAGGCCGTCCTTGAGCGCAGTGATCGCCTCTATGGCCTGGCCCACACGTACCTGGGTTATCCGATGGTCTGGCAGGCGCGGCAGATGGTTCGCGACGGCGTGATCGGCACCGTGCGCAAGGTGATCGTCGAATACCCCCAGGGCTGGCTGAGCGAGGATGTGGCGGGGCAGGGCAACAAGCAGGCCGGCTGGCGCGATCTGCCTGAGCAGTCCGGGTTGGGCGGCTGCGTCGGCGATATCGGCACCCATGCCTTTTCATTGGCCGAATTCGTCGCGGACCAACCCATCCAGCACCTGTGCGCGATGTTGAATACCCACATCGCCAGTCGGCAACTCGACGACGACGCCGCGATGCTGTTCAGGATGGCCGACGGCGCCAGCGGTGTGTTGATTGCCAGCCAGGTCTGTGCTGGTGAAGAGAATCCGTTGAAGATCCGCATCTACGGCGACAAGGGCGGCCTGGAATGGCGTCAGGAAGAACCGGCGAGCCTGATCCATCGTTCCCTGGATCAACCCATGCGCGTGCTGCGCTCCGGTGTCGGCCAACCCTGGTTGTGCGACGCCGCGACCCGGCGCATGCGTCTGCCGGCGGGGCATCCCGAGGGCTATCTGGAAGCCATGGCCAACCTCTACGGCGATTTCGCCAACGCGATCCGCAGCAACGTTGTCGACAATGCAGCCCCCGGCGTGCCGGGCATCGATGTCGGGATGCGTGGCATGGCTTTCATCGAAGCCGTGATCGCCAATCATCGCGGCGACACGAAATGGACCGAACTGGTCTGCCCTCAATGACCCCGGAGCACACACCCGTGAACCCTACTTCTCAAGCAGGCCTGCGCGGCCCGGGAATTTTCCTCGCGCAGTTCATGTCCGCCGAAGCGCCCTTCGACACACTGGCCAATATCGCCCAGTGGGCGGCGTCCCAAGGCTACAAGGCCATTCAGTTGCCGACCCTGGGCACGCAGTATATCGACCTGGCGCGCGCCGCCGACAGCCAGGATTACTGCGACGAATTGAAAGCTGTTTGCGCTAAAGCGGGCGTCGAGATCAGCGAGTTGTCGACGCACCTGCAAGGCCAGTTGGTGGCGGTGCATCCGGCTTTCGACACCTTGTTCGACGACTTTGCCCCGGCGCATTTACGCGGCCAGCCCCAGGCGCGCACCGAGTGGGCGATCGAGCAATTGAAACTCGCCGCCCGCGCCAGTCAGCGCTTGGGGTTGAAGGCCCACGCGACCTTCTCCGGCGCGCTGCTGTGGCCTTATGTCTACCCATGGCCGCAACGCCCAAGCGGGTTGGTCGAACAAGGCTTTGCCGAACTGGCGAAACGCTGGTTGCCGATTCTTGATTGCTTCGAGGAGGCCGGCGTCGACCTGTGCTACGAAATCCACCCCGGCGAAGACCTGCATGACGGCGCCTCGTTCGAGCGTTTTCTGGAGGCGGTGGATCACCATTCACGCGCCGCGATCTTGTATGACCCCAGCCATCTGCTGCTGCAGCAAATGGACTACCTCGGTTTCATCGATCGTTACCACGCGCGCATCCGCATGTTCCACGTCAAAGACGCCGAGTTCCGGCCCGATGCGCGCTCGGGCGTATACGGCGGTTACCAGGGTTGGGTCGAGCGGCCGGGGCGTTTCCGTTCGCTGGGCGATGGCCAGATCGACTTCAAATCGATCTTCAGCAAATTGACCCAATACAACTTCAGCGGCTGGGCCGTGCTCGAGTGGGAGTGTTGCCTCAAGGATTCCGCTCAGGGCGCCGCGCAAGGGGCGGCGTTCATCGAGCAGCACATGATCACCAAGACGCAGAAGGCGTTCGATGACTTTGCCAGCGTGCAGTCGGACGAAGGTTTCAATAGGCGGTTGCTGGGCTTGCCCGACGCCTGATCACAACGTTGTTCGCTCCTCTCTACAACAAGAAAAACAATAAGACGGTGACTGTTATGTCCACGATGACCGCGCGATTGAGCGCCATGATGTTCCTGCAATTCTTTATCTGGGGCGGATGGTTCGTCACCCTCGGTACGTTCCTCGCCAGTAACCTGGGCGCCACCGGCGGGCAGATCGGCATGGCGTTCTCGACCCAGTCCTGGGGCGCGATCATCGCGCCCTTTGTGATCGGCTTGATTGCCGACCGCTTCTTCAATGCCGAACGCATCCTCGCGGTGCTGCACCTGGTCGGCGCCGTGTTGCTGTATCAGCTGTATCGAGCGCCGGACTTCAGCACGTTTTACCCCTACGTGCTGGCGTACATGATGATCTACATGCCGACCCTGGCACTGGTGAACTCAGTCGCGTTCCGGCAGATGCGCGACCCGGCCCTCGAGTTCTCGCGCATCCGCGTGTGGGGGACCATCGGCTGGATCGTGGCCGGTGTGGTGATCAGCTTCGTGTTTGCCTGGGATTCCCAGGCCATGATTTCGTCAGGCGGGTTGCGCAATACCTTCCTGATGTCGGCAGTTGCCTCTCTGGTGCTCGGCCTCTACAGCTTCACATTGCCGCGTACCGCACCTCTGAAGCCTGAAGTGGGTCGCAGCGGCCTCAAGCAAATGCTCGGGCTCGATGCCCTGAGCTTGCTGAAGGACCGCAGTTATCTGGTGTTCTTCATCGCCTCCATTTTGATCTGCATTCCCCTGGCGTTTTATTACCAGAATGCCAACCCGTTTTTGGCGGAGATCGGCGTGACCAACCCGACGGCGAAGATGGCCATCGGGCAGGTTTCCGAAGTGCTGTTCATGTTGCTTCTACCGCTGTTCATTCACCGCTTCGGGATCAAGATTGCGCTCTTGGTTGGCATGCTGGCGTGGGCCTTGCGCTATTTGCTGTTTGCCTACGGTAACAATGGCGACCTGGCGTTCATGCTGTTTACCGGCATCGCCTTGCACGGCATCTGCTACGACTTCTTCTTCGTGTCCGGCCAGATCTACACCGATGCCAAAGCACCGGAACGCTTCAGAAGCTCGGCGCAAGGCCTGATTACTTTGGCAACTTACGGCTTGGGCATGCTGATCGGATTCTGGGTCGCAGGGCAGGTGACCGACCACTTTGCGCTGACGGGCAGCCATGACTGGAAGAGCATCTGGTTGTTCCCTGCCGGGTTCGCACTGGCGATATTTTTCTGCTTTGCGCTGGCGTTCAAGGGGCGGCAGGCCGCAGGTGTTCAATCGACGGTCTGAACGACGCGTAGCCCACACTCACCGCCGCGGTTCGGCCACCAACAGCAACGACTGCGGCACCTGGCTTTGCGGGTGCTGCGGCTCCTGCAGGCCGGCCAGCCGAAACCCGGCCATGTCCAGCGCATTCAGCCAACTGGACAAGGTGCGGAAATACCACGGCATCGGTTGCCACTGGCCCTTGAACCCGTCGAAGGTCTCTTCCCGCCAACCATCCTGATAGTCGCCCGCCGCCACGGCCCACGGATGCAGCGTCTGGATCACCAACGCGCCGCCTGGGGCGAGCAGCGTGTTCATGGCGGCGAGCAGCGGGATGATGTCCTGGTGCAGCAACGCGAAGTTGGCGCAGATCAGGTCGTAATCGCGACCGATGTCCACCTTCGCCTCCACCAACGCTTTATAGCTCGCCAGATGCACCGATGAAGAGCCTGCCGCCCGCGCCGCCTCGACCAGCGTCCCATCGCCATCCACACCAACCGCCGTGATGCCCCGTTTAGCCAGCGCACGCAACAGCCAGCCTTCGCCGCAACCCAGGTCGAGCACGCACTCCGGCTGGCGACCCAGCACCGCCAGCAGGATGGCCTGGTCGGTGACCGTGAGGCGGCTTTCGATGGCGCCGCTGCGGATGGCTTCGATCCAGGCGTGGGCGTTGTGGTGCCAGCTGTCGAGGAGGGTGGATTCGGGGGTGGGCATGTCGAAGTCCGGCGTTGTGGGTTGGTTGGAAGGATAGGACAAGTGTCAGGATTGACTGGCTTATGCAGGTCGTGAATCGTTAGCCGACTTGCCGCCTTCTTACCAGCCTTTCACTCCGCTCATATCGGGCAGCTTGTGAGCAATGCCTTTGTGGCAGTCGATGCAGGTGGCCTCACCGTTGGCCAGGGACGTCGAATGCATGGCAGAAGCGCGCTTGCCCTGGCGCGTGAAGTCCATGAACTCGAAGTTATGGCAGTTGCGACATTCGCGAGAGTCGTTGGCCTTGAGCCTGGCCCACTCATGTTCGGCCAGTTCGCGGCGCAGGGTGAGGAACTTGTCGCGGGTATCGATGGTGCCGAAAATCTTGCCCCACACCTCCTTTGAAGCCTGCATCTTGCGCGCGATCTTATGCGTCCATTCGTGGGGCACGTGGCAGTCAGGGCAACTGGCGCGTACGCCGGAACGGTTGGTGTAGTGAATCGTATCCTTGAGCTCGACGAATACGTTGTCGCGCATTTCGTGGCAGGAAATGCAGAACTTTTCGGTATTGCTCAGCTCGAGCGCGGTGTTGAAACCGCCCCAGAAAATGATGCCGGCGATAAAGCCGCCCAGCGTCAGAAAGCCCAGGCTGTAGTAGAGGCTCGGACGACGCAGAATGCCCCAGTAATCCTTGAGCAAGGCGAACAGTGCTTTCATGTTGCCTCCTCAGCGTTTCTGCGCGGCGTTGGCGTCGTCTTGCAGTATTTTGTCGATGGTCTCGAAGCGGTTGCCCACCAAAGGGACAGCCTCTGTTTGCGGCACGTGGCATTGGTTGCAGAAGTATCGGCGCGGTGACACCGCCGCCAGCGGCTGGCCGTCGCGGTCCATGTAGTGGGTGATGCTGATCATCGTCGCCTGCGTCCGCGCGCTGTTGGCCCGGCTGTGACAGGACAGACACTTGTTGCCGTTCATGTCGATCTGATAACCGCGAATGCTGTGGGGGATGGTGGGCGGCTGATCCGGGTAGTTGCGTTCGCGCTTGAGGTCCTTGTTTTCTTCGTTGGCGATGGGCGGGGCCGGCAGGATCTGGGTCAGTGTTCCGCCGGGCCGACGCCCGTCCGGCCCGGGCGCATCGAGCGGGTAGTTGACCTCGGCGGCGATCACCACGCCCATCGCAGCGAGCAGGAGCAACGGCAGGATTCGAAAAGGCATGACGGTTCTCCTCAGGCCACGCTGACCAACTCGATTCGGATCGCGCATTTTTTGTAGTCGGTCTGCTTGGAGATCGGGTCGGTGGCATCGAGCGTGACCTTGTTGATCAGCTTGTTGGCATCAAAGAACGGTACAAAAACCAGCCCTTGGGGCGGTTTGTTGCGGCCGCGGGTTTCGATGCGCGCACGGATTTCACCGCGTCGACTGATCAACTTCACTTCACTGCCTCGGCGTGCCTTCAAGGCTTTGGCATCTTCGGGGTGCATGTAGACGAGTGCGTCAGGCACCGCTTTGTAAAGCTCCTCGACCCGTTGGGTCATGGTGCCGGTATGCCAGTGTTCGAGAACGCGGCCGGTGCTTAGCCAGAACGGGTAATCGGCGTCCGGCGCTTCGGCCGGCGGCTCGTAGGGGAGGGCGAAAATGATCGCCTTCTTGTCCGGGTAGCCATAAAACTGTACTTCGCTGCCTTTCTCCACATAGGGGTCCAGTCCCTCGCGGTAGCGCCAGCGGGTTTCCTTGCCGTCGACCACCGGCCAGCGCAGCCCGCGTTCGCTGTGGTAGCGGTCGAATGCGGCAAGGTCATGCCCGTGGCCACGTCCAAATTGGGCGTACTCCTCGAACAACCCTTTTTGCAGGTAGAAGCCAAACGCCTTGGCCTCATCGTTTTTGTAGCCCGCTTCCATTTGCTCGACGGGAAACTGGTCAACCTGGCCATTCTTGAACAGCACGTCGAACAGGGTCTTGCCCTTGTGCTCGGGAGACTGGGCGAGCAATTCGGCGGGCCAGGTTTCATCGGTGGTGAAGCGTTTGGAAAACTCCACCAACTGCCACAGGTCCGACTTGGCGTCGCCCGGCGCAGTCACCAACTGATGCCAGAATTGCGTACGCCGTTCGGCATTGCCAAACGCGCCTTCCTTCTCAACCCACATGGCGCTGGGCAGGATCAGGTCGGCGGCTTGGGCGGACACGGTGGGATAGACATCAGACACAATCACGAAATTGTCCGGGTTACGCCAACCCGGCAGGACTTCCTGCATGATGTTCGGCCCGGCGTGCATGTTGTTGCTGGCCTGGGTCCAGTAGACGTTGAGCACGCCGTCCTTGAGCATCCGACTCTGTTCCACTGCGTGAAAACCAGGCTTGGGCTGAATGGTACCGGCGGGCAGTTTCCAGATAGTTTCCGCGGTGGCGCGATGTTTGGGATTGGTCACCACCAGGTCGGCAGGCAAGCGGTGGGAGAATGTCCCGACTTCGCGTGCCGTTCCACAGGCCGACGGCTGACCGGTCAACGAGAAAGGGCTGTTGCCTGGCTCGCTGATTTTGCCGGTGAGCAGATGGATGTTGTAGATCAGGTTATTGGCCCAGACGCCGCGCGTGTGCTGGTTGAAACCCATGGTCCAGAACGACACGACCTTGCGTTTGGGGTCGGCATACAATTCGGCCAGGCTCTTGAGCCGTTCAGCCGATACCCCGGTCTCCTTGGCCGTGCGTTCCAGTGTGTAGGGTTTGACGAACGCGGCGAATTGCTCGAAGTCGATGTCTGTCCAGGTGTTGGCCTTGTCGGCATTCTTCGCCTGTTTTTCCCGTGGATCATCCGGGCGCAGTCCGTAGCCGATGTCATCGGCCCCCTTGGCGAAGCGGGTGTGCTTGCTGACGAAATCCTGATTCACCGCACCGCTTTCAATGATGTGATTGGCGATGTAGTTGAGAATCAGCAGATCGGTTTGCGGCTTGAACACCATCGGGATGTCGGCCAGTTCAAAACTGCGGTGCTCGAAGGTCGACAGCACGGCGACTTTCACGTGCGGGTAACTCAGGCGCCGGTCGGTGACCCGGCTCCACAGAATCGGATGCATCTCGGCCATGTTCGAGCCCCAGAGCACGAAGGCGTCGGTGGCTTCGATGTCGTCATAGCAACCCATCGGTTCATCCATACCGAAGGTGCGCATAAAGCCCATGACCGCCGAGGCCATGCAATGTCGCGCATTGGGGTCGATATTGTTGCTGCGAAAGCCTGCTTTCATCAGCTTGTTGGCGGCGTAGCCTTCCCACACGGTCCATTGCCCGGAACCGAACATGCCGACCGATTCGGGGCCTTTGCTCTTCAAGGCTTCCTTGAATTTCAGTTCCATGATGTCAAAGGCCTTCTCCCAACTGATCGGCTGGAATTCGCCCTGCTTGTCGTACTGGCCGTTCGTCATGCGCAAAAGCGGCTGGGTCAGGCGATCAACGCCGTACATGATCTTCGACAGAAAATAGCCCTTCACACAGTTCAGCCCGCGATTGACCTCTGCCTTGACGTCGCCATGGGTGGCGACCACCCGGTTATCCTTGGTCGCGACCATCACGCTGCAACCTGTACCGCAGAAGCGGCAGGGCGCCTTGTTCCAGTCCAGGGTGACCATGTCGGCTTCGGTCACCAGGTTACTGGCGGAGGTCACAATCGGCAGTCCGGCGGCGGCAGCTGCAATGGCGGCGGCCTGCGCCTTGACGAATGCTCGGCGGGTCATGCTCATCCGATGTCTCCTTCGGGTTCGAGGAGTTCGTGGTAGATCAGCGCGGCGTTGAGTACGCCCGGCAGGTTGTTGATTTGTTCGATGCGTTGGAGGATCTGGCTTTCGTGCACGGCCTCAAGGACCACCACCAGTTTTCCGGCGGGACTTTCCTGATGCAACTCCACGCCCTCCAGCAGGCGCAGGTTGGCGTTGACTGCGTCGAAATATTCAGGCCGGGCAAGTACTACAAGGCTGGCAATATGCAGGGCTTCGTCCATGTGCACGCTCCAATAGGCCTGAAGAAAAGGCTATTAGTTGGGTGGTCCAGGTGGGCCGTACACCATCTGAAAAAACCAAACGATAAAGCCGTAGCCGCCGACGATTGCAACCGACAGCAGCGGAAAGAGGAAAACGACAAGAAAGAGGAACAGCCGGGTTTCCTTGCGACGCCCGGGTTTGCGTTCTTCAGCCGATGGCATTAAGCAATCTCCAGCCTGACTTGCACTCAGACTAGATCACGACGTTTTAACAAGTTTCCTGATGCATACGTTTAACGACCGACGGTGATTCATTCAGGTCTGAGTGTCATAAACGGTTGTAACGCCTTACATCATTATTTCCGAAGTTACAAATGCCCTGCGTTTTGGGCCAAATGATCGAAAATCACCGAGGCGGTCTATACTCGGGATCGATTTGCCAACCAACCTGGCAGGGGGCGGCAACTGCTTTCCGGGAATTGGCGCTTCACACTTCGTGCCTATCAAACCAAGGGAATTACCGCATTACTTATGGCCAATAAACTCACTTCCAAAACTGCGATCGTGACCGGGTCGGCCCAAGGGATTGGGGCAGCGATTGCGCGACTCTTCGCGCAGGAGGGGTGCTTTGTCTACATCACGGATATCAACGACGAACCCGGCAGAGTCTTTGCAGATTCACTCGGTGAACACGCCAGCTATCTGCACCTTGATGTGCGGCGCGAAGAGGACTGGCAGCGAGTGACGGCGCAAATCCTGAACGAGCGCGGCAGGCTGGATGTCTTGGTGAACAACGCGGGTATCACCGGATTTGAGCAAGGCTTCGTGCCTCACGACCCGGAGCATGCGCGTCTGGAGGACTGGCACGCCGTGCATCAAACCAATCTCGATGGTGTATTCCTCGGTTGCAAGTACGCCATTCGCTCCATGCGACAGCACGGGGCAGGCTCCATTATCAACATCTCTTCTCGATCAGGCCTGGTCGGCATCCCGGGCGCCGCGGCCTATGCGTCGTCAAAAGGCGCCGTGCGAAACCACACAAAGACGGTGGCGCTTTACTGCGCCGAGCAAGGTCTGAATGTTCGGTGCAACTCGATTCATCCAGCGGCCATCCTCACGCCCATGTGGGAGCCCATGTTGGGCACCGGCGAAGATCGTCAAGAGCGAATGGCCGCACTGGTTCGAGATACTCCGCTCAGAAGGTTCGGGATGCCCGAAGAGGTTGCGGCGCTGGCACTGCTACTCGCCTCGGATGATGCAACCTATATGACAGGCAGTGAGTTCAACATCGATGGCGGCCTCTTGGCTGGCACGGCTGCGACGCCCACCGTAGTGGATGACAGCGCCGACTAGTTCAAAGGGATCATGGACCGACGCTCGTCATACGCCGCGGTAAGCCGGTGATAACAATAAGCGCGACGCCACACAGTTATTGTGCGGAAGTCGTGCACTCAAACGCCAATTCGGCACATCGCCCGGGACTTGGCGCAGACAATCCGCATGAGCTGACATTGAACCGGGGCCGCGGTCCGGCGAAGAAACCGCGGCGGCCGATCCATCAGGCACGGAGCAGACCTTTCTGTTTGGCGACATGCGTGGCCATTGCGTCCATCAGATCCGGGGACAGGCAGTCGTAGGGCTCCAGACCGATTGAGCGCAGGCGCTCGCGGATAGCCTTCATTTGCGCGGGCGGTGTGCCGGTTTCGATGATGGAGGAAACGAACGCCGCGAAGCCCGGCGCCGCCCATCCGCGCTGGGGCGAGAGCTCGGTGTGGACGAAGTCCAGGCCATAGAACGCATGGTCCTTGTTCTCGATGCGCCCGAAGAGGTGGGCGTGACATTGCTTGCAGGCGTGGCGCTGGATGGTGGCGGATTCGTCAACAATCGCCAGTTTTTCTTCGTGGGCCGTGACGCTGACCTTATCCCGAGGTACCACGGCGATGACGGCGAAAGTCGCGTTTTGTGGTTTCCAGCATTTGCTGCAGCCGCACGCGTGGTTATGCAGCGTCTGTGCGTCGATCTTGACCTCGACCTTGTCGGTCGCACACAGGCATTGCAGGGTGCCACCGGTGAAATTATCGGCGGCGGGTTGGATACCGTTGTCCAGTGAAGGGTGAAGTTTCAAGGTGCTCATGCTGGCGTCTCCTTTTCAGGGTGTCCCCAGATAAGAATAGCGGTTGCGCGTTACGACAGGCGCGACTCGCGTGTCGCGCTGCTCAAGCCGACGGCCGTCACACCGATGCGCGAGAACACCAGCCACGCAAAAAGCAGCACGCTGCAGCCAATCAGGATTGAGGCAACGCCAATCCATGGCTCGACTGACGGGAAGCCCTTGAGCCGCAGCGTCAGAGCACCGAGCATCACCGGGACGCCAACGTTGTACGTCCAGAACTGTGCGGCAGCAACGCGCCCTTCGGTAATCGGCGCGAGCGTCGAAGAATCACTCGTCGCCACCGCCTGGGCCGCTCGGGCGCTGGTTCGTCAGGCATTGGCGGAGGAAGAAGAGTTGCACCGAAAGCGCAATGCTGCGAGCTTGCGGTCTTCGCCTTCAAAATGATTCGGCTGGCCGGAGTGATGTGAACCCGGGCGCTGCCATAGGCCAACCCATACGCAGGAAAGCTGCCTCTGGCACGGGCGCCTGTATCTCCTAAATGAGTGGCCTCTGTGTCTATCGAAAGTATCACTGGGTGGGTACGGTCCGAAGACACTCTTTCATTGATGAGGTAATCATGGATCTAACGGCTGTTCCCTTTGGTACGACCGATTGGTCGACTGTCGAGCGTGTCGAATACGCTGGGCAGACCGGTACCGCCTGGTGGCGAACCTGCCAGTTTGGTTCGACGCGTGTGCGGATGGTTGAGTACAGCCCCGGCTATCTGGCCGATCACTGGTGTTGGAGAGGTCATATCCTGCTGTGCCTGGAAGGCGAGTTGCACACGGAACTGGAGGATGGTCGCCAGTTCACGCTCACCACCGGGATGAGCTATCAGGTGGGCAACGACGCCGAGGGGCATAGATCTTTCAGTGCCACGGGGGCCAAGTTGTTCATTGTGGATTAACGCTGGGGTTGATTCTTGCGGATAGAAATCGGTGGTGCGGCCTGCCCATCAGAACAATGGGCAGGCCCGTGCAACTCAGCTTTTAGCGCAACGAGCGGAAGGCTGCGCGCAGTTCCTTGGCGAACAATTCAGGCTGTTCCCAGGCCGCGAAATGGCCGCCCTTGTCCACTTCGTTGAAGTAGATCAGGTTGGGATAGGCGCGTTCGGTCCAGGTTTTTGGCGCCTGGTAGATTTCGCCAGGGAACACGGTCACTGCGACAGGGATCTTGATCTCCTGGGTCTTCTGTTCCACGGCATTGAAGTTGTTGGTGTTGTTTTCCCAGTACAGGCGTGCGGACGAGATCGCGCTGTTGGTCAGCCAGTAGAGGGAAATACCGTCGAGTATCTCGTCCTTGGTCAGGGATTTTTCCGCATCGCCACCGCTGTAGGTCCACTGGTTGAATTTGTCGAACATCCACGCGGCCAGGCCGACGGGTGAGTCCGATAAGCCGTAGCCGACCGTTTGTGGTCGGGTGCTCATCATGGCGCCGTACGCCGCATTTTTGCCGAAGAAGGTTTTCAGCGACTCATAGGCCGCGGTCTCCTTGGCCGACAGACCAGCGGGAGGCGGGGTGCCGTCGTTGATCGCCTTGGCGACATCGGCAGGCACGGTGGCCGGCATGTTCACGTGAATCCCCAGCAAGCCGGGCGGTGCCTGACGTCCCATGGCGTCGGCGATCACCGATCCCCAGTCACCACCTTGCGACACGTAGCGCTGGTAGCCCAGGCGCTTGACCAGCACATCCCACGCCACGCCGATGCGGTCGGGACCCCAGCCGCCGTCGGTGGGTCTCTGGGAGAAACCGTAGCCGGGCATCGAGGGAATGATCACGTCAAAGGCATCTTCGGCACGACCGCCGTAGGCCGTCGGGTCGGTCAGCGGTCCGATGGCTTTGGTCAGTTCAAGGATCGAACCGGGCCAGCCATGGGTGAGCAGCAGTGGCAGGGCGTTCGGATGTCTGGATTTGACGTGGATGAACTGGATGTCGAGGCCGTCGATGTTGGTTACGAACATTGGCAAGGCATTGAGTTGTTTTTCAACGTTGCGCCAGTCGTATTGCGTGCCCCAGTAGCCCACGAGTTCCTGCAGCTTTGCCAATTGCACGCCTTGGGATTGA
This sequence comes from Pseudomonas sp. LBUM1656, assembly GCF_059716065.1. NCBI lineage: Bacteria > Pseudomonadati > Pseudomonadota > Gammaproteobacteria > Pseudomonadales > Pseudomonadaceae > Pseudomonas > Pseudomonas sp. LBUM1656. Next base: position 3,769,110 of record NZ_CP166800.1, on the reverse strand, counting down.
TCGTTGACCGTTTCGCGGTCGGGCCAGCGGGTCGCCAATACACGTTTGCGCAGATCGGCCACCGCGTCTTCAGGGATGTTGACCTTGAAAGGACGGATGGCGCTGTCCTTCTCGACGGTGACGGCGGCCGCAGGCGTTGTAGCGGCCCGAGCGTAAGAGGGCGAGACGAGGGCGACCAGTGCCAAGGCACCAGCGGTTGCTGAAACAGCTAACAGGCAGCGACGGAACGCCGTAAACGATAGTGCTGACATGGTCGTACTCCAGGGGGATTGGGGCGATAAAACAAGGACTACATTGGATTTCCTTACGGCGACGGCGTGTCGCTCAAGGGTTTTCGAAAGCGATGGGATTCGGCCTGGTCCAGGAAGGCATTGGCTTGCTGCACGAAATCGTTGGCGTACTGGAACAATGCGCCGTGCCCCGAACTGGGATAGATCAGCAATTTGGCGTTCGGAATATGCTGTTGCAGCGTGTAGGAATTCTCGGTGGGCACCATCACGTCCTTGCTGCCGTTGACTACCAGGGTCGGCTGGGTAATCCGGCTCAATTGCGAAAATGTGCCGTCACCGGGAACGCTCCATTTGCCCAGCGCCGCCCCTTGGGCCGCGATGACCTTCATTGAACTGAGCTTGTCGAGGCCTTCTGTGCGCTGGTGACGCCGGTCCCAGAATTCCCGGGCAGCCTGCTGGCTTGCCGGCGCCGGATCGAAAAACAGATAAGCGGTCTCCTCCTGCGTGGCGATCGATTCGCGCAACGCGATCCCGGGAACCCGGGGATCATGTCCCGAGACCCCGCCGCGCGGCGACGTTCCCGCCAGGATCAGCCGGCGCACCAGTTGCGGATGGCGCAACGCAACTTCCTGCGCCACCATGCCGCCGATCGAGAAGCCAAGCACGTCGACCTGCGTCAACCCGCGGGCGCGGGCAAAGGCGGCGACGTGATCGGCCATGGCTTCAAACGAATCGGGTGTTTCGCCGCTGCTGAGGCCCACGCCGGCATTGTCGAACAGGTAGACCGGCCGTTGCTGTGCCAGGCCATCGGTCACTGCCGGGTCCCAGTAATCCATATTGCCGCGAAAGTGCTGGAGCAAGATGACCGGAACGCCGGCCTGCGCCCCGAACTGGCGGTAGGCGTAACGCACGCCGTCAGCTTCGACGAATTGATTGGGTGCGCTGTTGTGCGTGGCCGCCGGCACCGCAATGGCGCCGCTGACCGTGATAGCCAAGACAGCCCCGAGGGCCAGTCGCTGAAAGAGTTGCATGGTGTGCTCCTTACGCGACGGCTTCGGGATTCAGGTACGCCGCTTGCCCAGTCGACAGGCTGGCCTTTATGGCGCGTGTCCCTTGGTCGGCGAGCACTTCTTTCAGACCGGCTTCCACGCCGTCCAGCGACTGGATCACGACGTCGGATGGCTGAACTTTCGGCACGTCAAAACCGTGGGTCAGGTCGGTGTCGATGAAGCCCACATGCAGGCCTTGCACGCTAGTGCCCTGGCCATGGAGTTCGATGCGCAGCGAGTTGGTGAAGCTCCACGCTGCCGCTTTCGATGCCGCGTAGGCAGACAGGAACGGCGCGGCAACCCAGGTAGCGTCTGACAGTACGTTGACGATCGCACCGCCGCCGTTGGCTTTAAGCACCGGGGCGAAGGCCAGGCTGACGTGCATGACGCCGTAGTAATTGGTTTCGAAGATTTCGCGGGCCATTTCCACCAGGCCAGGTTCCAGCATGGAAGGCAGCAGGCGGGCGATGCCTGCATTGTTGACCAGCAGCGTCACGTCGCCCGCTTGGGCCACTGCCGCGGCGACCGATGCCGGGTCGCTGACGTCAAGACGAATGGCGATCACCCCCGGAATGTTGACGCCTTCAGGGTTGCGCACCCCGGCGTAGACCTTGCTCGCACCGCGGGCCACGAGCTCTTTTGCGAACGCGAGGCCAAGACCACGGTTGGCGCCGGTAACGAAGGCAACGGAATTTTTTATTTTCATGATCGTGTGCTCTGGTTGGATGAGGCTTTCGCCCTGTAAGATTGCGCTCGCAATCATTGAATTAATAATGGCGATCGCATTTATTAAAGTCAACACAAATATTCTGTTCGTAATAAAGCCTTACTGGCACTGGATTCTTGTTAATTGTGGACGCAATCATAGTGTGCAAGAATGAACGCGGAGGAACCTCATCATGAAAATCTCGAAAGAAAAATCAGAAGCCAATCGCGCCGCCCTGGTGGAGACCGCCAGTCGTCTGTTTCGCGAGAAAGGGATTGATGGTGTGGGCGTCGCCGAAATCAGTAAATCGGCCGGCTTGACCCACGGCGCGCTGTACGCGCACTTCCCATCCAAGGAGGCGTTGGCCGCCGAGGCACTGGCGTGGAGCCTGGAGCAGGGCAATGCCAAGCTCTATACGGGCACGGTGGATGGCGAGCCAGACCTGGAGCGTTTCCTGACCGACTATCTGGCAGTGGACAGCCTGGACAACTATGCCGAGCACTGCGCCATGGCGGCGTCCGCCAGCGAAATCGGCCGCCAGGATGCTGCAATCAGCGCGAAGTACACCGAGGGTTACATGGTGCTGGTGCGGGCGTTTGAGCGCCGGGTCGCCGCCAATAATCCCGGTGTCGACGCGCTGGCCACCGCCATGGGCATCGTCGCTGCAATGGTCGGCGCCCTCTCGGTTGCGCGCGCCACGGCGAAGGCACGGCCGGAGGTGTCGGCTCAGGTGCTGCGCGGCGTGCGACTCATGATCGATGCCGCGCTGAGTAAACCGGTGTAGCGGTCGCCAGGCTTGCCCGCAAGGGCACCTGGCGATTGGGTTTTACGACACAGGACTAACTTTGTGGGACCACCCGCGCTTCGCTACCGGCACCCTCGACATAGACGTTCATGCCTTTTATCAGTGCAGGGTTAATCGGCTGGGTCACCGACACCAATACGCCGCTGTTGGTGCGCACGATGATCTGCTGTGCGGCCTTTGGCTGATCGTATTGTTTCTTTTCCGCGTAGTTACCGCCCGCCGCACCTGCCAGCGCCCCGGCAATCATCGCCACATCCCGACCGGTGCCCCGGCCGATCAGGCTTCCGAGGCCGACACCGCCGAGGCCGCCTAATATGGCGCCCACGCCACTGTCGTGGTTGGTCTGCATCTGCGTCTGGGTAATCTGCTCGATTTTCCCCGAGCGAATTTCCATCTCGCCCGCGCCGCCGCTCCCGGCGTCGACCGCGACACAAGCGCACAGCGCCAGGCTCAACAACGTAATCATCAACCAGTAAGCGATAGTTTTCATGGTCAAACTCCAGCATTTTCGAGGAAGTTGATCTTGCAAACGCATCAATTCACGGTAGACGAAAAAGACTGGAGGGGCCTTTAAATTCAGCGTTGTTTCACCGCATGCGGGTAGAGCTCAGGAGGGAGTTCACCGATGCCTTTCAGGCGGGCTTCAAGAAATTCACGCAACACCCGCACCTTTGTCGAAAAACGCCGGTTGGGCAGGTAAGCCATGTAAATCTGGCTCCCGGTCAGCGAGTTAACAAACCTATAGTCAGGCAGGACAATTTGCAACTCGCCACTCAAGAGCAGATCACGCACCAGCCAGATTTCAAATTCGGCAATGCCCAGGCCGCCGCAGACCGCTTCCAGCAACAGCTCCGAATTATCCGACTGAAGGTTGCCCTTCGGGAAAATCGAATGCTTCACATCGTCTCTGGTGAAATACCAATGGGGGTCGCTGTCCGGGTGAACGTAGATCAGGCAGTTGTGCGCACTGAGTTCGGCCGGTGTTGTGGGATGGCCGCAGCGCGCAAGGTAGCCGGGTGTGGCGCAGAGCAGGGAATCGTTGCGGGAGATCGGATAGGCGATCAGGTTTTCCAGGTGGTTTTCGCCCTCATGGATATCGAGATCAAAACCGCCCACGATCATGTCGTTGTGGTTGTCGGTCAGCCGCAAATCCATCTGGATACCTGGGTACATCTGTAAGAAGGGCGCGATCAGTGGTGCGAGGAAACGCCTGCCGAAAGCCACGGGTGATGTCAGTTTCAGCGGGCCGCTGGGTGCAAGGTTGAGATCACTGACAACCCGCAATGTGTCGTCCAGGTCCGCAATCATCGACAGCGCCCGCGAGTGATAGATCTGACCCGCTTCCGTAAGCGCGACGATGTGGGTGGTGCGATGGAGAAGGGTGGTGTTCAGCGACTTTTCCAGCGTCGAGATCATTCGGGTCAGTGTCGAAGGGGAGACGTGCATCTCTCGGGCCGCCGCTGAAAAGGTGCCCAATTCCACCACTTTGACCAATGCCCGCATGACGCCCAGGTGATCAATTCGTCCAGTGTCGATAGTCATTTCAAAGTGAGTGCCTTTGCGTGGGGTGCAAAACCGAATTCTGTAACGCGATATTCCATCAGATTTTGTCGGAATATAGACTGAATTCGTTCGAAGTGCGCACGTCGTTCATGTCTTTCCGACCACGTCATCACCCCTACAGATGTTGATCTGCGGGGTGTTCATTGGAGTATCGAGATCATCATGGATTTTCCTGCACATGTTCCATTGGCCATTGCTACCCGCAACGAACACGTCGAACGCATCCACTGGGGATCAGTGGCTGTCGTCGACAGCGAAGGCGCGTTGTTGGCGTATGCCGGCGATCCCGCCGCCATGATGTTTTCCCGTTCTACCCTCAAGCCCTTCCAGGCTATTCCTTTTGTGCGGGACGGCGGTATCGAGCACTTCGGATTTTCCGAGGATCAAGTCGCCTTGATGTGCGCCAGTCACTCGGGGGAAGCCTCGCACGTGAGTACCGTCAGCAGCATGCTGACCAAGATCGAGCATGTCGCGACTGACCTGGGCTGTGGCTGCCATCTACCGGACTTCTACAGCGCAGACAATCTGCCTGCCGCCGGCTTCCACTTCGATCAACGCCATCACAACTGTTCCGGCAAACACACCGGCTTCCTGGCGTATTGCCGTCTTCATGGATTGCCCAGTCATTCCTATCTGGCACCGGAACACGCCTTGCAACGTGACATCCAGCGCGTCGTCGCCTCGCTGACTCGGGTTCCGGAACATCAGCTCTGGACGGGAATCGATGGCTGTAATGCCCCGAACCTTGGCATGCCGCTCTCACGGCTCGCTTTGTTGTGGGCGCGGCTGGCCAGCGGTGATGCCGGTTCCGATGCCAGCCTCAGCCCTGTTTTACAACGTCTGTTCGACGCCATGCGCCGCAATCCGGAAATGGTCTCCGGCACCGGTCGGGCCGACCTGGGGATCACGCTTGCCTCCAATGGCGACTGGGTCGCGAAAACCGGCGCCGATGGTGTGCAGACGGTGGGTATCCGTAGCCGAGGGCTCGGGGTGGCGGTCAAGGTCAGCGACGGTGATTTCCCCAGCGTGTTTGCCGTGACCCTTTCGGTGCTCAAACAGCTGGGTGTGCTGGAGGAAGGCAGCGACAGTCCGTTGTTGGCGCCATGGGCAGACCCTGCCTTGAAGAGTTGTACTGGCGCTCCGGTGGGCCAGCTGAAAGCCACGGTGCAATTGAAGTTCGTTTAGTCCGGGGTGCCTGCCGGGCACACGTCAGACCTCTAACGCAGATCACAAATCATGCAATCGACTCACGCTCAAACCCAGTCAACCCCGGCCCTCTCACTGCGCGGGGTTAATAAGTTCTTCGCCAGTCAGCAAGTCCTGTTCGATGTCGACCTGGAGGTTCAGCCCGGCGAAGTGGTGGTGATTATCGGACCGTCCGGCTCCGGCAAGTCGACCCTGTGCCGGTGCATCAACCGTCTGGAAACCATCACCAGTGGCGAGATCTTTTTGCACGGCGAGCGCCTGCCTGAAGAGGGTGGGGCACTGGCAAAGATGCGGGCGAAGGTCGGTATGGTTTTCCAGAGTTTCAATCTGTTTTCGCATCGGACCGCTTTGCAGAATGTCGCCATGGGGCCTCGAAAGGTTCTCGGAATGCGGCGTCAGGAGGCGGATGCGTGGGCGTTGCAACTGCTCGACCAGGTCGGGCTGGCGCACAAGGACAAGGCTTATCCCGCAGAACTGTCGGGCGGCCAGCAACAACGCGTTGCGCTGGCTCGTTCGCTGGCGATGAAGCCCAGTGTCATGTTGTTCGATGAACCGACCTCGGCGCTCGATCCGGAAATGGTTAATGAGGTGCTCAAGGTCATGGTCGATCTGGCCCGCTCTGGCATGACCATGGTGGTGGTCACCCATGAAATGGGTTTCGCCCGTTCCGCCGCCGACAGGATCATCTTCATGGACGCGGGCCGGATCGTCGAAAGTGCGCCCCCGGAAACCTTTTTCAGCGCCCCTCGCTCGGAGCGCGCCCGCGAGTTCCTGTCCAAAGTTCTCGCCCATTAATTCACTCAACTGAAAACACAATAACAAGAGAGATCAACTATGCGCTCAAATCGATTCGTCTCCTTCAGCGTCTCTGTTTTGGCTTCCTGCCTGCTCGCCGGGTTGGCATCGGCCTCGACGGTTGAGAAATTCCCGGCCGACTCGACCATGGCCAAGATTCAACAACGCGGCAAGCTGGTCGTCGGTACCTCGCTCAATACGCTGATGTTCTCCTCCCGCAACCCCATGACCGGACAAGTTGAAGGCTTCGAGGCTGATCTGGCGAGGATGCTGGCGAAGCAGCTCACCGGGTCCGAAGACAACATCGAGTGGATTAGCACCACGCCAGAGAACCGTATCCCTCTGGTCGAGAACAAACGGGTCGACCTGGTCATTTCCACCATGACGGTGACCGACGAACGCAAGAAAGTCATCGGCTTTGCCGGTCCGTACTACCTCGCCGGACAAGATTCCCTGGTGAGGGCGGACGATCATTCGATCAACAAAACTGCCGACCTGGACAGCAAGACGGTCTGCGTGCTGAACGGCACGACCGTTGAGCGAAACCTCAAACCGTTGGCGCCCAATGCCAAAATCGTGACCTTCAGCGATGCCTCCGCCTGCGTCGAGGGGCTGATCGACAAACGTTTCGACGCCTATGTCGACGACGGTGCGACGCTGGTCGGTGAGGCGATGCGACAACCCGGCAAGATGCGCGTGGTCGGTACGCCGTTCACCGAAGAGCCCTACGGAATCGCCGTGGTCAAGGAAGATGAGGCTTGGCGCAACTGGATCAACGATCAGTTGGGCAAGTCGATCCAGAGTGGCCAGTGGCAAAAACTGTATGGCAAGGATCTTGAGTCTGGCCTGGGCGCACCCCAAGTGCCAGTGATCGAACAGTAAGAGAGCCGGAAGGGGCGACCGTGATGTCTTATATCGAACGCTTTCTGGGGGGCATCGCGGTCAGCGTCGAGCTTACCCTGCTGTCCTTTGCCATCGCGATCGTTCTCGGACTGCTGTTGGCAATCATGAGGGTGAGCCCATGGCCACCCTTTCGCTGGTTCGCCAGCAGTTACGTTGAACTCATGCGGATGATGCCGCTGTTGGCGCTGTTACTGCTGTTCACCTTCGGATTGCCGAAGCTGGGTTTCATGTATTCGCTGTTCACTTCTACGGTCCTGGTGTTGGGGCTTTATAGCGCTGCCTGGATCTGTGAAGTGGTGCGGGCGGGCATCAACACCGTGTCGATCGGGCAGATCGAAGCCGCACGCAGCATCGGCATGCGCTTCGATCAGATTCTGGGCGAAGTTGTCTTGCCACAAGCGGTGCAGTCGGTAATCGCGCCGCTTGGCAATCTGTTCATCATTCAGATCAAGGCGTCGGCCATCGGCGCTGCGATCGGTGTCGCGGACATTACCTACACCGCACAGAAGATCAACTTCGACACAGCCTTGGCCGTGCCGACCTTCCTCGGCGCCATGGCCGCCTACATGCTGCTGACCCTTCCGGCGGGTCTGTTCTTTCGCTTCCTGGAGCAAAAAATGGCGGTGTTGCGATGAGTGCTACGAACCTCCTGTACGAACCGCCGGGTCCGATGGCCAGAAGGCGTAACCGGATCATCTCGGTGATTGGCGTCATCCTTCTGTTCGGGTGCCTGTTTGCCGTGGGGCACCGGCTCGACGCAAGTGGTCAGTTCGATGCCAATCGGTGGGAAATCTTCCTGCATCCGGGGACGCTGCGCTTCCTGTTTGACGGGCTGATGGCAACCTTGCTGGCTGCGACGATCAGCGTGGTGCTGGCCTTTGGTCTGGCATTGCCGCTGGCGCTTGCGCGGCTGTCGACCACGCTTTGGTTGCGCACGTTGGCGGCGGCCTACATCGGGTGTTTTCGTGCGGTGCCGCTGCTGCTGTTGATCCTTTTTACCGTCATTCTGCTGCCTTCGCTTGGGTTGAACTGGTCAGCCCTGGGTTACCTGATTTTCGGGATGGTGCTGCACCACAGCGCGATGACGGCAGAGATCGTCCGCGCCGGCATTCTCTCCCTGGGGCGCGGGCAGAAAGAAGCGGCACTGTCGATCGGCATGCGCGAACACCAGGCGATGATATGGATTGTGTTGCCGCAGGCGCTGAAACTCATGCTGCCAGCGTTGATCAGTGCGGTGCTGGCCATTGTTCAGGACACTTCGCTGGGGTACATCATTCCCTACGAAGAGTTGCTGCGTCGTTCACAGCAAATATCCAGCTTTGCCCCGCAATCACTGCTGCAATCGGCGTTTATCGTCACGGTCATGTATGGGTTTGTCAGCGCGCTGCTGTTGGCATTGCGCCGCTGGATCGAACGGCGGCAGGCCTATACCTCTCGCGCCGTTGTCCGGGAAGAGGGGGGGATGCCTGAAGTAAATCTGGTCGGGCCCCTGGGAAGTGTTCCAGGCATGCAAACGGCTTTGGGGCATGGGCCGGATCCGCTGCCGAGACGTGATCATTGAGTAAAGGGCGCGCGTAAAAAAGCCCGGCTGATGAGGCCGGGCTTTTCGTCGAGGACTTCGGTGAAACCATTCATTTATACAGCGCGGCTTTCGATCAGGCGGTCAGAGCCACCTTCAGCAACGCGGTTTTCGATCAGACGATCCGAGCCACCTTCGGCAACGCGGTTTTCGATCAGACGATCCGAACCACCTTCGGCAACGCGGTTTTCGATCAGACGGTCGGAGCCACCTTCAGCAACGCGGTTTTCGATCAGACGGTCGGAGCCACCTTCAGCAACGCGGTTTTCGATCAGACGGTCCGAACCACCTTCGGCAACGCGGTTTTCGATCAGACGGTCGGAACCACCTTCAGCAACGCGGTTTTCGATCAGACGATCCGAACCACCCTCAGCCACACGACTTTCGATCAGGCGATCCGAGCCGCCTTCAGCGACAACCGGGTGAGCAGAAGAAGCGGCGAAAGCGTTAACTGCAAAAACCGAGAAAGCGATGCTGAGAAGGATTTGGCGTTTCATGAGGGTGTGCTCCGGGGTGTAGTTGTTTGGTATGGAGCCGATCTTACGCCGCGGATTTTTTATGAGAACTTCATTGAGTCGATGGTGACTATCGACGCTGGTAATGAGTGCGAAAGCCCCGGCTTAGACGCTTCAGGCTTCGCTGATCTTGCTGACGCTCGTCAACTGGCCATTCCAGACCATCTCGTAATGCGCTGTTTGAATGATTGATAAAACCGGTCTCGGCGTCATCAGCGCCCAGCAGTAACTGCCCTGCATCCGCACGGAGTGGTAACGAATCCCGGGCCATCGCGCCTCTTTGACGGACCTCCCCAAGCGCCGCGACTCTGTGTAATCGTCAGGATCGTAAACAGGATCGGTCGGCGCAATGGCGGCAGCATCCCTCATAGCTGCGTCCACGAAAGAGCAGGACAACCCCCGGAACACAAACCGCTCATAGTTAAGGCCCGGCACATTCGACCAGTACAGACTCTGGTGATGCCGCACCTCGGCCAACGCCGTTTCCATGGAGTCCGCCAGATACAACACCCCGAAACTGCCATCGCTGAACCGCGATCCCGCCGGGTTGACGTGGGTAAAAGGCGCCGTCGCGTAAGAGCAGCCGGGAATGCCGAACGGGATCTGATCCCGCGCAATCAGCTCAAGATGACCCACTTCATTTTTCAGCCTGGGATTCGTCAACGCCTGAATCTGATACAGCACCTCAAACTCGTCCGCATCCGCCACGTCATCAAACATGGCGATCGGTGGAAACTTTGAATTGACCAGTCGGTAAGCCTGCAGCTGTTCGCCGGCCAGTTCTGCCAGTTCGCTCACCGTCACCATTGCGCACCACGCAGCACGTCAATGTGCTTGAACGTTTCATACAAGGAAATCATGTCGCCCTGAGCCATGATCTCCAGCGGGCTGCGCCCATTGAAAAACTCGTTATGGTTGGCCATCGACGGGAAACCGTAGACGTTTTCCGGGTTATCGAAGACCAGGCGCAGAGCGGCGTGGATATTGAGTACGAAACTGATGCGCTGCATCTGGTCTGAATCGAGCGTCACGGACCACGAGGGATCGCGCTGCCGGGCACGGGTGTAGGTGCTGCGGGAAATACGCAAGATGCGACAGGCCTGATCGCTGGAGGCGCGCCATTTTTCGAGGATGCCAACGGCGGCGCGCAGGCCGGTGACGCATTGGGTTTTGGTGAGTGCCTGCTCTCGGAGGGGGACTGCCATGGGTTATACCTCACTCTGATTCCTTGGACTCAAAACTATCTATATTGCATCTACAGATCAAGAGTGTTTCGACCAATGGAATACAAATTGGCCTCCACGAGACGAGAGTTCTCTGCACTCACCGCGAATGCGCTGGTGTGAATGCTGGTTCTGCATCATCGGCGCGGCCGTTCACTCCGTTAGATCATCAGGTGGTCTGACGGCGTCTCAAGCGGCCTGCTAGCCTTCAACGCATTCGGACCTTCAAAGGCGCGGCACATGCAGATGACTAAAGTCGGCGATAACGCTCTGGATCAACTCCGTGACGCGCTGCGTCAGGCGGCATTGCCCTGCGACGATGTCAGCGAACCCGGTCGGCAGTTTTACCGGTTCGAAGAGGATGGAAAGTGGGTGGCGTTTGGGGGCCTGGAGGGTGCTGCGCCCGACATGTTGCTGCGATCCGTCGTGGTGTGTGATGCGCGTCGTGGCGAAGGGCTGGGCAAGGCTGTGTTGCTTGCATTGGAACAGTGTGCCGCCTCCCAAGGCGTGCTCCGCCTGCATTTGTTGACCCAAGGGGCGGTCGGGTTTTTCTCGGCCAATGGTTATGAACGGTTCGATCGGCAGGCGGCCCCCGCGGCTATCTGCCAGACCGCCCAGTTCAACCAGTTATGCCCGGCGTCGGCGAGTTATTTACGAAAGACATTGGGGGTGTAAATCGGTCCCGTTGCGGCGATAACCCTTGGATTCAGTGGTCCGTTAAAAATCTGTCGATTTCTTCCACGGTACTGCGTGCCGTGCGCGTGACGCCGATCAGTGTCGCGGAAGCGGCGCCTGTCCAGTCGCCATAGCCCACCAGCCACAAACGCGGCTCTTGGATTGAATGCGTGCCTTCGACGGCCACGCGACCATCGGCGGTGCACACGCCCAGTGATTCCAGATAGCCGAGGGCAGGGTGGAAACCGGTGCACCAGATCACTGCGTCGACTGGCGTTTGCGAGCCATCGGCCCACACCACGCCGGTTTCGGTAAAGCGCAGGAACGGCCGAACCGCGTGCAATACGCCGCGCTCCCGGGCTTCGACGACTGGCGGCACCATCACGATATCGCCCAAACCACCGACCGGTTGTTCAATGACGGTGCCGGCGAGCTGAGCTTTCCAGCGTTCGGTGGCGCGCTCGAACAGTACTCGTCCATCGACGTCATCGGCGAGAAATTGGGGCGGCTGCGGGGTGACCCAGGTGGCGTCGGCCACTTGCGAGACTTCAGCGAGGATTTGCGCGCCGGAGTTGCCACCGCCCACCACCAGGACTTTTTTTCCGGCAAACGGCTTGGCGTCGACATAGTGAGCCGAATGCAATTGCTGGCCGGTAAAGGATTCACTGCCGGGGTAATGCGGCAGGAAGGGATGGCGCCAGGTGCCTGTCGCGCTGACCACTGTGCGGGCCAGCCAGCTACGGCTATCGGTCTTGATGTGCAGGCGCTTGTCCCGGCGTTCAATAGCGTTCACCCAATAGGGCCGAGCGGTAGGGAATTGGTAGCGTTGCTCATACTGGCGCAGGTAATCGAGTACGTTGTCGCGGCTGGGGTAGCCGTCCGTGACCGGCGGCATCATCCAGCCGGCGATGGAACTCCAGGTCGAGGGTGAAAACAGTCGCAGTGAGTTCCAGCCGTGCCGCCAGGCGCCACCCGGTCCGGCTTCGGCATCAATGATCACAAACGAACGCCCTGTTCGCCGCAGAAAGTAAGCCACGGCAAGTGCGGACTGGCCACCGCCGACAATCGCGACGTCCACTTCGGTGGGGGTAGAAGGCATGGCGAATCCTCAGGGGGCAAGAGTCACGCCAAGATACCCCATGCGGATCGGCTATTTGTTGATGTTGCGCAAGTGTTCGGTGCAGCGGCGGCTCCGGCATCGGAACATGGAACCCACACCGTCCAAAGCGTCTACAGTCAGAGGGCTGTCGCCTACTGAAGGAACGACCTGATGTTCAGATCCCACGCGTTGATTGCTGCTGTAACAAGTATTGCTCTGGCCTGCGGTTCGATAACTGCATTGGCCGATCCTGGTAATGGAAAAGGCCAGGGAAACGGCAAGGGAAACCCGCAAAACAGCCAGGTCCATGGCAACCAGGGTGGTCAGGCAGGCAAAGGCAAAAACACCGGCGGCGATTGGGATCATGGTCCGAGTATCAATCGCGGCAGCATTCTGGGGATCGTGGGTGGCTACCGGGACTACTGGAGCCCCGGTCCTGCTTTGCCTCCCGGCATTCAAAAGAACCTCGCTCGTGGCAAACCGCTTCCACCCGGCATTGCCAAAAAACTGGATGGCCGGTTAATCGGCAGATTGCCTCATTACGACGGGTACGAATGGCAACAGGCAGGGACCGATCTGATCCTGGTCGCGCTGGCCACCGGGCTCATCTATGAAGTACTGAACGGTGCTTTTGACTAGCACCTGCGTGGCGAATGTGATTGCCATCCACTCACAAAAGGCTGACTTTTTTCAGTTCCAACACACTGCGGATCAGAAGCTGTCTACCTTGCCTTCCGTCTGTCGTAGGGCTTGGAACTGAAACAGGGTTATCGCGTCCTATGGCACGCGATATCAACCTATGGAAGCCACCATGCTTTTAAAGAATAAAAGTCTTTTTGCTGTCATGTCCTGCGCCATGATGCTTGCAGCCGCTCCATTACTCCCTGCTGACCTGTCCGTCATGAACTCTGCCTATGCGAAAGAGGGTGGTGGTGGTGGTGGTGGTGGTGGGGGCAACGGAGGCGGTAACGGCGGTGGCAATGGTGGCGGTCACAGCGGTTCAGGTCACTCCGGCAACGCTGACAGTAATGGCCGTGGCAATGGACTGGCCAGCGATCATGCCGGCAAGGCTGTTCGAGACCGGGGTGAAAGCGGAAACCACTACGGCAATGATCGCGGAGAAAGTCGCGGTCATGGTTCTACGACTTCAGGCATCGCCCAATCCCGAGATACCCGCGGCGTCACCAAGGCCGGTGCCATTTCGACCTCGACCCCAGGCGATCACAACACCAAAGGGTTACGCAACGCTGCCACCTCAGGATCAAAAAAATCGCACTGATCGCGAGATTGAGCATCGGTGTGTGAACTGGCCAGGCGGTGCAATCGCATCGGCTTAAGTCAGCGACGCTGATGAAAAAAAACGGGCGCCTTCAGGGGGCCCGTTTTATTTGTTCCGCTGCTTGAGCGCCGAACAGACAGCCGCCGGTATAGCCTGGCAAGTCGGGATCCCGGACGCTTACCCTTGCCAGCGCTATTCCTCCACGCTGATACCCGATCCGCCTAACTCGCCCGGGACATCCTTCAACTTCGGCAATCCATCCTTGATCCGCAGCACCGTCTCCTGATAGTGCACGTGAACACCCGGCGAGTATTCGAGGTCCGGAATGACCGCGGCATACACATCGACCAGCCCCATCTCAGGGTGCTCAGTGAAGAGGTGTCCGCCGCATGTCTTGCACCACTTGCGGTAGCTACGCGGTGTCTTGTTGTAGGTGCCGATGTTGTCGGCGCCCCGAGTCACCTGCACCGCGTCGGGTTTCCACAGCGTGAAGGCGTTGACCGGTCCTGCTGACCAATGCCGACACGACTCGCAATGGCAATAGCCCATTCCGGCCGGCTCGCCGCTGACGGTGAACTCGACCGCGCCGCAAAAACAACTGCCCTGGTAAGACCGTTCAATGCTCATGGCGTGACTCCTTTATCAATGGCCAGGCAATGCCTGTCTTCACTCGTCGATGTAGCGCACCGTTGTCGCCGGCGTGCGCCGTACCTGCAGCTCGAAAATGTCCGGGCGCGCGTAATGCCCGGTGACGTCGAGCGCCCGCCGCGCCGGGGCCACGAGTGCAACGTCGATCTCCGCATACAAAATGCCGGCCTCCCGGTGCAGTGGACCGGCAACGATCCGCCCTTGCGGACTGACCACCACCGAGTCGCCGTCATTGATCCATTCGTCCGGATCGGCAAACAGTTGCGCACGCGCCGGAAAGTCCTCGGGAATGTCACTGCCGCACAGCGCGGAGCCACTGCCGATTACCCAGCAGCGGCCTTCGAGTGCAATGTGCCGCATCGTGCTGATCCAGCCTTCGCCGGTGTCGTACGTGGGCGCGACGTAGATTTCCACCCCTTGGGCATACAACGAATAGCGCGCCAGCGGCATGTAGTTTTCCCAGCAGATCAGCGCACCCACGCGGCCGACCGGGGTATCGACCGCACGCAACCCGGACGCATCGCCGAAGCCATGCACCATGCGTTCCGGATTGGTCGGCATCAGCTTGCGGTGGCGGTTTAGCACGGCGCCGTTCGCGCCGATAACGACTACGCTGTTATAGAGCGTTCCGCCTCCATTGCGCCGGTCGCATTCATTGATGCCGCACACGATCGTCACGGCGTGAACCCTGGCGGCCTCGCACAATTGGCTCAGGTCACCGTTGGTGATATCGACGGCGTTGGCCAGCAGTCGCGTGTGCAACTGGCCCATGACAACCCCGTCCTTTCCCGCCGCCAGGCGCCAGATCCACGACGGATAACCTGGAATGAACGATTCGGGCAAAACGATCAGCGAAGCTCCGGCCGCCGCAGCTTCTGCGACCGATTCCACGGCCCGGGCAATCGTCGCGCTGCGATCGAGCAGCACGGGCGGGCGCTGAATGATGGCTACCGTGATCATGGCGTTCTCCTTTGACTTTTGGCTTTCGAAGGCTTGAGCGTGCGCGTGGCGAAGGAGTCGGGCTAGTTCAAAAAGTGAAGCGTTGCAGTGGCGGAGGTCAGGCGATGGAAGAAGGCTACGGTCAGTTCTGCACGGTCGCCCGCGGTGCCGAAGCCCTGTGCGAGCGCTGGACACCCTTGGTGGTGCGCGAGCTGTTGTGCGGCAGCAAACGCTTCAACGAACTGCACCGCGGCGTCCCTCGGATGTCCACCAACCTGCTGGCACAACGGCTGCGGCATCTGGAAGAAATCGGCGTCATACACCGCACGGCCACCGGCAAAGTCTGGGAATACAGCCTGACCGAGGCGGGCGAAGAACTGCGCCCCATCATCATGGCGCTGGGGCACTGGGGGGCACGCTGGATCGGCAGCCGCCTGCGCGACGACCAACTCGACGCCGGCTTGCTGATGTGGGACGTGCGCAGGTTCGTGCGCATCGAAACCTTCCCGTCACGACCGGTGGTCATCCAGTTCACGTTCCGCGATGCGCGGCCCGGCGAGCAAGCGTGGTGGCTGGTGGTGGAGCAGGGCGTGGCGGATCTGTGCCGCGACGACCCGGGCCGCGAACTGACGCTTGTTGTGGATTCAAGCGTGCGGGCGTTGACCGAGGTGTGGGCAGGCGACCGCACACCGAAAGAGGTGCTTCAGTCGCAGGAGTTGCGTGTGGATGGCGCGGTGAAGGATGCGGAAAGCCTGTGGCGCTGGCTGGGTACGAGTGCGTTTGCGGGGACTCGGAGTGCGGCGGTGACTCGGTAAGTTGATGAAATACCCATCAGGGAGCAGGAGAGCGCATCCCGACGATGCGCCACTCGACTCAGAGCCAGTACTCCCAGAGTCGCGCCATCTGCTCTTTGGCTTTCACCGTGAGCGAGCGGCGCTGCCACTTTTCCAGCTTGATTTCGTTCGACTTCGCCAGATCAGCCATGAATGCCGCCTGCATCTTTTTTCCGAACCCGGTGCCCAGCACAACCACGTTGACTTCATCGTTGTGCAGAAAGCTGCGCCAGTCGAAGTTGGTGGAGCCGACACTCGACCACACGCCATCGATGACTGCCGTCTTGACGTGGAGCAGCGCGTCACGGCGTTCGTAAAGCTTGACGTTGGCCTTCAGAAGCTCGCTGTAGTAAGCGCGTCCGGCATGAAACACCAGCGACGAATCAGTGCTGCTGGGCAGCACCAGTTTGACGTCGACGCCACGTGCCGCCGCCTCCTTGAGTGCCGCCAGCAACTGGGGATCGGGCACAAAGTAGGCGTTCGCCAGCCATATCTCGGTCTGCGCGCTATGCAGCGCCGAAATCAGCGTCGCGTAGATCAGGCTGAACGGCTCATTTGGCGAGCTTCCGATGGCGCGCACCACCTCGGTGCCTTTGCGCTCTAGTGGCGGAAAGTAGTCGCGAGCGGCGAGCGGTTCACCTTTCTGGGTCGTCCATGTTTCGATGAACAGCTTCTGCAGATCCGCAACCACCGGCCCCTCGACGCGCAAGTCGGTATCGCGCCAGGGCAAATCACCAGTGGGGCGAGTCTTCGAGTGAGAGCTGAACGAGCCCCCCGAATAGACGCTGCTGATGTTGATCCCGCCAAGAAAGGCAATACGGCCGTCCACTATCAGCAGCTTTCGGTGGTCGCGCTGGTTCACGTCCCAGCCCGCTTTGGCTGTCGCCGGATTGACCGGGTTGTACTCCAGCACTTTAATGCCCGCTTCGGTCAATTGGGCGAAAAACGCTGAGGGTGTTCCAAGGGTTCCGACGCTGTCACGGATCAGATTGACCTGCACACCTTTGTGTTGCTGAGCGATCAGTGCGGCGGCGAAGCGCTGGCCGACTTCATCATCGTCGAAGATGTAGGTCTCCATATTGATGTGGTCGCGCGCACCTTCCACGGCTTTGATCATCGACTGGTAGGTGGAGGGGCCGTCCTGCAGCAAGTCGACCTTGTTTCCTTCCGTTAGCGGACTACCGACAACGGATTCTTCGATAGCGAGGTGCACATCAAAGATGTTGGTTTCTGCGCCTGTGGACTTGAGTCGGTCGAGAATGGCTTTGCTGCGCTCGGCTGACAGAGGTCCTTGGACCCCGTCTAGTTGCACTGGCGCAGAGGGCGCGCGAGCCATGTCGGGCACTATCCTCGGCAATGTACTGCAGGAAATCACCAGTGTCAGGAACACCGCCACGCACAGCACCAGAAGAATACATACACCCTTGCATCTGGTTGGAAGATTCATCAGGCCACCTCTTGGCGAGGACGGTGATAACGCTCTGTCGGGGCGTCTTGCAGACAACGCAAGGCGCCTTGATAGACGGCTTTCAGCGCTTGATCAGGGAAATCTTCGTGCCCTCGATGCTGACCCCAGCCATCAACCCCTGTTGGTCGAAAATGAACGCATAGGCATCGTCCTTCAGCGTCGAACTGGACAGATTCTTCGAGACCCCTTCATCAACGACAACAACAGTGGGGCCTACGCCGATTTCCCAGCCCTTGGTTTCGCGAACATAGTTCATGGCTTTGTCGGTCATGAGGAAAACCACATAGCCATAAGACTGGGCACCGGCCTGCAACCCCCATGACCCGGTGACGGAGTTGTAATAACCCTCAGCTGCCTTGCCTTTGAACAAAACGCCTTCGCCATAGCTGCCACCAAACACAAGGCCGGCCTTGATGATTTTCGGGAAAACAAGTATCGCTTTGGCGTTGTGCGACATGGTCTCGGCAAATGGATGAGTCTTGTAGAGCGTTTGCAACGCTTGCCGAGAGTCGGTATTCAGATCCTCGGCGGTTGCCGCACCGGCAGCGTTCAGGAAGCTCGCCGATGCCAGTGAGGCTGTCGCGAGGACCATGGATAGGAAGAACCGCATTGACTGAGTCATTTTCGTACTCCGATACGGGAGCATTGGATGTGAGCAGCAGTCTGCACCTGCCCCCGGCAGAATCCGAGCCTGCTGAAATAATCCGGCGCACCCTACAGTGTGTGAACGACTGGCTTCGTCGTTGAATGAAATAGGCTAGAGGCCTTTGATCATTGGCGATGCCATCAACAGCTTTGACCTCTGGGCGCGGGGCGGGTTCGTCGGTAAATACCGTGAGGTAGGGGAGGCCAGCCAGATGATTCTCGGATATTGCCCATGCTGCGTATGGGCGGGCCGTGGCTATTCAAGTTTTTCGGTTGGTAATGAATCGATGTGCACCAGGGGCGCCTGAAGCGCCAGCGACAAACTGTCTGCCAGGCTCCTGGCCTGCTGAGTCGCAGCCTCCCGCGCACGCAAATCAACGTCTTCCCCCAGGATGGTTTTCTCCACAATCACCGAATGCACGTCTGTGACGCCGATAAATTTCAGCCAGGCTTCCACGTAGGGTTTCTGGAAGTCGAAGCGCTCCGCTGGCGTGGTCGACTGCGCCGAAAAATCCAGGCCACGAGCGTACATCACCACGGCCAGTTTGTTGTGCAGCATGCCTTCCAGGCCGCGGTCCGGGTCAACGCTGAACAGGATGTCTTTCTGCGATACCAGGTCGATGAAATGCTTGAGTTTGTACGGGATGCTGAAATTCCATAGCGGTACAGACATCACGAGTACATCCGCTTGGTGCAGGTGCTCAGCCAGATCTTTCAAGGTGTTCCAGGCGTCCTGCTGCGCCGGGGTCAACGGCGTGCCATTGAGTCCGGCGTATTTGGCTTCCATCGCAAGATCATCGAATTCCGGCAGAGCCATGTTCCAGAGGTCGAGTGTGATGATTTCGGTGTCGGGAGTGTTTGCTTGATAGCGCGCAATGAAGCTGCGCGCGACTTCAAGAGAAGCCGAACGCTGCTTGCGTGGAGAACATTGAATATGGAGAAGCGTCTTCATGGCACACCTTGAATGATGGGTAGGCAGGGCAGGTGGGAGCATTGCAACATAGTTGTATTTGAAATATAAATCGTAAATTCATACTCGATTAATTACGTTTAAAACTATGTTCGATGCTCTATTGCTCAAGACATTTGTCACGGTCGTCGATGAAGACGGCTTCAGCCGTGCCGCCCAGAAGCTGCACCTTACTCAGTCGGCGGTCAGTGGCCACGTGCGGCGATTGGAGGAGCAGATTGGTAAACCCCTGTTGACGCGTACCACCCGTTCCCAGCAACTGACGGCCGATGGCGAGCGCCTGGTCGCTCATGCGCGCACGATCCTCGCGCTGAACCGTGATGCCTGGACAGACCTGACACGCACGCCGTTTCACGGACGGCTGCGGATCGGGGTGTCCGAAGATTTTGTCGAGTCTCGATTACTTCGCACTGTTCAGGCGTTCGCGGCGCAGTACCCCGGGATGGAAATCGAAGTGCAGGTGAACATTCCGGGTTCGTTACTGGGGCTGATGAAGCAAGGGCATCTGGAAGTGGTCATCGGTTCGCTGTGCGAAACCAGCGAAGCGGGGTTGCTACTGTGGCAAGAGCCGTTGGTATGGGCCTGGTCGGCGCAACCCGTCACCCGGTTACCCACGCCGTTGCCGCTGGCCCTGTTCCCCGAGCCGTGCCCTTATCGCGAGGCCGCGCTGACGAGGCTGGCGCAGGCGGGAATTGCCCAGCGCACGGCGATGTTGTGCAGCAGCACTGCCGGGTTGCGGGCGGCGGCACTGGCAGGCTTTGCGGTAGCGCCCATGCCACTCAGTCAGTTGGGGCAAGGACTGGCGGTGCTTGGGACTGGACAAGGCTTGCCGGAATTGCCGGATGCGCAATGTCGGTTGTTCACCTCGCCTGATGCGGATCAGGCGGTGGTGGCAGCGTTCACTCAGCTCATCGTGGGGTATTGCTCCACGCGTAGAGCTTGATTGTCCTGCCTGTCGGGAACATGGCTGAGTAAAATCAGAGCGTTAAAAAGCCCGGCTGATCAGGCCGGGCTTTTCGTTGAACACCGCGGTGAAGCCATTCATTTAAACAGCGCGGCTTTCGATCAGACGGTCCGAACCGCCTTCAGCAACGCGGTTCTCGATCAGACGGTCGGAACCACCTTCAGCAACGCGGTTTTCGATCAGACGGTCGGAACCACCTTCAGCAACGCGGTTTTCGATCAGACGGTCGGAACCACCTTCAGCGACGCGGTTCTCGATCAGACGGTCGGAACCACCTTCGGCGACGCGGTTTTCGATCAAACGATCCGAACCACCCTCAGCCACACGACTTTCAATCAGTCGATCCGAGCCGCCTTCAGCGACAACCGGGTGAGCAGAAGAAGCGGCGAAAGCGTTAACTGCAAAAACCGAGAAAGCGATGCTGAGAAGGAGTTGGCGTTTCATGATG
This sequence comes from Pseudomonas sp. LBUM1656, assembly GCF_059716065.1. Classification (NCBI taxonomy): domain Bacteria; kingdom Pseudomonadati; phylum Pseudomonadota; class Gammaproteobacteria; order Pseudomonadales; family Pseudomonadaceae; genus Pseudomonas; species Pseudomonas sp. LBUM1656. The sequence goes on along the minus strand of NZ_CP166800.1, from coordinate 3,748,568 downwards.
GTGTGCTCCGGGGTGTAGTTGTTTGGTATGGAGCCGATCTTACGCCCCGGAGTTTTTAAGAGAACTTCATTGAGTTGATGGTGACTATCGATGGCGGCAATGGATGCGCCTTATGCCCAGGTTTGCCCGAGCCTCCCCAAATCGGCCTTTTGCAGATCCTCCGCGCTCAGCACAATTCGGAACTTGCAGTTGGCATTGAAGTTAAGAAAAAAGGGCTCGGCCAAAGCGGGGATGTCGGAGGGCTCTTTCACGTCGACCAGAAAGATCCCGCCGCGCATGCCATCTTGCTCAGTAAAATACGCCGCCTCCGGCTTGATGCTTGCCAGAATGCGCTCAATCACTTCGCCCACCCTCCCGGCTTTGACAAGGGAGTTGAAGGGTTCATTAGGGCATTCGACCATCAGCAACATCTTCATCATTCAATCCTCGGCTCAACCTGCAACCCTATAGACAGGCATTTGCGCCTGACGCCCGTGCCGCCGGCCTTCAATGCCACAGTCCTCGCAGCTCGTTCTATCAAGAATAGCGAAGCGTGTGCCGGTCCTCGGGCAGGGTTACCGGTGGTCATGAAGCCGCGCTTCGAGAGGTGAGAAGTCCTGAGGGTCGGCCTTGCTGCGCGGCTCGGGGGACGAACCGCTAAACGCTCAATTCGACTGCTTAGGCGGGTAGTTGCCGCGCAAGCCCCCGGACTTGTTGCCGGTTTTGCTGGGCAGGTTTGGCACGACCGGACGGGATCGGGGTTGAGGGTTGGAGCGGCTGCGGGGTTGGGGTTGTTTGCTCATTGTGCGCCTCCTGATTTTTCAGTAATCGCGAAACGGCCTCCTGATAAAGCTTAGCTGCTTGGCGTAATGGGCTGCATGGTCTGGCGCTCGGGGAATATTCCGGGAGCGACCAAAAATGGGCAGTGACCAACCACAAACAAAACGGGCGCCTGACAAGGCGCCCGTTTTCATTTACTCCGCCGCCTGCGCTCGCAAGCGCCGGCCGATCACATCCATCAAGTCACAGCCATCGCGTAATGGAATGGCCAGCAGTTTGGAAAAGTCCGTCAACACTACCGTGTCGCAACCGAGCTCGGCGCGGAAGGCGATGTTTTCCAGCACCTGCGTGACGGTGCGGATGCGGTAATCGGCCATGGCTTGCAGGACGTCGAGTGGAGCTTGGGTGTCGATGAGCAGGGAGGCCGGGATCAGGTCGATTCCGGTGAGGGGCATGTATCTTTCCATAGGTGAAACTCCGATCAAGACAAAGGTTGACTGCACCTCAATCGTCGCCAAACGAGTGGGTGACAGCTGTACGCAGGTTGGCGAACCGGGATCGGAAAACCGGCAGACCCGAAGGTCTCCCGCGCACAGCTGCCATAAAGACAGCTTTGCGAGCGTGCAACAGCGTCTGCAAGAAAGCACAGAGCTTTTGCACCCGATACTCAGGTCGCCAAACCTGGTCGCCATTGGGGCGACGGGGCGGACTATAAGCTTCTTGGGTCTAGACAGGCAAGGTAGAGGACTCTTATGTTTGTGTAGGAATAGAGATGAGTGAATTGTCGTCCAATCGCAAGCGTTGATAGATTGAAAGGTGGTGGTAAATAGGCATGTCCGTTCGGAAAGGGCGCAGGTGACAGATTAATTTTAAATTTGGGCATGACCGAAATAAGGCAGTCGCCTTGATGCCCACGCTTCGGGTACTGGTGCTTTCCCCCCCCGATTCCTCGGAGCACGACCTAGACTGTCTCTAGGCAAATCAAAAATTTGTATCAAGCTTTTTACCAGTTCGCATTGCCCGAGTAGCTATTGAATGAATTTCGACGACTATGAGCGTGACGGAAGAGCGGCGTACACCGCTTTAGCGACGACCATTGCAACAATCCTTTCAGCTGCGATTGAAGCTGAAGGGGGCTACCGTCTTCAGCAGGTGAAAGAGCGTGCCAAGCAATGTGGTTCGCTGCTTAAGAAGCTGGAGCAGCGGGGTATCACAGCGACTGAAAATCTTGAGAGTGACATTAAAGATCTCGCGGGATGTCGTACTGTTTTCTATACCAACAGCGACGTTACGCGATTCATCAATTCCGGCATCATTCACCAAAATTTTGACGTCTTAGAAACAAAGATTCATCAGCCAGGACGGCAAGTCGATGATGCTGCTGAGTTGTACACCTCCAATCATTACCTCGTTAGCCTTACGCAGGATCGGATCAGCCTCCCCGAGTATTCGCGCTTTGCTGGTATGCGATGTGAGATTCAGATCCAGACTATTCTCAACCATGCGTGGGCGGAAATGGCGCATGACACAATTTATAAGGCCCCAACCCTCAACAGTTTCGGCGTAAAAGAGTTTGAGGGTATCAAGAGTCGGATGCAAAAAGTCGCTCGAAAATACCTAGTACCAGCAGGCTATGAGTTTCAAAAAATTGCCACTGACTTCCAGCGCCTGATTGACGGGAAAACTCTCTTTGATGGGGATGCCTTGGAGGCCATAGTACAAGCTGCCGATAACAACATCCGGGCTGAAGCCATTGAGAGGTTCGCTGAAAATGTTCTTCCATTCTATGATGATTTGATAGAAGTCTATGCTGACATCGTTTCGAAATTACTCCTTGCTGCGGATAGCTCTAGGGTCACCCTGCCGACCTCCATCGAAACACCTTATGGAGCATTACCCGCTAAGACCCATAGCGACATTCTTGAAGCAGTTGCAAACATCTTCGAATGCTACCGGTACCTAGATGTGGAATTGACGTTCAATGCGCTGTGCAGGCTTTACTCCACAGCTGAAAGTGATGAAGAGCGAAAACCCCTACTCAAGCTGGGTGAAGAGCTTGCTCGGCATGATATGGAAGTATGGAAACGGCATGGGGCGGCCGCACAAACTATCTTGATTGGTCGTATTGAGAGCCTTGGACAGGATTCGCTGGAGTTATTAAAACCGTTACTCATAAAAATGCTTGATCAAATATTGGGTGTAGAGATAAGCGGCACCACGAGCAATTTCGAGGGATTGGTTTTGCATCGAGGAACTGTCGTTGCTTCCGGCGAACTCCGTGCAACGCGAGCAAAAGCAATCGAAATACTGAAAAATTTGTTCACGTTAGCCGGTAATGAAGTAGAACGTCGTACCATCCTGCTGGCTTTGCAAACCGCAACTCACAGTCCGCGTGGCGCAGGTTTTACAAAGGAACTCGCAGAGATTTTGCTTGAGAATACTAAGGCAGTCCTTGAGTTCGAGACCTCGATTGTCTCCACACTAAGCTATCAGCTGTTGCAGGCGACGGAGGAAAGGGCTCTACGCTGCTTTTGGATGAACTCAGAACTACCTTCCTATTTGGCTGATGACGTAGATCTGGAAGCCGCACGTATACTGGTCCAAGCGGCTGCTCTCGCGTTTCGAGACGTGGCGAACGCCGATCCGGATTTTGTAATCTATAAAACTTTGGTGGGATTCAATTCAGTATTTCCTCCCGCTTGGAAAGACAAAGAATTTCACTATGAAGAAGCGGAGGTTTATAGGGTCGAGCAAGTGGATAGACTTCATCAGACAGTCGATGAAGGCAGTGCAGATGTCTGGTATGACAGGGTCAACCGCTTCTCACAAACAGAGTCTAACGATGCCGCTACCTTCCCAGTATTCGGAAAATTTCTTGAGCAAATGGCTGAGTACAAACCAGCGATTGTCCTCAAATTTATTGATCGCACCGAGGGAGCGCTCCAAAATTTTCTGCCAGGAATGCTCTTGGGACTTACGCGTAGCGTGGAGCGTTTAGTTGCACTATTCCGAATCGACCTATGGCTAGAGGAGGGTAAGTATATAAGTGATGTCGCTTGGTATCTGAGATTTACCGATCAATTTGACGAAGCCCTTCTATGTCGCACCCTCGACAGTGCGATAGCTAATAGTGACCTGCACGCCTTGCGGAATGTTCTGATCGCAGCGGTTACTCAGTTCCCCAAAAAACCTGGGAATTTGATTGAGAAGGTATTCCTACCGGCGCTCGACGTTCTTGTCACAGAAGAAGACTTTAGTTGGGTTCGGATGCAGTGGTTTTCTTGGCTTAGGAATCCATTAATTGAGGCGCTTGACGAGGAACAGTCCTGCGTTGTGCTCAAGGGATTGGTTCGTTATCCCGAGCTCGCATATGGCGCCGAGTATATTGCAGCATCGATTGCGAAACGTTGGCCCGCACACGTTGCTGCTTTTATCGGCGAGCGACAAGTGTTCGCGCAAACTGACGAAGCACCGCCTAGATATGATGCCGTTCCTTTTTCAGTATATGAGCTTCGGTTGCCGCTTGCGGCAGCCCCTGGTGTCATGTTGGAGGCTGCGCAGACCTGGTTTAATCGGTCACCTCAACATTTTCCCTACGATGGTGGAAAGTTGCTCTCGTCAGTATTTCCAGAAATTTCAGATGGATTTGAGGAGAAACTGAAAGCGCTAATCGCGAGTGGTAATGAGCCTAATATGGCATTTGTACTTGGAGTGCTTTCAGCTTATGAGGGACGGCCCTGTGTGTACGAATTAGTGCGAATGGTCGTAGCATCGCTCGCTCCGGAAAGCGTGTTGTTGCGAGAAGCTAAAGCTGTTCTGAATGAGTCGGGAATGGTATCTGGTGCGTTCGGCTTTGCTGAGCTTTACGTCGAGCGAAAGGCATTGCTAGGTAGCTGGCTTGAAGACCCTAGCGAACTAGTGCGAAGTTTTGCCGCCGAATTGATCAGCATCCTTGATCAGAGGATCGCGGCAGAAAACCGTTCAGCAGAAGCATCAATAGCTCTGCGGAAACTTGAGTGGGGGGAGGAACTCGACGGCGAGAATGTCGGTTGAAAAGACTGTTGTGAACGCCTCTCGCAAGGCCGCCTGCTGATGTCGGTTGTGCAGGTGCAGGCAAGTTTGAGCGCCTAGCACGTATACAATACTACCTAGATGGGACCTTGAAAACGGCAAAAGGGACAGGTTTAGTCGAGATGAAGGCGTGACCAAAATAAGTCGATCCCCTTTGATTCTCACAACAGTTATGGTTTCACTGCGTGGCTATCATTGCTGTGGGGAGCATCAGTTGGTTTCTTCTCCGGAACCACAAAACTCACCTCCGTACTGGTCAGGATCTTATGACTCGGATCAGCCACCTCAAGAAGCACCTTGTGAGTACCCGGCGTCAGCCCAACCAAAATAATCGGGTCTTCACTGGTGTGCGCCCAAGTACCTTTCCAGTCGTCGACGGTCACGTGAAGGTGACCGAGCCGTGGTGATACTTCAACAGCCGTTTTGCCAAAGACCGGCATGATCCGGGCGTGCTCGGTTCGATACTGGATGATGACGACTCCGCGGGCGAGCGGCGCGGGGAGCGGCGGGTAGGCAATGAGTTTTGGCCCCGTCTCAGACTCCAATGGGAGTATGGCCGGTGGGGAATGGGTGTCTGCTTCCCCTTGACCCCACGCGGTTATGCAAAAGAGGGCACCCAAAGCAAGGGTGGATAGATTTCTGAGAGCGAGGGGCATGGGGTTTTTCTCCCGCGTGATCTCATTCAAGGCTAGATCAAGCCGAGCCGTTGTCTATGCCAAAGCGGCCACGCTCTGCAAAATAGCCGAGAGGGGAGGGACAGAAAATCGGTGTTGGATACGAGCCTTTAAATGACTTTGATCGGCCAAAAACAGCCAGCGGATGGAGCGACGCAAAATGAGAGCTAAGCTTCCTTCTACTGTCGGGCTTATTGAGCAGATTGGGCTTTGCGGCCATGGCGTATAACCGCCTTCAGCGGTCACCACGCCGTTACAACATTCTGCCCGATTTTCAGCGTTAGCCCTTCACAACAGCCTCGGAGGGGAGCCAATGAAACGTTTCGTCATGCTCATCGCGATCTCTTTGCTGACCACTGCTTGTCAGAGCACAAATGATAATGGCGTTACCCGACTGGACAATTGTGTCTGCTATAAATCGCCCGAGGGGCAACATTTGCAAGCATCGGAAATGGCTTGGAAAGACCCCGAAACGTTGCAGAAACAGTTCTCACATTGCATTTGCCGAGCCTTGGTTGACCTGAAGAAGGTCGATGATCCCAGTAAACTTTTCGTACCCGGAACCGAGATAAGAACGGAACTGAAATAAAACAGGTGTACCGGAACCGTCCGGGCTCAACGCCCATATTCAATGTAAGGGCCCAAGTCGAAACCTTGCGTATCCCAGTTGATTCGATAAACCACTTCTTTCCCTGTCTTGATCTTGGCCGCAACGGTTTTGATCGCGGCACCCGCACATAACCCCGACTCGGCGAGCCCGGTGCCGAGATTCACTTCACCGGCAGGCAAAACGAAAGAGGCCTTCTGACCGGGACCTATCTTGGCTGCGCGCTGACCCTCAATGTAGAACATGGCGTCACACCCCGAACCGACAAACCCGTCATCACGGAGAACGGTCAGGCGTCCCGGATCTTTCGTGCCCTGGCTTTTGAACGCGTACATCTTGTCGGCCGGCACTGGCCGAGCTTCAGACACCCGCATAGGTGATGTTGCGCACCCGCCCAAGGCCAGTAAGAGCGTTGCTGTTGCGATCATCCTTCGCATGATTTTCCCTCCTGAAACAGGGCGAATGTATCGGTACCGTAATCACTGGGCGCTGGCATCGTTTTCGTGGTCATCTGCAAATGTCATGAGCACCTCCAGATCGAGCACATCCAGTTTTATCTGGGCGATAAATGCGGAGAAGGCCAGGTTGGCGGCGAGTAGACGCAGGTCGCTGGCCCAGGCCGGTAGATGGGTGGGGCCCTGGAGCCAGCCGGACTCGAATAGAGGTGCCAGGCGTACGGTATCAGCCAGACTGAGGCGTCCCGCAAACAAATGACCCACCAGTTCCGGTCGATTGTCGCGGATCGCGATGCGCAGCAGCGTATGGACACCCAGCAAACCGGTCAGGTAAGCGGCATCCTTGGTAAACGCCGAACCACCCCGCAGGTCGGCGCCACGGAAGATCCGCTGGGTCGAGCGGAAGGACTCCTCTTGCGACTGGCCGGCGGCAAGAAAACCCTCGAAGACCTGGATGAAATCGGCGCCGTCCAACGCTTGCTGGACCGCCAGCACGCGCAGGGCCAGGCGGCGCAATCGGCTGATGTCCATACTGCCCGTGAACAGTTCTGCCAGGGTGGCAATGCCTTCCTGGGTTTGAGTCGTGCGGGGCGCTCCCAAACCCAGGCTTTTGAGGTTGGGCTGGAGCGCGCCGTTTTGTGCGGTCGCGACATGCACGAAGGCCTCATGCTGCAATAGCTGATTCTTGTCCAGTTCAGAGAACAGTGCGCCGCTACGCAGACGAATGCGGCTTGCCCCGGCGATCGCCTTGGCAGCAAGGCTCGGGTCGAGCACGACCGTGACCCGGCCCTCGCCGAAGAAACGGTCCAGCTCCGGCTGCATCCAGGCGGCGAAGGCCTCAGCCGGGATCTCCGCCTGAGTCGGTGGAATCCGGGCACCCCCCAGCAGGGCGTCGGTGGTCGTGAGAAAGAAACGGGCCGCGTCCAGCATGCTGAGGTTCTGGTTCGGATAATAGAAATCCGGGCGCCGGTACAACGCGGATGAATATTGAGTGAAGGCGGGCGTGCCAATCGCACCGAGCATGCGTCCAGCGGTGGCATAGCTGCGCGCTGTCATGGCGAGGTAGTTTCCGGCTGGATGCCCCTGATCGCAACGGCCAATAAAAGCTTCCAGAGCAGCGATGTCGGCGCTGTGCTCGCGCGGGTGCTGCTCGACTTTGGGCAATGCGGCTTTCCCTGCGCGCCACTGCGCCAGGAAGATTTCCTCGACGCCATCCGGCCAGGACAGGGCATCCAGTACGCGGATCTTGCGCGCCAAACCGGGTAGCGCGGCATCAAGTTCAGACAGCGGGGCGCTGCTCATGGAGTCTCTCTTGAAAGACGAGGTTCATTCGAAAAAGCTTAGCCGTTGCGACGCGTTGCGTTGGCCCGGCGTTGTGCCGTTCACGAGCGACCTCCACTTCGCAAAACCCGCAAGGCAACCGATCAATGGCAGAATCCCCCTCAACTTGATCGTTTTGGAGACCACCATGCTTCGTGCGTTTGAACGAAGACTCGACCCTTTTCCTCCTGACGAGGTACCACCGCCACCCGACGGCCTGGCTCGCTTCCTGTGGGCCTGCACCCGGGGCGCCCGCGGTTACATCCTTGCGCTGGCGCTGATCAGTGCCGGTGTGTCGATTTACGAAGCCTGGCTGTTTTCCTTCCTCGGGCAGGTCGTGGACCTGCTCTCGACGTGGCAGGCAGGCGGTGAAGCGGCAGAACAGGAAAGCCGCGTGTTGTGGGGCATGGGCATCGTCATGGTGACCAGTGTCGGGCTGGTGGCGTTGCGCACCATGGTGCAGCACCAGATATTGGCGATTAACTTGCCGTTGCGGCTGCGCTGGGATTTCCATCGGCTGATGCTGCGGCAAAGCCTTTCGTTTTTTTCCGATGAGTTCTCCGGCCGCGTCACTACCAAGGTGATGCAGACGGCGCTGGCGGTGCGTGACGTGCTGTTCACGCTTATCGAGATCGCTCCCGGGATCGGGGTGTATTTCATTGCGATCATTGCACTGGCCGGCGGCTTCGCGCTGAAACTGATGCTGCCGTTCGTGGCCTGGGTCGTGTTGTTCGGTCTGGCCATGCTGTACTTCGTGCCCCGTCTGGGGAAAGTCGGGCAGGAACAGGCCAATGCGCGGTCGATGATGACCGGGCGTATCTCAGACGCCTACACGAACATCACGACGGTGAAGCTGTTCTCTCACTCCAATCGTGAAGCGCATTTCGCGCGTGCAGCGATGGAGGATTTCAAGCAAACCGGCTTTCGCCAGATGCGTCTGGTCAGCCAGTTCGAGATCGTCAACCAGGCCTTGGTGGTGGCGTTGATCATGGCAGCCGGGGGTTATGCCCTGTGGCTATGGCACCAGGGTGACGTCGGCGCAGGTGCCGTAGCGGCCATCACCGCCATGGCGTTGCGTATCAACGGCATGTCGCACTGGATCATGTGGCAAATGACCTCGCTGTTCGAGAGCATCGGCACCGTACAGGATGGCATGGCCACTTTCACCCGTGGCCCAAAGGTAAAAGACGCGCCGGGTGCAGGCGTACTGGTAACCTCCGGCGGCGCGGTAACCTTCGACAACGTGAGCTTCAACTACAGTGGCGAACGCCAGGTGCTCGATGGCCTGAAACTGAGCATCCGCGCGGGCGAAAAAATCGGCCTGGTTGGCCGCTCCGGCGCCGGTAAATCCACGCTGATCAACTTGCTGCTGCGCTTCTATGACGTCGACAGCGGGGAGATTCGCATCGACGGCCAAAACATTGCACACGTGACGCAAGACAGCCTGCGCGGCGCCATCGGCATGGTCACGCAGGATACTTCCCTGTTGCACCGTTCCATTCGCGACAACATCGCCTACGGCCGTCCCGATGCAACCGACGCGCAAATCCGCAGCGCTGCGGCCAGTGCCCAGGCCGACGGGTTCATCAGCCAACTGAGCGACCGGCAAGGCCATACCGGCTACGACACCCTTGTGGGTGAGCGCGGCATCAAGCTGTCGGGCGGTCAGCGCCAACGCGTCGCGATTGCCCGGGTGATGCTGAAGAACGCCCCGATCCTGCTGCTTGACGAGGCCACCAGCGCGCTGGACTCGGAAGTTGAAGTGGCCATTCAGGAAAGCCTCGATGAAATGATGCAGGGCAAAACCGTGATCGCGATCGCCCACCGGCTGTCCACGATTGCGGCCATGGACCGGCTCATCGTCATGGATGACGGGCGCATCATCGAACAGGGCACTCACACCGAATTGCTTGGGAAGAACGGCGTCTATGCGCGGCTTTGGCACCATCAAAGCGGAGGGTTCCTGGGTGAGGATAAAGGAGTGGTCGAGGCCATGGATCAGGTGTGAGGGGGTAGGGGGCGCAGCCGGAGTCGGGTGTACCAAAATATCAGCCTGGATCTAAGGTATGTTTTTCGGTGGCGCGTACTCCGGGACTTAGAGGTGCGAATGTATCTGCTTGGTTTTTTGGAAGTGCCGCCTGGCCGCTTCTGGCCGATGCTGCCTGTTGTGATGGGCAAAGCTGAGTATCGATGCCAACGCTTTCACAGCGATTGGAGGCTGGTTTTGATGGTCGTGACCACACGGTTACGGCCTTCGTGTTTAGCGTGATACAGGCGTTGATCGGCCGTACGCAGAATGACCTCGATGGTGTCGCCGTCGCGGCCAGATTGCGATACACCGATGCTCACTGTGACCACGGTTGACCGCTGCAGGCCATGAAAAGAATTATTTGCAACGCTGCTTCGCAGACGCTCAGCGATTACATGCGCGCCTTCTAGTGACGTCTGAGGTAGCAATATCATGAATTCTTCGCCGCCCACTCGGGCTACGCCGTCATACGGCCGGATCGAATCGAGGCATGTTTCCACGAAACTCTTCAGGATGTCATCGCCAACCTGATGTCCGAAGCGATCGTTGATGGACTTGAAATTATCCAGATCGAGCGCCAATACGGAGAACGGCTCACCGCCTCGCTTGGTCCGGTTAATTTCGACTTCGACCCGCTCCATGAACCGACGCCGATTATCAGCGCCAGTCAGTGGATCGGTCGCCGCAAGGTGCCCGAGTTCTTGATTGGTGCGCTGGAGTTCCTGCAGGGCACTCTCGGTATAGGCCATTGCTTCGGCAAGACGGACCATCAACTCCTCTTGGCTGTAAATCTTCGAGAACGACCGCGTGGTGAGGAATGCTTGCACGACCCCATAGCTCAACATGAAGAATCCACCGGCGAAAATCGCATGAGCGAGCCACCACATGTGGTTCCACGGACGTGCAAGGATAAAAGCAAGCGATGACAGCGCGAACGCGGTGACCGAGATGACAAAGATCATCATCAGCGGCGAGCGGATACGGCGCAGCAGGAGCATTATCACGGTCAATGTGGAAAGAACGAGGGCTCCCCCTTCCATCGAGAGGCGCACTGCGAGGTTACCGGCGATCGGCGAGCTCGCGACGTACGCCACTGCCACGTCAACCAACAGGAACAGTCCTATCCAGGTCAGCCACTGGCGGGCTTTCATTCGCTGGTCCGCGGCATCGGGTGGGCGGTGGTACGACAGCATTCCGACTAACAGCAGAACCGACATGACCAGTCGAGAGGCGGGTCCATACAGCAGGAAGAGCCAGATATTGTGGTGGGCAAGCCCGGTGAACGCACCATGCAACGCGTAGATCACTACAAAACCGAGAAAACCAAGCGTCATCCATCGCAGCAGCGGATCTCCCGATGATTGATAGCAGCGCCACGTGACGTAAGTAACAAACAAGCCTGCCGAGGTGGCTGCCGTTATCGCAAATATATGGAACAGGTGGTTCTCGAAGATAAGGGTGGGGTCTTGAAAGAAGTATAAGTAGCCAATCAAATAGGCCGGAACAAAAGCAAACCCTGCGAGCAACAAGTAGGCGTAAACCTTCACCACGAAGCGAATGGCTTCAGGTGGCTCGCCGGTGGCGATGAGATTGCTCATGGTTCCCTCCAATTTGACTCCATTTAGCCAACACCGGTCCGATGTTGGAGCCGCTTACAAGCCAACGGCCCCTCGCATCATTACGCGAATATGGGATGAGCCGATCTATTGCATTTCAATATTAGACGCGTTACCAATTTCTGCTGCCAAAGCAGGTGAAAATGTTCAAGCGAACGCCATTCACCGACAACGAATTTCTCATTGTTCGCATTGGCCAAGGGTTAGCTGTCCTTCCTCAAAACCAGGTGGACACCATGCCTGGGCTCGCGGAGTCAGCTAGAAGGCTTTGCCGGACGCATACAGTTATTGCCCCAGTCTCCCTCGACACAGGAAGATGTCCGATGGGGTAGCTTTGGTCCGATTTCGGTCAGTCGTAAGAGACAGGAGGTGGCCGAAAACTGACATCGTCCATACTCTCCAAAACTTCGAAATCGGAGCGCGTTGGTGTCAGCTTCCTAGCGTAGACTTTGCACACCGCCAGCCCCACCCGAGACGGACCCTCAATGCAAACCCCTACCACCAATCACCCCCTCTGGAAAACCTACCTCCTTTTCCTCGCCCCGATGGTCCTCTCCAATTTCCTTCAATCCATGTCGGGCACCATCAACAGCATCTACATCGGCCAAATGCTCGGCGTCCAGGCCTTGGCGGCCGTCTCGGGCATGTTCCCCATCGTCTTCTTCTTCATCGCCCTGGTCATCGGCCTCGGCGCGGGGGCGGGCGTGCTCATTGGCCAAGCCTGGGGCGCGCGTGAACCGCATCTGGTGAAAACCATCGCCGGCACGACGTTGCTGCTGGGCGCAATGATCGGTCTGGTCGCGGCGATATTGGGCAGCGTCTTCGCCAGACCCGCCCTGCAAGGCCTCGGCACGCCGGCCGACGTGCTCGACGACGCCGTGTCCTACGCCCACGTGATGATGTGGATCATGCCGTCGCTGCTGGTCTACGTGCTCTTCACTCAACTGCTGCGCGGGGTGAGCGATACGGTGTCGCCACTGATCGCGTTGATGGTGTCGACGTGCATCGGGTTGGCGCTGACACCGGCGTTGATTCGGGGTTGGTTCGGGCTGCCGATGATGGGGATTCAGAGTGCGGCGTATGCCGGGTTGGCGGGGAATTTGTCGGCGATGGGGTGGTTGGCGTGGCGGTTGATTCGCAAGGGGCATCCGTTGGCGCCGGATCGCGAGATGTTTGCGGCGATGCGTCTGGACCTGGTGATTCTCGGCAAGGTATTGCGCATTGGCTTGCCGACCGGGTTGCAGATGGTGGTGTTGTCGGTGTCGGAGCTGGTGATTCTGGCGCTGGTGAATCAGCACGGTTCGCAGGCGACGGCGGCGTATGGGGCGGTGACGCAGATCGTCAATTACGTGCAGTTTCCGGCGCTGTCGATTGCGATCACGGCGTCGATTCTTGGCGCTCAGGCGATCGGGGCAGGGCGCCTTGAACGCATGGGGCCGATTCTGCGCACGGGGCTGTTGATCAATGTGTGCCTGACCGGTGGCCTGGTGGTGTTGGGTTATCTGTTGTCGCACTGGTTGCTGGGGTTGTTCCTCACGGAGGATTCTACCCGGGCGATGGCGGAGCATCTGTTGCACATCATGCTCTGGAGTCTGTTGGTGTTTGGCTTCCAGGCGATTGTCGGTGGCATCATGCGCGCCAGTGGTTCGGTGCTGGTGCCGATGGCGATTTCGATTGTTTGTGTGGTCGGGGTGCAGTTGCCGGTGGCGTATGTGCTGGACGGGAAGTTCGGGTTGCAGGGTGTGTGGATGGCGTTTCCGGTGGCGTATCTGGGGATGCTGGTGTTGCAGACGGCGTATTACAAAATGGTCTGGCAGCATCAGAAGATTGAAAGGTTGGTATAGGGTGGGGACCACAGCGATCTGTCCTGATTGATGCCCGGACCTGCGACGCAAGTTGCGCCTGTAAACAGGTCTTCATCTTCCTCGGCGAGTGAAATGGTAAAAGTATGACTGTTTCAGTGGCAGAAGGTCCTGAATGCGAGCAGCTCGTTATTACACGTTTCGTAAGTAACCTAACAACTAATGGATCCAATAAACACTGTTGGAAATTCCTGTAATTCACCAGCCCAGTTGTCATGGGGCTGACAGAGAAGTTGATGCGTTAGTACCGGCGTGTAAGGCGTTCACAATAACCGCCGTTTGTCGGTGGGCTGCTCAAAAAATGAACATTCCAGGATCCCAGGCCTCTGATCCTGCAGCACGTCACCCAAGACCTGCTCCTGCAGCCGCAGAAAAGAAGTGGAAAATCAACCTCGGTGCATTGAATGCAAATGGGGATTTTTTTACCTGAAATTCAGGAGGCAACAAATAAGCCGGTCATTGATTTGCCAGGCGAATCAATGGGCTAAGCAGTGCCAAGTCTATGAGTTGGCATATCTTATAAAAGTAAGATCGCGCAGGGTTTCGAAGAGTTGAATGCCCTGTTTAATATCGATCTGTACTATCGAATAAGGTGGAGAAAGTACCGTGGCGATAAATACAATTATGAGCCTGCTCGAAAATAAAGAGTGCATGGAATTTTTGCGATTGGGCGTTATTTACGTTCATTTAGTAGCGTGTTGTGTGGCCATTGGTTTGGTATTGACCAGTGATGTTGCGATGGTCAGAGACTTGTTAAAACGAAAAACATTCACAGAGCATGATAATGCTCACATGGAAAGTCTTCAGAAGTCTGTCATCGCTGCATTGATAGCGTTGTGGGTGACGGGTGCCGCTATCATCGGTATTGATTACCTGGAAAAAGGTATGAATTACTTTATGAATCCCAAGCTTCACGCCAAAGTCATTATTGTCGTGTTGCTGAGTTACAACGGCCTCATGTTGCATCGCCTGGTATTGCCCGCGCTGCAAAAGGCCGGCTCGTTGCTCAATCTCGGCTTCAGCGCACGGATGATGGCGCTGTTCTGCGGCTCGCTGTCGGCCGTGTCCTGGATGTATGCGGCCATGCTGGGTGTCGGTCGCCCGTTGGCCTGGAAGTACTCTCTCTCCGAACTGTTGATGGCGTATCCGGTACTGATTGCACTGGGTTTCCTGACGATGCTGGCATTGACTCAGCGTCTGAAAATGCAGGACTCCATCGTTACTTCTCCGCGGACAGTAGCGACTGCACGGTAGGCCGATTCACTGTGTAAAACTTGCGGGCTTGTCCCGAGCCTTAAAAGCGCGACGTTCTTAGTGCAGGTGATCATAAAATCCTGCATCAAGGAGGTCGCTTTGTTTTGGGTCAGAAGGCTGAACTTGATGCAATCCGCTGTCCGGCCGACAATCCTGAGTGAACCTGAGATGCGAACCGACAGGCGTCATCGCCTAGGGAGGTTTTCCAATGGATTCCTCATCGCCCACCATCCTGCAAGACCGGGCCGCGGCCGGTCGGCGTCTGGTGGAACCTTTACTCAAATACGCGCATCGCCCTGACGTCATCGTTCTCGCGTTACCCCGTGGCGGAGTGCCGGTGGCTTATGAAGTGGCCGTTGCGCTGGAGGTTCGCCTCGACCTGATGCTGGTGCGCAAGCTGGGCGTTCCTTCCCATGAAGAGTTCGCGATGGGCGCGATTGCCAGCGGCGGCATCCAGATCCTCAATGAACACGCGCTGCGGGTTCACCCGATTGACAAGGCCTTGTTCGACGTCGTGGTTGCCCGGGAAACCCGGGAGCTGTTGCGCCGTGAGCAGGCTTACCGGGGAACGCGGGCGCCGGTGCAGCTCAAGGATCAGGTGGTGATCCTGATCGACGACGGCCTGGCGACAGGCGCCTCGATGATGGCGGCGGTCCACGCGGTGCGGGTGCATGCGCCGGCTCGCATTGTCGTCGCGGTGCCGGTGGCGCCGATCGAGACGGCAGAGGCGCTGCGCAGTGAAGTGGATGAGCTGATTTGCCCACTGATCCCGGAGTGGCTGATGTCGATCGGCCGGTGGTACATGGATTTTTCCCAGACTTCGGATGCAGAGGTCATCAAGTTGTTGCAGCGGGCGTGGCAGAGAACATCCTGAAGCGGAGCTAAAAGCATGGGTAACAATGGGCCACTGGGCGGCCCATCTTTATGAGCGATGAATTAATAATCGCCAGCCCAAACCTTCGGCCTGCGCGAGTGCCACGGCAACGCTTGCTCCAACTGACCAGCCAACCGCAATAACACATCCTCCGCCCCGAACCGCGAAGCGAATTGCAGTCCGATGGGCAAGCCGTGTTGCTGTGAAATGCCCAACGGCAGCGATATCGCCGGCGTCCCCGCCACGTTGAACACCGGCGTAAAAGGCGAGTGCTCGAACACCCGCGCCGTCCATTGCAAACCGTCCATTGCTTCGGCGCCACGGCTGTAAGTGTCGAGCGCCTGAGGCAGGTGCGGCAGCGTCGGCGTCAGCAGCACGTCAAAGTCATCGAACCAATTCGCCACGCTGCGCGAGATGAGATTGCGAACCTCCAGCGCACCGGCGAATTCCACTGCGCGGGCCTGTTGGCCGTAGACGTAGCAGGCGAGGGTGGCAGGTTCCAGAGTGGTCAGGTCGATGGGCCGTTGGGTGGCAGCGGACAACCCGTCAATCCAGCGCACGAGGGTGGCACACCAGATGTGGGCGTTGGCTTCGACGAAGGATTCCCACGATGTGCCGAGTGGAGCTTTTACGCGTTCAACGTGGTGGCCGAGGGTTTCCAGTTCGCGGGCGACGGCGTGGGTGGCGTCGGCAATGTCCGGGTCCAGCGCAGCGCCGTTCCAAGGCGCGTCGAGGAGCCCGATGCGCAACCGTCCCGGATCACGGCCTACTTGAGCCAGAAAGCCCTCGGCCGGTGCGGCAGTGTGGTAAGGATCGCCCGGCGAGTAACCCTGGACAATGTCCATCAACGCCGCGCTGTCGCGCACGGTTCTCGACAACCCCAACTGCACACCGAAACCGGCGAACACTTCATCCAGCGCCGGGCCGTTTGAAGTGCGGCCACGGGTCGGCTTGAGCCCGACCAAGCCGTTGAAAGCCGCCGGTACGCGGATCGAGCCTGCGGCATCCGTGGCGTGGGCAATCGGCACGATACCGGCGGCCACTGCGGCGCCCGAACCACCACTCGATCCTCCTGCTGACAGTCGGGTGTCCCACGGGTTACGGGTCGGGCCTTGCAGTACGGATTCGGTCTCGGTACTGAATGCCATTTCCGGTGTGGTGGTGCGTCCCACCGTGGCGAGCCCGGCGGCGTTGAAACGCTGCATCAAGAACGAGTCCGCGTCGGCAACCAGACCTTGCGCCAGGCGGCTGCCCAACTCAACGCGGCGCCCGGCGGAGGTGATCGCCAGATCCTTGATCAGGAAGGGTACGCCGGCCAAGGGCCCCGTGCCTTCGGTAACCGTCGTCGACCAGGTTTCGATGACGGCGTTGATCAGTGGATTGACCTGTTGCACGGCTTCAATCGCCAGGTCGGCGAGTTCCGCAGCAGTGACCTCACCGCTCCTGACCAGTTTGGCCAGACCGATACCGTCGTAAGTGGCGTATTCATTCAAATTCATGAGAGGGCCTCCAGTTGAGAGACCCGATCATAGGTTTCATCGGTAGCGGTGATTAGCCCATAAACACGGTATGGAATGTGCCGTTAGTGGCACAATGCGCTATCTCAACGTGCTCCGCAGGCTGTTCGATGATCAGAGATTTGAACGACACGCTGGTGTTTGTGCGGGTGGTGCGCCTGGGCAGTTTCACCGCCGCCGCCCATGCCCTGCAGATTCCCAAGACCACCGTCAGCCGCCGGGTACGCGAATTGGAGCAGGCCATCGGCGTGCAGCTGCTGCGTCGCACCACGCGCCAGTTGAGCCTCACCGAGGCCGGGGCGGTTTACTTCGAGCAGTGCAAAGACATCGCCACCACATTGGAGCACGCCGAACTGGCGGTGCATCAATTGCGCGATGACCCGCGCGGCTGGTTGCGGGTGACGGTGCCGTACTCGTTCGGGGTCAGTTGGTTCTCGCCGTTGGTGGCCGGGTTTCGTCAGGCCTATCCGGACATCAAACTGGAGATCCTCGCTTCTCATGTACCGCTGGATCTGGTCGGCAAAGAGATAGACGTGGCGTTGCGTCTTGGCGCCTTGCCGGACTCCAGCCTGATCGCGAGGCGGCTGGCCAGTTACCCGACAGGCGTCTTTGCGGCGCCCGACTACATCAAGCGCCACGACCAACCGGCAACGCCGGACGAACTGAACGAACACCGCACGCTGGTGTTGCATCAGGCCCGGCGCGATGTGGGTTATGTCTGGCCGTTGCGCAAGGCTGGCGCAAAGTTGCGTAATTACCGGGTCGAGCCGTCGATCATCGCCAACGATCCGGCCCTGCTGAAAGATGCGTTGTGTGCCGGTGAGGGGCTGAGCCTGGGAATGGAGCAAAGCATGCAGGCTGACGTCGAGGCGGGGCGGTTATGCCGGGTGCTACCGGAGTGGATCGGACCGCCACAGGATTTGAATGCCGTCACGGCTCGGGAGCATTTGCCGTCGCCGAAGGTCACGGCGTTTATCGGATTTTTGAAGGCGCGGATGGGACAGGGTTCAGCGCTGGACAGAGTGATGGCTAATTAGTAGCCTCGGGCCGCCGATGTTGTCGGCAACCTGGTGGAGCAGTTGGTCATATATGCGTTTTGTTGCACTTGAATGTGATGTCGATCGGCTGGTGCTTGAGTCGTTGCTGATCGCCATATATGAGCCGGGTGGAAACATTAAACCTAAAGCGAAAAACATCGGATCGCTGTTCCCTCTGTAACTGGGTCAGGAAGCTTCATCAAAAAGGGTATTCACACGGGATCAGGGACGGCAATCGACCATGACTGCACGAGACAAACAAGGCAGAGAGCTTTACCGACATTTTGATGAGACCGATAAACTGCTTTATGTCGGTATCTCTCTGAGTACCGCCTCGCGGCTATCGCAGCACCGACGATCCTCCCAGTGGGCGGATGACATTGCCTATATCAAAATTGAACGGTTCCCCACTCAGGCGTTGGCTGCCGAAGCGGAAAAGCAAGCAATCATCCGCGAGAACCCGATCTGGAATGTGGTGCATAAGCCTGTCCAGGTAACTGCGGGTATGCCGGCAAGTCGGGAAAACTCCAGGAAGTCCAGGCAAACAACTTATCCCTTCGATGTTTCCAATGTGGCGCGGTGTCTGCGTGAAACAACCGCATTGGTTGCCCGTACGGTGGGTTTTGCCGGCCATATTTGCCTGGAAAAATTTCCCGGGACCCATTCGTTTGTCAGCGTGATTCTGGAGATGAAAGAAGCAGTCTTGTCTGAAGAATTGCGACTGGATCAACTCTTCAATGCCGAATCACCTGAACCCGCGCCGGGGCGACGATTCAGATTGATCACACAAACCACGCATCATGAGCCTGGCACTGTCGTAGACAAGTGTGATTTCACCCTTATTACGCCTCAGTGGCTGTCTAAATTGTGTGAGGAGTGCCTGGGGCGGCGCGACGATTTTGATCAGGTGTTCGAACGGGATATCCAGCCGGCGATTGCCGAATTCGCGCGGCTGTTCGAGACATTCAATACCCATTCCGATCGCCGCTGATAAAGTGGCTGTTGGTGTTTTGGCGGAGGACAGGGAAGTGTTCGAAGAAATCCGAAACGAACTGGTCGGCGGAGAAAGCATGCCGGCGTTTCTAAAGGCAGGATTCAAAGCAATGGACGAAGTGTTCCTCGAAAGGCTCTTCAAAAACATCGAAAGTTACTTTCAGGTCAGCTGATTACTGATACTCGGGTTGCTCTGTCGGTTGCAGGAATCAGCTACACGATCCAATGGTCAAGGAAAGCGTTAAATGGCACTCAGGGTAATGGTGATCGGTGGCTACGGAAACTTCGGCAGCATCGTTTGCAGGCATTTAGTCGCGATGCCGGGCGTCGAGTTGGTGATCTCGGGCCGCGATTCCAGCAAGTTGCAACGCAAGGTCGATGAGCTGAAAACCCAGTCCGGCCGGCTCAGCGAGAGCTGGTGCGGCGATGCCATGGGCGCTGCGTTCGGTTCCACACTGAGCGCGATGGGCATTCAGTGGGTCGTGCACACCGGTGGCCCGTTCCAGGGGCAATCCTATGCGGTCGCACAAAGCTGCATCGACGCGGGCGTGAATTACTGCGATCTGGCTGACTGCCGCACCTTCGTCAACGGCATTGATGTGCTCGACGCCAACGCAAAACTGGCAGGCGTGACGATTCTCAGTGGCTGCAGTTCGGTGCCGACGCTGTCGTCGGCGCTTATCGACCAATACCGTTATCGCTTCAAACGCATCGACTCGATCGAGCATGGTATTTCTTCCTCGGCCAAGATGCCCGGCCTCTCGACCGTCGAAGGCGTGCTGGCCTACGCGGGCAAACCGATCAAGCAGCTCAAGAATGGTCAGGTGCACGAAGTCTCGGGCTGGCAGGACCTGACCCTGCGCAAGATGCCGCAACTTGGGAACCGGGTTCTGTCCAATGTCGATGTGCCGGACATGGATATTTTCGCCAGCCGCTACGGCGCCCATACCTTAAGTTTCAAGGCGGGCTCGGGGCTGAAACTCGGTGGCGTGGCCAACTACGTGCTCGCTGAGGCGCTAAGAGTCGGGCTGGTGCGTGACTCGGCGGCGTGGGCGGCAAGGCTGCATCGCTGGGGGACGTGGTTTGAGCGATTCGGCGATGGACTGAGTGCGATGTACATCGATGTCGAAGGGCAGGGCGTTGATGGGCAGCCGCTGTCCATGACTGTGCAACTGACGGCGCACAACGACAAGGGCCCCGAAATCCCGAGCTGCGCGGCTGTCGCCCTGGCGGCAAAACTGGTCGCGGGTTACGCGCCGGCATCCGGCGCCCGTCCTTGCGTGGGTGAAATCAACGTTGACGAGTACATGGCCGCGATCAACGATCCGGCCAATCTGCAGCTGTCCGTGCGCTTTTCTGACGAGCAGGGCTGAGCATGCTCTATCTGTGCCTGAAGTACCTGCACGTCATTGCCGCGATTTTCCTGTTCGGCTTCGGCATGGGCTCCTACCTTTATTTGATCGCCGCCAGTCGCACGGCCAACCCGCAAGTGATCGCGCATGTGGCCAGAATGGTGGTGCGCTTCGACACCTGGATCACCACACCGGCAGGCTTTATTCAGATCGCCACGGGTTACTTGCTGATGAAAGTGTCCGGGCTGCCCATGAGCACCGAATGGATCCTGACCTCGTTGATTATTTTCCTGTGTGTGGGCTCGCTGTGGCTGCCGGTGCTGGTGCTGCAAAAGCGGTTGCACGGGATGGCGTTGAGTGCGGTCGAGACCGGTGAAGGGCTCGACGCGCAATACAGGTCGGTCTACCAGAAATGGTTCTGGATGGGCGTAGCGGGTTTTGCGGGGATGTTTGTGATCGTGATGATGATGGTCACGAAGATGACGCCGATGCAGATGGTTGCTGCGGTGGTCTAGCGCATGACCGCCTAGTGGGTTTCAAGCCAGTCCTGAAACCGCGTCGCACCGACGATGGGGTTGGCGCCCGGTGTCAGCGACTGGTCATTGATCGGCGCACCAAAGTAAGGAACCGTGTCGTCCACCACGGTCTGGCGCGGGTCCTTTGTATGCTTCAAGTAATCGCTCGCGAACTCGATGAGGGGGCGGTTTTCAGGGCCAGCCACCTCGACGGTCTGATTGGCCGGCGCTTTCAGCGCGATGTCCGTCAGTGCCGCCGCCACATCGTCCGAGGCCACCGGTTGCAGCGCGGAGGACGTCAAGTGAATGGTGTCGCCTTCCTCGCGCCCGGAGTGAGCAATGGCATGGATGAACTCGAAGAACTGGGTGGCCCGCAGGATGGTGTAAGGAATGCCTGACTTCTTGATGAGTTTTTCCTGAGCCATCTTCGCCCGGAAATAACCACTGTCGAGCATCCGCTCGGTGCCGACCACCGACAGGGCGACATGGTGTTTGACCCCGTCGATCTTCTCCGCCGCGATCAGGTTGTGCCCGGCGGTTTCGAAGAAATGCAACGCCGCGTGGTCCTCGAACGAGGGCGAGTTCGACACGTCGACCACCACGTCCGCGCCTTTCAACGCCACCGTCAGGCCTTCACCGCTGATGACATTGACGCCGGTGCTCGGCGACGCCGCCAGGGCTACATGCCCCAGGTCCCGCAGGTTCTGGCAGAGCTTGCTGCCAATCAGCCCGGTGCCACCGATGACGACGATTTTCATGTCCAGTCTCCCGATGCGGTGAGTGCTTGATTCATTAAACACCTGCGCGGGTGGCAGCATCGGGCGCTGAGTCGCGTTGGCCGACAGGTGGTCGGAAGTCCCGGTGTGAAGTGGAATAAACAAAGGTTCTTTGCTTTAGTCCACCTATCGCTGGCCTGCGTGGGCCACGACCGGAGCGCCCCATGAATTTTCGATCCCCGTCGTTTTCCGTACTGGCTGCTGCGCTTGCCTTCGGCTTTTTCCTCTGTGCCGAAGCGGCCGAATACACGCAAGTGAATGAAACCGCCAGTACGATCTCATTCACCTACAAACAGTTCAGCTCACGGGTGTATGGCACGTTTGGCAAGTTCAAGGCCACGCTTGATTTCGACACGGCCAACCCTGAAGCGGGCCACGCTGCGCTCACCATCCAGCTCGACAGCATCGATGCCGGCAGCGAAGACGCCAACACCGAATTGCAAAAGCCTGCCTGGTTCGACACGCAGACGTACCCCGAGGCGACGTTTGAATCGACCGGCGTGAAAGCGCTGGGTGACCACCGCTATTCGATCGCCGGCAAACTCACGCTCAGGGGCGTCACCCGTGAGGTGGCCGTTCCGGTCCTGCTGAAAGAGGAGAATGCCATCGGTATTTTTGACGGCCAGCTGACGCTCAAGCGTAGTGACTTCAAGGTTGGCGAGGGTGAATGGGCTGATAGCGTCGTTTCCGACGCCATCAATATCCGGTTCCGGATGGTTGCGCCGCAGCGTTAATCAAGCGAGCCCAGGCGATAAGGCCGATCCTGTCGTACACGACTGGCTTGATCGTCCGCAGTCTGCACTAACTACAAGCATCCGCCACCGCCTTCTCGGCGCGTTCAATTTCCTGCTTGATGTCCGTGGTGATCCGCTGTTCCTTGAACTTTTGTTCGAGAAATTGCTGGCTCCCCTGGTTTTTCAATTCCGCGTCGGTGGCGGCGTCCTGCGCCTGCAGCTCGGCGGCGTGTGCGTCTATGACCGCTTCAACCTCGGCATCATTCTTCGCGTTATCCAGGGAACTGACCAATTTGCCGACTTCCGCCTTTTCGGCCTCGGCATAAGCATCGACAGACAGCCCGGCAGCCATCGCCCGCGCGCGAATTTCCACCGTTTCCTTGTGCTCTTGCGCGGCCTTGCACACCGCATCCCGGCGTGCGCGCTCGCTAGCGTCCCACTCTATAAATCCATAAGTCGTCACACCGATCATGGTCAGGGTAATGACGGCGCTGATAAATTGGGCTCTCACATTGTGCAACCTCAACAGTCAAGGGGCTCCCCCCCGTATTTATAATTATCGCCCGATTCCATTGGAGGCCTCAAAAGCGTAGCAGGACGAACGCGTTGTACGTTGACGATGGAATGTCATTTGGCTTGATGACTGCGGAACGTGGGAGGCGCACTTGTGTGCTATTACTTTTCTGACGATTGTCACTGAGGGCTTCAGGGGCGCATTAGGGTGAATGTGCAGGTACCCATGAGTCGTAAATGTTTGTTTGCCTGAGTGGCAGGGTGCCACAATCGCTTTTTTTGTCGCAGCATCATGATCAGGCGGATCAAATGGGTGGCCCAGGATTTCGGCACGACCAGGATACTTTCATCGCCGCGCAGGTGCGCAGTGATCGATTGCATCAGCTATTCCACCAGTCATTCCCTGCGATTTTCGGCAGTTTTCTCGCTGCGATCATGTTGTGCGGCCTGTGCTGGGAGCGTTTCGACCACAGCGTCATTTTCACGTGGATAGGGCTGCTGACGGCGTCGTCGTTGCTGCGCATCCTGATGTTCGTCGCCTGGTTTCGCTGCCCGGAAAGTGAGCGCACCCCGGAACGCTGGGAGAGGAGATACTGGTTCACGCTGATGTTGTCCGCCGGTATCTGGGGGGCGGGCGCTTTAGCAGTCATGCCGGCAAACGACCTGTTGGCCCAGGCGTTGGTCATGCTTTTTGCCGTCGGCATGTCGGTCAGCGCGGTGTCGTGTTACTCGTCCTATCGGTACATGACGTTGGCGTCCATTGGCCTGGTCCTGTTGCCGTGTACCTTCTGGCTGCTGTTCCAACCGTCCGCGCTGCAAATCGGCATGGCGCTGGCCGTTATTGTGTTCGCCTCATTCGTGGCCAGCGCGACACGCAAACTGTCCGAAGCACTGGAAACCGCCTTCCAGCTCACCCGCGAAATGGAACGCGCCCATCGCATTTCCACTTACGCCGCGCAAACCGACGAACTCACCGGCCTGAAAAACCGCCGCGCCTTCTTCCAGCATGC
This sequence comes from Pseudomonas sp. LBUM1656, assembly GCF_059716065.1. NCBI lineage: Bacteria > Pseudomonadati > Pseudomonadota > Gammaproteobacteria > Pseudomonadales > Pseudomonadaceae > Pseudomonas > Pseudomonas sp. LBUM1656. Next base: position 3,724,600 of record NZ_CP166800.1, on the reverse strand, counting down.
CCAGCAATTGTTCCATGACTGCAAACACAACCGCCTACCGCTGTGCGCGGTGATGCTGGACATGGATCACTTCAAGCACATCAATGACACCTACGGCCATCAGGTCGGCGATCAGGTGTTGCGGCAAATGGGCGTGATCATCAACCGGTCGTTTCGCGATACCGATGTCTTCGGCAGGCTGGGGGGCGAGGAGTTCGCGATTCTACTTCCCGATACGTCCATTGAAATTGCCCTCAACATCGCCGAGCAACTGATCCAGTCGATCGGTGGATTGATGACCGGGCCGGTTCACCGCATATCGGCGAGTCTGGGGGTTGCAGCGATGGAGAGTGGCGACAACGATCTGCAAAGTTTGCTCAATAACGCAGATAAAGCGCTGTATAGGGCCAAGGCGCGGGGGCGTAATCAGGTGGCTGTTTCGGAGTAGGGGGCAGAAAGGTTTTTCGGCCCGGCTTGAAAGCGTCACGCGATACAACAAGCGCTGAACAACCTGTGGCGAAGCAGCTTGCTCCCGCTGGGCTGCGAAGCGGCCTCCTGCGTTTCAGACAGACTTTAGGCACAACAGGTCTTTGTGCAAAGCGAGTGTTACGATTCTGGCGTTTGCACCAGGCAGCCGGGCAGGAATGTATCGTCGTGAAGCCAAGTTTCGAAAAAATCCCCGTCCCCACCGATGCATCGTGGTCGATGCTGAACCGGCACTTGCCCGACGAAATTCCGTTCGAGTGGCACCATCACCCGGAGTACGAGCTGACCCTGACGCTCAACAGCCGCGGACATCGCTATGTGAGCAATGACGTGCGGCTGTATGACGACGGTGATCTGGTGCTGTTGGGGCCGAATGTGCCACACAGCTGGTGCTCGGGTGAGTTGATCGATCCGGCCCGGCCACATGTTGCGCTGGTGATCTGGTTTTCCCAGGCGTGGGCCGATTCGCTGGTTAACCTGTTCCCGGAGATGGGCTCGTTACAAGCGCTGCTGGCCGCCGCGCAGTGCGCCGTGCGCTTCAGCGATCAGGCGTCAAAGGCGCTGCGGCCGGTGATTGAGGCGATGGTGGAGCAGCAAGGACCCGAGCGTCTGGTTTCCCTGCTTTATGTCTTGACGCAGCTGTCCCGGGACACGGCCGCCGAGCGAATTATCAGCGACCCGGTGACTGAAGCTGAAGCCGCGAGTGGGGCGGGTGAGGATGCGCGTCTGCAACGGGTGCTCGACCACCTGCACGTTCACTACTGCGAGCCACTGACGATCCGCGAATTGGCGGGCATCGCGTGCATCAGCGTCTCGGCATTCCATCGAATGTTCCGGCGGCATACGCACTGTACGGCGCTGGACTACATCGCGCGTCTGCGCATCGGACGGACGTGCGCGATGTTGCTACAAGGCAACACGCCCATTTCGTTGATTGGCGAGACGGTGGGGTATTCATCGCTGGCACTCTTCAACCGACAGTTCAAGGCGCAAAAAGGCCTGACGCCGAGCGCGTATCGCACGTTTCACGGGCGTCATTTTCGGTAGTGCGTTGCAGACGCCACAATCGTATCAGCGAACGCTTCTAATCCGGCTGAGTCGAGCAAGCTGTCAGTGGTGTAGTGACCTGGCTTTTAACAACCATCACCAGGTCGCCACGATGAGCAACTATCACAGCTTCGAAAGCGCAGTCCTCCCAGAGCATTACAAAGACAACATCGTCCGGATGAAGCAGGCCTTGCGCAGGCAAATTGGCGATGTGGAATCGCTGTTTGCCGAAGTCAGCGCGTTCATCGAAACCGAACTCGCCTCGATCAGGGACCAGCAAGCCATGACGGGCAGCGCATGGCCCATTCTGGATTACCAGGCCATCGCCGAAGGCGCGGTAACGGACGATGAATTGGCGGCGATCAAACGTCGCGGGTGCGTGGTCATCAGAGGCCACTTTGCTGCCGGGCAAGTGGCCGAATGGGACAAAGGCTTGCTCGATTACCTGGATGACAATGCCTTCGATGCGATCTATCGAGGGCCGGTCGACCAGTTCTTCGGCAACCTTGACGCCTCGCGCCCGGAGATTTTCCCCATCTATTGGTCGCGCTCGCAAATGCAGTTGCGCCAGCACGAGCGCATGGCGACGGCGCAATCCTTTCTGAACCGGCTCTGGAAAACCCACTCCGAAGGCCGGCAATGGTTTGATCCGGATGTGAATGCCTTGTACCCCGATCGGGTTCGCCGCCGCCCGCCGGGCACCACCTCCAAAGGACTGGGCCCACACACGGATTCCGGGGCGCTGGAGCGCTGGTTGCATCCGGCTTACTTGAAGGTGTTCGACAAGATCTACAACAACGACTTCAAATCCTACGATCCCTGGGACGCTGCCTACCGCACCGAAGTCGACGAATACGCGTATCAGGACACCGTAAAGTGTTCGGCCTTCCGCACCTTTCAAGGCTGGACCGCGCTTTCCGATATGAACGCCGATCAAGGCGTGCTCCATACGCTGCCTATCCCCAAAGCCATGGCGTACCTGCTTTTACGGCCGCTGCTCAAGGATGTTCCGGAGGACGAGCTTTGCGGCGTCGCGCCGGGGAAAGTGTTGCCCGTCTCGAAGCAATGGCATCCCTTGCTGGTCGATGGCATGAGCCCGATCCCGGATATCCGGGCGGGCGACTCGGTGTGGTGGCACTGCGACGTGATTCACAGCGTCGCGCCGGTCGAGAAACAGCAGGGCTGGGGCAATGTGATGTATGTCCCCGCGGCCCCGATGTGCCCGAAAAATCAGCGATACGCCGAAGCGGTTTTCGACGCCTTTGCCGTCGGCGCCTCGCCGAGTGATTTCCCCAGGGAAGATTATGAGCGGCACTGGAAAGGCCGGTTTGGTGTCGATGAGTTGAATGGCATTGGCTGCAAGGGCCTGTGTCGATAAGAGCCACCCGGTAATCGCCGGCCTTGCCAAAACCAGCGGCATTCAAGAAAATGAGAGTCATTATCAAATAACTCTCCGCATTGGGCCTTCTCCATGTCGTCTGTTGATCTCTCGCTGCAACGCGCCGTGCATACGCTTTACGAGGACCATCACAGTTGGCTCTGCGGCTGGCTGCGCAAACGACTCGGTTGCGTCGACAATGCCGCGGACCTGGCCCAGGACACGTTTATCCGGGTGCTGACCCAGCGCAAGGCGCCCGAATTGCGTGAGCCTCGCGCTTACCTGAGCACGGTCGCGCGCAGCTTGATGATCGACATGTTCCGCCGTCGGGCGCTGGAGCAGGCCTATCTGGAAACCCTCGCGCTCATCCCCGTGCCGGTGGCGTTCTCGCCTGAAACCCGTGCGCTGATTATCGAAACCCTGCTGGAAATCGACCGCTTGCTCGATGGCCTGGGTAGCCGGACCCGTGAGATTTTCCTGATGTCGCAGCTCGACGGCTTGAGTTATGTGGAGATCGGCCGGCGCATGAACGTCTCGGTGAACACGGTGAAGAAACACGCGGTACGTGCCCTGACTCACTGCCTGTTGCTGGTCGAGGACTGAGCCGTGGCCCGTGCCCAATCACTGGATCACGCCACCCTTGAAGCGGCGGCACGCTGGTATGTCGACTTGCGCAGCGAGGTGCCGGACGAGGCCGTTCGTGAGGCGCATCGGCACTGGCTGGAGCGCGATCCGCGCCATCAGCAGGCCTGGGACCGCCTTGCGCGTCTGCAGGACAAACTCGGTCAGGTCGCCCCCGGCATCGCGCGGCCGACACTGACCAGCGCCCGCGCCAAACGGCGCGACGTGCTCAAGGTGTTGTCGATTCTGCTGGCGGCGAGCGGGGCGGGCGCAGTGGCCTGGAACACCACGCCGCTGCCGACGCTGATGGCGGACCAGCGCACCGGCACTGGCGAGCGCCGCCGCGTACGGCTGGACGACGGCAGCCAGCTGCAACTCAACACCGCCACTGCCGTGGACATTCGCTACAGCGAACGGCTGCGGGAAATTCGTTTGCTCAGCGGTGAAATCCAGATTGAAACGGCGCGCGATCAACTGTCGCGGCCTTTCATTGTGCATACCGATGAAGGCAGCATCCGTGCACTGGGCACGCGATTTATCGTGCGCAGCGAAGCGGGGCAGACGCAGGTCTGTGTGCAAGAGCATGCGGTTGAAGTGCGCTCCGCTCATCTGGCTGGCGCTGCAGTGCGCGTGGACGCCGGGCAGCAGCTGAGTTTTCGCAGCGACAGCATTGACCCTATGCAGAGGGCCAATCCTCAAGCGGATGCCTGGACTCGCGACATGCTGGTGGTCAATGACTGGCGCCTGGCCGATTTCGTCATGGAGTTGCAGCGCTATCGTCCCGGTCATTTGGGATGCGATCCAGCGGTCGCTGCGTTGCGCATCTCCGGTGCGTTCCATCTCGGCAGTACCGACACGATTCTGGACAACCTGACCTCAACGTTTCCGGTACGCATTCGCCGCTTCAGTCGGTATTGGGCCAGTGTGGAACCGGTGTGATTGTCCATCCGAAAAGAATGTGTCGGGAGGGGTTGTTGATTCTGTTTCTCATTCGACCTTGTAGGTAGAGGCGCACTTAGTCGCCGCCATTCACTGCCGCCGGGCGAAAGGAAACTGCATGACCCCTCGCAATCCCTTTAACTGCAAACCCTCTATTAAACCGCTGAACCGGGCCGTCCACGCGGCGTTTCTGGGGATGGCGCTGGTCGTCCCGTTGGGGATGACGGTCATAGCGCAGCCCGCGTGGGCGCAGACCAACGTCGAAACAGAGTTCGATATTCCTGCCGGTTCCCTGGGGGCGGCGTTGACTCAGTTTGCCGCCACTGCGGGTGTGACCGTTTCCTTCAACCCGGCGCATGCGGGCGGTCAGACATCGGCAGGATTGCACGGTCGCTACACGGTTGATGCCGGGTTGCGGCAGCTACTCGCTGGCAGCAAATTACAGGCCGTGCGCCTGGACAACGGCAGCTATTCGCTGTTGCCAATCGTGGAATCGGGCTCGGCGCTGCAACTGGGTGCGACCAGCATTTCGGGTGAACTCATCGAGTCCGCCTACGGTCCTGTGGACGGTTACGTCGCCACCCGCAGCGCCACGGGCACCAAAACCGACACGCCGATCCTGGAAATTCCGCAGGCCATCAACGTGGTGACCGCGCATCAAGTAGAGGCACAGGGTGCACGCAACCTGACCCAGGCGCTGCGCTACACCCCCGGCCTGAATACCGGCGGTTTCACCGACCGCAACTCGATTGCCGACGAAATCACCAGCCGTGGTTTCGCACCGACGCCGTTGTACCTGGATGGCGCCTACATTCCGTATGCCGGCAGCCTGGGCGGCGCACCACAAATCGATCCGTACACCCTGGAACGCATCGAAGTGCTCAAAGGCCCGTCGTCGGTTCTCTATGGGCAGAACCAGCCGGGCGGGCTGATCAACATGGTCTCCAAACGTCCGACCACGGAACAGCGCAGCCAGGTCAAGCTCGGTGCGGGCAGCTACAACCGGGTCAACGGCGCGTTCGACACCAGTGGCCCGATCGACGATCAGAAAGCCTTCACCTATCGCCTCGTCGGCGTCACGAACAAAGGCAACGACCAGGTCGCGCACACCCACAGCGAACGCATGCTGCTGGCGCCAAGCCTGACCTGGACACCGACTGACGACACCTCGCTGACGCTGTTGGCGCAGATCCAGCGTGATGACGGCCAGGTCGATTATCAGACGCTGCCGAGGATCGGCTCGCTGAATCGCGGCCCCACGGGCGAGAAAATCAACCGCGACTTTTTCTCCGGTGACTCGCACTACAACGACTACAAACGTAACCAGTATGTTTTCGGCTATGACTTCAGCCACAACTTCTCCGATGACTTGAAGTACCGCTCCACCGCGCGTTACACCGACGTGCGCGACCGTTACAAGGGCTTCTACCTGCGCAGCTTTGTCACCGACAGTTCAGGCGTGACCGATTACACCCGCGCCAACCGCACCAAACTTGACTGGCGCCAGCACAACATTGCCTACACCATCGATAACAACCTGGAATACAAATTCAACACTGGCGCGCTGGAGCACACCACGTTGGCGGGCGTGGACTATCGCCATTTCAGCCGCAAGTACGATGGCCTCAATGCGAATAACGTGTTGCCGGTCGACCTCTACGGCAAGAACAACTACGACACCAGCAGCGTGACGCCGGTGCTCGACACAAAATGGGACAACACCCTGCGTCAGACGGGTGTGTACGTGCAGGACCAGATCAAACTGGACCAGTGGATCCTGACCATCGGAGGTCGTCAGGACTGGGCGGAAATCGATAACAAAGACATTCTTGCCCGGACCGTCGTTTCGCAACGCGACAACAAATTCACCGGTCGCGTGGGCCTGACCTACGTCACCGAATTCGGCCTGGCGCCTTACGTCAGTTACTCCGAATCCTTCCTGCCGACTATCGGCACCGCTGCGCCTGAACGGGGCGGCAATGCCTTTGAGCCGACCGAGGGCGAGCAATACGAAGTGGGCGTGAAATACCAACCGTTCGACAAGACGCTGATCACCGCCTCGGTCTATCAGATCAAACAGAAAAACGTGCTGACCGGTGACGACGAGTATCCGCAGTACCAGGCCCAGGCAGGCGAAGTGCGTTCGCGCGGTGTTGAACTGGAAGTGAAGTCCAGCATCGACAACGTCGACGTGCTGGCGGCGGCGACCTACATCGACTCGTTCTACACCAAGAGCACCTATGGCGATAAGGGCAATCGCAATGAAGCACAGTCGCCGGTCTCCGCCTCGTTGTGGGCGGACTATCACTTCACCCAAGCGGCGCTCAATGGCCTGACTTTTGGCGCAGGCGCCCGATACACCGGGCGCAAACCGGGGGATTCGGCCAACTCGTTCGACGTGCCGTCTTACGTGGTCTACGACACCACCCTCAGTTATGACATGGGCAAACTCGACCCAAGTTTGCGTGGCTTGCAAACCCGCTTGAACGTGCAAAACGTGTTTGATCGCGAGTACGTGTCGGACTGCAATTATTCGTTCGGTTGCTACTATGGCCAGGAGCGGGTGGCGTCGGTTGAAATGAGCTACGACTGGTAACGCAAATCTTTGTAGCAGCTGGCGGCCTGCGTCCGGCTGCGAAGCAGTCGTTAAATCAGAGCGCGCGGTACATCAGTTAGACCGCGTCAGTCGGGTTTACGACTGCTTCGCAGCCGGACGCAGGCTGCGCCAGCTGCTACAGGATTTCGGGTGCTCAGGCAAGTTTCACGTTCATGGTGATCCGCGCCGTGAATACCTTTTTGCCTTCGGCGTCATGGATGTCCACCGGCACAATCTTGTCGCCTTCAGTCAGCCAGTCCACTGCCTCACCATCGGCCACTGCCGTCACATTTGTTTTGGCCTTGGCCAAATACTCAACCGTCATCCCTTTCGGAATCCAGCGCGCACCCGCGGGAATGGACACGTCGGTCATCGTCCCGGCGGCCAGTTCGGCGGCGTTGCACATCGCAATCGCGTGAACCGAGCCCAAGTGGTTGGTGATCTCCCTGCTGAACGGCACCTGCACCGTGGCATGGCCCGGGCGCAACTCGGCGATCAGCGGGTTGATGGTGCTGAAGTAAGGCGCTACCTGACAGGCCATTTTGCTGAATGCTTCGGGGCCGGCGCTGTTAAACATGCTGAGAAACTGACTCATTTTGAAGCCTCGCTGAAGGATTGTTTTACAGAATGATCTTCCGTAACAGAATAATGTTCTGTTACGGAACAGTATTCTGTCGCGATGAAATCTGTCAACCTAGCGCGGCTTTCTCACCGGCAGCTGTCTGCCTTGTCATGAATTTTCTGGCCTGTATCCCTCATGGAAACCGCAGATCTACTCGAGCGCAGCTACCCCGGCAGAAGAGCCGAACTCAAGCGCGACATCTTCAGAAAGGCCCTGGCCCTGTTCAACGAACAAGGGCTCGAAGCCACGACCATCGAAATGATCCGCGCTGAATGCGATACCAGCGTCGGTGCGATCTACCATCATTTCGGCAACAAGGAAGGCCTGGTGGCCGCGCTGTTTTTCACCGCGCTGGACGATCAGGTACTGCTTCGCGATAGCTATCTCGCTGAGGCACAGACGACGGAAGAGGGCGTGCATGCGCTGGTCCACAGCTACGTCGATTGGGTCGACCGCCAACCCGAGTGGGCACGTTTTCAGTACCACGCGCGGTTCGCCGTCACCAAAGGCCCGTTCAAGGAAGAACTGGCCGCTCGCAATAAAACTCGCAATCAAAAGCTCGGACAATGGCTGGCAGAACCCGGCCGGCGCGATGAACTGCGAGCGTTTCCTGCGGAATTGCTGCCGTCGCTGATCATCGGCCAGGCCGACAGTTACTGTCGTGCATGGTTGTCGGGGAGGGTGGCTGGCAGTCCGAAGGCCTACCGGGAGTTGCTGGCAGAAGCGGCGTGGCGATCAATCTGTGACAATAGCCCCGCCGATACCCAGTAAAGCTATCCCGGAGTCAGAATTTCAATGCCCCAACTCACCCACTTCGTTGCCCCGTGCCCGGAGCACATCAACAGCCAGATCCTGCAGATGGTCGTCGACAACCTGACCGACATCAGCATGGTCGGCATCGCGCCGAGCAACCCGCTGTACAACGTGTATCAGTACGCGGTCGGCTACGAAGTGCATCTGTACCTGGAAGCTCTTGGCGGCGGCAAAGGTATTGCGGTCGAGTTGATCGTCGCCACCGACGATGACGACCCTGAAAAGGTCATCGGCTTTCTGCTGTACCTGCCGGTCAAGGACGATCCTGAAGCGTGCGGCGTGGCCTACATGGCCGTCGATTCGGGGCATCGTCGCCGAGGTGTCGCACGCGCCATGTTGCAAGGCATGATCAGCCGCTACCCTCACGCCGAACTGACCTGCACCGTCGCCAAGGTGCCGTGGTTCGAGTCGATGGGTTTTCAAGTGCTGGGCGTGCGCGGCACGCAGGTGCTGATGAACACCCGCGACTACAGCAGCGAAGGCTTGATGGGACTGTTGGATGTCACATTTATCTACAGTTCTTTAGAGGTCCGGCAGATACATAACTACTTGCTGCAAAAACACGGAAAACGCGCAATGGTCGATGCTGAAAAGCAACGCGACCGGCATCTGGACCAAATGACCCACAACGCCAAGGTGTTTGTGCTGAATCGTTTGGGCCGGGACGCGGCGAACGAGCCCCGTCTGGACTAGACTCATAAGTCCTTTTGGGAGCGCGCGGTCGTCCAGCCATGATATTCTGCGCGCCAACTTGGTTTGACCTATTCAGTTTGCACGCCCTTGAGGCGTGCCAACAGGATCAATGTCGCTCAAGTAGCTGAAGCCAATAATGATAAAAAGTCAGTTCAGTAGGGACATATAAACTGAGGTCGATGGAGACACGTCGGCCTTGTGTGCCCACCCTTCGATTCTTGTGCACGAGCACCCACGACGTCCTGCCTGAAGGTCGTGAACCAAGGGGCCGTGAGCGAGGATGGAAGGGCGGATGGCGTTTTATCATAGGTGCTACAGATGTTTAAGAAAATGAACACGGCCCTGCTGGGGCTGGCTTTGTCGATGGGGATCACGTCCGTTCACGCGGAAGAGGCAAAGAAAGTCGATGTACTGCTGATCGGCGGCGGCATCATGAGCGCGACCCTGGGTGTCTGGCTCAACGAGCTGGAACCTGGCACTTCGATGGAAATGATCGAGCGCCTCGACGGCGTCGCCCTGGAAAGCTCCAACGGCTGGAACAACGCCGGTACCGGTCACTCTGCCCTGGCCGAGCTGAACTACACCCCGGAAGACGACAAGGGCAACGTACAGATCCCGAAAGCCGTTGAAATCAACGAAGCGTTCCAGATCTCCCGTCAGTTCTGGGCCTGGCAGGTTCAGCAAGGCGTGCTGAAAAACCCGCGTTCGTTCATCAACTCCACGCCGCACATGAGCTTTGTGTGGGGCGATGACAACATCAAGTTCCTGAAGAAGCGCTACGAAGCCCTGCAAGCGAGCCCGCTGTTCGCCGGCATGCAGTACTCCGAAGACCCGGCTGTGATCAAGAAGTGGGTTCCGCTGATGATGGAAGGGCGCGACCCGAACCAGAAAATCGCGGCCACCTGGAGCCCGATCGGCACCGACGTCAACTTCGGCGAGATCACCCGCCAGTTCGTCGCGCACCTGCAAACCACGCCGAAGTTCGACTTGAAACTGTCTAGCGAAGTGCAAGACATCACCAAGAACGACGACGGCACCTGGCGCGTCAGCTACAAAAACCTGAAAGACGGCACCAAGTCCGAAACCGACGCCAAGTTCGTGTTCATCGGCGCGGGCGGCGGTGCATTGCACCTGCTGCAGAAGTCCGGCATTCCTGAAGCCAAGGAATACGCAGGCTTCCCGGTTGGCGGCTCGTTCCTCGTGACCGAGAACCCGACCCTGGCCGAACAACACTTGGCCAAGGCCTACGGCAAAGCCTCCGTTGGCGCACCGCCGATGTCGGTTCCGCACCTGGACACCCGTGTCCTGGACGGCAAGCGCGTCATCCTGTTTGGCCCATTTGCGACCTTCAGCACCAAGTTCCTCAAAGAAGGCTCGTACCTGGACCTGCTGACCACCACCACCACGCACAACGTGTGGCCGATGACGAAGGTCGGTATCAAGGAATACCCGCTGGTCGAGTACCTCGCCGGCCAACTGATGCTGTCTGACGAAGACCGCCTCAACGCCCTGAAAGAATACTTCCCGAACGCTAAAGCTGAAGACTGGCGCCTGTGGCAAGCCGGCCAACGCGTGCAAATCATCAAGCGCGATGAAGCGGCGGGTGGCGTGCTGAAGTTGGGTACTGAAATCGTTTCTTCCGCTGACGGCTCGATCGCAGGCCTGCTGGGCGCTTCGCCGGGCGCGTCGACCGCTGCACCGATCATGCTGACCGTGCTGCAGAAAGTGTTCAAGGACAAGGTCGCTTCGCCGGCCTGGCAGGAGAAGCTGCACCAGATCGTGCCGAGCTATGGCACTCAGTTGAATGGCAGCCCTGAGAAGGTCGCGCAGGAGTGGGCTTACACCGCGAAGGTGCTGCAACTGACTCCGCCGCCGGCGATGGGTCAGGTGGCTGCTCCGGCTGCTGCTCCGGCTGATGCTGATAAGGCGAAAGCGCCGAAGGCTAATGCGGCTAGTGATATGGCTTTGTAAGTAGAAGCGTAATCAGAAAAAGCCCACTGATCGGAGACGGTCAGTGGGCTTTTTTGTGGGGAATGGTTTTCGAGGCGTAGCGGTTGACCTATTCAGGATGTCCAGGCCTCAGTACATATCGGTGCTTCATCCAAAGCCTGTCTCAACGCATCAAAAAATTTGAACCGCCTTTGGACGCGCTCGCCTAATGATCAGCTTGTGGAGGAATCGCACAGGCAATGTGCCAATACCGGCATACCCCGAGAGGTGATTAACGTGGCTAAAGACGAGAAGAAAAGCAAAGGTGAAGCTTCGAAAGCCAGCAAGGAACTGAAAGACAAAAAGTCATCACCGGCAAAGAAATCAGCTGCGGCCTCGGCTCTTTCGAAATCTTCCGAAAAGAAAGACAAGAAAAAAGATGCCGAGCCGAAGAAGTCTGCAAAAAAAGCTGATAGCAAGCCAGACAAGGCTAAGAAATCAGACAAGGCAGAAAAGCCGGCGAAAAAGAAAAAGTGACATCTGCTATCCGCTAGGGCTTTACGCCCTAGCTTCGTCAGACCGTGGTGCCTTCGATAGGGCAAGATGAGGGCCTAGTTAGCCATCACCTCGTCCAGTGCCTGCTCAAGCGTGCTCACCGTGCGCTCGATATTGTGCAGCTTTTCGAGTCCGAACAGACCGATGCGGAAGGTCTGGAAGTCGGCCGGTTCGTCGCATTGCAACGGCACTCCGGCGGCGATCTGCAGGCCGTGTGCGGCAAATTTCTTGCCGCTCTTGATGTCGGCATCTTCGGTGTAGCTCACCACTACGCCAGGGGCCTGAAAGCCGGCTGCGGCCACGCTTTTGATGCCTTTGCCGGCCAACATTGCGCGCACCCGATCACCCAACGCCTGTTGTTCGCCGCGGACCTTGTCGAAACCGTAGGCTTGCGTCTCTTTCATCACTTCGTTAAATCGCGCGAGGGAATCGCTGGGCATGGTCGCATGGTAGGCATGTCCGCCCTGTTCGTAGGCCTGCATGATCTGAAGCCATTTTTTCAGGTCGCAGGCGAAGCTGCTGCTCTGCGTCTGTTCGATGCGCTCGAGGGCCAAAGCACTGAGCATCACCAGGGCGCAGCAAGGGGAGGCGCTCCAGCCTTTCTGCGGTGCGCTGATCAGCAGGTCGACTGCGCATTTCTGCATATCAACCCAAAGCGTGCCTGAGGCGATGCAGTCCAGCACGAACAGGCCACCCACCGCATGCACGGCGTCGCCGACGGCCCTCAGGTAGTCGTCGGGCAGGATAATCCCTGATGAGGTTTCAACGTGGGGGGCGAAGACAATCTGCGGCCTCGAAGCCGCAATGGCTGCCAGCACTTCGTCCAGAGGGGGTGGGGCGTAGGCAGCCTGGCGACCCGTATCGACCGGTCGGGCTTTCAGCACCGTGGTGGCCGCCGGGATGTTGCCCATCTCAAGGATCTGGCTCCAGCGATAACTGAACCAGCCGTTGCGTATCACCAGGCATTGCTGGTCGGTGGCAAACTGTCGCGCCACTGCTTCCATGCCGAATGTGCCGCTGCCCGGGACCACCGCAACAGCCTGGGCGTTGTAGACCTGTTTCAGGGTCGTGGAAATGTTCTTCATCACGCCTTGAAATGACTGCGACATGTGGTTGAGCGAGCGGTCGGTGTAGACCACTGAGTACTCGACCAACCCCTCGGGATCGATACTGGGATATAGCTTTGACATGGAGTGACTCCTTTGGCAGAGATATCAGTGGTATCGACCCTGCCCTAAGCCTTGGCAAATGACAAGATTGCTCGGGATTGAATGACGACTTCTGTCGAGTGGCTGGTATCACCTGATTGCTGCCTGTCATTAATGGCCGGTTTGTAACTGGCAAGCTCCACCTATCGTTTGAAAGTGTTGCTTGCTGTGCGTCTTCTACACTGACGAAGCCCGCTCGTGACTCGTTGGCCACGACCTCGGGCCCACTGCCTTTTTCAAGTTTGCGGGTACCGCTTTCCAGCCTTTGCGGGTTGACGCAGGCGCTGGTAAGCGCCCTGCAACCTCACCAACCCGATCGCGAGGGACAAACGCCATGAACGCAATTACGACCAAAGACGGCACCAGGATTTTCTACAAGGATTGGGGGCCGAAAGACGCGACGCCCATCGTGTTTCACCACGGTTGGCCGTTGAGCGCGGATGACTGGGACAACCAGATGATGTTCTTCTTGCTCCAAGGCTATCGGGTGATCGCACATGACCGCCGCGGACACGGGCGCTCGACCCAGACGTGGGAGGGCAACGAAATGGACACCTACACCGCCGATGTCATCGAGCTGACCGATGCGCTCGACCTCAAAGGAGCGATCCATGTCGGCCACTCGACCGGTGGTGGTGAAGTTGCACGCTACGCCGCGCGAGCCAAACCGGGACGCGTCAGCAAGGCCGTACTGATCAGCGCGGTTCCGCCCATCATGGTCAAGTCGGAAAAGAATCCTGGAGGTTTACCTCTGGAAGTGTTCGACGGGTTTCGTTCGGCATTGGTTGCCAGTCGTGCGCAGTTTTACGTGGACGTGCCGGCGGGGCCGTTCTACGGCTTCAACAGACCTGGGGCCAAGGTCTCGCAGGGCGTCATCGACAACTGGTGGCGTCAAGGCATGATGGGCGGTGCAAAAGCTCATTACGACTGCATCAAGGCGTTTTCCGAAACCGATTTCACCGAAGATTTGAAGGCGATTGAGGTGCCTACGCTGGTCATGCATGGCGAGGACGATCAGATCGTGCCATTTGCAGACTCTGCGCCGCTTTCGGCCAAGCTTTTGAGGCATTCCACGCTCAAAACGTACCCGGGCTTTCCTCACGGAATGCCGACGACCAACGCGGATCAGATCAATGCTGATTTGTTGGCGTTTATTCGCGGTTGAACTGCGTCGTGGCGGCGGCACAAGATAAGGGGACCGATTTGTTTTCGAAGAAATAGATCGGTCCCTTTTTTCCTACAGAAACTGCCGCCGCTGAAATTCGATGACTACACCAGCCTAGCCACTCCCCCAATTCACGCTTACCATACTCCCAACTCGTATTACCGCGGCTGCTGAACCCGGTACTCACGAGGACATGACCATGGAAAGAACCCGCGCCTGGAGACGCACACAGGCCCGTAAACGCGGCAATGACAAAGCGGTTCGTCCGCTGAAATTCAAGCCGGAAAAGAACTGGAAGCTGATATACACCCGTGCCGACAAGCTGGTCAGGGCACGCCAACTCGGCATGAGCTATCCCATCCTCACCACCCGCCAATTGTTGGATCAAGCGTGATTAACCTCCTGTTCGTCTGCAGCCGTAACCAATGGCGTAGCCCGACTGCGGAAGCAATCTGGCGCCGTCGCCCTGGCTTCAGTGCCCGCTCAGCGGGCACCAGCCCGAATGCACGCAAACCCATCGACGCAGCGGATATTCGTTGGGCCGATGTCATCTTTGTCATGGAACGCAAACACCTGAATCGCTTGCAGGCCGAGTATGCTCGTTTGCTTGAACACAAGCGGATTCACTCGCTGGATATTCCCGACGACTTTCGCTACATGGACCCTGAACTGGTGGATATGCTCGAAGTTAGTGTGAAGCCCTACCTTTCTACCTAGGCCCGCAATGCAACATGGCGCGAGGCATCCAACAGATGATTTCCCCGGCAGGGTTGTAGGTGAATCGGGTGTTGGATCGGGTCGATCCGCGGGAGTAGGTGAGGGCGTTGTTTCAACTTGCCACGCAGTAAAAAGCCCACTGAATCGGTAACGGTCAGTGGGCTTTTTGTATATGGATGCTACTGATCTACGGAAATCGCGCAATTGGCGTGCCGTTGTGGTGAGAGAGCTTACTCCCGTTTCTGAATCGCTCAATTGGGTAAAGAACGGAAGAAAGCAGTTGTCATTGTAGTAACCCTGAGCGCCTTGCATGTCACCTCCCCACCAAGAGGGGTCGTATCCCTCGAAGGCGATCCTGCTGAAGGCTCATGTTGCCAGAGAAAGGACTTTGCGATGTGCATGCCCCTTGTTGCTGGCGCGGGGCGTCTGAGTTAACTAATCCACAACGAAAGCCCGCTGAATCATTACCTGACAGAGGACTTTCGTTGTGTGAGGGTTGGCCTTATCGCAGACCCCCCGCTTGCTGGCATTCGCAAATGGAGTTTAGTTGGTTTCGACAGGCGGCGAGCCAGAGTAGGCCTGAATCTCCGATATAGCCTCTCTACCAAGATCAAATCCCAATGCTGTATATCCTGCATATTGTTCTAAGCTGTAAAACACATCCGTAGTGGGGGCATGTGGGAATTTGTCATTTTGATTGTTTATAGCGAACCAAAGGGTGTCGCATGAATAACGTGCATTGGGGATGGCGCAATCTGACGGTGTTAGATAGTTTTTAGGGTCTTTGCAGTTGCTGCTCCCTTTTAAGCATTTTTGATTTTTTGAGTAGTCATAGGATAGCTTTACATAAATTAGCTGGGTGCTTTTGGCTGGGTCACATCTTGCGTTAAAATCAATTTTGTCTAGTTGGCAGATACTGCCGCGATATACAGCAGTTTGCGCTGCTTTATAATCAATGTCGCTAGGGCCGGCTTCTCCACTGCATGGCGTTTTGCTTTTGTCTATGGAGTTTGTAAGTTCTGGGATGTCTATCAAAATATTCCGCTCAATTCCCAGTTTGCAACGGTCTGATTTTAATGCTCCGAATACTGATTTGTTTTCCTTGTTTCCGTTCTCGCTTTCTGCGTCCAGTACGATTATTTTTTTTGTTCCGCGTCTGACTAATGAGTATAGACCAAGGTTGTCTGAGTGACCGCCGTCGCTTAGATAAATAAACGGTGCGGTTTCATCGTGACGGTTTTCGTGGAACCATACAAATGGTGCAGGAATAATTCTATGGATGGTTCTATCGTCGTTCGAAACTTTAGGATTCGATATATACTGGCCAAGTGCAAGGTTGAAAATATCGATTGCCGAATTTGCGCCAGCAGGAAGTGAATCAAATGCTGCACCGGATAAAGCAACCTGTCGAGATAACTCAATGTTGTTTTCAACGCAGCTTTCATCGCTTTGGAGACAATAACCAAATCGAGGTGAACCTTGAACTGTCGGTGAAAATTCGTAGACGCTATCGTAAAGAGATTTGCTGTAACCGAACGAAGGGATGAAGCGAAACATTTTGGGGGCTGATCGCTTGTTATATGCTGCTGTTGTGTTTATGACCCAATAGGGCTCATGCTTTTCTTTCATGCTTGTTAATAATAAGTTTGGCTCGGGATTGATAGCTCTTAGTCCTGCCAGTCTCGAATTTGTATATTCTTTTAGGTTGCAATTTGTTTCGTTGTATTTGCAGCCCGGGTAAAGGCCATATTCTCTTTCTAGCCCATTTTGATAGTAGTTCTGAAAGAGGTTGACATTTAGCTTCATGTCGAATAGCCCATTAGTAACCCAGTGTATGGGTGTGGTTATTATCCATGAAAGTGTCTTGCCAAATAACTCAGGTGTTTTTGTGTATTGCTGAGAGTAAGTGAGGAGATGCCCGCTGTTAAGGTTGTGACGATGAAACTTGTATTTCCATGTTCTTTGATTTTTGCAACGATCTAATACTGGTGTTTCTGCATACTTCTTTTCGAAGTAATCACATAAGCCTGGAGGGTAGTATCGGTTGTAGAGTGGTGCGATGTCAGTGAGGTTAGATGTTTTGATTGCCGCTGATTCACGTTCAATGCTCGCAGAGTATCGTTTTGTATACCACCAGTAGGCAGCGTAACTGCCTCCGGAAACTGAAGATATTATATCTACATCTTGCAGTATTCCTTGTTCATCAAGGGCGCTTAAAAAGCCGATGCTCACTGAGGCGGCTCGTTGCCCCCCTCCCGAAAGAGCGATGCCAACATTTGGAGTTCCAGAAGGGATGCGTCGGCCCGTTCGGTAGAAATCTTGTTCAGTTTCAGGTGTTGTTCTCCAATCATTTTCACCGTCTGGATAACGTTTATAATCGGTAAAGTCATGATTGGTAGTGCAGGACACAATGAAAAATGTGGAAATGATCAAGAGTTGAGCGTTGCAAGCTTGCATTAATAATGCACCTTTTGTTTTTGTAAAAGGATAGCTGGCTATGTATAAGTGTGATTTTCTACATTTCTTGTTGGGGAGATGGTTGCGTTCTGGCATGTAAATCCCTCCTTGGCATAGCGCTGACAACTTCTAAAAATCATATATTTCCGATGCTGGACTGCTATTTGTTGACGCTAGACAATGAACAGTATTCTGTCCAGTTGATGAGATAGCGTTCGTGACGCCATGTCGAATGTTGAAACGGAAGGTCTAATAAAGTATGACTGTCCGTTTGGTTCGAAAACCTTATGCTCTTCATAACTCTCTGAACCTGCCGCCGCATCTACGCATTCAGATTCATGGAGGTCGCATTCATCGAAGCCGGAGGCTGCGAAGGGAGCGGTTTGGGTTACGAGTCGGGCAGGGCGGCCCATCGCAATCGTCGTCTTCAGCAATCGGTTCCACGCTCAGCCCTTCTTCAAGAAATGAGAGACTTCATTCGGGATAACCGGGTGCGGGCTCGCAAAGTAGTTAAACGACGCATCCCTGATCAGAGATTGATAAGCCTGAAACAAGACTTCAACCCACTGGAACCCCGCGCATTCCCCGCGCCGGATCATCCAGCAACCTGAACTGCTCCACCATAAAATCAATCAACATCCGCATCGACGGCAGCATCCCGTGCCGGCTCGCAAACACCGCATAAATCATCTCGGTCCGCGGTGCCCAATCAGGCAACACCACCACCAGTTGCCCGCGCTCGATAAAGTCATGCACCAACGACATTGGCATCTGCGCGATGCCAACGCTGTCTATCGCCGCGCACCGCAGCATCGGCAGGCCCTTGGTAATCAGTTGCGGACGGTGCTGGATCGTGAATTGCGCGCCATCCTGATGGAACAGCGTCCAACTGTAATCACGTTGCGGACTGCCGTGGTGGACGCTGGGGAAGCGCGCCAGGTCTTCCGGCTCCCGGGGTTCACCGAGGCGGTTCAATAGCGCGGGACTGGCCACCAGGCATTGTGGCCTTTGGGACATGACGCGGTTGACCAGGTCCGAATCCTGAAGGGGAGGCGGGCGGACTCTCAGTGCCAGGTCAACGCCCTCGGCGACCACGTCGACCTGACGGTCGCTGGCTTCCAGATGCACTTCGACACGGGGGTGCCTGGCCATGAATCGCGTGATGATGGCGCCGACGCATTCTTCGAGCAAGACGGTCGGGCAGGTGACGCGCAGCAAGCCGCCGGGTTCTGTGCGGGTCATGGCCACCGCCGCTTCAGCGGCTTCTGCGCCTTTGAGCATGGCGCGGCAATGGGCGTAATACGTCTGCCCTAATTCCGTCACCGTGAAATTGCGCGTGTTGCGGATGATCAGGCGCACGCCCAGGCGTTCTTCGAGCAGGGCAATGCGGCGGCTGAGATTGGATTTCGGGATGCCCAGCGCCCGTGCAGTCGGTGCGAAGCCGCCGTGGTCCACCACCATCACGAAGTACTGAAGGTCATTGAGGTCGAGCACCGGGCGGCATCCATTCGGCCAAAAGAAGCCAACTATACAAGAACGATCGTCCAATGGATGGGAAAGACAAACCTGTTTTTCGGGACTGGTTCACAAGACCGCGAAGCGCCTAGATTGCCGCCGTTCGGTTGGTTCATTAAAGGAGCTTCAGATGGTACGCAGGACAGTTCTCGCCATGTCTTTGGGTTTGGTCACATTGGGTTCGACGGGTTACGCCAACGCTGCCAACGGTCCTTCCGTGGTGCTGGTGCACGGTGCGTTTGCCGACGGTTCTGACTGGGCGAAAGTGATCACGTTGCTACAGGCCAAAGGCGTGAAAGTACGGGCGGTGCAGAACGGTTTGAATTCGCTGGCCGATGATGTGGCCACGACCCGCCGCGCGATTGAAACGGCGCCGGGCAAAGTGGTGTTGGTCGGGCATTCATGGGGCGGCAGCGTGATCACCGAGGCGGGTGCAAGCGACAAGGTCGCGGCGCTGGTCTACGTGGCCGCCTTCGTCCCTGACGTCGGGCAGACCACGACCGAGGTTGGCAAAGACTATCCGCCTTCGCCGGGCATGCGCGAATTCGTCGCTGATAAGGCCGGTTATTTGTCGCTCTCGCAGCAAGGCATCGAGCAGGATTTTGCCCCGGACGTGCCCGCTGCCCAGGGGCGGGTGATGGCCGCTACGCAAGGCGCCATCAATTCCCGGGCGTTCGACGAACGCATCAGCGTGGCGGCCTGGAAGCAGAAACCGTCGTGGTACATCGTCAGTGAGCGCGATCGCATGATTGCACCTGATCTGCAGCGCGCACTCGCCCGGAAAATCAATGCCACAACGACGGCGCTGCCGACCAGCCATGTGCCGCATCAGTCTCGACCTGCAGATGTGGCCAGGGTCATTACCGAAGCGCTCAACACCACGCGTTGAACATGACCTGCGATATCCATTCAAGTCGCCACATCAATCAATAGGGATATGAAAATGACTGTGCACAGCAAGGTATTCGACTTCGTCATTCTGGGGGGCGGTTCTGCAGGTGCTGTATTGGCGGCGCGTTTGTCGGAAGACCCACAACTGAGTGTTCTGTTGGTTGAGGCGGGTCGGGCCTTTGATCCCGATGAATACCCGGCAGAGATCTACAGTAGCAACATCATCGCCGCCCATGCGGATGAGCGTTACGAGTGGGGCTATTTCGCCACGCCGGTCGAGCAACCACAAGCGGTCTACACCCCGCGGGGAAAAGTGCTGGGCGGAAGCTCTGCGATCAATGGCGCCGTTGCCTGCCGTGCGTTGCCCTTTGACTTTGCGCGCTTCACCGCCAAGGGCCTGAAAAGCTGGAGCTTTGAAGAAGTGCTGCCGTATTACAAAAAAATGGAGCGCACGGCCCACGGCGAAGACAAATGGCACGGCCGCAATGGGCCGCTGCCGATTCACCAGATGTCGCTGGATTACATCACGCCTGTGCAGCGCGCAATGGTCGAGGCTGCATGGGCGGGCGGAGCGAAAAAGGTCGATGACTTCAACGACCCCGAGGCCAATAACGGGGCCGGCCCCAACCCGATGAACGTGATCAACGGCGTTCGCGTCAACACCGGGATGGCCTACCTCACGCGTGAAGTGCGCGCTCGCCAGAACCTGTCGATCCTCGATCAAACCCTGGTGGATAAGGTGTTGTTTGAAGACGGCAAGGTTCAGTCGGTGCTGTTGGCCGGAGGTGAAAAAGTCCACGGCAAGGAAGTGATTCTGAGCGCTGGCGCCTATGGCTCTGCTGCGATTCTTTTACGTTCCGGCATCGGCCCCAGGGCAGACCTTGAAGCGTTGGATATTCCCTTGGTAAAAGAGGCGCCGGTCGGTGTTCGGCTGCTCGATCACGCGTTCTTCTGGATGAACTTCAGCGGAGTAGAAGCGCTGAAGGGGCAAGAGCATCCGGTGGTGGGCGCACAGCTGTGGACCCACTCGTCCTACGCCAGTTCGGATAAAGAGCTGGATATCGGAATCTCTCCCTCGCATCTGCTCGATCCTGCCACCAGTCCGACCGGTGTCGCTTTTTCGCTGGGCCTGGAACTGATGCATTGCACGTCCCACGGTCGCCTGCGTTTGAGCAGTCGCGACCCCAAAGACGCACCGGTTATCGAACTCAATCACCTGACCACTGACGATGACATGAACCGGATGATCGAGTGCTTCCGTCTGGCCCGGAAACTGGCCAACACCGAACCGCTCAAGAGCCTGATCGTGGAAGAGCTTTATCCAGGCTCAGCGACTGACGACAGCGACGAGGACATTCGTGCGGCGCTGGCAAAAGGCGTGGGAACCTTGCAGCATCCGTGCTCGACGGCGCCGATGGGCTTGCCGGACGACCCGGGCGCCGTGGTGGACGAGGAAGGGCGCGTGTACGGCCTGCAAGGATTGCGCGTTGTTGATGCGTCCATTTTCCCCGAGATCCCGCTGATCAACTTGAACCCCACCGTCATCATGACGGCGGAAAAGTTGGCCGATGCCATCAAACAATCCCGCTGATTCACATAATAAAAACGTTGAGGGGGCATGCCATGTGGAAGGGCAGGCCCCCTCTTTTTGGATGACTAAAACTTGAACAAGCTGTCCGAGATGCATTCTTTCGTCATGGTGGTGGACACCGGCAGTATTTCCGAAGCCGCTCGGCGATTGGGTATCGCAAAATCAATGGTCAGCCTGCGCATCCAGCAACTGGAAAAGCGCCTGGGCAGCATCCTGCTGGAGCGGGGGCGTCAGGCCCGGCTCACGGAGTCGGGCGATGTGTTTTACCGTTATTGTGTGCGGATTCTGGCCGACGTCGAAGATGCCGAAGACGCGGTGCTGGCGTTTCAATCGAGCTTGCGCGGCGTGCTGCGGCTGGCTGCGCCGATGGCCTTCAGCATTCGCTACCTGACGCCGATCCTGTCGTCCTTCGCCGTGCGTTACCCGGAGTTGCGGCTGGATATCGAGTTTGATGACCGCCACGTCAACCTGCACGAAGAGCGCTACGACGCGGCCATCCGCATCGGCGAGTTGCCGGACTCCTCGCTGGTCGCCAAGACCATCACGCCCAACCGTCACATCATTTGCGCGAGCCCGGACTACCTGGCCGCGCACGGCACACCGCAAACTCCGCAAGAGCTGTCCCAGCATTTCGCCATGCTCTATGTGAACCGCGAGCCCCACGGCATGTGGACGCTGCCGGTGAACAACACCCTGGAATCGTTCCGTGTGCGCTGCCGGATGCGCACCAACAATGGCCATCAACTCATGGAAGGCGCCAAGGCTGGCATGGGCCTGGCGATTCTGCCGACCTTCCTGGCGGCGCAGGCGATTGTGGCCGGTGAACTCAAAGAAGTGCTGGCACCTTACGCCCCGCGTGGCGGCAATATCTCGGCGGTCTACCGGCGCTCCCAGCGAGCCTCGCCCAAGCTGCATGCACTGACCAGCTTCCTCATCGAACAGATCGGCAGCCCGCCGGTGTGGGAGCAAATGCTCGCGGATCACGCGTCGCCACCGAGTTGATTTCGTTCGAGAAAAACGGAACGTGGAATCGTTTTTCAGTGGCTTATGAGCCGGCGCGCCCTCCCATATGCTTTTTCCCAACAGACGCAATCTGGCGTCTGACAGGGAAGAAGACGGATGAAGAGTACCCTTAACAATCCTGCTCGCCGTGCGGTTCTGGCCGGCGGAGTTGTGGCCGCTGCGACGTTGGCGGCGGGCAGTGGTTTGGCACAGGCATTGGAATCAAGCGGTATCGCCGGCAAGCGCGCCACTCACCGCGCACCGGTTGATGTGATCGTTGTTGGCGGTGGTTCGGCCGGCGCGGTGCTGGCCCGTCGTTTGAGCGAGAACACCACGCGTCAGGTGTTGTTGCTTGAAGCCGGCCATAGCTACGGCCCGCACAATTACCCCGAGATCGTTGCCAGCAGCGACATCGTCGGCGCTAACGCCAATCCTGAATTCGAGTGGGGTTACAAAACCCGACCGGGCTACATCGACCACCCCATCGGCGCCTTGCGCGGCAAGGTGTTGGGAGGGAGCTCGGCGATCAACGGCGCGGTGGCCATCCGTGCCCGCGCCACCGATTTCAAACGCTGGGATCTGCCGGGCTGGAGCTATGAAGAGCTGCTGCCGTCGTTCAAGAAACTCGAAACCCACAGTGGCGGTGCGAGCGCGTTGCACGGTCATGAAGGACCGCTGCCGGTGCATCAACTCGGCAAGGCCGACGTCACTCCGATGCAGCGCGCCTTTATCTACGCGACCTTCGCCAATGGCTACCGGGTGATCGAGGACTTTGACGGCGCTGACGCTCACGGCGTGGGCCCGTACCCGATGAACATCGTCAACGGCGTGCGGGTCAACACCGGCATGGCGTATCTCACTGATGAGGTGCGCGCCCGGGACAACCTGCACATTCAAACCGACAGCCTGGTGGACAAAGTGCTGTTCGACGGCACGCGTGCGATCGGCGTCCAACTGGCCAACGGTGAGAAGTTGCTGGCCGGTGAAGTGATCCTGTCGGCTGGCAGCTATGGCAGCGCTGCGATCCTCTTGCGTTCGGGCGTTGGGCCTGGCGAGGACCTGCGTGCGTTGCAGATTCCACAAATTGTGGAGCTCGCGGTCGGGCAGAACCTGGTGGATCACCCGTTCTACTACAACGCCTACGCCGCCAGGCCTGACGCGATCGGCAGCCAGTCGCCCGCCATCGGCGCCAAGCTCTGGACCCACAGCCGTTCTGCCGAGAATGGCGAGCTGGATCTGCACATCACCGCCACGCACTTGTTCCCTCATGAGCAAAGCCCGACCGGCGTCGGCTTCGTGCTCGCGGTCGCCCTGACGCGGCCACTGTCCCGGGGCAAGGTGACGCTGGCCAGTCGCGATCCGTTCGTGGCACCGAACATCGACCTGAATTTTCTTGCCGAGCCCAAGGATCGCCAGCGCCTGCTGGATGGCATCCGCCTGGCCCGCAAAATCGGGACCACGGGGCCGCTCAATAATCTGATCCATTCCGAGCTCAATCCCGGTCAAGGCAACGACTCGGACGAGGCGTTACTGGCGAGCGTCAAAGCCAGCCTCGACACCTATCACCACCCGACCTCGACGGCGCCGATGGGCAAGCCGGGGGATGCGCGGGCGGTGGTCGACCTGCAAGCACGGGTCATCGGTGTGCAGGGTTTGCGCGTGGTGGACGCGTCGATTTTCCCCGACGTGCCCTCGGTCGCCACCAACATCACAGTGATTGCCACTGCCGAGCACATTGCCCGTCTCTACGCTTAATTCTCAGGAACTCGCCTCTATGAACAGCACCCCTGTATTGAACTGGATCGACGGCCAATGGCTGGACTCCGGCGTTTACAAAGATTCCATCGACCCTGCGACCTACGAGCTGATCGGCCGATACGCCGAAGGCGGCTTGAACGAAGCGCAAGAAGGCATCGAGGCCGCGCAACGGGCGTTCGCCGAAACCCCCTGGAAAGATGACCGCCAGTTGCGCGCTCAGGTATTGCTGGAGCTGGCGGATGCCTTCGAACGCAACGCTGATGAGCTGATCGACACCCTGGCCCTGGAAAACGGCAAGATCAGGCCCGAAGCCGCGTTCGAGGTCGGCATGGTGCCCTCCAAGTTGCGCTATTACGCCGCCCTGGCGCGTGCCGAATATGGGCGTGCGGCCGAGCCCAAACCCGGCAAGATTTCCCTGGTAATTCGTCAGGCGGTGGGCGTGGCGGGCATCATCGTGCCGTGGAACTCGCCGGTGGTGCTGATGATTCGTTCGCTGGCACCGGCGCTCGCGGCCGGTTGCACCACGGTCATCAAGATGCCCGGGCAAACCGCCCAGACCAATTGCCTGGTGGCGCGGATCATGAGTGAGGCGCTGTCACTGCCGCGCGGCGTGATCAATCTGTTCAGCGAGCAGGGCGCGGCGGGCTCCATCCATCTGGTGGAGTCACCGCGGGTTCCGGTGATCAGCTTCACCGGCAGCACCAGTACCGGTCGGGCGATTTCAGCGGCGGGTGCCCAGCACCTCAAGCGGTTTGGCCTGGAGCTGGGTGGAAAGACGCCGATGCTGGTGTTTAACGACGCCGACCTCGATGCCGCCGTGCCCACTCTGGTGAAGGCGCTGACGGTGTTCGCTGGCCAGTTCTGCATGACCGGTTCGCGACTGCTGGTGCAACGGGATATTGCTACGGCATTGACCGAACGCCTGGCCGCGCGGCTGGAAGCGGTGCGCGTCGGGCCCGCCGCTGATGCGGCCAGCGAGATGGGGCCGTTGATCGACAAACCCAATGTGCAGCGTGTCAATCAGATCGTGAAGGAGGCGATTACCGCCGGTGCCCAAGTCATCGTTCGCGGTGGCCCGGTGACCGAGGGGCCGTTGGCCAAGGGCGCGTTCTATCGCCCGACGCTGCTGCGGGTCAGCGACCCCGAGATGGCCATCGTCCAGCGCGAGACCTTCGGCCCGGTGCTGACGCTGCAGGTCTTCGACAGCGAAGCCGAGGGCATCGAACTGGCGAACAACAGCGAGTTCGGCCTGGCCGCCAGCGTCTGGACCCGCGACGTCGACCGCGCTCTGCGGGTGGCTCGCGAGCTGGAGGCGGGCACGGTGTGGGTCAACGACTGGGCGGTGGTCTACGACGAGTTTGAAGAGGGCGGTTTCAAACAGTCGGGGCAGGGGCGCCTGAACGGCGTGGCGGCCATGGATGACTTTGTCGAGTACAAACACATCGCCCTCAATCCCGGCCTGCGCTAGGGTTGAGTGCAGTGCGGCCCACTCGATTATTGATCGGCGCGCTGCTGGCAGGGACGCTCACCGCGTCCTCTGCCTTTGCCGCCCACACGACTGATGTGTCTCCCATGAGAAGTGCCCCCATGTCCAAGGACAGACTTTACGACGCGTTACTTGACGCGCTGACAGCGACGTTCGGCCATCACCCGGGGTTTCGTGCGACCCATGCCAAGGGCGTATTGCTCAACGGAACCTTTATGGCCTCGCCGCCCGCTCCGGTATTGAGCCGGGCGGCCCATTTGCAGGGACACCCGGTGCCTGTGTTGCTGCGGTTCTCCAACTTCAGCGGCGTGCCCGCTACCGAGGACGGCGACCCGACGGCCAGTCCTCACGGCCTGGCCGTTCGCTTTACCCTGCCGGACGGCGGGTTCACGGATATCGTGACCCATTCGTTCGACGGCTTTCCGGTGGCCACCCCCGAAGACTTCCTGAGTTTTCTGCAAGGCATCGCCGCCAATGTCGCCACACCGTCGGACCCGCTGCCCCTGCAAACCTTTCTGGCCAGCCATCCCCGAGCCGAGCATTTTCTGCAGACGCCCAAGCCTGCGCCGAGCAGTTACGCCGGTATCGAGTACTTCGGCATCAACGCGCTGGTGTTCACCAACCGTCAGGGCGAAGCGCATGTCGGTCGCTACCGGATTGAACCGTTGCGGGCAGAACCTCCCTTGAGCGAGCAGCAAGGCGCCGCGATGCCTGCGGATTATTTGCAGGAGGAGATCGGCGCACGATTGGGGCGGGGGGCTGTGAAGTTGCGTCTGGTGGTGCAATTGGCGGCGCCCGGGGATGCCATCGAAGACGGCTCGATTCCTTGGTCGCGCGATCATGAAGAAGTCGAGTTGGGGATTTTGACCCTCGATGCGCTTGTCTCGGCTGAGGAACAACAGTCCGCCCAGCAGCGCCTCGACTTCAACCCCGGACGCTTGCCCGACGGTATTGCACCGAGTCACGACCCGATGATTCTCGCTCGCGAACGCATCTATCAGCGGGCCCTGCTCAGGCGGCAGCCATGAGCATTGATGCCGAGATTGGTGTGAGCGTGATTGTGCACGAGGTCAATCCGCAGCATCAGGCGTTGTATGAGCGATGGATGAACAAGGCCATTGACGCCCACCGGCAGTTTCCCGGTTATCTGGCGACGGATGTGGTCAAGCCTGTTGGTTCGCACCTGCGGTACGCGATCATTTTGCGTTTTGTCAGCAAGGGGCATGTTGTGGCCTGGCTGGAATCCCAGGTGAGGCAGGCGTTGTTGCGCGAGTCTTTGCCGTGGTTGCGGCAGGACTACCATCGTACTGACGATGATTCGAAATTCTGGTTTGAGCCGGTGCAGGGGCGGGTGGCTGTTGCACGATGGAAGCAATGGGTGCTGTCTTGGATGATCGTTTTGCCGTTGACGGTGATTTTGCCTTGGGGGTTGGCGGTCGTGCTTGAACGGGCTGATCTGCGATTGCCGGTCTGGGTATTCAAGGTCACGGTTGCGGGGTTGGTATCGTTCAATATGGTGTATTGGCTGATGCCGTTGACGACGCGGTTGATGGCGCGGTGGTTGTTGAAGTGACGATCGAATGTGGCTTGCTCGCAGCCTGTTTAAACAGAAAAACCAGACACGTTTAAATGAAGCTTGCTAATACAGTGGGTGGATCATCTAGATGGGTGAGTCGCTCTACGCGCTGCTGGGCATTGCCAATGGCATCATGATGGCGGAGATCACCGCGAACCGTAAAAAAGACCCGCTGATGCAATGCAACAGCGGGTCAATTGGCTTGCCGTTCAATGCGGCTTTTGTTGTACCGCCCGACATTCAGTTCTGCTCTTCGCAGGCCTGGGCCATTTTGAAGTAGGTAAAGGCTTTGACATTTCCGGAGTCGTCCAGGTACGTAAGTTTGGCGTTGACCACTTCGCAATCGGCGGAACGGGGCTCCTCAAGGGAAATGACTTTCGCCACGTGGATCGGCATGCCGTAGTGATAAGGCTCGGCGGGTACGTTTGGCGTGTCTGCAAACACGTTATGGGTGAGTGCTACCAAGGCAAAAGCAGCACTGGCGAACAAAGTACGGGTATTCATGATGTGTCTCCGGTTACTTCGAACAGGTCGGCGGATACTGCAACGCCGATCCGTGCAGAAGATTCCTGACATCCATCACGACTTCAGGTGGTCGCGCACCGTGTGGGGGTGTCAGGATCTGCAGAAGCAATATGAAAAAAGTTGTCGGTTTCATGTCGCAGTTCAACTCGGGTACTCAGAACCCGATCAAGTCGCGATGAACTTCCAACGCATTACGCTCGACCCAGTTGTGCGCCAGCAGGCCGTCCGGGCGAATTTCCCAGACCGCGGTACCGAGCATTTCAAACGGGCTGTTACACGAGCGGCCACCAATAAAACCCTGGTTCTTTCCGACCAGTTTCCAGCGAGAGGCGACGCGAGTGCCTTCGGCATTTTGAAACGTCTCGATACTGCCGAATTCGAAGTCTTCGATCTTCGACAGAAAGACGCCGATCCATTGAATGAACGCTTCGCGGCCAACGATATCCATACCGCCAGAAGTGATGACAAAGTCTTCAGCCACGAAGCGCGCCGCGGCTTGCGGATCTTTGGCTTGCCACACTTCGCGCCAGAAACTCTCAACGATCTCTACTGCTGTATTGACTGACATTTTCGAACTCCTCGTATTCAGGTTGATTACGATGTTCGGTAATTGCTATCTAGAACTCAAACGCATAAATTTAATGACATCCAGTTGAAAGGCGAATCCATCATGCAAGCCAGCGACCTTGAGATCGACCTGCTGCGGGCGTTTATCGCCGTGGCGGAGACCGGCAGTTTCACCGCGGCTGCCGAGGTGATAGCGCGGTCGCAATCGGCGGTGAGCCAGAAGATCATCCGGCTGGAGGAGGTGCTCGGCTTTCGTGTCTTCGAACGCACCAGCCGCGCCCTGACACTGACCCCGGATGGCGAGCGCCTGTTGGTGGGCGCGCGCCGGATGATGGTGCATTTCGACACCTTCATGCGGGACATCAAAGCCCCTGCCACCGTCACCCTGCTGCGCCTGGGAATCTCGGAAAACCTCGTGCCGACCCAGCTGCCCAAGCTGCTGTCGCGCTTCACCCAGTTGTATCCCGACATTCAACTGGAGTTGACCACGGGCCTGAGCGACGACCTGCTCACCGACTACGAAACCGGGCTATTGGACGTGGTCATTTCCAAGCGAAAATTCAGTTCCGGCACCACGCGAGGCCGAGTCATCTGGCGCGAGCCGTTGGTGTGGATTGCCGCGAAGGATTACGAGATCGAACCGTCGAAACCGGTGCGTCTGGTGATGATGCGTCCACCCTGTGCGTACCGGGCCATCATGATCGAGGCCTTGGCTACGGTCGGGCGGGAATGGGCATCAGCCTGTCTGGCCAGCAATTTGATGGGCGTTCAGGCAGCGGTTGCCGGTGGGTTGGGGATTACGGCGTTGGGGACGTCGTTTCTGCAGGAAGGGATGCGGATACTCGAACCGTCGGAGAAGTTGCCGACTTTACCCAGTACCGAAGTGGCTGTGGTTGGCGATGATGTTCGAATCCAGCATCTTGTGCAGCCGTTGGTGTCGTTGCTGACGGAGGGGTTGATGTCGGGCGGGCGTCTGACTTGAGCCGCGCGTTGCAAGCCATAACCCGAGCAACTTGCCCGGGCTATCGACCGTTTGACGTCTAGTGACCGCCCACCACCATACTGCTGAACGGCGCCACATACGCCTGCAACGTCACCAATCCACCGACCAGAATCGCCAGCACAATCGAGTGGAAGAACACATATCGCAAAATCTCCCCCTCATGCCCGTACCAGCGAGTCGCCGTGGACGCGACCACGATTGACTGGGCGTCGACCATTTTGCCCATGACCCCGCCAGAACTGTTGGCCGCGGCCATTAGCACCGGGCTGATCCCCAGTTGCTCGGCGGTCACTCGTTGCAAGCCGCCGAACAACACGTTGGAAGCCGTATCGGAGCCGGTCAGCGCCACGCCGAGCCAGCCGAGGAGGGTGCCGAACATGGGGTAGAAGATGCCCGTCGCGGCGAAGGCCAGGCCCATGGTGGCGTCGAGGCCCGAGTAGCGCGTGAGGAAACCGAGCGCAAGCATGGCCACGATCGTAATGAGTGAATAACGCACCACCCACAGCGTTCGCAGGTATTGGCGTGCCAGTTGCGGGATGGAATAGCCCATCAGCAGGCCGCCGACGATGGCCGCCAGAAGGATGCCGCTGCCGGTGCTGGTCAACCAGGTGAACTTGTACACCGCTTCTTCGGTTTTAGCCGCAGGCACCACAGGTGGCACTTTCTCGATCTGCTGGTGAATGGTGGTGAAGGTCACGACCGGGGCAAAGATCGGGTTGGCTTCGCGCATCGGTTTGCCCTGTGGGTCGAGCTTGGCCGAGTTGGTGGCCGGATCGATCGCCGGGCGGGTGTCGAACATGTTTTTGAAACCCTGGGTGCCCCAGGCGAACACAAACACGGTGAGGATGATCCACGGCATCCAGGCGCGCATCACCGCCGGTTTCGCATCGCTGGCAAAGGCCCCGCTGGACTCGGGCTTTTGCTGATGCTCCTCGTCGATTTTCGAGTTGTCGACGCGCCCGGACAGGGCCGCGGAGGTGTGGATCGTGGCCGGTTTCCAGACCCTGAGGAAACCGGTCAGGCACGCCATGGAGATCAGCGCGGCGATCACGTCCACCAGCATTGGCCCGTGGTAGTTGGACACCACGAACTGTGGCACAGCGAAACTGACCCCGGCCACCAGAATCGCCGGCCAGATTTCCAGCATCTTGCGCCAGCCGGCAAAGGCCCAGATCAACCAGAACGGCACGAGCACCGAGAAGAACGGCAGTTGTCGGCCGACCATCATCGACAGCTCCATTTCATCCAGCCCGGTGACCTTGGCCAGCGTGATGATGGGCGTACCCAGCGCGCCGAACGCCACGGGTGCGGTGTTGGCGATCAAGGCCAGGCCGGAGGCGGCCAGCGGTGAGAAGCCCAACCCGATCAGAATCGCCCCGGTCACCGCCACCGGCGTGCCGAACCCGGCAGCCCCTTCAAAGAAGGCGCCGAAACAGAAGGCAATCAGCAGCAGTTGCAGGCGTCGGTCGTCGGTGATGCGCGCCAGGGAATCCTGCAACACTTTGAACGAACCATTTTCGGTGGTCAGCCGATGCAGAAAGATGATGTTGAGTACAATCCAGCCAATCGGCAGCAGGCCGTTGGCGGCGCCGTAGAGTGCCGCCGAGCCGGCCATGTCTGCGGGCATGCCGAAGGCAAAGATTGCGATCAATAGCGCCGAGCCTAGGGCCAGCAAGGCCGCCAGATGCGCCTTGATATGGAAAAACGCCAAGGATGCCAGCATGACCACCACGGGCACAGCCGCCATGATGGTTGAGAGCACCGGGTTACCGAAGGGGTCGTAGATTTGCTGCCAGACCATGTTCCACCTCTGCTTTTTATTGTTGGTAGTGCAGGCCCCGGGCGGGGTTGGTGGCATGGAGTATAGGTGGCATTTCGCCGCTGTCCCGCCGCAACATCAGGCTCGTCGCTACCCTCACGGCAGTGCGCACCCTGTGTAGCAGCTGTCGAGCCTGCGAGGCAGCGTTCGGCTCGGTCCGCGTTCGGGCGAAGCAGTCGTAAATCCTGCGCACGCGGGTTACCTGATAGACCGCAGTGCCTGACTTCACGACTGCTGCGCCCGAACGCGGACCGAGCCGAACGCAGCCTCGCAGGCTCGACAGCTGCTACAGGGGGGCGATTGGGCTAGAACCGCCCGGATTCAATTTCAATCGGGTGGGTCGCCATCCACTCCTTGAGATGAGCGATAAAGCTGCGGACAGTGGGCGCGATGTTTTCTCTGGAGGGGTAGACCGCATAGATTCCGCTTGATGGCTCGACGGTCCAGTCAGCGAACGCCTCCACCAGTTTTCCAGAGCGCAAGTCATCGCCGACATGCCAGTCCGCGAGCAACGCGATGCCATGCCCGTCGAGCGCCATTTGACGCACGACTTCCCCCAGGCCTGACTCGAAACGGCTGCGAATCTTGACGGTTTTCTCAACACCGTCCCGAGCAAGTGTCCAGCGATTCTCCTTGCCGATTATCAGTCCGTCATGCAGGGGCAACTCCTTTGGTGAAAGGGGCATGCCGTGCGTTTCCCAATACGCCGGGGCGGCACACACCAGGCGCCGGGAGGGTGAAATCTTCTGTGCGATCAGGGTTGAGTCGGCCATGACGCCGTGGCGAATCGCGAGATCAATGCCATCAGCGACCAGATCCACCAACCGGTCCGTCGGGTCCAGATCCACGACGACCTTCGGATAACAAGTCAGGTAACTACTGACGACAGCCGACAAGTAACCCAAGGCAAATGTTGCCGAGGCGGTGATTCTCAGGCGACCGCTGATCTCGGTTTCATCGAATAATCCGCGTTCGGCTTCCTGGACGCTGGCGAGGATGGATTGAGCATGTTGATAGAGTTTTTGCCCGTCCGTTGTCGGGCTCAGTTTTCGCGTGGTGCGATTAAAAAGTCGTCGGCCGACACGATCTTCAAGGGAGAGCAGTCGCTTGCTGCCGCCTGCGGCCGTCATCCCGAGGCGTTCAGAGGCGGCCCGGATTGAGCCTTCCTCAAAGACGGCGGTGAAAAGACGCAATTCGTCGATGGAATCCAGCATTGGATTAGCAACCATTAGGACCGAAAGATTCAATAACTATCGCCTATTGCTTTCATTTTTTCGATGATAACTTTTGACCCTCTTGCAACGGCACATCGAAATAATGAGGGTCATGTCATGAGCAATACCCATATAGCACTGGTGGTTGGATCAAGCGGCATCATTGGCAGCGCGCTGGTTGAGGCACTGGCCAGCGCGCCCGACTGGAAGGTTCGAGCGCTGCGCAAGACCTCCGTCGAAGGCGTCGAGACCATCGATTGTGATCTGAGTGATCCTCAAGCGACCCAGGCCGCGCTGGCTTCAGCGTCCGACACCACCCATGTGTTTTACGCCGCCTTGCAAACCGACCCGGATCTGGCTCGCGAATCCGAAATCAATGCGGCCTTGCTGCGCAACGTGCTGGATGGCTTGAAAGCAGTCGGCGCGCCGCTTCAGCGTGTGGTGCATTACCAGGGCGCCAAG
This sequence comes from Pseudomonas sp. LBUM1656, assembly GCF_059716065.1. Lineage (NCBI taxonomy): Bacteria > Pseudomonadati > Pseudomonadota > Gammaproteobacteria > Pseudomonadales > Pseudomonadaceae > Pseudomonas > Pseudomonas sp. LBUM1656. Next base: position 3,691,986 of record NZ_CP166800.1, on the reverse strand, counting down.
GTGTATGGCGTTCATCTGGGTGCCAGCGTGGCGCCGTTTTACGAGGATGACCCGCGCCACATTGCGCCGAACTTCTATTACGCGCAGGAAGATGTGCTGCGCGAGCGTCAAGCCAGCGAAGGACTCGACTGGACCATCCTCAGGCCCGATGTGGTGGTGGGCGATATCGCCGGTAATCCGATGAACATTGCGATGGTGATCGGTGTGTTCGCGGCGTTGAGCAAGGAAGCCGGTATTCCTTTGCGCTTTCCGGGTTCCATGCGCACCTACCGCGAAGTGGTTGCGCAAGTGACCGATGCCCATTGGCTTGCTCGCGCCAGCCTTTGGGCGGCCCTGGCACCGACGGCGCGCAATGAAGCGTTCAATCTGGTGGGCGAACCGTTCCGTTGGGAGCGCCTCTGGCGCAAAGCAGCGCAAGCATTCGGCATGGACGTCGCGCCACCACAACCGTTCTCCCTCGCCAGGCACATGCCCGGCAAAGCGAAGGACTGGGTGCGTCTGGCCCAGGCTCACGACTTGAACACGATGCCTTTCAACAAACTGGTGGGCTGGCCGTTCGGTGATTTCATCTTCAACACCGAGTTCGACATGATTAGCGACATGAACAAGATTCGGCGTGCGGGTTTTACCGAAGTCGTCAACAATGAGGAGATCATGATCAACGCGTTGAAACGGCTTGCACAGAAGGGGGTTATTCCCGGCTAACCCGTGACCCGGCTATTCCCGACGAGAGGATGCAGCGATGACTGAACGCCATATAGAGCACAAGGAAACGCTTTCCAACGGATGCAGGATCGAGGTGAGAGCCGAGATATTGAGGGACGGCTCCCTGAAGATGTTCATCGGTGTTTACCGGCCGGATGGCTCGGTCATCGAAGAGGACAATGAACCACGCCCGCATCTGTTGGACATGGAAGATGCCATGGCGTGGGCAATCAAAAAAGCCAAAGACATCGGAGACAGTCAGCATACGTTGTAAGAGCGGTGAATCACCGCTCTGACCTTCGCCCTTACGGGGTGCCGAACATGGCTGTCCAGTAAATCCCGGCGTCACTCTTCGGATCAACCGCATAGGCTGCGCCCAGTTCGCGGAATTTCGGGTTCATCAAGTTGGCGCAATGCCCGGCGCTGGCCAGCCAGCCATCGACGACCTTGCGTGGGGTGTCTTGCCCGGCGGCGATGTTCTCGCCGACCTCCTGATAGTTGTAACCCGCCAGCTCGGCGCGATCACCCGGGGTGCGGCCGTCGCGGTCCTTGTGGTCGAAGAAATTGTTATTGGCCATCGACCGGGTATGTTCCTGGGCCGCAGTCGCCAGCGTTGCGTTCCAGGCCAGCGGTGTGGTCGCGGCAAACGGTTGACCACCGCACTGACGGGGTTGAGCGCGGGCAATGTTGAGCAGTTCCAGGAGCTTCTGACCTTCTGCTGCGGCATCGCCCAGGCGCGCGGTCAGCAGCGGTCGTGCCAGCACAATGCGCCAGTCACGTCCCTCGTGGCTGACACCGACGTCGATGAATTGCGGGTTCAACACCACCTGGCAGAAGCTCTCCTTGATCGCCGTAATGGCGGACGGCGCATCACGCGGCCCGGACATGGTGATCGCCTGCACGTTGACCATCGGGTACGACGCCCGGGCCATGGCCTGCTGCAAATCGACGGGCCCGCTGGCCGATAAAACCAGACGCGGATCGCTCGTCAGCGGTGGCAATTCCGATGACACCTGACCGCCGCAACGCTGTACCTGGCTGCGGTAAACGTTGATCGACTCGACCAGTTGCGTCTCCTCCGTGGCCACGGCAGTGGCGGCGAACACCAACCCCAGCGGCAACACGGCAAAGCGCACAGCGAATGACAGGACGCGCATGGAATTCTCCCTTGAATTGACTGCGCCCATGATGCGCGATTCCACCCCATGCCGCGCAATGCCTTTTTGCGATTTGTTGCCAGCTTGCTGACATTATTTCGCTACTACACTGAAGCCAAGTCGCCAGACGGGCGCTTCCCTCGACGCCACACAGAGTGTCTCCATCATGTCCTTCAAATGGTCCGTTGTGATTCTTGTGGTTACCCTCGTCGCATGCCAGGTTATTGCCGACGACCAGCAGCAGAAAAAAGAAGTGGCTGAAGACAAGGCCCAAGTGCTTGAGCACAAGGCCGCAGAGAAGGGCGGCGATCTGCCCGTACCGAAATCCGAAGCGATCACCCAATCTGAAGTCCAGGCCGTCGATCCCGCGGGCAAGTCACCTCTGGACGACGCCATCACCTGCATGGCCCGCTCCATTTACTGGGAGGCCAAAGGCAAGGACACCGCTGAAATGGAAGCGGTCGCCAACGTGGTGATGAACCGTCTCGGCCACGAAGGGTTTCCCGACACGGTGTGCGCGGTGGTCAAGCAAGGTTCCGAAACCAGGAGCTGCCAGTTTTCGTGGTGGTGCGATGGGAAAACGGACTCGGTCCAGGAAGAAACCCAATATGCACTGGCCAAGGAAATCGCACGCAAAGCGTTGAACAAGCAACTACCGGATCGCACCGGTGGCGCGATGTATTTCCATGACCGCACGGTTAAGCCGGATTGGTCCAGGGAGTACACCAAAACCTTTGAAACCAAAATGTTCCGGTTTTACAAACCGCGTGACGGGTCGGCGAAGTAGGCCGCAAGCAATCTGCTTTTTTGATCGGCGGCTGGTTTCATTTTGGAGGGCGTGGGATTTTACTACGATGGCTTGAAACCCGTCATGCCACGTAATCGGACAGCCACCATGCACACCATCGGACTCATCGTTTACCCCGGCTTCCAGGTGCTGGGCCTCGCCATGTGCGCCACTTTCGAGTTGGCCAATATGGCGGCCGACGAGCCGGTGTACAGCATCGCGTTACTCTCCGAGCACGGCGGCTCGGTGAAAACCTCCGCGGGGTTCGGCGTGGAAAGCAGCGCATTCGATCAGCGCTCATTCGATACGCTGCTGGTGATGGGCGACAACCTGATCCGGCCGACATCACCGGGCATGGTGGCGTTTTTACGCAACGCCAGCCTGACCACCCGACGTCTGGGTTCGATCTGCACCGGCGCGATTGCGCTGGCGGAAGCCGGTTTGCTCGATGGTCGGCGAGCGACGACTCACTGGTGTCATGCGCCGGCCTTGCAGCGGGCGTACCCGAAAGTGAAGGTCGAAGAAGACCGCATCTTCATCAACGACGGCAACATCTGGACTGCTGCGGGCATGAGCGCTTGCGTCGATCTGGCATTGGCACTGGTGGAAAAGGATCTGGGCGCGGACGTCGCACGTCGGGTGGCCCGGCAACTGGTGGTTTATCACCGACGGTCTGGAGGGCAGTCGCAGTTTTCGGTAATGCTCGAACTGGAGCCCAAGACCGATCGCATCCAGGCCGCACTCACCTACGCCAAACACAATCTGAAATCCGCACTGTCGGTAGAAGAACTGGCCAGCGCCGCCAATCTCAGCCCACGGCAGTTCAGTCGGGTGTTCCATGCTGAAACCGGTCAATCCCCGGCCAAGGCCATCGAAAACCTGAGGGTGGAGGCTGCGCGGCTGATGATGGAAACCGGTCGGCACTCAATTGATGTGGTGGCCACCGACACCGGTTTTGGCGATCGCGAGCGCATGCGGCGGGCATTTATCCGTGCGTTCGGGCAGCCGCCGCAAGTGATCCAGCGCGCCCATCGCGCATGACATTGATCGTGTCCTAAAAGGTTGGGTATTCGGCATTTGAGACAGAATATGATTGCCGTAATCTCGTTGAAACCCAACCCACAATGAGATCATCGCCATGACCCTCGTCAAAGCCGCCGCCGTACAAATCAGCCCCGTGCTCTACAGCCGTGAAGGCACCGTCAACAAAGTCGTGCAGAAGATTCTGGAACTCGGTGAGCAAGGCGTTCAGTTCGCCGTGTTTCCGGAAACCATCGTGCCGTACTACCCTTACTTTTCCTTCGTGCAGTCGCCGTTCGAAATGGGCGCCGAGCACCTCAAATTGCTGGATCAGGCGGTGACGGTGCCGTCGGATGCCACCGATGCCATCGGCGCCGCCGCCAAACAGGCCGGCATGGTCGTGTCGATCGGCGTCAATGAACGGGACGGTGGCACGCTGTACAACGCGCAGTTACTGTTCGATGCCGATGGCACGCTGATCCAGCATCGCCGCAAGATTTCCCCGACGTATCACGAACGGATGATCTGGGGCATGGGCGATGGCTCCGGGTTGCGCGCCACCGACAGCGCGGTCGGGCGCATCGGTCAACTGGCGTGCTGGGAACATTACAACCCGCTGGCCCGTTACGCCTTGATGGCCGACGGCGAGCAGATTCATGCCTCGATGTACCCGGGGTCGTTTGCCGGTCCGCTGTTCACCTCGCAAATGGAAGTCAACATTCGTCAGCATGCCCTCGAATCGGCGTGCTTCGTGGTCAACTCCACGGCGTGGCTCAACTCTGAGCAACAGGCACAGATCATGGCCGACACCGGCTGTCCGATCGGCCCGATTTCCGGTGGTTGCTTCACGGCGATCATCAGCCCGGACGGCGTGGTGCTGGGCTCGCTGCAGGAAGGTGAGGGCGAGGTGATCGTCGACCTCGACATGGGCCTGATCGACCGGCGCAAACGCATGATGGATTCCCGCGGCCACTACAGCCGTCCGGAGTTGCTGAGCCTGTTGATTGATCGCACGCCGGCGGCCCATGTGCATGAACGTGGTGCCCATCCGCAGTTGGCGGTGATCGATACTGTGGAAGAAATCGGTCGCTGATTGGCTGGAGACCGCGCCGCCCCCTTCGCGGGCAAGCCACGCTCCCACAGGACCGAGTCGTTTGAATAGTTGGTATACGACTCGGTCCTGTGGGAGCGTGGCTTGGTCTGGGCGGCATTCCGACGAAGGGGCCATCACAGGCGCAGACAAAAAAAGGGACCTCCACCAAGCGATGGAAGTCCCTTTTTTACGTCTTGTCTTTACAGTTCCTGACCCAAAAAGATCAACGTATTGCCGTGGGCCTCAGCCGCCGCACGCTGGTTGTAGCTGTCGCGATGGGAGCAGTTGAAGCCATGCTCGGCCTCCGGATACACGACAATTTCCACGTTGTCGTTGTTCTCGAAACGCTCGGCGATTTTCTCCACGGCCTCCAGTGAAATGTGGCTGTCCTGCTCACCGAAGTGCATCAGCAACGGCACCTCGATTTCATCGGCGCGGTCCAGGTAATTCTGGATGCCGCCGCCGTAGTAGGCGATGGCCACATCCACCAGGCCGTTGGTGGCGGTGAGGTAAGACAGCAAGCCGCCGAAGCAATACCCGATGGACGCGATCCCGCCGTCCAGGCCAGGTTGCGCATCCAGCGCGTCGATGGCCAGTTTGATGTCGGCCTGCGCCTTGTCGATGTCCGTGGCGTTCATCAATTCGACGGCGCGTTTCCAGCCGGCTTCGTCGTAGGTCAATTCGATGCGGTGGCCGTTGCGCCAGAACAGGTCCGGCGCGATCACCAGGTAACCATCGGCGGCGTATTGCTCCGCGACCGAGCGGATGTGTTCATTCACGCCGAAGATCTCCTGGATCAGCACGATCCCCGGGCCTTTGCGGGTATGCGGAATCGCCAGGTAAGCGCCGAAGGTGCCTTCGTCGCTGTCGATCTCGATCCATTGGGTGGTCACGCTCATGGTGGCTCCTGTCTACACAAGTGAGAGGGGGGACGCTTATTGCGGTGGTGTGGCCTGAAAGCTCGGCAATGCCTGCATCCGTTGCCACCAGTCATCGAAACCGTTGACGGCAAACACCTGTGGTGCATCCGGCGTCATTGCCATGTAAGCACAGGCCGGTGCCAGGTAAAAGTCACCGAGGCTCGGATTCTGACCCGCGACGAAAGGATCGGTGCCTTTGATTTTCATCAATTCACGCAGGACCATTTTCGAGGTCTCGATGCCTTTGCGACGGGATTCTTCGTTCTTCCCGCCGATAAAGTCGGGGAACAAGTGATAGCCGAACACCGAGCCTAGCGCACCGTAGCCATAAGAATCGTAAATTCCCATGACCATATGTGTGCGGGCACGGTCGTGGGCATTGTCGGGCGTCAGGGAAGGGCCCGGCAGGACTTCGTCCAGATAGGCCACGATCGCGTCGGTTTCGATGATGCGGAAACCGTCGTGATCGATGACCGGCACCTTGCCGAATGGATGGCGCGCCAAGTGTTCGGGCAGGTGCGGTTCGCCTTTCATCACATTGACCTGCAACTGGTCGAAATCCGCACCTTTTTCCGCAAGCAGCATCTTCACTGTGCGCACATACGTACTGCCGTCAAAACCGTAGAGAGTGAGGCTCATGGCGAATGCTCCGTGTTTATGGGAGTGGAGGACGCGCCGGGCTCTGGTCGGTCAACGGTTATGGCGACGCCAGGCGAAACGAGCCAACAGTGCATCCAGGCTGAGCTTGCCGGCACCCGAGAGCAACAACGGTATAAGGGCGGCGAGGTAGATCAGCGGCAGCTTGAAGTTGCCGTGGCCCTTGTTGCTGATGGAGTAGCCCTGGGCAAGCTCACTCAATGTAGACCAATCGGCCGGCCAGTGAACGGCGGCGGTCGCGACGACGGTGACGACGATCAGAATGATGGCCGATACCCGCGTTCCGAGGCCGACCAGGATGGCCAGGGCGCAGATCAACTCGGCCCACATCGACAGCTCCCAGTTCAGCGTGGCCGGCACGTGGTTGAACGGAAACGGGAAGGCGTCCTGAATGTCGGCGAACCAGTTCTCGCCGTTCCATTTCTCCAGGCCCGACTCGAAGAATTCCCAGGCAATGAACAGCCGCAGCGTCAAAGGCGCGAGCCAGCCGCCGGCACGGTCGAGGTTCAGGTGCAGGCCTTTGACGGCCGATGAAAGTGAGATGTTCATGAGCTTGATCTCCGTTCAGTCAGGAAGGCGGGGCAGCGGTTGCCCCGCGCAATCGGGTTACTCGCCGGCCCCGCATTTGCCTTCGCCGCACTTGCCTTCACCACATTTGCCTTCAGCGGGTTTTTCCGCGGTGTCGGCCTGAGCCTGGCTGTAGCCGTGGGCCATTTGTTTCATGCTGAACGCCTCGGATTCGGAAGCAGAAGCCACGTTGGACAGGGCCAGGCCGCCGGCGATGATCAGGCCGAGGGTCAGGGAAGAAGTCGAGAGCTTGAACATGGTGATACTCCGTAGCGTTGAGTGAGTTGAGCGCTTTGATCGGCTTGGCCGATCGACAGGCACAGTTCATCAAGCGGGTGTATCTGCGATGTGTCTTTGGTGCGGGGTTTTATGGCAGCGGTGTGTCGCAGGCGGGTCTGTACACACTCCGATACACGACCACCGGAAAACCCCCCAATCCTGTAGCAGCTGTCGAGCCTGCGAGGCTGCGTTCGGCTGCGAAGCAGTCGTGAAATCAAGCAGCTCGGTCATTCAGGTAAATCGTGTGCAAAGGGTTTACGACTGCTTCGCAGCCGAACGCAGCCTCGCAGGCTCGACAGCTGCTACAAGGCAGTGGTGTTTTTGAGAGGGGGGCCGCAATCTGTGATCCCGCGCCAACCAATAGCGTCTAGCGTCAGTGTCCCCGCAATCCCACGGGGCGAGACTTCGGAACCCTGCATGCAAGCGCTGTTGAACGAGATCCTTGACGCCGTCCGGCCGCTGATCGGTCAGGGCAAGGTGGCTGACTACATTCCCGCCCTCGGCACGGTGTCGGCCAATCAGTTGGGCATTGCCGTGTATGGCAATGACGGCGAGCTGTATTGCGCGGGCGATGCCGACACGCCGTTTTCGGTGCAGAGCATTTCCAAGGTGTTCAGCCTGGTGCAGGCCATCGATCATTCCGGCGAAGCGATCTGGGAACGCCTCGGCCACGAGCCTTCCGGCCAACCGTTCAACTCGCTGGTGCAGCTGGAATTCGAGCGCGGCCGCCCGCGCAATCCGTTCATCAACGCCGGCGCCCTGGTGATCTGCGACATCAACCAGTCGCGCTTTGCCGCGCCGGCGTTGTCGATGCGCGATTTTGTCCGCCGGCTGTCCGGTAACCCGCAAGTGATGGTGGACGGCAAGGTCGCCGAATCCGAATACCAGCACCGCGCGCGCAACGCGGCCATGGCGTACCTGATGCAATCCTTCGGCAACTTTCACAACGACGTCGAGGCCGTGCTGCGCAGTTACTTCAGCCATTGCGCGGTGCGCATGAACTGCGTGGACCTGGCCCGGGCGTTCTGCTTCCTGGCCAACGACGGGTTCTGCAAGCACAGCGGCGAACAGATCCTCACCGCACGCCAGACCCAGCAAATCAACTCGATCATGGCCACCAGCGGGCTGTACGACGAAGCCGGCAACTTTGCCTATCGCGTCGGCTTGCCGGGCAAGAGCGGCGTCGGCGGCGGGATTGTCGCAGTGGTGCCGGGGCAGTTCACGGTGTGCGTCTGGTCACCGGAATTGAACGCCGCCGGCAACTCGCTGGCGGGGATGGCGGCGCTGGAACTGCTAAGCCAGCGGATTGGCTGGTCGGTGTTCTGAGGCATTCGAGCTGGTGCGGTTAATGACGCTCCGTGGATTTTCCTATACATTTTCCGGCCGCCCCCTGCATGGTGAAACCGCTTCATGTCTCTTGCGCTCGAACGTCTAGTCGCTGGCACGCCGATCCCTTTTGCCGGTAATCGTGTCACTGTCGTCAGCCCCGAACTGGCCGCGCGGTTTCAGCCCGGGGACCATCTGCTGGTGGAGCAGGTCAGCGGCGAGTTGTTGCTGATCCCGGTGGCTGACCAGCAAGCGGCGGCCGTTGCCATCGAGCGCGCCGAAGCGGCGTTCAGCGCGTTGTCCAGCGCCTCCGATCAGGCGATCAGCGCGTTCTTCGATCTTTTTGCCCAGCGTTTGGAAAACCCGGAGTGCTGGGCCTTGATCGAGGCGGCCAACCTGGCCGATATCGACCGCGCCAAGGCCCGCGGGCGTTCTACCACACGACTGCTGGCCGATGAGCGCATGCGCCGCGACATGATCGCCGGCCTGCGCGCCTGGCGTGATGCGGCGGCGACTCGCGGCAAGGTCATCAGTTGCGTCGAACACGACGGCTGGAAGGTCGAGCAAGTGGTGTCGCCGCTGGGCATTGTGGCTTTCGTGTTCGAAGGCCGACCGAATGTGTTCGCCGACGCCGCCGGTGTATTGCGCACCGGCAACACCGCCGTGTTGCGCATTGGCAGCGATGCGTTGGGCACCGCTCAGGCCATCGTCACTCACGCACTGAACCCGGCCCTCAGCGATGCCGGTTTGCCGAACGGCGCGGTATCGCTGGTGGAAAGCGTCAATCACGCCGCCGGTTGGGCAATGTTCGCCGACCGGCGTTTGTCGCTGGCCGTGGCCCGTGGTTCGGGCCGTGCGGTCAGCCAGCTGGGCAGCATCGCCCAACAGGCCGGCACCGCCGTCAGCCTGCACGGCACCGGCGGCGCCTGGCTGATCGCCGACAAGGACGCCGACGCCCAGCGCTTCGCCGCGGTGGTGCGCAATTCACTGGACCGCAAGGTCTGCAACACCCTGAACGTCTGCCTGATCCACCGCGACCGCGCCGCTGAACTGGTGCCGTTGTTCCTCGACGCGCTGCAACAGGCCGGCACCGCTCGGGGCCAGGGCTGCAAGTTGCATATCGTCGAGGGCAGCGAGTCGTGGTTGCCGACTGAATGGCAAACCGGCAGCGTTGAGGTGTATCGCGCCGAAGGCTACCAGACCGAGGCGTTGGCCGAACCGTTGCCCGAGGATCAGTTAGGCCGCGAGTGGGAATGGGAAGAGACCCCGGAAGTCAGCTTGAAAATCGTTGACGACCTGGACAGCGCCATCGCCCTGTTCAATCGCTACAGCCCGCAGTTCACCGTGTCGCTGATCAGCGAAGACGGGGCGGCGCATGAGCGTTTCTACAACGCGGTCAACGCACCTTTTGTGGGTAACGGGATGACTCGCTGGGTCGATGGGCAGTACGCGCTGAACAAGCCGGAACTCGGGCTTTCGAACTGGGAGAGCGGTCGTCTGTTTGCCCGCAGCGCGATTCTTTCGGGCGATGGCGTGTTCACCATTCGCAGTCGCATGACCCAGACGGATTTGTCGGTCAAACGCTGATATTCCGGGCGCAGGCAGCGAGCGCACTATAATTAAGGTGTGTTTGCGTCTGTGTTTTGAGTGAGGGCTGCGTCATGAAACTTCATTCTTTTCAGCATTACTCCCACGATCTGGAAATGGTCGCGCACGACACGTGGATTACCGCCAGGGTGAAGTCGGCCCTGGCATTGGCCGACACTACCCTCGGCCTGCAAATCCATGTCAAAACCCTGGCGGGTACGGTGGCATTGAGCGGTCGAGTCAACACCCATAAACAATGCGAGCAGGCGGTTGCGCTGGCCCGCACGGTCCCGGGTGTCGTCGACATCGATGCCAGGGACTTGCTGACCCACGTGTTCACGCCGGGCAGTAATCCAGTTCCCCCCAACGCCGAAGAAACCTCCGAGCGTCGGCCGTCATCTTCAGACCAGGACGACCACTGATCAGGGCGACCTTGTGAGTGCAGCGCTCCCGTGAACCGGGAGCGCCGCGACGCGGGCATTTCAGTTCCAGCAACAATGGATTGCGTTTTCTGGGTGTTCTCTCAAGTGAAGCAAAGGCCGACTATCTGCCGATCCCTGAGAGGTGTACCCGATGAAACGTGTCCTCATGTTGTTGGCCAACGGTGTAGAGCCGCTGGAAATGGCGGCTTTTACCGATGTGCTCGGTTGGGCCAATCTGCTTGGCGACCAACCCGTGGAATTGATCAATGCCGGCCTTCGGCCGCAGATCGTGACGACCTTCGGGCTGTCCCTCAATCCGGCTCATTTGTTGAGCGAAGTTGACCTGGACAGCTTCGATGCCTTGGCATTGCCCGGTGGTTTTGAGCCGTCGGGGTTTTATGAAGAGGCCTTGAGTGAGCCGTTTCTGGCGGCCATCCGGCATTTTGTCGCGGCGGGTAAAACCGTCGCCAGCGTCTGCGTGTCGTCGGTGTGCCTGGGCGTTGCCGGGGTGCTGAAAGGCAAGGACGCCACGACCTATCACCAGGTGGGTGGCAAGCGCAAAAACCAGTTGGTCGAAAGCGGTGCCCACTTCGTCGACTGGCCCGTGGTGGTCGATGGCCACATCATCACCTCAAGTGGCCCCGGCACCGCAACGGAAGTCGCCTTCGTGCTGCTGGAACAGCTGAGCAGCGCCGCAAACGCCACGCATATCCGGCAGAAAATGCGTTTCCCGACGCCGTCTCGCCAATGGTATGAAACCCCGCAAGTGCCTTGATCCAGTACGCCCGTCATCTGCTCCGTACATCCGACGACCCGCCACAGACCGATACGGCGAACTACGCTTGAACGCCTGAGCCACAAAAGCCAGCGCAGGCTTGCGGGCGAAGACACCTGTTTACGAAGGCGTAGAGGTCGTCATGAATCAGTCGCAGGAGCAAGGCGCATCGCCCTGGCACGCGGGGGAGCGGCAATTGCAGGAAAGCGTCGGTGTGGCCGAACGCATGGAGGTGTTCGGGCGCAAGGTGGTGCGCGATTACCTGCCCGAGCAGCATCAATTGTTCTACGCGCAGCTGCCGTATTTGCTGGTGGGCGCCGTCGATGAGCACGGCGTGCCATGGGCGACCCTGATTGAAGGGCCGCCCGGATTTGCGCATTCGCCTGATCCCCGCCAGTTGCAACTCGAACGCCTGCCCGCCGAGGGCGATCCCGTCCGGGCCGCGCTCAAGGCGGGCGCATCGGTGGGGCTGCTCGGTATCGATCTGAAAACCCGTCGACGCAACCGAATGAATGGCCGCATCAGCAGCGCCACCCAAGGCGGTTTTGCCGTTGCCGTCGAACACGCTTTCGGCAACTGCCCGCAATACATCCAACTGCGCGCCGTCGACCCCGGGTCAGTGGGCCGCGCTTCGTCTGCGGTGGCGGTCGAGCGTTTCGATGAACTCGACGAAGCCGCCCGGACCACCATTGGCAACGCCGATACCTTTTTCCTTACCAGCTATGTAGACCTCGATGGCGATCCGAAAAAACGCTCGGTGGATGTCTCGCACCGTGGCGGCAATGCCGGTTTCGTGCGAGTCGAGGGTAACGTGCTGACGATCCCGGATTTCGCCGGCAATCTGCACTTCAATACCTTGGGCAATCTGCTGCTCAATCCACGGGTGGGGTTGCTGTTTGTCGATTTCGAATCGGGTGATGTGCTGCAAGTCGCGGGACGCACCGAGATCATTTTGGAGGGGCCGGAAATAGCGGCGTTCCAGGGCGCCGAACGGCTCTGGCGGATGACGGTGGAACACGTCGTGCGTCGCGCCGGCGTGCTGTCGCTGCGCTGGCAGTTTGAAGGATTTTCCCCCAACAGCCTGATGACCGGCAGTTGGCAGCAGGCCGAGGGGCGGTTGCAGGCCGACGCCTTGCGCGATCAATGGCGACTGCTACGTGTGGCCCGCATCGTTGAAGAAAGCACCAGTATCCGTTCGTTTTACCTGGAGCCGACCGACGATGCGGGTTTGCCGCGCTTCGAGGCCGGGCAGCATTTGCCCGTGCGTTTTTGCCTGGCCGAGGGGCAGGCGCCGTTGGTGCGCACGTACAGCCTGTCGAGCGCACCGTCGGACAGCTTCTTTCGTATCAGCGTCAAGCGTGACGGGCTGATTTCATCGCATCTGCACGAGCGTGTCCGTGAGGGCGATCTGATCGAAGCCCGCGCGCCGCAGGGTCGGTTCACGGTGAAAGCCGATGAGCGTCGACCGCTGGTGCTGCTGGCCGCCGGTGTCGGCGTGACGCCCTTGTTGTCGATGCTGCGCGAAGTGATCTACGAGGGCGAACGCATCCGCCGCACTCGGCCGACCTGGTTTATCCAAAGTGCCCGCAGCCTCGCCGAGCTGGGCTTTCGCGATGAGTTGTACGAACTGGCCACCCGTGCCAAGGATTCGGTGCGAGCGCTGCGCCTGCTCAGTCAGCCCGAGGAGCATGCCCGTGAAGGTGAGGATTTCGAGGTGGCGGGGCGCGTCGACATCGAGTTGCTCAAGGCGTTGCTGCCGCTGGACGATTACGATTTCTACCTGTGCGGACCCGGCGCGTTTACTCAAGGAATTTACGACAGCTTGCGGGCCTTGCGCATTGGCGACGAGCGCATTCATGCGGAGACGTTCGGGCCTTCCACGTTGGTCCGTCTGCGCGACCAACTGAGTCCGGCCCCGGCACAGGTGCCGGCAGCGGACAGCCCGGTGAAAGTGGTGTTTTCAGGGTCGGCCAAGGAGGCTCGCTGGGAGCCGGGTGGCGGGAGTTTGCTGGAACTGGCTGAAAGCCGTGGCTTGAATCCGGACTTCAGCTGCCGTGGCGGCTCGTGCGGAACGTGCCGCACCCGGTTGCTCAGCGGGCAAGTGCACTATCTGAACATGCCCGCCGAGCTGCCGGCGCCAGGGGAAGTGCTGATCTGTTGCGCGGTGCCGGCCAAGGGCGATGAGCCCTTGGTGCTAGAGATCTAGCATGGCCGCCCATCAAGCGGCTTCGACGGCTTTGCCATACACGGCGCAGGTGGTCGGGTGTTCGGCCAGAGACACAAAGCGGCGGCTGCCAGCCTCCAGGGCGTCGATCGACCCGGTCTCGATGTCGTAGACCCAGCCATGCAGGTTCAGCTGACCTTTTTCCTGGGCCAGGCGCACGCTCGGGTGCGTCTGGATGTTGGCCAGTTGCGCGATGACGTTCTCGCGGACCATCGAACTCACCTTCGCTGCGTCATCGGCGTGAGGGCGGGACTCGTTGATGACCTTGGCTGATTCAGCGTGTTGCAGCCAGCCGCTGACGGCCGGCAGGTGGTCCATGCATTTGCACTTGGCGACGGCGGTCATGGCGCCGCAATCCGAGTGGCCGCAGATCACAATGTCGGTCACGCCCAGTACCGCGACCGCATATTCGACAGTGGCCGACACACCGCCCGGATGCGGGCTGTAGGAAGGCACGATGTTGCCGGCGTTGCGGATCACAAACAGTTCGCCGGGTTCTTGCTGGGTCAGCAGTTCCGGGACCACGCGGCTGTCGGAACAGGTGATGAACAACGTGCCGGGATGCTGGGTGGTGGCCAGGTGTTTGAACAGGTCGGTGCGTTGCGGGAACGCTTCTTTCTGGAACTTCAAAAAACCTTCGATGAGCGCTTTCATGGTGATGTCCTCTTGAATCGGATGGTTACCCTGTAGCAGCTGCCGAGCACCGCGAGGCTGCGTCCGACTGCGGAGCAGTCGCATGGGTCTGCGAAGACTTCGTCTTCGGACGCTGCCTCGCGGTGCTCGACAGCTGCTACAGGGAATTGCGTGTATTCAGATTGGTTAGAACGGACGCAATGGCAGGAACTTGCCGTCGAGGGTGATCACGGCGCGGTGACCGCCTTCCGGATCTTCGACTTTCTTCATGTCGAGCTTGAAGTTGATCGCGCTGATGATGCCGTCGCCAAACTGCTCATGAACCAGCGCTTTTAACGTGGTGCCGTAGATCTGGATCATTTCGTAGAAGCGGTAGATGGTCGGGTCGGTTGGCACGCCGGAGAGGCTGCCGCGCAATGGAATGATCTGCAGGCGGGCCACGGCGTCGGCGTCCAGGTCGAGTTTTTCGCCAACCACTTTGGCGGCGGATTCCGGCAGCGGATGCTGGCCGAGCAGGGCGGCGGTGACGTAGGCCAGGCTCAGGCCGGTGCCCTCGGCCATGTCTTCGAAAGACAGGTTTTTGCGAGCTTTAGCGTCGAGAATTTTGGCGGTCAATTCGAGGTTGGTGTCGTTGTAAGCGTGGGACTGTTGCATGGTGATTCTCCTATCGGGGTCGTATTGCTTGGGTGTGAAGCAATCTTCTGCCGATTGATCCATAGCGTCCAAGACCGATATACAATGCTGCGCATAAGCCCTGCCTATAGACGGTGTGCCCCATGTTGCTGCGACATCTGCGTTATCTGTTGGCGGTTGCTGACCACGGCGGCTTCACCCGCGCCGCCGAGGCGCTGCACGTTTCACAACCGACCCTGTCCCAGCAAATCCGCCAGTTGGAAGAAACCCTGGGCGTGAGCCTGTTCGATCGCACCTCGCGCACGGTCAAACCGACCGATGCGGGCGAGGCCTACATCGAGTGCGCACGTCGAGTATTGGTGGAACTGGAAGCCGGCAAGCGGGCGTTGCATGACGTGAAGGACTTGTCGCGCGGCTCCTTGCGTCTGGCCATGACACCGACGTTCATGGCGTATCTGGTGGGGCCGTTGGTGCGCGATTACGTGGCGCGGTTTCCCAACATCCACCTGCAGATTTTCGAGTTGTCGATGGACGACATCGAGGCGGGGCTGGCGGATGACTCGCTGGACATCGCCATTGCGTTTACTCAGGTGAGAAATGCCGACATCGAGTCGATCCCGGCGTTTACCGAAACCCTTGGGGTGATGGTAGGGCGGGATCACCCGTTATATGAGCGGCAGGCCGCGTTGTCCGCTGAAGAGGTGGCGCAACTGGACTTTGCGCTGCTGGCTGCGGACTTTGTCACCCGCACCCGCATTGATGACTATTTTGCCCAAGAGCAGATCACGCCGAAGGTGGTGATTGAAGTCAACTCGGTGAGCACCTTGCTGGAGGTGATTCGGCACACCGCCATCGCCACCATTCTTCCCGAACCGATCGCCACTCAGGATCGGGCGCTGCGCAGAATTCCATTGTTGGGTGAGGCGCCTACGCGCGGGGCGGCGCTGCTGCGGCGCAAGAATAATTATCACAGCGCGGCATCGGTGGCGTTTATGAATCTGGTGCTGGGCGCGGTGGTGACGGAGTCAATCGTCCAGTGATTGGCAGACGCCATTGGGGGCCTTGCCCGTGGAGCTCACGGTCACCGAGTCGTCATCGGCGAGAACGATCGAAATCGTCACGCCTGAACCCTTGGCTTCGAAGCTGCGCTCTTTGATCACGGCTTTGGTTTCGGCTTCTATGTTGTTGATCATCACCGGTCCGTCCTGATCCGCGTGAATGATGATTTTTCCGGGGCATTCGACATCGAATGACGGAACACCTTCGATCTTGTTGGCTTGAGCAATCGTTGCAGTGGACAGCAACAGCAGAAATGTCAGGGCACTTTTCATCGCAAGTCTCCATGGGCACAGCAGCGAATACGCTTAACGATAGCTGCATTTGCCGCGCACGAGACAAACAAAAAAGGCCCCGCTCGATACTACGAACGGGGCCTTTTTATTGTTGAACTGCGGGGGTATCAGTAGAACCGGTCAATCACCCGTACTTCATTCTGGTTCTGCATCGAGGCCCACGCCTGTTTCAGCGTTTGCAGAACATGACCGATGAAGTCCTTGTCGGCCGCGGCTTTCTTGCCGACATAGCCTTGGCCGCGACGGTACATCTTCAGTCGTGCCAGCAGGTTCTGGTTGTTCTGGTCGAACTCCGCTTCATGAGCGTGAGGCGACAGGCAATCGATATGAACCTGGCCCGATTTGCTGATCCACAGAATGTGGCTGTCGTGGCTGTCTTTTTGCGCAGCGAACATACGAGCCAGTTCATCGATAGTAGGTTGATTGTTCAGATTCATAATATGCCCCTTGACCATTTGGTGATCTTTCAAAGTTGATTCGCTAATACAGGTAGCCCATCGGTTAGTTGATCCCTGGCACCGAAACCAGGACGTCAGCGGTCAGCCGTCAATTCGACGGGGTCTCGCGTCTGTTGCATGTAGTCGTGTTGAATAACTGCTACGCAATAGCGTCACAACGAAGAGAAGCAGCGAAAACCTGGAGGCCACCGCCGACTTTTGAGGGTCGGCCACAAGCATCATGAGGATTGATCGCCAGCGCTTCTCGTCTTTGTACTGGACGTTCAGGCCAGGTCAGCTTCTTCAATCTGCCTTGTGGGCAGCGTGTATCCGGGAAAAACAGCTCGGCGGTCAGACGAGCTTGCTCAAACATGTTGCCGTACTCCCGATCGGGGAGATGTCTGCATCATGCAAGGGCAAATCGGAGGCGTCAACCGTTATGTAGTGATTATTTTTGGTCACTACATATTGTCGGACAATGCGCTTTGGAATTAAAAAAGAGAGCCGCAAGGCGCCGGTCAGGACGATGGCTGTGGGCTTTGGAAGCGGTAGAAGGTGCAGGGATAACCGTCTACCGGCCGTTGATGCAGAGTGAATTTACCGCCCGCGAACTGGGGCATCACCTTGGCCCAGAACAGTCGTGCAGGCTGGTTCGCGTCGATGTGGAAAATCTGCCATTGACCGGGGAATCGGCTCAAGAGGGTGGAAACGACAAACTTCGCGACACCTTGGCCACGAAAGCGCCGACTGACAAAAAGGTAGCCGATGTTGTACTCGGCTCCTTCGATATGAACGTTGTCGTCCACGGTCACGAAACCGGCGAGCTCACCGTCCACCTTGATCAGGAACGGCCGGGTCGCGGGGTTGCGCCAGTAATCCTGGTTGGATCGGATGTTGAAGAAACCGTGCTCGCCGATTTTCAGCGGTAGAAACTCGCTGAAGTCGTGCATGTAGAACTGCATCAGGTTTTCGATCGTTTCCAGTTCGTCGCGGTGTGCGGCGTGCAGTTCTATCGAAGGCATGCTGGGTTCTCTCCAGATCGCGGGCCGTCCGTGGCCCTTTCGGGATCACTCAGTGGGGCGCAAAGTCGTACGTGCCACCCGTCTTCAACGCAGCGGCGTAAGCAGGACGTTTCTGGAAGCGTTCAACCCAGGCCGCTACATGAGGGTAGTTGCCCAACTTGCCCTGAGCCCGGGCAATCTCGCCGATAAAGCTCATCTGGATATCCGCAGCGCTGAATTCATCACCGAGCAGGTAATCGGATTGACTCAATGCCGTGTTGAGGTAGCCGAGGTAGTTGGCCACTTCCGAGTTGATGCGCGGATGCAGCGGAGCTCCGGCTTCACCCAGGCGCCCGACGTACAGGTTCAACATCAGCGGCAGCATGGCCGAGCCTTCGGCGAAGTGCAGCCATTGGACGTATTCGTCGTAGGCGGGGGTAGACGGATCGGGTTGCAGGCGGCCCTGGCCATGACGGCGGATCAGGTAGTCGATGATCGCGGAGGACTCGATCAGTTTCTGCGCGCCATCTTCAATGACCGGCGATTTGCCCAGGGCGTTGATCGCTTTCAATTCCGGCGGAGCCAGATTGGTCTTCGGGTCACGCTGATAGCGTTTCAGCTCATAAGGAATGGCCAGTTCTTCCAGCAGCCAGAGAATCCGTTGGGAGCGGGAGTTGTTCAGGTGATGCACGATAATCATAAACAAGGTTCCTGTAGCAGCTGTCGAGTGAAACGAGGCTGCGATGCTTTTCAGAAAATGGGGCCATCGCCGGGCTTGAAGAACACTAGACCATCACGGCCCATTCGAAGTGCCCTCACGCTTTGCTGGCCGGTTTCGCCGCGCGTTTGGTACCCGTCGCTGGCTTGCGTTTGGCAGTCTTTCGTTTGTTTTTCCACGGCGTGGCGCCTCGACCGGCGGGGCTCGCCGGCCCGCTGATGGTCAGGCTCAGGCCGGCGCAACGGGCGACCTGCTTGCTCATCCACGCGGCCTGCTTGGTGACGAATTCTTCCAGGCTCATCTCGCCGCTTTGCACCATGTCCAGCGCCTGTTCCCAGATGGCCGTGGTGCCGGGGTCGGCGATGGCGCGCGGCACCGCATCGATCAGGCTGAACGCGGCTGGGGTCGCGGCCAGGGCCTTGCCGTTCTTGATCAGGTAACCGCGGTCAAGCAAGCCCTGGATGATCGAGGCGCGGGTGGCTTCGGTGCCGATGCCGGTGGTGTCCTTGAGCTTCTGTTTGAGCAGCGGGTCTTCCACCAGTTTGGCAACGTTCTTCATCGCCTTGATCAGGTCGCCTTCGGTGAAAGGCTTGGGCGGTTGCGTCCAGAGGTCCTTGAGCTTCACGTCGGCCACCGCGCAGTCACGCCCTTCGGCCAATGCCGGCAGTGTCTGTGGTGCCGGTGCCTCGCGACCCTTCGCCGGGGCGAGTGCCTCGGGCAGGGCGCGTTTCCAGCCGGGCTCGACGATCTGCTTGCCGACAGCACGCAAGGCTTCACCGGCGCAGTCGAAGTCAGCCTGGGTGCGGTCGTATTCATGGTTTGGCAGAAACTGCGCCAGATAACGCGCGCGGATCAGGGTGTAGACCGCCCGTTGCTTGCCCACCAGTCGATCGAGATGCTTGGCCGCCGCCGTCGGGATGATGCCGTGGTGAGCCGTGACCTTGGCATCGTTCCAGGCGCGTGAGCGGCGCTGGGGCTCCAGGTGATCGTTCAAGGCGTTCAGCGATGGATCGGCCTGCCGCAACGCAGCGAGAATGCCTGGGGCTTCGCTGTGCTGGCTCAGCGGCAGGAAACCGCAATCGCTGCGCGGGTAGGTGATGACCTTGTGGGTTTCGTAGAGCGCTTGGGCGATATCGAGGGTTTCCTGGGCACCGAGCCCGAGCTTCTTCGAACAGACTTCCTGCAAGGTGCCCAGGTCGAACGGTAAGGGCGCGACCTCACGCATCCGCTCGGTACGCAGCTTGATCACCCGGGCACTCGCCGCGCTGCTGATGGCGGCGGCCGCTTGCTGGGCCAGCGCCTGATTCAGGCAGCGATCCTGATCGTCACAGGCGTCGGATGCCGCCCGCCACTGGGCAGTGAACGCCGTGCCGTCGTGCAACAGTTGCACGTCGATGGCCCAATAGGCGACCGGCACGAAATCGGCAATGCTGCGGTCGCGATCCACCACCAGTCGCAAGGTCGGCGTCTGCACCCGGCCCACCGGCAACACACCCTGATAACCGGACTGTCGCCCCAGCAGCGTAAACAACCGGCTCATGTTCATCCCGATCAACCAGTCGGCCCGGGAACGCCCCAGCGCTGAATGATAAAGGCTGAAGGTCTCGGCACCCGGCTTGAGCGCCGCCAGCGCCTTGCGGATCGACGCATCGTCCAGCGCCGACAGCCACAAACGTCGGATCGGCCCGCGATAGCGGCAATGCTCGACCAGCTCCCGGGCGATCATCTCGCCCTCACGGTCGGCGTCGGTGGCGATCACCAGTTCATCAGCCTCGCCGAGCAAGCGTTTGACCGCTTTGTACTGGCTGGCCGTGCGCGGTTTGACCGTCATCTTCCATTTTTCCGGAATGATCGGCAGGTCTGCCAATACCCAACGCTTGTAGCGTGCGTCGTAGGCATCCGGCGGCGCGGTTTCCAGCAGATGGCCGATGCACCAGGTCACCGTGACATCCGTCCCCAGCCAGCAACCGTCGCCGCGACGTTTGGCGCCGAGTACTGCCGCGATGTCTTTGGCCTGGGAAGGTTTTTCACAGAGGTACAGCTGCATAACCACCGTCGTTCATCAAATGTGCAAGAGCGCACAGAATGGCCGGTGCTGAGCAATGGATCAATCATTATCTGTATGGATGTACAGCAAAGCTGTTGCGTTTGTTTGCGGCAGGCAAAACGGCCCGTTCGGCTGCGAGGCCGTCGTGTCGGCGAATTTTGGGTTATACCTGACACTTCGCAGTCTCAGGTTTGGGGCCGCTGCGCGTCCATCGCGGGCAAGTCGGATCGCCGCACCGCACGCTCCCACAGGTTCATCACCGTCATGAGGAACGCATTCCATGAAAAGCACCGGTCCCAGTCCTGTCATCACCATCGCCGAGCAACCCGGCTGCCTGTTGGTGAAGTTTCACGGTATTCAAGTGGCCGCGTCGACGCGTGCGCTGGTGCTGCTGGAGGCCAATTATCCTCCGGTGTATTACGTGCCCTGGGAGGACATCGCCGAAGAGTTTTACGCCCGTACCGACCACACGACCTATTGCCCGTACAAGGGTGACGCCACTTATTACAGTTTGCAGATCCCGGGGCATGAGGGCGCCAATGCGGTGTGGCGGTATGAGGATCCCAAAGTGTCGGTGGATCAGATTCGCGGGTATGTGGCGTTCTATCCGGATCAGGTAACGTTTGAGATTCTCAAAGACGTTGAGTGAAGCTCGCGAAAACGCCACGGCGGCCTTCTGTAGGAGCTGCCGAGTGAAACGAGGCTGCGATCTTTTGATCTTGATCTTTAAATCAAAGTCAAAAGATCGCAGCCTCGTTTCACTCGACAGCTCCTACAGGGGCCAATCAACGTGCGCGGAGTACGTGCATTGGCGGGGTGTTTTCGGCGGCAGTGTTTAGCTTATTCGTGCAGCTTCGACCAACGTGGATTCATCAATCTGGCCAATCGAAGTCACCCCGGTCAGCGTCATGGCCACGCGCATTTCCTTGGCGAAAATATCCAGCATGTTCTCCACCCCGCGTTGACCATCGGCCGCCAGCGCATAGGCCATGGATCGCCCCAGCAATACGCCTTTCGCGCCCATGGCCAGCATCCGTACGACATCCAGCCCCGAGCGGATGCCCGAGTCGACCAGCACCGTCAGGTCATTGCCCACCGCTTGCATGATCGGCGGCAATGCCTTGGTGGTGGAGAGCACGCCATCGAGCTGCCGCCCACCGTGATTCGACACCACAATGCCATCCGCGCCAAAGCTGACCGCGTCCCTGGCATCCTGAGGGTCGAGGATGCCCTTGATGATCATCGGGCCTTCCCAGAAATCACGAATCCACTGCAGATCGGCCCAACTGATCGACGGGTCGAAATTGTTGGCGAGCCAGCCCATGTAGTCTTCGAGCGTGACGGCTTTGCCCAGGTACTTCGAGATATTGCCCAGATCGTGAGGGCGCCCCATGACGCCGACGTTGAACGCCCAGTCGGGTTTGGTCATGGCTTGAAGCATTCGCCGCGATGACGCAAAAGGACCAGACATGCCGGAATGCGCGTCCCGATAGCGGGCGCCGGGGGTGGGCATGTCGACGGTAAACACCAGGTTTTTCACCCCGGCGGCCTTCGCACGCTCCAGGGCGTTTCTCATGAAGCCGCGATCTTTCAATACGTACAGCTGAAACCAGATGGATTGCTGGCTCTGCGCCGCGACTTCCTCGATCGAACACACCGACACCGTTGAAAGGCACAGGGGGATGCCTTTGTTCTCTGCTGCTCTGACCGCCTGCACTTCACCTCGACGGGCGAACATGCCCGTGAGGCCGACCGGCGCCAGGATGACCGGCATCGAAAGCGGTTGATCGAAGAGGGTGGTTTCCAGGCTCAGGGTTTCGACGTTTTTCAAGATGCGCTGACGCAGGCTGATGCCCGTCAGGTCGGCGCTGTTGGCCCTGAGCGTATGCTCGGCATAAGCCCCGCCATCGATGTAATCGAACAGAAAACGCGGGAGTTTGCGCCGTGCTGCCTCGCGGTAGTCGGATGCGGATGAAATGATCATGGTGCCTCGGTCTGGTGAATGTCGGGGCTGTAAAGATCGTTTAGCTTAACCTGTGGCGAGGGGGGTTACCCCCGCTGGCCTGCGCAGCAGGCCCAAACCAGCCGCCTCGGTGTATCAGAACAACCGAGTCGGCTGGTTTAGGGCGGCTTCGCCACCCAGCGGGAGCAAGCTCCCTCGCCACAGGGGATTGTGGTGACCTCAGTTTTTGTCGAGGTCCACATTCTTGGTCTCACGCAGACAGATCATCCCCACCACCAGGCTCACCGCGGTAATCACCACTGGGTACCACAGCCCGTAGAAGATGTCCCCGGTATACACCACCAACGCAAACGACACCGTCGGCAGGAACCCGCCGAACCAGCCATTGCCGATGTGGTAGGGCAGGGACATCGAGGTGTAGCGGATGCGCGTCGGGAACAGTTCGACCATTAGCGCCGCCAGCGGGCCGTAGCACATGGCGGAAATGATGATCAGCACCACCATCAGCGCCACGATCATGGCCTTGTTGACCTGTTGCGTATCGGCTTGCGACGGATACCCCGCCAGCGTCACCGCGCCACGCAGGGCCGCTTCGTCAAAGCCATCCAGTTTCACGTCACCGACGCTGACCTGCACGGCGCTGCCGGCCGGGGCCGCTTCGCTCTTGTAAGGCAGGCCCTGTTTCACCAGGAAGGTTTTGACCTTGTCGCACGGGCTGTCAAATTTCGCCTTGCCCACCGGGTCGAACTGGAAGGTGCAGGTGGCCGGGTCGGCCAGCACGGTGATCGGTGCCTGACGGCTGGCTTGGTCGATGGCCGGGTTGGCGTAATGGGCGATAGATTTAAAGATCGGGAAGTACAGCGCGGTGGCCAGCAGCAGGCCGAGCATCAGCACCGGTTTGCGCCCGACCTTGTCCGACAGCCAGCCAAAAAAGATGAAGAACGGCGCGCCGATAATCACGCTGACGATCAGCAGACTGTTGGCCAGGGCCGGGTCCATTTTCAGGAACTGGGTGAGGAAAAACAGCACGTAGAACTGCGCCGCATAGAAGGTCACCGCTTGCCCGGCGTTGATGCTGAACAGGGCGATCAGCACGACTTTGAGGTTTTCCCATTTGCCGAAGGAATCGCGCAGCGGCGATTTGCAGAGCTTGCCTTCTTCTTTCATTTTCACGAAGGCCGGCGACTCGTGCAGGCTCAGGCGAATCCAGGTCGAGATGCCCAGCAGCACGATGGAAAACAGAAACGGAATCCGCCAGCCCCAGACTTCAAACTGGTCACCGGTGAAGTAGCGGCAACCGAGCACTACCAGCAGCGACAGCAACAGGCCGAGAGTCGCGGTGGACTGAATCCAACTGGTGTGGAAACCACGTTTGCCCATCGGCGCGTGTTCGGCAACGTACGTCGCGGCGCCGCCGTACTCACCGCCCAGGGCCAGGCCCTGAAGCATGCGCAGCACCACGAGGATGATTGGCGCGGCGATGCCGATGCTGGCATAGGTCGGCAGCAACCCGACGCAAAAGGTTGCCAGGCCCATGAGGACGATGGTCGCGAGGAACGTGTATTTACGTCCGATCATGTCCCCCAATCGCCCGAACACCAACGCGCCGAATGGCCTCACGATGAAGCCGGCCGCGAAGGCCATCAGCGCAAAGATGAACGCCGTGGTGTCGTTGACCCCGGCGAAAAACTGCTTGCTGATCACCGCCGCAAGGGCGCCATAGAGGAAAAAGTCGTACCACTCGAAAACCGTCCCGAGTGACGACGCGAAGATGACCTTGCGGGTGTCGGGGCTGGTGTCGACGCTGCGCGCGGCATCCAGCGGCTGAACATGTTCTGACATATCGGTATCCCTCACAGTGATTGTTTTTGTTGTTCCACTGGTGTTGCGTAGTCAACGTCCGTGAATCTGGGTGCGATCCCCTGTGGGAGCGGGCTTGCTCGCGAAAGCGGTAGATCAGTCGACACCTATGTTGAATGTAAGGCCGCCTTCGCGAGCAAGCCCGCTCCCACAGGGGAGGGGGTTGCAGTCGAAGGGTTGAGGATCAGTTGCGCAGCTTTTTCGGCAATCATCAACGTAGGCGAACAGGTATTGCCCGAGGTGATGCGCGGCATGATCGAAGCATCAGCGATGCGTAGGCCGGGAATCCCATGAACGCGCAGTTCGGCATCAACTACTGCGTCCACGTCATTGCCCATCCGACAGGTTCCTACCGGATGAAAAATCGTCGTGCCAATCCGTGCAGCGGCTTCGTGTAATTCTTCTTCAGTTTGCAAACTGTCACCGGGCAAATACTCGACCGGTTTGAACGCTTGCAGGGCGGGGGCGGCGACGATGCGTCGAGTCAGGCGTATGGCATCAGCGGCGACCCTTAAGTCTTCCGGATGGCTCAAATAATTGGGTTGAATCAACGGCGCTTCCTGTGGGTCAGCAGAACGAATTTCCACGCGCCCCCGACTCTGCGGCCTCAGATCGCAAACCGACGCCGTAAAAGCAGGAAACGCATGCAACGGTTCGCCAAACCGCTCCAGCGACAGCGGCTGCACATGGTATTCAAGATTGGCCGAAGTCTGCTCCGGCCCCGACCGGGCAAACGCCCCCAACTGACTCGGCGCCATCGAAAGCGGACCGCTGCGGTCATACAGATAACGCAGGCCCATGCCCATCTTGCCCCACACGCTGCCAGCGATCTGGTTCAGGGTGCGCGCATTTTCCAGCTTGTAGATCAGCCGCAGTTGCAGGTGATCCTGCAGATTACCGCCCACGCCGGGCAGCTCATGGGCCACGCCGATCCCCAGTTTTTCAAGCAGCGGGCGAGGGCCGATCCCGGAGCGTTGCAGAATGCTCGGCGAGCCGACAGAGCCTGCGCACAACACAATTTCCTTGCGCGCCTTGAAGGTTCTCGCCTGACCTTGATAACGCGTACTGACCGCCGAAGCACGGCCGTTCTCCAGCAGCACGCGATCCACTTCGACATCGGTCAGCACGGTGAGATTGGCGCGATGGCGGATCGGTTTGAGAAAGGCCTTGGCCGCGTTCCAGCGAATTCCGGCCTTCTGATTGACCTGAAAATAGCCGCAGCCTTCGTTGTCGCCCTGGTTGAAGTCATCGATGCTGGCGATTCCGCTTTGCTCGGCGGCGCTGCGGAACGCATCCAGGATCGGCCATGACAGCCGTTGACGCTCGATCCGCCATTCCCCGGCGGCGCCGTGAAACTCCGAGTCGCCGGCAAAATGGTTTTCGCTTTTCTTGAACAGCGGCAGAACGTCGTTCCAGCTCCAGCCCGGATTGCCGTCGGCGGCCCAGCCGTCATAGTCGCCGGCCTGGCCCCGCATGTAGATCATGCCGTTGATCGAGGAGCAGCCACCCAGCACCTTGCCGCGTGGGTAACTCAGGGCGCGACCTTGCAGGCCGGGTTGTGCTTCGGTCTTGAAGCACCAGTCGGTGCGCGGGTTGCCGATGCAGAACAGGTAACCCACGGGGATGTGAATCCACGCGTAGTTATCGCGGCCGCCGGCTTCGAGCAGCAATACGCGGTGTTGCGGGTCGGCTGACAGCCGATTGGCCAGCAAACAACCGGCCGGCCCGGCGCCGACCACGATGTAGTCGAATTCATCAAGGGAAGTCTGCATCCCTGACCTCGTATTGTTGTTCTTGTTGTCGGTCATCCTAGTTGTTAGCTTTCGTCAAAAGAATGTTAGTTTTTGCGCAGCCGCTGTGCGTTTTTAGACAGCGCCTCACCCAGCGTAGCCCCAAGGACGACTCATGTTCGACTGGAATGACCTGCGGTTTTTTCTCGAGTTGCAGCGCAGCGGGCGTTTGCTCACCGCCGCACGCCGTTTGAACACCACCCACGCCACCGTCGCCCGGCACATCGAGGCCATCGAAAAGAGCCTCGGCACCGCGCTGTTTGTCCAGCACGCCCAGGGCTACGAACTGACCCCGGCCGGCGAAGCGCTGCTCAAACACGCCGAAGCCATGGAAAACGTCGCGTTGCTGGCGCAGGAGGAAATCACCCAATCCACCGCGCCACTGGGCAAAATCCGCGTCGGCGTCACCGAAGGGCTGGGCATCATGTTCCTCGCCAGCCGCATGAACGGCCTGTTCGAACGCTACCCGGGACTGGAAGTGGAACTGGTGGCGGTGCCGCGCTTCGTCAGCATCCTCAACCGCGAAGCCGAAATCAGCATCCACCTCGAACGCCCGGCCGCCGACATGCTGGTCACGCGCAAACTCACCGACTATCGCCTGGCGCTCTACGCCAGCCAGGCCTACCTCGACAAGGCACCCCCGCTGCACAGCCGAGATGACCTCGGCCGCCACGCGTGGATCGGCTACGTCGACGACCTGCTGTTCAGCCAGGAACTGATGTTCCTCAACAGCTTCTGCCGTAACCCCCAAGTGGTGTTCCACAGCACCAGCGTCATCGCCCAGCAACAGGCGGCGCGCTCTGGGTTGGGGATCGCGGTGCTGCCGTGCTACATGGCCAGCGCCGATCCGCAGCTGGTGCCGTTGTTTCCCGATGAGAGCATCGAGCGCAGCTACTGGATCAGCACGCGGCGGGAGCTGCACAAGTCGGTAAGGCTGCGGGTGATGTGGGATTACGTGGTGGAGTTATGCGAACGCGAGCAAACCTTACTGCTAGGCCCAACCTAACCGCCCCACACAATCCCCCTGTCTCCCTGTAGGAGCTGTCGAGTGAAACGAGGCTGCGATCTTTTGATCTTGCTCTTCATCATTCCCTCATCACAGCAAGCTTGTTCCCACTGGACGACATAGCCGTCCTGGCCTTCAATTTGTGTGCTGAAGACAAGGAGCGTCCACCGACACTCCGTCGCAAACAAGGGAGCTTGCAGCATGACCGAAGATACAAAAGTGAAAGGCCCGGCGTCGTACTTCCCGTCAATCGAGAAAAAGTATGGCCAGCCCATCAGCCACTGGCTGGATCTGCTCGGGACAGTGAGCGGCAAGAAGCACATGGAAATGGTGGCTTGGCTGAAGGATGAGCACGATATGGGGCATGGCCATGCCAATGCGTTGGTTGCGCATTATATGGCGAGTGCTAAAAAGTGAGCCAGTTGTGAGCGGCTCGCAAGGTGGCATGGCAATGACATAGTTGTTGGATGTGCCGCCGCCATCGCGAGCAGGCTCGCTCCTACAGGGGGGCGGTGTTGGTTTTGAGTGCTGTGGTCGACGCAGAACCTTGTGGGAGCGGGCTTGCTCGCGAAGGCGCCAGATCTAACACCACCGATTTCAGCCGAGAATTTTTTGCCCGACTACGATATGTGTACTGGACGACTGAAACCCTGTAGTCACGGGCTACCCTCTTATTATCCAAGCCGAAGACAGCCCCCATTCAAGCTAATGCTCGATATGCTGCGTTCAAAAGTGTGAGCGGAATAAAGCTGTCGGTTGAAGGTAAAACACTTTCCAATCATTACAACAAACGAGTTGAAGAAAAATAATCCCTCATCTAATTCCCTATCGCTTAAACTTTTCTCAGATATGAAACAATGTCGGTGATTTCGCGCTATTAAGTTTATCGTGAATAATTATATTCAATGATTTTTGTGTGGCTATTATTAAAACATTGGATCCGTTGCTCATGAGAAAAGGTGAAAGGTTATGAATAAATTAATTATCTACTCGTTAGTTGTATTGCTCATGGCAGGCTGCTCATCTTCTGGTCATCAAGCGGCAGCCGACGCTCACGCCGATGCGCCGGCAAACGCGAAACAATTAAGCGCAAGCGAGATTAACTCGACGATAATAGGGCGCAAGCATTCGAGTGTGACGTCTACCGGTTATCCCTTTTCTCAAACGTTAAACCCTGACGGAACTGCAATGATCCAGATTTCCACCGAACAGATGCAAACCGGTCAATGGGTCGTGACGGAGGATGTCATCTGTGTGAGCTATCAAAAATATGGCAAGGAATGCAATAAGGTCCTCACGGATGGGAAGTTCATCTGGTTTGTTGATAATGTGAGTAACAAAACCAATAACAAATTTACCGTTAAATAAAGACTGCGGTTTTTGTCTTTGGTTTTTAAGTTCTCTCGAAGTAGAGATCGATGGAGGTGCGGTATGAGTATTGAACATTGGAGTTTCATATTCCTGACACTTGTCTTGACTGGATGCGCTTCGTCTGGCGGCAATACGGTGAAGCCGGTCTCGGCTTCAGCGGTAGCGCTTGATGATGAACAAGTCCGCAGCACATTGGTTGGGAACAAACTCAATAATGTCGGCACTTCAGGTTTGCCCTATTCGTTGAGTTTCAACGCGGATGGGACTGAAATATTCCAAATGTCCGGCAAACAACCCGAGACGGAATATTGGACGGTCAAGGATGGGGTGATTTGTTTCACTTCTCCCAAGATTCCCAAAGAGTGTTATCGCCTGAAAAAAGACAAGGATGACTACTGGCTGGTACATCCTGAGACGGGGGCAGTCCACTACCATTACAGACTGACACCGCAGTGACAGTGGTTTACTCAGGTGTCATCAGTACCGCGAGCGTCATATGAAGTAACGGGCGTCGTACTCACTCAAGCATTCGGCGGCAACTCGCGCGTGGTGCGTTGTAAAGGATCGCGCGGTTGGCTATCGGGAATGGACAGCGTCGCGCGCAACCCACCTTGCGCTCGGTTGGCCAGCGTGATGCGTCCGCCCAGCCGGGTCGCGATGGTGTTGACGATGGTCAGGCCCAAACCCGCTCCATGCACATTCCCACGACTGTAGAAGCGTTCGAACAATCGTCCGCGATCCGCTTCGTCGATGCCGGGGCCCTGATCCTCGACGCTCAGCGAATAAAAGCCGTCCGCCTGACTCAGCTGCACCGTGATAACGCCGTGTTCGGGGGAGAAGTTTGCCGCGTTGGTGATCAGGTTGTTCAGGGCGATGTCGATGGCGGCGGCGTCGGCCACCACTTCAAAAGGACGATCCGTGACGTCGAAAGCCAGCTCAAGGTTTTTACTCAGCAACCACGGCGTCAATTGCACGAGGCTGTCGCGCACGGTTTCGGCCAGGTCGATGCGCTGCAACACCGGGTCCATGCCTTTGGGTTCGAGGCGGGCCATGGTCAGCAATTGATTGACCAGCCGGCTGGTGCGGTCGACGCCGGCAATCAGGAACTCCAGGGATTCACGGCGCTCCTGTTCAGTGCCAGCCTCCAGCAGGTTTTGCGCATGCACCCGCAGCACCGCCAGGGGCGTGCGCATTTCGTGGGCGGCGTCAGCGATGAAGCGCCGCTCGCGGCCCAGCACTTCCTGAATCTGCGCGAGCATGCGGTTGAGCGCCGCTTGCATCGGCTCCAGTTCACTGGGCAACGGGGTCAGTTGCAGCGGCTCCAGCGAACCGCTGTGGCGTGCGCGCAAGGTCGCCGCCATGTCTTCCAGCGGCTTGAGGCCCCAGCCGATGGCCATCCAGATCATCGCCGCCAAAATCAGGCTGCCCAGCACATTGGGCCACAAGGTATGCCGCACGATCCGGTCCACCAGGTCCGAACGCACGTCGTCCCGCTCGCCCACCCAAATTCTCAGGTCGTTCTGTTTATCATCCAGCAGGAACGCACGCCAGTGGCGGTTGTTCAGGTCCACCACGTCGCTGAAACCGGGTTTGGTCGGCGGCGCGTTGAAGGAGGGCGCGCTGGCCGTGTGCACCAGCACTTCGCCGGTGCGGTTCCACACCTGAAAGGCCAATTTGGATTCGTAGGGATGGCCGTCAACCCGAGGCTCCGCTTCGCCGAGCGCCTGGTTGAAGGCCTGATACAGTTCGGCGTGTTCCTTGCTGGCCATCGGCATGCGCATCACACCCTGTAACAGCCGGGCGTTTTGCGCGAGTTGAGCATCGTAGACTTCGGCGATTTCGTGATTGCTGTCGTGCAGGTTGAACAGGCTGATCACCGCCACCCCCACCAACATCAGGCCAATGATCAGGGTGAGGGTGCGGCGCCGGATCGACGTCATCGACGTTCCTCCACCAGGTATCCGACCCCGCGAATGGTGCGGATCAGGTCGGTGGAGAATTTTTTGCGCAGGTGATGGATGTGCACTTCCAGGGTGTTGCTTTCGGCTTCCTCGTTCCAGCCATACAGCAATTGCATCAAGTGATCGCGGGTCATGACCCGGCCCGGCGGCGAGAGCAATTCGTGGAGCAACTGATATTCCTTGGGCGTCAGCGCCACCGGTTCGCCCTGATAACTGACTTGCTGCGTACCGGGGTTCAGGCTGATGCCGGCGTGTTCGATCAGCACCTGAGCGCGGCCGGCACTGCGCCGCAGCAACGCCCGCAAGCGAGCCTTCAATTCCGCCAGATCAAAGGGCTTGATCAGGTAATCGTCGGCCCCGGCATCCAGCCCGGCAATGCGGTCTTCGGTCGCGTCCCGCGCCGTGAGGATCAGCACCGGCAGGTTGGAGCCGCTGTCACGCAAGCGCCGCAGCACTTCAAGCCCATCCATGCGCGGCAGGCCGAGGTCGAGCACCGCCAGGTCAAAGGTTTCACTGAGCAGCGCATGCAAGGCGCTGGTGCCATCTTGCAGCCAATCGACGGTGTAGCCTTCGCGGCCCAGGGCTTGATGGATGCCCTCGCCAAGGGCCACGTCGTCCTCGATCAGTAATAAACGCACACGAACTCCTGTCAGTCGAGTTTCTTGTTCACGTCCACCAGCAACGCTGCGATCTCTTTGCGCCGCCCGGCATCAGCGGTTTCCCGGCCTGGCCTTGGGGCGGCTTGCAGGGCTTTTTGCAACGCGCCGCGCGCTTCGCTGTAGCGTTTTTGACGGTAGAGGTGATCGCCCCAGAAGTACAGACTATCGATGCCGTCCGGGTTGAGTTGCAAGGCTTGCTTGAGTAACTGTTCGGCCTTGTCGGAGTCACCGAAACCGATGGGCCAGCCGGGAACGCGGTCGTACAACGCGCCGAGGCTGGTATAGGCCGAGCCTTGCAGGGCTTTTGGGTCCAGCGCCATGGCTTTTTCCAGATCGACTTTCGCCGCTTTGACCTTGCTCAGCGCACCGAGGCCGCCCTGTGCGCCGGCCCAACTGCTGCTGACGATGCCGGACCAGATCCAGGCTTCCGCCACGGATTGGCGTTCCTGAGTGAACGCCGAAGCCTGGGCCGCCAGTTTCTCAAACGCTGCGGTGCGTTGCGCCTCAGGGACTTCATATTGAATGTGCGCCCAGGTTTGTTGAATGTCCTTGAGGCGTTGCTGGTCGGCGGGCTCCAGCGCCCAGACGCTTTGGCTCAGAGCCCCCAGAAGCAGGCACGCGATGATTTTCTTCATGGTTTGAGGTTCTCGTTGTCGGGCTTCTGACTCAGGCGACGGATCAGCGGCAATTGCTTGCGCAAGCCGCGGTCCACCAGATTGGGCAGCAGGCTGTTGAGGCGCACGAAAAAGCGCTCCGGCCAGCCCAGGTACAAGTCGCGGCGGTCACCGGCAATTGCATGCATCACTGCGGCGGCGACGGTTTGCGGATCATCGACGTTGGCCTTGAGCGCATCGTTCAACGCCTGCGCCGCCGGGCTGTTCATGCTGGTGCGGGTGGCACGTGGGGCCACGTAGAGCACGCTGACCCGGGTGTCCGCCAGTTCCCGGCGCAGGGCCTCGGAAAACCCGCGCAAGGCAAACTTGGTGGCGCAATAGCTGGCGTAACCGGGGTAGCCGATGGAGCCGTAAGTCGAGCCGACGTTCACCACCATCGCGCTCTCGGCTTGCTTGAGCAGCGGCAGCAAGGTTTTGGTCAGGCAGATCGGCGCGCTGATGTTCACCGCCAGCATCGCGTGGATGTCGCTGTCCTCCAGCTGTTCGAGCATGGCGAAGTGATTGAGCCCGGCGGCGTTGATCAGCAGGTTGACCCCGCCCATCGCTTCGGCTGCGCTCAGCACTTTGCGTCGGTCGGACAGCACAGTCAGATCCGCACCGACCCAGCACAGGTGTTGCGGATAGCGCTCAAGCACAGGCGCCAGTGGTTCCTGATGCCGAGCCACCGCCAGCACCCGCGCGCCACTGGCACACAGCGCGGTGGCGATCGCCAGGCCGATGCCGCCGCTGGCTCCGGTCAGCACCACCCGGGCTTCATGCAGCTGCATGCAAAGTCTCCCCGTCGCGCGGCAAACCACGGAACATGTCGGTGTAGAGCCTGTACACCACTTTGGACGCGTGAATCACCGCCGCCTGATCGGCCGGATCGTCGAGGGCGTTCATCAACCGGCGATAGGTCTGCATGTGCTCGATGTCCAGCGAGCCATGGGAGCTGAGGTAACTGAATGCGCTCTCCGGCAAATCCAGACGCTCGCGAATGCTGCCCGCCGCGTGGGTGGCCAGGGCGATGCTGGTGCCTTCCAGCACGTTGACCATGCCGAACAGGCCGACCGGGTTGTCGCGGGCGATCAGGTCATAGAGAAAGCTGACCATCAATTCGATCGGCGGGGAGGGGCGGCCATCGCGCACCGCGTGCTTGTCGCCGCCGCAGGCTTCGATGTCATTCAGCACCCACTGTTCGTGGCCGTATTCTTCCTCGATGTACTCGCATACCGCTTCACGCAGCCATTCCAGGCGCGACGGCAATTTCGCACCGCAGGCCATCATCAAAGGCACGGTGTGGCGCACGTGGTAATAGGCCTGCGCCAGGAAAGCCCGGTAGCTTTCCAGACTGACCTTACCCTCAAGCGCATCGCGAATGACCGGCAGATTGAACAGTTCATGGCGTTCGTGTTGCGTGGCTTCTTGCAGCGTGTCGAAAAAACTCATGATGCGGATTCCTCGGAAAATACAGATTCAGTCAGTTGCGCCCGGTAGCGCTCGACGATGGCGTCACGGCGCGGGCGGCCATTGGCGGTGAGCAGGCCATTGGCGGGGGAGAAGGGTTGATCGAGACGGGTCCAGTGATGGACCTGCGCATAACCGGGCAAAGCCTCGTTGGCCTCGGCGACGGCGGCGGCCAGTTCACCGTCGGTGCACTCCGGGCGATGGGGCCAGAGCAGCGCGTGGTTGCGTGGCATGGCTTCGCCGTAGACGAAGGCTTGGGCGATATGGCGGCGCTGGGTCAACTCGGCCTCGACCCATTCCGGGTTGACGTTGCGCCCGAAACTGGTGACGAATTGATGCTTCTTGCGCCCCTTGAGGTAGAGAAAACCATCGGCGTCAAACTCGCCGAGATCGCCGGTCGGCCACCATTCTTCGGTGTGCGACGCGTCTCCCAGGTAACCGAGCAAAGTCGAACCCTTGACCAGCACTTCGCCGTCCTCGGCCAAGCGAATCTCGACGTGGGGCAGGGGCCGGCCAACACTGCCGGGGCGGCGTGCTTCGGGCCGATTCAGGCACACCACCGAGGCGCATTCCGACAGCCCATAACCTTCATAAACGGGTATGCCGATCCGTTGCGCACGATGCAGCAACTCCTCGGACACCCGCGCGCCACCCACCGCGGCGAAACGCAACGCGTAGGGGCTGAAGGCTTTCTGCTCGGCGGCGCTGACCAGCATCAGCAACAACTGCGGCACCAGGATCAGGCTCTCGGGCGCCCGGGTCGCCAGGCAACCGAGCAACCGTGGCACATCTACACCGCTGGCCCCCTGAATCCCCAGAGTTTTCTGACTGGGCAAACTCAACGTTGCCCCGGCATACAGCGCGGCATAGCAACCTAGGTTTTCCAGCAAAATCGCCAGTGGCAACAAGGCCAGATGATGCTGCGGATCGGTAGGTTTGCTGGCCTGATCCAGTTCGCGAGCGACCGTTAAAAGGCTCTCGGCGCTGAGGCACACGCCTTTGGGTGTGCCCGTGGTGCCCGAGGTGAAAGTCAGTTTGGCGGTCCCCTCCGGCATACGGTTCGGGCCGCTGAGCGTGCGGCGCCAGAACTCACCGGTTTTCTCGTATCCGGCCATTTGCAGTTCATCGTCCAGCGCAGGTTCGGCAATCACCCGTTCCGCCTGACTTTGTTCCAGGCAATGGGCACGTTGCGCCGGGCTGAAAAACGGCGGCAGCGTCAGGCAAGTCAAACCTTCGAACAGCGCCGCCAGGTCCCAGAGCATGGCTTCGACGCCATTGTCCAACGCCAGCGCGATCACCTTGACCTGCTCATCGCGCAGCCGTTGCTGGCGATACACCACTTCGGCGTACAGCGTGGCGTAATCCACTTTCAGCTGATCACCCCACAACGCGATGGCGTGGGTCTTGCGCTGGGCATGGCTGCGCAGGGTCTGTTTGAAACGCTCGGTTTCAGGCGACATGGCTGGATTCCTCAAGGGACGTCGGCAACCCCAGGCGATTGAACATCCCGATGTTGCGCAAATGAATGAAACCGGCGCGGATGTTGCCGACGTGCACCCAGGGTTTGCTCTCGTAATAACTGCCCCAGTGCTGGCGTTCATCCCCCAGCCGCTCAGGCTCGGCCGCGCACAGCGTCACCGGTTTCAAGCCCAGGCGATGAAAGCTGTTCACCAGCCCGATGTTGCCGGTGAACGCCACCCATTCCAGGCCGCCCATGGCCAGCAAATAAGTGATGGCGATGATGCTCATCCGCGCACTGCCGGTGTCGCTGGCAGCCAGGTTGCCGACTTCGACAATGCCGGCGCGATCTACGGGGCGGTCGGCCGCAGCGCTGATCAGCGGCTCGATCGACTCGTCCAGATAACGTTCCAGAAACAACGATTCGGCATTGGCCAGCCGTACACCAGCCACCGCACACAGCGTGCCCGAGGCATTGCCCATGCCAAACAACTCCGGCATGAAATGGCGAATATCGGCACCGTGGGCCTTACGAAAACGTTGCTGGATAAAGGCTTCGAAGACAGGACGCTCGACGTCGTCCGGCAACGCTCTGGCCAGGTTCATCGGCGAGGTCTCGGCCTGGCCGAAGCGCAGGGGTAGAGGAATGTTCCATTCAAAGTCAGGCATTGGAAGACGCCTCCCGGGTCAGTGTGGGAGGAGTATCGGAGGCATTTCTTAACGGAGTCTGAAGGTGAAAAAAAGAGCGACCGGCGTGGTCTTCAGATTGCCTTAAGACTGGGCGGGCAGGGTGTCGCCCATCGGTGCGGTGACACGCCGGACCCCGGCCGCACGAATGAATCGGCAGCCAGCAATGAAGTTATCGAGGCCCTTTATGACCCGCGACTCAGCAGTTCAACGCTATGGAAAACTCTCGATCACCTTGCACTGGCTAATGCTGGCCTTGTTCGTGGGCGTGTATGCCTGCATTGAAATCAAAGGCCTGCTGCCAAAGGGGCACGCTTTGAGAGGAATGTTTCTTGGACTGCATGGCCTCTTCGGCTTAAGCATTTTTGCCTTGGTGTGGGTGCGACTGCTCGGACGCCTGACGCCTCGGCCACCGATTACCCCGGCACTGCCTAAATGGCAGACCGGCGCTTCGCATCTGATGCACTTGGCGTTGTATTGGCTGATGATCGCTACGCCATTATTGGCCTGGCTGATGCTCTCGG
This sequence comes from Pseudomonas sp. LBUM1656, assembly GCF_059716065.1. Taxonomy (NCBI): domain Bacteria; kingdom Pseudomonadati; phylum Pseudomonadota; class Gammaproteobacteria; order Pseudomonadales; family Pseudomonadaceae; genus Pseudomonas; species Pseudomonas sp. LBUM1656. Next base: position 3,656,247 of record NZ_CP166800.1, on the reverse strand, counting down.
CCGGCGGCAAACCGATGCCCTATTTCGAGTTCTACCTGCCCTCGCCGGTGGCGGTGGATCCGGATTTGGCCAAGCGATTCAAGTACTGGCACGAACTGCTCGGCAGCACCGGTTACTGGCTGATCGGCTTGCACGCAGCGGCGGGGTTGTTTCATCACTATTGGGTGCGGGATAACACCCTGACGCGCATGTTGCCGGGCCGGCCCGCCAATGCCGTCAACCAGCGTCGCTAAACCCGAACCCGGTGCCAGCCACACAAACCGGACATACCCATTGCCACCCCGAAACCCCGAATTCACCTCAACCCCCTGTGGGAGCGAGCCTGCTCGCGATAGCGTCAGACCTGACACCATAGATTTCAGCCGAGGATTTTTCGCCCGACTGTTGATGCACTTAAACAGGTTTCAAGGCCAACGTTTAAAGACACTCAGTGTTACGTCCCAACGGCTACAACGCCTTGCGTCATTACCTACGCGTACGCCAGAATCCGCCGGCTTGTGCGCCTGTGGGGCGGGCTATATCGTTTCCCGGTCACTGAAAAACAGTGATCGGGTTTGGTAGCCCGGTTTCGTATCACGGCGCATAGCATCACCTTTTATGGTGGCCATGCGCGGGGTCCTTTCGAGGGCGCCGGGAACTGATACGACCGGTCTACCAACCCGCGTATGGCCGCCACCCATTCGTTGGTAGCGAGGGTGCTGGCTTCCTTTTAAATAAACTCGTATCAGGAGTTTTATTCATGAGCAAACCAACACCCAACCCACCGGACACCGATCCGGCATCCCCCTACGAATCCCTCGATTCCAAAAAACTCCACGAAGCCGCCGAACGCGCCCTCGACCACTACCTCAACCCAGGTGCCCACATCATGGCCAGCACCCACGAACCCGAACCCATGTTCCTCGCCAACCCGGCGTACGACACCGAATCCCTGCTGGCCAACGCCAGCGAATCACTGGGCTCGGCCACAACCATGCTCAGCAATTTCGCGGCGTTGCTGGATAACTCGCATCGCAAGACGTTGTTGGGGATAACGCAGGTGGTGATGTTGGGGGAGTTGGCGGTGAATCAGGTGTTGGATAAGGTTGAGGTGAAGGAGTAAGGGCAATCCCTCTGTGGCGGTCGGGTAGGCCGGCGCTACAGAGGGAGGGCAAGTCGGCAACTGCATCCATGAGGTCTCAGCTTTTGGGTATTGCTGGCTGATCTCGGCTGTGGATTCAACCGGTCGACGCAACAGATTGGCTAAATCGATCCGCGGTCGTTCGCTGTTTACTGCCGTTTAGGGATTGCCTGAACCAATAGCCGGACGATCGATACACGACGCATCCCATAACGTCATGATTTGCGTCACCGCGTCATCTATCTGTTTGAGGGGCACGCCGTCTCGGGCCAGTACCGAAATCCCCAACACGAAGCTGTCAAACACCGTGGCCAATGCCTCGGGCACAACCGTGGGTGGCAGCTCTCCAGATGCGATAGCGCGTTCGACACACGCCACCATCGCTGCACGGTTCAAGGATCTTGCGTCAGCCAGAGGCTGGGAGATGGCTTTGCTTTCATCCGTGCAGGCACTCAGCAGACCCAGCGCCACCAGGCATCCTGGTGGATGGTCGGGCTCACACTGCATTTTCGCGGAGCGCCGCAGTGTTAGTTCGATCGACTCTCTCGGGGGGAGCGCGGTGTCAAACAGGCTATCGGTCACCCGGCCGTGGGTGTTCAGATAACGTTCCATCACTTCATTGAACAGCGCCTGCTTTGAGCCGAAAGCAGCGTAGAAGCTGGGTGCGGTGATGCCGCCGCCGATATTTGCCTTGAGCTGGCTGAGTGATGTTGCGTCATAGCCATGCTCCCAGAACAAATGCATCGCTTGAGTAATTGCCACGTCACGGTCAAAGGTGCGTGGACGTCCCATCTGTGCCATGTGAACCTCCTCTCGATCACTTAAATACTAATCGATATATAAGTCGTTGACTAGATCGTGGTCCGCCTCCATATTATACCGATCGGTATACATGTGAGGTGACAAATGACTACAGATGAGCGACAGGGCGGAAAGCTTCCGCTTGGGGCATTACTTGCACTGGCGATGACGGGTTTCATTTGCATTGTCACTGAGACCTTGCCAGCGGGCTTGCTGCCCGAAATTGGTAGTGGCCTGGGTGTCTCTGCGTCTCTGGCCGGGCAGATGGTGACTGTCTATGCGTTGGGATCGCTGCTGGCGGCAATCCCGCTGACCATTGCCACGCAAAGTTGGCGCCGCAGAACGGTACTGCTGGTGACCATTGTCGGCTTCCTGGTATTCAACTCCCTCACGGCGCTGTCTTCCGATTACTGGTTGACGCTGATTGCACGGTTTTTCGCCGGGGTTTCAGCCGGGCTGGCCTGGAGCCTTATCGCGGGCTATGCACGGCGCATGGTCGCCCCTCGTTTGCAGGGGCGCGCATTGGCGGTGGCCATGGTGGGTACGCCCATCGCGTTGTCGTTGGGTGTGCCGATGGGAACGTGGCTGGGTGGATTCATGGGCTGGCGCATGGCCTTTGGATTGATGTCCGGCATGACCCTTGTATTGATCGTTTGGGTGCTGATCAAAGTGCCGGATTACCCAGGCCAATCATCCTCACAGCGCATGCCGTTACGTCAGGTGTTTTTCACCCCAGGCGTCCGCTCGGTATTGGCTGTCGTCTTCACCTGGATGCTGGCCCACAACATTCTTTACACCTATGTCGCGCCCTTTGTTTCCAAGGCTGGGCTGAACAGTGACGTCGATTTGGTATTGCTCACATTTGGTGTCGCGGCGCTGGCCAGCATCTGGCTCACGGGCCGACTGGTTGACCGGCACCTGCGAACAACCGTGCTGGTCAGCCTTGCAACCTTCGCAGCGGTTTCGATTTTCCTCGGAGTGTTCTCGGGCTCCGCCGCGGCCATTTATGTGGGGGTCTTCATGTGGGGGCTGACCTTTGGTGGCGCGGCCACCCTGCTGCAAACAGCACTCGCCGACGCCGCAGGTAAGGGCTCCGATGTTGCGCTCTCCATGAACGTAGTGGTCTGGAACAGCGCTATTGCCGGCGGAGGACTGCTGGGTGGCGTGTTACTCGGCCAATGGGGAACGAGTGCATTTCCCGGCGTGTTGCTGGCGTTGCTATTGATCAGCCTGGCCATTGCATTTCGGGCACGGGCGCATGGTTTTCCGCAAGGTCAACGGCACACCACCCAGGCGATCCACAGTCATTGATCGGCGGGTAGCACGCCTTCGCATGGTCGTCATTTTCAGTCATAACTCGATGGAGAAATAAAATGATAAAGCGCCTTGGATTGGCCCTTGCCGCAGCCGCAATCACCGTGGCTTTGCCATGCCTGGCACAAGCGGCAGAGTTTCCTGTTCCAGCGGGATTCAAGAGTGAGTTTAAAATCATAGACGGCGTCAGGCTCCACTATGTGAAGGGCGGTTCAGGGCCTTTGGTTTACCTGGTCCACGGATTTGGTCAAGCCTGGTATGAGTGGCACAGCTTGATGCCCGAACTTGCGAAGACTCACACCGTCGTTGCGGTGGATTTACCGGGCCTGGGCGAGTCGGAACCGCCCAAGACCAGTTACACCGGCACTGACGTCTCGAAATATCTGTTCGCCCTCGCGACACAGCTAAGCGGCAACCAGCCGTTTGACTTGGTTGCGCATGACATCGGTATCTGGAACACCTATCCAATGGCAGTAACCCACCAAAGCCAGATAAAGAAACTGGTCTACATGGAGGCACCGATTCCCGACAAGCGCATTTACGATTTCCCGGCATTCTCACCACAGGGTGAGTCACTGGTCTGGCATTTCAGCTTCTTCGCCGCTGGCGACCAGTTGGCCGAAAAGTTGATCACAGGGCATGAAAAGCTGTTCCTCTCGCACTTCATCAAAGAACACGCGACCAACAAGGATGTCTTCACGCCTGAGCTGCTCGATCTGTACGCCAAGTCATACGCCAAGCCCCATACGCTGAACGCGTCGTTCGAATACTACCGAGCGCTTAACCAATCGGTCGCTGAAAACGTCGAGCTGTCGAAGACCACCCTGAACATGCCCGTGCTGGCAATCGGCGGTGGAGGGCACGGCGGAATGGGGCAATTTCAAGTGGATCAGATGAAAGAGTACGCGACGAATGTAGAAGGCCAAGTCTTGCCCAATTGTGGGCACTGGTTACCGGAGGAGTGTTCCGCTGAATTGAATCCTCTGGTGGTCAAATTCTTGAATAACTGACGGATGCTCTTGATACGTAAGGTGGCTGCTATTTGAAACGCGGGTGCCACTGATGAGAGCCGTGGTCGGGGGTTTGGCCAACGTCGGCTTCTGGCCGTTTTCTGCCTGTCTCGAAGGGCTGCAACCGAAAGCGGTCCTTGCTGATGGGTGGTTTTTCGCCGAAGGGGGGCAGCTTGCACTGATTTGTACACCAGTACGCGAGTAGACCGGCGCCCTGTGTATGACAACCGTCAAACCGGGTCGAATGAACACCGCAACGGTCTGCTGCCCCCCTTTTTGTCTATCGCAGGGCCAATCAATCTCATCTTCCCCACAGCAACCTTTCAACTTCATCAAATTTGCCGGCGACCTTCAAGTAAGCCTCAGCCCATCCACTACTCATGCCCAGCTCTTGCAACGGTCCGGTGGGCGCAAACAACACGGCGACGTTTAACCGCTCAGGCAAGTTACCGGTTCTTAATGAATGGATCAGGGCTTGTAGTTCAGCTTTCGCCTTGAATTCATCAGTCCAATATGACCAACAGAAATCATTTCCCGGAATCGACACCAGTTCAACGGCGGCCTCAAGTATGAGGATGAGTGACTCGACAGCGGAATCACACTCCGCTGTTCCCTGGAGCAAGCGATGCAGGTGGCGGGTTTTCATGGGGTATTCCATTGGACGATTAAAAGGCGGCGAAACATGATCAAACCACAGCGGGCCGCAACTCCTGCGCCAGTTCAATCAGTGCACGCAATCGCGCCGGCACGAAGCGATGGCCCGAGTAGTAGAGCCTCAACCCGCCAAACGACGGGCACCACGGCATCAACACCGGCACCAGGGCGCCGCTTGCCAATTCTTCCAGGATGAACCACTCGGAAATGAAACCAATGCCAAGGCCCAACAACACGGCCTGTTTGATGGCCAGCAACTCGTTGGAGGCGAAGCACACCGGCAGATCCATCTGCAGCTTTTGGCCATCGTGCTCCAATTCCCACTGGTAGAGGCCACCATGGGCCATGCGCATGCCGATGCTCCGGTGGGTGAGTAGATCTCGCGGATGCTCGGGCACGCCATGGCGTTCGAGGTACTCGGGCGTTGCGACCACGAGCATCCGGACGTCACCTGACAGTGCCACGGCAATCATGTCTTGCGGCACAGACTCTGCCAGGCGAATCCCGGCGTCGAAGCCACCGGCGATGATGTCGACCATGCTTGATTCGCTGACGATGTCGATGCGCACTTCGGGATAGCGCTGAGCGTACTGCTTTAATAGCGGCTCCAACAGCAGATAGGCCGCACCATGCGGTGCATTGATGCGCAATGTGCCGCTCGGTTCATCGGGGCCGACGCTGGCTTCTTCGCCGGCACTTTTGATCTGTGCCAACGCAGGTGCGATGCGTGCCACATAGCGTTGCCCGATGTCGGTGAGGGCAACGCTGCGCGTGGAGCGATTGAACAGGCGCACTTTCAGGCGTGCTTCCAGGCCGGCCACCGCGCTGCTCACGGCGGTAGTGGACATGCCCAACTCCTGTGCTGCGCCGCGAAAACTGCTGCGGCGCGCAACGGCCAGAACCACTTCCAGCTCGGTCATTCCTGTTCTGTGCATGGATTGTCCTGAATATAAGGATGCTTCATAAGCCAAAGGATGGCTTATCGGAATAATGAACCCTTCTCAGACTTCATCACAGAGGCTCGATTCAGGCGAGTCATTTTGAGCGAGGAGTCGCCATGCAACGCATTGAACATATCTACATCAACGGCGAGTTCGTCATTCCACACGGTCAGGAATGGTTCGACCTTCATAACCCGAGCACCGAGGAAGTCATCGGTCAGGTTCGGCTGGGCGATGCACTGGACGCACAGCGCGCGATTGCAGCCGCCAAGGTTGCGTTCCCGGCGTGGGCTCGTACTAGCCGGGAGGAGCGCATTGCGGCACTGCAACGCATGCACCGGGCCATGGCGGCAAGGGAGGAGGAGCTGCTGGAAGCCATCCTCGTGGAATACGGCGCGCCTGCGGTTCGCGGGCGCTGGATGGCGACGTATCCGGCCGATGTGATTGCGCAAGCAATCGATGCACTGGAGGCGTTCGATTTCGAGGAGCAGGTCGGCATGGCCAGGGTCATTCTGACGCCCGTAGGCGTGAGCGGTCTGATCACGCCCTGGAACAGCAATGCGGGCTTCATTTGCAACAAGCTGGCCACCGCGCTGGCGACAGGCTGCACCGCCGTCATCAAGCCCAGTGAGATGAGCGCGTTGCAGACGCAGGTCGTGGTCAGGGCGTTGCACGAGGCGGGTCTGCCACCGGGTGTATTCAATGTCGTCAACGGACGGGGCGTTGTGGTTGGCGAGGAGATCGCCCGTCATCCCGACGTTGCCAAGATCTCGTTCACGGGTTCGTCCGCTGTTGGTCAGCATCTGGTCAGAACCGGTGCCGACACCATGAAGCGCGTGACGCTCGAACTGGGCGGCAAGTCGCCCACCGTGGTGCTTGACGATGCAGATTTCCAGGCGGTCATGCCGTTGGTGCTGCAAGCCGGATTTCTCAACAGCGGCCAGGCTTGCATCGCGGGCACTCGCATCCTCGTGCCGCGCAGCCGGCTGGCAGAGTTCGAGCGGATTGCGAAGGAGGGTGTCTCACAGATTCAATCGGGCGATCCACGCAACGCCGACACCGACATCGGTCCGATGGTGAGCCAGAAACAATGGGAACGGGTGCAGCGCTACATCCGTACCGGCCAGAAAGAAGGCGCGAGGTTGTTGGCGGGTGGCGAAGGTCGCCCGGAAGGCTTGCATGCCGGATGGTTCGTGAAGCCCACGATCTTCACTGATGCCAACAACCGGATGCGCATCGCGCGTGAGGAAATCTTCGGCCCCGTGCTGACGATCATCCCCTACGAGGATGATGCCGATGCGATCAGCATTGCCAACGATACGGACTATGGGCTGAGCGCCCTGGTGCTGGGAAAAAGCTCCGAACGTTGTATGAACGTCGCCCGTCAGATCGATTCGGGACGCGTGCTTATCAACACCCTGGCCCACGAACCGCGTGCCCCCTTCGGTGGATTCAAGCATTCAGGCCTTGGGCGCGAAATGGGCAGGTGGGGGATGAGCGCGTATTTGGAGCCGAAGACGTTGATCAGGAATGACACGTTGAAATGACTGGGTCAGGTCCCTGTCTGGGAGCACTTTATGGGGAATGGCAGCCAGCCTCCGCTATTGGCCTAATGCTGCCTGTCGCGAAGCTGCAATCGCTCCCAAACGAACGACGTAATGAGCAGTTTTTTTGCGATAACGCGAGAGGTCAGGACTGACGCCATCGTGAGCCAGCGTCGCTCCTACAGAAAAACGGCGTGCCTCAGGCGATGTTGTCATTTTTGATGTGCTGGCAAGATTGGTCTGGGAATAGCGGGGTGGATTTACTTAACAGGCAATCGGTGCCTGCGTGTGTAGCAGCTGACGAGCAGCGCGAGGCTGCGTTCGAGGACGTAGTCCTCGCAAACCGGTAAGCGCGGTTTTCCTGAAAGAACCAGCTGCCTGATTTCACGACTGCTTCGCAGCCGAACGCAGCCTCGCGCTGCTCGGCAGCTGCTACAAGTTAGGCGAGGATTTCGAATGAGGTGGTGGCCAGGCGTTCGCCGTTCACCAGGATGTGCACTGCGTGTTTGCCCACATAGTGTTTGCGAGTGGTGAGCTCCTTGATCTGCTGACCGCGGCTGACCTGTTCAGTCGCCTTGCCAGGCAGCGTCAACGCCTTAAGCTTGAACACTTTCGCCGAAGTGCTGCCATTGGCTTTAACGTAGTCAATCGCATAATCAATCACCAACCGCTGACTCTCCGCCACCGTGGATTTCACCGCAAACGACAACGTAATCTTCTCCCCCAAACGAATCACCGCAGGCTCCACCTTCGCCCCAACAATCTCAACCTCCGCCTTACCACTCGCCCCAATAATCGCCAACGCCCGCTGATTCCCCTGCTTAATCAAACTGCGCAACGCATGTTTGGCAATCCACGCCGTGTGCTTGTTCTCCAGCGACCACCCCTCAATCAAGTCCAACACCCATTCCGGATGGTCCTTGGTAATGTCATTCAGGTGATTAGCCACCGACTTGCGCACGTAAAGGCTGTCATCCGCCTTGAGGTTGTCCAGAATCGCCGCCGCCAACGTCGGATCACTCTGAATCTGCTCCAGCCGAAACGACCACGGCAAACGCGGTCGACTGCCTTCACTGGCCAAACGCCGAACATGCTCATTCTCATCCCGAGACCATTCCTGCATCAGCGCCAACGAGCGCTGCAGATCGCTGCGCAGAAAATACCGAATCGCAAACTCCGCAGACCCAAACGCGGTGAAGTATTTAAGCGCCTCCATCGACTGCTCGAAATCATGCTCGCCATACATCGCCACGTAATGCGGCAGCGAGATGCTGACGAATCCGCTGTTCAGGCGGGGGGCGAGGGCGCGCAGGATTTCGAGGGATTCGTCGTAACTCAGCGGCAACACGGCGTGCAGGCTTTCGCTGACGCGGGCCATGCGTTGCATGATCGAGAGGTCGGCGAGGCCGTCGTTGGCCATTTTCAGGAAGGCTTTGGCGTTGAATGCCGGGTAGACCGCCGTCATTTCGGTGGCGATGTGTTTGAGGCGTTCGGCGTTGAAGATTTCCTTCAGCGCCGGGGCAGGTTGTTCGGCGGCGGTCATGGTCGGGTCCGTTCGAGGGGGCCGGTCAGGTTATCGGGGTACTGATGAAGGCCTCAAGCTTTTCCGCCTGCGCGGTGAATTCGGCGATTAAAGGAAAGCGTTCGGCATCGACTTGGTCCGGTGTCACCAGGTTGGTGAAGCTCCAGGCGACGGCGAGGGTGATGCCGTCTTGCCCAATTACGGCTCCGTTTTCCAGAGGCTGCTTTTCCAGCTCGCGCTCCAGCGCCGAATAGGCTGCGGCGAGTTGGCCTTCAACCCGTTCAACCCAAGGCTGGTATTGAATCTCGGCGGGGCGCAGGTTGCGTTCGTAGTAAAGCTGCACCGACTTTTCGCACGCCGCCAGCCCGAGCCCGATCAGGCGCCATGCGCGCAGTCGTTGCTTGAGGTCGTTGGGCATCAGGCTTTTGCCGGGGCCGGCCAGGGCTTCCAGGTAGTCGATGATCAGCGTCGAGTCGATCAACACTTCGCCGTCGTCCAGCACCAGGGTGGGCGCTTTGACGACTGGGTTGATCTGCTGGAAGTGCTCGAAGTGGCGGAACACGGAAACCGATTCGTGCTCCAGGTCGATGCCCAAGTGTCTGGCGGAAATGGCCACGCGCCGCACGTAGGGCGAATCCAGCATGCCGATCAGTTTCATTGAGCCGCTCCTTCAGGTGTCCATGTCGGGATGGACTACCTTAGCTGAGGTTCGGCGACCTGCAAACGGCGCTGGGCTAATCCTCGAAGCCGACCTGTTCGTGAATCTCGTCGACCTTCAATTCCAGTCGATAGGCCACGGCGATAAACAGCGCTTGGCACAGGCACAGCGTCGCACTCAACGAGCGGAAGGCGAACGAGCTACCTTCGTTGACCAGCAGCACGGTGTTGGCGCGTTTGGCCAAGGGCGAGAGGTTGCTGTCGGTGATGATCAGGGTTTTCGCCTGGTTGTGCTGGGCGATGCGCAGGCAGTGCTGGGTTTCCTTGCCGTACGGTGTGAAGCTGATCGCGATCACCAGGTCATTGGCGCGCACGCTGCGCATCTGCTCGCGGTAGCTGCCGCCGAGGCCTGAAACGAGGTGGATGCGCTTGTTGGTGTGTTGCAGGTTGTAGACCAGGTAATCCGCTACGGCGAACGAACGGCGCACGCCGACCACGTAGATGTTGTCGGCGTTGACCACCAGGTCCACGGCTTTGTCGAAAGCCTCGTCATCGAGTTCCTGCCCCAGTCGCTCGATGCCGGACAGGGTCGCGTCGATGCACTCGCGGGCGAGGTCGCCGCCGCTGGCTTTCTGCGATTTGTTGGCAATCATGCTGCGGATGCGCTGCTGGTAGTTCTGCACCGGCGTGGTTTTGTGCGTGTACGCCTCGCGGAACAGGGCCTGCATTTCGCTGAAACCGCTGAACCCGAAACGCTGGGAAAACCGCACGATGGCCGACGGGTGCACTTCGCACTCGCGGGCGATGTCGCTGATGCGGTCGACCATGATCCGGTCGCTTTGCTGGCTCATGTAGCTGGCGATGCGTTTGAGCTGGCGCGGCAGGCTTTCGTATTCGTTGGTGATCAGCTGCAGCAGACGCTCGGCATTGATCGGGGGGCTGACGAGATCGCTGTCGGGCGTGCTCTCGGTCGTAGCCGGCTGATCGGTGCGGGACATAGGGAATCCTTCTGGCTTGTTCTTATAGGGCTGACTTGTGTGTCGTCCCCTGACAATAGGTTGGCTGTGCGCAGTCTACAGGGTAGGCCGAAATAAAATCTTGAGCTTGCAGTGCGCGTGAGGTTTGCTGAAACGATGCACTGTGTCTGGAATGCTTTTGTAAAAGTTTATTGGAAAAAATATTCCACGTAAAAATTATTTGGAATAATTATTGATTGTTCGGTCCCGGTCGTTTTAGTCTGCATCCCACCAAGAGCGTTCGGCGCCTCCATCGCCCCGAACGCAGGCTGATAAAAATAACAGGAGCCAGCATGGGCCAGACTCGTTTTGCCAGTGGGCGTCAATTGGATCTGATTTGCCTGGGGCGCCTTGGCGTCGACCTTTATGCGCAGCAAGTCGGGGCGCGGCTGGAAGATGTTTCAAGCTTCGCCAAATACCTCGGTGGATCGTCCGCCAACATCGCTTTCGGTACCGCGCGGCTGGGCCTGAGATCGGCGATGTTGAGCCGGGTAGGGGACGACCACATGGGGCGGTTCCTGCTGGAATCCCTGGCTCGCGAAGGCTGTGATGTCAGCGGCGTCAAGGTCGATGCGGAACGCCTGACCGCCATGGTCCTGCTCGGTCTCAAGGACCGGGAAACCTTTCCGTTGGTGTTCTACCGCGAAAACTGCGCCGACATGGCGCTGCGGGCCGAAGACATCAACGAAGCCTTTATCGCCTCCAGCAAAGCCTTGCTGATTACCGGCACCCATTTCTCTACCGACGGCGTCTACAAGGCAAGCATTCAGGCGCTGGATTACGCCGAGAAGCACAACGTCAAACGCGTGCTGGATATCGATTATCGCCCGGTGCTCTGGGGCTTGGCGGGCAAGGCTGACGGGGAAACCCGCTTCGTCGCCGATCAGAATGTCAGCCAGCATGTACAGAAAATCCTTCCGCGTTTCGACTTGATCGTGGGCACGGAAGAAGAGTTTTTGATTGCTGGTGGCGCAGAGGATTTGCTCACGGCGTTGCGCAATGTGCGGCGTTTGAGCGATGCAACGTTGGTGGTCAAGCTTGGCCCGCAGGGTTGCACGGTGATTCACGGGGTGATCCCGGTGCGTCTTGAAGACGGGGCGATTTACCCCGGCGTTCGGGTGGAAGTGCTCAACGTGCTGGGGGCCGGCGATGCCTTTATGTCGGGCTTCCTCAGCGGTTGGCTGGAGGATGCCAGCGATGAACGCTGCTGCCAGTTGGCCAATGCCTGCGGCGGTCTGGTGGTGTCACGCCATGCTTGCGCCCCGGCGATGCCGACCCGTGCCGAACTCGACTACCTGTTCAACAGCCCGGTGCCGATTACCCGGCCGGATCAGGATGCGGTGTTGCAGCGTCTGCACCAGGTCAGCGTGCCGCGCAAACAGTGGCGGCAGCTGTTCATCTTTGCCTTTGATCATCGAGGCCAACTGGTGGAACTGGCGCACAAGGGCGGTCGCGACCTGAACGCCATCTGCGAACTCAAGCAACTCTTTATCAAGGCTGTGGAGCGGGTTGAAACCGATTTGCGTGAGCAAGGGATCGACGCTGATGTCGGGTTGCTGGCTGATCAACGCTTTGGTCAAGACTCGCTGAATGCCGCCACCGGGCGCGGCTGGTGGGTGGCGCGGCCGGTGGAGGTGCAGGGCTCGCGGCCGTTGGCGTTTGAACATGGTCGCTCGATTGGCAGCAACCTGATTGCCTGGCCGCAGGAGCAAATTATCAAGTGCCTGGTGCAATTCCATCCCGACGACGAGCCGATGCTGCGTCTGGAACAGGAAGCGCAGATCAAGGGTTTGTATCAGGCCTCCCAGGTCAGCGGCCATGAACTGCTGCTGGAAATCATCCCGCCCAAGGATCATCCGTCGACCCATCCGGATGTGCTGTATCGCGCGCTGAAACGCCTCTACAACCTGGGGATTTACCCGGCGTGGTGGAAGATCGAGGCGCAGAGTGCCGAGGAGTGGAAGCAGCTCGACGAGCTGATTCAGGAACGTGATCCATATTGCCGTGGCGTGGTGTTGCTGGGGCTGAATGCGCCGGCGTCTGCGTTGGCCGAAGGGTTTCAACAGGCGAGTCAAAGCCAGACGTGCCGTGGCTTTGCGGTGGGCCGGACGATTTTCCAGGAGCCGAGCCGCGCGTGGATGGCCGGTGAAATCGACGATGAAGCGCTGATCCGCCAGGTGCAGGACACCTTCGTCGAACTGATCGACGCCTGGCGCACCGCCCGCGCTTGATGGACTGACGCGGCCCCCTTGTGGGAGCGGGCTTGCTCGCGAAGACGGCGGCACATTCAACCTTGATGTCGCCTGACACACCGCTTTCGCGAGCAAGCCCGCTCCCACAGGGTTTTGTGTCGCTCTTACTGGTTAGGTACAACAACAAAAGGTGCAGCCATGCCCGCTATCCGAATTGGCATCAACCCGATCTCCTGGAGCAACGACGACTTGCCGTCCCTCGGTGGCGAGACGCCGCTGAGTACCGCGTTGAGCGAAGGCAAGGAAATCGGTTACGAGGGTTTCGAACTCAACGGCAAATTCCCCAAGGATGCCAAAGGCGTCGGTGATGTGCTGCGGCCTTATGATCTGGCGCTGGTGTCTGGCTGGTATTCCAGCCGTCTGGCCCGCCGTTCCGTGGCGGAAGAAATCGACGCCATCGGCAGCCATGTCGAACTGCTGGCGAAGAACGGCGCCAAGGTGCTGGTTTACGGTGAGGTGGCTGACTCGATCCAGGGCCAGCGCATTCCACTGGTGGAACGCCCGCGTTTTCACACCGAACAGGCGTGGCAGGAGTACGCCGACAAGCTCACCGAACTGGCGCGTTTCACCCTGTCCCAAGGCGTGCGTCTGGCCTATCACCACCACATGGGCGCCTACGTCGAATCCCCGGCCGACATCGACAAGCTGATGGCGCTGACCGGCAGCGAAGTCGGTCTGCTGTTCGATTCGGGCCATTGCTACATGGGTGGCGGCGAGCCGTTGCAGGTGCTGCGCAAACACATCGAACGCATCTGCCACGTGCACTTCAAGGACGTGCGCAAACCGGTGGTGCAGCTGGCGCGCAACAACCTGTGGAGTTTTCCGGACTGCATCATCAACGGCACCTTCACCGTGCCCGGCGATGGCGACATAGATTTTGCCGCGCTGCTCGATGTGTTGCTGGCCAACGATTACCACGGCTGGCTGGTGGTCGAGGCCGAGCAGGACCCTGCCGTGGCGCCGAGTTACGTCTACGCGAAAAAAGGCTACGACACCTTGCGTGCGTTGCTCGACGAGAGGATCAAGCGATGAGCCTGCTGGTCAAAAGCAACGCCCGTGGCCGGACCATGGTCGAGTTGGGCAAAGGTGAACTGGAATACGTGGGTTTCGCCGCTTACCGCTTGAGCCTGGGCGAAACCTTGCCGGTGTCGGCCGGTGATAAAGAACTGTGCCTGGTGCTGCTCAGCGGCCGGGTCAGCATCAAGGGCGAAGCGCCGGGGCAGGGCGCGTTCGACTGGGACAACATCGGCGATCGCCATTCGGTGTTCGAAGACAAATCGCCGTTCGCCGCTTATCTGCCACCGGGCAGCCAGGCTCAAGTCGTGGCGTTGAGCGATGTGCAGATCGCCGTCTGCGCCGCACCGGGTTCAGCCGAAAAGGGCCTTGGTCCGCGGCTGATCAAACCCGACACCATGAAGCGCAGCGTGCGCGGCAAGGGCGCCAACACCCGTTACGTATGCGACATCCTGCCGGACACCGAGCCCGCCCATTCGCTGCTGGTGGTGGAAGTGCGCACGCCGTCGGGACATTCGTCGAGCTACCCGCCGCACAAACACGACACCGACGACCTGCCGCACCAGAGCTTTCTCGAAGAAACCTATTACCACCAGATCAACCCGCCTCAAGGCTTCGTATTCCAGCGCGTCTACACCGACGACCGCAGCATCGATCAAGCCATGGCCGTGGAAAACAGCGACCTCGTGGTCGTGCCCAAGGGCTATCACCCGGTCAGCGTGCCCTACGGCTACGAGTCGTATTACCTGAACGTGATGGCCGGGCCGAAACGCGTCTGGCAGTTCCATAACGATCCGCAGCACAGTTGGCTGCTCGATCTCTGAATTCCAACATTCGAATGGAGAACAAGAACAATGAGCAACGCCCCGGTCATCGGCCATTACATCGACGGTCAAGTGCAAGACAGCGGCAGCGAGCGGTTCAGCAACGTCTTCAACCCGGCCACCGGCAACGTTCAGGCGCGCGTCGGGCTGGCCAGCCAGAAGACCGTCGATGACGCCGTAGTCTCGGCCCTGAAAGCGTTTCCGGCCTGGTCCGAGCAATCGTCCCTGCGCCGATCGCGGGTGATGTTCAAGTTCAAGGAACTGCTCGACCGTCATCACGATGAACTGGCAGAAATCATCAGCCGCGAACACGGCAAGGTGTTCTCCGACGCCAAGGGTGAAGTCACCCGGGGCATCGAAATCGTCGAATACGCCTGCGGTGCGCCGAACCTGCTGAAAACCGAGTTCAGCGACAACATCGGCGGCGGAATCGACAACTGGAACCTGCGTCAGCCACTGGGCGTTTGCGCCGGCGTCACGCCGTTCAATTTCCCGGTGATGGTGCCGCTGTGGATGATTCCGCTGGCGCTGGTCACTGGTAACTGCTTCATCCTCAAACCCTCCGAGCGCGACCCGTCCGCCAGTTTGCTCATGGCGCGCCTGTTGACCGAAGCGGGGTTGCCGGACGGCGTGTTTAACGTGGTACAGGGTGACAAGACCGCGGTCGATGCGCTGCTGCAGCACCCGGACATCGAGGCGATTTCCTTTGTCGGCTCGACGCCGATTGCCGAGTACATCCACCAGCAAGGCACTGCTCGCGGCAAGCGGGTTCAGGCGCTGGGCGGGGCGAAAAACCACATGATCGTCATGCCCGATGCGGATCTGGATCAGGCCGCAGACGCCTTGATCGGCGCGGCTTACGGCTCGGCCGGCGAGCGTTGTATGGCGATCTCGATTGCCGTGGCGGTGGGGGATGTCGCTGACCAACTGATTGCCAAACTGCTGCCGCGCATCGATCAGCTCAAAGTTGGTAACGGTATGCAGGGCGACAGCGACATGGGGCCGTTGGTGACGGCTGAGCACAAGGCCAAGGTCGAAGGTTTTATTGACCAGGGCGTGGCGCAAGGCGCGCAGCTGATTGTCGATGGTCGTGGATTTAAGGTGCCTGGTGCCGAAAATGGCTTTTTCGTTGGCGCGACGCTGTTCGATAACGTCACGACCGAGATGAGCATCTATCAGCAGGAAATCTTCGGCCCGGTGCTGGGCATCGTCCGCGTCCCGGACTTCGCCAGCGCCGTGGCGTTGATCAACGCTCACGAATTCGGCAACGGCGTGTCGTGCTTCACCAGCGACGGCGGCATCGCCCGAGCCTTTGCCCGCACCATTAAGGTCGGCATGGTCGGCATCAATGTACCGATTCCGGTGCCCATGGCCTGGCACTCGTTCGGCGGCTGGAAGCGTTCGCTGTTTGGCGATCACCACGCCTATGGCGAAGAGGGCATCCGCTTCTACAGCCGCTATAAAAGCGTGATGCAGCGCTGGCCCGACAGCATCGCCAAGGGCCCTGAATTCAGCATGCCGACGGCCAAATAATTCACCTGTGCGGAGAACAACAATAATGAGCAAACCCCTGCGTTTCGCCCTGAACCGTATGGTCGCCCCACGTTTGTCGCTGCCCGCGTTCATCGACCTGGCGGTGGCCCTCAAGGCCGACGCCATCGAGATCCGCAACGACCTCAAGGGCGTCGAAATCGAAGACGGCACCGCGCCCGAGCGTGTCCGTGAGTTGTGCGCGGCCAAAGGCATTACCGTGCTGTCGATCAACGCGTTGTATCCGTTTGATGTGTGGAATGACGAGCGCCGTCAGCAAGCCTTAAAGTTGGCCGCGTATGCCCGGGATTGTGGCGCGCAGGGTTTGGTCATGTGCCCGCTGAATGATCGCGCCGATACGCGCAACGAAGCCGAACGCTCCGCCGGGTTGCGCACCGCATTGAGCGAACTGGCGCCGATCCTGCGCGATCACGGCATTCTCGGATTCATCGAGCCATTGGGGTTTGAAGAATGTTCGTTGCGTCTCAAGCGTACGGCGGTGGACGCGATCAAGGCGATTGGCGGGCTGGATGTGCTCCGGCTGGTTCACGACACCTTTCACCATCACCTGGCCAGCGAGCATGAATTCTTCCCCGAACTGACCGGGTTGGTGCACATCTCCGGCGTCGAGGATGCCGAGGCGCCACTGGCGACCATTCGCGACGGCCATCGCGTGCTGGTGGGCGAGGGCGACATCCTCGGCAACGCCGCGCAGATCGACACCTTGCTCGGCAGCGGATACAGCGGCTACCTGTCATTCGAACCGTTTGCCGACAGCGTCCATGGCCTGGCCAACATCCAGCAGGCCATCGGCGCAAGCATGGATCACCTGAAAAAACCTCTGGCCTGACACTTTTATCGAATCGATGGAGATCCCCTGTGGGAGCGAGCCTGCTCGCGATAGCGGAGTATCAGGCAACAGAACTGTCGACTGACACTCCGCTATCGCGAGCAGGCTCGCTCCCACAGGGACTTCTTCAAGTATTGAAGGATCGGTTATGACCACAACAAGACTGACCATGGCCCAGGCCCTGGTGAAATTCCTCGATAACCAGTACATCGAGGTCGATGGCGTCCAGAGCAAATTCGTCGCTGGGATCTTTACCATTTTCGGCCACGGCAACGTGCTGGGCCTGGGGCAAGCCCTGGAGCAGGACAGCGGTGACCTGATCGTCCATCAGGGCCGCAACGAGCAGGGCATGGCCCACGCCGCCATCGGGTTCGCCAAGCAACACCTGCGGCGCAAAATCTACGCCTGTTCCTCATCCGTCGGCCCGGGCGCGGCCAACATGCTGACCGCTGCCGCGACGGCCACCGCCAACCGCATTCCCTTGCTGCTGTTGCCCGGTGACGTCTACGCCTGCCGCCAGCCGGACCCGGTGCTGCAACAGATCGAGCAGTTCCACGACTTGAGCATCAGCACCAACGATGCGTTCAAGGCAGTCAGCAAATATTGGGACCGCATCAACCGTCCCGAGCAGTTGATGACCGCAGCGATCCACACCATGCGCGTGCTCACCGACCCTGCGGAAACCGGCGCCGTAACCCTGGCCTTGCCGCAAGACGTGCAAGCCGAGGCCTACGACTATCCCGATTACTTCCTGCAAAAACGCGTGCACCGCATCGAGCGTCGTCCGGCCACTGAAGCGATGCTCGGCGATGCCTTGGCGCTGTTCAAAGGCAAGCGCAAACCGCTGATCATTTGCGGTGGCGGGGTCAAATACTCCGGTGCCAATGCGGCGTTGCAGGCGTTTGCCGAGCGCTTCGATATTCCCTTCGCCGAAACCCAGGCTGGCAAGAGCGCGGTGGTGTCCAGCCATCGGCTGAACGTTGGCGGGATCGGCGAAACCGGTTGTCTGGCGGCGAATCTGTTGGCCAGGGAGGCGGATCTGATCATCGGTATCGGCACCCGCTACAGCGATTTCACCACCGCGTCGAAGTCCCTGTTCCAGCATGCCGACGTGCAATTTCTCAACCTCAACATCAGCCCCTGCGATGCCCTGAAACTCGACGGGGTGCAACTGCTGGCGGATGCCAAAACCGGGTTGCAAGCCTTGACTGAAGCCTTGGGCGATTACCGTTGCGCGTGGGGCGACCAACTGCGTCAGGCCAAGGCGCAACTGGACGAGGAAGTCGACCGTATCTATAAGGTCGACTACCAGACCCAGGACTTCATCCCGGAAATCAACGACCACATGGACCCGGCGGTCCTGCGCGAATTCATCGAGCTGACCGGTTCCTGCCTGACCCAAAGCCGCGTGCTCGGCGTGCTCAACGAAACCCTCGCCGATGACGCCGTGATCGTCGCGGCCGCCGGAAGCCTGCCCGGTGACTTGCAGCGCAGTTGGCGCAGCAAGGGCGTGAACACCTATCACGTCGAGTACGGTTATTCCTGCATGGGTTACGAGGTCAACGCCGCCTTGGGCGTGAAACTCGCCGAGCCCGAGCGCGAGGTCTATGCGCTGGTCGGCGATGGCTCTTACATGATGCTGCATTCGGAGCTAGCGACCTCGATCCAGGAGCGACGCAAGATCAACGTGGTGCTGCTCGACAACATGACCTTCGGCTGCATCAACAACCTGCAAATGGAACACGGCATGGACAGCTTCGGCACCGAGTTCCGCTTCCGCAACCCGGAAACCGGCAAGCTCGATGGCGGGTTCGTGCCGGTGGATTTCGCCATGAGTGCGGCCGCCTATGGCTGCAAGACTTACAAAGTGAACACCGTTGAAGAGCTGAAAGCCGCGCTGGCGGATGCGCGCTTGCAGACCGTGTCGACGCTGATCGACATCAAGGTGTTGCCCAAGACCATGATTCACAAATACCTGTCGTGGTGGCGGGTCGGCGTGGCGCAAGTCTCCACCAGCGCCCGCACCGATGCGGTGGCCAAGACCCTGAACGAACGACTGGCCAAGGCCCGTCAGTACTGATTGCCCTGAATCGAACAATAAGGAGTCCTTACATGTCATTAAAGTTAGGCGTCATCGGCACCGGTGCCATCGGCCAGGACCACATTCGTCGCTGCAGCCAGACCTTGCTCAACAGCCAGGTGGTCGCCGTCACCGACATCAATTTGCAGCAAGCGGCCAAGGTGGTTGCCGACCTGAAACTGACCGCCGAGGTCTACCCCGACGGCCTCGCGCTGATCAACGCGCCGGAAGTCGAAGCGATCCTCGTCACTTCCTGGGGGCCGAGCCACGAAGCGTTTGTGCTGGCAGCGATTGCGGCGGGTAAGCCGGTGTTCTGCGAGAAACCGCTGGCAGTCACCGCTGAAGGCTGCCGCAACATCGTCGAGGCCGAAGTGGCCCATGGCAAGCGCCTGGTTCAGGTCGGTTTCATGCGCCCATACGACGAAGGTTATCGCGCCCTCAAAGCGGTGATCGACAGCGGTCAGATCGGCGAACCGCTGATGCTCCACTGCGCGCATCGCAACCCGACCGTGGGCGAGAACTACAAGACCGACATGGCCATCACCGACACGCTGATCCATGAACTCGATGTGCTGCGCTGGTTGCTCGACGACGATTACGTGTCGGTGCAAGTGGTGTTCCCGCGCAAGAGCAGCAAGGCCCTCGCACATTTGAAAGACCCGCAGATTGTGTTGCTGGAAACCGCCAAAGGCACGCGCATCGACGTGGAAGTGTTCGTCAATTGCCAGTACGGCTACGACATCCAGTGCGAAGTGGTGGGGGAGACGGGCATCGCCAAACTGCCGGAGCCTTCGCAGGTGCAACTGCGCAGCGGGGCGAAGCTGTCGAATGCGATTTTGATGGACTGGAAGGATCGATTCATCGCCGCTTACGACGTTGAGTTACAGGCGTTTATTGATGGTGTGCGCGCTGGCCAGGTGGGCGGCCCATCGGCGTGGGACGGCTTCGCCGCCGCCGTCGCTGCAGATGCGTGCATCGAAGCCCAAAACAGCGGCCAAATCATAAAAGTCACCCTGCCAGACCGCCCCCACTTCTACGGCTAACCCCAAAACCTGTGGGAGTGTCACGGCTGAGGCAATGGTGAAGGAGAATAAGAACATGCGCATCGCACTAGACCCTTACATGTACCGCACCCTGTCCTTGGGCAAGATGGTCGATAAGGTCGCCGAACTCGGCTACGAACACATCGAGCTCTCGCCCCGGGAAGATTTCCTGCCGTTCTACAAGGCCCCGCGTGTCGACAAGGCGCGGATCAAGGAATTTCGCAAAGCCCTGGGCGACACCGGGGTCAAACTGTCTTCCTTATTACCGATGTACCATTGGGCCGCCGCTGACGAAGGCTTGCGCGTGGCTGCGGTGCGCAACTGGAAACGCGCAATCCAGATTGCCGTGGAAATGGACTGCGAGCTGGTCAACACCGAGTTCACCGGCCAGTCGGACAATCCGCTGGTCTGCGAGAACCAGTTCATGCGCTCCATGGATGAACTGATGCCGGAGTTCGAACGCGAAGGCATCAAGCTCGACATCCAGGCCCATCCTTACGACTTCTGCGAGCGCAACAACGAGTCGGTGGACATCATTCGCGGGCTGGATCGCGACTGGATCAACTACCTCTATGCCGCGCCGCACACCTTCTTCTATGACGATGGCAAAGGCGATATTGCCTCGATGCTCAAGTACGCAGGCTCCAAGCTGAGCCACTTGATCATCGCCGACACCTACAACCACAAGGCTTCTTCGGGCTTGCGCTACATCGTCAACCCGCCGGGTGTTACGGCCACCGTGCACCAGCATCTGGACATCGGGCAGGGCGAAGTCGACTGGGAGGCGTTTTTCGGCACCTTGCGCGATCTCAAGTTCGACGGCATCGCCACGGTCTCGGTGTTCGCCTGGGAAGACCGGCCGGATGAATCCAACCGGATGATGCTCGAACGAGTGACCCGCGAACTTTGCGGTTGACCGACCCATACAAAACCTGTGGGAGCGGGCTTGCCCGCGATGATGGCGGCACTTTCAACATCTCTGTGACCGTCATACCGCTATCGCGGGCAAGCCCGCTCCCACAGGGGCCGCGTTCTATAAGGAGAATATTTTCATGCGCATCGGACTTGTCGGTTACGGCCATGGCGGCCGGTTTTTCCATGCTCCGCTAATCAGCAGCCTGCCAGCGGCGAAGTTCGTGGGCGTGGTCACCCGTTCCCCGGAGCGCCGACAACTGCTGGCGACCGAGCACCCCGGCGTGCCGGCCTTCGACAGCATCGGCCAACTGGTGGAAGCGGGCGTCGATGTGCTGGTGATCTCCACACCGCTCAAGGGCCGCCCGGCGCTGGTGCTCGACGGTATTGAACACGGCGTGGCGGTGGTCAGCGACAAGCCGTTCGCCGCCGATGCGCAGCAAGCCCAAACCCTGATCACCATGGCCGAGCGCCAGGGCGTACAGCTCAGCGTCTACCAGAACCGCCGCTGGGACTCGGACTTCCTCACCGTGCGCAAACTCATCGAGTCTGGCGCGCTGGGCCGCGTCACCCGTTTCGAATCGCGGATCGAACGTTACTCGCCGCAATCGGTGAACAACGGCAGTGGCGGTGGCTTCCTGCGTGATCTGGGTAGTCATCTGGTGGATCAGGCGTTGCTGCTGTTCGGCCCGGTAACTCGGGTGTACGCCGAACTGGATTACCTGGAAAAAGGCCAAACCTTCGACAACGGCTTCTTTGTATCCCTGACCCACGCCAACGGGGTGATCTCGCACCTGGGCGGCAGTTGCCTGCAAAACACCCCGGGCCCGCGTTTTCGCGTGACCGGCACCCAAGGTTGTTACAGCGTCGATGGTTTGGACGGGCAGGAAGCCTCGGCGCTCGCCGGGCTCTCGCCGAAATCCGAGGGTGAGCGCTGGGGCGTGGAAGAGCATCGCCGCTGGGGCTGGTTCGAACAGGGCGAAGTGCGCGAACGCGTTCCCTCGGAGCGTGGCTGCTGGAATCAGTTCTATTTGCAGCTACAAACCGCGTTACAGAGCGGTGGCCCACTGCCTGTGGACGCCCGTGATGCACTGGCGACCACCCGCGTTCTAGACGCCGTGCGGCTGAGTTTCGAGCGGCGTCAGGTGGTGGAACTGAGTCCGTTTGCGAGCCATGGAACAAAATCAGAATAAAATTCTAAAATGAGTTGATATAGAAATAATATTCCAATAAAGTCATTTCCAGCGAACTGCCTCTCGCTCGATTTCAACGCTTTTCCCGCTTGCCTGCTTACTGAAAATCGTCACGCCTCATCCATAAAACCAACAAGAATGTGGAGAAAGACTTTTCATGAAGACCAAGATCCGTTTTGCCTCACTGGCCTTGTCCCTGATGTTCGCCAGTGGCGCCGCCCTCGCCGACATGAAGATCGGCGTCAGCATGTCCCAGTTCGATGACACCTGGCTGACCTACCTGCGCGAATCCATGGACAAGAAAGCCAAGTCCTATCCCGACGGCGTCCAGTTGCAGTTCGAAGATGCCCGCAGCGACGTGGTCAAGCAGTTGAGCCAGGTCGAAAGCTTCATCAGCCAGAAAGTCGATGCCATCGTGGTCAACCCGGTGGATACCGCCGCCACCAAAAAAATCACCGAAGCCGCCGTCAAGGCCGGCATCCCGCTGGTCTACGTCAACCGTCGCCCCGATGACCTTAAGCTGCCAAAAGGCGTGGTCACGGTGGCCTCAAACGACCTCGAAGCCGGTGAAATGCAGATGCAATACCTGGCCGACAAGATGGGCGGCAAGGGCGACATCGTGATTCTGTTGGGCGACCTCGCGAACAACTCCACCACCAACCGCACCAAAGGCGTCAAAGAGGTGCTGGCCAAATACCCGAACATCAAGATCGAGCAAGAGCAGACCGGCACCTGGCTGCGGGATAAAGGCATGACCCTGGTCAACGACTGGCTGACCCAGGGCCGCAAGTTCGATGCGGTCGTGGCCAACAACGACGAAATGGCCATTGGTGCCGCAATGGCCCTGCAACAGGCCGGCGTCGACAAGGGCAGTGTGCTGATCGCTGGCGTCGACGGTACGCCGGACGGCTTGAACGCGATCAAGAAAGGCAGCCTCGCAGTGTCGGTGTTCCAGGACGCGAAAGGTCAGGCCGACGGCTCCATCGACACCGCCGTGAAAATGGCCAAAAACGAGCCGGTTGAACAGGCCGTGTGGGTGCCATACCGTTTGATCACTCCGCAGAATGTCGACACGTTCAAATAGCCGGTCCGTCCCATAACAACAATAAGCACGCAAGGTTGCCACCGCGACCTTGCTGATGGAGTACCTGATCATGTTCGCTTCAGCGACTGCTTCAAGCACCCCGTTGGTGGGTATCCAGCCAACCGCAACACCTGTCGATGAGCCGTACCTGCTGGAGATCATCAACGTCAGCAAGGGTTTTCCCGGTGTGGTGGCGTTGTCCGACGTGCAGCTGCGGGTCCGTCCCGGCTCCGTGCTGGCGCTGATGGGTGAGAACGGCGCGGGTAAATCGACCCTGATGAAAATCATCGCCGGCATCTACCAGCCGGACGCCGGCGAACTGCGCCTTCGCGGCAAACCGGTGGTGTTCGACACGCCATTGGCCGCGCTGCAGGCCGGGATCGCGATGATCCACCAGGAACTCAACCTGATGCCGCACATGAGCATCGCCGAGAACATCTGGATCGGCCGCGAGCAGCTCAACAGCCTGCACATGATCGACCACCGCGAGATGCACCGCTGCACCGCGAAATTGCTCGAACGCCTGCGGATCAACCTCGACCCGGAAGAGCAGGTCGGCAACCTGAGCATCGCCGAACGGCAGATGGTCGAGATCGCCAAGGCAGTGTCCTACGACTCGGACATCCTGATCATGGACGAACCGACCTCCGCCATTACCGACAAGGAAGTCGCGCACCTGTTCTCGATCATTGCCGACCTCAAGAGTCAGGGCAAAGGCATCATCTACATCACCCACAAAATGAACGAAGTGTTCGCCATCGCCGATGAAGTGGCGGTGTTCCGCGACGGCGCCTACATCGGCCTGCAACGGGCCGACAGCATGGACGGCGACAGCCTGATTTCGATGATGGTCGGCCGCGAGCTGAGCCAGTTGTTCCCGGTGCGTGAGAAGCCCATCGGCGATCTGCTGCTGTCGGTGCGCGACCTCAAGCTGGACGGTATTTTCAAAGGCGTGTCTTTCGACCTGCATGCGGGCGAAATCCTCGGCATCGCCGGGTTGATGGGCTCGGGCCGCACCAACGTTGCCGAAGCGATTTTCGGCATCACTCCGAGCGACGGTGGCGAGATTCGCCTCGATGGCGAAGTGGTGCGCATCAGCGATCCACACATGGCGATCGAGAAGGGCTTCGCGTTGTTGACCGAGGACCGCAAGCTCAGCGGCCTATTCCCGTGCCTGTCGGTGCTGGAAAACATGGAGATGGCAGTGCTGCCGCATTACGCCGGCCACGGTTTCATCCAGCAGAAAGCACTGCGGGTGTTGTGCGAAGACATGTGCAAGAAGCTGCGGGTGAAAACCCCGTCGCTTGAACAGTGCATCGACACCTTGTCCGGCGGCAATCAGCAGAAAGCCTTGCTGGCGCGCTGGCTGATGACCAATCCGCGCATCCTGATCCTCGACGAGCCGACCCGCGGCATCGATGTCGGCGCCAAGGCGGAGATCTACCGGCTCATCTCCTACCTCGCCAGCGAAGGCATGGCGGTGATCATGATTTCTTCGGAACTGCCGGAAGTGCTCGGCATGAGCGACCGCGTGATGGTCATGCATGAGGGCGACCTGATGGGCACCCTCGACCGCAGCGAAGCGACCCAGGAACGAGTCATGCAACTGGCCTCGGGCATGTCCGCGGTTCACTAAGGCAAGCTCCCTCGCCACACAGATTTCTATTGAAGGTGGGTTATGAACGCGATACTGGAAAACAAGCCAGCAACGACACCGGTCAAGAGTCGCCGGCGCTTTCCGACCGAGTTGAGTATTTTCCTGGTGCTGATTGGCATCGGCCTGGTCTTTGAAGTCTTCGGCTGGATCGTGCGCGACCAGAGCTTCCTGATGAACTCCCAGCGCCTGGTGTTGATGATCCTGCAAGTGTCGATCATCGGTCTGCTGGCAATCGGCGTGACCCAGGTGATCATCACCACCGGTATCGATCTGTCTTCCGGTTCGGTGCTGGCGCTGTCGGCGATGATCGCGGCCAGCCTGGCGCAGACCTCGGACTTCTCCCGGGCGGTGTTTCCGTCACTGACAGACTTGCCGGTGTGGATTCCAGTGATCGTCGGGCTCGGCGTGGGATTGCTGGCGGGGGCGATCAATGGCAGCATCATTGCTATCACCGGGATTCCACCGTTCATTGCCACCCTCGGCATGATGGTCTCGGCCCGTGGCCTGGCGCGTTACTACACCGAAGGCCAGCCGGTGAGCATGCTCTCGGATTCCTACACGGCCATCGGACATGGCGCCATGCCGGTGATCATTTTCCTGGTCGTCGCGGTGATCTTTCACATCGCCTTGCGCTACACCAAGTACGGCAAGTACACCTACGCCATCGGCGGCAACATGCAGGCGGCGCGGACCTCGGGGATCAACGTCAAGCGTCACCTGGTCATCGTCTACAGCATCGCCGGGTTGCTTGCAGGCCTGGCGGGTGTGGTCGCCTCGGCACGTGCCGCGACCGGGCAGGCGGGGATGGGCATGTCTTATGAGCTGGACGCAATTGCCGCGGCAGTGATCGGCGGCACCAGCCTGGCCGGCGGTGTCGGGCGCATTACCGGTACGGTGATCGGTGCCTTGATTCTCGGGGTGATGGCCAGCGGGTTTACCTTTGTCGGGGTGGATGCGTATATTCAGGACATCATCAAGGGACTGATTATTGTGGTGGCGGTGGTGATCGACCAATATCGCAACAAGCGTAAACTCAAGCGCTGAGTCGTAGAACAGACAGCCAATGCGCCACGCCTGACCCGCGTGGCGCAGCCGTTTGTCTTCTCTATACAGCCGCTCGATTGAATTTCTTGCTATAAACGCACTCCGATAACCACCGCAAAGACTGCCATAGAGCACTTTCCGGGCTTTGTCGGACAAATTCGCTGTCTTTTCAGTTGCTGAGGCCTCAAGTCGGCCTTAGACTGCCGGCCCTCGTAAATTGAGTGCCGGGTGGCGCTTGGAATAAACGGCGCCTTTCCGATGGCCAGACCTGGTCCGCCGGAACGCTCCCTAATTCGCCTTAATGCACGTTTTTTTATAGAGATATCAATGACAAAGGACAAGTTGCTGGCCATGCCGGCGGATGACTACATGAATGCCGAGCAACATGCTTTCTTCTCCGAGCTGTTGCAGAACATGAAAGTCGAAACCCATGAGCGCATCGAGCAGAACCGCATTGCCATCGAGAGCCTGGACACCCCAGCCGATCCGGCCGACGCTGCTTCTGTCGAAGAAGAGCGCACCTGGCTGGTGAACGCGATCGATCGCGACCAGCGCATGCTGCCTCAGTTGGAACAGGCTCTGGAACGCATCAAAGAAGACAGCTTCGGCTGGTGCGACGACAGCGGCGAGGCCATCGGCCTGAAACGCCTGCTGATCAGCCCGACCACCAAGTACTGCATCGAAGCTCAAGAGCGTCACGAACAGATCGACAAGCACCAGCGTCAGGCCTGATTCCGTAACGCCCCGCATCGCGGGCAATCCCGTCCCCAGGGTTCACGATGAACTTGTAGGAACGAGGCTTGCCCGCGATGCTTTTTGCTGTCTGCGAAAATCTCAAGTACTTCTATTGATCTGCTGCAACGCCCACTACTAATGGACCATAGATAATGGCCCAGTAGTGGCGTTTAATGCCTGCACAACAATTAGAAGGTACATGGGGTGACGAAGATGACGAGAGACGGATCTCTGGTTGCGGCAGTGCCTGCACCAGTGTTTTTGCCGAAAAACCTTTGGTTGACGCCAACCCTGCAAAGCATCGCCCTGATGCTCTTGCTGTGCGGCATGTCGCTGGGGGGCTGGTCGCTTTACCTTTGTCTGCCACTGGCAGTGCTGGTGATCTGGCTGCCGCGCCTGCGCACGCGCGCCACTCCCGAAGCAATGGCTGTCGACGGCGCCAGCGCCATCGCCGAGTTGACTCGCGATCTTTCCTACACCACCAGTCATAACGCTTTGTCGGCCGCAGGCGTGGCCTTTTCGGTCAAGCAACTGGCGGACAAACTGCAATCGCAACTCGACGCGGCGGCGCGAATCGTCAGCAACGCCGAAGTGATGATCGCGACCGAACAGGCCACCTCCAAACTCAGCCGCGAAGCGCTCAGTGCCGCCAGCGAAGCTCATCAGAGCAGCGCAGCAGGGCGCACGGAGTTGATTGAATCCATCAGCCGCATGCATCAGCTCAGTCAGCGCGCCAGTAGCAGCCGTGAACTGATCGAGGCCCTGAGTCTGCGCAGCGACGATATCCAGCGGGTCACGTTGGTGATTCAGTCCATCGCCAGCCAGACCAATCTGTTGGCGTTGAACGCCGCGATCGAAGCAGCCCGGGCCGGGGAACACGGTCGCGGCTTCGCGGTGGTGGCGGATGAGGTTCGCGGTCTGGCGGCGCGCACGGCGACGGCGACCGGCGAAGTCGGGGAGATGGTCGCCGATATCCAGCAACGCACGGCGCAAGTGGTGGAGCAGATCCGTCAGCTGTCCAGCGACCTCGACACCGGTGTCGAGCAGGTCGAACACACCGGCCAGCACCTGGAAAACATTGCGCGTCTGGCCGCCGGCGTCGAGACCCAGGTCGGGGAAATCGCCAAGGGCGCGGACACCAACCGCGAACAACTCGACAGCCTGTTCCACGCCATCGAACAGATGCGCAGTGACCTGGCGGTCAGTGACCAGCAGACCCAGCGCCTGGCGCAGGCTGCCGTGCAGATGGAAGGCCAGGCCGAAACCATCAGCGAGCGCCTTGCCGAAGTCGGACTGGATGACTATCACCAACGGATTTATGACCTGGCCCGCGAAGGCGCGAGTCAGATTGCCGCGCGCTTCGAAGCGGACATCGACCAGGGGCGCGTCAGCCTCGATGATCTGTTCGATCGCAGTTACCAGGCGATCCCCAACACCAGCCCGGCCAAGTTTCAGACCCGCTTCGATCGCTACACCGATCAGGTCTTGCCGGCGATTCAGGAACCGTTGCTGCCGCGCCATGAAGGTCTGGTATTCGCCATCGCCTGCACCCAGCAGGGTTACGTGCCCACCCATAACAACATCTTCAGTCAGCCGCTGACCGGCGATGCGCAGGTCGATACGGTACAAAACCGCACCAAGCGCAAATTCGCCGACCGCACCGGCATCCGCTGCGGCAGCCATCAACAGCCGGTGTTGTTGCAGACCTACACCCGCGACACCGGCGAACTGATGCACGACCTGTCGGTGCCGATCATGCTCAAGGGCCGGCATTGGGGTGGATTGCGGTTGGGCTACAAACCCGAAAGCCCTCGTTGAGGCCACGCCCTGTAGGAGCTGTCGAGTGAAACGAGGCTGCGATCTTTTGATCTTTTTAAATGCAAGATCAAAAGATCGCAGCCTCGTTTCACTCGACAGCTCCTACAGGGGAATGTGAAGCAGAAGAATGCTGGCTAGTGAATCTGATGCATACGCAGGTTCAGGTCGTCGACCACCCGCGCCCAATCGGCGTCTTCTCGCAATTGTTCTTTGAGGAAACCGGCTTGTTGCGGCGTCCAGAACTCGGCATCGATCAATTTTTTGTCGTCGGCCAAAGGCGAATGGCTGGCGATGAAATCGTCGATGGCTTTCTGGCTGGAGTCCAGGCCGAGCTGATCGAACAAACCTTTCAAGTCGTGTGTAGGTGAATCCATCTTCATCTCCTTGCGGGTCGCGATCTGAGGTGCGGCTTCATTGCATCTGAGGGGGCCGCGCTTCAGGAGTTCGAAAGCGATGTTGGAAAGCAGGAGAGAGCATAGACGGCAAATCCGACGATCAGGCTTTCAATGCACCGTTATCGACGGCAAGCTTCAGTTCCTTGGCGGCTTCCTGGGCGGCAACGGCGGCGACATCCGAGGTCTTGAACCAGCGATCCTTCTCGACCTGGTGGTAAGTTTCCTTGGTCAACGGTGGTTTAGGACGCATGACAATGACTGCCTGGAATTCGCCTTCGACCTCTCTGGCTTCGCCCCGGATAAAAAATTCACCGATATCAAATTCCGTCACGTAGCTGCCTTCCCTTGGAAATATGTTGTTGTATTAAACGCCGTCCGTCCTGAGGACGGATTTCATTGGTCGGGCAGTATGGCAGCAGTTGCCTGCCGGCGGCTGAGTTAAGTCGCCGGTGTGACGAAACGTCTATAGGCATGAGCGCGGACGAACACGTCAGTCGCGTGACTCAAGTGAGCGGGCGAGGGCGCAGGCTTCGTTGTGGCTGCCACGGAAACCTCTTACACGACCCGTGGAAATTTCCTTGATATGGAAGAAGGCATTACCCGCCAGCACCACCTGAAAGCGCGGCAGCAGAAGGCTTTCAGGCTGCAACTCATGGGACTGGAACATCGCCGGGTGCAAGGGGGCGGAGCTGTTTACGCGCGTTGCGTGGGAGGAAGCGAAGTGAGTCATGGTGCACATGTGAAGTCCTTTTCATTGTTTTGCCGACGTGTGTACGTCGTTTTGGGTAGTCTCAGCGAGCATGGCTGCTCTAGAATCACCAACACCGCTGGCGAATGGTGTTCATCTAAAGCAATTTTTTACTGGCGATATGTCAGAAAAGTGCTTTTTTTAGAGAGAATTTTCCCTAAAGTTGGTAATCCGGTTTCCTCTGGCTGTAAGAAGGGCGTTTTCCTTCAGCATCTGACGACTTTCACAGAGGACGGCGCGAGTGGTATTCCAGTAATCTCATTGACCTCGCGAGGCATGAGCACTCTGCTCGGCTCAGGATTTCATTTCGGGTCTTACGGTAAAACTTCGGCATGGCCGCTTTTTTCTGCTGTGCGCTTTTTCTGCGTGCGGCATCAATTTCAAGTGTGGGGATGTTTCCTTGGCAGTAAGTAATCTCGATATGCATGCTTTGTTCGTGCTGGGTGATTTGCGCGCAAAGCTGGTTAAACAGTTCCAGTCACGTTTCGTTTACATCACCGAACAGAACGCTGAAGGCATTTACATTGCCGAGATCGACACCGAAGAAGCGCTGGTGGTCGATGACAAGCCAGGGCTCAAGCTCAAGGTCGGTGATCATTTCAGCGCTTCGGTATTGCCCAGTCGTGAAGGCGGCAAGCTCGACATCAAGTTCCGTGAAATCAAACTGACGGTGTATGGGCTGGGCGATTACGCCTTTGTCACCACCGCAGACGGTCACGCGATTGTGTTCAAGGAAGGTCATAGCGTGGTGATGGTTTTCGCCGCCCACCAGCAATTGCAGGAAGGCCTGACCAAAACCCTGAAAGCCGTGACCGCCAAAGCCGCCAAGTGGCGCAAGGGCGAACTGGTCACCTTCAAGGCCAGCGAGTAATGACCCTGACCCGCGCCGATTTCCACGAACAGAACCAGGCCAGTGCGCAAGTAGAAGCCCGGCGGCTGTTCGAGCAGAAGGCTGTTCTGCAAGGAGGCTGGCTGATGTGGGTCGCGTCACAGATCTACACGCTACGCCCGGCGGCATACGCCAGCATGGTAAGAAGAGAGCTGGCACGCTTGCAGGAAACTTCCGAAAAGTAATTCATGCCCCCTCGAAAGCAGGAACCTCTACTACAGTCAGTTGACTGAGTATTCAGAGGCTTGCGGTCTTCTGTCAGGCCATCCTGCTATTGCTGTGAACAGCACGAGGTGCAAAAGCATGAAAGGATTTCGACGGTTGCTGGCCGTTGTCCTGGCCACGTTGGGTGTGTTGGGTTCGCCCGTTCCGGTATCCGCTGCCCAGGCGCCGATCCACTTCGCTGACCTGAACTGGGAAAGTGGCAGCCTGATCACCGACATCCTGCGGATCATCGTCGAGAAAGGCTACGGCCTGCCGACCGACACCTTGCCCGGGACCACCATCACCCTGGAAACCGCACTGGCCAACAATGACATACAGGTCATTGGCGAAGAGTGGGCCGGTCGCAGCCCGGTCTGGGTCAAGGCTGAAGCCGAGGGTAAAGTCGTGAGCCTGGGCGATACGGTCAAGGGCGCGACTGAAGGCTGGTGGGTGCCGGAATATGTGGTCAAGGGCGACCCGGCCAAGGGCATCAAGCCGCTGGCGCCCGGTTTGCGCAGTGTCAGTGACCTGCCAAAGTACAAGGATGTGTTCAGCGATCCGGAAAGCCCGGGCAAGGGGCGCTTCCTTAACAGCCCGATTGGCTGGACGTCGGAAGTGGTGAACAAGCAGAAACTCACTGCCTATGGCCTGAACGACAGCTACGTGAATTTCCGCAGCGGTTCCGGCGCGGCGCTGGATGCAGAGATCAGTTCGTCGATCCGTCGCGGCAAGCCGGTGCTGTTTTATTACTGGTCACCGACGCCGTTGCTCGGGCGCTTCAAGTTGATCCAGCTGGAGGAGCCGCCGTTTGATGCCGAAGCCTGGAAAACCCTGACCGACGCTGACAACCCCAATCCGAAACCGACGCGTTCGCTGGCCTCGAAGCTGTCGATCGGTGTGTCCACGCCCTTCCAGAAACAGTATCCGCAGATTGCCGATTTCTTCAGCAAGGTCGATTTTCCGATCGACCCCTTGAACAAGGCGCTGGCTGAAATGAGCGAAAAACACACCCCGCCACGTCAGGCGGCGGAGGCGTTCATGAAGGCACACCCGGATGTTTGGCAGGCGTGGGTGCCTAAGGATGTGGCGGACAAGGTCTCTGCCGAGTTGAAGTGATGCAGTGAGTCTGATGCCGCCTTCGCGAGCAAGCCCGCTCCCACACTGGTTTGTGTGTTCACAAAAAACCTGTGGGAGCGGGTTTGCTCGCGAAGCTTTTGCCTTTGCTTTTAAAAACGAGTCTGCACCGCCAATTCAAACGTCCGCGGTGTCCCGAGGTAATACGCCGGCGACACATGCGCAAACTCGGCATACACCTCATTCGTCAAATTGCGCACCCGGCCCGTGACGGTGGTGTGCCGGTCAACCTTGTAACTGAGGAACGTGCCGAACAGTGTGTACGACGGCACGGTCATGGTGTTGGCGCTGTCGGCGAATACCGAGGCCACATAACGCGCATCGACACCGCCTTGCCACTGCGACGCGAAGTCATAGGTCAGCCACAAGTTGCCGACCCGGTCCGGCACGTTGGTCGGCGTGTTGCCCTTGCGTGAAACCACCACGCCGGCGGCATTCTTCTCGGTGAACTCGTCGTACTGCGCATCAACCCAGGCGAAGTTACCCTCGGCCAACAGCTTGTCGGTGATCCGCAACGAACTGGCCAATTCAATGCCCTTGGACGTCTGCTGACCCACTGGAATGCTGAGGGTCGGGTCCAGCGGATCGGTCACGGCGAAATCCTTTCGCTCTATTGTGTACGCCGCCACCGTCGCCGAACCGCGCCCGTCCAGATAGTCGAATTTGCTGCCGACTTCCCATTGCTTGCCGGTGGACACGTCGAAATCCTGCGTGCCGTTGGGCTGCTCGGCGGCAGTGCTGTATTGCGCGTAGACGTTGGCGGAGGGAATGAACTGGTAGGTCAGGCCGACCCGACCGGTCACCGGCTCCCAACTGCGCTTGAGGTGCCGTGGATTGCTGGCGGTCACGACCCGGTGATTGGTCACGTCCAGGTCGATGTCGTCGTAACGCAGGCCGGTCAGCAACGCCAGTTTGTCGGTCAGCGCCAAGCGGTTTTCGGCGAACAGGGCTTTGGTCGTCACCTCGTTGGTCTTGTCGCTGACAAAACCCGGTTTGGTGCCGGGGAGGTCATAGAAGTGCCCCGGCTGAAAGTTGTTCGGGTCGACGGTACTCGCGCCTTTGACGTTCAACGGCGAGTTGGTGGTCTGGTTGACCTTGTACTCGAAACCGCCAGACCAGGTGGTGTCCAGACCAAACAGCGTGTTGTCGTGGCGCAGCTCGAACTGGTTGCCGTTCTGCTCGCCCTGATGCCGGACCTGATACGCCGTGGAGCGGTTCACCGCGCTGTTGTCGGCGTTGTACTGATAGGTTTCCAGGTTGCGGTAATCGCGCTGGCTGTCGAGGTGGTACAGGGTGTTGCGCAGGGTAGTGCTGTCGTTGATCCGGTAGTCGACGATCGAGCGAACCCAGATCGTGCGCTGCTCGTAGCGGCCGTCCTCGACGTTGTAGTTGTTGAAGCGGTTGTGCTTGTCGATTTTCAGTTCGCCGGCCTTGGGGTTGAGCACGGGTGTGCCCCAGTAAGGACTGTCTTCGTGCTCATCCTGATATTCCAGCGCCAGGGTGTGGGACAGGTTGGGCGTCAGGTCGCTGAGCAGCGAAAACGCGACACTCCAGGCATCACGTTCCTGACGGTCGATGTAGCCGTTGCCGGTGTTGTGGCTGACGTCGAGCCGCGCGTAGTGCTGCACATCGGCTCCGGCCTCGCTGAGCGCGTGGTTGAGGCCGAACGCGGTCTCGGTGGTGTCATAACTCCCGTAGCTGACGCGACCTTCGACCGCTTGCTCTTCGCGGGTCGCTAGTTTGGTCACGTAGTTCAATGAGCCGCCCACGGAGCCCGCGCCATTGATCAGCGACGACGGACCGCCCACCAGTTCCACCCGGTCATAAACCCACGCATCCACCGGCCGGGCGAGGCCGCCGGAGACGTTGATGCCGTTGAACATCTGGGTGATCTGGCCGCTGGTGAACCCGCGGTAGGAGACGAATCCGCCGAACCCCGGCGGTGCGCTGGCATTGACGCCGGGCAAGGTGTTGGCGGCGTCCTGGAAGTTCTGCGCGCCGTGGCGCTCGATGTCGTTGCGGTTGGCGATCGCCACCGACGCCGGGGTTTCCCGTACGCTCAGGCCCAGGCGCGAGGCCATGCCGCTGGATTGATCAAGGCTCAGCCCCGGCTCAGCCGACGCTTCGCCATCAATGGTAATCGGTGCGAGGTCGACGGTGGATTGCGCCCAGGCGTTAACAGACAGGCAGCCGAACAAGCTTGCCAGTAAAGGAATGCGTTTCATCAATGAATCCTGAATGCTTGACTAGGAAACAGCGCACAGGCGAACGTCACGCGTTGGCGCAGTGGGCTGATCGCAAAGGCGAAGAAACTCAGGCGAGCGGCGGGGCGCGGGGATTGGCCGAGGGCCAGATGAAGCGGGCAGGGAGGTCGGCGCTGGCAACAACGGCCAAGGGTGGACTGTGTTGCTCCGGGAGGATCGCCAGGGTCAGGCTGGAGTTGAGCGCCGGGCCCATGCCGCCGGTGGAACACAGCGGGCAACCGAAGGCCTTGGACAGGGTCGGCAAGTTGTCGTCGGAGTTGTTCGGGGAGACGGGGGCCTGGGTGGCCGGATCCACCGAACAGAACTGGCCGCCGATGCCGTTGAGCTGCATCCCGACCATTTGCCCGTGACCAATGCTGCAGGCGAACACGTTGAACAGGACGCAGCAATAAAGCATCCAGGCCATCAATGTGCGATCAGTTCGGGCGAATTTCATGGAGCGGCACTTTATCACTGTCGATGACAAATACCCTTACAAAAACGTTCAAGGAGGTTCATCCTGCTGCGACATTTCACGCTGGATGTCTGAATATGAGCCTGATGATCGCGCAAGGGATGGCTGCCATCTTCCTGTTGATCAGCCTGATCCACCTGTACTGGGCGGCAGGTGGCAAATTGGGTAGCGAGGCGGCGGTCCCGCGAATATCGCCAGAGGGTGGCGGGGAACCCAGGCCGGCGTTCAAGCCGTCGGGGTTTGCCACGTTGCTGGTCGCGGTGGGATTGCTGTTGATCGCGATGCTGGTGTGCCTGCGGGTCGGCCTGTACTTGCCGGCGGTGCAGCACTGGGCGCTGCAATGGGTGATCAGCGCCATTGCGATGCTGATGTTTGCCCGGGCAATCGGCGATTCGAATCTGGTGGGGTTCTTCAAGCAAGTCAAGGATTCGAAGTTTGCCCGGCTCGATACCTGGGCTTATTCGCCGTTGTGTGTGGTGTTGGGGGCGGGGTTGTTGGCTGTGGCCTGGATCTGAGTTGCTGCTGAAATAGCCATCGCGAGCAGGCTCGCTCCCACATTGGATTTTCAGTGAACACAGATTTTGTGTCTGACAGAGATCAACTGTGGGAGCCTGCTCGCGATGGCGGCATATCTGCCGCCACAAGGCTCAAACCTTACCCGCCTCGCGCTCCTCCAACTGATCCGACTCAAACAACCGCGCCAATTCCGCCCGGGCTTCCTGGGCGGTTTGCAGCACCTTCGCCGCATCGTCATACACCGCATGCTGAGCCTCCAGCACCTGTTCATCGTGATGCTTGAAGCGCTTGATCCGCGCATCGGCCTGCGCCTGGGTCAGCCCCAGCCCGACCAGGGTGCGGCGGCTCATTTCCAGGCTCGAATAATAGGTCTCGCGAATCGCCTCGGCACCCAGGTCCACCAAGCGGTGCACATGCTGACGGTTACGTGCCCGGGCAATGATTTTGATGTGCGGATAGAGCTTGTGCACGATCTCGGCGGTCTTGATGTTGGTGTCCGGGTCGTCGGTGGCGATGACAAAGTACTCCGCCTGCTCGACCTTCGCCGCGCTGAGGATTTCCGGGCGCATCGGGTCGCCGTAGAACACCGGCACGCCGCCGAAGCTGCGGGACAACTCGATGGTTTCCACGGAGGTGTCCAGCGCCACGAACTTGATGTTCTGCGCCCGCAGGATCCGCGCCACGATCTGCCCCATCCGGCCCATGCCGGCGATCACCACCCGCGGCGCGTCGGTGTCGATGTCGCGGAATTTCTCCGGCACCACCACAGGCTGCACCTTCGGCGAATACAGGCGTGCGCAGAGCAGCAGCAACAGCGGCGTGACGGCCATGGACAGGGTGATCGTCAGCACCAGCAAATCGTACAGGCGCGGCTCGAACAAACCCTGGTCGCGACCGATCTTGAACACCACAAACGCAAATTCACCACCGGCGGCCAATACGATGCCGAGACGAATGGCGCTGACTTTCCCCAACCCCCCAGCCAAACGGCCCACCACAAACAGCAGCGGCAGTTTGATTGCGATCAGCAACAGGGTCAGCCCCAGCACCGTGATCGGCGCGCTGAGCAGCAAGCTCAGGTTGGCGCCCATGCCGACGCTGATGAAGAACAGCCCCAGCAACAGGCCCTTGAACGGCTCGATCTGCGCTTCCAGTTCATGACGGTATTCAGAGTCCGCCAGCAGCAACCCGGCGAGGAACGCCCCGAGCGCCATCGACACGCCGACCAGGTCCATCAGCCACGCCGTGCCGATCACCACCAGCAACGCGGTGGCCGTGGACACCTCGGGCAAACCGGTCTTGGCCACCACGCGAAACACCGGGCGCAACAGATACCGTCCGCCGATCACCACCACGGCGATGCTGCCCAACACCCGCAAGCCGTGATTCAGGTCCTCGGTCGCCGTGGTGGTGTGATCGCCGCCCGCCAGCAGCGGCACCATGGCAATCAGCGGGATCGCGGCGATGTCCTGGAACAGCAGAATCGCGAACGCCAGGCGCCCGTGAGGGCTGGTCAGCTCCTTGCGCTCGGCCAGGCTTTGCAGGCCAAACGCGGTGGACGACAGCGCCAGGCCGAGGCCGAGCACGATGGCGCTGTTCAACGACTGCCCGAAGACAAACAGCGCCAGCACGCCAATCACCGAACCGGTCAGCAACACCTGCGCCAGGCCCACGCCAAACACCGATTTACGCATCACCCACAAACGACGCGGCGACAATTCCAGGCCAATGATGAACAGCAGCAACACCACGCCGAGTTCGGAAATATGGCTGACGCTTTGTGGATTACCGATCAAACCCAGCACAGACGGCCCGATGATCACCCCGGCAAACAGATAACCCAGCACCGCGCCCAGCTGCAGACGTTTGGCCAAGGGCACGGTCAGCACCGCCGCGAACAGAAAAACGACAGCGGCTTGCAACAGGTTGCCTTCATGGGGCATGGCTTACTCCAGAACTCGGTACGGCGGAGTGCCAAGGATAAAGGGTGGGGCGAGATGAGTCAGCCATGAACACAAATCATTGTTGACTGATAGGCCGCCATCGCGAGCAAGCTCGCTCCCACAATGGTTCTCCAGTGAGTACAGGATTCACATACGACGACGATCAAATGTGGGAGCGAGCTTGCTCGCGATGGCGGCCGATTGGGCAACCTCTCAGTTAAATAAACGCCTCGATATGCGCCATCCCCCGAGCCACATACTCTTCCTTCTCACCCACCGGCGCGAAATTGTGCAACGCCTCCCGCGCCGCCTCAGTGCTCTTGAGCCTCGCCAGCAACCACACCGCCAAATACTGCGCCGACAGACACCCTCCCGCCGTGGCGATATTGCCATTGGCATAGAACGCCTGATTCACGACATTGACGCCAGCCGCCTGCACCCACGGCTTGCTGATCGCGTCGGTGCAGGCCGGTGCATCACCGAGCAGCCCGAGCTTGGCCAACAGAAAGGTGCCGGAACATTGCGCCGCCAGTAACTGACGGCTTGAGTCGAAGCGCAGCTGATCCATGAACGCCGGGTCGGCGGCCACTTCACGGGTCTTCCTGCCGCTGCCCACCAACACCGCGTCAGCCCGACAGGCTTGCGCCAGATCGATGTGCGAATCGATGGTCAAACCGTTCATAGACGTGACGCGCCGCGCCGGCGAGGCGATGCTCACGCGCCAGTCCTTGTCACCCAGCAGGGAAACCCGGCTGAGCATGCCGAAGGCAATCAGGGAGTCGAGTTCGTTGAAACCGTCGAAGGTCAGAATGGCGATGTGCATGGCTAATCCTGCTGGTTTTTGCCAAGCGTACGCCCGGCGAATGCCCGGTTCCCCGTACAGTCCGCGGCAGAATCATCGCAACAGTAAGGAATGATTCCACACGGGCGCAGTCGGAGTTCAGGTGCCACGAAATTACTGGAGGTTCATCGATGAACAACAAGACCCTTATCGCCAGCCTTGCCCTCGTCGCAGGCTTTGCCGGCATCAGCCCCATCGTTCAGGCGGATGATCCCCCCGCAAAAACCGTTCAGCCTGGGGTCAACAACGTCCGCCAACTGGTGGTCGGCGACCGCGCCCCGGACATATACCAGCGCAGTGAAAAAGCGATCGGCAACTGGAAAGCGAAAGGCCTGAAAGCACCGAAGGAACAGGCGCAGTGGGTGCAGATCAATGACAAGTACATGATGGTGATGGTTACCAACGGGACGATTGTGGACATCACGCCGATCGAGCGTTAGGCCGCCAGCAACAATTGGCCAAGGAAGGCTGATTGAAAACGTCCGCTGCTCCGGTAAAGATCGGC
Source organism: Pseudomonas sp. LBUM1656 (assembly GCF_059716065.1). Taxonomy (NCBI): domain Bacteria; kingdom Pseudomonadati; phylum Pseudomonadota; class Gammaproteobacteria; order Pseudomonadales; family Pseudomonadaceae; genus Pseudomonas; species Pseudomonas sp. LBUM1656. Next base: position 3,617,739 of record NZ_CP166800.1, on the reverse strand, counting down.
GGCGATTTGGTTGACTGGATGTCAGGAGTTATCCGTTGGGAAAGAAACCTCTCTACCGTAAGGTCAATACTCGCACGTGGGGTGTTCGGCACAACGATCACACGGGTGAATACCGCCATCAACGCCATGCAAAAGCGGAAATGAGCAGCGATGCACTGCGCGGTTCGATGCATGGAACCCGTCGGTATGGGTACGATTACACGCCGCTGTACAAGTTTTTACTGTCCAGAGTCGGTGAGCGTTGGGACGAAGTTTTCAGTGAGGCGGTTGCCAGGCTTGATCGACCTGAGCCTGTTTTCTGGGTGGTTGCATTGCGTGAAAGTGAACAGGAGGATTACGTCAGGACAGGTGAGGCCAGCTACTTCAGCGGTTTGTTCGTCGATGATCAAGGCCTGCTCGCAATGGTCGCGCCTGAGTTGACTGCCGAGAACATGACCACTTTCTGCAACTGCTGCACCCATAGCTTCAACGGCATTCCTTACGGGCAACCGGTTGAGCGCAGTGCCATCGTGTCGTATTGACCCGTGTGCCTTGGTGTTGCTTATCTTAGTTGACGTTAATTCTGAAAACCGTACCGAATGAGTTGCCAATGGCGCACATTTCTGGGAAAACGGCGCCCATTGGGCCCTGTCGGGTGAGAGAACAATAGAGTGAACGTGATGAATGATGAATTGCAGGTAATCGATCTTGAAATCGGCGACGGCAAAGCCGCCGTCAAAGGCGCGCTGATCACCACCCAATATCGCGGCTGGCTGGAAGACGGCACCGAATTCGATTCTTCCTACAGCCGTGGCAAACCTTTCCAGTGCGTGATTGGTACGGGAAGGGTGATCAAGGGCTGGGATCAGGGAATTATGGGCATGCAGGTCGGTGGCAAGCGCAAATTGCTAGTGCCGGCGCATTTGGCGTATGGCGAGCGGACGATGGGCAAGATTACGCCGAATTCGAACCTGATTTTTGAGATTGAATTGCTGGAAGTGCTGACGCGGGATGATTGATTGGCGCGTGGGCTGAAATGGCATATGCGGCGAGGGAGCAAGCCCCTCGCCGCAATCAAACAGGTTTCGCCACTACTCCCGCACCCCTATGAAGAGGTCCAGGTCAGTCGGTAGCGGCACATCGATTGCCATGGTGATTTGTCGGATTTGCTCGGCGGTCAGTAAACAGTCCCCGTAGGTGCTTTCTTCAAGGTTTTTCCAGCCGAGTACACGCATCATTGCGGGTTCAAACTCAGGCAGAACGGTCAGTTCGTACTTTAAGACGTCACCCTCTTGATCACCTTTTGAAAATCCACTGATCCAAAAAACATAATGGGCCTCCTGATTTTTGCCCGGATAGTCCTGCTGAGTGTTACGGGCGAGGTGCCCGTCGCCTGACGACGGGTTTTGAATCGGAGGTATGTTTGTTTTGCTAGCCATGAGCGTCCTTGTTTCAACTTTTGTAAGCGATGCGGACGCTATCTCAATGGGCATTAAATGGATGTAGGCATTTTCTGAATGTTGAGTTGTTGTTGAAAAAGATTCTGCTTGCTACTTGTTGCGGTGCGGGCCTTCTCAGACCTGAAACGTCTCCCTGTACGCATACAATCCCGGCGTTCCCCCGGTCATCACAAACAGCACATTGTCACCGCGCTGAAAACGTCCCTGCCTGAGATCACCCAGCAATCCGGCAAACGCTTTCCCGGAATATACCGGATCAATCAACAAACCTTCAGCACGAGCCATCAGGCGCACCGCGTCCAACATGGCGGGTGTCGGCAAGCCGTAACCCGCGCCCAGTTGACTGCCATCAATGACAATCTCTGAAGCCTGAACGACGGCGCTGCTACCCAGCAACTTCAGTGCCTCCTGAGTCAAATTAACGGTCCTGTCCACCGAAGTGTCCCGGTCAGACAAGACCGAATACGACTTGACGATCGACGTCCCTCGATCCAGCAACTGGAACCCTGCAGCTAGCCCGGCGTGGGTGCCAGCGCTGCCATTGGGCACGATCACCTGGTTAAAAATGAGGTCGAGTTCCGTTTCCTGCTGCGCGATCTCTGCTGCGCAGCGTGCGTAACCGAGACTGCCCAGCGGCGTTGAGCCCCCGGTCGGTATTACCAAAACCGTGCGCCCGGCCTCCCGAAGCTGCGCGGCGCGTTTCTCGGCTTCGGCAAGCGAGTCGCTGCCTGCGGCAAGCACCCGTGTTTCAGCGCCGAACAACTGGTCGAGCAGGACGTTTCCGTTAAGTTCGTAATCCACTTCGGATTTGGGCACAGACCGGGTCAAAATCAATTCGCAGGCAATGCCCAGGCGGGCACACACAGCGGCGGTCAGGCGCGCATGGTTGGACTGCAGACCGCCGATGGTGATGACCGTATCGACCCCGGTAGCGAGCGCCGCGCCAAGATGGAATTCGAGTTTGCGCAGTTTGTTGCCGCCACCGCCGATCAACATGTGATCATCGCGCTTGAGAAACAGGCCGATGCCTTGCGCCTTCAAACCCAGCAGCTGTTCCAGGCGTTCGGCCCGCTGAATCGGCGTGGGGCCTTGCAACAGGTTGGCCCGCGCAAAAGAATTCAGTGACGTGTCCAGTAGGGTTTGCATCGATGGCGCCTCGTTATGCACTTTATTAAAGTGACTCTAGGGACAAAGTCCCGGGTGATAAACGCATCGCCGGTTATTACTCCTTTAACCTGATGTATCGAATGCAAGGCAGGGTGATGAGCAAACTCAGGCAAATGGAAGTCTTCGTCGCGGTCGTCGAGGCGGGCAGCTTCGCCGATGCTGCCAATGCAATCGGCATGTCGGCGGTCATGGTTGGGCGGCATATCCAAAGCCTGGAGAAAACCCTCAATACCCAGCTGATTCAACGCACCACCCGCCGACAATCCATCACCGGCGAGGGGCGCTTGTTTTACCAGGAAGCCAAATTGGCGCTGGAGCAGGTGAAGTACGCGTTCAGTCGGGTGGAAGCGTCCGGCCCTGAGCCCAGCGGCCTGTTGCGAATCACCGCGTCGATGAGTCTCGGCGTTTCTCTGGTCGGGCCTCTGGTGGCCGAATTCATGCAGCGCTACCCGCAGATCCAGGTTGAGTTGATTCTGAGCAATGAAGTGGTGGACTTGTACGAGACGTCATTCGACCTGGCGTTCAGGATCTCCGAACTGATCGGCGTCAACCTGCTGGCCACGCCGTTGCCGCCGTATCGAATGGTGATCTGCGCCTCACCGCGGTATCTGGAGAAATGGCAGGAGCCCCAGTGTCCCGAAGACCTGCACCGACACAGAATTCTCACCCACACGTCCTGGAACAACCGGTTTGCCTGGCCGCTGAGAAACGGCGCCAGTGAAGTGCCCTGGCCTGAAGGCGCGGTGCTGAAGAGCAATGACGGTCAGGTGCTGTTGCAGGCAGCCGTGGCCGGCGAGGGGATTTTGATGCAGCCTGACTTTTTGGTGTCGGCGGCGTTGGCCAAAGGGGAACTGGTCAGGATCATGGATGCCTATGTTCCGCCGCCCAAACCGGTGCAGATGGTGTATCCGCGTTCCAGAAAATCGCTGCCCAAGTTGCAAGCTTTTGTCGACTTTGTAGCAAATCGACTGGGGGTGACAGGGTAGCGGTACGTCGTTTGTTATGACGCCATCGCGAGCAGGCTCACTCCCACATGGGATCTGAGTCGTACATTACCTTTGTATTCGACGCATATTCCCTGTGAGAGCGAGCCTGCTCCGGGCGGCGTTCCGACGATGAACGATGACGCGGTCTCACGGCAAATCGCTAAAGACCGGAATACGCCCGTTCAATGAAGGCCGATACTTCCAGATGAATCGATCCAGCCCAGGTTGATGCAGCAGAATCTCGCTCAACGTGGCACCGGCAATGCTTAGCGCCAATATCTGCCCCGGACATTGATGTCGCCCCGCACCAAACGTAAAACTGCGCCGATGCGGGCGATCCAGAGTAAAGGCGTCGGGACTGTCATTGAGTTGCGGGTCCCGGTTGGCCGAAGCCAGCAGCACCAGAATCACATCGCCTGAATTGAGGTTTACACCCTCGATTTCGCACGGTGACGAGACAAACCGGCGGGTGTTTTGCACCGATGGGTCAAAGCGCTGAATTTCAGCGATCAAGTGATCAACGCGCAGCGAATCGCGCAGTAACGGGTTTCGAATCAACGCCACTAATGCGTTTCCAATCATCCCGGCGGTGGCTTCATACGTCTGGGAGAACAGCCCGATCAGATTGGCATTCAGCGTTTCAGTGTCGCCGGCGAAGCGTGAGCGAATCCCGGCTAGCAGCGCGCTTCTGTTGTCCGGATCATCCAGTAACTCAATGAAATAGCCCCTCAACTGTTCCGCCGCTGCATGGGACGCCGTCAGTTGTGCCTGATCACTGAGCGGCGACAGACACGCGACAAAGTCCGCCGTCAGCCCGCTGATCGCCCGACCCTGAGCCGGCGAGAACCCCAGCAACGCCGCCACCACACAAACCGGCCCGCGAAACATGGCGTTGTACAACCCATCGGCGTCCGGGGTGAGCAACCGCGCGCTCACCAGCGCGTTGACCTCGTCCGCATCAATCAGGGCCAGCCCCGGTTGAATCGTCGACCTGGGGCAACGCTGACGTTCGCCCTCATTCATCCGCATCAATTGCCCAAACACCTTGCCGGCCATGCCGTCGGCAATCGCTTTGGGCACCGGCTCAGCGGCCGGTCGAACATGACAATCCGGATGCGCCAGCACCGACGCAACGGCTTGGGCGCTGCTCGCCACCCACAGTTTCAGTCCTTGGTGAAACACCAGCCCACCCTCTGCGCGCAGCCTGGCGTAATAGGGATAAGGATCGGCATGAGTCGCAGCGATGATCGGGTCCATGGGTCGCAGCCTTGTTCTGAGTGGGAGAAGTGTTGCTACTATCTCCAGTTCGAAAGGGCCTTGATTCGTCCGGGAGCGAAATATGAACGTTGAACAACACGACATCGGCGTCTCTCAAGTGGCCGCAGCGATTGCGGAACCGGCCCGGACGAAAATCCTCTGTTCGCTGATGGACGGCCACGCCCGCACCAGCACCGAGCTGGCGGCGATTGCCGAAGTCAGCGCCTCCACCGCCAGCGCGCACCTGGCCAAGCTCAAGGAGCTGGCGCTGCTGCGTTTGCACGTGCAAGGCCGCCATCGCTATTACAGCCTCGCGGACAGGCGCGTAGCCCAAGCGCTGGAAGCGCTGATGGTGATCGGCCAGAACACCGCGCCGACCTTCAACTCGCGAACGCCGGATCGCCTGCAATTTGCCCGCACCTGCTACGACCATATGGCGGGGACGCTGGCGGTGCTGCTGCATGACCGAATGCTGGAAAAAGGCTGGTTGCTGGAAACCGATGATCAGGTTTATCGCCTGAGCGACAGCGGTGAGGCGTTGATGCAAGGGCTGGGTATCGAAGTCAGCGACCTGAACACCTTGCGCCGCCGCTTTGCTTGTCCGTGCCTGGACTGGAGCATGCGTCGACCCCATTTGGGTGGTTCGCTGGGGGCGGCGTTGCTGCAAACCGCGATCCAGCGCAAATGGGTGACTCAGGATCTCGACAGCCGGGCGCTGGGGTTGACCGCATTGGGGCGTAAGGAGCTTGGTGCACGGTTCGACCTGTCGCTGCCAGACGTGCAGCTTGTCCGGGCACAGCGCCAACCTTTGCCTGCGCATGAGGTGATCTGACCCGACCAAGGGTTCGTTGATGGCTTGTGCCTTGGAGGTCGACCCTATACTGTATATCCACACAGTAAAAGGCGTGACCCATGGAACTCATCGACAAGCTCAGCATTCTCGCCGACGCCGCCAAGTACGACGCGTCTTGCGCCAGCAGCGGCGCGCCGAAGCGCAGTTCCGAGGGCAAGAGCGGCTTGGGCTCGACCGACGGCATGGGCATTTGCCACAGCTACACGCCGGACGGGCGCTGTGTTTCGTTGCTGAAGGTGCTGCTGACCAACTTCTGTCTTTACGACTGCCAGTATTGCGTCAATCGACGTTCCAGTGACGTGCCTCGCGCACGCTTCACGCCGGAAGAGGTGGTGACGCTGACCATGGATTTCTACCGGCGCAATTGCGTCAGTGGGCTGTTTCTCAGTTCCGGGATTATTCGCTCGGCGGACTACACCATGGAGCAACTGATCCGCGTAGCGAAGTTGCTGCGTGAAGACCACGAATTCCGGGGTTACATCCACCTCAAGACCATTCCCGAAGCTGATCCGGCGCTGATCGAGGAGGCGGGGCGCTATGCCGATCGCTTGAGTGTGAACATTGAACTGCCCACCGACGCCAGCCTGCAAACCCTGGCCCCGGAGAAACAGCTGGGTTCGATCAAGCAAGCGATGCAGACCATCTACACCGGTGTCCAAACCGTCCTCAACGAGCCGCGCGCGCCAAAATTCGCCCCGGCCGGGCAGAGCACGCAAATGATCGTCGGTGCCGATGACACCGATGACAGCACCATTCTCCACAGCGCCCAGGCGCTGTACGGCAACTTCAGTTTGCGTCGGGTTTATTACTCGGCATTCAGCCCGATCCCCAACAGCCCGAAAAGCGTGCCGCTGGCCGCGCCGCCACTGATGCGCGAGCACCGCTTGTACCAAGCGGACTTCCTGTTGCGCAGCTATGGCTTCACCGCTGGCGAGTTGTTCAAAGGGCCGGGGCACTTGGCGCTCGACATCGACCCGAAGCTGGCGTGGGCGCTGGAGAATCGCGAGGTCTTCCCGCTGGACCTCAATCGCGCCGATGCAGCGTTGATCGCGCGCATTCCCGGTATCGGCCTGCGCACCACCGAGCGGCTGGTGGAATTGCGCCGTCAGCGACGCATTCGCTACGAAGACCTGGCCCGAATGCGCTGTGTGCTGGCCAAGGCCAAGCCGTTTTTCATTACCAGCGACTACCACCCGCAGCAGGCCGAGGCCACCAGCCATTTGCTGTATCAGCAATTGCGCGACCGGCCACAGCCGCAACAAATGGGGTTATGGGGATGATCAGTCTGGATTGCGACGACCTGTTCGACACCTGGCGTCAGCAGGCACGTTGGCTGCTCAGTCACGAGGTGGACCCGAGCCGCGTGAGCTGGGCCAGTGAAGGCGTGCCCGATCTGTTCGCCAGTGACGATGCGCCACCCCAAACCCAAGGCCCATTTCAGGCGCGGATACCGCGAACGCTACTGGAAACCCTTGAGCGCGCCGCCCGATATCGGGGCGATCAACGTTGGAGTCTGTTGTACGAAGTGCTGTGGCGGGTCAGTCATGGTGACCACACCGCGATGCTGGCCGGTGACATGATTGGCAGTGAATTTCATAGAAGAATCAAACAGGTACAGCGTGAAGCTCATCATTTACATGCATTTGTGCGCTTTGTCGCGATGCCTGAAGGTGAGGGGCCGCAATATGTTGCCTGGCATGAACCGGCCCACGACATCCTGCACAGTGCCAGTGAGCATTTTGTCGGGCGCATGGGCCGGCATCGCTGGTTGATCGCGACACCCAGGGATGGCGTCTACTACGACGGTGAGCAGTTGATCCACCAACGGCAGTGCCCGATTGAATGGCAGCAACTGGCACAAAACGTCGACGACCCGCACAGTGACATGTGGCTGACCTACTACAGCCACATCTTCAATCCGGCGCGACTGAACCCGAAAGTCATGCAAGGGCATCTACCGGCCCGGTTCTGGAAAAACCTGCCTGAAGGCGCGCTGATTCCGGGGCTGATCACCCAGGCCCGCACGGGTAAGCAACAGGACGGCCAGGCGAGCGGAATCAAGGGCAGGGGAGGCAAACGTATTGCGCGGGGAGAAGGCGAACGTCGTTCATAAAAAAGCCCCCCATCGCCAATGCGGTGGAGGGCTTCGATGCAGCCGGGTCAGATCAAACCTTGACGATCCAGCCCGCTGGCGCTTCGACGTCACCCGTCTGTACACCGGTCAACTCTTTGTAGAGCTTCTGGGTGACCGGGCCGACTTCGGTTTCGCTGTGGAACACGTGCAGGTGATCGTTGTAGCTGATGCCGCCGATCGGCGTGATTACGGCAGCGGTGCCGCAAGCGCCGGCTTCCTTGAAGTCAGACAGCTTGTCGATGAACACGTCACCTTCAACCACTTCCAGACCCAGACGGGATTTGGCCAGTTCGATCAACGAAAGACGGGTGATGCCCGGCAGTACCGACGGCGAGTTCGGCGTGACGAACTTGTTGTCGTGGGTGATCCCGAAGAAGTTGGCCGAGCCGACTTCTTCGATTTTGGTGTGGGTCATCGGGTCCAGGTAGATGCAATCGGCGAAGTGGGCTTTCTTGGCCTGGGAACCTGGCATCAGGCTGGCCGCGTAGTTGCCACCGACTTTGGCTGCACCGGTGCCTTGTGGGGCGGCGCGGTCGTAGCTGGAGATCAGGAAGTTGTGCGGGGTCAGGCCGCCCTTGAAGTAGGCGCCGACCGGAATGGCGAAGATCGAGAAGATGAACTCGGGGGCGGTACGCACGCCGATGTTGTCACCCACGCCGATCACGAACGGACGCAGGTACAGCGCGCCGCCGGTGCCGTAAGGCGGGATGAAACGCTCGTTGGCACGAACCACTTCCTTGCACGCTTCGACGAACTGCTCGGTGGACACCTGCGGCATCAGCAGGCGGGCGCAGCTGCGTTGCATGCGTGCGGCGTTCTGATCCGGGCGGAACAGGTTGATCGAACCGTCCTTGCAACGATAGGCCTTAAGGCCCTCGAAGCATTGCTGGCCATAGTGAAGGGCAGTGGAGCCTTCGCTGATGTGCAGCACGTTGTCTTCGGTCAGGGTGCCTGTGTCCCACTCGCCATTACGCCAGTGCGACAGATAGCGCTTGTCTGTCTTGATGTAGTCAAAACCCAACTTGTCCCAATTGATGCTTTCGTTACCCATGACACCCTCTATCACTTAACAACCGCCGAAACGGTTCAAGGCTTCTGACGTTTTTCTGGATGGGGACAACAATACTTCATTCCGGGCCCAATTCGCAGCCCGCAATTCGTTCCTTTGATCGTTCCCACGCTCCGCGTGGGAATGCAGCCCGGGACGCTCCGCGTCCCTAAAGCGGACGCAGAGCGTCCGGTGAGGCATTCCCACGCGGAGCGTGGGAACGATCATGCGTATGTTTTAGAGGTGCAGTGCATGGCCAAGAGCGCGCAACGCGGCTTCCTGCACCGCTTCGCCCAACGTCGGATGCGCATGGATGGTGCCGGCGATGTCTTCCAGCCGCGCGCCCATTTCCAGGCTCTGCCCGAACGCCGTCGACAACTCCGAAACGCCCACGCCCACCGCTTGCCAGCCGACAATCACATGATTGTCGCGCCGTGCGACGACGCGCACGAAGCCGCTTTTCGACTCCAGCGTCATCGCCCGGCCATTGGCCGCGAACGGGAAGCTGGAAACGATACAGTCCAGGCCCGCAGCCTTGACGTCGTCCGGGGTCTGGCCGACGACCACCAGTTCCGGGTCGGTGAAGCACACGGCAGCGATGGCGGTCGGGTTGAACTCGCGGGACTTGCCGCTGATCAGTTCGGCAACCATCTCGCCCTGAGCCATGGCTCGGTGCGCGAGCATTGGTTCGCCGCTCAGGTCGCCGATGGCGTACACATTGCGCATGCTGGTCTGGCAACGGTTGTCGATCTTGATCGCCGATCCGTTCATGTCCAGATTCAGCGCTTCAAGGTTCCAGCCTTGGGTGTTCGGCTTGCGACCGACGGCCACCAGCACCTGATCGGTCTCCAGGTTCAGGGTATCGCCACCCGGCTCCAGAACTTGCAGTGTATTGCTAGCAGAATCAAAGTCTTGGACGCTGTGTTTCAAGTAAAGCTTCACGCCGAGTTTTTTCAGTTCGTCGTGTACCGGCTGGGTCAGTTCGGCATCGTAGGCCGGCAGAATGCGCTCTTGCGCCTCGACCACGCTCACGTCAGCGCCGAGCTTGCGATAGGCAATCCCCAGCTCCAGACCGATGTAACCGCCACCGACCACGACCAGCCGTTTCGGCACGGACGTCGGCGCCAAGGCTTCGGTGGAGGAGATGATCGGCCCGCCAATCGGCAGCATCGGCAGGTTCACGCTTTTCGAACCGGTCGCCAGCACCAGGTGCTCGCACTGGATCCGCGTGTCGCCGACATCAACGGTTTTGCCGTCGATCACTTTCGCCCAGCCTTGAATGACCTGGACTTTGTTCTTTTTCAACAGCGCCGCGACGCCGGTGGTCAGGCGATCGACGATGCCGTCCTTCCACTCGACGCTCTTGCTGATGTTGAGGGTAGGCGCGGACACGCTAATGCCCAGAGCCGAGTGTTGGCTGTGGTGTTGCGTCTGGTGGAACTGTTCAGCGACGTGAATCAGTGCCTTCGACGGAATGCAGCCGATGTTCAGGCACGTACCGCCCAGTGATTCGCCTTCCACCAGAATGGTCGAGATGCCCAGCTGGCCGGCACGAATCGCCGTCACGTAACCGCCAGGGCCGCCGCCGATGATCAGCAGCGTGGTGTTCAAAGTTTGCATGCCTGCTCCAGTTAAAAAGAGTCCACAAACAGGGTGGCGGGTTGTTCGAGCAGGCCGCGAACGGCCTGGATGAATTGCGCCGCGTCCATGCCATCGACCACGCGGTGATCGAAGGAGCTGGAGAGGTTCATCATCTTGCGAATCACGATCTGGCCTTTGACGACCATCGGGCGTTCGACGATTTTGTTGACGCCGACGATCGCCACTTCGGGCAGGTTCAGCACCGGCGTGCTGACAATGCCGCCCAACGCGCCAAGGCTGGTCAGGGTGATGCTCGAGCCGGACAATTCATCGCGGGCGGCCTTGCCATTGCGCGCGGCAGTCGCCAAGCGGGAGATTTCGGCGGCGTTGTCCCACAGGCTGCGGGCTTCGGCGTGGCGCACCACCGGCACCATCAAGCCAATGTCGGCTTGCGTGGCGATGCCCACGTGGACAGCGCCGAGGCGGGTGATGACTTGGGCTTCGTCGTCATAACGGGCGTTGATCTGCGGGAAGTCCCGCAGGGCGACGACCAGCGCGCGGACCAAAAATGGCAGCAACGTCAGCTTGCCACGGGTCGCACCGTGTTTTTCGTTCAAGTGCGCGCGCAGTTCCTCCACTGCGGTCACGTCGATTTCTTCGACATAGCTGAAGTGAGCGGCGCGTTGCGTGGCGTCCTGCATGCGCTGGGCGATCTTGCGGCGCATGCCGATAACCGGGATCTGTTCTTCGTCGTTACGCTGGGTGTAAGCACTGCCGACGCTCGATGCATTCGACTGACCCTGGGCCAGATAAGCGTCGAGGTCTTCGTGCAGCACACGACCGGCAGGGCCGGTGCCACGCACCAGACGCAACTGGATGCCGAGGTCCAGCGCATGTTTGCGCACGGCCGGGGAGGCCAGCGGGCGTTCGTCGGCTTCGCGAGCGACCATCGGACCCTGGCAAACGGCCGCTCGTGGCGCTGCAGCCGCGACCGGTTTGCTTTCCACCACCGCGGCAACTTTCGGCGCTGCAACCGGCGCTTCTTTCACGACGGCAGCGGCTGTCGGTTGAGCCGACTCTTTAACGTTGCCCGCGCCTTCGACTTCAATGCTGATCAGGATGCTGCCAACCGCCATGACTTCGCCCGGCTGTCCGCCCAACGCAATCACCTTGCCATGCACCGGCGAAGGGATGTCGACCATCGCCTTGTCGGTCATGACATCGGCCAGCACCTGATCTTCGACAACCATGTCGCCGACCTTGACGTGCCACACCGACAACTCAACTTCTGCAATGCCTTCACCAATGTCCGGCATTTTAATAACGTGCGTGCCCATTCAGACCTCCATAACCCGTTTCAAAGCCGCGCCCACACGGGACGGACCAGGGAAATACGCCCACTCTTGCGCGTGCGGGTAGGGAGTGTCCCAACCGGTGACGCGTTCGATCGGCGCTTCCAGGTGATGGAAGCAATGCTCTTGCACCAAGGCGACCAGCTCGGCGCCGAAGCCGCAGGTGCGGGTCGCTTCGTGAACGATCACGCAGCGGCCGGTTTTCTTCACCGACTTGACGATGGTCTCCAGGTCCAGCGGCCACAGGCTGCGCAGGTCGATGACTTCAGCGTCGATCCCGGTTTCTTCCGCCGCGACTTGCGACACGTAAACGGTGGTGCCGTAGGTCAGGATGGTCACTTCTTTGCCTGGACGGGCGATGGCGGCAACGTCCAGCGGCACGGTGTAGTAACCGTCCGGGACCTGTGCAGCCGGGTGTTTCGACCACGGGGTTACCGGGCGGTCGTGGTGGCCGTCGAACGGGCCGTTGTAAAGGCGTTTTGGCTCAAGGAAGATCACCGGGTCATCGTTTTCGATGGAGGCGATCAGCAAGCCTTTGGCGTCGTACGGGTTGGACGGCATGACCGTGCGCAAGCCGCAAACCTGGGTGAACATCGCTTCGATACTTTGGCTGTGGGTCTGGCCGCCGTAGATGCCGCCGCCGCAAGGCATGCGCAGGGTCATCGGTGCGGTGAACTCGCCGGCCGAGCGATAACGCAGGCGCGCGGCTTCGGAAATGATCTGGTCCGACGCCGGGTACACGTAATCGGCGAACTGGATCTCGGCTACCGGGCGCAGACCGTAGGCACCCATGCCCACGGCAACGCCGACGATGCCGCTCTCGGAGATCGGCGCATCGAACACCCGGGAGGTGCCGTATTTGTTCTGCAAGCCTTCGGTGCAGCGGAACACGCCGCCGAAGTAGCCCACGTCCTGGCCGAAGACCACGACGTTGTCATCACGCTCAAGCATCACATCCATGGCCGAGCGCAGGGCCTGGATCATGGTCATGGTGGTCGTGGTCATGGCGGTTTCCGGCTGAATATTGTTGTTGTGATCGTTCATGTCAGATCCCCAACTCTTGACGCTGGCGCTTCAAGTGCTCCGGCATCTCTTTATAGACGTCTTCGAACATGGTCGCGGCGCTCGGAATCTGGCCACCGGCAAGGGTGCCGTACTGCTCGGCTTCTTTTTGCGCGGCAATCACTTCGGCTTCCAGTTCGGCGCTGACGGCGACGTGTTCCTCTTCGGACCACTGACCGATCTTGATCAGGTGCTGCTTCAGGCGCGCAATCGGGTCGCCCAACGGGAAGTAGCTCCAGTCGTCGGCAGGACGGTATTTGGAAGGATCATCAGACGTGGAGTGCGGGCCGGCGCGGTAGGTGACCCATTCGATCATGGTCGGGCCGAGGTTGCGGCGGGCGCGTTCGGCGGCCCAGGCTGAGGCCGCGTAGACCGCAACGAAATCGTTGCCGTCGACCCGAAGGGAGGCAATGCCGCAACCGACGCCACGCCCGGCGAACGTGGTGGCTTCACCACCGGCAATCGCCTGGAACGTCGAGATCGCCCACTGGTTATTGACCACGTTGAGGATCACGGGCGCACGATAAACGTGGGCGAAGGTGAGGGCGGTGTGGAAGTCGGATTCAGCAGTGGCGCCGTCGCCGATCCAGGCCGAGGCGATTTTGGTGTCGCCCTTGATCGCCGACGCCATGCCCCAGCCCACACCCTGTACAAACTGAGTGGCGAGGTTGCCGGAAATGGTGAAGAAGCCGAAGTCTTTGACCGAATACATGATCGGCAGCTGACGGCCCTTGAGCGGATCGCGCTCGTTGGACAGCAGTTGGCAGATCAGGTCCACCAGCGGCACATCTCGCGCCATCAGAATGCTTTGCTGGCGGTACGTCGGGAAGCACATGTCATCGACGTTCAGCGCCAGGGCCTGGCCGCTGCCGATGGCTTCTTCGCCAAGGCTTTGCATGTAGAACGACATTTTCTTCTGACGCTGGGCGACCACCATGCGGTTGTCATAGATCCGCGTCTTGAGCATGGCGCGCATGCCCTTACGCAGGATCTCGGAAGGTACGCCTTCCGCCCATGGACCGAGGGCGTTGCCCTGGTCGTCGAGCACGCGGATCAGGCCCTTGGCCAGGTCGGCGGTGTCGGCCGGTTCAACGTCGATTGGGGGTTTGCGCACCGTACCGGCGTCGGTCAGACGCAGGTAGGAGAAGTCGGTTTTGCAGCCAGGACGGCCCGATGGTTCGGGAACGTGCAGTTGCAGCGGTTCGTACGCTTGGTTCATGGCTTCTACGCTCGATCTTGTGAATTTCTTGTAGTGAGCTGACCGTCATTCCACGTGTTATGGAAATCTTGTCCTACAAACATCATAGGCCCGGCGCAGAAGAATATTTATCTCTGTTTCGTTGCGTTGAAGATCATTTGAGGATAAAAAATCTGCATAAACATAAAAAACAGGTGGTTTTGTCTCATGCGCAAACTGGACCGTACCGATATAGGCATTTTGAACAGCCTTCAGGAGAACGCCCGCATCACCAACGCCGACCTTGCACGCTCGGTCAACCTGTCGCCGACGCCGTGCTTCAACCGGGTCAAGGCGATGGAGGAATTGGGGCTGATTCGCGAGCAAGTGACGCTGCTGGACGCCGACTTGCTGGGGCTGCACGTGAACGTGTTCATTCATGTCAGCCTGGAGAAACAGGTGGAAGAGGCATTACAGCATTTCGAGGAGGCGATTTCGGATCGCCCGGAAGTGATGGAGTGCTACTTGATGGCCGGCGACCCGGACTATCTGATCCGGGTGCTGGTGCCGACCATTCAGTCGCTGGAGCGCTTCATGATGGACTTCCTGACCAAAGTGCCTGGTGTGGCCAACATCCGCTCAAGCTTTGCGCTTAAGCAAGTGCGCTATAAAACCGCACTGCCATTGCCCGCCAACGGCCTGACCCTCAACAACTAAACACAAAGTTCCTGTAGCAGCTGTCGAGCACCGCGAGGCAGCGTTCGGCGGCGAAGCCGTCGCAATCCCGGCAGCCGAGTTTCTTCAAGCAGACCGCAGACGCAGCCTCGCGCTGCTCGACAGTTGCTACAGGAGTTACGGGGGGCGGTTTAGAGTTGGTTGATCGGGATTTTCAAGTACACGACGCCGTTATCCTCGGCCGGCGGCAAATTCCCCGCCCGCACATTCACCTGAATCGCCGGCAGTAACAGCGTCGGCATGCCCAATCCGGCATCACGCTGGGTGCGCATGGCGACGAACGTCGCTTCATCAATGCCGTCATGAACGTGGATGTTGCTTTTAAGCTGCTCGCCCACCGTGGTCATGCAGCGGGATTCGCGGCCTTCGGGTGGGTAGTCGTGGCAGACGTACAGCCGGACACTGGCGGGGAAGGCCAGCAGTTTGTGGATCGAGGCGAACATCTGGTTGGCGTTGCCGCCGGGGAAGTCGCACCGGGCAGTGCCCACGTCCGGCATGAACAAGGTATCGCCCGCCAGGATCACATCGCCGTCGATCAAATAAGCCATGTCCGCCGGCGTGTGCCCGGGCACATGCAGGGCGGTGGCCTTGAGGTGGCCGATCATGAACGATTCGTCCGGGGCGAACAGATGGTCAAACTGCGAACCGTCGCTGCGAAACTCCGGCTCAAGGTTGAACAGGGTTTTGAACACGCCCTGGACCTTGCTGATCGATTGGCCGATGGCAATTTTGCCACCCAGTTCGCGACGCAGGTACGGTGCGGCGGACAGGTGATCCGCATGGGCGTGAGTTTCCAGTAGCCATTGCACGTGCAGTTGATGGTCGCGCACGAAGGTGATGATTTTATCGGCCTGGGTGGTGGCGGTGCGCCCGGCGGCGGGGTCGTAGTCGAGGACCGGGTCGACGATGGCGCATTGACCGCCATTTCCTTCGTAGATCACGTAGCTGTAGGTCGACGAGGCAGGGTCTAGAAAAGCTTCAATCAAGGCAGGCATGGTGGCCGTTTCTTTCAGGACAAGCCAAGAGGGTAGTTTCATTTTCCCTGCGCTGACCAGCCCCGCGTTAATTGATGAAGGAAAAAATCTGCACGGGCTCTATCCTGTCAGTCATCGATACCGGGCGTTCCCGGCTTTTTTTCGCGGATCACGAGCGTTTTATGTTGTTGGCAAGTTTCTTTGGGGTGGTGATGGGCCTGATCCTTGGATTGACCGGGGCAGGTGGCGGCATTCTGGCGGTGCCAGCCCTGGTGCTGGGATTGGGTTTGACCATGACCCAGGCCGCGCCGGTGGCATTGTTTGCGGTGGGCAGCGCGGCGGCGGTCGGGGCGATTGATGGCTTGCGCCATGGCCTGGTGCGCTATCGCGCGGCGTTGTTGATCGCATTGCTGGGGGCTATTTTTTCGCCGGTCGGCATCTATTTCGCCCATCAGTTGCCGGAAAAAATCCTGATGATCCTGTTCAGCCTGCTGATGGTCATGGTGGCCTGGCGGATGCTGCGGCGCGAGCGTCAGGACGAAGGCCCGAGCGACCACGGCCATGCCAACTGGGGCCAGAAAAACTGCATGCTCGATCAGCAGACCGGGCGTTTTTCCTGGACCGCCAAATGCACCGCAACCCTCGCGGCACTGGGCGCGGTGACCGGCGTAGTCTCTGGCCTGCTCGGGGTCGGCGGCGGCTTTTTGATTGTCCCGGCCTTCAAGCAACTGACCGATGTGCAGATGCGCGGCATCGTTGCCACATCCTTGATGGTGATCAGCCTGATTTCGGCCATCGGTGTGATCGGCGCGTTTCATGCCGGGGTCAGGATTGACGCATTGGGTGTGGCGTTCATCGTCGCCAGCGTGGTCGGGATGATTGTTGGCCGACACCTGTGCGCACGAGTGCCGGCCCGAGCGCTGCAAGTCGGCTTCGCCAGCGTGTGTATCGTAGTCGCCGCTTACATGCTGTTTAAAGCGGGGGGCTAGAGAGTACCGGTTCCTGTGACCGCCAGTCTGCCGGACAGGCGTACATCCTAAGTTCCGGGTCTTGGCGCGACCCGGTCTTACACCGAATTTGCCGCGCTGCACCTGCCGCTCCAAAGCACTTCAAAACCGCCCCCAAGGCAGCGTATGCCGCCGCCGGTCACCTTTCGATAATCGCCTCCGACATCCAGTCCCCCGCTGCGGAGCGCGTCATGCACAACAATAAGAATTTCAAGCATCGTTACTTGCCTGCCTTCATCGCCAGCCTGTCGACCCTCGGTTTGAGCTCAATGGCCGAGGCCGAGATCGTGCTGTACGACAAGGACCAGACCACGTTCTCTACCGACGGCTACATCAACGCCTTCTACGTGAACAGCGATGTGGACCGTGCCGGCGACCAGTACGACCGGAAACAGGCGCGGGTGAAAATGGGCTATCTGCCCAATTACCTGGGGTTCAACATGGGCAAACAGATCGATGACCTGAAGCTCGGTGCCCGGGCTTCCTTCTGGGTCACCATCAACGACAGCCAGACTAATGGCACCGACACCGCCATCGACGTGCGGCAGTTCTACGGCACCGTGGCCAATCCGGAATGGGGTGAAGTGCTGATCGGCAAGGACTTCGGCCTGTTCGCCCGCTCCAACATCTTGCTCGATGAAATGCTCGCCGGTTATGGCCAGGTCAGCGATACCCTTGGATTGGTGGACGGTGGCGGGGTGTCGTTCGGCAACATCGGCACGGGTTATCCGTACCCGTTCCCGACCTCGCAGATCACCTATCGCACCCCGGTGATGGAGGGTTTGCGCGTGGCCGTGGGGATTCTCGATCCGGTCGATACCAACGACAGCAGTCCGTTGGGCAAGGCGTATCAGGAGAACCCGCGTACCGAGAGCGAGGTCACCTATCAGTTCGACGTCGCCGGCGCGAAGATTTACAGCTGGGTCAACGGCAGCTACCAGACCTCGGAGAATACCGATTCCACCGTGCAGTCCGTCACGTCCAAAGGCGTCGGCTATGGTGTGCAGGCGAAGATGGGTGGGTTGTCGCTGACCGGTTCCGGCTTCCAGGCCAAGGGTATTAATCCGTTCTTCACCAACAACGCCGGCGAACCGACCCTGCGCAACGTCGACAGCGACGGCTACTTGCTGCAGGGCTCTTACAAACTGGGCAAGAATCGCCTGGCCTTGTCGTATGGCAAGACCAACGATGATGGCAACGGCGTGGTGGGCAGCGGGGCGGATTACGAGACGCGCGGTATTGCGCTGTTCCATGATGTCAACGACAACCTCAAGCTCGTGGCCGAGTACAACCAGTTCGCAATCAACGGCCACGACACCAGCGCCCAGAACGAAGACACCGACACCTTTGCGGTGGGGGCGGTGTTGAACTGGTAAGCCATTACCCAATCTGTAGCAGCTGTCGAGCACCGCGAGGCAGCGTTCGGTGCGGGCCGCGTTCGGGCGAAGCCGTCGTAAAACCTGTCACCTGGTTTTTCAGGAAAACCGCGTCAGCCGGGATGACGACGGCTCCGTCCGAACGCGGCCCGCACCGAACGCTGCCTCGCGGTGCTCGACAGCTGCTACAGAGGTTGAGTCGCCTGTAATGGCCTTACAGACTCTCATCCCATCGAAGCGCCTGACCGCTACCCAAGTAGCATACGTCGCAGCCCGCAAGCTTCGTACACTCGAGCCTCATATACGCGCACCTGCGGGGGGCGACCATGCAGCAGGTCCAGAGTGAAGGTGTCGTCAGTGCAATGTCCCAGGCGACCGATGCCCAGCAGGTAGCTCAAGAGCTGGCGCGACAACTGTTGCACCCGCACCTGGGCTTCGTGCTGTTCTTCTGTTCCGCCGAGTACGACTTGCAGGCGCTGGGCCAGGCCTTGCAACAAAGCTTCGGCGGCATCCGGCTGGTGGGCTGCACCAGCGCCGGGGAAATCACCCCGTTGGGCTACGGTCGCAACTGCGTGACGGCGGTCGGTTTCGATCATCGGCATTTTTCCATCGACGCCGAACTGATCTGCGAGATGGAGCGGTTCAGCCTGATCGACGCCCAGCAAATGGTCGAGCGCCTGGTCAGTGGCTGTCGCAGCAACACCCTGGCGCCGATCAAGGGCAACAGCTTTGCCCTGACTCTGCTCGATGGTCTGTCCAGCCGCGAAGAAATGGTCCTTGCCGCGTTGAGCGCGGCGTTGGGCGACATCCCGCATTTCGGCGGTTCGGCCGGCGACGACAATTACCTGACCCACACCCACGTCTATTTCGGCGGCGAGTTTCACAGCGGCGCGGCGGTGGTGGTGCTGGTCAATACCTGGCTGGATTTCGAGGTGTTCACCACCCACCACATCTTGCCGAGGGCCGAGAAACTGGTGGTCACCGGGGCGGACAGCGCCTCGCGCCGGGTCTTTGAACTGAATGCCGAGCCCGCTGCCGAGGAGTACGCCCGGCACATCGGCGTACCGGTGGGCGAACTCGATCACCGGGTCTTCGCTGCTCACCCGTTGGCCGTGCGGATCAACGATCAGTATTACGTGCGGGCAATCCAGCAGGTGCATCCGGACCTGAGCCTGAGTTTTTACTGCGCGGTGGAAAACGGCATCGTCCTCACCGTCATGACCCCCGGCCCGATGCTGCCGAACCTGCAAACCTTGTTTGAAGGCTTGCAGGCGCGGCTTGGCGATCTGCTGCTGACCATCGGCTGCGACTGTTTTCTCAGGCGTATGGAACTGGAAGACGGCGGCAGCCTGGAACAGATCGGAACGTTTTTGCGCGACCAACGGGTGATGGGTTTCAACACCTACGGAGAACAGTTCAATGGCATGCACATCAACCAGACCTTCACCGGGGTTGCCATTGCCCGAGGCCGGTCCCCTGGACATCGTTGAACTCCAGGCGCAGATCGCCAGCCTGCGCCACGACAACCACAAACTGCAGCGAATCAACGGTGCGCTGATCGAGCGGATCGAATCCGGGATTACCCGCGGCAACGACCCGTACGCGGCGTTCCAGCACTCGGTGGTGCTGGCCGAGCAGGTGCGTGAGCGCACCGATGCGTTGAACCAGGCCATGGCCGAGCTCAAGTCGGGCAATCACTTGCTCAGCGAAGCACGCCTGCGGGCCGAAACGGCGCATCAGCATCTGATCGATGCGATCGAGAGCATTTCCGACGCCTTTGTGCTATTCGATGCCGAGCAGCGCATCGTCTTGTTCAACAGCCGTTTCAAGGCGTTCTGGGGTAATAGCCGGGTGCGAATCAACGCCGGCATGCGCCTGGCCGAGGTCAAGCGCCTGATGAGTTCTACCGGTTTGTTTACTGAAGAACCCCGTGGGCATGCCGACGAAAACCTGATCTATCGCCTGCAGAACGGTCGCTGGTTGCAGGTCAGCGAACGGCCGACCCAGGAAGGTGGGCAGGTGATCCTGTTCACCGACATCACCGACGTAAAACTCAGCGAAACCGTACGCCGCGAACAGGCGGTGGCGCAGAAATCGCACTTGCTGCAACGAGCGGTCGATAACCTGTCCCAAGGCGTAGCCATGGTCAATGCCGAAGGCATCCTGGAACTGTGGAACCGGCGTTTCCTCGAACTCAGCGGCCTGGCTCCGGTGGCGGCCCATCGGCTGTTTGCCGAAGTGATCGCCGACAGCGAGTTGAACCTGCTGACCCCGGCCAGTCGCGATGCCAACGGGCGGCACGTGCAGGAATTAGAGCAGCGCCTCTACGATGGCCGGGTGCTGGAAATCCGCACGCATCCGTTGCCTACCGGCGGCTTCGTCAATACTTTCACCGACATCACCGAGCGGTACCAGCACGCCGAAGCACTCAGCGAAAGCGAGCGCTGGATTCGCCTGATCACCGACCATGTGCCGGCGCTGATTGCCTACCTCAATGCCGATCTGGTTTACGAGTTCACCAACAAGGTCTACGAAGAATGGTACTGCTGGCCGCGCGGCGTGATGTTCGGGCAGAGCCTGCGCGAAGTCCACAGCGAGCAGCATTACCAGCGGCTCGAAGCCTATGTGGCCCGGGCCCTGGCCGGTGAGAGCGTGACGTTCGAATTTGCCGAAACCAACATCAACAATCAGGAACGCTACATGCTGCGTTCCTATGTGCCCAACCGCCTGGCCACTGGGGAAGTGGTGGGGATCTTTGTGTTGATCCGCGACATCACCGAGCGCCGCCGCACGGCGGAGGCGCTGCATCAGGCCTATCAAAATCTCGAGTTACGGGTGCGCAAACGCACCACCGAACTGACCACCCTCAATGACCAATTGCTGCGGGAAATCGACGAGCGTCGGCGCGTGGAATCGCGGCTGCGCGAAGCCAAACTCGAGGCCGAGCAGGCCAACCTGTCGAAAACCAAGTTTCTCGCCGCCGTGAGCCACGACCTGCTGCAACCGCTCAACGCCGCACGACTGTTTACCAGCGCGCTGCTGGAGCGCCGCGAGCCAGTGGCCAATGCGATTCTGGTGCGCAATGTCAGCAATTCGCTGGAAGACGTGGAAAACCTGTTGGGCACGCTGGTGGACATTTCCAAACTGGATGCCGGGGTGATCAAGGCCGACATAGCACCGTTCGCCCTGAGCGAACTGCTGGAAAATCTCGCTGCCGAGTACACCCAGGTCGCCCGCAGTGAGGGGCTTGAACTGCACTTCATCCCCTGTTCGGCCTTGGTGCGCAGTGACATCCAGTTGCTCGCGCGGATCCTGCGCAATCTGCTGAGCAACGCCATTCGTTACACCTACAGCGGTCGGGTGGTGCTCGGGTGTCGGCGTCATCATCAGCGATTGACCATCGAGGTGTGGGACAGCGGCATGGGCATTGCCGAAAATCGCCTGGAAGAAATTTTCCAGGAGTTCAAGCGTGGCGATGTGCAGCGTCCGGATCAGGACCGTGGGTTGGGTCTGGGGCTGGCCATCGTCGAGAAAATCGCCGGGATTCTCGGTCACCGGATTCACGTGCGTTCGTGGCCGGGCAAGGGCTCGATGTTTTCCGTCGAAGTGCCGTTGAGCGCCACCGCCCCCACGGCGCAACCGGCGCTGCTGATGAGTGAGCCGATGCTGGAACGACTGCGCGGGGCGCGGGTGTGGGTGCTGGATAACGACGCGGCGATTTGCGCCGGTATGCGCACGTTGCTGGAAGGCTGGGGATGTCGGGTGGTCACGGCACTGTCCGAGCAGGACCTGGCGCGGCAGGTGGACAACTACCATGAAGAAGCCGACTTGCTGATCGCCGACTATCACCTGGATGATGACCAGAACGGCGTCGATGCCGTCGCCCGGATCAACGCCCGGCGCGGTTCAGCGATCCCGGCGATGATGATTACCGCCAACTACAGCAATGAGCTCAAGCAGCAGATTCGTGAGCTGGGGCATACCTTGATGCACAAGCCGGTGAGGCCGATGAAGCTCAAGACGGCGATGAGTCATTTGCTCGGTAGGCCTTGAGATGATCGTTCCCACGCTCCGCGTGGGAATGCCTCAACGGACGCTCCGCGTCCGCTTTAGGGACGCAGAGCGTCCCGGGCTGCATTCCCACGCAGAGCGTGGGAACGATCATCAGCGCCGAAGATAAGACCCGAAATCAATATCCCCGGCACTCAAGATCGCCTGCACCCGGTTGTGCACGTTGAGTTTGCGCAGGATCGCCGAGACATGCGCCTTGACCGTGGTTTCGGCGATTTCCAGGGTGTAGGCGATCTGCTTGTTCGATTCGCCCTTGGTCATGCGTTCAAGCACCAGTAATTGCTTGCGGGTCAGGGCCTGGAGCAGTTCCGGCGGGAAGCTCGGGTTGTCATTCATGCGCCGGTGGGTGCCGCATTTTTGCGTGCGGATGATGTCCGGCGGCAAGTACACATTGCCATTGAGAATTTGCTGGATGGCCTCGGTCATCTGCACCCGTGGCGAGGATTTGGTGATGAAACCCACCGCGCCATAGGTGATCGCTTGCAGCACGATCTGTTTGTCCTGCTCGGCCGAAACGATCACCACCGGAATGGTCGGTGCCTCGTTGCGCAAGTTGATCAGGCCATTGAGGCCGTGCATGCCGGGCATGTTCAGGTCGAGCAGGATCAGGTCCAGGTCGTCGTGTTCCTGGGTCAGCAGCAGGGCGCTGTCGAGGTCGGCGGTTTCCATGACCTCGCTGCCCGGAAAACCATCGCTGATGACGTTATGGATGGCTTCGCGAAACAGCGGGTGATCGTCGGCAATCAGAATTTTGTACATAGCCTTTCACCTCATTATTTTCATTATGGTGTGGCAACAACACGCAAGCGTAAAGGTCAGGGGAAAGGCTCGGGCTGGGCGGGCGTCACGGGCAGATTGGCTGCCTGCCAGGCGTCCAGGCCGTCGCGATACCAATACAGTGTTTTATAACCCATGGCGGCGGCGCGTTTGACGGCGTTCCAGCTCAGCCAGCAGTCGGAGCGGCAGTAGAAGACCAGCGGTTGCGCCAGGTCCCCTGCGGTCAATGTGTTCAGGTTACGCGCAAAATAGCCTTGCCACTCAGCTGTCAGGTCGCCGTCGCCGGTATTGGCCAGCCAATGGCTGCCGGGCAGGTTTTCGTGGGGCTGGTCTTCGATGAATTGTCCTTGCAGCCATTGGCGGCGGTAGACATCGATCAGCACCGGGCGCGGTGTCTGGGTGAGCAGGGTTTGCAAGGCGGCAGTGTCGATGATGGCTGCGCCTTGAAGCTGATTCGGGGTCGGGCTGCGATAGAGATTGATGCGATAGCCGTCGGCAGAGAACAGCGGTGTCTCGGCGTGCGCGGCACTTAGCAAAAGGCTCAGCGACAGCGCAGCAAGGGAAGGGCGCAACAGACGACGTTGGGCACGCGGCATGGGGTTCAATCCTTATCGTTATGCACCCATTACATGCCAGTCTCGGTGCATTGGGAATGCGACGATAGACAGGAAAACCAGTACTAAAGTAGTAATTTCCCCCTGTCTGTTGATCGTTCCCACGCTCTGCGTGGGAATGCCTCACCGGACGCTCCGCGTCCGCTCTGGGACGCAGAGCGTCCCGGGCTGCATTCCCACGCGGAGCGTGGGAACGATCAAGGTCACACGGTGTTAGCTGGTTTTGCGCAGGGCGGCGTGTTGCGGGTTGAAGGTGAGTACGGCCAGCAGGGCGAATACCAGGGTGAGCCCGGCGCACACCGCCAGCGCCAGGGGATTGAAGCGTTCATACAAGGCAAACCGCACCAGCTCCACCGCATGGGTGAACGGGTTCAACCCGCACAGCCAGTAGAGCCACTCGCTGGACTCGCGCATTTTCCACAACGGATACAGCGCCGACGACAGGAAAAACAGCGGGAAGATCACGAAATTCATTACCCCGGCAAAGTTCTCCAGCTGCCGGATCGCGTTGGACAGCAGTAAGCCCAGTGCGCTGAGCATCAACGCCACCAGCAGCAACGCCGGCAAGGCGATCAACAGCCCCATGGCCGGCGGCTGCACGCCATACACCCAGGCAATCGCCAGGAAGGCATACACCTGCAACAGCGAAATCAGCGAAGTGGCCAACAGTTTGCTGCACAACAGGAAGGTTCGGGGCAGGGGGCTGGTCAGCAGCACGCGCATGCTGCCCATCTCCCGGTCGTAAACCATCGACAACGAACCTTGCATGCCGTTGAACAACAGGATCATGCAGGCCAGCCCCGGGATGATGTAGACCTCATAGCGAATGTAGGTGTCGTAGGGCTCGATGATCGCGATCCCGAGGGCCGCGCGAAACCCGGCCGCGAACACCAGCAACCACAGCAACGGCCGCACCAGCGCACTGAGAAACCGCGTGCGTTGCAGCACAAAACGCAGCCATTCGCGCAGCACGATGCCGCTGAAGCATTGCCAATAAGCGTTCATCGGGCGGCTCCTGATGTGGTCAGGCGGGAGAAGGCCGAACCAAGGTCGCCGCCATGTTCCTGGCTCAAGGCATCAGCCTGTCCGCTGGCGACCAAGTGGCCCTGATGAAGAATCAGCAAGTCGTCGCTGGGCTGCACTTCATCCAGCAAATGGGTGGTCCAGAGCACGCTGAGGTTCTGCTCACAGCACAGACCGCGAATGTGTTGATTGAGCGCCAGACGACTGGCTGGATCGAGGCCGACACTGGCTTCGTCGAGCAACAGCAACCGTGGCTCATGCAACAAGGCGCGGGCGATTTCCACCCGGCGGCGGTGGCCACCATTGAGTTCACGCACCCGCTCGCGACGGCGTTCGGTCAGGGCCTGGCGCGCCAGTTCGGCGTCGACCCGCAGGCCGGTCTGGCGCCGGGACATACCATGCAGCGCGGCGTGATAGCGCAGGTTCTGCTCGACACTGAGGTCCAGGTCCAGCGTGCTTTGCTGAAACACTACGCCCAATTGTTTGAGCGCCGGGCGCGCCGCGTTGCGTAACGAACAACCGCCGACCCTAATGTCACCGCGCTGCACATCATAGAGCCGGGTCAACAACGCAATCAGCGTCGATTTCCCCGCGCCATTCGGCCCCAGCAACGCCGCGAAACGCCCCGGCGCCAGGCTGAAACTCACTTGGCGCAACGCCTCCCGCGCCCCATAGGCGAAACTCAGCTCGCTGACTTCCAGTGCGTTCATGGCGTCACCACCACGCCCCACGGATAGCGCCCGACCTTCACCGATTTGGTCACCTTGAGGCTGTCGACATCAATCACCGACACATCGCCGCTGACACCGTTGGTGGCCAGCAACTGCTTCTGATCCGGGGTAAACGACATCTGCCAGACGCGGCGGCCCACCAGCAGGTAATCGAGAATTTCGAACGTCTTGGCATCAATCACCGCCACATGATTGGCCGGACCGAGGGCAACAAAACCGTACTTGCCGTCGGCGCTGAGCTTGATGCCCACCGGTTGAACCTTGTCCGGGTGCACGCCCTTGATCTGGAAGGTCAGGGTCTTGAGGATCTGCCGGGTGGCGACATCGAGGATGGTCACCGTGCCGCCGATTTCCGCCGAGGCCCAGAGCTTGGAACCATCAGGCGCGAACTCGACGAAACGCGGCCGCTGATCCACCAGGGTGCTGTCGGCCAGGGTCTGGGTGCTGGTGTCGATCCAGTGCAGCATGTTCGTGGTTTCGCTGGTGTTCACCGCCCACTTGCCGTCGGGGCTGACGGCCATGCCTTCGGGTTCGACGCCGACGCTGATCTGGCTCAGCACCTTGGAGGTTTCGGTGTCGATCACGGTGACCAGCGCATCGTCTTCGTTGGAGACGTAAAGCCAGCGATTATTGGGGTGCAGGGCGAACTGTTCGGGGTCTTTGCCCGAAGGCAGTTCCTTGATGATCTTGCGCGTGGCGACGTCCATCACCTGGACCCGGTCCGAGTCGCTGGCGCAGATGTACAGCAGTTTGTTGTCGTGGGACAGCAGCAAACCACGCGGGCGCTGGCCGACGGGCAGGGTGTCGGTGACTTGCAGGGTTTGCAGGTCGATCAGGCTCAGGCTGTTGTCCTTTTCGTTGGAGACCCAGGCGGTGCTCGCCGCGGCGTGCCCGGCGGCGAGCAGCAGGGCCCAGAAAAGTAGGGAGCGGCGCATGGCGGATTCCTTTTTTGTTGTGGTTTTTATGGAAAGTTGGATCAGGGAAAGCGGCAAGTGACCTCGGGCTTGTCGTAGCCGAGGCTGTCCATTTCGTTGAAGGGGTGCAGGAAACCGTCCTGCGGTGACGTGCTGACCAGCGCCCGGGGCTGGACGATGGGAATCGGCTGACGCAACTGTCCGTTCCACGGCCGATAACTGAGCTTGCGACCCTTGAAACCATCCAGCGGCAACTGATCGCTGATTTCCAGCGTGCGGATCGCCACCGGATCGACCTGACGCAGTTTGCTCACCGCGCTGGCGATGCTGCGCACGGCAATCCAGGCGGCGAAATCGCGGTCATTCATCCAGCGCCCGGCCAGCGCTTCGAAGCGTTTCTGCAATTGCGCGGCGCCGTAGGTTTCCACGGTTTTGTGCCAGCCCACCGGGGTCAGCCCCTGAGTGCCGGCAACCGGCCGTGGGTACCAGGTCTGATAGGGCACGTATTCGCCGAAATCACCGCGTTCATCCGCCACCAGCACCACGTCGTACTCGGCGGTCTGGGTGAACAGCGGCATGTCGGCCTGGGCGCTGCGACGCTGATCGTTGTCGAAACTCCAGGCTTTTTCCGCCACCAGCTTCAGGCCGAAGCGTTTGGCGGCGCGGCGCAGGGCGGCGGCATAGGCTTGATCGTCCTGCGTCGGGCCGACGATCAGCAGCGCCCGTTGCCATTTGCGCACCACCAGAAATTGCGCCAGCGCATCGGCGAGCATCGCCCGACTCGGCAGGCTGTGCAGCACGTTCGGCAGGCAGTCGGTGGTGCGCAGGCTGTCGTCGGGACTGCCGGTATTGAACAGCAAGCTGTCGGGCAACACAGCGCTGAGCCGGCGCAGGCTCTCCACCGGCGCATTCACCACAAACAGACGCAGCCCCTGTGCATGCTGGGCCTTGGCCGCTTCGATCAGGGCCTCCGCACTGTCGGCGTTGACGCTGACCAGGCTGTAACTCTGGTTGAGAAAACGCCCGGTGCTGTTGCTGTCGGTGATCGCCAGCTCGGCACCGCGAAGTCCGGCATCGACCGGTTCGGGAATCACGTTCGACAGCAGCGGGCCGGGGTCAGGTCGATAGCCCAGGTAGCCGATCTGCACCTGCAAAGGCGCCTCTGCGGCCTGGCTCTGAGTCGCCAGCCCGGCGGCGCAGGCAATCGCCAGCAGGTAGATCAGGGCGTAAGGGGCAAGCTGGCGCATATCGGCACTCCATTACAGGTAGCGCCAGCATAGGAAGCCTGTGAGGCAGAATGAAATATGCAGAAAGTACCAGTCAGGCAGTACCAAGGTAGTAGCTCGCCCGGGGCGGCGCGGTTTTAGCATGGGCAATAACGGCCATCACACTGGAGGAGATCGACCATGCGAATTCTCAAAGCGCTGCTCCTGCCGTTGCTGTTGATCCTGACCCTGATCGGCGTCGACAAGCTGCACGGCCCGCGCCCCGGGCCGTTGCTGGTCATGCCCGCGACACCGGGGCGCTAAGCGTGTCGGCCCTGTGGCGGATCAACCTGTGGGTGTGCGGATTTTTCGCCCTGGTGACCCTGGCGTGCATGGGTTTGCTGGTGCATCAGGCCCTGGCGGACGTGGAGCGTGAGCTGCAATCCGCCGAAGCGGTGGTCGAGTATCTGAGCGAAACCGCCGAGCGTGATCCCGCGAGTTTGCAGCCACGGTTGACGGGCAGTTTGCGGCATGTGCGGGTGCGCTGGCTGGAACCCGGCGAAACGGCGCGTCTGCCAGTTCAGGACGGACTCGACGCGTGGCTCGGGCGTCTGTTATTCGCCGAAGCCCGGCACAGTGCGCGGGTCCTGGATCTGCGCGATGGCCGGCGCGTACAGATCGCAGTCGATCCGCGGGATGAAATCGACGAGGTCTGGGATTCGCTGCTGCAATTGCTCGGCCTGTGTGGCCTGGCCTTGATCTTGAGTCTGCTCACCATTCGCTGGGCTGTGCGCCGGGGCATGGGTTTACTCAATGAATTGCTGCGCGCGTTGCAGCAAGTCTCGGCTGGCCAGCTCAAGGTGCGATTGCGCGCAAAAGGTGTGCCGGAGGCGCGGCACCTGGCGGTGCATTTCAATCGCATGACCGAGGCGTTGGAGCAGGCCCGTGCCGACAATACGCATCTGACCCGGACGTTGTTGGCGGTGCAGGAACAGGAACGCACTCATCTGGCGCAGACCCTGCACGATGATCTCGGCCAGTACTTGGCCGGCATACGCGCCCAGGCCTGTCTGTTGCGGCTGGTGGCGGATCAACCCGTGGTGGTGGAACGCACGGTGCGCGAGCTGGAACACAACTGCGAACACTTGCAGCAGGGCTTCCGGGCGCTGGTGCATGACCTTTATCCGGTGGTGCTGCAACACCTGCCGCTGGCCGAAGCCTTCGGTTTGCTGGTGGAGCAATGGCAGGGGCGCCAGGGCATCGATTGCCTGTTGCGGGTCAGCGCGCAGTTACCGCCATTGTCTGCGCCGAACAAAACCCATCTCTATCGCCTGTTGCAGGAAGCGTTGACCAACATTGCCCGGCACGCCGACGCGACTGAAGTGCGGGTTCGTCTGCAACATCGCGGCGCGCATCTGCGTTTGTTGATTCGCGATAACGGGCGCGGCGCAGCGCAGCCACAACGGCCCGGCGTCGGTTTGTATTCGATGTTCGAACGCGCCCGCAGCCTCGGCGGCGAATTGCGGATCATCAGCCACCCCGGCGCCGGTTGGGCGCTGGCCTTGAGCATGCCTTTGGAGGCGTCATGAATATTCTGCTGGTCGATGACCATGCGGTGGTCCGTCAGGGTTACGCGAGTTTGTTGCGGGCATTGTTGCCGGCGATGGAGGTGCGTGAAGCGGCCACGGGGGAAGAGGCGCTGATGCGGGTTCAGGAAGCCGTGCCGAACCTGGTGATCATGGATTTCGGTTTGCCGGGGATCAGCGGGCTGGAAACCACCCGACGCTTGCGTCAGCGACTGCCGCAATTGCGGGTGCTGTTTTTCAGCATGCACGATGAGTTGCCGCTGGTGCGCCAGGCACTGGACGCTGGTGCCTCGGGGTATTTGACCAAGAGCTCGGCGCCGGAAGTGCTGATCGAGGCGGTGCAGCGGATCCTCGCCGGCCACGCCTACATCGAACAGCCGCTGGCCACCCAACTGGCGTGTCATCCGCAACAGGACGCCAGCGACCCGCGTTTGCAGAGCATGACCCAGCGTGAACTGGAGATTTTCGTGATGCTCGCCAAAGGCACCCCGGCCCGCTTGATCGCCGAGCAGTTGAGCATCAGCAGCAAGACCGTCTCCAATCACCTGACGTTGCTCAAGAGCAAATTGCAGGTCACGTCCCATGCCGAGCTGGTGCATCTGGGGATTGATATGGGCGTGGTGCGGGTGGCCAGCTGACTCGGTAGCCCGGGCAACAAATTTCTAATGTGGGAGCAGGCTTGCTCGCGAAGAGGGCCTCACATCCAACATTGATGTCGACTGATACTCCGTCTTCGCGAGCAAGCCCGCTCCCACAGGGGGGTTGTGTGCCTTCAGTTCATTTGTTCCAGGTTGTCGGGCACCCGGTGCAGCCCTCCATATTGGCATCCTGAAAATTCGCATAATGCTGCCGCGTACCGCTGAGGTTGGCCTTCTCCAGATTGCTTTCGCCAAACTTGGCTTCTTGCAGATTCGCATCACTGAGGTTGGCACCCTTGAGGTCAGCCTTGCTCAGCCAGGTCATTTCCAGATCCGCCGCTTGCAGGTTGCTGTTGTGCAGCTTGGCACCGGAGAGACGGGCGAATTGCAGGTACGCGCCGCTCAGGTTGGCGTCCTGAAACTGCGCGCCTTGGGCAAACAGACCCCAACCCTGGATCGCCATCAGCGTGGCACCGGTGAAATCTGCCAGACGCAGGTTGCTTTGTTGCAGGCTGGCGCGGGTCAGGTTGGCGCCCTGGAGTCGGGCTTTTTCCAGGTTGGCGAGGTCGAGTCGGGCGTGCCGCAGGTCGGCATCGCGCAGGTCGGCGCCGCTGAGGTTCATGTTGCGCAGGTCCTGATTGCTCAGGTTCGCACCTTTGAGATCGGCGCCGGGGCATTGGCTGTGACTGGCGATGGTGCAGCCGTTGATGATGAGTGGCGTGTTGCCGTCGTCGGCGTAGGCGGGCAGGAAGATCAAGAGCAGCGAAAAAGGCAGGTATTTCATCACGAGACCTCTAAATGGGCATCGATAAGGCTCCACGTAGCAGCTGTAGAGTGAAACAAGGCTGCGTTGACGGTGTGCCTGACACACCGCTAACGCAGCCTCGCTGGGGCTCGACAGCTGCTACATGAGTCGTATCGGCAAGATAGGTGGCGTTACTTCTGCGCAGTCTTGTTATCCCAGCTCGGAATCTTGAACACCCAGAACGACCCGCCCTGAGCCACCGGTTTGGTCAGCTCGGCCATGTCACCGCCCCACAACGGCACTGCGCCGCCATAACCGACGGTTACGCCGACGTATTGCTCGCCATCCTGTTCCCAGGTGATCGGCGGCGAGACGATGCCGCTGCCAGTCTGGAACTTCCACAGTTCGGCGCCGGTTTTCGCGTCGAAGGCCTTGAGGAAACCGTCGCCGGTGCCGGTGAATACCAGGTTGCCTTTGGTGGCCAGCACACCGGCCCAAAGGGGCAGTGCTTCCTTGTGCTCCCAAATCACTTTGCCGGTGGTCGGGTTCATGGCGCGCAGGGAGCCGACGTGATCGTCGTACATGCGCTTGATGCGGAAACCCATGCCCAGATAGGCCGAGCCTTTCTTGTAGCTGACCTCTTCGGTCCAGTATTCCTCTTTCCACTGGTTGCCCGGGATGTAGAACAGCCCGGTTTCCTGGCTGTACGCCATCGGGTTCCAGTTCTTGCCACCGAGGAATGGCGGCGAGACTTCCACCGACTTGCCCTTGGTCTCGCCAGGCAGCGGTTTGGCCGGACGCTGGCCAGGATTTTCTACCGGTTTACCGGTCTTCAAGTCGATGTGGCTGGCCCAGGTGATGTTGTCGACGAACGGGAACGCGTTCTGCAATTTTCCGTTGTTGCGATCGACCACGTAGAAGAAACCGTTGCGGTCCGCATGGCCGGTGGCCTTGACCGTTTTGCCGTCCTTGTCCTTGTAATCGAACAGCACCAGCTCGTTGTTGCCGGAGAAATCCCAGGCATCGTTCGGCGTGTGCTGGTAGAACCATTTCACCTCGCCGGTGCTCGGGTCAACGCCGACCTGGCCGGAGGTGTAGAGGCTGTCGTAGTCGTGGGGATTACCGTCCTTTGAGGTTCGCGCCCAGGTGTTCCACGGGCCGGGGTTGCCAGCGCCGACGATGATGGTGTTGGTTTCCGGATCAAAACTGGCGCTCTGCCAAGGGGCACCGCCGCCGTGGCTCCAGGCTTCGACCTTGCCGGTTTCGGTGGTCGGATCATCCGGCCAGGACGGTGCCTTGACGTCACCGGTGGTGGTGCTGTCCTTGCCGTTCAAGCGACCCATGTGGCCTTCGACGAAGGGCCGCATCCACACTTCTTCACCGGTGTCGGGGTCGCGAGCGAAGAGCTGCCCGACCACGCCGAACTCATCTCCGGAGCTGCCGTGAATCAGCAGCACCTTGCCGGTGGTCTTGTCCTTGATCAGCACCGGGGCGCCGGTCATGGTGTAGCCGGCGGCGTGGTCGCCGAACTTCTTGTTCCACACCACTTTGCCGGTGTTCTTGTCCAGGGCGACCAGGCGCGCGTCGAGAGTGCCGAAGTAGATTTTGTCGCCAAAGATCGCCGCGCCGCGATTGACCACGTCGCAGCACGGACGAATGTTGTCCGGCAGGCGATGGTTGTAGGTCCACAGGCGCTTGCCGGTCTTGGCGTCCAGGGCAAAGACCCGCGAATAGGAACCGGTGACGTAGACCACGCCGTCGCTGACGATGGCCTGGGATTCCTGGCCGCGCTGCTTCTCATCGCCAAACGAGTAGGACCAGGCCGGCGTCAGCTTGAACACGTTCTTGTCGTTGACCTGCGCCAACGGGCTCCAGCGCTGGGCGTTGGTGCCCATGCCGTATTGCAGCACGTCCTTGGTGGTCAGGTGATCGTTGGCAATGTCTTCCCATGTCACGTTGCGGGTGGGCGTGGCAGGAGCCGTCGCGGCATGGCTTGCAGCACTCAGCGACAGACTGCTCACCAGCAGAAAAGCCTGCACGGCAAGGGTCAAAGGGGAAAGGACGGGTAGCGATCTTATTGTCATGGTTGCAGTTCCCAGTGGAGGTTTTGGCCTGCACAGGGTGGTGCGCCCAGCATGTTGGCGGATACGGAAAAAGTCCCGCTGTTGCCGGGAAAACTTCCCGTGCGGCACCTGAATTGGGTGTGCGCCACAAGCCCTACTACCAAGGGACTAGAAGGCGGCCACCAAAGCAGCATGGGGATTGTGCGAAGCCGTTCCTAAGATGGGTGCCATAGCCTCTTCAAAGAGGTTTTGCGTGCAATCTCGAGGGCATAACAATGACAACAAAACGCAACGCCTTGCTCGTTGCCGGACTGCTGGCCGGTTTTATCAGTGCAGGCTCCGTCTGTGCCCATGGCAACGTGGTGCCTCAGGCCATCGAAACCAAGGGACTGACCCCGATCAAGGACGCCGGCTTGCAGGTGGATGCCGATGGTTGGGCGGCGGTGAACCCGTATCGCACCTCCCCGGAACACGATAAGGCCGTGGAAATCGGCTCGTCGGCGTACAACCAGAACTGCGCGGCCTGTCATGGCCTGGAAGCCAAATCCGGCGGCATCGCCCCCGATTTGCGCATGCTCGATGTGGGCGAAGCGGGGGATGAATGGTTCGTCGAACGTGTGCGTAACGGTGCCGTGCGCGATGGCCGGGTGTACATGCCGAAGATGGCTGATTACCTGAGTCAGGAAGCCTTGTGGGCCGTGCGCACTTACCTGGACAGCGTTCACGTCGAGGAGTAACCCATGCGCCTGCTCGCTGTGTTGATCAGCGCCGTGTTGCTGTGCTGCCAGGTCGTGCAGGCGCAGGTCCGTACCTATGACGAAATGATCGCCGCCGGGGAGCTGAAAGTGGCGGTCTACAAGGACTTCGCCCCCTACAGTTTTGAAGACGCCGGCCAGCCCCGAGGGGTGGATGTCGAGCTCGCCGCAGCGTTGGCCAAAGCGCTGGGTGTGCGCCTGACGCTAATCTGGGCACCCGCCGGCGAAAAGCTTGACGACGACCTGCGCGATTACATCTGGCGGGCCAGTCAGTTGCACGACCTGCGACTGGCCGACCTGATGATGCGCGTGCCGTACGACCGCGATTACGCGCAGAAGCGCAACGAAGTGGGTGAGCTGGAAAACGGCCACGTGGTGATGTTCGGCCCGTACCAGAACGAACAATGGCAAGTCGCTTTTGACCGCCGCCGACTGGAATCGGTAGGCAGCGTCGCGGTGTTCGAGCATCACCCGATCGGCGTCGAAGTCGACAGCGTGCCGTCGTTTTACCTGACCTCGGTATTCAGCGGCATGCTCGCCGGCAAGACCCACCACTATCCAGGCGTGCCTCAGGCGTTTGCGGCGATGAAGGCCGGCGAAGTCGACGCGGTCATGGCCATGCGCGGCGAGATCGACTGGCAAGTTCACGAAGCCAACGATCCACAAGTAGTGCTGGCCGAAAACGCCTACCCGAACATGGGCAAGCAGCTCTGGGAGATCGGCATGGCGGTGCATGAAAGCAACCGTCAACTGGCCTACGCCGTGGAAGAGGCGCTGGAGGCGTTGATCCGCGAGGGTGCGGTCAAAACCATTTACGGTCATTACGGCCTGCGCTATGACGTGCCCGAGATGTATCAACAGTGAACTGGCGAGCGAGTTGCCTGTTGCTCTGCTGGTTACCCTTGGCGGCGCACGCTGCCGCCGTCGAGTCGGGCCAAGACCCGGTGCCGTCGGTGATGTGGGCCTTCTATCACAAGCAGATGCTCGACGGTGCGCCGTTCGTGTTCGACGACCGGGTCAAGCTGCTGGCGCCGCCGTTCGCCGAAGACGCCCGGCAAGTACCGCTGGAAATCGACGCCCGGGCGTTCAAGGGTGAGGTGGTGAAAATACTCGCCTGGGCCGAACTCAATCCCTTGCCGAAAATCGTCGATTTTCAACCGCTGGACCGGGTATTGCCGTGGCTGTCGATCCGCATCCGTATCGAGCAGGCCACGCCGTTGCGTGCAGCGGTGCTGACCCGCGACGGCCTCTGGCATGTCGGCTCGACCCTGATCGATGCGGCGGGCGGCGGTTGCACGGCGCCGAGTGTGGTGCGCACTCAGCCGGGCTGGGAGGAGCACATCGGCGAAGTGCTGGGCGGTCGTTATCCCCGTGGCGAATTCAGTCGTTTGCGCCTGCAAGTGGCGCACCCGATGGACAACGGCATGGTCAGCGGCATCCCGGAATTTTTCATCAACCACGCCGAACTGCGCGACCACAACGATCAACTGCTGGCCCGACTGGAGCTGTTTCCCGCCGTCAGCGAAAACCCCAACCTGGCCTTCGACATTGAAGGGGCGGGGCAGACGCGCCTGTTGCTGCGCGACAACAGCGGCAATCAATTCGATGCGGCCGTACCCTGACCCCAAGGAGCGCGTGATGCGCTGGATGCTGCTGTTGTTTCTGAGCCTGAGCCTGCCGGCCCTGGCGGACCTCGACTATGAACTCAAGCCCCGGCAGATCGCCGAAGACACCTGGCTGCTGGAAGGCAGCACAGACAATTTCGCCAAGGCCAACGGCGGCAACATCGTCAATACCGCGTTCATCGTCACCGAACGCGGGGTAGTAGTGATCGATACCGGGCCGTCGAAACGCTATGGTGAAGCGATGCGCAAAGCCATTGCCGCGACCACCGATAAACCGGTGATCGAGGTGCTGCTGACCCATCACCATCCCGACCATGCGTTGGGCAATCAGGCTTTCAGCGACGTGCCGATCGGTGCATTGGCCGGCACCACCGAGCTGCTGCATCAGCAGGGCGACGCCATGGCCGAGAACCTGTATCGGTTGGTGGGCGACTGGATGCGCGGCACCGAGGTGGTGTTGCCGACCGAGGCGCTGACACCTGGCGTACGAAGTTTTGGGAATCACGATCTGCGTCTGCTGAGCCTGGGTGGGCACACTGGCGCGGATCTGGCTGTTCTCGACCAGAAAACCGGCGTGCTGTTTGCCGGGGACCTGGTGTTTTACCAACGGGCGCTGACCACGCCCAACAGTCCGGGGCTGTCGGTGTGGCTGGCGGACATCGCCACGCTTCAGGGGCTGCCGTGGACGTTGGTCGTGCCCGGTCATGGGCCAGTGACTACGGACACGAAACCGTTCGAGCAGATGCGCGACTACCTTGGCTGGCTCGATCAGCTCATGCGTGAGGGGGCGGCCAATGGCAGCGACATGAGCGAGATGATCCGCAGCCCCATCCCCGAGCGGTTTGCCGCGATCAGCCTGAGTCGCTATGAGCTGATCCGCAGCGTGAGCCATTTGTACCCGCGCTATGAGCGCACCCAAATGACCCGTGTCGATTCCGCCGCGCACAAATGACCCAGCGGCGCCGCAATCCTTTGTAGCAGCTGGCGAAGCCTGCGTTCGGCTGCGCAGCAGTCGTAAACCCGACTTGCACGGTTTGCCTGATGCACCGCGAACTCTGATTTCACGACTGCTGCGCCGCCGAACGCAGGCTTCGCCAGCTGCTACAGGTCTGTGGCGATCAGGAAATCCGGTGCCCATCTTTTCCGACCCGGTACTAAGGAACTAGCAATCTCAACACTGCGGGCAATTGTTCCAAGGGCGGCGGCGCCGAAGAATCTGCACCAGACCGGGAAAATTTCCCGGGTATAACAAAAACCGCAGAGGTAGCCGCCATGACCCACCCCGCACGTCGCCAACCCTTCGTCCTTAGTGTGCTGCTCAGTGCCATGCTGCTGTCCGGCTCCGCGCTGGCCGGCGTCACCGACCAGGACATTCTCCAGGACCCCAAGAACCCGGAGCAGATCGTCACCAACGGTCTGGGCGTCCAGGGTCAGCGCTACAGCCCGCTGGATACGCTCAACGTCAACAACGTGAAAGATTTGCGGCCGGTCTGGGCGTTCTCTTTCGGCGGGGAAAAACAGCGCGGTCAGCAAGCACAGCCGATGATCAAGGACGGCGTGATATACATGACCGGTTCCTACTCGCGGGTGTTTGCGGTGGATGCGCGCACCGGCAAGAAGCTCTGGCAATACGATGCGCGCCTGCCCGATGACATCCGTCCCTGCTGCGACGTGATCAACCGTGGCGTCGCGCTGTACGGTGATTTGGTGTTCTTCGGCACCCTCGACGCCAAGCTCGTCGCCCTGAACAAGGACACCGGCAAAGTCGTCTGGAGCAAGAAAGTCGCCGATCACAAGGAAGGCTATTCGATCAGCGCCGCGCCGTTGGTGATCAACGGCAAACTGATCACCGGTGTGGCCGGTGGCGAGTTCGGCGTGGTCGGCAAGATCGAAGCCTACGATCCGAAAAACGGCGACCTGCTGTGGACCCGGCCCACCGTCGAAGGCCACATGGGTTACACCTACAAGGACGGCAAAGCGGTAGAAAACGGCATCTCCGGCGGTGAAGCGGGCAAGACCTGGCCTGGCGATCTGTGGAAAACCGGTGGCGCAGCGCCTTGGCTCGGCGGTTACTACGACCCGGAAACCAATCTGCTGCTGTTCGGCACCGGCAACCCGGCGCCGTGGAATTCGCACCTGCGTCCGGGCGACAACCTCTACTCGTCGTCGCGCCTGGCGCTCAATCCGGACGACGGCACCATCAAGTGGCACTTCCAGAGCACGCCTCACGACGGCTGGGACTATGACGGCGTGAACGAGCTGGTCTCGTTCAACTACACCGAAGGCGGCAAGGAGATCAAAGCCGCCGCGACCGCTGACCGTAACGGTTTCTTCTACGTGCTGGACCGCACCAACGGCAAATTCATTCGTGGCTTTCCGTTCGTGGACAAGATCACCTGGGCCACCGGCCTCGATAAAGAGGGCCGGCCGATTTACAACGAAGCCAGCCGACCTGGCGCACCGGGCACCGAAGCCAAAGGCGGTTCAGTGTTCGTAGCTCCGGCGTTCCTCGGTGCGAAGAACTGGATGCCGATGGCCTACAACAAGGACACCGGGCTGTTCTACGTGCCGTCCAACGAGTGGGGCATGGACATCTGGAACGAAGGCATCGCCTACAAAAAAGGCGCGGCGTTCCTCGGTGCCGGCTTCACCATCAAGCCGTTGAATGAAGACTACATCGGCGTGCTGCGTGCAATCGATCCGAAGACTGGCAAGGAAGTCTGGCGCCACAAGAATTTCGCGCCGCTGTGGGGCGGAGTGCTGACCACCAAGGGCAACCTAGTATTCACCGGTACGCCGGAAGGTTTCCTGCAAGCGTTCAACGCCAAGACCGGCGAGAAAGTCTGGGAATTCCAGACCGGCTCCGGCGTACTCGGTTCGCCCGTGACCTGGGAAATGGACGGCGAACAGTACGTCTCGGTGCTGTCCGGTTGGGGTGGCGCTGTGCCGCTGTGGGGCGGCGAAGTGGCCAAGCGCATCAAGGACTTCAACCAGGGCGGGATGCTCTGGACCTTCAAGCTGCCGAAAGACCTGGTCGCCAAGCACTGATTGCTGCCCTGATCGTTCCCACGCTCTGCGTGAGAATGCCTCACCGGACGCTCCGCGTCCGCTTTAGGGACGCGGAGCGTCCCGGGCTGCATTCCCACGCGGAGCGTGGGAACGATCATCTACTACCAAATAACGAGAGTCCCCCTGCCAACGGCGCATTCGTCTGGCGCGCGGGGCTCTCTACTATCGGTTCATCGCCTGTTTGCCCGACAGGCATCGACCCAGACAGAGGCCCACCATGATCTATGCACAACCCGGAACACCCGGCGCCGTCGTTTCTTTCAAAGCGCGCTACGGCAATTTCATCGGCGGCGAGTTTGTTGCCCCGGTCAATGGCGAGTACTTCACCAACACCTCACCGGTCACCGGTGAAGTGATCGCCGAGTTCCCGCGCTCCAGCGCCGCCGACATTGAAAAAGCCCTCGACGCCGCCCATGCCGCGGCGGATGCCTGGGGCAAGACCTCGGCTCAGGATCGCTCGCTGGTACTGCTGAAAATCGCCGACCGCATCGAACAGAATCTGGAAATCCTCGCTGTCACTGAAACCTGGGACAACGGCAAGGCCGTGCGCGAGACCCTCAATGCCGACGTGCCATTGGCCGCTGACCATTTCCGTTACTTCGCCGGGTGCATCCGCGCTCAGGAAGGCGGCGCCGCCGAGATCAACGAGCTGACCACCGCCTACCACTTCCACGAGCCATTGGGCGTGGTCGGACAGATCATCCCGTGGAACTTCCCGTTGCTGATGGCTGCCTGGAAACTCGCCCCGGCCCTGGCTGCCGGCAACTGCGTGGTGCTCAAACCCGCTGAGCAGACGCCGCTGTCGATCATGGTCTTCGCCGAGCTGATCGCCGACTTGCTGCCGGCCGGCGTGCTGAATATCGTCCAGGGTTTCGGTCGCGAAGCGGGTGAAGCGCTGGCCACCAGCAAGCGCATCGCCAAGATCGCGTTCACCGGCTCCACTCCGATTGGCGCGCACATCATGAAGTGCGCGGCCGAGAACATCATTCCGAGCACCGTCGAGCTGGGCGGCAAGTCGCCGAACATCTTCTTCGAAGACATCATGCAAGCCGAGCCGCAGTTCATCGAGAAAGCCGCCGAAGGTCTGGTGCTGGCGTTCTTCAACCAGGGCGAAGTCTGCACCTGTCCGTCGCGAGCGTTGGTGCAGGAATCGATCTACGACGACTTCATGAAAGTGGTGATGCAGAAAATCGTCAAGATCAAGCGCGGCGACCCGCTGGACACTGAAACTATGGTCGGGGCCCAAGCGTCCGAGCAGCAATACGACAAGATCCTCTCGTACCTGAAAATTGCTCAGGAGGAGGGCGCCGAACTGCTCACCGGCGGCGCGGCCGAACGCCTTGAGGGCGACTTGTCGACGGGTTATTACATCCAGCCGACCCTGCTCAAGGGCCACAACAAGATGCGCGTGTTCCAGGAGGAAATCTTCGGCCCGGTGGTGGGTATCACCACGTTCAAGGACGAAGCCGAAGCCCTGGCGATTGCCAACGACAGCGAGTTCGGCCTCGGCGCCGGTCTGTGGACCCGCGACATCAACCGCGCCTACCGCATGGGCCGGGCGATCAAGGCCGGGCGCGTCTGGACCAACTGCTACCACCTGTACCCGGCGCACGCTGCGTTCGGTGGCTACAAGAAGTCCGGTGTCGGCCGCGAAAACCACAAGATGATGCTCGACCATTATCAGCAGACCAAAAACCTGCTGGTGAGCTACGACATCAACCCGATGGGGTTCTTCTAGCCCCGTAAGCGCGCCGCAACTCCTGTGGGAGCGAGCCTGCTCGCGATGAGGCCAGTACATTCAACATCTCAGTTGACTGATACACCGTCATCGCGAGCAGGCTCGCTCCCACATTGGTTTTGTGTGTACCGGAAACCGCGCAAACACCCCCTACCAACGCACGCCGCCACCTCGTTCCAAAGTAGCATTCGATCACTTGGCGCCCCGTGCATTAATGGCTTTACCGGAATAACCCGGCACAAGAAGAGGATTGACCCATGTGGAATAAACCCGCGTTCACCGATCTGCGCATTGGTTTTGAAGTGACGATGTATTTCGCCAACCGTTGATTGTCCACCCGGCCAACCGTGGCGTTGGCCGGGTCTGCCTTCTGGAGCCCGCCATGCACATCCGCGTTCTTGGTTCCGCCGCTGGTGGCGGTTTTCCGCAATGGAACTGCAACTGCCGCCAGTGCGCCGGAATGCGCAATGGCAGCCTGCGCGCGCAGCGTCGCACGCAGTCGTCGATTGCCCTGAGTGACAACGGTGTGGAGTGGGTGCTGTGCAATGCTTCACCGGACATTCGCGCGCAGCTTGAAGGTTTCCCGGCGATGCAGCCGGCCCGTCGGTTGCGCGATACGGCAATCGCCGCGGTGGTGCTGCTGGACAGCCAGATCGACCATTGCACCGGCCTGTTGAGCCTGCGCGAAGGTTGCCCACACTCGGTCTGGAGCACCGAACGCGTACATCAAGACCTGAGCAGTGGCTTTCCCTTGTTCACCATGCTTGAACACTGGAACGGCGGTTTGCAGTGGCAACCGGTCGGACTCGACCGTGAACCGTTCAGCATAGCGGCCTGCGAACACTTGCAGTTTCGTGCGATTCCCTTGGTGAGCAACGCACCGCCGTACTCGCCCAATCGCGGCAATCCGCAGCCGGGCGACACCATTGGTTTGTTTATCGAAGACCTGCGCAGCGGCGCCAGCGTGTTCTATGCCCCGGGCCTTGGGCAAGTCGACGACGAAGTCCTGAGCTGGATGCAACGCGCCGACTGCCTGCTGCTGGATGGCACGTTGTGGCGCGACGACGAGATGCGCGTGTGCGAAGTCGGCCAGAGCCTCGGTAGTGAAATGGGGCATCTGCCGCAGAGCGGTCCTGGCGGGATGCTTGAGGTGCTGGAGGGGTTTGGCCGCCAACGCAAGGTGCTGATCCACATTAACAACACCAACCCGATCCTCGATGAAGACTCGGCAGAGCGGGCTTTGTTGGAGCGGCGGGGGGTTGAGGTCGCGTTTGATGGCATGAGTATTGAGCTGTAGCGGATGGCCTCTTCGCGAGCAAGCCCGCTCCCACAGGGTCTTGGGTACATCGCAAATCCAGTGTGGGAGCGGGCTTGCTCGCGAAGAGGCCAGACCAGACACCGCAGAGCTTCCAGGAGAGGCCCAATGACTGACACACCGATGTCCCCCAGCGAATTCGAGCAAGCCCTGCGCGCCAAAGGCGCCTGCTACCACATCCACCACCCCTTCCACCAAGCCATGTACGCCGGCCGCGCCACCCGCGAGCAGATTCAGGGCTGGGTCGCCAATCGCTTCTATTACCAGGTGAACATCCCGCTGAAAGACGCCGCGATCCTCGCCAACTGCCCCGACCGCGACGTGCGCCGTGAATGGCTGCAACGCATCCTCGACCACGACGGCGTCCCCGGCAGCGAGGGCGGCATCGAAGCCTGGTTGCGGCTGGGCGAAGCGGTGGGACTGGACCGTGAACAAATCCTCTCCCAGGAACGGGTGTTGCCCGGCGTGCGTTTCGCCGTGGACGCCTACGTCAATTTCGCCCGTCGCGCCTGTTGGCAGGAAGCGGCCAGCAGTTCGCTCACCGAGCTGTTCGCGCCGCAGATCCATCAGTCCCGTCTCGACGCCTGGCCCACGCATTACCCGTGGATCGACCCGGCCGGTTATGACTATTTCCGCACGCGCCTGAGCCAGGCGCGGCGCGATGTCGAGCATGGTTTGCGCATTACCCTGGCGCACTACGTGACGTTCGAAGGCCAGCAACGCATGCTGGAGATTCTGCAATTCAAGCTCGATGTGCTGTGGAGCATGCTCGACGCGATCAGCATGGCCTACGAGCTGGGGCGTCCGCCGTATCACACCGTCACCACGGAGAAAGTCTGGCACCGGGGGATCACCCTGTGAACCTGATCGAACAGCCACCCGGTCCGCCCTTATGGTTACTGGCAGAGCTGACGTATCGCTGCCCGTTGCAATGCCCGTATTGCTCCAACCCGCTGGATTTCGCCCAGCAAGGCGAGGAGCTGAGCACTGAAGAATGGATTCGGGTGTTTCACGAAGCGCGGGAGATGGGCGCGGCGCAACTGGGTTTTTCCGGTGGCGAGCCGTTGGTTCGCCAGGACCTCGCCGTGCTGATCAAAGCCGCGCGGGACATGGGTTACTACACCAACCTCATCACCTCGGGTATCGGCCTGACCGAGCAAAAAGTCCGCGACTTCAAGGTCGCCGGGCTGGACCACATCCAAATCAGCTTTCAGGCCGCCGACGAGCAGGTCAACAACATGCTCGCCGGCTCGCGCAAGGCCTTCGCGCAGAAACTTGCCATGGCCCGGGCGGTGAAAGCCCAGGGTTACCCGATGGTGCTGAATTTCGTCACCCATCGGCACAACATCGACCAGATCGCGCAGATCATCGACCTGTGTCTGGAACTGCAGGCGGACTTCGTCGAACTGGCGACGTGTCAGTTCTATGGCTGGGCCGAGCTCAACCGCGTCGGCCTGTTGCCGACCCGTGAGCAATTGCAGCGCGCCGAGCGCATCACTAATGAATACCGCGAGCGTCTTGAGGCCCAAGGCCATCCCTGCAAGCTGATCTTCGTCACCCCGGATTACTACGAAGAGCGCCCCAAGACCTGCATGAACGGCTGGGCCAACCTGTTTCTCGACATCACCCCCGACGGCACGGCGCTGCCTTGTCACAGCGCCCGTCAGTTACCGGTGGAGTTTCCCAACGTGCGCGAGCACAGCATCTCGCACATCTGGACCGAATCGTTCGGCTTCAATCGCTTTCGTGGCGATGCCTGGATGAAAGAGCCGTGCCGCTCCTGCGATGAAAAACACAAGGACCTGGGCGGCTGCCGCTGTCAGGCGTTCATGCTCACCGGCGATGCCGAAAATGCCGACCCGGTGTGCAGCAAGTCGCCGCACCACGACGTTATCCTCAAGGCCCGCGATGAAGCGGATGCGCCGGGGCAGGGCATGGAACACCTGACGTTGCGTAACGAGAAGGCTTCGCGGCTGATCTATCGCGGATAGCCCTTCATGCACACAACCCCTGTAGGAGCCGGCTTGCTGGCGATGAGGCCCGCGAGCCATACGTCGCCAGTGCGGTCGCCATCGCCAGCAAGCCGGCTCCTACAGGGGATCTGCGGTGAATGGGGACCAGCCATTGGTCTGATTGCATTCACAGCCGGATGAGTTAGTGTGGCTCTTACCTTCCAAAACAATAAAAACAGGCTTTCCAATGAGCCAGAGTCTCAGCCAGCTGCGTAAATTCGTTTCGCCTGAAATCATCTTTGGTGCCGGATGCCGGCACAACGTCGGCAACTGTGCCAAAACCTTTGGTGCGCGCAAGGTATTGGTGGTCAGCGACCCCGGTGTGATTGCCGCCGGTTGGGTGGCCGATGTCGAAGCCAGCCTGCAAGCCCAGGGCATCGACTACTTTCTCTATAGCGACGTGTCGCCCAACCCGCGGGTCGAGGAAGTCATGCGCGGCGCCGAGCTGTACAAGGAAAACCACTGCGATGTGATCGTTGCGGTCGGCGGTGGCAGCCCGATGGATTGCGGCAAAGGCATCGGCATCGTCGTCGCCCACGGACGCAACATCCTTGAGTTCGAAGGCGTCGACACCATCCGCGTGCCCAGCCCGCCGTTGATC
Organism: Pseudomonas sp. LBUM1656; assembly: GCF_059716065.1. Taxonomy (NCBI): domain Bacteria; kingdom Pseudomonadati; phylum Pseudomonadota; class Gammaproteobacteria; order Pseudomonadales; family Pseudomonadaceae; genus Pseudomonas; species Pseudomonas sp. LBUM1656. The sequence goes on along the minus strand of NZ_CP166800.1, from coordinate 3,574,109 downwards.
CTGATTCCGACCACCGCCGGCACCTCGGCCGATGTCTCGCAGTTTGTGATTATTTCCAACCAGCAAGAACGTATGAAGTTCTCCATCGTCAGCAAGGCCGTGGTGCCGGACGTGTCGCTGATCGACCCGGAAACCACCCTGAGCATGGACCCGTTCCTGTCGGCCTGTACCGGCATCGATGCGCTGGTGCATGCCATCGAAGCCTTCGTCTCCACCGGTCACGGGCCACTGACCGACCCGCACGCGCTGGAAGCGATGCGCCTGATCAACGGCAACCTGGTGCAGATGATCGCCAACCCGACGGACATCGCCCTGCGCGAGAAGATCATGCTCGGCAGCATGCAGGCCGGTCTGGCGTTCTCCAATGCGATCCTCGGTGCGGTGCACGCGATGTCCCACAGCCTCGGCGGCTTCCTCGATTTGCCCCACGGCTTGTGCAACGCGGTGCTGGTGGAACACGTGGTGGCGTTCAACTACAGCTCGGCGCCGGATCGCTTCAAGGTGATCGCCGAGACCTTCGGTATCGATTGCCGTGGCCTCAATCACCGGCAGATTTGCGGGCGTCTGGTCGAGCACCTGATCGCCCTGAAACACGCGATCGGCTTCCATGAAACCCTCGGTTTGCACGGGGTCAGCACTGCGGACATTCCGTTCCTGTCGCAACACGCCATGCACGACCCGTGCATCCTCACCAACCCGCGCGAATCCAGCCAGCGTGATGTCGAGGTCGTCTATGGCGAAGCCCTCTGACGAGCAGCAACGCGCGCTCGCCGGGCTACTGGGATTAGGCAGCCACTCGGCGCGCAAGAGCCATTATCCGGAACTCTCCGCACGGCTGGACGAGCTGGAAGCCGAGCGCAATCGCTACAAGTGGCTGTTCGAAAACGCCGTGCACGGGATCTTCCAGGCCAGCCTCACGCAAGGCATGCGCGCCGCCAACCCGGCGCTGGCGCGGATGCTCGGTTATCAGGACCCGCAAGAGGTGCTGTTCTCGCTGGCGGACCTGGCGAGCAACCTGTTTGTCGGCGGTACCGGGGAGCTGGAAAACATCGGCGAAATCCTCCGGCACCAGGGCAGCCTGCACGGTTACGAAACCCAGTTGCGGCGCAAGGACGGCAGCAGCCTCGACGTGCTGATGAACCTGCTGCTCAAGCCCGATCAGGAAGGATTGGTGGAGGGTTTTGTCGCGGACATCACCGAACGCAAACTCGCCCAGCAACGCCTGCAACAACTCAATGACGAACTGGAACAGCGGGTCACCGCGCGCACTGATGAATTGCTGGAAGCCAACCGCAACCTGCAACAGCAGATCACCCAGCGTAAACAGATCGCCGAAGCCTTGCGCGACGCCCGGGACGCCGCCGAGGCCGCCAATCGCAGCAAAGACAAATACCTCGCCGCCGCCAGTCACGATTTATTGCAGCCGCTCAACGCTGCGCGGTTGCTGATCTCGACGTTGCGCGAACGCAAATTGCCCGATGTCGAACAGGTGTTGGTGGAGCGCACGCACCAGGCGCTGGAAGGCGCTGAAGATTTGCTCACCGATCTGCTGGATATTTCCCGGCTCGATCAGGCCGCCGTCAAACCGGACGTCGCGTTGTACCGACTCGACGAGTTGCTCGCGCCACTGGTCTCGGAGTTCCAGTCAGTGGCCGAGGCCGCCGGGTTGAACCTGCGGGTGCACATGGGCGATTACGCTATTCATACCGACCTGCGCTTGATGACGCGGATCTTGCGCAACTTCCTCAGTAACGCCTGCCGTTATACCGATGAGGGCGCCATTCTGCTGGGGGCCAGGCGGCGCGGCGACAGGCTGCGCCTGGAAGTGTGGGACACCGGGCGCGGGATCGCGGCGAACAGGCTGGACTCGATCTTCCTGGAGTTCAACCAACTGGATGTCGGGCGCGCCGCCGACCGCAAGGGCGTGGGGCTGGGGCTGGCCATCGTTGAGCGTATCGCCAAGATCCTCAACTACCGGATCCAGGTTCAGTCGCGGCCGGGACGCGGTTCGGTGTTCCGCATCGACGTGCCGATTTCCCATGAGGTGCCGCTGCCGATCAGTCTGGCCGCGCCGCAACCTGGCACGGGCAATCCGTTGCCGGGCCGGCGCCTGCTGGTGCTGGACAACGAAGTGAGCATTCTTGAGAGCATGAGCGCGCTGCTCGGGCAGTGGGGCTGTGAGGTGGTCATTGCCACGGATGAGCACTCAGCGTTGGCCGCTTTGAAGGGGCGGGCGCCGGAATTGATTCTCGCTGATTACCACCTCGATCACGGGATCGTCGGCTGTGATGTGGTGCGGCATTTGCGCGAGCATTTCAATCAGGCGATTCCAGCGGTGATCATCACTGCTGACCGCACTGACCAGTGCCGACGTTCGTTGCAGCGACTCGATGCGCCGCTGCTCAACAAACCGGTGAAACCCGGCAAGTTGCGTGCGGTGTTGAGTCAGATGCTGGGCTAGTCAAGCTTGCGATAGTGCAGGCTGAAACCGAGTTCGGCGGATTGACCTTGCTCCAGCAAACGCAGCCCCGGTCGGCCAGGCAAGTGGTGGGCGTTGACCGGGTGGCTGACCGGTTCGATGCAGAAAAATTCCAGGCCCACCGGGCAGTAAAGCAGGTAGTAATCGCTGCCGGTGGCCTGGCATTCCAGTTCGTAACCGAGTTCGGGTTGCTGGATCAGGCAATGACCGTCCCATTCGCAGAAACCGTTGTCGACCAGTGTGTCGGGCAGCGCTTTGAGTTGCTGGAAGTCCCACTCGGCGGGCAGCTCCATCAGCTCGGTCGGCAATTTCGATCCATCGCATAACCAGGTTTTTTCAGCCTTGGCCTGCAGCCGGGTGTTCGCTGTGCGCGGAAAGTACGGATGCAGTCCGAGCCCATGCCAGGCGGGGTGTTTGGCCAGGTGGGTGACGTGTAACTCGATGCTCAATCGGCCCTCGTTCAAATGAAACCGCTGCCGGGCGCGATAGGCGAAGGGTGCAGCGCTGTTGAGTTGCAGGACGACTTCGTCCTGGGTCTGCGACACCACCTGCCACGGTTGTTGCCAGGCGCTGCCGTGAATCGGCAGCGGGTCGGTGAGGCTGTTAGGCTTCAAGGCGAGCCAGCCATCGGGGCAGTCAAAACCCCCTTCGGCGATGCGGTTCGACCACGGAATCAAGGGGTAGCAACCGAGTTTTCCTGGCAGGCCAGTGTTCAGCGCGTGGGCGTCGTTGTGGCGCAGCAGCGGTTGCCCGGTGCTGCGAACGGTCCAGTTGACGAGGCTGCCACCGAGTTCGGGGGCGAGGGTGAGGTGGGTGAGTTCGTCTGTGAGTTCGAGAATCTTTGGCGTCATATCTGTCGAGCCCTGATGAAAGAACACCGATGTTCCCTGTAGCAGCTGCCGAGCAGCGCGAGGCTGCGTTCGGCGACGAAGTCGTCGTGAAATCAGGCCGCGCGGTGCATCAGGGTGACCGCATGCGCAGGTTTTACGACGACTGCGTCGCCGAACGCAGCCTCGCGCAGCTCGGCAGCTGCTACAGGATGTGCGTGCCCCGCGTTGACGGAGGGGCACTTTTGTTACAACACCAAATGCGGCAACCACAGCGACAGCGCCGGAATGTAGGTCACGGCCATCAGCACCAGGAACAGCACGCCGTAGAACGGCAGCAGCGCTTTCACGGTTTTTTCGATGCTGACTTTGCCCACGGCCGACCCCACAAACAATACCGCGCCCACCGGCGGTGTGATCAATCCAATCCCCAGGTTCACCAGCATGATCATGCCGAACTGCACCGGGTCCACGCCAATGCCCAGAATCACCGGCATCAGGATCGGTGTCAGGATCAGGATCAGCGGCGCCATGTCCATCACGGTGCCGAGCAACAGCAGCATGACGTTGATGCACATCAGGATCACGTAACGGTTGTCCGACAGGGTCAGGAACATCGTGGTGATTTTCGACGGAATCTGCATCAGGGTCATGATGTAGCCGAAGCTCGCCGCGAAGCCGATCAGGATCATGACGATCGAAATGGTCCGCACCGTGCGGTGCATCAGTTTTGGCAGCTCGCTCCATTTGTAGTCGCGGTAAATGAACATGGTCACGAAGAACGACCACAGCACCGCAATCGCCGCCGATTCGGTGGCGGTGAAGATACCGGAGAGAATCCCGCCGAGGATGATGACCATGGCCATCAGGCCCCACATCGCTTCGCCGCAGATTTTCAGCGCCTGCTTCAAGGGAATGACTTCGCCCTTGGGGTAGTTGCGCTTTTTCGCGAAGATCAGGCACAGCACCATCAGGCACGCGCTCATCAACAGGCCCGGGACCACGCCGGCCATGAACAGCGACGCAATCGACACCGTGCCGCCAGCCGCCAGCGAGTAGAGCACCGAGTTGTGGCTTGGCGGCGTCAGCAGGGCTTGCACCGAGCCGCTGACGGTGACCGCCGTGGCGAATTCCCGGGGATAGCCACGGCGTTCCATTTCCGGAATCAGCACTGAACCGACCGAGGCGGTGTCGGCCACCGACGAGCCGGAGATTGCGCCGAAGAACGTCGAGGCCATGATATTGACCAGCGACAAGCCGCCACGGACAAACCCCACCAGCACGCCGGCAAACGCCACCAGCCGCCGGGACATGCCGCCCTCGGCCATGATCGCGCCCGCCAGGACGAAGAACGGAATCGCCAACAGGGAGAATTTGTTCACGCCGCCGGCGACCTGAATCATCAGCGCCTGGAACGGGATATCGATCCACCACGCACCGATCAGGGCGGAAAGCCCCAGTGCGTAGGCGACCGGCATGCCGATCAGGATCAACGCGATAAAACTGCCCAACAGAATCAACGCGTCCATTCAGGCAGCCCCTTCGCTTTCTTCAACCAGGTCGAAACGTACGACCCGACGGTTGCTCTGATCACCGAGCAAGAGTTTTTCCAGTACAAAAATGAGCGTCAGCACACCGCCAATCGGGATCGGCATGTAGGTGATGCCGACGCGCAATCCAGGCATCGCACTCATGAACTGATTCCAGGTCGACAGGCACAGCTTGGTGCCCCAGATCGCCATGAACAGGCAAATGGTCGCCATCAGCAACTGGGAGAAAATACTCATGGCTCTGCGCAACTCAGGCGCCATGCGGTCGGTGAGCATCGCCACGGCCATGTGCGCGCCGGCACGGTAACTGGCGGCGGCGCCGATGAAGGTGAAGACCATCATCAGCAAGATGGCGGTGGGCTCCGGCCAGCTTGAGCCGGTGCCGAGCACGTAGCGGGCGAAGACGCCCCAGGGAATGATCAGGGAAATCGTCAGGACCGACAGACCGGCGACCCAGATGCAGGTCATGTAAATCCTGTCGTTGATGCGTAGCAGCAGATTCTTCATCGGGTTCCACCGTAACCGGGCGCGCGCTGACATACACCAACGTCAACGGCGCCGGGCCTTTCAAGAGGGCAGGGAGGGTTACTGAACGGCTTCGATGCGCTTGATCAGGTCGGCGTAAGGCGCGCCATATTTCTCGCGGATCGAGGCGGTGGCCTCATAGAAAGGTTTTTTGTCGACGGTGATGAACTCGACACCCGCAGCCTTGAGTTTCTCTTCGCTGCTAGCCGATTTTGCATCCCACAAGGTGCGTTCCTGCGCCTGTGCGGCTTTGGCGGTTTTCTTCACCAGCACTTGCTGCTCGGGGGTGAGTTTGTCCCAGGTGATTTTCGACATCACGATCGGCTCAGGCAGGATCAGGTGCCCGGTCAGGCTGTAGAACTTGGCGTTCTGGTAGTGGTTGTGTTCGAGCAGGGTGGGCGGGTTGTTTTCCGCGCCGTCGATTACGCCGGTCTGCAAGGCGCTGAAGATCTCGCCGGTGTCCATCGCAATGCCGTTGCCGCCCATGGCGTTGATGGTCTCGATGAACATCGGGTTGCCTTGCACACGGATTTTCATGCCCTTGAGGTCTTCCAGTTTACGCACCGGTTTTTTCGTGTAGATGTTGCGCGTGCCGCCGTCCATCCAGGCCAGGGCGACCAGGTTGAATCCGGAGTTGGTGATCTTGTCGAGGATCTCGTCGCCGACGTCACCGTCGATGACTTTGCGCATGTGCGCCTGGTCGCGGAACACGAACGGCATGTTGAACACGTTCACGTCCGGCACCACCGGCCCGACGATGCCGAGGCTGACCCGGGCCATCTGGATGGCGCCGACCTGGGCTTGTTCAACCACTTCTTTTTCCGAGCCGAGCACACCGCCGGCGAACATCTTGAAAGTCAGCGTGCCGTTGCTGTCGGCCACCAGGGTTTTGCCCAGTTGTTCCTCAGCCACCACGGTCGGGTAACCGGCGGGGTGGATGTCGGCGAATTTGATTTCCAGCGCCTGGGCGGCACTGCTGAGGGTGAAGGCCAAGGGGAGTGCAGCGGCGAGCAAGGTGCGTTTGAAGTCCATGGGGGTGTCTCCAGTTTGTTATTTTTTTTGTATTCAAGGCGCAGCGGTGCAGCAGAAACGGTTAAAGCAGATCGTTGAACAGCGGTTCCGGTAAACCTTTGACGCCGGGGTTGAGTGCGAACACGCCGCCGGCCAATGACTGAGGGTCATGGTCGTCACCGGGGCGGATCGAGGTCACGAACAGCGTGTCCAGTCGACTGCCACCGAAGGCGCACATGGTGGGTTTTTTCACGGGGACGGCGAGGGATCGGTCCAGTCGGCCGTCCGGGGTGAAGCGGTGAATCAGCCCGGCGTCGTTGGCGCAGATCCAGTAGCAGCCTTCGGTATCAACGGCGGCGCCGTCGGGGCGACCGGGGAATTGATTCATGTCGACGAACAGTCGCCGGTTGGACGGCGTGCCGCTGTCGATGTCGTAATCGAAGGCCCAGATTTGCTGGACCAAGGGATGGGAGTCAGACAAGTACATCGTCTGGCCGTCCGGGCTGAAGCCCAGACCGTTGGGCACGATGAACCCGTCGAGTCGCGCATCGAGTGGCCCACGCTGCCCGGCGCTGTAGCGATACAACGTGCCATCGGCGGCGTTGGCGCCCATGTTGAGCACCATGCTGCCAGCCCAGAAACGCCCCTGACGATCACAACGACCGTCGTTCAGGCGCATGTCGGGACGGGCATGATCGACGTGCGCGAGCAATTCGCTGTCGAGGCTGCCGTCGTTGTGCGGGTGCAAATGGAAGAAGCCGCTTTCCATCCCCGCCACCCAGCCGCCGTCGCTGTGACGGGTGATGCAGGCAAGCATTTCCGGGGCGGTCCAGGCATGGACATGGCCGCTGTCGGCGCTCCAGCGCTGCAGTCCACCGGCAGGAATATCCACCCAATACAGGGCGTTCTCCTCGGGGACCCAGACCGGACTTTCACCGACCGCGTTTCGGGCATCGACAATCAATTCGGCTTGCATGGCAACTCATTCCCTTGGGTTTTTGTTGTGGTGATCAAGTGAGGTCAGCGGGTTCAGTCACCGAACGGGCCGGCGGCGACAAACGCGCCACCCTGGTAAACCATGGCCGGGTCATCAGCGGCTGGCATCGGTTGCGCTTCGACTTTGTCGCGGAACACTTCGGAGGTGTCCTGAGGTGCAAAACCCAAGGCGGTCGCGAGACGGTTGTCCCACCAGACGTTCTTGTTGTCGGACATGCCGTAGACCACGGTGTGGCCGACGTTGGGTGCGTACAGCGCGCGTTCGAGCAAGTGGGTCAGGTCACCAAAGCTCAGCCAGGTACTCATCATTCGGCGGTTTTGCGGTTCCGGGAACGAGGAGCCGATGCGAATGCTGACGGTCTCGATGCCGTAGCGATCGAAATAGAAACTGGCCATGTCTTCGCCGTAGGACTTGGACAAACCGTAGTAGCTGTCCGGGCGGCGAGGGCAGTGGGCGTCGATGGTTTCGCCTTGTTTGTAGAAACCGATGACGTGGTTGGAGCTGGCGAAAACCACCCGCTTCACGCCATGGCGGCGCGCGGCTTCGTAGATGTGGAAGACGCCGCAGATGTTGGCGCCGAGGACTTCTTCAAATGCGTGCTCCGTCGATACGCCGCCGAAATGCAGGATCGCGTCCACGCCTTCGACCAGTTGGTGCACGGCCTGCTTGTCGGCCAAATCGCAGGTGACGACCTCTTCGCGGTCATCGACGGCAGGTGCCATGTTGGCGATGTCCGACAGGCGAATGACGTTGGCATAAGGGCGCAGGCTTTCGCGCAAGACTTTACCGAGGCCACCGGCGGCGCCGGTCAGCAGCAGGCGATTGAAAGGGGCTGTAGGAGTGGTGGTCATGGGAGTCCCTGTGTACGCAATTTTTGTTGTAGGTTGTCGTATGACTGTGTCGAAGTATCGTTAGGCTTTCCGAGTCTTGTCAACGCGACTTTGGTTGAAAATGACGGAGGGTCGCCAAACGCACTGAACCTGTGGCGAGTGAGCTTGCTCCCGTCGGCCGGTCCGCGTTCGGGCGAAGCAGTCGTAAATCGGACAACCCTTTTTTCCTGGAGGATTGCAGGGGGCCGCTTCGCAGCCCAGCGGGAGCAAGCTCCCTCGCCACAGGATCGATGTGAATGCAAAGAGTTCAGCGTTACAACAACGAAATCGGGTAGCTGATGAAGATCCGGTTTTCGTCGAATTCGTTGGTGCTGAAGCTCTTGCGGATGGTCGCGTTGCGCCATTTGACGTTGAGGTTCTTCAGCGGGCCGCTTTGCACGGTGTAGGCCAGTTCCGATTCGCGGCCCCATTCCTTGCCATCGGTGATCGCGCCGGTGTGCACGTTATCGCCGCTGATATACCGGTTCATCATCGTCAGGCCGGGGATGCCGAGGGCGACGAAGTTGTAGTCGTGGCGCAGCTGCCAAGATTTTTCCTTGGCGTTGTCGTAGCTGGAGTTGTAGCTGTCGTTGGCCAGGGTGCCGCCGCTGGTGCCGTTGACGCGCATCCAGACATCGTCGCCGCTGAGTTTTTGCAGGCCGACGTAGAAGGTGTTGCCGCCATACTTGGCCGAGAGCATGGCGAACGCGGTCTTGTTGTCCAGGTCGCCGGCGAAGGCGCTGCCGTCTTCCTTGCCGATGAAATAACCGAGGTTGGCGCCCAGGGTCCAGTCGCCGATGGGCTGGCTGTGGCTCAGGTTGAAATATTGCTGCTGGTAAATATCGCTGAGTTCCGAGTACCAAACGCCGACCTGGGTGCGCTTGTCGTTGAACGCGTATTCGCCGCCACCGAAGTTGAAGCGGTCCGAGGTGAACGCGGCTTTGGTGTTCATGGACATGTCTTCCATGCTCGCATCGTTGCGCGGGCTGTTCTGGCGGAACTGGCCGCCGTAGAGCGTCAGGCCGCTGATCTCGGTGGACGTCACCTGGCCGCCCCGGAACGTCTGCGGCAGCGATCGGCCATCGTCGGAGCGCAGGATCGGCAGCACCGGCATCCATTCCCCGACCTTCACTTCGGTCTTCGAGATTTTGCCTTTGAGTGCCACGCCCATGCGGCCGAAATTGTCGGCAGGACGGCCGTCGTCGTGGATCGGCAGCAGCTGCGTACCGCCCGTGCCTTTTCCGCCGTCGAGTTTTTGCGAGTACAGGCCCAGCACGTCCACGCCGAAACCCACGGGGCCCGGGGTGAACCCAGACTTGGCGTCGAGGATGAAGTTCTGCGTCCACTCTTCAGACTTGCCCTGTGGGTAGGCCGGGTTGGTGTAGTTGCGATTGATGTAAGCATTGCGCAGGTTCAGCGTGGCTTTGGCGTCATCGACGAAACCTTCGGCGTTACTGGTTATGGGCAAGGCAAAGGCGAGGCTGCTGCAACCAATCAGGCTCAGGGTGTGGCGGCGGACGAAGGTCGGGCGAGGGGTGCTGGCGAAGGAATTGCGGACGAGTGTGCTCACAGTGACGCTCCCTTTTTTTTGTTGTTTTTATTTTTTGTCATACGTCGTCGTACAACATTAGGAGGATTATTTGCGAGGGATTCAGGGAATGTCAATCAGAAGTTATACGATGACTTGCGAATGCGGACGCAATCCCTGTGGGAGCGGCGGTGCGACGATTCGACTTGCTCGCGAAGGCGGTGTATCAGTCGACATCAGCGTTAACTGAAACACCGCCTTCGCGAGCAAGTCGCACGGCCGCTCCCACATTAGATCTGCGTTTAGCCAGCGATCATCGGGGGCAGGGTGCCCAGCAGGGAAATCGCTGCAACCGCGCCAATCCCCAGCAACCATTCCACAATTACGCTGGTTTTCAGCGTTGCCAGGCGTTGCTCGCAGTCCCTGATCCGCAGCCGGTTGACCACCGCCAACCCCAGCATCATCGCCACTAACACCACCTTGATCAGCAGAATCAACGCAAACCCGGACAACAACGGCGTCGGCCAAAACTGCCCGGTGAGTACGCGAATGTTGATCAACCCGGTCACCAGCAACCCGGCGACCAAGGCGTAACCGACGCCACTGAAACGCTGCAGTATTGCGCGGATGTCACGGCCTGCCGGTTGCCGCAGAATCATTACCAACAGCATCAACCCGCCGAGCCAGGCGCCGACGCAGGTCAGGTGAACGATTTGATTGAGGATCAGCAATTGGCCTTGAAGACCGTCGAGCATGGCGCCGTGACCGACCGGGGCGAGGGTCGCCAGCAGCAGGCTGACGAGGCCGGTCCGCAGGAGATGACTGGAGCGCCAAGGCGTCAGCAGCAGCGCCACCAACAGAACATTGAACAGCAGATGCCAGCGCCACACCTGACCGAAAAACGTATTGCCCAAAACCAGCCGCAGGGTCGACGGATCGAACGCCGCCTCCCCGGCCCCGGCCATGCTGGCGGTGATCAGCAGCAACCAGCAGACGCCACTGACCAGCGCCACCGCCGCGAGCCATCGGGTCACTCGCGCCAGCGGCTGATCCAGTACCGTGTCAGGACCTGAAAGCAAAGGCCTGAACACCCAGGCCCCGAACAGCATCAGCACCACGGTGAAATGCAGAAAGCGGCACAGCACCATCGCGCTGGTCATGAATTACTGGCCAACCTTGAAGCCGTACGCGCCTTCACTTTTGTGGGTGTCGACCGACACCGCATGCCATTCGACTTTATAAGCACCGGCCGTCAGAGGCACTGCTGGCGTGACGATCAGGGTCTTCTTGTCACTGCCTTCGGTGGCCAGGTTTTTCACCGGCACATCGGCACCGTCCTTGCTGATCGTGACCTTGGTGAACGTCGCTTCGACACCTTCGGAAAACACCAGGCGCAGTTCCGTTAGCGCGGCCACGGTGCTGTCGGCGGCCGGGGTCTGGCTTTTCAAATGGGCATGGGCAAACACCGACGAAGCGGCGAGCAGCGAGCCGAGCAGGGCGGCGGTGGTCAGGGCTTTCTTGAGCAGCATCGTGAATACCTCTGAGGCAAGTTCGAAGAGGCGCCAGTTTACCTGCGAGAACCTGGGTAGACGAAGTTTCGTTTTCCCTTGTCGCCGCGAGCTAGAGCGGATGCTAGTCTTGGCCAACGCTGTTGCCAGGGAGCCCTCATGGGCAATCACAAGATCGAGATTCGTCGCAGTAACGTCGAGAAGATTTTGCTGGGGGCCGAAAAGGTCTTCGCTGAAAAAGGCTTCGGCGGCACCGCCATGGCCGACATTGCCGCAGAAGTGCAACTGCCGCGCTCCAATCTGCATTACTACTTCAGCACCAAAAGTGAGCTGTACAGTGCCGTGCTGTTGGGGTTGCTGGAAGTCTGGAAGCAGGACGCCTTGTGCTTCGAGATGTTCGACGATCCGCGCGTGGTGCTCAGCAGTTACATCCGCGCCAAGATGAACCACTCCCGTAGCCGGCCTTATGGCTCGAAAGTCTGGGCCAACGAAATCATCCACGGCGCCCCGACGCTGGGCGAAGCGCTGGACGCGAGCCTGTACGACTGGGCGAAGATGAAAGAAGCGAAAATCCGTCAGTGGGTGGATGACAAACGCATCCTGCCGGTGGAGCCTTCAAGCCTGCTGTACATGATCTGGGCCTCGACCCAGCATTACGCTGACTTTGATCATCAGGTGAATATCCTCAATGATCATCAGCCGCTGTCGGACATGCAGTTCGAGCGGGCGGTGCAGACGGTGACGAGTGTGATCTTGCGGGGGATCGGGTTGGAGCCCTAACTCGATCGTTCCCACGCTCTGCGTGGGAATGCCTCAATGGACGCTCTGCGTCCGCTTTGGGACGCGGAGCGTCCCGGGGTGCATTCCCACGCAGAGCGTGGGAACGATCGGTTAGGGAGCAACATGGTACGGATTACGCGGATCATGATTCCAATCCAGAAACGGTTTCCCATTCTCCATCGGCACCATCTCGATGCAATCCTCCACCGGGCAGGTGATCTGGCACAAATTGCAGCCCACGCACTCATCATCAATCACTTCATACTTATGCGTCCCGTCTGCCTGTTTCAGGCTGGCGACTGCCTGGTGTGAAGTATCTTCGCAAGCGATATGGCAGCGTCCGCAACCAATACACGCCTCCTGATCGATCTTCGCGATCACCTGATAGTTGATGTCCAGGTACTTCCAGTCCGTGGTGTTGCCCACCGCGCGACCGGAAAAGTCCGAGATGCTGGCGTAACCCTGACTGTCCATCCAGCGTGACAACCCGTCCTTCATCTCCTCGACAATGCGGAAGCCATGCAGCATCGCCGCCGTGCACACCTGCACCGAGCCGCTGCCCAGGGCGATGAATTCCGCCGCATCACGCCAGCTGCCAATGCCGCCAATGCCGGAGATCGGCAGGCCTTGGGTCTGTGGATCGCGGGCGATTTCGGCGACCATGTTCAGCGCAATCGGCTTCACCGCCGAGCCGCAATAACCGCCATGGGTGCTTTGGCTGCCGACGGCGGGGTTGGCGACCATGCGCTCCAGGTTGACGCTGGTGATCGAGTTGATGGTGTTAATCAGAGACACCGCATCGGCCCCGCCGCGATGGGCCGCACGGGCGGCGACGCGGATGTCGGTGATGTTCGGCGTGAGCTTGACGATCACCGGCAGCGAGCAGTACGTCTTGCACCAGCGGGTGACTTGCTCGACGTACTCCGGCACCTGGCCGACCGCCGCGCCCATGCCCCGTTCCGGCATTCCATGGGGGCAGCCGAAGTTCAGCTCGATGCCGTCGGCGCCGGTGGCTTCCACCAGCGGCAGGATGAATTTCCACGACTCTTCGACGCAGGGCACCATCAGCGAAACGATCAGCGCGCGGTCCGGCCAGTCCTTTTTGACCTGGGTGATTTCCCGCAGGTTGATCTCCAGTGAGCGGTCGGTGATGAGTTCGATATTGTTGAAACCGACCACTTCACGGTTGGCGCCGAAAAGCGCCGAGTAACGCGACGACACGTTGACCGCCGCCGGGTCTTCACCCAGGGTTTTCCAGACCACGCCGCCCCAGCCGGCCTCGAAGGCGCGGACCACGTTGTAGGCCTTGTCGGTAGGCGGCGCGGAGGCCAGCCAGAAAGGGTTGGGCGATTTGATGCCGGCGAAGACAATCGAGAGATCGGCCATTTACGCAGCCTCCACGTTGAGCATCAGTTGAGCGTTGATGGCTTCGGCAGCCCGTTTGCCATGCTGCACGGCTTGCACGGTGAGGTCCTGATCGAGGCTGGTGCAGTCGCCGCCGGCATACACGCCGGGGATGCTGGTGCGCAGCTGTTCATCGACCTCGATTCGATCGCCCTGGCGCTTGAGTTCGCGCGCCAGCGGATCGGCGAGGGCACTTGCATCGAAGGCTTGGCCGATGGCTTTGAAAATCGCGTCGGCGGCCAGCTCGAAGGTTTCGCCAGTGCTTTGCAGGCGGCCTTCTACCAAATGCGTGCGGGCGAAGCGCATGCCGCGCACGTTGCCTTGGTCGTCGAGCAGCACTTCTTCGGGCTGTGCCCAGGTCAGCAGACGCACCTGGTTGGCTTTGGCGATGTCCTGTTCGTGGCCGGTGGCGCCCATTTCCTCGACACCACGACGGTACACCAGATTCACGTCGCGAGCCCCGAGGCGGGCCATTTGCACGGCCATGTCGATGGCCGTGTTGCCGGCGCCGAGGACGATGCAATGATCCGCCAGCGGCAGTTGGCTCAGGTCATCCGCCTGACGCAGTTCGCGGATGTACTCGGTGGCAGCGAGCAGGCCGGGTGAATCCTCGTGAGGCAAGCCGAGTTGTTTACTGGCGGCCAGGCCGAGGCCGAGGAACACCGCATCGAATTGCTGATGCAGTTCGCTGAGGGTCAGGTTTTCGCCGAGTTTCTGGCCGTGGCGGAGTTCGATGCCGCCAATCGCCAAGAGAAAATCCAGTTCCTTTTGCGCGTAGTCGTCCACCAGTTTGTACTTGGCAATCCCGTATTCGTTGAGGCCGCCAGCCTTCTCGCGGGCCTCGAAAATCACCACGTCGTGGCCGTGCATGGCACTGCGGTGAGCGCAGGACAACCCGGCCGGCCCTGCACCGACCACGGCGATGCGTTTGCCGGTGGCGGCGGCGCGCTGGAAGGGGTGTTCGCTGAAGTGCGCGTTATCGACGGCGTAACGTTGCAACAGGCCGATCAGCACCGGTGCGCACTCGTGATCGTTGTTGCGCACGCAGGCTTGCTGGCAGAGGATTTCTGTCGGGCACACCCGGGCGCAGCTGCCGCCGAGGATGTTCGCCGAGAGGATCTTCTGCGCGGCGCCCTGGACGTTCTCCTGATGGATATTGCGAATGAACGACGGAATATCGATCTCGCTCGGACAGGCGTTCAAGCACGGCGCGTCGTAGCAATACAGGCAACGCGAGGCTTCCAGATGCGCCTGGCGGTCGTTGAGTGGTGGTGCGAGGTCGGTGAAATGGCCGGCGAGGGCGGCTGCATTCTCGTAGGGATGCGGGAGGTGGTTCAGGGTCTTGATCACGGTGTTGGCCTCACGGTTATTTGAGGTGATGCCTCTGGTGGGCTGATCGTTCCCACGCTCTGCGTGGGAATGCAGCCCGGGACGCTCTGCGTCCCAATGGAACGCGGAGCGTCCCTAGAGGCATTCCCACGCGGAGCGTGGGAACGATCATCGGTACAGATCAGCGTTTCACAGCAGTCGGCCTGTTCAACTCAGCCCGCTTGCTCAGCAAATCAAACACCGCCGGGTACGCCGGCCGTTCGACATACCGCCCGGCACCACGCTCGGCGCGCAAATCACCATCGGCCCACACCACTCGGCCCTGGCTCACGGTATGACTCGGCACGCCGCGTACGGTCTTGCCTTCGAAGATGTTGAAGTCGACTTGCTGGTGATGGGTCTTCGCCGAAATGGTCCGCGTCCCCTCTGGATCCCACAGCACCAGGTCCGCATCCGCACCCACGCGAATCGCGCCTTTACGCGGGTAGAGATTGAAGATCTTCGCGGTGTTGGTGGAGGTGAGCGC
Organism: Pseudomonas sp. LBUM1656; assembly: GCF_059716065.1. Taxonomy (NCBI): domain Bacteria; kingdom Pseudomonadati; phylum Pseudomonadota; class Gammaproteobacteria; order Pseudomonadales; family Pseudomonadaceae; genus Pseudomonas; species Pseudomonas sp. LBUM1656. The sequence goes on along the minus strand of NZ_CP166800.1, from coordinate 3,558,776 downwards.
GACGAAGTGCTGCATCGACAAACGCCCGGTGTTCACCCCTTCATCCCAGAGCACGGCCATGCGGTCTTCGATACCGGCGGTGCCGTTGGGGATCTTGCTGAAGTCATCGCGGCCGGCGGCTTTTTGCTCGGCGCAGAAGCAGCAATGGTCAGTGGCGGTGGTGTGCAGGTTGCCCGATTGCAGGCCATGCCAAAGCGCTTCCTGATGGCCGCGAGGCCGGAAGGGCGGGCTCATCACGTAACCGGCGGCGGTCTGCCAGTCCGGGTGTTGATAGACGCTGTCGTCCAGCAGCAAATGCCCGGCCAGGACCTCACCGTAGACTTGTTGGCCCTTGCTGCGGGCGTAGGTGATTTCGTCGAGGGCTTCCTTGGTCGAGACATGCACCAGGTACAGCGGCGTGCCCAGGGTTTCGGCGATGCGGATCGCCCGGCTCGCGGCTTCGCCTTCCACTTGAGAAGGCCTCGACAACGGGTGCGCTTCAGGGCCGGTCATGCCCTGGGCCATCAACTTGCGTTGCAGGTGATAGACCAGCTCGCCGTTTTCCGCGTGCACCGTCGGTACCGCGCCGAGTTCCAGGCAACGCTCGAAACTCGCCACCAAGGTGTCATCGGCCGCCATGATCGCGTTCTTGTACGCCATGAAATGCTTGAAGCTGTTGACCCCGTGCTGGCTGACCAGCTCGGCCATTTCCTCGCGAACCTGTTCGCTCCACCAGGTGATGGCGACGTGGAAGCCGTAATCCGATGCTGACTTCTCGGCCCACCCACGCCATTGATGGAAGGCCTCCATCAAGGATTGCTGCGGATTGGGAATGACGAAATCGATGATCGACGTGGTGCCACCGGCAAGGCCTGCCGCCGTGCCACTGAAAAAGTCTTCACTGGCGACGGTGCCCATGAAGGGCAGTTGCATGTGCGTGTGCGGGTCGATGCCACCGGGCATCAGGTATTGGCCGCTGCCGTCGAGCACTTCGGTGCCGGCCGGAACTTCAAGATGTTCGCCGATGGCTTTAATCACGCCGTCGGCGCAATAGACGTCGGCGCGATAACTTTCATCATGGGTAATAACGGTGGCGCCACGGATCAACAGAGACATTCCGAGTTCCTCGCAGGCAATGACCGACTTATGTCGGTTCTAAATGTTTTATATGAAGCCGACGCAAATATGTGTATTCCTGTCAGCGCTGTCAGGAATAGAAGCTAGTCTGAGTTTATGGAATGAGCAAGAATATTTTTTATAAGCTTATGTCTGTTTTAACGTATTGATAAATAACAATTAAAACTGAAAATCACCAAAATGGTGTGGCCTCGAACCATTTTGACGCACTTGACAGGTTCTAAAAATGAACGAGATTTCTTATGTGAAATCAGCTGCTTGAGGATGGTCTATGGTTGATGCGCAACTTTGAAAAAAAGACGTATGCACCAGATTGAGCCCTGACTGTTCGGACAACTTGCCTGGCATTCGGCCTGAGTGGACAAGCAATTAACCGAGGGCTTATCTGAACTCTATATAAAAACTGATTAACATCAGTTGGTTGCGAAGTTTTTGTGGAACTGCCCGATGCGCAGACGGGGTGCCCGGCACGTTTATTGATGCCGCCAGCCCCTGATGAGCAAAAAATAATTCAAAGAACAGTGGAGCGGCCATGCAACAGATCAGATCGCAAGTGACCGAGCGCGACGGCTTGTTTGAGCTCGAAGCCGGCAGCGACGTCCTCGACAGTCCCCGTTACAACCACGACATGGCACCGACCAAGGTGCGCGAGCGAACCTGGAACAAATGGCACATCACCGCGTTGTGGGTTGGCATGGCGATCTGCGTGCCGACCTACACCCTCGGCGGGGTGCTCACCGCCTATTTCGGCCTGAGCGTCGGCGAAGCGCTGCTGGCGATTCTGTTCGCCAACATCATCGTCTTGATCCCCCTGACCCTGAACGCCTTTCCCGGCACCAAGTACGGCATTCCGTTTCCGGTGCTACTGCGTTCCTCCTTCGGCATCCTCGGTTCCAACGTTCCGTGCCTGATCCGGGCGCTGGTGGCGTGCGGCTGGTTCGGCATTCAGACGATGTTCGGCGGACTCGCCATTCACCTGTTCCTCGGCTCGGTGTTCGACGGTTGGAAAGCCCTCGGCGGGACCGGTGAAGTGATCGGTTTCATGGTGTTCTGGGCCTTGAACCTGTGGGTGGTGATTCGCGGTGCAGACTCGATCAAATGGCTCGAAACCCTCTCCGCGCCTTTATTGGTGCTGGTGGGCGTGGGGCTGCTGGTATGGGCGATGCCGAACGTGTCGATGACCGAATTGATGGCGATCCCGCCCAAGCGTCCGGAAGGGGCCAGCGTGGTCAGTTACTTTGCCGCCGGGCTGACCGCCATGGTCGGGTTCTGGGCCACCTTGTCCCTGAACATCCCGGACTTCAGTCGCTATGCGAAAAGCCAGAAGGATCAGATCGTCGGGCAGATTATCGGCCTGCCTCTGACCATGTTTCTGTTCGCATCGCTGGGCGTAGTGATGACGGCCGCGTCGGTGAAACTGGTGGGCGTCAGCGTCTCCGATCCGGTCACCCTGATTGGCCATATCCAGAGCCCGGTCTGGGTCGCATTGGCCATGGCACTGATCATCATCGCCACGTTGTCGACCAACACCGCGGCCAACATCGTTTCGCCGACCAACGACTTCCAGAACGTCGCGCCCAAGCTCATCAACCGCACCACAGCGGTGTTGCTCACCGGCCTGGTCGGCTTGGCGCTGATGGCCCATGAGCTGTTGAAGAAGCTCGGGTTGATCGTTTCTGATTTAAGCCTGGAGACGGTGTATTCCAACTGGTTGCTGGGTTATTCGAGCCTGCTGGGCCCGATCGCCGGGATCATGGTGGTGGACTATTTCCTGATCAAGAAACAGCAACTGGACCTGGCCGGGTTGTATCGCGATGACGTGTACCCGGCGTGGAACTGGTTTGGGTTTATTGCGTTTGGCGTGCCGGTGATGCTGACGGTGCTGTCGCTGGGTAGCGATGCGTTCAGCTGGTTCTACAGCTATGGCTGGTTCACCGGCTCGGCGCTGGGTGGGCTGATTTATTACGGGTTGTGCTCGATGCGACCTAGCCCAACCGTCGTCAAATCTCCGGTGTGAACACTGGCCTCTTCGCGAGCAAGCCCGCTCCCACAGGGGAATGCATTCCAAATGTGGGAGCGAGCCTGCTCGCGATGGCGGCCGCCAAGACACCCAAGAAATGCCTGAAGAAATCCATAAGAACTGCCTGAGGAGATCATCATGAACGCTGCTGTAGACGTTCTGCAGTCCACCCATCAGCACATCAACCGCGACCGCTTGTGGCAGTCGCTCATGGACCTGGCCAAACTCGGCGCCACGGTCAAGGGTGGCGTCTGCCGCCTGGCCCTGACTGATCTGGACCGTCAGGCCCGGGACATCTTCGTCAACTGGTGCGAGGAGGCCGGTTGTACCGTCAGCATCGACGCGGTCGGCAACATCTTCGCCCGCCGCCCAGGGCGCAACCCGAACCTGCCGTCGGTGATGACCGGCAGCCACATCGACACCCAACCCACCGGCGGCAAGTTCGACGGCTGCTTCGGCGTACTGGCCGGCGTCGAAGTGCTGCGTACCCTCAACGATCTCGGTGTGGAAACCGAGGCACCGCTGGAAGTGGTGGTCTGGACCAACGAAGAAGGCTCGCGCTTCGCCCCGTGCATGATGGGTTCCGGCGTGTTCGCGGAAAAATTCACCCTCGAAGAAACACTGGCCAAGGTCGATGCCGAGGGCGTCACGGTTGGCGAAGCCCTGAATGCCATCGGCTATGCCGGCCCACGCAAGGTCAGTGGCCACGCCGTCGGTGCCTATTTCGAGGCGCACATCGAGCAAGGCCCGATCCTCGAAGACGAACACAAAACCATCGGCATCGTGATGGGCGCTCTCGGCCAGAAATGGTTCGACCTGAAACTGCGCGGTGTCGAAGCCCACGCCGGGCCGACCCCTATGCACCTGCGCAAGGATGCCCTGGTTGGCGCCGCAGTGATCGTCGGTGCCGTCAACCGTGCCGCCCTCGGTCATCAACCTCACGCCTGCGGCACCGTCGGTTGCCTGCAAGCCTATCCAGGCTCACGCAACGTCATCCCCGGCGAAGTGCGCATGACCCTGGACTTCCGTCATCTGGAACCGGCGCGCTTGGACTCGATGATTGCTGAAGTCCGCGAAGTCATCGAAACCACCTGCGAAGAACACGGCCTGACCTTCGAACTCACGCCCACTGCCGACTTCCCACCGCTGTACTTCGACAAGGGCTGCGTCGAAGCGGTACGCGGCGCCGCCCAGGGTCTGGGGCTGTCGCACATGGACATCGTCAGCGGAGCCGGGCACGACGCGATCTTCCTCGCGGAACTCGGCCCGGCGGGGATGATCTTCGTGCCATGCGAAGGCGGCATCAGCCACAACGAAATCGAAAACGCCGCGCCGGATGACCTGGCGGCCGGGTGTGCGGTGTTGTTGCGGGCGATGCTGGCGGCGTCGGCAGCGATTGCCAGCGGCCAGTTGGCGGCCTGAAACCCATGACGTGCGCTGAAACCATCAGCGCACCGCCTCAATCGTCATGCTCCACACCGTTCGTAGCAGCTGTCGAGCCTGCGAGGCTGCGTTCGGCGACGCAGTCGTCGTAAATCCTGAATGCTGGATCCCCCTGATACACCGCAGTGCCGGATCCAGCGACGACTTCGTCGCCGAACGCAGCCTCGCAGGCTCGACAGCTGCTACACGTGCCCTGCGGCTGCACCTGCTTCGCACTATCCCAGTCCCCCGCGGTCGTAATCTTCACTGGGCGGCGCGTTACTGCGCCGCTGCACCCGTGGAGATGCAATGAGCCAGGACGTCCTGACCACCGAAACCAATCGCCGTCAGTTGCAGCAGATCATCGCCGGCTTGTCCGACGGGGTGATTCTGCTGGAGCTCGACCAAACCATTCTGTGGGCCAATGAAGCCGCGCTGGCCATGCACGGCGTCAGTGGGATCGGCGAACTGGGCGTCAATGCCAAGGAGTACGCCAAACGCTTTGCCTTGCGCTATCGCAATAATCACCCGGTCGCGCCGGAAAACTACCCGCTCAGTCGCGTCGCCAAGGGTGAGACGTTCGCCGATGTGCTGGTTGAGGTGACACCGACCGGCGACGAAGAACGCACCTGGGTGCACAACGTGCGCAGCATGGTGCTGACCGACAGCGCTGGCGAGCCGGAGTCGCTGGTGTTGATCATGGACGACGTCTCGGAGTGGGCCAGCGCCGAGCAGCGATTCGAGAAGACCTTCAACGCCAATCCCGCGCCGGCGGTGATCTGTCGCCTCAGCGATTTGCGTTACATTAAGGTCAATGCGGGCTTCCTGGAAATGACCGGCTATGCCCGCGACCAGGTGATCGGTGCTTCTACCTATGAGCTGGACATTCTCGACGGGGCTGAAAACAAAGACCTGGCCATCGAGCGTCTACGCGATCACACCACGATCCCTCAGATGCAGGCCGAGTTAAAACTGCCTGAAGGCGGCAGCAAACAGGTGATCGTTGCCGGGCAACCGCTGGAGTTCAACGAGGAAGACTGCATGCTGTTTTCCTTCGTCGACATGGAGCCGCGGCACAAGGCCGAGGTGGCGCTGCGCCAGAGCGAGGAGCGGTTTGCCAAGGCGTTTCGCCTGACGCCAGTGCCGACATTGGTCTGCGATGCGCAGGATCAGGTGGTCATCGACGTCAATGAAGCCTTTTTGGATACCCTCGCTTATCCCAGTGAAGAAGTGCTCGGCAAAACCGTCGCCGAGCTCGACTTTATCGATGACAAGGGTGCGCGAACCCGGCTGTTTGCAGCACTGGAGAAGGCCGGAAGCCTGGATCGGGTCGATGTCAGAATCCGCAGGAAAGACTCGACCTTGATCGACTGCACGGTGTCGGCCGACACCGTGAACATTCAGGACAAGCCTTGCTACCTGCTGGTGTTGATGAACATCACCGAACGCAAACGCACCGAGCTGGAGCTGGTCGCGGCGATCGAGGAAGTGATGAAAGACGCCTCCTGGTTCACCCGCACGCTGATCGAAAAACTCGCCAACGTGAAGAACATCAACTCGCCGCAATTGCCCAGCGTGTCCTTCACCGACCTGACCGCCCGCGAGCGCGATGTGCTTGGCCTGATCTGTGAAGGCCTCGCGGACAAGGAGATCGCAGCGCGCCTGAAACTGGCCCCCAACACGGTGCGCAACCATGTGTCGACGGTGTATTCCAAGCTGGATGTGCACAGTCGCAGCGAAGCGATTGTGTGGGCGCGGGAACGCGGTCTGTTCTCCAGCGAGTGGCGGCCGAAAGGTCAGCGTTAAGGTGCAAATGCACTAGGCCGGGCAGTGCAAATGGATGTTCTGGCGGGCCGCGGCAGTTCCTAATCTGTAAGGGTGCGAAACGGGCTTTTGGTCGGTATCGCGTCCTCTACGAAACAGCTTAAGGAACAGTCGCATGCTCGGCCAATTCAACAGGTTTTCAGTCGACGGGGTCAGCCGGCCCATGGGTGAATCGCAATGATTTATCTGGCGCAACTGCGTGCGCAACTGGAACAGCACTTTTCCCCCCTGGCGTGTGATTGCAGCGTGTCGGGAGACAACTCGGTGACGGTGAAGCTGTACCACCCGGTGTCAGGGCAAGTGGATCTGGTGGTCAGTGGCCTGAGTGTCACTCACCTCAGAACCCCGGAAGCGGTCACATCGTTGATTGAGGAGCTGCGTTACGAGCTCGAGAGCAACAGTTTGCATCAGAGGCAGGACTCGTATTCGTAGGAGCTGTCGTTTTTCAGGATTGGAAAGGGGCTAAGTGCTTCATTTGCTGGCATTGGCGGCTGGCTAGGCTATAAGAAATGCGAGGGTATTATTTTCTGTGATCATTCCGCGGCTTCGCGGTAAGGGTGTCGGGTCGCGGAAAGTGTCGATTACTTACCGCGGGACAGCCTATGAACAGTCTTGGGAAACGTGCTTTTTCGCCTCTGTCGCTCGCCTTCTGCGTAGCGATTCTCAGCGGTTGCGCCAGTCCGCCACCTCCGCCGCCTGCCGCTCCACCTCCAGTTCCTCAACGCACTTGCGAAACCTCTGAACAAACCGAAGTGATGGGCGACGCCAGAGTGACCGAAGAAGTGACCCGGGAGACGACGCTGACCCGTTGCGTTACGCAGTAAGCCGTCGTCGAGTCGAGTGGCGCAGTGACCCGGCACCATCACGGGTGCCGGGAGCCGTGGGCTTCTGAACCTCAGACCTCCTCGATCCTGACCCAGCGTGACTCGTTTGCCGCCAACCGGATGGCTGTCGCCAGACGCTCGACTTCCCACGCTTGCTCAAAGTCAGTGCCCCCCTGTGAAAGGCCGGCCAGCGCCATAACGAGGTCGTGCACTTCCAGTGTCTTGAGTTCGTTGTACCCCAACTGATGACCCGCCGCCGGGCTGAACGCGGCGTAACCTGGCAGGTTCGGCCCAGCGAGCAAACGCTGGAAACCGTCCTGACCGACGCGATAAAACCGCAGCTCGTTCAGGCGTTCCTGATCGAACGCCAGGGTGCCTTGCGTGCCGCTGATCTCGAAGCTCAGGTGATTCTTGTAGCCATGCTTGAGCCAACTGCTGCTGAGCGTACCGCGCGCGCCATTGGCGAACCGCAGCAGCGCGTGGACCTGATCGTCGACGACAATGGGCCGTTGCTCCTGACTGCCCGCCGTCGCAGGGCGTTGCTGGTGCACGGTCTGGGTGTCGGCGCACACGGATTCGACATCGCCCACCAGATAGCGCGCCATCGCCAGCAAATGACTGCCCAGGTCCGCCAGCGCGCCGCCCGCGTGATCGGCATCGCAACGCCACGACCACGGTGAAGCGGGATCGGCCATGAAGTCTTCGCTGAACTCACCCTGAAAACTGACGATCTGCCCCAGCTCGCCGCTGTCGATCAGCTCCCGGGCCAGCCCGATCATCGGGTTGTGCTGATAGTTGTATCCCACTCGCGTCACCACGCCTGCGGCTTTCGCGGCCAAACGCATGGCGTTGGCTTGCTGCAGGTTCACCGCCAAAGGCTTCTCGCAATACACCGGTTTGCCAGCGGCGAGGGCGGCCATGGCCATGGGGTAGTGGAGGTGATTGGGGGTGGTAATGGCGATCAGATTGACCTTCGGGTCATCGATCAGCTGTTGCCAGTCGCTGTGCGCGGTTTCAAAACCCCAGGCATCGGCGCAGTGCCGGGCGCGGTTTGGATCGGCGTCGGCGAGGGCCGCAAGTTTGAGCTTCAGGGGCAGTTCGAACACCGCGCTGACGTTGCGAAAGGCCAGGGCGTGGGCGCGGCCCATGAAACCTGTGCCGATGAGTCCGATACCGAGTTCGCGCATGATGAAAGGCCTTTTGATTTTTGTTTTTCAGAAGGCACTTTATGGAATAAATATTCTGTTAATGCAATATGCGGAATAAATATTCATTTCATCAAGGCTGGCGAGGCAGCGAGATGGCTACAGCGCGATGTGCCATTGCCTACAACTACGTAGGAATTCACTGGCTTGTGCCCCCTGTGATGGGCCTATATTGTTTTCTGGCGAGCAGATCAATGACAAAACGCGGGCTTAGATGACGGGGAATACGCTGCGGACTATATTGGCCATTAACTAAACAGATTTGAGCAATGCAACGATGCTCAAATAGAGGTGGCCATGTCGAAGGATCTCGAAAAAAAAACCTGCCTTTTCGTTGAGGGTGATCGTCACGAGGCTAAGGCTGTGCGTGATTCTGCCGGATTTCAGAACGGAGGAATCATCCGGCTATCAAGCGGCAAAATCGTTAGCGGTCGTGCCGGTACGTCCAAAATAAACCCCGATAAGGCATATGGGCTTATCGCTGCAGCAGTTGCAAAAAGTGGATCAGGAGTGAAGCTCGGTATGGATAGTGAAGGACTTAAAACATCGGCTGAGGCTGGCTGGATCATGGTTGGTTCAAACGGAACCAAGATATCAGCCGCTTCATGCGCCTCGATGCGAATTGATGAATATGCAACTGAGATGCTTAAGGATCCGAACAAGGTTCGGGAGTTTTTCGAGCGCGTGAATGGGAAAGCCAAGGCTCACTGATGTATTGCATTTCTCCTTCCTTTGTTCTTGGTTTTCATGGGTGTGAGCGAGACATCGGCGAGCGTGTCCTGGCCGGCGAAGCGACGCTTCTAGATAGCACCAATGATTATGATTGGCTTGGTCGCGGCGCCTACTTTTGGGAAAACAACCCGCAACGCGCACTCAGTTTTGCGACAAACGCACAAAAGCGGCGTTCAATCAAGACTCCGTTCGTGATTGGCGCTGTGATTGACTTGGGCCGTTGCCTGGATTTCACGACCGAGAGTGCATTACGTGAAATCCGTCAGACCTACCTCTGGCTTGAAGCTGCCTCAAAAGAAGAGGGCGGCCAGCCTCTGCAGAAAAATAAGCCCTATCTGCGTCGCCTGGATTGTCAGGTCATTGATGCGTTGCATACTTTTCGGGAGCTTACGGAAGCGCCAGCGTACGATTCTGTTCGTTCACCCTTTTGGGAGGGGGAATGTCTTTATCCCGGGACGGATTTTATGCATGAAACGCATGTACAGTTGGCGATCCGCAATGTGAAGAGTATCAAGGGCTATTTCAGGGTTTTGGATTTGACTGGAAAGCCAGTTGAGTTCGTGCGTGATCAGTAGTCCCTGTAACTGGCCCTAAATTGATCCGCGGGACGCTTAGTGTTGGTGTGAACAAAAAAGGCAGCCCCAGGGCTGCCTTTCGTTCATCCGGAGAAATCAAATCAGGACAAGAACCCGCCATCCACGTTCAACGAAACCCCAGTGGTATAACTCGACGCATCGCTCGCGAGATACAGCACCGCCCCCGCCATTTCACTCGGATCAGCCACACGCTTGAGCGGAATCTGCTGCAATGCGGTGTTCAGGATCGCCTCGTTTTTTACCAGTGCCGACGCAAACTTGGTGTCGGTCAGGCCAGGCAACAGGGCGTTGCAACGGATGCCGAATTGCGCGCATTCCTTGGCGAACACCTTGGTCATGTTGATCACGGCAGCCTTGGTCACCGAGTAGATGCCCTGGAAAATGCCCGGCGAGATGCCATTGATCGACGCGACGTTGATGATGCTGCCGCCGCCGTTTTCGCGCATCAGTTTGCCGGCTTCCACCGACATGAAGAAGTAGCCGCGGATGTTGACGTCGACGGTTTTCTGGAAAGCGCTTAAGTCGGTGTCCAGCACGTTGCAGAACTGCGGGTTGGTCGCGGCGTTGTTGACCAGGATGTCCAGGCGCCCGAACTGTTCCTTGATGCCGGCGAAGACCTGGCTGATCTGCTCCATTTCACCGATGTGGCAAGCGACAGCGGTGGCTTTGCCGCCGGCGGCGATGATCGCGTCGGCCACGTGTTGGCAACCGTCGAGCTTGCGGCTCGAGACGATGACGTGGGCGCCTTGCTGGGCCAGCAGTTTTGCGATGGCCTCACCAATGCCTCGGCTGGCGCCGGAGACGAAGGCGATCTTACCGTCGAGGTCGAACAACTGAGTCTTGGACATGGGATTCTCTTATAAAAAGTCTTGTTATTGGGGCCATGGGTGCAATCAGCGCTGCGATCAGAGCGTAGATTTCTGGATGACTTGCAGGCTCATCTGCTCCAGCAGTTTGTTCATGTGAATGAATTGCGCAAAGCGTTTGTCCTGGGTCTGACCGTGGAAGAAGCGGTAGTAGATTTGCTGCACGATGCCGGCCAGGCGGAACAGGCCGTAGGTGTAGTAGAAGTCGAAATTGTCGATCTGGATGCCCGAGCGCTCGGCGTAGTAATCGACGAATTCACGGCGGGTCAACATGCCCGGGGCGTGGCTCGGTTGGCGACGCATCAGCTGCACCGGCGCCGGGTCGGCGGCCTCGATCCAGTAGGCAAGGGTGTTGCCGAGGTCCATCAGCGGGTCGCCGAGGGTGGTGAGTTCCCAGTCGAGCACGCCGATGATTTGCATCGGGTTGCTCGGGTCGAGGATCACGTTGTCGAAGCGGTAGTCGTTGTGGACGATGCTGGAAGTCGGGTGATCGGCGGGCATCTTGTCGTTGAGCCAGGCCTTGACCACTTCCCACTTCGGCGCGTCCGGGGTCAGGGCTTTTTCGTAGCGATCGCTCCAGCCTTTGATCTGCCGCGCCACATAACCTTCGGGCTTGCCGAGGTCGCCCAGACCGTAGGCTTCATAGTCGACCCGATGCAGCTCAACGAACTTGTCGATGAAGCTTTTGCACAAGGTCTCGGTTTGCGCCGAGTCCAGGCCCAGTTCCGGCGGTAGTTCGGAGCGCAGGATGATCCCGTTGACCCGTTCCATCACATAGAACTCGGCACCGATCACCGACTCGTCGGTGCAGTGCACATAGGCTTTGGGGCAATACGGAAAACCGTCGCGCAGCTGATTGAGGATGCGAAATTCGCGGCCCATGTCGTGCGCGGACTTGGCTTTGTGGCCAAACGGCGGCCGACGCAGGACAAATTCCTGCTCCGGGTATTCCAGCAGGTAGGTCAGGTTCGACGCACCGCCGGGAAACTGGCTGATCACAGGCAAGCCACTCAAACCCGGAATGTGGGCCTTGAGGTATGGATCGATCAGGCTGGCATCGAGTTCTTCGCCGGTACGGATACGGGTGGACTGGTCAGTAAGCGCCATGCTTATCCCTTCTGCTTATTTTGGAGGCCAGACATCATTGGCTAATCTAATGGTGCGCCGGGGTAGCCACAAGCGTGGCACGGTCTTATAGGTTAGCGTGTTGCTGGATAATCAGCGTTCCTGATGTGCGGGAACAGGCGCGGGGGCAGGGCTCTGGGGGCGAACAGCGCCCCGGCTCTGGACGCTGTCGGGCATCCTTTAGTCAGCGAACGAGAACGGCGGTGACCGGTGCGGGTAATTCAATGGGGGTCAACACCGGTTGACCGGAAAAGAATGCCACCAGGTTTTTCCCCACCAGCTCAACGGTGCCTTGGGTCGCCTCCGGGGACAATCCCGCGACATGCGGCGTCAGGATCACGTTGGTCAGCGCCTTGAGTGTCTCCGGCACGTGGGGCTCTGCATCGAACACATCCAGTGCGGCACCGGCAATGCGTCGCTGTTCAAGCGCGCTGACCAGGTCTGCCGTGGCGATCACCGAGGCTCGGGCAATGTTCACGACAAAGCCGTTGGGCCCCAAGGCGTCGAGGACTTGTTTGTTGATCAGGTGTTTGGTGCCCAGGCCGCCAGGCGTGGCGATGACCAGAAAGTCCGATGCGCGTGCCAGTTCGGTCGGCGTCGAGCAGAAGGCATAAGGGACGTCACTGCGATGCTGGCGGTTGTGGTAGCTCACGGTCATGTCGAAGCCGGCGGCGCGTTTGGCGATGGCCATGCCGACGGCGCCGAGGCCGAGAATCCCCAGGCGCTTGCCGGCCAGGGAAGGGCGCATGATCTTCGGCCATTCGCCGCGGCGTACGGCGGCATCGCAACGGGGAATGTCGCGCACCAGCGCCAGCAACATGGCCATGGCATGGTCGGCGACTGACGAGGCATTGACCCCGGCGCCATTGGTGACGGTGAGGTCGCGGTTGGCGGCGGCTTGCAGGTCGACGTGCTCGTAACCGGCACCAATCACACAGATGATCTTGAGGTTGGGCAGGGCGGCGATTTCATCGGCGTACAAACCCAGCGGGCCGCGGGTCAGCACCGCATCGATCTGAGCGCCATGTCGTGCGATGGCGTCGGCGCGCTCGGCCGGCGTCGGGGCCAGAATCAGGTGAAAGCCCTGATGTTCGAGAATCGGCAAGTAATCATTGATGGTTTCAACCAGTACCAGAACGGTTGCAGGCATGCTGGGCTCCTGTGGGTATTGAATGTCGGATCTCGAATGTTGCTTCAGATTGCTGATTCCAGAGGAGTTTAGCAACGCACGGGGATTGCACACGCCGTTGATCAGACTGATTTACCTTCAGAGGTCAGAAAATTACGGGCGGCGTCGAGAATCTCGTCGGACAAGCCGTCGCCGTGTGTGGCACGCGACAGCGTCAGCGCACCGACCATCAATGAATAATCCACCAAGGCTTGCTGGCGATTGGCTTCGGGATGGTCCGCACCCATCAAGGGCGTAAGCATCTGCAGCAAGGCTTCCAGGCCTTGGGTGTAAGTCTGGTGCAGACCGCTTTTGGCGGTTTCGTGGCACATGTCACCGGCGAACGCTGTGACCGGGCAGCTTTCGCCCGGGTTGTCGCGATTGGCCGCTGACAGGTAGGGCGCGATGATGCTGGTGCGGGCCGAGACGTTGTCGTCGCTGGCGGCGATTTTCTGCTTCCAGCGTTCCATCGACTGCGTGAACGCCCGGGTGCAAGCCTCTTTCGCCAGCGCTTCCCTTGACTCGAAGTGACCATAGAACCCTCCATGGGTCAGGCCGGCCGCGCCCATCACATCGACGACGCTGATCCCGTGCAGGCCGCGCTCGCGAAACAGCCGTGTGGCGGCTTCGACGATGATCTCGCGGTTGAGGTCAGCTTGTTTGCGGGAGACTCGGGGCATGGCGGCTCACAAGTAGGGAAGGTGGATAGATGACGGGCATCATAGCGAACGGTTGATCGCGCGTCATGCCGTCACTTTCGCCACTGCTGTTGGACCGCTCATAGCGCGTATTGAGCGATGCCGTTGCCAAACGACCAGTTCTCTTTCTTCACTTCCACCAGATTGATGAAGACGTCTTCCAGCCGCACCGCCAGTTCCTTGTGAAGGCTCTCGGCGATGGTTTTATAGAGGAGCTTTTTCTGCTCGATGGTTCGGCCTTCGCTCAGGGTGATCTGAATCACTACCAGGCTGTCGGTGCGACTGATGCCCAGGTAGCCGGGATCAAAGATGAAATGCTGCTCATCGTGTTCGGCAAGGATCTGGAAATTATCGTTTTCCGGCACGCCAATCGAGCTGTGCATGGCAGCATAAATCAACTGCCCGACACGTTTGGCGAAAGCGGGGTCTTGATGCTTTTTGATGTCGATGCGAACGAGTGGCATGAGAGGGCTCCTTAATCAGGGCTGCCGATCAGCAGTCAGGGTTGAAAGTACCTGACGCTTTTCCTTTATCAAAAAGATTTTTTGAGACCATCGTCTTCCAATATATATAGGCATGTTGGAGTGGCGGAAGGTGAGTTATAAAAGTTTCCGTTTATTCTTAATCGAATAACAATCCGATGAGGTTCCAGCCTACCCCTATAGTAAAAATGAGAAGAATGAGTATTGATGTAAGCGTTATCGACTCATGGGGCATGACGGAAACTCCCTGAAATAGCAAAGTACTATGAGCGGCGAACTTCGGCGTGGGTGTTTCATTATCTGTTGAATGCAGATGCCTTGGAAATGCCGCTTACCCGGTCTCTTCATTAATGTCCTAATTAAGAATCAGCAAACTCTATGCCACACTTATAGAGCCTGAAGCCTTGCCGGTTTAACCTGTTTATGGGGCTCTTTCGATCTAGGGTTGGGGTAAATAAAGCCCGTTTTTGGGGGTGTTTCCTCTGGAATGGGGAGGCATGTTCAAGTTGGTTCTGGAGGAGGCGTTAGGCGAATATCAGCCGGTTGGGCGATGCCCTGTAGCAACTGGATGAGTGAATATTTTAGGAGGCTTTGGACAGCATGTTGCCGATCGCGTTTGGATGAAAATCGATAGCTGCCCATGAAAGGCAGCTATCGACCCGTTGAGATTTTCCGCCCAGGAACACAACCTGCCACGCTGCAAGCAGCCCTTCAGGCAATTCCTGAACAGGGCTGCGGCGTAGCGGTCATGTCAGCGTATTACCGGCGGCGAGACCGCCACGGTCACTGTCGCCGGTGTCGATAACGCGCCCTTGGTATCGCTGGCTTGATAGGTAAAGCTGGCGACGAACGACGCTGCGATTGTGGACGGTGGCGTGTAGATCACACGTACGCCGTCGGTGCTGACCGCGGCCGTGCCCTTGCCGGCACTCGGTTGCGTTAACCCCACTATTTTAAGTGGCACATGACCGTCTGGATCGGAGTCGTTGGCCAGGACATTGATGGTCAGCGGTTTGCCGTCTCTGCTGCTGGCGCTGTCGGGTTTGGCGACCGGTTTTTTGTTTTCGCCTTCGCCGGTGCGGAAGGTCGGCAGCGCCGCGGAGTTCACATAGGTGACGCCGTCCCAGCCGGGCAGGGGCGTTGGCATCAACTGGAACTGGCCGGGCCTCTCGATGTCCCAGCGCAGCAGCATCGAAGTGTCCTCATGCTGGGTGTTGTGGCAGTGCTCCATGTAGGTCCCGGCGAACTCGCGGAAGCGGACGGCTATTTCCACATCCACCGAACTGTCGATGCCCTCGCCAATGCGATAGACGTCCTTGCGCGCTCCTTTTTCCCATTCCGGCGGCGCCTTGCCGTCGCGGTTGAGGACGATGCCTTCTTCGAAATGCACGTGCACCGGGTGGCTCCAACCGTTGCCGCCGTTCTTGATTTTCCACACCTCGAGGGTGCCGTCGCCGGAGAACCCGGCATCCGTCGGACCGTTGGCCAGTTGCGGGGCGGCGCTGATTTGCCGTGAGTCCATCTGGTAGCCAAAACCACCGTCGGTCTTGATGGTCCAGGGTTCTTCGTCGGTGCCATCAGAGCGACCGAAGATGAACTCGCGATGCCGCGCCAGTTTGAGTTTGGCCTGCACCGTCGGATCGTCACGGTTGAGGGTCAGCGGAATCATGATTTTGCCCGCTACCTTGCCCGGTTTGGCCGGCTCGTACTCGGCAGGGTTCATGCTCACATCGGTGCCGCTGTAAGGCTGAACCACCATTTGCATGAATTTGCCCACGACCGGGTCGCCGTTGTCCCATTCCAGTCCTTTGCTACCCAGCTTGAGCACCGCTTTGTACTTTCCGGACAGTACATCGGCCAGGCTCACCGGTTCTATCTCCGGTCCCCTGCCGCCCTCGTGCACCATAAGGTTGACGAAGTACAGCTTGTCGCCGGTCTTGATCCCGTTTTTCGCGAAGTTGACGATGATGTCGTAACGCTCGGCGATGCCCTGGGCCGGCAGGATAGCGTTGTGGTCCTGCAGGTCGCCGTCGGCGTCGAGGTCCATGCTGCCGTCGAACGGCACGGCGTGTTCCATGAGGTTGCCGTCGTTGCCGATCAAGTGGAACGGCACGCGTGCAAACGACACGCCGGAACCCGCCGGTCCGGGGAATTCGCCGCCGGTGCCGGCGATTTCACGCACCAGCGCGATCCTGAAGTAGCGCGACACCGAGCCGTTGAGGATACGGAAACGATAGCTGCGAGCGCGCACGTTCAGGCGCGGCTGGTACTGCCAGTTGACCAGGATCTGATCGCCGAGGAAGCCGTCGGTGTTGAACGGGTTGAACCACAGCTGGCCGTTCTTATCCCAGGCCTTGTCGGCCACCATGAGGTTGACGTCATAGTCGCGGTTGCCCCAGGGCATGGCCGAACCGCTGGGCAGGCGCAGGTTGACGCCGTCCTCGACCGCCTCGTTGCCACGATCCAGGGCGCTGTAGTAGTTCATCATCACCGCGTTGCCCTTGTAGACGTTCTGCGCGGTGAAATCGAGCATGTGGTCGTGAAACCAGTGAGTGCTCATGGTTTCGCGCCAGTCGCCACGGATCTTGATGGTGCCGTTGTTGCAGGTTTTCAGGCCAGGGGTGGTGTCGTTGACGAACAGGGTTTCGCCCGGGGCGCAGGGGAACGCCGCGCGAGGATCTTCAGCCTTGGTGTTGATGGTGTCGTAGCCGGCCAGTTGCATGGGCCAGCGATAGTCGTAGTACTGCCCCGGAAAGAAAAACGCATTGGTATAGCCGTCGCTTTCGGCCGGGTTGTGGCCGTTGTGTTCGTGGGTGCTGAGGGTGTGCAGGCCGAAACCCATGTTGGCGGCAGGGTCGATCGGCAAGGCGTTGTAGTGACGCATCAGCACCGGTTGGCCGTAGCGCACCATCAGCAGTTTTACCGGAAAGGTGCCGTCGAAGGTCCACAGGGCCTTGTGGTTTTGAATCGGCATTTTGGGGTGAAAACGGGTGTCGATGCCTTTGGTGGTGCCCGTGGTGGTCGGGATGTCCGAGGTCTGGTAGTAGAGCCCGCCAGGCCCGAACTCACCGGCGGCGTAGTTGTGCATTTGTCGGCGGTCGCGCATGCCGCCGTTAAGTTTGGCGCCGACTTGCACGGTTTTGAAGGCGACCTGCGGGTAAAACTCGTTCCAGCGTTGATGGGACCAGCCCTTTCCTGGCGGACGACCTTCGGCTGGAGAACCGACCGGATGGCGGTTGAGGAAGGCTTCAATCTGCGATTTCCAGGGGTTGCGATCCAGCACGTTGGAGTATTGCGACGGAAACGGGTAAAGCCCGGGCTGGCGCATGAAGGCTTCCAGTGCCGCACTCGACGGGCCGCTGCGAGCGATGCTGTTCGGGTCCTGCTGTGGCGCCGGGCCGGCAAGGGGCACAGGGAATGTCAGTGTCGGTGCGGGCAGTGTCGGGTCGAGTTTTTCCGTGCCGAACTCCTCCATCAGCAGCAGTTGCTGGGTGAAGGGTTGCGCCCCGAACAACGGACTGGGTTTGCCGTTGGTGGGGATTTTGAACGAAGTTTGCAGGCTCGGCGGCAGCGCGTTCTCAGCGCGTGGGGTCTTGCGGTCACCGTACGCGCCGTTGGGCAGGGCAATCGCGCCCTGGTTGGTCGGCGGCATTGTTTTCAAGGCCTCCAACGCTGCCGTAGGGTCGGCGGGCGGATTGGTATACGCCGAGGGGTCCGTCGGTGGCGGCTGGCTGACATCGTCGAGCGGCACGGCATTGGCGGTATTGAGAGTAAGGAGCATCGCACAGGGCAGGCTTGACCTGCGCAGCAAGTCGATGGAATTGCATGGTGGTTTTGCGCGTTTCATTTTTCACCCCTCGCGTGATGCCCCGCCGTCTCCATGCTCGGGACGACAGCTAATGCGGGTACAAGGAGTGGAGCAACAATTGAGCCACTACAGCAGCGCGAAGAAAAAGTTCAGTTTTATTGACTGGCGGCTTGGAGTGTGACAAGTGATCGAAAAACAGGGTGGGGGAGATTCCTCAAATACGGTGGAAACTCCCCATTTATGGTGGGTGTAGTGCCCCGTTTGTGGGAATTAAATTACCCGTTTTCGACAGTGAAAAATCAGGCCGTCAACAACTGCGAAGGTGATTTCATCAGCACCAGAGCGTGGAGAGGGTTCAGAGGAGCGGTGATGAGCGGCGGGGTTTGATTAATCAAGGTTACCCAGAAGTGGGGTGCCGGTCGGCCCTCATTTGGCTCAACCGGCCGACAGGCGAACGTCAGTTGGTGACCAGCAGTGCGGGGCCAAGGTAGTTGTTGATCTGGTCGATATCATCGTCGCCCAGACTGCCCACCGAAGAGGCCAGGCGCAGGCGCGACATCAAATAGCGCAACTTGGCCTCGAACAGATCGTGTTGCGCAACGAAGAGCAGCTCTTGGGCGTTGAGGACGTCCGAATTGGTGCTGGTGCCGCCTTCCTTGAAACCCTTGCGAGTTGAAGTCAGTGAGCGTTCGTTGGACTCCACGGCCCGCTCCAACGCATGAATACGTTTGGCGCCGCTGTGTATGCCGGCATACTCGCGGGTGGTTCCGGAGATAACTTCTTGTCGCGTGGCGTCGAGCTCGTCCAGGGCCTTGAAACTATTGGCGCTGGCTTGGCGTGTGAGTGCGCTGGTGCCGCCACCGTTGTACAGCGGGAAATTGACTTCCAGGCCGATTGAACCGTAGCGGTTGCGCTGATTGAGCTCGGAGATTGATTGGCTATCGCCGGCGGTGTAGCCGGCAACGAAATCCAGTGTCGGCCAGTGGCCCGCCTTGGCGCGCTTTACTTCTTCTTCAGCGAGGTTGCTGCTATGGCGGCGCGCATGGATCAGCGGGCTATCGGTTTGAGCCTTGACCAACCAGTCCTGCAGATTACTCGGATGTAGCGGTGGCGTATCGAAGCTTGGACGCAAGGTGGTCAGCGATTCGGGCGTTTCTCCGATGAATTCCTCAAGCTTGCGGCGCGCATTGATCAGGTTGTCCTGAGCTTCGATCAGTTCGGCTTCGGCGAGGTCGCGGCGAGCGACCGATTCGTCGATGTCGGTGACCGTGCCGGCCCCCAGCTCCATGCGCCGTTTCGCCGAGGCGAGTTGCTCATCGAAGGCGCTCAGCTTGGACTTGGCGAGGACGATGGTTTCGCTGGCCAGGAGCACGTCGAAATAGCTTTCGGCCAGGCGTACCGCGGCGTCCTGACTCTTGGCATCGAACACCGCGACGCTGTAGTCGGCACGCTGTTCACCTTGGCGGTACTCGGCCATTTTCTGTTTGTTGAACAGCGGCTGGCGCAAGCGCACATTAGCGCCCTTGGAGTCGTAGTCGAGATCCCTTTCGATGCCGCTCTGGCGCTGGGTGCCATTGACCTTGTTGTCGTAGGCCGAGGCACTGATTTGCGGTAGCAGGCCGGCCTGGCCAATGGCGCGGTTTTCCAGACCGGCCTGTTTTTCATGCACGGCGGCGCGGTAGACAGGGCCTTGGTACTGCAGCAGATCCCAGGCTTGTTTGAGGTCCATGGCGCTGGCCGGGAGGGACAGACCCAGCAGGCAGAAGATCAGGCAATGACGGTCCATTTCATTGCTCCTTGAACGAGCTGTCGACACGCTCGAGCATGGGTTTGAGAAGGTAGCTCATCAAGTTGCGCTCGCCGGTCTTGATGGTGACGCTGGCGGGCATGCCGGGACGAATGTGATTGCTGCCCAGCAGGCTCATGCCATCAGGCGTGACTTCTACCTGAGCCAGGTAGAACGGTTGCTTGCTTTCCTCGTCGAGCAGGCGGTCGGCGGAGACGGTCTTCACGCGGCCAGGGATGTTGGGCGTCTGGGCGTGGTTGAAGGCCGGGAAGGCAATGTCCACGGCCAGGCCGGGGACCATCTTGTCGATGGCCTGTACGGGAATCATCGCGTCGACCTGCAGCGGTTCGTTGTCCGGAACGATTTCCATGATTTTGAAACCGGGCTGAATGATCCCGCCGATGGTCGCAATGCTCAGTGACTGGACCATGCCATCGATGGGCGAGCGAATCACCGTGTGGGTCACTTCATAGTCCAGGGCACGCAAGCGGTCGGCCAGGGTGGTGTTTTCCTTGGCGGTGTCGGTGAGTTGCGATTCGACTTCCTTCTGGTAATCGTGCTGGCGCTGCAGAATGCGCAGCTTGATTTCGGTGGTCTGGCTCCGTATGCGCGCAATGTTATTGAGGTTTTCAGCCTGGCCTGCGGAGAGGTCGGCATTGCTGCGTTCCAGCTCAAGCAACCGGTTGCGCGGCACATAGCCTTCAGCTGCCAGCACGCGAGTGCCTTGCAGTTCCTGATTGAGGAAGTTGATCTGCGAGGCGCGGGCGCCATAGACCTGCTGCAGCCCCTTGAGCTGCACCGCCGACGCCGCGAGGTTTTCCTGCAGGATGCTGATTTCGCCAGCGAGCCCGGCGCGCCGGGTGTCCAGCAAACGTTGTTGCAGATTCATGGCGGCCACCAGACGGTGGTCATTCCCGAAGCGCTTGAGCAAATCGGGGTCGTAATTCACCACGTCGCGGCCGTCGCGTTCCGCTTCCAGGCGGTTTTCCACGGTCTTGCTGACGATGTACTGGGCGCTGACTGCACCCTGTTCGGCAACGGCACGCAGCGAGTCGAGGCGGACCACCTCCTGGCCCTTTTTCACTGCATCGCCTTCGCGTACAAGAATGGCCTCCACGGTGCCGCCGCTCAGATGCTGCACGGCTTTGCGATTGCTGGTGACTTTTACCGTGCCTGTCGCTACCACGCCGGCATCGAGCGGCGCCAGCCAGGACCACAGGAGGAAGCCGCCGAAGCCGGCGAGTACCAGCCAGATGCCCCTGCGCATGGGTTTACCGACGTCCAGATCCACCACGTTTCTGGGGTCGGTGTGAATCATCTCGATGTGTTGGTTCATTTGCATGATCGGTCACTCCCGTGCTTTGACGGAGGCCAGCGGAGTCGACGCGCCTGCAGGCATCACATTGGTCTTGCGCAGCGCTGCGAATACTTCATCACGTGTGCCAAGCATCTGAACGCCGCCGTCGCGCAGCATCAGCACCTTGTCGACGGCGCAGAGCACGTTGGGGCGGTGGGAAATCAGAATAACGGTGGCGCCACGGCCCTTGAGTTGGGCCAGCGCATCGACCAGGGCCTTTTCACCGACGTCGTCGAGGTTGGCGTTCGGCTCATCCAGCACAATCAGATTGGGCTCTCCATACAGCGCGCGGGCCAAGGCGATGCGTTGCTTCTGGCCACCGGAAAGCGGGCTGCCATCGGTGCCCAGACGGGTCTCATAACCCTGCGCAAAACGCAGGATCATCTCGTGCACTCCCGTCGCTCTTGCGGCGCGGATGACCGCGTCGCTGTCCACTTCGCCAAAGCGCGCAATGTTCTCGGCGATGGTGCCCTCGAACAGCTCCACATCCTGCGGCAGGTAACCGAGCCAGGGACCCAGTTCACCCTTGTTCCAGGTGAATATGTCCGCGCCGTCCAGGCGCACCTTGCCGGCCTGAGCCGGCCATACGCCGACCAACAGGCGGGCGAGGGTGGATTTGCCCGAGGCGGATGGACCGATAATGCCAAGGCTTTCGCCGGGTGAAAGGTTGAAGCTCACCCCGCGCAGAATCGTGTTCCCGGTGCCGGGGGCGCCGGCAAACACATTTTCCACCGACAGCATGCCAAGCGGCCGCTGCAGCGACATGCTGGGTGGCCGTCGCGGATAGTCTTCAAGCATCTCGTTGAGCCGGCCCCAGGCCGAACGGCAACCGAGCAGTTGCTTCCACGACGCGATGACTTGTTCCACGGGGGCCAGCGCGCGGCCGGTGAGGATCGAGCAGGCAATCATCATCCCGGGGGTGATCTTGCCTTCGATCGCCAGCAGTGCGCCGGCGCCGAGGATCAGCGACTGCAAAGTGATACGCACGAAGCGCCCGGTGCTGCTGATCAGCGCGGCGCGGTCGGAGGCCAGGGTCTGCATTTCCAGGATGCGCAAATGGCTTTGGTACCAGCGCTTGCCAATCGACGGCAGCATGCCCATCGCTTCGATCACCTCGGCGTTGCGCAGGTTGTTGTTGGCGTAGCAGGCGGAGGAGAGGGCGGCCTGATTGGCTTCGGCCAGCGGCTTCTGCGTCGCCTTTTCCGTGAGATAAGCCAGGAACACCAGAATCAGCGAGCCGATCAGGGTGATCAGTCCGAGCAGCGGGTGGATCAGGTAGGCGACCAGCAGGTACAGCGGCGTCCAGGGCGCATCGAAAAAAGCGAACAGGGCATTGCCGGTAAGGAACTGACGAACTTGCGCGAGATCTTGCAGGGCCTGGGCCGGATTGCCTCCGGCGCGGCTCAGGTTGCGCTCGAACGCAGCCGTGAAGACGCGTCGGTTGAGGTCCATGTCTAGGCAGTTGCCGACTCGGATCAACACGCGGGTGCGGACCAATTCCAGTGTGGACATCAGCAAGAACAGTCCTATCACCAGCACGGTCAACATCGTCAACGTCGTGACGTTGCGACTGACCAAGGCCCGGTCGTAGACCTGCAGCATGTACACGGCTGGCGTCAACATCATGACGTTTATGACGCCACTGAACCCTGCCAGCGAATAAAAACTGCGACGCAGGCGAAAAATCGCGTCGGCCAGTTCAGATCGGGTGCTTGAGAGCTTGTGCATTTGATAGTCCCTCACCGAAAAAGCCGGTTGTGCTTGCGGCAAAACCGCATCAGCAAATGTTGTGGCAAACCATAGATGTAGTTGCGAATACTTCTCGTGAGCACAAGCCGTAGCGCTTTTTGAAAAGTTCCATCAATTTTTATATTCACATGCAGCAGCGTAGGTGGCGTTTGTCTCTCTAGCGATACAGTTTGAAATAACATTTCGCTCTAGTGGTTCATCAGAATCTCTATATCTCGTTTAAGAACAGTAAGTTGGCAGGTCAAATGCCAATCGTCTTTTTTTCTGTCGTAATATTGACATCGCATTGCTATGCAACTTTAGTCATGTGCAAGGGCGCCCGTCTGAATCTTGCCATCGCTTCGAAAGTGCAAGGCACGGTTGTCCTGAAGGAGCACGGGCATGTCGACCATTTCGTTCTGTAACACCGTGACGGAGCTGTTCAGGAAGTTCGCTTCGACTTCCCGATTCCATGGCCCACCAGTGGCCCGGAATCGCTCTGCCTAAACGCTCAGCGAGCCATTCATCCAGCGAATTCCAGGCGCGCATTCACCGGCGCAGGGGACGGCTTTGCCTGCCCCACGCCTGCTCTCGCCAAACACTGAACCAACGAACTGCGCAAGCCAGCACGTGACTTGGCGCGGGAGGATTTATTCGTCCCGAGCCTTTCCCATATAGATCGAGGGCAATCGAAATGGCCAATTTCAACAAGTCGGACCTGGAATTCATCCTCAAGCAAATCTTCATCGCAGAAGCGCATGCCAACGGCACCAGCCTCAGTGATTTACTACCCAACAGTCAGGTGCCATTCGGCCTGCGAACCGTCGATGGCAGCTACAACAACCTGGTCGCCGGCCAAAGCGAGTTTGGCGCTGCGGACAATTCCTTCCTGCGCTTGCTTGATGCTTCGTATCGAGCGGCATATGCCGGGACAGGGACGGTGGTCGACCCGCAGCCACGGATCATCAGTAACCTGATCAACGACCAGACCGCCAACAACCCGGCCGCGGTTGCGGCGAACGGCGGTGCCAACCCGGTGATCAGCCCCGGCCTGGATGGCGTGTTCGGCACGGACGACGACAAGGAAGTGTTCTTTATCCCCAACGAGTCGCCGGACGTCGGTCTGACCGCCGGCTTCAACTCGTGGATGACCTTCTTCGGCCAGTTCTTCGACCACGGCCTCGACCTGGTCAGCAAGAGCAGTACCGACATCGTGTTTATTCCGCTGCAGCCGGACGATCCGTTGTTCATACCGGGCAGCCCGACCAATTTCATGGTGCTGTCACGGGCTGTGCGTACTGCTGGCGCGGACGGAATAGTCGGCACTTCCGATGACGGCCAGCCCAATACCACCTCGCCATTCGTGGACCAGAGCCAGACCTACAGCTCCCACCCGTCACATCAGGTGTTCCTGCGCGAGTACGTCCTGAACGCGGCAGGTGACCCTGTTGCAACGGGGCGCTTGATTACCAACCGCGATCTCGGCGCCGATGGCAAGTTCGGCACGGCCGATGATGGCGACGGCGAAAGCGGCGGCATGGCGACCTGGGCAGTGGTAAAAGCCCAGGCCCGTGACATTCTCGGCATCAACCTGACCGACCTTGATGTGCACAACGTGCCGCTGCTGGCGACTGATGCCTATGGCAACTTCGTCCGGGGGCCGAACGGTATGCCGCAGGTGGTGATGCGCACCAGTAACGGTGCCGACGGTATTGCCGGGACGGCTGATGACGTCACGCAACTGGTCGAAGGCAACCGGGATGCTCCGATCAGTCTGGCCAGCGCCGTCAGCACCGGGCATGGTTTCCTCGACGACATCGCCCACAATGCCGCGCCGGTAGTCGTCGGTGGGGTTCTGCAGGCGGATGCCGACGCCGATGTCGGCAATGCGCAGCCCGTTGGTGCGGGCGGCAACAACCTGACCTATGACAACGAACTGCTCGACGCCCACTACATTGCCGGCGACGGCCGGGCGAACGAAAACATTGGCCTGACCGCCGTGCACCATGTGTTCCACTCCGAGCACAACCGCCTGGTCCAGCAATCCAAGCAAACCATCCTGGCCGCCGGCGATCTGGCGTTTCTCAATGAGTGGCTGGTGGACGACGTCGCCGCAATGCCGACGACGCTCGCCGAAATCTCAGCCTTGGTGTGGGACGGCGAACGCCTGTTCCAGGCCGCCAAGTTTGGCACCGAGATGCAGTACCAGCACCTGGTGTTCGAAGAGTTCGGGCGTTCCATTCAGCCGCAGATCGATGCATTCCTTGCACCCAACGGGTATGACACCTCGATCAACCCGGCCATCCTCGCCGAGTTCGCCCACGTGGTGTATCGCTTCGGCCACTCGATGTTGACCGAGACCGTCGATCGTTTCGACCCCGAATTCAATCCGCTGCTCACTGACCCGAACAACCCGGACTCGCAAATGGGTTTGATCGCGGCCTTCCTCAACCCGCTGGCATTCGCCGGCAGCGGGGCCACTGCGGACGAAGCGGCAGGGGCGATCATTCGCGGTGTGACCCGCCAGCTCGGCAACGAGATCGACGAGTTCGTCACCGAAGCGTTGCGCAACAACCTGCTCGGTCTGCCGCTCGATTTGCCGGTCCTGAACCTGGCGCGTGGTCGCGACACGGGCATCCCCACGTTGAACGAGGCGCGCCGTGAGTTCTATGCATCGACCGGCGACAGCCAACTCAAGCCGTACATCAGTTGGGCTGATCTGGCAGACAACCTCAAGCACCCCGAGTCGTTGGTCAACTTCATCGCGGCCTACGGCACGCATGACACGATTACCGCAGCGACCACGCTGGTCGACAAACGCGCTGCAGCCTTGGCGCTGGTATTCGGTGGTCCGGGTGCACCGGCTGACCGCCTGGACTTCCTCAATGGCAGCGGGACCTGGGCCAACGTGACGAAGGCCGGCAAGGATGGGGTACTGGGCACCGCAGATGACCTGACGGGTGTAACGATCACGGGTGTCGATGACATCGACTTCTGGGTCGGTGGCCTCGCCGAGCAGAAGATGCCGTTCGGCGGCATGCTCGGCTCGACGTTCAACTTCGTGTTTGAAACCCAGATGGAGGCGTTGCAGGACGGCGACCGCTTCTACTACCTGTCACGCACCGCTGGCCTGAACTTCGGCACCGAGCTGGAAAACAACTCCTTTGCCAAGCTGATCATGCTCAACACCGATGTGACCCACCTGTCGAACACCGTGTTCCTGACGCCTACGTACACCCTGGAAGTGAATCAGGCCAATCAGTTCACCGGCCTTGGCACGAACGGCGGCGCCGACCCGACTGGCGGCCTGATGATCAACGGTGTGGAAATCGTGCCACTGGTGATCCGCAACAACCCCGACACCGTTGGCGCGGACAGTAATTATCTGCAATACACCGGTGAAGACCATGTCGTCCTCGGCGGCACCGCCGGCAATGACATCCTCATCTCCGGTGACGGCGATGACACCCTTTACGGCGACGGCGGCAACGACCGTCTCGAAGGTGGCGCCGGGAACGATGCGGTACTGGGTGGCGCGGGCGATGACATCATTACCGACTCGTTCGGCGACAACCGTCTGGAAGGCAATGCCGGCAACGATGTCATCGTGGCCGGTAGCATGCTGGCTGGCGGCAACCTGATCCTGGGCGGCGATGGGCAGGACTTCATCGTCACCACTGAAGATGTCAGCACCACCTTTGGCGGTCAGGGCGACGACTTCATCCTGGGTGCCAAGACCAACCTGCCAGCCACCGGTAACGAAGGCGATGACT
This sequence comes from Pseudomonas sp. LBUM1656, assembly GCF_059716065.1. Taxonomy (NCBI): domain Bacteria; kingdom Pseudomonadati; phylum Pseudomonadota; class Gammaproteobacteria; order Pseudomonadales; family Pseudomonadaceae; genus Pseudomonas; species Pseudomonas sp. LBUM1656. The sequence goes on along the minus strand of NZ_CP166800.1, from coordinate 3,532,246 downwards.
GGATCGAAAAGGGCACCCAGGACGGTGCACCTGGCGATAACGCCTCGCCCTTGCTCAACGACGATGTGATCGGCAACGACATCTTCATAGGGGGGGCTGGCTTCGACGAAATGATCGGCGAGGGTGGCGATGACATCTTTGTCGGCAGCGATGCCCAGGACAATATGGACGGTATGTCCGGTTTCGACTGGGTGACCCACAAAAATGACAGGATCGGCGTGACCGTTGACCTGACCATGGCCGCGCTGGCGCAGCCACACGGCAACGCGCCAAACCAGAACAACGGGCCGTTCAATCCGGTCGGCGCATCGCCGGCCTCGATCCTCGACCGGTTTGCCGAGGTCGAAGGCTTGTCCGGTTCGAAATTCGGCGATGTGCTCAAGGGCGATAATGTCGATGCGGCCACCATCATCGACCACGGTGGCACCACCGGTAGCGCGCTGACCAATGTGGCGTTGATTCGGGGACTGGCCCAGCTTCTGCAGGATGCCGGTTTGCCGACCACCGGCTTTGCCACCGGCAACATCATCCTGGGTGGCGATGGCAGTGACCTGATCGAAGGTCGCGGGGGCGATGACCTGATCGACGGCGACAAATGGCTCAACGTCAGGATTGCGGTTTATGAGCCTGGCGATGTCAACCATACCGGTCCAGAGATCGCCAGTTTCGACAGCATGGTCGACATGATCCCTTTCATGCTGGACGGTACCTATAACCCGGGTCAGCTCAAGGCGGTGCGGGAAATCCTGCCCGGGACCTCGACGGGCGGGGCGGCTTTCGATACCGCCTTTTACTCCGGCGTCCAGTCCGAGTATGTGGTGACACGGGACGATCGCGGCACGGCCAGCCTGGCGGACGATGTCTGGACGGTGACCGATACCGAAGTGGGTCGCGACGGCGTCGATACCCTGATGCATATCGAGCGTCTGCAGTTCGCCGATACCCAGCAAGTGCTGGTGCCGGGGCTGAATGCGCAACCCGTTGGCAGACCGACCATTGCCGATGGAAACGGCGCAGCGATAACGGTGGGCGACATGCTGACCGTCAGCGTGGCCGGGGTGACCGATGCCAACAATGTCGGGGGTACTCTGAACAATTCTTCGGTGTCCTACTACTGGCAGTTCGAGGCCGATCCGGGCACTGGCGTGTTCGAGGACATCATCCTGCTACCTGCCGGTGACCTGGCGTTCCAGAGTGCCGACGGCACCTCGTTCAAGGTCTCTCCAGATCTCGCCGGGTTGTCGTTGCGGGTCAAGGCGATCTACCAGGATGGTCATGGCACGACAGAAGTGGTGTTCTCGCAACCGACTGCCGTGGTCGCTCCCGGCGCCCCGGTTGTGCCGGTGGCGCAGGCACCTGTCGTCGATGCGACCGCGGGCGGCGAGGGCCTCAACATGGTCCGCTCCGACCTCAACTTCATTCTTGATCAGATCAAGATTGCCGAGGCTGACGCGGCCGGTCAGGACATGCTCTCGTTGATCCCGAATATCCGCGCACCCTTGGGTTTGCGTGCGGTCGATGGATCGAACAACAACCTGTTGAACCTCAATGGCATCAACAACACCCAGTACGGTGCTGCCGATAACGTCTTTCCGCGGCTGACCGATCCGGTGTTCAATCCGGCCGAAGGTGCTCCTGCCGGATTCTTCGGTCCCGGCTCGCCGGCCATCCCGGGATCGTCCTATCAGCAAACCAGCGGGGCTGTGTTTGACTCGCAGCCGCGCACCATCAGTAATCTGATCGTCGACCAGACGTCGAACAACCCGGCGGCCTATGCCACGGCTTACGACACGGGGGCGGACGGTGTGCTCAATTACGGCGTGCCGAACAATGATGACGTGCTCAAGGAGGGTGTGCGGATCGTCGCCAGCCCCGGCATGGATGGTCAGTTCGGTACTGCCGATGACCACGATGTGTACCTGTTCGAAAACACCACGGCGGATGCGGGGTTGTCCGCGCCGTTCAACGCCTGGATGACCTTCTTCGGGCAGTTCTTCGACCATGGCCTGGACCTGCTCACCAAGGGCGGTTCGGGCACCGTCTACATTCCACTGCAACCGGATGATCCGCTGTATGTACCCGGCGGCCACACCAACTTTATGGTGCTGACCCGCGCGACCAACCAGCCCGGGGCGGATGGCGTGCTCGGCACGGCCGACGATGTCCGTGAGCACACGAATACCACCACGCCGTTCGTGGACCAGAACCAGACTTACAGCTCGCACCCCTCGCACCAGGTTTTCCTGCGCGGTTATGAGCTGACTGACAATGGCCCCATCGCTACCGGCAGACTGATCACTAACCGTGACCTGGGGACGGACGGCAAGTTCGGGACTGCAGACGACACCGAAATCGGTGGCATGGCCACCTGGAAGGTGGTCAAGGCGCAGGCCAATGACATTCTGGGTATCCGCCTCACCGATGCCGATGTCGATAACTCCCCGTTGTTGGCAACCGACGCCTATGGCAACTTCATCAAAGGGCCAAACGGCTTCCCGATGGTTGTGATGAAAGGGGCTGACGGTCTTGGCGGCACGGCTGATGACGTTCTGGTCGAAGGCAATCCGCTTGCTCCCGTCGACCTGACCAATGCGGTGCGCACCGGTCACCAGTTCCTCGCCGACATTGCCCACAATGCAGCGCCGGTGTTCAGCGGTGGCGTGCTCGTGCCTGACGCGGATTCCAACATCGGCAACGCAGTGCCGGTCAATCCGCAGACCGGGGCCAACCTGGCCTACGACAACGAGTTGCTGAATGCGCACTACATCGCCGGCGACGGCCGGGTCAACGAGAACATCGGCCTGACCGCCGTGCATGCGATCTTCCACGCCGAGCACAACCGGCTGGTTGCGCAGACCATGGACACCGTGCTCGATTCGGCTGACGTGGCCTTCCTCAACGAGTGGCTGCTCACGCCTGTCAGCGCGTTGCCAGCTAACCAGGCTGAAATCGATGCGCTGGTGTGGAATGGCGAGCGCTTGTTCCAGGCGGCCAAGTTCGGCACCGAGATGCAGTATCAGCACCTGGTGTTCGAGGAGTTTGCACGGACCATCCAGCCCAGGGTTGACCTGTTCTTTGCTCCGACCCAGGTCTATGACGTCGACCTCGATGCTTCGATCGTCGCCGAGTTCGCTCACACCGTGTACCGGTTTGGCCACTCGATGCTGACCGAGACCGTCGATCGCTACGATGCCGATTTCAACGTGGTGGGCGATCCGAACAGCGCTGATCCCGATCAGCAACTGGGCTTGATCGCAGCGTTCCTCAACCCGTTGGCGTTCGCCGCCAGTGGCGTGACGCCAGAGGATGCGACCAGTGCAATCATTCGTGGGGTGACTCGGCAAGCCGGTAACGAGATCGATGAGTTCGTGACCGAGGCGCTGCGCAATAACCTGCTCGGCCTGCCGCTCGACCTGCCGGCGATCAACATCGCCCGTGGCCGCGACGTGGGGATTCCCTCACTCAACGCGATCCGCCGCGACATTTACAGCCAGACCGGTGATACCCAACTCAAGCCTTACACCAGCTGGGTCGACCTGGTCCAACACCTCAAACATCCGGAGTCGTTGATCAACTTCATCGCGGCCTATGGCACGCATGGCACGATCACGGCCGCGACCACTCTGGAAGCCAAACGCGCTGCTGCCATGGCGCTGGTATTTGGCGGTACGGATGCGCCGGCTGACCGTATGGACTTCCTCAACAGCACCGGCACTTGGGCCAACGTGACGCGTGCCGGCAAGGACGGGGTGCTGGGGACTGCCGACGATCTGAAGGGTGTGACCGTCACAGGCGTCGATGCCATCGACCTCTGGATCGGCGGCCTGGCCGAAGAGAAAACGCCGTTCGGCGGCATGCTCGGCTCGACCTTCAACTTCGTGTTCGAGAACCAGATGGAAAAACTGCAGGACGGCGACCGCTTCTATTATCTGGAGCGTACCTCCGGCCTGTCGATGAATGCCGAGCTGGAAAGCAACTCGTTTGCCAAGCTGATCATGGCCAACACCTCGGCCACGCACTTGCCAGGCCTGGTGTTCTCGGACCCGGGGTTCTATCTGGAAAGGGACCAGAGCAAGCAGTTCAACGATGGCCTGGGCAACGCCGATCCACTGGGCGAGAACGGCGAGCAGGTGGTGTTCCGCGACAACCCGCTGACCGCAGGGCCGGACTCCAACTACATCAGGTACACCGGTGATGAGCACATCGTACTGGGCGGCACCAACAACGCAGACATCCTTATCGCCAGTGAAGGCGATGACACGGTCTGGGGTGACGGCGGCAACGATCGCATCGAAGGGGGTGACGGTAATGACCAACTGCGCGGTGGCGCCGGCGACGACATCATCAGCGACCGCGGTGGCGACGATAACATCCAGGGTGGCGACGGCAACGACGTGCTGCACGGTGGTAATGGCGTCAACCTGATCATCGGCGGGTTCGGCAATGACTTCATCGTCACCGGCGAGGACGCTTCCGAGGCCATTGGTGGCCAGGGGAACGACTTCATCCTGGGCAGCAAAGCCAACGAACAGGACATGGGTAACGAAGGCGACGACTGGATCGAGAAGGGCACCTCGGACGGTGCACCTGGCGACAACTTCGACCCGCTCGGCAACGACCCTGTCATCGGCCACGACGTGTACATCGGCGCTGGCGAAAACGACAAGTTCAACGGCGAGGGCGGTGACGACATCATGGTCGGCAGTCTTGGCCTCGGTGACCGCTATATCGGCGGTTCCGGGTATGACTGGGCGACCTTCAAGGACCTCGCCCAGGGCGTTTCCATCGATTTCACCGACCGCTTTTTCGATGTACCTTCGGTGCCGGGATCGGGTGCCTCGGCGCTCGTGCGTTTCGACATTATGGAAGGCTTGTCGGGGTCGGCGCACGGTGACTTCCTGCGCGGCGATAACGAAGACGCCACCTCGCTACCCACCGCCGGCGCGACCGGCAGTGTGTTGACCAACATCAGCCTGATCAACGGCCTGGCTGATCTGTTGCCAGACGGAGCGACGTTCTTCGACGGCGGCAACATTATCCTCGGTGGCAGCGGCAGCGACCTTATCGAAGGTCGCGGCGGTGACGACATCATCGATGGTGACAAGTGGCTGAACGTACGCATCAGCGTACGGGCGAACATCGATGGCACCGGCCCGGAAATCGCCACGTTCGACAGCATGGAGCCACTGGTGCCGTTCATGCTGAACGGTACGTACAACCCGGGTCAGTTGATCATCAAGCGGGAGATTCTGACCGGCAATGACCGCTACGACACCGCGGTGTTCTCCGGTAATTCGACGGAATACATCGTCGAGGTCGAGGGCAATACTGTCATCGTGACCGACCTGGTGGCGGGGCGTGATGGCGTCGATCGACTGACGGGCATCGAGCGTCTGCAGTTCTCTGACCTGGCGCAAGAGTCCGGAGTGGGCACCGCCTTGAACGAAGGCCCATCGGGTCATCTGGCGATTCTCGACGATGCTACCGGTCTGCGTGACGATACGCCGGTCGCCGGTCAGTTGCTGCGCGTCAGCAATCGGTCGGTCCACGATGCGGACAACGTCAGTGGGGTCAATCCAACCGGCGCGGTAACCGGTGCGGTGGCTTACTACTGGCAAGTCGAAAACATTCCTGGCACGGGCATCTATGAAGACATCACCGTGGTTGCCGCCGGCGAAGCTACGCGAGCAACCGGCACCACCTACCGGGTGGCGGATGATATAGCGGGCCTGAACATCCGCGTCCGGGCGGTGTATCAGGATACCAAGGGCACACTGGAGATCATCGACTCGTCGGGAAACAGCACACCGACCGCAGGGCCGACGGTAAACGGGCTTTTGGTGCAGAACCAACTGTTGACCGCTGACCCGTCGAGCATCATCGACGTTGATGGCCTCAGCAATCCGCAGTTCACCTACCAATGGCAGGCGACCAATGGCGTGAGCTTCGTCAACATCGTTGGCGCCACCGGTAGCACCTTTACGCTGAGCCAGGACCAGGTCGGCGATCAGGTGCGCGTGGTGGTCAGTTACGTGGATGACTTCGGTGTGGCCGAAAGCGTGGCGTCCGACCCTTCGGACCCGGTGGCCAACGTCAACGATGCACCGACAGGCGCGTTGCTGATCAGCGACACGACGCCTGAACAAGGGCAGGTGTTGACCGCGCTGACGGCCGGGATTGCCGATGCGGATGGGCTGGGCACCTTCAGCTACCAATGGCAGCAAGGTACCGGCGCTTCCTTCACCAACATCACCGGCGCGACCGCTGCGACTTTCACCCCGGGTCTGTTGCAGAGCAATCTGCAACTGCGGGTGATCGTGCGCTATACCGATGGCTTCGGCACGCTGGAGACAGTGACCTCTGCGGCAACCGCAGCCGTTACGCTGCCGCCTGGCGTGGTGCTGGTTGGGACCGCTTTGGGGGATACCCTCACCGGTGGCGCGGGTGCCGATGTGCTGCTTGGCCTGGGCGGGAACGATACGCTCAATGGTCTGGGCGGTATTGACCAGCTGTTTGGTGGCATCGGCAACGACATTCTCAACGGCGGAGACGACAACGACATCCTCAATGGCGAGGACGGCAACGACACGCTCAACGGTGGACTCGGCGCGGATGCCATGAATGGTGGTGCCGGCAACGACACCTTTGTGGTCGACAACGTCGGTGACACCGTCATCGAGGCGGTGGGCGGTGGTACCGATCTGGTGCAAACCAGTCTGGCCAGTTACGTGCTCGGCGCCAACGTCGAAAACCTGACCTATACCGGTGCCGGTAACTTCACCGGAACCGGTAATGCGCTGGCGAACACCCTCACCGGCGGGGTCGGAAACGACGTCCTCGGTGGCGGGGACGGCAACGACATCCTCATCGGCGGACTCGGCGCGGATGCCATGAACGGCGGTGCCGGCAACGACACCTTTGTGGTCGACAACGTCGGTGACAGCGTCATCGAGGCGGCCGGTGGTGGTACCGATCTGGTGCAAACCAGCCTGGCCAGCTACGTGCTCGGTGCCAACGTCGAAAACCTGACCTACACCGGAGCCGGTAGCTTCACCGGTACCGGTAATGCGCTGGACAACACCCTCACCGGCGGGGCCGGTAACGACGTCCTCAGTGGCGGGGACGGCAACGACATCCTCAACGGCGGGCTCGGCGCGGATGCCATGAATGGTGGTACCGGCAACGACACCTTTGTGGTCGACAACGTCGGTGACACTGTCATCGAGGCGCTGGGTGGCGGTACCGATCTGGTGCAAACCAGTCTGGCCAGCTACGTACTGGGTGCCAACGTCGAGAACCTGACCTTTACCGGAGCCGGTAACTTCACCGGTACCGGTAATGCGCTGGCCAACACCCTGACCGGCGGGGTCGGTAACGACGTCCTCAATGGCGGTGCGGGTGCAGACCAGATGGTGGGTGGAGCCGGCAATGATACCTACGTCGTCGATGTTGCAGCAGACGTGGTGGTTGAAGCGGCGGGTGGCGGTACGGATACCGTGCAGACGTCGCTGGCCAGCTACACACTGGGTGCCAACCTCGAAAACCTGACCTTTACCGGCGTCGGCAACTTCGTTGGCAATGGCAACGCGCTGAACAACGTCATCACCGGCGGTACAGGTAATGACACCCTCAATGGTGATAGCGGCAACGACACACTCAACGGTGGGCTCGGCGCGGATGTCATGAACGGCGGTATCGGCAACGACACCTTTGTGGTCGACAACGTCGGTGACACCGTCATCGAGGCGCTGGGCGGTGGTACCGATCTGGTGCAAACCAGTCTGGCCGCCTACTTGCTGGGTGCCAACGTCGAGAACCTGACCTTCACCGGGGTCGGTAACTTCACCGGTACCGGTAATGCGCTGGCCAACACCCTGACCGGCGGGGTCGGCAACGACGTCCTCAATGGCGGTGCGGGCAATGACCAGTTGGTGGGGGGAGCCGGCAACGACACCTACATCGTCGATGCAGCCGCAGACGTCGTGGTAGAAGTGGCAGGTGGCGGTACGGATACCGTGCAGGCGTCGCAGGCGAGTTATACGCTCAGCGCCAACGTCGAGAACCTGACCTACACCGGCGTCGGCAACTTCGTTGGCAACGGCAACGTGTCGAACAACGTCATCACCGCCGGGGCAGGTAATGACACCCTCAATGGTGGCAGCGGCGACGACATCCTCACCGGCAACGGCGGTAACGACACGCTCAATGGTGACCTCGGCAACGACACGCTGCTCGGCGGGCTGGGTGACGACCGCCTGGATGGCGGTACCGGCAACGATCTGCTCGAGGGTGGCGATGGCATCGACACGCTGCTCGGCGGTATCGGTAACGACACGTTGTTGGGCGGCATCGGCAATGACTTGTTCGATGGCGGTGCTGGCAACGATACGGTCACGGGTGGTGCCGGCAACGACATGATGGATGCCAGCAGTGGCAACGATATCTTCATGTTCGCAGCGGGCTTCGGGGCCGATCAGATCTTCGGCTTCGATGCCAACGCGGCGGGAGGCCAGGACCTGCTCGATATTTCCGCGTTCGGCGTCACAGCTGCGACCTTTGCCGCCATCGTCATCATCACCGATGTCGGTGCGGATACCTTGATCAGCTCCGCAGGCGCTGAGTCCATCCGCCTGGTCGGTGTGGCCGATGCAACGACAATCACTGCTACGGACTTCATTCTGGCTACTTGAGGTCCAGATCAGTAATACCGCAGGGAGCGTGTACAGAGGAGGGAGGGCAATGGATGCCCTCCCTTTTTTTCATCTGTGATGCACCCCAGTCGCCGTTCAACCCGCGTGAAACAAGTCCTGATAATTATGAAAACCTATGGAAACGTCTATTGGAGGGGACGCCAGAAAATCTGATCTGCACAACCACTCCTCAGCTAAGTCTTTGCTTCTGTTCATTAATCCCGGACAATCGCGCCCCTGTTTCGGCCAGGGCGCTGCCCGTCGGATTTTTCCGACTCGTCCTGACCGGGTAGCAAATGACCGGAATGCGGAGATCCCACCGGATGAATGATCAGGCCAATAGCGTCGACGAACGCTATGTAGCGGCGACACCAGCGACTCTCACAAGCTGGAATCGCCATGACACCACCTGGATGCTGGGCCTGTTTGGCACGGCCATCGGGGCCGGTACCCTGTTTTTGCCGATCAATGCGGGGTTGGGCGGTTTCTGGCCGTTGCTGATCCTCGCGGTGCTGGCGTTCCCCATGACCTTTTATGCGCACCGTGGACTGACCCGCTTTGTGTTGTCCGGCCGCGAAGGCGCGGACATCACCGAAGTGGTGGAAGAGCACTTCGGCATCAAAGCCGGTGCGTTGATCACGTTGCTGTACTTCTTCGCGATCTTCCCGATCCTGCTGATCTACAGCGTGGCACTGACCAATACCGTGGGCAGTTTCCTCGAGCATCAACTGCACATCATGCCGCCACCGCGCGCCGTGCTGTCACTGGTGCTGATCCTCGGCCTGCTGGCCGTGGTGCGTTGCGGCGAGCAGGCGATCGTCAAGGCCATGAGCCTGATGGTTTATCCATTTATCGTTGCGCTGCTGTTTCTGGCGGTGTTCCTGATTCCGCACTGGAACGGCGGCATCCTGGCCACGGCGTCGACCCTGCCTGAGCCATCGGCGCTGCTGCACACGCTGTGGCTGGCGATTCCGGTGATGGTGTTCTCGTTCAACCATTCGCCTATCATTTCGGCGTTTGCGGTGGACCAGAAGCGTCGCTACGGCGAACACGCCGAAGAACGCAGCTCGCAGATCCTGTCCCGCGCCCACGCCTTGATGGTGGTGATGGTGTTGTTCTTCGTCTTCAGTTGCGTGCTGACCCTGTCTCCAGCCCAACTGGCCGAAGCCAAGGCGCAGAACCTGTCGATCCTGTCGTACCTGGCCAACCACTTCAGCAACCCGACCATCGCCTTTGCGGCGCCGTTGATTGCGTTCGTGGCCATTTCCAAGTCGTTCCTGGGCCACTACATCGGTGCCAGTGAAGGCCTCAAAGGCCTCGTCGTAAAAAGCGGCAAACGCCCGGCGCCGAAAACGCTGGATCGCATGACGGCCGCGTTCATGCTGGTGGTCTGCTGGATCGTTGCCACGCTGAACCCGAGCATCCTCGGCATGATCGAAACCCTCGGCGGCCCGGTCATCGCGGCGATCCTGTTCCTGATGCCGATGTACGCGATCCGCAAAGTGCCGGCGATGGCGCGCTTCCGTGGCCAGGCGTCCAACGTCTTCGTGACGGCTGTTGGTTTGGTGGCTATTTCAGCGTTGATCTACTCCCTGACTGCCTGATGGGTTCTGTGGGGCTACTGATCGTTCCCACGCTCTGCGTGGGAATGCCTCTTGTGACGCTCTGCGTCACGTTTTGGGACGCAGAGCGTCCCGGGCTGCATTCCCACGCGGAGCGTGGGAACGATCAGGCATAAAAAAACGCCGCTCATCTCACGATGGGCGGCGTTTTTTATTGCGTTGCAGCGTTAGGCTTGAACGACCGGGATGTTGGCGTTCGCAGCAGCTTCACGGAACTCGGCGATCTGGTCGAAAGACAGGTAGCGGTAAACATCAGCCGCCATGCTGTCGATCTTGCCAGCGTATTCCATGTACTCCTCGACGGTCGGCAGGCGACCCAGGATGGACGCAACGGACGCCAGCTCGGCCGAAGCCAGGTAGACGTTCGCGCCGTCACCCAGACGGTTCGGGAAGTTACGGGTCGACGTCGACACCACGGTGCTGTTCGGCTCTACACGTGCCTGGTTACCCATGCACAGCGAGCAGCCTGGCATTTCCATGCGTGCGCCGGCCTTGCCGTAGATGCCGTAGTAGCCTTCTTCGGTCAGCTGGTGAGCGTCCATTTTGGTCGGCGGCGACAGCCACAGACGGGTTGGAAGCTGACCCTTGACCTGATCCAGCAACTTACCGGCCGCGCGGAAGTGACCGATGTTGGTCATGCACGAACCGATGAACACTTCGTCGATCTTCTCGCCAGCAACGCTGGACAGCAGACGGGCGTCGTCCGGATCGTTTGGCGCGCAGAGCACAGGCTCTTTGATGTCGGCCAGGTCGATTTCGATGATTTCAGCGTATTCGGCGTCAGCATCGGCAACCATCAGCTCAGGGTTGGCAACCCAGGCTTCCATCGCTTGAGCGCGACGTTCCAGGGTACGCGCATCGCCGTAGCCTTCGCCGATCATCCAGCGCAGCAGGGTGATGTTGGAGTTCAGGTACTCGGTGATGGATTCTTTCGACAGCTTGATGGTGCAACCGGCAGCCGAACGTTCAGCCGAAGCGTCGGACAGCTCGAAAGCTTGTTCGATGCTCAGGTTGTCCAGGCCTTCGATTTCCAGGATGCGACCGGAGAACGCGTTCTTCTTGCCTTTCTTCTCAACGGTCAACAGGCCAGCCTGAATCGCGAAATAAGGAATGGCGTGAACCAGGTCACGCAGGGTGACGCCCGGTTGCATTTTGCCTTTGAAGCGCACCAGGATCGATTCCGGCATGTCCAGCGGCATAACGCCAGTGGCTGCGGCGAACGCGACCAGACCGGAACCGGCCGGGAACGAAATGCCCATCGGGAAACGGGTGTGCGAGTCACCACCGGTACCGACGGTGTCCGGCAGCAGCATACGGTTCAGCCAGCTGTGGATGATGCCGTCGCCCGGACGCAGGGAAACGCCGCCGCGGGTCATGATGAAGTCTGGCAGGGTGTGGTGGGTGGTCACGTCGATCGGCTTAGGGTAAGCCGCGGTGTGGCAGAAGGACTGCATCACCAGATCGGTCGAGAAGCCCAGGCACGCCAGGTCTTTCAGTTCGTCACGGGTCATAGGACCGGTGGTGTCCTGAGAACCGACGGTGGTCATTTTCGGTTCGCAGTAGGTGCCAGGACGAACGCCTTTGCCTTCTGGCAGACCGCACGCCTTGCCGACCATTTTCTGTGCCAGGGTGAAGCCCTTGCCGGTGTCGACAGGTGCTTCAGGCAACTTGAACAGATCGGTAGGGCCCAGGCCCAGTTCGGCGCGGGCCTTGTCGGTCAGGCCGCGACCGATGATCAGCGGGATACGACCGCCGGCACGGACTTCGTCCAACAGTACCGGAGTCTTCATTTCGAAGGTGGTCAGGACTTCGTCAGTGCCGTGTTTGCAGACTTTGCCAGCATGCGGATACAGGTCGATCACGTCGCCCATGTTCATGTTGGTGACGTCGAATTCGATTGGCAGTGCGCCGGCATCTTCCATGGTGTTGTAGAAGATCGGAGCGATTTTGCTGCCGAAGCAGAAACCGCCGGCACGCTTGTTCGGCACGAAAGGCACGTCGTCGCCGAAGAACCACAGCACCGAGTTGGTGGCGGATTTACGCGAAGAACCGGTACCGACTACGTCACCGACGTAGGCGATAGGGAAGCCTTGACCGCGCATTTCTTCGATCTGCTTCATCGGACCGGTAACGCCCTGGGCGTCAGGCACGATGCCTTCACGGGCCATTTTCAGCATGGCGAGGGCGTGCAGCGGGATGTCCGGGCGGGACCAGGCGTCCGGAGCAGGGGACAGGTCATCGGTGTTGGTTTCGCCGGTGACCTTGAACACGCGCAGGCTGATCTTGTCGGCCAGCACAGGGCGGTTTTTGAACCACTCGCCGTCAGCCCAGGATTGCAGCACGCCTTTAGCGTGAACGTTGCCGTTCTTGGCTTTTTCAGCGACGTCGTGGAACGCGTCGAACATCAGCAGGGTGTGCTTGAGTTCTTTGGCGGCTACTGGCGCCAGTTCGGCGTCATCCAGCAGGTTAACCAGGGTCACGATGTTGTAGCCGCCCTGCATGGTGCCGAGTAGTTCAACAGCGCGTTTCTTGTCGATCAGAGGGGATTTTGCTTCGCCTTTGGCGAGGGCAGACAGGAAACCGGCCTTTACATAGGCCGCTTCGTCCACGCCTGGCGGAATGCGATTGGTGATCAGGTCAACGAGGAAAGCTTCTTCGCCAGCCGGGGGATTCTTCAGCAGCTCGACCAGGCCTGCAGTTTGTTCGGCGTTTAGCGGCTGGGGAACGATACCCAGTGCTGCACGCTCTTCGATATGTTTGCGGTAGGCTTCAAGCACAGTTATTACCCTCATCAGTGGTCCCAAATGGGTGTCCGGGACGCTCATCCCGAAATTGCCGTACTCATGCGCTGCGTGGCGTTGTGGGCCACTTAGCCAGAATTACCGACAATTCCTTACAGAAGCTGCTTTCAAAGTTTTACGCCTGCAGAACGGGGAGCTGATGAGGGTTGGCGTAGAGCTTTTCCCCGCTGGAAAAACCCTTCGCCAACTCCGCTCTGAAGGAACGACTGTGCTCGTGACGCTTTGAAAACAGCTTCTAACGGACATTGGCGCCTTAAAAGGCTGGCTGATTCTACGGCAAAAAAAATATAAACGTAAGTTAGCCCCTGAACTTTGAGGGGTGATGAATGTTAGACAAAGGGCTAACATGCCGACCTGTTCTGCTTTCCCGTGTTTTGCCTACCTATGCCCAATCAGACCATCAAGACCCCCTGCGTCGGCCTCTGCTCCACTGTTTACGGTGATTTGGTGTGCCGTGGCTGCAAGCGTTTCCACCATGAAGTGATCAACTGGAATGGTTACAACGAGGAGGAAAAGCGCGCGGTGTGGCTGCGTCTTGAGCAGCTGCTGTCCCAGGTGATGGCCAGCAAGCTGGAGGTTTTCGACCCCCAGCGCCTGCGCGTGCAGCTGGAACAGCGCAAGATCCGCTTTGTGCCGCATCAGTCGGAATATTGCTGGGCTTATCAGCTGATCGCCCGGGGGGCGCGGGTGATCAACAACCTGGAGGCCTACGGGATGGTGTTGATGCCGGAGTTTCGCGACTGGAACCTGCCGGAACTGCGCGATGCCATTGATCGGGAATTCTTTTTGCTGTCTGAGGCGCATTACCAGCGCTACATAGCGCCCGGTTTCCTCAGAGACGCCTTCGGCGGGTAAATCTTAAAAGCTTCGCGAGCAAGCCCGCTCCCACATTCAATCTCTGGCGGACACAAAATTTGTGAACGACATAAATCAAATGTGGGAGCGGGCTTGCTCGCGAAGACGGGATAACCGGCGCCGCAGGTCTCAATGCTGCGTCACAATCTCCTCCAGATGATCCATGATCGTATCCGGCTTCAGCACCAGCACATCGCTCTCCACCGCATCCAGCACCACCTCCGCCGTATTCCCGATCAACGCCCCGGACAGCCCGGACCGCGCCACCGTGCCAATCACCGTCACCGCCGCACCCAGCTTGTGGACCATGTACGGAATCAACACATCCGCCGGGCCTTCGGCGATATGCAGGTGTTCATCGTCGATGTCGAACTCGGCCTGAAACGATTTGCACTGCTCGCGATAGCGCGCCTCGATGGTTTCGCTGAGTTGCAACGTCGGGTCGGCCGCCGACAGCATCGGTGACGGATGGGCGCTGACCACGTGCAGATGAGCCTTGGCCAGGCTGGCGATGTCGTAACCGTGATCGACGATGGTGGCGTGCAGCGTGCGGTGCTCGCCATCGGTATTGCCGACGTCGATTGCCGCCAGAATCACACCGCCCGTCCACGGTTTCGAGGTTTTCACCAGCAGTACCGGGGTCGGGCAATAACGCAGCAATTTCCAGTCCGCCGGGGTCAGCAGGGCTTTTTTCAGAGGGCTGTCGGGGTAATGCTGTTTGACCACCAGCCCACAACCTTCAGCCTGCTGCACATCGACGATGGTTTCGTGCAGGCTCTCATTCCAGGCCTGCTCGGTGGTGACGCTATAACCGTCCTCGATCAGGGCTGCCTTGAGCACGCCCAACATGCCGCTGTGGTCATGCTTGCGATCACACACCAGCAGATGCAGATGCGCCTGGGTCACGCCAGCAATCAGTTTGGCCCGTTTGAGCGCCAGGCTTTCCGAATGTTCGGGTTCGATGACCACCAGAATGCTGCGAATGGCTTGCATGATCGGGATCTCCAGGAAGGTAAAAAATACTGCGTTGGACAACTATAGTTCTTCGTCGCCAACCCGGTACTTGATGCATATCAACGGTCGCGACTGGTGGTCTTGCGGCAGGCCGGTATAATCGGCGCCCTTCGATTTATACCTTTTATTCCGTGAGCCCCATGATCCTTCCCGAAATTCACGAGTTCCTCGGCTGCCGCACCCCCGACGGCTGGGTCCAGGCCGCGCTTGCCGATCAGGAAACCCTGCTGATCGACCACAAGAACTGTGAGTTCAAGGCAGCCAGCACGGCGTTGAGCCTGATCGCCAAGTATCACTCCCATATCGACCTGATCAACCTGATGTCGCGCCTGGCCCGGGAAGAGCTGGTGCACCACGAGCAGGTCATGCGCCTGATGAAAAAGCGCAAGATCGAGTTGCGCCAGCTGTCCGCCGGGCGTTACGCCTCGGGCCTGCGCAAAGTCGTACGCAGCCACGAGCCGGTCAAACTGGTGGATACGCTGGTGGTTGGCGCATTTATCGAGGCTCGTAGCTGCGAGCGTTTCGAGGCGCTAGTGCCGCATCTGGATGAAGAGCTGGGCAAGTTCTATTTCGGCTTGCTGAAAAGCGAAGCACGTCATTTTCAGGGTTACCTGAAACTGGCTTACCAGTACGGTGATGCCAAGGATATTGCCCAGGTGATCGACCGGGTTCGTGCTGCCGAGCAGGAATTGATTGAGTCGCCGGACGTTGAGTTCCGCTTTCACAGTGGCGTGCCAGCAGCGGCGTGAAAATCAACAGATCGCAGCCTCGTTTCACTCGACAGCTGCTACATAGAACTGCGTATCCCCTGTAGCAGCTGTCGAGTGAAACGAGGCTGCGATCTGTTGCATGTGAATTGTTAAAAACTCTTAAGAGTATGAAAGATCGCTGAAAACCGGCCCTGGAGGCCGGTTTTTGCTGCCCGTCATCACCGTCCCGTCACCGATTGACGCCATAATGCCGGCCACTTCACACAAGGGGCAGCAGACGGTCGTTATGGATAACCTGGGTTTTGGCAAAGTATTGCTGGTGGAAGACGACGAGAAGCTCGCCGGGCTGATCGCGCATTTTCTGTCCCAACATGGCTTTGAGGTCCGGCAGGTGCACCGCGGTGACCTCGCGCTGGCCGCCTTCCTCGAATTCAAACCGAAAGTTGTCGTGCTCGACCTGATGCTGCCGGGGCAGAGCGGCCTGCACGTGTGCCGCGAGATCCGCAGCGTGTCCGACACGCCGATCGTCATCCTGACCGCCAAGGAAGACGACCTCGATCACATCCTCGGCCTGGAGTCCGGCGCCGACGACTACGTGATCAAACCGATCAAACCGCCGGTGCTGCTGGCCCGCCTGCGTGCCTTGCAACGCCGTCAGACCCCGGACAGCAACGTGTGCAATGCCCTGGAGTTCGGCAACCTGAACATCGACCGAAGCTGCCGCGAAGTGCGGCTGGCGGGCGAGGTCATTGAAATGACCACCATGGAATTCGAACTGCTGTGGTTGCTGGCCAGTGCCGCCGGCAAGACGCTGTCTCGCGATGACATCCTCAACCGCATGCGCGGGATCGCCTTCGACGGCCTCAACCGCAGTGTCGACGTCTACATCAGCAAGTTGCGCGGCAAGCTCAAGGACAACCCGCGCGAACCGGTGTGCATCAAGACCATCTGGGGCAAGGGTTACCTGTTCAATCCGTTTGCGTGGGAGCTGTAAATGCTGCGGTTATTTTTGGGGCTGTTTCTGGTGATGACCGTTGGCCTGGTCCTGGGGCTGCAAACCGTCGAGCGCACGTTCGATGCGCTGCTCGACGGTCAGATGCAGAGCTACAACCGCGAGGCGGTGCGTGGCCAGGCCTGGTCGCTGGCCGAGCAGTTGCGCGATCTGGATGGTTCGGACCGGGAACAACAACTGGAAGCGGTGCGCCCCCACTATGGCTTGGGCCTGACGTTGGTCGAGAGTAGCCAACTGTCCCTGACCGATCAGGAGAAGGCCGAGTTGGCCCTGGGGCTGCTGGTGATTCGCGACAAGTACACGCAGTTCATCTCGCGCATCGACGAAGGTTCTCAGTTGCTCAGCATCAAGCTGCCGGCCGAGCCCAGTCTGATGCCGTTCTACATCGCTGCGGCGTACCTGATGATCGCGGTGATGATCGGTTTCGTGTTGATGTTCTGGGTCCGTCCGCACTGGCTCGATCTGGAGAAACTGCGCCTGGCAGCCGAGCGTTTTGGCGATAACGACCTGTCGTCGCGGATCCAGTTGTCCAAGCGCTCGAACATTCGTGACCTGTCCGAACACTTCAACCTGATGGCGGCGCGCATCGAAGGCTTGATCGCCAATCAGCGCGAGCTGACCAACGCGGTATCCCATGAATTGCGTACGCCGATTGCCCGGTTGTCGTTTGAGCTCGACCAGCTCAAGCAACAACCCGATCCGACCCAGAATCGCGAACTGATTGCCGACATGTACGCCGACCTTGGCGAGCTGGAGGAAATGGTCTCCGAGCTGCTGACCTACGCCAGCCTGGAGCGCGGCGCCACGGTCATCACCCGGGAAAACATTCAGGCCAGCAGTTGGCTGGACAGCGTGGTCGGCAGCGTGGCGCTGGAGGCCGAGGCCGCCGGGGTGCAGTTGTTGATCGTCGATTGTCAGGTCGATGAGGTGCGCATCGAGCCGCGTTTCATGGCTCGCGCGGTGATCAACCTGCTGCGCAATGCCATTCGTTATGCCGATGAGCGGGTGGAAGTGTCGTTGGTCCGTACCGGTGATCATTACGAAGTGCGGGTCAACGACGATGGCCCGGGCGTGCCGGTGGACGGGCGCGAGAAAATCTTCGAACCGTTCTCGCGCCTGGACGCCAGCCGTGATCGCCGCACGGGCGGGTTTGGTCTGGGCCTGGCGTTGGTGCGGCGGGTGTCGCAATCCCATGGCGGGCAAGTGGAAGTGGCGGACTCGCCGTGGGGTGGGGCGTCGTTTCGCATG
The DNA here is from genome assembly GCF_059716065.1 of Pseudomonas sp. LBUM1656. Lineage (NCBI taxonomy): Bacteria > Pseudomonadati > Pseudomonadota > Gammaproteobacteria > Pseudomonadales > Pseudomonadaceae > Pseudomonas > Pseudomonas sp. LBUM1656. The sequence continues at coordinate 3,514,294 of NZ_CP166800.1, read as the reverse complement.
ACGTGGGCGCATCAGGATTGATTGTGTTGCTCTCACCGGCCCCTTCGCGAGCAAGCCCGCTCCCACATTTGGAACGCATTCCCCTGTGGGAGCGGGCTTGCCCGCGAAGAGGCCATCAGCAACACCGCATTACTAAAAGGTGTACGCCACCTGCCCAGCCAAAGAAGTCTGCATCCGCCGCTCGACAATCGGACTGTCCGCCGCATCACCCGCCAGATACTGCACGGCCAGCACCGTCCAAACACTCCACTGGTCATCGATCGGCACTGACCAGGTCAACTCCGCCCCGCGACTCACCAGCCCACCCTGAGTGTCATGCGCCCTGAACTGACTGCGCGCCGCCTGCACTCCGCTGACGCCATACCAGGTGCGCACGTAATTGCTGTCGCCAAACTGACTGTTCAGACTGCCCGTGACCTTGCCGTAGTCACCCTCATAAAGCGGCGCGCTGATGCTCAGCTTCAGGCGATTCCAGGAAGAGCCGGTGTCGCGATCGTCATCGTCATTTTCCAGCGCATGTTCAAAACTGGCGCCGAGAATGATCGGGCCCATGTGGTAAGTCCCGTCGAGACCCAGCGCCGGCCGCGACTTGATCGAGCCCATGCCGTTCAGCTCATCCGAGCCCTTGAATCCGGTCTTGCGATCCTTGCGCACATCGCTCGCGCCGATGTACACGCTCAGGCCGAAGTCGTCTTCATCGAACGCCCAGCCCAATCCTTTTTCAGTGTCCAGAAAAATTCCATACGGGCTGACCACCTTGGCGCCCAGCAGTGGCGCGACCACGCGCTCGTCACTGCCGCTGTAACGCGGCACGCTGGCGGCACCGGCGCTTAAGGTGTATTGCCACTCTTCAGCGCGCAATGAGTCGGCGGGTAAGAGCAGGGCAAGCGAAGTCAACGACAGAGGCAGCGAACGTAACATGGGAGTACCCGAAGGGAGATTGGATACGCCCATGCTAGGCGGCTGCCGGCCGGCAATCTTTGAGAGCTTTGTCGGGAAACTGTCAAAGAGTGTGAAGCGGCTTCAGCGGCTCAAACCCAGGCGTTCATGCCAGTCGGCAATGGACTCTTCGGGATAGACGTCGAACTGCTTGTCCTCGGGACGCATATCGACTTCCACCCACGGCGCCTTTGAGTCGAGCAACAAGTGCGTGTGTTGCGGCGGGACCGGCAGCGGGGTGTCGATGGCCGACGCGAACGGGTGAATCAGCTCCGGCCATTCGGGGCTGTATACCCAGAGGCACGAGCCGCAGACCGAGCAGAAATGCCGCCCGAGGCTGCTGCGGTGGGCGCGCTTGTCGCCTTCGTTCTTGAGTTGCGCATGGTAGACCGCGACGTGCTTGCGCCCACGGACCTTCAGGCTTTCGGCATCACCGGCAATATTGATCGAGTAACCGCCACCGCCCTGAGTCTTGCGGCAGATCGAGCAGTAGCAACGCTGATACGGGTAGGGGTGGGCGCTGGTCAAACTGAACGACACGGCGCCGCAATGGCAGGAACCTTCGAGCTGCATGGGAACCTCCGACGAGGGTTGGGTTACCCAAGACAGCCTAGACCGTCAGCGAACTTCGACTGGCACCAGAATCGCATCGCCGGTCGCCACCAGTTTCAACTGATCGCCGGTTTGCGCGAACAGCTCGGCGCGGGCGAACACCTGCTTCTTGCCGGCCTTCACCACCCGACCGCGAGCAATGAACACTTCACCGACGGCGGGCGCCAGGCAGTTCACCGAAAAATGCGATGCCAGCACGTTGCCCGCGACCGTTCCGGCGGCGAACCCGCAGGCCGTGTCGAGCAGCGCGCCGATCAGGCCGGCATGCAGGAAGCCGGCGTATTGCGCCATGTCGGCTTCGCGAAAAGCCAGGGTCAGCTCGGCTTCGCCACTTGCGGCTGCGGTCACTTCGAAACCGGCCCAGCGGTTGAAGGCCGAGGTTGAGTTGATCTGTTTGAGTGCGTTGAGCATGGCGAATCCCTCCGGTTGAGGCACCAACATGCGCCGGGTTTCAGTGGATGTCATGGTGGATAAGGGCGGGTGATGGGTTGTTGGATTTGTGGTGAATGTACTGGCCCTTTCGCGAGCAAGCCCGCTCCCACAGTTGACCGAGTTGTTCGGGGAGAACGCGGTCAACTGTGGGAGCGGGCTTGCTCGCGAAGAACGATAACGCGGTCAGACTGGACGCACGACAATGGCCGGGTCAGCATGAGCAACTCGAAATTGGAACTTTGACCATGCGACGACTGCCTTCCTTAGCCGCACTCAGAACCTTCGAATGCGCCGCCCGCCACGCCCATTTTGGCCGGGCTGCCGCCGAGCTGTGCGTCACCGACAGCGCCGTCAGCCATCAAATCCGTCAGCTCGAAGAACATCTGGGTGTCTCGCTGTTCATCCGCGAAGGCCGGCAGATTCGTCCTACCATGGCCGCGGGCCGGTTGATGCAAAGCCTGCAGCAAGCGTTCGAACTGATCGGCGAGGCCTGCGACGAATTGCGCGACCCCTCATCGTTGGCGGTGTTGCGCCTGGCGGTCACGGCCGAGCTGGCGCAGAAGTGGCTGATGAGTCGCCTCACCGACTTTTACGCGCGCTATCCGCACATCACGTTGCACCTTTACGAACAGCCGATCGACGCCACGGCGCCGGGGGAAGACATCGATCTGGCGATCACCTACGGCACCGGGCCGGTCGACAGCAGTGCGTACTTCGTCAGGCCCTTGCCGGCGCTGCAATTCTTCCCGGTGTGCAGCCCCGGCCTGTTCAACCAGGGCACCCTGAAAAACCCGAAGGACCTGGCGCGCCATTGCCTGCTGCACGACGATCAGGACGGCAAGACCTGGACCGCATGGCTCACCAGTCATGCCGGCGATCAACGTCCCGAACGGCAACTGTATTTCGCCCACGCGGGCCTGGCGCTGGAAGCCGCAGTACAAGGGCAGGGCGTGGCCATGGGTGACAATTTGACGGCTCAGGAAGACTTGCTCAGCGGTCGGCTGGTCCGGCCCTTCACCGCCAGCATGACCGCGCTCGGGCAATATGCGCTGGTGTGTGAGCGGGTGCGCCTGGAGCGTCCGGCCGTCGCGCAGATGCTGGAATGGTTCAACGATCAGTTGGTCGATTGATGAGTTGAATTCAAGTATTCCGAAATAATCATCGTTGGCGAGGAGGGTGCCGACGACCTTAGCCTGTGGTCATTCCAATCCCCGCTGATGAGGTCTGACCATGGCACGTTTGCTCGATTCCACCCCGAAACTCGACGGCTTCCGCCTGCCCGGCGAATTCGAAACCAAGTCCGGTTGCTGGCTCGGCTGGCCGGAGCGCACCGACGTCTGGCGCAACGGCGCCAAGCCTGCGCAGAAAGTCTGGGTGCAAATCGTCACTGCGATTTCCCGGAGCGAACCGGTCACCGTTTGCGCCTCAGCCGCGCAATTCGCCACCGCCCGCCGCCAGTTGCCGCCTCAGGTTCGCGTGGTGGAAATGACCTGCAACGACACCTGGTTCCGCGACAGCGGCCCGTGCTTTGTGGTCAACGACGACAGCGGTGAAGTGCGCGGCGTCGACTTCGAGTTCAACGCCTATGGCGGTCTCGACGGCGGCTTGTATTACCCGTGGGACAAGGACGACCAGATCGCCAGCAAAATCCTCGAAATCGAACGCTTCGACCGTTATCGCGCGCCGTTGATTGCTGAACTGGGCGGCATCCAGAGTGACGGCCAGGGCAGCATCCTCACCACCGAGCAATGCCTGCTCAACCGCAATCGCAACCAGCATCTGGGCAAGGATGAAGTCACCCGCCGTCTGACCGACTACCTCGGCGCCGAGCAAATCATCTGGCTGCCACGGGGTTGCAAGTTCGACGAAACCGACGGCCACGTCGATGACCTCGCCTGCTTCGTGCGCCCCGGTGAAGTGGTGCTGCAATGGACCGACAACCGCGATGATCCGCAGTGGGAAATCTATCAAGAGGCCTACGACATTCTGCGCAGCACCCGCGACAGCCGTGGCCGCGAGTTGATCGTGCACAAACTGCCGCAACCGGATGTGCTGGAATGGACCGCTGAAGAGGCCGAAGGTCTGGACCAGCAAGACAGCACCCATACCCGTCAGGCCGGGACCCAGATCTGCGCGTCGTACATCAACTATTACGCGGGCAACACTTCGATCGTGGTGCCGTTGTTCGGTGATCGGCAGGATCAGGCAGCGTTGGCGACCCTGGCCGAACTGTTCCCTCAGCACAAAATCGTTGGCATCGAAAACTCTCGGGAAATCCTCCTGGGTGGCGGCAATGTCGCCTGTATCACCATGCCGCAATACGCCGGGAAGGGGATTTAACCATGGGCCTGCACAAACTGACTCAAGCGTTATTGCTGGTGCTTGCACCTTTGTGTGTGCAGGCTGCCGACACTGCGAAACCGGTGGTGAACCTGTACATCTGGGGCGAATACCTAGCCCCGGATACCCTGAGCAATTTCGAGAAAAAAACCGGTATCCATGTGGTGGTCGATCACTTCGACTCCCTGGAAACGGCGGAGACCAAACTGCTGACCGGCCGCAGCGGTTATGACCTGGTGCTGACAGCGGGGCAGCACCTGTCCCGGGCGATCCAAAGCGGGGCGATTCAAACACTGAACCCGCAACAACTGCCGCACTTTGCTGGCGTCGGGGAAGAGTTCCGCCAGCACATGGCGGCGTTCGATCCGGGTAACCGTTACGCCGGGATCTACGCCTGGGGCACTACCGGCGTCGGCTATCAGGAAGAGGCGGTCAAACAGCGCTTGCCGGACGCGCCAAGGGACAGCTGGGCGATGCTGTTCGACCCGGAGGTGGTGTCGAAATTTGCCGATTGCGGGGTCAGCCTGCTCAATGATCCGAACGAGGTGTTTGCGGCGGTCATGAAGTACATGGGCCTGGACATCAACCGCCAGAACCTCGACGACCTGAAACGGGCCGAGCAACAACTGGCGAAGATCCGGCCGTACATCCGCTACTTCGACAATGACCTGAACATCAGCGACCTCGCCAACGGCAACACCTGCGTGGCGATGTCGTGGAACGGCAACGTCGCCATCGCCGCCGGGCAGGCCGAGGCTGCGAACAAACCGTTCAAGCTCAGTTACCGGATACCGAAGGAGGGCACGTTGATCTGGTTCGACGCCATGGTCATTCCCAAGGATGCGCCGCACCCCGAGGCCGGGCTGGCGTTGATGGATTACCTGATGACGCCCGAAGTGATTGCGCCGATCACCGACACCATTCACTACGCCAATGCGATCACGGCGGCGGACGGGTTGATCGATCCGGCGATCCGCAATGATCCGGGGACGTATCCGTCGGCGCAGGTGCGGGCTTCGTTGTACAGCAAGAATGACAATGGCAAGGCGTTCAACCGGGCTTTGATTCGGGCATTTACTCGGTTGAAGTCCGGGTTGTGATTGGCTTTGAGTGATGTGTTGAATGTGAAATCGCCATCGCGAGCAGGCTCGCTCCCACAGGGGTTTTGTAAACACTCGAGATCCAGTGTGGGAGCCAGCCTGCTGGCGATGAACGATAACGCGGTCTACTTGCCAGTCATCCGACCTTGGATAATGGAGGGCATGTGACACCGCTTTCGCGAGCAGGCTCGCTCCCACAGGGGCGGTCTACTTGCCAGTCATCCGCCACAAATACCAGGAAGCCACCGTGCGATACGGACTCCACGCCATCCCGATCTCCACCATCTGCTTACGCGTCGGCTGCACCTCCAGCCCCTTCAACCGCCGATACCCCTCGCGCACCCCGAAGTCATCCGCCGGCAAAATATCCGGGCGCTCCAGGCTGTAGATCAGCAGCATCTCGACTGTCCAGCGGCCAACCCCGCGCAAGGTGATCAACCGCTCGATCAGCGCTTCATCATCCATCGCCAGTGCGGTGGCGTAATCCGGTACCACGCCGTCCAAAGCTGCCTGAGCAATCCCTTGAATGGTCGCAATCTTGCCCCCGGAAAACCCGCAACTGCGCAGTTGATCAAACCCCGTCGCCAGAATCTGTTCCGGCGTGGGAAACGCCACTGACGGATACAACGCCAGCAGCCGACCGACAATCGCATCCCCAGCCTTGGCGTGCAGTTGCTGGTAGGCAATTGCCCGCACCAGCGACTCATACGGATCGCGAGCTGCGTGAGGTTGGTGCAGGCACGGGCCGATAGCGGCGATGTGGCGCCGCCAGTCTTCATCGATCGATGACAGAAACTCAGTTGCGGATAGATAGGGATCGGGCATGACGATCAGGCTTGCCCGGCAGGTTTGAGCAAAGCGTTGACTTCCCCATACGTGAAGGCCTTAAGGTGGCTGCTGTCCAGTTTGCCGGTCTCCAGAAAGCCTTTGGCCAAGGAGGCCATCGCACCATAAAGAAACTCGGCAATGCCCGAGCCGGCACTCAAGCGCCGTACGCCGAGCGCACGTAGTGCTTCAGGTGACGGCAAACCCGGCAGCCCGAGTACGTTCACCGGCAATGTCGTGCCTTGGCACAGCGCCTTGATTTCGTACTCGGCCGTCACACCCGCCGCGAACAAACCATCGGCGCCCGCCGCCTGATACAGCGCAGCGCGCTTGAGCGTTTCGGCGACGCGATCTTCGGCAGGCACCAAACCCTTGAGGTACACATCGGTACGGGCATTGATGAACAGCTTCACCTTGCGCCGGTTGGCCAGCTCGCGGGCGACTTCGATCTTGCGTGCCAGCAACTCCGGCGCAGAGGCACCGTCCTCGATATTGATCCCTACCGCACCGGCCGCGATCACCGCATCAATGACTTCGGCTACCCGCGTCAGGTCATCCGAATAACCGGCCTCGACATCGATGGTCAACGGCACCGAAATCACCCGGGCGATGGATTCCACGGTGGATATCAGGCGTTCGAGGGGCAGGGCATTGCCGTCCGCATACCCATGCGCCCAGGCCACCGCCGCGCTGCTGGTGGCCACTGCTTTGCAGCCCAGTTGCTCGACGATGCGCGCCCCGGTGGCGTCGGCAACGTTGGCGAGGATCAGCAAGCCGTCGTGGTGCAGTTGATGAAATTGCGTGTCCATCGGATGTCCTTATGACTTTTGCAGAAAACCAGGGGATCAGAAAGCGAGTTGTTCGGTCACCTGCACGGCGGCTTTTTCCAGCCGGAGCAAAAACGCCTTGCGCGGTTGTCCTCCACCATAGCCCGTCAACGAGCCGTCTGCACCGATCACCCGGTGGCACGGCAACACAATTGAAAGCCGGTTATGCCCGTTGGCCAGGCCCACTGCACGACTGGCGCCGGGCTTGCCCAGTGTGGCGGCGATGGTGCCGTAGGTGCTGGTCTGGCCGTAGGGGATTTTCGCCAGTTCGGCCCAGACCTGCCGCGCAAATTCGCTGCCGGGCAAGTGCAGCGCAACCTTGAACTCGGTGAGTTTGCCGGCGAAATACTGCGTCAACTCGGCTTCAATCTGCTGCAAATGAGCGTTGTGCCCCGGTGCCACGGCATAGCCATAACGGTTTTGCAGTTCTTCGACTTCCCGGGTCAGCGCCGGCCGATCCAGAAACTCCAGCAGCACCAGCCCACGGCGTTCTGCCATGGCGATCATCGGCCCCAGCGGCGTGGTCAAGCGAGTGAACAACAGCGGTTCACTGTTGGCCGCGCGGCCCGGCGTGATGTGGAAGGATTTATGAAACGCATCGCGAAAACCGCTCAGGGATTCATAACCCGAGTCGAACGCCGCGTTGTCGATGGAATCGCCCTGTTTGATACCGCCCAGCGCCATGCCCAGGCGCCGGGTGCGCAGCCAGGCGTGGAAGGTCATGCCGAAATGCTGCTTGAACCAGCGCCGCAGTTTCAGCGGCTCGATGCCCTCGGCCACGAGCTGGGCATCGGTCCAGCGCAGGTCAGGATCGCTGTCCACCGACTTGAGCAACGCCTGCACCCAGTCCGGCGCAATGGCCGCAGCGTCCAGCGGCTTGCAGCGCAGACACGCGCGGTAGCCCGCCGACATGCACTCATCGGCGTGGGCAAAGAACTCGACGTTCTCCGGTTTGGGTTTGCGCGCCGTACAACTCGGGCGACAGAAGATCCCGGTGGTCTTCACGGCAGTAAAAAACACCCCCTCGTAGGCGGTGTCTCGTTCGAGCATGGCGCGAACCATCTCGGCGTGGGGCGGAAGCAAAGCGTTTTGTAGGTTCATGGGCTGAGCATAAGACGCGTCGAGCGGCGCCTCCACCGGAAAATCGACAGAGAATTCCGCAGCCTCAGATCGAGCGTTGATTGACCCGTTTCGACAGCTCCTCAGCGCTCTCTTTGCGCTCTGAATAACGGTCCACCAGGAACTCCTCGCGGCCACGCACCAGCACGGTGAACTTCATCAGTTCTTCCATCACATCCACGACACGGTCGTAGTACGCGGAAGGCTTCATCCGCCCAGCCTCGTCGAACTCCATAAAAGCCTTGGGTACCGACGATTGATTGGGGATGGTCAACATGCGCATCCAACGGCCCAGCACGCGCAGTTGATTGACCGTGTTGAACGACTGGGAGCCGCCACAGACCTGCATCACCGCCAGGGTTTTGCCCTGGGTCGGACGAACCGCGCCCATCGTCAGCGGGATCCAGTCGATTTGCGCCTTGAACACCGCCGACATCGAACCGTGGCGTTCCGGTGAGCACCAGACCTGGCCTTCTGACCAGAGCACCAGCTCACGCAGTTGCTGGACCTTCGGGTGGTCGCTGGGCGCATCGTCGGGGAGGGGAAGACCGGAAGGATCGAAGATCACCGTTTCGGCCCCCAGCAGACGCAGAATTCGTGCGGCTTCCTCGGTCAGCAGCCGACTGAAAGAGCGCTCACGGGTGGAGCCGTAGAGCAGCAGGATGCGTGGTTTGTGGGTGCTTTCGGTTGGAAACGTCAGCAGGTCCAGATCGAGATTGGGCAGGTCGTCGTTCATCACAGGGCTCCGATGCGGTCCAGTTCGACTTTCAGTTCGGCGTCCGAAAGGTTTTTCAGGTCCAGTGCGAAGAACGCTGCAAACCGTTGCTTGATCGTTTCGACGGTGCTGTCGAACGCAGCCTGAATCTCCTGCTCGGAGCCCTGCACCTCCGACGGATCGGCCAGTCCCCAATGACTTTTGATCGCCGGGCCGAAGTACACCGGGCACGCTTCCCCGGCGGCTTTGTCGCACACGGTGATGACGATATCGGGTGGGGAGTCGGCGAATGCTGAAGAGTCTTTGCTGTAGAGGCCTTCGGTCGAGATATTGAGGTTATGCAGCGTTTGCACGGCTTGAGGATTGAGCCGGCCGCTGGGGAAACTGCCCGAACTCACCGCTTCATAACCTGTGGGAGCCATGTGATTGAACAGTGCTTCGCTCAGTACGCTGCGGCAGCTGTTGGCGGTGCACATGAAGAGGATTTTGGTGGGAGAGGGGAGTGGGCTCATCGCTGGAAGCTCGTATATATGGATATTCGAATATACGGATGCTCGTCTGATTTGCCAACTACCCTTTCCGCATCGTTACGTCAGGCGTAGGCGCTGATGGCGATCCATTCCAGCATCAGGAACAACGCGCCGAGCGGTGCAAATTGCGGCGTCACGGCGCGGGTTGGGTCGACGGACTGGGGCAGGAATGCGGTGAATATCAGGCTCGCCTTGGGTTTGTTGGGGTTTAGCTTGATGCCTCCGTGCCTGGACGGGCTGCTTTCGGGCCAAATGCAGACATCCAGCAACGCGTACATCTGTTGAAAGCTAGGCTAAACCCCCCGAAACCAACATCAAAGAGCAAGTTCCTCCCGCGCTCCTGTATTTGCGCACAGCTCTCACACTATCTGCTCCAAGATAGTTGATCGAAAAATATTTCGAAGATCTATCTTATATATACCCCAATTATATCTTTAAAAATAATAATCCCCTTTGCATCAGTTACTATGGCCTCCATCGTGTGAAGTCCGCGGTATGCTGTCGAGTCCGTATGAATTAAAGGGTCAGCTCTGAAAAAACCAGTTAAATAATTATTATCTTTGATGACCGAGGTTTTTGTCACGGGGAACATTCCTCGCTGTCCTTTTAGTTGAGCCTCTTTGCCATAGTTTCGCTTTATTAGTTTCAATTCGAGAGGAAAGTGTTGGCTGGCATGAACGGCCTTATCAATAACAACCTTAAATTTAAGGTTGATATTTTTATTGAGCATTTTTGATACGGATGGGTACTCGATCCACGTATTGTTATCCACGGTGAAACACTTAAACGATATGCCAGAGCATGACACCAGCATTGAATTTGGATGTGATTCCTTCAGTTCGGTCGGAAATGGAAGGAGATCTCGATATTTGGCATGATCTAGCTCTCTAACCTTGTATGTATGAACTCGTCCTTCTCGATCCGTATATGATTTAGGAAGGTTCGGGAGGGGGAATTTCTCTATCTCGCCGTTTTTATTAGTTTGGGTGCGAGTTCTGATTTTTGTGTAATCTTCAGGAAGGTCGATTTCTTCCATGATATTTCGACCAAGCATCGATTTGTTCTTGCCCGCGATGCCTTGAAGTTTAGCTGCAACATCCACAAAGAAGGAGGTTGGAGTGACTTCGTAAACACCTTTGAAACCGTATGACGCCCACAATACATCATCGTGAGAACCGTAGTCCAAGCCTATGCGAAAACCCAAATAGTCTGCTTTTGGATTCTGATCATATTTCTGTTCAAGCACAGGAATTATGGTTCCCGTCATCAAAGACTCGAGAACTGAAGCGCAGTTAATAGCGTTAATTATGCTGTCATCTTTATCTTGTGTTTTTCCTCCAAAAAAGGCTAGCAATGCGTCCCCCATAAACCGATGAACATGCCCGTCCATCGCCCGCACGGTCTCAGCTGCTGCCTTCAAGATTGTGTTTTTTATAGCTACGACTTCATGGAGCTGGTAGATAAACGTAAGTCTCGTGGAGTTTTTTATGTCTAGAAAAAGCGAGCAAATGTAATGATTCTCCTGGTCATCAGTTTCAGCGAGATGCATAAAGTCTGGGTGAGTTCCAATCTTGTTGAGATTAATCCCTTCTCTTCCAAACGAAGCACGAATATCCTGCTGGATTGACTCCTGGTCAAAAACATCTGGTGTCGCTAAAGATTTCTCAACATGTTCATTGATGCTTTCCATTGATGCACGTAGCGCACCATCCATTGCGGTCGAGGTTTTTCTACTATTCTTTTTGATTTCCGAATCTAGCATCCGGGAAAAAGACTCTCTTGAAATACTTCTATTCAACACAGATCCCTCTACGATAGAAAGCGAAAAACACAAGCCACAAGAAATGCGGTTATGCACAAAAAGTGAAGGCACAAAACAACGGACAACTTCTGTATCAGCCAGAACTTGCGGGATACAATTTTTGTCAAAGTAAAAACTTGGCCGCTTAAGTCGTTGAGGTAATTTTCATCAGAGACCTCAACGATTCTTCTAGTATATTCATCAGAGCCATCTTTGATGTTTGCTATATCACCATAATAAATTAACGATTCCCCTCTGTTCTTGTCGGGATTGCTAAACGTAACAGGAAATATAGTCAGGCATGCCATCAACATGCAAATTACTGCGGTAATCAAACTGAGGCCGCTTGAGAGACCAATAGATACAGAAATTGGGTTTATGGTTGATAGATCCAGTCTGCCAAGCAGTGCGAATGTTAGTGCGACGACCGCTGCACAGTAAGACATAATAATCGTGCACTTTGTATTGGTCGTGCCAATATAAACATCTATCCGTTTTATAACCTCAAACTGATTTTTTATTTTCTGTTCTATGACTTTGCTCAAATCATTCACTTGTTTTTTACAGTCAGTCATGAATTCTCCTATCGGATATCTGTGAGGCCTCAGTCTAAGGGCAACAAATTTATAGTGCACACAGGCTGCTTCAACATGTAATCGGCATCGACGATAGCGCAGCGCCATCAGCGCGTCTACCGTCCTCTATGGATCTTCTTCGCCTGTCTAATCCGTTGCTTCTGGCTGGTTTGTGTCACTGCTGAGTGGGAGTATCGAATCGAAACGGCCAGAAGCACACGCTCCTGCACTCTAATCCGCCGCCGTAAGGAGTGAGGGATCTTGCCCAACCTCCGCATCAGTAAAAGATCGCGTAACTAAAGGGTTATGCTTATCGGCATACCGCTAAGGATTAGCCAGACATTGCTCTTGAAATGTGAGATGGTCGACCCGACCGTCATCTATGGGGAATTTCTGAAAAGGGGGGGATTCTCGTGAGCGCGATATGGAACGAGCGTTTTGCATCATGGGCGCAAGCCCCGAGTCAAACCGAAACCGATAGAATCGACAACACAATCACCGCAATCAAGAAAGCACTCGCCGCTGACCCGAAAGTGGCGTCAATGACGAAAGTTTTTGTTCAAGGCTCCTACCGCAACCGCGTTAACGTCCGGCAGGACAGTGACATAGATATCGGTGTCCTTTACACCGGCAATCTATTCGGCACCGACTACCCGCCTGGTAAAACAGACGCAGACTTCAACGTGATTGGAGTCGAATATGGATACTCACATTTTAAGAATGACATAGAAAAGGCGCTCGTAAGCCGCTTTGGGCGAGCGACCGTCAATCGGGGCGATAAGGCGTTCGATGTTCACGAAAACACCTACCGTGTCGATTGTGACGTAGTGCCTCTCATGGTGCACCGCCGTTATTCCGTTGACGGCACCTACGTTTGCGGAACAGAGTTGCAGCCAGACAGTGGCGGTAGGATCATTAACTGGCCCGAACGCCTCTACGACACCCACGAATGGCCGCGCCAGCATTACGAAAACGGCAATACCAAAAACAACAACACAAGCAGAGCATATCGCGGCGTTGTGCGTATCGTTAAAAAGCTTCGCAACATCATGGACGATGAAGGTTTCGCAGAAGCTAAGCCAATTAAGGGCTTCAACGTCGAATGCCTCGTATGGAATGCTCCCAATAATTGTTTCACCCACGCTATATGGTACGAAGACGTATCTGCCGTATTGAATTACCTGTCCCTCTATTTGTCTAGCATGCGACTCTGCGAGGAATGGGGTGAAGTGAGCGAATGGAAATACTTGCTGAAGAACGACGACACGAAGCGCAAGCAATTTGAAGCTTTCGTGGACAGTGCCCGCCAATATATTGGGATTTCCTGAGCCATGTTCACACGCCTCCAGATTACTGTAGCGCTCGCCATAGCCACTCTTGCATGGGGATTGGCTCTTTGGTTGCAAGGAACGCCGCTCTCCTGGGACCACCTTGCGCCATTCACCACTGTGGTCGGCGTCCTCGTAGTCGTCGCGACGGCGATGGAGCATCTTTTCTGGCGACTGCGCGTTTTTCAGGGTTGGCTTTTTAATCGCCCCGACATTCGCGGCACTTGGAAAGTGACGATCCAATCGGAATGGGTCAACCCGGAAACTGGCGAGAAAGCCCCTTCAATTGCAGCATACGCTGGCATCGTGCAGACGTTGAGCAAGCTTCAAATTCAGCTTATGACGTCGGAGTCCGAATCCTGCCTGCTCGCCCACGCAATCGAGCCAACGCCCTGCGGCAATCGCTTCAACGTGTCGGTCGTATACGTCAACACGCCCGGCATTGAGCTTCGCGGCATTCGTAGCGAACGACACGTTGGAGCTGCGACTATTTCCACGCATGGCGCGAAATACATGCCGGATTCGCTGACAGCTGAATACTGGACCGACAGAAAGACCGTCGGGCGAATGACCTTTGAAGGCCGCGTTAATAAGGTTTACACACGCTTCGAGGAAGCAAAGCGGAATCTCGGATAGCGCTACTCGCGCCATGCTTTGCGCTTCAGCACATTGGCGTTTCCCAGTTTTCGCTCGCCAAAATTACTAGGGATCGAATGTCCACGTTGGGTCGGAAAGCGACGGTCTGACCCAGACCGTTGCAGTGGACGATTAGACTTCTGTCTGCTCTGCCATTTCTAGAGCATCGTCTACCTCGATACCCAAGTACCTGACAGTACTTTCGAGCTTCGTATGACCAAGCAAGAGTTGGACTGCTCTCAAATTCTTGGTCCTGCGATAGATCAACGATGCCTTGGTACGCCGTGGCGTGTGGGTACCGTACATCGTCGGGTCAAGTCCAATCGCTGTTACCCATGCTTTGACTATTCGAGCGTATTGCCTGGTGGAGAGATGATCTGAGTCATGCAACTGCGTCGGGAACAGAAAGTCTTTACTGCGAAGATGCGCATGACGCATCCATGCCTCCAGAACTACTCGTGTTTGCTCAGAAATTTCAAACAGCACTGGGTGCTGAGTTTTCTGCTGCATCACGATGGCCCGTAACGAAACATGCTCCCCATACGCAATATCTCGTACTCGCAGCTTGGTCAGGTCACAGGCACGCAGTTTGCTGTCGATGGCCAAGTTGAAGAGAGCTAGATCCCGTGTCTTCTCCGCAAGCTGAAGCCTGACCTGAATAGCCCAGATATCGCTGACTCGGAGCGGGGCTTTCTGCCCTACAAGCTTTCCCTTGTTCCAAGGCTGATGGCGATGTAAAGCAATAATGTTCATGGTTTGTCCTCCAGGTTGAGGGAGAACAAGGGTGGAACAGTCGCAATGCGTAGTGGTCGTTAATCGACCCATAGTTGCCCTTCACGCAAGGCTGCTACCTGCCTTTCGTAGCAACGCTGAGGCAAGCGCAATCGACAGCGCGCGCTATCGCACTAACCGGCGAGTCAGCGATGATAAATACCATCCTCCAAAGGGGGACCATCAGCAGTCACCCTGCTGATAGGATCTCTTGGTTCAAAGATGGATCCTCCAAATATCGCGTCGAAATCTCCTTCCACGTCTGCTAGGTATTTCAGAATGATGTTTAGCAACCCCCGAAAGGTGTCGCAATGCCATTCGATGTGAGGAGTAATCTTTGCGAGTACCCTGGTCTTAAACTCATCCAAATTCGTTGGAACATCCAGCATGGTGCCCGTGTTCAACACTGGCGACATGGCCAAGTAATTGAACATAGACAAGATCATTAGCGATCCACCGTTCTCTCGCCTTAGCCGATCAAATTTTTCTTGATCTTGACCACTGAGCTTTTCGTAAGCGCTGTCTCGCACACTGTTGAACTCCTCGGTGTACCGAAGCGGGTTGTCCGCGGCATCGCCGATACGTGGACAAAAGTACCTCTTCCACCAAGCCTCAAAATATCTTTGCTGAAACTCTAAGTACGTCATCCCAACGATATTTGTGTTTTGGGTATATCGTTTGGCACCCTGCTGTAGCCCACGCTTCGAAATGATAAATCCGATGTTCGCTCCGGTTTCGTGCATTACCGTTGTGAACGAATGGACTACGGACTGGGGTACGGCACTGCCCCAGTTTTTGCACTCGACGATGTATCTGATTTTGTCCACGCTCCGAACGTCTATTGCGTGGACATCCACATTCACCGAACCACGCGGCGTTTCCAGATCAACCTCGACATCAGCAAGCAAGCCGACGTTACGGAAGATGTGTTGAACACCTGTCTGGAGGTCCCGCCAGTTTTTTGGTAACGGATCATCGATCACAGCTGCTTTTCCTATGCGCAATTCGCAAAAAGGTAAAGTTACTGAGGTGCACGAACGTCGTCCACCGACCGTTCAATCGCAAGTCAACTTCACCCTTGCGGCACGAAGGTCTGCTTCTGGCCGATAGTTGCCGGTCGCGCAGGTCAGCTGACGACCCAACCGGTCAGTCGTGACAGGCAGAAAACGCCTTTGGCTGTGAAAAAAGCCGGCACAGTCTTGAAGACTGCGTTGCTACGTAAAATCTGTTGGTACTTGGTTGATCAGCAGACGCAAAAACTTGCGTAGAAACGCAATTTTCGTCCCGCTCTGACAGTCAAATCTGCTCTTAGGCCCCATCGTATGTCCGGGGCCGAGCGGCCAATTGCGAGCGGGGCGTCAAGATGGCCAAGGCAACCGCCACGATGAAGAGCGCCGGCACGTCACCTGCCAAGTGCCCCATTTGCTCCGGCTGGATGACCGCCTGGACGGCCATGATTCCTCCGTGTACGGCGCTGGACCATACGGTGAACCAGATCAGGCTCAGATTGGCTAATGGATCACGCGCGGCCAGGATCAAGAACACGCCAAGTGTGGCGTAGATGCCAACGATCATCATCGGGTAGTCCGAGTGACCGACGTGCCAGGCCCAGCCGGACGGCCAGAACAACATAAGTGGGTAGAGGGCAAGGCACGCGAGGCCAGCCAACACTAGAACGACGCGCAAATACCTGAGGCGATCGACTACGGTCATGACGGATTCCTCTTTGGCCCTGACTCTAAATTGACCTCAAGTGGGGTGATACCACCTTCATGGGCTTGGTGGATAACATCCTCGTTCTGTCGTCTAGCCTGACTAGACTGGGCATTGTGACAGTCGGGTAACTGCTGAAAATGGACGGGAAGCCCAATCTGCTCAATTAATTCCGGCAGCAGACCAAGCATAGCTACTCATTAGCTATCGCTACGTCCACGACTTCTATTGCTCAAAGTGAGTGCGTGCCCGTTCATTCAACGGGGTTTTAGGGCGCTTGTTTAAACGTCATCGGGTTTACTTCCTGAAAGCTACAAATCCTTGCGCCGTTGCCTACGGCTGCGCCAGAATCCGCCGGCTTGTGCGCCTAGGGCCTGGGTTTTATCGTTTCCGGGTCGCTGAATATCAGCGATCGGGTTTGGTAGCCCGGCAATTAGGCGCATTGCGCCACCGTTTGTAGGCCTCTTCAGGTCTCTGTTTTTTATGGTGGTCATGCGCAGGGCTCTTTCGGGGGCGCCGGTTCCTAATTGCCGGTCTACCAACCCGCGTATGGCCACCACCCATTCGTTTGGTAGCGAGGGTGAGGGCTCCTTAATTTCAATTAGGAGTTTCATCTATGTTTAAACCAACACCAAACCCTCCGGAAACGGAAGACGTTTCCCCCTACGAATCCACCGATTCCAAAAAACTCAACGAAGCCGCCGAGCGGGCGCTCGACTTCCATTTCCCGTCGAATGCCGACATCAAAGCCACCCCGCGAATCCGCAGTACCCTGTTTTCCGTAGACCCTGAGGCCACGGCCGAAACCCTGGCGGTTTATCTGGTCGAG
This sequence comes from Pseudomonas sp. LBUM1656, assembly GCF_059716065.1. NCBI lineage: Bacteria > Pseudomonadati > Pseudomonadota > Gammaproteobacteria > Pseudomonadales > Pseudomonadaceae > Pseudomonas > Pseudomonas sp. LBUM1656. The sequence goes on along the minus strand of NZ_CP166800.1, from coordinate 3,497,202 downwards.
ACGCTCGCCTCGGTCGATGTGATGGTCCATCAGTTGGTGGATCATCTGGAGGGTGAATCGCGTTACGCGCTGCTAGGTATTTCAAACAGCATCATGACGGCGGAGATCACAGCGAATCGGGTGTTGGATAAGATTGATCTGCCCAAGTAGGTGCCGCTTGCTGTGGTGAGTGGCTAACTGATGTTTGGCTGGTAATCAGGGCCAGAAGTGACATAGCAGCGACTCGCTGCGTTTCAAGCGCGATGAAAGCCCCCGGTGGTTTGCCGATCACAGGGGGCTTTAGTTGGCAGCAAGACCGGCCGGCTTCACCGCCGGTCAAATGCTCATGTAAGCAGTGATGTGACTGCGCCATTTCCGCACCGCAGTTTGAACCTGCGCAGCATCCGGTCAACCCTGGAACTCAAGCACGGCGCGCCATCAACAGCACCGAAGCCGCCGCCGATAACAACCCCGCGCAGCAGCGGTTGAATATCCGCTTGCCCCTAGGCTCGGCAAACCAGCGGCGCATGTGCAAGCCCATGTAGGCGTAGGCGCTGATGGCGATCCATTCCAGCATCAGGAACAACGCGCCGAGCAACGCAAATTGCGGCGTCACCGCGCGGGTCGGGTCGACGAACTGGGGCAAGAATGCGGTGAAGACCAGAATCGCCTTGGGGTTGCCAGCCGCCACCAGAAACTCCTGCCTCGCCAACGCCAACACGCCGACCGACGCTCCCGTCACAGCTTTCTCGGCCCCCGGATCGGCACGCCACAATTGCCACGCCAGGTAAAACAGATACGCCGCGCCCACAATCTTGATGCCGTAGAACAGCACCTCGGACGTTTGCAGCACCACCGCCAACCCGGCCGACGCCAGGGCGATCATCCCGGCAAACGCCAGCAACCGACCGATCCCTGCCACGCACGAGATGCGGTAGCCGTAGCGGGTCGAGTTGCTGACCGACAGCAGATTATTCGGCCCCGGCGCCATGTTCAGCGCGAAACAGGCGGGGAGAAACAGCGTGAGCGTGGCGAGGTCCATGACAGGTCTCCGGAAGCGAGAGCGGTATTTTTATCATGGACGGCGGGTGGCTTTCCCCGTACAGCGGTGGACGTAAGCCGCAGTACACTTCCGTTAACGTTATCTCGCAAACTTCCTCGCACCCACCACACACAAAATCACCGCAACAGTAACCCCCAGCATCCCAATGCTGACCTGCTCATGAAGCAACGTGGCCGCCAGTGCCAACCCAAAGAAAGGCTGAAGCAGCTGCAGCTGTCCAACGGCTGCAATCCCTCCCTGAGCCAGCCCGCGATACCAGAATACAAAGCCGATCAGCATACTGAAGAGCGACACGTACGCCAGGCTCAACCACGCCGGAACACTGATCCCCGAGAACGTAGAGGGCGCCAGCCACCAGGTCAGCGGGGCGACAATCGGCAACGACAACACCAGTGCCCAGGAAATCACCTGCCAGCCGCCCAGTGTTTTGGACAGCTTCGCTCCTTCGGCGTAACCGAGGCCGCAGGCAAGGATGGCCAGCAGCATCAGGATGTCGCCTGTCGGCGAAGCGGTCAGCCCTTGGGACACGGCGAACCCGACCACCAGCAGGCTGCCCAAAACCGAGAAGAACCAGAACGCCGGCCGGGGACGTTCGCCACCGCGCAACACCCCGAACGCGGCAGTCGCGAGCGGCAACATGCCGACGAAGACGATGGAGTGCGCGGAGGTCACGTACTGAAGCGCCAGCGCGGTTAGCAGCGGAAACCCGATCACGACGCCCATCGCGACGATGACTAAGGGAAGGAACTGGTTTCGCGCAGGACGTTTTTCCTTGAACAGCCACAGCATGCACAGCGCCAGTACACCGGCGATGGTGGCTCGGGCCACGGTCAGAAAGACCGGATCGAATTCCAGGACGGCCACCCGTGTGGCGGGCAGTGAACCGCTGAAGATCACTACGCCGATCAGCCCATTGATCAACCCGCTGGTGTTCTTTTCCAGCGTCTGGTTTTGCAGCTTCGATGTCCGTTCCATTTAGCGTCCACTCATGTGTCGGGTTGCATTCAGCGCATCGTATGACCGACTATCGATACAATCAAAAAATTGTCATGGATACATTTCCCTATGCCTCGCTCCCGGTACAAGTCGCTGGTGGACGCCTTTGCAGCCGATATCCGTTCAGGGCGTTTGCCGCCGGGTACGCGTTTGCCGACTCACCGTCTGCTGGCCGCCAGCCACGGATTGGCGCTGGTCACTGCAAGCCGGGTTTATGCAGAGCTGGAGGCGATGGGCCTGGTCAGCGGTGAAACGGGGCGTGGGACGTTTGTCCGGGAGACTTCGTTACCGCCCAGTCAGGGCATTCACCAGCCCAGCGTTGTGGCGGGGATGATCGACCTCAACTTCAATTATCCCTCCGTGCCGGGGCAGGCCGATCTGCTGCGCACTGCCTTGCGTCAGCTCGCGTTGGCCGGCGACCTGGAATCCCATCTGCGCTACCAACCGCATGCGGGTCGTCCGCATGAGCGGGCATCGGTTGCGCGCCATTTGGAGGCGCGCGGGCTGACGGTCCAGGCCGAGCAAGTGTTGCTGGTCAGTGGCGCTCAGCACGGATTGACGGTGGTCCTGATGGCGCTGCTTCAACCGGGTGATGTGATCGCGGCTGATGCGTTGACCTACCCGGGGTTCAAGGTGCTGGCTGAAGTGCTGCATCTGGAAGTCGTGCCCATTCCCGGCACCGACACCGGGCCTGATCTGGATGCACTGGAAAAGCTCTGCCGAAGCCGATCGGTGCGAGCCGTCTACACCATGCCGACGCTGCACAATCCGCTGGGATGGGTGATGGCCGCCGATCAACGCGAGCGCCTCGTGGCGATTTCACGCAAGCATGACCTGCACATCATTGAGGACGCTGCGTACGCGTTTCTGGCTGAGGATTCGCTGCCCCCATTGGCGCAACTGGCACCCGAAAGAACACTGTACGTTTCAGGGTTTTCCAAGAGCGTCGCCACCGGATTGCGCGTCGGATTTGTCGCCGCGCCCCCGCAAACGGTGCCCGCACTGGAGCGCACGATCAGGGCGACCACCTGGAACACGCCCGGCGTGCTGACGGCGATTGCCTGCGCCTGGATCGATGACGGAACCGTCAGCCTGCTGGAAGCGCAAAAGCGCGCGGACGCTCAGGCCAGGCAGGCCGTGGCGGACGAACACCTGGCCGGCCTGCACTTTGTGCGTCATCCATCCTCCTACTTCATCTGGCTGCCTTTGTCGGAAGACGCACGGGCCGACCAGATCGCCATGGCGTTGATGCGCGAGCAGGTAGCGGTCTCAACCGCCGAACCGTTTGCGACTTCGGTCCATGTGCCGCACGCGATCCGCCTGGCGCTGGGCTCGGTGGACATGAGCGCGCTTGGCGTGGCGCTGGAGAAGGTGAAGCGGGTGGTGGGGGCTTATACGTAGCGGAGCCATAGCTGGACAAAGCCAGATGACTGGCATGGTGAAGACAGTTGCTCCCACATTTGAAATGCGTTTTCCCTGCGGGGCCGGGCCACTCACTCCTCTGGCGATCTGATCTACACTTTCCTCTCCTTGATGGAGGCCAGCCGCTCGTGGATGTTCTGGCGCTTTTCCATGACTATCTGTCTCTGTGGGTGATCAAGCCGGTCACCGACCAGTTTCTGGGCATCTTCGATTTTAACGGCCGCTTCGGCGTGGTGTTTCTTGTTTCCTCTTACAGCGTTGCCTACGGCCTGTTCCGCTTCAGGAAATCCCGCGGGCTGACCGACGCGCGTTCTTTCGGGCAATTCATCGGCGGCACCCGGGTGCATTTGCATCGCTCGGCGTTGCTGGATTACCGCTACTACTTCGTTCGCGCCATCCTGAAAGTTGCGCTGGTATTGCCCATCGTCGGTCTGGTGGATCCGTACATTCTGCGTTCCGGTGACTACGTGCGTTTCCTGACCAGCCTTTGGGGCGCACGAGTGCAAGCCGGGGACCACCTCTCACTCTCGCTGCTGTTTGGGTTGGGGGTGTTCCTGGTCAAGGATTTTGCCAATTACTGGGTCCACCGAGCGTTTCATTCCCGCTGGCTGTGGGCGTTCCACAAAGTCCATCATTCGGCGCCCGTCCTGGTCCCGGCCACCGCCAGCCGGGCTCACTTCGTGGAAAAGATTGTCGAGAAACTGACGAATACGCTGTGCATTTCGGCCTTTGCCGGCGTCTTCTGGTACGCCTGTGGGGGCGAGATCAGCCGTTACACCTTGTTCGGTGTGACCTGGCTGGTGTTGATCCTCAACAGCCTTGCGGCAAACCTGCGTCACACCCATGTCTGGCTGTCGTTCGGGCCGCTGTTCGAGCATGTGTTGAACAGCCCGGCCCAGCACCAGATTCACCACAGCGACGCGCCCCGACACTTCAACAAGAACTTTGGCGTCAACCTGTCACTCTGGGACTGGATGTTCGGAACGCTCTATGTCACCACCTCGAAGCCGGAAACCATCCGCTTCGGCACCGGTGAGCAGGACCACCAGCGTTACCTGACGGTCTACAGCCTGATCGTCACGCCGTTTGTAGACATCGCTCGCAAGATCCGCGTAGGGAAACGCCCGCAGGCCGCGCCACCAGGCGCCGTTGAAATGCCCGAGACGCCATAAACACAACCATGACCTACGCTTGTTCACAGACGCATGTTCAGTGAGCAGGGTTTGCTCCTGAGCGAGATTCAATCGGCACCCACAAAAACAATATCGGGAGACTCCATATGCTTGCCTTGTTCCGTCGATTCAGCCGCCCCATTGCAGTGGCCATTACCGCTGCCGCGCTCACTGCACCGGCGTTTGCGCTGGACACCGTCAAGTTCATGGCCCCAGGTTCGGTCGGTGGCGGTTATGACCAGACCGCACGGGATCTGGGCAAAGCCCTGGTCGAGGCCAAAGCGGCAAAATCCGTCACCTTCGAGAACAAGGGTGGGGCAGGCGGCACGTTGGGGCTGGCGCAATTTGCCAACAGCACCAAGGGCGATCCGAATGCACTGCTGGTGGTCGGCGCGATCATGGTCGCGGGTATTGAACAGAACAAACCGCAAATCACCTTGAAGGATGTAACTCCGATCGCCCGGCTGTTCACCGAATACAACGTGATTGCCGTGCGCAAGGAGTCCGAGTTCAAAACCCTCGACGACTTGCTCAAGGCCTTCAAGGAAAAACCCTCCAGCATCACCTGGGGCGGTGGCTCCAAGGGCTCGATCGATCACATCGGTATCGCCGATCTGGCCAGCAAAATGGGGATCCCCGTCAATAAGGTCAATTACGTCGCCTTCGCCGGTGGTGGTGAAGTCGTTGCCCAGGTATTGGGCGGCCAGATCAAGGTGATCACCGGTGGCTATGCCGAGCTGGGCCAATACATTCGGAACGGCCAGTTCCGGGTGCTTGCCATCGGTGCGCCAGAGCGTGTTGCCGGGATCGATGCGCCGACGCTCAAAGAGAGTGGCTACGACGTGACTATCGGCAACTGGCGGGGTGTCTACGGGGCGGCAGGCCTCACGCCCGAGCAGCGCAAGGAAGTGACTGACGCCGTCCTCGCCGCTGCCGCAAGCGACGGCTGGAAAGCCAATGTCGAGACCAATAAATGGGCGCCCAACGTGCTGACCGGCGATGAGTTCGGCACATTCGTCGACCAGGAACACGTGCGTTTGCGTGCGATGCTGGTGGAGGTCGGGCTGATTAAATGAGCCAGTCTCGTGGAATCTTGCCGGTACAACTGGCGATAGGCCTCGGTGTGGTCGCCATCAGTGCCGTACTGGCACTCGGCGCCTACGGCTTTCCCGAGGAGATGGGGTTCGTCATCCTCGGCGCTCATGTCTATCCCTACGCGTTGGCGGTGTTCCTCGGCGTCGTCGGCCTGCTGCTGTGTTATCAGGCCGTGACCGGTGGTTTTCGCGAACTGGCGGATCACGATGATGAGTCCGCCAAGGCGCTGCCCGGCGGCAAACTCGGGGCCGCCTGGGTGACTGCAGGACTGGTGGCCGTGGCCGTGCTGATTAACCTCATCGGTTTCGTCCTGTCGGCCGGGTTGCTGTTTGCCTGTTCGGCCCGGGGTTTTGGCAGTCGCCGTCCGGTGCGCGACCTGGCCATCGGCATTGCCCTGACGCTGCCGATCTACTGGCTGTTCAACGCCGGGCTCGGGGTTTCCCTTCCGCCCCTCATCAACGCCTGGCTCTGACCCCGGCCCAAGGAGCAAACACGGTGGATATTCTCTCAAGCCTGGCCGTCGGTTTTGCCGCCGCGCTGACGCCGATCAATTTGATGTGGGGATTTATCGGCTGCTTGCTTGGCACGGCCATTGGTGTCTTGCCGGGGATTGGTCCGGCACTGACCGTTGCACTGCTGTTGCCGATCACCGCCAAGGTCGACCCTACCGGGGCGCTGATCATGTTTGCCGGGATCTATTACGGCGCGCAGTTCGGTGGTTCAACCACATCCATCCTGCTCAATACCCCGGGAGAGTCGTCGTCCATGGTCACTGCCCTGGAAGGCAACCTCATGGCTCGTAACGGACGGGCAGGGCCAGCCTTGGCGACGGCGGCGATCGGCTCGTTTGTCGCCGGCACCATCGCCACGGTGATGCTCACCTTGTTTGCCCCGATCGTTGCCACGCTGGCGCTCAAGTTCGGTCCTGCGGAGTATTTTGCGATTCTGGTGCTGTCCTTCACCACCGTCTCGGCGGTACTCGGCGCTTCGATGCTGCGGGGTTTCGCTTCCTTGGGGATCGGCCTGACCATCGGCTTGATCGGCCTCGACTCGACCTCGGGGATTGCCCGTTACACCTTGGGCGTGCCGGAGTTGGTGGACGGCATTGAAGTCGTGCTTGTGGCGGTCGGTCTGTTTGCCGTGGGCGAGGCGTTGTACAGCCTGCTTTATCAAAAAGAAGAAGCGTCCGGTCGGCACCGGCTGACGTCTTTGTGGATGACGCGTGCCGACTGGAAACGCTCGATTCCGGCGTGGTTGCGGGGCACGCTGATCGGTTTTCCTTTCGGCTCGATTCCGGCCGGTGGCGCTGAAATCCCGACCTTTTTGTCCTATTCCGCCGAACGCAAACTGAGCAAGTTTCCCAAAGAGTTCGCGGGCAGCAAGGGCGAGGGCGCCATCGAAGGGGTTGCCGGCCCCGAGGCGGCCAACAATGCCAGCGCGACCGGTTCTCTGGTGCCGCTGTTGACACTGGGTATTCCGACCTCCGCGACGGCGGCGATCCTGTTGGCCGCGTTCCAGAACTACAACCTGCAACCGGGGCCGATGCTGTTCCAGACATCGGGCGATCTGGTCTGGACCCTCGTCGCCTCGTTGTACATCGGTAACGTCATCTTGCTGGTGTTGAACCTGCCGCTGGTGGGGTTGTGGGTCAAGCTGCTGCAGATTCCCCGGCCGTACCTGAACGCCGGCATTCTGGTGTTCGCCACCATCGGCGTGTACGGCATGCGCCACTCTTCGTTCGACCTGCTGCTGATGCTCGCAATCGGTTGGGGCGGCGTGCTGATGCGGCGCTTTGATTTCCCCGTCGCGCCGGTAATCGTGGGCATGCTGCTGGGGCCGATGGCTGAAAAACAACTGCGCAACGCGTTGTCCATCAGCGAGGGTGACTGGATGATCTTTCTGACGCAGCCCATCGCGGCGTCGTTCCTTGCGCTGACGCTGCTGGTGCTGATCGTGCCTCACCTGCTGCACGCCCGGGGCATCAAGTTGCATGAGGATGATTGATCGGATTTGAAGCACGCCGCGAACCGTGTAGCAGCTGGCGAAGCCTGCGTTCGGCGGCGAAGCCGTCGCAAAACCAGAGCACGCGGTCTACCTGAAACACCGCATTGCCTGATTTCACGACTGCTGCGCAGCCGAACGCAGGCTTCGCCAGCTGCTACAGAGACCGTGTCGTTTCGCATAGGGCAGTTTTCTTCAATACGCAGGGCAGGGCGCTCAGTACCGTTAGCGCTGGTTTCCCTGAATTGAAGAAGGTGTGCGATGAGTCTGATTATCTCCATGGCGACATTTGCCTTGGTCGCTTCGATAACGCCGGGGCCGGTGAACATTGTCGCGTTGAGTTCGGGGGCGCAGTTCGGTTTTCGCGCCAGTCAGCGGCACGTTGCCGGAGCCACGTTGGGCTTTGTTTTATTGCTGGTATTGATGGGGCTGGGGTTGCATGAGGTGTTGCGACTGTGGCCGGAGCTGACGCGGGTGGTGCAACTGGCCGGCGTGGCGTTTCTGTTGTTCATGGCCTGGAAACTGGCGGCGGACGATGGTCGCATCGACGCGAAAGAGTCGCGTAGGGCACCGTCGATGCTGTACGGCGCGGTGATGCAATGGCTCAACCCGAAAGCCTGGCTGGCGTGTGTGGCGGGCATGGGCGCCTTCGTCGCGGACGGCGAGGCGCGGCTGGTCTGGCAGTTTGCGGCGGTGTACCTGGTGATTTGCTACGTGTCGGTGGGGTGCTGGGTGTATGCCGGAACATTCCTGCGGGGTTATCTGAACAACCCTGCAGGGATGCGCTTGTTCAATCGGGTCATGGCGTTATTGTTGGGGGCGAGTGCGGTGTATTTGCTGTTTTCCTAGCCCCAGGCCACTTATCTCAATCAAGACCGTGCAGCAAACTGAACTCGTTTTTTGTCAGCGGTGTGAATCGGTTGTTTCGAAGCTGGCTGATGGCATACAGCGCACGACCGGTGCGGCCGTTGCCGTCGCCCAAGCCGTGGAACCCCACCACGGTTGCCAGCAAATGTTTGTCGAAATGCTCATGGCCGGTATTCAGTGTTTTCAGGTGCTGTTCCATCGCGGCGAATCCACTGATGTTGCTGGCGTATTTCTTGTCATTGACGCCGATGCGCACGATGTCCGAGGTGGCAGGTGCAATCCGTGCGTGCACCTCTTTGATGACGGCCGGATCGGTCAGCGATTTTTGGTTGCCCGCATACTCGCGCAGTACCCGAACGATGCTGTCAACGTCATTACCTGGGGAGGTTGAACCGTTGGCAATCCAGGCCCCGGCCCGCTGCGAATTATCCGTAAAGCCGCTTGGGTTGAAAGTTGACTCCGCCATGAGCTGGTTAAATGGCGCCTTGCCCAGATCCTGCTTCAGCACGTTTTGCTGGTAGCCCTTCATGTAATTGACGTTTTTTGCTTCGACCTGGGCATAGGCTGCCAGCGTATCGGCATAACCCTGAGCGCCCGAGGCGGAGCGTGCGGTGCTGTAGCCATATTGAGATTTGTCCAGGACTGCCTTGAACAGGTCATCGACTGCCGTCCGGCCGATCAATGCCTCCAGATCCTGCGCTTGCTTGAATTTGGTCGCTGATTCAACAACCGCATTCTTGAACAATTGCTCCAGCTCGACTGGTGAGGCGCCCTCTGGCAGGCGACCGCTGTTGTTACCCAGACGGGTCACGATCTGTTCGACGGTCTCAATAGTGTCGTCCTTGAACAGCGCACGCCCATGGGCAACCGTGTCCAGTGACATGCGGATCCGGGGAGCCGAGCCGGTATGGTCGATGGCCTTGATCAGGTTGTAACTGTTTGCACCGGTGAAGTAACGCAGTTGCTGTCTGGCAGCATGTGAAGTGGCGAGGGCGCTGCCGCTCAGTTTCACCACGCTCCGGCCGAGCAGCTTCGCGCCACCTTTGAGCAGCTGGGGTACACCGCTGATGGGATTGAAAAGACTGACGGCGGTACTGGCAACAACTTTGGATGCAGACAGCAGTTTCGAAACCAGGGTCACGGCTTTTGCGCTGATAGCGGTAACTCTTACACCGATCACGGCGACGGAAATCAGCAGGACTGCTGCGTCGATGACGCAGCCCAGTAGGGCGTTCCTTTGTTTTGTCCGATCACCAGAGGTCATATCCTCTATACACCCTTTGAATGGAATGATCAGGTTCAGAATTACATTGAACACTGCCTCGGTTTTTTCAATCGCCTTTTCACGTTGCGTAGGATCTCGGCCCAGCTCTGTCAATTCATTTTCAGTGAAGTAAGGGTTCTCTTTAGCAATGAGGGTGCTGATTTTGTCCTTGCGTTCAGATCGGAAGTAGCTATTCAGCGACGAGGAGCGTTCGTGACCGGTTGGGCTCTCGAACTCCCCGATCTTGCGAATGAACACATGATAGTCGACATTATCGGCGGGTTCGTTGTTTGCTCTGTAGGCACGCATGTCGAGCGGCACATTCCGGACCGCTTTGGTGTCGACAAACACTGCTTTGGTTGCAAAAAAATCCTTCGTCACGAGCGGGCGAAATGCATCACTAAGTTCTTGGCTGAACGTGCACTCCATTCGCAGCGGGAACAGTTGATAGCAGCGAACTTTTTTATTAAATACTGCGCAGAGAATGACGCCATAACGACCAGTCTTCCCGGCCACAGTAGAGGAAGGTCCAAGGATGTATTCTTGAACGCAGTAAATGCCCAAGTGACCACGTTCGATGAACTCTCTATCGTGCAGTTTTAGTTGTGACAAGGCGACCTTTATTGTGTCGGCTATCCCGTCTGTCATTTCGCTGTGATATTTGTTAATGGCTTCTTCGTATAAGTCAGCAACGGGATACAGTGTGGTCAAGTCAGGGAATGACTGGTAAATACTTTTACCTCTTGGTCGGTCCCAATCCTCACTATAAAGTTCATCGCTCATGTAAAGGTCTAACACCGAAACCTTTCTTCCAGCACCTCCACCTGTTCCACGATGTTTGACAAGCAGTTCGTTCGGGTCGCAACCAGGCACGTAGGATGACAGTTCTTTCAGAGCCAGAGGCTTGCGATGGGGCAGTGGTTTGCCAAGATTATTCAGCGCGTTCGTCATCATATCGACATGCTGTCGATGCTCTTCCAATGCCAGGGTGACGGCGTCCTGGCTCAGGTTTCCTTCCGCGTCCCGGGCAATAAGGCTGTTCGTCAATGCCCAAGTGATCACTGGGTCTGTCGAGTGCGAGGCAAATACTGTTTTCAGCTCAGGGCTCAATTCCGAAATTCGGCCAAACCCGAGCAAGTGCTGATAAGTCATGCTTCGGGAGACGCCAGGAATAATCGATTCGGCAAAGTGGACGGCTTGGGTAAACACGACCCAGCCTGGCGTTCCAAGACGCAGTTCGGCCGGCACATCACGTACGAGGTATTCCGGAGCCATGCCGCCCAGAACCAGCTCCGCCACTAGCGGCGCAAGGACTTCGTTGAGCTTGAATGTGGCGACCAGATGCCGTTCAAGTTGTGTGCGCACTTCTGCCGGACTGACAAGCAAGTAGTGTTTCGAATACAGGTCAAAGCCGGCAAACGTGGTACTGGCCCGCTCAACGTCGGGATCCAGATCAAGCAGCATCGCCGCTATGATCAGTTGCTCAATAAACTGATTTGTGGGTATGGGGCCATTCTCATCGACGAACCAACCCAAGGCGTCGAAGTATTGCTGGCGGATGCCGGACTCCCACACGGCGATGTCGATCAGCCTTGCCATTCGGTAACTCTGGCTGGTGGGTAATCCGTCGGCGGAGCCGCTTTCGAGCATGAGCGAATCAACCAGCTGGGTAACCAGAGGAACTTCACCCGCCGTCAGTTCTTCAGAGACGCGACGAATAATCGCGCGATTTTCTTCTGTGAGATTGAACGGAGAGTCTGCAGGGGAATCCAGCAGTTGCCAGTAATCGTCATACGGCGGGCTGTCTGGCAGTATCGAGTTATTGATCAAGTCGATCAACTCTTTGGCACTCTCTACTGAAGTCGGAAGTGGCAAGCCGTGAAGGCGAAGCCATTGACCGATCGCCATTTTATCCGTGGATGTCACCCAGCCACCGGTCAACTTGGCCATACTTGCCAACAATTGAAGGTCTTCGTCGAATTCTTCAAGGCCGACGAGAAAGGATGTGATGTCAGTGCGTCCAGAGAAGAAGCCAACGGTAATATTCTCGGAGTCGACGGTGCGGCTACTGAAGTTCTCATGAGTGTAAAAGAGATGACCTCGCTCATCGACATGAAAAGAACTCGTCTCGGGGATGCGTTCTTCGGATTTTATCTTTAAGAACTCAGGGTGCCGGATAAGCCTCGACAAGCACATAGCGGCGGGTCGATGCAAAATGTCGAGCTCGGAGTCGATAATACGGGTGAGCGATAAATGGTCCCATGACCATCCGATGGTTTCCATCACATATTCATCATTGAGGAAGTTGGCAATGGCCTCGGTGACGGATTTTTTTTCGCGTTGTTTGTTGGATAAAAACAGGGTGCTGTCTGAAATATTCAAGTAAGAAGCTCCATCTTCTGGTGTCAAATCAGGTTGTAACGTGGGGGAGGGATCTTAAATAAGAGGGGAGGTAGTGTCATTTTAGATATATGACTTTGTATGACTCCCAAGGAAGTGCAGTTCGCCTGTCGCTCTGTCCGTAATGACCGTTTTTAATGGATTCGAAACATTAAGTTAACCGCGATACTGCCCCGGTGTCGCAGCCAAGTGTTGCTTGAATACTCGCTGAAAGTGCGCCTGATCAGCAAATCCCGCTTCCAGCGCCACATCAGCAATCAACTTGCCGTTGCGCAATTGATCACGGGCGAACTGGATACGCCGGTTGACCAGAAATGCGTGGGGTGTCATGCCGTAATGCTGCTTGAAGGCACGAATCAGATAGGACGGTGACAGTTGAGCCGCTTCGCAAATGTCCTCCAGTTTGAGCGGGTGAGTGCAGTGGTCGCGAATGTAATCGGCGGCCCGTTCCAGCTTGAAATTAGGTTCTCGTAGCGGTTGATCGATCGGATTGAGGCGCTGTTGCACATCGGTAAAAAACTCCACCGCCGCACTGTGTTTGCACAACACGTCCTGCAAGGGATCAATCAGTATTTCGTACAGACCGTTGAGGCCGGCGAACAGATTGCCATCGCGGGTGTGGGTGATAGAAAACCGTCGAAACGCCGAGTCCTGGCTGAAGCCGAGCTGATGTTGCAAACCGGTCAGCCAAGGAGTCTCGACATACAGCATCAGGTACGACCAAGGCTGATCGTCGATCGGATTACAGGCATGCACATCATCGGGGTTCATCAACACCACGGTGCCGGCGCTGACCTCGAACTGCGCGTGCTCGTGAAGGTAGGTACTGCGCCCGGCAGTGATCGCTCCGATGGAAAAGTGCTCGTGAGAATGCCGGGTGTAACAGACCTCACGGCCGTCGGCGATGGATCGGGCTTCGATGAAGGGCAGGGCGTCGTCGCGCCAGAAGTGGGGGGCTTTGTCAGCGTGTTTGGCAACGGTGTGCTTCATCGTCAGGGTCCCAGGCAGGCCAGCAACCGAGTGTATTAGCTCTCGCCGTCAAAGGCTCGCTGCAAGGCGGCGATGTCGAGTTTTTTCATCTGCATCATGGCGTGCATGGCGCGTTGGGATTTCTTCGTGTCCGGGTCTTTCAACATGTCCATCATGGCGACCGGCACGATCTGCCAGGACAGGCCGAATTTGTCCTTGACCCACCCGCATTGCTCGTTTTCCGGGTGGGCGGAAAGTGAGCCCCAGAAGTAGTCGACTTCTTCCTGGGTCTGGCAGTTGACCTGGAATGAAATCGCCTCGCTTAACTTGAACACAGGCCGGCCGTTGAGACCTGTCATCGGCTGTCCGTCTAGTTCGAAACTGACCGTCAGCACCGAGCCTTCAGGCATGCCATGCACCTCTTGGCCGGCCTTGCCATAGCGAGTGATGGCAGTGATTTTCGAATGATCGAAGATCGAACAGTAAAACTTCGCCGCCTCTTCGGCCTGAGTGTCGAACCAGAGGCAGGGAGTCAGTTTTTGCACGCGTTGCATGGTGGCGCTCCTCTACGGGTGACTCATGCTGGATTATCAGCGTAGCCAGCCCGTAGTCGATTGGCTGGACCGTAGATCGACATTTGTCCGTCGGTAGATGAACGCATGAGTCAAAATGACAATCATTTGAGTCATACAGACTATCTGTGAGGCTGGTCGATATGACTCCATTGGCTTCAGGCTGCTGATTTATATGGGTTAAAAAACTGGCACGGGACTTGATATGTAAAACGTACAACTGAACTGCTTCAGGAGTACCGAAAAATGTTCGATTTCTTCAGCAATCCTCAGAACGTTCTGCACCTGTCGAGCCGCGTACTGGGCGCAGGCCTGGCGCTGCTCTTGGTCGGCATCTACGGCGCCTATCTCTATGACGGTCATTTGCCGATTGTCGCCCTGGTGACGATGCATGCCATGACCATTATCGGGCCGACCTTGCTCAAAATTGGCTACGTCATGCGCCTGCTGGCCCAGCACCGCTTGGGTAAAGGCCTGGTCACGGCGGTGGCCTGATGCGCAGTCGCTAACGCCCCAAGCCACCGCGATCAGCAATCCACTGCGTGGCCATATCAATAAAGGCGCGCAGTTTCGGTTGTGTCTGGGTGCGGCTGGGGAAGTACAGATACAACGCCGAACTCAGCGGCACAAACGGCTGCAGCACTGTCTCCAGCTGACCGTTCGCCAGCTCGTCGATGATCTCCAGGTTGCAGGCGTAAGCCAGTCCGAGTCCGTTTCGGGCCGCTGAGACCAGTAGCTTGCGATCATTGACAATCACGCCACTCTCGACGCCCACCGTGAAGTCTCGCCCGGCGCGGCGAAACTCCCAGCGATGCGCGTTGCCGGAGTTGGCGAAGCGAAAGCCGATGCACTCATGCCGGGTCAGGTCTTCCGGGCTGAGCGGTCTGCCAGCCTTGGCGAAGTACGCCGGCGAACCCACCACCGACCATTGCAGGTCCGGTGTCAGGCGCACGGCGATCATGTCTTTCTCGATGGACTCTCCCAGCCGGATCCCGGCATCGAAACCGCTTTCCATCAGGTCGACCGTGGCGTCGTCCAGGGAAATGTCGAGGCTGACCTGCGGATAAGCCTGACGAAACAGCGGCATCAGCGGCTCGATCAACAAGGCGCCGGACAGGCGCGGCGCGGTGATGCGCAGCGTGCCCATCGGTTGGTCGCGATAACCGCTGAGCACGGCCAGGGCTTCATCGATCTCACTGGCCGCCGGGCGCAGACGGGCGAACAGGCTGGCACCGGCCTCAGTCAACGCCACCCGGCGCGTGGTGCGCTGGAACAGCAACACGCCGGTGCGCCGCTCCAGCAGTTTGATCGCGTGGCTGACCGCCGTGGGCGTCACCGCCAACCGGGTGGCGGCGAGGGTGAAGCTTTTGTGCTCGGCCACCGCCAGAAACTCGGTCAAGCCGTCGAAGGGGTCGTGGTTCATGTCGGCGCCATTATGAAAGACAGTTTCATAGTGCTTGTAACACGAGGGCATTTTTCCGACCAATCTTCCTGCGTACCTTGTGCTCACCCCAACCCAAACAAGGAACTCGATCATGACCACTTCCCACACCTTCAAACGTGTCTGGCTCATCACTGGCGCTTCTCGCGGCATCGGCGCCAAGATCGCGGCCGCCGCGCTGGCCAATGGCGACGCGGTGGTGGCCACCGCCCGTGATGCCAGCAGCGTCACTCAACGTTTTGGCACTCAACCCGCGTTACTCGCCGTGTCCCTGGATGTCACCAACGAAGCCCAAGGCGTTGCGGTCGCCAAGGCGGCCATCGACTACTTCGGGCGCATCGACGTGCTGGTCAATAACGCGGGCTTCGGTTTGCTGGGCGCGGTGGAAGAAGCCAGCGCCGATGAAGTGCGGCGTGTGTACGAAACCAACGTATTCGGCTTGCTGAACATCACTCGCGCCGTCTTGCCATACATGCGTGCCGCTCGCAGTGGGCATGTGATCAACCTGTCGTCGGTGGGTGGTTACGCGTCGGGGCCGGGCTTTGGCGTCTATTGCTCGACCAAATTTGCCGTCGAAGGCCTGAGCGAGGCACTGCACGCCGAGTTGGCGCCGGTGGGCGTTAAAGTCACCGTGGTCGAGCCTGGTTACTTCCGAACCGAATTCCTCGAAGGCAATTCCCTGGTCGAATCCCCGTCGACGATTGCCGACTACGACAGCACGGCCGGTGAAGTGCGCAAGATTGCCAAGGCCGTGACCCTGAATCAGCCGGGCGATCCGGACAAACTCGCGCAGACCATGATTACCCTGGTGGAAGCGAAAAAAGCGCCGCTGCGCTTGCCATTGGGCAGTGACTGCGTCGCAGCAATTGAAGCCAAGAACGCGTTTGTTGCCGATGAGTTGCAGACATGGCGTGAAGTGTCGGTCTCCACCGACTTCTAAGCCCCATCACGGTCCGTAGCAGCTGCCGAGCCTGCGAGGCTGCGTTCGGCGACGAAGTCGTCGTGAAATCAGACCCCGCGGTGCATCAGGAAAACCGCATTCGCAGGGTTTACGACGACTTCGTCGCCGGACGCAGCCTCGCAGGCTCGACAGCTGCTACAGAGCGCGCCATTTCAGTCTTTTTCATGTGACCGGTGGTCGATGAGCCAGTCTCCCCCGGCATTTTGCGCTTAGCTGTAGGGATAACCCGAGGCGTGCGTGGGCATTTTGTTGTCACAGCGACGCCCCTTCAGAACACCGTGAGTCTGAGGAAATTCGCAATGCTGACCCTGAACATCAATGGCAAGGATCAGGAGCTGGATGTCCCCGCGGACATGCCGCTGCTCTGGGTCCTGCGCGATGTCGCGCACCTGACCGGCACCAAATTCGGTTGCGGCATGGCCCAGTGCGGGGCCTGCACCGTGCACGTCGACGGCGCGCCGCTGCGTTCCTGTATCACGCCCGCCACCGCGGTGGCCCACGGGCAAAAAATCCTCACTATCGAAGGCCTTTCAACCGACGGCTCGCACCCGGTGCAGCAAGCCTGGGCCGAACTCGACGTGGTGCAGTGCGGTTACTGCCAGTCCGGGCAGATCATGTCCGCCGCCGCGTTGCTGGCGAAGATCCCCAAGCCTACCGACAGCGACATCGATCAGGCGCTCTCCGGCAATATCTGCCGCTGCGGCACCTACCCAAGGATCCGCGCCGCGGTCAAACGCGCCGCCGAGATCGGTTGATGCCACGTTGAGGGGAGTCTGAACCATGAACAGCATCAACCCGGTATCACGTCGCGGTTTTCTCAAGGGCAGCGCACTGTTGGGCGGTGGTCTGGTGGTGGCGTTCGTCATTCCCGGCGCGCATCGCTTTGCCGTGGGGGCGGAGAATGAAGGAAACGTTTTTGCGCCGAACGCATTTTTACGGATCGGCAACGACAACGTCGTCACTGTACTGCTCGGCCATTCGGAAATGGGCCAGGGCATCTGGACCGGCCTGACCATGTTGATCGCCGAAGAGCTGGACGCCGACTGGTCGAAAATCCGCGTCGAGCATTCGCCCGCGTCGGCGGCGGATTACGGCATGGCGGGGTTCGGCGGCATGCAGATCACCGGCGGTTCGACCTCGACCTGGATGGAGTTCGATCGTTACCGCCAGGCCGGCGCTGCAGCGCGCTTGATGCTGATCGAGGCCGCGGCCAAGCGCTTCAACGTCGCGCCCTCGGCGATTCGCACCGAATCAGGCGTGGTCATTGCCGGCGACAAACGCGCGACCTACGGCGAACTGGCGGACGACGCCGGCAAGCTGCCGGTGCCGGATCCGGCCTCGATCAAGTTCAAGGAGGCCAAGGACTGGAAGCTCATCGGCAAACCTACCAAGCGCCTGGACACCCCGGAGAAAATCACCGGCCGGGCCAAGTTCGGCATGGACGTGCAATTCGAGGGCTTGATGACCGCCATGGTTGCCCGTTCGCCAGTGTTTGGCGGCAGCGTCAAATCCTTTGAAGGCGCCGAGGCGCTGGCGGTGCCGGGGGTGCATAAAGTGGTGCAGGTGCCCACGGGCGTGGCGGTGATTGCCGACCATTACTGGGCGGCGAAGCTCGGACGCGATGCGCTGAAGGTCGAGTGGGACCTGGGGCCGAACGCCGGCCTCGACAGTCAGAAACTGCTGGAAAGTTTCCGCAAACTCGCAGCCACCCCTGGCACCTCGGCCAGCAAGGCCGGCGATACAACCGCTGCACTGGGCAAAGCGGCCAAGACCGTCGACGTCGAATACAGCGTGCCGTACCTGGCCCACGCGCCGATGGAGCCGCTCAATTGCACGGTGAAAATCAGTAAGGACAAATGCGAGATCTGGACCGGCACGCAGTTCCAGACCCTGGATCAAATGATCGCGGGCAAGATCACCGGGCTCAAGCCCGAACAGGTCGAGATCCACACTGAGTTTCTCGGGGGCGGCTTCGGTCGGCGGGCCAACCCGACCTCGGATTTTGTCGCTGAAGCCGTGCAGGTCGCCAAGGCGGCAGGCGGGCCGGTGAAAACTGTCTGGTCCCGGGAGGACGACGTGCGCGGCGGTTACTACCGCTCGGCGTTCCTGCATCAGGCTCGCATCGGCCTGGACGCTGGCGGCATGCCGATCGCCTGGAAGCATGTGATGGTCGGTCAGTCGATCATGGCCGGCACCATGCTCGAGGCGACCATGGTCAAGGACGGGGTCGACAAGACGTCGGTCGAAGGCGTCGCCGACAGCCCCTACCTCGTCGGCTTGCCCAATCACCAGGTGGAGCTGCATTCGCCAACAACCGGCATCAGTGTGTTGTGGCTGCGTTCGGTGGGGCACAGCCACACGGCGTTTGTCATGGAATCGTTGATCGATGAACTGGCGGAGGCGGCCGGCAAGGACCCGGTGGAATACCGACGAACCTTGCTCAAGGCGCATCCGCGGCATTTGGCCGTGCTGAACCTCGCCGTCGAGAAAGCCAACTGGAAAGCGCCATTACCGGACGGCCACGCGCTGGGTGTGGCAGTGCATGAGTCCTTCGGCAGCTACGTAGCCCAGGTCGCTGAAGTGTCCCAGGACAACCTGAAAATTCGCGTGCACCGGGTGGTGTGCGCGGTGGACTGCGGGATTGCGGTCAACCCGATGAGCATCGCGGCGCAAATGGAGTCCTGCATCACCTTCGGCCTCGGCTTTACCTTGCACAGCAAACTGACGTTCAAGGACGGCCAGGTGGTGCAATCCAATTACCACGACTATCAAGTGCTGCGGCTCAACGAAATGCCGGTGGTCGAAGTGCATATCGTGCCGAGCACCGAACGGTCCGGCGGTATCGGCGAAGCCGGTGTCCCACCCACGGCGCCGGCAGTGGCCAACGCGGTGTTCGCCCTGACCGGGCAGCGCTTGCGGGAACTGCCGTTGCAACTGTCGGGGGTGTGAGATGAGACGACATTTGATTCTGGGCGCCGTGGTGTTGGTTGGTCTGGTCGGCTACGCCGAGGACCTGTTTGCCGATGATAAGGAAGCCATCAAGGCGTTTGATACGGTGCAGAAGGTCTTCCAGAGCCCGCGCTGCCAGAACTGTCACATTCCAGGCGATTCGCCGTTGCAGTTCGACGCTGGAGTTCCCCATGCGATGAATGTCGTGCGCGGCATGGATGGCAAAGGCGCGGCCGGTTTGCCCTGCGCAACGTGTCACGCCGAGGCTAATCCGCCCGCCAGTTACGGACCGCATACGCCGCCGGGGGCGCCGCACTGGAGCTTGCCGCCTGCGGCGCACAAGATGGCCTGGATCGGCCTGCCCTCCGACAAGTTATGCGCAATGATCAAGGATCGTTCCAGTAATGGTGACCGTGATTTCGCGGCACTGATCAAGCACGTCAGCGAAGACAAACTGGTGCTCTGGGGCTGGAATCCGGGTGAGGGAAGGGCGCCGGTGCCGGTGCCGCACGACATTTTCGTCACTCAATTCAAGCTGTGGGCGGAGGCTGGAGGGCCGTGTCCGGTGCAGGGTAGTTGACCGGCGGTCCGTTAACAGGGAGTCAAACCGGGTATGCACGACTCTAAAGTGCATATCCGCCAATGGAGTGAGTAATGCTGATCCCAGGCAAACCGGTCAAGCGCGGTGCTTGCACAGACCCGTTACGTTCGCCACTGCAGGAGCGTGAGCTGCTGCGTGACCTGGCCCGCAAGGCCGAGCAAGAACTGATGGGCGTGCAGATGGCGAGCATGGACGAGTTGACGCTGCTGCCCAATCGTCACGGTTTTACTGCGCTGGCCCAACACGGGCTGGACGCTTGCCAGCAGTTGGGTCTGCCGGCGACGCTGCTGTACTTTGATCTCGATAATTTCAAGCGAATCAACTATCTGTACGGTCGGGCCGAGGGCGACAACGCCTTGAAAACCTTTGCTGACGTGCTGCGCATTGCCTTTCGCGAAAGCGATGTGATTGGCCGCCTGGGCAACGATGAGTTTGTTGCCTTGTTGACGGGCTCAAACGTTGTCGAACTGTCCGCGATCATGGAACGGCTCGAAGAAATACTCGCCGAGCGCAATGCCACGGCAAATCGCAGTTTTGCCATTCACTTCAGCATTGGCCAGGTCGAGTGCGATACTCGGCTAAATCCGACAGCAGAAGACCTGTTGGCCCTGGCCGATAAGGCGATACACGCCACTCGTCATTCTTGAGTGGCGCGGTGCAAAACCGCTGTAACCTGCGCGGCGGTTCGCAACAATCGGCCGTCATCCCTGAACTTGCCAATCATCTGCAATCCGATCGGTAGACTGCCTTCCGCGCGCTTGAGCGGGATATTGACCTGCGGCCAGCCAAACGCCCCCCAGAACTTGATGAAATCCGACGGTCCGGTGCTTTCCAGGCCCATCGGCGCGACCATCCCGCAAGAGGCTCCGAGCATGGCGTCGAAGGGCTGGCAAAGCTCATTCAGCTGTGGTGCCAGTCTGGCCAGGCGCGCCTTGGCAGCGGATTCCTGCTCCCAGGTGGTCGCCGCCGCTCGCTCGAACATGTCCAGTGTCGAAGGGCTCAGTTGAGCTCGGTGGCGGTGAAACTCCTTGGCCAGCGAGCGGGCACCTTCGCAATCGTTGATCAACTGATGGTCGTCGAACACGCCGGCAAACTCATCGGGCAACTCCAGCTCGCTCACGTGATGACCGACGCTGCGCAACTGATCCGCTGCCTGCTCCAGAGCGTGGGCCACCTCAGGGTCCACCTGATCCCAACGCGACGTGCGGCAGAAACCCAGCCGCAGTGGACGCCGCTCGACGTCCGGCACTATAAAACCGGGAATTAATACCCGCGCCACAAGGTGCAGATCACGCACCGATCGTCCAAACCAACCGACGGTGTCGAAGCTCGGTGCCAATGGCTTTACACCTTCCAGCGACACCAGTCCCAGGGACGGTTTGTAGGCGAAGAGACCGCAGTAGGACGCCGGCTTGAGCAACGAGCCAGCGGTCTGGGTGCCCAGTGCCAAGGCAAAGAATCCCGCCGCCATCCCGGCCGCCGAACCCGCGCTGGAGCTGCCCGGCGTGCGAGCGAGGTCGTGGGGGTTGCGGGTCGGACCGGTATGCATGTAGGCAAATTCGGTGGTGTGGGTTTTGCCCATGATCAGTGCACCAGCCTGCCGCAGCAGGGTCACTACGTGAGCGTCCCGGGAAGGTTGATGGTCGGTGTAGATGGGCGAAAAATATTGCGTGGGGTAGGCCGCGGTGTCGAAGTTGTCCTTGATGCCTACGGGGACGCCGGCCAGCAGGCCACGGCCGTTGTTCTGCGCAGCCTCGGCGCGAACCTGTTGTGCGTCGAACCAGACAAAAGCCTGGATATCCGGCTCCCGCGCCTGAATGCACTGAAGAAAGGATTCGGCGATGGCGGCTGCGGTCGTATCGCCATTGACCACCGCTTCACTGAGGGTGGTGGCGTCGAGGGCCGGGCGGCTCATTTGGCGAACAACTGGTTGATGTCTTTGAACGCCTTGAACTCCAAAGCGTTGCCGCACGGGTCGAAGAGAAACATCGTGGCCTGCTCGCCCACCAATCCCTGAAAACGGATGCCTGGCTCGATCACGAAGCGTGTTCCAAGGCCTTTCAATCGCTCGGCCAGCGCCTCCCATTCCGCCATCCCCAATACCACACCGAAATGCGGCACCGGCACGTCATGACCGTCCACGGCATTGGTGTGCGCGGCTTCCTGGGAAGCGTTCTTCGGTGCCAGGTGAATGACCAGTTGATGACCGAAAAAGTTGAAGTCGACCCAATGGTCGCTGGAGCGGCCTTCTTCAAGTCCAAAGATGTCGCCATAAAAACGCCGGGCAGCGGCCAGATCGTAAACCGGTACGGCCAAGTGAAAAGGGGAGAGTTGCATCGGGTTCGCCTCGGATTGTCAGGAGATGAGGCTGAGTTTAACGCTATGATTTTTGATTGAAAGACGATAGTTTTTGCATCGAGCTCAAATTTTTTCGATCAGTCGAGAACGCCTATGTTGCGTGAATTGAAAACCTTCATCGCGGTGACGCGCTACGGCACGTTCGCGGCTGCCGGGATGCACATCGGCTTGACCCAGTCGGCAGTCAGCGCGCAAATACGCAATCTGGAACAGGCGCTGGGCATCCGCTTGTTCGACCGCACCGGGCGTCAGGCGATTCTCAATGCCGCAGGGCAACGGGCATTGCCGATGGCGCAGGAGATCCTCACGACGTTCAACCGAATGGCTGTCAGCGATGACGTCAGCGAGTACCGTGGCGAGTTGAAAATTGGCGCGGTGGCCACGGTCCAGACCGGGTTGTTGCCCCAGGCATTTTTGCGGTTGAAGGAGCAGGCACCGCTACTGGAGCCGAAACTGGTGCCGGGCGTGTCGATGAGTTTGCTGAGTCAGGTCGATAGCGGTGAGGTGGACCTGGCGATTCTGATCAAGCCGCCGTTCGAACTGCCAAAGGAGCTGTCGGCGCAGGTGATTCGCCGGGAGCCGTTCGTGTTGATCGTGCCGATGGACCTTGAGGGCGATGATCCGTTGGAGATCCTCGCGAGCCACCCGCACGTGCGTTACGACAGCAATTCATTCGGAGGACGGTTGATCACGCGATTCTTGCGTGAACAACAGATTGATGTGCACGTGGCAATGGAACTGGATGAGCTGGAAGCCATTGTGAAGATGGTTGAATGCGGGTTCGGCGTTTCACTGCTGCCCGAGGCCGGGTTATGGCTTGAGCATGGGGCGAAGGTCAGGATCATCCCGCTGGGCGAGTTGACGTTCTATCGGGAGATTGTGCTGTTGCAGCGCTACAGCCAGCGTACGCAGCCGATCCAGCAGCTGTTTGCGAGGTGCCTCACCGAATTCGAAAACTAACCACCATCCCCCCTGTGGGAGCGGGCTTGCTCGCGAAGGCGGAGTGTCAGGCGACATCAATGTTGAATGATCAACCGCTTTCGTGAGCAAACCCGCTCCCACAGGTGATTTGCGTCAGGCTTGAAATTTCGGGCACAAAAAACCCGCCTGAGGAGGCGGGTTTTTTAGTGGCTAGCGAAAGATCACTCTTCCAGGCTACCCATCGCAGTGGTGTTGAAGCCACCGTCTACATACATGATTTCGCCGCTGATGCCGGACGCCAGGTCCGAGCACAGGAAGGCGCCGGCGTTGCCGACTTCGTCGATGGTGACGTTGCGACGCAGCGGGGTTTGCGCTTCGTTGGCGGCCAGCATCTTGCGGAAGTTCTTGATACCCGAAGCAGCCAGAGTACGAATCGGGCCGGCCGATACGCAGTTGACGCGGGTGCCGTCCGGGCCCAGAGAGCCGGCCAGGTAACGTACGCCAGCTTCCAGCGAAGCCTTGGCCATGCCCATCACGTTGTAGTTCGGCATGGTGCGCTCGGCGCCCAGGTACGACAGGGTCAGCAGGCTGCCGTTGCGGCCTTTCATCATTTCGCGACCGGCCTTGGCCAGGGCCACGAAGCTGTAGGCGCTGATGTCGTGAGCGATGCGGAAACCTTCACGGGTGGTGGCTTCGGTGAAGTCGCCGTCCAGTTGGTCGCCCGGGGCGAAGCCGACGGAGTGCACGATGCAATCCAGGCCATCCCACTTCTTGCCCAGCTCGACGAAGACCTTGGCGATTTCTTCATCGCTGGCCACGTCGCACGGGAAGCACAGGTCAGGGTTGGAACCCCAGCTTTGTGCGAACTCTTCGACACGACCCTTGAGTTTGTCGTTCTGATAAGTGAAGGCAAGCTCAGCGCCCTCGCGATGCATGGCGGCAGCGATGCCGGATGCGATGGACAGCTTGCTGGCGACACCGACGATCAGTACGCGCTTACCGGCGAGAAAACCCATGTGTTGCTCCTCTCTTTCAGGTTATTGCGCAGTGGCCGGAGCCAGGAAAGCGGCTTCCAGCAACTGCTGTGTATACGGATGTTGGGGGGCGGCAAAAATACTTTGCGCGTCTCCCTGTTCGACCACTTGGCCTTGCTTGACCACCATCAGCTGGTGGCTCAGCGCCTTGACGACAGCCAGGTCATGGCTGATAAACAGATACGTCAGGTTGTACTTGGTTTGCAGTGAACGCAAAAGCTCCACCACCTGGCGTTGCACAGTGCGGTCGAGGGCCGAGGTCGGCTCGTCCAGCAAAATCAACGCCGGTTTTAGCACTAACGCCCGGGCAATGGCGATTCTCTGCCGCTGCCCACCGGAAAATTCGTGGGGGTAGCGGTTCCGGGTTTCCGGGTCCAGGCCTACCTCCTTCAATGCCGCAATAATCGCTTGTTCCTGTTCCGCCTCGGTGCCCATCTTGTGGATCCGCAGGCCTTCGCCGACGATCTGGCTCACGCACATCCGCGGGCTCAGGCTGCCGAACGGGTCCTGAAACACCACCTGCATCTCCCGGCGCAACGGTCGAACCTCGGCCTGCGTCAGGCAGTCTAGCTGCTTGCCTTCAAAACGGATGGCGCCTTTGCTGCCGATCAGCCGCAAAATCGCCAGACCGAGCGTCGACTTGCCCGAACCGCTTTCTCCCACAATCCCCAAGGTCTGGCCTTGAGGCAGGCTGAAATTGATCCCGTCCACCGCTTTGATGTGGTCGACAGTCTTTTTCAGAAAGCCTTTCTTGATCGGGAACCAGACTTTCAGGTCCTCGACCTGCAGCAGCGGCGGGCCAATCACGTTGGTTGCCGGCTTGCCGCTGGGCTCCGCTGCCAGCAGTTCCCGAGTGTACGGATGCTGCGGCGCGCGGAACAACTCTTCGCACGATGCCTGTTCGACGATGCAACCGCGCTGCATGACACATACGCGATGCGCAATTCTTCGCACAAGGTTCAAATCGTGACTGATCAGTAGCAATGCCATGCCCAGGCGGGCCTGCAATTCCTTGAGCAATTCGAGGATTTTCAGCTGGACGGTCACGTCCAGCGCGGTGGTCGGCTCGTCGGCGATCAGCAGTTCCGGCTCGTTGGCCAGGGCCATGGCGATCATCACCCGCTGACGCTGGCCGCCGGACAATTCGTGGGGCAGGGCCTTGAGACGTTTCTCCGGCTCTGGAATGCCTACCATCTCCAGCAACTCCAGCGTGCGCTTGGTCGCGACTTTGCCGATCAAACCTTTGTGAATGCCCAGCACTTCGTTGATCTGTTTCTCGATCGAGTGCAGCGGATTGAGCGAGGTCATCGGCTCCTGGAAGATCATCGCGATCCGGTTGCCGCGGATGTGGCGGATGGTTTTCTCTTTCAGACTCAGCAGGTTTTGCCCGGAATACTCGATGGTCCCCGACGGATGCCGGGCGAGCGGGTAGGGCAGCAGTCGCAGGATCGAGTGCGCGGTCACCGACTTACCGGAGCCGCTTTCGCCCACCAGCGCCAGGGTTTCGCCGCGTTTGATGTCGAAGCTGACGCCTTCCACCACCCGCTGACAGTGGTCGCCGACGACGAATTCGACGGCCAGGTCGCGCACTTCGATCAGATTGTCCTGATTCATTTCACTTCCTCGGGTCGAAGGCATCGCGAGCGGACTCGCCGATGAACACCAGCAAACTCAACATCAATGCCAGCACGGCAAACGCGCTCATGCCGAGCCACGGCGCTTGCAGGTTGGATTTGCCCTGGGCCACCAGTTCACCCAGGGAAGGCGCGCCCGGCGGCAAACCGAAGCCCAGGAAGTCGAGGGCGGTCAGTGTGCCGATGGCGCCGGTCAAAATGAACGGCATGAAGGTCATGGTCGAGACCATGGCGTTGGGCAAAATGTGACGGAACATGATCGCGCCATTCTGCATCCCCAGCGCCCGGGCCGCGCGCACGTATTCCAGATTACGCCCGCGCAGGAACTCGGCGCGTACCACGTCCACCAGGCTCATCCACGAGAACAGCAGCATGATCCCCAGCAGCCACCAGAAGTTCGGCTGCACGAAACTGGCGAGGATGATCAGCAGATACAGCACCGGCAGCCCGGACCAGATCTCCAGGAAACGCTGCCCGGCCAGGTCGACCCAGCCGCCATAGAACCCCTGCAAGGCCCCGGCAATCACGCCAATGATTGAGCTGAGAATGGTCAGGGTCAGGGCAAACAACACCGAAATCCGGAAGCCGTAAATCACCCGGGCCAACACATCGCGGCCCTGATCGTCGGTGCCGAGCAGGTTGTCGGCTGAAGGCGGGGCGGGCGCCGGGACTTTCAGGTCGTAGTTGATGCTCTGGTAGCTGTAGGGAATCGGCGCCCACAAGACCCAGGCATCCTTGGCCTTGAGCAATTCGCGGATATACGGGCTCTTGTAGTTGGCTTCCAGCGGGAATTCGCCACCGAACGCGGTTTCCGGGTAGCGCTTGAGCGCCGGGAAGTACCAGCCGTTGTCGTAATGCACCACCAGCGGTTTGTCGTTGGCAATCAGCTCGGCGCCGAGGCTCAGGCCGAACAGCACCAGAAACAGCCACAGCGACCACCAGCCACGCTTGTTGGCCTTGAACAGTTCGAAACGCCGGCGATTGAGCGGGGACAGATTCATCTCAATGCTCCCGGCTTTCGAAGTCGATGCGCGGATCGACAAAGGTGTAGGTGAGGTCACCGATCAGTTTCACCACCAGACCGAGCAAGGTGAAGATAAACAGCGTGCCGAACACCACCGGGTAATCGCGGTTGATCGCCGCTTCGAAGCTCATCAATCCGAGGCCATCCAGAGAGAAAATCACTTCCACCAGCAGCGAGCCGGTGAAGAAGATCCCGATAAACGCCGACGGGAAGCCGGCGATCACCAGCAGCATCGCATTGCGGAACACATGACCGTAAAGCACGCGGTGATTGGTCAGGCCTTTGGCCTTGGCGGTGACTACGTACTGTTTGTTGATTTCGTCGAGGAAGCTGTTCTTGGTCAGCAGGGTCATGGTCGCGAAGTTGCCGATCACCAGCGCGGTCACCGGCAATGCCAGGTGCCAGAAGTAATCGAGGATCTTGCCGCCCGTGCTCAGTTCATCGAAGTTGTTCGAAGTCAGCCCCCTGAGCGGGAACCAGTCCAGGTAGCTGCCGCCGGCGAACACCACGATCAGCAGGATCGCGAACAGGAACGCCGGGATCGCATAGCCGACGATGATCAATGAGCTGGTCCAGACGTCGAAGTGGCTGCCGTGTCGCGTTGCCTTGGCGATCCCCAGCGGGATCGACACCAGGTACATGATCAGCGTGCTCCACAGCCCGAGCGAGATCGACACCGGCATCTTTTCCTTGATCAGGTCGATGACCTTGGCGTCGCGGAAGAAGCTGTCGCCGAAATCCAGGGTGGCGTAGTTCTTGATCATGATCCACAAGCGTTCCGGCGCCGATTTGTCGAAGCCGTACATGTGCTCGATTTCCTTGACCAGCATCGGGTCCAGGCCTTGGGCGCCGCGATAGGCGGAGCCTGCGACCGAGACTTCGGCACCGCCGCCGGCAATGCGGCTGGTGGCGCCTTCGAAGCCTTCGAGCTTGGCGATCATCTGCTCCACCGGCCCGCCGGGGGCGGCCTGGATGATCACGAAGTTGATCAGCAAAATGCCGAGCAGGGTCGGGATGATCAGCAGCAGTCGCCGAAAAATATACGCCAGCATCTGATTACTCCGTGCCTGCAGGGTCGGCTTGCAGTTTGGTTTCGACTTCTATCGCCGGTGTCGCATCGGGCTTGACCCACCAGGTGTTCGTGCCGATGTCGTACTTGGGAGAGACTTTCGGGTGACCGATGTGGTTCCAGTACGCCACGCGCCAAGTCTTGATGTGCCAGTTGGGGATCACGTAATAACCCCATTGCAGCACGCGGTCCAGTGCCCGGGCGTGGGCGACCAGGCTTTTGCGCGAATCGGCGTTGATCAACTGCTCGACCAGTTGATCGACCACCGGATCCTTGAGGCCCATGGAGTTGCGACTGCCGGGTTTGTCGGCCGCGGCGGACATCCAGAATTCGCGCTGTTCATTGCCCGGCGAGTTGGACTGCGGGAAGCTGCCGACGATCATGTCGAAGTCCCGTGAACGCACGCGGTTGATGTATTGCGAGACATCGACCCGGCGGATCACCAGGTCAATGCCCAGGTCGCTGAGGTTGCGCTTGAACGGCAGCAGCACCCTTTCGAATTCGGTCTGGGCCAGCAGGAATTCGATATTCACCGGTTTGCCGGTGGCGTCGACCATCTTGTCGTCGACGATCCGCCAGCCGGCTTCCTGCAACAGCTGATAAGCCTTGCGCTGCTGCGTGCGGATCATGCCGCTGGCGTCGGTCACCGGGTTCTGGAACGCTTCGCTGAACACCTGCTCGGGGATCTTGCCGCGGAACGGGTCGAGGATCGCTAGTTGATCGGCGTCGGGCAGACCGGTCGCGGCCATTTCCGAGTTTTCGAAGAAGCTGCGGGTGCGCACATAGGCACCGTTGAACAGCTGCTTGTTGGTCCACTCGAAGTCCAGCAACAACGTGAACGCCTGGCGCACGCGCACGTCCTGAAACACCGGGCGGCGCAGGTTGAACACAAAGCCCTGCATGCCGGTCGGGTTGCCGTTGGGGATTTGTTCCTTGTTCAATCGGCCTTCGGTGACCGCCGGGATGTTGTAGGCGTTAGCCCAGTTCTTCGCGCTCATCTCCAGCCAGAAATCGAACTGACCGGCCTTTAGGGCTTCCAGCGCTACCGTGTTGTCACGGTAGTAGTCGGTGGTCATCACGTCGAAATTGTAGAAGCCACGGTTGGCCGGCAGGTCCTTGCCCCAGTAATCCTTGACCCGCTCATAGCGAATCGAGCGCCCGGCCTTCACTTCGGTGACCTTGTAGGGGCCGCTGCCCAAGGGGATTTCAAGGTTGCCCTTATTGAAGTCGCGGTTCGCCCACCAGTGCTTCGGCAACACCGGCAACTGGCCGAGGATCAGCGGCAGTTCGCGGTTGTTGCTGTGCTTGAACTTGAACAGCACGGTGAGCGGGTCTTCGGCGACCGCTTCCTCGACATCGCTGTAGTAACCGCGATAGAGCGGGGCGCCGTCCTTGGTCAGCATCTGGAAGCTGAACACCACGTCTTCGGCGCGGATCGGATGACCGTCGTGGAAGCGACCTTCAGGACGCAGGTAGAAACGCACCCAACTGTTGTCCGGGGCTTTCTCGATCTTGCCGGCGACCAGCCCGTATTCGGTGAAGGGCTCGTCCAGACCCTGTTTGGCCAGGGTGTCGTAGATCATGCCGATGTCGTCTGCCGGCACGCCTTTGCTGATGAACGGATTGAGGCTGTCGAAGCCGCCGAACCCGGCCTGGCGAAAGATCCCGCCCTTGGGCGCGTCAGGGTTCACGTAGTCGAAATGCTTGAAGTCGGCCGGGTATTTCGGCGGCTCGTTGTAGAGGGTCACGGCATGTTGCGGGGCGGCGCAGGCCAGCCCGGCGAACAGCAGACCGCTGGCCTGCAAGAGCAGGGCGCGTACGGGTTTCATCGATCTTTCTCCGAAGATTTCAGCCACCACGCGGAGAGGCCCAGGGTGTAGGGCGGCGTGGCGACAAAGGCGAACCGGTTGCGGTAGGCCAGGCGGTGATAATTGATATACCAGTTGGGAATGATGTAGTGCTGCCACAGCAAGACCCGATCGAGGGCTCTACCGGCGGCCACTTGTTCGTCGCGGGTTTGCGCGGAAAGCAATTGTTCGAGCAGGTGATCGACCACCGGGTTGGCGATGCCGGCGTAGTTTTTACTGCCCTTGACCCCGACCTGGCTGGAATGGAAATACTGCCATTGCTCCAGGCCCGGGCTGAGGGTCTGGTTTTGAGTCATCAGGATCATGTCGAAATCGAACTGATCCAGGCGTTGTTTGTACTGGGCGCGATCGACCGTGCGCAGCCGCGCGTCGATGCCAATGCTGGCGAGGTTCTCGACGTAAGGCTGAAGGATGCGTTCCAGGTTCGGGTTGACCAGCAGGATCTCAAGCTTGAGCGGCTGGCCTTTGGCGTTCTCTATCCGTTGCCCGTTGAGCTTCCAGCCGGCTTCGGCGAGGAGCGCCAGGGCCTTGCGCATGGTTTCCCGGGGAATGCCGCGTCCATCGGTCTTGGGCAGGCTGAACGGCTCGGTGAAGAGCTTGGCGGGCAACTGCTCGCGATACGGCTTAAGTATCAGCCATTCGTGCCCGACCGGCAGGCCTGTCGCGGAGAATTCGCTATTGGGGTAGTAACTCATGGCGCGTTTGTACGCGCCGCTGAACAGGGTGCGGTTGGTCCACTCGAAGTCGAACATCAGCCCCAGCGCTTCACGGACGTTGGTTTCTGAAAAGGCCGGGCGCCGGCTGTTCATGAACAGCCCCTGGGTCTGGGTCGGGATCTGGTGCGGGATCTGCGCCTTGATCACGTCGCCGCGGCGTACGGCCGGGAAGTTGTAACCGTTGTCCCAGTTCTTCGCCTGGTGCTCGATGTAGATGTCGAATTCGCCGGCCTTGAAGGCTTCGAAGGCCACATCGCTGTCGCGGTAGAACTCGACTTCCATGCGATCGACGTTGTATTTGCCGCGATTGACCGGCAAGTCCTTGCCCCAGTAATCCTTGACCCGCTCGAAAATGATCTGCCGCCCGGGGGTTACCGACGTGATGCGATACGGCCCGCTGCCCAATGGCGGTTCGAAGGTGGTGGCCTTGAAATCACGACCTTTCCAGTAATGCTGCGGCAGCACTGGTAATTCGCCCAGGCGCAGGATCTGTAACGGATTGCCGGCGCGCTTGAAGACGAATCGGATGCGCTGCGGGTTGAGGATGTCGACCCGCAACACTTCCTGAAGGCTGGTGCGGTACTGCGGATGGCCTTCCTTGAGCAGCAAACGGTAGGAGAATGCAACGTCGTAGGCGGTAATCGGCGTGCCGTCGTGGAACCGCGCTTCGGGGCGCAGGTTGAAAACGACCCAGCTGCGGTCTTCGCTGTATTCCACTGATTGGGCGATCAACCCGTAACTGGAGGTCGGCTCATCACCGGACGGTGCGTACTGGCCGGTGCCGACCATCAGCGGTTCGTTGAGCTCGTTGATCCCGTATTGCAGGAAATTGGGGGTGGAAACCGGGCTTGAGCCCTTGAACGTGTAGGGATTGAGCGTATCGAAGGTGCCAAACGCCATCACCCGCAAGGTACCGCCCTTGGGCGCTTGCGGGTTGACCCAGTCGAAGTGGGTAAATCTGGCCGGGTACTTGAGCGTGCCGAACTGCGCATAACCATGGCTTTCGCTGATCATCGCGCTTGCGGGGGAGCTCAAGACCAGGCTGATCAGGAAGAGGAGGAGGGGACGCTTCAAGTCAGAGATCCGATCCAGGCGGCTTGGGCTTTGTGGGCCGTACAGTAACAGCTTGTATCGACAGGAAAAAGACACTGGCTTAATGCGTTGTTAATTACACATGCGGCCCCTGTAGCAGCTGGCGAAGCCTGCGTTCGGCTGCGCAGCAGTCGTGAATTCAGACGGCGCGGTGTTTCAGTAAAACTGCATTCTCAGGTTTTACGACTGCTGCGCAGCCGAACGCAGGCTTCGCCGGCTGCTACAGGGATTTGAGCAAAACTTTGGGGGCAAAAAAAGCCCCTGAAATCAGGGGCTCGTTTTAGCGTGGCGAAGAAACCGTCAACATCTGTCCAGGCTTGAGCGCCTGACCGACACGCGGGTTCCAGCGCTTGAGATGCTGCATCTCGACATTGAAGCGCTTGGCGACCATGTACAACGAGTCGCCTTGCTTGACCTTGTATTGGGTCTGCGGCTTTTCCTTGGCGGCTTTGCTGTTGGTCTTGCTGTTCGCCGCCACGACGGTGTTGACGCGACCGCTGCTGCTGCTGCTGCTGCTGCGCTTGTTGGTGTCCTGCATCACCAGGGTCTGGCCGACCTTGAGGTTCTTGCCGGTCATCTTGTTCCAGCGCTGCAGGTCCTTGACGTCAACCTTGTTGGCCTTGGCGATGGCGGCCAGGTTGTCGCCGCGTTTTACGCGGTAGGCACGTTTGAGGCTGGCAACTTCGGACTCATCAGCACCTTCGAAGACCGGCTTGAGCGACTTCTTGCTGATCAACTCTTCAGGACGCATGGTCGACAGGCTGGCGGTCAGCAGTTGCGCCTTGGACGTTGGCACCAGCAAATGCTGGGGGCCGTCGATGGTGGTGCGCTGTTTGAAGGCCGGGTTGAGCTGGAACAACTCGTCTTCGTCGATGTTGGCCACCGCGGCAACTTTGGACAGGTCCATGCGCTGGTTGATTTCGACGACCTGGAAGTACGGCTCGTTGGCGATCGGGTTGAGGTTCACGCCGTAGGCTTCGGGGGCCAGTACGACCTGGGACAAGGCCAGCAGCTTCGGCACATAAGCCTGGGTTTCCGCTGGCAACGGCAGGTTCCAGTAATCGGTCGGCAGGCCAAGTTTTTCGTTGCGCTCGATGGCGCGGCTGACCGTGCCTTCGCCCGCGTTGTAGGCCGCCAGGGCCAGCAACCAGTCACCGTTGAACATGTCGTGCAGGCGGGTCAGGTAATCCATGGCCGCGGTGGTCGAGGCGGTGATGTCGCGACGGCCATCATAAAAACGGGTCTGACGCAGGTTGAAGTAACGGCCGGTGGAAGGAATGAATTGCCAAAGGCCCACCGCGTTGGCCCGGGAATAGGCCATCGGGTTGTAGGCGCTTTCAATCACTGGCAGCAGCGCCAGTTCCAGCGGCATGTTGCGTTCTTCAAGGCGTTCGACGATGTAGTGAATGTAGAGGCTGCCGCGTTCGCCGGCGTTTTCAAGAAAGGACGGGTTGCTGGCGAACCACAGGCGCTGTTGCTCGATGCGCGGGTTGACGCCCAGGTTGTCCTGCAACTGGAAGCCTTGGCGCATGCGCTCCCAGACGTCTTGCGGTATTTGCGGTGTGGGTTTCTCGCTGAGCCAGATGGGTTTCTGCTTGGCTCGCGCGGCAATATTCGGAACGTGCGTCGCTTCGGTCTGCGGCACATGGCTGGAACAGCCCGCCAGAGTGGCGGACACAGCCACCGCTATGGCTTGAGCCAGGCGGGTCAATGCGTCTGAATTGATGGCTTTGCGAATAGGTGACGACATTGGCTGGAAGTAAGTTCCGGGCAAAAATGTCGGGCGATTCTAGAAAGCGTACCCCCAGCGGTCAACCATTCAGAATTTTTGTACCAGCGGGCCGGCTACTTAGAACTTATCTTTCCAAGCCCGAAGTGCAGCAAAGACCGCACTCGGAGCCCGGTTTTGGGTTCCATTCCGTTCGTCCACTTTTTCTTTAACGGATGTTTCGTCGACACGTAAAAAGGGGTTGGTCTGCTTTTCAAGCGCCAGAGTAGAGGGCAGCGTCATGATTCCGGCTGCACGTTGCGCGCTGACTTTTTCCAGACGTGCGGCGGTGTCCGGATTGCCCGGTTCGACCGCTGCGGCGAATTTCAGGTTGCTCAGGGTGTATTCGTGGGTGCAGTAGACCAGCGTGTCGTCGGGAAGCGCGGCGAGGCGGCTCAGCGAGGCGTGCATTTGCTCCGGTGTGCCTTCGAACAAGCGTCCGCAACCGGCGGCAAAAAGGGTGTCGCCGCAGAACAGCAGGCCGTGATGGTAATAGGCAATATGTCCCAGGGTGTGTCCGGGAACGGCAAAGACGTCGAACTCCCAGCCCAGCACGCTGACGCGGTCATTATCCTTGAGCGCCACGTCCCGCGCCGGGATGGTTTCACTGGCCGGGCCGTAGACTGTCGCGTCTGTCGCTTTTTTCAGCTGCTCGACGCCGCCCACATGATCATGATGGTGGTGAGTGATCAGGATATCGCTCAGTACCCAACCCGTATGCGCCGCCAGCCAGGCTTGTACGGGCGCGGCATCACCCGGATCGACCACGGCGCAGCGCTGGGTGCTGTGGTCTTGTAACAACCAGATGTAGTTGTCGGTGAAGGCGGGCAGGGCACTGATCTGTATCATCGTCGGATTCGCCAAGCGGAAAACAATGGCGCATCTTAGAACTTCCTGGCGCGTTGGAGAATGCAATGACCGATAAAGCGTTCGCTCAGGCCGATCCTGAGTGGCTGAATTTGATCAGCGCGGCCCGTGAATGGCTGTCCGGGCCCATCGGGCAATTTCTGCTGGACGAAGAACGACGCATGCTCGAAGACGAGTTGGGGCGCTTCTTCGGTGGCTACCTGGTGCATTACGGTCCGTCAGCCCAGACGCCACCGTCAGCACCGCAAGTTCAGCGCAATGTGCGGCTCGGTGCACCGTTACCGGGTGTCGAGATCGTCTGTGAGGAACAAGCCTGGCCGTTGAGCGAGCATGCCGCCGATGTGGTGGTGATGCAGCACGGTCTGGATTTCTGCCTGTCGCCCCACGGTTTGCTGCGTGAAGCCGCGAGCAGCGTGCGCCCCGGCGGGCATCTGCTGATCATCGGGATCAATCCCTGGAGCAGCTGGGGCTTGCGCCATGTGTTCGCCCACGACGGTTTGCGCAAGGCGCGTTGCATTTCGCCCTCGCGGGTCGGCGACTGGCTGAATCTACTGGGCTTCGCGCTGGAGAAACGCCGCTTCGGGTGCTATCGTCCGCCGCTTGCGTCACCCGCCTGGCAGGCTCGTTTGGCCGGTTGGGAACGCAAGGCCGGTGACTGGCAACTGTCCGGTGGCGGCTTCTATTTATTAGTGGCGCGCAAGATCGTGGTAGGTCTGCGCCCGGTGCGTCAGGAACGTCGCGAACCGATGGGCAAGCTGATTCCACTGCCAATGGCCAAGGTCAACCGTCGCAACATCGAGCCGTAACACACTCTTTATTTCCCGGCCGGGTTGACCCCGACCTCGGGCATCGTCGGTCACTGATCGGCTAGCCACCGCATTTTCTGGATAGATTGGCATGAGCGATAGCGTAGAACTCTTCACCGATGGCGCCTGCAAAGGCAACCCTGGCCCCGGCGGCTGGGGCGCATTGCTGGTGTGCAAAGGCGTTGAAAAGGAACTGTGGGGCGGCGAAGCCAACACCACTAACAACCGCATGGAGCTGATGGGCGCGATTCGCGGCCTGGAAGAACTCAAGCGTTCCTGCGATGTGCTGCTGGTGACCGATTCCCAATACGTGATGAAAGGCATCAACGAATGGATGGACAACTGGAAGAAGCGCGGCTGGAAAACGGCGTCGAAGGAACCGGTGAAAAACGCTGACTTGTGGAAACTGCTGGATGAGCAGGTCAACCGCCACAACGTCACCTGGAAATGGGTGCGCGGGCACATCGGCCATCACGGCAACGAACGGGCCGACCAACTGGCCAACCGTGGCGTGGACGAAGTGCGCGGGTACAAGCAGGCTTGAGCCTCAGACTGATCGTTCCCATGCTCCGCGTGGGAATGCAGCCCGGGACGCTCTGCGTCCCATTGGAACGCGGAGCGTCCCTTGAAGCATTCCCACGCAGAGCGTGGGAACGATCATGTTACGGGTTCACAGCATCAAGATCGCACTCGCCAGTTGTTGGTCGGTATAGGACTTTTCCGGAATTACCCCACGAATCCGCAAAAACGCCGCCTCGATCCGCGCCCCGCGGATCGCTCCCTCGCTCGCCACAAACGCTGCCGCATCATCCTTCGCCGCCAGCACAATCTTGTCGTCGCTGAATGACCCGCTCGTGCCTTTGCTCGAGCTCAGCGTCAAACTAACCGTCACGTCAGTACTGATCACCAAACTGGTGGCCTGCGCGCCCGTACCCCACAAGCAGGTACTCAATAATAGAAATCGTGCGGTCTTCATGGCGGACTCAATCCCTTGGAAACAAGCCCCGCACGCTAACAAGCCGTACTACTCCAGACTTCATGAACATTGCTAATGTTTGTTAAAAACTGCATGAGCGTCAGTCACCCGGCTGTGCGCGCGCCGGATCCCGCGAGCGTGTTAACATCGCCGCTTTTGCACGATTGACCCGTTGAGAGCTGAGCACTGATGGCCACCAGATCCGTTGTACTCGATACCGAAACCACCGGCATGCCGGTGACCGACGGCCACCGGATTATCGAAATCGGTTGTGTCGAGTTGATCGGTCGGCGCCTGACCGGCCGGCATTTTCACGTCTACCTGCAACCGGATCGCGAGAGTGACGAAGGCGCCATCGGCGTCCATGGCATCACCAACGAATTCCTCGTGGGCAAACCGCGTTTCACCGAAGTGGCTGATGAATTCTTCGAATTCATCAAGGGCGCACAGCTGATCATCCATAACGCGGCGTTCGACGTTGGCTTCATCAACAACGAATTCGCCTTGATGGGCCAGCATGATCGTGCCGACATCACGCAACACTGCTCGATCCTCGACACCCTGATGATGGCCCGGGAACGTCACCCGGGGCAGCGCAACAGCCTTGATGCGTTGTGCAAACGTTATGGCGTCGACAACTCCGGCCGTGAACTGCACGGCGCCTTGCTCGACTCCGAGATCCTTGCCGACGTTTACCTGACCATGACCGGCGGCCAGACCAGCCTGTCGCTGGCCGGTAATGCCTCCGACGGCAACGGTTCCGGCGAAGGCGCGGACAACTCCGCCACCGAAATCCGCCGCTTGCCGGCCGATCGCCAGCCGACCCGGATCATTCCCGCCAGCGAAGATGACCTGGCAAGGCACGTGGCGCGCCTGGAAGCCATTGCCAAGTCCGCCGGCGCGCCGTCGCTGTGGCAGCAATTGGTCGAGGCCAAGGCACAGGCCTGACCGGGCCCGGTACATCAGACCTGTAGC
Organism: Pseudomonas sp. LBUM1656; assembly: GCF_059716065.1. Classification (NCBI taxonomy): domain Bacteria; kingdom Pseudomonadati; phylum Pseudomonadota; class Gammaproteobacteria; order Pseudomonadales; family Pseudomonadaceae; genus Pseudomonas; species Pseudomonas sp. LBUM1656. Next base: position 3,460,342 of record NZ_CP166800.1, on the reverse strand, counting down.
AGCTGCCGAGCAGCGCGAGGCTGCGTTCGGCGACGAAGTCGTCGTGAAATCAGGCCCCGCGGTGTGCCAGGAAAATCGCGTTCGCAGGGTTTACGACGACTTCGTCGCCGAACGCAGCCTCGCGCAGCTCGGCAGCTGCTACAAAGGGCCCTGCGTGTCTATTCAGCTAGTGTTTGATGGCCACATGATGGTGCACTCATTGACCCGCTTCGGGGCGCCGACGCTCGCCACATCCGCTTCAACCCTCTACCCTGAGGTGATTGGCAGGCCACGGTTTGCAGCCTCAGGACACTGAGCCTCATGTATAAAGATTTGAAATTCCCGGTTTTGATCGTCCACCGCGACATCAAGGCCGACACCGTCGCCGGCGATCGCGTGCGGGGTATCGCCCGGGAGCTGGAGCAGGAAGGCTTCAGCATTGTTTCGGCGGTGGACTACACCGAAGGGCGGCTGGTCGCTTCGACCCATCACGGCCTTTCCTGCATGTTGATTGCCGCTGAAGACGCCAGCGCCCATTCGCATTTGTTACACAATATGGCTGAGCTGATCGGCCTGGCGCGGGTGCGTGCGCCGGACTTGCCGATCTTCGCGCTGGGCGAACAGGTGACGCTGGAAAACGCCCCGGCCGATGCCATGGCCGAGCTCAATCAACTGCGCGGCATTCTCTATCTGTTCGAAGACACCGTGCCCTTTCTGGCCCGGCAAGTCGCGCGAGCAGCGCGTAAATACCTGGATGGCCTCCTGCCGCCGTTCTTTAAAGCCTTGGTGCAACACACGGCCGACTCCAATTATTCCTGGCACACCCCCGGACATGGCGGCGGCGTGGCGTATCACAAGAGTCCGGTTGGCCAGGCATTCCACCAGTTTTTCGGGGAAAACACCCTGCGCTCGGACTTGTCAGTCTCGGTGCCGGAACTAGGCTCCTTGCTCGATCACACAGGTCCGTTAGCCGAGGCGGAAGCCAGGGCCGCGCGCAATTTCGGCGCTGATCACACCTTTTTCGTCATCAACGGCACCTCGACCGCCAACAAAATCGTCTGGCATTCGATGGTCGCTCGTGACGACCTGGTGCTGGTGGATCGCAATTGCCACAAGTCGGTGCTGCACTCGATCATCATGACCGGCGCGATTCCGTTGTACCTGTGCCCTGAGCGTAATGAACTGGGGATCATCGGTCCCATTCCGCTGAGCGAATTCAGCCGCGAATCGATTCAGGCCAAGATCGACGCCAACCCGCTGACCCAAGGCCGTGAGCCCAGGGTCAAGTTGGCAGTGGTGACCAATTCCACCTATGACGGTCTCTGTTACAACGCCGAGTTGATCAAGCAGCAGCTGGGCAACAGCGTCGAGGTCCTGCATTTCGACGAGGCCTGGTATGCCTACGCGGCGTTTCACGAGTTTTTCGCCGGGCGATACGGCATGGGCACCTCCCGTGGCGAAGACAGTCCGTTGGTATTCACCACGCATTCCACGCACAAGCTGTTGGCCGCGTTCAGCCAGGCTTCGATGATTCATGTCCAGGACGGCGGCGCGCGGCAACTGGACCGCGACCGCTTCAACGAAGCGTTCATGATGCACATCTCCACGTCGCCGCAGTACAGCATCATCGCTTCGCTGGACGTGGCGTCGGCGATGATGGAAGGTCCGGCCGGCCGTTCGCTGTTACAGGAAATGTTCGACGAGGCCCTGAGTTTTCGCCGTGCCCTGGCCAATCTGCGCCAGCACATTGCCGCCGATGACTGGTGGTTTTCCATCTGGCAGCCGCCGTCGGTGGAAGGCATCGAGCGAGTGGTCACTGAAGACTGGCTGCTGCAACCCGACGCCGACTGGCATGGCTTCGGTGGCGTGACCGACGATTACGTGTTGCTCGATCCGATCAAGGTCACCCTGGTCATGCCCGGCCTGACCGCGGGCGGCGCTCTGAGCGAGCGCGGGATTCCGGCGGCGGTGGTCAGCAAGTTCCTGTGGGAGCGCGGGCTGGTGGTGGAGAAGACCGGCCTGTATTCATTCCTGGTGCTGTTCTCGATGGGCATCACCAAGGGCAAATGGAGCACGCTGCTGACGGAGTTGCTGGAGTTCAAGCGCAGTTACGACGCCAACGTCAGTCTGGCTACGTGCCTGCCGTGCGTCGCGCAACAGAACGTCGCACGTTATCAGGGCATGGGCTTGCGGGATCTGTGCGATCAACTGCACGCCTGTTATCGCAGCAATGCCACCGCCAAACACCTCAAGCGCATGTACACCGTGCTGCCGGAAATCGCCATGAAGCCGGCGGACGCCTATGATCACTTGGTGCGGGGTGAAGTGGAGGCGGTGTCGATCGATGCCCTGGAGGGGCGAATTGCGGCGGTGATGCTGGTTCCGTATCCGCCCGGCATCCCGTTGATCATGCCGGGCGAGCGGTTTACCGAGTCGACCCGGTCGATCATCGATTACCTGTCGTTTGCTCGCACGTTCGACAGTAGCTTCCCCGGGTTTGTCGCTGATGTGCACGGACTGCAACACGAAGACGAGGGCAATGGACGGCTTTACACCGTTGATTGCATCAAGGAATGAGGACCTTTCCGAGTATGCAACCGATCATGAATCCCAAATACCCAGGCCTCTCGGTGCGTGTCGCCGACGAGGGTTTCGCGCCTTATATCTGGGGCAGCGATTTCAGTTTTGAAGTCTCGGCCTATGGCGCAGCCGAAATCGGCAAACCGGTGGAACTGTGGCGGGTAACGCCGATCACCCCTTACCGTAAGTGTTACGGCATTGATCCCGAGGAGTTCAGCAGTTTCCGCGACGCCGCCGACAGCGCGGTGTTCATGGCCTACCTGGATGACGAGCCCGTTGGGCATCTGGTGGTCAGCACCAACTGGAACGGCTTTGCCCATATCGACGAGCTGGCCGTGCATGCGCCGGCCCGACGCCACGGGGTGGCCAAGGCGTTGCTGGACGTGGCGCAGTTCTGGAGTCGCAAGAAGAAGTTGCCAGGGATCATGCTCGAAACCCAGAACAACAATCTGGGGGCCTGCCGACTCTATGAGCGCTGCGGTTTCGTGGTGGGCGGGATCGATCATCTGCGTTATCGCGGCATCGACCCGAACACCGCCGAAGTGGCGCTGTTCTGGTATCGCCTGTTCGATAATCCGTTGGAAAACCCGCTCAGCTCGACAACATCGCCGCGGCTTGTTCCGTGATGATCTCCAGCAGTACCTGAACGGCGGGCATTGGCTCGCCGTTTTTCAGGGTCAGGACATACAGGCTGATCGGCACTGCTGGTGCCAACGGGCAGGCATCCAGACCGCTCGATTTGGCGCCGAGCGCGGTGAACGGGTCGACAATCGCCAGGCCTTCCCCGGCCTCGACCATGCTGCGCATCATCTGATGCGTCTGCACCCGCGTCTGGATGACCGGGGCAGGGCGCAAGGCATGCAGTTTGTTATCGAGCGCGGGACTCAGTGGATCATGACCTTCCAGGCCAACCATCGATTGGCCGGCCAGGTCCTGCAACGAAATGTACTTCTGCTTGGGTTGCAGCCAGCCATGGGGCGCCAACAGCTGGAGTTTGCCTTGGGCAATCACCTGGCAATGAATGTCGGCGTGGTCGGGGTCATGCAGGCTCAGACCCAGATCGCTTTCACGCAGCAGCAGGCTTCTGACGATCTCGCGAGTGGGTTGGCTCAGCAGGGTGCAAGGCGCATCGGGCAGGCGTCGGCGCAGGGCCGCGATGCTGTGGGGCAGTAACTGTTGGGCCAGCGGCGGGGTGCAGATGATGCGCAGCGGGTGCGCCTGATATTGCTTGAGGCTGCTGGCCAGGCGCTGGACCGGCTCAAGCGCATCGTAGACGTGGGCGATTTCAACCTGCAACTCCCGCGCCTCGCGCGTCGCCTGCAAACGTCCACGCACGCTGGAAAACAGCATGAACCCCAACTGATCCTCGGCGTCGCGCAAAAGGCCTTCGACCTCGGCCACCGGCAACTGCAGCCATTCGGCGGCGGTGCCCACGTGACCGGTCTGCAGGAGCGCGTGGATCACTTCGATATGACGTAAACGCATGCGTGAAGTCCATGTTCAGCAGGTGAGGGAGTCAGTGACTGAATCCTAACTCAAGTGCGCGCATATGACTTCTGCTCATAACGCGGGGTTATGAGGCGGTGGTGGTTTCCGGCCGGCTGCCGACATAGGTGTCAGGCTCGCGCACGATGGTGATGTTCGATTGCACCAGCAGAAACTGGTTGTCGTCGAGCTTATTGACGCGATCGCCAATGGCCAGTTTGTAGGTGGTCACAGGTGCCGAGCCAGTGAGGCCGTCATGCGAGGGGGTGGATTCCTGGAACTCATGCACGGAATAAACGCGGCCTTCCGCGTCTCTTGCATGGAACTGACCGACGAGTACTGCTGCCATCTGCTTAGAACCTCTGGAGATAAATCACTCAATTTGCGGTTCTGTAGACCGTGGTTAAGCGAAGTAAGTTTTCCTACAGGAAAAAAATAGTCAGGGGCGGTGAATTCAACAGCCCACTGGGTGAATCGTCATCTATAACTACAAGTCTTTCCATCGAACAGTCGAGAATCTTCCATGAGCAACGTCTACACGATCGCCGTACTGGTCGGCAGCTTGAGAAAGGAATCGATCAACCGCAAGGTTGCACTGGCCCTGGCCGACCTGGCGCCTGCCAATCTCAAGCTCACCATCGTCGAAATTGGCGATCTGCCGCTCTACAACGAAGACATCGATGGCGCTTCACCGCCGGCAGCCTACAGCACTTTCCGACAACAAGTGAGTTCATCCGACGCAGTGCTGTTCGTCACCCCTGAATACAACCGCTCGGTGCCGGCACCGCTGAAGAATGCGATTGACGTAGGGTCGCGCCCGTATGGCAAGAGTGCCTGGAGCGGCAAACCGGGGGCGGTAATCAGTGTTTCGCCGGGCGCTGTCGGCGGGTTTGGGGCCAACCATCACTTGCGCCAGTCCATGGTGTTTCTGGATGTGCCGTGCATGCAGCAGCCGGAAGCCTATCTGAACGGCGCTGGCTCGGCGTTTGATGAGGCCGGCAAGTTGTCCGAGTCGGTGAGACCGTTCTTGCAGAAGTTTATCGATGCTTATGGGAAATGGGTCGAACAACACAAAAAAGAGTGACTGGAAATCCCCTGTAGCAGCTGCCGAGCAGCGCGAGGCTGCGTTCGGCGACGAAGTCGTCGTAAACCCTGCGAGCGCGGTTTTCCTGACGCACCGCAGGGTCTGATTTTACGACGACTACGTCGCCGAACGCAGCCTCGCGCTGCTCGGCAGCTGCTACATAGAACTGTCTCAGCAGTCTTTGCTTTACTGCATATTCGAAATTCCATATATTCACGCCTCGTTTGTCCAGAGGCGTGTCCCCTCATGTCCAGCTCCCGCAGTCCCGTCGATATTTTCAAGGCCCTGGCCGATGACACCCGCAGTCGTATCGCACTGTTGATCGCCCGCGAAGGCGAGTTGTGCGTGTGTGAATTGACGGCCGGGCTGGACCTCAGCCAGCCAAAGATCTCCCGTCACCTGGCGCAGTTGCGCAGCCATGGCCTGCTGGCAGACCGTCGTCAGGGTCAGTGGGTTTTTTATCGTCTGCACCCGCAGTTGTCGCCTTGGGTCATCACGCTGTTGCAAGGCGCACTGGCCGATCACGCTGAATGGCTGGCCGCTGATGTCGACCGTTTGCAGGCAATGGCTGATCGCCCGGTTCGTTGCTGCTAATCCTATTTTCCTTTGAAGGCTGCTCCGCATGCTTATAGCGTCGCTGATTTTTCTGCTGACCATCACCCTGGTGATCTGGCAACCCAAGGGCCTGGGTGTTGGCTGGAGTGCGACATTCGGCGCAGTACTGGCACTGATTTTCGGGGTGGTGCACCTGGGTGACATCCCGATCGTGTGGCAGATCATCTGGAACGCTACCGGCACCTTCGTGGCGCTGATCATCATCAGTCTGCTGCTGGACGAGGCGGGGTTCTTTGCCTGGGCAGCGTTGCACGTGGCCCGTTGGGGGCGGGGCAACGGGCGCAAACTGTTTGCTTATATGGTGCTGCTCGGCGCGCTGGTGTCGGCGTTGTTTGCCAATGACGGCGCGGCGTTGATTCTGACGCCCATCGTGATTTCCATGCTGCTGGCGTTGCGCTTTTCCCCGGCGGCGACCCTGGCGTTCGTGATGGGTGCCGGCTTCATCGCCGACACCGCGAGCCTGCCGTTGGTGGTGTCGAACCTGGTGAACATCGTTTCGGCGGACTTCTTCAATATCACCTTCAATCGGTATGCGGCGGTGATGATTCCGGTGAACTTCGTCAGTGTCGCCGCCACGCTGGGGATGCTGATGTGGTTTTTCCGTCGTGACATTCCCAAGGCTTACGACCCCGAACAACTGGAGCGTCCGTCAACCGCGATCCACGACAAGGCGACGTTTTATGCCGGTTGGGTGGTGCTGGGGATTCTTCTGCTCGGCTGCTTTGCCCTTGAGCCGCTGGGCATTCCGATCAGCGCCATTTCCGCTGTGTGTGCGGCGTTGCTGTTGGCCATCGCCGCACGTGGCCACAAGATTTCCACGCGCAAGGTGATGAAAGAAGCACCGTGGCAGATCGTGATTTTTTCGTTGGGCATGTACCTGGTGGTGTATGGCCTGCGCAATGCCGGGCTCACCGGGTATCTGGCCGGGTGGCTCGACGGGTTCGCCCATTACGGCATTTGGGGCGCGGCCATGGGCACGGGCGTGCTGACGGCGCTGTTGTCGTCGATGATGAACAACCTGCCGACGGTGTTGATTGGTTTGCTGTCGATCGATGCGAGCCAGGCCACCGGTGTTGTTAAGGAAGCGATGATTTATGCCAACGTCATTGGCAGCGATCTGGGGCCGAAAATCACGCCGATTGGCAGCCTGGCGACGTTGTTGTGGTTGCATGTGCTGCAGCGCAAGAACATTCAGATTGGCTGGGGGTATTACTTCAAGGTCGGGATTGTGTTGACGGTGCCGGTGTTGTTGGTGACGTTGGCGGCTTTGGCGTTGCGGTTGTCCATCTAGACCGAGGTGGCCTCTTCGCGAGCAAGCCCGCTCCCACAGGGATTTTGTAAACACCACAAATCCAATGTGGGAGCGGGCTTGCTCGCGAAGGGGCCGGTCCAGACGCTACAAATCTCAGCCACTACCCGGCACATTCGGCCAAAGATCCGCCACCAGAAACAAGCGCTCCGCTTCCTCCCAATCCCCGTCCGCGTTCTCGATCAGCCGCACCATCAGCTGCGCCGGAGCCAAAGGCTCCAGATCACTGAGCCATGCCTCCAGCTGCTCGGTGTTCCAGGTTTGCTCTACCGGGTAATGCGCCGGCGCCAGCCAGGCATGGCGGGGCAGGGGTTGCCAGCGGCCGAACGGGCGCTGCACGACAAAATCCGCCCAATCCTTCTGATGCAGCCAGCTGCCGCGCAAATGCTGCGGATGTGCGCCGTTGGGTGGTTCGGCTTGGCCTGGCCATGGGTATAACAAATAGCCGCCCAGCCACAGATGCGCGCTGAACTGCTGGATATCCAGTGCCGCCAGCACCTCGCGACTCTCCGGGCGAGCGGAAATCGGCAATTGATGCTGAGTCAGGTGCGCCAGTTTGCGGTCCAGCCGATCATGACAACCCGGCCCCAGCCACTGCGCCGTGTCGCGCCCGTCACCATTCTGCGGCCCCAGATACAGTTTGATCGCCAATTCCAGGTGATGCACGCCGTCGCGATCGCGCAGCAGCATGTCCAGCTCACCCAGCGTGTGGCCTTCGCGGCGGATCGGCATGTTGGCCGCAATCAACTCGATACCCGGTGCATGGCGCACGGCGTATTGCCACAGCCGTTCGTAATACAGACCCAGGCGCCGGGTCCTGGCCTGTGCCAGCCAGTGCAACAAGTCATAACTGTCTCGGTCGAGTTGCCGAAGCCAAAGCTCCAGCCGCTCCGGTGCCTGCACCCAGTCGCTGCCGGCCAGCGGATGACGTTGCGGCCACGGGGTGATGTCGAGCATCGGCGGCGCGAGGATGACCCAAGCCAGGTCGCGCACCTCGGGGTGGCGCAACTGGTGGGGTAGCTGGAGCAAATCGGGAAATAGGATCATCTTGCGAGCATAGCCTTAAACATGAGTACACCCTTGTGGCTGAAAGGATTTTGTCTATCCCGCGCTTTCGCCCATAATCGTGTTTTTCACCGTCGCGCAGGAACCTCATGGAGCAATTTCGCAATATCGGCATCATCGGTCGCCTGGGCAGCTCGCAGGTGCTGGATACCGTCCGCCGACTGAAACGGTTTCTGCTTGATCGTCACCTGCACGTGATCCTCGAAGACACCATCGCCGAAGTCCTGCCCGGTCATGGCCTGCAAACCTCGTCACGCAAGATGCTCGGCGAAGTCTGTGACATGGTGATTGTGGTCGGCGGTGACGGTAGCCTGCTCGGCGCCGCGCGTGCCCTGGCCCGACACAATATCCCGGTGCTCGGCATCAACCGTGGCAGCCTCGGCTTCCTGACCGATATTCGCCCCGATGAACTGGAAGTCAAAGTCGCCGAAGTGCTCGACGGCCACTACCTGGTGGAAAACCGCTTCCTGCTGCAAGCCGAAGTCCGCCGCCACGCTGAAGCCATCGGCCAGGGCGACGCGCTGAACGACGTGGTGCTGCACCCCGGCAAATCGACGCGCATGATCGAGTTCGAGTTGTACATCGACGGCCAGTTCGTCTGCAGCCAGAAGGCCGACGGCCTGATCGTCGCCACGCCTACCGGGTCGACCGCTTACGCGCTGTCGGCGGGCGGGCCGATCATGCATCCCAAGCTCGACGCTATTGTGATTGTGCCGATGTACCCCCATACCTTGTCGGGTAGACCGATTGTGGTCGATGGCAACAGTGAGCTTAAAATCGTCGTGTCCAAAGATATGCAGATTTACCCGCAAGTCTCCTGTGACGGGCAGAACCATTTCACCTGCGCGCCGGGCGACACCATCACCATCAGCAAAAAAGCCCAGAAACTGCGGCTGATTCACCCGCTCGACCACAACTACTATGAGGTCTGCCGGACCAAGCTTGGCTGGGGCAGCCGGTTGGGTGGTGGAGGCGACTGATGCTCGATCCCGCGCGTAGCTACGACCTGATCGGTGACGTGCACGGTTGCGCTCTGACCCTTGAGCACTTGCTCGACCGGCTCGGCTATCACAAACAAGGTGGCGTCTGGCGGCATCCGTCGCGCATGGCGGTGTTCGTCGGTGACATCATCGACCGCGGCCCGCGGATTCGCGAGGCGCTGCACATCGTCCACGACATGGTCGAGGCCGGTCAGGCGCTGTGCATCATGGGCAACCATGAATTCAACGCCCTCGGCTGGGCCACACCGGCGCCGCCGGGCAGCGGCAAGCAGTTCGTGCGCGAACACACGCCACGTCACGCGCGTCTGCTCGGTGAAACCCTGACCCAGTTTGAAGATCATCCCGGCGACTGGCATGACTTCCAGCAATGGTTCTACGAATTGCCATTGTTCGTGGATGCCGGACGATTCCGCGTGGTGCACGCCTGCTGGGATTCCGGCCTGATCGAACCGCTGCGCGCGCTGTTCCCCGACGGTTGCGTCGATGAACATTTCCTCCAGGCCTCGGCCGTACCGGGCAGTTTCGCCTGCACCGTGTTCGATCGCCTGCTGCGCGGCACCGACATGCGGCTGCCCCACGGGCTGACCATGACCAGCGGCGATGGCCTGACGCGTTCGTTCTTCCGCACCAAGTTCTGGGAAGACGATCCGCAAACCTACGGAGACATCGTGTTCCAACCTGACGCCTTGCCCGACCCCGTGGCCCAGACACCCCTGTCGTCCACCGAAAAAAACACCCTGCTGCGTTATGGCGTCGATGAGCCGCTGTTGTTTGTCGGCCACTACTGGCGCAGCGGCAAACCGGCACCGATCCGTCCGAACCTGGCCTGCCTGGATTACAGCGCGGTGCTCTACGGCAAACTGGTTGCCTATCGCCTGGATCAGGAGACTCGTCTCGATCCGCACAAATTTGTCTGGGTCGATGTCGAGCGGCCGGAGGTGCTGCAATGAGTACCGTTGCTGTTTTACGCCTGCCGCTGGCCGTGGATTTGAGCGGGTTCGTCAAACTGCTGCAACGCATGCAGGTGCCGCATCGGGTCAGCGAAGAATCCGGCGAACAAGTGCTGTGGGTGCCGGCCAATATCAGCGAAGACGTGCGTTCCTTATACGAACGTTTCCCGGCGGGCGACCCGGATCAGCAACTGGACATTCCGGTCGCGCAAACCACCAAACGCCCCGGTTTCGTCGAGCAACTGCGTCATGTCAAGGCGACCGGGTTGGTGTTGTTGCTGAGCCTGATTGTCGGCGCGGTGACGCTGCTGGGCGATAACCTCGACACTATGCGCTGGCTGACCTTCCTCGATTTTCGCATCGTCGGCGAGTACATCCACTTTGTGCCCTTGGCTGACAGCCTGGCGGCGGGGCAGTGGTGGCGTCTGGTGACGCCGATGTTGATCCACTTCGGCATCCTGCACCTGGCCATGAACGGCATGTGGTACTGGGAACTGGGGCGGCGCATCGAGTCGCGCCAGGGCAGCATCAACCTGATCGGCCTGACCTTGTTGTTCAGCCTGGTGTCCAACTACACCCAGTTCGTTTTCAGCGGCCCGACCTTGTTTGGCGGGTTGTCCGGTGTGCTGTACGGCCTGCTCGGGCATTGCTGGATTTTCCAGATGTTGTCACCGAACCCGGCTTATCGCCTGCCGCGCGGCGTGCTGGTCATGATGCTGGTGTGGTTGGTGCTGTGCCTGTCGGGGCTGGTCTCGATGATCGGTTTCGGCGAAATCGCCAACGCGGCCCACGTCAGCGGGTTGCTCGTCGGATGCTTGACCGGTTTGTTGGGTGGTTTGTACAACCGCCGTAAACTGGCCGTCTAATCAGTTATGTATTAAAGAGCGGAGCCCTTGATGTCCTCTTTTAACGAAATGATCCAGAACATCACCCCCGATATCTACCAGAGCCTGAAACTGGCGGTGGAAATCGGCAAATGGTCCGACGGTGGCAAACTCACCGCCGAACAACGCGAACTGTCGCTCCAAGCGATGATCGCCTGGGAAATCAAGAATCTGCCCGAAGACCAGCGTACCGGTTACATGGGCGTACAGGAGTGCGGATCCAAGTCGATCGAAGTGCCGAACATCCTGTTCAAGTCGGATGCCGTCCATTGATTGAGATTGGCCGCGGTGCAATCAGCAAAATGTCGGCGCGCCTTGACGGGCCGCACGTGCAGTACGCGTTTCGTCTGGATGACGTCGAGGTGCCGGTCAACCCATTGATCGGCTCCACGGTGCGTCTGGAATATTTGGGGGCGATTCATTGTTCCCATTGCGGGCGCAAGACCAAAACCAGTTTCAGCCAGGGCTATTGCTACCCGTGCATGACCAAACTGGCGCAGTGCGATCTCTGCATCATGAGCCCGGAGCGTTGCCATTACGACGCTGGCACTTGCCGTGAGCCGGAGTGGGGCGAGAAGTTCTGCATGACCGATCACATTGTGTATCTGTCGAACTCCTCCGGGGTGAAGGTCGGGATTACCCGCGCCACCCAGCTGCCGACTCGCTGGATCGACCAGGGTGCCCGTCAGGCATTGCCGATCATGCGCGTCTCGACCCGCCAGCAATCGGGTTTCGTCGAAGACCTGTTCCGCAGTCAGGTAGCAGACAAGACCAATTGGCGTGCTTTACTCAAGGGCGACGCGGTGTCGGTGAACCTGGCCGAAGTTCGCGATCAGCTATTTGATCGTTGCGCCGAAGGCTTGCAAGGTTTGCAGGAACGATTCGGCCTACAAGCAATCCAGACTATTGCCGATGTAGATGTCCTCGAAATCCGCTATCCGGTCGAGCAATACCCGGCGAAGATCGTCAGCTTCAACCTGGACAAGAATCCGATTGCCGAAGGCACGCTGTTGGGGATCAAGGGCCAATACCTGATTTTCGACACGGGCGTGATCAATATTCGTAAATACACGGCTTATCAGCTCGCCGTGCATCAGTAAGGACTCCAGCATGCGCACCGAACAACCGAAGATGATTTACCTGAAGGACTATCAGGCGCCCGAGTACCTGATCGACGAGACGCACCTGACCTTCGAGTTGTTCGAGGACCACAGCCTGGTCCATGCGCAACTGGTGATGCGCCGCAATCCTGAACGCGGCCCGGGCCTACCGCCGCTGGTGCTGGATGGCCAGCAACTTGAGCTGCTGTCGGTCACCCTGGCCGACAACGAGTTGAGCGCAGCCGACTACCAGTTGACTGAAAACCACCTGACCCTTCACCCGGCCAGCACCACGTTCACGGTCGATACCAGCGTCAAGATCCACCCGGAAACCAACACTGCGCTGGAAGGCCTGTATAAATCCGGCACGATGTTCTGCACCCAGTGCGAGGCCGAAGGTTTCCGCAAGATCACCTATTACCTCGACCGCCCGGACGTGATGAGCACGTTCACCACCACGGTGGTCGCCGAGCAACACAGCTATCCGGTGTTGCTGTCCAATGGCAATCCGATTGCCTCAGGTCCTGGCGAAGAGGGCCGGCACTGGGCGACCTGGGAAGACCCGTTCAAGAAACCGGCGTACCTGTTCGCGCTGGTGGCCGGTGACTTGTGGTGCGTCGAAGACACGTTCACCACCATGAGCGAGCGCTCGGTGGCGCTGCGCATTTACGTCGAACCGGAAAACATCGACAAGTGCCAGCACGCCATGAACAGCCTGAAGAAGTCCATGCGCTGGGACGAAGAGGTTTACGGTCGCGAGTACGACCTGGACATCTTCATGATCGTCGCGGTCAACGACTTCAACATGGGCGCCATGGAGAACAAGGGCCTCAACATCTTCAACTCCAGCGCCGTACTGGCCCGCGCCGAAACCGCGACCGACGCTGCGCACCAGCGTGTCGAAGCGATCGTCGCCCACGAATACTTCCACAACTGGTCGGGCAACCGCGTGACCTGCCGCGACTGGTTCCAGTTGTCGCTCAAGGAAGGCTTCACCGTGTTCCGCGACTCGGGCTTCTCCGCCGACATGAACTCGGCGACTGTGAAGCGCATCCAGGACGTGGCGTACCTGCGTACCCATCAGTTTGCCGAAGACGCAGGTCCCATGGCGCACGCTGTACGCCCGGACAGCTTCATCGAGATTTCCAACTTCTACACCCTGACCGTGTACGAAAAGGGTTCGGAAGTGGTCGGCATGATCCACACCTTGCTCGGCGCCGAAGGCTTTCGCAAAGGCAGCGACCTGTACTTCGAACGTCATGACGGCCAGGCCGTGACCTGCGATGACTTCATTAAAGCCATGGAAGATGCCAACGGTGTCGACCTGACCCAGTTCAAACGCTGGTACAGCCAGGCCGGCACGCCGCGTCTGGCGGTGAGCGAGTCTTACGACGCTGCCGCGAAAACCTACAGCCTGACCTTCCGCCAGAGCTGTCCGGCGACCCCGGACAAGGTTGAAAAACTGCCGTTCGTGATTCCTGTGGAACTGGGTCTGCTGGACTCGAAAGGGGCGGCCATTGCGTTGCGTCTTTCCGGTGAAGACCGTGATCAGGGCACCTCGCGGGTCATTTCCGTGACCGAAACCGAGCAGACCTTCACTTTCCTCGACATCGCTGAACAGCCACTGCCATCGTTGCTGCGCGGCTTCTCGGCACCGGTGAAGCTGAGCTTCCCGTACAACCGCGATCAACTGATGTTCCTGATGCAGCACGACAGCGATGGTTTCAACCGCTGGGATGCCGGTCAGCAATTGTCGGTTCAGGTGTTGCAGGAGCTGATCGCTCAGCAGCAGAAGGGCGAGAAGCTGGTGCTGGACCAGCGCCTGATTTCTGCCTTGCGCACCGTGCTGTCCGACGAGACGCTGGACCAGGCGATGGTTGCGGAAATGCTTTCTCTGCCGGGCGAGGCGTACCTGACTGAAATCAGCGAAGTGGCTGACGTCGATGCCATCCATATCGCTCGCGAGTTTGCCCGCAAGCAATTGGCAGAAGGCTTGTTCGAGGCGTTGTGGCTGCGTTATCAGGCCAACCGCGACCTGTCGAAGAAAACCCCATATGTGGCCGAGGCCGAGCACTTCGCTCGTCGTGCGTTGCAGAACATCGCGCTGTCCTACCTGATGCTCAGCGGCAAGCCGGAAGTACTGGCGGCGACGCTGGAACAGTTCGAGACCAGTGACAACATGACTGAGCGCCTGACGGCGTTGGCGGTGTTGGTCAATTCTTCATTCGAAGAGGATAAGGCCAAGGCTCTGGGCAGTTTTGCCGAGCACTTCAAGGACAATCCGCTGGTCATGGATCAGTGGTTCAGTGTCCAGGCGGGCAGCACGTTGCCAGGTGGTCTGGAGCGTGTTCGTCAGTTGATGGAGCATCCGGCGTTCAACATCAAGAACCCGAACAAAGTGCGGGCGCTGGTCGGTGCGTTTGCCGGGCAGAACCTGATCAACTTCCATGCGGCCGATGGTTCCGGGTATCGCTTCCTGGCGGACCTGGTGATCGAGTTGAATGGCTTCAACCCACAGATCGCCTCTCGCCAACTGGCGCCGTTGACTCGCTGGCGCAAATACGACGACGCGCGTCAGGCGTTGATGAAAGGTGAGCTGGAGCGGATTCGCGCTTCGGGTCAGCTGTCCAGTGATGTGTTTGAAGTGGTCAGCAAGAGCCTTGCCTGATCCTGTTCCGCGGAGTACCAGATCGTTCCCACGCTCTGCGTGGGAATGCATCCCGTGACGCTCCGCGTCACAGCCTCAACAGCGGACGCAGAGCGTCCATGGCGGCATTCCCACGCAGAGCGTGGGAACGATCTTCATGATCTTGCTTAACATCACCTCTCCGAATGCCTCGCTATTCACCCACACCCGTTATCCCCCCCAGTTAACAAAACATAACGTGGCGTCGATTGTCAGACCTTTCCAAACCCCGATAGGATAAGCCAGCTTCCGAAGGGGCTCTAGATTGCGCATTTCAGGACTATGCTCCAGAACAGGCAATCCCGATGAGCACCCCTTACGGCGCCCTGAAAGGTTGAACGACCTAACAATAATAATGGGGGAAGGTCTATGAGTGAGCCTGTCATGGGTGTGGGTATTTGCCGCCCGCCGGCATTACGCAAGTTCGCGTTGCTGGCTACAGCGCTCTCGCTGTTGGGTTGTGCCGTGCTGTCGGCACCTGCGTTGGCTGCTGCGGCGCCTGCGTCCGACATTGTTTATGCCGTTGAATCTGCCAAAGCCAGCAAGAGCCTGATGCTCGACGTCGTGCACGCCGGCAAGCGCCTGGTGGCGGTCGGGGATCGCGGGCACATTCTGTATTCCGATGACCAGGGCGCGACCTGGACCCAGGCCAAGGTGCCCACCCGGCAACTGCTGACCTCGGTATTTTTCGTCGATGACAAACACGGCTGGGCCGTCGGCCATGACGCACAGATCCTCGCCAGTGAGGACGGTGGCGTCACCTGGACCAAACAATTCGAAGAGTTGAAACGCGAATCGCCGCTGCTTGACGTCTGGTTTCAGGACGTCAACAGCGGCTTTGCCGTGGGTGCTTACGGCGCGTTGCTGGCGACCACTGACGGTGGCAAGCACTGGGAAGATGTCAGCGACCGGCTCGACAACGAAGACCAGTACCACCTCAACGGCATTGCGGCGGTCAAGGATGCGGGGCTGTTCATCGTCGGCGAGCAGGGCAGCATGTTCCGCTCCGCCGACTGGGGCCAGACCTGGGAAAAGCTTGAAGGCCCATACGAAGGTTCGCTGTTCGGCGTGATCGGCACGGCTCAGGCCAACACGCTGATGGCCTACGGGTTGCGCGGCAATCTGTTTCGCTCCACCGATTTCGGCACGACCTGGGAGCCGGTGGAACTCAAGGCTGCCCGCGGAGCGCTGGAGTTCGGTCTGTCCGGCGCAACGTTGCTCGACGACGGTTCCATCGTGATTGTCGGCAACGGCGGCTCGGTGATCCGCAGCAACGACAACGGCGAGACCTTCAGTGTGTTCAACCGTCCGGATCGCATTTCCGTTTCGGCGGTGACTGCAGCAGGCAACGGCAATCTGGTCCTGGCAGGACAGGGCGGCGTTCGCGTCACCTCGCCAACCGGCGCCGGTGCAGAAAATGGAAAGAACGGGTCGTCCAAATGAGCCGGGCAAATAATAAGAAGGCGGGTCTATGACATCCTTGAGCAGTCATCACCAAGACAAGGCGACGTTTCTTGAACGCCTGATTTTCAACAACCGCCCGGCAGTGATCGTCATCTGCCTGCTGGTCAGTATCTTCCTGTTCTGGCAGGCCACGCTGATCCGGCCGTCCACCAGCTTCGAAAAAATGATCCCGCTCGAGCATCCATTCATTCAAAAGATGATGGAGCACCGCAACGATCTGGCGAACCTGGGCAACACGGTGCGCATCTCCGTTGAAGCCACCGATGGCGACATTTTCTCCAAGGAATACATGGAGACCCTGCGTCAGATCAACGACGAAGTGTTCTACATTTCCGGCGTCGACCGTTCCGGCCTCAAGTCGCTGTGGAGCCCGAGCGTACGCTGGACCGAGGTGACGGAGGAGGGCTTCGCCGGTGGCGAAGTGATCCCGCAAAGCTATAACGGCTCCCAGCAAAGCCTCGACCTGCTGCGCAACAACGTGCTCAAGTCCGGTCAGGTCGGGCGTCTGGTGGCCAACGATTTCAAGTCGAGCATCGTCGACATCCCACTGCTGGAGTCCTACCCGGACCCGCAGGACCAGGGCAAGTTGCTGGCGCTGGATTACCGCAAGTTCTCCCACGAACTGGAAGAAAAGATCCGCGACAAGTTTGAAGCGCAGAACCCTAACGTGCAGATCCACATCGTCGGTTTCGCCAAGAAAGTCGGCGACCTGATCGATGGCCTGGTCATGGTGGTGATGTTCTTCGGCGTCGCCTTCATCATTACGTTGATCCTGCTCTACTGGTTCACCAACTGCATGCGCAGCACCGTGGCGGTGTTGAGTACGACGCTGGTGGCGGTGGTCTGGCAGCTGGGGCTGATGCACTTCTTCGGTTTCGGGCTTGATCCATATTCGATGCTGGTGCCGTTCCTGATCTTCGCCATCGGCATTTCCCACGGCGTGCAGAAGATCAACGGGATCGCCTTGCAGTCCAGCGAAGCCGACAACGCCCTGACCGCCGCACGCCGCACGTTCCGTCAGCTGTTCCTGCCGGGGATGATCGCGATCCTCGCGGACGCGGTGGGCTTCATCACGCTGCTGATCATCGATATCGGTGTGATTCGCGAACTGGCCATCGGCGCATCCATCGGTGTGGCGGTGATCGTGTTCACCAACCTGATCCTGCTGCCGGTGGCGATTTCCTACGTCGGCATCAGCAAACGCGCCGTCGAACGCAGCAAGAAAGACGCACACCGCGAACACCCGTTCTGGCGCTTGCTGTCGAGCTTTGCCAGCCCGAAAGTCGCACCGGTGTCGATCATTTTGGCCCTGTTGGCCTTTGGTGGCGGTCTCTGGTACAGCCAGAACCTGAAGATCGGTGACCTCGACCAGGGTGCCCCGGAACTGCGTCCGGACTCCCGTTACAACAAGGACAACAACTTCATCATCAGCAACTACTCCACCAGCTCCGACGTGTTGGTGGTGATGGTCAAGACCAAGTCCGAAGGTTGCTCGCGCTACGAAGCCATGGCGCCGATCGACGAACTGATGTGGAAGATGCAGAACACCGAGGGCGTGCAGTCGGCGATTTCCCTGGTGACCGTGTCCAAGCAGATGATCAAGGGCATGAACGAGGGCAACCTGAAGTGGGAAACCCTGTCGCGTAACCCTGACGTCCTGAACAACTCCATCGCCCGTGCCGATGGCTTGTACAACAACAGTTGCTCCCTGGCGCCGGTGCTGGTGTTCCTCAACGATCACAAGGCTGCAACGCTGGACCGCGCGGTGCATGCGGTGCAGGACTTCGCCAAGGAAAACAACAAGGACGGCCTGGAATTCATCCTCGCGGCGGGCAACGCTGGCATCGAGGCGGCCACCAACGAGGTGATCAAGGAGTCCGAGCTGACCATCCTGATCCTCGTCTACATCTGTGTTGCGACCATGTGCATGATCACCTTCCGTTCCTGGGCGGCGACCTTGTGCATCGTGTTGCCGCTGGTGCTGACCTCGGTCCTCGGCAACGCCCTGATGGCCTTCATGGGCATCGGCGTGAAAGTCGCGACCCTGCCGGTGGTGGCGCTGGGTGTGGGGATTGGCGTGGATTACGGCATCTACATCTATAGCCGTCTGGAAAGCTTCCTCCGTGCGGGCCTGCCGTTGCAAGAAGCCTACTACCAGACGCTGAAGTCCACCGGTAAAGCCGTGCTGTTCACCGGCCTGTGCCTGGCGATCGGCGTGTGCACCTGGATCTTCTCGGCCATCAAGTTCCAGGCCGACATGGGCCTGATGCTGACCTTCATGCTGCTCTGGAACATGTTCGGCGCATTGTGGCTGTTGCCAGCGCTGGCACGGTTCCTGATCAAGCCGGAGAAACTGGCGGGGCAGAAGGGCAACTCGCTGTTCGCTCACTAAACTTCAGGCAGTGCCAAAAGCCGCAACCTCTGGTTGCGGCTTTTTTATGGGTGATTGAAAAACTCAGCGCGGTTCTAGCGGGAGAAAATCGCTGTTTGCCAGTTCCTTGCTGATGATTCCATGATGAATATCGATTTTTTGCTTGGGATCTTTAGCCTTGGCCATGGCCGATTCGTAGGTTTCGAAGCGTTGTTCCAGAGTTTTCAGATGGGCCTGGGTGTAGTCAGCCTTGGCATCATCGGCGTTGGCGTAGTGAAAATGCCCGTACCACCAGGGTTGACTGTCGTTATTCAACAAGACGTACTCTTGCATGAAGTCACGCCGTCCGGTTTTCAGCTGAACCCGGATGCCGATGATCCGCGCAAAAATTGCGTTGCGTCGCAGCAGATACTCCACACCCTCGCTACTGGGCGGCCGGGCGAGGGTCATGCGGGTGCGCAGTTCGGTCGCCTTGGTGTCGAGGGCGCGCGCTTTATCCCGGAGCCCGCTGATCAGCGACACGTCTGGATCCCGATTGGCCGGAGGGCTTTCGTGCTGTTCCAGGCCATCGGCGTAATCGATCAGCTTTTGTGCCTCACGTTGCAATTGCTCTTCAATTTCCTTGGGAGAACTGGCGCGTTGCGCGTAACCCTCTATCTTTTGTACATGTTTATCGACGTCGGCCAACGCTTTGCGAGCATCACCTTTGACCTGGTGATAGGGGCGTGGGGCTTTGGATGTTACGGGTCTGGATTCGACAATTTCTACCCAGACATTGGGCTCGTGTTCGTGGAACGAAGCCAGTGGCCTTTCTTCGAAAGGGTGGTTGATATCGACAATGTCTCCTTCCTGGTTCGCGACCCGCTGGCGAAGATCGCCGATCAATGTGCCTTTGGTGGTTTTGATCACCCTCTTGCGACTGGACCATGAATAGGGACGTTTCACCGGCGGCTTGGGTCCGGATGCAGACGTTGACGGCTCCTCCGGTTGCGGCTGCGTTTGAAGCGCTTCCGCCAGACGTCGCTCGGCATCGATACGCAGCTGATCAATAAGCTCGCGCAGACGATTGAAGGGATGTGTCTGCAGTTCATCTGTACTGAAAATACCTATCGTCTCAAGGCCGTCTTGCGCCTTGTTGTACTGATCGACCAGGTTCTCCAGAACGGCAATTCGGTCGCTGTTGGTGTAGGTGTGCTCCGTTTGCAGTTCGGCATGCGAGCGAGACAGCAACAGCAGCGGGCTGAGGGTACGTTCGAGCACACCCATGGTGTTGCTTCCCAGGGCCTTGAGACTGAGCAGGCGCAAGACACTGAGCTGGTAGCTCTTGACCCGCAGTGCCGTCATCTCATTTTCAGGCCTGTCGCTGGTGAGTCGCGTCCAGGATTCGTTGCCCAAGCGAGGGACCTGCTTGAGTTCCTGCAGTCGACTGTCTACCTGTTCAAGAAACTTGATCAAGGTTTCGTTGATTTCGGAGGTTTTGCGCATGAACTCAAAGTAGCGATCCAGTATAGGGTCGCCTTCGCGGATCAATGCTTCCTGCAAATGCCCGACGCCATTTCTAAAGTCCATGTACTGGCGATCGGCAGCTTCATGCTCCCAGTCAGCGATGACGACCCGTTTGCGAGCATTGTTGATGAGATTTTCCAACAGGCTGCACAGCTGCGCTGGATCCGGATCGGATTTGGTCAATTCTCCCAATTCCCTGATCTCCGCCAACAGTTTGGAGTAGCTTTGCGTTTGTTTGTCCAGCTCATCAACGAAGCGTTGCCTGAACGTGGCGCGATCGAGCTCGGTGCTGGCGGGATCGTTTTCTTTCAGCTGCATCAGGTTCTCGGCGATGTCGACCCGCTTTTGCACCCGAGCTTGTTGGTCCACGAACTCCTGGCAATTCAGTTCCAGCAGGCTGATGCGCTGTCGGGTCATTTCGCGCTGGGCGTTGATTCGCGAATTGCGCCCGCCGCCGAGCAATTTCAGCCCCTGATCCAGTGTCCAGCGGCCATCTCCATTGGTTTTGAGCTTAACCCCAGGATGATCCGGATGCTCTGGATGGATGAGATAAACCTCACCGAACCCGGGCACGAGACTGACGCGAAACAGCAGACCGGCGACGGTGGCATGCCATTTGTTGTCGATCAGGTACAAACCTTTGAAGGCGCCGCTTGCAGCGGGCTCAGGCAAAGGCGTCGGCCATGGCACCTGAACATCCCGTAACGTGTTGAACAGCCGGGCCGATGCCGAATCGCGAGCGCTCGACAGGTTGAAGTCCAGCAAAGTATTGCCACTGCCCGGCGGCTCGGAGGGCAGGCCCGGAGTGTCCTGGGTGATGGTCGTTTCGGTGGGCCATGAGAATGCCTGTGGAGGACGGCGCAAGGAGGTGAGGGCGTCCGGAACTGCCGTCGCTGCGCTGTCGGAACGTGACGGGGCGCCTCCCTCTCGGGCCACATGCAGAACCAGCAGGCCAATGTTCAACAGCACATCGATCCAGGCCTGGTTTCGCGCCTTGGGGTCATCACTGTCCAGCGCTGGAAGATCGTTGATCAGGCTGTGGGCGATTTGCAGCATCCAGCCCACGACCATGGCGGGGCCGCGCAGCAGCGGCAGAATCACGTTGTTGAACACCAGCCATCCACCCTCGAGGATGATCCCCCACCGGCTCTCGGCATTCGACACCGATTGCCGGTCCGCCAGATCAATCAGTGTGCGTGCGTTGCTGACGTACAGATTGGCCAGCAATCGACCTTCCTCCAGCGCGCTGAGCAAGTCACCGGCCGCTTCGTCGCCTGCGAGAATCGCCGGTTTCGGCTTTTCCGGCGGTGTGAATTCGTCGCCGGCATGAAAGTGGACAATGTGGGGTTCGTTGAACCCGTTGTTGTCGTAGATCGGCCGTGCGCGATCCGGTAGCCAGGTCAGCGCACTGGTTTGCAACGGGCCGGCTTGAGCTATCGCATTCTGCAAGGCCTGACGGGTGGGGTATTGGTGCAGGGGGTCTGAGTACATCGGTCGGTAAAGAATATGAGGGCCGACGGCATTCAGGTTTTTTGGCTCGATGATGAACATGTTGCTGACCACGTCACACGGGGCGTCTGCCTTGCGTTGAAACGCCAAAGGCCTGATAACGATCGACTGCTCATCAACGATTCGCTCGGCAGCGAGCGGATGAAACACTGCATCGACATATCGATAGCCCTGAAGGTTGAAGCCGTGCTCACCCTTGATCGAGTGTTCAAGGGCGCGCAACGGTAAATGTATGCCCAGATCCAGACCAAAGAGTCGCAGACGCTCCTTCGCCTCGGGGCTATTCCCCAGAAGCTGTGCCTCAATGTATTCGGGGTAATGTTTTCCGACATCGACCCGACTCACCAAATCCAGCAAATAGGCCTCGGTGGTCCAGTCTTGAATCAGCTGGTTCTCGGTGTGGCGGATGGTCATTCGGCCTTTGGGTTTGCCTGCCAGGTTTTTAATGGCCAGATCGGTCAGCGACATGCAAACGGGTTCGAGGTAGCCGCTGCCCAAGTCGCCGACAGGCACATGAAAGGTCAATTCCAGTTCATCGGACTTGTAACCGGGGGCCAGGGGCTGGTCCTTGAACATTTGTTCATACAGCGCATTTTTGGCGAACGTGCGAAGGTCAACGACCTCGTCGCGCAACGAGCGCCCCTGGGCCTGCTGTTTGACACTGGCCATCGATAACGTGTGCTTGCGCCACGCCATACGACCCGTGCTGCCCGTGTCCTGCAACCAATCGGGAATCGTTGTCTGTATCGGTTGAAGATGCGTCGGGTTGTGGTCGCTGCCGATAAACCGCGCGGCCACATCGGTGATCGAATCAAACCGTTTTTCAAGATCCGCCAGGCTTTGGAATGCAGGCAGTTTGAGCGACTCCAGGTCTTGCAGTTGCTGGTTTAGCAGCAGGGCAGCCTGGGTATCAAAGATGTTACCGTCCGGTGTAAAACGTTTCCAGGTGATGGAATCGGCCGTGAAATCCTGCTGCAACCGCGCCCCCCATGTAGCACTGAAGGCTTGCAGGGACGGGAAAGACTCGACGTTGCCGTTTACGCTGCACAACAAATGGGTATCACCGCAAATCACCAGGATATCCGGCGTCTGCAGCGTGAAAGACACGTCGCCTTTGGTCCGCGTGATTTGAAGCGTGCAGGCCTCAATAGCCCCTTTCGCCCATGGCCGCTGAAGGCGTTCGCGGTTGTCGGGTTGGCGGGCCAACTCCAATAGAATCCCGGCCGGCTCCGCATTACTTGCCGCGAGGCGCGTAGCGGACGTTTTCAGCACGCCGGCGAGCAAATCCCCCAGCCATTGCCAGCGGCTTACGCCCGTTTCGTCTTTCTCGTTCCAGCAGGTCGTCAATGATTCCTGAAAGCCGATGTAGAGAATGCCGGTTAATTCGCGGATGACATCCGCGATCACTTGCATATCGGGCAGCCGGGAGGTCGTTTTGTCGACGGTGAGTAGCGCGGGGGCTCGGTTTGTCAAAAAGCAGCTGCGACCCCATTGCTCGTTTAAATCGGGGAACGCACCGCGGGCCAGATACTCCAGCACCACGTCCATAAGCAGTGTTAGCCGCCAGGCCCCGTCCGGGATTGGTTGGGCCACTTTGGTTCGGTCAGGGTCGAACTCCAGTTCTGGGTATTTTTCCAGAATGCCGTCCTTGAGCATGCGAGCGGTTTGCGAACGAAAGGTGGGTCGGGTATTGAATCGCGTGTTGACCGCGCGCGCGATGATGTCGGTGTAGCCCGCGGCGGGTAGTGGGGTAGATGGCGGCATGGTGCAATCCATTGCATGTAGGGTTCCTCAATGTAAATCTACGTCGGACAGGATGTGCGGTAGCCGGTTACCGCACATTGATCGATTCGATGAGGTAAGGGACGCTTTCAGGCCGCAAACGAAAAAGCCGCAACCCGGTTTGCGGCTTTTTTTTCCATCTGAATATTCACACAACCCTTTGTAGGAGCCGGCTTGCTGGCGATGGTGTGTCAGTCGACATCAATGTGGCTGACACACCATCGCCAGCAAGCCGGCTCCTACAAGGGATCGTGTTGGTTATGAGGGATCGGTGCCAAGCACTACGTTCAACGCACTACGCGCATCGTCGAGCTGTACGAGGGTGGCATGCCGCGCACCCAGCGCATCACGATTCTCGATCGCCGTCAGAATCGCCTTGTGCCGAGGCAGCGCGAGCTCATGCAGATTCGGCCGCTGGTTGGAATGCTTCAGTGCTTCAGCAATCGCCACCGACAGCATATTGCACAGGTTGGCCAACAGGTCATTGTGGGTCGCATCGGCGATGCGGCTGTGGAAATCCAGGTCCGGCTGCAACAGCGCTTCAGGCGTCGGCGCGGCTTCCATGCGCTGGTAGGCTTCACCGATGGAGGCGATGTCAGCGTCGGTCGCGAATTGCGCGGCGAGGGCGGCGGCAGCGGGTTCGATGATGCTGCGCACGCTGGTCAGCAAATCGAAGAATTGATTCTGCGGGCTGCTTTGCATCAGCCAGTGCAGCACATCCGGATCGAGCATGTGCCATTCCTTGCGCTGCTTGACCACGGTGCCGACCCGCGGACGGGAATACACCAGGCCTTTGGCAACCAGCACGCGGGTGGCTTCGCGCAGCACCGGGCGGCTGACCGCGTACTCCTCGCACAGCAGGGCTTCGGCGGGCAGTTTGTCACACGGTTTGAAGCGTCCGGAAACGATCTGCATGCCCAATTCCTGGACGATGCGCGAGTGCATGCTTTTGCGGTCGGAGGGTTTGCGGTAATCCATGGGGAACGGCGCGATCCTGTGCGATGGAGATGCCGCGCATGATAGCAGGCGCGGCGCGGACGGTCGCCAGAGCAAGCACGGTCCTGAATAAGATGAAGATCCAAATGTGGGAGCGGGCTTGCTCGCGAATGCGGTGTATCAGCCAAAGATTAGTCGACTGAAACACCGCTTTCGCGAGCAAGCTCGCTCCCACAGGGGGATTTGATTAATGAGAGTGGCGGGGCACTTCGGAGCCGCGGCAGCCGACCAGGAAGTCGAAATCGCAACCCTGATCCGCTTGCAGCACATGGTCGATGTACAGCTGACGGTAACCGCCCACGATCAATTGCTGCGGCGGTTGCAGATCCGCCATGCGCGCTGCCAGTTCCGCGTCCGGAATATCCAGGTGCAAACGCCCGTTAGCGCAATCCAGTTCAATCCAGTCGCCTTCTTTCACCGTTGCCAGAGGTCCGCCGGCGGCCGCTTCCGGGGCTACGTGCAGAACGACAGTGCCGTACGCCGTGCCGCTCATGCGTGCGTCGGAAATGCGCACCATGTCCGTCACGCCCTGAGCCAGCAGCTTGGCCGGCAAGCCCATGTTGCCGACTTCGGCCATGCCCGGATAACCCTTCGGCCCGCAGTTCTTCATCACCAGGATCGAGTTGGCATCGACGTCCAGTTCCGGATCGTTGATCCGTGCCTTGTACATGTCGAAGTTTTCGAACACCACTGCACGCCCGCGGTGCTGCATCAGTTCGGCACTGGCCGCGGACGGCTTGAGCACCGCACCCAGTGGCGCGAGGTTGCCGCGCAACACGCAAATGCCGCCGTCGGCGCGGATCGGGTTGTCGAGGGTACGGATCACTTCGTCCTGGCCGTAGATCGGTGCGTCCTTGGTGTTCTCGCCGAGGGTCTTGCCGTTGACGGTCAGAGCGTTCGGGTTCGGGATCAGATTGGCTTCACCGAGGCGGCGCAGTACCGCTGGCAGGCCGCCGGCGTAGTAGAACTCTTCCATCAGGAAACGCCCGGACGGTTGCAGGTCGACAATGGTCGGCATGCCGCGACCGATGCGGGTCCAGTCGTCCAGGTCCAGCTCGACGCCGATGCGACCGGCGATGGCTTTCAAGTGGATCACGGCGTTGGTCGAACCACCGATGGCGGCATTCACGCGGATAGCGTTTTCAAAAGCTTCCTTGGTCAGGATCTTCGACAGCCGCAGATCTTCGCGGACCATCTCCACCGCGCGCATGCCGGACATGTGCGCCAACACATAACGTCGCGCATCCACCGCAGGAATCGCTGCGTTGTGGGGCAGGGAAGTGCCCAGTGCTTCGGCCATGCAGGCCATGGTCGACGCGGTGCCCATGGTGTTGCAGGTACCGGCCGAGCGTGACATGCCGCCCTCGGCCGCGAGGAAATCGTCAATGGTGATGGTGCCGGCTTTCACTTGTTCGCTGAGCTGCCAGACCACGGTGCCGGAGCCAATGTCCTGGCCTTTGTGCTTGCCGTTGAGCATCGGCCCGCCGGTGACCACGATCGCCGGCACGTCGCAACTGGCCGCGCCCATCAACAGTGCCGGAGTGGTTTTGTCGCAACCGGTCAGCAGGACCACGCCATCAATCGGGTTGCCGCGAATGGCTTCTTCAACATCCATGCTCGCCAGGTTGCGGGTGAGCATGGCGGTGGGGCGCAGGTTGGATTCGCCGTTGGAGAACACCGGGAATTCCACAGGAAAACCACCGGCCTCGATCACCCCGCGTTTGACGTGCTCCGCGATCTGGCGGAAATGCGCGTTGCACGGGGTCAGTTCCGACCAGGTGTTGCAGATGCCGATGATCGGCTTGCCGTGGAACTGGTGGTCGGCGATGCCCTGATTCTTCATCCAGCTGCGGTACATGAAGCCGTTCTTGTCGGCGGTGCCAAACCATTGGGCGGAGCGCAGGTTGGGTTTCTTATCAGACATGATCGATTCTCTTATTGTATGACTATATTGTTCGAGCTATGGCGTAACATAAGCGCAAATTCGTTGCTTTGGAAGTGTTGTTGGGTAATTAGTATTACTATATAGTCGCTTTCAACGGAGGGATGGCCCTGGCGGTTTTCAGTGAGAGGCGTCCCCCGAGGTTCTATAAAAACAACAATCGGAGACCGATCTCATGAGCCAGGAACTGCGGCTTATTCGTCGCATCACGCTGAAACTGATTCCCTTCCTGATCCTGCTGTACCTGATCGCCTATGTGGATCGCTCCGCCGTAGGTTTCGCCAAACTGCACATGGGCGCTGACATCGGGCTCGGTGACGCGGCCTATGGCCTGGGCGCAGGGTTGTTCTTCATTGGCTACTTCCTGCTGGAAATCCCCAGCAACCTGATGCTCGATCGCTTCGGCGCCCGGCGCTGGTTCGCGCGGATCATGGTCACCTGGGGCGCCATCACCATCGGCATGGCCTTCGTCCAGGGGCCGCACAGCTTTTATGTGATGCGCTTCCTGCTCGGCGCGGCCGAAGCCGGGTTCTTCCCGGGCGTCCTCTACTACATCACCCAATGGTTTCCGGTTCGCCATCGCGGCAAGATCCTTGGGCTGTTCATCCTGTCCCAACCCATCGCGATGATGATCACCGGCCCGGTGTCCGGCGGCTTGCTCGGCATGGACGGCATCCTGGGTCTGCATGGCTGGCAGTGGCTGTTCATCGTCATCGGTACCCCGGCGATCCTGCTGACCTGGCCGGTACTGCGTTATTTGCCGGACGGCCCGCAGCAAGTGAAATGGATGGACCAGTCTGAAAAAGACTGGCTGACCGGCGAGCTGAAAAAAGACCTTGAGGCCTACGGCCAGACCCGCCACGGCAATCCGCTGCATGCCCTGAAAGACAAGCGCGTGTTGCTGCTGGCGCTGTTTTATCTGCCGGTGACCTTGAGCATTTATGGCCTGGGCCTGTGGCTGCCGACGTTGATCAAACAGTTCGGCGGTACCGATCTGGTGACCGGTTTCGTGTCATCGGTGCCGTACATCTTCGGGATCGTGGGTTTGCTGATCATCCCGCGCAGCTCCGACCGTTTGAATGATCGTTACGGCCACTTGGCGGTGCTTTACGTGTTGGGAGCCATCGGCCTGTTCCTCAGTGCCTGGCTGACGGTGCCGGTGCTGCAACTCGCGGCGTTGTGCCTGGTGGCGTTTGCGCTGTTTTCCTGCACCGCGGTGTTCTGGACCTTGCCGGGTCGTTTCTTCGCCGGCGCCAGTGCGGCGGCGGGGATTGCATTGATCAACTCGGTGGGCAACCTGGGCGGCTATATCGGTCCGTTCGTGATCGGTGCGCTGAAGGAATACACCGGCAACCTGGCGTCGGGGCTGTATTTTCTGTCGGGGGTAATGGTGTTCGGGCTGGTGTTGACTGGCGTGGTGTATCGGTTGCTGGAGCGCAAGCATGTGCTGTCGGCGGACCAGTTTGCCGCCAGTGCGCGTGGCGCAACCCGTACCTGATACAAAACAGACAATCACCATCCATCCTGTGGGAGCGGACTTGCCCGCGATGACGGCGGCACATTCACAATTGATGTGTCAGACAGATCGCTATCGCGGCCAAGCCCGCTCCCACAGGGGGGGTGGTGTTCCGAAAACACAGGAGAAAATCCATGCGTTTAGTGCAGTTCGAACTGAGTAACGGCGAGCGTCGGGTAGGCGTGGTCGAGGCGGGGCTGATTCGCGAAGTACAGGATGCGCACACCGTCCGGGACCTGGCTCTGGCGGCGATCGAGGCGGGCGTGAATCTGGAGCAGCAGGTGAAGACCCTGGGCCTGGGCATCAGCCATGACTACGCGGAGCTGCTGGCCGAATTGCGGATCCTGCCACCGCTGGATCACCCGGACCCGGCGCACATGCTGGTCAGCGGCACCGGTCTGACCCATCTCGGCAGCGCGTCGGCCCGGGACAAAATGCACCAACAGGCCGGCGATGAAGCCGCGATGACCGACACCATGCGCATTTTCAAATGGGGCGTGGAGGGCGGTAAACCGGCGGCCGGCCAGGCCGGCGTGCAACCGGAGTGGTTCTACAAGGGCGACGGCAGCATTGTCGTGCGTCCGGGCCAACCGTTCCCGCTGCCGCCCTTTGCCGAAGACGCGGGTGAAGAGCCTGAACTCAGCGGCCTCTACGTCATCGGCCACGACGGCAAACCGTATCGCCTCGGTTTCGCGGTGGGCAACGAGTTCTCCGACCACGTGATGGAGCGCAAGAATTATCTCTACCTGGCGCATTCGAAACTGCGCAGTTGCAGCTACGGTCCGGAACTTCGCGTTGGCGAACTGCCGCAGCATCTGGCCGGCACCAGCCGTATCCTGCGTGACGGTGAAGTGCTGTGGCAGAACGAGTTTCTCAGCGGCGAGGCCAACATGTGCCACAGCCTGGAAAACCTCGAGTACCACCATTTCAAGTACAGCCAGTTCCTGCGTCCTGGGGACGTACACATTCATTTCTTCGGCACTGCGACCCTGTCCTTTGCCGACGGCATTCGCACCCGACCGGGTGACGTGTTCGAGATCAGTCAGGCCGAGTTCGGCGCGCCGTTGATCAACGGGATTGCACCGGTTGAAGCAGCGTTCGAGCCCGGCACCGTCGGCACCCTTTAAGGAGACATGCATGACCCAGATTCTTGGTCACAACTACATCGGCGGCCAGCGCAGTGCTGGCGGCACCGTCAAACTGCAAAGCGTCGATGCCACCACCGGCGAAGCCTTGCCTCATGATTTCTTCCAGGCCACCCCTGAAGAAGTCGATGCCGCCGCCAAGGCAGCTGCTTCAGCATACCCGGCTTACCGCAGCCTTAGCGCGGAGCGTCGTGCGCAATTTCTCGATGCGATTGCCGATGAGCTCGACGCCTTGGGCGACGACTTTGTTGCTGTGGTCTGCCGCGAAACGGCGTTGCCTGCCGGACGTATTCAAGGCGAACGCGGGCGCACCAGCGGCCAGATGCGTCTGTTCGCCAAAGTGCTGCGTCGTGGCGATTTCTACGGCGCGCGGATTGATCAGGCATTGCCGGATCGCCAACCGCTGCCCCGTCCAGACCTGCGCCAATACCGCATCGGTCTTGGGCCCGTCGCGGTGTTTGGTGCGAGTAATTTTCCGTTGGCATTCTCCACGGCGGGCGGCGACACCGCGTCGGCGTTGGCCGCCGGTTGTCCGGTGGTGTTCAAGGCTCACGGCGGCCACATGGCCACCGCTGAACAGGTGGCTGATGCGTTGATTCGTGCGGCGGAAAAAACCGGCATGCCGGCCGGCGTGTTCAACATGATCTACGGCGGCGGAGTCGGCGAAGCGCTGGTCAAGCATCCGGCGATTCAGGCGGTCGGTTTTACCGGTTCGCTGAAGGGAGGTCGTGCGTTGTGCGACATGGCCGCCGCGCGTCCACAACCCATCCCGGTGTTCGCCGAGATGTCGAGCATCAACCCGGTGATCGTGTTGCCGCAGGCACTGAACGTTCGGGCAGACACAGTCGCCCGTGACCTGACCGCTTCGGTGGTGCAGGGTTGCGGTCAGTTCTGCACCAATCCGGGCCTGGTCATCGGTATTCGCTCGGCGCAATTCACTGCGTTCGTGCAACAGGTGGCGGGGCTGATCGGCGATCAGCAAGCGCAGACGATGCTCAATGCCGGAACGTTGGCCAGCTATGGCAAAGGCTTGCAAAAACTCCTGGCTCACCCGGGCATCGAGCATCTGGCTGGCACCCCGCAGCAAGGCAATCAGGCGCAACCGCAGTTGTTCAAAGCCGATGTCAGCTTGTTGATCAATGGCGATGAAGTGCTGCAGGAAGAAGTGTTCGGTCCGACCACAGTGTTTGTCGAAGTCGCGGATCAGGCGCAACTCAGTGCCGCGTTGAACGGCCTGCACGGGCAGCTGACGGCGACCATCATTGGTGAACCCGCAGACTTCGAACGGTTCGGCGAACTGACGGCGTTGCTGGAGCAGAAGGTCGGACGGATCCTGCTCAATGGCTATCCAACGGGCGTTGAAGTCTGTGATTCGATGGTCCACGGCGGGCCGTATCCGGCGACTTCCGATGCGCGCGGCACGTCGGTCGGCACGTTGGCGATTGATCGTTTCCTGCGTCCGGTATGCTTCCAGAACTATCCGGACAGCCTGCTGCCGGAGGCGTTGAAGAACGCCAATCCATTGCGCATCCAGCGCCTGGTGGACGGCAAACCCTCCCGTGACGCCCTGTAATCCTGTGACTGATCGTTCCCACGCTCTGCGTGGGAATGTAGCCCGGGACGCTCCGCGTCCCTTCAAAGCCGAACGCAGAGCGTCCCAAGAGGCATTCCCACGCAGAGCGTGGGAACGATCATTGCGGTGTGATGAGCTATCATTGCGTCTTTCCCATTCAAAGATTGACTGCCATGACTGCCCCAACCGACACCTTGCTCGCCACCCTCGAACACTGCGATATGGTGGAAATCGACGGGCTGCACGCCTTCGAATTCTCCCTCGATGAGGACGACAATCTGCACATCGAATGCCTCGACGGCCGTGTGTCCAAGCACTGGGAGTTCACCCCGGCCGAAGTCGAGGCCGCGACCTTCGACCCAACCCTGCAAAGCTGGTTGATCACCGGTGCTTCCGGCGAGCACCGCTTGGTGTGCATGACCGCGTTCCGCGGTGATGACGACGAGGAAGAAGAAGGGAATCTGGATGCATAAGCTTTGGCCACTGTTGATGGCCGGCAGCATCGGCGCGATGGGCATTGAGGCTGCATCGGCCGACGACTATCAATTGCTGGTCGGTTCCTACACCGCGGGGCAGAGCGAAGGGATTTATCGCCTGAACTTCGACAGCGCCACCGGGCAGATCAACCCCAAGCCGCTGCAAGTGGTCAGCAGTGAAAACCCGTCGTGGCTGACCGTTTCCAAGGATCAGCAGCACCTGTTCGTGGTCAACGAAAACGGCCCCGGACAGAAAGATCCGGTCGGGCGCGTCAGCAGTTATGTGATCAATCCGAAGACCCATGCGCTGAGCTTGATCAATCAAGTGCAAAGCCTGGGCAACGAGCCGACGCATTCAAGCCTCAGCGGTGATGCCAGCCATTTGTTCGTCAGTAATTATTCGGTGGTTGAAGACCCGGGTGGCACGTTGGCGGTGTTGCCGGTTGGCGCTGATGGCAAGCTCAAAAACGTAGTGCAGATGAGCAGTCACCCGTCGAGCCGGGTCAATCCTGAGCGGCAGATGTCGGCGCATGTGCATTCGACGGTTTCGTCACCCGACGGCCAGTTTGTGTTCTCCAATGACCTGGGCGGCGACAAGATCTTTGTCTACCGCTTCGATCCCAAGGCGAACCCGGAGCTACCGCTGGTTGCCGCAACCCCGGCGTCCGTCCAGTTGCCAGCTGGCAGCGGGCCGCGTCATTTGCTGTTCAGCGCCGATGGCAAACACGCCTGGCTGACCATGGAAATGAGCGCGCAGGTCGCGGTATTCGATTACCAGAACGGCAAGCTCGAGCAAACCCAGATGGTGGATCTGGCGGCAGGTCAACCTGTCTCCCACAAGGCCGCCGCTGCGCTGCACGCGTCTGCCGATGGCAAGTTCCTCTACGTCAGCAACCGTGGCACTGCCAATCAGTTGCTCGTATTTGCGATCGATCCCGCGAGTGGCCATCTCAAGGAGCTGCAGCGTCGTTCGGTGGAAGGTGATCACCCGCGTGAGTTCAGCCTCGACCCGAGCGGCAAGTTCTTGCTGATTGCCAATCAGAAGAGCAACCAGATTGTCATCGTCGAACGCGATACCAAGAGCGGTCTGCTGGGTAAAACCGTGCAGAAGCTGCCGATGGATGCCCCGAGCGACCTCAAGTTCCTGGTGCGTCAATAGGCCGCAGGCCCCGGTTGATGGGGCCTGCATCCTTGTATTAATGAGGCTGATATCTGCTAATGCTACAAAAGATTTCAAGGCGCCAACCTCGAAGGTTAAGTTTGCTCCACGGCCCCACCGGGCAAGCAAGCCAACTGACTCCGAGGAATACCGCCATGAACTTCAATCTCTTCTCCATCATCGCCGCTTCTGCCATCTCAGCCACCGTTGCTCTGCCAGCCAGCGCCAACGTTGAAATCAGCGACAAAAAATCCCACGCCCAGAGCTACACCCAAAAATACCTGCAACAGAGCGCCAACTTCTACGCGGCGCTGGATCACAAGACCCAAGCCTGAAATTCAAGTCCTGCACCTTTTATGCAGGAGCGAAATCACTTGCGCCAATCGGGCTGAAAAGCGTCGAGAAACCTGAGTGATGTCGCTCCTGCATAACGCGTTTACGACAGCATCACATAGCCATCAATCA
The DNA here is from genome assembly GCF_059716065.1 of Pseudomonas sp. LBUM1656. Classification (NCBI taxonomy): domain Bacteria; kingdom Pseudomonadati; phylum Pseudomonadota; class Gammaproteobacteria; order Pseudomonadales; family Pseudomonadaceae; genus Pseudomonas; species Pseudomonas sp. LBUM1656. Next base: position 3,427,700 of record NZ_CP166800.1, on the reverse strand, counting down.
AGCGCTTGATATCACATAGCCATACGTTTAGATTTGACGCTGAGTTTTTGACTCCTTATCTAATAAAAAGGATCGACAGCATGGCGATGCGTCTGGCAGTGGTTCTTCTTTTTCTCTATTCCACGCCCATTCTTTCGGCTGCCCAGCCCGTTCCAGACGAGCCGGATGCGGCCCGCGCGCGCTTGATGAGTTTTATTGAAGACTGAAATAGACTGGCTTAATGATTAATGAAGCTGATGGTTACTATGGAAAACCCTGAGTGGTTGTCACAGCTTTTTTGATCGATTCTGTGGGCTCTGAAACATGCCCACGGAGATCACCATGGCCAGCTCAATCATCACTTCTGCCAAATACGGCGCCTACCTGGCCATAGGTCTTTACGTGGCCCTGGTACTGGTCGTCAGCATTTCGGCGCAATCGCAGCACACCTTCGAAGCACCCGTTCAGGTCGCTTATCCCGCCATCCAGTTCGAGCTCCGCGCGCAAAACGTAGTGGTCGATCAAGCAGACTTGGCGGGAGCGGCAGGGGCATGAAAGGGGGCAAACTCTGGGTCATCGCCTTCCTGGCGTTCATGACCAATGGCTCTTCCCTGTTAGGGATAGGGCAGGGCTCGGCGGGTTCCGTCGCACGGTCCATCGAAGCCAATCACAACCTTGCGCGTGACATTGAAACGGCGAAGGCCTTGGGGCTGCTGGCAGGCAATCCACCCATGAAACGCCAGGACGATTTCTTCGGGCCGTTCCAGGTTGATTGCTCGGTGCTGGAGATGTGTGAAGTGTTCGCCTGAACCTCCAGACGACGCACTCTTTGTAGCAGCTGGCGAAGCCTGCGTTCGGCTCGGGCCGCGTTCGGACGAAGCAGTCGTGAATCCGGTATGTCAGATGTATCTAGAAGACCGCGTGCTCTGGTTTCACGACTGCTGCGTCCGAACGCGGCCCGAGCCGAACGCAGGCTTCGCCAGCTGCTACAGGGGGTGGTGCGACTACTTCTGCATCACGCCTACAAACAAGTCTGACTCCAGAAACCGCTGCAACCAAACCTGCAACCGCACATAAGGCGTCTGCCCGAACCACTCGCGATCAACATGGGCGAATTGCCGTATGAACGGCATCAACGCCACATCCGCCAGGCTTGGATGCCCGGCCAGCAAGTAGTCGTGCCCCTTCAGTAACTCATCCAGCTTGCGCAAGAACACCTCGCCCGCCGCACGATACGTTTCCATCGGCTGCTCAGGGTAACGTTCGGCGTACTTGTAGCGATTCAGATGCACCTTGAACGCCTGATCGTTCTCTTCGATCAATGCGGCGATCAGCTGTTGCCCGACAGAATCATCCTTGAGCAGCCAATCCTGCGGATCGTTCTGCTCCAAGGCCCAGTGCATGATCGCCAGGCTTTCATCGATCACCCGACCGTCGACACTCAACACAGGAACCGTGCCCTTGGGCGATAGCGCAAGCATCTCGGCGGGCTTGGCCTTCAGGCTGACTTCGACAATCTGCACCGCAACGCCCGAATAGCGCAGGGCCATGCGCGCCCGCATGGCGTAAGGGCAGCGGCGGAATGAATACAGGGTATTCATTTCACCTCCAAAGTACTCAGGCCATTGCCCTGGCGGTGGACCTGGATCTGCACCGGAATCCGCTCATGCATTTCCTGCACGTGGGAAATCACCGCGACCTTGCGGCCCTGGGCTTGCAAGCCATCGAGTGCATCCATGGCCAGTTGCAGGGATTCCGGATCGAGGCTGCCGAAGCCTTCGTCGATGAACAGCGATTCGATTTTCAGTGTGCTCGAAGCCATCGACGCCAAACCCAGCGCCAAAGCCAACGACACCAGGAACGTCTCGCCGCCCGACAACGAGTGCACCGACCGCAGCTCATCGCCCATCTCGGTGTCCATCACCAATAAACCGAGCATGCTGCCGCCGCGCTTCAGGCGATAACGCCGCACCAGTTGCCGCAACTGCACGTTGGCGTGATGCACCAGCAAATCGAGGTTGTAGGCCTGGGCGATCTTGCGGAAGGTGTCACCAGTGGCCGAGCCGATCAGCGCATTCAAACGCGCCCAGCGCTGGTATTCGCTGTAGGCGTCGGCGATCTGCTGCGCCAGGGCCTGATTGGCGTTCTGCCGACGCTGATCCTCGGCCTGTTCGGCACGCAGTTCGGCGCAACGGTGTTCGCTGGCGGCGAACAGGTTTTGCAGGTCTGTCAGGGCCGCGGCGAGTTGCTCAGCGTCGAGATTGCCATTGTGTTGCGCCTGATGATTGAGCAGGCGCTGATCCCGCTCTTGCAAGCGCACGTTGGCCTGTTCGATGGCTTTTTCGCTTTGCTGCAATTGCTGCCGCAGTTCGCTGACTTGCTGATCATCGACACTCAACAGGGCTTCCAGCCCGCCGTCATCCAGCTCCGGATGCAAGGCGCGCCAGTCGGTGATCTTCGCGCTCAGTTCACGGTCCTCGGTTTCCAGGGCCAGCAGCCGCTCTTGTTTGGCTTTGAGTTCAGCGGCCAGTTCGACTAACCGTGTGCGCACGGTTTGCAGTTCCTGACTGGCCGTTGCCTGGGCAGTGCGCGCCTGTTCGACGGCTTGATCCAGTTGCTGCTGCCAGTGTTCGGCGCTGCTGTGTTCGCCGAGCAGTTCGGTCAGTTGTTGCTGGCAAGCCTGTTGCTGCTCGGCCAGGACGGTGAACTGTTGCTGAGCCGCTTCCAGTGCCTGGACGCGGGCCAGTTGGCGGTCCTGTTCTTTTTCCAGCGTCTGCTGGCGTTGTTGCTGTTCGCCAAGCTCATCGCGTTGCTGGTCGAGTTGCTCCAGACGCTGGGCGATCTGCCGGTCGAGTTGCATGAAGGTCGCGGCCGGTTCGTTGCGCAAGGCCTCCAGCGTCTCGGCCGGGAGCAGGGTGCTGAAGGCGCTCAACTCCTCGTCGAGACGCTGGCGATCACTGCTCAGTTCACGCTGCTGATTGCTCAGGTGCTGAGAAGCTTGCTGGTTCGCTGCTTCGGCACTGCGCAGTTGCTGCTGAAGGCGAGCGGCGTCCTGTTGCAGGGTGAGCAGGGCGGTTTGCCGTTGTTCATCCTGGGTAATGCTCTGGTTCAACTGGCTGTTTTGCTGCACCAGCCAACCGTCGCGTTTGCTCGCGTCCTGAGCCAGCAATTGCGTGGACAACGGATGCGCTTCGAGGCTCGGCGTCAGGCCTTGTTGCTGGGTGGCGAGTTGCTCCTGTTGCTGCAACAGTTCCTTCTGCTGAGCAATCAAGCCGCCGACTTCGCCGCGTAAATCAGTGAGTTTTTCTTTCAACAGGTCGACGGCTTTCTGAGCGTTGGCCTGTTCGCTTTCATCGTGGCGACCGAGGCTCTGCAACAACGCTTCGGGTTGATGATAAGGATGGTCGTGGCTGCCGCAGACCGGGCACGGCTGATCGTCCTGCAACTGTGCGCGCAACTCTTCGACGCTGGCGCTGCGGGCCAGACGCTGACGCTCCAGCAGTTCGCGAGTGACGCTCAGGGTCTGTTCGGCGACCACCAGGTCGTTCTTGGTTTTCACGCCGTCCTGGGTCAGGCGATCACGCTCCTGTTGAGCGCTGAGTTGACGCTGCTGGAGATCGGCGGAGCGCTTGTCGATCTCCTGCTGGCTGGCCCACAGCCGTGTCAGTTCCTCGAACGCTCGCAGTTGTTTGCGGTTGTCCTGCAACAGAGTACCGAGCAGCTGGATCTGTTCGGCCACAGCCTCAGGCTCGGCACCGGCCTCTTTGTAGAGCACTTCCAGATGCTGCTTTTGAGCCGCCAGTTCTTCGCTCGCGCGGGCGGCGCTTTGCTCAAGGGCCGCCAGTTCCGCCTGCCCCTTGTTCAAGCGATTACCGATCAGCATCAGCTGTTGCAGGCGATCCCTGTAAGCGTTCCACGCCTCGCTCAAGGGCGCCAGAGGCGTGCTTTGCTCAAGCTCCCCGGCAATCCGCGCCAGACGTGCGGCCACCTGCTTTTGTTGCTCGAGCAGGCCTTGAATCGTGTTCTGCCCTTGGGTGCTGGCCAGTTCCGCTTGTTGCTTGAGGTCCGCACTCGCGCTGGCATCTTTGATCAGCCGGGCGAGGGTGCTTTGTGCTTCAAAGGCCTGGCGCAGCAGCGGAGCTTTAGTAGTGTGTTGGCTCTGGGCTTCGACCAGCGCGGTCTGCGCAGCGCTCAAACTCTGTTCGAGTTGCGCCTGACGCTCATTCAACTCGGTTTGCTGCTGGGTGTGCTGCTGAATCTGCGCCGCCAGCGGGGTGAGCTGGGCCGTGAGTTCGGTCTTGCGGGCGAACTGGTGCCGTTGCGGGGCCAGTTGCTCCAGGCGAGTCAGCTTCAACCGTTCGCCGGCCAGGCTTTCCCAGTGTTGCCGGGCGCCGGTCAGTTGTTCGACGGCGCTCTGCTGATCATCTTGTATCTGGCGCAGCTCCTTGAGCCAGGTGTGCTGCAACTCAAGCTGTTTGAGCTGCGCTTGCTGGGTCTTGAGTTGCTGCTGCGCCTCGTTGAAGCGTTCATCCAGCTCGGCCCGGGCTTCGGGTGACAGAGGCGTCACGCCCGTGGCCTGATCCTGCAACAGCTTGTGCGCTTCACGGGCATCCTTGGCTTTGTCGAAAGCGCGGCGACCAAGACGGGTGTAAAGCGCCGTGTCGGTGAGCTTCTCCAGCAGTTCGCTGCGCTCGTTGTCGTTAGCCTTGAGGAAGGCACTGAACTCGCTCTGGGCCAGCAGCACGGCGCGGGTGAACTGTTCGAAGTTCAGGCCAAGCACGGCTTCGAGCTGGGTTTTGAACTCGACTTTCTGACTGGCCAGCAACTGATCCTGATCGATGTCTCGCAGACTTTGACGACTGATTTGCATCTTGCCGCCGGCCTTTTCCCGGGCGCGATTGGCTTCCCAGCGCGCACGGTAACGGCGGCCGTCGATGCCGACGAAATCCACTTCGGCATACCCTTCGCCAGTGCCACGACGCAGCAAGGTGCGCGGGTCGCCGGTACTGATTTCGCCGTCGGCATCCGGCGCCTTGGCCGATACCTGAGCGTTGCTCAAGCGCGGCACGGCACCAAACAGGGCGAGGCACAAGGCGTCGAGCAAGGTGCTTTTGCCGGCGCCGGTCGGCCCGGTGATCGCGAACAGGCCGGCGCTGGCCAGTGGTTCAGCGGTGAAATCGATTTCAAAAGGCCCGGCCAGGGAGGCGAGGTTTTTCAGGCGGATCGCGAGGATCTTCATGGTTGTTCGCTCTCCATCTGCACGTCTTGCAGCAGCTCGGCAAAGTCCTTCAGCGTCTGCTCATCGACCTCGCTGCCGTAGCTGTCCTGCCAGGCGCGACTGAACAATTCCTGAGGCGTGAGCTGGTCCAGTTCAATCAACGTGGTGCCGTCATCGACGCCCTCGCGACTGCCGTTGCCGGCGTATTCGGCGGCGATGCGCACCAGACGCACGGCTTTGCCTTGCAGGGCGGTTTCCACTTGATGGCGCAGGTCGGGTTGCGGTTCATCGAGACGCACACGCACTTCCAGCCACGGCTGGCGCTGGATGTCGGCCAGCAAATCGATGTTCGGCAGGTCGGCCAGTTGCAAGAGGATTTCGGCGAGTGGCGCCGGGCCGATGCGTTGCAGGTTGACCGCGCGGGGGATCAGTTTCGGTTCGACGCTGACCAGGGTTTCGCCGTCGAGAATGACGTCGAGAATCTGATGCTGATAACCGATTTCCGAGAACGACAACGGAATCGGCGAGCCGCTGTAGCGGATGCGTTCTTCACCGTTAACCTTCTGCGGCTTGTGCAAATGCCCCAGCGCCACGTAACTGATGCTCGGCCCGAACAGGCTGGCGGGCAGGGCTTCGGCGTTGCCGATGATCAGGCTGCGCTCGGAGTCTTCCGACACGGAGCCACCGGCCATGTGCGCATGGCTGATGGCAATCAGCGCCTGGCCGGGCTTGCGCTTGGCGTTGGCCGCTTCGATCAGCCATTCGTGAACCTGACCGATACCACGCAGGTAGTTGTCGCCCAACTGCGCGCCGGTGACTTCGGCCGGGCGCAGAAACGGCAGCGCCAGGCACCAGCCGGCAATTTCGCCGCTGGCATCCGGCAACGGCAGTAACAGCCGCTCGGCATCCAGTTGGCCGTCATCCAGCCAAAGCACACGCCCGAGCGCGTGGGTGCGCAAACGGCGCATCAACGGTGCAGGCAGTTCGATCCGCGAGCCGGAGTCGTGGTTGCCAGCGATGATCACGATGGTCAGCAACGGTTGCTGCTCGTGGGCGCTGACGATGAATTCGTAGAGGCGTTCCTGGGCTTTGACCGGCGGATTGACCGTGTCGAAGATATCGCCGGCGATCAACAGCACATCGGGCTGGTCCAGCTTCAGCTGGATCAGCAGCCAGTCGAGAAAGCAGGCGTGCTCGAAATCGCGTTCCTGGCCGTGCAGGTTCTGCCCAAGATGCCAGTCGGAGGTGTGAAACAGACGCAAGGCGAACTCCGTAGGAAATAAGGTAATGGCCGCGAGGAAAATGAGGGCGGCGAAAAGAGTGGGAGTTTACTGGCAAACACGTCGAATGTGGCCAACACCACAACCCTGTAGCAGCTGCCGAGCAGCGCGAGGCTGCGTTCGGCGACGAAGTCGTCGTGAAATCAGCGCATGCGGTGTATCAGGATGACCGCATACGCAGGTTTTACGACGACTTCGTCGCCGAACGCAGCCTCGCGCTGCTCGGCAGCTGCTACAGGGTGTGTGGTGGCAGTAATTATTTTGGGTAAAGCGGCGGGAGGCCGCTGTCACCTACTGGATCCTGAATCCGTTCGGCAATCGGGATCGCCTTGATCGCCCGCCACAACTCTTCGCCTTGCCAGTGCTGGCCGGTTTCGCTGTAGAGCGCGCCGTTCAGGCCGTCCAGTGCGTCGGAAAGCGGTACGAAGCGGGCGGCCATGTCGGCGAGGGTTTCCGGTTGCTGCCGGGCCCAGGCGTCGAGGGCCTGACGGGTGGCGTGGGGGTCGTTGGCCTGGCAGGCACGTTTGAGTTCGTCGAGGACGGTACGTGGGCTCGGGCCGGTCTGCGCGGCGCGCAGCACCGCAGGCTTCCAGCGGCCACGCCACCAGAGGCCGAAGCCCAGAAACGTCGTACAGGCCAGGATCAATGTGCTGAGTTTCCACTTCCACAGGGTTTCGCTGTCGACGCCGGCGTTCGCTTGCGCGGTACTCATCGGTGTATCGACCACCAGGCTCGGATTGCTCGCCACTTGCAGGCTTCGGGCCGGCAGGCTGCTGTGCTCCAGGTGATCTTCGAAAGTGTTCCACCAGACCACTTCCACCGCAGGCAGCTCGATTGCACCACTGCGGCCTGGCACCAACGCTTCGCGATCCTCACGACTGCCGATCAAGCCGCGCTCGGTACTCTGGTTGCTCAGTACCGGCTGATCCGGGTAGCGCCGCAGGCCGTTGACGTCGGTAGCGGGCAACGGCGGCAATTGCGAGCTGGCCAGGCCTTCGGCTTGTAAGGTCAGGCTGCGGGTCAGCGAATCGCCCACCTGCGCACGGTCCGGCTCCGGGTTCCAGCTTTCACTCAGGGTCAGGCTGCGGGCCGGTAGCCAGGGCAGGTCAGCCGGGTAGGTAATGGGTTTGGCCTTGACCGTCAGCAGAAGCGGGGCGGAGCTGACGCGCAACAGTTTTCCGGATTTCGGCCCCTGGGTGGGCGCGTCCTGGGCGGGCTGCGCATCCACGAGCGTGGCACTGAAGATCTGCGCCGGAATGGTCAATTCGCCGCTGTGTTGCGGGTAGATCGCATAGCGCATTTCGATCACGCCATGACGCAGATTGTTGATGACTTTCTCGTACGTGCGCGACTCTCCCAGTTGTTCGATGCGCGCATCGGGAATTTGCAACGGAGTCAGGCTGCTGTCGTCGTACAGCGACACCGAATGGTAGATGCGCAAGGTCAGGATGGCCTGGGCCTGCACGTACACGCTGGTCTGGTCGAGGCTGGCGTCGATGAACACCGGGGCCAGTTTGTTTGCGGTGTCCTGGGTTTCGCTCTCGACCACTTGCACGGTGATCGGCTGGCTCTGCACCTCGCCCAGTTGCAACGGTGGAATCGTCACGCTGCCGTTTTCCTTCGGCAGCAAGGTGATGATCCAGCGCGTGGTGGCGCGGTTGTCGCCGTTCAGGGTGGTCAGCTGGTTGACCTGGCGGGTGCCACGCACTTCGAATATCGGCTCCAGCGGCGCCAGGTCGGGCTTGCCGAACTGTGTCACGTCGTTGGATTCCAGGGTCAGTTCGACCGTCTCGCCGGAGTTCAGGCGACTGCGGTCGACACTGGCGACCAGCGTCGCCGCCTGGGCTTCAACGGTGCTGAACAGCAGGACGAGCATGAAAAGGGTGAAGCGGGTCATCGCGTTTTTTCCTGATCCTGATGTTGTTGCTGTTCGTACCAGAATTTGCGCCTGAGCAACTCACCCGGGTCATCGGGGATCTTGCGCAGCCATTGCTCCAGCGCCTGACGCTGTTCGCCATCGATATTGTCGCTGGCCGGCCGCATCGGTGGCGTGGTGGTTTGCTCGTCCCCCAATTCGCTCCCCGGCACTTCATTGGCGCCCGGCTTCGGTGGGGTGGTGGCCTGTTGCCCGGCGTCCGGTGTGGTCTGCTCGGCATCGGATTTCGGATGGTCAGAGTCCGCCGGTTGCGTGGCGGCCCCCGGTGGCGGTTCCTGCGCGGTGGTCTCAGGCTCTTGATCGGCGGGTTTCTGCGGCTCGACCGGCGGCGTGTTCTTCTGCTTGAGCAGACTTTCCACCAGTGCCTTGTTGGTCTGTGCCGGGCGCAAATCCGGTTGCCGTTCCAGCGCCTGATCGTAAGCATCCAGTGCCGCTTCCAGCTCGCCGCTTTTGGCGAGGGCGTTGCCACGATTGTAGTGGGCGTGGGCGTCGTTGCCTTGGGCGAACCGCTGGGCGGCACCGCTGTAGTCGCCGGCCTCATACAGCGCCACGCCTTGCCACTGCGGATCTTCAAAATGCTGCGAAGCCTTGGCCGGATGGCCCTGTCTGAGCAAATGCAGGCCTCGCTGATCGGGGCGCAGCCACAAGTCTTCGAAGTCGAATGCATAGCTGGGTTGCGGCAACAGGAACAGTAACGGCAAGCAGAACAACCAGCCACGGCGACCGGCGCAGGCGGCGAGCAACAACAGCGGCAGCAGCAACCAGTAACCCTGATCGGCCCAGGTGTCGAGGCGCAAGGTCTGACCGTCGTTGCGCAGCGAGCGTGGACCGTCGAGCAGGCCAAGCCCGCGCAGGTCGGCATCGCCCAGACGCGCCGGGCGATAGCGTCCGCCGAGTTCATTGGCAAAGGCTTTCAGGCTTGGACTGTCCAGGTGTGGCACCAGAATCGCGCCCTGATCGTCCTTGAGGAAACTGCCATCCTCCTGTGCGACCGGTGCGCCTTCGGCGGTGCCGATACCGAGCATTAGAAACTGCGTCGATTTTCTCTCCAGCGCCTGGCGAATGCCTTCACGTTCCAGGTCCGTCAGGGTAGAGCCGATCAACAGGATCCGGCCCTCACCCAAATCGCCCTGATTGAGCAACGCAAGGGCCTTGGTCACCGCAAGATCGGCACGATGGCCGGCCTCGGGCATCAGCGACGGCTTGAGCGCGTCCAGCAGATTACGGCTGGTCGACAGGTCATCCGACAGTGGCACCAAGGTGTGGGCGCTGCCGGAATAGACGACGATGGCCGTCTGGGCGTCGCTGCGGACTTGCAGCAGGTCCAACAGCTTGCGCCGGGCCTGTTCGAGTCGGTTCGGCGCAACGTCGGTGGCGAGCATTTCCGGGGTCAGCTCAAGCACGACCACCAGCGGGTCGGCGGGTTTCTGGCTGAGTTGTTCGACGCGCTGCCAACTCGGCCCCAACAAGGCCAGAACGGTCAGCACCCACGCCACGCCGAGGACGACCCACGGCAACTTGCTGTCGCGACCGTTGCCACCGCTCAGCAGGGCGGCGTGAAAGGCCGGTGGCAAGATCATCTGCCAGCGCCCGGCGCGTTTTTGCCGGTGCCAGAGTTGCCAGAGCAGCCAGCCCAGCAGCGGCAACAACAGCAGCCACCAGGGGCGGAACCAGTACGGCCAGAGCGCACTCATCGGCGCCTCCGCAGACGCAAGCGTTTGAGCCGCTGGCGCCAGTCAGGCAGTTGCGTCTGCAAAAACAGATCCTTGGTAAACAGCCGTTGCAGCGGGTTATCCGGCCAGCGCTCACGCACTACCAACAACATGCTCAACAACAACGCCAGCGCCAAAGGCCATTGATACAGCGCCTGCGCCGGGCGGGCCTGGGTCGGTTGTTGAGTCACCGGTTCGAGTGTGTCGAGGGTGTCCTTGATCACCTGCAGTTCTTTGCCATCGTGGGCGCGGAAGTACTGACCGCCGGTGGCTTGGGCGATGGCTTGCAGCGCCGGTTCGTCGAGGTCCAGGCTCGGATTGACCCCGAGGAAACCCAAGGTGCCGCTTTGCTCCGGGTCGGCGCCGATGCCGATCGGGTAGATTTTCACGCCTTCTTTGGCGGCCAGTCGCGCCGCCGTGAGCGGGTCGATTTCACCGCCGTTGTTGGCGCCGTCCGTGACCAGGATCAGCACGCGGCTCTGGGCCGGGCGCATGCGCAGGCGTTTAAGGGCCAGGCCGATCGCATCACCGATTGCGGTGTTTTTGCCGGCGATGCCGATGCGCGCTTCGTCGAGCCACACGCGTACGGTGCGTCGGTCGAACGTCAGCGGTGCTTGCAGGTAAGCCTGGCTGCCGAACAGGATCAGGCCGACGCGATCGCCGTCGCGACTTTCAAGGAAGTCACCAAGCAGATGCTGAACGAGTGAGAGGCGGCTGACGTCTTCGTCCTGCCACTGCATGTCGGGGAAATCCATGGAGCCGGACACGTCCACGGCCACCAGCAGATCGCGACCACTGGCGGCAATCGGCAGTGGGTCGCCCAGCCATTGCGGGCGCGCCGCCGCCATCAGCAACAGCAGCCACAACAGAATGAACGGGGCTTGCTGGCGCCAGGCCGGCAAATTGGCCCGGGCGCGACGACGGGCCAGGCCTTCGAGGTCATTCAGGAAGCTGACCTTGAGCGCCGGTTCGCCACTGTCGGCGACCGGCAGCAGGATACGCATCAACCAGGGCAGCGGCAGCAGGGCAAAGATCCATGGCCAGGCGAACTCAAACATGTTTGCGAATCCAGGTGTCGACGGCTTGGGTGAGGCCGGCGATGGCCTTGTCGTCGAGTTTGCATTCAGGTTTGTAGGCGCCCTCGACCAGCACCATCCAGCGGGTCAGACCGGCGGCCGGGCAGCGGTTGTCGAGGAACGCCAGCCATTTGCGCCCGTTAAGTGTGTGGCTCTGGCTGTAGGGGTAATGGTTGCGGCACAGGCGTTTGAGCAAGCCGTTGAGCTGCTGCAACCAGGCGCCGGCCGGTGCGCCGTCGTAGGGTTTTGGCATCAGCGCCAGTTCGGCCAAGGCGGCGATACGCACCGGGTCCAACGGTTGTTCGGCGCGGACGATCGGGCGTTTGTCGGGAATGAAGCGCCGAGCCTTCCACAGCCCGAAACCGATCAGCGGCAGCAATAACAGCAACAGCCACCAGCCAGGCGCGGGGGGCCAGAACTCGATGGGCGGCGGGGAGATCAGCGGTTGCAGTTGATCGAGGCTGCTCATCGACCTTTTCCCGGTTTCTGTGGGTTCAGGTACTCGCGCAGTTGCTCGACCATCTCGCTCTGGGTGCTCAACGGCATCAGCAAGACGCGCAGCTTTTGCGCGAGCAATTCCCAGCGGGCAATACGCGCTTCGGCCTGGGCGCGGTAGGTCTGGCGCAGGTCGAAATTCAGCGTGTCGAGTTCCAGTTGCGCGCCACGTTCGGCGAAGCGCAGCAAACCGGCGGCGGGCAGGGCGTGGTCCAGTGGATCGGACAAGGGCAACAGCAACAGGTCGCAATGGCGCGACAACAGACTCAGCTGCTGTTCAGAACCTTCGGTCAAGGCGCGTTCATCACAGATCACGATCACCAGGCTGCCGGGGCGCAGCACTTCCCGCGCACGACGCAGCGCGAGGTTCAGGGAATCGCGGTTCTGTTCGCTTTCGGTGTGCAGCGACTGATTGACCCGCACCAAGCGGTTCAGCAGTTGCAATAGGCTTTGTTTGCTGCGCCGGGGTTTGATTTCGTAGTGCTCGTTGTCGCCGAACACCAGCCCGCCGACCCGGTCGTTATGGCCCAGGGCTGCCCAGCCAATCAGGCTCGCGGCCTGGGCGGCAAGTACCGACTTGAACATCAGGCCGGAACCGAAGAACAGCCGACGGCTTTGCTCGACCATGATGAAAATCGGTCGTTCGCGTTCTTCGTGAAACAGTTTGGTGTGCGGCTCCTGGGTTCGTGCGGTGACGCGCCAGTCGATGGTGCGCACGTCGTCGCCGGCCTGATAAACCCGCACCTGATCGAAGTCCACGCCACGGCCACGCAGCTTGGAGTGGTGCAGGCCGATCAGCGGGCTGCGCTGGCTCGGCGTGGAAAACAGCTGCACTTCGCGCACGCGATGGCGCATCTCGATCAGCTCGGCGAGGCTGACGCGGATGCCCGGCTCGGGCGGCAGGAGGGCGTTCATCGGGGTCAAGCGACGGCTACGACGTCGAGAATCCGCTGGACCACCCGGTCCTGATCGATGCCAGCGGCTTCGGCTTCAAAGGAAAGAATGATGCGATGGCGCAATACGTCAAACAGCACCGCCTGGATGTCTTCCGGGCTGACGAAGTCGCGACCGGCCAGCCAGGCGTGAGCCCTGGCACAACGGTCGAGGGCAATCGAGCCGCGCGGGCTGGCGCCATAGGCGATCCATTCGGCCATCTCCGGGTCGAACTTGGCCGGGGTGCGCGTGGCCATGACCAGTTGCACCAGGTATTCCTCCACGGCGTCGGCCATGTACAGGCCGAGGATTTCCTTGCGTGCGGCGAAAATCGCCTGCTGGCTGACCCGGCGTTCGGGTTTTGTTTCGCCATTCAGGGCTTCGCCACGGGCCTGTTGCAGGATCCGGCGCTCGACGGCGGCGTCCGGGAAGCCGATTTTCACGTGCATCAGGAAGCGGTCGAGCTGGGCTTCCGGCAACGGATACGTGCCTTCCTGCTCGATCGGGTTTTGCGTGGCCATCACCAGAAACAGCGGCGACAACTCATAAGTGCTGCGCCCGACACTGACCTGACGCTCGGCCATCGCTTCGAGAAGGGCCGATTGAACCTTGGCCGGGGCACGGTTGATTTCGTCCGCCAGCACCAGGTTGTGGAAGATCGGGCCTTGCTGGAACACGAAGCTGCCGGTTTCCGGGCGATAGATTTCCGTGCCGGTGATGTCGGCCGGCAGCAGGTCGGGGGTGAACTGGATGCGATGGAACTGGGCTTCGATGCCTTCGGCGAGTTCTTTGATGGCCTTGGTCTTGGCCAGCCCCGGGGCGCCCTCGACCAGCATGTGGCCGTCGGCGAGCAAGGCGATGAGCAAGCGCTCGATGAGTTTTTCCTGGCCGAGAATCTGCGTTGAAAGAAAGGTTCGCAGCGCTAGCAGCGCTTCACGATGTTCCATCGATGACTGTTCCTGGAGAGGGTGACCGAAGACGTTCGAATAACGCCAGGGCTGGGGGCGTTACTTTAATCCATCGCGGGGGGCGGCGACTAACGGCATTTTGTGCAAAGTGTGGGAAATGGTTGGGGAAATTGTTGGAGATTTGTGAGGTTCCAGAGATGTGGTGCTGTTCCGGGCCTCTTCGCGAGCAAGCCCGCTCCCACAGGTGACCGCGTTCTGTCAGTGGACTGCGATTAAATGTGGGAGCGGGCTTGCTCGCGAAGGCGCCCGCTCAGACACCATCAAAGCTCGCTTATATAAGTCCCTGTGCCTTTGAGGATGTTCTGCAGGGTCAATTCAACTTCAGCCAGATCGCCCGCATCTGTGCTGTGAATGATTTCCAAAGAATCATCCCCATTCAGCGCATCCGCATCCGCCGCCGCGATTTCAATCAGCAGCCGGGTCGCGCTGAGGGTCACTTTCACGCCATCCAGCGTCGAAGGCTCGCCATCAAGGGTGATTTCCAGCTCGTCTTCGTCCGGGTAGCGGGTCATCAGGAACATGTCGCCCTGTTCGCTGTGGCAGCAGAGCATGGCCATGTTGTCTTCTTCGTCATCGCACGGGTTGACGATCAAGAGGGGGGTGGTCATTTGCATGGGGAAATCCTGGCTCGGCGAGCGTTGTGAACGCAATAAAAGGCGATTCTGCCAGCCTGCGGGAATTTCTGCTTGGGTGAGTGTCAGAGGATGTGTCGTGAACACTTGGCGTGTTGCTGGTCATTTCTGGTACGGATGTGCCGTGAAACCGGGGATAAACCGCCCGTTTTCCTGCACGACTGCTAGTGTTGTTCGAGGCGCATGCTACGAGCTGCGTACCGATGACCGAATATGTCGCAGCGCCGCAAGCACAGGCCTTGCCGCACTCGTTAAGCTGCGCATCGAATGGATATCCGTAAAGACATTGTGCAATTCATCGCACAGGCGTTTTTGCCGATAGCCATCCATGGAAGGTGAATGTGACCTGAGTGTCTCGTCCAGCTTCACCCACCTGTCACCCTGTTTCCTCTGCCCGAGAATCAGGAACAGGGTGACGGATCGCCCCGAAAGGGGTTTTGCACGCGACGCTTCCATCAATAACAAGCCCAAGCGGAGTACCACAGATGGCGTTCTTCACCGCAGCCAGCAAAGCCGACTTCCAGCACCAACTGCAAGCGGCACTGGCCCAGCACATCAGTGAACAGGCACTGCCACAAGTGGCGCTGTTCGCTGAACAATTCTTCGGCATCATTTCCCTGGACGAGCTGACCCAGCGTCGGTTGTCCGACCTCGCCGGCTGCACCCTTTCTGCGTGGCGCCTGCTTGAGCGCTTCGATCACGCGCAACCGCAAGTGCGCGTCTACAACCCGGATTACGAACGCCACGGCTGGCAGTCGACCCACACTGCGGTCGAAGTGCTGCACCACGACCTGCCATTTTTGGTGGACTCGGTGCGTACCGAGCTGAACCGTCGCGGCTACAGCATTCATACCCTGCAAACCACTGTGCTGAGCGTGCGTCGCGGCAGCAAGGGCGAGCTGCTGGAAATCCTGCCGAAGGGCACCCAGGGCGAAGGCATTCTGCAAGAATCGCTGATGTACCTGGAAATCGACCGTTGCGCCAACGCGGCCGAGCTCAATGTCCTGACCAAAGAGCTGGAGCAGGTTCTCGGTGAAGTCCGCGTCGCGGTCACCGATTTCGAACCGATGAAAGCCAAGGTCCAGGAAATCCTGAGCAACCTGGACAGCAGCCAGTTCGCTGTCGATCCAGAAGAAAAAGCCGAAATCAAAAGCTTCCTGGAATGGCTGGTGGGCAACCACTTCACGTTCCTGGGCTATGAAGAGTTCGTGGTTCGCGATGAAGTCGACGGCGGCCACATCGTCTACGACCAGTATTCCTTCCTGGGCCTGACCAAACTGTTGCGCACCGGCCTGACCTACGATGACCTGCGCATCGAAGACTACGCCGTGAACTACCTGCGCGAACCGACCCTGTTGTCGTTCGCCAAGGCTGCACACCCGAGCCGTGTACACCGTCCGGCCTACCCGGACTACGTGTCGATCCGTGAAATCGACGCCGACGGCAAAGTCATCAAGGAATGCCGTTTCATGGGCCTGTACACCTCTTCGGTGTATGGCGAGAGCGTGCGGGTCATTCCGTACATCCGCCGCAAGGTCGAAGAAATCGAACGCCGTTCCGGCTTCCAGCCCAAAGCTCACCTGGGCAAGGAACTGGCGCAGGTGGTCGAAGTGCTGCCACGCGATGATCTGTTCCAGACCCCGGTGGATGAGCTGTTCAGCACCGTGATGTCGATCGTGCAGATCCAGGAGCGCAACAAGATCCGCGTGTTCCTGCGCAAAGACCCGTACGGCCGTTTCTGCTACTGCCTGGCCTACGTGCCGCGTGACATCTATTCCACCGAAGTGCGCCAAAAGATCCAGCAAGTGCTGATGGATCGCCTGAAAGCCTCGGATTGCGAGTTCTGGACCTTCTTCTCCGAGTCCGTGCTGGCCCGTGTGCAGCTGATTCTGCGCGTCGATCCGAAGAACCGTCTGGACATCGATCCGGTTCTGCTGGAAAAAGAAGTGGTTCAAGCCTGCCGCAGCTGGCAGGACGATTACGCGAGCCTGACGGTTGAAAGCTTCGGTGAGGCGAGCGGCACCAACGTGCTGGCCGACTTCCCGAAAGGCTTCCCGGCCGGTTACCGCGAGCGTTTCGCTGCCCACTCGGCCGTGGTCGACATGCAGCACCTGCTTAGCCTGAACGAAAAAAATCCACTGGTGATGAGTTTCTATCAGCCACTGGGTCAGGTTTCCGGTCAGCGCGAGCTGCACTGCAAGCTGTATCACGCCGATACGCCGCTGGCGCTGTCCGACGTGTTGCCGATCCTGGAAAACCTCGGTCTGCGCGTGCTGGGTGAATTCCCGTATCGCCTGCGTCACAACAGTGGCCGCGAGTTCTGGATTCACGACTTCGCGTTCACCGCTGCTGAAGGCCTGGAACTCGACATCCAGCAACTCAACGACACCTTGCAGGACGCCTTCGTCCACATCGTGCGTGGCGATGCCGAGAACGATGCGTTCAACCGCCTGGTACTGACCGCCGGCCTGCCATGGCGCGATGTGGCGCTGCTGCGTGCCTACGCCCGTTACATGAAGCAGATCCGCCTGGGCTTCGACCTGGGTTACATCGCCAGCACCCTGAACAACCACACCGACATCGCTCGCGAGTTGACCCGGTTGTTCAAGACCCGTTTCTACCTGGCGCGCAAGCTGACCGGCGACGACCTGGAAGACAAGCAGCAACGCCTGGAACACGCGATCATCGCCGCGCTGGACGAAGTCCAGGTGTTGAACGAAGACCGCATCCTGCGTCGCTACCTGGACCTGATCAAGGCCACGCTGCGGACCAACTTCTACCAGACCGATGCGAACGGCAAGAACAAGTCCTACTTCAGCTTCAAGTTCAACCCGCACCAGATTCCAGAGCTGCCGAAGCCAGTACCGAAGTTCGAAATCTTCGTTTACTCGCCACGCGTCGAAGGCGTGCACCTGCGCTTCGGCAACGTGGCTCGCGGTGGTCTGCGCTGGTCTGACCGTGAAGAAGACTTCCGTACCGAAGTCCTGGGCCTGGTAAAAGCCCAACAAGTGAAGAACTCGGTCATCGTGCCCGTGGGCGCCAAGGGTGGCTTCCTGCCGCGCCGCTTGCCACTGGGCGGCAGCCGAGACGAGATCGCGGCCGAGGGCATCGCCTGCTACCGCATCTTTATTTCGGGCCTGTTGGACATCACCGACAACCTGAAGGACGGCGCACTGGTGCCGCCGGCCAACGTCGTGCGTCATGACGACGATGACCCGTACCTGGTAGTCGCTGCGGACAAGGGCACTGCGACCTTCTCCGACATCGCCAACGGTATCGCCATCGACTACGGCTTCTGGCTGGGTGACGCGTTCGCGTCCGGTGGTTCTGCCGGTTACGACCACAAGAAGATGGGCATTACCGCCAAAGGTGCGTGGGTCGGCGTTCAACGTCACTTCCGCGAGCGCGGCATCAATGTCCAGAAAGACAGCATCACCGTGGTCGGCGTCGGCGACATGGCCGGCGACGTGTTCGGTAACGGCCTGTTGATGTCCGAGACGCTGCAATTGGTTGCCGCGTTCAACCACCTGCACATCTTCATCGACCCGAACCCAACGCCGGCAAACAGCTTCGCCGAGCGTCAGCGCCTGTTCGACCTGCCGCGTTCGGCGTGGTCGGATTACGACACCAGCATCATGTCCGAAGGCGGCGGGATCTTCTCCCGTAGCGCGAAAAGCATCGCGATTTCCCCGCAGATGAAAGAGCGTTTCGACATCCAGGCTGACAAGCTGACCCCGACCGAACTGCTGAATGCCTTGCTCAAGGCCCCGGTAGACCTGTTGTGGAACGGCGGTATCGGCACCTACGTCAAGGCCAGCAGCGAAAGCCACGCCGATGTCGGCGACAAGGCCAACGATGCACTGCGCGTGAACGGCAACGAACTGCGCTGCAAAGTCGTGGGCGAGGGCGGTAACCTCGGTATGACCCAACTGGGTCGTGTCGAATTCGGTCTCAATGGCGGCGGTTCCAACACCGACTTCATCGACAACGCCGGTGGCGTGGACTGTTCCGACCACGAAGTGAACATCAAGATCCTGCTGAACGAAGTGGTTCAGGCCGGTGACATGACCGACAAGCAACGCAACCAGTTGCTGGCGAGCATGACCGACGAAGTCGGCAACCTGGTGCTGGGCAACAACTACAAGCAGACTCAGGCCCTGTCCCTGGCGGCCCGCCGTGCTTTCGTGCGGATTGCCGAATACAAGCGTCTGATGAACGATCTGGAAGGTCGCGGCAAGCTGGATCGCGCCATCGAGTTCCTGCCGGCTGAAGAAGCGATCAACGAACGCCTCGCGGAAGGCCATGGCCTGACCCGTGCCGAGCTGTCGGTGCTGATTTCCTACAGCAAGATCGACCTCAAGGAAGCGCTGCTCAATTCCCAGGTGCCGGACGACGATTACCTGACGCGCGACATGGAAACCGCTTTCCCGCCGAGCCTGGTGAGCAAGTTCTCCGAAGCCATGCGCCGTCACCGTCTGAAGCGCGAAATCGTCAGCACCCAGATCGCCAACGATCTGGTGAACCACATGGGCATCACCTTCGTTCAACGACTCAAAGAGTCGACCGGCATGAGCCCGGCGAACGTGGCCGGTGCCTATGTGATCGTGCGTGACATTTTCCATCTCCCGCACTGGTTCCGTCAGATCGAAGCCCTGGACTACCAGGTCTCCGCCGACGTGCAACTGGAACTGATGGACGAGCTGATGCGTCTGGGCCGTCGCGCCACGCGCTGGTTCCTGCGTGCCCGTCGCAACGAGCAGAATGCTGCCCGTGACGTCGCGCACTTCGGTCCGCACCTGAAGGAGTTGGGCCTCAAGCTCGACGACCTGCTCAGCGGCGAGATCCGCGAAACCTGGCAGGCGCGTTATCAAGCGTACGTCGAAGCCGGCGTGCCGGAATTGCTCGCACGCATGGTGGCTGGCACTTCGCACCTGTACACGCTGCTGCCGATCATCGAGGCCTCCGACGTGACCGGCCAGAACCCTGCGGACGTGGCCAAGGCTTACTTCGCCGTGGGCAGCGCGCTGGACATCACCTGGTACCTGCAACAGATCAGCGCTCTGCCGGTTGAAAACAACTGGCAGGCCCTGGCCCGTGAAGCGTTCCGTGATGACGTCGACTGGCAGCAACGTGCGATCACCATCTCCGTCCTGCAACAGGGCGACGGCACTCAGGACGTGGAAACACGCCTGGCGCTGTGGATGAAAGAGCACAACGGCATGATCGAACGCTGGCGCGCCATGCTGGTGGAAATCCGTGCCGCCAGTGGCACTGACTACGCCATGTATGCGGTGGCCAACCGTGAACTGCTGGACCTGGCGTTGAGCGGGCAAGCGGTAGTGCCAGCACCTGTCACTGCAGCTGCCGAGCTGGAACCGGCTGCCTGATCAGGCGTTGAATGAAAAAGCCCCGCATTGAGAGATGCGGGGCTTTTTTTTGCCTGCAAGTTATGAGGTGTTTATCAGGCCCTCTTCGCGAGCAAGCCCGCTCCCACATTTGGAATGCATTCCAAATGTGGGAGCGGGCTTGCTCGCGAAGAGGCCAGTAGCCTTAATACAACTTCTGAGCTGTTGTGTTATCAATCATCGACACTTTATCTGTCGGCCTGGTCAATAAATTACTGAGCGACTGGTCAAGCTTCTGCAATGCCCTGACTTGTACTTGTTGTTGTTCGTTAATATCCACCACGATCTCTTCACTGCGTTTGTAATCCGCCCATACCGGACTTAGCGCTCTGGCGTCATACCCTTGCGCAGTGCCGATGTAGTTGAAGTTCGAGTCATAAAACTCCGCACTCACCTTTGCCTCAATATCCGAACTGCGCGATGTCATCAATTGGCTGCGGGTGTCGACAATGGCCACCACATCGGGCTTCGCCGCTCTGAGGCTTTGCATGTTCGGGTACACCGTCACCGAGCCGAACTGCCGTTGCAAGGATGCCTTGACCCAGTCCACGGCATGGTCCGGACTGGAGGTGGCGACGTAGGCGTCGTGGATCGACTGCACCAGCAGGCTCTGGCCGAAACCGGTGCCGGCGTTGGCCTGGTAGTGCTGTAGGTAGGCTCGATTGGTCTGGGTGTTGCGGCTGTAGACGACGCCCAGCGAAACCTGATTGCCGTTGGGAACGTGCGTGGCACTGCTGCGGCCCACCGGTTCGGTGAAGAGGCCGTCCAGCGAAGACACGGCTTTGGGCGCTGTGGGAACCGAGCAGCCGGTCAACAGAGCGAGCATTGTTAATGTACTGGCAAGCGCAAGTTTCATGGTGTTTCTCCAGTGAAACAACTTGAGTTGGAAAGTTGTAGTGTCGGATTAACCCGGCGTGGTTCCAGACTAAACCTGTCGCGGCCGAATGAAATAGCCAATCACTGCACTTGTTGGGTGACCAATAGTTTAATTAGGTTTAAAACATCCCCGGTAATGACGCCGGGAAATAAAAAGCCCCGAAAAGTTAATTCGGGTCTTTTTATTTATGGCTGCCCCTTCAGCTATCAGTTTTCCAAGGGGATCAACACTTTTTCGTCCGGCGACAAGACCATGAATACCAACAGTTTGGCGGGCCTGGTTGCACTGGCGTTTTTCGAGACCAGATGTTCCGAACCGGCCGGTTCATACCAGTACTGACCGGCCTTGTAAGTGATCGATTTCTCGCCCTTCACTTGTGAGGTGACCGCGCCTTCAAGGACGTAGGCCATGGCGGTGCCTTCATGCTTGTGGGCAATCGAGGATTGGCCGGGTTTGTAGTCGACCTCGATCATCATGGCTTTTTTGCCGGGCACGTTTTTCAGCGCCTCATCCTGCAAAACCGTGACCTTCTCTGAAGGGCCTTCGTGAGCAATGGCTGTCGCTGGCACGCTCAGAGCAAGGGCGGCCAGGGGCATTGCAAGGAAACGCAAAGCTTTCATGGTTCTTTACCTGCGGTGGTTAGTTGTCAGAACCAACGATAGTCCGCAGGTGGGGCCAATCAAACAGCCAATATTGGGGAAGGTGAGGGGACCAATCTGGTCCCGGTTTTTTGTAGCAGCTGCCGAGCAACGCGAGGCTGCGTTCGGCTCGGTCCGCGTTCGGGCGAAGCAGTCGTAAAATCAGGTCGCGCGGTGTGTCATGAGTACCGTGTGCGCCGGGTTTACGACGGCTCCGCCGCCGAACGCAGCCTCGCGCTGCTCGGCAGCTGCTACACAGGGGGGTCAGCGAATCGGGAAGCTGTTGAAATCCACGGCACTCGCCAATTGGTTGTCGATCAGGCCAATAAAGCCTTGTACTTCAGGGCAGTTGAAATGCATCTGCATGGCCGCTTCCGATTGCCAGTGGGCGCTGACGGTCCAGCGGTTGCTGTCCTCTGGGCAGCGGTCGACCATATAGGAATCACAGCCCGGTTGTTGACGCAGGGTGTCGACAATCTTTTGCAGTTGCTTACCCAGTTCTTCCGAGCGGCCGGCGGCGGCCTGCACCTGTACGGTATTGATCACTTCGTTGGACATTGCTCACACTCCTGAATCAGGCCGGACGAATCCTGCTCACTGAGGGATAACGCTTATGCAGGATAGGCCTGCACCCTGGGACCGCCAATAGCCAATCGCCGGATAAAGCCGCAGACCAATCGATCAGGCCACCTGTTGGAGAATGTCGCGCAAGCGGTCCAGGGCGATGTCGATGTCCAGGGTTTCGATGGCACCAAAACCGAGGTAGAGCCCGGCCCGCGGCGTTTGCTGGTAGAAAAAGCTGTCGATGGCGTAGAGCCCGACTTCGACTTTTTTGGCCAGTTCGATCACCAATGGAATATCCATAGGTACTTTGCACATCACCACCATGTGGAACCCGGCGGTAGTGGGCACCGGTTCCAGCCAGGGCGAAAGGTCGCCCGCCATGCGCGTCAGGATCCGTTCGCGGCGCCCGGCATAGATCGTATGGCAGCGCCGGATGTGCTTGAGCAGGCAACCTTCGGCGATGAATTTGGCCAGCGCCCATTGGGGCAGGGTCGAGGTGTGCAGGTCGGTAAGCTGCTTGGCGCGGATCACCGCTTCAAGTATCGCCGGCGGCAACACCGCATAACCAAGCCGCAGCTCCGGCAGCATGGTTTTCGAAAAGGTCCCGACGTAGGCGACGATGCCGCGCTCATCCATGCTCTGAAGTGAATCGGTAGGCCGGCCTTCGTAGCGGAATTCGCTGTCGTAATCGTCCTCGATGATGATCGCGCCCAGCTCATAGGCCCGTTCCAGCAGCGCCACCCGGCGCGCTTGGCTCATGGGCATGCCCAGCGGAAACTGGTGGGACGGCGTGACGTAAATCAGCCGTGTCCCCAAGGGGATCTTGTCCACCTCAATCCCTTCGGCATCCACCGGCACCCCGATCACCGTGGCCCCGTGGGTGCCAAACAACAGGCGTGCCGGCGGGTAGCCGGGGTCTTCCATGGCGACAATGTTGCCTGGACGCGTCAGCACCCGGGAGATCAGGTCCAGCGCTTGTTGCGCGCCGTTGCACACCACCACGTCTTCGTCCTGGCAATTGACCCCGCGAGAAAACGCGATGTGCCGGGCGATCGCATTGCGTAGCGCCGGCAAGCCTTCGGGCAGGCTGTAGAAGCCCTTGGACGCGGCCATCTGGCGCAACGCGTGGGAGGTGCAGCGCCGCCAATCGTCCTGCGGAAACTGGCCTTTGCTGGTGGCGCCACCGATGAAGTCGTAGCGTAACGAGCCCTCCAGGGTCGGGTGGCGCAGAAACACCGGCAGCTTGCGCCAGGACTCGATCACCTCAAAGCTCGCCAGCTGCGAATGGCTTTGCTTGGGCGCGGCTTTGGCTGTGCGGGCATTGACGAACGTGCCTTTGCCGATCACTCCGGTGAGGAAGTTTTCATAGGTCAATTGCGCATAGGTGTCGGAAATGGTCTTGCGCGAAATGCCCAGCTGTTCGGCCAGCAAACGGCTGGGCGGCAGCTGCGTCCCGGCTGCCAGGCGGCCGGATTCAATGGCGCTGCGCAGTTGGTTGTACAACTGGCCTGCCAGGTCCTTGCGGCCGTTGATGACAACATGAAGTTCCATACCGGCGAGGCTCCTGGGGCGATTGTGGCGCGTGTGCGTCGCGCCAGATTACCTGCATGAGCGGCAGCGCAGAAGTTGCGCAGGCGAAAAACCGAGGATTGGTCTGCTCGCGAATGGTCCATGGCTTTTTCGCTGAATTGGATCTGTAACGTCTGCGTGTCAGCGCCTACCTTGGAGATCTCTATTCGATCCCCGAGACCGCCCCCATGAGTTCCCGCCTGGATTACTACAGCGCATCGCCCAAGGCGATGAAAGCGATGATTGCCATGGAGGCGCTGACCAGCAATCTCAGCATCGAGCCGGCGTTGCTGCATTTGATCAAGATCCGCGCCTCGCAACTCAATGGCTGCGCCTTTTGCACCGACATGCATTCAGTGGACGCACGGCGCCTCGGCGAGACGGATCGGCGCTTGTATTCGATCGTGGTCTGGCGTGACAGCGGCTTCTTCAACCCTCGGGAACGTGCGGCGCTGGCCTGGACCGAAGCGGTGACCTTGCTCTCCGAAAGCCATGTGCCGGACGACGTCTACGCCTTGGCCCGGGAGCAATTCAACGAAAGTGAAATGGTCGACTTGACCATCGCGGTTACCACCATCAACAGCTGGAATCGCCTGGCGGTGAGTTTTCGGCAAACACCCGGCGGCTGAATCGATTTTCCACTGAGGGTGTCACGTCAGGTTCATAAACGCTGCGCAGGATGAGGGCTTCAAGGATAGATCGACAGGAGTCATCGATGTCATTCATGGAGTCCACCCGCGTCGCCGGTATCGATCCGGTACTGGCGCAGTCTTTCCGGGTCAGCGCCCGTTGCGGTTGTTTCATGCAGGCGGCCCGCAGCCTCAACATCAAATCAACCCAGTTGCGCAAACACCTCGCGCAGCTCGAATCGCACTTACAGTGTTCCCTGTTCAATCATCAGGACAATGGCCTGGCCTTGAGTCGTGAAGGATTGCAGCTTCAGGCGCAATTGATCGCCCTGGCCCATGAGCACGACGTGCCGGTGATCGAACAACCGTTGATTCGCCTGGCTGTGGCCGAGTCGATTCTGCACGACATTCTGGGCCGCGACCTGGTCTCGCTGTTGCGACGCAACGCCAGCGTGCGCCTGGACATCATTACGCTGGACAGTGAGCTGTCGCTGCAAGCGGTCAGTGCCGATGTGGTGCTGTGGCTGGCCGGCACCGAGTCTCCGCTGCCAGGCCCGAGTTTCCCGGTCACCGAACCTCAGCCTTTGGCGCGACTGGATTATCAGCCGCACATCGCCAAACGTTATTCACGGGTTGCGGCTCGGCCCGACAGCCTCGATGACCTGGCGGACTTCATGCTGGTGCAATGGCAGCCTGATCGACAGGTCGAGTGTTTTCGGCCGTGGAACGTCGTGGTCGATCAGCGTCTGGCCGGCGTGGTGCAGTTGCATTCCTATGAGCTGATGCTGGAGATGATCCGTTGCAGCGCCTGCATCGGGTTGCTGCCCAATTACATGAGCCAGTTCGACCGGGGCCTGGTCGCGTTACCGGGGTTGTTCGAGCAATCGATGCAGCGCCAGGTATGGATGGCGGTGAATGCAGAGTCTGCGGGGCAGGCCGAAGTGCAGATGATCGTCGAGCTGATCCACAATACCTTCAACGAGCGCCGAGACTGGTTTGAAGCCTGAACACTCCCCCCTGTGGGAGCGGCGGTGCGACGATTCGACTTGCTCGCGAAAGCGGTGGCTCAGTCAAATCTAAAGTTGTATGTGCCACCGTCTTCGCGAGCAAGTCGGATCGCCGCACCGCCGCTCCCACATGGGTCTGTCACACAATAGGGTTCTCGCCATGCTGCAAGCCTGCGTTGTAGAGTAAGCGGCCATGTCTGCGTCAAGGATGAGTCACCCATGCCCGCCACCGATTCTGTCATCACCCTCGAACGCTTCAGCGAATCCCACATCGACGGCGTTACCGCGCTCTACAACGACCCGGCGATCACCCGTCAGGTGCTGCAAATGCCATTTCAATCCACCGAGATCTGGCGCCAGCGCCTGGCAGCGGATAACGAGCGCTTGGTCAAACTGGTGGCGCTGTATCAAGGCGCGGTCATCGGCAACATTGGCCTGGAGCAGTTCTCGCGGATTCGCCGCAGCCACGCCGGCAATCTCGGCATGGCGGTCGCGGTGGAATGGCAGGGCAAAGGCGTGGGATCAAAACTGCTGGCGGCGGTGCTGGACGTCGCCGACAACTGGATGAACCTGCAACGGGTCGAGCTTTCGGTGTACGCCGACAACGAAGCGGCCATCGGGCTCTACCGCAAGTTCGGCTTCGAGACCGAAGGCCTGTTCCGCGACTACGCCGTGCGGGACGGCCGACTGGTTGACACCCTGAGCATGGCACGCCTGCGTCGCACACCCAGGTTCGACTGACTCAATCACCCAGCGCGAACGCCACCGCCGCCTGCGCATGCAGTGCGGTGGTGTCGAGCAAGGGCAGGGCGCTGTGCTCGGGTTTGATCAACATGCCGATTTCGGTGCAGCCGAGGATGATCGCCTGGGCGCCGCGCCGGGTCAGCGACTCGATGACCTGCTGATACACCTTGCGCGACGCCTCGCTGATCACTCCGACACACAACTCATCGTAGATGATCCGGTGCACGGCCTGGCGTTCCTCGGTTTCCGGTACCAGCACCGTCAAACCCATCGCGCTCAGGCGATCCTTGAGAAAGTCCTGTTCCATGGTGAACGCAGTCCCGAGCAAACCGACTTTCAGCGCTCGGGCCTCCACGGCGGCCTGGCCGGTCGGGTCGGCGATGTGCAAGAACGGAACACTGATCGCCGCTTGAATCTGTCCGGCCACTTTGTGCATGGTGTTGGTACACAGCACCACGCACTCGGCGCCTCCGGCCTCGAGCCGGCGTGCCGCATCCACCAGAATCGCCGCCGCGTCGTCCCAGCGCCCGGCATGCTGGGCCTGTTCGACAGGGCCGAAGTCGACGCTGTACATGAGCAATTTCGCCGAACGCAACGGCCCGAGCCGGTCGCGAACCTGTTGGTTGATGAGGCGGTAATACTCGGCGCTGGACTCCCAGCTCATGCCGCCGATAAGGCCGATGGTGCGCATTGGATTTCCTCAGGCTATGGCCCGTGCTGACAGATCAGGCCTGAGAGGGAGTTTCCATTTGTTCGATGGCGGGCACCAGCGACAAATCAACTGTAATGCTCATATTCCGTTGAAGTGTCATGGTGCTTTTTCAGGCAAGGGGTAATCCCCTGAGCGTAGCCGCTCGTCGTTCTCATCCACCGTTAAAAAATGCTCACACGTCAGCTTTGTCGTACGCCGGTGGCCCGCATCTGCCATGATTGATTTCCGCAGCACCGCTTCAACCAAAGGAACACCGCAATGGACGACGTACAGCAACTGGGCGAGATGCTTCGCCACTACGCAGAAAGCGAAGCGCACAAGAAGCAAGTGTTTGAGTCGCAATCGGCCGTGTGGACGACGCGCATCGGTGAACTGTTTGACCAGATCCAGCAGTGGCTGGAGCCGGTCCAGGTGCCGAACCTGCTGGAGGTGAGTCGCGAAGTGTATGTCGCTTCAGGGCCGAGCGTCCCGGTCGAGACGTCGACGTTCAAGACCGAGAAACTGAGCATTGTCATCGCCGGCAAACCGGTGGAGTTCGTGCCGGATGTGATGGGCGTTGGTGGTCAGATTTCGTTAGCGGTGATGGGCTTGACGGCTGCCCGGTATGGCAGCATTTCGCTGGTGTGCCTGCCGCCGGCCACGAATTGGCAATGGCGCAAGACCAACGGCTTGAAAGACCCCGATACGTTTGCGTTCGATGCGAACTTCCTGGCGCAGCAGTTGCAGAGCCTGATTCCCCGCGAGCGCGGCTGAATCCACCGAGCCTGATACAGAACCCTGTGGGAGCGGCGGTGCGACGATTCGACTTGCTCGCGAAGAGGCCATAACATTCAGCATCAATGTTGAATGTCAGTCCGCCTTCACGAGCAAGCCCGCTCCCACATTATTTGGATGTGTGGTGTATCAGATTTCGAGGTTGCCCCAACCGGTTTTCGCCTCTTCCGGGGCCACCGCTTTCACTGTTTTTCCCGTCGCCAACTCCACCCGCCGCGCCACCTCAGGGTCATCCGCAAACGGAATCAGGCTGGCTTCCTCCAGGCTTTCCGCCGTCTGGTGCTTCAGGCAATATTCAATCACCAGCCAAAACCCCACGACCCCAAACAGATTCAGCACAATCTCGGTCATCTCAAACCTCACGCAAACTGCGCATCACGTTCGGCCATCGCCACGTCCGCTACCCGCACGGTGCGCCAAACGTTGTACGCCATCAGCAACATCCCGCTGAGGAAGAACACCCCGCCGGCAAAGCGCACCACGAACCCCGGATGGCTGGCCTGCAAGGCCTCGACGAACGAATAGGTCAGCGTGCCGTCGTCGTTGATTGCACGCCACATCAGCCCTTGGGTGATGCCGTTGACCCACATCGAGGCGATGTACAACACCGTGCCGATGGTCGCCAGCCAGAAGTGCAGGTTGATCAGCGGCGTGCTGAACATTTGCTCGCGGCCGAAGACTTTCGGGACCATGTGGTAGATGGCGCCAAAGGTGATCATCGCCACCCAGCCGAGGGCGCCGGCGTGGACGTGGCCGATGGTCCAGTCGGTGTAGTGGGAGAGGGCGTTGACGGTTTTGATCGCCATCATCGGCCCTTCAAACGTCGACATGCCGTAGAACGCCAGCGACAGCACCAGAAAGCGCAGGATCGGGTCGGTGCGCAATTTATGCCAGGCGCCCGAGAGCGTCATCATGCCGTTGATCATCCCGCCCCAGCTCGGCGCCAGCAGGATCAGCGACATCGCCATGCCGAGTGACTGCGCCCAGTCCGGCAACGCGGTGTAGTGCAAGTGGTGCGGGCCGGCCCAGATGTACAGGGTGATCAGCGCCCAGAAATGCACGATCGACAAGCGATACGAATACACCGGCCGGCCCACCTGTTTCGGCACGAAGTAGTACATCATCCCGAGGAACCCGGTGGTCAGGAAAAACCCCACCGCGTTGTGCCCGTACCACCACTGCACCATCGCGTCGGTGGCGCCGGAATACACCGGATAAGACTTAAACCAGTCCACCGGAATCGACAAGTGATTGACCACATGCAACATCGCGATCACCACGATGAATGCGCCGAAGAACCAGTTGCCGACATAAATGTGTTTGGTCTTGCGCCGGACCACGGTGGTGAAGAAGACGATGGCGTAGGCGACCCAGACCACGGTCATCCACACCGCGCCGGAGAATTCGATCTCGGCGTATTCCTTGGTGGTGGTGTAGCCCAGTGGCAAGGTGATCAGCATCACCACAATCACCGATTGCCAGCCCCAGAAGGTGAACGCGGCGAGTTTGTCGGAGTACAGCCGCACCTGACACGTGCGCTGCACCGCGTAGTAACTGGCGGCGAATTGCGCGCTGCCGGCGAAGCCGAATATCACCAGGCTGGTGTGCAGCGGGCGCAAGCGGCCGAAGGTGGTCCACGGCAGGTCGAGGTTCATCTCGGGCCACACCAGTTGCGAGGCGATCCACACCCCCATCGCCATCCCCACGACGCCCCATACGATGGTCGCCACGACGAATTGGCGCACGACCTTATAGTTATAGGCCTGTCCGATTGTTGCTGTGCTCATGGTCAATGCTTCCACGGTTGCAAAGTCTTGCCAGGCCACCCGGACTGGCATGCCGTCAACTGTAGAAACCCTGTCGTAAACAAAACAGACTCAGAAAAACCGAGTTTATGCGGATCAGATACGAGGCCTGCCTGCGGTGATCTGCCGCAGTCTGATACGGTTTTTTAGTGTTCAGGTGAATCTGTAACGACCTGCGCTGCAGGTTCATAGTCATCCCTACAAGCACCGCCAATCTCTGTAGCAGCTGTCGAGCACCGCGAGGCAGCGTTCGGCTGCGAAGCAGTCGTAAATCCTGTGCACGCGGTTCATCAGACAGACCGTGTTGCCTGGTTTTACGACTGCTGCGCAGCCGAACGCTGCCTCGCGGTGCTCGACAGCTGCTACAGGGGATGCAGAGCGTGCGATTCACCCTGATGAGGTAGCCACATGTATCAGTACGACGACTATGACCGCGCCCTGGTCTTCGAGCGGGTTGCGCAGTTTCGCGATCAGGTCGAGCGTTTCATGACCGGCGAGTTGAGCGAGGAAGAGTTCCTGCCGTTGCGCTTGCAGAACGGCCTCTACATGCAAAAGCACGCCTACATGCTGCGCGTGGCGATTCCTTACGGCACCCTGAGCGCCAGGCAGATGCGCACGCTGGCGAGCATCGCCCGGGACTACGATCGCGGCTATGGCCACTTCACCACTCGGCAGAACATGCAGTTCAACTGGATCGAACTGGCGCAGGTGCCGGACATTCTCGAACGGCTGGCCCAGGTCGAGATGCACGCAATCCAGACCTCCGGCAACTGCGTGCGCAATATCACCACCGAAGCGTTTGCCGGTGTGGCGGCGGATGAACTGATGGACCCGCGACCGCTGGCCGAGATCCTGCGCCAGTGGTCGACCATCAACCCGGAGTTCCTGTACCTGCCGCGCAAGTTCAAGATCGCCATCTGCTCGGCGGAGCAGGATCGCGCCGCCATCATGATGCATGACATCGGGCTCTACCTTTATCGCGATGACAACGGACAGAGGCTGTTGCGGGTCATTGTCGGTGGCGGGCTGGGGCGCACGCCGATCCTTGGCTTGCAGATTCGCGAGGGTTTGCCGTGGCAGCATTTGCTGTCCTACGTCGAAGCGGTGCTGCGGGTCTACAACCGCCACGGTCGACGCGACAACAAGTACAAGGCGCGGATCAAGATTCTGGTCAAGGCCTTGGGGATCGAAGCGTTCGCCAGGGAAGTGGAGGAGGAATGGCAGTACCTCAAGGACGGTCCGGCGCAGTTGACCGACGTCGAGTATGAGCGTGTCGCCAGTGCCTTCGTGTCCCCCGACTACCGTTCACTGTCCGACACTGACCTGGATTTCGGCACGCGCCTGGCTGAAAACCCGGCTTTCGCGCGCTGGGTCACGCGCAACGTCCAGCCGCACAAGGTCGCGGGTTACACCAGCGTCGTGCTGTCGACCAAACCGGGTTTCGACTCGCCGCCGGGGGACGTCACGACCGAGCAAATGCTGGCCGTGGCTGAATGGTCCGAGCAATTCGGGTTCGGCGAGATTCGCATCGCTCATGAACAGAACATCGTGCTGCCGGACGTGCCCAAGGCTGATCTCTACACGTTGTGGTGCCTGGCCTGCGAGCAGGGCCTGGGCTGCGCGAACATCGGCTTGCTGACCGACATCATCGCGTGCCCCGGCGGCGACTTCTGCGCGCTGGCCAATGCCAAATCGATCCCGATTGCCCAAGCGATCCAGGCACGTTTCGAGGACCTGGATTACCTCCACGACCTGGGCGACATCAGCCTGAACATCTCCGGCTGCATGAACGCCTGCGGCCACCACCACATCGGCAACATCGGCATTCTGGGGGTCGATAAGAACGGCAGCGAGTGGTACCAGATCACCCTCGGCGGCAGCCAGGGCAAGAACAGCGCCTTGGGCAAGGTCATCGGCCCATCGTTCAGCGCGGCTGAGGTGCCCGGGGTGATCGAGCGGATCATCGCCACGTTTGTCAGTTATCGTGAGAGCGAAGAACTGTTCGTCGAGACCTTGCAGCGCATCGGTCTAGAGCCGTTCAAGGAGCAGGTATATCCGAAGATGCTGGAGGTTTCGGCATGAACAATCTGCTGCGACTGGAGGAGGGTGGGGCGCGGATTGTGGCTGACGATCCGTGGGTGCTGGTCAGGGACGTAGAGGGTGAACTCCCGGCGGGGGCGGTGATTTTGCCGTTGAGTCGCTGGCTTCACACGCCGGCACAACAAGCGGTGTGGCTGGGGCCGGACGATGAGGTGGAAAGACTCAAGCCTTGGTTTGATTCACTGCCGCTGATTGCCCTGGATTTCCCGAGTTTTCGCGACGGTCGCGGTTATAGCCAGGCGTACCTGCTGCGCACTCGATTGGGCTGGAAGGGAGAGTTGCGCGCGGTCGGTGATGTGCTGCGCGATCAGCTCAGCCACATGCGCCAATGCGGGTTCGACAGTTTCGCGGTGCGCGAAGACAAATCCGCTGAGGATGCGCTGAAGGGGTTGGCCGGTATGAGCGTGTTGTACGGACGATCGGTGATTGAACCGCGGCCGTTGTTTCGCCGGCGATAAACCGCAGGAAAAGAGGGCGCATCCTGCCTGGCAGGATGCGCCGCACTATCAGTTAATGCGGATCAGGGACGCACGGGCGTCGGGGGAAAGTTGATCGATCTCCAACAGCGTCAGGTCTTTTGGGGCTTCGGCGGTCAGGGGTTTGCCGAAGTTGCCGGCCGCATCCGTCGGCAGTTTGTACATCGCGCCGGTCAATGGATCGACGACCAGCATGCCAATCAGGCCACCGAACACCAGGTTGCCCCAGTACCAGCCACTCATGCTCGATTCCACGGTTGCGCTGGTATCGGCAAAACCTTCTTTCTTGAAGGTAATGGTGTAGGACTCGCCCTTGAAATAGCCGCGGCCCGACGGCAGCGTCACGGAATTGGGCGTCGAACCGCTATGCACGACAACACCGGCCTTGTTCTTGATGACAAAGTTGGCACCGCTTGGCGTGCTCGACACGTTCACCGGGTATTTGCTGTCACCGACGATACTGGCGCAGCCCGACGTCAGCAGTGCGGCGGACAGGGCGGTAACGGTGAACAGCGTGCGAAGGGCTTTCATTGTTGATCCTTTGGACAGGGCTTTGCCGTCTGTGGCCGAGGCGCGCTTCATGCCGCCTCGAATTTTTCTGGGGGTGTTTTTGCGCCGCGCACTCTATCACTGATATCAGTGAGCCATCATCTGAAAGTTTTTGGTGAATCGTTTATTTATGCGTTCGGCTACGTCGCGATGCAGCGCAGGGTATTTTTGCTTGGGGCGCTGATGGCATTTTGGTAGAGTCCGCGCCTTATCAGGGAGTTGGCAAAGAAAGGAGTCTGGTTTGAGCGTGGGCAAAAAGATTTTGGGGCTGATTGCGCTGTTGCTGATGGTGGCGCTGTGGGCCAGTTATTTTTATGTGTTCAAGGAAAACCGCGACGGCCAGTTGGGTGGCGCGTTCGACAGTACGGCCTGGTGCGGCACGCCTCCGGCCAGCGATGCCGCGGCACTAGGCAAGGACCAACTGACGCTGCGCATCACCAACACAGTGCGCGGCGAGTTCATGCTCAGCGGTACCGTGGTGGTGTCCGAGCGCACCTTCAACCGCTACGACCTGGGCCGCAACGAATTGCACCTGCGCCTGGAACCGTTGCAGTGGTCGTTCGGCGTCACGCCGATCTTCCTTGAGCAGGTCAAGGTCCAGCCGCTGAGCCGCAACCTCGCGTCGGCCAGCAAAAGCGCCTACGCCGAACTCGAACCACGACCGATCGGGGTGCAGGGCCGGGCCACGGATTTTCCCTTCGATACCTACCGCTACGGCTACAAACCGGTGTTGTATTACCTCAAGGGCAACGAGCGCATCGACCTGAGGTTCAAAAACATCACCACGCTGATGGAGATGTCGAACACCTTCACGCCGATCCAGAAGTACAACCGCATCGACTACATCAACGAACGCAACTCGATGATCCGCGATGAAGACTACAAGGCCTATGGCGCCCACGAGTGCGCGTTCAGCGTCGAGCGCAAAGGCTCGTTCAAGGTGATCGTGCTGTTGTTGCTGCTGGTGCTGTGCCTGCCGCTGCTGCATGTGTTCTACCGCGATGAACCGGGGATCGATTTTCTCGCCACGCTGGTGAGTATCGGCGCGATCCGGGTCTTGCTGGTGGGGCCGGTGAAGGACTTTCAGCTGTACACCATCGATTTCCTGTTCGCCGGGGTGATTATCCTGGTGGGGACGGTGTCGCTGATCAAGGCGATGCGGGCGAACAGTCGGCGGGAGTTGGCGCTCAAAAGCGGCTCGTCCTGGTAGCTCCACGGTCCATGTAGCAGCTGCCGAGTAGCACGAGGCTGCGTTCGGCGACGCAGTCGTCGTAAACCCTGTGCATGCGGTCATCCTGATGCACCGCATGGTCTGATTTCACGACGACTTCGTCGCCGAACGCAGCCTCGCGCTGCTCGGCAGCTGCTACCAAAGCGTCATTTCAACGCCGGATCGCCCATGTTCATTTTCTTCCAGCCTTGCAACAGCACCTGCGCCTTCGGTTCCTGTCCGTTTTCCAGGTAGTACTGGATCAGCGACAACCGCGCATTGCGATTGGCCGGCTGCACTTTCAGCAACCGCTCCAGCTCTTCGCAGGCCTCATCGACCTTGCCGCTGTCGTGCAGCGCCACAGCCAGCACGTAGCCGTATTGGGCGTTCTGCGGTTCCAGTTGCGCGGCTTTGCGCAAGGCCGGCATGGCCTGGGCTGATTGGCCCGCACGCACCAGCGACAGGCCTTGGGTGTGCTGCAACAGAGCGGCGTCCGGGTGTGCTTTCAGGCTCTGCGCCAACAGCGTCTGCGCCTCTTGAGCGCGTCCATTGGCCTCCAGCCATTGCACCAGTGTCACCAGCGCCGGGTAGAAATCCGGATCACGCTTGAGCGCCGTGCGCAGCAGCGATTCGACCTCACCGTTGCGCCCGCTGGCCTGATAGAGCATCGCCAGGTTGAGGTTGGCCTCGGCGCGCTCGGCCAGGCTCACCTGCACCGCTTCGTATTCCGCAATCGCCGCCTTCCAGTTCGCCTGGGCGTTGCCCAATCCGTTGCGGGCCACGCTCAGCAGATCCCGGGCCGCAACGATGCGCACAGCCTTCACCGGATCACCCAGCAACGGCGTCAGCAGCGGCGCCCGCTCCGGTGGCGGCAAGAACGCGCTGATCGCCCGCACCGCGCTTTCACGCACTTGCGGTGCCGGGTGGTTAAGGTCCTTGGTCGCGAGTTTTAACGCCTGTTCGCTCGGGTACAGCGGCAACTCTGCCAGCAAGGTTGCACGCTGGATCGCCGGGAGGTTGCTGCGCTGTAATTGTTCGTACAAGGCTTGCGCGGCACCGGGCTGACCGTTTCGAATCAGCCACAGGCTTTCGTCATAACGTGGCGCTTGCGCGGTAGTGGTGGTGTTCCAGAGCTTGAATTGCTCGGTGACCTTGTCGCCGGCCTTGCCCTGGTGACAGGTCAGGCAGGCGTCCGGGGTGCCAAGCTTTCTCGCCCGCTGCGGATTGGGAATGCTGAAGCTGTGGTCATGCCGGAAGTCGTTGCCCATGTAGAACTTGCCGGGCATGTGGCAATCCACGCATTGGGAGCCTGGCTGTCCTGGAGTGTGGCGGGTGTGTTCGATGGAATCGTAGTTCTTCGCCTGGAGGCCCTTGCCATCGACGCCCGCCACCGAAGTCTTGCCCGCGGTGTTGTGGCATTGCAGGCAAACGCCATTGCCGGGGGCCTTGAGTTCGGTGCTGTGGGGGTTGTGGCAGTTGCTGCAACGCACGCCCTTGTCGAACATTTTGCTTTGGGCGAAGGAGCCATGTTCGAACACCTCATCCTTGATCTTGCCGTCCAGCGCATACAGCTCGCGGGTCAGGGGACTCGGCAGGTAGTCGTCCATCAAGCGCTTGCCAACGGTGTAGCCGTCGTCCAGCGGTGCGCGGCGCGAATGGCAGCGGGCACAGGTCTCGATTTCGACAGTGGCGTCCTTGTCCTTGAGGTCGACCGCAAAACCGGCATGGATCAAGTCGGTTTTTTTCGCCGTCCATTCCAGGTGACTGGACGCAGGACCATGGCACGCCTGACAACCGACACCGAGGCTGTTCCATTGACTGTCGAAGGTGTTTTTTACCGCGTCGAAATTGCGCTTGTAGCCGGTGGTGTGGCACTCGACGCACATGAAGTTGGCGTTCTGGCTCGGCTTGCTCCAGTGCAGCGGGTTCTTGAAGTTCACCCCTTGGCCCGGATAGAGGTGGAACCAGCGGTTTTTCTCGGTATCCCAGGCCACGCCCAGTGCTTGCAAGCGACCTTCACCGACCTCGATCAGGTATTGCTGCAACGGCGCGATGCCAAAGGTGTAGGCCACTTTGAAGTCAGCATTCTTGCCGTCAATGCCGGGCGTGTTGACCCAGAACCCGTCGTCCTTGCGCGAGAAACGGGTGGTTTCGTTTTCCACCTTGAACGTGACGTTATTGAAGTCGCCCAGCATTGTTTCGGCATTGGCCTCCTGCATCGCCAATTGGTGATGGGAGCCTTGCCAGTCCTTCATCTGTTCGCTGTGGCAGCCCTGGCATTGTTGCTCGTCGACCATCTTCGCCGGGGCCACGACGACGGGTTGCGGTTTGGCCGGCTGAACGGTCGGCGTGCTGACGGGCACGGTTTTGAGCGGCGCTGGGGTACTGCTGAGCAGAAACCAGCCGATCGCCGCCACGGCCATCAGCAAGACGCCGATGGTGACGGGAAACAGGTAACGGTGAATCAGGGTCGGTGGCGCATCAGGGTTTGGGGTGGCTGCTTTATTTTTAGGGTTCGGCATTGCGACTTCCATAGTCCAGGTGCGTTTGCCGTCAGGCGCGCGTTCAAGCTCGGTGCAGCTTTGCCGGATGATCGGCGTCTGTCAAATGACCGTTGTGAGCGAGCCCGCACGATAGATGAATATTGTGCTTTTTGATTACGAATCGCTGTGCATTGGCTATACCTGTAATTCCCCTATGCAATACCGTTGTCGGCCTTCTGACAGGAGTTACAGCATGAAGCTAGCGTTAATGATGGGCACGTTGTGCATCGCCTCGATCGGGGTGGTGGGTTGCGCCAGCAAAGTCGTTGAGCCGGACCAGTACTCGGGTTTCCTCAAGGACTACAGCCAGCTCAAGGAAGCCAAGTCGCCATCGGGCGCGACGGTGATGCGCTGGATCGATCCCAAACTCGACATCAGTCAATACACCAGTGTCTACATCGAGCCGACCCAGCTCTATCCCAAGCCGCAACCGACGGTGAAAATCCCTCAGGCTACCCTCAACGGGATCACCGGTTATTACGATCAGGCGCTTAAGCGTGAAATTGGTAAATCCTTGCCTCTGGCCGCAGGTCCAGGCCCGGGCGTGATTGTGGTGCGTGCCGCGATTACGGCGGTGAGCAGCAAGACGGAAGGACTGAAGCCTTATGAAGTGATCCCGATCGCACTGGTAGCCGCGGCGGTCAGCACCGCCAGTGGTATTCGTGATCAGGAGACCGATCTGTCTACCGAGGCGGTGTTCCTCGATGGTGGCGACAATCACGTGTTAGCCCAGGTCGTGCGCAAGGGTATCGGCAAGCCGCTGGAAAACGAGTCTCAGGTGATGAAGGCCGATGACGTGAAAGGCGTGATTGATGGCTGGGCGTCGGATTTGCATCAGTCGTATCTGAAGCTCAAGTCCAAGTGATGTGTTCAGGCTGATGGCCTCTTCGTCGGAACGCCGCCCGGAGCAAGCCCGCTCCCACAGGTTTACGCGTTTCCCTGTGGGAGCGGGCTTGCCCGCGATGGCGGCCTGACAGGCACCACCTCACTCAATACTCAGCCCGCGCCAACCGGTTGTAATGACTGATCAGCGAATCATACCCACGCGTCACCGCATAAAAATCATCGCTCAATCGCTGTGGTTCTGCCTTGTTCTTCCAGTCCTTGTGCAGAGCATTCAAGGCATCCAGATACTTCTGCGTCGGCCTGGCAATGTGCGACCAGAGATAACCGGGTACTTCGTTGCGTTTTTGCGTTTCCGGCAATTGGTATCGGCTGAACTGCTGCCGGTAATCCCAGGCCAATTGCAGTTCAGCGATGGTTTTAGCCAGTGCCTGCGGCGTCAGGGTTCGATTGTTCACGCCCTCGGTGACAAGGTTCAGCGTGTCCCTGGCCTGGATCATGTAAGCCAGCAAATACCAGTGAATGTCCTTGCCTAGCCGTGCTTCGATCAGATTGAGTTGCTCGCGCCGTTGTTCAAGGTCCAGCGATTCAACCTTCTGCCTCAGTACCGTTGACGCCGTGAGGTAGTCTTCGGCCCTGGGTCTGAATTGATCGGCAAAGGCGGGCTGCACCTCACTGATGGCGGTCGAAAAACGCGCCTGTCGGTAAAAGGTGATTTGCTGCGTAAAGGGCGTCACCTGCTGTAATGCCTGCGCGTAGGCATCGGCTTTCAACGCCAGCGGTAGGTCGTAGTTCAGCAACTTGAGTTTTTCGCTGATTTTCAGCGAACAGATGTCTCTTTGGATGCCGGGCGCATCACTGGCACCGTTGTCGTCGAAATCATGCTGGTTGGCGATCCAGTCCATCACCGGTTCCGCAGGTTGTTTGGGCGATTTGTACAGTTCGTAGGCCACCCGCCAATGCACATCGACCCTGTTGATGCAGTCGATCACCGAGCTCAGGGCATTGGCCTGCGCGGTGAGCGGTGCGTCGTGTCGATCCAGCCACAAATCGATGCGGGCGACAAATTGCGAGGAGCCGGCCAGCCCCATCAGGATCAGCATCACAAGGGTCGCCACCGGAAACAGCCATTTGGGGTTCATGGCTGTTTCTCCTGGCCGTACCACTGTTCAACAGTGGCCGGTGCGTTGCATTCCCTGGCGGTGACCGGCATGCGGCTGCACAAGCGTTCGGTCCACTGTTGCAGGCCCTGGTTGCGGTTGACCGTACCTTGGCTTGAGATCACTTTGAACACGCCGAGTATGAACACCAGCACCAAAATGCCCGCGCCCATCAGGCTGCGTTTGAGCAAGGGGCTGGCGTGTTGCCATGAAACCTGCGGTCTGATCTCCCTCCGGCGTACAAGTCCGACACCCGCCAGTGTTGTGACGTAAATGATGCTGCCTGCCACGCCATACACGTTGCCAATGCCCACCGCCATCGCAATGCAGGGAATCAAGTCGCGCAGTACTCCAAACGGCAGGGGCTTGAGCGAGGGCGAAAGGCGCACACTCAATCGATCGTCCAGCAACCAGAAACGATGGGCGACGCGCCCCGCCAGCCAGTCGAGTACCCAACCGGCGACCGCGAAGATCACCGACCAGAACACCGCGACGCCGATCAATCCGCCCAGATGCGTGCCCAACGGCGCGAATTGAATAAAGGAGCCGACCAGACAGGCGAGGGCGATGCCCAGGTACATCGGCCAACTGTCGTAGCTGTATTCCCAGTCACGCCAAAAGAACGGTGTTCCGCCCGGCAGGTCTGCGCAGATGTCCGGGTGGTTGGCGTACAACGCAGAACTCAGTTTGCGGCATTGCACCCAGTCGTCGTCGCGCAAACGTCGGGCCAGGGCGCGGCGCTGACTGAATGTGCCTGGCGCCAGCAGTAAATGGGCGGCTCGATGCTCTGGCGTTGCGGCGGGTTCTGCGGCGAGGCGCTGTTGCCCGGCCAGGAATATCGGTGCTTCACGACGTTCGGCCAGGCGCTTGCGCTGATGCGACAGCTCTACGATTAGCTCTTCGTCCAGTTCAAGCCGCTGCCAGAGACTGAACCAGTGAAAGGTTTCCATCGCCCAGTCGAGCAGTGTTTCGGAGGTCTCGAAGTGGTCGACGCAATGCCTTAGCACCGCGTCTTCCATCACATCGGCCGCACCATGCTCGACGGCGACGGCATGACGTCGTTCGAGCTCGACACGGCTGACACCCTCCAGCGAACGGGTGACCAATTGCAGCGTATCGACTTCAACGACCGACAGCCCGGTCAGGTCCCACGAGGTGTCGTCGTCCGAGTTCTCCTCGCGCAATTGCTCCCACTCTTTGATGCTCAACGCTTGTTCATAAGCCTCGCGCAAACGCTGAAACCCCTCGGGGTCTTCATCCGGGCGCGTCTGTTTGAGCAGGCTTGCGTATTGGCGTTTGATACTGCGCGTATCGGCATCGGCCGGGAGGCCAAGGATGGTCCAGCAACTCATTGCGTGTGCAACTCCATGAAAACCCGCGACGCGATCCACTAGTGGCAATTTGATTTTGCGCACCCTACCGGTTTCGCGTCGAAAAGTCCTCTGGTCTTGCCTTCAGTCGCCGACAAACCAGCGGTAATACGGATTGCCGCCATCGCCGCGCATCACTTCGCGGATGTCCCTGGCCCAGGCGTCTCGGTCACCGTCATAGGCGTGCAGGCTTGCCCGATAGAACTGCATCAGCCGCTGCTGATGGGCGTTCATGCGCTCGATGAACCCGGCGTCGGCATTCAGCAGCAGCGGTGGCTGACGCAGGTCGAGCAGGGCTGGTAACACGCGACTGATTTCCTTGGCACGCACCCACGGCGCGTATTCGATGCGCGGTTGATCGTCGGTCACAGGCAACGCATCGGCGGCGAAACGCTCCAGCCCGGCGCGATCGGTCACCCAGGTCGCCAACAACGCAGCGGATGAACCGATGCCGACGTCCTGCAGGGTGCTGCGTACGCTGTCTTGCTGGAAGCGTTGACTGATTTTGGCCGCGTCCAGTTCGATCGGTTCCATCGAGCCCACCAGCAGCATTTCGTGGAATTCGCTGGTCCACAACGTCGCGTAAGGGAAGACATCGAGGAAGCTGCGCACCAGCGAGCGTGAGTCGTCGATGTTCTGGGTCGGCAACGGCAGCCATTGGGCGACCAGGCCTTTTTTCTCCAGACGACTGGCGGCGAGCTGGTAGAAGTCGCGCGAATACAGATTCACCACGCCGGCCGCGGAGGGCGGTGGCGGTTCGAGGGTGATCAGGTCGTAAAGCTGCGGACTGCGCAGCAGTTCCTGGCGACCATCACGCAGGCGGACGTCGACTGCCGGATCGGCCGCTGCATTGAAGTTACCCTTGAACAGCGGCGCGGCTTTCACCACCGAAGGCAGCAATTCGGCGACGACGCGATGTTCAAGCCCCTGATAGCGGGTCAGGGCGCCGGCGGTGATGCCCGTGCCAAAACCGATGACCAGCGCCGAGCGTGGTTCGCCGTTATGGATCAGCAGCGGCAACAGGGCCTGGATGCGCATGTAGCGCAGCGATGGCATGGCGTCGCCGGTGTTGGAAACGCCCTGGATATACAGGCGCTGGAACATCTTTTGTCCCTTGCCCTGAGTGACCACGGCCACGGTCCCGCCGCGTCCTTCTTCGTAGAACGCCAGCGTACCGTTGCGGGCGCCGGGCAGCAGGTTGGCGAGCTTGCTCACCGGGGTAAAAACCGCCACCACAATCGATAACAGGCCGATGGCAACCACAGCCTGACGTCGGCCTTTCTTGACGTGATGGCCCTTGCGCACCGCGCAATAGCCGACCCCTGCGGCGACAATTGCCAGCAGACCCAACGTGCGCACCAGGCCAAGCAGCGGAATCAGCAGGAAGCCGCAGAGCATCACCCCGATGATCCCGCCCAAGGTGTTGAACGCGACCACTGCGCCGACATCCCGGCCGACCCGCTCACGGCCGACGCTCAGGCGCAAGGCCAGTGGAAATGCAGCGCCCAGCAGCAGCGTCGGCACAAATACGATGCTCAGCGCCGCCACGGCAAACCGTGCGCTCATGCCCATTAATTCGCTGCCGCCCATGGCCAGCGCAAGGGTTTCGGCCCGGAATTGTAAAAACACCAGCCAGCGCCCGAGAAAGGCGACTTCCAGCAGTGCAATCAGGCCGGCACCGGCAATCAACAAGCCGAACACGCCCCAAGGGTCGCGAATGCGATCAACCCGACGGGCCAGCAAAGCGCTGCCAAGGAACAGTCCGGTGAGGTACGTCGCCAGCACCACGGCGAAGGCATAGGTGCGGGTGCTCATGAATTGCACGATGGACTGCGACCAGACCACTTCGTAACCCAGCGCCACGCCGCCGGCAATGGAATACAGCAACAGCGCCAGGCGATCAGGGGCTTTCTCTGCGTGATGTTTCACCGGCGCATCAATCGGTGCCACGCGCTGGCGTTGAAACCACAGCGCGCCTGCGGCAGCCAGCAAATTAAGCATCGCCGCCGCCAATGCACTGCCGCGCACGCCGAGGGTGGCGATCAGTACGAACGCGGCGAGCAGGGTGCCGGCAATCGCCCCCGCCGTGTTCGCTGCATAGAGTTGGCCGCCAGCCTTGCCCGATTGTTGCGGGCCCGCCGCCAATGAGCGAACCAGCACCGGCAGTGTGCCGCCCATCAGCAGCGCCGGAATACCGACCAGCGCAAACGGCAGCACCCATGCGGCAAGGCCAACGTGCTGTTCCAGCCAGGCGAAGGGGCTGGCGGCGAGGCTCATGGCGAAGGTCGCGCCGACACCCAGCACGGCCACCAGCACTTCCAGCCCGGCGTACAGCAACACCGGCCGCTGCAAGCGATCCGCCCACCGCCCGAACAGCAAGCCGCCCACGGCCAACCCGGCAAAAAACGCGCTGATCCCGGTGGTGATCGCATACACCTCGACGCCGACCACCAGCGACAACTGCTTGATCCACAGCACCTGATACACCAGCGCCGCGGCGCCGGAAACGAACAGCAGCAGTGCGGGGATCAGCAGCACCGGGGAAGCGGCGGTATGGGGCGCGGGCAGGGCCGACGACTTGCTGGCGACACGTGAGGTCATTGCGGATTGCCTTGTGCAGTGGCTTGAAGAAAATCGTTCCCACGTCGAGGCGTCGAACCGTCTGCGTGGGAATGCCTCATTGGACGCTCCGCGTCCGCTTCGGCATGTGACGCGGAGCGTCACGGGCTGCATTCCCACGCAGAGCGTAGGAACGATCTAAAAAATAAGGCCGCTCGCCGATTAAGGCGAGCGGCGGTCAAACGGTCTTACTGTGCAGGCTGGTTTTTCATTTTTTCCGCGATCTTCGCATCCACCGCAGCACGGATCTGGTCAACGCTGAAGCTCGCCGGTTTCTGGCTTGGCGGATACTCGATGAACGTCTGCAGGAACGCCGCCGACTTCATGACTGCAATTTCAGTCAGGTAAACGTTCTTGGTGGTCCAATCGTAGTATTGGTCGGAAACCACGTCGGCCCTTTCATACGGGTCCATCCGCAGGTTGAAGATTTTCGGTACGCGCAGGCATACGAACGGTTCGCTCCAGACTTTAAAGCCGCCAGGTGCACGTTGCTCGCAGAATACTGCCTTCCAGTTATCGAAGCGCATCGACACCAGTACGCCGTCGTCGTTGAAGTAGTAGAACTCCTTGCGCTCGCTTTTAGGCTGTTGGCCGGTCAGGTAAGGCAGCTGGTTGTAACCGTCCAGGTGCACCTTGAAGTTGTTGCCGCCGGAAGTTGGCGCCCAGCCTTTGAGCAGCTTGTTTTTAACGTCGGGTTCACCCACGGCAGCCAGCAAGGTCGGGAACCAATCCAGGCCTGAGAACATTTCGTTGGACACTTCGCCCGCTTTGATCTTGCCCGGCCAGCGAATCATCGCCGGTACGCGGTAGGCGCCTTCCCAGTTGGAGTTCTTCTCGTTGCGGAACGGCGTGGTCGCCGCATCCGGCCAGGAGAACTGGTTCGGGCCGTTGTCGGTGGTGTAGACCACGATGGTGTTGTCGGTGATTTTCAGGTCATCCAGGGTTTTCAGCAGTTTGCCGACGTCGCCGTCGTGCTCAAGCATGCCATCGGCATAGTCGTTGCCGGGCATGCCGCTCTGGCCCTTCATCGAGTCGCGCACGTGGGTGAACAAGTGCATGCGGGTGGTGTTCATCCAGACGAAGAACGGCTTGTCCGCCTTCGCCTGTTTCTCGATGAACGCTTGTGCCGCCGCAGTGGTTTCGTCGTCGATGGTTTCCATGCGTTTAACGGTGAGTGCGCCAGTGTCTTCGATCTTGCCGTCGGCGTAGCTGTGGATCACGCCACGAGGAGACATGGCTTTGACAAACTCAGGGTCGTCCTTGGGCCAGTACGGACGCTCGGGTTCTTCTTCTGCGTTGAGGTGGTACAGGTTGCCGAAGAACTCGTCGAAACCGTGGTTGGTCGGCAGGTATTCATCCTTGTCGCCCAAGTGGTTCTTGCCGAACTGGCCGGTCGCATAGCCTTGGGACTTGAGCGCCTGCGCGATGGTGACGTCACGTTTTTGCAGGCCGACCGGTGCGCCCGGTACGCCGACCTTGGACAGGCCGGTACGCAGCGGCGTCTGCCCGGTAATGAAGGAGGAGCGCCCGGCGGTACAGCTGTTCTCCGCGTAATAGTCGGTGAACATCATGCCTTCCTTGGCAATCCGGTCGATGTTCGGGGTCTTGTACCCGACCACGCCCATCGAATAGGCGCTGATGTTGGTCTGGCCG
Organism: Pseudomonas sp. LBUM1656; assembly: GCF_059716065.1. Lineage (NCBI taxonomy): Bacteria > Pseudomonadati > Pseudomonadota > Gammaproteobacteria > Pseudomonadales > Pseudomonadaceae > Pseudomonas > Pseudomonas sp. LBUM1656. The sequence goes on along the minus strand of NZ_CP166800.1, from coordinate 3,384,224 downwards.
ATGTCATCGCCAAAGATCACCAGAATGTTGGGTTTTTCAGCGGCCCCGGCAGTTGCCGAAATCGCCATGACCGAGGCTGCCACCAGGGCGAGTTTCGGTAGCCACTTGCGTATGCGAGTCATCTGACTTGCTCCTTTTGCTCACTGGCGTCGCTCAAGCGCGACAAACGTTTATTGCAGTCCTGCGTTACGCTTTTTTACTGCACTTGCTCGGGAGCGGCGGCCTCGAACGGATAGATCCGGCGCCATTCGGACGCCATATCCACGATAGTCCAGCCACGGTTTTTTGCTTCGTCCAGGGCCTTGTCCAGGCGCCCGATCTGCGATTGACGGTCGTAGGCCCATTCGCGTTTGGCGTCGGTGTGATGCACCAGGCCCATGAAGCGTTTGCCAGGGCCTGCGGCGGTCCACTGCAGCATCTGCAGGTCGCCATCGGAGTTGCCGAACGCGAGGATCGGCCTGCGCCCGATCACCGCATCGATGCTTTCCGGTTTGCCCGGGCCATCGTCGTTGTGGGCGAGTTTGGGCGCGCGCACGATCGAGGCTTTGCCGTCCTTGAACTCGAACGCGGTGACGAAGGTGGTGCCGATCACTTGCTCCGGCGGAATGCCATAGACCTTCTCGGCAAAAGCGCGCATGAACCCGGTGTCGCCTCCGGAGACGATGTAGGTCTTGAAGTCCTGACTGCGCAGGTAGTCGAGCATTTCCAGCATCGGCTGGAAGATCATCTCGGTATACGGCTTGCCGGTTTTGGGGTGTCTGGCCTGGCTCAGCCAGGTCTTGGTGTAGTCATCGAAGGCTTCGGTGGTCATGCCAGTGTGGGTGGCGCCGAAGATTTTCAGGAGACCGTCCATGCCCGAGGCGGCCAGGGCCTGGTGATCGTTTTCCAGCACGGCCTTGAAGGGCTGGGTGGTTTTCCATTCCGGGTGTTGCGGTGCGGTGCGCTTGACCTCTTCCAAGGCAAACAGCAGCTCGAAGTACATCGGCTGTTCGCTCCACAAGGTGCCGTCATTGTCGAACACCGCGATGCGCTCCTCGGGTTTGACGAAGTCCTTGCTGGACTGGTCGGTGACGGCCTGGACGAACTCGATGATGGTTTTCTTCGATGGCCCGTCGTTCCACGAGGGCAAGGGTTCGGCCGCCAGGGCCAGCAGCGGCATGCTCAAGGCCAGCGCAAACAACAGCTTCAGCCCGTGGCGTTGGCGGATCGATAGCGGGTTCGTCATGGGAGGTCCTTCTCGTGTACGGGGTTGAGTGGGCGTAAGGCGTGGGCCGCGGGGGACGGGTTGCGTTTGGCCTGACTATGCAGCGTAGACAAGGAATTCTTGAGTTGGCGCAGCGCCTGATCTTCGGTCGATTGCCGGCTGTAACAGCCGCGCAACAGGTCTTGCAGGCGCGGGCTCAAGCTGCCCAGTTTCAGGCCCATGCGGCTGCGCCGGGCCCAGAGGTACAGCGCGCTCAGTTGTGCCGGCTTGCCATCGATCTGCGCCGGGATTTGCCGCCAGGCGTAGTCAGCGGATTGCAGCCAGGCGGTGTGTCGGGCACGGCGCCGGGCTTGGCCGGCAAGGTAGGCACGCTGCACGAACGGACGCGCAGACCAACCGAGCAACGCCACGACCAACGACAGCGCAAACAGCACGAGCCAGTATCTGGAGAGATGCACGCGACTTTGCTGGCCAAGTTTTTTCAGGTCTTCGGTGATCGAGAACACGGGCTTGTAAGCACCGTTGGTCACCGCGTCGAAACTCACGGCCGGGACCTGGGCGGTGCGGGTTTGTCCGGTGCTGGCGTCCCACCATTTCAGCTCGATGGCCGGCAGGCTGTGAGGGCCTTCGGTGTCGATGCGGTAAGTCATGGTATCGATGCGTTGGCCGCCGCTAAAGTTGCCTCGGCCGTCGTCCAGGTTGCTGATTTTCGGGCTATTGGGGTAACGGCTCAGTCCGTCCAGATCGCCCATCGACGGCGCCGGCAGTGACATGGCCATGGCGTTGTCGGCCTGCAAGGTCAGTTGCCGGGTAATGCTGTCGCCGACCTTCAGCGGCGTTGCCGAGTTGACGACTGTTTGCGTGAAACGCAGCCCTTGCGCGACGAGCACCGGTTCACTGGGTTTGAAGCCCGGCGGTTGTGCCGCGGTGAAGTGCAGTGGCTGGCTTTGGGCGCTCAGCGGGGTGCTGGCCTGGCCAGGCGTGGCACGAACGGTCAGCGCGGGGATGTCGAAGCCCTGGGCCAGATTCGGCGTGATCCGGTAGCTGTAGCGCATGCCGTTGAAGGATTTACCGTCCAGTGTCTGGTTGATGTGCTCGGCATGCCCGTCCGGTGGAAGGACCAGCGCACCCTGCAGCTTCAGGTCGGGCAGGGCGGGGGCGTCGGTGAACCAGGTGTCGGTGAGGACGTCGAGTTGCAGTTCGAGCAGGCCACCGACCATGACTGAGGTGTCGGGTTGCAGTTGGGTCTGGACTCGCAGCTCGGGTTCGGCGGCGAGGGTAGCTGTGGTGATCAGGCAGAGGAGCAGGGCTGTGAGAGTTGTGGTGAATGGTCTGGCGCCATCGCCAGCAGGCTGGCTCCCACAGTTGATCTGTGTGCACCGCAAATCCCCTGTGGGAGCCAGCCTGCTGGCGATGGCCGCGACGCGGTTCATGGCTTGCCCCCCACCTGATCCTGCAAACTGAATTTCTGCTTCAAAAATTTGGCCGGCGAAGTGCTCAGGTTCTGTAACCACTGCTCATCCGACGCCGCCTGCTCGGTTTCAACCGCTTTGCTCTGTCCCTTGCCCGGCGCCTTGTCCATTTTGATTTCGTCCGGTTTGACCTCTGGCGCATTTTGCTCCGCGCTTTCCGTATCCTTCTGCAAGGCAACCGCCAACGCCAGATTGGCCGTGGCTTCCGGGAACTGTGGCTGCAACTTCAACGCTTGCTGATACGCCGCAATGGCCTGGTCAAACTTGAAGCGCCGCACGTAAATATTGCCCAGATAGAAATACGCCTGCGGGGTTTCCAGTCGCGCAAAACTGGCCAGCGCCAGGTCGAAATCGGCCGCGTTGTAGGCGGCGATGCCTTTCCAGTACGGGTCGACAAAATGTGCGGCGGCCTGGGGAAAGTGCTCGTGTTCGAAGGCCCAGCGGCCTTGCTGGTCGGGGGTAAAAAATGCGTCGGTCAACGCGCTGGCCTCGGCCGGTGCCGGTTGAAAGCCGATGCCCAGCGCCAGCAACAACCCGGCCATCCAGTTCAGGCTCCAGCCCTTGCGCACGCTGAGGAAGGCGAGCAGCAGCAACGGCCAGCACAGCCAGTAACCGGCGTCTTTCCAGTGCAATTCGCGCTGTTCGTCGCTGGCACTCTGGAAATGCTGCTGGGCGTGCAACTCAACCCATTGCAGATCGTCGTCATTGAGGGTCAGGCTGCCCAACGGCGCATCCACGGCTGAAGCCAGCTGCTTGAGCGCCGCCTGGTCGAAGCTGCCGAGCGCGGGGCGACCATTGCTGTCGGTGCGCGGCTGGCCATTGGCGTCGCGGATGATCCCGCCGTCCTCGCTGCCGACGGCGAGGATCAGCACTTGCAGCGCGCTGTCGTCGAGTTGCTTGTCGAGTCCGGTGAGTTGTGAGGTGTCGGCACCGTCGGTAATCAACAGCAACGTCCCCGGGGTTTTCTCGGCGACCAGCAGGCGTTTGGCTTGTTCGATGACCGCACCCACGTTTTTACCCGGTTTGGCGATCAGGTCAGTGCTCAAGGCCTGGATGAAGGTGTCGAGCAAGACCGGGTCGTCAGTGGGCGGCAACACCAGATGCGCGCTGCCGGCGTAGGCGATCAAGCCGCTGCGGGCACCGGCACGGCGCTGGATCAGGTCGTGCAGTTTGTGTTTGGCCGACTCCAGCCGACTCGGTGGCACGTCACTGGCATCCATCGAAGGCGAGAGGTCGATGGCGATGATCAGCGGTGCACGGTTTTCCAGGAAGTCCGGGCGGTCCTGTTCCCAGGTCGGGCCGGCTGCGGCGATCGCGCCCAGAATCAACATCGCGCAGACCAGGTGCACGGGGCGAAAGCGCTGTTGATCCTGGGGCGTGATCAGCAAATGCGGCAACAGGTGCTCGGCGATGTTGCTGCGCAAACGCCGTTGCAGATCACGGCTGCGCCGCCAAAGCATCGGCAGCAACGCAGCGAAGGGCACCAGCAACAGCCACAGCGGACGCAGGAAATGGAAGTCACTGAGATTGATCTCCATCTCAAGCCTCCTGCCGCTGACGCGCAAGTGTCAGGTGCGGACGGAGCAGGGCGCCCAAATGGTAGAGCGCAAGCACGCCGATCGCGGCGCCCAGCGGCCACCAGAACAGGTCCTTTTTCGGCTGATGGCTTAGGGTTTTCACTTCGTGCGGAGTGAGCTGGTCGAGGGTGCTGTAGACCTGATCCAGCGCCGTGCGGTCTTCAGCGCGGAAGAACTTGCCGCCGGTGGCATCGGCGATCTGCTGCAAACCCTGCAGGTTGACCTTGGCTTCACCCTCGGCGGTCGGGTCACCGATGCCGATGGTGTGAATCACCACGCCTTTGGCGGCGGCCATGGTCGCCGCGTGATCCGGGGTGATCGCGCTGCTGGTGTCATTGCCATCGGTCAGCAGGATCAGCACTTTTTCTTGTTCGTGGGCCTGATCGAGCAGCTTCAGGCTCAGGCCAATCGCATCGCCGATTGCGGTGTTCGGACCGGCCATGCCGATGCCGGTGTCGTCGAGCAACAGCGACAGACTGGCGTGATCCAGCGTCAGCGGTGCCTGGGGATACGCGCCGCTGCCGAACACGATCAGGCCCAGGCGATCTTCTTTGCGTTTGTCGATAAAGCCATGGACCACTTCCTTCACCGCTGCCAGACGGTTGATCTTCTGGCCATTGGCGTCGGTGTAATCGGTGGTTTCCATGGATTGGGAAATGTCGATGGCCAGCATCAGGTCGCGCACCGGTTGCTGGCGTTCGATCGGTTTTTCGACGAGCACCGGGCGCGCGGCGGCCAGCAGCACCAGCGCCCACACCAGCAGATTCAGGGCCAGCTGCCAGCGATTACTGCGGGTTCCGGCCTGGCTCGGTGCCTGACCGACCGCACGGCTCATGGCGCCGAAAAACGGCACGCGCACGGCGCTGCGGGCTTCGCGGTAATCGGGCAGGTAGCGGTAGCCCAACCACGGCAGCGGTAAAAGGATCAGCAGCCACGGGTAATCAAGCTGCCACATGGTGATGCTCCACCCAGTGTTTACAGGTATCAAACAGTTGCTGGCGTTTATCGTTGGGCATGGCAAGCAATGCCGCATCGGGCGCATAGGCCAATTGCGCCAGTTGCTGGCTGAAGTCGGCGGGTAACGGCTGCGAACTGTGCCGCGCCAAAAAAGCCTGCCAGTCATCACCCTCAAGGGCACCGATATCCTGTGGGAGCGAGCTTGCCCGCGATGGCGCCCGGTCAGCCGACATCAATTTTGAATGTATGGGCCTCATCGCGGCATCGGTATCTACACATCTCCCGATCCTGGTCTATAAAAGGACGGCATGGATATCAAATGACCGGGCTAGATGCCCGACTGGCAAAACGATACGACGAGTTAGTCATGGGACACAGTAATGGATTACCGGCGCTGGCCGCCGGGATGAAAGCCTTGCCGCGAAGCGACAAGGCTTTTGCACAGACGCAAGCCCTTTGGCGATTTTTGAGCAATGACCGAGTCAGGCCCGTTGATCTGGTTAAACCGCTGCTGGCGTTGGCCCACGAAGGCTGTCGGGACGACTGTGATGACTATGCCTTGGTCATGCATGACTGGTCTCGGCTCAATTACATGCACCACCACAGCAAGGCTGATCGCCTGCAAATGACCCACCGGGGCGACATCGGTTACGAGCTGCAAAGCAGTCTGCTAGTCACGGATCGTGACGGTGCACCGATCTGTACTCCTGCTCAGAATCTAGCGACCAGGGACGGCGTGCTCAGCACGCGAACCGAAGAAGTGCTGGCCCCTGAAAAACATCTGGATGAGCTAACCGCTCGTATTGCTTGGTTGGAGCAGCAAAAATTTGCCAAGCCTCTGGTCCATATTGTGGATCGAGAAGCTGACTCTGTGGCTCACATGAGGCAGTGGCAAGCTGAGAACTGGAACTGGCTGTTACGCGTAAAAGCGGGCTCTACAGCGAGTTATGAAGGCCAATCTCAGCCGCTAAGCCAGATCGGCAAGGGGCTCATTTACAAAGAAACCCGCAAGGTTGAATACAAAGGCAAGCCCGCGATTCAATGGATCGGGGAAACCTCGGTCGTACTGACTCGCAAAGCTCAGCCGTTTCTCAAAGACAGAACCGAGCGCAAGACGCGGCATAAATCTGGAGAGCCATTACCGGCGCGGTTGATCGTTAGCCGAATCACGGGGGCGGACGGTCATTTGCTGGCCGAATGGTATTTGCTGAGCAACCTTGAACAAGAGGTCGCGGGTGAACGATTGGCGCTCTGGTATTACTGGCGCTGGCGTATCGAGTCCTACTTCAAACTGCTTAAAGGGGGTGGGCATCAGCTAGAAAACTGGCAGCAAGAGAGCGGTGAAGCCGTGTTCAAACGGCTGCTGATCGCTAGTCAGGCGTGTGCAGTTAGTTGGCGTCTGATGCGGGCAGAGGGTGAGTTTGCTGAGCAAACACGGGACTTTTTGGTCCGTCTGTCCGGTCGGCAGATGAAGCGCTCGCAGCCGGTAACGGCTTCTGCGGTGCTGGCCGGTTTGTACATGCTGTTGGCCATGTGCGAGACGCTGGAGCAATACACTCCCCAGGAACTGGCGGGTTTTGCTAAAGAAGCCATCGGCTGGGTGGCCAGCCGAAGACTTTAGAGATGTGTAGATACCGATGCTCATCGCGGGCAAGCCCGCTCCCACAGGTTTTTTATTCCAAGAGGAGGGCATGGAGAGGGCCACGCGTTTTAACAGCTCCGGGAGTTCCCGCAGGGCGCCAAGTTGATCGCTGCTGCTTCGCAATTCAGCCAACCGCACCAACGCCTCCCGCCGATACCGATCCCGCCGCCATTGCCAGTACCGCCGCGCACCCACCAGCAAAACAGCAATCACCAACACCCCGAGCAACACCCACCACCCCCACGTCTGCGGCGCATAACTGACCGGTGCCGGTAGCGCAATTTCCTTCAGCTGTTCGATACTCGGGATGTTCGGGTTCATCGCCGACCTCTGCCGAGCTCGGTGCGTAATTGTTCGTGGGCATCGGTCGCGGTGCTGAACATCATTAGCGGCACCTGACTGCGTCGCAGCAGGGTGGCGACATCCTTGAGCCGACCGCTGAGAAAATCCCCCAACGGCTGATGAACGCTGCGTTGTTCGACGGCCAGTTCCACCTGCAACTGGCCCTGGGTAATCAGCAAACGCCCGTTCTTCGGCAGGTTCAGCACCAGCGGGTCATACACCTGCATGGCCACCACATCGTTGTGCGCGGCCAGTTGGCGCATCAACTGCAACGTGCGCTCACCGGCACCGGCAAAGTCGCTGATGATGCAAATCAGATGATCGTGCCCGGCCACGGCCAGGCAATGCTGCAACACCTTGTCGAGCTGGTCTTCGCCTTCGGCGTCCGGGTTGGCGGCGTTGAGTTGCTGATTCTGCTCGGCAATGCGGCTGCACAACGCCTCGATGCGTTTACGGCTGCGCAGGGGGGCGATGCTGTCGATGCGTTGGTCGTTAAACACCAGGCCACCGACCCGATCCCCGGCGTTGAACACCATCCACGCCGCGAGCGCGCCAAGCTCCGCGGCGATGGCCGATTTGAAGCTGCGTTGCGAGCCGAAGAACATCGACATGCGCTGATCCACCAGAATCAAGGCCGGGCGATCACGCTCTTCGGTAAACGTGCGCACCACCGGTTTGCCGGTTCGCAACGAGGCGCGCCAGTCCAGATGACGCAGATCGTCCCCCGGCTGATAACGACGCAGTTCATCAAAATTCAAACCACGGCCACGCAGGCGCGAAGCATGATTGCCGGCCAGAATGCTGCCTTGCGGCTGACGCGCCACAAAACTCAGGTTACGGGCCTTGAACTCCAGGGCCATCAATTGCGCCAGAGAGACATAGACCAGACCGTCGGCACTCTTCATTTTCAACCTCAGGCAGGAATCGCCACTTTGTCGAGCAGGCGATCAAGCACCTGATCCGCCGTCACACCGTCCGCCACCGCGTCATAGCTCAGCTGCAAACGATGACGCAGCACCGGATGCACCACGGCGCGGACGTTATCGGGCGAGACGAAATCCTGCCCCTGCAACCAGGCATCGGCCCGGGCGCAACGGTCGAGGCCGATACCGCCTCGAGGACTGGCGCCGATGGCGATCCAGCGGCCCAGATCGGCGTCGTAGTCAGCGGGATGGCGAGTGGCATTGATCAAGTCGATCAGGTAGCGGTCGATGGCCGGGGACACGTGAATGGCGCTGACTTCTCGACGCGCCGCGAAGATCACCTCTTGAGACAACGCAAAGCCCTGCACCGCCGCGGTCTTGGCGCCCAACGCAAATTCCTCTTCGCGCAACAGCCGCAGCACCTGGCTCTCGTTTTCGGCACTGGGGTAATCGAGCAAAACCTTCATCAGGAAACGGTCCATCTGCGCTTCCGGCAGTGGATACGTGCCTTCCTGTTCGATCGGGTTTTGCGTCGCCACCACAATGAACAGGTCTGGCAGCACGTGACTGTTGCCGGCCACGGTGATCTGGCGTTCTTCCATCGCCTCCAGCAATGCTGCCTGAACCTTGGCCGGGGCGCGGTTGATTTCATCCGCCAGAATCAGGTTGCCGAACAGCGGGCCGGGCTGGAACTGGATCTCGTTCTTGCCATCGATCTGGTGCAGGACTTCGGCACCGGTGATGTCCGACGGCAGCAAGTCGGGGGTGAACTGGATGCGGCTCATCTTCGCGTCCAGGTGCTTGGCCAGCGCCTTGACCGTGCGTGTCTTGGCCAGCCCCGGCAGGCTTTCGAGCAGCAAGTGCCCGTTGGCCAGCAGACCGAGGAGAATCTGCCGGATCACCTGGTCCTGACCCAGCACGGCTTCGGCGATGCTGGCTTGCAGGGCATTAAGGTCTTGGAGTGCAGTCATGGGTGGATTCCCTTTCTCAAAGGCATGTTCAAAATTTCTGGTACCTGGCCAAACCGGTCACTCCTAGAAAAACGCCAACGTCAGGTTTACGGCCACACCGTTGCCTTCCGGGCGGTTCTTGGTGTCGAACTCCGGCACCCAACGCGCACTGACGCTGGCCTGGGCGTCGTTGAACTTGCCGGCCCAGCCGATCACCGGGCCAGCACCGACGGAACGACCGCGAAAGCCATTGAGTGCATCAGCGGTCTGGCCTTTGTCGTCGGTGATCTGCTGGACATAACCGCCGACCAGACCGGCGCTCCAGCCGTTGCCGAAACCGTGGGTCCACATCGCATCGAGGGTAAAAATGTTGCCGTTGCGGTAATCCGTGGCGTCGTTCTCGGTGTAGAACTCCAGACCGCCCGACAGCGTGAATTCGCCACCCTTGCCATCCAGGTGGGTGAACGCCACGGTGGGCATGAAGGTGTAAGTGTTCTGGCCGGGGTTGGCCAGGCGATCGTCGTTGTAGGCACCGGTCGGCACGTAGATCGGCAGGGACAACGAGAGGTGGTTGACCTCGTCGAAGTGATAACCGGCGGCAATCGGCGTGATCAGCATGTCGGCGAACTGCGTGCCGGTGTCTTCGCTGCCCAGTGTCCGGCCGCGAGGGCCGGTAATGCTGATGTTGACGTCGGTGTACTGCACCGGCACGCCGATGGCCGAGGCATAGTTCCAGCGCCCTTTGCCGGTGTCCCACACATGGGTAAAGTTGGCCATGGTGTAGGAGACTTTCATGTCGAGGTCGGCACCGACCTCACCGACAATCGGCACGCCCTTGCCGCCCTTGAGATCGCCGTCATACCAGATGCTGGTAAAGGACATGACCCAGCCCGGTGCCGGCGGCACGACACCGGCGTTGGAAAACACCTGTTGTCCGGTGATCGGGCGTCCGACACCGCCCTCGGCCGCGAAGACCAAAGGGCTTGCCCCGATCACACACAGAGCCAGTAAGGGACGCACTGCAAAAGGCCTGACCATGACTGACTCCACTTACTGTTTTTGTGAATTGACGGGGGTCAGCAACGGCATTTTCCACTGGCCGCTGGTGACTTCCGGTTTTGGCAGGTAGAGGCGCAGGACTCCATAGAACGGGCCGTTCGGCGCGGGCAGCCAGTTGCTTTCCAGATCCTTTGCCGGCGGCTTGTTTTGTAGATAAAGGGTCAGGCCACCGTCGGCATCGAACTTGAGATCGGGCAGCATCCGCGAGTTGATCAGGTAGCGATTCAGCGGGTTGGCCACTAGCAGCTTGTTTTTGCCGTCGTACATCGTCAGCGACCAGAACGCGTCGGCCGGGGGCAGGGCGCCTTTGTCGAAATGCAGGGTGTAATCGTGTTTCGAAGCGTCGGCGGGCTGGCTGTCCTTGTCGACGAAGTAGCCGATGTAATTCGCCTCTTCCGCCGAGTTGCCGAAAATCCCCATGTTGGCGCCGGCGTAGCGGTACAGGTAATTACCCTTCAGGTGATCGCGTGTGCCAAAGAAGTCGCCGCTGGTGATCTGGTGGGTATCGACTTTGTCTTTTTTGAACTGGGCGAATTCGGCCTTGGCATCACTGATGCCGTCTTCCAGGGCCTGGCGCTGCTCAGCTGTGAAGTCGTGCAACGTGAAAGGCTTGCCGGCTTCGATGCCGATGGTCTTGAAGCGCGCGAGCAGGTCCTTTTCCGCGTCCTGCGCCGGCGCGAAGGCCAGCATGAAGTTCAGGTAGCGGAACAGGTCAGGGGTGTCGCTCATGGTCGGCGTGGGTTTCGGCCAGGCGATCTTCGGCGCCGCTGGCGGGGCCTTCTGCTTGACGTAGTGGCTCAGCGTTTCGACTTTGTAGCCTTTCTGGATCTGCTTGACCTTGGCCAGGTCCTTTTCATCAAACAGCTGCGTGCGATACAGCGCGTAGGCGATGTTGGTTTCGCTACGCAGCAACCGATCCATTTTTACCGGTTGCTGACCTTGCCAGTTGGGGCCTGCGACCATGAAATGCCCGCCGTTATTGCCCGTGCTGCGGGTGCCCAGGTAAGCAAAATTCTGCGTGTAGGCGTCGATCAATTGCACCGAGTAATAACGATGCTCGTCGATGGGCGGCAAGGTCAGGACCACCGGTTCGGCGCGCAGGTCCATCCAGACGAACGAGTAGGGCGTGTCCGCGTTCGGTGTGACGAACGCAGTGTCCTTGGCGGTGAACGCCTTCGCGGTGTTGCCGATCCGGTTGAACGGTGCCTTGAAGTTCGCGCTATTTTTGTCCACGGCCTGGGTGTAGAGGGTTTTGTACATTTCCACCACCGGGAAGCCGTAAAGGTAGGCTTCCTTGGCGATGCCCCGGGCGTCTTCGGGTGTGGCGGTGAAGTCGGCCCAGGCGCTGGTGCTCAGAGTGAGCGAGAGAACGGTGAGCAGCAGGCGGTTATTCATAAAGCTTCCTTATTGAACCCTTGGGCGTCATTCCACGGCCGTGATGTCATCGAGCTTCCAGCTTTTGTCGAAATAGGCTTCGGTGGGGCCGTACAGGCGGAAATAGCTGAACCAGTGTTTGCCTGGCACGGTTTGCACCCAGTTGTTCTCGAAGCCTGCGGGCGCGGTCGGGCCGAAGTACAAGTCCACCGAGCCGTCGGCGTTTTTCTTCAGGTCCTGACGGGACGACAGATCGGCCTTGCGCTGAGGGTTGTCGATCAGGCAACGGCTGTCGATGTCGTAAACGGTCATCGACCAGAACTGCTTGGCCGGCGGGTTGGCGCCGACGTGCAGACGATAGCTTTTGCCGCCATCGAGCCAGTTGCCCTTGCTGTCGGTGTAGGCGCCGAGGTAGGTCTGGCCCAGCCCCGGGGTCTTGGAAACCATACCTTTGGTATTGGTCACCGCTTCATAGAACCAGGCGCTGCGCTCCCATAATTGGTCGTAGTAAGCGACGCGCTGCGACGGCTCGGCGATGTTCAGTACTGTGTCCCATTGCCGGTCCTTCCAGTACTGGGCGTCCGGGAAACGCTTGGCGAAAGTGTTGGCCTTGGCGATCAGTTCGCCGACTTGCGCCCCTTGCTCCAGCGCCTTGCGCTGGTTGTCGTTGGGGTTGAAGGGCTTGTCCTTCTCGATGCCGAGGCTGGCGAGCATGGCCATGTAGAAACGATCACGTTCGTTGACCGGCTCTTTCTGGATGATCTGGTGCAAGCGCTCCCAATAGGCCAGGCCGCGCGGCTGGGTGCCGGACCAGGCTTTGCCGCCGGGGGAGAGCAGCCGGGTCGTGGACGGAGTGGCGCGTTTGGCGTACGGGTACATCTTGAACTGCTCGACCAGTGCCTTGCCCTTGGCCGGGTCCGGATCGAGAACGCGGAAACCCACCAACACGTTCATGGTTTCCGATTTGGCCAGGTAGTATTTGCCGGCGTCTGCCGGTGGTTCGGCGCCGGGTGGCAGGACCAGGTATTTGCCACCCTTGCCTTTGTCGGGGCCGGTCTGGCCCATGTCGATAATCGCGCGCTGCCAGAAATCACCTACGCCGCCCGCAGTGGGGCCGGGCGGCAGTTCGATCACCAGCGGACCGGTTTCACTCAGGTCGGCGAAGCCGAGGATGTACGGTGTGGTTGCATTGGCGGTGATCACGCCCAGCTTGTCTTCGTAACTGTTGAGTACCATCAGATCGCCGCTTTGGGCGCCGAGCTTGTCACGAAATTCTTCCTGCCACTGGGCGTAGGACACCAACGGCAGCGCCCACAGATAACTTTGGGTGGCCTGTTGGAAATCCAGCTCGGCGTAGAGTTTGGGAATGGACGCATGTGCCGGCAGCTCGCCTTCCATCGCAATCTTGCCGATCCGCGTCTCAATGTCCTGTGCGCCAACGCCGCAGCTGACGAACATGGTCATCAGGCTGTAGCCGGCCAAGCGAATTGCACCGTGCATACGAAATTCCTTATCTGCCGAACGTGACGTTGATCCCGGCGAACAGCGTGAACTGCGGCAGGCCATCGCCTTTGCGCTCCACGGTCCACTGCGGTTCGATGAAAGCGTTGAGGATATTGGACCCGGATTTCCAGACCTTGCCGCCACCCAGACCGAGTGGGATGTAATGGGTGTCGTTTTTCAGGTCGAAGGTCCAGGTACCCGTCGAGCGCAGGTACCAACCCTTGTCCAGGTTATGAATGATGAAGGGCTGCAGCGTTGCGGATTCGACGTGGGCACGGTCATGGTCGCCGGCGAAGGAGCTTTGATACTGCACCAGTGCGCCGAGCAAACCCCGTGGCGATGAATCAATCGCAATGGCGGCCAGACCAGCCTGCCATTTACCGGTGCCCAGTTCGTCCTGATCGGCAGTGGGGGCAGTGATTTGCGGGCCGATACCCAACTGCACGCCCTCGGTCTTGAGCAGGAAGATATCGAAGACGTTCAGATCACCTTCGCCGGTGCTGTAGCCGCCGTTCGGGTCGGGGCGCGTGCTGATCGGAACGGTGGCGCGCAGCAATTGCGGCACACCGATGAAGTCGCCTGGGGCAATCGGCAGCGTGCCGCGCATCAACAGATCGTTGGTGTGGGCATGGGTGTCGTAAAGCTTGGGCGTGTAGTAGTCCTGAAGGTTGGCACCGGGTGCCAGGTTCAGCGGGTTGTTACTTTTGTTGGCCGTTTCGGCGTTGTCCGCCTGGGCACAAACGACAGGCGCAAAGCATGCCGCCAATAACACGGCGCGTGTTCCTGCTTTTATCGACATGACTCCCCCGTTCCTTCGTGGCTCATTGGACGACTCGGCACTTGACGGCCGTTACTGCGTAAGCTCTTTCCTATCAAGCCTGTAGGACACGTCAGTTGAAGTTAGCAGCTAACGTCGGGTTCGCCAGTCGGAAGGGGGGATCCTTGGACTTTTGTACAAGTTTTCGGTGTTTCTTTGTGTACTGGAAAGTTAATACGAATCAGGGGTTTGGGTGCAGTCCGGCAGAAATGCCTTCGCGGACACGCCTCATTCCTGTAGGAGCGAGCGGTGCGGCGATCTGACTTGCCCGCGAAGAACGATAATGCGGTGGTTCCGGACGGTTACGTAGCTGAAATGTTCAGCGCTTTTTCATCTGCTCGCGCAGCCGCTCTTCCTGCTCACGCAGTTCCGGAGTCAACAGCGCCGCGAAATCTTCCGCGCTGTAGATCGGGCGGATCTCGATCTCAGCTTCGGTGCCCGGCATCGGATTGGGACAGCGTTTGACCCATTCGATCGCTTCCTCTTTCGACTTCACTTCCCACAGCCAGAAACCGGCGATCAGCTCCTTGGTTTCGGCGAACGGGCCGTCGATGACTGTGCGTTTTTCGCCCGAGAAACGCACCCGTGCGCCTTTGCTGCTCGGGTGCAGGCCGTCGCAGTCAATGAGGATGCCGGCCCTGGTCAGTTCCTCGTTGTAATTGCCCATCGCAGCCATCAGTTCTTCGCTGGGCATCACGCCGGCCTCGGATTCCTGGCTGGCTTTTACAATGATCATGAATCGCATGGTCTTATCTCCGCTGGAGGGTGGGTGATTCACTGTGTAGTCGAATAACCGTGTCCTGAATCGACAGGCGATGGCTGCCTTTCGTCATGAACACCGTGTGTAGGCTGGAGAGGGCGGTACGCTGAACCGCCGTGCGAATATGCGCCGGATGTTCGAGGCGCGGCACCGCATAGGCTGCAGTTGCCGGCCTGAACCCGCTCCCACAGGGATTTGGGTTGTATACAAGTTTTGTACAGGGGATAGGTCGTCGGACCATTTCGTGGTTAACTTCGGCCTCTTCAAAATTCTCCACAACAACGTCAGAAGGACTCCGTTCATGGCTCAAGTCACTCTTAAAGGCTCCCCGGTTCAAGTCAACGGCCAACTGCCACAAGCCGGTTCCAAGGCGCCAGCCTTTTCCCTGGTTGCCGGCAATCTGTCCGACGTGACCCTGGCGAACTTCGCCGGCAAGCGCAAAGTGCTGAACATCTTCCCAAGCGTCGACACCCCGACGTGCGCCACTTCGGTACGCAAGTTCAACGCCCAGGCCAACGACATCGCCAACACTGTTGTGCTGTGCATCTCCGCTGACCTGCCGTTCGCTCAAGCCCGCTTCTGCGGCGCCGAAGGTCTGGAAAACGTGCAAAACCTGTCGACCCTGCGCGGTGCCGAGTTCATCGAGAACTACGGTGTGGCCATTGCTGACGGCCCACTCAAAGGCCTGACCGCCCGTGCCGTCGTGGTACTGGACGAGAACGACAACGTTCTGCACAGCGAACTGGTCAAGGAAATTGCTGAAGAACCGAACTACGAAGCAGCACTTGCTGTTCTGAAATAAGCTCGGTTTTACAATTGTTAACGGCCTGAGGGGGCGTTCTCAGTTAATTTCCCCGCCGCGTTGTCGCCTTAAAGCGGGCCAGGCAAGGCGCAGGCCGCTGGGAATGGTTGTTCCCTTTCCAAGGCCTGCAACGCAGGCTGGCCCGCTTTAAGGCACAACCCGAAGGGCCGGGCCTGCTGTTGTGCAGGGCTGCGTTGCTCGAAGCTTATTTGGAATGACCAAACCACGCTTCTCGCGCCTTGCCCTGCACAACAGCAGACCCGGCGCGGCGGGGTAATTAACTGAGAACGCCCCCTCTGTCCAGGCCGTTTTCATTTGTGCTTCAGTGTCTTAGACAAACCTCCTGTTACGTAAGCCGAAGGTAAATTGCCGGTAAAGGCGCTTTGCTTAATACCCACCAGTGCTTATCGTTCAGCCTCCTGTAGAAAGAAGCTCACGCGCCCAATGGTTGATCATTCCATGCAATCCTCCGCTTCCCGTAATCCTCGCCGCTGGCTCCTCGGCCTGCTTGTCCTGTTGGTCATCGCTGGCCTGTGCTGGAAATTCTGGCCCGCCGGCACTGCCCAAAAGGACGGCGCTGCGCCGAAAGCCGTGGCCGGCCACACCGGCAAGTCGGGAGGGATGCGTCCGGGCTTCGGCGGGGCAACCGGACCGATCCCGGTGCGCGTGGCGCCGGCGGTCAAGGGGGATTTCCCGCTGTACTACAAGGCGCTGGGCACCGTTACTGCGCTGAACACCATCAATGTGCGCAGCCGGGTTGGCGGCGAATTGATGAAAATCTCCTTCGAAGAAGGGCAGATGGTCAAGGCTGGCGACCTGCTGGCTGAAATCGACCCGCGTCCTTACCAGAACGCCTTGCTCCAGGCCGAAGGCACGCTGCTGCAGAATCAGGCACAACTGAAAAACGCTCAGGTCGACGTGGAGCGTTATCGTGGCCTGTTCAAGGAAGACAGCATCGCCAAGCAAACCCTGGACACCGCCGAAGCACTGGTCGGTCAGTACCTGGGCACGGTCAAGACCAACCAGGCGGCGGTCAACGACGCCAAGCTCAATCTCGAATTCACCAGGATCCGCGCGCCGATTGCCGGACGTGTGGGCCTGCGACAGCTGGATGTCGGCAACCTGGTGGCCGCCAACGACACCACGGCGCTGGCGATCATCACCCAGACCCAACCGATCAGCGTCGCCTTCACCTTGCCGGAAAACAGCCTCGACGTCGTACTGGCCCGCTATCGCACCGGCGCCAAACTGCCGGCCGAAGCCTGGGACCGTGGCGACACCAAGTTGCAGGCCACCGGCGTGTTGCAGAGCCTGGACAACCAGATCGACGTGACCACCGGCACCCTGAAATTCAAGGCGCGCTACGAGAACCGTGATCAGGCGCTGTTCCCCAATCAGTTCGTCAACGTCCACTTGCTGGCTGACACCTTGAAAGACGTGGTGCTCGCACCTTCGGCGGCGATTCAGTTCGGCACCAACGGCACCTTCGTCTATGCCCTGGACGGCGACAAGAAAGTCGCGATTCGCCAATTGAAAGTCGGCGCCAGTGACGGTGAAAACACCGTAATCATTGAAGGCCTGGCCCCCGGAGACCGCGTGGTCCTCGAAGGCACCGACCGCCTGAAGGAAGGCAGCGAAGTGGAAGTGGTCAACGACACCAAGGACGTACCGACCACCCCGACCGGCCACCTGCAAGGCAAATCGGCGGCCAGCTTGACTGAGCCGGCGACTACCGACAAGGCGAAAAAGGGCGGCGCATGAACATCTCGCGGCTGTTCATCCTTCGCCCGGTCGCCACCACGCTGAGCATGCTGGCCATTATCCTGGCCGGCGTGATCGCCTATCGGCTGCTGCCGGTGTCGGCGTTGCCTCAGGTGGATTACCCGACCATTCGCGTCATGACGCTGTATCCCGGCGCCAGCCCGGATGTCATGACCAGCGCCGTGACCGCGCCGCTGGAGCGTCAGTTCGGGCAGATGCCCGGCCTGACCCAGATGGCGTCGACCAGCTCCGGCGGCGCCTCGGTGCTGACCCTGCGGTTCAGCCTCGACATCAACATGGACGTTGCCGAGCAGCAGGTGCAGGCCGCGATCAACGCCGCGACCAATCTGCTGCCCAAGGACCTGCCGGCGCCGCCGGTGTACAACAAGGTCAACCCGGCGGACACCCCGGTGCTGACCCTGGCCATCACCTCCAAAACCATGCTGTTGCCCAAGCTCAATGACTTGGTCGACACGCGCATGGCGCAGAAAATCGCCCAGATCAGTGGCGTCGGCATGGTCAGCATCGCTGGCGGCCAGCGTCAGGCGGTGCGGATCAAGGTCAACCCTGAAGCCTTGGCAGCCAATGGCCTGAACCTGTCGGACGTGCGCACCCTGATCGGCGCGTCCAACGTCAACCAGCCGAAAGGCAACTTCGACGGCCCGACCCGGGTGTCGATGCTCGATGCCAACGATCAACTGACCTCGCCCAAGGACTACGCCAACCTGATCCTGGCCTACGCCAACGGCGCGCCATTGCGGCTGAAGGATGTGGCGGAGATTGTCGACGGCGCGGAAAACGAACGCCTGGCGGCCTGGGCCAATGAAAACCAGGCAGTGCTGTTGAATATTCAGCGTCAGCCTGGTGCCAACGTCATTGAAGTGGTCGACCGGATCAAGGCCTTGCTGCCGAGCATCACCGACAACCTGCCGGCCGGCCTCGACGTCACGGTCCTCACCGACCGCACCCAGACCATCCGCGCCTCGGTCACCGACGTGCAACACGAATTGCTGATCGCCATCGCCCTGGTCGTGATGGTGACGTTCCTGTTCCTGCGTCGGGCCAGCGCCACGATCATACCGTCGGTGGCCGTGCCGCTGTCGCTGATCGGCACCTTCGGCGTGATGTACCTCGCCGGGTTCTCGGTCAATAACCTGACCCTGATGGCCCTGACCATCGCCACCGGTTTCGTGGTGGACGATGCAATCGTGATGCTGGAGAACATTTCCCGCTATATCGAAGAAGGGGACAGTCCCCTGAATGCCGCGCTCAAGGGCGCCAAGCAGATCGGTTTCACCTTGATTTCGCTGACTCTGTCGCTGATCGCAGTACTGATTCCGCTGCTGTTCATGGCCGATGTGGTGGGGCGGCTATTCCGCGAATTCGCCATCACCCTGGCCGTGGCGATCCTGATTTCCCTGATCGTGTCCCTTACCCTGACGCCGATGATGTGCGCGCGGTTGCTCAAGCGTGAACCCAGGGAAGAAGAACAGGGCCGGTTCTATCGCGCCAGCGGCGCAACAATTGATTGGATGATCGCGGCTTACGGGCGCAAGTTAAAGTGGGTTCTCAAGCATCAACCGCTGACATTGCTGGTGGCAATCGGCACGTTGGCGCTAACGGTGTTCCTGTACATGGTCGTGCCCAAGGGCTTTTTCCCGGTGCAAGACACCGGGGTGATCCAGGGCATTTCCGAGGCGCCGCAGTCGATTTCCTTTGCCGCAATGAGTGAGCGTCAGCAGGAACTGGCCAAGGTGATCCTGGCTGACCCGGCGGTGGAAAGCCTGTCGTCCTACATTGGCGTCGACGGTGACAACTCGACGCTCAACAGCGGCCGCCTGCTGATCAACCTCAAGTCCCACAGCAACCGTGACCTGAGCGCCACCGAAGTGATTGCCCGCCTGCAACCGGAACTCGACAAGCTGGTCGGTATTCGCCTGTTCATGCAGCCGGTGCAGGACCTGACCATCGAAGACCGCGTCAGCCGCACGCAATACCAGTTCAGCATGTCGTCGCCGGATTCCGAGTTGCTCAGCCTGTGGAGCGGTCGGCTGGTAGATGCACTGGCGCAACGGCCGGAGTTGACCGACGTTGCCAGCGACTTGCAGGACAAGGGCTTGCAGGTTTATCTGGTGATCGACCGCGATGCGGCGTCGCGGGTCGGTGTGTCGGTGTCGAACATCACCGATGCGCTGTACGACGCCTTCGGTCAGCGGCAGATTTCCACCATTTACACCCAGGCCAGCCAGTACCGCGTGGTGCTGCAATCGCAGTCCGGCGAGAAGATCGGCCCGGATGCGCTGAACCAGATTCACGTCAAGACCACCGACGGCGGGCAAGTGCGCCTGTCCAGCCTGGCGCACATGGAGGAACGCCAAGCGCAACTGGCGATCACGCACATCGGCCAGTTCCCGGCGGTGATGATGTCGTTCAACCTGGCCCCCGGCGTGGCGCTGGGGCATGCAGTGGAAATCATCGAACAGGTGCAGAAAGACATCGGCATGCCGATTGGCGTGCAGACTCAGTTCCAGGGCGCGGCCGAGGCGTTCCAGGCCTCGTTGTCAAGCACCTTGCTGCTGATTCTGGCGGCGGTGGTGACCATGTACATCGTGCTTGGCGTGCTCTACGAGAGCTACATCCACCCGATCACCATTCTCTCGACCTTGCCCTCGGCAGCGGTCGGCGCGTTGCTGGCGTTGCTGTTGAGCGGCAATGATCTTGGAATGATCGCGATCATCGGCATCATTTTGCTGATCGGTATCGTGAAAAAGAACGCGATCATGATGATCGACTTCGCCCTCGACGCGGAACGCAACCAGGGCATGGACCCGGAAACAGCGATCTATCAGGCGGCGCTATTGCGTTTCCGGCCGATCCTGATGACCACGCTGGCGGCATTGTTTGGCGCGGTGCCGTTGATGCTGGCCACTGGTTCCGGCGCGGAATTGCGCCAGCCGTTGGGCCTGGTGATGGTCGGCGGTCTGCTGGTGAGCCAGGTGCTGACGCTGTTCACCACGCCGGTGATCTATCTGTATTTCGACCGCCTCGGTCGGCGCTGGGGTCGCAAGTCTGAAGCCGTGGAAGCGGTCGAGCAGCCATGAATTTGTCCGGACCCTTCATCAAGCGCCCGGTCGCGACCATGTTGCTCAGCCTGGCGATCATGCTGCTGGGCGGTGTGAGCTTCGGCCTGTTGCCGGTGGCGCCGTTGCCGCAGATGGACTTCCCGGTGATCGTGGTCCAGGCCAGCCTGCCCGGTGCCAGCCCTGAAGTGATGGCCTCGACCGTGGCCACGCCGCTGGAGCGCTCCTTCGGCGCCATCGCCGGCGTCAACACCATGAGCAGCCGTTCCAGCCAGGGCTCGACCCGGGTGATTTTGCAGTTCGACCTTGACCGCGACATCAACGGCGCGGCCCGGGAAGTGCAAGCCGCGATCAACGCCTCGCGCAACCTGCTGCCGAGCGGGATGCGCAGCATGCCGACCTACAAGAAGGTCAACCCGTCCCAGGCGCCGATCATGGTGCTGTCGCTGACGTCCGACGTACTGGAAAAAGGCCAGCTCTACGACTTGGCCTCGACGATCCTGTCCCAGAGCCTGTCCCAGGTGCAGGGTGTGGGTGAAGTGCAGATCGGCGGCAGCTCCTTGCCGGCGGTGCGCATCGAACTCGAACCCCAGGCACTCAACCAGTACGGCGTGGCCCTGGACGATGTGCGCAACACCATCGCCAACGCCAACGTGCGCCGGCCCAAGGGCTCGGTCGAAGACGGCCAGCGGCTGTGGCAAGTGCAGGCCAACGATCAGCTGGAAAAAGCCAAGGATTACGAGTCGCTGATCATCCACTACGCGGACGGTGCTGCGCTGCGCCTGAGGGACGTGGCCAAGGTCAGCGATGGCGTCGAGGACCGCTACAACAGCGGCTTCTTCAACAATGACGCGGCGGTGCTGCTGGTGATCAACCGCCAGGCCGGCGCGAACATCATCGAGACGGTCAACGAAATCAAGGCGCAGCTGCCGGCGTTGCAGGCGGTGCTGCCGGCCAGCGTCAAGCTGAACCTGGCGATGGACCGTTCTCCGGTGATCAAGGCCACGCTGCACGAAGCGGAGATGACCCTGCTGATCGCCGTGGCGCTGGTGATTCTGGTGGTGTTCCTGTTTCTCGGTAACTTCCGCGCCTCGCTGATTCCGACATTGGCGGTGCCGGTGTCGCTGGTCGGCACGTTTGCGGTGATGTACCTCTACGGATTCTCTCTCAACAACCTGTCGCTGATGGCGCTGATCCTGGCGACCGGGCTGGTGGTGGACGACGCCATCGTGGTGCTGGAGAACATATCCCGGCACATCGACAAAGGCGTGCCGCCGATGAAGGCCGCGTATCTGGGGGCTGAGGAAGTCGGTTTCACCTTGCTGTCGATGAACGTCTCGCTGGTGGCGGTGTTCCTGTCGATCCTGTTCATGGGCGGAATTGTCGAAAGCCTGTTCCGCGAGTTTTCCATCACGCTGGCGGCGTCCATCGTGGTGTCGCTGGTGGTCTCGCTGACGCTGACGCCGATGCTCTGCGCCCGCTGGCTCAAGCCGCACACGCCGGGGCAGGAAAACCGTTTGCAGCGCTGGAGTCAGCGTGCCAACGAGTGGATGGTCGGCAAATACGCCACCAGCCTCGACTGGGTGTTGCGTCACCGCCGGTTGACATTGCTCAGCCTGATCGTGACAGTCGGCGTTAACATCGCGTTGTATGTCGTTGTTCCTAAGACCTTTATGCCGCAGCAAGACACTGGCCAGCTGATCGGTTTTGTGCGCGGCGATGACGGGCTGTCGTTCAGCGTCATGCAGCCGAAAATGGAAATCTTCCGCCGCGCCGTGCTCAAGGACGACGCGGTGCAAAGCGTCGCCGGTTTCATCGGCGGCACCAACGGCACCAACAACGCCTTCATGCTGGTGCGCTTGAAACCGATCAAGGAACGCAACATTTCCGCGCAGAAGGTCATCGAACGGCTGCGCAAGGAAATGCCCAAGGTCCCTGGCGCGCAATTGATGCTGATGGCGGATCAGGACCTGCAATTCGGTGGCGGCCGCGAACAGACCACGTCGCAGTATTCCTACATCCTGCAAAGCGGCGACCTGGGCGATTTGCGCGAGTGGTACCCGAAGGTCGTCACCGCTTTGAAAGCGTTGCCGGAGCTGACGGCGATCGATGCCCGTGAAGGTCGGGGCGCGCAACAGGTGACCCTGATTGTCGACCGCGATCAGGCCAAGCGCCTGGGGGTCGACATGGACATGGTTACCTCGGTGCTGAACAACGCCTACAGCCAGCGGCAGATTTCGACAATTTACGACAGCCTCAACCAGTATCAGGTAGTGATGGAGGTCAATCCGAAATACGCCCAGGACCCGATCACGCTCAAGCAGGTTCAGGTGATTACCGCTGACGGTGCACGGATTCCGCTGTCGACCATTGCCCACTACGAAAACAGTCTGGAAGACGACCGCGTCAGCCATGAAGGTCAGTTCGCGTCCGAAAGCCTGTCCTTCGACATGGCCGACGGCGTGACGGTAGAGCAGGGCACGGCGGCGATCGAGCGTGCAATCGCCAAGGTCGGCCTGCCGGAAAGCGTGATTGCGAAAATGGCCGGCACCGCCGATGCCTTCGCCGCCACCCAGAAGAGCCAGCCATGGATGATTCTCGGGGCGCTGGTGGCGGTGTATCTGGTGCTGGGTGTGCTGTATGAAAGCTACATCCATCCGCTGACCATTCTCTCGACGCTACCGTCGGCCGGGGTCGGTGCGTTGCTGTCGATCTATGCACTGGGCGGCGAGTTCAGCCTGATTTCGTTGCTCGGGTTATTCCTGCTCATCGGGGTGGTGAAGAAAAACGCCATTCTGATGATCGACCTGGCGCTGCAACTGGAGCGGCATCAGGGCCTCGAACCGCTGGAGTCAATCCGCAGCGCCTGCCTGCAACGCCTGCGGCCGATTCTGATGACCACCCTGGCAGCCATCCTCGGCGCGTTGCCGTTGCTGCTGAGCCGCGCCGAAGGGGCGGAAATGCGTCAGCCGCTGGGCCTGACCATCATCGGCGGCCTGATTTTCAGCCAGGTGCTGACCCTTTACACCACCCCGGTGGTTTACCTCTATCTCGATAAACTGCGCCATCGCTTCAACAAATGGCGTGGAGTGCGTACCGATGCTGCTCTGGAAACCCCGCTATGACTGACCGTTCGCTTATCAATCTGGCCACGCCGTTGGCGGCGGCCCGAGGCTCGCGTCTGCTGAGCCTGGCGCTGTGCGTGGCGATGCTCAGCGCGTGCGCTGTCGGCCCGGACTACCAGCGTCCGCCAGCCGCCGCGCCGATGCAATACAAGGAAGCGGCCGGCTGGCGTCAGGCCAGCCCGAGTGATTCCCTGGCCCGTGGCGCCTGGTGGGAGTTGTATGGCGATCAGCAACTCAATGGCCTGATCGAAAAACTCAACAGCTCCAACCAGACCGTCGCCCAGTCCGAAGCCCAGTACCGTCAGGCCCAGGCTTTGGTGCGCAGCGCCCGGGGCGCGTTTTTTCCAACGGTGGACCTGACCGTCGGGAAAAACCGCTCCAGCCAGGGCACCGGCAGCAGCAGTTCGAGCCTGACCAGTTCTTCGAGCGGGATTCGTGACACTTACACCGCACAGGCCGGGGTCAGTTGGGAAGCGGACATCTGGGGCAAGTTGCGCCGAGGCCTTGAAGCCGACACCGCCAACGCCGAGGCCAGTTTTGCCGACCTGGCGGCGATGCGCCTCAGCCAGCAATCGGAACTGGTGCAGAACTATCTGCAACTGCGGGTGATCGACGAACAGAAACGCCTGCTGGAAGCGACCGTCGAGGCCTATCAGCGCTCGCTGAAAATGACCGAAAACCAGTACCGTGCCGGCGTCTCCGGCAAGGATGCGGTGGCCCAGGCCCAGACCCAGCTCAAAAGCACCCAGGCGGACATGGTCGACCTGATCTGGCAACGCGCCCAGTTCGAGAACGCCATCGCCGTATTGATCGGTCTGCCGCCAGCCGAGTTCAGCCTGGCCGAATCCAAGAACATACCGGCGTTGCCCGAAATACCGCTGAGCCTGCCTTCGCAGTTGCTCGAGCGTCGCCCGGACATCGCTTCCGCCGAGCGTTCGGTGATGGCGGCCAACGCCAACATCGGCGTGGCCAAGGCTGCGTATTATCCGGATTTCACCCTGAGCCTGAACGGCGGTTATAGCAGCAGCACCTATGCCAACTGGATCAGTGTGCCGAACCGCTTCTGGTCGGTGGGACCGCAACTGGCCATGACCCTGTTTGATGGCGGCCAGCGTTCTGCCGAGGTCGATCGTAGCGAGGCGGCTTACGACGAAACCGTGGCCAAGTACCGCCAGACCGTGCTCGATGGGTTCCGTGAGGTGGAAAACTACCTGGTGCAGCTCAAAGTGCTGGAAGACGAAGCCGGCGTGCGCCAGGAAGCACTGGATGCCGCGCGTGAATCCCTTCGGTTGACGCAAAACCAGTACAAGGCCGGGGTGATTGCGTACCTCGATGTGGTGGTGGTCCAGGCGACTGCATTGAGTAACGAGCGCAGCGTGTTGAATTTGTTGCAGAGCCGCTTGATCGCCAGCGTGCAACTGATTGCGGCACTGGGCGGTGGCTGGGACGGGGCGCTTCAAGTGGGCGAAAACAAATAGCGCGGCTGTTGTAGCAGCTGTCGAGCCCGCGAGGCTGCGTTCGGCGACGCAGTCGTCGTAAAACCTGCGCATGCGGTCTTCCTGAAACACCGCGTCGCCTGATTTCACGACGACTGCGTCGCCGAACGCAGCCTCGCAGGCTCGACAGCTGCTACAGCGGATGCGTTGCCATCGGGGTGTCAAACAAGCGTTTCATCGGTTTGATGGCCATCTGACTACTTTTGTCAGTGCGTTCTTTTGTGCATTCAGTACAATCGCTCGATTTGCCCTCCCGAGAACGGAAGCAGTACGGTAGGGCGATCGCGAGAAAGTCACATGCTCATCGGTAGCTATTCACCCACGCTGGTTATCATTTCGCTCTGCGTAGCGATTCTCGCCTCTTACACCGCACTCGACCTGACCGAGCGCATTGCCACTGCCAAAGGCCGTGCCGTATTTCTATGGACGGCGGGCGGCGCCTTCGCCATGGGCGTTGGTGTGTGGTCGATGCACTTTATCGGCATGCTCGCGTTCACATTGCCCATCGACCTGGGTTACGACTTCACCCTCACGGCACTCTCGCTGCTGACCGCGATCCTGTCCTGCGGCTTTGCGCTGTGGCTGGTCAGCCAGCCCCGGCTGCCGTCCTGGCAACTGGCGTTCGGCGCGTTGATCATGGGCGCCGGGATCAGCGCCATGCATTACACCGGCATGGCCGCCATGCACATGCAGCCGGGCATCGATTACGACCCGACGCTGTTCGGCGCGTCGTTGCTCATCGCCGTCGGCGCCTCGGGCGCAGCGTTATGGATCGCCTTCCGCCTGCGCCAGCACACGCCTTATGTCGGCCTGCTTCGCGCCGGCGCTGCGGTGATCATGGGCCTCGCCATCGTCGGCATGCACTACACGGCCATGGCCGCGGCGCGCTTCCCGGACGGCAGTTTCTGCGGCGCCGCCATCAGCGGTTTGAACGGCAAAGGTCTCGACAATCTGGTGCTGATCACCACGCTCGCGGTGTTGAGCATCGCGTTGCTGACTTCGGTGCTCGATGCGCGTCTTGAAGCTCGCACCGCCGATCTGGCGCGCTCGCTGACGGAAGCCAATCGCGAACTGACCCAACTGGCCCTGCACGACACCCTGACCGGTTTGCCCAATCGCATGTTGCTGGCCGACCGCATCGAGCAGGCCATGTCCAAGGTCCAGGAGCAGGGCGGTTGCTTTGCGCTGATGTTCATTGATCTTGACGGTTTCAAACCGGTCAACGACGCCTTCGGCCACCACATGGGCGATCAGTTGTTGCGCGAGGTCGGTTTGCGCCTGCGCGAGGACATGCGCAGTCAGGACACCTTGGCGCGAATCGGCGGCGATGAATTCGTGCTGCTGGTGCGGCTCAGCGAGCCAAACGATGCGTTGAACGTCGCGGCGCGTCAGGTCGGGCTGATCGGCAGTTCGTTCCGCGTTGCCGAGCATGAGCTGCAGATTTCCGCCAGCCTCGGCATCGCACTGTACCCGGGCAACGGCCAGACCGCCCAGGAACTGCTGATGAATGCTGACGCGGCGATGTACCACGCCAAGGGCGCCGGGAAAAACGGCTACAGCTTTTTCGACGCCTCGATGAACAGCAACGCGCGCAAACAGCTGCAATTGCTGCAGGATTTGCGCAACGCCCTCGAACAACAGCAGTTCAGTCTCTACTACCAGCCCAAGTTCGACGCCAGCAATGGTCGTCCGGTGGGTGCCGAGGCGCTGCTGCGTTGGGAGCATCCGACCCAGGGCATGCTGCTGCCGGACAAGTTTATTGACCTTGCGGAACGGACCGGGCTGATCATTCCCATTGGTGAATGGGTGCTGAACGAAGCCTGCCGCCAGATGCGCGAGTGGTACGTGCTCGGCTACACCGACTGGCGCATTGCGGTGAACCTCTCGGCGTTGCAGTTCTGCCATGCGGGCCTGGTCAAGAGCGTCTCCAAAGCCCTGGCCACGCATAAGCTGCCGGCCAATAGCCTGACCCTGGAAATCACTGAAACCACGGCCATGAGCGATGCCGATGCGAGCATGACGGTGCTTCAGGAACTCTCGGAAATGGGCGTTGACCTGTCCATCGATGACTTCGGTACCGGCTATTCGAGCTTGATGTACCTCAAGCGCCTGCCGGCCAACGAACTGAAGATCGACCGCGGTTTCGTCCGCGATCTGGAACACGACAGTGACGACGCCGCCATCGTTTCGGCCATCGTCGCCCTCGGCCAGGCGTTGGGCTTGCGCATTGTCGCCGAAGGTGTGGAGACCGGTGTCCAGCAGGACTTCCTGACCAAACTCGGTTGCGATTCATTGCAGGGCTACCTGCTCGGGCACCCGCTGCCGGCGGATCGCTTCATGGCGGACATTGTTCGTGGGGAGCGAGTGGCGACAGGCGTTGTGCCTGTAGCAGCTGTCGAGCCTGCGAGGCTGCGTCCGGCAGCGAAGCTGACGTGAAATCAGGCGGCGCGGTGTTTCAGTAAGACCTCATGCGCATGTTTTACGACGACTGCGTCGCCGAACGCAGCCTCGCAGGCTCGACAGCTGCTACAGAAGAATGCAGCTTCGCAGCCAGGAAGGCGGCTACAGCGAACGCCCAATGGCGGGATCAGTTGATGTGAGTCCATGCAAATCCGCGCAATGGCGGGTATTCTTGGCCCCGACTGCTTACGCGTGAAGGGGGAAAGTCAGCATGGACAAAGTCATTGTCATCACCGGCGGCGGCCGTGGTATCGGCGCGGCAACCGCGCTGTTGGCCGCTGAGCTTGGCTATCGGATCTGTATCAACTATCAATCCGACGAATCGGCTGCGCATGGCGTATTGGCGCAAGTTCGCGCTTTGGGCGCTCAAGCCATTGCGGTGCGTGCTGACGTCAGCATCGAAGACGAAGTGATCAGTCTGTTCCACCGGGTGGACACCGAACTGGGTCGGGTCACGGCGCTGGTGAACAACGCCGGCACCGTCGGGCACAAGTCCCGCGTCGACGAAATGTCCGAATTCCGCATTCTCAAAACACTCAAGACCAACGTGCTGGCACCGATCCTCTGCGCCAAGCACGCGATCATGCGCATGTCGCCCAAGCATGGCGGGCAGGGCGGCAGCATCGTCAACGTATCTTCGGTGGCCTCTCGCCTGGGCTCACCCAATGAGTACGTGGATTACGCCGCCTCGAAAGGCGCGCTGGACAGCTTCACCATCGGCCTGTCCAAGGAAGTGGCGGGCGAGGGGATTCGCGTCAACGCGGTGCGACCAGGGTTTATCTACACCGACTTCCATGCGCTGAGCGGTGATCCGGATCGGGTCAGCAAGCTGGAATCGGCGATTCCGATGGCCCGGGGCGGACGGCCGGATGAAGTGGCGGAGGCGATTATCTGGTTGCTGTCGGACAAGGCTTCTTATGCGACCGGGACTTTTGTTGATCTGGGCGGCGGGCGTTAACCTCTGAGACGTGTGTTGGCCGGGCCGGCCTCTTCGCGAGCAAGCCCGCTCCCACAGTTGGACGCGTTCCCCCTGTGGGAGGGGGCTTGCTCGCGAAGGCGGCAGCTCAGACGACATCAACTTCTCAGAACGACCGCACAATCCGCCCCAACGTCTCCATCGCCTTCTCCGAATCCTCGGTCCACGGGCTCCCATAATTCAACCGAATACAATTCCTGAACCGCTGCGTCGGTGAAAAGATCGGCCCCGGCGCGATGCTGATGCCTTGCGCCAATGCCATCTGAAACAACTTCAGCGAATCCATCTGCGGTGGCAATTCCAGCCACAAAAAATAGCCGCCGGCCGGTTGACTGACGCGCGTCTGCGCCGGGAAGTAGCGAGCGATGGCGGCGAGCATGGCGCTTTGCTGTTCTTCCAGGGCGTAGCGCAGTTTGCGCAGGTGCCGGTCGTAGCCGCCGTGTTGCAGGTAGTCGGCGATGGCGGCCTGGGCCGGCATCGAGGCGCACAGTGAGGTCATGAGTTTCAGGCGTTCGATCTTCTGCGCGTAGCGCCCGGCGGCCACCCAACCGATGCGGTAGCCGGGGGCTAGGCTCTTGGCGAAGGAACCGCAATGCATCACCAGCCCTTCGGTATCAAAGGCCTTGGCCGGTTTCGGTGCCTGTTGGCCGTAATAGAGTTCGGCGTAGACATCGTCCTCGATCAGCGGCACCTGATGACTGCGCAATAACTCGACCAGCTCCTGTTTCTTGGCCTCGGGCATGGTCGCGCCCATCGGGTTCTGGAAACTGGTCATGCACCAGCAGGCCTTGATCGGGTGGCGTTCCAGGGTTTGCGCGAGCACGCCCAGATCGATTCCGTCACGCGGGTGCACCGGGATCTCGACGGCCTTGAGCTTCAGCCGCTCCAGGATTTGCAGGCAGGCATAGAACGCCGGCGCCTCAATGGCCACCAGGTCGCCGGGCTCGGTGACCGCTTGCAGGCACAGGTTCAAGGCTTCCAGCGCGCCGTTGGTGATCAGCAGTTCTTCCATCGGCAGCATCAGGCCGCCGACCATGTAGCGCAGGGCAATCTGGCGTCGCAGTTGCGGGTTGCCCGGCGACATGTCGGTGACGACCATGCGCGGATCCATGTCCCGGGCGGCACTGGCCAGGGAGCGGGACAGGCGCTGCAGCGGGAACAGGGTCGGGCTGGGAAAGGCCGAGCCGAACGGTACGGTGGTCGGGTCCTTGATCGAGTCGAGGACCGAGAACACCAGTTCGCTGACGTCGACTTCAGTGGATTCGTTGACCTGGCTGCTGATCACCGGCTCCGAGAACGGGCTCGGCGCGTGTGCGTTGACGAAGTAGCCGGAGCGCGGCCGGGCGCGGATCAGGCCACGGCGTTCGAGCAAGTAATAGGCCTGGAACACGGTGGACGGGCTGACCCCGTAGGTCTGGCTGGCGTAGCGCACCGACGGCACGCGCTGGCCGGGGCCGAGAACGCCGGAGCGGATCAGTTCAGCGATGTCGTCGGCGAATTTTTCGTAGCGTTTCATCTAAGTCCCGCAATCGAATGGGTTCAATTAGCTGTTGTGGCGAGGGGGCAAGCCCCCTCGCCACAGGGCACCGCAGTCTAAGGGATCAACGGTTCATCGGCGCAACAAACCGGCTTTTGGCCACGCTATAGATGTCCGGCTCGTCACTGTCGACAATCTTGAAACTGATCGTCTGCGAGCTGCTACTCGGCCGGTCCGCCAGCATGGCCACCGACACCGGCACATCGACAATCTCGCCCGGCGCCAGGCTCAGTTCGGTCTTGCCTTGCAGCTGGAAGCCTTCGCCATCTACCAGACTCAATTGGTAATCCTGACGCAGCTGAGTCTTGTTGATGACCTTCAGGCTGTAGATGTTTTCGATCTGCCCCTGGCTGTTCTCGCGGAACAGGCCACGGTCCTTGCTCACGTCCAGCGACACCATCGGCCGTTCGACCAGGGCGAGGGCGAGGGCACCGATCATCACCAGCAGCACCGCCGTATAACCGATCAGCCGCGGCCGTAGCAGATGAGTCTTGCCACCTTGCAGCTCATGCTCCGAGGT
Organism: Pseudomonas sp. LBUM1656; assembly: GCF_059716065.1. Lineage (NCBI taxonomy): Bacteria > Pseudomonadati > Pseudomonadota > Gammaproteobacteria > Pseudomonadales > Pseudomonadaceae > Pseudomonas > Pseudomonas sp. LBUM1656. The sequence goes on along the minus strand of NZ_CP166800.1, from coordinate 3,353,887 downwards.
ATAGCTGATCAGGCCACGGGCGTAGCCCATTTTGTCCATGATCGAATCGCAGGCATCGATACACGCCGCGCAGCCGATGCACTCCATCTGCAAGCCGTCGCGAATGTCGATCCCGGTCGGGCAGACCTGCACGCACACCTGACAATCGATGCAGTCCCCCAGACCCACCTCGGCCGGTTTGACCTCACGTTTGCGCGGGCCACGGTTTTCACCGCGAGCCACGTCGTAGGAAATGGTCAGAGTGTCCTTGTCGAACATCACGCTCTGGAACCGCGCATACGGGCACATGTGCATGCACACCGCTTCACGTAGCCAACCGGCGTTGATGTACGTCGCACCCGTAAAAAACAGCACCCAGAACAGACTGACACCACCCATTTGCAGGGTCAGCAGCTCTTCGGCCAAGGGCCGGATCGGTGTGAAGTAGCCAACGAACGTCAGCCCGGTGAGCAGGCTGATGGCCAGCCACAGGGTGTGCTTGGCCGAGCGGCGGATCAATTTGTTCAGCCCCCATGGTGCGGCTTGCAGTTTGATGCGCTGGTTGCGTTCACCTTCGGTGATCTTCTCGCACCACATGAAGATCCAGGTCCAGGAACTCTGCGGGCAGGTGTAACCGCACCAGACGCGACCGGCGAACACGGTGATCGCGAACAGGCCGAACGCGGCAATGATCAGCAGTGCCGAGAGCAGGATGAAATCCTGGGGCCAGAAGGTCGCGCCAAAGATGTGGAATTTGCTCTCGGATAGGTCCCAGAGCACCGCCTGACGGTCGCCCCAGTTCAGCCACACGGTGCCGAAAAACAGCAAGAACAGAACGCCCGCACCGCTAAGACGCAAGGTGCGGAACAGGCCGGTGAAGCTGCGGGTGTGAATCAGGTTGTCGCTGGACTTGGCCTTTATCTTTGGACGCAAAGGCTCGTTTTTTATAAATGAGGCAGGTTCTAGGGTTCGGACGGGGATTCTTTCGCTCATGGTCTTTCGCTCATCAGCCTCCATCAGGCATGAGCACTATGACCAGCGAACTGTTTGCATAACAGACTCAGGTATTGCAATAAAAAGCGGATCAGATGGCGGTTGATCCGCTGCCTGCGACAACTTGATGCACCCCGTCACAGCGGGACGCAGACGCCTATATCAGGCGCCTGCGGGGGTTGTTGATCCGGGTCAGTCAAATCACCGAATCACTGTCGGTGGCCTTCAAATGCCGGCGACCGTCCACTGCGCCTGCTACGGTCAATGCGTCGGCTTCTGCTTCGGTGATGTAGACGCGCTGGCCATTGAGCTCAACCGCCGACATGGCTTTTTCCGAGTCAGTGATGATCGTGACATCGGGGCACAGGCGAATTTCTTCGCCGTTCTCGGTGAGGAAAAAGCAGGTCTGGTTTTCGATGCGCACAGTCATGGAGGTGTCCTTTTTTTTGCGGGTTCTAAACTGTTAGGGCGCATCCGACGGTCATCGTTCTGTGCAACCGATTAATGGTCGGCGCGGTCCATCCTTCCAATAACAATCAATCACAAGGATTGCACCATGGACGCCTGGTGGCATGAGGTTTGGGTAACGCTGCAAGCGGAGTTCGCCGACATCGGCGATGCGTCACAACTGACGCGTATAACCGTGAGATTGCTGATCGCAGCCATATTGGGCGGCATTCTCGGATTCGAGCGTGAGCAAAAGGGCAAGGCGGCCGGGGTTCGTACTCACATGCTGGTCGCGCTGGGCGCGGCGCTGTTTGTCCTGGTGCCGCAGATGTCCGGCTCCCAGGCCGATGCCATGAGCCGGGTGGTGCAAGGCGTGATCGCCGGGATCGGCTTTCTCGGCGCCGGCACCATCCTGAAAAACCAGGAAGGCGATGAAGGCCACGTAAAAGGCCTGACCACAGCCGCCGGGTTGTGGATGACTGCCGCCATCGGTGTCTCGGCCGGACTGGGCCGCGAGGCGACGGCGGTGTTCAGTACGTTGCTGGCGTTGGCGATCTTCAGCGTGATGCCGAAGATCGTGCAACTGCTCGACAAGGATAAAGACGAGCAGGAGCGGCCGTAGTCATCACTCGGGCGAAACGATCACCGGCGGCATCGTGTCCGGTGGGTCTTCTCTGGGTGGCGGCGTGGTGCCGGGCGGCTCTTGCTCGGGCACAGGTTCCGGCTCGGTCGGCGGGATGGTCGGGTTGTCGATGTTCGGATCGGGTGTTTCGGCCGGGATAGGAATACTCATCGTTGAAGCCTCCAGTGGCACATGGCGTAAGTCGTGCTTAAGTGAGTTGACCGTCGCGCAAGGGATTTGATTCCCCGGCAAATGGGCGTGAACTTTTCCCCGCGCTTGTCGCTCGGAACCTAAGTGAGTTCATTTCGGGACCGATGGTTCTGCGTGAACGACGACCAGACACAAGAGCGTCCATGGGGCGTTAAGGAGAGATGCTCGATGACTGCTGAAAGACCGACTGAGTTGAACTACAACCCTCATATGCCGCTGTCGCAGGCTCTACTGTTGCCGCGCATCGCGATCGAAAACATCATGCCGACCCTCGATGGCGGGCAGTTTGCTGCCAAAGCCGTGGTGGGTCAGGACGTGGTGGTAACCGCCAAAGTATTTGCCGACGGTCACGACAAACTGGCCGTGCGCATACGCTGGCGTGCCGACGGCGACGAAGCCTGGCAACGCGAGGTCATGACTGACCTTGGCAACAACGGCTGGCAGGGCCAGTTCCGTGTTGAGGAGCAGGGTCGCTACGTCTTTTGTATCGAGGCCTGGATCGATCAGTTCGCCAGCTTCTGTTATGAGATTGAGAAAAAGAACATCGCAGGAGTGCCCGTCAGCCTGGAATTGCAGGAAGGGCGCAATCAGGTCCAGCAGGCAGCCGAACGCTCCGAAGGGCCGTTGAGCGAAGAACTGGCGGCGTTACACCATGAATTGTCCGGTCTGCTCGAAACCGAGCAGGTCGCGCTGTTTCTGCACCAACGTAGCGCCGACCTGATGGCCCAGGCCGATCACCGCGCTTATCTGAGTCTCAGTCCCGAGTTCCCGCTGGACGTCGAGCGGGAGTTGGCGCAGTTCGCCAGTTGGTATGAGCTGTTTCCGCGCTCGATCACCGACGATCCGGCCCGTCACGGCACGTTTAACGACGTGCACTCGCGACTGGCGATGATCCAGGACATGGGTTTCGACGTGCTGTATTTCCCGCCGATTCACCCGATCGGTCGCAGCTACCGCAAAGGTCCGAACAATTCATTGACCGCCGGCCCCGACGATCCGGGCAGCCCGTATGCCATCGGCAGCGAGGAAGGCGGGCACGAGGCGATTCATTCCGAACTCGGCACCCGCGAAGACTTCCGCCGATTGGTGGCAGCCGCGGCCGATCACGGGCTGGAAATTGCCCTCGATTTCGCGATCCAGTGCTCTCAGGATCACCCGTGGCTCAAACAGCATCCGGGCTGGTTCAACTGGCGCCCGGACGGCACGATCAAATACGCCGAGAACCCGCCGAAAAAATACCAGGACATCGTCAACCTCGATTTCTATGCCAGCGACGCGATCCCCAGTTTGTGGGTCGAGCTGCGCGACATCGTGGTCGGTTGGGTCGAAGAGGGCGTGAAGATCTTTCGCGTCGACAATCCGCACACCAAGCCGCTGCCGTTCTGGCAATGGCTGATCGCCGATGTGCGGGCGCTTTACCCCGAGGTGATGTTCCTCGCGGAAGCCTTTACCACGCCGGCGATGATGGCCCGGCTGGGCAAGGTCGGTTACTCCCAGAGCTACACCTACTTCACCTGGCGCAATACCAAGACGGAACTGGCGACCTATTTCACCGAATTGAACGAATCGCCGTGGCGAGAATGCTACCGGCCGAATTTCTTCGTCAATACGCCGGATATCAACCCAGCGTTTCTGCATGAGTCCGGGCGCGCCGGTTTTCTGATCCGCGCCGCGTTGGCGACCATGGGCTCCGGTCTGTGGGGCATGTATTCGGGCTTCGAACTCTGTGAAGCCGCGCCGGTGCCGGGCAAGGAGGAATACCTCAATTCCGAGAAGTACGAGATTCGCCCGCGGGACTTCAACGCGCCGGGCAACATCATCGCCGAGATCGCCCAGCTCAACCGCATCCGCCGACAAAACCCGGCGTTGCACACGCACCTGGGCTTGACGGTCTACAACGCCTGGAATGACAACATCCTGTATTTCGGCAAGCGCAGCGCGGATGGCAGCAACTTCATTCTGGTGGCCGTCAGCCTTGATCCGCATAACGTCCAGGAAGCGAACTTCGAATTGCCGCTGTGGGAAATGGGCTTGCCCGACGACGCCAGCACCCAGGGCGAAGACCTGATGAGTGGCCATCGCTGGACCTGGCACGGCAAGTACCAGTTCATGCGGATCGACCCGGCGCATCAACCGTTCGGCATCTGGCGCATCACCGCCTAGCACAATCGTTCCCACGTCGAGGCGTCGAACCGTCCGCGTGGGAATGCCTCCCGGGACGCTCCGCGTCCCATCCAGAGCCGAACGCGGAGCGTCCGTAGAGGCATTCCCACGCAGAGCGTGGGAACGATCATCAACAGGAGTTTCAAATGGCGAAGAAACCCAAGGCAGCCACCTTCATCAAGGACCCGCTCTGGTACAAGGATGCGGTGATCTACCAAGTACACGTTAAGTCTTTTTTCGACTCCAACAATGACGGGATCGGCGACTTTCCCGGCCTTATCGCCAAACTCGATTACATTGCCGACTTGGGCGTCAACACCATCTGGCTCTTGCCGTTCTACCCGTCGCCACGACGCGACGATGGCTACGACATTGCCGAGTACCGTGGCGTGCACCCCGACTACGGCACCATGGCCGACGCCAAGCGTTTCATCTCCGAGGCCCACAAACGCGGCCTGCGGGTGATCACCGAGCTGGTCATCAACCACACCTCCGACCAGCACGCCTGGTTCCAGCGTGCGCGTAAAGCCAAACCGGGTTCGGCGGCGCGGGACTTCTACGTCTGGTCCGATGACGACCACAAATACGACGGCACCCGCATCATTTTTCTCGACACCGAGAAGTCCAACTGGACCTGGGACCCGGTCGCCGGCCAGTACTTCTGGCACCGTTTCTATTCGCACCAGCCGGACCTGAACTTCGACAACCCGCAAGTCATGAAAGCAGTGCTGTCGGTGATGCGCTACTGGCTTGACATGGGCATCGACGGCCTGCGGCTCGACGCGATTCCGTACCTGATCGAGCGCGATGGCACCAACAACGAAAACCTGCCCGAGACCCACGACGTCCTCAAGCAGATCCGTGCCGAGATCGACGCCAATTACCCGGACCGCATGCTGCTGGCCGAGGCCAATCAATGGCCGGAAGACACCCAGCTGTACTTCGGTGACACCGACAAGAAAGGCCTCAACGGCGACGAATGCCACATGGCCTTCCACTTCCCGTTGATGCCACGCATGTACATGGCGCTGGCCCAGGAGGATCGCTTCCCGATCACCGACATCTTGCGTCAGACCCCGGAGATCCCGGCCAACTGTCAGTGGGCAATTTTCCTGCGCAACCACGATGAGTTGACCCTGGAAATGGTCACCGACAAGGAACGCGATTACCTGTGGAATTACTACGCGGCCGACCGTCGGGCGCGGATCAACCTGGGTATTCGTCGCCGTCTGGCGCCGTTGATGGAGCGTGATCGTCGTCGCGTAGAACTGCTCAACAGCCTGCTGCTGTCGATGCCCGGTACGCCGACGATGTATTACGGCGATGAAATTGGCATGGGCGACAACATCTACCTCGGCGACCGCGACGGCGTGCGTACGCCCATGCAGTGGTCGATCGACCGCAACGGCGGCTTCTCCCGCGCCGACCCGGCGAGCCTGGTGCTGCCGCCGATCATGGACCCCCAATACGGTTACCTGTCGGTCAACGTCGAGACCCAGGCCGGCGACCCACACTCACTGCTGAACTGGACCCGACGCATGCTCGCCGTGCGCAAGCAGTCCAAGGCTTTCGGTCGCGGCACGCTGAAAATGCTCTCGCCGAGCAATCGACGGATTCTGGCGTACACCCGTGAATACACCGGGCCGGATGGCAAATACGAAACCATCCTGTGTGTCGCCAACGTATCGCGCAGTGCGCAAGCGGCGGAACTGGACTTGTCCGCTTACGTCGGCATGGTGCCGGTGGAGATGCTCGGCGGTAACGCCTTTCCGCCGATCGGCCAGTTGAATTTCCTCCTGACGCTGGCGCCTTACGGGTTTTATTGGTTCGGACTCGCTGCGGAGAATCAAATGCCTAGCTGGCACGTAGAACCGGCGCAAAGCCTGCCGGACTTCACCACCCTGGTGTTGAAAAAACGCATGGAAGAGCTGCTCGAAGCGCCGTCACGCGGCACGCTGGAGCAGGGCATCCTGCCGAACTGGCTGCAAAACCGCCGCTGGTTCGCCGGCAAGGACGCGGCCATAGAGAAGGTCAACCTGGCCTACGGCGTGCGCTTCGGTGATGCGCAGCATCCGGTGCTGCTGAGTGAAATCGAAGTCACCAGCGGCGGCCAGACCAGCCGTTACCAGCTGCCGTTCGGCTTCATTGCCGATGATCAGGTCGGCCCGGCGCTGCCGCAGCAACTGGCATTGTCCAGGGTGCGACGTGGCCCGCAGGTGGGTTTGATCACCGATGCGTTCAGCCTGGAAAACTTTATCCGTGCGGTGCTGCTCGGCATGCAGGAAAACACTGTATTGCCTTCGGACGGTGGCGAGATTCGTTTCGAACCGACCGACGAACTGGCCAAACTGGGCCTGAACGCAGAATCGGAAGTGCGCTACCTGTCCGCCGAGCAATCCAACAGCTCGGTGGTGATCGGCAGCAGTCTGGTGCTGAAGTTGATCCGCAAGGTTGCGTCGGGCGTGCACCCGGAACTGGAAATGAGCGCGTATTTGACCAACGCCGGTTTCAGCAATATTTCGCCGCTGCTGGGTTCGGTGGTTCGCCGCGATGCCCAGGGCGAAGACAATCTGTTGATGATCGCCCAAGGCTATTTGAGCAATCAGGGCGATGCCTGGGAATGGACCCAGAACAACCTCGAACGGGCACTGCGCGACGAACTGGCTGACGCCATGTCCGAGCAGGAGCAACACTACAACGCCCTGGGTGAACTGAAGGACTTCGCCGGCATGCTCGGCCAGCGACTGGGTGAAATGCACCAGGTGCTGGCGGCTCCGACCGATGACCCGGACTTCGCGCCGAAGGTCACTACACAGAAAGAGGCCCTGGCCTCGGCCAAGGACGTTGCGGCGCAGCTGGAGCACTCGCTGAAGCTGCTCAAGCAACATCAAAGCGAACTGAACCCGGCGGACAAAGCGCTGGTCACTCGTTTACTGGACAACAAAAAAGCCATCCTCAGCCACGTCCAGGACCTGGGCAAAAAAGCCGTCGGTGGTTTGCGCATTCGCGTCCATGGCGACTTGCACCTGGGTCAGGTGCTGGTGATCAAGGGTGACGCTTACCTGATCGACTTCGAGGGGGAACCGGCGCGGCCGTTGAGCGAGCGACGCGGCAAGCACAGCCCGTACAAAGACGTTAGTGGCGTACTGCGCTCCTTCGATTACGCCGCGGCGATGGCGATCAACGTGCACAACGTCGACAACACCGCCGAGGCCCGAGCGGCACGGCAACGGGTCGCCGACCGTTATTTGAATGAAGCAAAACAGGCATTTGTCGACGCTTATCGGCTGGCGGCAGCTAGTCTTGCTCATGCGTGGCAAGATCCGGAAGGCGAGGACGCCGCGCTGGCGTTGTTCGGGCTGGAGAAGGCGGCGTATGAGGTGGCTTACGAGGCTGAAAATCGCCCCACGTGGCTGCCGGTTCCATTGCATGGTTTGTTTGGATTATTGAGTGGGCTTAAACCCTTTTCCGATCTTGGTGGAGAGTAGTTATGAGTTTCTCGAACAAGGAACAGGGTCACGCTAAAGAAGCGCTGCTGCCCAGATCACGGGATATCGACGCGCTGGTTCGCGCCGAACATCACGACCCATTTGCAATTCTCGGCCCCCACGGCGATGACGCCGGAGGGCAATTCATTCGGGCTTATCTGCCGGACGCGCTGAGCGTTCAGGTATTGGCCAGGGACTCCGGGGAAGAACTCGGCAACCTTGAAGCCACCCAGACCCCGGGTCTGTTTGTCGGCCACTTCGATCGGGCCCAGCCGTATCTGCTGCGCACCCGTTGGGCCGGCGGCGAACAGGTTTCAGAAGACCCTTACAGCTTTGGCCCGTTGCTCGGCGAGATGGACTTGTACCTGTTCGCTGAAGGCAATCACCGTGACCTCAGCGCCTGCCTCGGCGCGCAGTTGAAGTCGGTCGATGGTATCGACGGCGTACGTTTCGCCGTGTGGGCACCGAACGCCAAGCGGGTGTCGGTGGTCGGTGACTTCAACAATTGGGACGGGCGTCGACACCCGATGCGCCTGCGCCATCCCACCGGGGTCTGGGAAGTATTTATCCCGCGCCTGCAGGCGGGGGAAACCTACAAATACGAAATTCTCGGCGCCCACGGCATTCTGCCACTCAAGGCTGACCCGATGGCCCTGGCCACCTCGCTGCCACCGGACACTGCATCCAAGGTCGCTGCACCACTGAACATTGATTGGCAGGACCAGGCATGGATGCAATCCCGTGCCGACCGGCATCTGCCGAGTGCGCCGCTGTCGATCTACGAATTGCACGCCGGTTCATGGCAGTGCGAACTGGACGATCTGGGTGAAGTGGCACGCCAGTACACCTGGCACGAGCTGGGTGAGCGGCTGATTCCTTATGTGAAGGAATTGGGCTTCACCCACATTGAGCTGATGCCGATCATGGAACACCCGTTCGGTGGTTCCTGGGGTTATCAGCTGCTGTCGCAATTCGCCCCGAGCGCCCGCTACGGTTCGCCGGAAGATTTCGCCGCCTTCGTCAACGCCTGCCACCAGGCTGATATCGGCGTGATCCTCGATTGGGTGCCGGCGCATTTCCCCACCGATACCCACGGCCTCGCACAGTTCGACGGCACCGCGCTGTACGAATATGGCAATCCGCAGGAAGGTTTCCATCAGGATTGGGACACGCTGATCTACAACCTGGGCCGCACCGAAGTGCATGGCTACATGCTGGCATCGGCACTGCACTGGCTCAAGCATTTCCACGTCGATGGCCTGCGGGTCGATGCCGTGGCTTCAATGCTCTATCGCGATTACTCGCGCAAGGCCGGGGAGTGGGTGCCAAACCGCCATGGCGGACGCGAGAACCTCGAAGCCATCGACTTCCTGCGTCACCTCAACGACGTGGTCAACCTGGAAGCGCCGGGAGCGCTGGTGATCGCCGAGGAATCCACCGCATGGCCGGGTGTCAGCCAGGGCACGCAACAGGGCGGACTGGGTTTTGACTACAAATGGAACATGGGCTGGATGCACGATTCGCTGCATTACATCCAGCAGGACCCGGTGTACCGCGGTCATCACCACAACGAGCTGAGTTTCGGCCTGGTGTATGCCTGGTCCGAGCGCTTCATCCTGCCGATCTCCCACGATGAAGTGGTGCACGGCAAACACTCGCTGATCGACAAGATGCCGGGCGACCGTTGGCAGAAATTTGCCAATTTGCGGGCCTACCTGAGCTTCATGTGGGCGCATCCCGGCAAGAAGCTGCTGTTCATGGGCTGTGAATTCGGCCAGTGGCGCGAGTGGAATCACGATCAGCAACTGGACTGGTACCTGTTGCAATACTCGGAACACAAGGGTGTGCAGAAACTCGTCGGCGACCTCAATCGGCTGTACCGCGAAGAGCCGGCGATGCATGACCAGGACGACGCGCCGCAAGGTTTCCAGTGGTTGATCGGCGACGATGCGATCAACAGCGTTTACGCGTTCCTGCGCTGGAGTAAGGAAGGGCGGCCGGTGTTGGTGGTGGCGAACTTCACGCCGGTGCCGCGCCAGGCCTATCGCATCGGCGTGCCGTATGCCGGGCGCTGGGGCGAGGTGATCAACAGCGATGCGGCGATGTATGCCGGGTCCAACTATGGCAACAGCGGCGGAGCCTTTACCGAGGAAGAGCCAAGCCATGGGCAGGCGCTTTCGCTGGTGTTGAATCTGCCACCGCTGGCGGTGTTGATCCTGAGTCCTGAGGGCTGATCTAAAACCGAGTCGCCCCATTCGCGAGCAAGCCCGCTCCCACAGGTCATGCGCTGTCCTTGTGGGAGCGGGCTTGCTCCGGGCGGCGTTCCGACGAAGGCGTCAGCCCAAACAACAAATATCGTCGAACAAGCCACTCACCACCGCATCCGCACCCCAAGACTCCCGATCAACCCATTCAAATCATTGTCATCCACATCACTGCTGTAATCGGCGCTGACGTAAAAACTCACCGCGGGCGTGACTCTGGCCACCAGCCCCAAGCCCACTTCGACCGTCGATGAATTGCGACTGCTGCTGATCTTGTCCACCTGATCGAGGGTCACGGTATTGCCGGTGTACACGGTGTGCCACAAGTTGGTCCGCACATAGGGTTCGACCCCCAGTCCGTTGATGTCGTAACTCCCTTTCAACCGGGCACCGACCCGGCCGCTCCAGGACGTCAGGTCGCTGGACGACGCATTGCTTGAACCGGCATAAGGCGTATCAAGCGTAATGCGCTGATTGATCAACTGCGCTTGCGGTTCGACCACCCAGTTCTCGCTCACGCCAATCGGAAAACCACCTTCCACCGACAATGTCACCGCGCTGCCTTCGGTCGCCATCCTTGCGCCCTGGTCGTTACGGCTGTAACCGTTGACCCGGCCGCCACTGGCGGACAAATCCACGTGCCAGCCTTGTGGGCCGGTCAGGCTCCAGTAGGCGCCGAGGCTCTGGCCTTGCAGGTTGAGGGTGTCGTTCTCAGGGTCGGCGAGTGCGCGGCTGGTCAACAGGCCATTGCTGTTGCCTTGTAACTGAGTCATCCCACCGATCAGACCGACCCGCTGGGTATGGCCGCTACCGCTCTGCAGGGTCAGGATCGCCGGGCCTTTGAATTCGGTGCTGCCAGGGATGGAATAACCCTGGGTCATGACATCGGTCTGTGCCTGGCGCGATGCCTGCCCGTACAGCTGATCCCAGGCCGAAGGCGCAGCATCTTCAATGGTCAGGCGTGAACTTCGTGTATCGGAGGCGGCGCTGAAGTGGCCGGGGTAGGGGGCGGTGACAGTGATCGTGGGCAAGGTCATTGCCGGAACATCCTGGCGATACCAGGGGGCGGTTTCTTCCTCTGCGGGCCCTGCTTGCACCTCCATTGTCGAACACAGCAGCAGTGAACTCGAGACAGTGCAAAAAGTGACTTTGATCTCTTGTTGGGTGAATGAAGTTTTCATGGGGGTCTACCTTGCAATCGCATGCCGTATCTCGCTCTGGCGTCTCTCTCCTACCCCGAATGAGGGGCGACCGAATGGATTGAGGCAAGCCGCTGGCCGCCCGATTTCGCGGGTGTCTGGAGGTTTGCCCCTGGTGGGATTTCCGGGGGTAGTAACGTGAAGCTAAGAAGACCCTTGACAGGGCGTCAAGAAAATGGCCGATAAGTGGTAGTGTTATTTTAGTGCTCGCAAGTGACTGATTTTTGCCGCGCATCTAAGTTCTTGTTTGTTCGAAAAATCGTCAAAAACCCCGCGTGCCAGAGCCTTTGGATAGTCGGCTATCGGTCTGCCGGGGTGAGGTTCAGAGCACGGTTGTACCGCTGATCCGGTGTCTCGATTCTGTCAGTAATGCTGCGCTGAAATGAACGCAAGGTGACCGGCGTCTTCACGCAGGTTTATCTGTCTGGCGAACAGGGTTGCCCGCGACTAGGCTGAATAGTCAGCCATGAAATTCGGCGGCATCCCGGTGCAAGGACAGGAGCGGAATCAATGAAAACCCAACACAGTGTTTTCTGCCTGATGTTCACCCTGGCCCTTGCCCCGGGGGCTCGCGCCGAAGAGGCACCCCCGGCGGACACTACTTTGACGATCAACCCGCAGGTGGTCGACAAACTGATTGATATGGGCAACTACCTGCGCAGTCTGTCGAAGTTTCAGGTGGACGCCGAAGTGACCCGGGATACTGTTCTGGAGACCGGCCAGAAGATCAAGTCCGAGGCTTCCACGACCCTGAAAGTACTGGGGCACGATCGAATGTATGCCAAGACAGAAGGCGATATTCGAACGCGAGAGTTCTTCTACAACGGCAAGAAACTGACCCAGTACTCACCGTACCTCAAGTACTACACCACGATAGATGCTCCGCCCAAGGTGTCCGAAGCCCTGCACATGATCGAAGACCATTACGGCATTCAGATCCCCATGGAAGACCTGTTTCTGTTTGGCAGCGATCAGGCGCAGATCGATGCCCTTAAAGAAGCCCTGTACGTGGGGCCGTCGGCGATCAAGGGCCAGCTCTGTGACCACCTGGCCTTTCGGCAGGAGGGCGTTGACTGGCAATTGTGGATCACCCGGTCCGAGAAGCCGCTGCCGTGCAAACTGGTGATTACCACCACTGACGAGAAGAGTTTTCCGGAATACAGCGCGGTGTATCGCTGGAACCTCAAGCCTGGCCTTCAGGAGTCGATGTTCACCTTCAAACCGGCCAAGGGCGACGTCGCGATCCCGTTGAAGAAGGCCGCTGAGCAGGGAGGGGAATGACATGAACCGGACAATGTCGTGGAGCCTGTTGTTATCACTCGCTGCCGCCACCGTGCTGACCGTCGGCCTGATCGCCGAAGCGGATGCCCGGCCGCGAGGCCAGGGGCAGGCAAGGGCCTCGGTCAATCGAGCGCCGGCACCCAATGCCCAGCGGGCGCAACGGATGAATACTTCGCAACGGGCGAGCAACGTCAATGCGGGCAATCGGGTGAATTCAGGCAATCGGGTGAATTCTGGCAACCGGGTCAATGCCGGGAACAGCGTCGGCAACCGCACCAACATCAACAACAGCACCCGTAACGTCAACATCAACAATAATCGTGATGTCGACATTGATGTCGATGGGCATGGCCGCTATGGCTACGACAATCACTACCATCCAATCGCCGCGGCGGCGGTCGTGACCGCAACGGTCGCGGTGACGGCGGCGGTGGTTGGCTCAATCTTTACGCCGGCGCAAATGCCCACGAGTTGTGTGGAGGTCATGCAGTACAACACGTTGTACATGCAGTGTGGTTCGACCTGGTATCAACCGCAGTATCAGGGCAGCAATGTGACCTACGTCGTGGTCAACGCGCCTTGATGCGTTGACCGCTCAGAGGTGCACTTCCACCGCTAGCGGCAAGTGATCCGACAGGTGCGTCCAGGGCTTATTGCCGAGAATTCGCGGGTTGTGGCTGCTGGCGTTGCGCAGGTAGATCCGGTCCAGGCGCAACAGCGGAAAGCGCGCCGGATAGGTTTTCGCGGGGCGGCCATTGTGGCGCTCGAAGGCTTCATGCAGGTAATCGCGCCGGGCGAGGGCGGCGTTGCCTTGCAGCTGCCAGTCGTTGAAGTCGCCGGCGATGATCACCGGCGCATCGTCGGGCAAGGATTCGAGCAGCAGACAGAGCAGTTGGAGCTGCAACTGCCGATGGCTTTCCAGCAGGCTCAGATGCACGCAGATCGCGTGGACTTCAGCGTGCCCCGGGACGTCGAGGATGCAGTGCAGCAACCCGCGCCGTTCGGGGCCGGTGATCGAGACGTCAAGGTTGCGGTGTTCACGAATCGGGTATTTCGACAGCAGCGCGTTGCCGTGATGGCCGTTGGGGTAAACGGCATTGCGACCGTAGGCGAAATCGCTCCACATGCTGTCGGCCAGGAACTCGTATTGCGAGGTCTGCGGCCAGTCGTTGTAACGGGAAGAATGCCGATCGTGTTCACCGACCACTTCCTGCAGGAATACCAGGTCGGCCGACGTACTGCGCACCGCTTCACGCAGCTCGGGAAGGATGAAACGCCGGTTGAGGGCGGTAAACCCCTTGTGCGTGTTGACCGTCAGCACCCTCAAGCGATGAATCGCCGTGGGCGAGTCCAAGGGCACTGATTCGACGGCTCGCTGCTCGGAATCACTGGTCACGTTCACTCCTCTGAATCTGGGCTGCTTATGCATGCGACTGATGCAGCGGCGGGCAGTTCAGAGTGATTCGTCGCCGGCAGCCTTCACGCAAAAATGTAGCAGCTGTCGAGCTTGCGAGGCTGCGTCCGGCTGCGGAGCAGTCGTAAATCCTGAATGCACGGTTTATCTGATAATCCGCGTTGCCTGATTTTACGACTGCTTCGCAGCCGGACGCAGCCTCGCAGGCTCGACAGCTGCTACAGCGCGTGTTGGGTCAGACGAAGACGACTTCATAGGGCAAGCGCATGCGCTCCAGGATGACCCGGGGCAGCAGCGGTGCGATGCCGATGGCCGGTTCGCCGTCGAGCTGGCTGGCGTAGGCGTGGGTGGCGTGGCTTTTGCGCGCGACGGTCCAGGTGTCGAGGCGTATTTTGCGCGCACGATGCCAGGGAAACAGTCCTTGCTCCCGGGTCGGCCAGTGCCAGGCCCAGACCGGCAGTTCGTTGACCGTCGCGCCGACCATGCTCGCAGCATTGGCGCTGGCGCGGCCGACGGCGTCATGATCCGAGGTGCCGTCTTCTCGCCAGGTACTGAACACCACATCGCCGGGGCGCAAATAACGGGCAATGAATTGGGTCAGTTGGGTTTCACGCTCGGCCAGGGCATTGTCGGTGAAGCCGCCGCGAATCCACTTCAGGCTGTGCATCGGCAATCCCAGCCGGCGCAACGCTTCGACGCTTTCCTGGCCGCGAAACACACTCAGGCGTTTCTCTGACCATTGCTGCGAACCCGGATGGCTGGCGCTGCCATCAGTGATCGAGATCAATTGCAGGGGATGTCCAAGGGAGGAAAGAAGTTGAAGCAGGCCACCACACATGACCACTTCATCGCCGGGATGCGGTGCGATGACCACGGCGCGTGCGCCAGCCGGGACCAGGGTCTCGGTGTTGATAACGGGGATGTTGTCCAGTTGCAGGGCGCTGTTCCAGACCTGTCCCGGCAAGCTGCTTTCGATGATGGAAACGGGTTTCATCGGGCTACGTCCTTGTTCTGTTTGATAGCAATAGGCAGCGCTCCATACCCTGGATTGCCGCGAGCAGAGTATTGCTCAAGTCAGGCTGTTCGTCGCGTGGTGGTGTCGCCTGAGACGGTTTTTTTTAACCAACCTGTGCCAGGCCCCGCAAAAAATCGCCGAAACCGCCGCGCGCCCGGCTGTCCAGTCGGGCGCTGGTGAGTACTTGCGGGCGATGACTCCAGGCAATGTTGGCGCCGCAGCGTTCGAGCTGGCGCACCAGTTGCACATCTTCGTCACAGGCCAGCGGTTCGAAACCGCCGGCGCGCCGATAGGCGTCGGCACTGATGCCCAGATTGGCCCCGTGAATGTGCCGATGGCCGTCGCGGGCCTGATAGTGCTGGTGATAGCGAATCTGTGTCGATTCATCGATCGAATCGTGCCATTCGTCCACCGTGACAGTGCCGCACACCGCGTCGACATCAAGGGCCAGTTGTGCCACCAGCCAATCCTGCGCCACACGGCTGTCGGCATCGGAGCAGGAAATCCAGCGCGCCCCGCGATCCAGCAGAAACCGCGCCCCGGCGGCGCGGGCCTGGCCGACGTTACGTGCCTCGATCGCCAGACTGTGCACCGGGTAAGCACTGACGATCTCCAGGGAACGGTCGGTGCAACTGTCGAGCACCACCAGCACCTCGACGGCTTCACCGTCCAGCATCTCGTGTTGCGCGGCGAGCAGGGCCGCTTCAAGGCAGTCTTCGAGCAAGTCTTCTTCGTTATGCGCGGGGATCACAATGCCAATCATCGCAGGCCCTCCAGAGCCGCCACGGAGCGGGGTTCACGACTCCAGAGTTCCAGCAGGAAATCCGCTTCCTGATGCAGGACCAGGCGCGGCAAAGGCAAATGTTCGTGGAGCAAGTCGTGCACTTGCCGGGCATTCAGCGGGCAACCGTCGATGGACGGGCGCCAATGGCAGGCCAGCAGTTGGCCGTCGGCAGTCAGCGACTGGGAGGCCTGTTCGATCAGGTGTTTCAGGTCGTCGGCGTCGAGGTAATAGCCGATCTCGCTGAGGACGATCAGGTCGAATTTTTCATCCGGCCAATCAGCAGGCAAGCGGAGGTGACGGACTTCGGCGTGGTCGAACGGGCCCAGTCGGGTGCGGGCCAGCGTCACCGCTGCGGCGGCGGTGTCGCAACACAAAAGACGATCACAACGGCTGGCCAGCTCAAAGCTCAGCTCGCCGTTGGCACAGCCGGGTTCAAAGATCGCCCGGTAGTGCGGACGAGGCAGTGCGGCGAGGGTGATGGCGCGTTTGCGTTGTTCATACCAGCGCTGACGAAACGACCAGGGATCATCGTTGCCGGCAAACAAACCGTCGAAATAGCGATCATCCACGCTCATAAAAACACCACCTCGAACGGTTGCAGCAGTCGCTCCAGTACATAAGGCGCCAGCACCGGCGGCAGGCCGATTTGCGGATCACCTTCCAACTGACTGGCAAAAGCATGGATCGCGTGGCGTTTGCGCGCGACCAGGTGCGGGGCCAGCAGGATTTTCCGCGCCCGGTGCCACGGCACCAAGCTGTCTTCGGGTGTTGCCCAGTGCCAGGTCCACACGGGCAATTCATGCACGGTCACACCGGCGCGTTTCGCCGCTTCGGCGCTGGCCCGGCCGACGGCTTCGTGATCGCAATGGCCGTCTTCGCACCACGTGGTGAACACCACGTCGTTGGGGCGCAAATGCCGCTCGATGAATTCGCTCAACTCGGTTTCTCGATCGGCGACCTGGCTGTCCTTGAACCCGCCGCGCAGCCATTTCAGGCTGTGCAGTGGCAGCCCCAGACGGCGCAAGGCTTCGACAGACTCTTGTGGCCGGACCGCGCTCAGGCGCTCCACCGGCCAGCGCTCGGAACCGGGGTGGCTGGCGCTCCCATCGGTGACCGAGATCAGTTGCAAGGGTCGGCCGGCGGCAGCAAGCAATTGCAGGAAACCGCCGCAGCCCAGCACTTCGTCATCCGGGTGCGGGGCGATGATTACCGCGCGGGTGCCTTCCGGCACCAGACTCAGGATATCGATGACCGGCAACTGCGCCAGATGGCTGGAGGTTTGCCACCGATGAAGCGGCGTGCCTTGTCCGATGATGGGGTTGGTTTTCATAACGTCCATGTTCCGCTGATGGCTGTCTGGCCGAGGGCGGCGAGGTCCCGTTCGGCGTGGCTTTGGCGCAGGAATACCGGCAGGTCGGCGATCAGTCGAGCGAACTGCCGGTCCTTGCAATAAGGGCCCGCGCCGAGGGCGTGGCCAACGTGCAAAATGACCTGTTCGACGGCGTGTTCCACCACCGCACGGACGCGCCGGGCCAGCAGTTCGGCGTCGTCCAGCGGAGCCGCGTCAATCATCAGTGCGCTGACCCGCAATACCTCGGCGGCAGCATGCAACGCACTGTCGACGGCGCCCAGATGGGCGAGGGCGTGGGGTTCTTCATGTTGAGCGCAGTGAGTACGCAAGCGTTCGGCGATGCTCTGTGCCGCGCCGTACCAGCAGGCAGCAATGCCGATGCCGCCTTGCCAGAAACCGGGCCGATTCAGGTAGTCGCCGCGGTAGCCGATGGCTTGTGCTTCGGCGCCTTCGAACAGCACTTCGACGCTGCCGGTGGCGCCCATGCCGATTGCTTGCCAGCCCTGATCGGTGATGGTCACGCCGGGTTGATCCAGCGCCACGGCGACCAGTTGCTGGCAGTCCTGATGATCCCAGGCTGTGAGCAACGCATGACTCAGCACCGCCGCGCCCGAGCACCAGGCCTTGCGTCCTTTCAGAACAACCATTTGCCCTTGTGGACGGACGCGCACCCGCGCCTGCGGCGGTTCGGCCGCCCACATGCCCCACGTGCTGCCAGGGGTTGGCGAGCCACCGAGTTGCTGGATGATCGCCAGCGCATCGGTATGGCCTTCGTACAACTTGCACAATCCGAGGTCATGAGCACCGACCTCGGCCAGGCGCTGGAACCGCTCCAGCGTCTGGCCACTGCCCGGCAGCGGGAGTTGGTCAAGGCCTGCCTCCACCAGCGCCCGCAGGCACCGGCCTAGCGCCTGAGTATCGGCGTAGTCCGGTGACTGGTGATCGAGAAACGCTTGAAGGTCCATTTCACTCTTCTTCCTCATGCTGCAATTCGAACAGCAGCAACGAACGACCAGTGACGGAATATTCGTGACCGAACTCGAAAAGCTCCTGCCCGCGAATCTTCGGTTGATTGGTGTCGATCATGCACGTCCAGTGAAAGCCGTCAGGCACTTCCGGCAACGTGAAGTTGACGATGTCGTGGTGCGCGTTAACCACCAGCAACAGGGTCGCGTCACCGCCCTTGCGGCGGATACCGGTTTCCTGCGCACGGCCATCCATCAGCATGCCGAGGCAACGGCCGTGGGCTTCCTCCCATTGATCGGTGGACATTTCACTGCCATCCGGGGCGAGCCAGGTCACGTCCTTGACGCCGATGTCTTCGTTGTAATTGCCCACCAGAAAGCGTCCGCGACGCAGGATCGGATAAGCCAGACGCAACTTGATCAGGCGTTTGACGAACTTGAGCAGGGCCTTGCCGTCTTCGCTCAGGTCCCAGTTGACCCAGCCGATCTCGCTGTCCTGGCAATAGGCGTTGTTGTTGCCTTCCTGAGTGCGGGCGAATTCGTCGCCGGCCACCAGCATCGGCGTGCCTTGGGACAGCAGCAACGTGGCGAAGAAATTGCGCATTTGCCGCTGACGCAGCTCATTGATTTCCGGGTCGTCGGTCGGGCCTTCGACGCCGTGGTTCCAGGACAGGTTGTTATTGCTGCCGTCCTGATTGTTCTCGTCGTTGGCTTCGTTGTGCTTGTCGTTGTACGACACCAGGTCATTGAGGGTGAAACCATCATGGGCGGTGATGAAATTCAACGAAGCATAGGGCCGGCGGCCGCGCTGGTTGAACATCTCGCCGGAAGCGGTCATGCGGCTGGCGAAGTCTGCCAGTTGGCCGTCATCGCCTTTCCAGAACGCACGCACGGTGTCGCGGAATTTGTCGTTCCACTCGACCCAGCCCGGCGGAAAACCACCGACCTGATAACCACCGGGGCCACAATCCCAAGGCTCTGCAATCATTTTCACCTGGCGCAGCACCGGGTCCTGACGACAGGCGACGAGGAAGCTGTGACGTTCGTCGAAGCCCTCGTGGTAGCGACCGAGAATGGTTGCCAGGTCAAAGCGGAAACCGTCCACGTGCATTTCCGTGGCCCAGTAACGCAGGGAGTCGGTGACCATTTGCAGCACGCACGGGTGACTCAGGTCCAGGGTGTTGCCGGTGCCCGAATCGTTGATGTAGTAACGCTTGTCATCCGGCATCAAGCGGTAGTACGAGGCGTTGTCGATGCCGCGCATGGACAGGGTCGGGCCTTGTTCGTTGCCCTCGGCGGTGTGGTTGTAGACCACGTCGAGGATCACTTCCAGATTGGCCTCGTGCAGGTGCGCGACCATCTCCTTGAACTCGGCGATCTTGCCGCTGGCCAGGTAACGCGGGTCCGGGGCGAAAAAGGCGATGCTGTTGTAGCCCCAGTAATTGGTCATGCCTTTGTGCAGCAGATGCTGGTCGTTGACGAAGGCGTGGATCGGCAGCAATTCAACCGAAGAAACCCCCAGCTTGCGGATGTGTTCCAGCACGTCATCGACCATCAACCCGGCGCAGGTGCCACGCACGTTCTCGGGGACGGAGGGGTGACGCATGCTGATGCCGCGCAGGTGGGTTTCATAAATGATCGTCTTGTCCCACGGGATGCTGACCCGTTGATCATTGCCCCAGGTGTGAGCGGGGTCGATGACTTTGCACTTGGGCACGAAGGGCGCACTGTCGCGCTCATCGAAACTCAGGTCAGCGTCCGGGTGGCCGATGGTGTAGCCGAACAGCGCTTCGGACCATTTAAGCTGGCCGACCAATTGCTTGGCGTAGGGGTCGATCAGCAATTTGTTGTGGTTGAAGCGATGGCCGTTGGCCGGGTCGTACGCACCGTAGACACGGTAGCCGTAGATCAGCCCCGGATGGGCGTCGGGCAAGTAGCCGTGGTAGATCTCGTCGGTGTATTCGGGCAGTTCGATCCGCTCCAGTTCCACCTCGCCGGCATCATCGAAGATGCACAGTTCGACCTTGGTGGCGTTGGCGGAAAACAAGGCAAAGTTGACCCCCAGACCATCCCAGGTCGCACCCAGCGGGAAGGGCAAGCCTTCACGGATTCGCGAGGCCTCGGCGTGAGGTTCTGGCGCGGCATTCTTTGGACTGGTCATACATGCTCCTGCAAAAAAGGGGTACGGGTGAAAACTGTCACTTACGGTGATCACCCCCTGTGGGAGCGGGCTTGCTCGCGAATGCGGTGGGTCAGTCAACATTAATGTCGCCTGACACTCCCTCTTCGCGAGCAAGCCCTCTCCCACAGGGGACAGTGTTTCAATTCACAATGGCTCTTTATTTCGGGCGAACGCGCCCACGGTGGCCAGCGGGCTGGCCACGAGGTCAATCAGGAATCGAAAGTGAAGCGTCAGGCCGCGGGCGGTTTGCGCGCTGCTTTAGGCTTCTTTTCTGTCGCTTTTTCGCCGGGCGGAATCACCTTCGAAGCCGCCGCAGGCTTGGCCTTGGCTTTCGGCTCCGGGACCTTGCCATTGGCGGCTTTGGACACAGCAGGTTTGGCAGCCGTTTTACTGCCGGTAGCCTTCGGCGATTTTTTGGGGGCCAGGGCTTCGGCTTCAGCCAGTTTGCGAGCCATCTCCCAGTGCCGGGCTTCCTGGCCTTCGGGCTTGCCTTCCGATTCCCAGATTTGATAGGCAAATTCGCGAACGCGTTTATCGTCGGTACTCATCGCAATACTCCTGAACTGAACTCAAGCTTGGGTAAACGTTTGAATAAAGAGATTGACCGGGAAATCCCCCAGCGCGGCGCTGATGTTCAGCTCCCTGTGGGGTGTGACTGCCGAGCTCGAAAAAAGTCCCTTCAGATTTTCCTCGGGGGCGGTGAACGGTAATTTGACCCGTGTATCGCCCCAGCGCAGCGCGTCCACCCGGGGGGCGGCACTGTTTTCCAGCAGCGGGGCGCAACGTATCGGTACGATCACGATGGCCCGTTTTCCTTCATGTTCGCGAGCAAACGCCAGCACCCGGTGAGCCTGACTGCCGACAACGTCGAGGGCTTGATACGCCCCTCGGCGAAACAGCTCGGCATGCTCGGCCCGCAGGTTCAACACCTGCTTGATCAGGGTTTGCTTGATGCGCCCGTCACGCCAGTTGGCCAAGAGGTCGGGCAGGTTCAACGGCACCTGCATCGCCTGTTGGCGGTTGGCGTAATCCACCGGCCGGCGGTTGTCCGGATCGACCAGCGAGAAGTCCCAGTATTCGTTGCCCTGGTAGAGGTCCGGAATGCCCGGTACGGTCATGCGCAGCAAGGTTTGCGCCAAACCGTTGATCGCGCCAGGAACGACGACGGTTTGAACCGCTTTGCCAAGGGCGGCACGCAACAGCTCACCCTCGGGGCTCAGCAGCAGGCGCTCGATAAAGAGCTGCATGGCTTTTTCATAAGGCTCGTTCGCCGCGCTCCAACTGCTTTGCAGCTTGGCTTCGCGCAAGGCTTTCTGCTGCCATTGCCACAGGCGCTTGGCATAGTCCTCAAGCGCGGGCTGATCGTCACTGCGCAGGTCCAGCGGCCAACTGCCGAGGATCGCTTGATAGAGGATCAACTCATCGCCCGCCGAGGGCATCAGGTCATCGTCATGCAAGGGCCGGGCAAGTGTTCGCCACAGCGGTACCTGCTCGGCGTACCAGGCGCTGCGTTCACTCAACACCGCCAACCGTGCGCGAGTGTCTTCGCCGCGTTTGTGGTCGTGGGTGGCGGTGGCCAGCAGGTTGTCCGGAAACTGTTCCAGGCGTTGAAGGCAGACGGCATGGAAGTCGGCGACCGGCGCACTGAACTGCTCGGTGCTGAAGCCCACGTCATTGCGCGAGAGCAGCACCGCCGAGCGATAGAACGCGGTGTCTTCCACCGCTTTGGCGGCGGCCGGGGACGTCAGTTGCTGGAACCGCACGCAGGCGTGTTTGAGGATCTTGCGCGGGCGTCCCACCGGGCGTTTGCGCCACGGCTCACCACCCAGCCAGCCGGCCAGGCAATCCAGCACCGGCCAATCGGCCTCGCCGAGGGTTTGCCGGGCACCGTCCATGGCTTGCTGGAAAAACACATCGTCTTCGGCAGAACGGCCACGGGGGCTGATGTAAGTGCGGTACACCGGGAAGTGCACGATCAGTTCCTGCAACGCTCGACGGATCGCGCCCAGGGTCAAGTCGCGGGTCATCAAGTCGTCCCGGGCCACTTGCAGCAGCGCCTGGGCAACACTTTCGAAATCCCCGGCCAATGAGCCGTTGAGAATCTGCTGACGTGCCAGCTGCGCTTCCTGCCGGAAGTCCGCAGGTCGTTCGCTGTAGCGATTCCACAACTCGCCCAAGGTCTGGGCGCCGTGGGGATCGTGTTGCAGCAACGACAGCTGATTCATGAATTCATACCCGGTGGTGCCGTCCACCGACCAGTCGCGGTGCAGGGTTTCGCCTTCACCGAGAATCTTCTCGACGTAGATCGGCAGGTGCCGGTCAGGCGAGAGCGTATCGACCCGACGCCGCAGTTTGCGGCAATAACCGCGCGGGTCGGCGAGGCCGTCGATGTGGTCGATGCGCAGACCGTCGACCAGGCCTTCAGCCACCAGTTCGAAGATTTTCGCGTGGGTCGCTTCGAACACGGCCGGGCGCTCGACGCGCAAACCACCCAATTCGTTGATATCGAAAAACCGCCGCCAGTTGATGTCATCCGCCGCGGTGCGCCAACTGGCCAGGCGATAACTCTGGCGCTCGAGCAGGTGGTGCAGGCGCTGGAAACCCTCAGGCGTCAGGGAATCGTAGGCGTTGAGATTCTGCTGGATGCATTGCAGGAGCGCAGGGTCGCTGGCCAGCTCACGCAGCTCTGCCTTCAGGGGTTGCGCCAGGCTGTGAGCATCGGTCTGGTAGCTCAAGGCACTGAAGCGGTCGGCGAGAAACTTGAGCGGTTCGTCGTCGGCTCGCAGCAGTTCACCGTAGCTCGATGGGCAGATCGGGAAATGATGCTCATAGTGCTCGACATAAAACGCACCGCGCTGGGCATCGAAACGCAAGGGCAGGGTGCCGTCCTGCAGGGCGATGCCGTAATCGCTGCCGAGGAACGGCAGCAGCAACTGGCCCGCCATCAGAGGATCGGGCGAGTGCCATTGAATGTCGAAGAACTCGCCGTAAGGGCTAAGGCGTCCCCATTCCAGCAAGTCCAGCCACCACGGGTTATCACTGCCACCGACAGCCATGTGGTTGGAGACGATGTCGAGGATCAGCCCCATCTTGTGTTCGCGCAGGGCCGCGACCAATCGGTACAAGGCGGCTTCGCCACCCAGCTCCGGGTTGACCGTGGTCGGGTCCACCACGTCGTAGCCGTGCATGGAGCCGGAGCGGGCGGCGAGCAGTGGCGAGGCATAGACGTGGCTGATGCCCAGGCTGGCAAAGTACGGCACCAGCGGCACCGCTTGATCCAGCGTGAAACCTTTATGAAATTGCAGCCGCAGGGTGGCGCGAAGCGGTTGTATTAACGGGTGATTCATTGGTCACGCTCGCCAGCCTGAAGTCGCGCGCAGGCGAGCAGTTCCAGGCGCCGGGCGGCGTCCGGGTCATCGAGCAGCGCTTCGCTGCCGCCGGGCAAACGCCGCGACCAGTTGGGGTGCGTGTCGATGGTGCCCGGCAGGTTGGCCTGCTGTTCAATGCCGAGGGCATCTTCCAGCGGCAGTAACACCAGCGGCGCCCGGGTATGACCGAGGAAACGCACCGCGGCATCCAGCACCTGATCGGTTTCATGGGACTCTTCGCGAAAGTTCTGCGGGTCCTCGCTCAGCACGCGACGCAGGCCTTCACGTTCGCGCTCACGGTGCTGGCGCCATTCGATTTCACTCGTGGCGTCGACCAGGCCCAGTCGGGCATTCCAGTCGATATCGCGGCCATGCCACCAGCCATTGAGCGTTGGCAGGTCATGGGTGCTGGTGGTCGCGAGGGCGTTGTCCGGCCAGTCGATAATCGATTTGAAGTGTGCGTTGTCCTGTTCAAACAACATCACCCGCATGCCGAGGATCGAACGGGCGATGAGTTTTTCCCGAAGGCCATCCGCCACCGTCCCGAGGTCTTCGCCCAGAACGATCGCCTGATGGCGATGGGATTCCAGGCTGAGCAAGCGCAGCAGGTCGTCCACCGGGTAATACAGATAGGCGCCATCAGCGGGTGGTGAACCGTTGGGGATTACCCACAGCCGTTGCAGCCCCATGACGTGGTCAATGCGCAAGCCGCCAGCGTGGGCAAAATTGGCGCGGAGCATTTCGATGAATGCGCGAAAGCCGTTGCGCACCAGGCCTTCAGGGGAGAAAGCGGAAATACCCCAGCCCTGGCCGGTGCGATTAAGAATGTCCGGTGGCGCGCCCACCGTCAGCGAGGCAAGCAATTCGTCCTGACGACTCCAGGCCTGACTGCCACCGCCGTCGGCACCCACCGCCAGATCAGCGATCAACCCGATGCTCATCCCCGCGCTGCGGGCGGCGGCTTGCGCACGCTCCAGGCAGCGGGTGATCAGCCATTGGCTGAAGGCGAAGAAGCCAATGCGTCCGGCGTTCTCTTCGGCAAATTCGGCAAGGGCGGCACTGCGTGGGTCGCGCCATTGTTCCGGCCACTCGCGCCAGTCGAGGGTTTCACCCTTGGCGGCACGGGCTTCCTGGATGGCTTCGAAGCGACAGTGATTTTCCAGGGCTTCGCCGGCAGCATGGCGGAAGCTGCTGAAGTCGGCATGCAGCGGGTGTTCGCCCTGGACGAAGCCTTCGTACAAGGCTTGCAGCAAACGGTGTTTGGCTTCGGCGGCCACGGGCCAGTTAATCAGCGGCTGTTCTTCCAGCTGTTGCAGTTCGGCGGCCAGGCCGGTGGCGTCAATCGCCGCACGCCACGCGCGCTCACCGAGAATCGCGCCCGGCGCGGCGTAGAGACTGTTGAGAAACAAACGGCTGGAGGGTGAATACGGGCTGTAGCGCTGGGTGTCGCTGCCGAACATCGCATGCAACGGACTGATCGCCAGCGCCTCGGCGCCGCGTTCGCCTGCCACTCGGGCGAGGTCTTCCAGCGCCTGGGTATCGCCGAACCCGCCATCGCCAGGGCGGCGCAGCGAATACAACTGCACGCTCAGGCCCCAGGTACGCGGAATCGGACTTTCGACAGCATCGCCGACGCTGTAGCAACGTGTCGGTGCCACGGCCAGAGTGAATGATTGTCCATCGATGCTGACGTGCTGATACCCGACCGGAACCAGGCCCGGCAGCAGCGCCTCGGCATCCAGTTTCAGGTTCAGCCGTGAGCCATCTTCAAGGTGGATCTCGCACGGCGTTTCGGGCTCGAAGAAATGCGCCAGGTCGAGGCCGACGCCGAAGTCAGCGGTGATCAGCGGCGGCAGGTGCCGGGTTTGTTGCACTTGCTGCAATTGCAGCAGGCTGGCGTCGATTTCCTGAGCGGTGCCGGCAGGGTGGCCGAGTCCGGTCAGGACGTTACGCAATACCGAGGGGGCGACTTTCTGCGGGCGGCCGTTGGCGTCGATCCAGTCGACTGCCAAACCGGCACGGCTGGCCAGTATTTCCAGTTGCGCATCACTCATTGGCGCTCTCCATCCGGGGGTAGCAAGGGGGCTGCGGCCGTGAGGCTGACTAGCGCGCAATACGGGGCAAGGGTGCCCTGTTCCAACAGGCCGGCTGACTGAGGCGGCGTTTCGAACAGCAACCTGGCGTCGGCCTGTGGGGAGTGGACCACCGGCTTGTCGCCGAGGTTCAGGTCAATGCGCAGCTGTCGGCCATTACCCAGCAGCCAGCGTGCCGTCACGGCACCTTCGGCCAGCACCTCGGCCCCCAGGGCTTGAGCCCCCGGCAGATGCGGAATGATGTGGTCATGTCGAATCCGCAACAGCTGGTGATACAGGCCCTGCATGGCCGATTGCCGGGTGGCGGTCAGTTTCGGCCGCGACGCTTCAAAGGTCTGCTTCGCGTTCGGATCAGGGATCTGTTCGCGTTTATGAGGATCAGTAAAGGCGCTGAAGGCTGCAAATTCGTTACGTCGGCCTTCGCGGACCAGCTCCGCCAGTTCACCGTGATGACTGGTAAAGAACAGGAACGGCTCCTCGGCCGCAAATTCATCGCCCATGAACATCAGCGGGATCATCGGTGACAGCAGCAACAGCGCGGTCGCCGCTTTCAGGGCATCGAGGTGGGCCAATTGATGCAGCCGTTCGCCAAAGGCACGGTTGCCAATCTGGTCATGGTTCTGCAAAAACAGCACAAAGGCGCTGGGCGGCAAGTGACCGCTGGGCTCGCCCCGGTTGGTGCCGTGGCGGGTCACGTGGCCCTGAAACACGAAGCCCTGGCTCAGGCAGCGCGCCAGTTGTTCCGTGGGTTTGTCGGCATAGTCGGCGTAATAGGCGTCGGTTTCACCGGTCAGCAGAACGTGCAACGCGTTGTGGCCGTCATCGTTCCACTGCGCATCGAAGCCTTCTTCCAGCAGGCTGGCCTGGTTGTGTTCGTTCTCGACCGTCAGCCACACATGCCGCGCCGGATCAGTCTGCTGCCGAACCCGTTGCGCCAGTTCCTGGAGAAAGTCCGGGCTCTCGATGGCGTGCACGGCATCCAGGCGCAAGCCGTCGAAGCGGTATTCCAGCAACCACATCAACGCGTTGTCGATGAAGAAGTCCCGCACCTCGCGCCGCCGGAAGTCGATGGCCGCGCCCCAAGGGGTGTGCTTGTCTTCGCGAAAGAAGCCCTTGGCGTAGTGGTGCAGGTAATTGCCGTCCGGGCCGAAGTGGTTGTAGACCACGTCGAGAATCACCGCCAGGCCATGGCCGTGGGCGGTGTCGATCAAATGTTTGAGTTGTTCGGGAGTGCCATAGGAGGCTTGGGGCGCGTAGGGCAGAACCCCGTCGTAACCCCAGTTTCGGTCACCGGGGAACTGCGCCAGCGGCATCAGTTCGATCGCGGTGATGCCCAAGTCGACCAGCCGCGCCAAATGCTGCTCGACCTCTCTGAAGCCGCCGAGCGCACCGACGTGCAATTCGTAGATCACGGCTTCATTCCAGGGGCGGCCAGTCCAGGCGCTGTTTTGCCATTGATAGGCGAGGGGATCGACCACCACGCTGTGGTCGCCGATATCGCCTGCCTGCGCCCGGGAGGCCGGGTCCGGCACCTCGAGTTCGCCATCAATGTTGTAGCGGTAACGCGTACCCGCCGGGCAGCGGGTCTTGATCACGAACCAGCCATCAGCCTGAGGCAGTAGCGGCAAGGATTGTCCATCTTCCAGTTCGACACTGACGTAAAACGCATCTGGCGCCCACAAGGCAAAACGCGTGTGTTCTGCGTCCAGCATGATTGCGCCGTGGGGCCAGGTGTCAAGGGTCCGTAACGGCATTGGTGAAAACCTCTTTTTTACTGCCTGCCCGATTTACCCAGGGCTTTGGCGACAAGTTGTTCGTAGAGTTCGGCGTAGGGTTCTACCGCCTTGCACCAGTTGAAAGGCGCGGCCATGGCGCGGCACCGCATGGCGTTGAGCAGGCCGGGGAAGGCAAATACCTTGAACGCGCGGCTCAGGGCTTCCTGGTAACTCTCGACGGTGGATTCGTCGAACAGGAAACCGGTCACGCCGTTTTCAATGGTGTCGGCCAAGCCGCCGGTGTTGCGCGCCACCGGCAGCGAACCGAAGCGCTGGGCGTACATCTGGCTCAGGCCGCAAGGCTCGTAACGCGAAGGCATCAACAGGAAATCACTGCCGGCGAACATGCGACGGGCGTCGGTTTCATTGAAGCCGATGCGCACACCGATCTGCCCGGGAAAGCGCAGGGCCAGTTCACGCATGGCTTGTTCTTCTTCCGGCTCGCCACGACCGATGATTGCGATCTGGCCACCGTTGTCGACGATGTATTCGGAGACTGCTTCGGTCAGGTCCAGGCCTTTCTGATAGACCAGGCGCGAGACCACGGCAAATAGCGGGCCTTCGGAATCTTCCAGGCCGAACAGCTCGCGGACATGGGCGGCGTTGACCGCTTTGCCATCCCAGTCGCCGATGCTGAACGGGCAGAACAGGTGCGGGTCGGTGGCGGCGTCCCAGCTTTCATCAATGCCGTTAGGAATACCGCTGAGCAGACCTTGCTGGGTCTTGGCGGCGAGAAAGCCGTCGAGACCGCAGCCGAAGGCCGGCGTGGTGATTTCCTGGGCGTAGGTGGCGCTGACGGTGGTGATGTGGCTCGAATAGGCCATGCCGGCCTTGAGGAACGACATCTTGCCGTAGAACTCCATGCCTTCCTGTTGCAAGGCATGGTTGGGAATACCGAGTTCCGGGCAGGAGCCAAGGCTGGTGACGCCTTGATAAGCCAGGTTATGGATGGTGAACAGCGTCGGGGTGCGCTGTCCACGCCAGTGCATGTAGGCAGGCGCGAGTCCGGCCGGCCAGTCATGGGCATGCACCAGATCCGGGCACCAGTGAATTTGCGCGAGATTGGCGGCGATATCGGCGGCAGCAAGGCCCAGGCGGGCGAAGCGAATGTGGTTGTCCGGCCAGTCGCGGCCGTTGTTGGCGCCGTAGGGCGAACCTTCGCGCTCGTAGAGTTCGGGGCAGATCAACACGTAAATGACCAGACCGTCCGGCATGTCCATGCGTCCGATCTTGCAGGGCGGCAGTGCGGCATGCCCACCGAGTTCACCGATGATGTGAATCGGGTTTTCGCTGTGCAGCACTTGCGGGTAACCGGGGATCAGCACCCGCACATCGTGCAGCAGCGCCATCGCTCGGGGCAGGGCTGCGGACACGTCACCCAAGCCGCCGGTCTTGACCAGATCGGCAATTTCGGAGGTGACGAACAACACCTTCTTTCTATTCGGATTCTGACTGGCAGCTGGTGTCAGCGTCTTGGTGCCCGGTACGCTGATCGATTGGGCGCTCGGAGCATTCACGGCGCTCGATTCGCCGACCTGCTGATGAGCACGCTCTCCCTGAATATCTAAAGCCGCACTAATCATATGAATCTCCCGTGTTGTTGATCTAATTCCAGGTCAGGCACAAACGGTGTTCGTGGCCAAATCCTGTGGCCGGGCGCAAACGCGCTTCGCATCGGTGAGCAATGCTGCCCATGCGCTCATGCAGAAAGGGTGGAGGGGCCGTTGCAAGGAATGCACCAGTCGCTGAGGCCCTACCTTTAACCTGACCCCCGGTCAGGACCAAAAGTTTCGAGTTTCTTACCGCCAGATGACTGACCGGTTTTACCTCGCGAAAATGAGTCTAGGCCAGATCCTAGAGCGGGGCAGGTCAAGTGGCGAAATTGTTCGACAATCGGTGGGAAGAGGGTAAAGGCACAGCGCTTTCAGGGGGAAACGCACCGACGAAGGGCAGGTTTATTTTTGAGGTTGGGTCAAAACGGGACTGGAGAGTCACGGAAATGGGCGGGATTTAGAGGCTGGCGCACCATTGCGGTGCGATAGATGTTGGGTTTGAGATGCCTCTTCGCGCGGTTACCCTTGAAGCAGCCGCTTCATCAGCAGTGCAGGGAGACTCTTTCGGGTTTCAGCAATGATGTGGACATAGATCGTCTGCTCTCGAATCTCATAGATGATCCGGTTCATCCCTGACAGGATTTGTCGATACTGACTCAGATTAAGTTTCTTTATTTCCTCCGGCATCGATCCGGAATAGGGCTGTGTCCCCAAATTGCGGATGGCGGCCTTCAGATCGGCATAGGTGCTTTGCCAGGTTTGGGTAGAGAACTGTTGGTTGAGATAAATACGAAGTTCTTTAAGGTCCATCTCGGCAGACTGAAGAATGACGACCTTTAAACTCATTGATGGTCAGCCCTGTCCATTTCTGCAAAGACATCTTCGGCATCGCGAAACTTGCCGTCTTCTACCTCACGATTTCCCATCGCCAAGAGCTTGAGCAAGGCCATGGTGTCTTCCTGCTCTTCGAAACTTTTTACGTCCATTACCACAAGCTTCGCTTCACCGTTTTGGGTGATCACCAAGGGCTCGCGGCTCTCTGTGAGTGTCTTGACGATTTCGGCAGTGTGGCTTTTCAGGTAGCTGATCGGCTTGATTTGAGATGAAAGCTTCATGAGTGAGCCTCGCTGGATTGAATAGGACCGAGTTTAGTCTTAATTCAGTCCTGAGTCAGGTTCTGCTGACCAGCGTTTATTGATTCCGATTCTACTTGGTCTTTATGGCTGATGACTTCGCAAGTGGGCTCGCTGCCGCAGGGATGTGTAAACGACACAGTTCCAACGTGCGAGCCCGCTAGCGAAAATGCTCATGCCGTACGCGGTTTACGCCCTGACACAAAATGACTCACATCATTGAACCCCGGTGTCGAGGAATGCCCCGGTGTGACCAGCGAATCAATAAACGCCTCATCTTCAGCCGTGATCTTTACCGCCTGCGCCTTGGTGTATGCATCCCACTGTTCCTCGGTACGCGGCCCGACAATCGCCGAGGTCACGGCGCCGTTGTTCAGCACCCAGGCAATCGCGAATTCGACAATGCCCACGCCACGCTCCTGGGTGTACCGCTGAATCTGCTGGGCAATCCGCAACGACTCGACCCGCCATTCGGTTTCCAGAATGCGTTTGTCGGCGCGACCGGCGCGGCTGTTGGCGTCCGGTTTCACGTCTGGTGCGTACTTGCCGCTGAGCACGCCGCGAGCCAGTGGACTGTAAGGCACCACGCCCAAACCATAGTTGTGCGCGGCGGTGATCTGCTCAGACTCAGCCTGACGGTTAACGATGTTGTACAGCGGCTGACTGATCACTGGGCGGTCGACACCCAGCTGATCGGCCACACGAATCACCTCGGCAATCCGCCAGCCACGGTAATTTGACAACCCCCAATAACGAATCTTGCCCTGGCGAATGAGATCGCCAATCGCCGACACGGTCACTTCCAGCGGCGTGTTGTGGTCTTCGCGGTGCAGGTAATAGATGTCGAGATAGTCAGTGCCCAAACGCGTCAGGCTGGCGTCGAGGCCGTTGAAAATATGCTTGCGGCTCAACCCGCTGCGGTTCGGCACACCATCCACCGGGCCGAACCCGACTTTGGTCGCCAGTACCCATTCGTGACGGTTGCCGGCAATCGCTTCGCCGACGATCTCTTCGGAACGGCCGCCGGTGTAGACGTCCGCGGTGTCGATGAAATTGATGCCCTGGTCCCAGGCCTTGTCGATGATCCGCAGGGAATCTTCGGTGCTGGTCTGTTCGCCGAACATCATGGTGCCCAGTGTCAGGGTCGACACCTGTAAACCTGAACGACCCAGCGTGCGATAGCTCATGACGAAATCCTTTTACCGGTGGGAGAAAGGCTCAATCAAATACCAGAACGCCTGCGCGCAGAAAAGTGAAATTATCGGCGCAGACGTGACAGTAATAAACAGCACTGTTTAACGGACACCTTCAGACACGTACTCAGGCTACACATCCTTGCGCCGTTGCCTACGACTGCGCCAGAATCCGCCGGCTTGTGCGCCTTGGGCCCTGGTTTTATCGTTTCCCCGTCGCTGAAAAGAACAGCGATCGGGTTTGGTAGCCCGGGTTTCTAGTCGCAAAGCATTGCCTTTTGCTGAGATTTTTCGTCTCGTCTTTTATGGTGGTCATGCGCAGGGCATCTTCGGATGCGCCGTTTTCCTAGAGCCCGGTCTACCAACCTGCGTATGGCCTCCACCCATCGTTTGGTAGCGAGGGTGATGGCTCCTTTTAAGTGCTTTAGGAGTTTCATCTATGTTCAAACCAACACCCAATCCACCCGAAGCGGACGACGTTTCCCCCTACGAAACCGCCGATTCCAAAAAACTCAACGAGGCCGCCGAGCGAGCGCTCGACTTCCACTTCCCGTCGAACGCCGACATCAAAGCCACCCCGCGAACACGCAGCAGCCTGTTTTCCGTGGACCCAGAGGCCACGACCGAAACCCTGGCGGTTTATCTGGTCGAGACGCTGGCCTCGGTTGATGTGATGGTCCATCAGTTGGTGGATCATCTGGAGGGGGAGTCGCGTTATGCGCTTCTGGGTATTTCCAACAGCATCATGGTGGCGGAGATTGCGGCGAATCGGGTGTTGGATAACGTTGGTCCGCAGGGTTAACGCAGGTCCTTAAGAGAGCACAAACCTGTGGCGAGGGAGCTTGCTCCCGTCCGGCTGCGCAGCAGTCGTAAACCGGATTACGCGGTGTGCCTGAAAGCTCGCGGTTGCAGCTTTTGGGGCTGCTTCGCAGCCCAGCGGGAGCAAGCTCCCTCGCCACAAAAGCCTGCGTGTTCACAAAAGTGTGTCTGTTCACAAAAGGCTGTCTGACCAAAAAGCCTGTGTGCATGTGCAAAATGAGAAACGGCCCGAAAGGGCCGTTTTTTGTTGAACGTTCCCACGCGCAGCGAATGCTTCTGGGG
Organism: Pseudomonas sp. LBUM1656; assembly: GCF_059716065.1. Lineage (NCBI taxonomy): Bacteria > Pseudomonadati > Pseudomonadota > Gammaproteobacteria > Pseudomonadales > Pseudomonadaceae > Pseudomonas > Pseudomonas sp. LBUM1656. The sequence continues at coordinate 3,321,314 of NZ_CP166800.1, read as the reverse complement.
ATGCTCCGCCTTCTTGCTCAGGAAGGGACGCGGAGCATCCCGGGCTGCATTCCCACGCGGAGCGGGGGAACGATGATTACACCCGCAACGTCCGCGTCATGCGCAGTGCCAGCATGCTCCCGCACACAATCACGCCCGCCAGCAGATACAGCGCCGCATCGGTCGAGCCGGTGCTGTCCTTGACCCAACCCACCAGGTACGGGCTCAGGAAACCCGCCATCTGCCCCATGGAGTTGATCAATGCCAAACCGCCCGCCGCCGCGCCCGCGCTCAGCATGGCTGTCGGCACCGGCCAGAACATCGGCAGGCCGGTGAGGGCGCCCATGGTGGCGATGGTCAAGCCGAGAATCGCAATGGCCGGCGTGGTCGCAAAGTTCACGGCAATCAGCAGACCGACCGCACCCATCAGCATTGGCACCACCAAGTGCCAGCGACGTTCTTTGCGCAGGTCTGCCGAGCGGCCGACCATCAACATGAACAGCGCCGCCAACAGGTACGGAATCGCGCTCAACCAGCCGATCACCAGGTTATCGCTGAAGCCCAGGTTCTTGATGATCGACGGCAGCCAGAAGTTGATGGCGTAGACGCCGCTCTGGATGCAGAAGTAGATCAACCCGAACGCCCAGATCGCCGGGTTCTTGAACACGGCGAGCAGTGAGTCGGTGGTGGTTTTCGGTTTGTTGGCCAGATCGATGGCGTGGTCGGCTTCCAGCACCGAGCGCTCGAACGGCGTGAGCCACTTGGCATTGGCGTAACTGTCGCTCAGCAGGAAATAGGCGAGGGCGCCGAGGATCACGGTTGGAATGCCTTGCAGCAGGAACATCCACTGCCAGCCGGCCAAACCGCCCTGGCCGGCAGCGAAGTGATTGAGGATCCAGCCGGAAAACGGGCTGCCGAGCAGGCCGGAGACCGGGATCGCCGACATGAACAGCGCCATGATGCGGCCACGGCGGAAGGTCGGGAACCACTGCGAAAGGTAGAGCACCACGCCCGGGAAGAACCCGGCTTCGGCCGCGCCGGTGAACAGGCGCAAGGTGTAGAACTCGGTCGGGGTGGTGACGAACAGCAGGCAAGTCGACAGCGTGCCCCAGACGATCATCATCAGCGCGATCCAGCGCCGTGGGCCGAATTTGGTCAGGGCCAGGTTGCTTGGCACGCCGCACAGCACGTAGCCGATAAAGAAGATCCCGGCCCCGAGGCCGTACACGGTTTCGCTGAATTTCAGTGCGTCGAGCATCTGCAGTTTGGCGAATCCAACGTTGACCCGGTCGAGGTAGTTGAACAGGTAGCAGATGAAGATGAAGGGGATCAAACGCAGGGTGATGCGTTTGTAGACGGCGTTTTTGTCGTCAACGATGGCCTGGGTAGCGGCGGCGCTCTGTGACATGGCGGGCTCTCTCTTTATTATGATTTTTTGCGATGCGCAGGGTAACGTTGATCGCCCAGAGAGTCTCGGCCACCCTCGGGGTTGCTGTCTTTGTGCCTGAGCACAGGGTTTGCAACCAAGCCCTGTGCGGGTGAACAAGCCGTCCCATCACGCTTTCAAGGATCCCGATATGTTCGAACTCGATCACGACCTGGCCCAGGACATCGTCGACCGGGCAATGGCCATCCTGCCGTACAACGTCAACGTCATGGACAGTCAGGGATTGATTCTTGGCAGCGGCGAGCCGGAGCGGATCAACACACGCCATGAAGGCGCGCAACTGGTGCTGGCCAACGGGCGGGTGGTGGAAATCGACGCGCAGACGGCGATTCATCTCAAAGGTGTGCAGCCGGGGATCAACTTGCCGTTGCTGCTCGATCAGCGCTTGATCGGCGTGCTGGGGATTACCGGTGAACCGGAGCAATTGCGCACCTATGCCGAACTGGTGCGGATGACCGCGGAGATGCTGGTAGGCCAGCGCAATCAGCAGGCGGAGCAGCAATGGCGGCGTCAGCGTTGCGATGACCTGCTGGCGTTGCTGCTGAGCGAGGCGGGGGATTCGCCGCGCTTGCTGGACGAAGCGCAGCAGTTGGGCTTGAAACCGCAAATCACGCGGGTGCCTTATCTGTTCGAGTTGGGCGTGGAGCACGGTCCGGGGCAGACAGTTGATGCGCTCAGTGCCTGGCTGACATCGCGTTACCCTGACAGTTGGTGCGTGAGCTCGGCCAAGACTTCGTTATTGTGGTGCCGGCCGGCAAGTCAGGCGATCGAGAATGATCGGCTGCTGGAAAAACTCGACGGTCTGGGCTGGAACATTTTGCGCATTGCCGTGGGCGGGCAGGCGGATGGATTGTCGGGGCTGCGTCGTTGCTATCGACGGGTCGGCGACTTGCTGGCGTATGGGCGCGATGTATTGCCGCGTTCGCGGTTGCTGACGCTCCACCGTTATCGGCTGCCGGTGATGCTGTGGCGGCATCGCAATGACGACGCGCTGGATGAGCTGCTCAAGCCACTGCGCAAAGTCATCGCCAAGGACGGCAACGGCCAACTGCTGGCGACCTTGCGCAGTTGGTGCGAACACGACGGGCAGAGCCAGGCGTGTGCCGATGCGCTGGGGATTCATCGCAATAGTCTGCGCTACCGAATGGAGCGGATTGCCGAGTTGAGCGGGGTTGATCCGCTGAAACTGGACGGGATGCTCGCGCTGTACCTCGGCGTCCAGCTCCTCCCCCAAACTGACTGACAAACCCCAATCTTGTAGCAGCTGCCGAGCAGCGCGAGACTGCGTTCGGTTCGGGCCGCGTTCGGACGAAGCAGTCGTGAATCCATCCGCTGCGGTGAATCAGACAAACCGCATAGACCGGATTTGCGAGGACTTCGTCCTCGAACGCAGCCTCGCGCTGCTCGGCAGCTGCTACAAACAGTGTGTGGGTCGGGTTTTGTGGAAATGAACAATAAACGCCACACCCGCTTGTGCAGCTGACCGGCGTTATTGTTCGGGGCTGCTGGCAGCATGGAACGCATTGGAACTGGAGAATTCGCATGAAAATCGTCATCGCCCCCGATTCGTTCAAGGACAGCCTGAGTGCCCAGGGTGTGGCTGACGCCATCGCCCTTGGCCTGGCGCAGGTCTGGCCGGACGCGCAACTGGTCAAATGCCCGATGGCCGACGGCGGCGAAGGCACGGTCGAGTCGATTCTGGCGGCGTGCGAAGGTCAATTGCGCAGGACGCAGGTTCGCGGTCCGCTCGGGGTGGCCGTCGATGCCGCGTGGGGTTGGTTGCCCCAAACCCACACCGCGATCATCGAAATGGCCGAAGCCAGCGGCTTGCAACTGGTGCCGCCGGGGCAGCGCGATGCGTGCATCAGCAGCACCTTTGGCACCGGCGAACTGATTCGTGCGGCGCTGGAGGCCGGGGCGCAACGGGTGATCCTGGCCATTGGCGGCAGCGCCACCAATGACGGCGGTGCCGGGGCGATGCAGGCGCTGGGCGTTAAGTTGCTGGACGCCCAGGGGCAAACGCTGGCACCGGGCGGTTTGGCATTGGCAAAACTGGCGCAAATCGATATGAGTGAAATCGATCCGCGCCTGACCAACGTGCGCTTCGACATCGCGGCCGACGTCAACAATCCACTGTGCGGTCCGCATGGCGCTTCAGCGATTTTTGGACCGCAGAAAGGTGCATCGCCCGAGCAGGTGCTGCAACTGGATGCAGCCCTCGGGCACTTCGCCGAGCTTTGCGCGCAAGCGTTGGGTAAGGATGTCAAAGACGAGCCCGGCAGCGGCGCTGCGGGTGGTCTGGGGTTTGCGGCCAAGGCGTTTCTGGATGCGCAATTCAAGGCCGGCGTGGAGGTCGTCGCCGAGTTGGTCGGGCTGGCAGACGCGGTGAAGGGCGCTGACCTGGTCATCACCGGCGAAGGCCGTTTTGACGCCCAGACCTTGCGCGGCAAGACGCCGTTTGGCGTGGCGCGAATTGCCCGGGAGCAGGGCGTGCCGGTGATTGTGATCGCGGGGACGTTGGGCGAGGGGTATCAGGATTTGTACGCACATGGCATCGATGCGGCGTTTGCCTTGGCCAGCGGGCCGATGACGCTGGAACAGGCCTGTGCCGAGGCGCCGCGGTTGTTGCAAGATCGCGCCAGTGATATCGCACGTGTCTGGAGAATGGCCACTCGCAAATCCTGAGGTTCAATCCATCCCTGTAGCAGCTGTCGAGCCTGCGAGGCTGCGTTCGAGGACGCAGTCCTCGCCGATCCGAAACATGCGGTTTGCCTGAATGATCGCGTGCGCAGGATTTACGACTGCTTCGCAGCCGAACGCAGCCTCGCGCTGCTCGGCAGCTGCTACAGGGATGTGTGTTTCAAGGTTGAGACACTTGCAGCCCCGCAAAATATTTTTCTCAATTCCCCGCATAAAACCTCATCCCCAGCCGATACACCCAATAGGCGCACACAAACCTATTACAACAGTGGCGCCCGGCTGACTTCGCGCGCCCCTCTCCCGCCACTCAGCCATCACCGCAAGGACGCTCGCCGCTCAATCACCCGAGTATCGTCCTATGTCCCTGCGTAATCTGAATATCGCGCCTCGAGCTTTCCTGGGGTTTGCCTTCATTGCCTTGCTCGTCATCGTACTGGGCGTATTTGCGGTGAATCGCATGTCGATCATCCGCCAGTCCTCGGTCGACATGGGCAGCACCCAACTGCCCAGCGTCAGCTACCTGGGCAATGTCACCGAAAATATCCTGCGCATGCGCATTTTGTCGTTCCGGATTCTGGTCAACCGCGAGCCGGCGAGCTTGCAAGAGGCTGAAACCCGAATTGGCGTGCTCACCGACAAGGCACGCAAGGCACAGGCCAGCTACGCCGAGTTGCCGGCAGGCCCTGACGAAGCGGCGCTGTACAAGGTGTTCAGTGCGACATTGGACAAATACATGCAAGCGCAGCGCGAGATGATGGACCTGTCGCGCCAGAACAAGGTGGATGAGATGCGCACCTTGATCAACACGCGGATCAAGGAAGGCACCGACCAGATGGGCGAACAGCTCAATAAACTGGTGGCCTATAACAATGATGGCGCCAAAGCAGCCGGTGTGATCGCTGAAGACAACTACAACACCGCCGTGAACGGCATCATCGCGGTGTCGGTGGTGGCCTCGCTCATGACCGTGCTGCTGGCCTGGCTGTTGACCCGCAGCATCGTCACGCCGCTGAATCGCGCCGTGCAAGCCGCCGAAACCATTGCCGGCGGCAACCTGAGCAAGGCCATCGAAATCGACGGCAAGGATGAACCGGCCCGTTTGCTCGGCGCCTTGTCCGTCATGCAGGCCAACCTGCGCAAAACCATCGAACAGATCGCCGGTTCCGCCACGCAATTGGGAGCGGCTGCCGAAGAGTTGAGCACCGTGACCCAGGAAGCGTCTCGCGGCCTGCAGCAACAGAACAACGAAATCGAACAGGCTGCGACAGCGGTCAACGAAATGACCGCCGCCGTGGAAGAAGTCGCACGCAACGCCGTGTCGACCTCCGAAGCCTCGAACCAGTCGACCCAGGCGGCGCGCGAAGGCCGCGACCGCGTGGTGGAAACGGTTGACGCGATCCAGACCATGACCCACGACGTGCAAAACACTTCGTTGATGATCGAAGGGCTGGCCGCTCAAGGGCGGGACATCGGCAAAGTGCTGGACGTGATCCGCGCTATCGCCGAGCAAACCAACCTGCTGGCCCTCAACGCTGCAATTGAAGCGGCCCGTGCCGGTGAAGCCGGGCGTGGTTTTGCCGTGGTCGCGGACGAAGTCCGTGCCTTGGCCCATCGCACCGCGCAATCGACCCAGGAAATCGAAAAAATGGTCGCCGGCATCCAGAACGGCACGGGCGAAGCCGTCTCGTCGATGCAGCAAAGCAATCAGCGCACCCAAAGTACCCTGGAAATGGCTCGCGCCGCTGGTGTGGCGCTGGAGCAGATCACCCAGTCGATCCACTTGATCAACGAACGCAACCTGGTGATCGCCAGCGCCTCGGAAGAACAGGCCCAGGTGTCCCGCGAAGTCGACCGCAACCTGGTGAACATCCGCGACCTCGCCACCCAGTCAGCCGCCGGTGCCAATCAGACCAGCGCTGCAACCCATGAACTGTCGCGTCTGGCGGTGGATTTGAATGCGATGGTGGCGCGGTTTGTGATTTGAAATGTATGAGTCGAAGCCGATGTAATAAGTTGGAGCAGTTTCATGCTCCAACTTTAATTAATAGTGCGGTACTCAGTTTAAGCAAATGCCTATATAGCCTTTTGCATTTGCATGTCCTTCACTGTGATGTCTTGAGAGAGCGATGTTGGCGAAGTGCTGTTATCTGCCAATTTGAACAGTTTATAGGACATTGGATGTGTGCCATTGCCTATCGCGCGAATGTTGTAAGTCGTAAACCTGACAGTCGTGTGAGAGCCCGAGTTAGAAAGGCTCGCATTAACAGTAAAAATTTTGGGCGGTGTACCAAATGTTACCGCGACGAGGTCGTACGATTTATCAGGATAGGGCTCTATAGTGACTTTCAATTGATTGCCGTTTTCTGAGAGGTATCTCTGAGTGAGGCCGTTATCCAACACTTCCTTTGGTAACACTGGTAATACAGGTATTTGTTTCTGAGATGTTTTATCAACATTCGACATTCCGATTCTCCAAAGCAGGATGGTTATGAAAGGAAACCGCATCGAAATTCGAAATTCCTGCGCTCATTTAGCGGTCTCAAAAAAGGCTCGTCTACTGTCAGCTAGACAGGGTCGAAAAACGCGTTCAACTTAACGAGTTTCACTCAGTGAGTCCTGGCTGATGCCAAATAGCTGGCGCGTTTCGTGATTTGAGATAGGGTTGAGGCTGGGAGTCCGCGCGCGACAGGAGAAGCACATGCGCTATTCAGCCTTGACCCAACGAATCGCCGGAGACGGAGCAGCAGCCTGGCAGATTCATGACCGAGCGCTGGAAATGCGCGAACAAGGTATCGATGTGCTGCTGCTGTCGATCGGCGATCCGGATTTCGACACGCCGCCGCCCGTCGTCCAGGCGGCTATCGACAGCTTGCGGGCCGGTGACACCCATTACCCGGAAGTGCGCGGCAGTCGCGGGTTGCGCAGCAGCGTTGCGCGGCGCCATCGACAGCGCAGTGGACAGGCGGTGGACGCCGATCACGTGATCGTGTTTCCGGGCGCGCAATGTGCGGTGTATTCGGTCGCGCAATGCCTGCTCGATCCGGGCGATGAGGTGATCGTCGCCGAACCGATGTATGTGACCTACGAAGGCGTGTTCGGCGCCTGCGCCGCCAAAGTGGTGCCAGTGGCGGTGCGGCCGGAGAACGGCTTTCGTGTTGATCCGGCGGATGTGGCGGCGCTGATCACGCCCAAGACCCGCGTCCTGTTGCTCAACAGCCCCAACAATCCTTCCGGCGCCAGCCTGTCCTTGAAGACCTGGCAAGCGCTGGCCGCGTTGTGCGTGCGCCATGATCTGTGGCTGATCAGTGACGAGGTCTACAGCGATCTGCTGTTCGAGGGCGAACACATCAGCCCGGCGAGCCTGCCGGGCATGGCCGAACGCACTGCGACGATCAACAGCCTGTCCAAATCCCACGCCATGAGCGGCTGGCGCGTCGGTTGGTCAATCGGCCCGAAAATGCTGGCCGAGCACCTGGTGCATTTGTCCTTGTGTATGCTGTTTGGCATCCCGAATTTTGTGCAGAAAGCCGCGCAAGTGGCGCTGGATGAAGACCTGCCGGAAGTGGCGCTGATGCGCGAGGAATATCGCCAGCGTCGCGATCTGGTGTGCGCGCGGTTGAGCAACTGCGCGGGGCTTCGACCTATCCGGCCGGATGGCGGGATGTTTGTGATGGTGGATGTGCGCCTGACCGGGTTATGCGCCCAAGGCTTCGCCGAGCGGTTGCTGGAGGGTTACGGCGTGTCCGTGCTCGCCGGGGAGGCGTTCGGACCGAGTGCGGCGGGGCATATCCGGATCGGGTTGGTGGTGGATCAGGTGAAACTGGCCGATGCGTGCCGGCGGATTGCCTTGTGTGCGGCGGACTTGCTCGAAGCACGGCGTGCCTGACAGACAGATCGTTCCCACGCGGAGCGTGGGAACGATCACTGTCAAGCCTGCCACGCCCCGACATTCACCAGATTCTTCGGCCGCTCCCCAGCCAACGCCATCAACAGATTATCCACCGCACACTCCGCCATCGCCTCCCGCGTCTCATGCGTCGCCGACCCCATGTGCGGCGTCGCCACCACGTTGCTCAACGTTAACAACGGTGAATCCAGATTCAACGGCTCACGCTCAAACACATCCAGCCCGGCCGCGCGAATCTGCCCGGTGCGCAACGCCTCGATCAGCGCCGCTTCGTCCACCACCTTGCCCCGGGAAATATTGATGAAAATGCTCTCTGGGCGCATCAAGGCGAATTCCTCGGCGCCAATCAAGCCTTCGGTCTCAGCCGTCAGCGGCAAGGTCAGGCAAATGAAATCCGCCTGCTGCAACAGCTCGGTCAGGCTGCGGTACTCAGCATCAAATCGTTGCTCAACCGCCGGTTTCGGCGAGTGGCTGTGATAGATCACCGGCATGCCAAAGCCGAAATGCCCACGTTGCGCCAGCGCCTCGCCAATCCGCCCCATGCCAATGATGCCCAGCGTCTTGCCATGCACATCGGTGCCAAAATGCACCGGGCCGATGTTGCGGGTCCACTTCCCGGCACGGACCATGTTGGCCAGTTCCACCACTCGCCGCGCCGTCGCCAGAATCAGCGCGAAACCCGTGTCAGCCGTGGTTTCCGTCAGCACGTCAGGCGTGTTGCTGAGCAGGATGCGTCGCTCGGTCAGGTAGTCGATGTCGTAGTTGTCGACGCCCACGGAGACGCTGGCGATGGCTTGCAGACTCGGCGCCAGGTCGAGTAATTCGGCGTCCAGTTTCAGGCTCGCACCGAGCAAACCATGGGCTCGGGGCAGGGCGGCGCGCAGTTGCGCGATGCCTTCCGGGTTAAGGTTGTCGATCAGGGTCACCTCGGTGTGCTCATGCAGTCGAGCCATCAACAGCGGCGAGAGTTTCTTGTACAGCACGACCTGCTTTTTCATCGTTATCATCTCAACTTCAATTCAAGGGTGAGCAGTCACTGGCCGTTGCGCAGCGGCCTTGGCCACGACCCGGTCACTGGCGCCGGGCTTGAGGAAAATCGTCAGCACCACCGAGAGCATCAACGCGCCGCTCATCAGCAAATACGAAGCGCCGGGCGACCCGGTGGAGCTGTTCAGGTAACCGACCAGATACGAACCGCCGAACGAACCCAACGCGCCCATGCTGTTGATCAGCGCCATGGCACCCCCGGCAACGTTCGCCGGAAGGATTTCGGGAACGATGGCGAAAAACGGCCCATACGGCGCATACATGCAGGCGCCGGCAATCACCAGCAGGGTGTAGGACCACCAGAAATGTTCGGCGCCCAAGGCGTAGGAGCCGTAGAACGCAATGGAGGCAATCAGCAGCGGCGGCCAGACAAAGCGTTTGCGCTTCTGCAATTTGTCCGAGCCCCAGGACACCAGCAACATGGCGATCACCGCGGCCAGGTACGGCAGCGCCGAGAGCCAGCCGGCTTCGATCATGTCCATCTGCGCGCCGGCCTTGAGGATCGACGGCAGCCACAACACGAAACCGTAGACCCCAATGCTCCAGCAGAAAAACTGCAACGCGAGGATGATCACTTTCGGCGAGCGGAAGGCTTCGGCGTAGTTCTTCACCGCTTTGATCCCGACCTGTTCGGCGGCGAGGGCGCTTTCCAGGTCGTGCTTCTCCTGGTCGGTCAGCCACTTGGCCTGGGCCGGACGGTCATCGGCCAGACGCCACCAGATAAACGCCCACAGCACCGCCGGCAACCCTTCGATGATGAACATCCAGCGCCAGCTGTAATGCTGCACCAGATAGCCCGACACCACCGACATCCAGAGCATGGTCACCGGGTTGCCAAGGATCAGAAAGGTATTGGCCCGCGAGCGTTCGGCACGGGTGAACCAGTGGCACAGGTACACCAGCATCGCCGGCATCACCGCGGCTTCGACCACGCCGAGCATGAAGCGGATCACGATCAGCCAATAGGCGTTGGACACGATCCCGGTCAACGTGGCAAGCCCGCCCCATAGGATCAGGCTGACGAAAATCAGCTTCTTTACGCTGTGCTTCTGCGCATAGATCGCGCCCGGCACCTGGAAGAAAAAGTAGCCAAGGAAAAACAGCGCGCCGAGCATCGACGACAGGCCGGGCGTGATCATCAGGTCGGCAGCCATCCCGGAGGCGGCGGCGAACCCGTAATTGGCACGGTCCAGATACGCCAGGCTGTAGGTGATGAAGACGATGGGCATGATGTACCACCAGCGGCGGGTGGCGAGTGAGGCGGTTTTCATGGTGGTGCTCCTGAGCTTGTTGTTTTTGTCGCAGCAGGTAACGGGTCAAAAATCTTCAGTGACTGTGCGGGCCTCATCGCGAGCAGGCTCGCTCCCACACGGGTTTTGTGAACGCCACAGATCCCCTGTGGGAGTGAGCCTGCTCGCGATAGCGGCCTCGAATTCAACAGATAATTCAAGCCGGGTCGGCAACCCCTCCATATCCCCCCGACTCTGCACCGCACGGCTACCAATCCAGTTGGCCCGCTGCACGGCATCGGCAAAGCTGTGGTTTTCCAGCAAGGCGCTGATCATTCCGACGGCAAAGCCATCGCCGGCACCGACCGTATCGACCACCGTTGCCACGGGCACGCCGGCAACGAAACCTTCATCTTGATGGGTTCGGTAATACGCACCATGCGGCCCCAGCTTGATCGCGACCGCTTCAGTGCCTTGATCGAGATAAAACGCCGCAATGTCCGCCGGGTCTTCGAACCCGGTCAGCAAACGGCCTTCACTCAGCCCCGGCAGCACCCAATGGGCGAGGGCGGCGAGACGGTTGATCTCGGTGATCATCAAGCGTTCGCTGGCCCACAGGCTTGGGCGCAGATTCGGGTCGAAGGACACGCTGCGCCCGGCATTGCGCATGCGGGTCATCAGTTCAAACGACATTTCCCGAGCCGACGCCGACAGCGCCGGAGGAATGCCGGTGGCGTGCAGATGCCGCGCGTTGAGCAATGACGGGGAGATCGATTGCACCGACAAATGACTGGCCGCCGAACCGCGACGGAAATACTCGACCGCCGGATCGCTGCCATCCTCGGTGCGGGACTTGAGCTGAAACCCGGTCGGATAAGCCGGGTCGATGGCGACATGGCTGCAATCCAGGCCTTCTTTTTCCAGCGTGTCGACGACAAACCGCCCCAGCGAATCGGCACCCACCCGGCTCAACCACGCCACATTGAAACCCAGCCGCGACAGGCCAATCGCGACGTTGCTGTCGGCCCCGGCAATGCGCTTGTGAAATTGGCTGACGGACGCCAGGTCACCGTTCTGTTCGGCGACAAACATCGCCATGGTTTCGCCGAACGAAAGAATATCGAACTCAGGCATGAGCACTCTCCAGGCGGGATTGGCCGAGTCGGGCGAGGGTGGCGACATGCTCGGTGGTCAACTGCACCAGGTCATCGCCTTGCAGCGGATATTCCGCCGCCCGCATCACGCCGTGGGCCATGTGCCGCAGCAGTTGTTCCCACAGATGCACGTCGCTGGCAGCTGGCGGCGTGGCGACCAGTTTGCCGTCGGCCCGACGCGCCACGGCTTTGCAATGCACGTAGCCGACATGCCGGCCGAGCAACCGCGCAGCGCTGGCAGCGGACTGGTCCTGCCATTGCCAGTTACCGATATCGAAGGTCATCTTGACCGGCAGATTGTGTTGCTCAACTTCACCGAAGAAGCGTTGAAACGGTTCGATACGGCCGCCGTGCAAGGTCTGGTCGTTTTCCACCAGCAGTTGCAACGGGCTTTGCGCGAGGATTCGGCTCAAGGCCTGGAGATCGTTGTTGTCGGTGAAATAGCCCAGGGAGACTTTCAGCCACTTTGCGCCGAAGGTTTCGGCGCGCTGGAGGGTGGTGAGCAGTTCAGGATTGGGTTTCGACTGGCCGGCCAGCCACAATTCCATTGGCGACGAATAGATGCTTTCCAGCCCGTAGGATTGGGTAGCGTCGGTCAGTTGCAGCGGGTCTTCGTCGGTCAGCAACTCTTCGCGCCATTCGATGTGCGTGGCGCTGGCTGCAGCCAACACGGCTATAAAACTGCCTTGGCCGCGTTGGCGGACCAGGTCGGCGCCGTAGCTCGACAGGCTGATGGAAACGGGTGGTTTGTTCATTGTTTTGCACCTCTGAAACCGGTTTCATTTTTGTTCAAAAAAATATTTACTTGGGGGGAAGTGTTGTTATTGAGGCCGCCTTCGCGAGCAAGCCCGCTCCCACAGGATGTTTGAACGCCACATACCCCTGTGGGAGCGGGCTTGCTCGCGAAGAGGCCATCACATTTACCGAAAATTTCCAAAGGTGGACCCACGCACAATCAACCGCGCCGAAAAATCCAATGTCCGCACCGGCCCGTCATCCCCGCGCAACCGCTTGAGCAAACACTCAAAGGCACGCGCGCCAATTTCCTCCGTCGGCTGGGCAAGCGCCGTAATCCCGCTACCCACCAGCGGATACCAATCCAGATCATCCAAGGCAATCAGCCCGACATCCTCAAACAGATTGCACTGCAACTCACGCAAGGAATGGGTAGCGGCCAACGCTGCAATGCCATTGGCACAGAACAACGCTTTCGGACCAGGGCCGGGTGTTTCCAGGAAGGTTTTTAGCTGCACAGTCAACGCGCTACCGGTTTCCAGCACAGCGCCGGTCAGCGTCGGACGCTTTCCGATCTGCGCCTTGAAACTGCTGACCCGTTCAATCCGCGAACTGGTGCCATCAAACGGTTCCGTCACCATCAGCACGTCGCGATAACCGCGTTGCTGCAAATGGGCAATGGCCATTTCCACGGCGGCCGGGTTGTCCAGACCGACCAAATCACTCTCAAGCTGTTCGACCTTTCGATCCACCAGCACCATCGGCATCTCCCGATGCAATTCACGCAACTCATCGCGGTGGTGGCCAAGGGTGTTCACGATCAAGCCTTCAATGTTGTACGAGCGCAGCAACGCCAGATGCTGGCGTTCCTGCTCGTCATCGCGATCGGTGTTGCACACCACCAGGCTGTAACCGTGCTGACGGCAGGCGGTTTCCACCCCGTGCATCACGGCTATCGAATAAGGGTTACGGATATCGGCCACCAGCATGCCGATCAAGCGAGTGCGCCCGCGCTTAAGACCGCGGGCCATCTGGTTGGGGCGATAGCCGAGTTCGGCAATGGCTTGCTCGATACGCAAGGCAATGGCATCGGAGAGCAAGGCGCGGTCATCGCCGATGAAGCGCGAGACGCTGGCCTTGGAGACACCGGCATGTTCGGCCACGTCGAGCATGGTGACGCGGCTGCGCTGGGCGGCGGAGAAATCGTTCACGTAGGTGGACCTGTTATTGAAGTTGTAGGTCATTGAGTCTGAAACCGGTTTCAGAAGACATCAAAAATCACCGTCCCGTCAAGTCTGACACGCCAGTCACCGACACACGATTCCGACAAACGGTATTGAAACCTGTCAGATCTGACAGTAGGCGGGCAGGAAATAAACGGATCTAATTTATTCCATCGGCACCAGAAAAATCCGAACTTGGGGGCAGAAGATGGCTTCAGCAAAAAATGCCGGAATTGGTGTGTTTGCCGAGAAGTTCACTGTCGAGGGGGTAGATCCAAACGATCCGACGGCGCTGTTGCCGCCAGACGCTTCGACCAATGGTGTGTACTTGAACATCCCCCTGTGGGAATCGCCCTCCACGGGGGTTGGCAACCGGGACTTGTTGGAAATCTGGGTGCTGGAACCAGGTGTCACGGGTGAAACGCTTTTCTACAGCAACCCTTTTCCTGTTCCGGTAACCATTCCCGCACGGTTCCATCTGCCGGCACAGTACCTTCAACGCGCTGGTGAGATCAGCCTGCGGTATCGGGTGACATTGGGAGATAACGGCAACGAGGACACCTCGTTGCCACAACGTTTCACGTTGAGACGCCCTGTTCCAACCAATCTGGTGGAACCGGTTTTCCCCGATGCCACCCTCTGGGGTTATCTCAATTGCAAAACGATTCCGCCTATGTGGCAGGGGATTGAAGTTCGTATTCCGCGACAACCGGGCAAGTTTGAGCGTAATGACCAGTGCCTTCTGGATTGGGAGTCTTTCAGGAGCCTGAACGGGGTCGGTGCCATCGCGAATACGTCCACTCGTTTCACCAAGCGGTTGACCGAGCAGGAGGCTATTAATGGTTTCAACTTCATTCTTATGCAGTACGACAGGTTAATAAAGCCTATTGAGGGGTTGGGGTCGGCTTTGGTCAAATACTCTATTTATCGTAATAACGCCCCAGTGGGAATGTCTGCAGCGGGACTGGTAAAGATCGACCGCGTTATTCCTGGGGAGTCAGTATTTTGTGGTCCTTGAAGTTGTTGAAACAGCTGCAAAAGTTGTACGTGGTTAACGTGTAATAGTAGTTGAAGCTGAAGGACGTCAGTGCCGGAATTTAGTTCAGGGGTAGTCCCCTGATACCTGGAGCATGCAGCCAGCAGTCGCGCAGTTCTCCATCGGGCAATTACGTGTGTGGGTCAATGATTTAACTCATCGATGGAGTATACGAAAATGAATATGCAGGTTAAAACAGGTGGCGGTGTCCTGGCTTTGCCACCGACCGTTGTTGACCAATTACCGGATTTGCGCCTGACTTATAAGCAGCTCAGAGAAGACCGGCTGATAAAGGTGCAGTTGGCTGATATTGATGATAAAAGCCCGGAGGGTGGCCATAGAGTCGAACTTCATTTGTTCCCGAAAGGTGTCATCCCTGTCGAATTCGATCCCACTTATGTCGTTGCAACCCGATTAAAAGCCAACGAGTCTGGGGGTGACTGGACATACCCGATCGAGTTCGACGTGACCACCGAAAGGCTGATCGAACTGTTCCATTTAAACGGTGATTACACCGTATACCAACTGGCATTCATGATTTACGACGCCTTCGAGAACGTCGATACCTCCGGACCGTTTGCCGATGTCCTGATCGACTTGACCGCGGCTTATCAACGGATGCCAGGCGGGCCTAATGGTACGGGCAACAGGCCGCTGGTGCTGACGTTGGGCGCTACGTTTCCTGCGGTCATCGACGATGCCTGGTTGAATGACCCAGCCAACGCTGGTGGATTGGCCCTGGTCATTCCCACTGCTTATCAAAAGTTTGAAGCGGGCCTCGACAAGCTCAACTTCTATATTTCTACACAAACTACTTTCTCATTGATGCAGGGCCAAACCCCCGCGATTGCAGACTTCCCCCTTCCTGTGGGTGGAGCAGCCAATGTTGAACATGCGTTTCTCGCTGCCTTGCCTGAGGGCACTTACTATTACGCCTACAACATTACGGATTTACCGGGCAATATCAGCAATAACTCGCCTATTACCACGATGTTCAGAAGGGTCAAGACACCAGCCCCGGTACTCGAAGCACCGACAATTCCAGTCACCGGTCCCGGTGGCCGTATACCGATCACCTTCCTGACGGTTGCTTCGCCGACCAAAGCCATCATGGAGATCAACTTTCCCCTTAACTCGTTACCCGGTGACCGGATTATTCCATACATCACTTCGAATGAAGCCGGTGCGCCTATCAACTTGCCGGAGCAAATCATCCCACCTGCAGGCACCCCGGGCCCACTGAAATTCGAACTGGACTTCGACATCTTTGCCCAGCTTTTTGGCGACCCCAACGGGGCAGAAGAGGTGGAGTTCGAATACTGGTTTGAACTGTTTCGCTCTACCATTACGCCCAATCCGGTCTCGCCGTCCAGCTTTGGCGTAGTCGATTTTGCATATGCCGGGCCGGAACAACCAAACCTGCCGGAACTGGAAAACCCTAATATTCGGCCAGTGGTGGTTCAGGGCGCAGGTACTCCGCCGCCGGCCCCTAATACACTCGGTCCGGCACAGGCAGGCATAGCTGCGACCATGAACTGGCCAATATGGGTTGACAACAGTCGCCCGGTAACGGGCCGGGAAATTGTAAAGTTCTATTATCAGGACAAACAGGTCGGCGATCCGGTACCCGTGCGAGTGGGCGATACAACAGTCACAACCACCTTGCCTTGGGACACCATTCGGGCTGAGATGAACGGCACCGTCGCGGGTGGTAACCCCAGAGAGGCTTACGTAACCATCGAGTACCCTGGCAGCGACAACGTGATGAAACAGCAAGTCACGACAAAAGTCGATGTGACAGCCATCGTGATCAATTTGCCGGAACCTCAGATTGTTGTTTCAGCCTTCCGGACAGCCACGGCATTGGTGCCGGAACGCATCGTTACCAGCATCAACTGCCCCAGTCTCAACCACCCGCAAGTGGCAAATGGACCTATGCCACCTTACCTACCGCGCCAGCTACGGATCAGGATCCGGCGCGATGCCAATATCCCGGCGGGTGCCACGGTGAACTTGGAGGTTGATGGCCGGGAAACCAACGCGGTGGGTGCCCCTGTTATCCCCAATACCCGCATCACCGACACGGCGACGATGCCGGCGACCGGGGATCTGGAGTTCAGGCTGACAAACTACACCGCGATCAGGACGATCCAATTGGCAGCTACGGGTACACGTCCTCCGACCCGTTATGCGCGTATCGCTTATACGGTTAACGGGATTGAGTCCGCGGTCACAGTGCCTGTTGCGCTGTTGAACTCGAGCCTGGTGTATTGCGAGCAAGAGCGACCTGAGCCATCTCCTTAATTGATGCTTGAAGTAAATCTTCCTACTGATGAAGGCGGCACTGGTTGTCGCCTTCATCAGTGGAGGTGAAGTCTTGTACGTCCAGATACGGAGCCTCGCACTACAAAAATGGATAAGTCGTACATACACAAGGATTTGTCCTACATATAGCTGGAAAGGTAAACCGTAGTCTGGCGGCCGTTTCAGTCCGGCTCGCGCACAGTTTGAGTCGGAGACTCGTTCCTGACGGAATGCAATCGAGTAGGACTTAACTATGTCGTCAAAGATGCAACTTCCCTTCCCTAAACATTCGATAGGTCTCTGGACATTTTCGTTTATATCCCTCGTATTGAATTCATCATTGATTCAGGCTGCCACCATCCCCGCGGGCACCAGTCAGTCCATCGACTCCAATACCCCTGTCGAAAACTGGCAACTTGAAGCCAACGCCACACTGATCGGTTCTGGAGCCGCAACGCTCGGTATCACCAGTTCAGCAGGTGGAGTGATCAACTTGACAAACTCAAGCGTCACTTCGGCAGGAGAAGGCGGTTTTGCCCAAGGTATTTTCCTTACCAACGCCAACGCCATCCTGAGCAATTCAACGGTCACCAGTGTCTCTGGAATCGGGCTATCGGCCGTACGTGGCGTTTCAAGCATCGGCGGTTCGACAGTAACCCTGCGTGACCAGGCGGTTGTTCGGGGCTTACAAGGCGGGATTGCGGGTAACCGTTTCAGTGAAATCAACGTTCAGAATTCGACCGTAGAAGGGACGGGCGTCAACAGTTTCGGGATTCGTTTGCTTGAGGGTTCATTGACTGCCAGCGGCAGCACGATTTCCGGCGGTGTCAACGCCTTGATCGTTGGTACAGACACACAGGCATCAGCGATCATTCCTACGACGATCGTGCTGGACAGTACCCGGGGGGAAGGCAAGAGCGGCTCGGCCATTGTGGTTGGCATCAACGCGCCGAATTTTCCCACCGTGGCCAATATCGAAGTACGTAATGGCTCAAGCCTGATCGCCGGTAACGGTACGCTGCTTGAAGTCGGTCCTGGCGCTTCGGCCAATTTTCTCGTTGATAACAGCGTCTTGGTTGGTAATGCTGTGGTGGCGTCCGGTAGTTCGGCGAACATCACCTTGCAAAACAATGCATCGCTGTCCGGTGACTTGCAGAACGTTACCTCAGCAACGCTCAACAATCACGCGAGTATGACGGGCAACGTAGTAGGTGCCTCAAGCGTGTTGATCAACAACGGGTCTACATTTGCCGGCAATTTGCAAGATGTAGCCAATGTAACGATCAATAATCAGAGCGTAATGAGCGGTAACGTGCAAGGCGCCTCAAGTGTGGTGATCGACAATGCCTCCACATTCACCGGTAATTTGCAGGATGTAGCCGTTGCAACGATCAACAATAAGAGCGTGATGACCGGGAATGTCACGGCCGCTGCTGACAGTGTTGCCAGCCTGAATGTGGACAACGGTGCCAGCCTGACCGGTCAGGTGAACAATATCGCCAACTTTTCCATCAGCAATCAGGCGCTGTGGCAAATGACCGACAGCCAGTCGGTTAACAACCTCACACTCAACAATGGCGGCAGGGTGCGCCTGGGGGGAAATCAGGAATACTTCCAGCTGAACGTGGTCAATCTGGCGGACAGTGGCACGTTTGAGATGGGTGCTGATTTCAACAAGGGTATCAGCGACCTGTTGAATGTCACCGGCAGCGCTGCCGGCAATCATCAGTTACTGGTGTCCAGCACAGGTCTCGATCCGGTGACTGATTCGTCGATCAAGGTAGTACAGAGCGTCGCAGGTACTGCCCAGTATGGTCTCGTCAACAATCAGGTCGACGCCGGGGCGTTTACTTACCGCTTGGTCAAGGAAGGTGATGACTGGTACCTGCAACCCGATAAAACGGTAGTCAGCACGCCGACGCGTGCAGTGTTGGCGATTTCCGCCGTAGCACCCACGGTGATCTACGGTGAGACAGTATTATTGAACAACCGGATGGGGGATCTACGCGTCAACGGTGGGCAAACGGGGGGATGGGTTCGGTCTTTCGGTAGCCGGTATAGCATCAGCAACAATGCTTACGGAAGTGGTTACAGTCAGAACCAATACGGAATTTCCATGGGGGTGGACACCCCGGTACAGATTGCAGGCGAGCGAGTATTGCTGGGTAGTTTTATTGGCTACAGCAAGTCGAACCTCGATTTGAGTCGCGGCAGTTCCGGGGAAATCGATAGTACATTCATCGGCCTCTACGGTACCTGGTTGGGCGGTAACGGTTACTACCTGGATACCGTGGCCAAGCTCAATCATTTCCGCAACGATGCCAAAGTATCAATGAGCGATGGCAAGCTGACCGAGGGTAATTACAACAATCTGGGTGCCAGTGCCTTGGTCGAGTTCGGTAAACATATCGACATTAAGGACGGGTATTACGCAGAAGTATTTACCCAGTGGCAGGCAGCCTCCGTGCAAGGCAAGAAATTCAGTCTGGACAACGGCCTGAAAGCGGATTCGGACACGACGCGTTCCCTGCTGGGTAAGGCGGGTGTGACCTTGGGACGTGGTATGACATTGACCAATGGCAGCGTACTGCAACCGCATATTCGGGCAGCCATCGTTCATGAGTTCGCAAAAAACAATGAAGTACGAGTCAACGATAATAAGTTCAATAATGACCTGTCGGGCAGCCGTTTCGAAGTCGGAGCAGGCGCCTCGTGGACATTGAATGATCGCTGGCAACTCCATGCGGAAGTGGACACCAGTAAAGGTGATAGTGTCACCAAGGATTATGGCGTGAATATGGGGGCTCATTTCAAGTTCTGAGTGGTCAGTAAAAAGGGAAGCTTAAGCTTCCCTTTTTATTAATGGCGATGTTGATTATCCTGCTTTCAATACCTGAAAGTCTCCCTTGAATAGAAAAGTCTCTCCGTCCTTGTCCGGTAGTTCGAGATTGATGCTGAATTTGCCCTTTACATTTCCTTCCGTTGCCGGCTGAAGTTCGATGCTGCCTGAAACACCTTCGTAGATAGTTCCGTCTGCGTCTTTGAAGCTGAAGTTGGCATCGTCTCGACTTTTCAGTGAATAGACACCCTCCGCAAAATCCTCGGGAATAACGATAGCAAGCTCTCGAGCAAACGAGCTGTTCGCTTTCGTTTTTGAGGCCGGCCGGTCAATGGCAGTGATCAATACGGCTTCATTTGCGTTGGGGCCTGTTTTGACTCTCTCGATCAGTCGGGAGGTAGCATTAAAATCTGGAATTTTTTTGTCGGTTGCATAAGCCTTGGCATTGACAAAATTGCCGTCTGCAAAGCTGGTACGTTTGATCACAGCGTTCATGGATTCGGTCTCCGTTACAAGAAGTAAGGTATCCAAAGGCCATGCGCGGCCCTAATCCTGGATGAACCATGAAAGCTTGTTTCTGCACAGACTGTAAACTGTCATTGTTGACAGTTTACAAAGGTTGACATTTGTGAGGTTAATTACGGAATACACAAGATTCTCGGCGGACATGCCCTTATCGTTATCACTTCTATACGGCCAGGGGCAACCAGGCAGAACATAACAACAGAACACCCATGCTCCTGTTGAAATACGTTTGCGTGGAGCGTGATTGCAACAACTTGCCAGACCCCACACCCACTATCGCCCACGCTCCCAAGCAAGGCAGCGACACCAAAAAGAACACCAGCGACAGATGCAACACTTGTAGCGTTTTTTCCGTACCGTTCCCGGAAAAAACGCCTATCACGGCCAATGCCATCATCCAGGTCTTCGGGTTGATCCACTGGAGACCGGCCGCTCCCCATAATCCGAGCCGCGGGCCCCTGAAGGGAGATTGTGGATCTAACAGGTCTGGGGGGGAGCGGAAAATCTGCCAAGCCAGGTAACTGAGCCAGACGATGCCGAGCCATTGCATGGCTGTTTCTATAAACGGATGGGTTTTCAACACGTGCCCCAATCCGCTGCCAACCAGTATTACCACCAACGCCGCGCTCGAACAGGCGCCGAAAATGATCGGTAGCGCAGCCTTGAAACCATAGCGAGCGCTGTTACTGAGCACCAGAATATTGGTGGGGCCCGGTGTGATAGAAGCGACGAAAGCAAACAGTAAAAAAGGCAACAAGGTGGATTGCATGACCTTTGAGCTCCAGTGAATGATCAACGGTGTCGATCTTCACAAGTTCAAGGTCATGCGTCTGGAACATTTGAGCAGCGCTTGCGGTACAGCGCCGGTGTCAGGCCATAAGCCCGGACAAACCAGCGTCCCAAGTGACTTTGATCGGCAAACCCCAACTCCACCGCCACCGCCGCAGGCTGCACGCCGCTAGCGAGCAGCCGCCGCGCCCTGGACAGGCGCAATTGCACCAGATAGGCGTGGGGTGCTAGCCCATAAGCCGCCTTGAACGCACGGGTCAGACGGAAGCGGTCGACGCCTGTTACCGCTGCAAGCTGGTCAAGGCCGACGTCGAAATGAGCGTTGGCGTGCAGGTACTCCCGAGCCTTCTGGGCCACCATCGGCAGGCGCGGGTCTTCGCCATAACGGGCGCGCCAATGCAGGTGGCTGGTCAGGCGTTCGAGCAAGCTGTCGATGGCGGTCTGGCGGACGATCTTCAGTTCACCGCCATGCAGGGTTTGAAATGCCAGACTGGTGGCCTGAGACAGTCGGGTGTCGCTGGCCAGGGTGGTGGCGAAACTCAATTGGCTGTTGAGCGGCGCACCTTCGAACAATGCGCTCAACTCACGCTCCAACCACTGCGGATCGAGGTACAACATGCGGTAGGTGAACCCATCCTCAGTCGGCGCTTCACCGTCATGAATGTCCCCCGGTTCGAGCATGAACACTTTGCCCGGCGTGCTCTGGTGCCGGGCTCGCCGGCAGTTGAATTGCTGAACGCCTTGTTCGGTCACACCCACCAGGTAACTGTCGTGCCAGTGCGGGTCGTAAGCATGGCCTTCGAAATGCGCACGCAGGGTCTCGATGCCAGTATCGGCGTCCTGGGCCAGATCGAGCCAATTGTGAGTGGTCATGCTGCACCTGCGAGACGGGTTACCGACTTATTTAACGCCCGCGCCGGGAATAATGACTAGAACGTTTGTGCAACGGTCAGCCAAACAACCCAGCAGCGATGTTGATCGAGAACCCGAGAATCGCCGTGTTGAACAGAAAACCGATCAAGGATTGCGCCAGTACAATCTTGCGCATGCTGCGTGTTGCCACGCCCACGTCCGAAGTCTGCACCGCCACGCCGATGGTGAACGAGAAATACAGAAAGTCCCAGTAATTGGGCGTTTCCAGTCCTTCAGCGAACCGCAACGCCAGGTCTTTGCCGTCCCAGGTGTAGAACAGGCGAGCGTAATGCACGCTGAAAATCACCCCGATCAACAACCATGATCCGATGACGGTCAATGCGGTAAAGCCGTAATGCAGGAGCTTGCGGTTGGTTTCCAGGTCTCTGCTGCCAGCTAGTTCAAAGGTGATCGTCGCGAGGCTGGCAAGCGCCGCGATGCACACCACGAACAGCACCAGCCCGGCGTTTTCGTCCTCGACCTCGGCGATGCGTTTCACGTCCGGCGCCTTGGCACGGGCCGCGAGCCAGAGCATCAGAATCAGGTAGGTCCAGACCCCGACATTCCAGCCGATGAGGATTTTGCTGATGACCGAATCCGCTGGAGCCAGAATGCCTGCCGCGACACCGAGGGTGGCAGCGGCGGACAGGCGAGGGTGGGTGCGGGCGAGGAAGGGCATGAGTGCTCGATGGGGCAAGGTTATGCCAATACCTTAGCCCAGCGCAGTCCGTTGTGACCACATTAGAGAAAACAACACGACCCGTGTGGGAGCGGGCTTGCCCGATGAGGGCATAACATTCAACATCAGGGTCGACTGTTATACCGTCATCGCGGGCAAGCCCGCTCCCACAGGGGATGTGTGTTGTTTAGGTGACTTTATGGCGCTTGCGGACCAGTTTCATCACCACCACAAAGAACACCGGCACAAACACCACCGCCAGCGTTGCCGTGATCATCCCGCCAATCACGCCCGTACCGATCGCTTGCTGGCTCGCCGAACTGGCGCCCGTGGCAATCGCCAACGGCACCACACCGAGAATGAACGCCAGCGACGTCATCACAATCGGTCGCAGTCGCAGGCGCGCGGCTTGCAGTGTGGCGTCGATCAAGTCATGCCCTTCGTCGTACAGGCTCTTGGCAAACTCGATGATCAGGATCGCGTTCTTCGCCGACAGGCCAATAATGGTGATCAACCCGACCTTGAAGAACACGTCGTTGGGCATCCCGCGAAAGGTCACCGCCAATACGGCGCCGAGCACACCCAGCGGCACCACCAGCAACACCGAGGTCGGAATCGACCAACTCTCATACAACGCCGCGAGGCACAGGAACACAATCAGCAGCGACAAGCCGAGCAGAATCGGCGCCTGGCTGCCGGACAGGCGTTCCTGCAACGACAACCCGGTCCACTCCTGACCAAGCCCTGCCGGGCCGAGCGCAACCAGGCGCTCGATTTCCGCCATGGCTTCACCAGTGCTGTGACCGGGCGACGGCTCGCCGGAAATGCTGATCGCCGGGTAGCCGTTGTAACGGGTCAATTGCGCCGGGCCCTGGGTCCATTTCGCCTGGACGAAAGCCGACAGTGGCACCATTTTCCCGGCATCGTTACGCACGTGGATCTTCAGCAGATCGGCGACCTGACTGCGCTGATCGCCTTCGGCCTGGACCACCACCCGTTGCATCCGCCCCTGATTGGGGAAGTCGTTGATGTAGGCCGAACCGACCGCCGTGGACAGCACGTTGCCCACGTCAGCAAACGACACGCCGAGCGCGTTCGCCTGTTTGCGGTCGACTTCCAGTTGCACCTGCGGTGCTTCGGCCAGCGCGCTTTCGCGCACGTTCATCAGGATCGGGCTTTTCTCGGCGGCGGCGAGCAATTCGCTGCGCGCTTTCATCAGCGTGGCATGACCGAGGCCGCCACGGTCCTGCAAGCGGAACTCGAAGCCACTGGAGGTGCCGAGGCCGTCAACCGGCGGCGGCAGCACCGAGAAGGCCACTGCATCCTTGATCTGGCTCAGCGCGATGTTGGCACGGTCGGCAATCGAACTCGCCGAGTCGTCGCTGCCCCGATCCGACCAATCCTTGAGCGTGGTAAACGCCAGGGCGGCGTTCTGTCCGCTGCCGGAAAAACTGAAGCCTAGAATCACCGTGCTGTCGCCCACACCCGGTTCCGTGGCGTTGTGCGCTTCTATCTGCTCAACGACCTGCACCGTGCGGTTTTTGCTCGCGCCCGGTGGCAGTTGAATGTCGGTGATGGTGTAACCCTGATCCTCGACCGGCAGGAACGAGGAGGGCAGGCGACTGAAACACAGGCCCAGACCGATCAGCAGCACACCGTAGATCAGCAGATAACGACCGGTGCGTTTCAGCGCATAGGCGACCCAGCCTTGATAACGCGCGGTCAACCGCTCGAAACCACGGTTGAACCAGCCGAAGAAACCGCTCTTTTCGTGGTGCTCGCCCTTGGCAATCGGCTTGAGCAGCGTCGCGCACAGCGCTGGGGTCAAAGTCAGCGCCAGGAACGCCGAGAACAGGATCGAGGTGGCCATCGACAGCGAGAACTGGCGGTAAATCACCCCGACCGAACCCTGCATGAACGCCATCGGAATGAACACCGCCACCAGCACCAGGGTGATGCCGATGATCGCCCCGGTAATCTGTTTCATGGCCTTGCGCGTCGCCTCTTTGGGAGACAGGCCTTCGGTGGCCATGATCCGTTCGACGTTTTCCACCACCACGATGGCGTCGTCCACCAGAATGCCGATGGCCAGCACCATGCCGAACATGGTCAGCACGTTGATCGAGAACCCCAGCGCCAACATAGTCGCAAAGGTGCCCATCAGCGCCACCGGCACCACCAGCGTCGGGATCAGCGTGTAGCGGATGTTCTGCAGGAACAGGAACATCACCGCAAACACCAGCAGCATCGCCTCGCCGAGGGTGTAAACCACTTTGGTGATCGAGACTTTGACGAAAGGCGAAGTGTCGTACGGGATCTTGTATTCCACGCCCGCCGGGAAGTAGCGCGCCAGTTCGTCCATCTTCGCCCGCACCAGGGTCGCGGTGCTCAGGGCATTGGCGCCCGGCGACAGCTGCACGCTGACTGCGGTGGAAGGCTTGCCGTTCAGGCGCGTGCCGAACTGGTACTCCTGGCTTCCGATTTCGACTCGCGCCACGTCCTTGATGCGCACCGTGGAGCCGTCGGAATTGGCCTTGAGGACGATGTCGGCGAATTCTTCCGGCGTCGACAATTGGCCTTTCACCAGAATCGTTGCGGTGATTTCCTGGGTGGTGCGCGTCGGCAAATCACCTATGCTGCCGGCCGAGACCTGGGCGTTCTGCGCGACGATGGCGGCGTTGACGTCGGCCGGGGTCAGGTTGAAACCGATCAGCTTCTGCGGGTCGATCCAGATGCGCATCGCCCGTTCGGCGCCATACAGCTGGGCCTTGCCGACACCGTCCAGACGCTTGATTTCGTTCATCACGTTGCGCGCCAGGTAATCACTGAGCGCTACATCGTCGAGCTTGCCGTCACTGGAGGTCAGGGTGATCAGCAGCAGGAAACCGGCGGAGACTTTCTCCACTTGCAGGCCTTGCTGATTGACCGCTTGAGGCAGGCGTGACTCCACCACTTTCAGGCGGTTTTGCACATCGACCTGGGCCATCTCCGGGTTGGTGCCCGGCTGGAAAGTGGCTTTGATCGTGGCGCTGCCGAGGCTGCTTTGGGATTCGAAATACAACAGATGGTCGGCACCGTTGAGCTCTTCCTCGATCAGGCTGACCACACTCTCGTCGATGGTTTGCGCCGATGCGCCGGGGTACACGGCATAGATTTCGATCTGCGGCGGCGCGACGTCGGGGTATTGCGCCACCGGCAACTGTGGAATGGCCAACGCGCCGGCCAGCAGGATGAACAGGGCAACCACCCAGGCGAACACCGGGCGATCGATAAAGAACTGCGGCATAAAAAGCGTCCTGCTTACTGACCAGAAACCTGGGCAAGTGGAAGAGGGGTGTTATCGATCTGGACTTTTTCACCGGGCTTGGCGTGTTGCAGACCTTCGGTGACGATGCGGTCGCCGGGTTTCAGGCCGCCGGTAACGATCCAGCGATCGTTCTGCACCGCGCCCAGCTCTACGGGTTGCTGACCGATACGCTGCTCGGCGTCGAGCACCAGCACTTGGGCAATACCGGCGCTGTCACGCTGAATGGCCCGCTGCGGCACGCTGATGCCTTGCTGGTTCACCGCTTGCTCCAGGCGCACACGCACGAAGCTGCCCGGCAGCAAATCGAGGTCCGGGTTGGGGAACTCGCTGCGCACAATGATCTGGCCGGTGCCCGGGTCGACGGTGATGTCGGTGAACAGCAACTTGCCCGGCAGCGGGTAGAGACTGCCGTCATCCTGAATCAGCGTGGCTTTGGCCTGGCCCTGACCCACTTCTTTCAACTGGCCGGAACGGAAGGCGCGTCGCAGGTCGTTGAGTTCGCGGGTCGATTGGGTCAGGTCGGCATGAATCGGGTTCAGTTGCTGAATCAGCGCCAGCGGCGTGGTTTCGTTCTGCCCGACCAATGCACCCTCAGTGACCAGCGCACGGCCGATGCGTCCGGAAATCGGCGCAGTCACAGTGGCGTAACCGAGGTTGAGTTTCGCCCGGTCCACGGCCGCTTTGCTGGCGGCGACGTCGGCGGCGGTCTGTCGGGCACTGGCCCGGGCGTTGTCGTAATCCTGACCGCTGATGGCGTTGCCTTCGATCAGCTGTGCGTAACGCTGTTCTTGCAGTCTGGCCTGGAACGCATTGGCCTCAGCCTTGCGCAAGGACGCTTCGGCGCTGTCCAGGTCAGCCTTGAAGGGCGCCGGGTCGATACGGAACAGCACATCGCCTTTTTTCACGTCGCTGCCTTCGCGGAAGGCGCGTTGCAACACGACGCCGGCAACCCGTGCACGGACTTCGGCAATCCGTGGCGCGGCAATCCGCCCGCTCAATTCGCTGGTGATCGACAGCGGCCGGGCTTCGACGGTTTCGACGCGAACCGTGGCCAGAGGCGCCTGTTCTTCAGCGTTCGAGGACTTGTCACAAGCGCTCAGTGTCAACGCCAAAGCCATCAGACTGAGCTTGGCAAGCAGGTTCTTTGACATGTAAATACCCCAATAATGACTGCCCGCATCCTACGGGGAGGCGAGGAGAGTAGCGGTGAAGCTTTGTTGGTGCTGTGTGAAATTGTGTAAGGGTTTTACTCACGGGCGGGCGCGGGCGTATATCCTTCGCAGCTTGAAACTTTTTGCGACGGTCTGACCGCCATCGCTAGCAGGCTAGCTCCCACAGGGGTTTGATGTGAGCACAGATTTTGTGAACACCCCCAATCTACTGTGGGAGCTAGCCTGCTAGCGATGGCGGCCTGACAGGCGCCACTGCACTTTCTGGAAACACCCATGCCCAACATCCTCCTGGTCGAAGACGACACCGCGCTCTCCGAACTGATTGCCAGCTACCTGGAACGCAATGGCTATTGCGTGAGTGTGATCAGCCGTGGCGACCACGTGCGTGAGCGGGCGCGGGTCAATCCGCCGGACCTGGTGATCCTCGACCTGATGCTGCCAGGGCTCGATGGCCTGCAAGTCTGCCGCTTGTTGCGGGCGGATTCGGCGACGCTGCCGATCCTGATGCTGACCGCCCGCGACGACAGCCACGATCAGGTGCTGGGCCTGGAGATGGGCGCCGACGACTACGTCACCAAACCCTGCGAGCCTCGCGTGTTGCTGGCCCGCGTGCGCACGCTGTTGCGCCGCAGCAGCCTCAGCGAACCGCAGACCGCCAACGACCGCATCCTCATGGGCAACCTGTGCATCGACCTGTCCGAGCGCACCGTGACCTGGCGCGAGCAACTGGTCGAACTGTCCAGCGGTGAATACAACCTGCTGGTGGTGCTGGCCCGGCATGCCGGCGAAGTGCTGAGCCGCGACCAGATCCTGCAACGCCTGCGCGGTATCGAATTCAACGGCACCGACCGCTCGGTGGACGTGGCGATTTCCAAATTGCGACGCAAGTTCGACGACCACGCGGGCGAGGCGCGCAAGATCAAGACCGTGTGGGGCAAGGGCTACCTGTTCAGCCGTTCCGAGTGGGAATGCTGAGACGATGTTCAGAATCCTCTTTCGCCTCTATCTGGTGATGATCGTCTCGTACAGCGCGGCGATCTACCTGGTGCCGGACCTGGTGATCAAGGTGTTCCATGAGCGGTTTGTCACCTACAACCTCGATTATTCGCGCGGCCTGCAAACCCTCATCGTCAAGCAGTTCCACGCGGTGCCCGAAGCGCAGTGGCGGGCGTTGGCGAGCGAGATGGATAAGGAATTCGACCCGCTGCGCATCGTCCTGACCGGCAACGACAACCCTGATTTCACCCTCGATGAGCAGGAGCGTTTGCGGCGTGGTGAGAACGTCGTGCGTATCGGCGACTGGGGCTGGCGCACCCTGGCAGTGACTCCGTTGAACAAGACGACGGTCGTGCAAATGGTCGTTCCACCGGACCCGATGGACGTCAGCCTGTTGTACTGGAGCATCAACGTCCTGATCGGCGCGACCATGCTCGCCTGCCTGTTGCTGTGGCTACGCCCGCACTGGCGCGACCTGGAACGCCTCAAAGGCACCGCCGAACGCTTCGGCAAAGGCCACCTCGGCGAGCGTACGCAGATTTCCCCGCACTCCAACATCGGCAGCCTGGCCAACGTCTTCGACACCATGGCCGGCGATATCGAAAACCTGCTCAACCAACAGCGCGACCTGCTCAACGCCGTCTCCCACGAATTGCGCACACCGCTGACGCGCCTGGATTTCGGCCTGGCCCTGGCCCTGTCCGACGACTTGCCGGCCGCCAGTCGCGAGCGGTTGCTGGGGCTGGTCGCGCACATTCGGGAACTGGATGAATTGGTGCTCGAATTGCTGTCCTACAGCCGCCTGCAAAACCCGGCGAGGCTGCCGGAGCAGGTCGAAGTGTCGCTGGACGAGTTTATCGACAGCATTCTGGGCAGCGTCGACGAAGAACTGGAATCGCCGGACATCGTGATCGATGTCGTGCTGCATGGGCAGCTCGAACGCTTCGTGCTGGACCCGCGATTGACCGCTCGTGCGATACAAAACCTGCTGCGCAATGCCATGCGTTATTGCGAGAAGCGCATCCAGATTGGAGTGCAGGTCTGTCCGAAAGGCTGCGAAATCTGGGTCGATGACGACGGCATCGGCATTCCCGATGATGAGCGCGAGCGGATCTTTGAACCGTTCTACCGGCTGGACCGCAGCCGCGACCGGGCAACGGGCGGGTTTGGCCTGGGGCTGGCGATCAGTCGCCGGGCGCTGGAAGCGCAGGGCGGCACGCTGACCGTGGAACCGTCGCCATTAGGCGGCGCACGATTCCGTTTGTGGCTGCCCACCTCCGCCTGACGCACGCTATGTAGCAGCTGCCGAGCAGCGCGAGGCTGCGTTCGGCTCGGGCCGCGTTCGGACGAAGCAGTCGTAAATCAGGCAACCGGTTCTATCAGGAAAACTGCGTATACCGGATTGGCGAGTGCTCCGCACTCGAACGCAGCCTCGCAAGCTCGACAGCTGCTACAACGTTAGCGGCAGCCTTACGCGCTAAGCCGGCTGCGCAACAACTTCGCCATGACCTCCAGTTCCGCCGCCGGGTTATGCCCGATCAGCATCCACGCATGTTCCATGTCCGCCCAATACACTACATTCATCTCGTGCCGAATCTCATGGGCGAAATGCCGGCTGCCGCTGTTGGAGCGCTTGGCGCACAAGGCAATCGGACCATGTGCCGGGTCCAGATAGGTAATCTGCGCGATTGGCATGCCGTCGTATTCGAGGATTTGCGCGCGCTTCAATTCGGACCGTGGCAAGGCCAGTTGCGCAGGCGTCAGGGTCAGGCCCAGACGCGCGTCGATGGTGCGCAATTGTGCCCGTTGCGAAGCTTCGTCGACGGGCAGGTGCTCGAGGGTTTGCGGCACGTACAGCGACATATAGTCGGCGACCAGGCCCCGCCAGTTGCTCGTTTCCTGGCTCAATTGCCAGCCGAGGAACAATCGATCCGCCACCACGCCGCTGACCACCAGGCCTGCCGCCGCGGCGAGGAACCAGCGTCGGTTCAGGGCCGGCCGTTCAGGCGAAGGCAAGGTGTCGAGCATCGATTGCAAGCGGTCGACGGGCGCTTGTTGAGACAGTTCGTCATACGCTTCTTTAAAAGGCAGGCTGCTACGGGCCAGCCATTGCAGGCGCAGGTTGAGGGTCGAGTCGTCGGCGATGGCCGCGTCGATGCGGGTGCGCTGGTCGACATCGAGTTGATCGTCGAGGTACGCCACCAATTGCTCGTCCGAGGGTGTCGTGCGGTCGTTCATCGACGTTCTCCCGTGAAAGGGTTCGGTACCGTGTGCAGCGGCGGATATTCCGCCAGTTTCACCCGGGCGGCGGCGAGTCGGCTCATCACGGTGCCGATGGGCACTTGCAGTACATCGGCGACTTCGCGGTACGACAAGCCTTCGACGTAAGCCAGGTACACCGTTTCGCGCTGGGCCTCGGGCAGGGCGTCGACACGGCGGATGACCTGGGCGGCGAGCACATGGGTCTGCGCCACGGATTCACCGTCAAACGACAACTGGCTATCGGCATCGACCAGGCCCTGACCCTGGCGCACCCGCCGGGCTCGCACTTCGTTGAGCCAGATCGAATGCAGAATGCTCAGCAGCCAGCGGTCCATGCGCGTGCCGGGGACAAACTGCCCGGCGCGCTCAAGCGCCCGCACGCAGGTGGCTTGCACCAGGTCTTCGGCCACATGCCGTTGCCGGGACAACAGCAAGCCGTAACGCCATAAACGCGTCAGATGCTGGCCCAGTTCTGCTCGTATTGCCTGATCGCTGGCGATGGCGACCTCCATCTGTTTCGGTGTCAGGTTTTCGTTGAATCGTTGATTGCTTCGGCCAGGTCCTGGTACTCCTCGCAGGTGCTGCCGCAGATCGATTTGATCTGCTGCAACTGCTCTTGCGCCAGGTCCAGCCGACCTTTGATCACGTACGCCTCGCCGAGGTATTCACGCACTTGCGCATACTGCGGATCGAGTTTGACCGATTGCAGGTAATAACCGATACCTTCGTCGGTACGCCCCAGTTTACGCGTCGCGTAGCCGCGATAGTTAAGGGCTTTGGCCGTATTCGGATGCTTGAGCGTGTCGAGCAGCGCCAAGGCTTCTTCGTAACGACCGTCCTTGGCCAGGCGATAAGCGTAATCGGTGCGGTCGGCGTCCGGGACCAGGCGGCTGGTCTGCATCACGCACTTCTGCGATTTGGTGTCGAAAACCTGGCCTTTGGGGCAGTTGGGTTTGGCCGGGGCGTCATCGTCGCCATTGGCCAGCGCCAGCGAGCCGGACAACGCCAGGGCAAGCAACAGCGGGGCGCTCAGCCAGTGCAGGTTCAAGGTGAGGCGGTCGTAACGGGGCGGTGAATCCGGGTTCAGGTTGTTCATGACAATTCTCATGGGGCGTTGTCTGGAGAACACCGCAGGGTGAACAATTATTCATTTCTTTGGCCGGGAAAGTGCAAATCGAGGCGCTATGCTCGACAGCACTCGTTGTCGATCGGGAGCACTGCCATGAAAGATCAGGTCCATCATTCTGCCGCCGCGGGCTATAAAACCGCCGCCGACACTTATGTTCGCGGGCGGCCGGATTATCCGCCACAAGTGGTCGAGTGGCTGAGCGATACCTTGGGATTGAATGCGGACAAAACCGTCATAGACCTGGGCGCAGGCACCGGTAAATTCACCGGGCGACTGGTGGCGACCGGCGCCCAGGTGATTGCGGTGGAGCCGGTGGCGCAGATGCTTGAGAAACTGTCGCAGGCCTTCCCGGACGTCTTGGCGGTCAGCGGCACGGCGACGGATCTCCCGCTGCCTGATGCCTCGGTGGATGTGGTGGTCTGCGCCCAGGCTTTCCACTGGTTTGCCAGCACCGAAGCCCTGAGCGAAATCGCCCGGGTCCTCAAGCCCGGCGGCAAACTGGGGCTGGTGTGGAACCTGCGGGATACCAAGGTGAGTTGGGTGCCGAAACTGGATGCGATCGTCAACGCGCTGGAAGGCGACACGCCGCGCTATTACACGGGGGACTGGCGTCGGGCTTTTCCGCATCCGGTGTTCGGGCCGTTGCAGACGCGGCATTTCAGCCATGGGCACACGGGAGCGCCCGAGGATGTGATCTTCAATCGGGTGCGCTCGACCAGTTTTATAGCGGCGTTGCCCCAGGAGCAGCGGGAGAGGGTGGATGAACAGATGCGCGCGTTGATTGCCGGGGAGCCAGAGTTGCGCGGGAAGGATGTGGTGACGGTGCCGTATGAAACCGTGGCGTTTGTGGCGGTGAAGGGCAGTTGAATCGGCGGTGCGACGATTCGACTTGCTCGCGAAGAGGCCGCCCCAGACAATAAAGTTCTATCAGCCAGTCCCGCTTTTGGCCTAACCACTGCCTTACTGCCCACCCTGATGCCTTGTTATAGTCCGGGCCTCAATTTCTACCCCGGTAAAGGATCACTGCCATGTCTCAGTACACTGCGTTCACCGTCGAACTGGCCGATAAAATCGCCCATGTGCAGATCAACCGCCCGGAAAAGATCAATTCGATGAACGCCGCGTTCTGGAGCGAGATCATCGAGATTTTCCAGTGGATCGACGACACCGACGAAGCCCGGGTGGTGGTGCTCAGTGGCGCCGGCAAGCACTTTTCCTCCGGCATTGACCTGATGATGCTGGCCGGGGTGGCCAATGAACTGGGCAAGGACGTCGGCCGCAATGCGCGCCTGCTGCGCCGCAAGATCCTCGCCCTGCAAGCCTCCTTCAATGCCGTCGATAATTGCCGCAAGCCCGTGCTGGCAGCGATTCAGGGCTATTGCCTGGGCGGCGCCATCGACCTGATTGCCGCGTGTGACATGCGTTACGCTGCCGAAGACGCGCAATTCTCGATCAAGGAAATCGACATCGGCATGGCGGCCGACGTGGGCACTTTGCAACGCTTGCCGCGGATCATCGGTGACGGCATGCTGCGTGAACTGGCTTACACTGGTCGCACCTTCGGCGCCGAGGAAGCGCGCAGCATCGGCCTGGTCAATCGCGTTTACAGCGACAATGCCAGCCTGTTGGACGGAGTGATGGGCATTGCCCGGGAAATCGCCAGCAAGTCGCCGATTGCGGTCACCGGCACCAAAGAGATGATCAGCTACATGCGCGACCACCGCATCGACGACGGCCTCGAATACGTCGCCACCTGGAACGCCGCCATGCTGCAATCCACCGATTTGCGCGTGGCCATGGCCGCCCATATGAGCAAACAGAAACCCGAATTTCTGGATTGATTGAACATGACTTCACGCTGGACCACCGCTGTACTGGACACCGATCAACCCGGCGGCTGGGCCGTGGCCCGCAGCCCGGAAGGCTTTCTGTTCGATGACAATGGCGCGCTGTTCCCTCGCGAATGGCTCAAGCGTCAGGACCTGTCGATCCTGGCCGAACATGGCATCGGCCACCTGGATGGCGAACCGGTCTACCTGCTGGAATTGCGCAGTCACAGCGATGTGCCGGGTTGCAACTGGAAAGGCCTGCGGGCGTTCATGCTCGACGGTGATCACACGGTGTACAAGGTGCTCGGTTATGCCGCGCAGATCGGCACCTGGTACCGCGAGCATCGCTTTTGTGGCAACTGCGGCCAGGCGGCGACGCAAGTTCCCCGTGAACGGGCGATGTACTGCGAACCGTGTGATTTGCGTTACTACCCGCGCATCTCGCCGAGCATGATTGTGCTGGTCACTCGTGGCGACGAGGTGCTGTTGGCCCGTTCGCCACGCTTCGTCACCGGGGTCTACAGCACGTTGGCCGGGTTTGCCGAGCCGGGTGAGTCAGCCGAGGACTGCCTGATTCGCGAGGTGCGCGAGGAGGTGCAGATCGAGGTCAAGAATATCCAGTACCTGGGCAGCCAGTGCTGGCCGTTCCCGCATTCGATGATGCTCGGCTTTCACGCCGAGTACGCCGGTGGCGAGATTGTCTGCCAGGAAGACGAGATCGAAGACGCCCAGTGGTTCAACGTTCACGCGTTGCCGCCCTTGCCGGCGTCACGCTCGATTGCCCGTTACCTCATCGACGTCTATGTGGCGCGGCGCTTAGGCCACGCTGAACCAGTGCTGCCAGGCTAACCGCACGGTCAAGCCGAGCACCACGGTGATGAACACCGGACGAATGAACTTCGCACCGCCGCTGATGGCGGTGCGAGCCCCGAAAAACGCGCCGACCATCACCGACAGGCCCATGCTCAGGCCGATGATCCAGTCCACTTGCCCGGAAAACACAAACACCGACAGCGCCGCGATGTTGCTGACGAAGTTCATGCTGCGCGCCACGCCGCTGGCCTTCACCAGGTCAATGGGGTACATCAGCATACTGCTGACGGTCCAGAACGCGCCGGTGCCCGGGCCGGCCACGCCGTCGTAGAAACCGAGGCTGAAGCCTTGGGTCGATTGCCACTTTTTCTTGATCGGCGCGTCGCTGTCCAGCGGCGCTTTCGGCGTTCCGCCAAATAGCAGATAGAGACCGCAGCCAAAAACGATCACCGGCAGCATCTTGTTCAGCCATTCGGCCGGCAGGTAATGAGCGACGACAGCGCCGGTCAGCGCACCGACCAGTGTGCCGACGATGGCGTGGACCCACTGCCTGGGATGGAACAGCTTGCGGCGGTAGAAGGTGAAACTGGCGGTGGCGGAACCGAAGGTCGAACTCAGTTTGTTGGTGCCCAGCACCAGGTGCGGCGGCAGGCCGGCGGTCAACAGCGCCGGGGTGGTCAGCAGACCACCGCCGCCGGCAATGGCGTCAATGAAACCGGCGATGAAGGCAACGACGGCCAGAATGGCCAGGGTGGTGAGGTCAACGCTGAGTTCGAAAGGCATGGAAATCGGCTTATTCGGCGGGGTGCAGCTTTGGGCTGCGGGGAAGGGCCGATATCTTACCTATATCCAGTCTTTGCGGCGACCCGTCCGGCCCCTTCGCGAGCAAGTCGAATCGTCGCACCGCCGCTCCCACAGGGGATTTGTGAGCGCCACAGATCCATTGTGGGAGCGGCGGTGCGACGATTCGACTTGCTCGCGAAGGCGTCATCCCTGACGACACATCACTTGCCCTGCGGCCCATTCCCGATCTGCCACACAAACGGCGGCTCGGTCCCGTTGATCGTCCAGTCCCCGACAATTCGCGCCTTGTAGATCAGCGGATTGTGCGATGACACCGTCCGCGCATTGCGCCAATGCCGGTCCAGCGATTTCCCCTCGCGAACATCCGAAGCGCCCAGCGCATTGAACAACTGCGTGGTCGCGCGCAGGATCAGTTCTGAAACCACGACCTGCGCCTTGGCCGATTCGATCTCCGCCGCGACATTCTCAGCCCGTTCCAGCCGCTCATCACCCGAGAACCGAGCCAGATACGCCCGTTGCGCCGGTTCTGCGGCCTTCAACGCACTCGCCTCGGCGGCATACACCCACGCAGCAATATCACCGACCACTTGCTGAACCTGCGCATCCTGGCTGACGTGCTGAGCATTGCCGTGGCTGTAAATGCGTTTGCGTTCGCGGACCTGATAAGCCACGTCACGCAATGCTGCCCGGCCGATCCCGGCAAGGGTGGCCAGCAACACCAGCTGATAGAACGCGGTCTGGTATTTGAACCGGGTGGCGAAGTCGATGATGTTTTCGGCGTCGACTTCAGCGTCGATAAACCGCGAGGTGCCACTGCCGGTGGTGCGTTGGCCGAAACCGTCCCAGTCATCGCTTTGCACGATCCCCGGCTGACGGGTGCGGACCGCGGCAATCACATCGCCACCGGTGTCGCTGCGCTGGGCATACACGTCGATCCAGTCGGAGAACAGGCTGCCGGTGCTGTAGAACTTCTCGCCGTTGAGCCGCCACTGATCGCCGTGTGGCGAAACTTTGGTGATGACGTCGCCGATGGCCACACTGCCAATCTCGGTCCAGGCATTGCCGACGATGTCACCCTCGACGAAGCGCTTGAACCACAGATCCCGGCCTGGTCCCGGCGGCGAGTTCAAGCGGTCCTCGACAAAGGCGAAATGCCCGCGCAGGGCTTGGGGCACATTGGAATCGGCTTCGGCCAGTTCGATCAGCAACTCGAACAATTGCGGCAGGGACGCGCCGCCACCGCCATATTCCACCGGCACCCGAACGGCGCCGAAACCGGCGTCCTTGAGCCATTGAATCGGCTCGAAGGGCAGGCTGCGGGTTTGCTCGCGCTCGACGGCACCGGCGGCGATGCGCTGGAAGATCGCGCGGAATCCAGAGGCCAGCACCTCATAGTCAGTGCCAATGGACAGAGGATTGATTACCTGGTGTTCGGTCATGGGATGGCTCCTTGGAACGGCAGTGGATGCCAAGGGGGATTGCACGGTCCATGCCGAAATTCAAAGCACTGGCATTGCTGGCTTGCCCGGTTTTTCCCCAACTGCAACTGTTGCTGCGCCAA
Source organism: Pseudomonas sp. LBUM1656 (assembly GCF_059716065.1). NCBI lineage: Bacteria > Pseudomonadati > Pseudomonadota > Gammaproteobacteria > Pseudomonadales > Pseudomonadaceae > Pseudomonas > Pseudomonas sp. LBUM1656. The sequence goes on along the minus strand of NZ_CP166800.1, from coordinate 3,284,936 downwards.
CAGTGCATCCACAAATTGCCCCAGACATACCGAGATCCCTGTGGGAGCGGGCTTGCTCGCGAATTCGGTGTGTCATTCAACATCTTCTTTAACTGACATACCGCTTTCGCGAGCAAGCCCGCTCCCACAGGGATTTCACCTGGCTTGAAGCGGTCGTGTCGCGGGTCGCGATTCCGCACTGGCACGGTTGCTGCTCTGCCCCAAGGACTTCCCAACGTCCAGAGGACATGCCAATGAGTCAGCAAGCCGTCAAATTTGCCTACTGGGTGCCGAACGTCAGCGGCGGGCTGGTGGTCAGCAAGATCGAGCAACGCACCCACTGGGGCATCGACTACAACCGCAAGCTGGCGCAACTGGCCGAAGATGCCGGGTTCGACTATGCCCTGACCCAGATTCGTTTTACCGCCGGTTACGGTGCCGAGTTCCAGCACGAGTCGGTCGCCTTCAGCCATGCGTTGCTGGCAGCCACGACCAAACTGAAAGTGATCGCGGCGATCCTGCCTGGCCCTTGGCAACCGGCATTGGCGGCCAAGCAACTGGCGACCATCGATCAGCTGACTAACGGCCGGGTGGCAGTGAATATCGTCAGTGGCTGGTTCAAGGGCGAATTCCAGGCGATTGGCGAACACTGGCTGGAACACGACGAGCGTTATCGCCGTTCAGAGGAGTTCATCCGTTCACTCAAAGGCATCTGGTCCCAGGACAACTTCACCTTTCGCGGTGACTTCTACCGCTTCGACAACTACAGCCTGAAACCCAAACCGCTGGGTCAGCCGGAAATCTTCCAGGGCGGCAGTTCCCGCGCCGCCCGGGACATGGCGGCGCGGGTGTCGGACTGGTACTTCACCAACGGCAACACGCCTGAGGGCATCAAGGCCCAGGTCGACGACATTCGCATCAAGGCGGCGGCCAATAATCATTCGGTAAAAATCGGCGTGAATGCGTTTGTCATCGCACGGGACACGGAAGAAGAAGCGCGGGCGGTACTGGCGCAGATCATCGATCAGGCCGACCCGGAAGCGGTAAATGCCTTTGGTGATGCGGCGAAGCAAGCGGGCAGGGCGTCACCAGAAGGCGAGGGCAACTGGGCGAAATCGACGTTTGAGGATCTGGTGCAGTACAACGATGGCTTCAAGACCAACCTGATCGGCACGCCGCAACAGATTGCCGAGCGCATCGTGGCGTTGAAAGCGGTGGGCGTTGACTTGGTGCTGGCGGGGTTCCTGCACTTCCAGGAAGAAGTGGAGTATTTCGGCAAGCGCGTGTTGCCGTTGGTGCGGGAGCTGGAGGCAAAAGCAGCTATCAAGCAGCAGACGGCTGTCGTCTGAACACCACAAACCCCCTGTAGGAGCCGGCTTGCTGGCGAAACGGTTTGTCAGTAAACAATAATGTCGACTGGATGACCGCTATCGCCAGCAAGCCGGCTCCTACAGAGGAATATGTGTTTACAGGCCTAGATCGGACAGGCTCGGATGATCATCCGGGCGACGCCCCAGCGGCCAGTGGAACTTGCGGTCGCTTGCCTTGATCGGCATGTCGTTGATGCAGGCAAACCGGTTGGCCATCAAACCGTTCTCGTCGAACTCCCAGTTTTCGTTGCCGTAGGAGCGGAACCAGTTGCCCGAGTCGTCGTGCCATTCATAGGCGTAACGCACGGCGATGCGGTTGTCGGTAAAGGCCCAGAGTTCCTTGATCAGGCGGTAATCCAGTTCCTTGGCCCATTTACGGGTCAGGAAACCTTTGGCTTCTTCACGGTTGTAAGCGAACTCGGCGCGGTTACGCCATTTGGTGTCCAGGGTGTAGGCCAGCGACACGCGTTCCGGATCGCGGGAGTTCCAGCCGTCTTCGGCCAGGCGAACTTTTTCGATGGCCGATTCACGGGTAAACGGCGGCAATGGCGGACGAACTTCAGCGTTAGACATGTAAAGTCTCCCTTTCAAATTAAAGTTCAAGCAAGGTGTCGGGCTTGGTGTAAGTGTTACAGGTCCAATAACTTTCGCGCCATGCATTGCGCATTATCGGCGGCACTGTGATCACCCATCACAAGCGCTACGGTAATGGCACCGTCGATCAGGATCAGCAGCTGTCTGGCCAGCGTCTCCGGGTCGGTAGCGCCATGTTCGGTACAGAGCTCGCGCACGTAGTCGAGCAACTTCTGTTTATGGTCTTTGGCGACCAGGCGAACCGGGTCTTGCGGGTCGCCGGTTTCGCCGCTGGTGTTAATGAATGCGCAGCCGCGGAAGCCTTCGGAGGCGAACCAGGCCTTGAGCACGGTAAACAGGTTGAGCAGGCGGTCGCCCGGGGTTTCAGCCTGGTCGACTTCACTTCTGTACCAGTGCATCCAGCGCACGTCGCGGCGTTGCAGGGCGGCGACGGTCAGCTCCTCCTTGTTGGCGAAGTAGCGGTAGATACTCTTTCTGGAGACGCCGGCGGTTTTCACCAGAAGATCCATGCCGGTGGCCGCGATGCCACTTTTGTAGATCAACTTTTCGGTGACATCCAGAATGATGTCGCGTGTGTCGTTGCTAGTGATTTCGTTCATGTGGCGAACAGTAGAACGATCGTTCTCCTTGGTCAAGCGGATATTTGTGGCGCCTGATAAATTGCTATCGCTAGCAGGCTAGCTCCCACATTTGAAATGCATTCCCCTGTGGGAGCTAGCCTGCTAGCGATGGGGGCAGTACAGACGCCAGCAAGACCCAAGCTGATCCATGGTGTAAGCTCTCGGGCTATTCGGAATTGACCCTTTGCGAGCCCTATGCCGTCGCTTTTCAAACGCTCTCTGCTGCCTAAACTGCGCAGTTTTCCGCTGACCGCCGATGCCGTCACCATTCTTTCCGGCGCTGCCGAATTCCGTCGTTGCCTGCTGGAAAAAATCGCCAGCGCCACCCAGCGCATCTATATCGTCGCGCTGTACCTGCAACAGGACGAGGCCGGTCAGGAAATCCTTGATGCCTTGCACGCCGCCAAACTGGCGCGTCCGGAGCTGGACGTGGTTGTGGTGGTGGACTGGCTGCGCGCCCAGCGCGGCTTGATCGGTGCCGGCAAGCAGCCGGGCAACTCGGCCTGGTATCAGGAAGCGACGCGCACCCACGCCAGCGAAGTGCCGATATACGGCGTGCCAGTGCAGACCCGCGAGTTGTTCGGCGTGCTGCACTTGAAAGGCTTCGTGATCGATGACTGCGTGATCTACAGCGGCGCGAGCCTCAACAACGTTTACCTGCACAAATTCGACAAGTACCGCTACGACCGTTATCACCTGCTGCAGAACCACGCGCTGGCCGATTCCATGCAGCACCTGATCCAGCATGGCCTGGTCGCCTCCAAAGCGGTGCATCGTCTCGACCTGCCGAATCTGCCGACCACCCGCAGCCTGCGCAACGACATCGGCGATTTGCGCAGCCGCCTCAAGCACGCGACCTACGACACCACGGCCGGCAGCACGGTGAAGGGCGGTTTGTCGGTGAGCCCGTTGCTTGGCGTGGGCAAGAACAACCCGTTGAGCCGGGTGATCTGCGAATTGATCGCCAGCGCCCAGCATCAGCTGACCATTTGCACACCGTACTTCAATCTGCCGCTGGCGGTGACCCGGGAAATCAACCGCGCCCTGGGCCGTGGTGTGAAGATCGACATCGTGGTCGGCGACAAGACCGCCAACGACTTTTTCATCCCTCCGAGCGAGCCGTTCAAGGTGATCGCAGCGCTGCCGTACCTCTACGAGATCAGCCTGCGGCGCTTTGCCAAGCGCCATCAGCACAGCATCGACAGCGGCAAGCTGAACCTGCATTTGTGGAAGGACGGCGACAACACCTATCACCTCAAAGGCATGTGGATCGACAAGCGCTATACCTTGTTGACCGGCAATAACCTCAATCCACGAGCGTTCCGTCTCGACCTGGAAAACGCGTTGCTGATCGACGACCCGAAAGGCGAACTGCTGGAGCCGCGCAGTAAAGAACTGGGCGAGATTTTCCAGAACACCACGCGCATCCAGCGCTATCAGGACTTGGAAACGCTGCTGGAATACCCGGCGGAGGTGGCCAAGTTCCTCAAGCGTGTCAGTCGGGTACGCATCGAGCGTTTGCTCTATCGGATTCTGTAAGGCTCAGTGCTGCCGGGGCTGTGGCCACAGCGCCACCAGCAGCAACAGCGCAGCCGCCGCCAGGTAGGGCAGGCGCGGTTCGATGTCGTAGATCAACGTCGCCGCCAACGGACCGATGACCACGCCAAAACCCTGTGCGGCACCAATGGAGCCGGCGGTGGCGCCTTGTTCTGAGGCGTCGACCGCGTTGGCCGCCAGTGCGGCGAATGACGGAAAGATCAGGCCCATCCCGCCCGCTGACACGAAAAAGCACAGCCACAAACTCCACGCGGTATCGGCCAGGATGCTACCGGCAAAGCCCACGGCCGCCACCAGTGCGCCCGCGCGAATCAGCCGCAGCGGCGGCCATTCGAGCCGCCGCACCACCAGTTGCGAACCGATCAACGCGAACCCGACCATGGTCAAGGCGATGCCAGCGGTTTGCGCGGCGTCGGCCGGGCTCATGCCGAGTCGGTCGAGGGCGAAGAAGCCGACCGTGATCTGGGCAATCGACACACAGAGCATTGCCACAAACGCGACGGCCATTGGCCGACGCAATCGCGGATCGTTCAGATGAACCTTGCGCGGCGCTTGCCGCAGGTGCAGTTCTTGACCCTTGAGCTTGTAGCGCAGCACCACAAACGCCAGCAGCGGCAAGATCGCCATGGCATAGAACGGCAGGCTCAGGCTGAAGCGCGACAACAACGCCGCAATCGCCGGGCCGATCACCAGGCCACAGGCGTTGGCCGCGCCCAGGGCCGCCATGGCTTTGGCGCGGTGTTGCGGCTCGATGTTATCGGCAATCAGCGCGTTGCCACCCACCGGAATCGCGGCATAGAACACGCCGATCAGGCCGCGTCCGATCATCAACCCGATGAAGCCCAGCATTGCGGATGGCAGAAACCGCAACGAGGCGTCGATGAACAGGCACAAGGCCCAATAGGCGAGGGTGAAACCGGCCGTGGCAATCAGCAGAATCCGTCGCCGGCCATAGCAATCACTGGCCTGGCCCCAGGGGCGGGCGAGCAACATCCAGATCACCCCGGACACCGTCACCGCGGCCCCGGCCTGCCAAGTGGCCAGGCCCAACACCCGGGCGATCGGCCCGATCAGGGAAACGAACGCCATCATCGACATGGAGCAGGCCATGTTGGCGACCATGAGTGGGCGCAGGTCGAAGGCAGGGGTGGTCATGGGTGAGTCTTCCGTGAGCTTTTGTTATTGGCGGGGGATGTTAGCGCGGGTTATGTCAGCAAGGTGGAAAATAGGTGACTGTGATAATGCCATCGCGGGCAAGTCGAATCGTCGCACCGCCGCTCCCACAGGGATTTGTGTTGATCACAAAATCCTTGTGGGAGCGGCGGTGCGACGATTCGACTTGCCCGCGATGGGGACCGCCTAGACGCTAGAAAAAATCAGTTCAAACCCAATTTCCCACGCAACGTCGACAAATCTTCAGCCAACGTATTCACCGGCCCAACCAACGCCTTGCGGTCGTTCTCTTTCACCTTGTCATACGTTTCAAAACCACCGTCTTTGGTTTTGTACTTGGCCAGAATCTTGTTCACGCTGGCGAAGTTCTTGTCGACCTTGGCAATAAACGCCGCGTCCTGCTTTTCAATCTGCGGACGGAACAAATCGACAATTTTCTTCGCGCCGTCAATGTTGCCCTGGAAGTCATACAGGTCGGTGTGGCTGTAGCGATCTTCTTCGCCGGAGATCTTGGTCGCTGCGACTTCTTCCAGCAGCGCAGCAGCGCCGCCTACTACTTTCTCAGGCGGGAAGGTCAGGCCGGCCACGCGGGTTTGCAGGTCTTTGACGTCTTTGTTCAAGCCATCGGCCAGTTCATCGAGGCCCTGGGTGCTGTTTTCCGAGAACAGCGAATACTCGATGCGGTGGAAACCGGTGAAGTCTTCGGCCTTCACACCTTTTTCGTGGTCATCCACTCGTGAGTCGATGGAAGCGTCGAGGTCACTGAACAGCTCGGCAATCGGCTCGATCGACTCGTAGTAAACCCGGGTCGGCGCGTAGAGCTTCTTGGCGGTGGCCAGATCACCTTTTTTCACCGCATCGGTGAACTGCTGGGTGTGGCTGGCCAGCTCATCCAGTTGCTCGGTGACGTAGATTTTGTAATCCGAAATCGGCTGCACCAGCTCCAACGGCGCCGTCGCCGCGAAAGCCGAAAGCGGGGTATTGAGCAAGCCAAGGGTCAGCAATAACGCGAGTGGCGACTTTTTCATGGGACGGTTCCGTTGGGGGTTGATCAGGTGTTTGTTTTTGGAGAGGTAGCGTCAAGCAGCGAGCGACCGATGAAGTCCTTGTCGCCCGTCACACCCGGCAGGGTGAAGAAGTAACCGCCGCCGACCGGCTTGAGGTATTCCTCCAACGGCTCGCCGTTGAGTCGGGTCTGTACGGTGATAAAGCCTTTTTCCAGATCAGCCTGGTAGCAGATGAACAGCAGGCCCATGTCCAGTTGGCCGTTCTTGTTCACGCCGTTGGAGTAGTTGAACGGCCGGCGCAGGATCAGGTTGGCCTGGGTCGCGGCGGTGCGCGGGTTGGCCAGGCGGATATGCGCGTCGAGTTTGGTCAGCTTGCCTTCCGGGTCCTTGGCGTAATCCGGGACCTGGGTTTCATGCGCTCCGCCCATGGGCGCGCCGGTGCTTTTGACGCGGCCGAGAATACTTTCCTGTTCCTGCAAGGGCGTACGGTCCCAGCGCTCGACGAAGTTGCGGATGATCCGCACCGCCTGGTAGCTGCCATTGGCCGCCCACGTCGGTTCGTCGCTGCCCGGCTGCACCCAGACGAGGCTGTCCATGGCCTTGGCGTCGTTGGAATCCGGGTTCGCCGAGCCGTCGCGAAAACCCAGGAAGTTGCGTGCGCTCTGCGCCGGCACACCGGGTTTCGCCGGGGCCTGTGGCGGTACGCTGCCTTCCTGTTTCCAGCGCACCAGCAGCAGGTCCGGCAGGTTTTTCACGATGTCGCGAAGGGCATGGATGTTGGTGTCGGTGGTGTTGGCGCAGAACTGCAAACTCAGGTCGCCGTGGCAGCAATCGGCTTCCAGCGCATCGTTGGGGAAACCGACCATGCGCATCAGCCGTTTCGGTTTGGCAGCGGCCAGGCCGTAGCGCTCGTCGAACAGCGACTCGCCCACCGACACGGTGATGGTCAGGTTGTCCGGCGTGACCACCGGGCCGAGAATTCCCGAATCCACTGGCGGCAGTTTTGGATCGACTTGAGCCACCGGACCGCCCTGCATCAGGAACGCGATGCGCTCGTTGAGGGTGTGAAACAGACGCTCCAGGTCCTCGCGATCACTGGCCAACACATCAAACGACACCAGCATGCCGGAAGCCGGGCGCGGGGTGACGATGCCGGTCTGGTGCTGGCCGTGGAACGCGTGGCGGTCTTCGGTCTTGTCGCTGCTAGGCGCTTCGGTGACTTGCGCGGGGCTCGCGGCCATCGCGGGGCAGCTCAACGCCGTGCCAGCCAATGCTACGCCTGCGGCGCCCATGCCCATCAATACGCGGCGACGCTGAAGGTTGAAGTGTTCTGAATCGTTCATCGGTTTGGGTCTTCTGCTTAAAGGCCGGAAAGGCCAAGGGCGGGATCGATTCCATCGAGTGCATCGGCCAGCGCCTTGGCCTTGTCGGCGATCTGCTTACGCTGTTCGGCGCTCACCGTGTCGTAGCTCGCGTAGCCGTCCTTGACCTTGAAGCCATTGAGTTCGGCGTCGAGGGCGGTGACAGCGCTGTCGATGCTCGGCAACAGCTCAGCGGCGGATTTGCTCAGCAACGGGCGCAACAGGTCGACGACTTTGCGCGCAGCAATGAGGTTGGCCGCGAAACCGTTCAGGTCGGTGTGGCTGTAGCGTTCTTCTTCTCCGCTGCTGGCGCGCACATCGGCGAGGCTGTGGAGATTGCGCGCGACAATGCTCACCAGTTGCTCCGGTGGCAGCGACTGGGCGAGCAGTTGCTGCTTGAGCGTGGTGACATCGCTGCTCAGGCGCTGGGCCATCGGCGCCAGACCGTCGAGGTTGCGTTGCTGGAACAGCGCGTATTCGATCCGGTGGAACCCGCTGAAAGCGGGGTCCTGCTCGCGTTTCTCGAAGTAATCGGCGCGGGCGTTGATGGCGTTGTCCAGTTCGGCCAGACGCTGGGCGGCCGGGGCGATCCGTTGATAGGCCGCACGAGCGGGCACATACAGCGCTTGTGCCTGGCTCAAGTCACCGGCCGCGATCGCTTGCTCAAGCGCATTGACCGCTTTGATCAGCGCGCTGCCCTGGCTGCTCAGGTACACCCGGAACTCCGACAATGGCCCCACGAACGCGACCATTGACGGTTTGGCCTTGGCCGCCGCTTCGGAAGCGGCCGTCGGGGTCACGTGCAAGGTGCCGCGCGGGTTGCTCAGCAGGCCGCAGGTGATCGCGTAGTCGCCGGGCACCAGGTTGGCATTGATCACCTGACTCAGGCCCGGTGCGATGTTTTCCCGTTCTTCGACCACCAGCACGCCGTCGAGAATTTCCCACTCCACCGCCCGGTCCGAGCGATTGACGATGCGGAAACTGGCGCGGCCGGCCGGAACGGTCAGCGCATTGGGCTCGCAGCTGTGCGAGAGAATGGTCACTACGACTTCGTCATGGTTCGTCTGGCGCTTGGCCGCCGCTATTTTCGAGGCGTAGTAGAACAGGCCACCGGCAGCGATCATCACGATCACCGAACCGGCCACCGCCCAGCGCAAGGCGCGAGGAGGCGAAGCCTGGGGAGGGGCTTGATTTGGCATGGGTGCCCTTACTGGCTGGAAACGGAAGAAGGTTGTTTAGCGAGTGCGGGACCGGGAGCCGGAACCGGGTAAAAAAACATCACCAGCGCCACCACCAGGTAAATCAGATAAGCCCCGAGGGTGCTGATCGTCGGCGCGTCCTGGTAACCGAACATGCCGGCCAACACCGAACCCACCGGGCCGTCCATCGGCAGCGTCGCACTGAAGTCGAAGAGCACGGTTTGCAGGTGATTCCACAGTCTGGCTTCATGCAGCGCCTGCACCGAGTTGGCGAGAATGCCGGCCGCCACCAGCAGAATGAAAAGGCCGGTCCAGCGGAAGAACGCGCCGAGGTTCAGGCGCATGCTGCCGGTGTAGATGAGGAAGCCGACGATGATTGCCAGGATCAGGCCGAGGAGGGCGCCGATCGGTGCCGCCGGACCTTCGCTTTGCTGGAACACCGCGAGCAGGAAGAACACCGTTTCCAGGCCTTCACGGGCCACGGCGAAAAACACCATGGCGATCAGCGCGGTCACCTGATGTTTGGAGCCGGTCAGCGCGTGATCGAGGGAGGCTTGCAGCGAATGCTTGATCGATCGCGCCACTTTGCGCATCCAGAACACCATGGAACTGAGAATGCCGACGGCCACCAGGCCGACCACGCCTTCAAACAGTTCCTGTTGTTTCTGCGGGAACTCGGCGCTCACCAGTTCCAGACCACCGCCCACCAGCAGGGCCAGCGCAACGGCGAGAAATACGCCGATCCACACCGCCGGCATCCACTGGCCACGATCGGTCTGCTTCAGGTAGCTGGCGATGATGCCAACGATCAACGCGGCTTCAATGCCTTCGCGCAGCATGATCAGAAAAGGGACAAGCATTCAGCACCGTCGCGGAATTAGATAGGGTGCTAATTTGTAACATAATGACACTCATTCCCAAATGGCATTCATTGACATTTACCTGAACCTAACCTGAACAACCCTGAATATCCCCCGATCCCCTGTGGGAGCGGGCTTGCTCGCGAAGGGGCCATGTCAGCCGACATCAATGCTGAATGACATACCGCTTTCGCGAGCAAGCCCGCTCCCACAAGGGTGTCTGCATTGTGCTGATGGCTGCGCTAAGATGCCGGCACTCAACCAAGAACAAGGCCCACCCCGCTCAATGTCGGAAAAAGACACCATCGCCATTCAACTGGTGCGCGAAGCCCTGTTGCAAAGCTGCGCCCCCGGAGCCGCCACCGACGAGGTATTGAACAAGGTCGGCATCGATCCGACGCTGCTGCAATCCACCAATGCCCGGGTCCCGGCCACCGCGTATGCGCGACTGTGGCGCTTGCTGGCCCGGCGTGGGGATGATGAGTTTTTTGGCATGGACCCGCGCAAGCTCAAATCCGGCAGTCTTGAATTTCTCTGTCGCAGCTCGATGATCCAGCCGAGCCTGGCGGCCGGCCTGACCTCAGGCTTGAGTTTTCTGTCGTTGATGCTCGAACACCTGCCCGCGCAGTTGGTTCGTCAGCAAAGCCTCGCGGAGATCGTGCTGTTGGAAGACAACCAGGAACCGCGCCGCGCGTTCACCTATTTTACTTACTGGATGATCGTCCACGGCGTCGCCTGCTGGCTGGCCGGGCGGCGCATACCGATTCTGGCCATCGAATTGCGCTGCCCGGAGCCGGATTTCTGCGCTGACTATCAGGTGATGTTCTCCGAAAACCTGCGATTCGACCGGCCACGCACGCGGATGATTTTCTCGGCGGATTGCCTCGACCTGCCGATCAAGCGCAGTCCTGAAGAACTCAAGCGCTTCCTGGCCCATGCGCCGGCGAATATTCTGGTGAAGTACCGCGACCCGGAGAGTCTGGCGAGCCGGATCAAACATGATTTGCGCCAGTTGCCCGCCGACCAGTGGCCGGAGACCGAACCGCTGGCGCAGCAACTGTGCATGTCGGCCTCGACCTTGCGCCGGCGGCTGGCGGAAGAAGGGCAGACTTACCAAGGGCTCAAGGACAGCGTGCGCAAGGAGTTGGCCATTGTGTGGCTGGCCGAGCCGCACATCAGCTTTGCCGAAATCGCCACGCGGTTGGGGTTTGCGGATGCGAGTTCGTTTTATAAGGCGTTTCGCAAGTGGTCGGGGTCCAATCCTGGGCATTACCGGAGTTTGATCCTGAACGAAGCCCACTGATCCGGGTTAGGCAGTGATGCAGCGGGCCTCTTCGCGAGCAAGCCCGCTCCCACAGGGGAATGCATTCCAAATGTGGGAGCGGGCTTGCTCGCGAAGACGTCAGCCCAGACGACACATCCCTAGAACCTTGGCCAAACCAGTCAGACAACTTGATAGCTTTGACCATTGCCCCGATCCCCGCGCGGGGTGAGTATTTCTGTGGTTTTTACGGTTCCCCCAACCTAATAAAAATACAGAGGGATTCTGGCAATGCGCGATTACTTGTCTGCCACGTCACAGTTCAATTATCAGCACACCGTCGACGCCGCTCTTACCGGTGATTTGACTGCCCTCAACGCCTGCGTCGAGTGTTGCGACCGGCATGCCTTGCCGGGGCGCATTGCGCTGTTCTGGGAAGGCCGCGACGGCGCCAGCGCGACGTACACCTTCAGCGACCTCCAGGACAAAGCCGCGCGGTTTGCCAATTTCCTCTTGGCCCAGGGCGTGAAGAAAGGCGACAAGGTCGCAGGCCTCTTGCCACGCAACTTCGAATTATTGATCACCGTCTTCGCCACCTGGCGCATCGGTGCGGTCTATCAGCCGCTGTTCACTGCCTTCGGCCCAAAAGCTATCGAGCACCGCCTTAGCTGCTCCGGCGCCAAAGTGGTGGTCACCGACGCGGTCAATCGCTCCAAACTCACTGAAGTCGCCGACTGCCCGACCCTTGTCACTGTCGCCGGTCCAAAGGGCCAAGGCATCGTCCGTGGCGATTACAGTTTCTGGGCCGAACTGGCCAATTATTCCCCCGAGTGCGAACCGGTGTTGCTGACCGGCGAAGACCCGTTCCTGCTGATGTTCACCTCGGGCACCACTGGCCCGTCGAAAGCCTTGTCCGTTCCGCTGAAAGCCATCGTCGCCTTCCAGAGCTACACCCGTGACGCCGTTGACCTGCGTCCCGAAGACGCGTTCTGGAACGTGGCGGATCCGGGCTGGGCTTATGGCATCTATTTTGGCGTCACCGGGCCGATGGCGATGGGGCATCCGATCACTTTTTACGACGGCCCGTTCACCCTCGAAAGTACCTGCCGGGTGATCAACAAATACGGGATCACCAACCTCACCGGATCACCGACGGCCTACCGCCTGTTGATTGCCGGGGGTGATGAATTCGCCCGCTCGATCAAGGGCAAACTGCGCATTGTCAGCAGCGCCGGCGAGCCGCTGAACCCGGAAGTGATCCGCTGGTTTGCCGACAACCTCGGCGTGGTCATTCACGACCATTACGGCCAGACCGAATTGGGCATGGTCCTGTGCAATCACCACGGCATTGAACACCCGATCCACATGGGCGCTGCCGGTTTTGCTTCACCGGGCCACCGCATCGTGGTGCTCGACGACGAATACAAAGAACTCGGCGTCGGCCAGCCAGGCATCCTGGCCATCGACCGCACCCAGTCGCCGATGTGCTGGTTCGCCGGTTACGAAGGCGCGCCGACCAAAGCGTTCGTCGGCAACTATTACCTGAGCGGCGACACCGTCGAGTGGAACCCGGACGGCAGCATCAGCTTCGTCGGCCGCAGCGATGACGTGATCACCACTTCCGGCTACCGCGTCGGCCCGTTTGACGTGGAAAGCGCGCTGATCGAACACCCGGCAGTGATCGAAGCCGCCGTGGTCGGTAAACCCGATCCGGAGCGCACCGAACTGGTGAAAGCCTTCGTCGTGATCTGTGAGCAATACCGCGCGACGCCGGAACTGGCCGAAGAACTGCGCCAACACGTGCGCAAGCGTCTGGCGGCGCATTCATACCCCCGTGAAATCGAATTTGTCAGCGAGTTGCCGAAAACCCCAAGCGGCAAATTGCAGCGCTTTATCTTGCGCAACCAGGAAATCGCCAAGGCTCAAGAGGCCGCCGCGAAGAACGTTCAAGCTTGAATCAAGGACACAATGATGCAGATCGAAAACAAGGTTTTTCTCGTCACCGGTGGTGCGTCGGGCCTCGGTGCCGCCACCGCTGAAATGCTGGTCGCGGCCGGCGCCAAAGTGATGCTGGTGGACATGAACGCCGAGGCTGTTGCGGCCCAGGCTCAACGTCTCGGCGCGCAAAGCGTGGTGGCCGACATCAGCGACGAAGCTGCTGCCGAGGCTGCGGTACAGGCGACGGTAAAAGCCTTTGGCGGCCTCAACGGTCTGGTCAACTGCGCCGGCATCGTGCGGGGCGAGAAGATCCTCGGCAAGAACGGCCCGCACACGCTGGCCAGTTTCAGCCAGGTGATCAACGTCAACCTGATCGGCAGCTTCAACATGCTGCGTCTGGCCTCGGCGGCCATCGCCGAAACCGAAGCGGATGCCGACGGCGAGCGCGGCGTCATCATCAACACCGCTTCGGCCGCGGCCTACGATGGCCAGATCGGCCAGGCGGCTTATGCCGCGTCCAAAGGCGCGATCGTCAGTCTGACCTTGCCTGCCGCCCGTGAACTGGCGCGTTTCGGCATCCGCGTGATGACCATCGCCCCGGGCATTTTCGAAACCCCGATGATGGCCGGCATGACCCCGGAAGTCCGCGCGTCCCTGGCCGCTGGCGTGCCGTTCCCGCCGCGCCTGGGCAAACCGGACGAGTATGCCGCGCTGGTCAGGCATATCATTGAAAACAGCATGCTCAATGGCGAGGTGATCCGTCTCGACGGCGCCTTGCGCATGGCCGCCAAATAAGGAGATCTGTCATGACTATTGCCAACGATCCCATTGTTATCGTCAGCGCCGTCCGCACCCCGATGGGCGCTTTCCAGGGCGAACTGAAAAGCCTGACCGCCCCGCAACTCGGTGCCGCAGCGATTCGTGCCGCGGTCGAACGCGCCGGTATCGCCCCTGAATCGGTCGAAGAAGTGCTGTTTGGCTGCGTACTGCCCGCCGGCCTAGGCCAGGCTCCGGCGCGCCAGGCTGCGTTGGGCGCCGGGCTGGATAAATCGACCCGCTGCACCACGTTGAACAAGATGTGCGGCTCGGGCATGGAAGCGGCGATTCTGGCCCACGACATGCTCGTCGCCGGCAGCGCCGACGTGGTCGTCGCGGGCGGCATGGAAAGCATGTCCAACGCGCCATACCTGCTGGACCGCGCCCGCAGCGGTTACCGCATGGGCCATGGCCGCGTGCTTGATTCGATGTTCCTCGACGGCCTGGAAGACGCCTACGACAAGGGCCGCCTGATGGGCACCTTCGCCGAGGATTGCGCCGAAACCAACGGTTTCAGCCGCGAAGCCCAGGATGCGTTCGCCATCGCCTCGACCACCCGCGCGCAGCAGGCGATCAAGGAAGGCAACTTCAAGGACGAGATCGTGCCGATCACTGTGACCGTCGGCAAAGAGCAGGTGCTGATCAGCAACGACGAACAGCCGCCAAAAGCCAAACTGGACAAGATCACCTCGCTGAAACCGGCGTTCCGTGAGGGTGGTACGGTGACGGCGGCCAACTCCAGTTCGATCTCCGACGGTGCAGCGGCATTGGTGCTGATGCGCCGTTCCGAAGCGCAGAAACAAGGCCTGAAACCGCTCGCGGTGATTCACGGCCACGCCGCTTTTGCCGATACCCCGGGCCTGTTCCCGGTGGCGCCGGTGGGTGCGATCAAGAAGCTGATGAAGAAAACCGGTTGGTCCGTGGATGAAGTGGAGTTGTTCGAAGTCAACGAAGCTTTCGCCGTTGTCAGCCTCGTGACCATGACCAAACTGGAAATCCCTCACGAGAAGATCAACGTTCACGGCGGCGCTTGTGCCTTGGGCCACCCGATTGGTGCGTCTGGCGCGCGGATCCTTGTGACCTTGCTCTCGGCCCTGCGCCAGAAAGGCCTGAAACGCGGCGTTGCAGCGATTTGCATCGGCGGCGGCGAAGCCACGGCCATGGCCGTGGAATGCCTCTACTAGGCCAACCTCACCCCTGTGGGAGCCAGCCTGCTGGCGATGACGGTGTGTCATAAAAGTAGACATTGACTGACACGACGCCATCGCCAGCAGGCTGGCTCCCACAGAGTTCTGTGTCGTACCCCGGATTTTAAGGATTCACCATGATTCCCAATGACGACCAACAACAGATCCGCGATATGGCCCGGCAATTCGCCGAGGAACGGCTGAAACCGTTCGCCGCCGAGTGGGACCGTGAGCATCGCTTTCCCAAGGAAGCCATCGGCGAGATGGCCGAACTGGGCTTCTTTGGCATGTTGGTGCCAGAAGAGTGGGGCGGTTGCGACACCGGCTACCTGGCCTACGCCATGGCCCTGGAAGAGATCGCGGCCGGTGATGGCGCCTGCTCGACCATCATGAGCGTGCACAACTCGGTCGGTTGCGTGCCGATCCTCAAGTACGGCAACGACGATCAGAAAGAACGCTTCCTCAAGCCCCTGGCCAGCGGTGCGATGCTCGGCGCCTTTGCCCTGACCGAACCGCAGGCCGGTTCCGACGCCAGCGGCCTTAAAACCCGCGCGCGTCTGGAAGGCGATCACTACGTGCTCAACGGCTGCAAGCAGTTCATCACCTCCGGGCAGAACGCCGGCGTGGTGATCGTGTTCGCCGTGACCGACCCGAGCGCCGGCAAGCGCGGCATTACGGCGCTGATCGTGCCGACCGATTCGCCGGGCTACAAAGTTGCCCGCGTTGAAGACAAACTCGGTCAACACGCCTCCGACACCTGCCAGATCCTGTTCGAAGACGTGAAGGTCCCGGTGGCCAACCGGCTGGGCGAGGAGGGCGAAGGTTACCGGATCGCCCTGGCCAACCTCGAAGGCGGCCGTGTCGGCATCGCCTCGCAATCGGTGGGCATGGCCCGCGCCGCGTTTGAAGCGGCCCGTGACTACGCTCGTGAGCGCGAGAGCTTCGGCAAGCCGATCATCGAACACCAGGCGGTCGCGTTCCGCTTGGCAGACATGGCCACGCAAATCGCCGTCGCCCGGCAAATGGTGCATTACGCCGCAGCGCTGCGTGATAGCGGCAAACCGGCCCTGGTCGAAGCGTCCATGGCCAAACTGTTCGCCTCGGAAATGGCCGAGAAGGTCTGTTCCTCAGCGTTGCAAACCCTCGGCGGTTACGGTTACCTGAACGATTTCCCGCTGGAGCGGATCTACCGCGACGTGCGGGTTTGCCAGATCTATGAAGGCACCAGCGATATTCAGCGCATGGTTATTTCGCGCAATCTCTGAAAAGGACCTGTAGCAGCTGTCGAGTGGAACGAGGCTGCGAGCTTTTGATGTTGTTTTAACGAGCAAGATCAACAGCTCGCAGCCTCGTTTCACTCGACAGCTGCTACAGAGATCGAGCTTTTTGCAAAACAGGAGTTAGTTATGAGTTACGAAACGATTTTGCTGGAAACCCACGGTCGTGTTGGCCTGATTACCCTCAACCGTCCGCAGGCGCTGAACGCGTTGAATGCTCAGATCGTCAGTGAGCTTAACCACGCCCTCGATGGCCTGGAAGCCGACTCAAACATCGGCTGCATCGTGCTGACCGGTTCGAAAAAAGCCTTTGCCGCCGGTGCTGACATCAAGGAAATGGCCGAGCTGACTTATCCGCAGATCTACCTCGACGACCTGTTCAGCGACAGCGATCGAGTGGCCAACCGCCGCAAGCCGATCATCGCCGCGGTCAACGGTTTCGCCTTGGGCGGTGGCTGCGAACTGGCGCTGATGTGCGATTTCATCCTCGCCGGCGACAATGCGAAATTCGGCCAGCCGGAAATCAACCTGGGCGTATTGCCGGGCATGGGCGGCACCCAGCGCCTGACCCGCGCCGTGGGCAAGGCCAAGGCCATGGAAATGTGCCTGAGCGGGCGTTTGATTGATGCGGTAGAAGCCGAGCGCTGCGGGATTGTTGCGCGGATCGTGCCGGCGGATGAATTGCTGGAAGAAGCGCTGAAAGTCGCCGCGCTGATCGCCAAGAAGTCGCTGCCGATTGCGATGATGGTTAAGGAAAGTGTCAACCGCGCGTTTGAAGTGAGCCTGTCGGAAGGTGTGCGCTTTGAGCGTCGGGTGTTCCATGCAGCGTTCGCGACGCAGGATCAGAAGGAAGGGATGGCGGCGTTTATTGCGAAGCGCGAAGCTGAGTTCACCGGTAAGTAATGCGGCGTTTTCAATGACGCCTTCGCGAGCAAGCCCGCTCCCACACTTGACCGAATTTCTCCTGAAGGAACGCGGTCAATTGTGGGAGCGGGCTTGCTCGCGAAGCTTTTTTAGCCTCTATACCAAGTAATTTTTCAGTTCCCGGGCAATCACCATTCGCTGAATCTCGCTCGATCCCTCATAAATCTGCGTAATTCGCGCATCCCGGTAGTAGCGCTCCACCGGGTAATCCTCCAGATACCCATACCCGCCATGAATCTGCATCGCCGACGAGCAGACCTTCTCGGCCATCTCCGACGCAAACAGCTTCGCCTGCGAAGCCTCGGACAGGCACGGCTTGCCGGCACTGCGCAGGCGCGCGGCATGCAGGATCAGCAAACGCGCGGCATTGAGCCGGGTGTGCATGTCGGCCAGCAGGTTGGCGATGCTCTGGTGTTCGATGATCGGCTTGTCGAACTGCACCCGATCCCGCGAATACGCCAGCGCGGCTTCGAACGCAGCGCGAGCAATGCCCAACGCCTGGGCAGCGATGCCGATGCGGCCGCCTTCAAGATTGGACAGGGCAATCGCCAGCCCTTTGCCGCGATCACCCAGCAGGTTGGCTTCGGGAATCGTGCAGTTGCTCAACGTCACCGCGCAGGTATCAGAGGCGCGAATGCCCATTTTGTGTTCGGTGCGGTCGACGATGAAACCGGCGGTATCGGTCGGCACCAGGAACGCCGAGATGCCGCGCTTGCCGAGGTCCGGATCGGTCACGGCAAACACAATCGCCAGTTTCGCCCGTTTGCCATTGCTGACGAATTGCTTCGCGCCGTTGATCACCCATTGGCCGTCGCGTAGCTCGGCGCGGGTGCGCAGGTTGTGCGCTTCGGAGCCGGCCTGCGGCTCGGTCAGGCAGAAGCAACCGATCGCCTGGCCGCTCGCCAGGTCCGGCAGCCAGGTCTGTTTCTGTTCTTCGGTGCCGTAGTTGAGGACCGGCCCGCAGCCTACCGAGTTGTGGATGCTCATCAACGCGCCCGTGGCGCCGTCGCCGGCTGAAATCTCTTCCACCGCCAGGGCGTAGGCGACGTAGTCGACATAGGTGCCGCCCCATTCTTCAGGCACCACCATGCCCAACAGGCCCAGTTCGCCCATCTTCGCCACCAGGCCGTCATCGATCCAGCCGGCCTTTTCCCAGGCTTGTGCGTGGGGCGCGATTTCGCCGCGGGCAAAGTCCCGGGCCATGTCGCGGATCATGACTTGCTCTTCGCTCAATTCGATATCGTGCATGGCTCAACTCCCGCTCTGGTCAAAACCGTTGAAGAAACTCGCGACGTGCTCGGCGTCCAGCGCCTGCAAGGTCGGCGGGTTCCAGCGCGGCTTCTTGTCTTTATCAATCAGCAAGGCGCGCACGCCTTCGATCAGGTCGCCGCGCTCGAACCACTGACGGTCCAGGTGCAGCTCAAGGGCGAAGCAGTCTTCCAGACTCAAGTGCCGACCACGGCGCAGCATTTCCAGGGTCACGCCCATCGCCAGTGGTGAACGGCTCTCCAGCAGATCAGCGGTGGCCGTCGCCCATTCATGGCTGTCGGCGACCGTTACTTCACGCAGTTGCTCAACAATACTCGGCACATCGGGCAGGGCGAAGAAGTGATCGATGGCCGGGCGCAGCGCTTTCAAAGGCGCGTCGGGGAGTTGTTGCACCGCAAATTTCGCCAGCAGGCTCTGAAGGTCCTTGAGCGGCGTGTCCCGCCATTCGAGCTGATCGAGTTGTTCGTCGAGGGTCCCCAGCTTGTCGCTTTCCAGGTACCAGTCGGCCAGACCGCAATAAAGCGCATCGGCCGCACGGATCTGCACGCCGCTGACGCCCAGATAAATCCCCAGTTCACCGGGGACCCGTGGCAGAAAGTGACTGCCGCCGACGTCCGGAAAATAACCGATGGCCACTTCCGGCATCGCCAGGCGGCTTTTTTCGGTGACCACCCGCAAGTCAGCGCCTTGCACCAGGCCCATGCCGCCGCCCAGGACATAGCCGTCCATCAAGGCCAGCACCGGTTTGCGGTAGTGGTGAATGGCGAGGTCGAGGGCGTATTCCTCGACGAAGAAATCTTCATGCAGCGTGTCGCCGCTTTTGAAGCTGTCATACAGCGAACGGATATCGCCGCCAGCACAGAACGCTTTCTCACCGGCACCGCGCAAGACCACGGCGTGAACCTGCGGATCCTGTGCCCAGACGTCGAGCTGGCGCTGAAGGAGGCGGACCATGTCGAGAGTAATGGCATTGAGGCCGGCGGGGCGATTGAGGGTCAGGTGACCGATGTGGTTGCGAACCTCGGCCAGCACTTCGTTTTGCGTGGCATCCATGGACGAAGTCCCCTTCGATGAAACCTGAGCAGTCATCACTAACTCCCTGCTTTTATTGTTCTTTATAGAGAAGCTCGCGCGCGAGCGATGCAGGATCGTACCAGTGCAAATTTGTGATGTACAACCGGGATATGTGCAGGTACTTCCTGCATATTTGCATGGCTCTCTATGTGGGAGATTCCATGTTGGAGGGCAACCCTGCAACCTCAGCCGGGCGAGAATTAAACGGCGATGTTTAATGGACATCTCCAGACACTCTCTCAGGCTACACATCCTTGCGTCGTTGCCTACGACTGCGCCAGAATCCGCCGGCTTGTGCGCCTTGGGCCTGTGTTTTATCGTTTCCCCGTCGCTGAAAAACAGCGATGGGGTTTGGTAGCCCCGGGTTTCATGTGAGGTGCTAAGCATCACCATTTGGGGCGTTTTTCGTCTCGGTTTTATGGTGGTTATGCACAGGGCGTCTTCGGGCGCGCCGGTCTCCTCACATCCCGGTCTACCAACCTGTGCATGGCCGCCACCCATTCGTTTGGTAGCGAAAGGGTGAAGGCTCCTATATACGATGAGAGGAGTTTCACCAATGTTCAAACCAACACCTAATCCACCCGAAACGGACGACGTTTCCCCCTACGAATCCACCGATTCCAAAAAACTAAACGACGCCGCCGAGCGAGCCCTCGACTTCCACTTCCCGTCGAATGCCGATATCAAAGCCACCCCGCGAACACGCAGCACCTTGTTTTCCGTGGACCCAGCGGCCACGACTGAAACCCTGGCGGTGTATCTGGTCGAGACGTTGGCTTCAGTCGATGTGATGGTGCATCAGTTGGTCGATCATCTGGAGGGTGAGTCGCGTTACGCGCTTTTGGGTATTTCGAACAGCATCATGATGGCGGAGATCACCGCGAACCGGATGCTGGATAACGTCGGCCCGCAGGGCTAAAGGAGATCCCGTAGACAGCTCTTCCCTGTGGTGAGGGGGCTTGTCGGAACGCCGCATCGCCCCGTTCCGCTGCGCAGCCGTCGTAAATCCTTGTTCACACGGTTTAACTGCCAAAACTGCGGTGAATGGATTTGGGGTCGCTTCGCGGCCCAACGGGGATAAATCTCCTCGCCACAGGTTTTTCAGCGCTTGGAAGTACAGAGTTCAGTGATGTTATGTGCGGCGCGACAACACTTCACCAATGCTGCGACGTTTAGCGTGCAACTCACTGATATGAATCAGTTGCTCTAGGTCTTCCGGCGTGACATCGAAGAACGCTTCCATCTCCTCCAACGCCAGTTTCAAGTCCTGCGCGGTAATGGCCTGGCTGTCGATCGGCGGATGATCGGCCGGCACCACGGCCACCGGTTCGGCGGCGCGTTTGGGGTAGCGGATGCGCGTCAGGTTGTTATAGGCCAGGGCGCTGAGCAGCATGGTCGATGCGCCGAGCATCACTGGGGCGAGGGCTTTCCAGTCCAGCGCGATGGTCGCCGGGTCTGCCAATACCAATAGCAGCGCCAGGGCACCGGCCGGTGGGTGCAGGCAACGCAGCCAGCACATCAGGATCAACGCCATGCCAGCCGCCAGGCATGCGCTGCCGAGGGTTCGTCCGAGTACGTGAGCGACCAGCAGCGAAACGACGCCTGCACTCAAGTATCCGCCCAGAATCGACCACGGCTGGGCGAGGGCGCCGGAAGAGACCGCAAACAGCAACACGGCAGATGCGCCCAACGGCCCGATCAAATGCTGGGCCACTTCCATGCCGAACACTTGGGCGCACAGCCAGACGCTGAACATCGTGCCCAGGGACATGCCGATGGCGGCGCGGCTCCATTCGGAAGGACGGGTGTTGATGGCGACAGGTAACCAGCGAGCGAGCATGAGGCAAACGATCCGTTGGCAAAAAGCTATGCAAAAAAAAGGCTTAGCTGGGAAACCCAGAAAGCCCTTGAAAGAGTTCCAACTATTGGGGGAGGAACGGGACACAGTGTGCCGTTCATTGCTGATGCTGACAAATTCATATTAATGCAGTTTGAGTGCATTATTTTTGCTGTAAGGCGACTCGGCGGCCACTCATGAAACACAGGAAGCCGCCCATGGCCGTCAACGCGCTCAATGCGTAAAACATCGTCGGCGCCGGCGTGTGCATCAGCAGGAAGCCGCAAATCACCGGGCTCAGCGCACCGCCGAGGGCCGCGAGGTTCTGCGCGCCGTAGTAACTGCCGCGCAGTTCTTCCGGGGCCAGGGTGTCGACGAACAGGAATTCGGCAGGGTAAATGATCATTTCGCCGAGGGTGAAGATGAACATCGCCACGCACCAGCTCACCAGGCTGTCGGCCAGACTGAAGCCGATCAGTCCGACGATAAACAGGGTGGTGCCGCCGGCGATCCAGTAACGCAATTGTTCGCGCTTGAGGAAACGGCCGATCTGGTATTGCAGCAGGATCACGCTGATGGCGTTGCAGGCGAGCAGGGCGGCCATGGTTTCCAGCGCCCGTTTGGAGTCGTGAGTCACCAACAGGTATTGCGACAGGTACAGGGTGAAACGGCCGTGGACCACGGTGCTGAGCAGGCAACCGCAAGTGAACATGATCAGGGTGCGGTCATTCTTCAGGGTGATCAGCGTCTTGAGAAAACTCTGGGGCTGGCCGATTGCGGGCGTCGGGGCCGAATCCCTGGGGATCCCGATCATCAGGAAAATACTGAAGAAGGCGATGCCGCCGGCAATCAGGAACGGTGCAATCGGGTACACGCCGGCAATCACCACGCCGAGCATCGGGCCGGTGGCGTAGCCGATGTTGGTCAGTGTGTAGCGCAGCGAAAAGGCCTTGGCGCGCTGGCCCATGGGCAGGTTTTCGCTGAGGATCGCCTTCGAGCCGATCAGGAACAGCGCCGAGGCGGTTTCGGTGATCACCAGGGTGGCGGTGGTCAGGTAGAGGTTTTCGGCGAAGGTCAGCAGCACGAAGCCGATGGCGCTGGAGAGCATGGCGAGGATCAGCAGCCGACGCTTCTCGAGGCGGTCGATGATGTAACCGCCGTAGAGCGCGAGCAGGGTGGCGATAAACACCGCGATGCCCAGCAGCAAGCCGACGTCCTGTTGGTTGAGGCCCAGTTTGTTGCTCAGGAACAGCGTGAGCAGCGGGCTGGTGATGGCGCGGCTGACGACGATGGTCAGCGAAACGATCATCAACCGGCGGATTACGAGCGAGTAAGTGGCCACGGTGGGGCAAATGTCCTTATTTAGATTTCATGGTGTTCGACGTGATACCGAGGCGCGGCCATTCGCGAGCAAGCCCGCTCCCACAGGTGATCTGTGGTGATCACCATTGTGTGTTCACTGGAGATCCAATGTGGGAGCGGGCTTGCTCGCGAAGAGGCCGCATCAGGCACCTCAACATTCAAGTCAGCCACCGATCCAGAGACCCAACTGATTCCAGCGCTTCCAGCCGCCACAACTGCCTGAGCAGTTCCCCAGCCCGCTCCCGCGGCATCACCCGCGTCGCCAGACTGAAAAACTTCTCCTCCAGCGCCTCATCACTCAATGGATTGCCCGGCGCACCCAGTGGCGGGTCAACACATAGACTCGCCTGCCGGCCGTCCACGGTCCGCACGCTGACCACGGGCTCGCCATCCTCTGACAGTTGCGGGTCCACTTCAAGGCGAATGCGCGACATCCAGTGAGCAATCCGTGGATCGCCCCGTTGTGCTTCGTCATAAGCCTCCAGCCGGCAATGGCCATGCACCAGCCGGGCGGCGAGGGCATACGGCAAACTCATTTGCGCCGCTGCCAGTGTGCTGACATCCCGGCCACCGCACATGTCCTGAAGAAACCCGCACAACGAAACCTCGATGTCTTCAATGTGATCGGTGTCGACCTGCAGTTGATCCAGCAACAACCCGAACGCATCAATCGCTGAATGCGTACCCCGGCACGCGGCGTACGGCTTGATCGAGCAACGGGCGAGTTTCCACACGACGCCCAGATCCGCATCGAGCGCGCTCGGGTCTGAAGCCACGCCGGCCAGGGTTCTGAGAAAACCACCCCAGACATCCTCAAACAACTGCTTTGGCCCGCTGATGCCTTGCTGAGCAAACCGCGCCGCCAGCAATCCACCTTCCGCCGCTCGACCGCTGTGCAGCTTTTTACTTTGCGAGCCGTCGTGGATGAACGCCCACAAACCGCCGCTGTAACTTCCAGCGATGCCCAGTGCCGACACGGTTTGCGCGGTGTCCAGGCCGAGAATCCGTGCGCTCGCCGCTGCGGCACCGAACACCCCGCAAGTCGCGGTCGAATGCCAGCCAGCGCCGTTGTGCGCCGAGTAACCGCCGCAGGCTTCAAGCACGCGACGGCTGACTTCGTAGCCAATCACCACGGCGGTCATCAACTCGCGACCGTTGACCGGTTCCGTCTGCATCGAAACGGCGGCCATAACCGCCGGCAGCACCACCGCGCCGGAGTGATCGCAGCCACCGGTGTCGTCCAGTTCCAGGGCATGGGCGGCGATGCCGTTGAGGATCGCCGCCTGAGCAGCACCGACGCGCAAGTCGGTGCCCCAGACCAAAGTGTCGCCGGTTTCACCTGCGAATACCTGACGTGCCTGTTTCGCCACTTCACTGTCAGCCCCGGCCAGGGTCGCGCCGAAGGTGTCGAGGATGTGCCGTTTGGCTTGCGCCACCAAGGCCGGTGGCAAGTCTTCAAAACGGGTGTCGACGCAAAACTGCGCCAGCCGCTGCATGCGTTCAGTCATACGAGGTAATCCCGATAATGGCGCTCATACACCGATGCCGGGTGATCCTCGGTCACGAGTACGGCCGAATCTGCCCACCATTGCGAGACTTCTCCGGCCGTGGCGATCCACACGTCGTCGTGTTGCTGGATGCCCTGAAGCAATTCGCGCAACACGCCAATCCGCCCCGGCGTGGCGATGATTTCCGGGTGCAGGCGCAGCACGTAGCACAGGCCAAAGCGGTGAAAGCCGGCAAAGTCCATTTGCAGGTTGCCCAGTGTGTGGCTGTAAGAGGCGATTCGCGATTGCGCCGGTGGCACCGCCGGGCTGAGGTTGAAGGCGAAGTAGGGTTCGTCTTCCAGTTCGTAGTGCAGCGGCAACTCGATGACTTCGGGTGCTGTGGGGTGAGCGAATGGCAAATCATCACCGCGCCATGACGACGACCAGCGAATGCCTTGGTCCCTCAATGCCTCGATGAAGCCCGGCGCGCCGTTGCCGGCCGGAATGCGAAACCCGGTCGGCCGCTGGCCAGTCAATGCTCTCAGTGCATCGCATCCTTTGGCGATCTCGGCGTTTTGTTCTGCGAGATCGAGCAAGTCGTAGTTCTGATGTCGATAGCCGGCGCAGGCGATTTCGTGCCCACCGGAAAGGATCGCCCTAATGTGCTGCGGGTTTTCCTCAGCGACGATGCCGGGGATGCACCAGCTGCTTTTTACGCCGAGCTCGGCGAACAAATCGAGCAATCGGTCGACGCCGCGTTGGGTGCCGTAACGCCAGACCGATAACGTCTTGTCGCGCCCGGCGACTTCCGGCGCTTGGGTCAGGATGCCGTGGACGTCGTTGTAATCGACGGTCAGGACCACGGCGCAGCGGTAGCCTTTGGGCCAGACAGTGGAATCAGCCATGGTGATGCTCCTTGAGCCACCACTGGGCGACATCGCGGCAGGTGGCAAACCACACGTCGTCACGCTGACGCATGTGTTCGAAGAGCTTTTCCAACAGCAGGATGCGCCCCGGTTTGCCGGTGATCTTGGGGTGGAACAGGGTGGTCAGGCACAGGCCTTCGTTCATGGCGCCGTCGTACTCGCGGCACCAGTTGTCGAGGGTCAGTTCGTAGCTGGCGGTGCGGTCCAGCCCGGAAGGGAAGTCTGGCGCGCGGGTGTAGGCGAGGGAGGCGTAGTCGTCCATTTCCCAGCGACCGGGGATTTCCACCAGTGGCGTTTCGTGGCCTGGTACTTTCACCAGGTACGGGCGGTCATCGCCGCGCATGCTGCTGGAGTAGGTCACGCCGGCTTCCACCAGCATGGCCGGGGTCTCGGCCCGCCAGTCGCCGGACGGCGTGCGGAAACCTTCGGCGCGGATGTTCAGGTGGTTCCAGAACACCTCGCGGGATTTCTTCATGACGTCCTTTTGCTGCTCCAGCGTCAGGGCGTAAAAGGATTCGTGTTTGTAGCCGTGGTACGCCACTTCATGCCCGCGCTCGACAATCGCCTGGCATTGTTTCGGCCAGTTTTCCACGACCCAGGCCGGGACGAAAAACGTCGTCGGGATCCGGTAATCGTCGAGCAGATCGAGGATTCGCGGCAAGGCCCGGTAAGGACCGTAACCGCCGAAACCGAAGTACTCGGGCTTGCGCCAGATCGAGCCGTTGAGCATCGCATCGCCGGTCGGGCCATCAAGGTCGAAGGCCAGGGCGAGGCAGGCTTTGTGCGGGTCGGGCCAGGTGGGGTGTGGTGAGGAGGACATCGTGTGGCGCTCCGGAATTTATAGTTGAAACACCCGTAGCAGCTGTCGAGCCTGCGAGGCTGCGTTCGGCTGCGAAGCAGTCGTAAAATCAGGCGCCCGGGTGTGCCTGACACACCGTGAACGCAGGATTTGCGAGGACTTCGTCCTCGAACGCAGCCTCGCAGGCTCGGCAGCTGCTACGAATCGTGTTACTTCCCGGCGTTGATGGTCACGGTTTTGATGGCACCCAGTTCCAGATCCCATTTTTTCAGGATGGTCTGGTAAGTGCCGTCATCCACCATGCTCTGCAACGCGACTTTCAGCGCTTCACTCAGCTCAGGCTTTTTCTTGCTCACGCCCAGCCCGGTGAACTGCACGGAAATCGGCAGGCCCACGGTCTTGTACATGTCTTTTTCCTGAGTCTTCAGGTACGACAAGGTCTCGCTGCCCTGCATCGCCGCGTCGATACGGCTCTGACGCAGTTGCGCGCGGGCGTCAGCCGAGCCTTCGGTGCCGACGACCACGATGGCCGGTTTGCCGGCGGCTTCGCAGTGGGCCTTGCTGTATTCAGCGATTTCCGCCGGGAAGGTGGTACGGCGGCTGGTGCCGACTTTCTTGCCACACAGGTCGGTGATCTCGTTGAAATCCTTGTTCTTCTGCAAGGTGTAGAACTGCGGGCCGCTGGTGAAGTAGTCGACGAAAGTCACGCTGGCCTGGCGCTCGGCAGTGTCGGTCATGCCTGACATCACCATGTCCACACGGTCGGTGGTCAGCGCGTTGATCATTTGCTCGAAGCCGGTTTCCTGCCATTTGATCTTCACGCCCAGACGTTCGGCCAGGGCGTTGCCCAGGTCAACGTCGAGGCCGGTGAGGGTGTTGGTGGCCGGGTCCTTGAAATCCATCGGCGGGTAGTTCGGCATGATCGCTACCACGACCTCGCCTTTCTCTTTGATGCTGGCCGGCAATTCGGCGGCGAAGGAGACGCTGGAAGCCATCAGGCCGGCGAGTACTGCTGGGATAACGATGTTCTTCATGGTCGTTCTCTTATGAGTGTTGTGAGCGCCAAACGGCACCTAGGTTCGAACGGCAGAAATGAAGCTTTGGGTGCGCGGGTTTTGCGGACTTATTAGTATTTCTTCGGGGCTTCCAGCCTCCACGATCTGCCCGCCGTCCATGAACACCATGCGGTTGGAAACCTCACGGGCGAAGCCCAGTTCATGGGTGACGACGATCATGGTCATGCCGGTTTGCGCGAGGTCGCGCATCACCGACAGCACCTCACCGACCAGTTCCGGGTCGAGTGCCGAAGTGGGTTCATCGAACAGCATCAGCTTGGGGCGCATGGCCAGGGCTCGGGCAATGGCGACGCGTTGTTGCTGGCCACCCGAAAGTTCGATCGGGTAGCTGTCGCGCTTGTCGGCCAGGCCGACACGGGCGAGCAGTTCCAGGGCTTCTTCGTGCGCTTCTTTGGGCGAACGCTTGAGCACCTGGCACGGCCCTTCGGTGATGTTTTGCAGCACGGTCATGTGCGGGAACAGGTTGAAGCGCTGGAACACCATGCCGGTGGACAGGCGTTGACGGGCGATCTGCGACTCGTTGAGTTCGTGCAGTTTGTTGCCGACGACCCGGTAGCCCACCAGTTCACCGTCGACCCAGAGGCCGCCCTTGTCGATCTTTTCCAGCTGGTTGACGCACCGCAGCAAGGTACTTTTGCCGGAGCCGGACGGGCCGATGATGCACAGCACTTCGCCTTGCTCGACTTCGATATTGACGTCCTTGAGGGCGTGGAACTGGTCGTAATACTTGTTAAGGCTCACCGCCTTGACGATGTTTCTCATGTTCGACTCCTCAAGAACGCTTGCCGGCGCCGCGAGCGAAACGACGCTCCAGACGGCTTTGACCGAAGGACAGCACGGTGACCGTCGCCAGGTACCAGATCCCCGCGACGATGAGCAGCTCCATCACCCGGGCGTTGGCGTAGTAGATGTTCTGGGCGTTGTAGAGCAGCTCTGAGTACTGGATGACGCTCGCCAGCGAGGTCATCTTCACCATGCCGATGAACTCGTTGCCCACTGGCGGAATGATCACCCGCATGGCCTGCGGCAGGATGATCCGGCGCAGTGCTTGCAGGCGCGGCATGCCGATCGACTTGGCCGCTTCGTACTGGCCGGTGTCCACCGACAACAGGCCGGCGCGCACCACTTCGGCGGTGTAGGCGCCCTGGTTGATGCTCAAGCCGAGCAGGGCGGCCACGAACGGCGTCATCAGGCTCACGGTGTCGATTTCGAACACACCGGGGATGCCGATGGTGGGGAAGATCAGCGCCAGGTTGAACCACAACAGCAGTTGCAGGATCAGCGGCGTACCGCGAAACAGCCAAGTGTAGGTCACCGCCACGTAGCGCAGGATCGGGTTGGCCGACATGCGCATGATCGCCGTGATCACCCCGAACACGATGCCCAGGGCCATCGCCAGCACCGCCATGACGATGGTGTTGAGCAAGCCCCACATGATCGCTTGCGAGGTGAGGAACTGGCCGATGTACGACCACTCGATCTTGCCTTCAGCAAAGGCCCGTACCAGCCCGAGAATCGCAATGACGATCACGGTGGCGAAGAAAATCCGCCCGTAGTAGCGCCGCGGCACATGGTGGTACTGGGTGATATCGAACTGGTTTTCCGCCAGTTTTCGCTCCGACTGGAGTCGTTCTGCCTGAGTCTGGCTCATGTTGTTTCTCCGAACTGTTCTTTCAAATCCAACACAGATCCTTGTGGGAGCTAGCCTGCTAGCGATTGCGGTGCGTCAATCAGCGAATGGTTGTCAGACAGAGCCAAATCGCTAGCAGGCTAGCTCCCACAGGGTTATGCGTGGCGGCCGTTAGAGACGGAAACCTTGATAGTTCTCGGTCCATTGCTGCTGGGCGGCGAGGGCGGTTTTCAAGCGGCCGATCTGCTCGCGCACCTGTTGTGGCGCGGTGCCGCCCCAGCCACTACGGGCGGCGATGGCAGCTTCGAGGGTCAGGCTGTCGCGCACTTCCGGTTTGAGGCGCGGATCGATCTCGGCCAGCAACGCCGGGGACGCTTCCCACAATTCAATGTCGTGTTTCTCGCAGGCCTGGACCAGCGCACCGGTAATTTCATGCGCTTCCTTGAACGGCACGCCACGCACCGCCAGCCAGTCGGCGACTTCGGTGGCCAGGGTGAAACCCAGTGGCGCCTGACGACGCAGTTCTTCAACGTTGACCTTCATGGTCGCGACCATCCCGGCCATGGCCGGCAGCACCAGGAGCAAGGTGTCGATGCTGTCGAGCACGCCGTTCTTGTCTTCGCTCAAGTCGCGGTTGTACGACAGCGGCAGGGATTTCAACGTCGACAACAAGCCGGTGAGGTTGCCGATCAAGCGGCCAGCCTTGCCCCGGGCCAGTTCGGCAATGTCCGGGTTCTTTTTCTGCGGCATGATCGAGCTGCCGGTGGCGTAGGCATCGTCCAGGGCGACCCAGCGAAATTGCCGCGACGACCACAGGCAGAACTCTTCGGCGAGACGGGAAATGTTGATCCCGAGCATGCTGGCGATAAACAGGAACTCGGCGACGTGGTCGCGGCTGGCCACGGCATCGATAGAATTTTCGCAGACACCGCTGTAGCCCATTTCCTTGGCCGACTGCTGTGGCAAGCGTGCGATGGCGGAACCGGCCATGGCCGCAGCGCCTAGAGGTGACAGCGACGTGCGATTGTCCCAGTCCACCAGGCGTTGCACGTCACGCAGCATCGATTGCGCGTGAGCCAGCAAGTGGTGGGCGAATACGATGGGCTGGGCCTGTTGCAGGTGGGTGAAGCCCGGGCAGATGCTCTCGATGTGTTGCTCGGCCTGATCCACCAGCGCTTGCTGCAAGGCCAGCACTTCGACGGCCAGGGTGCGCACGTGATCCCGCAGGAACAGACGCAGGTCGTTGGCGGTCTGGTCATTACGGGAGCGACCGGCGCGCAACTTGCCGCCGAGGGCGCCGAGGCGTTCGGTCAGCAGGCGTTCGATGAAGGTGTGGACGTCTTCGTCGTCCAGGGTCGGCGCGATGCTGCCGGCGCGGAAGTCATCACCGATGCGTTGCAGGGCGTCGAGCATGGTCTGGGTTTCTTGCTCGCTCAACAGCCCGGCGCGTTGCAGTTCACGGGCATGCGCCTTGGAACCGGCGAGGTCGTACGGGGTGAGGCGAAAGTAGCGCTCGGGGCAACGGGACAATGCCGCCAGGGCTTCGGATGGGCCGCTTTTGAAGCGCGCACCCCAGAGACGGTCGGTGGTTTGAGACATTGTTGTTTTCCTCGTCGGTAAAGCGAATTGAAATCGGTGTGCCGGGCCTGGAACCGTTGCTGGGATCGTTAAAAAATCAACCGGGCGTGGTCAGGCCAAAGCAGTTTTCAATAGGGGCAGTTACGAAGTGGCGAGCGCTGATCGAAGTGTCAGCTTTTAATAGTTCGAAATCAGTGAGTTGGCACTGAAGTACGGGGATTATTAACGGTTGCCAAGCCTGGTTTTCTGTGGTCATTATTATTTACCAGCACTGTTTTTGTTGTTGGACACAGAGTGTTGAATAGGGCGCCAGAGGTAAATAAGCATTATGGAAACCCCACTTTCCAATTCCGGAAACCCGCCGCTGAAAACGTCGCATCGCGCGCCGCTGACCCTCAGCGGCCTGGATTTCAAACTGCTCAAAGTGTTCAAGGCCGTGGTCGAGGCCGGGGGCTTCAGTGCTGCCCAGAACGAGCTGAATGTGGGGCTGGCGGCCATCAGCAAACAGATCTCTGACCTTGAAATCCGCATCGGCATGCGCCTGTGCACCCGAGGTCGGGAAGGCTTTCACCTGACCGAAGAAGGCAGCCTGGTGTATCAGGCGTCCATCGATTTGTTTGCCTCGGTCGATAACTTTCGTGATCGGCTTAGTTCAGCGCAGAATGAACTTGTCGGCGATCTGGGAGTGGGCGTTATTGACAATACAATCTCCGACGCTCATTCACCGTTAGTTGCCGCGCTTAGAAGAATCAATGAAGAGTCGCCTAAAGTAAGGTTTCAACTTCAGGCGTCGCAACTGGATGAAGTGGAAAGAGGCGTGGTCGAGGGGCGGTTAGTGGCGGGCATCGTCCCGGTTTATCAGAAGCGCGAAGAGTTTGATTATTACGCGCTCTATGAAGAACGCTCGGAGGTTTACTGCGCGGTCGGCCATCCCCTGTTCTCGGTGCCGGACGCCGAAGTCGGCAGCCATGTGCTCAAGGATTACGAGTTCATCAACCACCGTTACGCGATTCATCGCGACAAGCTGAATTTTGCCCACTACGACAGTTTTTCCGCGTCGGCAACCCAAGTGGAAGCGGTGGCGTTGTTGATCAAGACCGGGCGCTTCCTGGGTTTTCTGCCGCAGCATTACGCCGCATCGATGGTGGCTCAGGGGCAATTCCGCGCCGTGCGCCCGGACCTGATCAGCATCGTCACGCCGTTCAATCTGATCCTGCGGCACAACACCGTGCGCAGTCCGCTGGTCAAGGCGTTTGCGCGGGCGTTGGGTGTGGAGCTGAAGGCGCCGCTCTAAGGTTTAGACGCATTGCACAACGGCGTTCGCCGGGTAAACCGTGAGCCAGTTCGTTGTTCAATACCGCTGTTAAACGAGGGCTCAGTTGTGCGGGCCTCAATGTTTCAAAGCCCATGCGTTGATAAAACAGCTCATTCCAAGGCACATCGCGAAACGTGGTCAGGGTCAGACCGTGGAGTTCTCGATCCCGGGCACATTCAATGGTCGCTAACAGCAACTTTCGCCCCACGCCGTGGCCCTGAAAGAGTTGGCTGACGGACAGTTCCTGGATATGCAGTTCGTTGCCGACCTGGGCCGCACAGACAAACCCCATAAGTGCGCCATCGGCTGATTGCGCTACCCAAACATCTTCCTGCTCGATTGCCTGTTGATGGTGTTGGGCATCAGGCACCGGAGCATCGGCGAGCCAGGCCAGTGAAGGATCACGACGAAACAGTTCCGCCGCCGAACGCTCGATGGCGGGGAGGGCGGTGGCGTCGTCAAAGTGGGCACGGCGGACAATAAAATTCATGCGCGGCACTGTAGCAGCTGCCGAGCACCGCGAGGCTGCGTTCGGCGACGAAGTCGTCGTGAGATCAGGCACCGCGGTTTATCAGGCAAACCGCATGCGCAGGTTTTACGACGACTTCGTCGCCGAACGCAGCCTCGCGTTGCTCGGCAGCTGCTACAGGGGTTGTGACAGCGCAATCAAGCGACGACCTGAGCCGCTGGCCACTGTTGATGCGGAATCGGCAACCTGCGCGACTCACCACGGCCCATCGGGAAGTACAGGAAACCATTGCGGGCGAGGCGTTCGGCGTCGTACAGGTTGCGTCCATCGAAGATCACCGGCGCCCTCAACCTCTGCTGAATAAGGCC
This sequence comes from Pseudomonas sp. LBUM1656, assembly GCF_059716065.1. NCBI lineage: Bacteria > Pseudomonadati > Pseudomonadota > Gammaproteobacteria > Pseudomonadales > Pseudomonadaceae > Pseudomonas > Pseudomonas sp. LBUM1656. The sequence goes on along the minus strand of NZ_CP166800.1, from coordinate 3,252,623 downwards.
GAAATCCGGGGCCTTGAACTGCTGCCATTCAGTGCAAATGATCAACGCGTCTGCGCCGGCCAATACCGATTCCGGCGTGCCCATCAGCATCAGTTTCGACTCGTCGGGATACAGATGCTGGGTTTCCTGCATGGCTTCCGGATCGAACGCCCGCACGCTGGCGCCGGCAGCCCACAACGATTCCAGCAGGACCCGGCTTGGCGCATCACGCATGTCATCGGTGTTGGGCTTGAAGGCCAGCCCCCACACGGCGAAGGTCTTGCCGCGCAAGTCGCCCTTGTAGAACGCATTGATGCGCTCGAACAGCTTGTGCTTCTGGCGCTGATTGATCGCTTCCACCGCTTGCAGCAGGTCGCTGGAGCAATGCGCTTCTTCGGCGCTGTGGATCAACGCGCGCATGTCTTTGGGGAAACACGAGCCGCCGTAACCGCAGCCGGGGTAGATGAAGTGGTAGCCGATGCGCGAGTCGGCGCCGATGCCCAGGCGCACAGACTCAATGTCAGCACCCAGATGTTCAGCCAGTTCGGCGATCTGGTTGATGAAGCTGATCTTGGTCGCCAGCATGCAATTGGCCGCGTACTTGGTCAGCTCGGCGCTGCGCAGGTCCATGAACATGATGCGGTCGTGGTTGCGGTTAAACGGCGCGTAGAGGTCGCGCATCACATCGCGCACATCATCGCTTTCGCAGCCGATCACGATGCGGTCCGGGCGTCGGCAATCAGCCACGGCGGAACCTTCCTTCAGAAACTCGGGGTTGGAGACGATATCGAACTGCAGCAAGCGCCCGACCTTGATCAGACACTTGTCGATATGCGCACGCAAGGTGTCGCCCGTGCCCACCGGCACCGTAGATTTTTCTACCAGAATCACCGGTTGCTCACGATGCCGGGCCACCGCTTCACCCACCGACAGCACGTAACGCAGGTCTGCCGAGCCATCGTCCCGGGACGGTGTACCGACCGCGATAAACAGCACCTGACCATGCTGCACCGCAAGTTTTTCATCGGTGGTGAATTGCAGGCGTCTGGCTTCCAGGCTTTCGCGCACCAGGCTGGCCAGCCCCGGTTCGAAAATGCTCACGTGGCCTTGCTGCAGCAACTCGACTTTCTTCTCGTCAATGTCCATGCAGACCACGTCGTGGCCGACTTCAGCCAGGACGGCGGCTTGCACCAGGCCAACGTAACCGCTACCAAATACACTGATTTTCATGAGGCACTCCTGAGTTCGGGCGCGCGAGCTGGACGTGAATTGATGGTGATGACCCCGAGCATGACCAGGGCCACACCGAGGGTTTTTGAAAGGCTGAACGTTTCGTTGAACAGCGGCAGGCTGGCGGCCAGCAGATACACCAGCGCATAGCTGATGCTCAGCAGCGAATAGGCCCGACCCAGCGGCACATCCCGCAGGGCCGCGAGCCAGCAAAACATTGAAAAGGCGTAGGCCAGGATCGCGCCCAGCACCACGGCGACCGCCGTCGGATCGATGCTGGAAGTCAGTAAGTATTCGGGGGACGGCAGGCGCGTCATGCTCCAGCGCATGCCCAACTGCGCCGCGCTTCCAAGCAGCACGCTGCCCATGGCAAAGGTGAGTCCACGACGCGGGCTCATGCCTGTTGCCCCAGCAGAATCACGCCGCCGATCACCAGCGCCACGCCCAGCCAGTGCTGGCGGTCGATGGGCTCGTGGAAAACAAAACGGGCGATCACGGTGATCAGTACGAAATTGAGGCTCAGCATCGGGTAGGCAATGCCGACTTCAAGGCGCTGCAACACCAGTAGCCAGACCAGCAAACCCGCGCCCAGCGCCGCGAGCGCCAGCCACAACCACGGCGAACGCAGTTTCTCGCCCCAGGCCGACGGCTTCGCGCGCCAACTTTCGACGGCGTACTTCTGGGCGATCTGGCCCAGGCAGGTCAGCAGGCACGCGGCCAACAGCAGAAGCAGGCTCATGACGCACCCTGAGGAAAGATCAGAATCACCAGATTGCCTTGTTCATAGCGTTTGCCATCCTTGGGCAGGCGTTCGATTTCTTGCAGCTCGTCGTCACCCTTGACCCGCATCACCACGCCGACCGAGCCGCTCCGGCGGGCGTTGCGCATCCATTGCTGAACCTGATCGGGATCGACGCGCTGCTGCACCGAGTCAGGATAAGCAAGGCCATATTTCAGTTCGCCTATCGTGTTGTACAACGCCACGTCCGGACGTTTCAGGCGCCAGGCCAGGGCCGCTGCGGCGCCGAGATCGTTGGCGAGCAATCGGTCGGTCTGGCCGAGTTCCCGGGCATGCTCGAGGATGAATTGATCGGGCATCTTGTTGGCCACCACCGAATCGGGCAGGCCGGCGGGCAGCAGACCGATCAGCAGCAGGCTGCCGAACGCCGGTGCCGCCCAGCATTGCAGGGGCCTGAAGGCTTGCAGCAGATTGGCCATGATCCAGCCGATCAGGCCGATGAACACCAGCACCAGGTTGTGCAGTTCATGGTCGTAGATCGGTTTTTGCAGTTGCAGATAGACCAGGGTGAACAGGGTGATCAGGCCCAACAGCAAGTTCAGCAAGCCGTTGATGCCCAGGATCCGGCCTTGCTCCAGCTTGAGCCGGTCAGCCAGGCAGTGTCCCAGCAGCAAGGCCAATGGCAGCAGGCAGGGCAAGATGTAGCTCGGCAATTTGCCGTTGCTCAGGCTGAAGAACAGCAGCGGCATCAACAACCACAGCAGAAGAAAACCGATGTTGGCTTCACCACGGGTTTGCCATGCTTGCCGTAGCGCCGACGGCAACAATGCCGCCCACGGCAGACTGAACGCCACCAGCAACGGCAAATAGAACCACCACGGTGCGTCATGCTGGGCGTCGTCACCGGCAAAGCGACGGATGTGTTCGTGCCAAAAGAAAAATCGCCAGTAATCGGGTTCCTGCGAATGAACCGCCAGGGCCCACGGCAGACTCACCGCAAGGGCGACGAGAATCGCCACCGGGCCGTAGATCAGCAACTCGCGCCAGCGCTTTTGCCAGGCCATGAAGGGCAGGGCGATCAGCACCGGCAGCAGCCAGGCCAGGAAACCCTTGGTCATGAACCCCATGCCGCACGCCAGTCCCAGCACCGCCCAACCGATCAGGCGCGGGCCACGACAGACACTGTCCAGCGCAAACCACAATGCGATCAGGCTCAGGTTGACCCAGAAGGTAAATTGCGGATCGAGGTTGGCGTAGCCCGCAGCGCCGGCGATGACGGTGAAACTCATGTACAGCAGCGCACAGGCAAAGCTCTTGCGTGGCTCGTTCCACAGTCGGCGGGCGATCAGGAAGCACAGCATCACGCTCAGGCCGGTGCTCAGGGCCGAGGCAAAACGCACGCCAAACAGGTTCTGGCCAAACAGCGCCTGGCCGGCGGCAATCATCCAGTAACCGGCCGCCGGTTTTTCGAAATAGCGCAGGCTCATGAAGTGCGGCGACACCCAGTCGCCACTTAGTAACATGCCTTGGCTGATTTGGGCGTAGCGGGTTTCGTCGGGAATCCACAAGCCATGGCTGCTCAATGGCAGCAGATACGCCAACAGGACAATCCCCAGCAGCAGCGGCAGTGCCCAGCGTTTACTCATACGCCTTGCACTCCCAGCCAGCCTTCCCGGCCTTCGAGTGTGCCGCGCACGACACGACCTGTTGGCAAGGTGCCGAGGGCTTCGGGCAGCAAATCGCCCAAGGGTTTGAACCCAATGTCACGCAGGCGCGCATCGGCCAGCAGTCGGCGGAAATCGTTGGCCATCAGAATCCCTTCTACTTCGGCATGAACCGTATAGACGTTGAGTTTTTCGGGGCTGAATTGATCGAGAATGAAGCCGTTGAAGTCACTGGCCGCGACGCTCGGTCCCACCACTTCATCGAAGGTCGGCAAGTCCACCGGAATCTGCGGCGTCCCCAACCCACTCCCAGCCAATGTCGGACGGAACAGGCACTGGCCGCGACAATCGCTGTTGTAGCGAAAACCGAAGACTTGCTTGGCTTCGATGACCCGCTCATCCGCACGCCAACCGGCCGATGCCGAGCACTCGATTTTTTGCCCGAGGATGTCGCTGAGGGTGTCCACGCCCTGACGGATCTGTTCAATCAGTTGCACGTCGCTCCAGCGTCCGGCGTTAACTTGCCAGCCATGGTGATCCCAGGCGTGCAGGCCGACTTCATGGCCGGCATCCCGGGCCTGACGCATCAGGTGCCCGAGGTCGCGACCGATCGGTTGGCCCGGCCAGGCCGTGCCGGCCAGCAGAATGTCCCAGCCATACAGGCCGGCCGCATTGGAACGCAGCATTTTCCAGAGGAATTGCGGGCGGATCAGGCGCCACAAATGGCGCCCCATGTTGTCCGGCCCGACACTAAAGAAAAACGTCGCCTTGACCTGCGCTTCATCGAGGATATCCAGCAACTGCGGCACGCCCTCACGGGTGCCTCGGTAAGTGTCGACATCGATCCGAAGGCCTGCCTGCATCAGTGTCTTTCCGATTGTTCGAGCATGGCTTCACGCAGGAAAAAATCCAGCGTGTTGCCGATGGTCTCGCTCATCTCCACGGTCGGCGTCCAGTCCAGCAGGCGCCTGGCGTTGGCGATGCTTGGCTTGCGGTGGGACACGTCCTGATAGCCAGTGCCGTAGAACGCCTTGCTTTCCACGTCGCGGAAACCGGCGAACGGCGGGAAGTTGCCCCGCAGCGGGTGCGCTTCGAACTGACGCAACAGCTCTTCGCCCAACTGCCGGATGCTGGCCTCGTTGTCCGGGTTGCCAATGTTGATGATCTGGCCATTGCAGGCATCGTTTTCGTTGTCGATGATCCGCGCCAGTGCTTCGACGCCGTCGGCGATGTCAGTGAAGCAGCGTTTCTGCTCGCCGCCGTCGAACAGGCGAATCGGCGTGCCTTCCACCAGGTTGAGGATCAATTGGGTGATCGCCCGGGAGCTGCCGATCCGCGCCGAATCCAGACGGTCCAGGCGCGGGCCCATCCAGTTGAAAGGACGGAACAGGGTGAAATTCAGGCCTTTTTGGCCGTAGGCCCAGATCACCCGGTCGAGCAATTGCTTGGAGATCGAATAGATCCAGCGCTGTTTGTTGATCGGGCCGACGACGAGGTTGGAGGTGTCTTCGTCGAAGTTCTGGTCCTGGCACATGCCATACACTTCGGAGGTCGACGGGAAGATCACGCGCTTGTTGAATTTGACGCAGTATCGAACCAGTTTCAGGTTTTCTTCGAAGTCCAGCTCGAACACGCGAAGCGGGTTGCGGGTGTATTCGATCGGGGTGGCAATCGCCACCAGCGGCAGGATCACGTCGCACTTCTTGATGTGGTACTCGATCCACTCGGAGTGAATGCTGATATCGCCTTCGACGAAGTGGAAACGCGGATGACTGCGCAAGCGGTCGATGGCATCGGAACCGATGTCCAGGCCATATACCTCGTATTGGTCGTCACGCAGCAGGCGCTCGGACAGGTGATTGCCGATAAAGCCGTTGACGCCCAGGATCAGCACCCGAGTGCGACGCGGGGCACGACCGGACTCCGCACCACGTAACACCGAACCCTCGACCAACCCCAGTTCGTTGGCCAGTTGCGGACCGCTCAGGTAAAAGCCGTTGTCGTTGCGTTGGCCGGCGGTGATGACCAAAGAGTCTTCGCCACAGGCGATGCGCAGCGGATTGACGCTGATCACCCGACCCGGTGCCTGGCCTTCATTGCCCTTGGCGACGTCGGCGCTCCAGACAATCAGCTTGTGTTCGCCCACGGCGCAGAACGCGCCCGGGTAAGGCTGGGTCACGGCACGCACCAGGTTGAACAGCTCTTCGGCGGGGCGTTTCCACACAAGCTTGCCGTCGGCCGGGGTGCGACGACCGAACACCGTGGCGTTGGATTCGTCCTGCGGGGTTTCGTTGATTTGACCGGCGAGCAACGCCGGCAACGCATCACGCAGCAGGTCGATGGCGGCCACCCGCAATTTGCCGTGCAGGCTCAACGCCGTGTCGCGGCGCTCGATGGCCACCCGTTTCTGGGCGAGGATCGCACCGGCGTCGGCACGTTCGACCATGCGGTGCAACGTCACCCCGGTTTCGGTTTCACCGTTGACCAGCACCCAATTGGCCGGCGCGCGACCGCGGTAGCGGGGCAGCAATGAGCCGTGCAGGTTGAACGCGCCTTTGCCGGCCGTGGCCAGCAGCGGTTCGCTCAGCAGGTGACGGTAGTAAAACGAGAACAGGTAATCGGGGTTGAGCTTGGCGATGCGCTCGATCCACAACGGGTGGTTGACATCTTCCGGGGCGTGGACCGGGATACCCTTGCTCGCGCACAGTTTTGCCACGGAGGCGTAAAAGGCGTTTTCCTTCGGATCATCGGCGTGGGTAAACACCGCGGCGATCTCGAAACCTGAGTCGAGCAGGGTTTCGATGCCGGCACAGCCGATATCGTGATAGGCGAAGACAACAGCTTTTGCGCTCATGAGGGAACCTGATCGGAAGAAGTGGAAGTGAGGCCGTCGACAGTGACAACGGGCGCCGGCGTGGCGGGTTGGCTACGCAGGACCTTCTCGACGAAAAACCGGGGGCGGGCGCGGACGTCGCTGTACATGCGGCCCAGGTATTCGCCCAACAGCCCCATGCCGATGAATTGCCCGCCGGTGAACACGAACAGCACCGCGAACAACACGAAGGTGCCGTCGCCGGCCCATTCGGCGCCGAACACCAGCCGCAAGACGATCAGCGCGGTGGCGAACGCCACACCCAGGCCGGCCATGGCAAAACCGACGATGCTTAGCAGGCGCAACGGCGTGGTGGTCATGCAGGTGATCAAGTCGAACATCAGGTTGACCAGGCGCATGGGGCTGTACCTGGATTCGCCGTGTTCGCGCTCGGCGTGCATCACCAGGATTTCCGTGGTGTGCCGGGCGAAGCTGTTGGCCAGGATCGGGATGAAGGTGCTGCGTTCGCGGCAGGCGAGCATCGCGTCGACGATGCTGCGGCGGTAGGCGCGCAGCATGCAGCCGTAATCACTCATGGCCACGCCGGTGGAGCGTTGCACGGCGAGGTTGATCAGCTTCGAAGGCCAACGCCGCAGCGCTGAGTCCTGCCGGTTGCCGCGCACCGTGGCGACCACGTCATAGCCAAGTTCGGCCTGCGCCACCAGGCGAGGGATCTCTTCCGGCGGGTTTTGCAGGTCGGCGTCGAGGGTGATCACCACATCGCCCTTGCACTGCTCGAACCCGGCCATGATTGCCGCGTGCTGGCCGTAGTTGCGGTTGAGAATGACCGCCACCACCGGGCTGCACTCGCGATTGGCCGCGTCCTCGAGTATTTGCGCGCAGTTGTCACGACTGCCGTCGTCGACCATTACGATTTCGTAGTCATGGTGCAGCTGCCGGCACGCCGCTTCGGTGCGCCGCAGTAATTCGGGCAGGCTGTCTTGCTCGTTGTAGACCGGGATGACGATCGACACGCATCGGATCGGATAGGGTTTCACAGGCTTGCGTCCAGGGTGTGTTCAATGGCGTCGACCACACGATTGACGTCATCGGTGGTCATGTCGGGGAACAACGGAATCGAGCACAGACGCGCCGAGTTCCATTCGGTGTTGGGCAAGTGAAGGTTGGGAAAACGTTGGCGGTAATACGTGTGCAAGTGCGTAGCGATGAAATGAATGCCGGTGCCGATGTTCTGTTTCAGCAAGGCCTTCATGAACGCGTCGCGGTCCAGTCCACAGCGCTCGGCGTCGATGCGCAAGATGAACAGGTGCCAGGCGTGTCGCTGCGGGTACGTCGGAATGGCCAGCGGTTGCACCGGTGATCCTTCAAGGCGTTGCAGGTAGGTGCGCGCCAGCTCGGTGCGCTTGGCGTTGATCGCGTCCAGGCGCTCCAGCTGCACCGAAGCGATGGCGGCATTGATGTCGGCCAGGTTGTATTTGAAACCCGGTTCCATCACTTGCGCCTGAGGTTTACGGCCGTGGGTCAGGCGGTCGTAGGCATCAACGCCCAGGCCATGAAACTTGAGCATGCGCACCCGGTTGGCGAGCGCGGTGTCGTCGCTGACGAACATCGCGCCCTCGGCGCAGGTCATGTTTTTGATCGCGTGGAACGAGAAGATCGCCGTGCCTTTGGCGCCGACATGCCGACCTTTATAGAAAGTGCCGGCCGCATGGGCGGCGTCTTCGATCACGGCGATGCCATGCCTGTCAGCCAAGGTGTAGAGCGGATCGAGGTCGAAGGCGGCACCGGCGTAATGCACCGGAATGATGGCCCGGGTACGCGGCGTGATCGCCGCTTCGATGCTGGCCAGGTCGCTCATCAGCGTGTCGCGGTCGACATCGACGAAGACCGGTTTGGCACCCAGCAGGCAAATCATGTTGGCGGTGGACACCCACGTCTGGGACGGCGTAATGACTTCATCACCCGCACCGATTCCCAATGCCAGTAATGCGATGTGCATACCACCGGTGGCAGACGAAAGTGCAACGGCATGACGGCAACCGACAGCGTGCGCAAATTGCTCTTCCAGTTGCTGGTTTTTCGGCCCGGTAGTGATCCAGCCGGAGCGCAGTACTTGCTCTACGGCGGCGACTTCTTCATCGCCGATGGTGGGGCGGGAGAAGGGGAGAAACACTTCGTTCATAACAATCTCCGGGCGAACGACGCCCTTCAGCGAAATCGCCGAAACAAGCGTGTTTTCAAGGGTTTGGCTGCCGGAGCAGGAAGCCATCAATTGACTTTCCGGGCCGCGACCGGCAGCGTGGCGACCCACAAGGGCTCGTCGGGTTGATTGAAGGTTATGCCCGATTTTGTGAAAGGAACATGAAAAAGCGGTCTTCGAATCGTTTATCTGAAAGTCATACAGCCACTGTTCAGACTTCTGCCGTTTATCGCGATTTTCAGAAGAAAAGTCCTGCCGAAGTGTTCCCCTTTATATGAATGATGTTTCAATCCTTAGTTGTTTTTACTGAAGTGTTTCCACTCAAGGCCGTTTCGTTTGATTGACTTGACTAATACCGATCCTGTTGCTTCAAAGACCAACCCGATGACCGTGTACCTGGCCCGACTGGCGCCCTCCAGTCAGCTGACCATGCGTTACGTTTTGCAGGATGCGGCCGACCGTCTGGGGTTCGAAGACATGAACGTCGAGGACATTCCCTGGCACCAACTCCAGCCCGACAACGTGATTGCGCTGGTCGCGGCGTTGCGCGAAGACGGCTACGCGCCGAACACCTCTTCGCTGTACGTCAACGCCGTGCGCGGGGTGATGAACGAAGCGTGGCGCATGAGCCTGATCAGCCAGGAACATCTGCTGAAAATGCGTACGGTGAAGGGGATTGCCGGCACGCGGTTGTCCCAGGGCCGCAACCTGCGGCGCTCGCTGATTCAGGAAATGATGGCGGTGTGTGCCGCTGACCCGCGTCCACAAGGGTTGAGAGACGCGGCGATCATCGGGATTTTGTACGGTTCGGGGATGCGCAAATCCGAGTCGGTGAACCTGGACCTGTCACAGGTGGATTTCAGCGAGCGCAGCTTGCGGGTCACCGCCAAGGGCAACAAGCAGTTGATCAAGTACGCGCCGGCCTGGGCCTTTGAAAAACTGCAGGCCTGGCTGGAACTGCGCCGTTCGCACCTCAAGGAAGGCGAGGTGGATGACCCGTTCCTGTTCAACCGCATCCGTCGTGGCAGCCACATCACCCGCGAGCGCATCACCAAACATGCGATCTATTACATCGCCCGCCAGCGAGGCGCGCAGGTCGGGGTGAAAATCATGCCCCACGATTTTCGGCGTTCGTTCATTACCCGGGTGATCGAAGAACACGACCTGTCGATCGCACAGAAACTGGCTCATCACAGCAACATCCAGACGACCGCCAACTACGACGTGCGCGATGACAACGAGCGACGTCGCGCGGTGGATCGTTTCGATCTCTGATGTTCACGGTTCGCTCAGCACATGGGCATGACCAATGGTCGAGACGTGAACCGCGCTGCCGGCGGGTGGCGCGTACATGCCCGAGCTGCGCACCATCAATGATCGACCATGCGGGTCGCCGGCAACGGTAGGCTGCAACTCCACCGTCAAGGTGCAGGTATTGCCGCTGAAATCCCGCTCGGTCACCACGGCGCGGCACCCGGCGACTTCGGTCGGGCTAGGCTGGATGCTGACCAGTTGCAGCTGTTCGGGGCGCAGCATGATTTGCGCCGATTTGTTGTTGCGGTGGTTATTGACCGGAATTCGGCCCAGATCGCAATGGGCCCAACCGGCCTCGATCCTGGCGGGCATGACCACGGCGTCGCCGAGAAACAACGCGGTTTGTTCGTCGTCCGGATAGCGGTACAAGTCCAGCGGATGGCCCGACTGCACCAGACGACCGTCGCGCATCACCGCCAGTTGATCGGCGAACGACAGCGCTTCGCTCTGGTCATGGGTCACCAGAATGGTGGTGACGCCAGCGTCGCTCAGCAGCCGCGCGACCATTTTGCGCATGGCGCCTCGAAGGCCGGTGTCGAGTGCCGAGAACGGCTCGTCCAGCAACATCAAGCGCGGCTGCTGCGCCAGGGCCCGGGCCAGCGCCACACGCTGTTGCTGGCCGCCGGAGAGCTCATGGGGCCAACGCTTTCCCATGCTCGAATCGAGAGCCACGCTGTCCATCAGTTCGGCGACTCGCTGGTGTTTGGCGTCCCCCTTGGTTGCCAGCCCGAAACCGATATTGGCGGCCACGGTCATGTGCGGGAACAGGGCGCCGTCCTGGGGGACATAGCCAATCAAGCGCTGATGCGCCGGGACTTCATGGGTGTCGTCGACCAGCGTCTGGCCATTGAGCGACAGCTTGCCGGTGTCCGGGAACTCGAAACCGGCGATCATCCGCAGCAATGTGGTTTTGCCGGAACCGGATGGGCCGACGATCACCGTTCGGCTGCCGCTGGGCACCGACAGGCTGATGTTCTCCAGGGCTTTATGAGGGCCGTAGGATTTGTGGATCGAATCGAGTTCAAGAGCGTTCATCGGCCAGCCGTTCGTTTGGATTGGTGATAAAGAAGTCCGGTTAACGGAAGCGACAGCACAATCATCAGCAAGGCGTAGGGCGCGGCAGCGGCATAGTCGATTTCGCTGGTCAGCGCCCAGAAACCGGTGGCCAGGGTGCGCGTGCCGTTGGGGGCGAGCAGCAGGGTCGCGGTCAGCTCATTGGTGATCGCCAGAAACACCAGCGCGGCGCCGGCGGCGGCACCGGGCGCGGCGAGGCGCAGGGTGATCAGCCACAAGGCCCGTGCAGGCGAACGACCGAGGCTGCGCGCCATGTTTTCCAGTTCAATCGGCGCCTGCGCAATGCCGGCACGCAAACTCACCAGGGCGCGGGGCAAAAACATCAGCAGGTACGCCAGGAGCACCATGACCGTGGTCTGGTAAATCGGTCGGGCGAAATGAATGGTGATGGTGACCAGGGCCAGGGCCACGACGATTCCAGGCAATGAACTGGTGATGTAGTTGCAGCCTTCCAGCAATCGTTGCAACCGGCCTGGTGAGCGGATCGACAGCCAGGCAATCGGGATGGCGGCGCAGGTAGTGAGGACTGCGCCGCAGATCCCCAGCAGCAGGGTCTGTTCCAGCGCCGGCATCAGCTCCGCCAGGTCCCAGACGTGCGTACCGCCGGCGATCAGCCATTTGCCGAGGGTGATCAGCGGCACACCGAGTGCCAGGGCGCAGGTGGAGATTTGCAGGATCAATCCAGACACGGTGGCTTGCGCGCCCAGACGCACAACCCGCTGCTCACGGGCGCTGCCGGAGCCGACCCGGGCGTAACGCGCCGTGCCGCGAGCGGCCGATTCGACGGTCAACATTATCAGGCAACACAGGGCGAGCACGCTGGCCAGCATGTGGGCGGCGGGGCCATTGAAGGTGGATTTGAACTGATCGAAGATCGCCGTGGTGAAGGTATCGAAACGGATCATCGCGTACAGGCCATATTCGGCCAGCAGGTGCAGACCCACCAGCAAGGCCCCGCCGCAGATGGCCAGGCGCAGTTGCGGCAACACCACGCGAAAAAAGATCGCCCAGGGCTTTAGCCCCAGGGACTCGGCCACGTCTTCGATGGCCGGATCGAGCCGGCGCAGGGTCGCGGCGATCGGCAGGTACAGGAACGGGAAGTAAGCAATCACCGAGACCAGCACCCCGGCAAACAGGCCATGAATCGGTGGAAACAAACTGACCCACGCATAGCTGTGAACGAACGCCGGCACTGCCAGCGGCGCGGTGGCCAGCAACGACCAGCCCCGTCGGCCCGGCAGGTTGGTGCGTTCAGTCAACCAGGCCAGGGCCAGGCCAAGCGCAATGCACAGCGGAATGGTGATGACCACCAGCAACACGGTGTTGACCAGCAACTCGCCGACCCGTGGCCGGAATACCAGCGGCACCAGCGCTGCCCAGCCGGTCTGAATCGACACGCCGATGACGAAGGCAATCGGCATCAGCGCCAGCAGCGACACCAGCACCGACAAACCGATCACCCATGCGCCGCCGCGACCGGCGAAGACGCCACGGGCGCGGCGTCGCAGGTTGTCGGGTAACGCCGTGGGGATACCCGTTGGCAGGGTTTCAGGCATCACTTAAAGCAGTCCCGCCTGAGTCATCAGCTCCACGGCTTTTTTGCTGTCGAGTTTTGAGGCATCGACCGCAGGGGCGTCGAGCTGCTGCAAAGGCACCAGTTTTGGATTGGATTGGGTGTTTTTGCCCACGGCGTATTCAAACGATTTGCCGGTCTTGAGAATCTCCTGACCGTCCTTGCCGGTGATCCATTTCAGCAATGCCTGGGCTTGATCCTTGTGTTTGCTGGATGCCAGAACGCCGCCACCGGATATGCTGACAAACGCCCCCGGATCCTTGTGCTTGAAGTAGTGCAGGGCGGTGTTCTTGCTGTTCTCGCCGGTCTTGGCCTGGTCGCCGAAGCTGTAATAGTGATAGATCACGCCGCTGTCGATCTGTCCGGCATTCACCGCTTTGAGCACCGAACTGTTACCGCGATAGGCGGTGAAATTGGTTTTCATCCCTTTGAGCCACTCCAGCGTGGCCGCTTCACCCTTGAGTTCCAGCACCGCCGCGACAATCGCCTGGAAGTCTGCACCGGCCGGCGAAGCGCCCCAGCGACCTTTCCAGGCGGGGGTTGCGAGGTCCATCAGCGATTTTGGCAAGTCCGCTTCAGGCAGTTTGCTGGGGTTATAGACAAACACCGTGGAGCGCGCGGCGATCCCGACCCATTTGCCGTGCGCCGGACGATAAGCCGCATCGACTTGCTCCAGCGTCGTTGGCGCAACCGGTGCGAACAGACCCGCGTTGTCGACAAGCACCATCGCCGGGGAGTTTTCGGTCAGGAACACGTCGGCCGGGGAGGCAGCGCCTTCCTGCACGATCTGATTGCCCATCTCGGTATCGTCGCCGTTGCGCACGGTGACCTTGATGCCGGTCTCCTTGGTGAAGCCCTCGACCCAAGCTTTGGTCAGACTTTCGTGTTGCGCGTTGTAGACCACGATGCCGTCGTCCGCGGCAAGCACCTGTCCGGCGCTGAGCAGGGCGGTGGCCAGCAAGGCGGTTTTGAGGAATGAAGGGATAGGGGGGATCATTCTGTCGGCAGCTCCTGTTCTTGTTGGAAGTCATGCACGTCGTTTCGCTGGCAAATCGATGCGAACCGTTTGCAGGGTGTGAGTCGCAGGGAATGTAGAGCGCAAAATGAGCAATCAACGTCAAAAAAACCGTTAATACATGTCATTTTCATTCAGATTAGCAGCACCTCGGCCCCTTGCCCGATGGATCTGAATCAAACAATGTCATCACTGGCTGGATGGGCAGCCTTTCGACGCTCCACCGGCAGCCTGACTGATCGCGGCGGCCAGACGCTTGACGTTGTTCTGATGCGCCACCACCAATTCATCAATGCTGGGGCCCGAAGGGGTCTGCAAGGTGCTGCGGCAGCTCAGCAGCGTGGCATCGCTTTCGCTGAGGTTGCGCAGGCGCCATTTTACGTCGATCAATGCGTATTGCCCTGGAACCGAATCGAAGCGCTGCACATCCAGGCGCACCGACAGTCTGCGCTGAGGAGTGGTGTTGAGCAGTTGATCGACCATGGCGCTGCGCAATTCGTCCACCAGGCTGGCGGCCCACCATTCGGTTTCGAGTATCGCCAGGCCGCTGTTGCCCTGGCGAATGACGATCTGCGGACGATCGACCTGAGGCGGAACGCTGATGCCTTCAATCTGAATCTCCGCCGCACCGGCCCTGGACTGATTCCCCAATTGCGTCGGCATCAGGGTGTGGAACTGGATCGGATCACTGCGGCAAGCGGTGAGCAATAACAGCGCGGTGACCAAGGTGATCTTCAGCGATAAAACCATGGTGTTGCTCCTGTGGTCAGTTGCGCGGTGGCGCCTGCAGATCCATCGGTGCGGCGTTGTTGGGTCGGCCGCGAATCAGCGATTCCGGATGCCGCCCGAGGTAATCCGAGAGCTCACGCAAGGAGCGCGACATGCGCCCGAGTTCATCCAGGGTCTGGGTCAACTGTTCCCGCTGCGGTGAGTCTTCGGCCAGGGTCGAACTGGCCGATTGCAGCGTCTTGCTGACGTCGGCCAGGGTGGTTTGCACGCCCGGCAAGGTCTTGGCGTTGAACTGGGTGAGGCCTTTGCGCAGCTCGACGAGGTTGCTGTCCAGATTGCCGGCAATCCGCCCGATCGGCAGCTGATTGATCTTGTCGACCATCCCTTCGAGTTTTTCCTGCAACTGTTCGAGGCTGCCGGGAACCGTGGGAATACTGACCGGACGGGCGCTCGGATCGAACGCGACTTTCTCGGCCTTGGGGTAGAAATCCAGCGAGATGTACAGCTGACCGGTCAGCAGATTGCCGCTGCGGGCCTGGGCGCGCAGACCGTTCTCGATGAAGGAGCCCATCAACCGCACACCCGCGGCTTCATCATCGGGATTATGATTCAGCGCCTGGAGCATTTTGGTGTGGGCCATGCCCAGGCGCTGCGGGTAGATCACGATGCCGACGTTGACCGGAAAGGTGCGCTTTTTCGCATCGAAATCCAGATTGATCGACACCACCTTGCCGAACTCCACGCCGAGGAATTCCACCGGGGCATCGACCTTGAGGCCGCGCAGGGCCTGGTCGAAACGCAGGCTCAGGTATTGGCCCTTGCCGCTGGGCGGGGCGAGGGCGGTTTGCTGGTCGGGGAACAGCTCGTACGCGTATTCTTCAGCCGCCGGTTTATCGTTGGGGCTGTATTCCGGCGCACGAAACGCGATGCCACCCACCAGCAGCGAGGACAACGACTCGGTCTTCACCGCAAAGCCATTGGCGCCGACGCTGACATCAATGCCGCTGGCGTTCCAGAACCGGGTGTTTTCGGTGACATAGGCGTCATTGGGCGAGTGAATGAACAGGTCGATGTTCACGCCTTTGCCGTCAGGGTCCAGGGCGTAGGCCACCACCTGGCCGACCGGGATTTTTCGGTAGTAAACCGGCGAGCCGATGTCCAGCGACCCGAGGTCCTGGGTGTGCAAGGTGAAGCGTTTGCCCGGTTCGCCATAGGTAATCGGTGGCGGGTTCTCCAGGCCTTTGAAGGTCTTCGCGCGGTTGTTGGCCTGGCCGATGTCGGCGCCGATGTAGTCACCGGAAAGCAAGGTGTCGATGCCCGACACGCCGCCGGCACCGATACGCGGTCGCACCACCCAGAACTGCGAGTCTTCGCGGGTGAAGCTTTCAGCCTGTTTGGCCAGTTTGATCGTGGCGTTGACACTCTTCTGGTCGTCGCTCAGTTCCACGTCCGACACTTGTCCGATCACCACATTGCGGTATTTGACCTCGGTTTTGTTGGCGGTGAGGCCGTTGCCGGTCTTGAACGTGACAGTGATGGTCGGGCCTTCCTGCAGCATGCTGTGGACGACGAGGGAAAGGCCCACCAGTACCGCAACGATCGGCACGATCCAGACCAGTGAAATGCTGAATCGACGGGTCTTGATGGGGGCCTGGCCAGGGGCTTGCGGCCCGTCAGTGGCTTGCGACTTCATCCATGTCCTCCTCGGTTTGTGAGTGCTGATCCCGCTGCTGATCCCAGATCATCCGCGGATCGAAACTCATCGCTGACAGCATGGTGAACACCACCACCAGACCAAAAAACAGAATGCCCAGGCGAGGTTCGATATCGGCCAGGGCTTGAAACTTCACCAGTGAAGCCACCAGGGCCACCACGATCACGTCGAGCATGGACCAGTAACCGATGACCTCGACGAAACGGTAAAGCGTCGACCGTTCCTTGCGCGCCCACAGGCTGTCGCGGTGCACCGTGACCAGGAGCAGTATCAGGGCGACGAACTTGACGCCCGGCACCGCGATGCTGGCGATAAAAATGATCAGGGCAATGTCCCAGGCGCCGTGCTGCCAGAAATCGATCACGCCGGCCATGATGGTGCTGTCGGCGCCGTTGCCGACCATCTTGGTGTTCATCACCGGCAACAGATTGGCCGGGATGTAAAACACCAACGAGGCCAGCAGATAGGCCCAGGTGCGGGCCAGTGAGTTGGTTTTGCGCCGGTGCAGCGGCGCGCCGCAGCGCTCGCATTCGTGGGGTTCCTGGGTCATGTCGCAGGCGAGCCCACAGCTGTGACAGAGGCACAGGTTGAGCTCGCTGGCGACCGGAGGCGTTGTCATAGAATGTCCCACAGCTCACGGACATCGCGCCCGGCGATGCGGATCATCATCAGGCTCAGCACGGCCAGCGCGAACAGACCGATACCGGGCAGCACGTCAAGCAGCCCGGCGAGCTTGATGACCGCGACCATCGCCCCCAACAGGCACACTTCGAGCATGCTCCAGGGCCGCAGGGTTTCCAGCCAGCGCATGCAGAATTTGAAACCGGGCGAGCGCCGGGAGGCGAGGGCGTAGCTCAGTACCCAGATCAGCAGCAACAGCTGGAAGATCGGCGCGATGATCATCGCGATCGCGGCCACCATGGCGATGAAGGTGATCGGACCCAGGCTCAAGGCCAATACCGAATCCCAGAGGGTTGCGCTGTTTTTCAGGCCTTTGAGGCTGATGCTCATGACCGGATAGAAATTGGCGAAAACCCACAGCATCAACGCGGTCCAGGTCAACGCCAGGCGTTGTTCCACCGTCAGGCCGTTATAGCGCTGGAGCACGCCGCCGCAGCGTGTGCACAGGGTTTTTTGATGTTTGGCGAGCGTGACTTTTTCATACACGCAGTCGCAGTGCTCGCAGATGATCAGTTGGTCAGTCGTAGCCATAGGCCGCACTCGCCAGGACGCAGGAAAGTCAGAGCACCTCCTCAATATAGAAGTGCCTCGCGATTGAGCAAATCGAAAGGCCTAAACAATTCATTGGGATAGACGAGGACCTGTGTCTGATCGTTCCCACGCTCTGCGTGGGAATGCAGCCCAGGACGCTCTGCGTCCCATCGAGAGCCGAACGCGGAGCGTCCGTAGAGGCATTCCCACGCAGAGCGTGGGAACGATCAACTCAGCCAAGCAGTTCGCGCAGGCGATACCACAACATCCCCAGCGCCAGCAGTGGCGAACGCAGCATCGGCCCACCCGGAAAGGTCATGTGCGGCACCGCGCTGAACACATCAAACCCTCGACTGTGCCCGGCATGGATCGCTTCGCCCAACAACTTCGCGCACCAATGCGTCACGTTCAGCCCATGCCCGGAGTAACCCTGGGCGTAGAACACGTTGGGGTGCTGACTCAAGCGCCCGACCTGCGGAAAACGATTGGCGGAGATGCCAATCCTGCCGCCCCATTGATAGTCGATGCGCACATCGCGCAGTTGCGGGAAGACCTTGAGCATCTGCGGACGCATGTACGCCGTGATGTCGGCCGGATCGCGCCCGGAGTAGTGGCAGGCTCCACCGAACAGCAAGCGTCGGTCCGCCGAGAGCCGGTAGTAATCCAGGCCAACTTTCTGGTCGCACAACGCCAGGTTCTGCGGGATCAACTGCGCGGCAACCTCAGGCGCCAACGGCTCGGTGGCGATGATGTAGCTGCCAGCCGGGAGCACCTTGCCGCTGAGTGTCGGTTCGAGCTCTTCCAGATGTGCGTTGCAGGCCAGCACCAGACTGCCGGCGCGCACCGTGCCAGCGGCACAACGAACTTGCACCGTGCTGCCATGGATCAACTCCACTACCGGGCTCTGTTCGAAGATCTGCACGCCAAGGGATTGCGCCAGTTTTGCTTCGCCCAGCACCAGATTGAGCGGGTGCAAATGGCCAGAACCCATGTCGACCAGACCACCGGCATAGACGCCTGAGTTCACCACTTGCTGGCGAATCTGCTCCGGCCCGACCAGGCGGGTTTCGTGGGCGTAACCCGACTCGGCCAGAGCTTCCTGCTCAGCCTTGAACGCCGTGAACTGAGCCTTGGTGTTGGCCAGCTCGCAGAACCCCCAGCGCAGGTCGCACTCAATCCCGTGTTCACGGATGCGATTGCCCACCAGTTCCACCGATTCGATACCCGCACGCTCCAGATAGCGCACGCCGTCTTCACCGATGTAACGGGTGAAACCGCTGACGTCATGCCCGATGCCGCGAATCAGCTGCCCGCCATTGCGCCCGCTGGCGCCCCAGCCGATCCGCCGGCCCTCCAGCAGAATCACCGAGAGCCCGCGCTGAGCCAGTTCGATCGCGGTGTTGACCCCGGTAAAACCGCCGCCAATCACGCAGACATCGGCCACGAGGTCCGAGGCCAGCGTGGGGTAGGGCGTCAGGCCATTGGCCGTGGCCGCGTAATAGGAATGTGCGTGTTCGTTATTCATTTGTTGGACTTCACTTTGCTCCAGGAACGGGTCATCAGTCGCATGATCGCCTGTGGCGGGGTGGTCGAAATGTAGAGTTTGTCGAGGACTGCCTGGGGCGGATAAACCTCAGGATTGTTCACCAGCTCCGCGTCCATGTATTGCTTGGCGGCCGGGTTCGGGTTGGCGTAACCGACCGAGGCGCTGACCTTGGCAATCACTTGCGGGTCCAGCAGGTAATTGATGAACGCGTGGGCTTCTTTCGGGTTGCCGGCATCAGCAGGAATTGCCAGCAGGTCGAACCACAAGTTACTGCCTTCCTTCGGTATCGCGTAGGCGATGTTCACGCCGTTCTTCGCTTCCTTGGCCCGGTTCGCGGCCTGGAAAACGTCACCCGAGTAGCCGAAAGCCACGCAGATGTCGCCGTTGGCCAGGTCCGACACGTACTTGGACGAGTGGAAGTAAGTGATGTAAGGCCGGATGCTCAACAGTTTGGCTTCGGCTTTTTTGTAGTCCTCGGGGTTCTCGCTGCGCGGGTCCATGCCCATGTAATTGAGAATTGCCGGGAACACTTCATCCGCCGAGTCCATCATCGACACGCCGCACTGGCTGAGTTTCTTGATGTTTTCCGGTTCGAACAGCACGGCCCAGGAGTCGATGCGGTCGATGCCGAGCACTTGCTTGACCTTGTCGACGTTATAGCCGATGCCGTTGGTGCCCCACAGGTACGGCACGGAATGCTCGTTACCCGGATCGTTTTTCTCCAGCAGCGCCAACAGTTTCGGGTCGAGGTTCTTGAAGTTCGGCAACTGCGCGCGGTCCAGTTTGAGGAACGCGCCGGCCTTCACCTGACGGGCCAGAAAGTGGTTGGACGGCACGACCACGTCATACCCGGTGCGGCCGGCGAGCAATTTGCCCTCCAGGGTTTCGTTGGAGTCGAAGACGTCGTAAATCACCTTGATCCCGGATTTGGCCTGGAAATCGACGAGGGTGGTTTCACCGATGTAATCGGTCCAGTTGTAGACGCTGACGGTGGGCTGAGCCTGGGCAACGGCACTGAACAGCACGGCCAGCGTGGCCGGAACCATGGATTTCAATAGACGCATTCGACACCTCTTCGATGATCGTTCCCACGCTCTGCGTGGGAATGCCTCTAGGGACGCTCCGCGTTCCAATGGGACGCAGAGCGTCCCGGGCTGCATTCCCACGCAGAGCGTGGGAACGATCGTTAGTTGTTGTAGTTGTGTTGTGATGGGTTAAACGCTAAGCATCAAAAACTCACGTTCCCAGGAGCTGATCACCCGTTTGAAGTTCTCGTGCTCGGCACGCTTGACCGCCACGTAACCGCGCACGAATTTGTCGCCCAGATACCGTCCGATGGTTTCGCACTCTTCCATCTGTGTCAGCGCATCCTCGATGGTGATCGGCAGGCGCAGGTTGCGGCGCTCGTAGGCTCGACCTTGCACCGCAGCACTCGGCTCGATGCGTTCAACCATGCCCAGGTAACCGCACAACAAACTGGCCGCAATCGCCAGGTACGGGTTGGCGTCAGCCCCCGGCAAGCGGTTTTCCACGCGCATCGAGTCCGGCGTGGAGGTCGGCACTCGCAGGCCGACGGTGCGGTTTTCTTCGCCCCATTCGACGTTGACCGGCGCCGAGGTGTCCGGCAGGAAGCGGCGGAACGAGTTGACGTTGGGCGCGAACATCGGCAGCACTTTCGGGATGTACTTTTGCAGGCCGCCGATGTGGTGCAGGAACAGTTCGCTCATCGTGCCGTCGGCATTGGCGAAGATCGGCTGCCCGGTGGCGATGTCGACCACGCTCTGGTGGATGTGCATGGCGCTGCCGGGCTCATCACCAATCGGCTTGGCCATGAAGGTCGCCGCGACGTTGTGCTTGAGCGCCGCCTCGCGCATGGTGCGCTTGAACACGGTGATCTGGTCGGCCAGGTCCAGCGCGTCGCCATGACGGAAGTTGATTTCCATCTGCGCCGGGCCGTCTTCGTGGATCAGCGTGTCAAGGTCCAGGCCTTGCAGTTCGCACCAGTCGTAGACGTCTTCGAACAGCGGATCGAATTCATTGGCCGCGTCGATGGAAAACGACTGACGACCGCTTTCCGCACGGCCCGAACGACCCAGCGGCGCCTTGAGCGGCAAGTCCGGATCTTCGCAGCGCTGGGTCAGGTAGAACTCCATTTCCGGCGCGACAATCGGCCGCCAGCCTTTGTCGGTGTACAGCTGCAGCACTTTTTTCAGCACGTTGCGCGGCGACAGTTCAATCGGGTTACCGAACTTGTCGAAGGTGTCGTGGATTACGATGGCGGTCGGCTCGATGGCCCATGGAATCACGTAAACCGCGTCCGCGACGGGCTTGCAGACCATGTCGATGTCGGCCGGGTCGAGCAGGTCGTAGTAGATGTCGTCGTCGACAAAGTCCCCGGTTACCGTTTGCAAAAGCACACTTTCCGGCAGGCGCATGCCTCGCTCATGCAGGAACTTGTTGGTGGGTGCAATTTTGCCGCGTGCAATGCCGGTCAAGTCACTGACCACACACTCGACTTCGGTAATCTTGTGATCTTTCAGCCACGTGAGCAACTGATCGAAAGGGACATTCATAAAGACCTCGTTAATGGTTTTATTAACGCCGGGTAGGGCGGTTTCATCCACCACACACTTCCCCTGAGACGCGTTGACGACTATCTTGGGCGAGCCTTGCGGTTCCATCTATCCACTTTAAGCAGCACCAAAACGCACCAAACGAGTGCGTAAGGTCTTTCATGTCAGCGTCCAGTCCGATCCAGGTTCAAGCGTTCAACACCGACGATGTCGCCGCGCAAATCCGCGCCACGCCGGGTTGGGTCCAGCATTATCAGCAGATGTCGCCAGGGCATTTCGCCGGGCGCGTGCGCTACCTCGACCTGCAAGGCGTGGAGATTTACGAAGAGCAGATGAACACCCGGGTCGAACAGAATTTCAGCGCGCCCGAGGGTTCGCTGGCGTTCTGTTTCGATCGCAGTGACAACGCGCTGTACGTGTTGAATGGCGAAAGCCGCAACATCTGGATCACCCCGGAGAACTACCAGGAAATCGCCGTGGTGTTCGGTCCGGAGTTCGTGCAGCGTCACGGTTTGAATGTCGCGCGGCTGGAAGGTTTGTTCATGTCGCCGCTGAACTCGGGGCAGAACGCCTTGTTCAGCCGCTGGTTGAGCAGCACCTTGACCCGGCTCACCGAAACCCTCGACCCACCCAGCAAAGAAGCGCTGACTCAGCAATTGCTCGAGGATTGCCTGTACATCCTCGACAACGCCTGCGTGTGCCTCGATCGTGGCGGACTGCAGCGCCGCACCGAAGAACGCGCGGTGATGAAACGCATCGGCGAGTGGGCCGCCGACTCACCGGAAGAAACCCTCAACCTGCTGGAGCTATCGCAGGTGGCCGGGGTTTCACTGCGTCAGTTGCAGCACGCGTTCAAGGCCTTCACCGGGATGACGCCGACCCATTGGCTGCGCCTGCGCCGCCTCAACAGCGCCCACCGCGAATTGCTCGCGCGAACACCGAATGACACGACCGTTGCCGAAGTGGCGATGAATTGGTCGTTCTGGCATTTAGGGCGGTTTTCCAGCAGTTATCGGGCGTTGTTCAAAGAGTTGCCGAGCGAAACGCTCAAACGCAACAGTCAGTGCTGATCGCACTATTAAAAGAAGCGGTTATTGCAAACTTGAAATTCTTGTACGTGTTCAGGTGTTTTCTATAATCCGCATCTGTAGTCCATTTCCGGCAAGTGTGGCTCGATGTTGCAGTATTTTTAATATTTTATTTTTATTTGTTAAATATCAATTAGTTGCGCTATCTGTACTGTATTTAAGCTGAGTTGAGTCAAGCGCAAAGGTCATCTAGGTTTCTGATCGTCGATACAAGTCGTGTATCGATTTGAACGAACCGAGGCAAAAACAATGACTGTGCTGTTGAATGAATCAGAAACTAGCCATGACCTTCCAAAAGCGGTATTGCAACTTATCTCGGGCGAGTTTCCTGGCGTGGCCCGCAGTGCCGGGATCTTTACCAAGGAAGATGTGATCCAGATAAAACAGTATGTAAAGAAAGGCCTCGCGCTGCCCAGCGAGTTGCCGGAGGTCGAGTCATATCTGAAATACACCCACGTGGACATCGCCGGGCTGGAACCCAGCGATATCCAGGTGTTGTTCAAAAAAATCAGAATTCATGCCGCCAGCTGGGATGCGGTGGAAAACAAAATCATCCAGCAAAGTATCGACTTGAGTTCCGCCGCCAAAAACATCGTCAGCAGTGGCAGCGAGATCATCTCTGTCATCAAGGAAATGCCCATCATGGACCGCGTCAGAACGACGTTGGGCGAGATGAGCCAAAACGACCTCGAAGGCATCCGCTATACGTCTGACGACGGTGAAGTGGCCTCTGCCGTGACCGAAATCATCGAACTGATGAAGGTCGATATCAAACGCCAGCAAGGCGCGACCCAGGAGCTGAAAGATCGCTTGTCCAACTTCAAGATCGAGCTGTCGGGCGGAGAGCTGTCCGGGGGTAAACGAGTCTTTGGCTTGCAGTCCGAGGTAAAGGGCAAGTACGCCTTGATGGAGCGCAACAACTTGCTCGCATCCATCGCCAGCACCAAAGAAACGATCAAGGAAAAAAAGGAGCGGATCACTCAGCTCGACAAGGATTACGACTATTATGTCGGCATGTCGTTCTCGGGAGGCTTGCCGATTTTCTGGCCGATTTCAGGTTCGATCTTCGGCCCGAAAGCCGAGACCGCCCGTAAAGAGCGCAATGCCCTTAAAATCGAAATCGACGCGCTGGAGTTGGCTGTCACTGGCAAAGAGAACTTGCAGAGCGCCATCGAAAGTTCCATGTCCAACTTCGGTGATATCGGCATCCGCATGGCCGGCGCTGAAGCGGCACTCAATATCCTGAACACGATGTGGCAAACCATTCTGAGCAAGGTTGATTCATCAGCCGACCAGTTCGGGCGCATCAACAACGCCTTGCGCCTGACCTCATTTGTCGCCGAATTCGCGCAGGTGATCGATCCGTGGCGCGACGTGAAGAACACCGCCGGTGACTTGGTGACGGTGTTTAACGAAGCCCTCGAAGAATACAAAAAAACCTTCAATTGATTTGCCCAGCGGACAAAAGGATTATTGCCATGAGCAACGTGACGCTGATCGACAGCCCGGTTATTCCGGTCATTGACGTAAAGAACATCATTCAAACCATTCGTGATAGCTCCAGACTGGCGAACTTCAGAAATGAACGGCCGGACGTGCTACAGGAGCGAGCCCACCGTGTGGTCGCGTATTTGAACAATATCGATACCGCCCTGCGTGAATCATTTCCGGTCTTGCTGACTGCGCTGAATAACGCCTCCGGACAGCAGTGGTTTGAAGTGCTTGATGAACTGAATGGTGCCTTGGCCCGACATGACCTGACACCGGACGACCGGGCGCTGGTGGTCGACGAACTGGCCAATGTCAAAGGCAACATCAATACGATGCTGGAGGGCGTCGAGGCGAAATTTATCGCGCGCTCGCGGCTACTTGAGAGCGAAGTCCAGAGCCTTTACAAGATCGAAATCGGCGAGCGCGCGGATGAACCGCTGAAAGTCGCGCGAGACCGCAAAGCCAGGATTCTGGCCCAACTCAATGATCACCACCTCAATAAAGCGACGTGCGAGGAACAGCGCGACACGCTGATCAAGGCACAGGACGTGATTCGCGAATTCAACCTGGCCGACATGTACAAGAATTACATTCCGGACGCAAAAGCACTGGACGGTCTGGACATGGCCAATCCGAAGAAAGAAGCCGTCAAACAGGGTATTGAACTGGTCAGGAAGGTGTTGGGGGTGGTCTCTGACGGTATCAAATACACTCAACTCGCGACTTCGCGCAACATTCTGGACCTGGAGATTGAGTCGATTACCCGGTTGGTCGAAGGGCTCAATAACGAGCTTCAGGCCGCCGAAGATCTCTTCTCCGACATGAGCGCCGTCGTGGAAATAAGCCGCCGACGCAGGACCGCGGGCGAAGAGATCATCGTCGTGGCAGGTGTGTGGCGGGGGTTTTCGATGCACCTTGAGACACTGAAAAACCTGGAATACAACCAGGCCGGGCTGTCCAGATTGCTGACGCGGTACAAGAACCATCTGGAGGGATTGGCGGGGGACTACAACAGCACGATGATCAACTAGGCCATTAAACGCAGCCTCGTTTCACTCGACAGCTGCTACAGGGGAGCGTGCACACCTGTAGCAGCTGTCGAGTGAAACGAGGCTGCGATCTTTTGATATCAGACCGTAGCCGCCGGTTTCGCCAGTTCAATACCCGCCGCACCCAGCCGTTTGAGGATTTCAAACAACAGATCACTCTTGGTCGTGCCGACGATTCTCGGGCTGCTGACGTACCCGGTGACCGTCAGCGTGATGCCTTCGGGGCTCAGTTTGCTGAACCGGACGAAGGGCGCCGGTTTATCGAGGATGGTCTCGTGTTCGACATAGGTGGTGTACAGCAGGTTTTGGACCTGCTCGGGGTCGATGTCCAGCGGGAACATCAGTTCCAGTGTCGCCACCCCTTGAGCACTGCCGCCGAGGGTGACGTTGCGCAGGTTTTGCGAGATCAATTGCGAGTTGGGCACGATGACGATCGAGCGGTCGCTGAGTTGTATTTCCGTGGCCCTGACGTTGATGCGGCGGATGTCGCCTTCGACGCCGCTGATGCTGATCAGGTCGCCGACCTTGACCGGGCGTTCGGTCAGGAGAATCAGGCCGGAGACGAAATTCTTGACGATTTCCTGCAAGCCGAAACCGATCCCCACCGACAGGGCGCTGACGATCCACGCCAGGTTGGTCCACTTGATGCCCAGGGATGACAGCGTCAGCAGAATCACCAGGGCGTAGCCGATATTGGCGAACAGTGTGCTGAGCGAGGCACACATGCCGGGGTCCATGTCGGTCTTGGGCAGGAACTCGTTGTCCAGCCATCGGCGCAGTGTGCGAATCAGGTAGATGCCGATGAACAGGGCCAGCAGCGCATTCAACAAGTGGCCCGGGATGATATTGAGTTTGCGCAGGCCATCGCCGCCGAGGATGGCGAACGTCTGGGTGAACAATTGCCCGAGTGTGGTGCCGACGCCACCGACAAACAGTGAAATGACGGCGAGCAGTATCAAACCGGCACGACCGACCCCGGACAGAATGATCGACACTTGTTCAAGACGCACGTCGCCGATCCCGAGCAACTGTTTGAGCGCCTTGCCGCTGGGGCTCTTGGGAGAAAACAGGTACTCACAGCTGTCTCTGAACAACTGGGTCAGCAAGTAGAAGCCCGACAGGATGATAAAACCCCAGACCAGTTGGTAGGTGATGAATCGCGCCAGGGAGATGTAGCCGATCAGCAGGGCAATCATCGCGACAACAATGGCGATACCGGCGAACGAATAAATCAGGCCGGCGACGGTGGTGCTCGATTCCGGTGCTTCACCGGTGGCCGCCACGGCTCTGCGGACTTTGCTGGCACGCTGGAACAACGTCCCGATAATCAGCGTGACCACCAGTGCTATCAAGCCGCGGCCGAAGAGGATCGCGGGCGGACTCATGCCGGTGACGTTGGTGATTTGTGCCAGCCCTACCAGGATCAGCAACGTGACGGCCAATATCCTTGGGAACGGCTGGATCGCCAGTGCCACGGGATCGGCGATCGCCGGCAATCGCCAGGAGGGATGTTTGGTCGACAGCAACGCCCGGCTCAGACCGGTAATCAGGATGCAGACGTAGATGACTTTTTCGAACTCTTCGGCAAAGTTCTGAATCAGGGGCGTCAACGGCAGTTGGCGAGTCAGTGCGTAAAACAGCAGTTGCATCGCAAAGGCGGTGGTCAATACCGTGGCCACGACGGAAGCCAGTGCGAGCGAACTTCGCCGTAAACGTCCTTCCGGCATTCGATGAATGCACACCCAGGTCAGCCCGCGTTCAGCAATTCTTCGTCCCCAGGACCAAATAGCCACGGCCAGCAAGATGAGTGCGACGGCAAACAATCGCTCGCCGGGTTGCCAGGCATTCTTGATGGCGCTGGAGGCCTGCTGGATGAAGTCGTTCATCCGCTGGCGGTCCTCCTTCAGCGGACTGAACAAAGGCGCCCAGAATCCCGGCCCCAGGATGCTGCCGCTGCGCAGCGTGACTTCGGTTTCCAGCAGGCTGCGGCGAATGCCGGCGATCTGAATGATCAGCCCGGCCGCATTGTTTCTCAGCGCCGTGAGGGTTTTCAGGCTGGAATCGACTTTGGTCTTTTGCTCGAACAGATAGGCTCTTTGCGTCGCAATATCCGTTTTCTCGGACGCGACATCCTCCGGCGATACCGGACCCAACACATCCAGTTGCGCTTGCAGTTGCTTCTGTTCGGGCAGCAGTGAGGACTGCAGACTGTCCACGTCATTGATAAACAACTGCACGGAATCTTGCAGGCCGACCATCTGGGTGAGGTTATTGGCCAGCGAAATCTGTTGTTTGATTCGGTCAAGACGGATTTGCAGGTCTTGCAGATCACTCGGGGAGAGGGCAACGGGCGCAGTGCCTGACATAGGGGTTGGCATCGGCGGCAGGTCGGCGGCCGACAGCACTCCGCCACCGGTTCCAAGCAGCGTGAGCACGACGAACATCATTAACTTCAATGCATTACGCATGGGAGTGCTCGATTCTGTTGTGGGTCGCTCAACCTATGAGGTTAGGCCATCACGCCAAAACGTTCGAAAAGAATCCTGTCCACCGTCCGGATCCGGCAATACCGGACCGGGATGCTGTGCCGCGTGATCTACACTCTTTGTTGCTGAATCAAGCCCGGGACAGTTATCAGCGTTCTGCCACCCAGTGTCTTTTTGCCGAGTGACGGGCCGCGCTGGAGGTCATTATGAGCAAGGTGTCATCCATCAGCCTGAGCATCGCATTGGCGCTTGCCTGTACTCAGGGCTGGGCTGCAACGGTCGTTCCGATGAAAGGGCAGAGTTCGCAACAGACCCAGTTGGACATCAATGAATGCAATAGCATCGCCGCCAGTCAGACCGCGTCGACCGCGCAGCCTGCTTCCGGAGGGCGAGTGCGCGGTGCTGCCGCGGGGGCCGCCGCCGGAGCGGCCGGGGCCCAGGTGCGCGGGCGTCAGCATGACGAGTTTTATGATCGCGTCGATGACGACACCAAGCAGGACTATCGGCAGAACCGCGCCAAAGAGACGGCGGTGGCCGGCGCGGTGGTCGGCGGTTCGCGTCAGCGCCAAGAGCGCCGGGCACAAGAGAAAACCAGTGCCGCCAACACCTCGACGGCGTACACCAGTTGCCTGCAAGGCAAGGGCTATCAGGTTAATCCCTGAGCTTTCTGCGGCCGCTGCTCCAGCAGATAGACCATCAGGCAGGCATACAACGTGACGGCGAGGAACAAGCCCATGCGCACCGCAAACGCGGTGTACACGTCCTTGCCGGCAATGCTGTCCTGAACCGACTGGCCCAACAGGATAATCAGCGTGATCAACGTGTTGAGCCAGAACCCCGGGGGGAACCGGGTCGGGCTCAGGGCATACATCTTGCGCGCCAGCACCAGGCTGAACAGCAGCATCCACAAATAGAACATCCACAGGTGCACAAACAGGCTGAGGGCGCTCCAGAACAGGATCGCCAACAGGCCGGCAAGCAAGGTCGATCCGACGAGTTCACGGCCGGCGGTGTGGGCGTTGGTCGTGGAGCTTTGCTGACCCAGGCTGACGGCCTTGAGGATGATCGGCAGGTAACCGGCCGGGTCGATCAACGCCAGCAGGAACGTCGGCAGCACGATCAGGGTTGCACGCAGCGCCACCCGACTGACCTCTTCGGCGGGCAACGTCGGCGCGGGTGGTGGGGAAGGGGCGTTGGGCGGATCCGGGAATAACCCATGGCTGAGCGCCACAACCGCAACGGCGAGCAATAAACCTTTGACCAGGGCGCCGATGACCATTGCCGCCAGATCGAATTCGGCGACCCCGGCCGAGGAGATCATGGTCAGGCCAATCACCAGAAAAGTCACGATCAGGGCATTGCCGCCGCGCAGGCCAAAACGGAACACCAGGAACAGGCTCAGGCCGATCAGCAGTACGCCAGTGACGGGGTAATAACGCAGGATCGGGATCAGTAACAGGCCAAGGCCCGTGGTCAACATCGCAGCCAGTGCGAGTACCACCGCTGCCTTGAACGGCAACGGGCGGTTGATCGAGGCCAGCAGGATCAGGCACAGCACCGGCGCCAGAAAGGGGATCGGCAACCCGAGACCGAAGCTCGCGGCCAGGCACAACGCCGTGCCAGTGGCGAGGCGTAATGCGCGCTGTTCCCGGGGCGTGCGTTTAGTAGGCATACGACAGCCAGCTCATGAACCCCACAAACACGCGGCCCAGCGGGTTCAGCGGGTTGCCTTGGGTGGGAAAGGCCATGACTTCAGCCTGCCCGCCGGCACGGATGGCGCGGCTGTCCCGCAAGGTTTTCCGGGCATCCTCCGAGAACTCGATGATCACTGGAAAACGCTGAGCCGGTCGCAGCCAGTCGCGACTGTTTTGCACTCCGGGCAAGGTGCCGGGCGCGGGCGTCTGCCCGACACTGACCCCGTAACCGACACTGCGCACGCGTCCATCGAACACTTCGCCCGGGAGCGCATCCAGAACGATCGTCACCGGCGTATCGACTTTCACCAGGCCGAGGTTGTTTTCGGTCATGTCCGCGCTGATCCATACATCGTGGATGGCAATCAGGGTCATGACCGGGCCACCGGCCGCAGCGAACTGCCCGGCGTCGGTGCGCAGGTCGGTGATCAATCCTGCCGAACGGGCGCGAATCTGCGTGTTGGACAGATCCAGCTCGGCTTTCGACAGGGCGGTGGCGGCGCTGCGCAGCAGGGCGTTGTCTTCCTCGCTGCCGCCTTCTTGTTCACGCGCACGTTGCACTTCGGCGCGGGCGGCATCGACCTGGCTGACGGCCTGCTCACGGTTGGCGCGAGACACTTCGAGCAAACGCACGGAAATGGTGCCAGGGTCTTCGCGGTAAAGGCCTTCGAGGCGTTGATTGTCCTGTCTCGCCTTGAGTTCGTTGGCCTGGGCGGCGCGCAAGTTGGCTTGCGCCGAGGCGATGCCGGCGGTGCCGGCGCCGATCTGCCGACGGGTCGATTCAAGGTCAGCGCGGGCACGGTCGACGGCAATCTGATACGGCTGCGGGTCCACCTCGAACAGCACGTCGCCAGCCTTGACGTCCTGGTTGTTGCGCACGTTGACGCGGATCACCCGGCCGGCGACTTCCGAGGCGACCGGAATGACAAAGGCACCCACGCGCGCTTGTTGCGTATAAGGCGTGAAGCGGTCGGCCGCCAGGTACCACGCCAGGCTCAGGAGGATCAGGAGCAGCACCCATTTGATGCCTTTTTTCGCCGGGTCGGCGGCAGGCGCGGGTGGCTTGGGGGCGGGCGCCTCGGGGACAGGCTGCGCGGCTTCACTCATGGCTGTTTACCTTGTGGGGCAGAGGGGCGGCGGGCTCGCTCAGCAGGTCGCCCCAATCGGTGCGCTTTTCCATCTGCTGGCGGGTGGCTTGATCGACTTTGGGCTGGGCGCTGTACCAACCGCCGCCCAGGGATTTGTACAGCGCAATCAGATTGCTCACGGCGTTGCTGCGGGCGACCAGGTAGTTGTCCTGCTGTTCGAGCAGCGCGCGCTGGGCATCCAGCACGCGCTGAAAGTCCGAATAACCTTCGCGGTACTGCGCGCTGGCCAGCACCAGTGAACGTTTGGCCGCCACTTCGGCCTCGCTGAGGATGCGTTCGCGCTCCAGCGATTTGATCAAGCCAGTGGCGGCATCGTCAGCCTCACGCGCCGCCTGGCGGACTTTGTCGCGATAGGCCTCGATCAGTTGCTGCAACCGCGCATCCTGGATACGCACGTTGTTGCTGATCTGGCCGTGGTCGAACAGGTTCCAGCGCAGACTGGGGCCGCCGATCAGGTCCAGGCTCCTGGACGTTCCATTGAGCGTGTCGGCCGACCAGACGATGCTGCCGAGCAAGGTCAGCGACGGATAGAAATCACTTTCGGCCACGCCGATCAGCGCCGACTGGGCCGCGACATTCAGCTCGGCGGCGCGCACATCAGGCCGCCGCAGCAGCAGATTGGCCGGTACATCCTGGAGCACGGCGCGATCGACCAGCGGGATCAAGCCTTCGTTATTGACCAGCAGCGGCAAGGCGCCAGGCGCTTGCCCGATCAGCACGGCCAAGGCGTTGCGGGTTCGTTGCAGCTGGTCTTCGAGGGTGGGGATGGTGCTCAGGGTGCCGAGGTATTGGGTTTTGGCCTGTTGCAGATCGAGTTCGGCTTGCTGGCCGCTGTTGAACAGTTTTTCGGTGATCTCGAAGTTGCGCTTTTGCTGTTTGGCGTTCTCCCGGGCGACGCGCAATCGCGCCTCGGTGGTGCGCAACGAAAAGTAGGTGTCGGCAACCTGGGCGCGCAGCAATACCAGCACGTCTTCATAGTTGGCCTGGGCCGCAAAGTAATTGGCGTCGGACGATTCGATGGCGCGGGCGAAACGCCCCCAGAAGTCCAGCTCCCAGCCAATATCGAACCCGGCGCTGTATTGCCAGAAATGGTTGTCCTGGGGATTGGTGCCACCGGATTGCCGGCGATTGAAGTACAAGCTGTCGGCGCTGGCTTGCTGCAGTTGCGGGTACAACCCGCTTTGCGCAATGCCCAACTGGGCACGAGCTTCCATCACCCGCAGGCCGGCGATTTTCAGGCTGGAATTATGAGCATCCGACGCGGCAATCAGCTCATTGAGCAGCGGATCGTTGAAGACCTGCCACCACTGGCGGATATCCGGATTCGTTCCGCGTTGGCTGGCCTGTTCAAGGGCGGCGGTGTTCCACTGTTCGACCCATTTTTCACCCGGAGGCTGGAAGTCCGGCCCCAGGCGCACGCAGCCACTCAGGCCAAGTGCGCCGAGCAAGAGGAGGTGGCCTGGCAGCCTCAGCAAGGAACGGCCTCGATGCATCGCGTATCGTCCAACCGGGAAAGGTCACTGGAGCATAGCCGTCCAAATGAGCAACCGGCTGCTAAGCTTCTCAAGCACCCTCAAACCTTCTGCGATCACTTATAGGCAGGACACTCATGAGTAACCCCCAAGGTCAGGCTGAACCGCATTCCGCTGGCTGGCGCTTCAAAGTAGGCATCGCAATTATTTGCGTCATGTTGGGTTCATGGCTGATGGTGCCGATCGCCGCGGCGCTCGACATTCCAGGTTCAAGAGTCGCCGCGCTGACCGGCGTTTTGTTCATCAGCAATAAAGTCCTGCTGATCCTCGTCATTGCGGTCATGGGCAAGGCCGGGTTCCAGCAGTTGAAGAGCAAGCTGTTCGGTTATGTATCCGGGCTGGCGCCGACGATGGATACCGAAGTAGGTCCGATCCGTCATCGGATCGGTATTGTAATGTTTTGCCTGCCGCTGATCTCGGCCTTTCTTGAACCCTACATCGACACCTTCTGGCCTGGCCTCAGACCCAACCTGTGGCAACTGCAGGTGTTGGGCGACGCGATGCTGATCGGCAGCTTTTTCGTGCTGGGGGGCAATTTCTGGGAGAAGGTGCGGGCGTTGTTTATCCGCACGGCAAAGGTCGTCAATCCAGACACGGTGTGAGGCCTGCCTGCTAGCGCGAAATGATCCCGTGATCGATCGCGTATTTGACCAAGGCCGCAGGCTTGTCGATGTTGAGCTTGCGGCGGATGCTCAGGCGATGGGTTTCTACGGTGCGCACGCTGATGTCCAGCTCGCGGGCCATTTCCTTGTTGTTCAACCCCTGGGCCATTTTGTACAACACCTGGCTCTCGCGGGGTGTCAGCTCGTTGTCGGTGCTTTTGTCGGCGATCAGCCGCTGGGCAATTTCGGCGCTGTAGAACGTGCCGCCACTGGCAATGGCTTCGATGGCCGCAATGATTTCCCGCGACGGTGAGTTTTTCAGCACATAGCCGCTGGCACCGGCGCGAACCGATTCACTCACGTATTCATAATTGTCGTACATGCTCAGCACCAGCACCTTCAGCGCCGGGTACTGGCTGCGCAGCACGCGGGTCAGCTCGAGTCCGTTCATGTCGCGCAGGCTGATGTCGACCAGCAACAAGTCTGGCTGGCATCGCCCGACCATCTCGATGGCATCCGCGCCACTCTCGGCTTCGCCTACCACTTCCAGGGGCGCCATGACCGCGAGCAGCGCTTTGATCCCGTCGCGGACCAGGGAGTGATCGTCGACCAGGGCGACGCGGATCGGGTAGGGCAGGTTCATCGCGGGTATTCACTCTTGTTGTAATGGGGTGAGTCAGCGTTTTGCGCCGGGCATTTTCATCGGCAGCAACACGTCCAGCTCACTTCTTCCGGGCATCGATATCAGGTCGAAACGCCCGCCAAAATGTTCGACACGCTCACGGATGTTACGCAGGCCGATGCCCGCATGGCGACGTTCGACCTGGGCGACGTTGAAACCGACACCGTCGTCGACCACCGTCAGCCGCACAGTTTCTTCCGACCCGTGCAGGGTAATCGAAACGTTTTTAGCCTGCGCATGGCGTTCGATGTTGGTCAGGCCTTCTTGCACAATCCGGAACAACGAGACCGCCGCGCCATCCACCAGATCGCAGTCGAATTCATTGTCGTCGTAGGTCACGGTGAGGCCGCTGCGTTGCTCGAATTCTGCGGCAAGTTGCCCAATCGCCGCCGGCAGGCCCAGGGTGTCGAGCAGCGACGAACGCAGGTCGTGAGAGAGGCTGCGAACCTCGCCAATCGCATCGCCGAGGCGCGTCGTGGCGTCTTTTAGCGTGCTCAGACCTTTGTCCTGCGCCTGGTCATTCTCCAGCAGCAGACTGGCCAGTTCGAACTGAAACTTGATGGAGACAAGCACCTGACTGATGCCGTCGTGCAGCTCCCGGGAAACCCTTGATCGTTCTTCTTCCTGGAGGCTGACGATCCGTTGGGTCAGGCGCTGAAGCTTTTTGTCCGCCAGGCGATGCTCGCTGACGTTAAGCGTCATGCCGCTGGCGAAGACAAACAGCACGGCCACCAGCGCGACGGCGGCAATCGCCAGCATGGTCTTGCGAATGCCGTGGGCCACTTCGTCGCGGGCCTGCTGGGTGGCGCGTTCAACGTCTTCCAGGTAGATGCCGGTGCCGAGCATCCAGCCCCAACGGTCAAGCATCACCACATACGCGAGTTTGTCGGTCACCTGGCCAGAGGAGGGCTTGTTCCAGGCGTAGCGTTGGAAACCTTCGCCGGATTGCGCGCTTTTGAGCAACGCTTGAATCACCGGTAAACCCTGCGGGTCCTTCATGTCCCACAGGTATTTGCCCACCAGTTCCGACTGGCGCGCATGCATCAGGCTGCGACCTTCGCGGTCGTAGACGAAGAAGTAGCCATTGATGCCAAAGCTGAGCTTGCGCAGTTCTTCCAGCACCTGTTGCTGGGCGTGCGCGTCACCGTGGCCGTCGTCGTACAGCGGTGCAATCAGGCTTTGCGCCATTTCCACGTAGTTTTTAAGTTCGGCACGCTTGCTGGCCAGAATGCTGTCTTCGATCAACTGCGCCTGTTGATCGCCGAGTTGGCGATTCAGGGAAATCACCAGCGCGCAGATCACAGCAATTGCCAACACCAGCGGCAGAATCCCGAGCGCGACGATTTTGTGTTTGAGCTGCATCTTGGCTCCTGACCGGACCGAGGGAAGGCGAAGGCCGGAATCATATGCCAAAGATACGCGGCTCCAGTAGCGGTGCTGGACGGAATGACCTGCGGTTTTCTGGGCGACACTGAATTGTAGGAGCCGGCTTGCTGGCGATCCAGGCGGCGCGCTGTATCAGTCCCGCCGCTATCGCCAGCAAGCCGGCTCCTACAGATTGTGTGCGCCTACGTAGAACTACGTAGATGCCACGTACGTAGTAACGCGGATTTATTTGTAGACGGCATGCGGGGATATTGGGCCAGCTCCGCACCGCGGACACAATTATAAAAATTACCGCCGCAGTCACTGGCTGTCGGCAGGAGACACGCTATGCCCCGTCTGGCTAAACACCTCGCCTGGTTTGCCGTGGCTGTCCTGGGAGCGTTTGCGCTAAGTGTCGTGGCCCTGCGCCGCGGCGAAGCGATCAACGCCCTGTGGATCGTAGTCGCAGCCGTCGCTATCTACCTCGTTGCCTACCGCTACTACAGCCTGTTCATCGCCACCAAGGTGATGCAACTCGACCCCAATCGTGCCACGCCCGCCGTCATCAACAACGATGGCCTGGACTACGTGCCGACCAACAAACACGTACTTTTCGGTCACCACTTCGCGGCCATCGCCGGTGCGGGTCCGCTGGTCGGTCCGGTCCTGGCGGCGCAAATGGGCTATCTGCCCGGCACGCTGTGGCTGATCGCCGGGGTGGTGCTGGCCGGTGCGGTTCAGGACTTCATGGTCTTGTTCATGTCCACCCGCCGTAATGGCCGTTCCCTGGGCGACATGGTCCGTGAAGAAATGGGCCGCATCCCTGGCACCATTGCGCTGTTCGGCTGCTTCCTGATCATGATCATCATCCTGGCGGTGCTGGCGCTGATCGTCGTGAAAGCCCTGGCCGAGAGCCCGTGGGGGATGTTCACGGTGATGGCAACCATCCCGATCGCGATGTTCATGGGCATTTACATGCGCTACATCCGCCCGGGCCGCATTGGTGAAATCTCCATTGTCGGTGTGTTGTTGCTGTTGGGTTCGATCTGGCTCGGTGGGCAGATTGCCGCTGATCCGGTCTGGGCCAAAGCCTTTACCTTCAGTGGCGTACAGATCACCTGGATGTTGATCGGCTACGGTTTTGTCGCCGCGGTATTGCCGGTGTGGCTGATTCTGGCGCCGCGTGATTACCTGTCGACCTTCCTGAAAATCGGCACCATCGTGGCTTTGGCGATCGGTATTCTGGTCACCATGCCCGACCTGAAAATGCCGGCACTGACCCAGTTCATCGACGGCACTGGCCCAGTGTGGAAAGGCGGGTTGTTCCCGTTCCTGTTCATCACCATCGCCTGCGGCGCGGTCTCCGGTTTCCACGCGCTGATTGCGTCCGGCACCACGCCGAAGCTGTTGGCCAGTGAAGGCCATGCCCGCTACATCGGTTACGGCGGCATGCTGATGGAATCCTTCGTCGCCATCATGGCCATGGTCGCGGCTTCGGTGATTGAACCTGGCGTGTATTTCGCCATGAACAGCCCGGCAGCGCTGGTGGGCTCCGATGCTGTTTCGGTTGCTCAGACCGTCAGCAGCTGGGGCTTTGCAATCACCCCGGAAGCGCTGCAAGCGGTGGCCAAGGACATCGGTGAAACCACGATTCTGGCCCGTGCCGGTGGCGCACCAACGTTGGCGGTCGGTATCGCGCAGATCCTGCACCACGTTCTGCCGGGTGAAAACACCATGGCATTCTGGTACCACTTCGCGATTCTGTTTGAAGCACTGTTCATCCTGACCGCAGTCGACGCCGGTACCCGTGCCGGACGCTTCATGCTGCAGGATTTGCTCGGCTCGTTCGTGCCCTCCCTGAAACGCACCGAATCCTGGACCGCCAACCTGATCGCAACCGCCGGTTGTGTGGCGATGTGGGGTTATCTGTTGTACCAGGGCGTGATCGATCCACTGGGCGGCATCAACACCTTGTGGCCATTGTTCGGCATCTCCAACCAGATGCTGGCCGGTATCGCGCTGATGTTGGCGACCGTCGTGCTGATCAAAATGAAACGCCAGCGCTACGTCTGGGTGACCATGTTGCCAGCCGTCTGGCTGCTGATCTGCACCACCACCGCAGGCTTCATCAAGCTGTTCGACGCCAACCCGGCGATCGGTTTCCTGGCCCTGGCCAAGAAGTACAGCGACGCGCTGGCCAACGGTCAGATCCTCGCCCCGGCCAAAAGCATCGATCAAATGCACCACGTGATCTACAACGCCTACACCAACGCAACGCTGACCGCGCTGTTCCTGCTGGTGGTCTTCAGCATTCTGTTCTTTGCGCTCAAGGTCGGTATCGCCGCCTGGGGCACCAAGGAACGTACGGATAAAGAAGCACCGTACCAGGCGCTGCCGCAAGCGTGACGGAGGAGGGCGCCCATGTTCAATGACCTGAGTCGTCTCGGCAAATACCTCGGTCAGGCCGCGCGCCTGATGGTGGGCATGCCGGACTACGACACCTACGTCGAACATATGCAGAGCAAACACCCGGACAAACCGGTGATGAGCTACGAGGTGTTCTTTCGGGAACGCCAGGAAGCGCGTTACGGCAGCAAGGCTGGACCGAAGTGTTGTTGAAGAACGGCACTTAGGTAACGGGTCGCTCTCATGGAGCCCGGATGACCCGCGATAGCGATCTCAAGATCGTCATCGCGGGTCATCCGGGCTTTTTCTTTGCCCGCGCCGTGGTCGCACTACTTGATTGCTCTCCGGCGAGGCATACGCTTTCGCCAGCGGCTATGCTGTTTTTCAGCCATTCAATGCGCGGATGCCGTGCCTTCAATTCATCGGGCTGCCCAACAGGGGGCCACCGAGTTATGAGCGACTTCAATGTTTCGCCCCCGGTCCCGGAGCCGGGGCGTATTGCACCGCGGGTGAAGGCGGGCGATCAGACCGGTTGGAGTCGCTGGATGCCAGGACTGCTGACGCTGCGCGGATACCCGATTGCCGGGCTGCGGCACGACATCATGGCCGGGCTGGTGCTGACCACGATGTTGGTGCCGGTGGGCATCGCCTACGCGCAAGCTTCAGGCCTGCCCGGCATTTATGGTCTTTACGCGACCATCGTCCCGTTACTCGCTTACGCGTTGTTCGGGCCCAGCCGGATTCTCGTATTGGGCCCGGACTCTTCATTGGTTGCGGTCATCCTCGCCGTCGTCCTGCCACTCTCCGGCGGTGATCCGCAACGCGCAGTCGCCCTGGCGGGCATGATGGCCCTCGTGTCGGGAACGGTCTGCGTCCTGGCTGGGATCGCGCGCCTCGGCTTCGTCACCGAGTTGCTGTCCAAACCCATCCGCTACGGGTACATGAACGGAATAGCGCTGACCGTACTGATCAGCCAACTGCCGAAACTCTTCGGCTTTTCGATCGAAACGGACGGACCGCTGAGAAACCTGTGGGCCATCGCCACAGCGGTCATGGGGGGCGAGATTAACTGGGTCGTGTTCACGGTCGGCCTGTCCACCCTGGCTGTCATCTTGCTCCTCAAGGGCCAGAAACGTGTGCCGGGCATTCTGATTGCCGTGGTCGGGGCGACCGTCGCCGTGGGTGTACTGGACCTCGCCGAGCGGGCAAATGTATCGATCCTCGGTTCCCTCCCGCAGGGTTTGCCGTCTTTTGCCATCCCCTGGATCACGACCGCCGATATCGTCCCCGTGCTGATCGGTGGCTGCGCCGTGGCCCTCATTTCGTTCGCGGACACCAGCGTACTTTCCCGTGTCTATGCCGCCAGGACTCGCACGTATGTCGACCCGAACCAGGAAATGGTCGGGCTTGGCATCGCCAACCTGGCCGCCGGGTTCTTTCACGGGTTTCCCGTGTCCAGCAGTTCGTCGCGCACTCCCGTGGCCGAGGCCGCCGGTGCCAGAACCCAGTTGACCGGAGTCGTCGGGGCGCTGTGTGTCGCCTTCCTGCTGATGGTGGCGCCGAACTTGCTGCACCATTTACCCACCAGTGCACTGGCGGCTGTCGTCATTGCGTCGGCCATCGGCTTGATCGAGGTCAGCGACTTGCGGCGCATTTATCGCATGCAACGCTGGGAGTTCTGGCTGTCGATCGCCTGTACGGTGGGCGTTGCCGTGTTCGGAGCGATTGAGGGCATTGGCCTGGCCATCGTGATTGCTGTCATCGAGTTCCTGTGGGATGGCTGGCGTCCGTATTCTGCCGTACTCGGTCGCGTGGAAGGTCTCAAGGGCTACCATGACATCCAGCGCTATCCCGAGGCGCGCCTTATTCCCGGGCTGGTCCTGTTTCGCTGGGATGCACCGCTGTTTTTCGCCAATGCCGAACAGTTCCAGGACCGGGTGCTGAATGCCTTGGCTGCATCGCCGACGCCAGTGCGTTGGCTGGTCGTGACTGCGGAACCGGTCACCAGCGTGGACGTGACCTCGGCTGACATGCTGGTTGAACTGACCGAAACGTTGCACGCCGCTGGCATCGAACTGTGTATTGCCGAAATGAAAGACCCGGTCAAGGACAAGCTCAAGCGGTTCGGACTCTTCGCGCAGTTGGGCGAACAGGCGTTTTTTCCAACAATAGGCGCCGCCGTCGACAGCTATTTGCTGACCCACCCGGTGGATCGGCAAGCAGAGGCTCGATGACGGTAGACAGTTGCGCCATGGACTAGACTGACGCGGTTGGTTCACGGCGATAAACGTAAGAGGCACTCGTGAGGTCTTGGTGATGGCAAAGGACAAGAAACGCGCCAAAAAAAGCGACGACAGCGTAAAGATGTCAAACAAGGACTACCTGAGCGAACTGCGCCGACTGCATGTCGAGGTCGTGAAGCTGCAGGAGTGGGTCAAGGAAAAGGGCATCAAGATCTGCATTGTCTTCGAGGGCCGCGACGGGGCGGGCA
Organism: Pseudomonas sp. LBUM1656; assembly: GCF_059716065.1. NCBI lineage: Bacteria > Pseudomonadati > Pseudomonadota > Gammaproteobacteria > Pseudomonadales > Pseudomonadaceae > Pseudomonas > Pseudomonas sp. LBUM1656. The sequence goes on along the minus strand of NZ_CP166800.1, from coordinate 3,213,194 downwards.
AGGGCGGGACCATCAAGGCCCTGACCGAACGGGTCAGCCCGCGGATCTTCCGGGTGGTGGCGCTGCCTGCGCCGACCGACCGGGAAAAAAGCCAGATGTATGTGCAGCGCTACCTGCCGCACCTACCGGCGGCGGGCGAAGTGGTGATCTTCGATCGCAGTTGGTACAACCGTGCGGGCGTCGAGCGGGTGATGGGGTTCTGCACCAAAGAGCAGGTCGCCGGTTTCCTCAAGGCCATCCCCCTGGTGGAGCGCGCCATCGTCGATTCGGGCGTTATCCTGCTCAAGTATTGGCTGGAAGTCAGCCCTGAGGAACAGACTCGCCGGCTTGAGGAACGCATCAAGGATGGGCGCAAGATCTGGAAGCTGACGGCCATGGACCTGAAGTCCTACAGCCGCTGGTATGACTACTCCCGCGCACGCGATGACATGTTCAAGTCGACGGATACCGGACATGCCCCATGGCTGGTGGCCAACTCCAATGACAAGCGGCGGGCGCGCCTGAACATCATCACCGATTTGCTCAGCCGTATTCCCTACGAGGAGGTGCCGCGCGAGAAAGTGAAGTTGCCTAAACGGCAGCGGCCGGGGGGCTACCGTGAACCGAATTACCCGCTCAAACAGGTCGCTGAGAAGTTCTGACGATTGTCATGAAATGAAAAGCCATTGTCGTCTGATGAGAAGCGTCTCATCAGGCGGCGACCTACAGTCCAGTCAGCGTAAATCGACGCATTGCAGACTGGAGAATAAGAAAACATGGCCAAAGCCGTCCGCTTCTACGAAACCGGTGGTCCCGAAGTCCTTCGTTATGAAGACGTCGAGGTCGGGGAACCTGGCCCGGGCCAGGTTCGTCTGCGTCATGTGGCCGTCGGCCTGAACTATGCCGACACCTACTTTCGCAATGGCACTTACCCGATCCCGCTGGCTAACGGCATGGGCGTTGAAGCCTCCGGCGTCGTACAGGCCGTGGGCGAGGGCGTTACCCACGTCGAAGTCGGCGATCGCGTCACCTACACCGGTTTTCTCAATACGCTGGGCGCCTACAGCACCGAGCGCCTGATCGCGGCCGCGCCGCTGATCAAACTGCCGGAAACCATCAGCTTCGAAACCGCTGCGGCCATGACCATGCGCGGCCTGACGTCGTCGTACCTGATGCGGCGCATTTACGATTTCAAGGTCGGCGACAGCATTCTGCTGCATGCCGCCGCCGGTGGTGTGGGTCTGATCGTTTCGCAGTGGGCCAAGCTGTTGGGGCTGACGGTCATCGGCACGGTCTCCACGGACGTCAAAGGCGAAATCGCCCGCGCCCATGGCTGCGACCATGTCATCAACTACAGCCATGAAGATGTCGCCCAGCGCGTGCGTGAACTGACTGAAGGCGTCGGTGTCAACGTGGTGTTCGACAGTGTGGGCAAGAATACTTTCATGGGCTCCCTGGACTCCCTCAAGCGGCGCGGCCTGATGGTGTGCGTGGGCACGGCTTCCGGTCCGATCCCGGCCTTCGATCCGGTCATGCTGGCGATGAAGGGCTCGCTGTTCCTGACGCGCCCGGCCCTGGCCGACTACATCGCCGATCCTGCGGAAAAAGCCGCGCTGGCGAGCGAGCTGTTCGATCACGTCGGCAGCGGTCGCATCAAGATCGAGATTAACCAGCACTACGCTTTACAGGACGCCGTGCAGGCCCATCGCGACCTGGAATCACGCAAGACCACCGGCTCGTCGATTTTCGTCATTTAAGGGAGCGGCCTGCCATGAAAGTCGAACAATTGACCTGCAACATCGGCGCGGAGCTGATCGGCGTCAACCTCGCCGACGCGATCCATGACGACGGTCTTTTTGCCGAGATTCGTGCCCAGTTGCTCACGCATCGGGTGGTGTTTTTGCGCGACCAGAACATCAGTCGTGCAGAGCACGTGGCCTTCGCCCGTCGTTTCGGTGAACTGGAGGATCACCCGGTGGCCGGCAGCGACCCCGATTACCCTGGTCTGGTGCGCATCTACAAGAAGCCGGACCAGCCGATGGACCGCTACGAAAATGCCTGGCACACCGACGCAACCTGGCGCGAGGCGCCCCCGATGGGCTGTGTGCTGCGTTGCGTGGAATGTCCACCCGTGGGCGGCGACACGATGTGGGCGAACATGGTCGAAGCCTACGAAAACCTGCCTGATGATGTGAAGTCGAAGATCGCCGACCTGCGCGCCCGGCACAGCATCGAGGCCAGCTTTGGCGCGGCCATGCCGGTCGAAAATCGCCTGGCACTCAAAGCCATGTACCCGGATGCAGAACACCCGGTGGTGCGCACCCACCCGGAAACCGGGGAAAAGGTGCTGTTCGTCAATGCCTTCACCACCCATTTCAGCAACTACCACACCCCCGAGCGCGTGCGCTTCGGCCAGGACGCCAACCCGGGCGCCAGTGAATTGCTGCGTTACCTGATTAGCCAGGCGTACATCCCCGAGTATCAAGTGCGCTGGCGCTGGAAGCCCAACAGCATCGCGATCTGGGATAACCGAAGCACCCAGCACTACGCGGTCATGGATTACCCGCCGTGTCACCGCAAGATGGAGCGTGCCGGGATCATCGGCGACACGACTTACTGATCGACCCCTCTGCATTCGCACTCGTCACTGCGCCCACCGGGCACGATTCCGGCTGGGCGGATAACCAATAAGAACAGGAGTAACCCATGCAATTCTTCGACGATTCCCTGCACCCGGAAAACATGGAAAAGGTCGTCATCACCGTGGCTCCGTACGGCCCGGAATGGATGCCGGAAGACTTTCCCGAAGACATCCCGCTGACCATGGACGAGCAGGTGCAGAAGGCGGTGGATTGTTATGAGGCCGGTGCAACTGTTTTGCACCTGCACGTGCGCGAACTGGACGGCAAGGGCTCCAAGCGTCTGTCCAAATTCAACGAGTTGATCGCCGGTGTGCGTGAAGCCGTGCCGGACATGATCATCCAGGTCGGGGGCTCGATTTCCTTTGCGCCCGAAAGCGATGGTGAAGCCGCGAAATGGCTGTCTGACGATACGCGACACATGCTGGCCGAGCTGACGCCAAAACCCGATCAGGTCACCGTGGCGATCAACACCACCCAGATGAACATCATGGAACTGCTCTATCCGCAATACCTGGAAGGCACGTCCCTGGCGAACCCCCTTATTCAGGCAGCGTACAGCGAGATGACCGTGCCGGCAGGCCCGGCCTGGGTCGCCGAGCACCTCAAGCGTCTGATGGACAACGGCATCCAGCCGCACTTCCAGCTGACCGGCATGCATGCCATGGAAACTCTTGAGCGCCTGGTGCGCAAGGGCGTCTACAAGGGCCCGTTGAACCTGACCTGGATCGGTATCGGCGGCGGTTTCGATGGCCCCAATCCGTTCAACTTCTTCAACTTCATCCACCGCGCGCCAGACGGTTGCACCCTGACCTCCGAGTCGCTGCTCAAGAACGTCATGCCGTTCAACACCATGTCGATGGCCATGGGTATGCACCCGCGTGTGGGCAATGAAGACACTATCATTGATCACAAGGGCGATCGTTTCGGCTCGATTGCGCAGATCCAGCAGACTGTGCGCATCGCCCATGAACTGGGTCGCGAAATCGCCACCGGCAAAGAAGCCCGTGAGATCTACCGCATCGGCGTGCAGTACCAGAGCATTGAAGAAACGCTGCTCGCCAACGGCATGTCCCCCAACCGCAAGGCTGGGCAGAAAGGTGTGCCGCAACGCGGCTGATCGGCAGACAAAGGGGGAGGCCAGTGGCCTCCCGCTCACTGCACTGCAACACGCTTGATAACAACAATAAAACAAAGCTTTGAGGAGGCTGCATGGCCTTTCACCCAATTGCCGCAGACGATGACGACGGTGCTGTCGGTGTTGCGCGCCCGTATGCCTGGATCGTCTTCGCACTGACGTTCGGGCTGTTGATTTCCGATTACATGTCGCGCCAGGTGCTGAACGCGGTGTTCCCGATGCTCAAGGGCGAATGGGCCCTGAGCGACGGCCAGCTCGGCCTGCTCAGTGGCATTGTGGCGCTGATGGTGGGGCTGCTGACATTTCCCCTGTCATTGCTGGCGGATCGCTTCGGCCGGGTCAAGAGCCTGGCACTGATGGCTTTGCTGTGGAGTCTGGCGACGCTGGGCTGCGCAGTGGCGCAGGACTATCAGCAGATGTTCATTGCACGGTTCATGGTCGGCGTCGGCGAAGCGGCGTACGGCAGCGTCGGCATCGCGGTGGTGATTTCGGTGTTTCCCAAACACCTGCGTGCGACGCTGGCCAGTGCCTTCATGGCGGGCGGCATGTTTGGATCGGTATTTGGCATGGCCCTGGGCGGCGCCATCGCGGCCAAGCTTGGCTGGCGCTGGTCGTTTGCCGGCATGGCGCTGTTCGGCCTGGTCCTGGCAATGCTTTACCCGATCATCGTCAAGGAAGCACGCATCGCGCCGCAGCGCGTGGTGAACAAGGCTGCCGCCAAGGTCAAACACCCGTTGCGCACGCTGATTTCCAGCCGCTCGGTGATCGCCACTTATGTGGGCAGCGGCTTGCAGCTTTTCGTCGGCGGCACGGTGATTGTGTGGATGCCCAGTTATTTGAATCGCTACTACGCCATGGGGACGGACAAAGCCGGGGGCATGGCCGCGATCATCGTGCTGTGCAGCGGCGTGGGGATGATCCTGTGCGGCATGCTCAGTGACCGTCTGTGCCGCCATTCGCCGGAGCGCAAGGTGTCCCTGGCTATCGCGTACTGCCTGGGCAGCTGCGTGCTGTTGTCGCTGGCCTTCGCGTTGCCGGCGGGGCCTGCGCAACTGGGGATGATCTGCCTGGGCATGCTGATTGCCGCGGGCACTACGGGCCCTGCCGGGGCAATGGTTGCCAATCTGACCCATTACTCGGTCCACGGCACGGCGTTCGCCACATTGACCCTGGCCAACAACATGCTGGGCCTGGCGCCGGGGCCGTTCATCACCGGCCGAGTGTCCGATGTGATCGGCCTGCACGGCGCCTTCCAACTGGTGCCTCTCGTCAGTGTCCTGGCGGCGGCGGTGTTCTTTTATGCCCTGTGTCATTACCACAAAGACATCGCTCGGTTGAGGGATGAGCGCGTCCATGACGTGCCCGGTACAGCAGCGTGCGAGGTGAAGTTGTGAGCGGTCGTTTACGGATTGACGTGTTTTTCGATTTCATCTGTCCCTGGTGCCTGATCGGCAAGCGCCAATTGGAGCATGCGCAGGTCCAGTTTCGCAGTCGCCATCCGGGTGTGCAGATCACCACGGCGTGGCATGGGGTGCAGTTGCTGCCTCAGTTGCTGGTAGAAGGCGAACCCTTCGCCGACTTCTATCGCAAGCGTCTGGGTAATGCCGACGCCATGACCATGCGCCAGGCCCAGGTACAACGGGCTGCCGGGGCGGTTGGACTGGCCATCGACCTGGGCCGCATCGAGACGATGCCCAACACTGCTGATGCCCATCGTTTGTTCGAGCGTGTCAGCGCGCAGGGCAATGCTGTTCAGCGTGAAATGTTGCTCGAGCGACTGTTCGCCGCTTATTTCCGCAAAGGCGAAAACCTCGGTTGCCGGGAGACGTTGCTCGCCATTGCCCGCGCTTGCGGCGTCGATACGGACACGGTGCTCGAGTGCCTGAAGGGCGACGCCACGCCCTTTGACGGATTCCCCGGTGCGACCAGTGGCGTGCCGGGATTTCAGTTCGACGGCCGTATGACCGTGATCGGAGCACAACCGGCCCAGGCGCTGCTCGGGGCCATGAATGAAGCACTCAAGGACAGTGATCGCGAGCGGCAACCGGCATGACCAGACGTATTCCCGTACCTGCCGGCAAACACCCGCAGGCCGGTGGCCGTGCGCTGTTCGAATTCGAAGACAAAAGCCTGGCGCTGTTCAACGTCGACGGGCATTTATTCGCCATCGATGACAGCTGCCCACACCAGGGCGCCTCGCTGTGTGGCGGGCGCCTCGACGGGCGAACGATTCAATGCTGCGCCCATGGGCTGCGTTTCGATCTGGCCAGCGGCTACTTGCTCAACTCCAACACACTCAAGGTCGCCCACTACCCGGTCGAGGTGGTCGACGACCAGGCCTTTATCGTCATCGTTTCCCAGGAGGCCGCGCCATGAGCGCCATTGCTCTCACCCGAATCCATAGCCGAACGCGCGAGTTGGCGCCCGGTTTCATCGTCAGCCTGATCGTTGCGGCGGCCGCTTCCTTTCTGTCCGAGCATTACGATGCGCCGGTGATGCTGCTCGCCTTGTTGCTGGGCATGGCGATCAACTTCCTGGCGAGTGACGGCGCGTGCAAGGCCGGAATCGAGTTCACGGCGCGCACGGTATTGCGCATCGGCGTGGCGTTGCTGGGTATGCGCATCACCCTTGAACAGATGGCGGCGCTGGGGTGGAAACCGGTGGCCCTGGTGGTGATTCTGGTGATCGTGACCATCGGCGTCTCGGTGATCGCGGCCAAGGCCCTGGGTTTTCAGCGTTTGTTCGGCATGCTCACCGGCGGGGCGACCGCAATTTGCGGTGCCTCGGCGGCCTTGGCGCTGGCTGCGGCGCTGCCAAACCACCCGCAGAAAGAGCGCGCCACGTTATTTACCGTGATTGGGGTGTCGGCGCTTTCAACCCTGGCAATGATCGTCTATCCGATGATCGCCAACTGGCTGTCGTTGTCGCCGCAGGTGGCCGGGGTGTTTTTGGGCGCGACCATCCACGATGTCGCCCAGGTGGTCGGCGCCGGTTACAGCCTGTCGACCGAGACAGGCGATACGGCCACGGTGGTCAAGTTGATGCGTGTCGCGATGCTGCTGCCAGTCATCGTCTGCGCCGCCATGATTACCCGGATGCAGGGCGCCGACCCCACAGGCAAACGGCCGCCGCTGTTGCCGTGGTTCGCTGTCGGTTTTCTGATTCTGGCGTGTATCAACAGCACCGGATGGGTGGCACCGCTAGTGCAGAGTTCAGTCAATGAGTTGTCGCGCTGGTGCCTGGTGGTGTCCATCAGCGCCCTGGGCATGAAAACCCAGCTCAAGGAACTGGCCGCCGTGGGTATCAAGCCGATCCTGCTGATGGTGGGGGAGACCGTGTTCCTGGTGGCTCTTGTGCTGCTGTTGCTGCGCTGGGGGATGTAACCCCGGTCCCTTTTACACAGCTGCCGCATTGCGTTTACTCCGACGCACTGCGGCACTCGACCGGCGTCATAAGCACCGGTTTTTTTGCGGCGACTGTACCAGCAGTCGCCGTTTTTTTTGCTCAGGATTATGTGGGGCCAGGGGAGGGAGGGGTGTCCGTCGACACTTTGGAAAAGCCGGGCTTTTGCGTGCTGCGCCAGGTGGCCGGCGGCATGCCGAATTGGGTGATGAACCAGCGTGTGAAAGAACTCGCCATGGAATAGCCGAGCATGTCGGCGATCCGGCCCAGCGAGTAATTCGGGTTCTCCAGATAACGCAGCACCAGGTCGCGGCGAACGTCGTTGATCAGGTCGTTGAACGCGCAGCCATCGTCTTTAAGGCGACGCTGCAGCGTGCGTACGTTCATGCCCTGGGTCTGGGCGATTTGCTCGATGGTGGCGCGCCCCATGGGCAGCAGCAGATAAATGGCCTTGCGCACTTCGAACAGGGTCGACGGTCCTTCGGGACTCTGCAGCGAGTCCAGGTAGCGCTGGGCATAACGGGCCATGGCCGGGTCGGCCTGGGGGTTGGTCATGTCGAGACTGGCATCAGGGCAGACGATGCCATTGAACTCGCTGCCGAACTCCAGGTTGCAACCGAACAGGCGCCGATGCAACTGCAGGTTGTCCGGAGCCTGGTGAGTGAAGTTGACGCTGTAGGGGTGCCAATGCGCACCGAGCAAGGCGGCGCAGAGCCGGAACATCACACCGATCGCCAGTTCATTGGCCTGTCGGCAGGGCATGGGTGACTCGGTGACCACTTCCTCGCGGATGATCACCATCCTGCCCGCTTCCTCAACAAAGATCGCCAGGGAATCGTTCATCAGATGGCGGTAATGCACCAACACGTGCAAGGCATCGCGCAGCGTTCGCTGATGGCTGAGCAGCAGGCTGACAACGCCGAAATCCGAGAGTTGACGCGATTCGGCCATGCTCAGGCCGAAGGTCTGACAGCCGCTGGCTGCGGCCGAATCCTCCAGCAGGCGCACCGCCGAATCGATTGGAATCCGGTGCTCGGGGGCTTGCAGGCGGGCCTTGCTCAGTCCGACGTTCGCCAGCAAATCATGGGGATTGAGCCCCAGGTAGTGGGCCACTTCCAGGTAGTTGGTCAAGACGGCGGCGCGAACAAGCTTGGTCATGCAGAAGTCTTTCCTGGTGGGGACTCGATGGAAATGAGCGTGGCCGACTATAGCCAGCACCTAATGAAATGAAAAGTTTTTGCCGACGACGTTTGCAGCTTCTCCATGACCACTAATCAGCGGCACTCCCGGTGTCATCAAAAGAAAAATCGCTGTCGTCAAATGAAAAGCGCACCGGGTGTGGGCTCTTTAATGTCGGACCTACAAAAAGATTCTGGCAACACAGCCAGTCGAGTCATCGTGAAGGCGAAGGTGTTCAAGTGAGCAAACTGCAAACAACCGCAACCGTTCTGATCGTACCGGGTCTGCGCGACCACGTTGCCGAACACTGGCAAACGCTGCTGGAGGCCCGGTTGAGCAACGTGCGCAGCGTCCCGCCGCTTGAAACCGAGAAGCTCGACTGCGCGGCCCGGGTCCGGGCGATCCAGCATGAACTGGAGCAGATCGACGGCCCGGTGATTCTGGTTGCCCACAGCGCCGGTGTGCTGATGGTCGCGCACTGGGCTTCCCGGCATCGCGCCCCGATCAAGGGTGCGCTGCTGGCCACGCCGCCGGACCTCGATGCCACCTGGCCCCAAGGCTACCCGTCCCCTGAAACCCTTCGAACCCAGGGCTGGGAACCTCTGCCTGCCGGCACGCTGCCTTTTCGCAGCATCGTGGCAGGCAGCACCAACGATCACCTGGCCAGCCTCGAGGCCGTGACCCGGATGGCCCGCGCCTGGGGCAGCGAACTGGTCAACCTTGGCGAGGTCGGCCACCTCAATCCTGCCTCGGGCTTTGGCCATTGCCCACAAGCCGAAGCACTCATTCTGGAACTGGATCGCTAGTCAGGCATCTGGCCGGTCGCGACACGTCCGGCAACTGCTCTAACGCAAAAAAACGCCAGCCCTTTCACCAGGGCCTGTGCAAGGAAAGCTGCGCTTAAAAATAAGTACAACAAGGCGGAGACACCGTAATGCATAACAATAAGAGTCACGGCCACACACACCCTTCGCGTCACAGTCTGTTGGCCCTGGCCATCCTCGCTGCATCCCTGCCGGTGGCCCACGCCGTTGAGCTGGATACCGGCAATCCTGACTGGGCCGTGCGTTTTGATAACACCGTGAAGTACAACTACGGCGTGCGCACCGAAAGTGCGGACAAGCGCATGCTGGGAACGCCGAACAACAACGACGGCGACTACAATTTTCGCAAGGCCGGGACCAACATCACCCATCGTGTCGACCTGCTGACCGAGATGGATGTGGTCTACAAGGACCACATGGGATTTCGTGTCAGTGCCGCGAGCTGGTACGACAAGGCTTATGAAAACACCGGCTCCAACTCTAACCCGTTCGTCAACGGCAATGGCGGCACCTCGGGTCTGGTCGCCAATGACCCGCGCCTGGCGCCCGTGACTCGCGACAATGTCGGCAACGGCAGTCCACACCTGAGCAACTACGCCCAGCGCTACTACACCGGCCCCTCCGGTGAAATCCTCGACGCTTTCGTGTTCTACAGCACCGAAGTGGGCGAGGAGTCGCTGTTCAGCGTCAAGGCCGGGCAACACAACGTGTTCTGGGGCGAAACCATCCTGAACCCGGTGCATTCGATCAGCTACGGCCAGGCTGGCCTGGACCTGGCCAAGCTGGCGGCATCGCCCGGCACCGAGGCCAAGGAGCTGTTTGTCCCGCGCAACCAGATGTCGATGTCCTTCACGGTCAATCCCGAGCTGACGGTGGGGGCCCAGTATTTCTTCGATTGGGATGCCGCGCGCCTGCCTGAAGCGGGCACCTACTATGGCGGTTCCGATCTGGTGGGTTTCGGCGCGCAATCGTTCTTGCTCGGCAACACCAATTCGGTGGTCCCTGGCAGCCCGTTGGGTTGCGGCCTGGCACCGTGCAACGCATTGACCAACGTGCGCCGTGGCGATGACCTGACACCTCGAAATTCTGGTGATTGGGGCGTCATGGCCAAATGGTCGCCCGCGTGGCTGGACGGCACCCTCGGCGTTTACTACCGCCAGACGTCGGACATTTTGCCTCAGGCCTGGCTCGACGCCAGGGGTTTGAGCTCGGCCAATGCCAATGGCACCGCCCCGGCAGGTCAAGTGCCGGCGGTGGTCAACACGCTGAACTCGCTGAGCACCGCCACCTATCAACTGGCGTACTCCGACAAGATCGACATCTTCGGCCTGAGCCTGTCCAAGGACATCGGCGGTATCAGCGTCGGCAGTGACCTGAACATCCGCCATCAAATGCCGCTGGCCAGTATCCCGGCGATTGTGAGCACCAACAGTCCGCTCGGGCTGGGTCGAGGCCTCGGTCTGTTGCCTCCACGCAGCGCCGCCACCGGGATCATCTACGACACCCCGCACGATGGCGACAGCATGAGCGCCACCGGCGACACGCTGCACTGGACGATCAACGGCCTGATGACCCTGCCCAAGACCCCGGTGTTCGACTCGGCCGTGCTGCTCGCCGAGCTCTACTACAGCAACCTGCTCAAGCTCGATAGCAAGAACGAGGCGCTCTACAAGGGCAAGAGCACTTACCGCGGTCTCGATGCACCGACCCGTGACAACTGGGGCATCGCGGTCAACTTCACGCCGACCTGGTACCAGGTATTCCCGGGCGTGGACATGAGCCTGCCGATGTCCGTCAACGTAGGCCTGGATGGCGTTTCACCGGTCTCGGGCGGTGGCGCGAAAGACACCGGCAACTATGCGTTTGGCGTCGGTGCAGCGATCTACAACAAGTACTTCGTCGACCTCAAATACGTGGACGCCTTCGGCAAGGCTGACAAGTGCAATGTCAGCGGCAACAGCACCGGTGCGGCCAACGCCGGAAGTGGCGACGGCTCCACGCCGAACGCCTTCAGCGGTAACGAAAACTATGCGTGCTACGCCGGTGGCTACTCAGCCTTCTCGGGCGGCGGTGCGACCACCGAAGACCGTGGCGCGCTGTACCTGACGCTGAAAACCACCTTCTGATTCATCCAATGCTTAGTCACTAAGCAGGAGTATGCCCCATGAAATTCATCCCAACTCTGCTGGCCGCGTCCCTGGCCATGGCCGCTGCCGTTCATGTACAGGCAGCCGTTTCGACTCAAGAAGCCGCCCGGCTGGGCAGCAGCCTGACCCTGATCGGCGCCGAAAAAGCCGCCAGCGCCGACGGTTCCATTCCCGCTTATGCCGGGGGGCTGACCACCGCCCCGGCCAGTTTCAAGGCCGGCGACAGCATGCGTCCGGACCCTTTCGCCAGCGAGAAACCGGTGTTGGTAATCGATGGCAAGAACGTCGAACAGTACAAGGGCATGCTCAGTGCTACCACGGTTGAATTGGCCAAGCGCTTCCCCAGCTACCGCGTCGATGTCTACCCGACCCACCGCACCGTCGCCTTGCCGCAAGCGGTGCTGGACAACAGCTTGAAGAACGCCAATGGCGCCAAGTCCCTGGAAGGCGGACTGGCCATCGATAACGTATTGCCCGGCGTGCCGTTTCCGATTCCGCAATCGGGCAGCGAGGCGATGTGGAATTTCCTGCTGCGTTATCAGGGCGTCAACATCAACTCCAAGTACGACTCCTGGAACGTCGACTCGGCCGGGGTCGCGAGCCTGGCAACCACGGGACAGGCGTTCATCACTTACCCGATCTACGAAAATATGGCGCAGCCCATCAGCAGTGCCGACGTGTACTACCAGATGAAGTTGTATTACACCGGGCCGGCGCGTCGGGCCGGCGAGTCGATCATGCTCAAGGACGCCGCCAACCCGCTGGAGCAACCGCGCCGTGCCTGGCAGTACCTGCCGGGCCAGCGCCGGGTCAAACTGGCACCGAACCTGGCCTATGACACGCCGAACCCGGGGACTGCCGGTGCCGGCACTTACGACGATGTGTTTGTGTTCAACGGTGCACTGGATCGCTACGACTGGAAGCTGGTCGGCAAGCAGGAAATGATCGTGCCGTACAACACCTACAAATTGACCTACGCCCAGGATCCGAAAAGCCTGACCACGCCCAATCACCTTGCGCCCGACTTCGTACGCTGGGAGAAACACCGCGTGTGGGTGGTGGAAGGCAACCTCAAGGCAGGTGCACGTCACGTCTATCAGAAGCGTCGTTTCTACCTCGATGAAGACAGCTGGGCGGCACTGGCTTCTGACCAGTACGACGCCCGTGGTCAGCTCTATCGCGGTTCCTTCGCCTTTCTCAGCCAGAGCTATGACAAGCAGGTGCCGGACTCCACACCTTTCATGATCTACGACCTGGTCGGCGGCTCCTACAACATCAACGGTGTGGTGGGCCCTTACGGCGGCATCCGTTACATCGACTCGCTGTCCAAGGCGCAGTGGTCGCCGGAGTCCCTGGCGGGCGCCGGTATCCGCTAAAGCGACCTGTTTCAACGCCGGGCTGCACACGACGTGCGCCCGGCGCAGTTTTTTCATGAGGACGCCGTATGTGTTCGTACAAAAAGCACCGACAGTTGGCGCTGGGCATTGCCCTTGCTCTGTTGCAGGGCTTCACCCACGCCACCAGCTTCGTCGACGTGCTGGACCAGCCGGCCAAGGCGAGTGCCCTGGCGGTCCGCAGCCCGTTGCTGGGCGTAGCCCGTGCGGGTGAACGACTGGTCGCCGTCGGACAACGTGGCCATATTCTCTACTCCGATGATGGCGGCAAAGACTGGAAACAGGCTGCCGTACCGGTCAGTGCCGACCTGAATGCCGTCAGTTTTCCTTTCGCTACCCGAGGCTGGGCAGTCGGCAACGACGGGGTGGTGCTGCACAGCAGCGATGCCGGCCAAACCTGGACCAAGCAACTGGATGGCCGCCAGATCGGTGCGTTGCTGGTTGAACATTACGGCGCTTTGGCCCGTGCCGAACCGGCCAACGAACAATGGGCGGCGCTCGTCGCCGACGGGCAGCGGCTGACAGAGGAGGGCGCCGACAAACCGCTGCTCGACGTTTGGTTTGCCAATGAAAAAACCGGCTATGTGGTCGGTGCGTTCAACCTGATCCTGCGTACCGACGATGGCGGTCATCACTGGACACCGTTCCAGGACCGCACCGACAACCCGCAAGGGTTGCACCTCAATGCCATCGCCTCCACGGGGGATGCGCTCTACATCGTTGGCGAACAGGGGTTATTGCTCAAGTGGGATGACCCGGGCCAGCGTTTCGTGGCACTCGATTCGCCGTATCAGGGCAGCTTTTTCGGAGCGATTGGCCGGCCCGGCGAAGTGTTTGTCTACGGTCTGCGCGGGCATGTATTTCGCAGCCTCGACGGAGGTTCCAGCTGGACCCCGCTCAAGACTGGCCTTCAGACCAGCATCACCACCGCCACGGTGGACGCCAAGGGTCGATACCTACTGTTTAGCCTGGCAGGACAAATGCTGGTCCACGTAGACGGCACGCGACTGACATTGGTGCCTCAACAAAACCTGTCCCCATCAGCCGGCGCCATCAAGGCGCCCGACGGCAGCCTGGTGTTGGTGGGCAGTCGTGGTGCACGCGCACTGAACGTCAAGTCATCACCGGATCCATAAGAGCGAGTACCCAGACATGGCAAACATCAAGCAAGACACCATGCCGGTGATCCGCCACTTGCGTGACTTCGATCGGCACTCCGGCAACCGGCTGGAGCGCTGGGTATTCAATTACCGCCCGCTGTTCATGCTGTTTATGGCGTTGATCACGTTGGTGCTGGGCTACATGGCGGCTACTCGCCTGGAGCTGCGTCCCAGCTTCGAAAAGATGATTCCGCAGAGCCAGCCCTACATTAAAAACTTCCTGGAGAACCGCAATTCGTTGCGCGGCCTGGGCAGCTCCGTGCGGGTGGTGGTGGAGAATACCCAGGGCGACATTTTCGACCCCGAGTACCTGGCCGTGCTCAAGCAAGTCAACGACGACTTGTTCCTCACCGCAGGCGTTGACCGCGCCTGGATGAAGTCATTGTGGAGCCCGGCGGTGCGCTGGAATGAAGTCACCGAGGAAGGTTTCCAGGGCGGCCCGGTGATGCCCGATGCGTACCAAGGTTCCCCTGAAGACATCGAACAGCTACGCCAGAATATCAACCGCGCGGGCGTCGTTGGCAGCCTGGTGGCCAGCGATTTCAAATCGAGCATGTTGATCGTGCCGCTGCAGGACAAGACCACGGCGACGGGTCACCGCATTGATTACTACGCGTTCGCGCAGATGCTTGAAGAGCAACTGCGCGACAAGATCGAGTTTGCCGGCGACAGCAAGGCACGCCAGGCGGGGGAGGAGGGGCAGGGCAAGTACAAGGTCCGGGTAATCGGCTTTGCGAAATTGATCGGCGATCTGATCGACGGCCTGATCCAGGTGATGATGTTTTTCGGTCTGGCCGTGGTCACCTCGTTCGTCATCATCTACCTCTACACCCGTTGCCTGCGCAGCACGTTGCTGGTGATCTTTTGTTCGCTGACGGCGGTGGTCTGGCAGTTGGGCATCGTGGCCTGGCTGGGTTACGCCATCGACCCGTATTCGGTGCTGGTGCCGTTCCTGATCTTCGCCATCGGTGTGTCCCACGCCGCGCAGAAGATGAACGGGATCATGCAGGACATTGCCCGTGGCACCCATAAACTGGTGGCGGCGCGATACACCTTCCGCCGTCTGTTTATCGCCGGTGTCACCGCGTTGCTGGCCGATGCGGTGGGCTTCGCCGTGTTGATGCTGATCGACATTCCGGTGATCCAGGACCTGGCGATTACCGCCAGTATCGGCGTCGCCGTCTTGATCTTCACCTCGCTGTTGCTGATGCCGGTGGCGCTGTCTTACATCGGTGTTGGCGCCAAGGCTGCCGAGCGCGCACTGAAGATCGACACCCGCGCAGCCCAGAGTCGCGGCTTTGGCAAACTGTGGGATCTGCTCGACTGTTTCACCACACGCAAGTGGGCCACGGGCATCGTGCTCGGTGCCGTGGCGTTGGGTATCGCGGGCTTCGTGGTCAGCCTGCAACTGCAGATCGGCGACCTCGACAGTGGCGCCCCGGAGTTGCGCGCGGACTCGCGCTACAACCGCGATAACGCCTACATCACCAGTCACTATGCGTTGTCCAGCGACCTGTTCGCGGTGATGATCAAAACCCCGCCGGAAGGCTGCCTGAATTATCAGACGCTGATCCTGGCCGACCGTCTGGCCTGGGAACTGCAGCAATACCCGGGCGTGCAAGCGACTTCATCGCTGGTGAACGCGGTGCGCCAGATCACGGCGGGATCGTTCGAGGGCAACCCCAAGCTGAACAGCATCCAGCGTAACCAGAACGTGCTGAACTATGCCGCGCAGCAGGCCTCGGTCAATGCGCCGGAATTGTTCAATACCGACTGTTCGGTCATGCCGGTGATTGCCTTTCTTAAGGACCACAAGGCAGAAACCCTGGACGCGGTGGTCGCCATCGCAGACAGATTCGCCAGGGAAAACAGCACCGAGGACCGACAATTTCTGCTGGCCGCCGGCACCGCCGGTATCGAAGCGGCGACCAACATCGTGGTGCGTGAAGCCAACCATACGATGCTGCTTTACGTGTACGCGGCGGTGACGCTGTTCTGCCTGATCACCTTCCGCAGTTGGCACGCCACGCTGGTGGCGCTGTTGCCGCTGGTACTGACGTCGATACTGTGCGAGGCCTTGATGGTGGTCATGGGCATCGGCGTGAAGGTGGCGACGTTGCCGGTGATCGCTTTGGGGGTCGGGATCGGCGTGGATTACGCGCTGTATTTACTCAGCGTGCAGCTGCAATACCAGCGCCAGGGCCTGCCGTTGGCAAAGGCCTACCGTAACGCGGTGTCGTTCACCGGCCGGGTGGTGGGGCTGGTCGGTATCACCCTGGCCGCCGGAGTGGTGTGCTGGGCCTGGTCACCGATCAAGTTCCAGGCCGACATGGGCATCCTGCTGACCTTCATGTTCCTCTGGAATATGCTCGGGGCGTTGATCCTGATCCCGGCGCTGTCGCACTTTCTGCTGCGAAACATTGCGCCCGTTCCAGCAAGGGCCACCGAACGCCCGGCGGAACTTGTTGGGGCACACCCGTAGCCTGGCACTTAAGCAAACAAAACGATTGATAAAAACTTATATAAGCTTTAAACGGGAGGCTCTCTGGCATAGTGCTGGACAATAATAAATGAGTATCGCCAGTTTTGGCTCAGGGAGCGCTGATGAGTGTTCGTCCATTGACCGACTCCCCGCGGCAATCGATCGATGGCGACGATGTCGCTTCTCAAGTAAACGGTAGTTCGGAAACGGTCGGCATGCCCGGCGCTGGCCACGACGACGCGGTCGAACAATTGCTGGCCGCTGCACGCCACTGGGCCCACACCACTGCATGGGTGGTGTACCGCGCTGGTGAACAAATGCATTGGGTCGGGCAGGGCGACCCGCAGGTGCAGTGGCCATCCAGCGTTGCCAATGAAGAATTCGAAGCCTTTTGCCTGACTCGACGTTTGCACCGCTGGCCAACCGGCAGAGGCGAAAGTGTGCTGGGTTGGCTACTCGCGCCAGTCGATGACGCCGAGGAGCCGGCGCTCGCAGAATTTGCGCAGCGTCTGGGCATTCAGGTGCAGACCAACACTCTGGCCCGTGCGCAGATTACTCAGCGTGTGCTGTATGAAATTACCTACCTCGCCAGTTCGACCCGCGACCGGTTTGTATTTCTGGTGGGGGTTCACCGGCTACTGGCAAGCCTGATCGACGCCGAGAACTTCTATCTTGCGCTGTATGACCCGCACACGGGCAAGATCGACTATCCGTATTACGTCGACATCATCGACGTTGATGCCGTGGAGGCCGAGCACTACGAATACCTCGATGCTTCCCACCTATCGTTGACCGGCCAGGTGTTGACCACTGGCCAGCCGTTGCTGATCGACGCCGCCGGTATTCGCGCGGCTCAGGCGCAGGGCCGCTTTTACTGCGTGGGGGACCGTCCTGAGTTCTGGATGGGCGCACCGTTGAAAAATGCCTCGGATGACGTGTTTGGCATGCTGGCCATGCAGGTCTACGACGTCTCCCGTACCTACAGCGCTGAAGACCGCGCGCTGTTTCTGGTGGTGGCCCGTCACGTGGCCATGGCGCTGGACCGGATTCTGCACCGCGAGAACCTGGAAGGGATCGTTATGCGTCGCACCCTTGAGCTCTCGGCACTCAACGACGCATTGAGGCAGGAAGTGGCAGAGCGAGAACGCGCCGAACATCTTCAGAGCGCGCTGTTCCAGATTGCTGAACTCTCGAGCCAGCCTGGCGATATGGCCGAGCTCTTTCAAACCTTGCATGGCATCGTCGGTGATCTGCTGTTCGCGCAGAACTTCTACATCGCACTGTTCGACGACGCGACCGGTGAAGTGACCTTTCCTTATTATGTCGATGAGCGCCAGACGGTTTGTCCGAAGGCACGACGTGGTCGCCGGGGCTTGACCGAGTTCGTCATCCGTCAGCGTCGACCTTGCCTGATTGACGCCGGCGAGGCGGAGCGATTGGCTGTGCAGGGCGAAATCGAATTGGGTCATGAGTCTGTCCGATCCTACTCCTGGCTGGGCATTCCGTTGTTCGATGGCGATGTGGTGCGTGGCGTGCTGGCGGTGCAAAGCTATACCTCGCAGGAGCGCTATACCCAGCGTGACCAGGAACTGCTGACATTCGTGTCGCGGCACATCGATACAGCACTGTCGCGACGCACGGCCGCCGAAGCGATCCACGCCGCCAACCTCAAGCTCGAAGCCCGGGTGCAGAACCGCACCCGCGAACTCGATCACGCCAATGCCAAGTTGCAGCACGAAAACTCCCACGATGCGCTGACCGGGCTGCCGAATCGCACCTACCTGCAACAGCACCTCAATCTGGCCTGGTCGCGATTCGGCAGCGAAGGCGGGCACCTGGCGGTGATGTTCATCGACCTCGATCGTTTCAAGATGGTCAACGACAGCCTCGGCCACCACTTTGGCGATCTACTGTTGATGCAGGCCGCCCACCGTTTGCGCAGCTGCCTGCGTGACACCGACATGCTCGCGCGACTGGGAGGCGATGAATTTTCGGTACTCGCTCCCGAGGCGCCGCTGGACGTGCTGATCGAAATCGCCGAACGGATTCTGGTGGCGTTTGACCTGCCGTTTTTCATCAATGGCCATGAGGTTTTTTCATCCTGCAGCATCGGTATTGTCAGCGCCGACAGCCAGTTCCATCACGAGCCCGCCGACTTGTTGCGCGATGCGGATGCGGCGATGTACCGGGTCAAAAGTGCCGGTCGCGACAGCTACGCGGTGTTCAATCAGGAAGTGCGCCGCGAAGTCTCGGACCAGATGGAGCGAGAAGGGGCGTTGCGCAATGCGCTCAAACGTACCGATGAACTGCTGCCGTATTTCCAGCCGATTGTCAGCGTCGAAAGCGGCGAACTGGTGGCCCTTGAAGCGCTGATCCGCTGGCATCAGCCGGGCGGCCGAGTGATCGGTCCGGGGGAGTTTTTGCCAAATGTCGAGGGTTTGCGTCTGATCGGTCGCCTGGACCTGTACATGCTCACCAGCGTCGCAGTAATCCTCGCACAACCCCAGCATGCCAATTGGCCTGCGGTGCACGTCAATTGTTCCAGCTACAGCATGACGCGCCCAGACTTTGCCAGTGATGTGCTAGCACTGTTGGCACTGCACCGGGTCGCGCCATCGCGGATCTGCCTGGAGTTGACCGAAGGTGCGTTAGTGGCCGAGCCGGCTATTGCGCGGTTGAACATGCAGCAATTGGCCGACAATGGCATGTCGGTGGTGCTCGATGACTTCGGTGCCGGATTTTCATCCCTGAGCTACGTGCATCAATACCGATTCAGTGGTTTGAAGATCGACAAGTCATTCATCCTCGAACTGACCACCAGTGCCCGCAGCCGCGCAATCGTACGGGCGATTGTGCGGATGGCCGAATCACTGGACCTCAGCGTGGTGGCCGAAGGTGTCGAGGATGAAGCGACGCTAATCGTGCTGCGTGAAATGGGAGCAGGGCAGGCCCAAGGTTACTATTTTGCCAAGCCGATGGCGTTGCCGGCGTTGCTGGAAACTTCGCTGATTGGTCGCTAGTGTTGGAGAATAGATATAACTAAACTAAACAGTTATTTAGCATAGTTATGCTATATGGATATATCAAGGTTGATAGTCACTTTAATGAGAGGGCTCAGGCCAGATGACCAACAAGGTATTTAAAACCGACGCTCCTTACGCTGAAGCATTAATCGCAGCACTGGATTTGGAGCCTCATACCGAAGGTGGTTTCTACCGCAGGACGTTCCAGTCAGATCACCCTGCCATGATTGAAACTGAAAACGGTCCGCGTTACCTGATGACATCCATTTACTACTTGCTGACCCAGGATTCGCCGACAGGTCATTTTCATCTCAACCAATCAGACATCGTGCATTACTACCATTTGGGAGACGCGATTCAGTACAGCCTGATCTTTCCAGACGGCACGTTGAAAACGGTGGTGATGGGCAGCGACGTTAGTGCCGGAGAACGTTTGCAGCTGCATGTACCGGGCGGTGTCTGGAAAGTTTCGCGGCTTATGGATGGATTGGCGGGATACGGATTGATCAGTGAAGCGGTGTCACCCGGGTTTGATTATGCGGATATGGTGCTAGGGAATCGGCAGAAGCTCAGCGAGCAATTCCCGGAGCATTCGCAGCTGATTCGAGAGCTGAGTCAGGAATGAGTCAGGAATGAGTGAATTGAGTGCTTCGAAATCTGCGTGCAACCGGGCTAATCTCGAAACACCTTGTTACGTGTAATGTATATTATGTTAAATGATGTATCCAAGGGGGACTTCTACCTCCGGTGTGGCCGTCACTTAAAAAGATGAAATGGCATGCGTAAATATTACAGCGACGATTCAGCACTCAATATCTTCTCCAACAGACACTCCAACCGCCTCAGCTCCTCAGTCGTAAGGCACGCCGTGAATTCATTCATCGCGGCGGCCTCCATCTACGCAAATATCGATCTCAAAGCTTTGCCTATACTGGTCAACACCAGACGAACCTGGCGTCGGTCTTGACCGTCCTGGCTACGAGCGATCAAGCCCTAAAGATTAGTGAGTGATACTGGCTTCGCATCAGCTGATCACGCGAACAGTTTTTGAAACTCGTGCCATTGGATCAGATCATGCCTTTAGGCTTAGCAGTCGCGCTGATGACAGTGTCCTTCTCCGTTACAGTCTGGACAAAACCTCTTGTTTGAAGAGCGTTGACCAGCCTCATGTTGAGATCGGTGTGTGGCACTTCAATTTTTTTGACATGTGGTGAAAGCTTTGTGAAGCCGCTCTCGCTCAGCATGCCAAGGACGGAGGCTGCTTCAGCCCAGCTGCACAACGGCAAGCATTGGATAAGCACTTCAGAGCGCTGAGCAGAGGTTAGTCCCTCCCCACCTGCAAACCTCTTGAGTGCGGGATTAAACGCCGGCAGAAAGCTTGTCGAGTGTCGATTAGCGAGGCGGCAGGTTTCAGCGACCTCTTTGATGGCCTCGTTATTCGTGTCGAAGGCTTCAATCGGCAACGCCGTCCACATTTGGATTTTTTCATTCAGTTCAAGCGCACCGCTTTTACTGAGTGGCAACGCCATGTCGATCGACATTTGGGATAGATCAATTTGGTCGCGTGCCTGTAACCAGTGTGCTGCGAGATACGGAGCTTCCAGATCTGCACTGAATGTCCTGATGCTCTCGCGGATCTCAGGGCTGTACGCCAGAAACGACGCACTGGCGAGCTTCTCCCAGCGCTCCCTGGATTGCAGTCCCTTAAGAATCCCGGGATCGCTCAAGACGACGTTCGTGAAAAGCACTTCAAGTGTTTCGTTAGATAGCTCTGTTGTGACGAGAAGGTACTTCTGCAGCTCTTGATGTATGGGGGTATCGAAGTCCCAGAGATCATCTCCTAGTTCCTTAGCATGGCGCTGGATAAAGCTTGTGAAAGCCTCCATGTCCGAGGTTTGCCCTAAACCCGGAACGCGTATGTCTTCGAAGAATTTCCACACTGCAATAGCCTTCAATTTCACACGATCAGACAGCAGCATCTTCGACCACAACGATGGGGTTGTGTCTTCAAGTCGATCGAAGGTGCATGTCGTTCGATCAAACAATTGAGCTACAGCATCTGAATCATACGACTCTTGCAAAATGGCCTGTAGCAGTTCGTTAAAGGAGGCCGTGGACTCGTCCAGCGTGCCAACTTGAGCTAGAAGCGTGGTCGTAAACTCCTCTGGTGACTCAAGCAGGAGTTCATTTAGGCCTTCAATCTCCAGCGCCTGCAGTCGACGATAGGAAATAATGCTTCCACTGTGATCAGCTTTGCTTGCATGAGTAGATTCGGTTTTTTGGCAAATCAGCGCCAGCATGCTCAGATTTAACTCAACGCATCCCCACTTGATCAGCTTCTTGAGGTCGTCCAGGACGATGCCGTCATTTAGCGCTGAGAAACGCATCGGTCGCTCTCTCAGCCAAGACCAGCCATTACTTCCAGCTTCGAGCCCAGGCATCAATCGCGAGACATCTTCCAGATCCGCGATGGCATCATAAATCTCCTTACCCGGCATAGAGTCAATCTGTCTGAGCTGGGCAACCTCCAATCCATCCATGGCTGCGCTGATCAGTGCTTGCTTCAATACCGCTGACTCGAAGCGCTCAGCATTAAACAACGCTTGGAGCAACCCAGGCTCCAGAGCATAAACAGCTTGAATGAACTTTGGCGATGTCGCGGTTGATATCAAGATTTCGGCCGCCTGCGCCATTCTGTCCAAATGCCCATCAAGCCCACTTCTAAGAATAGTCGCGAGCTTACTGCGCTCATGACTCATGCCAGAATCGTTGTATGGACAGCTAGAAAGGTAGTCGATCAGTGCGACAATGATGCCCCTGCCATCGTTCAGATCATCAGTATCCAGCTTTTCCACAGCCTTTTTCGGAGCACTGATCACAGTTGCAACGTCTACGGAGACACCACGTCTCAGTTCCAGTATCAGGTTTTTGTCTTCGGATGTGAGGGATCCTTCGTAGAAGTAACCGAAGTAGTCCGTGTAATCGGTATCGAAGTATCCATGACGCATCAAATAAATGACGACATCCAAGCCTTTCAGATTTTGAGAAATGACATCGCCGTAGGTTTTTTTGGCAGATGCCCGGAAGGTTTGGTGATTGATTCGGCTTGACTCTATTCGCTGCTCGGCCATCTCGTCATCAATATCAATAAGGGTTCGTTTGAGCAGGTCATACCTTTTACGGTACGACGTCGACGTTAAGAGTTCCTTCGACCCCACAACCTCTGACGCTTGCATCCCCCGCCTATGCTCGGCGCTGATCATCTGTAATCGAGTCGATTGATTGAAAATCCCGTCAAAAACTTGATCGGTCACAAAATCGAGCATCGTATACATGCTGCCCTGTACAACCTGGACATAGTTCGCGCCTGGTAAATTTGAAGCCTTCTGAAGCTCAAGCCAAACGTATGCCCGCAGCTCTGCCGTACTCTCAGCGATTTCCTGTACCCGTTTCTCCCGCATCACTCGCAATGCCTGGTAAGTATCTTCAGCGTCCCTAGACTGCTGGAATCGCCATTCATTGAAACCATGGATGGTCTCGTAAATGACCCCGCGTCGTTTTACCAAGTCAGCGTATTCAGCAGGATGCAGATTTCGAATCGCAATGATTGAAAACAGCTTGTTCGGATCAAGCTTCAGACCAGAGCCACCGCTGAGAATGCTGGAGAACATGTCGAATTCGTTGACGATATTCTTGATCAACCGCATGTCATCGATGAGGTAACAAACGGTTTCGACCAACGACTCATTAAGCCCAGTGTCCAGCGCTGCACCATTGAACAGTCGCTCACGAAGCATCTTGAACATTTGCTCGCGAGAGTTCTCGGAGTTGACCACGGGGATTATCGGAATGATCAGGTCGAAAAACTTCGTTTTCTCACCGACGGCGAATAGCTCATCCCGAAGCGCATAGATGAAGTAAACCGGTCGTTTGATTTGCGGGGACTGCTTGATGATGAAATTGATTTCCCGCAGCCGTGTGAAGACGTCATGAAAACCAAATCTGTCGAGATCCTCGATCACCACGATGTCGATTTTGCTGCGTTCAAAGCAGTAGACGATTTCATCAACATTTTTGTGCAACACGGAGCCGTGGTGAGTCGTTTCCAGTTTTCCGCCCTTGATCGTGAAGCCGTCAATGCTGAACAGGGAAAGCAGTTTCAACGCCGAGAACAACATGTAGATGCCACCTACCCCCAGCACCAGAACAGCTGACCAACCCGGGATCCATAGAAGCCATTCGACCAACCAAGCCGGGTCAATTTTCGGTAGCTTCTCGACTGTTGGAACGTAAAGTCTCAATACGCTTACGATCATCAGAACGTAGAAAATTGTACGCACCCAGATGCTGGAGGAAGACGCCTGGATGATTCGCTTCAATCGGCTTTTCGGTAGTTCATCTGACGGCACCGCGTACAGCAGTTGCTGAACGATGGTTTCCTCGATACGCGTCAAAATATCCAAATCGGTTTTTTTCTCTGCACCTTTTGGATCTGGGGTGTTTGAACTGGAATCAGGGGGAGTGACTGGAGCATCAGACGAAGTCACCTTCCCTGCCCCGCCCTTGTTCAGATCTTTGCCGAAGGCGGCCAGCGATACAAACGCATAGGTGAGTTCAGGGTGACGATCGACAAACGTACGGATAACGCTGCTCTTGCCGGCGCCATACTCCCCAGTAATCGCGATATTGCGAATCTGGTCGTTACTCAGTGCGCTCAGCAGCTCACTCTCGTAACGCTGCGACCGATCCACTTCCAAAAGTACAGGCGTGAGCGGCTCGAAGACATTTTTACCGCTGGGCACCGCCAAGTATTCACGTGCCGCGGCCACGGCTTTGTCGGCAGCTTTTCTGTAGCGCTTGTACTGTCCCATCGCATGATTCACGAGCGAGCTGACGTACTCGCACTTCGAAGAAAACACCTGAGCTAAACGACGGAACATCCCTGTCTCCTACCGCTGAAAGGCTGTCCGGGGGAACCGCCAAAAATGGTCATTACTTAAAATCTACAGTCAACGCGATACGTATTTATACAAATATTGCGGATGATAGCGCACCGCCATCCCGGAATGCGACGAACGCGCTGTAGCTTCCTTAAAGCGCTTTTCTGGAGGGCATACTTACCTCCTCGCTGGATGTGTTCTCACGAGGCAAGACGTTCCAAGCCAAGACATAACGGAAAAACGTTTTTACCGGCCTTCAGATTTTTGCAGGCATGTTGAGTAATCAGGGGGCGAGTCGGCGAGGCTAAGACGGGCGGGAAAAACGAAGTCTTTGAACATCAACCCATGAACAACCGCATTTATTTCAGCAGCATTGAGCTAGTAGCAACAATCATGAGAGCGTCTTATGAACATATGACATCGCCCATAAGTTAAATCATATGTCGTAGTAGATTTGTTCATGAGCTGTCTAAGCCACTGATTCGACAAATCTGTTTCTGACGTCCACTCTCTCAACGGGCCATGTCCTTCGTGTTCATGGCGAGTGATTGAATGCCGTTTCTCTTCAGGTCAGCGCGTACCGCTGCTCATGCAGACTGGAGATGCGGCGCCGGTGCCCATGCTATCCCGTTCATCTATGTTCAACTCCAGCTAAGGTACCGCGCTTACAACACTACTGCGGCACATCTAAGCGCGAGTGACCTCAATATTGATGACGCAATCCTGGGCTGCCACTTCGAGTCGATTCTGGCTTTACTGGACGGTTACGCGATCTGGCTCCAAAGCGGCCGTCAAGCCGATAATTTGGTCGCCCGAATCGGCATAGCTGAAACGGCACATTTTCCGCAGAGTGACCGTTACGCAACCTCAGATCGTTCGCACACTGATTCGACCGGGCGCTACGGAGAATCCGTTCCCGGGCAGCCTGGAGCCGACTCGACAGTAATGGAGGTTCGCGGTGTCCAAATCAGCAGATCAAGAACACGCTTCACCCTCCTCCTCTTTTGCGCGCAATACGTTCACAGGGCCGGCTCAAGTTGCTAATCGAACACGCACCAATGATCAGCCACGATACATCGATACCCGGCTGACGGTGGGATCGACGAACTGAAGGCGTGTTGGCCGACGCGTTCAAACATTAAAACCAGGTTTCCATTTGTATACCGTATTGCCATACACCTCCGGCGTTGAAGTCCGTCTTGCCGAAGGAGTCTGAGGCGCTGTATCTGTCCAGATCCGAAGACCAATTCATGAAGCTTGCGAACACACGCAGTTCAGGACGTGTGAGCAGGTCTCCAACGTCGGGTTTAAATGTCGGGGCGATCGTGAATTTCCAGAAGTTACCGTCGACCGCATTACGTTGCAGATAGCCCTTCGGGTCGAGGTTCATGGTTTGCCAGCTCATTTCGTAGGCCATCTCGAAATTGCTGTTGATTGCATTGGCCAAACGCATGTTCAGGGTCATCCAGCGGTAGTTGTCACCCTTGACGTATCTATCTTTGCTTTGTTCGGCCAACAAGCTGGGGCCGATGCGCCAACCAGGCGCAATGGGAGTTTCGCCGTAAAGTGCCAGACGCAGAGCGCGGGCATCGTCAATCAGCTCTCCATCCGAGCCGACGTTCTTGACCTCTGCCCCCAGACCCTGCCCATAGAGCAGCGCCGTTTTGAAGAAGCCTTCTCTGCCGAAAAAGGTTTTCTGGTGATTGGCCAGCATGCTGTGCAAACCGGAATCCGCAGGCGCAAGACCTGCTTCATTACTGCGAGTGCCAATGTCGTTTTTCTTTGAGCCAATGCCATTGAACATCCACTGCCACTGACCATTATCGAAGAACTGGTTGGAGGTCAGGATGTAGCTTTCCACATCGGCATTGATACCGCCCTCACTGAAATCCCCGTAGTTACGCCCGATCAAGGAGTAATTCGAGCGCCAGTTCTTGTTCATCTGCACATCGTAGATCCCACCTCCGGTGCCGGCCAGATAGATAACGTCCGAGTCCAGCCAGTGGATATCGAAGTTATCTCGATCAAATCGCTTACCTGCCCACAAGGTCGCGTTCTCGAACACTGAATTACCCTTGAATGCAGCGAGATGATCGAGTTCGGTAAAGACCTGACGCACGTTCAGGTTGCTCTCGTCGGCCGTCCAATCATTGGAGTTTTCCACACCATCGGCGATGGAAACCGTGAATTTGGAACGGGTGCCGTTCTGCGCATACATTTCTTTCGACAGGTCGATGCGCATGTAGGTGTCGTCTTCGTTACCGAGCCGCCCGACTGCACCCCCGACTGAACCGGCAGGGGTTGTATACGGGCCGCCACGACCGCCACCCAGCCCATCGTTGATCAGCAATCCGGAGCGGGCGTAGCCCTTGAAGCTGAACCCGTCAGTGAGGTGTTCGGTACTGCCCTGTTTTTCCATGCTTTGCTGACGGGCTTCGAGTTTTGCCAGCCGGGTGTCCAAAGTGGGCACCGCAATGGTTGTCGCAGTGGACGCAACAGGCTGCGCGGCGGGAGTGGCGAGTTTGATCTGCTGCAATTCCCTGGCGAGAGCCTGGGTTTGCTGTTCGGCTGCGGCTGCGCGCTTTTCCGCCGCGCTGGCACGGGCTTCAAACGCGGCCATGCGTTCTTCCAGAGTCGCGGCCTGAGAGGTCGCGGCCGAGGTGCCGAGCACACCTGCGAGTAGCCAGCTTGATGCTTTCTGCATGTGGATTCCCTGTTTTGTTTTTATTGTTTAGTTCCCGCGACCGACCTTTTTTCGTGAGTTGTGAATTGTCGCAATCGACGAAAAAAAGGATGCCTCATCGCAAATACGCTGCTACATTTGGCGATGTTAACGTTAACTTTTCTAAAAACAAAAATAAAGGGTGCTCAATGAAACATCTGAAATCTCTCCTTCCAGCAGCATTAATCACCCTCTGTGCCGGACTTCCATCCGTCTCGAGCGCAGCCGATTTGACGATTTCGTGTGGTGCAGTGGGTGCGGAACTACAACTGTGCAAGGAGGCTGTCGAGGCCTGGTCGAAACAGACGGGCAACAACGTTGAGGTGGTTTCCACGCCTAACTCGGCGACCGAGAGGTTGTCGTTCTACCAACAGATCCTCAGTGCGCAGTCCACTGACATCGACGTCATTCAAATCGATATGGTGTGGCCGGGGATGCTGGCCAAACATCTGATGGATCTGCGCGAGGTGCTTCCCGCCAACCCGACCCAAGGCTACTTCCAGGCACAGGTGGATAACGCCACGGTGAATGGACGGCTGGTGACGATGCCGTGGTTCACCGACTCGGGCCTGCTGTATTACCGCAAGGACTTGCTCGAGAAGTACAACAAGCAGGTTCCCCAGACCTGGGAGGAAATGACTGCTACCGCCAGGGATGTTCAACAGGCGGAGCGCACTGCCGGGAACCCCAATGCATGGGGTTACATCTTTCAGGGACGCGCTTACGAGGGCCTGACGTGTAATGCGCTGGAATGGATCAGCAGCCAACCGGAGGGCGGGCTGGTCAATTCACGAGGAGACATCGTGGTCAACAGTCAGGCCTCAAGAACTGCTTTGGCCTTGGCTAAAAGCTGGGTAGGAGACATCTCCCCGCGTGGCGTACTCAATTACACCGAGGAAGAAGGACGTGGCGTATTCCAGTCGGGAAATGCGTTGTTCATGCGTAACTGGCCTTATGTCTGGGCCCTGGTACAAAGCCAGGACAGTGCCGTAAAAGATAAGGTCGGGGTCGCTCCCCTGCCCCGAGGCGGCATGTCCGGCACCCATGCCTCCACCCTCGGGGGCTGGGGCCTGGCGGTATCGCGTTACAGCGCCCATCCAAAACTTGCCGCAGAACTGGTGACCTATCTGACCAGTGCCCAGCAGCAAAAACATCGAGCTCTGGTCGGCGGCTATAACCCGGTTGTCGAGTCGCTTTATCAAGATCCCGAGCTGCTCGCGGCAATGCCTTATTACAGTCAACTCCTCAGCATTCTCAACGAAGGGGTCATGCGCCCCGCCTCAATAACTGCCGATCGTTATCCACGGGTCTCCAATGCGTTCTTCGATCGAGTGCATGGCGTGCTGGCGGGCGAGTTGCCTGTCGATCAGGCGCTGGCCGAACTGGAAAGCGAACTCACGCGCATCAAACGCCGGAACTGGTAAGCCACAAGGAAGGAAATCACCATGTCTGTCTCTATTACCCATGCCCCCTGTGACGAGCTCCTGCTCACCAGGGAAACGCCTGTACAGCGTCGCCGAGTCCGCGCCGCCTGGCTGTTTCTGACACCGATGTTGCTGTGTCTGGCCCTGGTGGCAGCCTGGCCGCTACTGCGGACATTCTGGTTCAGCCTCACTGACGCCACCCTGGCGGACACCCGTGGTGGATCCTTCGTAGGCTTGAGCAATTATCTGTTCCACAACGGTTCCAACTGGTCGGGCGTCCTGGTCGATCCACAATGGTGGAACGCTGTGCGCAACACGTTGCATTTCACCGTGGTGTCGGTGGGACTGGAAGTCGTCCTGGGGCTATTGGTGGCGTTGCTTTTGAACATCAAGTTCACCGGCCGTTCTCTGGTGCGTGCGTTGATTCTGATTCCGTGGGCGATTCCTACCATTGTCTCGGCGAAGATCTGGTCATGGATGCTCAACGACCAGTTCGGCATCATCAATCACATGATGCTGAGCGTCGGCCTGATTGATGCCCCCCTGGCCTGGACGGCAGATGCGGATTTGTCGATGTGGGCGGTCATCATCGTCGACGTCTGGAAGACCGTCCCTTTTGTCACGTTGCTAATGCTGGCGGCCTTGCAGATGTTGCCGAACGATTGTTACGAAGCCGCCAGGGTCGATGGCATTCATCCGCTGAGAGTGTTCTGGCGTGTCACGCTTCCACTGTTGATGCCTGCATTGTTGGTGGCGGCGATCTTCCGCATCCTCGATTCCCTGCGGGTATTCGACGTCATCTATGTGTTGACCTCGAACTCTTCAAGCACCATGAGCATGTCGGTCTATGCCCGCCAACACCTGGTGGAATTCCAGGATGTTGGCTATGGCAGCGCGGCCTCGACGCTGCTGTTTCTGGTCGTTGCGGCAATCGCCATGCTTTATCTCTACCTCGGACGCCGTCAAATGGAGGTTCGGTCATGAGCCAGCGCCTATTGAAAAAAGCGCTATTGCGCCTCGGGTTCTGGTGTCTGATCGGGGTTCTGCTGCTGTATGCGGTCTTCCCTTTCTACTACGCCATCGTGACTTCGCTAAAGCCGTCCAGTGCCTTGTTCGAAGTGAGCTACTGGATCGAAAACCCCGACTTCTCCAATTACGCAGCGGTACTTCACCAAGCCTCATTCCTGCGAGCTATCGGTAACTCCCTGTTGGTTGCGCTTAGCGTGGTCACGCTGGCGCTGTTCCTCAGTGTCACTGCCGCCTATGCCTTGGGACGGGTGAAGTTCCGTGGGCGTGGCACGGTATTGATGATGGTTCTTGGCGTGTCGATGTTTCCCCAGGTCGCGGTGCTTTCGGGGCTGTTCGAAGTGATCCGCGCCCTGGGCCTGTACAACACGTCCTTGGCGTTGATTCTGAGCTACACGATTTTCACCCTGCCCTTCACTGTCTGGGTGCTGACCACGTTCATGGGTCAACTGCCCCATGAACTGGAAGAAGCGGCAATCATGGATGGCGCTTCACCCTGGGTCACGCTGACCCGCGTGTTGTTGCCGTTGCTCTGGCCTGCACTGGTCACCACTGGCTTGTTGGCCTTTATCGCAGCGTGGAACGAGTTCCTGTTTGCCTTGACCTTCACCCTCACAGACACGCAACGCACGGTACCGGTCGCCATCGCCTTGATTTCCGGCGGCAGCCCTCATGAGTTGCCTTGGGGGTTGTTGATGGCCGCCTCGGTGGTGGTCACCGTCCCGTTGGTGATTCTGGTGCTGATCTTCCAGCGCCGTATCGTTTCCGGTCTCACTGCCGGCGCGTTAAAGGGTTGATGCCCAACACGTACAAGGAACAGCATCGTGATCAAATTGAAACTGGACAATGTGAACAAACAACTGGGCGGCGTGCGGATTCTTCGCGACGTTAGCCTGGAGATCGCTGCAGGTGAATTCGTGGTGTTCGTTGGCCCTTCGGGCTGCGGAAAGTCGACCCTGCTGCGACTGATCGCCGGACTGGATTCGATCTGCGGCGGCGACCTGATGATCGACGGACGACGGGTCAACGACCTGGAACCGCGCGAGCGTGGCGTCGGCATGGTGTTTCAGTCTTATGCGCTGTACCCGCACATGAGCGTCTACGACAACATCAGCTTTGGTCTCAAACTGGCCAAGACTGAAAAGAGCAGCCTGCGCGAGCGCGTGCTGAAAACAGCGCAAATCCTTCAGTTGGACAAACTGCTGCAACGCAAGCCAAAGGAACTGTCTGGTGGGCAGCGTCAGCGTGTGGCAATGGGCAGAGCCATGGCGCGCGAACCGGACATTTTGTTGTTCGATGAGCCGCTCTCCAATCTGGATGCATCCTTACGGGTGCAGATGCGCAACGAGATCGCCCGGCTGCATGATCGTCTGGGCTCGACCATGATCTACGTCACCCACGATCAAGTGGAGGCGATGACCCTGGCCGACAAAATTGTTGTGCTCAATGGCGGTCGCGTAGAACAGGTCGGCTCACCGCGCGATCTCTATGAGCGCCCAGCAAGTCGCTTTGTCGCCGGTTTTCTCGGCTCGCCCAAAATGAATTTCCTGGCAGCGCGCCTGCATGCCCCGGGCGAAACCAGCCTGGTCGACACCCCCGTTTGGGGTATGACCACCCTGCCCTTCGACAGCTCGAACCTGGCGGCGGGCACGCTGCTGAGCCTGGGGGTTCGCCCGGAGCACATTTCGCTCAGAGCGGCTGAGGGAACCGGCGGGATCGTGGTGACCGGGGTCGAATACCTGGGCAGCGAAACGTATGTGCACCTCGAAACAGGTCAGGACGAGCCACTGATCTGTCGTTGTGAGGTCAGCGCCGGATGGCAGGTGGGCGATCGGGTCGAACTGCAGCTGGACATCGACAACCTGCACCTGTTCGACAACGACGGCACGGCCTTGGAGCGCCACCCACACGCCATGGAAAACCTGCCGGATGATGTCTCTCTGCGCTCAGTCCGAGCACGGGCCCTATGACCTTGTCTTCGAATCACATGAGCGATCCAATGCCTTCTTCCCTTGACCTTGCGCAGCGTGCACTGAGTGACGGCCTGTCTCGCGTCATCGAGGATTATCGCCCCGGTTATCATCTCGCGCCCCCGGCAGGCTGGATGAACGACCCTAACGGGGTCGTGTTCTTTCGTGGCGAATATCACGTTTTCTATCAACACTACCCCTTCGAAGCGAAATGGGGCCCGATGTATTGGGGCCATGCCAAGAGTGCCGATCTGGTTCATTGGCAGCACCTGCCCATTGCGCTGGCACCCGACGATGAATTCGACCGTGACGGCTGTTTTTCCGGAAGTGCGGTGGTGTGCGGAGATACCCTGGCGCTGATCTACACGGGGCACACCTGGCTGGGGGAAGTGGGTGACGAGCGCTTCATCCGTCAGGTCCAGTGCCTGGCCACCAGCATCGACGGCGTCCGGTTCGTCAAGCATGGCGCCGTCATCAAGACCGCGCCACAAGACGCAATCATGCACTTTCGTGACCCCAAGGTATGGAAGGAGGATGACTATTGGTACCTCATTGCCGGCGCACGTCTTGGCGATAGGCCGGTGCTCCCGCTGTACCGTTCCACGGATCTGCACGTCTGGGAGTTCCTTGACTATGTGTCCGGCGGCAGCGAGGGCGATGGCTATATGTGGGAGTGTCCGGATCTGTTTCGACTGAACGGACGCGATGTGCTGCTGTACTCCCCTCAAGGCATGCCACCCCAGGGTTACGAACGGCTCAACAAGTACCAGACGGGTTATCGAGTGGGCCGACTCGACAGCGACTGGCACTTCACTGGCGGGCCTTTTATCGAGCTGGACAACGGCCACGATTTTTATGCGGCGCAAACGCTATCGGCCGCCGATGGTCGGCGCCTTGTGTGGGCATGGCTCGACATGTGGGAAAGCCCGATGCCGAGCCAGGCCCATCACTGGTGCGGCATGCTCGGATTGCCACGCGAACTTGAACTGTGCGCAGATCGCCTTTGTGTATATCCGGCACGAGAGCTCACCGCTCTGCGCAAGACGCTATTACCGAGCACGCCGTGGTGGGAGGCGGCGGGAACCCAGTGGGTTCCGGGAGTGAACGGCGATATGCTCGAAATCCATGTGAACCTGGATTTAATCGGTTGCACCGACGGCCACTTGGGAATCGCGTTGCGCTGCAGCGAGGATGGCCATGAACAAACGTTGCTCTACTACGATGCTGCGCTGCAGCGCCTGGTGCTTGACCGCAGTTGTTCGGGTGCGCAAGTCACCGGTCAGCGCAGCGTGGCGATAGACCCGACACAAGCGTTACTGGCATTGCGTGTGTTCCTCGATCGCTCGTCCATTGAGGTGTTCGACGAAAACGGGCGCTTCAGCCTAAGCAGTCGCATCTACCCACAACGCGATAGTCTGGGTGTAAAGCTTCTTGCAAGCGGGACTGGCGGGCGTGTCTCGATTCCCAGGGCATGGCCTCTCGCCTCGGGATGGCTATGAGCAGCCTTATTCGAGTCGCGAGAAGCGCGGGCGATGTGTCATGATTCTGCGTCATCCTGACCGGCCTTGCCTCGCATGACTTCAGTGAAAGACGTTGCACAGCTGGCCGGCGTGTCCCTGATGACGGTTTCTCGAGCGCTCAACAATCCGGAAAAACTGAGCCCCGAAACCCTTCAGCGGGTACGTCGCGCCATTGATGAACTGCAATTTGTACCGAGCCTGTCGGCGCGCAAGATGCGCGGCGATAACCTCCAGTCGCGCACCATCGGTGTGTTCGCGCTGGACACCGCGACCACACCGTTCGCGGTCGAGTTGCTGCTGTCCATCGAACAGACCGCGCAGCAAGCCGGCTGGAATGTCTTTATCCTCAACCTGCTAAGCAACCCGCCCACCGACCAGAATATCGACCTGATGCTATCGCACCGTCCCGACGGGTTGATCTTCAGCGCTATGGGGTTTCGCCACGTGAGCATTCCCGAGCGCTTGAAGAGCAAACCCCTGGTACTCGCCAATTGCCTGGCAGATGACAGTCGCCTGGTCAGTTATGTGCCAGACGACGAAACGGGGCAGTATCGAGCGGTACATCATGCGTTGAGCCAAGGCTATCGGCGCCCTCTTTGTATCAATCTGCCAAGACAGAGTCTGGCCTGGGGTCTGCGACAAAAAGGCATGCAGCGTGCCTGCCAGGCATTCGGACTGGCGCCTGACGCGCTCCTGCAATACGACCTTTCCGATCATGACGCCTATGGTGAAACCGCAGCCATCCTCGACCGGCACATCATTGATGGTCGCCCCCAATTCGATATTCTGATCTGTGGCAACGACCGCATCGCGTTTTGCGCCTATCAGCTGTTGTTGGGCCGCGGCCTGAAAATTCCCAACGATGTTGCCGTGCTCGGCTACGACAACATGATCGGTATTGCTGAGCTGTTCATCCCGCCGCTGACCACGGTGCAACTGCCGTACTACGAGATCGGTCGCAAGGCTGCCCGGCACTTGATCGAGACCCTCGAGGAATCGGGAGCCCAGCCAGTTGATTGCCCATTGGTGGTCAGGGCATCACTATAAGAATCAGTTAGGTAATACCACACCCGCTTCCTTTCGATTTGCCATTAGCCTGTCACGCACTAGTAGTGCTGCGCCGCCACCAGGACGCAGGCAGCGCTTCGATGGCCAGGTGAGCTTTTCTGCCCGGACGAAAACCGCGTGCCTGCATGCGGTGGGGCTTAGTGCCTCTGTCACCGGGACACTGCTGCCAAGCTTATCCACCATTGACGCTTTTATGAAAGAAGCGCTCTCAACTGGACTGGCATGGCAACAACTTCTTTGGTTTTTGGCGAGACACATACATGTGTGATATTCGCTACGAAAGATAGTGTGCCATTATCTAAAAAACCCTCAACCAAAAAAGTGAAAGAGTGAACGCCCAACTTGGCCACGCCGACTTTAATACTCAATTTATCATCCCAAGTCACAGGCGCCAGCAACTCAAATGACATGGCGCGTACTGGCGGCAATATATCAAACCCCATCAAAGTTCTAAGCCCGGGCACTCCCAACCACTTATCAAGCGCTACATAAATAGCTTCTACAGCAAAATATGAGAATCGCGGAGTGTAAACCACTCCCGCAGGATCACAGTCTCCAAACAAAATGGTTCTGCTGACAAAAACCGCATTAGGCATTGATATATCTCCCTGTCGTTATTATATGCCCGAGTGAAACGGAGCGTTGATGCTTTATTGATTTTTGCAATTTGAAGACGATACTCACCGTGCCGGTGCGGCAAGTCCATAACATAGCACTACCTCCGGTAGGCATCCGCAATTCCCGTCGATCAATTAACTCTCCGGCGCGCACTAAGTGAGACGAACGTTCCGTTAACACGGAAAATGCAGTCACCGATAACGAACACCCGCCGCCACTTATCACATTTTTCCAGCGCAATCAATTGGACCAACATCTTATAAATACCTCTCTGATTCAGCCATTTTTTTTGGATCCAATGCCTATATACTGCGCCGCGCTGTGACCGCGTGGAGACTTTTGGTCTAAAAGTTGACCGTCAAGTCATAGTGCTGGTACGGCACACTCGAGTGCCATATGGAGATGTAAACATTGCAAAGGACTTCTATGAATATCTTTTACCTTTATTCGGGTAACGCTAACTCTTCCCCTATCTCGTTAGTTGATCGCAAGGGTTATGCTGTCGTTGAAAAAGCCATTCATGAGTTTGTCAATGATATTGAACTGGAGGACGCCAGTTGTTCGGTTATTCTCATTGCTTCTGACCAGTTAAATGAAGTCGAACGCGTACTGGAAGCCGTCAAAAAACCAGGCCTGCTGGTAAGTACCCGGGTGTTGCTGATCAGCGATGCCCCACAGGTGTGCGCTCTTGGAGATTCGGTCAAATACGACATTCAAGGTGTCATTCCTACCGAAACTCCAATAGCCGATATAGAAAAGGTCATCGAGAAAGCGATTTTTGCTTTCACGACTCTCCAGTCAAAGCACAACATCAAAGAATTTTATCTAGACAATAAGTTCAACGAAGTTTTTGACTGGTTCGAACAATCACGATGGGAGTGGTCAGAAATCGGCGACCTCTCCAACATTGATAAAAGTTTGCTGACTGATGAAGACATTCAGCTTCTGCACGATGGCGCTGTTGTAGAACATACAACCTTACCGGGATCACACAACTTTCTAAACGAGTGGCGTGACGAGTTCGGTTTTTCCACCTGGTCGTTGATGTGGGGAGCGGAAGAAGCCCGGCATGCGCTGGTCCAGGCCAAATACCTGAAACAGTTGGGCATCGAGGTTCGCTCAAAACACGCCATGTTTACGCGTAAACCGTATGAAGTGGGTGACTACCCCTCCGCCACGCTGATGATGAACGTGATCTCTGAATACCGTGCGGCCCACTACTACAATCTGCGCGCCCACCGTACGAATGAGCCGACACTGAAGAAAATCTGGCGCTTGCTCAGCAAAGATGAATCCCGCCACGCCAAGGCTTTCTATGTCTTCTGCAAAGAGCTATGCGAAGAAAGCGACGTCAATATGTTGGAAGCACTCAAGATGGCTTACGTCTGGCTGATTGATGCCTCCTATGGCGTCAAGCATCCGGCTGGCTTGTTTTTCCCGAATGCGGACTCACCCGACTCGGTTAAGACAATCGAACAGGATGTGGTGGGCGAGGATGACAATGAACGTGGTGATGCAAATGTCTACCGCGCCTTGCGGAATCTCACCGGCAATAAAGCGATCATCGATACACGCTCACTGAAATCCGAGATCCGCGCCAGAATGTAGGTGATACATCATGAAAGATGCTCTTGTAGAAGAGGCAGATGTCACATCGAATTGTTTTGGTTGCAGTGTGCAAAACGATATCGGCTTGAAGTTGGAGTTTGTCGACGGCGTGGACGAAGTGTCTGCACCTGTATCTCTGGGTCGTCAGTATGAATCTTATCCAGGCATCGTCCACGGCGGGATTGTTTCTACTGTTCTGGATGAGTCCATGGGAAGAGCCATCATGGTCTTCACCGGAAAAATGGCAGTCACAATGGGCCTGCGAGTGCGCTTTATCAGCATCTGCGAGTCATTTGCAGCGTACCGGGTGCTAGGAAAAATTGTCTCGACTACCGGCAATATGATTAAAGCTGAAGCGAGGCTCCTGACGCCCACCGGCGATCTGGTTGCCCTGGGTGAAGCGTCTTGGATTGTGATCGAGCCAGAAGCCGTCTTTAGCGGGCAGACTAAAGTCCCGCACAGGACGTTGCTGTATATAAACCATGAAGTTAGTCGCGATGGAGCTGTATATGAACGAAATTGAATTCGAAGTATTGGATATTATTACCAAGGTTGTTGGGCTGGAAGCCGGCCCGGTAACGACACATACCAGTATCAGAGACCTTGGTGTGACTTCGATGAAGATCGTTGAAATGATTTTGATGATCGAAAAAAAATACGACATTGAAATGCCCGACGACACAACTTATACAATCGAAACCGCCGGACAGTTGATTGCCGCTGTCCAGATTATGGTTGAAGCCAACCGCGAAGAGTCGCTCGCTACTAATTGATCGGCCGCTGATGCAGTGCCTTGCCGTCGCTGATCAGACGGTAAGGCATTTTTTTGGGGCATTGCAAAATCAGGGAATGATATGAATACGATATTAACTGCACTTACTCGCACAGCCGAGCTGTCGCCAAGGCGTGGATTCCACATCCTTAAGAATGGCAAGGTTTCGTCGTTTTTGAGCCATGCCAGCTTGTGCAAAAATGCACAGGTCAGAGCCAGTGCAATGCAAGGACATGTGACGTTAAACGAACGAGTAGGATTGATATTTTTCAACGAACTCAGCTTTATCGAATCCTTCTTCGCCATCTTGTTTGCTGGCGGTGTACCCGTCCCCATTGCTCCGCCACAGCCCTTTTCGCCGCTACAGGGCTTCTATCGGCGTGTAGGGCTGATTGCCAGACAGTCAATGATCAAAAGGTTTCTGGTTTCCGAATCAGTCAGTGAGGAGGTCAAAGAGTCTCTTGGCGTTCACACCTCTTCGATCGTTCAAACACTTGATGAGTTTAGTGCTCTGGGTGATAGCGATGCAGTGATGCCACTTGGCCGCTCAAGCGCAATTAGTGACACCGCGCTGATTCAGTATACTTCGGGTAGCACTTCAGACCCGAAAGGCGTTGTTGTTTCTCAAGAAAATCTGATCTTGAATGTCGCCGCGATGTGCGAATCATTTGAAATGAATGCCGAGTCTGCCGGTGTCACGTGGCTGCCGTTCTTTCATGACATGGGCTTGATCGGTGGGTTGCTACTGCCCGTGTTTGCCGGCTCGGATTCTTACATTATGCGAACTGCAGACTTTGTAAAAGCGCCGCTTGGCTGGTTAAAGGTCATTTCGGACTTTTCCTTGAAGATTTCTCCGGCGCCCAATTTTGCCTATAAGTATTGCCTGGAACGATTTAACACTGAGGCCTTGTCAGGCCTAAATCTAACCAGTTGGCGTTCTGCCACAAGCGGGTCGGAACCCATTAACCCTAAGGTCATGCGCGCTTTTGCGCAGGCATTTGCACCTTACGGCTTCTCTGCCGAGTCGATCATGCCCCTTTATGGAATGGCCGAAGCAACTCTGGGTGCAACGTTCACCGGAGTCGGTGAAGGCATGCAGAGTGTATTTGTTGATCGTGAAGCGCTTAACAAAGGCTCGGTGGTACTCGTGGACAGCGATACACCGGGGAACAAAGAGATTGTTTCCTGCGGTAAACCCATTCGTCATGTAGACGTGAGTATTCGTGCCGACAACCTGCAGTTTGTGGCGGATCAGCTCCTGCTGGGTGAGATTGCGCTGAAAGGGAATTCAGTGTGCTGCGCCTATGATAATGATCAAAAAAACACCGTTGCAATGCTTGAAAACGGCTGGTTTTTGACCGGGGACATAGGCTTCTTGTTCGAAGATAATTTATATGTTGTAGGTCGAAGCAAAGAAGTCATCATCATCAACGGCGCTAATTATTTCGCCAATGATATTGAAAGTTACACGGCCGAAGTCGAAGGCGTTCGTGGTGTTGCAGCCGTTCCTTTGATCGGGTCAGACAACGAAGAATGCGCGTTACTTATCGTTCCGGCCAGAGGGCATGACCCATCCGACCTTACCAAAATCATCCGCAGAAAGATCAGTAACGAACTGGGAATTTACATAACCAGCATCGATATAATTGCCGCTGGCCAGCTGTTTAAGACGACCAGTGGAAAAATCGATAGAGCCAAAATGAAGTCCCTATACAACGACAATTTTTCACCATCTATTGAGGCCGTTAACCCATGAACCTTTTTTTCAGATTATTCGTCATGTCGTTGGCGGGCGCTGTGATGCGATGGCGCAAACCTACTCACTTTAGGAACCCGGCGACCCTACGATTAACCGCCGCACCGCTCGATATCGATTTGAACATGCACATCAATAACGGGCGTTTCCTATCGCTTGCCGACCTCGGCAGACTGCATTTCCTGTGGTCTGTCGGCGCGCTGGGGGGAATTCTGAAAAACGGCTGGATGCCCCTGGTAGGCAATGTGGATATTGAATACAGAAAATCGATAAAACTGTTTCATCGCTTCGAAGTTAAAACCGAACTTCTTTACTGGGATGAGAAATGGTTTTACTTCCAACATACCTTTATGGTCGGCTCTAAAGTGTCGGCAGTGGCTAACGTCAAGGCTCTCTTGGTCGACCGCTCGCGCAACGTCGTAGAGCCTGCTCGAATATTTGCACTAATCGGTGCCCCCCCTGAATCACCAGCGGTGCCGGAATCCATTTCTGATTGGGTACTACGTCCCCGTACACAACCACCAGCGGCAACGTCCACGCAGTCAAAATCTCTCGAATCACAGAGCGAATAGCACCGATTGCCCGCACGCTTCGTCTACTTACGCGCACCACTCGCAGCGTTTCGCCGACTAGCGCGGGTGAGCGCCTATGCAAGCCATTGGTCATCGTCATGGCTATCAGCCTCGATGCCGATAGCCTGCTGAACCAAACCGCGCGTAATTTTCCGGCGACCCTGCCGCATCAAGGCCGCCGCATCGAAGTTAGCCCACGGGGCTTCGAAGGACTCTATAGATCTCGGAAATCACCTGCATCGTTGCGTCTTCGATCGTTCCTTCATTGCGGCATAAAACCCAGCCGTTATCTGCAATCGCGCGCTCGAACGCCTGGGTACAAGCGACATGTTCTTCCAGTTTATGCATCACCGTACTGCTCAGCCCACGCGATCGTGCTGCGGCCCTTGACCATGAAATATCCGGGTCGGTGACAACCCCGACATGCAGGTCTGGCACTCGCACGTTTCGGTCAATGTTCAACTGTAGAATTTCTGCAAACGGGACAAGCCGGCGAAACGCGGCATCAGACGGATACCAACGATCGATCAAGATGATGCTGTTCGGTGGCTGTTTCGTCAGCACGTGCCGGGAAATCCAGGTACGGCTATCCGCAAGGCGCTCACAAACCTCGAACTCCAGATCCCAGGTGGGATTTCTGACGAGTTTGTTAACGAGGGCCATTATTTCACCCCTATAGGGGTCGCTTTTACTCTCGGAAAGCCGGATCACCTTTTTGTTGTCTGCCCTCAGTACTTTCGTAATGGCCTCCAACAGTGTGGTTTTGCCGGTTCCCTTTGGCCCATCCAGAGAAACAAATAGCGGACGATTCATTCTTCAAACAACGATTGATAGATGGTTTTATTTGCCCGGTTCGTTCGCTGGAACCGCTTGGCGCGACTACGCGAATCGAGTGGAGGGTTCTTATGAACAGACACTGATGAACACTCTAACGTGGTTTCTGGTTAACAAGTCTCAAATCCGTCCCCGATAACGGTTCGCCCAACTCAATACCCCGTCGCCTGCCGATACTGCCGAGGTGTAAATCCAGTCAATGCCTTGAACTGTCGAGTGAACGCACTGTGGTCGGTATAGCCGCACTGCAGTGCCACGTCGGTAATGGGAATCTCGGTGTGCAGCAAACGGTGCGCGTGTTCCAGGCGAACCTTTTGAATCATCTGCCGCGGCGTCAGGTGGAACACTCGTTTGCAATACCTTTCCAGTTGCGCCACTGAAATACCGGCGATCTGCGTGAGTTCGCCCAAAGTGATGCGGCGATTGAAATGTGCGCGAATGTATTGATCCACGGCGGCCAGGCGCTGATAGGCCGGATGCGTGTCACTGGCCGATTGCAGGTCGACCGAAATCCCTGCCAGGCCAATGATTTCACCGTTGCGGTTGTACAGCGGGCGTTTATGCGTCAGGCACCAACCGGGCTCTCGGCTGCCGTACAAGTGCAACTCCAACTGGTCTTCCAGAACAAAACCTTGCTCCAGTACACGACGATCCTGTTCGGTGTAGCCAGGCCCCAATTGCTCCGGAAAGACTTCGGCGCTGGTTTTCCCAAGCAATGGTTGCAGCTGTTTCAATCCGCAGCGCTGCACCAGCGTGCTATTAGCCATGACATAGCGCGCCTTGATGTCTTTGATAAAGATCGCGGCATTGGGGATGACATCCAGCATCGGCAACAGAAGTGCCACGCCCGCCAGTAATTCTTCGAGGGTATCGGGACGATTCTGATCGTTCCCCTGGCACAGGATCGCCAATGCGTTCTGCGTCATGAATATTGATCTCCCACTCAAAAACCACGCTTGCGCCCTCTCCGCTCAGGACCTTTGTCCAGTGCCTTTCAGCGGCGGTATTGATGTGTGCGCAGGCAGATTGCCCCAAGGCTGACGCCGTGTCGAGTTGACAGCGACATGGCCGGATAGTGTGCTGATTTCGTCATTTGCATCCACGGAAAACATCAATCGCCAGCGCGCTGACGCGTTCACTCTATCGCTGGGCATTGTTTATTGCGAACTGGGGGCGGCACCACCACGACCCAGCACCCTGCCCCTGCGCACTTCTAAAGGAGAGGTTTATGAAACGGGTTCATGTCATTGACTCCCACACCGGTGGCGAACCGACTCGCCTGGTGATGAGCGGCTTCCCCCCACTGCCCGGCCAGACCATGGTCGAGAAGCGCGATGTCCTGCGTGATCAGCATGACCACTGGCGCCGAGCCTGTCTGCTGGAACCCCGTGGTAACGATGTGCTGGTCGGCGCGCTGTATTGCGAGCCGGTCTCACCGGATGCGACCTGCGGCGTGATCTTCTTCAACAATGCCGGTTACCTCGGCATGTGCGGCCACGGCACCATCGGCCTGGTCAACTCGTTGCATTACCTGGGGCACATCGCTCCCGGCGTGCACAAAATCGACACGCCGGTCGGCCCGGTCAGCGCCACGCTGCATGACGACGGCACCGTGACCCTGCGCAACGTGCCCGCCTACCGTTATCGCCAACAGGTCTCGGTGGAAGTCCCCGGACACGGCTGCGTTTACGGCGATATCGCCTGGGGCGGCAACTGGTTTTTCCTGGTGTCCGACCACGGGCAAGTGCTGCAACTCGACAACGTCGAAGCCCTCACCGGATACACCTGGGCGATGCTCAAAGCCCTGGAAGCCCAAGGCATCCATGGCGAAGACGGCGCCCTCATCGACCATGTCGAGCTGTTCGCCGACGACGACCGGGCCGACAGCCGCAACTTCGTCATGTGCCCGGGCAAGGCTTACGACCGCTCGCCCTGCGGCACCGGCACCAGCGCCAAACTGGCGTGCCTGGCAGCCGATGGAAAACTGGCCGCCGGTGAGCCTTGGGTGCAAGCGAGTATCACCGCCAGCCAATTCGTTGGCAGCTACGAATGGGAAGGCGAGCGTGTCCGCCCGTTCATTACCGGTCAGGCCTTCATGACCGCCGACAGCACGCTGCTGATCGACGAACAGGATCCCTTCGCGTGGGGCATTTGAGCGACCACGCGGCACCTCCCCTCAATCCATTTGAATGAACGCTTCAAGGAGTTACAACAATGAGCGATAGCATCTTCACTGGCTGCATTCCGGCACTGATGACCCCGTGCACCGCCGAGCGCAAACCCGACTTCGACGCGCTGGTGGCCAAAGGTCGCGAACTGATTGATATCGGCATGAGTGCGGTCGTGTATTGCGGTTCCATGGGTGACTGGCCCCTGCTCACTGAAGCCGAGCGCCAGGAAGGCGTGGCGCGTCTGGTCGCCGCGGGCGTTCCAACCATTGTCGGTACTGGCGCGGTCAACAGCCGCGAAGCGATTTCCCACGCAGCCCATGCGGCCAAAGTCGGCGCCCATGGCCTGATGGTGATCCCGCGCGTCCTCTCCCGGGGCGCCTCTCCCGCTGCGCAAAAGGCTCACTTCTCCGCCATCCTGAA
The DNA here is from genome assembly GCF_059716065.1 of Pseudomonas sp. LBUM1656. Taxonomy (NCBI): domain Bacteria; kingdom Pseudomonadati; phylum Pseudomonadota; class Gammaproteobacteria; order Pseudomonadales; family Pseudomonadaceae; genus Pseudomonas; species Pseudomonas sp. LBUM1656. The sequence goes on along the minus strand of NZ_CP166800.1, from coordinate 3,170,406 downwards.
GGCGGCCCCGAATCTGCCGTCGGTGATCTACAACAGTCCTTACTATGGCTTCGCCACCCGCGCGGATCTGTTCTTCGAACTGCGCCGCGAACACCCGAACCTGATTGGCTTCAAGGAATTCGGCGGTGCCGCTGACCTGCGCTACGCCGCCGAAAACATTACCTCCAAGGACGATGACGTCACCCTGATGGTCGGTGTCGATACTCAAGTGGTGCATGGTTTCGTCAACTGCAACGCCACCGGCGCGATCACCGGCATCGGCAACGCGCTGCCGCGCGAAGTGCTGCAATTGGTGGCCCTGAGCAAACAGGCAGCCAAAGGCGACGCCAAGGCTCGGCGCCTGGCGAGGGAGCTGGAGTCGGCGCTGGCCGTCCTGTCGTCCTTCGACGAAGGCTGCGACCTGGTGCTCTATTACAAGCACTTGATGGTGCTCAATGGCGACAAGGAATACACCCTGCATTTCAACGACACCGATGCGCTCAGCGATGCCCAGCGTCATTACGCCGAGAACCAGTATGCGTTGTTCCGCCAGTGGTACAAAAACTGGTCGGCAGAACAGAACGTCGCCTGATCTCACCTTGCGCGCCCGCTGTGAAACCACACCGGGCCATCCTCTTTTCAAGGAAAGCCCAGGAAAATGTCTGACTCCCCTGCTGCAAACAACTCGCACGACAACGCGGATGTCGCCGTGGTCGGCGCCGGCATCATCGGCGTCGCCTGTGCCCTGCGGCTGGCACGCCAGGGTCAGCGAGTGGTGGTCATCGACCAGCAGGACCCCGGCCGGGGCGCCTCGTTTGGCAATGCCGGGCATCTGGCGACCGAACAGGTGTTTCCAATCGCCGACCTGTCGATCCTCAAGCGCCTGCCCGGCATGCTCCTGGACCCGATGGGCCCGCTGCGCCTGGACTGGAAATACCTGCCGCGCGCCCTGCCCTGGTTCACGCGTCTGTTGCTGAACCTGCGTCCGGTTCCCTTCCTGCGGACCGTCGCGGGTCTGCGGGCACTTAACGAAAGCAGCCTTGGCGCCTGGCACCGGCTGCTGAGGGACATTGCCCGTCCCGATCTGCTGCGCGAGGACGGCTCGTTGCTGGTGTTCGAACGCACCGATTCGCGTCAGGCGATTGAAGCGCTACAGGCACGGATGCGTCAGCAACAGGTGCCGGTCGACTTTTGGCAGGCCAATGCCGTACGCGAGGCAGCGCCACAACTCAGCGAGGGAATACAGGGCGGGTTGTTCTTTGCGCGCACCGGGCATTTTCTTGACCCTTACCGGGTGGTCTGCGAACTGGTTCATGCCGCCAAAGCCAGCGGCGTGCACTTCCTCAAGCAACAGGTTCTGGGCGCAAACCTGCAGGAGAACGGCGTCTCGCTCATCACCGACCAGGGCCGTTTCACCGCCCGCCAGACCCTGATCGCCTGCGGCGCACACTCCGCGAAGTTGACGGCCACACTGACCGGCAAAAACGTACCGCTGGATACCGAGCGCGGCTATCACCTGATGTTGCCCCATGAACACGGGCGGTTGCCGTTCGCCGTCACCTCGCTGGAGCGCAAGTTCATCATGACTCCGATGGCCGATGGGCTGCGATTGGCCGGCACCGTCGAGTTCGCCGGCCTTGACCGGCCTCCGGTGATGGAGCGTGCCTGGCAGTTGCACCGGCTGAGTGCAGGTCTGTTCAAGCGCGACTTGAACGCTGAGGCGGCCACGCCGTGGATGGGGTTTCGCCCGTCCTTGCCGGATTCCCTGCCGATCATCGACCGTGTGTGCGACGGCAAGGTGCTGCTCGCCTTCGGCCATCAGCACCTGGGCCTGACGCAGGCAGCAGTCACTGCCGAACTCATCGCCCAGCTGGCGTCTCCGGCGACCGCTACCCATGGGTTACCAGCCATTGATCCGTACCGGCTGGATCGATTCTGAGGACCACCCGCCGCCGGGCGGGTGTGGCAAGTTTTGAGCACTGACTTACACTGCGTACACCCACGGCAATCCGGGCATCAAGTAATGATCTGGGTGAAGCCAACATGAAAACGGTCACGGCCCTTTTCACCTGTCTGCTCGCTGCCGGCGTGTGCGCGGCGGCGAGCACCTGTGCAAACGCTGCGCCCCCGCCCGGCATCGACTGTGCCCAGGCGAAAGCCTCCGTCGAAAAGCTCATCTGTCGCGATCCGCAACTGATGCAGATGGACAATGAACTGACGCGCCTTTATCGCCTGGCGCTCACGGATGAACGCTCGGTTCCACCCCCGGACAACGTCATCATCGACCAACAGTTCTGGATCGCTGCCCGCAACGAGTGTGCCTCGGGACCGGAGCAAAAGGCCTGCGTCATCCGCAGTTATGCCGAGCGTGCGCATCAGCTGCGCCAAGGCTCGGCCATTGTCCGGACCAAGGATCCGGACCGACTCTCCGAAGGCCCCCTGGCGTATCGTTGCGCAGGGTTCAACGCGCTGATTGCCGCCACTTTCTTCAGCACGCAGCCGGGTGTCGTGTACCTGAAATGGGCCAACTCCGGGATCACCCTGAACCAGGTGCCGAGCGAGTCGGGCACCCGCTACACCGGCAAGGATTACCAGGGCAACTACAGCTTCTGGCAAGACGGCGGCGTGGTGCTTTTCCAGAAGCCAGGCTCCAAGGAAATGAGTTGTACGGTCGAGCCGGTCGGCTGATGGCCTTGGCGCAAGACCACCGACCTTTCAATGCCCGCGAATGTAGTGCTCCAGCTGCCGTATCAGATCGGCCTGCTCGACGATGGCTTCCTTGACCAGATCGCCAATCGACAACAGGCCGATCAGTTCGCCGTCTTCCACCACCGGCAAATGGCGCAGATGGCTGTCGGTCATGACCTCCATGCAGCGCTCGATGCTTTGCTGACTCGGTGCGGTCACAACCGGCGCGCTCATGATGTCGCGCACCGGCGTGCCCACCGAAGAACGCCCCTGCAACACGACCTTGCGGGCATAGTCGCGCTCGCTGATCACCCCGACCACCTGGCCTCTTTCGATGACGGGAAGTGCCCCGACGTTCTTTTCGGCCATGAGCTTCAAGGCGTCCAGCACCATTTCGTCAGGCGCGATGCTATGCACCTGACGGTTTTGTACGACCTTGAGTTTGAGCAGCTGTGCGGCTGTTTTCATACATGCCTCCAATGCCGTTAATGACCGTCAAACCACCCCGAGCTCCACCACCCCGCCGTTCAACCGCACCGGCCAGACCCGCAAACGCTGCTGCGGGTACTCCAGGCAGCTTCCATCCTCCAGACGGAAATGCTGTTTGTAGATCGGCGAAGCGACCACCAGATCCCCCTTGATGCTGCCGACCAGGCCGCGGCCGATGACATTCGCTCCAGATTGCGGGTCATGGTTGTCGATGGCGAAAAGGGTCTTGCCCTCAGCGCCGGGCAGGTAGAACAACGCCACTTGCGCCCCGTCGAGCCACACGACCACGCCGGAGTTGCTGACCAGGTCCTGTTGCTCGCACACGGTTTGCCAGGCGTCGGCGGTTTGCAGGGAAGCGATGCGGCGGGTAGTGGGCTGGCTCATCAGGCAATCTCCTCGGTGACAGGGATAAGGTTGAGTTCGGCGGCCATGATCGGGCGCCGCTGGCCGCGTTCCTGGACAAAGTGAATGTCCGGGTCCGGGCGTTTATCGTTGACGAAGGTGCGGAAACGCTTGAGTTTTTCCGGGTCCTTGAGGGCGTTGGCCCACTCGCATTCATAGCGGTCGACCACCAGCTGCATCTGCGATTCGAGCTCTTCACCCAGGCCAAGGCTGTCGTGGATGATCACGTCCTTGAGGAAATCGAGGCCGCCTTCCAGGCTTTCGCGCCATACCGAGGTGCGCTGCAATTTGTCGGCGGTGCGGATGTAGAACATCAGGAAACGGTCGATGTAGCGGATGAGCGTTTCATCGTCGAGGTCAGTGGCAAATAATTCGGCGTGACGCGGCCGCATGCCTCCGTTGCCGGCGATGTAAAGGTTCCAGCCTTTCTCGGTGGCGATCACACCGACGTCTTTGCTCTGGGCTTCGGCGCATTCACGGGTGCAGCCGGACACCGCGAACTTGAGCTTGTGCGGCGAGCGCAGGCCCTTGTAGCGATCCTCGATGGTCAGCGCCATTTGCACGCTGTCCTGCACGCCGTAACGGCACCAGGTGCTACCGACGCAAGACTTCACCGTGCGGGTGGATTTACCGTAAGCGTGCCCGGTTTCGAAGCCCGCTTCAATCAGCTCGGCCCAGATGTCCGGCAACTCGTGCAACTGCGCGCCAAACAGGTCGATGCGCTGGCCGCCGGTGATTTTGGTGTAGAGGTCGTATTTCTTCGCTACCACGCCAATGGCGATCAGTTTGTCGGCGGTGATCTCGCCTCCAGGGATACGCGGCACTACCGAATAGGTGCCGTTTTTCTGCATGTTGGCCATGAAGGTGTCGTTGGTGTCCTGCAGCGGCACGAGTGAGGCGTCCATGATCGGCTGGTTCCAGCACGACGCGAGGATCGAGCCCACCGCCGGTTTGCACACGTCGCAACCGGTGTGGCCACGGCCATGTTTGGCCAGCAGTTCTTCGAAGGTGATCACCCCTTCTACCCGCACCAGCGCATAAAGCTCCTGACGGGTATAGGCGAAGTGTTCGCACAGGCTCTTGTCGACGCTGACGCCACGGGCGATCAGCTCATGCTCGAACACTTGCTTGAGCAACCCGGCACAACCGCCGCAACCGGTGCAGGCCTTGGTTTGCGACTTGAGCAGGCCGAGATCGGTGCAGCCACCGTCGATGGCCGAGCAAATGGAGCCCTTGGTGACGTTGTGGCACGAGCACACCGTGGCCGACTCGGGCAATGCGCCCGGGCCCAGGGTCGGCGCGCCTTCGGACGACGGCAGGATCAGGCTGGCGGGTTCCGCCGGCAAGGCAATCGCATTCTGCATGTACTGCAGCAGCGTGTCGTAATAGCTGTTGTCACCGACCAACACCGCGCCGAGCACGTGCTTGCCGGTCGCATCCACCACGAGACGGCGGTAACTGGCGGTGGTTTCGTCGATGAACTGATAACTGCGCGAGCCCGGCGTGCTGCCGTGCGCATCGCCGATGGAGCCGACATCGACGCCCAGCAGCTTGAGCTTGGTCGACATGTCCGCGCCCATGAACGGCTCGGCGGCTTCGTTGCACAACAGTGCGGCAACACCTCGGGCCATCTGGTAACCCGGGGCCACCAGGCCAAAAATGCTGCCATTCCACGCGGCACACTCGCCGATGGCGTAGATGTGCGGATCGCTGGTCAGGCATTGGTCGTCAATCACCACGCCGCCACGCGGGCCGACTTCCAGCGAGGACTGACGGGCCAAGGTGTCTTGGGCACGGATACCGGCGGAAAACACAATCAGGTCGGTTTCAAGGAATTCGTCATGGGCGAAATTCATCCGATAGCGATATTCCTCACCCGCGCTGATCGATTGAGTGCCGCGTGACAGGTGCACACCGACGCCGAGGCGTTCGATCTGTGCCTTGAGCGCGCGACCGCCCTGCTCGTCCAGTTGCACCGGCATCAAACGCGGGGCGAATTCCACCACATGAGCTTCCAGGCCCAGGCTTTTCAGGGCGTTGGCGGCTTCCAGTCCGAGCAAGCCACCACCGACCACCACGCCGCGTCGGGCATTGGACGCAGCAGCACGGATCGCATCGAGGTCCTCAAGGGTGCGGTACACGAGGCGCGAATCACCCTCGGCACCTTCGATCGGCGGAACGAACGGATAGGACCCGGTGGCCAGGACCAGTTTGTCGTAGGCGACGCACCCTTGCGCGGTGATCAGCTGGCGCCGGGCGCGGTCGATTTCCAGCACCGGCACACCCAAGTGCAAGGTGACACCCGGAGTCTGGTACAACGAAGCTTCACCCAAGGCGAGCGATTCGGCATCACGGCCCGTGAAGTATTCGGAAAGGTGCACGCGGTCGTAGGCACGCATCGGCTCCTCGCTGAAGACGTGCAACCGATAGTGATCAAGCGCCCCGCGCTCGATCAGCTGTTCGACACAATGGTGTCCGACCATGCCGTTACCGATCACGATCAGCGTTTGCAGCTTGTTCAACGCGGCCACATTGGAATTCATAAGAAGCACCCGGCTAAGCCCATCACGGTTCAAAAAGCAAAAAAAAACGCCTGAAACCTTGCGGTTCCAGGCGTCTTTGCCTGTTCTTTTGCGGTGTTGAAACCAGACGTCTATGCCTGACCCACCGATGTTGCCCACGAATCGATCGTCGTTGACCGAGGGGGCTGCCCACTCGACTGCGTTCACGGTGGGCCTGATCGATGTAATGCAGCGATTGTGCCAAGCGCTGATTGTCGCGGTTTTACGGCTCCCGCCGGGGCTTAAAGGGTATGAACTCTGCAGTTTCTGCCTTGGCTTAGTGCATGCCGCCGCACGAAAGCTTTATTAAAGTGCATCGGCATGCCTGGATTACAGGTACCAGCGATACTCCCGCGCACTGATCTCCTGCATGAATGCCAGATGATCCTGACGCTTGTTCTCGCAATACACGTCCACGAACTCCGTGCCCAGCCCTTCGCGCAGCTGCGGTTGATGCTGCATGACGCGCACCGCTTCGAGCATTTCCAGCGGGAAGTCGACCCCGCTGTTGCGGTCTTCGTTGAGCGGCAGGATCGGTTCATTGCCTGCCTCCAGGCCATGCTCAAGTCCCACCAGAATCGCCGCCAGCACCAGGTATGGGTTGGCATCGGCGCCGGACAGGCGATGTTCAATGCGCAGGTTTTTCGCATCCGATTCGGGAATGCGCAGGCACGCATCACGATCCTCAAACCCCCAGCTCGCCCGCGTGGCGATGTTTGTCGTGCCGCCCAAACGGCGAAACGCATTCTGGTTCGGTGCAAAAATCGGCATGCAATGCGGGAGCAGTTCCAGGCAACCCGCCACGGCATGACGCAGCGATTGTTGCTGGTTTGCCGCGAGGATGTTATTGCCGGCAGCGTCGTAAAGGCTGACGTGCACATGCATGCCGCTGCCCGGGTGCTGCAAGTAAGGTTTGGCCATGAAACTGGCGCGGTAACCGTGTTTCAGGGCCACGCCACGGCTGCTGCGACAAAACAAGGCCGCCCAGTCCGCCGCACGCAAACCATCATCAAGATGGCCGAAATTGATTTCGAACTGGCCCGGGCCGAGTTCGGCAGTGATCACCGTGCTATCGATGCCTTGCGCCCGCGACGTCTCGACCATGTCATCAAGCACCGGCGCAAAGCGCGACAGTCGCTCGATGTGCATGTTCGGTTGATCATCGGCATCGTCGGTCAGGTCATCCCGGGGAAACTGCGGCAGCCCGTCGCGCAGCTTTTTATCGAACAGATAGAACTCCAGTTCGAACGCCACCACCGGATGAATGCCTTTGCCCGCGAGCCGGTCCAACACCTGCGCCAGCACCTGGCGCGGTTCGAACACAATCGGCTTTTCGGTGCCGTCCGAGGTGATCAGCATTTGTCCCAGCGGTTGCCCTTCCCAGCTCACCGGTTTGAGTGTGCCTGGCACCAGGCGGCGCAGCGCATCCGGGTCGCCGTCGTTAAAGCAGTAGTCGCCAATCTTGAACAACCCGCCCTGCACGCCCAGCAGCACACAGTTTTGCGGCAGCTTCAGTGCGCTGCCGGCCGCGACTTTTTCCAGCATCTCAACGGGATAGCGTTTGCCGTAGAAGTGCCCCGGAATGTCCAGGGAAATCAGGTCGACGTAACGTACATCAGGGTAGCGTTGGCGGAAGGCTTGCACCTCGGCCAGCAGATCAGCGTCCATCATCGTTGGTCCTATTGTGATTATCAGGTGTAGACCCAGAGCACTCGCGTGAGGTGCTCGGTGAGGTTGCCGTAACGGCAGCGGGTATGGCTGTCGAACTGAAAGCTGTCGCCGGTCTGCAGGGTGACGGCGTCGTCATCGCCCAACCACAGCGTCAACTCGCCTTCGAGCACGTAGCCGCCCTGCTCCGAACTGTCAGTCAAGTGCCGCTCGCCACTGCTGGCGCCGGCTTCGAGATGGCTTTCGAGCATGGAAAACGAAGCCCGCATCTTCGGCGACACCAGAATGTCGGTGATGCCATTGGCGTAATACAGCGTGCGGCGTTCATCCGGCCGGGTGACCCACGGCAGTTCCTTGGGTTTTGGCAGGCTGTAGAAGTAGGTGGTCGGCACGCCGAGGGTTTCGCTGATCGCGGTCAGGTCGGCCACGGTAGGCCGTGACAGGCCGCGTTCGACCTGGGAGAGAAAGCCGACGGAACGACCGATCTGGTCGGCCAGGTCCTTCAAGGTGTATTTCTTGTGCTTGCGCAGATCGTGAATAAGGATCGCCAGCGCAGCGATTTCTTCTTGCTTGTTCATGCCTGGAATTCCTTCCTCAAATGCTGTCGCGCAGTCGATACCACGCCTTGCCGATGGCTTCCAGCGGCGCCGCCAGGTATTTACCGCCGGGGAAACTGGGGTTACTCAAGCCTTGATACAACGCCAGTTCATCTGTCTGGCCGAGAATCGCGTCGGACACGGCGCGGGCGGCGGCCAGCGTCGGCAGCACGCCATGTCCGGAGTAGCCTTGCAGCCAGTAGCGATCACCCCACCGGCCAATGTCAGGCGTGCGTTTGAGCGTCAGGTCGATGTGCCCGCCCCAGGCGAATTCCAGCTTCACGCCTTTTAGCTGTGGGAAAACCCGTTCCAGAAACGGCCGGGTTGCGCCGGCGATGTCCTTGGGCATTCCACCCAGGTACGTGCAGCCACCGCCGAACAGTAGGCGGTTGTCTGGCGTGCGACGGAAATAGTCGAGGACGAACTGGTTGTCGGTGACGCAGACATTGCTCGGCAACAGCGCCGTGGCCTGCTCGGTCGTCAGCGGTGCAGTGGCGACCTGGTAAGTCCCCACGGGCAATACGCAACTGGCCAACTGAGGATCGAGCCGATCGAGGTAGGCATTGCAGGCCAGCACCAGCACATCCGCACGAATAGACCCGCGTTCGGTGTTCACCAGGAACTGGCCGCCCTCCTCTCGGTAACTCAACGCCTTGCTTTGTTCATGGATACGACCGCCCGCACGTTCGATGGCAGCGGCGAGGCCGAGGGCCAGTTTCAGTGGATTCAGGTGCCCGCCCTCGGGGTCATAAAGCCCAGCCTGATAGCGCTCGCTGGCCACCCATTCCGGCAACTGCTCACGGCGGATGAACTGCAAGCCCTCGTGGCCCCACTTGTGACTGGCTTCGTGCTGCCACTCGGTCAACAGGCCGACCCGACGGGGCATCACCGAAGTCCACAAATGCCCGGCACGATAATCGCAGTCGAAACCATGACGGGCCGGCAGTTCACGCAACTCTTGCGCAGCCCAGCGCATGCCGTCCCACAACCGTCGCGCCCGTTCGTAACCCAGCGCCGCTTCCAGAGGCGGCATGTCGCACGACCAACCGAGAATGGCCTGCCCACCATTGCGTCCCGACGCAGCCCACGCCACGCGGCTGGCCTCCAGCAACGTCACGCGTTTACCCGCCAAGGCCAGGCGCAACGCGGTGTGCAGGCCGCTGAAGCCGGCACCGATGATCACAACCTCAGTGCTTTGCTCACCGACAAGCGCCGGTCGGGTGCTCAGGCGATCAGCGCAACTGTGGGCGTAGTAACTGGCGACATGCTGCGTGGACTGCTGAAACATACAAGCCTCATGAAATTATCTTTTTATAATTTCATGAAAAACTACAGTATAAATTTCATTCGGACAACTCAGGTGTGCGGCGATTTATGCCACGGATAGCCTTCCGCGCTGAGTTGAAACGCGTAATCGAACAGACGTTTCATGTACTCGCCATCGAATTTCTGATTGCGCGGACAGATAAAATCGGCGCCGATGTACGCCAGATTGAAGTCCGCGCCATCCTGCTGGGCGATCCGGTAAATATGATTCAGGTCGCTGATCCCCTGGGTCTGGATCAAGGTGCTGATGGCTCGGCCGCCGATGCTCAGGGTCCGGCGCTTGGTGCCGGACCATTGCGGTTCCAGCTTGCCGTTGCGAATGACGTAGAAATGCCGGGCCCGGCGGATACGCGCGCCGGCCACGCTGTTCAGGGCCATCACGGTGCCCGGCGGGTAAAGGAACACTTGAGTGAGGACGCCTCCGTCGACGTGCATTTCCTGAAACTGTTGGCCGTCCACTTCCACATCGATCATGACCGGTGAAACGGCGCCGGGGATGCTCATCGACGCGATCATGATGTTGCGAAACAGGTGCAGCGCCCCCGGTGCTCCGCTGGACGCAATCGCGCCCATGTTCCAGGTGACGGGCCGCCCGGCATCGAGGTCGGTGGTGCCGATCATCAGCAGCCGTCCTTGGGCGTATTGCGCGGCAATCGCCGCCAGCACGTCGGCGGTGATGTACTTGGCAATGAGGCGCGCCAGCGGCTTGCTGTCCGCGATGCCGTCGCTGGCCAGACGAGTCAGCACACTTCGGGCATGGAAAACGTCTTTCGGACCGATTGCGCTGCAGATCCCCAGAATGATGCTGTCGTACTCAGGCCCCAGGTAAGCGAACGGCGCGACCAGGGCGCCCGCGCTGATGCCGGTGACGACTTTGAAAGCCGGTCGGCTCCCATGCAAGGTCCAGCCGGCGATGATGCCCGCTGCGAAAGTGCCGGCGTCGCCGCCCCCCGAGATGGCCAGATAATAGGCCAGCGGCAGCGCATCGGGGGGCAACTCTGCGTCGGCGAGCGCCTCGACCTCGCGATCGTTGGCCAGGCTCGCATCCCGGATGAACGCCGTCAGGTCCCGGTCCAGCCAGTAGCGCGCATTCGGGATGCCCGGGATGACCGCTTGTTCCGTCAGCTCTTGCGGCACCGCGTCACGGCGTTGCAGGCACCCTTCACGCAACATGTTCATCGTTGAGGCGCTGGGCCTGGGCAGAAATGGTTTCACAACGCCTCCTCCGGTCCCTGCCATCGACAGAGCGTGCTCAACTGACTCGGTGAAACGGGCCTTCGCCATCATGCGCGCGCCCTTAAACCCATGACTACTTTTCAGTCAGGCGGCGGTCTCCTGAAAACCAAGAGTTTGCCGGTGGCTCGCTGCACCACCTTGTCATTCTGATTGAGGGTTTCCATGAACATCGTCACCACGCCCCGGTCGGGCTTGGAGCTGGACGGGTCGATGGCCTGCACGGTGCATTGCAGGCGCAACAGGTCGTCGGGGTAAGTCGGTGTCGGCCAGCTCAGTTCGATGCCCAATCCGATGATGCCGTCCGCCAACGGCACGCTGTCCACCAGCAGCTTCATGGTCAGGGCCGCAGTGTTCCAGCCGCTGGCGGCCAGGCCGCGAAACATGCTCAGCTCGGCGGCTTCAGGGTCGAGATGAAACGGTTGCGGGTCGTACTCCTGAGCGAAGGCCAGCATCGACGCGCGATGGACGCGCAGGCTGTCGCTTTCGAACTGCTGACCCAGGCTCAAGTCATCGAGGTAGAGTTTTTCCCAGGCATGTACGGTCATGATTGATCCCTCCGCGGTGCATCAGAAATAGCCGATTTCGCTGAGATCGATGGCCACCAGCAACGCATCCTTGTTGGCCTGGCCGTCCCACCCGCGCCGGTAGGCACGCCGCTTGCCGGGCATGCGCAGCCCGTCGGCTTCGATGTAGTCATGCACATACTGGGCGGCCGGCATACCACCACTGACGTCGACGTTGTAGTCGTGTCGCCGCAGCAGAAAGTCTTCGCCGAAGTAGAAATCCTGTACGGCGCAGTGTGTGGCGATGTGCTCGGGGAAGTGCACCCGCAAGCGGCGCCAGTGTTGTGATCCTTCTTGCCAAGACTCGATTTCTTCGGTTACGACGCCCGGCAAGGTGAACAGAAAAGGCATGGTCAGATAGGACCAGAGCGCATAGCCGTTGAAGTAGGCGCGATGCAATGGATCCCAAGGGGTATTTTCGTCGTGATCGCGGAAGGATTCCCGGGGCGCCTGGCGCTCGGCAACCACCTTCCCTTCGGTGGTTTCGATGGCGATTCTGTCGGGTGTGTAGGCCGTGCGTTTGTCCGGGCCACCGAAGGGGGTGACCGAGGCTTTCTGTTCGTGCAGCCAAACGGTCATCCGGCGAGGGGCGCTGTCCTGGGTCAGCCCTTTCGCGCCCCAGAGCGAACCGCCGGTCACCAGTGTGGCGCGAACGGTGTTGAAGCTGTTCCAGCGCTCCAGGCCACCGTGGGCGATCAGCACCTGATCCAGCAGTTCATGGTCCTGCGCAGTCATAGTGGCGGCCCTCCTCCTTCCGGCGGTCGATCCTGCACCCATTGCCAGAATAATTGATAGCCGACGGCAAGCACCACCGGGCCGATGAACAGCCCGATGATGCCGCTGGTGACCATGCCGCCCAAGGCGCCAATCAACACCACCGGCATCGGCACATCGACACCGCGCCCCAACAGCAAGGGTTTGAGGACGTTGTCCACCAGGCCGGCAATGAACACATAGATGGAGAAAATAATGGTCGCCGTGTTGGCGCCTTCGGTGGCGAAGACAAAGGCAATCACCGGCAGCGTAATCAACGTCACCGGCAACTGCATGATGCCGAGCAACAGCACCGCCAACGCCAGCAGGCCGGCACCGGGGATGCCCTTGAAGACAAACCCGAGGCCCACCAGCAGCATCTGGATGAAAGCGATACCGACCACGCCCAGCGCGACCGCACGGATGGTGGCGGTGCACAGTTCGGCGATTTTCGGCCCCCTGGCCGGACCGCTGACTCTCGAGGCAATCTGGACCGCGGCGCGGCTCCCGCCTTCACCATGGGCCATGAAAATCCCGGCAATGATCAAAGCGAAGATGAACGTGAGGAAACCCATGCCGACGCCGGCCAGTTTGCCCAACAGGCCCAGGCTGGCGTGTTTGATCTGTGGCACGTATTTCGCGGTCAGGTCGGGAAGATTGGTTGAGGCCTGCAGCCAGAAATCAGACAGCGGCTGACCCACCAACGGCCAACTGGCGACTGAGTCGGCCGGCGGCGGAATGTGAAAACCTCCGCCCTTGACGATTTCCATCGCATGCTCGACGGAGTCGGCAATCGAGGTGCCCAGCAAGTAGATCGGCACCATCAGGATGACAATGGCGACCAGGATGATCAGCGTCGCCACGTGCCCCGGTTTGTGCGTCCCCCGCATCCGCTCTTGCAGCGGATAGAGGGTGATCGCCAGGATCAGCGACCACAGCATCAAGTCGCGGAACGGGCTGAATATTTCGAAACAAAAAAGCACCAGGACAGCGATCAACCCGGCACGAATCAGCACATCGAGCAGCGTGCGAGTGAGCGTTTTCTCGGAAAAGGGCGTGGGCTCCACGGATGCCTCCTTGCAGGTCACTGCAACGGTAGGGGATCGGTTAGCCCAGCATAGACGTTCAATACCCGGCGCGAGGTATCAGCGCAGTTTCAGCGGATCGACCAGCCCGGCGGCAATGGCCATGCCCACCAGGTCCGGCAGCGTGTTGGCCTGCATGCGCTTCATCACCCGCGAGCGATACAGGTCGACGGTTTTTGCGCTGACGCCCAGTTGCTCGGCGATTTCCCGGGTGGTGTAACCCTGCACCAGCGGCAGCAAGACATCGCGCTCGCGTGGGGTCAGTGTCAGCAAACGGGCCTGCAGGGCATCATGGCCGTGATTGCCCGAACGGTGGGCGGCGCAGTTGCTGAGCGCCTGCTGCACGCTGTCCAGCAACAGCTGCTCGTTGTAGGGTTTCTCGATGAAGTCATGGGCGCCGGCCTTGAACGCGCGCACCACGATCGGCACGTCGGCGTGGCCGCTGACGAAAATGATCGGCAGGTTCAGCTCCCGCGCGCGCATTTCTTCCTGCACGTTCAAACCGCCCATGCCGGGCATGCGCACGTCGAGCAGCACACAGGCATTGAGCGTGGCATCGCAGGCACCGAGAAACTCCACGCCGCTGGTGAACGGCAAGGCCTTGAGCCCGACCGATTCCAGCAGCCAGACCGTTGAATCGAGCATGCCCTGGTCATCGTCGACCACATACACCACGTGCTCCGTCACACCTGCCATTGCATTATTCCTGTTGTTGTTTTGTTGGACCGACCAGCGGCAAACGGCAGCACATCAGCAGTCCGACCGGTTGACGCCGGGCCTGCAACTCGCCGCCGAAACCTTCGATGATGCTGCGGCTCATGGACAAGCCAAGGCCCAGGCCATCGGCCTTGCTGGTATAGAACGGGGTAAATATCTGCTCCAGTTCGGGCTCGCTGACGCCCGGCCCCTGGTCTTGCACACGGATTTCCACGGTGGCACCACCGCCCTGCTCCGCCGTCATCACGATCAGCGAGGGCTGACCCGGATGTCGTTCGCGGTTGGCATCGATGGCATTGCGCAACAGATTGAGCAGCACCTGTTCAAGCAACACCCGGTCGGCATAAACGGGCGGCAGATTATCCGGCAGTCGATCCTCGATTGTCACTTGGCAATTGCTCGCCTCCCAGGCACACAAACGCACGGCTTCACGGGCGACATCGGTAAAATTCAGCGCCTGCATGCGACGCTGGCCCTTGCGCAGAAACGCCCGTAGACGCTTGATCACTTCCGAGGCATGGGTGGCGTGCTGGGTGATGCGTTGCAGCCCTTGGGCCACTCGTTCGGCGGCCTGCGGGTTGGAATCGAGTGTTAGTAGATAGCGCTGGCTGGCATTGGCGTAATTGACCACAGCGGCCAGTGGCTGGTTGATTTCGTGGGCAATGCCCGAGGCCAGTTCACCCAGCGTGACCAGCCGCGCAGTGTGAGCCAGTTCGTCCTGATGGCGACGCTGTTGCACCTCGCGCAATTCACGCTCGGTCATGTCTCGCGCCACCAATGAGTAATAGCGCTCGCCGCCGGCCGAACGGTGCGCCAGCAACACCAGCGACACCGGCACTGAGGTGCCGCCACCGGGCGGCTGCAACCGCGCATCGGTGCTCCACACGCCGTCACGTTCGGCGCGGCTCCAGCCGTCACGTTGCAGACGCGTCAGGTCAGCGCTGGCGAACAGCTGCGAGAGGGCCGGCATCGGTTGTTCCTCGTCGATGCCGAGGATGCGCCGCGCCGCCGGGTTGAGGTAAGTCACTTGCCCGTCAGGGTCGATAAACAGCACCGGATCAGTGTTGGCCTCGACCACTTCGGCCAGGCGTCGCTTGTTCTCTTCGGCTTGCACACGAGCGGTGATGTCCCGGGACACGCTGACCACTTCGACCACCGCGCCGGTGTAGGTTTCGCGAATCGCCCGGCTGGCGGTTTCAAACCACAGATAATGCCCGGCACGGTGGCGAATGCGGTACGTCATCGTGTGGTAACCGTCCTGCTCCAGCGCATCCCGGGCGCGCTGCACCAGATTGGCCAGGTCTTGGCCATGGAACAGACCTTGGGCCATTTGCCCGCGCAGTTCTTCGGGCCAGTAGCCGAGCAATGTCCAGGACGCCGGCGAGGCATCGAGAAAGCACCCGTCCGGGGTGTGGCGGGAAATCAGGTCGGTGGTGTTCTCGATGATCAGCCGGTACAGGCGCCGTGCCGTGGCCGCTTCACGTTCAGCCAGCACTTGGGCCGTGGCATCGCGGCAACGGGCGAGCACGCGGTTGTCCTGGGGGTCGGGGATAAACGTCCAGATCAGGATCTGCGCTTCGAACTGAGCTTCCACCCCTTCGATGGCCCGTTGCTGGTCAAGGCAGGCGCGCACCAGCACCCGGTGATTCACCGGCAAAAAGCCCAGCACCTCGGTCAGCGACTTTTCTGCGAGCAAGGCCAGCAGCGCCGCATTGAACTCCAGCGGCCGGCCCTGTGCATCAAGCAACAAGCTCGGTTGTGGGTCGTGACCCAACAGCGGCGAACCCCGCAGCATGCCATTGACGCTGCTGAGCAAGGTCGTCAGCAAATCCTGCACCCAACCCAGCCAGTCAAGACTCACGCCGTCACAGACTTCCACCAGCAAGAGCCCTGCCTGCCCCGTCTGCAAGGCCAGATCAAACACTTGCCCATGGCTGATCGCCGCCCGGCGCAACCGCCCGGACAGCCAGCAATCGAGTTGCCGAACTTGCGCCAGGTCCAGGCGCCCGGTCTCGACCAGCCGATCAAACAGCAACTGATCGCTGGCCAGCGACGGATCGCCCAGGCCCGGCGGAAAATGCTGCGCCGCGCCCTCGTGGCTGTAAATCCGCGCATTGGGTTGCCAGCTCAGGTAAACCGCCCGGCGCACCTCGGGACATTCCTGCAACGCACGGCACAACGCATCCGCCCGGGCGGCCAGGGACACGCCCTCGCGTTGCAGGCGCAACCAGCTGTGCAATCGAACGGGGGTCAGGGTCATCACAGGTCCGCGTTGTTGGGGGAGCCAAGAATATACCGGCGCTAGTGGTATCGCCGCATTCATTTGGAAGCCGAAGAATCAAATATAGTATATCTACTATACTGCGTAGGTTGTACTTCCATATGCATGGCAGATTGTTATATAAAGCACCCCTGACATAAAAGATGACCCCAGCGGCTACGCTGAACAGGCCATCCATAGAGCTAACAATCAGCCACCGAGTACCCGTCATGTCGATCTATGAACAAGGGCTAGGCCCTTCGGCTGTCAATCATATTGCCTTGTCGCCGCTCAGCTTCATCGAGCGCACCGCCAGCGTTTACCCCCACTACCCCGCCGTCATCCACGGTTCGATCCGTCGCACCTGGGCACAGACCTACACCCGTTGCCGACGCCTGGCCTCGGCACTGGCCGGTCGCGGCATCGGCAAGAACGACACCGTGGCGGTGATGCTGCCCAACATCCCCGAGATGCTGGAAGTGCATTTCGGCGTGCCGATGATCGGCGCGGTGCTCAACCCGCTCAACGTGCGCCTGGATGCCGAAGCCATTGCCTTCATGCTGCAGCATGGCGAAGCCAAGGTGCTGATCACCGACCGCGAATTCCACGACGTGATTCACGCAGCCATCGGCATGCTCGATCACCCGCCGCTGGTCATCGACGTCAATGACCCGGAATACGGTGAAGGCCAGGCCGTCAGCGACCTCGACTATGAAGCGCTGCTGGCCGAAGGCGATCCGGATTTCGCCTGGCAGTGGCCGGCCAACGAGTGGCAAGCCATCTCGCTGAACTACACCTCCGGCACCACCGGCAACCCGAAAGGCGTGGTTTATCACCATCGCGGCGCGTACCTGAACTCGCTGGGCAACCAGATGACCTGGGCCATGGGCAACCATCCGGTGTACCTCTGGACCTTGCCGATGTTCCATTGCAACGGTTGGTGCTACCCGTGGGTGATCACCGCAATGGCCGGCGTGCATGTGTTCCTGCGCCGGGTCGATCCACAGAAAATCCTCACCCTGATCCGCGAGCACCAAGTGACGCACCTGTGCGCTGCACCCATCGTGCTCAATGCGCTGGTCAACATGCCGGAATCGGCCAAAGCGGCCATCGATCACCCGGTCAACGCCATGGTTGCCGGCGCTGCACCACCGGCCAAAGTGATCGGCGCCGTCGAAGAGATGGGCATCAAGGTCACCCACGTTTATGGCCTGACCGAAACCTACGGCCCGGTAACGCTCTGTGCCTGGCATGCGGAATGGGATGAGCTGGCGCTGGATGAACGAGCGCAAATCAAATCCCGTCAGGGTGTGCGCTACCCGACGCTCGAAGGTGTGATGGTCGGCGATTCGAAGACCCTGGAACCGACCCCGCGTGACGGTCAAACCATCGGTGAGATCTTCATGCGCGGCAACACCGTGATGAAGGGCTACCTGAAAAACCCGACCGCCACCGCCGAAGCGTTCGAAGGCGGCTGGTTCCACACCGGCGACCTGGCGGTGTGTCATCCCAACGGTTATGTCGAGATCAAGGACCGGCTCAAGGACATCATCATTTCCGGCGGCGAGAACATTTCCACCATCGAACTGGAAGGCGTGCTTTATCGCCATCCGGGGGTGATGGAAGCGGCCGTGGTTGCTCGTCCTGACGAAAAATGGGGCGAAACGCCTTGCGCCTTCATCACGTTGAAGGCCGATCACCAGGACGTGCGCGAGGCCGACATCATCAGTTTCTGCCGTGAACACCTGGCCGGTTTCAAAGTGCCGCGCACGGTGATCTTCACCCTGTTGCCGAAAACGTCCACCGGCAAGATCCAGAAGTACGTCCTGCGCGACAGGGCTAAAGCGCTCTAACCCGAACCGACGTTGTACCCACCCGGCGGCAGGTGCCTTACCTGCCGCTTCGGGCTCGTGCACGCCGGATTCAGCCCGTACAAACGCCTATAACAACACATGTGGAGCCACCCATGATCGACATCCATTCAACCGATACCCAACGTTGCGAGCGCATTCGGACCAATCCGAAATTCCTGCAATTAGTCAGCAGCCGTTCGCGCCTGGCCTGGTCGCTGAGCGCTGCGGTGCTGGGCACGTACTACGGGTTCATGCTGGTGGTGGCCTTTGCCCCACAGTGGCTGCATGCGCCGCTCGCCGAACATCGGATGTTGACCCTGGGCATGCCGGTGGGCGCGGCGATCATCATTTTTTCCTGGCTGCTGACCGGTTGGTACGTCTACCGCGCCAACACGCGTTTCGACGCACTGGGCGCGGCCATTCTCGAGGAGAGCAAGTGATGAACCTGCTTCGTAAACTCATCCTCGCCGCTGCCGGCCTGTTGCCAGCCTCCATCGTCCTCGCCGCCCCGGCCGTGGGTGCGGTGGAAAAACAACCGCTGAACCTGCATGCCATCGGCATGTTCTTCGTCTTCGTGCTGGGCACACTGGCGATTACCTGGTGGGCCGCGCGCCAAACCAAATCCACGTCCGACTTCTACACCGCGGGCGGTGGCATCACCGGGTTCCAGAACGGCCTGGCGATTGCCGGTGACTACATGTCCGCCGCCACGCTGCTGGGGCTGTCCAGCCTGGTATTCGCCAAGGGCTACGACGGCTTCATCTACACCATCGGCTTCTTCGTCGGCTGGCCGATCATCACCTTCCTGATGGCTGAGCGTCTGCGCAACCTGGGCCGCTACACCTTCGCCGACATCGTCTCCTATCGCCTGGACCAGAACAAAGTGCGGATCTTCGCCGCGTTCGGTTCGCTGACGGTGGTGTGCTGCTACCTGATCGTGCAGATGGTCGGTGCCGGTCAGTTGATCAAGTTGCTGTTCGGTCTTGATTACCCGGTAGCCGTGGTGATCGTCGGCGCGCTGATGCTGGTCTACGTGATCTTCGGCGGCATGATCGCCACCACGTGGGTGCAGATCATCAAGGCTGTGTTGCTGCTTGCTGGCGGCACCACCCTCGCGGTCATGGCCATGTCGCAGTTCGGTTTCAGCTACGAAACCCTGGCGGACAAAGCCGTCCAGGCCCATGCCAGCGGCTGGAACATCATGGGCCCCGGCTCAATGCTCGCCGACCCGATCAACACCGCTTCGATGTCCCTGGGCCTGGTGTTCGGGATTGCCGGCCTGCCGCACATCCTGATGCGCTTCTTCACCGTGCCGAACGCCAAGGAAGCGCGCAAGTCGGTGTTCTACGCCACCGGTTTCATCGGCTTCTTCTTCCTGGTTGTCTGCACCCTGGGCTTTGCCGCGATGGTGATCATCGGCACCGACCCGCAGTACTACGTCAATGGTGAAGTCGGCGGCGCCTTGATCGGCGGCGGCAACATGGTCGCCATGCACCTGGCCAAAGCGGTCGGTGGCAACCTGTTCTTCGGTTTTCTCTCAGCGGTGGCCTTCGCCACCATTCTGGCGGTGGTGTCCGGACTGGCCCTGGCCGGTGCCTCGGCGATTTCCCACGACCTCTACGCCACCGTGTTCAAGAAAGGCAAAGCCAGCCAGAAACAGGAAATGCGCGTGACCCGCATGGCCACGGTTGGCCTGGGCATCATCGCGATTCTGCTGGGCATTCTGTTCGAGAAAATGAACGTCGCGTTCCTCGTGGGCCTGACCTTCGGCATCGCTGCGTCGACCAACTTCCCGGTGCTGATCATGGCCATGTACTGGAAAGGCCTGACCACCAAAGGCGCGATCATCGGCGGTTTCGCCGGCCTGATCTGCGCGCTGGTGCTGGTGATCCTTTCGCCAGCGGTCTGGGTCACCGTGCTCGGTCATGCTCAGGCGATCTTCCCGTACGACCACCCGGCGCTGTTCTCCATGCCGCTGGCGTTCTTCGTGATCGTGGTGGTGTCGAAACTTGACCGCAGCGTGCGGGCCGACAAGGAGCGTGATGCCTACGCCGACCAGTTCGTTCGCGCCCAGACCGGCCTCGGCGCCGCCAGCGCTTCCGCTCATTGATTGAAAGGGCACGGCCCGCCATCGCGGCACCGTGCCCATCGCACACCTTTTGAGGTTCACGTTATGCCCGAATTCAACGCCCCGCTGCGCGACATGCGCTTTGTGCTGCATGAAGTGTTCGATGCCCCGGCCCTGTGGGCGCGCTTGCCGGCGCTGGCCGACAATGTCGACGCCGACACCGCTGACGCCATTCTTGAGGAAGCGGCGAAAGTCACCTCGCACCTGATTGCGCCGTTGAATCGCAGCGGCGATGAAGAAGGCGCCCAGTGGCTCGATGGCCAGGTCAGCACGCCGATCGGCTTCAAACAGGCTTATGCCACTTACATCGAAGGCGGCTGGGTGGGCCTTTGCGGTAACCCCGATTTCGGCGGCATGGGCATGCCGAAGATGCTCGCCGTGCAGTTCGAAGAAATGCTCTACGGCGCCAATTCAAGCTTCGCCCTGTATTCGGCGTTAAGTTCCGGGGCCTGCCTGGCGCTGGATGCCCACGCCAGCGAGGCCCTGAAAAAACGCTACCTGCCACCGATGTACGAAGGCCGCTGGGCCGGTTCGATGTGTTTGACCGAAGCCCACGCCGGCACCGACCTGGGGATCATCCGCACCCGCGCCGAACCTCAGGCTGACGGCAGTTTCAGCATCACCGGCAGCAAGATCTTCATCACCGGCGGTGATCAGGACCTGACCGAAAACATCGTTCATCTGGTGTTGGCCAAACTGCCAGACGCGCCGGCCGGGCCGAAAGGCATCTCGCTGTTCGTCGTGCCCAAGGTGCTGGTCAATGCCGACGGTTCCCTCGGCGATGCCAACGCCGTGAGTTGCGGTTCGATCGAACACAAGATGGGCATCAAGGCCTCGGCCACCTGCGTGATGAACTTCGACGGCGCCAGCGGTTGGCTGGTCGGCGAGGCCAACAAAGGCCTGGCGGCGATGTTCACCATGATGAATTACGAGCGCCTGTCCATCGGCATTCAGGGCATTGGTTGCGCCGAGGCGTCCTATCAGAGCGCCGTGGCGTATGCCCGTGAACGTGTGCAGAGCCGCGCGCCGACCGGTGCGGTTGCCCCGGACAAAGTGGCGGACCCGATCATCGTCCACCCGGATGTGCGCCGCATGCTGCTGAGCATGAAAGCCATGACCGAAGGTGGCCGCGCGTTCGCCAGTTATGTCGGGCAGCAACTGGACCTGGCGAAGTTTTCCGATGACGCCAAGGAACGGGACAACGCCCAAACCCTGGTCGCGCTGCTGACCCCGGTGGCCAAGGCGTTCTTTACCGATACCGGTCTGGAAAGCTGCATCAACGGCCAGCAAGTGTTCGGCGGCCATGGCTACATCCGCGAATGGGGCCAGGAACAATTGGTCCGTGACGTGCGCATCGCACAGATTTACGAAGGCACCAACGGCATTCAGGCCCTCGACTTGCTGGGACGCAAAGTGCTCGCCGATAGCGGCGCCGCGTTGCGCCAGTTTACCGGTGAGATCCGTCATTTCGCCCATCAGCCCGACGCGCCCTACTCTGTCCAATTGTTCGATGCCGTGCAGCGTCTGGAAAACCTCAGCGACTGGCTGCAAGACCAGGCCGCGACCAACCGCAACGAAATCGGCGCGGCTTCGGTCGAGTATCTGCACCTGTTCGGTTACGTCGCCTACGCCTGGCTCTGGGCGCGCATGGCCCAGGTCGCGAAGAAAAAACTCAGCGACGACCCCAAGTTCTATGGCGCGAAGATCGCCACCGCGGATTTCTACATCCGCCGTCTGCTCCCACGCACGTTGAGCCTGGAGCATTCCATTCTCGCCGGCAGCGCCTCGTTGTACGGCCTGAGCGCCGAACAGTTCTAACGATTTGAACCCACGCGGCGCCACGCTCCTCTCGATTCGGCGTCCGCGTTTTTTATTGATAAGCCCTCGCCTGCCTGGCGAGGGCCGCGGGACTTGTCTTTCCATAATAAAAACAAAGGGGCTTCACCATGGACCGCAACACCCGCACCCTCGCTACCCGACTGTTGCTGGCCGGCGGCGTCATCAGCCTCTCGGCCCCCGCCGCTGCGGACTTTGTCAAAGACAGCAAGGCCAGCCTTGAGCTGCGCAACTTCTATTTCAATCGTGATTATCGCCAGGACAACGCCGCCCAATCCAAACAAGAGGAATGGGCCCAGGGTTTCCTGTTGCGCTATGAATCGGGCTTTACCGACGGTTTGATCGGGGTCGGTTTCGATGCCATCGGCCTGGTCGGCGTCAAGCTCGATTCCAGCCCTGACCGCGCGGGTTCCGGCCTGCTCAAACGGCATGGCGACACCCGCAAAGGGGCTCAGGACGAGTACGGCGAACTGGGTTTGACCGCCAAACTGCGCGCCTCCAAAAGCACCCTGAAACTCGGCACGCTGCTGCCGAAACTGCCAACGGTGTTGGCCAACGATTCTCGGTTGTTGCCGCAAACCTTCAAGGGCGGTCAGTTGACCTCGCTGGAAGTGGAAGGCCTGACCGTGGATGCCGGGCGGCTGACCCAGGTCAATCAGCGCGACTCCTCGGATTATGAGGACATGGGCATCACCCGAACCGGCGCCAAAGGCATCACCACGCGGCATATCGGCAGCGACAGCTTCGATTTCGCCAGCCTTAACTACAAATGGACCAGCAACCTCGCCACCGGCTATAGCTACGGCCACCTCGACAATTTCTACAGCCAGCACCTGGTAAACCTGACCTACGTGATGCCGGTGACGACAGGCCAATCGTTCAAGACCGACCTGCGCTTTGCCCGCTCCACGGACGATGGCGGCAGCAATGTCGACAACAACGCAATTGGCGCGATGTTCACCTACAGCCTCGGCGGGCACGCGTTCGGCCTGGGTTATCAAGGCATGAGCGGCGACACCGGTTTTGCCTACGTCAACGGCACCGATGCGTTCCTGGTGAACTTCGTGCAGATCGGCGACTTCGCCAGCAAGGACGAAAAATCCTGGCAGGCGCGTTACGACTACAACTTCGCGGCGATGGGCGTGCCGGGCCTGACATTCATGACTCGCTATATCACTGGCGACAATATTGACTTGGGTGGCAACCGTCCGGAAGGCAAGGAATGGGAGCGGGATACCGACATTGGTTATGTGGTGCAGAGCGGTCCGCTGAAGAATGTCGGGGTGAAATGGCGTAATGCGACGGTGCGTTCGACTAACTTCGGCAGTGATCTGGATGAGAATCGGTTGATCGTCAGCTACACCCTGCCGATCTGGTAGTACCTGATCGTTCCCACGCTCTGCGTGGGAATGCAGCCCGGGACGCTCCGCGTCCCAAGAGCGGACGCAGAGCGTCCGAGGATGAATTCCCACGCGGAGCGTGGGAACGATCGGTAAGGAGAGCGTGGGAACGATCACCCGCGGCACTGGCGATAGTAGGTTAAGATGCCTGCAAACCAGGCTCGCCACGAGACGCCCCGCATGCCAGATAACAGTCGGAACACCCCCCGCCTGATCAAGAAATACCCCAATCGCCGACTGTATGACACCCACACCAGCAGTCATTTGACGCTGGCCGACATCCGCCAATTGGTCGTCGATAAAGTTGCGTTTCAGGTAGTCGATGCCAAGAGCGGCGAAGACCTGACGCGCAGTATCCTGCTGCAAGTGATTCTGGAAGCCGAAAGCGGCGGAGAGCCGATCTTCACCAGCGAGATGCTGATGGGGATTATCCAGTTCTATGGTCCGTACCAGGGTGTACTCGGCAGCTACCTGGACAAAAGCATCCAGACCGTCATCGACATCCAGTCCCAGACCGGCGCGCAGTCCTCCGAAGCCTGGAGCGACTTCATGCATCAACAGGCCCCGGTCATGCAGGACCTGATGCGCCAGTATGTCGATCAGTCCAAAGCCTTGTACCTCAATACCCAGAACCTGTTCGGCATGTTTGGCGCCAAGCCCGGCACCGATAGCGGAACGAAAAAAAATGGCGATGGGGAATAAACCCATCGCCATTGTTTGTGCCGCTGGCCTGATATGACTTACTTGTTACCGCTGGTGGCCTTGGCGCTCGCTTCCGGTGCTGCTTTGGCGGCAGCGGCAGTGGCGGCGTCAAAATTGCTCTGGGCCACATCGGAAGCCTGTTTCACGGCTTTCTGGGCGCTTTCAAACGCGGTACTGGCATTCGCCAGGCCCGACTTGAACGCAGCCACGACAGGCTCGGAGCCGGCCGGTGCATTCTTGCTGATCGATTCAACGAACTCATTCACCTGCTGGGTGCCGGCCTCGACCTGACTCGACGTCAGTTTGGCGATGTCCGACTGCGTGCCCACGATCAGCGCTTGAACCTGACGATTGAACTCGGCCAGGCGTTCGCTCTGGGCGCTCGGCTGGGTGAACGACGCCTGCAAATCAGCAAAACCTTGTGGATCACGCACTGCCAGCAGCTTGCGCACGCCTTCGAAGTGCTCTTCGGTGGAGTCGCGCAGTGCCTTGAACTGCAACTGGCTCAGCTGTTCAACGCTGGCGAAGACTTTGCCGCTGATCTGCTGCAAAAGGTCGAGGTTGGCTTTCTGAGCGGTTTGCAGTTTTTCCGAATTGAAAAAAGACATGCTTGAATCTCCTGGTACTTAAAGGCCCGGATGGACCTGAGGACGCGAAGCGATCCTGCCAGCCATCGCGTTAGGCTGAATATTGCAGCGCACAAAACAATTTAGCAACGGCTATTTTGTGCAGCGCACAATAAAGTTCGCTTCCTTGACCGTTAATCCCTATACACTCGTGACAATCGAACGGCCGGCTTGGCTTCTATTAGCCAAGGCGACGTTCCCACGCATGGCGTCAGGAGTTCACGATGGGTCAGGAAGAAAATATTGCGCTGCACGATGAAGGGCTTTGCGCTCCGTCCGGATTGTTCGAGCACCTGAACCATCTGCAGCGCCTCAACACCCGCAACGTTCTCGACGCCGTGCAACAGCGCCAGGCCAAAACCTACGCCCCTTCAAGCCTTGGGTTGCTCAAACAGCCGACCGCCGCTGACTGGCAGGAATACCTCACCGACCTTTGCCAACGCAGCGTGCTGTTCTGGGACACCTTGCGTCAGCGCGGCGACAACACCCTGGCCCACGAACGTGCCGGGTATCCGCTGCTGCTCAAGTTCAATCATGAAACCCTGGTCGCCGGTGAAGACCTGCCGCGCCCGGTCAACTACTCGCTACTGCAGATCCTCGCGGGCCCCGGGCAACAGCTCGACAGCAAGAAGCAGCCGGTCATCATCATTGACCCACGGGGCGGCCACGGCTCGGGGATCGGCGGTTTCAAACAGGATTCGGTCATCGGCGAAAGCTTGCGTGCCGGCCACCCGACCTATTTCATTTCGTTCAGCCATTCGCCACGTCCGGGGCAAACCCTGGCGGACATCGTTGAAGCCCAGGCGCGGTTTATCGAAGAGGTCAGCGCCCGGCATCCCGCCAGCGCCAAACCCGTGGTGATCGGCAACTGCCAGGCCGGCTGGGCATTGATGGGCCTGGCGGCGACCCGCCCGGAATTGCCGGGGCTGATCATCGTCAACGGCGCGCCTTTGTCGTACTGGGCCGGCGTCAATGGCCGCAATCCGATGCGCTACACCGGTGGTTTGCTGGGCGGCGGCTGGATGGCGCGCCTGGGCAGCGACCTGGGCAATGACCGTTTCGACGGCACCTGGCTGGTGAGCAATTTCGAAAGCCTCGACCCGGCCAACACCTGGTGGGGCAAGTACTACCACCTGTTCAGCGAAGTCGACAGCGAGGCCCCGCGCTTCCTCGATTTCGAACGCTGGTGGGGCAGCCCGACCCTGCTCAATGGCGAGGAGATCGAGATGATTGTCGATGACCTGTTCATCGGCAATCAGCTGTCCGGCGGCCTCGGGCGCAAGAGCAGCGGGCTCGACCTCAAACGCATCGAAGTGCCGGTGGTGGTGTTTTGCTCCTATGGCGACAACATCACCTCGCCGCAACAGGCGCTGGACTGGATCACCGACGTCTACCCCAGTGACCTCGCCCTGCAAAATGCCGGTCGCACCATTGTTTACCTGCGGCACGCGAGCATCGGTCATCTGGGCATTTTCGTCTCGGGTGAAGTGGCGCGGCGTGAACACCGCGAGTTGCTGGGCGCGGTCGACGCGATCAATGAACTGCCGGGCGGGGTGTATGAAATGCTCATCGATGACCTGCCGGAACACTCCGACACGCCGTACGCCGTGCGTTTCGAGCGCCGGCGTATCGCCGACATCCATGGTGAAGTGCCGCCGCCCCGTGATGACGATCGCGAATTCGCGCTGGTCGAGCGTGCCTCTGATTTCAACAACACGCTTTACGACGGATTTGTACGGCCGTGGTTGCGTCAGTTGATCAACGAACCGGCCGCTGAACTGATGCGCAAGGCCCATCCATTCCACCAGCAACAGGTGATGTGGAACAGTTTGAACCCGGCGCTCTGGTGGCTGGCTGGCAGTGCCGCGCAAGTGAGCAAGGATCGCCATCCGGCCAGCCCGGCCAATCCACTGCTGGCCTGGCAGGATCTGTTTTCCAACCAGATACAGGACGCCTTGAACGGCTATCGGGACCTGAGGGATGCCGCTCAGGAAATGAGTTTTTACGGCGTGTATGGCCTGCTCAACAGCCTCACCGGCAATACATCGGGCCGCGACTTGCAGGCGCATGCCGAGCAGCACGATAAAGTCCTGATCGAACGCCTTCAAGACGCCCTGCCCCTGGGCGGTTTGATGGAAGCCTTGATCCGGATCCTGTTCCTGCTGGGCCGCGACAGCGATGAGCCGGGCAAGCAAAGCGTCGAGAAACTGATCCTGCAATTGCAGGTGCTGCTGCAGGACTACAGCGCCCAGCCGCTGGACCTGCGTGAAACCCTGCGGCTGCAAAAACTGCTGGTCGCCACCCACCCGCAGGAAAGCCTGCGCAGCCTGCCCCTGATGCTGGCCGAGGTCGAAGAGCGCCAACAAGTACTGGCGGCCGTCGCCAATTTGCTGCCGGAATTGCTGACCAGCGGCGCAGAGAACCCGTTCTGGTGTGAGCTGCACACGCTGCTTGAAGTGCCGTTGCCAGGTTTCAACCTGACTCAACCTCCTGGTGAAGCCGATGTCGTCGAGGAGAAAGCCCCGGCGATAACCCCGGAGCCGATCAAGCCGAAAACTCCGGTTGTCACACCAGAGCCCGTCAAACAAAAGGCCCCGGCGGTCGTCGCTGAGCCGATCAAGGAAAAAGCCCCGCTTGTCGTACCGGCGCCGACACCGCCAAAGCCCATCGCGCAAAAAACGGTAGTAGCGCCTACCACGCCAATCGCCAAGGCTGCGACTCCCGTGCGCAAACCTGCCAAAGGCAAGAAAAGCGTTAAAAAGCCACCGGTGAATTAACCCAGGACCGCTGACGAACACCGCGTCACACCGGCGCGGTTTCCTCGATTTTAAACGATTCATCGGAGCGGTACTGCCCCGGCGTCATGCCAAACCAGCGGCTGCAAGCTTTGTTGAAGCTGCTGTGGTCATGAAAACCAAGGAGATACGCGACATGCTTCATGTTGAAGTGAGAATGGCGCAGGTAAAAATCGGCCAGCTGCCGACGCACCGCGTTCAGCACGTCCTTGAATTGCGTTCCTTCCTTTTCCAGCGCCCGTTGCAGCGTGCGCTTGCTGATGTTCAACGCAGCGGCAATCGATTCCATGTCGCACTGCCCCTGGCCCTGACTCAAGCGCTCGGTAATCAGCGCGCGAATCCGCCCGACAATACAAAAACCAAACAGAAGGTCCAGTTGCGCCTCGGCAAAACTGTCATGCAGCACCGCCAACGCTTCGTTGGCCATGCTCAGCGGTCGCATCAGCTCCTGCCCGTCAAACAAAATGCTGTCGTAAGGCGCGTCGAACTGCAGATTGGGGCCGAACAGTCGCTGATGCTCGGAGATGTCTGCGGGCTCGGGATAAGTGAACTCAACGCTCAAGGGATGCGGTGCGTCGCCGCCCAACAGCTTGCGGCAGAAACCCAGCAATGACGCCAGAGCGGCATCGGTATATTGGCGCGGTTTGACCGAACCATGCTGCTGATGGTCGAGGCTGGACAAGCGGTAATGTTGCTGTTCGGCGGTAAAGAAAAGGCTGAACCCGGTGCCGATCAACGGACTGAAACGGACCAGGCGTTCAAGGGCTTTTTTCAGATTCAGGCTGGACATCATGGTGTAGCCGACGATCTGAAAGCTGCCGGGGTGGAAACTGCCATAGGCCCGCAAGCCAATGTCCGGATCGTCCGAGGCCTCAGCGGCCAGTTCCCAGAGTCGATAGATGGCCTTTCGCTCGCAAAACGCTCCTGGTTTGTCCGCGAGATTAATGTCTAGTCCAGCCTCCCGACACAGACTGGCTACATCCAGTCCTTGAGCCGAGAGCGTATTTACCAGCACGCTGGCATAGCCTGAACTCATTCTATACATGGCGTCCTCAATGACCTGTGGAACCGGACATCCTGTCCGGAGCCATGACTGATCTGCGATGAAGCAAAATTCTAACGGGGTGTTTCGTTGCCAATATTGATCCCAGTATAGGTAACTCTCATTTTTAGCCACTGCGCCCGGTCATTCGTCGCTTTGTAGCAGCTGCCGAGCAACGCGAGGCTGCGTTCGGCTCGGTCCGCGCTCGGGCGAAGCAGTCGTAAACCCTGAATGCACGTTCCTCCTGACACACCGCAGCGCATGACTTCACGACTGCTTCGCAGCCTCGCGTTGCTCGGCAGCTGCTACACAGGCCAGCGGCGAAGGCGCTTGGCACCGTTGGACACCACGCCGTCACCTCCCAACACTTCCGCATCCCCCGCCAATACCGAACAATCGCCCATCTTGCAGCGCAAAAACAAAAAAGGAACGGAGCTTATGAAGTCGCTTGGTCGTATTGCGTTGGTCACGGGTGGTATGGGTGGGATTGGTACGGCGATAAGCCAGCGCCTGTACAAGGAAGGATTCAAGGTCATCGTCGGTTGCAGCGCTGATTCCGCCCGCAAGAATGACTGGATCGCCACTCAGCTGGCGGCCGGTTATCAGTTCGAATGTATCTACGGCGACATCACCGACTGGGAGTCGACGCGCAAGGCCTTCGAGATGGCGCGTGAACAATTCGGCCCGATCGATGTACTGGTCAACAACGCCGGCATCACTCGCGATGCCTCCTTTCGCAAGCTGACGCCCGAGGACTGGAACGCGGTCATCGGCACCAACCTGAGCGGCGTGTTCAACACCACCAAGCAGGTGATTGAAAGCATGTTGGCCAAGGGCTGGGGACGGGTGATCAATATCTCCTCGATCAACGGTCAGCGCGGCCAGTTCGGCCAGACCAACTACAGCGCGGCCAAGGCCGGCATCCACGGTTTCACCATGGCCCTGGCGCGGGAAGTGTCCGGCAAGGGCGTGACCGTCAACACTGTCTCGCCGGGTTACATCCAGACCAGCATGACCGCGGCCATCCGCCCGGACATTCTCGACACCATGATCGCGGCGACACCGGTCGGGCGCCTCGGCCAACCTGAAGAAATCGCCTCGATCGTCGCCTGGCTCGCTTCCGATGAATCGGGCTACAGCACTGGCGCCGATTTCTCGGTGAACGGCGGCATGAACATGCAGTAGACCGATCAGGGCAAGGACGCCCTGCTCCCGCTGGACAACATCTTAATGAGGTCACGCATGAACGAAGTCGTAATCGTTGCCGCTACACGTACCGCCATCGGCAGTTTTCAAGGGGCCTTGTCGGCGATTCCAGCCACCGAACTGGGTGCCGCGGTGATTCGCCGTCTGCTGGAAGAAACCGGCCTGGACGGCGCGCAGATTGATGAAGTGATCCTCGGCCAGGTGCTCACCGCAGGCTCGGGGCAAAACCCGGCACGCCAGACGGCGGTCAAGGCCGGCCTGCCCTTCACCACCCCTGCCCTGACCCTGAACAAGGTTTGCGGCTCGGGCCTCAAGGCTGTGCAACTGGCCGTTCAGGCGATCCGTTGCGGTGACGCCGAGTTGGTGATTGCCGGCGGTCAGGAAAACATGAGCCTGGCGCCGTATGTGCTGCCCAAGGTACGCACCGGTCTGCGCCTGGGTCATGCGCAACTGCAAGACAGCGTGATTCAGGACGGTTTGTGGGACGCCTTCAACGACTACCACATGGGCATCACCGCGGAGAATCTGGCTCACCAACACAGCATCAGCCGAGAGGCACAGGACGTCTTCGCCGCCACTTCGCAACAGAAAGCTGCCGCAGCCATCGAAGCGGGTTACTTCAAGCGTGAAATCACCCCAAT
This sequence comes from Pseudomonas sp. LBUM1656, assembly GCF_059716065.1. Lineage (NCBI taxonomy): Bacteria > Pseudomonadati > Pseudomonadota > Gammaproteobacteria > Pseudomonadales > Pseudomonadaceae > Pseudomonas > Pseudomonas sp. LBUM1656. The sequence continues at coordinate 3,139,854 of NZ_CP166800.1, read as the reverse complement.
CCTGATTCCCCAGCGCAAGGGCGACCCGCTGGTGTTCGACACGGATGAACAACCGCGCCCCGACAGCACGCTGCAAGCCTTGAGCAACCTTAAACCCGCATTCCAGAAAAACGGCAGCGTGACCGCCGGCAACTCGTCGACCCTCAACGATGGCGCCGCCGTGTTGCTGCTGGCCAGTGCCGCCAAGGCCCAGGCTCTCGGCTTACCGGTTTTGGCGCGCATCAAAGCTTACGCAAGTGCAGGCGTTGACCCGTCGATCATGGGCATCGGCCCGGTCCCGGCCACCCGTCTGGTGCTGGAGAAAGCCGGCTGGAGCCTGGACGACCTCGACCTGATCGAAGCCAACGAAGCGTTCGCCGCGCAATCCCTGGCGGTCGGCAAAGAACTGGGCTGGGACACCGCCAAGGTCAACGTCAACGGTGGCGCGATTGCCTTGGGTCATCCGATCGGCGCGTCGGGCGCGCGGATTCTGGTGTCGCTGGTGCACGAACTGATTCGCCGTAACGGCAAAAAAGGCTTGGCCACGTTGTGCATCGGTGGCGGCCAAGGCGTCAGCCTGGTCATCGAACGATAACAAGAAACACAGGACTGCTTGCTTGACTGCTGACGCGGTGCCGAATTCCGGCACCGCGGTTTTTTTCTGCCCGGTTTACCGATGTGGGCAAGGAGTTCCATGGACAATAACGCGCACACTTTCAACACTTTCTGGTCCGGTCAGGTCCCGTTCATTGCCTCCTTTGCAGTGCAACAATTACGCCTGTGGGTCAGCACCAATCCGTGGTTCACCGGCCAGGCCTACGACGAGTGGTTCGACCTGCCGCGCACCACCCTGGAAAGCCTGCAAGCCGAGTATCAAACCCAATGGGGTGACCTGGGCCAGCGTTTGCTGACCGGACAGCCGTTCTCCTTTGAAGATCGACGTTTTTCCAGCGGCAACTGGAGCACGCCGCTGTTCGGCTCCCTCGCCGCGTTCTACCTGCTCAACGCCGGTTTCCTGCTGAAGCTACTTGATAAGCTGCCAATCAAAGACAAAAAGCCCCGCCAGCGCCTGCTGTACCTGGTGGAGCAAGCGATTGCCGCCGGTGCCCCCAGCAACTTTCTGGCGAGTAATCCCGATGCCTTGCAGCGCGTCGTCGACACTCAGGGCGGCAGCCTGTTTACCGGCCTGTTACACCTGGCCAGCGACCTGCAAGAAGGCAAGATGCGCCAGTGCGACAGCGGCGCCTTCAAGGTCGGCGTCGATCTGGCCAACACCCCCGGTGAAGTGGTGTTCGAGAATGAACTGTTCCAGTTGATTCAGTACTACCCGCAAAGCGAAACCCAGTACCGGCGTCCGGTATTCATCGTCCCGCCGTCGATCAACAAGTACTACATCCTCGACCTGCGCCCGGACAACTCGATGGTTCGCCATCTGTTGCAACAAGGCCACCCGGTGTTCCTGATGTCGTGGCGCAACTTCGACCAGGCGCACGCCGGCACCACTTGGGATGACCTGATCGAAACCGGCATCATCAAAGGCCTGCAAGTGACCCGCGAGATCAGCGGCGAGCAACGCCCCAACTGCGTGGGTTTCTGCATCGGCGGCACATTGTTGAGTTCAGCGCTGGCCGTACTGGCGGCGCGCGGCGACAAGGACATCGCCAGCGTAAGCCTGTTGACCACCTTCCTCGACTACCTCGACACCGGCCCCATCGACATCTTCGTCGACGAGCAACTGGTGGCCTACCGCGAGCGCACCATCGGCGGCCTGGAGGGCCCCATCGGCCTGTTCAAGGGCGAGGACATGGGCAACACCTTCTCGCTGCTGCGCCCCAACGATTTGTGGTGGAACTACAACGTCGACAAATACCTCAAGGGCCAGAAGCCGATCCCCCTCGACCTGCTGTTCTGGAACAACGACAGCACCAACCTTCCGGGGCCAATGTACTGCTGGTATCTGCGCCACACCTACCTGCAGAACGACCTGAAATCCGGCGAACTGGACTGCTGCGGGGTCAAGCTGGACCTGCGTGCCATCGATGCGCCGGCGTACATCCTGGCCACCCATGACGACCACATCGTGCCGTGGCGCAGCGCTTATGCCAGCACCCAATTGCTCTCCGGGACCAAACGCTTTGTGTTGGGTGCCTCCGGGCATATCGCCGGGGTGATCAACCCGCCGGCCAAGGAAAAACGCCATTACTGGACCAACAACCGGATCACGAAGGACCCTGAGTCCTGGTTCATGAATGCCCAAGAGCATGCCGGCAGCTGGTGGAATGACTGGTTCGTCTGGCTCGCGGAACAGGCCGGCGAACGCCAGCCTTCGGTGCTGCACACCGGCAACACGCATTACCCGGCGATTGAATCGGCGCCCGGGCGTTATGTGATGCAATGACGGACAGCCCCGCGGTGAAAAAACCGGGCCCAACTCCTACCTTGTAGCAGCCTACGCCCGGCTCTGTAGCAGCTGTCGAGCTTGCGAGGCTGCGTTCGGCGACGCAGTCGTCGTAAAACTTATGCATGAGGTCTTCCTGAAACACCGCGCCGCCTGATTTCACGACAGCTTCGCTGCCGAACGCAGCCTCGCGTTGCTCGGCAGCTGCTACAGAAGCGGCGTTCCGAAAAGCTCCCTCGCTCCCCGCAAAAAAGCGCCAAACACAGCACATCGACTCAATATCCCCGCCTGAATCTACGCAACCATGGCCTCCTCACCCACCCCGTAAGGACCTCGCCATGGCCATCGCCAAAGCCGTTCCCGGCAAAACCCTGCTGACCCCGACCGACCACACCCTGATCATGATCGATCACCAGTCGCAGATGTCCTTTGCGACCAAGTCGATCGACGCTGTCACCCTGCGCAACAACGCCGCACTCGTGGCCAAGGCCGCACGTGGCTTCAAGGTTTCGACCATCCTGACTACCGTCGCCGAGAAGAGCTTTTCCGGGCCGATCTTCGACGAAATCAAGTCGGTGTTCCCGGAACACAACGTCATCGACCGCACCAGCATGAACACCTGGGAAGATGAGCGCATCGCTGTTGAAGTCAACGCCTTTGGCAAACAGAAAATCGTCCTCGCTGGCCTGTGGACCTCGGTGTGCATCGTCGGCCCGGCGCTGTCGGCCATCGACCAGGGTTTCGAGGTTTACGTGATCGCCGACGCCTGTGGCGACGTCAGCACCGAAGCCCATGAAATGGCCATGCAACGCATGATCCAGATCGGCGCCCGCCCAATGACCTCGCTGCAATACCTGCTCGAATTGCAGCGCGACTGGGCGCGTACCGAGACCTACGAAGAAACCGTGAAAACCTCGATTGCCAACGGTGGCTCCTACGGCCTTGGCCTGATCTACGCCAAAACCATGTTCGGTGCCTCGGAAGGCCACTAAGCGGTTTTCCTGTAAATAGCCAGCGACTGCGGACATTGCGCAGTCGCTGCTGCGTGGTGATTGACGATGAAGTTTCGCAAGCAAGACCTTCCCTTTTGGTTGTCGATGCTATTCGCCGGGACAGCCCTGGCTGATGAACCCGCACAAGGGTTTCTGGACGGCGCGACGCTTGAAGTGCTCAGCCGCAACTTCTACCTCAACAGCGACTACCGATCCCCTTCGCCGACAGGCAAAAGCTATAAAGCGGAATGGGCTCAAGGCTTTATCAGCACTTTTGAATCCGGTTTCACACCCGGCACGGTTGGATTTGGCCTGGACGCTCATGCTTTTCTGGGGTTGAAGCTGGATGGCGGCAAGGGCCATTCCGGAACCGGATTGCTGCCCGTGAATGATGACGGTCGTAGCGAAGACAACTATTCCAGTGGCGGCGGCGCATTGAAAGTCAGAGCCTCGCAGACCACGTTGGCCTTCGGGGAAATGATGGTGGAAACCCCGGTGTTCGACACCGCGGACAAACGCCTGCAACCGGAGTACGCCACAGGCTTCCTGCTGAACAGCCACGAAATCGACGGCATGAATCTGGTTGCCGGGCATTTCACAGCGTTCAAGAATCAGGACAGTTCTTCGGGCAAGGGCAACTTCTACGGCTACGGCGCCAACACCGAGGCCGGCGGCATTACGTTTCTCGGCACCGACCTGTTCACCCAGAGCCCTGTCGGCGGTGCGCTCTATGCCTCAGAACTGACCGACACCTGGCATCAGTACTACGCCAACCTGCACCTGAAGCAGTCCGGGGTGTTCCTCGACGCCAATCTCTACCACACGCAGGACACCGGAAAAGCGCTGGCCGGCGTCATCGACACCACCGCGTTCAGCCTGTCGGGCAAGTACACCGTCGATGCACATGCCTTCACCCTGGCGTATCAGAAAATCAATGGCGACACGCCGTTCGATTTTGTCGGCGGAGACTCGATCTACCTCGCCAACTCAATCAAGTACGCCGACTTCAACGGCGCCCACGAACGCTCATGGCAGGCACGCTACGACCTCGACTTGAGCACCTTCGGGATTCCCGGCCTGAAATTCATGACCCGTTACGTCATGGGTAGCCAGATCGACGGCACCCATGCGCCCAAGGGTGGCGCCTACAACCCTTTTGATGAATCAGTCGGTGAATACGTGCCGCAACAAGGCGATGGCGGCCGGCATTGGGAGCGCGACATAGACCTGCACTACATCGTGCAGTCCGGCGCGGCCAAGGGTTTATCCCTGCAACTGTCCCATGTGTCGCATCGGGCCAACACGGCGCAGGCCGGCGATGACATCGACCGGGTGTATGTGGTCGTCCAGTACCCGCTGAACTTCGGGCATCTCTGAAGGGAAAATGGCGGAAGGCAGCCGGAGTCGAACCTGCCCGGGAACGGATGCCGTCCCCAACCGGGTTTGAAGCCCGGCCGCGCCACCGGGCGCGATTGCCTTCCTTGAAATCAGTTTTCCTGGCTTTGGGCCAGGGCATTGTCGAGGCGAATATGGCGCGTGTCGCCAACGCGTCGGGTCAGGCCCAGCCGGTCGAAGTATTCGAGAATCTGGATGCTGCGCTTGCGCCCCAGGCCCACGGCATCGCGAAACGCCGCGACCTGAATCACCGGGTCCTGCGCGGCCAGTTGCACAAGCATAGCCGCCAATCGACGGATAATTGCATCGGTGTAGAACAGGTCGCGGACCACTTGATGCACCAGTCCCAGCCTCGCCATTTTGCGTAGCAATTGGCGCACCGCCGCTTCGTCATAACCAAGATCGCGCACCCACGGCGCATAGAACCCGGCCTGTTCGAACACCGGCTGCAGCTGTTGCCACAGGGCTTCATCGTCTTCGCTCAAGCGCACTTGGTGTTCGGGCAGATGCAGCCACGGCCCGCTGGCAAGCACGGCGCCGCTGACGAGCAGTTCGTCGAGCAGGCTGATGAACGTCGGACGGTCCAGCGCGGTGCCGGTGAAGCGGCGCAAGCGATCCCGGTCGGGTCCCATCTGATCCGGTTCGAGTTGATGGAAGCGTGCCAAGTGCTCCAGCAACGGCGCTTTCAGGGACTCCCAGCGGTCGGCGCTGAACAGCAACGGACCTTGTCGCGTATCGATCAAACGGACATCGGCGGGCAGCACCCAGGTGTCACGCGGCCGGTTGAACTGACGCTCAAGGCGCCGTGGATCGAGCCCGGTTTCGCTGTTCAGCAATAACGCAGGCAGCACGTCTTCCAGAACATCGTGGGTGGCGAGAGCCTGGAGCTGCGCCAATCGCTCGGGACTGCGGCGGTGTCGGGTCGGCGCGAACGAGTCGAGCACCCGACCGCCACCGATAGTCCTTTGGGCGCTCTGGTCACGCAGAATCAATGGATCGCCCTTCACCGCCTGCACCGGCGCATTCAGCAGGATTTGCGCGAACATTCGCGCGCCTGGCGCCAGGCTGGAACCCTCCAGCAGCGCCACTCGTCCCGTGACGTCCTGAGTGCCCAAGTGAACATGCACCGGCTGAAAATGCTCGAAGGGCTTGGGTTCGCTGGCCAGCAATTGCATGTCGATATCCACGCGCTGGGTCGGAGCATACAACCACTCGGCGACCAGCCAGTGACCTCGGTGAATCTGCTCCAGTGCCAAGCGCTCGGCGCTCAGGTTCAGCGCGACTCGCTGCCCCGCAAACCCGGCGTCCACGGCTTGATTCTGCGCATGCAAGCCACGCACTCGCACAGCTTTGCCCAGTGGACCGAGCATCAGTGTGTCGCCCACAGCGACCTGGCCCGACAGTGCGGTGCCGGTCACGACGATACCGGCACCGGCCACGCTGAACGCCCGATCAATCGCCAGACGAAAACCACCGAGGGTGCTGCGCTGAAGGACATCGCGCTGCGCGTCCAACAATGCCTGTCGCAATGTCTCGACACCCTCCCCGGTCACGCTCGACAGGGCAATCTTCGGCGCGCCGGCATACGGTCCGGGCGACAGCAAAGTTTCGATCTGCTCGCGCACGGCCTGCACCCGGGATCCGTCGACCCGGTCGTATTTGCTGATCGCCACCAAGGCCCGAGGGATGCCCAGCAGTTCAACGATCGCCAGATGTTCGCGGGTCTGCGGCATGACGCCGTCATCCGCGGCGACCACCAGCAACACCAGATCGATGCCCTGAGCCCCGGCCAGCATATTGTGGGTGAAACGTTCATGACCGGGGACGTCGATAAAGCCGGTCAATGCCGCGCCCGGTTCCAGCGCGGCATAGAGATAACCGAGGTCGATGGTCATGCCGCGTTCGCGTTCTTCGCGCCGACGGTCGCCAGCCTGGCCGGTCAATGCCTGGAGCAACGCCGTCTTGCCATGGTCGATGTGCCCGGCGGTGCCGACGATCACCCCGGCACCTGCAATTGATCGAGTTGCGCCAGCCACGCGGTTTCGTCATCCAGTTGGCGCAGGTCCAGCCACAGCGCGTCGTCGTCAAGTCGGCCCAGCACCGGAATGGCCAACTGACGAAACGCTGCCTCCAGGCTCAGCAATTGCCGTCCGCGCAGACGCTTGCTGACCTGTGGCCGCAGGCATAACGCCGCGCTCGGCAGACGCGCCACCGGTTGGCTGCCGCTGCCGATCATGCCCAACGCCGCCACCGCGCTGACGTCCCAGCCGTCGCCCAAGGCGTGCGCCAATGACGGTTGCAGGCGCTCCGCCTGGGCGAGGATGTCGGGCTGCGGTCGGGTCAGCAGGCGCAGACTCGGCAGCCGTTCGGCCAGTCGGTCGGGATCGCGGTACAAACCCAACACCGCTTCGAGGGCCGCCAACGTCAACTTGTCGACCCGCAACGCACGCTTGAGCGGGTTCTTCTTGATCTTCGCGATCAGGTCTTTACGACCAACGATCAACCCGGCCTGAGGACCGCCGAGTAACTTGTCGCCGCTGAAGGTGACGATGTCCGCGCCATCGAGCAGCGCCTGACGCACCGTCGGTTCGGCAGGCAAACCCCAGCGGGTCAGGTCCAGCAGACTGCCGCTGCCGAGGTCTTCGAGCAGCGGCAATCCGTGTTTATGCGCCAGTTCAGCCAACTCCGCTGTGGGCACGCGAGCGGTGAAGCCTTCGATGGCGTAATTACTGGCGTGAACGCGCATCACCAACCCACTGCGCGGGCCAATGGCCGCCTCGTAATCCCGGGCATGGGTGCGGTTGGTGGTGCCGACCTCATGCAGCCGGACGCCGGCCCGGGCCATGATGTCGGGAATGCGGAAAGCACCGCCGATTTCAATCAACTCGCCTCGGGAAATGATCCCTTCCTTGCGCGCACCCAGGCTGTTGAGCGTCAGCAGCACGGCGGCGGCGTTATTGTTGACCACGGTCACCGCTTCGGCACCGGTCAGTTCACGGATCAGGCCTTCGATCAGGTCATCGCGGTCGCCGCGCTTGCCGCTTTGCAGGTCGAATTCCAGATTGAGCGGGTAGCGGGCGGCCATTTGCACCGCGTCGATGGCTTCATCCGGCAACAACGCGCGACCGAGGTTGGTGTGCAGCACCGTGCCGGTCAGGTTGAACACCCGGCGCACGTGGCTGCGATGTTGCAGGGCCAGGCGCTCGCCCGCTCTGCCGGCCAAGACGTCGGGGGTGATTTCGACGGCATCGAGTTGGCTCAAGAGCACCGGTTCGCGCAGGTCATCCAGCAGTTGCCGCAGACTGGCCAGCAGCGCGTCACGCCCATAGCGCTCGGCCAATGGCAGACACGCCGGATGGCGCAACAAACTGTCGATGGAAGGCAGCCGCAAGGCTGGGCTGGCGGATCTGGCAGACATCAGGCGCTCCCGCAAACGTTGACCGTCGCGCCTGAGTGTAGCCGCTGTGCTTATTCGCCTCCGGGTGCCAGCAGAAGATTCGGCGCCGGGCGCAGGTAACCTTCCTGCTCCAGCCGCATGTCCAGCATCAGGCTGGTCAGGTCGGTCGAGAGCGCTTCGGCCTCGGCGTCGTTTTCCAGGTACAGCAGTTTCAGGTAGCTGTGGCAGCCGGGGCAGGTTTCGGCGCGCAACGGCGCCTGATTGGCGGCATGGCGGTCGTCATCGAGGCTGACATATTCCAGGCCTTTGCTCTGTTCGCAATACACGCATTTGACCCGCACCACGTGCCATTCGCAGGCGCACAACGAACACACCAGATAACGCAAACCGTTGTGCTTGCCGCGATGGCGAATCACTCCGGCCATGGCCGGCGATCCACAGGCCGGGCATTGGCTGAGGCTGTCGCCGGGTTTCAGTGCAAGGTTCGGCGTGCTCAGCAGCCAATGACTGAAGGCTGCCTGCAAAGCCGCGCCGAGAAACGGCACCAGCGCCGCCGGCAGCATCGAATACTGGCCGCTGACCAGGGCGATCGCCCAGGCTTTGCGTTGCCCGTTATTGGCGTTGCGCAAGGAGGCGATGGCTTTCTCGACGGCGGCGTTTGGCGGTGGCGTATATCGCTGCAACAACGCGTCGAGATACGCCAACCAAATGTCCTCGCGCACCAGACTGTCGGCGGCGAACGGTGGTAAACCGTGTTGCTGGCACATTCGCAGGCGTTCGCGTTCGAGTGGCGCAGTTGCAGGTGGATCGTCCAACAGGTCCTGCTGAACCCGGCACAGATCGATCACCAGTTGCAGGTAATCGGCCAGAGGGTGCCCTTCCGCCAGTTTTTCCAGGCGCAGCGCCCGCAACGCGAACAGGTTGTTCGGTGGCAGGTGCAGGAACGGCGGTGAACCCGCCGCCGCTTCGATCTCTCCAGGCTCAAGAATGGTCGCCAAGGGCTTATCCTTTTTTGCGGGTCGGGTGATCAGGGTTTTCGTCCCGGGTCACTTCCCGGTACCAGAGTCCATGGTGCTTCCTCGCCCAGGCGCGACTGACTCCGCCATGCACCATGGCGCTGACCGAGCCTTTGATCCAGATGCCGGCGTAGATGTGGATGATGATGCTCAACACCAGCACAAACCCCGCCAGGGCATGCAGCAGCATCGCCCAGCGAATCGAGGTGATGCCGAAATACTCGCTGAAATACGCTCGCCAGATCACCAACCCGCTGAACAGCAACACCAGCATGCAAAGCAGCAACGTCCAGAACAGTAGCTTCTGTCCCGGGTTGTACTTGCCAATCGGCGGCACGCCCTCCTCTTCGTTGCGCATCACCCGCCCGACGCGCCTGAGCCACAACCGGTCGTTGCTGATGAAGAAATTCGCTCGAAAGAACTGAATCACCAGGCCGAGGAACAGCACAAACATCACCACGCCCATGAACGGGTGCAGGATGCGCGTCCACGGTCCGCCGCCGAACAGGTTACTGAGCCAGAACAGCGCCGGATGGAACAGTGCCAGCCCCGACAGCGCCGCCATGAAAAACAGGATCGCCACCAGCCAGTGATTGGTGCGCTGGTTCGAGGTGTAGCGCAGGATCTGTCTGCGGATCATGGTCTGTCCTCCCCGCGCGGATCAAAGGTGTGCACCGACGGATCGACTTCATGCACCGCCGGGGCCTTGAGCAGCGGCAATTCATCCTCTTCAACCACCTGCGGCCCGACGCGCACGTAGTGGAAGAACCCGGCCAGCACCGCCAGCCCCATGGCCAGCAAGCCCAAGGGTTTGCTCACGCCTTTCCACAATTCCACCAACGGGCTGATCGTCGGGCTGCCCGGCAAACCGGCGTAGAGCGTCGGCGTGTCCGCGTGATGCAGCACGTACATGACGTGGGTGCCGCCCACGCCTTCGGGGTCGTACAGGCCGGCGTGATCGAAGCCACGGCTTTTCAGGTCGACGATGCGTTCGGCGGCATGCTCCTTCATGTCTTCCTTGCTGCCGAACACGATCGCCCCGGTCGGGCACGTTTTCACGCAGGCGGGCTCCAGCCCCACTTCCACCCGGTCCGAACACAAGGTGCATTTGTAGGCCTTGTGATCCTTTTGCGAGATCCGCGGAATGTTGAACGGGCAACCGGTGATGCAATAACCGCAGCCGATGCAATGGTCCTGATCGAAATCGACGATGCCATTGGCGTGCTTGATGATCGCCCCCGGACTCGGGCACGCCGCCAGGCAACCGGGTTCGGCGCAGTGCATGCAGCCGTCCTTGCGAATCAGCCATTCGAGATTACCGGCATCGGTTTCATGCTCGGTGAAGCGCATCAGGGTCCAGGTTTCTGCGCTGAGGTCCTGCGGGTTGTCGTAGGTGCCGAGGTTGTGGCCGACCTCGTCGCGCAGCTCGTTCCATTCCGAGCAGGCGACCTGGCAGGCCTTGCAGCCAATGCACTTGGTGGTGTCGATCAGCTTGGCCACTTCCTCCTGATTGCGCACCGAGGGCGAGACCGTGGTGGTGGCCGAACGGGCAATGATGTCTTGGCTGGCCATTTAGACTTTCTCCACGTTGACCAGGAATGACTTGGATTCCGGGGTCTGTGTGTTGCCATCGCCGAGGAACGGCACCAGGGTGTTGGTCAGGTAGCCGTGGCGCGTGAGGCCGGTAAAGCCCCAGTGCAGCGGGATCCCGATCTGATGCACCACCTGATTATTGACCTGCAGCGGACGGATCCGCTTGGTCACCACCGCCACCGCTTCAATATGCCCACGCTTGGAGCTGACGCGGACCCGGTCGCCGGCCACAATGCCTTTCTCCTTGGCCAGCACTTCACCGATCTCGACGAATTGCTCAGGTTGGGAGATCGCGTTGAGCTTGCAATGCTTGCTCCAGAAGTGGAAATGCTCGGTCAAGCGGTAGCTCGTCGCCGCATAGGGATAGTCCTTGGCCACGCCGAGGGAATCCCACACCGAATCGAAGATCCGCGCCGCCGGGTTGCTGGTGGCTTTCTTGTTTTCCGGGTGCAACGGGTTGATGCCGATCGGGGTCTCGAACGGCTCGTAATGCTCGGGGAATGGGCCCTCGTTCATCTTGTCGACGGCAAAGAATCGCGCCACGCCTTCGGGGTTCATGATGAACGGATTCATCCCGGCTTCCGGTGGCGTGTCGGACTTGAAGTCCGGTACGTCGGTGCCGCCCCAGGCTTTGCCGTTCCACCACACCAGGCGTTTTTTCTCGTCCCACGGCTTGCCTTGCGGGTCGGCAGAAGCGCGGTTGTAGAGAATCCGCCGATTCGCCGGCCAGGCCCAGGCCCAGCCCTGATGTTGATGCATGCCGTAAGGGTCGTTGTTGTCGCGCCGGGCCATCTGGTTACCGGTCTCGGTCCAGCTGCCGCAGAAAATCCAGCAGCCCGAGGCCGTGCTGCCGTCGTCCTTGAGCTGGCCAAAACCGGCCAGTTGCGCGTTGCTCTTGATCGTGGCGCCGGTGGCATCGGTGAAGTCGGCGGTGGCATAGCCGTTGATTTCTCGCGCCAGCTCTTCCGGTGAGGGTTCGTCGGCGATCTTGTACGGCCACGACAGTTTGAGGATCGGGTCAGGATAAGCGCCGCCCTTCGCTTGATAGCGCTGGCGCAGACGCAGGAACAGCTCGCTCATGATCGCCACGTCGGTGCGCGCTTCGCCCGGTCCGTCGGCGCCTTTCCAGTGCCATTGCAGCCAGCGGCTGCTGTTGACCAGCGAGCCGTCCTCCTCGGCAAAACAGGTGGTGGGCAGGCGAATCACTTCGGTCTGGATACCGGCGGTTTCCACGTCGTTGTACGGCCCGACATTGCGCCAGAACTCCGAGGTTTCGGTGGACAGCGGGTCCATCACCACCAGCCATTTCAGCTTGGCCAGCGCCGCCATCACCCGGTTTTTGTCGGGCAGCGCCGCGATGGGGTTGAAGCCCTGGCACAAGTAGCCGTTGACCTTGCCCTGGCCCATCAGGTCGAACACTTTGAGGATGTCGTAGTTGGGAATGTCCAGCTTCGGCAAATAGTCGTAGGCCCAATTGTTCTCGACCGTGGCGTTGTCGCGGTACCAGGCTTTCATCAGGCTGACATGGAATTTGCTGTAGTTCTGCCAATAGGACAACTGCCCCGGACGCAACGGCATTTGCGTGCGTTTGGTGATGTAGGCGGTGTAATCCTGCTCGGCGTCGCCCGGCAAGGTCAGGTAACCCGGCAGCGAGTTGGACAGCAGGCCGAGGTCGGTCAAGCCCTGGATATTGGAGTGCCCGCGCAAGGCATTGACGCCCCCGCCCGGCATGCCGACGTTGCCTAACAGCAGTTGCACCATGGCCGCGCTGCGGATGATTTGCGAGCCGATCGAGTGCTGGGTCCAGCCCAGCGCATAGAGAATCGTCATGGTCTTGCCCGGTTGCGAGCAGGTGGCGATTTCTTCCCAGATCTTCTGCATGGCGTCGACCGGCATGCCGCAAATCTGACTGGCCAACTGGATGTTGTAGCGGCTGTAATGCTGCTTCATCAGTTGGTAGACGCAGTGAGGGTCGTGCAGGGTCGGGTCGGTTTTGACAAAGCCGTCTTCGCCCAACTCGTAACCCCAGCCGGACTTGTCGGTATACGTGCGCTTGGCCACGTCATAACCGCTGAAGATGCCGTCTTCGAAGCCATACCCGGCTTTGACGATAAACGACACGTCGGTGTAGTTGCGCACGTACTCTTGCTGGATCTTGTCTTCGGTCAGCAGGTAATTGATCAGCCCGCCCATGAAGGCAATGTCGGTGCCGGTGCGAATCGGCGCGTAATAGTCGGCCACCGAGGCGGTCCGGGTAAAACGCGGATCGACCACGATCAGCCGCGCCTTGTTGTGCGCCTTGGCTTCGGTCACCCATTTGAAACCGCACGGGTGCGCTTCTGCTGCGTTGCCGCCCATCACCAGGATCAGATTCGCGTTGGCGATATCGGTCCAGTGATTGGTCATGGCACCACGGCCGTACGTCGGGGCAAGACTTGCCACCGTCGGGCCGTGTCAGACACGCGCCTGGTTATCAAACCCCAGCATGCCGAGACTGCGAATGACCTTGTGGGTGATGTAACCCGCTTCGTTGGACGCCGCCGAGGCTGCGAGGAAACCGGTGGTCAGCCAGCGGTTCACCGTTTCGCCCTTTTCGTTCTTCTCGATGAAGTTGGCGTCGCGGTCGGCCTTCATCAGGTCGGCCACGCGGTCCAGCGCTTCATCCCAGGAGATGCGCGTCCACTCGGTGCTGCCCGGTTTGCGTACTTGCGGGTATTGCAGGCGGCCGGGGCTGTGAATGAAGTCCAGCAGGCCCGCGCCTTTGGGGCACAGGGTGCCGCGGTTGACCGGGTGGTCGGCATCGCCTTCGATGTGAATGATGCTTTGCGCGACGTTCTTGGCGGTATCGCCCTGGCTGTACATGATCAATCCGCAGCCGACCGAGCAGTACGGGCAGGTGTTGCGGGTTTCATGGGTGTGGGCGAGTTTGAAATGGCGTACCTGCTCGGCGAAGGCAGGCGCCGGGAGCATGCCCAGCGCGCCGAGGCTCGAGCCCGCAAGGCCGATACCGGCGACCTTGAAGAACTGACGACGGTTGAGGTCCATCGTGCACTCCTGATCAGGTGGAGACCCGGTACTTTTGCCGGGTTTTTCTGGACGATCACGGTGGCGGCAGCGTGGCTACCGACCTTTGAAACTTTAGCCAATGGGAGAACTGACTGCGTGAAAACCGACCATCGGGCAACACGGCGGTGTCAGCCATCACACCGAACCTGTGGGAGCGGGCTTGCTCGCGAAAGCGGTGTATCAGTAGACATATTTATGACTGACCCACCGCTTTCGCGAGCAAGCCCGCTCCCACAGGGATTTGTGGTGTTCGGAGAATTACCGTCTCGCTCCCACAGGGGCTTGGCGTTTATCATGGCGTCACGTTCAACCACGCTTTTATGAGACTGAGCATGACCTTCGATTTTGATCAGGTGTTCGACCGCCACGACACCGGCAGTACCAAGTGGAGCCGCTACCCGGCCGACGTGTTGCCGATGTGGGTCGCTGACATGGACTTCGCCGCGCCGCCGGTCATCCTGCAAGCCCTGCGCAAACGTCTGGAACACCCGATGGTCGGATACAGCGTGCCTCAGGAAGACTTGCGCGCCGCCATCGTCGCCGACCTCTGGAACAAATACGCCTGGCGCGTATTACCGGAAGAACTGATCTTCCTGCCGGGTGTGGAGTCGGGTTTCAACATGGCCTTGAAGGCGCTGGTCGAGCCGCAACAAAACGTCGTGGTCCAGGTGCCGAACTACCCGCCGCTGCGTCATGCGCCGGGGCATTGGGGTTTGAACAAGGTTGAACTCGAATTCGACGCCTTGGCTGACGGCACGTATGCCACGCCGCTCGCAGCCTTGAGCCAGGCACTGAGCGGCGGCGGCGCGCTGTTGCTGAGCAACCCGCATAACCCGCTGGGCAAGGTTTTCCCACGGGAGGAACTGCAAGCGCTGGCCGATATCTGCCTGGAACACAACGCATGGATCATCTCCGACGAGATTCATGCCGAGCTGTGCTTCGACGGGCGCGTGCACATTCCTACGGCGTCGCTCAGCCCAGAAATCGCCAAGCGCACCATCACCCTGATGTCGGCGAGCAAGGCTTACAACATTGCCGGTTTGAAAACCTCCTTCATGATCATTCAGGACCCGACGGTGCGTGCGCGGGTCAATCATGCCCGGTGCGGCATGGTCGACAGCGTCAACCCGTTGGGCATGGAAGCGACCCGCGTTGCTTATAGCGAAGGCGGCCCATGGCTGACCGGGTTGAAGGCGTACCTGCAAAGCAATCGGGATTATCTGGTGGAAGCGGTTCGCAGCCGTTTGCCGGGCGTGACGATCAACATTCCCCAAGGCACGTATCTGGCGTGGCTCGATTGCTCGGCCCTGGGGCTGGACAATCCGCAGCAGTTCTTCCTTGACCAGGCCAAGGTCGGCCTGAGCCCCGGCCTGGATTTTGGCGATAACGCCCGGCAATTCGTGCGCCTGAACTTCGGCTGCCCACGGGCGTTGCTCGAAGAAGGTTTAGCGCGCATGGAACGCAGCTTGCGCACCCTGAAAACCTGACACCCCTCTTTGATCGTTCCCACGCTCTGCGTGGGAATGCCTCACTGGATGCTCTGCGTCCGCTTTTGGGACGCGGAGCGTCCCCGGCTGCATTCCCACGCAGAGCGTGGGAACGATCTATGAAACGCACGAAAATCCAACCGAACTCAAGGCAAAACACCAGGGTCAACCCTTTGAATCCTGTGCCCAGAGATCGGAGATTTCCCATGACTGACTATCCAAAACCACCCTTCCCCAAGCAAGGCCAGCCTGTTCCCGGCTCCCAAAAGAAAATGGACCCGTACCCGGACTGTGGCGAGCAAAGCTATAAAGGCTCGGGCCGGCTGGACGGCAAGATCGCCTTGATCACCGGAGGCGACAGCGGCATCGGTCGTGCGGTCGCTATTGCCTTCGCCCGTGAAGGCGCCGACGTCGCAATCGCCTACCTCAATGAACATGATGACGCGCAGGAAACCGCACGCTGGGTCGAACAGGCCGGACGCCAATGCGTGCTGCTGCCCGGCGACCTCGCGCAGAAAGCCCAATGCCAGGCGCTGGTGGACAAGACGGTCGAGCGCTTTGGCCGGATCGATATTCTGGTCAACAACGCCGCCTTCCAGATGACTCACGAAAACTTCGAAGACATCCCGGACGAAGAATGGGTGATGACCTTCGATGTGAACATCACGGCCATGTTCCGGATCTGCCAGGCCGCGCTGAAATACATGAAGGCTGGCAGTTCGATCATCAACACCAGCTCGGTCAACTCGGACATGCCCAAACCCACCCTCCTCGCTTACGCCACAACCAAGGGCGCGATCGCCAACTTCACCGGCGGCCTGGCCCAGCTGCTCGGGCCGAAAAACATCCGGGTGAACAGCGTGGCGCCGGGGCCGATCTGGACACCGCTGATCGTCTCGACCATGCCCGATGAAGAGGTGCAGAACTTCGGTTCGCAAACCCCGCTGGGCCGCCCGGGGCAACCGGTGGAAGTGGCGCCAATCTACGTGCTGCTGGCGTCGGACGAGGCCAGTTACATAACGGGCCAGCGCTATGGCGTGACTGGCGGTAAACCGATGCTGTGACCGCCACATGTAGCAGCTGGCGCAGCCTGCGTTCGGCTGCGCAGCAGTCGTAAAACCATTCAACCACGGTATTTCAGGAAAACTGTGTGTACCGGTTTACGACTGCTTCGCAGCCGAACGCAGGCTGCGCCAGCTGCTACAAGTCCTGCGGCGAACGCTCGAAAAAATGAACCCCTGACAAATCTCCTGGCTCAATACCTTTAGGCCCCCCCAATAACGGGCCGCTCGAGAAGGTTGTCATGTCCGCACCACAAACGCGGCCCACCCCCAGCGAGTACCGAGCATGAGTTTCATTTTATGGGTGGCCGTGTTGGGTGCCGTGTTGCTGACGCTGGCGTTGACCTCGTCCTACCTGCGCTGGATGCCGGTGACCACGTCCGCAGTGTGCCTGGTGCTGGGTGCCGTCATCGGGCCGGCGGGGTTCGGGCTGTTGAAGCTGGACACCGGAGACGCTTCGATCTGGATGGAACACCTGACGGAAGTCGCGGTGCTCTTTTCGTTGTTTGTCTGTGGCCTGAAACTGCGCTCGCCGCTCAAGCATAAAAACTGGCGGATTGCGGTCGGCCTGGCCGGCCCGGTCATGCTGTTGACCATTGTCGGCATCTGCCTGTTGCTGCATTACGGGCTGCAATTGTCCTGGGGCGCGTCAATGCTGATCGGCTCGATCCTGGCACCGACCGACCCGGTACTCGCGGCGCTGGTCCAGGTCAACGACGCGCGGGACGACGACAGCGTACGGTTTGGCCTCTCCGGTGAAGCCGGGCTCAATGACGGGATTGCTTTTCCGTTCGTGATCCTTGGCCTGCTCCTGCTGCAACACGAGGGCAACCCTGGCTGGTTTGGCGACTGGGTACTGCGCAGCGTGATCTGGGCCGTTCCGGCCGGCTTGCTGACGGGTTACTGGATGGGCCGCGGCATCGGGCGCCTGACGTTATCGCTGCGAATCAAAAACGATGACAGCACGCTGTCCCCGAACGACTACCTCGCCCTCGCCTTGATTGCCCTGGCGTATGTCGGGGCCGAGTCGATCCACGCCTACGGGTTTTTATCAGTGTTCGCCGCCGGCCTCGGATTGCGTCAGGAAGAAGTCAGCTCAACCGGCAATGACGCAATCCCTGCCGAGCATCTGGTCCAGCCGGTAGTCGGTCACCAGAACGTCGAGCCGCAACACGCGGTGCATGGCGACACCGACAATCTGGAAGACACCCAGGTCGCTGCGGGCATCATGATGGGTGACATGCTCGCCTTCGGCAGCCTGGTTGAACGGGCCATGGAAGTGTTTCTGGTAACGCTGCTCGGCGTCGTGCTGATCGCTCACTGGGACTGGCGCGCCTTGCTGGTCGGCGGGGTGTTGTTTTGCGTTATTCGCCCCTTGAGTGTCGCCGTCATGCCGTGGGGCCGGTTACTCGACTGGCGCCAGCGAATGTTGATCGGCTGGTTCGGCATACGCGGCATCGGCAGCCTGTATTACCTGTTTTATGCCTTGAATCACGGGCTGGGCCAATCGGTGTCGACGCTGTGCATGGACCTGACCTTGTCCGTGGTTGCGTTGAGCATCCTGATCCACGGGGTCAGCACGCAACCCACCCTCGCCCGCTATGAACGGCGCAAGAAACAGATTATTTGATTTTTTGCTCGCGTATTTACGGGTCGATCCATCGAATTTTCGCCTTCAGATATTTGAAATCCCTGCTCAAACCGGTAGTCACAACCTTAATTCCGCCTGGTTTTTCAGCACGGCGGGACCCGACAGGTTCGGTTCCACTGTGGCAACGACGCCTTCAAAAGGGACCTCGGAATGTTAAAGGTGCCGGTCATGATCCACTGTTCAACCCCCGATCAAATCAGAGCCTGCCGGGCGTTCGCCCTGGAATGCAATCGCCAGATGTTTGAAGACGCCCAAGCGCTCAGCCGCAGCGCCTTCGAGATGCTTGAAGGCGGCGATATGGACATGGAGCGGTTTGAGCGCTATCGGTCGATGCGCAGGAAGGCTGACCTGAAGTTTCAGGAAGCGATCGAGCATCTGCGCGTGCTCAACGAGGATTTCCCGCCGATCCCGATGTCCGTGAACAACTCCCACCGCTTGCGCCAGCAGCTTGAAGACCGGGCTTGAGCCTGAAAAAAACCGCCTGCTGACACTGAACTTGTGGCGAATCTGATCGACGGTAAAACGCAAAAAATTCACATTTTTCGACGGAAAAATTTTTGCCGCGAACTGCATGAGTCAATTTCCGGACTCATGCAGCCTGCACGACCCCACTTCGCCATCAGTCATCGCAAGCTATTGTTTTATATCGCGTTTCCAAGCACGTCGAAGTCGGCACGACAAATGCTCCAGGACTGAGAGCGACCTACGGCCATGAGACCGTTTGCGCCTTTCCCGTGACTATTTGAGAGATTCGACCATGAACGCCATCGACCTGTTGAAAGCCGACCATGAACGCGTAAAGGGCATCCTGACCCAGTTGAGCGAGTCCACCGAGCGTGGCGTAAAAAAACGCACCGAGCTGCTGGCCAAGCTTGAAATGGAAATTGCCATCCATACCCGCCTCGAAGAAGAAGTCCTGTACCCGGCCTATAAAAAGGCAGGTGGCAAGGAACAGGACGTCATGTACTACGAAGCCAAGGAAGAACACCGCACCGTGGATTCGCTGGTGCTGCCGGACCTGAAAGTCACCGACCCCTCCACCCCGGAATTCGCAGGTCGAGTGAAGGTGGTCAAGGAACTGCTGGAGCACCACATCGAAGAAGAGGAGACCGAAATGTTCCCTCAAGCCAAAAAGCTGCTGGGCAAAGCCACTCTGGAAGAGTTGGGTGCGCAAATGGAAACGCTGAAAGCGCAGTACAAGAAAGAAATGAGCGCGCCTAATCTGGCAGCATGATTCGGTTGGCTGATGTAAAGAAGCCCGGCATCTGCCGGGCTTTTTGCATGTTCGGATCAGCCACCCGGGTTGGTCACCTGGATGTAAACCGCGTAGCTGCCCAGCAACACCCAGAAGGTGGCGAAGATCCATGGCGTGCGCACGGAGAACAGTAGCGATTTGCGATAGCCCTTGTGGGACGATTCCATCTCGCTGAATAGGGGGGACTCATCGTAGGCTAACCCCATCAATGGCTCGCTGCGCAGCAACTCACTTTGCTTGAAGTGCCAGTGATCAATGATGTCGTAGGCCGCACGAATCCCCGGCCAGGCATTCAGTGAACTGAGCAACCCCAGCAGTGCAAGGAACGGCGGCACCACCAGGGTAAAAAGTTTTCCCCACTCGGGATTGAGGTTGGACATGCACGAGGCAAAGGCAATCAACAGAAACGATTGCGCCGCCAGATAAGCATCGGTTCGATTGGCGAGGATGCTGGTTTCGTACTGGATTTCCCGACGGTAGAAATCCAGGCGCTCCTTTGGCGACCCGAACATCTTGGCATTATGTTCGGACAAGGTTTCTTCGGCTGGGGCTTCGGTCAGTATTCTTGGCACGGGAACTACACATGGGCTGGGAAAGCGTTTAGAAGAAACCTTCCCGGGCAAAGTTCAGCCGAATTCAATACGCCTCGCTCGAACGCTACTTCGCCGCCGCGGTCCTTCAGATACAGACTCTGACTTTAAGGACCGTACATGGACTCTCTCGACTGGGTGCAATGGCCGGCGATGCTGGTCACGGTGCTGGCGGCGTGGTTGATCGGCTCGCAAAACCCGTCACGCAGGGTGTGGGGTTTCAGCTGCTTTATCGTCAGCAACCTCTTGTGGGTGATTTGGGGATACCACACCCAAGCCTATGCATTGATCGTGTTGCAGTTCTGCCTGTTTGTCATGAACTTGCGCGGTTTCAAGAAGAATGCGGACAGCTGAACGCAACGCCAGTCAGTTCATGGCCGAGGCAATGACCTCCACCAGATTGAGTTGGGTAAAGGGTTTGGACAGACGTGGAAGTTTGATCGCGAAGCCTTCCAGTCGCTCGGCAAAACCGGTGGCGAGGATAATCGGCACGTCGGGTTTCAAGGCCCGGATGGCCTGCGCCAATTGCGCACCGTTCATTTGTGGCATGGCCATGTCAGTAATGACCAGATCAATATTCTGCTCGGTGTTAAACAACTCAAGCGCTTGTGCACCGGACACCGCACTGATCACCCGGTGGCCGAGGTCCTCAAGCAGCAGGCCGGTACTGGTCAGCACCAGGCTGTCATCGTCCACCACCAATACGCACAGTTGAGCCACTGGCGATGCTCCCGCGTCCGGTGCAGCGACCTTGATAGCCGAAGTAGCCGTCGCAGCGGGTATCCAGAGTTCGGCGGACGTGCCGGTGTTTTTCTGGCTCTTGAGGATGAATCGCCCGCCCAACTGCTCGATAAAGCCATGGACCATCGACAACCCCAGCCCCGTACCTTTGCCCACGCCCTTTGTAGTGAAGAACGGGTCCATCGCCGAGGCCAAAGTCGCCTCATCCATCCCCTCTCCCGTATCGGTGACACTCAGGCAGACATACCGGCCGGCCTCCAGCCGTATCGTTGATTGATCGGGGATTTCTTCTGTCCGGGTACTGATGACGATTTTGCCGCCGTTGGGCATGGCATCCCGGGCATTGGTGGCGAGGTTCAGCACGGCCAGCTCGAGTTGATTGACGTCGGCCATGACCGGCACGAGGTCAGGGGAAAAGCGTGTTTCGAGCTGCACGGAAGGCCCGAGGGAGCTGCGCAACAGTCCGCTGATCCCTTCCACCAGCGCAGGTATCTCGACGGATTCGGACTTGAGTTCCTGGCGCCTGGCGAAAGCCAGCATGCGCTGGGTCAGGGATACGCCACGCAAGGCGCCCTGGGTGGCGTTGTCCACCAATCGAGTGACTTTTGAATCATCTCCCACGCGCTTGCGCACGATTTCCAGGTTGCCAAGGATGACGGTCAACAGATTGTTGAAGTCGTGGGCAATCCCGCCACTGAGTTGTCCGATCGCCTGCATCTTCTGCGCCTGGAACAGCGCTTCACGGGTTTGTTCAAGCGCTTTCTGTGCGAGCGTGGCCTCGGTGATATCCCGGGTAATTTTGGCAAAGCCCAGCAACGTACCCGTTTCGCCCCAGATCGGATCGACCACGACATGGGCAAAGAACCGTGTACCGTCCTTGCGCACGCGCCAGGCCCTGTTTTCGAAACGCCCCTCCCGGATAGCCGTCTCCAGCGCGCGTTGCGGTTCCCCCGCTTCACGGTCCTCGGGGGTGTAGAAGATCGAAAAATGCTGGCCGATGACTTCTTCGGGGCTGTAGCCCTTGATGCGCTGGGCCCCCTGATTCCAGTTGGTCAGACGCCCATCCGGAGCGAGCATGTAGATGGCGTAGTCAGTCACGCTCTGGACCAGCAAGCGAAACTGCTGCTCGCTTTGCTTGAGGGTTTCTTCGGCCATTTTGCGGTCTGTCAGGTCCCGGGTGATCTTGGCAAAACCCAGCAGCTTGCCGTTCGGATCGATAATCGGATCGATCACCACGTGGCACCAGAAGTGCGTGCCGTCCTTGCGAACCCGCCAGCCTTCGCCCTCGAAACGCCCCTCGCGAATCGCCGTATCCAGTGCACGCTGGGGCAAGCCGGTGCGTCGGTCTTCTTCGGTGTAGAACCGCGAGAAATGCTCACCGAGGATCTCCGCTTCCTCATACCCCTTGAAACGCCTGGCGCCGGCATTCCAGCTGGTAATGATGCCATCGGGGTCAATCATGTAGATCGCGTAGTCCACCACGGCATCAATCAGCAGGCGAAAGCGCATTTCCTCGACGGAGTTGGCTTTGGACTGGTTATCACTCATCGATCACACCCGTGATTATTGTTTTGTGGAGTATGCGACAAACCGTGGATTTGGTAAGCCAGAAAACGGTCGTGCACTGGAGCATAGCGCCCGGACCACCTATTCTCGAGGCCTAACGCCATTTCTGGCTGTTTCAAGGCGCCCCGATGATCCTGATTCTGTTGCCAACTTCTGACTACGATCCCACTGAAAGCAGCGTTCCGTGGCAAGCCATGCGTCAAGCCGGCATCGAGGTGCGCTTCGCGTCCCCCGAGGGATTGCCCGCCTACGCCGACTCGCGCCTTGTGGACATCGGCTTTGGCCCATTGAATCCGTTGCTGATGACGCGCAAAGCCGACCTTGCCAGCTACGCGCGGATGCTCGAAGACGCGTCATTTCGCCAACCGTTGTCCTATGACGATGTCGACCCCGACGAGTTCCACGGGTTGCTGATTCCCGGCGGACATGCCAAGGGCATGCGCAGCCTGTTGGAGTCCGACCAGGCCCGACGGATCGCCCTGCACTTTTTCAAGACAGACAAACCGGTGGCGGCGGTGTGCCATGGCGTGCTGTTGCTTGCCCGCACCCTCGCCCCCGATTCCGGGCGTTCAGTGCTGCAGGGCCGCAAGGTCACTGCCCTGGTGGCCAACACCATGGAGCTACCTGCCTGGGCAATCACCGCCGCCTGGCTTGGGCGCTACTACCGGACCTATCCTCAAACCGTCGAAGCGGAAGTCACCGCCGCCCTGTCCAGCCCAGCGGATTTTCTGCGCGGGCCCGTGCTGGCAGTACGTGATTCGGCGGGCCAGCCACAACGGGGTTTCGTCGTCCGCGATGGCCAGTTGCTGACCGCTCGGCCGGGAGACTGTCATCGCTTCGCCGCCGAATGGGTACGCCTGCTTACCGATACACGTACTTGACGATGTAGGCGTACAGATCGTTGTAGATGAAGTCAGGAACAAGCCGGGCGTAGGTTTGAGTCTTGAGTAACGCCAGGTGGCATTCTTTTACCACCTCGTCACGATCACTCGGGATGTAGACATGATTGTTGATGATGCTGCCATAGGCGCTGTACACCGTCGGCGCCGTTGACGGTGTCACGTCAGCGGTTGTGGTGTAGGTGATATGGGCACGTGAGACGCGTTCTTTCAGCGTCCCGAACCCGCGTTCATACACAGTGATTTGTGAACAGTCCACCGCCTTCGAGGCGGTTTCGAAGGCCAGGATGATCGCTTGCACATTGCGCATGGCCGATTCCAGCGCCGATAGCGTGACAAACCTTTCCAGCTCGCGATTTTCCAGGCTTTTGAAGGCTCTTTTGATGCTCGAAACGTGAGCAAACTCCAGGGTGCAGCCAACGACATGCGTCTCGAACTGATAGCCGGCCGCTGTCGCCAGCGGTGGAAACGCGGCGAAATCGAGGCTATCGAACGCACACTCCATGATGATGTTGTATTTGAGGGTAAAGGCTTCGGTGAAGATCTTGGCGCTGACCTCACGGACGAAGGCTTCCGTATGTTCATACGCATGCAGGACGCCGAGCTTGATCATCTCCGCGTATTGAGGGTGTTTTTGTCGGTACTCGGGCAGGTAGAGACGAACATATTTGTCGTAACGCCGGGTCGGCAAGAGTTTGTTTTCCAGCAGGTAAGTTTTACCCGATCCTTGTAGCCCGGCGACCACCAGAATTTTCGGCGTTACCTCGGCCGTGATGCCGCGGAACAGTGTGGTTTTGATTTCGTTGAACGCAGCAGTGACCTGCTCAGGGGTGTATGTGTAACTCGGTGCGGTGGACATGCCTTGATTTCCTTATCAAAGAGCCGGCTGAAAGTGAGTGCCTGCCCTTTGAATAAAGCCGTGCTTCGCCGTTTGTTCAAATGAGTGTGTCTTTCAAGATATGTCGCTGTTTTAAAAGGTAAAAGATCCTACGCAACGACGTTAAAATTCGACTGTTCAATCGACCACCAGCGCGGCAGCAATTGTTTGACTTTGCTGTCGCCAAACCGGTCATCAATCAACATCACCACCCCTTGATCCTGCTGAGTGCGGATCACCCGCCCTGCCGCCTGCACCACTTTCTGCACGCCGGGATACAGGTAGGTGTAGTCATAACCGGCGCCGAAAATCGCCGCCATGCGATGTTTCAGCTGTTCGTTGACCGGATTGAGCTGCGCCAGCCCCAGGGTGGCAATGAACGCACCGATCAGGCGTGCGCCGGGCAAGTCGATACCTTCGCCGAACGCGCCGCCCAGCACCGCAAAACCAACCCCCTGGCTATGCGTCGTGAACTGATCGAGAAAAGCCTGGCGCTTCCCTTCCGCCATTCCCCGTGACTGTGACCACAGGGTGATCTGCGGGTGTCGTTTGGCCAGTAACTGCGCCACTTGCTGCAAATAATCGAAGCTGCTGAAAAACGCCAGGTAGTTGCCGGGGCGTTGGCTGAATTGCCGGGCGATCAGTTCGACAATCGGTTCGAGCGACGCCTGACGATGGACAAATCGGGTCGATATCTGGCTGACGATGTGCACTTTCAACTGGTCGGCATGGAACGGTGATTCGACATCGATGCACACCGTGTCCGGCGGCGTGCCCAGCAGGTCCGCGTAATAATGCCGAGGGCTCAGCGTCGCGGAAAACAGCACCGTGCTGCGCGCAGCCTTCAGGCGCGGGCGGATGAAACCGGCCGGCACCACGTTGCGCAGGCACAGTTGCGACAGGTTCTGTTTGCGCTCGAGGTCGCGCTTGCTGATGTCGAACAGAAACTGCTCATCGAAGAGCTCGGCCACGCGACAGAACTGCAGCATGTCGAAGTAAAAACCCTGCAAGGCGCTGTCCAGGCCTTGGGGGTGATCGTTGAGATAATCGCCGATGCTCGCACTGCACGACGACAACGCCTGAAGGAGTTTTTCCGGTGCCTTGTCGTACGCCTGATAGGCGGCCAGTTGCAGATTGTGCAGGGCATTCCACTCACGGTTGACCCGCTGCAACGGTTTTTTCAGCGCGTCCGGCGCGGTTTTTCGTACCCCGTTGAGGGTCGCCTGGTCCAGCGTGGCGCTGTACATCTGCCGGCCGCGTTCCACCAGGTTATGCGCCTCATCTACCAACACCGCGACTTTCCAGCTATTGGCCTGGGCCAGCCCGAACAGCAACGCACTGAAATCGAAGTAGTAGTTGTAGTCGGCGACCACCACGTCTGCCCAGCGGGCCATCTCCTGGCTCAGGTAATAAGGGCAAACCTCATGCGCCAATGCCACCTCGCGCAATGCGCTCTGGTTCAGCAAGCTCAGCTCACTGGCCGCCTGGCGGGCGGCCGGCAAACGATCATAAAAACCCTGGGCCAACGGGCAGGACTCACCGTGACAGGCTTTGTCCGGGTGCTCGCATGCCTTGTCCCGGGCAATCATCTCCAACACCCGCAGCGGTGGCGCGTCGGCGCTTTCAAGGATCACCTGCACGGCGTCCAGTGCCAGTTTGCGTCCCGGTGTTTTCGCCGTGAGGAAGAACACTTTGTCCAGTTGCTGCGGCGCCAGGGCCTTGAGCATCGGAAACAGCGTGCCCACGGTTTTGCCAATGCCGGTCGGTGCCTGGGCCATCAGGCAACGACCGGTGCTGACCGCTTTGAACACCGATTCCGCCAGGTGCCGTTGCCCCGGACGAAAGTCGGCATGGGGAAACGCCAGGTGCTGCGCCGCGTGATTGCGGGCTTCGCGATGGGCCATTTCCTGCTCGGCCCATTGCAGGAACAGCTCGCCATGATGCTCGAAGAACAGCTCCAGCTCCCCGGCGCTGAAGGCCTCGACCAGACAGGTTTCCTTTTCGCTGACGATGTCGAAGTACACCAGGGCCAGATTGATCTGCGCCAGGTCCAGCTTCTGACACATCAGCCAGCCGTAGACCTTGGCCTGCGCCCAGTGCAGTTGTCGGTGGTTGGCCGGTTGCTTGCTCAGGTCGCCGCGGTAGGTTTTGACTTCTTCCAGGCAGTTTTGCGCCGGGTCATAGCCGTCCGCCCTGCCCTTGACCTTCAAGGTTTTATACAGGCCTTCGAGGGCAACTTCGCTTTGATAGCCCTCGCTTCGACGTGAGGCGACGGTGCGGTGCCCGACGATGCCCTCCAGCGCGGTCGGCGACGGGGTAAATCGCAGGTCAAGGTCGCCGACCTTGGCGGTGAATTCACACAACGCCCGCACCGCAATGCTGTAGCTCAAGCGCTCTGCTCCGCCCATTGCACATAGCAGACGGCGATGGGCATCTGGTGTTCGTGACAGAACTCCAGCCAACGCAATTGGTTGTCTTGCAGGCGATCGCCGGGGCCTTTGACTTCGATCATGCGGTAGGTCTTGTGCTGCGGCCAGAACTGGATCAGGTCCGGCATGCCGGCACGGTTGGCCTTGATGTCCAGCAGCAGACGGTTGAACCAGTGCTTGAGGTGTTGGGCGGGCAGGCAGTCTAGTGCCTGTTCCAGCAGTTCTTCGCTCAGCGCGCCCCAGAACACGAAGGGTGACTGCACACCCCACTTGGCGATGTAACGTTCACGAATCGTCTGGCGGTAGCGGTCGTCATCGAGTTCGGCGAGACAGGCCGAAAACAACTCCGTCCGACGCGCATGGAAATCTTCGTTGAGCAGGTCCACCGGCCCGCGCTGGAACGGGTGGAAAAACGCTCCCGGCAACGGCGCAAAGATCGCCGGCCAGCACAGCAACCCGAACAGCGAGTTGATCAGGCTGTTCTCGACGTAATGCACCGGCGCCGAATCCTCCGCCAGATGCGCCTGAACGTAATACTCAACCGACAGCGCCAGATCGGTTCTGGGCAATTGCAGGTCCAGGCGCAGCATTTCCCGGGGGGGTGGCCGCTTCATCGCGGGCCCGCCCAGTTTGCGTCGCAGCCTGGGCAACACACGCAGCATATGCTGATGCTCGGTGGCGCTTTCCGGCGATTGTTCCGCGTGCGTGGCCAGATGGAGGGCCAATTGATATTCACCGCAACGCTCCAGCACACGAATAAGGCGTACGCGTGCGCCGGGGTACGCGCAGTCGCGGTAAATCGTCAGCGCCGTGGAGAAATCCGCCATGCGTTCGCAATGCTGACCGATCAGGAACAACAGCTTGCCCTGGCGTCGTTGCAGCCACGGGTTGTCGAGTTCCAGTCCGTTGATCTGCTCGACAATGGCCGCCACGTCTTCACCGGCCTCGAAACATTGCTGGCAATGGTGCAGGAACAGGCAGGCGTCCACGTCTTCACGGCAACGCAAGCCTCGGGACTCGGCGCAGAACTCGACTTTCTCATAGGTAAAGATGCCGAGATCGGCCAGCACGAACTCCGACCAGTCCTGGTAAAGGTTGCCGAAGAACATCAGCCGCAAGCGGTCACACAGATCCATGATGGTCAACGTGAACAGCCGATCACCCAGGTGCGGGCACCATTGCGCGAAGCTTTGCTCCTCGCATAACTGCTCGCTCAGGGTCGCCAGCCATTCGGTTTTCTTGCCTTTCGGTTGCTCGATAGCCGCACCGAAGCACTGAAGAATCTCGGCTTTGAGCAGAACGTCGAACAGTTCATCGATCTGCAGCGGCGCCTGATCAGAGATCCACCCCGCCGCCAGCAACGGCTCGGCGGCAATGGCAATGTCACCGATCTCGACGTAACTCAATTTGCCGGCCCTGAAATGCAGGCCCTTGCGCATCACCATCCTGACCAGCAGCGCGCGGGACTCGCGGGGTTGCCGACGGAAATCGAGGATGAAGGATTGCTCCTCGACGCTCAGCACATCGGCATAGCGATGATCAAGCCAATCAAGCACTTGCATGAAGTTGTTCAAGTAATAGAACGGATCGTCGAGAGGATTTGCAGTCACAGGAAAAAAGGGCCATGGCGAGCGAGTACTGGTTATGCGTACAGATACCAGCTACCACGTCTCCGGCGCAAACGGAAAAGGATAAGCGGCGCCGCTATTTGGCTATTTTCAGGTGACCATCGAACTTTCTGCCAATCCACGGCACCAACCGGCATAGCGGCTTTTTTTACGCATTTGAGAGGTGGGTATGAATATCAAGACTCTGGGTTTGCCCTTGGCAGCGGTGGCCTTCGTGGCCCTGGCCGGTTGCTCCACGCCAACGGTTGTGACGCTGCAGAACGGCACCCAGTATTTGACCAAGGACATGCCGAAAACCAAGACCAAGGACGGCTTCTATGAGTTCGAGGATATTTCTGGCGCGAAAGTGAAGGTCAATGCCGATGAGGTGGCCACGGTTCGCGAGGAAGACTGAAGACCGCGTTATCGTTCTTCGTCGGAACGCCGCCCGGAGCAAGCCCGCTCCCACATTTGATCGCGGTCTAATGTGGGAGCGGGCTTGCTCGCGAAGGGGCCCTTACCGGCACCGAAAATCTACGGCATCCACGGCGTGCTGTTATCGCAGGAAATGAACTTCCCTCCTCGCCTCCTCAGTTCTTCATTAATCTTCTGGCAGCGGTCATATTCCTGCTGCATCGCGTGATCGATACTGATATTGCCGGTGATCTCCGGGTGCTTTTGCTCTGAGCGAAAGGTCACAAAAGGCTGTTCCGGCTGGAGCTGGAAGCGGCTTTTCTCTTCAAGGGGTTCGACGGTTTCCGGCGATGCCGGCGTCGGCAATTGATCTGGCGTCATTCCATAGCGGCTCAAAATCGAGCTGTGAGGCAACTCTGCGGCGGCACTCCCTGATAACAGGGCCAGCGTCAAACCGATGAGGTGCTTCTTGCTGTTACTCACGTTCCTTAATCTCCTGATTCAGTACTCAATCCTGGTGTTGCAAGGTATTGGAGTCCGCAGGTGACTGTCGGGTCACGTGTTCAGGCAGGTTTACCGCGTTATCGTTCTTCGTCGGAACGCCGCCCGGAGCAAGCCCGCTCCCACATTGGATCGCGGTCTAATGTGGGAGCGGGCTTGCTCGCGAAGGGGCCCTTACCGGCGCCCCATCACTCAGGCCATAACAATCCCTGAGCCAGACAAACTATCCAGCCCAACCCCCACCAACGTCACCGAATCCCCACCAAACGTCAGCACCGTATCCTGCCCCACCGCCGTGGCATGGGCCCGATAGTCATCATTCGGCGCTACTCCCTGAACGCCAAGAAACACCAGCTTGTCGTTTGCCTGATACCCCAGCACCCGGTCCTGACCGAACGCACCACTGAACAGGAAACTATCAATCCCGCCCCCCGATTCCATCAGGTCATTCCCCGCCCCGCCTACAAACACATCGTTACCCTTGCCGCCGATCAAATGATCGTTGCCGTCCAGACCGAACAGCCAGTCGCCCGTCGCCTGAGCCTTGAGCGTATCGGCTCCCGCGCTCCCTTTTATCGATGACGCGTACTGGGTCAGGTTGTTACCGACCGCAAGACCATTGGCCGTCACGCTGTGCGTCACGTCATCCTTGAACAACCCCCACAGGAACCCCGGCTCCTTGCTGACAATGCTGCCGATGTCCCGGGTGATGCTGATGCCGCCATGACCATCACGAACATAGAGGTTGCCGGCGCCGTCATTGGCAAAGTCGAAATTCTTCACCGACTGCTGCAAGTCCAGCACGTTGCTGCCCTTGCCTCCCAGCAGGATGTTGTAGCCGCCACCGTCGCGGAAGGTGTCGTTGCCGTCACGGCCCTCCAGATAGTCGTTGCCCTTGCCGCCCTGAATCAGGTCATTGCCGTCGCTGCCGATGATAAACGTGCTGCCCTTGTGGGTTTCAGCATTGCGATTCAGGTCCTGAACCCAGGTGTTGGCGCGCGCCGGGTCCGAGAGATTGGCGACGATGATCGTCGAATCCTTGCTGGTGAGGTCATAGAACTTCGATTCGATCACCCGGTTCATGCCGTCGCCATAGGCGGTCGGCAAGTGCGAGATCCAGGTCGGGATGTTGAGGATGGAGAACGGCAGCACATTCCACGCTGTCGAGGCGTAGTGGTCGTTGAAGCTGACGATGTTGTCGGTCGCCGAGGCCTTGGCGGCATCGTGCACGCCCACCGACGACAGGTTGAAGGATGAACCGTCGAGGGCTCGAAACACCGGGTCGTTTTCATAGCCGACGTTGAGCACTTTGTCGGTGCTGCTCTGGGTCGGGGACGCGTAGGCGATGTAGTTGGAATCCTTGTAGAACCCGGACCATTTGTCCGTACTCAAGTCCGCCAGGCTGTTGACCGCCAGCCCGCCAAGGCTGTGGCCGCTGACCAGTACGTCCTTGCCTGACAGGCCATTGGCCTGGGCAAAGGCCATGACGTCGCCGAGCAGATTGCCGAAGGCTTCGCCCACATAGTTTTTCGCATAATCCCTGGGACCGAACGCCGCCAGCAGATCGTTGATCACATCGCCGATGGAGTCGCCTATCAAGGTTTCCCGCGGGCCGCTGGTGCCGCGAAAGGCGATGCCGATTTCACTGAGATGACCCTGAGCGTCGTACTTGCCGAGGATCTCGACCTGCGCGCTGGTGTACCCGGCCTTCTCGCCGAAGAACGTTCCGCGAGCGTCGACCTTGCCGTCATAACCCAGTTGCGAGGCGGTGATGGGCGTCCAGCCGGCTTTTTGTACCGCCTCCAGTGCAGCTTTTTCCGAATCGGGGTTCCAGGGGATGCCGGGGATCACGCCCTGGGAATCGGTACCACCCAGCAATGCGGTGACCAAAGTCGCCGGCAGACCAAGGCCAAAGCCGTTGTGCTGATAACCGGTGGCAAAGCCATTGTCGAGGTTGTGATAGGAATACAGCGTGATCGCCATTGTGTCGGTGAATAACGCTTTGGAATCCGCTGTGCCGAAGTTTTTGTAGTCATACACACCCATTGGTATTGCCTCTCTTTTGTTGGAATTGTCAGAGATAGCTCACAACCAGGACGCCTCGCTCCCGAGGCGCCCCGGAGCATTTAGTGCATGCAGCCTTTACGCAAACGTGATGCCTGATGCCGACAGGCTGTCCAGCCCCACTCCCACCAGGGTCACGGCGAAGTCGCCCACCTTCAGCACCGTGTCATGGCCCGACTGCGAAGCGTGTTGCTTGTAGTCGTAACCCTGCCCTGCGCCCTGTACGCCAAGGAACACCAGCTTGTCATTGCCCTGGTAGCCGTTGATCGCGTCGAAACCGAAGGCACCGCTGAACAGAAAGGTGTTGTTGCCACCCGACGCCTGCATTACGTCGTTACCCGTGCCACCGACGAAGGTCACCTGGCTTTTGTCACTGCGCAGCAAATCGTCGCCGGCATTGCCGAACAACCAGTCGCCGTCAACGCTGGCTGCCAGTGTGTTGCCATAGGCGTCACCGTTGAGCGAGTGGTTGTAGTGGGTCAGTTCACTGCCGTTGAGCAAACCGTTGGCGGTGACGCTGTAGGTCACCTCCTTGCTGCCCCACCATGACCCCGACTCCTTGCTGACCAGCGCGCCGATGTCGCGGGTCATGCTGATGCCGCCATAGGCATCCCGCACGTACAGCGTGCCGTCGCCATCGTTGGCAACGCTGAAGTTCTGCAACGGCTTCTGCAACTCGAAGGTGTTGCTGCCCTTGCCACCCAGCAGGATGTTGTAGCCACCGTCATCGCGGAACCGGTCGTTGCCGTCGCGACCTTCGATGAAATCATTGCCGGCGCCGCCCTTGAGCAAGTCGTTGCTGTCGGTGCCGATGATGAAGGTGCTGCCGGTGTGGGGCTCGCCGCTGCGACCGAGGTCCTCGACCCAGGTGGTGCCCCGGGACGATTCCGCCAGGTTGGAGACAATCAGCGTCGAGTCCTTGTCGGTGAGGTCGTAGAAGCGCGAGTCGATCACCCGGTTCAAACCGTCGGCGTAACCCAATGAGCCGTGGGCCGACCAGTTCAACGGATTGAGGATGCTGAACGGCACCAGGTTCTGCGCAGTGGACGCGTACTGGTCATTGAAGTTGACGATGTTGTTGGTCGCCGAGTCCTGGTGTCCGTCGTGCTTGCCCAGCGAACCGCTGCTGAACGTGGTGCCGTCGAGTACCCGGAACACCGGGTCATTCTCGTAGCCGATGTTCAATACATTGTTGCCGGTGGCGCTCTGGGTCGGTGAGGCGAACGCGATGTAGTTGGCGTCCTTGAAGAAACCGCCCCAGTTGCTGCCGCTCAGCTCGGCAAGGCTGTTGACCCCCAGCCCGCCGAGGCTGTGACCGCTGACCATCACGTCTTTGGCGCTCAGACCATGGCCAATCGCAAACGCGGCAACGTCCTGGAGCAAATTGTCGAAGGCGTTTTTCGCGTAGTTCGTCGCGTAATCCACCGGGCCGACGGCGGCCAGCAGGTTGTTCTTCATGTCGCCGAAGGTGTCGCTGTACCCAAGACCGCCGGTGCCACGGAAGGCAATGCCGATACCGATCAGCTTGCCCGCCGCGTCGTACTTGCCGAGTACTTCAGCCTCGGCACTGGTGAAGCCATCCTTCTCGCCAAAGAAGGTGCCCTGAGCACCGACCTTGCCTTGGTAACCCAATTGCGCAGCGCCAATCGGCGCCCAAGCGGTCGCCGGCAGCGGCTGACCGGTTGGCGTGTACGCGTACAGCGTCAGCGCGATGGCGTCGCTGTACAGCGCCTTGCCGTCCGCATTTTTGTAATCAAACAGTCCCATGTTGTTAGCTTCCTTTGCGTGAAATCAGAACTGCCAGTCGAGTGTCAGACCGACACCGTGGTCTTTCTCGTTGGAGCCCAACAGTCCGTTGTAATCCAGGCTTACCCGCACATCCTGCGCCACCGCCAGACCGGCCCGCGCACCCACAACGGCGGCATTACGATCCAGTGACACGCTCTGCACGCTGAACCCGGTGTTGCCGTTGGCGAAGGCCAGGTGATCTTCGGAACGGGTGTTGCTCAGGTTGTGCTGCCAGCCCAGGGTGCCGGACAGTTCCAGTTGCTGTTGATCCGACAGGGCAATGGCTTTGCTCGCCCGTACACCAAGGGTCGAGAGCACGGCGTCACGGTTGTCTTCGCCACCCTTGAGCGCGTCGGCATCACCCTTCTCGGTGAAGCTGTCGCGGTTGAGGTGCACGTAAGCCAGGTTGGCGAACGGTTCCAGTGCCAGCGGTTGCAGGTCCAGGCGATACGCCGCTTCGGTGAACAGTTGGGCGGTGGTCGCATCGCGTTTGGATTTCTGTTTGCCGCTGACATCACCGAATTGCAGGTCACGTTTCACGTCAATGCGGTGCCAGCTGTAGGCTCCGCCGACGCTCAGACGCAGTGCATCGATTTCATGGCCCAGGTAGGCGCCCAAGTGGTAGCTGTCGACAGAGGCGGATGAATGCGTGCCATCGCCCATGCTCAATGAGCTGTCGCTATAACCGGTGACGAAACCCAGCCGCGTATCTTCAGCGATCAGACCGTCGACACCGGCCAGCAAGCCGCCGATGGAGCTGTTGGAACTGGCGTTGTCATGCCCGCCATCGCTCTTGCCCCAGGCGCCGAGGACTTTGACCCAGGCGTTGCTGCGGTCATCGGTCGGTGCCGCGGCATCGAACAGATCACGCTCACGCAGGCGTTCGCCAACGGCATCGCGCAAGTAACGACTGTCGTTGATCAGCAATGTGCCGATCGCCGGGTGAATCTCACCGGACAGTTGCTGGAACGCTTGTTGCGCGACAGCCGCGGTCGGCGACAGCAGCAAGGTTTCATAGAGCGGATTGCCCGCGCCCAGTTGCTCGGCGGCAGCCGCGACCGCACGTTGGTTCGGGGTTTGGCCGACGCTGGCGAAAGACGCGCCGTTGCGCTCCACCGCCAACTGGATGCCGGTGGCCGAGTAGTCGAGCGCGCCGCCGATGAACAGGTAGTTCGGCAGGACTGCGCCAAACCGCCCTTCGATCCCGCCGGCCGCTTGCAGAATGTTGTATTGAGTGCCGAGCAGGGATTGCACTTCGCTGGTCGTCAGCAAGGTCGGGCTGTTTTCCAGGGACAGGCTGACGGTAGCGCCGTCGATCACGGCTTTACCGCCCGCGATGATCTGATCACTGCTGGTCGGCGACAATTCCACGGCGTAAGTCGAGCCAGGCTCGAACGTTACGTCACCTGCCACTTGCAAGGTGCCAATGGAGTTGCCCGGCGCCACGGTGCCGCCGCTTTTCGCGGTCAATGCGCCGATGCGGCCGTTACCGCCGAGGATCCCGCTGTCATTGACGGTGACCGCCGAGAGCAGCGAGCCGTTGATGGCCAATCGGCCCTGATTGACCAGCGTCGGGCCGGCGTAGGTGTTGGCGCCGGTCAGCACCAGCGTGCCGATGCCTTGCTTGGTCAGGCCGCCATGGCCGGAAATGTCGTTGCGCCAGACGTCCAGACCGCAATGCACGTCAGTGCACACCCGTTCGGTGGGTTTGCCCGCGTCGATAATCGCGCCGATGCCCGGCAAGTCCGCGACAAACTGGCTGGAACCGTAGGCGCCCTGAATGCGGAACTCCTCGGGAATGTCTTGCTCGGTGACAAACATCCCCGGGCCATCGATGCCTTTGCGCAGGTTGATCATGCCCCAGCCGTACAGCGAATCGACACCCGGTGCACCCATGTCGGTGGCCGTTGTGCGCAGTACGCTGGCCACCTGGGCGCCGGTCATGTACGGGAAGCGTTCCATCAGCACTGCCACCGCACCTGCGACGTGCGGTGCCGCCATGGAGGTGCCGTTTTTGTTGGCATAGCCGATGGTCATGTTATCGGCATTGGTGCCGCCTATGACGGCGCTGAAGATCTTGCTGCCCGGTGCCGACACGCAGAAACTCGCGGTGTAGCCGCAACGCGACGAGAAGGTGCTGATGTTGTAGAGGTCCGGGCTGTTGAGGTCCGGGTTCTTCTGCAACGCCGCGACGGTCATCCAGTTCGGCGCGATTTCCGGGACGAAGTAACCCAGTCCCGCGATGGCGTCCGGGTTATTCAGGTTGTAGTCGTTGCCGGCGGCGAAAATCGTCACGATGCCGCTGCGAGCAGCCGCGATTGCACCGTCGTAGGCACCGCCCTGGCGCGTGCCGAGGATGGGCTGGATCTGATTGAACTGCAGTTGCGCGTCCTGCACGGTGAAGTGCGGATACGCCGGGTCACGGCCGCCCAGATCGAAACGATCGGTGATGCCGATGCCCCAGCTATTGTTGATGATCCGTGCGCCGCTGGCTATCAACGCATCCCAGCCGGCCTTGTACACCGCGCCGTCGTTGCCGAGGATGATCCCGTCTTCGGGGCCCGGGTCGCCGTTGTCGGCGCTGATGATTTGCGCGCTGTACGCCACGCCGTGCATCGGGTTGCCGTCACGGCTGCCCGCGGCGATCCCGCCGACGTGAGTGCCGTGGGAGCCAAGCTTGCCGTCGTAACCGACCGAGGGTGAACCGTCATACACAAACGCATCGCCGGCTTTGACCGGGATGTATGGGTCGGTGTATTCGCGGATACCGCTGGTGACCAGGGTGACCACTTTGTTCGCCCCGGAAAATTCCGGGTGCTGGGCGTAAACCGGTTGATCGAAGATCCCCAGCTTCACGCCTTTGCCGCTGTAACCGGCGGCGTAGGCATCCTGCGCGTTGATGGCGCCGAGGCCCCAATCAGCGTTGAATTCGGCGCTGCGCCAGCTGTTAGGATCGCCTGCTCGACCGTTTTCCACGTAGGGCGCCGCTTGCGCGGTGCCTGCCGAGGCTAATGCGCAGAGCAAGGCAAGGTTGTTGTACTTCTTATTCATCCAGCTACCGTCCTTAGTTGTGTTGCCAAATTCCTGTGCTTTGAGAAGCACGCTTTTATGTTGTGAAGCACGCCCCCTGTAGCAGCTGCCGAGCAGCGCGAGGCTGCGTTCGGCGACGAAGTCGTCGTGAAATCAGGCACCGCGGTTTATCAGGTAAACCGCATGCGCAGGTTTTACGACGACTTCGTCGCCGAACGCAGCCTCGCGTTGCTCGGCAGCTGCTACAAGGATTGCGTTAGAACTGCCAGTTGAGGCTCAGCCCCACGCCATGGCTCTTCTCGCGGCTGGCCAGTTGGCCGGTGTAATCGAGGTTCACGCGTACATCCCGGCTCAGGGCCAGGCTGGCATGGGCGCCCACCAGCGCCGCATCACGCACCATGGGCGAACTTTCTACCGAGAACGCCGTGCTGCCGCTGGCAAACGCCAGGTGCTCTTCGGAATCGGTATTGCTCAGGTTGTGCTGCCAGCCGAGGCTCCCTCCCAGCTCAAGCTGCTGCTGGCCCGACAGGTTCACGGTTTTCAACGCGCGCACGCCCAAGGTGCTGAGCACCGCATCCCGCGTGTCGCCACTGCTTTTCAGTGCAGCTCCATCGCCCTTCTCGGTGAAACCTTCGGTGTCGAGGTGGACGTAGGCCAGGTTGGCAAAAGGTTCGAGCGCCAGCGGTTGCAAGTTCAGGCTATATGCTGCCTCGCCGAACACTTGGGTGGTGCCAGCATCGACCTTGGCCTTCTGCTTGGCGCTGACGTCGCCGTATTGCAGGTCACGTTTTACGTCGGCGCGATGCCAGCTGTAGGCCCCGCCCGCACTCAGTTGCCAGGCGCCCAGTTCACGGCCGGCATAGGCAGCCAAGTGATAGCTGTCGACCTTGGCCGATGAATGCATGCCCGAGCCCATGCTCACCGAACTGTCGCTGTAGCCGGTGACCAGACCGATCCGGGTCTGTTCATCAATTGCGCCATCGACACCGGCAAGCAAGCCGCCAATCGAGGTGGTGTAACCGGCGGTGTCATGGCGGTCATCGGTCTTGCCCCAGGCACCCAATGCCTTGATCCAGCCGTTGCTTTGCGCACCTTTGGCGTCAATCAGTCGCTCACCGACTGCATCACGCAAATAACGACTGTCGTTGATCAGCACCGAGCCCAACGCCGGGTAGATTTCCCCCGACAACTGCTGGAACGCCTGCTGTGCGGACGTTGCGGTGGGTGACAGCAACAGGCTTTCGAAAACCGGATTACCCGCCCCGAGCCCTTCCACAGCGGAGGCGACGGCACGCTGGTTCGGCGTCTGGCCGACACTGGCGAAAGTCGTGTCGTTACGCTCCACACTCAGTTGTATGCCGGTGGCGGCGTAATCGAGGCTGCCGCCAATGAACAGATAGTTGGGCAACACCGCGCCGAACTGACCTTGAATACCGCCGGCCGCTTGCAGGATGTTGTATTGATGACCGAGCAGGCTTTGCACTTGTTGAGTACTGAGCAAGGTCGGGCTGTTTTCCAGAGACAGGCTGACCGTCGCGCCGCTGACCGTGGCCGTGCCGCCGGCGATGATCCGGTCGCTGTCAGTCGGCGACAGCTCCACCGCGTAGGTCGAACCGGGGGCAAACGTGACGTCGCCGGCGACCTGCAAGGTCCCGATGGAGTTGCCCGGTGCGACGGTAGCGCCGCGGTTGGCCGTCAGGGCGCCGATTCGTCCCGACCCGCCCAGCGTGCCGCTGTCATTGACGGTGACGCTGGATGCCAACGAACCGTTGACCGACAGCAGACCGCCATTGACCGTGGTCGGCCCGCGATAGCTATTGTCACCGGTCAGCATCAAGCGTCCGGCCCCGGACTTGATCAGGCTGCCTTCGTAGACCCGGGTGGCGGCGGCTGAATCGCGAGCCATGCCGACGGCGTAATCCGTCTGATCCTGCTGGCTGGCACCGGCCGGCACGCCGTTCTGCCAACCTTTGGCGCTCAGGGTCTGCTGCCAGGCACTGCGTTCGGCTGTGTCTTCGCTCTGACGCTGGATCAGCGCGTTGTCCGAGATGTCGTTGCTCCAGACATCGCTCTGCCCTGCCCCCAGATTGGCGTCGAAGCGCCCGAGCAATTGCCCCGGCCCGCGCATCGCCCGTTCAAGGTTGGCCACGCCCCAGCCGACGCGAGTATTTGGCGCCTGGGTGACCGAACCGTCGAGTTGGGTGGCGGTGGTCAGCAGGGTTTCCAGCGCCTGCTGGTTGGTCATGTACGGATAGCGTTCCATCACCAGTGCCAGGGCGCCGGTGGCGTGCGGCGCAGACATGGAGGTGCCGGACTTGATCGCATAACCGGCGTCGGGAATGGGGCTGTCGATCTTCGCGCCGGGGGTGGTGATGCACCAATACTTGGCGATGCCGCACTGGTTGTACTTCTGCTGATTGCTCTGATCCAGCCCCGACACCGCCAGCCAGTGCCCTTCCAGGTCCGGCTCGAAATACGGCAAGGCCGAACGCACGCTGGCGTTGGGGTAACCGCTGTTGCCGGCGCTGAACACGTTGATCACACCGCGACGGGAAACGCCCGCCGCTTCGTCCAGCCAGGTGCCTTTGTTCCAGTGCTGGGCGTAAGCGGCGTGCAGATCGCCGAGGGTGCGGTAACTGACGTCCGGCGGCTGGCTGCCCCAGCTGTTATTGATCGCCCGCACGCCAGCGTCGGCCAAGGCGTTGTAGACCGCTTTGAAGTAGCGTGGATCCGGATTGGGGCCGAACAGAAAACTGTCGTTCTTGTTGGTGTTGCCGACGTAGACCTGCGCGTTGTACGCCACGCCGTGCATGCCGGTGCCATCGCGGGAGGCACCGATGGTGCCGGCGACGTGGGTGCCGTGGGAGTCGTTATTGGCGTTGAGTGTACCGTCGACATTGAACAGTGAACCGTCGACGAAACTGCCGCTGGCCAGCACCGCGTGGTAACGGTCGGTGGCGAATTCGGGGTGGGACGCATCGAAGCCTGAATCGAGCTCGCCGATTTTTACGCCTTTACCGGTGATGCCGGCGGCGTAGGCCTGATCGGCCTGCATGCGGGCCAGGCCCCAGTCGCGCTGGAATTCTGCCGTCCGCCAACTGGCGGCATCGCCCAGGGTGCCGGTTTCCTGATAAAGCGCCTGGGCCGAGCCGGGCGCTACTGAGATCCAGAGCAACAACGTGCCGACCGACATCGGCTTGATCTGTACATCCATGTTTATCACTTCTCGCTTTTTTGGCGTTTTTAGAATTCTGGTTGCCCATAACGGGCCGCAACGCAACTCCTGTAGCAGCTGGCGAAGCCTGCGTTCGGCTGCGAAGCAGTCGTAAACCTGACAGCGCGGTTTGTCAGATACACCGAATGGCGACTGCTTCGCAGCCGAACGCAGGCTTCGCCAGCTGCTACAGGTTCATCATTGGGTTCTCGGGCCTTGGCCGAATGCCTCGTCAACCCTGGCCAAATCCTGCTCGCTCAAGGTCCCGGCGTAGTAATGCAACTTGGTCCAGGCCATCAGGTAGTCATACCTTGCCTGCGCCAAATCCCGGCGGGTGGTAAATAGTTGTTGTTCGGCATTCAACGCATCCAGATTCACCCGCTCGCCGCCCAGGATGCTTTGCCTGGTCGAGACCACCAGCGCTTCGGCTGACTTCAGGGCTTTCTGATAGGCCCGAAGCTTGTTCACCCCGGACAGGCAGGCGCTGAATTGCCGCCGCAGCTCAATCAGCGTTTCCCGAGTCTTGCCGTCCAGTTCGTACTCGGCCTGCTCCATGGTGCGGCTGGCCTGTCGGGTCGACGCCGACACCCCGCCGCCCGCGTACAACGGCACACTGACTTCAATACCGATGGTGTTGGTGTCGTAACGCTGGTTGTAGGTGTTGCCGCTTTCCGATTCGTTCTGACGCACCGAGGCGTACGCGCTGACTTTCGGGAAATGCCCGGCGCGGTTGCGTTCGACTTCATACCGCGCGACGTCCACCGCCTGACGCTGGGAAGCCAGGTTCGGGTTGTTGGCCACGGCCATCTCGTGCCAGGTGTCGTAGTTGGCGGGTTGCAGGCTGAAAGTCTGGAAGTTCTGGTCCAGCGGTGCCAGGTCCGTGATGTCGACGGCCGGCACACCAATCAGCGCGCCCAGTTCGCGCAAGGACGCATCCTGCTCGTTGCGCGCCTCGATTTCTTCGGCGGTCGCCAGTTCATAGCGGGACTCGGCCTCAAGAATGTCGGTGCGCGTGCCCTCGCCCTGACGAAACATCTGCTCGTTCTGCTGGAACTGCTGTTCGAAGGCTTTTTTCTTCGCCAGCGCGATGTCGATCTGGTCCTGGGCGAACAACGCATTGGTGTAGTTTTCCAGCACACGAACCAGCAATTCCTGGCTCTTGCCGCGGAAGGCTTCGTCGGCAAACAACGATTGCGCCACGCCCTTGCGATACGCCGCATAGGCCTCGTAATCGAGCAACGGCTGTTGCAGGGTCAGGTTCGAGCCGTAGCTGCTGTAGTTGCGGTCTTCGGTGAAGTCGGGACGACCTTCATTGATTTGCGTGACCTTGGAGGTGTTGCGGCCCTTGTTGTAGGTGTAACCGATCCTGGGCAACAGCCCGGCACGGCCGATGATGCGGTTTTCAAGGCCGGCATCCCGCTCCTTGATCGCCCCCAGGAACACCGGATCGTTACGCAACGCTTGCTCGTAGATCTCGAACGGCCCCATGGCGGCCATCACACTGTTGCACGTCAGCAACGCCAGGGTGGCTGTGAGCATTGAAAGCTTATTCATACAGCCGAACATCCTTATTCCTCGGTCAACGCGGAGCCTGCCCGGTCGAGCAACGGTTTGAACAAATAGTTGAGGAGTGAACGTTCACCGGTGCGCACGAACATTTCCGCCGGCATGCCGGGCTTGATCACCAGGCCGTTGAGTTTTTCCATGGCCTGGTCGCTGACGCTGCTGCGCAACACGTAGTACGGCGCGCCGGTTTTCTCGTCGATCATCTGGTCGGCGGAGATCAGGCTGACTTCGCCCGGCACCCGGGGTGTACGGCTCTGGTTGAACGCGGTGAACAGAATGTCCACCGGCAAGTGGGTGCCGACCTTGTCAATCAGGTTGATCGGCAGGTGCCCTTCCACTTCCAGGCGAGTGCCCTGAGGCACGATTTCCAGCAAGGTGTCGCCCTGGCGGACCACCGCGCCTTCGGTGTGAACCCCGAGGTTGACCGCGATGCCGTCAGCGGTGGCGATGATTTCGCTGTGTTGCAGGTCGAAGCCGGCGGAGGTCAGTTGCTCTTCCAGCGTCACGCTCTTGAGTTGCGCGTCGGCCAGTTGCGTGCGGACTTCTTTCTGGTATTCCTCGATGTGCTGTTGCAGCTTCAGGCGCGACTCAAGGATGCCCTGCTCGACCCGGCCGCTTTCACCACTGTTTTCCGCCAATTGCTGCTGCACCTGCGACAGTTGTCGCTGGAACTCCATCAAGCGGTTGCGCGGGATGTAGCCGTTGTCCGCCAGCGGCTGCAGATTGCTCAGTTGTTGTTGCAGAGAGCTGGCCTGAGCCGTCAGGTCCGTCCGCGCTCGGCGCATACCGGCCAATTGTGCACTGGCGCCTTCGATGCTGGCGCGCAAGCCCGCCTGCTCACGGGAAAATGCTTCGCGGCGGCTGCTGAACAATTGTCGCTGGCCCTCGAGGACCAAGGCCAGGCGTGGGTCGGGATCGTTGCTCAGTTCCGTCGGGAAATTCACCTGCTTGAGGTTGTCCCGTTCGCTCTGCCAACGGGCCAGGCTGGCCCAGGCCATGCGGTATTGTGCCTGCAGCGATTGCACGTCGGCGGCGACCTGGGTCTGGTCGAGCTGGAACAGCGGCTGGCCCTGCTTCACCACTTGGCCCTCGCGCACCAGAATCCGGCTGACCACGCCGTTGCTCATCGATTGCACGGCCTTGCGCTTGCCGGAGACCACGACCGTGCCTTGCACCGGAATGCCCTGGTCGAGCGGCGCAAGGCTGGCCCAGGTAAAGAAACTGCCGGCGCCGACGATCGCCAGAATCCAGCCCATGCGGGCGAAGAAACGCGCATTACGCTCGGGGCGTTCAGCGATGTAATCGTGTTCCATCGTCGCTTCGTTTTCAGTGTTCATGCGAGCGCTGGTCATACACCCGAATTCCTTGTTGTGGGCTGATACTGGCGACTCATGCTGAGCCCGCCGGGTGCTTGCGGGGTATTTTCACGTTGCTGTTGCTGGGCGCCTGACAGTGCCTTGAGCACTTCCTGGCTGGGGCCAAAGGCCTGCAAACGCCCTTCGTTGAGCACCAGCAATTTGTCGGCCTGGGCCAGCGCCGAAGAACGATGAGTCACCAGAATCACGCTGGTGCCCTGGGCTTTCATGTGCGCGATGGCGCTGACCAGCGCGGCTTCGCCCACGGTGTCGAGGTTGGAATTGGGTTCATCCAGCACCACCAGACTTGGCTTGCCGTACAGCGCGCGCGCCAATGCCACCCGTTGCTTCTGCCCGCCGGACAAGCCGCTGCCGTCCTCGCCGAGCACCGTGTCGTAGCCCTGCGGCATGCGCAGGATCAGGTCATGGACGCCCGCCTGTTGCGCCGCTTCGACGACTTGCTGCGGATCGGCCTCGCGAAACCGCGCGATGTTTTCGGCGATGCTGCCGCTGAACAATTCGATGTCCTGCGGCAAGTAACCGATGTAGGGACCGAGGTCGTCGCGGTTCCAGCGATGGATGTCCGCGCCATCGAGTCGCACGGTGCCGCCCAGGGTCGGCCAGACGCCGACCAGCACACGGGCCAGGGTCGACTTGCCGGAGCCGGAGGCGCCGAGTACGCCCAACACTTCACCGGCACCCAGGCTGAAATTGACCATGTGCAGGGTCGCCGCGCGTTGCCCCGGTGGACCGGCGCTGACTTGTTCGAAGGTGATCTGACCTTTCGGCGCCGGCAGCGCCATGGCTTCGTCACCCGGTGGAAAGGCTTGCAGCAACGAATCAAGACGACGGTAAGCGAGCTTGGCGCCGCTCCACTGTTTCCAGACGGCGATCAGCTGATCGATGGGGCTCAGGACGCGCCCCATCAGAATCGAGCCGGCAATCATCATCCCGGCGGTCATGTCCCCCTTGATAACCAGCAACGCACCCAGTCCCAGGACCAGGGATTGCAGGCACAACCGCAGGGTTTTGCTCAGGGAGCTGATAATTGCCCCGGTGTCGCTGGCCTGATTCTGCAAGCCGAGGAACCGCGAATGCACCTGGAACCAGCGCTTGCGCAACACCCCGAGCATGCCCATCGCCTGAATGGTTTCGGCGTTGTGCAGGTGACTGGTGGCCAGTTGGCTGGACTTCTGGGAAAACCCGGCTGCTTCACCCAAAGGCTTTTTGGTCATTGCTTCGTTGAGGCAAGCGAGGCCGATCAGCACCACTGCGCCCACAGTGGCGAACACACCGAGCCAGACGTTGAACAGGTAAATCACGAACAGGTAAACCGGAAACC
Source organism: Pseudomonas sp. LBUM1656 (assembly GCF_059716065.1). Lineage (NCBI taxonomy): Bacteria > Pseudomonadati > Pseudomonadota > Gammaproteobacteria > Pseudomonadales > Pseudomonadaceae > Pseudomonas > Pseudomonas sp. LBUM1656. The sequence goes on along the minus strand of NZ_CP166800.1, from coordinate 3,096,581 downwards.
AGGGCGCATCGAAGAACGCGAACAGCGCCGGACCGGTAACGAATTGGCGAATGTGGGTCAAGTCGCCGAGGGACTGCCCGGCGTTGCCCTCGCCCTTGAGCAGATTGCGTTCGAACGCGGCCTGATACACCCGCAGGTTGAAACGGCGCTCCAGTTGGCTGCCGATGCGGATGACGATGAAGCTGCGCACGATCTCCAGCACACCGATGAAGGCGAAAAACCCGACCACCATCAGCGACAACATGGCCAGGGTGGTTTCGTTTTGCGAAGACAGCACGCGGTCGTAGACCTGGAGCATGTAAATCGACGGAACCAGCATCAGCACATTAATTAACGCGGTGAAACAACCGACGCTGATCAGGATGCTTTTATAGTCGCCCAATGCCTTGAATAACGGTGCGGTGGCCGGGCTCTTTGCCATCTTCATGGGTTCTTCCTGAGGTGTTATTCCTCGTCATGCCTGACGAAGTTTCCATTATCTGTCCGCGCAGACGCGGATATAGGTTTGGCGCACTAGCGCTTACAAACCAATAACAACTTTTAATCTGGTTTGGTGCTTATAACGATAATGACCGTCGCTCTTTTCACCGCCGCAGGTTAATTACTGCGCCTGGCGCACAAGTGTTATGACCAGAGCGGATTTCAATGTGGCTTTATAGGAACCATCACGCTGACGACTGAGAAACAGAATCTTCGAACCTTCGTTGCCGGTGATCGCAATGCCGTCCGGTTCCGGGAACCAACCGATAGCGGTTTTGCCGTCCAGCCAGGCGCTGAAGCAACTGGCGCCATCACCCAATGTTCCGGTTTTTTGAAAGTCGATGACGCACACATTGGACGGTTTGTCCTGCAACGCCTGAGACTCGGGCGAGTCGTCTTTGCCGCTCAGGGTCGCCTGCCATTTGCCGGCCAGTTCCGAGGGGTCTGCTAATTTCAGGCTGCTCGCCATGGCTGTCTCTCCAAAAAAAATCATCAACGTCGCCAGAAGCCACGCGGTTGTTCGGTGGGAAAAAGTGTTGTGAAGCATCACTTGTTTTACTCCGGCTTGTGGCCTTTGGCACAGAGGGCGGCGCATCGGCGCCACCCTCCTTATCGCGTTACATCACGCAGCGATGTCCGAGAACGCCGCCTGGCCAACGGTGCTGACCAGGAAGTCAGCCACGCCGTGCCCGGAGAAGTCCACCGCCAACTGGCTGTTACCGCCCGAAGAGGTCAACACTGCATCGCCTGCCGCACCGGTGAACGAACTCACGAAGTGCAGGCCTGCGCCTTTGGTGATGCCGGTCAGGTCGATCTTGTCCAGGCCGCTGACAAAATCAAGGATCTGGTCGGCTACACCTGGCTTCGAATCGCTGCTGGCCGCGAAAACGAAGGTGTCCGAACCGGTACCGCCCCACAGCTTGTCCGCACCGCCCGCGCCGTAGAGGATGTCGTTGCCGGCCCCGCCCTTCAGCTCATTGGACACGCCATTACCAATCAGCAGGTCGTTACCGGAACCACCGATTGCGTTCTCGATGGTGGCACCCTTGGCAATGGATACGTTGCCCACCATGCCGCCAACGTCGGAGAACGAGGCCTCATTGAGGTTTATCTTCTGGTTTTGGGTGAAACCGGAGAAATCCAGGGTGTCCTTGCCGCCCGCATCCCACACCGAGAACACGACCTTGTCCGACGACGAAGACGCGCTCAGGAAATCGCGACCAGCGTTGGAGTTGAAGCCGTAAGTGGTGTCACCGGTGCGGGTGGTGGTGTTGGCGCCGTAGAGCTTTTGGATGGCGGCAATATCGTCCAGCAGTGGGCCGGACGCATAGGCTTCGACGCCGGCCTTGCTGAAGTTCTGGTCGGTATTGCTTTCACTCCAGTAGCTCATGAGGCTGTAGCCGCGGGTGTCTTCCGCGTAGGTCGCGTCGTTGTAGGTCGGCGCGCCCTCACCGGCGTTATAGTCGCCGGGGTGGGCCAGGCCCAGGCTGTGACCGATCTCGTGGGTCAGGGTTTGACGACCGTAGTTGTTCAGGTCCGGCGTCTTGTTGGGCGTATAACTGCTGTTGGTCAGGTACCAGGAAGTACCGTCATAACCGGCACCGGTGCCAGGCAGGTAGGCGAATGCCGCTGCGCCGTCCTGGCCGCTGCTGTAATTGCCGAAGGTCATGTGACCGTCGCCGCCTGTGGCTTTCTCGGTAAAAGTGACTTTGGCCACATCGGCCCAGGATTGCATGGCGAGCACGGCCTGGGCTTTCTGTTGAGCGCTGAACTGACTAAAGCCGGAAATCCCGTGCTTGTTCATGGTGCTCGACGACGCCGAGGTCAGGAACGTGTAGGTCAGCTCGATTTTACCGCTGCCGTCCTTGTCCTGGTAGGCAGCACCGTCACGCAGCAATTGGGTCGCTGCCTCGTCGACGGAGTAGGAAGGTTTGCCATTGACCGTGAGATTGCCACCCCGGTCATACTGATGGCTGAAGCTGTCGATCTGGTTGTAGGCGGAACTGGGCGCAGCCAATGCTTGCAATGGCGAAAAGGCCTGTTCGGCAAGATCAATAGCGTTATTTTTAACTTTCGACATAAACACACTTCCTTGTTTAGCAATGGAACAGTTTTTGTCAGATAGCGACAATCTCTGGCGAGATCGTCCTATCACTCGCCCAATGAAGGCGAAAGAAAACTGACACAATTCGAAATCAAACGTCTACATTTTTTTTGACGTCAAATTGTGCAACTCCAGCAAGTACCCGGAAACAATGCCTGCGCTGTCGAAATATAGTTTGAAGTTGGGGGTTTCGGACTAATTGTCTGACAATTGCGTATTTAAATATTAAATAGAGGTAAGTTGTTTTTTGTCGAGGGTGTCTCGTTTTTTCGGACTTATTAGTATGAGTGCCAGTGGATTGATATCAGACGGATGTGTAGTGAGTTTGAGATATTGACGACTGCTTCGCAGCCGGACGCAGCCTCGCAGGCTCGGCAGCTGCTACAGGATCCGTGTACACCGCAATCTTTGTAGCAGCTGCCGAGCAGCGCGAGGCTGCGTTCGGCTGCGAAGCAGTCGCCTGGCCATCACAACCAACACGCATCCCACAGCGGATAATCATGCACTCGTGTCACCAGGCCCGCGCGTATGGGGTTGGCCACGACATACCGAGCAAGATGCTTTACATCCTCCTCCCTGCGAACTGCTCGATCGTGGCAACCCTTCTGCCACAGGCGCCCGCTCCTCCCCAATGCTTGATTAATAGCCAAACTACTCCGCGACTTTATCCGGCACATCAACTCCGCCAGCGTCTTGTCGTGCAGTTGCACCAGGCAATGCATATGATCCGGCATCACAACCCACGTCAAAAAATCAGCCAACCCCTCTTCCTGCGCCCTACGCAACTCCCGAACGACTAACCTTCCCAACCGCCAATCAATAAAAAAAGGCCGTCGTTGGTCAACGACAGCCGTTAGCAGATAAATACGTCCTGACTCAGAGAAACGACCGACCCGCAGCTGTCCCGCATTTGAGCACACAGGCATTCCATTGCCTCCTGATCCATCGAAAGGAGCCCTGAAATCTACAACGTCGCCATCAAGCCCGACCCGTCGCAATCGCTACAAAACATGAATCCTCAACTCCCCGTCCGAATCTTGTTCCAGACCCGCGTCCGAATCCGGTCAATATTCAGCGGCATCGCCTCCAGGGCAAACAGCTTGCCCATCATTTCGGGGCTTGGATAAACCTTCGTGTCGTTCTTGATGGCCGGGTCGACAAGGCTGTCGGCCTGTTGGTTGCCGTTGGCGTAATGCACGTGGTTGCTGATGCTGGCCATGACGTCCGGGCGCAGGAGGTAGTTCATGAACGCGTAGCCGGCCTTTTCGTCCGGGGCGTCGGCGGGCATGGCGACCATGTCGAACCAGATGGCGGCGCCTTCCTTGGGAATGACATAGCCAATGTCGATGCCGTTATTGGCTTCTTTGGCACGGTTCTCGGCTTGCAAGATGTCGCCGGAGAAGCCGACGGCCACGCAAATGTCACCGTTGGCCAGGTCGCTGGTGTATTTGGAGGAGTGGAAATAGCTGACGTACGGGCGGACTTTCATCAGCAGTGCTTCAGCCTTTTTGTAGTCTTCCGGGTTCTTGCTGTGGTGCGGAAGCCCCAGGTAGTTCAGCGCGGCCGGCAGCAGTTCGGGGCCGTTGTCGAGGATGGCGACGCCGCACTTTTGCAGCTTGGCCATGTTCTCCGGCTTGAAGATCAGGTCCCAGGAATCCACTGGCGCGTTGTCGCCGAGCACGGCCTTGACCTTGGCGATGTTGTAGCCGATGCCGGTGCTGCCCCACAGGTACGGGAAGCCGTGCTCGTTGCCCGGATCGTTGGTCTGCAACGCGGTGAGCAATACCGGGTTGAGGTTTTTCCAGTTCGGTAGCTGGCTCTTGTCGAGCTTCTTCAGCGCCCCGCCCTGAATCTGCCGCGCCATGAAATGGTTGGACGGGAACACCACGTCGTATCCCGATTTGCCTGTCATCAACTTGCCATCAAGGGTTTCGTTACTGTCGTAGACGTCGTAACTGAAGGCGATGCCGGTTTCTTTCTGGAAATTTTTAGTGGTGTCCGGGGCGATGTAGTCCGACCAGTTGTAGATCTTGACGGTCTCGGCCGCGTGGCTGAGGGACGCGACGAGAGCAAGGGGTGCCAGGGTCAGTGTCTTTCGGATCATGAGTCGATTCCTGTATGAGCTGTTGTGCTTTTTATTGGAGGGCTGGCAGGCAATCAAAAGATCAAAATCAAAATCAAAATCAAAATCAAAAAATCAAAACGTAGGTCTTGCGCACGGTTTCCTGGATGTCCCAGATGCCGAGGCTGTTGGCCGGCAACATCAGTGCATCGCCAGCTTCGATGTGGAGCGTTTCACCGTCATCCGGGGTGAAGGTGCAGCGGCCCTGGATGAAGTGACAGAATTCTTGCGCAACAATCTGCCGGCGCCAGCGGCCGGGCGTGCATTCCCAGACGCCGGTTTCGACGCCGTCGTCGCGTTCAACGCTGGTGGTCGAAGCCACTGCCACCGGTATTCCCAGCGGCACGGCGACGGGGTTCGACTCTTCCAGTTCCAGTGTTGCGGTGTGCTTGAATTGGGTGATGCCCATGGGAGTACCTGTCGATTGAGGCTGAAGATGAAAAGCGCGCGGGTTAGTGCATGAAGCCTTCCATGAACCCCGCCACCTTGCTCGCCAGTTTGCGGCGCCAAGGGGCCGTAGCCGGGTTGGCCAGGGTCTGGTCTTCGTGGACGAAGCTGCGGATGATCGCGTTGTAACCCAGCCAGCGGCAGGGTTCGGGCTCCCAGGCCCTGAGCGTGTCGAGACCACCCTGAGGCATGACCCAAGGCTGGCGAACCAGTTCGGTGTCGCGTTCCAGAATCAGGTCCGCCAGGGTTCTGCCACCCAGGTTGCTGGCGCCGACGCCCTCCCCGCCATAACCGCCGGACAAGGCAATGCCGCTGGTGTGGTCGCAGAGCACGTGCGGCTTGAAGTGCCGGGACATGCCCAGGTTGCCGCCCCACGCGTGGGTGATCCGTACGTTTTTGAGTTGAGGAAAAAGTTCGCTGAACAGATAGCGCCGCAATTCCACCTCGCTGGTGGTCAGGTCAAAGTCATGGCGCAATTTGCCGGCAAATTGATAGCCACCCCGGGCGCCGAACACCAGGCGATTGTCCGCGGTGCGCTGGCCGTAGGTGACCTGGCGACTGCTTTCGCTGAACGCCTGGCCGCGGCTCAGGCCGATTTCGTCCCAGGTCGCGGCGGACAGTGGTTCAGTGGCGACAATCAGGCTTTGTACCGGTAACTGATAGCGACCCAGTGGTGGCAGCGTGACCGAATAACCTTCTACCGCCGGCACGATCCAGCGGCTGCGAACCTGAGCCCTGGCGGTGCGCAAACTACCCGGCTGCCACTGTGTGACCGCGCTGTTTTCGTAGATCTTGACGCCCATTCGCTCGACCGTTTCTGCCAGACCACGCACCAACTTTGCCGGGTGAATGGTTGCAACGTGCGGTGCATAGATACCGCCATAAGGCTTCGCGATTCTGATCTGTTGCGCCAGTTGCTCCGGGCTGAGCCAGCGATAATCGCTTTCGGACAGGCCTTGGCTGTACAGCTTGTCGAGGTAGTGCCGCAGGCTGGCCTCCTGCTCGGGATAACGTGCGGCGCAGTACAGTACGCCGCCTTTACGGTAATCGCAGTCGATACCCTCACGTTCGATGACAATCTCTACTTCATCAGGAATGCTGTGCAGCAGATCGAAAGATGCGCGGCGCTGTTCCGGCGGTAAACCGGCCAGCAGACGGTCCTCGCCCAGCAAGTTACCCATCAGCCAGCCGCCGTTACGGCCCGACGCGCCAAACCCGGCGGTTTGCGCTTCGATGATGGCGATGTCCAGGCCTGGCGCCAGGCGCTTGAGGTAATACGCGGTCCAGAGCCCGGTGTAGCCGGCGCCGATGATGGCCACATCGACGTCCAGGTCGTGCTCCAGCGCAGGACGTGCCAGCAACGGCTCGTCGAGTTGATCCATCCACAAACTGATAGTGCGCCACGCCGACATGCCAGACTCCGCCACTCAAACTTCGATGGCGTCGATCCTAGTGCGTGGGCTCAGGGGCTGTCGTGCGCGCGTGCACGCAAAGAAATGTGTTTGACGTAGGCCTTGGGCGACATCCCCGTGTGCTGGCGGAAACAACTGTAGAACGCCGATAACGAATTGAAGCCGGCGGCAAACGCCAGTTCATCAATGCGCAACGGTGGCGTGGCGGCGTCCAGAGCGGCGAGCAAATGCTGCAGTCGCGCCTGGTTAACGTAGCGATAGAAGCTCTGGCCCAGCACTTGATTCAGCAGGTAGGAAATCTGATTGCGGCTGTAACCGCACTCCTTCGCCACCCGCTGCAGGTCGAGTTCGGGGTCCAGATAAGGCTGCTGGCGCTGGAAATACTGTTGCAGGTCCTCAGCCATGAAACTCAGCTGGCGCGGTGAAAGCCCGAGGCGACTGGCGGCCGGACGCAAGTTCGCAACGGTATTGCTCTGCGGCTGTTCACGCACCAGGGATGCGTATTCGTTGACTCGCCAGATCAAACCGTCGCGCACTGTGATGGCCTCACTGGAGCGGAACGACACCAACCCTTCACCACCACGCAGGGTCATCTGGTACTGGATGAACGCGGTGTTGCCGTCCAGACGTATGCGATCCGAATGCTCCAGCGCTTCGTCCGGGTTACGCGGCATGCTGCCGCGAACGTACTCGCGCAACTCGTCCAGGCCCATGACCCGGTTCTGGAAAAAGTCGTTGTACTGAATGTCCGGGTGATAAAGCGCCATGACTCCGTCCAGATCCCGGTGTTTCCAGCACAGGTGGTAACGCATGACCGTCTCGCCCGTGGCCTGGGTTTGCAGGGGGCCATCATCCTCGGCGTGCATAAAGAACTCGACGAAAAAAAACCGAGCTTGCCGAAGTTCGGCCACGGCTTCAATGACCAGACCGAATCGGCGCTGCCTCGAGCCAGGCCCGGCACGTGACCCACATCAAAAAAACGTGACCAATCGCCAAACGGACTGAAAAAAATCACATGGTTTTCACATCCGGATGCTACTTTTAAAGGCAGTCACCGGTTGAGCCATTGAAGGCTCTTCCCTCCTAACATGAGCTAAAGGAAGCGCTCGATGAAGAAGGCGGGCAACACATGAATAAAGGGTCATTCAGTAAAGTCACCTTTCCAAACGCCTGCCAGCTGATGCGCTGGCATTTTCATCCCATGGGATTCGAGGCAAGCATGGATGCGCCGGGCAGCATGATTGCCCGCCTGTTTGACCGCGCCAGTGGCGAGACCATGATCGCCATTGCAGGCATTCCTTGCGCTACCGTGATGAATGCTGCGGACGTAGAACGAATAATCGAAGCCGTGGAAGACGAACTTGAGGCTTTCATTCCTCCAGTGGCCCTCAGGAGTTATGCCTGAAGGTCAGACGCGCAGCAAAAAGCCCACATCATGTGGGCTTTTTTGTGGGTGTCTCGTCCTGAATAAGGTTTACACCAGTTTCTGACTCTGTCGGTGATCGGCGAAGAAGGGTTTGTCCTTGCTTACCCGGTCAGACGCCTTGGGCATATTCGCCGACTGAGTGTCCTGGCCATCGACATACCAATAGCAATGACTCACTGCCCGTGTGATGCCGACGTACGCCAGTCGCAGGATTTCGTCTTTCTGTGCGTTATCGTAAGGCTCGTTGTCGCCTGCCTTGCCAAGTTCCGCCATGCGATACACCTGGTTCTTGTAAGGAGAACTGGTCAAGTGCTGGCAGTCACCGAGCAAGAACACCGCGTCAGCCTGCAAGCCCTTGGCGCTGTGATACGTCAACTGTTTGATGCGGCGAGCGTCGTACGACAAGTTAGAATCCACATTAACTACAGATTGAATATGCCGCTCAATCAATAGCTTATCGCTGCTTTTTCGATAAAGCATCAAGATGGAATCGCCCTGTCGGTAGTGCTGGATCAGGCGCTGGGCCATGCCCTGATCATCCCGATCCATGACGTTTACCGGTAACAAATCCTTGGGCTCCCCGCTGGCTTTGGCCTTCTTCCCTGCGATCGATGGCGCTGCACGGACGATATGCTCGGCAGCGTCAATGATGTGCTGATGGCTGCGGTAGTTGTCGCTGAGCATCACTTTCGTCGTGCTCGGCGACGGGAATTCCTTGTTGAACTCCATGAAATATGACGGCGAACTACCGCGCCAGCCATAAATGGACTGCCAGTCATCGCCGACGCAGAGCAAGGACGAGCGTTGCGCGCCACGCCCCACGTGCATCGCCGGGCCGCGACTGCGGATCTCGACGAGACTGGCGCGGATCCAGGAGACAATCTGCGGCGATACGTCCTGAAATTCGTCGATCATCAAGTGAGACAAAGGCCTGAGCAGCTCATCACTCAGCAATTTCAGGTTTTCCGGGGAATGCTCGCTGAATAAGGCAAACATCCGGTTGTAGGTCATTACCGGCGGCTTCTGGTCGAGCAAGTGATCTTCCAGGGCGCGCCAGAACAGGCTAAGGGCCTCGAAGAAAAACCGGTCCGGGTCATCCTTGGCGAAACTCATCTGGCCGACGGCATTCGGCACATCCAGCCCCAGGTTCTCGATAAACCCGGCGGCAGCCACAAAACAGTCCAGCAAGGGAGCCGATCCCAGCTCCCCTTTGACCTTGTAATCGAAGCCCGGCCCGGCGCTCGCATCGCCTGCCAGGGAGGCCAGCACGCGCTTCGACGAATCGTAACTGTCCATCCATATCAAAGGCTTACGACAGAAAGCTTGAAACAGGGTGCGCTTTACTGCCCATTCCGCACGAACGGTTAACTTGGCATTCGGGCGGCTGACTTGCGGATTTTCCCGAGGGTCAAACCCCAGCACCACCCAGGCATCCAGTGTCGGGATGTAGCCGTGACAATGGAAGGTCGAACCATTGATGTCGAAGGTCTGCCGATTGGGCTCGATGCCATTGATCGGCCAAGCGCCGGCGCGAAACCACAGATCTTCAACGGTGTCGCAGAGTTCCTCGTCACGCTTAGCCGCCAATTCGGTCACTGCCATGCGCTTCTGCACATCGGGGTGATCGCGCTCAAGTTCCTTGAGCTGCAAGGCGTGCCGCGACAACGGCTTGATCAGTTCGCGAAAACGCTCATCGCGGGCGTGCAGGCTGTGAAAGCAGGTATTGAGTTGCTGACGCTGGGCGTCGTTGATGCGCAGGTCGAAGGGGTTGCTGTCGACCTCCTCGTCGCCGTTCTGCGTACGATTGCTCAGGTTTTCGAACGCTTGCAGACGCTCGAAGCCCGGCAGGCTGCGAACCATGGGCAAAATACGCGAGTGGAAGGTGCGCACGAGGTCACGTGCCTCTTTGAGGCTCAGCGTCCGGCTCCACAAGGCAAACAATTCGATCAGCTTATTAATGAAGTCCTTTCGCGACTCGCGGGTGAAGGTCACCACGGTCATCGAACTCAGCTCGAACCCCAGGTAATGGGTCAGCAGCAGGATACGGAGTACCAAAGTCGTCGACTTGCCCGCACCGGCCCCGGCAATCACCGACGTTGAGGGCGTGTCGCTGAAAATCATCTTCCACTGGGCGGCGCTGGGCTGAGCGTGAGGCGGCAGCAATCGGGCGACATCGGCCTTCATGCGCTTCTTCAGCTCGGCGCTCAGGGGCAGGCGCCAATCGTCGAACAAATTGTCGTCAACGTTAGGTGGCCGGTGCTCGGTTGAGCGCGAATCGCGGATCAACAAAACCTGCCGACCTTCTTCCAACCCCTCAAGCTTCCCTTCTTTGTAGCCGTAATCGACCCCGGCGCTGTGGCCACTGCGAAATCCGTCGGCTTGCCCGTGAAGCCACGACGCGCGGTGTTGTGCACGAAGACGGGTCAGGCCATGCCCAAAGAAACGCGCTGCAAGACGCTTGAGCAATGGCATCTCGGCCAAGGGACGAAGTTCGGGAGGAAGATCGGGGGTGTGTTGCGGCACGCGGGCTGACTCCAGGGTGTGAGGCTGACGAGGGCTATGGTGTCCGTATTTGCCGTTGAGTTCTAGTGAAATGCTTACAGGTCATTGGCTTATACGATGAAGTGAAGGCTGGATGAGAACGTTTCGAGGTTATTTGATATCAAATTATTCGATCATGATGAGGCATTTTTTACGCTTTTTATCGATTGGTGCCTGATAGATGATGCCCGCCATCAACCACCGGTTCTTGTTTCGTGGCTCAGGCGCTCTGCCCCATGACGAACCTTTTCAGGAGACGATCATGCTTGAACTCAGACCTTTCAAATCCTTGGGCGGCGCCCACCATGGCTGGTTGGATGCCCATCACCACTTTTCGTTCGCCGAGTACCACGACCCGAAACGCATGAACTGGGGCAACCTTCGGGTATGGAACGACGACGTGATTGCCTCGGGCACCGGGTTCCCGAAACACCCGCACCGGGACATGGAAATCATCACCTACGTGCGTGAAGGTGCAATTACCCACGAAGACAACCTGGGTAACAAGGGCCGCACCGAAGCGGGCGACGTTCAGGTCATGAGCGCCGGTACCGGGATCGCACACAGCGAATACAACCTGGAAGCAGGCGAAACCAGGATCTTCCAGATCTGGATCATCCCGAACGAGTCCGGTCTGGCCCCCTCCTGGGGCGCCAAGCCTTTCCCGAAAGGTCAGCGCGAAGGTTTCGTGACCCTGGCCAGCGGCAAGGCTGGGGACGATCAAAGCCTGCGAATCCGCGCCGATGCGCGACTGGTGGCGGCGAACCTGAAGGCCGGTGAATCCGCCGAATATCGCCTGGATAGTGGCCGTCGCGCTTACCTGGTTCCGGCAACCGGTGTCATTGAAGTCAATGGCTTGCGTGCACAAGCTCGAGACGGCGTAGCAGTCGCGGATGAGCAAGTGTTACGAGTGACTGCGATTGAGGACAGTGAGATCGTGTTGGTGGATCTGGCTTGATGCAGTAAACGCAGGGCAAAAGGGGCGACCAGTAATGGCCGCCCCTTTTTCATGATCGTAGGTGACTGCACTGACGCCATCGCGGGCAAGCCCGCTCCCACAAGGATTGCGCAAAACCCTGTGGGAGCGGGCTTGCCCGCGATGAGGCCGTCACTTACTTCGCAGAAATAGCGCCATCCACCAGGGTCTGGGCTTCTGCAACCAACTGCTTGAGGTGGTCATCACTCACAAAACTCTCAGCGTAGATCTTGTAGATGTCTTCAGTCCCCGAAGGTCGTGCCGCAAACCAGCCGTTCTCGGTCATGACTTTCAAACCGCCGATGGCCTGGTCGTTGCCCGGCGCATGGCTGAGGATGCTCTGGATCGCTTCACCAGCCAGTTCGGTCGAGGTGACCTGATCCGGTGACAGCTTGCTCAGCAAGGCTTTCTGTTCAGGATTAGCCTTGGCGTCGACACGCACCGAAAACGGTTCGCCGAGTTCGTCGGTCAACGCACGGTAGGCCTGGCTCGGATCACGACCGGTGCGAGCGGTCATTTCTGCAGCCAGCAATGCCGGAATCAAGCCGTCCTTGTCGGTGCACCAGACGCCGCCGTCCTTGCGCAGGAACGAGGCTCCCGCGCTTTCTTCGCCGCCAAAACCCAGCGAACCGTCGAACAGACCGTCAGCAAACCATTTGAAGCCGACCGGCACTTCGTACAGGCGACGGCCCAGGCGCTTGGCCACGCGATCGATCAAGCCGCTGCTGACCACGGTTTTGCCCACGGCAGCGTCGGCGCGCCACTGCGGACGGTTCTGGAAAAGGTAGTCGATCGACACGGCGAGGTAGCTGTTCGGCGCCAGCAGGCCGCCGGACGGGGTCACGATGCCGTGGCGATCATGGTCCGGATCGCAGGCGAATGCGACGTCAAAGCGTTCTTTCAGACCGATCAGGCCTTGCATGGCATGGCTCGACGACGGGTCCATGCGGATTTGCCCGTCCCAGTCGACGGTCATGAAACGGAACGTCGGATCGACCTGTTTGTTGACCACTTCCAGGTCCAGGCGGTAGTGCTCGGCAATCGCCGACCAGTAGCGTACCCCTGCTCCGCCCAGCGGATCGACACCCAGACGCAGCTTGGCGTCACGGATAGCGTCGAAATCGATCACGTTGATCAGGTCGGCGACATAAGTGTTGAGGTAATCGTGGCGATGGGTCGTGCCGGCCTTCAGCGCCTGCTCGTAGCTGATGCGTTTGACGCCGGCCAGCTTGTTGCTCAGCAGCTCGTTGGCCTTGGCCTCGATCCACTTGGTGATGTGGGTATCGGCCGGCCCGCCGTTGGTGGGGTTGTATTTGTAGCCACCGCTTTGCGGCGGATTGTGCGATGGAGTGATCACGATGCCGTCCGCCAAGCCCGAAGTACGGCCGCGGTTGTAGCAAAGAATCGCGTGGGAAATGGCCGGGGTCGGCGTGTATTCGTCACCCTCGGCGATCATCACGGTGACGCCGTTCGCCGCCAGCACTTCCAGGGCGCTGGCGCCGGCCGGAGTGGACAACGCGTGGGTGTCGATGCCGACGAACAGCGGGCCGTCGATGCCCTGGGCTTCGCGGTACAGGCAGATCGCCTGGCTGATCGCCAGAACGTGCCATTCGTTGAAACTCAGGTCGAACGAGCTGCCTCGGTGTCCGGACGTGCCGAAGGCAACGCGTTGGGTCGAAATGGCGGCATCAGGCTGGCCGGTGTAATAGGCCGTTACCAGTCGCGGGATGTCGACCAACAATTCTGCCGGTGCCGGTTTGCCCGCAAAAGGACTGAGTGTCATGCAAAACCTCTGGAATAGAGTGGTTCAGGAATAGGAACGCAGTTTACTGGCAGTTTGACCGCAGCGCGACGTTATCGATCCCGATCGAAATGTTATCAATCGCCAGAGCCCCGGCCCTGCTCAATCGATTGATTCCAGACGCAAGGCATCACCCAGCAACCCCATTGCCGCTGCCAGGTCGTGGTCGCCGCCGAAGGTATGGCTCAGGCGCAAGTGTTGCGCGTGCAGCCCGTGGAGGCTGAACAGTTCCCCTGGTGCGATCACCACCTGATGCCTGAGCAGACGCTGGAACACCCGACGCACATCGACCTGACGCAAAGACCGCACCCAGATCGTCGCACCGCCCAGGGGGTCGACGAAATGCAGGGCATCACCCAGGCGCTCCTGCAACAGCTGGGTCATGTGCGCCTTGCGGTCCTTGAGCAGCCGGCGCAATACCAGCAAGTGCTGATCGATTCGTCCATTGCTGTATAGCCGTGCGATGGCTTTCTGGCGAATCGGCGACAAGCGGAACGAACGCAACAAAAAGTGCCGCTGCAATTCAACGCTCAGTTGCCGCGAGAGCAGATAGCCATAAGGCGCCTCCGGCCCGATGGATTTTTCGAAGGTGGAGAAAACGATCAGCCGGTCCGGATTCAGCAGATCACGATACCGCAAGCCGTCGGGCTCGAATTCGAGTTCGCCGTAGCAGTCGTTCTCCAGCACCCAGCTGCCATGACGTTCCAGCAGCTGGGCGGTTGCCTGCCTGTTGCTGTGGGAGGCCACGCTGCCGCGCGGCATGTTGAGGCCGGAGGAAAGCATGATAAGCCGCACCGGCTCGGTCTCCAGCAGTTGTTTGAGCTGCTCAAGGTCCAGGCCGCCATTGGCTTGCAAAGGCAACTCGATGACATGGACGTCAGCCTCCTGAAGCAAACGCAGAATCGTCCAGTCACAGGGCGATTCGACGACAACCGTCGCATCTTTGAGACACAACACGGCGATCAGTATTTCCAGGACGCCACGCAAATCGGCGCCGATATAGACATCATCGGCGTGCCAGCAACGTGCCGGAGACGAGGTATAGCGTGCGGCCAGGGCGGCGCGCAGCTCCAGTTCACCGCAAGGTTGGGAAGTCGTTTGGGGCTGGCGCGGGTACTGACGCAGCAATTCTCTTTCGAGCAGCAATAACGGGCTGTCCAGGGGCTGCAGCAACGCCGGCTCATCCGCGCTCAACACCAGCATTCCCGGACGCCTGGCGTTTACATAGACCGTCTCGAGCAGGTCATTGCCGCTGCTGAGCGGGCGAATGGACGACACGGGCAGCGCGTAATAACCGGATTTGGCGACTGAATATACCCGCCCTTCCTTTTCCAGCAGCGAATAGGCGTACTGGATGGTCGAAATCGACACGCTCAAACGGTCCGCCAATTGCCGCAATGAAGGGAGGCGGACTCGCGTGTCGCTGACCGGTTCGTTGATGAGGTTAGTCAGGTAACGGTAGACCGCCTGATAGGCGAAGTCGGTTTCGCGTGGTCCTTTCATGGGTAGCGACCAAACACGCCAAGCACAGGGTGCTTGCGGGTGAGCGCGGTAAAATCCGGCACCCTCAACGCCCCGTTGACCTTTCGCCATTTACAGCGGCGCCCGCGTCAAGGTCCGGCGTTTGCTCATCCGTGTTGGCGATTTCCTGGCCAGGCTCCTCGCTCCTGGCCACAGGCCTCATGCGGTAGAGCGTGCCGATCAGACTGACGGGCAGCCCGCTGACGTCGACCATCCATTGCAGAACCTGCTCGGGCGCTGGCTTGCCCTGCATCGCCCGGTGCAGATCGGGCAACGCCACGAGCATGCCGGGATGACACTGGCGCAGAAAACGCTCAAGCGAGGCGCCATTCTCGACGAAGGGTGCGAAGAGCAAGCACACCAGCTGAGCCTCGCTCAAGCCGAGGTTTTTCTGGGCCTCCGCTTGAGCCAATGCACGCTGGTCTGACAGGGTTGTGGGGCTGCCAAACACCTCCATTGCCTGCTCGCAAAAGCGCTCGGGGAGTTGCTTGCGACGCATCATCACCAAGGTCCGCTGTACGTATTCGGCAACACCCGCTTCATACGTGCGACCGTGAACATAACAGGACTCCAGCCCCCGAACGTGCGCGGAAATCGAAAGGCTGACGAATTCGTCATCACTGAGCTGGGCCGCCAATTCGTCAGGTTTAAACCCGAGGAAGTCGGTGAGCAATGGCCAGCGATCTTCCAGGTTGCTGACCAGCATGTCGTGAATATCGATGAAGGTCGTGCGCCGACACGCCTCAAATGATTCCGCCGGGCGCCACTCGGCCTGACTATGTTCAGAATAAAACTCGCGGTAGCAACCGCTGCCCAGCTCATCCACTCGCGCGAATAGCTCTTCGTAACCGGATTGAGGGTAACTCGATGGATTGAGACCGGCTTTTTGCGCCGCACGGGTCAATCCATCCATGAACTGCTTTTGCTGACGAGGCGTGTCGCTGCTGACCAACGCATCGACGCCCCGGTCCCAACGGGAGATCTGCCCATAAAACTCGCCCGCTGCCAGGTAGCCGTCATCCCATAGGTCGAGCGGTCCGTTCCAGGTTCGCCGGTGGCCAACCATCAATAGATTGAGACGATTCGACTCGCGGCCCTCTTCCGAAACCGGCGCAAGGTGGTTGAATGGCAGGACTTCCCGGTTATCGACCATGACCACTTCGACCCGAGGATCGTCCAGGAGAAACAACGCGCTGCAACTGCGATGGATGTTTTCAAGGGCCGTCGAGCTTGCCGCGTTCGTGCGTAAGGTTGCCACTCGCAGCTGGAAGGTTGCAGGGGCCCGCCCGGCGATGCTCAGTTGCGCGGCACGCAGCAACGCGAGTGTGTAACAACTGTCACGAGTTCCGGACTGGATCGCCAACACTTTGTATTCACCGATACGCTCCATGCCCCCCGCCGCAACCACCAGGCGCTGAATCATCAGCTGCAATGCCGTGCGTTCGGCGCGCGAGAAAAAACTCAGTAATCGCTGCAATACTTGCTGATAAACATAGTTCATTGCCTGTTCATGGGTATGGGTCATCATTGTTTACCTGTTACTCATGGTTTCGATGTCACGCAAACAACTGTTGCACCGCGCAAACGGCTGCCTGACATGATTAAAGTGCTGTGCTTGATATCAAATGCTAACACTTAGTTTTTAGAAATTATTTGAAATGAAACGAGCTTACTTGTGACCCCATCAATGAGCACACCCAGCAAACCCCGGCAGAACAGGCGCCCTGCGACCGCTTGCGAGATCCTAGGAAATCTCCGACAGCGTCCCACAGACATGTAGCACGAGAAATAAAGAAAGAAGTCGCCATTAATTTTTCGGCAATTGATTGATAACGCGCTATTTGTCGAGTTTGTATTGCTGGAGCGCGATGAAAAGTATCTATCTGATACACAGCCATAGCTCATTCCTTGAGATGAAAGTAATCATTCAATTATCGGGGCTTACAGGGTGATTAGAAGATACAGATTGAGAGCAAAAACCAGTTCAGTTGCTGAACTGACCCATCGCAGATTGACGGGACGTCTCGGATTTTCGGAAGGACAATGAAAAAGTCCGTGCAAGCACGGACTTTTTCAGGAGCGTCAGGCCGGCTCGACCTGGAGGGCAACCCGCTCGCGGCACGGGCATTCGTCCATATAGCGGTGCGCCTCGACAAACTCGGAAAACGGGAAGACCCGAGTCTTGAGTGGCAGCAGCACGCGGTCGGCGGTCAGCTGGTTAATGTCGCGCAAGGCGCGTTGCAGTGCCACCTGATCCTGGATGATGCCCAGTTCCGGCTTGCCGGTGAAGTTACCGATACAGTGAACGAAGAACTGAATGTTCTTCTGGAACGCTGCACAGGCCGGGAACGGCGTCTGATTACCGCCTTGCAAGCCGTACAACACCAGGCTGCCACGAGGCGCGAGCACATCGCCGAGCAGTGACATCTGCGGGCCGCCAAGGCCATCGAACACCACGTCCACGCCGCGGTTGTCGGTGATTTTGTTGATCCGCATGAGCAGATCTTCTTCCTCGGTGACGATTACTTTTTCGGCACCCAGCGACAGCAGGTATTCACGTTCTTCAGCAGTCTTGGTGGCGGCAATTACCCGCACACCCAATGCCTTGCCCAGTTGCACAAAGGACGGACCGGCACAATGGCTCGCGTCGGTCACCAAGGCAAATTGCCCGGGTTTGACCCGTGCCAGGTCGACATAAGCGAAGTAGGCGATCAACAGCGGCGTGTAATGCACGCTGGCTTCAATCGGGCTGAGCACGTCCGGATAACGGGTCAGTGCCGAGCGTGGCAGAACGATCTGTTCGCCGTAGACCGGGTAGTCGTTGGGGCTTTCAGCCGGGAAGCTGGCGACCTTGTCACCGACTGCCAGGTCATCGACGCCCTCACCGACCGCCGTGACGACGCCGGACATTTCATGGCCAAGGCCTGAAGGCAGACGAGCGTGGGATGAGGCCAGGTTCTGGCGCCAGAGAATGTCGTACCAGCTGATGCCAATCGCCTCGACGCGCACCTGCACTTCGCCCGGTGCAGGGAGAGCGGCCGCATGCTCTTCGCATTTGAGCACCTCGGCTGGACCAAACTTGTGAAAACGGATCGTGCGTGACATCGCAAACCTCGTCAAAGAAACCTCTAATGCCCTGAACTCTATCTGGGCTTTCTACCCAAGACTATCAGTGGCTATTAATAGTCGACATGCCTGTCATTGATTCCGCAGCATCCATTGGATCAACGGTGATCGTGAAAATCCGGAGCATCCGTTCCAGGGAAACTGAATTATTCGGTGCAGAGTAGCAGCCTTTCCCCGTAATATTCATGCCGGCCATTGTTCTCATATGGCCGCTCTCGTCAAGCTTGATGACTCTGCCAGGACTCCAGATGAATCGTAATGACCTGCGTCGTGTCGACCTGAACCTGTTGATCGTTTTTGAAACATTGATGCACGAACGCAGTGTGACCCGCGCTGCGGAGAAATTGTTCCTCGGCCAGCCGGCCATCAGTGCGGCGCTCTCGCGCCTGCGCGGGCTGTTCGATGATCCGCTATTCGTGCGCACCGGTCGCAGCATGGAGCCTTCCGCCCGCGCGGTGGAAATCTTCGCCCTGCTCTCCCCGGCCCTGGATTCGATTTCCACCGCCGTCAGCCGTGCGGCGGAATTCGATCCGGCGACCAGTACGGCGGTATTCCGCATTGGCCTGTCGGACGATGTCGAGTTCGCGCTGTTGCCGATGCTGCTCAAGCGTTTGCGGGCCGAATCGCCGGGTATCGTGCTGGTGGTACGTCGGGCCAACTACATCTTGATGCCGAGCCTGTTGGCCTCGGGCGAGATCTCCATCGGCGTCAGCTACACCGCCGACTTGCCGGCCAACGCCAAGCGCAAAGTGCTGCGTCGCAGCATGCCGAAACTGTTGCGCGCCGACACGGTGCCGGGGCCGTTGAGCCTGGATGACTTCTGCGCCCGCCCTCATGCGCTGGTGTCCTTTGCCGGTGACCTGAGCGGCTTTATAGATGAAGAACTGGAAAAGCTCGGGCGCAAACGGCATGTGGTGCTCGCGGTGCCGCAGTTCAACGGACTCAGCACGCTCCTCAGCGGCACCGATATTGTCGCGACGGTGCCGGATTACACGGCTGATGCGTTGACCGCAGCCGGTGGTGTGCGGGCTGAAGATCCGCCGCTGCCGGTACGAAGCTTTGAATTGCACATGGCGTGGCGTGGGTCGCAGGATAATGACCCCGGTGAGCGTTGGTTGCGGTCGAGGATTCAGATGTTCTTTGGGGATCCGGATAGCCTGGCCTGATCCTGACCATGTGTTGGGATTGATGGCCCCTTCGCGGGCAAGTCTCGCTCCTACAGTTGATCGCATACACCTGTAGGAGCGAGGCTTGCCCCCGAAGGACGCGACTCGGTTTCAAGCCAGTCCTTTGCGATACCTGCAACACTGAATTGTCATGAATCCAATTGATTGCTCCTCGACGCAAGGTGCGTGCTAGAGGGCTGGCATCGGACTTATATCATTCCGAATGATAGTTACCTTCGCTTCATTCGATTCGTGCGATACCACCCTCCCGCTCATCATCCGCCCATCTCAATACATTGGCGGATGCATCCATGGAACAGTCACTCAAACATTTGCGCTTCCCATTGGCCATGTTGGCCGTACTGGTGATGAGCGCCTGCGGCAAGGCTCCGGAGTCTGCCGCTACCATGCCCGCGGCGAAAGTCAGTGTCGCCAAGGTCCTGGAACAACCGGTCAACGAGTGGGACGAATTCACCGGGCGCCTTGAAGCGCCAGAAACCGTAGAAATTCGTCCACGGGTCTCCGGCCAGATTGATGAAGTGGCCTTCACTGAAGGCGCGCTGGTCAAGAAAGGTGACTTGCTGTTCCAGATTGACCCGCGTCCCTTCCAGGCTGAGGTCCGCCGCCTCGAAGCACTGGTTGCACAAGGTCGCGCCAACGCCACCCGCAGCGAAAACGAAGCCCAGCGCGGCGAACGCCTGCGTACCAGCAACGCCATCTCCGCTGAACTCGCTGACTCGCGCACCAGTGCATCCCAGGAAGCCCGCGCTGCCGTCGGCGCCATCCAGGCTCAACTGGATCTGGCCAAACTGAACCTGAGCTTCACCCGTGTCACCGCGCCCATCAGTGGTCGCGTCAGCCGTGCGGAAATTACCGCCGGCAACCTGGTGACCGCCGATACCACCGCGCTGACCAGCGTCGTTTCCACCGACAAGGTCTACGCCTACTTCGACGCCGACGAACGTGTGTTCCTCAAATACACCCAGCTCGCTCGTCAAGGCAAACGCGGCGCCACCACTCCGGTTTACCTCGGCTTGTCCAACGAAGACGGCAACCCGCACCAGGGCGTGATGAACTTCGTCGACAACCAGGTCAACCCGAAAACCGGCACCATCCGCGGTCGCGCTGTCTTTGATAACGCCGACGGACAGTACACCCCTGGCTTGTATGCCCGTTTGAAACTGGTCGGCAGCGGCACCTATTCCGCCGTGCTGATCAACGACGAAGCGGTCGGTACCGATCTGGGTAAAAAGTTCGTGCTGGTGATGGATGCCGACAACAAAACGGTTTATCGCTCGGTCGAGCTCGGTCCGAAGATCGAAGGTTTGCGCATCGTGCGCAGCGGCCTGAACAAGGATGACACCGTCATCGTCAAGGGTCTGCAACGGGTTCGCCCTGGCTCGCCAGTCACTCCTGAAGTGATCCCGATGGCCAGTGAACAAACCCTCGCGGCACTCGCACAACAACGACAAGCGCTGGAAGCCAGCAACCTGCCCCAAGTCGCACCTGCCAAGGTCGCGCCGGGTTCGGTTGTGAAACTGGCTGCTGCGACTCCACGCGGTTAAGGGACGACAACTCCGATGAATTTTTCCCAATTCTTCATCTCACGGCCGATCTTCGCAGCGGTACTTTCGCTGCTGATCCTGATCGCCGGTGCCATCTCGCTGTTCCAGTTGCCGATCAGCGAATACCCGGAAGTGGTGCCACCGACCGTTGTGGTCCGTGCCAACTTCCCCGGCGCCAACCCGAAAGTCATCGGTGAAACCGTGGCCGCTCCCCTGGAGCAAGCCATCACCGGCGTCGAGAACATGTTGTACATGTCCTCGCAGTCCACCGCAGACGGCAAAATCACCCTGACCATCACCTTCGCCCTGGGCACCGACCTGGACAACGCGCAGGTACAGGTTCAGAACCGCGTGACCCGGACCGAGCCGAAACTTCCAGAAGAAGTGACGCGCATCGGTATCACCGTCGACAAGGCCTCGCCCGACCTGACCATGGTTGTGCACTTGACCTCGCCGGACAAACGCTACGACATGCTCTACCTGTCCAACTACGCCTTGCTCAACATCAAGGATGAGCTGGCGCGTCTGGGCGGTGTCGGTGACGTGCAGCTGTTCGGTATGGGCGACTACTCGCTGCGGGTGTGGCTCGATCCGAACAAGACCGCTTCGCGTAACTTGACCGCCACCGATGTGGTGACCGCAATCCGTGAACAGAACCGTCAGGTCGCCGCCGGTGCACTGGGTGCCCCGCCTGCGCCGAATGCCACTGCGTTCCAGCTGTCGGTCAACACTCAGGGCCGTCTGGTTTCTGAAGAAGAGTTCGAGAACATCATCATTCGCTCCGGCGACAACGGTGAAATCACGCGCCTGAAAGACATCGCTCGCGTCGAGCTGGGCTCCAGCCAATACGCCTTGCGCTCGTTGCTGAACAACCAGCCGGCGGTGGCGATCCCGATCTTCCAGCGCCCTGGCTCCAACGCGATCGAGATCTCCAACGAAGTTCGCGACAAGATGGCCGAACTGAAGAAGAACTTCCCGGAAGGCATGGACTTCAGCATCGTCTATGACCCAACGATCTTCGTGCGCGGCTCCATCGAGGCGGTGGTTCACACCCTCTTCGAAGCGCTGATTCTCGTTGTTCTGGTGGTTATCCTGTTCTTGCAAACCTGGCGTGCCTCGATCATTCCGTTGGTGGCGGTGCCGGTTTCGCTGATCGGTACCTTTGCGGTGATGCACTTGTTCGGCTTCTCGCTGAACGCCTTGTCGCTGTTCGGATTGGTACTGGCCATCGGTATCGTGGTGGACGACGCCATCGTGGTGGTGGAGAACGTGGAAAGGCACATCGAGCTGGGAGAAACGCCCGTCGAAGCCACCAAGAAAGCCATGCGAGAGGTGACCGGGCCGATCATCGCGACGGCGCTGGTGCTGTGTGCGGTATTTATCCCGGCGGCGTTCATTTCCGGACTCACCGGCCAGTTCTACAAACAGTTTGCCCTGACCATTGCCATCTCGACCGTGATCTCGGCGTTCAACTCGCTGACTCTGTCCCCTGCCCTGGCCGCCGTGCTGCTCAAGAGCCACAGTGCGCCGAAAGATCGCTTTACCAGAGTGCTTGATAAACTACTGGGCGGCTGGCTGTTCCGTCCGTTCAACCGGTTCTTCGAACGCGCCAGCCATGGCTATGTCGGCACCGTAGCGCGGGTTATCCGTAGCAGCGGAATTGCCCTGCTGTTGTACGCAGGCCTGATGGTGCTGACCTTCTTCGGTTTCGCCCACACCCCGACCGGTTTCGTACCCGGCCAGGACAAGCAATACCTGGTGGCCTTCGCGCAACTGCCTGACGCCTCGAGCCTGGACCGTACCGAAGACGTGATCAAGCGCATGTCCGACCTGGCCCTGAAACAGCCTGGCGTGGAAAGTGCGGTGGCCTTCCCCGGCCTGTCGATCAACGGCTTTACCAACAGTCCTAACGCCGGCATCGTGTTTGTGACCCTGAAACCGTTCGACGAACGCAAAGATCCGAGCATGTCTGCCGGTGCGATTGCCGGTGCCTTGAACGGCCAGTTTGCCGGGATCCAGGAAGCCTACATGGCGATCTTCCCGCCGCCGCCCGTACAAGGCCTGGGCACCATCGGTGGTTTCCGTCTGCAGATCGAAGACCGGGGCAACCTGGGCTACGACGAGCTGTACAAAGAAACCATGAACATCATCACCAAGAGCCACAACGTGCCGGAACTGGCCGCCCTGTTCACCAGCTACACCGTGAACGTGCCGCAGGTCGATGCAGCCATCGACCGGGAAAAAGCCAAGACCCACGGCGTAGCCGTCAGCGACATCTTCGACACCCTGCAAATCTATCTGGGTTCGCTGTATGCCAACGACTTCAACCGCTTCGGTCGCACCTATCAGGTCAACGTTCAGGCTGAACAGCAGTTCCGTCTCGAACCGGACCAGATCGGTCAGCTGAAAGTGCGTAACAACAAAGGCGAGATGATCCCGCTGGCGACCTTCATCAAGGTCAGCGACACCTCGGGCCCGGACCGCGTGATGCACTACAACGGCTTCATCACTGCTGAAATCAACGGTGCGGCAGCCCCAGGCTACAGCTCCGGCCAGGCTCAAGCGGCCATCGAAAAACTGCTCAAGGAAGAACTTCCGAACGGCATGACCTACGAATGGACCGACCTGACCTTCCAGCAGATTCTGTCCGGCAACACTGCGCTGTTCGTGTTCCCGCTCTGCGTATTGCTGGCGTTCCTGGTACTCGCGGCTCAGTACGAAAGCTGGAGCCTGCCACTGGCGGTGATCCTGATCGTACCGATGACGCTGCTGTCGGCCATCACCGGTGTGATTGCTTCGGGAGGCGACAACAACATCTTTACCCAGATCGGCTTGATTGTACTGGTGGGACTTGCGTGTAAGAACGCGATTCTGATCGTCGAGTTTGCCAAGGACAAACAGCAGGACGAAGGCCTCAGTCCGCTTGCCGCAGTATTGGAAGCGTGCCGTCTGCGTCTGCGTCCGATCCTGATGACCTCCTTCGCGTTCATCATGGGTGTTGTGCCTCTGGTGTTCTCCAGCGGTGCCGGTGCCGAAATGCGTCACGCCATGGGTGTGGCGGTGTTCTCCGGGATGCTCGGGGTGACCTTCTTCGGTCTGTTGCTGACGCCAGTGTTCTACGTATTGATCCGTAACTTTGTGGAGCGCGGTGAAAAGCGCAAAGCGGCCAAGGCCCTGAAACTGGAGGCGCAACAATGAGTCCGAAAGCCTTCCTGCCGAGCCTTCTGGTACTGGCCCTGAGCGCCTGTGCCGTCGGCCCGGACTACAAGACTCCAGCCACTGAACCGGCGAACATCACCACCGCTACTGATGGCGCTGCTGGTCAGAAAAACTTCGACCGCACGCGGTTCGAAGGCATCTGGTGGCAGCAGTTTGAGGACCCGACTCTCAACCAGTTGGTGACTCAATCGCTGCAAGGCAACCGTGATCTGCGCGTCGCCTTTGCCCGTTGGAAAGCGGCCCGGGCGATTCGCGATGACGCCAGCAATGACGCCATGCCCACCATCACCAGCCGCGCCAGCAGTGACTTGGGTAAAGGCCAGATTCCAGGCCAGACCACCAAACGGGTCAACAGCGAACGCTACGACCTGGGCCTGGACATGGCCTGGGAACTGGACCTCTTTGGCCGTATCCAGCGCAACCTGGAATCCAGCGACGCCGAACAGCAAGCGGCCGAAGCCGATCTGTACCAACTGCAAGTCACCATGATTGCCGAACTGGTGGATGCCTACGGTCAACTGCGCGGTGCTCAACTGCGGGAAAAGATTGCCCTGGCCAACCTGAACAACCAGCAGGAATCGCGCAAGATCACCGAAAGCCTGCGTGATGCCGGTGTCGGCGATCAACTCGACGTGGAGCGTGCCGATGCACGCCTCGCCTCGGTCGAAGCCAGCGTGCCGCAGTTGCAGGCCGAACAGGTTCGGCAGAAAAACCGTATCGCCACCCTCCTGGGTGAACGTCCGGACAAGCTGACCGTCAACCTGAGCCCAAAAGACTTGCCGGCGATTGCCAAAGCACTACCGATCGGTGATCCGGGTGAATTGCTGCAACGTCGTCCGGACATCCTCAGCGCCGAGCGCAAACTGGCTTCCGCCACTGCCCGTATCGGCGTGGCCAAAGCTGATTTGTTCCCTCGGGTCAGCCTCAGCGGCTTCCTTGGCTTTACCGCCGGGCGTGGCTCGCAAATCGGCTCCTCGGCAGCCAATGCCTGGGCGCTCGGCCCAAGCATTACCTGGGCAGCGTTTGACCTGGGCAGCGTGCGGGCCCGTTTGCGCGGCGCCGATGCCGAAGCCGAAGGCGCGCTGGCGACCTACGAGCAGCAGGTGCTGCTGGCGCTGGAAGAATCGGAAAACGCGTTCAGCGATTACGGCAAACGTCAGCAACGGTTGATTTCGCTGATCCGTCAAAGCGAAGCGAGTCGTGCCGCCGCAGACCTGGCTGAGATCCGCTACCGCGAAGGCACCGTGGACTTCCTCGTCCTGCTGGATGCCCAGCGTGAGCGTTTGGCGGCCGAAGACACCCAGGCCTCGGCGGAAACCGATCTTTATCGCGGCATTGTCGCGATTTACAAAGCCCTTGGCGGTGGCTGGCAACCAGAGACCGTCGCCACCAAGTAAGTTTTTAAAGAGCTCCTTTGGTTGGCCGCAACCAACCAATTTTTTAGCCCTGCGCCTCATTCGGTCGCGGGGCTTTTTTTATCGGTCGAGAAATCAATACAAATCCCCTGTGGGATCGCCGCACTGCCGCTCCCACAGGGGGGCAGGGTTGGTTTTGAGATTTGTGGTTTTCCAGGATGGTTACGGTGGCCGTCGTCCCCGCCCGCAGCTTGTCTTTGCCGGCATAGTCGGCATCGATCTGAATCCGCACCGGCACCCGCTGCGCCAGTTTGACCCAGGTGTAAATGGGGTTGATGGTGGCCAGCAGGCGGCAGACGCGACCTGTAGGCAAAATCATCGATATTGAATTGAGCCAGGGTTTGACTCACAGGCCCACCTGACCGAAGCTGACAGCTTTGCACAAGCTGCCAGCCCCCGGATTCCTGCATGCCCCAGTCCCGCCGCTACTTGCTCATCAGCCTCTGTGTCCTGTTCGCCATCGCCCTTGCCTGGTTTTTCCTGCGCAGTACGACACCCGTGGTGCCGGAAGCCATCAAGCGCGGCTACAGCGAAGCGTTGACCCAAGCGCGCGCCGGACAACCGGGGGCCGCGCGGGTTTTGTACCAGCAACTGGGTCGCCCTGACCTGTCGCCCAAACGCCGTGTCTGGCTGCATGCCGAACTGCCTAATTACCCGAGCCCGCAAGCCCTGAAACTGGCAGACGCAGACCTGCAAAACCCTTCGGCCGACGTGCGCATTGCGGCGATCAAAAGCATCAGCGGACTGGTGCCCAGCGGGCAGCGCAGCCTGCTGATCGGACCGTTGCTCGATGACAGCGAACAAAGCGTGCGGTTTGCCGCGATCAACGCACTATTGGGCCTGTCGCCAGATGACCTCGGCTTGTATTTCGGACCGTTGCAACAAGCCATCGATGCCTGGGAACAGGTGCTGAAGAGTCAACCTGCCAGCGCCGAAACCCAATACCAACTGGCCCGCCTGCACCTGCACAATGCCGAACTGAAAGAGGCACAACAGGCGCTGGAACGCACGTTGCAGCTAGACCCCGGCAATCTGCCGGCGCTGGTGATGCAGATTGATGTCCTCGACAGACAGGGTCAAAGCGACGCCGCGCGGCAATTGCTGGCGAAACAGTTGAAGACGCAGCCCGACTCGGCCTACCTGCAACATGCCTTGGGCCTCTGGTTGCTGCACCACGGGCAAAGTGAGTTCGCCCTGCTCGGTCTGTCCAAGGCGGTCGAAATCGAACCGAACAACAAAGACTATCGCTACGACCTGGCGACTACGCTGCACGGTGAGCAAGAACTGGAAGCAGCGCAAAAACAGCTGCAGGAAATCGTCCAGCGCCACCCGGCCGATCGCAAGGCACGGGTGTTGTTGATCAATTACTGGAAAGAAAGCGGACAACTGCAGAACGTACAGATCCTTCTGGCGCAGCTTGAACAGCTCAACCCGGACGACCCGGCGTTGCAGCAAGGCTTGTAAAGGCACCCTCAGTTACGCCAACAAAAAGGTTGAACCGTCGCCACGGCAAAAGGTCAAGTGATCAGGCAGTCCATTCAGGCACTTCAGGCCTGCTGCCTCGCTTCCCCTAGTCATGAGAGGGTTTTTTTTGTCTACATCTAACGAGTTGTTCAGTGCAAAAGCCGCCACCGGCATTGAAGGTCTGGATGACATCCTGGCCGGTGGATTGTCACGCGGCCATGTGTTTTTGCTTGAGGGTGAACCCGGTACCGGCAAAACCACCGTCGCCTTGCATTTTCTGTTGGCCGGCGCCCGTGCCGGCGAGCGCTCGTTGTACATCACGCTTTCAGAAACCGAGCGCGAACTGCGCCAAGGGGCGTTGTCCCACGGTTGGGAGCTGGATGAAAACATCCACATCTTCGAACTGACTCCGCCAGAAAGTCTGCTCAATGCCGACCACCAGCAAAGCCTCCTGTATTCCTCGGACCTTGAGCTGGGCGAAGCGACCAAGCAGATTTTCGAAGTGGTCGAACGGGTCAAGCCGACCCGGGTAGTCCTCGACAGCCTCTCCGAAATCCGCTTGCTGGCCCAGAGCTCTCTGCGTTATCGCCGGCAGATTCTGGCGATCAAGCACTACTTCGTGCGCTACGACGCCACCGTACTGTTGCTGGATGACCTGACCACCGAGTCCCTCGACAAGACCGTGCACAGTGTGGCGCACGGGGTGGTTCGCCTTGAAGAATTGACGCCCAATTACGGCGCTGAACGCCGGCGTATTCGAGTCGTGAAGTATCGCGGTCAAAAGTACCGTGGCGGTTATCACGACTTCACCATCATGGGCGACGGCGTTCATGTATTCCCTCGCCTCGTTGCGGCCGAACACCGCAGCGGTTACATCCGCCAGCAGTTGACCAGCGGCATCAAGGAAATGGACGCGCTGCTCGGCGGCGGCATCGAGACCGGTTCCAGCACGCTGATTCTCGGCCCGGCCGGGACTGGCAAGTCGCTGATCTCGATGATCTTCGCTGCCGCAGCCGTTGCGCGAGGTGAGAAAGCCGCGCTGTTTATCTTCGACGAGGAGCTGGGCCTTCTGTTCGAACGCATGAAAAACATGGGCATCGACCTGCAGGCGCTGCAAGACACCGGCAATCTTTTGATCGAGCAAGTCGACGCCGCCGAACTGTCTCCCGGCGAGTTCTCCCACCGGGTTCGTCGTTGTGTCGATGAGCGCAATATCAAAACCGTGGTTATCGACAGCATCAACGGCTATCAGGCGGCGATGCCCGAGGAAAACGCGCTGGTGCTGCACATGCACGAGTTGCTGCTGTACCTCAATCGCCGTGGCGCCGCGACGTTCATGACCGTGGCCCAACATGGGCTGGTCGGGGACATGCAGGCGCCAGTCGACATTACTTATCTGGCCGACACGGTGATTCTGTTGCGTTACTTCGAAGCCCTGGGCCAGGTTCGCCGGGCTATTTCAATCATCAAGAAACGCACCGGCAGCCATGAATCGACCATTCGCGAATACCGCATCGGTAGCACGGGCATGACCATCGGTGAGCCTTTGGATGCGTTCCAGGGCGTATTGCGCGGCGTGCCGACTTATATGGGCGCCAACCAGCCGCTCCTTCAGGATGATGTCCGGTGAATGCTTTCGAGGCGACGTCGGAGCGAGCGCTTATTCTCGCGCCGCTGGGACGTGACAGCCAGATTGCGCTGATGATGCTCAACGAGGCGGGATTCGAAGGCCTGGTGACCCGCGATCTGGTGGCGCTGTGCAGCGAGCTGGCGTTAGGTGCCGGTCTGCTGGTGATTTCTTCGGAAGCCTTGCTGGGGTGTGATCTCGAACCGCTGCTGGGCTTGATCGACGAACAACCGGCCTGGTCCGACCTGCCGATCGTACTGCTGACCCACCACGGCGGCCCGGAGCAAAACCCCGCGTCACGCCTTGGTCCGCAGTTAGGCAACGTCACCTTCCTCGAGCGCCCGTTTCACCCGGTGACGTTGATCAGCCTGGTGACCACCGCATTGCGTGGGCGACGACGACAGTATGACGCCAGGGACCGGTTGATTGACCTGAGCCTAAGCGAACTGCGACTGCAAAACACCCTGGAAACCCTTGAGCAACAGGTCGAGGAACGTACCGCCCAACTTCGACACAACGAAGAAGCCCTCAGGCAGTCGCAGAAAATGGAAGCGGTCGGCCAACTCACCGGCGGCATCGCCCACGACTTCAACAACATGCTGACCGGCATCATCGGCAGCCTCGAGCTGCTGCGTCGACGCCTGGCCCGAGGCCGCACCGAGGACCTGGACGGCTTGATCGATCTGGGGGTGACCTCGGCCAATCGCGCGGCGGGCCTGACGCATCGTCTGCTGGCGTTTTCCCGACGTCAGTCGCTGGATTCCAAACCCGTGGAAATGAACACCCTGGTGGTGTCCATGGGCGAACTCTTGCAGCGCAGCATCAACGAAAGCATTCAACTGGACATGCAGTTGAGCGAGGACTTGTGGGTAGCCGAGGCCGACCCCAATCAACTTGAAAGCGCCCTGCTCAACCTGGTGCTGAACGCCCGCGATGCCATGCCCGAGGGCGGGAAACTGATGGTCAGTACTTCAAATCAACATCTGGACAAAGGCTTCACCCAAGTTCACAGCAACCTGCAGCCGGGTGATTACGTCGTGCTGCGCGTGACCGACACCGGCTGCGGTATGCCTGAAGGCACCATCAGCAGGGCCTTTGATCCGTTCTTCACCACCAAGCCGATTGGCCAGGGCACTGGTCTGGGCTTGTCGATGATTTACGGTTTCAGCAAGCAGTCCCACGGCCACGTGACCATCGAGAGTGAAGTGGGCAACGGCACGACGGTGAGCCTGTATCTGCCACGCTACAACGGTGATGTGGTCGAGGACATGCTGGTGGATATCGCCCACACACCTCATGCCCAGGACGGAGAAACCGTGCTGATCGTCGAGGACGATCCGGCAGTCCGGGTGCTGGTCAGTGCGGTATTGAGTGAATTGGGCTACGCCTTCGTCGAAGCAGGCGATGCCTACAGCGCGGTGCCGATTCTCGACTCCGGTCAGCGTATCGATTTGTTGATCAGCGACGTCGGGCTGCCTGGCATGAATGGCCGGCAACTGGCGGAAATCGGTCGGCAGTACCGGCCTGATCTGAAAGTGCTGTTCATTACCGGTTATGCCGAACACGCGGCAGTGCGCGGCGGATTCCTGGACCCTGGCATGCAGATGATCACCAAGCCGTTCACCTTCGACCTGTTGACGGCCAAGGTGCGGGAGATGATCCGCATCTGATAGCCCCCATGGCGGGGGCTTCGGGGTCGCTTACGACAGCATTTCCTGCATCAGCTCTTGCAACACATCCAGATCGAATGGCTTGGCCAGGATCGGCGCCTTGCGCGTGATCGGGCTGTCGGTCTCACGGATTTCCTGCGGATAACCGCTGATAAAAATCACCTTGAGTTCCGGTCGCAGCTTCACGGCAGGCTCGGCGATTTGCACGCCGGAGATCCCGCCCGGCAGGCGAAAGTCGGTGATCATCATGTCCAGGTGCGGTTTGCTCGCCAGTATTTCAAAGGCCTGCTCGCCGTTTTCGGCCTGCAGCACCCGGTAACCCTCACCCGACAAGTAAGCGGACAATACCATCAGGATCGAGGGGTCATCCTCGACGATGAGTACTACATCTTGTGCATCTTCACTCATGGGAAGCCTTTGTTCGGTCAATAGCTGCTGATACGACCATAGGGTCGATCAGAGGTTGCGTTTATCCGGCTGTTTTCCTACAGCGGCAGACAAACGCGAAATAAGGCGCCCTCGTTGATCTTGCTCTCGACGGCGATGGAGCCGCCATGGGCGGCGACGATCTGTTCGGAAATAAACAGCCCCAGTCCCAGCCCCGCGACCACGGTCTTGGCTGACACCCGTTCGAACTGCTGAAAAATACGCCTCTGGTTTTCTTCACTGATACCGATCCCGCGATCCTGCACTTCGACCCGTGCCTGACCCTCGTGGCAGTAGACCCTGACATCGATCCGGCTCTTGCCACCATAACGCAAGGCGTTGGTCAGCAGATTTGAAATCACTTGCTCGATACGAAATTCGTCCCAGTTGCCGACCACTGGCTGTTCTGCGGTAAACGTCACGGAACACTCGGCGGCGTCGACCTGCGGCGCGAAGTTTTGCAACAGGTTGCTGACCAATTGCACGAGGTCAAATCGGGTCGTGCGGATCGACAACTTGCCGGTGCGGATGCGTGAAACATCCAACATGTCTTCAATGAGACGGATCAGGCTTTTGATCTGCCGCTCGTCACGGTCGACCATGGCGTGCATCTTGTCGAGGGTGAACGCTGACGCGTTGTCACGGGCCAGGTGCATCTTGCGCAACTGGGTTTCGAGGATCAGGCCATTGAGCGGTGTACGGACTTCGTGGGCGACGATCGACATGAAGTCATCACGCATGCGCACCGCTTGTTCCAGCTCGTTCTGGGTGGTCTGCAATTGCTTGAGCAGTGCTTCCTGTTCGCGGCGAGCCTGTTCCAGTTCTTCGACCTGTTGCTTCATCGCCTTGCTCTGGCGATACAAGTCGACGAAGACATTGACCTTGCTTTTGACCGCGTGAATATCCAGCGGCTTGTGCAGGAAGTCCACGGCACCGCTTTCGTAGCCCTTGAACGCGTAGTTCAACTCGCGGCCGGCGGCACTGACGAAAACGATCGGGATGTTCTTGGTTTTTTCCGTGCCGCGCATTAACTCGGCCAGTTCAAAGCCGTTCATGCCCGGCATCTGAACGTCGAGAATGGCCATGGCGAATTCGTGCTGCAGCAGCAGCGACAAGGCTTCGTCGGCGGATAATGCCTTGTAGACCACGCGGTCTTCACGCTTGATCAGCGCCTCAAGCGCCAGCAGGTTCTCCGGCAGATCGTCGACAATCAGCAGTTTGGCTTGGATGTTACTTAGCATGCTATTCGTTCCAGCTCGACAAGCAGACGGCCGATGCCGCGTATAGGGAGAATGTGGTCTGGGTGATGTAAAGCCAATGCTGACCGAGGCATGGTGGCGACCTGGGCTTCGTCCGGGTCCTGAACGATGGTCAGGCCCCCGCGACGTTTTACCTGAGCCAGACCGCTGGCGCCGTCGCGATTCGCGCCAGTCAGCAGCACGGCCGCCAGGTGCTCGCCGTAGGCATCGGCAGCCGACTCGAACAGGAAGTCGATGGCAGGCCGCGAATAATGCACGCGGTCCTCCAGGCTCAGGGAAAGGGTGCGGTCATGCTCCACCGACAGGTGATACCCGGGCGTCGCGAAATACAGCGTTCCCGCTTCGACCTGCGTCTTGTCACGGGCTTCCTGAACACGCATGGCCACGCGCCGATCGAACACTTCGGCCAAGTGGCTACGACGCTCGTCGGGCAGGTGCAGCACCACAATGATCGGCAGCGAGAAGCCTTCGCGCAGAGGACTGAGAATACCCAGCAACGCCTCCACGCCACCGGCCGAAGCACCGATCACGATAGCCTCCACAGTAGGCAAATCCGCTGCGTTGTTCATGATTTACGGTAGATCCGTTCTTGTTTGACCAAAGGCACAAACTGGTTGCCGAAGGCCGAAAAATCCGGGGTTTCCTTGCTGCCCAGCACCAGGAATCCACGGTGGCAAAGGGATTCATGGAACAAACCGAACGCACGGTCCTGAAGCTTTTTATTGAAGTAGATCAAAACATTACGACACGAAATTAATTGGGTTTCTGAGAACACGCTATCCGTCGCCAGACTGTGATCGGCGAAGGTCACGTTCTCACACAAGGTCTTGTCAAAAATCGCGTAGCCATACGCCGCCGTGTAGTAGTCGGCGAACGAACGCTGGCCACCTGCCTGCTGGTAATTATGAGTGTAGGCGCGGACGTTCTCCATGGAGAAAATCCCCTGTTTGGCCTTCTCCAGCGAGCGCGGATTGATGTCGGTGGCGTAGATGATGGTGCGATCGAGCAAGCCTTCTTCGCGCAGCAGGATCGCCATCGAATAGACCTCTTCACCCGTGCTGCAACCGGCAATCCAGATCTTGATCGACGGATAGGTCTTGAGCAGCGGCACGACTTCCGTGCGGATCGCCAGGAAATGCGAAGGGTCGCGAAACATTTCGCTGACCGGGATCGTCAGCAGTTGCAGTAATTGCATGAACGCAGTCGGATCGTGCAGCACCTTTTCTTGCAGGGCCGAAATGGTATTGCACTCAAATTGCACCAACGCATGATTGACCCGGCGCTTGATCGAAGCGCCAGAGTAATCGCGAAAATCGTAGCTGTACTTGAGGTAAATCGCCTCGATCAACAACCGCAATTCGATTTCGCTGCTTCGCTCCACTGAATCAATGCGTTCCACTAAATGCGTTCCATCTTTGGTAACCACACGCGAATCAGCGAGAACAGGCGATCCAGGTCGATGGGCTTGGCCAGGTAATCGTTGGAGCCGGCTTGCAGGCAGCGCTCCTGATCGTCCTTCATGGCTTTGGCCGTCACCGCAATGATCGGCAGCTTGCGCCAGCGCGGGTCCTTGCGGATCTCGATGGTGGCTTCGAAACCATCCATCTCCGGCATCATCACGTCCATCAACACCAGATCGATGTCCTCGACTTCATTCAGTTTTTCAATCGCTTCACGACCGTTCCGGCCAATGACCACGACTGCACCCTTTTGCTCCAGTGCGCTGGTCAGGGCGAAGATGTTGCGCACATCGTCGTCCACCAGCAGCACCTTGCGGCCCTCGAAGACTTTGTCGCGGCTGCGCGCGGTCTTGAGCATCCGTTGGCGATCATGGGACAACCTGGATTCGACTTTGTGCAGAAAGAGTGTGACCTCATCCAGCAACCGCTCGGGTGAACGTGCGCCCTTGATGATGATTGAGCGCGAATACTTGCGCAGTTCGGCCTCTTCGTCCCGGGTCAGGTTGCGTCCGGTATAGACGATGACCGGCGGGAACGAGCAGATATCTTCGGTCGACATACGCTTGAGCAGCTCGTTGCCGAGCATGTCCGGCAGCTTCAGGTCGATGACCATGCAATCGAAAATGGTCGTACGCAGCAGATCGAGCGCTTCCTGGGCCAGGCCGACGGCGGTGATCTCGATGTCGTCGTCGCCAATCAGACGGGCAATGCTGTCGCGCTGCAAATCGTCGTCCTCGACCAACAGCACCCGCTTGACCTTCTGGGTCAGCTTGGCTTCGAGACGGGCAAACACGTCCTTGAGCTCTTCGCGTGTTGTCGGCTTGACCGCATAGCCGATGGCGCCCATGTGCATGGCAGCCTCGACCCGATCTTCCACCGAAATCACGTGCACCGGGATATGGCGGGTTTCGGCATGTTCTTTCAAACGCTGCAACACGGTCAGCCCGGAATGATCCGGCAGGCGCATGTCCAGCAGAATGGCGTCGGGAATGAACTCCTTGGCCAGGTCGTAACCTTCATCGGCACCGTGGGCAACCAGGCAGTGATAACCCAGTTCGTGGGCCAGATCGTAGAGGATGCGGGCAAAATTCGGCTCGTCTTCCACCACCAGGATGCAACGGGTGGTGAACGGCGCCTTGCTGCGGTCATCGTCGAAACGCGGGATGTCGACTTCGGCAATCAGGGGCGCCAACGCAGGCGTTGCGGCTCTCGGGGCCATAGCGACCGGTGTGGCCTGCATCGGTGCGACCGGCACTTCGTTCGGTTCGACGTATTGCTGCGGCAGCACCAACGTGAAGACACTGCCCTGCCCCGGTTCGCTGGTGACGCTGATCGAACCGCCCAGCAACGCGGCCAGGTCCCGGGAAATCGACAAGCCCAGGCCCGTGCCGCCATACCGGCGATTGGTGGTGCCGTCGGCCTGGCGGAAGGCTTCGAAAATGCTTTCCTGCTGGTGGGCGGCGATGCCGATCCCGGAGTCACGGACGATAAAGGCGATGCCGTCGTTTGGCTGGGACGCCACAGTCAGGCTGACCGTGCCTTTTTCGGTAAATTTAACCGCGTTCGACAGCAGGTTCTTGATCACTTGCTCCAGACGCTGGCGGTCGGTGAACAGCATCATCGGCGAACCGGGCTGCAAGTCGACCTCGAACGTCAACTGCTTGTCAGCGGCCATCGGTTCGAACATCCCACGCAGCCCGTCTACCAGACGCGCAACACTAGTATTTTCAGGACGCATTTCCAGCTTGCCGGCCTCGACCTTGGAAATATCGAGAATGTCATTGATCAGATTGAGCAAGTCGTTGCCGGCGGAATAGATCGACTCGGCGAACTTCACCTGCTCGGCGCTGAGGTTTTCCTGCGGGTTTTCCGCCAGCAACTTGGCCAGGATCAAAGAACTGTTCAACGGCGTGCGCAACTCGTGGGACATGTTGGCAAGGAACTCGGACTTGTACTTGCTCGAGCGCTGCAACTCTTCGGCGCGCTCTTCAAGCTGGACCTGGGCCTGGTTGAGCTCGGTGTTCTTCAGGTCCATCGCATCGCGCTGGTCGGCCAGGATCTGCGCCTGATCGGCGAGTTGTTCGTTGGTCTGCTCCAGCTCGACTTGCTGGGTTTCCAGGTGAGCCTGGGACTCCTTGAGAATCCGCGACTGCTCTTCGAGCTCTTCGTTGGCAGTCTTCAGTTCTTCCTGCTGAACTTGCAGCTCTTCGTTGAGTTGCTGGGTTTCGGCAAGTACTTCCTGCAAACGTTGACGATAGCGAGCGGCCTCGATCGACGTACCGATGTTGCCGGCAATCAGCTCAAGCAGCTCGATATCGCGGTCGTCCAAGGGGCGCAGGAAGCCCAGTTCGATCACACCGTTGACCCGGTCATCGTCGCTGGTTGGCACCACGAGTACGCTGTGCGGCAGGCCTTCGCCCAGACCGGAACTGACTTTGAAGTAGTCGCTTGGCACGTTATCGAGACGAATCAGGCGGGCCTGCTGCGCCACCTGGCCGACAATCCCTTCATCACTGTAAATCTGCTGGTCGCGCTCTTCCTGCTCACGAGAAAAACCGTAAGACGCCACTCGCGTGAGGCCACCATGTTCTTCGCGTACATAAATAGCGGCGACGGCTGAGCCCAGATATTGGGCGCAGAACTGCAAGATGTTGCGCCCCAACAGATTGAGGGACAGTTGCCCCAACACCTGCTCGGCCAGTTCGGTCTGGCCATTGCGAAGCCACGCTTGCTGTTCCAGACGCGAGGCGCTGGCCTGTTGCGCCGCGAGGTTGGCGCTGTAATTTTGCGAAAGGTTGAGCAAATCACGACGGCCGATATAGGCCAGCAAGCCGCTGATACCGAGGATGAATAACAGGTAAAGAGTGATGCTCCAGATCGTGGTGCGACGCACTTCTTCGTTGCGCGTGGTACGCAACTGTTGCTCCATGTCGATCACGTCTTCGAATTGCTTGCGGATCTCGTCGGTCAGCCGCTTGCCGCGCCCGGCCCTGACGGCACTGCGATAATCGCCGCTGGTGCGCTGCAAATCGATCATCGATTGCGCATAGTTGGCCCATTCCTGCTGCAAGGCCTGGAGCCGGTGCAGACGGTCGGTTTGAACCGGGTTATCGGCGGTGAGTTCGAGCAAGGTATTAAGTGCGACCGCGATTCTCGGCTTGGCGGTTTCATACGGGTCGAGGAAATGCTCATCGCCGCTGAGCAGAAAGCCACGCATCCCGGTTTCCAGATCAACGGTCAGCTTCACCGCTTCATTGGCGTTATTGATCACCCGGTCGGTGTGTTCGACCCACTGGATCACCGACAGCAGGTAGGTGATCAGCGAAACAAAGAACACTGCGCTGAGCACACCGACACCCAACGGCAGGCTGATGTTGCGGCTCAGGAGTTTACGGAATCGTTGCTCATCAACCGAAGACGCAGGGGTCATGGGAAGGCCTTGTCGAACTGTTCAAAACCAGGGAGTTTGCCCCAAAACTGGCACATTGATCCAATTTTCTGAGGCGTATTCAAGCAAATCCCTGCATTTAGCTGTTCTCGGTCAAAGGAGCGGTTATCCTGCCGCGTCTTGTACAGCTATTCTTTTTTGCACAACGCTGGGAACTTGTCGGGTTCTGCCACTTACTCATGCTAGAGCGCGGCGATTTCGATCGACCGGCGACCCTGAATTTTACTTGAGAGCCCTCTTATGTCCTCCGCCCCGTCCATCATCCTGGTAGTAGAAGACGATGCCATTGTGCGCATGCTGATCGTCGACGTCTTGGAGGAGCTGGAATTCAAGGTCCTTGAGGCCGATGGCAGCGAACAGGCGCTGGTGTTTCTCAACGATGAAGACCAGCACATCGATTTGATGATGACCGATGTGGGTCTGCCGGTGATGGACGGCCGAGAACTGGCGACGCAGGCCCGGATGTTGCGCCCTGAGTTGCCGATTCTGTTTGCCAGTGGTTATGCCGAGAGCATTGATGTGCCGGAAGGCATGTCAGTCATCGGCAAGCCGTTTTCCATTGATCAGTTGCGGGACAAGGTAAAGAGCATTATTAAATAGATATATCGACAATAAAACCCCTTCAAATGGCAATGAAGGGATCACCTTCCATAGGCAATTAATAAATGACATAACTCAAAATTAACACCACCAGCAAAACGCACTTACACAGCAACTCTTGATTAACGCCAGATAACAAAAGAGGATCTCTCAAACACCAATCCAAAACAACGGATCTAATCATGACCCTCAAATATGCAAACTCTCCAGATCAACGTTTCTTATCCCGATCTGTTCCCGACACCACCATTCAATATCGCCATGTTCAAAGCGACCTCAATGAGCGGATGGAAGTTGTAGGCAAACTAAATCAGCGAGCAGAAGAACTTAGCCCTTCGCAAGCCATCAACTTGAAAGGTGCCGTCATTTCCCTGGAGGCCGGGTCGACGCTTGATGACGCTCTGCAACCCGGTAGGGACTTGCTGCAGAAAATGTCCGAACAAAACTCATTCAAAAAATTAATGGCAACCTTCAACATTCCCGAGCACTCACTGTTCGAGGTAACTTCCGAAGGCGAAGTAAACGCAAGATACTCTGGCAAAACAGTTGGCTTTGCGAACGCATTCAAACTTGCACCGGATCTGACAGATGATCTTCATGCATTGGTTGAAATGGCGCAATTGACCGGTGGCGTCATCTCTCTCGCTGACCATGTCGAATTGGCGCAATGGCTGAAATTCCATGATTACATCATTCCCCAAACTGCCGCCGAAGTTTCCAGGCTGACAGCATTCATGGAACTGAAGCCACCAGTGAGTCCACCGCTTGGTAACTATTGGGAAATGATCAAAGTCGGGGGAGAGCATTCAGTCACTCTTTCAGCCGTTCAGCGCAGTGAATTCCGCACACTCATCACCAGTTACATCAAAGATCAGTCGTTACTTGAGCATCTGGTCAATAGCATTTTGGGAGGACGGTCTATCCCCTTCAAACGCTCGGAGGCTGAAAGCGTTCTTGAAAAACTTGTTTCCAGTCCCATCGCTTTTGACTGGGCCAACGCTTACGTGCGGGATCTGGGCTGGTATGGGGCGCAAGAAAACCAACCCCAATCAGATGAGTCGCTCAAGCAAATAATGCTGACTTCGCTCTTGCTCGATCTACACCCGGGCGTCGGCGAACAAGAGCCTCGCAATCATGTGGCAGGTTTCAACTTGTATGCTGTCGAGCACATGGAAAAATCCTTCGCCGACATTCAATCGGAATTCGAAAGGCACCTGATCGAGAACCACCGGATTACCGAAAGCAATGCGGCACTGGCCGCTCACCTGTTGCTGGCAGAAGCCGCACCGGAATTTCTGGTAAGAGATCTGCCTTCCACCCTGTCATTGGGCACGCCGCAATGGGTCGAATTTTGCCGGATCGTCTCGGTGCAGGAAATCATTGCGCCGGGATCGACGCGCTCGATGACTTATGCAGAGCTACGCCAACTGTTGAAGTTTGACTCGGTCTCCGAGTCGCGAAAGACGCTTGACGCTCTGGCTGCCGTGGACCCGGTGATTGATTGGGGGCTGCTCAACAAAATCATCACGCCGGATGACGTAGAGAAGTCGGTCACGGACTCGCTTGAAGTGGCATTAGGCGCGTACGCCCGACATGCCAAGACGCTTGCCGAAACCGCTGAAACATTGTCTCGCCCCCTGCCAACTCGCAAAAACGTCTCACTGGACATCCTCACGCAGGTCGCCAAAGGATGTACCTATCTTGAAAACGACGTCCTTCACCAACAGAAAAATCGGCCGCTGGAGGACGCTTACGCCGACCCGTTTCCCGTATCGCCTGTCGAACTGCACATGTCCAATGATCTGGGGACCGGTGACTGGGATCTGAAGAATGGCGAAAGCATTTACAAAGCGTTTCCCCAAATGCTTCCCAACCTGATTTCTCCTGACGGTGAGTTTCACCGTCAATTCAATCGCGACTATGTGGTGCATGTACAAGCAATGAACATGCATTTGAAGCAGGCTTTTTCATCAATGCCACTGCCTGATCGGACACGCCTGCTAAAAGGCAAGGTGACGATGTTCACCGTCAGACCATCAGTCGCGAAACTCCAATCGATCACCAGCCTTCCCACAAACCCCATCGCTTCGACCATTGAAGCGGTCCTGAAGGTAACCGAGCGCAAACCCACTGAAAGTCATAAGGACATAGATGAGGCAAAGGGTCGCTACGGTGTAGTTATCTGTTCACACTTTGAAGGCCGAGTGACGTGTTACGAATTATTCACCTTGCACGGAACCTGTCGCGAGAACACCAGGCTGGCAGCGCTTATCCAAGAGGAAAACCTTTTAAACACTACCGTTCGCAGCAGTGAAAAAAAATACTCGCCTCCAGCGAAAGTGCTTCAGCTGCCCACGAACATCGAGTGTTATACCCATGGGGTAACGCCCGGCCTCGTCAACGTCAGTCCTGGTGTGATCGAAAAAGCCGGTGAATTGTCAGCGTCTCCACTGGCGCCGGGAATCAACGGTTACTACCAGAGTTTCTATTCCACAGAGTTCGACCCATTGGTGAACTTCGTACTCAAGCACAGACCCATTGCGACCTACGACGAATTGGTGAAAGAGTGCTGGGGACAGACCAGGCTGGAGGCATTGCGCGCAAAACGGGAAAAGGATCTGGATACGTTTCTCAACGTTGTCGTGCCCTTCAAATCCTGTATCGAAGACCTGAGCTCAGACGATCTGGATCGACAATACCAAGGGTTTGCGGCCTGTACTTTAGAAGTCGCGATGACCGTTTTGTTAGTCGTCGGAGCCGTCGCTCAGGTTGCCAGTCTTGCCGCCAAAAGCATGAGCATTGCGACCAAGGCCGGCAAGTTCGCTTCGACGGGACTCGGATTGGTGAGCAACCTGATCAATCCGCTAGACGGAGCATCCGACTTGTTTTTACAGGGCGCAAAACTGTTGCGCAAAACGTGGCGCAGCAGCGTGGCCGCGTTGGATAACGCGATTTTCGACGCCCGCAAATGGGCGGGCGTAACGCCACACAGCCAACTGGCCGCAACCGTCGACCCTGACACTATTCGCCTGGGAACCTGGCGTCCCGCGCAAACTTCCCAGGATGCCTTCCAGGTATGGGGGATACGCCGCAATGACGAATGGTACGCTCTGAACCGATCGGGCGAGCCTTGGGGAGCCAAACTGAAGGGATTTGATTTCAAACTCAAACTGCCCATCCCTCACTGGCATAA
Source organism: Pseudomonas sp. LBUM1656 (assembly GCF_059716065.1). Taxonomy (NCBI): domain Bacteria; kingdom Pseudomonadati; phylum Pseudomonadota; class Gammaproteobacteria; order Pseudomonadales; family Pseudomonadaceae; genus Pseudomonas; species Pseudomonas sp. LBUM1656. The sequence continues at coordinate 3,056,113 of NZ_CP166800.1, read as the reverse complement.
AGTCATGCCTAAAAGCTACGCTCGTACAGTGATCAAAGAAGGTTTACCACTCGCCAGCAGAAAAGTAGACGATGCCATCCACGTATTGAATGATCCTGCGCTGATTCAGGAATCGAATGCGGTTCTTGACCTTCTGCTTGCGGATAACTCTTCTGCAGCCCGAGGTACTTACCGAGATTACCTGATTGCAGTCAGAGAGGATCTTTCAAATATCAAACCCGCCAACTTCATAATCGACAGCGGTAAAGAAAGCGACGCAATAGCCGAGCTGCATTGGGGGCTATACAACGACTGGAAGACCGGCAACAAGGCGCAAAATGCCAATAACGAATTCATCCACGTCTACAGCAACAACTTCAACGAAGCCTATCGCAAGGATCATTTTAACCCGGGCACCACTGCCGATACTTTCGTTCATGAAATTTTCCACGGTACGCCGAAAACCAAGGATTTCGCCTACGCCGAACACAGCGGAATATATCAGCGTGGTTCTCAGCAATTGGATGTCAGTCCACTCCTGAATCTCGCCAACGGCAAGATATCCATGGGCCTGCCGAGCTTTCCAAACACCAACTACAACCGCGGTACGGCGTTTAAAAATGCCGACTCGTTTGCATTGACGACATCACTGCTAAGCCAATTGAAGACCAACAAGCAAGCGTATCAGCAGAATATAGCGGTCATGAAAGCGGCCCTAAAAAATGCCAACCATGAATACATCAGCGGGCAGACACTGGTAAAAATCAACACTCTCTGAGTTTCAAACGTACCGAGTGACTCAAACAGGGCGCATGCGACCACTACTGTACTGTGGTTTAATTGCGCCCTTTTTTACCCCCTCGCTTGCTGCAAAGGATCTCTGTTCATGACTCAGCCGCCCGCCACCAAAGTCCTGGTCATCGGTTACGTCTGGCCCGAGCCTCGCTCCTCGGCGGCCAGTGGGCACGTCATGCAAATCCTCGATACGTTCCTGCAGCAGGGCTGGGACATTACGTTCAGTAGCCCCGCCGGCACTGGCGAGCATCGGGCCGACCTGACGGCGTTGGGTATTCGCGAAGTGCCGATCGAGTTGAACAACAGCAGTTTCGACACGTTTATCAGGGAACTGGCGCCGGATATCGTGCTGTTCGATCAGTTCATGATGGAGGAGCAGTTCGGATGGCGTGTAGAGAAACACTGTCCTGACGCGTTGCGTGTGCTTGAAACCTCGGATTTGCAAAGCCTGCGACAGGCGCGGCATCAGCGCCTCAAGGATCGCTTGAAGGCCAGTGACGACAATAACGATTTCAACGAACTCTTTGCGCCAGCGTTGCGTGAAGAGTTCGAATTGATGGCCGATACCGATCTGGCTAAACGAGAGATCGCGGCGCTGTATCGGTGCGATTTGAACCTGATGATCTCTGAAGTGGAAATCGAGTTGTTGGTCGAGCAGTTCAACATGCCACGCAATTTGCTGCATTGGTGTCCGCTGATGGTCGAACCGCCGAGCGTGCCACCGCCTGCCTTTGAGGATCGGGCGCACTTCCTCAGCATCGGCAATTTTCGACATGCACCGAACTGGGATGCAGTGCTCTGGATGAAAACGACGATCTGGCCGTTAATCCGCCAACAGCTTCCCAGCGCCCAGCTGCACATCTATGGCGCATACACTCCCCCCAAGGCCACTGCCCTGCATAACCCGGCTCAGGGTTTTCATATCATGAACTGGGCGGAAGATGCCTTGCAAGTAATGTCGGCGGCGCGCGTTTGCTTGGCACCGCTGCGTTTCGGTGCGGGAATCAAAGGCAAGATAGTCGACGCCATGGTGTGTGGCACGCCCACCGTTACAACGCCTGTAGGTGCAGAAGCGATGTACGGTGAACATCGCTGGCCAGGCGACGTGGCCCGGACCGCACAGGAATTCGCCGATTGCGCCGTTCAGCTATACAAGGATGAAACGCTTTGGACAGTCGCCCAATCGCTGGGGCGGACGTTGCTGGCCGATAGGTATGGAAAGTCGAAACATGGTCCGGCACTGATCGACAAGTTGTTGTATTGCCAACAACATTTGGCACACATCAGAAGCTACAACTTCACCGGCAGCATGTTACGCCATCATCACAATAAAAGTACGCAATATATGGCGCAATGGATAGAAGCGAAGAACCGAAAACCACTGTAAACACGCGCATCAACTCTAAACATTCTGCATTAACACTATTATTGACCAACGTTAACACTCGCCCTATAACTACCCCACCAAACACAAGCCTCGCTAGTTGAGCGAGGCACTACCACACTCACTTATAAATTAATGCAGGGATGCTTTAAATGGACAACCTCGCTCAAAATAACTTCACACTAAATAACTGGATGGCTGACAGTCCGACGATTGACACATTGTCACTCATTGAATTGACACTGCCAGGCACCCATAACGCCGGGAGCGACTGGAACGCATCTTGGCCGACGATTCCAGGAGCCCATTGGCTGGCCTGTCAGCACCAATCGTTTTATTCCCAGCTGTGCAACGGCGCCCGAGCGCTGGATATCCGAATGATGTTCGACAAAGATGCACCAGGGCTTGGAAAATTCCGAATGCATCACAACGGTTATCGCAATGCTCGCTACTTGGGAAATCTGTTAGACGACGTGAACCAGTTTTTGCGTGAAAATCCCGATGAATTCATTATTCTCGACTTTCACGAACTGACCGGGGACAGGTTTGATTTCACTTACTTCAACAACATGATGATCCATCTTCTTGGCCACCGCATTATCCCCACTAAAAACCGGTCTCTGAGCCTGGGCCAACTCAAACGAATCAGTACTGAACATAGAGTTTTGCTCGCGGCCCCAGGGAATTGGGCACTTGAACGAAACGTGTTCCTTGAGCAAATAGAACACAAATGGTCTGGCAGCGGTATCACCAGCGCCACCGACTTGAAGAAGCACATTACTAATGTACTGACAAGCCCTCCGGGGACATGGGCGCCTTGGTCACTATCCGCCACCAGCTACAGCGCCCTCGGCGGTCCCGAAGATATTCATAAAGAGCTTGATTCGTGGTTTGATCCGAAAAAAAGCGATTGGGCGCAAAAGTGCAACATCATCAACGTCGACTTCATTGAAGAGACGCAAATTGTTTCGTATTGCCGAACCGTGAACTTGAATAAGGCCGCCAAGCGAGCCTATTAACCGCCGTGTCATTAAATGGCTATTTTTGTGCAAATATTTCCGTGACTGGACATACCGTCGCGTACTTCTATGCTGGGTCATGTAAGCCTTTCTACGTGGGCGAGCAATACGGGTGTAGCACTCAGGCACATCTGACACCTTTACTTCGTCGCCCCACGGAAGGGGCGAGACAACGACAAGGAACTTGTCATGACCCATAACACAGCAGGCACGTTAGACAAACAAAAGTGGATGAGTAACGTCCACGACATCGATCGTATAAAACTGACCGATGTCGTCTGGCCCGGCGCCCATAACGCCGGCATGGATAAACAGGCGCCTAATTATGAAGTCGTCATTGGCAATTGGACGACGTGTCAAAACGGTTCATTTGCCTGGCAACTGTCCAATGGCGCACGTGCCTTTGATATCCGCTTGGGCTACAGGGAGGGTGCTGACCAGTCGATCTTCTATTTTCATCACAATGGACACCAGTCCCATCGCGTCCTCGATGAACTGATCACGGCTGTTTTAGCGTTCCTTGATCGAAATCCGGATGAATTCGTTGTGCTGGATTTCCACCAGCTCGAAGACGGGTCCAAACCCTTTGATTATCAAAAACTCAATGATCTTCTGGTGAGTCGACTCGGACAGCGGGTCATACCGCCCGACAACGACACAAAAACCATCGGCGAGCTCAAGCGGATCAGCACTCGCCGCAGGGTGGTGTTGTCGGCGCTTGCACATCCGGAACTGGATGAGGATTACTTCTGGCCACGCATTACACACAAATGGAGCAGCAAGCGATTTACCGATACCGAGGACCTGAAGACCCATATTTCCAACACACTCGAAAAGCCGCCTTTCGGAACATTTCTATGGTCGTTATCGGCCACCAGCTACGCGTTTCTGGGAGGTCCTCAAGACATCAAAAACCAGATCAATGACTGGTTCAATCCCACCCGGGACTGGGTGACGCGCTGCAGCATCATCAATACCGACTTTTTTGATGAGTCAGAGATCGTACGTTACTGCTGGACGGCCACCAGCATGAAAGCCGTTTACGGTCATGCCTTGCATGCTCGGGAACCGGCGTAACGCTCGCAGCGTTGCAAGCTGGCATTACAGGTCAGTAAAGAGGCATGATCAGGGCGCAATGACAATAAGAAGCGCCCTGACATGACCCGAACCGCCAGAGTTACCGATCCTTCCTACGAACTGATGGACGACCACAACGGGTTGTCGATCATCTATCGCCAGCATGGATTCCCCTGCCCTTTGGTGCGCTGGCATTTCCACAAGGAATACGAACTGCACCTGATCGTCGCCAGCTCCGGCAAGGTGTTCATCGGCGACTACATCGGCAACTTTTACCCGGAATCCCTGTTCCTCACCGGCCCCAATCTGCCCCACAACTGGATCAGCCAGGTGGCCGAAGACGAGGTCGTGCCCAAACGCGACATGCTGGTCAACTTCACGGATGAGTTATTCGAAAGCGGTCATCAGGTATTCACGGAACTCAAGACCCTGGCGCCCCTGCTGGAGCGCGCGCAGTACGGCATCGAGTTTCGTTGCAAACGCACCATTCACCAGTCCATGACGTTGATGCAACGCATCGCCGACACGAAAGGCGTAACCCGGCTCGGGCATTTTTTCATTCTGCTGGAGCTGCTCGCGGCGTCTGACGATTTTCAGCTGCTGTCAGGGGCCACCACGCCGCAACTGGCGGACGAACACAACATCGATCGCACCAACCGGGCGGTGGATTACATTTTTGCGCATTACGCCCGGGACCTGTCCCTCGAGGAAGTCGCCGAGCACCTGGGCATGAAACCAACCTATTTCAGCCGGGTATTCAAACAGGCGACCGGCCGCTGCTTCATCGAATTCGTCAATCGCCTGCGCATCAGCAAATCCTGCGAGTTGTTGGCCGATGGCGACAAGCCGGTGACTGATGTGTGTTTCGAATCCGGCTTCAACAATATTTCCAATTTCAATCGGCGTTTTCAGCAGCTCAAAGGCATGACGCCTTCGCATTACCGGCGGCTGGCGGTGCAGCGGTTGACTGAGCAAAATCAGCACTGATGCCTGTCCCTTTAGCAGCTGCCGAAGGCTGCGTTCGACTGCGCAGCAGGCGCCAAACCCACGACCACAACCTTCCGAAATCACTCTGTGCTCCGCTCCAGCGAGGGCTACGCCCTCGAACGCAGCCTTCGGCAGCTGCTACAGGGCGCCAGGCGTTAAATTCTGCCTTTTCAGATTCCAGTGCAAAATAGTATCGATTCAAGTGCGATGGATGATTTGTCTCATCCTCGATTGAAGGCTGTAATCAGTGCACATTCTTCCTGCCGTCGGAAGACACAAAAACAATAACTGTCCTTCTGTCCCCACCGGGTGCAGAAAAGGAGTGCACGATGCAACCTTCTGTAAAAGCTCTGCTTGCCCTCACCTGCATGACCCTCAGCAGCGTCAGCCTCGGCGCCCAGACCCTGACCATCGCCACCGTCAACAACAGCGACATGATCCGCATGCAAAAGCTTTCGAAGACCTTCGAGGCCGAGCACCCGGACATCAAGCTCAATTGGGTGGTGCTGGAAGAAAACGTCCTGCGCCAACGCCTGACCACCGACATCGCGACCCAGGGCGGGCAGTTCGACGTGCTGACCATCGGCATGTACGAAGCTGCACTCTGGGGGGCCAAGGGCTGGCTGGAGCCGATGAAGGACTTGCCGGCCACCTACGCCCTCGACGATGTCTTCCCTTCGGTGCGTGAGGGCCTGTCGGTCAAAGGCTCGCTCTACGCCCTGCCGTTTTACGCGGAAAGCTCCATCACCTATTACCGCACCGACCTGTTCAAGGACGCCGGGCTGACCATGCCCGAGCATCCGACCTGGACCCAGATCGGTGAATTCGCCAGCAAACTCACCAATAAGGACAAAGAGCAGTACGGCATCTGCCTGCGTGGCAAGGCCGGCTGGGGCGAGAACATGGCGCTGATCACCACCGTCGCCAATGCCTATGGCGCACGCTGGTTCGATGAACAATGGAAGCCGGAATTCACTGGCCCCGAGTGGAAAAACGCCCTGAACTTCTACGTCGAAACGATGAAGAAGTCCGGCCCGCCGGGTGCCTCCAGCAACGGTTTCAATGAAAACCTGGCGCTGTTCAACAGCGGCAAGTGCGCGATCTGGGTCGACGCCAGCGTTGCCGGTTCCTTCGTCACCGACAAGACCCAAAGCAAGGTCAGCGAGCACGTCGGCTTCACCTTCGCGCCGCATGAAACCACCGATAAAGGTTCGGCCTGGTTGTACTCCTGGGCACTGGCGATCCCGACCAGTTCCAAGGCCAAGGACGCGGCGAAAACCTTCAGTGCCTGGGCCACCTCCAAGGAATACGGCGCGCTGGTTGCCGAAAAAGGCGGCATCGCCAACGTACCGCCCGGCACGCGCGCCTCGACCTACAGCGAGGCTTACATGAGCGCTGCGCCGTTTGCCAAGGTGACGCTGGAATCGCTGAAAGCGGCGGACCCGAGCAAACCGACGCTCAAACCGGTGCCTTACATCGGCATCCAGTTGGTGACCATTCCTGAATTCCAGGCAGTGGGCACTCAGGTCGGCAAGTTGTTCTCGGCAGCGCTGATCGGCCAGACCACGGTCGACCAGGCGTTGACGGCCGCCCAGCAAACCACCGAGCGCGAGATGAAGCGCGCCGGTTATCCCAAGTAGCTAACGGCGCGGTGGCTGCAACGGTCCTGGCTTGTCTTGATACCGAGTTGCCGCCATCGCGGGCAAGCCACGCTCTCACAGGTACGACGACATCATTGTGGGAGCGGGCTTGCTCGCGAAGAGGCCGGGACATCCGATGCCTCTTCAGCGACTGGAACACCGCTTTCGCGAGCAAGCCCGCTCCCACAGTGGATCTTCACAGGTCTGCATGAATCGGTTAAATGCCATGAATATTTCAACTGCCAAAGCTCACATGGACATCCCCCAGCCGGTGCGTAAAAGCCGGCTGGCCAATCCCGGCTGGTTTCTGGTCAGCCCCTCGGTAGCGCTGTTGCTGCTGTGGATGATTGTGCCGCTGGGCATGACCGTTTACTTCTCGATGATCCGCTACAACCTGCTGTACCCCGGCGAAAACCAATTTGTCGGGCTGGAGAACTTCACGTACTTCCTGACTGACTCCGGGTTCATGCCCGGCGCCACCAACACCCTGTTGCTGGTCGGCAGCGTGCTGCTGATCAGCGTGGTGCTGGGCGTGCTGATCAGCGCCTTGCTGGAGGCCAGTGAGTTTCTCGGTCGCGGCATCGTCCGGGTAATGCTGATCTCGCCGTTTTTCATCATGCCCACCGTCGGCGCGCTGATCTGGAAGAACCTGATTTTCCACCCGGTCTCGGGGATTCTCGCCTACGTCTGGAAACTGTTCGGCGCGCAACCGGTGGACTGGCTGGCGCATTACCCGCTGCTGTCGATCATCATCATCGTGTCCTGGCAATGGCTGCCCTTCGCGATCCTGATCCTGATGACCGCCATGCAGTCCCTCGACCAGGAACAGAAAGAAGCCGCGCGCCTCGATGGTGCCGGGCCGATCGCGATTTTCTGGCACCTGACCCTGCCGCACCTTGCCCGGCCAATTGCGGTGGTGGTGATGATCGAAACCATCTTCCTGCTGTCGGTGTTCGCCGAAATCTTCACCACCACCAACGGCGGTCCCGGCTATGCCTCGACCAACCTCGCGTACCTGATCTACAACCAGGCGCTGGTGCAGTTCGACGTCGGCATGGCGTCCGCCGGCGGCCTGATCGCGGTGGTGATCGCCAACATCGCGGCCATCGTGCTGGTGCGGATGATCGGCAAAAACCTGACAGACAAAGCCTGAGGCCTGCGCCATGACTCTTCAACAATCCCGTCGCCTGCAAAGCCTGCTGCTCGGCACCCTGGCCTGGGCCATCGCGATCCTGATCTTCTTCCCGATCTTCTGGATGGTGCTGACCAGTTTCAAAACCGAAATCGACGCCTTCGCCACGCCTCCGCAGTTCATCTTCACGCCGACGCTGGAGAACTACCTGCACATCAACGAGCGCAGCGACTACTTCAGCTTCGCCTGGAACTCGGTGGTGATTTCCTTCAGCGCCACGGCCCTGTGCCTGCTGATCGCGGTGCCGGCGGCCTACTCGATGGCGTTCTACGAGACCCAGCGCACCAAAGGCACGCTGCTGTGGATGCTCTCGACCAAAATGCTGCCGCCGGTGGGCGTGCTGATGCCGATCTACCTGCTGGCCAAGAGTTTCGGCCTGCTCGACACACGTATCGCACTGATCGTGATCTACACCCTGATCAACCTGCCGATCGTGGTCTGGATGATTTACACCTACTTCAAGGACATCCCCAAAGACATCCTCGAAGCCGCACGCCTCGACGGCGCCACGCTGTGGCAGGAAATGGTCCGGGTGCTGCTGCCGATCGCCAAGGGCGGACTGGCTTCCACCGTTTTGCTGTCGCTGATCCTGTGCTGGAACGAGGCGTTCTGGTCGCTGAACCTGACCTCATCGAAAGCCGCACCACTGACCGCGTTGATCGCCTCCTACTCAAGTCCCGAAGGCCTGTTCTGGGCCAAGTTGTCGGCGGTGTCGACGCTGGCCTGTGCGCCGATCCTGATCTTCGGCTGGATCAGCCAGAAACAACTGGTCCGCGGCCTGTCGTTTGGCGCCGTGAAATAGCCCTCAAAGAATAAGCACAAAAGGAGCGCCACCATGGCCAACCTGAAAATCAAGAATCTGCAAAAAGGCTTCGAAGGCTTTTCCATCATCAAAGGCATCGACCTGGAAGTGAACGACAAGGAATTCGTGGTCTTCGTCGGCCCGTCGGGCTGCGGCAAATCCACGTTGCTGCGCCTGATCGCCGGGCTGGAAGAAGTCAGCGGCGGCACCATCGAACTGGATGGTCGCGACATCACCGAAGTCAGCCCGGCCAAGCGTGACCTGGCGATGGTGTTCCAGACCTACGCCCTGTACCCGCACATGAGCGTGCGCAAAAACATGTCGTTTGCCCTCGACCTGGCCGGCGTGCCGAAAGCAGAAGTCGAGAAAAAAGTCGGCGAAGCAGCGCGCATCCTTGAACTGGGGCCGATGCTGGAGCGCAAACCGAAGCAGCTGTCCGGCGGCCAGCGTCAACGCGTAGCCATCGGCCGCGCCATCGTGCGCAACCCGAAAATCTTCCTGTTTGACGAACCGCTGTCCAACCTCGACGCCGCGCTACGGGTGCAGATGCGCCTGGAGTTGTTGCGCCTGCACAAAGACCTGCAGGCGACGATGATCTACGTGACCCACGACCAGGTCGAAGCCATGACCATGGCTGACAAAGTGGTCGTCCTCAACGGCGGCAAGATCGAGCAGGTCGGCTCGCCGCTGGATCTGTATCACCAGCCGGCCAACCTGTTTGTCGCCGGGTTCCTCGGCACGCCGAAAATGGGCTTTCTCAAGGGCAAAGTTACCCGCGTCGACAGCCAAAGCTGTGAAGTCCTGCTGGACGCCGGCACCCGCATCACCCTGCCGCTGACCGGCGCCAATCTGAACGTCGGCGGCGCGGTGACCCTGGGCATTCGTCCGGAACACCTGAACCTCGCGCAAACCGGCGACTGCACCTTGCAAGTCACCGCCGACGTCAGCGAGCGCCTGGGCAGCGACACCTTTTGCCACGTCGTGACCGCTTCCGGCGAAGCGCTGACCATGCGCGTTCGCGGCGATCTGGCCAGCCGCTACGGCGAAGCCTTGAGCTTGCACCTGGACGCCGAACACTGCCATTTATTCGATGCCGACGGCGTGGCGCTGACCCGCCTGCTACGCGCAGCGGCCTGATTTAGAGAGCCTGTGATGAAACTCAATAAACACAACCTGAACCGCCTCGCCCCCGAGGTGGTCCTGCCCGCCTACACCCTGAGCGATACGCGCCAGGGCATCGCCCACATCGGCGTCGGCGGTTTTCACCGTGCCCATCAGGCGTATTACACCGACGCGCTGATGAATACCGGCGAAGGTCTGGACTGGGCGATTTGCGGGGTTGGCCTGCGCGCTGAAGACCGCCGCGCCCGGGACGATCTGAAGGAGCAGGACTACCTGTTCACCCTGTTCGAGCTGGGCGACACAGACGACACCGAAGTCCGGGTCATCGGTGCGATTCGCGACATGCTGCTCGCCGAAGACGGCGCGCAGGCGTTGATCGACAAACTCGCCAGCCCAGAGATCCGCATCGTCTCGCTGACCATCACCGAGGGCGGTTACTGCATCGACGACAGCAACGGCGAGTTCAAGGCCCACTTGCCGCAAATCCAGCACGACCTGGCCAACCCGAACGTACCGAAAACCGTGTTCGGTTTTCTCTGCGCCGCACTGGCCAAACGCCGCGCCGCAGGCACCCCGGCCTTCACCTTGATGTCGTGCGATAACCTGCCGCACAACGGCGCGGTCACCCGCAAGGCCTTGCTAGCCTTCGCCGCGCTGCGCGATGCAGATCTGCGCGACTGGATTGAGTGCAACGTCAGCTTTCCCAATGCCATGGTCGACCGCATTACCCCGATGACCAGCACCGAACATCGGCTGCAACTGGCCGACCAACATGCGCTGGACGATGCCTGGCCGGTGGTCTGCGAACCGTTTGTACAGTGGGTGCTGGAAGACAAATTCGTCAACGGGCGCCCGGCGTGGGAAAAGGTCGGCGTGCAATTCACCGACGACGTCACGCCCTATGAAGAGATGAAGATCAAGCTGCTCAACGGCAGTCATCTGGCCCTGACGTACCTGGGGTTTTTAAAGGGTTATCGCTTCGTTCACGAGACCATGAATGACCCGCTGTTTGTGCGCTACATGCGTGCCTACATGGACCTGGATGTCACGCCGCAGCTGTCGCCGGTGCCGGGGATTGATCTGACGGATTACAAAAACACGCTGGTCGCGCGCTTCTCCAATCAGGCGATTGCCGATCAGCTGGAGCGGGTGTGTTCGGACGGATCGTCGAAGTTTCCCAAGTTCACTGTGCCGACGATCAATCGCCTGATTGCCGATGGTCAGGAGACCAAGCGCGCCGCGTTGGTGGTGGCGGCCTGGGCGTTGTATTTGAAGGGGGTGGATGAGAATGGGGATACCTACTCGATTCCCGATCCGCGAGCGACGTTCTGCCAGGCATTGGTGGCGGATGATGTGTTGATTACCCAGCGGTTGCTCGAAGTCGAGGAGATTTTCGGGACCGCGATTCCGCGCTCGCCGGAGTTTGTGGCGGCGTTTGAATGGTGCTGTAACAGCTTGCGGGAGGTGGGAGTGACGCGGACGCTGGAGCGGGTGTTGGCGTAAGTTGATCGTTCCCACGCTCTGCGTGGGAATGCAGCCCGGGACGCTCCGCGTCCCATTCAGAAGCGGACGCAGAGCGTCCATTGCAGCATTCCCACGCAGAGCGTGGGAATGATCTGTGCGGGGCACACATGACAAAACAACACTTATTCCTCGGCATCGACTGCGGCACCCAAGGCACCAAAGCCGTGATCCTCGACGCCCACAGCGGCCAGGTCCTCGGACAGGGCGCCGCCGCGCACAGCTTGTTCAGCGGCGCCAACGGTCGTCGCGAGCAAGACACCAGTCTGTGGCTCGAAGCGTTCACCCTGGCCACCCGCCGTGCATTGCTCGCCGCGAACGTCGACGGTCAGGACATCCTCGGCATCGGCGTCTCCGGCCAGCAACACGGCCTGGTGCTGCTCGACGATCAGGGCCAGGTGCTGCGTCCGGCCAAGCTGTGGTGCGACACCGAATCCACCCCGGAGAACGACCGCCTGCTGACCCACCTCGGTGGAGAAAAGGGCTCTCTGGAACGACTCGGCGTGGTCATCGCGCCGGGCTACACCGTTTCCAAGTTGCTGTGGACCAAAGAACAACACCCGGACATTTTCGCCCGAACCGCCCGCATCCTCCTGCCCCACGACTACCTGAACTACTGGCTCACGGGCCGCAGTTGCAGCGAATACGGCGACGCGTCAGGCACCGGGTATTTCAACGTGCGAACCCGCCAATGGGACTTGCAGTTGCTGCGCGACATCGACCCGACCGGCCGCCTGCAAGCCGCGTTGCCGGAGTTGATCGATGCCCATCAAGCGGTCGGCACGATCCTGCCAAGCATTGCCGAACACCTGGGCATCAACCCGCAGGCACTGGTCTCCAGCGGAGGCGGTGACAACATGATGGGCGCCATCGGCACCGGCAACATCAAGCCCGGCGCGATCACCATGAGCCTCGGGTCTTCGGGAACGGTGTACGCCTATTCCGACCAGCCGAAAGTCAGCCCGGATGCGTCGGTCGCGACGTTCTGTTCGTCCAGCGGTGGCTGGCTGCCGCTGATCTGCACCATGAACCTGACCAACGCCACGGGGGTCATCCGTGAGCTGTTCGACCTCGATATCGAGCAGTTCAACGACTTGGTCGCGCAAGCGCCCATCGGCGCCGAAGGCGTGTGCATGCTGCCGTTCCTCAATGGCGAGCGCGTCCCTGCCCTGCCCCACGCCACCGGCAGCCTGCTGGGCTTGACCATGACCAACCTGACCCAGGCCAACTTGTGCCGCGCCGTGGTGGAAGGCACGACCTTCGGTTTGCGTTATGGACTGGACCTGCTGCGCCAGAATGGCTTACAAAGCCGCAGCATTTGCCTGATCGGCGGCGGCTCGAAAAGCCCGGTGTGGCGGCAGATAGTCGCCGACATCATGAACACCCCGGTCATCTGTACCGAGCAAAGCGAAGCCGCCGCCCTCGGTGCGGCGATTCAGGCAGCGTGGTGCAAGTCCTGGGCAAACGGCCACGAGGACAGTCTGGCGGACCTTTGCGAGCGTTGCGTCAAGCTCGATCCAGCCAGTGAAACCTTGCCGATTGCCGAGAATGTGGCGGCCTGTCAGCAGGCCTATGAACGCTATCAACAGCATGTCGCAACCCTTTAAAGAGTGAACAATTATGTATCTGGTGTGTGGCGAAGCGCTGTTCGATTTCTTCAGTGAAGACGACGCCAGCGGCCTGGCTTCAAAAGTGAATTTCAAGGCGATTGCCGGCGGTTCGCCGTTCAACGTCGCGGTTGGACTGCGGCGATTGGGTGTCGAGTCGGCGCTGTTTGCCGGGTTGTCGACTGACTACCTTGGCCGGCGTTTGCAGCAAGTGCTTTCAGATGAAGGCGTGCGTCCTGACTATTTGGTCGAATTCGCCGCACCTACGACTTTGGCGATGGTTGCCGTCGGTGCCAATGGCTCGCCGCACTACAGCTTTCGCGGTGAAGGGTGCGCGGATCGCCAGCTCAAACCTGAGCATCTACCTGAGCTGGGGCCAGAAGTGCGCGGTTTGCACATCGGCTCGTATTCGCTGGTGGTGCAGCCGATTGCCGACACGCTGCTGGCGTTGGTGCAGAGGGAAAGCGGTAAACGTTTGATCAGCCTTGATCCGAATGTGCGACTCAATCCTGAGCCGAACATCGATCTGTGGCGTTCGCGTGTTGCGACGCTGGTTGAGTTGGCTGACTTGATTAAGGTCAGCGATGAAGATTTGAGCCTGTTGTACCCCGAGCAGGATCCGCAGCGGGTGATTGAAGGCTGGCTGCAGCATCGCTGTCAGTTGGTATTCCTGACCCGGGGTGGCGAAGGGGCGACGGTGTTCAGCCGCAGTCATGGTTCGTGGTCGGTGCCGGCCTGCGCGGTGAAAATCGCTGACACCGTCGGCGCAGGCGACACGTTTCAGGCGGCTTTGATTACCTGGTTGACGGAGCAGCAGCTCGATTCGGTTGAGGGTGTGCAATCGCTTGAGCGCGAGCAAATCGACGGAATGTTGAAGTTTGCAGTGCAGGCAGCGGCGCTGACCTGCAGCAAGACCGGGCCGGATTTGCCGTATCGGCAGCAGTTGGAAATGCGCTGAATCTGACAGATCGTTCCCACGCTCTGCGTGGGAATGCAGCCCGGGACGCTGCGTCCCAAAAGCGGACGCGGAGCATCCAATGAAGCATTCCCACGCGGAGCGTGGGAATGATCAGTAGGCAATGACGGCAGAGGGGTTTTAAGGAGTTTTAAGCGCTTTGAACGACTTAAGTCTGAAAATGACTATCGATTCTTGGTCACCACGGGGGTGTGACGCGGTGAAGTTCGGCAAAGGATGACCAAACATCCCCCGCAATCATTGGCCGAAACCCTGTATCTAAGGGTTTCCCCGATAGCACAACGCATCCACGCCTACGGCATTTGCGCCTTGAACGGGGCGGTTTAATGCTGCACCATCCGCACCAGCTTATTCAAAGGACGGAATTAAAGGCATGCTGGACGCGAACGCAACCCATATTTCCCTGACGCTGGAAGGCGTTTCCGTTGACCTGCAAGTGCTCAGCTTCGTCGGTCGCGAAACCCTCAACCAGCCGTTCTGTTTCGACATCGAACTGGTCAGCGCCCGTCCCGACCTGAAACTCGAAGAGTTGTTGCACAAGCCAGGCTGCCTGACCTTCGGCGCTACCGGCAAAGGCGTCATCCACGGTCTGGTCTATCGCATCGAGCAAGGCGATTCCGGCAAGAGCCTGACGCGTTACAGCATCAGCCTGGTCCCGCAACTCGCCTACCTGCGTCACAACCATGACCAGCAGATCTTCCAGCATTTAAGTGTGCCGAAAATTATCGCCCAGGTACTTGAGGCGCGCGGCATCCTGGCTGACGCCTACAGTTTCCAGCTCGGCGCGATCTACCCCGAACGCGATTACTGCGTGCAGTACGACGAGTCCGACCTGCATTTCATCCAGCGCTTGTGTGAAGAGGAAGGCATTCACTTCCACTTCCAGCACAGCGCCAGCGGCCACAAACTGGTGTTCGGCGATGACCAGACGGTGTTCCGCAAACTGTCGCCCGTGGCCTACCAGCAAGACTCCGGCATGGCCGCCACGAAACCGGTGATCAAGCGCTTCAACCTGCGCCTGGAAACCCGCACCTCCCGCGTCAGCCGCCGCGATTACGACTTCGAAAAGCCACGCATCCTGCCCGAAGGCGCCGCCAAGAGCACCTTCGCACCGGATCTCGAAGACTACGACTACCCCGGCCGCTTCACCGACCGTGCACGCGGCAAACAACTGGCGACCCGCGCGCTGGAACGTCACCGCAGCGACTACAAACTGGCCGAAGGCAAGGGCGACGAGCCCACCCTGGTCAGCGGCCACTTCATGGCCCTGAGTGAACACCCGCGCTCTGAATGGAACGACCTCTGGCTGTTGCTCGAAGTGGTGCACGAAGGCAAGCAGCCGCAAGTACTCGGCAAAAACGTCACCAGCGACGTCACCCACAACAAAGACGATTTCCATCAGGGCTACCGCAATACCTTCCTCGCCACCCCGTGGGACGCGCACTTCCGCCCTGCCCTCGATCACCCGAAACCGAAAGTCCTGGGCAGCCAGACTGCCATCGTCACAGGCCCGCCGGGCGAAGAAATCCACTGCGATGAATACGGCCGCGTAAAAGTGCAATTCCACTGGGACCGCGACGGCCAGGCCAACGACAAGACCAGTTGCTGGCTGCGCGTCGCCACCGGCTGGGCCGGCAGTGCCTACGGCGGCATTGCCATCCCGCGCGTCGGCATGGAAGTCCTCGTCACCTTCCTCGAAGGTGACCCCGACCAACCGCTGATCACCGGCTGCCTGTTCCACAAGGAAAACGTCGTCCCCTACGACCTGCCGGCCAACAAGACCCGCAGCACCTTCAAGACCCTGAGCTCACCGGGCGGCAAGGGTTACAACGAGTTTCGTATCGAAGACAAGAAAGGTGCGGAACAGATCTACCTGCATGCCCAGCGCGACTGGGACGAAAACATTGAGCATGACCAGAAGATCCGCATCGGCAATGAACGCCATGACACGGTTGAGGCCAATGTTTTCAGCGAGTTCAAGGTTGAAGAACACCGCATCACCCATCTGGACCGCAAGACCGAAGCGCGGGCGGATGATCACCTGACCGTGGCGGTGACCCAGCATGTGAAGGTGGGGACAGCGCAATTTGTCGAGGCGGGTCAGGAGATTCATTACCACGCGGGTAACAAGGTGGTGATGGAAGGCGGAATGGAACTAACGGCCAAGGCTGGCGGGAGTTTCGTCAAGGTGGATGCGGGGGGTGTGACGATCAGTGGGGCTGAGGTGAAGGTGAATACCGGGGGCTCGCCGGGAGTGGGTTCAGGTATACAAGCGTTAATCCCTTCGATTCCGCTCGCTGCTGCAATCGCTAGTGCCGGCCAACTTTTAGAGCGAAAAATAGTCCCGGAGAAAACGGATCACGATCTGGATTTTTTGATTACTGATCAAACCTCAGGTTTGCCGTTGAAAAATTTCCCTTATGTGATCAAAACGTCTTCCGGTAAAAGCCTCACGGGACGCACCAACGATGAAGGTAGAACGGCAAAAATCAAAAGTACAGAAGCAGAAATGGCTGTAGTTGAGATTTATGACGACATTCCCCCAATCAACCCAGGATGGGATGCTTGATATGCCCAAACAAAAACCGTTGGCCACAACTCAAAAAGCGTTGACTCCGGCAGCTGACAAAAAACCAGCCTTAGTCATGGTCGATGATAGTAAGCGCCTGAAGGAAATCAGAGCGCTTGTTGAAGCCAATAACAAGTCAACGATCGATACAAATACTGTTATATGCCAGATTTATATGGAGTCGCGCTTCGATGCGAAAGCCGGCGCGGGCCATAATGCTCGTGGTCTGCTGCAGATGCAGCTGGAGGGAGTACAGCAAGTTTACAAATATCGAAAAAAGAAAGAACTTGGTCATATGCCGAGCGACCCTCTGACAAAACAGGCTTTCGCTGATGGCGAGGCTTTTTACAAAAGCGGCGCTCTTTTCGATGAAGCCAAAAATATTCAAATAGGTACGGAGTACATGCAGTACTGGATAGATATTTCCAGCTCAATCGAAGAGGCTTATAAAAAATACCGCGGCCTTTCCAACGGCGTTTATTATAAAAAAATAAGTGCGTGCGCAACAAAGCTCGCGGCCAAGCCTGATTCAATGCAAGTGCTTAGGGACAACTTAAAGTGAACAAAGCATGGTTTTTTTTAATCGCCGCATTGTCAGGGCCTACCGCCTATGCGGGACAAAGCAAGTCTATTCTCAACTGCCCCTTGTCTGACGGGACAAGCGTATCTTTACTGGCCGAGACAGACGCTGAAGGCCAGCGATTAAGAGTCAACATCGATAAAAAAACACAAATTGCTTTCACCGACATGCCTGACTCCGATTTTGTCGGGGAAGTCGTCATGGCCAAGTGCGCGTCCTTGAGCCTGATATTTGTTATGAACTACGGCTCGCCCTATTTAAAGGGCGTTGTTTTACGCAAAAACCCGGTCAGCCATTCAATCGAGCGAATCGATTTTGCCGAGAAAGCCCTGCCCCGTTATCTCTACCTGGGACAGCAGCAGATGCGACTGGTCATTCCAAATATCGGGAATGAAGTGTCTACGAAGTTTTTGGTTTATGACTATGTGTCAGGCAAAGGTCAACCGGACGAGGCTGCCGGCAGTGACGTCGTGCCTAATGGCCGTGGATTCAAGGTCGTACGCCTCAAGTAGGCATCAAATAGAAAAACACCCTGCCATGAAAAATCCAGCGCTGCCGGACGCTGGATTGTCTGTAAACGTCAGAGGTCAGACAGGCGCCTTCCACCCCATCATCCGCTGCTGAGCCACCTGCAACAGATCAAAACCATCCTGAGTCAGCAGGTAAAGCGCATGGGTAATGTGCGGAATGTCTTGAACATCGCCGTGCTTGAAACATTGGCAATGCAGGGTTTCAAGTAACTGGCTGGCGGCCCGGACCCGCTGTAAGGCGGCTTCGAGAATGTCTTGGGGATTGGCTTCGGTGTCGATCACCAAAGGTTTCGAGTCGGTAACGCTGCTGTTGATTGAACGGTAGCGATCGGGAAACGGGTTTAGCGTAGGCATAGTCATTACTCGGGTATTAATTAGTAATCGCCAGCACCGTGACCAAACGATGGGGGGCGGCTGTGTGCAGGCTTGGTCAACCGACAACACCCAATCGGCTCGCCCGAAGGCGTCCCGCACACAGCCACCATTACAACGCACTACGAGGACGTAGAAGTCCGCAGCGCGAATGAGGGCACATATATGTGCGGTGTTATCAGGTGACCAAACCTGTCCGCTGATTTTGCAGCGAGTCCAAACAGTAAACGCTGCCCCCCATCCGGCGGAAGTCGACAAGGCAACTGACTTTGTAGGACCAAGCCGAAGATCCCGTAGATCGTTTCCCACATGAAACGTCTGACAGAAACGCTCTCGCGACAGGCGGCGTTCAGCCGGGTTAACCAAACGTTAACCCCGCGGTCCAAGACTTTACTGGACCGCACGCCCTCAGGTTCCTCTGACGCCCAGTCCCTCAGGTTCCTCTGACGCCCAGTGCGGCAGGTTCGACGCCCAATCCGTCGAGCTGACTCAACGTCTGCACTGGAGATCGCCCCATGAACATCCGCACGCTGCTGATCACTTCCGCCCTCGCCTGCACCGCGTTTACCGGTCTTGCGCAGGCCAACGAAACGTCGTCCTCGCAAGCCACCCCGTATCACTACGGCATGCCGCTGAACATCGACAAAGTGGTCGCCCTGACTGAGCCGAGCACGCCGGAATGCAAAGTGATAACGGCTGACATGAAGTACATCGATACGTCAGGCAAACCTGAAGAAATCAGCTACCGGAAGCTTTCTGACGCTTGCAGTTATCAGAACTGACCGAAAGGTCTGATTTTGCACTTTGCGGTACTCCTGTGAGGGATCAGACGCTATGCTTTGGCGCGTCCCTCACTGCCGCAAGGATCCGCCATGCAGTTATCGTTTCGCACCCTGTCGACCTTCACTTCCCTTCTGTGTTTTCTGCTGGCCCTGGTCTGGGGTTTGATGCCGGACGTATTGCTGGCGATCTGGAGTATTGAGTATTCGTCTGCGGCAGGTTTTGTCGCCAGGCGCAGTGCAGTGCTGTTCGCGGCGTTGGGCGTGATGTTTTATCTGGTTCGCAACGAGGCGCCGTCCGTCACCCGCCATGCGCTGAGCACCGGGTTTACCGTCGGCTGTATTGGTCTGGCAGTGTTGGGTTTCGGCGAATGGCTGAATGGCCATGCCGGGCCGGGCATATTGCTGGCGGTGGTGGTCGAGTCGGCGCTGGGACTGGGGTTTGTCCAGACCCGGCGCGTGTCAGCAGAACTCGAAACTGCGGGTTAAAGCGCTTTCCTGTCCAAGTGCAAAGGCTGGGCCTCGGCGTGGGACTGGTGCTCCATGTCTGAGCGCAGCCCTGCGATCAAGTCGCCGATCTCCCGGCATCCGTTGAGCTGTTTGGCATTTATTCCCGTCACGCACAGGTCGAGGTGATCGGTTTCACGATCTGAATACACCTTGATGGTCATCGACAGGTCCGGCGACAGCGTACATTGGCAGCGTTTCGGCAGAAAACTGCTTTCAATTATATTGCGTAGTTCCAAGGCAGAAAGAAACATGGCGACCCTCTCCTAATTGTGAGATTGCCAAATAAATTCAAGCGTTGGTCCGTGCTGAAATCACCCGCTTTTCTTCCTAAGGCGGGGTTTCTACGTCTCAAACACCAGACCGTCCTCGCGTTCCAAGCTGACTCAATACTGTCCCGGTCAACTCAAGACCTGAATGAGCATAAAACATGCCGCGAATTTCGCCGTGCAGCTCATCGGTAAATCAATGATTTAACGGACATGCCTATAAACGGCCTCATGCAATTTGCAAGAAAGGGCCGTTTGAGCCCTGCAATTTGCATACAACCCGAGCGGGGTTTGCATTAGCGGAGGTCGACAGTAAGAATGCGCCTGTCATTCCAGTATCCGCTGACTCTACTCACACGCAAGGAGGCTTCATGGGTTCATTGACCTGTATCACTACCGTCGGGCTGATTGTTGCCAGTCTTTCAAGCGTGGCTCATGCCGCAAAGCTTGAAACAGTCGCGCCGTTCCCCAAGCCTGAGAGCGGTTTTACCCGTCAGGTCATTCATGTAGCGCCGCAGCCCCAGGAGGAAAACTTCCAGGTTGAGGTGCTGGCCGGCAAGACCCTGACCGTGGACTGCAATCGCCAACGTCTGGGCGGTATCCTTGAAGAAAAAAACCTTGAAGGTTGGGGCTACCCCTTTTACCGCCTGGAAAAAGTCATCGGCCCGATGAGCACGATGATGGCCTGTCCCGACGGCAAGAGTAAAAAAGAGTTCGTGCCGGTGGTTGGTGACGGCTTCATGCTTCGCTACAACAGCAAGTTGCCGATCGTGCTCTACGTGCCCAAGGACGTCGAAGTCCGCTACCGGATCTGGTCGGCGTCGAGCAAGGTCGAGAAAGCTGTTCAGGAATAACCAAGCCACCTCTCCTCATGCTGAAACGCCGCTCAACGCGGCGCGCTCGGCGACATGCCGCAGACTGTCAAAGTTGATGTTGGCACCTGAGTCGATCGCCACCAGGGTTTGACCACGGGCACCGGTTTGAGCGATGTACTTCTTGATTCCGGCCACCGCCAAGGCGCCGGAGGGTTCGGTGATCGAGCGGGTATCGTCGTAGATATTCTTGATCGCGGCGCACAGCTCGTCGTTGCTGACGGTCAGCACTTCATCGATACAGAACCGACAGACCTCAAACCCATAAGCGCCGACCTGCGCAACGGCCACGCCATCGGCAAAGGTGCCCACATTGGGCAATACAACCCGCTCTCCTGCCTGCAACGCGGCGTACAAACACGCGGAATGTTCTGATTCGACGCCGATGATGCGCACTTCAGGTCGCAGGTATTTGACGTACGCCGCGATGCCGGCGATCAGGCCTCCGCCACCCACGGGGACAAAGATCGCGTCCAGCGGGCCTTGATGCTGGCGAAGGATCTCCATGGCGACGGTGCCCTGCCCCGCGATCACGTCCGGGTCGTCGAACGGCGAGACGAAGGTGCGACCGGTTTGCTCGGCCAGGCGCAGCGCGTATTCGAGGGCGAACGGAAAGCTTTCGCCATGCAGCACGGCGTCGGCACCGCGACTGCGTACCCCAAGCACTTTCAATTCCGGTGTCGTGCGAGGCATGACGATGGTGGCGGCGATCCCCAACTCACGCGCCGCCAACGCAACGCCTTGGGCGTGATTACCCGCTGAAGCCGTGATCACGCCGCGAGTCTTTTGCTCATCGCTCAGTTGCACCAGCTTGTTGTAAGCGCCACGGATCTTGAATGAAAAGGTCGGTTGCAAGTCTTCGCGCTTGAGCAGGATCCGGTTACCCAAAGCCTCCGACAGCGCCGGCGCCGGTTGCAACGGTGTTCGCACAGCCAGTTCATACACCGGCGCGGCGAGAATCTTTTTCACATAGCGCTCAAGCAAAGCCTGCTGGGCGGGGGTGCTGCTCATGGTCATCTCCTGACGTTGTTTGGGGCCCAGGAGACAGAAAGTAAAAACCCGCCTCTAGGGCGGGTTGGGTGCTGCAGTCGTGAGCTAGCCCGCCAGATAAGGAATGGCGGTAATAATGCTTGGCTGGCAGCGCAATACGGTGGAAGTCATGGCTGGAAATTAGCCGGGCGTTGATGGCAAGTCAATGGCCAATTTTCTTCGGCCTATGATGGCGACGCTGGCGGGAATCTGGATGTACAGGGATGCGCGCAAGCGTGGGCAGTCGAGGGTGTCGGTGATTCCGTATTTGTTGATCACGGCGATTTTCGTGTCTGTCGGGCCGTTGTTGTACCTCGTGGTTCGGGGGCTTAAGAACCGTGGGCATTGTGGTGATGCGCGTCAACAACGTTGATCCAGAAGTGGTTGCACTGTTGAGGACGCTTTCGCGAGCAAGCCCGCTCCCACAAGGGATTTGTGAACGACGCATACCCTGTGGGAGCGGGCTTGCTCGCGAAGGCGGCCTGAAAGACGACACCTTCATTTCGCCAGGCGCCTGAGCCCAAGCACCATGGCCCCCGCCCCTAGCATCATCGCCGTCAGAAACAACGGATACGACACCCACCACGGCGTGTCCCCGGTCATCATGCTGAACTCGGACATGCCGCCAATGCTCGCAATCAGGTTCAGAGGCAAAAACACCACGTTGATTAACGTCAGTTTGCGCAGCAGGTTGTTCATGCTGTTGTTCATCAGGTTGCCCCGGGCGTCGATCAGCCCGGAGAACACCGTGGAGTAGATTTCCGCCTGTTTGTAGCACTGGTTGTTTTCGATGATCAGGTCGTCGATCAGGCCGATGGCTTCGGTGCTGAAGTGCTCCTTGGCCGCGTGGTTGCGCAGCCGCGTCAGCACCGCGCCGTTGCTGTGAATTGCGTTGATGTAATAGATCAGGCTTTCGCTGAGGTTGAACATCTGGATCAAGTGCTGGTTCTGCATCGAGGCGTTGAATTTCTGCTGCAACTCCCGGGCAACCATCTTGATCACCTTCAAGTGACCCAAATAGTGATGGATGTTGTTGAACAGCAGGTCGAGCAACACATCCAGCGGCGTGTTCAACCGCTGCCGGGTGCCGAGCCCGTGCAGCGGTGCATCGTCGGTGGCGATCACCAGCAATCGCTCAGCAGAAAACAGCAAGCCACAGGACGACACTTCAAAGGCCAGACTGCCGGCGCCGGAGTAATTCTCCGGACGCTTCCAGATCAGGAACAGGTTGTCGGGATGGAACTCGATGCGCGATACCTCGTCAGGGTCCAGAGCCGAGGCCAGCGCATGTTCATCGAGCTTGAAGTGGCTGTGCAACAAATCTCGCTCGGCGGCATCGGGGTTGCTGAACAGCATCACTTCAGCGTCAAGCCGTTCGACCGATTGCAGGGCGCCACCGGCCAGTTGAAAGCTCCTGATCATCAGCCGCTCACCAGGCCTGGCCGCGACGCTTCAGTTCCAGTCGCCGGACGAACTCCTCAAGCACCAGCGAATACAAATCGTCCTGCAAGTACGCGTCTTCAATGCCGGCGTCCATGTTCGGGTTGTCGTTGACTTCGATCACCACCACCTTGTCGCCGGACTGTTTGAGGTCCACGCCGTAGAGGCCGTCGCCGATCAGGTTGGCGGTTTTCACGGCGAGGTCGACCACGGCTCGCGGGGCTTCGTGGACGGCCAGGGTGCGGCATTCGCCGTTGATGTCCTGCCCCTTGGCCTTGTGGTTGTAGATTTGCCAATGGCCCTTGGACATGAAGTATTGGCAGGCGAAGATCGGTTTGCGGTTGAGTACGCCGATGCGCCAGTCGTATTCGGTGTAGAAGAATTCCTGAGCCAGCAACAGCACCGAGTGTTCGAACAGTTCGGCCGTCGCTTCGAGCAAGGCTTGCTGACTTTCGACCTTGATCACGCCCCGGGAGAAACAGCCGTCGGGGATCTTCAGCACCAAGGGAAAGCCCAGGCGCTCGCCGACCCGTTCGAAATCTTCCGGTCGATCCTTGTAGAGGATTTCAGTGGCGGGCATGCCTAGTTGGTGACTCTTGAGCAGATCGGTCAGGTACACCTTGTTGGTGCAGCGCAGGATCGACGCCGGGTCGTCCATCACCACCAACCCTTCGCTCTCGGCTTTTTTCGCGAAGCGATAGGTGTGGTTGTCGACGCTTGTGGTCTCGCGGATCAGCAGGCCGTCGTATTCGGCGATGCGCGCGTAGTCCTTGCGTTCGATCAGCTCGACATCAATGCCCAAGGTCTTGCCGACGCGTACGAAATTATCCAGCGCTTTCGCGTTGGAGGGCGGCAAGGCTTCCTGCGGATCATGCAGGATGGCCAGGTCATAACGGGCCAGCCGTCGTGAGCGTGGCACACGCCAGATCTTGCGACTGAAACTGTCCAGAGAGTTGGCAAATTGATCTTCCTGGTCTTCACGCAACTTATGCAAGGCGCCGGACTTTATACCTTCGATGTGCCAGCCATTGGTTCTTCTAAACTCAACTAACAAGATCGGACACGGAAACACTTCAAATAACTGACGTGCCAAATCCTGCAACGGCTCTATATTGGTTTTGCCAAAGTACAACGTCAGGGTAAAGCCTTCGGTGTCGCTGTAAAGATGATTGCTTAGGGCTTTTTCCAGGGGTTTATCCAGGTCGTCCAGCGCCAGGCCGTACAGGGATTTTTTGGTCAACTCGCTGATGGTCCGCACCGACGGAATGACCTTGTGCCCCCGCGCTTCGGCCAGCAATGAGCAGTAATAGCCGTGCCCCAGGTACTTGTAGCTGCGGCACAGGTTGATCACCTGGACCCGTTTACCCTGTTCGTTGTCCCGCGTTTGTTCGAGGTATTCCTGGGCACTGACGATGTCCTCGCTGGGGAAATACGAGGCCCAGTCTTCTTTGCGCTCGACGATGATAATCAACTGACTGGAAGTTCTGCCTGCGTCATTTAAATAAGTTGCTGCCGGCAAAGTTTGCTCGGATACTTCGCGCCAATGACCTTGTACCGCTGACATAGTGATTGATCCGTTGGAGAACAAGACCTTTCCTATTAAGCACGAACTTTTTCGAAAGTCCCGTTTCGTTACGCAACTTTTACGGCGATCATATGAACACTGTCTTTCGCTTGGCGGTAGTTGAAGACTTACCGGCGCTGCTGGAACTCGAACAGCAATGTTTCACCACGGACCGGCTCAACAGTCGCAGTTTTCTGTGGATGATCACTCGGGCCCACGGCCAGCTGCTGGTGGCTCAGCGAGGCGATCAATTGCTCGGTTACGCGGTGGTGCTGTTTCACCGGGGCACTTCGCTGGCGCGGCTTTATTCGATTGCAATCGCGACCGGCGCACGTGGCAGCGGCCTGGGCAAGCAGCTGCTCGCACGCGTCGAGTCCTGTGCCCTTGAACACGATTGCGCCTACCTGCGGCTAGAAGTGCGTATCGACAACCCGGCAGCGATTGCCTTGTATGAGCGCAACGGCTATCGGCGTTTCGCGCTGATTCATGACTATTACCAGGACCACGCTGATGCGCTGCGCCTGGAAAAACGCATCCTTGAGCACCGGGATTCGCGCAACATCAAGGTCCCGTGGTACCGGCAAACCACCGACTTCACCTGCGGCCCGGCTTGCCTGCTGATGGCCATGGGCGCGCTGCAAGGCGATCAATGGCTGGACCGTCGCGAAGAATTGCAAATCTGGCGTGAGGCGACGACGGTGTTCATGACCTCAGGCCATGGCGGTTGCAGCCCTCAAGGCCTGGCGTTGGCGGGGTGGCGACGGGGTTTTCGGGTGCGGCTGCAACTGAGTATGGCGGG
Organism: Pseudomonas sp. LBUM1656; assembly: GCF_059716065.1. Classification (NCBI taxonomy): domain Bacteria; kingdom Pseudomonadati; phylum Pseudomonadota; class Gammaproteobacteria; order Pseudomonadales; family Pseudomonadaceae; genus Pseudomonas; species Pseudomonas sp. LBUM1656. The sequence goes on along the minus strand of NZ_CP166800.1, from coordinate 3,030,702 downwards.
GCCGTTGTTTCTCGATGGCGTACGCGATGAGCATAAAAAGGACGTAATGCGTTTGGTGCACGAGGAGTTCACCGCACAGTTAGAAGAGACTGATGTGGAGCGAGTGATCGGCGGCCCGCTGGACCTTCCACGGTTGCTTGGCGATGGCGGACAACCGCTGGTGCTGATCAGCAGCTATCGGCTGACCCGCTCCAAGGCGCCCCATTGGGTGATCGTCACTGATTGCGACGATGAATTCGTTTACCTGCACGACCCCGATGTGGACCACAGCCAGCATCGTCAACCGATGGACTGCCAGCATCTGCCGCTCAGCCATGGAGAATTCGACAAAATGTGCAGCTTTGGCCGGGGAAAGCTTCGGGCGGCGGTGATCCTGTATGCCAGATGATCGTTCCCACGCTCCGCGTGGGAATGCCGCCATGGACGCTCTGCGTCCGCTCGTGATGTGACGCGGAGCGTCACGGGATGCATTCCCACGCAGAGCGTGGGAACGATCACTTCAAGAGCGGGTTATTTCAGGCCAATCTTGAAAAGCCCGCCATCGTCCTCATCGGTCAGCACATACAAGTACCCATCCGGCCCCTGGCGCACATCGCGAATGCGCTTGTTGAGCTCGCCAAGCAATCGCTCTTCGTGAACCACTTTGTCGCCATCAAACTGCAAGCGGATCAACTCCTGGCTGACCAGCGCGCCGATGAACACGTTGTGCTGCCAGACCTTGAAGCGATCAGCGTCGTAGAACGCCATGCCACTCAGGCCGGGGGACTTTTCCCAGACATGGCGCGGCGCCACGGCACCTTCAGCGGTCTTGCCCTTGGCTTCCGGAATTGGCTGACCGGAGTAGTTGATGCCGTGGGTCGCCAGCGGCCAGCCGTAATTGTTGCCGCGCTCGATGACGTTGATTTCATCACCACCCTGCGGGCCATGCTCGTTCTCCCAGAGAACGCCGGTCCACGGGTTTAGCGCCGCCCCCTGCGGATTGCGCTGGCCATAGGACCAGATTTCCGGGCGCACCCCGGACTGACCGACAAAGGGGTTATCGTCCGGCACCTTGCCGTCGGGATAGATCCGCACGACCTTGCCTTGCAACTTGTCGAGGTCCTGGGCCGTCGCTCGGTCATTGTTTTCGCCGAGGGTGATGAACAGATAGCCGTCGCGATCAAACACCAATCGTGAGCCGAAGTGGTTGCCGACCGAAAGCTTGGGCTCCTGACGGAAAATCACTTTGAAATCCTTGAGGGTTTTCAGGTCCTCGGACAATTGCCCTCGCCCCACCGCCGTGCCGGCCTTGTCGCCCGCGCCACCGCCCTCGGCGTAAGACAAATACACCGTGCGGTCCTGCTTGAAGTCGGGCGACAGCACCACGTCGAGCAAGCCGCCCTGCCCCTTGGCCCAGACCTTTGGCACGCCATCGATCGGCGCCGAAAGTTTGCCGTCGTAATCCACCACCCGCAGATTGCCGGGCCGTTCGGTGACGAGCATGCCCTTGCGATCGGGCAAGAACGCCAGGGCCCACGGATGTTCCAGGCCCTTGGCAACTTGCCAGACCTCAAGGGTGCCCTGCTCGCTTTTCATGTCCTGGGGCGCCGCCGCGAGAACGGGTGCCGTGGCGGTGATCAGTACGCTGGCGCAGAAGGTGGCCAAGAGGGTTTTACGCAACATGCACGATTCCTTTTGTCGTTCGAATGGCTGGCAAGAACCTGTCCTGCCGTTCAACGGTTGCTGGTGTCTGCGTCTCGATGAGGCGTATTGGGAATGAATTTGGGTGGGCTGGCGGGCACCGTTCGGTCCTGGGGATAGCGATTGCCGATGCCGCCGTTATCAAGCGTGGGCGGCCGCGGCACGGGAACGGTGTTCGGCCCGCGAATGACCGGAGCGCCGGGTTTCGTGCCCTGCATGCTATTGGGATTGGCCCGGCGGATCGGGCTGTTGTAAGGGTTGTTGTTGCCGGTGCCCGTCGGACTTTGGGCCAGCAGTAAAGAGGTAACGTCGGCCTGGGCCAGATTGCTCAACAGGCCACTGAATGCCAGTGCGGTGCAGGCGAGCACGAAACGGTTCATGGAAGGCCTCCGGGCGTCAGCGTAGATAGGATCTTCGATAGCACGCTACGCCGGGGGTTCGGATTTGTTAACTAAAACCTCTTTCACAACATGTAACACCAGTTGACGGCCCAGCAGGACCGGGCCGCAGCCCGCTGAAACTTTTGCGCCGCGCCGCGGGTCACCTGAACACATCACTTGCGAGTAGACGACCATGGCACGGGCAATCTGGAAAGGCGCAATCAGTTTCGGGCTGGTGCATATCCCTGTGGCGCTGGTCTCGGCGACGTCCTCGCAAGGCGTGGATTTCGACTGGCTCGACAGCCGCAGCATGGATCCGGTGGGTTACAAGCGCGTCAACAAGGTCACGGGCAAGGAAGTGACCAAGGAACACATCGTCAAAGGTGTGCAATACGAAAAAGGCCGATACGTGGTGCTCAGCGAGGAAGAAATCAAGTCGGCGCACCCGTTATCCACGCAGACCATCGACATCTTTTCCTTTGTCGACGCCGAACAGATTCCCCTGCAAAACATCGACACCCCCTACTACCTGGCGCCGGATAAACGCGGAGGCAAAGTCTATGCGTTGTTGCGCGAGACGCTCAGCAAGACCAACAAGGTCGCCCTCGCCCACGTTGTTTTGCATACCCGTCAGCATCTGGCGGCGTTGATGCCACTGGAATCGGCGATGGTGCTGGTGATGCTGCGTTGGCCCGCCGAAGTGCGCAGTCTGGATACGCTGGAGTTGGGCACTGAAGTGACCAAGCCCGAACTGGCCAAGGGCGAACTGGACATGGCCAAGCGTCTGGTGCAAGACATGAGCGCGGACTGGAAACCCGAAGATTACCGCGACAGTTTTGAAGACAAGATCATGGCGCTGGTCGAGAAGAAAGCCAATGAAGGGAAGATTGAGGATGTCGAGACGGCGACGGGTGAAGAGGAACGTAAGACGGCGGATGTGATTGATTTGACTGAGTTGCTGAAACGCAGTTTGGGGGGCAAGGCTGGCGGGAAGACGGCTGCGAAACCGAAGGCTGCGGAGAAACCGGCAGCAGCGAAAAAAGCCACGAAACGGTCGAGTGGTTGATCGATTACGGAGTGTCTGAGCGTTTTTCGGAGAATCTACCGGCCCCATCGCCAGCAGGCTAGCTCCCACAGTTGGAATGCATTTCATTGTGGGAGCCAGCCTGCTGGCGATGGCGTAAAAAGCGGCGACGCAGAATTCAGATCCAGACAAAAAACGCCAGCAACCCACCAAAAATCGCCCACTTCTCAAGGTAGTAAAGTTTGCGATTACGCTTCTTCAGCGCCTTGCCCCGCAAACGAATCTTGTAGATCTTGGCGAACAGGCGGTTGATGCCGCCAGTTTTGTCACCCGCATCATTCGGCGCGCCGGCCGCCGACATCACGTTACGGCTGAACCAGCCGTTGAACGCCGCCGCCCAGCGATACTTCATCGGACGCTCGACATCGCAAAACAGAATAATGCGGTTCTGCTGGGTGGTGTTTTCGGCGTAGTGGATGAAGGTCTCGTCGAACATCACTGCTTCACCGTCGCGCCAGTGGTAGTTCTCGCCATCGACGTTGATGTAGCAACCGGCATCGTTCGGCGTTTCCAGGCCCAGGTGATAACGGTAAGAACCGGCGTAGGGATCGCGGTGACGGACCAGTTTGGACCCCGGCGGCAACTCGGCGAACATCGCGGCTTTGATCGAACCGATGCTTTGCACCAGCTCAGTGGTACGCGGGCAGAGTTTCGTCGCCGAAGGATGGCTGTCGCCGTACCACTTCAGGTAAAAGCGCTTCCAGCCGGTCTTGAAGAACGAGTTGAAACCGACGTCGTCGTATTGGTTCGAGCGCTTGATCTCCCCGGCCCGAAGCAGGTTCTGGCCTTCCGCGCGAATTTCTTCCCAATGCTCCTGCAACGGACTCAGGTCCGGGAAATCCGCCGGGTCGAGATAAGGCTTGTTGGGTATTTTCGAGAACAGATAAAGGAAGCAATTGATCGGCGCGAGAAACGACGAGTGATCGCTCAGTTGGCGGCCCAGCTTGTGGCGCACCCGACCACGCAGGTGGACGTAGGCAATGGATACTACATAAATAGCGGCAATAATCAGTTTCACAGAAATCGTCACACGTCAGAGGTGAACAAACTGCTTCCCTCCAGGCCTCGAAGCCCTGGGATCTTGTGCAGCGTCTGAATACGAAAGAGCGTTCCCGAGTGGCCCGTCCTAGAGCCTGCCGATAGTCGGCATCAGGTAGAAAAATGGCATATTAGTCTCATTTTGTAACCAATAGTTAACCTTCAAATGTGAAAATCTGTCCGCTGATGCCGCCAAAGTGCCCGCGCGACCTCAACGCCCTATCGTTTAAAGAGCCAGACCAGTACAATCGCCGCCAAACATTACGCGCCCCCCTTGGTTGATGACGGGAATGAACCCCGCCTCAGCGCACTTCGACTCGGGCCAAGCGCTCCATATGCTGCTGTCCACTTATTGCCAGATGGACCTTCCGCTTCTGACCGGGATGCATTTCCCGTGGTTCGGATACCGGAAACGGGTACTGAATCGGTACTGCCGCAACCCTAGCTACTCTGAATGCTTCGCAGGAAAAACCTTTGATCTCTACAGCTAACATCACGATGCAGTTCGGCGCCAAGCCGCTATTCGAAAACGTTTCGGTCAAATTCGGCGCGGGCAACCGCTACGGCCTGATCGGCGCCAACGGTTGCGGCAAGTCGACCTTCATGAAAATCCTCGGCGGCGACCTCGAGCCGTCCGGTGGCCAGGTCATGCTCGAGCCGAACGTGCGCCTGGGTAAATTGCGCCAGGACCAGTTCGCCTACGAAGAATTCACCGTCATCGACACCGTGATCATGGGTCACGAAGAGCTGTGGAAGGTTAAAGCCGAGCGCGACCGTATCTACTCGCTGCCGGAAATGACCGAAGAAGACGGCATGGCCGTGGCCGAGCTGGAAACCGAGTTCGCCGAAATGGACGGCTACACCGCCGAATCCCGCGCCGGTGAATTGCTGCTGGGCCTGGGTATTGGCATCGAGCAGCACTTCGGCCCGATGAGCGAGGTTTCCCCAGGCTGGAAATTGCGCGTATTGCTGGCCCAGGCGCTGTTCTCCGATCCTGAAGTGCTGTTGCTCGACGAACCGACCAACCACCTGGACATCAACACCATCCGCTGGCTGGAAAACATTCTGACCCAGCGCTCCAGCCTGATGATCATCATCTCTCACGACCGTCACTTCCTGAACAGCGTGTGCACCCACATGGCTGACCTGGATTACGGCGAGCTGCGCCTGTTCCCGGGCAACTACGACGAGTACATGACCGTGGCGACCCAGTCCCGCGAGCAACTGCTGTCGGACAACGCCAAGAAGAAAGCGCAGATTTCCGAGCTGCAATCGTTCGTCAGCCGCTTCTCGGCCAACGCCTCGAAAGCCAAGCAGGCCACTTCCCGCGCCAAGGCGATCGACAAGATCCAGCTGGCCGAGGTCAAGCCTTCGAGCCGTGTGAGCCCGTTCATCCGTTTCGAACAAACCAAGAAACTGCACCGTCAGGCGGTCATCGTCGAGCGCATGGCCAAAGGCTTCGACGGCAAGACACTGTTCAAGGACTTCAGCTTCCAGGTTGAAGCTGGCGAACGCGTGGCGATCATCGGCCCGAACGGTATCGGTAAAACCACCCTGCTGCGCACCCTGGTCAACGAACTGACCCCGGATGCCGGTACCGTGAAGTGGACCGACGCCGCGGAACTGGGCTACTACGCCCAGGACCACGCGCACGACTTCGAAGACGACTGCAACCTGTTCGACTGGATGGGCCAATGGACCCAGGGCGGCGAGCAAATCGTTCGCGGCACCCTCGGCCGTATGCTGTTCTCCAACGACGAGATCCTCAAGTCGGTCAAGGTCATCTCCGGTGGTGAGCAAGGTCGCATGCTGTTCGGCAAGCTGATCCTGCAAAAGCCGAACGTGCTGATCATGGACGAACCGACCAACCACTTGGACATGGAATCCATCGAGGCGCTGAACCTGGCGCTGGAAAACTACCCGGGCACGCTGATCTTCGTCAGCCACGACCGTGAGTTCGTATCGTCGTTGGCTACCCGCATTATCGAACTCAGCCCAAGTGGCGTGATCGACTTCAGCGGCACTTATGATGACTACCTGCGTAGCCAGGGCGTTGTGTTCTAAGCGTTTGCTATAAATGAAAGCCCTGTCCTTGTGACGGGGCTTTTTGCATTTCAGGACTTAAGGATGTTCTGGTGCTGAAACCTTCGCGAGCAAGCCCGCTCCCACAAGGGAACGCATTTCAAATGTGGGAGCGGGCTTGCTCGCGAAGAGGCCCTCAGTAGCATCGCAAAATTCGAGGCTCGATATAGTTAGCCTGCTTCCTTTTATTTCACACCCAAGCCATGATGCAACTCTCCCACCGCCGCCCGCGAACGAGCCCTCATGTCTGCGCAGCAACTGCCACCGCAAAGCTCCATGGCGATCACCCTGCAGATCGTCTCCATCGTTTTCTATACCTTTATTGCCTTCCTCTGCATCGGCCTGCCGATTGCGGTGTTGCCGGGCTATGTCCATGAACAACTGGGTTTCAGCGCGATCATTGCTGGATTGACCATCGGCTCCCAATACCTGGCCACCTTGCTCAGCCGCCCGATGGCCGGGCGTATGTCGGACACCATTGGGACCAAACGGGCGATTGTTTACGGCTTGTCGGGGATCGTGTTGAGTGGCGTGTTGACGTTGATCTCAACGCTGCTGCAAAGCTTTCCACTGCTGAGCCTGTTGATCCTGATTGCCGGCCGCTTGTTGCTCGGCATTGCCCAGGGCTTGATTGGCGTGGGCACGATCAGCTGGTGCATGGGCCAGGTCGGTGCGGAGCACACCGCGCGTTCGATTTCGTGGAACGGCATTGCATCTTACGGCGCCATTGCGATCGGTGCGCCGCTGGGCGTGGTGATGGTCGCCGAGTACGGCTTTGCCAGCCTGGGGATCGCGCTGTCGCTGCTGGCCCTGGCCGCGCTGTTGCTGATCCGCAACAAACCTTCGGTACCGGTGATTCGCGGCGAGCGCCTGCCATTCTGGGCGGTGTTTGGGCGCATTGCGCCGTTTGGTGCGAGTTTGAGCCTGGCCTCCATCGGTTACGGCACCCTGACGACCTTTATCACTTTGTATTACGTCAGCCGTGGCTGGGCCGGCGCGGCCTGGTGCCTGACGGTCTTCGGGATCTGCTTTATTGTGTCGCGGTTGCTGTTTATCTCCGCGATCAGCCGCTTCGGTGGCTTCACCTCGGCCATCGCCTGCATGAGCATTGAAACCGTGGGCCTGGTGCTGCTGTGGCTCGCGCCCTCGACCGTTTATGCGCTGATCGGCGCGGGGCTGGCCGGATTCGGTCTGTCGCTGGTGTACCCGGCGCTGGGCGTGGAAGCGATCAAGCAAGTGCCCAACTCCAGTCGCGGTGCGGGTTTGAGCGCCTATGCCGTGTTTTTTGATCTGGCCCTGGCGATTGCCGGGCCGTTGATGGGCGCGGTGGCGTTGAACCTTGGGTATTCGTGGATTTTCTTTAGTGCGGCGATGTTGTCGGTGGCCGGACTCGGTTTGACCCTCTTGCTCAAACGCCGCGCAACAACCTGAGAGAGCGCTATTCCTGTAGCAGCTGCCGAGCTTGCGAGGCTGCGTTCGACTGCGCAGCAGTCGCAGAATCTGCATCTACATTTTGTCTGAAACACCGCGGAGCTCGATTTCACGACTGCTGCGCAGCCGAACGCAGCCTCGCAGGCTCGACAGCTGCTACACAAATCGGTGGCGATTACTGATCAGCGGTCTGCATCCCGGCCCGGGTGGGCTTGCCCAGCGCATGGGAGAAAAACCGCCCGGCTTCGGACACCATGTTGCGATGGATGTCCTCGCGGTCGACGCCGTCGGCATCGGTGCACAGCGCCGGCATGGCGGCGATCTGCTCTTCATTGCAAGGCGCCATGAACACGAAGTGCCCTGCCCCGGCCAGCAATTTGAAGTCGGGGGCAATCGGCAGTTTGCGCGCCAGGGCGGCGGCGTTTTTGTCGAACGCCACCAGTTTGTCGCCATCCCCGCTGTAGAGCAGCACCGGCACATGTACGTCGGCCAGTGTGTGGCGGCCGAACTTCAAACTCAGCGGCGCCATCAGCAGCAACGCGTGCACCCGTGGATCTGCCACCGGTTGCAAGTCGTCACGATCGACAATGAGTTCGCCTTGGGTGTTGCAGGCATCGCGGTCCTCCGGGCGTTCCTGGCAGTAGCGACGCAGACGATCCAGATCAGGCGTCGCGCCGGACAGGATCAACGCCGTCTCGCCCCCCGCCGAATAGCCGATCACGCCGACTTGATCGGCGTTGACGAACGGCGCGAGCATGCGATCGCCCAGGGTCGCGGTAATGGCTTCGGAAATCTGGATGGGCCGGCCGTAAAGGTTACTCAACGTACCGAGACGGCTGTGGTCTTTGGAGTTGTCACCGGGATGGATCACCGCCACCACCACAAACCCTTTGCGCGCCAGCGAGGTGGCGAGGTCGTGCAGCGCCAGCGGGGTTCCCGTGTTGCCGTGGGACAGCATCAGCATCGGGAAACGACCCATGGCGACGCGGGTGTCTTCGCCGGCTTCGACGGTGTAACCCTCGATTTTGCTGGTGTGTTCCCGGTCGCTGGAGGGATAGAACGCGATGGCGCGCATCGGTTGCAAATCCAGCGGGTCGAGGAAGCTCATTTCATGGAAGCCGACGCTCCAGTGAGGATGCGGCGCTGGCGCGGCGTGCACTGAATTCAGGCTGCTGAGCAGGCAAATCAGAAACGTTGCACAAAGACGCACCATGGGATGCCCCACCTTGTTACTGGACCGGAGTCGGTGACCCTCGACTGCATAACCTGGGCCACAATCTGTAATAGCCAGAAACAAAAAACTCCGTATCTGGCACTTGCGTGATCAGAATACAGAGTTTTTTGGGTGGTGCCTGAGCTGTTTGAGCTCTTTACGCAAGTCTTACGCAGCGGCGAACAATTGCTCGCTGATGTGCGTGTGAGCGTCGCTCATGGCTTTGGTGCGCACTTCGTCACCGTAGGCCAGGCCATGGGCGCGGACAAACTCGATGTCGGTGATGCCGATGAAGCCGAACAGCACCTTCAAGTACTCTTCGTGGGCAACGCCAGTCGCCTGACCGGCATGCAGACCGCCGGATGTCGAAACGATCACGACTTTCTTGCCACCGCACAGGCCTTCAGGGCCGGCTTCGGTGTAGCGGAAGGTCTGACCGGCAACGGCGATGCGGTCGATCCAGGCCTTGAGTTGGGTCGGGATGGTGAAGTTGTACATCGGCGCTGCGATGACAACGGCGTCGGCAGCGAGGAATTCGGCCAGGGTGGTGGCGCTCAGTTCAGCTTCGTGCTGTTGCGCGGCGTTGCGCAGTTCAGCGGTGGTGCCGGCGGCAACCAGGGTGGTGGCGGAGAAATGGCTGATGGCATCAGCGGCCAGGTCGCGGTAGGTCACCACGGCGGATGGCTCGGCGGCCTGCCAGGCTTGGACGACTTCGCTGCTCAGCAGACGGGAAGCCGAGTTGTCACCAAGAATGCTCGAATCGATATGCAACAGTTTCATAAGGGATCTCCAGGTGAGGATCGCCACCGGGCGATCTGATGGGGAGGATCCTACAGATGAAACCAATAGCTGATTAGCCTGCAACAATGCGATAGTTCGTCCCACTGATAGAACAATCGGATCTCCAATCATGCAAGACCTCAACGACCTCTACTATTTCGCCAAGGTGGTCGAAGCCGGCGGCTTCGCAGCGGCCGGGCGTTTGCTGGGGATTCCCAAGTCCCGGCTGTCGCGACGCATCGCCGAGCTGGAGGAACGCCTCGGCGCACGCCTGCTGCAACGCACGACCCGGCAGCTCAAGTTGACGGCAGTGGGCGAACGCTACTTGCGGCACTGTCAGGCGATGTTGCTGGAAGCCGAGATGGCCGATGAGGCCGTGGCCAGCATGTCCAGTGAACCCCGGGGACGCTTGCGGGTGTCCTGCCCCGTCGGCCTGGCTCACGAAATGCTGCCGACGGTGATCAGCAAATTCCTGGAAAAATACCCTCAGGTTCAACTGGAAGTCATGCTGATCAATCGCCGGGTCGATCTGGTCACTGAAGGCGTCGATGTCGCGTTGCGGGTCCGTGATTTGGGCGATGAAGATCCGCTGCTGGTGACCCGTCGCTTGCGTCAGGCACAGATGGCGATGGTCGCCAGTCCGGCGTTCCTGCACGAACGTGAGATCAAACACCCCGAAGACCTGAAGACTTTGCCGGTGCTCGGCGCGCTGGAGGCCGACCGCATGGTGCACATCCGCATGCTCGATCAACAGGGCAAAAGCTATGACTTGAGTCTGGAAGCGCGATTGGGCATCGACGATTTCATCGTGCGCAAGGCCTGCACGCTAGCCGGCCAGGGCTTTACGATGCTGCCGATGATGTATTGCGAACAGGAGCTGGAAAATGGCTCGCTGGTGCAGTTGCTGCCCGACTGGTCGTTGCCTGGCGGCTGGCTGCAAGCGGTCTACCCTCATCGGCGCGGGGTGATGCCGGCCGTGCGTGCCTGGATCGACCATTTGATCGAATCATTCAATGCCTGTGGGGACCGATTGATATGAAGGCTGGACGCATGAGCGAAGAGGACGTCGCGCAATTCTGTCTCGCACTACCCGGCGCGCGGGAAGACTATAAATGGGGAGGCGTTCGGGTGTTTTCGATTGCCGGGAACAAGATGTTCGCCTTGCAGAACCTGCGCGGCGATTCCCTGGCCTTCAAGGTCGACAAGGACCTGTTCCTCGGGCATTGCGACCGACCGGGCATCCACCCGGCGCCGTATCTGGCGCGGGCGCAATGGATCATCATGCAAACGCCCTACCCGCTGGGTGCCGAGGAGCTGCAGCAATTGTTGAAACGTTCCCACCAACTGGTGGTGAACAAGCTGCCCAAGCGCACCCAGGTCAGTCTGCTGCTTTAGAACAATGCAAACAGATGGGCGCCAAGGAACAGCTGGTCAATCCAGAACACCTGGTGCATCAGCACAATGAGCCAGAACACCAGCTGAAACGAAACCTTGCGGGTCTTGTGCCGAAACATCTGCTGGGCCAGCAAGGCACCCGGCCAACCGCCCGCCAGCTCCACCGCGTGCAACACGTTCTCCGGGGGCCGCCAGCTGTCGGCGCGCGCCTTGCGTTTGTCGCTCCAGTACAGAAAGAACGCCAGCACGCTGACGACGCCGTAGGCTGCCAGGGGAATCAGCGAAACCCCGTGAAGCCACAGCGACACCGAGCCCGTCAGCGGCAGCGCGCACAGGACCGCCAACACCAGCAGTTTCAACCGTGGATGCTGAAACCGCTCGCCCCCGGACCGGCGTCCGGAGTGGTTGCGCGCGCTGGAGTCATTCATGGGCGTGCAGCGGCCCAATCGACCCAACCGAACTGCCAGGTGGCCAGAATGAACAGGCCGAACGCGATGCGATACCAGGCGAACGCCGCGTAACTGTGAGTGCCGATGAACACCAGCAAACCTCTGACGGCAATCATCGCGAAGATGAACGCGGTGACGAAACCGATCGCGAACACCGGAAGATCAGCCGGCACGAACAGGTCACGGTATTTGTAGCCTGAGTACACTGCCGCACCGACCATGGTCGGCATTGCCAGGAAGAACGAGAACTCGGTGGCCGTCTTGCGCGACAACCCGAACAGCAAGCCGCCAATGATGGTCGAGCCCGAACGCGAGGTCCCGGGAATCATCGCCAGGCACTGGGCAAAGCCGACTTTCAGAGCATCTTTCCAGGTGATTTCGTCGACTGTGTGGGCATGCACTTCATGCTGACGCTTTTCCGCCCACAACATCACGACACCGCCTATGACCAATGCCGTGGCAACGGTGATCGGGTTGAACAGGTATTCGTGGATCAGATCGGCAAAAATCACCCCCAATACCACTGCCGGCAGGAAAGCGATCAGCAGGTTTGCGGTGAAACGGCGGGCGTTTGGTTGCGTCGGCAAGCCGACGACCACGTCAAAGATCTTGCGGCGAAATTCCCACACCACCGCCAGGATTGCCCCGAGCTGGATAATAATGTTGAAGGCCATGGCGCGCTCGCCACCGAAGTTGAGCAGGTCCGCCACAATAATCTGGTGACCGGTACTGGAAATGGGCAAAAACTCCGTCAGCCCTTCTACAACCCCAAGAATCAATGCCTGCAAGGCGGTCCAAAGTTCCATCAATCCCCCAAAGGCGATGCGCCAAGGCATGCCCCATTAGTTTTTTAAGCGTTCATCGCGCCAAGCGTAGCTGAAGTCCCGCGCGCAAAGGATCCAGACGGAGCCATAAAAATTCCGTGAAAAATCAACTTGGATTCAGGTTTTTCCGCGCGGGGCCGAAATCCTATCAGACAAGCCTCGATAACGCTGCCGCGTAATGAGACTTGGGTCGCATATGCCCGACCGGCAAAGCGTGGTTGGATGCTGGCAATCGTTTATTACAAGAAAAAGAAATCGGAGTGACAGCGTTATGAACAGCTTGCGCAGTGTGTCGATCAGCCGACGCTTGTGGCTCATCTTGATCGTGTCGGTGGTGATGTTATTGACCTTGGGCGTGTTGATGCTCAAGCAAATCCATGATGACCTTTACCAGGCCAAGGCCCAGAAAACCCAGCACGTGGTGCAGACCGCCAGCGGCATCCTGACTTACTACCACGGCCTGGAAACCGCCGGCACGCTCACCCGCGATGCCGCGCAGAAGCAGGCGCTGACCGCCGTGCGCGGGCTGCGATATGACCAGAACGACTATTTCTGGATCAACGACTTGACGCCGGTGATGGTGATGCACCCGGCCAACCCCAAACTCGACGGCCAGAACCTCTCGGCGATCCGCGACCCGGACGGTTTTGCACTGTTCAACGAAATGGTAGCCGTCGCCAAGGCCAAGGGCGCCGGCACGGTCAATTACCGCTGGCCTAAACCGGGCGCCAGCGATCCGGTTGAAAAAACCTCTTACGTCAAACTGTTCGAGCCGTGGGGTTGGGTCATTGGCTCCGGCGTGTATATCGATGACATGCAGGCGGAGTTCCATGCCCAGGTCTTGAAGGCTTCTTTCGTCGGCCTGGTGATTGCGCTGATCATGGCGTTGCTGGTGATCATGATTGCTCGCAGCATCGTGCGTCCGCTCCAGGCCACGGTGAACGCCATGGCCAATATCGCCAGTGGCGAAAGCGACCTGACCCGCAGCCTCGACACCCATGGCCAGGACGAAGTCACTCAGTTGGCCCGGCACTTCAATGCGTTCACCGCCAAACTGCGTGGGGTGATCAGTGAGTTGCAAGTGTCTGCGAGCGCCCTGGGCCAGTCGTCCAGCGAACTGGGTAACGACGCCGCCCAGGCCCAGCAACGCAGCCAGCAGCAATCCCAGCAAATGGAACTGGTGGCAACGGCAATTAACGAAGTGACTTACGGCGTGCAGGACGTGGCCAAGAATGCCGAGCATGCCGCCAGCGAAATGCGCGATGCCGAATCCCAGGCACAGCAGGGGCAGATCAACATTGATGGCAGCTTGCAGCAGATCGACAAACTGTCCGGCACCATTGATCAAGCGGTTGAGGTGATTCGTACCCTGGCGGCTGAAAGCAACCAGATTGGCAGCGTGCTGGAGGTGATCCGCTCCATCGCCGAGCAAACCAACCTGCTGGCCCTCAACGCAGCCATCGAAGCGGCCCGGGCCGGTGAGCAAGGTCGAGGCTTTGCGGTGGTGGCCGATGAGGTGCGCCTGTTGGCCCAGCGTACGCAGAAGTCCACGGCAGAGATCCAGTCGATGATCGAACGCCTGCAAACCCACTCCGAAGCGGCGGTCAAAGTGATCGGCGACAGCAGCCGGGCTTCGCAACTGACCATTGAACAGGCCGGCCTGGCCGGCGCCAGCCTGAATGCAATCGGCCAGGCGTTGCGCAACCTCAACGGGCTGAACGCATCGATCGCCAGCGCGACCCTGCAGCAAGCCCATGTGGTTGAAGACATCAATCAGAACGTCACCCAGGCGGCAGGCTTGTCCCACAGCACCGCGCTGGCGGCGGAGCAGTCGAGTGTGGCGAGCGTGCGGCTCAAGGACTTGAGCGAGCAGTTGAACAGCCTGCTCAAGCAGTTCCGCGTGTAAAAACGCCCTTGTAGCAGCTGCCAAGCAGCGCGAGGCTGCGTTCGGCGACGAAGTCGTCGTAAACCCAGCGAACACGGTTTTACTGATGCACCGCGGGGGCTGATTTCACGACGACTGCGTCGCCGAACGCAGCCTCGCGCTGCTCGGCAGCTGCTACAGGCCGCGTGAGTCGGTTCTACTTGGCGGCGTCTGTCGGTACAATCCGCCCCCCTCTTTCGTTTTCCCCAAGGAACCTCCATGTCCGGGCTTGAACTGTTTGCCGCTACCCTCGGCGTGATTGCCGTCTGGTTGACGGTCAAACAGAACCCCTGGTGCTGGCCGATCGGGCTGGTCATGGTGCTGCTTTATAGCTGGATCTTTTTTGAAGTGAAGCTGTATTCGGACATGCTCCTGCAAGTGATCTACGCCGCGCTGCAGATTTACGGCTGGTGGCAATGGACCCGCGCGGGTGAAGCGAATAGCGGTCGGCAGGTCAGCCGGCTCGATGGCAAATCGATCGCAACGGGCCTTGCGGCTGGCGCCATCGGCAGTCTGCTGCTGGGTGCCGCAATGGCGCACTGGACCGATGCCGCTCAGCCATGGCTCGACGCCGCGTTGACCGGGTTCAGCCTGGTGGCGCAACTATGGATGGCGCAAAAGCGCGTGCAATGCTGGCCGTTGTGGGTAGTCCTTGATGTGATTTTCGTCGGGCTGTTCCTTTATAAAGGCATGTACCTGACCGCTGCCCTCTATGCGCTGTTCCTGTTGCTCGCCGTACAAGGCTGGCGTGAATGGCGCGCTGACCCGGCCTTGCACGCATGAAGGTGTTGGTGCTCACTGGCCCGGAATCGAGCGGTAAAAGCTGGCTTTCGGGCGAGATTCACGCCAATTTTGGCGGCATATTAGTCAATGAGTACGTTCGGCACTTTATCGAAAGCGAAGCCCGAGAAACCCGCTACGATGACATTACATCGATAGCTCATGGCCAGCTTACGTGGGAGGACGAAGCACGTGCCCGGCAACCGTCACTGCTGATTCTCGATACGCACCTACTCAGCAATATCCTTTGGAGTCGCACGTTGTTTGGCGCTTGCCCGGCATGGATCGAACCTGCATTGCTGGCACGGCACTACGACCTGCATTTGCTGCTGAGCCCGGAAACCGTGGCCTGGCATGACGACGGTCAGCGTTGCCAACCGCAACTGGTAGAGCGCCAGGCGTTTTTCCAGGCCAGCCGCGATTGGCTTGACCTGCACCGCCTGCCTTGCCAGGTACTGCAAGGTGACTGGCAACAGCGCAAGGACGCGGCATTCGAGGCTGTGACGCGCTTGCTTAACACTTGATCGGGGCGCCTCGCCCCGCTGCAACTGTCCATTCCTGAAACATCCCTTCCTGCGCAAACCCCCGATCTAAAGCGGCCCGAGCGTTTGCGCAAGAAAACGTTAAGCCGGTGATACAACCTGCCTTCAATGCCCTTAGCGAGCACGGCTGCCCGCATGGACGGCGTTTTTGCGTGGCTCTGTCTCAGTGGCGTTACATAATTTTTTTGACCCCCCCGACAATTAAAGCCAACCAACTGTTTTTGAAAGAAAAACAGAAAGCGGCACACCTTCTGCTCTCTACCTCGCAACGCTGATAAGGGCCAGCGTTTCAATTACAGAAGGAATTGCCGCCGTGGGGAAATTTGATCGAAGCATCTATGGCCTACTGCTAATCGGATGTGCACTCGGATCTGGTGTTTGCCTGCCGGTACAGGCTGACAACGGCATCATTACTATCAAACGTGATGTCCAGACCCGCAACGCAACCATCCCGCCGGTCATCCCCGACCCTAACCCCACGACCGTCAATGCCAACCCGTCCAGACAAATCCTGCAGCAAACGAACGAGTTGAGCGACGGCGACTTTGCCAACGTCGCCAGTGGTGCAGGCATCAACCGCCTGGTGACTCAAAACACCAACAACCTGGGCGGCAATATCAGCAACCAGACCCAACTTTCCAACCTCCCTGCCGGACGTTCGGGAAATTCGGGCAATGGTATTGCCAACATGGTCAATTCCAACATCCAGCAAGGCCTGGGTGCTCTGAAAATCATAACGGGAGACCGTTAAGATGAATCGTACGCTGCTGATTCTCGCCATGTTTTGCAGTGCATCGACCTTTGCCCAACCTCCCGTCATCAATAACGCCGACATCGACGGTTCGGGCATGCAGTACCAAGGCAACCTCACGGTCAACCAGGCGGCGGGCGATTTTCAGCAACAGGCCAACGCCCGGGCCATCGCCATTGGTACCAATGCCAGTGCGACCACGCAAATTCGCCAGCGTTTGCGCACCGTTGTCGACCCCAGAATGGATGCCCAATCCAACATTCAGGGCGACTCCTTCAGTCACGGCAACGGCGTACTGGGTGTCAACCAGAGTGCGGGCGCCAGCAACCAGCAAGCCAACGCACTGCGTATCAGCATCAGTACGCAGCCGCAAAGCATCGACGACAGCGTCCTCATGCAACAGAACGTGGCGCTGCTCAACAACTCCGATCCAACTGACTCTGCACCAGGCTATCGCCAGGTCACTACCAGTGACCAGGCATTCACCGGTAGCCGTGGGGTGATCCAGCTGAATCAGAGCGCCGGGGTGGGAAACCGAACGGCCAACACCCTAAGCGTACGGGTCGCGAATTGACCCAAAAGGTAGGTAACAACACTTAACCTAAAATAAGTACGGAGAATCACCATGAAACCTTCGATGGCAATCAAGCCTCTGGTTTTCGCAATTGCTGCGGTCATGGCTGTTGCTGTACAAGCTGGGCAAAACGACCGTAATAATGGCCACCACAATGGTGGCCATCATAACGGTGGTCAACACACCCCTCCTCCAACAAAGATCCCTGTTTACGCGACTGCCAATGCCTGGGATAACCAGAGCAGCACCGGCAACCGCATCCGTAACGAAGGGACTGTCAACGACGCAAGTATGAGCAGCTCTGCCACGGGCACCAGCGGCAACGTCGGTGTCAACGTGGCAGCCGGCGCCGGCAACCAACAAGACAACGCGGCCGCCATCGCAAACGCTGCTTCAGACTCCAGTCTGGATAACAGCTTCGTGTTCGGCACTGCCTCTGCTACCGCTAGCGTCCGGCAATACAGCAACAACAACCGGGTGGACAACTACGGCGTCACAAACACTGGCGCGATGAGCGGATCGGGCAATAACGGCAGCGGCAATATGGGCATCAACATTGCCGGCGGCGACCTGAACCAACAGAAAAACACCATGGCCATTGCCAATACCAATGCTCCACTCGGTAACGCAACAGCCACCGCTTCTGCCGATCAACAAGGCCCTGGCCTGATTGTGAATAACAATGCAGACCGGACTTATCGTGTGGATACCATCACCGTTACCAATACGGCGAGCGGCAGTTTCTCCAAAGATAAGTCGTTTGAAGCAAGCGGCAGTCAAAGCGCTTCTTCCAGCTGGAACAAAGCCGGTTCCAAAAGCTATGACGCCAGCGGATCAAAAAGCGTTGATATAAGCGGTTCCAGCGCCAGCAATGCGAGCGGTTCCAACAGCAGTAATGCCAGCGGATCCAACAGCAGCAGTGCAAGCGGTTCTTCGAGTGCTTCGTTGAGTGCTTCGTTGAACGCTACGCTGGATGCTACTGCGGCGGCTTCCAACTCCTCTACCGTCAACAATGGCTGGGGCGACCGCACTCGCAGCAGTTCTTCCGACGCATCGTTTAACGCATCGCTCGACGCGACGCTGGATGCATCGATAGACAAATCGTACGACAGATCGCACGAATCCTCGTACGACAAATCGCGCGATTCCTCGTACGACAGATCTCGCGATTCGTCGTTCGAAAAATCGTACGACAAGTCGTACACGAAGTCGTCTGACTCCTCGTACGAAAAATCGGGCAGTCAATCGTCCGAGTCTGCGTATGACAAAGCGAAAAGCTACAGTGAAAGCAGCTCTTATGATTTGAGCAACACCTACTCCTATCAAGTGCTGACTCCAACTGGCTGGGCCAACCCTGTGACCAACACTGCAACCCTGACAGGTTCGGTGAATGGCGGCAGCGGCAACCTGGGCGTCAACGTGGCTGCCGGTGTGGGCAACCAACAAAGCAACTCGCTGGCCATTTCCAACAACTCGTTCTAATGGCTGTCTCTGGAGGCCCCCTTACGGGGGCCTTTTTCAACACCACCAGAGGGCGTCTCACCATGCGCATAATCGCCTTGGCATTTTTGCTTTGCTTGGCCAGCGTGATCGAAGCTGCACAAATGCCGCTTTCCATCCTTCCGGGCGGTGCAATTGTGTATAAGCCGATCCAGAGCGTACGCGAGCGTAAATTTTCCGACCTGGTGCAACAGAAAACCGACTTCAGTTGCGGCGCAGCGGCGCTGGCGACCATTTTGCGCCAAGCCTATTGGCTCGACGTGAATGAAGAACAGATCATCGAAGGCATGCTGGCTCACTCCGATCAAGACCTTGTCCGCGTCCAGGGCTTCTCCATGCTCGACATGAAGCGTTACGTGGAAAGTATCGGCATGCGCGCCCGCGGCTATCGGGTAGCACCGGAAACGTTGAGCGATATCAGAATTCCGGTCGTAGTACTCATGGATATCCGTGGCTACAAACATTTTGTGGTCATGCAAAGAGTCCATCAAGGCTGGGTCTATATCGGCGATCCGGTACTCGGCCATAAACGTTACAAAGTCGACGACTTCATAAAAGGCTGGAACGGCATCATCTTTGCCGTCATTGGCCAGGGCTACGACAAAACCAACGCGTTGCTCGACCCGCCCATGCCACTGACCGCCAGGAACCGCGTCAACGCCTTCAACCCGGTGCAGGACGCAGAGTTGATGGATTTTGGATTTATCCAAAGCGACTTCTTCTAATAACAAGCGAGCATGACGCTCCGGGAGCATCCAATGAAGACTCCATTCTGGCTGGCCGTGGTTTGCATGGCCGCCAGCCTGCCAACCCAGGCACAGACGTTCAAACCCATTGAATTGAAGGATCAGGAACTGGCGACTCTGCGAGGCCGCTATGTCATGCCGGGACGCATCATCAGCTTCGGCATTGCGATGACCAGCACCTGGCAAAATGCCAACGGTGAAGTGATCGGCGCAACTTCCACGATGCAAATTCAACAATCGACCATCAAGCCACAGTTCTATGTGTCGATGATCGATGAAAAAGGCAATGGCTCAGCGCGCTCGCAAAGCACCGGCACCGGTTCCGTCACTGGCGGCAGCGGCCTCAACACCACCGAAGGCGTCACCCAGGTCGTGCGGGCTGCCGGCGACAATAATACGGCCTACAACAACGTCGACATCAACGTCACAAAAGCCAATCAGGCGCCAGCCACCCAACAGCAGGGCCAGGCACTGGCCGCAGGCTCGACATTGATCGGCAACAATGGCGCGGGCTCAATGAGCGTTTCCTCGACCGGTACGGGTGTGCAATTCAACATCGTGGCCAACAACAACCAGGGCAGTACCGTACAACGCCTGGCCCAGGGTGGACTGATGCAGAACACGACTTTGCTCGGCAGTAGCAACCAGGTCCGCAACCTCACATCCTTCAATGTCGTGCTACGTGACAACGTGCCGTCAGCCGGGTCGGTGAGCGGCAATCTGGACCAGCTCAAAGGTCTTCGCACTCTCGGATTCTGATCTACGCTCAGTCTCATCAGATGTAGTCAGAAGGGACGGCTAACCCATGCAACGATCTTTAACGTTCAGAGCTTTGGTATGTTTGAGTAGCCTGGCCCCGGCCTCAATGCTATACGCAGCACCGGACCCCCAGGTCGAAATCCTAAAACAAGAACTCATGGAGCTGAAACAGCGTTACGAAGCACAACAGAACGCGTTGATGGTACTCGAGCAACGCGTTCGCCAAGTCGAAGAAGCACCGGCAACACCGGCTCCCAAACGCCTCACCAAATCCCCCGCCGAAGGCACCAAGGGTGGCCAGGCTGTGGCCGCCGGTGCGCCGGGCACCACTGGCAGTTCCTACGGCCAATCGCTCAAGGACGATTCGGAGCCTGCGCAAAGCGTTTCCAACCTGTATGACGAAGCCAGCGGCTTCTTCGGTGGCGGCAAGTTCAGCGTCGAAACCGGCCTGACCTACACGCACTACGATACCCGAGCCCTAACGCTCAACGGCTTCCTGGCACTGGACTCGATTTTCCTCGGCAACATCAACCTCGACCGCATCAAGGCCGACAACTGGACCCTGGACCTGACCGCCCGGTACAACGTGGCTCAACGTTGGCAGTTCGACATCAACGTCCCCGTGGTTTATCGCGAATCAACGTATTCCTCCGGTGGTGCCGGTGGCGCAGGCCCCGTGACATCGGACGCAACCGTTACCCGCGACCCGACCATCGGCGATGTGAACGTCGGCGTTGCCTACAAATTTCTGGATGAGTCGGCCAACCTGCCCGACGCGGTCGCTACACTGCGCGTCAAGGCACCGACAGGCAAGGACCCTTACGGCATCAAGCTGGTCAGCGACCCGACCAACGATAACCTCTCGGTCCCCGAGGATTTGCCGACCGGCAATGGTGTCTGGGCGATCACCCCGGGTATCTCGCTGGTCAAGACCTTCGACCCTGCCGTGCTGTTCGGCAGCCTGTCCTACACCTACAACATGCAGGACTCTTTCAGCGACATCAGCCCTCAGGTCGGTTCCAAGGTGAAAGGGGACGTGAAGCTGGGCGATTCCTGGCAGATCGGCGCCGGCATTGCCTTCGCCTTGAACGAGAAGATGAGTATGTCGTTCTCGTTCACCGATCAGTTCGCCCGCAAGAGCAAGATCAGGCCGGACGGTGGTGATTGGCAGTCGATCTCCAACAGCGACTACAACTCGGCCAACTTCAACATCGGCATGACCCTGGCCGCCTCCGACAACCTGACGATCGTACCCAACCTTGCCATCGGCCTGACCGATGACTCGCCAGACTTTTCCTTCAGCCTGAAATTCCCGTACTACTTCTGATCCACAACAACAAAGCCCCGCCGGGACTTCAATCCCGGCGGGGCTTTTATATGTTTGTGTGTGTGGAACCTAAAAAGCTCGCAGCCTCGTTTCACTCGACAGCGGCTACATGGGAATGCGTTCATCCTGTAGCAGCTCGAGTGAGACGAGGCTGCGACCTCTTGATCTTGCGTCTAACGGATCTGATGTTTGTGCAACAAACGGTAGAAGGTAGGCCTGGAGATCCCCAGCACCTTGGCGGCGATGCTCAGATTATCGCTGTGGCGGTTGAGTACATCGCACAACGCCTGGCGTTCAGCGCGGGTCTTGTAGTCTTCCAGCGTGCCCATCGGTGCGGGAATCGTGTGCTGGCTGAGCAACCCCAGGTCTCGCGCTTCGATCTGCCGGCCCTCGGCGAGTACCAACCCGCGACGGACCCGGTTGGCCAGCTCGCGAACATTGCCCGGCCAGTCATGTTTGCCCATGGCAATCAGGGCGTCGTCGCTGAAGCTGCGAGGGCGGCGGCCGGTTTCATGGCTGTAGAAATGGGAGAAGTGGTTGGCCAGCATCGATAAGTCACCATGGCGTTCGCGCAGTGGCGCAGTGACGACTTGCAGCACGTTCAGGCGATAGTACAAATCCTCACGAAAGCTTTTCTTCTCGACCGCCGCCTCAAGGTCGACATGAGTCGCCGCCAATACCCGCACATCCACCGGAATAGGCTGGCTGCCGCCGACATGCTCGATGTGTTTTTCCTGCAGGAAGCGCAGCAGATTGGCTTGCAATTCCAGTGGCAGGTCACCGATCTCATCAAGAAACAGTGTGCCGCCATTCGCCGCTTCGATCCGGCCGACCTTGCGTTGGTGGGCGCCGGTAAAGGCGCCTTTCTCGTGACCAAACAGTTCGGACTGGATCAAGTGTTCGGGAATCGCCCCGCAGTTGATTGCCACGAAAGGCCTGTTGTGACGCTGGGATTGTCGATGCAGCGTGCGGGCCACCAGTTCCTTTCCGGTACCGCTCTCGCCACGAATCAATACCGGAGACTCGGTGGGCGCCAGCTTGCTGAGTAATTTACGCAGTTCGCGGATCGGCTTGCTGTCGCCGAGCAGCTCGTGCTCTGGCTGATCGATATGAATCGTGCCCTGCCCGCGCAAGCGCGCCATGCCGAACGCCCGACCCAGCGTGACTTGCACCCGAGAGACGTCAAACGGCAAGGTGTGGAAGTCAAAAAACCATTCGCAGACAAAGTCACCGACATTTTGCAGGCGCAGGACTTCCTGGTTGAGGACGGCGATCCACTCGGTACCGCTGCGACTGATCAGTTCTTTGACAGCTTCCGGGCGTTCAAGATGAAAGGGTTGTAATCGCAACAGGCCAACGTCGCACGTTCGGTCGCCGGCATTTTCCAGGGAACAGCTGTCAACATCCCAGCCCACAGAGCGCAGACCCGGCAACAGACGATGACAGTCGTCGCAGGGGTCAACCACTAACAGACGTCGTAACGCAGGCGTTTCGATCATGACTGTTCCTTGACGCCAAACTTTAGGAAATATTATTAAAAACAGTCGTTTGGCGGATCTGGCTGTAACATTAGCAAGAATTTGACGCCACCTTGTACCGTTTGACTATAGGGACGTCGCGTTATTAGTTATAAGAAAGAGTTTGTTAGTTACCTAACGAGTTCAACCTTTCATTCAGCTTTCAAAAATCGCCCTGCATTGAGTATATGAAAGAAAGTTGAAATTTCTTTTGATTGAGGTGTGACCTGACCCCCGGTTGAGGGCATCAGTACAAGTAACCAGCCGAACGGTGAGCCCAACCGACGGCCTGTCACTTGATTGGGCATAATAGAGAGAAGATCCCATGACCGCCCCGCTCCGTATCAACGAAGCTCTTTTGATTGCCGACCGCGCATTTCAACCTTTTCAATGCGTAGCCTGGGCCCCACAAGACGGTAACGGCGAACTCTGCCTGACGGTGATCGATCGCACCAGCACCCCTCTCGGCCGCACACAAATACCATGCAGTGCGTATACCGACCCGGCGCAACTTGAACACATTCTTGAAGAAGCTCGCGCTGAACTGAGCGAGGATGGCTACACGCTGCAATCCTGGTCCATGCCGCACTAAGAGATTCGGCGTTTAAAGCGTAAAAAGATCGCAGCCTCGTTTCACTCGACAGCTCCTACAGGGAAAACGTATTCCATGTAGGAGCTGTCGAGTGAAACGAGGCTGCGATCTTTTGCTTTATTGCTTGGCAGGCTTGTCAGTGGTTCGAAAAGACACTGTTCTGGCACAAAGCGACCCTCCACCCGTTAGTTGTGACAGTTGTGCAATCGTGCGTTCAGGGATTGAATGTTTTGCACACGCAGTTGCCCTCCCGGTCCCCGGGTTTCGGTCAGCTCGCAAGGAGACGCGCGCATGCCAAACCAGACTGCTTTTGCCCTACCTGCGGCGCAGTACACGGCCGGCCACCTCGATAAAAGCTTCGCCGCCAACGGCAAAACCCAAGTGTATTTCGCCGCCAGCACGTCGAGCATCGCCAACAGCGTAGCGATCGACTCCAGCGGCCGCATTCTGGTGGCGGCGAAAGTCGGCACACGGGGCGGCCATTGCTTTGGCCTGGCTCGCTTGCTTGAAGACGGGTCGGCGGATCTGGCGTTCGGCACCTGCGGCAGTGTCATCGGGCAATTCCAGCGCGGGTTTGAGGCCATGGCGGGCAAGGTCCTGGTCCTGGACGACGGCAACATCCTGGTCGCTGGCCTGCACTATGAAGACGCTCACCGGACACTGCCGGCGCTGGCAATGTTCGACTCGCAAGGTCATCTGGTCAGGGGCTTTGGCGACAATGGGTGCTGCGTCATTCGTTTGCCGGGGAATCTGTCACGAGGCGTGCGCGACGCCTGGCTTCCTCCCGGCGTACCGGGGGCTGAAGCCTGCGATGTGCAGGTACAGGCTGACGGCCGCATCCTGCTGCTGGCCAATCACCATTTCGAACTGGCCGATCACGTGGGCCTGCTGATTCGTCTCACCGACACCGGCGAGCTCGATGACTCTTTTAATGGCCGCGGTTTTGTCATGGTCAGGCATTTGCTGATGAACTCCTGGCTCAGCAGCCTGATGGTGCAGCGAGACGGTCGGATCATGGTCGGCGGATCGATCAATTTTCCCGAAGAAGGCTTGCTGGCGCGTTACCTCTGCGACGGCAGCCTCGATGACCACTTCGCCGTCGATGGTTTCATGACCTTCAGTGTTCAGGGACACAGCGTTCAGGTCAGCCAGATCGTCCAGCAGGAAAATGGTGATTTGCAGTGTTTTGGCAGCTGTCGCGACCCGATGCAAAGCCTGGCGCTGAAACTGCACAGCAACGGTCGCCCGGACGTTCATTGCAACGGTGGCCAGCCACACCTGCTGAAAATCGGTCGCAGCGGTTGCCAGTGGAATGCCGCCCAGCTCCAGCCGGACGGCCGGGTACTGGCGGTAGGCGCCACGATTGGTGGAGTTGAAGCCGACTTCCTGTTGGCCCGCTATTTACCTGGCGGACAGCTGGACCCTGGCTTTGCCGAGGGCACTTGCTGGGTTCGCACCCGTCTGGGCCGCAGCCTGGACACCGCCACGTCGGTGGCTGTTCAGGCGGATGGAGGCATCGTCGTGGCGGGTTATTCGCTGGACGGCAACTACCGGGCAGTCGTCGTGCGCTACCTCGGTTCGGCCAACGACTTTTCCCACACTTGATCTTCCCCTCGGCTTACGGCAAGTTGCGCGCTTCTTAATACAAGGAGTAGCCGATGTCCGGTTCAATGGCCCAGGCTTTCGCGCACAACTTTCTCGGCCACTCACCCCGCTGGTACAAGGCGAGCATTGTCGGCTTCCTGATACTCAACGCACTGGTGTTGTGGACGATCGGTCCGGTGGTGACCGGTTGGCTGCTGGTGCTGGAGTTCATTTTCACCCTGGCCATGGCGCTCAAATGTTATCCGCTGATGCCCGGCGGGTTGCTGCTGGTCGAAGCGTTGCTGCTGAAAATGACCACGCCCCAGGCGCTTTACGACGAACTGGTGCACAACTTTCCGGTGATCCTGCTGCTGATGTTCATGGTGGCGGGCATCTACTTCATGAAAGACCTGCTGCTGTTTCTGTTCTCGCGCCTGCTGCTGGGGGTTCGTTCCAAGGCCCTGCTGTCCCTGATGTTCTGCTTTCTCTCGGCGTTCCTGTCGGCGTTCCTCGATGCCTTGACGGTGACGGCGGTGATCATCAGCGCTGCCGTGGGGTTTTATTCGGTGTATCACCGCGTCGCCTCGGGCAACGATCCGCGTCAGGACAGTGAGTTCAGTGACGACCAGCACCTGCCCACACTGCATCATGACGACCTCGATCAGTTCCGCGCGTTCCTGCGCAGCCTGCTGATGCACGGCGCCGTGGGCACGGCGTTGGGCGGTGTTTGCACGCTGGTTGGCGAGCCGCAAAACCTGCTGATCGGTCACGAGATGGGTTGGCACTTTTCCGAATTCTTTCTGAAAGTCGCGCCTGTTTCATTACCGGTATTGGTTGCCGGTCTGGTGACGTGCGTGTTGCTGGAGAAACTGCGCTGGTTCGGTTACGGCACGCTGCTGCCGGACAACGTGCGCGCGGTGCTGGCCAACTATGCGGCCGAAGACAACGCCGAGCGCACCTCGCGCCAACGCGCCTCCCTGATCGTTCAAGGGTTGGCGGCGCTCATTCTGATTGGCTGCCTGGCGTTTCACGTGGCTGAAGTGGGCCTGATCGGCTTGATGGTGATCGTGTTGATCACCGCCTTCACCGGCATCACCGACGAGCACCGTATCGGCAACGCGTTCAAGGACGCCATGCCGTTCACGGCATTGCTGGTGGTGTTCTTCGCAGTGGTCGCGGTGATTCACGATCAGCAGTTGTTCACGCCGCTGATCCAGTGGGTGCTGGCGCTACCGGCCGATCAGCAGCCGGGTATGTTGTACATTGCCAACGGTCTGCTGTCGGCCATCAGCGATAACGTGTTTGTGGCGACCATTTACATCACCGAAGTGAAACAGGCGTTTGTCTCCGGCCATATGAGCCGTGAGCACTTCGAAACGCTGGCCATTGCGATCAATACCGGCACCAACCTGCCGAGCGTGGCGACGCCAAATGGTCAGGCGGCGTTTCTGTTTTTGCTGACGTCGGCGATTGCGCCGCTGATTCGACTGTCGTACGGGCGGATGGTGTGGATGGCGTTGCCGTATACGGTGGTGATGGGTGTGTTGGGTTGGTACGCCGTGAGTTTCTGGCTATAACACAATCCTAAAATGTGGGAGCGGGCTTGCTCGCGAATGCGGTGTGTCAGTCAATATTTGTGCTGAATGACACACCGCATTCGCGAGCAAGCCCGCTCCCACATTGTTTTGTGTACTTACCTGGGGAGGATGTACCGCTCAATCGCCTGGGCCGCGCCGTCTTCGGTGTTGGCGCCTGTCACCACATCGGCCTGGCGCTTCACCGCCTCTTCCGCCTGCCCCATGGCAATCGACAACCCGGCGCAATGAAACATCGCCGGGTCATTGCCGCCATCGCCCATCGCGGCGGTCTGTTCCAGCGGCACACCGAGAAACTCGGCCAGTGTCGCCAACGCAGCACCCTTGTTCGCCTGCATCGCCGTCACGTCCAGATACACCGGCTGCGACCGCGAGACCTGCGCCTGGCCTTCCACTTTCGGCAACAGCTGCGCTTCCAGCTCGATCAACAATTGCGTGTTGTTGCTGGTGGCGACGATCTTGTCGATGCGCGTCAGAAACGGCTCGAAACTCTCGACCACCACCGGCGGATAGCCTAGGCCGTGCTGCTCGCGCGGGACCATCGGCCCGTTCGGGTCCTTGAGCAACCAGTCACCGCCACTGAACACCCAGACTTCAACGTCCGGCTGATCGGCAAACAGCGCCAACGCCGTCAGTGCAGCCGTGGCCGGCAAATAATGTGCGACCAGCAAGCTGCCGTCCGGATTGACGATCGTGCCGCCATTGAACGCCGCCGTCGGCAGGTCGACGCCGAGGGCTTCGATCTGCTGCAGCATGGCTTTGGGTGGACGCCCGGTGGCCAGGCTGAACAGCACGCCGGCCTCGCGTAATGAGCGAACTGCCTCGATGGTGCGCTGGCTGAGCGTGTGATCGGGCAGCAGCAAGGTGCCGTCCATGTCGCTCAGCAGAAAACGGATGGGTTGTTGCGGGACGTCACTCATCCGAGGCAGTGCCAGACGCGACCGTCACGGGCCAGCAGCTCATCAGCCGCCTGCGGGCCGTTCTCGCCGGCCGGATAACGCTGCACGCTCGCGTCCTGCTGCCAGGCGTCGAGGAATGGCTGCACGGCGCGCCAGCCGTTCTCGATGTTGTCGGCGCGCTGGAACAGCGTCTGATCGCCAGTCAGGCAATCGTAGATCAGCGTTTCGTAGCCGGTGGACGGCTGCATTTCAAAGAAATCCTTGTAGGCAAACCCCAACTCAATGTTGGCCATTTTCAGTGCTGGCCCGGGCCGCTTGGCCAACAGGTCGAACCACATGCCTTCGTTGGGTTGAATCTGGATTCGCAGATAGGTCGGTTGCAGCTCATCGACCTCGGTATCGCGAAACTGCGCGTATGGCGCCGGCTTGAAGCAAATGACGATCTCGGTGTCGCGCACGCTCATGCGTTTGCCGGTGCGCAGGTAGAACGGCACGCCAACCCAGCGCCAGTTGTCGATCATGACTTTCAGCGCAACGTAGGTTTCGGTGTTGCTGTCGGGCGCGACGTTGGCTTCCTCGCGATAACCGGCCAAGGGTTTGCCATCGCGTTCGCCAGCCGTGTATTGGCCACGGACCGAGTTGGCCCGCGCCTCTTCCGTGGACCACGGACGGATCGCGCCGACCACTTTGGCTTTCTCGCCACGGACCGCATCGGCGCCAAAGGCTGCCGGCGGTTCCATCGCCACCATCGCCAACAACTGGAACAGGTGATTGGGCACCATGTCCCGCAAGGCGCCGGTGTGCTCATAAAAACTGCCACGGGTTTCCACGCCGACGGTTTCGGCGGCGGTGATCTGCACGTGGTCGATGTAATGGTTGTTCCAGAACGCTTCGAACAGGCTGTTGGAGAACCGGCTGATCAGAATGTTCTGCACGGTTTCCTTGCCCAGGTAGTGATCGATCCGGTAGATCTGGTTTTCCGACATCACCTTGAGCAAACACGCGTTCAACGCTTCAGCGGTGTGCAGATCGGAGCCGAACGGTTTTTCGATCACCACCCTTCTGAAGGCTTCGGGTGTCTCTTGCAGCAAGCCGGCGGCGCCGAGGCGGCGCACCACTTCACTGAAGAAACGTGGCGCGGTGGCCAGGTAGAACACCGCATTGCCCGTGCCGCTGGCGGCGATTTTCGCCGCCAGCGCTTGATAAGTGCTGTCGTCCAGGAAGTCGCCCTGGACGTAGCTGATGCCTTTGGCCAGTTTGGCCCACAGCGCCGGATCAAGGGCTTCATCGCCCTTGCCGACTTTGGTGGCCGCTTCGGTCCGAATGAAATCTTCGAGCTTCTGCGCAAAGGCTTCGTCACTGATGGCGTTGTGGTCAACGCCGATGATCCGCAGTCCATCGCCAAGCAGACCGTCGCGACTCAGGTTGTACAGCGCCGGCATCAGCAAGCGCTTGACCAGGTCACCATGGGCACCGAACAAAAACAGCGTGGTCGGTGGTGCGGGTTCTGCCTTGGATTTATTGCGGATCAGACGCGTCATTTTTTCGAAGTCTCCACATGGCCGCCGAAGCCGAAGCGCTGGGCCGAGAGAATCTTGTCGCCAAAGGTGCCCTGGCCGCGCGAACGGTAGCGGGAGAACAGCGAGTTCGACAGCACCGGCACAGGCACCGATTGCTCCATGGCGGCTTCGATGGTCCAGCGGCCTTCACCGCTGTCAGCCACCGAGCCTGAGTAACCGTCGAGTTTCGGGTCGCTGGCCAGTGCGTCGGCGGTCAGATCGAGCAACCACGACGACACCACGCTGCCACGGCGCCAGACTTCGGCAATGTCGGCCACGTTCAGGTCGAAACGCTGGTCTTCCGGCAGGTTGGTGCGGGCCTTGGTCTTGAGGATGTCGAAGCCTTCGGCAAAGGCCTGCATCATTCCGTACTCGATGCCGTTGTGGATCATCTTCACGAAATGGCCAGAGCCTGCGGGACCTGCGTGGATGTAACCGCGCTCGGCGCGATCATCTTCCGACTTGCGGTCCTTGGTGCGCGGGATGTCGCCCATGCCCGGCGCCAGGCTGTCGAACAGCGGATCAAGGCGTTTTACGACCTCGCCTTCGCCGCCGATCATCATGCAGTAACCGCGCTCCAGGCCCCAGACGCCGCCGGAGGTGCCGACGTCGATGTAGTGCAGGCCTTTCTCCGACAGGGTTTTGGCCCGGCGGATGTCGTCCTTATAAAAGGTGTTGCCGCCGTCGATGATGGTGTCGCCGGCTTCGAGCAAGGTGCTCAGGGTGTCGATGGTGTCTTCGGTCGGCGCGCCGGCCGGCAGCATGACCCACACCGCACGTGGCTTGGCCAGGCCTGCGACCAGCGCCGGCAGGTCGATGACGCCCTTGGCGCCTTCTGCGGCCAGGGTATCGACGAAGGCGGTGTTGCGGTCGTAAACAACGGTGGTATGCCCGTTGAGCATCAGGCGACGCGCAATATTTCCGCCCATGCGGCCCAGTCCAATAATCCCGAGTTGCATGTGCTGATGCTCCCTACTACAAATAAAGTGTGTCAAAGGTTATAGCCCAACGCGACTAATGTGGGTTAGTCCAGAGCGCTGGCGTGAAGTTTCCGGGCATTGTGCCCGATCCTGACTGATAACGTCAGAAATCGAACTGAAGACACAACGACCATGAAAAATAAAAAAGTTCCCTTCAGGGGCAAAAGAAATCAAAATTGGCGCCGATAGTAAATAAGCACCGATGTCGGGGCGGATTTACAGTTGAGACAGCCATTTGCGAGGTGAGCAATGGGCACAGTACAAGCAGCACGGCCAGCACAAACCCTTTACGTCACGATCCGTCGTGATGAATTGCGCCAGTTGAAAGAAGAGCGCGACCTGCTCAAGCAGGAGCTCGCGCAGCTGCGCTTACTCACACAAAGCTCTTCGGCTCAGCCCTTGCCCGTCACCCAGCGCGCTCCTCACGCCTGATTCCCACGCTTGATCCGGAAACAGCCCTCTGCTGTTTCCGACACCGCTCCCCGCCTTGCCGTTTACGGCAACTCACAAAGTTTTCACATCGACTTGTTGATACTCCGGCTCATTATGGCCGCTCGGTATCCGCGCGGCTTCCGTTCGTCGGCAACATGGAAGGCTCCCGACGTGTCGACGTGATTTCTTGGCTGGAGCGCTGAATGACTGTGTTTAAACGCAGCACTACGACTGCGAAAGGTTTCGATTGGGCAGGATTTCTCTGGTTGTTCCTGTTCTTCTGGTATTTTTCCGGCATTACCCAACTGCTGATTCAACTGACGGGCACCTCCGGTTTCACCGGGTTCCGCCAGGCCTTTGTGATGAGCGCCATCTGGCTCGCGCCGATGCTGCTGTTCCCTAGACAGACACGGGTAATGGCCGCGCTGATCGGCGTGGTGTTGTGGGCCTGTTCGATGGCCAGCCTGGGTTACTTCTTCATCTATCAGCAGGAATTTTCCCAGAGCGTCATCTTCATCATGTTCGAATCGAACATCTCTGAAGCCGGCGAGTACATGACCCAGTATTTCGCCTGGTGGATGGTGGCGGCGTTCCTCGCCCACACGCTGTTCGCGTATTTCCTGTGGACCCGCTTGCGCCCGGTGTACATGCCCCGCGGTCGTGCGCTGGTGGCCGCGACCGCCATTTTGGTGGCCGTGGTCGGTTACCCGCTGATCAAGCAGACTGCGCGCACTGGCAGCCTGGCCGGCGGCTTCGAGAAATTCGAAACCCGTATCGAGCCGGCGGTGCCTTGGCAAATGGCGGTGGCGTATCACCGTTACCTCGATACCCTGGCCGGCATGCAAGACATGCTCGACAGCGCGAGCAAGATTCCACCGCTCAAGAACCTCAAGGACACGATGGCCAACCAGCCAGCGACCCTGGTGCTGGTGATCGGCGAGTCCACCAACCGCCAGCGCATGAGCCTCTACGGTTACCCGCGTGAAACCACGCCGGAACTGGACAAGCTCAAGGATCAGATGGCGGTCTTCGACAATGTCATCACCCCACGCCCGTACACCATCGAGGCGTTGCAGCAGGTACTGACCTTCGCCGACGAAGAAAACCCGGACCTTTACTTGTCCACGCCGTCCCTGGTCAGCATGATGAAACAGGCGGGTTACAAGACCTTCTGGATCACCAATCAGCAGACCATGACCAAGCGCAACACCATGCTCACGACGTTTTCCGAACAGGCCGACGAGCAGGTGTACCTGAACAACAACCGCAACCAGAACGCAGCGCAGTACGATGGCGACGTGATCGCGCCCTTCAACAAGGCACTGGCAGACGCCGCGCCGCGCAAGTTGATCGTGGTGCATTTGCTCGGCACGCACATGAGCTATCAGTACCGTTATCCGCCGACCTTCAACAAGTTCACCGATCGCAAAGGTGTGCCTGAAGGCGTGCGTGACGATCAGGTGCCGACGTACAACAGCTACGACAACGCGGTGTTGTACAACGATTTTGTGGTGTCGAGCCTGATCAAGGACTACGCCAAATCCGATCCCAACGGCTTCCTGATGTACCTCTCGGACCATGGCGAAGACGTCTTCGATTCCCCGGGCCACAGTACGCTGGGGCGCAACGAGGCCAAGCCGACCGCGCCGATGTACACCATTCCGTTCATGGCCTGGGCTTCGCCGAAATGGCGTGAAACCCACGACTGGAGTTTTGCCGGTGACCTGGGGCGGCCATACAGCAGTTCGCACCTGATCCACACCTGGGCTGATCTGGCGGGCCTGAGTTTTGATGAACTGGACCGCACCAAGAGCCTGGTCAGCGACCGCTTCACGCCGCGGCCGCTGATGATCGGCAATCCGTATGAACGTCAGTCGCGTCCATTGATCGACTTCAGCCTGATGAAACCCAAGGGCAAACCTGGCGATCCGGAAGTTGCGCATAATTAGACCATGGCTCTAGCGCACACCTTGTAGCAGCTGGCGAAGCCTGCGTTCGGCTGCGCAGCAGTCGTGAAACCTGTGCATGCGGTATTGCTGAAATACCGCATTGTCTGATTTTACGACTGCTGCGCAGCCGAACGCAGGCTTCGCCAGCTGCTACAGGTCTCGTGTTTCCAACTTTCTTCTGCATTCAAAGCCACTTCCGAAACATCGCAAAATAACAATAATTCTCGTTTAGACCTAAATCCCCTTCTCCCCCTTCGTCTTTGAACAAACGGAATTTTTCCCTCGAAGACAAGGAGTCGGCTGCGATGTTCGCGCCTATCACCCGTTCCATGACCTTGACCCTGGGCCTGTGCAGTGCTGCCCTGAGCCCCGATCTATTGGCCGAAACCACCCCGGATCAAGCACCGAGTCGCACCCTTGAACTGGGCGCCACCAGTGTGACCGCCCAGGGATTGGGCAGCACCACCGAAAACACCGAGTCGTACACCACCGGCGCCATGAGCACGGCGACGCGGCTGAACCTGTCGATCAAGGAAACGCCACAATCGGTGTCCGTGGTCACGCGCCAGCAGATGGATGACTTCAAACTCGGCACGCTCTCCGAAGCCATGAGCCAGACCACCGGCGTGGTGGTTCAGCACAACGATTCGGACCGCATCAGCTATTCGTCCCGCGGTTACTCGATCAACAATTTCCAGATCGACGGGATGCTCAACACCTTCGGCTACATGAAGTCCGATTCCGACACCATCATCTACGACCGCATCGAAGTGGTTCGCGGCGCGACCGGCCTGACCACGGGCGCCGGCGATCCGTCTGCGACGATCAACATGGTGCGCAAACGGCCGACCGCACAATGGGAGGCCCAGACCGGTGTCAGCGGCGGCAGCTATGACGATTACTACAGCTATGTGGACGTCGGCGGACCGCTGGCCTTCGACGGGCGCCTGCGCGGTCGCAGTGTGCTGGCCTATCGCGACAGCGGTTCCTACCGAGACAAGTACGCGCTGCAACGGGAAGTCGGCTACGGGATTCTCGAAGCCGACCTGACCGACGACACCGTGCTGGCCGTGGGTTACGACTATCAGGACAAACAGGTGCAAGGCACCTCCTGGGGCACCGTGCCGTACTGGAACGCTGACGGCAGCAAAGCCAACCTCGGACGCTCCACCAACATGGCCACGCCGTGGAGTTCCTGGCCGCTGAAGGACAAGACTGCGTTTGCCACGCTGGACCAGCAATTGGGCGCCGGCTGGCACCTCAAGGCGGCCTACACCCACCGTGAGAGTGACACCGACGGCAAGATTTACTACGGCGGTGGCGGTTTCCCCGAGGCGGATCGCAGCGGCATGTTCGCCAACGTCAGTCACATGATCGGCACGGAAAAAATGAAGGCCTATGACTTCAACGTGTCCGGCCCTTATTCGCTGTTCGGGCGCGAGCACGAAATGATGATCGGCTATGGCGAAGCCGAACGTCGCGAAGACAACCCTTACACCGTAGACGGCGCACGGTCGCCGGATTACGAGAGGGTCCCCGACTGGAAGTACATGGGCGGCATCCCCAAATTCCCCGACACCGTCACCAGCCTTAAAGGCTCCGATGAAAGCACCCGGCAAAAGGCCGGTTACCTGGCCACGCGCCTGACCCTGACCGACGACCTGCACGCGGTACTCGGCAGTCGCTACGGCAGCTGGGAGATCTCGAAAAACGCCTACAACTACGACCGCAACCTGCAACGGACCGGTGTCGAAACCACCAGCCAGCAGCACCACGACATGTGGACGCCTTACGCCGGGCTGCTCTACGACCTCACGCCTGAATACACGGTGTACGTCAGCTACACCGACATTTTCAAGCCGCAGGACGAACGCGACAGCAATCACAAATACCTCGAACCGGTGGTTGGCAGCAACTATGAGCTGGGGCTCAAGGGCAGCTTGCTGGAAGAGCGACTCAACCTCGCCACGGCGGTGTTCTGGAGCAAGCAGGACAACGTCGCCGAACGCGACGACTCGGTGCCACCAGACCCGGTCACCGGTGAGGAATTCTTCAAATCAGGCGGCAAAGGCAACAAGGTCCAAGGCTTCGAAGCCGAGGTCTCCGGCGAGGTCATGGCGGGCTGGAACATGACGGCCGGCTACACCTACACCCACTCGGCCGATGGCGAGAAGCAGCGCAACAACACCGCTCAGCCGTTGAACATGCTCCGATTCTCCACGGCCTATCGCCTGCCCGGCGACTGGCAGGCATTAACCGTAGGCGGCGCGGTGAACTGGCAAAGCGACGTCTACCGCGCCGCCAGACGTCCAGTCGGCCGGGGCGCCGATGGCGAGATCATCACCGCCAGCACCAACATCCGCCAGGAGGCCTACACCGTGGTCAAGCTGATGTCGCGGTATGAGTTCGACAAGCACCTGTCGGCGTCGTTGAACGTCGACAACCTGTTCGACAAGAAGTATTACGACAACGTCGGGTTCTACAACGGCGTCTATTGGGGCGACCCGCGCACGGTCACCCTGAGCCTTGACTGGAAGCTCTGACGCGGTTGATTCCCAATTCACGGAATCGGCGGATAATGACCCGGCAACATTGGCTCATGGATGAAAGGCACCCGATATCCGTAGTGGGAGGCAAACCATGAAACGTACTGCGTTGATCCTCGCCAGCCTGATGATGTTCGGTTCGACCGCTGCATTTGCCGAAGGCGGCGCCGAGCGCATGCGGTATTACTTCGAAACCCTGCATCTCAAACAACAGCAGGCAAACGGCGTCGAAACCAGATCTATTGAACTGAGGGTTCCGAACGATCAAACCGCACAAGTGACCGAAACCTATCGGCCGAAATAAACGATGGCAAACGGGCGTCCTGATGGACGCCCTTTTTTATGCCCGTTCAAATGGTTTCAAGCGCCGAGCAGCACGCCGCATAACCCGCCCAGCAGCACCAGCAACCACGGCGGGCATCGCCAGAACAGCAGCGCCATCAACGCCAGCACCGCCAACAGCCCATCCCGCGGGCTGAGAATCGAGGTGGTCCACAACGGCTGATACAACGCGGCCAGCAACAGCCCGACCACCCCGGCATTCACCCCGGCCAGTGCCGCTTGCACCCGGCCATTGCCACGCAAACGCTGCCAGAACGGCAGGACGCCGATCACCAACAGCAGCGACGGCAAAAATATCGCCAATACGCACACCAGCGCACCGCTCCAGCCGCTGATGGACGCGCCGAGAAACGCCGCGAACGTGAACAGCGGCCCCGGCACCGCTTGCGCGGCGGCATAACCGGCGAGAAACACGTCATTGCTCAGCAATCCCGAGTTCACCACCTGACTTTGCAACAGCGGCAACACGACGTGGCCGCCGCCAAACACCAACGCCCCCGTTCGGTAGAAGCCATCGAACAAGCTGATCAACGAGCCCGGCCAGCGGTGCGCAATCAGCGGCAAACCCAGAAGCAGAGCCACGAACAGACCGAGCGCCAGCCAGACAGCCACGCGACTGAGTCGAATCGACAGGCCCTCCTGTTGCGCTCCGTTTGCGTTATGTAGCAAGGCCAACCCAATTAACGCCGCCACGGCCATCACCGTCATCTGCCCCACAGACGTAGGCCAGAGCAGAACCCCGGCAGTCGCCACGAACATAATGCCCACGCGCACCGGACCTCGGCATAACGTGCGGGCCATGCCCCAAACGGCCTGGGCAACCACGGCGACGGCAACAATTTTCAGCCCGTGAATCAAACCCGCTGGCAACGCCCAGCCACCGTGGGTGATGCCGATTGCCAACAACGTCAGGATCAGCGCCGAGGGCAAGGTGAAACCCGCCCATGCCGCCAATGCCCCCGAATAGCCGGCGCGGGACAAGCCCAGCGCCATGCCCACCTGACTGCTCGCCGGGCCTGGTAGAAACTGGCACAGGGCGATCAGTTCGGCGTACGCCGCTTCGCTCAGCCAGCGCCGACGCGCTACTAACTCGCTACGAAAATAGCCAAGATGCGCGACAGGGCCGCCAAACGAGGTCAGCCCCAGACGCAGGAAAATCAGGAAAATCGCCCACGGTTTATCGGTTGTCACGGGTGCCCTGCCCTGCGCGCCATCGAGGCTGTTCATGGGCGTTAAAGCGCCTTGGTCCAGAACAGCATGCGGCCATGGGCCGGGTCGAACATGCCGGGCGCAAAACCGAACTTGCCGTAAGACGCCTGCGCGACGGCATTGCCCTCAAGCACTTCCAGGGTGATCTTGCAGCAGCCCCGTTGCCGGGCGATGTCCTCAACCTTTTGCAGCATCTTCTGGCTCAGCCCCAGTCCGCGAAATTTCGGCGCTACGGACACATCGTGCACGTTGACCAGCGGCCGGCAGGCAAACGTCGAGAAACCTTCAAAGCAATTGACCAGCCCGGCCGGTTCGCCACGGACAAACGCCAGTACGCTGAACGCATGGGGACGCTTGGCCAGTTCCCCCGGCAGTTGTTGCAGAGTGTCTTCGGGCAATGGCTGACCGCCGCCCATCGGGTCTTCGGCGTACGCATTGAGCACCACACCGATGGCCTCGGCATGCAGCGGATTGGTGTAGCTGGCTTGAAGTACCAGAATTTCTGCGGATTCCATTTCCATCGTCAACGTCCCGTCAAGTTGTCCCGGCGCGTCTCTCGCGCCGGGAGGTCGACGGACATTATCGCGAGGCGCAATTGTCGACAACCCGAACTTGCCTCAAACGCCCCAGATCAGCGCTTCGGTCCAGCCCAATTCGGCAAAATCCTCGGCTCTCAGGCGTGACTCACCGGCACAAAAAAACTCGTCCAGTTGCGGCGGTTTGACCGACGTACCGCTGAGCATCGCGTGCACCTGACCGCGGTGATGGAGCTGGTGCTCGAACAAGTGCGACAGCAGGCGCAAACGGCTGTCGTGTTGCGGCGTGTCGCGGGCGATGGTCACGATTTGCCCCAGTTCGGCATCGCGAAGTTGTTCGCAGTAGGCAATCAGGCGACGGTCGACATGCGCTTGTTCACGCTGCAGATCGGCGGCTGCCGAGAACGGTTCGTCCTCGGTGAAGAACACATAGCAATCAGGGTGCGGATCGTCACCGCGCAACTCCCGCTCCAGCGCATCCACGTAGAACCAGTCGCAGGTCAATATATGGTTGAGGGTGGCAATGAGACTTGGGAAGAAGCTGACGCGCGGTGCCGCCAGTTCGGCCGGGGTCAACCGATTCCAGGCCTTGGCGAGTCGGTAATTGGCCCAGGCATTCTGATAAGCCATGGTCAGCAAATGATGGGACAGGGGCTGATTCATCTTCGCGGCTCCCGGTTATTAGGCTTCGGCGAAACGTTGCAGCTGCATTTCCTGTAATCGGCTTAACGTGCGGCGGAACGGAAATTCCAGATAACCCTCGGTGTACAGCGCCGCCATCGGCACCTGCGCTTCCAGGTACAAAGGCACCTTGCGGTCGTAGCACTCGTCCACCAGGGCGATGAAACGCCGGACACCGTCGTCATGCACCGACAATTGCGGCAGCTCGCGATCACCGGCCACGACACGCTCGGCCCCGTCTTCGGTGCCTCGGGCGATGCGTCCTTCGCGTTTCTGCGCGCTGAGGTTGGGCACGTCACTCAACAGAATAGCGCTGAAGGTGTCGCACAGCGCCATGAAGTCCATGGCGGCGAACGGTTGTTCGCACAGGTCGGCGTAGCGGCACCAGAGCACCGTCGAACTGGCTTGCACCACGTTGATCGACCGATAACCAACCGTGATCGGCTCGCTGGACGTTGACTGCCCAACGGTCAACGCCTTGAACACTTCACTGAGCGCGCTGGGTTGCCCGGAATCCGCCACCCAATAACGTTGCAGGCTCGCGCCCGGATGCAGGCGATGGTCTTCGCTGCCATCCACCGCGACCACTTGCATGTGCTGTTTGATCGCCTCGATGGCGGGCACAAAACGGTCGCGGTTGAAGCCATCGGCGTACAACTGGTCCGGCGGCTGATTGGAAGTGCAGACCACCACCACACCCTGCTCGAACATCACTTGAAACAAACGCCCGAGAATGATCGCGTCGCCAATGTCGTTGACGAACAGCTCATCGAAACACAACACCCGCACTTCTTCGCTCAGCTCTCGGGCCAGCGCCTTCAAGGGGTCGGCGGTGCCGGTCAGCTGGAACGAGCGCTGATGCACCCAGCCCATGAAATGGTGGAAGTGTTGGCGCCGCGCCGGGACCTTGATGGTTTGGTAGAACTGGTCCATCAACCAGGTCTTGCCCCGCCCGACCGGGCCCCAAAGGTAAACGCCGGTGACCGGCGTGCGCCCTTCATGCAAGGCTTCGTGGCATTTTTGCAGCGCCCACACGGCATGTTCCTGGGCTTCGTCCTGGACGAAGCCCTTTTGTTCGATGGCGTGTTGCCAGGCGCTTAGGGGAGAGTCGACATTCATGCGCGGGAGTATACGTGCCTTATGTAGCAGCTGCCGCAGGCTGCGTTCGATCGTGAAGCGGTCGCAAATTCAGGCACTACGGTCTGTCAGATAATCTGCGGGACCCGGATTTACGACTGCTGCGCAGCCGAACGCAGCCTTCGGCAGCTGCTACAAAGGTTGCGTTCGGGTTATAGAGAGATGTCTAGCCGGGCGATCTTGCCCTGATCATTGAGACGGAACATGTAACGCAGTTCCAGGGGGCTGCCGGGAAAGGTCCCGGAAATCAGGTTGTGCACCAGCACTTTGCCGGTGCGCAGCTGAACGTCGAGCACTTCGACCCGGGGTTCATAACGTTGCGCAGTGTCTTGCATCCACTGGGCGATGGCTTGGGTGCCGATCCGGTGCTGGCCCTCATCGAACACGTTGGCATCCTCAGCGAAAAAACTGCCGACCCGCGAGGTGTCGCGGGCATTGGCGGCAGCAATGTAGGCGGCAATGGCGGGGGCCAGTGAAGAGGCTGGATTGGACATGGTTACGGCTCCTTGTTGTTTGGTTCTGGAGCCATGCTAGAACAGGTCTGTGTCAGTTCTTGTCAGGAGTGAAACGCCCGGCTTCATCCACTTGCATTTGCTTGCGCCAGGTGCGCAACAGGTCGCTGCGCCGCCCCGGATAACGCCCGCCCTGTTCATGGGCGGCGGAAATCCGGTCTGTGCGAAACGTGCGATAGGCTCCGCGCAATTCACACCAGGCGACAATGATCCGCACTTCATTGAGAAAGCCCAGCGCCAGTGGCCAGATCAGCCGCTGACTGGGCACTTGATGGGCGTCTGCATAGTCTATGCTCAGCCTGGACTGGTCGCGGATGGCTTGGCGAAACACACTCAACGGTACTGCATTTTGCGGATAACCGTAGCCACGCGGGCCCGGCAGCACCGTCGGGTTGCGCAACGCGTCCTGAGCTTCAGGCGCCAACACCGCAGCAATCTTCGCCAGGGCGTCGGCCGCGGCTTTGCTCAACACCTCATCGCCACGCTGATCGACGTAACGCAATCCGAGCACGATGGCTTCGGTTTCGTCAGCATTGAGCATCAAGGGCGGCAGGAACAGACCGCTGCGCAACACGTAGCCGACCCCTGCTTCGCCGAATATCGGTGCGCCCAGTGCGGTCAGCTCGGCGATGTCGCGGTACAGCGTGCGTTCGGAAATCTCTAGCTCGCCGGCAAGCACCGCAGCCGTGGCCGGACGACTTTTGCCTCGCAGCACTTGCAGCAACGTGAGTAAACGAGTGGTACGCGACACTATTTGTAGGCTCTTTCCTGAAAGTCGTCGGAGCTTAGCAGAGGCTGCTGTCAGAAACTGGCAGTAGAAAAATCTCCAGTGGTCGGCCCGTTTGCCCTGAATGAAAAAGCACCTTGACGGCCAATATTACTCGCATCATATTAAATACATGTTGCTAGACATTTAAATTCATCCCGGCGTCGTTCTTCAGGAGTCACCTCATGCATTACAAAGTCTTCGGCCGCAAAACCGGATTGCGGGTTTCGGAACTGGCGCTCGGCGCCGGTAATTTCGGCACCGGCTGGGGCCATGGCGCCGAGCGTGATGAAGCCAAGCGCATTTTCGACGGTTACCTGGAAGCCGGCGGCAACTTCATCGACACCGCCAACGGTTATCAGGCCGGCCAGTCGGAAGCCATGCTCAGCGAGTTCATCGCGCCGGAACGGGATCGTCTGGTCATCGCCACCAAATACACCATGGGTACTACGCCCGCCGCAGGCATTTCCCACACCGGCAACAGCCGCAAAAACATGGTTCGCGCCGTAGAAGAGAGCCTGAAACGGCTCAACATCGATCACATCGACCTGTTCTGGGCACACATCAGCGACGGCGTGACGCCGATGGAAGAAATTCTGCGTGGCTTCGACGATCTGGTGCGCGCCGGCAAGATTCACTACGCCGGGCTGTCGAACTTCCCGGCCTGGCGCATCGCTCGCGCCGACGTGCTGGCCGAAGTACGTGGCTTTGCGCCGATTGCAGCCATTC
The DNA here is from genome assembly GCF_059716065.1 of Pseudomonas sp. LBUM1656. Taxonomy (NCBI): domain Bacteria; kingdom Pseudomonadati; phylum Pseudomonadota; class Gammaproteobacteria; order Pseudomonadales; family Pseudomonadaceae; genus Pseudomonas; species Pseudomonas sp. LBUM1656. The sequence goes on along the minus strand of NZ_CP166800.1, from coordinate 2,989,878 downwards.
AGGCCGAATACAGTCTGGCCGAACGCACCGCAGAACGAGAATTGCTGCCGATGGCCGAAGCGCTGGGGCTGGCCGCTACTATTTGGTCGCCTTTGGGTGGTGGGTTCCTCACGGGCAAGTACCGCAGCAATGATGAAAACAACCGCGCCGCCAAACTCGGCATGCTGATCCACACCGAGAAAAGCGCCCACGAAACCGCCCTGCTCGACACGTTGCTCGCGGTGGCGACTGAACTTGGAGCCACGCCGACCCACGTCGCCATTGCATGGCTGCGGGAAAAGGCCAAGCGCTCGACGACGGCGTTGATTCCGATCCTGGGTTCGCGGACGCGTGAGCAACTGGATGCGACGTTGGGCGCGCTGGAGGTGCATTTAAGCGCTGAGCAACTGTCGAGGCTTGATGAGGTCAGCGGCGTGCCGAAGGGTGTACCGCATGAAACGATTGCCGGTTCGGCAGCGCGGTATACCGGGGCTGAGACCCTCGATCTGCCAATTATCCCGGTCGCCTGACACAGATCCAAACGTGGGAGCGGGCTTGCTCGCGAAGGGGCCCTGTCAGTCAACTTCAATGTTGAATGTTAGACCGCTTTCGCGAGCAAGCCCGCTCCCACATTGTTTTGTGTTTTACCGGTCGACTTTGTGTCTGGCCGCATACAGGCACAGCATCTCCATCGCCAACGTCGCCGCTGCCAGTGAGGTAATGTCCGCATGGTCGTAGGCCGGCGCCACTTCCACCACGTCCATGCCCACCAGATTGATCCCGCGCAATCCACCGAGAATTTCCAGCGCCTGCACTGTGCTCAAGCCACCGCACACGGGCGTTCCGGTGCCCGGTGCGAACGCCGGGTCGAGACAGTCGATGTCGAACGTCAGGTACACCGGGTTATCCCCTACCCGCGCCCGAATCGCCTCGACAATCGCCTCACACCCTTTCCGATGCACGTGCCGCGCATCCAGCACCTGAAAACCCTGGTTGTCATCATTGGTGGTACGCAAACCGATCTGCACCGAGCGCGACGGATCCACCAGACCTTCCTTCGCTGCGTGCCAGAACATCGTGCCGTGATCGACACGCTTGCCCTCTTCGTCCGGCCAGGTATCGCTGTGCGCATCGAAGTGAATCAACGACAGCGGACCATGTTTGCGCGCATGGGCCTTGAGCAGCGGATAGCTGATGAAGTGGTCGCCGCCGAACGTCAGCATCGCGCAACCGCCGTTCAGGATGTGCTCGGCGTGGGCCTCGATACTTTCAGGCACCGAGTGCGGCGAGCCGTAATCGAAGTCGCAGTCGCCGTAGTCGATGACCGCCAGATGATCGAACGGGTCAAAGGTCCACGGCCAGTGGCGTTCCCAGGCAATCCCGGTAGACGCGGCGCGAATGCCGCGCGGTCCGAAGCGCGCGCCGGGACGGTTGCTGGTGGCGGTGTCGAAGGGCACGCCGCTGACCACCACGTCGACGCCGCGCAAATCACGACTGTAGCGACGGCGCATGAAACTGGTGATACCGGCGTAGGTGCTTTCGGCGGCAGTACCAAAGAGGCTGTCGCGGGTGATGGCCTGATCGTTTTGCATCGGGACGTCCATGGATTTCTCCTTTTTATTTATTGGCGGCTACGGAAAGCGGTCCACAGGCGAGTGCGCGAACGCATGTCCTTGAGGCTCATGCTGCGGTCGGCGTACAGCCGTTCGCGAGTGTCGGCCAGTGGGTAGATGTCCGGGTCGGTGCGCACGGCTTCGTCCACCAACGGGGTCGCTGCCTGGTTGGCTGTGGCAAAGAACAACGTGTTGGTCAGCGCCGCCACGGATTCGGGGCGCAGCATGAATTCGATGAATGCCCGGGCCGCTTCGGGGTGTGGCGCGTCCTTGGGAATCGCCAGGTTGTCCTGCCAGACCAGCGTGCCCTCCTTCGGAATACGGTAGGCCACCTCGTACGGCTTGTTGGCCTTGCGCGCCTGGTCGGCGGCCATGCTGGCGTCACCGTTGTAGGTCAAGGCCAGGCACACGCTGCCATTGGCCAGATCGCTGATCTGCCGCCCGGTGGCGACGTACAGCACATTGGGTTGCAACTGATGCAACAACGCCTCGGCGGCTGTCAGATCAGCCTTGTCGGTGCTGTAGGGATCTTTACCGAGATAGTGCAATGCCAGGCCGATCACCTCTTGCGGCGAATCGAGAATCGCAATGCCGCAGTCCTTGAGCTTGCTGGCGTATTGCGGCTTGAACAGCAAATCGAGGCTGTTGAGTGGCACACCCGGCAAGCGCTTTTGTACCGCTTCGACGTTCATCCCCAAACCCAACGTGCCCCAGGTATACGGCACGCCAAAACGATTGCCGGGGTCGACGGCAGCGAGTTTTTCCAACAGGTCAGGATCGAGGTTGGCGTAGCCCTTGAGCCCTTCGTGCGGAATTTCCTTCAGCGCACCGGCCGCCAAACCACGAGCCAATACGCTGGATGACGGCACCACCACGTCATAGCCGCTGCCGCCGGTGAGCAGTTTGGTTTCCAGCACTTCCGAAGAATCGAACGTGTCGTAACGCACGTGAATGCCGGTTTCCTTTTCGAAACGCTGCAAGGTTTCAGGCGCCACGTAGTCGGCCCAACTGTAGAGGTTGAGGGTCTTTTCCTCAGCCTGGGCCGACGCGGCCATGGCGAGGAACAGCGCGGGTAAACACAGTTTGAATGCGGGAGCCATGACGAACACCTGACCAGAGGAAGTGGTTGCAGCGTGCGCGCTCGGATACATTGGCGAAATATCAAGTTTGTTAACCTGACTTTATTGCGGAGTAATGTTTGATGCTCGGTCAACTCCACGACCTCGACCTGCAACTGCTGCGCTTGTTTGTCCGCGTGGTGGAATGCGGCGGGTTCAGCGCAGCGCAAGGCGAACTGGGTTTGAGCCAGTCGAGCATCAGCCAGCAAATGGCCAAACTCGAAACCCGGCTCGGCTATCGCTTGTGCAGTCGCGGCAAGGGGGGATTCAGGATCACGCCCAAGGGCGAGCAGTTGCTGAGCGCGACACGCGGGTTGTTTGAATCCATCGAAGCGTTTCGTCATCAATCCAACGGCGTAGCGGGACGGTTGATCGGCGAAGTGCGCTTGGGCTTGTCCGAAGCCCTCGACCAATCGGTGCTGCAAAAGGTGGCGGATGCGATCCGGCGTTTTCGTGAGCGTGACGAGTCCGTGCGTATCGAGTTGATGAGCGCCATGCCCGGCGAAATGGAACGCCTGCTGCTGCAACAACGACTGGACCTGGCAATCGGCTATTTCTCCCAGGTGCAAAGCGCGTTTGACTACCGCGAACTGTTCAGCGAAACCCAACACCTGTATTGCGCCCCCGGGCATCCGCTGTTCACCGACGATGCGCCGGATGATCTGGCATTGCAGGCGTGTGACCGGGTTGATCACCCTTATCGTTTCCTGCGCAGCGACGAGCCGTTTCAAGGCAAATTATGTTCGGCACGGTCCGAGCAGGTCGAAGGCACCCTCGCCTTCGTACTGTCCGGTAAACACGTCGGTTATTTGCCCAGTCACTTTGCCCGTAGCTGGGAAGACAAAGGCTTGCTGCGCGCCGTGCGCCGGGATCACATGAGTTTTGATGTGGCGTTTCATCTGGCGCGCCATCGCGCTCAAGTACCGGGGGATGCGCAGAAGGCGTTTGAAGAAGACCTCCTCGCCGCGTTCGCCTGAAGAACACTTCACTCCCACAGGTTTGGTGTAAGTCCGAGATAAGGTTCCGACAACGTAATCTTTCTGGCATCCTGCGCCTCCATTTTTTGACCTGGCCCCTGGCGCTTTCCTCGTGACCTCTTCCGAACACGCAAAACCCCAGCCCCGTTCCGACCTGATCTACGGCCTCGACGACCGCCCGCATCTCACCGCCACGGTCTTCGCCGCCCTGCAACACGTACTGGCGAGTTTCGTCGGGATCATCACGCCAACCTTGATCATGGGCGGTGCCCTCGGTCTGCAAAGCGAAGTGCCTTACCTGATCAGCATGGCGCTGTTTGTCTCGGGCCTGGGCACCTTTGTTCAGGCGCGGCGCTTCGGTCCAATTGGTTCGGGCCTGTTGTGCCTGCAAGGCACCAGTTTCTCGTTCATCAGCGTGATCCTCAGCGCCGGGTTCATGGTCAAGGCCCGGGGTGGCGGCACCGATGAAATTCTCTCGACGATCTTCGGCGTGTGCTTTTTCGCCGCCTTCATCGAAGTGGTGTTGAGCCAGTTCATTGGCAAGCTGCGGATGCTGATTACGCCCGTGGTGACCGGCACCATCATCACCCTCATGGGCCTGTCGCTGATCAAGGTCGCCATGACCGACATCGCCGGCGGCTTCGGTGCTGCGGACCTTGGCGCAGCCAGTCATCTGGCGTTGGCGGCGCTGGTGCTTGGCACGATCGTGGTGCTGAACCGGGTCGATGTGCCGTTCCTGCGCCTGGGGGCAATCGTGATTGGCCTGACGTTGGGTTATGTCGTCGCCTGGCTGATGGGCGACGTCAATTTCGCCAGCCTGCCCGACGTGCCGTTGATGAGCGTGCCGGTGCCGTTCAAGTACGGCTTCAATTTCGACTGGGTCGCGTTTGTGCCGGTGGCGGTGATTTTCCTGGTGTCGCCGCTGGAAGCCGCTGGCGACCTCACCGCCAACTCGATGATTTCCCGGCAACCGGTCAAAGGCCCGATCTACATCCGCCGGATCAAGTCCGGCCTGCTCGCCGACGGCCTCAACTCGGCCATGGCGGCGGTGTTCAACAGCATGCCGATGGTGACCTTCGCGCAGAACAACGGCGTGATCCAGCTCACCGGCGTGGCCAGCCGTTACGTGGCGTTTTTCATCGCCGGTCTGTTGGTGCTGCTGGGGCTGTTCCCGATGATCGGCGCGGTGCTGCAATTGATGCCCAAACCGGTACTCGGCGGCGCGGAACTGGTGATGTTCGGCACCGTGGCGGTGGCCGGGATCAAGATCCTCGCCGAAGCCGGTTTGCATCGACGCAACATGCTGATCGTGGCGATTTCCATCGGCATGGGGCTAGGGGTCGCGGCGGTGCCGGAAGTGCTGCGTGAGCTGCCGAAAGCGCTGCACAACATCTTTGAATCACCGATCACCGTCGGGGCGTTGTGCGCTATCGTGCTGAATATCTTCCTGCCCGAGGAATTCATCGAGCTGGAAGAGGACGATTTCGACCCTGAAGCTTCAATCCTCCAGGTCATGGAAAACCCGGATGTGCCGGCCAAAGGTGAACCGGCGCGGCCTGCGGCGGCCGCACAGTTGAACCGCTAGAAAGGCTCGAGGGCTGAGCCGCTGGCGGTTCAGCCCTTTTCTACACGAGAGCTTGTCCATGCGCAGCGTCAACGCGGTCCTCCTTTCCCTGCTGTTGCTCTCCCTGAGCGCCTGCGCCCTCTTCCCCCATCGCGACCCGTTGAACATCAATGTGGTCGGCATCGAGCCACTGCAGAGCCAGGACATGGAAGTGCGCTTTGCCGTGAAGATTCGCGTGCAAAACCCTAACGAAACGCCAATCGAGTACAACGGCGTGGCGCTGGACCTGGAGGTCAATGGCCAGCCGCTGGCTTCCGGTGTCAGCGATCAGTCGGGCTCGATTGCACGCTTTTCCGAAACCGTGCTGAGCGTGCCGGTGAGCGCGAGGTAAGAGCGCGAAGGTCGCGCTCATTGCCTGCATGCGTGTACTGCTGATTAGGCTGAATGCAATGTTGCGAGATGGCACCGAGTGGCGGTGACGAATGGCATGGTGAAGACAGTTGCTCCCACATTAGTCATGTGTTGAAGCGCACGCCGGGTCTGGCGCGTTCGTCGACAGTCAGTTCAAACACATCCGGGCGCGCGTAGTGACCGACCACGTCGAAGTCGTAACGTGCGCGGATCAAGTCATCGGTGTCGATTTCAGCGGTGAGCAACCCCGGTCCGTCTCGCAATGGCCCCGCCAGAAGGTCACCCATGGGCCCGACAATCACACTCCCACCCGCAATCAGCGGCCGATCCGCCGGCCAGTTGGCGATCTCCACGCCCAAGGCCTGCGGTGAATCCTGAACCTGACACGCGCTGACCACGAAGCAGCGTCCTTCATGGGCGATGTGGCGCATGCTGACCTGCCACATTTCCCGCTCATCCACCGTCGGCGCGCACCAGACCTCGATGCCTTTGGCGTACATCGCGGTGCGCAGCAGCGGCATCATGTTTTCCCAGCACACCACCGCGCCGATCCGCCCGACCTGGCTGTCGATCACCGGCAACGTCGAGCCGTCGCCCTTGCCCCAGATCAAGCGTTCGGTGCCGGTGGGCATCAGTTTGCGATGCTTGGCGACCAGTCCGGACTGCGGATCGAACAGCAACGCCGTGCAATGCAACGTGCTGCCGGCCCGCTCGATCACGCCGATCACCAGATTGGCCCCAGTACGAGCCGACAGCCCGGCCAGCGCTTCAGTCTCGGCGCCAGGCACGTCGATGGCATTGGCAAAATACCGGGCAAACGCTTCGCGTCCTTCCGGCAAGCGGTAGCCCAGTTGCGTGCCAAAATTCTCGCCTTTGGGGTACCCCCCCAGCAATGCCTCAGGCATGACCACCAGCGCGGCGCCGGATTCGATAATCGCGTGTTCCCACGCAAGGATCTGTTCAAGGGTCTCGGCCTTGCCGCCGGGCAAGGCGCCGATTTGCAACGCTGCAACAATGGACTTGGGCATGGCGGTCACTCCGAAAGCAATGAGATGTTGCCCATTCTCCTGCGCCACGGGATCATGAATAAAGCCCGATTCACTGCTGAATGATATGAGCCTTATGAATATCGCCACCGTTGACCTCAACCTGCTCAAAGTCTTCGAAGCGCTGCATGAAGAGTCCAGCGCCAGCCGTGCGGCGTTGCGCCTGGGCGTGACGCAATCGGCCGTCAGCGCAGCGTTGCGAAGGCTTCGCGAGCTGTATGGCGATCAACTGTTCGTGCGCACTGGCCGTGGCTTGGCACCGACGCTCAGGGCCAACCAGTTGAAACCGGTGGTGAGTGACGCGCTGAACAAATGCCGTCAGAGCCTGGCGATGGTCGATCCGGCGGCCAATCATTACGATGGACGCTCGGTCACCGTGGGATTGTCGGATGATTTCGAAATCGCCTACGGTCGGCGGTTGATCGAGGCCATTGCCCGCAGTGCGCCGAAGTTGCGCCTGATCTTTCGGCAGACGCACAGCCAGATCGTCGCTCAGGCGCTGATGGAGCGCAGCATCGATCTGGCCATCACCGCGGGTGGGTTCACCGAGCGATTGCTCAGCCGTCAGGTGCTGGGTGAAGGGGGTTATCTGTGCCTGGTGGATCCGCTCAGCCTGGCGCCGGGGCAACAGACAATCACGCTAGAGGAGTTCGTCGCCCGCGAGCACATTCTGGTGTCATCGGGCGGCTTTATCGGGATCACCGATGAGGGCTTGGCATCGTTGGGACTGAATCGGCGGGTGTGCGCCTCGACCACGCACTTTGCGGCGTTGCCACACCTGCTCAAGGGCAGTCAGGCGGTGGCGACCATTCCTGCCCACGCCGCTGAAAGTATTGCGGCGCTCTGCGGACTGGCGCTGCTGCCCTGCCCTCTGGACTTGCCGCGTTACCCGATCGAACTGGGCTGGCGCACCAGCACGCAGCTCGATCCGGTGGTATTGAAAGTGCGCGAGGCCATTGTCGCAAGTTTTGCCTGAGGCTGGCCTTACTTGGCGGCCATCAAGCGATTGACTTCACTGCGAACCATGTTCGCAAATTCCGGCGGCGACATGCCGTCAAGTTCGGCACGGACCCATTCCGCCCATTTGCCTTTGCGCTTGGCCCGCTCGCCAAACAACCGCGCGGCCTCGCCCTTGGATTTACCGAGGTTGCTTTGCCAGAGGTCGAACAGACGGGATTTCTCATCTTCAAGCGCGGCGCGCTCAGCCAGGGGTTTGTCGGCCAGATTGAAGCTCATGGGAATTACCTGCTGCGTAAAATAGGCGACATCTTACACTGTAGGAGGAAATGTCCGACTCCGGATTTTTCCTCGGCACACAGTCAATACGAAAATTCGCTGCAACTTTTTCAGTCGCGCAAGACTCCATTGTTCACTGCCCATTTACCTGCAAGGAGTACCCAATGGCCCGGAAAACCGCCGCACAAGTCGCCAATGACCAGATCAAGGATCAGGCATTCAGCGAACTTCAATCCCTGATCGAAGAGTCGGAAAAACTGCTAAAAAGCAGCGCTTCACTGGTGGGTGAGGAAGCAGAAACCCTTCGCGGGCAAATCGCCCAGAAACTGCAGCAGGCCCGGGATTCGGTCACCAGTGTTCGTGATCGCACAAAACCTGTGGTCGACGCGACCGAGACCTACATCGGTGGACATCCATGGCAAACCGTGGCCATCTCCGCCGGTTTCGGCCTGGTGGTCGGGTTGTTGCTGGGCCGTCGTTAAACGGTCCCGCTTCAACAGCAACACAACAAAAAGGCGAGCATTGCGCTCGCCTTTTTCATGTCCGCGTTTTGCTCAGATCTCAGAGCCCTGCCAGTTCTCGCAGGTTCGCCAATGTTTGAGCATCCAGTTGAATGCCTTGGGCGTTCGACTTGGTTCGCTGGTGGTGACGTCGATCTCCCGGCAGTCGCTTGAGCCCCACGCTGTGCATCTGACGGACCAGTTCCTGGCTGCGCTCGGCGAAATTCTGCCCGGCCGCCTTGCTCGGATCGATCACGATCAGCAATTGCCCGGTCCAGGGCGTCTTGGCTCCCGGATGGTTCTTCCAATCGAACTCGAAAGAAAAATTGCCGCCGGTCAGTGCTGCCGCCAACAGTTCAACCATCATCGACAACGCTGAACCCTTGTGTCCCCCAAACGGCAGCAACGCGCCCCCCTCCAGAATCGCCTTCGGGTCCTGAGTCGGCTGGCCAAGACCGTCCACGCCCATGCCCGCTGGCAAGCGTTCACCTTTTTGCGCGGCAATCTGCACATCGCCATGGGCAATGGCGCTGGTGGCCAGGTCAAAGACAATCGGCTCGCCGCCAGCCCGGGGCGCGGCAAAGGCGATCGGGTTGGTGCCAAACAACGGCCGGTCGGCACCGTGGGGCACCACGCACGTCATGCTGTTGACCACGCTCAACGCCACCAGCCCCTCATAGGCAAACGGCTCGACATCCGGCCATAGCGCCGCGAAATGGTGAGAGTTGCGGATCGCCAGCACGGCAATCCCGGCACTGCGGGCTTTTTCCACCAGCAGCGAACGAGCGGCCGTCAGCGCGGGCTGGGCAAAACCATTACCGGCATCCACCCGGACAAAACCCGAGGCTACGTCCTCGACCACTGGCACGGCCTGGCCGTTGACCCAGCCGCTCTTGAGCGTCGAGACATAACCTGGGATACGAAACACGCCATGGCTGTGCGCGCCATCGCGTTCAGCGCCGGCGCAGTTGAGCGCCAGGGTTTTGGCAACATCGGCGGACGTGCCATGGCGCAGGAAAATTTGCTCAAGCAATAGAACGAGCGCGTCGAAATCGAGCGATGGGGTGGTCGAACTGACGGCCACTTCGGGCGTTGCGGTCATCTGAAGCTCCAGTTTTATTATTAAGTACGGGCACCAGGGAAACGAGGTTGCACGGCAACCAAAAGCAGACGTCGATTAAGCGCTGTTTTACCGGCTTCCTGTCAAGTCTCGGCTGTTCGGCTCAAGCAATATGTACCGCACCGAAACGCTCCGCTGACCTTAGTGTTTTTCCTCAACCAAAAACCTGCGCCAGGCCGCTGATCGCAGCACATGAGGAAATACCATGACTGAACCTGTAGAGCCCTACTTTTTCGACGAGGCAGAGCGTGCGTCCAATGCCAAACAGCCCGGTGACCGCGAAAAAGCACTGAACTTCACACTCGCCGACCTGAAATGGTTGAAGCACGTTTACCTGGCTACCCACGCTGCCCGCATCGCGCAAAAAACTCCGATGCACCTCTATCAACTGTTGCTGCAGGTGACGGGCAAACCGGATATTCCACTGGCCGGCGCCTTTGCCATGAGCCGGCCCAACGATGGGGAGGTCACGCTCTACACACCGTGGAAAGGCTTGATCAAGTTCGCGGGCATGGCCGACCTCAAAAGCAAGCTCAAGGAATGGCTGGTGCAGGCCACCGAGAAACGGGAGCTGTTGCGCTTTCTTTCCATCGAACAACGCAGCACTGTACCCGCCGCCACCGCACCCGACATTGCCACCAAAGACATCGAAGGCGCGGTCTTCCAGGACCAGCAACTGACCCTCGATGGCAATCAGGAACAGAACATCAAGACGATGAAGGAGGAACTGCTCAAGACGCCAACGCTGCAATCGATGCTGGACGACACCCTCAAGAACGCGTTGCACAAATCCTTTCCCAAACTGGACCAGCGCCTCACCAAACTGAAGAGCTTCGTGAAGACTGTGTCAGCCTTCGACGGCAACGAAGATCAGCACACGATTTCCTCGATACCGCTGAGCGATGCGCTGCTGCATTTCTACCTGACCAACCAGTGGCCAACCGGCGATTCAAGAGTCTTCGCCAATCCGGAGCATAGCGTGAGCAGCGACGCTGATAACGAAGCGTGGGAAAGCGCGGTGAAGAAGATCGCACAGAGCTTTACGCCGCACTTGCAACGCCTGCTCTCCTTGTTCTGGAACACCTCCATGAGCCTTGGCCTCACACGCCTGGAGTTTTTCACCGAAGGCTTGCGCGACATCTTCCACACGAAGTTGCTTCACCAGCGCCAGAACGGGATTTTAACGACACAGGAATACCTGCGACTGATGAAGGTCAGCCTCCCGCCCGACGCGCACGATCCCCTTCGCATCGAGAAAGTGCTTGTGTCCGCGCCCTTCAAGCACTTTGCGGAGCTGGCCTCGACCTTGATAATCGGGGGCACCAACACCTTGGGTTTTCTGTACACCCACTCCAGAGGCATCGAAGCGACGAGCAATCTGCCGGCGGTCAAGAAAATCGTGCTGGACATGATGAAAACCGAAGGGCATGAAGACACGCTGCTCAATTTCATGTCGCTGGGCGAACGCGCCACCTTTCTAGCCTTGGAGCCAGTTGAGCGCCTGATTGAAGGCAAACCGGTCATCGGCCCGGTATTTAAACATTTGATGGTCGACATCCTTGGCAAGCAGCAGGACAACCTGTCCCATGCGCTGAGCCGTTTTCGCGAAAGCGAAGGTACGATCGACGCCCATTCCTTGCTCGACAATGCGCTGGATGTCCGGGGATTGATCGATGACCGACTGTTAACGCCCGAACCCTCGGGCCGCTGGAGTACACGAGTAGATCGAGGCTGGGGCGCGCGACCAGCCACTATGCGCGCCGAGTCGGCCAAAGGGGAGCTATCGCTCCTCGACTCTGTCGAGCAGGCGCTCGATCAAGTTCTTGAAAAGCATCCGGTCATCTCCACGACAACCCGCTCCTTCGCCGACGCGGAGCGTGTCCTGAGTTCTTCCGTGGCGAGACTGCAATCGAATTTCACTCACACGCTGTCAACGGCATTGCGCAGTGAACTGAAGCTGCGTGCTGTCACGCGCACTCTGGGCACGACGGAACAGGCCATCATCAAAACCGTGCTCGATAACCCGACACACCAGCAGCGAGCGCCATTGAACGGTTTTTTTCCGGAGGTTTTTTCCCTCGCATTGAAGGCCGGCGACGCAGCGGTTCCGTTGAAACTGGCCAGTTGTTTTGTCCTGACTGAACGAGGCGGCCTGGACCCGGTGCATTCGGGCAAAGCGATTTTGTGGACGCCCGCGCTAGGGTTTGAAGCCTTCAAGGCGTTGACACCGTTGCTGACCGAACTCGGAGGACGCCTCGCAGACGTCAACCATCGCACGATGCTCCTGGAGAACCTTGGCCGCAGGGAGCGATTGCCTGGCTTGACTTACACGTTGGCGCCCCTGCAGCGGGTCTACGGGCATTTTCTGGATTATCTGCAAAAACCCTATGTACGTCTGGACTCGTCGTGCCTGACCGATGCGCTGGCGACGAAGCTCTCCGCCACGCCGCTGACCAGCCTCCTGAATCTCGTGTCGCTGCGTAAGCCGATGACCGGGCTCGACCGTGCGGTCGACATTGCGCGGTCACTGACGACGCAACAAAAACTGCCGGCATGGCTGGCCCAGGCGCCCGTCAAAGACCTGATCCTGCATGCCGAGTTGCTTCAGCAATACGTCAACAACGTTAAAAACGACCAGGATTACCTGACCGGCATACGCTCACTGCAACGCACGGCACACCATGAACTGGAAAAACAGCTCAAGGCCGACACCTTCAACATCAATCCGGACAACGTCCAGGTCCAGACAAGCGCCCGACCGACATCCGCAGCGCGCACTCAAACCCTGACTGACTTTGCTTTGACTCACCTCAACGAGCTGGATCATCTCCAACTCAAACTGGTGTCTCTGGATACCACCGTGATTCCCGAGGGAATGGACGAACGCTACGTCAAAGACCTGATACGAAACCTGAAACCGGGCGAGCATCAGCAGAAATTACTGAGCGAAGCCTTGGCAGACACCACGGCCAACGCGGAGCGCAGAAAGCGGTTTTATACACAATTACCCTGGCAGTTGATGCATTACGCCCACTCGGAAAAATTGCAGGAGCGCCTGAGCGACACTGGGTTTGATCTGATCCGGCAGGTCATGGACATGCCTGACGCCATCGCCCGCGCAGCTATAGACGGTGCCCACGCGATCATCCGCCCGCTTGAGTTTTTGGGGATCAAGAGTGACCAGACAATCAAAGTGCCGGGTGTTTACCTGATCGGCTCATCGGCTGATCGCGCCGCACCCCAGGTGCTGATTGCGCCTCACAGCCCTCGGCACGGGGTGAAGGAATATGAAAACGAAGCCCAACTGCTGACTGAACTGAAGACTCGCGGACCGCTGCTCGACTGGCTACTCCTGAACCTGCCGAACCCTGACCGGATACTGCTGGAAACCCGGATGGCGACGGCCAGTCAACGCGTTGCCAGGGCCACGCCGGTCAACACCGTTAATCGCATCACCGAGACCACGCTGGCGTCCGTTCCGATCAAGGGGAATCTGTTCAAACATCTGCTCCATGACAACGCTGCGTTGCTAGGCCGATTGCTCGGTTGCCAGTCCGATGACAAACGAGAGGGCGAATGGGCAACCATCAAACATGTACTGGGCGAAGACCTGCACGCGGTCTATACATTTTTCATGGGCAAACTCGACTACCCGGAGACGGTGTGGCGCAGCTACCGCCAAATCAAGCAATCTGCCGAAGACCTGCAAACCCATAAATGGGGCGCCGCCATAAAAGAATTCATCAGTGGCATGGCTGAACTCTCCACGCTACGCCAATCACTGGGGGATGAAACGCTGCTGTCTTCGACTCCCGCCACACCGGTGGCCGAGAAAGATACGAAAACGCCCGATACCCGGCTCAAATGGAAGGACATCGACGTCACCGCCCCCGATCGCACGAAATTGAAACGCCATGAAAGCATCAATGTCGATTTGGGTTCGCTGACATCAGACGCAACGCTTGGGCTCTACACCCATTCGACGACAAAACAACATTACGGACCGGTTGAAGGAAAGGTGTATCCGGTCGTGAAGCGCGGCACACACTGGCGTATCGGCGACACAAACACCCGTGGCCCGCTTATGCGCCAGAACGGATCGAAACAATGGGTGCTTGATGGACCCAAGTCGGCGCCTCGCTTCAGCCTGTTCGGACGATTGGAGGCCGCAAACTCGGTTTTTCAGGGCATGAACGTCGAAGCCACAGGAATGTCCGCCATCCGAAGACAGTTTCCGCAAAGAGCCCGTCAGATTGACGAAGCGCTCGACTTGGCAACGACCTATGCCTGGAACAGCTTTCGAAATCTGCAGCTGCTGAAGGCTTCCGACGACACCGTCACTCCCGTGCATCAACTCGTCATGGATTTCATGGGTGTGCAAGAAGTGCTGCCAGCGCATGTCGAGAAGATCGAAAAGGTCGTCGGCGACGTTTTCACAGCGCTGCTGGAGCCCTCACTCAGAAAGCCGAAGTCCAGCCGTTTTGCGGTCGGCCGGGTGACCGAAGATGCACAAAACACATTTGCTTTCATCGTGGCTTCAGACGCAAACCGCAGAATTCACCTCGCAGAAAGGTTCTTCGATCCCAGATTCGAACACTACCGCCAGCATCTTACCGACACGGCCTTCCCGATCCACACCCATGCCCGAGCGGTGACCTTGATTCATGAACTGTCGCACATGGCCTGTAAAACCGAGGACGTTTCTTACCTCGATCCTGGCAGACCGTTCACCGACCTGATTGGAACAGCCACCCCTACTGCTACTGAACTAAAAAGCGCCTTGACCGACGCCCAGACCACGGCACTCTCGATCAAAACGCCGATGACCCAGCTGTTCATGACCAGGGATCCTGATACCGGTGTATGGGAGGATCCGGGCAGTACGTCTTATGAAAATACTGACCGGGTGAAGGCGCATATTCTGGCGTTGACCGGCGCCGAAAACCTGAGTGGTGCCCGCCACACTTTTAAAAAAGATCCACTGGTCAGGCTGGCCGTGCAGCTGGGTAATGCCGACAGCGTTGCCTGGTTAGTCAGCCAACTGGGCCGAGAACTGCACGTCAGCACGCCCTGATGTCAAAAATTGTTCTCATTTGATATTTAATTGCCATGACGGCTGTTCTCGCATGCTTCCCCACAAGGTTAGAATGTGGGAAATCAGGATGAGTCAATGACAGACAATTCTCTCTCGCAAGCCGAATATGACGCCATCACCGATGCCGCTGCGCACTGGTGCATGCGTCTGCACGCCGTCGACTGCACCGCCGAAGAGCGGATCGACTTCGAGCATTGGCGTGAAGCTCATCCACTGCATGCGTTCGAGTACGAAGCCATGCTGGAGATCTGGGAAGTCGCGGGGGATTTGCCGCGTCCTGAAGCCGTCCCATCCGTTGCTCGCATCAAACCGGCCACGCCTTGGCGCACGGTCGGCATCGCTGCCGCCGTTTGCGCCCTGGCGTTGCCGCTGGCAGCGTACAGCGGCTGGAACATGGGCTGGCTACCGAATTCGTATCAACACTTCGAAGCGAGTGACACGGTTCGCCAGGTTACCCTGAGCGATGGCAGCCAGGTGGAACTGAACCTGGGCAGCGAGCTGACGTTCAGCAACTTCAAGGATCAGCGCCGGGTCACGCTGGGAAAAGGCGAGGCCTACTTCAGCGTCAGCCATGACCAGGCTCACCCTTTTGTCGTCAGGGCAGCGGACGGCAGGATTCGGGTTACCGGGACCAAGTTCAACGTCTGGATGTATGAGGATCAAGTGCGCGTCAACCTGATTGAAGGCTCGGTGCTGGTCAGCAGTAACGATGATCTTCCGGGGGATGGCTTGCGTCTCGGACCGGCGATGCAGGCGCGCTATAAACACGGCGACTTTACCCCGCAAATCAGTCAGACCTACTCCAACGACAATTCTCTGGCGTGGCGCAGTGGCAAACTGGTGCTCGATGATCTGGCGCTGAACGACGCCCTGCCGTTGATCAACCGTTACCTGAGCAAACCGGTCATGGTCGCCGACCACAGCACTGGCAAGATTCGTCTGGGCGGCATCTACAACATCAAGGAACTGAACAACCTGGTGGCTTCCCTGCCCAAGGTGCTGCCGGTCTACCTGACCCGTAACAAGGAAGGTAATCCGGTACTCAATTCGATCCCGCAACAACCCCCTAAAAGCTGAAAAGGCCACAACCCTTAAGGGGATGCGGCCTTCTTTACTGCTTGAACCACCCTTTTCTTATTGAGCGGCCACCTTCCCGGCTTTTTCATCCTGCTCGCGGATCGTCTGCGCCTGGTACTGCGGATCTGACGTGATCTGCTGCTCAGTGAACGGCAACGGACTCAGCTGTTTCTTCGAAAAGGCCAGAGTCTGGTCCCGGGAATACTCCGACGCCGGGTCGCTGGACAGCGAAAACGCCAGCAGACCCTGGGCGTGAGGGCCTTTGTCATCAAAGGTCACCACTTGCAAATAGCTGGTGCCACTGATGACTTCGAGTTTGCCATCGGTCCTCGGCACACTCTGGATAGCGTTGTACACGCCGAGCGTGCCCGGACCGCCGTGGATCGGCGTCTGTTGACCGCCGCTGCTGACCACCTGAATGTCGCCCCAGCGGCTGCCATCCTTGAGCCCAAGCTTTTTGACCTGTTCCACCGACGCCAGCATCGCTTCGCGTATGGCCTTGCCCACTAGCGGATTATCCAGCGCCAGCCCACGCGGGGTGTGTTGCGGATCTGTCGGGTCGAACGCCACTCGCCAGATGTCAGGGATTTGCTGCAACGGTTCCATCATGTTCTGGAAGTGTACAAAGCCGAGCCCACTGTCCAGGTTTGCGCTGCGGTCCCACGCCTTGAGGCTCGCACACACCGGAGCGAGCGTGGCGGCATCGGCGCCCAGATCGCTAGCGCAGAACTGCAACAGATCCGGCATCACTTGCCCGGCCTGATACACCTGATCGTCCATCACCATTCGTTGCAAATCCGCCGCCGAGATCGGGCCGGCCTTGCTCAGCGTGCTCAACCGGTCCAGGGCGAAACGCGAGCGCAGCCCCAATGCCTGGCCTTCCTGACTGATCAGGGGAGAGAAGCCGGTGAGTGGTTGCGCCGGGTTGGCCATCCACGCCGAATCGTTGGAGTGTTGTACGTAATCCTTGCGCAGCAGTTGCGGCAACTTGTCCGCCGCATAAATACCCTTTTGCGCTGCATTCGGATCGATGTCCCACGCGCAAGCGCTGTTGGAACCGTCGAGCACGATCATCTGCAATCCGATGCGCGGGTCGCTGCACTTGGCCAGCTTGTCGGCACTGACGTTCGGCACCACCGACAGGTTCATGTACAGCGTTTGCCCCTGGTTATCCACCGCCAGGGTGTTGACCCACGGGATGCCCTGAATCTTGTGCACCGAGGCCTGCAAATCCTTGAGGCTGGAGGCCTGGTTCATGGCATACCACTGCTGCAACACCCGGTCGTTTTCCAGGTTGGCATCGCGCAGGCTGTAGGCGTACTGATTGTCCCAGTCGAGTTTGCCGGGCCACTGCACAATTGGACCGAACTGCGAGCTGTAGACCTCATGGGACACCGCGTGAGTCTGGCCATCGGGTTGTTTCACGTTCACCGTCACGGTTTGCTTGTTCATCGGCAGAGACTTGCCGTCGAGCAGGTAACGGGTCGGATCCTTGGGATCAAGTTGCAGGCGATACAGGGTGAAATGCTTGGACGTGTCCACCGTATGGGTCCACGCCAGGTGCTGGTTGAAACCGATGTTGATCATCGGCAGCCCCGGCAACGCCGCGCCCATCACATCCAGCTTGCCTGGAATGGTCAGGTGCATCTGATAGAAACGCATCCCGCCAATCCACGGGAAATGCGGGTTGGCCAACAACATCCCGCGGCCATTGAACGACCGCTCGCTGCCGACCGCCACCGCATTGCTGCCACGATCCAGCGCGAACCGCTGCAGGCGCGTGGCCGCCAACTGAAATGACGATCCATCGCCCGCTGCCTGCGTGACGGGCTTGGGTGGCGTCGCCCCCGCCAGCGCTTCGGCAAACTGCCCTACTCCGCCTTCGACCAACAGACGGCGGGTCAACTTGACCACGTCCTGCGAGGTGATATCGCGTACCCATTCGCCCTGGCACTGTTGCGGCAGGCCTTGTGCGCGACGTTCGCTCAGCGAACGGTTGTACCCCGCGACATAACCTTCGACCAGGTCACGCACTGGCGGGGTTTGCGCCTTCCAGAACCCGGCGACGGCTTCAGGGGTATTGAGCCACGTGAAGAACAGGTCGCTGACCTGATTTTCGCGCTCCTCGACCGTCAGCTGATCCGGGCCGAAATAGCGCGAACGCTCGCCATTGACGGTGACAATCTCATTGGCCAGCAGGCACAGATTGTCCTGCGCGTAGGCGTAACCGATGCCATATCCGAGCCCGCGCTCGTCTGCGGCACGAATATGCGGTACACCGAAACTGGTGCGGCGAATATCGGCGTTCGCCTGCTCGGGCGTACTGCGCGCGTTTGCCGCAAGACTCAGCCCCACCAACATGCCCGCAAGGCTCAACCTGGTTAATTGCCTGGAAATAATCACGCTCGCTCCTGATCGAAAAGACAAACACCCTGCGTCAAACACGCACCGCGCCTTCCCCTGGAAACGAAATCAACGACAAAAATTTAGGCCCTGAAAGACGCTTTATCCGCCCATCTCACAGGCCACTGACGTGACGATGACGAATTTTCTACATTCGAGCCTTCATTATTTGCGGTGCTCGTACGTCTTATTGAATGAGAGCACCCATCACATTCCCTGGCTGGCTCGGAAAAGGAGTTTTTGCATGTACAACTCGCAACTGCCAACGGACGGTAGTCACGCGCCCAAGGGTTCAGCCATGAGCTCCGGGGTCTTCAGTCAACACGGCGAGCGCAATGGCAACGAGCGGATCAGGTTGCTGCTCAAAAGCTTTGGACTGCGAACCAGCCTGATCAGGCTCAAGGTCATCGACGCCTTGCTGACCGCCGCAGAAAGCGAGCGCAGCCTGGGCGTGCGCGGCGTGCACGGCCATTTGCTGGACCTGGATATCCCCCTGTCCTTTCTCAGTGTGCGAGAAGTGTTGAAACGCTTGTGCAGCGAAGGCGTAATCACGCTCAATGCGGACAAAAGCTACAGCCTGCATCCACAGGCTATAGCCCTGCTTAATCGCGACTGATCAGCTCAAGGTGCGTCGCTCAAGGCTTGACCTTGCGACGCATCACGCCATTGATCACCACCACGATCACCGCCACGCCGATGGCGATGTACTGAAACAGCTTCTCGCTGATGACGCCGGTGTTTTGCAGATACGAAAGGCCGAACATGATCCCCAACACCACCAGGGAGATCAGAATCGAGTATTTCAAACGTTGCGACTGAGTCATTGCGAGTTCCTGAACCTGAAAAATGTATCCGTTTTGTATCTGAAAGCATGCCAAGCCCCTACCTTTGTGCGGGAATGGGACGCTGCAAACGGGGTCTCATGTTACAGCCGATGAAGAGATTTGGCTTTATTGCGGCGATAACCATGAGGATTTCCAAATGTTCCGTCGAATCACACTGCTGATTCCCCTGCTCGCTCTGCTGACCTTGAGCGGTTGCATCGTTTTCCCCCACGGCGGCTGGCACGGCGACCACCATTATGATCGCGGTGGACCGGGTTACTACCAGCATCGATAACGGTTGCTCAGGTCATAGAGCGTAATTAATTGAACATCCACTTGTAAGAAAAAAATCATATCCAATCACATCTGACCAAATGCCCGCCCTGTCGCGGGCATTTTCCTACGCGCCTTTACACTTCCGCTTTTATTCCCTCCTCATATCGAAACTTGGCGAAAACAATTGAAGCTTTCAGTCTTAATAGTCTGTTTGAGGTATTCATACTTGTTTGATTATCTTGGTGCCTCGCAATAAGACCCGTTATTTAACTTCAGGAAGAAGAACAGGGATGCCATGCACAAACCTCTAATAAACATCAGCCCCTATCATGTGTTCGGCTTCTGCCTTGCAATTACGCTATTTGAACTTCTGACTTACATGGCAAGCGACATGATCATGCCCGCCATGTTGACCGTCACTGATGAACTGAATGCCAGTGCGCGTCATGTCCCCTACGCGTTCAATCTTTATCTGGCGGGCGGCATTCTCCTGCAATGGCTGATTGGCCCGCTGTCGGATCACTTCGGTCGCCGGCCGATATTGCTCATTGGTTGTGCGGTTTTCGCCTTGGCCTGCGGCGCAGCGTTCAGCGTGAACAACATCTATGCGTTCAACGGCTTGCGACTGATTCAGGGCATGGGATTGGGATTTGTCATCGCCGTCAGTTATCCGGCCTTGCAGGAAGTGTTCTGCGAAGCCGACGCGGTAAAAATCATGGCGTTGCTGGGTAACGTTGCGCTGCTCTCTCCGCTCTTGGGGCCGTTGCTCGGTAGCCTTTTGCTCGAATGGCTCTCCTGGCGGGAGCTGTTTTTACTGCTGGGTGTCGGCGGCCTGTTGGTCTGGCTGGGGCTTTATGTATTTATGCCGGAAACCGTGGGGACCTTGCGCCATGACGGTCAGCGACTGACGGCGGTGCCGTTTGAGTGGCGCGGCACCGTGCGCCGCTATGCCGCGTTGCTCAGCAACCCGCAATTCCTCAGTGCCTCTGTTGCGCTGGGGATCATGAGCCTGCCCCTGATTGCCTGGATCGGACTGGCGCCAATCCTGCTGATCCACAATCAGGGGCTTTCACCATTGCACTACGGCCTGTGGCAAATCCCGGTGTTTGCGGCAGTCATTCTCGGCAATCTGATACTCAACCGATTGATAGCCAACAATGGGTTGCCACAACTGATCCGATACGCGCTTTGGCCGTTTTGCGGCGGGCTTACCGCCCTGCTCGCCAGCAGTGTCTACGGTGCGTCGACGCCTTTGTTGATCGGTGCCCTGGCGCTTTACGCAATCGGTCTGGGCATGAGCAATGCCGCACTGTACCGGCTCGCGCTGTTTTCAAGCGACGACAGCAAAGGCCTGATCTCGGCCATGATCGGCATGATTTCGATTGCCGTCATGGGCGGTGGCGGCTCGCTGATGGCTGCGGCCGGCGCCGGCGACAGTCACGAATCCTTCGCCCTGATGGCGGGTGTCGCAGGCCTCATGTGCCTGCTGCCCTTACGCCTGTTTCTGCGGCGCTCCCTCCTCCCGCTTGCTGCCTGACCCCACCCGATAGGTCCTTTTGATGATCCACTTACCCCACACCGATGCGCTTTGCGCGTTATCGCATCCCTATTGCCTGGATTCCGTGCCTGAAGGCCTGTTCGACCGGGCCATGGGGGAAATTAGCCTGTTCCATTGCCACCACACGCCAGGCTATGAGCGCTGGCTCAACGCTAACGGTCTCGTGGCACAAGACCTGGAGACACTGGATGACTGGGCAAGACTGCCGCCGATTTTCGCCCACTATTTCAAACGTCACCTGTTGTTCGGTCCCTCGGGCGAAGGCGCGCTGGAGCTGACATCGTCAGGCACCAGCGGCCAGAAAAGTCGCCTGCGCTACGACACGCGCAGCATGGCCGCTGCCCAAGGCATGGTAAGCCACATTTTTCGCCATTACGGCTGGGACACACCCGATACCCCTTGCAACTACCTGCTCCTGAGCTATGAGCCCAAGGCTGCGATCACCCTGGGCACCGCCTACACCGACCAGTTTCTGTGCAGCTATGCGCCGGTGAACCGCGTTGCCTATGGATTGCGCCTGACCAACAGCGGTCATGCGTTCGATTTGTTTGGGGTGATCCGCGCCTTGCAGGCGTTTGCCGAAGAAGGTTTACCCGTGCGCATTCTCGGCTTCCCCGCGTTCCTTTCCCACGCACTGCAACACATGGAAGACACCGGCGTGGCGGATCTGCGGTTGCCGGCCGAGTCACTGGTGTTTCTCGGTGGAGGCTGGAAAACCCAGGCGGCGCAGGAAATCCCTTTGTCGCAGTTGTATGAACGGATCAACCGCCAACTGGGTATCGACCTGTCCCGCTGCCGGGACGGCTACGGCGCTGTCGAGCATGCCGTGCCCTACATCCAGTGTGCTCACCAGCATTTCCATGTGCCGGTTTATTCAAAAGTCTTCGTGCGCAATCCAGCCGACTTCACCGTCCAGCCCTACGGCCGGCGCGGATTGCTGGAGTTCGTATCGCCCTACATTTCTTCCAGCCCCGCGCACGCCGTGGTCATGGGCGACCTGGCGACGCTGCACCCCGGCGCGAGCTGCGGATGCGGCTTGCAGACCGACTGGTTTGAACTGCATGGACGCGCTGGCACGAGCGCCAGCCGAAGCTGTGCCATGGCCGCGTCTGAACTGATTGGAGGAG
This sequence comes from Pseudomonas sp. LBUM1656, assembly GCF_059716065.1. Lineage (NCBI taxonomy): Bacteria > Pseudomonadati > Pseudomonadota > Gammaproteobacteria > Pseudomonadales > Pseudomonadaceae > Pseudomonas > Pseudomonas sp. LBUM1656. The sequence continues at coordinate 2,967,954 of NZ_CP166800.1, read as the reverse complement.
CCTGACATGTACTTGATCAATGGCGAACTGCGTGACGATATCACCCTCGAGACCGCCCTCGAGGAACTGTACCCACAACTGCCACGGCTGCTGAGTACGCCGATCGACAGCACCACCGTGATCGACGCAGCGGCCCGTTTTATCCTGCTATTGCAGGCTGACAGGCTGGATGTGCCCCTCGACAACGATCAACGACTGGGGCTTGGCGACTTCTGCCAACGTGAAAATCTCGTCACCAAGCTTGAGCGCGAGTTGGGTGTGCAACCCCGCTCGCTACGACGTATCGATTACCGGCAAGCGTGCTTTGAAAGCTGGCACCCGCTGGGACTGGTGGTGCACGTGACGCCGGGCAATGCGCCGATGCTGGCGTTCTGTGCTGTCGTGGAAAGCCTGCTGGCCGGCAACATCAACTGGCTGCGCCCCAGTTCCAGCGATGACGGATTGACCGCCCGGTTACTCGCGGCGCTGGTGCAGTGCGACACCAGTGGCCAACTGGCCGATTTCGTTGCCGTGCTGCCGGTCGGCACGGCTCAGATAGCGCAACTCTGCACCCACGCCGATGGCGTCGCCGCCTGGGGCGGTGAACAAGCGCTCAAGGCGATTCGTCAGCAGATCCCGGCCGGGTGTCGCTGGATCGATTGGGGCCACAGGATCAGCTTCGCTTACCTGTCACCTGATGCGGCGAGTCCTTCGGCGCTGGATACGTTGGTGGATGAGGTGTGCAGTCTGGATCAGCAAGCGTGTTCGAGCCCGCAATGGCTGCTGGTGGACAGCAACGATCCGGCAATTTTGCTGGACCTGGGTGAGCGGCTGGCTGAAGCCTTTACACGCCGCGCCTCACACTGGCCGGCGCTGGTACCTACCGACCAGGAGGCTTCGGAAATCACCACCCGCACCGCCATGGCGCGATTGGAACATTGCTTTGCAAACCAGACCGGCCAAGTCTGGGCCGCCTCCGGATGGAGAGTCATCTGGGATCACCACCAGACGCTCGCGCCCTCCCCACTGTTTCGTACGTTGCTGCTCAAACCGGTGCCGCAACACGTGATCGCCGAGACGCTATTGCCTTGGCGCAAGGTCCTGCAAAGCTGCGCGTTGATGTGTTCACCCGCACAGACGCCTGAGCTGGTACGCACGCTGGTCAATGCCGGCGTCACGCGTATCGCCCCCTGCGGATCGATTCATGATGGTTACCCCGGGGAGCCCCATGACGGCGTCTACGCGCTGTCACGCTTCAGTCGTCGTCTCTCGGTCAGTCTGGCGCCGGAGGCCGTCCCTGGGCGGGCAACGCTCGACGCACTACCCGAAGCGCCCGATACACGCCATGACCCGATCATGGACAAAAACGTATTCATGACCCAGCCGATCAACGCCGCCGCACAGCTGTATTTCCGTTCCGGGGGAAGCAGCGGCACGCCGGCCCTGGCCGGTTTCAGTTATCAGGACTTTCAACGGCAGATGCGCGCCGCGGCTGACGGTATGTTTGCCGCCGGCCTCGATCCATCGACGGACCGGGTGATGAACCTGTTTTACGGTGGCAGCCTGTATGGAGGTTTCTCCAGCTTCACCAAGGTCCTGGAACAGATGGGCGTTACCCATTACCCCATGGGCGCACCGCACCAGGATGACTTCAGCGAAATTGCCCAGCTGATTGTGGACCACGGGATTACCGTGTTGATTGGCATGCCGAGTACGTTGCATCGCCTGTTTTTCAACGAACAGAGCCGACTTCGCGCGTACGCCGGCATCAGCAAAGTGTTCCTCGGCGGTGAACATCCCGGCCAGGCCAGCCTGCGCCTGATGGAGAGCTGCGGGGTCTCGACGATTCGCTCGGCGATCTATGGCTCGGTCGACGCGGGCCCGCTGGGACATGCCTGCACGGCAACCGAGGACGGCGTCTTTCATTTGATGTGCGAGACCCAGCATCTGGAAATCGTCCATCTGGAACACGATGTGCCGGTTCAGGCCGATGAAGTCGGCCGACTGCTGTTCACCTCCCGGGCCCGGCAGGGCCAGAGCGTGCGCCGGTACGACGTTGGCGACACCGGGCGCTGGATACCCGGAGCCTGTCCTTGCGGGCTCGACTCACCGCGATTCGAATTGCTGCAGCGTCACGGCAAGCTGATCCGGATGGGCACCGAGTTCATTTCGCCGATGGCGCTGCAGGACAGCGTCGGCCTGCCGGTTCAACTGGTCCTGGACCATGCCCTCGATGGCCGGGAGCGGCTGACGGTTCTATCGAACCTGAATGCCGACAAGGCTTATGCAAACTTGTTGAACCATCAAGCACTGGCCAATGCCGTGAGCGCCGCACTGTTAACGGTGGAAGTTCACGAATGCACCGAAGCCGAATTCACTCGAAACAAACACAGCGGAAAAGTACCGTTAGTCATCGACAACAGAAAATAAATATATCAATAGTTTCAAAACCGTAGAAACGCCTGATAAAAAAGAGAACCCAGTGAACATAACTTATTCGCTTGAACAGCTCGTGCCTTATATAAGGCAACACTCAAACTTCTACCGTAAACACCTGCAACACTTGCCGTTGGACGGAAACACGTTAAAAGACCTTCCATTAACCAATGTTGCCGACTATTGGGCAAATAGCGACGATCTAACTGAATGGCCCGTGCTTTCCGGACAGATCAGTGACGGGCTGGTGTTCAAAACCGGGGGTTCAACCAGCCACGGCAAACTATCGGTGTATTCCACGGATGAATGGCAAACGCTGGTCAGCACGTTCGGCGACAGTATTTCCTGCCAACTGAAAGACGGCGACCGCGTCGCCAATCTGTTCTTCAGTGGCGATCTCTATGCCAGCTTTCTGTTCATCCACGACTCGCTGGCGCACGTCAAACGGTCCATCTGTGAATTTCCGTTCACCGGAGAAGTCAGCATGGATGTCCTGGCGGATGCGCTGGATCAGCACCGGATCAACGTACTGGTCGGCGTGCCGGCGCAGTTACTGCGCTTTGCGGCATACCTGACCCAGCATCAGCGGGTACTGTGTGGGGTTGAAACATTGCTGTACGGCGGCGAAAGCCTGTTCGGCCCGCAACTGGCAATCCTTACCCAGGTGTTTCCCAACGTACGCATCGCCTCAATCGGCTACGCCAGCGTCGATGCGGGCCTCATCGGGGCGACAAGCCGCGACTGCGCCCTGGGCGAGCATCGGGTGTTTGAACCGCAGACCTTGCTGGAAATCGTCGATGAGCTCACGGGTGAAGTCATCGAAGAATGCGACCGCACCGGAGTGTTAGTGGTGACCAACCTGACACGCCGACTGATGCCGCTGCTGCGTTATCCGGTGGGCGACCGCGCCTGCTGGCGTGAGCCTGAAACAACGCCGATGCGTAAATTCGCCCTCAAGGGACGTAGCGCTCATAGTCAGCGGGTTCGGGTGAGTTCACTGTCGTTGTTGATCGACGAAATACAGCAAATCGTCCAGCGCGTTGCCGATACCGATCAGTGGCAATTGCGCATCGAACATGACGGCTACAAGGACATCGTCAGTGTGAAATGGGTGCCCGGTGCTCGAACGCTGACCACCGCTCCGATGTGCCAGGCGCTGTATGCAGCGCTTGTGACCCACTACCCCGCGCTCGAGCAACTGAATCGCGAAAGGTTGCTGGAGCTGCGGGTACTCTCCTGCCCCGCCACCGAACTGGAGCTTCACCCTCGCTCGGGCAAACAGATGCGAGTCCTGGATTTGCGCACCTATGACGCGCCATCACCGGAGACTGCATGATGCCTAACCTGATTTTTCGACGCTTTCGCCCTTCCGACGCCCGCGACGTGAGTGAGCTGTTTCGTGAGGTCTATGGCGATCATTACGTTCAACCGGATGTTTACCTGCCGAACATGATCAGCCAACACATTGCCGACGGCCGCTGGAAATCGATGCTGGCGGTGGACGACGTACGGGTTCTCGGGCATGCCGCGTTGTGCCAGGAAGTGTTCCCGCACACTGCGGAACTGGCGCTTAGCGTGGTGCATCCCGCCGCGCAGGGGCAAAGTATCGCGACCCGTCTGGGCCGGGAGTTACTGATGCAGGCCGCACCACTGGGCTTCAAGAGTGTCGTGATCAAACAAGTGACCCACCACCCGTACACTCAACGCATGGCTGCAAACATCGGCTTCTACAGCACGGGCGTGCTTCCCGACTACGTCCCTTCGCCTTTCGGCGAGCCGCACCCGGAAACCATTGTGATGGGTTGTTACGTGGTTGAAGGCCACACGCGCCCGCTCCCCGACATTCCCTGGCCTGAGCGCTATCGGGGGTTTATGCAGCACCTGTGTTCGCTGTTCGGGACTCATCCGCAAGCGCCATCACCACCTTCGATGCCCTTGCAGATCAAGCAACATCATCACCGCTTCGACATGGTCGTTCAGCGCTTGAGCAAACGCCTGCTCGACCAGATCCGGCAATTGCCCGGTCATTGGATGGTCTCGACCCGAGTTGCGTTGTCGCAGCACTTCACCGAAGACCTGCGAAGTTTGACGCTGCTGGGTTTCACCTTTACCGGGTTGATGCCCGCACCTGGCAGTCATGGATGGTTCGCCCTGTTTCACCGAGGAGCGCAACCTCGATCCCTCAACCTGCATTGCCCCTACATGCAACAGTTGCACGACGACTTGCAGCGCCACACCGAATTACTGGGCAACGCTCGCTCAGCCGCTTGAGTCTTTTCGGTGAAAGTCATGCCCGGCTGCGCGCAAAGCTCTACCAGCCAGTCGACAACCCCCCTTACCCGCCAGGACATCTGGCGGTGTGGGGATAGAGGGCCGTCAACGGCATCAGGGGGCAGCGTCGATTTGATTACTTCGCACAGACGCCCTTCCTTCAATTGACGGGCAACGTGGCAGTACGGCGTCTGCACCAGCCCGTTGACTGGTCACCGAAGCGCCAGGCAACTGCACGCCGTCCGCCGCTTTGGCAAAACCGCCCATTGTGTCGGGGCTTCCTGGCCGGCGCACCCCATGAAGTTGCTTGAGCGGTAAACGAGCCCGGCCTACTCGGTCTGAGTGGGCCGGCACTACCGAGCGTCAGGCTTTGGAGCTGACGCCACCATCGGTAGGAGGCACCGTCGTCCCATTGCCCTTGCCGTAAGTCTGCAAGTTCTGCAATACGTAGATCGCCGTCTTGTATTCAGGGATCAAGCCAGTGGCGTACTTGTCGCCCCTGATACTGTTGTTCTGGATGGTATCCAGTTGCGTGGCGAAATACTCCAGCGCATTGAATTTTGCATCCGGGTCATTCTGAACCCCAAACCGGTCAAACTTGTCACCGGCATTCATCAACGTCATCCACGTAGTATCGGAAATCAGGCCTTTACCTCTAAGGAAGGCACTGAGGTTGCCCAGTTGTTTGGCGCTGACATTTTCCGGGTCGAAACCTTTTACGTTTCGATGGATTTTCATTGCATCCATTTTCGCCGTGCTCAGCGCGTTGGGATTGGTCCCCACCAATGCCAGCATCTGCTTGATCCGGGCGCTTTGCTTGATAGGCTTGCCGCCGCCCGTATCCTGAACCAATAAACCTGCCTTGGACGTCCAAGCCCCGGCATAGCCGATAGTCATGACTGAACTCCCGACTGCGTGACCATAAAAAACTCCTTGTTGACCCGATTTAGAGCGGCCAAGTATCAGCGTGGCAACTTGCCATACCAACAAGTATTTCCGGTTTTTACAATTTTCGTACATTTACGATACAAAGAACCAAGTGCCTGGATTCATTGGCCTATACAAACTTCCCGCCATTGGACTGGCAACTGATCAGCCTCGTTTGTATCCACAATGACACTGCCAAGCCCCGACCGTCCGTCACCCTGCCCAAATCTTGTACGTTCGTACCTAAAGCTCGTCTCCAGCAGGCCGATAGCACTACGAAGCGCCGATCTTTCGATCGAAAACCACTATAAAAAAAACGCTGCACAAGGACCGGTCCCATGCCCGCATTCCGCACCATCCAGGCTCGCTACACGCTGTTTCTGGTCCTGTTCATCCTGCTGTTGTTCGTTCTGACAGTGGTCGGCATCAGCCAGTTGGTCGCCCCCAAACTCCGCCACACCGAAGAGCAGGTGGCCCTCAACCGCATCGCCGAAGTGGCCGAGCATATCCAGGGCGAACTGAACAAGGTTCAGGCGCAACAGCGCAGCATCACCCAGACCATTCCATTGCTCGACAGCGGCGCCATCGACACGGTGTTGCCTGGCCTGGTCGATCAGTACGGCGAATTGAAAGTGTTCGGCGGCGGGATCTGGCCGTTGCCCGGCCAGCGCGAAGCCGGGCGCAACAAGTTCAGCACCTTCTGGCACCGCGACGCCTCGGGCAAGCTGGCGGTCAATACGTTCTGGAACAGCGACGCAGCCCCCAACTATTACGACCAGACCTGGTACAAGGGCGGCATGCAAACCCCGCGCGGCCAATGCGCCTGGGCCGCCGCCTATAAAGATGACGCCAGCGCCGAGCCCCGGACCAACTGCGCCATGGCCATTCAGAAAAATGGTGCCGCGTATGGCGTCTCGACCATCGACGTGACCCTGGGCTTTTTCAATGACCTGATCGCGCGCAAGGAAAAAGACCTTGGCGCAGAAATGCTGATCGTCGAGGCCGACGGCAAGATCATCAGCAACAGCTCGCGGATCAGCGGGCCGATCGTGCTGAAGAACATCAGTGAACTGACCAGCAACTCGCCATTCGCCAACCAAGTGAAGGCCGGCCTGCAAAACCGTGATCAGTCGCAACGGGGCGAGTTCGACAACAACGGTGAAGCCAGCACCTTCTTCATGCGCCCGATCGAAGGCACGCCGTGGTTCCTCGCCACGGCCCTGCCGACCAAGCTGATCACCGCCCAGCGTGACGACGTTCTCAGCACCTTGAGCCTGCTGCAAATCCCGATGGTGATCCTGCTGGTGCTGCTGCAGATCTACGCGATTCGCCAACTGATCCAGCGCATGAAAATCCTCAAGGCCAACATAGACGCCCTGTCCGCTGGCGATGCCGATTTGACCAAGCGCATCACCATCCGCGCCGAAGACGAACTGGGCGCTATCGGGCACTCGGTCAACGCCTTCATCATTTACTTGCAGAACATGATCGGCGAAGTCACCCAGGCCACCGGCGCCATGGCGTCCAGCCTCGACAATCTGCAACGCACCTCGGCCCACACCAGCCAGATTCTGGTGCGTCATGCGTCTGAAACCGATCAGACGGTCACGGCGATCACCGAGATGAGTTCGACCGCTGAAAGCGTCGCGCAAAACGCCGCTGAAACGGCGGCCTTCACCCAGCGCGCCAATGAAAACGCAGACCGTTCCCGGGTCGTCGTCGGCGAAGCGTCGAGCAGCGTGATTGCCTTGATCGACGAGGTGGCAAGCGCTACTCATAAAGTCGAAAGCATGCAGGAGGATGCACAACGCATCACCGAGATTCTCGGGGTGATTGGCGCGATTGCCGGGCAGACTAACTTGTTGGCACTCAACGCTGCGATCGAAGCGGCCCGGGCCGGTGAGCAAGGTCGCGGTTTCGCGGTGGTCGCCGATGAAGTCCGCGCCCTCGCCGCCCGCACCCAGGCCAGCACGTCGCAAATCAATGAAATGCTCAAGCGCCTGACCCAAGGCGTGAGTTCGTCGGTGAGCGCCATGGAAAACACCCAGGCCAGCTGCCAGTCTGCCGCCGATGCCACGGCGCGGGTCAACACGGGTCTGGATGAGATGGCCGGCTCGGTCAGCCACATCAACAGCCTGAGCACGCAGATCGCCACCGCCGCCGAGCAGCAAAGCGCGGTGACCGAAGAGATCAACCGCAGCATGGTGCAGATCCGCCACATGGTGGATGAGCTGGTGAAAAGCGGCCAGGCCAGCGAGCTTAATACCCAGCAACTTTTGCAAGCCAATGCGCGCGTCAGCTCGATCATGGGGCGGTTCAAGGTGCGTTAATATGCGCCCATCGCTAAACCTGTAGCAGCTGGCGAAGCCTGCGTCCGGCTGCGCAGCAGTCGTAAAATCTGAACCCGCGGTGCAACAGACAGACCGCACATTCCGGATTTACGACTGCTGCGCAGCCGGACGCAGGCTTCGCCAGCTGCTACAAGGAATGCGGTGCAACTTGGTTGCGCGGTATTACTTCGAAACAACCTGATATCTCTTCGCAGCGAAAAATGGTCAAAATGCATCTTTTTGGCCGCAACCCGAGACGAGATTCCCCATGCGAACCCACCTGCGTCTGGTCGCCCTGAGCGCCCTGTTTATCTCCTCCCTGGCCCAGGCCGCCGACCTGATCCCGATCGAAGTCCACCGTGACGCCAACTGCGGTTGCTGCAAAAAATGGATCAGCCACCTGGAAGCCAACGGCTTCAAGGTTGAAGACCACGTCGAATCCAACATGAGCGAATTCAAGCAACAGCACGGCGTGCCTCCGCGTCTGGCGTCCTGCCACACCGGCCTGATCAACGGCAAATTCGTCGAAGGCCATGTGCCAGCGGATCAAGTCCTGGCCTTGAGCAAACGTGATGACTTGCTCGGTGTTGCGGCGCCGGGCATGCCCATGGGTTCGCCGGGCATGGAAATGGACGGCATGAGCGACGCTTATCAAGTGATCGGCCTGAAAAAGGACGGCACTGATGTGGTGGTGGCGGACTACCCGGCCCATTGATCGGCGGCGCCTACATAGGGCTGTTTTTCGCGGCATTCGGTGCCGCGACCTTGTTGCCGTTGCAATCCGAAGCGTTGCTCGTGGGGCTGCTGCTCAGCGAGCAGTATTGGCTGTGGTCGCTGCTGGCCGTCGCGACGCTGGGCAATGTCCTCGGCTCCGTGGTGAATTGGTGGCTAGGCTGTCGCATCGAGCGGTTTCGCGACCGACGCTGGTTTCCGGTCAGCCCGCGCCATCTGGAACAGGCCCGAAAACACTACCAACGCTACGGTCATTGGTCATTGCTGCTGAGTTGGGTGCCCATTATTGGTGACCCGCTGACGCTGGTGGCCGGGGTCATGCGCGAGCCGCTTGGGCGGTTCCTGCTGATCGTGACCCTCGCCAAAGGTGCTCGCTATGGCGTGCTGGCCTTGGCCACGCTCGGCTGGATCGGTTGAACGATCAGCTGCTGCGATTGCCTGTGTTTAATATCGCCCTAATCATGTCGATCCAGCATCGGCTGTTTTCCAACGGAGTGCTCTCATGTCCCTTGCTCTTTCGCGCTGGCTGCCCGGCCTGTTTCTGACAGCTGCATTGCCTGTTCTGGCCCATGCTGAAGGCCCGGAATACGGACCGGAACTGCAAGGCTTCGAGTACCCCTACACGGTCAAGCACTTCGCATTCGAGTCCCAGGGCAAATCCCTGCAGATGGGTTACATGGACGTCGCCGCACACGGCAAGGCCAACGGGCGCAGCGTGGTGTTGATGCATGGCAAGAATTTCTGCGGTGCCACCTGGGACAGCTCGATCAAAGCCTTGAGCGAAGCCGGTTACCGGGTCATTGCGCCGGATCAGATCGGCTTTTGCACCTCCAGCAAACCGGACAACTATCAGTACACGTTCCAGCAGTTGGCGACCAATACCCAGCAACTGCTCAAAGCCCTCGGCATCCAGAAAGCCAGCTTGCTCGGGCACTCCACCGGCGGCATGCTCGCCACGCGCTATGCCCTGCAGTATCCCGATCAGGTCGAGCAACTGGCGCTGGTCAATCCCATTGGCCTGGAAGACTGGAAAGCCCTTGGCGTGCCGTATCGCACTGTCGATCAATGGTATGAGCGCGAACTCAAACTCAGCGCCGACGGCATCCGAACTTACGAACGCAACACCTATTACGGCGGCCGCTGGAAGCCGGAATTCGATCGCTGGGTCGATATGCTTGCCGGTCTGAACAAAGGCCCCGGGCACACGCAAGTGGCATGGAACTCAGCGCTGATCTACGACATGATCTTCACCCAGCCGGTGTTCTACGAATTCAAGGACCTGAAAATGCCGACGCTGTTGCTGATCGGCACATCCGACACCACAGCCATCGGCAGTGACATTGCCTCCCCGGAGGTCAAGGCGAAGCTCGGTCATTACGACGTGCTCGGCAAGCAAGTGGCAAAACTGATTCCCCAGTCCACACTGGTTGAATTCCCCGGCATGGGCCACGCGCCGCAGATGGAAGAGCCGGCGAAATTCCACCAGGCATTGCTCGACTGGCTGAACAAAACCAATCCCGTGCGTTGATGAGGTAAGGCTGATGGCTGTGCAGATTGCGGTGATCGATGATTGGCAGGACGTGGCGCGTGACGTGGTCGACTGGTCAATGCTGGACAACCTCGGCGAGGTGAGTTTTATCCATGACTACCCCGCCGACAACGCAACCCTGGCTGAACGCCTGGGCAAATTTGAAGTGATCTGCGTCATGCGCGAACGCACCCGGTTCGATGAGGACCTGCTGCGCCAGTTACCGAAACTCAAACTGCTGGTCACCGGCGGCATGCGCAATGCCGCGCTGGACCTCAAGGCCGCTGCAGCACTGGGTATCCAGGTCAGTGGCACCGACAGCTACAAACACGCCGCTCCCGAGCTGACCTGGGCGCTGATCATGGCCGCGACCCGCAATCTCGTGGTCGAAGCCAATGCCTTGCGCGCAGGGAAATGGCAGCAAGGCCTGGGTGGCGACTTGCACGGCAAGACGTTGGCGATCCTTGGCCTCGGCAGCATCGGCCAACGTGTCGCGCAGTTCGGTCAGGTGTTTGGAATGCGGGTGATCGCGTGGAGCGAAAACCTCACGGCCGAGCGGGCCGCTGAAGTGGGCGTGACCTATGTCAGCAAGCAGGAATTGTTCGAGCAGGCCGATGTGCTGTCGGTTCATTTGGTACTCAGCGACCGCAGCCGAGGGCTGGTCGACGCCCAGGCGCTGAACTGGATGAAACCTTCGGCGCTGCTGGTCAACACCGCCCGCGGGCCGATTGTCGATGAGGCCGCGCTGATCAAGGCGTTGCAGAAGAATCGTCTGGCGGGGGCGGCGCTGGACGTGTTTGACGTGGAGACATTGCCAGTGAATCACCCATTCAGAACGCTGGACAATGTGTTGGCGACGCCCCATGTCGGGTATGTCAGTCAACAGAACTACCATCAGTTCTTTTCGCAAATGATCGAGGACATTCAGGCGTGGTCGGCCGGTGAGCCGATTCGGCTTCTGAGCTAAGCCGCACCGCCGCTCTCGCACTCGATCGATGTAGATCGGTTAGTCAATACTGAACGCGAAAACCACGTATCCTCTGCGCCCGTTTCACGTCCAACCTCGCGAGGGCAGTTTGTCTAAAGGTATCGCTTTATCGGTCTCGGCCTCGGTGCTGTTTGCCGTCATGTATTACTACACCTCGTTGCTCACGCCCCTGAGCGGCGTGGAGATTTTCGGCTGGCGCATGCTGCTGACCGTACCGTGCATGACCGTGTTCATGGTGGTCTCCGGCGAATGGAAGCGTGTGCTCGAAATTTTCCAGCGCATTGCTGGCAACCGGAAATTGATGGCCGGCCTGGTCGCCTCTTCGGCCCTGCTCGGTGTACAGCTTTGGCTGTTCATGTGGGCGCCACTCAACGGCTACAGCCTGGATGTGTCGCTCGGGTATTTTCTGTTGCCGCTGACCATGGTGCTGACCGGTCGGATTGCCTATGGCGAGCGCCTCTCCTACTTGCAAAAAATTGCCGTGGTGCTGGCCTGCCTCGGCGTGATCAACGAGGTGTATCAGGTCGGTGGTTTTTCCTGGGCAACCTTGCTGGTCTGCATCGGCTATCCCCTGTATTTCATCCTGCGCAAGCGTCTGGCAGCCGACAACCTTGGCGGTTTATGGCTGGACATGGCGTTGACGCTGCCGGTGGCGTTCTGGTTCGTGCAGAGTGGTGAACAGGGTTTCGGCGTGTTTGATCAACATCCGTGGTTGTCGCTGCTGATCCCGATTCTCGGGGTGATCAGTGCGTCGGCGCTGGTGGTCTACATCATCGCCAGCCGCCTGTTGCCGTTCAGCCTGTTCGGGCTGTTGAGTTATGTGGAACCGGTTTTGCTGCTGGGCGTGGCGTTGCTGCTTGGGGAAAGCATCAAGCCCGGGGAATGGCTGACTTACATTCCGATCTGGTTGGCGGTGGTGGTGCTGGTGTTTGAAGGGTTCAAACACCTGATGCGGCATCGCAGACCTTAGATACAGCACAAGCAAATGTGGGAGCCAGCCTGCTGGCGATTGCAATCTGTCAGTCAACATCAATGTTGACTCTGAAGACGCTATCGCCAGCAGGCTGGCTCCCACAGTTTCTTAGCGATGAAGCGGGTTACTCGGTGGCGAGCACGCCACGACGAACCTGATCACGCTCAATCGATTCGAACAGCGCCTTGAAGTTGCCCTCACCGAAACCATCGTCGCCTTTACGCTGGATGAATTCGAAGAACACCGGGCCCATCAGGGTTTCCGAGAAGATCTGCAGCAACAGGCGCTTGTCGCCCGACTCAGACGAACCGTCCAGCAGGATCCCGCGCGATTGCAGCTGATCGACCGGCTCGCCGTGGTTCGGCAAACGGCCTTCAAGCATTTCGTAATAAGTTTCCGGTGGCGCGGTCATGAAGCGCATGCCGATGCTTTTCAGGTGATCCCAGGTCTTGATCAGGTCATCGCTGAGGAAGGCCACGTGCTGGATGCCCTCACCGTTGAACTGCATCAGGAACTCTTCGATCTGCCCGGCGCCCTTGGACGATTCTTCGTTCAACGGGATGCGGATCATGCCATCCGGCGCGGTCATGGCCTTGGAGGTCAGGCCGGTGTATTCGCCTTTGATATCGAAGTAGCGGATCTCGCGGAAGTTGAACAGCTTCTCGTAGAAATTGGCCCAGTAAGCCATGCGACCGCGATACACGTTGTGGGTCAGGTGATCGATGATCTTCAGACCCGCGCCGACCGGGTTACGGTCCACACCTTCGATGAACACGAAGTCGATGTCGTAGATCGAGCTGCCTTCGCCGAAACGGTCGATCAGGTACAGCGGCGCGCCGCCGATGCCTTTGATCGCCGGCAGGTTCAGTTCCATCGGGCCGGTTTCGATGTGGATCGGCTGGGCGCCGATTTCCAGCGCACGCTTGTAGGCCAGTTGCGAATCCTTGACGCGGAACGCCATGCCGCACACCGACGGACCGTGCTCGGCCGCGAAGTACGAAGCAACACTGTGCGGTTCGTTATTGAGGATCAGGTTGATCTGGCCCTGGCGATACAGGTGCACGTCTTTGGAGCGGTGGGTCGCGACCTTGGTGAAGCCCATGATCTCGAAGATCGGCTCCAGCGTATTGGGGGTTGGCGATGCGAGCTCGATGAATTCAAAGCCCATCAGGCCCATTGGGTTTTCGTATAAATCTGCCATTTTGGCGCCTCATCATTTTTTAGAATTAACGGAACGTTAGTCGCTAAGAATGCTGAAGCCGGCGGGTGGCGCGCAGGAGATGCCCCGCACGCTGCGGGCGAGGAAGTCACCGTAGATCAATTGAAACCCAAAACTTTTCATTGTCGACCCAAGGCTGATGCGGGCGAGTCTTCTGCTGCCAAAAGACGTTTATTATTGTATGCGTAACCCGATTCTACACAGCGTAAATAGGTTTGTCCGCCTTCTGTATCAAATCCCCTTTTTCCCTGCTCGCGCAAGGGGTTTGTTGCACAGGAAAATCCCCGCGAGAATCAGCCCTCCTCCCAAGCACATGGCCAGCGTCAACTGCTCGCCTAACAGCAGCGCACCGAGGATCACGGCGGTCAGCGGATTCAAGGCAATGAATACCCCCGAACGCGTCGCGCCAATCTGGCGAATGCCGTCGTAATAGCCGATGTAGGCCAGCGCCGAGCCCAACACGCCCAGGTACATCAGACTCAACCATTGTTGCGGACCGAGGCTGATAAGCGCGCTGACACTCAGCTCACCACGCACCGCACTGACCACCCACAGCATCAGCGTGCCCAGCAGAATCGAATACGTCACCGTCTGCACCGGCCCCAGCGAGTGGTTCAGCTCTTTGGAGCACAGCGAGTAAATCCCCCAGCCGAGCACGCAGCCGAAAATCAGCAGGTCGCCAATCCAGGCGTCGGCATTGTCGGCCAGCAACTGCGGGTTGCGGCTGACAATCACCACGCTCGCCCCGGCGATGCACACCGCGATCCCGATAACTTTCGCCCGACTCAAGCGCTCCTTAAAGAGCAGCCACGAGGCCAGTCCGATCACGGCGGGGTTCAGCGCCACAATCAATGACGCTCGCGACGCATTGATGTAATGCAGTCCATAAAAGAAGCACAGGTTGTAGAAAAAGATCCCGAAGAACCCCAGCAGCGCCAACTGCAGCCATTGCCTGGGGCTCGGTTTCGCCAGTGGCACCCGGGCAAGCAGTAAAAACAGCAGCAACGCCATGCTGGCCAGCAAGAATCTCAGGCTGGCGGCGAACAACGGACTGAGGCTGTCCGCGAGAAACCGCCCAGCCACGAAGGTCCCGCCCCAGATCATGGTGACGGCGGCGAGTTTCAGATAAACCGGCACGTCCGATGAGGTGGTTGGCGCATAAGTATTCATAAGGTGTCTGGGCTTCAATCACGATGGATAACGTATCATTCGACTAATGTCCGATCATCGTAAAATGAGTAAAGACTCATGACCCTGACACAACTCGAGATTTTCTCGCTGGTCGCCGAACTGCGTGGCTTTACGGCGGCGGCCAATCGGTTGGGAATTTCCCAATCGGCGGTGTCGCATGCCCTTAAGTCCCTGGAACAGGAATTGGGCGTCGAACTGCTCCGGCGCCACCAGTCTCAAGTCGAACTGAGCGACATCGGCCAACAGCTCCTGTCGCGCGCTCGGGCGATGCTCGGGTTGGCCAACACGTTGCGCCAGGAAGCCGCCGACGCTCGCGGAATGAGGAGCGGTACCCTGCGGATCGGCTCGTTTGGTCCCACCTCTTCGATCAAACTGCTGCCGCAGATCCTCCAGCATTACCGCGTCGCTCACCCTGGCATCGAAGTCCACATCGACGAAGGTCCGGACCGGCAGATTATCCAGTGGCTGGAAGAGCGGCGAATCGATATCGGCTTCGTGGTGCTGCCCGAAGATCGCTTCGACACCTTCGCGCTGATCGAAGACCGGATGGTTGCGCTGCTGCCCTGCGATCATCTGCTGGCGGGTCGCGACAACCTGAGCTTGAGCGACTTGTGTGACGACCCGTTCGTGCTGACCGAAGCCGGTTCATCGGAGCTGGTTTCCCGGCTGTTCGGTGCTGCCCGGCTGACACCGAACATCCGTTATCGCTGCTCACAGTTGCTCAGCACCCTCGACACGGTGGGCCGTGGCGATGCTGTGACCGTGGTCGCCGAAGGCTCATTGCCCGACGACAACGACCGCCGCTACGTGAAGAAACCGCTGTCGCCACCCGTCAATCGACAGGTCGGTCTGGCGGTGCTCGACCAGCGACAGTCGTCGCCCGCAACGCTGGCGTTTATCCAGCTGGCTTCAAGCCTGAACTATCGTTGAGCGGCATAAGCATCAGCGGCCATCTATCATGCCCACTACCTGAACTCTTTATGGGAGCCGTGCCGTGTCCTCCCAGCATCTGAGAGCCGTCCCTCATCGTCACAGGCTTTGCGAATGCCACTGAACGCCAAAAACCGCGGCAAACGAATGGCTGTTACCGTTTTGAGCGGGTTGCTTCCGCTGTTGTTGGGGAGCGTCATCCTCTGTATGCAGGCTGAACGCACACTCCAGCAAAGCAACGAACTGACGGCCGAAGAGGCCATCCGCCAATTCGAATTGATGCTCGACAATAACGCCCAGGCCGCACGGGAACTGCTGCCGTTGGCCGGCCAAAGCTGCAATGACGTCAAACTGGCCCTGCGTGAACAGGTCACCCGCCGTCCGTTCGTACGCGCGACGAATCTGGTGTGGGACGACGCTATCTATTGCAGTTCCTTGTTCGGTGACTACCAGGAAAAGCTCAGTGCCGGCGACTACTCCAAAGGCCGGTTGTTGCTGATGAAAGGTAACCCGGTCACGCCCGACACCGCGGTATTGGTGTATCGGCTCAGTGAAGGACAACAGGGGGCGCTGAGTACGCTCGATGGGCATCACTTGAGCAACGCGCTGCGCATGATTGGCCGCAAGACGATGCTGTTCCTGCAAGTCGGTCCCACCTGGTTATCCGGCGACGGCAAGGTTCACGAAGATGCCCTGCCCGTCCTGCCCGTGGCCGAAAGCAAACTGACGTCCACGCGTTATGGCTTTACGGTCGCGGCCGGTTTTCCCGAGGGTGAAACCTGGCGTTACATGAGCAGCGAGTACCCGCCGCTGTTCAGTTTGCTGATCTTCTTTGGCGTGGTCTCGAGCGCAATCGGGCATGTCTTGCAGCAGCGTTCGTCGTCCCCCAGCCACGAGTTGCAGCGCGCGCTGGGGGCAGAGGAGTTTGTTCCGTATTTTCAGCCCGTGGTCTATGGCGATACTAAAACGTGGTCCGGGGCCGAAGTGCTGATGCGCTGGAATCATCCGAAGGAAGGCCTGGTGCGCCCGGACCTGTTCATTCCTTTTGCCGAACATTCCGGTTTGATTGTGCCGATGACTCGCTCGTTGATGCGACAGACCGCGACGTTGCTGGCGCCTGCTGCTGCTTCCTTCGACGGAACGTTCCACATCGGTATCAACATCACCGCCAGCCATTGCAAGGACCTGGAGCTGGTCGAGGACTGCCGGGAGTTTCTCAGTGCCTTCGCGCCGGGTGCCGTCAACCTGGTGCTGGAATTGACCGAGCGCGAACTGATCGAACCGACGAGCATCACGCACCAATTGTTCGAGCAGCTTCATGCCCTGGGCGTAATGATCGCTATCGATGACTTTGGCACGGGTCACTCAAGTCTTGGTTATCTGCGCCAGTTCAATGTGGACTTCTTGAAAATCGATCAGAGTTTTGTCGCGATGATCGGCGTAGACGCGCTTTCCCGGCACATTCTGGACAGCATTATCGAACTGTCCGCCAAGCTTGATTTGGGAATCGTCGCCGAAGGCGTGGAAACCGAAGAGCAAAGTGACTATCTGACCGCCCAAGGCGTGAACTTCCTGCAAGGTTATTTATTCGGCCGACCGATGCCCGGCGCAGAATTCATTAATGCATTAAGGCACCATTAACCTTTGGTTTTAAGCGACGAGGCAACCAAGCGGCGCACCAAATTGAATCAAAAGACTACTGTAGTTACATGAAGAAAAAGTCAGGATTTACTCTTGGCCAATTAACTACTACAATTTTTCTTGCCTGTGCAAGATTGGCAGGTGAGCCACTTATCACCGAGTCGCTTCAAGGCTCTTGGCTTATAGCTTTGTTTGCGGTTGGTATCAGCCAAACACACTATTGGAGTAATGAATTTGTCCAGACTCGCTGAATTTCGTGCCGCTGAAAAGGCCCTTCAAGAACAGCTCAAGCAGCTGGAATCGCTGAAGAATGATGCCGGGCTCAAGAAAGAAATCGAATTCGAAGAAAAGCTCCAGGGGTTGATGAAAACCTACGGCAAAAGCCTGCGCGACATCATCGCCATTCTCGATCCGAACCCGACAAAATCCGGTCTGCAGACAGCAGCTCCGAAAACCCGCCGCGCTCGCGTGGTCAAGGTTTATCACAACCCACACACCGGCGAGCTGATTGAAACCAAGGGCGGCAACCACCGCGGCCTGAAAGCCTGGAAGGAACAGTACGGTGCCGCTACCGTGGATTCCTGGCTGCGAGGCTAAACGCTCGCGGTGATAAAAAAATGCCCTGCCAATGCAGGGCTTTTTTATGGGCGCCTTTGAATTCAACGAGGTCCGCCGATCAACTCGCTACTTGCCGACTGAACTTTAGGCTTAATCCGTTTGGGTATCTAAAGATTTCGGATCGCGCCGAAATCTGCAGTCACGCAAACCACCCACTAAAGTTTCAAGCTGTTACGAGCAGCCGTAATTTCGTCCTGACTTGCCTTATAAGCCTCGGCCTGCCCCGCGTAGGAAAGAACATAGGCTTTATCCGCGTCCACCGCTGCGACCAATGTTTGCGACAGCACATGTCGACCATTTTGTGTAATCGTGCAGGTAGTTTCCAGTCCCGCCAAGCGGCTCAGGGGCGCCGGATGAATTTTGTTGCAGACACTTTGATAGCCGCCTTGAAAAAAGTCCTTCTGCACCGACTTGCGCATTTCCAGCAACACACCCTCCAGATTGACCTGATGACCGCTTTCTACTTGAGTCATGGTCAATTCCATCACCAACACCGGCGTTCCGCCCTGGTCGACTTTTACCGCGCGCTGCCGAAAAATGCCTGGTTTGGCCTCATCCTGCGGCACGGCTTCGACCTCCCAGCCATTCGGCCAGGTCACCACTGGCGTATCTGCATGAGCGCTGGCAACAACTGACAGCAGGCACAACAGGGCGAAGGTCGATTTACAGAATCGGATCATTGCAATGAACACTCACAGATTGAACCGTAAAGTCTGAGCCTCACCCGTCCGTCAGGCAATAGCCGACTGTTTGAGTTTGGTGATGTCCCAGCCCTTGCGTATCATTGTTGCCATTCGTTAGCCCCACTTATTTTCCGGAGGGCCCATGAGCCTGCACGAATTGAACACTTTCCCCGGCGTAACCGCTCAACCAGACACTGCCACCCAAAAGTTCGTTTTCAACCACACCATGCTGCGGGTCAAGGACATTACCAAGTCCCTGGATTTCTACACACGCATCCTGGGTTTCTCGTTGGTGGAAAAGCGCGACTTCCCGGAAGCCGAATTCAGTCTGTACTTCCTGGCGCTGGTCGATAAAAACCAGATCCCGGCCGACGCTGCCGTCCGTACCGAATGGATGAAATCGATCCCCGGCATTCTCGAACTGACCCACAACCACGGCACCGAGAACGACGCGGATTTCGCCTACCACAACGGCAACACCGACCCGCGTGGCTTCGGCCATATCTGCATCTCCGTGCCGGACATCGTCGCCGCCTGCGAGCGCTTCGAAGCGCTGGGTTGTGATTTCCAGAAACGCCTGAACGACGGCCGCATGAAGAGCCTGGCGTTCATCAAGGATCCGGATGCGTACTGGGTTGAAATCATCCAGCCTGCCCCGCTTTAAGCCACACCACACCTCTCTGCAGGAATGTGCAAGACACAAAAAACCCCATGATCACTCATGGGGTTTTGTGTTTTCAGCGTCAGCGTTTATGCCGGCGCGGAGGTGCGGATCAAGTGATCGAATGCGCTCAACGAAGCCTTGGCACCCTCGCCTACCGCAATCACGATCTGCTTGTACGGTACGGTAGTCACGTCACCGGCAGCGAACACACCCGGCATCGACGTTTCACCACGGGCATCGACGATGATCTCGCCGCGCGGTGAAAGCTCGATGGTGCCTTGGAGCCAATCGGTATTGGGCAGCAAACCGATCTGCACGAAGATCCCTTCCAGTTCGACATTACGCAGTTCATCAGACTGACGATCCTTATAACGCAGGCCGTTGACCTTCTGACCGTCGCCCAACACTTCAGTGGTTTGCGCACTAGTGATCACGGTGACGTTCGGCAGGCTGTGCAACTTGCGCTGCAAGACCGCATCGGCGCGTAGCTGTACGTCAAACTCCAGCAACGTGACGTGAGAGACGATGCCTGCCAGGTCAATAGCCGCTTCGACGCCGGAGTTACCGCCGCCAATCACCGCCACACGCTTGCCTTTGAACAGCGGACCGTCACAGTGCGGGCAGTACGCCACGCCTTTGTTGCGGTATTGCTGCTCGCCCGGGACGTTCATTTCACGCCACCGCGCACCGGTCGCGAGGATTACGGTCTTGGCTTTCAGTGTCGCGCCGCTGGCGAAGTGGACTTCGTGCAACTCGCCACTCTTGCCCGGCACCAGTTTGTCGGCGCGTTGCAGGTTCATGATATCGACGTCGTATTGCTTGACGTGTTCTTCCAGCGCCACCGCCAGTTTCGGCCCTTCGGTTTCCTGCACGGAGATGAAGTTCTCGATGGCCATGGTGTCGAGCACCTGCCCACCAAAACGTTCAGCCGCCACACCGGTGCGAATGCCTTTACGAGCGGCGTAGATCGCGGCCGAAGCACCGGCCGGGCCACCGCCGACGACCAATACGTCAAAGGCTTCCTTGGCGCTGATCTTCTCGGCTTGACGCTCGATACCGCTGGTGTCGATCTTGGCGAGGATTTCTTCCAGGCCCATGCGGCCCTGACCGAAATTGACGCCGTTCAGGTAAATGCTGGGCACGGCCATGATCTGACGATCATCGACTTCGGCCTGAAACAACGCGCCGTCGATGGCGACGTGGCGGATATTCGGGTTCAGTACCGCCATCAGGTTCAGCGCCTGGACAACATCCGGGCAGTTCTGGCAGGACAGCGAGAAGTAAGTCTCGAAGCTGAACTCGCCTTTGATCGAACGGATCTGCTCAATCACTTCAGCACTGGCCTTCGATGGGTGGCCGCCGACTTGCAGCAGCGCCAGCACCAACGAAGTGAATTCGTGGCCCATCGGGATGCCGGCGAAACGCAGGCTGATATCGGCACCCGGGCGGTTGATCGAGAACGATGGTTTGCGTGCATCGTCACCGTTGTCGAGCAACGTAATCTGGTTGGAAAGACTGGCAACGTCTTTGAGTAATGCGAGCATTTCCTGGGATTTCGCACCGTCGTCGAGGGAGGCAACGATCTCGATCGGCTGGGTGACCCGTTCCAGGTACGATTTCAACTGGGCTTTAAGAGTGGCGTCCAACATACGGGCGATTTCCTTTTACTTTACTTGAGACGAAAAAAAACGCCCGAGCGAATCTCGCCCGGGCGTTTTTGAGGGCGGTTGCAGCTTACTTAGGTGCGGAAACCCGCCCTGATAATGC
Organism: Pseudomonas sp. LBUM1656; assembly: GCF_059716065.1. Lineage (NCBI taxonomy): Bacteria > Pseudomonadati > Pseudomonadota > Gammaproteobacteria > Pseudomonadales > Pseudomonadaceae > Pseudomonas > Pseudomonas sp. LBUM1656. Next base: position 2,947,077 of record NZ_CP166800.1, on the reverse strand, counting down.
TTTCACAGACTTAGATCTTGCCGACCAGGTCCAGGGACGGAGCCAGAGTAGCCTCGCCTTCTTTCCACTTGGCTGGGCAAACCTGGCCTGGGTGAGCAGCGACGTATTGAGCAGCCTTGATTTTGCGCAGCAGCTCGGAAGCGTCACGGCCAACGCCGCCATCGTTCAGTTCAACGATTTTGATCTGGCCTTCAGGGTTGATCACGAAGGTGCCACGGTCAGCCAGGCCAGCGTCTTCGATCAGCACGTCGAAGTTGCGGGAGATGGCGTGAGTCGGGTCGCCGATCATGGTGTACTGGATTTTGCCAATGGCTGGCGAAGTGTTGTGCCAGGCAGCGTGGGCAAAGTGGGTATCGGTGGAAACGCTGTAGATCTCGACGCCAAGTTTCTGGAACGCGTCGTAGTTGTCAGCCAGGTCTTCCAGTTCGGTCGGGCAAACGAAGGTGAAGTCGGCTGGGTAGAAGAACACGACAGACCACTTGCCTTTCAGGTCAGCGTCCGACACTTTTACGAAGTCGCCATTTTTGAAGGCGTCAGCTTTGAACGGTTTAACTTGGCTGTTGATGATAGGCATCGATGACTCTCCGTCAGGGTTGAAATGTTTGGTTGAGAAGTTGATGGAGTGAATCCTACCCACTCGCTCGCCGCCTGGCTCATTGGCAAAGCTCATGCTGCTGATTGGTTTTCGCTATTAGCAGACAGTATTAATAGAAGAAAACGGTATCTAGAGCACCAACGGCTTTTCAGCGACTCGGGCCATCCCGAGAAATGGGCTGGCTTCAACATAGCGCATGGCTGACTTCACATCTTTCCAACCCACGTAATTCATCAACGATTTCAAATCCCAACCGCTCTGATGGGCCCAGCTGGCAAAGCCGCGTCGCAGGGAATGGCTGGTGTAGTGGTCGGCGGAGATGCCGGCACGTTCCAGGGCCTGACGCAGCAAGGGGATCACGCTATTGGCGTGCAAGCCCTCCTCGCTCAAGTGGCCCCAACGATCGATACCGCGGAACACTGGTCCGCGGACCAGCGCTGCTTCCGTGATCCATTGGATGTAAGCGTTCACAGGGCAGAGTCGCTGCAAGGCCGGGGTCTGGTAGGTCTTGCCGAGGTATTCGCGATCGCTCTTGCTGCGTGGCAGGTAGAGGGTGATGCCTGAACCGGCGCTCGCCTGCACGTGCTCGATCTGTACGCGGCACAACTCATCGCTGCGAAAGCCACGCCAGAAGCCCAGCAAGATGAGCGCGGTGTCGCGCCTGGCGCGCAGCAAGCCCGGCTGATCGTCTTGCGCCTTGGCGGTTTGCGCCTCCTGTTCCAGCCACGCCACCACTTGCTCCAGATGCTGAAGCTGCAAGGGCTCAGCCTGTTTTTCCTGGGCCGGGTGCAGTGCTCGGATGCCCTTGAAGACCTTGCGCACCACCGGCGACTTGGTGGGATCGGCAAACCCCTGGCTGTTGTGCCATTGCGCCAGCGCTGATAACCGCAGCTTCAACGTATTGATCGACAGCACGCCCGCATGGGCCACGAGATAACGCGCGACGCTGTCGCTCGTCGCCGGCAGAAAACCACCCCAGTTGACTTCGAAGTGCTCAATGGCCGCCCGATAACTGCGACGCGTGTTGTCGCGAGTGGCGGCTTGCAGGTAGCGATCCAGATCGGTCATGGGCTCATCTCTCGAAAACGTACCGCTTTAGCGGTGTAAAAGCTGCTGCACGACGCATCACACGGGGTAATACCAGTATATCCCGCATTACGAACTTACATTTTTTATCTTTTTTCTGAAGATGGTACACTGCGTACTTTAGTGGCATGTACCACAGTACGAAATCGTAGGAGAACACATGGCTCGTGGCGGCGTAAATAAAGCGGTAGTGCAGGCAGCACGTTTGGCAATCCTTGCCCGTGGCGAAAACCCCAGCATCGATGCAGTACGAATCGAGATGGGCAATACCGGCTCGAAAACCACCATCCACCGCTATTTGAAGGAACTGGATGACGGCGGCGAACGCGTCGAAACACCTTCAGAGCCCATTGATGACGAGCTGGCAGGGCTGGTCTCGCGCCTGGCGCAACGCCTCAAGGAGCAGGCACAAGAACCCATCGACCAGGCACGCACGCAGTTCGATCAGCAACGAAAAGAGCTGGAAATCCAGCTGACTGAAGCCCGGCAAGCCAACACCGAACTGCACCAGCAATACGAAATTCAAAGCCTGGCCCTGACTCAAGAGTCCGAGGCTCTGCAAGAAACCCGCACCATGTTGCAGACCGAGCAAACCCGCAACGCCGGACTGAACCAGGCACTGGCCGATTTCGAACTGCGCTTGCAAGACAAGGATGAGCAGATCCGCTCACTGGAAGAAAAGCATCTGCACGCACGCGACGCCCTGGAACACTACCGCAACGCCACCAAGGAACAGCGCGAGCAGGAGCAGAGTCGCCACGAGGGCCAGGTACAGCAGATTCAGATGGAATTGCGCCAGGCCCAGCAAAGCGCATTGGTGCGTCAGGATGAGATCACACAATTGCATCGCGACAACGAGCGCTTGCTCACCGAGAACCGTGGAACGCTGCGGGAACTGGGGTTGTTGCAGGAGCAACTCAAACACACCCATGGCCGTCAGGATCAATTGCTGGAGCAGGTCAATCGCATTGACAGTGAACGCACCCTCCTCCAGGAACGCTTGCGCGCCGCCCTGCTGGAAAGTCAGTCGCTCAAGCAGAGCGTCGACGAGCAGACGCAGATCAACAAAGGGCTGGAGATTGAATTGCTCAAGACCCAGGCGAGCCTCGATGAAAGCCTGCGCCTGGCGGCTGTCCTTGCAACAGCGCCAGACGCATCAGAGAGCGAAAAGAGCGATTAACCGCTAACCGGCGTACGCATGGTGACGAACTCTTCGGCGGCAGTAGGATGCACGCCGATGGTTTCGTCGAAGTCGCGCTTGGTCGCGCCAGCCTTCAAGGCAATCGCCAGGCCCTGGACGATCTCACCGGCATCCGGCCCGACCATGTGGCAACCCAGGACCTTGTCGGTCTTGGCATCGACCACCAGTTTCATCAGCGTGCGCTCCTGGCATTCGGTCAGGGTCAGCTTCATCGGGCGGAAACGGCTTTCGTAAATCTGCACGTCGTGGCCGGCTTCGCGCGCTTCTTCCTCGCTCAAACCGACAGTGCCGATGTTCGGCAAGCTGAACACGGCGGTCGGGATCATCTTGTAATCCACCGGGCGATATTGCTCAGGCTTGAACAAACGACGCGCCACGGCCATGCCCTCAGCCAGGGCGACGGGCGTCAGCTGAACACGGCCGATCACATCGCCAAGCGCCAGGATCGACGGCTCTGCGGTCTGATACTGATCATCGACCTCGACGAAACCTTTCTTGTCGAGTTTGACGCCAGTGTTTTCCAGCCCGAGATTGTCGAGCATCGGACGGCGACCGGTGGCGTAGAACACACAATCCGCCTCCAGCTCGCGACCATCCTTGAGCGTCACCTTCAGGCTGCCATCAGACTGTTTGTCGATGCGCTCGATGTCGGCGTTGAATTGCAGGTTCATGCCACGCTTGGTCAGCTCTTCCTGCAGATGCTTGCGTACTGCACCGTCGAAGCCGCGCAGGAATAGCTCGCCGCGATACAACAACGTGGTCTCGGCGCCCAGCCCGTGGAAGATCCCGGCGAATTCGACAGCGATGTAACCGCCACCCACCACCAGAACGCGCTTTGGCAGCTCTTTGAGGAAGAACGCCTGGTTGGAACTGATCGCATGCTCGTGCCCCGGAATCTCCGGGATCTGTGGCCAGCCGCCGGTAGCAATCAGGATGTTCCTGGCTGTGTGGCGCTCGCCGTTTATGTCTACCGTGTTCGGGTCGATGATCTTGGCGTGGCCTTCATGCAAGGTCACACCGCTGTTGACCAGCAAATTGCGGTAAATGCCATTCAGACGATTGATCTCGCGATCCTTGTTGGCGATCAGCGTTGCCCAATCAAACTTTGCTTCGTCCAGTGTCCAGCCAAAGCCTGAAGCCTGCTCGAAGTCTTCGGCGAAGTGCGCGCCATAGACCAGCAATTTCTTCGGCACACAGCCGACGTTCACACACGTACCGCCCAGATAGCGGCTCTCGGCCACAGCCACTTTCGCGCCATAACCGGCAGCAAAACGCGCAGCCCGCACACCGCCGGAACCGGCGCCAATCACATAAAGGTCAAAATCGTAGGCCATTTTCAATCTCCTCGGCAGGCAACCAGCATACCCGCAGACGTCCGTTGGGCAAGCGCTGCAAGCGATATGGGGGCGGAAAATGAAAAAGCCACCCGAAGGTGGCTTTTCAATACAAGTAGGTCAGGCGCTATCAGTAAGCCTTGCCAGTCTTGTAGAAGTTCTCGAAGCAGAAGTTGGTCGCGTCGATGTAGCCTTCGGCGCCACCGCAGTCAAACCGCTTGCCTTTGAACTTGTAGGCCATGACGCAACCGTTCTGAGCTTGCTTCATCAGGGCGTCGGTGATCTGGATTTCACCACCCTTGCCTGGCTCGGTTTGTTCGATCAGGTCGAAGATGTCCGGGGTCAGGATGTAACGGCCGATGATCGCCAGGTTCGACGGTGCATCTTCAGGCTTTGGCTTCTCGACCATGCTGTGAACACGGTAGATGTCGTCGCGGATCATTTCACCGGCAATAACGCCGTACTTGTGAGTTTCTTGCGGATCGACTTCCTGGATGGCAACGATCGAGCAGCGGAACTGCTTGTACAGCTTGACCATCTGGGTCAGTACGCCGTCGCCTTCAAGGTTGACGCACAAGTCATCCGCCAGGACTACGGCGAACGGTTCGTCACCGATCAACGGGCGACCGGTCAGAATCGCGTGGCCCAGGCCTTTCATTTCGGTCTGGCGGGTGTAGGAGAACGAGCAGTTGTCGAGCAACTTGCGGATCCCGACCAGGTATTTCTCTTTATCGGTGCCCTTGATCTGGTTTTCCAGCTCGTAGCTGATGTCGAAGTGGTCTTCCAGGGCGCGTTTGCCGCGACCGGTGACGATGGAGATTTCAGTCAAACCAGCGTCCAGTGCTTCTTCGACGCCGTACTGGATCAGTGGCTTGTTTACCACCGGCAGCATTTCTTTGGGCATGGCTTTAGTCGCTGGCAGGAAGCGAGTACCGTAACCGGCTGCTGGGAACAAGCATTTCTTGATCATATAAGTCCTTGAAAGGGCTGTGTGTACGAGTTTCGGCGCAGTCTAATCAGGCGGCGTGCACCTTACAATGCCCCGCGCTGGCTAACCGATGCCATCATAGAGAAATATTCCCGCGGATAGTTCCCTCCGGATTTTTGCGCGGTCAAATCAGCGTAGCTCAAAGAGGCCGGCAAACTGGACCACCATACGCTTATCGCCCCCCAATGCGAGCATTTGCCGGTATCATGGCGACTTTGAACCAGTGAACGAGACAGATAGATGACCGTAGCAAAAATCATCAACGGGTACACGGTCGACAAAGGAAAAGATGGCCAGTGGCACATTACCGCCACCAATGGCGAAGACGTTTCCGGGCCGTTACCCACCGAAGCGATGGCGATTGAAGTGGCATCGGTGCTCGACTACACACCTCCCGCGCCGAAGCGACGCGGCAAGAGTCAGGACTGATCTCCTGCGGCACTTGCAGAGCCCTGCCATCCAGCAGGGCTTTTTTGTGCCCAGGTGCAAACAAGTGGCCAATCGCTATAACCTTTTCACACTGGCGCTGTCAGAGCGTCTAGCCCCCCTCGCTGAAGACGACTATGAACATGAACAGATTTTTGCCCCTGATTGCGGTATTGGCCCTGAGCGGCTGCGCCACCTCCGAAAAGATGTACCTGAACAACGGCGAGCAAGGCCTGGCGATCGACTGCTCCGGTGAAGCCAATTCCTGGGCCACGTGCTACGAAAAAGCCGATGCCTCTTGCGCCGGCACCGGCTACCGGATCGTCGGTACCGACGGCACGCCTTCCACCAAGGAAAGCGACAAGACCCTGGGTGTCGACGTCGGCAACTTTAAAAACCGTAGCGTCGTGGTGGTCTGCAAGTAAGGCGCCCTGCCCTACATGTGAATTTCCGCGAATTTGATCCCGAGGCCGCGCACGGTCTCGATCAAATCGTCGAGACGGCCAAACGATTCGACCTCATCGTTATCATCCACCAGGAAATAACTGCGCCCGGCGCTTTTCTTGAAAAACACGATCCATTCCCCGGGGTTCGCCGGATTTTGAATGATGTGGGTGGCAGAGATCAGCCCCTCTGCATGGCGTTCCCGTACCTGCTCTCGCTTCATGCTCGACTCCAGAAATGACAATGCCGCCAAAGCATGACTTTGACGGCATCAGTATGAACGGCGACCAGTCTATCAGCCGGAAATACACGCGTTGGCGGCTTTCTGCACGTCTTTGGGACGCACCGGCACATTGGACATGCGCTCATGCAGCTTGATACCGCTGCCACCCGAGCGGTCTTCGATGTCGAACACGGCTGCCGGGGCCGACGAGAATTTCGCTGGCACGATCACACGCATCCCGTCCTTGTGCGACTCCACTTGCAGGGCGCCACGACTGTCGGCCAGTTTTTCAACCAGGCATTGCGCGTATTCATTGGGCTTTTTGCCTGAGATCACGTTCATGGTAGGCAGCGTCTCGTTAATCTCCGAGACATTCGCACAGCCACTCACTACCAATGCCAACGGCAATACCAACACGCCCCACTTCATACAAAACCTCCGATAAAGACCCTCCGACAGCACAAATGCTGATTTTCTCCGAGGCTCGTTGCGTTTATCGCTCATAGAATTCCGAATAACTGTTTTTAATTGTCAAAGCGAACCCTGACGATCGGATAATAACCTGTTCGGGCTGATAAACTGCGTCAATCGCCCATGCTATCGTTTTGATTTTGTAGAAAAAGCCCTTCTGGAGGCGCCTCATGAAATTTATCCACCAGCGCGAGCACCTCAATGAAGACGACATTGTCGTCATCCAGTGCTCCCAAACCTGCAACATTCGCTTGATGAACGACGCCAACTTCCGCAGTTTCAAGAACGGCGGTCGTCACACTTATCACGGCGGTGCGTTCGACACGTTCCCGGCGCGGATTACTGCACCGAGCACCGGCTTCTGGAACATCACCATCGACACGGTCAACCGCCGGCCGATCAGCGTGACCCGCAAACCGACCCTGACGCACTCGATCAAGATCATCCGTCGCTCCAGCACAAAACTGAGCTGAGTGACGTTCCCACACGAATAAAGCAGGTATGACCGTGGCCCAAACGACCAAATACGTCATCAAATACAAACTCAACGGCGAACGCCGCTTCGAATTTGCCCAGCTTGAAAACGGCACCGAAGAAGAAGCCAGAGCTGCGCTGGATGCCATTCATGGTTCGAGCGAAGACGTCATCAGCGAAATCAGTGTCAGCAAAGCGCTGTAACGCGACTCGGCATCCGGAGCGACAACAAGGACGTCATGCTCCGCGCCCGTTTCGAATTCGACCGCAAGCGCCGGAGTGTTCACTCCCTTGGCGCTCCCTAGACTGGCTTCCTCGACCTTTGGTTAAGGAGTCAGAACATGCCTACTTCCTCGATTCGCTACATCAGCGGCACTTCCAGCCTCGGCGTCCTGTTGCTGGCATTCAGCACCGAGGGCCTGTGCGCGTTGCTGCTCGGCGACGACTTGATCACGCTTGAACAGGATCTGGCGCGGCGTTTCCCTGGCCAGCCAAGCCCCCAGCTCGATGAAGGTTTGATGCCGGCACTGGAGCAAACCCTGCGCCACCTCGAAGACCCACGCACCGCGCTCGATCTGCCACTGGACCTGACCGGCAGCGTATTTCAACAGCGGGTCTGGGAAGTCCTCCGACAAATCCCCGTCGGCGAAACTGCCAGTTACCGCGAAATTGCCCAACGCCTCGGCCAGCCCGACGCTTTCCGGGCGGTGGCGAATGCCTGTGGGGCGAACCCGGTGGCCGTTATCGTGCCTTGCCACCGGGTGCTGCGCCAGGACGGCAGCCTTGGCGGCTATCGCTGGGGTTTGGAGCGCAAACGTCAGTTACTGGATCGTGAGGTTCAATGATGAGCGAGCGAACATTCGATGCTTTTGACTGGACAACCCTGTCGCAACAACTCGATCAGGATGGCTGCGCCGTCATCAAGTCGCTTTTAAATACACAGACGTGCGACGAAATCAGCGCCCTCTACGCTCAGTCAGCGCCCTTCCGCTCTCAAGTGATGATGGCGCGCCACGGCTTTGGTCGTGGCGAATACAAGTACTTCAAATACCCGTTGCCGTCCCCGGTCGCCCGCCTGCGCAGTGCGCTCTATCCTCAGCTGGTCCCGATCGCCAATCGCTGGTATGACTGCATGGACCTGCCGTCCCGTTTTCCTGAAAGCCACGAAGCGTTCCTGCAACGCTGCCATGCCGCCGGTCAGGAGCGCCCGACGCCGTTATTGCTGCAATATGGCCCGCAGGACTACAACTGTTTGCATCAGGATCTGTACGGCGAACACGTATTCCCGCTGCAAGTGGCGATTCTTCTGTCAGAACCGGATGAAGATTTCACCGGCGGCGAGTTTGTGCTGACCGAACAACGCCCGCGAATGCAGTCACGCCCTCAGGTTATCGGCCTGAAAAAAGGCGATGGGTTGATCTTTGCGGTCAGCCAGCGCCCGGTCAAAGGCGTTCGTGGCTATTACCGAGTGACGATGCGACACGGCGTGAGTCGCCTGCACAGTGGAAAACGACATACCCTTGGAATCATCTTTCACGATGCGTTATGACCCCATGACCCCGACCACCTTCGATCTGTTTGCCAATGCTGAACCTGAGCAAAAGCCCAGGCGCGAGCAGATCGGTGAACAGTCCTACGTTCTGCGTGGCTTTGCCCTGCCCTGGCTGGACCAGTTGCTGCCGGCACTGAAAGCGGTTCTGACCGCTGCGCCGTTACGGCAGATGATCACGCCCGGCGGCTTTACCATGTCGGTGGCCTTGAGCAGTTGCGGCACCTGGGGCTGGACCACGGATCGCAGCGGTTACAAATACACGCGCAACGACCCACAGACCGGGCAACCCTGGCCCAGGATGCCCGAGGTGTTTTTCGAACTCGCACAAGCGGCGGCCCGGGAAGCTGGATTTTCGGACTTTGTTCCTGATTCCTGCCTGATCAACTGCTATGTCCCCGGAGCCAAGATGTCATTGCACCAGGACAAAGACGAAGATTCCTACGCCGCACCCATCGTTTCGGTGTCGTTGGGATTGCCTGCCATCTTCCTGTTCGGCGGCTTTGAACGAAGCGATAAAAGCCAACGCGTATCGCTGCTGCATGGCGATATCGTGGTCTGGGGCGGCGTCGATCGTTTGCGTTATCACGGCGTGCTGCCGATCAAGGACGGTCATCACCCGCACCTGGGCGAACAACGGATCAACTTCACCTTTCGAACCGCCGGATGAAACCCTCGAATTCAACCGCAAGACTCGGGGTGCATCGCTGTTGCTGGCTGGTTAATCTGAAGGAAACGGGGTCAACGGACATGAAGCCATGACAACTCATTCGACCAAGCTTGCCACCGAGAACGATCCTCGCTGGGCCGCCGTCGTTGCACGGGATCCCGGCGCCGACGGGCAGTTTGTCTACGCCGTGAAAACCACCGGAATCTATTGCCGCCCCAGTAGCCTGGCGCGTTTGCCGAAACCGCAGAATGTCGAATTTTTCGACACGGCGGAACAAGCCCAGGCGGCGGGTTATCGCCCGAGCAAGCGGGCCACAAAGGATCAAAGCGACGTCGCCGCACAACACGCGGCAACCGTAGCAGCCGCCTGCCGACACATCGAATCCGCCGACAATCTGCCTGCGTTGAATGAGTTGGCGGACGCAGCAGGGCTGAGCAGCTTCCACTTCCATCGAGTGTTCAAAGCCGTGACCGGCCTGACACCCAAGGGCTATGCCACAGCCCATCGCTCACGCAAGGTTCGCGAACGTCTGGCCGACGGCGGTTCGGTAACCGACGCCTTGTACGACGCCGGCTTCAACTCCAACAGTCGCTTCTATGAATCGGCCGATCAGCTGCTGGGCATGAAGCCCGGCGATTACCGCGCGGCGGGCCAGAACACCGACATCCGTTTTGCCGTCGGTCAGTGTTCCCTGGGGGCGATTCTGGTGGCGCAAAGTGAACGTGGCGTTTGCGCGATTCTGTTGGGGGACGATCCGCATCAACTGGTCTGCGATCTGCAGGACAAGTTTCGGCGTGCGAATCTGATTGGCGCCGATCATGAGTTCGAACAGCTGATCGCCAAAGTGGTCGGTTTTATCGAAGCGCCGGCGATTGGTCTGGACTTGCCGCTGGACGTGCGCGGCACTGCGTTTCAGGAGCGAGTCTGGCAGGCGCTGCGGGAAATTCCGGCAGGCAGCACTGCCAGCTACGCCGATATCGCTCAGCGTATCGGCGCGCCCAAAGCGGTGCGCGCCGTGGCCCAGGCCTGCGGCGCGAACAGCCTGGCGGTAGCGATTCCGTGTCATCGCGTGGTGCGTAGCGACGGCAATCTCTCGGGCTATCGCTGGGGTGTGGAGCGCAAGCGTCAGTTGCTGGAACGCGAGACTGTGTAATCAGCGATTCACATCGACCACAACCCGGCCACGCAATTGCCCGGCGAGTAGTCGCGGCGCGGCGTCGATGGCTTCGCTCAAGCCGATTTCATGGCTGATCAGCGGCAGCAACGCGAAGTCCAGATCCTTGGCCAGCCGATTCCAGGCTTCTACTCGCCTGGCTTTGGGTTGGGTCACGCTGTTGATCCCGGCCAAGGTCACGCCGCGCAAAATGAACGGCGCGACGGAGGCCGGAAAGTCCATCCCTTGTGCCAGCCCGCAAGCGGCGACTGTGCCATTGGCCTTGGTGCTGGCGCAGGCGTTGGCCAACGTGTGGCTGCCAACCGAGTCGATCACCGCAGCCCAACGCTCCTTGGCCAAAGGTTTGCCCGGCTCGGACAGCGTGGCGCGATCGATGATCTCGCTGGCACCCAGTTGCTTGAGGTAATCATGCTCGGAGGTGCGGCCCGTGGACGCTACAACCTTATAGCCAAGCTTGCTCAGCAGCGCGATGGCGAAACTGCCTACTCCGCCATTGGCCCCGGTGACCAGGACTTCGCCCTGCTCAGGCGTGACGCCGTTATGTTCCAGCGCCTGGATGCACAGCATCGCCGTGTAACCGGCCGTGCCGATTGCCATGGCTTGAGCTGCGGTAAATGCCTTGGGTAGCGCAATCAGCCAGTCGCCCTTGAGGCGCGCTTTTTGCGCCAGGCCACCCCAATGCCCTTCACCCACGCCCCAGCCATTGAGCAAAACCTGGTCACCGACCTTGTAGTCCGGATGGCCACTGACTTCGACCGTACCCGCCAGATCGATCCCCGGCACCATCGGAAATTTCCTGACGACCGGGCTGCTGCCGGTGATCGCCAGACCGTCTTTGAAGTTCAGCGTACTGTACGCCACGCGCACCGTCACATCGCCCTCGGGCAGTTGATCGTCATTGATCTCTTGCAGTGTCGCCCGGTAACCGCTGTCGTCTTTGTCGATCAAAATACCTTTGAACATCATCGCCTCTCAATGGAATCAATCAGTGGGTGGGGCCATTGAAATACCACAAAGAAACATCTGGCCGTACAAGACTTTAGACAAACGAGTAAGGCGCCGAGCGTTTCCATGCCGTGCGGTTTTGCTTTTTTTTGCGGTCCTGGAATACAGGAAAACGTCCCGGATACAAAAGTCGACTGGCCCTGCGTCAGCCATTGCTGGTAAAAAACCGGTCTACCCGTCGGAGAATTATTCAAATGAGCCAATGGCCAGACACCCGCATTCTTGACCTGCTTGGCATTGAACTGCCGATCATCCAGGCCCCCATGGCCGGAGCAACCGGTTCGGCCATGGTCATCGCGGCGAGTAACGCCGGCGGTCTAGGCTCGATGCCTGCGGCAATGCTGAGCATCGAACAGCTGCGCGAAGAGCTGAAGACCATCCGTCAACACAGCCAGCGCCCGTTCAACATCAACTATTTTTGCCATCAGACGCCAGCCGCCGATGAGCAACGCGCTCGGGACTGGAAGCATTTGCTGGAACCTTATTACCGGGAACTGGGCGTCGATTTTGATGCACCCACGCCGGTATCCAATCGCGCCCCTTTCGATAACGCCGCCTGCGAAGTGCTCGAAGAATTTCGCCCCGAAGTCGTGAGCTTTCACTTCGGCCTGCCGGAAAAATCGCTGCTGGATCGAGTAAAAGCCACGGGGGCGAAAATTCTTTCTTCGGCGACTACGGTCGAAGAAGCCATCTGGCTGGAACAACAGGGCTGCGACGCGATCATCGCCATGGGCTACGAGGCGGGCGGACATCGCGGGATGTTTCTCAGCGATGACTTGAGCAGCCAGGTGGGCACATTCGCCCTTGTGCCTCAGGTCGTCGATGCGGTGAAAGTGCCGGTGATTGCAGCGGGCGGGATCAGTGATGCCCGGGGCGTTGCGGCGGCGTTTCTGTTGGGCGCTTCAGCGGTGCAGGTGGGGACGGCTTATCTGTTCACGCCGGAAGCCAAGGTCAGCGCGTCTCACCACAAAGCGTTGCGCACAGCCAAGGAAAGCGAAACCGCGGTGACCAACCTTTTCACCGGCCGCCCGGCGAGGGGGATTCTCAATCGGGTGATGCGCGAAATCGGGCCCATGAGCGATAAAGCCCCGGCCTTCCCGCTGGCTGGCGGTGCGTTGATGCCGTTGCGGGCCAAGGGTGAGGCAGATTTCAGCAACCTCTGGGCCGGGCAGGCGTTTACGCTTGGCGTTGAAATGACCACGGCGGAGCTGACCCGACGCCTGGCGGAGGAAGGCTTGACCAAATTGCTCCGCCGCTAAGACACGCTGTTGTAGCAGCTGCCGAGCAACGCGAGGCTGCGTTCGGCTGCGAAGCAGTCGTCAAGTCAGCCACTGCGGTCGTTCAGGTTAACCGTGGCGCCTGGATTTACGACTGCTGTGCAGCCGAACGCAGCCTCGCGTTGCTCGGCAGCTGCTACAGGTCGTGCGCGACTTCAGCATCCAACACGTTCCGTTTGCAGGCATTTCGCTATATATTCTTATATACAGCGTTTACCCCCTCGTTGCACTCGCCTATAACGGAGCCGTTTCATGACCATTCGTGCCTCACGTTTTGCCCCCACCTGCCTCGCAAGCCTTCTCGCCGTATTCGCTTTCGGGTCCGCCCAGGCGGACGAAGTCCAGGTGGCTGTCGCCGCCAACTTCACCGCGCCGATCCAGGCCATCGCTGCAGATTTCGAGAAAGACACCGGGCATAAACTGGTCACTTCCTTTGGTGCAACCGGGCAGTTCTACACCCAGATCAAGAATGGCGCGCCGTTCGAAGTGTTCCTCTCGGCGGACGACACCACCCCGCAAAAACTTGAGGCTGAAGGCGACACCGTCAAGGGTTCGCGTTTCACCTACGCTGTCGGCACGCTGGCGTTGTGGTCAGCCAAGGAAGGTTACGTCGATGCCAAGGGCGATGTGCTGAAAAAGAACGAGTACAAGCACCTCTCCATCGCCAACCCGAAAGCAGCGCCTTACGGCCTGGCCGCCACTCAAGTGCTGGCGAAGCAGGGCCTGACCGACAAGGTCAAAGACAAGATCGTTGAAGGCCAGAACATTACCCAGGCCTATCAGTTCGTTTCCACCGGCAACGCAGAACTCGGCTTCGTGGCCTTGTCGCAGATCTACAAAGACGGCAAAGTCACCGGCGGCTCGGCCTGGATCGTCCCGGCCGACATGCACGACCCGATCAAACAAGATGCGGTGATCCTCAACAAGGGCAAGGACAACCCCGCTGCCAAGGCGCTGGTTGACTACCTCAAGGGACCGAAAGCCGCCGCTGTTATCAAATCCTACGGTTACCAACTCTAAATGACGCTGACGAGTGCCGATTTTTCCGCCATCTGGCTGACCCTGAAACTGGCGTCCCTGACGACGGTCATCCTGTTGATCATCGGCACTCCGATTGCGTTATGGCTGTCGCGCACCCAATCCTGGTGGCGCGGCCCCGTCGGGGCGATCGTCGCCCTGCCCCTGGTGCTGCCGCCCACGGTGATCGGCTTTTATTTGTTGCTGGCGCTCGGGCCTAACGGCTTTATCGGCCACTTCACCCAGTCGCTGGGACTCGGCACGCTCACCTTCAGTTTTGCGGGGCTTGTGATCGGTTCGGTGCTGTACTCGATGCCGTTCGTGGTCCAGCCACTGCAAAACGCTTTTTCCGCCATCGGCACTCGCCCGCTGGAAGTGGCCGCGACCTTGCGTGCCAATCCCTGGGACACCTTCTTCAGCGTGATCCTGCCGCTGGCTCGACCCGGCTTCATCACCGCGGCCATTCTTGGTTTTGCGCATACCGTCGGCGAGTTTGGTGTGGTGCTGATGATCGGCGGCAACATTCCTGACAAAACCCGCGTGGTCTCGGTGCAGATCTACGATCATGTGGAAGCCATGGAATATGCCCAGGCCCATTGGCTGGCCGGGGCGATGCTGGTGTTCTCCTTTGCCGTGTTGCTGGCGCTCTACTCCAGCCGTAAAACCAAAACAGGCTGGAGCTGACCGATGATTCATATGCGTTTGAAACTGCGTTATTCGGGATTCGCTCTGGAGGTGGATCTGCAACTGCCCGGCCGTGGAGTGACGGCACTGTACGGTCATTCCGGCTCGGGCAAGACCACGTGCCTGCGCTGCATCGCCGGTCTGGAACAGGCCGAACTGGGATTTATCAAGGTCAACGATGAAGTCTGGCAGGACAGCGACAGGAAGATTTTCGTACCGCCGCATAAACGCGCGATGGGTTATGTGTTTCAGGAAGCCAGTCTGTTTCCCCATCTGTCGGTGCTGGCCAATCTGGAGTTCGGCCTCAAGCGCATTCCGAAGCATGAACGCCGGGTCGACATGGCGCACGCCACTGAACTGCTGGGCATTGGTCATCTGCTGGATCGCCATCCCCAGCACCTGTCCGGCGGTGAACGGCAACGGATCGGCATCGCCCGCGCGCTGCTCACCAGCCCAAAACTGCTGCTGATGGATGAACCGCTGGCGGCGCTGGACAGCCAGCGCAAAAACGAAATCCTGCCTTACCTGCAACGCCTGCACGATGAACTCGACATCCCGGTGCTGTACGTCAGCCACTCGCAGGATGAGGTCGCTCGGCTGGCTGACCACATCGTCCTGCTCAGCGACGGTAAGGCACTGGCCAGCGGTCCCATCGGCGAAACCCTGGCGCGTCTCGACTTGCCTCTGGCGTTGGGCGACGATGCCGGCGTGGTGATTGAAGGGCATGTCAGTGCCTACGACCCGCACTATCAGTTGCTCACGTTGCAACTGCCTGCTACCGACCTGAGCATTCGCGTGACGCATGCGCCGATGACTCCGGGCCAGCTTTTGCGCTGCAAGGTCCAGGCGCGTGATGTGAGCCTGAGCCTGCAAGGCGTCGAGCACAGCAGCATCCTCAATCGCTTGCCGGTGACGGTGATCAATGAAATCGGCGCCGACAATGCCGCCCACGTGCTGATCCGCCTCAATGCTGACGGCACGCCGCTATTGGCACGCATCACCCGTTATTCCCGGGACCAGTTGGGCGTGCACCCCGGCCAGCAACTCTGGGCGCAGATCAAAGCGGTGGCCGTCCTGGCGTAAATCTGTCGGCACCACGGCGAACGGGCGCGGTCAATGGCTGTACAGGCCCCCTGACTTGATCGCCAAGGATTTTCGCCATGTCCGACACCGCGCTGCCCGATGTGCTGCCACCCGACCTGCATTATGTCGATGACACGCAGCCTGGAATCACCCGCAAACTCTTGCGTGGCAAATTCTGCTACTTCGACCCGGCGGGCCAGCGCATTACCGATCCCGACGAAATCAAACGCATCAATGCCCTCGCCGTGCCGCCGGCCTATACCAACGTGTGGATCTGCGCCGACCCGCGCGGCCATCTGCAAGCCACCGGGCGTGATGCTCGCGGTCGCAAACAATACCGTTATCACGCCCGCTGGCGCGAAGTGCGCGATGCCGACAAATACTCGCGGCTGCGGGACTTTGGCCTGGCATTGCCGAAACTGCGCAAACAGCTTGAAGCACTGCTGGACGCTCCGGGGTTCAGTCGAGACAAAGTCATGGCCACCGTCATTACCTTGCTCGATGCGACGCTGATCCGGGTCGGCAACACGCAGTACGCGCGGGAAAATCGCTCCTACGGCCTGACCACCCTGCGCAGCCGTCACGTCGAGGTCAACGGCAGTGCGATCCTGTTCCAGTTCCGCGGCAAGAGTGGTGTCGAGCACCAGATCACCGTAAAGGACCGGCGCCTGGCCCGAATCATAAAGCGCTGCCTGGAGATTCCCGGGCAAGACCTCTTTCAATACCTGGACGAAAATGGCGAGCGGCACACCGTCAGCTCCTCAGACGTCAATGCCTACCTGCAAACCCTCACCGGTGCCGATTTCACCGCCAAGGATTACCGCACGTGGGCTGGAAGCGCGCTGGCATTGTCGGTGCTGCGCGAATTGCAGTGGGAACCCGAATCCGACGCAAAGCGGCATGTGGTGGAGATGGTCAAGAACGTCGCCAGGCAGCTCGGCAACACCCCGGCGGTGTGCCGCAAGTGCTATATCCACCCGGCGGTGCTCGAAGGCTTCATGCTCGGCGCCTTGGCGCAACTGCCGCGACCGAGACTGCGCAAAGGGCTCAGGGCAGAGGAAGTCGGGCTGGCCATGTATCTGGAGAAGATGATCGCGGCGACCGAATCGACGAAATGACCCGTCCATTTTTTGCACGATCGCCAGGAACTTCTATAGTTGATGTGGACATGAATCAGCCGCGGTGACGCCATGGAAGACATTTTCGTTGTGAAGCGTTGCAACAAGATCATCATTCATGGCCGCCGGGCCGGAGAAGCCGGCCACCCGCCACCCGACGCTGCGGAGTTTTATCGAATCTTCGACACCCGCACCTTGGGCTTCTGCGGTGACGACTACGATTGTGAAGAAGATGCCCAACGTAAATGCCTACAGCTCAATGCCAAGTCACAAGTGACGGCCCGACAAGCCTGAAGTCCGGGTCTATACTGAAAACTGCTGAAGGATCAGCGACCCCATCGGCAGAAAGCTCGCACCCAGCGGGCTTTTTGCTGCTATTTGTCAGGTTTCTTGAACGGAGGTGTTTGCCATGTCCGAAAAAGAGTCCATCACCACCCTGCTCACCCTGCTCGATTCCCGCCAGGCTCGACTTGCCGCTGCGTGCAAGGAGATTGCCGACTGGGTAGATCATCAAGGAGGGCACCCGACAGCCCTCAGAATTCGTGACCGCCTGAACGACATCGAGAAAGACGCGCCACTGATTCGCAACACCCTGTCTTCGTTGAAACCTGTCGACCCACCTCTTCCGCGGTTCAGATGATTCGATCTGGACGCGCGATTCGAGAAAGGGCCTATTCAGGACGCTTGAACGGCGACCTCATCGTCACCGTGTCCGTGCCTGTCTGATTACCTGCGCTCCACACCCACCCGGCCTGGCGCTGGGCTTTTTTTTGCGGCCCTCTTTTCACGTAATGTTCACAACACACGCCTTACAGTGGGTTCACTCCTTTGATGAACCCCTTGGCCTGCCCGCATGCAGGCCATTTTTTTGTCCGTCGGGCAGCTGGCGAACGTCACGAGTGGCTGGAGGTCAAACGATCACACGTCGCGAAGGAGACGTTCCATGGTCACCCACTTCAAAGTCGGCGGGCATCTGGCCTGCGGTCACAAAGGCAGCAATCTCACTTCAAGCAGCGAGTTGACCCGCGTCAAGTGCAGAAGCTGCCGCAACACCGACGCGTTCAAGGACGCGCGCAAAGCCGAGCGAAATGCAGCACGCCGTGCTGCTCGCAAGGCCAAAGTCACTCACACCGCCAACGACTGGCGCGCAGCCTGGGTAGAACGGCTTACCGCCATGGCCGGGTTGCAAAGATTACCCCGTGGTTTTACCGGCCAGCCTTTTGTTTAGAGGGCTGATTCTATCGCTGGGTCGACTTTGCTCGGCCCAGTCTTGTTATGACTTTGAAGCATTGAGGCACGCCGGCTCCATGATTTTGGTGAGCGACATGCGCTTGAACGCTTCAAACAACCGCCGCCCCTCTTCGGGCGCACAGGAAATGGCCAGTCGCATGGTCGCTTCGCCAAGCTGCCAGATCAGAAAGGCAGAGTCAGCAACCTGCTGAGCATCGCTGCCTGGAAACACTCGCAACATCGCATCGGCCAGTAAGCCGCCCGCCACACGACTCTCCTCCAGCTCCAACGCCAGCAAATGCTTGTCCGCCTGCATACCTGACCAGATATCACGCATCGCAGGCTCGGCCTGAACGATTTCGTAATACTGATCCAGCAGGCCCGAATAGGCATCGGCCAACCCTTGCGCATCCTCCACCGCCACCAGAGCCTCTTCGATACAACGACGGCTGGCAGCGTTATAGCGCTCGGCGAGCGTGCGAATGACTGAGCTCTTGTCGGGAAAGTATTGATAAAGCGATCCGATCGAGATCTCCGAGCGCTCGGCAATTTCGCTCATCTTGACTTGGTCGCTGCCCTTGGTCGCGATCAGTTGCGTCGCCACGGCAAGAATCCGCTCCTGCCGCTCGCGACTGCGTTGTTGCGTGGGATTGCGTCGGCTCGGCTCTGAAACAGATGGCTCAAGCCCGGCGGCTGCTTTCTTTGGCACTGGCGAAATTCCCGATTAATAACATGACAAGCACTCACCTTATCACCAGCCACGAACGCCCCCAAGTGGTCGCGTCCGTACGTCGGTTTTCTCTCTAACCTTGGTTGACGGCATAACGTGAGGGCTTATCATCTTTTTAACGTGAGCATCACTCACATTAACCCGATGGAGATGAACGTGATGAAAACAACTCAAGACAGCATCCTCGTTCTCGGCGCGACCGGCAAAACAGGACGCAGGATCACACAACGTCTCAAAGCGGCGGGAATGCCCGTGCGCCAGGGATCTCGCGAGGCGAATCCACCCTTCGACTGGGAAGACCGGACGACTTGGGATGCGGCGCTTGATGGCGTTCACGCCGTTTATATTTCCTATCAGCCGGACCTCGCCGTTCCGGGTGCCGTCGAGACGGTGCAGGCGTTTACCGACCTGGCCGTCAAAAGTGGTGTAGACAAACTGGTGCTGCTGTCCGGGCGCGGCGAGGTCGAAGCGGAACAAGCAGAATGCGTCATACAGAACAGCGGCGTCGACTGGACAATCCTGCGGGCCAGCTGGTTCTTTCAGAACTTCAGCGAGGCACATTTTCTGGAACCTATTCTTCAGGGAGAACTGGCCCTTCCCGTCGGCAATATCGCGGAGCCCTTCGTCGATGTGGAGGACATTGCAGAAATTGCCGTCTTGGCACTGACCCAGCCCGGACACTCACGGCAACTCTATGAATTGACCGGGCCACGGGCGCTGACCTTTGCCGAAGCCGCCGATGAGATTGCCAAGGGGACCGGGCGCGATATCCGTTTCGCTGCGGTGCAGGCGCAAGACTATCGTCAGGCGCTGGAACAGGCGCAACTTCCAGCCCAGCTGATAAGCCTGGTGCTGTATCTCTTCACGACGGTACTCGACGGTCGTAATACGCCAGTGGCTGATGGCGTTCAGCGCGCACTTGGCCGGCCCGCGCGAGACTTCAGCGATTATGTTCGGCGCACCGCAGCGACGGGCGTCTGGCAGAACCAGGATTGAGGTCGATGAGGATCATCTGTCAAAAATTGCGGAGCGGAAACGACAAAGGCCTGCATGAGAAAACTCATGCAGGCCTTTGATAGGTATGGTGCCCGAAGCCGGAATCGAACCGGCACGCCCTTACGAGCGGGGGATTTTAAGTCCCATGCGTCTACCAGTTTCGCCATTCGGGCGGTAGCGCGGTGAAGCGGTCTGGCTTGTGCAACAGAGGACGAAATATATACATCCCGTCCCGGTGAAGCAAGTTCGCAGAGACCCTTTTCAAGACAAAATCTTGCAGGACTGCGGAAATAAAAAAGCTCCGTAAATCATAGATCTACGGAGCTTGTTTATAGTGGAGGCCGAGGTCGGAATCGAACCGGCGTAGGTGGATTTGCAATCCACTGCATAACCATTTTGCTACTCGGCCTCAAACATCTGCTGTCATGTAGCACGACATCAAATGCATACAAACTTGGAGCGGGAAACGAGACTCGAACTCGCGACCCCGACCTTGGCAAGGTCGTGCTCTACCAACTGAGCTATTCCCGCGTCTTGGTGTGGCGCATTCTATAGAATCCAGAAGCCCCGTCAACCCTTTGATTCAAAAAAGTTTTATTTCTTTTCCACGTCAGTCTTCAGATGCGGCCAGGCAGCCCGCAGGTATTGGACCATGGACCACAATGTCAGTCCTGCGGAAACCAACAGCAAGGCATAACCGATCAAGACCCAGAAGGTGAAGTCCGAAGGATTGGCCAGCAGGATCACCAGCGCCAGCATTTGCGCGGCGGTTTTCCATTTGCCCAGGTTCGACACGGCGACGTGAGCGCGAGCGCCGAGTTCGGCCATCCATTCGCGCAGTGCCGAGACGACAATTTCGCGACCGATGATGACGGCGGCCGGCAGCGTGAGCCACAGGTTGCCGTGTTCTTGCACCAGCAGCACCAGCGCAACGGCCACCATCAGCTTGTCAGCCACGGGATCGAGGAAAGCCCCGAACGGTGTGCTTTGCTCCAGACGACGGGCCAGATAACCATCCAGCCAGTCAGTGGCGGCGGCAAATGCGAAGACCGAGGCAGAAGCCAGGTAGCTCCATTGGTAAGGCAGGTAGAACAGTAAAATGAAGATCGGGATGAGCAGGACGCGTAGAACGGTAATCAGATTAGGGATATTCATCGGCACAACTGGCTACGAGGTGAGGTGGCATTCTACTCGCTGTGCAGATTTGCATAAATCAACTCTGCGAGCTTTTTACTGATCCCAGGTGCTTTGGCGATCTCTTCGATGCTGGCACGAGACAGCTCCTGCAATCCACCAAAATGTTTTAACAAATCGCGCCGTCGTGTCGGTCCGACGCCGGCAACCCCCTCAAGCGTCGAGGTGCGACGGGTTTTGCCACGGCGCGCGCGGTGCCCGGTAATTGCGAAACGGTGGGCTTCATCGCGTATCTGTTGAATCAGATGCAGCGCGGGGGAATCACCGCGCAAGGTGAATTCGTGGGCCGCGTCGTTGAGGTACAGGGTTTCAAATCCGGCCTTGCGCGTTGCGCCCTTGGCCACGCCCAGCAGAATCAGGTCAGGCACTGCCAGTTCATTGAGCACGTCGCGAGCCATCGACAGCTGTCCCTTGCCGCCATCCACCAGCAGAATGTCCGGCAGCTTGCCCTCCCCGTCCTTCAGTTTGCTGAAGCGCCGGGTCAGTGCCTGGTGCATGGCCGCATAGTCGTCGCCCGGAGTGACGCCTTCGATGTTGTAACGACGATAGTCGGACTTGATCGGACCTTCCGGACCGAACACCACACAAGAGGCCACAGTCGCTTCGCCGCTGGAATGACTGATGTCGTAGCACTCAAGACGCTGCGGCGGCTCGTCAAGGTTCAACACTTCTGCCAGGGCATCGAAACGTGCGGCGACGTGCTGACGGTTGGCCAGCCTCGCGCCCAACGCTTGCTCGGCATTGGTGACCGCCAGTTGTTGCCAGCGCGCTCGGGTACCGCGCACCCGATGGCTGATGGTCAATTCGCGACCGCGCAGCTCTTCGATGGCCGTAATCAGGGTCGGGAAGTCTTCGTGAACCACGTTGACGATCAGCTCGCTCGGCAAGTCGCGCTCGGGACTGGTAATAAAGTACTGACCGAGAAAAGCAGCCATCACCTCGGAAACGTCTTCGTCGATACCGACCTGAGGAAAAAAGTTCTTGCTGCCCAGCACCCGCCCACCGCGCACGCTGATCAGGTGGACACAGGCACCACCCGGATTGACGAACGCCGCGATCACATCGATATCGCCGGTGCCGCCCTCCATGCTTTGCTGATCCTGGACCCGGCGCAACAGTGAAATCTGATCACGCAACTCGGCAGCGCGCTCGAATTCGAGGTTGATCGCGGCCTCTTCCATGCCGGCGGACAACTCGTCCGTCAGCGCATTGCTGCGGCCTTCGAGGAACATCACCGAGTGGCGAACGTCCTCGGCATACACCTCAGGCTCCACCAGTCCGACGCACGGGGCCTTGCAGCGTTTGATCTGGTATTGCAGACACGGGCGCGTCCGGTTCTTGTAATAGCTGTCTTCGCACTGGCGAACAAAAAAGGTCTTCTGCAGCAGACTCAGGCTTTCGCGAATGGCGCCCGCGCTGGGATACGGACCGAAATATTTGCCCTTGGCCTTTTTCGCACCGCGATGAATGCTCAGGCGAGGAAACTGCCCATCCGAGAGAAAGACGTAAGGGTAGGATTTGTCGTCGCGCAGCAGGATGTTATACGGCGGGCGCCACTCCTTGATCAGCGTCTGCTCAAGCAGCAAGGCTTCCGTTTCGTTGGCCGTGATGGTGGTTTCGACCTGGGCAATACGGGCGACCAGTGCAGCCGTCTTGGGCGCGAGACCGGATTTTCGGAAGTAGCTCGACAGGCGATTCTTCAGGTTCTTGGCTTTGCCGACATACAGCAGGCGTGCATCGCTGTCGAACATGCGATAGACGCCCGGACGCCCACTGACCGTGGACAGAAAAGCGCCTGGATCGAAGACTTCAGTCATTTTCAGAGGCTGGCATCGACCATGCCGTGACGCACCGCCAACAGCGTCAGCTCGACATCACTGCTGATCGAAAGCTTCTCGAAAATGCGGTAACGGTAAGTGTTGACCGTTTTGGGCGACAGGCAGAGCTTGTCGGAAATGATCTGGACTTTCTGACAGCCGACAATCATCAAGGCGATCTGAATCTCGCGTTCCGACAGCGCGTCGAACGGAGAATCATTGGTCGGCTGAAAGGACTTGATCGCCAACTGCTGGGCAATCTGCGGGCTGATGTAGCGTTGCCCGGCAAACACTAGACGAATCGCCTGGACCATTTCCGGCAACCCGGCGCCCTTGGTCAGATAACCTGCGGCACCGGCCTGCAACAGCCGCGTGGGGAACGGATCTTCCTCGCACACGGTGACCGCGACGACTTTGATGTCGGGATGGCTGCGCAATAACTTGCGCGTGGCCTCAAGACCGCCGATCCCGGGCATCTTGACGTCCATCAGCACCACATCGGGTTTCAACTCACGCGCCTTAAGCAGGGATTCCTCCCCCGACTCAGCCTGGCCGACTACTTGCAGGCCATCGATGTCAGCCAGCATTCGTGTAATGCCTGTACGAACGAGATCATGGTCATCGACTACTAGCACCCTAATCAAGCAGACACCTCGCGATATGGTCTTATTGGGTTGCCGGACACCTTAGCAAAAAGCGACTGGCAGACCTAGCGGCAAGCGCTATATAAAAAGTTTCAATACATCTTGAAAGGCTTGCGCCAAGCGTGTTTCAGCCATGGAGCTGACCGACATCGCGCTGCATTCTCAGGAAACACTCGTCTTGGCCGACTACCCTCAGCCCTTTTCGCTCGTACAGTGCCCTGGCTGGATTCGTTTCAAAAACTGTCAGTCGTAACGCCGGACGCCGTTCATTGCATGCCATGGCAAATACCTGATCGATCGCCCAGGAACCGGCACCCTGCCCCTGAAACGCTTCGAGCACGTGCAATTCGCGGATGTACAACGCTCTGGCGTCACGACTGAGGCTCAGATAACCCTGCAAGACATCGTCACGGACGATCAACCAGTTCTCGCGCCCGACCCAGGCCACATCGAAGGCTTCGTCCTGCCATAACAAATCATGTCGAATGTAGTAGCCGAGCATGGTTCGACAGGTCAGGTCGCGAGCGAACTCCAGATCCCGGGACGTTGCCGGGCGCAATTCGAAGCCCATCAAGCCTCCACGACCGTCACAACTTCCCCCTTCCAGCCGCCAGTGTCTCGGCGAGCCACGACCAGCAGGTTGCCCGTACCGGGTGCCGCTGCAACGAGCGATCCGTCCGCCGCCCAGATTGCACTGCGCCCCGCCGACTCCCAACCTCCGGTCACCCCGCCATGATTAGCCATCAGAACAGCCATCGAATGAGTGCCAGCATAGCCTTGCAGGAGGGCAGTATCCGGCGAATAGCCCTTTTCGGTGATCAGTACGCCGGCGGCATAAAGGTCAGCGCCTTGGTCCGCTGCCGCGGCAGCGTGACTGGCGTGGGAAAAATCGGCGCACACCGCCAACGCGACCGTGTCACTGCCGATGGTCAATGTCGAACCACCCGTACCTGGCGCAAACGCCACCTCTTCGCCCGGGTGCAAGTGCTGCTTGCTGTACACTCCGAGCGAACCA
This sequence comes from Pseudomonas sp. LBUM1656, assembly GCF_059716065.1. Taxonomy (NCBI): domain Bacteria; kingdom Pseudomonadati; phylum Pseudomonadota; class Gammaproteobacteria; order Pseudomonadales; family Pseudomonadaceae; genus Pseudomonas; species Pseudomonas sp. LBUM1656. The sequence goes on along the minus strand of NZ_CP166800.1, from coordinate 2,922,632 downwards.
TCAGCGCCCAGCACCAACGCGCCGATCAGTACCGGCGAATGATCCGACAGACGAATCGGCATCCCGACCACACTCGTCACGCCCACTTCCTGCGCGTAGTCTCGCAATGGTTGCAGCACCTCGGCATTCGGGGCGATCGCCAACTCTGCCGCCAGTCCACGCTCGTACCCGGTCAGCGACAATTCGGGAAAGACCAGCAACTGCACGCCCTGCTCGGCCGCAACCTGCATAAAGCGCTGATGCCAGGCCATATTGGCGGCGAGGTCTCCGGCGATGGAGATCGATTGAGCGGCGGCGATGGTCAGGGTCGTCATGTTTCGTCCTTGTGATGTGACAGGTTGGGCGGAACGCGAAGTGTGTCATAAACCCCGGCACGCTCAAGTGATAGAAAACGCCGTCGGAGATCCATAGCAATTTCTGATTGAAACAGCGCACCGGGCTCTAGTAAGCTCGGCGCATCCATCGGAGACAGACCATGTTCAACGCCCTCTCACCGCTTCGTACCGCCAGCGCCTCGCGCTCGGTTGCGGCTGGCCGGGCGACTGACGTTTGTGCTCCGGTCAGCTTTTATTTTGGGTATTGGTTTAGCCACTGGCGCGCCTGATACCCACACGGCGCCCACTTTGAACGGGTCGCCACCAGAGAATTCTCAACCCCCGGTCGGCCTCCCGACCGGGGGTTTTGTTTTTTCAGCCCCACACATTTTTAGCGACACACCAGACAACCAGAGGATTCACGAAATGAACTACGCCACTTATTACCGTTACGACCGCTTTTCCGCCTGGCGATTTAGCAGCCTCCGCTCGGGACAGCCTGCCGCCTCCGATCGGTCACCCACTGGTGGCAAGCACGCCCACGCGGCCAACCCGGCCAATTGTCGAACACCCCAGTAGGGCCGAGCGCGCGGGAACGAACCCGCCGCCAGCCCAGGAAGCTTGAATATGAATTCGTCCGTCTCTGCTCTGCCGCTGTCCACCTTGAGCCCTGCCAATGAAGCGCTGACCCTTCGTCTGCCCAGTTCGTTGCAACTCAAGCAGCAACTGCCCCTCAACAATGCCCTGACCCAACAAGTCGCTGCCCACCGCGATGCGGTCCGCGCGATCCTCGACGGTGAAGATTCCCGTCTGCTGGTCATCGTCGGCCCTTGCTCGATTCACGATCCCCAATCCGCCCTCGAATACGCGGCGAATCTCTCTCGCCTCGCGGCAGAAGTCCGCGATGAAATGCTGCTGGTGATGCGCGCCTACGTCGAAAAACCCCGCACCACGGTTGGCTGGAAAGGCTTGGCCTACGACCCGCAGCTTGATGGCAGCGATGAAATGGCCGCCGGTTTGACGCTGTCGCGCGAACTGATGCGCGAAATGCTGCGCCTCGGCTTGCCGATTGCCACCGAACTGCTGCAACCGATGGCGGCCGGCTACTTCGACGACCTGTTGAGCTGGGTCGCTATTGGCGCCCGCACCACCGAGTCGCAAATCCACCGTGAAATGGCCAGCGGCCTGAGCATGCCGGTCGGTTTCAAGAACGGCACCGATGGCGGCGTGGCCGTTGCCAGCGACGCCATGCGTTCGGCTGAACATCCGCATCGCCATTTCGGCGTCGACAGCCAGGGGCATCCAGCGATCATTCAAACCCCGGGCAACCCTGACACCCATCTGGTGTTGCGCGGTGGTCATCGCGGGCCGAACTACGATCGTGACAGCGTCGCCCAAGTGAACAGCGACCTGAAACGACTCAAGATCCCGGCACGGATCATGGTCGACTGCAGCCACGCCAACAGCGGCAAAGACCCTGCACGTCAGCCAGCCGTGTTCAACGATGTGTTGGAACAACGCCTGCAAGGTGATCGATCGCTGATTGGCATGATGATCGAGAGCCATCTGTTCGAAGGCTGCCAGCCCTTGAGTCCATCGCTGCGCTATGGCGTATCGGTAACGGATGGCTGCCTTGGATGGACCGCAACTGAACAACTTCTGCGCCAGTCCGCAGAACGGCTGCGTGCACAGAACGGCGTTCAACAACCGGCGTAACATTGTTGACCTTCCAGCCCTCGGTCGAGGGCTGGGCGTCTGAAAAGCGAATCGGCTTACAGGTAAACGGCGTCCGCATGGTAGGCCGTTGCGATGATGTGCGCTGCGAACGACAAAAAGATGTCCAAATATTCCGAACCGGACCTCATGCTCTTTCGAACTTTCCTACGTTTTCTATGCCTTTTTCATCAGGTTACAGCGGATTTGTCATACATCGCCGAGCCGCCGGTGTGCTTTAGAGTGAGCTCATATTCACACCTCTGACCCACCGCGAAAAAGGAAAGAACATGCTACGGAATGCAACTACCCAGTATCCAATCCTGCTGATCCACGGGCTCTTCGGCTTTGATCGCATTGGTAAAGTCGAACTCTTCCATGACGTCAAGCAGGCTCTCAGGAGTGCCGGCGCAAGAGTGTTTATCCCCTACCTCTCGGCTACCCAAAGCAACGAAGTGCGCGGTGAACAACTGTTGGCACAGATCGAACGGGTGCTGGAAGGAACCGGCGCCCAGCAGGTCAACTTGATCGGTCACAGCCAGGGGGCACTCGCGGCACGTTACGCCGCGGCCATCGCGCCGGACATTGTCGCGTCGGTGACCTCGGTCAGCGGCCCGAACCACGGCTCGGAACTGGCTGATTTCCTGCGCAAGGCACTGACACCCGGACGCCTGCCGGAACACGTCGCGGACACGGTTGCCACGCTGTTTGCGGACTTTCTGTCGTTGCTCAGCGGCCACCAGGCCCTGCCGCAAAATGCCATCGCCGCGCTGAATGCGTTGACCACCGAAGGTGTGGGCGCTTTCAACGACAAGTACCCGCAAGGGCTGCCGAAAACCTGGGGCGGCAAGGGCCGCGAGCTGGTTAATGGCGTGCGTTATTACTCCTGGAGCGGGACATTGCAGGGCGATCTGCTCGACAAAGGGCTGGATGCGGTCGATCCGCTGCACGGTTTCCTCCAGGCCTTTTCGCGCTATTTCACCACCGAAGCGGAGCAGAATGACGGCATGGTTGGCCGCTACAGCTCCCATCTGGGCAAGGTTATCCGTTCCGACTATCCGCTGGATCATCTGGACAGCCTCAGCCAAACCGCAGGAGCACTGCGCAAGGGCATCGATCCGATTGCCTTGTATGTGCAGCATGCCGAGCGTCTGAGAAATGCCGGCCTATAATCCGTGCGGAACTTTGACGAGAAATAGCCCACTGAATCCGGTAGGCTCCGCACTTTACTGAATATTGAAAGGAGTATTTTTCCATGGCTAAAGCCACTGCCCGTCACATCCTGGTTGCCTCGGAAGCCAAGTGCAACGAACTCAAAGCCCAGATCGAAGGCGGCGCCGATTTCGCCGAAGTTGCCAAAGCCAACTCCACTTGCCCATCCAGCCGTCAGGGTGGTGACCTGGGTTCGTTCGGTCCAGGCCAGATGGTCAAAGAGTTCGACACCGTCGTCTTCAGCGCACCGATCAACGTCGTGCAAGGCCCGGTGAAGACCCAGTTCGGTTATCACCTGCTGGAAGTGACCAGCCGCCAGGACTGATCAGCGACCTGGTTTTATGCATGACGGCCCGCCTTTTGGTGGGCCGTCGTGTTTCGGATACGTAATACGGCTGGCGAGGGACGCGCTGCTAGCGTACAAATTGCGGTTATCGACCACCCGGCTCTAAGGCTGACAATGCGACTGGCTTTCCCCACTTTGTTGTTCACTGCCGTGGCCCTGCTGTTGGGCGCCGCTGGTGTGAATGCAGCACCGCAACAGGCGTTGACCGTGTACGGCGAACCGGCGAAGTACCCCGCCGGCTTCAGTCATTTCGCCTACGCCAACCCGCAGGCCCCCAAGGGTGGCACGATGCGTCGCTCGGCCATCGAGATCGGGCATTTCGACCATATATTGCCTTACATCGACAAAGGCATTGGCGTCACGCAAATCGACGGCTTGCTTTACTCGCCCCTGGCCCAGCGTTCGCTGGACGAACCCTATACCGTGTACGGCCTGGTCGCGCAGACGATGGAGCGCTCGGACGACGGTATGTCGCTGCGCTTCTACTTGAACCCGAAAGCACGCTTCGCCGACGGCACACCGATCACCGCCCAGGACGTGCGCTACACCTTCGACCTGCTGATGACCCAGGGCAGCCTGCGTTATCGCACCCAGTTCGCCGACGTCAAAAGCGTCGAAGTCGAAGCGCCACTGACGGTTCGGTTCGACTTCAAGAGCAACGAAAACCGAACCCTGCCTCTCGACATAGCCACCTTGCCGGTATTTCCCGAGCACTGGTGGAAGACCCGTGACTTCGCCAACGGCGGTGGTTATGAGGCGCCATTGGGCAGCGGTCCTTATAAGGTGGGCAAAGTCGATTCCGGTCGCAGCATCACCTTCGAACGCAACGCCACCTGGTGGGGCAAGGATCTGCCGGTCAGCCGCGGCCTCTATAACTTCGATCACTTCAGCATCGAGTACTTCGGCGACACCGACGTCGCGCGCCAGGTCCTGCGGGGCGGCGCCTACGACTACAACCGCGAGTTCTCCGCGACCGGCTACTCGATCGGCTACGAAAGCCCGGCCCTGAGCGACGGCCGCCTGCAAAAAGCGCATCTGGCCAAAGAAGCCCCGCAATCGGCCCAAGGCTTTGTCTTCAACCTGCAAAACCCGATGTTCCAGGACCGCCGCGTGCGCCAGGCCCTGGCCATGCTCTGGGATTTCGAGTGGAGCAATCGGCAGATGATGCGCGACCTGTACATCCGCCAGCAGAGCTTCTTTTCCAACACCGACCTCGCCGCCCGCAAACTGCCGGATGCTGGCGAATTGGCGATTCTCGAGCCACTGCGCGGGCAGATCCCCGACGAAGTCTTCACCCAAGTCTTCGAAGCACCGAAAACCGATGGCAGCGGCCTGATTCGCGACAAGCAACTGCAGGCGCTGGACTTGCTTGAACAGGCCGGCTGGAAACCCGATGGCGACCAACTGGTCAACGCCGAAGGCACGCCGCTGAGTTTCACCTTCCTGGTCAGCCAGAACGGCATGGACCGATTGCTGCTGCCGTATAAGCGCACCTTGAAACAGATCGGCATCGACCTGAACATTCGGCGCATCGACTCATCGCAGTACGTGAATCGCCTCATGAGCCGCGATTACGACATGATCGTCACCGGATACCCGGTCACCACTTCACCGGGTGGCGAGCTGTTCAACTACTTCGGCTCGAGCTCGGCCAACGACCCTGGCGCCAATAACTACATGGTGCTGAAGAACCCGGCGGTCGACACCCTGATCAACGGGCTGGTCCGCGCCAACACCCAGCCGGAAATGCTGCGTTACGCCCACGCGCTGGACCGGGTACTGCAATGGAACTACTACTGGATTCCCAACTATTACCCGCCGGGCACTTCGACAGTGTGGTGGAACCGGTTCGGCATGCCCAACGAGCAGGCCAGTAATGACGAAGCCATTGAGAGCTGGTGGGAAGTGAGCACCACGCCGCTGACCAACCAGCAGATGACGGCCGAGAAAATCCGTCGTGGCAAACCCGGAGGGCCGCATTGATGTGGGCTTATATACTGCGGCGCCTGCTGCTGATCATCCCGACGCTGGTGATCATTCTTCTGGTCAACTTCATCATCGTCCAGGCCGCGCCGGGCGGTCCGGTGGAACAGGCCATCGCGCACTTGCAAGGCATCGGCGGCGCGAGTGTCGGCGGCGGCTCCGGGGAGACCATGTCCAGCACCTCCCGGGCCAGTCGCGGCCTCGACCCGCAATTGATCAAGGACATCGAAAAGCAGTATGGCTTCGACAAGCCCGCGCACGAACGCCTGTGGCTGATGCTCACCAGCTACGCGCGCCTGGACTTCGGCAAAAGCTTCTTCCGCGGCGCGACCGTCACCGACCTGATCCTGGAAAAAATGCCGGTGACCATTTCCCTCGGGCTCTGGGCCACGCTGATCACCTATCTGGTATCGATCCCGCTGGGCATCCGCAAGGCCGTTCACCACGGCAGCCATTTCGATATCTGGAGCAGCACGGCCATCATCATCGGTTACGCGATGCCGGCGTTCCTGTTCGCAATGTTCCTGATCGTGGTCTTCGCCGGCGGCACCTCGCTGAACTGGTTTCCGGTGCGCGGACTGGTCTCGGACAATTTCGAATCGCTGTCGACCGTGGGCAAGATCGCCGACTATTTCTGGCACCTGGTGCTGCCGGTGACGGCGCTGGTGATCGGTGGTTTCGCCACCCTGACGATCCTCACCAAGAACTCGTTCCTCAATGAGATCACACGCCAGTACGTGGTCACCGCACGGGCCAAAGGCTTGAGCGAACGACGTGTGCTGTACGGCCACGTGTTCCGTAATGCGATGTTGCTGGTGGTGTCGGGCATTCCCCAAGCGTTCATCAGTGTGTTTTTCGCCGGCTCGCTGCTTATCGAGGTGATCTTCTCGCTCGATGGCCTGGGGCGCATGAGTTATGAGGCCGCCGTATCCCGGGACTATCCAGTGGTGTTCGGCTCGCTGTTTATCTTCACGCTGTTCGGGCTCCTGATAAAACTGATCGGCGACCTCTGCTACACCCTGGTCGACCCGCGTATCGACTTCGCCGCGAGGAACGCCTGATGTTCAAGCTCTCGCCGTTAGGCCGTCGCCGCTTTGAACGCTTCAAGAAAAACCGCCGGGGCTGGTGGTCGCTGTGGCTGTTCATCGGCCTGTTTCTGCTGACGCTGGGCGGCGAGTTGATCGCCAACGACAAACCGCTGGTGGTCAGTTATCAGGGGCAGTGGTATTTCCCTGTGCTCAAGCGCCACACCGAGCAGGAGTTCGGCGGGCAACTGCCATTTCAGGCCGACTATCGCAGCGACTACGTACAGAAGCTGATTCAAAAGGACGGCGGCTGGATGCTGTTCCCGCCGATCCCGTTCAGCGATGACACGCCCAACTATGAACTTAATAAGCCTGCGCCGAGCCCGCCCTCGAGTGTCAACTGGCTGGGCACCGACGATCAGTCCCGGGACGTCATGGCCCGGGTGATTTTCGGGGCGCGGGTGTCGATCCTGTTTGCGTTGATGCTGACCTTCGTCAGCGCGTTGATCGGCATCGCCGCCGGCGCGTTGCAAGGCTATTACGGCGGCTGGGTCGACCTGTTGGGTCAACGCTTGCTGGAGGTCTGGTCCGGGCTGCCGGTGCTGTACCTGCTGATCATTCTGTCGGGGTTCGTCGAGCCGAATTTCTGGTGGTTGCTGGGGATCATGGCGCTGTTCTCCTGGCTGGCGCTGGTCGACGTGGTGCGCGCCGAGTTCCTGCGCGGGCGCAACCTGGAATACGTCAAGGCCGCCCGTGCGCTGGGCCTTACGGACCGAAAAGTGATTGTCCGGCATATCCTGCCCAATGCCATGAACGCGACCTTGAGCTACCTGCCGTTCATTCTCACCGGGGCGATTTCCACCCTCACGGCCTTGGATTTCCTCGGCTTCGGCATGCCGGCCGGTAGCGCATCGCTAGGTGAGCTGATCGGGCAAGGCAAGCAGAATCTTCAAGCGCCGTGGCTCGGGCTGACGGCGTTTTTTACCTTGGCGCTGATTCTTTCCTTATTGGTGTTTATCGGCGAGGCGCTGCGTGATGCCTTTGACCCCCGATCCTGACGCGGACTGTAGACATGAGTACCAACCTGATCGAAATCCGTGACCTCAGCGTGGCCTTCAATGGCCAGACGGTGGTGCGTAACCTGTGCCTGGACATCCGTCCTGGAGAATGCCTGGCATTGGTCGGCGAGTCGGGTTCCGGTAAATCGGTGACCGCCCACTCGATCCTGCAACTGCTGCCCGAGACCGGCACACAAACCACTGGCAGCATTCGCTATCGCGGCAAGGAACTGCTCGGCGCCCCGCCCCAGGTGTTGCGTGAACTGCGCGGCAACCGGATCGCGATGATCTTCCAGGAACCGATGACCTCGCTCAATCCGTTGCACAGCATCGAAAAACAGATCGGCGAAACCTTGCTGGTGCACAAGGGCCTGACGGGCAAAGCGGCGCAAGCGCGGATTCTGGAATTGCTGCAACTGGTCGGTATCCAGAAGCCCAAGGAACGGCTCAAATCCTATCCCCATCAACTGTCCGGTGGTCAGCGGCAACGGGTGATGATCGCCATGGCCCTGGCCTGTGAGCCGCAGTTGCTGATCGCCGACGAACCCACCACGGCGCTGGACGTGACGGTGCAGCGCAAGATTCTGATTCTGCTCAAGTCCCTGCAACAGCGGCTCGGCATGTCGCTGCTGTTGATCAGCCACGACCTCAATCTGGTGCGCAGCATCGCCCAGCGTGTGTGCGTGATGAAGGCCGGGGAAATCGTCGAAGAGGCTACCTGCGAAACCATCTTCACCGAGCCGAAACACCCCTATAGCTGCGTACTGCTGAACGCCGAACCGGAAGGCGAAGCCCTGCCCCGGGATGAGCGCGAGAACGTGCTGGAAGTGGATAATTTGCGCGTGCAATTCGCCCTCGGGGGCGGGCTGTTCCAGCGCAAGACGTACCTGAACGCAGTGGACGGCATCAGCCTCAACATCCAGCGCGGCAAAACGCTGGGCATCGTTGGCGAGTCCGGCTCGGGCAAGTCGACACTCGGCCAGGCGATCCTGCGTTTGCTCGATTCCGAAGGCAGCATTCGCTTTCAGGGCGAGGCGCTGGACGGCCTCACGCAAAAGCAGCTGCGGCCATGGCGCAAAAAGATGCAGGTGGTGTTCCAGGACCCCTTCGGTAGCCTCAGCCCGCGTATGTCCGTAGCGCAGATCATCAGCGAAGGGCTTGAAGTGCATAGCCAGTTGACCGCTGATGAATGCAAAGCCGAAGTGATTCGTGCCCTGGAAGAAGTTGGCCTCGATCCGCAAAGCCGCAATCGCTACCCCCACGAATTCTCCGGCGGCCAGCGCCAGCGCATCGCCATCGCCCGGGCCCTGGTGCTGAAACCGGCACTGATTTTGCTCGACGAACCGACTTCGGCACTGGATCGCACGGTACAGAAACAAGTGGTCGCCCTGCTCCGCCAGCTTCAGGAAAAACACGGCCTGACCTACCTGTTCATCAGCCACGACCTGGCGGTGGTGCGTGCCCTGGCCCACGACATGATCGTGATCAAGGATGGCAAAGTGGTGGAAAGCGGTGCCAGCCATGACGTATTTGAATCGCCGCAGCATCCGTATACCAAAGAGCTGTTGGCGGCGGCGCATACGCGGTAGGCATAGGACCGCGTCGCCTCAATCGCTAGCAGGCTAGCTCCCACATTGAATCGCGGTCCACTGTGGGAGCTAGCCTGCTAGCGATAGGGCCCGCCAAGACAATACATAATCTGGATCTGACCTCTATGAACACCACCGAAAGCCTCAAGGATTACCAGCGCGTTCGCCTGCTGGCGATCCGTTCGCTGTTCGAAATCATCGAGCAATCGAGCGAGGGCACGGTGATTGTCGACCGCGACGCGAACATCGTCTGGATGAACGAGCGCTACGCCCGGCGTTTCGGCCTGGAATCGGCCGAAGTGGCCATCGGCAAGGCCTGCGAAAGCGTGATCCCGGGCAGCCTGTTACGTGAGGTGGTACGCACGGGGCGCCCAATCTTGCTGGACATGCAAGACACGCCGAAAGAACCGCTGGTGGTGATGCGCCTGCCCATCCACGACGATGCCGGTGCGGTGATCGGTGCGATTGGTTTTGCGCTTTTCGACGAACTGCACAGCCTGTCGCCGATGCTCAAACGCTACCTGAGCATGCAGGAAGAACTGGCCTCCACCCGCTCATTACTGCGGTCGCGGCAGACCAAGTACAACTTCGCCCACTTCATCGGCACCAGTGCCGCCAGCCTTGAAGTCAAACGCCGCGCCCGGCGCAGCGCCAGTGCCGAGTCACCAGTGCTGTTGCTCGGAGAAACCGGCACCGGCAAGGAGTTGCTGGCCCAGGCGATCCACGGCGCATCGCCCCGGGCACATAAAGCCTTTGTCAGCATCAACAGCGCGGCGATTCCCGAGTCGCTGCTGGAAGCCGAGTTCTTCGGCACCGCGCCCGGCGCCTTCACCGGCGCCGATCGCAAGGGCCGCGCCGGCAAGTTGCAGATCGCCCAGGGCGGTACGCTGTTTCTTGATGAAATCGGCGACATGCCACTGCCACTGCAAAGCAAATTGCTGCGCGTGTTGCAGGAAAAGGAGTTCGAGCCGGTCGGTTCCAATGAAGTGATCCAGAGTGATGTGCGAGTGATCGCGGCTACCTCTACGGATCTGGAAGCGGCGATCAAGCGCGGTGAGTTTCGGGCCGATTTGTACTACCGCCTCAACGTGCTGCCGATCAACGTGCCGCCGTTGCGCGATCGACTCGATGACTTGCCGGCGCTGAGTGAAGCGATTCTTGAGGAACTGCGCAGCCAGCATGAGTTGAACACCGAAGCCTTGGATCTGTTGGGGCAGCATGCCTGGCCGGGGAATATCCGCGAACTGCGCAACGTGTTGGAGCGCGCGGCGCTGCTCAGTGATGACCTGGTATTAAATGCGGGAGATATCCGCGCGGCGATTGGTACGTTTACGCCGGTTGAGCGTGTGGTACCGAGGGTGATCGAGTCGGCTGTGCATCAGACATTCAATGAAGCGCGGGAGGCGTTTGACCGGCAGTTGATTGAATCGGCCCTGGCGCAATGCGGGGGCAAGGTCATTGAAGCGGCGGCGCGGTTGGGGCTGGGGCGGTCTACTTTGTATAAGAAGATGGTGGCGTTGGGGATTGCCGAGTCTCTATAACGAGACACTGATCTCTATTGGTAGACAAGGCCTCTTCGCGAGCAAGCCCGCTCCCACAGGGCTAGCGTCGAGCCATAATTCAGCGCGGTAACCACAAAACCTGTGGGAGCGGGCTTGCCCGCGAAGACGTCGGAACAGTCACTAGAAATCTCAAAATAGAGACAAATAATTCAAAATCGCCTCGCAAATCAATAAATATCCTTCCATTTCAACATGTTGCATGTCTGGCACGAATCTCGCTATAGCCCTCTCCCACAAAAGATCCACCCTACAAAAATAACAATCCAGGAGACACACATGAGTGTGATCATTGCCTTGGCAGCCCTCACGCTGCTGATGCTGGCTGCTTACCGTGGCTACAGCGTTATTCTCTTCGCCCCGATTGCCGCCCTCGGCGCTGTCTTGCTCACCGACCCGTCCGCCGTCGCCCCTGCCTTCACCGGGGTGTTCATGGAGAAAATGGTCGGCTTCATCAAACTGTATTTCCCGGTGTTCCTGCTCGGGGCGGTGTTCGGCAAGCTGATCGAGTTGTCGGGTTTCTCGCGCTCCATCGTCGCGGCAGCGATTCGGCTGCTCGGCACCCGCCAGGCGATGCTGGTCATCGTTTTGGTCTGCGCACTTCTGACTTACGGCGGCGTGTCGCTGTTTGTGGTGGTGTTTGCGGTCTATCCGTTTGCCGCTGAAATGTTCCGCCAGAGCAACATCCCCAAGCGTCTGATCCCGGCGACCATCGCCCTCGGTGCCTTCTCGTTCACCATGGACGCCCTGCCCGGCACCCCGCAGATCCAGAACATCATCCCCAGCACCTTCTTCAACACCACCGCGTGGGCGGCGCCGTGGCTGGGTGTGATCGGCGCGATCTTCGTGTTTAGCGCCGGCATGCTGTTTCTCCAGCGCCAGCGCAACAAGGCCCAGGCCGCCGGCGAAGGTTATGGCACCGAACTGCGCAACGAGCCGGAAACCGCGCCCGACATCAAACTGCCAAACCCGTGGATCGCCCTGTCACCGCTGCTGGCCGTGGGCATCATGAACCTGCTGTTTACCCAGTGGATTCCGCAGTGGTACGGCAAGACCCACAGCCTTGCACTGCCGGGCATGGCCGCGCCGGTGACCACCGAAATCGCCAAGCTCACGGCGATCTGGGCGGTTCAGGCAGCCTTGCTGGTGGGCATCATCATGGTGCTGGTGTTCGGCTTCAAGGCGATTCGCGGCAAGCTCGCCGAAGGCAGTCGCAGTGCGGTCGGCGGTTCGTTGCTGGCGGCGATGAACACTGCGTCGGAATACGGCTTTGGTGCGGTGATCGCTTCCTTGCCGGGCTTCCTGGTATTGGCCGACTGGCTCAAGAGCATTCCCAACCCGCTGGTCAACGAAGCAATTACCGTGACCCTGCTGGCCGGCATCACCGGTTCTGCGTCGGGCGGCATGAGCATTGCGCTGGCAGCCATGGCCAATGACTTCATCGCCGCGGCCCATGCCGCCAACATTCCGCTGGAAGTCCTGCACCGGGTGGCCTCGATGGCCAGTGGCGGCATGGACACCCTGCCGCACAACGGCGCGGTGATTACCCTGCTGGCGGTGACCGGTCTGACCCACCGCGAAGCCTACAAAGACATTTTCTGTATTACGCTGATCAAGACCCTGGCGGTCTTTGTGGTGATCGGTACTTTCTACGCCACTGGCATTGTGTGAGGTATTCATGACAACTCTTTCGGGCAAGACTGCACTGGTCACCGGCTCCACCAGCGGCATTGGCCTGGGCATCGCCTTGAGCCTGGCCAAGGCTGGCGCCAATCTGATCCTCAACGGTTTCGGCGATGCTTCCAAGGTGATCGCCGAGGTCGAGCTGCTCACTGAAAAAAGCGGTGGCAAGGTCGGCCATCACCCGGCCGATGTCAGCGACCCGGCGCAAATTGCCGATATGATCGCCTACGCCGAGCGTGAGTTCGGTGGCGTGGACATTCTGGTGAACAATGCCGGGATCCAGCATGTGGCGGCGGTGGAAGACTTCCCCATGGAGCGCTGGGACTCGATCATTGCGATCAACCTGTCGTCGGTGTTCCACAGTACCCGTTTGAGCCTGCCGGGCATGCGCGCCAAGGGTTGGGGGCGGATCATCAACATCGCCTCGGTGCACGGCCAGGTCGGTTCGGTGGGTAAAGCCGCGTACGTGGCGGCCAAGCATGGTGTGATTGGCCTGACCAAAGTGGTCGGGCTGGAAACGGCAACGACCAATGTCACCTGCAACGCCATTTGTCCGGGCTGGGTGTTGACGCCGCTGGTGCAGAAGCAGATTGATGATCGCATTGCCAAGGGGATCGACCCGCAGCAGGCGCAGCATGATTTGCTGGCCGAAAAGCAGCCGTCGCTGGAATTCGTCACGCCGCCGCAATTGGGTGAGCTGGTGTTGTTCCTGTGCAGCGAAGCCGGCAGCCAGGTGCGTGGCGCGGCGTGGAATATTGATGGTGGGTGGTTGGCGCAGTAATCAGTCAACACCCCTGTGGCGAGGGGCTTGCCCCCGTTGGGTGGCGAAACCGCCCTGAAATGGTCGCGACAACCGATTTGCGACTGCTTCGCAGCCGAACGGGGCGATGCGGCGATCCGACAAGCCCCCTCGCCACAGAAGCCCACTCCACAGTAGTTTTGTGTAGGCATAAGAAGAAGAGGCAAACCATGTCCGACATCCTCTGGCAACCCAGCGCCAATCGCATCAGCAAAACCCGCATGGAGGCCTTTCGGCGCTTCATCATCAAGCGGCACAACATCCACCTCGACGACTACCCCGCCCTGCACCAATGGTCCATCGATCAGCGGGTCGCATTCTGGCAGGCGATCGTCGACTTCTTCGACATCCGTTTCCACGACCAACCCGACGCGGTGCTGCTGAAAGGCTTGCAGATGCCCGGCGCCCAGTGGTTCCCGGGCGCGACCCTGAACTTCGCCGAACACCTGCTGCGTCGTCGCGACGATGCCATCGCGGTGATTGCCATTGGCGAGAACGGCCAGCGCGAACACCTGACCTGGGCTGAACTGGCCGAGCATGTCGCCGGTTTTCAAAACAGTCTGAAAGCTGCCGGTGTCGGCCTCGGCGACCGCGTTGCCGCGTGCATGCCCAACACCTGGCAAACCCTGGTGGCCATGCTCGGCACCACCAGCCTGGGCGCGATCTGGTCCTGTTCATCACCGGATTTCGGCACTCAGGGTGTCATCGACCGCTTCGGCCAGATCGAACCGAAAGTGCTCATCACCTGCGCCGGTTACCGCTACGCCGGCAAGGACATCGACCAGACCGCCAAGGTCAATGAGATCCTCGAACGCCTGCCATCCTTGCAACAGTTGATCGTGGTGCCATATGCCCGGCCGCAGGCACACATCGAGCAGTTCCACACCCGGGCCAACGTGACGCTGTGGGATGATTTCTACGACGTCGGCGGCGAACCGGATTTCGTCCCTGTGCCTTTCGCCCATCCGCTGTACATCCTCTATTCCAGCGGCACCACCGGCGTGCCGAAATGCATCGTCCACAGCACCGGCGGCGTGCTGCTGCAACACGTCAAGGAACACGGACTGCATTGCGATCTCGGCCCCGGCGACCGGCTGTTCTACTACACCACCTGCGGCTGGATGATGTGGAACTGGCTGGTCTCGGCCCTGGCCGTGGGCAGCGCGGTGGTGCTGTACGACGGCTCGCCGTTCCATCCAGAGCCCCAGCGCTTGATCGACCTGATCGACGATGAACGCATCAGCGTCTTCGGCACCAGTCCCAAGTTCCTCGCGACCCTGGAAACCAACGGCGTCAAACCGCGCGAGAGCCATGACCTGAGCAGCCTGAAAATCCTCCTCTGCACCGGATCCGCGCTGTCGCCGCAGAGCTACGATTACGTCTACCGCGACTTCAAGAGCGACCTGTGCCTGGCCTCGATGTCCGGCGGCACCGACATCGTTTCCTGCTTTGTGAACAGCAACCCTTTTGAGCCCGTGCGTCGTGGCGAAATCCAGGGCAAGAGCCTGGGCATGGCGGTGGAAGTCTGGAACGACGACGGCAAACCTGTGATCGGCGAGAAAGGCGAGCTGGTCTGTACCCGGCACTTTCCGGCGATGCCCATTGGTTTCTGGAACGACCCGCAGCAAGAGAAGCTGCACGCTTCCTATTTCAGTCAGTTCCCCGGCGTGTGGGCCCAGGGCGATTACGCCGAACAACTGCCCCACGGCGCGATGATGATCCACGGGCGTTCAGATGCCGTACTCAACCCGGGCGGCGTGCGCATCGGCACGGCGGAAATCTATCGTCAGGTCGAAAAGGTGCAGCAGGTGCTGGACAGCGTGGCGATTGGTCAGCAGTGGCAGGATGACGTGCGGGTGGTGCTGTTCGTGAAGTTGCGTGACGGCGTCGAACTGGATGAAGGATTGCAACAGCAGATCCGCCAGGTCATCCGCGCCAACACCACGCCGCGGCATGTGCCGGCGAAGATTGTCGCAGTGACCGATATTCCGCGGACCATCAGCGGCAAGGTGGTTGAGCTGGCCGTGCGCAATGTGGTGCATGGGCAGAAGGTGAAAAACACCGATGCACTGGCCAACCCCGAAGCGCTGGAACACTTCCGAAACCGCCCCGAGCTCAACGACTGAAGAGGTACAACTGTGGGAGCGGGCTTGCTCGCGAAGGCGGAGTATCAGTCAACATCAACGTAGGCTGACACACCGCCTTCGCGAGCAAGCCCGCTCCCACAGTGGAATGGGTGTCAGTCCATTAGCCCCCATTCCCCGGAGGACGATTGAGGCGGCGGTGACGAATCGCTGTGCAACTTCAGCCTCAGGCGCAAATTGTTCACCGAATCTGCATGTTTCAACGCTTCTTCCTCATTGATCGCCCCTTCGACAACCAACGCGTACAGCGCACCGTCAAACGTCTGCATCCCCAATTCCAGCGATTTCTCCATGATCCCCTTCAGCTCGGCAAACTCATTGCGCCGGATCAGGTCACCGATGGTCGGTGTCCCGAGCATCACTTCCACCGCCGCCCTGCGTTGACCATCACGGGTATGCACCAATCGTTGGGAAACGAACGCTTTCAGGTTGTTACCCAGGTCATGCAGCAACTGCGTCCGCCGCTCTTCCGGGAAGAAATTGATGATGCGGTCCAGCGCCTGATTGGC
Organism: Pseudomonas sp. LBUM1656; assembly: GCF_059716065.1. NCBI lineage: Bacteria > Pseudomonadati > Pseudomonadota > Gammaproteobacteria > Pseudomonadales > Pseudomonadaceae > Pseudomonas > Pseudomonas sp. LBUM1656. Next base: position 2,906,698 of record NZ_CP166800.1, on the reverse strand, counting down.
GTTGTGCGCGTGCAACGTAGAGATCACCAGATGACCGGTATCGGCGAACGCCAGTGCGTGTTCCATGGTTTCGCGGTCGCGGATTTCGCCGATCAAGACGACGTCCGGTGCCTGGCGCAGGGTGTTTTTCAACGCGGCATGAAAACTGCGGGTGTCGACGCCGACCTCACGCTGGTTGATGATCGACTTTTTGTGCCGATGGATGTATTCGATCGGGTCTTCGATGGTGACGATATGGCCACTGCTGTGACGGTTGCGGTAATCGATCAGCGCTGCCAGGGAAGTCGACTTGCCGCAATCGGTGGCGCCGACGAACAGCATCAATCCTTGTTTGAGCATCACGGTTTCGAGCAGCACCGCCGGGAGCTTGAGGTCTTCGAAACGCGGGATGTCGAGCTTGATGTTGCGTGCCACGATTGACACGTCGTTGCGTTGCTTGAAGATATTGACCCGAAAGCGCCCGACACCCGCCAGGGAGATCGCCAGGTTCATCTCCAGTTCGCGATCGAACTCCAGACGTTGCTCGGCGTCCATGATGGACACGGCAATGGCCGCGACTTCCCCCGGTTTGAACGGTTGATCGTTCAGCGTTTTGAGCACGCCGTCGAACCGCGCACTGGGTGGCGCGCCGGTGGAGAGATAGAGGTCGGATCCGTTCCGGTCAGCCAGTATCTGCAACAGTGCATCGATTTCCATGGCAAAAAGCACCCGCGAAGCATTCAATGAAAAAATAATGACCCCAAACAGGTCATCCAGCGTCTACCGCCCTGCAAGGATAGTAGACGCCGCCACACCGACTTAAGCGCAGGACAATTTGATGAACGCATCACCGACGGGCAGCGATGCCCAGGCCTTGATCGCCAGACTGGACTGGACACGCACCCCGCTGGGCGCTGCCAGTACCTGGCCACAGAGCCTGCGTACCGCCGTGGACATCGTGATTCATTCACCGATGCCCATGCTCTTGCTGTGGGGACCGCACCTCACGCAAATCTACAACGACGGCTTCGCCCTGCTCGCCGGCAGCAAGCATCCACACGCTTTCGGACAACCGACGCACCAGATCTGGCCAGAACTCCAGGACTTTACCGACCCCATTTACAGCGCCGTACTACAAGGCCAGGTGCGAACCTACAGCGAACAACGCTTTACCTTGCAGCGCGACGAAGGTGATTCCGACTTCTGGCTCGACCTGACCTACAGTCCGATCCGCGACGAAAGCGCTCAGGTCGCCGGAATACTGGTCACCGCCATTGAAACCAATGAACGCCGACGTATCGCGCTGGAACTCGAACAGCGTTCAGCCGCCAGCCTCAAGGCCCAGCACGAAACCGAAGAGCGCCTGCAACTGGCGCTGGCAGCCACCGACGCCGTCGGCACCTGGGATTGGGACATTGGTGAAGACCGCTTCATTGCCGACACCCGCTTCGCCGAACTGCACAACATCGACCCACTGCTCGCCAGTCAGTTGCCCATCAGCGCCTATCTCCAGGCCGTGCACCCGGAAGACCGCGCGATGGTCGCCCGCAGCATCAAACATTCCATCACCCACGGCACCGAATACGCCGAGGAATATCGCCTGCTGCAACCCGGCGGCCACCTGCGCTGGGTGTTTGCCCGGGGTCGATGCTACAAGGACCACCATGGCCGGCCGATACGGTTTCTGGGCGCCGCGCTGGACCTGACCGAACGCAAACTCACCGAGCAAGCCCTGCGCCAGAGCCAGACCGAGTTGCAACTGATCATCAACGCCATGCCCATCCTGATCAGCTACGTGGACAGCGAAGAACGCTTTCGCTTGAACAACGCGGCTTATCTCGACTGGTATGGCCTGACGCCCCAGGAGCTCTACGGCCGGACCATTTGTGAAGTGCTGGGCGAAGAAGCGTATGCCTTGCGCGCCGAACACATCGCCCTGGCACTGACGGGCAAGCCCTGCTGTTTCAGCATCAGCACGCCGCACCGGGACGGCAGCATCCGCCATGCACTGATGAATTATTTGCCGCGCCACGGTGCCGACGGGGCGGTAAATGGTTTCTACATCTTCGTGATCGACGAAACCGAGCGCAAACAGACCGAAGAAGCCCTGCGCAATCTCAACGAAACCCTTGAAGAACGGGTTACCGCCCGTACCCAGCAACTGGCCGAAGCCAACCAGCGCCTGCAAAACGAGATGTTCGAGCGTGAGCGCGCCGAAGACGCCCTGCGCCATGCGCAGAAAATGGAAGCGGTCGGGCAGCTCACCGGCGGCATCGCCCACGACTTCAACAACATGCTGACCGGGATTATCGGCAGCCTCGACCTGATGCAGCGCTACATCGCTGACGGTCGCTCCGCCGAGATTGGCCGTTTTACCGAAGCTGCGGTGTCCTCGGCCAATCGCGCCGCCGCCTTGACCCATCGCCTGCTGGCGTTCTCCCGGCGTCAGTCGCTGGACCGCAAGCCGCTGAATGCCAATGCGCTGGTGCACTCCCTGGAAGATTTGTTCAGCCGCACCAAGGGCGACCACATCGAGCTCAAACTGCTATTGGCCGACGAGGTGTGGCCGGTGAGCACTGACGTCAGCCAACTGGAAAATGCCCTGCTCAACCTGGTGATCAACGCCCGGGACGCCATGCCCGACGGCGGCGAGTTGCTGATCGAAACCGCCAACGTTTACCTCGACGGCAGCGACATCACCACGCTGGAACCGGTCAAGGCCGGGGATTACGTGATGATCGCCGTCAGCGATAACGGCAGCGGCATGACGCCTTCGGTGCTGGCCAAGGCCTTCGACCCCTTCTTCACCACCAAACCCATCGGCCAGGGCACCGGCTTGGGCTTGTCGATGATTTATGGGTTCGCCCAGCAATCGGGTGGGCACGTCAGCCTGTTCAGTTTGCCGGCCAAGGGCACCAGCGTTCGTTTGTACCTGCCGCGGCTGCACGTCACAGAACCGGAAAATGTGCTACTGCCGCTGACGGGCGAGGCGCCGCCGGCGATTGCCGGTGAAACCGTGGTGCTGGTGGAGGACGATCCGGCAGTGCGCATGCTGGTGCTCGACCTGCTCAACGAGCTGGGTTATCACGCCCACGAAGCCGAGGATGCGAAGGCCGCCCTGCCCTTGCTGGAATCGGATCTGCGGGTCGATTTGCTGGTGACCGACGTCGGCCTGCCGGGCATGAACGGCCGGCAACTGGCGGAAATTGCTCGTCAGCACCGTCCCGAGCTCAAGGTGCTGTTCATGACCGGTTACGCGGAGAAAGCCGCCGAGCGCCAAGGCTTCCTGGAAGAAGGCATGGACATGGTGGCCAAACCGTTTTCCATCGACCTGTTGGCGAACAAGATTCGCACGATGATCGGCCAACCGGAGTGAGTTGAGGCATAATCGCGCGCCTCGTTGTCACGACCGTTGCAAGGTATGCCCCATGAAAGCTCAAGCCCGCCACATTCTGGTGAAAACCTCGGAAGAAGCCGAACAGCTCAAACAACGCATCGCCAAGGGCGAAGCCTTTGATGTGCTGGCCAAGAAATACTCCACCTGCCCGTCCGGCAAACGCGGCGGCGACCTGGGTGAAGTGCGGCCTGGGCAGATGGTCGGGGTGATCGATGCGGTGATCTTCAAAAAGCCGTTGCGAGTGGTGCACGGGCCGATCAAGAGCAAGTTCGGGTATCACCTGGTGCAGGTGTTTTACCGGGATTGATTGGGTTGGCTTGAGGGACCCTTCGCGAGCAAGCCCGCTCCCACATTTGGCCGGGGGTGTTCACAAATCATGATTCCACTGGAGATCCAATGTGGGAGCGGGCTTGCTCGCGAACCGACTGCGAAGCAAACGGCCATTCACTGCTTATCTCGGGATGAGTGCTCCTGGCACTTGAATCACCCGACTCGCCAACCGATGCCCCGCTTCAGCCGCCTCAACCGCGCTTCCGCCCTTGAGCCGACTGGCCAGATACGCCGCACTGAACGAATCCCCCGCCGCCGTTGTGTCCACCACCCGCTCGACCTTCTGCGCCGGCACCTCGAACGACTCGCCAGCACAGCGAATCAAACACGCCTCGGCTCCGCGCTTGAGTACCACTTCAGGGGTGCCAATCTGCTCATAAGCGTCAAACACCGCCTCGCAATCGGAAAAATGAAACAGTGCCTGCTCGTCATCAACCGTCAACAATGCCAGATCGACGTAGGGCAAGACGCTGCGATAAGCCGCCCGCGCCTCTTCGACTGACGCCCACAAACGTGGCCGGTAGTTGTTGTCGAAGACAATCCGCGCATCCCGTTGCCGGGCCTCGATCAGGGTCACCAGCAACTTCTCCCGACCTTGCACGCCGAGCACCGCCAGGGTGATGCCGCTGAAATACAGCACATCGTAATCCGGCAGCGCCGCCAGGATCGGCGCGGCGGCTGGCGTGGTGAAGCAATCGCGCACGGCCGCTTCGTTGCGCCAATAGAGGAAGCGACGTTCGCCGGCCGCGTCAGTCTGGATGCAGTACAAACCGGGCAGGCGGCCGGGCAGGCGCTGGACCATGCCGAGCCCGATGTTTTCATCGGCCCAGGTCTGGCACATGGCATCGCTGAAACTGTCGTCGCCCAGCGCGGTGACGTAATCGACGACGCCACTCGTGCCCAGCTCCCGGGACAGGTACACCGCAGTGTTCAGGGTATCGCCACCGAAGCTTTGTTGCAGCGTGCCGTCGGCGCGTTGTTGCAACTCGATCATGCACTCGCCGATCAGGGCGATGCGCGGGGTGTTGGGGCCGAGGGTGTTGATGGTGTTCATTGTTTTTGTCGTCTCTGGTGTTTCTGTGTTGTCTGTGAGGCCGCCTTCGCGAGCAAGCCCGCTCCCACAGGGGAACGCATTCCATTGTGGGAGCGGGCTTGCTCGCGAAGGCCACGCCTCGCTCTCAAGCCTTAGAAACAGGTTTCCATGGTTTCGATGACGTTCAGCTGCTCATCCACCAGACACCCCGTGCGCCACTTGTCGAACGTCAGGCACGGGTGTGAAGTGCCGAACGAAATGATATCGCCCACCCGCAACTCAACCCCCGGCGCCACCGTCATGAACGCGTGCTGGTCCATCACCGCCGTTACCTTGCAGGCGCTGACATCGTCGCCGTTCGCAGGCACCATGCCGGCCTTGTAACGCAGCAGCGGCACCGGCAAACCTGCGTCATAGGCCACGTCGCGTTTACCCAGGGCGATCACCGCAAAACCCGGTTCCGGCAGCGATTGCACATGCGCCCAGACTTCCAGCGCCGGACGCAGGCCTTCGTGCAGATCGCTGCGCCGGTCGAGCACGCAGCATTGCGCTTCCTTGTAGATGCCATGGTCGTGGGCCACGTAGCTGCCGGGGCGCAACACGCTGAGGAAACGCCCACCCGCGTTCTGCGCTTCGAATTCCTCGGCAATCAAGTCATACCAGGCCGAACCCGAGGCGGTGATGATCGGCTTGGGAATCGCAAACGCGCCGCTGTCCTGCAACTGCACGGCCAAGCGCACCAAAGATCCCGCGAATGCGCGGATGCCCGTGACGGCATGATCACCGTGGATCACGCCTTCGTAGCCTTCGATACCGGTCAGCGCCAACGAAGGTTGCGCGTTGATGGCTTTGGCCAGAGCGATGACTTCATCTTCAGTGCGGCAACCGCAACGCCCGCCGACCACGCCGTACTCGATCATTACGTTCAGGCGCACACCCCGCGAGGCGAAATACGCGCCGAGGTCTGCGACGTTGTCCGGGTGATCGACCATGCAATGGAAGTCTAAGGTCGGGTCCGCCAGCAGATCGGCGATCAGCGCCATGTTCGGGGTGCCGACCAATTGGTTGGCCATCAGCACTCGACGCACGCCATGGGCGTAGGCCGCACGGGTTTGCGTGGCGCTGGCGAGGGTGATGCCCCAGGCGCCGGCGTCCAGTTGGCGGCGGAACAGCGCCGGGGTCATGCTGGTTTTGCCGTGGGGCGCGAGTTCGGCGCCGCTGTTGCTGACAAACGCCTGCATCCAGCGAATGTTGTGCTCCAGCGCTTCGCGGTGCAGCACTAGCGCAGGCAGGCTGACGTCGCGTACCAGGTTGGCGCCGGTCTGGGCAAAGCCCTTTTCCACGGCGGCAGTGTTTTGGGTAGAAGACATGGTCGAACTCCTCACAGTCGCGGCTGCAGCCAGCCGCTGTTATTCGTTGATACGCCGGGCCAGGCTATTGGCGCTGTCGATCAACACTCGGCGATAGTCGTTGTAATTGTTCTTGGCGTCGTCCCGTGGGGCGACGATGCACAGGGTCGCAATGGCCACGCCGCCGGGGTCTTTGACCGGGGCGGCGAAGCAATGGGTAAAGGTGTCGGCAACGCTATCGAAAGAGAAAAAGCCATCGATGCCGGCCTGACGGATTTCCTTGAGAAACTGCTCCAGCGGCAGACGCTCGCCGTCGGGCAGAATGAAGTCATCGTGGTCGATCAGGTCGACGATCTCCTGGTCGCTCAAGTGCGCCAGCAGCAGGCGCCCGGACGCGGTCCAGGGGATGGGCGCGTTCTCGCCGATGTCTGAGGAAATGCGGAAATGCCGCTCGCCCTCTTTCATCAGCGCCACGGTGTATTTGCGTCCGTTGAGCAGGCACATCTGCGCGGTTTCATGGGTCTGGCTGACGATTTCCTGCAAGGCGTGATCGGCCTCGCGAGTCAGGTCGAAATGACGCAGATGCGCCTGCCCGAGGAAGTACAGCTGACGGCCAAGGTAGACGTGACCGTCCTTGCCCACGGGTTCGAGAATGCGTCGCTCCAGCAGGGAAGCAACCAGTTCGTAGATCGTGGATTTCGGGCTGTCGATGCCGCTGGCGATTTCATTCGGGCGCAGCGGTTTGCCGACTTCCTTGAGGAAATCGAGGATATCGAACGCCCGGTCCAGACCGCGAGCCCGGCGCTTGATGGTGTCTTCGGTCATGTCATCAGGTTCCCATTCAAAGTGGCCGGGAGTTTACCGCTAATGATCGTTCCCACGCTCCGCGTGGGAATGCAGCCAAGGACGCTCTGCGTCCCAGAAGCGGACGCGGAGCGTCCAGTGAGGCATTCCCACGCAGAGCGTGGGAACGATCAGTGCTCAGGTTCAGGCCTTTTTCTTGTACGCGATGCAGTCAATCTCAACCTTGCAATCGACCATCATGTTCGCCTGCACACAGGCCCGGGCCGGTGCGTGCTCGCTTTTGAAGTACTCGGAGAAGACCTTGTTGAAACTGGTGAAATCCCGCGGATCCTCCAACCACACACCCGCACGCACCACATCTTCCAGGCCATAACCGGCCTCTTCCAGAATCGCGATCAGGTTTTTCATGGTCTGGTGAGTCTGCTCGACGATGCCGCCGACAATAATCTCGCCATCCAGCGCCGGCACCTGGCCAGAAACGTGCAGCCAGCCATCGGCTTCAACGGCGCGGGCGAAAGGACGAGGCGTACCGCCAGCGGCGCTGCTGCCGGTGCCGTAACGAGTAATGCTCATGAGTGTTTCTCCTGATTGAAAAGATAAAAATTAAAACCGCGTGTTCTTGAGGAATTCAGCCAAACGCGGTGATTGAGGACGTTCGAACAGTTCCTTGGGAGGCCCCTGCTCTTCGATGCGCCCCTGATTCATGAAAACGATCTTGTCCGACACCTCGAAGGCAAAACGCATCTCGTGGGTGACCAGCAACATGGTCATGCCTTCATCGGCCAGGCCCTTGATCACGTTCAGCACTTCGCCGACCAGTTCCGGGTCGAGGGCCGAGGTCACTTCGTCGAACAGCATCAGGCTCGGGTTCATCGCAATCGCCCGGGCAATCGCCACGCGCTGTTGCTGACCGCCGGACAACTGACCGGGATAGTGATCGCGTCGCTCCAGCAAGCCGACCCGTTCCAGCCATTTTTCCGCCAGCGCCACGGCTTCGTCCTTGTGCAGCTTCTTGACCTTGAGCAAGCCGAGGGTGACGTTCTGCAACGCGGTCAGGTGCGGGAACAGGTTGAACTGCTGGAACGCCATGCCGGTCATCGCACGATGCCGAGCGATGACTTTTTCCGGGTGACGCACGCGCTTGCCGTTGACCTCGTCATAACCGATGGACTCGCCATCGAGCACGATCTGCCCGCCCTGGAATTCTTCGAGCATGTTCACGCAACGCAGCAGCGTGGTCTTGCCCGAGCCGCTGGAACCAATCAGCGTGACCACGTTGCCGCGCTGCATGGTCAGGTCGACGCCCTTGAGCACTTCAAGCTTGCCGTACTGTTTGTGCAGGCCGCGAATGTCCAGCAGGGCCTGGTTTTGTGTCGAAACTTGAGGTTGAGTCATGGCAAGGCCACCCGCTTTTCAATGTGCCGGCCGAGTAATTCGATGGCGTAGTTGATGACGAAAAACAGAAATCCGGCGAACAGGTAAAACTCCAGCGTCATGAAGGTGCGGGCAATAATCTGCTGCGTGCTGAGCAGCAATTCCGCCACACCGATGACCGACAGCAAGGTCGAGGCCTTGACGATCTCCGTGGAGGAGTTGACCCAGGTCGGCAGGATCTGCCGCAACGCCTGGGGCAACAACACGTATCCGAGGGATTGATAAAAAGTCAGGCCGATGGCCTTGCTCGCCTCCATCTGACCGCTGGGCAACGCTTGCAGCGCGCCGCGCACGATCTCGGCGACGTGGGAGCCGCAAAACAGCGTCAACCCCAAGGCACCGGCCTGGAACGCACTGATCTGCCAGCCCAACGCGGGCGCCATGTAAAAGCAGGCCAGCACCAGCACAAACACCGGCGTGCCGCGAATAATATCCACGTAGAACCGGAACGGTGCGCGCATCCAGAACTTGCCGTAGGTCAGCACCAGACCAGCGACAATGCCGACTATCGTGCCCAGCAAAATGGCCAGGGCCGAAACCTGCACACTCGTCAGAAAACCTTGCCACAGCACTTCGCGGGCAACCCATAACTCATGCAACCAACTGGGTGATTCGTACATGGGGCCTCCTATCGGCGGATCGCCAGACGCTGTTCGAGGTAACGCAGCATCATGGCAATGAGGTAACAGGCCGCCACATAGAGCGCTGTGGTCACCATCCAGGTTTCGATCACCCGGTAGCTCTCGACATTGATCTTGCGCGCGTAATAGGTCAGCTCCGGCACCGCAATCGCGGCGGCCAGCGAGGTGTCCTTGAACAGCGAAATGAAGTTGTTCGACAAGGCCGGCAGCACATTGCGCAGCATCACCGGCACGGTGACGTACGCCTTGACCTGCCATTCGCCGAGACCGATGGCCAGCCCGGCTTCACGCTGTCCTTTCGGGATGCTCAACAAGCCGCCGCGGAATACTTCAGTCAGGTACGCCCCGGCATACAGCGACAGCGTGATGATGAACGACGGGATCTTGTCCAGCCGGATCCCCAGGCTCGGCAAGGCGAAGTAGATCAACAGAATCAACACCAGAATCGGCGTGTTGCGGATCACCGTCACATACACCGACGCCAGCACCCGCAATGCGCGGTGCTTTGACAGCAAAGCAAACGCCATCATCAGGCCGATCACGCAACCGATGGCGATCGACACCAGCGCCAGTTCGAGGCCCAGACCGAGCCCCGCCAGCAAGGTGTCGAAATCGCGCCACACGGCGGCAAAGTTCAACTGATAGTTCATGGTCAGCAGTACCTTGAACGGGGCGATTCATCACCGCCCCGCTCTCACGGGATCATTTGAATTCGACAGGGAAACCGATGGCCGGGGTCGGCAGATCGACACCGAACCACTGCTTGAAGGACGCCGCGTAAGTCGGGAATTCAACTCCCGTCATGGCTTCATGCAAGGTGGTGTTAACGAAGTTCAGCCAGTCCTGATCGCCGCGTTTGACCGCGCAGGCGTAGGTCTGAGGGCTCCACGCATAAGCCGGGCTGCGATAGCGGCCAGGGTTCTGCACCATCAGGTATTTCACCGACGACTGATCGGTAGCCGCCGCATCGGCACGGCCGGAGTTGACGGCCTGATACATCAAATCAACGCTGTCGTACTGATCGACCTTGGCTTTGGGCAAGGCCTGATGCACCAATTCTTCGGCGTACACGTTCTGCAGCACCGCCACGGTCACGCTGTCGTCGGCGGCCTTGAGGTCTTCGATTTCCTTGTACTTGCTGTTGGCCGGCAACAGCAGGCCGACGCCTTCGCGGTAGTACGGCAGGGTGAACGCCACCTGCTGCGCACGGCTGGCGGTCACGGTGATGAACTGGCAACTGATGTCGACCTTGTCAGTCAGCAAGTTGGGAATCCGCGCATCGGAGGACTGCACCACGAACTCGACCTTGGTCGGGTCGTTGAACAACCCCTTGGCAATCATTTTCCCGATATCGATATCAAATCCCTGCAACTTGCCGTCCGCTCCCTGGAAGTGCCACGGCGCATTGGTGCTGCCCGTGCCCACAAGCAGTTTCCCGCGGGCCAGCACGCTATCGAGCTTGCTGTCCGCCGCCTGGGCCACGCCCATGGCAGCAGCCGAAGCTGCAACAAGAAAAACACACGCTTTAAACAAGGAAGGTCGGCGATGCATGGCAAGCACTCCAGGGTGATGTTTATTCCGCTATACCGGACGTCGGTATGTAACAACGGAATAGACAGCAGAAAGTGTGCCACAGGTTGTGGGGGGTGTGTTGGGGAGATTGAAAACTGTTTTGAATCAAATGGATGGACAAAAATGAAAAACGGACGTTACCAAACGCACAGGTGAATGAACGCTACCGTTGGCTACAACGGTTCGGGTACTTGCACCACATTCGCAAAGAAGCGATTCAAAATGGAGCAGCGGGTTACCTGTAATTTCTGACAGTAGACCGACCTGCCTCGCTCCTTTACCGTCGACACACTCTTCAATGCACAGTGAAAAAAGGAGGTTTCAATGCGCTCGGCAAACACCCACAACGCGCTGGCTCCGGTCTACCGCAAGGCCCTGAAAACCTGGCGCCCGGTGATTTTGTATTTCGGCAGTCCGCACTGCCCAGCCTGCGATTGGGCCGGGCCGATCTTTCGCCAGATCGCCGAGGCTTATCGGCATCACGCGCACATCTACATGCTGGACACCAATGAATCGCCTCGGCACCCGAAAGTCAACGGCACCCCGACAGTGCTGTTTTACAAAGACGGGAAGCTGCTGAAAAAGCTCAAGGGCATCGGCAATGAGCAAACCCTGCAGGAAGACTTCGCCAGGCACATCGGCAAGGTGAAACCGGCAACAGTGGCCCGTAAGCCGGTTCACGATCTGGCGTGGTTACGCCAGACCCTGCGCAGAATTCGCACTGTTCCTCGGGCGCACACGTTGATCGGAGTTTGAGAGATGATCGTTCCCACCCACGGGAACGATCTAAACCGCGCGCACCAGCAACACCCGCGTCACCCGCCGCTCCTCAACCGCCGCCACCGTGAGCCGCCAGCCTTCCCACTCATGGCTGTCACCGATCATCGGCAGGCGATCCAGCAGGCTGACCACCAGCCCGGCCAGGGTTTGATAGTCATCGGTAGGCGCTGCCGCAAAACCGGTCCGCTGTCGCACCCGCGCCAGGTTCAACGCGCCGCTGACCATGAAGCCACCCTGCTCCTCGACCACATCCGGACCCTCGATTTCGCTGGCATCCGGCAACTCGCCGGCAATCGATTCGAGAATGTCAGTCATGGTCAAGACACCGACAAAATCACCGAACTCATTGACCACGAACGCAATGTGAGTCGAGGCTTTGCGCATCTGTTCCAAGGCATTGAGGATCGAGTAACTGTCGAGCAAGTTGATGGTCTTGCGCGCCAGAGAATCAAGACCGGGTTGGTTGCCGGCCAGGTATTCCTTGAGCAATTCCTTCTTGTGCACGAAACCCAGCGGCTCATCCACCGCGCCATCGCGAATCAGCGGCAGGCGTGAATAGGACGAATTCATCAGGCGCGTGCGAATGGTTTCGGCATCATCGGACAGGTCAATGTGATCGACATCGGCGCGCACCGTCATCAAGGTGCGGATCGGGCGCTCGGCGAGTTGCAGCACACCACTGATCATCACCCGTTCGCGCCGGTCGAACAGACCTGTGCCCGGTGCTTCAACGTTGTCCAGCAGGTCGGCAATCTCCTCGCCAACCTCTTCCACCGCGAGCGTGCGGCCACCCAGCAAACGCATCACGGCGTGGGCCGTGCGCTCACGTATCGGTCGCAGACCCTGCATCGATTTTTTACGGCGAGCCCGGGCAATCTGGTTGAAGATCTCGATCAGGATCGAGAAACCGATGGCCGCATACAGATAGCCCTTCGGAATGTGGAACCCCAAGCCTTCAGCGGTCAGCGCGAAGCCGATCATCATCAGAAAGCCCAGACAGAGCATGATCACCGTCGGGTGTTCATTGACGAAACGGGTCAGCGGCTTGCTGGCGACGATCATCAGGCCGATGGAAATAATCACCGCGATCATCATCACGGCCAGTTCATCGACCATGCCCACGGCGGTAATCACCGCATCCAGAGAGAACACCGCATCGAGCACCACGATCTGCGCCACGATCGGCCAGAACATCGCATAAGTTGCGTTAGAAGTGCGCTGGCCGACATGGCCTTCGAGTCGCTCGTGCAATTCCATGGTGGCCTTGAACAACAGGAACACACCACCGAACAGCATGATCAAATCGCGGCCGGAGAAGCTCTTGTCGAACACCTCGAACAACGGCTGAGTCAGGGTCACCAGCCACGAAATACTCGCCAACAGGCCCAGGCGCATCAGCAACGCCAGGGACAAACCGATGAGCCGCGCACGGTCGCGTTGTTCGGGCGGCAGCTTGTCGGCCAGGATGGCGATAAACACCAGGTTGTCGATGCCCAGCACCAGCTCCAGCACAATCAGAGTCAACAGGCCCAGCCATGCGGTGGGGTCAGCTATCCATTCCATAAAAACGTCTCGATCTCTTCAGTGAATTCAGAAAGCCGGGCACGGCAAGGCGCAGCGCAGAGGCCGTGGCAGTGAAGTGACAAGGGGATTCGGAAGTCGGAAAACCGGATGTTTCGCGTGCATCAAGACCGCGCGGTAGCGCGAAGAGAAAGGATAACCGGGAGGCTCCAAAAGGGTGTTCATGCAAGTCCTGAAAGGAATATGGCCTTGGAGCGTACAGGCGAAAGCGACATTTCCTACAGCCGGAAATCATTACAAAATCTGTAATCAGCGCTTTTTGACTTGTTCGATGTACCTGACCACCGCAGCCGATTTCTCGAACCGCCGATGAATCAACGACAACCACGATGTCGCCTCGCAGCCCTTGATCGCCCGGTACAACACGCCCGGCAAACCGACATGCCCGACCACCGACTCCGGCACGACCGCTACGCCCTGCCCCAATGACACCAGGGCAATCACCGCCACCAGTCCGCCCGGCTGCGCCCCCAGTTTCGGTGCAAACCCGCCCTCGGCGGCGACTTGCAACGTGCCACTGATTTGTTCCGGCAGGATGAACGTCTCGTTTTGCAGATGCTCCGGACTGATGTCCGGCAGATGACACAGCCACGACTCGGAAGACAGCGCCAGCACGAAGCCTTCCGAGTCCAGGCGAATGGCCTCCAGACCGTCAGGCAGGGTCATGGGTGAGCGGACATAACCGATGTCGAATCGCCCCTCGACCACCATGGCCGGCAATGACGCCATGGGGCTTTCCCGCACATTCAGACTCACGTCCGGACACTCGCGACTGAAGGCCTGCACCTGCCTTTGCAGTACGCCCGAGTACACCGCCGACGCCACGTAACCGAGTTCGATATGACCGATATCGCCGCGTCCGGCGCGCTGGGCATTTTGCTGGGCGTATTCGAATTGCCGCACCGTCGCCTCGGCCTCGATCATTAACGCGGCACCGGCCTCGGTCAGGCTGACCTCTCGGGTCTGGCGCACGAACAGTCGCGTGCCGAGTTCGTTCTCCATGTCCTGGATCTGCCGAGTCAAGGTCGGCGGTGCGATACCGAGTTGTTCGGCGGCGCGGGTGAAGTTGCCTTGCCGGGCAACGGCCAGAAAGTAGCGGAAATGCCGTATGTCCATGGGTGCATTAGCTCAAAGGTAATGAAGTCCCGATACCGGGCTAACGAAGCCCGTAATCGATCGCGATAAGCTCATTGCCAATCACAGTAGAGAGCCAATGTCATGTACGTCAAACCCCTTTTCACCGCTGCGACCAACGCTCTTGCCCAAAAGGCAATCACGCCATGAGCCGGGTCAGTCCGCGCCTGACACTGCTGACGGCCTCCGGCGTTTGCTCGCTGATCGTGCTCGACACCAACATCGTTGCCGTGACCCTGCCGACCATCGCACGGGACCTGGGCGCGAACTTTGCCGACATCGAATGGGTGGTCAGCGCCTACATGCTGGCGTTCGCGGCCTTATTGCTACCCGCAGGCAGCATCGCCGACCGCTTTGGCCGCCAGAAAACCATGCTCTGGGGCCTGGGCATTTTCATCCTCGCCTCCATCGGTTGCGGCGCCGCGCCCACTGCGTTGTTCCTCGACATCACACGGGCGATCAAAGGTGTCGGCGCGGCATTGCTGCTGACCTCGGCTTTGGCCGCCATCGGCCATGCCTTTCACGATGAAGTCGAACGGGCCAAGGCCTGGGCGTTCTGGGGCGCGTGCATGGGCGTGGCGATGACCGCCGCGCCGACGGTCGGCGGACTGATCACCGAATATGTGGGTTGGCGCTGGATTTTCTACCTCAACCTGCCGGTCGGGCTGTTCTTGATGGTCATGGTCTGGCGCGCCGTGCCGGAATCGAGGAATACCCAATCGGCGCGCCTCGACCCCTGGGGCAGCCTGGCGTTCAGTGCGAGCTTGCTGTGCCTTATCTGGGGCTTGATCGAAGCCAACCGGATCGGCTGGAGCAACCCGCTCACCTACGCCAGGCTTATCGGTGGCGCCCTGCTGTTGGGGTTGTTTGTGCTGATCGAGCGGATGCAACAGCGACCGATGGTCGACCTGCAATTGTTCAGACATCCGCGTTTCATCGGCGCCCTGCTCGGCATGTTTGCCTATGCCGGTTGCGCTCAGGTGATGATGACGCTGCTGCCGTTCTACCTGCAAAATGGCCTCGGTTTCTCGGCCATTGCGTCGGGGTTGGGGATGTTGCCGTTTGCCGCGACCATGTTGATTTGTCCGCGAATCGGCGCTCGGCTTGCCCATCGATTTGCCCCGGCGACGCTGATGGCGGCGGGTTTGACTCTGGTCGGCAGCGGCAATCTGCTTAGCGCCTGGGCGGTCAGCAGCGGCGGCTACCTGCCTTTCGCCCTGGCCATTGCCGTGACGGGCGCCGGGGCCGGCCTGCTCAATGGCGACACGCAAAAAAACATCATGGCCTGCGTCCCTCGCGAACGCACCGGCATGGCCTCGGGCATGAGCACCACCATGCGTTTTAGCGCCATCGTATTGGCCATCGGCGTCTTCGGTGCGTTGCTGTCCAGCCATACCGAATTGCTGTTGCGCACCAGCTTGTCGGCGCACGACGCGCAATGGCTCGAACAGTCCAAGGGCATTGCCTCACGGGTGGTCGCCGGAGACATGACGGCGGCGATGAACCTGCTTCCGGAAGCCGCGCGTGCGTTGGTCGAACCGTTGGCGCGTCAGGCGTTCGTTGGTGGCTTCAGCCTGCTGCTTCTGGTCGCCGGTTTGCTGGCCTTGCTGGGGGCACTGGTGGTCGGCACGCTGATGCGCAATCCGATCCCGGCGCAGAAAAGTTTTTCACTCAGCCTGGAATAAACCCCGACGGGGCTCGTCGTACTGCCACTGAAATCGTTCAGTAGCCACTACGAGAGCCCCATCATGAAACGCATTCTGTCCGCCCTGTTTCTCATCAGTCTGAGCGGTGTTGCAGCGGCCGCTTCCATCGACAATTCCAGCACGCCGAAAGTCGAGGACTACACGTATTCGACGCCGCTCCACATCGCCAAGGTGCTCAACATGACCAGCAGCGATGGTTGCGGCCCCTTGCCTCGGGAGATGACCTACATTGACACCGCGGGCACCACCCATGTCCTGCGTTACCAGGCTTTTGGCGAAAACTGCCTCGGTCAGAACTAATGCTTGATCGACGCCAGCACCCGCTCGGCATTCTCGCCGCAGGCCATTCCTTCGGGCCGTGCCTGAATGTTCTCGATCAACCCCAGCAACTGCGCCTTGCTCTGTGCCAGGTGCAGTTGCATCGCTTCGATCTGTTCGACTTTGCGCCCTAGGCTCGCCACCAGTTCATCGTGCTTGAACTCGCCTGTCACCGTGTCCGGCAACAAAAGCTTCAGCTCTTCGAGGCTGAACCCGGCCTGCTGCGCGCACTGGATAATCTTCAAGGTTTGCAGGACTTGCGGCGGGTAGCGCCGATAGCCGTTGGCCAGGCGCTCCACCTGCCGAATCAGGCCCTGAGCCTCGTAAAACCGAATGCGCGACGCGTTCAACCCGCTCAACTGCGCCAATTCACCAATCTTCATCCCGGCCTCATTCGTCTGCTTGACATTAAAGTTAACTTTAAGCTTAGCCTCTACGCTTTACTGATGAGGAGTCAAGCATGTCGCCCTTCCAAACGCTGAATTTGCCCAACGGCCAGACCCTCGGCAATCGCATCGCCAAAGCCGCGATGGAAGAGAACCTCGCGGACACTGGACAAGCACCGTCCAACGCGCTGTTTCAGCTGTATCAAGCCTGGGCCGAGGGCGAAACGGGTCTGTTGCTGACCGGCAACGTGATGATCGATCGCCGAGCCATGACCGGCCCTGCAGGCGTGGTGCTGGAGGACGAACGGCATCTCGAGCAGTTCCGACAGTGGGCAACCATTGGCCGGTCCGGTGGCGCGCATTTCTGGGTGCAACTCAATCATCCCGGTCGCCAGACCATGGCCAACCTCGGCCAGCAAGCCTGGGCACCGTCAGCCGTGGCGCTGGATCTGGGTTCATTCTCCAAGATGTTTGCCGAACCCAAACCGATGTCGGAAAGCAATATCGCCGAGGTCATCCAGCGCTTCGCCACCAGTGCGGCCCTGGCGGAAAAAGCCGGTTTCACCGGCGTGCAGATTCATGCGGCGCACGGCTACCTGCTCAGCCAGTTTCTCTCGCCCTTGACCAATCGCCGCACTGACCGTTGGGGCGGTTCGCTGGAGAATCGCGCCCGTCTGCTGCTGGCCGTGGTCAGCGCCGTTCGCCAAGCCGTGTCGCCACAGTTTTGCGTGGCGGTAAAACTCAACTCCGCAGACTTCCAGCGCGGCGGTTTCGACGCGGACGACGCCCGGCAAGTGATCCTGTGGCTCAACGACCAGAAAATCGATTTGCTGGAGCTCTCCGGGGGCAGCTACGAAGCACCGGCCATGCAAGGCGAAGCCCGCGACGGCAGGACCTTGGCGCGGGAGGCGTACTTTCTGGAAATGGCCGGCGAATTGGCCAGCGTAGCGAGCATGCCAGTGATGGTGACCGGCGGGATTCGACGCCTGGCCATCGTCGAGCAGGTGCTCGACAGCGGCATCGCCATGGCCGGCATCGGCACGGCGCTGGCCATCGAACCGCAACTGGTCAAACGCTGGCGCGAAGGCCAGAACAGCCACCCGCAATTGCCGCCGATCCGCTGGAAACGCAAACCACTGGCCGCCCTGGCGAGCATGGCCGTGGTGAAGTTCCAGCTGCATCGCCTGAGCCGTGGGCGCAAGACCCGGCCAAAGGTGTCGGCGCTATGGGCGTTGATTGTTGATCAGCTGTACATCGCCCGACGCACACGGCAGTACCGACAGGCGATGGGTAAGTAATACATAAAACCGTATCGCCCCCATCGTCGGAACGCCGCCCCGGAGCGAGCCTGCTGGCAATGGGGCCCGTGAGGCCGACGATTACTGCCCGGAAAACCGCAACCTCGACAACTGACGCAAATTCCCCTCGACATAATAATCATCAGTCCAGCTGTCATCCGCCGCCAACGGCTGCACCTGCTTGAGCGCCAGTTTTTTCGCGTAATAGCGAAACCGGTAATGCTCATAAAACCGCAGCAACTCCAGGCCATAACGATCGGCCAGATCGGTATCGCCGCGGATGATCAGATAGTTCTCGTCATTGCTGTTGCTGGCCGCCGCACTGAGGTTATGACTGCCGCTGATGATCGTCGGCGTATCGCTGGTGAAATCCGTGACGATGGCTTTGGTGTGCACCAGCAGGTTGCCCTTCTGACCTTCCTTGCTTTCCAGGAGCCAACCTTCCAGGCCGGTATTGAGCAGCGCAACCGTGGTGAACTCGGCTGTGCGGTCGGCATGAAATCCGGTGATCTTGCTCGCGGAGTTTTGCAGTCCGTAGCGCAAAATGTCGTCGTGGGGCTCGCCGAGCAACGCGTTGAGGATGGCGTCGGGCAAGGTGAACGCGGTGACGAACAGCAGGTCTTTCTTCGCCGCATTGATGATGTCGACGAACTCATGCAAATCGCCCTGCCCCGAGCGCGGTGAGAACCCGGCAAACAATGGTTGCGTCGGGTCCATCGGATTGTGTTGCGTGATCCATTGCCGAGTGGCGCCGACATCTGCCGGTGTGTTCCAGACCTGCTCGAACATTTGCAGGTAGCGGGCGCCGACCTTAGGATCGTCCAGCACATGCACCACGTTGGCCTGACGGTAAATGCCGTTAGGGGTGAAGTTGGTGCTGCCGCAGAGCACGGCTTCTGGCTGGCGCAGACCCGCTGCATCGAGCCGGCTGAGGACCATGAACTTGTTGTGGAAAATGCTGTGGGTGACGCGCCCGCGCTTGTTCGCCGCCGGGATCTTTTTCAGGCTCGCCTCGTTCATGGCGGTCGTGTCTTCGTCCGGTTGCGCGTGATAAAGGACGCGAACCTTCACGCCGCGTTCGTGCGCCGCGTTCACTGCATCGACAATCACCGGCAACTGGTACTCGTAAATAGCGATATCCAGCGCCCACTGACCATCGACGGCCCGCTCGATAAACCCCAGCAAGCGCCCGAGCAAACCGTTCTCCAGCCATCGGCGCGGGGCATCGGGCCAGGCTTCGATGGGCAGTCTGTCTTTGCCGTTGAGGAGCGTGTCAAGTTCGGGAAACTTGCGCTGAAATGCCTGGCTGGCAGCCACGGCGCGATTGAAATTGACGCTTTGGTTGCCGGGATGACCGTCATCGGAAATGACCGTCACCTCCAGGAACTCACCCAGTTGCGGCGCATCGGCGCTGCCGTAGGTCAGATAGATCCGATAATGGATCGTCAGCCCCGGATTGACCGCGTAATCGGCCCAGCGAAATTTCTGTAACGGCGCGATATCGCTCGGGGTGGCGTGGTATTGGGGGAAGGTATGAGCCTTGCCCGGGAACGTCAGGCTATTGAACAAAAACAGCCAGGGCTTGCTGCCCTGCTGCTTTTCGATGGCGAAACCCAGCAGGCCTTTGCGCCGGGGTTCGGCCAGATCCATGGCCAACAGCACGCCGTTGGTGCCGGCATAGGCTTTGACGTGGAAGTCGTTCTGAGGGTTAACGGCAAGTGCGCGCATGATTCACTCCTTTGATCGAATGCACCTCAGAGCATAGGGTAGCGATGCCGATTCTCCATGATTATCCGGAATCGGGGTGATGCCATCGCGGGCAAGTCGAAGGGGCCCTTGCAAACAACACAGCTTTCAGCCCGAAACCAGCTCATCAATGTGCCGATAATCCGCCTGCAACTGCGCCGCCATCTGTCTGGCTCGCCCTAACCGAATCGGCCCGCGCTCGATATCAATCAACAACCCTGGGCAATCCAGCACCGGCAACCCCGGCCATTCCTTCAATCGCCCATCAGTCACCAGCAGCAGCCTTTGCTGTTCCGCCGGAAAGCGTTTTTGCCTTATCGCCAGCCAGTGCCCGGCTTCGCTCAGCGCCGCCAACAATGGCGTACCGCCGCCCGCGCCCAGGCCATCGAGCCAGACACGCAACCCCGTCGACGCTTTCAATCCCTGCACCTGCCACTTCGGCGCCTGGCCGCTAGCGGTCAGCAAAGCCAGGCGCGCCCGCTGGCGATACGCGTCGTCGAACACTTGCGCGAGCAACCCCTTGGCATCGCTCAACGCCTGATGACGGCGAGTCGAGGCCGACGCGTCGACGATCACCAGCCACAGTTCATGTGCGGAACGCGTGCGCAGGTGAAACAGCACCTCTTCGCGCTGACGGGGCCGGCCATTGAGCAAGGTGCCGGGCCAGTTGATCGAGCCACTGCGCGCGGCGTGACGCTTGCCCTGTTTGCCGTTATCCAGCCGTCCTGCCCGGGGTCTGGCATTCGCCCCCGCGTCAGATCGAGGGCGAATGCCTAGGGCTTTTTTGGCCAGCTCGGCACTTCGCGACGGGCACCGACCGGCAGCGCCTGGGCCGGCATTTCACCCCATTGCCCCTGCCCCTCGCTCGGACTGGACGGTTGCGCAGCAGGCGACTGATTGTGTTGCGGCGCCGGGTGCGATGGCTCGCGACGACGATGGCGCAGCGCAAACTCGGCGACGGCGTCGATATCTTCTTCACTGATCGCTCTCCCCCCTCGCCATGCGGCGTGGGCACGCGCCGCGCGCAACCAGACCAGATCGGCGCGCAGGCCATCGACACTGGCGGCAAAACAGCGCTCGGTGATCTGCGCCAGTGCTGCATCATCCAGAGGGATGCTCGCCAATGCGCTGCGCGCTTTCTGGCAACGCTCACGCAGCGACTGCTGCTGGCTTTCCCATTCGGTGCAGAACCCTTGGGGATCGCTGTCGAAATCCAGACGCCGGCGGATGATTTGCCCGCGTTCAGCCGGAGCGGTGTGGCCGCTGAGGGCGACGTTCAAGCCAAATCGGTCAAGCAGTTGCGGCCGCAGTTCGCCCTCTTCGGGGTTCATGGTGCCGATCAATACAAACTTCGCCGAATGCCGATGGGAGATGCCGTCGCGCTCGATCAGGTTGGTGCCGCTGGCGGCCACGTCGAGCAACAGGTCGACAAGATGATCGGGCAGCAGATTGACTTCATCGACGTACAGCACACCGCCGTCGGCCTTGGCCAGTACGCCGGGGGAGAATTGTGCGCGTCCTTCACTCAGGGCAGCGTCGAGGTCGAGGGTGCCGACCAGCCGTTCTTCGGTGGCGCCGAGGGGCAGCGTGACGAATTGGCCGCTGGCGAGCAGATCCGCGAGACCCCGGGCCAGGGTGGATTTGGCCATGCCGCGCGGGCCTTCGATCAGCACGCCGCCGATTTTCGGGTCGATGGCGGTCAGGTAGAGGGCGAGCTTCAGATCGTCGGCGCCGACCACGGCGGAGAGCGGGAAATGCGGGGTGTCGGTCATATCGAGGTCTCATCATGGTCGGGTGAGTGATCTTTCACAGGCGCAGCTATACCTGTGGGAGCGGGCTTGCCCGCGAAAGCGGTGTGTCAGACGACATAAATGATGAATGTGCCGCCGCCTTCGCGAGCAAGCCCGCTCCCACAGGTTTTGCGGTGTATCAGCCGTCTTCTTCTATATCCAGCAGCAAATTCTCCAACGCCTCGCGATACGCGCCCGGCTCCTGCCACATCCCGCGCTGCTGCGCCTCGAGCATGCGCTCGGTCATGTCGCGCAGCGCGTGGGGATTATGCTCGCGCACAAAATCCCGGGTCGCCGGGTCGAGCAAATACGCATCCGCCAGCAATGCATATTGATGATCGTCGATCAGCTGGGTCGTGGCGTCGAACGCGAACAGATTATCCACCGTCGCCGCCAATTCGAAGGCGCCTTTATAGCCGTGACGCTTCACGCCGTCGATCCACTTCGGATTGGTTGCCCGGGAGCGGATTACCCGGTTCAGCTCTTCCTTCAAGGTGCGGATCCTCGGCAGGTCCGGCTGACTGTGGTCCCCATGGTAACTGGCCGCTGCTTCGCCGCTGAGGCTTTCCACGGCGGCGAGCATGCCACCCTGGAATTGGTAATAGTCGTTGGAGTCGAGCAAGTCATGCTCGCGGTTGTCCTGGTTTTGCAACACGGCCTGAACCTGGCTCAGGCGTTGGACAAATTGTTCGCGGGCGGCGGTGCCTTTATCGGACCCGCCGTAAGCGTAGCCGCCCCAGTTCAGGTAAACCTCGGCCAGGTCCTCGCGGCTTTGCCACAGTCGACCGTCGATGGCGCCCTGCACGCCTGCGCCATAGGCACCGGGTTTGGCCCCGAAGATGCGCCAGCCGGCCTGACGCCTGGCCGCGTCTTCATCGAGGCCTGATTGCATTAACGCTTCACGCTCGGCGCGCACTTTGGCGGCCAAAGGGTTCAGGTCGTCTGGTTCATCCAGCGCGGCGACCGCTTGTACGGCGGCGTCGAACAGGCGGATCAGGTTGGCAAAGGCATCGCGGAAGAATCCGGAGACCCGCAATGTCACGTCAACGCGAGGACGGTCGAGCAAGCTCAGCGGCAGGATCTCAAAGTCGTCGACCCGTTGACTGCCGGTGGCCCAGACCGGACGCACGCCCATCAACGCCATGGCCTGGGCGATGTCATCGCCGCCGGTGCGCATGGTCGCGGTGCCCCAGACGGACAGGCCGAGCTGGCGCAAGTGATCGCCGTGGTCCTGCAAATGGCGTTCGAGAATCAGGTTCGCCGACTGGAAACCGATGCGCCAGGCAGTGGTGGTCGGCAGGTTGCGCACGTCCACCGAGTAGAAGTTGCGGCCGGTCGGCAGCACGTCCAGACGACCGCGACTCGGCGCACCGCTGGGGCCGGCCGGTACGAAACGGCCGCTCAGGGCGTCGAGCAGGCCGCGCATTTCTGCGGGGCCGCAGGCGTCCAGACGTGGGGCGACGACTTCGCGCAGGCTATCAATAATGGCGCTCACTTCAGACCAGCGCGCCTCCTGTGGGAGCGGGCTTGCTCGCGAAAGCGGAGTGTCAGTCGATATTGATTTATCTGACCCGCCGCTTTCGCGAGCAAGCCCGCTCCCACAGGGGTCGGGGTTGGCTTGAGGCGGGTTTAGTGTCTGCGAGATCAATTGAGTGGCAAACAGCTCCAGGCGTTCTCGGGTATCCCCGGCGGTGCGCCAGACTTCGTCGCTGATCGACATCAAGGCATCCGGTCGAGGCCCGACCCACGGCTCGGCCAACGCACAATCCAGCGGATCAAACCCCAACTCAAACGCCTTGGCCAACGCCCGCAACAGACTCGATTGCGCCCCACGACCATCGCCTCGGGGAATACGCAACAGCGCCAACAACGTATCGATGCGCAAGCGCCCGGTCGGTGACTCGCCAAAGATGTGCAGGCCATCGCGGATCTGCGACTCTTTCAAGTCGCACAGGTATGTGTCCAGACGCGGCAGCCAGATCGCCGCATCGGCGTCGCTGTTGAGCTTTTCATCCAGTTGCAATTCACGGTCGATGTGGGTGTCGCGCACCAGTTGCAGGATGTCGCGCTGCAATTCACGGGCGCGGCGCGGATCGAGCAACTGCGCTTCGTAATATTCGTCCGCCAGCAACTCAAGGTTGCGCAAAGGGCCATAGGTTTCGGCGCGGGTCAGTGGCGGCATCAGGTGATCGATGATCACCGCCTGGGTGCGACGCTTGGCCTGGGCGCCCTCGCCCGGGTCGTTAACGATGAACGGATAGATATTCGGCAGCGGCCCGAGCAACGCGTCTGGCCAGCAGTTTTCCGAGAGCCCGACACCTTTGCCCGGCAGCCATTCGAGGTTGCCGTGCTTGCCGACGTGGATCACACCGTGGGCGCCGTAGGTGTTGCGCAGCCAGAAGTAGAACGCCAGATAGCCGTGGGGCGGCACCAGGTCCGGGTCGTGATACACCGCGCTCGGATCTGCCTGATATCCCCGCGCCGGTTGAATGCCGACGAAGGTCAGGCCAAAGCGCAGCCCGGCGATCATCATGCGTCCGTCACGGCACATCGGATCGCTGTCGGGCGTGCCCCAGCGCTTCAGCACGGCTTGCTGATTGGCTTCGGGCAATGTGTTGAACATCAGCCGATAGTCGTCCAGCGCCAGGCTTTGGTGACAGGGACGCGGGTCAATGGTGTCGAGGTCGTTGCTGACGCCACCGAGCAATTGTTGAATCAACGCAGTGCCGCTTTCCGGCAACTCGGCAGGCAGCGGATAACCTTCGGTGTGCAGCGCGCGCAGGATGTTCAGCGCAGCCGCGGGAGTATCAAGACCTACGCCATTACCAATGCGTCCATCGCGAGTCGGGTAGTTGGCGAGGATCAGGGCGATGCGTTTTTCACTGTTCGGCACGCGCGCCAGATCGATCCAGCGCCGCGCCAGTTCGGCGACGAAATCCATGCGCTCCGGCTGCGCCCGGTAGCACACCACGTCCGACTGACTACGCTCGCTGCGCCACGCCAGGTCCTTGAAGCTGATCGGCCGACTGATGATCCGCCCGTCCAGCTCCGGCAATGCGATGTGCATCGCCAGATCACGCGGGCCGAGGCCCTGTTCGCTGGCGAGCCAACCCGGCTCGTTGTCCTGAGCGCAAATCGCCTGAATCACCGGAATGTTTCGTCGAAACGGTCGCAAATGTGGCGCTTCAGGACTGGATTGTGCGAAACCGGTGGTGTTGAGAATCACCCCCGCCTCGACTTCGTCCAGCAAATCCTCGACCACCGTCAGGCAGCCGGGTTCTTTCAAACTGGCCAGCGCAATCGGCAACGGATTCAAACCCGCCGCCTGCAAACGCTGGCAGAAAACATCGATAAACGCAGTGTTCGCCGCCTGCAAATGCGAGCGATAAAACAGCACCGCCGCCACCGGTTGACCGGCCTGCCAGTCGGCTTGCCAATCGCTCAGTTCAGCGGGGCTTTTCTGCGGATGATAAATCGCCGTGCGCGGCAGGGTTTGCGGCTCAGCCCAGGCGTAATCGCGATCCAGCCAGCGATTGGCCAGACAACGGAAAAAATCCAGGGCATTGGCCATGCCGCCCTGACGCAAAAACTGCCAGAGCCGGTCGCGGTCGTCGGCAGACACGGTGCTCAGGTCGCTGAGCTCCGGGTCCGGACGATCATCGCCTGGCACCAGAATCAGCTGCACACCGCGTTGGGACAGCTCCACCAGACGTTCGACCCCGTAACGCCAATAGGCGATGCCGCCGTGCAGCGAAATCAGAATCACCTTGGCATGGCGCAACACTTCGTCGACATACAAGTCGACCGACGCATGATTCTGCACCTGCATCGGGTTGGCCAGACGCACGCTGGGGTAATCGTGCGGTAACTGCTGCGCCGCTTCGGCAAGCAGCGCCAGGCTTGAATCACCGCTGCACAGGATCACCAGCTCGGCGGGGGTTTGTCCAAGGTCGGCGATGTTGTCATCCGACACGAAACCGCCGGGCTGGGTCCTGAGCAGGTGCATGGCTTAAACGCTGAGCGCGGCGCGCAATTGCGCTTCGAGCAGAGCGGCATCCAGTTCCTGGCCGATCAGCACCAGACGCGTGGTGCGCGCTTCATCGGCGCCCCACTGACGGTCGAAATGCTTGTCGAAACGCGTGCCCACGCCCTGGATCAGCAAGCGCATCGGTTTGTTCGGGATCGCCGAGAATCCTTTGACGCGCAGGATGCCGTGCTGGACTACGAGTTGGGTCAGCGCGTCGAGCAGCAGGCTTTCGTCAGCTTGCGGCAGTTCGATTGAGATCGAATCGAAGGCGTCGTGATCGTGATCGTCTTCACCTTCATGGTGGTGATCGTGATGGCTGTGACGGCTGTCGATGTGTTCTTCGGAACCGGCACCGAGGCCGATCAGCACGTCCAGTGGCACACGGCCGCTGCTGGCTTCGATGACTTTGACGGCGGGCGGCAGCTCTTCGGCGACTTCCAGGCGCACACGGGCCAGGTCTTCAGGGCTGATCAGGTCGGCCTTGTTGAGAATCACCAGGTCGGCGCTGGCCAGTTGGTCGGCGAACAGCTCGTGCAGCGGCGATTCGTGGTCCAGATTCGGGTCGAGTTTGCGCTGGGCATCCACTTGATCCGGGAACGCGGCGAAGGTGCCGGCGGCGACGGCCGGGCTGTCGACCACGGTGATCACCGCGTCAACGGTGCAGGCGCTGCGGATTTCCGGCCACTGGAAGGCTTGAACCAAAGGCTTTGGCAGGGCCAGACCCGAGGTTTCGATCAGGATGTGGTCGAGGTCGCCGCGACGGGCGACGAGTTCGCGCATCACCGGGAAGAACTCTTCCTGGACGGTGCAGCACAGGCAGCCGTTGGCCAGTTCGTAGACGCGGCCGTTGGCCTCTTCTTCCGTGCAGCCGATAGAGCACTGTTTGAGGATTTCGCCGTCGATGCCCAGTTCCCCGAACTCGTTGACGATCACCGCGATGCGGCGGCCTTGTGCGTTGTCGAGCATGTGCCGCAGCAAAGTGGTTTTGCCCGAACCGAGGAAGCCGGTAACGATGGTGACGGGGAGTTTGGCCAGTGTTTTCATCGGATGCCCTTTGGCAAGGTGGCGGGCATACGGGACGACAATCGCAGCGACGGGCGCGCGCGGAAGAGTTCGCCACCGGATCACCCCGCCCGGTTGTAGTGAGAATCTGTGTCGAGGCAGGTCTCCTGGCTGACGGTGTGCCGGGCGGTTGGCCTGGCGTTGGCTGCGCCTTCCCGCGACCCCGTTGGACAGGGCTTGCAGTGGCGTGGCAGCGAACATCACCGTTCACAGTTGCGGGGGCAGCCGCGGCATCGACCGCGTTCCCTTCTTAGCTTCGGCCGATGCCGAAGAACCTCGAAAGCGCAAGGCTACGCATCGTGTGGGGGCGGGTCAATGTTCACATGACATCGGCGGCGCTCCCTTCGCGAGCAAGCCCGCTCCCACATTTGACCAAGTTCCTTCAGAGAGATGCGGTCGAATGTGGGAGCGGGCTTGCTCGCGAAAGGGGCTCATCGGTTCCGAGTTGAGAACCCCTGCCAATTGACGCCCAACCCCCGCCCATGCTCTCCTACACGCCTTGTTACGGGTGCCCTTCACAGGGTGAAACGGGAAACCGGTGAATCATGTGCTTTACTCAAAGCCATGTCAGTCCGGTGCTGCCCCCGCAACGGTAAGCGAGCGAAGCGTCAAATCCACTGTGCCAGCAGTTCGGCATGGGAAGGTGATGCTTGCAGGTTCAGGCGCAAGCCTTGGCCCCTCGTGAGCCCGGAGACCGGCCCGCAACACAAAGTGACCACTACGATCACTGAATAACAAACCCGCGGTGGGCGGGCGCTGTTGAACCTCTGCGTGCCCGACTCGCAGGGGTCTTCCATGCGCTCTATTCACCCGCTGACAGACCAGAGGGAAGCGCCATGTCGATCATCAGCAGCACCGGCCACAGCACCGCCAGCACCACCACAACCCTGAGCCAACGCCTGACCGCCGCCGTGTGTGCGTCGATCCTTGGCGCGTGCCTCGTCTATTTCGCCGGTTTCTCGCACATCGAAGCGGTACACAACGCCGCGCACGATACCCGTCACAGCTCCGCCTTCCCGTGCCATTGAGACCTGCCGACATGATCAAGCGTATCGCGCAAACCGCAGGTTTCACCGGGCTGCTGGCCGCCCTGTTGCTGACCCTGCTGCAAAGCTTCTGGGTTTCTCCGTTGATTTTGCAGGCGGAAACCTACGAAAAATCCGAGCCGGCCGCGGTTGAAGTTCACGAACACGCCGCCGGTGTCGCCGCTCACACTCACGACGCCGAAGCCTGGGAGCCGCAAGATGGCTGGCAGCGCGTGCTGTCGACCACCGGCGGCAACCTGGTGGTAGCCGTCGGTTTCGCCCTGATGCTCGCCGGTCTCTACACCTTGCGTGCACCGACCAAGACCTCTCAGGGCTTGCTTTGGGGCCTGGCGGGTTACGCGACCTTCGTACTGGCGCCGACCCTCGGCCTGCCGCCTGAATTGCCGGGCACTGCCGCCGCTGATCTGGCCCAACGGCAACTCTGGTGGATCGGCACGGCCGCCTCCACGGCTGTCGGCATTGCGTTGATTGTGTTCAGCCGTCACTGGCTGATGAAGATCCTCGGCGTGGCGATTCTCGCCGTTCCGCACGTGATCGGCGCGCCACAACCGGAGGTGCACTCGATGCTGGCTCCGGAAGCCCTGGAAGCGCAATTCAAAATCGCTTCACAGCTGACCAACGTCGCGTTCTGGCTGGCTCTGGGCCTGATCAGCGCCTGGTTGTTCCGTCGCAAAAGCGATGGCCAATACCACGCATGATTGATCCCCGCACAGCGCCGACGTTAGTGGTCGGCCTGGGCTGCCAGCGCGGCTGCCCCGCCAGCACGCTGCGGGCGCTGATCGATCAGGCTTTGCAAGCTCATAAAATCGAACTTCATCAGATCAAGGCCCTGGCCAGCATCGACCTGAAGCGTAATGAGCCTGGCCTGATCGAACTCGCCGAACAACTCGCGTTGCCGCTGATGTATTTCAGCAGCGAGCAATTGAAAGGTTATAAACCGCAACTCAGCCACCATTCGGACATCGCGTTCGAACGCACCGGCTGCTACGGCGTGGCGGAAAGTGCCGCCCTTGCCTTGGCCGAACACCTGGCCAACGCACCGGCGAAACTGCTGATTTTGCGACAAAAATATGCCCAGGCCACCCTGGCGTTGGCCTGCGTTGCGTAAGATCCCCGATAATCCCCACCTTCGATCATGAGCAATCTTCATCTGAAGCCTTGCCCAAGCCCCTGTTCTGACAGACTCTCTATTCAAAGGAACGGACGATGACCGTCTACTTCATTGGCGCAGGTCCCGGCGACCCGGAACTGATCACCGTCAAAGGCCAACGGCTGATCCGCAGTTGCCCGGTGATCATCTATGCCGGCTCTTTGGTACCCGCCGCCGTGCTCGAGGGCCATTGCGCCAAACAGGTGGTCAACAGCGCCGAGTTGCACCTTGAACAGATCATCGAACTGATCAAGACCGCCCATGCCAAAGGCCAGGACGTCGCGCGGGTGCATTCGGGTGATCCAAGTCTATATGGGGCGATTGGTGAGCAGATTCGTTATCTGCGCGAACTCGGGATTGCGTTTGAAATCGTTCCCGGGGTCACGGCGACTGCGGCGTGTGCGGCGCTATTGGGGGCAGAACTGACGTTGCCCGACATTTCACAGAGCGTGATTCTGACCCGTTATGCCGACAAAACCGTGATGCCGGCCGGTGAGGAACTGGGCAGCCTGGCGCAGCATGGGGCGACGATGGCGATTCATTTGGGCGTGCAGCATCTGGAAAAGATCCTCACCGAATTACTGCCGCATTACGGCGCGGACTGCCCGATCGCGGTGATTCATCGGGCAACGTGGCCGGATCAGGATTGGGTGGTGGGGACGATTGAAGACATTGCCGGGAAGGTTGCGACGAAAGGGTTTCGGCGTACGGCGTTGATTCTGGTGGGTCGGGTGTTGGGGAGTGATCAGTTCAGCGAGTCGTCTTTGTATCGCGCCGGGCATGCGCATCTCTACAGGCCCTGATCGTTCCCACGCTCTGCGTGGGAATGCCTCAACGGACGCTCTGCGTCCGCTTTTGGGACGCGGAGCGTCCCTGGCTGCATTCCCACGCGAAGCGTGGGAACGATCAAAAAAAACGGCACTCACGGGTGCCGTTTTTTTATATCTGCAGCGAACACCTTACTTAGTAGTAGGCGTTTTCTTTCTGCGTATGGTCAGTTACATCGCGAACACCCTTGAGCTCGGGAATGCGCTCGAGCAAGGTGCGCTCGATGCCTTCGCGAAGGGTGACGTCTGCCTGGCCACAGCCCTGGCAACCACCGCCGAACTTCAACACCGCGATGCCGTCATCGACCACATCGATCAGGCTGACCTGACCGCCGTGGCTCGCGAGCCCCGGGTTGATCTCGGTTTGCAGGTAATAGTTGATGCGCTCGTTGATCGGGCTGTCGGCGTTGACCATCGGGACTTTGGCGTTAGGCGCCTTGATGGTCAGTTGGCCGCCCATGCGGTCGGTGGCGTAGTCGACAACCGCATCGTCCAGGAAAGCTTCGCTGAACGAGTCGATGTACGCAGTGAAGCTTTTCAGCCCCAGCGCGGTGTCTTCAGGTTTTTCTTCGCCCGGCTTGCAGTAGGCAATGCAGGTTTCGGCGTACTGGGTGCCAGGCTGGGTGATAAAGACGCGGATGCCGATACCCGGGGTGTTCTGCTTGGAGAGCAGATCAGCCAGATAATCGTGGGCGGCGTCGGTGATGGTAATAGCGGTCATGGAAACTCCTCGCAGGCTTGGGCGCAGTTTACGCCAATCATCGCGCCGTACAAAGTCCTAGTATTTTTGTCGGGAAAGAGCCGGATCAACGTTGAGTGCCGATTCGCCGCAAATCCAGCCTAAAAGCCAACCGAAACCACCACACATCCTCAGTTGGAGCGGCGGCGCCTAATAGATCTGACACCGGCCAGCAATCAACGGTCGATCAAAGATTCTCGTACCGGTTCATGTCCAGCACGCCCTCTTCCACCGGCTCGGTTTCGTGGAGGTAGCGGCTCAGGTCATGGAAGTAAAACCAGAACTGCGGATGGCTGCGGCGAATGCCCCAGCGCTCGACGATTTTCTCGAAACGGTGCGCGTCCTTGGCGTTTTCCATGGCATCGACGAACGCCGGTACCTGGTCGGCGGGAATGTTGAACATGAAATTCGGGTAGCTGCTGAGCACGCCCGGAAAAATCGTCACGGTGTCGAGCCCTGGCTGATAACGCCGCGATTCACCGAGCAGGAACGCCACATTGCTGTGGGCCCGGTTGCGCAGCAGGCTGTAGACCTCGCGCTTGCCTCTCGCCGTCTCGATGCGCAGCATGGTCGCTTCCGGCAACTGGTCGATAACCTTCAGGCCAGCCGCCGGGCGTGAAGTCAGGCGACTCAAGGCCTGTTCGGCACTCTGCAACGCCGGGTCGATGTTCGGTCGCGAGCAGTACGCGCCGTCGCAGCGGTTGATCGGATCGGGCCTGGCGTTGAGTTCACCGTAACGGGTCAGCAACTGCATCGCGAAGTCGCGCTTGGGGTCTTTCTCGTCCAGTTTCAACGCCGTCGGCGTGTCATTATCGATGGCCTCGTAATCCAGCCACATCTTGAATTGGCCGCCGGCCTGGTACCAATCATTGAGGTAATCGTCTCGCGAATCGGCCGGCATCAGGCGCAGGAAATTCTGCTCGGCACCGTTGCGGATCAGGTCGAAGTACAGGCGCGTCTGCGCCTGGTGGGACACGTTACCGAACACGTCGAAGTTGACCGCCAACTGATAATACGTGCGCTCCAGCAGCGGGAAGTCGAACAGCCAGATTGTTTGCGGCACGTCGCCGATCAGGCCCTTGTTCACCGAAGCACTGTCGAAATGCCGAAAGATGCTCAGCAGCGCGTTGTCGTTGCCGGCCCACAAGGTCGACCAGCTCGGCGCTGGCAGTTCGGCGTAGTTGTCTCGACGCAACGCTTCGTACTCGTTGCGTTTGTTGCGGTAGTCGTGCCACAGGCTCAGGACGCTGCCGACGTCGTCGTTTTGCCCCGGCATGGCCAGCAACGGCGTGGCCTGGCCGCGATAGTTCGGGTCGGTGATGTAGAGGTCGTGTTCCGGCGCCTGGAACAGCGCCCAGAAGTTATCGCGAATCACATCGGTGGCGATCTGGCCGCGGCAGACCGGGCCGCGAATGAAGGTGCGCACGAAGTATTCGGCGTTATCGAGCATGAACTGATAACGCGCCTGTGCGGGGATCGCTTCGAAGGTGGTGAACGGGTTGGCCCGGTGGTCAGGTCCGTATCCCGGCAAGGCGTTGACCTGCCATTGACCGTTGTAAAACAGGCTTTTGATCCGCGCCATCTTGGCCGCGCTCAGCGGATAGGTGATGTGGGTCTTGTGCACAATCACGCCCTGCACCGGCCACAAGCGGTAATACACTTGAGTGCCTGGATCGTCGTTCGGACGTCGGGTATTGATCAGGTCGATAGGCTGCCCGGTCGGGGTTCGCGAGCGCACCCACTGGAAGTAGTGCCCCGGCTCGCCGTCTTTGAAGTAGAGATGGGCAAGGAACCAATGCTCGAACAACCAGCGGCCGACCAGGCTTTGCCGCGCACCCGGGGCGTTGAGCAGATTTTCCCACTGCACCACCTGCAAGGCTTCCTTCGCACTCGGCACCAGGCCTTGCTCGTCAATGGGCGCACCGGAGGCCAGCCAGCGTTGCAGCGTCTGGTATTGCTGGTCGGTCAGGCCGGTGACCGCCAGCGGCATGCCTTCTTTCGGGTGGGTACTGGCGTAGCCGTCGAACTCCGCCGGCATGGCGCACATGTTGTCCCGGTTCAGGCCCAGGACGATGTCTTCCGGCAACTTGGCATTGGGTTGCAACGGCGT
This sequence comes from Pseudomonas sp. LBUM1656, assembly GCF_059716065.1. Lineage (NCBI taxonomy): Bacteria > Pseudomonadati > Pseudomonadota > Gammaproteobacteria > Pseudomonadales > Pseudomonadaceae > Pseudomonas > Pseudomonas sp. LBUM1656. The sequence continues at coordinate 2,874,459 of NZ_CP166800.1, read as the reverse complement.
TGTGTGGCCCAGTTCCAGCATTCGTGCCATCAACGCTGCCTGACTGCCTTGGGCGTCGAGGACCGAATAGAAGCCCTTCTGCTGCCAGGCGCGTTTACCGAACGCGTCATAAAACAGCCGGGTCGGCGCAGCGGCCTGGCTGCGCTCGCCGTCGTAGACCGGGGTTTTGGTCGCGCCACGCGCCACCCCTTCGCCGCTGCCCAAATTGAGCTGACAGGCGGAGTCGTAGCACGCATGGCAGGCCACGCACTTTTCGGTGAAGATCGGCTGGATATCCCGGCTGTAGGAAATGGCAGGGGAAATCGCGGGATCTTGCGCAGCGGCATCCCAGCTTAAAAGCAGCACAAAAATGCTGGTGATGACGCGATACGACATGTCCCTGGTCCCGATCATGAAAAAACGCCGCGATTCTACCGGTCCGGCACCCGCACCAACATGAGCGATATTCATGCAAAACCGGCACATGCTCTAAAACCGCACAGGTTTGCTATGATTCCGGCCCTTCGTCATGGTCTTTCCGAGTAGTCCCAATGTCCGATCGCAGTGTTCGCCTCCAAGCTCTCAAGCACGCCCTCAAAGAGCGCATCCTGATTCTCGATGGCGGCATGGGCACGATGATCCAGAGCTACAAGCTCGAGGAGCAGGATTACCGTGGCAAACGCTTCGCCGACTGGCCGAGCGACGTCAAAGGCAACAACGATCTTCTGATATTGACCCGCCCTGACGTGATCGGAGGCATCGAGAAAGCCTACCTGGATGCCGGCGCCGACATTCTGGAAACCAACACCTTCAACGCCACCCGGATTTCCATGGCCGATTACGGCATGGAAGAACTGGCCTACGAACTGAACGTAGAAGGTGCCCGCCTGGCGCGCAAGGTCGCCGACGCGAAAACCCTCGAGAACCCGGACAAGCCACGCTTCGTCGCCGGCGTGCTCGGCCCGACCAGCCGCACCTGCTCGCTGTCGCCGGACGTAAACAATCCCGGTTACCGCAACGTGACGTTCGATGAACTGGTGGAAAACTACACCGAGGCCACCAAAGGCCTGATCGAAGGCGGTGCCGACCTGATCCTGATCGAAACCATTTTCGACACCCTGAACGCCAAAGCCGCGATCTTCGCCGTGCAAGGGGTTTACGAAGAACTGGGCGTCGAATTGCCGATCATGATTTCCGGCACCATCACCGACGCCTCTGGCCGTACCCTGTCCGGCCAGACCACCGAAGCGTTCTGGAACTCGGTGGCCCACGCCAAGCCGATTTCCGTCGGCCTGAACTGCGCCCTCGGCGCCAGCGAATTGCGCCCGTACCTGGAAGAGCTGTCGAACAAGGCTGGCACCCACGTTTCGGCGCACCCGAACGCCGGCCTGCCGAACGAATTCGGCGAATACGACGAGCTGCCGTCGGAAACCGCCAAGGTCATCGAAGAATTCGCCCAGAGCGGTTTCCTCAACATCGTCGGCGGCTGCTGCGGCACCACGCCGGGCCATATCGAAGCCATCGCCAAAGCCGTGGCCGGTTATGCGCCGCGCGAGATTCCGGACATTCCAAAGGCTTGCCGCCTTTCTGGCCTGGAGCCGTTCACGATTGATCGCAGCTCATTGTTCGTCAACGTCGGCGAGCGGACCAACATCACCGGTTCCGCCAAATTCGCCCGGCTGATCCGTGAAGACAACTACACCGAGGCGCTGGAAGTTGCCCTGCAACAGGTTGAAGCCGGCGCCCAGATCATCGACATCAACATGGACGAGGGGATGCTCGATTCGAAGAAGGCCATGGTGACCTTCCTCAATCTGATTGCCGGTGAACCGGACATCTCCCGCGTCCCGATCATGATCGACTCCTCAAAGTGGGAAGTGATCGAAGCCGGCCTCAAGTGCATCCAGGGCAAGGGCATCGTCAACTCGATCAGCATGAAAGAAGGCGTCGAGCAGTTCATTCATCACGCCAAACTGTGCAAGCGCTACGGCGCCGCAGTCGTGGTGATGGCCTTCGACGAAGCCGGCCAGGCCGACACCGAAGCGCGCAAGAAAGAAATCTGCAAACGCTCCTACGACATTCTGGTCAATGAAGTCGGCTTCCCGCCGGAAGACATCATCTTCGACCCGAACATCTTCGCCGTGGCCACCGGTATCGAAGAGCACAACAACTACGCCGTGGACTTTATCAACGCCTGCGCCTACATCCGCGACGAACTGCCGTATGCGCTGACCTCGGGCGGCGTGTCCAACGTGTCGTTCTCGTTCCGAGGCAACAACCCGGTGCGTGAGGCCATTCACTCGGTGTTCCTGCTGTATGCGATCCGCAACGGCCTGACCATGGGTATCGTCAACGCCGGTCAGCTGGAGATCTACGACCAGATCCCGGCCGAACTGCGTGACGCCGTGGAAGACGTGGTGCTCAACCGCACGCCGGAAGGCACCGACGCCCTGCTCGCCATCGCCGATAAGTACAAGGGTGATGGCAGCGTCAAGGAAGCCGAGACCGAAGAGTGGCGCGGCTGGCCCGTCAACAAGCGTCTGGAGCATGCGCTGGTCAAGGGCATCACCACGCACATCGTGGAAGACACCGAAGAATCGCGGCAGTCGTTCACGCGTCCGATTGAAGTGATTGAAGGCCCGCTGATGTCAGGCATGAACATCGTCGGCGACCTGTTCGGTGCCGGCAAAATGTTCCTGCCGCAGGTGGTGAAATCCGCCCGTGTGATGAAACAGGCCGTGGCCCACTTGATTCCGTTCATCGAACTGGAAAAAGGCGACAAGCCAGAAGCCAAGGGCAAGATCCTGATGGCCACGGTGAAAGGCGACGTGCACGACATCGGCAAAAACATTGTCGGCGTGGTGCTCGGCTGTAACGGCTACGACATCGTCGACCTCGGCGTGATGGTCCCGGCAGAAAAGATCCTGCAAGTGGCCAAGGAGCAGAAGTGCGACATCATCGGCCTGTCCGGTCTGATCACGCCTTCGCTGGATGAAATGGTCCATGTGGCGCGCGAAATGCAGCGTCAGGATTTCCATCTGCCGTTGATGATCGGTGGCGCGACCACCTCCAAGGCGCACACCGCGGTGAAGATCGAGCCGAAGTACAGCAACGATGCAGTGATCTACGTCACCGACGCTTCCCGCGCCGTGGGCGTGGCGACTCAGTTGCTGTCCAAGGAACTGAAACCGGCGTTCGTCGAGAAGACCCGCCTGGAATACATCGACGTTCGCGAGCGCACCGCCAACCGCAGCGCCCGCACCGAACGCCTGAGCTACCCGGCCGCCATCGCCAAGAAGCCGCAGTTCGACTGGAGCGCTTATGAGCCGGTGAAACCGACTTTCACCGGCTCCAAAGTACTGGACAACATCGACCTGAAAGTCCTGGCCGAATACATCGACTGGACGCCGTTCTTTATTTCCTGGGACCTGGCCGGCAAGTTCCCGCGCATCCTCACGGACGAAGTGGTCGGTGAAGCTGCCACCTCGCTGTACGCCGACGCCCAGGAAATGCTGGCCAAACTGATCGACGAAAAACTCATCAGCGCCCGTGCGGTGTTCGGCTTCTGGCCCGCCAACCAGGTGCGTGAGGATGACATCGAAGTCTACGGCGATGACGGCAAGGCGATTGCCAAACTGCATCACTTGCGTCAGCAGATCATCAAGACCGACGGCAAGCCGAACTTCTCGCTGGCCGACTTCGTTGCACCGAAGGACAGCGAAATCACCGACTACGTGGGTGGCTTCATCACCACCGCCGGGATCGGCGCCGAGGAAGTGGCCAAGGCTTATCAAGACGCTGGCGACGATTACAACTCGATCATGGTCAAGGCCTTGGCCGACCGTTTGGCCGAGGCGTGTGCCGAATGGCTGCACCAGCAAGTGCGTAAAGACTACTGGGGTTATGCCAAGGACGAGACGCTCGACAACGAGGCGCTGATCAAAGAGCAGTACACCGGCATCCGCCCTGCTCCCGGCTACCCGGCCTGCCCGGATCACACCGAGAAAAGCACCCTCTTTGCCTTGCTCGACCCTGAAGCCAGCGAAATGCAGGCCGGCCGCAGCGGCGTGTTCCTCACCGAGCACTACGCGATGTTCCCTGCGGCAGCAGTCAGCGGCTGGTACTTCGCTCACCCGCAAGCGCAGTATTTTGCGGTGGGCAAGATCGACAAGGACCAGGTGCAGAGCTACACGTCGCGCAAGGGGCAGGAATTGAGCGTGACCGAACGCTGGTTGGCGCCGAACCTCGGGTACGACAACTAACCCCCCAACTGGCCGCAATACCTGCGGCCAACAAAGATCCCCTTGTGGGAGCGAGCCTGCTCGCGATGAGGCCATGACAGTCGATATCAATGTGACTGTCAGGCCGCCATCGCGAGCAGGCTCGCTCCCACAGGTGTTTTGGGTCGTTCACAAGTATCCGGTTCAACCCGATCAAGTGTGGGAGCGAGCCTGCTCGCGATGGCGGTGTAACAGTCAACGACACTGTTGAATGTTATGGCCCCTTCGCGAGCAGGCTAGCTCCCACATTTGGTTTGTGCATGCCGTGGATTGTCTATGCTTAGCTCTCACACATAAGTGACGAGGGATTTATGGACGATCCAGTCGACAACAAGCCGCCGACGTTCTGGCAGATGCTGCACAGTGTCATGGCGGCGGCGTTCGGGGTGCAGAGCGGGAAGAATCGGGCGCGGGACTTCACCCACGGCAAACCGAGTCATTTTGTGATTCTGGGGATTCTGTTCACGGCGGTGTTTGCATTGACGCTGTTCGGCATCGTGCAGTTGGTGGTGCATCTGGCGGGACGTTAGCGCATCAGGGTTTGCAGGCTGAACGGATAGCGATAGGACGTTGGCCGGCCCTTGGCCGACAGGCGACGGAAGTTCACCTCGTAATTCGGTGATGCGCCCAAGGCCAGTAATCGTTTGGCCTGGGCCTTGTCGATCAGTTGCGGTAACGGAATCAGCCGGTCACGCCCGCCGTACTGGTCCAGGTCCACGCCCATTTCAAGGTCATGCAACTCCACCAGCGCCCAACCGCCCAACGTGAAGTGCCCGCCCAACAACACGCTCATGCGGCCGTCAACCAGCGCCTGCAACGAGGCTGGCGACGCGTTCACCGCGCTGAACAACGCATCTTTGCCAGGCACTCCACCCGTCTCCGAATACGCCTGCATGGCGCCAAAGGCCATTTCGTCGTTGGCCGACCACACCAGCGAAACCTTCGGGTAACGCCGGAACAGTAATTTGGCTTGTTCATAGGCCCGACCCCGGGTCCAGCCGCCGTAAACCAGTTGGCGCAAACGCACTTCAGGGTGTTCGGCCAAGGCGCGCATCATGCCTTGCTCGCGCAGCTGCGCCGACGGCGTGATCTTCAGGCCGGAAAACGCCAACAGCTCGATGACCTCACCGGGCGCCACCGGTGGATGCTGGCGAATCAGCTCCTTGAGCATCAGGTAGCCGCCCTCCTCATCGTTCGGCACCAGGCTGCCCAATCGATCAGCACGTTCGCCCAGCAGGCTCAGCTGGTTGGCCGTCAGCGCAGCATTGACCGTAAACAGCTTGACCCCGCTGCCTTGGGCCAGACGCAAAATCTGCGGGGCGACGTACTGTTCGTTGACGAACACCAGATAGTCCGGACGATCAGGACCTTGCAGCGCAAGGCGGGCTTGCGCCACGGTGAGCTCGGGCATGCGTTGGGAATAGAGAATTCGCAGGTCAATGCCCAGATCCGTGGCAGCCGCCTGCATGAATTGCGAATAGCTGAGCCAGAAGGCTTCGTCCGTCTTCCCGGGATTCAGGAACAACACCGACTCCGCGCGCGCAGCAGGGCCGTAAGCCGCACCCAGCATCAGCAGGAAGGGGTAGAAAAACTTCAACATTAACGTCCGACCCCCCGGAAATTTCGCCGCGCATTATAGCCAGCGAAGTCCCGGCAAACGGCGTTTATTCCGGTTTTTGTCCGACAATCGTCGGAACCGGGCCCGGACGGGGTCGGTTATTGATGGCTGACCCAAAATACCGCAGTGCCCACGACCAGGATGATCAGAAACAGAATCGCCCAAGCATCGACCGTGCTGTCAGGCTTTGTCGCTTTGGTAGGGTTGCTCATTGCATCGCCTCTTGTCGGTTTTATCGGTGATTGCATAAAGACTCGACCACAGTAAAGACGACGATTGCCCGTACGACAAATACGGGTTTATCAATAACGGTTCTCGTTAGTCGATTTGGTTCTTTACATATACTCAAACATCACTTTTGCGCATAACTGCAAACTGGTATCTTGCCCCGGCTCCGTAGGGAGTGCGCGGCCGTGCGCGCAGAATTGCCGAGGCAGTATCGGAGACTTCAGCAAGCGAAAAACGCCACTGATCCGACCGGCCCAAGCCTGAGAACAGGACTTATATGTACGTATACGACGAGTACGATCAGCGGATCATCGAGGACCGCGTCAAGCAGTTCCGAGATCAGACCCGACGCTATCTGGCAGGCGAGCTGAGCGAAGAAGAATTCCGCCCCCTGCGCCTGCAAAACGGGCTTTACATCCAACGCTTCGCGCCAATGTTGCGGGTGGCGGTGCCTTACGGCCAACTGACTTCGCGCCAGACGCGGATGATGGCCAGGATTGCCCGCGACTACGACAAGGGCTATGCCCACATCAGTACCCGGCAGAACGTGCAGTTCAATTGGCCGGCGCTGGAAGACATCCCGGACATTCTCGCTGAGCTGGCTACCGTGCAAATGCACGCGATCCAGACCAGCGGCAACTGCCTGCGCAACGTCACCACCGACCAGTTCGCCGGTGTCGCTGCCGACGAGCTGATCGATCCGCGCCCGTGGTGCGAGATCGTCCGTCAATGGACCACGTTCCACCCGGAATTCGCTTACTTGCCACGCAAGTTCAAGATCGCAATCAACGGTTCGACGTCCGACCGTGCGGCCATCGAAGTCCATGACATCGGCCTTGAGCCGGTGCACAACGCCGCAGGCGAGTTGGGCTTCCGTGTGCTGGTGGGCGGTGGCCTCGGCCGTACGCCGGTGGTGGGCGCGTTCATCAATGAATTCCTGCCGTGGCAAGACCTGTTGAGCTACCTCGACGCCATCCTGCGGGTCTACAACCGCTATGGCCGTCGTGACAACAAGTACAAGGCGCGGATCAAGATTCTGGTCAAGGCGCTGACGCCTGAAGTCTTCGCACAGAAAGTCGATGCGGAAATGGAACACCTTCGCGGTGGCCAGACCACGCTGACCGAAGCCGAAGTGCATCGCGTCGCCAAACACTTCGTCGATCCGGACTACAAGGCCCTGGATAACCAGACTGCCCAACTGGCCGATCTCGACAAAGAACACCCGGGTTTCGCGCGCTGGCGTACCCGCAATACCCTGGCTCACAAGAAGCCAGGTTATGTGGCCGTGACCCTGTCCCTGAAGCCGACCGGTGTTGCACCGGGCGACATCACCGACAAGCAGCTCGATGCCGTGGCCGACCTGGCCGATCGTTACAGCTTCGGTCAACTGCGCACCTCCCACGAGCAGAACATCATTCTGGCCGACGTAGAACAGACCCAACTGTTCGCGATGTGGGGCGAGTTGCGCGAACAAGGTTTCGCCACGCCGAACATCGGTCTGCTGACCGACATCATCTGCTGCCCCGGCGGTGATTTCTGTTCGCTGGCCAACGCCAAGTCGATCCCGATTGCCGAATCGATCCAGCGTCGTTTCGAAGACCTGGACTACCTGTTCGACATCGGCGAGCTGGACCTGAACATCTCCGGCTGCATGAACGCCTGTGGTCACCACCACGTCGGCCACATCGGCATTCTCGGGGTGGACAAGAAAGGCGAAGAGTTCTACCAGGTGTCCCTCGGTGGCAGCGCGAGCCGCGACGCCAGCCTGGGCAAGATCCTCGGCCCGTCCTTCGCCCAGGAAGCCATGCCTGATGTGATCGAGAAACTGATCAACGTGTACATCGAACAACGTACCGAAGACGAGCGTTTCATCGACACCTATCAGCGTATTGGCATCGACCTCTTCAAGGAGCGCGTCTATGCAGCGAATCATTAAGAACAACGAAATCGTCGACGAAACCTGGCACTTGCTGCCCAAGGATTTCAACATCGACGAGATCAGCAACTGCGACGACCTGATCGTCCCGCTGACGCTGTGGCGTGAACACAGTCGCATGCTCAAGGCCCGCGATGGCGGTCTGGGCGTGTGGCTGGATGCCGATGAAGAAGCCGAAGAAATCGGTGACGACGTGGATCAGTTCAAGGTGATCGCCCTGAACTTTCCGGCCTTCACCGATGGCCGCAATTACTCCAACGCCCGTCTGCTGCGCGACCGCTATGGTTTCAAAGGCGAACTGCGGGCGATCGGCGATGTGCTCCGCGACCAGCTGTTCTACATGCACCGCTGCGGGTTCGACGCCTTTGCCATTCGCGCCGATAAAGACCCGTACGAAGCCCTTGAAGGTCTCAAGGACTTTTCGGTGACCTATCAGGCCGCCACCGACGAACCGCTGCCGCTGTTCCGTCGCCGCTGATTGGCAAACCTTGAACCCCGTCCGGGGTTCAAGGCCCCCTCCTTCGCTCAGAAACCGGCACGCTCCTCCAGCGCCCTGAACGCCACCATTGGGTGATCAAAGCGCCCGCTGCCGCGAATCATCCGCCCCCACATCTCGTCCGTGGTATCTGCTTCTTGCAAGAGTCGCCAGACCCGCACCTGAAGTGGCAGGTAACTGACCCGAAAGTCGGCCGTCAGGCTCAGCCGGTCTATTACCGCTAGAAACCGCGTGCCGGAGGGTTTACTTGCCAGGCGCTGCCAAACGGCTTGCCGGGACTCTCGCAACCCTTCGTCGCAGTCTCGTAACCACACCGTCGGCGTGCCATAGTCTGCGCCCGGCGCGCTCAACCACAGATTGATTCCCGTTTGTTCACGATGACTGACCAGCCGGCGCAATGTGTCCTCGTCGGTCAACGGATTCCCCCAGAGCAGCAAGCGGTCGTCTGCCACCCCCTGATTCATTACCGCTGGTGGAACCCGCGTAATGTGGTTGTCGCGCAGGTCCAGCAGCGTCAGATACGGATCATCCTTGATCCCGACCGGGCAGCGGGTAATCCCGGTATTCCTCAGGTTGAGCTGACGTAATTTGTCCATGCCCAGCACCATAGGCGGCACACCCAACGGGTTGTCGCTCAGGTCCAGCGTTTGCAAGTGAGCCAGATCACTCAGTTGTGAAGCGGCGCGTTCAGTGAACACCAGCTCCGTGGCTTGCAGGTTGAGTGTGGTCAGTTTGGGCAACTGGCCCATGACTGACGGCAAGGCGCGCCCGGTGGCACCTCCCACGAAGAATGGACGCAAGTCGAAACGTTCCAGGTTCAACACTTCAAGGTTTGGAAAATTCGCCAGGAACCCGTTCAAACTGTCGTGCACGGTCAAGTGAAAACCTCGCATCGACAATTCGATCACATCGTTGAGCCTGACATTCAGGGCGGGTAACCGGTGATAGTCCTCGAACGTCAGATCCAGCCTGACACCACGCAGTTGTCCGCCTTCATAGAGACGATCCTGCAGCGGCCCGCGTTTTTGCCAGATGGCGACAAGCTCCTCTGCAAGCTCTGTCCTGACCCCTCGCTCTTGTTGCAGGGCGGTGTGCAGAACATGGGCATTGTGCACGGCGATTTGCGCATGATTCATACCCTCCGCTTCCTCATCCCCCATGGCTACGAAGGGGACATCCATGTCGGCAATGTCTTGCGCTGCTTGATCGATCCAGTCGCTCAGTTCGGTATTGAGCTGAAGCAGTTGCTGATTCAGCTGGTCGATATACGCCTGCACCCTGCCCTCCGCGAGTTGCATCACCTGATCAATGCCTGCATCGCTGATGTCCGGATAAATCTCCTTGAACTGCAACTTGATCGCTTGCAACTTCATGGCTTCGCCCTGAGGAGTCGTCGGGTAGCCGCCGCCGCGCAGCCCCTGTGGTTCGAAGGTCATTCCACTGTCCATCCGTTGCAAACCGAGCAGCGTTTCAGAGCGGGACAATGCCCGTTCGCCGAGGTTGAGCCGCAACTCGCTGGCCGGATCCGATGAAGTGAGATGCAACGCCGAGCGTTCCTCGTTCGTCAGCACGCCGAGCATCGCATCGTAGAAATCCGTTTGCCGGCCTTGCCGCAGGTAACGGCTTCCCACCTTGATCACATTTCGACAATGAGCGGTATCAAGGGGGCCGCAACGGTCAAGCACCCGGCCAGTGGAGGAGCCGTCGAGGACCTCGATTCGCAGATCCTTCGGCCAGCCGGGCAGGTTTTTCAGGGAGTGCAATGCCAGTGTGTCTGTCTCGGCGCTCACGACCGAGCGCAGATAAAAGCCTTCATAAGCTCGGTCGAGTCGTACGTGCTGCTGGTATTGCCGTGCCTTGCCGTCCAGACGTGCGAATAGTTGACGTGCCTGCGCACTATCGGGCGCTTGCAGGATGTCCACCCCATAGCGGTCAAGCATTTGCTCGATGGCAATCGTTGGCAGGTCCGGGTATTGCTGCTGAAAAATCCGGACCCACTCATGCTCCGACTGTTGAAGCGCTTCGTAATGTTGATTGAATAGCGCAGGGTCCCCGGCCGGGGCGAGATCCTGATCGATCTTGAAACGGCTGATCGTGTCCGCCAGCAAGGGCGTCGGTGGCCGGCCCGTGTTCATCAACCGCAGCATGTCGTCGTCAATCGCGCTGACCTTGGCGATCTGCGCCAGGACCTCATCACTAAAGGAGGCCACCGAGGGACCGATTCCCCGGACGAGTTCAACCCGGTTGTTCAAGGGCGTGGGGGCAACGGTTGGTTCCGATGCAGGCCGGGGCCCGTGCTCTCCTGGATCAGCCTCGGTTTCGCGGGTACGCTCTGCGATGGTCTCGGCCTCGGCAGCTTCACCCTTCAGCGCCGACTCTGCCCCCAGCATCGGCAACGCATTAAGCAAGCTGAATACCGTACGCGTCCGACCCTCCGAGCGTTGGCTCGGCGTTTCGCCGTTGACAGCCTGATCCAGGCCATAACCGCCGTCAATGAGCCCGGCCAATGCCAACACCCCCTCACCTGCGGGGACGAACAAGGCGAGCGGGCCAAACCGGTTCACCCATTGCACAACGGGTTCGACGACGGCACTCAACTGATCCCGGTTGACCTGCGCGTCGTCACGGATAGTCTGGATGTTCGACCGTGCAGCCTGCTTCATCGTCAGCACCAAGCGGGCAAACGGATCGGTGCCGGCGTCCGGATCGTTGTAGCCGATGTACTCGTTCGGATCCCAGTAGCCGTCGTTGTTGAAGAATCCGGCGTTGTGGCTCAGCCAGTGTTTTGCAGGATAAAGCGCCATGCCATCCAGCGCCGTCAGCACACCGGCGTGAAACATACCGTCTTGGCGATCGTCCTCAGCGAAGTGGCGGGCCAATGCCTGCCGGCGCTCGCTGGACTTGCCCTGCACGACAATCCATTGGTGCAGTTGTGTGACATCGGTGAATTCGTGTAGCGGGGAAGAATTGCCAGGGATGTACATCAGCACGCGGGCACAGGTGGTGTCACGAAAGACCCAGATGTCGGTCGCGGTGTAACGGTACAGTTTCAGAAGGCCGAACCTGACGGTTGACGGAACGCGAACCGTTGCCTGCAGTTGGTCGAGGCTCAGCGTTTCCCACGGCTGATCGCCCGGCAAACTTGCCGCCCGCATCGCCAGCGCCAGCCCTTTTTGCGTCAGGCGCTTTTCATGAAGCTGCAACCAGGCGGCCATGACAAACGCCGCTTTGACCGACGTTCTCAACCCGTAAGGCCTGGCTGCAACGAGCACTTCATCGGCCGGCCAGGCCTGGGCGAGATACGCTTGGTACAAGTCCTTCAACTCCAGCTCCCAGACCCATTTCTTGAAATCGGCGGGCCTCAGATTGATCTGGGTCAGCGGTCCATAAGCTTGCGGTGTGGTTTTGCGGTAAATGCCTTCGTACGTCTGGTGATTGCCGCTGCCGTGATCGGCGAATTCGTCGACGTTATCGACTATCCGAACCGACGGCCCGACGTCCGGCGGCGTGTACAGACCGAACGCGGTTTCAGCGAAGCGACCGTCACCCACGGTCTGATAGTTGGACAACAGCGCTTGCAGCAGCGAACGGGAATTCGCCACCCGCCCCTGCTCGATACCGTTCTCTGCTGGATAGCCCTTGTAGTTGTAATCGAGGGTGACCAGCAAGGCCGTCTGCGGATCAATATCCGCCCCCCACTTTTCCTTGATCAAGCGTTCGCCAAACTGGCCAGGGGATTGTGGCAAGGCGAGATCGACAACGACTTTCAATTCGTCACGCCATTTCGGGATTGCCGACGGAGACAGGCTGTCAGCCGTATCGGGAGGCAGATCGTTCATTGGGCTGCTCCCGATTGGGTGCTGGAACCCGGGACCGGGGGTGCGGGATTGCGTGTCAATGCCGCGCCAGTGAGTTGCCTGATCAATGCCCTCCGTTCATTTTTGAAGTTGTCAAAAATGGCATTCATACGTTCGGTGGCAACCGCGCGGGCGAGTTCAACCTGCCCCTCCAGCCGCGCATACTCCTGCGCTGACCGGTCGACGATCGCCAGGAACCGGTCTGCATGTGAGGTCTCCAGGTATTCCACCCAAAACCGTTGAATGATGATCCACTCCAGCAACGCGCTGGTGCGCTCCGTTGTAAGGACTTTCTCACCAGCCCGATCCAGCGCTGCTTGAGTCACCTCGACATTCCACGCCGAAGCCATCGCCCTTGGCTGAGCGGGCAAGCCCAGGCGTTCGGCCAGACCCACGCGATACGCCAGACTGATCTCCAAGGCATGCTCGTAGCTTGGGGACTGGGCGCCGGTCCGCGTATTGATATCCGCCAGCGCGAGCCCCTCGACCTCATGTAGCCGGAACAATCCCCTGAGCAGGGTGATCAGTTGCTGCTCCAGAGAAGCAGCCCCGGTGATGGTTGCGGCCATGGCACGATAAAACAAGACCTGCACTTCCATCTCACTGAAGAGTGCCGAGTAGCCATCCGCACTGAACCTGCCGACCTGAGCCGAACGAAACAGCGAGCGCCGCAAGCGATCATCTTCAGCCGCAGCCTCAAGGACATTCCAGACCCGCTGGCTGAAGTGATTGAAAAGATGTTTGTAATCGGCGGTCTCGGACAGCCGCGCAAGCACATTGAACAACCCCCTGGAGTCCGGATAGGCTCGCAAAGAATCCCACACCCCACGCTTGCGCTGGGTTTCAGCCGAGCCCAGCCCTGCGAGCCAAACTGAACTTTGCGCTTCGGTCGGCGAATATACACCTGAGCGACGATACTCCGACGCAATGACCCCAAGACTCACGCCGGTTTTCTGTTGATGCGCAGCGACCTTCTTCAACGTGTCGGCTGACAAAGGGTTGCCATGAAGGTTGGTGCCCTTGTTCGGGACCGCATGGCCCTTGAATACATCCTCCGGAAGGGTGTCTATCTGATTGTCGCGTAGATCGAGCTCTCTTAGCCGGGGCAGACTGGAGGCGCCCGAAGGCCAGGTTTTAATTCCGGTCCCTTGCAGGTTCAGGTGCTCCAGGTGTTGCAGCTTGCTGACATCGGGAACCCTCGTGAGGTGCGGATTAAAGGCCAGGTTCACCGATTGCAGGCTGGTCATGTCCGCCAATTGCGTCACCGACTCAGCCGTCAGTTGAATCAGGTTGTCGCTCAGATCCAGATGAACCAGCCTGGACATCGAGCCCAGCGCCAGCGGCAACCTCGTCAGGTGATTACCTCTCAATGACAGGCTGCGAAGGTTTTTGAAGTTTTGCAACAAAGCGTTGAGTCCGGCGCTGGCTCCCACACCGTCCATCACCAGCCTCTCCACATGACTGAAGTCGGCAACGATGACCGGTAATTCTCCCAGAGGCTCGGCGTCGAACTCGAGGGTGGTGAGAAGCTTTTCGCCCGATTCAGTCGCCTCGGGCTCGTTGCGCCAGCAACGAATGATCGCCTGAGCGGTGCGGTATTTGCTGAGCCGCTTGACTTCCAGCCTTGAGCCATCCGGCTGCTGATGCCAAGTTTGTCGAGCCACCCATTGACTCAATACCTGCCTGACGGTCTGAAATTGCAACCTGAGCGCTTCCAGCTTCTTCAAAACGTTTGTCACGTTCCTCCCCAGCGCATTCACCAAGGCGTGAATGTCTGCCGGAGAATGCATCGGATACAGTTCCAGCGCCCGGCGTACCAGGACGTCGTGGGTATTTTTGATGACCAGAGGCTCCGAAAAACCTGGAGAAGGCGACGTAACGGTTCTGTCAGCCAGCTTCATGGGAGAGGCATAGCCCGCCCGCGAAGGCTGAGCCTCGATCAGTTGCGCAATGGCTGTGCGCCGCGTCAGGGCGAGCTGCGTTATCTTCTGTCGCAACGCCGCCCCACCATCGTCCAGATTCACGCCCAGCGCGGTTTTGCGCTGCGCCGAAAGTCCATGCCAGAGTGCTTTGAAATAATGTTCGCGGGTACGTTTCTGGAATGTGGTCGCTGGTTTGCTGACGTCGACAGACACGCTATATCGATCGGGATGAACGCTGACCTGCAGCTTCTCCGAAGCGCTCGCCAATCCAATACTGGTCGACTCGCTGCTGGTACCTGAGGAGGCCTGTATCTGAACCCTGGCATTACCGGTCCATCCGGGCAGTTGCTCAAGGGTGTCGAGTACCAGACGGTCCGTGGAGAGTCCACCCACCGCGTTAAGGTACAACCCTTCGTATGCCCGACTGACACGCATCAGCTGCAAGTAGCGACGGGCTTCTTCTGCCAGTCGCAACGGAACGTTGCCAGCATCCAGACTGTGTGTTTCTCCGGCTTCGGCGTACCGCACCAGTTCTTCGGCAATCGCCGTGGGTAAATGGGGAATCTTGTGCATCAACACCGTCACTCGAGCATCACTCGCCACTTCGGTGCGTTTATAGATCCGCTCGAACAATGCGAGTTTATTGCTTTCGGCTTGATCGGCAATGATCTTTGTCAAGGTCGCAGCCCCGGAGGTTGCGTCCGAAGTGTTCGAGCCCAGAAGGGTTTTGCGTTGAGCACTGTCCAGGGCCGTCAGCAGCGAGCTATGCAACTGCCCTTTGTGCAACGCGTCCTGATTGAGACTGACAGTTTTTCCCGATACCGCAGTGGCCGCGCCATAAAAGCCCGTTTGCCGACCGACAGCATTCAGGACTTTGACGGCGGAGTAGCTCGGCCAATGGCTGGACGTCGTCAGCAGGTGCAATTGCAGATCAGGGTCTGCCAGGGAAGCCGAGGATGGAGTTTTCAACTGCTCGATGAAGTTCGTGACCGCAGCATCAGCCCGAAACCGTTGCACCGTATCGACCAGCAAGGCCGGGGGCCTGCTGCGGTCAACGTGTGCCTGGCGCAAAACGGTGTCATCGATCCCGCAGACCGCAAGGATTTGCGTTGCGGCGGTATCTGGAAACTGATCGCTGGTGTAACCGAAACGGCGAAACAATTTAAGCCGATCCCATTCCTGCGGCAGTTCCGAGTCATGGCGCCATGCCCCGGCATCGTTGGTTTCGAGCAAGGGTGAATAGGTCCCATCATTACCGACCGGAAGCATCACCTCCCATAGATCAGTCTCCGTTTTTGGACGTACCGCATAAAGACTCGTATCGATGGGAAGGTACGCCTGGCCCCCCATCCAATGCAGTCCTCGGGCATCAGGCGCGAGCTCGCGGGGTAATCGCCGGCTCTGTTGATAGACCGCCAAGTCCGGATTCCACAACCGGCCTCGGGAGTCCGCGCCCGGGACTTTCCTCAGGCGCTCTATGAATATGGATGTCCTGATGGTTTTGTAGGCTTTGCCGACGGCCGCCGAACCTGCTGCAAAAGCAGCCATCAGGATCAGGTTTTCGATGGTATCGAACAGGTAATCCGTAGCCTGCTCCTGCTCGCCCCTGGACCAACTGGCGACGCCTTCATAAACCTCAGACAGTAGATCCATGACCGTCACTGCCAACAGGATATGGCCAACAAACGGAACGAACGATGCACCGAACAACAGAATATTGAGGCTTATGGACTTGTAGGTCTCCAGCCTGTCCAGTCGGGACTTTTCGTCCTCATCGTCGGTGGGTACCACCAGAAGCCGGGAATCGGCAATAACCTGGTTGGCATGCTGACGAAAAATCTCCTGAAATACATCGCCTTGTACGGCTGCACCAGACACAGACACATAAATGCTGGTCGCGGGGAGCGGCGAGGAAACGGGCGAAGACAACCCTTTATCAAGGGCTTGCTGAAAAGCCGACTGTTCACCCAGCTTGATGTAACGCATGAAGAATTTCCGGAATACGGCGCCCTTCAATCGGCGGCTCAACTCCACCTCGAAATCATTGAACGACACATACTCCTTCAACGGATGCAGCGGGTCGTCCGGCAGATAGACCACGCAGCGGTTATCGTCATGCTTTCCGGTCGGCCCGATAAACATTGCACCATTGATCGTTACATCAAACATCTTCAGCGTCTGATAACCCAGTGTGTTGTCACCCAGTTTGACAGGCTGCTGATCCTTGACAGCCTTCAACGCCTTATATACGTCTGAACTGACAGTCTTTTTCATCAGTGCCACATGCCGCTGCACTTCAAAGCTGTTCTTTGCGTGTGCAACATAGTTGTTGCGCAACTCGTTAACCCCGGATGCCGGTTGGAACAATGACTTCACATGAGCCTGGTATTGCTTTCCCAAGTCAAGTTTGCGGCACAATGCAGCAAACTCATGGGGCTCTATCGATACTATTTTATTGGCCGTACCAGTGATTGTCTCGGGGATATAAATTAATGACGTATCACTATAGTTTCCGGCCAGCGTCTCGCTGAGCTCGAAGTTTTCGCAGGCGGCGCAGAGCAAGTCCCGGTCAATCGGCAGGACCAGTTTCTTACGCAGCCCCAGCAGGCTGGACGTTGAACGTACGTGCTGGAAGATAACGCCTGCCGTATCAAATGGTGTGCCCAGCTTGTCCGACATGGCTTTGGCCAGCAACGGCGTGCAGAAACTTTCAGGCGATTCCAAGCCTTTCAGGATATCGGCAAGTTCATTTCTTGAATGATGACTGGCGATCAGACTTGTATAAAGTTCACCCCGCAGTTGACTCGACGCGGTCAACAGCCAGGCGGGGGCATTACTTTTAATCAGATCAAAAAAAACACCCTGTTGATCTGGCGTTAACACAGGCGTGTTTGAGTTTGTGGGTAAAGAAGACATTGTGATCACTCGAAACTGACTAGGACCCCTAGCCTATCGAGCCGATTTTTTTGAAAGTGCTACATATATATCGCCACAAAAAAAGGCCCCTTTCACTGCATGACAATGAAAGAGACCTTTGTTTGAAATTGTTACCAGAAGCGTTGCTGGGTCAAGCGGCTCCACCAACTCAGCAATACGCGATCGACCGAACCACTGGCCGCCATGCCGATGCGCTCTTGCAGGCTTTTGCGTTCGGCGTAATGCAAGTGGTACAGCTCGGACTTCTTCGCCCGTTCAGCGAGGTACTCGTCGCTGGTCTTGAGCTCGTCCACCAGCTGTTTGTCCAGCGCAGCGATGCCGAGCCAGATTTCACCGGTGGCGACCTCGTCGATGTCCAGTTGCGGGCGATAGCGCGAGACGAAGTTCTTGAACAGCTGGTGGGTGATGTCCAGGTCTTCCTGAAACTTCTCGCGACCTTTCTCGGTGTTTTCACCAAACACGGTCAAGGTGCGCTTGTATTCACCGGCGGTCAGGACTTCAAAGTCGATGTCGTGTTTTTTCAGCAAGCGATTGACGTTAGGCAACTGCGCCACGACGCCGATCGAGCCCAGAATCGCGAACGGGGCGCTGATGATCTTCTCGCCGATGCACGCCATCATGTAGCCGCCGCTGGCCGCGACCTTGTCTATGCAGATGGTCAACGGCACGCCCGCATCGCGGATACGCGCCAGTTGCGAAGACGCCAGGCCGTAGCTGTGGACCATGCCGCCGCCGCTTTCAAGACGCAGCACGACTTCGTCCTTTGGCGTCGCCAACGTCAACAGCGCGGTGATCTCGTGGCGCAGGCTTTCAGTGGCCGACGCCTTGATGTCGCCGTCGAAATCCAGCACGAACACCCGCGGTTTGGCCTCGGGTTTCTTCTTTTGCTTTTTATCGGTTTTAGCCTGGGTCTTGCGCAAGGCCTTGAGCTGGTCCTTGTCGAGCAAGGTTTGCTCCAGGCGTTCGCGCAGCCCTTTGTAGAAATCGTTCAGCTTGCTGACTTGCAACTGCCCGGCCGACTTGCGCCGACCTTTGCTGCGCAACGCCGCGAAACTGGCCAGGACCACCAGAATGGCGATCACCAGTGTCACAGTCTTGGCCAGGAAACTGGCGTACTCGGACAAAAACTCCACAGTCACTCCTTCAAAAACGATGCGCGGCCTGATAAACGCGCGGGATAACACCAGCATACCCATGCTCCGCCCCGGCGGCCAGCCGTGAAACCTCTGGCAACAAGCCTGTAACGGGCATTTCAAACAAGCGTATGTTTTTTCATTGACAGCTCCCTGCCATCCTCATAACCTCGCCAAACCTTCAACGTACCGGGATGACGCGGACGTGGGCAGCATCTATCTGATTCGACATGGCCAGGCCTCCTTTGGTGCAGACGACTATGACGTCCTGTCGCCGACCGGTGTTCGCCAGGCAGAAATCCTCGGCCAGCACCTCGCCGAGCTGGGTGTCAGCTTCGACCGTTGCCTGTCGGGCGACCTGCGCCGCCAGCAGCATACGGCCACCAGCGCATTGGAACAGTTCGCTGCCGTGGGCCTGCCGGTGCCGCCCCTGGAAACCGATTCCGCTTTCAACGAATTCGACGCCGACGCGGTGATCCGCGCGCTGCTGCCAGCCATGCTGGAGGATGAACCGGAAGCACTGGAGATTCTGCGCAACGCGGCGCAAAACCGTGCCGAGTTCCAGCGCATCTTCGCCCTGATCATCGAACGCTGGCTCGCCGGCACCTATGACACACCGGGGCTTGAAAGCTGGCTGGGCTTCGTCGAACGCGTGCAGGCCGGTCTTCACCGGATCCTCGAAAGCGCCGACAACACCCAGAAAATCGCCGTATTCACCTCCGGCGGCACCATCACTGCCCTGCTCCACCTCATTACGCAAATGCCGGCACGGCAGGCATTTGAACTGAACTGGCAAATCGTCAACACCTCGCTCAACCTGCTGAAGTTTCGCGGGCGCGAGGTGGCTCTGTCTTCTTTCAACAGTCATGCGCACTTGCAGCTGTTGAAGGCACCGGAACTCATCACGTTTCGCTGAGTCCGGACTATTGTGACCCTGGCTGTAATCACCCAGCTCTAATTACCCAAGAAAGGATCGAACCATGACCTCCGTAGCTGATGCCGTACAAGCAATGAAAGCCAAGTTCAACCCAGCCGCCGCTGCCGGTCTGGACCTGGTCTTCGGTTTCCGCATCGACGACACCAAGAACTTCTCGCTGATCGTCAAAGACAGCACCTGCGAGCTGCAAGAAGGCGAAAACCCTGACGCCCAGGTCACTCTGGTGATGGACGGCGAAACCCTGCAAGGCATCGTCGACGGTTCGACCGACGGCATGCAAGCGTTCATGGGCGGCAAACTGCGCGCTGAAGGCGACATGATGCTGGCGATGAAACTGTCCGAGCTGTTCCCAAGCTAAGACGACGGTTTCCGTCTTCGGAAACCTTCCTGGTTGCACACGAATCCCGCCCCTCGAGGCGGGATTCGTCGTTTTCCGCCCCCCGAAAACGGCTACCTGCGGATTTGCCGTCTATATTCCTTCTGGCCGCATGCGTCAGACATCGGTCTGCTTGCCTCCCAAATGAATTGCGCGGAGCACTGCCATGAGCCCACCTGACGACCACGACGGTTTCAACCGCCGACGTGTACTGCAAGGCCTTTCGGCAGGTGCCGTCGGTGCCTGGATCAGCCCGCTATTCGCAGGGAGTAAAACCATGCCCGACGCCCCGGCCGACCTCATTCTGTACAACGGACGCCTGCACACCGTTGATCGCAAGAAACCCCAGGCGAGCGCCGTCGCGATCAAGGACGGACGCTTCGTGGTGGTCGGCAGCGACGCCCAGGCCATGGCCCTGCAGGGCCCCGGCACGCAAATCGTCGACCTGCACGGCCGCACGGTGATTCCCGGTCTCAACGACTCGCACCTGCACCTGATCCGCGGCGGCCTGAATTACAACCTCGAACTGCGCTGGGAAGGCGTGCCTTCGCTGGTCGATGCGTTGCGTATGCTCAAGGACCAGGCCGATCGCACGCCCACGCCGCAATGGGTGCGCGTGGTCGGTGGCTGGAACGAATTCCAGTTCGCCGAAAAACGCTTGCCGACGATTGATGAGCTGAACAAGGCCGCGCCGGATACGCCGGTGTTCGTGCTGCACCTCTACGACCGTGCCCTGCTCAACCGCGCCGCGCTGAAAGTGGTCGGTTATACCCGTGACACGCCGAATCCACCGGGTGGAGAAATCCAGCGTGACGCCAACGGCGATCCCACCGGCATGCTGATCGCCCGCCCGAACGCGATGATTTTGTACTCGACCCTGGCCAAGGGACCGAAGTTGCCGCTGGAGTATCAGGTCAACTCGACCCGCCAGTTCATGCGCGAACTCAATCGCCTTGGCGTGACCAGCGCCATCGATGCCGGCGGCGGTTATCAGAATTACCCGGACGACTATCAGGTCATTCAGCAACTGGCCAAAGACCAACAACTCACGGTGCGCATCGCCTACAACCTGTTTACGCAAAAGCCGAAAGAAGAGCTGACCGACTTCAAAAACTGGACCAGCACTTCCCATTACGGCCAGGGCGACGACTTCCTGCGGCACAACGGTGCCGGGGAAATGCTGGTGTTCTCGGCGGCAGACTTCGAAGACTTTCTTGAGCCACGTCCGGACCTGCCGCAAACCATGGAACAGGAGCTCGAACCAGTGGTCCGGCATCTGGTGGAACAACGCTGGCCATTCCGCCTGCACGCCACCTACAACGAATCCATCAGCCGCATGCTCGACGTGTTCGAGAAGGTCAATCGCGACATTCCGTTCGACGGTTTGCCGTGGTTTTTCGATCATGCGGAAACCATCACCCCGCAGAACATCGAGCGGGTGAAAGCCTTGGGCGGCGGCATCGCGATTCAGGATCGCATGGCGTTTCAGGGCGAATACTTCGTCGACCGCTATGGAGCCAAAGCCGCCGAACACACGCCGCCAATCGCGCGCATGCTCGCCGAAGGCCTTCCGGTCGGCGCCGGCACCGACGCCACGCGGGTGTCCAGCTACAACCCCTGGACGTCGATGTACTGGCTGGTCAGCGGCCGCACCGTCGGTGGATTGGAGCTGTACCCGCAAGGCTTGAGCCGCGATACGGCGCTTGAACTGTTCACCCACGGCAGCGCCTGGTTTTCCTCCGAGCAAGGCAAGAAAGGCCAGATCAAGGTCGGGCAACTGGCGGATCTGATTTCGCTGTCGGCGGACTACTTCCACATCGACGATGAAGCGGTGAAATGGATCGAGTCGGTGCTGACCATTGTTGACGGCAAGATCGTCTATGGCGCCGTCGAGTTCGAAAAACTTGGGCCGCCGCCAATTCCTGTGGTGCCCGAATGGTCGCCCGTGGCCAAGGTGCCGGGCCATTGGAAGCCCATCGCGCCACTGACGGCGCAGGTGCATCAATGCGTCGGCGCGTGCGCGGTGCATGCGCACAGTCATGAGCGAGCGCGAATGTCGTCAGCGCCGGTGAGGGATTTTCAGGGATTTTGGGGGGCGTTTGGCTGCTCCTGTTTCGCTTTTTAACAGAGATTTTCGCCCATACCGATAACCCCTGTGGGAGCGGGCTTGCTCGCGAAGGCGGTGCATCAGTCTAAGCAGATATCGACTGACACTACGCCTTCGCGAGCAAGCCCGCTCCCACAGGAGTTTTGCGTAGGGCAGAAATCAAGGCTGCAACAACAACGCAATCAGCGCGCTCCATCCCGTTTGATGGCTGGCCCCCAATCCGCGTCCGGTTTCCCCATGAAAATATTCATGGAACAGCACAAGATCGCGGCTGGCGGGGTCCGCTTGCAACTGCGGATACGCCGCCATTGACGGCCGATTGCCCTCTTCATCGCGAAGCACAAGCCGGGTCAGTCGTTGGCTCAAGCTGTCGGCCACCTCTTCCAGTGACGCCAGAAACCCCGACCTCGTCGGGTATTCCACCGAAAAGTTCTGATCGTAGTAGCGATGAAACTCGCGCAGGGATTCGATCAGCATGTAGTTGATCGGCATCCACACCGGCCCGCGCCAGTTGGAGTTTCCGCCATACAGGCGCGATTCGGATTCTGCCGGCTCGTAATGGGCACAGAGCCGCTCGCCATTGATCTGCAGACCGAAAGGCTGTTCGGCAAAGGCTTTGGACAATGAGCGGATACCGAATTCGGAGAGGAATTCGTTTTCATCGAGCATGCGCTTGAGCAGGTCCTTGGTGCGCTCGCCACGCAACAGCGCCAGGAGCATCCGGTTGCCTTCGCCCGGTTCGGTCCAGCGTGAAACCAGGCTGGCGAGGTCCGGACGATGACGCATGAAACCGAACAAACGCTCACGCAAACCGGGTAAGCCTTCATGCTCGTGTTGCTCCAGCACTTGCACGGCAAACAGCGGCATCAGGCCGACGATAGAACGCAATCGCAGTGGTTCATTCACGCCATCGGGCCGATGCAGGACGTCGTAGAAGAACTGATCCTGTTCGTCCCACAGACCTTCGGCATCAGAGTCGACCCGATTGATGGCCCCGGCAATGTAGAGGAAGTGTTCGAAGAACTTCACCGCGATATCGACGTACACAGCGTTACGCCTGGCCAGCTCCAGTGCGATGCGCATCAGGTCCAGCGCATAGGCGGCGACCCACGCGGTGCCGTCGGCCTGGTCGAGCTGATAACCGGGCGGCAACAGCGCCGAGCGGTCGAACAGGGCAATGTTGTCCAGCCCCAGAAAACCGCCCTGAAACAGGTTGCGGCCTTCGGCGTCCTTGCGATTGACCCACCAGGAAAAATTCAGCAGCAGTTTGTGGAAGATCCGCTCGAGGAAATCCATGTCACCTGTGCCGGTCAGCGCCTTGTCCTGCCGATACACCCGCCAACTGGCCCAGGCATGCACCGGCGGGTTGGCATCGTCGAAACGCCATTCGTAGGCCGGCAGCTGGCCGTTGGGGTGCATGAAGCGGTCTTTGACCAGCAGCAATAATTGATGTTTTGCGAACCCCGGATCGATCAGCGCGAACGCCACGGCCTGAAAGCCCAGATCCCACGAGGCGTACCACGGGTATTCCCAGGTGTCTGGCATGGACACGATGTCGAAATTCGACAGGTGGCGCCAATGGGTATTACGAATATGCGAACGCCCGGGCGGCGGCGAAGGTTGCGCCGGATCGCCGTCGAGCCACTGGTTGACGTCGAAGTAATACAGCTGCTTCGACCAAAGCAAGCCGGCCAGGGCTTGACGCTGGACGTTGCGCGCATCCGCATCGCCGATACCGGATTGCAGCGCCGCATAAAAGTCATCGGCTTCGCGGCGACGCCGCTCGAACAGCGCCTTGGCGTTGACCCGAACCGCGCCGGCCGGAGCGAAACGCAGATAGACGCTTCGCCTTTGTCCGGCTTCAAAATCCAGGGCGAAGTGCGCCGCCACTCTAGTGCCCGCGTCATGTCGGATAGCATCGCTGTCACCGGCTACCAGGAAATCATTGATGCCGTCCTTGAAGGGACCACTCGCCGGCACGCCATCGAGCTTGGGAAAGTTGCTCTCGTTGTTGCAGAACAGCCATTGGCAGTCTTCCGCGCCCCAGGCGCTGACCTGCCGGTCGGCGAGTTGCGGGTGCCGGGCCAGCACCTCATCACCGTTCAGCGTCAGGCTCGGTGGTTGACCGTCCGCTGCCCAGCTCCAGGTGTTGCGAGCCCAGAGCTGCGGCAACACGTGAAGCCGTGCCGGCTGATCGGAACGGTTGTGCACGGTGACGCGCATGAAGAGGTCATCGGCGGTGTGTTTGGCGTACTCCACCGTGACGTCGAAATAACGGTTGTCCTCGAACACGCCGGTGTCGAGGATTTCGTACTCGGTGTCGGCCAGACCACGGCGAGCGTTTTCGGCCACCAGGTCGGCGTAGGGGAATTCGGCCTGCGGGTATTTGTAGAGCATGCGCATATAGGCATGGCTGGGTACGCCATCGACGTAGAAATACAACTCCTTGACGTCCTCGCCGTGATTGCCTTCGGCATTGTTCAAACCAAACAGACGCTCTTTGAGAATCGGGTCACGCTCGTTCCACAGGCCCAGTCCGAGGCACCAGTGCTGAGCCTTGTCGGAAAACCCGGCCAGTCCGTCCTCGCCCCATCGATAGGCACGGCTGCGGGCGTGATCATGGGGAAAATAACGCCAGGCATCGCCATCGGCGCTGTAGTCCTCACGCACCGTGCCCCATTGGCGTTCGCTCAAGTACGGGCCCCATTCACGCCATGCCTCTGAGTCGCTACCGGCAAGACGCTGGCCTTCAGTCGTATCGAGGATGTTTGCTGTGTGCTTTGCCGTCATGGGTGGCGCCGATGGGCTGAAGACGGTTGCAGTGTAGTGCTTCGCCGCGCCCCATAACTGAACAGCCCCTGTAGCATCTGCCGAAGGCTGCGTTCGGCTGCGAAGCAGTCGTCAATCCGGGTATCTCGGTCTATCTGAAATACCGCGGTGCCTGATATTGCGACTGCTTCGCAGCCGAACGCAGGCTTCGCCAGCTGCTACATAAGCCCGCCCCCCGCGGTATCCGTTTACAATGCGTGCACTTCCCGCACCGGCCGCCCCATGGACATCGATCTCGCTCGCACCTTTCTGGAAATTGTCCGCCACGGCAGCCTGGCTGCCGCCGCTGAGAAACTCCACGTCACCCAGACCGCAATCACGGCGCGCGTGCAAAAACTCGAGAGCCAACTGGGCAGTACGTTGTTCGTGCGCAACCGAGCCGGGGCGCGTCTGACGCCCAATGGCGAGGCGTTTGTGGTGTACGCCAATCAACTGGTCGAGACCTGGGAAGCGGCGCGTCGTGACTTGCCATTGCCCGAGGGTTACCGCGACGTGCTGCACATCGGCGGCGAGGTCAGTCTGTGCAACCCGCTGATGCTCAGTTGGGCCTGCGAACTGCGCGAGAAGATTCCCAGCCACGCCCTGCGCATGGAAATCCGCGACGGCGAGAACCTGTTGCGTCAACTGGAGCTGGGGGTGCTGGACGCGGCGCTGGTCTATCAGCCGGAATATTGGCCGCGCCTGCAAGTCGAGCAGATCCTCGAAGAAAAACTCATCCTGGTTCGCCTGGCCGGGCGGCCCGATCCTTACGTGTATATCGATTGGGGGCCGGACTTCCGCCGCCAGCACGATGCCGCCCTGCCGGAAAAAGCCAAGGCCGCCCTGAGCTTCAACCTCGGGCCACTGGCCCTGCAATACATCCTGGAAAACGGCGGCAGCGGCTACTTCCGCACCCGAGTGGTCCAAAGCTACCTGGAAAGCGGCGTGCTGGAGCCCGTGCCCAAAGCCCCGGAATTCAGTTACCCGACCTACCTGGTTTATTCGCGTGATCGCGACTCCGCGACCCTGCAACGGGCCTTCGATTTATTGCGTGAAGTGATCAAGACTGATGACGACTGGTCCCAGCGCTGGAACCCGCTGACCTGATACACCGGATCATGGCATTTGTGTCATCCAGGTTTGCCCGAGCCTGTGCGGGCAGATCAGCTAATCTGCTGGTGATAACAATAACCAGAGGTGACCGCAGTGAGGCAGACCACCCAGGCATTCCGCAGCCGCTATCGCGCTGACATTCATCCGCTCTACAACCCCTGGCTGCACGGCGCCTTTGTGCTGCTGTTCGGCGTGCTGGCCATCGGCGGGTTCTGGAGCACCGTGCATCAGGTCCAGCCGTTGGAATGGCTGGCGGTACCGTTGACGCTGTTGTTTTTCAACTTCGGCGTGTACATGGTGCACCGGCACCTGGGGCATCACAAAAAGAGCTTCGCGCGGATGTTCTACGCTCGCCATGCCGGCGACCATCACAGCTTTTTCGCCCCCGGCCACATGACCTACGACAGCGCCCGGGACTGGCGGGTGATTCTGTTCCCGGCCTGGTTGATCGTGTTGCACACCGTGGTCATCACCCTGCCCCTCTGGTGGCTGTTCAAGCAGGTCGATGCCAACGTCGCCGGACTGTTTGGCGGCTGCCTGGTCCTCGGGTACCTGATGTACGAGGTATTTCATGCCTGCGAGCACTTGCCCCCGGACAACCCGGTCACGCGTCTGCCGTGGATCCGTCAGATGCGCCGCCTGCATGAACTGCATCACCGCCGCGAGCTGATGCAGGAACGCAATTTCAATATCGTTTTTCCGCTGATGGACTACCTGTTCGGCACCCTGTACTGGGAACCGGAGCCTGCCCCCCTGCCGCTGACGAGAACGACCATGACCCGCATGCAGCACCAGATCGCTATTGCTGGAAATCCGATTGACGTACTCGCCTATGCCAGCACCGTCACCCGGTGGCCGGAGTGGCATCCGTCCTCCCTCAAGGTCCAGGGGCAAACTGGCCCGCTGCATGCCGGCCAGCGGTTCGAGGAAGACATCCGTGCCGGCGGGCGTACGGGACACTTGAGCTGGGAAGTCAACGAATACCTGCCAGGACGGCGCTGGAGTGCCTGGGCCCGCGGTGATCATGGGTTGTCGCTGGTCGTGACTTACGAATGCGAGGCGCAGGGCGAAGGCACGCGCTTTGTGCGGACGCTGGAGTATCAGTTTTCGGGCCTGGCGATGCGGATCACCAATCGCTTGCTGCTCAAGCGTCGTATCGAGCTTGAATCCGCCGCGTCGATGCTGGCGCTGCGCGAAATGGCGCAGAAAAACCTGACCCCCGTAGGAGCCAGCGTGTGAGAAGAGCCTTCAGGTTTCGCCATCTGCTATGGCTGCTGATCATTGTCCTGGGGGCTTTTCTGTTGTTGTTCCCGACCAAGGTTCGGCCAGTGGCCTGGACACCGTCGCCAGCGCCTTCCCTCACCAGCGGTGTATACGCCGACAATCAGCGGCTCAAAGGGGTGGAGCGTGTCGGCCCGGAGAACATCGAGGGGCCCGAGGCGCTGTTGCTGGAAGACAACGCACTGATCACCGGGCTGCACGATGGCCGTTTGATCCACACCAGTCTCGACGGCAAGGACACCAAGGTGCTGGCCGATACCGGCGGGCGGCCTCTGGGCCTGGCACGGCACCCGAGCGGGTTTCTGGTGATCGCTGACGGCGTCAAGGGTTTGCTGTCGCTGGATGCCCAGGGGCAGTTGATCCCGCTGACCACCGAGGCCGACGGCGTGCCTTTCGGCTTCACCGATGACGTGGTCATCGACAAGTCCGGGCACTACGCCTATTTCAGCGACGCTTCCAGCCGCTGGGGCTACGGCAAGGATGGCGAGGCGATCATCGAGCACGGTGGCGACGGCCGTTTGTTGCGTTATGACTTCCAGACGGGCAAGACCTTGGTATTGCTGGACAAGCTTGAGTTTGCCAACGGCGTGACGCTGGGGCCGGACGACAGCTTTGTGCTGGTCAACGAAACCGGCGCTTACCGCATTACCCGCTTTTGGTTGAGCGGACCGAACGCCGGGACCCACGACGTGTTTATCGACAATCTGCCGGGGTTGCCGGACAACCTCGCCTTCAATGGCCATGACCGCTTCTGGGTGGCGCTCTACGCACCACGCAATGCGCTGCTCGACGCCACGGCGCCGCACCCGTTCGTGCGCAAGATGATCGTGCGTGCCATGACAGTATTGCCCAAACCGGTGGAAAAACGCGCCTTTGCGCTGGGCCTGGACCTTGACGGCAAGGTGATTGCCAACCTGCAGGATGCGGGCAACGGCAATTACTCGCCGATCACCACGGTGCGCGAGTATGGGGACTGGTTATACCTGGGTTCGCTGAAGGCAATGAACATGGCGCGCCTACCCCTGACCACAGCCCTCCAGAAATAACGCAGATCAAAATGTGGGAGCGGCGGTGCGGCGATCCGACTTGCTCGCGAAGGCGTCGTTTCAGTCGATATCTGCTTTGACTGATACACCGCTTTCGCGAGCAAGCCCGCTCCCACAGGGGATGTGTATGTAGAGGGGGTTAGCGGGGATCCATCTGGTTATCGCGGACGGCGTTATCCGTCTCTTCACGCACGCGCTCAGGGTCCATCGCGGTGGAGTCATCCTCATCCAGCGGACGTACACCCTCATTGTTCGGCAATTCGTCGATGCCCGGCTCGTCTTCCGGGTTGACCGTCGTGCGGCCGGGGCTCAGGGGATCGGGATGAGTCGGGATCGGGTCGAACCCGCCCTGCTCTTCACTGGGAAATTTCGGGTCGGTCATAAGGCACCTCGCAGGGAGTCGAAAGAGTCGGACTCTGATCTTTCGAGGTGCCGGTTTTGATCACCGTTCCAATTATTCAGTCACCGGTTGTCGGTGGGTGGGCAAGGCGTGTCAGGACGGCAATTGGAGCCGATCAACGATCTTTTGCTTAACCTCCACGCGCTTTGCCTTGAGTTTCTTCAGTGCGTCATCGCTGGGCGCATCCGATTGTGCGGTTTCAGCCTTGACTACCTCGGCGTCCGCTTGCGAATACTTGTTGATCAGCGAATCCAGTAACGGATCCTTGGTGCGTTTTTGCTGGATATCTTCCTTTGAAAGTTTCAAGTCCTGATAAAGGTCGTGTGGCACCGGCATGGAACACCTCCGTTTGTTGATCGGCAGCAAACGCGATCGATTGCGTTCGCCAACTATCAGAATGGCCTCGGTTGACAGGTTCTGTCGACCGCCTATCAGACCAGCGGTGTCCGTTCGTCGTCCGGTCGCAAACCCGATAAAACCTTTGCGTGAGCGCCTGCCTCCATTGAATAACGATCACCTCGATCGCCTACTCAACCCTGTGTGGAGAATGACCAATGGACGGATTCACCCTGCGCCACCTCGCCTTGGCCGTAGCCTTGTGCACCAGCATGGGCACAGTTTTTGCCGCCACTTCCAATGACTTTGTCGACAACGCAGCCGCCGGCGGTATTGCGGAAATCGAAACCAGCCGTCTGGCGCTGGAAAAAAGCTCATCGGCCGACATCAAGGAATTCGCCACCATGATGATCACCGATCACTCCAAGGCCAACGATGAACTGGCGGCCCTGGCGAAAAAGAATGACATCGAGGTGCCGGACGAGACGACGCTGGTCAAACAAGCCAAGGAAAAAATCCTCGACATGCGCGACGAGTCCTTCGACGCGGCCTATGCCAATAATCAGGTGAAGGCCCACGAAGACACCATCAAGCTGTTCGAAAAACAGGCCAACACCGTGACCGACGATAAGGTCAAAGGCGCCACCGAGCTGAAAGGCTTCGCGCAAAAAATGTTGCCGGCACTGGAAAAACACCTGGAGATGGCGAAAAAACTCCAGGCGGCTCACCCAAGCAAATAACGCGAAAAAAGAAGGCCGCATCAATGGATGCGGCTTTTTTGCATGCTGCCGGAACTAGCCGCCATCGGTGTCGATGTCGGCATCCGTGTCTTCGCCGGGTTTTGGCCGGTCCGGAGTCGGTTTGAAACCGGGGCTGAATTCGTTGTCGTTGTCAGTGTGGTGATTCTTCTGATCCACCGCTGCATCGGCGCTCTGCGAGTCGGTGGACTGGCTCTGCCGCTGACCCTCTGGCGCGGCTTCACCCGGAGTCTGCGGGTCTATGGCCGGGTCATTGCGGTCGACCGGCGTCCCCGATTGATCCTGTCGTTGTGTCGATTCGTCTTTCATACGTACCTCGCTTGTGACGGCCAGCCGCGATTGAAACAGCCGGGGCCTTGAACGTTCGAAGCCATCCAGGGACAGGGGTTCAATCCAATGGACCGGCACCCGCCTGGATCAAAGTCAAAAAGTCGCCGTCGACGGCGGTGCCGACTAGAGTTACCGGGCAAGTGCTGGCCAGGTCGAAAAAACCTGAGCGCAGCAGACAACTATTTCAGACGGCAAATGTCACTGATTCGGGTCGATTGTTTTTTGGGGAATCGGCTCGTCATTTTTCAGGAGCACAAGGACATGGCAGCAATGCAAATCAGCACACTCGACGCGATGAAAAACAACCACACGCAATTGCTTGGCGAATGGATCACCAGCCTGGAAGCCAGTGGTGCCAATCGTAATCTCAAGGACCAGGATCTAAAGCAGCAGACCGCGGATTTCCTGCAACTGGTGGTCGCTGGCCTGGAAAACGGCAACAGTCAGAACATCGCCGCGCCGGGCTGGGATGAGGCTCGCCAATTCCTCGAAAAACTCTCCCACAGCCGCGCCCTGCTCGGCCAGGACTCGCACCAGACTGCCAGCTTCATTTTTTCGCTGAAAGGTCCGCTGTTTTCCTTGCTGCAATCTCATTACAAAGACAATCCGGCTGTATTGGCCGAACAGCTCTGGGAAGTGTCCGAGCTGCTCGATGCGCTGGGCATGCACACCATCCGCACCTTCCAGAAATCCCGCGAAGCGGTGATCAAGCGTCAGCAGGAAGAACTGCTGGAGCTTTCCACCCCGGTGGTCAAGCTCTGGGACGGCGTACTCGCCCTGCCGATGATCGGCACCCTGGATTCGCAACGCACCCAGGTGGTGATGGAATCGCTGCTGCAACGGATCGTCGACACCGGTTCGGAAATCGCCATCATCGACATCACCGGCGTGCCGACCGTCGACACCCTGGTGGCGCAGCACTTGCTCAAGACCGTGACCGCGATTCGCCTGATGGGCGCCGATTGCATCATCAGCGGCGTGCGTCCGCAGATCGCCCAGACCATCGTCCACCTGGGCCTGGACCTGCAAGGCGTGGTCACCAAGGCCAACCTGGCCGATGCCCTCAAACTGGCGCTGACCCGTCTGGGAATCACCGTCAGCAAGGCAGCCTAAGCCGATGGATAGAATTCCAATTCTGCAGATGGGCGACCTTCTGCTGGTGACCATCCAGGTCGACATGCACGACCAGCTTGCCCTAACGCTCCAGGACGATCTCTCCGAGCGCATCAGCAAGACCACGGCGCGCGGGGTCCTGATCGATATTTCCGCCCTGGACATGGTCGACTCGTTCATTGGCCGCATGATCGGGACGATCTCCGGGCTGTCGAAAATCATGGACGCCGAAACCGTGCTGGTGGGCATGCAGCCTGCGGTCGCCATTACCTTGGTCGAACTGGGCTTGACCTTGCCCGGCGTCAGCACCGCGCTGAACGTCGAGCGCGGGATGAAACTGCTTCAGGATCGAGTACGCGAACAATGACCCTGCGCAGCAGCGGCACTCAGCCGATTCAGATCGAGCAGGACGTGGTCCTGGCTCGGCAGACTGCGCGCAAACTGGCCACCGAATGCGGCATGCGCCTGATCGACCTGACGAAACTGGTGACCGCCGTCAGCGAGCTGGCGCGCAACACCATGGTCTATGGCGGTGGCGGCGATATGGATTGGCAGATCCTCGACGAAAATTCGAGGGTCGGTTTGCGCCTGACCTTTCGCGATGAAGGCCCGGGCATCCCGGACATCAAACTGGCCATGACCGACGGCTGGACCTCCGGCAGCGGCCTGGGTCTTGGCCTGACCGGCGCCAAACGGCTGGTGGATGAGTTCGAACTGGACACCGCGCCCGGCCAGGGCACTCGCATAACGATCACCCGATGGACATGAACATCGGAGGGTCGCTGACCCAGGTGCTGCTGATCGAGGACAGCAGCCAGATCGGCTTTGCCCGGCGCACCGCGCAGAAGCTCGCCGAAGACAATGGCTTCGACACAACGGATGCCGGACGCGTGGCGCTGGTGGCCACTGAATTGGCCAGCAACGTGCTCAAGCATGCAGCACGGGGCGAATTGCACCTGCGAATCCTGCCGGGTAAAAGCGCCACCGGCATCGAAATGCTGGCGGTGGACCGTGCCCAAGGCTTTGACCTGCAAGCATGCATGACTGACGGGTTTTCCACGGGAGGCACTCAGGGCATCGGACTGGGCGCGGTGTCGCGCCAGACCGAGGTCTTCGATGTTCACACCGACTCGCGCGGCACCGTGTTGCTGGCCCGTTTGTATCCGCGCGCCAGCAAGGACGCGGATTTGCGCATCGGTATCAGCCAGCACTCGTTGCACGACGACCCGGCGTGCGGCGATGTCTGGCACCTGGCGTTCGACGGGGCAAACCTCAGCGTCCTGGTGATCGACGGCCTGGGCCATGGCGAAGAAGCCGAACGTGCCGCCCGTGCCGGAGAGAAAGCCTTCGCGCTGGCACCGTTTGCCTCGCCGGTGTTCCTGTTGGAAGACATTCACCACGCCATGATCGGCACCCGCGGCGGCGCCTTGGCGATTGCCCAGTTCGACGGCCACCGCGGCACCCTGAAGTTCACCGGCATCGGCAACATCGGCGGCAGCCTGATCAGCCTCGACAAGTCCCGCGGCCTGGCGTCCCACCCGGGGATCGTCGGCGGGCAATACCGCAAAGCGCAGCCTTTTGACTATGCACACGTAAACGGACATCTATTGATCATGTACAGCGACGGCCTTCAGTCCCGTTGGAACCTGCACGACTACCCCGGCCTGGTGCACCGTCATCCCGCCGTGATTGCCGCGGTTCTGCACCGCGATTTCTGTCGCGGCCGGGACGATGTGACCGTGCTGGTCGTTGCCCTGGAGGCCGCCCATGACTGAGTCGCCCCTGCCACCGATTGACGAACAATCGGCGCTGATCGAGCGTTTGCAGAGTGAAACCGCAGCGCTGCGCGAAGAGCTCGATGAAACCAACCAGGGCGTGCTCGCGCTATACGCCGAGCTCGACAATCAGGCTGAAGAACTGCGCCAGGCGTCAGACCTCAAAAGCCGCTTCCTGTCGTACATGAGCCACGAGTTTCGCACGCCGCTGGGCTCGATCCTGAGCATCGCCAGCCTGCTGACCGATGAACTCGACGGGCCGCTGAGCCCCGAGCAACACAAGCAGGTCGCGTTCGTCAGCACCGCCGCGCGGGAGCTGAGCGACATGGTCGACGACTTGCTGGACCTGGCAAAAATCGAGGCCGGGCGCATCACCATCTCGCCCGCCTGGTTCGACATGTTCGACTTGTTCGCCGCCCTGCGTGGCATGTTTCGCCCGATTGTCGACGCTTCGGCGGTGGACCTGATCTTCGAAGAACCGGTCGGTCTTCCGCGCTTGTACACCGATGACAAGAAGCTGGCGCAAATCCTGCGTAACTTCATTTCCAACTCGCTGAAGTTCACCACCCGTGGCGAAGTACGGGTTTCGGCTTCACTCGAAGGCTCAAGCCACGTACGCTTTGCCGTCAGCGATACAGGAATAGGTATCGCTGCCGAGCTACATGGGGCATTGTTCGAGGACTTTTCCCAAGTCGATTCGCCCCTGCAAAAACGCTTGCGCGGTACCGGTCTGGGTTTGTCTTTGTGCAAACGCTTCGCCGAACTGCTGGGTGGCGAGGTCGGGGTCGAGAGTACTCCCGGGGTCGGTTCGACCTTTTTCGTGATCATCCCGCTGGCCATCGCCATGGAGCCTGCCGATGAAACGTGACATTCGCCTGTTGATCGTCGATGACAACGTCGCCACCCGCTACGCCCTGCGCCGACGCCTGGAGCCGCACGGCTACATCGTGCTGGAGGCCGGGACGGGCGGCGATGGCCTGGCGCTGATCGACAGCGAATGGATCGACGCGCTGATCCTGGACGTCAATCTGCCTGACATGAGCGGCTTCGACATTGTCCGCAAACTGCGCTCCGAACCTGCGACGGCGTTGTTGCCAGTGATTCACGTGTCAGCGGCGTCGATCCAGACTGGCGACATTATCACCGGCCTGGACGCCGGGGCCGATGCCTATCTGATCCACCCTGTGGACCCGGATGTGTTGTTGGCGACCCTGCGCACCTTGCTGCGGGTGCGTGATACGGAAAACGCCCTGCGTGAAAGCGAGGCGCGTTTTCGCGAGATTTTCGTCAACGTCTCGGCGCCCATCGCGGTGCTGGATGCCCAGTTCAAAGTCCACGAATGCAACCATGCCTTCTCCCGACTGATTCAGGACAACCGCGACCCGGACTCCTTGCGCGAATGCTTCGCCGACCAACAACAGGCGATCCTTGACGAATTGCGCCTGCGCCTGACCGCCGGTGAGCGCTGGAAGGGCACGCTGAACATGCGGATCGAGGGCGAGCTGCGGGAAACCGAATGGCAGATTTCGCCTTATCGCACCCCTGAGTTGAGCCTGGTGTTCGTCGAGGATGTCACCGAACATCGTCACCGCGAACGCTCGCACCTGGCCCGTCTCGACGACGCCACGTCGCAACTGGAACACGAGATCGCCGCCCGCGTGCGCACCGAGAGCCAGTTGTTGCAAGTGCAGAAAATGGACGCACTGGGCAAGCTCACCGGCGGCATCGCCCATGACTTCAACAACCTGCTGACCGGCATCATCACCAGCCTGGAACTGATCCAGAAACGGGTGGCCGATTCGCGTACCGACAAGGTCCAGCTCTACGCCGAAGCGGCGCTGAACTCAGCCATGAGCGCCGCGTCCCTGACCCATCGCTTGCTGGCCTTCGCCCGCCAGCAGCCGCTCAATACCCGGCCGGTGGACATCAACGAACACATCCGTTCCCTTGAGGAATTGCTGGTGCGCACCATCGGCGAACACATTGCGCTGAAACTCGAACTGACCTCCAAAGCCGCGATTGCCCTCGTCGACCCGATTCAGCTGGAAAGCGCTGTACTCAACCTGGTGATCAACGCGCGCGATGCGTTGCCGCAGGGCGGGAATATCTGGGTCAGCACTTACGCGGCGTATTCCCACGGCGATCTGAAGCTGGCAGACGGGGCGTATGTCGCGCTGTCCGTGCGCGATGACGGCACGGGCATCGAACACAATGTGATCGACAAGGTCTTCGACCCGTTTTTCACCACCAAGCCACTGGGCCAGGGCACCGGGCTGGGGTTGTCGAGTATTTACGGGTTCGCCCGGCAATCAGGTGGCGACGCGCACATCCGCAGCGTCGCCCGCCGTGGCACCGAAGTGACCATCATGCTGCCCGCCAGCGCCGATCCGACCACCGCGCAAGCAGAACCGGCGACCGTCGATCAACAGGGTGCGGGCGAGCATGTGTTGATTGTCGAAGACATGCCGTCGGTGCGCATGTTTGTCACCGAGGTGTTGGTGGATGCCGGCTACCGCTGCACGCAAGTGGGCGATATCGAAACCGCCCTTGAACGCCTGCAAAACGATCCCTCGATTGACCTGATGCTGACCGACGTGGGGCTGCCGCGCATGAACGGCCGGGAACTGGCGGATGTCGCTCGTGGCTGGCGTGAAGACTTGCCGATCCTGTTCATGACCGGTTACGCCGAGAACGCCATCAACCGCCAGGTGTTCCTCGGTGAGGGGATGGAGATGCTGATCAAGCCGTTTCAGATCAATGAGCTGCTGGACAAGGTCCGGCGCACGCTCGACTGCGCCTGACACTCCCACGCGGAGCGTCGGAACGATCATAGGACCCGGGCGAGGAACGGTGCCGTGCGGCTCTTCTTGCTCCTGGCCACTTTCTGCGGCGTGCCAGCAATGACGATCTTGCCGCCCTGATCCCCCGCCCCCGGCCCGATATCAATCACCCAGTCGCTCTGCGCAACCACGCGCATTTCATGCTCAACGACAATCACCGTGTGCCCCGCAACCACCAGCGTATTCAACTGTTCAAGCAGCCGGTCAACGTCCCGTGGATGCAAACCGGTGGTGGGTTCGTCGAGCACATACAACGTCGCACCACGCTGGTTACGTTGCAGCTCGGTCGCCAGTTTGATGCGCTGGGCTTCGCCCCCCGAGAGCTCCGTGGCCGGCTGACCGAGGCGCAGATAACCCAGGCCGATGTCACGCAGCACTTCCAGCGAACGGCGAATACCCGGTTGCTCGGCGAACACCTCGACCGCTTCATCCACCGTCAACTGCAACACCTGGGCAATGTTCAAACCTTGCCAGATGATCGCCAGCGTCTCGGGGTTGTAGCGAGCGCCGTGGCAGGTCGGGCACGGCGCATAGACGCTGGGCATGAACAGCAACTCAACGCTGACAAACCCCTCGCCTTCGCAGGTCGGGCAACGGCCCTTGGCGACGTTGAAGGAGAACTGTCCGGCGTCGTAGCCCTCGGCCTGTGCCTGGGGCGTGGCGGCGTACAATTTGCGCACGTTATCGAACAGCCCGGTGTAGGTCGCCAGGTTTGAGCGTGGCGTGCGCCCGATGGGTTTCTGATCGACCTGCACCAGGCGCTTGATCGACTCCAGCCCCGCCGTCACCTGACCGCCGCTGACTTGCGGCGCATCGTCTTCAAGGCTCAGCTCTTCAGGTTCGCTGGCACTGGCGCCGCGGCCCAGATGCGCGCCGACCAATTCCAGCAAGGCCTGACTAACAAGGCTTGATTTTCCTGAGCCGGAGACGCCGGTCACCGAGGTAAAACAGCCCAGCGGAAACTCGACGCTGAGGTCGTTCAGGTTATTGCGTGTGATGCCTTCCAGGCGCAGCCAATCGGTCGGCTTGCGGCTGGTTCTGGCCTCAGTGACTTGCTCGGCGAACAGGTAGGCGCGGGTCTGGGAATCTTTGATTTCCGTCAGCCCCTGCGGCGGTCCGCTGTAGAGGATCCGACCGCCATGTTCACCCGCCGCCGGGCCGACATCGATCAGCCAGTCGGCACGACGCATGGTTTCCAGATCGTGCTCCACCACAAACAGCGTGTTGCCCGCCGCCTTCAGACGTTGCAGCGCTTCGAACAGCGCTTCGCCATCCGCCGGATGCAGACCGGCCGACGGCTCATCCAGCACGTAGATCACGCCGAACAATTGCGAACCCAATTGAGTGGCCAGGCGCAGACGCTGCAACTCGCCGGACGACAGCGTCGGCGTGCTGCGTTCAAGGGCCAGATACCCGAGGCCCAGATCGGTCAGGGTGCTGACCCGTTCCAGCAAGTCCTGGGCGATCCGTTGCGCGGCCAGGCGTTTTTCCACCGACAGGTTGGGCGTATGCCGTACGTCCGGCGCGTTGGCGTGAGCGCTGGCGCCGTGGGCCACACGCTGTTCACGGGCCTCGCGGGTCTGGTTGTGCGTCAACACCTCGCCCGCCTCGTCGGCCTGTTCGAGGTAACTGTGCGCCGCCACCGGTTTCAGTACTTCGGCCACTTGCAGCAACGGCATCTGCGACAACTCGCCGATGTCGTAGCCGGCAAAGGTCACCGACAACGCCTCGCGCTTGAGCCGCTTGCCGTCGCACAACGGGCAAGGGCTGCCGAGCATGAATTGCGCAACGCGCTTCTTCATCAGTGCACTTTGCGAGTGGCTGAAGGTGTGGAGGATGTAGCGTCGAGCACCGGTGAAGGTGCCCTGGTAGCTGGGCTCCATTTTACGTTTGAGCGCGACTTTGGTTTCTTCAGGCGTGAGCCCCGCATACACCGGAACGGTCGGGGTTTCCTCGGTGAAGAGGATCCAGTCACGCTGCTTTTTCGGCAGGTCGCGCCAGGGTTTATCGACGTCGTAGCCCATGGTCACGAGGATGTCGCGCAGGTTCTGTCCTTGCCACGCCGTAGGCCAGGACGCCACCGCGCGTTGGCGGATGGTCAGGCTCGGATCCGGGACCATCAGGGCTTCGGTGACTTCATAGACCCGGCCCAAGCCATGACATTCGGCGCAGGCACCTTGAGGTGTATTGGGCGAGAAATCCTCGGCGTACAACATCGGCTGCCCCGGCAGATAGCTGCCGGCCCGGGAGTACAGCATGCGGATCAGGCTCGACAGCGTCGTCACGCTGCCCACCGAAGAGCGCGTACTCGGTGTTCCGCGCTGCTGCTGCAGGGCCACGGCCGGTGGCAGGCCTTCGATGGAATCGACGTCCGGTACACCGACCTGGTCGATCAGCCGCCGCGCATACGGCGCCACGGATTCGAAATAACGACGCTGCGCCTCGGCATACAGAGTCGAGAATGCCAGCGACGACTTGCCCGAACCGGAGACGCCGGTGAACACCACCAGCGCATCCCGGGGAATGTCGACGTCAATGTTCTTGAGGTTGTGTTCCCGGGCACCACGTACCCTGACCATGCCGGAAGGAGGGTTGGAGGTGCGCGTTGAAGTCATCGAGTGGCCTTAATTGAATAGCTGAGAAAACACAAAACATAATGTGGGAGCGGGCTTGCTCGCGAAGGGGCCGTGTCAGTCGACACATATGGCGACTGAGTGACCGCTTTCGCGAGCAAGCCCGCTCCCACAATGGGATGTGGTTAGCCGCTGAGGACGGTGTGAATCATGTGCGTCAGTGCCTCGGGCCCATACGGTTTGCTCAGCAGATGAGTATCCGGGCTGAGCTGGTGATTGCGCGAAATGATGTCCCGGGTGTGGCCGGAGGTAAACAGCACCGCCACCGGGGGATTCTGCACCTTGGCCCAGGCCGCGAGGTCCGAGCTCTTGATCAGGCCGGGCATGACCACGTCGGTGAAAATCAGGTTCACCGCCACGCCCTCCAGCAACATCTGCATCGCCTGGTCGCCGTTGGCCGCGGTCAGGACCTGGTAGCCCTCTTCGCGCAGCAGTTCCACTGCCGAGCTGCGCACCGCTTCGTTGTCCTCGACCACCAGAATGGTTTCGTGCCCGCCCCGTTGGGGTAATCCCCGCAACGTCGTTTCAGTAGGCAACGCACGCAAGCTGCGCGGGAAGTAAAGCTGTACCCGAGTGCCCTGCCCGACTTCGCTGGAGATGTCGATGTGCCCGCCGCTCTGTTTGACGAAGCCAAACACCATGCTCAATCCCAGCCCCGTGCCCTGACCGTCACCCTTGGTGGTGAAAAACGGCTCGAACGCCTGACCGAGTACTTCGGGTGACATGCCGGCGCCAGTGTCGGCCACCGCGACCCGCACATAATCGCCCGCCACGATGCCCTTGCCGGCACAGAATTTACGGTCGAGCGCCACATTCTCGGCGCTCAGCTCAATGGTCCCTTCGCCCTGCATCGCATCACGGGCATTGATCGCCAGGTTGAGAATGGCGTTTTCCAGCTGGTTGCGATCGACGTTAATGTGCCAGGGCTCTTGCGGCACCTGCACATTGATCTGAATGGTTTCCCCCAGCGCCCGCTGCAATAACTCGCCCAGGCCTTCGAAGATCTGTTGTGGATCGCACACCGCCGGCGACAGCGGTTGGCGGCGGGCAAACGCGAGCAGTTGCGAAGACAATTTGGCGCCGCGCTCGACGGCCGCAATGGATGCGCTGACCCGGCGCTGCACGTTGGCGTTGTCCGGCTCATGCCGTGCCAGCAAGTGCAGGTTGCCGGCGATCACCTGCAGCAAATTATTGAAGTCGTGGGCCACGCCGCCGGTGAGGCCGCCGATGGCTTCGAGCTTCTGCGATTGGCGCAGTTGTTCTTCCGCCGCCAGCCGAGCGTCGACTTCATCGGCCACGCGTTGCTCCAGGTTGCGGGTGAACCTGAGCAAGGATTCTTCTGCAATCTTGCGTTCGTGAATATCGATCAACACGCCGGGAAAGCGAAACGGCTCGCCCTGCTCGTCGAACTCGCAGCAGCCGCTCGCCTGCACCCACAAATAGCTGCCGTCGGGTCGCAGAACCCGGTATTCGGCATTGAACGGCTCTCCGGTGGCCACCGACTGACTGACCTGTTCCTGGACCCAGCTGCGGTCGTCGGGATGAATCTTGGCTTCAGCGATGTCGGTAGGAAGGTCGGCGAGATTCTGCTCGGAGGGGTAGGAAAATGTCCGGGCAAAACGCTCGTCGCCGGAGAGCACATTGCCCTTGATGTCCCAGACGAACGAACCGAGTAACGCCCCGGCATTGAGCGCCAGGCGCACCCGTTCGTTGTCGGCGCGGTAAGCATCTTCGGCTTCCTGGCGCCGGCGTTCGGAAATCACATGTTCAGTGGTTTCGACGACCATCGCCATGACCCCGGCAGGGCAACCTTCGTCATTGGCGACAGGGCTGTAATAGAGGTCCAGCCAGACGTCTTCGGGGACCCCGTCGCGCAGCAACTCCAGCTCTTTATTGCGATAGGACAAGGTGCCGCCCGCCAGGCAGGTATCGACCACATGGCGATTGAAATCGGCCACTTCCGGCCAGCCCAACTCCACCGGAGCACCCAGCAGATAAGGATGGCGGCCACCGGCAAATTGCGAGTAAGCATCGTTGTAGATCATGTAACCGGCGCGGCCCCAGAGCATCACCATCGGCAGAGGCGACGCGAGCATCAGTTGCACCGTGCTGCACAGGCTGGCGGGCCAGGCGTCGATGTCTCCAAGCTCGGTGTGGCTCCAGTCGAACGCGCGGATGCGCCCGGCCATTTCACCGTTCCAGCCGGCACACCCGTGGCTATCAGATAGAAACTGCATCGACTGGCTTTATGTCCCTGTGTTGGCTGGCTTGCAAGATCGCAACGACGCGAGGACGGCGCGGGCCCGTTTGTTTCGAGCATAACCGACGCCAATGGTTTCATAGAGATTAGCCGATTCTTGATCTGCGGATTCTTATGGTCTTGTTTGACGAACAGCCCTGTAGCAGCTGCCGAGCAGCGCGAGGCTGCGTTCGGCGGCGAAGCCGTCGTAAAACCAGAACGCACGGTCTATCTGATACACCGCGTGGTCTGAATTCACGACGGCTTCGCCGCCGAACGCAGCCTCGACAGCTGCTACAAATATCGCGGGGCAACCCTTAAACCTCGATCAGGTGCTTGAGCGGGTGGTAGCCGGTTTTCAGCGTGGCGGCGACGTCGAGGATGGCCTTCTCGATGCCATTCAGATGCATGCAGGTCAGCTCAATCGCCGCGCTCTGATTGCCGGCCTCGATGTACTCGATCAACCGCAGGTGTTCGTCGTCGCGGCACGCCTCGTGGCTGTCGTCATCCAGCGCGGCAGCGTACAGCGAGGCGCGGGAAATCAGCTTCTGGAACCAGTCAAGCAGCACCGGGTTATTCAGGCTACGTGCAAGCTTGATGTGGAACTCGCCGAGCAGATGAATCAGC
The DNA here is from genome assembly GCF_059716065.1 of Pseudomonas sp. LBUM1656. NCBI lineage: Bacteria > Pseudomonadati > Pseudomonadota > Gammaproteobacteria > Pseudomonadales > Pseudomonadaceae > Pseudomonas > Pseudomonas sp. LBUM1656. The sequence goes on along the minus strand of NZ_CP166800.1, from coordinate 2,833,354 downwards.
CGTTCATGGTCGCCACTGCGGTGCGCTTCATCTTCCAGCAACAGGTGATCGCGCAGGTCCTGGGTCACCGCGGTGTCCCGTCGACGGCAGAGTTCGCTGACGATGCCGATTTCGATCAGCCGCCGGGTTTCGAACAGCGAACGGATCTCTTCGTCACTGGGCAACGACACCGACGCCCCTTTATTGGGCTCCGTGGTGACCAGCCCGTCCGCTTCCAATTGCTTGAGCGCGGCACGAACCGACGTGCGGCTGACATTAAAAAGTTCGGCCAGCGACGCCTCGCCGAGCTTCATCCCGGGACGCAACGAACGTTTGCTGATCGCCTCGTAAACCCCTTGGTAGACGCGGTCGACCGTAGTTTCGAGTTTCTTCTCGGTCATTCCAACACTCCTTTAGCGCTAAACAACCGGCCCCAGGCGATGAGCAGCCTTTGAAAAAGGGGGTTGCACGAGCAGATTAATCCGGTTATTTCTAGATTGCATCCAGATATTGCATACAATAATTAGAGGAATGCACCAATATGGGTCATCCAACAGCGATTGAAGTGCGTAACGTCTCCAAGCGGTATTCCGACGACCCGGGGCTGGCTCCAGCCCTCGACAACGTGTCAGTCGACATTGCCGACAACGAATTCTTCACCCTGCTCGGCCCTTCCGGCTGCGGCAAAACCACCCTCCTGCGCACCATCGCCGGCTTCGAACACGTCAGCGACGGCGAGATCCGTCTGGCCGGCGAACCGGTCAACCATTTGCCGCCGTTCAAGCGCCGGGTCAACACCGTCTTCCAGAGCTACGCGCTGTTTCCGCACATGAGTGTCGCGCAGAATATCGCCTTCGGCCTCGAGATGCAGGGTCTTGATACCAAGCAAATTACACAGCGTGTCGATGAGATGCTCACGCTGGTGCAAATGCAACACCTGGCCAGGCGCAAACCGGCCGAATTGTCCGGCGGTCAGCAGCAACGCGTGGCCCTGGCCCGGGCCCTGGCGCCGAAACCCAAAGTGCTGTTGCTCGATGAACCGCTGTCGGCGCTGGACCTCAAGCTGCGCAAGGAAATGCAGGTCGAACTCAAGCGCGTGCAGAAGGAAGCCGGCATCACTTTCATTTTCGTTACCCACGATCAGGAAGAAGCGCTGACGCTGTCCGACCGCATTGCCGTGATGTCCGCCGGCAAGATCCTGCAGATCGGTACGCCCAACGATATTTACGAACGCCCGCAGCATCAATTCGTCGCCCAGTTCATCGGCGACATCAACTTCCTTCCCGGCCACCTCAAGCGCGGCCAGCAGAACGAAAAACTCTTCGTGCCGAGCGGCATGCCAGTGGAAATCCCTTGCCCGGCTCAAGGCTTCGACGGCGCCAACGTGCAATTGGCCTTCCGCCCGGAGCGTTCGCAACTGGTGGACCCCGCGCAACCCCATCACCTGCGCGGCGTGATCGAAGCGGTGTTGTACGTCGGCACCGCGACGCTTTACCAGTGCCGCTTGAACAACGACATCAAGGTCATGCTGCGCGAAAACAACGAAGGCCTGAACCAGGGCCGGGGAATTGGTGATCGTGTGGCGGTCAACCTGCCACCTCACGCCTGTCTGCTGATGGAGGCCTGAGATGAGCGTCAGCAGCACTTCTCCCGCCCTCAACCGCGCGCTGTTGCTCAGCCCGGTGGTTCTGACTTTGCTGGCGTTGATCGCCATTCCGCTGGGCATCATGGGCTACATCAGCCTGCTGCCGCGCAACGTGTACGGTGGCGTCGACTGGCAAGCCGACTGGCAATTGCAAAGCTACGTGCAGCTGTTTTTCCAGGAAGGTTTCGACGGTGAACTGGAGCTGAACTGGGTCTACGCCCAGGCGTTGTTGCGTTCGGTGTTCCAGGCCGGCGGCACCACCGTGTTGTGCTTCCTGTTCGGCTTTCCGGTGGCGTTGTGGATGTCGAGCCTCACGCCGCGTCGGCGCAACCTCATGGTCTTGCTGATCACCATTCCGTTCTGGACCAACCTGCTGATCCGCAACTACGCGTGGCTGATCATCCTGCGTGAGCATGGTTGGGTCGCCCAGAGCCTCAACGCGCTGTTCCCGCAGGCCGGTGGCATCACCCTGCTCTACAACGACTTCGCGGTCAGCGTCGGGCTGGTCTACAGCTTCCTGCCGTTCATGATTCTGCCGATCTACTCGACCCTGGAAAAACTCGATTGGCGCCTGGTAGAAGCCGCCTACGACCTCGGCGCCAATCGTTGGCATGCGCTGAAGCGGATCATCCTTCCGCTGTCGATGCCAGGGGTGATTGCCGGTGCGCTGCTGGTGTTTGTGCCGAGCCTCGGCGCCTTCATCACCCCGGCGATTCTCGGCGGCGGTAAGACGCTGATGATCGGCAACCTGATCCAGCAACAGTTCGGCACCGCGCGCAACTGGCCGCTGGGCAGTTCGCTGTCGTTCCTGTTGCTGGGGATTCTGCTGCTGTCGCTGGTGGGTTACGCGCTCTACAGCCGCAGCGCCGCCAAAACACTTCGCCGGGGAGCCTGCGCATGATTGCCCTGCACCTGAAAAAACTGCCGCTGACCCGTGAAGTCAGCCTGCTGATCCTGGCCTATCTGTACGTGCCGATCTTTGTCTTGATCGCCTACAGCTTCAACGCCAACCGCTCGGCAACAGTGTGGACCGAGTTCTCATTTGCCTGGTACGGACGGATCCTGGCCAACCCGTCGATCCAGACCGCGGCGTTGAACTCGATCATCGTCGCCAGCATCGCCACGGTCTGTGCCACGGCGATTGCGCTGCTCGCGGCACTGGCGACCTACCGGCCTTTCTATGGACAGAAGATGGTCGAGGGCGGCATCAATCTGCCGCTGATCCTGCCGGAGATCGTCACCGCCGTGGCCACCCTGCTGCTGTTCATGGCGCTGGGGATCAAGCTCGGATTGCTGACGGTGATCGTCGCGCACATCGGCTTCTGCATTCCCTTCGCCTACCTGCCGATCCGCGCTCGACTCAACGATCTGGACAAGAGCTTGCTGGAGGCGGCGAACGATCTGTACGCCAACCCGTGGCAGGTGTTTCGCCGGGTCACGCTGCCGCTGTTGTGGCCGGCGGTGCTGTCCGGTTCGGTGCTGGCGTTCGTGGTCAGCCTCGACGATTTCATCATGACCTTCTTTGTTGCCGGGCCGGGTTCGACCACCTTGCCGGTGTACATCTTCTCGGCGATCAAGGCCGGCGTGACGCCGGAGATCAACGCGATCTCGACCCTGATGCTGTTGATTTCCATCGTGCTGGTGGTGCTGGCCTTCTGGCTGGGACAGCGCGGCAAAAACCAATAATCCTGGAGCGTTCTCACATGAAGTTGAAAAACATGCGTTACGGCGTCGCCGGTCTGGCCCTCAGTTGCTTCAGTGTTTTTACCGTACAGGCCGCCGAGCCCAAGGAATTGTTCTTCTACAACTGGACCGATTACTACCCGGTCGACCTGCTGGCCAAGTTTGAAAAGGAGACCGGGATCAAGGTCACCATGGACGGTTATGACAGCAACGAAACCCTCCTGGCCAAGTTGCAGGCCGGCGGCGCGGCGTATGACGTGATCGTGCCATCGCAGTCGATCATGCGCACCTTGATCAACCAGAACCTGCTGCTGCAAATCGACGCAGCCGCCCTGCCCAACTTCCAATACGTCAAACCGGCGTTCCGCGATCCGGTATTCGACCCTGGCCGCAAGTTCTCCGCGCCGTATTTGTGGGGCACCACCGGGTTTTCCTATGACAGCGCACGGGTGCCTGGCGGCAAACTCGATGACTCGTGGAAAGAGTTCTTCGAACCGCGTAAGGAGCTGCAAGGACAACTCGCCGCCCTCGACACCTCCAGCAGCGTGATCAACGCCGCCAGCCATTACCTGAACGTCGACGAATGCAGCGAAAACCCGCAGGACGCCAAACGCATCCTCGAACTGCTGCAAAAACAGAAACCGTTCCTGAAGATGTACAGCTCGGACAACACCGTCGACCGCATGGCCTCCGGTGAAGTGATCATGATGCAGAACTGGAACGGTTCTACGGCGCGGGCCACCCTGCAGAAGAGCACCATCAAGTACGTGTACCCGCGCGAAGGCCTGGCGATGTTCCAGGACAACTTCGCCGTGCCGAAAAGCGCGCCGCACCCCGGCAACGCAAAGATTTTCATCGACTGGATGATGAAACCGGAAAACGCCGCCGCCGTGTCTAACTCGATTGCCTACGCCAACGGCATCCAGAGCGACAAGCTGCTCGATGCCAAGTGGAAAGTCATGGACGCCATCAACATGCCCGACGAATTCGCCTCGCGCCTGCGCCCGGAAAAAGAGTGCAGCAACAAGGCGCGGGAGCTGCAGGATCGGGTTTGGTCGAAGCTCAAGGGCTGATTGCCTGGCTTGAGACCGAGTCGCGGCTATCGCTAGCAGGCTAGCTCCCACAGGGGTTTTGTGAACACCGCAGATCCATGTGGGAGCTGGCCTGCCAGCGATGAGGCCCTCCCAAACAACACAGAATTCGAGGTTTAGATGACCCAATCCCGCTGGCTACGCAACGTGCGGCCCTACGGTTCCACCGCCGAAGATTTGCTGATTGAGAATGGCGTGTTCAAACAACGGCGCCCGGCCTCCAGCGCGTCACTGACCGCCACCGACATCGACGGTCAACACCAGCTCCTGACCCCGGCCCTGGTGGAAAGCCATGTCCACCTCGACAAAACCCTCTGGGGCCAACCCTGGCGCCCGAACAGCGCCGGGGCGACGCTCAAGGACTACATCGCCAACGAGCGCCGCGTCCTGCGTGAAGTCGACGCGCCCATCGCCCAACGCGCTGGCGCGCTGCTGGAAAACTGCATCGCCCGTGGCTCGCTGACGATGCGCTGCCACGTCGACATCGACCCGGAATTCGGCCTGCGCCATGTCGAAGCCATGCAACAACTGCGCGAACGCTACCGCGACCTGATCGACCTGCAACTGGTGGTGTTCCCGCAAACCGGCCTGATCAGCCGTCCCGGCACCGCCGAACTGATGCGCGACGCCATGGCGCTGGGCGTGGAAAACGTCGGCGGCCTCGACCCGTGCGGCATCGACAACGACCCCGTCGCCCAACTCGATTTCGTGTTCAAGCTGGCCAGCGAATTCGACCGTGGCGTCGACATTCACCTGCACGACAAAGGTGAACTGGGCCTGTGGCAAATCGCGTTGATTGCCGACTACACCGAGCGTTTCGGGCGTCAGGGCCGAGTGATGATCAGCCATGCTTACTGCCTGGGGATGTTGCCATGGAGTCAGGTCAAACCGGTGGCCGAACGCTTGGCGGCGCTGGGGATTTCGCTGATGAGTTCGGCGCCGGCCGATTGCGCTGTGCCGCCGTTTCTCGCGTTGCGCGAAACAGGCGTGAATGTCTGCCTCGGCTCGGACGGCATTCGCGATGCCTGGTCGCCCATGGGCAACGGCGACATGCTGGAACGGGCGATGCTGTTGGCGTTCCGTTTTGATTTGAACAAGGACGAGGAGCTGGCGGCAGCGTTCGAAGCGGCAACGGTGAACGGCGCCCGGGCGCTGGGCTGTGAAGGTTATGGGCTGGAGATCGGTCACCCGGCGGACTTCCTGCTGATGCCAGTGCAGACATTGGGAGAAGCCGTGGTTTCACGACCGGTGCGCCAGGTTTATCGCGGCGGTGAGTTGATCGCCTCTGGTGGTCGCCTGCTGGAAAGCCGCTTGTGAAACGCATCGGACTGAAGGCCAGTTGCGTGGTCGGTTTCGACGGCACGCAGCACGTGCTGTGGCGCGACGGCGAAGTGGTGTTCGAAGGTTCGCGCATTGAGTTTGTCGGCCGTGGTTATGGCGGGCCAGTGGATCAATGGATCGACTACGGCAACGCACTGATCGGCCCGGGCTTCATCGATCTGGATGCGCTGGGCGATCTGGATTCCACGGTGCTGACGCTGGACAACGGCGATGAACGCCACATGGGCCGGATGTGGTCCGAAGACTCTCTGGCGGCCGGTCCGCGCGAGAGTTTCAACCCCGACGAAGAAGTCTTCAAATACCGCTACGCCTTCACTCAACTGATCCGCAACGGCATCACCACCGCCATGCCGATCACCTCGATGTATTACCGCGAGTGGGCCGAGACCTACGACGAATTTGCTGCTGTGGCGGGTGTAGCTGCCGAGTTAGGGCTGCGGACGTATCTCGGCCCCTGCTACATGAGCGGCATGAGTTATTGGCGCGCCGATGGCAGCCTCGGGCATCACTGGGATGAAGCGCGGGGAATGGCCGGGCTGGACGCCGCTGTTCAGTTTTTCCATGATTTCGAGGGTACGCATGAGGGTTTGATTCGTGGTGCGTTGTTGCCGGACAGAATCCAGACTTGCACCCCGGCATTGCTGCAACGCACCGCCGCGCTGAGTCGCGAATTGAACGCGCCGATGCGTCTGCATTGCTGCCAAGGGTTGAGTGAGGTGGCGATGGTCGAGCAACTGCGCGGTGCGTCGCCGTTGCGCTGGTTGCAGCAACTGGACCTGCTGACCCCGCGCAGCCTGCTCCCCCACGGCATTTACACCTCAGGCGATGACGATCTGCAACGTGTGGTGGATGGCGGCGCCAGTCTGGTGCATTGCCCGGTGGTGTTTGCCCGCGACGGTGAGGCGCTGAATTCCTTTGGTCGTTATCGGGCCAAGGGCATCAACTTCGCCTTGGGCACCGACACCTGGCCGGCGGATTTGCTGGAGAACATGCGCCAAGGATTGAACATCGCTCGCTTGATGGAGGGCGGCAGCGCTCTGACCAGCACGCTGGACATGTACAACGCCGCTACGCTCGGCGGCGCCAAAGCCTTGGGCCGCGACGACCTCGGCCGTCTGGCGCCGGGAGCGAAGGCTGACATCACGGTGTTCAGCCTTCGCGGTTTGCACCTGGGGCCGTTGTTCGATCCACTGAAAAACCTGGTGCTGGCCGGGCGCGGCGACGACTGCATCGCCAGTTACATCGACGGCCGCTGCGTCATGCAGGACGGTCAGATTCAGGGCATCGATTACCCCGCCCTGCAACGCCAGTCCCAACAACAATTCGAAAAACTGATGCGCAGCCACAGCGACCGGGCCTTTGGCCGACCGGACTGGAAAACCCTGTTCAAACCGGCCATTCCGTTCGCCGACGACTACAGCGCACACGCGCCGCTGAGCGCGATCGATCCCCTTCTTTAGAGATGTCTGCCTATGCAAAGCTTCGACTTCAGCAAAATGAGTGCGCGGGACAAATACAAGATTCTGATCGGCAGCGTCGTGCCACGGCCAATTGCGCTGGTCACCACCATCGACGGCGAAGGCCGGATCAATGCCGCGCCGTTCAGCTTTTTCAATGCGCTGTCCGCCGACCCGCCGATCCTCGCGCTGGGCGTGGAGAACTACGGCGATCAAAGCCCCAAGGACACGACCCGCAACATCCAGCTCAATCAGGAATTCACCGTCAACATCGTCAGCGATGCGCTGGTGGAGGCGATGAATGTGTGCGCGGTGCCCTTCGCGCCTGGCTTCGATGAACTGACGGCGGCGGGGCTTACCGCAATTGCCGGCACCACGGTCAAATGCCCGCGCATCGGCGAGGCGCCGGTGGCGTTGGAGTGTCGGCGGATGATGGCACTGTCCATCGGACAGTCGCGGGAGATTATTTTTGGGGAAGTGTTGATGGCGCATGTGCGGGACGAATTGATCGACCCGAAAACCTTGTACATCGATCAGTTGGGGCTGGATGCGATCGGGCGCATGGGTGGGCATGGTTATGCACGAACCCGGGATTATTTTGATTTGCCAACGCGGTCGTTGCAGGCGTGGACGGAGGCGCCTGGGGGTGGGGAGCGGTTTTGGCCTGCCACCAAGTAGAACAGATGATCGTTCCCACGCAGAGCGTGGGAACGATCTCACGGGGTTCAGTCAGTACCGTATTTCGGCGAGCGCGGTCCGTACAGCAAGCCCGCGGGTTGCCCGGCCGACAACAGTCGCGCACTGGTCACACCGGCAATCGGGTGGCCGGCGTCGGTGGAGCTGTTGATCACTTGCTTGACCGCTGCCGTAATCAGCATGCCAACCAGACCACCGCCACCGTTGTTGCCGCCCTCTTCGCTCGACGCCCGGGCCGAGCCGGTCCACAGGGTGGTGCCGCTCTTGAGGTCCACCAGTTTCGCGGTGGCGGTTACCACAGTTTCACTGCTGATGATCAAGTAGCGCGTGCCGTAATCGGTCACGGTGATGTACAGCGCCGCATCGGCACCGAAAATTTCCTGCAGCTTGTTGGCCGGTGCCTGGTGAATGTCCGCCGGTGTGGTCAGGCCGTTCTGGCGGAATGTCTCATCGACCAGGGTGATCGGCAGCACGTAGTAACCGGCCTCCGCCAGCGGGTACGTGACCTGCGACAACATGCTGTAGGACGCCTTGACGTCCGGCGAATTGTTCAGCGGCGGCAGCACCAGAATGGTTTTCGGACGGGCTTGCTTGTACGCCGAATAGTCCACGGTCTTGGGCTTGACGCAGCCACCGAGTACCGCCAGAGCAAGCAACCCGGCCATCAGTTTCAATGAGCGCGCGATCATTGGGTGTCTCCGGTCTTGGCGTTTTTAAGCAGGAAATCCATGTACGGCGTCGACTCGGGAAACAGGGTTTTCTCGGTCCTGAACTGCTGCACCATCTGATCGTCCTTGCCCATGCTCAGGTACAACAGACCCAGGTGAGCGTGGTAGCCAGGCGGCGGCGTCTTGCCGGTGGACTTGATCTTCTGCAGGTCACGCTCCAGCGCTTCGGCCTGAGCTTCCTTGGGTTCTTCGCCCTTGAAGTACTCATAGACCTCAGGCTGGTAGCTTTCCCACTGGTAAAGGGTTTTCGGGCCTGCGCAACCGGCCAACAGGCCACTGACCAGCAATGTCGACGCCATCAGCGCCCACGACACATATGTCTTGAACATGCTTTTACCGCTCCTTGTCATCGACCTTGATCAGTTACCCGGTTTCCATGCCCCGGCGTTCATACCGTCCACCAGACGATTGATCGCCTCGCGCATGGCCAGGTCGAGCACTTTGCCGTTGAGGGTCGAATCGTAGGCCGCGGTGCCACCGAAGCCGATGATTTCACGGTTGGACAAGGCATACTCGCCTGCGCCCTGAGTCGAATAAACCACTTCGGAGGTGCTGATGTTGACGATGTTCAGGTTGACCTTGGCGTAGGCCACCTGGGTCTTGCCGCGACCAAGAATGCCGAACAGCTGATGGTCGCCGGTCTCTTTGCGGCCGAACTCGGTGACATCACCGGTGACCACAAAGTCTGCACCCTTGAGGCGCTGGGACTGGCCCTTGATCGCGGCTTCCTGCTGGATCTCGCCCATGTTGTCGCGGTCCAGCACGCTGAAGCGGTTGGTCTGCTGCAAGTGAGTGATCAGGATGGTCTTGGCCTGGCCGCCGAGGCGATCCACGCCGTCGGAGAAGATTCCGCGCATGTAGCTCGAACGGTTGTCGAACTTGCCGACCGCCATGGGCACGCGAACACCGGCATAGGCCACGCTGGCGCTTTCGACTTTTGCGACCGGCAAGGCGCGCGAGCTTTCGGTGGCGCAACCGGCCATGCCGCCCAAAAGGGCAAGCGCTGCCGCCGATACCAACATCCGAGAGATCATTCTCACTGTGCATTCCTTCTGAAAAAACGGTTTATCCCGGCACGGCCATAGCCAACCGCTGCGGGGGGCAGCGGCGAAAAAGCGAGGGGGAATCGAATCGATAATCGACGTGCGGGACGTCGGCGGCCGGCATTATGCCAAAGTGCCATCACTGAGAACAGTGTTAAATTTTTTATGACGCCAGATCTTTGACCAACGCTTGATCGTTCCCACGCTCCGCGTGGGAATGCCTCCCGTGACGCTCTGCGTCACAGCGGGGACGCGGAGCGTCCATGGCTGCATTCCCACGCGGAGCGTGGGAATGATCAGTGACGTTCAGTGGTTGGGATCAGCGGAAATCGCGGCTGCGCACGCTGATGCCGTCCAGCAAGGGGCTCAGGTCGCTCAAGCGTCCGGCAATCAGGTGCCGCACCTCGCCTTCCTTTTCCCAGCGGCCATCGACCTTGAGCAACTGCGAGCCGACGAGGACCTTTCGCTGCCGGTCGGCGAGGTCGCGCCAGACGATGACGTTGATGTTGCCGAACTCGTCTTCCAGGGTGACGAAGGTCACGCCACTGGCCGTGCCCGGCCGTTGCCGACCGGTGACCAGCCCGGCGACGCTGACCGGGCGCCCGTGTTCGACTTCCATCAGTTCTTTCGAACTGCGGCAACGTCGGGCTTTCAATTCACCGCGCAGCAACGCCAGCGGATGCGGACCGAGGGTGGTGCCGACACTGTTGTAGTCGGCCAGCAAATCTTCGCCCACCGTGGGTTTGGGCAGATAGATCGCAGGTTCTTCCTGGCTCGGCAAACCGGCAAACAACCCGAGCTGCTTGTGCACCCCCGCCACTTCCCAGCGCGCCCGATGACGGTCACCGGCCAGGCCACGCAGCGCACCGGCATCGGCCAGTTGCTCCTGGGCGCGGGCATCAAGCCGCGCACGCTCGCCCAGGTCGGCGATGTCGACAAATACCCCCTTCGCCCTCGCCGCTTCGATGCGCCGGGCATCGTCCTCGCGAAAGCCCTTGATCATCCGCAGCCCCATGCGAATCGCCGGTTGCGCGCCGGTGATCGGTTCCAGGCTGCAATCCCAGTCACTGGCGCGCACGTCCACCGGGCGAATCTGCAAATGATGCCGACGCGCGTCCTGCAGAATCTGGTCCGGGCTGTAGAAGCCCATGGGCCAGCTGTTGATCAGGGCACAGGCGAAGGCCGCAGGCTCATGGCATTTCAACCAGCAACTGGCGTAGGTCAACAAGGCGAAACTGGCAGCGTGGGACTCGGGAAAACCGTAGCTGCCGAAGCCCTTGATCTGTTCGAAGATCTGCGCGGCGAACTCGGCCGTGTAGCCGTTTTTCTTCATTCCGGCGGCCAGCCGATCCTTGTGCGGCTCCAGTCCGCCGTGGCGTTTCCAGGCCGCCATGGAGCGACGCAACTGATCGGCCTCGCCGGGGCTGTAGTCGGCGGCGACAATCGCAATCTGCATCACCTGCTCCTGGAACAGCGGCACACCCAAAGTTCGTTTGAGCACGACTTCCAGTTCCGGTGAGGGATAGGTTTCGGGCTCTTCCTTGTTCCGGCGGCGCAGATACGGGTGCACCATCCCGCCCTGAATCGGCCCCGGACGGACGATGGCCACCTCAATCACCAGGTCATAGAACTCGCGGGGCTTGAGTCTGGGCAGCATCGACATTTGCGCCCTGGACTCGATCTGGAACACGCCAATGGTGTCGGCACGGCCGATCATGTCGTAGGTCAGCGAGTCTTCGGCCGGGATCGTCGCCAGGCTCAAGTCCTGATTGCGATGACGGCGCAGCAGATCAAAACAGCGGCGGATCGCGCTGAGCATGCCCAACGCCAGAATATCCACCTTGAGCAACCCCACCGCATCGAGATCGTCCTTGTCCCATTGAATGATGGTGCGCTCGGCCATGGCGGCGTTTTCCACTGGCACCAGAGTGTCCAGCGGCTGCTCGGAAATCACGAAACCGCCGGGGTGCTGGGACAGATGTCGGGGGAAACCGATCAGTTGCCCGGTCAAACTCAGCACCCGGCGCAGCACCGGGCTCTCGGGGTCGAAACCGCCTTCAAGCAGGCGTTCCACGGGGGGCGTTGCATCGCTCCAGTGGCCACAGCAATCGGCCAACGCGTTGATCTGATCCGGCGGTAACCCCAAGGCCTTGGCCACGTCACGCACCGCCCCGGCCGCGTGATAGGTGCTGACCACCGCCGTGAGCGCGGCGCGGGTCCGGCCATAACGCTGGAACACGTACTGCAAGACTTCTTCGCGACGTTCGTGTTCGAAATCGACGTCGATGTCCGGCGGTTCATTGCGTTCTTTGGAGAGAAAGCGTTCGAACAACAGCGTGGTGCGATCCGGGTCGATTTCCGTGATGCCCAAGGCGAAACACACTGCCGAGTTCGCGGCAGAACCACGGCCCTGACAGAGGATTTCTTGCGCGCGGGCGAACCGCACAATGTCGTGAACCGTGAGGAAGTAGCTTTCATAGCCCAGCTCGGCGATCAGTTCCAGTTCCTTGTCGATCTGCACCAGCACCTTGGCTTGCGGACCGTCTGGCCAGCGCCACGCGATCCCCTCGTCCGTCAGATGCCGCAGCCAGGACGTGGCCGTCTGGCCTTCCGGCACCAGCTCGCGAGGATACTGATAACGCAACTGGCCGAGGTCGAAAGTGCAGCGCCGGGCGATCATCAGCGTTTCGTCGAGCAGTGCTTGCGGGTAGATCGATTGCAAAGCATCGAGGCTGCGCACATGCCGCTCGCCGTTCGGATGCAGGCGCAATCCGGCCTCGGCCACCGGCAGGTGATGACGGATCGCGGTCATGGTGTCCTGCAAGGCGCGCCGCCCACGGGTGTGCATGTGCACATCGCCACTGGCCACCGCTGGAATCCGCAGTTCCCGCGCCAGGGTCAGCAGTGCGTCCAGTCGCCGGGTGTCGTCCTGACCTCGATGCAACTGCACCGCCAGCCACAGGCAATCGCTGAACGTCTGTTTCAGCCAGTGACCGCTGGCCACCTCATCGACCGTGTCCGGCACCCACAACGCCAACAGCCCCGGCATCGGTTCGCTGAAGTCCTCACGCAGCACCTGATACTGGCCTTTCTGCGTACGACGTCGCGCTCGGGTAATCAGCCGGCACAGGGTCTGGTACCCCTCAAGGTTTTCCACCAGCAGCACCAGTTTCGGACCGTCCTCGATGCGTATTTCACTGCCGATGATCAGCGGCAGCTCCACCGACTTGGCCGCTTGCCAGGCGCGGACGATGCCGGCCAGTGTGCATTCATCGGTGATCGCCAGCGCTTGATAGCCGTGCTTTTTCGCCCGTTGAAACAACTCAAGGGCACTAGAAGCACCGCGCTGGAAACTGAAGTTCGACAGGCAGTGCAGCTCCGCATACTCGACGCTCATGCGAACCAGCCTTGCAGCCACAACGGGCCGCCCTCGCCCACCGCCCGGTAGGCCCAGCCCTGCTGGCCGGAACGGGTTTCGATCAAGTAGTAATCGCGGCGCACGTCGTCGCCATCCCACCAGCCGGACTCGATGCGCTCCGGCCCCATGAGGATCCGCGTCGAGCCTTCATGTACGGCCTGCGGCTCCGTCAGCAACCAGCCCGGACGCTGCACGCCCGCCAATCCCGCACACAGTTGACTGTCGGCCCGCGCCTGCCACGCGCACTCTGGCCGGTGATCGGCCTGGAAGCGCAAGCCATGCACCGCCTCATCCCCAAGCCGCGCGCGCAGGCGTTCGCGCAGTTGCTCCCAGGGCAAGGACTGCTGCGGACGGTCGTCGAACAGTTCCTGACGCTGCGGGACGAAGCTCGGCAGGTCTTCGGCGCGCAGCCGGAAACCGCGCACCGGGGCCGCGACCTGGACCTGTTCCAGCCGCCCCCGGGCCAGTTCGAAGAGCATCGCCGGATCGCGCTCGGCGCTCAGCAGGCCGACCTTGATCACCGAGTCCGGTAAACCTGCATGTTCCAGGTGCAGGTCGAAACGCTGCACGCCACTGTCCCGGCCGCAGAGGAATGCCGACAGATCGCCGGTCAAGCGACGTAATGGAAACAGCAGCGCCTGATGGGATTGCACATCGAAGTTGAGCTCGATGCGCACATCAAACCGGTCCGGTGGCAGGTAGAACGCCAGCGCCAGCCGCCGCTCACCGAACAAGGCATCCAGGTGCTTGAGCACCTGCGCCTCGAAACGTCGCGCCAGGCTATTGCGCGGCAACGCCTGCACCTGACTCAAGGTGCGCAACCCCATGCGCGACAACGCCGTGGCCACCGCCGGCTCCAGGGCAACCCGGTCGACGGGCAACTGCCCCAGGTGATACCGCAAGGCTTGATCGTCCGGCACCACCAGACCGTCATACACGTTGGCCAACACCCGCGCGGCCACCGGGTTGGGCGCGGCGACGATCCGATGACGAAAGCCCAGCTCACCGAGTTCAGCGCGCAACCGCGCCTCGAACTGCGGCCAGGGCCCGAACAACCCCAGGCTGGATTCAATCTCAAACACCACGGCACGCGGGTAATGCACGCTGACCTGAGAGCTGAAGCGATAGGCCCACGCCGCCAGGAACTGCTGCCAGTGTTCGATCTCGGCGACGTCGTATTCGGCCGTGACAAAGCCTTTGCTCAAGGCTTGGGCGGCGGTCATCGACTGGCCCGGACGCAAGCCCAGCGCCCGCGCCGGAGCGTTGACCGCTTGCAGCACCCGACGCTGCGCCGGGCCGGTCAGCAGCGCCAACGGTTCATCGGGATCCGGGCGCTGACGCAGTACCGCGTCCAGCGCCAATTGCGGGAAGAGAATGCAGACCCAGCGCATGGCAACCTCAATGCCCCACGGGAAAGGCAATCGGCGCCGAACGGGCCAACCCGCCCCGACACTTGAGCACGCGCAATTGCGCAGGCCTGGCATCGATGGCGATACGCAGGGCCGCAGGCGATGGGTTGATGGCTTCGTTGATCGAGCGGTAAGCAAACGCCAGGGTCGAGCCGGTTTCCGCCGCCACCTGCAAGCGCCGCAGCGCCCGGTCATCAGCCTTGTGCGGCCAGCACAGCACCGCACCGCAACTGCCCGAACGCAGGCATTGTTCCGCTGCCCACAGTGCATCGCGCTCGCTGGCCTGGATGATCGACAACTGGCGCAAATCGACCCCGGCGTTCTGCCAGGCCTGGGGATACGGCACGTAAGGCGGTGCCACCAGCACGATACGTTCACCCGCTGCCGACAGCCGCGCCAGCGCCGGCCACACCAGTTGCAACTCACCTACGCCCTGCCCGGCCAGGAGGATTTCCGTCAATGCCGCTTCCGGCCAACCGCCCGTGGGCAACGCCGCGTCCAGCGCGGCATGCCCGGTGGGTTGCGGGCTGACAGCCGGTGGCGCAGGCCGGCCCTTCCAGACCTGGCCGCCATTGAACAGCGTGTCCAACGCAACAACGGCGCCCATCACCCTTGCCTCACCAGACCGCAGAACACCCCTTCGATGGCCAGGTCCTGACTGGCCTCGACGATGATCGGCTTATAGGCCGGGTTGCGCGGCAGCAACCGGACAAGGTCGCCGACCCGCTCGAAACGCTTGATGGTGACTTCGCCGTCGAGCCGCGCCACGACAATCTGGCCATTGAGCGCCTCGGGATTGCGGTGCACGCCCACCAGATCGCCGTCGAGAATGCCGTCCTCGATCATCGAATCACCCTGGACCCGCAGCATGTAGTCCGGCACCCGCGAGAAGATCGACGGATCGAGCAGCAAGCGGCTGTGTACCTCGGCATCGGCTCCGATCGGCGCACCCGCCGCCACCCGACCGAGTACCGGGATGTCCAGCAACTCGGGCCGCGCCGGTTGCCCGAGCAAACGAATGCCCCGGGCCTGATGCGGGTTGACCTCGATAAAACCGGCCTCGGTCAGCGCCAGCACATGCTTGCGCGCCACGCTGCGGGAGGCGAAACCAAACGCCTCGCTGATTTCAGCGAGGCTCGGGGACTGACCGTGCTCCGCGATTCGATCGCGGATAAAGGTCAGGATGGCGGTACGGCGGGGGGTTAGAGTCGTCATGGAGTACATTTGTACTCTTTCGGCATTTTCCTGGCAAGGATTTGCAGACGACGTGTAGGAGCTGTCGAGTGAAACGAGGCTGCGATCTTTTGACGTTGCTTTTAAAGATCAAGATCAAAAGATCGCAGCCTCGTTTCACTCGACAGCTCCTACAGGGAAACCACGTCGTCATTCAAGCCACGAGACACCAGAAACCCTGCGATGTAATCGATGAAAGCCAGCACTTTCGCAGTTGCCCGCCGATGACTGGGGTACACCGCCAGGATGTACGAGCCGAAGCTGTCCGGATCGATGGCGTAATCGGCCATCACCCGCACCAGCCTGCCATCGGCCAGATACGGCGCGGCACTCCACAACGGCGTGTGCAGCAAGCCGCGCCCGGCCAGCGCATTGGCCAGCAACAGGTCGTAATTGTCGCTGCGCAACCGTGGCGACTGCGTTAGCGGCAGGCACAAACGCTGGCCGTCGCGCTCGGCCCACCAGAATTCGCGGCTGAGCAACGGATGCCAATAGAGCAGCCATTCGTGGTCATCGAGGGTGTACGGAGTCACCGGCACCGCCTTGCGCGCCAGATACGCCGGGCTGGCGCACAACGCCAGCCGATTGCTGCCGACAACGCGAGCAATCAACCCCGGCAAGTCGTCATGCCCCTCGCGCAACGCCAGGTCGTAGCCGCTTTCCAGCAGATTGACGAACTCATCGCACAGGTCCACTTGCAGGTTGATCTGCGGGTATTGCTCCAGAAAACCGCCGCACACCTGATCGAGAAAAGCCTGACCGTACGCCAGCGGCGCGGTGATTTTCAGGTTGCCGCGCAGGCCATGCTGCAACTGCTCGATTTCCTCGCCGGCCTCCTCCAGCCGCTGCAAGACTTGGCGCGCGGTCTCCAGATAAAGACGCCCCGATTCGGTCAGCAATATCCGCCGGGTGCTGCGCTCGAACAACCGGGCGCCGAGCTCCGCTTCCAGATGATTGACCGCTTTGGTCAGGGCCGACGGGGTCTTGCCCAGTTGCTCGGCGGCACGGCTGAAACTACCCAGCTGCGCCGTGACCACGAACATTTTCAATGCACCCAACTTGTCCATTCTTTTTCCATTCAGGCAAAAACGTTTTTCGTGAGCGAGGCGTTCTGCTGGCCGTGACAAGCCACTAATCTGGCCATCAGACGCAATAACAAGGAAACATTCAATGAAAAGATTCATCCCGAATCTATTGATGGCCGCCGTCAGTTTTGCCTCGATGGAAGCCATGGCAGCGGCCGATCTGGTGCTGATCAATGGCAAGATTTTCACCGCCGACCGCGCCCAACCGAAGGTGCAGGCGCTGGCGGTACAGGACGGCAAGGTGCTGCAAGTCGGCAGCGATGCGCAGATCAAGGCCCTGATCGACTCGGGCACCAAAGTCGTCGACCTCGGCGGAAAAGCCCTGATGCCCGGCCTGATCGACAGCCATTCCCACGCGGTTTTCGGCGGCCTGGAAATGGTCTCGGCCAACATGGAAGACGAGGTGGTCGACCTCGACGAACTGGAGAAACGCCTGAAAGCCTGGCGCGATGACGGCAAGGCGAGGCATGGCGATGTGTTGAGCGTGGCCGGCATGAGTTCGACTTATTGGGCCCAGGCCGAAGCCTTCGGCAAGAAATTCAACAGTGGCGAATGGGCCAAGGTGCCCGTGGTGTTCACCGGCAGCGATCACCACACCGCGTGGGCCAACAACGTGATGCTCGAACGCGCCGGGATTGATGCGGCGCTGCTCAAGTCATTGCCGGACGCCGAGAAAGACACCATCGGCAAACTCGCCGACGGCAGCCCCAACGGTTTCCTGGTGGACGCCGGTTGGGATCGCGTCGCCTCGAAGATGCCGGTGCCGAGCGCCGCCGACATGTTGAAAGCCGCGCAATCCGCCGTGCGCTACAACAACAGCCTGGGCATCACCGCGTGGATGGACCCCGCCGCCAACGCCGCGCCCGGCGAGCCGGTGTTCGCGCTCAAACCCACAGAGAAGACCGTCGGTGTGCTGCCGGTGTACAAGGCGCTGGCCGAAAGCGGCGGCATGAGCGCCCACGTCGCCGCGCTGCTGGTGGCCAATTCGAAAAGTGTGCCGGCCGATCTCGATACTCTGGACAAGGTCCGCCAGCAATTCCAGGGCATCCCGAACCTGACATTGCCCGGTATCAAGATCTTCGCCGACGGCGTGATCGAATACCCGGCGCAGAGCGCGGCGATGATCGATCCGTACAGCAACTCGCACAAACAGGGTGAACTCCTGATCGATCCGAAGCATTTTGGTGAACTGGTCAGCGCCATCGATCAGCGTGGCTGGCTGGTGCACATCCACGCCATCGGCGACCGCGCAGTGCGTGAGTCGTTGAACGGCATCGCCCAGGCGCGCAAGGATCGTCAGAGCGGCGTGACCCACTCGATCACCCACCTGCAAATGGTCAATCCGAAAGAGTTCGCGCGGTTCAAGCCGCTCAACGTCATCGCCTCGATGCAACTGCTGTGGGCCAGCGCCGACGAGTACACCCTGGACATGATCAAGCCATACGTCAGCGCGCTTGCCTTCCGCTATCAGTACCCAGCGCATTCGCTGCTCAAACAGGGCGCAACCATCGCCGGTGCCAGTGACTGGGCGGTGTCCTCTCCGAATCCGTGGAACGCCATGGCCCAGGCCATCACCCGCGAAGGTCCGCTGGGTGTGCTCAATGCTGATGAACGCATCGATCGCGAAACGATGTTCTACGCCTACACCCTGAACGCTGCGCGCACCATCGGCCTGGAGAAGCAGATCGGTTCGTTGAGCCCTGGCAAGCAGGCCGATTTCATCGTGCTGGACCGCGACGTGTTCAGCGTCGACAACAAAGCCCTGCACGACACCCAGGTGCTGCAAACCTGGTTCGCCGGTCGCGAAGTTTACGCACCGACTCTCTAAGAAAAATCAGCATTAACCCCTGCCCGCCCCTCGCGTTATACGCCGGGGTTCGGCGCAGCCTTGCCGCAAAAAACTGCCCATAACAATCACAATAACGGGACGCACCCCATGAAAGCTTTCACCCTGCTCGCCCTCGGATCCTTGAGTCTGCTGCCCTTGAGCACCCAGGCCCTGCCCTTGAATGATGACTTTGCCCTGCTGGTCGACCTGACCCTGGCCAGCGACTACCGCACCCGCGGCATTTCCCAAACCCAGAACGACCCCGCCGTGCAGGCCGGTTTGACCTTGGCGCACAGCAGCGGCCTGTACCTCGGTGCATGGAGTTCAAACGTCGATTTCGGCGGTGGTTTGAAGACTCGACAGGAAGTCGATTACTACGCCGGCTGGCTCTGGCAAGCGACCGATGCGATCAGCCTGGACCTTGGCTATCTCAAATACGCTTACCCCAAGGAAAGCCAGTTCAACCAGGGCGAGACCTACGCCATCCTCAACGCTTATGGCGTGAAGCTGGCGGCCTATTACTCGGCGGATGCGCCGGGCATCGACAGCAAGCAAAGCTCGCTCTACAGCTACGTTGGCTATGAAACCGAGTTGCCTTACGACACAGGCTTGAAGCTGCGATACGGCAACATGGACTTCAAGGATCCGCACCTGTACGCGATGTCGGGCGAAGCCGAAGACTCGTACCGCGAATGGGAAGTGAAACTGACGCATGAACTGGCGGGTGTGATGCTGGGGTTGAGTTACATCGATACCGATCTGTCGAAAAGCCAGTGCACCAGCAATTGGGGCTTCGACGATGTGTGCAGCGCCACGGTGGTAGCGAGCATCAGCAAATCCTTCTGACAACCACTGCCCCCTGTGGGAGCGGGCTTGCTCGCGAAGGCGGTGGGCCAGACGACATCAATGTTGACTGACACAACGCCTTCGCGAGCAAGCCCGCTCCCACAGGGTATTCAGTCGTTCTCAAGGGTGAGTTGTGCCAGGTAGGGCCACGGGTAGATGCCGCGTTCGTGGCCGTCGCTGAAGATCAGTTGCAGGCCGTACCCCTGCTGGTTGAGTTCAATCACGCGGATGCGCTCGTCGACTTTCACTGTCAGCCCCTGCAGCCGAAACGCCCGGCATTGCGAGCACGGGCACTGACGGCGCAACTCAGCATGGCCCAGCAACTGCTCACGACCGTCCGGCCAGTTCAATCGCAGCTGTTGTTGACCTTGGGAATTACCAATCGCCACCGGGTTCATTGCAATTGACTCAAGGCAATGCGCACGGCTTTGCGCACTTCCGGGTCGCCGTCGTCCTGGGCGGCCTGCAAGGGTGCGATGGCGCCTTTATCGTTCAGTTCGCCGAGGGCCAGCGCGGCTTCCTTGCGCAGGTTGCTGATGCGGTGGCCGAGAGTTTCGATCAGGGCGTCGAGGGCCGGGGCAAAACGCAAACGGCCGAGGCTGCGGGTGGCGCGCAGGCGGACTTGCCAGTAATCGTCGCTCAAGGCTTCGACCAGGGCGGAACCGGCATCGACGTGACCGACCTTGCCCAAGGTGGTGGCGGCTTCTTCGCGCACTTGCCAGGCGTGGTCCTGCAAGGCTTGGCGCAGCGCCGGCAGCACTTGAGCATCGGAGGCCAGGCCGAGGGCGCCGGTGGCGGCGCGGCGGACTTCGGTGTCCGGGTCGTCGCTGGCCAATTTCGCCAGGGCTGGCAAGGCATCGAGCTGTTTGAGCCAGCCAAGCACGCCAACCGCTTCGCGACGAACGCCGGCGTCTTCATCGTTCAAGGCGACGACGGCGACAGCGGCGGCATCGGGAAAGCGCAATTCGCGCAAGGCCCTGAACGCGGCAATACGCACGCTGATCTCGGCATGCCCGGTCCACGGCAGAATTACCCTGCCCGCCGCCTCGCTCTTGAGCAGACTGAGGCTTTGCGCGGCGGCAGACTGCACCGCCGAGGATGGATCGGTCAGGGCCTGGCACAGCGCTTCGACCACCGGTTCGTCCTCCCAGGCTTCGAGCAAGCGCGCGGCTTCGGCGCGAACTTCTTCGGTCGGGTCTTCGGCCAGACGATTGACCAGCCACAGCAGGCCATCCGGCTCTTCGAGGTCGGCCAGTTCGATCAAGGCAATTCTGCGCACGCCGGGATCTTCGTCCGTGAGGCGCGGTTGCAGGGCGAGAATGTCGTCGTTGTCGGTTACATCGAATAGAGAGGTCATAGGGCAAATCGCGGCAGTTTGTTTTCAGGAGGAAGTCCGAGAGGGTTCAGGCGGGGTAACTGCCGACCGTCTTCGTGACGCAGTAATTCGAGGCAATGACGCTTCAAGCGGGAGAACTCGTGGCTGGTGACCAGTTCGGTGGTGCGTGGCCGCGGGAAGTCGAGGCGCAGGTCTTCGATGATGCGACCGGGGCGCGAGCTCATGACCAACAGGCGATCGGCGAGGAACAGCGCTTCGTCGATGTCGTGGGTGACGAACACCACGGTGGTGCGAATCCGCGTCCAGATGTCCAGCAGCAGTTCCTGCATGTTCAGCCGGGTCAGCGCGTCGAGGGCGCCGAAGGGTTCGTCCATCAATAACAGGCGCGGACGATTGATCAGCACCCGGGCGATCTCCACCCGTTGCTGCATGCCGCCGGAGAGCTGATCGGGCCAGCGGTCTGCGAAGCCTTCCAGCCCCACCAGCGCGAGGATTTCATCGGCGGCTGTGTGGCGTTCGGCTTTGCCGATGCCACGCATTTTCAGGCCGAAGGCGACGTTATCGCGCACGGTGCGCCAAGGGAACAGGGTGTGGTGCTGGAAGACCATGCCGCGCTGGGGCGATGGACCCGATATTTGCGCGCCGTCGACTTTCAGTGTTCCGGTAGATGACTGCAGATGCCCGGCCAGTGCGCCGAGCAAGGTCGATTTACCGCACCCGGACGGCCCGAGAATGCAGACGAATTGCCCCGGTTCGATCTGGCAATCGAGGCCTTGCACGGCTTCGAAAGCGTGCTGGTTTTCGCCGAGGACGATGGACAGTTGGCGGATGTCAATCCGCCCTTCAGGGGTTTGCATCACGCTCATCAGGTTTTTCCTCGTGGTCGGTGCCACGGCGTGAACAGCCCGCCGAGACGCTTGATCAGCAGGCTGCTGCCCATCCCGAGTACGCCGATCAGCAACATGCCGACGACGATGTCGGCGTAGTTCTGGATGGTGTAAGACTCCCAGGTGTAATAACCGATGCCGTACTGGCCAGAGATCATTTCCGCAGTCACCAGGCAGAACCACGAGGTGCCCATGCCAATGGCGAGGCCGGTGATGATGCTTGGCGCCGCGCCCGGCAGGATCACCTCCAGCAGAATCGCCCGGCGCCCAGCCCCAAGGCTCTTGGCCGAGGCAATCAGGCGTGGGTCGACGCCTTCGACGCCGTGCACGGTGTTGAGCAGGATCGGGAACAGCGCGCCGGTGAAGGTGATGAAAACCATCGACAGTTCTGAGGACGGGAACATCAGAATGGCCAGGGGAATCCAGGCCACGGCGGGGATCGGGCGCAGGACTTCCAGGGGCGGCAGCAGTAAATCCTCGGCCCATTTCGAGCGGCCGATGGCCAGGCCCAGGGCTATGCCGATAACCAGCGCCGCGAGGTAACCGGCGAAGACCCGGCTGAGGCTGCTGCCTAGGTGCTGGGCGAGCTTGCCGGAATCGCCGAGGCCGAGTGCGGCTTCAATCACGGCCACCGGCGTCGGCACGTTGGCGAAGGTCACCAGGCCGAGGTTCCAGTGGTGGCTGGCGGCGAGTTGCCAGAATAGAAGGCAGAGCAGCAGCGAGGCGGCTCGGGGGATCCAGCGTGAAAACATATATCACCTCTGATCGTTCCCACGCTCTGCGTGGGAATGCATCCCGTGACGCTCCGCGTCACATCTAAAGCGGACGCAGAGCGTCCATTGAGGCATTCCCACGCAGAGCGTGGGAACGATCTATAAATCAGCGGGTGGCAACGGCCTGGTTGGTGG
This sequence comes from Pseudomonas sp. LBUM1656, assembly GCF_059716065.1. Taxonomy (NCBI): domain Bacteria; kingdom Pseudomonadati; phylum Pseudomonadota; class Gammaproteobacteria; order Pseudomonadales; family Pseudomonadaceae; genus Pseudomonas; species Pseudomonas sp. LBUM1656. The sequence continues at coordinate 2,810,741 of NZ_CP166800.1, read as the reverse complement.
CGTCGGTGAAGTCGAGGACTTTGCCGCCCTGGGCCGTAGCAAATTGTTGGGCCTGGCCTTTGAGCAGGAATGCACTGAGGCGGCCCTTGGCATCACTGGCAAACCACGCCTGATCCGCCAGCAGTTTGATCCCGCTGTCACTCGCCTGGGCATACACCGCTCGGATGTTTTTGCCTTCGGATTTCAAACTGGCCAATGCAGTGAATGCCGACTCCGCCGAGGCGTATTGCCGGACCTTCGGCTCGCCACGCACCCAGATCTCGGCCACATGGCTGAAGTCGGTGATGGCGTTGCCGCTCAATGCATCCGTCGCTTTAAGTGGTGTCTGTGCGTAGTTGGCCAGTTGCGCGGTGTAGTCCAGATTCGACGCCTTGAACGCGGCGCGGATGTATTGGTCGTCAATAAAGGTATTGAGATCGAGACCGCGATCCGCCTTCTTCAACAGCTTGAGGGTGTCGATCGCGGTGCCCACGGCCTGACGGTATTCCGGCTTCCAGCTGAGGTCGCGGGTCTGCACGCCGAGCGGGCCGTAGAACAAGTAATTGACCTCGGCATCGACGCCCGTGACCTTGGCAATCAGCTCGCTGTATTTCTCGGGCTCAGCGGTCAGCAGTTGATTGGCTTCAATGCTTGCGCGCAGGTAAGCGACGACGATTTCCGGGTACTTTTTCGCGTAGGCCTGATCCACCAACGCACCATGAAAGGTCGGCGCATTGGCCTGGGAACCGTCGTAGATCTTGCGAGCAAAACCACGGCTCGGGAACAGTTCCGCGAACGGCACGAAGTCGGCGTGAGCGTCGATTTTCCCGGCCTGCAATGCCGAGCCGGCGACTTCCGGCGGTTGGGCGATGATGTTCACATCCTTCAGCGGATCCCAGCCTTGTGCCGCGACGGCGCGCAACAACATGCCATGGGCGGTGGACGCGAACGGCACGGAAATGGTCTTGCCTTTCAATTCGGCCAATGACTGCACGCCGGAGGCACTCGGCACCACGATGCCATTGCCGCTGCCCTTGATGCTGCCCGAGAGCACACTGATGAACAGGCTGTGCTTGCCGGCGGTTTCGAACGCCACACCGTTGAACGAACCGGGGAAATCGGCCATGGCGCCGAAGTCGAGTTTGCCGGCGACCATTTCGTTGGTCAGGGGCGCGCCGCTGGTGAAATTCTTCCACTCGACTTCGTATTTGGCGTCCTTGTATTGGCCGTCGTGGGGCAGGTATTTGTCCAGCAGGCCAAGCTCGCGAATCAACAGACCGCCGGCGGCGCAGTTGATCGTGGTGTCCTGGGTGCCGATGGCAATGCGGATGGTTTCGGCCGAGGCCGACAGGGTGAATGAGGCCAGTACCAGACCGGCGAATGCTGCACGCAGCGATGTGGGCAAAGACATGGTGAATCCCCTCGAATCATTTATAGGATGTTCGTCTCCGCCACGATCAGGGCGTGGTGGGAAACGAGGGGTGTTTTGAAGCAAGCGTCCGGGGGTGGCCGGGTAGCGTTTTATGTTGTCTGGGCTGGCCTCTTCGCGAGCAAGCCCGCTCCCACATAGGAACTCGATCAACTGTAGGAGCCGGCTTGCTGGCGATGGTGTGTCAGCCAAGAAGATGTCAAATGACACTCCATCGCCAGCAAGCCGGCTCCTACAGGGTCGGTGTTCAACGTAAGAGGTACGGGATTTCGACTTTCACGGCACCGGTCGGGCAGTCCTTTTCACATGGCATGCAGTACCAGCATTCGTCGAAGGCCATGTAGGCCTTTTGCGTGGCCGGGTTGATCGCCAGCAGGTCCATCGGGCAGACGTCGACGCACACGGTGCAGCCTTTGTGGGCGATGCAAAGGTCCTCGTCGACCGTGACCGGCGCGTTGGAGCGGAAGAAGATTTCCTGGGGTTGATAGGCCATTTCACGGTTCTCTCTTTTGTAATACTCAGGCCGCAAACGCGCCGACCCGCAGCCGGTCGTAGGCCTGCATTTCTTCGGCGTCGAGCGGGATGATGTAAGGCTCGACGGCTTTCTTGAAACTGGTCATCTGGCCGTCGTCGCCCTTCTTCAAATGGCAATGGCAGAACCAGTCGCTGTCGTTGCGTTGCGGGTGATCGACCCGATAGTGGTAAAGCCCCCAACGACTTTCAGCGCGGAACAAGGACGCACGGGCAGCCATTTCGGCGCAGTCGCGGATCATGCTGACTTCCATGGCGCGCATCAGTTCGTGGGCGTTGTGGGCCTTGATCTGATCGAGGTCGCGCTGGATATCGCTGAAGCGTTGCAGGCCGATTTGCATCTTCTTGGTCACTTTCGGCGGTTGCAGGTAATCGTTCACAAAGCGCCGCAACTTGTATTCGACCTGGGCTGGCGGCAGACCGTGTTCGCGATCCAGTGGCGCGTAGACCCTGAGTTTTTCCGTTTCGATCTGCCTGGCATCGACCGCTGAAAACTCGCGACCGGCGACAAAATCCGCCGCGTTGGTACCGGCAAACCAGCCATAAGTGAACGCGCCGAGCATGTAGTTGTGCGGCACCGCCGCCATGTCACCCGCCGAGTACAAACCCTTGACCGAGGTCTCGGCCTTCTCGTTGACCCACACGCCCGATGCCGAGTGGCCGCTGCAAAAGCCGATTTCGGAAATGTGCATCTCGACCATCTGCGTGCGGTAGTCGGTGCCACGATTGGCGTGGAACTGGCCGCGGCTCGGGCGTTCGTTGCTGTGCAAAATCTCTTCGATGTTCTGGATGGTTTCCTCGGCCAGGTGATCGAGTTTGAGAAACACCGGGCCGTTGCCGCTTTCGAGTTCCTGGTGGAATTCCCACATCATCTGCCCGCTCCAGTAGTCGCACTCGATGAAGCGTTCACCCTTGTTGTTGGCGGTGTAGCCGCCCAACGGGCCGGTGACGTAGGCGCAGGCCGGGCCGTTGTAATCCTTGATCAACGGGTTGATCTGGAAGCATTCGAGGTTCGCCAGCTCGGCGCCGGCGTGATAGGCCATCGCGTAGCCGTCGCCGGCGTTGGTCGGGTTTTCGTACGTGCCCATCAGGTAACCGGAAGACGGCAAGCCCAGTCGCCCGGCAGCACCGCAGGCGAGGATCACCGCTTTGGCCTTGATCACATGAAAGTCGGCAGTGCGGCAATCGAAGCCCATCAGGCCGTTGACTGCGCCCTCGTCGTCCGTCAGCAAGCGGGTGCAAACGACGCGATTGGTAATGCTCACCCGTGCCCGTTTCAACTGGCGGTACAGGACTTTCTTGATGTCGTGCCCTTCCGGCATCGGCAGCACGTAGGCGCCCATGTGGTGGACCTTTTTCACCGCGTAGTCGCCGGTCTCGTCCTTCTCGAACTTCACGCCCCAGCGGTCCAGTTGCTCAATGGTTTCAAAGCTGTGGGTCGCGTAGGCATACACCGCCGCCTGGTTGACGATGCCGTCGTTGGCGATGGTGATTTCCTTGGTGTACTGCTCGGGCGTCGAGTGGCCGGGAATGATCGCGTTGTTCAGGCCGTCCATGCCCATGCTGATCGCGCCGCTGCGCTTGACGTTGGCCTTGTCGATCAGCAAAACCCGCAGATCGCGATTGCGCTCCTTGGCCTTGATCGCCGCCATCGGGCCAGCGGTGCCGCCGCCAATGACGACGATGTCGTATTCCTGTTCAAGCGTCCTTCGAGTCATGCCTGCGCCCCTTTTTGCCGGTCAATCCGCAAGCGGTACTGGAAGGCATCGCCGCGGTAGTAAAGGTGTTCGAAATCCACGGGAACGCCTGCGGCATCGTGGGTCAGGCGCTCGATGCGCATGATCGGCGAACCGGCCTCGACGTTCAGCGCCTGGGTCAGATCGCTGTCGGCCAGCACCGCGTCGATGGCCAGATCAGCATGACCGAGCGCCAGGCCGCAGTCGTTTTCGAGGATCAGGAAGATGTCGCGGGTGACCAGATCGGCCTTCTCCAGCCGTTCGCCGATGGCTTTGGGCAGGTAGGTGATTTCCAGCGAGATCGGCTCGCGGTTGATCAGCCGCACGCGTTTGATCTGCGCCACGGTCTCGCCTTCTGCGACCTGTAAGCGCTCGGCGACGAGCTTGTCGGCGGGGATGAATTTGAAGCTGCGCAGGCGGTTGATCACCTCATAGCCGCGACCGGTCATGGACTCGGCCAGGCCTTGCAGGGTGCTGACGTTCTGGAAGGTTTTCGGCTTGGCGACAAAGGTGCCTTTGCCGTGAATCTTGAAGATCAACCCTTCCTTTTGCAGATCGCCCAAGGCTTGGCGCACGGTGATGCGGCTGACTTTGAACAGCGCGCCGAGTTCGCTTTCGGAAGGCATCTGGCTGTCTTGCGGGTATTCGCCGTCGAGGATGCGGGCACGCAGCACATCGCGCAGTTGCGTGTGCAGCGGGATGCTGCTGAGGGATAGAACGTTATCGGTCATGGCAGATCACTTGTTATAACGAGTTATGACGTGATCTTAGAGAGGCGGCGTGGGGATTGAGAAATACTGAATAAGCATAAGGTTAGATTCACAGCCAACCGCAAACCTTTGTAGCAGCTGCCGAGCAGCGCGAGGCTGCGTTCGGCGACGAAGTCGTCGTAAAACCTGCGCATGCGGTCATCCTGATGCACCGCGTGGCCTGATTTCACGACGACTTCGTCGCCGAACGCAGCCTCGCGCTGCTCGGCAGCTGCTACAAGGGCTCCGGTTTCGGCAGTGAGATTGCCTGGCTTTAGGTGCGCTTTAGGATCTGGTCCATCACCCAGTCGGTTTTCAGCGCGTGTTCGGCCACTGCGGGATGCTGCGCCTCGCCCCGGATGTGGGCGTTCATGCCCAGCACGTGATGCCACTGGATGTGCTCGTGATGGGCGATGTGCAGGCTGAGGTGTTCATCGGCTTCAAGCTGCACCGGGTGCTCATCGAACACCGAAAAACTGATCCGGCCCCGGCTGCCGATCAGCTCGACCCGGTCTTCGCGGCGATCTGCCACAAAATTCCAGCAGCCCATGCCCAGTGCTCCCGAAGCGAACCGCCAACTGGCGCTGACGGCGTCTTCGGCGGCATACAAACCCGCCTGCCGCGCGGTGAAACCGGCGACTTCGACGATATCCCCGAGCAGATACTGGAACAGGTCGAAGCCATGACTGGCCAGGTCAGCGAAGTAGCCGCCACCGGCAATGAGCGGGTCAGTGCGCCAATTGTCGGCGCCACCCAGATCGTTCGGCGAAGGCGCCTTCGTCAAGGTCCAGGTCAGATGCCGCACCCCGCCGATGCGCCCTTCCTCCAGCCACTGCCGCACTTGCTGAAAGCGCGGCAGCGAGCGTCGGTAGTAAGAAACGAACAGGTGCAATCCGGCGTCGGCGAAGATCTGGTGCATCTCGCGGCTTTGCCCGGCATTCAGCGACATCGGTTTTTCGACACAGCAATGCTTGCCGGCCGCCGCGACCATCAAACTATAGGCGTGGTGACTGTCGGGAGGCGTGGCGATGTACACCGCGTCCACCTCAGGATCATTGATCAGGGCCTGCGCGTCGGTGTAAACCCGGGCGATGCCGTGTCGTGCGGCGTAGTCGGTGACCGCCTCCAGCCGCCGCCCCATCACCGCCACCAGCGCCGAGCCGGGCGCCTTGTAAAAGGCCGGCCCGCTCTTGCGTTCGGCGACACTGCCACAACCGATCATGCCCCAGCGTACGACGTCCATGTTCTCTCCTTGGCCCTTAGCCGATGCGCAAGGCGCGCAGGTCCAGATGACCGTCCTTGAGCGGCGGGCACCAGTAGTAGCCGCCGGTGATCGGGCGGCTGATGCGGTACAAACCGTCGGTGATGCCGTCTTCCAGTCCGCTCATGCGTCGCAGTTGGGCTTCGAAAGCGTCGAGGGAAAACCCGAACGCCAGGAACATCAGGCCCGCGCGGTCACCTTCGATCCACGGCATCGAGCGCCGGACCACGAACGCTTCGGGGGCGAAGCTTTCCTGGGCGGTGCGTTTGACGTGGGCAGAAATCGGCGCGTCATCCAGCTCTTCGTTATCGCTCAAGCGACGGCCCATGATGTTGTCCTTTTCATGGGATGGCATCGCGTGGAAACCTTTCAGGTCGTGCTGCCATTGCTGGATCGCGGCGAAGCTGCCACCGACCAGGCCTTCAGCGCCTTCACCCAACAGCGCGGCAGCCACGGCGGCTTCGTCGTGCGGGTTTTCGGTGCCGTCTTCGTAACCGGTCAGGTCGTGGCCGGTCATGTGGCGGAAGGTTTCGTTCATCTGCACCAGGCGCAGGGCCGGGGCCAGCGCGGCTTCGATGGCGTGGCTGCGATTGAGCAACTCGCCTCGGTCGACGCCATGCAGCCAGCACCAGAGCGCGTGTTGGGTCGACGGGTTGTCGACGCCGACACCGGTCAACGCTGGAAACGGTCGCAAGCCATCGATCTGCGCGTGCAGCGCCTTGACCAGGGATTCACCAAAGCCGACCACCGCCGATTTCCCGTCCACCAGTTGCATCAAGTTATCGAGCGCGGCCGGTAGTGCATCGGCAGACTCGAGAGCGAAGAACATATGACGGGCTTGAGGCGGAACGGGGGTGGCGAGAATGCCCGGCTGGTAGTAACTCATATGAACTCCTTAAAAAGAGCGCGGAGTTTAACCGGGGAACGGGATTTTGTGTGCACCGACCTGTAGCAGCTGCCGAGCAGCGCGAGGCTGCGTTCGGCTGCGCAGCAGTCGTAAACCCTATGGGCAAAGTATTCCTGACACACCGCAGTGCCTGATTTCACGACTGCTGCGCAGCCGAACGCAGCCTCGCGCTGCTCGGCAGCTGCTACAGGGGACTCGTTGAGAGTGGGGCTTCATTGCGGAAGGCGCTCGGGCTCATGCCGGTCCAGCGCTTGAAGGCCCGGCGGAAGCTGCGCACGTCGCTGTATCCGACTTCTTCGGTGATGCGCTCGATGGACAGGTCCGGGTTGGCCAGCAGGCTCATGGTGCGGGCCTGGCGCACTTGCTCCAGCAGCGTTTCGAAGGTCAGTGCATGTTCGGTCAGGCGGCGGCGCAAGGTGCGGCTGCTCATGTTCAGGTCGCCAGCGATCTTCTCGATATGACTGCCCTCGGTCAGGTCCCGGGAAATCGCTCGCTCAACGGCCTGGATCAAGTCCATCTTCTGATGAACCTGCGCCGCTTCCAGTTCAAGCAATTTGATCGCCTGACGCAGCGCCAGGGAATGGTGATTGGGCAAATGCACGTCCAGCCAATGGGCGGCGATCACCATGCGGTTTTGCCGGCAACCGAAACGCACGTCCGGCCCCAGCAACCGCTGATATTCACTGAGATAGTCTGGCGCCGCGTGCATGAATTGCACCCCCATCGGCTTGAAATCGGCGCCTACCAGTGCCCGGCCGTACACCAACAGGCTGGCGAAAAACTCCTCGACTGCAAACAACTGCACGTCAGCAAACGGCAAGCGGCATTCGACGTCGACAAATACCCGATCACCCGCCTCCTCCACGCTCGACACCACGATGCCGCCCGAAGTGTGTTGATGCCGGATGCCCAGCGCAAAGGCATCGCGCAGAGTCTTGCACAGCGACAGCACATGCCCGAGCAACCCGAGCGTGCCCAGCACATTCTGCGCACCCACCCACAAACCCAGCCCCTGATTGGGCAAGACCTTGAGGGCGCGCTGGATCATGGCCACGGCTTGCCGATAGGAAATGCGTTGCGCAGGATCCTGGAGATCGTCAAGGGTAAAACCCAGGCCTCGGCAAAGGCTGTCGGGGTTGACGCCTTTTTGCTCGGCGACTTCGGCCAGGGTTTGCAACAGAAAAGGCGACACCAGCGCCAATTCAAAGGTGGGATCGATAACTTTTATCTGCATGGGGCTAGACATTCCGGATCAGGCTGCATTCTTATTTTTGTTACCGGTTATGTCGAAGGAAGTTAGCACAGGGTTTAAAGGCTGTCCGCAGAAGTCCCCCTAATGGCCGCCAATACCCTGCCCCGCATGGCACAGACAGCTTATTTCTAGGGTGCGGCCTGCGTGTGGCCGCCGGTTCGCCCGCTAACAATAATAATGAGTACACACATGAACCCGACCCGCACGACATTTCCCCTGTTGGTCATCAGCCTGACCGGCGTCTGCGCCCTGCAACCGGCACTGGCCACCGAAACCGGCGTGGACAACATTGGCCCTGGTACCGACGGTTTTTTCATGTTGCCGCTGGAGGTCGACAGCCTTCCGGACAACATGGTTGTGTTCAACCTCTACTACAACCACTACAAGTCCACGAAGCTGAACATCAGTTCGCTGGGCGGCAAGGTGCCGAATGTCGAGATCGAATCCACGGCGGTTGTCCCGCGCCTGGATTACCTCAGCCCGGTGCGCATTTTTGGCGGTCGACTGGCGGGCTACATCGGCCAACCGTGGCTGAAACAGGAAGTCTCGGTGTTCGGCTTGCAGGACACCCGTGAAGGCATGGGCGACACCACCTTCGCGCCGATCATTCTATGGGACATGGGCAAGAACCTGACCCTCGGCGCCGCCGTGGAAATCACCGTGCCGACCGGCGAATACAGCGTCGATCGCCTGGCCAACACCAGCAACAATTTCTACACCTACAAACCGCTGTTCTCCTTCACCTGGTTGCCGACGGAAAGGACCGAGGTGTCGATGAAGACGACGTACAGCTTCAACGAGAAAAACAAGGACACCGATTACAAGTCGGGGCAGATTTTTCACTTCGATTATTCGGCGAGCTACAAGATCACCGACAACCTGATGCTGGGGCTGAACGGCTACTACTTGAAGCAGACCACGGATGACAAGCAGTTCGGCAGGACCGTGCAGTTCAATGGCGAGGACGTGAATGACGGCGTGCGCGGGCAAGTGTTCGCGATCGGGCCGGCGTTGCACCTGACCTTCTTGAAGTACGCCAGCGCGGAGATCCGCTGGGCCAAGGAGTTCGATGTGGAGAACCGGCCTGAGGGCGAGATGCTGTGGGCGAAGGTCAGTATTCCGTTTGCGTTCTAGCGATTAGATCGTTCCCACGCTCTGCGTGGGCATGCAGCCCGGGACGCTCTGCGTCCCAGAGCGGACGCGGAGCGTCCATTGAGGCATTCCCACGCGGAGCGTGGGAACGATCAGTCACCAAAAATTGTTCAGGAGTAAACGGGCCAGGTGTCGACAATCCGCCCACCCCGAACCGCCAACAAATCCCCAAACTGCAACAACACCGACTCAGTCTGGGTCGGCCGCAAAAACACCTGATCCTCAACCCCAAACCCCACCGCCGCCGAGCCATTCACCATCTCCTGGTTCGAGCTGCGCCCATACACCCCGTTACTCTGCAACCCCGAAGGCGATTCAAACTCCGCCATCCAGTTACCGCCATAAATAAAGAAAGTCTCACGCTGATTCGTGTCCCACCACGAAAACAACCTCGACTTGCCGTCCAGCGCCGGAATGTTCACCGCACCCGTGCTTTTCAACACCGGCGTCGCGATAAACGCCGCCGGTACATGCTCCACCAGCGACGGCAAATCGTAGTGCGTCGGCTTGAGCATCGCCGTGCCCACCGACACTTCGCTGCTCAGGCTTTCCTGTTCGTGCATGCGATAACTTGGGCTACCGGCGGTATTGAATGTCAGACCTTCACGCCACAGCCCCGGGAATTGCTGACGGGTGAAATCGACGCAGCGGTTGTAAATCAGCATGACCTTGGCAAACAGTTCCTCGGGCGAACCCAGAATTCCCGGCACACCCATGCCCACGAATGGGTCGTAGCCCATGAACCCGGCGAACTCCAGGTGCTGCGGGTTCGCGCTGATCAGCGTCAGCATCTGTCCGAGCACCGCCAGATCACCGACACCACCGCGATGCAAACCCACGTCCAGTTCGATGTTCACCCGCAATCGCGTGCCCAAACCCTTGGCCAATGCCAGGTACTGCTGCAAGCGCTCCGGCGTATCGAGCAGCCATTGCAACTGCTTCGACGGGTCGAACGGTCCTGTATGCGACGTGTAAAACAACTCGGCCGAACGCACCGGCAGCGGCTTGCCCAGCAAAATGTCGGCCTGGGGAAACTGCACCGCGTCATGGTTGAGAAACGGCTGGTGAAACGACATCAAGCGTTGGGTGCCGGTGCGCTTGGCGATGTAGCTCAACAGCCCCGGTGCCGGCAGTGATTTCTCCACCAGACGCAGCTGCTTGCCGCCGCGCTTCACCGACAGCATGACAACATCGATGTTGTGATCGAGGCGGTCCAGGTCGATCAGCATCACCGGCCGCATCGGCCCGTAGGCCTTGAGCTCATCGTTCAGCGCCCGGAAATAGTCGCTGTACGGACCGCCCCGGTCACTTGGTCGCAGCCACGCGCCAACGCCCGCGAGCAAGGCGCCGACACCGACGGTCCCGAGCAGAAAGTTACGACGATTGACCGCCATCAGGTCACCCCCAGAATCGACGACAAATGTGCGTTGAGAAATTTGCCGCCGGGGTCGAGTTCCTGTCGAACCTGAATGAATTCCTGCCAGCGCGGGTATAACGGCTGCAAGTTTTTCGCGTTGAGCGTGTGCAACTTGCCCCAATGGGGCCGGCCGTTGTACTTCCAGAAAATCGGTTCGATGGCGGCGAAGAAATTGTGGTGGTCCATCTGGTAATGCTGGTGGACCGAGATCGAGCAACTGTCGCGGCCTTCAAACATGCTCAACGGAATGTCATCGGCTTTGACGTAGCGGTACTCGATGGGAAACCAGGTACGCAGGTCCTTGTCCTGAATCAGCTTCAGGATCTCACGCAAGCAGGCCGGGCCGTGTTCCGCCGGCACTGAATATTCCATTTCGTTGAAGCGCACCGTGCGCACATTGGCGTAGATGTCGAATGAGTCGCCCACCCGGTCATCAAAACTGGCCAGGTGGCGCAGGTTGTTCAGCATCGTGCGGCGCAGGTCGGGGAAGTCGCTGATGTATTTGTCGATCTTTTCGATCAGCGTCACGAACTCATTGCCGCCCTCCTCATCCGGCGGGATCGACGGTGTGGTCGGGTCGGTGGTTTCGTTCAGGGCGATCGACAAGGCGTAGTCTGAATGGGTCACCACGAGCATTTCCCAGTGCTGGTTTTCCCGGGTGTTCTTGTCGAGGTCTTCCAGCAGCTCTTCGGTCTTGGCGATCCACTGGCGCTCTCGCAAGCGATACGCCGGGCGGTTTTGCAAGCGCACTTTGGTGGCCACGCCGAGTGCGCCGAGGGACACCCGCGCTGCGCTGAACACCTCGGGATGGCGCGTGCTGTCGCAGTCCAGCACATCGCCATTGGCATTCACCAGTTGCAGCCCGCAGACGTGGGCCGAGTACGATTGAAAGTTCTTGCCGGTGCCGTGGGTCGAAGTGGCGATCGCGCCGGCCAGGGTCTGGTAATCGATGTCGGCCATGTTTTGCAGGGCCTGACCGATGTCCTTGAGCGGCGTGCCCATGCGTGACATCGGCGTGCCGGCGGCGAACTCGGCCTGCAGGGTTTGAGCGTCGTGATCGAGCAGACCGGTGAAGTAGCTCAGCGACAGCAACGTGCCGTCGGTGGGCACCAGCGCGCTGAAGGAATGCGCCGAGCCGACCGGGCGAACCTTGCCCGGGGCCTGGCGGATGACCTCGGTCAGTTCGTCCAGGGTCTTGGGCGCCAGCCGCGCCGCCGGCAGGCAACTCTGGCCGCCCGACCAGTTGCGCCAGGGAATCAGCCGTGGCGCGCGCAGGAACTCGGCCAACGCCGGGGTTGAGCCCAGCGCGGTGAAGGCGCCAATGACACTCGCCCGCTGCAGCAACTGACGCCGTGTTAAGTCCATCGTCATGAATCGCACCCTGCCGTTCTTATTGTGGGATGGTCTGGCCGGACATAAAGGCAATCAGCGCCACGAACTCTTCCTGCGAACACTGCATGCACATTCCCATCGGCGGCATGCCGTTGTAGCCGTTGATCGCGTGGTCCAGCAGCGTGTCGGCGCCCTGCTGCACCCGCGGCTCCCAGGCTTTCGTGTCGCCGGTCAACGGTGCGCCGGCCGCCGGATTGGCGTGGCAGAGCTTGCAGCTGTTGTCGTAGACCTGTGCCAGCGCGGCGTCGGCGGGCATGGCGCTGGCCGCTTCGTTGTATGTCGCCGGGCTTTTCGGCTCATCGCCACAACCGCTGAGCAGCGCGGCAAAGACGCCGCCCACCAACGCCAAACAAAGGCTAGGCTTTTCAGAGACTCGATTGGCCCGCATGGTTGTCCTCTCGTTGGGCATCCCTCGCGGGGAGCACCTTTTTTATTGTGATCAGGCACAGGCCAACACTAAGGCACCGACGCGCACGGGTTGAGGGCATTGGGGGCCAACAAGGGGGGCATCTGAGGCCATGACCGAAGGCGCCGGCCGTTCCACGATCGAAAACCCTGAACCGCCGAACGATGAGATGAGTCATGACAAGCGAGGCCGAGGTCTGCTAAAACGATTCATCAGTTCATCACCCAATCCAGACGGGGTAGCGACATGACCACAGCACACATCCTTGGCAACCTGTTTCCCGACTCAAGCGACATCCCGGAAAAATACCGCCTCGACGGCCAGACCGAGCAGCGTGAATACCTGGTCGATGGCGAACTGAAAACCTGGTCCGGCCCCCTCGCCCAAGTCCGCAGCCCGGTGTACCTGACCGGGGAAAATGGCGACGAGCAAGTCATCCTCGGCAGCACGCCGCTGCTCGACGCAGAAACCGCATTGACTGCACTGGACGCCGCCGTCCGCGCCTATGACCGGGGCCAGGGTTTGTGGCCGACCATGCGCGTGGCCGAACGCATCCAGCACGTCGAAACGTTTCTGGGCCACATGCGCGAACAGCGTGAGGCGGTGGTCAAGTTGTTGATGTGGGAGATCGGCAAGAACCTCAAGGACTCGGAAAAAGAGTTCGACCGTACGTGCGATTACATCGTCGACACCATCAACGCCCTCAAGGAACTCGACCGCCGCTCCAGCCGCTTCGAGCTGGAACAGGACACCCTCGGGCAGATCCGCCGCGTTCCACTGGGCGTCGCCTTGTGCATGGGGCCTTACAACTACCCGCTGAACGAAACCTTCACCACGCTGATTCCGGCGCTGATCATGGGCAACACCGTGGTGTTCAAACCGGCCAAGCTGGGCGTGCTGTTGATTCGTCCGCTGCTGGAAGCTTTCCGCGACAGCTTCCCGGCCGGGGTGATCAACGTGATCTACGGCAGCGGCCGCGAGACCGTCAGCGCGCTGATGGCCAGCGGCAAGATCGATATCTTCGCGTTTATCGGCACCAACAAAGCCGCCAGCGACCTGAAAAAACTCCACCCGAAACCTCACCGTTTGCGCGCGGCACTGGGGCTGGATGCGAAGAACCCGGGCATCGTGTTGCCGGAGGTCGATCTGGACAACGCGGTCAACGAAGCCGTGACTGGCTCATTGTCGTTCAACGGCCAGCGCTGCACCGCCCTGAAAATCCTTTTCGTTCATGAAGACGTGGTCGAATCGTTCATCGAGAAATTCAACGCCAAACTGGCCACCCTGAAACCGGGTATGCCGTGGGAAAGCGGTGTTGCGCTGACGCCGTTGCCGGAAGCGAGCAAGGTCGATTACCTGCACTCGCTGGTCGCGGACGCGGTCAGCAAAGGCGCCAAGGTGGTGAACCCGAATGGCGGTGAAGCGCGGGCGTCGTTCTTCTACCCGGCGGTGTTGTTCCCGGTGACGCCGCAGATGCGCGTCTACCAGGAGGAGCAGTTCGGCCCGGTGGTGCCGATCGTGCCTTATCGGCATCTGGACACGGTGATCGACTACGTCCTGGAATCGGACTTCGGCCAGCAGTTGAGTATCTTCGGCACCAACCCGGTGGCGGTCGGTCGACTGGTGGACACCTTTGCCAACCAGGTCGGCCGGATCAACCTCAACGCCCAGTGCCAGCGCGGCCCGGACACCTACCCGTTCAACGGCCGCAAGAACTCCGCCGAAGGCACGCTGTCGGTGCATGATGCGCTGCGGGTGTTTTCAATCCGCACGCTGGTGGCGACCAAGTTTCAGGAAACCAACAAAGAACTCATCAGCGAGATCATCAGCGGACGCAGTTCGAGTTTCCTGACCACCGATTACATCTTCTGAGGACACCGAGCCTGAACACGTTCAGAGCCCATCGACTGCCACCGCTGCTGCGCCGGCTATTGCGTCCGTTACTGGACCCGTATCGGCGCTACCGCCACGCGAAACTGATCCACGCGATCCGAGTGTCGCTGGGGTTGCTGGCGTCGATCATGCTGACCACCGGCATCAACCTGCCCCACGGTGAGTGGGCGTCGGTGACGATGCTGGTGGTGATCGGCGGCTTGCAGCACCACGGCAACATCGGCAAAAAGGCCGCCGAGCGCGCCGTCGGCACGTTGATCGGCGCCACGATCGGCCTGCTGCTGGTGGCACAACAGGCCTGGCTCGGGATGCCGTGGCTGACCTATTTCGTGATGTCGGTGGTGTGCGGATTCTTCTCGTATCACGCCATCGGCAAGGGCGGTTACACCGCACTATTGGCGGGGATCACCGTGTTTATTGTCGCCGGGCATGGTGACAACCCGATCTCTGATGGGTTGTGGCGCGGTGTGGACATTCTGATTGGCGTTGCGTTGGCCCTGGCCTTTTCCTTCGCCCTGCCGTCGTATGCGGTTTATTCCTGGCGCTACAACCTGGCCAACGCGCTGCGCGATTGCGCGACGATTTACGGACGCATCATCGATGGACAGCCCGTCTCCGCTGACGAACACCTGAAGCTCATGAATCGCCTGAACACAGCGATGGTGCAATTGCGTTCGCTGATGCCGTCGGTGTCCAAGGAAGTTAAGATTTCCATGACCGAACTCGATGCCATTCAGCGCAATTTGCGCATGTGCGTCAGCACCCTGGAAATCCTCGGCAACACCCGGCCGGATGCCAACGACCGCGATGCCATGGCGCATCTGCAATCGAGTTTCAAAGCCGAACACCGGCAGATTCGCGTGCAACTGATCGGCATGGCCCGGGTGTTGAAGACCGGCGCGTCGCAGCGACTCAGTCGCCCCGCCGATGTGCCAGTTGATTCAAGTCTCGAGGCGCCGGTTTATAACTCACTGGACGGCTATCGGTTACTGATCCGTCAGTTCGCTTCGAACATCAGCGAGATGCGCCAGCGACTGGCCAAGACCGCGCCGCGCTGGAACATCTGACGCCGTTTATTGTGCGACCGGCCGACGAAACTTCAAGCCCCAGCCCTGCTGCATGCCAGCGGCCGCCAGCAGAATCGCGGCAACACCGATCCATTGCAGCGGTTCCAGGCGATGGCCGAAGGCAAACCAGTCCACGAAAATCGCCGCAATCGGGTAGATGAACGACAACGCGCCGGTCAGTGCCGTCGGCAGTTTCTGAATCGCGCCGTACAGCAGCACATACATTACGCCGGTGTGAACGATGCCCAACGTCACCAGGCTGGCCCAGGCACTTGGCGCTTGCGGCAACGCTGAAAAGTGCGCGAAAGGTGCGAGCAGCAGAACGCCGGTGCTGACCTGGATCAGGGCAATCAAGTGCGGTGGCGTGCCGGTCAGGTGTTTGATGATCAACGCCGCAATCGCGTACAGAAACGCAGCACCCAAGGCCAGACCGATGCCCATCAGGTAATCGTTGCCACCCGCGCCCTGCTCGCCATGCGCGCTGACAATCGCCAGCATCCCGAGAAACGAAATACCCAACCAAAACAGCTTTTGCAGGGTGATTTTTTCGCCCAGAAACAGCGCCGCCAGCCCGACCAGCATGAACGGTTGAACGTTATAAACCGCCGTACCGATGGCAATCGATGCGCGAGAATAAGAGGCGAACAACAGCACCCAGTTGCCGACAATCGCCACGCCGCTGAGCACCGCCAGCAGGAAGGTGGTGCGGGTCAGAATGCCCGGGCGCAGAAAGCCGAAGGCCGCGCAGATCAATAACAGCGTGCCGGCGCCGAACACGCACCGCCAGAACACCACGTCCAGCACCGGTTGCCCGGACACCAGCACGAACCAGCCGATGGTCCCGGAGATCAGCATGGCGGCGCTCATTTCGAATGAACCGCGACGAATTGTGTTGTCCATCATCAGACTCCCGTGATTGAGCCCAAATTATGCCAATCAGCCCAAGGGCTTCTCCAGCGCAAAAAGCAGGCTAAACTCGGTTTCTGCCTTTTTTATCAAGGCGTATTCCGTCAACTGCCTAACAGGGGATTTGCCATGACCGACGACATCGACCAAGTGCTGATCAGCGCATTAATGGAAGACTCACGCCGCTCGCTCAAGGCCCTGGCGCAGATCAGCGGCCTGTCCTCACCCAGCGTTGCTGAACGTTTGCGCCGCCTCGAAGAGCGCGGTGTGCTTAAAGGTTACACCGTCGAGATTGATCCCAAGTGCTTTGGCTATCAACTTCAGGCCATCGTGCGGATCCGCCCGTTGCCAGGGCAATTGCAGGAAGTCGAACGGCAGATTCAGGCCATTCCAGAGTTCACCGAGTGCGACAAAGTCACCGGCGACGACTGCTTCATCGCGCGCCTGCATGTGCGCTCGATGGAACAACTGGACACCCTGCTCGATCGCCTCAACAGCCACGCTGAAACCAACACCGCCATCGTCAAGAAGACCCCGGTCAAACGCCGCTTGCCACCGATGGCGTGAGTGCGGTTTTGACTGGAAAAGCGTAAATTGACAGCTTTCCGGCGAAGGATTGGCGGTATGAAAATTCAGGTGGGTTTAATCGCGGCGCTGATGCTGGCGGGCTGCGGCACGATACAAACAGTGATTCGCAGTGACGAAGTAGCGGCGAAGGATCTCAAGGATCACAAAAGTTACTGCGGCGCCGTTCCCCGTATCTACAGCGGTGTGACGTACGATTTCTGCATGCTCAATGCGCCACTGGAAAAAGGACGGGATGCGCAGGTGCATGACAATGCTCCGGCCATTGTCCTCATCGACGTGGTCATCTCCGGCGCCCTCGATACGTTGCTCCTGCCCTACACCATCTACCGTCAGCAGGCTGACGGCAGCATTATCATCACAGAATGAGCCCGAATTCCGGGCAATAAAAAACCCGCCTAAGCGGGTTTTTTACTTAAAGCCTGCGATTAATCATCGCGGCTCATGATGCCGAACAGCTGCAACAAGCTGACGAACAGGTTGTAGATCGATACATACAGGCTGATAGTCGCCATGATGTAGTTACGCTCGCCGCCATGAATGATGGCGCTGGTCTGGAACAGAATGCAGACCGAGGAGAACAGCACGAAACCTGCGCTGATCGCCAGTTGCAGACCGCTGATCTGGAAGAAGAAGCTCGCCAGCGTCGCGCCCAGCAGAACAAAGAAGCCTGCGGTGATGAAACCACCGAGGAAGCTCATGTCCTTGCGGGTGATCAGCACGTAGGCCGACAGACCACCGAATACCAGCGCGGTCATTGCGAAAGCCGAACTGACGACTTCAGCGCCGCCCTGCATGCCCAGGTAACGGTTGAGGATCGGGCCGAGCAGGAACCCCATGAAACCGGTCAGGGCAAATGCCGACACCAGGCCCCAGGCCGAGTCACGGAGCTTGTTGGTCAGGAAGAAAAGCCCGTAGAAGCCGATCAGCACCACGAAAATATTCGGGTAGCCGACACGCATCTGCTGAGCGACGAACGCCATCACGCCGCTGAATGCGAGGGTGAGAGCGAGCAAGCCGTATGTGTTGCGCAGGACGCGGCTAACCTCTAGCTGCTCAGCCTGCACGCTGTTATTAACTGCGTAATCCTGTTCGCGCATGGCGACACTCCTGTTGGTTTGAAACGTTCAGTCGCAAAGATCATAACAGACGCTCTGTAACAAGCCATGCAGAGAGTTTGACAGTGTGTTTCATTCAGGTATTATGGCGCCCGCAACGCAAACGGAGGTGTGGCCGAGTGGTTTAAGGCAACGGTCTTGAAAACCGTCGACTGTAACAGGTCCATGAGTTCGAATCCCATCGCCTCCGCCATATTTGTATCGACAAAGCCCTGATTATTCAGGGCTTTGTCGTTTCTGCGGCACACGCTTTCTGTTGCATCATTTCTGGATCGTTTCCGCATCTTTTCGGTCATTTCCGCAACCCTAGCTCTGCGCGTGCCCTTCTCCCACTACAAATCAAATAGCTCGACCGGTTGAATCCACAGCCAAAAGCGGACGCTCATCTGGCGCTACTCAAACCGAAGCTTACAGCCGGCAGCAACTTGGATCACAGTGATCGGAGGGAGAGTGAGGGTAAGCAACACTATCTCACCAATCCCTCGGCAAAATCCTCTACGACTTAGTTTACAAAGGCTCGCACCTTAGGTGCCATTTGCCTGCTGCTGGGCCATACGACGTGAAAGGAGCTGCCCCCTACAAGGCAGGGACTGAGCACCTTTTCCAATCGACTGACCGCCAAACTTTCTTTGACAGCGAAGTCTGGAACGCACGCGATGCCTCGGCCCGCCTCTGCAAGGTAGATCAGCGCCTCCACATTGCTACAGACAATTGCGACCGGGAGTGATGAGATGCGCTGAAGCATCGGTGATTTCTTGATAGACCATTGATACAGCTCGCCTGTGTTTTGCCACCGGTAATCGAGGCAGGAATGGGTAAGAAGATCTTCTGGCTTGACCAGCCTGCTCGCCTTCGCCGCTTGGCGCACACTGCAGGCTATACGCGATGTGGATCATCACGGTAAAAATATTAAGGGATTGGTGATTCGTACAGGCTTGTTGGCGGGAGGCATAGTCAACGATGCGTTGGCGTTTTTTACTTTGGGCCTTCTAATTAGCGGTCTCAACAGCTCTGGCATTTCCGGAGGTGGGCAAGCCAAGGACTTCTTGACGTACCGAAAAGGTCAGGTGCTGCAGTCAGTTTTTTCCGTCGGTCTCGTGAGTAATTCTGACAGTCCTAATGGCAGCGTTGGTTTGAAAATTTTGATGACCCCCACCAGAATTAAATTGTTGCATTGTAACGTTGCTTTCTATAATCCACTGCCCATCTTTTATAGCCATCGAAAACACTGATCTTCGCGAAAAAGTGGAATCACTCAGCTATCGACTTTGCTTGACAATTACAGTGGTAACGGTTGGTAATTCGCCACCACTTACACTTTTCGTGATATTCAGATCAGTTACGCCGTTGCGAAAACTATTTTTCATCGGGGCCAAGGCCATCATGATCGGAGGGCCATGATAAGATCGTTTTTCAGGCTTCGAACTTACGTCTTGGCACCCGGCCAGTAGAGAGTTCAGGCTAACGACTACAATCCTAGCGTTTACCTTGAAGGGCACAGCGTCAGTTCCAGTTTAAATTCCCCAAGCGGTACATATCAGAACGGCGCCACCGCATTAAACAACAGGTGGACGCTACCAAAGTAGTTACCCGGACGATACCCGCTCGCGGGCTTCACCGGCGAGATTTCAAGAAGGACTCGTTTACCGACGTTTGCGTCGGCAGCTGATACTGCGTCTGCCTTGGAAAACTCACTTAAGGTTGCACCATTGAAAACAACGGTCAATGCAATTTCCTGACCTGGGATACCGTTAGAAAGTAAAGGTTTACCGGCCAGCTCTGCTGTAATTGCCCCACTATTATTCCGCACATCGAATTCTTTGCGCAAACCACCCAGTGTCGAATTAAGAATATTCCACTCCAAGTATTGGCTACGGTGAATCCAATCTGGGCCCACGGGCAATACGTAAAATATCGGTTTGGGGACATCCAGTGACACGTCAAACACATGAGCTATTTTATCCGCATGCGCAGATGAGCTCATGACCATCAAAATCGCAATAGATAACCACGCGAACTTATCTATCATACCCCACCTCTTATCAATCATCAGGCACGCGCCAGGCATTTATACATGCCGTCCGACGCTGGTTAGCGAGTGGACACCTCAACCTCTTTGCTGCTGCTCCCCTCTATAAGTTTAAAACGATATTCACGGCCAAGCTCCTTGCTAAACTGATACGTGCGCCCCGCCAGAATGTGGTGTTTGCTTGTGGGCCTGCAGTCTGCCTCCTTTTTCAGCGCGCAATCTTTGAACTCATCAACAATGACGACGCTATTACCGTTATTCTGCAGGGAATATCGATCAGCGGTGTTGCTTATCTGCGTATCAAAACGGGTGTCCTTAGGTCGAACAAAGAAAATAGTGCCGTAGCCTGCCAATATATTTAATCCCGCTGACAAGCTCTTTTTGTAACGGTCACGCTCTTCAGCAGAAACGGCAAACTGATCTTCTTTTTCCGGTAATACGGGGACAAAGCGCACGCGAAAGTAACGTTCTTTATCTCGCCCCCCCATGTATAGCAACCGTGTACCCTGCGCGCCCCCCGCCGGGACAATAAGGCGAGCCGGACTGGCCATCAAACCATTACGCACAAAAGTGGTAGTGTCGGTTGCGACGGGGACTTCGGTGGACGTGCCATTGGCATCGTAGACAATCTCGAAAATATTCACTTTGACGAAGGCCGTACTGTCGCCACTGTTAAACACCCGTTTAAGGTAGGTGCTCTGATCAGCCTCCAGGTAATCGTAGATCACGCCAACATTGATACTCGGACCCGCTTGGGCAGTGACAGATAACAACAAACAGACAGACCATAACAATATTGTAAATTTCATCACATTAACTCTCAACTAAAATAGGTTGCTATACAAAACAGTACTAAATATCGGAATCCCAAATGACGGTGATTTTGCCGTTATAGCGAGACGACCCATCTTTCTTAAGTACCTCGTCTACCCCCTGTTTGGGCACCTCAAAATGCAACATCGCGGGGGATCTATCGACGTAATACGCGGGTTTCACTTGCAGCGCGCTACCCGCCGATGCCGCACTCATACCTTGAATATGATTAAGTGCGCGCCGTTGGATACTCGCTCCTGAATGATCGGAAAATCCACCGGGCAAAGTAACGCTTACCTGCACCGGAACCGAACTCGTCCCGGTCGGATCATCGAGATTACAATAGTCACCACTGCGGCTCCCACACTCTATATACATTTTAAACGGGGTACTGGATGAGATAAGAAAAGTCTGATCTCGAAACAAGCGAGACGGAGCCTTGCCACCATTCAACCAGCGTTGCCAACCGCCCTCTGGCACCAACTCAACCCTGTCACCGCCTGGTGGTATTTCAATCTTGAGGGAATGCACCACCTCAAGTGAGAAATCGAACGAGACAACATTGTCTACGGGCGTCATCCCGTTAAAATCAAAATCTTTGTTTGGCCCCACTTCAAAAATTAGGCTGCCTGTGTAGGTACCCGAATGCATCGCCAACGGATTAGGCGTACGCAACTCATAGGAAAAATCGATATTATCAAAGGTAAAACCGGGAAGTTCATAGCTGGATTTTTTGGAGCAGCGACTTGAGTCCAGGACCTTCCAGAAAAAATTGTAGGTAACCGCACTTACATACGACTTCCCGGTATAGGCACAACCGCTTGGCACGAACACCCAGTCGCGGCCGTTCGCCGCGCCCCAAAGCAAAGAGTGCTGAACTTGAAGGCTGCCCGAATTTGTACCTGAGATAGTTTTAGCAGAGCTACCCAAGCGATAAGTTGAACCGACCCCTCCAATTCTGATTTCAACTTCTTGCGAACCTGCAGTCGGATGGGTGACCTTTACTTTTCTCCAATCCCCAGGCGCTTTGATGTAAACGTCTGCATTCTGGGGGACTGTTTCTGGGACGAAACTCAGCTTCGCTTCAATACTGAATATTTTTAGAGCTTTGCAACCTGCGCGAGGCTCTGTGCAATAACCGCTGATGGGTGTCAAGTTCACAAACTCATTGACTCGGGTGTTATTCGGGTCCGGTGTGAACTTTGCTTTGATCGGTACATTCACAGCCCAGGCCGACGGGCTGGCCAGCACGAACAACAGTGCAAGAAAAAGACGGCTACCCATCCATACACGCGTCAACTTTAAAGTACTCATCATTTGATCCTGTGATACATCGCCAGAAGCACGGCTTAGCCGGCGTTTTCGCTGTTGTTCGTAGTGACAGCCAGTGTTTTCGGATCGCAACGCAGGTCACCGATCATCAGCACATTGTTTTCCATGTTCTGACTCGAAGTGTCGACGCGGAATTGGCACAACAACCGATCGCCATAGCGAACTTCGAGGGTCGGTGTTCCTGCATTCATTTCCATTGAAAAGAACCCATCGACTTCACTAACGCCACGACTGGCGTGATTGATGATGTGGTGCCCTTTCAGTGGTTCGCCCTTCGGGCTGAGCAGGCGCCCCAGAACTGTTACCGTTTTCATCACGCTGATCTTGCGATACGCCACCGCTCCCTTGTTCAGGTGATAAGCGCTGCGCGTAGGCTGGATGCTCGCCGCCGGCACGTCAGTGCCTTCGAAGTCGAAGCTGACGGAGCTGTTTTTGTAAGCCGTGATCGGTATGAAGTTACGGCCACCTCGCAACATTACGCTGCCGCCGGACAAGTCATCGGCGCGCAAGACGATATCGTCTAGGTCCGATTCGACATCGATGATCATTCCCGCCCCACCGGCTTGCCCAGTGCGCGCCAACGTCATCTTTTGCCCGCCAATGGCGACTGTACTATCGAGGTTCAAACCACCGTTGATTGAACCGTTGTAGGAAGAACGCTGAGCAAAAACGTCGCCGGTGACGACATCGGTTTCAAACTGCGCCAAACCGGAAACGCCCACACCGTAGGTGTCGACGGTCGCTGTCGCGGAGACACTCTGCAACGTATGGTCACGCAGGTCACGCCGATAACTGATCGAGCCATTGTTGTCGCGGTCTCCATCGCGCGAGGTCCGCGTACCAAGGCTGGCGGTCCACTGCTCGCCCTCCGCCCCCAGCGCCAGATTCACACTCAACTCAACGCCACGATTACGTTCGTTATCGGTACTAATGCTGCCTGGGCGATCAAACACCGAGAAGCGCCAACTGGCATCACTGCCCATCCAGTTGGTTTGTTGGGTGAAGCCCAAGTCAATACCCACGCCCACTATGTTGCCTTGGCTGTGAGACACCCTAGCGTTGAATGATCGCTTGCGATCAACCCGATGATTCCACGACGCGGAGGAGGAGCTGGTTTGGCCGACATACTGGTTGCGCTGGCGTAGCCGTGTACCATCCGGCAACACTTCATAGGTGTTGCGGGTGTCAAGCCAACTTCGGTTGTGACTCAAAGACACACTACCAGGGCCATAGACGTACTGAGTCTGCATGTCGACTCCCGTACCGTAATCCTGTGTCTGATAAAGGTTGGCGAAGACTCGCACTTCGTCAGTCAACGTCCAGTCCAGGGTCGTGCCGTATTGCAACTGCTGGCGGATTTGCCGGCCCGACAGCCCAACAATTACGCGAGGATGCAGTAAATAGTTGAACGCTGCGCCGGCCGTCAGTTCTTCGCCGGCTTCGGCCTCCTCCCAGTTGCTCCACAGCTGACTTTCACGCCCCGCAAACAGATTGTAGCGCCAGCGCTCGTCGGCGTTACCCCAGTTGCTTGGCTTATAGACCAACTCCTTACTGGTGGAAGTAACATGCCCATCTTCAACGATGCGCACTTCCACCTCATAAATACCGCTCGGCAAGTTACGAGTTTCAAGTGTCTGCAATCCCGCCGATACAGGCTGGGTGTTAACCAGAACACCATTGCGATAGATCTCTACCGAAGCCTGACGGTTGGTGGTGACATAGATCGGATAAACGCTGGGTTGCGCGCTGTTGATCGCCAGACTATCGGAGCTGCCATACATCAACCCGAGAGTCGTATCCAGGGAGTTACCCATCAACCGTGGCTGAAGGCTCACACCGGTGGAGCTAGGGGTAAAGTAGCCAAGGCGGACGAAGTTGCCCTGCAGCTCACGCTGGGTATAAAGGTCTTGAACTGAGTGATACAACTGCTCGTCATCCCCACCCAAGCGGGCCATTTGCAGCCCGAAGGTTTGCGTCCAGTTACCCAGACTGCCCGTGGCTTCCAGCCCATAACGCCCGCCAGGGGATTGCTCCTGCCCACCGTTGAGGTTCAATTGATTCCGAACGATAAGGCCGCTGCTGCCATCCTTGGGCTGCTCGTAGTAACGAGGTGTATCGACACTGCGCTCAGCCTGTTGCGTCACGATCAACAACTTCGAGTTTTCAAGACTGTAATGCACGGCAAGGAGCCCGTTTGCACAATTATCTGCACACGCCCCCAGACTCACACCCTGCTTCAGATAAGCAGTCCAAGTATCAAGCTCCTTCAAGCTGATTTGGCCGTGTGCACTTTCGATCAACTCAATAAGGGTGACTTTATCGTCACGTGACAAGACCACGATGGCCTCACCCAGAAATTGTTTGTCCAGCTCTACGCGAACTGCCAGTGGCACATCAAAAAAGTGCTCGGCAAAATCCGAAGGCAGCCCCGATGCTTGCGCCAGCAAACTTTTTGGCGAACCGGTGTTTGCCTCGGACGCGGCGAACGCACTAAAACACAGCAACGGCAATAGCGCCGCTACAATGAGCGTTATAGGGAACATGCTGGAGATACTCTTGCCTGGAACAAGCCCACTGGAAAGCAGATCGATTAGACACGTCCAATCGATCTGCTTGAATCACCGCCAAGTTAGTGCGCGAGTCATTGCGCTAAACTAATTATTTAGCAGCGACGACAGCATCAAATGTCAGTGCCACAGTGCCTGTGTAATCGCCTGGCGCGTAACCAGTAGGGGCTGTTGCAGCTGCCGGAGTAATTTTCAAATCAACGCGAGTACCCGCCTTGGCATTGACCGCGCTGATCACTTCCTGGCCGGTGCCGTTCAGCTTCACACCATTGAACTCAACGCCCAAATCAATCTTGGTATTGCCGTTGTACAGGTTGGCAGTCGCCATATCGACGCTTGCGTTGATCGAGCCCGCCGTGTGCTTCGCATCGAAGCTCTCTACGAATGGTTTGAACTTCATGCTTGGCACATCGTAAACGATTACTTGTTCAGCACTGATGATTTCAGCGTTTACAGGTAAAACGTAGAAGCTGTTAGTAGGTACGTGCGCTTTCAGATCAATGCTGTGAGATGCCTGTTCAGCAGCAAATGCAGCGGTAGAAGCCATAGCGAGGAAAGCCATTGGAACTACGATAGCGAGTTTCTTGAACATGGTTGAAACACCGTTAGTGAGTGAGCCCCTATGATGACTGCTCGACGCACCTCTGGATTTAGGAACAGTCTGAATTGTGTTTTCTTGCTGGTTTTAGCTTCAATAATTAGCTCAGCTAACTGCCAGTGAAAGGCAAGTGCTTGCGTTTCGATCGCCGATTCAATCAATTAATCTAAATTCAGATTTCCGACAATTTCGATCTCGCCTTGCGGTAAAAACTTTACGAAAAGCAAACTTCCATAATCAGGCTCACCCTCACCGCGATAACCCGCCGACTTGATCAAATCATTGATACACGTACTGTGAGTCATCAATATCAGGCTCCTATCACTGTCCTTGTGTTCGCTCAATCGACGAACGACATCTTTCCCGCAAATCGTGTGTCTGCTGGGTAGTTGCCTGGCGCCACCGAACATAAATTGCGCTGTCTGAACGGTGCGCACCATGGGACTTGTCAGCCTGTCTACATCGTCGAGGCCAATTTGCTCCCTTAGTTTTGCACCGATTTTTTTCGCCCGCTCGCTGCCAACTACAGTGACACCGTCAGCCGGTCCGAAGCAAAGATTGCTGGAGCGATCGCATCGCTCTTCATGCCTGATCAATATAGCCAGATCACCGTTCCTCCAGTCCTGGATCAGCACCAAATCCGCCAACCCATTTGTTTTACCGAGATCCTGGATCGCATCTTTTGCAAAACACGCAAGCGAAAAAGCCAACACGCCGAACACGCCAATGCCAACAATAATTCTTGAAACTGTTTGACTAAACATATTCGCTCCACGCTACAGATTTGCTTGTAACAACAAACCTGAGCGTGGCGAGCGCTGGGGGAATTTAAAATCGGACCAATCTGAAAAAAATAGAAGTAGCGTTAAAGCATCATTTGTAGATAGTGCCAGTAATGAATCTTAATCATACTCTATGGTGCTTCTTTGGCGGCGTCGGCAATCGGGTTGCGAGTACCGCAGCGATCAATGCGCTACCTGACATCAGCAGCAAGCCCGCCGCCGCATGTCCGATTGCACCCTCCACGGACTGACACAGCCCATTGGAAAAGATATTGGGCAAAAACAGGCAGCCGAAAAAGAGGCCGATAACGGGGCCCCGTTGCGCTGCCACAACAGATCCAATCATTTCTGAGAGCAATGCGACCGTCGCAATCCCACCCAGGCTGATACCCAACAACATGGACAATACGACGTGGACGCCGGCGTATTCCCAATCCGTGATAAAAATAAAAAACGACAAGATGACCGTCAGCGCCAATGACGCGATCAGCACACGGCGGGCGCCGTACCGTTCAAATACCGATGCACCATAGAATGCGAACAAATTTCCGAATGCGTACGCGCTGACTGCCAATTGTCCAAATTGCCAGGTAAAGCCACTCTCCTCACGCACATGGTAAAGATAGTTATCACGAAAACTGGAAATGCACAGACTCAGTAATACGGTCATGCCCCCCAACAGTAGGACGCGATATGAGCACATCGATTTGGCCAGTGACAGTTGGGCTGGGTAGCTGTCCAGCCGTCGCGGCTCAACCGCCTCGCTGAACCAGGGTTTGAGCAAAATGAAAACCGCAACCGCCATTGGCAGCCCCGCTAAACCGAACGCAATCAGTGGATCATCCCAGCCCGTCGTTTCGTCGATAATAGTGCCCAGATTGACCGCAATTAAAGAGCCTGCCCCCGTGAAAAACAACACCGCAGCGACGACGTTGGATCGGTGGCGCGGGAAGTTACTGATGCCAATCGCCACCATGGCCACGAGATTCAACGCGATCCCGATACCGACCATCAATCGAGCAGCGAACATACCGTGGAAATCCAGGGCGTACGCGGCCCCGGACGTCGCCATTGAGGCTATCAACAGCCCCACCATGGCCACCCCTTTACGGTTGAAGGCTCGCACCAGATACCCTGCCGCCAGACTCGCTGCCCCCAAGCCAAACTGTGTGGCTTCAGAAGCCATTTGCACCTGCAGCTGCGTGAGCCCCAGTTCGTATCGAACACCGCTGGCGAGCACCCAGAAAATGCGTCGGTCCATGGAAACCAACAGGCACGAAAAGCCGAGTAACGCGAACATCCAAAGTGCTGCCGAGTGCTTATCTTTCATGTGCGGGTGCCGATAGTTCCTGATCGAGGCGACGCCACTGCTGCATGATCTCTCGCAAGTGCGCACGGGCATGCATTTCGTCCAACGATGTGTCGGAGCGCAGCAGGCTTTCGAACTTTTGTGTGGCCAATGCAATGTCGATCCAACCCATGGCAAGTGCTGCACCGTGCAAACGATGGGCTCTGTGCAACGCAAGCTGCGAATCGCCGTGAATCACAGCCTCCAGCAAATGTAACAAGTCGTCGAGAATCGACGTTCGGATCTGGTTCAGACCGAGGCTGACTTGACCGGCGGGCTCAAGTTGTTTTTGCACGACAGCCACCTCACACCAAAGCTCAATGGTTGATTTCAACTTGGCAAGTTGAATTGGCTTACTCAGCATGCCGTCCATATCGTAGTCAAAGCAGCGCTCGGAATGGTCATGCCCGGTGGACGCAGAGATCGCAATAATCGGGCAGCGCGGCCGTCCCAGGTCAAGCTCAAGCGCGCGCAGTTCAGTGGCGACGGTGTAGCCATCCTTATCCGGCAAATCACAGTCCAGCAACACCAGATCAAATACCTGCTGTTCAAATTGCAACACGGCCTGCGCTGCATCGGGGGCGAGTGCCGCGACGAATCCAAACTGGTGGAGCTGGGCCAGTAACACTTCCTGGTTGGCACGAGTATCCTCCACCACCAGTATGCGCAGGGTTGCAGTCAGCTCGCCCGCACGCGGTTCGGCAACCTCCGGCGACGTCAAATGCGATGGTTCGAACTGATTACCTAAGGCGAGCTCTCCAGCCGGCGCCGTCGTGACTTCAGCGTACAGCGAGAGCGCCATCACCGTTCCCTCGCCAACGGCGCTAGTGAGCGACAGGGTGCCGCCCATCAGCTCAACCAGCTCTCGACAGATCACCAGGCCAAGCCCGGTTCCTCCGGATCGTTTGTACGAATGTTCTGCCTGTGAGTAAGGTTCGAACAGACGTTCTTGAATGTGAGGAGAAATACCGATTCCGCTGTCGATCACCAAGATATCGAGTTTTTTCAGATCAGGGAGGGCAGTTTCACCCATGACGACCTTCACCTGAACGGAACCGCGCTCGGTGAATTTGATCGCATTGGAAATCAGGTTGTGCAGGATCTGACTCACCCGCCCCTCATCCAGCATCAAAAACCTAGTCGTATCGGGCGCTTCCAGGGTCAAACCGATGCCCTTGGCCTGGGCACGAAGTCCGTAAAGCGCTATCGCCTTCTCCGCCAGCGCTGCGGGATTCACAGCCTCCAGCTCCAGATGCAATTGCCCGGCATCAAGCCGGGACATGTCCAGCACGTCATCGAGCAGGGCCAACAACGTGTTGGCGCCGCTGGTGGCGAGTGTCGAGAGATGACGCTGTTCATGATCGAGCCGGGTCAGGGACAGCAGCTCCACGGCCGCCAGGATTGCGTTCATGGGCGATCGGATTTCGTGACTCATCACCGCCAGGAACTTCGCCTTCTCGCGCTCGCTGCGCACTGCCCTGCGACGCTGACGATGGGTCTGATGGACCAGGCCCAGTAATATTGCGAGCATCAGCCCTGCCAGGGTGACTTCGTGCAGATGCTCATCAAGGATCGACTTGGAATCCGCCGTTGCTCCATATCCCGAGGCGACGAGCCAATGCTTGTGCATATGGTAGGCGCTCTCCACCGATATCGATGCCAGTGTTTTTTGGAGTATGGACAGCAGTATGGTTTGGTCTTCACCCACTGCCATGCTGATCGCGGAATTCATTGAGGCGATCACTCCGGACAACTGCAACACACCTTCAAATTGCGAGCTGAAATAGGGCATCAGGTAAGTTTCGGTACCCAGCACCACGTCAGCGTCCCCCACTTCGACTAGCCTCAGGGCTTCCAGCGCTGAACTGCTTTTTATCACACTGACGTTCTTGACGCTGGCATGTAAAATTGGTTCAAAAGGCCCCTTGGCTGCGATCACGACTCGCTTGCCTTCCAATTGGGCTAGATCAAATATCAAAGGCATTTTAGCTCGTGAGATTACGATGGCAGGACTGACATGGTACGGATCAGTCAATGCGAGGCCAGGGATCGCCAATATCGGGCCGATGCTGCGCACCGTAGAGATCAAGTCCACTTTGCCCTGTTGCAAAAGGGCGATTCGCGCGCCGCCGCCCTCTGTCACTACATAGCTGAAGGTTATGCCCAGCTTGCTCGAGATCGCGTTCAGGTACTCGACTGACAGTCCCGAGAGCTTGGAGTCCTGCATGTACTCCAGCGCACCAAAACCCTCCATGACTGCAACGCGCAGCACCGGATGCTCGGCAATCCAGACGCGTTCGACACCGGTTAGCTGGAGTGTACTGTCCGGCTCACCGGCATACGCCTCTACACGAAACAAGGCGAAGACGAGTATCAAACTGGCGCCCCACAGACACCTCATGGCGAGCCAAGGGTATCTTTGAGTTTGAACAGGCCGTTATTGGACGTCACACCCAGTTTGCGAAATGCAGCCGTTTTTTGCGTGCTGATCGTCTTGATACTGCGGTTAAACTTTTCGGCGATTTCCGAAACGGTCATCCCGGCCAGGTAACAGCGAATGACCTCCTGCTCCCGCGCAGATAGCGATGCCGCTTGCAACGCATCGGGTGACTCCTCGGCGGGTTTTACGCTGGTTTGCGTGGTTGCCTCCGCGACGCTATACGACATCTCCGCAGTTAAATAAACAGCGCCTGATGCCACCGCGTGGATGGCACGGATGAGATTTGGCAGGTCTTCGCCCTTGCCGATAAAACCACGCGCACCCACTCTCAAAGCGAGCGCGACAGTAGAAGGATCGTGATGTGCAGATAAAACCAATATGCGGCAATCAGGGAATTTCATTCGGATCGCTCGAATCAACGAAACCCCGTCCAGTTCATCCGGACCCAATGCGTAATCGAGTAACAACAAATCCGCGGGGTTTATTGGCAATCCAGCCATCAGTTCACGAGTGGTTCCGTAGTTGCCAACCAATTCAAACAGAGCTTCCTTACTGAGGCGGGCACAAAGACCATGGCGAACAATCGCGTGGTCGTCCAAGAGCGCAATACGAAGACGTTTCATATTTGGGTATACCAAGCTCGCGAGACAGCATGACAGCGGTGATCTGACGTTGAAGACTAGTCAGTTTATGGGTGCACGCGTTGATTTTCGTGCGGTCAGAACCAAAAGTTATTTAAAGTGGTGCGATTAGCTTACGCACCTCTACAAGCCTTAGGCGAGAGATTCCTGCATCACACCCGATTGCTTGTCCACCGTCAGCCTGCTCAGGAAAGTTTCAACCTCCATCGGCCTGGAGAGTGCGAAGCCCTGACCATAGGTGCAGCCAAGCCGGCGAAGCAATATCTTGCACGACTCCGTTTCAATACCTTCGGCAACCACCGTCATGTTCAAGCGGCGTGCCAGCGCGAGTGTCGCCGCCACCACCCGACGCGCCGTAGATTTGGTGTCCAGATCGCGAATAAGCGCGCCGTCTATTTTCACTTCGTCGAACGGCATGCGCGCGATTTGCCGCAACGTTGCAGAGCCAGAGCCGAAATCGTCAAGCGACACACCGAAGCCTCGAACTTTGAGCGCGTTGAGCGCGGCCGACAAACACAATTCGTCCATCACTGGAATGTCTTCCGTAAGCTCGATCTTCAGCAAGTGGTTCGGCAAACCCGCCCGTATCATTCGTTCGGCCAAGCGGGCTGAAAACCCTACAGTGCACAGGGTATCGACCGAGGCATTGACGGAGACGGGTATCTGCAGTTGCATCGATTGCAAAGAAGACAGCACCTCAAGCACCTTGGCCTTCACAAAACTGAACAAAAGCAAGTGCAAGCCCAATTTGTTGACCAGTGGGATCAGTATCACGGGTGAAATATCGCCATGCCTCGGATGACACCAACGCACTAACGCTTCAGCGGCAACAATCTCTCCGGTTCGCAAATCATGCTGCGGCTGGAACACCACGCGAAGCCCCTCCCCGGTAGCGAGCGCAATGATGACATCCTCTTCACTCGGCACATCTCGCCTTGCGGGCAGCGACCGATAGGCCATCTTCGGCATAGCAAGAAGTGCGTGCAACGCATCAGCTACGGCTGTGGGACAGAAGGAGTACAGATTTCTTGCGATGAACCCTGCGGCGCACGCCAATTGAGCGTGAGCATCGAGCGCGTTGATGGAAACACCTTCACGCCTTTCTCTGGGCGGGACAACAAGAGAAGTTACACCACTGTATCGCTCCGTCAGCGAAGATACCGTTGACGACTGCTCAGCTTCAGCCAACCAGAGAATCCGCGGAGATTGGGAGCGACATGCCGAGCCATAGTGCATTTTTAACGCGCTGGGCAACATCAGCCCATCGTTACTGGTCGGATTAATCTCAGCCACAAGCACATCCACCTGACTCTGGCTAAGCTGAGGGCTGAGATCCTGCAACCCGCATACAACGCTAAGCTTGCAGATGCCCAGAGACCGAAATAATGATAATAAACGCGCCGCCCGCGGGACATCAGACTCCACTACCATGACGTGCAGGCTCACTAGGTCACTGGGCCCGCAGGCACTGATTGAATTCACGATAATTGTCCCAGAGTTTATTCTTCGGACATTTTAAAGAGGACTGAATGCGCTCGACATAGGACTAGGACTAAAAACGCATACCATCTGGGCCCCATCACTCGCCCTGTTCTTATAGATGTACTCCGCCACCACCACGTCGCTGTTTTGGTAGGTCAAGGGGTTTGTAGGCGCGACGGATCCGCTCTGGGCATGCTAGATCCGGTGTAATGCCCAAGTGCTTTTGCAAAACTGCTCCAGCGCAGCTATTTAGATAATTCAGACTGGTCCTATATCTGTTTTGTGGATTAAGGATCGTAATTCCTGCGTACGATTATTAGTAGGCAGGTGATTGTTAGATGAGCAAGTCCAGCACATGGTTTCAGCTACGCAGTGATTATTTGAGGTCGGTAATTCGTAAGAAATCATTGCTTTCGGCAGTGTTGTTCACTCAAAACGCGGCCCCGGACGGTCATATTTTTCGACCAGGGCGCGATTGAAATCAAATGATGTCGTCATGATCAATTTACTCGCAATGGGGTTCATGCCCCGCACCGCCCGAATCCTTTTCAAACAGGTTGCAGATGGCATCCACTTGCGGCCTGCCGGCCTCAAGAATGCAGATGAAACGGTCGGACAGTTCAATCAACCCGTCACGACTCAGTTGCTCCAACACCGACCAGATGGATGAAAAGTACTGGCGAAAAATCAGTCCGTGACGCGTTTCGACAGCCTGAATATCCAGCTCCAGATCACACGCCAGTCGCTCCATCACGAGTTGCCTGATCTGGCTCCCGGCCTCGCAGCGCCAACCGCGACTGGTCGGCAGCTGATCCATGTCCAGTTGCTGACAATACCGTTCAAGCGCGTCGGTGTTTTGCGCGTACAAATCGTCAATCTGGCTGATAGCGCCCAAACCGAAGCCGATGTGATCGCAATACCCGTGACGGGTAAAACCCTCACAGGTGCGGCGTAACCGGCCCCGCTCCTGCGCAATCGCCAAATCATCATCGGCCCGGACGAACTGCCCCAGGCCAATGTAGTGATAACCCGCGCCGATCAACTGTTCAAAGCAGCTCTGGCGCATCGCGCTTTTATCATTATCGCCACACAGTGCTCTGATTTTGTCCCCGGGTATCGGTCGATAGCGTTGGGGTGGCCGGGAATAATCAAATACCAGCAGGCGGTCCGGCTCCAGTTCGATGATGGTGGCCAGTTTCAGCGCAAAACTTTCGGGTGTCTGCCAGGCATGACCATAACCCAGGTCAACATTGATCGATCGATATCCAAAGGTGCGAGCGGCATCGATCAGCGAATGGATGGGTGCCGGGTTCTGGTAGCAGTCCACCGACATTTCACTGTCGGCACCGATGTCGGGAACGCCGATGCTGACATGGTTGAATCCCAGGTCTCGCAGCACGCCCATGGTCGACCAGTCGGTGTGGTGAAGATCAACTTCAATGCTGTAGTCACCGCACTCATGCCCGAGAAAGTTGAATCGGCCATGAAGATGACTCATCAGCCGTCTGAGGTGGGCGATTGCGGGGGTTCCGCCCCCCAAATGAAACTGCTCGACCCGCTGCCCGGTCCCCAGATGACAACCGACGAGGTCAATCTCGTGCAGCAGACGCTGAAGATAGTGTTCGACCCCCCTGTGCTCGCATGAAATATCGCGGGGGGAACACAAGGCAGGCCTCAGGTTAGAAGGCAGCTGCACACTCAGCGACAGCGGACGGCACTTCTGGCGGCTGACACGTAAGGCACGGAGCAAATCAAGCGAGCCGATACCGTCATGGAATTTTTCAGTGCCAACAGGGCAGTTGGGATCGAACACACCTTGATCGCACCGGATGTCCAGCTCGCGGGGATGGGGGAAAAAATTGAGCATGACGGGTCTCCGAGACGGGCTGCGGACTACCAGTGTCGGGTTCTGGCGACTCATGCACCTTGATTTGTATCAAGCGCGGGCACAGTGCTGGTTGTGCAACAGACCACCGGTCGAGCCTGGTCACCACGTCAGGTAAAACATGCCCTTGGCCAGCAGTACGATGACGACCATGTGGCAGAACAGGCTGCCATGAATGAGATGCAGGTACCGAGCACGCATCCGGTCAGTTTTGAACAGGTACATGGCGACCAGGAAGTGCAGCAGTACGCTGACCGCGACCACGATCTTCAACATCAGCAACGTGCCGAACGATGAGGCCATTGGAGTGGCAAGGGTCGGCCAGTAGCGCAACCAGACCATCCCTGCCCCGGCACCGAACAGCGCCAGCAACACCCATGGCATCAAGGTGCGTGCGCGACCACCGATCCCCTGTTCGACCAGTAGCATGACCTTGACGGGCAACTGTTTGCGGATACTTTCAAGGAACAGGACTTCGAAGAATACCGTGCCGATGAAAATCAGCGCGGCAAACAGATGTAACGTCAGAAATAGCGGGTAGAGCATGGGATTCTCGCTCCTGGCTCCAATGAACACGATTCACTCACAGTGGCTGTCATGTTCATCGTTTTCCCTAGCGTACAGGGCAGTCCGATGCTTACGGTTGATGTCAATCAAGTTCTACCGACAGCCGAGCGGGATATACAAACTATCGAATCTCAACAGAATCAACTCGCCCAGGAAGAGCGCGCTGAATCCGCGCATTTTCTTCGCCTTTCAATTTTGCTTACCGTCAAATTTCCAGCCACAAAGGATAGGTGAGGTGGGTTGTATCCAATCCTCGTCATCCCCGGCTTGTAAGATTCGGGAACGTCCACTTTCTGGCTGAACCGCCACACGTCAACAGGCGCACCATTGCAGTGCAATTGATTGGCGAAAAGCCGTTTCCTCGACTAGGGTTTCTACCGAATCGAATGGCGCTGATTCTGTAGCGCCTGATCAAGGAGGATAGATGACGTCCATTTACAAAGCCGAAAAAATCTATCGCACCTACTCCAGCCCTATCCTGATGGAACTCAAGGAGAGAGAGCACCAGCTGGACGCTGAAAACCGCCAGGCACTTCAGAATGTCCTGGTAGAAAGGAGGCTGCTGGACACTGGCAACCCTTCTGGCAGCGAGCGGCGCCGCCCAACTTCCTGAGCGCTTCCCTGTCGGTGTCCCAACGGTAAACCCCGCCTGTTCATCAGATACTTCAAGCGCGCCCTTGCGGTGGTGGCCAGTAGCCGCTACACATTAAGGTGAATTCGGAAGGAGTACGCCTAGATGATTTCACGATTCGTTGTCGTCCCTGCAATTCCCACGGAAACGGGATCAACGCGCAACGGAACGCGCTTCTACTGCAAAACCGCCCCCATAGGGTTCAACCTCTACGACAATGAAGAAAAGCGAAGGCTCCCCACCACCTACCCAACACGGATAGAAGCCGAAAATGAATGCTCGCAGCTCAATGCTGAGTGCCTCCAGTGCATGCTGGATGAGCGCCATGCGTGATTACGCCATGAGCATGTGCAAGCTGAATGAAAGAAAAACATTGCGTTTTGCTTAAGCGGAACAAAGTCCGAAAACAGAGGGAACTGGCACTACGCCATTAATGTCGTAGTGGCAGCACCTGGAGATTCGGATGACCCGCCCTCGATATTTTCAAATCACCTATGGTTACAACAAGACTCGGCATATTTTTATTCAACCCGACTACCACATGAATGAGGCAGACGCTTGGTACTACGCCTGCCTGCATTCGGGGATCGGGCTTTCGTATGGGGACAATCACGATCAACAAAATTTCGATGCGCTGCGCAGCCATGCGCAAAAATATGGCTTGATTCAGGTTAGTTGGGAGGAGTTACCGTAAGGCCGGAGTGCGGCTCACTCAAGTGCCGCCGCCCACGCCCTCAATCGCCTTTGAAAAGGCCATGCCCGCTTCCTGCACCAATTTGCGCCATTCCACGCCGTTGATCAGTCCGGTGCGCTCCATTTCATCAGCCGCCTTGAGCAACTCGTCGTACTGATCTTCACAATCCATGCGAATTTCCGGCTCGTTGAGGAGCTTGTACCAGGCAGCCAGCGCTTGCTTCTTCTGATCATCATTCATCGCCAAACTCCCAAGGACAGTTTTCACTTGGAAGATTTCCAGCGAATAACCGTTCCTCGGTTCCGACATACGGCGCTTACAAACGAAGTTCACATGAAGTGTGTTTTACAAGCAGCTGCGAACCGCTTTACGCATTGCGTCCGACTTGGCCCACGGTGGCCCCTGATAAAGCGAAACCCGACTGCCATCCTTGTATTTCACGATATCCAGAATTTCGTCAGCCGTAATGATGCTCGGCGCGTTGATCCGGTAGCCATTGGAAATCGCAGTCTGAGTCGTTCTGGAGACTTCCTGTTGCCATAATGGCAACAGACACGCGGCATACTCTTTGGGCGGTTTGTTACTGTATTTGCTGACGTTAGGCTCACCTGGAACCAGGGATGCCGGCAATGAACAACCTGCCAGCATCGCCATCGCTACTCCCCCAATCAACATCCGCATGACGCTTCCTTATCCTGAAAAACGGGAAATGTAGCGCGTAGCGGTCCAGACATCCATCAATTGAATCACCCTCAGGGCGTTGATGGGTGATCGCCAGTGTCTGGATAGGACCTTTCATTCAAATACGCCATCCATCGCTCGTACGCCTCATGCTGCCATTGAGTGACTCGTTCCCACTCCGGACCGCTCAACTGATGAGCCGAAATCAGATTCATCATCTCCGTCGTTGCTGCGTCCAGATCAACAATCAGCGCTTGCGCATGGAATCTGAAATCATCGGTGCTGGTCATTGAAGTTGCCTCGTCCTAGCGGAAATTCGCCACCTCAGTACGACATCACTACGGTTCGTTCGGGCCCATCCTCCCGACAAGCGGTGCGTCTTCCATTCATTGGGCAGCCGACGAACGAACGCCTCGCCCGTTAATTGGGGCTACTCTTTTGTAGCGGGGTATTTGCAGGAGGTCATCATGTGGCTTAACGAAGATGAAAACGTACTTCGGCGTGACCTGCAAAGTGTTGCGTCGGACCTTAGATGGTCGGCAGTGGAACTCTTGCGCCTGGAAAAGCAGCTGCGCCTGGCTGGTAATGATGTAGATGCAGAAGCAGTGCTGAGATTGTGCGCTCTTTTTCAAGGCGATGAAGAGCGACTGGCGGGCTATGCCGAAGAAGTGAAAGCCAAAACCATCAGTCGGACGAAAGCTCAGAAAGCTCATTAGCGGGAGCGTTCAAGGTCGACCACAAAAGCTTTCTGACCTGCGCGCAATGGAGTCACGCACGGCAGAAAGCCATGGAACCTTCTCGCAGTTCAGGCGACGGTTACTAGCCGAGATGGCTGACTGGAACTAGCCGGACACCGGCTTATTACAGGTATCGCGCCATTTATCCGCGAAGGTAATAATCGCTTTGCTTTTGAGTTCTTGAGAATTGCGGACAGGCTGGCTGTACGCTTCGTTGATCAACATGGCACCCAACTTGTCATGATCAGGATTACCCGACTTCACGGCCAGCAGACTTTCTTTCGATTCGCCCTTTTGCCGGGACTGCATGATCGATCCGGCCAATGTTCGGAAAACATCGCAGACCTGTTGATTGGTGTGAATCTCGCCTTGCGTCTGGGCTAGAGCCTGACCGACAACCGCAACGTAAAGAGCTGGCACTATTGCCAGAGCAGCCCAGCGACCTTTCAACATGCTTTCTTCCTTGAATTGAAAGCGGCCACCCTATCACCCAAATGTCACGTTTAAAATCCTCTCGCTCCTGGTTTGAAGACAAAAAAAGCCCTGGCATGCCAGGGCTTCAATCGCTTGCTTATTCTGGGTTCTGGCTTGCAGTCGATCGACCCGCTCTGGCTTTGTAGGCAGGAAGAGCGGCTGCAAACGCCAGTGCCTCCTCTCTACTGCCAAAGGCACCGAGCCGGTCACCTTTGGTGCAGACCCGCCAGGGGCCGTTGTTTACGCTGATTACGTCATAACCGTTCATGTGCATTTTATTCAGCATCGGAACGCTCATAGTCACCTCCTTTTCGGCAGTGATAAGCCACGATTGACTTGGCTACCTTACACCCGCCCCTTGCCCAAGTGCCGACCAGACGTCGCGTCGGGTTTACGACATTCCTTATGCACTTTCTGCAGTTCCCTCGACTCCAACCCTTGAAACACGGGCCTCGGCCTGAATATTGCATTTTTATGACTGTTTTATGACACGCGGCGGTTTAGTAACACATGAAAGTACGGGCAACAGTCATTTGCGAGCAGGATCGGTATGTTCTCCTGGTGCGCAAACCCAGGTGTCGCTGGACCTTGCCCGGAGGAAAAGTCGAGCGTGGTGAAACCACGGCGGGCGCAGCCATGCGCGAACTCCAGGAAGAAACCGGGCTGGGGGTGGACGGCTTGCTGTACTTGATGGAGCTGGAAACGGGCAGTACCCGGCACCATGTTTATGAGGCGTCGGTGCTCAACTCGGACGAAGCCCGGCCACAGAACGAAATTTTCGATTGCATGTGGTATCCGCTGGACGCGGTCCAGAACCTGAACACAAGCGACGCCACGCTCAAGATTGTCAGAGCTTTTCAGCGTCGCCTGTAGGTTTGCGCAGTCGTCTCAGCCCTGGTCGCCGCCACCCACCGGCATGATCATGCCAGTGATGTACGATGCTTCGTCGCTGGCCAGAAACAGGATAGCGCCCGCCTGCTCATCCAGCGTGCCGTAGCGTTTCATCAAACTGCTGTCGAGCGTCTGGTCGACGATCTGCTGGTACCAGGCCTTTTCTTCGGTGCTCTGCTCGGCGCTGTTGCGCGGGATGACCCGCGGCGGTGCTTCGGTGCCGCCGGGCGCGGTGGCATTGACCCGAACCCCACGCCCGGCGGTTTCAAATGCCAGGCAAGCGGTCAGCGCGTTGACGCCGCCCTTCGCGGCGCCATACGGCACGCGATTGATGCTGCGGGTGGCGATGGAGGACACGTTGACGATCGCGCCACTGCCCTGCGCCAGCATGAATGGCAGCGCGGCATGGCAGCACCATAATGTCGGAAACAGCGAACGGCGGACTTCGGCCTCGATCTGCTGCTCTTCATAGTGCTCGAAAGGCTTGGCCCAGATCGTACCGCCCACGTTGTTGACCAGCACATCCAGACGCCCGAAGCGCTCGACGGCGGTGCGCATCACACGGCTGCATTCGCTGTATTGCTCAAGGTCCGCGGTCAGGGCAAGCACCTGGCTGTCCTGCGCCAAGTGTTGCTGCACCTCGAACACCAGGTCCGAGCGATCAACCAGAATCAATCGCGCTCCTTCAGCCGCCATACGCTCCGCCACCCGCCGACCGATGCCTTGTGCGGCGCCGGTGATCAGCGCGACTTTTTCCTGAAATCTGTTCATGTGTACCTCAAGACGAAAATCAATTTCGCGGGAACGGCTATCTCTGTAGCAGCTGCCGAGCCTGCGAGGCTGCGTTCGGCTGCGCAGCAGTCGTAATACTTGAGTGCACAGTCTTCCTGATGCACCGCATTCACTGATCTCACGACTGCTTCGCAGCCGAACGCAGCCTCGCAGGCTCGGCAGCTGCTACAAAGACGGTGTCGTTGCTGATATTTATGCCGCGCTGGCGGCGAATTTTTCGTAGTAGAAGTTCGCAGGTGCGACACCCTGTTCGCGAATGAACTGGCTGACCGCTTCGACCATCGGCGGCGGGCCGCACAGGTAGACGTCGACGTCGCCATCGTTCAAATGCCGTGGCTCGATGTGCTGGGTCACGTAGCCCTTGAGCGGGTGCTGGCTGTCGGGGTTGGCCACGCAGGCACTGAAGCTGAAATTCGGGATTCGCGCGGCAAACACTTCGAGCCGATCCAGTTCCACCAAATCGAAATCGTTGGTCACGCCGTAGATCAAATGCAGCGGATGTTCACTGCCCTGCTCGGCGATTTTTTCCAGCATCGCGGTGAACGGCGCCAGGCCCGTACCGCCGGCCAGCAGCAACAAAGGACGGCGAATGTCACGCAGATAGAAACTGCCCAACGGCCCGGCTAGGCTCATGCTGTCGCCGGCCTTAGCCATGCCGGTGAGGAAGCTGCTCATCAAGCCGCCAGGCACGTTGCGGATCAGGAAACTGACTTCGCCATCACGCTGCAGCGAGCTGAAGGAATAAGCACGGGTCTGCTCGCTGCCGGGAATCCCGAGGTTCACATACTGGCCCGGCAAAAACGCCAGTTTGCTCAGCGCCTCGCCCTTGATCGACAACGCGATGGTGCTGTCGGACAACTGCCGCACGGCGCTGATGGTGGCGTCGTAACTGGCCTGCTGCGTACGGCAGACTTGCGATGACGTCGGCACCCGCACCACGCAATCGCTCTGGGCGCGCATCTGGCAGGTCAGGACAAAACCCTGTTCGGCTTCGTCCGCCGTGAGGGCATCTTCGATGTATTCCTCGCCCAAGTCATAACGACCGGCTTCGGCGAAACACTTGCAGGTGCCGCAGGCGCCGTCGCGGCAATCCAGTGGAATGTTGATGCCTTGGCGATACGCCGCATCGGCCACGGTTTCGCCCACATTGGCGTCGATGAACCGAGTGACGCCGTCTTC
The DNA here is from genome assembly GCF_059716065.1 of Pseudomonas sp. LBUM1656. Classification (NCBI taxonomy): domain Bacteria; kingdom Pseudomonadati; phylum Pseudomonadota; class Gammaproteobacteria; order Pseudomonadales; family Pseudomonadaceae; genus Pseudomonas; species Pseudomonas sp. LBUM1656. The sequence continues at coordinate 2,770,398 of NZ_CP166800.1, read as the reverse complement.
GAAATTGAATGCAATGGAATGAGTCATGACGGCCGCCTCAGAGGTGGTAGACATCGATGACCTGGCGAACGTAATCGTTCTTCAGGATCACTTTCTTGGCCTTGATCAGCGGGTTTTCACCGCGCACATCGAGGGTGTAGAAACTGCTGCCGAAATAGCTGTCGACGGTCTTGTAGCGAAAGCTCAGGGTGTGCCAGTTGAAGCGCACCTTGCACAGGCCGTCGGCTTGCTCAAGCAGCTCGATGTTGCTGATGTTGTGCGAAGTACGGGTGTCCGGAACGCTGGCGCTGGAACGCTCGGTCTTGATGCGGAAGATGCGGTCTTCCAGGCCGGTGCGGTTGCCGTACCAGATCAGCGAGATCTCACGCTGCGGGTCCTCGGTCAACTCATCGTTGTCGTCCCAGGACGGCATCCAGAAGGAGGCATCGGCGGCGTACAGTTCCAGCCAGTCGTCCCACTGCTTGTCATCGAGGTAGCGCGCTTCGCGGTAGAGAAAATCGCGCACGGCGTCATAAGTGATGGTCATTGCACGGCCTCCACAGCGATCAAATCGGGCTGTTCGGCGGCCAGGGCCTTGAGCATGGTTTGCTGCCAATACTTGTGTTGCAGCACGAACAGGCCTTCGTCTTCGGTGCGCACGCCGCTGAGCAGCGGATGTAGGTCAATTTCCTTGGCCGCTTCATCGGCACCTTCGACCCAGTGCTCGGCGCCGCGGGACATGTCATTCCACGTCGTGACGCTGCCCTGATAGCTGGTCTGGCACGAGCGGAACTCTTCCAGATCATCCGGGGTGGCCATGCCGCTGACGTTGAAGAAGTCTTCGTACTGACGAATCCGGCTCGAACGGGCGTGGTCGCTTTCACCTTTGGGGGCGATGCAGTAAATGGTGATTTCCGTGCGGTCGACCGAGATCGGCCGGGCGATGCGGATCTGCGAGCTGAACTGGTCCATCAGGTACACGTTCGGATACAGGCACAGGTTGCGCGAGTTCTCGATCATCCAGTCGGCGCGGGCCTTGCCAAAATCCTGGGCCAGTTCATCGCGACGCTCGTAGAGCGGACGATCCTCGGGGTTGGACCAGCGGGTCCAGAGCAGCATGTGGCCCTTGTCGAACGAGTAGAACCCCCCGCCCTGTTTGGCCCAGGTCCCGGCGCTCATGGTCGGGTTGCTATCGCCGGCTTCACGCTGTTTGCGCTGATTCTGGGTGGCGGCGTAGTTCCAGTGCACGGAGCTGACGTGGTAGCCATCGGCGCCGTTCTCGGCGGTGAGTTTCCAGTTGCCTTCGTAGATGTAGCTTGAGGAACCGCGCAGCACTTCGAGGCCATCGGCGGACTGGTCGACGATCATGTCGATAATCTTGGCCGACTCGCCCAGGTGTTCAACCAGCGGCACCACATCAGCCTTCAAGCTGCCGAACAGGAAGCCGCGATAGGACTCGAAACGCGCGACTTTGGTCAGGTCGTGGGAGCCTTCGCAGTTGAAGCTCGCCGGGTAGCCCGCAGCGGCCGGGTCTTTGACCTTGAGCAGCTTGCCGGAGTTGTTGAAAGTCCAGCCGTGGAACGGGCAGGTGTAGGAGCTTTTGTTGCCGGTCTTGTGCCGGCACAGCGTCGCGCCGCGATGGCTGCAGGCGTTGATGAAGGCATTGAGCACACCTTCCTTGTTGCGCGCGATGAAGATCGACTGACGCCCCATGGTGGTGGTGTAGAAATCGTTGACATTGGGGATCTGGCTTTCGTGCGCCAGGTACAGCCAGTTGCCTTCGAAGATGTGTTTCATCTCCAGGTCGAACAGCCGTGGATCCGTGAACATCTCGCGCTTGCAGCGATAGATGCCCTGTTCTTTGTCGTCTTCAAGCAGGGAGTGAAGGTATTCGGGTCGCAGGGACATGGCCGCCGCCTCCATTGTTTTTATTCAGGCAGGGCCATGCTAGGACGGGGGGATGCGGGGGACTATCCGATGGGTGCAGACGTGTATCCGATTACTGCAAACGGCGCACTTCCCTGTAGCAGCTGACGAGCAGCGCGAGGCTGCGTTCGGCGACGCAGTCGTCGTAAACCCTGCGAACGCGGTTTTCCTGATGCACAGCGGGGGCTGATTTCACGACGACTTCGTCGCCGAACGCAGCCTCGCGCAGCTCGGCAGCTGCTACAGGGTTTGTGGTGAGTCAATCGCGGCGCTTGAGGGTGTCGGAGGGCAATTCGCCGAACTGTTTGCGGTAGCTGTCGGAGAACCGTCCCAGGTGCAGGAAGCCGTAATCCATGGCCACTTCCGTGACGTTGCGCACGTTGCAGGTCGGGTCGCTCAGGCACAGGTTGATGCGTTCGAGTTTCTTCTGCCGGATGTAGTTTTTCGGCGACGTGCCGGCATTGCGCTCGAACAAGCCGTACAGCGAACGCAGGCTCATACTGGCCTGGCGCGCCAGTTCTTCACTGTCGATGTCTTGCTTGAGGTTGCGCGCGATGTAATCGGCAATCCCTTCGAACGTCGCCGACGACGAACCGAGGCTGCTGCGGATCACGTTGGTCTTCATCAGGCTGAGCATCTTGCTGACGATGATCTGCGCGTAGTGCTCCTGTACCCGGGGGATCTGCTCGGTGGCTTCAGCCTCCTGGCAAATCATCGCCAGCAGACCGACGAAACCTTCCAGCTGATCGAGCTGATAACGGTTCTCCAGAAACCGCACGCCCTGCCCCGGATAGCGCCAGCGTTGCTCCTCGCACACCGATTCAAACAGCCGGGTCGGCACTTTGAGAATGAATTTTTCGCAATCGTCGGAGTACGTCAGGTCCACCGGATCGTCGGGGTTGATCAGCAGCAACTCACCCGGCGCAAAGTAATGTTCCTGACCGTGACCGCGCCACAGACAGTTGCCACGCAACAGCACTTGCAGGTGATAGATGGTTTCCAGCGCGCCGGAGGTCACCCGCACGCTGGCGCCGTAGCTGATGCGGCACAAGTCGAGGCTGGCGAATTTGCGATGATCGAGGCTGGCCAGCGGACGGCCGGCCCTGGGCATGAGGATGCAATGGTTGCCGACGTGCTGATTCACGTAACCCGACACCGCGTAAGGGTCGGCATGGTCGAATATTCTGCTGCGCTGACTCAATAATTGCGCGTGCATCATCGGGTCACTCTCGTTGTTGTTATAGGTGTTGTCGGGCCATTCTAAGGCAGGACCTGCAACGGTGTGTCAGTGGGCTGACCTGTGGAATGCTCTGGCCCCTTCGTCGGAACGCCGCCCGGAGCAAGCCCGTTCCCACAAGGGTCAGCGGGTCGAGGCAATCAATCCTCCAGCGCGCGAACCCGTTCGTGACGCTGCTGCTCTTCAGGTTGCGCCGACGTCTGCAAAGTGAAATCAAAGTCGATTTCGGCAAACCGGCCACTGACACCATGCGCCGCCGCACGCTGCGGATCGTCGCTGAAGGTGATGTGGGCAATCAGCTCGTCGCGGGTGGCATAGGCGAAATCGTCGTGCAGGTACTGGTCACCGTCGAGGTTGATCTGGGTGGTCAGGTGACGATGGTCCGGCGCGGAAATGAAGAAGTGAATGTGCGCCGGACGCTGGCCATGACGGCCCAGTTGATCGAGCAGTTGCTGGGTCGGACCGTCCGGCGGGCAACCGTAGCCCGACGGCACGATGCTGCGGAAGCGATAGCGACCCTCGGCATCGGTGACGATGCGGCGGCGCAGGTTGAACTCCGATTGAGTGGTATCGAAATAGGAATAAGTGCCACCCGTGTTGGCGTGCCAGACATCCACCACCGCGCCGGCCAATGGTTCGCCAGCGGTATTGCGCACCTGGCCCTGCATGAACAGGACCACGCCTGGATCAACGCCATCATCCAGTCGCGCCTCACCTTCAGACAGCGGCGCACCCGCTACATACAACGGGCCTTCGATGGTCCGCGGCGTACCGCCCGCCTTCCCCGCCTGCTCGTCTTCGGCGTCCATCAGCAAGTCCAGGTAATGCTCCAGACCGAGCCCGGCCACCAGCAAACCGGCTTCCTGACGCGCGCCCAGCACGTTGAGGTAGTTGACGGCTGTCCAGAACTCTTCCGGGGTCACGGCCAGGTCTTCGATGATGTTCACCGAGTCACGCAAAATGCGATAGACCAAGGCTTTGACTCGCGGGTCGCCGGCGTCGTTGAGCAAGCCGCTGGCGTCTTCGAGAAACTTCTGGGCACTGGCAGTGTGGGAAATCTTGACGTTCATTTTGGATGGTTCCTCATCTTGTAATTATTAGCGTAGCGAACTGAACAGGCTGGGTTCAGCGGTCATCCTCGCGAATGGAAGAAGGATGCCGGCACATCGCGTCGACCTCGATCGCCATGTACGGAAACAGTGGCAATTGCATCAGCAAGTCGTGCAGCTCCTGAACGCTGTCGACGTCGAAAACGCTGTAATTGGCGTAGTGCCCGGCGATGCGCCACAGGTGACGCCACTTGCCTTGCTCTTGCAGGCGCTGGGCCAGGGCCTTTTCATCGGTCTTGAGCCGGGTGGCGAGCTCCGGATTCATGTCGACCGGTAGATTCACGGTCATTTTTACGTGGAATAGCATGATGCTCTCCTCAGGCTTGATGAACGGAAGTGGATGTTTTGTCACGACGGAAAAACGCCAGGCGTTCTTCGTCCAGGCTCAGGCCAAGGCCAGGTGTTTGTGGCACGTGCAGCGCAAAATCGCGATAGACCAGCGGCTCGCTGAGCAGGTCTTCAGTCAGCAGCAACGGGCCGAACAGCTCGGTGTCCCAGGCCAGTTTATTCAGGGTGATAAAGGCATGGGCCGAGGCCAGCGTGCCGATCCCACCTTCAAGCATAGTGCCGCCGTACAGACCGATACCGGCGGCCTCGGCGATGGCGGCGGTGCGCAGCACGGCGCGCGGCCCGCCGTTCTTGGCGATCTTCAGGGCGAACACCGAAGCGGCCCCTTCGCGCGCCAGGTTGAAGGCATCTTCCACGCACTCGATGGATTCATCGGCCATGATCGGCGCCGGACTTACGGCATTCAGGCGCGCCATGCCGGTGCGGTTGTTGCGCGAGATCGGCTGTTCGATCAGGTCAATGCCGTTGCTGCCCAGTATCCGGCAGGCGCGCAGCGCGACCGCTTCGTCCCACGCCTGATTGACATCGACCCGCACGCTGGCGCGATCGCCCAGGGCTTTCTTGATGGCGATGACGTGGGCCAGGTCGCGATTGACTTCGCCGGCACCGATTTTCAGTTTGAAGATCCGGTGGCGACGCAGGTCGAGCATTTTTTCCGCTTCGGCGATGTCCTTGTCGGTGTCGCCGCTGGCCAGGGTCCAGGCCACCGGCAACGCATCACGAACGCGGCCGCCGAGCAACTCGCTGACCGGTAGGCCAAGGCGTTTGCCATGGGCGTCGAGCAAGGCGGTTTCGATACCGGACTTGGCAAAGGTGTTGCCACGGATGCTGCGCTCCAGGCGCAACATCGCGGCGTTCACATTGCCGCTGTCCTCACCGATCAGCAGGGGCGCGAAGTGTTTGTCGATGTTGGTCTTGATGCTGTCCGGGCTCTCGTTGCCATAGGCCAGGCCACCGATGGTGGTGGACTCGCCGATGCCTTCGATGCCATCGGCGCAGCGCACGCGGATGATCACCAGGGTCTGGTTCTGCATCGTGTGCATGGCCAGTTTGTGCGGGCGAATGGTCGGCAGATCGACGATGATCGTCTCGATCGATTCAATGGCAGTTGCACGCATGTCGATACCCGTCAGGTTCTTGAAGTTCTGAAACGGATTCTCGTACGGCTTTTTGCCCACGGCCAATATAGAATTGGTCTGGCTCGATACCTTAAAGGTATTCAACTGATCAATGCCTGGAGGCCCCATGGAACTGCGTCACCTGCGGTATTTTCAGGTGCTGGCTCAAACCCTCAACTTCACCCGCGCCGCCGAGCTGCTGCACATTGCCCAGCCGCCCCTGAGCCGGCAGATCCAGCAACTGGAAGATGAACTCGGGGTGTTATTGCTCGAACGCGGCCGGCCGCTGAAGCTGACCGACGCCGGGCGTTTCTTCCATGAACACTCCACCGCCCTGCTCGAACAGCTGACCAAGGTCTGCGACAACACCAAGCGGATCGGTCTGGGGGAAAAGACCTGGCTGGGCATCGGTTTTGCGCCCTCGACACTGTATGGCGTGCTCCCGGAACTGATTCGCCGGTTGCGCAGTGGCGAGCCCCTGGAGCTTGAGCTTGGGCTGTCGGAAATGACCACCTTGCAGCAGGTGCAAGCGCTCAAGGCCGGGCGCATCGACATCGGTTTCGGGCGAATTCGCATCGACGACCCGGCGATCATTCAGACGGTATTGACCGAAGACCGACTGGTCGCCGCCCTCCCCGCCGGCCATCCGCTACTTGCCGGGCCGATCAGCCTTCGCCAACTGGCCAAGGAACCCTTTGTGCTGTACCCCGGCAATCCGCGCCCCAGCTACGCCGATCATGTGATTGCACTGTTCGAGTCCTACGGCGTGAGCATCCACGTGGCGCAATGGACTAACGAGCTGCAGACAGCGATTGGTCTGGTGGGGGCTGGAATCGGCGTCACGCTGGTGCCCGCATCGGTGCAGTTGCTGCACCGCGACGACATTGGCTTCACGCCACTGCTGGAAGACAACGCGACCTCGCCGATCATTCTCAGCCGGCGCGTGGGCGATGTGACGCCAGGGTTGAATCATTGCTTGAAGATAATTGACGAGTTACTGCCCCCGAGCTAAAGCCGTGATGCTCTCTGTAGCAGCTGTCGAGTGAAACGAGGCTGCGAGCTTTTGACTTTGAATCTTAAAAAACAAGATCAAAAGATCGCAGCCTCGTTTCACTCGACAGCTCCTACAGTGACTGGGGGTTCTAATGAGAATCCCCATCCCACAGCCAATTCCAGATCCCCGGCAACTTCTCTGCCTCGGAACTGCTGCTGACGGTGCGCGCCAGAGCCGCCCGTTGCAGCGCTGCCGTGTCGTCGTAAAACGGCTTTTGTGCCACCGTTACCCCAGTAGCACGGGCGCTATCGAGCAGGATTTGCAGGTATTCGCGGGCATGCCGGGCGGTATAGCGGTTCAGGTCGTGAAAGGTCACCACCACCGGAACCACACCGTCCACCGTCGGCAATTCGCCCAGCGCAATGCGTTCACGCACTTCGGACAGTTGCCGCAGCATGTTGGCCCGCCGCCGAGGGCTGGCGTTGAAGCCCCAGATCTTGCCGTCGTTGGCGCTCAGGTCGGTCAGCAACAGGTGCATGCCGTGGCGCTGGTAGGCGGCGAATACGCGCTTGTCGTAATTCCAGAACGGCGGACGCACTAAAGTAGGTGGCGCACCGGTGATCGCGGCGATGTCGGCACTGCCTTTGCTCAGCGACTGCTCCAGCTCTTGCGGGCTGAGCGAGCGGTGATTGGTGTGCGAGTGAGTCGCCGTGTGGAAACCCAGCACATGCCCTTCAGCCTGTTCCCGGTGCATGACCCCGCGTCCGATGTCGCTGTCGCCGGCCCGTGGGGCACCGGTCTGGACGAAGAACACCGCTTTGATCCCCGGTTGCACCGGGTTCTGCGCGAGGCTGTCGAGTACCGTCATGCTCGGGTTCCAGAAGCTCGACGCGCTGGGACCGTCGTCGAAGGTCAGCAGGAAGCGGATCGGTGGCTGCTCGCGCAGACGCTGTTCGGTCTGCGGGGTCAGTTCGATCGGTGACGCAATGCAGCCAGCCAACCCGACAACGAGGGTGAGCGCACAGAGAACCTTGAACAGCTGTTTCATGGTTTGCCTTGGGCCGGACCGTTATGGTCATCACGTTAAACGGCAAAAACCCATCGCCCATTGATCCATTGTCAGCCCACAGGTAACTGCAGGCCGAGGTTGGATCAGGGTACACAGTGTTTGGTTCCAGCGCTCACCCTCGTGCTTTACTGCGCCAGCGACTGCTGGAACGAGTTGTCAATAATCGGCGCGGTCGCCAATGCCGTTGGCAGCGCCTTGACCTTGAACAGGAAGTCCGCGGTGCTCTGCAGATCCTTGGCAGCCTGCGCATCCACCGGGCCGACGGTCATGTGCGCCTGGCGCAGCCAATGGCGCGACACGTTCTGGTCGAGGTTGGCCTTCTTCGCCCAAAGATCGGCGTACTCGTCGGTGTGGTTGTCGACCCAGGCCCGGGCTTTTTTCAGGCGCACCAGGAAGTCGGCAATGGCTTCGCGCTTGCTGTCGATCGACGGCGTAGACGCGGCAATGGCACTCAGGCCAGGCATAAGATTTTTCGCCGTGAGAATCGGCCGGGCGCCGGAGAACAGAATCTGCTGGGAAATGTACGGTTCCCACACCGGGAAGGCGTCGATGCTGCCTTGCGGCAACGCGGCGGCGGCATCGATGGGCATCAGTTTGATGAAGTCGACGTAGTCTTCTGGCAGATCGGCTTTTTCCAAGGCGCGCAGGGTCAGTTGCTGGCTCCAGGCACCGGGCCAGTAGGCGACTTTCTTGCCCTTCAGGTCGGCAATGGTTTTGACCGGTGAATCCTTGGGCACCAGCAAGGCGATGGTGTCAGGGTTCTGCCGCGACACGCCGATCAACTTCACCGGCGCCTGTTTGGCCGCCAGGAACAGGAAGCCGGAATCACCGAGAAAGCCCACATCCAGGGCGCCGGTGTTCAGCGCTTCGGCCAACGGCGCGGCAGCCTGAAAGTGCTTCCAGTCGACGGTATAGGGCGCCCCTTCCAGCACACCCGACGCCTCCACCGAAGCGCGAACGTTGTAGTAGTTCTGATCACCGACGTGCAACACGACGGGTTCTGCGGCATGGCTCAGTGGTGCGGCAAATATTGCGCTGGTCAGCAGACCACGCACGAATCGGGACAGGTTCATCGAAGGCTCCAGGATCGTATTTTTATAGACCCTAACGCTCTTACAGCATCGCTTATAAATTCTATTTATGCATAAGCTCATGACACGAAAAAAACCGCTGTTGGCCCAGCAACAGTGACTCAACAGACTGTTTTCATCGGAACAGCCAATCCCCTCCTCCTAGCCACCAAAGCCCTGAAAAACCTGTCACTGCGCGACATGGCACAGAGCCTGCAATATTCCTTTTATGCAGGAAGCATTCGTTAAAAATAATTTTTTGGACATAAGAATCTCGCCGCCTTGCCCGGAGCCGTTTCATGAAACCGACCTTCCGCTTTCCTAACCTCAAGTTCCTGCTGAGCGCCTGCGCTCTGGCCCTGACCCTGCAACCCATGGCGCAGGCAGCCGAGACCGCACCGGCCGAAGTGCACCTGGATTACGCCTATTACTCGCCGGTGAGCCTGGTGCTCAAACACTTCGGTTTCCTCGAAAAAGCCTTGCCGCAGACCAAGGTCAGCTGGGTGTTGAGCCAGGGCAGCAACCGCTCCCTGGAATACCTCAACAGTGGCGGCGTCGACTTCGCTTCGTCCGCCAGCCTGGCCGCTGTGCTCAGCCGCGCCAACGGCAGCCCGATCAAATCGGTCTACGTCTACAGCCGCGCCGAATGGACCGCGTTGGTGGTGCGCAAGGATTCGCCATACAAAACCGTGGCTGATCTGAAGGGCAAGAAAATCGCCGCCACTAAAGGCACCGACCCGTACCTGTTCACCTTGCGCAGCCTGCAACAGGCCGGCCTGAGCAAGGACGATGTCGAGCTGGTGCACTTGCAGCACCCGGACGGCCGTACCGCGCTGGAAAAAGGTGACGTCGACGCCTGGGCCGGCCTGGATCCGCACATGGCGGCCAGCGAAGTCCAGGCCGGTTCGCGCCTGCTGTATCGCAACACTAACTTCAACAGCTACGGCGTGGTCAGCGTCACCGACACCTACGCCAAAGAACATCCGCAGACCATCGAAACCGTCCTGAGCGCCTATGAAAAGGCCCGGGACTGGGCGGTGAAAAACCCTGAAGAACTGGCGAAATTGCTCGCCAGCGAATCCGGCCTCCCGTTGGAAGTGGCCAAGCTGCAACTGTCGCGCACCGACCTGAGCAGCCCGCAATTGACCGCCAGGGATGTCATTGCCTCCAAGGCTGCGGCACCGATCCTGGTCTCTGAAGAACTGGTTCGCCGTGGGGTGAATGTCGACCAGGTGATCGATCAATTGATCGACACCGGCTTCAAGGAAACCGTGGCGCGTCAATAACAGCAAAAGCTCGCAGCCTCGTTTCACTCGACAGCTGCTACAAGGAACGCAATTTTCCTTGTAGCAGCTGTCGAGTGAAACGAGGCTGCGAGCTCTTGATTTTCCCCGCGCCCGTCGCGGATTCGTCGTGACTGGAGAAACCCATGGTCAGCAAAAGCAAAGACCTGCCCTCCCCCCTGGCACTGCCTGCACCCGGAGGCCTGAGCAACGCCTGGAAACTACGCCTCAAGGGCCTGGCGCTGCCGGTACTCATCGTGTTGGTGCTGGAATTCGTCGTACGCATCGGCTGGCTGCCGTCCTATCAAATGCCGGCCCCGAGCGAGGTCGCGTTGACCCTCAGTGACCTCGCTGAGGGCGCGCTGTGGAAACACATCAGCGCCAGTCTGCTGCGGGTGCTGCTGGGTTTCGCCATTGGCGCCAGCCTGGCTTTGGTGTTCGCCGCGTGGGTCGGTTTAAGCCGCGAAGCCGAAGCCTATCTGGAACCGACGTTCGCCGGATTGCGTTCGATTCCGAGCCTGGCCTGGGTACCACTGTTGCTGCTGTGGCTGGGGATCGACGAGACCTCGAAAATCGTCTTGATCGCCATCGGCGCATTCTTCCCCGTGTACCTCAACGGCGTCGCGGCCATCCGCGACATCGACCGCAAATTGGTGGAAGTCGGGCAAATGTACGGTTTCAGCCGTCGGCGTCTGGTGCGGCGGATTCTGTTGCCCGCCGCCCTGCCCGGCCTGTTCACCGGATTGCGCAGCGGCATGAGCCTGGCCTGGATGTTTCTCGTGGCTGCCGAGCTGATCGCCGCCACCAAAGGCCTGGGTTATCTGCTCAGTGACGGGCGCGAAACGTCTCGCCCGGACATCGTCCTGGCCGCCATCATCGTACTGGCGCTGCTGGGCAAACTCAGCGACGGCCTCCTCGCAGGCCTGGAGAAACGTTTCCTGGCCTGGCGCGACACCTTCAACGGCCAAAGCGCAGAGGATTGAGCCATGACCGACCACCTGCTGGACATTCGCGTCGAGCGCAAAACCTTCGCCGCCATTACGGTCCTCAAGAATGTCCATTTGCAACTGCAACCCAGGGAAACCGTCAGCCTGCTGGGCCCCAGCGGCTGCGGCAAAAGCACTTTGCTTCGAATCGTCGCCGGCCTGGAAAAGGACTTCCAGGGTGAGCTACGCAACAACGCCGGGGAGGTCGCGTTCGTGTTTCAGGAACCCCGGCTGATGCCCTGGCTGACGGTGGAGCAAAACATCGGTTTCAGCGCCGACAATCATTACGACAAGGCCTGGGTCGCGCAACTGATCGAAGAAGTCGGTCTCGGCGGCTTTGCTCAGGCGCTGCCCAAAGCCTTGTCCGGCGGCATGGCGCAACGGGTGGCGATCGCCCGCGGCCTCTACTCGCGACCGCAGGTGTTGTTACTGGACGAACCCTTCAGCGCTGTCGATGCTTTCACGCGGATGAAACTCCAGGACCTGTTGCTGCAACTGGCCAAGCGTCACGCCATCGCCCTGCTGCTGGTGACGCATGATGTCGATGAAGCGCTGTACCTCAGCGATCGCGTGTTGGTGATGGACAATCGCCCGAGCAGCATTCGTCAGGAACTGGCCGTGGAGTTGCCCCATCCGCGCGACCGGCGTGACCCGGTGCTCGCGCAGCTGAAGGCGTTGTCGCTGACCGAGTTGCAGCGTGCGCATGTGATTTGAAGACTAAGCTGAACGCTCCAGCCAGCGCTTTCCAGCCGGAGATCAGTCAATGTGCGGACGCCTGTCGCAGTACCGTGGCATCCACGACTTTGTCGCGGTGCTGAGCATTCCCGACGCGCTGATCAACCATGTCGGTGATGAACCGCTGGCCCGCTACAACGCCGCGCCCACCACCCAACTCGCCCTGCTGCACCTTGAGACCGACGGGTTGCACGCCGATTCGGTGCGTTGGGGATGGCGTCCGCACTGGGCCAAGGATCGCGCGGCGCCGATCAACGCCCGGGTCGAGAAAGTCGCTCACGGCCCGTTCTTCCGGGCGATCTGGCCGCACCGTGCGATTGTACCGATCGACAACTGGTTCGAATGGGTCGACGCCGGTGATTCGACGCGGCAGCCGTGGCTGATTCGTCGACAGGATCGGGCGCCGATCTGCTGCGCGGCGATCGGCCAGTTTCCGTCAAGTGCAAACGAGCAAAAGGACGGCGACGGTTTTGTCATCATCACGGCGGACAGCGCCGGCGGCATGCTCGATATTCATGACCGGCGGCCGGTTGTGCTGTCGGCGGAACTGGCCCGCGAATGGCTGGACCCGGCCACGCCTAAAGAGCGCGCCGAGCAAATGGTGCTGATGCAGAGTGAACCCAGCGAAGTGTTCGAGTGGTACAGGGTCGACAAGGCAGTGGGAAATGTCAGGAACCAGGGTGCGATGTTGATTAATAAGCTTATTAAAAGTGGATCCATTCCTGAACCTGAATAACAGAACGACAACAACGTTACACAGACTGTTTCATATTAGAAACACTTGCCGGATTGCGGCAAAAGGACGCACTAACCGCTTGTCCGACAATTGAATCCCCGTACATACATTTAGTGATGCTACAGCTAGCATGCGCGCCGCATTTCCATCGGCAGCACCCAATTGACCAAAGAGTCAATAAACAAGGAAATCCCTAAATCTAACAAGCCTTGCAGAGAACTAAGTTGCGCGACGATCTTGTAATTAATCAAGTCAGCGGTCTGGAGTGCGTGTACCTGTCGCTGACAGAACGCTATCAACTTGACTGTTTTATCGGGCAATACATACAGACCCGAAACCTGCGTTCCATCCCCAATATCAACGACATCCTGCGCTCAACCCTCGCAGCCTACTCCGGCGTACCGCCGGTCATGGTCAACGAGCTGAATGCGTGGATCGACAAGACATTGGGCTATCGGGCCACCCACCCGGATTTTCCGTCACTGGAAGATCTTTGAAGTGAAGCACGGTTCAGTCCAGCTCCAAGACTGAACGAACCGGACACCGTTGCACTCTGAAGAAGAGGCCCATCAGGGCCTCTTTTTTTTCAACCCTCATTATCTGCGCAAGGATGGCACCGCAGACTTTTTCAATGACCCATTCAAAGACTGAACCAGAGCCCTGCGGATTTAAGGAGGAATACATGAGCGAACTCGTTCCCTATGCCGTGCACTATTTGCTCGACGGCGTTCGTCAGCACTTTTTCAAACTGGCCGAACAGTTCTCCGACGTGGACGCCATTCATTCGGCCTCCGCACATGCCTTCCCGCAATCCGAGCGAAAGATCGCCGCACATGCCTCCCTCGAAGCGGCGTGCCTGAGCGCGCAACAATTGGGCATCACGAAGGTTCGCTGGAATGAGGCGATCTGACTGATCCGGGAGGCGCCCCAATGAAAAGCCCCGCGTTGGTCGCAGGGCTTTTTTTGTATAGGCAGATCGGTCAAGGCTTCAGCGGGCGCTCTTCGTCACGGTCTGACAGCTCTCGACTGTCGTCATGTTTCCAGGTCTGGGTTGAACGCCTCTGCCGCTCAAGCTCTTCTTCAGTGGGTTCATCCTCTTCTTCATCCAGGTCCGTACGCTTGGGTTCGTTAGCCATGCTCACCTCTCTTCCTGAAGGATTTCCCATTAAGCGTAGAACAATTTCCAGAGTGCGACTCAAAGCCACCAACGCAGCAAAAAGAAAAACCCCATGCTCAACAACATGCTGAGCAAGGTATTGCGGGTGTAAAGCACCAACCCCACCGCCACCAGCGAACTGATCAGGTACGGATTGTCCCACTGCAAATTCAGCTGTTTTTCCGGCATGAACACGATCGGTCCGCAGATCGCGGTCAACATCCCTGGCACGGCAAAACCGAGAAACTGCCGGGCATTGCTGCTCAAGCGCACCGGCAATCGAGGTTCGAGGAACACGTAGCGGTTCAGGAAGACCAGCACGCCCATCCCGATAATCACAGCCCAGACCATCATGTGCGCCCCGTATAGAATTTGTTGCAGATGAAGCCTGCAGTCATGCCCGCCAACCCCGACAGCACCAGCGCCGACCCCCACTGCCAGTAGCTGAACAGCACCGAACAAAACAGCGAAACCGCGACGCAGACCACCGTGGGAACGTTGCGCACCACCGGGGTGATCAAGGCAATAAAGGTCGCGGCGATGGAGAAGTCCAGCCCCAAGTGTTCGAGGCCGGGAATGCTGCTGCCCAGGACGATGCCGGCCAATGTGAACAGGTTCCAGGCGATGTAGAACGTCAGGCCCACGCCCAACGCGTACCAACGATTAAACTGCTGTTTGTCATGCTGACTGGTCAGGGCGAACAGCTCGTCGGTGAGCAAAAAGCCCAGCCCCACACGCCAGCGACCCGGCAGCGGTGAAATCACCGAACGCATGCTCATGCCGTACAGCAAATGCTGCGTGGTCAGCAGCAGCGTGGTCAGCAGAATCGAAAATATCCCGGCACCGCCCTTGAGCATCCCGATGGCCACCAGTTGCGCGGCGCCGGCAAACACGATGCTCGACAAGCCCTGGCCTTGCAGGGGTGTGAGATTGGCCTCGATGGCCATGGACCCGGCCAGCAACCCCCAGGGCGCTGTCGCCAGGGACAACGGCATGATCGCTACGGCGCCGCGAAGAAAAGCACTGCGCGGCATGATTGAGTTCGACATAACGCTCTACAACCAGGGAAAGACGCCAGACTGTGCCAGCAGCTGCGGTCGATGGCTTGAACAATCTTGCGCACTTGCAGACAACGCTCGCCGAATGGTGCTGAACAGCCGTAATCAAGAGAACCGAGTACCATGGAGCCATTCGCCAAACGCGTCAGGGAGTCGACATGCTTTACCGGATCGCCGCCGATGGGCTGGTGCTGTTTCACTTGCTGTTCATTCTGTTCGTGCTGTTCGGCGGGCTGCTGGTGCTTAAATGGCGCCCCCTGATCTGGTGGCACCTGCCTGCGGCTGTGTGGGGCGTGACCGTGGAAGTCTTCCACCTGACGTGCCCGCTGACGCAATGGGAAAACCTCATGCGCGAGGCCGCCGGGCAGACCGGTTACGGTGGTGGTTTCATCGAGCATTATATTTGGCCGGTCATCTACCCGGCCGGGCTGACCCCCGCCATCCAACTGGCGTTGGGCAGCGTGGTGCTGGCGATCAACGTCGTGGTCTATCTTCGGCTGATCAGGTTGTGGAAGTTACGCCGAGCCGCCTGAAACCCCCGCCGAGGACAGAGCATGCTGTCGATTGAAGACCTGACGTTGCTTGAAGCCATTCGCGAAACCGGCAGCCTGTCGCGGGCCGCCGCCCATTTGGGCAAAGCCCCTTCAACGGTGTCCTACGCCGCGCGGCAACTGGAGGAGCGCTTCGACGCGTTGCTCTTCGACCGGCGCCGTTACCGCTTGCAACTGACCCCGGCCGGTGAGTTGCTGGTGAATGAGGCGGCGCGGCTGATGCAGGATGTCGCCCGGCTGACCCAACGGGTGCAACAAGTGGCGAATGGCTGGGAGAGCCGGTTGTGGATCGTCACCGATGAACTGCTCGAGTTCGAAGCGTTGATCCCGGTGATTCACGAGTTCGATGCGCTGGAGTCCGGCGTGCCGCTGCGCATTACACATGAAGTGCTCAAAGGCGTGTGGGAAGCCCTGCGTGAAGGCCGCGCGGACTTGATCATCGGCGCCACCAATGAACCGCCAGCCATCTCCAGTTTGCGCTGGATGCAATTGGGGCAAATGGAATGGGTGTTCGCGGTTTCGCCCAGGCACCCGCTGGCCAAGGCCAGGGAACCGATTTCGCGGGCCATGGTGGCGCAGCACCGGGCGATCGTCGTGGCCGATTCGTCCCGGGCCACGGAAGGCAGCACGTATGGTGTTTCCGGCGGCCAACCGGTCCTCGCCGTACCGACCATGCGTGCAAAAATTCTCGCCCAGTGCGACGGACTGGGCGTGGGCTGGTTACCCCGGCATCGGGTCGGCGCATTGCTGAAAAACGGCACGCTGGTGGAAAAGCAGATGGCCGATCCACGTGAACCGAACATTCTGTACGCCGGCTGGCGCGGCGATCATGACGGTCGCGCACTGGGCTGGTGGCTGGAAAAACTCAAGCAATCGTACCTGTCCACCCAACTGGTCCAGGGCAGTGATCGCTTCGTTTGAATTCAGTTGGCAATGACGCTCATGTTCCGCCCACTGGCCTTGGCCACATACAAGGCCTTGTCCGCAGCGCTGACCAGGTCGTCGGGCTGATCCTGCGAGGCCGGGTTATAGGCGCAAACCCCGACGCTGACGGTTACCGTCCCCTCCGGGCATTCGCTGTGTTCGATGCCGGCCTGCTGGACTGCGCGGCGGATTTTCTCAGCGACCAGAAACGCCCCCACATAGTCGGTGCCGGGCAGCACCACCGTGAACTCCTCGCCGCCATAGCGGGCGGCCAGATCGCCGGGGCGCTTGATGTTGTCCTTGATGATCGCGCTGATGTTGCGCAGGCACTCATCGCCTGCCACGTGCCCGTATCGATCGTTGAAGCTCTTGAAGTGATCGACATCGATCATCAGCATGGCAAGGTGGGTCACCGTGCGCCGGGCACGGCCCATTTCCGCGAGAATGAACAGATCGAACTGACGCCGATTGGAAAGTCCGGTCAGTGCGTCTTCCAGCGCCAGCAACTCAAGGCTGCGGTTGACCTCGATGAGCTTTTCCTGGGCATCGAGCAACACGCTTTGAATCTGATTCTGCTGCTTCATGAATCGAATCAGGCGATAACCGAGTCCACCCAGAAATACCAGCAGTAACAGCACGATGCCGGCGCTGAGGATGGACTCCTCGCGCCAACCGGCCAGGACGTCTCGCTTGTCCAGGCCGGCGAAGACGATCAGTGGATAACCATCGACCCGTCGAAACCCGACCACCCGTTCGACACCATCCACATAGGACTTGACGGTGGCCGTGCCGGAATTGCCCCTGGGCAACAGCTGCATGAACAGCGGCCCCTTGGCGACATTGGTGCCCACCTCTGCTTCGTTGAATGGCCGGCGAACGACGATGCTGGCGTCGTCGGCGATCAGGTTGATCACGCCGTTCTTGCCCATGTCGATGCTGTCGTACAGCCCGAGGAAATGGTTGAGGTAGATCGTTGCCAGCGCCACACCGGCGAAACTGCCATCCGGGAGGTTGATCCTGCGTGACACGGTCATGATCCATTCGTTGGTCGAACGACTCTTGATCGACGGGCCAATATGAGGCCCCCGGTCAGGATGATCACGATGGTAAATAAAATATTCACGGTCGGAATTGTTCGCACCGGGCATATCCGCGCCGTTGGAATTGGCGATCCACCCGCCTTTGTCGTCAAAGACGAACAGGCCATGGAGCTGGGTCAGCTCGCTGCGCTGGGTGGCGAGCAAACGTCGCAATCTGGGGAGTTGCGCCGGGTCCAAGCCCTCGTTTTCGAGGCGATCCACCAGGGCAAACAGCAGCGTATCGGCTTGCTTGATCGATGATTGCGCTTGCGACGCCAAGGTCTGGGCCAAGTTCGACATGGCCACTTCTTTGTCATGCAAATGGTACTGACGCGAATTCCAGGCTTCCCAGATCACAATGGCCGTCATCGACAGGCACACGGCCACGAGCAGCACAACCGCGTAGCGGACCCTGAGCCGGGACTCAATTGGCTCAGGCTCCCAAGGCGTGATCGGCCGAGCGTGTTCAATTCGGTCGTTGATGGACGGATGTCCCATGACGCTCCCTGAATCGTTATGACATGGCGACTTTTCCCGTTCGCCCTTTTAGCCCCATCCAATTGTGGATCGCGGTGCCCCATCAGAAACAAGATAGGCGATCTGTTAGCGTTGTGAAGGGTTTATGTCCGGGTGACGAGCCACACCACGGATTTCACTTCGGCGTCTGCTTCACCGCTTCAAGCCAGGCGGGATTCAACTGCGTCTGTTCGGTGTCGAGCCCCAGCGCTTCCATCCGCGCCCTGTGTTGCTCCATTTCCCGGCTCAATTGGCCATGATCGCTGGAGTTGCCGTCCAGTTCGTGCATCTGGCTCAGGCCCAGGTGGTAGAAGCGCAGCAGCTTCATAGCCGTCGTATCACCCGCCTCCACCGCCGCCGTCACCTGATGCATCACATTGGTGATGCTCATCAGGCTGCGCTTGAGCTGCCAGCCGTACACCGCCGGCGCCATCCACGCCTGATTCCAGAACGTACCGCGCATCAGCGCCGCCATCGCCAGCACCGCGACAAACACACCGCCGACGTTAAACCGCAGGTTGTCGCCCCCGGGTTCACCAAACAAGGCCACCGCCGTGGTGGACAGCACCATCGCCAGGGCCAGGAAGATCAGGGCAATGATGACCGTGCTGCGCCGCGTCTGTTGTCGAAAGTGTTCGGCGTTCATCGGCTGGATTTCGAACATCGTGACGGGGTTCCTTGCTTCAATGGTAAAAGGCTCGGTGAGCAAAAAGACTGCGGGACATTATCGCCCCTGCGCAGGATTTAGCTATGCTGGGCACCTCTTCATCTTTTCATCGTCAATCGGGGAACATGGCGATACCGCGCAGTTCGTGCCATCTTCTTTCATGGATACACACTATTCGGATGCCATTTGCCGGTATGAATGACATCGTTTTAAGGATCATTGAATGTCCCAACGACAAGTAATCAACGCCTCCGTCAGCCCTAAAGGCAGCCTGGAAACCCTTTCTCAACGTGAAGTACAGCAACTGAGCGAAGCCGGATCCGGCAGCACCTACACCTTATTCCGCCAGTGCGCCCTGGCCATCCTCAATACCGGCGCCCATGTTGATAACGCCAAGACCATCCTCGAAGCCTATAAAGACTTCGAAATCCGCATCCACCAGCAGGATCGCGGCGTCCGCCTGGAACTGCTGAACGCCCCGGCCGACGCCTTCGTCGACGGCGAAATGATCGCCAGCACCCGGGAAATGCTGTTCAGCGCCCTGCGCGACATCGTCTACACCGAAAACGAACTCGACGCCCAGCGCATCGACCTGAGCACCTCCCAGGGCATCAGCGACTACGTCTTCCACCTGCTGCGCAACGCCCGCACCCTGCGCCCCGGCGTAGAGCCGAAGATCGTGGTGTGCTGGGGCGGCCACTCGATCAATACCGAAGAATACAAATACACCAAGAAAGTCGGCCACGAACTGGGCCTGCGCAGCCTCGACATCTGCACCGGCTGCGGCCCTGGCGTGATGAAAGGCCCGATGAAAGGCGCGACCATCGCCCACGCCAAGCAGCGCATCCACGGCGGCCGCTACCTCGGCCTGACCGAGCCCGGCATCATCGCCGCCGAAGCACCGAACCCGATCGTCAACGAACTGGTGATCCTGCCTGACATCGAGAAACGCCTGGAAGCCTTCGTGCGCGTGGGTCACGGCATCATCATTTTCCCGGGCGGCGCCGGCACGGCCGAAGAGTTCCTGTACCTGCTCGGCATCCTCATGCACCCGGACAACGCCGGCGTGCCCTTCCCGGTTGTACTTACCGGGCCGAAACATGCCGCACCGTATCTGGAGCAACTGGACGCGTTCGTCGGCGCGACGCTGGGCGACGCCGCGAAACAACACTACGAAATCATCATCGACGACCCGGCTGAAGTCGCGCGGCACATGACCCAAGGCCTCAAAGCGGTCAAACAGTTCCGCCGCGAGCGCAACGACGCGTTCCATTTCAACTGGCTGCTGAAAATCGACGAAGGCTTCCAGCGCCCGTTCGACCCGACCCACGAGAACATGGCCAACCTCAAACTCAGCCGCGACCTGCCCGCCCACGAACTGGCGGCCAACCTGCGCCGCGCGTTCTCCGGCATCGTCGCCGGCAACGTCAAGGACAAAGGCATCCGCCTGATCGAAGAACACGGTCCGTACCAGATCCGTGGCGATGCAGCGGTCATGCACCCGCTGGATCAGCTGCTCAAGGCCTTTGTCGCACAGCACCGAATGAAACTGCCGGGTGGCGCGGCTTATGTTCCGTGTTATCAGGTGGTTGCGTGATCAACGACGCCTGACCAGCACCCATCCACTGCAGGAGCGAGCCGGCTCCGGGCGGCGTTCCGACGATGACGGCATGTCAGCCAACATCCATGCTGAATGGCACACCGTATTCGCGAGCAAGCCTTCTCCCACAAGGTTTGGTGTACATCTGCAAGAAAATGGTCGGTTGTCAGGCCGCCATCGCTGGCAGGCCAGCTCCCACAGGGGGTTGGTGTATATCTGCAAGAAATTGGTCGGTTGTCAGGCCGCCATCGCTGGCAGACCAGCTCCCACAGGGGGTTGGTGTACATCTGCAAAAAATGGTCGGTTGTCAGGCCGGCATCGCTGGCAGGCCAGCTCCTACAGGTTTGATGTACATCTGCAAAAAAATGGTCGGTTGTCAGGCCGCCATCGCGAGCAGGCTCACTCCACAGTAGGTCGGCGTACACCTTCCGCCCCTCACCACTCAACAGGCCGAGCGTTAGCTCGCCTGCAGCTCTTGAACTTGATCTGGCTTTTGATCTGCCCGCCCCGTCGGGAGGCTGAGTGGAGGCGTTCATCTGGGGGGTAGGCGCGCAGCGCCGTGCGGCGAAGCCGCACACATCGAGAGGAGGTCGAAGCGAAGCCGACCGGAGGCGATGCCCCCAGATGAATGCCGGAGCGAAGGAACGCCGAGCCTAGGCGAGGGGCCGGACGTTGGGGCGAAGCCTTTTGCTTACTTTTCGGCGTTTGGAAAAGTGAGTCGCTGTAAAAGCGAAACCATAAGCGGCCGTTACCGCAGGAATGGATATGTACACCTGAAAGAACCTGGTCGGCCCGAAGGCCGCCAAGGTCAACCGCCCTGATTCCCACACGCCGCAAACTTGCTGTAATCCAGCACCTTCTGCGTACCGCTGGAATCCAGATACGTCATCCGCGCATTCACAATCCCGCAATTCTCCCCGCCGTCTTCTACAGTAGAAATCACCTGCTTGATATCCAGATGACTACTGTGAGCCTGAACATCCGCATGAGCCGAAAACGTCGCAACGTTCAAGACAGCAAAAAAGCCAGCGGCAACCAGTTTGTTCCAGTTCATGATCATGTCCTCAGAGTCGTAATGGGCAGTGGAGCGAGGCAAGTCTTCCTGCCTCGATGGAACCCATTTAACCGGCCCGAGGTATCCGCCATGTGTCGTAAAACCGGGACTATTAAGGCGTAAGGTGTCAAACACGGCACCCGATACAGTTCGATACACCCGCACCTCAAAAAAGCCCTCTTGTATACCCATGTATCACAGACACCTTCAGATACAGTGAGATACAAAGGCCGGCAGGCAGGTGCGATGCGGCTCCCTAGAATGCGCGACGTGCGAATAACAAGAGGGTTGAGCAATGGAACATGTGAACCACATTTTGATCGTCGATGACGATCGCGAGATCCGCGAACTGGTCGGTAACTATCTGAAGAAAAACGGCCTGCGCACCACGGTGGTCGCCGACGGCAGGCAGATGCGCAGCTTTCTCGAAACCAACACCGTGGACCTGATCGTGCTCGACATCATGATGCCCGGCGATGACGGCCTGCTGTTGTGCCGCGAATTGCGCTCGGGCAAGCACAAGGCCACGCCGATCCTGATGCTCACCGCCCGCAACGACGAAACCGACCGTATCCTCGGCCTGGAAATGGGCGCGGACGACTATCTGACCAAACCGTTCGCCGCCCGCGAACTGCTGGCGCGGATCAACGCCGTGCTGCGCCGCACCCGGATGCTGCCACCCAACCTGCTGATTACCGAAAGCGGCCGGTTGCTGGGTTTCGGGCGCTGGCGCCTCGACACCACCGCCCGCCACTTGCTGGACGAAGACGGCACGATGGTTGCGCTCAGTGGCGCCGAATACCGCTTGCTCCGGGTTTTCCTCGATCACCCGCAGCGCGTGCTCAGTCGCGACCAGTTGCTCAACCTCACCCAAGGTCGCGACGCCGACTTGTTCGACCGCTCCATCGACTTGCTGGTGAGCCGTCTGCGCCAACGGCTGATGGATGACTCGCGGGAGTCGACCTACATCAAAACCGTGCGCAGCGAAGGCTACGTGTTCTCCTACCCCGTGGAAATGCTCGGCGCAGAATCATGAAGCTAGCCCTGTATTGGCCGCGTACGCTGGCGTCCCGGTTGTCGCTGATTTTCCTCGCGGGCCTGATCGTCGCCCACGGTCTGTCCTTCGGTGTGCAGTTCTACGAACGTTATCGCAGCGCCGAGGCGATGTTGCTGGGCAATCTGGAAAACGACGTCTCGATCGCAGTCTCGATCCTCGACCGCTTGCCGGCCGCCGAACGCGCCGATTGGGTGCCGCGCTTCGAGCGCCGAACCTATCGTTACTCGCTGGGCGAAGGCCTGCCAGGCACGCCGATCAATCTCAAGGATGCCCACGACGCGGTGCAGTCCATCCAGGACGCTGTCGGCGGGCAATATGCCCTCACGTTCACTCGCATCGAAGGCGCGCAGCAGCATTTCCAGGCCCACCTGAAACTCGCCGACGGCAGCCCGCTGACCATCGATGTCCGGCCATCGGTGATGCCGCTGTCTTCATGGTTGCCGATGGTGCTGCTGGTGCAGTTGACCCTTCTATTGATCTGCACCTGGCTGGCGGTCAGGGTTGCCATCCGCCCCCTCACCCGCCTCTCCCAGGCAGTGGATACCCTGGACCCCAACACCCATGCCGTGCACCTGGACGAAAAAGGCCCGACCGAAGTCGCCCATGCCGCCAGGGCATTCAATGCCATGCAGGCGCGGATTGCCGCCTACCTGAAAGAGCGCATGCAACTGCTGGCGGCGATCTCCCATGACCTGCAAACCCCGATCACTCGCATGAAACTGCGGGCCGAATTCATGGACGATTCCAGCGAGAAGGAAAAACTCTCGAACGACCTCAGCGAAATCGAGCACCTGGTGCGCGAAGGCGTGGCCTATGCCCGCAGCGTTCACGGTTCCACCGAAGCCAGTTGCCGGATCAATCTGGACTCGTTCCTCAACAGCCTGGTCTACGACTATCAAGACATGGGCAAGGCCGTTGAGCTGAACGGCGACAACGCCGGGGTTATCGACACTCGCCCCCATGCCCTGCGCCGGGTGCTGGTGAATCTGACGGATAACGCGCTGAAGTTCGCCGGTGCCGCCGAGTTGCAGGTGCTATCGAAGGCCGACGGCAGTCATTCCATCAAGGTGCTGGATCGCGGGCCCGGGATCGCCGAAGAGGAACTGTCACAGGTCCTGATGCCGTTCTATCGCGTCGAAAATTCACGCAACCGCAATACCGGCGGCACTGGCCTGGGCCTGGCCATCGCGCAGCAACTGGCCCTGGCCATCGGCGGTTCGCTGACCTTGAGCAACCGCGAAGGCGGCGGCTTGTGCGCTGAACTTACCCTCCCCCCACAACCTTTGTAGCAGCTGCCGAGCAGCGCGAGGCTGCGTTCGGCTCGGCAGCTGCTACAGGGTAGAAAGTCGAAGGGTTTTGTATCCGTCTGTATACGAACCCCAAACGGATACGTAGAAGCCGATTTCAGCGGTTTCAAGTACACATCACCGATACACCCGGGCGTTTAACTGTGTTCACCGGATAGCACTGGCTACCGACCCACACATACTTAAGCGCACGGAGAATCACACCATGTTCAACTTCTCGAAAGTTTCGTCCCTGGCACTCGGTCTGGCACTGGTTGGCGGCCTCGGCCTGTCGAACCTGGCATCGGCCAGCACCTCCAGCACTGCGTCCCACAGCCCGATCCAGCAACTGCTGGTGGAAGGTGGTTCGGACCGACTGCAACAGAATCGCGTTGCTGAATATGGCTCTGAAAACCTGCAAAAAAATCGTGTGGCTGAAGGGGGCTCCGATCGACTGATCGAGAACCGCGTCGCCGAGGGCGGTGCTGATCGTCTGCAAGAACTGCGCGAACGTGTCGCGCTGATTAGCCCGAAGAATGCGGTGCAAGGGGGTGTGGTCGTCGCGGAAAACCGCCCTGAGTTCGGTTCGAAATATCAGCGCTACTGAGCAAGTTCTACAGCTCAGCAAAGATCAAATGTGGGAGCGGGCTTGCTCGCGAAGAGGCCGTATCAGTCGACATTATTGCCGCCTGACACACCGTTTTCGCGAGCAAGCCCGCTCCCACAGTTGTTTAGTGTTTACAACACCCAAAAATCCTCAACTCTGTCGAAATAGTCCGACAAATTCCCGAGACAGTTGAATGAGCCCGTACTAAGATTTGCACCTCATTCAATCAAGGACGATTCATGAAGCGCATTGCCGGTTGCCTTTTGTCTTTCCTGACATTCACTGCGGTGGCGGCCGATCTGAACCTGCTCACCGACAACCATCCGCCCCTGCATTTCCAGCAAGGCAACCAACTGGTGGGGTTCGGCGTGGATGTGGTGCAGGCGCTGGCCGAACGCGCTGGCGACCAGGTGCATTTTCAACAAGTCCCTTTGCTGCGCGCCTTGCGTGTCGCCGCCACCGAACCTGCCACTGCGGTGTTTACCGTGTTGCGCACCGCCGAGCGCGATGGCCAGTACCAGTGGGTCGGCCCGTTGATGGACGTGGAAACGGCGCTCTACTCCGCCAATGACGCCCAACAACCCGTGCGCAATTTGCAGGACGCCGGCAGCCTGGGCCGCATCGTCGTCCCGCGAAAATGGCTGGTCTACAGCTACTTGCAGAAGCAGGGTTTGAACAATTTATATGGCGTGGAAACACCCGAACAAATGATGCGCCTGGCGCGCCTGGGCCGTACCGAATTCGTGGTGGCGGATACCCTCTCCATCACCGCCCTGGCGCGGGAAGTAGGCTTGGCGCCGAGTCAATTGCATTACCAGATGCCGTTGATGAAGCAAGGCACCTACATCGCCTTTTCTCCGCTCACCGATGCCCGTCAGGTAGCGCGCTGGCAGCAGGCGCTGGATGAAATGAGCCGCGACGGACGCCTCGAACAACTCAAGCAACGTTGGCTCAGCGACAACATACCCCGCTGACCCTGGATCAACGCGCTTGATAACAACTATGCGCAAGGGTGTTTTCTCATCGCGGCGCTCCAGCCCTACAGTGGCCACATCTTCTCCCCACTCTACTGGAGCAACATCATGAAAAGCATCATCGGTCTTGGTTTCGCCCTGTCGGTTCTTGGCGCTACTTCCGCCATCGCCGCCCCACACGCCACCTCGCAAGTTGTCGCAGCCGCGAAAGTCAGCCAACCGGCAACAGTGAACGTGAACACTGTCGGCGTTGATCAAAAAGACAGCCAGGCAAGCAAACTCTACGTCGCTGAAAACCGCCCTGAGTTTGGTTCGAAGTATCAGCGTTATTGATTAACGGCTTTGGGCTGCTTGAAACAAGAAACCCCGGGTAGATCCGATCTACCCGGGGTTTCTTCGTATCAGGTGTCCACCGATCCCGTAGCAGCTGTCGAGCAGCGCGAGGCAGCGTTCGGCTGCGCAGCAGTCGTAAAAACTGTGACCGCGTTGTATCTGAAACACCGCATTGCCTGATTCACGACTGCTGCGCAGCCGAACGCTGCCTCGCGCTGCTCGACAGCTGCTACAACGACCGGGTAAGGCGTTCGGCGAGGGCCTTGGCCTGGCTGGCCACGTCGGTGACAGCCGTGCTTTCCCACCACATGCCGCGCAACGGCGGGCCCATGGCGAACAGGCGTTGGGCGACCTGCCCGTCGGCGTCCAGCACCGCGCCATCTACCGCCGCCGCAATCCCCAACGCCAACGGCCCCGGTCGAATCAGCCCGCGCGCCAGCAGTTGCTGAGGCAACGGTCGAGCCACCCGGCGCCAGTCATATTCGATGCCGCTGGAATTGATCAACGCTGCGCCGCTGACCACCGTGGTTTCAACCTCGCCCCGACGGCGGATGCGGATGCTCACCTGCCCCTCTGTCGTCGATTCCAACCCTTTGAACGACGCCGCCTGAATCCGCAACCGCCCTTCCTCGTGCAGCCGCGCCACCAATTCGGCACTCAACGGTGGCGAGCGGTGGTGATGACTTTCCCACCAGGGCCGCACATGCCGCACAAACTGCCGACGCTGCACGTCCGTCGCCTGATTCCACAACTGGCCGATATGCGCCCGCACGGTGTCGAGCGGCGACTGCCAGTCGATGCCTTGAGCGATGGCGTCCCGGCAATGCCGGCGCAGTTCGCGCACCAACTGTCGAGGCGTACGAATGCTTGGGTCCTCGGCGAGAAAATCCACCCAGGCCGGCGGTTGCCGGCGCACGTGCGGTAGCAAGCCGTGACGGGAAAACACTTCGATCGGCCCGCGATGCCCTGCCTGTTCCAGCGACACCACGGCATCGACCATGGTCAGGCCCGAACCGATGATCAGCACCGTCGACTGCGGGTCCAACCGGCGCATCGCCGCGACATCCCACGGATCCAGTGCCGCAGCGTTCAAGCCGCTGGACTCGGTCTGCGGCGTGCGCGCAGCGGGAAACATCCCCGTGGCCAGCACCGCAAAAGCACCTTGCAAACGTTGCCCGTCACTCAAGGTCAGCAACACAGAATCGTCCTGGGTTTGCAGATCAACCACCTCGGCCCGCACATGCTCGACCGTTGAACCGTTCACCGCGCCCACCGCTTGTGCCTCTGCCAGGCGCTGCTGCACGTACACACCAAAAAGCCCCCGAGGCGGAAACAATTCGCTGACCGGCACATGCTGTTCATCCGACTCCGGCCAGCCACCGGCCGCGATGTGCTCGGTCAGCCATCGGGTCAGGTCATCGGCATTATCCGGGTCAACGCTCATGCGTGCGGCGTTGCCGTTGAGCGTATGGCCCAGCTCGACCGCGCTGTACGCCTCGCCCCGGCCGAGTTCGGCGCGCGGTTCAATCACCAGCACCGAACGCTTGCCAGGCAAACGCAGCAACTGCGCCGCCAGCATCGCGCCACTGAGGCCACCGCCGACGATCAGGATATCCGCGTGGCGGATGGCGTCGGTCGCCTGTCCGCGTTGGGTTTGAGTCATGGCGTTCTCACTGGTCAATGTTTACCTAAATAGAAATCGTGCAGATCGCCCCGCGCCAGCAACGACTCGCTGCTCCCGGACAGCACCACGCGACCGGTATCGAGGACGTAGGCCGTCGATGCGTAGTTGAGTGCCACGTTAATGTTTTGCTCGGCAATCAGGAAGCTCACCTGCTCGTCGCGATTGAGTTGCGCGACGATCTCGAAAATCTCCTGGACGATAATAGGCGCCAATCCCATGGAAGGTTCATCAAGCAGTACCAAAGTAGGACGCGTCATCAACGCCCGGCCGATGGCAACCATTTGCTGTTCGCCGCCGGACGTCAACCCGGCCTGGGTCTTGCGTTTGGTTTTCAAGCGCGGAAACCACGCGTAGATCCGCTCCAGATCATGGGCCATGTCCTGACGGCTCAACCGCCGGACAAACCCGCCGCTGCGCAGGTTGTCCTCGACCGTCAGTTGCGGGAACACGTGGCGACCTTCCAGCACATGGACCATGCCCTGGCGCACACGCAGGCTGGGATCGACACCCGCCACATCGCGCCCGAGAAACTCGATGCTCCCGCGACTGACCTGCGCCCGCTCGGCGCGCACCAACCCGGAAATCGCCTTGAGCGTGGTGCTTTTGCCCGCGCCATTGGCACCGAGCAGCGCCACGATGCCGCCCTTGGGCACCGTCAGCGACACCCCCGCCACGGCCAGGATCGCGCCGTCGTAAATCACCTCGATGTCGTTGACTTGCAACAGGTCCTGGACAGCAATGTCGCTGGCGGCGTGGCTCATGGCTTATTCATCCCCGGTGCAGGTGCGTGGCGTCAGGCCTTTTTCCTTGGCGAACGCTGCGGATTTTTCATCGATCAGTGGCCGCAACAGCGCGCGGTCGGCCGCGATCCAGTCGCTGATCAGCGTCCAGTTGGCGCCATCCCACTGCTGGACCCGCGCCGAACCGCCACCCTCATGATCCTTGCAGGACAGTTTGAGGTTCTGCATCAACCCGAAGTAGCCCATGTCCTTGAGCCGCGCATCGTCGATGTTCAAGTGTTCCAGGCCCCAGCGCCCTTCCTCGCCATTGAGTGGGCGCTTGCCGAATTTGCCCTGGGCGGTGCGGATCGCTTCGACCATCACGGCGGCGTTCACCAGACCGGAGTTGTAGTAGACGCTGCCGAAATTCTTCAGGTCCTTGAGGTCGCTCTTGCCTTTGTCGAGGATGTGCTGCTTGAGGCGTTTGTGGATCTCGAAATCGGTGCCGGCCGGGTATGGCGTCAGCGCCAGATAACCTTTGGCAGCGGCGCCGGCGGGCAAGACGTCCTCGCTGGAGCTGGCCCAGATGTCGCCGACGATGTGGTCCACCGGGAAGCCGAAACGCGCTGCGGTCTTGACCGCCACCGGCGTCGACACGCCCCAGGTGCGCAGGAACACCCAGTCCGGGTTGACCTGGCGAATCTGCCGCCATTGCGACGATTGTTCGTTACCTGGATCGGCCACGGGAATCTGGATGTTTTCGAAGCCGTACTTTTCGGCCAGCAACTTCAGCGGGCCAAGGGTTTCCCGGCCGTATGCCGAGTCGTGGTAGACCGTGGCGATCTTCTTGCCCTTGAGTTTGTCGAAACCGCCCTCGCGCTGGGCGATGTAGTTGATCAGGCTCGAGGCCTCGCTGTAGAAGGTCAGCATCACCGGAAAGTTGTACGGGAACACCGTGCCATCGGTGGCCTCGGTGCGGCCGTAGCCGAGGGTGATCAACGGGATCTTGTCGACTTCCGCGCGCTCGCTCAGCGCATACGCCGCCGGTGCACCGTTGGGTGAATAGATCGCCACCGGGGCGCCATCCAGGCCTTTCTTGAAGCGCTCATAGCACTCGATGCCCTTCTCCGCCGTCCACTCGGTTTCGCATTCCTGCCAGACCAGTTTCACGCCGTTGATTCCGCCTTCCACATCATTGATGTAGTTCAGGTAATCGAGCATGCCGGCCCACACTTGCACACCACTGGAGGCGTACGCGCCGACCCGGTAAGTGGCCAACGGGAAGAACTGTTGATCCGGCGAAGCCTGAACCATCGGCACCGCACTGCTGAAAACCGCTAGCGTCAACGCGGCGCCGGCCAGGGAACGTTTCAAGGATGCACGCATGTTGTCTCTCTATCTAATGGGAAGGATTCAGAAGCGCAGCGGCCAGTGGCCCAGCCGTTCACGAAGGTTGTGCAGCAGGCGGATCAGGCCTTCCGGTTCCTTGATCAGGAACAGGATGATCAGCACGCCGAAGATGATTTTTTGCAGGTTCTGCAATTGTCCGGCGTCCACCGAACCGCCGAAAAAGGCTTGCCCGGCATGACTGAGCAGGATCGGCAGCAGGCTGATGAACGCCGCGCCGACGAAGTTGCCGGCGATGCTGCCCATGCCGCCGATAATGATGATGAAGAGGATCTGGAACGACCGATTGATATCGAAACTGCTGGCACTGGCCGTGCCCAGGTAGGCGAAGGCCCACAGCGCGCCCGCGATGCCCAGATAGAAGGAGCTGACTGCGAACGCCAGGTGCTTGTAGCGCACCACGGGGATGCCGATCACCGCAGCGGCGGTATCCATGTCGCGGATCGCCATCCAGTTGCGACCGATCTGGCTTTTCACCAGGTTCACCGCGACCCAGGTCAGCAACAGCACGGTGCTCAGGGTCAGCAGATAGCGGCCCAGCGGCGTGTTCAGGTCATGGCCGAACAGCACCAGTTTCGGCGCGGAAATGGTCCCGGAGGATCCGTAGTTGTAAAACCAGGGGAATTTGACGAACAGCCACTCCAGGAAAAACTGCGCCGCCAGGGTGGTGACCATCAGGTAAAAGCCTTTGATCCGCGAACTCGGCAGGCCGAAGACGAAGCCGACCACGGCGCTGATCAATCCGCCGCCCAGCAGTGCCACGGGCAAGCCCAGCTCGGGCAGTCGCAATAGAAAGCCGTAAGTCGCAAAAGCGCCGACCGCCATAAACCCGGCCGCGCCAACCGACGTCTGGCCGGTGTAACCGGTGAGCAGGTTCAGGCCGAGCCCGGCCAGGGACAGCACCAGGAACGGGAGCAGAATCGCGTTCAGCCAATAGTCATTGCCGGTCAGTGGCACCACGACAAAGGCGATCAACAGTAAAGCGCTGAGTCCAATCGGCACACGACGCTGGATCAACACCGACGGCGCGGTTTCACGGGTAAGGGAAATAGACATGGGTTCAGACTCGCTCGATGGCGCGCTCGCCGAACAGGCCGGCGGGACGGATGTACAGGAAGGCCAAGGCCAGGACATAAGCGAACCACGGCGTGATGCCGCCGCCGATCAGCGGGCCGATGTAGACCTCCGCGAGGTTCTCCGCCGCGCCGACAATCAGCCCGCCGACAATCGCTCCGCCGATCGAGGTGAAGCCGCCGATGATCAACACCGGCAAGGCTTTGAGCACCACCAGCGACAGGGAAAACTGCACCCCTTGTCGCGCGCCCCAGAGCAATCCGGCCACCAGCCCGACAATGCCCGCCACCGCCCAGACGATCTGCCAGATGCGGTTGAGGTTGATACCGATCGACAACGCGGCGGTGGTGTCATCGGCCACCGCGCGCAGCGACACGCCAATACGGGTTTTGTTGAACAGCAGCGCCAGCACCGTCACCAGCACGATGGCCGCCGCCGCTGCGATCAGGTCGAACTGGCTGACCATCATCCCGCCGATAAACAGCGGCACGTCGTCGATGCCCAAATCCAGCGCCCGCACCTGGGAGCCCATCAAGCCCTGGGCCAGGCCTTCGATAATGAACGACAGACCGAGCGTGGCCATGAACAGGGTGATCTGCGAGCGATTGACCAAGGGCCGCAACACCAGCCGTTCGATCAGCAGCGCTCCGACGATCATCACCACCACCGTCAGCAACAGCGCCAGGACAAAGGGCACGCCTTGGTCGTGCAAGCTGACGAAGGTCAGCGCGGCGAACAGCAGCATCGCACCCTGGGCGAAATTGAACACGCCGCTGGCCTTGTAGATCAGCACGAAGCCGATGGCGACCAGCGAGTACATGGTCCCGGCGAGCAGGCCGCCGAGCAGGGTTTCAAAGAAGAACGTCATCAGTGCACCACTCCCAGATACGCCGCGATCACTTCGGGATCGGCCTGCACTTGCGCCGGCGTGCCGTCGCCGACCTTGCGCCCGTAATCGAGCACCACGACGTGGTCGGACAGGCCCATGACCACGCTCATGTCGTGTTCGATCAACACCACCGTGGTGCCAAGGTCGCGGTTGATGTCGGCAATGAAGCGGGCCATTTCCTGCTTCTCTTCGGCGTTCATCCCGGCCATTGGTTCGTCGAGCAGCAACAGGCGGGGTCCGGCGATCAAGGCGCGGCCCAGCTCCACGCGTTTTTGCAGGCCGTAAGAAAGGTTGCCCACCGGCACATCGCGATGGGCTTGCAGTTCGAGGAATTCGAGAATGCCCTGGGCCTGTCGACGAAAGTCTTCAGCCTCACGGCGGGCGCGCGGCAAGTTGAGCGCTTGCTCGATGAAGCTGCTGCGCAGGTGCCGGGACAGGCCGGTGAGGATGTTGTCGATCACGCTCATTTTCTTGAACAGCGCGTTGTTCTGAAAGGTCCGGCCGATGCCCCGCCGCGCGGCGGTCAACGGGTCGATGCGCTTGAAAGGTTGCTGTTCAAAGACAATCGAGCCGGCGTCAAAGCGGTAGACGCCGTTCAGTACATTCAGCAGCGAACTCTTGCCCGCGCCGTTGGGGCCGATCAGCGCACAGATCTCGCCACGGCGGACATCGAAGGACAGCCCGTTGATTGCCTTAACGCCTTTGAAGGACAGGGAAATACCGCTGACTTGCAGGATGGATTCGGTCGAGCTCATGCGATGTCCCGTTTGAATTCGTTGAGCCAGGTCGGCGCGGGTTTAACGTCCGGGGTGCGCGTGGCTTGCCAGATGAAATGCAGGTTGTGGAAACCCAGCAGCCGGCGAACGCGGTTTTTGATCAGGCGTTGCAGCGGTTTTTGCGGGTGAGCAATGGCCCAGTCGCAGAGACGTCGCCGCCACGAGCCTTGGGGGGCCAGGCGACTGTCGATTTCAGCGGCCAGCCGTTGCAGGCGTTCGGCCGACAGCACCAGCCCAGACGGCGCAACTTCGCGACGATCCCGACTGGCGCTGCCGGGACTTTCCGGGAAGGCCAGGGAGTGGCCGCTGTTGAGCCATTGATCAAGCACGACGGTCAGACCCTCCTGCCATTGCGTGCCCTCTTCGCTCCACAGTTGGGCGCCTTGTGCCCAGCGGTTCAAGCGTTGCGGGGGCTCTGTGGGGCCAAGCAGTGCCGCGAATTCCAGCAGTGTCTGGCCGTGGTTGAGCCAGAGTTGCTGCGTCTGCCGCCCCTGGACGTAGGCATGGGTCGGGCGGCTGCGCCACAGGGCTTTGTGCAGTGATTCGGCGTCGAGGGTGTCCGGCAACGTCAACAGCTCGCCGCCGATGTGCTGAGCGGCGAGTGCCAGCAGCAACAGATTCGGTTCGAAGGCACCGCTGAGCGCCAGCCGCGAGTCTTCGGTGAAGCCCTGCTGACGCAAGCCATCGGCCAGCCGCTCGACATCGCGCAAGACATCAATCCAGCGCCAGACAACCCACTGACCGTGACGCTTGTGCCGCAACGCCGGCTGCAACGGACTGACCTGCGCCCAATGGCGCAACTGCTCCAAAGCCTTGGGCAGATCGACCCGCCACTGGGCGGTGTCCGCGACTGGCGGACGCTTGAGTTCATGCACGCTCATGGGTTTGACCTCCTGTTCATGGGCAAAAGCGTGCGGTGGTCCGCCGGGCTGAAATCTGTAAAACAACCGCGTCCCAATGTGGGAGCGGGCTTGCTCGCGAAAGCGGTGGATCAGGCAACATCAATGCTGAATGCGCCGGCCCCTTCGCGAGCAAGCCACGCTCCCACAGGGGTTTGTGTCGTCCACAAATATCGCCAGCGAAACGCAACCTGTGGGAGCGGGCTTGCCCGCGAAGAGGCCTATGCAGACACCACTTTCTTCTCCTGCTGCCGCAACCCCGCCAGATCCCGATACCTCGCACCCGAATGAATCTCCGGCAATCGCGGCCCTGCCCCGAACAACTTCTCACGCAAGGTCCCCGGCGCGTATTCGGTCTTGTAGACCCCGCGTTTCTGCAGCTCCGGCACCAGCAACTCCACGGCGTCGATGAAGGTTTCGTGGGTCAATGCATAAGCCAGGTTGAAGCCGTCCACGTCGGTCTCCTCAACCCACTCCTGCAACAAATCGGCAACCGTCTCGGGACTGCCGACAAACAACGGACCAAACCCGCCGATGCCGACCCAATCCGCAAGCTCGTTAGGGGTCCAGACTTTGTTCGGATCGGCCGTCGAGAACGCTTCCACCGCCGATTGAATGGCGTTGGTGTGCACATGCTTGAGTGGCTCGTCCGGTTTGAACTGGCTGAAATCGATTCCGGTCCAGCCGGAAATCAAAGCCATCGCCCCTTCGTAGCTGACCCAGGTTTTGTATTCCTCGAACTTGGCTTTGGCCTTGGCATCGGTCTCGCCGAGGATCACGGTTTGCAGGTTGAAGATCAGGATCTTCGACGGATCGCGCCCAGCCTCGGCGGCGCGACGACGGATGTCGGCCACGGTTTTCTTCAGCAGCACTTTCGACGGCGCCGCGACGAACACGCACTCGGCATGTTCTGCGGCAAACTGCTTGCCGCGACTGGAGGCACCCGCCTGATAGAGCACCGGGGTGCGTTGCGGCGAAGGCTCGCAAAGGTGAATCCCAGGCACCTGGAAGTGCTTCCCGACATGCCGGATCTCATGGATCTTGCTCGGATCGCTGAAAATCCGCCGCTCGCGATCGCGCAGGATCGCCCCCTCCTCCCAACTGCCTTCCCAGAGCTTGTAGCAAACCTCCAGGTATTCCTCGGCGAAGTCATAACGCGCATCGTGTTCGGTCTGGGCTTTCTGGCCAAGGTTCTTCGCACCGCTTTCCAGATACGACGTAACGATATTCCAGCCTGCGCGGCCCTTGGTCAGGTGATCGAGCGTCGACAAGCGCCGGGCGAATGGATACGGATGCTCGAAGGACAACGAAGCAGTCAGGCCAAACCCCAAATGCTCGGTGACCAGCGCCATCGGCGGGATCAGTTGCAGCGGATCGTTGACCGGCACCTGCGCCGCCTGACGGATCGCCGCATCACCGTTGCCGTTGTAAACGTCATAGATGCCCAGCACGTCGGCGATGAACAAGCCGTCGAACTTGCCGCGTTCGAGGATTTTCGCCAGATCGGTCCAGTATTCGAGGTCTTTGTATTGCCACGAACGATCACGTGGATGCGCCCACAACCCCGGCGACTGATGGCCGACGCAGTTCATATCGAAAGCGTTAAGGCGGATTTCACGAGGCATGGAGGCGCACTCCTGAAACCACGTAGAACTTAAAGAACAAAGAACCTCGGATGGCAATAGTATTCATGATGACTTTCGGACTCCGGATGGATATAGAGTCCTAATGCACGAGTCGGGCCAAATACCAAACTGAAGAATTTTCGCAGGAAAAACTGAATATCACAGAGAAACAGCCTCCTCAATCCGAGCAAACTGTGAAAACACTGCTTGTGGTGCAACACTTGAACCCAAGTGCTCGTTCCGTTTAAAAATCTAAAGAGAAGAGCACTTGCTTCTCACTTCTGTACGCTTAGCTAAGATCAACTTCTACTTCATCAGACTCTTGCTTTTCCGCACCCTCGAAACGGGCAACGGCGTAAAACTTCGGCTTTTTCCCCCAGAGGCGTTCCACGTCTTCCACTGAAACAGTACAGGTAGTCGATGAGCCGCCTGAATCAAAATCTTTAATGTTTAAGTAAGTTTCGCTTCCATCAAGCCTGCATCGCAGCACTAGCTCTTCAAAGTCACCGGCGCCAATTTTGGCTACTGCCTCAAACCCTTTTTTATAACCTCCATTTATAGGATTGATCTCCAACCCAAATTTCGGTTCTTTAGTAGACATATATATCTTCCTTTTAGTCCATCCAAATTAAAAAGCATAAAAGTCGTCGGCAAACCGCTTCTCTGTGGCACGCCAACGCACGCGACCTATATAAATTTGTTTTCAAGCGAAGGTCTACTGTCAGAAGTAACAGGTCGGAGAGGAAATCCGACAAGTGGCACGATGGGTACACTGCAAAATCCCGACCCTACCTGTCATTGCGACAGGAGCCAGGTCGGGCACAGGAAGTACTTATCGATTAGCTGGAAACCATCAAAATGCTATTTACGCGAGCGTGAAAGGACGAATGCCGTTGAGGCGGAAATTACCGATGAGGTGGAGTTTCCAGCGCAACGGATCGTAAACAGAGCCGTGCAATGCGGTACGTTGGCCGGTGAGTTCGAACTCGGCGTTGCTGACGGCGTTAAGCGCGTCGGCGCTGGCGAGGTGCGACTCGGCGATGGCGACGCTGATTTCCGTGTCGTCTTCATGACCGCTAAGAAACGCTTCAGCGCGTTCGAGCAGCGCGGCAGCGACTTCGATGCGGATGTGCAAATCGCCGAAACGGCTGATGACATAAGGGTCATCCGTGGTTTGCGCCTGTTGGCGGACAAAACGCAGGGTTGCATCGAGCAGGCTGCGGGCGTTGTGCAGGTCGTACTGACTCTTGGCCAGGGGCTGGTCGGCAACAATCGGTTTAGTCAAAGCATTCATGGTGGGCTCCTCAGTTCCAGGCGTGGCGCGCGGGCTTCACGCCGTTGAGCAGGTAGTTGCCGATCAGGTGATATTTCCAGCGCGCCGGATCGTGCAGCGTGTGAGTCCGGGCGTTGCGCCA
The DNA here is from genome assembly GCF_059716065.1 of Pseudomonas sp. LBUM1656. Classification (NCBI taxonomy): domain Bacteria; kingdom Pseudomonadati; phylum Pseudomonadota; class Gammaproteobacteria; order Pseudomonadales; family Pseudomonadaceae; genus Pseudomonas; species Pseudomonas sp. LBUM1656. Next base: position 2,734,458 of record NZ_CP166800.1, on the reverse strand, counting down.
GTGACGGTCGAGGTTGTATTTGCCGAGCACCGAGCGGGTGCCGGCCAGTTCGAAGAGTTTGCTGCTGGCGAGCAAGGCAATTTCGGCGGACAAGACTTTGGCCTGGGCGACCACTACCGAGGCATGGGCCACCGTGTCTTCGTTGGCGTTCAGCAACGCCGCGTCGATGGCTTGTCCAGCCTTCTTGAGGATCGCTTCGGTGCCATGGACCCGCCATTCGAGATCGCCAATCGCGGCGATGCTGAACGGGTCCTGCCAGCCGTGATCCTGTCCGCTGTCGATCCACGGCCGGGCTTCGCGGGCATAGCGTTTGGTTTCTTCCAGGGCGCCGACGGCGATACCGGTGTCCACGGCCGCCTGAATGATTTGCGAGATCGGGCCGTCGGCGGTGGGTGCGTCGAACGCCTTATGGGCCGGGATCACCGCACTGAGCGGGACTTTCACCGCGTTCAGCGTCACGCCACCGCTGGCGGTGGTGCGCTGGCCGAATCCGTCCCAGCTGTCGATCACCGTCAGGCCGGGATTGTCGCGCTCAATGAAAGCAATGAAGGCCTTGTTCTCTTCATCCACTGCCACCGCCGGCACGATGTGCGCAAACAAGGCGCCGGTGCAGTAAAACTTCTCGCCGTCGATTTGCGCGGTGTCTTTGTCGAAACGAATACGGGTTTCGAAGGTCCCGGCGTTTTTGCTTTTGGCTTCGGAGAAGGCGTTGCCGAAACGATAGCCCTGCAGAACTTTGCCGAAGTAATAGCGCTTCTGCTCCTCGGTGGCGGTTTGCAGCAGGATGTCGAGCACGCCGAGATGGTTTTGCGGGATCTGACCGAGGGAGGAGTCGGCGGCAGAAATGATCTTGATCACTTCGGCGACGGTCACGTAGGAAACGCCGGCGCCGCCGTACGCCTTGGGAACCGTGATACCCCAGAGGCCGCTGGCGGAGAACTCGTCCAGCTCATCAATCGGCAGGCGTCGGTCACGGTCGCGGACGCTGGCCTCGACGGAGAAGCGTGCGGCAAGCTTGTGGGCGACGGCGATGGCTTCGGCGTCCGAGCGAATCACATGGGCGGTGCGAGGGGGTTGGGCAGAGGCTGTCATGGGCCGACTCCGGGATTCTGGTGAATACGCCAGAGCTTTTGCAGGAGTCGTGCCTGAAATTAATTTCGTTTTATTTCAATAGGTTGAGAATTTTTCCGAGAAAGACTTGCAGCTTTAAAACAGCAAAGTGTCCGTCCAGTGTTGATCGGCGAACAGTTAAATCACTACGTTCCGAACAAACTGCGCGGCCACGTCCCCGTCATTGCGATAGGAATGCGGCTGGTCACTGGCGAACATGAAGAACTCACCCGCGCCAATCTCATGCGGCGTATCACCCAGCATCAACGTCAGGCAGCCTGCGAACACATAAATCTGCTCACTCCAACCCTCCGCATCCGGTTGCGACGGATAAACCTCTCCCGGTTGCAAACACCACTCCCACTGTTCCACCTCACGTGTGGCGGTGGCTTTAGACAGTAAAACGGCTTTGCTGCCGGGAATCTTTCCGGCCCAGGCGACTTCGTTGATGCGGCTCGGATCGCGGGCATCCGGGGCCTGGATCAGATCGCTGAACGCCACGTCCAGCGCTTCGGCCACGCGGTCTAGCGTGGTGAGGCTGACATTTTTCTCGCCGGCCTCGATGGCCACCAGCATGCGGCGGCTGACCCCGGACTTTTCGGCCAGCGCGGTCTGGCTCATGTCGGCGGCATGGCGCAGGCGTCGGACGTTCTGGCTGACGTGCTGAAGGACCGAAGCCCGCGGGGAAGAATCTTTGTGCACTATATTGCTCACTTGGTGGGGTTGGGCAGTATACTGCGCAACATTCGGCGCATTGTGCGTCCCCCTCAGGTAGCGCGCAAGGTCATGACGTCTGTGAACGCCTCTCACACTTCTTCCCGTTTTTCGCGGTTCAGCAAGGCCGAGTGCGTGCTAGTGCTGATCACCATGGTCTGGGGCGGGACATTCTTGCTGGTACAGCACGCAATGACCGTCAGCGGGCCGATGTTTTTTGTCGGTCTGCGCTTTGCCGCGGCGGCGATCATTGTGGCGATGTTCTCCTGGCGTCACCTGTGGGAACTGACCCTGTTCGAACTCAAGGCCGGGGCGTTTATCGGCGTGGCGATCATGCTGGGTTACGGCTTGCAGACTGTCGGCTTGCAAAGCATTCCCAGCAGTCAGTCGGCGTTTATTACTGCGCTGTACGTGCCCTTCGTGCCGTTGCTGCAATGGCTGGTGCTGGGACGGCGTCCGGGGCTGATGCCGAGCATTGGGATCATGCTGGCGTTTACCGGGTTGATGCTGTTGTCCGGGCCAGCCGGCGCTTCCTTCAATTTCAGTCCCGGTGAAATCGCTACGTTGATCAGCGCTGTCGCGATTGCGGCGGAGATCATTCTGATCAGCACCTATGCCGGTCAAGTCGATGTGCGCCGGGTGACGGTGGTGCAACTGGCGACCACGTCGGTGCTGTCGTTCCTGATGGTGGTGCCGACTCAGGAAGTGATTCCGGATTTCTCATGGCTGTTGCTGTGCAGCGCGCTGGGGCTGGGCGCGGCGAGTGCGGCGATCCAGGTGGCGATGAACTGGGCGCAGAAGAGTGTCTCGCCGACCCGGGCGACGTTGATTTATGCGGGCGAGCCGGTGTGGGCCGGGATCGTCGGAAGGATCGCCGGGGAGCGGTTGCCGGCGATTGCGTTGGTGGGTGCGGGGTTGATTGTGGCGGCGGTGATTGTGAGTGAGTTGAAGACCAAGGGTAAAGATCGCGAGACGATTGAGGAGGAGTTGGAAAGCGAGCCTGTCGACTCAAACAAATGAGCTTCACAACCGACGTTCAAGCTTCCAACTTTCCAGGATTAGTCTGATCCCGCGCTTACTCTGGTAATGACCGGATAATGTCAGCGAGATCATCTCTGGTGAATCCGTTAGATTTTATGGCCGCAGCCACATCCTCCTTGGAGAGCGGGAAGCGCTTGAAGATTTCCTTCAGCGTATCGGCATCAATATTTGACGTCCAAAGCGGATCGATAAACGAGCCCCCATACTCCGGCTTCATCGGCACTTCTTCGTGTGCTATTGCACCCTTGTGGTTCAAGTAAACGACATAACGGTCATGCCCTTCAGGAAAGCTCTTGTCATGATAAAGCGTGGTGCCGAGGGGCAGCACATAATAGTTTTCATCGCCATTCGGCCCCTCCATAAGAAGAAGCTCTTTAGTTTTAATCATGATCACGTCATGGGGCCTCGACACATTTAATGCAAAAACCGCCAGAGCGGTTGCATTAGCCAGTATCAAAACACCCAACCAGAAAATCAGTCTTTTATTCGTAAACATCCTTTTTATGACACCTCAATTATTCCCTTGAGCATGAGGATAACCTGTGGCGAGGGAGCTTGCTCCCGCTGGGCTGCGAAGCGGCACCAAAAAAGGGACTGCTGCGCAGTCCAACGGGAGCAAGCTCCCTCTCCACGAGGCCAGTGTCACGCTTGAGATATGGGTATCATCAGTCTGTTCCTCACAATAGATTTCAGGTTGTTGGCAGACTCGGAACAGACCTACAAGCAAAGCAGCCGTTTCGGGCTTTTGGCCGGTTGACGGCCCTGCCCTCACTCCCTATCCTCGCGCCTGTCACGAACTCATTCGTGATCGGGTTTGACGGCTCGGCGTTTTCCAGGACCTTGTGCAGCGCTATGGCAGCTGTGCGTGGGGCACTTTCGAGTGCGCCGGGTTCCTGGACCGGTCCGTCAACCTGCGTACAGTTGCCACCTGATTCGTTTGACGGCGATGACGTGGCCACTCCATTTTTCAGGAGATGCACATGATCAATCCAACCACAAAATCCACCCCCTTCGCCCGCTGCGACCACGTCGACCACCACCTCTTCGCGGTACAACCCGACATCCCGCTACTCGACGCCCTCGAACACGCCGCCGTCTACCTCAGCTGTGCCGAAGCCCTCGCCCATCAAGCCCCCACCGCCACCCGCCCGGAACATAAAGCTTCGTTACGTTGGGCCAGCCAGCAAATGCTCGGTACTGCGCGCTCGCTGGTGCAAGCCTCAATTGACGGTATGCACGCAGCCCAAGCGGGAGGCGACGCATGAACCCGCACATGCCGATGACCAACAATGACTGCGACATCCCAGTGTTGCTGATCGCCACTCAAGCGCCGCTGGATGTGTTGCACAGCAACGCGGCCGCACGGTTTCTGGCCGTGACGCAGATGATGGAAAGTCTGGCCAGTCTCGATATCACTCAAGCCAAGGGGGCCGATGTGCAGCAACTCGCGCATGCAGCGGCAATGTTGCTGCGTGATGGGTGTGATGTGATGGATGTGTTGGGTAGGCAGATTAGGGCGCAATTATGAAGGTTGCGATCTGATCGCCAAGTTTAATGTTGGCTCTAAGGGCCCCTTCGCGGGCAAGCCCGCTCCCACAGGGATTGCGCTAACCCTGTGGGAGCGGGCTTGCTCGCGAAGGGGCCGGACCTGCTGAATACAGTCCTTTGAAACAATGTAAATCAGGCTTTTCCGATCTATCTTGTAGGATTCTGCGACAGCTTGGCGTTTGGTGATCCGGGAGCTGGCACGTATGATGCTTCACAAACTTCCGCAGATTAGAAGCCTATGTCCCTGATAGTTCTACTGCTTCTGCCTTTTATCGGCAGCTGTCTGGCGGCTTTGCTGCCACACAACGCGCGTAACACCGAATCTTTGCTGGCTGGCCTGGTTGCCTTGATAGGCACCGTGCAGGTTGCCCTCTTGTACCCGCAAATCGCCGATGGCGGCGTCATTCGTGAAGAATTCTTCTGGCTGCCCAGTCTGGGCCTGAACTTCGTCCTGCGCATGGACGGTTTCGCCTGGCTGTTCTCGATGCTGGTGCTGGGCATCGGCACCCTGGTTTCTTTATACGCCCGCTATTACATGTCGCCGGACGATCCGGTGCCGCGGTTCTTTGCGTTTTTCCTGGCGTTCATGGGCGCGATGCTCGGGCTGGTGATCTCCGGCAACCTGATCCAGATCGTGTTTTTCTGGGAGCTGACCAGCCTCTTTTCATTCCTGTTGATCGGCTACTGGCACCACCGCGCCGATGCGCGACGCGGCGCCTATATGGCGCTGATGGTCACCGGTGCAGGCGGATTGTGCTTGCTGGCGGGAGTCATGCTGCTTGGCCATGTGGTCGGCAGCTATGACCTGGACAAGGTCCTGGCCGCCGGCGACCTGATTCGCGCCCACTACCTCTACCCTATCCTGCTGCCCCTGATCCTGATCGGCGCCCTGAGCAAAAGTGCGCAATTCCCCTTCCACTTCTGGCTGCCCCACGCGATGGCGGCGCCGACTCCGGTTTCGGCCTATCTGCACTCGGCGACCATGGTCAAGGCCGGGGTGTTTCTACTCGCGCGACTGTGGCCGTCGCTGTCCGGCAGTGAAGAATGGTTCTACATCGTCAGCGGTGCCGGTGCTTGCACCCTGTTGCTCGGCGCGTACTGCGCGATGTTCCAGAACGACCTCAAGGGCCTGCTGGCCTACTCGACCATCAGCCACCTCGGCCTGATCACTTTGCTATTGGGCCTGAACAGTCCGCTGGCCGCCGTGGCCGCGGTGTTCCACATCCTCAACCACGCCACCTTCAAGGCCTCGCTGTTCATGGCCGCCGGGATCATCGACCACGAAAGCGGCACCCGAGACATTCGCAAGCTCAGCGGCCTGATCAAGCTGATCCCGTTCACCGCCACCCTGGCGATGGTCGCCAGCGCCTCGATGGCCGGCGTGCCGCTGCTCAACGGCTTCCTGTCGAAAGAGATGTTCTTCGCCGAAACCGTGTTCATCAACGCCACGGCCTGGATCGAGATGACCTTGCCGATTGTCGCGACCATCGCCGGCACCTTCAGCGTCGCCTACTCGCTACGCTTCACCGTCGACGTGTTCTTCGGCCCGACCGCCACCGACCTGCCGCACACCCCGCATGAACCGCCACGCTGGATGCGTGCGCCGGTTGAATTGCTGGTGTTTGCCTGCCTGATCGTGGGGATTTTCCCGGCGCAAGTGGTCGGCCCGTTGCTGGCCGCCGCGGCCCTGCCGGTGGTGGGCGGAGTCCTGCCTGAATACAGCCTGGCGATCTGGCACGGCTGGAACGCGCCGATGATCATGAGCCTGATCGCCATGTCCTGCGGCATCGTGCTGTATCTGCTGTTGCGCAATCAGCTCAAGCTCGGGCGTTTCAAATACCCGCCGATCATTGGCCGGTTCAACGGCAAGCGCCAGTTCGAGCGCAGCCTGGTGATCATGATGCGCCTGGCCCGTCGGCTGGAGCGGCGGATCAGCACCAAACGCCTGCAAACCCAATTGTTCCTGGTGGTCCTCGCAGCGGTGTTCGCCGGGTTGATCCCGATGCTGCACAGCAGCCTGAGCTGGGGTGACCGGCCGAAGATTCCAGGGTCGATCGTGTTCGTGACTCTCTGGCTGCTGGCGATTGCCTGTGCCCTCGGCGCGGCGTGGCAGGCCAAGTATCACCGGCTCGCGGCCCTGACCATGGTCAGCGTCTGCGGCCTGATGACCTGCGTGACCTTTGTCTGGTTCTCCGCACCGGATCTGGCGTTGACGCAATTGGTGGTCGAAGTGGTGACCACGGTGCTGATCCTGCTGGGTCTGCGCTGGTTGCCGCGCCGGATCGAAGAGGTGTCGCCGCTGCCGAGCACCCTGCGCAAGGCACGCGTGCGGCGTATCCGCGACTTGCTGCTGTCGACCGTCGTCGGTGGCGGCATGGCGTTGCTGTCCTACGCGATGCTGACGCGCCAGACGCCCAACGATATTTCCTCGTTCTACCTCAGTCGCGCCCTGCCCGAAGGCGGTGGCAGCAACGTGGTCAACGTGATGCTGGTGGACTTCCGTGGCTTCGACACCCTCGGTGAAATCACCGTGTTGGCGGCCGTGGCCCTGACCGTGTTCGCCCTGCTGCGACGCTTCCGTCCGCCGAAAGAAAGCCTGCAATTGCCGGCCCAGCAGCGTCTGCTGGCGCCCGACGTCGTCACCGACCTGGTCAACCCGCGTCAGGCCAGCGACACCGCGCTCGGCTTCATGATGGTCCCGGCGGTGCTGGTGCGCCTGCTGCTGCCAATTGCAGTGGTGGTGTCCTTCTATCTGTTCATGCGCGGGCACAACCAACCGGGCGGCGGGTTTGTCGCCGGGCTGGTGATGTCGGTCGCGTTCATCCTGCAATACATGGTCGCCGGCACCCAGTGGGTCGAGGCGCAAATGAGCCTGCGACCGCTGCGCTGGATGGGCACCGGCCTGCTGTTCGCTACGGTCACCGGGCTCGGCGCAATGGTCGCCGGGTATCCGTTCCTCACCACTCACACCTGGCATTTCGGACTGCCGCTGCTGGGCGATATTCACGTCGCCAGTGCGCTGTTCTTCGACATCGGCGTGTACGCCGTGGTGGTCGGTTCGACGCTGTTGATCCTCACCGCCCTCGCTCACCAATCGGTTCGGGGTCACAAAACCGCAGCCCTGCCCAGATCCGTCGCCACCAAAGGAGCCGTCTGATGGAAGAAGTCATCGCAATCGCCATCGGCGTACTGGCCGCGTCCGGCGTCTGGCTGATCCTGCGACCACGGACGTTTCAGGTGGTGATGGGCCTGTGCCTGCTGTCCTACGGCGTCAACCTGTTCATCTTCAGCATGGGCAGCCTGTTCATCGGCAAGGAGCCGATCATCAAGGACGGCGTGCCCCAGGACTTATTGAACTACACCGATCCCTTGCCGCAAGCGCTGGTGCTGACTGCCATCGTGATCAGCTTCGCCATGACCGCGCTGTTTCTGGTGGTGTTGCTGGCTTCCCGGGGCTTGACGGGGACCGACCATGTCGATGGCCGGGAGCCTAAAGAATGAATGCGATGACGCACCTGATCGCCGCACCGATTCTGCTGCCGCTGCTGACCGCCGCCATTATGCTGATGCTCGGCGAGAAACATCGCCCGCTGAAAGCCAAGATCAACCTGTTCTCCAGCCTGCTGGGCCTGGGGATCTCCGTGATGTTGCTGCAATGGACGCAGACCACTGGCGTGCCCGGCTCGATCGGCGTCTACCTGCCGGGCAACTGGCAGGTGCCGTTCGGGATCGTACTGGTGGTCGATCGCTTGTCGGCACTGATGCTGGTGCTGACCGGGATCATCGGCGTCAGCGCCTTGCTGTTTGCAATGGCCCGTTGGGACGGCGCCGGTTCGAGCTTCCACGCACTGTTCCAGATTCAGATGATGGGCCTGTATGGCGCATTCCTGACGGCGGACCTGTTTAACCTGTTCGTGTTCTTCGAGGTGCTGCTGGCGGCTTCCTACGGCCTGATGCTCCACGGTTCGGGCCGGGCGCGGGTGTCGTCGGGCTTGCATTACATCTCGATCAATCTGTTGGCGTCGTCGCTGTTCCTGATCGGCGCGGCGCTGATCTATGGCGTCACCGGCACGCTGAACATGGCTGATCTGGCGTTGAAAATCCCGTTGGTCCCGGAAGCTGATCGCGGCCTGCTGCATGCCGGCGCGGGGATTCTGGCGGTAGCGTTCCTGGCCAAGGCCGGGATGTGGCCGCTGAACTTCTGGCTGGTGCCGGCCTACTCGGCGGCCAGTGCGCCGGTCGCAGCGATGTTCGCGATCATGACCAAGGTCGGCGTGTACACCTTGCTGCGCCTGTGGACCTTGCTGTTCTCCGGTCAGGCCGGGGCGTCGGCGTACTTTGGTGGCGACTGGCTGATCTACGGCGGCATGGCGACCATCGTCTGCGCCGGCGTGGCGATTCTTGCCGCACAACGACTGGAACGCCTGGCCAGCCTGAGCATTCTGGTGTCGGCGGGGATTCTTCTGTCGGCCATCGGATTTGCCCAACCCAACCTGATCGGCGCGGCGCTGTTCTATCTGGTCAGCTCGACCCTGGCGTTGAGCGCGTTGTTCCTGCTGGCCGAACTGATCGAGCGCTCCCGTTCTGCCAACGAAATGCCATTGTTCGACGACGGCGATCTGCTGCCACGGCCGATGGAATCCCTGCAACCGCCAAAAGGCATCAACCTCGACGACGAACAGAAAGCCGTGGTCGGCCAGGTGATTCCCTGGACCATGGCGTTCCTCGGATTGAGCTTCATTGCCTGCTCGCTGCTGATTATCGGCATGCCGCCGCTGTCCGGGTTTATCGGCAAACTCAGCTTGCTGAGTGCCCTGCTCAACCCGCTGGGGCTGGGTAATGGCGCTGACGAACCGGTATCGAACGCGGCGTGGGGTCTACTGGCGTTGTTGATCCTGTCCGGGCTGGCGTCGTTGATCGCCTTCTCGCGCTTGGGCATCCAGCGTTTCTGGACACCCGAAGAACGGCCATCGCCGTTGTTGCGCCGCTTCGAGTGCGTGCCGATCATCGTCCTGCTGGGGCTGAGCGTTGCGCTGACCTTCAAGGCCGAACCGCTGATGCGCTATACCCAGGCGGCCGCGAATGCGTTGAACAATCCGCAGCAATACGTCATGGCGGTGCTTGGCACGCGTGTGGTGCCGAGCCCGGAAGCCAGGGCGGCGATGCTGGAGGTGCAGCCATGAAGCGTCTGTTTCCGGCACCGTGGTTGTCGCTGGCCTTGTGGCTGTTGTGGCTGGTGCTGAACCTGTCGTTGAGCCCCGGCAATCTGTTGCTAGGCGCGGTGCTGGGGTTCTGCGCGCCGCTGATGATGCGCAAGTTGCGGCCGCTACCGATCCGCATTCGTCGACCGGGTGTGATCCTGCGTCTGTTCTTTCTGGTCGGTCGCGACGTGCTGGTGTCAAACCTGGCCGTGGCCTGGGGCGTGCTTGACGCCGGTCGCCGTCCACCGCGCTCGCGCTTCGTCAAAGTGCCGCTGGACTTGCGTGATGCCAATGGCCTCGCGGCGCTGTCGATGATCTGCACGGTGGTGCCCGGGACGGTCTGGTCGGAACTGGCGCTGGACCGCAGCATCCTGTTGCTGCACGTGTTCGATCTGGATGATGAAGCGCTGTTTATCGAGCACTTCAAGGCGACCTATGAGCGCCCCTTGATGGAGATCTTCGAATGAGCGAATTGCTGTCGAACGCGATCCTGCTGAGCCTGTTCATTTTTTCCCTGGCGATGATCCTGACCCTGATTCGCCTGTTCAAAGGCCCGTCGGCCCAGGACCGGGTTCTGGCGCTGGACTACCTGTACATCATCGCGATGCTGATGATGCTGGCGCTGGGCATTCGTTATGCCAGTGACACTTACTTCGAGGCGGCGCTGCTGATCGCCCTGTTCGGCTTCGTCGGCTCGTTTGCCCTGGCCAAATTCCTGCTGCGTGGCGAGGTGATCGAATGAACGCGCAACTGTCTCTGTGGATTGAGATTGCGGTGGCGATCCTGCTGGTGCTCGGCAGTGTGTTTGCGCTGATCGGCGCCATTGGCCTGGTGCGCATGAAGGATTATTTCCAGCGCATGCACCCGCCGGCGCTGGCCTCGACCTTGGGCGCGTGGTGCGTGGCGCTGGCTTCGATCATTTACTTTTCAGCGCTCAAGTCCGCGCCGGTGTTGCATGCCTGGCTGATTCCGATCCTGTTGTCGATCACGGTGCCGGTGACCACGTTGCTGCTGGCGCGGGCGGCGCTGTTTCGCAAGCGCATGGCGGGGGATGATGTGCCGGCTGAGGTGAGTAGTCGGCGTACGGAAAGCGGGCGTTAAGATTCAGGAGTAGTGTTGATTGGGCGGGCCTCATCGCGAGCAGGCTCTCACATTGGAATGCGCCCCCCTGTGGGAGTGAGCCTGCTCGCGATGAACGATAACGCGGTGTGGTGTCAGGCCATTTTCTTTAGCTCAACGGCCTCCACCGCAAACCGATCCGCCAAAAACGGCGTGATATCCAGCGGCAACGGTTCGTTGTTCACCAGTTTATCCAGCAACACCCCGGTAATCGCCGACGTCAAAATCCCCGTGCGGAAATGCCCACACGCATTGAGATACCCCTCTACCCCTTTCATCGGCCCAAGAATCGGCAATTCATCCGGCGACCCTGGCCGCAATCCCGCCCAGGTCCGTTTGAGGTTGACGTCCGCCAATTCGGGGATACACCGAACAGCCCCCTGCACCAACCCGGCAATTTCCGGGTAGGTGGTGGTCACGTCGAAGCCTTTATCCTCCGTCGTGCTACCAATCAGGATTTCGCCATTGTCCTTCTGCGCCACATAACAATCGCTGGTGGTCAGGCAGCCGTTGAGGATTTTCGGCAGGCGCTCGGTCAGCAGAATCTGCCCTTTCACCGGGCTCACCGGAATCCTGATCCCGGTGGCCTGTTCACTCAGATCCGCCGCCCAGGCACCCGCCGCATTGATCAGCGTATTGCAATGAAACACCCCAGCCTCGGCCGTTTGCACACCGCTGACCCGGGAACCATGGTGCAAAACCCCGGTGACGTTGGTGTTGAAGTACAGGTCGACGCCGTTCTGCCGCGCGCCTTCGGTGTAGGCGTCGGCCAGCCGGAACGGGCTGACCTGGTGGTCGCAGAGAAACTCCAGCGCCCCGCTCGCCTCATGGCTGACACTCGGCTCGGCCTCGCGCAGTGCTGCCTGGTCGAGCCAGCGCACCTGGTCCGCAAGGTGCGGAATGCAGGCGACGATGTGCTCGGCATAAAGGCGGTCCTCATCGTCGTAGATCACGAACTTCAGGCCGGTCTTTTCGAACTTGAAATCCATCCCGTGGTTGTCTTTCAACTCCTGGTGCAGCGCCGGATACATTGCGTTGGACTGCAAGGCAAAATCGAAGAACGACTGCGGCAAAATGTGCGGCGTGCTGGCGTCCACCACCACCGCCGAACCCTGGGCTTCGCGCTTGCGATTGGCCGACATCATGCGAAAGAAAATCACCCCACAACCCAGCCCTACCGACTCGCCAATCGCCCACAAGCCACCGGCTGAAGCGCGGGTTGCGTTGCCCGGGCGCTTGCAGTCAATCAACGCGACCTTGAGGTTTTTGCGTTTCGATAATTGATAGGCGCAGGACGCCCCGATCACGCCGCCGCCGGCGATGACCACGTCATAGAACTTACTCATGATTCGCGGCCTCCGTGCCGACGGAGGTGAATGCAGAAAAAGGAATCGGATCGATCGGGAACCGCGGCCGCAACCAGCCCACGTCCTGGCGGCCCGTGACTTCGCGCAAGCGGTCGGTGCAGTAGCCGACGCACATCCGCCCCTGACAATCGCCCATGCTCACCCGGGTGCGCATTTTCAGGCTGGCCAGGTCTTGCACGCCTTGCTCCAGCGCCCGATCGATGTCGGCGCGGGTCGCGTGTTCGCAGCGGCAGATCACGGTGTCGGCGGCTGGCAACGCGGTTTGCCCGGCACCGCGTTCGGTGTAGCGGTCGACTGCTGCACGGAAGCGCACGATGGCCTTGAGTTTCGACACATAGCGGTTGCGCCGTACCAGAGCCAATTCCGCGTCCAGCACGTCGCGTTGCAACAGGATCGATGTGGCCGCGATCCGCCCCGCGAGCATCGCCGCTTCGCCCCCGCGAATCCCGCCCATGTCGCCGGCCAGGTGCACGTGAGGCTCGCTGCTTTGCTGCCAGATATTCGCGCTGGCCCGCAGGTAACCGTCGTCGCTGAAGCCATGGTTCAGGCCCATCTGCTGACTGAGTTGGGTGCGCGGAATGAAACCGTAGCCGACCGCCAGGGTTTGCGCCGGAATCTGCTCGGCACGGCCCAGGTCCGGCACCCAGGTGGTGGAATACGGCGCCACGGTCACGGCATTCAACTCGCCCTCGCCTTGCGCCGCCACCACGCCCCAGCCGTAATGCATCGGGATACCGTGCAGTTTCAGGAACGCGAGCATGCTCAAGCCATCGAGGAACAGCTGCGGCTTATTCAGCAGCGACAGGCTTTCCCGAGCGATCTTGCCGAACGCGCACGCCTCATAAACACCGGCGACGGTCACGCCGGACGCATGCAGCTGACACGCTACCAACGGCAATAACGGACCGGTGCCGGCAATTACCACCGGGCCTTGCGGCTTGACCACTCCACTTTTGATTTGCAATTGCAGGCCGCCCAGCAGGATCACGCCGGGTAAGGTCCAACCCGGAAACGGCACGCTGCGTTCATGGCAACCGGCCGCGAGCAGCAGTTGCGGGTATTCGATTTCCTGCAACTGCTCCTCGCTGTCCAGCACCACCAACGCGCGCGTGCCTTCAGCGCCTATTACCCGGTGGTTCAGGCGCACGTCGATCAGCGCCGCGTGCTCCTGAAACTCTCCATGCAAGGTGCCCAGCGCTTCAGAGTAGCGCGGCCCCAGATAGTCGAGTTGCACGCCATCGCGCAACGGTCCGCGATAGACCACACCGCCCAACCGCGAGGCTTCTTCAAGCAACGTGCAACGCACGCCGTGTCGGGCCAATTCAATGGCCGCGGCCATCCCCGCCGGCCCACCGCCGACGATCACCGGAAGCAGGCTCATACCCCCTCCTGCTCAACGATGCGGTTGACCTGGGTTTCGACTCTCATGCCGTCACGCACCACGGTCTGGCAGGCGCGACGTTTGTGCCGGCCATTGATTTTCACCAGGCAGCATTGGCACACGCCCATGCCGCAATAGGCGCCGCTGATTTGGTCGTGATCGTTACGGGCCACTTGGCGCAGGCCGAGGGATTGAATGACCGAGAGGACGGTTTCGCCGAGGGCGGCGCTGACCGCCTGGCCGTTGATGTGCACAGTCATATCCGCGCGCAGCAGCGGCTGGATATCAAATGTTCTGTCTAAGCGTGGCATTACGATGTTCATCCATGATGAGTTCAGGTGAGGTTCCACAGCTCCTTGCTGCACTACACCTTGCGGGCCAACAGCCAGGTAAAAAGCTCGCACCGGTACTTCGACAGCGCAACAAGTGCGCGTCAAAGCAATGTAGTCGAAGCCGCAGATGGGGCTTGGATCTTTTACGGTAGGAGATATTGCAGAAGAGAATATTGATCCAGGCCAGTGAAAGACGCCGCCCCCCAACCCGTCGATCAGTTGGAGAACACGTACTCGCCCTTGACCTTTTTCGAGCCGATAAAGCCCAGGTCCGGGAACAACAGGTTTTTCACCCAGGCGACGAAGAACACCATACCCAAGGTGATAACGACGCCGACCACGGTCATCACCGGGTCTTCTTCATAACCCTTGAACATCCGCGAGATCTGGCTGACGGTCAGAATCACGTAGATGGTGTAAGCCTGTGCCACGTTCTTGTAGAAACCCCAGGCAAACGCCAACGGTACTAACGCCGCAAACAGGGTGAAGAACACCACGGCACCAGGTCCGATCATCGAGCCCAGGAAAAACCCGGAGACCGCACCCAGCAAGGCCTGTACGCAGGTCAGCGCGATCAGAATGATGACCTTGCGTGAATGCTTCTCGCGCAGTGCCGGATCCGGCCTGGCACCAATCCAGTACGCCAATACCCGATCCTTGACCGCCCCTCCGGAGAACGCCTTGAACGTCTCGGTTTTGGAGCGCCCGGCGTCAAGCATCGCCACCAGTTGCCGTTTGATTTCCTTTTTGTCCAACGTACTTCTCCCCTTGAAGGCAACCCAAATCAAAAAATGTGGGAGCGGGCTTGCTCGCGAAAGCGGCGTGTCAGGCAACATCATCGTCGACTGAAAGGACGCATTCGCGAGCAAGTCGGATCGCCGCACCGCCGCTCCCACAAGGGGGCATCTTCGCTTTATTGGACGCCAGAAAGCAAAAAGCCGCTTCCACCCGAGGCGGAAGCGGCAGAGGCATGAGCCTCAGCTAATCAATGCATGAACAGGGCGATCAGGATGATGATCGGGATTGGCACGCCAAGAAAGAACAGCAGTAATGAGCGCATGGTAATTCTCCTGGGTTAGCGAACAGGTGGAAGCGTAGTGGTAGTCACGTAAGCATCGGATTCCACATACTCCACGGCATCCCGACGACGACCGCCGAAGGTAGCGGCGAGACTGGCGAAAAACGCACCGATCAGCAGCGCAATGAACATCCAGAGCGAAGTCCAGGCAGCGACTTTGGCAGCGGTGTCAGCGGCTTGTTGCGCAGCCAGTTTGGCGTCGGCCACGGCTTTTTGGGTGCGGGCGTAGACTTCATCGACGCGGCGTTCAGCATCGGCCTGGGTCAGGTTGGTGCGCTGGGCGACCAATTGGGCCAGGTAAGTCCGGTCTTCGGCAGCCAGTTGACCGTCATTGCTCAGGGAGCGGACGAAGATGCGCGTCACGGTGCTACGGGCAGCGTCATCGCTGACGGCAGCCGGACGATCATCGCGGAACAGGCTGTCAACGAAGTAGCCATACTGGTCGCTGTTGGCATTACCAGCAGCCGTGCCAGCGGCTTGAGTCGCGACACTCGCGGCGCCACCGACCACACTCGCCCCGGCTTGCACGCCCCCGCTGACGATGCTGCTGACCGAACCGACCACCAGCGTCGCGGTCACCAGCGTGGCCACGCACCAGGCCAGGAAGCCATGGGCCGTGTCACGGAAATAGACTTCATCACCGTGCATGTTGGCCCATTTGACCCGCAGGCGACCGGCGATATAACCACCGAGCCCGGACGCCACGATTTGTGTAACGGCCAGCCAGATAATCGTTGAAATCCCAAGACCCTTGGCACTCACGCCTTCGTTAGCCCAAGGCGAAACGGCCGAGAATCCCAGACCGAAACCCAGCAGCACCAGAATCAGCGACAACGCTGCCGCTGCAGCGGCACCGGCGAAGATCGCTCCCCAGGACACACCCGAGAGCGTGCTTGATTCTTCAGCGGCAGGATAGAAACCATCAGAGGATCTATTCATTGTTGTATCGCTCCAGGCAGGAAAGATGGTGTTACAACTCTTCAAAGGAGAGATTGCAGTCACCGTGCCAGTCGCCAACTTTAAAAAAATCTTGTTATGTCAATGGCTTACAAATTTTGAACTTCCAATATCCATGCAAAATGCAAGGAAGCGGCAATAGCAGCGGGTTTTATGCATTGGTAGATCAAAAGCACGCAGCCTCGTTTCACTCGACAGCTGCTACATAGAAATGCGTATCCCCTAATGCGTATCCCCTGTAGCAGCTGTCGAGTGAAACGAGGCTGCGAGTTTTTGACTTTCCTTTACGTGAAGTTTTATTTAGAAAGTCCGCAAGCATTTATTGGCAAAATGCCCCCACACTCTGCCATGAACTGACTATCAGGCCAGCCCTATGACCCGCATCTTGACCATCGAAGACGACGCCGTGACCGCCCGGGAGATCGTCGCCGAACTCAGTAGCCACGGCCTCGACGTCGATTGGGTCAACAATGGCCGTGAAGGCCTGGAGCGCGCGGTCAGCGGCAACTACGACCTGATCACCCTCGACCGCATGCTGCCGGAGCTCGATGGCCTGGCCATTGTCACCACGCTGCGGACCATGGGCGTGGCCACGCCGATCCTGATGATCAGCGCCCTCTCCGACGTCGATGAGCGGGTGCGCGGCTTGCGGGCCGGCGGCGATGATTACCTGACCAAGCCGTTTGCCACCGATGAAATGGCCGCACGGGTTGAAGTCCTGCTGCGTCGCCAGAACACCGTGACCGCCCAGGCGACCACGCTGCGAGTGGCCGATCTGGAACTGAATCTGATCAGCCACGAAGCCAGTCGCGACGACCAGCTGCTGACGCTGTTGCCCACCGAGTACAAGTTGCTGGAATTCCTGATGCGCAACACCGGGCAGATCCTGTCGCGGATGATGATTTTCGAAGAGGTCTGGGGTTATCACTTCGACCCCGGTACCAACCTCATCGATGTGCACATCGGCCGGCTGCGCAAAAAGATCGACCCGCCTGGCAAAGTCCCACTGATTCGGACCGTGCGAGGCTCGGGTTATGTCATTGCTGAACCCCTCTAACGGCTGGCGCTCTTCCAGCAGCCGCTTGCTCGCACTCTACAGTTCGCTGTTCGTGATCTGGAGCGGGATTCTGATGGGGGTCATGTATTACGAAGTGTCCGCGTACCTGGACAACCTGGCCAAGCACTCGCTGATGCAACGCCAGCATCTGTTTTCGCACTTTAAGGGCGAACAACTGGCCGACGCCCTCGCCGTCAGCATGACCTTCGACATTCGCGGCATCGACGCCTACGGCCTGTTCGATTCGCAGCACCGCTACCTCAGCGGCGCGCTGCGGCACATGCCCGAAGGCCTGCCGCTGGACGGCAAGATCCACATGCTCGGCGACTGCGCCGAATCTGACGACCCCAGCCTGCCCGCCGACAGTTGCGACGCAGTCGCGACCCAGACCAAGGACGGTCGCTGGCTGGTGCTGGTGCGCGATAACGGTTCGCTGTTTGCCGTGACTCGCATCATTCTGCACGCGTTGCTCTGGGGCGTGACCCTGACCATCCTGCCGGGGATCGCTGGCTGGCATCTGTTGCGCCGGCGTCCGCTGAGGCGGATTCGTGCGATCCAGGCCAGCGCCGAGGCCATCGTCGCCGGAGACCTGACCCGGCGCCTGCCGCTGTCAAACCGCCGCGATGAGCTGGACATGCTCGCCGCCATCGTCAACGCCATGCTTGAACGCATCGAACGCCTGATGAACGAGGTCAAGGGTGTATGCGACAACATCGCCCACGACCTGCGCACCCCGCTGACCCGCTTGCGGGCGCAGTTGTACCGGATCCAGCAGCAGGCGGATGACGGCTCGACGCTGGCCGTACAACTCGATTCCGTGCTTGGCGAAGCGGATACCTTGATGGCGCGGTTTCGCGGGTTGCTGCGGATTTCCGAACTGGAGGACCGCCAGCGCCGTTCCGGTTTTGTGCAGCTGGACCCGGTGCCGTTGCTGCAAGAGTTGCATGACTTTTACCTGCCGCTGGCGGAGGAAGGCGAACTGGTGTTCACGCTGCAATTGCCGGAGTCGTTGCCGATGTTGAACGGCGATCGGGCGCTGCTGTTTGAAGCCGTGGCGAACCTGTTGAGCAACTCGATCAAATTTACCCCGCCGGGTGGTGAGGTGATTTTGCGGGGGAGCAATGACGGTGGACGCACGCGAATCGAAGTGCTCGATTCAGGGCCCGGTATCCCGGAAAGCGAACGTGAAGCGGTGTTCCAGCGCTTCTACCGTGCCGAGGGTGGGATTCAGAAAAGCGGGTTCGGGTTGGGCCTGTCGATCGTCGCGGCGATTGTCAGCCTGCATGGGTTTTCGCTTGATGTCGGCACCAGTGAACTTGGCGGGGCGCGGTTGGTGCTCGATTGCGGGCAGGATTTGATACCCCAGACCTGAAGCGGCATACCGTTGCGTAGCAGCTGCCGAGCCTGCGAGGCTGCGTTCGGCGACGAAGTCGTCGTGAAATCAGGCCCCGCGATGTGTCAGGGAAACCGCGTTCGCAGGTTTTACGACGACTGCGTCGCCGAACGCAGCCTCGCAGGCTCGGCAGCTGCTACAAAGGTTGCGTTGTACTTCTAGGTTGGGTAGTTGGACCGCAGGGCCTCAAGCCCGCCCTGATAAATCCCGGCAAACAACTCCTCAACTTCTTTATCACTCACCCCAACCGGCAAAAACCGACCCGACCACGTCACCCGAGCGCCCTGCCCTTGGGTCTCGACCTTGATCGTCGCCAGGTACTCAGTCGCCGGAAACGGCGCCTGCAAAATCGAATAGCTGTACGTCTTCCCGGCGTTATCAAACGATTCCAACCGCTCAACCACCACCGCCCCGTCCGCCGTTTGCAGGCTACGCACCCGCCCGCCTTCGCTCAGTTCGCTTTTCGGGATAAACGGCAGCCAGTCCGGCAGCGTGTCGAACCCGCCAATCAATTGCCACACCTCATCGGCCGAAGCCGGAATGTCGATAAACGCTGATGCACTTGCCATGTAATGTTCTCGCTTAATCAATAAAATTCAGATCGCCATGCTGTCGACAACACCGCCGTCGACCCGCAAGGCCGCGCCGGTCGTGGCCGAAGACAGCGGCGAAGCGATGTAGGCCACCAGGTTGGCGACTTCTTCGACATCCGCCACGCGCTGGATGATCGACGTCGGCCGCGCCTTGCGCACGAACGCGTCGGCTTCTTCCTGGACACTGCGCCCCGATGCGGCGGTGGCGTCCTTGAGCATCTGTTCCAGGCCATCGGTCAACGTCGGGCCCGGCAGGATCGCGTTGACCGTCACGCCAGTACCCGCCAGCCGTTTGGCCAAGCCGTGGGACACCGCGAGGTTGGCGCTTTTGGTCACGCCATAATTGAGCATGTCCGCCGGGATGGCGATGCCGGATTCCGAGGACAGGAAAATCACCCGGCCCCAACCCTGCTTGACCATGTCCGGCACGTAATGCCGGGACAGGCGCACGCCGGAGATCACATTGACCTCATAGAAACGCGTCCACTCGCTGTCGGGCGTGTCGAAAAAATCCACCTCGTTGAAGATCCCGAGGTTGTTCACCAGGATGTCGGCACGCGGTTCAGCGACGAACAGTTGCTCGGCCCCTTCGGCCGTGCCAAGGTCGGCGGTCAGGCCGCGCAGTTGCGCACCCGGCACGCTCTGGCGAATGCTCGCCAACGCCTGTTCGACCTTGGCCGTCTCGCGGCCGATTACTACCACCGTGGCGCCGGATTCGGCCAGCGCCTTGCTGATGCCCAGGCCAATGCCGGCAGTGCTGCCGCTGACAATGGCGAGTTTTCCAGTCAGATCGATCTTCATGCTCAAACTCCTCAGATGGGCAATGGAGCGCGTTCGCTCACCAGTTTCGCGTCACGCATCGCCTGCCAGAAACCAGCGGGAATGACGGCCGACAGTGCGGCAACGTCTTCAGCAATCCGGTCCGGACGGCTGGAGCCCGGGATCACCGCCGCCACGGCCGGGTTGGCCAGCGAGAACTGCAACGCAGCAGCCTTGATGTCGACACCGTGGGCAGCCGCGATGCGTTTGATTTGCTCGACTTTGTTGACGATCGCCGGGCTGGCTTTCTGGTATTCAAAGTGCGTGCCACCGGCCAGAATGCCCGAGCTGTAAGGACCGCCGACCACGATCTCGACGTTCTGCGCCAAGGCTGCGTCCATCAGGCGTTGCAAGGCACGGTCGTGGTCGAGAAGAGTGTAGCGACCCGCCAGCAGAAAACCGTCCGGCTGGGCTTCGGTCAGATCAAGGGTCAGTTCGCAAGGCTCGACCTTGTTCACGCCCAGGCCCCAGCCCTTGATCACGCCTTCTTCGCGCAAACGGGTCAGCACTTTGAAGGCGCCGGTGCGGGCCTGGTTGAAGTATTCCAGCCACTGATCGCCGTAGAAATCCTGCGCGATGTCATGCACCCAGACGATGTCCAGGCGATCGGTTTGCAGGCGCTTGAGGCTGTCTTCGATCGAGCGCATCGTCGCGTCGGCGCTGTAGTCGTTGACGATCTTGTTTGGGCGGCCGTGTTCGAACACGCCGCTTTTTTCACCCAGGTCGCGAGCTGCGGCGTCTTCGACTTCATCCAGGATGACCCGGCCGACTTTGCTGCTCAGCACGTAGTCGTCGCGGTTGTATTTAGCCAGCGCGGTGCCCAGGCGAATCTCCGACAGGCCCGAGCCGTAGAACGGCGCAGTGTCGAAATAGCGCACACCGGCATCCCAGGCAGCGTGGACGGTGGCCTGCGCCTCCTCTTCAGGGATGGCGCGGAACATGTTGCCCAATGGGGCGGTACCGAAACCCAGCGTGCCGGGCAATTTGTCTTTCAAGCTCATGGAAAATACCTCTCAAATGTCTGATAAACCCTGTAGGAGCCGGCTTGCTGGCGATGGCGGCGAAACAGTCGACACATCTATCGCTTGACGAACCGCATCGCCAGCAAGCCGGCTCCTACACCGTTGAGCAGATCCTAGATTGCGATGTTCGGACCGTCCAAGACATAATGTGCAGCACTTGAGTCCCCCTAGGTCTGACATGATCGACATCCGCCAATTGCGCTACTTCGTCGCCGTCGCCGAAGAAGAACACGTCGGTCGCGCCGCCGAACGTTTGCACATTTCCCAGTCGCCCCTGAGCCGGCAGATCGCCCAGCTCGAAGAACGGCTGGGCCTGACCCTGTTCGAGCGCAGTCAACAGCGCATCCGCCTGACCCGCGACGGCCAGACCTTCCTCGCCGAAACCCGCGCCCTACTGACCCACGCCAACCGCCTCGAGTCCCTCGGCAAACGCCTCGGTCGTGGCGAAGAAGGCGGCTTGTGCATTGGCTACATCGAAAACGCCATGCACGCCGGCGTGCTGCCCAACGCGTTGCGGGTGCTGCGCGTCGACCGGCCGAACGTGCACGTTGCGCTGTACAACCAGAGCTCCGCCGAACAACTCGAAGGCCTGCGTCAGCGTAGTCTCGATATCGCGCTGGTCAGCGAACCGCCCGTCGCCGACGATCCGGACCTGCTGGGTTTTCAAGTGCTGGACGACCCGATGCTGCTGGCCCTGCCCGAAGACCATCCCCTCGCCCACCAAGCGACACTGACCCCGGCCGACCTCGCCGATCAGGAGTGGATCGGCGTGCAGCACCTCACTAGCCGCGCAGACTTCGTCAGCGCCTGCATCCGCGCCGGTTTCACCCCGGACATCCGCATGGATGCCACCGGCCCCTTCACTGCAATGGCTCTGGTGGCCTCGGGACTGGGCATCGCGATGATTCAGAAAGGCTTGAGCCGCAACGCACCGCCGGGCGTGGTGTTGCGGGAAGTGCCTTGGATTGGCTACACCAGACCGCTGTGGGCGGCGTGGCACCGGATCAATTTACGGCCGTTGGTGGAGACGTTCAGGAAGGTGCTGACCGAATCAGGTCCGCATTGATCGTTCCCACGTCGAGGCGTCGAACCGTCCGCGTGGGAATGCAGCCCGGGACGCTCCGCGTCCCTTCCGAAGCTGGAACGCAGAGCGTCCCTAGAGGCATTCCCACGCAGAGCATGGGAACGATCATCCAACGCATGAGATTTAATCAAGCGGGCCTGCGGTTTTGTGCTTTGACCCCTTTCCCTCCTGCCGACTACAACAGCAACTCGCTTGTCATTCTCAGGGGAACACCAGATGCCTGAAAACAAAACCGCATTGCCCGCCAGCCTGGCGATCACTCTGGCGCTGTGTTGCGGCTTTTCGGTTGCGACCATCTATTACAACCAGACCATGCTGCCGTTGATTGGCGCGACGTTCAGCATCTCGGGCGCGCATGTCGGCCAGATCGCCATGCTCACTCAACTCGGATACGCCCTCGGCTTGCTGCTGTTTGTCCCATTGGGTGATCGGGTCACTAGGCGCTCGCTGATCCTCGGCATGTTGAGCCTGAACTTCCTCAGCCTGATCGCCTCCGCCGTCGCACCGACCTATTCCTTTTTGCTGCTGGCCAGCGTAATGCTCGGCCTGTCCGCCGTCAGTGCGCAGATCATCATTCCCGCCGCCACCGCCCTCGCGCACCCGGAGCAACGCGGGAGCGTGCTGGGCATGATGGTCAGTGGCTTGTCGGCGGGCGGTCTGTTGGCGCGGGCCCTGAGCGGCGCCGTCAGCACCTGGATCGGCTGGCGCGGCATGTTCTTCGCCGCCGCTGCGATGAACGTGCTGCTGTTTATCGCGATCCTGATCCGCATGCCAGTGACCGCGCCGTCCAGCACCCTGCCCTATCTGGACCTGATGAAATCGATGTGGAAACTGGTGCCTGATCACCCGACGTTGCGTCGATCCTCAGTGAGCGGTGGGCTGATCTTCGGGGCGTTGAACGTGTTCTGGGGTTCGATGGCATCGTTGCTGGCGCTTGAGCCTTATCACTACTCCAGCGGGCAGGCCGGGTTGTTTGGGCTTTCCGCCATTGTCGGGATCGTTGCCGCCTCCTGGCTTGGACGACTCACGCAACACTACGGCATCAAGCTGAGTTACCTGGGAACCGGCGCGGTGCTGCTGGCTTTCATCGCCTTGTATGTGGGCGGTGCCGCAGGTTTCTGGTGGTTGATCCTGGCGTGCGCCACCGCGCTGGACATCGGCAATCGGGCTAATCAACTGGCCAACCAGGCACGCATTCTGGCCTTGGCCCCGGAGGCGGTCAGCCGCCTGAACACGGTGTTCATGGTCACCTACTTCACTGGCGGCGCATTGGGATCGGCCCTCGGGGCCAGCGCCGCCGAGTATCACGGCTGGCCAGGGTTGGCAGCGGTGGGCGCGTCGTTTGCGATGTGCGGACTGGTCTCGATCTTCCATTCCAGACGCGCTGAAAAAAACGGCTCGTAAATGATCGTTCCCACGCTCTGCGTGGGAATGCAGCCTGGGACGCTCTGCGTCCCACTCCAGAGCTGGAACGCGGAGCGTCCCTTGAGGCATTCCCACGCTGGAGCTTGGGAACGATCAAAACCGCGGTCATTCAGACAAACCGTGTACATACGTTTTACGACTGCTGCGCACCCGAACGGGGGTAAACCCCCTCGCCACAGGTAAGCGCCCTCCTCACAAATCTGCGCTAGCCCGGCAACCTTGCTCGCTTGTTTAACCGAGAAACGTCGCTTGTTTAAACACCCTCAAAGATACTTCCTGAAAGCTACAAAACCTTGCGCCGTTGCCTACGGCTGCGCCAGAATCCGCCGGCTTGTGCGCCTTGGGGCCGCTCGGTAACTTGATTCCCGTCACTGCCCATCAGTGATCGGGTTTAGTCGCCCGGCTTAAGGTAAAGCGGTCGCACGAGCATCGTCAGCAGGTATTCGCCTGTACTTCATGGCAGCTGTGCGCAAGGCGTCTTCGGACGCGCCGGATTTTTGCTTTTCCTTGCCGGTCGACTAACTTGCGCACGGCTGCCACCCCTCGTTTAGTCGCGAGATGGTTGCGGCCCCTACTACATAAGGGAAGCATCTATGTTCAAAGTCACACCTAATCCACCAGACACCGATCCAGCCTCGCCATACGAACCCGATTCAAAAAAACTCAACGAGGCCGCCGAGCGAGCGCTCGACTTCCACTTCCCATCGAACGCCGACATCAAAGCCACCCCGCGAACACGCAGCACCCTGTTCTCCGTAGACCCCGAGGCCACGGCCGAAACCCTGGCGGTTTATCTGGTCGAAATCCTGGCCTCAGTCGATGTGATGGTCCACCAGTTGGTGGATCATCTGGAGGGTGAATCGCGCTACGCCCTGCTGGGTATTTCGAACAGCATCATGGTGGCGGAGATCACGGCCAATCGGGTGTTGGATAAAATCGATTTGCCGAAGTAGGTTTCTCTTGCTGTGGTGAACGGGTAATTGACGTTCGGATGTGCAGCGGTCCCTTTTTTGGGGCCGCTGCGCGGCGCAGCGGACAGATAAATAGACGCGTCCCCTTTTCTCCAAATGGGTTGGCGCCTCCATTTCTGATGCGAAATCCGCATCTGCGGTCATTCAGACAAACCGCGCGCACAGGATTTACGACTGCTGCGCAGCCGAACGGGGCGGTGCGGCGTTCCGACAAGCCCCCTCGCCACAGGGTCCCCTCGCTACAGAAATCTCTCGCCACAGGGTTTGATGCTTTACTGAAGAGACCCCAAAACCCTGCGAGTACCCGCACATGAACCGCAACGACCTGCGCCGCGTGGACATGAATCTGCTGGTGATTTTCGAAACGTTGATGTTCGAGAAGAACCTGACCCGGGCCGGGGAGAAGCTGTTCCTCGGTCAGCCCGCCGTCAGTGCTTCACTGGCGAAGTTGCGCGATCTGTTCGATGACCCGTTGCTGGTGCGCAACGGTCGGGTGTTGGAGCCGACCCAACGCGCTTTGGTGATTCTCAAGGAATTGCAGCCGGCGATGGATACCATCTCCGGCGCGGTCAGCCGGGCCAAGGATTTCGACCCGGCTACGAGCCGCGATGTGTTTCGTATCGGCCTGTCCGACGACGCCGAGTTCGGCTTGTTTCCGCCGTTGCTCAAGCAGATTCGCGAGGAGGCGCAAAACGTCGTGGTGGTGGTGCGTCGGGTGAATTACTTGCTGATGTCGTCGATGCTCGGCTCCGGGGAGATTTCCGTCGGGATCAGCTACACCACCGAACTGCCGGCCAATGCCAAGCGCAAGAAGCTGCGGGACTTGAGTGTGAAGATCCTGCGGGGCGATGACCGTCCCGGCCCCCTGACCCTGGATGAATACTGCGCTCGCCCTCATGCGCTGGTGTCGTTTTCCGGGGATCTGACTGGGGCTATCGACAACGACCTGGCGAGCATCGGCCGCTCACGTCGGGTGGTGCTGGCGGTGCCGCAGTTCTCCGGGCTGCGCGCCTTGCTGGCCGGCACCGATATGCTGGCCACGGTGCCGGATTACGCGGCGTGCGCGCTGATCGAGGGCAGCAGCCAGTTGCGCGCCGACGACCCGCCGTTTGACATCGTGCTGTCCGAGCTTTCCATGGTCTGGAACGGGGTCAACGATAACGATCCGGCAGAACGTTGGTTGCGCTCGCGAATTGCCCAACACATGTCGGCTGAACTGCCGGTGCTCTGAGCGAGTTGAACTCCGGATCGGTCTCGCGCAAGAAGATCGGCATGTCGGTCATCGGTGGCATGGCCGGAATGTCGAAATACATCTGGATCACCCAGCCACGGTGATAACTGGCGTGATTGACCACGTGCATCAGCATCGCGCCGGCGCTCATAGTGCCGCTCTCGCCCGAAACAAATGTGAACTCGACGGGTTTATCCAGCGACGTCTCGCTCTGCCGGGCGCTCCACCGGCAATACCAGTGATCGATCTCCTTTTGCGCCATGCGCAAATCAGCCAGGTCGGGGTGCAGCAGATCGTGTGAGGTTTTGAAGCCGTGCCCTCGGCCTTCGAGGTGAGCCTGCCAGATGCAGTCCACGACGTAGATGTGGTTCAGGGTGCCGATCATGTTTCTGAACACCGACACCCGCTCTTTGTTGACCTCACCCGGTGGTAACGCGGCCAGGCTGTCAAAGAGGCGCTGATCGGCCCATTGCTTGTAATCGGCAAGCATGCGGGCAGTGCGTACGTTGATCATCAGAGTTCTCCCATTACGATGGGCGCACTGGGAAGCATAGACCGCTCGGCGGGCGGCAGCTTAACGGCTGATAACCGGCACCTCACCAAGATGCGGTCGTTGTAGCAGCTGTCGAGCCCCGGCGAGGCTGGGTTCGGCTGCGAAGCAGTCGTCAAACCATACGCCGCGATGTATCAGATAAATTGAGTTCGCAGGATTTACGACTGCTTCGCAGCCGAACGCAGTCTCGCTGGGGCTCGACACCTGCTACAAGGACTGCGTCGTCAGGTGGTTCACCACCCGATCGGCCAGTGCAAGGCAACTGGTCAAACCCGGTGATTCGATGCCGAACGGTGGGTATCAGTGAATCGCCACCGGGTTGATGTTGACCTGGGTTGAGCCCTTGTACAGCGGCTGGCCGAGGACAAACATGAACTCCCACGCCTTGTCCTTCACCAGCGCGCGGCTGTCGATCAGTTCAAGGTTGTAGATGCCGTTCTTGGCCAGCATGAATTGGTTGACCGGGAACTCCTGGCCGTCTTTGGCCGGGTAGATTTCCGAGGCCCAGGTGTCGCCGCCGAACGCGACGATCTGTTTGTCCGCCAGCCATTTCGCCGCGGCCATGCCGATGCCCGGTTCCACGGCGAGGAATTTCTCGTTGTCCTTGCCCAGCAGTTCCAGCCAACCGGTGTTGAACAGCACCACGTCGCCCTTCTGAATGCTGATGCCTTGCAGGTCCAAGGTCTTCAGGATGTCGGCGACGCTGAACTCGGTTTTCTCCGGCACGATGGTGCTGCCATACACGGCGGTCATGTCCAGCACCACGCCACGGGTGACGATGGGCGGGACTTTTTCGATGCCGAGCTTCTTCACGCCTTCCACGGTCACGAAGTCGGTTGCGCGGTTACCGTTGTAATAGACGTTGTCGATGCCGATATGGCCGATGCCGTTGAGCTGGGTGCCAACACCAGTCCAGCCGACCACCAGTTCATCGTTGAAGGTGAATCTGTTCGGCCCCATGGTGGTGCCGCCCGCCTCGCCCGGCTGGATGTTGGTCAGGTGAAAGCTGCGGTGACGGAAGGCCGGCAGGGTTTTGTCGATGGGCACGGCCAGCGGGTAGGTTTTGCCGGTCTTGATCAGTTTGGCGGCGTTGATCACCGACTCGGCGTTCAGCAGATTCAGCGCGCCGATTTCATCGTTGGCGCCGTATTTCGAGGGATACCATTTTTCGGCATCCGCCGCGTGGGCGGCATTGAGGGTGAACAACAGGGCAAACGGCAGTACCAATCGGGTCAGCATGAGCGGGGCCTTGTGAGGTTGCAGTTGACCCAAGGTACGCAGCCCGCCTGTGCGGAAACAGACAGGGATGGGCAATACAATTGTTCTGGATTGTCATGAGTGACACTTGTAGGAGTGAGCCTGCCTGCGATGACGGCGGCACATTCAACAGATGCGCTAACTGACAGATCGCTTTCGCGAGCAAGCCCGCTCCCACATTGGATGGGTGCCACCCTCAGGTCATATGACTGCCGCTGAACCCTGTGGGAGCGGGCTTGCTCGCGAATGCGGTGGGTCATTCAGCATCGATACTGGCTGACAGACCGTTTTCGCGAGCAAGCCCGCGCCCACGGGGAATGCGGTTAGCTGCCGCCACTTCGTCGTTTGGCGGTTGATCTCTGCCGGCAGCAATGACATAAACCCCGGAAATCCAGCCGCTTGAATCGGCGTCGCTGACAGCCAAGACCATGAACGACATAACCCGGACACCTCATACCGATCAGCCACGCTCTATCGTGTTCGTCGCGTTCCCGCAGATGGGCCTGCTGGATCTGACCGGGGCGCAAACCGTGTTCTGGGCCGCTTCCAAAGCCTCAGCCGAGCGCAGTTTGCCGGGCTACATCCGACACACCGCCAGCCTCACCGGCGGGCTGATTCAGACCGCGGAAGGCCTGGCGGTAGACACGTTGCGATTGAGCGACCTCGACGTACAGTCGATCGATACCTTGATCGTCCCCGGCGCGCCGGATATTCGTCACGCGATGGACAATTCCCAGGCGTTGGTCGCCTGGCTGAAATCGGCAGCGGTCAACGTCAGGCGCACCGCCTCCGTGTGCAGCGGCGCTTTTCTGCTGGCACAAGCCGGTTTGCTCGATGGCCGTCGCGCGGCGACCCACTGGGCGATGTGCGAGATGCTCAAGCGGGGTTTCCCGTCGATTGAAGTCGACAGCGATGCGATCTTCATCCAGCAGGGTTCGGTGTGGACGTCGGCGGGTGTCAGCGCCGGGATCGACTTGGCGCTGGCGCTGGTGGAAGCCGACTGCGGCCGTGATGTGGCGCTGGAGGTTGCCCGGGAACTGGTGGTGTTTCTCAAGCGCCCCGGCGGCCAGGCCCAATACAGCCAATTGCTGCAAGCGCAGACTGAGGACGGTGCCGCCTTCGACGATTTGCACCTGTGGATTGCGCAAAACCTGAGCAGCGAAAAGCTCACCGTTGAAGCGCTGGCGGAAAAGATGCAAATGAGCCCGCGAAATTTTGCCCGGGTCTACAAACTCAAGACTGGCCGCACCCCGGCCAAATCGGTGGAAGTGTTGCGACTGGAAGCCGCCCGACGCCTGCTGGAGGAGTCCGAGCGCAACATTGATCAAATCGCCCGGCAATGCGGGTTTGGTGATGAAGAACGCATGCGTTTTACTTTTCAGCGCAACCTCGGAATCTCGCCCAGGGATTATCGCAGTCGATTCTCCCGTTAATCACAAAGCCTGCAACTAACTGTCAATTAGCTGAACCAGTACCAACTTCAATATGACGATTCGAAGTTTTTTCCATTCAGACTTTGCATTTACAGCTATTGAAGGTTGACTTCACCGACCTCCCTGAGTAAATTGCCCGGGCCTTCGACGAAGGCCTTTTTTCAACTCACAAAAGAATCCAATGGACACAGTATCTAGTCGCTGTCGGGACACTGCGAATTCGCGGAACCTGGCACATAACCCAGTAAATGACGGGACTCGACTTTTCGGTCGGGTGAGCTGCGCTAGAGCTTGATGCTCCACCGTAACTTGCCTCACCGGCGTCCGTCCGGTCCAGAGGCATGTTATGAACTTCAAAACCACCGTAATGCCGGGCGTACGCGCCTTTGCATCGACCATGCGGGTCAAGCTTTGCCGTGACCGTCTGCTGACGACTCGGGTCAGCGCCCCGTTTTCCACCCCTTCGTCCCCTGCCACGGCACACCCTCGTGCCAACTGGCGCGTCTGCCCGATGACGGGTCGGCTTCAGCAACGCTGGAGCTTCGACGACAGCCAGGAACCACCGAGTCGGCGCATCGCGCGAATGCTCGGCCTGACCTTCGGGGCCCGCACTTTCAGTTGATCTGAAGGCACTTCAAAGTCCTTCCCTCAACGCTTTCCTTAATAGGGAATTCGGCAACTTCTTATTGCCTGTCAAAACACAAAGTTATTGGAGTTAGTTATGGACGAAGCCAGTAGACGGTTCGCTGCGTATCAACTTTCCATTGATACGCAGCGAACGTTAAAAACACAAGAAAACAACACTTTCGAAATTGATCGCCTGTTTGCGACTCGACATACATTCGCTCGCCTATGAATAGATGAGTGGGCTGTGTGTCGTGCCGCAAGACGGCGGCAGGAGCACACACAATGACGACTGTAAAAACTCGGGATATCCGCGCAAAAGGTGCCAGCAGCGACAACGCCAAACTGTCGATGCGTGCAGCCCGTGAAGCACAAAACGGCCTGGCCGTGACCCTCGCCAACCTCAACGCCACCCCTGACGGCTTGACCGAACTCGAAGCCGAAGGCCGTCTGGCCCGCGCAGGCTTCAACGAAGTCGCCCACGACAAGCCGCCTCACGCCATCGTCCAGTTGCTCAAAGCTCTGAACAATCCCTTCATCTATGTCCTGCTGACCCTGGCCGGCATCAGTTTCTTCACCGACTATTGGCTGCCAATCAGCCAGGGCGAAGGCGACGATGCGGACCTGACCAAGGTCATCATTATCATGACCATGGTTACCCTGAGCAGCCTGCTGCGGTTCTGGCAGGAATACCGCTCGGCCAAATCCGCCGAAGCCCTCAAAGCCATGGTGCGCACCACGGCAACCGTGTTGCGGCGCGGACAAAACGGCAACCGCCCGGTGCTGCGCGAAGTGCCGATGCGCGAACTGGTGGCCGGCGACATCGTCCAGCTCAGTGCCGGCGACATGATCCCGGCGGACATCCGCCTGATCGAATCCCGCGACCTGTTCATCAGCCAAGCGGTGCTGACCGGCGAAGCCTTGCCCGTCGAGAAGTACGACACCCTGGGCGACGTCGCCCAGAAGTCGGCAACCTGCAACGCAGCCGATCAATCCAACCTGCTGGACCTGCCGAACATCTGCTTCATGGGCACCAACGTGGTCAGCGGCACCGCCAAAGCGGTGGTGGTCGCGACCGGCCCGCGCACCTACTTCGGCTCGCTGGCCAAAGCCATTGTCGGCTCGCGGGTGCAAACCGCATTCGATCGCGGGGTGAACAGCGTCAGCTGGTTGTTGATCCGCTTCATGCTGGTCATGGTGCCGATCGTGTTCCTGCTCAACGGTTTTTCCAAAGGCGACTGGAGCGACGCATTCCTGTTTGCCCTGGCGGTCGCAGTCGGCCTGACCCCGGAAATGCTGCCGATGATCGTCAGCGCCAACCTGGCCAAGGGCGCGATGGCCATGGCCAAGCGCAAAGTGGTGGTCAAGCGCCTCAACGCGATCCAGAACTTCGGCTCGATGGACGTGCTGTGCACCGACAAGACCGGCACCCTGACCCAGGACAAGATCATTCTTGAACACCACGTCGACAGCAACGGTCGGCGCGATGACACGATCCTCGAACTGGCGTGGCTCAACAGCCATTACCAGAGCGGTCTGAAAAACCTGATGGACCAGGCCGTGGTGCAGTTTGCCAACAGCAATCCAAAGTTTCGTGTGCCGTTCGCCTACAGCAAGGTCGATGAGTTGCCGTTCGACTTCGTCCGTCGGCGCCTGTCGATCATCGTCAAGGACAGCCGCGACGATCACCTGATGGTGTGCAAAGGCGCAGTCGAGGAAATGCTGACCATCGCCAGCCACATTCATGAAAACGGCACGGTCGTGGCACTCGATGAACAGCGCCGCAAGGACCTGCTGGCCCTGGCCAACGAGTACAACGAAGACGGCTTCCGTGTGCTGCTGGTCGCCACCCGTGAGATCCCGAAAGCGCAGAGCAAAAACCAGTACAACACCGCGGATGAACGCGAGCTGGTGATTCGTGGCTTCCTGACCTTTCTCGATCCACCGAAGGAAACCGCGGGCCCGGCGATTGCTGCGCTACGTGACATGGGCGTGACCGTCAAGGTGCTGACCGGCGACAACGCCGTGGTGACGTGCAAGATCTGCCGCGACGTCGGGCTGGAGCCCGGCACGCCGCTGCTCGGGCCGGACATCGAGAACATGGACGACACCACCCTCAAGCTGCGGGTCGAAGAACGCACGGTGTTCGCCAAGCTGACGCCGCTGCAAAAATCCCGGGTGCTCAAGGCGCTACAGGCCAACGGTCACACCGTGGGTTTCCTCGGCGATGGCATCAACGACGCCCCTGCCCTGCGCGATGCCGACGTCGGCATTTCGGTGGACAGCGGAACCGACATCGCCAAGGAATCGGCCGACATCATTCTGCTGGAAAAGAGCCTGATGGTGCTGGAGGAAGGCGTGCTCAAGGGCCGCGAAACCTTCGGCAATATCATGAAGTACCTGAACATGACCGCCAGCTCCAACTTCGGCAATGTGTTCTCGGTGCTGGTGGCCAGTGCGTTCATTCCGTTCCTGCCGATGCTGTCGATTCACCTGCTGCTGCAAAACCTCATGTACGACATCTCTCAGCTGGCGCTGCCGTGGGACAAAATGGACAAGGAGTTCCTGCGCAAACCGCGCAAGTGGGACGCGAAAAACATTGGCCGTTTCATGCTGTGGATCGGGCCGACCTCTTCAGTCTTCGACATCACCACTTTCGCGCTGATGTGGTACGTGTTCGCTGCCAACAGCGTGGAGATGCAGAGCCTGTTCCAGTCCGGCTGGTTCATCGAAGGGCTGCTGTCGCAGACGCTGGTGGTGCATATGTTGCGCACCCAGAAGATCCCGTTCTTCCAGAGCACGGCGGCGTTGCCGGTGATTCTGATGACCGGGTTGGTGATGGCGCTGGGTATCTACATTCCGTTCTCGCCACTGGGCACGCTGGTCGGCCTGCAACCGCTGCCGTGGGCGTACTTCCCTTGGCTGGTGGGCACCCTGCTCAGCTATTGCGTGT
The DNA here is from genome assembly GCF_059716065.1 of Pseudomonas sp. LBUM1656. NCBI lineage: Bacteria > Pseudomonadati > Pseudomonadota > Gammaproteobacteria > Pseudomonadales > Pseudomonadaceae > Pseudomonas > Pseudomonas sp. LBUM1656. Next base: position 2,702,195 of record NZ_CP166800.1, on the reverse strand, counting down.
TCGCGCAGATCATGAAAACGATCTACATCCGCCGCTTCAAGCAGTGGTTCTGATGGCCTGAGCCCCCGAAGCAAGGGGGCAAACCCAAATCACCTGAACACCACAATCCCCTGTGGGAGCGGGCTTGCTCGCGAATGCGGTGGGTCATTCAGCCGTGATGTTGGCTGACAGTCCGCTTTCGCGAGCAAGCCCGCTCCCACAGGGAACTGCGTTAAGCCTTATCGAAAAAGGGAGAGTCCTGATGTCGGGAACTACTCTACTGATCAACCTCGCAGGCGCCATTGCACTCTTGCTCTGGGGCACTCACATGATTTCTTCGGCGTTGTTGCGCGGCTTCGGCACGCCGCTGCGCCAGTGGCTGGGCCACAACCTGAACAACCGCCGGATGGCCTTGCTCTCGGGTATCGGCATCACCGGCATCTTGCAAAGCAGCACCGCCGTCAGCCTGATGGCGACGTCGTTCACGGCCGCCGGCACCCTGGGCCTGGCGCCCGCACTGGCGGTGATGCTCGGCGCCAATATCGGTTCGACCCTGGTGGTGCAACTGCTCAGCGTCGACGTTTCAATCCTCACGCCCATCGTGTTGCTCGCGGGTTTGATGGTGTTCCGTCTGCGCGATGACTCGCGCTACGAAAGCGTCGGCTGCGCGCTGATTGGTCTGGGGTTGATGTTGTTGGCCCTGCGCATGCTCGGCTCGACCCTGGCGGAAGTGGAAGGCGCGCCTGTCTTCCAGTTGATCATGCAGAGCCTGGACGGCGATCTGCTGATTGCGCTGCTGGTGGCGCTCATCCTCACGTGGCTGTGCCATTCCAGCGTCGCCGTGGTGTTGCTGATCGTGTCGCTGGCCGCCACCGGCCTGCTGTCTGCAACCACCCTCGTCGCGCTGGTGCTCGGTGTGAACATTGGCGGTGCACTGCCGTCGGTGATCAATGCCGGTTCAAGTGTCGGCCGACGGTTGCCGCTGGGCAATCTGCTGGTGCGGGCGCTCGGTGCCCTGGTGGTGTTGCCGTTTGCCGGTCTGCTGGCCGAGCTGAAACTGGAGCCGACGGTGTTGGTAGTGTCGCTGCACACGGGTTTCAATCTGCTGCTGGCGCTGGTGTTCATCGGCCTGACCGATGTCCTCGCCAAATGGCTCACTCATCTGCTGCCGGCGCCGGAGCGGGATGTCGATCCGGGCATGCCGCACTACCTCGACGAAGCGGGTCTGGAAGTCGCCAACATCGGCCTGTCCAATGCCGCCCGGGAAGCGCTACGCATGGCCGACATGCTCTCGGCGATGCTCGGCCGGTTGGTGCAGCTGTTCCACACCTCCGCGCCGGCCTGTGCCGATGAAGTGCGGCGCATCGATCAATCCCTGGACCTGTTGGGCGCGGCCATTCGCGCTTATCTGGCGGACATCGGCAAGGAAGGCATCAGTGACAGCGATGCCGATCGCTCCCAGGAAATCCTGCTGTTCGTGATCAACCTGGAACATGCCGCGGACATTCTTTCCAGCAGCCTGACGCAGTTGGCCATGCGCCGCTTGCGCCGCGGCGAACAGTTCTCGGCGTTTGAGCTGAGCAACATTGCGCCGCTGCACGATGCGCTGCTGGAAAGCCTGAGCCTGGCGATCACCGTGTTCCTGCGCGAAGACATTCCCACCGCGCATCACTTGATCCATCGCAAGGAGACCGTCAGAAGACTCGAAGCGCACGCCAGCCGCGAGCACTTTCGCAAGTTGCAGGAGGACAAAAACACCTGGGCCGAATCCGGCGACATCTTCCAGCGAGTGCTGCGTGACTACCGCCGCGTGCATCACCACATCGCCGCCCTGGGCTATCCGCTGCTGGAGCGAGCCGGTGAACAACCGGTCGAGAGTCCGGACCTGATCAAGGAAAACCCGTCATGCGCCTCTTGATCTGCGCGGGCCGCCATTACGCCGACAGCCGTCTGTGTCGGCAGGTCCTTGACGCCTTCCAGCGCATGCACCCGGTGCGTGTGCTGATCCATGGCGGCAATCAATACCTGGGCGGCGACATCGAAGAGTGGGCCCGGGAACAAGGCGCCGACATCGTGCGCTACCCGCCCAACTGGCAGCGCCACGGCAAGTCGGCTGAACGCCTGCGCAACCACTTCATGTTGCTCGACAGCCGACCGGATGTGGTCATCGCCCTGCCCGGTGGCGAAGACACCGAAGAACTGGTCGCCCAGGCCCGGACGGCCGGTTTGCAAACCTTATCGGTAGAGGATCGGGGCTGACACAACGCGGCCCTGTAGCAGCTGCCGAGCAGCGCGAGGCTGCGTTCGACTGCGCAGCAGTCGTAAGTCCGGCTGATGCGGTCTGCCTGATGTACCGCAATCGCTGGTTTTACGACTGCTTCGCAGCCCAACGCAGCCTCGCGCTGCTCGGCAGCTGCTACATGACCGCATCAGGGCTCAACCGCTTCTCGCCATCAAAAAATCTTGAGGTAAATTTCATGCAAAAACCAACTCGCCTGTTTGCGTCTTTCGTGCGCAACTTGCCGCCCTCCCAAAGCCGGAGCCTGCGGCGCAATCTTTTGTTCATCAGCCTCACCCTGGGCCTGATCGCGCTGCTCAGCATCATCTCCAGCGCCAACGCTGCCGGCGGGCCCTATGTGGTCGACGACGCCGGAATCAACGCCCCTGGCGAATGCAACATCGACGCTTGGTATCAAAACGGTCGGCACAATTCATCCAGCACCAGCGTGGTGTCACAGGACTGCACGTTCAAGGGCCTGCCCAACGTGCAACTCGGCGCCGCCGTACAACACAGCCGCGATGACGGGGATTCGGAAACGCAGTTGAGCCCGCAATTCAAGACGCAACTATTCTCACGGGAAGACCTTGGCCTTGAGCTGGCACTGGCGGGCTCAGCGCACTTGGCCTTCAACCGGGCTCATGCCTTCGATGGCGCAGACCTGAACCTGCCTTTCACCTACCAACCGCTGGAAACCCTGCGCCTGAACCTCAATGCCGGTTGGACCCACGCCCATGACGATGGCGAGCAAAACCATCGCTGGACCTGGGGCAGCGGCGTCGAATACGACCTGGCCCGCTCCCTGACGCTAATCGCTGAACGCTACGGCCAACAAGGCGGCGAACAGGCGTGGCAGGCCGGGCCGAGGGTGCATATCGGTGAGCGCATCGACGTCGATCTGGTGGTGGGACGCAACCTGACGGGGGAACGGGATCAATGGCTGACCACTGGGGCAACACTGCGATTCTGAACGCTATCGGACGCGGATAACGCATCAACAGGGAACTCCTGACGTTCGTAGGGCATCCTAAATGATGAGGTACTTCCTTTTTGCTTCACGCTTTCAGAGGACACCGTCATGCGCCGTCTGATTATCATGTCTTCCCTTTTGCTGTGTTTACCCTTCGGCTCCGCGATGGCCAAAGTGGACGCAGGCGATGTCGCCACCTCTGCCGGGGTTTCCGCATCGCTGTACTCGACGTTCAAGGATCACAAACTGGCGATTCCCGCCCGTGATGACGCCTCCAGCTTCGTTGCCAGCGGCGGCACGATTCGCGGTGTGTACCTGGAGTCGGTGTTGAATCAGATTCGCCAGGAAAATCCCGGACTCAAAGCCAGCGACGAAGAGCTGGCCAGAGCCATCCTGATCCGGGAAGGCGTTGCTGCTGGCCAATGAAGGTTGAAAGGGTAACGGTGGGGCATGCGACAGCCGGAGAGTGTGCAGCCCTGCCTTGCTTCACCCAGCGGACAAGCGCGCCCACCCGGCCACCAGCTGCGCGCTGATGCTGACCCCGCCACACACCACAATCACCACGTCATGGGCTTCGGCGATCGCCGGATGGTCCAGGTACGCCACTGCCAACGAAACCCCGCATGCCGGTTCGACCAACTGGCGCAGGTCGTTGGCGTAACGCACCACGCCCATGATCGCCTCGTCATCACTGAGCACGACACATTCGTAAGGAAAATCGAGGAGATGCTGTACCGGCCACGCGGCCACTTTGGCAGCGCCCAGCGATGTCGCGACGGTGTCGATGCGGGCCAACCTGACGGGATGTCCGGCCTCGATGGCGGCAGCGAAGGAGGCTGCACCCCGGGTTTCGCAGGTGACGATCCGGCAGTCCATGCGATGGTGCCGCATCAATCCGGTCAGCAGCCCCGCCAGCAATCCGCCGCCGCCCACCGACGTCACCAGCGCATCCACTTGAGGACAATCCTCAAGGACTTCATCAATCAGCGTGCTATGCCCTTCCCACAATACGGGATGATCGAAAGCTGGCACGTATTCGGTATCCGCATCCTGTGAAAGCTCTTTGGCCCGTTGATTGGCCTCGTCCCAGACCTTGCCGTGAACGATTACCTCGGCGCCGGTTTTCCTGATCCTGGCGCGGGTGGTTTCCGGGGTGGTGTGCGGGACGATAATGCAGGCTTTGAGCCCGAGGGCAGCGGCGGCCATGGCGGTGGCAAAACCGGCGTTACCGCCTGAAGGACAAACGACTTTGCGCATGCCCTGGGCCTTTGCCTGACTGCACAAAAGGCCCATGCCACGCATTTTGAACGAGCCGCTGGGTTGCAGGTTTTCCAGCTTGAGCCAGATGCGCCGGGTTGGCGTTGACAAGCCTGGGTGCAGAATCAAAGGCGTCCTGATGTGTAGCATCGCGAGCTCCCTTTGGCAGCACCGGCGTGTCGAGGTTTCGACGCGCCGGTGATGAACAATCCTTATCCAAGCTTAGTTCACCCTGCCCCACGGTCACCGTCTTACTGATAACGCGGTGCCGCCGATGAGTGGCCAAACGATCCCGACAGCACCTGGCGCTGAGCCTCGTAAGCGTCCCATTTGTCGCCCTCGTGCAGGCCCGGAATGGTCACCACTTCCCCTTGCGCCAACCCGGCCAGCGCGGCATCGACCATATTCTGCGCGGACATCACGATCTCTTGCGGCAGGTTCTCCACCGGGTTGCCCGCCTCGCTCCAGAAGTCAGTGGCGGTGGCGCCGGGCAACACCGCCTGGACGCGAATACCCTTGTCGGCCAACTCATGGTGCATCGATTGGCTCAGGCCCAGTACGAAAGCCTTGGTCCCGCCATAAACGCCGTTGAGGATTTGCGGAGCGATGGCGACGATGGAGGAAATGTTGATGACGGTGCCGCCGCCCCGTGCAACGAAGCCAGGCACCACGGCATAGGACAGGCGCATCAGCGCAGTGACGTTGAGGGTGATCATGTCCTGCATGTCATCCACCGGGCTGCCAAGCAAAGGCATCACGCCGCCAACACCGGCGTTGTTGACCAGCAAGGTGATGCTCGCGTCGTTGCGCAGAATGCTTTCAACCCGCAGCAGGTCGGCCTTGTCTTTAAGATCGGCGGCGACCACTTCAACGGCGCGGCCGGTTTCGTCGCTCAGGTGGTTGGCCAGGGCGTTGAGTTTGCCCTGGCTGCGGGCGACCAGAATCAGGTCGTAACCCTGCCGGGCGAGACGGTCGGCGTAGACCGCGCCGATGCCCGAAGAAGCGCCAGTGATCAGTGCGGTGCCTTTGGATGAGAGAGTCATGTTCAATTTCCTTCACAGTGAGGCGATAAGGTCGCCGGGTGTGAACCGTTATAAATTGACTCACGCTCGTCTCAAATGACGTTTAATGTACGTTTTCAGGACACTGGCTTTTCGAGGGCTTCAACATGACTTCCGTGGCGTTTGTGGTTTTCGAGGGTTTCCAGTCCATGGCGCTGGCGGCCATGCCGGTGTTCGAGTACGCCAACTTCAGCGCCGGCGAAGCGCTATATGAGGTCAGCGTGATCTCCGAGGATGGCCTTTCCCTGCGGGCTTCCGGCGGTTTGAGCGTCGGCACCCAAGCGTTTGATGAGCGGGTGTTCGACACGGTGATTGTGGTCGGCGGTGATTCGATTCTCGAGCAGGCGCCCGAGGGCGTATTGGCCTACCTGCGCGACAGCGTGAAAACCGCCCGGCGCACAGCGTCGATCTGTTCGGGGGCGTTCGTGCTGGCCCAGGCCGGTCTGCTCGACGGACGGCGCGCCACCACGCATTGGGCGTACGCGCGAGACCTGCAAGCGCGGTTTCCCTCGATCAAGGTTGAAGAGGACCGGATTTATGTGATCGACGGTTCCATCTGGACTTCCGCCGGCATGACCGCTGGCATCGACCTGGCGCTGGCCATGGTTGAAAAGGACCATGGCGCTGAACTGGCCCGTTCCGTCGCGCAGAAACTGGTGATGTACCATCGCCGCGCCGGTGGCCAGTCGCAGCATTCGGCCTTGCTGGAACTGGAGCCCAAATCCGACCGTATCCAGACCGTCCTCGGCTATGCCCGGGAACACCTGACATCCGCGTTGTCGGTGGAGCAATTGGCGGACGTGGCGCGCCTCAGTCCAAGGCAGTTCAGCCGGACCTTTCGCGCCGAGACCGGGCAGTCGCCGGCCAAGGCCATTGAAAACCTGCGTCTGGAGGCGGCACGACAGCTGCTCGAACGCGGACGCCTGACCCTCGACCAGATCGCCGCCGAGGCCGGCTTCACTGACCGCCGTCGCATGCGCGAAGCCTTCCTTCGGGCTTTCGGTCAACCGCCGCAGGTGATTCGGCGCAATGCCAGGTCGCAAATGCCGGCGTGAGGGTTAGCGCGCGGGAAGCGCCGCCCGCAGGTCGACCGCTTGATACAGCGGCATCAGCCGCAAGGCCACGTCATCGGCCAGGGCCAGTGGCATCAGCCTTTGCATCGCCACCTCGAAGGGGTCCATCCACGCAGGCATGGGGTGCAAGCCCTTGTCGAGCGGCTCGAAAAAATTATCCCAGTGGATCGGAATCACCAGCCGTGCGCCAGTGACTTGCACCACTTCGTGCCAGTAATCCCGGGCAAACTGCAGGTCTTGCTTGCCGAGCATACCGATGCCCAGAAACACAACGTCTGCCTTCACGTTCTTGAACATGCCTTGCGTGAAGTTTGCGCTGGGGTGGATCAGGATTCGTAGACCTTTGTGTTCGATCAAGTAAGAGTAATTGCCACCCTCCTTGTATTCTCTGGCTCTGGCGGGCGGTTTGAGCGGCACGTCGATAACCCCGGGGTATCTTGCGCCAGGAGAGTGAGGTGACAGGAAGGCTGTCACCGTGAACTTGCCGAACTCGAAAGGTTGTTGTTCGACAGTCGTGATTCGCTCGGGTGGAAGTCCTGCACCTGAGCCGATCGTGGCGACCGATGCTGACCCTACCAGCTTTGCCCCCGTGCGCAAGGCGACCACCGCAGAGTCGAGCGCATGGTCGTAGTGCGCGTGGGCCACCATCACCGCCGCCAACGTCGGGTTGCCAGCCGCTTGCAACGCCGCATCGATGCGGCCCCTGTCCGGTGCGATCTGCCCCAGCGCCACCCTCCAGAATCCCGGCCGCGAAAAGAAACCGTCGGTCATGATCGATGTGTTGCCATCGCTGACGATCAAGGTCGACACCCCCATGAATCGCGCTGTCACAGGGCCGTTGGCCAGCGATGATGGAGGCAGAACGAGTGCGGAATAAGGTTCGAGCGAAGGTGTCGAGCAAGCGACGACACCGCCCCCGATGACGGCGAGGAGCATCGTCAGCGCCATCAAGCGCCGAACACTTCCCAAGGCTATTTCACCGACAAAAAATGAATGGTTCATGCGCCCCTCCCTTTGCTCGACAGAACCGCTCATTGAGGCTAGCCCAAACCGGCGAATCAACAGGAGCACCCACACTGAAAACATCAGTGCAAAGAGGGATTGGGTGCCATGAAGATCTCGGCAAGGCTGGCGTTTATCGCCTTCGTCTCGACCCTCGCCTAACTCGGTCTCGCGGTGTGGGGGCTGGGCGGATTTGCGGCGTTCTTCGCCCTGCGCCGCTGGTGGTCGAGGCGTTGTTGAGGGCGCAGTTCGGGGGTGAATATGAGGCTTGTTGCGCGCGGAGTTAGCGATTGACTCCCGGGCTGTACTGAATAAACACAATCCAAATGTGGGAGCGGGCTTGCTCGCGAAGGCGGGGGGCAGTCAACATCAGTGTTGAATCTGACGGCCCCTTCGCGAGCAAGCCCGCTCCCACATTTTAGATTTTTGTCAGGCGGATATGGTTTTCGGGAGCCACTTGCGCCGCAACGCAGTCATAGCCGGCCAATGTCGCATGCGCCGTCTGAATCGGATGGTCATGGGTTGAGGTGATGATTACGAGGTCTGCCCCAGCCGCCTCTGCCGCGAGAATTCCCACAGTGGCATCCTCAAAAATCAGGCATTCGCTCACCTCGACACCTAAGCGCTTAGCCGCCAGTCGGTAACCCGCAGGATCCGGTTTGCCGGCGCTGACATCTTCGGCCGTGACCATGACATCAGGCTCGGGAATCCCCGCCGCTGCCATCCGCCGCAACGCCAGTGCCCTCGGTGCCGAGGTGACGATCGCCCATTGATTTGCCGGCAAGGACTTGAGGAAAGCCGCCGCACTGGCGACCTCGACAATCCCCTCCACGTCCTCGATTTCCGCCTCGGTAATCCACATCGCCTCGGCCTCGGCATCCACCCCGGGTAACGCCAGGCGGTTGATGGTATCGATGGCACGTGCACCGTGAATGGTCGGCAGGAAGGACTCGACATCCACGCCGTGGCGCAACGCCCAGGTGGTCCAGATGCGCTCGGCGGCGGCGATGGAGTTGAGGACGGTGCCGTCCATGTCGAACAGGAACGCGCGATACGGCGTATCAAAAACGGAGTCGTGGGCAGACAAGGATGAGCTTCCTTCGTGTGTCAGGCAGGTCCGTCAATGTACACGACCTACGCGGACCGTCGCGACCTGAAGGCCCCTTCGACGCAATCCAGCAGTTGCCCCAACGCCCAGGGTTTCTTGATGAATGACACTTCATGCCGCACCCCGGAGCTTTCGGGAGTTTCATATCCGGACATGATCATGATCGGCTTGTCGGGCCAGCGATCGCCAAACTCATTGGCCAGATCCGCGCCATTACGTTTTCCGGGCATGGTGATGTCCGTAAGCAACAGACCCACCTCATTCGCGTGCAATTCCAGATACTGCGACGCGGCGTCCGCGCTGACGTGCGGCTCAACCTTGAAACCTTCCTCCTGAAGAATTTCGCAGAGAAATTCAAGAATCAACGGGTCATCTTCAACCACCAGAATCAACCCGTCAGGAAGATGCCCGCCCGCTGTCGTTTTTGGACACATGACTTTGCCACTCCCTGATTGCCTAAATGATTTCGCGGGCTCAAATCCGCTGCCTACAGGTATGAGCAGCGGACTCGGCGGAAATTCATTTTTGATACACGCGTCTTGAAATTTGTGAGTACATCCCGACCATCGCAGCCGTTCGCCAACCCACAATTGTGTAAAATGCCGCCCCCTCAAACTGCTGGCCCCTGCCCGATGAACGCTGACGCTCTCTCCACCCTTCACGACCATTTGCTGACGGCCCTGGCAGATGCACCCGCAGAAACCCGTCGGCTGTTCCATGGTCGGGGCCGTTGCTGGCCGGGGTTGGAACAAGTGACCGTCGACTGGCTGCAGGGCGTAGTGCTGGTGTCGCTGTTCAAGGAACCTGAAGCGACGCAGCTGGAGGATCTGAAGCAGATGCTGATGGCGATCACTGAATCGGCGCAGTGGCAAAAATCAGGGGCGCAGACTCTGCTGCTGCAACACCGCTACCTGCTGCAAAGCACCACCGAATGGCTGCTTGGGGAAGCGATCGAGGAATTGATCATCACCGAGGGCGGCCTGCGGTATCGCGTGGACCTGGGCCGCAAGCAGAACACCGGCCTGTTCCTCGATATGCGCTACGGCCGCGACTGGGTACGGGCGAATGCCGAGGGCAAGCGCGTGTTGAATCTGTTCGCCTACACCTGCGGTTTTTCGGTCGCCGCCATCGAGGGTGGCGCCGAGCACGTGGTCAATCTGGACATGTCCAGCCCGGCCCTGAACCGTGGTCGCGACAACCATCGGCTCAATGGCCACGACATGAGCAAGGTGAGTTTTCTCGGGCACGACTTGTTCAAATCCTGGGGCAAGGTAATCGGCAAGGGGCCTTATGACCTGGTAATCATTGACCCGCCGTCGTTTCAGAAAGGCAGTTTTCTGCTGACCAAGGATTACCAGCGTGTGTTGCGTCGGCTGCCGGAGTTGCTTAGCCCGGAGGGGACGGTGCTGGCGTGCATGAACGATCCGGCGTTCGGTGCGGACTTCCTGATCGACGGTGTAATGCGTGAAGCGCCGGGCTTGAGGTTTGAGCGGCGGCTGGAGAATCCGCCGGAGTTTGCGGATGCCGATGTTGAGTGCGGGTTGAAGGCGTTGGTGTTCAAACTCGGGAGCTAAGTGCTGTTTACTGTGGGAGCGGGCTTGCCCGCGATGAGGCCGTCAGATCCAACATTGATTTCGTCAGTTACACTGCCATCGCGGGCAAGCCCGCACACACAGGGATCTGTAGCGGACCCAAGATAGGTAGGCGGCCTCGGATTCAACGCGGCTGCAACACCAGCGCAAACAGCTCGCCGTGACCGTTCACGTTGAGCTTGTGATAGAGATTGCGTCGATGCACTTTCACCGTCTCCGGGGAGATGCCCATTTGCTGGGCGATGGCTTTGCTGGAGAAGCCCTGGAGAATCAGTCGCGCCGTTTCTACTTCCCGCATGGACAATCGCGCGTCGAAGCGATCCAGCAGGGTCGCCAGATCGCCGGCCACGGCCTCGGCAGTCGTGCCTTCCGGCGGCATCAACTGCAGATGCCGGCGCATTGCCGACAGCACCCAATCCCGCACGCACAGCAGACGGCCCTGCTCTTCGAGGGTGAACCGCGTCGAGCGCCCCAGCGATAAACCGAGCACGGCGCCGTCGACGTTGACCATGAACTGCAACTCGTCACCGCCCACCACCAAACGGAAGTAGCTCAGGTAATACTCGCTCTGCTGAAACTGGTCGGGGGCCACCGAATCGAGGCTGTGCAAGCCATCGGCAATGCCGGCGCAAGCCGCCTGGTAAAACGGATCGAGCAGGTACATGCCGGCGCTGTAGTCCGCCAGTTCTTCTTGCTCGGTGGCGCCACCTTTTGAGTCGAAGTCGATCAGCAAGCGTGGCACTCGCCCCGCCCGCATCACCGCAACCAACGCGTTGTCCAGCGGCACCAGCAGCCGCAGCGTGTCGACCAGCGCGCGCCAGAAACCGTCCTGACCCAACGCGCCAAATACCCGCGCCAGCCCCTGGTGCACCGGCAACTCTTTCAACAACGCGTCCACGCACTACCCCTTTCGAGTAACCCATGATGGGAATGGGTGAGTACCCCGCCTGCCGATACGCTGCAAGCACCTGTTCATCACCGGCCTGCAGCAGGCCAGGAGTGCCGCATCATGAGTCGTCCCCGTCAACAGATCAATCTTGGACTGAGCGCCTGTTTGTGCGTTTCGCTGTCGGCGGTTGCTGCCGAAGGTCCCACGGTTCATGTCTACAACTGGTATGACTACATCGGCCCCACCACCCTGCACGACTTCAAGCGCGACACCGGTATCGAGCCGGTCTACGACACCTTCGACAGCGCCGAAGTACTGGAAGGCAAACTGCTGACCAGCCGCAGTGGATACGACGTGGTGGTGGCGAGCAACTTCAGCCTGCCGACCCTGATCAAGGCCGGCGCCCTGGCACCACTGCCCCGCGCGCAGATGCCGGACTTCAAGAACATGGACACCGATCTGCTGGCGAAACTGGCCAACAACGACCCGGGCAACCTGTACGCCGTGCCGTACCTGTGGGGCACCAACGGCATCGGCTACAACATCGACAAGGTGCGTGCCGCGTTGGGCGACAAGGCGCCGGTGGACTCCTGGGATCTGGTGTTCAACGAAGAGAACCTGGCCAAGCTCGGTCAGTGCGGCGTGGCGATGCTCGACTCGCCGTCGGAGATGCTGCCGGTCGCCCTGCACTACCTGGGCTTGCCACCGAACAGCACCAACCCCGAGGACTACAAAAAGGCCGAAGCGCTGCTGCTCAAGCTGCGTCCGCACATCGCCTACTTCAACTCCTCCAAGTTCATCAGCGACCTGGCCAATGGCAACATCTGCGTGGCGGTGGGTTGGTCCGGCGCGATGCTCGAAGCCAGGAAAAATGCCGAGCAGGCCAACAACGGCGTGAAGATCGCCTACAGCCTGCCGAAGGAAGGGGCGCCGGTCTGGTTCGATACGCTGGTGTTGCTCAAGGACGCACCGCATCCGGAGCAAGGCCTGGCCTTCATCGACTACCTGATGCGCCCCGACGTCATCGCCCCGGTCAGCGATCACTTGTCCTACCCCAACGGCAACCGCAGCGCCACACCGTTGGTGGCCGAAGCGACCCGCAACAACCCGGCGGTTTATCCGTCAGCCGAAGCGCTGGCCACGTTATTCACTCTTCAGCCCTTGCCGCCAGCCACTGAGCGGGTGCGCACGCGGATCTGGAGCAAGGTGAAGAACGGCCAATAAAACACGACCGCCCAATGTAGGAGCTGTGTAGGAGCTGTCGAGTGAAACGAGGCTGCGATCTTTTGACTTTGATTTTTTAGAAGCAAGATCAAAAGATCGCAGCCTCGTTTCACTCGACAGCTCCTACAAAAACTTAATTATTCGGTAAAGATGAGAGAAACGATGAAACCACGTGCCCGCGATTTGAATATCCAGTTCGGCCAACTGCAACCCGGCCCCCTCAATGCCATCACCGATGTGCCCGGCGTGCGCGTCGGCCACAGCGATGTGCGCGGCCGCACCGCCAGTGGTCGCGACATTTACACCGGCGTGACCCTGATCGAACCGCGTGCCGGATCGACCAATCAGCAACCGTGTTTTGCCGGCGTTCATGTGCTCAACGGCAACGGTGACGCCACGGGGCTTGAATGGATTCGTGAAGCCGGCCTGCTGACCAGCCCGATCGCCTTCACCAACACCCACAGCCTGGGCGTGGTGCGGGATGCGCTGATTGCTTTGGATCGCGAGGCCCAGTCCGATGACGGGCGACTTTACTGGAACATGCCGGTGGTGCTGGAGACCTTCGACGGCCTGCTCAGCGACATCAACGGCTTTCATGTGAAGCCCGAGCATGTGGCCGAAGCGCAGCGCAATGCCGTCGGCGGACCGGTGACCGAAGGCGCGGTAGGCGGCGGCAGCGGGATGATCTGTCACGAATTCAAGGGCGGCATCGGCACGTCCTCGCGACAATTGAGCAAGGCTCAAGGGGGCTGGACCGTCGGCGCCATCGTCCAGGCCAACCATGGCATTCGCAATGAGCTGCGCGTCGATGGTTATCCGGTCGGGCGCTATATGGAACAGGCAGACTCACCGTTCCTGAGAGCATCGTTGCCCTATCCGGGCATGGGCTCCATCGTCGTGTGCCTGGCCACCGATGCGCCGCTGCTGCCGCATCAATGCACGCGCCTCGCACAGCGCGCCAGCCTCGGGCTTGCCCGTACCGGGGGCGGCAACGAAGACCACAGCGGCGACATCTTCATCGCCTTCGCCACCGGCAACCAACACGTGCCACCAGCCGCGTATGAAGGCAAAGGTGCGCCCACCTGCGACAACCTGAGCATGGTCAACAACGATCACATCAGCGAGTTGTTTTTGGCCGCGACTGAAGCGGTGGAGGAAGCGATCATCAACGCTTTGCTGGCCGCTGAAACGACTGAAGGTAACGGCCACACGGTGCCGGGACTGGACGCGAAAACACTGCTCAAGGCGTTGCGCCAGGCCGGTTGGCCAGGGGAAACAGTCGGGATCTGAAGACGCTGTTTAACGATGACGCCCGATGCACTGCATCGGGCGGCTATCGCTTATTTATCCAGGATCAACAGCGGTGTGCCTTTTTTCACGAGGTAGGTCGCCAGCTCCGAGGCCTTGCCGTCACCGACGTTCTTCGCGACGTGCGCTGTGCCTGCGGGGATGTACAAGGAGTCGCCGGCTTTGAGCGTCACTGGCGCCCGCCCTTCGAGCTCATACACAAACGTGCCCGAGATGACGTAGGCGACTTCCACGCCAGGATGCGAATGCTTGGGGGATACAACGCCCGGGTCGAAATCGACACGAACCTGAATCACCTCACCCTTGGAGATGTCGAGGTCCTGGCGCACCAGGTCCGTGCGGTGAAGGCCTGTCTGCCAGCTCTTTGCCGGAGCGGCTTGCGCGGGCGCTTTTGCTTCTTCAGCCGCGAATGCGTTGAGTGAAACGGCGGCAGCCAGGGCGATGCCGAGCAGGCCTGCGGTGTGACGGGATGTGATACGGGACATCGCAATTCTCCAATGAATGCCGCGGTTGCGGTGGCTTCATTAGGCGGTCGCGGTGTATCGCGCAAGTGTCGGGAACAGCATGGTTTTGTATGCCCAGGTAACGACCGGCGCTGGGGATACGTTCGGATACAACCGAGCACGCACGTCAGTGCGGTACGCCGAATTTGGTCACGATATCTTCTGGCTTGAGCGGTCGTCCGTCCGTTGAAACCAACTGCAGTTTCTGGATCGGCTGGCGATCCTTTGCGTCGACCATGACGGATCCCGCTTCGCCGGGTTCGTACAAAAACTCGTTGCCCCACTGCGACAAGGCAATCAGGACGGTCTGCAAGGCCCTGCCCTTTTCAGTCAGCACATACTCCTTGTAAATGCTCCCGTCAGCCGCCGGCTCCATGCGCATCACCCCTTCTGCCACCAGGCCTTTGAGGCGGGTACTCAGAATGTTCTTCGCGACATTCAGGCTTTTCTGAAAATCACTGAAGCGTCGCGTGCCAGAGAGCGCATCACGAATGATCAGCAAGGACCACCAGTCGCCAATGAGATCCAGGGATCGAGCGACCGGACAGGGATTGCCTTGCAAGCTTTTGCGCTTCATGTAAACCAACCTCCAACAAAAAGGTGCCAACGCTGACGCAAATCCGTCAGATGGCAGGTGGTTGCATAATACAACCCATGCTGGTAAAAATCACTCCCATCGGTTTCATAATGAAACCGACAACCCTGTTTCGAGTGCTGACCTGTGCCGAATGCACAATGATGTCGCCCTCAATGGTTGCATGATAAAACCGTAGGAGATTCCCAATGAAACTGGCTGGAAAAACTGCATTCATCACCGGCGGCAACAGCGGCCTCGGCCTGGCCACCGCCAAACTGTTCATCGCTGAAGGCGCAAAAGTGGCGATCACCGGTCGCAGTCAGAAAACCCTGGATGAAGCCCGGGAAGCGCTGGGGCCAAACCTGCTGGCGATCAAGGCAGACCTGACCGACGTGAAAGAGATCGAGCGCGCCGTAGCAGAAGCCGTCGCGGTATTCGGCAAGCTGGACATTGTGTTCGCCAATGCCGGCATTGCGGGGTTGACCCCGGTGGGCGGCACTACGCTGGAAACCTTCCAGAACATCATCAACACCAACCTTACCGGCACTTTTTTTACCGTGCAGGCGGCTGAACCACACCTCAACCCGGGCGCTTCGATCATCTTGAACGGCTCGGTGCACGCCGATATGGGATGGCCTGCTTATAGCGCTTACGCAGCTACCAAAGGCGCCGTTCGCTCCATGACCCGAGTGATGGCCGCAGAGTTTGCGCCGCGTGGCATTCGCGTCAATCAGATTACCCCCGGGGCTGCGCGCACACCGGTCTGGAACCCTCATGCCGCCAAGGTTGGAATGGATGCGCTGGAGGAAAAATTGAAGACCACCATCCCGCTCGGTCGCATAGGAGAAGCTCATGAAGTCGCCACCGTCGCCTTGTTCCTGGCCTCCAGCGATTCTTCAAACGTCGTAGGCGCAGAGATTGTCGTCGATGGCGGTGCAACCAGTTCGCCGTTGGGCGCACCGGCTCACCGAAAAAACTGGCAGGCGTAACGGGTTTGTATCGGTGTGTATTTTCACCGGCGATCTTACACAGCGATACACAACCACCTGATCAGGACATATAGGCACTACAAAAAAGTGAAAAAGTGGGGACCTCACCCGTTCGACCCTCAAACCGGCGACATACCGGGTGATGCCCCCAACACTTAGCAGGAACCCGTCATGATCAATGAAATCGACACCGTGCTTTATACCGGCAAGACCCACACCACCGGCGGCCGCGACGGCGAATCGAAGAGTTCGGATGGACGTCTGGACATCAAGCTTTCCCCGCCCGGCTCTTCAGGGCCTGGCACCAACCCCGAGCAGCTGCTGGGTGCGGGCTGGTCGGCCTGCTTCATCGGCGCAATCGGTAAAGCCGCTGCCGCGCTGAAGGTGACCTTGCCGAGCGGCGTCGCGGTTGATGCCGAAGTGGATCTGGGCAAAACCGACAATGCCTTCTTCCTGCAGGCCCGCCTCAATGTCAGCCTTCCGGGCCTGGATCCGGTTATCGCACGGGCGTTAGTGGATGCCGCGCACCAGACCTGCCCGTACTCCAAAGCGACCCGTGGCAACATCGACGTCGAGATCAACCTGGTTTAATCCAGGCATCGCGTGCGGCCTGTCTTCCCGGCAGGCTGTACCGGGTTGTTCCCTATAGCATTTATCCATCCTGCCGCCCTTGCCCAAGGACGAAATCGGTCTAAAAAGTCCGCTTTGCGTTTCGCAGGCTTTGCTATTCTGAATGCTGTAGGTGAAGACGCAGACTGATGCGCAAGAGGATAGCGAGGAAGCGTAGGGCGCGCTCCTAAGGGTACACGGTTAGAAAGACGCTCCGAGGTGAGGTCCAGCCCTTATGCCGTGTGAAGCAGGACAGCACAAAACTGTTCTGTCAGAAGCCTGATAAACCTTGTAAGCCAGAGACCAGCGCTGGCCACCTACTCGATTTCGAAGCCCGCCCTGTGCGGGCTTTTTCGTTGTGCGCAGGAACCGGGAGCCAATGCCACCTCCTCCAACTCTAACCATTCGTCGCCAAGCACACGTTTCCCCTATTGACTTCGATTGGCGACTGCGCGAGTATTATTTCAATCGCATACGATACAAACGTATACGACATACAAACAAAACCCTACTGCACCTTTGAGGATTCACCCCATGAGCAAGATCGAAAAAGTCCTGGCCTCCGGCAAAACCCACACCACCCTGAGCAGCACCGGCACCACTTCGCGCGGTCATAACGGCAGCCTCGACATCGTGCTTTCGTCACCTGGCAGCGACAAGCCCGTTCATGAATTCAAAGGCACCCAGCCACACCCGAAAGCCGAGCAACTGTTTGCCGGTGCCTGGTCGGCCTGCTACATCGCCGCCGTCGGTCTTGCCGCCAAGCAGCGCAACGTTGAGCTTCCATCCGATTTGTCCGTCGATATCGAAGTCGACCTGGGCCAGACCGGCGACGCTTACTTCCTTCAAGCACGCCTGACGCTGCGCGCTCCCGGCCTGGATCAAGCTGTGGCGACTGAAATCGCCCACGCCGCCGACCAGATCTGCCCGTACTCCAAGGCAACCCGGGGCAACATCGACGTGGCCCTGAACGTTCTCACGGCCTGAAACACCGCCAAGCTTTGACCTTAATTTGCACCTTGGAAACATCATACATATCGCATGCGATACAAGCGCATACGAATACCAAACTTATTAAACATTCAGGTAATCACCCATGAGCAAGATCGAAAAAGTACTGGCTACCGGCAAAACCCACACCACCGCCAGCAGCACCGGCAACACCTCGCGCGGCCATAACGGCAGCCTCGACATCGCACTCTCGTCGCCCGGCAACGCCCAGCCTGCGCACGTGATCGCCGGCACCCAGCCGCACCCGGCTGCCGAGCAATTGTTCGCCGGCGCATGGTCAGCCTGCTACACCGCCGCTGTCGGTCTGGTGGCCAATGACTTGAACGTGGTGCTGCCGGCAGACATGTCCGTCGACATCGAAGTCGACGTCGGTCAGACCGGTGCCGAGTACTTCCTTCAAGCTCGCTTGACCCTGCGCGTGCCCGGCCTGGCGGATGATGTCGCAAAGACCCTGGCGCACACCGCTGACCAGATCTGCCCGTACTCGAAGGCAACGCGTGGCAACATCGACGTAGACTTGAACGTCCTCACGGCGTGATGCGCCGCGCGGCGGGTTCGACGTTGCCCTGCACGTCGGCCCGTCGGAAGGCAGAAACGAGGTTCTCGGGCGCGACCGGTCTGATGCAGAATGAGTTCACGCCACTGCAGCCGTCGACCGAGACCCTGCGCAACAAACTGATCGAATCAATCAACACTGAGGAGCAAGCGATGACCACGCACACTGAAACCGCAATCCTGGCCGGTGGCTGCTTCTGGGGCATGCAGGATCTGATAAGGAAACAAAAAGGCGTGCTGTCGACCCGCGTGGGTTACTCCGGCGGCGATGTACCGAATGCGACTTACCGCAACCATGGCACCCATGCCGAAGCGATCGAAATCGTGTTTGACCCGGCCATCACCAGCTACCGGCAGATCCTCGAGTTTTTCTTCCAGATTCATGACCCGTCGACCGCCAATCGCCAGGGTAACGACATCGGCCTCAGCTACCGCTCGGCGATTTTCTATCTGAACGAAGAGCAACAAGCAGTGGCCGAAGACACCGCGGCCGATGTCGACGCCTCCAAACTCTGGCCCGACCGGGTCGTGACTGAAATCGTTCCCGCCGGCCCGTTCTGGGAGGCCGAGCCTGAGCATCAGGACTACCTCGAACGACTGCCGACCGGTTACACCTGCCACTTCATTCGGCCGAACTGGAAACTGCCGAAACGAGCGTGATGCTTTGAGGCCTGGGTTCCGTCAACGGAGTCCAGGCACCTTTGGGTCAGGTATTGGTTTTCAACTTGGTCCACAGTCGTGTGCTCAGCCGGGCAATCGCCGCAGGCAGGTCCTCGACGGTGAACAACTTGTCCATCACGGTTTTCGGCGGATAAATTGCCAAATCCTGCTTCACCGCCGGATTGACCAGAGTGTCCGCCGCCAGGTTCGGGTTGGCGTAATGAATGCTGTTGCTGATGTTGGCGATGACGTCAGGCTTCAACAGGTAATTCATGTAGGCATAGCCATTCTTCTCGTGGGGCGCGCTCTTGGGCATGACCACCATGTCGAGCCACAGGGTCGAGCCTTCGTCCGGGATCGAATAGGCGATCTCGATGCCGTTGTTCGCTTCCTTCGCGCTGGCCGCCGCTTGCACCACGTCTCCGTTAAAGCCGATCACGGCGCAGACATTGCCATTGGCCAGGTCACTGACGTACTTGGAGGCGTGGAAATACTGGACGTAAGGCCGGATCTTGAGCAGTGCTTGCTCGGCTTTCTTGTAATCCGCCGGTTCGTGGCTATGGGGAGGGAGGCCCAAGTAATTGAGGGTGATCGGCAGGATTTGTGTCGGGTTATCGATAATCGCGACGCCGCATTCACTCAGCTTCTTGATGTTGTTCTCATCAAAAATCAGGTTCCAGGAGTGGGTGACATCGGTGGTGCCGAAGATCGCTTTGATTTTCTCGACGTTGTAACCAATACCGGCCGTGCCCCACATGTACGGATAGCCGTACTGGTTGCCCGGGTCATTGACCTCGAGTTTTTTCAGCAACGCAGGATCGAGGTTTTTCCAGTTCGGCAACTGGCTCTTGTCCAGCTTCTGAATGGCGCCGGCCTTGATCAGTCGCGACAGGAAATGGTTCGACGGGCTGACCACGTCATAACCGGTGTTGCCGGTCATCAGTTTTGATTCCAGCACTTCGTTGCTGTCGTGAATGTCGTACGTCGCCTTGATCCCGGTCTCCTTGGTGAAGGTGTTCAAGGTGTCGTCGGCGATGTAGCCATTCCAGTTGGAAATGTTGACCTCTTCAGCTGCATGGGTGGCCGCCGAAAACGCCGTGAGCGCAACCATCAGGGAAATAGTATTGACCTGCATGTTCAATCACCTTTTTGTTCTTTTGTGATAACCGGAATCTAGATTTCTGTCCTGGCCCGAACGGCTTCAACGCGCATCCGAAACAAGGCGCCGATGTCGAGCAACGGTCGCGGCGGGAGCCAGCCGGGCCGGGCTCGACCCATCACGGAATCGAGCAGCGGCGAGCCAACACCCGATGCCAGCTCGGCGAGCAATCGGCCCCAAAGGGTGCCGCGCGCCACGCCCGAACCGTTGCACCCGGCCACGGCAAACACGCCCTCTTCCACCCTGGAGAAAAACGGCTGCCCGGACCGCGAGGCGCTCAGGTGTCCGGTCCAGGTGTGCTGGATATCCTGCTCGGTCAGCCACGGGAAGCGCCGCTGCAAACCCAGCACGTGGTGCTGGCGACGGATCGCCAGTTCACGGCCGGACAAATCCCGCGAGCGGTACTCCGCGGTGTTGCGAATCATCACCCGCCGATCAGGTGTCAGCCGCACCGTGGCGCCAAGCGGACGGGTGGACAGCACGCCCCAGGGCTCGACGCTGCCGATGTGGCGAAATTCTTCGTCACTCAACGGCCGCGTGAGGCTGGCGCTGAGCTCCATGGCGAAGGTGCCGCTGTCCTGGATGCCGGCGCGAGGCACGAAAGCGTTGAGGCAGATCAGCACCTGCCTGGCCTCGATGCTGCCATCGATGCCGTTGGCCCGCACACGCCCTTTCCCCAGACGTTCGAGGCCGGTGATGTCGGTATTTTCGTAGACGCTCACGGAGTCCGGCAGCGCCTCCAGTAAGCCCTTCACGTACTTCGCCGGTTGCAGCAACGCATTGCCCTTGCCACACCAGATCGCGGCGCGGTAATGCCCTGTGCCGAGTTTTTGCTTCAGTTGCTCGCCTTCGAAAAACTCCGCGGAGGCGCCAAGTGCCCGCAAGGTTTGCAGCTTGGCATCAATGTGGGTCAGCTTGCCGGGATCGCTGACGGCAAAGAAATAGCCCGAGTCCCGGAAATCGCACTCGATGCCATGACGGGCAATCACCTTGCGCACTTCGGCACTGGCGGCACGTGAAATCGTCGTGTCCACTTCAAACCCGGCAAACCCGGGATTGCCGATCAATTCATTGTTGGCGGGGTGTTCGTGGGCCACCACGAACCCGGAATTACGCGCCGAAGCGCCCTGCGCTGCGCGCTGTCTGTCGACCACCACGATGCGCGCCTGCGGGTGCATTTGCGCCAGCGCATGGGCGGCACTCAGGCCGGTAATGCCGGCGCCGATGATCAGCCAATCAGCTTTTTGTGCACCGACCAGACGATCACGTGCCGGAACACTTCCTGCTTGCGCGATCCAGCCACATTCATTATTCATGCGTCACCTGCCTAGACTGTCGTTCTGCTAGCCGGCCATGCGGTAACTGCATAGGCAATGTGTGATGGCGGCTGCTAGCACTAGAATCTATTAGGTCTTTGGTGCTACAACCAACGTTATAAATTCATTGAGCCATTCATAAAACGCATGGATAAGATTCGTCACGTCCCTTCCCTCCAAGCCATGCAAGCACTGGTGGAAGTCGCTGATTCCGGCAGCTTTACCCAAGCGGCGCATAAGCTCTGCCTGACCCAAAGTGCCGTCAGCCGGCAAATACAGCAGCTGGAAAGTCACTTCGGCGTGCCGATGTTCGTCAGGAGCAGCCGCAGCATTCACCTGACCCCCGAAGGCGAACAGGTATTGGCCAGCGCGCGCAATATTCTCGATCAACTGAAAACCCTTGAGGATCGCCTGTCTCCGCAGAAACGCCCGTTCCGCATCCGCATGCACGTGTCGCTGGCAGTGCGCTGGTTGTTGCCGAAACTGAGCGATTTCTATCGCTGTCACCCGGACATTTCCATATCGATCGAAACCGTGGCGACGGAGATCGTCGAACCGGCCAGCGACAGCGACGCCTACATTCTCTACCTGCCCGAACCCTCCAGCGATCCCGCCTGCCTGACCCTGTTCGAGGAAGCTCTGGTGCCGGTGTGCGCCCCCGGCCTGGCCAGCGCCAGCCAGCCGCTGGCGTCGATGGAGGATCTGGTGCGTTTCCCGCTGCTGCATCGTTCGGCGGACCAGCAAGCGTGGATCGAATGGCTGGCCGCCAATGATGGCAAGCCGCTGGAGGACTATCGGCACATTCCCTTCAACCTCGACGAACTGGCGCTGGATGCTGCGGCACGCGGGCTTGGGGTGGCGGTGACCGACCTGACCCTGGCGCAAGAGTCGATTGATCGTGGTGTGCTGGTCGTCCCATTCGGGCGTCCGTTGAAGACCCGGGGTATTTATTCGCTGTGCCTGCAACCGTCGGCGGCGACTCATCCGGCGTGCGCGCAGGTGATGCAATGGTTTGGCGGGCAGGCTGAACAGAGCACCGATTGACGTCGAGTTGAAATCCAATGTGGGAGCGGGCTTGCTCGCGAAAGCAGTGCTTCATTCAACATCGATGCTGACTGACACACCGCTTTCGCGAGCAAGCCCGCTCCCACATTGGATTTGTGATGTTCTTGGGATTCAGGTTTCTTGCTGCACCACGCCCCGCTCCTCCAGCAGCCTCACAAACATGGTCAGGCTCTGCGACACCGTGCCTCTGCGCCACACCAGCCAGGTGCGCAAATACCGGAAGGATTGCGACAACGGCCAGACGCTCACCGTGGTGCAGCCCGGCATGCTTTCGAGCATGCTGCGCGGCATCAGCGCCAGGCCGGCGCCGGCGCTGACGCAGGCCAGCATGCCATGGTAGGACTCCATTTCGAAGATTTTGCCAGGCACCGCCGCATCCTTGCTGAACCAGCTTTCGAAGTGGTGGCGGTAGGAGCAATTGGAGCGGAAGGCATAGATGTTTTCGCCGTTGACCTCCCGCGCGCGGTGGATCGGGGCATGGTTGAGCGGCGCGATCAGCACCATTTCTTCCTCGAACGCCGGCACGCCTTCCAGTGCCGGGTGCAGCACCGGGCCGTCGACAAACGCGGCAGCCAGTCGGCCCGACAGCACACCGTCGATCATGGTCCCGGACGGTCCGGTGGACAGGTCCAGTTCGACCTTGGCGTGCTTCTGGTTATAGGCGGCCAGCAGCTCGGGGATGCGCACCGCCGCCGTGCTTTCCAGCGACCCCAGCGCGAAGGTGCCCTGGGGTTCTTCACCGGCCACCGTCGCCCGGGCTTCCTGCACCAGGTCGAGAATGCGCCGGGCGTAATCGAGAAAACTCCAACCCGCCGGCGACAGGCGCAAACGACTTTTCTCGCGGATGAACAGGTCCACGCCCAAGTCCTGCTCCAACTGCTTGATCCGCGTCGTCAGGTTCGACGGCACCCGATGGATATGCTGGGCGGCCACGCTGATGCTGCCGTGCTCGGCCACTGCCTTGAAAATTTCCAGCTGAACCAGATCCACAGTCATTCTCCAAACGTGAACGATATGCTCAGCATTATTCAGTTTCCAGAAAACAAACGCCACTTTAACCTGAGCACATTCCCACCTAGCAGGACGGTGCCATGACCAACGTTTCCAGCCTCACCCACGCCATTTCGATCAACCCCGCCACAGGCGAGCAGATCGGCCACTACCCTTTTGAATCCGATTCGGCGCTGCAAGCTGCGCTGTCCCGTGCCGCTGCCGGATTCCGCGTCTGGCGCAGCACAGCGGTTTCGCAACGCTCGCAACGATTGATCACCCTGGCCCGGGTTTTGCGCGACAACGCCGCAGCGATGGCGAACATGATTACCCTGGAAATGGGCAAGCCGATCACCCAGGCCCGCGGTGAAATCGAAAAGTGTGCGCAGCTCTGCGAGTGGTACGCCGAACACGGCCCGGCCATGCTGACCGCCGAGCCGACCCTGGTTGAAGGTGGCAAAGCACGCATTGAATATCGCCCGCTCGGCCCGATTCTCGCGGTGATGCCATGGAATTTTCCGGTCTGGCAGGTCCTGCGTGGCGCCGTCCCCGCGCTGATCGCCGGCAACACCTACGTGCTCAAACATGCCCCGAATGTGATGGGCAGCGCTTACCTGCTGCTGGAAGCCTTCACGCAAGCCGAGTTCCCTGAAGGCGTGTTCGAGGTCATCAACGTCACACCGGAGGGCGTTTCCACAGCCATCGCTGATCCACGCATCGCCGCAGTGACCCTCACCGGCAGCGTGCGCGCCGGCATGGCCATCGGCGCGCAGGCCGGTGCAGCGTTGAAGAAATGCGTACTGGAACTGGGCGGTTCGGATCCGTTCATCGTGCTCAACGATGCCGACCTCGACGAAGCGGTCAAAGCTGCTGTGATTGGCCGTTATCAAAACACAGGGCAAGTCTGCGCAGCCGCCAAACGTTTGATTGTTGAGCAAGGCATCGTCGAAGCGTTCACCCGCAAGTTTGTCGAGGCCACGCGCAAACTGGTGGCTGGCGATCCATTGGCGGCTGAAACCTACATTGGCCCGATGGCTCGATTTGATCTGCGTGATGAACTGGATCAACAGGTGCGCGACACATTGGAAGAAGGCGCGACGTTGTTGCTGGGCGGCAAGAAGGCTGAAGGTCCTGGTAACTTCTACGAGCTGACTGTGTTTGGTGATGTCACCGACCAGATGACCTCGTTCAAGCAAGAACTGTTTGGCCCGGTGGCCTCAATCATCACCGCACGTGACGCCGCCCATGCACTGGAACTGGCCAATGACAGCGAATTCGGTCTCGCCGCGACGATCTACACGGGCAACGTGGAACGTGCCCAGCAGATGGCTGGCGAACTGGAAACCGGTGGCGTGTTCATCAATGGCTACTGCGCCAGCGACCCGCGCGTCACCTTTGGCGGCGTGAAGAAAAGCGGATTTGGCCGCGAACTGTCGCACTTCGGCGTGCGCGAATTCTGCAACGCGCAAACCGTGTGGCTGGATCGTCGCTGATCGCCTCCCGTGGCCCGGGCGTCTTTTGACGCCTGGGCCACTGCGTTGCGGTGACTATGCTGAGGGAAGCGTATTTCGAAAGGCTGATGGCCCGGCCGTCGGTCCAGCGGGTCCTCGATGAAGCCAAGCCCTATTTTTCGATGTACCCGTTTTCCGAGGCCATCCCGGAACGGTTTCGCTAGGGCCTAGCCAACGATATCGATCAACTGCTCACGCTGCGCGCCGGTCAACATCGGTCCGAAACCGGCGCCGGCATTGTCCGCCATGTAGCGCGGGTTGCCGGTGCCGGGAATCACGCAGGTCACCGCTGAATGCGACAGCAGGAACTTCAGCGCCATTTGCGCCCAACTGTTGACCCTCACGTCCGCCGCCCAGCGGGGCAAGGGTTTGTCCTTCAATCGAGCGAGCAAGTCACCGCCGCCAAACGGTCGATTGCAGATCACCGCCACGCCGCGCTCGCGGCACAGCGGCAGGATGCGTTTCTCGACGCCACGGTCATCCAGCGCATAGTTGATCTGCAAGAAATCCAGTGGTTCGGCCTTGAGCACCGCTTCGACCTCGTCATACGCCGAGGCCGTGTAATGAGTGATGCCGATGTAGCGGATGCGCCCTTCTTCCTTCCATTTGCGCAAGGTCGGCAGATGGGTTTGCCAGTCTAGCAGGTTGTGGATCTGCATCAGATCGATTCGATCGGTTTGCAGCAGTTTGAAAGACTGCTCCATCTGCGCGATGCCTTCTTCGCGGCCCCGGGTCCAGACCTTGGTGGCCAGGAAGGCCGGCGAGCGCGGCTCGTGAATCGACAGCAATTCACCGGTCGTCTCTTCGGCCCGGCCATACATCGGTGAGCTGTCGATCACCGTCCCGCCCTTCTCGAACAATGCACGCAAAACGGCAGGCAACTGCTTGTAGGCGGGGCTCGACGGCTCGACATCAAAACCGCGATAGGTGCCCAACCCAACGATGGGCAATGGCTCGGAGCTGGAAGGAATGGCGCGGGTCAGCATGTTCTTGCCTCCTGTTTCCTTCGACGGCGTGGTTTCTGCAAAAGCCGGGCCGAAGGTAAAAACCGCCGAAGCCCCGGCAGCCAGCGTGAGTATTTGGCGACGCGTGTATCCATCAGTGTGGCTCATGGAATGGTCCTTCCACCTTTTTGCTGTCAGCCCGTTGTTCCTGGCGCCGGGCCAGCCACAGGCATAACCAGCCCCACAGCCCGGCAAACGGCACGATCACCAGCGCTACCAGACCAAAACCGGCGCCCAGTGCGGTCAAACCCACCGACAACCAGCCACTGGCGGCATCTCCACCGCGGTACACCAGTGTTTCGATCACATTCTTGGCCTTGTACTTTTCCTCGCGGCTCACCACGGTCCACAACACCTCGCGCGCCGGGCGCACGATGGCGAACTCGACCGCACGACGCAGCCCCTGCGCCAATGCAACCGTGGCGGGCACGGGCGCCAGGGCCATGGCGGTAAATGCCACGATCGTCGCCAATGGCAACGTCACCAGCGCCCCGCCGACACCGACCAGACGAATCAACGGCGCCGTCAGCAACAGCTGAAAGATCAAGGTCAACGCCGACACGATCAAATCGACCACGGCGAAGAATTGCGTGCGGCTGGCCACATCAGCATAGCTACCCGCCACAATCCGTCCCTGTTCGAAATACAACAAGGTCGCGGCGCTGGTGTGCAGAAGCATGAACACCACCAGCCCCAGCAGATAAGGCGAGCGCACAATCAGTGTGATCCCGGCCAGCATGCTGCCGCCCATGCGCCGATCATCCAGCAAGCGGCTGCCGGACTGCGACCGTGTCCGGGACAGCAGCGCCCGATAGCAGCGCACCGCGACTTCCAGCAGCACCGCCGCCGCTACAGTCAACGCCACCGGGCCCAGGCGCGTGGCCATGGTCGCCGCCAGCAACGGTCCGATAAACGTGCCCAGGGTCCCCCCCGCCGCGATGAACCCGAACAGCCGCCGTCCTTGCTCACTGGAAAACCGGTCGACCAGCACGCTCCAGAAAATGCTGACGATGAACAGGTTGTAGATGCTGATCCAGACGAAAAACACCCGCCCGACGGCCACCGACGCGATGTGGTTGGCGATCAACACACCAAACACCAGCATCGACGCGGCAATCACGCGATAGATCAACGGCACGAACTGCGTAGCCGGCAGCCGCGAAGCCAATGCGCCAAACACCGGCACCATCAGCAACATCACCGCGAAGGTCGCCGTGAACAGCCACTGCAATTTGTCGGCGCCACCCTCAAGGCCCAACGCATCGCGCAACGGTCGCACCAGGTAATAACTGGCCAGCACGCAGAAATGGAACGCGAACCCGAGCATCAGGGCGGTTCTCTCGCCGGGTTGCACGTTGAGCCACTTTGCAGCGATGGGCATGGGCGCCCTCCTCTGTAGCCGGGCTCGGTGTGCCCTGCTACCGATGAACTAAACTCTGGCTCCGATCCAGTGGATTGGGTTCATCAGCCCAGAGCCGTCAATGTCGCCCACTAAAGTTAGTCGAATGCCACGAACCCTGGTGTTAATCGTCGTCATCCTTGCAGCGTTGTACATGGCGCTCTGTGCGGCGCTGTTCGTGTTTCAGCGCGCGCTTATCTACTTCCCGCAGCCCAGCGCCATCGAGACACCCGAAACGTTGCTCAAGTTGACCGTAGAGGATGCCGAGGTGATGGTGTCGGTCAGGCCCCACGACGGGCCGAAGGCGTTGATCTATTTCGGCGGCAATGCCGAGGACGTCTCTCGCAACCTGCCCGGGTTTGCCCAGGCTTTCCCGGAGCATGCGATCTATCTGCTGCACTATCGAGGCTTCGGCGCAAGTTCCGGCGCGCCGTCCGAGGAGGCCATCCAGCGCGATGCCATGACCTTGTTCGACAAGGTCTACGACACCCATCCGCACATCGCCGTGGTCGGACGCAGCCTCGGTTCGGGGGTCGCCGTGCGCCTCGCCAGCCAGCGCCCGGCCTCGAGCCTGATCCTGATCACGCCCTACAACAGCCTGGAAGACCTCGCAGTGCGCCAGTTCCCGTGGTTTCCGGTGAAGTGGCTGCTGCAGGAGCGCTTTGAATCATGGAAGTACGCGGCGCACATCACGAAGCCGACGCTGCTGATCGCCGCGGAGCACGATGAAGTCATACCGCGCTCAAGCACCGAGCAGCTCTACACCCATTTCGCCAAAGGTGTGGCCACGCTGAAAGTCATACCGGGCGTGGGCCACAATTCCATTTCCGAGAGCCCCGAGTATTTAAAATTGCTGGGCGATGCGCTGTGAACAACGCTGCTCCGCGACCTGTAGCAGCTGTCGAGCCTGCGAGGCTGCGTTCGGCTGCGAAGCAGTCGTAAAACCAGAGCTCGCGGTGTATCAGTCAGACCACGGAAACCGGGTTCACGACTGTTGCGCAGCCGGACGCAGCCTCGCAGGCTCGGCAGCTGCTACAAGGTAAGCGTGGGAGTCATAGAGCCCGTCGATCACTCGGTCATCAACAGTGATTGGACGGATGGCCCGCATGCTCTTTAGCCTGCGTCCGTTTTTTCCGTAGGCGGAACACCATGATCGTCAGACCGAAACCTAACTTCCTCAACATCATGAGTGCGATCAAGGGTCGATCGCCAAACGGATTGCCCTGCGTTGCCTGATGGTGACACTGCTCGCCTCTGTCATCGTGCTCGTCGAGACCTGGCACCCGAGCTATTTCTCCAAGGTCAGTGCCACGCCTTTTACCCTGTTGGGTTTGTCGCTCTCGATCTTCATGAGTTTTCGCAACAACGCCTGTTATGACCGCTGGTACGAAGCCCGCAAAGCCTGGGGCGATGTGACGATCGCGATTCGCTCGATGATTCGCACCTGCCGCTCGACACCATCGTGCGCACTATCGAGCGGGAAGTCCTTGCAGCGCTGGGGGAAACACAGCTACCACCGGCACTCGAACCGGTGGATTTCGTGCTGGGGTAACTCTAACCTGCGGCACCTCGCACGGCCCTCAAATCATCGGCGAAGCACTCACCACTCGCAGCGCCAACCCTTCATAGGCATCCAGCGTAATAGTGAAGTCACCCTCAGGCGTCAGATCCCCTTCAACCCGCTCGTTAATGATGTCGACCACCGGCCCCGGTGCAATATTGGGCAGGTGCAAGGTTTCGGTGATCGGCGTAGAGCCAAAGTTCAGCGCGGTGATTTGCGTACCCTTACCGGCCGGCAATTCGTGAACCATGACCAGCAGCCCGGGGTGCTGCACATCCGGAATCAGGATCTGACGACTCGCGGCAATATCGTAGGCGCGGCGCGCAGCGAGGATTCTTTTCAGTTGCGAGACGAACGAATCCGGGTCCTTCAATTGGCTGGGCAGGCTGCCATACAACGTCTTCGGACGCGGCATTTCACCCGCAGACAGCGGTGCATCCGGATTAAGGTCCACCAGATCGTAGGCGCCGCGATGAATCCAGCGTGTGTCGCCGTCGCCCATCAAATGCTCGACCTGTTCGGCCGGCAACGGCAACGCGCCGACCAGGTCCCAGCCGGATAACGCGAACACGCCCGGTTGCATGGCGTTGTACATCACCAACAGCACATGCACCTGGCGAATCTGCTGGATATCCGCCGCCGTGATCGCGTCGAGATCACGAATCCCCAGCGCCGCCGTGATGATGCTGGCGGTGGTGCACGACACGCCGTTGGTGACGAATTTCAGATTGTAAGGTGCGTGTTCACCCGCCAGACGCTCGTACATCTGCTCGCGAATGTGTTCACGCAAGATGCTGCCGGGAAAGGTCTGGCCCTGATAGAGGTAGGTGTCATGGGCGTGCAGCGTCCAGAAATGCACCAGCTCCAGGGTCAGTTCGTCGTGGTTTTGCAAGGCATGGATCAGCGAACCGGGGTCGATGCCCTGGGTATGCATCTGCCGCAGCATCAAGCGCAGGAATTCGGTGTCGCCCATCAGCAACGCATGCTGATAGGCCGGTCGGGTGATGAAGTCGTAGGAAAGATCGGCGCCGCCATGGGACATGCTGGCGATGTCGTCGATGGTCAGGTTGAGTTCCTGGAAACTGAAACCGCCGGCCTTGCGAATCGCCCCGGCCAGCAGTTGGTTACCAGTGATCGACAACGGATGGCTTTCAGACCAGGCCGTGCCGTCGAGCTTGCGCTCCACGCCGAGAAACCCGTTGGCGTCCAGGCGCAGGATTTTCGCGCCCATGACGTCGATGGCGTGCAGGGCGTCGCCGATGATCATCTGTTGTGCGGCGAAGGTCGGGTCCAGCCAGTTCAGCGACGGCTGCCCTTCCTTGAAGTAATGCAGATAGACCCAGCGCCGTGGTTTGCCATCGACGCCGATCACAATCGGTGTCGCGCTCCAGTCGGTTTCCTTGACCCCCGGCTCGAAGAAAATCACACGCTGCAACTGACCGACGATGTAGTGCTTGTCCCGGAGCACGTCGACCTGCATAGGGCTGAGGTTTTGCGCATCACGGCCGTCGGCAATGTCCGGCAGCAACGGCCAGTCCTCTTCGCGGATTTCGACCATGTGGTAGAGACCCGGATAGTCCTCGTAGGCCATCTCGGCCAGGCGGAAATCCGCGCCTTTGCCGGTGTGCGAAGGGATCACGTCATCAATGATCACCGCGTTGTGCGCGGCGGCCATGCGCACCAGCGCCTGGAGCTGCGCCTCGGTGCCCAGTTGCGGGTCGATCTCGAAACTGATGCGGTCAAAATTGCCGTCAATGGTCGGTGTGCGTTGGGTGCCGGTCAGGCCCCCAGACATTTTCAGCGGACCGTTATGAATGCCCTGGATGCCGATTCTCGACAGTGCATGCCATAAGGTTTCATCGCCCAGGGCTTCCAGCACGGTGCCGTCTTCGCGAGTGACGATGGACGCCGGGTAGGCAGTGAACCATACCGACGCCAGGGCCGAGGCATCACGGGGCCGGGTATGGGCATAAGGCTGTTGCCACAGCCGACCTTGTCCCGAGTAGAGCTTGGCCCGCTGCCTTGCGGCATGAAGCATCGATTGTTCAACCAGCCAGGTCACATGATTTTTGTCAGCCGCGGTCATAAAAGCAGTCACCTGTTGTCGGGGAAAATTTGCGCTTGGCCATCCCATGCGTACCTGCACCGGCGGACCCGTCCTTTTCATATGAGGCCCTGAGATGGCATTCGTTGCATTGATGCTGGACGAATCAGAACCCGCCTCCTGTTTCAAGTCATACCTGGGGATGAGTCGTTAATACCTATATATCCCCGCGGGCAACCTAGGCATAAGTGACGCGATTACGCCTCTCTTTAAGATACAGCCATCAAATACCCACGCCTGATCAGACAAAAAACGTGCCGGCGACGAGTCACTACGACGGTCGCTCTTGAACCGTTGCACGCATGCAAAACCCTTGATGCTTGAACATCCCTTGATCAAATAAGGAGAACAGGATGAAAACTCCAAACGTCGTACGGGGCATTGCCCTGCTGGCTACCACTGGCTTGATAACGGCGACGATTCACGCAGCTGAACCTCGCGACGGAGCTGCCAGCGGCAGCCGAACAGGCGGTGATCGGGATGCTGTTGCACCTTTGGTCCAACACGCCTCCGACAAACCCATCCACCCACACGTTGCCGAAGGCGGTGCCGATCGCTTGAAAGAACGACAACTGGCCGCGGACGGCTCTGATCGACTCAATCAGAACCGTGTCGCCGAGGGCGGTGCCGACCGCTTGAAAGAACGGCAATTGGCGGCCGACGGTTCCGATCGACTCAATCAGAATCGTGTCGCCGAGGGGGGCGCTGATCGCCTTAAGGAACGGCAATTGGCAGCGGACGGTTCCGATCGCCTTGAGCAGAATCGCATCGCTTTCGGGGCCAACAGCCGGATGCGCGGCACGCGTGTAGCGGAAGGCAGCTCGGATCGTTTGATGCAGAACCATGTTGCCGACGGTGGCTACGATTCCGGTTCAGACATGAACGCCGACTTCTGCTTCGCCTGCCGCTGATCGAGCATTGATTCAACCCCCGACTGCCGGGTTCGTTAACAGAAAGCCCCTTCATGAGGGGCTTTTTTGTTCCGCCAACATTCAGGACGATTTTTTGGCCGAAATTCAGGGGTTTATGTCCTATTGAAGGACAAACGTTTGCTTCTAGCATAGGCCCCCGACTCCGCCCCTCGATACCAGGAGTGCATGACCGAGATGAACAACAACAGGTCTTTGAATGCGCGTAAAGCCTTTCCATTTTTCAACAGTGCCAACGGCAAAGGGCAACGCATACCCTGCGAGACGAGCATTGATGCAGCGATCGGCATCAGTTCCAACCCGCTGATCAACGCCCTGGGATGGCTGATCGGGCTCGTGGTGGCTTGCGGCATCGTAATCATCAATTCCGAGACATACATTGACCTGGCCCCGACGATTCTTTACATCACGTTGCTGTTGATGGCGGCGAACCTGTTTTCAATCAACGCCGTGATTTCAATCGCGCTGATGTGCATGCTGCTGCTGACGGCGACCTTTGTTTATAACGGCGGCTATCAACGCTGGGACTCGACAACGGGGTTCTTCCGCTGCCTGACCGCGCTGTCGGCGATCACCTTCCTGGCGCTGCGCAGCAAGTATGCTGCCGACCGGCTGCGTCATAACGAGGTGTACCTGATCGGCGCCCAGCGCCTGAGCCAGACCGGCAGCGTTGGATTCCGTGCCGGTGGCGAGGCGATCTCCTGGTCGGACGAATCGGCAAGGATTTTCGAGTACCCGCTGACCGAAGCCCCGACCTTCTCGAAGGTCCTGGCACGCACCC
This sequence comes from Pseudomonas sp. LBUM1656, assembly GCF_059716065.1. Classification (NCBI taxonomy): domain Bacteria; kingdom Pseudomonadati; phylum Pseudomonadota; class Gammaproteobacteria; order Pseudomonadales; family Pseudomonadaceae; genus Pseudomonas; species Pseudomonas sp. LBUM1656. The sequence goes on along the minus strand of NZ_CP166800.1, from coordinate 2,669,731 downwards.
ACCCCGATGACCTTGCACTGGTGCACGAAATATTTGCCAAGGCGACGCGCCATGAAGCGCTGATCGAGGTCAAGCACCGCTTGCTGATGCCGGACGGCCGCATCAAGCACGTTCACATGATCGCCAGCCCGCTGTTCACCCAGCATGAACGCTCCAAATACGTCGGCGCACTGATGGACATCACCGCCAGCAAGCAAGCCGAAGAAGCCCTCTTCTGCGCCCAGGCGCAACTGGCCCACGTCACACGCGTCACGTCGCTGGGCGAACTGGCCGCCTCCATCGCTCATGAGGTCAACCAGCCGCTGACGGCCATCACCAGCAGCAGCGAAGCCTGTCGCCGCTGGCTCGACCGCCCCGTCCCGGACCTGAACGAAGCGATCGCGTCCCTGGACCGCATCATCGCCAGCTCGTGCCGCGCCAGCGATGTCATCAGTCGCATCAGGACGCTGTCACGCAAGTGCGGGCCGCTGCGCCAGAGCGAGTCGCTGAACGATATCGTCAACGAGACGCTGAGCCTGGTTCAACAAGAGTTGGCGCACCACAAAATCAGCCCGAAAGTCGATTTGGCCGCGCATTCAGGTCGTGTCCATGCCGACCGGGTACAGCTGCAGCAAGTGATCATCAACCTGATCATCAACGCTTGCCAGGCCCTCGCCGAGGTCGAAACGTCTGAGCGGACTCTGCATGTACGCACGTGGGTCAAGGACAGCGAGGCGGTGGTGGAAGTGGCTGACCTGGGGCCGGGCATCGCGGCCCATGTCCTGCCGTCCTTGTTCACCCCGTTTTTCACGACCAAGGACAACGGCATGGGCATGGGCCTCTCCATCTGCCGCTCGATCATTGATTTTCATGGCGGCAGGATATGGGCCACCAGTGCCATCGGCCACGGCACCTCGTTCAAGGTCGCCCTGCCGCTGCTCGTCACCGTTGCCCGCGAAACGGCTTGAACACCAGGACAACTGCTCCCAGGGAAGCTCCATGAACAAACATCACCCCATGAACAAAGTCAGCAACAGTGAGCCCTTGGTCTTCATCGTCGATGATGATGCGCCGCTGCGTGAAGCACTCGGCAGCCTGCTGCGTTCCATCGGCCTGCAGGTCGAGCTGTTCGGTTCTGCTGCCGACTTCATGAAGTACAACCGCCCGGACATCCCCTGCTGCCTGGTGCTGGATGTGCGATTGCAAGGCACCAGCGGGCTGGATTTCCAGCAGGAGCTGGTGGCCGCCAACATTAACCTGCCGATCGTTTTCATGACCGGGCACGGCGACATTGCCATGACGGTCCGCGCGATGAAGGCCGGCGCGGTGGATTTCCTCGAGAAGCCCTTTCGCGAACAGGATTTGATTGATGCGGTATCCGCTGCCCATGCACGGGACAAAGTGCGGCGCGAGTCGGAACGCGAAAACGATGAGTTGCGCAGCCGCTTTGCCACGCTGACCCCCAGGGAGCAAACGGTCATGGCATTGGCCGTGTCGGGCTTGATGAACAAGCAGATCGCCGGGGAAATCGGCTTGAGCCAGATCACCGTCAAGATCCACCGCGGCCAGGCCATGCGCAAGATGTTCGCCCGCTCGTTTGCCGACCTTGTTCGTATGGCGCAAGCGCTGGGAATCAACCGGACATAGGGACGGGTCTATACGCAGGTATACTGTGCCGCGCTTGGGGATTGGGTATCTTGCAGTGATGGCGGGCACTCTTTATGGGCTACCCGATATCACCAGGTACTTAAATGTCCTACCCATTTATTATTTCCGTGGTCGACGATGACGAGTCGGTTCGCATTGCACTGGACAGTTTATTGCGCTCCAACGGATACACCGTCCGGGTATTTGCCACGGCTGAAGAGTTCCTCTCTACCAACGGGCCGCAAATCACCTCCTGCCTGATCTCCGATGTTCAAATGCCCGGCCTGTCGGGCATTCAAATGTATGAAGAACTCTCGGCCCGAGGCATTCACCTGCCCGTCATCTTCATCAGCGGATACCTGGATTCCCTGCCCCAGGTCAGCGCAACAGCCGTCGAACCCGTGGCATTTTTCCCAAAACCATTCCCCTGCGGCGAATTGATTGCCTGTATCGAAGACATCCTCAATCGCTACGCTTGATCCCGCTCACCGGCGGTCAAATCATGCGGCCTGCGCGTTTTCATTGTGCCCGCTTAATACATGGGTATGTGTTGCTCATACTCATGCGTGTTTGCACTGACCCCTGGTAGAAGTGTCTCGCCCTCTCCCCATCGATAACATCTCCCTTGTCTTCAGGCGTATTTGCGGTGACTGGCGTGTATGGCTTTTTTGAAAATCCTTATCGGGTGTTGACGTTGTCTCATGTGCTGCTGATCGGCGGGCTGATCATGCTGGTGGTCGGGATCATCCTGGCCTACGGCTGTGATGCCTACCTGACGCTGCCTGCCCTGGTGGGTGCGCACGCCATGACCATTCTCGGTCCAACGGCGATCAAGCTCGGCTATGTCATGCGGTTGCTGGCCCATAACCACCTGCGCCTCAATCTGAAAGCGCAACTGCAGGGCACCGCTGCCTGATCCACATTTTATTAAAGACCCGGTCAGCTCCCTCCTTGCTGGACCGGCGATTCCCAAACGCCCGCCAACCCGTTTTTTTGGCGGGCTTTTTTTTGCTTCGGATTTACGCCACCGCGCGTTCATTTTTCAGGGCTGGCAACGCGATGGCGAGCGCCAGGCCAATCAGCCCCGCTGCGACCGCAAAGGTAATGGCCATGCCACGGGCGAGCGCTTCCGGGGTTGCGCTGGTGATGTCGATCGTCGATGACGCCAGCGCAAACACTGCACCCATCACCGAGGCACCGCTGATGAGCCCGAGATTACGCGACAGGCTGAGCAGGCCGGCAATGACGCCGCGCTGATCCTGACTCACGCCGGTCATGATCAACGTGTTGTTGGCCGCCTGAAACAGTGCATAGCTGGCGGTGATCACGGCGATGGGCGCGAGGTAGCCGAAGACGCCGAAACGCGTCGGCATCATCGACAGAACAGAGGCGCCGAATGCCATCACCACCAGCCCGGAAACGCTCATGCGCTGAGCGCCAAAACGGTCAACCAGACGACCAGCAGGTACACCAGCCAGCGCGGCCACCAGCGGGCCGACTGACAACGTGAGCCCGACCAGCGCTGCATTCAACCCGAGCGCGCCTGAGAGATAGAACGGCCCAACCACCAGCGTCGCCATCATCACCGTCGAGACGAGCATGCTCATGGCCAGACCCGCGCTCAACCCCCGCTCACGCAACAGCGCCAACTTGATCAGTGGCGATGCAACCGTCGCCTCGATGAACAGGAAGACCCCGCTGCCGGCAACGGCGATCAGCAATAACGCGAGGTTGAGCGAACCCCAAACCCCTTCACCCAACGTCATCGCCAGTGCATACGCGCCGAGTGTCAGCGCCAGCACCACCGTGCCTGCAACGTCAAAACCGCCACGTTGCGCCTTCGGTACTTGGCGATCCGCAGGCAAGTAGAGATACGCGAGCACCCCGTTCAAAATGCCCAGCGGCAGGTTGACCAGAAAAATCGCCTGCCAGCCAAAGCCGGAGATCAGCACGCCGCCGAGCGCCGGCCCCAGCGTGGTGCCGATCGCCGACATCGTGCCGAGCAATCCCATGGCGCTGCCGGTCTGCGCCTTGGGCACCGTCTCACCGACAAACGCCACGGTGAGCGCCAGCATGATTGCCGCGCCGAGGCCTTGCACCGCCCGGGCGGCGACCAGCCACCACAACGAAGGCGCCAGGCCACAGGCCAGTGAAGCCAGGGTAAAGATGCCGATGCCGGCCAGCATCAACCGGCGGCGACCGACTATGTCACCCAAGCGTCCTACGCTGACGATCAACGTCGTGATCGCAAGCAGATACGCGAGGACGATCCACTGGACCTCCTGGAAGGAAGCATCGAGTGCCTGTGACAAGATCGGCAAGCCCGCATTGGCGATGCTGGTGTCGAGTGAAGGCATCAACATCGACAGCGAAAGGCTGGCGAGCGCCCATCGGACCGAGCCGGATTGCGTGGTGAGTGTCATGGTTGGGCCCTTGATGAAGTGTTGGCCTTCAGCGTATGCCCGCACCTGACAAGGCGGAAGACGCACCACTTGCACTTGATACCTGCACGTGGCGCCATGTCATCACTCAGCCGTGCTACCGTTTAAGCATGACGACTCCCGACCTGAACTTGCTGATTACCCTTGATGCGCTGCTCGCCGAAGGCAGTGTGGCGCGTGCCGCCCAACGGCTGCGGCTGAGCCCGTCGGCGATGAGCCGGGCACTGGCGCGATTGCGTGAAACTACCGGCGATCCCCTGCTGGTCCGCGCCGGGCGTGGGCTGGTGCCGACACCCCGGGCGCTGGAGCTGCGTGAGCAAGTCAGCCAACTGGTGCAGCACGCCGAAGCAGTGCTGCGCCCCGCCGAGCACCTCGACCTCAAGCAACTGGTGCGCACCTTCACCCTGCGCACCAGCGACGGTTTTGTAGAGAACTTCGGGCCGGCGTTGATTGCTCGCCTCAGCGAAGAAGCACCCGGTGTTCGGCTGCACTTTTTGCAGAAACTGAACCAGGACAGCACGCAGCTGCGCGACGGCACGGTCGATCTGGAGACCGGCGTTGTCGCGGACACCACCAGCCCCGAAGTGCGTACCCGCGCGTTGTACCAGGACCGTTTCATCGGCGTGGTCCGCCCGGGACATGCACTGTGCAAGGGCAAGATCACCCCCGCCCGCTATGCATCCGGCCGGCATGTCCTGGTCTCGCGGCGTGGGCGTGACAAGGGGCCGATGGATGACGCCTTGAAACCGCTTGGGCTGGCGCGGGAGATCGTCACCATCGTTGGCGGCTTTTCCGCATCTTTGGCGCTGGCCCGGGCGTCGGACCTGATCGCAACCGTGCCCGAACGCCATACCCACAATCTGCGCGCCGGCCTGCACAGTTTTGCCCTTCCGGTGTCCACGCCTGTGATCACCATTTCAATGCTCTGGCACCCGCGAATGGACGCCGATGCCGCGCACCAGTGGTTGCGCGGATGTATTCGGGAGGTGTGCGCGGGACCTCTGGATTAGCTCCTTCGGGTACGTTCGACCCTGTGGGAGCGGGCTTGCTCGCGAAGGCGGTGTGTCAGCCGACAATAATGTTGAATGACACACCGCCTTCGCGAGCAAGCCCGCTCCCACAGGTCGGCGAACCGGGTCTAGACTCAATGCGTTGCTTCGGGCCACACCGGTCGGGCCAGCGATCTGGATATGAGGGAACGTCATGAGCGACAAAGTCGATTTACGTAAGTACTCCTCGCAAGTGGTCGACGGCGTGGAGCGCGCGCCGGGCCGTTCCATGCTGCGTGCCGTGGGCTTCACGGATGAGGATTTCAAGAAACCGCAAATCGGCATTGCCTCCACTTGGGCGATGGTCACGCCGTGCAACATGCACATCGACAAGCTCGCCATCGAGGCCGAAAAAGGTGCGAATGCCGCCGGCGCCAAGGGCGTCATTTTCAACACCATCACCATTTCCGACGGCATCGCCAACGGCACCGAAGGCATGAAGTATTCGCTGGTGTCGCGTGAAGTGATCGCCGACTCCATTGAGGTGGTGGCCGGTTGCGAAGGCTTTGACGGCCTGGTGACCGTGGGCGGTTGCGACAAAAACATGCCGGGCTGCCTGATCGGTATGGCGCGACTGAATCGCCCGTCCATTTTTGTCTATGGCGGCACCATCCGCCCGGGCGCCGGCCACACCGACATCATTTCCGTGTTCGAGGCCGTGGGCCAAAATGCACGCGGTGATATCAACGAGATTCAGGTCAAGCAGATCGAGGAAGTGGCGATCCCCGGTCCGGGTTCCTGCGGCGGCATGTACACGGCCAATACCATGGCCTCGGCCATCGAGGCATTGGGCATGAGCCTGCCCGGCTCCAGTTCCCAGGACGCCGTCGGCAGCGATAAGGCGTCCGACAGCTTTCGTGCCGGTCAGCAGGTCATGGAGCTGCTCAAGCTGGACCTGAAACCGCGCGACATCATGACCCGCAAGGCTTTCGAAAACGCCATCCGCGTGGTGATCGCCCTCGCCGGCTCGACCAACGCCGTGCTGCACCTTTTAGCCATGGCGCATGCGGTGGATGTCGAACTGACGCTGGATGATTTCGTCGAGCTGGGCAAGGTGTCCCCGGTGGTGGCCGACTTGCGCCCCAGCGGCAAATACATGATGAGCGAGCTGGTCGCCATCGGCGGCATCCAGCCGCTGATGAAACGCATGCTCGCCGCCGGCATGCTGCACGGCGACGTGCTGACGGTGACCGGCAAGACCCTGGCGGAAAACCTGGAGAACGTGCCCGACTATCCCGAAGGTCAGGACGTGATTCTGCCGTTCGACCAGCCAGTGAAAAAAGACTCCCATCTGGTGGTGCTGCGCGGCAACCTCTCACCGACTGGCGCGGTGGCCAAGATCACGGGCAAGGAAGGCTTGCGCTTTGAAGGCACAGCGCGTGTGTATCACGGCGAGGAAGGCGCGTTGGCCGGGATTCTCAATGGCGAAGTCAAAGCGGGTGATGTCATCGTGATTCGCTACGAAGGGCCCAAGGGCGGGCCTGGCATGCGCGAAATGCTCTCGCCGACTTCGGCGGTCATGGGCAAAGGCCTGGGCAAGGACGTCGCGCTGATTACCGACGGCCGCTTCTCCGGTGGCTCCCATGGCTTTGTGGTGGGGCACATCACGCCGGAAGCTTTTGAAGGCGGGCCGATTGCGCTGATTGAAGATGGCGACAGGATCACCATCGATGCTGAAACCCGGCAGATTACGGTCGATGTCTCCGACGCCGAACTGGCCGAGCGCAAGACCCGTTGGGTACGTCCGGAGACCCAGTACAAACGCGGGGTGCTGGCCAAGTATGCCAAGACCGTGTCCAGCGCTTCGGAGGGCGCGGTGACGGATAAATACCTTTAAGGAGGAGCAAGGCCTGGGGTTCAGTGTTGTCTGATCTGACGCATTCGCGAGCAAGCCCGCTCCCACATTTGATCTTCGCTGAACACGGAATTTGTGTTCGATGCGGATCACATGTGGGAGCGGGCTTGCTCGCAAAGAGGCCCTCACCATCACCGAAAATCAATTGATCGGCACACCAGCCTCAAAGCCGAAACCGATCCACCGACTGCGACAGCTTGCCCGCCAAAGTCGACAGTTCATCAGTCGTCGAAGCCGTCTGTCCAATCACCTTGCTGTTGCCTTCCGACATCCCCGCAATCATGTCCACCTGATGAGCAATTTCGTTACTGGCCAGGCTCTGCTCACCGATGGTGCGGGTGATGTCGTTCACCAGCTCGGTGGTACTGAGCGTGGCTTGGAGGATTTCGCGGATGGCGCGTTCGACGTCGGCGGTCACGGCCATGCCTTTGTCGACCTGCGCAACGCCCGCCTCCATGCTGGTCACCGCCTCGCGGGTGCTTTGCTGGATGCGCGAGACCATGCTGGCAATTTCCTGCGTGGAGGCGCTGGTGCGTCCCGCGAGGCTGCGGACTTCGTCGGCCACCACGGCAAATCCACGGCCCTGCTCACCGGCGCGGGCGGCCTCGATCGCGGCGTTGAGCGCCAGCAAATTGGTTTGATCGGCGATGCCCTTGATCACCTGAATGATGCTGAAAATCCCCTCGGACTCCTTGTCCAGCGTGCGGATCACCTGGGCTGACTGCTGCGCCGAACGCGCAATGCCGTCCATGTCATTGACCACCTGATGGATCACACGACCGCCATCCTTGGCCAGGGCCTCGGCCTGATTGGCCATGTTCAACGCGCGTTCGGCGTGGCGGGTGATTTCCTCAATGCTGGCGGTCATTTCACTGGCGGCGGCAGCCATGGTGCTGGCGGCGACGCTCTGCTGCTGGCTGCTGTCGGCGACCTGATGGCAGCCGCTGCTCAACTGCACGCTCATGCCACTGACGCCATGGGCGTTGCTGCGAACCACCTCGATCATGCCGCGCAAATCACGCTGCATGGTCGCCAGGCTGCGGATCAACGCACTGGCCTCGTCCTTGTGGGTCGGTTCGACAATAGGCTCGCTCAGGTTGCCATGGGCGATGCTTTGGGCAATGCGGCTGGCAGTCTGCAACGGCCCCATGATGCTCAGAATCACCCAGCGTCCCTGGATGAGCAGCAACAACAGGCTGGCGATCAGCACGATACCCAGCGTGAAGTTGGCGCTGCTGATAGCCTGCTCGGTACCTTGGCTGGTCTGTTGAGTGTTGGTTTCGATCAGCTCGCTGAGGGCCGCCATCTGGTCTTCCAGTAGGCTGAACGCGGTATTGAAGGTGTCCAGTTCCTTTTGCGCGGAATCCGGGTTTTCCAGGGCCAGCCCGACGATGCGCTCGGCCGCACTGATGTAGGTGTCGAGGCTCGGCTTGACCTTGTTCAGGCCAGTCTTGATGGTGTTGTTGACCGGCAGTTTGAGATTTTCACCCAGCACCTCGCGAAAATGCGCCGCATGTTCCTCGATGGAACTGCGCACCTCGGCTTTGCTGCTGGTGCTTTTGCCCAGCCCGACCACCATCGCGGACAGCACATCGGCGCGCAGTGCGTCGTGCATCATGTCGGCTTCGAGGTGATTGCGCAGCGCGGTCATGCTGACCTCGTTGTCCTTCACCGCTTCCGCCATCCGGGTGTTTCCCACGTAACTGACCAGGCTCACGATCAACGCGGTGAGCAAGCTCGTACCAATCAGCAGCAACAAGCGTAATTTTATAGACATGGGGTAGCCCTCTCGGTACGTCGCTTTTATGAACACGTTATCGGCTGCGTCGGCCAGTCTTTGAAGCCGGACGCCGGACTTTCGGTGTTTTGCGACATGCGGTAGGTGCTACCTGGACCTGGATTGAGTCAAAAGGCTGTTGGTACGAAGAAGAACTAACGCTTGCGCGCCAGACGCTTCTGCCAATTGCCGCCATTGGCACGCTGGCATTGCTCTTCAGAATCAAACTGCACGTGGGCTGAAACCGGGCTGACGAGAACATCTGCTTCGCTTAACGCGATGGCCGTCAGTTCGACCATGCGCTCGCCCTGCCCGCTCGCCAGCGCTTGATTCATGTTGGCTTGGGTGTCGAAGACCCAGACAACCCTCAGGCTGGAAGGAAATTCGTTGAAATCGACTTCGTGCGTCAGCCATTCAAATCCGACGATTTGCGCTTTGGCCGTTTCGCACGCCTCAGTCAATGTGGCAATCAGGCGGCGTTCGATGTGTGCCTGATCGCGTTTGCTTAAAATCATGGGGAATCCTTGTGTTGTCGCAATGCTAGACCGCTCTCAATCGTGCACGCCTTCGGGCACTTTATGCTCCCTGCAAATCAAACCGGTTTCGCCGGATTCCAGGGGTTCCTGAGTCAGTCCACAAAAAGCCCCGCCTGCCACGGTCTGATGGAAGTGGCAGCTTCGGCAAAGCCCGAAGCTCGGTACATTTTCCCCTCGCTGGATATTCCTCAACAGCTCCAGCAACAACCCTTCCAGATCCTGCGATCGAGCGCCCATGCGCTTGGCGGCTGCGACCAGAAAATCCGGTGGCATCACCTCGTCCAACAAGGCTCTGGCCGGTGCAGTCAGTTCCAGGTGCACGCTGCGCTTGTCCTTGGCATCCGGGGTCTTGATCAGCAGCCCATGGGTTTCCAGCGCCTTGAGCGATTGCGACACCGTGCCCTTGGTCAGTCCCAGGTACTCGGTCACCGCCAACGGCGTGTTGGAGTAGCGATTACAGCGCCCCAGATACAGCAGCGCGCTCAATTGAATCGGCTGCAGATCCGTCAGCTTCGGGTGCTCGCGAAACCAGACGCGCGTCAGGCTCGACAGTCTTTCCAGCAGATCGAACAACACGGGGCAATTCCAGATCAAGGGTGTTGATAAATAGTATCGGATAAAAACCATATTGACAAAAGTCAGCCTTGGCTTAGGCTAGTCAGTATCGAATCGAAACTATAAGTCACGATCAACCGAGATGGAGGTAATTATGAAATCTGCACTGGCACTGGCCATGAGCACGTTGCTGATAGCACCGGCATGGGCCCACGATTCGGCAGGCATCAGCAGCAAGAAGAGCACGACTGACGCTGCGTTCGATCTTGTCCATACCCGTGTCTTCAAGGAAGGCAACAACCTGGTATTCGAACAATTGGTCGACGGCAAGGCCGGTAGTCGGGTGCCGACAGCTAAAGGGGCGTTCGCGGGTGCGGACGTCTACAGCTATGTCTGGCCGACCAGTCTGGACAGCGCAACCGTCGGGTTTGACGCGAAGTCAGGCATTCTCGCCTTGGCACTGACCTCGCACCCGGACTTCGACGACACCCCGCAACTGGACGAAAACAAGGACGGCAAGAAGGACAACGACGGTGGTTTGTGGCATTCCCACTGGGTGGTGCTGACCAAAGATGAAAGCTGCGGCCCCGGAGGCCTGAAAGTTCGCGACATCCCCAAAGATGCCAAACCCAAGCTACCGGCGACCTGGCCGGGTGCGCCGATCTACATCGACTCCCCCGGCTACGACCTGAGCGTCGAGAAAAACGCCGCGAAAATTCGCGTGCCGCTGGCAGCCGTCGGCTTCCCTGAAAGCTTCAACTATGACGGCGTCACCGCGGCCCTGAAGGTCAATGCCGACCTGCACAACCCACTGCTTTGCGTGAGCAGCGTCTATGACATTGCCTCGGGCGACCTGTCCCTGCCCGGCACCTGGAAACTGAAGGAGAGCAAATGATGAGCGTTAAAGTGTTCGATACCCACGTGCGCACCAAAGATGGCCGCTACCTGCATTTCGACGTGTTGATCGACAGCAACGACCCTGAACTGGCGAAGTCCTACGCCCGGCGCTTCCTTGATGAACAGGGCGTTCAGGACGAAGATATTTCCCAGAATGAATGCCGGTTCTGCCACGTTGAACCGACGAACCCGGTCGTCGCAGAAGCGATCAGCAAGCAAGGTCATTTCATCATCAAACTGCAAGGTTGCCAGGAGTAACGAGATGAACGCGTATCAGCCTTTGAACTGCGATCTGCACGACTACCTGGAGATCGCCTGCCTGCACGGTTATCGACTGGATATCGAACTGAACGGCGGCGCACGCCTGGTCGCCAAAGCGCTGACGACGCGAACCTCCAGCGACAAGGAAGAGTTCCTCTGCCTCGAAACGGCTGACGGTCCGCAGGAAATCCGTCTGGATCAGTTGCTGGCCGTCACGCCGCTGGACGCCAATGCGCCGTTCGGGCGGGTGGTGTTTCAGGGAGCCGTTTGCAGTTTTTGAGCACCCCCCTGGGTGATTCAATACAGCACGGCCCCGGCATCACGCATGAAAATTTCGAGGGTCTTGGGCCCTACCCCTTCGAACGCCGCCAAGCGCTTTTCGAACGCCTGGCGGTTTTCACTGGCGCGCTGAATGTTGCCGATCTTCCCGGCGTATTCTTCTTGCAGTCTGGCGCTGAGCTTCAGCAATCGCCGGGCCGTGGTTTCGTCGTAGCGCACGTAATGGGCTTCGCCCAACATGGCGACCAGTTGCCGATGTGTGCAGTGCCCAAGCTTGAGTGCGGTATCTCGCGTATGTTTTTCGACGATGACGCGATACGCCTGCACGGCGATTTCCGCCTGAATCCGCTTGCCCATCAGAAAGCTGGCGATGAACCATTTGAACAGCGCACTTTCGCCCTCGTGCTTCAGATCGATGCCCAGATCAGTGGCGCTGATGGTTTTGTTCATGCTGCTACGCGGTTCAATCAGCCACTCCCCGTATTCAGCGTTCGGTGATAATCCTCGCCTGCGATCGCGCGCAGATACGCTTGATCCGCCTCAACCCTGAGATCGCGCCACTCCTGCCAACTCACGATGCCCAGGCGATCCATCTCGTCAGACTGACGAATCAGTTCTTCGTGATAGGCGTCGGGACACTCCATGCGCAGCCTCAAGTCCTCAAGAGCGTAATGCCAGGCGTTGAGCGCTCGCAGCTTTAGCTCTTGAGCCGGTGTCAGCAGATTGGCAAACGAGTGCATGGCAGCGTACCCCGGCAGTTCTTTCAGAATGGATCAACCCATCCTGAAAGCGGTTCAGGTACGCCGACCAAAGGCAGGTTTTTCAAGGCTGCGCCCCAAGTGTGAGGCGCTGTCCAGACACGCATAAACCATCGATTACCAAGAATTCGGGTAGGTCGTTGATTTCCGGTAGCCCGAGTCAAAACCGCATCAGCGCCAACATCTCTGATTCATCTTTGTTCTCCCGTAATCCGTGTTTTGCTCTTCGTCAACGTCAGGCTCAACAGTACCGAAATCAATATGATGCCGCCGACTGTGGTCAGCGACCATTGGATCGGCACGTGCCACCACGGAGCGACCAGCATCTTGCCGCCGATGAACACCAGTACGATGGCCAGACCATATTTGAGCAAGTGGAAGCGTTGGGACATGTCGGCAAGCAAAAAATACAGTGCGCGCAGGCCCATGATGGCGAAGATGTTGGAGGTGAACACAATGAAGGGGTCGGTGGTGACGGCGAAGATAGCCGGGATGCTATCGACCGCGAACACCAGGTCGCTGGCTTCGATCAGTACCAGCACCAGGAACATCGGCGTCGCCCAGCGCAGGCCGTTCTGACGCACAAAGAAGCGCTCGCCGTGAAAGCCGTCGGTGATGCGAAGATGGCTACGCAGCCAGCGCAGCAAAGGGTTCTTTTCGAGGTCTGGCTGCTGGTTGGCAAAGATCAGCATCTTGATGCCGGTGATGACGAGGAAAGCACCGAACACATAGAGTAGCCAGGCAAATTCCTGCACCAGCCAGACACCGGCGAAAATCATACCGGCGCGCATGATGATGGCGCCGAGCACGCCATAGAGCAGGACGCGGCGCTGCAACTCTGGCGGCACGGCGAAGTAGCCGAAGATCATCACGAAAACGAACATGTTGTCGATCGACAGCGACTGCTCGATCAGGTAGCCCGTCAGGAATTCGAGCGTTGTACGCTGGGCCACTTCCGCGCCGTACATGCTGCGCAGATACCACCAGAGCAGGACGGCGAAGACCATCGCCAAACTGGTCCAGGCGATGACCCACGCCAGCGCTTCGCGCACCGAAACCCGATGCGCCTTGCGTCCGCCGAAAACGAACAGATCCAGCGCCAGCATGGCAAGGACGAACACGATGAAGGCGGCCCACATCCAGGATTGGCCGACGCTGATGGCGGTCATTTACTGTCTCCGCATGAAGCAGCAATAGGCTGGAGGCGTCATGCTAACGAGCCAGTTACATCAACAAAAATCGTTTATTCGTTGCGAATAGTTCGTTTTTTACGAAGTATTGATTCAGGTGCTCAACTAGCGGCAATCGCATTGGTTCTGCTCCGTGGTCAAGGCGGTTGGCATGGCGCGCGGTTACAGCAGTCCCCTCTCCTGCTCGTTCGTGATGAAAAGGTCTGCTACACCCTTCGACAGGCTTGGCAACTGCTAAACCGGTGATGCAGGCGTATATTGATAGTGTCGATCCAGGTAGTTGAGGCGATAAAAGATCGCCAATGGTGAGACAAGCGAGAGTGCTGGGGGCGCTAGCGGATAACCCGGAACGTCTGGAGGTGCCACATGAGGCAGTATCAACGACTCTTTCTGATAGCAGCTCCAACCATGCGTCACTCGCCGGCGATGGAGCGGGCAATCGCACTGGCCGACGCCACAGGCGCAGCACTGCATATCGCAGTGTTCATCGAAGACTTCGACCTTATGAGGTTGATGAGCAACAGTGAACAACTTCGTGAGAGTTGCCGGCAAGAGAACCAGCAGTGGTTGACGGATGAGGCCGAACTCCTGCGCAGGAAGGGCATCAATGTGACCACCGAAGTCGTTTTGACCCGCGACCCGCTGCAAGAGATCCTTGAGCATGTGGCTGAAATGCAACCGGACCTGATTATCAAGGACGTACACCATGTATCAGCGCTCAAGCGCGCCTGCATCACGCCTTTGGATTGGCAGTTGTTGCGTGAATGTCCGACTGCTATACATCTGGTCAGCGAAGTCAGGTGCCCGCTTCCTCGGGTGATAGTGGCGGCGGTTGATCCATCCCACCCAGAAGGTCAGATCAGCGGAATCAACGACAGCGTCATTCAGGCGGCGAACGAATTGGCGGCGCAATGTGATGCTGAGTTACACATGCTGTATGCCTATGAACTGACACACACACATTTTTCGGATGCCGGTGCTGGCGCCGTGACGATGCCAGGCTTCAGCAACGACGTACGCCGGTCACTTGAAAAGTGCTTCGTTGCCTTGGCTGGACGCCACGGCGTGCCACCTGAGCGACAACACTTCATTGCAGGGCCGCCAACCAAAGCGATGGCCGACTTTGCGACTCATACTCGAGCGGATGTCTTCGTAATGGGGAATACCCATCACAAAGGGGTGGAAAAGCTGGTTGGCAGCACAACGGAGCATGTTCTGTATCGGGTGCCTTGCAGCGTTTTGGCCATCAAGGGTGAAGCGGATCAATAAACGAAAAAACCGTCACTATTGCAGCCGACTGACCCTCGATTATCGAGTATTCAGGTAGGTCTACGATTTCCGGTAGCCTGGGCGACGAAGCCGGAACAAACAGCCCAAAACCCGATGACTCTCTTGTGACGGCCCTGACTTTTGCGACCAACGGCGGAAAGCCCCCCGACCAAACATAATCCCTCTAGGCCAACACTCTCAGCCCCTCAATCAAACCCCGCGCACCGACATGGCCGCTTGCTACAAATACCTGCTTACAATTTAGCCAATCATAAAACCCGATCGTGTACTACCGAGTGTTACGTTGAGCGCCTAATCGGGCCATGAAATGCCAACGTAGTCATGCGCATCAAACTTCCAAGTATTCCTGCCTTCTGTGCCTACCTCGCTCTGTCCTGCCTTTTTGCGACCGCGTGGTTGATCAATCCTGCCAATACGCATTCTTCCTTTGCGCTGATCAGTCCAGTGATGGCAGTGGCCGGCAAAGTGGCCGAACCCATTTATACCAGTCGATTCGCCTCCTCCGGGCTGGTGGATTTCGTGCATTCCTCGGCGGTCACCGCCTTGCCCGACGGCAGCCTGATGACGGTCTGGTTCGCCGGTTCCCGCGAAGGCGCCGCCGATGTGCAGGTGCGCTCCGCCCGGTTCGATTCGAAAACCGGCGAATGGGGGGCGGAACAGGTCTTGGCAACTCGGGATTCGACCCAACAGGGCACCCGAAAATATATTCGCAAACTGGGCAATCCGGTGGTGGCCCTCGCACCGGATAATCGCGTGTGGTTGTTCTACGTATCGGTGTCCATGGGTGGCTGGGCCGGTAGCGCGGTCAATGTGATGGTTTCCGACGACTTCGGTGAACATTGGTCCGCTCCGCGCCAACTGATCACCTCGCCCTTTCTGAACATCAGCACCCTGGTCCGCTCGGCGCCGGTGTTTCATGCCGACGGCTCCATCGGCCTGCCGGTCTACCACGAGTTTCTGGGCAAATTTGCCGAGTACCTCTACCTGAGCGCCGACGGCGATGTGATCGACAAATTCCGCATCAGCCACGGCATGAATTCCTTGCAGCCCACGGTGGTTCCGCTGGATGGTCAGCGCGGCATCGCCTTGCTACGGTATGCCGGCAACACCCACCACAGAGTGCTGGCGGCCCGCACCGAAGATGCCGGCCAGACCTGGAGCGAACCTTATCCGCTCGATCCCTCGAACCCGAATTCCTCGCTGGCAGCCGTCGCGACGCCCGAACACGGCTTGCTGGTGGCACTCAACGACCTGCAGGAGGGGCGCTTCAAGCTGAGCCTTTACGGGACCGACGCCAAAATGGACGATTGGCGCTCGCTGCGCGACCTGGACAAATCACCTGATCCACAAGGCGCTCCGTTTTCTCCCGAGGCCTACAAGGAGATCATCGGCCGGGAGTTCCGCGGCTCCAGCGGCGCGCGTCGCCAACCGCTGGAAGCAGAGTTCCTGGATAACCTCGACAACCGTGTCTGTAAAAACCAAGGGTGTGAATTCGAATACGAATACCCCTACTTCATCCGCAGTCCTGACGGCATGTATCACTTGGTTTATTCCTGGAACAACACCTTCATCAAGCACGTTACTTTTAACGATGCATGGCTCAACGAGCGTCTCAAATGATCAGCCTGTGGCAAGCCCATGTCAGCTTCGCAATGATCATCTTCCTGATGCTGCCTTCGTTCGGCCTGTCCAGGGCCTGGCGGATCACGCTGTTGGCCACGTTGCTGGCAGCCAGCTTCATATCAATGGAAGGGTTATCGTTGGCCGCGTATTTGCGCAGTCACATTGATGACCTGGCGATCACCACTCTGGTGTTCATGGCGTGGGGCTGCCTGCGGCGGCTGGACATGCTGCCAACGGCGCGGGGCAAAACCGGCGTATTGATCCTCTTCGCCGTGATGGCCCTGGTGCTGTATCCGGCCACACTGGGCATGAGTGATGTGGACCCCTATCGCCTCGGCTACAGCCCGCGGCCCATGTTGATTTTTTTCGCCCTGCTCACACTGGGCCTGTTTTACCTGCGCAATGGCCTGGCCGTCTTGATGCTGGCCAGCGCAACCCTGGCCTTCATCGCCGGGATCAAACCTTCGCAAAACTATTGGGATTACCTGGTCGATCCGCTGCTGGGTCTGTATTGCTGCGGCGCATTGCTGATGCTTGCCGTACGCTGGACGTATCGCCGCTCAAGCAAGCGCCATAGTGCAATGAGCGACCAGATTAAATCCGTTTGAGATTTAACGACTTTTTAACAGGGGAACAGGGATGGGTTGGCTGCACTCGAGACGTTTACATTATTGGCTAGGCGCTACAGCAATTGCGTTTGTGCTGTTTGCACTGCTGAGAGTGGTGTTTTTCTTCGGCTTTTCCGGGTTCGAGCCCAAAGCCCTGAGCGACACACAAGGCGTCTGGGAAACCCTGAGCATCGGCTTCCGTTTCGATCTGCGCCTGGCCATCCTGATGATGTTGCCACTGGCGTTGCTGGCCTGGATTCCCCGCTGGAACCTGCTCCGCAGCCATCTGCTAAGGCGCATCGCACGCGTCTACCTGGTCGCAGCCCTGAGCGTACTGCTGCTGATCTACATCATCGATTTTGGTCATTTCGCCTACCTCGGCGTGCGCATCAACGCCACCGTCCTGCGCTTCATCGAGGATGCGCAAATCTCCCGCGACATGGTCTGGCAGACTTACCCGGTGATCTGGATTTCGCTGGGTTGGCTGGCAACAATTGCGTTTGTGACCCTGGCACTGGTGCGTCTGGAACGCGTCACGCTGGATCGCCCGCGCAAAGTCATTCACCCGCTCTCCGCAACATGGGGTGGCGCGGTCATGGTCGTTCTGGTGCTGCTGGGCATTCTGGGGCGTGTCGAAAACATGAACCTCGAAAACCCGGTGCCGTTGCGCTGGAGCGATGCGTTCTTCTCGGGTAATAACCAGATGGCCGCGCTGGGCCTGAACCCGGTGTTGTTCCTCTACGACACGGTCAAGGTCGGCCAGTCGCGTTACGACGAAGCGCAAGTGCGTGAACATTACGCGGTCATGGCCAATTACCTGGGGGTTGAAAAACCCGATCCGCAGACCCTCGATTTCGTCCGGCACCAGGCGCCACAACCGTACAAAATCCCGGGTTCGCGTCCGCCGAACGTCATGTTCATCATGCTGGAGTCGCTGGGCACCAGTGCCGTCGGTGCCTATGGCAACCCGATCAATCCGACGCCCAACCTTGATCGCCTGGCCACCCAGAGCTGGTTCTTCGAACACTTCTACGTGCCCGTGACAGGTACCGCGAAAACCGTCTGGGCCAGCATCAGCGGCGTGCCTGACGTCACGCGTCAGGAAACCGCAACACGCAATCCGCTGATCACCAAGCAGAACACGCTGATCAATGCCTTCACCGGTTACGAGAAGATCTACACCATCGGTGGCAACTCCGGCTGGGCCAACATGAATGCCCTGATCCGGCAGAGTATCGACGGCGTGCGCTTGTTCGAAGAACGGGACTGGAAATCGCCGGTAGTGGATGTCTGGGGCATTTCCGATCTGGACCTGTTCAAGGAAACCGATCAGATCCTGCAAGCACTGCCAAAGGACAAACCGTTCTTTGCCTATGTGCAGACAGCCGGCAATCACCGCCCGTTCACGATTCCCAAGAGCAATGACGGCTTTGAGGTCAAGCACCCTACCCTGGCGGAAGTACAGGCCGCAGGATCGCGCAGTGTCGAGCAGTACAACGCCGTACGCTTGCTGGACTTCAACCTCGGACGCTTGATGGAAATCGCCAAGGCCGGTGGCTGGTATGAGAACACCATTTTCGTGATGTTCGGCGACCACAACACCCGGATCGCTCAGATTCCGTTTCTCGCACCGGCCTACGAGCAACTGGGCCTGGAAAGCAACGCGGTGCCGATGATCATCCATGCACCGGGCTTGATCGGGACGCGCAAGGTCAAGGAAGCGGTCGGCCTGGTAGACTTGCTGCCCACCGTGGCGGGTATGGCCGGTCTTGAGTTCCGTAACAGCGGCATGGGCCGTGATATCCAGCAGCCTGCGCCCGAGGGTGAACGTGTGGTGCCGTTGGTATTGCGTGAAGGCACCTTCCCGCTGATTGCCGGCGTGACTCAACACTACATGGTGCAGATGGAGCACGATGGCAGCTCGCCGACCCTTCACGACCTGGCCTCCATGACGCCACTGGACAACGTCGCCGAGAAAAACCCTGAAGAGTTCAAGCGCCTGTCAGCGCTGACCCGCGCCATGCATGAAACTTCAAGGTTGATGCTGTACCAGAACGTTCGCAAGTAACCGTTCACGCCCTGCAAACCCGCGTCTATGCTTTAGATAGACGCGGGTCCTCCCCGCAACATCCGTAAAAGAATCTGCCTATCATCGCCCAATACTCCACCTATTAGCTGACTCCCCAAGTGGGGTCTAACCTGTATCCAGCGCTGGCGGAACAAGCTGGCCGGTTTAGTGCTGATAAGGAGACAGGAATGAGTCCGAAGCTTGACTAGGCCACCCGTGGGCCACCGCCGCTGTCCAGATTTCCCGTGTGGTCCAGACAATCAGTTGACCCAACTGTTGGTCCTGCAGCCTATGTCATTGAGTTCGCTCGTTGCTATCTAACGCCCACCCCGGGCCGATAGCCGGATGAAACACGACCAAAGGTAGCTCACACATGGCAAATGAATCGAAATGCCCGTTCAATCACGCCGCTGGCGGTGGCACAACGAACCGCGATTGGTGGCCGAACCAACTGAATCTGAAGATCCTGCACCAGCACTCGTCCCTGTCCGACCCCACGGACGAGGGTTTCAACTACGCCGAAGCATTCAAGACCCTGGACTTTGAGGCGGTCAAGCGCGACCTGACGGCGCTGATGACCGACTCCCAAGACTGGTGGCCGGCCGACTTCGGTCATTATGGGCCGCTGTTCATTCGAATGGCCTGGCACGCCGCAGGCACGTACCGCACGAGCGACGGTCGTGGCGGCGCCGGCTCCGGTCAGCAGCGCTTTGCACCGCTCAACAGCTGGCCGGATAACGTCAGCCTCGACAAGGCGCGCCGGCTGCTCTGGCCGATAAAGCAAAAGTACGGTCGTAAAATTTCCTGGGCTGACCTGATCGTCCTCACCGGCAACGTTGCGCTCGAATCCATGGGCTTCAAGACCTTTGGTTTTTCCGGTGGCCGTGCGGACGTCTGGGAACCGGATGAAGACGTCTACTGGGGTTCGGAAAATAAATGGCTGGGTGGTGACACCCGCTACGGCAAAGACAACGAACCGATGCAGGAGCCCGGCGAAGGTCCGCTCGTTGCCGAGCCGGGGGAGAATGAGGAAAGCCGTACCGAACAAGGACGCAACCTGGAAAACCCCCTCGCCGCCGTGCAAATGGGCCTGATTTACGTGAACCCCGAAGGCCCTGAAGGCAACCCGGACCCGGTCGCTTCGGCCAAGGACATCCGTGAAACCTTCGGGCGCATGGCGATGAATGACGAAGAGACCGTGGCGCTGATCGCCGGCGGCCATGCCTTCGGCAAAACCCACGGCGCCGGACCTGCCGACAACGTCGGTGCCGAGCCCGAAGCCGCCGGCCTGGAAGCCCAGGGCTTTGGCTGGAAGAACAGCTTCGGCACCGGCAAAGGCCCGGACACCATCACCAGCGGCCTGGAAGTGACCTGGACCACCACGCCCACCCGGTGGAGCAACAACTACCTGGAAAACCTGTTCGGCTTCGAGTGGGAATTGAGCAAAAGCCCGGCCGGGGCGCACCAGTGGGTCGCTAAAAACGGCGCGGGTGCCGGCACCATTCCGGATGCTCATGATCCGTCCAAACGGCGCAACCCCACCATGCTGACCTCGGACCTTGCGCTGCGCTTCGACCCGATCTACGAGCCTATTTCACGGCGTTTCCTGGAAAATCCAGACCAGTTGGCCGACGCCTTCGCCCGTGCCTGGTTCAAGCTGCTCCACCGAGACATGGGCCCCCTCTCCCGCTACCTCGGCCCGGAAATGCCCAGCGAAGAATTGCTGTGGCAAGACCCGATCCCAGAGGTCGATCATGCGCTGGTCAACGACAGTGACGTCGCCGCGCTCAAGAGCAAAGTGCTTGCTTCGGGCCTGAGCGTTTCGCAGCTGGTATCAACGGCGTGGGCAGCCGCTTCCACTTTCCGTGGCTCCGACAAACGTGGCGGCGCCAATGGCGGTCGTCTGCGTCTGGCGCCACAGAAATTCTGGCAAGCCAACCAACCTGATCAACTGGCGAATGTGCTGGCGAAACTCGAAGGCATCCAGAGCGAGTTCAACAACAGCGGCAAGAAAATCTCGCTGGCCGACCTGATCGTGCTGGCCGGTAACGCGGGCGTCGAACAAGCGGCGAAAAATGCCGGGCACAGCGTCACGGTGCCTTTCACACCGGGGCGGGCAGACGCCTCGCAAGAGCAGACGGACGTCGAGTCTTTCGGCTTCCTCGAACCCATCGCCGATGGCTTCCGTAACTACCTCAAGTCCCGCTACAGCGTGTCAGCCGAGCATCTGTTGATCGACAAAGCGCAACAACTGACGCTCACCGCACCAGAAATGACCGCGCTCGTGGGTGGTCTGCGCGTATTGAACACCAATGTAGGGCAGACAAAACACGGCGTGTTCACCCAGCAGCCAGAAGCGTTGACCAATGACTTCTTCAAGAACCTGCTGGACATGGGTGTGGAATGGAAACCGACCTCAGAGGCAAACGAAGCGTTTGAAGGACGTGATCGCAAAACCGGTGAAGTGAAGTGGACCGGGACCCGTGTTGATCTGGTCTTTGGCTCTCATGCGCAGTTGCGGGCGCTGGCTGAGGTTTACGCGAGCAGTGACGCGAAGGAGAAATTCGTGAAGGACTTCGTGGCGGCGTGGACCAAGGTGATGAACCTGGATCGCTTCGACGTGAAGTGATGCGATTGTTGAATCCGTAAGGCTTGAAGGGGCCACCCCGACCCGGTGATACGGGTCGGGGGAATCCCTCTGAACTCACCTGCCTTTATAGGCTGCTGAGTCTTCGCGATCCGAGTGCGTATCCAGTATCGCGATTGCCTGCTCAGTAAAACAGTAACTCTTGTCGGCCCCAAAAACGATGACACCCTCGTCACAGAGACGCCTGAGCACTTCCCGCACGCTGATAAACGCTAAATCGGTTGAGAAGGATTGCAGATAGGAATGCACTCCGCGCACACCGATGGGCGTTCCTTCCCTCGCGGCGACCAGCAAGGCATCAATCACCTTCAAGCGAATAAGGCTGGTGCGCAATCCGTAATAGCGCAGCAACGCCCGGATATGCTCATTGGAACTGCGCTCGAACTCGAACGCCCGATGAGCAGTCGTCGATTGGAATTTCAAGGGGGCGAGGGTCGCCGATGCTGAGGTGTTTAACATTCGAATACTCCTTTTCAAAAACTGTCAGGCATCAAAAAATGCCGTCGCGGCTATTCACCAAGCGTTGTCGCCGACGACCCGTCCCCATCAGAAATCGACCGTAGCCGACAGCTGCAGCGTCCGCGGATAACCCGGGGAGAACGCACCATACGAGGCGACGCCAGACCAGTACTCTCGATCGAAGACGTTCTGCACCGTGGCGCGGAACGTCGTCGGTCGACCTTCGATTTTGGTGGTGTAGCGAGCGCCTGTGTCGAAGCGCGTCCAGGCATCCAGCTCCTGGGTATTGGCCTGATTCACATATTGGCTGCCGGTGTAGATCGCGCCGCCAGTGAGCGTGAAGCCCTCCAGCCACGGGGTGTCCCATTCGGCCCAGAGGTTGGCTTGTACGTCGGGCACGCCCACCGGTTCGTTGCCCCGGTTAGCGGCTGTGGCGGAATCCGTCAGTTCGCCATCGAGGAAGGTCACGCCGCCCATCAAGCGGGTGCCCGGCGCGACTTCGCCGAACATGCTCAGCTCGACGCCACGGTTGCGTTGTTCTGCCTGTACCGAGAACACGTTGCCAGCGCCGATTTCGCCGCTGGGCTTTTCAATCTGGAACAACGCCAGGGTGGTCATGAACCTACCATGCTCGTACTTGACGCCGAGTTCGTGTTGCTTCGACTCGTAAGGCGCGAAGGTTTCGCCGGAGTTGGCGGCGGTGCCCGGTGCAATATCACCTTTACTCAAGCCCTCCACATAATTGTAGTAGAGCGACACGTCTTCCCAGGGTTTGACCACCACACCCACCAGCGGCGTCGTGGCGCTGTCGTCATATTTGGAGCTGACCGAACCGGTCGCGGTGTAGTTGCGCGACTCGATGTCCTGTTTACGCACGCCCAAGGTCAGCTGGATGCGGTCGTCCAGCACGGACAGGGTGTCGGTCAATGCCACGCCAGACAACTCCGACTCGGAAATGCGCAGCACCTTTGGCGCGTTGATGAATTGCTCGGGCACCTCCACCGGGTGGTAGATGTTCGAATTGATCGCCGTGCCGTTGGTGATGCCCCGGGACAGTTCGTCCTGATACCGGGTCGCCATCAGCGTGGTGGTGTGGGTGACAGGCCCGGTGGCGAACACGCCACGGATACCCACGTCGGCGGTCGAGCGATCGACGTTGAATTTGTAGTAGCCGGGAATGTTGCTGGTGTCGCCTGCGTTGTTGAGGATTCTCGGCACCTGGTCGGACTTGCGCTCGACGTCTGCCTTGCCGCCACCGGCATGGGCGAATACGGTGACCGCGTCAGTCAGGTCATATTCGCCGCCCAGCAACGCCGACTGCTCCCGGGTGTCGGACCATCCCCAATCCTGCGTATTGTTGGTACGACCATTGGGCGCAGAAGGAACATCGATGCCCGGCGCCACTGTGAAGGGCCGCGAAGGTGCCTCGAAGCTTTCTTTCTGGCTGATGAAGTCCAAGTTCAGGCGCAGACGCTCCCCTTGATAATCGAGCGCAATGGCCCCGATGTCGACCGATCGTTCCTGATCGTCAACGGCGGTATCGCCACCTTGTAGGCTGCCGTTGAAGCGCACGCCGAACTGATTCTCGTCACCAAAACGACGGCTGATATCCAAGTGACCGCCCGCTTGCGAGTCCGACGCGTAACTCGCGGTAAAGCGCGTCAGGTCTTCGGCCAGTGGCCGCTTGGGAACGATATTGATCACGCCGCCGACACCGCTGTTCGGCGAGATCCCGTACATCAGGGCACCCGGCCCCTTGAGCACTTCGACACGTTCGGCATAGTCGGTGAACACCCGATAGTTGGGCGCCACGCCATACACACCGTCGAAGGCCAGCTCGCCCAGGTTGCCTTCGCCCACCGCGAAACCGCGAATGAAAAAGGAATCGACGATGCCGCCGGTTTGACCGGTGGAGCGCACTGATGGATCTCGTTCCAGGGCATCGGCAACGGTCACCGTTTGCAGGTCGGCCAGTGTCTTGGCGGTGTAGCTGGTGACGCTGAACGGCGTATCCATCACATCCTTGTTGCCCATCATCCCCAGACGCGCACCGCGAGCAACCTGGCCACCGGCAAGGACGCCCGGCAGTGCGGTCGGGTTGTTGTAATCGGCAGTGACGTTGGTAGCGCCGAGCGTCAGGTCATCGGCATTCGGGTTTACGGAAGTGTCAGGTGTCTTGGCGGCGTCAGCATCCTGTTGCTGTTGGGCGGCGGCCCAGGTGTTGGCGCTTCCTGCGACCAGGGCAAAACTCAGCATGGCGGTACGAATGGCCTGCGTTAACGCGCGCTCACCGCATGGTCGACTGGCAACGGACATGACGTAAGGATCCTTTTGGGCAAGAGAAAATGGTAATCACTCCTATTGCCAGTCGACCCTCGAAAAAGTATCACCCTCTCTTCGAAAATTTTTGCGCCCCTCGGCCGTAAAGCCGAGGAGCCTGCCCGGTCAATCACGCGTACAGGCAGTCCAGCGGTATCGCGATCACCGGCAGGGCCGGGTCGAACGCATGCCGCGTGGTCTTGTACGGAAACAGCTCGCCACGGGCGATCGTGGTGAAAATCCGTGCCACCTCGAACGTGTGCCCGGTTTGCCAATGCCGCACACAAACGCGCGGGTCGGCGTAATCGAGCTGGATGCACGGCACCCTTTTCAACCCCAGCTGCAGCGCCGCATTGAACCGGTGATTGCCGTCCATCACGATGCCTTTCGAGCGCTCGACGATGATCGGTTCCAGCCAATGCCCGGCGCGGATGATGGCCTCGCGCAGCAACGCCACATTGGCGGGATCGACCTGCTCCGACTGCAGCACCTCGCACAATGGCCGCAGCGCAATCTGATAACCGTGCCCCATGATTCATCTCCTGTTCGACGAAGGTTCAGCAGGCATCTGCCTTGGCGACCAGCGCGTATCGGCTGGCCACGTCCAGCAGGCGCTGTGCGTGTTCGATGAGGGGCAGATCGACCATCTCGCCGTCCACTTGCACCGCATGACTGCCTCCGGCCACGGCGCTCAGGACTCGATCCGCCCAGGCCAGCTGACGCGCATCAGGCAGGAAGGCTCGCTGGACCGTACCCAACTGTGCGGGATGGATGCACAGCTTGGCGCCAAACCCCAGGGACCGGGCGTAATGCGACTCCTGCGCAACCACCGTCATGTCACTGATCGCCGGTGTCACGCCATCGATCGGTGCCGGCAAATCGGCGGTACGCGAGGCCAGCACAATCCGGTTTCGAGCGAACAGAAACGCTTCGGGGATCTGGCTGCAATTGATGTCCAGGGAAAAATCCAGTGAACCAAATGCCAGGCGCGCCAGCCCGGGTATTGCGGCAATGTCCTCGACCTGTTGCAGGCCTTTGGCGGTCTCGATGATGGCGACGATCTTGAGTTCGGGGTTCCAGGCCAGCAGGTCTTCGACGACCCGCGACAGGTCCTCGGGGCGTTCCGCCTTGGGCAGGAAAATACCCGCGCAGCGCTCGGGATAACGCATGTCCCTGAGCCAGGTCAGGTCCTGGCGAAAGAGCGCACTGCTGACACTGTTCAGACGGATGTAACGCTGGCAGCGGACAGTCGGCGTGCTCTCCTGCCAAGCCCAGATTGCGGCTCGCGCAGCAGCCTTGCTTCCCGGATGAACGGCATCCTCGAGGTCAAGAATGATCGCATCCGGAGCCGAATCGACCGCTTTGGAAAAACGCTCGGGACGATTGCCTGGAACGAACAGGTAGCTGATGGGAAGCGTGGCTTGGGTGCTGAGACGATCAGTTGTCATGAATCTCTCCTGGGCATGCATCAGTCGTGGGTTTTAAAAAAATTTCGGGTATCGGGATCGTTGAATTTCCGAGCCTGGAAACGGCGTGTTGCATCAACCCTCAACGCCTTGTTCATCAAGGTTTTAAGGTGATTTTTTATGCAGGAACGAATGCTTGCAAGAGCGGGCAAATAATCGCTTTTGCACTCTTGCTCAACGAGTGGGTATCCAAAATATTTGAAAACCTTACTTGATAATCGTTCGCGTTAGCAATATTGTTCTCGCCGCCAAGAGAAACAATTCTTGAATCAAAGCAAGCGTTCATGTTCACGGAAAGTACAGAGCAGTGGTGTCATTTGAATATCAGCTGCTGGCACTTTACAGGGGGTCGGGCCATCTATTAATGGCCGATCAATCTGTCCCTATAAACCTTATGGAATGGGGTTCTCATGCAATTGTTTTGTATAGCATTTATTACGATTATTACCCCTGACACATTCTCGGGTTTTGTCTGGGATCCGCCTCCTGAATCATTAAGTGCTCGTACCTGACGAGCGCAAAGATTACATCTGTCGATAACGCTTAGTTGTCGAAATATGAATGGCCAGATTTTCGATGCCAGGGGTTAACTATGCCTATTACAATTGCGCCACCATTAAATGAGCAGGTCGAAGTTCATCAGCCAGAACTGCTTAAACCGCTGCTCGACCCGGTGGTGGCACAACTGATTCACCATTATCCACAAACAATTCTGGAACTGGTGTCTCAATACGGATCGCCCTTGAATCTGGTGTGGCCACATGCCTTTGAGCACAATACCGGCGCCCTCTTGGCGGTGTTGAAACAGCACGATGTGCAGCACGCTATTTTCTATGGTGCCAAAGCCAATAAATCACAATGCCTGCTTGGCGCGGCCTCAAACGCTGGCATCGGCATCGATGTTTCAAGCCTCCACGAAATGGACGCGGCGCTGCGGACCGGCATGCCTGCGCAACGTTTGTGCGCCACGGGACCGGCCAAAACCACGGTGTTTCATCGGGCGTTGGTGCAGGCCGGCTCACTCATTTGCGTGGACTCGCTGGAAGAATACGATCAACTCACAGCACTGATCGAATCCATGCCGGAGCTTGTGAAAGCCAGGGTTCTACTGCGTTACAGGCCACAGAGCTGCCCGGCGAGCCGATTCGGGATGGGCGCGCAAGAGATGCTTCAATGCCTGCAACACCTGACTGACCACCGCGAAACTTTCCACTTTGAAGGTTTCCATTTCCACCTCGGCGGCTATGGATTCGAAACCCGGGTACAAGCCTTTCGTGAGGTGACCGGATTCGTCGAAGCCGCGCGGGAGATGGCGTTAAACCCGACCATGATCGACATCGGCGGAGGCTTGCCGATGCGTTATGTCGAGCCTCAGGCCTATAGCAGTTTTTTACAAAACGATAATAAGCCGAGCAACTATGAAAACCAGAAAGTTCCAGCCTCTTTTTACCCATACGGCAGCAGCCTGACGGCCTGTCAGTGGCTGGCCTTATTTCTCGAAGCTGATTATTCAGCAGGACAGTCCATTGCAAGCTATTTGAAAACCCAGCAGATAACGCTGGCACTGGAACCCGGCCGAAGCCTGGTAGACCAGGCCGCCATTTCAATATTTCGTATTACCCGCACCAAACAGCTGGCCGACAACAAAACCGTCATCTTTGTTGAAGGCAGTAGTTTCAGTGCCTGCGAAACGTGGTTCTCATCCGAATACCTCGTCGATCCGATACTTGTCAGCACCCGCCAACTACCGCACAAATCGGTAAAAGCCTACATCGCCGGTCACAGTTGTCTGGAGGACGATGTCATCACCCACCGCTTGATCAACTTCAGTACTTCACCGCAAGCAGGTGACTTATTGATTTACGTCAACACCGCCGGTTATCAGATGGACTTGCTGGAGAACGAGTTTCATCGCCATCCCCTGCCCCGGCGATTGATGGCGACCTGTTGTACGGAAGGTAACTACGCGTTTTCACCGGACTACTAGAAGGGAATATTTCAAATGATATTGAATAAAGTCTCGGACCTTATTGGCAATACGCCAATATTGGGTATTGATGTTCCAGATACAAACGCCAGGCTGTTGCTCAAGATTGAAAAGAACAATCCCGGCGGCAGCATAAAAGACCGCATGGCACGCAACATGGTGCTGGCGGCGCTCAAGTCCGGAAGGCTGAAACCGGGTGGCGTGGTCGTCGAATCGTCTTCCGGCAACACCGGCATCGGCCTGGCCATGGCGGCCGTCGAGTTCGGCCTGCATTTCATCGCCGTGGTCGATCACCACGCGGCTCAAGACAAGATCGCCGTGATGAAGGCACTGGGCGCTGAAGTCCGGTTTGTCGCCGGGACCTATCGCGAAGATGAAGTCGCCGTGGTCGAGCGCCAACGGTTAGCGGCCGAACTCGCGGCGCAGATTCCGGGCGCCGTGTTCATGAACCAATCCGACAATGCCGCCAATGCCGGCGGGTATAGCGACTTCGTGCGCGAAACCATTGCCCAGGCCGAAGGTCGCGTCGGCGCCTACGTCGGTTGCGTCGGCACCGGCGGCTCGATGACAGGGATCGCTCGCGGGTTGAAACTGCACAACCCCGACACCGTCACTGTCGCTGTCGAACCGGCCGGTTCCATCGTCTTCGGCCATCCCGGCTATCCGTACTATCAATCAGGCACCGGCACCCCGGCCGGGGACACCGTGGGCCTGGTGCTCGACTACAGCTGCATCGACCTGGGCGTGCAAGTCACCGACTCTCAAGCCTTCGAAACGGCACGGTACATCGCTCGCAACCTGGCCTTGCTGGTCGGAGGATCAACCGGTGGTGCGATTTTCAAAGCCCTGGAACTGATCCACAAAGGCGTGCTGACCGGCAACGTCGTGGTGCCGATAGCCGATGGCGGCGAAAAGTACCTGCACACGGTATTCGACGATCAATGGCTGGAAGAGCGCGACTTGCTGGATCCGGATGTCGCGCCGCAGCTGGATATCTGGCTGGGCAAAACCCAGTGGCTGGACTCGGTCTCCACGCCTCTGCAATTGAGCGTCGCATGACGCTTCTCCCACACAGGAACGCCTCTCAATGAAACCGCTGAAAGTCGCCATCTGTGGCGGAGGCAGGACCGGTCACCTCAATGCCATCCTGTTCAAACAGCTGCCCAACGTTCAGGTCTCGATGCTCACCAGCAACCTGGAGATCGTCGACCAACACACTCGCCACACGCCGATGCAGGCGTTGATGCCGGACGGCTCGACGCTGAGCGCCCGGCTGGACCGGGTGACCACGGACGCCAGCGCCGCGGTCGAGGATGCCGACATCGTCATCATCACCGTGCCGGCCCATGCCCGACCACACACCCTGCAAGCCATCGCGCCGCATCTGAGTTCGAGCAAACCGGTGTACATCGGCGCGATTCCCGGCTTCTGCGGTTTCGACTGGCTGGCCGAAGCCACGCTGGCCGACCGGCCGAACCTGGTGATCTGGGGCATGAAGGATGTCCCGCACACGGCGTTCGACCTCAAGCCCGGTCTGTCGATCAAAATGGGCGGCGGCAAAAGCCAGCTGTATGTGGCGACCCACGCCCGCGAGTCGCAAGCCTCCCGCCAGCACCTGCACGAAATCCTCTCCGTACTCTACGGTCCATGCGTGACGATGCTCGACAACTACCTCGAAATCACCCTCACCCCGGGCAACCCGATCATGCACAGCTCGGTGATTTACGGGCTGATCGGGCCCTACGGCCAATGGCATCGCAAGATCTTTCCCCAGCGCATGTGCTGGTGGACCGAATGCCCCGAATTGGGCGCCTACTTCCTTGAGCGCATGGATCAGGAAAGCCAGGACTTGTGCGCCGTCATCAGCCAGCGAATGGGCGTCGACCTGTCTTCGGTCAAATCCCTGAAACAGGAAATCGTCGAGGCGTACGGCGAACAGATTCGCGACCAGAGCAGCATGCTGTCGATCCTGCGTACCAATCAGGCCTACAACGACATCCTCGCGCCAATGGTGCCCGCCGATGACAACCGCGCCGGTTACGTCATCGAACGCGAGAGCCGCGCCTTCAACGAAGACGTCGCCTACGGCCTGGTGCTGCTGGTGGAAATGGCCAGGCGTTTCGAGCTGAAAGTCCCCTACATCGAGGAAGTCCTGCACTGGAGCGTTTCCTACATGCAAGGCCTGCGCGACTCGGCGCTGGATTACTTCCCAAGCCACTGGCCACGCACGGCATGACTCGCGCCCTCGCCTCTTCATTTACTTACCGACGAGCAGATAGCTGATATGGATGACCTCAAGACACTGATCGCCTACTCCCGCAAAAACGCCCTGCGACGGTTGATCCGTTGCCTGTTTGCCGAAAACATTCTGGACCGTTCGGCCCTGGTGTTTTCCGCCGAGGGCAACCAGGCCACCTACCCGCTGAAGAACGCCCGTGCGCACGTGTTTTTCACCGACATTGCCATGGGGCCGGCCGACACCCTGGTCAACGACGGTGATGTGGTGCTGGTGACCGATGAAGGCGTACGCCAGCTGATTTACAGTCACCAGGACTTGCTGGACGTGCTGCGTGACAGCTTCGACTTCGAACCGACCGACGAAGGCATGGCCGGGCTCAAGTCGGACATGGAAAACAGCTTGCTGAACGATGCCCATGCTCGCCAGTATCGCCAACAATGGAACGCGCGACTGGCCGACGCCGCCAAAAGCCATGGCCTCGACAGCCTCACCGACTACCTTCACCAACACGCCAGCACCAAGGACGCCGCCATCCTGCTGGACCAATGGGGTTCGCTGGAAGGTCACCCGTATTACCCGACGTGGAAATCCCGTCCGGGCCTGAGTGACGCCGAAGTCGAGCAACTGTCACCTGAGTTCAACGCCCAAGTGCCGCTGCGCATTGCCGCATTGCGTGCCGACATGGCCAAAAGCGAAAGCATGCCGCACGTGACCAGCTACCACGCCTGGTTTGCCACGAACTTCCCGGTGCATTGGGAACAGTGGAAGGCTTCGCTCAATGAAAAGGGCCTGGATGAAACCCAGTGGCTACCGCTGCCGATTCACACCTGGCATTTGCAGGCCTACGTACTCAAGACGTTTGCCGCAGAAATCGAAGACGGCATCCTGATCACTGAGGGGCCGGACCTTCAAACCCTGCCGACCATGTCGTACCGCACGATGATGCCGGTGCTGGAAGAAACCGCGCCGCTGATCAAGTTGCCGATCGCGTTGTGGATGACCAGCGAGCTGCGCAGCCTGCAAGCCAAGTCTATTCACATGGGGCCGCGCATCAGCACGGTGATCACAAAAATCCTCGCCGCCGAAAACGGCTTCGACCAGCAACTGGAGATCTTCCCGGAAGAGATCGGCGTGCGTTACAAAAACGCGATCACCCAGGACGACGCACCTGGCCGTCATCTGTCAGTGGTCTATCGCGCCAGTCAGCAGGCGTTTGAACGCAGCGACGATTGCCTGCCGATTACCGTGGCGTCGTTGTTTACCCGTTTGCCCGGTAGCGGTCGTCCGCTGTTTACCGACCTGATCGAACGCGACGGCGTTCGGGCCAGCGCCGACACGGTCGAGAACTGGTTCCGCCAATACGCCAACGTGGTCACTCGCCCGGTGGTGGCGATCTATCTGCTGTACGGCATCGGGCTCGAAGCGCATCAACAAAACACCATGGTGCTGTTTTCCCCCGATGGCAAAGCACGTAGTCTGCTGATCCGCGATTTCGGCGATGGCAGGACCTATGCTCCATTGCTGGAGGAGCGCGGCTATACCCTGCAACCGCATGTTCAGCCTGGCATCTTGCCGACGGTGTTTGTCGAGGATATCGAACCGGTGCGCATGTTCGTGCTGGACGCGGCGTTCCTCACACACCTTCACGAAATGGCCCTGTGGCTGACGAAGGAGTACGCCTTGAACAGCAAAAGGATGTGGGAGGTCTTGCGTGAGGAAACCGAGAACGCCTTCGCGGCCGTCCGCGATCGGGTCTCGCCAGCGCTGTGGGAAGTCGAGCGCAAAGCGTTCATTCAGGACCCATGGCCAACCCGGTCGTTGTTGCGCATGCATTTGATGCAGTACTCCAACTATCGTTTGCAGCACACGCTGACCAACCCGCTTGATGCCGTTTAACCACCGAGGCTGACTCATGTCCCATGCAGGTCCCATCCAGGGTT
Source organism: Pseudomonas sp. LBUM1656 (assembly GCF_059716065.1). NCBI lineage: Bacteria > Pseudomonadati > Pseudomonadota > Gammaproteobacteria > Pseudomonadales > Pseudomonadaceae > Pseudomonas > Pseudomonas sp. LBUM1656. Next base: position 2,637,861 of record NZ_CP166800.1, on the reverse strand, counting down.
CGCGAGTAAGAATCCTGATTTACCTTCTGTTCGCGATCCAGCTCATCTCCATGGGCGCGATGGAAATGAGCGGGCCGTTCTGGCCCGTCCACCTGCGTGGGCTGACCGCTTCGGAATCGGTATTCAGCTTCGCCAGCATCGCCGTCTACGTCGGTCCGATGCTGGGCATTATTCTGACCAGCGCCTTCTGGGGCCGTATCGGTGACCGTTACGGCCACAAGTTGATGATGATCCGCGCCCTCGCCGGTTTGTCGTTGACCCAGCTTGGCCTGGCCCTGTTCAGTGACATTTGGGTGATCCTGATCCTGCGCTTTTTGCAGGGGGCTTTTGCCGGGTACATCGCCCCGGCACAGGCTTACGGCGTCAGTATCGAAGCCCCCTCGCGGCGGGCGCGACTGTTTGCGATCCTGCAGATATCGACCAACGTCGGTTCGTTACTCGGTGCCGTCGTCGGTGGACTGATCCTCGATTACGCGACCTTCTTCTGGATCAACATCATCGCCTCGGCCCTATGCGCCATTTGCACCGTGGTGGCGGCCGTGACGTTGCCGGATGTTCCCCCCGTAAAGAAGACGCCGGTCGTGGACACGGCGACGCCGGCCAGCCGTTCAGGCAGCGTCTGGCAAGGTTCTCCGCTGTTGTCGCTGCTGGGCGTCATGGGCATTTTGCTGTTGGCGCGGATGCTGCCGCAGACCTCCTTCTCGCTGTATGTCAGCTCGGTGTTCGAGGTCAGCAATTCGGTGGTCGGCCTGTGTTACGGCTTGCTGGCACTGGGGTTCATCCTCTCGGCCACGGCGTGGTCGCGCTACTTCGAGCACCGCACCCAACAGGAAACCCTGCACCGCATCACCTACATTGTCATCGGTTGCGTCGTCCTGACCGCCATCGCCGGTGTCACGCGCAACCCTGCTGTTTTTGTCATTGCCTACTTCATATGGGGCGTACTGCTGGGCGCCACCACACCGGTGCTGATGGCCCTGATCTCGAAAACGGCCGACAGCTCACAACAGGGCTATGTGCTGGGGATTGCGCAGAGCACCGCGCAATTCGCTTCGATTGCGGGGATCTCGGCGGGTGGTTTACTCAGCCAGGTCTATGGCTTGCAGTACACCTACCTGTTTGTGTGCCTGGCCTACGTGCTTGCGCTGATTCCCATTGTTGCCCTGCGCTACTGGCCAGTGGTCATGCAAACGAGTCAAGCCCCACCCGGCGACTGATCAAGGAGTCTTGCGTTGAACATTGCACAACTGCGTGCCGACACGCCCGGTGTCGAGCAGCTGATTCACTTTAATAATGCCGGTGCCTCTTTAACGCCTGACCCGGTGATCGACGTCATGACGCGCCACCTGCAATTCGAAGCGCGCCTCGGTGGTTACGAGGCGGCCGGCCAACGTGCGGTTGAACTGGACAATGTCTACGGCGCCATCGGCCGACTGATCAACGCCGATCCCGACGAAATCGCCGTCATCGAAAACGCCACCCGCGCCTGGGACATGGCCTTTTATTCATTGCCGCTGCGACCCGGTGATGTGGTGCTGACCTCCACCACCGAATACGCCGGCAACTTCATTCCCTATCTGCAACTGAAACAGCAGCGCGGCATTGAGATCCGGATCATCCCCAATGATGAACAGGGCCAGGTTTCGCTTCCCGCCTTGCAGGACATGCTGGGCGATGATCGCGTGGCGTTGGTGTCGTTGCCGGTGATCGCGACCAACGGCGGACCGGTTCAGCCCATCGAGCAGATCGGTGCGCTGGCCCGGGACGCGGGCGTGCTGTATTTGCTCGATGCCTGCCAGGGTGTCGGGCAAATGCCGATCGATGTGCGAAAAATCGGTTGTCATCTCCTCGCTGCGACCAGCCGCAAATACCTTCGAGGCCCCCGAGGCATGGGCTTTCTATACATTGAAAAGTCGCTGTGCCAGAACCTCGAACCGACATTTCTCGACCTGCATGCCGCGTCGTTGCTGACGCCAGACACGTTCAAGATTCGGGACGATGCACGACGCTTCGAAAACTGGGAGTGCAACGTGGCCGCGAAACTGGGCCTGGGTGCAGCGGTTGAATACGCGCTGGCACAAGGCATCGAGCCAATGTGGCAGCGCATTCAGCAACTGGCGAACCACATGCGGCATCGACTGGCCGAAGTCCCCGGCGTCACACTTTGCGACAGAGGTGCCCTCACGTCCGGCATCGTGACGTTCACGCATCAAGGCAGCAGCGCCGCAGACGTACAACAATGGCTTGCGGGGCAAGAGAAACGGATCAACGTCTCCACCTCGACCTTCCGCTCGACCCTGCTCGACATGCAGCAACGAGGTTTGCAGGCAGTCAGCCGTGCCTCGGTCCACGCTTACAACACCGAAGGCGAAATCGACACCCTGATTGAAGCGCTGATGTGCATGCCGCGAATCTGAAAACGGGATGCAGAATCGCCCTTGCGTCAGAGCATCTTTGTCACTTAGCATTGGGAATACTTCTCAATTGCAAAAAAGCCGCCGCCATGAGCGATACCCTTCCCGCGAATAACAGCAATCATCTGCGCGCGATCGAGGCCCTGTACAGCGGCCATCACGGCTGGCTGTACGCCACGCTGCGAAAAAAACTGGGTAACGCCATGGATGCGGCGGATCTGGCGCAGGACACCTTCACTCGCATACTGGCCTCCCAAGTCACGGTCATCGAGCAGCCCCGGGCCTACCTGAGCTGCGTGGCCAAGGGCATTCTGGTCAATTGGTACCAGCGCAAGGCGCTCGAACGCGCCTACCTTGACGCCCTCGCGCACTTGCCCGCGCCCGAAGTGCCTTCGCCGGAATTGCGCTTCATGGTGCTGGAAACCCTGCACGAGATCGACGCGATGCTCGACACCCTCCCGCCACTGGTCAAGCGCGCGTTTTTGCTGTCGCAGATCGGCGGCCTGAAATACGACGATATCGCCGCGCAACTGAACGTCTCGCTGATCACCGTCAAGCGCTACATGAAGCAAGCCTTCGTGCAGTGCCTGATGCTGGTGGAATGAATGCTCACTCGTCGCAATGACTCGCAGCTCGACCCCAAAGTCCTCGAAGAAGCGGCCGAGTGGCTGATGCGCTTCAGTGAAAGCGACCTCAGCGACGCCGAGCGTGCCGAATGGGAAGGCTGGAAGGCCAGCACGCCCGAACGGGATCGTGCCTGGTCGCGCGCGCAGCTACTGCTGAGCAAGCTCGGCGGGCTGCCATCGTCCTTGGCGATGTCGGCGCTGGATCGCCCGAGCAATCCCGAACGCCGCGTCGCCCTGGGTAAACTGGCGATGCTCCTGGCCGTGCTGCCTGCCGGTTGGGGCAGTTGGAAACTGCTGGAATCACAGCAATGGTCCGCCGACTACCGGACGGCCGTAGGTCAGCGACGCGAATTGACCCTGGCCGACGGGTCGAATATCACCCTGAATACCGACACCGCCATCGATGTGATCTTCGACGCCGATCAGCGGCTCATCAACGTGCGCGAAGGGGAAATACTGGTGCAGACCGCGCCCGATACTTCGCCGCTGGCACGCCCCTTCCTGGTCAGCACACGCCAGGGCCGAATGCAGGCATTGGGCACGCGATTTATTGTTCGCGAACAGCAGCCCCGCACGCATCTCGCGGTACTGGACGGCGCGGTGAGGGTCGAATTGGCGGACAGCAGTCAATCCGCCCCGTTGATCATCAACGCCGGACAGCGCACCGATTTTTCATCCCGCACGTTTGGCCAAGTGAACCCGACAGATCGTCACGTCGGCGCGTGGGCTCAAGGCATGCTCATGGCCGACAAGATGCGCCTTGCGGATTTCGTCTCCGAGCTGGCGCGTTATCGCAAAGGCTTCGTGCGCTGTGATCCGGCCATTGCCGAGCTGCGCATTTCCGGCGCCTTTCCGATCAGCGATACCCAGCGCACGCTGAACATGCTGGTGCAAACCTACCCGGTACTCGTCACCGGTCACTTGAGTGGTTACTGGGTGACGCTCTCTCCCGCCTGACCTCGTGCCAAAAAAGTTGCCGCAAGGGTGATACTTTTTTTGATCTCAACTGGCAAAGACAGGAACAACCTTTTCACCTCGTCCACAGGTCATCCATTCATGCCCGTTGCGCGGCCCCTACGGCCGGACCGTCTGCTCAAGCCAGTGATTCGCAGTGTGTTGCTCAGCCTTGCCTTGGCCGGTGCCGCGTGCCCGCTTGCCTTGGCCGCCGTACCGTCGCAACGGGACTCCACGGTTGTCCGCGCTTACAACATTGCCCCCGGGCCGCTCGGTGCAACCTTGTCGAGTTTTGCCGTGGATGCCGACATTGCCTTGTCGTTCCAGCCCTCGATCACCGAAGGCCTGGTCAGTCCAGGCCTGTCCGGCTCGTACTCCAGGCAGGAGGCGATCACACGCTTGCTGGCCGGCAGTGGCCTGGAAATGGTTTCACGCGACGACGGCAGCTACACCTTGGTGGTACGCCAGTTGACCCTGGAGGAAACGGCGATCAATGGCACCGACCGACGTACCCAAGGCTTGCCCTCGGTGTATCCGGGAGGCCAGGTCGCCAGCGGCGGGCGCCTCGGGATGCTGGGCAATACGGATGTGATGGACGCCCCCTTCAGTGTCAGCAACTACACCTCGACGTTGATCAAGGATCAGCAGGCGGTCACCGTGGGCGATGTGCTGGAGCGAGATTCCTCGGTGCGCTCAACGGGCCAGACCGGAGGCATAGTCGATTCATTCTTCATCCGTGGATTTCCGGTCGGCGAAGGCAATCTCGGTGAGCTGGCGTTCGACGGTGTGTACGGTGTGGCCTCCAACTACCGGGTGTTCACCGAGTACGTCGAACGCATCGAAGTGGTGAAAGGGCCCGGCGCGCTGCTCTATGGCATGTCACCCAACAGCGCCGTTGGCGGCGTGATCAATGTTGTGCCCAAGCGTTCACTTGACGAGGACCTGACCCGGTTCACCGCCAGTTACGCCATGGATTCGCAGCTCGGCGGCCACCTCGACGTCAGTCGGCGCTTTGGTGAGGAACGCCGGTTCGGTGTACGGATCAACGGCAGTGTCCAGCAAGGCGACACGGCCATCGACAAGCAAACCCGGGACATCGACATCGGCGCCATCTCTCTGGACTATGAGGGTGATCGCCTGCGGACCACCCTGGACCTGATCAGCCAGAAAGAACAATTCGACGCCGCGTCCCGGCCGTTTCTCATCGCACCCGGCGTACCGATTCCCTCAGCGGCCAACGGCCGTACCAGCGTGAGCCAGGACTGGGGGTGGTCTGAAACCCGTGACCAGTCGGCGCTGTTCGGCGGTGAATACGACCTTGACGATGCCCTGACCGTATTTGCCCACGCCGGTGGCGGCAAATCGGAGGTAGCGCGCATGTCCGATCAGACCCCGACCATCATCAACGCGGCCGGCGACACCTCTTCGATCCCCGGCTACTACAAATTCGAAGTCCAGCGCTACACGGTCGACGCCGGCGCCCGCCTGCGCTTCGACACCGGGCCGGTCAGTCACAGCACTGCCCTGCAAGTCACCCGCTATCGCGATGAGTTGTCCCGAGGCATCATTTCCGGCCCGGCGATCCTGTCGAACATCTACCACCCGGTCGACCGGCCAGAGCCCTTCATCGCCAAACCGGATACGCCGAAAATCTCCGAGAGCGAACTGTCAGGCGTGGCCCTGGCCGACACCCTTTCTGTACTGGACGAGCGCTTTCAAGTGACCGTCGGCGTGCGCAAACAGAACATCAAGTCCGATAACTACAATGCGGCCGGGACGGTCACGACCTCCTACAACAAAAGCGCTACCACGCCGCTGTTCGGCGTCGTCGCCAAACCCTGGGACCACGTGTCGTTCTACTACAACTACATCGAAGGCTTGAGCAAGGGTGACACCGCACCGTCCGCCGCCTCAAACGCCGGGGAGATTTTTTCACCCTACATCTCCCGCCAACAGGAAGTCGGGGTCAAGGTCGACTACGGCAGCTTCATGTCCACACTGGCGCTGTTCCAGATCAAGAAACCCAGCGGCGAATTGGCCTCTGGCGTGTTCTCGGTACAAGGCGAGCAACGCAACCGCGGTGTGGAGCTCAATGTATTTGGCGAGATCGCCCCGGGCACCCGCCTGCTGGGTGGCGTGACCCTCCTCGATGGCGAACTGACCAAGACCGGTGTTGCCGCCAACCGTGGCAATAAACCGGTGGGCGTGCCTGACGTTCAGGCCAACCTCTGGGCCGAATGGGACACGCCGTGGGTCGAGGGCCTGACGCTGACCAGTGGCGCGATCTACACAGGCAGCCAGTACGTGAACCAGGCCAATACCCAGGAACTGGAGGCCTGGACCCGCTTCGATGTCGGTGCACGCTTCGCGACCCGCATTGCGGAACACCCGACCACATTGCGCGCCACCGTGCAGAACGTGTTCGACCGCGAGTACTGGTCGGGCGTCGCGTCCTACGGGGCGTTCTCCCAAGGTTCACCCCGCACCCTGCTGCTGTCGGCCACCGTCGATTTCTGAAACGCCCGGCCCGGCAACTTGAGTCGCAGTCCGGTCCTGACTTCTGCAAAGGAACAAACCATGGTTACCCTCTTCCGACGCCCCCAAGCCTTCGCTACGCTGCTGTTCGCAGGACTGCTGGGCCTGTCGCTGTACTCTCTGACACCACGCCACGCACTCGCCGCCGACCCGGATCCTGCGCTGGGCACGGTGACCGATTTGCTCGGGCGCAAGGTCAAGGTTCACCTTCCGGTCAGGCGCGTCATTCTCGGTGAGGGCCGCCAGTTGTACCTGGTCGCCGCGCTGGATACGCAAAACCCCATTGAACGCATCGTCGGTTGGCGCAAGGACCTCATCCAGTCCGACCCGGACACCTACGGCGCCTACCTGCGCAAGTTTCCCGCCATCGCAAAGATCCCGACCTTTGGCGGTTTTGAAGAAGGCACTTTCGACATCGAGCAAGCGATCTCGCAGCAACCCGATGTGATCATCCTCAACATCGAAGCGCAGCACGCCACCGAAGACGCGCGCTACATCGAGAAACTCGACGCCTTGGGGATTCCCGTGGTGTACGTCGACTTTCGCAACAACCCGATGCAAAACACCGAGCCGACCATGCGCCTGTTCGGCCAGCTGTTCGGCAAGGAACAGCGCGCCGAGGCCTTTATCGATTTTCGCAACCAGCAGATCCATCGCGTCACCGATGTGATTGAGGCGCGCCACCCTTCCCGCCCCAGCGTGTTTATCGAGCGCATTGGTGGCTACACCGATGATTGCTGCCTGAGTTTCGGTAACGAAAATTTCGGCCTTTTTGTCGACATGGCCGGTGGCAACAACATTGCCCGGAACATCATCCCCACCACCTTCGGGCAGTTGAACCCAGAGCAAGTCATCGTCGCCAACCCGGACCAGGTGGTTGTCACCAGTGCCAACTGGGAAGCCTTTGCACCCGGTGGTCATTGGGTCGGTGTCGGCCCCGGTGCGGACATGGCCCAAGCCAGGCACAAACTGGCGTGGTACACACAACGCCCCGCCTACGCGGGTATCAAGGCTCAGGACGATCAAGCCTTTCATGCCATCTGGCACCAGTTCTACAACAGCCCCTACCAGTTCGCGGCCATCCAGCAACTGGCGAAATGGTTTCATCCGACGCTGTTTGCCGACCTGGATCCGGACGCGTCATTGCGCGAACTGCATGAGCGATTTCTGCCGGTACCTTACGAGCCCGGCTACTTTGTCAGCCTGGAAAAGCCTGAGGCCAAACAATGACTTCACTGAACGAAGCAATGGTCGTTCAGCGCGACACCTACCGTCGACTGGTGCTGCGCAAACGCCTGATCCTTGGCGGGCTCGTGATGCTACTGATTTGCAGTGTGCTGCTTGACCTGGCCCTTGGGCCGGCGAGCTACAGCCTGACTGAAGTGCTCGGTGCGCTGTTCTCGCCCGACACCGCTTCAGCCCAAGTGCGGGTGGTGATGTGGGAAATCCGTCTGCCCGTGGCGCTGATGGCCGTCGCGGTCGGTGCCGCGTTGTCGTTGGCGGGCGCACAGATGCAGACGATCCTCAACAACCCGCTGGCCAGTCCGTTCACGCTGGGCATTTCCGCCGCCGCCAGTTTCGGTGCCGCCATGGGCCTGGCATTTGGCGTGGCGCTGTTCCCGCTGGCGGCGCAGTACATGGTGCCGGTGAATGCGTTCATCATGGCCATGCTGTCAGCGCTGCTGATCCACTTCCTGAGCCTGCGTCGCGGTGTCACCGCCGAGACCATCGTGCTGCTCGGCATTGCCCTGGTGTTTACCTTTAATGCGCTGTTGGCCCTGGTGCAGTTTTTTGCCACTGAACAAGCCGTGGCGGCGGTCGTGTTCTGGACCATGGGCAGCCTGACCAAAGCCACCTGGCCGAAACTCGGGGTGATTTGCCTGGTCATCCTGATCACCCTGCCGATCTTTGCCAGACGCGCCTGGGCGCTGACGGCCCTGCGGCTGGGCGATGACAAGGCCGCGAGTTTCGGGATCAACGTGCGCAGCCTGCGTTTTCAGACGCTGATCATGGTCAGCCTGCTCGCCTCGTTCCCGGTGGCCTTTGTCGGCACCATCGGGTTTATCGGACTGGTCGGCCCGCACATCGCACGGATGCTGATTGGCGAGGATCAACGGTTCTTCCTGCCGGCCTCTTTACTGACCGGCTCGCTGATACTTTCCGCCAGTTCGGTCGTCAGCAAGACCCTGATCCCGGGCGCGATTTTCCCCATCGGCGTCGTCACGTCACTGATCGGCGTGCCGTTCTTCATATCTCTGATTCTTAGCGGGAAGAAAAACTCATGGTGAAGATCCAGCTCGATAACCTCGGTGCCCGTTACGGGCAGCGCGAGATCATTTCAGGCGTCACCACGGCGGCCTTCACGGGGGGTCAGGTGGTTGCCGTGGTCGGGCCGAACGCAGCGGGTAAATCCACCTTGTTCAAACGCATGGCCGGGCTGATTGAAGGACCAGGCCAGGTCATCCTGCAGGACTCGAAAAAGGGTCATCAGGGCATCAGCTACATGCCGCAGGGACTGAATGCCAGTGCACGCCTGACGGTCTACGAATCAGTGCTGCTGGCGCGTAAGCAACTGAGTCCGGGCTGGGTCGTCCACGACGATGAATTGAAGCTCGTCGACGAGATTCTCGGCGCGCTCGGGATTACCGAACTGTCCTTTCGCAACCTCGGTGAACTCAGCGGCGGCCAGCAACAGCTGGTGTCCATCGCCCAAACGCTGGTGCGCGAACCGGAGATCCTGCTGATGGACGAGCCGACCAGTGCGCTGGACATGCACCGGCAGGTGCAAGTGCTGAATTTCATGCGGGCACTTGCTCGGAAACGCGAAGTTATCGTGTTCATCGCGATCCACGATCTGAATCAGGCATTGCGCTTTGCCGACCAGGTATTGGTCATCGCGAATGGGACAACTCAAGGCAGCGGACCGAGCAACGAGGTGATTACCGAGCGGATGCTGCGTAACGTCTACAAGGTCGAGGCGCGGATAGAAACCTGCAGCCGCGGGCAGCACCATATCCTGATTGACGATATCGTTTGATCGCGTAAGCCATCCCGGATTGAGTAACGTGTCAACCACTGGCGGCCGAGCCGGATTCAACGAGGATCCGGACTCAGGGCTGGCGCAGGACCATTGAGAAAAGCACTCCAGACTTCATAAGCATCGTGATGTCGTTTAGTCGCAACGTCCCAGTCGGGCCCGGAAACACAGCGGGATGACACCAGCGTCATCATGCCCATGGTGGCAGCATCCAGTTCGATCAGCAGTGCGTGAGAATGGATTCTGAAGTCTTCTAGCGAAGTCATAATGTAAGTCCCAGCGGATATCACCGCTATCGAGAAGCAGGCACCTCTCAGGGTGTGGAGTGCGGCCACCCCGAAAGATTCATATTTTACGACCTCGTGCCTGCAATCATCTGATGCCCTCCTCGATTGTCACTTCCTGGTTGACAGTCAAACCGTTTTCACCCTCTTTTTCCCCTTCCTGCTGATCAGTATTCTGAGCCCATGTTGAACGAAGCCACTTACCCCTCTCGATAAAGGATTTCATCATGAGCAACGCCACCTACAACCGCCTGAACAAAGACGACGCCGTAGTGTTGATGATCGACCACCAGACCGGTCTGATCTCGCTGGTACAGGACTTCTCGCCCAACGAGTTCAAGAACAACGTGCTGGCCCTGGCTGACGTGGCCAGGTTCTTCGAACTGCCCACCGTCCTGACCACCAGCTTCGAACAAGGCCCCAACGGCCCACTGGTGCCAGAGCTCAAGGAAATGTTTCCGGACGCGCCTTACATTGCCCGCCCTGGCCAGATCAACGCCTGGGACAACGAAGACTTCGTCAAGGCGATCAAGGCGACCGGCCGCAAGCAACTGATCATTGCCGGCGTGGTGACCGACGTTTGCGTGACCTTCCCGACGCTGTCGGCCCTGGCTGAAGGGTTTGAAGTGTTCGTGGTCACGGATTCTTCCGGCACCTTCAACACCACCGTGCAACAGGCGGCGTGGAACCGCATGACGCAAGCCGGTGCGCAAATGATGAACTGGTTCTCGGTAGCCTGCGAGTTGCAGGGCGACTGGCGCAACGACATCGAAGGCCTGGGCAACCTGCTGTCCCAGCGCATTCCGAACTACCGCAACCTGATGAACAGCTACTCGGCATTAGCAGCCCGCCAGGCGTAAACCTGACGCACAAAAACCAAGGCCCGCTTCTGCGGGCTTTTGGCCGTTTTCTGCCTTAGCACACCGACTTTCAATCGAACCCCGCCCTCCCCGAAAGGTCTGCTCTGTATTGCCTCTCTGGAATATGCTGCCATGTCTGCGCACCACAGCCTTGTTGTACTCGCTCGGGGCGGATATGCCGCTCGAGGCGTTCTTTACCTGATCATCGGGATCTTCGCGTTGCTGGCGGCTCAAGACTCGTCTAAGCCGAAGGACAGTCAGCGGAGCCTGGAGGCTGTGTTAAGCCAGCCTTTCGGTTATGTTTTAGTCGGTTTGGTGGTGGCAGGCCTGCTCGCTTTCGCTTGTTGGCGAGTGTTGCAGGCCGTACGCGACGTCGATCACCACGGTAACAGGATGAAGGGCCTGGTCATCCGGGCAGGACTGTTGGCGGGAGGTTTGGTCAACGGTGCGCTGGCGTTTTTCGCGTTGGGTTTGCTCATCAGCGGCATCAGAAGCTCGGGCGATTCGGGCGGTGGGCAGACCCGGGATTTACTCGCGCACGTGTTGTCCTGGGAACACTCGAATGTCCTGGTGTACCTCGTTGCGCTCGTCCCCCTCGGCGTAGGCGTTGCTCACATCATCAAGGGATGGAAGTCGTCGTTCGAGAAGTACTTTGAAGCGGACGAAGACGTGATGCGCTACGTCCGTCCGGTCTCCCGGTTCGGCCTTATCGCCCGTGGCGTCGTGTTTATCGAGATCGCCCTGTTGCTGATCATCAGTGGCTCCCGCTATAAAGCCATGGATCCGCCCGGCATGAAGGAAGCCCTAGATGCGCTGCAGAATCTGCCGGCCGGCGGTGTGATTTTGATGGTGATGGCCTTGGGATTGATCGCCTTTTCGGTCTACAGCTTGTCCGAAGCCGCCTGGCGCAAGATCAACATGGATGTGCCTGGCGTACCGGGCGCATAGCGGCATGAACGGCCGCCAGAATTCTGCAACCCCACACAGCTCACCTCTACCAAAGGACTGATGATGACCTTTCTGATTTTTCTTCTGGCCTGCGCGGCCGCGGCCAGTACAGGCATTCTTTTCAAACCGGGCCAGTGGTACGAATCGCTCGTCAAGCCCAGCTTCACCCCACCCAATTGGCTGTTTCCGGTCGCCTGGTCGATTATCTATCTGCTGCTCGCCTGGGCCGGGTACCGGTTGTCACTGATACCTGGAAGTCAGGAGGTGCTGGCGTTATGGGCGGCGCAGATTGCCCTGAATACGCTGTGGACACCGGTGTTCTTCGGCGCGCACCGCATTTTCGCCGCCATGGTGATCCTGGCGCTGCTCTGGCTGGTAGTCGCAGCCATGGTGGTGATGGCAATGCGGCTGGACGTAATCACGGGCCTGATCCTGTTTCCCTACCTTGTGTGGCTGTGTGTAGCGGCTGCGTTGAATTTTTCCATCTTGCGCAATAACCGCTGATGGAGGATTCCGGACTCGCGACTCAAACACCTTGGCCTGCAGGCGAGCAGGCGTGGGAGCAAGTGCGTAACTTCAACAAGAAGCTTGCCTGGTTGCCGCGCTTTCGCATCCGCAATCGCATCACGCCCCGGGTGATCCAGGCGCTGCTGCGCGCCAGCCAGATCGCCGGCGCGGGTCAATTGCTCAAGCAGGGGCTCAAGGCGGAAACAAAGGTGATTGGTGCGGGCGGCGTCCCAGTGCCCGTGCCCGTGCGGATCATCCGGCCGAGAGGTAAAGCAAAGGGCGTTGTGCTTGATTTCCACGGCGGCGGATGGGTGATCGGCAATGCGCAGATGAATGACGGCTTTAACGTTGCCATGGTGAATACGTGCAACGTCGCAGTCGTCTCGGTCGATTACCGGCTTGCCGTATCAACTCCGATTGAAGGCCTGATGGAAGACTGCCTTTCTGCTGCTCGCTGGTTACTGAAGGACTGTAGCGAGTTCGCCGACCTGCCCGTTATCGTCATCGGTGAATCGGCCGGGGCCCATCTTGCCGCGGCAACGTTGCTGTCGCTGAAACAATCGCCCGGCTTGTTGCAACGGGTGAGCGGCGCGCTGTTGTATTACGGTGTCTACGATTTGACCGGAACACCGAGCGTCCGCGCAGCGCCCCCGGAAACGCTGCTGCTGGACGGACCTGGCATGGTTGAAGCGTTTCGCATGCTGACGCCGGACCTGAATGACGAGGAACGCCGCCAGCCTCCGTTGTCACCGCTGTACGGCGACTTTACCGATTTCCCGCCGGCGCTCCTGTTTGCCGGCGAGCTGGATCCCCTGAGAGACGACACACTCGACCTCGCCGAACGCTGGAGGCAATCGGCATCTGTCGAGGTGCACTTGCTACCGCTTTCTCCCCACGGATTCATTCATTTTCCAACTGCGATTGCACAGAGCGTGCTTGCGTACAGCCGTGAGTGGATAACGGCGCGAATCGACGGTGCTTAGGCAAGCAGACCGATGCGCGTCGTGAGCTTTAGCCAGGCGCCGCGACCTGTTCTCGTCGCGGCACCTGACATCAATCGGGTTGATTCACGACCGTAATCTGCGTCAGCCCTACCCGCTCAGCCTGCTCCAGAATCTGCGCCGGCGTCGCGTCTGCGGTGGGCATGATCAGGCTGTTTTCACCGTCGCCATAATGCAGCTGCAGCAAGTGCATAGCGGCCTCATGGACGGGCAGCTGGGACTGCTCCAGTTCGAACAGGTAGGTGCGGGGTTCGCCGTTGAACAGGTAGTCCAGGGTCCATTCGTGCATGGTGGAATCCTCTTATGGAAAACGTACAGCTGATTATCCTGACTGACCGATCAGCTGTTCGTTCAACGGTTCGGCCAGGAAACAGCCACACGAAAACCCTTCTAATTCTGATGGCGGCGTCGTTACCATGGACACCGGTTCGACAGGAGGAATGCAATGGAGCTGAAGTTCAGTCACGTCGATGTACTGGTGAAGAATCTGGAGGAAGCCTGCGCCTACTACGCACAGATCCTGCACGCCAGGATTTCTAAAACGCTCGTCTGGGAGCGTGGTGGCCTGCACGTGCGCTATGCGATTGCGTTGATCGGCCAGGAGCGTTTCATGCTGGTGCAGCCGTTGGCGGGGAACCTGAAGGAGCTGCTGGATTGCGCAGGCGAAGGCATGATTTACCGCCACTGCTACTCGACACCGGACATCGAGAAGGCCTATGACGACTTGATCGCCGCGGGGGTTCAGCCAGAGGACGAGAATGGAAAACCACTCGCCCGCGAGAACCTGCAATCCCCGTCCGGGACCCGCATCATCTGGTTGCCCAAGCGCTTCGGGCACTTCTCCATCGAGATATTGGAAGACGAGGCGTTGGAGGCATTTATCGAGGAGGCCTTTGCCTGAGAGAGGTTGCGGCGAATGTTCGCTTTCGCCCCTCCCAGTCACGGACGCACTTTTGCGGCCGTCAGTCGTAGAACGGCTCAACCGACACCCGACTGCCGACAAAAAAGCTGTCGGCCACCAGTCGCAATGGCTGGAGGTCCAGGTCACTGGCCTTGTCGCCAATCAGCTGTTGGAAATGTCGATACACCGCCGCGTACTCGCCCTCCTCCGAGACGGCCTGGCGCACGCCGTCGATACTCAGCAGTGCGCCGCCGTTGTCCAGGCGCAGGGTGCCTTCGGCGCAGCGAATCTCGATGCTCCAGAGCTCGTCATGTCCGTGGTCGAAGTCAAACTCCGCGCTAACATCGAGGTTGCGCGCGTCAGACATTTTGATCGAAGCGGCAATCGGCGACTGGCAGTTGTTGGGGACTCGCAGCTCGGCAGACGCGACAAAAAGCGGCAGCGCCAGCAGATGGGTGACGATCGACAAGGCATTGATGCCCGGATCGAAAACGCCCAGGCCTCCAGGCTGCCAGATCCAGGCCTGGCCGGGGTGCCACTTGCGCACGTCTTCCTTCCAGTCGATCTGCACGCTTTGCAGGGTGCGGCTGGCCAGCCAGTCACGGGCGGCTTCGATCCCCGGCGCGTAGCGTGAATGCCAGGCGAACAAACCGCTGACGCCTTGCTCCTGTGCCTGGCTCGCCAACGCCATCGCTTCACCCAACGTGGCGCACGGCGGCTTTTCTACCAGCACGTGTTTGCCCGCGGCCAATGCTTGTTGCACCAAGGCGAATCGTCCTTGCGGCGGCGTGCAAAACGCAATCGCATCGACCTGCGGGCCGTTTTCGAGCAGCTCGCCCAGGGACTTGAAGTTCTCGACCCCGGCGCAAGGTTGCCCTTGCGTTGCGACAGACACCAACTGGAACGCGGGGTTGGCGTGGATAGCGGGGACGTGTTGATCCTGGGCAATCTTGCCGTAGCCCACCAGACCGAGACGGATCGGTTGCATCGATGACTCCTGATTTTTCTTGTATTGGGACTCGAGCCGGCAAGATTACGTTTGTACAGCGGGGAAGTCATTGATGACGTGCTGACGCTGCATTCGGCAGGCGAATTTGAACGCTGCCAGCCCCTGTGAACGACGGTTACCCGGATCCGCCAGATATCGCCCAACCGCCTCCAGCAGCGCCCTGCGCCGCCCATTCGATGAGCCTCCAAAGAAGGCTGCTATGTTCGCCAGCGAACAGACGAACAGCCCTCCAGGTCTCCACACTCAAGTTGAAAAGCTACGTCCAGCAAGTGCTGCCGGTGCTGGCGCGATGCGTTGGCGCACCTATCAAAATGCACGCAATCGCATCATGCGTTTCAGGCTCAGGACCTTATGAACAGCATATGGACACGCATACAGAAGGTATTTCCCCGCTCGTCCGGCTTCTGGCGGACCCACCTGTTTCCCCAGCCCCGATTCAAATACGAGCCTATATTGCGCTCGGAGCTTTTCAGCGCCGACCAGATGGCCAGTCACGGCATCGCCCTGGCCGGGCAGCATCGCCTGACAACGCTGTCTGCACGGGACTCGATGCTGCACCGGCTCGATGATAACGAGCAGTTGCTCAAACGCAGCTGCACGGCGCTGACCAGCGCGCAATTGTCCAGCCGACGAGTGACTCCGGCAGCGGAATGGTTGCTGGATAATTACTATCTGGTCGAAGACCACATCCGCACCGCCAGGACGCACCTGCCCAAAGGCTACAGCCGTGAGTTGCCACGCCTGATCAACGGCCCATCCGCAGGACTGCCACGCGTCTATGACATAGCGCTGGAGACCATCTCCCATGGCGACGGCCGGGTCGACGAAGAGAGTCTGAGCCGCTTCATTTTTTCTTATCAGACCGTGATGCCACTGGCGCTGGGCGAACTGTGGGCGATACCGATCATGTTGCGCCTGGCGCTGATCGAAAACCTGCGGCGCGTGGCCTCGCGGGTCATGGCCAACGCCGACGAGCGCAATCTGGCCGATGACTGGGCCGAGCGCTTGATCGAAACCTCAGAACTGGACATCAAGAGCGTCGTGCTGACCGTTGCCGACATGGCCCGCTCCGCACCGCCGATGACCCCCGCCTTTGTCGCCGAATTCACCCGCCGCCTGCAGGGTCAAAACGCAGCGCTGGCCCTGGCGCTGAACTGGATCGAGCAAATGCTCGGTGAGACCGGCTCCAGCATCGAACGCCAGGTGCAGCTCGACGCGCAACAACAAGCCGCGGATCAGGTGTCCATCGGCAACAGCATCGGCAGCTTGCGTCTCTTGTCCGCCACGGACTGGCGCGAGTTTGTCGAGTCAATGAGTCACGTCGAACAGATTCTCCACGAAGACCCGGCTCAGGTTTACCGGGCGATGGATTTCAAAACCCGCGACAGCTATCGGCATGTCATTGAACGCCTTGCCCGACGAAGCCCCCAGCACTCGGAAATCCTGGTCGCTCGCGCCGCGATCAATCTCGCCGCAGCCGGAGCCGGAGCCGGAGCCGCCTCAGTCTCCTGCCCAGTGCTGGCTCACCACGTCGGGTATTACCTGATCAGCGCCGGGTTGCCGACCCTGGAGCGACGGCTCAACGCCCGTGTACCCATTCATGAGCGCTGGAAACGGCTGTTGCAGCAGTCACCGCTGGTGTTTTACCTGGCGCCGGTGGCGTTCCTGACGCTCATCTTCGCCTGGCCCCTGCTGGCCTCAGCGCAGCGCGACGGAATGCCCGATGCGGCGCTTTTGCTGATGGCGATCCCATGCCTGATCATGACCAGCCGACTGGCAATCAGCCTGATCAACTGGTTGGTGACGTTCAGCCTGTTGCCGACGACGCTGCCGAAAATGGATTTCGCCAACGGCATTCCCGATGGCGCGCGAAGTCTGGTGGTGATCCCGACGCTGATCGCCAGCCCGGCCGATGTGGACGAATTGGCGGAAGGTCTCGAAGTGCGCTTTCTCGCCAACCGCGACAGCAACCTGTATTTCGCGTTGCTCAGCGATTTCCTCGATGCGCCTGAAGAGTCTCAGCCACAAGACGCCGAACTGCTCGCACAGGCGTCTCGTGCAATCACCCTGCTCAATCAAAAATACGCGGACGAACAAGGCGACCGATTCTTTCTGCTGCATCGGCCACGTCGCTGGAACGCGAGCGAACACGTATGGATGGGCCACGAGCGCAAACGCGGCAAGCTGATCGAGCTCAATGCCCTGCTGCGCGGCAATGGGCAGGACCGTTTCAACGCCATCGTCGGCGACATCACGCCGTTGCGCGGCGTGCGTTACGTGATCACGCTGGACACCGACACCCTGCTGCCACGCGATGTCGCGCGCCAATGCGTGGCGGCAATGATGCACCCCTTGAATCGTCCGTTGTTCGACAGTGCTGGCGAGCAGATCATTTCCGGCTATGCGGTGTTGCAACCGCGAGTCGGCATCGGCCTGACCAGCGCCACGCGCTCGATCTACGCCCGGCTGTTTGGCAGTGATGCTGGAGTCGATCCCTACACCCGGACGGTGTCGGACGTTTACCAGGATCTGTTCCAGCAAGGTTCCTTCATCGGCAAGGGCATCTATGACGTCGATGCGTTCACCTGTGCACTGGAAGGCTGCTTGCCGGATAACCAGATTCTCAGCCACGACCTGATCGAGGGGTGTTATGCACGATCCGGCCTGCTCAGTGACGTGCAGGTCTACGAACAATACCCCTCGCGCTACGGTGCCGATGTCAATCGCCGGCATCGCTGGGTTCGCGGTGACTGGCAGTTGTTGCCGTGGACATTGCCCTGGGCACGCAACGCCGACGGCAAATGGGTGCGCAACAGGTTGAGCGTCATGGCCCGCTGGAAGATTCTGGATAATCTGCGACGCAGCCTGGAACCGCTGGCGCTGTTGTTGATGTTTGCATGGGGCTGGTTTGCCAGCAGTCAGCCAATGAACTGGACCCTGACAGTCATCGGGTTGATGGTGATTCAACCGTTGCTCCGGGCGGTGACCGATCTCATGCAGGCCCCCGCCGATGTGCCCTTCGGACAATACCTCAGGGCGCTGCTGGGTGATCTGGCAAACGACCTGGCCCGGGCATGCCTGACGCTCGCCTGGCTGCCCTTCGAGATGTACTACAGCGCCGACGCCATCCTGCGCTCGCTCTGGCGAATCGGCTTTAGCAGACGCCGGCTGTTGCAATGGCAGCCCTCGCGCGAGGTGGAGCGCACGACCGATAACCGCCTGTCCGGCCTCTATCGCCAGATGTGGATCGAGCCGGTATCGGCCCTGATCGCAGCGGCCCTGTTGGTGAACGATCCGCACACGCTGGCCATTGCCAGTCCGCTGCTGCTGTCGTGGCTTGCAGGCCCCTGGATCGCCTGGTGGCTCAGCTCGGCCCCCCAGCAATCGGAGTTCGCACCGTCGACGGAGGATTTGCGCTTCCTGCGGGTGCTGGCGCGCAAGACCTGGGCATTCTTCGATCAATACGTCGGGCCTCAGGATCACTGGCTACCACCGGACAACGTGCAGGAAGAACCCAGGCCTGCCATTGCCCACCGCACCTCGCCGACCAATATGGGCATGTCCTTGCTCGCCCACCTGGCCGCTCACGATTTCGGCTACTTGAGTACCGAACGGCTGCTGTCCCGGCTTGCGCCGTCGTTGGACAGCATGGAGGGTCTGGAGCGTTATCGGCAGCACTTCTATAACTGGTACGACACGCAGACCCTGGAGCCGCTGCGTCCGCATTACGTCTCCACCGTCGACAGCGGGAACCTGGCGGGCGTGCTGCTGACCTTGAGCACCGGCATTGCGCAACTTGCAGACGCCCCGATGTTCGGCCCTGTCGTGATTAAGGGCCTGCGCGATACCCTGGATATCCTTGCAGACTCCCAGCGCGCCTCGGGGGCGGATGAATACGCCCTGAATCAACTGAGAGAAGGCCTTGAACATGCCTCGCAAGTGGCGACTACCGAGGCGCTGGCAGACCTGCTACAAACGGCTCACGTCACGGCCACAAGCAAGCTAACGGACACCGATGAGGAAAGCCTCTACTGGCGAGAAGCATTTACCCGGCAATGCATCGACTGGACAGAAGAACTGCAGCGCTATCAACTCCCTGCCCCCCTGGTCACGACTGAACCTCCATGCACCTTGCGCCAGTTGGCAGGTCTGAACCCCGCCGACTGGGCCACCGACCATCATTCTCAAATCAACCGGGTCCGCAGTGACGCCGCGAAGCGAATGGACATCCTGGAGCAGTTGGCGCTATTGGCGACGTCGCTGGCGCAGATGGATTTCTCGTGGCTTTACGACAACCAGCGTGACTTGTTCGTCATCGGGTACAACGCCGAGGAGCGCAGGCTCGACACCGGTTATTACGACCTGCTGGCGTCCGAGGTGCGGCTGACCAATTTCGTGGCTATTGCGCAAGGTCAGATCCCCCAACGCGCCTGGTTCACCTTGGGAAGGCTACTGAGTGAAAACGCTGGCGTACCGACGTTGCTGTCCTGGTCGGGCTCGATGTTTGAATACCTGATGCCGATGGTGGTAATGCCCAACTATGACGGCAGCCTGCTGGACCAGACTTGCCGCGCCGCCGTGTCGGTGCAGATCGAACATGGCAACAGGCTGGGCATTCCCTGGGGCGTTTCGGAGTCGGGTTACAACACCGTCGACGCGCACTTCAATTATCAATACCGCGCCTTCGGCATTCAGGCGCTCGGGCTCCAGCGCGGGCTGAGCAATGACGTCGTGATAGCGCCCTACGCCAGCGCCCTGGCGTTAATGGTCGATGCCGATGCAGCCTGCAAAAACCTGCAACGCCTGGCCTTGCAGGGCTCTTTAGGGCGTTTCGGCCTGTATGAAGCGGTGGATTACACCGAGGCCCGGTTACCGCGCGGCCAACGCTTCGCCGTGGTCCGGTCGTTCATGGCTCACCACCAGGGCATGAGCCTGTTGGCGTTGACCAGCCGCCTGCTCGATCAACCGATGCAACGGCGATTCGAGTCCGACCCGGCGCTGCAATCAGCCCTGCTGCTGTTGCAGGAGCGGGTGCCCAAATCCGCTGCACCCTACCTGCAAACCGCACAGTCGCCAGTGCTCGGCGAAGTTGGCCAGGGCCAGGATACGGGGCTTCGGGTGTTCTCTGATCCAGGACGCAAACGCCCGGCCGTGCAGTTGCTTTCCAACGGTCGCTACCACGTCATGCTGACCAGCGGCGGCGGTGGTTACAGCCGGCACAATGAAATGGCCGTCACCCGTTGGCAGGAGGACACTTCTCAAGACAATTGGGGGATGTTCTGCTACCTGCGCGATGTCCAGACCAACACGGTCTGGTCGGCTGCGCACCAACCGACGTTGCAAAAACCTGAGAGCCACGAGGCGATCTTCTGCGATTCCCGTGCAGAGTTCCGCGCGCGCAACCTGGATTTCGACACACATCTGGAAATTGTCGTCTCGCCTGAAGACAACATCGAACTGCGCCGCCTGCATGTCACAAACCTCGCCTCATCAGCCAAAACACTGGAGATCACCACCTACGCCGAAGTTGTGCTGACATCCCCAGCCAGCGACGCGATGCACCCCGCATTCAGCAAGTTGTTCGTGCAGACCGAATTACTGCCTGCGCTCCAGGCCATTGTCTGCAGCCGCCGCCCCCGCGCCAGCGATGAACCAACGCCGTGGATGTGCCATTTGCTGGCGGCACACGGAGCGGACATCGATGCGATCTCGTACGAAACCGATCGTGCCCGGTTCATCGGCCGAGGGCGCAGCCTGGTGTCACCCGCCGCCCTGGATGCCAATTGCCAGCGATTGTCAGGCAGTTCGGGCCCGGTGCTCGATCCGGTGGTCGCGATTCGCTGCAGGATGACCCTGCAACCCGGCCAGCAGGCGACCATCGACCTGGTCACCGGCGTCGCCGACAGTCGCGACGATTGCCTCTATCTCATCAACAAATACCGCGACCGCCACCTCGCCGACCGGGTGTTCGACTTGTCTTGGACCCATAGCCAGGTGCTTTTGCGTCAGCTCAATGCCTCGTTGTCCGACGCCCGTCTGTTCGAGCAGATGGCCTCGTCGTTGCTTTATGCAAACGCCTCGATGCGCGCCGACAATGCAGTGCTGATTGCCAATCGGCGCAATCAGCCGGGACTCTGGGGCCAGGCCATTTCCGGCGACCTGCCCATCGTTTTGCTGCAAATCCAGAGCCTGGACAATATCGCCCTGGTGCAGCAGTTGATTCAAGCCCACGCCTACTGGCGGCAAAAAGGCCTGGTGGTCGATCTGTTGATCTGGAACGAAGATCAGGCGGGTTATCGCCAGCAACTGCAGGACGCGATCATGGGCCTTATCACCTCCGGCAGTGAAGCCGCTTTGCTGGATCGTCCGGGTGGGATTTTTGTACGTCCCGCGCAGCAGATGTCGACAGAAGATCGCGTGCTGGTCCTTTCGGTGGCGAGGCTGGTGCTGAGCGAAGAGCTGGGCAGCCTGGCCGAACAGATTCATCGACGCAAAGTATTGCCGACGCACGCGCCGTTTGTTGCGACCCGGCATTATCAGGCCGGACCGGCACCGGTACGACCGAACCGTCCCTCACTGCTGCTGGGCAATGGATATGGCGGTTTCAGCGACGATGGCAGTGAGTACATCGTCACCGGGCTGGCAGCCAATCCGACACCCGCGCCCTGGGTCAATGTGATAGCCAATGCACACCTCGGCACCGTGGTCTCGGAAGCCGGCGGTGCCTATACCTGGGCCGAAAACGCCCATGAATTTCGCCTGACACCCTGGCACAACGACCCGGTCACCGATCGCAGCGGCGAAGCCATTTACCTGCGCGATGAAGAGACCGGGCACTTCTGGTCGGCAGCGCCTCAGCCTTGCCCCGGGCAAGGCCCTTACCGGACCCGCCACGGTTTCGGCTATAGCGTGTTCGAGCATGAAGAAGACGGTATTCACAGCGAGCTGTGGATCTATGTGGCGCTGGATGCACCGATCAAATTCTCGCGACTGTTATTGACCAACCGCTCGGGACGCAGCCGATCATTGTCGGTCACCGGGTATGTGGAATGGGTGCTGGGCGATCTGCGCAGCAAGTCGGCGATGCATGTGGTCACCCAATCGGATCCCGCCAGCGGTGCCTTCTTCGCCCGCAACGCCTACTCGGTGGAGTTTTCCGAGCGGGTGGCCTTCTTTGACACCGACACGGTCGATCACGGTGTCAGCGGTGACCGTACTGAATTCATTGGCCGCAGTGGCACCCTGGCCTCACCCGCAGCGATGCAACATGAAGGGTTGTCCGGGCGCATGGGGGGCGGCATGGACCCTTGTGCCGCCCTGCAAGTGTCGGTTGATCTCAACGATGGCGACAGCAAGGAAGTCATCTTGCGCCTTGGGGCGGCCTCGTCCAGCAACGCCGCTACCCAGCTGGTGCAACGCTATCGGGGCAGACTGGCGGCCGCAGCAGAATTGCAAAAGGTACGGGAACACTGGCGCTCATTGCTCGAGGCCATTCGTATCGAAACGTGCGAGCCAGCGGTCAATGTCATGGTCAATGGCTGGTTGATGTATCAGGTCATCGCCTGCCGATTCCTGGCCCGAAGCGGCTACTACCAGTCAGGTGGCGCCGTCGGTTTTCGCGATCAGTTGCAGGACAGCATGGCGATGATCCATACCGATCCGGCCACAGTACGAGCGCATCTGTTGCTGTGCGCCGCCCATCAGTACGTGGAAGGCGACGTGCAACACTGGTGGCACCCGCCGATGAATCGAGGGGTCCGCACCGCCTGCTCCGACGACTTTTTGTGGCTGGTGGCCGCCACCAACCGCTATGTCGAAATGACCGCCGATGTGGGTGTACTGGAAGAGCCGGCCGGGTACCTGGAAGGACGCTTACTGGCGGCTGGCGAAGAGTCTTACTATGACCTCCCCGGCGTATCGCACCTGCGGGAATCCCTTTACCAACACTGCGTGCGCGCCATCGAACATAGCCTGCGCCGCGGTGTTCACGGGCTGCCGCTGATGGGCTCGGGGGACTGGAACGACGGCATGAATCGCGTTGGCCACCTGGGTGCAGGAGAAAGTGTCTGGCTGGGCTTCTTCAGCTATCAGGTGCTGGAGCAATTTGCGGTGACCGCCCGCCTGCACGGTGATCACGCATTCGCCCGGCGCTGCAGCGACAGCGCGGTGACCTTGCAACGCAACCTCGATCAATGTGCCTGGGACGGCGCCTGGTATCGCCGTGCCTGGTTCGATGACGGGCAAGTGCTCGGCTCGGCGAGCAATGAAGAATGTCGCATCGATTCCATCGCTCAAAGCTGGTCAGTGCTGTCAGGGGCCGGGCCTGCCGACCGCCAGATCAAGGCCATGCAATCCCTGGATGAGCATCTGATCAAGCGTGGCATCCGCGCCGTACTGCTGTTTGATCCACCGTTCGACAAAGGCACCCTGGACCCGGGCTATATCAAGGGCTACGTGCCTGGTGTGCGCGAGAACGGAGGTCAGTACACCCATGCCGCCGTCTGGGCGGGCATGGCGTTGGCGCAGTTGGGTGAAGCCGGCAAAGCGTGGGAACTGCTGAACCTGATCAACCCTGCCGCCCCCGCCAACAACGCTCGAATCGACACCTACAAGGTCGAGCCCTATGTCATGGCCGCAGACGTCTACGGCGCCGGTCCCCATGCCGGGCGCGGTGGCTGGACCTGGTACACCGGTTCCGCCGGCTGGATGTACCGGCTGATTGTCGAGTCATTGCTGGGCGTACAACGCAGCGGCCGTACGCTCATGATCGAACCGTTGATACCCGCCCACTGGCCGGGTTTCATCTTGCACTACCGCTTCGGCAGCACCCTCTACCACTTTGATGTGCGTCAAGGCAGTTCGGCCTTCACCTCGATGACCCTCGACGGCCAGCCATTGACTGACGCCGCGCTGACACTGGATGACGACGGCCTGGAGCGCTGGGTTCAAGTCGATTGTCGCGCCCGATCCCCCAGGCCTCAGGCACTGGAATACGAGCACACCGCCGATGAATAGACATTGACCTTCCGCCAGGCGCGCATGGGAGTACCCTGAGTCGGCACGCCCCTGTTCCGTTACGGATGCCCTGACATGCCTGCTTCTCCCAAGCCAACCGACAATCATCTCCTTGCAGCGCTGCCGGCCGACGACCTCCAGCGCCTTGTTCCGCACCTGGAGCAGGTCAGCCTGGCGCTGGGCGATGTGCTCTATGAACCGGGAGACACCTTGCGGCACGTTTACTTTCCGACGGACGCCATCGTGTCCCTGTTGCATGTCACGGAAAACGGCTCTTCAGCAGAGATTGCCGTGGTCGGAAACGAGGGTCTGATCGGTATTGCGTTGTTCATGGGCGGCGAAAGCACGTCCAGCCGGGCGGTGGTGCAAAGTGCCGGAACCGCATTTCGTCTACCCGGGCAAAAACTCAAGAAAGAGTTCAACCGTCATGGCGACCTGCTCCTGTTGATGCTGCGTTACACCCAGGCGCTGATCACACAGATGTCACAAACCGCCCTGTGCAACCGCCATCATTCGATCGATCAGCAATTGTGTCGATGGCTGCTGCTGTCCCTGGATCGCCTGCACGGCAATCGCCTGAACATGACCCAGGAGCTGATCTCCAACATGCTGGGTGTGCGCCGCGAAGGCGTCACCGAAGCAGCCGGCAAACTGCAGCGCCAAGGCGTCATCGAGTACAGCCGAGGCCAGATCACCGTACTGGATCGAGCGCGCCTCGAACGACTGAGCTGCGAGTGCTACCTGGTGGTCAAGACCGAAACCGATCGACTGTTGCATTACACCCGCCGTCAGGACGAGTGATGCGTTCAGACTGATTGCCAACTGCAATACCGACTCCTGTCAGCGGTTCAATACCGATAAGTTGCCTGCACTGAAATACCATTCGCACTGTTTTCATAGTTGGCGCTGTATTCCGGTTGCAGACCGGAGTCGTTCGACTGCTTTACCGAGACTTTGGAATCCCAGAGATAACCATAAGCAAAGTCAATCGTCAGATCGGGGTTCGGCGAGTAAGCGCCGCCCAGGGTCACGGCCTGGCGATTACCGACCGGAATGCGCACGCTGCGATCGGCATTTCTGATCGGCGACGGATCATAAGCGTAGCCTGCGCGCAGCAGCCATTGCTGGTTCAATTGATAGGATGCGCCCACCGCGGTGGACCACGTGTCGCGCCAGTTCATTTCTTCAGTGACACGGCCCAGGCCTGCAGCCTGGCCCAGGGGGGAAAGACCGCTGTTGATGGCCTCGACCTGCTGGATCCGGCTCCAACGTGTCCAGGTAGTCCCCAGGTAACCGGTCCAGCGACTGTTGAATCGATGGGTGATGGACGTATCTACTGATTCGGGCATGGTCAGATCCAGCTTGGCGTCGTAACTTCCGTCCAGCGGGATAGCGCTCGGAGAACCGGAAACATCGGTATGCCCCTTGAGGTGATAGTCCACCTTCGAGTGATAGGTAATCCCCCAGCTCGTTGCCTCACTGAAATCGACCAACAGGCCGACGTTGTAGCCAATCGCCGTGTCATCGCCTTTGATGGTGACCAGAGTGTCCTGACCGTTGTTCAAGGCACCGGTGGCCAGGTAGTTCTGAAGCTTTGCATTGAAACGGTTCAGGGTCGGCCCGCCACCAATGGACACGTAATCATTGATCCGCCAGGCAAGGGTGGGCTGAAGGGTTATCTCCTTGGTGGTGCTGTAGGAACCATGGTAGCGCCCTTGAAAAGAGCCCTCGTAATCGTTGATCAGGCCACTCGGGGCATAGAGGCCCAGCCCCATCGAAAAACGGTCATCAAGGGGCGTCGACATATAGGCAAAGGGCACGACACCCAAAGGGACCGAATCCCCTTTGTTGGTGCCTGCTGCATTGCTTTGCGCATCACTGATGTTGTCACTCACCGACACGAGCGCGGCCCCGCCGGAAATCTCGCTGCGTTTCAACTTGGTCAGACCGGCAGGGTTTCCATAAATAGTGCTGGCATCCAGCGCCGAAGACGACCTGCCCGCATACGCCGTTCCCGCACTGCTTGCACTTTGTTCGTTAAGGGCAATGCCATTGGCGCTTGCAACGGCAGAGGCGCCAAGCAGTGCCATGGCACTGGCGAACTTGATCCAGACAACGCACTTTCGCAGAGTAAAGAGACACGGGTTCACACGGCTTTTGAGTTTCATTTTCCACCTCTGGTTTATTGTTTTTATTGATTTCACGCAGGCAAGGCTTCGCCGTCCTGTGCACTTTTCAGTGCCGGTTGGCGTTGATCGACGTTGTGTAAAAGGCCCTGGTTAAACCGCGCCAGGGCTTGATGGCCGGACTCGAGTCAGGGACTCAACCAAGCCACTCGATTTGAAAGCTGTAGCGCCCCAGAAGCGGAGCCAGTAGTCCCTGGCCAGTTCCGGCCCGGATGCAGGCGACATGCCCACGGCGATTGTCCTGCACGACCTCGACAGCAATGTCCAAAAGCCCCAGGCGCCCTGCTTCCTGCCGGACGACTCTGGCAATCTCGCGGCGCTGCAAGGCGGGTTTGAATAGCTTGCCGACGGCAGTCAGTGGCAACGCTTCAAGGATTTCAATGCGCTTGGGAACGGCTGCCCGCTCGCTGATGTGCAGATGCGCGAATGCCTCAAGTTCTTCGGCGTTGCACTCTTGCCCGGGGCGCAGCTGAACGTAGGCTACCGGCACTTCGCCCGAGTAGGCATCGGGGCTGCCGATCGCAGCGGCCAGGGCGACGGCGGGATGCGCCTGCAGAGCCTCTTCGATTTGCTTGGGATCGATGTTATGACCGCCGCGGATGATCAACTCCTTCTTGCGACCGGTCAGCCAGAAGTAACCCTGCGTATCCTGACGCCCCAAGTCGCCCGTATTCAGCCAGCGCTGACCTTCGATATCGATCCAGAGGCCGTGGTTATGACGCTCCTCCAGATAGCCTTCGAAGAGGTTCGGACCACTGATCGTGATGAGGCCGATCTCATCCACGTCGGCGTCGCGCAGGTACGCTCCCGCATCGTCGACCAACACCGCGCGCATCTTCTGGTAGGCGATCCGTATCCCGATGGAGCCGATACAGCGCTCGCCATGGGGCGGATTGATTGAGGAAACGCAGGCGCCCTCAGTCAGGCCGTAACCCTCCAGGATCTTTACCCCGGTCCGGCGCTCGAACTCGCGGAAAAGCTCGGCCGGCATGGGCGCGGCGCCACACATTGCAAAGCGAAGACTGGAGAGGTCGCGGCCCTGCCATTCGTTTTGCAGCAGTGCGGCATAGACAGTCGGCACGCCGGAAAAGAGGTTGATGCCGAAGTGCTCGACCATCTCCCAGAAACGTGGGATCACCCCCTCGCCACGGTACCCGTGAGGCGTTCCGAGGATCACATGGTCGCCTTGAGTCCACGGCATCAACCCGGTCACCATTTGTCCATTGACATGAAACAGCGGCAGGCCACAAAAGATCACCTGTCCACCACTGCGTGGCTGCAAGTGAGCGGCCACGGCCCATGCATTGAAGACTTCCGAGCCGTGGGTACGCGCGGCGATCTTGGGCAGCCCGGTGGTGCCGCCCGTACAGATATAGGAGGAGCACTCATCCGGGCGGATTTGCCGACCGCTCTTCAGATGGGTGTGCGGCTGAGTGTTCATCAGCGATTGCCAATCGTGAATCTCGATATCGCGGTGCTGGCCTCGCTCCATCAGTGCCGCGGCTTTCAGGGCACCACGCACCGGCTCGGGGGCATAGGGTTCCATGCTGACCCAGACCACCTGCCTGACCGTGGGTAGCTGATGCAGCTGCGATGCCAGTTTGGGCCACAGATCGCTGCCCGGCGTCGGCGCGAGCGTCACCACCACGGAGGCCTTCGCGGCATTGAGCAAGCTCGCGATCTGCGTGGCCTCGAGCAGCGGATTGATCGCCATGACGATGCCGGCCGCCTCCCCGCCCCAAATCGTGAAATGGGTTTCCGGCAGATTGGGCAGGATGAAGGCCAGCACCTCACCCGATGTTATGCCCAGGTCATGGAAGGCATTGGCCGCGCGGGTGATCTCCGCGAAGAGCCGGGAGTAATCCCACTCAAAGGTGTGTTTAAAATCCGCAGCATCAGCGAAGAAGCTCAGCGCCGGTGCCTGCGGGTTGCTCTCGGCCGTCTGGCGCAGCGCTTCATATGTGCTGGAAGCCAGGCCGAGCTCCGACAAGGGGACTCGTTCGAGACGTTCGATGTCGCTCAGGGTCTGCACCACCATCAGGCTTCCTCCACGACGCGGTTGCGTTGCACGCCGAGGTCGACCACGCCATCGGCGCTGCGAATGCGCGCCTCGACCACGTCACCGGCCTTGAGATACTGCGTCCGGCCCTCTTGCGCCTTGAGGAAAAGTTTCCACTTGGTAGCTTCTGGCATCAGGGCAGCAATGCGCTGTTTGGCAGGCGAAGGAATCGTCAGAGCGCAGCCTGCAGGCGTACCGGTTGCAATCAGGTCGCCGATATCGAGATCTTGCACGGACGAGAGTTCGGTAAGGGTTTCAGCGGGGCCGTAAACCAGGTTGGCCGTGCTGTCGTTCTGTCGCACCTGGTCGTTGACGGTCAGGCGCAGTTGCAATGCCTTGAGGTAGTGCATGTCCTTGGCGTCCAGCAGACAGAGGTACGGACCGACCGGGCCAAAAGTGCGGAAGCTCTTGCCCTTGTAGAACTGCATCTGCGGAATCTGCACGTCTCGCGCCGAGTAGTCGTTGACAATGACGACACCGGCAATGAACTCATGCAGATTGGCGTCGGTGACAGCCACAGCGCCGGTGATCGCGCGTTTCATCACCAGCCCCAGTTCAATTTCGTAGTCGAGGAAGCGCACCGTGCGCGGCTTGATCAGGTCGCTGTCAGCCGCCACCAGGCAACTGGTCGCCTTGGTGAAGATCATGTTGAATTTCTTCGCGTCCGGGTCCATGCCTGACTCGATCATGTGCTGACGGTAATTGGCGCCCTGGCAGACGAACTGCTGGTTACGGGTCACCGGCGACAGCAGCTTCACGTCGCCCTGGGCAAGTTCAGTACCTTTCAATTGAACGAGGTCATCGATACTGTTCTGGCGAATGAAATCACCGGTGGTTTCAAAAACACCGGGGACAACGGTGATACGGCCCTGGCGAAGCACGCCCCAGTGGATACCGTTCTCAAATTCAAAGCGGACGACGTGTACAGCAGACATTGAAGGTACTCCTGGAGCGGCGTTTGTCCCGAGCTCGGCGGCGCGGGAACTGTGGTGTTGTTCTGAAACGGGGCCGGCAACGGTGTAGACCCACGCACCGCCAGCAATCAAAGCGCCGGCTTTAAGCACGTCCCGCCGGCGAAACCGGGTTGAGTTATTCGACATGGCGGCAGCTCTACCCGAACATCCGCATGAGGGTCATCAACTTGCGAAGGGTCAAATCGGGGCTGCGTCGCAGGTTGCGGATCAGCGCACGCAGATTGGCCAGGCTGATCTTGGGTTTGGTAAAACTCTTGGGCATGCGCTGCCCCCACTGGGCCATGGCCTCAGGGCTTACCGGATGAATGCCCGTCGGCCGAGTGGCCGTGAAAAGATCCCCGTCGCAGTAATGCTCGTGCTTGTCGCCCCATGGGTCTTGCCAGTAATCGAAGATCTGACTGCCCAGAATGTGCCGGCCGATACCCCATGAGTGTTGCCAACCGCGCTCGCGCAGAACGCGCTGGCCCATGCCCACCGCGTCTGCATCGACGACTTCATAGGCGCTATGGCTGTAGGTGGCCATGAACCCTTGCGCAATCGCGAGCGTATGGTGATCCGCAGGACTGTCACCGAGATCTAGGCGCATGAAAGTGACGATAGGCGTACCGTCGGGAAGCACCTGCACATCGCTGGGAATAAACCCGAAATGCTCCGTATACCAGGCGCAGGTCGCCTGGTAGTCGGCCACTTCAATGACGATGTGACCGAGTCTGAGAACTTCAGGGGGAGCAATCGGTGGCCGCTGCGTGGCGTTGATTCGCGACTGCTCGTGCGCCAGATTCCAGTTCAAAGGAGCTCTATGTGCCAGAAGCTTGCCTGGGGTCTGGTCGCAGACGGCTTCCACAATGAAACCGGAAGGATCGGTCAGCCGGACGGAAAACCCTTTCCCAGGATGCTCCGACTTTTCTACCGATGACGCTCCTGGAATGAGCGCGAGCTTTTCCAGATCCTCCAGCGACGGCACTGCAAGCCCAAAGCCGATAAAGCGTGCCTGTTCTGCGCGATGGACACGGTAACAATATGAAGTGGCGTCGGTGGCCCGCAAATAGAGCGTGTCGGCGTCCTGCCGACTGACTGTCAGGCCGAAGTCGGTCAGGAACCGCGCCGCCTCATTCAAGTCCGGCCGTTGAAAGATCAGGTGAGTCAGATCCTGGGCCTTCACGGTCGGTTGCGGATGCCGGGAGGGTTGCGGTGTCGCCAACCGGTGCAACTGGTTTATGTCATTCATTGTTCTTGTTTTCCGGTTTTTTCAAGGCAAAGCAGTCCCGACCCCCTGAAAAAACAGGGGTGTTTTCTGGTTGAATCAGTTAGGGGCTCAGCCCAGAGACGGAAGCGCCGGCAACTCTGTAGTCGCCATCGCACGCGCCTCATCCGGCGGCACACCCAATGCGCGCAGCACCAGCTCGGCGGTGTCAGAACCCGATTCGCGCCACGTCCGGTGGCCTTCCAGCACCAGGAAAATCGAGCCCAGTACGCTGCTCGATATCATCGTCAGCACTGAGAGCAACTGCGCCTGCTCAAACGTATAGCGCCCGGTGGAAAGCCCGCTCAGAAGGTCCGTGGTCGCCTGGCTGCTGAACATTTCGCGCAACGACGCATTGCTCATGGCGAACTTGTGGATGAATGCCCCCCACTGGGAGTCCTCGTGCGCTCGACGGATGAAGAATCGAATGCCATTGGCCAGGCGCTGCGCCGGATCGGTGAGGGAATCGAAGCTCTTGTTGACGCGCTCATGCATCTCCCTCGCCAGTTGGCCAGCGACGGCTTCGAACAGGCTTTCCATGCTGTCGATGTTGCTATAGACGGTTCCACGCGCCACGCCGGCCTCTTGTGCGAGGTCGAGAATGTTCACTTGTGAGGTGCCTCTTTCAGCGAACAGCCGAAAGGCGGCTTGATGAATACGGCGCTGTGTTGGATTCAGGGATTCCACGGTGCTCTCCAGGATTACCTTGTGACCCCTATTGAACACGCGTGTTCAGTTGACGTCAACAACGTTTTGGCGCTGCAGCACGTCCAACTCAAAGAAAACCGTTATATGCCAATGGAACCGGATGGATACGACCAGGCCGCCGGCAGGTTTTACCCTGAAAAAAATGAACACGCGCGCTCAGCTGCACCGTATCTCTGATAGGTGATCCCTTCGGTTTGCTGAATCTCATCAGATCAGACGGGTAGAGGCTTACCAGCAATTTTCCGGGCTTTGGCGGGTGTTACGCCCAGTGCCTGGAGGGTCATTTCCGCGACCCGCACATCGTGCTGCGCGCCCGCACGCCCTTCGACAACCGAGCGCATTGCTCCGGTTGTGCACGACAAGACGATGTCCAGGGCGACCCCTTCGTCCACGTAAGCAAACGTGCCTGCACGCAGTCCTTCACGCAGATCGCCCAGTACATGTCCAGCCAGACGCGAGCGCATGGCCTGATCGAAATGGATAATGCGCAGCAGCGCATTCGCCCATTGGTGGTCGGCCGCGGCCCGACACACAAACATGCGCACACCGATCGAAAGCCGCTGTGCGCCACAGTGCACGTCCCTGCTCGTGGCGGAAATGGCATCGGAGAACTCGGCGGCCATGGCAATGCCCACCGCCTCCAGCACTTCGTCGCGAGTGCGAAAATAGTTGTAGATGGTGCCGTTGGATACCGCGGCTTCCGCAGCCACCTCAAGCAGTGCGATCTCCCCCACTTCCTTACGTGCGATAAGGCGCAATGCCGCGTCCATCAGGCCGCGACGGGTGCGTTCACGTTTCTTGTGGCCTCTCGTGAGAGGTTCTGGCGCAGCAGCTTCTAAAGGAAGAATGGGGGAAGGCATGATCAAGCTCGCAATCTAGTGGACTCATTGATGGTAATGGAAACGCTGTCAGCAGTGGCGTCTTCGCTACCCAGCAGGCTCCTGCAATCTTGAAGCAGACTGCCCGCCTCTGTGCCTGAGGCGTGATGCATGATGATCCGGTCGGGACGAACCGCGACCAGCGTTCCTTTGGGAGCCAGTGGCAGGATGTCATGGTTCATGTCTTCGATGAAGTCACAGCTGCCGCCGGAGCGCTGGCCGCGTGCTCTGACCTCTAAAAAGCGGCCTCCCATTTTTTCCCAGGCAATGATCTGATCAGGGGTCAGCAGTGATAACGGGTCTACACCGAATCCAACCAGGGTCAGGTTGTCTCCCAGCGCATCGTCGCTCAGCTTGATCTGCTTTTGCAGGGTGCGAATCCAGGCTTGGGGAAACAGGCTGCCACGCACCAGTTTGTCGCCCCGCCGATGCCGCACGAACAGGCCATGCTTGAAGGTGTTCTTCGGCTTGATGTCCAACTGCTCGAAGTACCCCCTGGTCGCGGGAGTCAACGCCAGCGTGCGCATCAGGCCGTGGATGAAGAACGCTGCAATCTTGTTCTTGGGCATCACCAGGCGACCCATGAGTTTCGCCAGATTAATCATCGCCTGGGCATGCGGGCGGCGCTCTACGTCATAGGTATCAAGTATTGCAGAGCCGGCATGGCCGCGAAGAACCCAAGCCAGTTTCCAGGCAAGGTTGGCGCCATCTCGCAGCCCCGCTACCAGGCCCTGCCCGACAAATGGAGGGGTGATGTGCGCGGCGTCGCCGGCGAGAAAGACGCGCCCCTTGCTGAATCGGTTGCAGCAGCGTGCGTGGAATCGATACACCGCTTTGCGCTCGATTTCCAGCTCCTGCGGGTTGATCCATGGCGCGATAAGCCGGGCGATGCTTTCCGGGCTTTCCAGCGCTTCCCTGCATTCACCGGGTTGCAGCATGAACTCCCAACGCTCCCTGCCGCCAGGAGCCGGCATGTGCGGCGTTGGGCGCTGCGGGTTACAGATAAACTCAATGTGATCAATCGCTGACTTATGCCGGTTTTTGACATCGACAATCAGCCAATCCTCCGCGTAGGTCTGCCCATCGAACTCCTGGCCAATCAGCGCTCTTACCCTGGAGCTCGCACCATCTGCACCGATCAGGTACTGGGCGCGAATGGAATGCGACTGTCCATTTTCATCCCGTACAGTGGCGACCACGCAATCCGCTTCCTCAACAAGACTTTCAAGCTCGAAGCCACCCAGGCTGGTTACGGACTTCAGCCGCGCCACCTGGCCGCGCATCGCTCGTTCGAGGTCGGGTTGATAGAACGTCACAAGCTTGGGATGGCCGTCGATACACCCCTGCGTATTGGCTCGACCGAATTGCCCGAGGACCGGGGAGTGCATCTTCACTTCAGGGATTACGATCTTCTCGAAAGCGTCTTCCGACAGACCGGCGAGTTGCAGGATGCGCAGCGCTTCGTTGTCCAGGGCAATGGCACGAGGCATCAGTACGATGTCATGGACCTTGTCCAGTACCAGGGTCGTGACCCCATAGCGGCCGAGCAGCGCCGCAATTGTCGCACCTACCGGTCCAAAACCGATAACCAGCACGTCGACGGCGGCGGGAGGCAATTCGCAAACTTTCTTGTTGTTGTTCATCTCGAGCCCTTGTTGTGATTGAAGTCGTGAGACACGAGGTCTCATCGTCAGGCAAGGTGAAGGTATTCAATATTGAGATATATTTCAATATTGATGTTGTTGTCATTGTTTTTTTGGGATCATGGTCAAGTCGCGATGGGCCAAGGGAGGAGCCGAAGTGCGCGGCGTGAACCGAGTTTGCGCGTGTGCCAAGTTTCCGACCGGCGACGCTTGGCTTCAGAACCGATCAGCGCTGTCATTGGCGTAATGCCTCAAGACTGCCGAGGCTGGTCGAAAGGACCAGGAAGTCGGGCACACCGGTTTTCTGTATCGAACCCATGCGAAGATTCGCAACGCAAACCATGTTTTAATCTTCAGGAATCAACCGTGGCACGTCCGCAGCTCCATCCAGATCCAGTCTTGCTCTGCTTCTTCGAATTCGAGCTCGACGAGACCAACGCCTGTTTGTCACGTCACGGCCAAGCGGTGGCGTTGGCACCGACACCCTTCACGTTGTTATGTGCGCTTGCACGCCAGCCAGGGTCGCTGGTGACCAAGGATGCGTTGCTCGATGCCGTGTGGGGGCATCGGTTCGTCAGCGATTCGGTCCTGAAAACAGCCATCAGCGATCTGCGCAAAGTGCTGGGCGACGACCCCAGGCAGCCTCGCTTCATCGAGACGGTGTCGCGGCGCGGCTATCGCTTCATCGCCCCACCCTCCTCCGCACTTTCGATACCGCCTGCACCCGCTACGGTTGTAGCGGCCGACACACCTCCGTCACCCTCATTCATTGGTCGCACCGACGAGGTTTCCAGGCTGCAACGCGCCTGGGAACGGGCGAATGGCGGACAGCGCGCAGTGGTCTGGCTCGCCGGAGAGCCGGGGATTGGCAAGACGACCCTGATCGAATATTTCCTCGCTAACCTTGGCGATATCACCTGCGCACGCGGCCATTGCGTTGAGCACTTTGGCGCCGGCGAACCGTATCTGCCGGTGCTGGAGGCGTTAGCCGATCTGTGCCGCAGCGACCCCACCCTGCCGGCGCTGATGCGCGCCGTGGCACCGACCTGGCTGCTGCAACTCCCGTGGCTGAGTACCGCTCAGGAGAAAGACGCATTGCGGCGTGAGCTTGCTGGCGTCGGCCCGGATCGCATGCTGAGGGAAATGGGTGAATTACTCGACCGCTACACAGAGCAGCGCCCGCTAATGCTGGTGACCGAAGACCTGCATTGGAGCGATCGGGCAACGGTTCAGCTTATCGACTATGTGGCGCGGCGACGTGGCCGCGCGCGGCTTATGTGGTTGTCGAGCTTCCGCCTTGCCGAGGTTGTAGCACTCGAGCATCCGCTCAACTCGTTGCGCCATGAACTGCGCCTGCAGCGCTTGTGCGAGGAAGTGGTGCTCGACCCGTTTTCGGAAACCGAAGTCGCCGACTATGTGGCGCTGCGTTCAATCCCGCTGGCACGCAATGAAGCCTTCGTGCGCGCCCTGCACGAGCGGACCGATGGTGTGCCCTTGTTTGTTTCGTCCATCACCCGTGAAGTGATGGGCCCGAAGGACGACAAAGCCACCATCGAGGCTCGGCTTGCGGATCTGGCGGTTCCCGAAAACCTTGCTGCCATCATTGATCACTACATCGCAAGGCTGGGTCCGGAGCAACGCACCCTCCTTTCGGCAGCCGCAGTGTGCGGGGTCGAATTCCGGGTTGAGACGATTTCGCTGGCCCTTGAACACGACTTCTCTTCGGTCGCCGGCGCGTGTGAGGAGCTGATGCGCGAGCAGGTCTGGCTCACACAGCCCCGAGTAACCAAGGTTGACGAGACGATAGAGCAACCCTACTCGTTCCGGCATGCCCTCTTTCGCCAGGTGCTGTATGAACGCACACCACGTTCATTGCGCACTCATCTTCATCGCCAGGTCGGCGCTGCACTCGAACGCGAGCGCACGACCGGCGTGCCGGTTGCTGCCTCGGAATTGGCGATGCACTTCGACCGCGCCCGCCTGCCGATGATCGCACTGCGTTACTACGCCGAGGCCGCAGAAGCCGCGCTACTGCACTTCAGCCCGGACTTGTGCATAGGCCTCACTGAGCGCGCCTTGGTCTTGCTCATGCAGGCACCTGAAGGAACGGAGCGCAACGCCCTCGAAATGACCCTGTCTACGCTGCAGGGGGTTTCGGCATTCCACCTGTTCGGTGTCGGCAGCGAAGCCAGGAGCGCTTTCGAACGTGCATACACGCTACTGGCGGATGTACCTGAACACCCCATGCGTGGTCGCCTGCTGCACGGATTCGGCTATCTGCTGGGTCTGCGCGGCGACTACGCGTTGGCGCTCGAGGTGGCGGAGCGTGCCGAAGCCCTCTCCTCAGATGCAAATGATCAAGAGCTCATGCTGGCGGCGTGCATCGTCCAGGGCGAGGTGCATCATATGCAGGGACACACGCAAACGACCCGCCATTGGTTAGAGCGCGCCCTCGCGATCGCCGAGCCGCTGGACATCGGGGCGAACGAGGTCTTTGCGACTGATCCTCAGGTCATGTTGCACGGCATGCTGGCCATAGAACTGGTGCGCTCTGGCCTGCATGAGCAAGCCCGGGTCCACCTGCAGCAGGCACGAGTACGTGCGCAGACGTTGCGCCAGCCCATGACCTGGCTGGTCGCCGCCTGGCAGGAGGTGTTGATCGAAGTGAGATTGGGAAACCACGTGCGTGTGGCTGCGTTGGCCGACGACATGCAGGCGCTGGTCGATGAATATTCACTAGCACTCGGGCGTACGGCTTGCCGCTGGTGGCACGGCTGGGCCGACGCGCGTAACGGTACGCCGCGTGAGGGCTACCGTCGCATCAGTGAGGCCTATGAAGAACACACCGGGCTTGGAATGCGCTCCGGTGCCAGCGAGGTGCTCGGCTACGCCACCGAGGCGCTGCTGCTCGCAGGTGATTGCAACGCAGCGCACGTCGAGCTGCGGGAAGCATTTCGGGTGGGCGAGGAACTGGGCGAGCGCGTCTACCTGCCGCAGCTATTGCTGCTGGAGGCAGCAATTTCGCGAGCGCAGGGGCGGCCCGACGCCGGCATCGCTGCGGTGCGGCGTGCGGTTGAAGAGGCTCGCGCCCAGGAAGCACCGTGGCTGGAGCTGCAAGCGCTGGTCGAACTGTGCGAGCACCCTGACGCTAGGGCCGAGGACCTACAGGCATTGGCCACGCTGGTTGACCAGTCGCCGGAAACTGACGGAACCGAGCTGGCGAAACGCGCGCGCTCGCTGATTCACGCAGCACAGTCGACGTGAAGAGTTAAGGGCGAAAAATTGTGGGAGCGAGCTTGCTCCCACAGGGGGCTGCGGTGTTCAAGGCCTTAACTTACGGTGCTGTCCCGACCGAAGCCTGACCTTTCGCTTACGACTTGACCCAGGGGGGCGGCTTACGCTGTCGTCGAACTTTCTTGCCCCCTGGTCTGCGATGATCCTGAACCCTGAATCCAAATACCCGAGCCGCCGCTCGTACGTAGTGAAGCTGCGTAGCGACGCCGCACCGGGGGCCCTGGCGGGCCGTCTCGAAAACCTGGTCACTGGACGACAGCACGAGTTTTCGTCCGCCGAGGAGCTGTTGGAGTCGATTGCATTGGACCTCGCGTTGGCAACTGGCGAGCACACGGCCGATGCCGGCGGCGAGTGACGCCTCCACCCCGAATCAGCGCTCGATATGGCGACCGAACAGCGACCCTTCGCTGACGACTTCGCGCACACCGGGCCCTACGCTGATGCCACCTCGAATCTTCACGAGTCCCTATCCGATGCCGCGACTTCCAACTTTCCATCTATTGACCCGCAACGGGCAGACGCCCCTGCAATATGCCGAACGCGTGGTCAGCATCGTCATGGGCGCAGCGCTCGCCGCGTCTGTTGCCCTGGTCTTGACCGGTTGCTCCACGGAGGTGCTCACGCCCTCGGTAGAACTGCCGAACAACTTCTCCACGAGCACGGCCTCCGAAATGGAACCCGAGGCGGCATGGTGGGAAGTTTACCACGACCCGGTGCTGACGGAGCTGGTGCGCCGGGCTGCGCGCGAGAATCGCGACGTCAAGATTGCCGCCGAGCGCCTGCAAGCCGCGCGTGCCGGTGAAACGGTCAGCCGTTCATGGCTGTTCCCGAGTGTCGGCGCATCCGCCTCCGGCAGCGATCGCAGTAGCGGCTACAACTCGGCCACGAAACAGGGTTATCCGGATACCAAGACCACCAGTGCGGGCCTGGACGTCTCGTGGGAGCTCGACCTGAGCGGCCGTCTGCGCGCCGGCGCAGCGGCGGCCGACGCCGATGCGCTGGCCACGGAGCACAGCATGCGCGGCGTACGCCTGATGGTGATGAGCGATGTCGTCAGCAACTACTTCACACTGGTCGGCGCGCAACGCCAGGTCTCGACGCTGCGTGCCATCTCGGCGATGCAGGACGAGACGCTGCGTCTGGTCGTGGCGCGCCAGCAGGCGGGGCTGGCATCCGCCTTCGACGTCGAACGCGCGCAGACCGATGCCTTGTCGGCGCGGGCGCAGATTCCGCCGCTGGAAACGCAGGTGGCTGTGTCGCGCCATCGTATCGCGGTGCTGATTGCCGACCAGTCCTTCAATACCGCGAACATCCAGACTTCGATCAGCGACGTGACAGTGGTGCCCGAGGCCAAACCGGGCCAGCCCGCCGAGCTGCTGCAACGCCGACCTGACGTACTGGCGCTGATGGCGCAACTCGATGCAGCCAATGCGCGCCGCAAGCAGGCAGCGGCCGAGTGGTTTCCGCGACTGTTCCTCGATGCCTCCTTCGGCCGCCAGGGCTTGAGCCTGAACGGCGCCGATCTCGGCGTTGCACGCTTCACCAATGTGGCGGGCCTGCTGGCGATGCCGCTCTTCAACGCCGGGCGCACGCAAGCCATCAACGATGCTGCCGAGAGCGCTCAAAAAGAGGCGCTGCTGCGCGCCGAAGACGGCATCGTACGGGCACTCGAGGATGTGGAGAACGCCCTTGTCACGCTGGCGCAGGAGCGGCGCCGCGCCGGGTCGCTGCAATTGGCCGCCGCGTCCGCCGAGGCTGCGCAGAACCGCGCCCAATCGCTCTATAACCGCGGGCAGATCGACCTGTTGCCACTGCTGGATTCACAGCGGGCGCGCCTGGCGGCACGCCTGAACTCCAATGAAAGCAACACCCGCCTGCTGATCGATAGCGTGCAGCTCTACAAGGCACTGGGCGGAGGTTGGCAAGTGTTCGAACAACCCGCCACGCCCACCGCAGCCGACCGGCCACCACTTTCCTGAGAATTTTCGTTTTACAAAGAGGAACCGCCTTGAAAACCTCCCTTACTGCGGCCGGCGCCCTGGCCGTAGCCGTCATGCTTTGCGCGTGCAGCCCGGACCAGCCTGCCGTGCAGGCACCCCGACCGGTGCGCACCGCTGAAATCAGCTACGACAATGCTCGCGACATCAATCGCTACGTGGGTACCGTGCAATCGCGGCACGAAGTAGACCAGGCCTTCCGCGTGGGTGGCAAGATCGCCCAGCGCAAGGTCGAGGTAGGCCAGTTTGTGCGCGAAGGCGACGTACTGGCTGTGCTGGATGACAGCGACTACCGCCTCGCCGAGGAAGCGTCGCGACAACAGTGGACGGTTGCCGTCGAGCAGACGCGTCAGGCCGACTCGGACCGCCAGCGCCTGACCGCCCTGAAGGCTGACGGCTCGGTCAGTGCGGCAGACGCCGAGCGCGCGCAGACCAATGCCCAAACCACGCATGCGACTGCCGAAGCCGAGGCACGAAAGCTCGAATTGGCGCGCAACCGGCTTAAGTACACCGTATTGCGCGCCTCGCGTAGCGGCGTTGTCACGGCTGTGCGCTTTGAGGCCGGGCAGGTCGTGCCGGAGGGTCAACCGGTAGTCTCGATTGCGAATCCGGATGAATCCGAAATCGTCATCGACGTACCCGAGGATCAGTTGGCCGTCTTCAAGGACGCGCGTTTCAAGGCGTCGCTGGCCAGTGCGCCGAGCGAACTCTTCGATGTCACTCTACGCGAGCTATCGCCGCAGGCTGCAGCTCAGACGCGCACCTATCGCGCACGGCTCAAGCCGGTGCAGGCGCTGCCGCTGGGCGCCACCGCTACGGTGATGGCCGAGCGTGTCATGACCAACGTTTCTGTGGCGTCAGTACCCGCCACGGCACTGACGCAAAACGGCGGTCAGCCGGCACTGTGGGTGGTCACGCCCACAGGCAAGGATCCGGTAGGCACCGTCGAACTGGAGCGAGTGGCAGTTTGGGGTTACCGCAACGACGAGGTGCTCGTCTCCGGGCCGCAGGCTGGCGTTTTGGTCATCACTGCAGGCGTCCAGAAGATGACGTCCGGCCTGAAGGTCGCGCTTCCCGGCGCAGCGATTGTTGACGCGAACACCACACAGCAGGCCGCCCGATGAACAACTTCAACCTCACCGACTGGGCGCTGCGCCATCGCGCCATCGTTCTGTTCATGCTCCTCATTGTCGCGGTGGCTGGCGCCTTCAGCTTCACCCGGCTCGGTCAACTCGAGGATCCGAACTTTTCCGTGCCGTCCATGACCGCCATGGTCATCTGGCCGGGCGCCACTGC
Organism: Pseudomonas sp. LBUM1656; assembly: GCF_059716065.1. Lineage (NCBI taxonomy): Bacteria > Pseudomonadati > Pseudomonadota > Gammaproteobacteria > Pseudomonadales > Pseudomonadaceae > Pseudomonas > Pseudomonas sp. LBUM1656. The sequence continues at coordinate 2,597,492 of NZ_CP166800.1, read as the reverse complement.
CCAGCAGTTGCAGGACCAGGTCCTAAACCGCATGGAGAAGAAATTCGAGCAGATCGACAACTTCGAGAAGGTGGTCACTTACGCGCGACAAGGCTACGCGGGCATGACGCTCACCGTGCGCGGCGGCGTCTCCAAGGCTGACCAGCACGAGGCCTGGTACCAGGCGCGCAAGAAACTCAACGACCTGAGCCTCGAGATGCCTGACGGCGTGATCGGCCCGATCCTGAACGACGAGTACGGCGACGTGTATGGCCTGATGTATGCCATCAAGGGCGACGGCGTCGGCCACGCCGACCTGACGGACGCGGCCGAGAACATCAAGCGCCAGATGCTGCAGGTGCCGATGGTCAAGAAGATCGATCTGATCGGCAAACAGGCCAAGCGTATCTACGTCGAGTTCTCTCACGAACGCCTGGCCGCGCTGGGCATTACCCCGCTGACCATCGCCGACAGCCTCAAAAGCCAGAACGCCATGTTTCCCGCAGGCCAGATCGACACCCATGGCGACCGCGTCATGGTGCGCGTGAGCGGCCAGTTCGCCAGCGAAGAGGCCATCCGCAACGTGCCCATCTCTGCGGGCGGCCGGCTGATCAAGCTCGGCGACATTGCGACCGTTACACGTGGATTCGAAGATCCGCCCACCTACACGGTCCGCCACAACGGCCAGCCCGTGCTGATGCTCGGCATCACGATGACCAGCGACGGCAACATCGTGGACCTTGGCAAAGAGATGGACACGGCCGTCGCCAAAATCCAGTCGGAGCTCCCGCATGGCGTGGAACTGGAACTCGTGGCCGACCAGCCCACCACGGTGAAGGACGCAATCCTGGACTTCGGGCGCGCGCTGGCCGAGGCGCTGATCATCGTGATCGCGGTCAGTCTGGCCAGCCTGGGTTGGCGCGCCGGCCTCGTGGTCGCGGCCACGGTGCCGCTGGTGCTGGGCGGCGTGGCGCTGGTGATGCTGGCGATGGGCTGGAACCTCGAGCGCATCTCGCTCGGCTCATTGATTATCGCCTTGGGTCTGCTGGTGGATGACGCCATCATCGCCATCGAGATGATGGTGGCGAAGATGGAAACCGGCATGGATCGCGTGAAGGCGGCCGCCTTCTCCTATCAGTCCACCGCCATGCCGCGCCTGACCGGTGCACTCATCACGGTCGTAGGCTTCCTGCCGATCGGCCTCTCGAAGTCCACCACCGGCGAATACGCGGGTGGCATTTTCTGGATCGTTGGCGCCGCGGTGCTGTTCTCGTGGATCTGTTCCGGTATTTTCACGCCGTACCTGGCGGTGAAGATGCTGCCCAACGACTTGGGCACGCACCAGCACGGTGATCCGCACGACACCAAGTTCTACCGCAGCCTGCGCCGCCTGATCGACACCGCCATCGAGCGTCGCTGGGTGGTCATCGGTGCGACGGTTGCTGCTCTGGTACTTGCTCTGGCCTGTATCAAGCTGGTGCCGCAGCAATTCTTCCCCAACAGTTCGCGTCCTGAACTGGTGATAGACCTGCGCGTCAAGGAAGGCTCCTCGTTCGCCGCAACGACCGAGCAGGTCAAGCACATGGAGGAGATCCTGGCGAAGGACGAGGACGTGCGTTTCTATACCGCCTACACCGGCGCTGGCGCCCCGCGCTTTTATCTCTCGCTCAACCCCGAGCTGCCCAATCCGGGTTTTGCCCAGTTCGTTGTGATGACCAAAGACCTGGACGCACGCGAGCGAGTACGTGCGCGGCTGGTGGCCTCGGCTGACCAACAATTTCCACAGGCATGGGTACGCGTGACCCGGCTCGAGTTGGGGCCACCTGTCGGCTACCCGGTGCAGTTCCGCGTCGTAGGGCCTGATACCCAGAAGGTGCGGCAGATTGCTCGTGAGGTGGAAAAAGTGGTTGCGTCCAACCCGAAGGTGCGCGACCTCCAGCTCGACTGGAACGACCCGGTGCGCACGCTGAAGGTCGAGCTTGATCAGGACAAGGCGAGTGCGCTGGGCCTCACGCCGGCCGACGTGTCGCTGGCGACCCAGACCGTGATGAACGGCGCAACCCTGTCGCAGTTGCGTGAGCACGAGGACCTGATCGACATCGTCGCCCGTGCCGTACCAGAGGAACGCTTGAACCTCGACACACTGAAAGACATCAACCTCTACACGCGCCAGGGCACGGTTGTGCCACTGTCGCAAGTCGCACAGGTGCGTTCTGAACTGGAAGAGCCGGTACTGTGGCGCCGCAACCGCGATATGGCGATCACGGTGCGTGCTGACGTGATAGATGGCGAGCAAGGTGTATCGGTGACGCAGGAGATCGAGCCGTTGCTTAAGGACGTCGAAGCGAAGCTGCCGTCGGGCTACCGCATCGACGTGGGCGGAGCGGTTGAGGAAAGTGACAAGGCCAACAAGGCGCTACTCGCGGTGGCCCCACTGATGCTGATCACCATCCTGCTGTTGCTCATGCTGCAACTGCAGAACTTCTCCCGCATGTGGATGGTCGTGCTGACCGCACCGCTGGGCCTGATCGGTGTGGTGCCCGCGCTGCTGGTGTTCCAGTCGCCGCTGGGCTTCGTCGCGATCCTGGGCATCATCGCACTGGGTGGCATGATCATGCGCAACGCAGTGATCCTGATCGATCAAGTACAAATCGAGATCGCCGAAGGGCGCGACCCTTGGAACGCTGTGCTGGATGCCGCTATTCACCGAGCACGCCCGGTGATGCTGACGGCGCTGGCCACCGTACTCGCAATGGTTCCGCTGACGCGCAGTGTATTTTGGGGGCCGATGGCAATTGCGATCATGGGCGGCCTCACTGTGGCGACGCTGCTGACGATTTTCTTCGTCCCGGCGTTGTACGCCGCATGGTTCAAGGTGGGTCGCCAGTCGGCAGCTGATACTCAACACGCAGAGGAGAACGTCGCGCTTGCTTCCGAGTGAGCAATCATTGCACTGGGCCCTCGACAGCGCCGTATTAGAGCAGTGTGTTCAGCGTCGTACTGAAAACAACCAACGTCAGCCGTGAGGGCCCGGCAAACGTCGGCTGACGTTTTTTATTAGTGATCAGGTCTGGACACCTACACCGCCGGGCGACGCAGTATTTTTAACATCGGCTCTCGTGGCCCGAATCGTTTGAGTCTCGGGCCAACACGACACAGAACGCGTTTTATAGCGTTGAGACGCGCGTACTTGACGCCTCACGTCATTCAGTGGGAAAACGTGCACGGCCCAAACGGAAGCATTGGCGTACGACACGAATCAAGGAAGACTCATGAAAACCCTAGTGTGTTTGCTGATCGCCACCGGCGTCGGCACTGTGTTGCAATACGCCGGAATCCCCCACGGCCTGTTGTTGGGCTCGATACTCGCGAGCGCGTTGATCGCCAGCAACCTGCGCTTCTCCCCCACCCTGCCCTTCGGCCTTGGCTACGTGCAAATCGTGCTGGGGATCGCGACCGGTCTGATGTTCACCTCCTGGGACAACCACACCGTGGCGGCCATGTTGCCCAGCCTCGGTTTCATGTTGTTGTGCCTGGCGGTCCAGAGCTCGGTGGCGGGTTTCTGGTTGTTCAGGGTCTCGGGCTGGAACCTCAAAGACTCGATGTTATCGGTGTACCCGGGCGCACTCGCCGCCGTTTTCGACTTGATCGAGTCAGAACGTGCGTCCGGCAAAGTGATCGTTGTGCATCTGATCCGACTGTTATCGATCACCTTGCTGGTCAGTTTTTGCATTCCCGGGCATGTCGACGTGGCGCTTGCGCAGAGCAGCCCGCTGGACCTCAGCACGGCCGTGACCCTGCTGTCGCTGATCGCCTTGTGCCTGTTGCTCGGCCGCGTGCTGTTGAGCGTCGGCGTGCCGGCACCGTTCATGCTCACCGCCATCGTGCTCACCGGCGCCTACATCAAGCTGGGCTACCTCCAGGCATTCCACCTGCCGCAGTGGAGCGTCGATTCCGCCTCCGTCCTCATCGGCGTGCTGATTGGCTCGAAATTCAAGGACATCTCCTTCGCCGAGCTTGTCCGCCATGGCCGCGCCGGGCTGATCGCCGTCGGCCTGATGCTGGTGATCGCCGCAGCGTTTGCCGGCGTGGCTGGGCGGATTCTGGGCAGCAATCCTTTGTCGCTGTGGCTGGCGTACATGCCGGGCGCCATCGAAACCATCGCCATCGTCGCGTTTGGTGGCGGGCTGAACGTGGTGTTTATCCTGACGCATCACCTGGTGCGGATGATTGTGCTGCATTTCGCACCGGCGCTGATCGTGCAGGCGCGGCGTTGGCGCGCAGAGTGATTGCTGAACACAAACCGGCAACGCCTCCCACTGTGGAGGCGTTTTGCTTTGTGCTGACGGGAAGAAGGGACTAAGCGGGAGAGATCGTGGCCAAGGCGCCAATCAAAATGGTTAACACCAGAAATCCACCGAGGAAAATTGCCATCTTGCCCATAGGGCCTCCTACATTATGAAGTTTACGGTGCAGTGACTGCGCGACTGCGGACCGTGCTGTCATTGTGAGCTGCGGGCAGGGTGCATTACAGAGGCAGATGGCGAAGGAAAATACGGATCAGATCGATTTGTCGGTCGCAGCTGCCGAGCAGCGTGAGGCTGCGTTCGGCTGCGAAGCAGTCGTCAGGTTGATCGCGGTCACCTATCGGGCGGTTTTATTCACCAGCCCCCCGCGTACCTTTACCGCCGAGGCTTCACCCGCCCCAAACACCAACCCCGAAGCAAACACCACCCCAAGAATCACGCCCCCCGCCCCCAGCAACTGCCACACATTGGGCAGTACACCGAGTACCGAAGACACCAACATGGTGAACACAGGTGCCAGGTTAAAGAAGATCGAAGTGCGCGCCGCGCCGATGGCATGAATGCCTCTGAACCAAAGCAAGTAGGCAATCAACGAACCGCAGACCGCCAGGTAGACAACGGCGCCATGAACCGACAGCGAAGCGGTGCTTATCGCGGCGATCGGGTTCTCATAGATGAAGCCCAGTACTATCAGGCCAATGACCCCGAACAACATGGAAAACGTGGTGGTTTCCAGCGGTGTCGAGTCTTTGACGAAGCGCCGGGTGCCGACCATGTTGGCTGCCCAGGCGACGCTTCCGGCCAGAATGATCGCGTCGCCGGTCGCCACTTTCAGCCCGAGCAAAACCTGGATGTCCCCGCGCGTGATCACCAGGCCGACACCCAGCAAACCCAGGACCAACCCGATAGCACGGCCGCGATCGATGCGTTCGCCTTCCAGCAGCACCGCGAAGATCATGGTCCACAGCGGTGTGGTCGCCAGGATCAGCGCGCCGTTGATCGGCGTGGTGGTTTGCAGGCCGAAGAAGGTCGCGAGGTTGAACGCGGTAAAGCCCAACAGGCCCAGACCGATAAACGCCGCAAGATTGTTTTTCAGTGTGCTGAGGCGCAATTTGCCCGCCAGGCCGAAAATCAGCACGAGCAACAGGGTGGAAATGGCGAAGCGCTCAATGGACGCGCTGATCGGTGCCATGCTCTTGATGATGTAGGCACCGGCATTGAAGTTGGTGCCCCAGAAAAACGTGGCACCGACGATGCCGGCATACGCGAGTGGCGATGATTTTGACATGGCTGTTTCCTCGTCAAGTCGTGCGATGAACACGCCGCAAACCGCGGAATGCTTCAGACCTGCTTGTCAGGTGTTGCAGGATTCTTGCAGGCTTGGCAGCGGGGAAAAATTCCCCATTTATTCACCCTTCATGTGAGAAAACGCCCATGTTCGATTGGGAGGATTTGCGCTACTTCATCGTCTTCGCCCACGAGCAGTCGTTGTCCGCGGCGGCGCGCAAGCTCAAGGTCGACCACGCGACCGTGGCGCGGCGCATCAGTGCGCTGGAGAGCTCGCTGAACCTCAAACTGGTGGACCGGCGCCCTCGTTCCTATGTCATCACAGAGGACGGCGAACGCATTGCGCAGCTGGGGCGGCGCATGGAAAGCGAGTCTTTCGCGGTACAGCGCACGGCACTGGCCGGGCAGGAAAGCTTTACCGGCGAAGTCACCGTCAGTGCCCCGCCCGCCCTTGCCTGCGCGTTGATCGCGCCGCGAATAAACGCGTTGCGCACCCGGCATCCGCAGTTGTCGTTGCAGTTGATTGGCAGTCTGGACAGCGCTTCGTTGTCGCGACGCGAAGCCGATATTGCCGTGCGCCTGAGCCGGCCCAAAGAGCCGGATCTGGTGGCACGCAAAGTCGCGACGGTGCAGTTCCACCTGTATGGCTCGGCGCAATATTTGTCCGAAACGGCCCCGGAAGATCTGGCCTTCATCGCCTACGACCAGACCATGGAGCAAACCCCGCAACAGGTTTGGCTCAAGCAACAAGCGGGCGACCGGCCGATCCTGCTGCGCAGCAATGATTTGAATATCCAGGCGACCATTGCCCAGGCGGGCGCCGGCGTTGCGGCATTGCCGTATTTCCTTGGCGAGCACTATGGTTTGCAGGCGATGGAGACCGTGGGCGCGGGCCTTACGCGTGAAGTGTGGCTGGTGGTCCACAGCGATATCCGGCACACCCCGTCAGTGCAGGCGGTGATGGGTTTCCTGGCGTCGTGCCTCGAAAACTGAGTCAGTGCGCCAAACACTGCTTTACTGATTCAAATCCTGAACCAACGGGAAGCGCCCCCATGGACCGTCTCACCGCCAAAGACTTCGCCCCGGAACTGCTTGAGCTCTACGACTACTACGCCCACGGCAAGATCAACCGGCGCGAGTTTCTTGATCGAGCGGCGTTGTTCACGTTGGGCGGTCTGACGGCCAGCGCCCTCCTCGCCGCCCTGAGCCCGAATTACGCGCTCGCCGAGCAGGTTGAATTCACCGACCCGGACATCCTCCCCGAGTACATTTCCTATCCATCGCCCAAGGGTCATGGCAATGTCCGCGGTTATCTGGTGCGCCCGGCCAAAGCCACCGGCAAGGTGCCGGCGGTGCTGGTGGTGCATGAAAACCGCGGGCTCAATCCTTACATCGAGGACGTCGCCCGGCGCGTCGCCAAGGCAGGGTTTATCGCCCTCGCTCCCGACGGTCTGAGTTCAGTCGGTGGCTATCCCGGCAACGATGAAAAAGGCAAAGAGTTACAAGCGACTGTCGATCCGGAAAAGCTGATGAATGACTTTTTCGCCGCCATTGACTGGTTGATGAAAAACGACAAGACCACCGGGAAAGTCGGCATCACCGGGTTCTGTTATGGCGGCGGCGTTTCCAATGCGGCGGCGGTGGCCTACCCGGAACTGGCGGCGGCGGTGCCCTTTTATGGCCGTCAGCCTAAGCCTGAGGATGTGCCGAAAATCAAGGCGCCGTTGCTGCTGCATTACGGTGAACTGGACAAGGGCATCAATGAAGGCTGGCCGGCGTATGAGAAAGCGTTGAAAGCGTCGGGCAAAACCTACGAGGCCTACATCTATGCAGGCTGCAATCACGGTTTTCATAACGACTCCACGCCTCGCTACGATGAGGCGGCGGCGAAGCTTGCGTGGGACAGGACGGTAGCCTGGTTCAATAAATACCTGGTTTAAGGTCAAAAGATCGCAGCCTCGTTCCACTCGACAGCTGCTACACCGGTTGTTTGTGGTTGCTTGCAGCAGCTGTCGAGTGGAACGAGGCTGCGATCTTTTGGGTGTTGGTGGGTGTGGGCGACGCAGCTATCAATTGCTTCGATCTTTTAAATCATGAAGCCGAATTTTTTATTTTTCAGCGGCGAGTTCAGGATGGCGCCACCTCTGATAATTCGGGCGAAAGCTTCATGAACATCAATTTTGCGTTTGCGTGCTTGATCGTGGTGTCGTTTGCGATAGCGCTGGGGCATGGCTGATCGCTCAGGCGTGTGCTTGCACCACTTCGATTCCCAGCTTGCGATAGTCGTCGATGTCGCCCGACGCCACGTGACGCTCGGTAATCAGGGTGTGCAAACGTGAGCACGGCACGACGATGTACGGTTCCACCGCACCCAGTTTGTCCGCCGTGGTGACGGCGATCACTTGAGAGGCGCTGTCAAACAGCGCCTGCTTCACGGGCACCTCATCAAAATGCAGCGAGCTGATGCCGACCTCCGGATGAATCGCACAAACCCCGGTAAACAGCACGTCAGCCTTGATGCCCTGCAGCAAGCGCACGGTTTCGTGACCGCTGACCGACATCGTCGCCAGGTTAAGTTGCCCACCTGCCAGAATCACCTTGATGCCTGGATATTCCGCGAGGGTAATCGCGGTCAACGGCGATGTGGTGATGGCCGTGATGGAAATACTCGAAGGCAAGGACCGGGCTATCTGCAGCGTGGTGCTTCCCGAATCGAACATCACGATCTGACCGTCCCGGACGTGTCGCGCGGCGAGTTGAGCGAGGTGCACTTTCACCTCGTCGGTTTCACCCACCCGAGTGAGGAAATCCTTGCCCGTGTCCTTGGGACGAGGCAGCGCGCCACCGTGCACGCGTTGCACCAGACCGGCGTTGTGCAACTCCGACAGATCTCGGCGAATGGTGTCTTCTGAAACGGCGAAGTGCTGGCTCAATTCCGAGGCCATGACCTTGCCGTCGCGTTCGAGGATCAGGAGGATTTTCTGCCGGCGGACGGATGGAAGCTCGGAGGTTGCGTGCTGATCTTGCATGTTTATGCCTGATATTGCGTGTTTGTGCGACTTTAGCCAAAGCGTTGCACAAACACAATCGCGGTTTTGTTTTCTGGCAAACTCCCCCGGCGCTTCCATCCAGAGCATTCCCCCAATGCATTTCGCCCTCGTCTCAAACGGTTCACTTCTCCCACCTGAGCAGCCCGACGTAACGGTGCCTTGGTGGAGTTTTACCAAGACGGTACTCGCCGCCGCGGCGCTGTCGCTGGTGCGTGATGGATTGATCGGTCTGGATGATGCGGTACCTGACGGTCCGTTCACGTTGCGTCAACTGTTACGGCATGAAGCAGGACTGGCGGATTACAGTGAGCTCACCGACTACCACACCGCCGTTGCCCGCCATGAGACGCCTTGGTCAGCCGATGAAATGCTGCAACGGCTTGATGCAACCCGGTTGCGCTATGCACCGGGAGACGGTTGGCGATACTCGAACGTGGGCTATCTGTTCGTCGCCAGACTGATTGAGCGCGTGACCGGCCTCGCGCTTGAAAACGCGCTGATGCAACGCGTGTTTTCGCCCCTCGGTTTATCGCGCGTGCACCTTGCAACGACGCAGGCCGATCTGGAGGACGTGAACATGGGAGCGCCTTCAGCTTACAACCCGGGCTGGGTCTATCACGGATTGCTGTTCGGTCCGCTTGCTGACGCAGCCCTGTGTCTGGACCGGTTGTTGGGTGGAGATCTGTTGCCGCAACCACTGCTGCGGGAGATGCAAACGGCCCGCACATTGGGCGGACCGATAACCGGACGTCCCTGGATTGCTCCAGGTTACGGCCTTGGTTTGATGCGGGGCACCGTGGAGGGTGGCTTCACCTTGAGTGGTCACACCGGAGCCGGACCGGGCAGCGTCGTTGCGGTCTACCGCTTCGTTGATGGCGGCAGCACGGCGAGTTGCGCGGTGTTTAGTGAAAATGGTAACGAAGGCGCTGTGGAGGCCGAGGTCGTGCGCCACCTGCTGAGCGTGGCGCTCAAATAATTCCGTCACCCTGATTGTGCATCAGTTGCTGGCGACTTGCGCCCCGTTGCCAGTTGTCACCAGCGCCTTCAACGAAGCATCAAACCGCTTCAACGCATTCACCTGCACCACGTTTTGCCGGTCAATCTGCGCAGCAATTTCCGGCGCCGCTTTGCCATGCACCCAGACCGAAGGCATCTGCTGTTCACGTGAACCTTCCGCCTGGCCAATGTATTGCAAGTTCGAGTCGTAGAACTTGGCCAGGAAACGCGCCTCGACCTGGTTGTTGCGCTTGGACACCAGACGGCTGTAGGTGTCCAGCATCACCACCACATCGGGATGGGCTTGCATCACGGCGTCGAGATTGTCGTACACGGTCACCGACGCGAATTGTTTATGCAGCGATCCCATCAGCCAGTTGATTGCCCGTTTCGGATCGGAGCTGTTGACGAAGGCGTTGCTGATGCGCGAATCCAGCGCAGGATTCTTCGCGCCGTTCAGCGCGACAGAATGGTACTGCTCAAGGTATTCGATCGTATTGAGGGTGTTTTCGCTGTAGAGCACGCCCACCGATTGCGTGTGCTGCAAGCTGGCGGGGCTGTCGGCCATCGGCAGGAAATGGCAGGACGGGTCAGCCGCGTGGGCCGGTGCGGTGGCTGCAACACCACCGGTCAATACAGCGACAAGGGCCAGCAAGGTAGAGATTCTCATCGCGCAGGTTCCTTCAGAGGCGACTTTGGTATGACGCTATCCTCCTCTCATGACAGAAAAACGGAACTTGCCTTCCTTGATGGTGATTATTGATTAAACGAATGGTTGCGAAGTGAGCCCTGCGGCCTGTGTAAGCCTGATCCAGCGGTTGAAAGTGATGGCGAGTGGATATCTGCAAGAAGCCGATTATGCTTCAGGAAACCTTGCAGCGATGCGAGGCCGTCAACCTGTGTGCATGCTTCGCGCAATCCGTAATCTGACGACATCAGCCCAAGGGCCTGGGTGCGGCAAAGAGGTAATGGGGTACTCCGGCCTATAACAAGAACGACGGAGAAGACTCATGGCCGCAATCGACAACACTTCGACGGGCAGTGCGCCCCACCACGGCATCACCAAGGAGGAGCGCAAGGTCATTTTCGCCTCGTCCCTGGGCACCGTGTTCGAGTGGTACGACTTTTACCTTTATGGCTCCCTGGCCGCGATCATCGCCAAGCACTTCTTCGCCGGGGTCAATGAAACAACGTCCTTTATCTTCGCGCTGCTCGCGTTCGCCGCTGGCTTTGCGGTGCGGCCCTTCGGCGCGATCGTGTTCGGCCGACTGGGCGACATGATCGGGCGCAAGCACACCTTCCTCATCACCATTGTGATCATGGGTATCTCCACCGCCATCGTGGGCTTTCTGCCCGGCTATGCGACCATCGGCGTGGCGGCGCCGATCATCCTGATCACTTTGCGCCTGTTGCAAGGCCTGGCGCTGGGTGGCGAGTACGGCGGCGCGGCGACCTACGTCGCAGAGCATGCGCCGAAAGGTAAACGCGGTTATTTCACCTCATGGATTCAAACCACGGCGACCCTGGGTCTGTTCCTTTCGCTGCTGGTGATCCTTGCTTGCCGGACGATCCTCGGCACCGAAGCCTTCGAGGCCTGGGGCTGGCGGATTCCGTTCCTGCTGTCGATCCTGCTGCTGATCGTCTCGGTGTACATCCGCTTGCAACTGAGCGAGTCGCCGGTGTTCCTGAAGATGAAGGCTGAGGGCAAGGCCTCCAAAGCGCCGCTGACCGAATCCTTCGCCCGTTGGGACAACCTGAAAATCGTGATCATGGCCCTGCTCGGCGGTACGGCCGGCCAGGCGGTCGTCTGGTACACCGGGCAGTTTTATGCGCTGTTCTTCCTCCTGCAAACGCTGAAGATCGATCCGCAGACCGCCAACCTGCTGATCGCCGGCTCGCTGCTGATCGGCACGCCGTTCTTCGTCATCTTCGGCAGCCTGTCCGACCGCATCGGCCGCAAAGGGATCATCATGGCCGGCTGCATTATCGCGGCGCTGACCTACTTCCCGATCTTCCATGCGCTGACCCAATACGGTAACCCCGATGTGTTCGTCGCGCAGGAGAAGAACCCGGTCACGGTGATCGCCGATCCTGACCAGTGCTCGTTCCAGTTCGACCCGGTGGGCAAGGCCAAATTCACCAGCTCCTGCGACCTCGCCAAGACCGTGCTGGCGAAGCGGGCCATCCCCTACAAGAACGAGAAGGCCGAACCAGGCACCGTCGCGCAAGTGCGCATCGGCGACAAGGTGATTCAGAGCTTCGAGGGCACCGGCATGCCGGCCGCCGACTTCAAGGCCAAGAACGACGCCTTCACCGCTTCCCTCGGAACTTCGCTCAAAGAGGCCGGTTATCCCGAGAAGGCCGATCCGGCCAAGACCAATTACCCCATGGTGTTGCTGCTCCTGACCATCCTCGTGATCTACGTGACCATGGTCTACGGCCCGATCGCCGCCTGGCTGGTGGAACTGTTCCCGGCGCGCATCCGCTACACCTCGATGTCGCTGCCCTACCACATCGGCAACGGCTGGTTCGGCGGCTTCCTGCCGACGGTGGCGTTCGCCATGGTCGCGGCCACGGGAGATATCTACTACGGCCTCTGGTACCCGATTGTCATCGCCGTGATGACCGCCGTTCTGGGCATATTCTTCATGCCGGAAACCAAGGATCGGGAGATTCATCACACCTGAGTCCGGCACCTGCCCTCTCGTGCGAGCGAGAGGGCACTTCTGCTTCGAATCAAACGGTCTACGCTCATCCACATTGCTTCGGGGTTCCTTCCCCGGGCGTTAGGGGGGCACCGTGATGATCCGTATCCTGTTGAGCGCGTTTTTGCTTGCACTGAGCATTCCGGCCCATGCCGGAGTCATGCCCTTTCCTGCCGGGTTTCGTGTGCAGGACATACCGGTCGAAGGCGCCACGATCCACGTGCGCGTCGGTGGCAAGGGCCCCGCCGTGGTGATGTTGCATGGCTTCGGCGACACCGGCGACATGTGGGCGCCACTGGCTGCCGACCTGGCCAAGGACCACACCGTCGTGGTGCCGGACCTGCGCGGCATGGGCTTGTCGTCGATCCCGGACAGCGGCTACGACAAGAAGACCCAGGCGGGGGACATCCGTGGCGTGCTGGCGGCGTTGAAGATCGAGCACGCGGTGGTCATTGGGCACGACATCGGCACCATGGTCGCCTTTGCTTACGCTTCGCGTTATCCGCAGCTGACGGATCGCCTGGTGGTAATGGACGCGCCCGTGCCGGGCATTCCACCGTGGAACGACATCGTTCGCTCACCGATGTTGTGGCACTTCGACTTCGGTGGACCGGATGCCGAACGCCTGGTCGCCGGTCGTGAGCGCATCTACCTCGACCGCTTCTGGAACGAGTTCGCGGGCGACCCGACCAAGGTCGATGAAGCGACCCGCCAGCATTACGCCAAGCTTTATGCCCGTCCCGGCGCCATGCGCGCCGCCTTCGCTCAGTTCCGCAGCATTCGTCAGGACGCGGTGGACAACGAAGCGTCGATGAAAACCCGCCTGACCATGCCGGTGCTGGCCATCGGCGGTGAAAAATCCTTTGGGAATAACGAAGCAATCGTGATGCGCAATGCGGCGGACACGGTGACGGAAGTGGTGATTCCAGGGGCGGGACACTGGCTGATGGAAGAAGCGCCGACGCAGACCATCAAGGCGATTCGCGAGTTTATTGCGCAGTAGAGCCACAACTCGCCCCCTGTAGCAGCTGCCGAGCAGCGCGAGGCTGCGCAGCAGTCGTAAAACCGGAACACGCGGTTTTCCCGAACCACCGCGGTTACCGATTCTACGACTGCTGCGCAGCCGAACGCAGCCTCGCGCTGCTCGGCAGCTGCTACAGGGATCGCAAATCGAATTGAACCCCGCGCCTCTCCGTGTTTTCGAAACCCTATCAGCGCCGATCCTTGATCACGAGCGGCGCCATTGGAGAGGAAATCCCGATGAAACGTAGACTGCTGTTTCTGCTCGTCAGCCTGAGCCCCACGCTGGTATTCGCTGAAGGCTGTGATGTCCTGACCCGGTCCCAAAGCCCTTCGGTTCCGGTGGTCGAGTCCCATACCTGTTATGAATACGAAGGTATGCCGGTGAATGCCATCGATTGGTCATGCAGCAACGAGAGCAAGGAAATGCTCACCAGCACCAAGAAAAAAGTCGAACAGTGCGACGATCATTACCAGGCCGCCTGCATCGCGACGTTGACACAGGAATCCCTGGCCAACCCTCACTCCACCAGCAAGGACAAGAACAGCAAGTCCTTGAATATTCCCGACAACGCCCAGGTCACTACGTATTACTACGGCGCGGAACACTTGAACCAATCGAAGATTGATTGCGAATCGGGCGGTGGGCACTGGAAAGCGAAGTGATGTCGCTGGCTGATACGTAGCCGTTACATCGCGTTTTTCGCTGTATCCGCGCTGTTACCTTACCGCCCGTGTTGTCACTTCTGCGGTGCCCGGCAGGCCAATAGAGTATTGGCTTCGGTGTGTTGGCAGGATCGAAAACGTCTCGACCCTGCTGTCCGCCGATCCCCCCATCACGGAAGAGGTGACACCATGAGTTTCGTAACCGTTGAAAAAAACCAGAGCAGCGCCCCGTCGGAAGCCGATATGAAAAAGGCCATGACCGACTCTGGCGGCAAGCCCGGGGAAGTCACCGGGACCAACGCGGCCCGGAAGCTGACCTACACCGGCACGGTCAATCACACCGTGTATGAGAACAAGCTGATCGAGATTGCCAAAGGCAAACGGACCAGCTGGAACTTCGTCTGGGCCGACGCGAAGGTGAGTAGCCCGGCGGCATGAGGCCACGGTAGGGCGGTCGAACGGCCGCCCCGCTGTTTCACCTCACAGAGCCCTTGATACAACCCGGTTACTCAGCCTGTTACGTTGCCGCTTTAACCGCCCTCCCCGCTGTAACGCCAAGACACTTCGCCGCCCTGAATCCAGCGCCTACTGTGAAGCCGTCAATGTGTTTAGAGGGTGCTGCCCGATCACTTGTCGGATTCGCTGCCCGCTGCCCATTGATTGCCTAACACAACCAAGGAAGAGGAAAGCCATGAGCAAGTCGAGCGCTGTAAGCAATCAAGCTCTGCAACTTCACAAGAATGTGCAAGAGGCCTTCAGTTCGTTCCAAAGTCTCGCCCCAACAAGCCTGAAAACGTCGGACTACAGCAAGGTGTTGACGTCGACCCTGGCGGCCACTCAAAAATCGGTCACGATCGAAATCGCACCCGATGACCTGACCCTGCTCAAGCAGTCAGGCTACAAGCTGTGCTTCGCCAAGAAAGTCGGTAACGAAGCCTATAACGTGGTCTGGCAGTCCTATGACAAGTACCTGAGCAACAACGGCTTCAGCTGGACCCCGCAATACCAGCTATTCGGGTCCAATACTTTTCAGGCTGACGTGACGGTGAAGGTCTCGACCAACATCGTCACGATTGGTCTGGGGCAACAATCGATACTCAGCCCGGAAGGCTTGCTGGGCAATGCTGTGACCGGCGGCCCTGACATTTCCATCACCCTGGATAACGAATACGGCCCGATCCACCCTGGCATCAACCAGTTGTCGGTCGGCATCGACGGCAAGCAGGTCAGCACCCCGATCTACGTCGCCACGAACCAGGTGGTCACCGGCAATACCGTTCTGACCCCGGTCGAGACCATTCTCGTGTGGTTCGAACAGAACGTGCAGACCAGCACCATGTTCAGCACTTCGCGGTCCAAGGCCATCGAAATTGACCTGACCGTCGTTAACGATGCAACCCGCCTCTACGAAGACGGTGCATGGAAAACCGTGTAATCGTCGCATCGAGGGGCAACCTTGCGGTTGCCCCTACTACTCAGGGAGCATCGCCGCCGCCCCGGGCGAAATAGCCCGTCAACGACCGACAGATGGACTCCGCCAGGTCTTCCTGGGTCGCGATGCCGTAAGGTCGATTGCGATCGAATTGCTCGGACCAGCGGATCCGCCCCTGAGCGACATCAATCAGGCGCACCGATGCCCGGACACGGCTCGGCTCCACCCGTACGCTGCCTTCAAGGGAATAGTTACCGCGCCCGGCTCGCACAACGTCCAGTGCCTTAATGCTGCTTCGCGGCACCTTCATCAACACATGGTTACCATTGCTTTGCGTCTGCTCGAACGACTCGAACAGCCGGCAACTCAGCTCTTCGCACAAGCCCCGGGTGAAGTCATCGCCGTCGCGGGTGATGCAGGTAAACGGCTGGATCTGCAGGACCGGATGGCGAGTTGTGGTGCTTTTGGGCCTGAGCCGCTGGTAAGCCAGCCGATAACAACCGGCCGGTATGCTCAGACGGACCGGGTCCTGCTGCCCCAGGGTGGCGTAATGGGTCGCGAGCTTGCGCCGCAACCGGCCCACCTGGACGCGCACCACCGGATCATCACCCGTGCAGTAAACCGCCGGGTCACGGCGAAACACCGCAATGCCGATGGCATGCTCGGTGAGCGGGCTGTTGGAAAATTGCAGATCGTGATCGACCAGGAACCGCAGCAAACTGCCCATGCGCCTGGACTTGGCAAACACCGGACTGGCCAGCAACAACGCCAGCACCCTTTCCATCTCTTCACGGTCGAGTGGCTCGGGAACACCCTCGGCACTCGAATGGCCTACGTGCTTGATCACCATTGCCTGCCTCCGTGCAGGTTACCGACAATCGCTCGCCACCTCTGTTGAAGTGGATATTGATACTGAAGTCGTACTCCATGGCCACGCGCAACGCCCGATCCCGCAAAGGCTCGGACGCTGCACCGTCGAAGCTTAGCAGCCGTTATGCAATGACGAAGAGTTTGTGGTGATCAGCGCATTTCCGGCGGCATTCAGCAGCAACGCGTGGTGCATTGCTTGCCGCCGTAACGGGCTTCCTGACGCTCGCGAAGAAACGCCGAATGGCTCATCACCGGTTCTTCCGGGTGTTTGAGCGCCATCTGCGCGACGTAGTTGTCGTAATCGGGGACGCCGATCATCAAACGCGCGCCCTGGCTGAGCAGTCGGGCGGCTTGCTGCAGTTTATTGAACATGGCAACGCTCTCATTGTGATGGGGGACGGGACCATGAAAGCGCACTTTTGTATCTGGAATGTGTCCACGCGGCAATGTGTCCAATACCCGCCATCAAACACACCGCATACCCTGTAGCAGCTGCCGAGCAGCGCGAGGCTGCGTTCGGCTGCGCAGCAGTCGTAAAATCAGGCAGCGCGGTGTGTCAGGTAAACCGTGTTCTCTGATTTTACGACTGCTGCGCAGCCGAACGCAGCCTCGCGCTGCTCGGCAGCTGCTACACGGGATTGCGTGATGGCTGGGAGGTCAGTGGGCTGATCCGTAGTTTTCTGCGCTTCCTGCACCTGTACCAAACCCACCCCTCGTCCAACAATGCGCGACGTACGGCCACAGTTTGTTAATATCCACGCGTTTTTTTCGTCTGACTCATCAGGCGCTGCAGATTTCACGTCGCAACACAGGAATGTTTTTCCATGAGTACGTTGTTTACCCGTCGCACGGTCCTGCGCGGTATGGGCTTGTTGAGTCTTGGCCTGCTCGCCGGTTGCGATGACGGCCCCAAGCTGTCGTTCAAGTACGGCAAGGACCTCAGCGACAAGATCATGGGACGTACCTTCAAGCTCAAAGACGCCCAGGGCGAAACGAAGATGCTCACCAGTTATCGCGGCCTGATGCCGATGGTGTTCTTCGGCTTCACGCAATGCCCGGCGGTCTGCCCGACAACGCTGGCCCGCGCGGCGCAAGCCAAGAAACTGATGGGCCGCGACGGCGAGAAGTTGCAGGTGATCTTCATCACCCTCGACCCCGAACGCGACACCCCGCAAATGCTCGACGCCTACGTCAAGTCGTTCGACCCGAGTTTCGAGGCGCTGCACGGCACGCTGGAAGAAACCGCCGCCACCGCCAAAGAGTTCGGCGTGTTCTTCGAAAAGATCCCCAGCGGTTCGACCTACACCCTCTCCCACACCGCGACCAGCTACGTCTTCGACTCCCGGGGCAACTTGCGCCTGGGGCTGTCCGCGTCCCTTACGGCTAAAGAGTGCGCAGAAGACCTGCTCACCGTCATGGAAGTCTGCTAATGAATTCGATCCACGCAAACACCGCGTTCTCGCGACGCGTCCAGCAACTGGTCCTGGGCTGCGCCCTGATCGGCATGGCCTGGCAGGTATCGGCGCAAACGCGAGTGGACGACGCCTGGGTCCGCGCAACCGTTGCCGGCCAGCCTTCCACCGGCGCGTTCATGACCCTGCAAGCCGACAGCGACAGCAAGCTGCTCAGCGTGCAATCGCCTGTCGCGAAAATCGTGCAAATTCACCAATCAAGCATGAAAGACGATGTGATGAGCATGAGTCAGGTCGAGTCCGTCGAGTTGCCGGCCGGCAAGCCGGTGAGTTTTGACCCCCACGGCTACCATGTGATGCTGATGGACCTGGCGGCTCAGGTGAAGGAAGGCGACAAAGTCCCCCTGACCCTGACCGTGGAAAACGCCAAGGGCGAGAAAGAGACGATTCAAGTGAACGCCGAGGCTCGGGCACTTGGCATGGCTGACCATAGCAAGATGCATTAACGGTCTGGGCTTCTCAGGGCGAGCGACTCTTATTTGACGAGTCGCTTTTCCTTGGACGGTCTGTAACCGAAATACGAGCTGTAGCACTTGCTGAAATGGCTCGGCGAAACAAAGCCACACGCCACCAGCACGTCCACCTGGGACAGCTCCGTATGCTGGAGCAGCCGCCGCGCTTCGGTAATGCGCAGCTCCATGTAATACCGCTGTGGCGTGGTGCCCAGCTGTTCCTTGAACAAGCGCTCGAGTTGTCGCCGTGAGCGGCCGGCGTAAACCGCCAGTTGCTCCAACTCCAAAGGTTCTTCGAGGTTGGCATCCATCAACTTCACCACCTCGCGCAACGGCGCGCTCACACAGACATTTTCAGTCGGCTTGATGCGCCGGTAACGGGACTCCTCGAAGGCCAGGATGTCCTCGATCCCCTCGACAAGCGCTTTGCCGTACAGCCCTTTGATCCAGTCCAGCGCCATGTGGAAGGCCCCGGATGGACTGGACGCCGTCAGCCGGTCGCGATCAATGATGTAGGGCTCACTGCTGACCTGCGTGGCCTTGCAGAAATCCGCCAGCGCCGGGCGATGTTCAGGGTGAATCGCACAACGGTAACCGTCCAGCAAACCGGCCTTCCCCAGGAACCATGCACCGTTCCACAATCCGGCGAGGCTGACGCCTTGGTCTGATGCTGTGCGCAGCAGGCTGATCAAACCTTCACTGGCCTTGAGTTCTGTCCTGTAGCCGCCGCAAATCACCAGCAGGTCCAGCGCCTTGATCGCGGCACAATCGATCCGCGCATCGGGCCGAATGACCAGGCCCAGATCGCTGACGACCTCGCCTTCATTCAAGCCGAACGTGCGGGAAGAGAACGAGTCAGGCCGTAGCAGATTGGCCGTGATCACCGTATCCAGCGCCTGGGTGAACGCGGGCAGCGAGAAATGCTCGAGCAGCAGGAATCCGGCGCGGACCGCTTGCAGGGTCCCATCGGGGTGTTCATTCAGATAGCGAAGGTTCTTGCCCTTCATGCCTCCGCTAAATTGGCGTCGTTCGATCAATCTCGCCCCACTCCATTACGTTACCGAACCGGTTGTCTGCTGCCTTGATAAGGCGCCATGTTAACCCGCAGCGCCACTATGGCGTATCCACGCGCCTTGATGGAACGCCAGATAGCGCTCTGCCTCAGTTATTTATACTCAAATGCCAGCTTAATAATATTTTACCGATACCAGGGTCATCCCTAGTCTTGAGCCCAAGAAATGGCAGGTCGTTCGCGACCTCACTCCAACTTCGAAGGGTATTGAGATGACCACTGAAAAAATAAAAACAGATACGCTGATTGTTGGCGCCGGTCAGGCTGGCGTGGCCATGAGTGAACACCTGAACAAACTCGGCGTGCCGCACCTGGTGCTGGAGCGCAACCGCATTGCCGAGCGCTGGCGCACCGGGCGCTGGGATTCGCTGGTGGCGAATGGTCCGGCGTGGCATGACCGCTTCCCCGGTCTTGATTTTGACGACCTCAGTCCCGACGAATTCGCCCCGAAAGAACGCGTCGCCGATTACTTCGAAGCCTACGCCAAAAAATTCAACGCGCCGATTCGCACCGGCGTGGACGTGCTGAAAGTCGAACGTAATGTCGGTCGCCCGGGCTTCACCATTGAAACCTCTGAAGGCGTGATCGAGGCCAACCGCGTGGTGGCCGCCACCGGGCCTTTTCAGCGTCCGGTCATTCCGCCGATTGCGCCGAAAGATCAGCCGTTCATGCAGGTCCACTCAGCCGACTACCGCAACCCGGCGCAACTGCCTGAAGGTGCGGTGCTGGTGGTCGGCGCGGGTTCGTCCGGCGTGCAGATTGCCGATGAATTGCAGCGTGCCGGCAAGAAGGTTTACCTCTCGGTCGGCGCCCACGACCGCCCTCCTCGCGCTTATCGCAACCGTGATTTCTGCTGGTGGCTGGGCGTGCTGGGGGAATGGGATCAGGCGGCGATGAAACCGGGTCGCGAACACGTGACCATCGCGGTCAGCGGCGCCCATGGTGGTCGTACGGTGGACTTCCGTGGCTTGGCGCATCGGGGCATGACGCTGGTCGGTTTGACTCAATCGTTCAACGGTGGCGTGGCGACGTTCCAGCCGAACCTGGCCGACAACCTGGCGCGTGGTGACGAGAATTATCTGGCGCTGCTGAATGCCGCCGACGCCTATATCGAACGCAACGGCCTGGACCTGCCGGAAGAACCAGAAGCGCGCCACGTGTTCCCGGATCCGGAGTGCGTGACCCACCCGATTCTTGAACTCGACCTGACCAAAGCCGGCGTCACCTCAATCATCTGGGCCACCGGTTTTGCCACCGATTACAGCTGGCTCAAGGTGGCGGCCTTCGACGACAACGGCAAGCCGCAGCATCAACGCGGCGTGTCGAGCGAGGCTGGCGTGTACTTCCTTGGCCTGCCGTGGCAGTCCCGTCGCGGGTCGTCGTTCATCTGGGGTGTCTGGCATGACGCCAAGTACGTGGCTGATCACATCGCCATTCAGCGCTCGTATCTCGACTACCACGACGCGGCGCAACGGGAGGCAGAACAGGCCCCGGTCGCCCATAAAACCACGGTCAGTGCCTAAGCCTTTTTCTTTTCAGGAGCTTCATATGTCCACGCCAACCCATACCCGTATTCGCATGTTCAACACCAAGGAAACCTACCCGAACCAGAGCCTGGACAACGACCTGTGCCAGGCAGTCCGCGCCGGTAACACGGTTTATGTTCGGGGCCAGGTCGGGACTGATTTCGAGGGCAGGCTGGTGGGTCTGGGTGATCCGCGCGCGCAAACCGAGCAAGCCATGCGCAACGTCAAGCAGCTGCTGGAAGAGGCTGGCAGCGACCTCAGCCACATCGTCAAAACCACGACTTATTTGATTGACCCTCGGTATCGCGAACCGGTGTATCAGGAAGTCGGGAAGTGGTTGAAAGGTGTGTTTCCGATTTCCACTGGTCTGGTGGTTTCGGCACTCGGGCAGCCGCAGTGGTTGATGGAGATTGATGTGATTGCGGTGATTCCTGAGTAAGCAGGTTCACCGAGTCGCGGCCTTCGCGAGCAAGCCCGCTCCCACAGGGGATCTTTAGCGAACATACAATTTGTGAGCAATACCGATCCAAATGTGGGAGCGGGCTTGCTCGCGAAGGCGCCAGCACAACCACCCATTTCCTCCAAGGCAACCCAAGGAGCAAAACCCATGACCTTCTCCATCGCCGCCCGTTGCCCCGAAACCGGTCAGTTTGGCATTGCGATCAGTTCCTCCAGCATCGCCGTCGGCGCCCGTTGCCCGTGGCTGCTGCCGGGTGTCGGCGCCGTCTCCACACAAAACATCACCCTGCCGTCATTAGGCCCGGAAGTCCTCGCCCTCATGGAGCAAGGCCTTGCCCCTGCCGAGGCGCTGGACAAAGTCCTGACCCGCAACGGCTACAGCCAATACCGACAGATCACTGCGATTGACCACCTCGGCCAGACCGCTCATTTCAGCGGCGCGCAAACCCTCGGCAACCACAACGCTGTGTCGGGCGAGCAATGCGTCGCCGCCGGCAACATGCTTGCGGACCAGGCGGTGATCGAGGCCATGGTCGAAGCGTTCGAACACGGCGAAGGTCAACTCGCCGACCGCTTGCTCGCCGCCATGAAAGCGGCCATCGCCGCTGGTGGCGAAGCCGGGCCGGTGCATTCGGCGGCGATGGTGGTGGTCGGCGAACTCACCTGGTCGATCATCAACCTGCGGGTTGATTGGGCGGACGAAAATCCGATCGGCCAGTTGGAAAAACTCTGGGACGCCTATCGCCCACAAGTCCAGGACTACATCGACCGCGCCCTCGCCCCCGACAAATCCCCAGGCTACGGCGTCGCCGGAGACGACCGATGAGTACCCGCCGCGATTTGCTGCAAACACTGGTGGCGTTCGACTCCACCAGCCGCGAATCGAATCTGCACCTCATTGAGTTCGTCCGCGATTACCTCGCGGGTTTCGATGTGCCGTGCGAGCTGATCTACAACGAGCAGCGCAGCAAAGCCAATCTGTTTGCGACCATCGGCCCGGCGGACCGGCCGGGCATCGTGCTGTCGGGACACACCGACGTGGTGCCCGTCGATGGTCAGCCGTGGACGGTTGCGCCGTTCGAACTCACCGAGCGCGACGGCAAGCTGTACGGGCGTGGTACGGCGGATATGAAAGGCTACATCGCTTGCGTGCTGGCGTTGGTGCCGTCTCTGGTTAAAGCCACGCTGCGGCTGCCAGTGCACATCGCGCTGTCCTACGATGAGGAAGTCGGTTGCCTCGGCGTGCGTTCGTTGCTGGCGGAACTGGAGCAGCGTCCGGTCAAACCGATGCTGTGCATCATTGGCGAACCAACCGAGTTGAAACCGGTGCTCGGGCATAAAGGCAAACTGGCGATGCGTTGTGATATTCACGGCGAAGCTTGCCATTCGGCGTACGCGCCGCTTGGGGTCAACGCCATTGAATACGCCGCTGAACTGATCGGTGAGCTGGGGCGGATCGGTCAACGCCTCAAAGCCCCCGAACATCACGATGCGCGGTTTGATCCGCCGTTCAGCACCGTGCAGACCGGGGTGATTTCCGGTGGCAAAGCCTTGAACATCGTCCCCGCCGATTGCCGCTTCGACTTCGAGATCCGCGCGTTGCCTTCCCATGATCCGAGTGAGGTTGCGCAGGAGCTCAAAGCCTATGCCGAGCAGCAGGTTTTACCGCGCATGCGTGCGGTGAGTGAACAGAGTGAGATCCGCTTCAGTGAGTTATCGGCCTACCCCGGTTTGGCGACTGATGCGCACAGCGAAGCGGCTGAGTTGATCGCCAAGTTCTGCGGCTCCCGCGAGTTTGGCACCGTGGCCTTCGGCACCGAAGGAGGCCTGTTCGACGCGGCTGGAATCCCCACCGTCGTCTGCGGGCCCGGCAGCATGGACCAGGGCCATAAACCCGACGAATTCGTCAGCCTCGAACAACTCACTGCCTGCGACGCCATGTTGCAACGGATGCTGCTATCGATCACTGAATAACAAAGCTGTTGAACACCCAAAAAACCCCTGTGGGAGCTAGCCTGCTAGCGATAGCGATCTGTCAGCCAAATCAGTTTGGACTGTCAAACCGCTATCGCTAGCAGGCTAGCTCCCACAGGTTTTTCGGCGTCCAATCGACCTACATTTTTTAACGTCTATACCCACAATCTTACTAATTTATCTATCCGCCCCCACCCCACATCATCCACTCCAACAAGAAAAGCGTCGCCCCCGTGCAGCGCTCACCGAAGTACGTCCACGTACTCAAATTGCCTTGGAGTCCGTCATGGTTACCACCGCAACAACCGCCGCCCCGCTCATCGAAAAACACACCATCGGCTACGTGCCGCCCGAAGATCGCCACGGCAAAACCCGCGACTTGTTCACCCTCTGGTTCGGCGGCAACATCGCCCCGCTGCCCATCGTCACCGGCGCCCTCGGCGTGCAGATGTTTCACCTCAACCTGGTGTGGGGCATCGTTGCCATTCTCGTCGGCCACCTGGTCGGCGGCGTGCTGATGGCGCTGCACTCGGCGCAAGGCCCGCAGATGGGCATCCCGCAAATGATCCAGAGCCGAGCCCAGTTCGGCTCCCTCGGCGCGCTGCTGGTGGTGCTGATCGCCGGCATCATGTACATCGGCTTCTTCGCCTCCAACATCGTCCTCGCCGGCAAATCCCTGCACGGCGTCGTCGACAGCGTCCCGGTGCCCGTGGGCATCGTCATCGGCGCCCTCGGCTCGGGCATCATCGGCATCATCGGCTACCGCTTCATCCACGTGCTCAACCGCATCGGCACCTGGGTGCTCGGCGCCGGCATCGTGCTCGGCTTCGGCTACATCTTCACTCACGTGCAGACCGCCGATTTCCTCACCCGTGGCAGCTTCAACATCTCCGGCTGGCTGGCCACCGTGTCCCTCGCCGCACTCTGGCAGATCGCCTTCGCGCCCTACGTTTCCGACTACTCGCGCTACCTGCCGGCCAACGTGCCCGTCGCCGCAACGTTCTGGACCACGTATCTCGGCACCGTCCTCGGCTCCAGCCTCTCGTTCATCTTCGGCGCCGTCGCCGTCCTCGCCACGCCCGTCGGCATGGACACCATGGACGCCGTCAAACTCGCCACTGGCTCCATCGGCCCGTTGATGCTCGTGCTGTTTTTGCTCAGCGTCATCAGCCACAACGCCCTCAACCTCTACGGCGCCGTGCTGTCGCTGATCACCCTGATCCAAACCTTCGCCTACCGCTGGATCCCCACCGCCAAAAGCCGCGCCGTGCTTTCGATAGTCATCCTCGCCGCCTGCTGCTTCGCCGCCGTCGGCGCCTCCGCCAACTTCATCGGCCACTTCGTCGACATGGTGTTGGTGCTGCTCGTGGTGCTGGTGCCGTGGACCGCGATCAACCTGATCGACTTCTATGCGATTCACAAAGGTCAGTACGACATCAACTCGATCTTCAAAGTCGATGGCGGGATCTACGGCCGCTACAACCCGCAGGCGTTGCTGGCGTATGCGATCGGGATTGCGGTGCAGATTCCGTTTATGAACACGCCGCTGTATGTCGGGCCGATCTCCGAGCACATCAACGGCGCTGACCTGTCCTGGCTGGTCGGCCTGCTCATCACCTCCCCGCTCTACTACTGGCTGGCCAACCGCGACACCGCCTACAAACGCCGCCTCTCAACCGGGAAACTGGCCAACTCGATCTAACTAACCCCCCAATCCCCTGTGGGAGCGGGCTTGCCCGCGAAGAGGTCCTGACAGCCAATATTAATTTGACTGACAGACCACCATCGCGAGCAACCCCCGCTTACGTCCCCCAAAAATTAAATGAACCCTGCCCACCACAACCCACCTAACGGAGAGACTATCTGGAGGGTGACCAATGCAAATCGAAACAATCTGGATCGTACTGACCGTAGTCCTTTTGCTGGTCGAGCTATGGGCAATCAACCGAGTTCGCAAAGCCCAAGGCAAATCGAGCAACAAACTCTTGTGGATCGTCGTGATCGTGTTTGTGCCGCTGATTGGGGTGGTGGCGTGGGCGTTGGCGGGACCGAAGCACACTGAGCACAATCCGCATTCGCCGCAGGCTGGGCAATGAGGTCGGATGGTCCGCGATAAGGATTAGAAAACTGCGCAATTTGAAATGACAAAGCCCCGATGATTTGGGGCTTTGTTTATTCTGACTGACTCAAAGCACAATTTACTTTTGCAGGTACATCTGAAATCTGTTTCAGGTCTCACCAGCTGTTGTGGATGGTTGCCCTTTAAAATTACCGCTACCATCTCGGGCACTATTACCCCCGCCGGAACAGCGCGATGAAACAAAAATTCGTTATACGCTTGATGTTCGAATGGGGTGGCGGCGTGTTGTGGTGCGGGAACGAAGCCGCACGCGAACAATTTTCGGTAGGCCCAATTGAAGATCAGCTACCGCTTACTGACAAAACCCGAACGTCTCTGAATGAATTGACACGCTGGCATGACACATCTCTAAACTGGGACTACCCACCAGATCCCGGCCCTTGGGAATCAGAGGAGTACACACGGTTCGATTCTGCGGCGCACGCCCTGCTCGCCACTATCCAAATCGAACTGGGATCTAATTTCGAAGTGGTTTATGAAAAGCTATGAATGAAGCCGTGCCTCTCCGGCCACGCTTAATGACCACGCAACAGAGGCTGCTTTTCTTTGATTTTCATCTCCGAAAATCATGTGGGAAATCACCCTCTGTGACGAGGGAACTTGCTCCCGCTGAGAGGCGAAGCCGTCCCAAACCCCACCGAACTTTTAAACATGCACACATCCTGTAGCAGCTGGCGAAGCCTGCGTTCGGCTGCGCAGCAGCCGCAAATCCAGCACGCACGGTCCACCTGACATTAAACAACCTCTGATTAAACGACTGCTGCTCAGCCGAACATAGTCTTCGCCATCAGCCACAAAACACCGATTTACGTCCTACACCCCTGTTTGCAGCCACCAAAATCGCCGCCTATATTCGAACCATCGCTGACCAAAGTCAGCGATTGGGTTTCGCAGCCCTCCAGAAGTGATCACACCGCTAAAAACAACTGTGGCAAACTTTGCCGCCGTTACGTTTTATGGCGGCTGTGTGTGGGAGACCTTCGGGTCTGCCGGCTTTGATCTCTTCTCCGGTCTGCGAACCCGCACATAGCTGCCACCCCTTTGTTTCGCAGCAGAAAAGGTGGCGCCTCATAATTCCTTGAAGAGCTCATCCTAATGTCCACAAACAATCCGCCCCGCCGCTTCACCCCAATGTCCCAGCTCGCCACCGACTACCCCGTCCTGCTCATCGACTACGACGCCCCACTGCGCGAGCTCCACAACTGCCTAAGCGAACGCCTCAACGCCGTCCTCAAATACCTCAACCTCATGGCCTGCACCAGCCTCCCCGACTACGCCGAACACGACATCAACACCGTGACCAACATCGCCCGGATCATGGTCCAGGATGTGAGCGATGTGTTTCGGGTGATTGAACAGCGTGGGTTTGATGTACCAAAGAGTCAGTGATCAGAGTTGAGTCGTAAAAAAACCCGCATTGAGTTGCGGGTTTTTTGTTCTATTCAGGCCTGTCGAGTTGGCGAGAGGATCATCTTCTCTATCAACGCAGCGACGTCCTTCGCACCAAAACAGCGGAATTTAACGCTACCAGCGCTGGTATCCAAACGGATGATCTTCGTCATGAACCCACCCTCAATAGTGACCTTTCGAACTAATGCCAGTGGGAGCTCAACATCCAGCGTCCCATCCTGAACGAGGCGGTTCATGGCATTTGCGCTCAAGTGAACTGCGGTTTGAGTCAGCACCATCTTCCCGCCAACCCAAAGTCCTCCGTATGCTTCCTTGAAGGCCTCCAGCACATCGCCCAACGCGTCCACATTGCCAGCCTCAGCCATGGAATATAAATCGTCGACGTTGTCATAGTTCACCTCGACATCGGCCACCAAGAAATTGACCAACTTCGACTTCAAAACCTCTCCAGTCATCCTCGCCTCTCCATAATTTGAGTAGCAGCCCTGAAATCCGGAGGCCTGTTTGTTGCTATAAGCACCGTTCTATTTGGCAGCCAGCACTCATGTTAATATGCCATCACTCTTTCAATGAAGTACACCCGCATGGATGCCACGTTCCGCCCTTCCCGCTTTTTTTCACTGCTTACCGTTGCCGTGATCCTCTCTGGATGCCAAGCAACAAAACCCGCTCAAATCACAACACCTGAGGCCCAGCCGGGTTTTTCGGTTTTCAACAGTGTGCTGTTCGAGACACCCGAGCCGAACTCGATCATTCGCGAGGGAGATCGGATCACCTATATCGTGGCTTCGTCCCCAAGTCCGGAACTCCACTATCTGGCACGTTTCGACGCCAACTGCAGCCAGCCGGATGCGCAAATGGCGTACTACAGCAAAGCGGGAATGTCGCTATTCGCCGCCAACCCGAGGGGGCGTTCGGAGGAGTCCCGGCAATTACCTGCCGAACAAAAGAGCCAGTACCTGCAAAGTGCGCAGTTGAAGCAAGTGTGTGCCCAGACAGCACCTCCTCAATGGCGCGTGTTCTCGGCACCCGAGCATCAGGATTGGCAGATAATCGACCGCAGCAGCCTGAGAGTAAAAGGTGATGAGGTGACTTTCTGGACGGCTCGGGTACAGCCCGGCGAAATGTTGGTGCCCGACGGAAAAGTCTTGTATGGGCAGGTACGCCAGCGGTGGACGGCCAACTGCGCCCTGCAACAACTGACCGCGTTAAGCCGTTTCTACCTTGATACTCACAGTCGTGTGCTCGCTGGAAACGTGCAGACAGATCTCAAAGCTATTGGCTCGCAAAGCCTCGGAGCCGATGAGCGTCAGTTGGTTCAAGTGGCCTGTGGCAAACCGCAGTCGCTGGACCAATACAAACCATTTGAAGGGCGTGAGCAGTCGCCTTTCGAATTACCGGTCCCCATCGTTGCCGCCCCGGTGTTGAAAGCCATCGAGGCATTGAATATGCCCAAACCGGAGAAAAGCATTCGGCACCTGCGGCGAGTGTT
Source organism: Pseudomonas sp. LBUM1656 (assembly GCF_059716065.1). Classification (NCBI taxonomy): domain Bacteria; kingdom Pseudomonadati; phylum Pseudomonadota; class Gammaproteobacteria; order Pseudomonadales; family Pseudomonadaceae; genus Pseudomonas; species Pseudomonas sp. LBUM1656. The sequence goes on along the minus strand of NZ_CP166800.1, from coordinate 2,569,183 downwards.
CAAGGACAACTCCGTGCCAAGACAGTATTCGGATGAAGGCGTGCGGCTCAACGGGCGTGACTCGACATACCTTTCAAGCGAGGCAGGCAATCAACTGACGGAGCGTTTTGAAAAGCAAGGAAGTCAGTGGGTCAAAGCCACTTTCCGGGGCCTGATTGACTTGGGTGAAAGTAAATACAGAACTCGTGCAGGTGAAATATCGATCGAGGATAAGGCGCTGACGAACCTCAGCTTCGAGGGCGATTGGGCGCACATGCCGGTCGGCGCACTCCTGCGATACACGGCGCAGGAAATGCGGCTTCAATACACCAACGGCGGGAAAGGTCCCAGAGCCCTGGTGCCGGTCCACGACAGATACAGCTGTGAGGTGCAGTCGCAGAAACCCGCCAGCACGTATCACCCGAGTTTGACCGGGACTGCCAAGGTACTCAGCTGCATAAAAGATGCTTACCAATACAGCACCGACATTTACGTCTACCTCGAAGCATATGGAATATTTGTGCCGTTCCAATACGTCACGAAGAATGTGCTGGGCGAATGGACGATTGAGGTGGTGGAATCTTGAGTTGGCGGGTCATTCGAAAAACGGTGACAGATCTAATTTAAATAGACCTGTCACCTGATGTCGGGGCCACCCCACATTGGAAAACCAAATGCCCGTTCCTTGGATACAGGCATTTTTATCGCTCTCCTCGCCCTCTCAGTTGTACCTTGGAACTTATCTACAAACTGATGTCGATATGATGGCGCACCACGACGTCTTGTCAGTGGGGCCACCAGCGTCAGGCTGATTCCTGGCAAACCATGGACGTGTGTGATGAGACTAATCCTCGCGGTGATGCTGATGTTCAGCAGCTACGTTTACGCCAGTTGCGAAAACATTAGCAACGATGACCAGCGCAACTATTGCAAGGCCCGGGAGGGTCGGGGCGGCTGTCAGAATATTAAAGACGACGACCAGCGCAATGCCTGCAAAGCGGAAACGGAAGGTACGGGTGATTGTGCAAACATTCGCAACGATGACCAACGCAACCTTTGCAAGGCCAAGCAGGGTTCGGGGGGATGCCAAAACATTAAGGACGACGACATGCGCAATGCCTGCAAAGGGGAAACGGATGGCGGTAATTGCGCAAACATTCGCGACGATGACCAACGCAATTACTGCAAGGCCAAGCAAGGCTCGGGAGGTTGTCAAAACATCAAGGACGACGGTCTGCGCAATCAGTGCAGATCCTTGGCTCCCTAGTTGAACAGCACGCTGACGGGGCTGATAAAACTGCCGTCGGTTAAACCCTGTCGCGTGCCTTTTCGATGCGCTTGCATGAATCAGGTATTTCCAACGGTGACAGATCTGTTTATTTAAATAGATCTGTCACCTTTATTGGTCACCTTTATTGCAGACGCAATGAGTGAGCGGTCCATCTGAGAGACAACTTGGATCAACCAGCGTCAGGCTGTTTCCTGTCAAAACCATGGACGTGTGTAATGAGACTGATCATTGCGGTGCTTTTGATGCTTAGCGGGTATGCCTACGCCGGTTGTGCCAACATCAACGACAGCGACCAGCGCAACTACTGTAATGCCAAATCAGGTAATGGGAGCTGTGCGAGTATCAACAACTCGGATTTGCGCAATGCCTGCAACGCGGAGACCGGCAGCGGCAGCGGCAGCGGCAGCGGCAGTTGCGCCAACATCAATGACAGCGACCAGCGCAACTACTGTAATGCCAAAATAGGTAACGGGAGCTGTGCGAGTATCAACAACTCGGATTTGCGCAATACCTGCAACGCGGAGACCGGCAGCGGTAGCGGCAGTTGCGCCAACATCAATGACAGCGACCAGCGCAACTACTGTAATGCCAAAATAGGTAACGGGAGCTGTGCGAGTATCAGCAACAGCGACCTGCGTAACCAGTGCGAATCCATGAAGCGATGATTGAACGGTTCACGGATTGAACCAGGTAGAAGCCGCAAGCAAATTTCAGCCACAAAAAACCCGCATCACTGCGGGTTTTTCATGACCTGTTTTTACCCCTGCCCGCCTTTCCCAATCAACGAAATAGCCCCTTCACCATAGGCACACACGCCAACTGAAGCCCTGACGGTGAATGGTAAACAGCAGGTTCGTCACCCACGAAACCGCAGCGCCGGTAAAAATCAGCCGCGTTCAACGTAGCGTCCAGATTGACCTCCTTCAGACCCAACTCCCGCGCCAGGCATTCCAGGTAGTCGAGCATCTTCAAGCCGATGCCTTGCCCCATGAATTCCGGCAGCACAAAGATCGCGCCGATTTCGCTGTTCTCCAGATCAAGCATCCCTGTCGCCACCGGTTCACCCTGAATACAGCCCAGATAAAAGTGTTTTTCCACTAAATCGCCATACCCATCCTTGGCGGCTCCGGCTGTCCAGGCGAACATTTGTTCTGCGGTATAAGCCCCGATGCATTGGTGCCGTATCGCCTGAAGGCGGATATCGAATGCCGTTTGGGCATCGCTGGGCTGGGCGCGTCTGATCTCGAGCATTTCATTCTCCTTGAGCCATCGGTGGACGGAGAACTAAAAAGCCCCGTCCATTTCTGGCGGGGCTTTGGGTCACTACGTCAAATCCTGCGAACGCGTGACCTCACGGCCCGCCAGCGGCGGTCATGGAAGTGCACATCATGTTCATGCGGGAAATGTAGGTCATGGGTCGATAGTGTTTTGGATGATCCGAATTGTCAATTTTGAGGGGGAAATAGGCCGGCCTCCCCACGTCGCGAATTTGTACTATTTTTATAGATTCTCCGGATTGACCTGTTCCTGATCAGAACGGGCTGACGGTCATCAATGATCCGTAACAGGAGGTCGCATCATGAAGCGCTTGCTTGCATCCCTTGGATTCTCATTGTTACTGGTGGCATCGGCGGTGTTCGCTCATCACGGCTGGAGTGAGTACGATTCGAGCAAACCCTTGCAGCTGGACGGAACGATCGAGGAGTCCGGCTATTCCCACCCGCATGGGTTCGTTCGCCTGAAGACCGACGACAAAACCTGGAACGTCGTGCTGGCGCCACCCTCGCGCATGGAGAACCGTGGACTTTCCCCGGAAATGCTGAGTGTCGGCAAGCGCGCGCTGGTGGTTGGCTATCAGAATCGCAGCAACCCCGATGAACTGCGCGCAGAACGCATCACGGTCGACAACAAAACCACTGAGTTACGCTGATGCAGACAACCAGCACCAGCGGTGGATCGGGCCTGGGGAGCTGGCTGGACTATGTGGGTGACTCGCAACTCGGGTCGGCCATGCGAAGCGAAATATGGCTGTATCCGATAGTCGAAGTGGTTCACATCATTGGATTCGTGGTGCTGGTCGGCTCGGTCGTCATGTTCGACCTGAGGGTACTCGGGCTGTCGAGAGATCTTCCGGTGACGGCACTGGCTCGCCACCTCCTGAGGTGGGGAGTTGCGGCGCTGCTATTGATAGTTCCAGCCGGGCTGATGATGTTTTCAGCCCATCCGCACGACTTCGCATCCAATGGCGTTTTTATTCTGAAGCTGTGCTTGATCGGCATTGCGGGCCTCAATGCGGCTCTTTTCCATGTTGGTGTCTTCCGTTCAGTAGATAGGTGGAACACCGACACCGCGGCGCCTGGAATAGCAAAAATACAGGCGATTTTTTCGATTATGTTATGGATCAGCGTGGTGCTCTGCGGTCGACTGCTGGCGTATACCTGACAGGTGCGACCTTCTCCAGCAGCTCATACAACCCGGCAGGAACCAGCGGCGTATCGCCAGTAATACTGTCGAGCGGCAGCCACTTTGCAATAAAGGCAGCACCATCGCTTTCTTGAGCGTTCAAGTGGGTCAGTTCATAGACGCTGGCATCTACGAATTTCGCATCATAGACCTGCACAATTTCGTGCCCGGGCGTGCCGGCATAGGTGAAGATGTTTTCGAGCGTGCCGAGTAGGCGAACATCGGTGATGGATAAACCGAGTTCTTCATCGACTTCACGTATTACGGCCTGGGCGCTGGTTTCGCCAAACTCGATTCCGCCACCGATTGGGCGCAAGAATGGCTTTCCAGTAACGGGGTCCAGTGCTTCGTTGACCAGTATCTTGCCGTCGTGGTGGAAGATGCAGAGTGCGAGGGCGCGAATACGGAGTGCGGTCATGAGGTGAAGTCCATTTACTTGTTTAAACCCTGTAGCAGTTGCTGCCCATCGGCGTTGGCCGCGGACGCAGCCTTCGGCAGGCGCTACAGGGTGTCCGTTTTGATATCAGAAGTTGGCTGGAGTGTTAGCGCTGATGATTTCCGCTTCATCCTGGCCGATATTGCGAAACTTGTGAGGCAGCGTCGTCGGGAAGTAATAGCCGTCGCCCGCATTGAGCACACTAATCTGCCCATCAACCGTCAGCTCAACAGTCCCCCGCGTAACCAGCCCACACTCCTCCCCTTCAGAATGCACGATCGGCTCTTCCCCCGAACTCGCACCCGGTGCGTATTGCTCCCGCAACAGACGCATCTGCCGGCTCGGCACCGAAGCGCCGATCAGCAGCAACCGCAGTCCATGACGGCCAAGATCCGGCTGTTCATTGGCGCGGAATACGTACTGATGTTCGCGCGGCGGTTGATCAAAGGTGAAGAAGTCCGCCAAAGACATAGGAATGCCTTCGAGCAGTTTTTTCAGGGAGCTGACGGAGGGACTGACGCGATTCTGTTCGATCAGGGAAATGGTGGCATTGGTGACGCCGCTACGCCGGGCCAGCTCGCGCTGGGACAGTTTGTAGCTTTCGCGTACTAATTTGAGTCGTGAGCCCGTGTCCATGACAGCCTTATGCGAGAAATACTTAAGGGTTATGGGGGTGGATGGCGGGCGACTTTTGGCCGCGAAAGTACCGCTTCCCTGTCCCGGAAATGTGAAAGGCGGGTATTAAATCACGTTTGGTGGTGTTGCTCAGCAGGATCGATAAGTGGCTGGGTAAAAAGGTTGTTGGGTGGTGATGGCAGCTAGTTCAGTGATGTGAATTGTGGGAGTGGGCTTGCTCGCGAATGCGGTGTTTCAGTCAACATCATTAGTGACTGTGCCGCCGTCTTCGCGGGCAAGCCCGCTCCCACAGTGATCAGTGGTGTTAGCCGAGATTGTGTACGCCGCCAATCCCCTGTGGGAGCGAGCTTGCTCGCGATGGCGGTGTGTCAGACGACATTGATGGCGACTGATATGGCCTCATCGCGAGCAGGCTCGCTCCCACAGGGTTTCTGCGTTGGGCTTAGATGCCGAAGCGATCACGCAGTGCGTAATACGCGGCGCCCATGGCGGTGAGTGGGGCCTGGAAGGTGCGGCCGCCGAGCATGGGCATGTGCGGAAGCGAAGCGAAGGCATCGAAGCGTTCGGCATCGCCACGGATCATTTCCGAGATCAGTTTGCCGGCCAGGTGCGAGCAGGTGACGCCGTGGCCGCTGTAGCCTTGCATGTAATAGGCGTTTTTCTCGATGCGGCCGAATTGTGGCATGCGGGACATGGTCAACAAGAAGTTGCCGGTCCAGCGGTAGTCGATTTTCACGTCCTTCAGTTGCGGGAAGGTCTTGAGGATTTTCGGTTTGATCAGCTGTTCGATGTCGTCCGGCTCACGAGCGCCGTAGACCACGCCGCCGCCGTACAGCAGACGGTTGTCGGCGGTGAGGCGGTAGTAGTCGAGCAGGTAGTTGCAGTCTTCGACGCAGTAGTTGTTTTTGATCAGGCTACGCGCAACCTTTTCCGACAACGGCTCGGTGACGACGATTTGCGAACCGCACGGCATGCTTTTGCGGGTGACTCGGTTGTCGAGGTCTTGCGGCAGGTAGGCGTTGCCGGCGATCAGCAGGTACTTGGCGCGCACGATGCCTTTGGCGGTGCGCACGGTGATCGGCTCGCCATAGGTTATTTCCACCGCAGCCGATTGCTCGTAGATTTTGCCGCCCAGGCCGATGATGGCCGAGGCTTCGCCGAGGGCCAGGTTCAGCGGGTGGATGTGGCCGCCCTGCATGTCGAGCAGGCCGCCGACGTAGTTGTCGCAACCGACTTCGCGCTTGATGTCCGCCGCGTCGAGCATCTTCAGATTCTTGTTGCCGTAACGTTCCCAGCTGCTTTTCTGCTCGGCTAGGCCTTTGAGCTGCTTCTTGTTCAGCGCGGCGAAGATGCCGCCCGGCTTGTAGTCGCACTGGATGTCGTAGTGTTGTATGCGCTGACGGATGATGTCGGCGCCTTCGAAGATCATGCTGCCGAGGACTTCGGCGGTCTTGTCGCCGTAGCGCTCTTCGATGACGTCGACGTCGCGGCTGTAGGAGTTGACCAGTTGGCCGCCGTTGCGACCGCTGGCGCCGAATCCGACTTTGGCGGCTTCGAGCACAGTCACGCTGTAACCCGCTTCGCACAGGAACAGGGCCGAGGACAAACCGGTGTAGCCAGCGCCGATGATGCAGACGTCGCAGTCCACCGCTTGTTCCAGGACTGGGAAGTCACCGGTGAAGTTACGGGTGGCGGCGTAGTAGCTGTTTACGTGCGTTTGTTTCATAGGTTTCTCCGATGGCCACCGGCAGTGTGCCGGCGACCGTCGCTTTTTTTATGGGTGTTAGAGCTTGATCCAGGTCGCTTTGAGTTCGGTGTATTTGTCGAACGCGTGCAGCGATTTGTCCCGACCGTTACCCGACTGCTTGTACCCGCCGAACGGCGCGGTCATGTCGCCGCCGTCGTACTGGTTGACCCAGACGCTGCCGGCGCGCAGGCCACGGGCGAAGGTGTGGGCCTTGCTCAGGTTGCTGGTCCAGACGCCGGCGGCCAGGCCGAAGATGCTGTCGTTGGCGATGGCCAGGGCTTCTTCAGCGGTGTCGAAGGTGATCAGCGACAGCACCGGGCCGAAGATTTCTTCCCGGGCGATGGTCATGGCATTGGTCACGCCGTCGAAAATCGCCGGTTCCACGTACAGGCCGCCGGTGGCTTCGAGGGTGCGACTCCCGCCCGCGATCAGTTGCGCGCCCTGGTCTTTGCCGACCTGGATATAGCGCAACACGTTGTCCAGTTGTCGCTGATCGACGACGGCGCCGACGGTGGTTTCCGGGTCCAGCGCGTGGCCCGGTTTCCAGGCCTGCAGCGCTTCCACCAGCAGCGGAATGAACTGCTCGCGAATCGAGCGCTCCACGAGCAAGCGCGAACCGGCGGTGCAGACTTCGCCCTGGTTGAAGGCAATCGCACCCGCCGCCGCTTGTGCTGCCGCGCGCAAATCCGGCGCGTCGGCGAACACCACGTTCGGGCTCTTCCCCCCTGCTTCGAGCCAGACGCGTTTCATGTTGCTTTGCCCGGCGTAGATCAGCAGTTGCTTGGCAATCGCGGTCGAGCCGGTGAAGGCCAGCACGTCGACATCCATGTGCAATGCCAGCGCCTTGCCGACGGTGTGACCGTAGCCTGGCAGGACGTTGAACACGCCTTTCGGGATACCGGCGTCCAGCGCCAACTGGGCGATGCGAATCGCGGTCAGTGGCGACTTTTCCGAAGGTTTGAGGATGAACGAGTTGCCCGCGGCCAGGGCCGGGGCGAACTTCCAGCTGGCCATGATCAACGGGAAGTTCCACGGCACGATAGCGGCTACCACGCCCGCAGGTTCACGGGTGATGAGGCCGAGTTGGTCGTGCGGCGTGGCGGCGACTTCGTCGTAGATCTTGTCGATGGCCTCGGCGCTCCAGCGGATCGCGTTGGCGGTCGCAGGGATGTCGATGTTCATCGAGTCGTTGATTGGTTTGCCCATGTCGAGGGTTTCGAGCAGGGCCAGTTCTTCCTGATTGGCCAGGATGAGGTCGGCGAAGCGGATCAGGATGCGCTTGCGCTCGGCCGGGGCGAGATTGGCCCAGATGCCGGATTCGAATGTGCGGCGCGCGACGGCTACGGCTTCGTTGGCGTCGGCTTCGTCGGTGCTGGCGACGTTGGCCAGGAAACGGCCGTCGACCGGGCTGATGCATTCAAAGGTGTCACCGCTGAGTGCCGGGCGATATTGGCCGTCGATGAAGGCGCGGCTTTCGATGGTGAGGGACTGGAAGCGTTGCTCCCAGTCGCTGCGAGTGTTTGTCATGGTTGTGACTCGACGCAGAGGAATAGTTGATCGTCAGTTAAAACTTGAAATGCAATCCCCTGTGGGAGCGAGCCTGCTCGCGATAGCGGTGTGTCAGGCGACATCTGTGTTGAATGTGCCGACGCCTTCGCGAGCAAGCCCGCTCCCACAGTTGATCGGGGATGCAGCATCAAACCGTATGCAAATACCAGTTGTACTCAAGGTCGGAGATGGAGTTCTCGAACTCGGCCAGCTCGCTTTCCTTGCACGCCACGAACACGTCGATGTACAGCGGGTCGATGTAGCGCGACATGACTTCGCTGTCGTCCAGTTCGCGCAGGGCATCGCGCAGGTTGTTCGGCAGGCTCTGCTCGTTTTGCTCGTAGCTGTTGCCTTCCACCGGGGCGCCCGGCTCGATTTCGTTGGTCAGGCCGTGGTGAATACCCGCCAACACCGACGCCATCAGCAAGTACGGGTTGGCATCGGCGCCCGCCACGCGGTGTTCGATGCGCACCGAGTCCGGCGAACCGGTCGGCACTCGCACGGCAACGGTACGGTTGTCGATGCCCCAGCTTGGCGAGTTCGGCACGTAGAACTGCGCGCCGAAACGACGGTACGAGTTGACGTTCGGGCACAGGAAGGCCATCTGCGCCGGCAGGGTCTCGAGCACACCGCCGATCGCGTGTCGCAGCGCGGCGTTCTGCTCGGGATCCTCGCTGGCAAAGATGTTGTTGCCTTCTTTGTCGAGAATCGAAATGTGCACGTGCAAACCGTTGCCCGCCTGACCCGGATACGGCTTGGCCATAAACGTGGTGTCCATCTCGTGGTCGTAGGCGATGTTCTTCACCAGACGCTTGAGCAACACCGCGTAGTCGCAGGCCTTGATCGGGTCATTGACGTGATGCAGGTTCACTTCGAACTGCGCCGGGGCGCTTTCCTTGACGATGGCGTCGGCAGGAATGCCCTGCTCTTTCGCGCCTTCGAGGATGTCTTGCAGGCAATCGACGTATTCGTCGAGGTCGTCGATCAGGTAGACCTGGGTCGACACCGGACGCTTGCCCGATACCGGCGAACGCGGCGACTGCGGACGACCGTTCACGTTGTCCTGGTCGATCAGGTAGAACTCCAGCTCGAACGCCGCGCAGATGGTCAGGCCCAGATCGTCGAACTTGCGCACGATGTTGGCCAGCACTTCGCGTGGATCGGCAAAGAACGGCTCGCCTTCCAGCTCGTGCATGGTCATCAGCAACTGAGCGGTCGGGCGCTTCTGCCACGGCTCGATGCTCAGGGTGCCAGGAATGGGGAAGCAGATTCGATCCGAGTCGCCGATGTCCAGACCCAGGCCGGTGCTTTCCACCGTAGAACCGTTGATGTCCAGAGCAAACAGAGATGCCGGGAGGTTGATGCCTTTTTCGTAAACCTTATGAAGACTGGTGCGCTCGATGCGCTTGCCGCGCACCACACCGTTCATATCCGCAATCAGAAGGTCGACGTACAAAACCTCAGGATATTTCTTAAGGAATGCGTTTGCTTCGTTGAGTTGAACGGCACGCAGAGGGACCGACATTTTGCACCTATTAGCTGTTAATTATTATGTTCACTACCTTGTTGCGAGCCCAGTCAACCCGAACGGCAAAGTGAAGTCAATAGCGAACACTTGGCCGCTCAACCTTTATTTTCTGGCCTTTTATGGGCACGAGAGTGCCAATCAAGTCCTGCGCACCGCGTAAAACCTCAGGATCAGACGCACGGCGTTTAGAATTTTTTACATGAGAGTTGTTAATTAAAATCAACAAGGCTAAGCTCCGGAAAAGCTCGTTCAAGTGTGAAACTTCGAGGTGATAAAAATGGCATTCAAGCCATTGATCGGCGTTACTGCGTGCGTCAAACAGATTGGCCTGCACCCCTACCACGTCAGCGGCGACAAGTACTTGCGTGCTGTCAGCGTCGCGGCTCTGGGGCTGCCTGTGGTCATTCCTTCCTTAGGCGAATTGACTGACATCGAGGATGTGCTGGCGCATCTCGACGGTCTGCTGCTGACCGGCTCACCTTCGAATGTGGAACCCTTCCACTATCAAGGCCCGGCCAGCGCGCCCGGCACGGATCACGATCCGGCGCGGGACGCCACCACCCTTCCTTTATTACGTGCAGCCATTGCGGCGGGCGTGCCGGTGCTCGGCATCTGCCGCGGCTTTCAGGAAATGAACGTGGCGTTTGGCGGCAGCCTGCATCAGAAGGTGCATGAACTGCCGGGCATGCTCGATCACCGGGAAGCCGACAGTCCGGAGCTGGCGGTGCAATACGCTCCGGCGCATGCGGTGACGGTGCAACCGGGCGGCGTGTTCGAAGCGCTGGAGTTGCCGGCCGAGTTCAGGGTCAATTCGATTCACAGCCAGGGCATTGATCGACTGGCGCCGGGCTTGCGCTCGGAAGCCATCGCGCCGGACGGTTTGATCGAGGCGATTTCGGTGGAGCACAGCAAGGCGTTTGCCGTCGGCGTGCAATGGCACCCCGAATGGCAGGTCCTGGCGAACCCGCCTTACTTGAGTATTTTCCAGGCGTTCGGCGATGCGTGCCGGCGACGGGCCGCGCTGCGTAAAACCCGCTGACCTAAAACACAAATTTACTGCCCCCGCGAGTCAGGCGGGCGTGCCTTTGCGCGTCCGTGACTTGCGAAACAACACACTGCAATAACAACAAGTACGACCCAGGCAGCCAGGATGGCGGCGCCGAATTAGCCCGAGCCGTATGGGCGATGTCAGTGAGTCAGGCGCGGTCCATGTGGGAGCGGGCTTGCTCGCGAAGGCGGAGTGTCAGTCGACATTGATGTTGCCTGATACACCGCTTTCGCGAGCAAGCCCGCTCCCACAGGTAACCACTGCTGGACTCACTGGCATCGCCCGCCCCGGGCTTGCAATCCACTATTAAGTCAGGCCGCGTTGGCCCGACGACTGAAACCTGTTGGGAGTTTCACATGGCAAACGCCTCCAGCACTTACAGGAAGGCTCTTGAAGGTCACCAGACATCGAAAAAGGTGCTGGTGAAAGTCGACCGCGTCACCAAGAAATTCGACGAAACCTGCGCAGTAGACGATGTCTCGCTTGAGATCCATCAAGGCGAAATCTTCGCCCTGCTCGGCGGTTCCGGCTCTGGCAAATCGACCCTGCTGCGCATGCTCGCTGGTTTCGAGCGCCCGACCGAAGGGCGGATTTTCCTCGACGGCGTCGACATCACCGACATGCCGCCGTACGAACGGCCGATCAACATGATGTTCCAGTCGTACGCGTTGTTCCCGCACATGACGGTGGCGCAGAACATTGCCTTCGGCCTCAAGCAGGACCGTTTGCCCGCCAGCGAAATCGACGCCCGCGTTGAAGAAATGCTGCGCCTGGTGCACATGACCCAGTACGCCAAACGCAAACCCCATCAGTTGTCTGGCGGTCAGCGTCAGCGTGTAGCCCTCGCCCGCTCCCTGGCCAAACGTCCGAAGCTGTTGCTGCTCGACGAACCGATGGGCGCACTGGATAAAAAGCTGCGTTCGCAGATGCAACTGGAGCTGGTGGAAATCATCGAGCGCGTCGGCGTGACCTGCGTGATGGTGACCCACGACCAGGAAGAGGCCATGACCATGGCCCAGCGCATTGCGATCATGCACCTGGGCTGGATCGCGCAGATCGGTAGCCCGGTCGACATCTACGAAGCACCGGTCAGCCGCATGGTCTGCGAATTCATCGGCAACGTGAACGCCTTCGAAGGCACGGTGGTGGAAGACCTTGAAGGTCACGCGATCATTCACAGCCCAGACCTGGAGCAAAAGATTTACGTCGGTCACGGCGTCAGCACCTCGGTGCAGGACAAGTCGATCACCTACGCGATCCGCCCGGAAAAAATGCTGGTCAGCACCCTCAAGCCGGACACCCGCTACAACTGGTCCGAAGGCAAAGTGCATGACATCGCCTATCTCGGCGGTCACTCGGTGTTTTACGTCGAGCTGCCTGGCGGCAAGGTCGTGCAATCGTTCATGGCCAACGCCGAACGCCGTGGCGCACGTCCGACCTGGGACGACAAAGTCTACGTGTGGTGGGAAGACGACAGCGGCGTGGTACTGCGCTCATGAAAACACTCAATCAGCAGTTCATGCGGCTGATGCCGAGTGGTCGAAAGCTCGTCATCGGGATTCCGTTCCTGTGGCTGTGCCTGTTTTTTCTGTTGCCGTTCTTCCTGGTGATGAAGATCAGCTTCTCGGAAGCGGCGCTGGCCATTCCTCCCTACTCGGAGATCTACACCTTCGCCGAGCAGAAATTCCAGCTGCTGCTGAACCTCGGCAACTACTCGCTGCTGACCCAGGATGAGCTGTACATCTCGGCTTACTTCGGCTCATTGAAGGTCGCGTTTTTAAGCACGCTGATGTGCCTGGTGATCGGTTTCCCGATGGCCTACGCGATCACCAAGGCGAACAAGGAAACGCAAAACGTTTTACTGCTGCTGATCATGATGCCGACCTGGACTGCGATCCTGATCCGCGTTTACGCGTGGATGGGCATTCTCAGCAACAACGGTTTGCTCAACGGGTTTTTGATGTGGACCGGGCTGACGGATCACCCGATCGAGATCCTCAACACCAACACCGCCGTGTATATCGGTGTGGTTTACGCCTACTTGCCGTTCATGGTGCTGCCGCTGTACGCCAACCTGGTCAAGCACGATCAAAGTCTGCTGGAAGCCGCGTCTGACCTGGGTTCGAGCAACTTCAACAACTTCTGGAAAATCACTGTGCCGCTGGCCAAGAACGGGATCATCGCCGGCTGCATGCTGGTGTTCATTCCGGTGGTCGGCGAGTTCGTGATTCCGGAACTGTTGGGCGGTCCGGAGACGCTGATGATCGGTCGCGTGCTGTGGCAAGAATTCTTCAACAACCGCGACTGGCCGGTGGCGTCTGCGCTGGCGGTGGTGATGCTGTTGATCCTGATTGTGCCGATTCTGCTGTTCAACCGCAGCCAGGCCAAAGAGATGGAGGCACGGGGATGAAACGTTTCGGATTTTCAAAGTTCATGCTGGTTTTCGGCCTGTCGTTTATCTACCTGCCGATGCTGATTCTGGTGATTTACTCGTTCAACGCCTCCAAGCTGGTCACCGTCTGGGGTGGATGGTCGCTCAAGTGGTACGCCGGTTTGCTCGACAACACGCAACTGATGGGCTCGGTGGTGCGCTCGCTGGAAATCGCCTGCTACACGGCGATTGCGGCGGTGGCTTTGGGGACGCTGGCGGCATTCGTGCTGACACGAGTGACGCGTTTCAAGGGTCGTACCTTGTTTGGCGGACTGGTGACGGCGCCGCTGGTGATGCCGGAAGTGATTACCGGTCTGTCGCTGTTGCTGCTGTTCGTGGCGATGGCGCAGTTGATCGGCTGGCCGATGGAGCGTGGCATCGTCACGATCTGGATCGCCCACACCACGTTCTGCGCCGCCTATGTCGCGGTGGTGGTTTCGGCGCGCTTGCGTGAGCTGGACTTGTCCATCGAAGAAGCGGCCATGGACCTCGGGGCGAAGCCGTTCAAGGTGTTTTTCCTGATCACCATTCCGATGATCGCGCCGTCACTGGCGGCCGGCGGCATGATGTCGTTTGCCTTGTCGCTGGATGATCTGGTGCTGGCAAGTTTTGTGTCGGGGCCGGGTTCGACGACCTTGCCGATGGAAGTGTTCTCGGCGGTGCGTCTGGGTGTGAAGCCTGAGATCAATGCCGTGGCCAGTCTGATTCTGTTGGCGGTATCGATTGTGACGTTCATGGTCTGGTACTTCAGCCGCCGCGCCGAAGCCACCCGTAAACGGGCGATCCAGGAAGCGATGGACCAGACTGCCAGCGAATCGTGGCAGCAGCCTGAAAAGAAAATGGTGGGAGCAACGGCCTAAGTGCCGGCAGCACGCACACTTTGTAGCAGCTGGCGAAGCCTGCGTTCGGCTGCGAAGCAGTCGTAAACCCTGCGAATTCAATCTTCCTGAAAGAACCGCAGTGTCTGAATTCACGACTGCTTCGCAGCCGAACGCAGGCTTCGCCAGCTGCTACAAGGGGTGCGCGAAGGCTGCAATTGTTTTGCGTACTTGAATAAAAAAGAATTGGAGTTGTACCGATGAAAATGTTTGGCAGGACTCTGCTGACACTGTCCTTATTGGGCGCAATGACTACCGGCGCCCAGGCCAATGACAAGGTTCTGCGTGTCTATAACTGGTCGGATTACATCGCCCCGGACACGGTCAAGAAGTTCGAAGACGAGACCGGCATTCGCGTGACCTACGATGTGTTCGACAGCAACGAAACCCTTGAGGCGCGCCTGCTCGCCGGCAAGTCCGGCTACGACATCGTCGTGCCGTCCAACAGTTTCCTGGCCAAGCAAATCAAGGCCGGTGTCTATCAGGAACTGGACAAGTCGAAGCTGTCGAACTGGAAAAACCTCAACCCGGTGCTGCTGAAAAATGCCTCCGCGAGCGACCCGGATAACGGTCACGCCTTCCCGTACATGTGGGGTTCGATCGGCATCGGCTTCAATCCGGCCAAGGTCAAGGAAGTGCTCGGCGCCAATGCACCGACCAACTCCTGGGACCTGCTGTTCAAACCGGAAAACGCGGAAAAACTGAAAGCCTGCGGCATCAGTTTCCTTGATTCGCCCACCGAAATGCTCCCGGCCGCCCTGCACTACCTGGGCTACCCGGTGAATTCCCAGGACAAGGCTCAAATCGCAGAAGCCGAAGCGCTGTTCATGAAGATCCGGCCGTCGGTGGCGTATTTCCATTCGTCGAAATACATCTCCGACCTGGCCAACGGCAACATCTGCGTCGCGGTCGGTTACTCCGGCGACGTGTTGCAGGCCAAGGCGCGCGCCCAGGAAGCGGGCGACAAAGTGAAGATCGACTACAGCATTCCGAAAGAAGGCGCCGGCAGCTTCTATGACATGGTCGCTATCCCGCGGGACGCGGCGAACGTGGAAAACGCCTACCTGTTCATGAACTTCCTGATGCGCCCGGACATCATCGCCGAGATCACCAACAATATCGGCTACAGCAATGCCAACGCAGCGGCCACGCCGTTGGTGGATGAGGCGATCCGCGATGATCCGGGGTCGTATCCACCGCAAGACGTGATGGCGACGCTGTATGCGATTCCGGATATGCCGATCGGCGTTCAGCGGGTAATGACCCGGGGCTGGACGCGGGTGAAGCTCGGGAAATAGTCGCGCGTATCTGATGATCGTTCCCACGCTCCGCGTGGGAATGCAGCCCGGGACGCTCCGCGCCCCTTCCAAAGCCGAACGCGGAGCGTCCGTGGAGGCATTCCCACGCGGAGCGAGGGAACGATCAGTGTCAAAGTTTCCGTTCACGCAGCGCCTTACCACCGCTGCACCCTCTCTGACGAACGGCCTCACCTGGCTTCCTCGGTTCAGGTGAATTCGGGCGCCCTCCTCGGGCGCCTTTTTTTATGAGGGGACGAGTGGCCATTCCGCCAACGCCCGATACCGTCCCTTATGGGATTCAAACAAGACAAAGCGATCAGCCCGCAGGAAAAACTCGGGCGGCGTCGCGGATTCAGGCACCGGCACTCGATAGTCGCGCATCAAGGTCAAGTGCGGTCGAAACTCCTTCGGCGCCTCCTCAAAGCCAAACGGCAACATCGCCTGTTCCAGCGCATACACCAGACGCAGCAACTCCGGCGGTGCCTGCTCCGGCGCCAGCACCAGAACCCCTGCCCTGCGCCAGACATCCAGTCGATCCAGCGCCAACCTCAACGGCACACCCGGTACGCGAACCTTTGCCGCCGCTGTGCAAATTTCGCCGATTTGCGCCACCCCCACAGCCCCCAAAAACAACAACGTCAGGTGGAAGTTTTCCGCCGGCACCGGGCGCCCGCTGCGCAGCTCAAGTGCGCTGCGCCATTGGGCAATAGCCTTGCGTTGCTCGGGCGGGCAATGGAGTGCGAAAAACAGCCGTTTGGACGGCTCATGGGATTCGTCAGTCATGCCTGGCAGCTCCTGACATGCACGTTATAGTTGAACCAACCGAATCAACGGGAGGGGGCCATGCGAGCAATCATCAGCAAAGAGCCATGGTGGGCAATGCCACCGAAACCGGGTCAGGATGAGTCCGAGCTGGAATGGGGCTGGCTGGTTCACTATAGCGAAGGTGAGCCGCGCTTCGAGTTCGTCAGGGAGCGGCCGACAGACAGCGAAATCCGCAACCGCAAGAGCTGCAGGATCACCCCGTCGCCGGAGTGATCCTTTCGTCGGGATCAGGCCTTCACGATCATCTCGAAACCACCATAGACCAGGCGCTGGCCATCGAAGGGCATCGGATTGACGTCCGGCTGCATCCGCGGATCGTTCATGAGTTTGTCCATGCCTGCATCACGGGTGGCCTTGTCCGGCCAGATGATCCAGCTGAAGACCACGGTTTCGTCTTCCTTGAGTTTTACTGCCATGGGAAACGAAGTCACCTTCCCGTCGGGCACATCGTCGCCCCAGCATTCAGCGACGCTGAGCGCGCCGCTCTCCTTGAAAATGACCGCCGCAGTTTCGGCGTGTTTCTTGAATTTTTCGCGATTGGCGGTGGGTACGGCAGCGAGGAAGCCATCAACGTAGGACATGGTGTTTCTCCTTCGGTTATGGAACGGTCTGCTGGCTAGTCGTTTCCATGGGGCTCCAATCGACAGCGCCATTGCCCGAACTGACCGACGGTACGTCGGCACTCCCCGCCAGGTTGCCCTCGATCTGCGCCGCCATGTACAGCGTTCCTGCCATCACGCCGGTGGTCGGGTTCTGCACCAGTTTCGTCCAGGCCTTGTCGAACGTGTTGCCCAGACTGCTGCGAATCAGCGCCTCGCTGTCCGGCCGGTCGTTGGCCTGAATAATCGCCCGAACGCCTGCCACCCCCACCGAAATCAGGGCGCCGGCCAGTTTCCCGGCGGCTGCCGCCACCGCGCTGGCCGCTCCCCGCGGGGCCATTTCGGCCTCAATTCGCTGACTGGCGCGCTTGGCCACCGGCGCCATGGCGGTGTCGGTGTTTTCCACCCCTTTGTCGCCGCCCGCCTTGTGGATCTTCTCGATCAACGCCGCGTAGGCCGGCAACGTGTTCAGCGGCTGGGTGTGCACGACCTGATACAGCGACGCGTCGCGAGCAGGCGGCGGGCCCAGTGCAATGGCGGGGATTTTCTGGAGGCGGCCGTTGAGCTGGGCCATCGGTATGCCGTGGCGCTGGGAGATTCGCTGCAACTCTTCCTGAATAATGTCCACGTAGAAGGCCGTGGCCAGGCCGAGAATCGCGTCGGGATCGATCTCCACCGCCACCGGCGCCAACACGCGCTTCTGGTATTGCTCCAGCAGATAGGCCGCCAGGCGCTTGGCCGAGGCATCCTGCTCGCCCTGGGCACTGAGGCTGTACCAGCTGACCTTCACCGACAGCCATTCCTGGGTCCAGTAACTGCTGAACCAGGGAATGAAGTTTTCTTCGGTCAGTTGGTAGACCCGGGTGCGCCAGTAATCCATGGCGCCACGGGCGTAGATTTTGGTCTGTTCGGTGGCCGATTGGGAGGCTGCGACAATCTCCTGATCCACCTGGCGCCAGTTGCTTTCGGACACCACTACGATCGGCGCCACCACCGGGGCACGCGCAGGCGTGGCGCATCCCGCCAACACCACCATCACGGCGACGATCAGCGAACGCAGGTTCAAGATCGCGGTTTCCTACAGTGATCCCCGGACGGAATGTCCGGAGCTCGAAAAGCCTATTTATTTGAGTATAGGTGTCGGGATTTGTTCGCTTGGGGATGGTGGTGATTTTCAGGCCGCCTTCGCGAGCAAGCCCGCTCCCACATTGGGTTTTGGTGAACTCGACAATGTGGGAGCGGGCTTGCTCGCAAAGGGGCCCTGAAGACCACCATCAACGCCGTCGATACTCACCATCGCGATGATCGCCTTCCGCTAAAAAACCGCCAGGCGCAGGATCAACCCATCTCAAGGCAAAAGCCCACATCGGAGGGGAAAATCATGTTGATCCATCTGCTGACCTGCCTGTGACCTGCCTGGCCCTGACGGCCGTGACCTTGACTGTCTTTTCCTACATTGTCCTCGCCGAGGAGCGCAGATCATGATCCACGCCATCACCCTCTCCGTCAGTTTCCCGGTGTTCGGCAACAACTACTATTCCCAGGCATTCGTCTCCCGTAAAACACTGTCACTGGTGTTTGACAAAAAATTCGAGGCATTGCTGATACCGGCCGCCGCCAACCACTTCAACAATGAAGTGGTCGGTCTCAACGATCAGTTCCGCTTTCTCAATGACGTTTTGGTGGAACACCTGCTGGAGATCGAATTGGCGCAAAGCGCGCCTCGGTCTTCCCGAGCGTTCACGTTCTAGGATGAGGCGGGCCGACGAACGGCCCGCACCTTGCCGCTGTTCCCCCCTCCGCAGAAAAACCGGTTCGCACCGTCGGACTCAAGCCCTGACACGCCGACACCGGTTGGCAGCGTAAGGCTTTCAAGCACCTCGCCGGTGTTTGGGTCTACTCGCCGCAATTCCCCTTCCTCTCCTTCCCAGGTGCCGTGCCACAGCGCACCTTCCACCCAGGTCACGCCGGTGACGAAGCGGTTAGACTCGATCGTGCGCAGAATCTTGCCGGTGTCGGGGTCGATCTGATGGATCTTGCGTTCCTGATACTGCCCGACCCACAGCGTGCCTTCGGCCCACGCGAGCCCTGAGTCGCCACCCCCGCCGGGCGCCGGAATGGTGCCGAGTACCCGGCCGTTGGAAGGATCGATTTTCTGAATGCGATCCTCGGCGATCTGGAACAGGTGCTGGCCGTCAAAGGCTGTCCCGGCATGCGCGGCGATATCAAGCGAGCGCAGCGTCTTCCCGCTGGTCGGGTCGAGGGCGTTGAGTTTTTCTCCGGAAGCGAACCAGACGTGCTGACCGTCATAAGAAACGCCATGCACGCTGTCGACGCCCGGAAAGGGTCCGTATTCACGGATGATTTCGGCAGATGATTGCTTCATGGTTGCATCCTCTTCGTTGGGTGGTGGGATGGATCCTAGTCACCCGGCACCCAGGCTGTGAGTAACAAAGTCGTCGCGAATCCCGGCAGCGGCGGCATCATCCAGCGCCGGGCTCGCCCGCGGCCAAACGAATGCACTTTGCCCGCAACCGCCAGCGAATCGAGTGCCCGTTGCACGGTGCGCTGACCGGCCTTCAGCGCCAGGGCGAGCGCGGAGCTCGACCACGACTCGCCGTCGGCGAGGAAAGCGAGCAGCGCCGCTTGCGGCTCTTCGACGGGCCGCGCCAGTACTACAACGTCGTCAGCAATCTGTGGTTGCAGCGCAAACCCGCGCTTGGTCGCACTGACACCCGCCAGAGGTTTCAGCGCCGCGCGAAGCCGACCGATTTCGACGCGCAATCGCGCGCGATGGGACTCGTCGGTGAGCTTCAAGCGAAAGGCCTGGGTGATCAGGGTTTCCCGCGCCACATCTGCGGGCCAGGCTTCGGCCAACGCCCGTAAGAGCGTGAACAGCACCGGGCGCTTGGCCAGGGACACCGACATCCCCGCGCCGCGCACGCCGTATCGGCACGCGTCCACCACCAGTGACGGTGAACTCAGCAGCGCTTCCACTTCATCCAGCAACAGGGGGCGCTCTTCACCACGGGCAATCCGTCGTGCCACAGGCGTATTGAGAACTTGAGCGGCGTGTTCAACCTCGGCGGTCAGTGCGGGAATGCCCGCGTCGAACGCAGCACGTTGAGCCCTTTCTAGCGCAGACCGCGCCTTTTTTGTTTCGAGTCGCCGCACGGCGATCCCGACCACCACCCACTCATGAACGGCGCGCAATGCCGGCGGCAGCGGCGCGGGGTCGAGCTCGGCGAGCAAACTTTCGACCTCATCCAGATGCCCGATCAGCAACAATCGGCGTATCTGCAAATACCGCGCATGGGCCGCGTTCGAGTGATCGCCATGGGCCTCCAGCGTCAATCGCGCCGCTTCGAGCGCCTTCACCGGCCAGCCCAGATCCCGGGAAGCCAGGGCGATTTCGGCTTCGGCGACCACGCATCGCGCCCGGGCCACCGGCGCTTTCGGACCGAAGGCGCGTGCAGCGCTGCGCACCAATGCCTTTGCCCGAACCAGATCGCCCAACTGCGCCATGGCGATACCGCGAAGTGCCAACGCAGGCGCATCGTCGCGCAAGGAAACCCGGTTCAGCGCACCGAGGGGATCACCCGCCGCGAGTGCGTGCGCTGCGGCGGTGATCAACGAGTCCATTTGAATTGCGCCACAGGTGTCACTCCCACGGTTCGATGCCCGTTGATGAGTCTATCTCACGCTCACCAAACAGCCTGCCGGTTGAGCACAATGCCTTGTGGGAGCGGGCTTGCTCGCGAAAGCGGTGGTTCAGTCGCCATCAATGTTGGATGTGCCGGCCTCTTCGCGAGCAAGTCGAATCGTCGCACCGCCGCTCCCACATTGGAATGTGTTTAACCGGTCGGGGTAGTCAGCGCGGGCGTTTGGCGTCTTGCAGCCATTCGCGCGGGCTAGTACCGGTTTTACGCC
The DNA here is from genome assembly GCF_059716065.1 of Pseudomonas sp. LBUM1656. Classification (NCBI taxonomy): domain Bacteria; kingdom Pseudomonadati; phylum Pseudomonadota; class Gammaproteobacteria; order Pseudomonadales; family Pseudomonadaceae; genus Pseudomonas; species Pseudomonas sp. LBUM1656. Next base: position 2,548,546 of record NZ_CP166800.1, on the reverse strand, counting down.
GGAACGCCCGGGCCAGTGCAGAGGGGCTTTCGTAGCCCACTTCATCAGCGATCAGCGCAATCGACTTGCCTTCTCGCAAGCGTTTCTGCGCCAGGCTGATCCGCCAGCTCACCAGGTAGTCGACCGGCGTCTGCCCCACTACCGAGCGAAAATATTCGGCGAAACTGGCCCGGGACATGTTGGCCGCCGCCGACAGTTCGGCCACGGTCCAGGCCTTGCCGGGCGAGTCGTGCATCAGGCTCAAGGGGCGCGCCAGGCGCGGATCGGCGAGACCGGCCATCATCCCGGGCGTCTGATCGCGGCTGGTCAGAATGTGCCGCAACAGCTGAATCACCAGCAGTTCGAACAGTCGGTCCATCATCGCTTCGCGACCGCAAATACCGCCAAAGGCCTCGCTGAACAACCAGTCCAGCGTGCCGGCCATGGTCGGGATACTGTCGAGTGTGAGCACCAGGTATTCAGGCAGCGCCGCCGCCAGGGCATTGCCCGCCCCGCCATCGAATTCCAGGGTCGCGCACACCAGTTGCGTGCCAGACGTTTCGTTGGCGAACAACCGATGGCGATAAGGTCGCGGGAAGAAAATCAACGTCGGCTCATTGAGCTGCAGGTCTCGCCCATCCGCAAGTTTGAGCGTCAATTCACCGGCCTGAAGCAGATGCAGGTGCCCGGTGGCCTGGTCGCCCTCAAACGCCGTGACGCCGCAAAAATCCCCGCTGTGAAAGGTTCCGGCACTGACACCGAAATGCGTGAGCAAAGTGGACAAGCGATCCATGGAACGGCTCCCCGGAGACATATTTGGACGATCTGTCGCATATCCTCGACGATTTGCACCCTCAAGGCCAGCGCAGCTCCCTAGCATGGACCCCGTACCCAGCGCATACCGCGCTTGAATCGACGGAGTCTCACCATGAGCCGCATCAACACCCTGAGCCTTGACCAAGCCACCGACACCACTCGCCCGCTGCTGGAAGGCGTGCAAAAGAAAATCGGCTTTTTGCCCAACGTCTTCAAGACGCTGGCCCATGCACCCGCTGTGCTGTCTGCCTATTTGCAACAATCGGTGGCCCTGGGCAAAACGTCCCTGAGTGCGACTGAAAAAGAAGCGATCTTCCTGGCCACCTCGCAGGTCAACGGCTGCGACTACTGCCTGGCGGCGCACACGTTGTTTGCCGGCAAGGCCGGGCTGTCTGCACAAGACATTCTCAGCGCACGACACGGGCAACTCAATGCATTCGCCACCCTCGCCCAACAAATCACCGAAAGTCGCGGCCACTTGAGCAACGAGCAGATTGAAGCGGCGCGCGCAGCCGGCATCACCGACGCCAAGATCATCGAGGTGGTCGCCCACATTGCCTCGCAGACGCTGACCAACTACCTGAACAATCTGGCCCTGACCGAGATCGACTTTCCTGCGATCGACGCTTGAATCGGATCTCAAATCTGAGGAGTTCACACCATGAGCACTGTGACGCTTTACACCACTGACACCTGCCCCTATTGCCGCAATGCCAAGGCATTGCTGGCCAGCAAAGGGATCGCCACCCGGGAAATAAACGTTCAGTCGGACCCCGGCAAATTCCAGGAGATGCTCACCCGCAGCGGTCGTCGCAGCGTGCCGCAAATATTTATCGGTGACACCCATGTCGGCGGCTTCGATGACCTGGCCAAACTGGACCGCCAAGGTGCCTTGATGTCGATGCTGGCCTGAAGCAGTGATCCAGAGTTCCTTCCCCTTTCCCGGCAAGACTTCTATCACCCCATAGAAGTCTTGCCAGGTCGCTTTGCCACTATTCAATTATTTTCCTCCAGGTTGTACGATGACCGACGAGTCATTCATAACAACAAGGAAATACCCATGAAGAGAGTCAAATTGCTGATCGGTTTTCTGTGCCTGTTCAGTGGCTACGTGGCGGCAGCCCCTGCACCGGGCGAGAAGGATGTGGCGGACGCTGTGGATCATCTGACGCAAGCCATGCTCCACAAGAACATCCCCGAACTGAAAGCGTTGACCGCCGAGAACCTGACCTACGGCCACTCCAGCGGCAAGGTACAGGACAAGAAAGCCTTCATCGCCGATATCGAAACGGGCAAGAGCGCGTTCAAAACCCTGGAAATGCAAAACCAGACCATCACCGTCTCGGGTGATGTAGCGCTGGTTCGCCATCATTTTTCGGCACAGGCGATAAAGGGCACCGAGCTGGTCCCGACCGAAATCGAGAACTTCCAGATCTGGCAGAAAAAGGCTGGCAAATGGTTGCTGGTAGGCCGGCAAGCCTTCCGCATCTGAACAAAAAAATCCCGCCCAAGGTCACTTGAGCGGGATTTTTTCAGGCCGGCCGACTTATCGAGACAGCTCTGCCAACCTCTTAGGCCACAACCGGGATCATCGGATCCGCTGCCGCCAGCGCTGTTGCGCGGTCTGCCGCCGGCGGGTAGATCCACACCGTGTTGATCTGGGTCTTCAGCGACTTGCCTTCTTCCTTGACCAGTTTGACCTGGCGATCCCAACCCTCGGTGTACACCGCGCCCCACGCCCCCAGATCCAGGCAGGTAACGTACTTGGGCTGACTGTACGCCTTCGGATCCACACCCAGAATTTGCGCAGCAACGTTGTTGCCGGCGTGACGCCCCAGCGAGATTGCGTGTTGGCAGGTCATCAGGGCGTAGTTGCCGATGTCGTCAGTGGCGGCGTAAGCCACGTCGCCGGTGGCGAAAATGTCGTCCTGACCGATGACTTTCAGGTGCGCGTCGACGTGCAGGCGGCCGAGGTGATCGCGTTCGGCCGGGATCTGCTCGGTCAGCGAGCTGGCCCGTACACCGGTGGTCCAGACCACGGTTTTGGCGTCGATGCGTTGGCCATTGTCCAGGGTCACACCGTTTTCATCGACGGCCACCACCGACGACTTCAAGCGCCATTGCACGCCCAGCTCAGTGCTGGCTTCGGCGATTGACTGGCTGATTTCGCTGCCCATGGACGCCCCGACTTTTTCACCGCGATCAACGATGATCACTTCGATGTCGGCCTCTTCACCGAGGATTGCCCGCAGACGTGCTGGCATTTCGGTCGCCGTTTCAATCCCGGTGAAACCACCGCCGGCCACCACGACGGTGTTGCGGGCCTTGCTTTGCGGCAGGTTGGCCAGGGATTTCAGATGGTTCTCCAGGCGAACGGCTTGTTCAATCTGGTCCACGTCGAAGGCGTGTTTGGCCACGCCGGGGGTGTTGGGCAGCGCGAGCCCGCTGCCGGTGGCCAGAACGAGTTTGTCGTAGCTGCACACGTGTTTGGCACCCGATTCATCGGTGTAGCCGACACTTTTTTGCTGCACGTCGATGGTTTCTGCGGCGCCTTTGATGAACTTCACACCGACCGCATCGAACAGGTCGCCAAGCGGTGCAGCGAGTTGATGAGCATTCGGCTCGTAGAAGCGCGGACGCACCCTCAGCTCGGCCTGTGGCGCCAGAACCGTGACTTCTACGTGGTTGTGATCGTGGATGTCCAACAGGCGTGTAGCGCTCAATGCCGTCCACATGCCACCGAAACCTGCGCCGATTACCAGAATGTGCTGTTTCATTGTTTTAACTCCGAAGAAGACCAAAGACTGAACTCAGTGCCGAGCTGGCAACGGCGACTATAGTGATCCGAGTTATAGGAAGCAACGACCTTCTATCGATGGTTATCATCACTCATACAAATACTTCGAAACTCCGGACACAAGCTTCTGCCCTTAGGCAGCACAGGTCATATAGCCGATCAAAGCCAACCCGATGGTTCGTTGCACCCCTCACCATCGGCTGGTAATATTGGCGACTCATTCAGTCGGAGATAACCATGTCTCTTTACAGCGCAGGCGTTGAGTACGGCATTCATTGCCTGCTTTTTCTGGTGGGCGATCACGGCGATAGCCGTGAGGCAAGCGTGCGCGACCTCGCTGAACTGCAAGGCGTGCCGCTGGACTACCTGGCAAAAATCTTCACCAAGCTGGCCAAGGCCAGACTGGTCGTGGCGACCGAAGGTGTGCGCGGCGGCTTCAAACTGGCGCGGCCGGCGGATGAAATCAGCGTGCTGGACATCGTCAACGCCATCGATGGCCAGAAGCTGATCTTCGATTGCCGTGATATCCGCGGGCGTTGTGCGCTGTTTGACGGTTCCCCGCCGACGTGGGCCGTGGAAGGTCATTGCTCGGTTCACGCGGTCATGATGACCGCCCAGCAACGCATGGAAGACGCCCTCGCCCAGCAGACCATTCTCGACCTTGCCCGCAGGGTCGGGCGCAAAGCCCCGGCCGAGTTCGGCGCCCAAGTGGACAACTGGATCAATGATCGTCGGGAAAAGAAAACCGTGACCGGCACTCAGCGCGATGGCGAACAGATCATCCCGGTGACCGATATTTCCGACTGACGATTTGTCCGGGCCGCTCTATGATTAAGGCCCATGACGACCTCGACCCCGATCCGCTCACCCTGCCCGCCCGGCGCCTGCATCTGCGGGCGAGACCCGTTGCTGGAAACACCGGGCGCGGACGTGCGCATCCTGTTTCTGACCCGGCAGGAAGAAAAGCGTCTGCTCGAACGTCTGGAAAACCTGCAAAGCCTGGCTGACCTCGTACGCTTGCAAAACCGCATGTACGAACAGTTGGGCATCCGCGTGGACATCGTCCCCAGCTTCAACGAAGTACGCACAATGCGCGGCATCGGCATCACCCTCGGCGAGTTGCCCGGTCTGTGCCGCAAGACCCGGCAGTCGATCCCGGCCGCGATTCGTCGCAGCCTGGAAAAACGCCCGGAGATCGCCTTCGAGATCCTCAACGCCAATGACCTGTTGCGCGACGCCTGAGGTCCGCACCGATGAACCCCCTTCTCGAATTCCCCGTTACCGACGAAATACTCACGTCCTATGCGCTGGCGATCGGCACCGATTTGCCGGGTTATCGCAATCACATTTACCGGGTGCTGAACTTCTACCGCGCGATCAGCGGCATTGAAGGCCTGCCGTCCGAAGCGGTGCAGATCGCGGGGGCGTTTCACGACCTGGGCATCTGGACCGACCAGACCATCGATTACCTGGAACCCTCGGTCCGCCTGGCCACCGATTACCTCGCCAAGCGGCAACTGTCGTACTTGAGCGACGAAGTGACGGCGCTGATTATGGAGCACCACAAGGTGCGGGCCTACGCTGCCGACCATGCACTCAGCGTCGAGCCCTTCCGGCGTGCCGATGTCATTGATGTGTCCCTCGGCTTGCTGACGTTCGGCCTCCCACGGGCCTACATCAAAACGGTGAAATCGGCGCTGCCCAATCATGGCTTTCACGGGATGCTGCTCCGGCAGACCGCGCGGCAATTCCTGCGCTCCCCGCTCAAGCCGCTGCCGATGTTTCGCTGGTGAAACAGACGTCACCCAAACCTCGAAAAAGCCATTAAAGAGGATCAGCGGTCGTACGTAGACGGCCGGGCGCTGCTATGCCTTCACATGGGGGCAAGTAGCGCTAGACACAGCGTCACCGTGGTCCCGGCGCCAACCCGGTGCGCGCAGACAAACAGGTGCCAATCCTTATCAGGAGGTGGCAAATGTTATTCATCGTCAGTTGGTCGATTAATCCGGATAACCGTAACAAAGCGATCGAGCGCTTCCTCAAGACCGGCGCCGTTCCACCGGCCGGCGTCCAGATGCTCGGGCGCTGGCATGCCGTTGGCGGTTCGAGCGGTTTTGGCATCGCAGAAGCCAGTGATCTGGTGCAGATTCAGAAGTGGGTGCTGGAGTGGAACGACATCATGAAGATGGACGTCCAGGCGGCATTGACCGATGAACAGATGGCGCCGTTGCTGGCAGGCACGGTCGGCAAATAGCTGTCATCGGGGCGGCGGATGTTGCTCGCCGCCCCATCCTCTGTCGACTCTCTGAAAACGACTGGAAAATTTTGCGACCGAACCTACGCTCATGGCGAAGGATCCGGTTTCAGCCAGGGTTTGCCCCGGCCTGGAATGACCGGGCCGACCCTGCGCTGAACCTACGGAGTAGAAAACATATGAACCTGTCGCAGAAACTGTTCATCGGCGCTGCACTTGCCAGCCTGTTGCTCGGCGGGTGTACCTCGAAAGTCACGGAAAAAGACCAGTACTCAGGCTTCCTGACTGACTACAACAACCTGCAGCAAGTCACCACCAGCAGCGGCGAGACTGCCATGCGCTGGGTCAGCCCGTCGTGGAATCCGAAAGCCTATGACACCGTCGTCTTCAACAAACTGGAGCTCTATCCGGCGCCCAAACCCAACGAGCGGGTCAATCGGCAAACCCTGGATGAACTGCAGAGCTACATGACCAGCAAAGCCAAAGGCGTGCTGGGCCAGAGATACCGTGTGGTGTCGAGCGAACAATCAGCGCCGGCCGGTTCAAAAAAACTGATCCTGCGCGCAGCGATCACCGGGGTGAACGCCGAAAACGAAGGCATGAAATGGTATGAAGTGGTGCCTGTCGCGGCTGTCGTCGGTGGTGTTTCCGCGGCCAGCGGGCATCGGGATCAGGACACCACGCTGTTCATAGAAGCCGAGTTCATCGACGCCAGCACCGACAAGACAGTGGCCAAGGTGGTGCGCAAGGTGTTCGGTAGCACACTGGAAAACGCCAGCCAGAAAATCACTGCCAAGGATTTCAAAGTGGCGATCGATAAATTGACCAGCGATTTGCAGGCGTTTATCCGCTAGCGACAACCCTGTAGCAGCTGCCGAGCAGCGCGAGGCTGCGTTCGGCGACGAAGTCGTCGTGAAATCAGAACATGCGGTGCATCAGGATGACCGCCTGCGCAGGTTTTACGACGACTGCGTCGCCGAACGCAGCCTCGCGCTGCTCGGCAGCTGCTACAAAGCTGCGTCGGTAGCTATTTTTTCATCCCGACCCGCCGACGCATGTCGGCGGTGATCGCTTGCCGGGTTTTCTTCAGGTCGGCCCAAGGCTCATCACCCACTTCCGCCAGGCGTTCCTGCACGTTGTGAATGTTCCACTGATTACCGCCCTTCAATTCGGCCACCTCATCACGAAAGATCGGCACCGACACCGGCAGCCCTTAGCGGGTGCGCGCGGCATAGGCGCAGATAGTGGTGGCGCCCAAGCCATTGCGCAGGTAGTCGATGAAGATCCGCCCGACCCGATTCTTCGGTCCCGACACTGCGGAAAAACGCTCCGGCAGCAGCTTGGCCATGTGGCTGACAATCGCGTGACTGAAGTCTTTCACCTCGTCCCAACCGAGCTTGCGAGTCAGCGGCACCACCAAGTGAATCCCTTTGCCACCGCTGGTCTTGAGAAAAGCCTTGAGCCCCAATTCATCAAGCACCGACAGCGTCAGTTGAGTCGCCTCGACCATGCTTTTCCACGGTAACGCCGGGTCAGGGTCGAGGTCGAGGACGAAGCGGTCAGGTTTGTCGAGGTTGTCCGACGTGGCGTTCCAGGTGTGCAACTCCACGGTGCTCATCTGCACGGCGCCAATCAGGGCTTCGGCATTGTTGATGATCATCACCGGTTGGCCGGTGACGTCCTTGTCCAGCGTGGTGATGCCGGGAATGGCCAGGCGCTCGGCGTTCTTCTGGAAGAACAGCTCGCCGGCGATGCCGTCCGGGGCGCGCACCAGCGCCACTGGCCGGTCCTTGAGTTCGGGCAAAATCCATTCGGCGACGCTCGCGTAATACTCCGCCAATTGCACCTTGGTGGTGCCGCTGCTGGCGTCGATCACACGGTCCGGATGGGTGATGCGCACCTTACCTTCGCCGAGGCCGATTTGTGAGGGCGCGGGCGCAGCCTTGGCAGGCTTCTTTTTCGCCGCGGCGGCCGGTTTGTCAGCGGTGGCTTTTTTGCTGGTCTGGGCTTTCACGGCTTTCGGACGCTCCTCGGTGATGTCTTCGGCGGGTTTGTCATCGCGCAGGCCATGGAACACCGCATGGCGCACCGACCCGTCCTTGGTCATCTCGGCGAACGCGACTTCGGCGAGCAAAACCGGTTTGAGCCAATGCACGCCCTTGGCGTCAAAACCGGTCGGCGGATTGACCACCGCGGGCTTTTTCGCCAGCAATGCTTTCAGCTGTTCGTAGATGTGCTTGAGCGTGGTCTCGTTGAAACCGGTGCCAACCTTGCCGGCGTAGCGCAACTCGCCGCTGTCGCGATCGTGCAGGCCCAGCAGCAACGCACCGAAGGCATTGCGCGCACCTTTGGGATCGGTGAAACCGACCACGACGAATTCCTGCCGATGCTTGCACTTGAGCTTGATCCAGTCGTTGCTGCGCCGAGACACGTAAGGCGAACCCAGGCGCTTGCCGATCAGCCCTTCCATCTGCATCTGGCAGGCGCTGTTGAGCAAAGCTTCCGGTTCTTCGCCGAATGCGTCGGAGAAACGCAGCAGCGGGTCTTCATTGGGCTTGAGCACCGTGGCCAGGGCGACCCGCCGCTCCTCGACCGGCACCTCCCGCAGGTCCACGCCATTGAGGTAAGGCATGTCGAACAGGTAATAAACGATGTTGCCGCTGCGATTGGCTTCGAAGGCATTTTGCAGCGCCTGAAAGTCCGGCACGCCCTGCTCGTTGGCCACCACCATTTCACCGTCAAGCCAGGCGGATTCCAGGCCCAGCGCGGCCAGCGCCTCGGCCTGCTTCGGCAGTTTGTGGGTCCAGTCGTGGCCATTGCGGGTGAAGAGTTTCACTTCGTCGTGGTCGATGCGGGCCATGATCCGGTAGCCGTCGAACTTGATCTCATAGCTCCACTCGCCCTGCGGGGCTTTTTCCACCAGCGTCGCCAGTTCCGGCTTGAGCTGATCAGGCAGTCTGGCCTTGTGAGCGCCGGTGAGTTGCGCTGACTGTTCTTTCGGCGTGACCTTGCGCGCCGGCTTCTTGACCGGCTTGGGTTTGGCGTCGGCCTTCGCCTTCCTCGGGACGATGGTTCGGTCGCTCAGCACGCTGTCCGGCTCGGCGGCGACCACGTCGTAATCGCTTTCGGGTTTCGCCGCGCCGTCCTGATGCTTGATCAGGAACCATTGCTCCTGTTTGCCGGGCATGTGCGTGCGCACCAGGTTCCACAAGCCTGCGAGTTTCTCGCCTTGCAGCTCGAACTTGAGCTTGCCCTTGGCGTACGCCTTGGCCGGATCTTCCTGCGGAATCCACACGCCCCGGTCCCAGACAATCACGTCGCCGGCGCCGTAATGCCCCTCGGGAATGTTGCCCTCGAACGTGGCGTAATCGATCGGATGGTCTTCTACGTGGACCGCAAGGCGCTTGACCTTGGGGTCCAGCGAGGGGCCTTTGGGTACTGCCCAGCTTTTCAGCGCGCCATCGAGTTCCAGGCGAAAATCATAGTGCAGGCGCGAGGCATCGTGCTTCTGGATACAGAACTGCAAGGCATGGGCTTTCGCGGTTTTCTTGCCCGAGCGTTTCGCGGCAGGTTCAGAGGTCGCCGAGAAATCGCGCATGCGGTTGTAGTCGTCCAGATTCTTGCTCATGGCGCACCTGCTGGCTCAACGCGTCCCCCGATGCCGGGGCCGATACGCGTGACGATCAAGGCCACGACTGCAATCCGCTCCACCCGTTGATAGCCTGGAGTCAGCAACTCTTCACCGAACACATCGGGATCGAGTTCGCGGTAGGTCCAGCCAAACATCGGCGACTCGAGACGCGGGGTCAGCGCCGCGAGAAACGGGTCCTGGCCATCGATCATTGCCACGCCGGTGTACAGCACCAACGAGCCACCGGGCGCCAGGCGATACAACGCTTGCTCGACAATACGCAACGACAACTGCTCACCGAATTCGCCGCCGCCATGGCGATAAGCACGCTCGGCGGGATCGGCCATGTACGGCGGATTGGCGACGATCAGGTCGAAATGGCCGTCAACGTCCTGCAGCACATCGCTGGCCTCGACCGTGACGTTAGCGACTTCGGCAAGCGCTGCGTTGACCGCCGTCAGGCGCAGTGCTGCTGGATTGATGTCGACGGCCAGCACTTCAGCTTCACGGCGTGCGCGGGCAATCACAATCGCCCCGACGCCCGCGCCGCAGCCTATGTCCACGGCGCGCCGGATCGGTGCGAAGTTTTGTTGAAGATGGGCATGAATCAGCTGTGCAAAACGGTAGGTGTCCGGGCCGAAGAACACTGCATCGGCGGCGTCGGTAGGAAACCCGGAGTGCACGAACAGCAGGTCATCCAGGCTGGACCAGCGCACGCGGCTTTTCAGCCGGCCGTTACTTTCTTGAAGGACGCCCGCCTGCTGCAACTGCTTTTGTTCATCGGTCGACAGCAGGCCCGGTTCGAATGACCGCGACCAGCCGAACACATCACGCAGGGTCCGTGCGTTTTGTCCGAAAGCGCGATCATTGACCCGCTGGTGAGTGAGCGGCGTCGGGGTGATGAACCGGTAGCCATCGGCCTGCAAGCGGCGCCCCAGCTGCACCAACGCCAGATCGGCCGCGCCCAGTTGCTCTTCCTGATTCATGCCGTGTTCCTATCGCAGTCTGGATTTGAGTTCGATGAATCGTCGCGTAGCCATCAGACCGGCCGGATGGGAATGCCGATGCGCCGACAGCCACGGAATCAAGACCTGCATCTGTTCGTGTGCGGCAAGGCCATCCAGCGAAGTTTGCAGGCTTTGGATATCCGGATCGTTTTCGGGTACCGGCGGCTCTGTCGCGACGCTCGTGCCCCGGCGAACCGCTGTGGCTGCGCGCTCCGGCGTCCACTCGCCGGCGATCCAGTCATGCAGCAGCTGTTTTTCGTAAGGGCTGAATACCCCGAACATCGCGGCGCCGTCACCCTCGATCAACTGCCAGAAACGACTGGCTTGCGGGTCCTGCTGACGTTTGATCCAGCCTTTGTTCTCCATGGCCGTCAGGAAACCGGGCAACTGATCCGGCGCCGACAACCATTGGTTAACGGTCTTGCCTTCGAAGCGGCAGTAGTCGGAATGCATGTGCTGGCCGAAAGGACGCTTGCGTTCGAGCATGTTGAGCAGCTCGGCGTCGAGGTCGAACGATTCGATGATCGCTCGACTGCCCTGACCCAAATCGTTGAGCCGATATCCCAGCGCCACCCGGCGCAGAAACTCTTCGCGATCACCTTCCACCGGTAGCAGTTGCAGCACCGACTGCACGGCTTTGTGGGCGTGGCCGGTGCTGGCGTTGTCGATGGTCACGTGCAGGGTGAAGTAGTACGGATCGATGCCCAGTTCGCTGAGTTCATAAGCGCTGATCAGCAAATGCAGCGGCAGTTGTTCGTAGCCGAGGTTATAGCCGATCACCTCCGGCAGAAATTCGTCGGCGGATTCGCCCAGCGCCAGTTGTATCGCGCCTTGCAGGTAATGCTCGTCGGCAATCACGCCGGTGTCTTGCAGGCCATGTTCGGCGAGCAACTTGCGGTAGATCACCACATGATTCTGCGCCGGGTTGCCGTCGCCCAGTTCCTCCAGATAGGTGCAGATCAGCCCTTCGAAACGCGGGTCGCGCCACTGACGCAACAGGCCAAACAGCCAGGCGCCGTCGACCAGTTTGGTCGGGGCCACGGCTTGCAGGAAAAACAGCGCGTGCGCCTTGTTGATGAAGAACTGGCGCGGCCCGCCTGCCTTGCGTTGTTGCAAGTAGTCGGCGTATTGGCGGGCGACCTCGACACTGTGTTGTTCGACGAACGATTGCAGGGCCGACAGGTCGGTCGGCATCTCCTGAGGCAGGTCGGTGGCGTGTTCGATCTGCGTCTCGAGAAAGGTTCGGGCAAGTGCGCGCCGTTGCTCGGGGTCGTCGCCAAGCAGCAAGTGTTCATAGGCTTGTTTCAGGCTTCCGGCGGTCGGAATCGGGTGTTCGTCGGCAGTCCGCGATTCGAGTCGTGTCAGGGCAGTCATGGGCGCATCTCTCGGTCTGAGGCCAGTGGCAGGACGCTGAATCAACAGGTCTCTACATCAGCAGAGCAATTTGCCGGGATAAAAATTCAATTGGCGTTGAATTTGCCCTGACGGACGGGCTTGTGGGGGCGGCGCCCGACTGGCACGCCAGGCATATACTCAGCGGGTGTTGACTCATCTTCGGAGAGCAATCATGCGAACGGTGCACGTCATCGAGCAATCGCCGGCGCCGGTGAACGTCGTGGGCGAGGCGATCACGATCCTTGCGGGCGGCGACCTGAGCAAGCCCTTTGAAATGCATATCCAGGAAGGTGTGCAAGGTGGTGGCCCGCCGCCGCACTTTCATCCGTGGGACGAGGCGTTCTACGTGGTCGACGGCCAGGTCGAAGTGACTGTGGCGGGTAAGTCCACCACCGTCTCGGCCGGGGGTTACGTGCATATCCCCGGTGGATCGATCCATGCGTACAAGAACATCAGCCCTACGGCGAAGATGATTGGCGTGGTGTCGGATCCACGGGGCGGGCAGTTTTTTGCGGCGGTGGATCAATTAAGGGTGCCGGAGGATTTGCCGCGGATACTGGAGATAGCCGAAGCGCACGGGGTTATCTTCCTGGTCCCCAAAGCACCGCCAAACTTGTAGCAGCTGCCGAGCAGCGCGAGGCTGCGTTCGAGGACGAAGTCCTCGCAAACCCGGTGTACGCGGTACTCCTGAGAGAACCAGCTGCCTGATTTTACGACTGCTTCGCAGCCGAACGCAGCCTCGCGTTGCTCGGCAGCTGCTACAAAGTCGGCGCTCGGCGTTACGCCACTAGGCCACGCCACCCTTGGCCTGCTGCTCCAGATGCACTTGCAGCTCCGGATCAATGCCCAGCGCCGCCGCCAGCTCATCCAGATAGTTGCGCTCGGCATCCTGCTGATCGTCCACCAGCATCACACTGGCCAGGTACATCTCTGATGCCATGCCGGGATCCGTCGCCGCCTGCGCTACATCGGCGGCATCCAGTGGCCGGGCCACTTCGTCATCCAGCCATTGCTGCAGCTGCGGGTCATCGGTGTGGCGACCGATTTCGGTGCTGATCATCTGCTTTTCGGATTCATCGATCCGGCCATCAGCCTTGGCCGCCGCAATCAACGCGCGCAGGATTGCATGGCTGTGGTCCTCAACCTCCGGACCGGACAACAGATCTACGGTGCGCGGTGCCTGTTGCGGCGCAGCCGCCTGACTGCGTTGCCACGCCTGATACGCCTGGAATGCCATCATCCCGAGCGACGCCAGGGCCGCATAGTTAGTGCCACCGCCCGAGCGGGTCCGGGTCGCGCCGCCCATGGGCGAACCGCCGCCCAGCAGACCACCGAGCAAGCCACCCAAGCCGCCACTGCCCGCGCTTGAGCCGGCGCCACCGCCCAGCAGGCCGCCAAGCAACCCGCCCAGACCGCCGCCGATGCCTCCCTGAGCGGATCCGCCACCCGGTTGCGCCCCGGAGCCCTGGCCCCGCAGGAGTTGTTCGAGCAAATCGCTGGTGTTCATGACGACGTCCTCATCGATGGGAGTGACCCGGTCAGGCAACAATAGTCCTCGCTACTGAATGCGCCACCACCGTTTGGCCTGAAGCACCTTATTTAAGTGAACATCAGTGCGGATTAATCCGGAGTATTTCTTGCCGGCCCAGCTAAGATTTACAGACGGTGAACCTTATTCCCGGATTTCCGGTCGATACCTGCAACCGAACCGGTTTGCCGCCGCCCTTTTTGATGAAGGGTGATGACTGGCTTGCTTCACTTTTTGGAGAACGCCCCCGTGATATCCACCCTACACATCGCCAGGCTCAAAGCATGGGGCGCCCATGGTTTTACTGCCACCGGCGTGGTCACTGCCTTCCTCGCCACCCTCGCCTTGCTGGAGAACCAGGCCACCAACTGCCTGCTGTGGCTTGGCGTGGCCCTGATCGTCGATGGTCTGGACGGTGCCCTGGCGCGCAAGGTCAATGTGCAGTCGGTGCTGCCGAGCTTCGATGGGTCGATCCTCGACCTGGTGATCGACTACCTGACGTATGTGTTCATCCCCGCGCTGTTCATCTATCGCTACATCCCGTTACCGAACTACACGCTGCTGCTGACCGTGTCGCTGATTCTGGTCTCGTCGCTGTTTTGTTTCTGCAACGTCAACATGAAAAGCAAGGACAACTACTTCCAGGGCTTCCCCGCCGCGTGGAACGTCGTGGCGCTGTGCCTGTACATCATCGCCCCATCGCCATGGATTACCTTCCTGACCGTCATCGGGCTGGCCTTGTTGACCGTGACGCGCATGAAGTTCCTGCACCCGTTCCGCGTGCGCAAATTCATGCCGATCAACATCGCCGTGACGGCCATCTGGTTGCTGTGCAGCTTGTCGCTGGTGGTCAACCATCCGGTCATCAACCCGATGGTCATGGGACTTTGGTTGCTGATGTCCGCGTACTTCCTGGGTATCTGCATCTGGCGCACCGCCATGGAGTGGTTTGACGGATCACGTCACAAGTAACCCGGCATGGCCATCCATATCGTAAGACTCGGCTCACCCCGCTCGCCCGATGAAGGGCTGCGGATCGGCACGGTACGCCGCCCGCCTCGCGGGGTACCGAAGGCCGAGTTTGCCAGTCGGGATTTTTATGATGTGTGGCAGCCGTTGCTGTCGCCGAGTGCGGAATTGGTGGCCGAAGCCAAAGCGGCTGAGGATGAACAGGCCTGGGAGGCGTTCAGGCGCAAGTTCAAGTCTGAAATGAACCATCCCGCGTCCAATCAGTTGCTGGATCTGCTGGCTGCCCTCTCCCATCAAACCTCGCTGGCGGTGGGGTGTTATTGCGAGGAAGAGGCGTATTGCCATCGATCGGTATTGCGCGAACTTCTTGAAGCACGCGGCGCCAAGATCGCCTAAATCCCTGTGGGATCGCCGCACCGCCGCTCCCACAGGGGATTTGTGTGTTCAAGGGATTGAGGTAGCACTATGAAACCGCAAGTAAGGCCCGCCACCCCGGCAGACGCGGCCGCCATCAGCCAGGTCATCATCCAGTCGCTGCGCCAATCAAATGCCCTGGACTACTCCCCCGACATCATCGCGCAGGTGGAAAAGAGCTTTTCCATCGAATCCGTTCGCGCGTTGTTGAGCCAACGACAGGTCTTTGTCGCAACGATCGACAGTCATGTCGTGGCCACGGCCAGCCTTGATCGCGATGTGGTGCGCAGCGTGTTTGTCGACCCCGAACATCAAAGAGAAGGCCTGGGCCGGCAGTTGATGACAACGATTGAATCCATCGCCACCGAGGCGAAAATCAAGGTATTGCGCGTCCCCTCCTCCATCACCGCAGAAGCCTTCTACTCCAAGCTGGGCTTTCGAAAGGTCCGCGACGAATTCCACGGTGCCGAGCGCACCATCATCATGGAACTGCACCTGCCAGACCGCCGGACGGGACGTTGATCATGGTCAATACTTAAGGGATTGAATGGCTATTGAATGACCGCTGTCTCTTCGTTCACCCACGGGAGGTTTGCCATGTCTGGTCAATCACGCTTCATGCTGGTCGCCTCGCCATTGATGGAGCACAGCCCCGCGTTCGACAGGGCAGCAGCGCTGGCGAAGGCCGAAGACGCGGCGTTGCACATCGTGGCTTTCGATTATCTGGAAGGCTTGGCCACCGCCAGCCTGGTCAACGAAAAAGCCCTGGAGCAGATGCGTTTGGGCTACGTCGACCGACACCGTCAGTGGCTCGAAGAACAGGCCCGGCCCTTGCGCAAGATCGGCGTGCACGTCACCACCGAGGTGGCATGGGTCGAAAAACCCCTGGAAGAAATCCTGATTCACCTCAAAGAACAGCCGATGGACGTGCTGATCAAGGCCTTGGAGCACGAATCGCTGCTATCACGGTTGATGTTCACCCCGCTCGACGTGCATCTGCTGCGCGAATGCCCGGTGCCGCTGCATTTCGTCAGCCATGCCGTTCACGCCCTGCCGCGCCGGATCGTCGCGGCGGTCGACCCTTTCCATCGCGATGATCACTACAAGACGTTCAACGACCGGATCCTTCACGAAGCCGCGAAACTGGCAAGCGCCTGCAACGCCGAGCTGGATGTGGTGTACGCCTACGACCTGTCATCCATCAGCGCCGACGAGTTCGGCTTCGACAACGGTTCGGCGTTTTTCAATTCCGGCAAGGCCAAGACCCTGTTCGACTACCAGGAAGACGCGTTCAACGACTTGGCCGAGCGTAACGGCATAGCGCCCGAGCAACGGCACATGATCATGGGCAACCCGGCCAAGGTCCTGACCCGTTATGCCGATGCCTATGACGTCGACGTGATTGTCATGGGCCGGGTCGGCCATCGCGGCCTGGGCCGGTTGATCGGCAGCACGGTGGAGCACCTGCTGTACAAAATGCCGTGCAGCGTGTGGGTGGTGTACACCGAACGGCTGGATGAGTGATGCCCTTGAACACACCACATATCCCTGTGGGAGCTAGCCTGCTAGCGATGGCGGAGTGCCAGGCAACATCATTGTCGATTGACACTCCGCCATCGCTAGCAGGCTAGCTCCCACAGGGGTTTTGTGTGCTGCCGGGTCAACGCCGGGTGATCACCACTTCGAGGTATTCACTCGGCACCACCAGCGATTTCTCTCCCGCCCGGTTCATCTTGTTGATCAGTCCGCTCAGGTCGCTTTCCAAGGCCTGGCCACTCTCAGGAGGCAACGCCGCGAAGGCCTTGTGGACCGGGCCGTACCAGGTGCGAAAAGTGTCGATGAAGTGCGCCGCCGAGCGGTAGCGGAAGTTGAAACTGCGGCGCGCCACCTGGACCTGGAAGTCGCGCTCATCGAAGTGCGTGTGCAACCAGGCTTCGGTTCCCCAGTTTGAGGGCGGTTGCGCGCCTGCCGGTGGCGGCAGGTGGCGGCCCAGTGTCTTGAACATCTGGCCGACAAAACCTTCAGGCGTCCAGTTGGCCAAACCGATGCGGCCGCCAGGGCGACAGACGCGCGCCAGTTCCGAAGCCGCTTTGGCCTGGTCCGGCGTGAACATCACACCGAACGTCGAGAGCACGGCATCGAAGCTGGCGTCCTCGAACGGCAGCGCTTCGGCATCGGCGACCTGGAAGGTCACTTCGAGGCGTTCTGCCCGGGCCCGGTCTTCGCCGCGCTCCAGCAGCGCGGCAACGTAATCGGTGGAAGTGACGTTGCAGCCACGGCGTGCGGCGGCGAGCGTCGCATTGCCGTTGCCGGCGGCCACGTCCAGCACCCGCTCGTCGCAGAGCAAGTCACAGGCTTCGGCCAGTTGCTCGCCGACGATCTGCAGGGTGGTGCCGATGACGGCGTAATCGCCGCTGGCCCAGGAGGCCATCTGGCGGTTTTTCAGGGCAGTGAGATCAAGGGGGGTACTCATTAATTCTGCTCCGTAAGGATTGGAACGCTGTCCGGCTTATTCCGCCGTGGTGGGATCGATGATGCTGGTGACCTGGGAGATGCGGTTGGCCGGGAAACCGCTCTGCCTGGCGTGCTCCTGGATCAGCGCTTCGCTGGGCGAGATGTACACGCAGTACAATTTGTCGCCCGTGACATAACTCTGAAGCCACTGCACCTCCGGCAAATCGCGCAACGCCCGGCAGGACTTTTGCGACGCCGCTTTCAAATCCCTTTCTGACAGTGTTCCAGCACCTGGAATCTCGCGTTCTATGACGAACTTCGGCATGGCAACCTCTCATTCTTGTTATTGATGACAGGGTCGGCAGTGGCCCTGTAGGCAAACTATCGCTCCGCTGCTCGCCTGCGTCCTGCCCGATCGTCGGGCAACACTGCCCGATCGTCCGGAGAATTCACGTTTAGTGCAGACGCGCTCACAATCAGAAAGCCCTCCGCACGGGAAACCACCATGGACGCCCTGTCCCAAACCCTGCGCGTCGTCCGCCTGGTCGGTGCGATTTTCATCAATGCCAGGTTTACTGCGCCCTGGTGTTACCAGTCGCCCAGTGCCGACACCGCTGCCCCGTTTCTGGAGCCCGGTGCCGAGCAGGTGGTGATCTTCCACTTGATCACCGAAGGCGAATGCTATGTCGAGATGGGCAACGATCCGCCGCTACGGCTGACGGCTGGCGATGTGGTGGTGTTCCCTCAGGGCGACGCCCATCGCATGAGCTCGCAACCGGGGCTGACGCCGGTCACCGGCAAGCGACTGGACGTGGTGCTGGCGCGCCGTCCCCGGCAGCTGAGTTATGGCGGTGGTGGCGCGGTCACGCGTCTGGTGTGCGGTTATCTGGCCTGCGATACGCGGTTGGCGGGCATGTTGCTGACCGGGTTGCCGGCTGTGGTCCGGGTCAATGTGCGTGGCTCGAATGCCGGCATCTGGCTGGAATCTTCCGTCCGTTATGCGCTGGCGGAAGCACGCTCGCCCAGGCCTGGCGGCGAAGGTGTGCTGGCGAAACTGGCCGAGGTGTTGTTCATCGAAGTGCTGCGTCTGTACATGAACGAGCACGGTGAAGGTCGGACCGGTTGGCTGGCGGGTGTGGGCGACCGGATCGTCGGCGCGGCCCTGAATGCGTTGCACAAAAAACCCTGTCACGCCTGGACGCTGGATGAACTGGCGCGGACGGCCGGGACGTCAAGGTCGGTGCTGGCGGAACGCTTTGCGCAATTGGTGGGGAGTTCGCCGATGCAATATTTGACGCAATGGCGGATGTTGCTGGCGGCCAATCTGTTACGCAGCAGTAACAGTTCGTTGATGCGGATTGCCGAAGAGGTGGGTTACCAGACCGACACGGCGTTCAGCCGGGCCTTTCGACGAGAGTACGGTGCGCCGCCAGCGGCGTGGCGGCGCAATCAGGAGAAAAGACCAATGGCCCACGGCGCGCAGCCTGTGAGCCATTGATGTCGCGGGTTACGCGGAAGGTGCCTTGGCCTCTTCCAGCAGTTGCTGAATCATTTTCTCCTGGGTTTCGTAGGCGCCTTCACCGAAGTGGGTGTAACGCACCTGGCCCTTGGCGTCGATCAGGTAGTGAGCGGGCCAGTACTGGTTGTCGAAGGCGCGCCAGATCGCGTAGTTGTTGTCGATGGCCACCGGGTAGGTAATGCCGAGCTCTTTGACCTGATCCTTGACGTTGTCGATGATGCGCTCGTAACCGTATTCAGGGGTGTGGACGCCGACAACCACTAGCCCATCCTTCTCGTATTTCTTCGCCCAGTCCTTCACGTACGGCAAGGTGTGCTGGCAGTTGATGCAGTCATAGGTCCAGAAATCCACCAGCACCACTTTGCCTTTGAGCGAGTCGTTGCTCAGCGCTGGCGAGTTCAGCCATTGCACAGCACCGGACAGCGACGGCATGGCACCTTGGGCGTTGCCCAGGGAGTCGGCCTTGACCTTGCTGACGAAGTAATCAACGACTTTCGGCACGGTTTCGATCACGCCTTTTTCGAGGCTGCTGACGCCTTCGGACGAGGTGCTGGCCAGCAATGTCCGGTCGGCACCGGTGGAAATCACCGCGACGGTGGCCAGCACCGCAACACCGGCACCACGACGCAGCCAGCCGGTGACCGGGATCGACACTTTCAAGCGATTGACCAGGCCGCGACCGAAAAAGATCAAAGTACCCAGGGACAACGCGCTGCCCAGGCCGTACGCCAGCAGCAACAGGCTGGTCTGTGCGTTGGCGCCTTGCAGCATGGCACCGGTGAGAATCACCCCGAGGATCGGCCCGGCACACGGTGCCCAGAGCAGACCGGTGGCCACGCCGATCATGACCGAACCCAGCGGGCCGGACATTTTGCGGGTGTCGGGGTCAAGGCGATTGCCCAGCGCCACGAACGGACGGGCCATCCAGTCACCGACACGGGCGGAAATCAGCGACAGAGCAAACAATCCCATCACGAAGAGCGCGACGTGGCGACCGGTGTTATTGGCTTGCACCACCCATTCACTGCTGACCACGGCCAGGCTGGAGATCAGGGCGAAGGTCAGGACCATGCCACCGAGGGTGAGCAGGATGGAGGAACGCGTGCGTTTGACCCCGGCGAACAGGAACGGCACGACCGGGAGGATGCAAGGGCTGAGGACGGTCAATATGCCGCCCAGGAAAGCGATGAGAAACATGGTAATCACCTTTGAAATAGAGAGGGGCGACACACCACCGATCCCCTGTAGGAGTGAGCCCGCTCGCGATAGCGGAGTGTCAGTCGACATCTGTGTTATCTGACACACCGCCATCGCGAGCAGGCTCACTCCCACATTGGAATTTTGGTGTTCACGAAACAGTTTTCGGGTTTCAGGCCGTCTGGTTATCCAGTTGCTGGCCCTGCGGCGTACGGCTTGCACCGTCCTGTGCCAGGAAGGCGTGACCGCTCTGCTCCGCCACCGGCGTGAGTTGGAAGCAGGTCGCGCTGCCACAGCTTTTCTGTTCAACAGCGGCATTGGCATGGGCAGCCGCGCCGGCGACGGAGAAGGCAACAGCGGTCAAGAAGCGAGTGACGTTGTTCATGGTGTTCTTCCTGTTTCAAAGGGGGGTTGGCAATCGGTCAGCGAAGGACTCAGTTGTCCGCGCTGCAGCCGTCAGCAAACTTGCGGTAATCCAGCACCTGGGTGTTGTGCCGGGAATCCAGGTAGGTCAGCTGGGCATTCACAATCCCGCAGGCAGGTGCGGCGTCTTCTTTCAACGACACTACTTTCTTGATGTCCAGATGGCTGCCGTAGGTGTAGGTCTTGGCGCTGACATCGGCGGCTTCGGCGCGGGCCGACAAGGTGCAGATGTTCAGGGCGGCAAACAGGCAAGCGGCGTAAATGGCTTTGGTGTTCATGGTGATTTCCTCAAGGCTTCAATGGGTAGATCGTTCAATTGAGAAGAGGCGGTGTGGGTTGCCTCGATGGAAGCCATTAGAAGCTCGCGAGGTATCTCGTCTGTGTCGAAAACAGCCGCGTGTAAATCGGTACGTATCAAAGCCGGCCCCTGATACAGAGCGATACAAAACCGCTGGAAAACCGCATTTTTACGTTTGCGTGTATCCGCCGCTACGCCAGATACACTGCAATACAAAGGGGGGCGGGCGAGCGGACCAAGGCTCGATAGACTGCGCAACATCCCCCATTGATAGAGGCTTGGCCCCATGGAACACGTCGATCACATTCTCATCGTGGACGATGACCGCGAGATCCGGGAACTGGTAGGCAACTACCTCAAGAAGAACGGCCTGCGCACCACGGTTGTCGCCGACGGGCGTCAGATGCGTACCTTCCTTGACTCCACGCCGGTGGACCTGATCGTGCTCGACATCATGATGCCGGGCGACGACGGCCTGATGCTCTGCCGCGAGTTGCGCGCCGGCAAACACAAGGCCACCCCGGTGCTGATGCTCACCGCCCGCAACGACGAAACCGACCGCATCATCGGCCTGGAAATGGGCGCCGACGATTACCTGGTCAAGCCCTTCGCCGCCCGTGAACTGCTGGCGCGAATCAACGCCGTGCTGCGCCGCACGCGGATGCTGCCGCCGAACCTGGTGGTCACCGAAAGCGGCCGCCTGCTGGCGTTCGGGCGCTGGCGTCTGGACACTTCGGCCCGTCACCTGCTGGATGAAGACGGCACCATGGTCGCGCTCAGCGGCGCGGAATACCGATTGTTGCGGGTGTTCCTCGATCACCCGCAGCGGGTGCTCAATCGCGACCAGCTGCTCAACCTGACTCAAGGCCGCGACGCCGATCTGTTCGACCGCTCCATCGACTTGCTGGTCAGTCGCTTGCGCCAGCGTTTGCTGGACGATGCCCGCGAACCGGCCTACATCAAAACCGTGCGCAGTGAGGGCTACGTGTTTTCGCTGCCGGTGGACGTGCTCGGTGCGCCGTCATGAACCTTTCGCTGCGTTGGCCGCGCACCCTCGCCTCCCGGTTATCGCTGATCTTTCTGATCGGCCTGATCCTGGCCCAGGCGCTGTCCTTCGGCGCGCAGTATTACGAGCGTTACGAAAGCGCGAAAAACACCATGCTCGGCAACCTGGAAACCGACGTCTCGACCTCCATCGCGATCCTCGACCGCTTGCCGGCCGAAGAGCGCATGAGCTGGCTGCAACAACTGAACCGCCGCAACTATCGTTATTTGCTGGACGAAGGTTCACCGGGCGTGGCCATGAGCGATACGCCCATCGCGATGACATCGATCAAAGACGCCATCGGCAAGGATTACCCGATGACCGTGACTGATATTCCCGGCGAGCAGAAACACTTTCAAGTCCACCTGAAACTCGCGGACGGCAGCCCGGTGACCATCGACGTGAGGCCATCGATGATACCGTTGTCGCCATGGTTGCCCATCGTCCTGCTGGGTCAGTTGGCGCTGATGATTCTCTGCACCTGGCTAGCCGTGAGAATCGCCATCCGCCCCCTCACCCGCCTTGCCGAGGCAGTGGACAACCTTGATCCCAACACCCACGCGGTGCACCTGGACGAAAAAGGCCCGACCGAAGTCGCCCATGCCGCCATCGCCTTCAATTCGATGCAGGCGCGCATCGCCGCGTACCTGAAGGAGCGCATGCAACTGCTGGCAGCGATTTCCCACGACCTGCAAACCCCGATCACCCGCATGAAACTGCGCGCCGAATTCATGGACGACTCCAACGAAAAAGACAAACTGTGGAACGACCTCGGCGAGATGGAGCATCTGGTGCGCGAAGGCGTGGCGTATGCCCGCAGCGTGCACGGCGCCACCGAAGAAAATCGCCGCACCGACCTGGATTCGTTCCTCGACAGCCTGGTGTTTGACTATCAGGACGTGGGCAAAGACGTGCAGCTCAGTGGCAAATGTGGCGCGGTGATCGATATCCGGCCGCATGCCTTGCGGCGGATTCTGGTGAACCTGACGGATAACGCACTGAAGTTCGCCGGGGCCGCTGAACTGAAGGTGGAAGCGAATAAAGGCAGCCTCTCGGTGAAGGTCATGGATCGCGGACCAGGCATTGCCGAAGAGGAACTGGCCCACGTGATGGAACCGTTTTATCGGGTAGAGAATTCGCGCAACCGCAGCACCGGCGGCACCGGTCTGGGGCTGGCGATTGCACAGCAATTGGCGTTGGCGCTCGGGGGATCGTTGACGTTGAGCAATCGTGAGGGCGGCGGGTTGTGTGCGGAGTTGAAGCTGCCGGTACGACTGGCCAGTCAGTAAACAGACCCAAGGCGAAGGAAAGCCTTTATATTGTCGGCACCGTCGCGCCACACGTGACGGCGGCGCACCCGATAGCAACTGACACTTATATGGATATTGGCGAATGGATGACAACAGACGGCCCATCAAGACGCGCTCTGCGGGCTGGGCGAAACACATCACCGACCTCCTGGTGAAAAGAGACATCTCCCCCAATCAGATCTCCGTCGCCAGCATCGCCTTCGCGCTCGCCGGGGCCGTGGCGCTGATTATCGATAACGGCCTTGTCGGCTCGATCCTCTGCGCCGTCGGCATTCAATTGCGCCTGCTGTGCAACCTCTTCGACGGAATGGTGGCGATCGAGGGCGGGAAGAAGTCCGACATCGGCAGCCTCTACAACGAATTCCCCGACCGCATTGCCGACAGCCTGCTGATCGTCGCGCTGGGGTACGCCATCGGCTACGCCGATCTCGGCTGGTTTGCGGCGTTGGCCGCGGCACTGACGGCTTACGTCAGGGTGTTTGGCGGCTCGATTGGCCTGAAGCAGAGCTTCATCGGCCCTATGGCCAAGCAGCATCGAATGGCCGTGATGACCGTGGCACTGCTGTTGAACGCCGTCGAAGCCAGCGTTTATGCCACTCACTACGTGCTGTTGATCGCGCTGGTCGTCATCGCTGCCGGATCCGCCGCGACCTGCGTCACGCGAACCCTGGCCATCTCGCGCCAGCTCAAGGGGAATGCTCATGTGGATCAGTAACGCGCTGATTTCGGTTCTTCGCTTCCTCATCGGCGTCACCGCCCGCTGGGAAAGCCCACCGGACCTGACACGCCAGCGTATCTATTTCGCCAATCACTCCAGCCACATGGACACCTTGGCAATCATCGCCGCCCTGCCGCCGGAAGCCCGAGTGAACGTGAAACCGGTCGCCGCCGCCGACTATTGGGGCAAAAACAAGTTTCTGTCGTACATCTCGCAGAAAGGCCTGAATGCGGTGCTGATCGACCGTAACCCGGCGCCCGGCGTCAACGTGCTGGAACCGATTTTTGACGTGGTGCGCGCCGGCCATTCGATCATCATCTTTCCGGAAGGCACGCGCGGCAGCGAGGCGTTGCCCGGCCCTTTCAAATCGGGCCTGTTCCGCTTGGCCGAGACATTTCCCGAGGTGGACCTGGTGCCCATCTACCTGGAAAACCTGCATCGCTCCATGCCCAAAGGCAAACACGTCCCGCTGCCCATCATCTGCACGATCCGTATCGGCGACCCGCTGCAACGGATCAGCGGCGAGGAAAAGCAGGTGTTTCTGGATCGGGCGCGTGAAGCGATTGTGAGGTTGTCGGAATGAATCTTGATGAAAAGTTCTTGTGGTTCTTCGGCGCCATTGCCGGCCTGTTGGCCATCGCTTCGATCATCGGCCGGATACTGGCCAAACGCGCTACGACAGAAGGCTCGATCTCGACCATCGAAAACCTCAATCAGCGGGTGAATGCCTGGTGGGGCATGGTCATCATCTTCTTCGTGTCCTACCTGCTGGGCGGGAACGCGACGGTCATTCTGTTTGGTTTCATTTCATTGTTCGCACTCCGGGAGTTCATCACCCTGACGCCGACTCGGCTTGGCGACCACAACGCGCTGTTCTCGGCGTTTTTCATTCTGATCCCGCTGCAATACGTGCTGATCGGCACGCACTGGTATTCGTTGTTCACGCTGTTGATTCCGGTGTACGCCTTCCTGCTGTTGCCGGCGATTGCGGTGCTGAGCCAGGACACCGACGCCTTCCTGGAACGGGCGGCCAAGATCCAGTGGGGGGTGATGATCTGCGTTTATTGCATCAGCCACGCGCCTGCGCTGCTGTTGCTGGACCTGGAAGGCTTCAAGGGTCAGAACGCGCTGCTGCTGTTCTATCTGGTGTTCGTCGTGCAGTTGAGTGACGTGTTGCAATACGTGTTCGGCAAACTCTTCGGCAAGCACAAGGTTGCGCCGCTGGTAAGTCCGTCGAAAACGGTGGAAGGCTTGGTCGGTGGCGGTCTGTCCGCGACGCTGATTGGCGGGTGCATGTTCTGGATGACGCCGTTCAGTTTCTGGCAGTCGCTGCTGATGTCGCTGGTGATCGTGGTGATGGGGTTTCTGGGTGGGCTGGTGATGTCCGCCATTAAACGCAGCCTGAGCGCGAAGGATTGGGGGACCATGATCAAAGGTCATGGCGGCATGCTGGATCGAATGGATTCGATTTGCTTTGCGGCGCCGATCTTCTTTCACCTGACGCGGTATTTCTTCTCCGCCCCATAAACCCCGGTTAACCCTGTAGGAGTGAGCCTGCTCGCGATAGCGGTGGGTCAGTCAACATCAGTGTCGGATGTGATTCAGTCATCGCGAGCAGGCTCGCTCCTACAGGGTCAAGTGGTGTTTGGTGGATTGTGTTCGGTCAGGCGGTTACGCCGACCACCCCTTCCCCATGCATCTGCCGCAACAACGCCGTGCCACTCGCCAAAAACTCTGGCGATCCAGCGGCCCCCGCCTCCACCGCCAACGCTTCCAGCTGCGCCTGCCCGTCCAGCTCGGGAAATTCCTCGATCCGCTGCAACAACCGCCACGCCAACGGGCTCAACTCGGAAAACTTCACGCTCCAGTCCTCGGCCCGACGCACCAACAATAACGTGGGTTGAGGCGGTGCAACGTCCGGCAGATGATCCGGCCCCACCAACTGCACCGGCCACGCATACGCCAACGACCAGGCCAACGGCGAAACCTGCAACGGTCGATCCAGCAACAACCCGGCATCGCTGACCGGCAACGGCTCAGCCTCGGATTGCTGCAAAGCCATTTCAACCCACTCGTAATGCGCCAGTTCGACCATGAATGGCGGCCACACACCCTCACTCAACGCTTGCGGCCCGGAGGCCAGGAACTCGACAAACTCCTGGGCGATTTCGCCGAATTTCGGTGTATGCGCGCGGTAGTCCCGCAGGAAGATCCGCACCAGCGAACGCCACTGCTCATCACCGAGAATCTTGATCAGCACCGGAAACGTCCCGCTGAGCAACGCCGACAGGTTGGCGAAAATCAGGTCGCGGTAAACCTGGGCTCGCGCAGTGTTCATTTCGCTGGGCGGCGCGCAGTGCTCGGGATCGCGCAGGTAAAGGCCCATTGCCGTTTGCTGTTGAAACAGACTTGGCTTATCCACGGTTCACCCCTCAGCCTGCAAACGGCGAATGGTCTGCAATTCCGCCACCAGTTCAGAGAACGCCGGGAAGTTGAAATCCCGCTCCAGCAACGTCGGTTGCGCGCCGAAACGTGCATACGCCTGCGCCAGCAACGACCACACCACCGGTTTCACCGACGCGCCATGGGTGTCGATTTTCAACGTATCGGACTCATCGAAGTGCCCAGCCACGTGCATCGCCACCACCCGACCCGCATCGATGCCCGCCAGAAAGGTCTGCGGATCGAAACCATGATTGATCGAGTTGACGTAGACATTGTTGACGTCCAGCAACAGGTCGCAATCCGCTTCACGTAGCACCGCGTTGGTGAACGTCACTTCATCCATGTCCTGCTGGGGCGCGGCATAGTAGGAGACGTTTTCCACTGCCAGGCGCCGACCGAGAATGTCCTGGGCCTGGCGGATTCGCGCGGCCACGTGATGCACCGCTTCTTCGGTAAACGGCAGCGGCAACAGGTCGTAAAGGTGACCGTCATCGCTGCAATAACTCAGGTGCTCGCTGTACAGCGGCACATTGTAGTGATCGAGGAACACCCGGACTTCCTGCAGAAACCCGACGTCCAGCGGCGCCGGTCCACCCAGCGACAGGGACAAGCCGTGGCAGGACAACGGAAAACGCTCGGCCAAGGCACGCAACGCATGACCGTGGGCGCCGCCGATGCCGATCCAGTTTTCCGGCGCGACTTCCAGAAAGTCGAAATCACCGGTACGGGCGGCCTGAAGGTCTTTCATTAAACCGCGACGCAGGCCAAGCCCGACGGTCGCTTTGGCTGAGGTGATGGGGGTCTGCATGGTGTCGATCTCTAGGGTTGCCAGTACGGAATCACAGTTAACCCAAGCGCTGTATCGGGGTTGTGTTCCGGTCCGGCGGTAAATCGCAGCGCTTGTATCGCCGGCGGGTCTGTACACAGTTCGGTACAGACCCTTCGGCAGGGGTTACGCCAGGTCGTATTTCTCGCGCACCAGATGGCCGATGCCGATGCGATCAAGCACGTTCATCGGGCACAGGAAGGTCACGCGGACGGTGCCCGGCAAGCGGCTGATGTCGATCGAGCCGGTGATGGTCGCGCGGTTGAGCACTTCGTCGTACGGCAGGCCAGTGACCGAAGCGGCGCGTTTCAAGCCGTTCTCTACGGCGACGTTGAGGTTCTCGCCGCTGCCGATAAAGGTGATCGGACCGCTCTGCTCGATGTCGTGCTGGCCCCAGCGCTCGCCCAGTTCGCGGACTTTCTGCCGCTGTTCGGCGTTCATCGGCCGCGCCATGGGTGGCAGATCGTCGAGGTTTTGCAGGAGGATCGGCCCTTCCAGTGTCAGGTTTTTCACCACCTGCACCACCACTTCGGTTTCCCCGGAGCAATCGGTGGCGTGCCCGGCGATCTCGCCATTGCCTTGCTGGGCGTGCATGTCGCCCATGTACACACCGGCCCCCGGCACTTTCACCGGGCAGATCAGGACGCAGCCTTCGCGAATCGAGTTGGTATCCATGTGGCCGTCGGTCTTGGCCGCGTGCAGTTCTTCGCGGGTCATACCGAAACGGTGCGGCGCGTTGATCAGGTATTGGCCGAAGTCGGCGCAGTTGTGCGAATCGGGCAAGTCACGGGACGGCGTGGTGCCGATGTTGCCAAGGAACGGCCGCATGTGCGCAGCAACGCCAGGGATATCGGCGCGGGCCAGGGACAGGATCGAATGCTGGGCAGCGAACTCGGGCAGCGCCGACATTTCCGAGGCATTGCCGGCCAGTGGGTTGGCGACCTCCTGATTGACCGTCAGGCTGACCTGGTTCTGCGCATCGAACACGATCACGTAGCCATGGCTGAAGCGAAACGCGCTGACCTCGGCACCACAGTTATTACAACGAATAGACTCTTCACCAATGCCTTCGACATGGCTGGCAGGGTGATCGGTGCCGCACTTGGAGCAGAATTTGGCGACGAACGGGTCGCCGTTGTAGCGCCCCTCAACAAAACTCATGACCCCGGACGACGTCGCCAGCGAAGTGACGCGCATGCGTTTGATCTTGATCGCCACCGCATCGCCGACTTCTGCACCGGCGATGGCCACCGGTTGCGTCACTTCGTGGCCGCCCTCAAAGGCCGGCGTGATCATCGGGCCCCAGCAGCCCGGCGGTGTGCCGGTGATCAAGGTGCCGCCGTCGGCGAGCGGGCCGAGCATCGGCTGGCTGGGGCCGATGAGGCCGTTGGTGTACTGATCGACGCGCAGGCTATTGACGGGAGTGGATTTCAGGTCGGTTTCAGGCAGGAGCGTGGTCATTATTGTTCCCTTCACGGTGTATAGGGTGCCAAGCGGCCTATGCAGTTCATCGCAGGTTTGTATCTGGGCTGTGTTCGGCGGTGGCGGGGAATGAACTGGAATGTGTCGGGATGCCGGTTAGATACAGTGCGATACACACCACCAATACCCTGTGGGAGCTAGCCTGCTAGCGATGGGCGTGAACGATGACGCCTGTTGTCTGAATGAACGCGGTGTCTGGACCTCCATCGCTAGCAGGCTAGCTCCCACAGGGGATCAGTGGTGTCTGGGAGATGGGCTTTCGTCGCTCCAGGCCGCGGCGCACGGGGCTCCGACTAAACTTACTGCACGCGGGACGTGCAGAGCGTCCTGTTCATTCCCACGACCACCGCCCAGGGGTGATCGCCTCGAAAAACAAGGCCTCTGGACCGTGATCCTGCTGAAGGAGCACACGTGATGGACGAGGCCAGACTCAACGATTTCATGGGCAAACTGGTGAGCGACATGGGCGGCGCGGCGATGCTCGCCAACGTCATCCTCGGCGAAGAGCTTGGCCTGTACCGGGCCATGGCCGACAGTCAGCCGATCACCCCTGAAGCACTCGCCGACAAAACCGGCTGCAATCCCCGTCTGCTGCGCGAATGGCTCAGCGCCCACGCCGCCTCCGGTTACATGGAGCACGAGGGCGGCCAGTTCCGCCTGCCCGAAGAGCAAGCCTTGGCGCTGGCGATTGAAGACTCGCCGGTTTACATCGCCGGTGGTATCGGCGTGGTTGCGTCGTTTTTCCATGACAAGGACAAACTGGTCAACGCCATGCGCGGCAACGGCGCCCTGGCCTGGGGCGATCACCATCCGTGCATGTTCAGCGGCACAGAACGATTCTTCCGGCCCGGGTACAAGGCGCACCTGATCGCCGAATGGCTGCCTGCCCTCGACGGCGTGGTCGCCAAACTGCAGTCCGGCGCCAAAGTGGCGGACATCGGCTGCGGCCATGGCGCGTCAACGGTGATCATGGCCCAGGCGTTCCCGGACTCGCGGTTCGTCGGTTTTGATTACCACGCACCGTCCATCACCGTCGCCACCCAACGCGCCGAAGAAGGTGGCGTTTCCGGGCGCGCCCGGTTCTTCCAGGGCACCGCAAAAAGCTTTCCCGGCGACGACTATGACCTGGTCTGCTATTTCGACTGCCTGCACGACATGGGCGACCCGGTGGGCGCGGCAAAACACGCTTATGAAGCGCTGAAACCGGACGGCACGGTGCTGCTGGTGGAGCCGTTCGCCAACGACTCGCTCGACGACAACGTCACCCCGGTTGGCCGGCTGTTCTACGCCGCGTCGACCTTCATCTGCACACCAAACTCGTTGTCCCAGGAAGTCGGCCTCGGGCTCGGCGCCCAAGCGGGCGAGGCGCGGTTGCGCAAGGTCTTCACCGAAGCGGGGTTCAAGAGTTTCCGGCGGGCCACGGAAACGCCGTTCAACCTGATTCTGGAGGCGCGTAAATAAGTACCGGCTGACGGATATTCACTGACGCCCCCTGTAGCAGCTGTCGAGTGAAACGAGGCTGCGATCTTTTGACGTTGGTTTTTAAAAACAAGATCAAAAGATCGCAGCCTCGTTTCACTCGACAGCTGCTACAGGGGATCGAGGGGATCGAGGGGATTGCGTTTGGGCAGGTTAGCAAGTGCTACCCTGCAGACACTCAAGGTCCACCGGAGTGTTGAACATGCTCGACGAACAACTCGACCGACTCCAGCGATTGATGGCCGAGCAGCCGTTCATGGTCCTGACCGGTGCCGGCATCAGCACCCCGTCGGGCATTCCGGACTACCGCGACAACCAGGGCGTGCGGCGCGGCCGGCAACCGATGATGTATCAGGAATTTCTCTCGGCTCCGGAATCACGCCGCCGCTACTGGGCGCGGGCGATGCTCGGCTGGCCGCGGGTGCGCCAGGCGCAGCCGAACGTGGCCCATGAAGCCCTGGCCCGTTTGCAAAGCAGCCGGCAGATCAGCGGGCTGATCACCCAGAACGTCGACACCCTGCACGATCAGGCCGGCAGCCATGACGTGATCGAACTCCACGGCAGCCTGCACCGGGTGCTTTGCCTGGACTGCGGACAGCGCAGCGAGCGGGATTCGATCCAGCAACTGATGGAAGCGCAGAATCCCTATCTGGCCGGGGTCGATGCGGTGCAGGCGCCGGATGGCGACACGTTGCTGGATCCGGCGTTTGAGGCGCGATTCCAGGTGCCGCATTGTCCGCATTGCGCGGGTGAGCGGATGAAACCGGACGTGGTGTTTTTTGGCGAGAACGTGGCGCAGGTGACGGCGGCCAAGGCGATGGCTGCGGTGGAACAGGCGGCGGGATTGTTGGTGGTGGGGTCGTCGTTGATGGCGTATTCGGCATTTCGTTTGTGCCGGGTGGTGGCGGATCAGGGGAAGCCGTTGATTGCAATTAATTTGGGGAAGACACGGGCGGATGACTTTCTCGACCTAAAGATCGAAGCGTCGTGTGAACAGCTGTTGCCCTTGCTGGCCCAGCGCCTGACCACTTGAAAACTGACGAAACCAAATCCCTGTGGGAGCGGGCTTGCTCGCGAAAGCTATGTGTCAGACAACATTAATGTCGACTGACACGACGCCTTCGCGAGCAAGCCCGCTCCCACAGTGACTGTGATCAGGGCATAGAAACTCGTTGGCCGAGGTTTTCGGCCTTGAGGATATCGAACAACGCCTGCGCCGCTGCCGACAGTTCCACCCCAGGCTTGGTCAGCACGCCAATCGCCCGCTCCACCACCGGGTCACGCAAGGTAATGCACCGCGCGCCCAGCTCGCGCATCTGCCCGGCACACAGTGCCGGCACGGCGCTGACGCCCAACCCACTGGCGACCATTCGCCCGACCGTCGCCAACTGATGGCTTTCAAACTCCACCGGCAACTTCATGCCCCGGGCCTGCAAGTGTTCTTCCAGCATCACCCGCACCGTCGAGGGGCGTTGCAAGGTAATGAACGGTTCCTTGAGCAAGGTTTGCCAATCGATGTCTTGCAGTGCGGCCAATGGAGAATCATCCGGCACCACGGCAACAAAACGGTCCATATACAACGGCGTGAATTGCAATGATGAACTCTGGGTCGGCTCAAACGCCACGCCCAGTTCCACCTGCCGGTCGCGCACCATTTCCAGCACTTGTTCGTTGATCACGTCGTTCACCGTGACGTTGACCTTGGGATAACGGGCGCGAAAGGTCTTGAGAATCGGCGGCAGCAGATTGCCGGCAAATGAGGGCATCGCCGCCAGGGTCACGCGGCCGCGTTGAAGGGTGAAACGCTGGCGCAGTTCATCCTCGGCGTTGTCCCAGTCGGCAATCAGCCGGCGCGCCAGGGGTACCAGGGATTCGCCTTCTGCCGTGAGCGCCACATTGCGCGTGTTGCGGGTGAACAGCCGGCCGCCCAGCCCCTCCTCCAAGGCCTTGATGGTCAGGCTCAAGGCCGATTGCGACAGGTGCAACCGCTCGCACGCCACGGCGAAACTCAGGCTCTGGGCGACGGCCAGGAAGGCGCGGATCTGCTTGACTGTCATGACCGCTGGCTCCAACGTAGTACAGATGATTGATTGGTGAGTTTTATCTATCAATCAACCTTAAAAATCAACTTAACAAATAAATCCTCCAGCGAGACACTCCTACCCCATACGGCTAGCCAGCCGCCCACAAAGAATAAAAGAGGTGCATATGGCAGGTTTCGACAAGCGCGTGAGTTCCTATGAGGAAGCTCTGGCAGGTCTTGAAGACGGCATGACCGTGATCGCTGGCGGCTTCGGTCTGTGCGGCATCCCGGAAAACCTGATCGCCGAGATCAAGCGCAAAGGCACCCGTGACCTCACCGTGGTTTCCAACAACTGCGGCGTCGACGGTTTCGGCCTCGGTGTACTGCTGGAAGACCGGCAGATCAAAAAAGTCGTGGCCTCCTACGTTGGCGAGAACAAACTGTTCGAAGACCAACTGCTCAAAGGCGAAATCGAAGTCGTCCTGACCCCTCAAGGCACCCTCGCCGAAAAAATGCGCGCAGGCGGTGCCGGCATCCCCGCTTTCTTCACCGCCACCGGTGTCGGCACGCCCGTTGCCGATGGCAAGGAAGTGCGCGAATTCCATGGCCGCCAGTACCTGATGGAAGAATCCATCACCGGTGACTTCGCCATCGTCAAAGGCTGGAAAGCCGACCATTTCGGCAACGTGATCTATCGCCACACTGCCCAGAACTTCAACCCGCTGGCCGCCACTGCCGGCAAGATCACCGTGGTCGAAGTCGAAGAAATCGTCGAACCCGGCGAGCTGGACCCGTCGCAGATCCACACCCCTGGCATCTACGTCGACCGGGTCATTTGCGGCACGTTCGAGAAGCGCATCGAACAGCGCACCGTGCGTAAGTGATCCCCAGCCCCCGGACCTGAAGGAAAAATAACAATGGCACTTTCCCGCGAACAAATGGCTCAACGCGTCGCCCGCGAAATGCAGGACGGCTTTTACGTGAACCTGGGTATCGGCATTCCGACCCTCGTCGCCAACTACATCCCTGAAGGCATGGAAGTCATGCTGCAGTCGGAAAACGGCTTGCTCGGCATGGGTCCCTTTCCTACTGAAGAAACCATCGATGCCGACATGATCAACGCCGGCAAGCAAACCGTGACCGCGCGCATCGGCGCGTCGATCTTTTCCTCGGCCGAGTCCTTCGCGATGATTCGCGGTGGTCACGTCGACCTGACCGTGCTCGGTGCCTTTGAAGTCGATGTGCAAGGCAACATCGCCTCGTGGATGATCCCGGGCAAGCTGGTCAAGGGCATGGGCGGCGCGATGGACCTGGTGGCCGGCGCAGACAACATCATCGTCATCATGACCCACGCGTCCAAGGACGGTGAGTCCAAACTCCTGTCCAAGTGCAGCCTGCCGCTCACCGGCGCCGGGTGCATCAAGCGTGTGCTGACCGACCTGGCTTATCTTGAAATCGAAAACGGCGCGTTCATTCTCAAAGAGCGTGCGCCGGGCGTCAGCGTCGAAGAGATTGTCGCCAAGACCGCCGGTAAACTGATCGTGCCGGATCACGTTCCGGAAATGCAGTTCGCTGCCCAGTGAGGAATCATTCCATGCAAGAAGTCGTCATTGTCGCCGCCACCCGCACGGCCATCGGCAGTTTCCAGGGTTCTCTGGCCGGTGTTTCCGCCGTTGACCTCGGCGCTGCGGTGATCCGCCAACTGCTGGCACAAACCGGCCTGGACGTTGCTGAAGTCGATGAAGTGATCATGGGCCAGGTATTGACCGCCGGTGCCGGGCAAAACCCTGCCCGCCAGTCCGCCATCAAGGCCGGCCTGCCCTTCACCGTACCGGCCATGACCCTGAACAAGGTCTGCGGCTCGGGCTTGAAAGCCTTGCACCTGGCCACCCAGGCGATTCGCTGCGGCGACGCCGACGTGATCATTGCCGGCGGCCAGGAAAACATGAGCCTGTCCAACTACGTCATGCCCGGCGCTCGCACCGGTCTGCGCATGGGTCACGCGCAAATCGTCGACACCATGATCAGCGACGGCCTGTGGGATGCGTTCAACGATTACCACATGGGCATCACCGCCGAAAACCTGGCCGACAAGTACAGCCTGACTCGCGAACAACAGGACGCCTTCGCCGCAGCCTCGCAGCAGAAAGCCACCGCCGCCATCGAAGCCGGGCGTTTTGTTGATGAGATCACGCCGATCCTGATTCCTCAGCGCAAGGGCGATCCGCTGTCCTTCGCCACCGATGAGCAGCCGCGCGCCGGCACCACCGCCGAAGCGCTGGGCAAACTGAAGCCGGCCTTCAAGAAGGACGGCTCGGTGACTGCAGGCAACGCCTCGTCCCTGAACGACGGTGCGGCCGCCGTGATCCTGATGAGCGCTGAAAAAGCCAAGGCTCTGGGTTTGCCCGTGCTGGCGAAAATCGCCGCTTACGCCAACGCGGGCGTCGACCCGGCGATCATGGGCATCGGTCCGGTGTCGGCGACTCGCCGTTGCCTGAGCAAGGCCGGCTGGTCCATCGACCAACTGGACCTGATCGAAGCCAACGAAGCCTTCGCCGCGCAATCCCTGGCGGTGGCCAAGGACCTGGAATGGGACTTGAACAAGGTCAACGTCAACGGCGGCGCCATTGCCCTGGGCCATCCGATCGGTGCGTCGGGCTGCCGGGTGCTGGTGACCTTGCTGCACGAAATGATCAAACGTGACGCCAAGAAAGGCCTCGCCACCTTGTGCATTGGTGGCGGTCAGGGTGTAGCGCTGGCCATCGAGCGGGCGTAAAGCGTTCAACAGACTGCGCGGGGACCCACGAAGAGCTGCCGCAGTCTGGCAAAACACCCGGTGTGACTCATGTCGCACCGGGTCCTACAGTTCACACATCTTTGCCGCGCCGCATACTGTGTAGCAGCTGGCGAAGCCTGCGTTCGGCTGCGCAGCAGTCGTGAACTCAGGCAATGCGGTGTATCAGAAAGACCATGTACTCAGGTTTCACGACTGCTGCGCAGCCGAACGCAGCCTCGCGCTGCTCGGCAGCTGCTACGGGTCGTGGTTTCAGGCAAATTTCACCAGGTTTAGCGTGGGCAATGGTCCGCCCGGAAACTGCGCCAGTCGCGCGCCGACACTCAATTCCCCAAGATCAATCCCGAAGAAGCCCAACCGCTCGGTCAACCCGATTACTTGAGCTTTCGACTCGGCATCGTTGCCAGACACAAACAGCACCCTTTGACCGCCCTCCGCCGCCGGATCGCTCTCCAGCAAACGCGCGGCCAGATGATTGAACGCCTTGACCACGCGTGCGCCGGGCACCCATTCGGCGAACACTTCGCTCGACATCCGCCCATTCAGATCAACCGCTTTGAACAACGGCGCCTCAATCGAATTGTTGGCGTCGATGACGATCCGCCCGCCGAAATCCGGAAGGCCGGCCAACGCGACCGGCAGCTTAGACCAGTTGACTGCCACCAGCACGATCGCTTGTGCAGCGGCTTCTTCACGGGTGCCGGCGCGTACCGTTGGCCCGAGTTCTTCCACCAGCGCGGCTAGCGTTTCTGGGCCACGACTGTTAGCGATCACAACTTCAATGCCTTTGCGTGAAAGCGCCCGGGCAAAGGCTGAGCCGATGGCGCCGGCGCCGATGATTCCAATTTTTTGCATGATGGTTCACTCCGAGGGTTTGTGGTTGAAGTGAATACTGCGCTTGCGATTAGGGCTTGATTAGAGGGTAATGCCTTGAATCATCTTCAAGCATTGCTATCAGGTGTCAGAAATGGAAACCCTCGCCAACCTTGAATCGTTCGTCCGCAGCGCCGAGACCGGCAGCTTTTCTGCCGCGGCCCGCTTGCTGGCGCTGACACCCGCCGCCGTCAGCCGCAACGTGGCGATGCTCGAACGAAACATCGGTGTGCGGCTGTTCCAGCGCTCGACCCGCAAACTGTCGCTGACCGAGGCCGGCGAGCGTTTTCTGTCGAGCATCGGCGGCAACCTGCAGGCGTTGCAATCGGCAATCAGCGCGATGAGCAGCGATCAGGGCGAGCCTGCCGGAGTGCTCAAGGTCAGCCTCGCGCCGACGTTTGGCATCGATCATGTGCTGCCGTTGCTGCCGGCATTTCTCACGCGATACCCACTGATCAAACCGGAATGGCATTTCGAAAACCGTCAGGTGGACCTGATTGCCGAGGGGTACGACGCGGCCATCGGCGGCGGCTTCGAGTTGACGCCCGGGGTCATCTCCCGAACCTTGGCGGCGGCGCATGTCGTGGCGGTGGCCTCACCCGGTTACCTCGCGCAGCACAGCCTGCCCGACAGCCCCGCAGACCTGGCCCGATTGAATGGCATCGTGATGCGTGGCACCCGCACCGGACGGATCCGGCAGTGGGTCATGCAGGATGGTGCGGGCAATGAGGCGCAGGCGATTTTGACCGAGAACATCGTGCTCAACGACCCGGCCGCCATGCGCGAGGCGGCGATCCTCGGCCTGGGCGTGTCGCTGCTGGTGTTGCCGGACGTGGCGGCGAATATCCAGCGCGGAGAACTGGTGCGCCTCCTGCCCGAGTGGCACGCCGACGCGGGGCCGATTTCGTTGTACTACCCGAGCCGGACGTTGATGCCGGCCAAGACCCGGGTGTTTATTGATTTTGTGGTGGATGCATTTCAGGAGTAGACCGCGTCTGATCGTTCCCACGCTCTGCGTGGGAATGCAGCCCGGGACGCTCTGCGTCCCAACCAAGGCCGAACGCGGAGCGTCCGTTGAGGCATTCCCACGCGGAGCGTGGGAACGATCATGCTAAGAACTGGAAGATCAACCAGCTATTCGCCCCGCTGATCACCACAAACAACCCCCAAGCCAACACCCGCGTCGGCCAGCGATTCACCAACGCCCCCATCAACGCGTGATCGTTGGTCATGCGAATCAGCGGATACAACGCAAACGGCAACTGCAAACTCAGCACCACCTGACTCAACACCAGCAACTTGCCAATCGCGTTGTCGCCCATCAGCCAGACGCCGATAAACGCCGGGATCAACGCCAGTCCCCGGGTAATCAGCCGCCGTTGCCAGCAAGGAAGCCGCAGGTTCAGGTAGCCCTCCATGATCACCTGCCCGGCGATGGTCCCGGTGAAGGTCGAACTCTGCCCCGACGCCAGCAACGCCACCCCGAACAACACGCTGGCCAAGGCGCCGCCCACCAGAGGATCGAGCAAGTGATAGGCATCCTGGATGTCCACCACATCGGTATGCCCGCTCTTGTGAAATGCCGCCGCGGCGAGGATCAGGATCGCCGCGTTGACCAGCAGCGCCAACGCCAGGGAGCCAATGGTATCGATGCGCGCCAGTTTGACCGCGTCCTGCTTGCTGGCCAGGTCCTTGCCGATCATTCGGGTCTGCACGATCGAGGTGTGCAGGTACAAGTTATGCGGCATCACCGTGGCCCCGAGAATGCCGATGGCCAGGTACAGCGGTGCGGCATCGCCGATGGCTGACAGGGACGGCGTGAAGCCCCGGGCCACGTCCGGCCAGTACGGTTTGATCAGCAGCAACTCGACGAAGAAACACACGCCGATGGTGCTCACCAGCACCAGCATGATTGCTTCCAGTCGGCGGAAACCGCGGTTTTGCAGGGCCAGCACCAATAGCGTGTCAAACGCAGTCAGCGCAATGCCGACGGTCAGCGAACAGCCCAGCAGCAGGTGAAACGCCAGGGCACAGCCGAGCACTTCCGCCAGATCGGTGGCGATGATCGAGATTTCCGCCAGCACCCACTGAGTCCGCGCGGTGCGGGTGCTGTAGCGCTCTCGGGACAGTTGCGCCAGATCACGGCCCGTGGCGATGCCCAGGCGCGAACACAAACACTGCACCACCATCCCCGCCAGACTCGCCAGCAGCACCACGAACAACAGGCTGTAACCAAACCGCGAACCCGCCTCGATGGCGGTCGCCCAGTTGCCCGGGTCCATGTAGCCGATGGACACCAGCAAACCAGGGCCGGCAAAGCGCAGGACCCGCTTGAAGAACGACGCACGCGGGTCAACGGCGACGCTGCCGGCCACTTCTGGAGGACAGAACGGCGCCGTGCCGACTTTGGGCAAACTGAATTTCACGCAAACATCCGTCGACAAGTGGAAAAGCGCAGCTTAGACGTTTCAGCCTGTGCGCCCAAGGGGCAAATGCCCGGGTATCAGGCGCCGTGTCGGCGGAAGAACAACGTCACCTGGCCTAACTCAACGCCGAATTTGGTCATGGCGGAGCGATTGGCCATGGTGTTTTCGTCCAGCAAGTACATCCAGTCGTCGAAATGCACCTGATAGACCTTGTCGTCTACCGGCAGGCTGAGTTCATAGCGCCAGTGCAAAGCGTTGCCGGCCACCTCACCGCGCGATTCCCCGACCACATCGCCAGCCGTACCGCGCCAACGACCCGGACCGTCAGGGTACAACGTCCAGACACGGGTCTGTTTCGTGCCGTCGCTGTAGGTAAAGGCTTCATGCATGATCAGGTTCTGGCCGTCCATTCGACTGTTGATCAGCACATGAAAGCGTTTGATCACCTCGCCCGAGCGTTTCTGGAACATTCCCCAGCCATCCACTCGCCCGACGAAGAACCCGGGCAGATCGAGCTTGGGGGTTTGCTCGCTGTAGCGCTGCACATCAACGCTGCAACCGGCCAGGCAGACGAACAACACCAACAGCAGTTTCTTCAGCATGTCATGCACCTCAAGGATTGACGCTGCCCAGCAACTGCTGGCGCAACTCGGGATTACGCGTACGTGGGTCGAGCCAGATAGCGAAAAAGGCCCGAGCGAATTGCGGGTCGTTCACGTCGTGTTGCGGCTGCTGGCCGACAAAGAACCGCGCGCCCTGTCCCGGCAAATAAATGCCAGTAATGCGGGTGCCGGCTTTTACATCGACGAACGACTGCTGCATCTGCACCTTCCAGCGCTCGAGCTGCTCGGTGCTGACCGAGGCGCCGGACAATCGCTTGATTTCATCGACACTGGCCTGCACCAGATCATCGCGGGAAATGCTGCGTTGATAGATCAGTTCCAGGGCAAACGGCTGGTCCAGCGCCAATGGCCGTGCCGCACTCCAGAGCCGGGCGTTGTAGACATCAAACCCAAACACCCGAAACTCGCCGGCGCCGATGATCTGCGCGCCGGGCACTGCCTCCTGCCAATTGGCCAGGGCCTGGGTGCCTAACAATCCCAGCAACAACACACTGTGGTGCAGGCGAAATCGGAGTCTGTTCATCGCGTTCTTTTCATCGTGGGCATCTGCTAAAAACTTATACGCAAAGCATCTGTTTGTACAACTATTTGAGCTACCAGCTTTGTATACAAAACTCCTTCATTTCTAGAGCAATCCAACGTCCACAGTGCTAACGTTGCCGCCTCACTCAGGTCGGAGACGCGTGCGTGTTGATGCTCAAACTGCTGGTGATCCCAGGCTTCCTCTTGTTGATTTCCCTTGCGGGCAAACGCTGGGGCCCAAGCGTGGCCGGTTGGCTGTCGGGCTTACCGGTGGTGGTCGGGCCAATTCTGTTCTTCCTCGCCATCGAGCAAGGCGAAGTGTTCGCCGCGCAGTCCGCGACGGCGGCGTTGTCGGCGATGTTCGCGATGATCGCCTTTTGCGTGACCTACGCCCAGGTCGCGCAACGGGCGGGATGGCCATGGGCGTTGACGATTTCACTGCTGGTCTGGGCCGCCGTGGCGGTGGTGCTGTCGCTGATCCCAGCCTCGCTGGTGTTCTCGGTGATCGCCGCCGCCACCGCACTGTTGGCGGCGCCGTACCTGTTTCCCAGCGTGCAACCCATCGTCTCCGGTCCGGCGCCGAAGTCCGACAAACTCGTGCTGCGCATGATTGCCGGCGCCCTGCTCACCCTCGCGGTCACGTTACTCGCCAGCACCGTCGGCGAAGGCTGGAGCGGTCTGCTCGCCGTGTTCCCGGTGCTCGGCAGCGTGATGGCGGTGTTTTCCCAGCAAACCCGAGGCCCGGCGTTTACGGCCGCATTGCTGCGGGCGACGGCGACGGGCATGTATTCGTTCGCGGCGTTTTGCCTGGTGTTGGCGCTGGCGTTGCCCGAGATGGGCATGAACGCTTTTGCACTGGGGGTTGCGGTGTCCGTGGGAATGCTGGGCATCACCCGGCGCTTGCTGGCGCGACCGGTCAACCCGACGACCGAGGCTGGACGAGCCGCGATCAAACGCTAAGCTCCTTCACATCCCGAGGGCCAGGATGTCGCCCGCTACGTGCTGAAGGAACAGACATGAGTCTCGCAACGTCGCTCGTCCGTAATCCCCATTCAGCCACCGCCGCTGGCGTGATCGCGATAGTTCTCTGGTCCTGCCTCGCGCTGTTGACCACCCTCACCGAAGGCATTCCGCCCTTTGAACTGCTGACCCTGAGCTTCGGCATCGCGTTTGCAGCGAGCCTGGTGATTCTGGGGCGGCGCGGGCTCGCCGGCTTCAGTAGCTGGCGACAACCCTGGGCGGTCTGGGTGACCGGGTTCGTAGGGATTTTCGTTTATCACGCGCTGTATTTCTTCGCGCTTAAAGTCGCCCCGGCAGCCGAAGCCAGCCTGATCAACTACCTGTGGCCGCTGTTGCTGGTGCTTCTTTCGGCGCTTTCGGCCGGGGAAAAGCTGCACAAACGACAAATGCTTGGCGCGCTGCTGGGACTGGCCGGCACGGCGTTTATCATGCAACAACACGGCCCGGAGGCTGGCGCATCGATGCCCATCGCCGGTTATCTCGCAGCCTTTGGCTGTGCGTTGATCTGGGCCGGTTACTCGGTGATCAACCGGCGGTTCAACGAGGTGCCCAGCAGCATTATTGGCGGGATTTGCGGTATGTCGGCCGTGTCCGGCCTGATATGTCACCTGGCCTTTGAAACCACGGTG
Organism: Pseudomonas sp. LBUM1656; assembly: GCF_059716065.1. Taxonomy (NCBI): domain Bacteria; kingdom Pseudomonadati; phylum Pseudomonadota; class Gammaproteobacteria; order Pseudomonadales; family Pseudomonadaceae; genus Pseudomonas; species Pseudomonas sp. LBUM1656. The sequence continues at coordinate 2,507,650 of NZ_CP166800.1, read as the reverse complement.
CAGCCTGATCCCGGCCAATGGGCTGCGATTGTGGTACTCGGCCTCGGACCGGTCGGGCTGGCATTTCTTGCCTGGGACCACGCCACCAAACACGGCAGCCTGGCGACACTGGGGGCGCTTTCCTACCTGGCGCCGCTGATTTCCACGTTATTACTAATCGCCGTGGGACGCAGCCATGCCGGTCCGATCCTGATCGTGCCGGCCGTGTTGATCATCGCCGGGGCGGTGATTGCTACGTCGAGAGCAAGCGAAAGAGCCTCCGCAACACGTTCGATTATTCCGAACGAGTAGAGCAAGAAGCTCGTACGTCAATCGAATAGGTTTGCCTCACCATCAGCCTCAGTTCCTAACCCACTGACTGAGGCCTACACCATGAAATTCTTTTTCCACCCTTCGCCCAACCCGATGAAAGTTGCCCTGCTGCTTGAAGAACTGCAAACGCCCTACGAATTGATCGGCGTTGACACCTTCAAGGGCGAGCAACATTTGCCAGCCTTTTTGGCGATCAACCCGAATGCCAAGGTTCCGGCCCTGGTCGACGGCGATGCCACCGTGTTCGACTCCCAGGCCATCCTGCTGCACCTGGCGCAAACGCATCAGCGCTTCCTGCCGACCTCCGTCGCAGGGCAAGCCGAACTGCTGTCATGGCTTATGTTCATCGCCACTGGCCTGTCGCCGTTCTCGGGTCAAGCCGTGCATTTTCTGCACCACGCACCGGAAGACCTGCCCTACGCGAAAAACCGTTACCTCAAGGAAGTCGAGCGCCACTACCGCGTGCTCGACCAGCGTCTGGCCGATCATCAATACCTGGCCGGCGACACCTACAGCATCGCCGACATGGCGCTGTGGGGCTGGGCCAGCTACGCGCATTACATCCTCGGCGAGAACGGTTTGGCGGCCTACCCGAACGTCAAGCGTCTGTTCGATGAAATCAGCGCCCGCCCGGCGGCCCAACGTGCACAGGGTTTGAAAGAGAAACTGGTGCTGAAGGCCGAGTTCGACGAAGAAACCCGCCGCAACCTGTTTCCGCAGAATCAGGCGCAGTAGTTTCTGGGCGCGATAAAAACAACCCGTCGCGCCGCACTCTTGTAGCAGCTGCCGAGCAGCGCGAGGCTGCGTTCGGCTGCGAAGCAGTCGTAAATCCTGAATGCACGGTATTACTGAAACTGCGCGGTGCCTGATTTCACGACTGCTTCGCAGCCGAACGCAGCCTCGCGCTGCTCGGCAGCTGCTACAGGGCGGTGTGCGGCAGCTGCTACGAATCGTATTCCATGGGATGATTGCGGCGAATGCGCGATCATCCCTGGAGTTTTCGAATGTCATTGTTGAGTAAAAAAGCCGTTGTCCTGTTACTGACGGCGGCCGCCAGCCTGGGGGCCTTGAATGCCTATGCCGCCAAGGCCACTGCCAGCGACAAAGCGCCTGCACAAGAAGTCTCGATGCTCGGCGGCAAGTTCAAGTTCACCCTGCCCAAGGGCTTCATCGCCAACCCGTTGCCCGCCGGCGACGCGGCGACCGGCACAGCCGGGGCCACGGGCACCATGTACACCAATGCGGCCACCAAAACCGTAGTGATCGCCGCTGAAAACACCATCCCCGGTGGCGCCAACGTCAAGGACAACGACGGTCCGTTCCTCGACTCGGCCGCAGCCGACTTCGCCACCGAACAAGCCAAGGCACTGCCGGACTTCACCAAGCTCAGCGAAAAAAGCCTGACTCAGAAAGGCACCGGCCTGGGGCTGCGGCAGATCGACAGCACCGCCACCCAGGGCGGCGGCAAAACCCTCGACACCACGCTGATGGCCGCGTCCAACACGCGCATGGCGATCGTTCAGGTGATTTCCCGCCTCAGCGACAATGGCGGCCACGAAACGTTGGTCAAACAGATCGTTACCGGCAAATAAGACTCAACGATTGAGGCGCTGCAACCAGGCGCTCAAGTCCTGCATCTCGGTGGCACTGATGCTGTGACCGACGCCCGGGTAGGCATGAAACTCAGGCTTGAGTGACAGGCTCTGCAACAGGCTGTTGGCCTCGGTGCCGTCGATGTAGGGCAAGCGTTTGTCTGCCGTGCCATGACCGATGAAGATCGCCAGCTTCTGGCGTTTTTCATCCGGTTTGAGTTCTGACCTCAGCACCGGCAGAATCCGCCCGCTCAGCGCCGCAATCCCGCCCACCGCCTCGGGATGACGCAGCGCCACCTCGTAGGACATGATCGCGCCCTGGCTGAAACCGACCAGGAACACCTTGTCGGGTTCGGTGTGATATTTCTTCGCGGCCTGTGCGATGAACTCCAGCAGCACCTGGCCGCTGGTCTTCAGATCATCGGTCTCACCGTTGTAGGCCCCGTTGCCCTTCTCGCGAAACCACTTGTAACTGCCCTCCTCCATCACCATCGGCGCCCGCACAGACAGGAAGTTGTATTGCGCCGGCAATTGATCCTTGATGTCGAACAGGTCCTGCTCGTTACTGCCGTAACCGTGGAGGAAAATCACAAGGGGCTGGTGGCGGGATTCGGGGTTGGCCTGCTCAAGATATTTGAGCGGCAGATCGGTTTGCAGCGGGGTTTGAGCGTGGACGGCGGCGGACGCCAGGAGTATCAGCAGAGCGAGAAACTTCAACATAAACCTTCCTTCACACGTGCAGGATTCGGGGAAGAGCCTAACACTGTGAAGCTTGCCGGGGGACATTCGGCGTTGCTGATGCAGTCATCGCGGGCAAGCCCGCTCCCACAGGTTTTGTGAACACCGCAAAAACTGTGGGAGCGGGCTTGCCCGCGAAGAGGCCCGAAAGAACAGCGACAATCCTCAGTCGTTTACCAGTTTGCCCACCCGAATCGGCTCACGCCCCGCCACCTTCGCCTGCCACGTGCCCGGCTGCGTATATCGCCCGCGATCAATCGCAAACAACACGCCGCTGGTCCCGGCGCGCACGGTGGTGACGCGGTCGCTCAGCGGATCAACCACTTCAAACAGCGCATCGCCCTGCTCCACCCACTCACCCGAATCACGCAGAAAACTCACCACCCCGTGATGCGGCGCGAACAGGTATTCGGTGCCCTCGAACGGCATGCCTTCGCAGCACTCGCTCGGTGCCGCAGGCCAGGTGTTTTTGATGAAGCCCTGCTCGGCGAGGAACCCCAGAATCGCCTCGCAATTCGCTTGGGCCTGATCAACCCGGGTGTCGCCCATGCTGCCCAGTTCCAGCGTCGTCGCCAGGTTGGCCGGGGGAATCGCCGCCTCAGGGAAGGCCCGCGCCAGGCGCAACCACGGCGAGGAACAGGACTCATCAAATGAACTGCCGCCGGAATCCTCACACAGCAACGCCACCCCGGCCTTCAGGCGCGCCGCCAGGGATTGCCACTGCGGCCAGTGTTGCGGCAAGGCGTAGAGATGAATCGCTGCATCGAAATCGCAATGCAGATCCAGCGTGATATCGGCATCACAAGCGTGGCGCAGCAGCAAGCGGTGCATGGCTTCGAGCTGCGAGGCCGGTGCCGGCAGGTCGTCGAGGACCTGGCCCATGGTCTGGCGAATCAGCGTGATGTTGGCCTGTGCATCGTGACCCAAACGGTCACCGATCAACGCGGCCACCGGTGCGCTGAGTTCAACGAAAGAGCGGTTGAAGTTCTTGCCGCTGCCCAGTTCGAAACGCCCCATGTGGCTGCCTTGCAGGTGCTGATCAAGGCCGATCGGATTGGCCACCGGCACCAGTTCGATCACGCCTTGCAACTGCCCATTGGTTTCGAGTTCGGACAGACGCTTTTTCAGTTCCCAGGCCGTGCGCATACCGGGCAATTCGTCAGCGTGCAGGCTGGCCTGGATGTAGACCTTGCGAGTGCCGGCGCCATAACGAAACACGCTGAGGGTGCGTTCGGTGCCCAGGTGGCTCCAGGGCAAAGGATGGTCGATGCGTTGCATGGGAACTCCGAAGTAAGAGGCACTTAGATCACCCTGTGGGAGCGGCGGTGCGGCGATCCGACTTGCTCGCGAAGGCGTCGTGTCAGTCGACATTGATGTTGCCTGAGACGACGCCTTCGCGAGCAAGTCGGATCGCCGCACCGCCGCTCCCACAAGGGATCTCCATTTCAACAGAGAGCGCGCATAAAAAAAGTGGCAACCGCGTCAACGGTTGCCACTTTTTTGAACGGCGTGATTAATGGCCGTAAACGTCAAAGTCGAAGTACTTGTCTTGCACTTGCTTGTACTTGCCGTTGGCGCGGATTTCGGTGATGGCGGTGTTGAATTTGTCTGCCAGAGCGGTATCGCCCTTGCGCACCGCAATACCGGCGCCGCCGCCGAAGTACTTGGCGTCTTCGTAGGTCGGGCCAACGAAAGCGAAGCCTTTACCGGCGTCGGTTTTCAGGAAACCGTCGTCCAGGTTGACCGAGTCGGCCAGCAGCGCGTCAACGCGGCCGGAGACCATGTCCAGGTTAGCTTCCTGCTGGGAGCCGTAGCGAACCAGGTTGATGCCGGCCGACACCAGCACTTCAGTGGCGAAGCGGTCATGGGTACTGGCGCGCAGCACACCGACTTTCTTGCCCTTGAGTTCGGTCAGCGGGTCCTTGATGTCGGTGCCGGCCTTCATCACGAAACGTGCCGGGGTGTGGTAGTACTTGATGGTGAAATCGACGTTCTTTTTGCGATCGTCAGTGATGGTCATGGACGACAGGATCGCGTCGATTTTCTTCACTTTCAGTGCCGGGATCAGGCCATCGAACTCTTGCTCGACCCAGGTGCACTTCACTTTCATCTGCTCGCACAGCGCGTCGCCGATATCAACGTCGAAACCGGTGAGCTTGCCGTCAGGGGTTTTCATCGAGAATGGCGGGTAACCGGCTTCGATACCGATGCGGATCGGCTTGGCGTCATCGGCCACAGCGGTCAGGGACAACATCGACAGTGCCAGGGCACCAAACATCACTAGCTTCTTCATTTATAACTCCTGTGTGCGGAGGTTTTTATTGGCAGCTTTCGAATGACTTTCGGTCGGTGAAGATCGAAGTGGCCGGCAGTCTAGAGCGGCTTTCAGAGGGCAAATTGTGTTTAAGCGACAAATACTTATAGATAAGTGGCCGACCGATTCAAAGCCCTTGAAGCGTGCGCCAAGGCGGTGCAAGGACTGTAGGACAAGCCCTTTTTTCAGACAAAACCTACACGCAAAAACTACAGAGAGTACCGATGCCCACCTTGAATCTGATCCAGCACCACCCCGCCGAAGGTCCAGGCGCCATTGCCGATTGGGCAACATCCCGAGGGGTGACGCTGAACGTCTTTCGTGCCGACCTCGGCCAGTTGCCGCCGATGAGTGCGGCGCCCGTGATTGTGTTGGGCGGGCCTTATGAATCCAATGCCGGGCCGGCATGGCTGGAAGCAGAACGGCAGTGGCTGGCGGCGAGCCTGGATCAGGGCGCGGCGGTGTTTGCGATTTGCCTGGGGGCGCAGTTGTTGGCGCTGAGCCTGGGCGGGAAGGTACGGCGGATGGATCGGAGCGAAACCGGCTGGACCCCCGTGACGTTCGTCGATGGCCAGACGCTGAAGGTGCTGGAGTGGCACGAAGACGCGATCGACTTGCCGCCTGATGCGCAATTGCTGGCCAGCAGTGATCACTGTGAACAGCAGATGTATCGCGTGGGACCGACGCGGGTGGGATTGCAGTTTCATCCGGAGTGGGATGCGGCGTCGGTGGCGAGGCTTAATGAACACTTTGCCGAGGAATCACCGTTGCCCCGAGGGCAACAGGACAGCGTCGCCTACGCAGCCGTGAACCACTGGTTGCAGGCGACGCTGGATGGGTGGTGGGCGGCGGCGAATTAAAGAAGCAAGATCAAATGATCGCAGCCTCGTTTCACTCGACAGCTGCTAAAGGTCTACGCGATCCCCTGTAGCAGCTGTCGAGTGAAACGAGGCTGCGTTTTTTCGACTACATCAACATTCACAACCGATGATGGTGGTGGCAGGCCGTTGCACCGCAACACTCAATTCCAACCCTTCATCCAGCCACCCGGTCACGCCGCCAATCATCTCCTTGACCGGATAACCCAGCGCCGCCAGTTTCACCGCCGCTTTGTGCACACCGTTGCAGTGCGGCCCGGCGCAATACACTACAAACAAGGTGGAGGTCGGGTAGTTCGCCAGGCTCTCGGCGGTGAGCAGTCGTCCCGGAATGTTGATCGCGCCCGGCACATGCCCGCGTTCGAACGCCAACGGGCCGCGCACGTCCACCAGGACAAAATCAACATCGCCGGCCTGTTGGCTGCTGTACACGTCGGAACAGTCGGTTTCATAGGTCAGAAGGTTGCTGAAGTGCATCAGGGCAATGGCCGAAGGGGCTGCGGGAATGGCGCGGACCAGGCTGGTCATGGCTGTACTCCAAAGTGTTGAGTGGGTGTGAGAAGACTTTATCCACCCGACGCTTGCGGCTACAGTGGCGGACAAGACACTCACCGGGAACTTTCCGCCAAATGCAGCCTAGCCCTGGATTGGTCGCGATTCTGGCCTACGACGGCCTCTGTACTTTTGAATTCGGCATCGCCGTGGAGATCTTTGGCCTGGCGCGGCCGGAGTTCGATTTCCCTTGGTACGAGCATCGCATCGTCGCCGTGGACCAGGGCCCGATGCGCGCCATGGGCGGCATTCAGGTGCTGGCCGATGGCGGCATGGAACTGCTCGAAGACGCCCGCACTATCATCATTCCCGGCTGGCGCGACCGACATTCGCCGGTGCCGGAACACTTGCTCGCCGCCCTGCGCCAGGCCCATGCGCGGGGTGCGCGGTTGCTGTCGATCTGCTCCGGCGTGTTTGTGCTGGCGGCCACCGGTCTGCTGGACGGTCACGGCGCCACCACGCATTGGCGCTACGCCGCTGAGTTGGCTGAACGTTTTCCGAATATTCTGGTGGACCCGGACGTGCTGTACGTCGATTCCGGCCAGTTGATTACCTCGGCCGGCAGCGCGGCGGGGATTGATGCGTGCCTGCACCTGGTAGCACGGGACTTCGGCACGCAGGTGGCGAACTCGGTGGCGCGGCGGCTGGTGATGTCGCCGCAACGCACCGGCGGGCAAGCGCAGTTTATTCCTACACCCGTCAGTCCAACGCCGCGCAGCGATTTGTCCCGCGTCATGCAGTGGGCGCGGGAGCGCTTGCACGAACCGCTGGAAGTTCGCGAACTGGCGAGCGAGGCAGCCATGAGTGAACGGACCTTTCTGCGCCGGTTTACCGAAGCCACGGGCATGCCGCCCAAGGCGTGGTTACAGCATGAGCGGCTGGCGCGGGCGCGGGAGTTGCTGGAGAGTACCGGGCAAAACACAGACCAGATTGCCGAGCAGTGTGGTTATCGGTCGGTGGAGAGTTTTCGGGTGGCATTTCGTGGGGTGGTGGGTGTGCCACCGTCGGTGTATCGGGAGCGGTTTGGGCGTGGGGTCAAGGCCATAATTTGAGGTGTATTGAAGGGCCCTTTCGCGAGCAAGCCCGCTCCCACAGGGGTTCTGTGAACACCGCAGATCCAGTGTGGGAGCGGGCTTGCTCGCGAAGGGGCCCTCAAATACACCAATGTCCTCAAGGCTTACGCAACAAATAGGTATCCATAATCCACCCATTCGCCACCCGCGCCGCCTTGCGCACCCGCTCGATCTCATCCGCCACGTCCTTGAGCTTGCCGCTGATCAAAATCTCATCCGGCGTCCCCAAATAAGCCCCCCAGTAAATCTCTGTCTCCTGATCCGCCACCTGATGGTAGGAATCTTCGGCATCGAGCATCACCACCAGGCTGTCGGCATCGCTCACCTGCCCCGCCGCCAGCCGTCGGCCGGTGGTGATTTCAAGTGAGCGGCCGATGCGATTCAGCGGCACCTTGTGCTGCGCCGCCAGCGCCTGAACGCTGGTGATGCCGGGGATCACTTCATACTCGAACGCACAGCGGCCCGAGGCCAGGATCGCCTGCAGAATCCGCAGGGTACTGTCGTACAACGCCGGATCGCCCCACACCAGAAAACCGCCGCACTGGTCATCGGACAGTTCTTCAGTGATCAGCCGCTCGAAGGTCTGCTGCTTGGCGAGGTTCAGTTCTTCGACGCTGGTCTTGTAGTCCACCTCCCCGCGCTCACGCTCCGGGCTGTGGGCTTCGACGAAGCGGTAGTCGTGATCGGTGATGTAGCGCTCGCAGATTTCACGGCGCAGGTCGATCAGTTTGTCCTTGCTCTGGCCCTTGTCCATCAGGAAAAACACGTCGACAAGGTTCAGCGCCTTCACGGCCTGCATCGTGATGTAGTCGGGGTTGCCGGCGCCGATGCCGATGACCAGAAGCTTTTTCATCCAATGACTCCTTCAAGCAAACGCAGCCGCCAACGGCCAGTGAACTGCAGCTCGATAGTCGATAACGGTTCGACGTCAATCAGGTTGAACGCCTTGGCTTGCAACACCTGGGTCAATGCGGCGCGAATGACAAAGGGATGGGTGATGGCAAGAATAGGCCCCGGTGTTGCCTCAATGGACTGGAGCCACTGCGCCATGCGTTCAGAGAGCTGCGCGACAGACTCACCGCCATGGGGTGCCGAGGTCGGGTCGTCGAGCCAGGCTTGCAGGGCTTCGGGCTCGGACTTTTGCAGGTCATTTATCCGCACCCCGTTCCACCGTCCGAAGTCGCAATCCCTCAGCGCCGAGACGATTTCAACATCATGGCCAAACAACTCGGCCGTCTGCTGCGTACGCAACTCCGGCCCACAGAGCACCCGAGGCGCCTTTTCGAACTGGCGGCTACGCGAACCTTTCGCCGATTGCCCATAAAATTCGACCGGCTCATTTGTAGGAAAACACGCTAATTTTTGTGCGACGGTTCTAGCGTGGCACATCAGGGTCAAACGTGTTGTCTGCACGGACTGTCACCCTTTTGAAGAAATGGAAAACGGCACGATGCCGCTAATAATTAGGCAATTGTGCCGCAAGATGCTTGATCCAGGGCGTTTCGTTTGAACCAGCACCGACGGGACGCGGGATCACTTGACCATCGAGTTTCGTCTATCTCTGACACCCAGATAGGCGATGGACTACAACGCCAGTCGCACTCCGCGTAGCCCATGGCGCACGGGCTTTTCGCCCTCTTTTGGCCCCTGGATAATCCATGGAAAAATTCACTAGACATGTAGCGTGCACTACATAAATACTGTTTTAGCAATTTATGAAACAAAATCGACACACCCATCCAGCAGGAGCCCGGATGCCCTCTCTCAGAGACCTGATCACCGATCCCGGCCTGGACCTGACGCCGTCGGAACGCAAAGTCATCCGTGCCTTGCTGGATCAGTACCCGCGTAACGGATTGGGCCCCATGTCTCGTCTGGCCGAACATGCCGGTGTCAGCGACCCCACCATCGTGCGGCTGGTGAAAAAACTGGGTTACAGCGGTTATGCCGATTTCCAGGATGCCCTGCTCAGCGACATGGACCATCGCCTGCGGTCCCCAAGCGCCCTGTTACAGCTTCGTTCCCATTTGCAGAAAGGCGACGCCTGGAGTCATTACCTCGCGGACAGCCATCGCGCGCTGGTGGATACCCATGCGCTGACCCAGCCCGAAGACGTGCGGATTCTGGTGGAGTGGCTGCTCGACACCCGCCATCAGGTTCACTGCTTTGGCGGACGCTTCAGCAGTTTCCTCGCCAATTATTTGCTCAACCATTTGCGCCTGCTGCGCCCGGGCTGTTTCGCCCTGGAAGACAACGCGCAACTGCCGGACCGGCTGTTCGACGTGCAGCGCCAGGACGTGGTGCTGGTGTTCGACTATCGCCGCTACCAATCACAGGCCCTGCGCGTGGCCCATGCGGCGAAAAGCCGATATGCCCGCGTGGTGTTGTTCACTGATATCTATGCTTCACCGCTGCGGGAAATGGCCGACCTGATCATCAGTGCGCCGGTGGAATCAGTGTCGGCTTTCGACAGCATGGTCCCGGCACTGGCCCAGGTCGAGGCGCTGATTGCCTGCCTGACCCTGCGCAGCCCGGAGCTGGCCGATCGCCTGGAAGGCATCGATGCCCTGCGGACCGACTTCGACACCCACCTGCTGGAGGATAAATAAGGATGTTCACGCTCCCCCACCACTCGCCCCGGGACTTGCCGTTCACTGCCGATCACACCGCGCTGTTGCTGGTGGACATGCAGCGTGCCTGGCTCGAACCGCAGTTCGACCCGCACCTCAACGGACCGGAAGGCGAATACTTCCTGACCCGCACCCACATGCAGGTGGTGCCCAATCAACGCCGGCTGCTCAGCGCCTTTCGCAGTGCGCGGCAAAACGTGCTGCACACGATCATCGAAAGCCTGACCGCCGATGGCCGCGATCGCTCGCTGGACCACAAGCTCTCGGACATGCACTTGCCCAAAGGCAGCGTATCGGCGCAGATCATCGACGACCTGACGCCGACGGAAAACGAAATCGTCCTGCCCAAGACCTCCTCCGGGGTGTTCAACTCCACCAACATCGACTACGTGCTGCGCAACCTTGAAACACGGCACCTGATCATCGCCGGCATCGTCACCGACCAGTGCGTGGACATGGCCGTGCGTGACGCCGCGGACCGCGGTTATCTGGTGACGCTGGTGGAGGATGCCTGTGCGACCTACACGCCGGAACGTCATCTAGCCTGCCTGAACGCGATCAAGGGTTATTGCTGGATCACCGACACCCAGACTGTGCTCGGCCGGTTGCAGGAGTTACAAGCATGAGCGAACGCCTGTCGCCGCTGCCCATGACCACCATCGTCACCACCGACCTGATCGGCGTGACCCGTGGCCGCTCGTTTCCCACAGACGAACTTGAGCACTACCTGGCGACGGGCTGCGGCTGGGTGCCGGCCAACAGCGCCCTGACCCCGCAAGACATCATCGCCTCCACCAACCCGTGGGGCGCTTATGGCGATCTGCGCCTGATTCCCGACTTGAGCAGCCGGGTAACGGTCAGCAACGGCCCGGATGTCGCGGCCCCGGCGCTGGACTTCATTCATGGCGACATCCGTGAAACCGATGGCCGCCCGTGGGGCGCCTGTCCGCGTACGGTGTTGCGCAATGAAGTGGAGCGATATCGCGCCGAACTGGGCTTGCAGGTTAATGCCGCGTTCGAACATGAATTCAACCTGGACAGCGGCGCGGCCGATCAGCTGGCGTTCTCCCTTGAGGCACAGCGTCAGGGCGCCGAATTTGGTGGCTGGCTGCTCAGTGCCCTGCGCGCTGGCGGCGTCGAACCGGAAATGTTCCTGCCCGAATATGGCAAGCATCAATACGAAATCACCTGCCGACCCGCCCTCGGTGTGGCGGCGGCGGACCGTGCGGTGAACGTGCGCGAAATCACCCGCGAGATCGCCCGGCAGATGGGCCTGGACCTGAGCTTCGCGCCCAAGACCTCCGAGCATGCCGTGTGCAACGGCGTCCATCTGCATGTCAGCCTGCTGGACCTGGATGGCCGGCCGCTGTTGTACGACGCCGGCACGATCAACGGCCTGTCGACCCTTGGCCAGCACTGGGCCGCCGGCATCCTGCATTACTTGCCGGCGCTGTGCGCATTTACCGCACCGACACCGGTGTCCTACGAGCGTTTGCAACCGCATCACTGGAGCGCGTCCTACGCCTGCCTCGGTCAGCGCAACCGCGAAGCGGCCCTGCGGATCTGTCCGACCGTGAGCTTGGGTGGAAAATCCGTGGCGGCGCAATACAACCTGGAATTTCGCGCCATGGACGCCACGGCCTCGCCGCACCTGGCCATGGCCGCACTGCTGATTGCCGGTCGCCTGGGCATCGAGCAACGCCTGGCCTTGAACGCGATCACCGATGAAATCCCCGATTCACTGAACGAAGAGCAACGCCAGGCCCGCGGCATCGTCGCCCTGCCCGCGTCCCTTGCCCAGGCGCTCGAGTGCCTGCGCAACAGCGAGGCGCTGATCGAAGCCCTGCCGAACGCATTGATGGACACTTGGTTCGCCCTTAAAGCCGAGGAGCTGACGCTGACGGAACAGCTGTCGCCCGCCGAACGCTGTGAGCACTATGCACGCCTGTACTGAATCCGCTGAACTCGGCCTTTTTACCGAGCCCGCGTACACCCTGAGCCGCGAAGACTCGGCGCACCCGTTGATTCTGGTGTGCGAACACGCCAGCCGTTTTATCCCGGCCGGGTTAAATGACCTGGGCCTGAGTCATGCAGCGGCCCGCGAGCATATCGCCTGGGACATTGGCGCACTGGCGCTGGCTGAGAGTTTGTCCCAGGCACTGGGTGCAACATTGCTCGCGGCCAATTACTCACGGCTATTGATTGACCTCAATCGTCCGCTGGGTGCACCGGACAGCATTCCACCCCAGAGCGAGATCTATCAGGTACCGGGTAACCAGAATCTGGACGAGGCCACCCGCGAGCATCGCCGCGAATGCCTGTTCAAACCTTTTCATGACCGGCTGCAGGGCTTGATCGATCAGCGTGTCGCCCAAGGACGGACGGTTCGGCTGGTCGGCATTCACAGCTTCACCCCGGTTTACCACGGTCAGCCGCGCGCACTGGAAGCCGGTGTGCTGTTCGGCGAAGCCAAGGGCTACGCCCAGCGATTGATTGACGGGTTGAGCCAGCACCCCTTGAAGGTCGCCGGCAATCAACCGTACAAAATCAACCCGCTGGGCGACATGACGGTGCCGGTGCATGGCGATGCACGGGGACTGGAATCGGTGTTGATCGAGGTGCGCAACGATCTGCTGCGCACACCTGAAAACGTCAATCGCTGGACGGCTTACCTGGCACCGCTGTTGTAAGAAATCGCAGCAAACTCGCAGCGTGCAGCTGCTTTCATCCCAAGGAGAAGGGCTTCATGGAAATAGAAGAATTCGGTTACAAGCAGGAGTTGAAACGTAGCCTGTCGCTGACCGACCTGGTGGTGTACGGGATGATCTTCATGATCCCCATCGCCCCGTTTGGTGTGTACGGTTACGTCAACGCCGAAGCACCGGGGATGGTGCCGCTGGCCTACATCATCGGCATGGTCGCGATGCTGTTCACCGCCCTGAGTTACGGCAGCATGGCGCGGGCTTTTCCGATTGCCGGCTCGGTGTATTCCTACGCACAACGTGGCCTCAACCCGCATGTCGGGTTCATCGCCGGATGGCTGATGCTGCTCGATTACCTGCTGATTCCGCCGCTGCTTTACGTGTACGCGGCCATGGCGCTGAATCACCTGTACCCGGACATCCCCAAAGTGGGTTTCATCCTGGCGTTCCTGGTCAGCGCGACCTTCGTCAACCTGCGGGGCATCACGTTCACTGCCCGCATGAACATTGTCTTTCTGCTCGCGCAACTGGTGGTGCTGGGGATCTTCCTGTTCTACGCCTGGAATGCGCTGCACAGCGGCGGCGGCAACGGCCAGTTGACCCTGGCGCCGTTGTACAACCCCGACACCTTCAATTTCGCCCTGCTGATGCAAGCCGTGTCGATTGCGGTGCTGTCCTTCCTCGGTTTCGATGCGATTTCAACCCTCGCCGAAGAAATCAAGGGCGACCCGGGCCGTAGCGTCGGCAAGGCAGCCCTGATAACGCTGCTAGTGATGGGGGTGATCTTCGTCGTGCAGACCTGGATTGCCACTGACCTGGCGGCCGGCATGGGCTTCACTTCCGCCGACACTGCGTTCTATGAAATCGCCGAAATCGCCGCCGGCAGCTGGCTGGCCACCCTGACCGGCGTGGCCACGGCCCTGGCCTGGGGCGTAGCGGTCGCCATCACCTCGCAAGCGGCGGTTTCGCGCCTGCTGTTCGGCATGGCCCGGGACGGCAAACTGCCAAAAGTGCTGGCGAAGGTTCACCCGAAACACAACACGCCGTACCTGAGCATCTACCTCGTGGCCGTGTTGTCGCTGGTGATCTGCTACCTGTTCATCAACTCGGTGGACACCCTCACCTCGCTGGTTAACTTCGGCGCGTTGAGCGGTTTCATGCTGCTGCACCTGACCGTGATCAACTACTACTGGCGTCGGCAGAAGTCCGGCCAGGTGATCCGTCACCTGATCTGCCCGGGGATCGGCTTCATCATCGTCGCGGCCATCATGTACAACATGGGCGTCGATGCACAAAAACTCGGCCTGATCTGGATTGCCCTGGGCCTGGTGTACCTGTTTTTCCTCAACAAGCTGGGCGCCAGCACGGCGTTGCCCGATCCGAGCAACGGCTGACAAGAAAAAGAGCGGCGTCTGACAAGAAATCAGGCGACCGCCGATTTAATGCGTGGAAACCGACAGTGATAGTCAGGTTCGGCACACACCGCCGAACCCTTTGATACAGGAGTACATCCATGCTGGTCTTACGCCCAGTCGAGTTAACCGACCTGCCCCAGTTGCAACAACTGGCGCGCGACAGCCTGGTGGGTGTCACGTCCTTGCCGGACGACACTGAACGCCTGCGACTGAGGATTCTCGACTCCTGCGCCTCGTTCGACAAAAACGTCGAGGTGCATGGCCCGGAGAACTATTTCTTCGTGCTTGAAGATCTCGCGGCCCGGCGTCTGGTGGGTTGCTCGGAAATCCTTGCCACCGCCGGCTTCAACGAACCGTTCTACAGTTTGCGCAACCGTCACTTCACCAGTGCCTCACGGGAGCTGAACATCGAACACGGCGTGCCGGCGTTGTCGTTGTGCCAGGACCTCAGCGGCCACACCTTGCTGCGTGGTTTTCATATCGACACGGCGCTGGTGCGCACAGCGTTTTCGGAGTTACTGTCCCGGGCGCGCCTGTTGTTCATCGCCGCCCATTCCCAGCGCTTTGCCGAAGCGGTGATCACCGAGATCGTCGGCTTCAGCAGCGAGGAGGCGCAGTCACCGTTCTGGGATGCGCTGGGCAAACATTTCTTCGACTTGCCCTACGCCGAGGCCGAGCGGCTATGCGGTCTGGAGAGCCGGACCTTCCTCGCCGAACTGATGCCGCAATATCCGATCTATGTGCCGATGCTGCCCCAGGCCGCACAGGATTGCATCGGCCGGATTCACCCCGACGGCCAGGAGGCCTTCGATATCCTTGAGCGCGAGGGATTTGAAACCAACAGCTACGTCGACCTGTTTGATGCAGGTCCGACGCTGTATGCGCGCACGTCGAACATTCTGTCGATCGCGCAAAGCCTGACCGGCACGGTGCAGTCGGCTTCGCCCATTGAGGCGAGCGGCCGTTACCTGGTGAGCAACGATTCGCTGAAGGATTACCGCGCCATCGTCGCCGAGCTGAATGTCCAGGCCGGGCAACCGGTGGGGTTGAGCGCCGAGATGTGCGCCGCCCTGAACGTCACCGATGGCAGCCCGATCCGGCTGATTGCCCTGTGAGCATCACCCGGCCCCGTGCCCAACGACAGCGCCCGAACTGGCGCGAAGAAGGAGCTGCATCATGATTGTCCGCCCGGTTCGCGTGACTGACCTGCCCGCCTTGATGGATCTGGTGCAACAGGCCGGCCCCGGCTTCACCACCCTGCCGGCCAACGAAGAACGCCTGGTGCACCGGGTGCGTTGGGCGCAGCGGACCTTCGCCGAACAAGTCGAGCGTGCGGATGCCGATTACCTGTTCGTGCTGGAAGATGACGACCAGCAAGTGGTCGGCATCAGTGCGTTGGCCGGCGCCGTTGGCCTGCGCGAGCCCTGGTACAACTATCGGGTCGGGCTGACGGTCAGTTCGTCGCCGGACCTGGGTATTCAGCGGCAGATCCCGACGCTGTTCCTGAACAACGAAATGACCGGCCAATCGGAAATCTGCTCGCTGTTCCTGCGCCCCGATCAACGCCATGGCAGTAACGGTCGGTTGCTGTCCCTGGGACGCCTGCTGTTCGTGGCCGAGTTCCCGCACCTGTTCGGCGACAAGCTGATTGCCGAACTGCGCGGCAGCGCCGACGAACAGGGCTGTTCACCGTTCTGGGACAGTCTGGGCCGGCACTTCTTCAAAATGGACTTCAGCCACGCCGATCACCTGTCGGAGCTGGGCAGCAAATCGTTCATCGCCGAATTGATGCCACGCCAGCCGCTCTACACCTGCCTGCTCACGGAACAGGCCCAGGCCGTCATCGGCAAGGCACACCCGAACACCGAACCGGCGCTAAAGATTCTCAAGGCCGAAGGTTTTGTGCATCAGGGTTACGTCGACATCTTCGACGCCGGCCCGGTGATCGAGGCCCCGGTCTCGAAAATCCGCACCGTTCGCGACAGCCAACCGCTGGTGTTGGCCATCGGCACACCTGACGAACAGGCCCCGGTGTGGCTGATCCACAACCGCCGCCTGGAAAACTGCCGCATCACCACCGCCCAGGCCCGGTTGGTAGGCAACAGCCTGATCGTCGACCGACTCACGGCCAAACGCCTGCAACTGCAACCGGGGAATTCGGTGCGGGCGGTGCCGCTGCCTATTCGACAGCAGCAGGCTGTTGCGGCGTAATCGATTGTGTTCCAGCCGCTGCGTAAATTCGTCATCATCTTCCCCTCGCGCGCGTGATAGCCTTTTGTTCCTTCGGCGTTGACACCTTTGCTCAAGCCTTTCCATTCCTTTGTATTGGTGGAACTCATATGTCCAGGCTTTCTCATCAAGATTTGCGCCGTAACTTCCGCGAGCTGTTTGCTTCCAACGCCTGCTACCACACGGCGTCGGTCTTCGACCCGATGTCGGCCCGCATTGCCGCTGACCTGGGGTTTGAAGTGGGAATCCTCGGTGGTTCAGTCGCTTCGTTGCAGGTGCTGGGCGCCCCCGACTTCGCCTTGATCACCCTCAGCGAATTCGCCGAACAGGCCACACGCATCGGCCGTGTCGCCCAATTGCCGGTCATCGCCGACGCTGACCACGGCTACGGCAACGCCCTCAACGTGATGCGCACCATCGTCGAACTGGAACGCGCCGGCATCGCCGCGCTGACCATCGAAGACACCCTGCTGCCGGCACAATTCGGCCGCAAATCCACCGACTTGATCGGCGTCGCCGAAGGTGTCGGCAAGATTCGCGCGGCGCTGGAAGCCCGGGTCGACTCGGAAATGGCGATCATTGCGCGGACCAACGCCGGGATCCTGCCGGTTCAGGAAGTCATCAGCCGTACCTGCCATTACCAGCAGGCCGGTGCGGACGGGATTTGCATGGTGGGCGTGCGGGACTTCGATCACCTCGAACAGATTGCCGAACACCTGACCGTGCCACTGATGCTGGTGACCTACGGCAACCCGGCGCTACGCGACGACAAACGCCTGGCCGAACTGGGCGTGCGCGTGACCATTGACGGTCATGGCGCGTACTTCGCGGCGATCAAGGCGACTTACGACAGCTTGCGCGAACAGCGGCAGATCTTTACCCAGGCTTCGGATTTGAGCGCAACCGAGCTGACTCACACGTATACGCAGCCTGAGGAATACATCCGTTGGGCGGAAGAGTTTATGAGTGTGAAGGAATAGCAGTCAGCTGACGTATTTGTAGCGACTGCAATGGCCCCATCGTCGGAACGCCGCCCGGAGCCGGCTCACTCCTACATTGTGATCTCCTGTGAACACAAGTCCTGTGATCGAACGGGATCTAATGTGGGAGCGGGCTTGCTCGCGAAAGCGACATTTCATTCAACATCAATGCAAGCTGACCCACCGCTTTCGCGAGCAAGCCCGCTCCCACAGGGTATGTGTGCAGGCCTTCAGACCGGGTCGAGCAGTTCGTGTCGGGGCTGGCCGTCGACGCGGCAGATAACGCGGTTACGGCCGGTGCTCTTGGCTTCGTAAAGCGCCTGGTCGGCATCGTTGAGCCACTGGGTGGCGTCGGTGTGCGTCGGGCTAAACGCCGCCAGGCCAATGCTCAGGCTGACTTTCAGCGCCGGGTCCTGCTCGTAGCCCAGGGTCGCGAAGCGGTCACGCAAGGCGTCCATGGCAGCCGCCGCGCTGTTGAGGGGCAAGTCCGGGAGAAGCACGCAGAATTCGTCACCGCCATAGCGCCCCGCCACATCAGTCGCCCGCAGGTTCTGCTTGAGCATTTTGCTCAGCTGTCGCAACACAATGTCCCCGGCGACGTGGCCGTAGGTGTCATTGATGGTTTTGAAATGGTCGATGTCGATCAACGCAATCGCCCCGCCCTGTTGCTGACGATGGCAACGCTGGAATTCAACTTCCAGCTGGTCTTTCCAGGCGCCATGGTTCAGCAGGCCGGTGAGGCTGTCTGTTCGGCTCAAGGCCAGCAGTTCGCGTTTGTGCCGGCCAAGGGTGGTGGCTTGGCGAAAGCAGATCCAGCCAAGCGCCAGGGGATACAGGATCAGCAGGGGCAAACAGGCGTACAGCTGCAACGGACTGGTTTGCGCGAAGAACGCCGGGGTGAAAATCAGCATGCCGACACCGATCCCGAGAATCTGCGCCGCCGTGCCCACCAACAGGAACCGCAAGCCGCCGATCGCCACGTTGTTCATGGCCATCATGGACAGCGTCGCCGCGCTCGGCAGCGGATTGAAGTGCATGGCGGCGACCCAAAAGCCGCCGAGAAAGGCGTCGACCAGGATGTTGCGATGCTCGGCGTGAAAGGGCACCTTCGCCCGACGCGCCCATTGATAGGCAACATGCGGCCAGAGCACGCCATTGAACAGCATCAGCCCCCAGACCCACGGCGCCGGGTTGAGTGGATACATCGCCGCGCTTACGCACATCAGCCCCAACGCCAAGCCCAGGGCCCGCGATGTATAGAGCCTCCTGGCCATTGAAAGTCCTTTTCCTCCCGTTTTTCCCATAAGGGCCTCTGCGTCACAGAACGGAACCAGCCAACACACGGGTTGCGGGTGTGCTGGGAGTCTATCAGGGCAACGTTAAATAGCCATCACCGGCGGGCAGCCTGAATCCGACGCAGCCCGCGACCACACGTTATGTGTGCAATGTTTGGGCTATACATGAAGGGAGAATCAGATAATCGATAAAAAAGGAGGCCCATGCAGACCTTTCAAGTGTTGATCATCGGCAGCGGTTTTGGCGGTCAGTGCGCGGCGATCAATTTGCTCAAGGCAGGCATCGACGATTTTCGCCTGCTGGAACGACGAGACTTCTTTGGCGGTACCTGGTGCCAGAACACCTACCCCGGCGCGGCCGTCGATGTGCCCTCGCCGCTCTACTCATTGTCCTTCGCGCCTTACCGCTGGACGCAAATGTTCGCCGAACAGGCTGAACTGCACCACTACACCCAGTACGTGGTGGAGCACTTCGGCCTGCGGGACAAAGTCGAGCTGCAGGCCAATGTCGAGCACATCGAGTGGGATGCCGACGGCCAACACTGGGCGGTGCACACCGGCGCCAAAGGCACGTTTTACGCGCAGTTCCTGATCAACGCGACGGGGCCGTTGAGCCAACCCGTCGTCCCTCACTTCGAAGGCCAGGAGCGCTTTCAGGGCAAGACGTTTCACACAAACAACTGGGATCACACCTTCGACTATCACCACAAACGCGTCGCCATCGTTGGCAGCGGCGCCAGTGCGGCGCAGGTGATTCCGGCCATTGCCCCCGACGTCGAGCACCTGCACGTGTTCCAGCGCACGCCGCACTGGGTACTGCCACGCGCCGACCGTACGTTTGGACCCTTCCAGCGGTGGCTGTTGGGCCTCAAACCGGCGTACAAACTGCTGCGCTGGATGCTCTATTGGCAGTTCGAATCCCGTGTCATCGCCTTCAAATACTCGAAACCGGCGATCCGCATGGTCCAGCAACATGCCCTGCGCTTCCTCAAGCGTCAGGTGCCCGACCCGCAATTGCGTCGAAAACTGACGCCGGATTTCACCATCGGCTGCAAGCGCGTGATTGTCTCAAGCACTCTTTACCCGGCGCTCGGCCGCCCCAACGTGACACTGCACAGTCGCGAGCAAGGCATCGCGTCCATTGACGAAACCGGCATCGTCACCCAGGACGGTCAGCACATCGACCTGGACCTGATCGTCTGGTCCACCGGGTACGATGCCACCGACGGGGTGATTTCCTACCCGGTCACCGGCAAAAACGGCACCCGGCTCAAAGACGTCTGGGCCCGGTTCCCGCGGGCTTATCTGGGTACCAGCCTGCCGGACTTTCCCAACCTGTTTATCGTCACCGGGCCCAACACCGGCATCGGCCACACCTCGGCGCTGTTCATCATCGAATCGCAGATGAATTACATCCTCGACTGCATCCGCACGCTCAAAGAACAGGGTTTGCGCAGCATCGAAGTACGCCCCGAGGCAGAACGTACCTACACTGAGATGATCCACCGCGAAATGGAGCGCACCGTGTGGAAGTCCGGAGGCTGCCACAGTTGGTATCAAAGCAAGAGCGGTCATGTGATTGCCATGTTTCCGGGGTTCAGTTTCAGCTACCACCGGTTGACCCGGGCCCTGAAACCCGCTGACCACATTTTGTCCTGATCACGTAAAAGGAAGATGCCTGATGCTTGTGTTGGTTGTCCTTATCGCGGTTTTTGTGGCCTGGAGCTGGCTGAGTTACCCAGCCATCGGTCACTGGCTCTATGACCTGAATATGGCCTTGGAGGCCAAGCTGTATCGGCTGCACAAAATTGTCGTACCGATCACGGAAATGACCGTCTCGACCTGGCAAGGCGGGCCGTACGAAGCGTCCAGCAGCGTGCTGATGCTGCACGGCTATAGCGCCGACAAAAACATCTGGCTGCGCTTCGCCCGGCACTTTGTCGGCAACTATCGGGTCATCATCCCCGACATCGCCGGTCATGGCGAAACCGGCTTCAAGGCCGGTGGCGGCTACGACATCCCGCTGCAGGCCAAGCGGATGATCCAGTTGCTGGACGTTTGCGGGGTCGAGAAAGTCCATGTGATCGGCAATTCGATGGGCGGCTACATCGCTGCGTGGCTGGCGGCGACTTACCCGGACCGAATTGCCTCCGTCGCCCTGATCGACCCGGCCGGCGTCACGTCTCCCGAGCCCAGCGACCTGGAGCGCCATTTGGCCAAGGGGCACAACCCGTTTTTGATTCACTCTCGGGAAGAGTTCCAGCGCTTCTACGCCATGACCATGGCCGAACCACCGTGGGTGCCCGGCGTGGTGCTGGACGCCATCGCGCAGCGTTATATACAGAATCGCGATGAGCTGGAGGAAATCTTCAACGACTTCCGTGCCAGCCCGCCGATGGAGCCCAAACTTCCCGACATCAAATGCCCGGCGCTGCTACTGTGGGGGCACAAGGACCGTCTGATCGATGTCAGCAGCGTCGCGGTGTGGAGTAAAGGCATCGCTGATCTGCGCGTGGACATCTGGGACCACATTGGCCATATGCCGATGGTCGAACAACCGGCCAATACGGCGCGGTTGTATGGGGAGTTTTTGGGGTCGCTGCGCTCGGAAAGCCGTTCTCACCAGTAGTCCCCGAGATCGTGTAGCAGCTGCCGAGCTGCGCGAGGCTGCGTTCGGCTGCGGAGCAGTCGTAAAATCAGGCAACGCGCAGTTTCAGTAATTCCGTGCATCCAGGATTTACGACCGCTTCGCAGCCGAACGCAGCCTCGCGCTGCTCGGCAGCTGCTACAAGGGCGGTTGTGCGTCAGTCCTTGGCAGAATGAAGTCCGTCAGAAACTTCGTTTGTCGGCGTTGCAGAAGGCTGCGATCTTTTCCCACATCCTTCTCGTTACCGCGCCAGGAATTTTTTCATGAGCCACCCAAGCTTCGTCAGCCCTGACCTGATCCGCCAACGCTTCTCCAAAGCGATGTCCGACATGTACCGCGAAGAAGTGCCGCTGTACGGCGCGCTGATGAATCTGGTGGAGCAGACCAACCGTCACGTGCTGGACAGCGACCCGCAGGTAGCCCGTCAACTGAGCAGCACCGGCGAAATCGAGCGGCTGGACCTGGAGCGTCACGGCGCGATCCGCGTCGGCACCGCAGGCGAACTCGCCACCCTCGCCCGACTGTTCGCGGTGATGGGCATGCAGCCCGTGGGTTATTACGATTTGACCCCAGCCGGCGTACCGGTGCACTCCACCGCGTTTCGCGCCGTGCACGAAGCCGCCCTGCAGGTCAGTCCGTTTCGGGTGTTCACCTCACTGCTGCGCCTGGAACTGATCGAAGACCTGGAACTGCGAGCCTTCGCCCAGTCGGTGCTGGATAAGCGTCAGATATTCACCCCGACCGCGCTTTCACTGATCGACCGCGCTGAAACCGAGGGCGGTCTGACCGAACAAGATGCCCAGGACTTCGTCGAGCAGGCACTGGAAACCTTTCGTTGGCACCACAGCGCAACCGTCACCGCCGAGCAATACCAGAAACTCAGCGCGCAGCATCGACTGATCGCCGACGTGGTCGCGTTCAGAGGCCCACACATCAATCACCTGACACCGCGCACCCTGGACATTGATATCGTCCAGGCGCAAATGCCCGCCCACGGCATAACGCCCAAAGCCGTCATCGAAGGGCCACCCCGCCGCCAGTGCCCGATCCTGCTGCGTCAGACCAGTTTCAAAGCGCTCGACGAACCGATTGCCTTCACCGATCAAGCCGAGACTCGCGGCAGTCACAGTGCCCGCTTCGGTGAAATCGAACAGCGCGGCGCAGCGCTCACCCCGAAAGGCCGGGCGCTTTACGACCGTTTGCTCAACGCCGCCCGTGATGAGCTGAAGGACTTCCCCAACGAGGCCAATGCAGAACGTTACAACGCGCTGATGGCTCAGCACTTCAGCGAATTCCCTGACACCTACGAAGGCATGCGCCAACAGGAACTGGCGTACTTTCGCTACTTCCTCACGGAAAAAGGCCTGGCGGCGGACGAGCTGAAATCATTGCCACTGGAAACGTTGCTCAGCGGCGGCTATTTGCGGGTTGAACCGTTGGTGTATGAGGATTTTCTGCCGGTGAGCGCGGCGGGGATTTTTCAGTCGAACCTGGGGGATGCGGCGCAGGTCAATTATGGCGTGCATTCGAACCAGCAAGTGTTTGAACAGGCGCTGGGGCGGCCGACCATTGACGAATTGGGGCTGTATGCCGAGACCCAGCGGCGCTCGATCGAGCAGTGTTTTTCCGCGTTAAGCTCCACTATCTAGGCGCGGCACGGACCTGTAGCAGCTGTCGAGCCTGCGAGGCTGCGTTCGGCTGCGAAGCAGTCGTAAATCCGGTAAACGCAGTTTATCTGAAAAACCGCAGTGCCTGATTTCACGACTGCTGCGCAGCCGAACGCAGGCTGCGCCAGCTGCTACAAGTCCTGTGTTTACTTCAGTTTTGCCAACAACGCCTCAGCCGCAGCCTCGGACGACGCCGGGTTCTGCCCGGTGATCAGCAAGCCATCGGTCAGCACATAACTCGCCCAATCCGCGCCCTTGGAATACTCTCCCCCCTTCTCCTTCAGCATGTCCTCCACCAGAAACGGCACGACATTCGTCAGTTGCACCGCCTCTTCCTCAGAATTGGTGAAACCCGTGACTCGTTTGCCTTTGACCAATGGCTGGCCATCCGCACCTTTGACATCACGCAACACACCCGGTGCATGGCAGACTGCCGCGACCGGTTTACCCGCTTTGATGAACGCTTCGATCAGCGAGATCGAATAGCTGTCTTCAGCCAGATCCCACAGAGGCCCATGACCGCCGGGATAAAACACGGCGTCGTAATCCTCGGGTCTGACGGTGCTCAACACAGCCGTAGACGCCAGCGCTGACTGCGCCGCGGAGTCTTTGCGAAAGCGATCAGTGGCAGCCGTCTGTGCATCCGGCTCGTCGCTTTTCGGGTCCAGCGGCGGCTGGCCACCCTTGGGCGAAACCAGGGTCAGTTGAGCGCCTGCATCCTTGAAGGCGAAGTACGGTGCGGCGAATTCTTCCAGCCAGAAGCCGGTTTTCTTACCCGTGTCACCCAATTGATCGTGGGACGTTAAAACCATCAGGATTTTCATGTCGTTCTCACTCCACTTCCAGGTTGTTCGGACGCTCGACGGCGCTGTTTTTATGGACCACCCGGCCCGTCGATTCGTTGCACCGGATGCGCGAAGCCATCGACTGATAGCCCCAAGCCTTGATGCGCAAGAAGTTGCGCACCCCTTATGTCGAATGACCCTTGCGAGGCGCTGATCGCCCAGCCTGTCAGGCCTTCCAGTCGAGTGCGCAAGAAGTTGCGCAGTGGTGCGCAAGTTCTTGCGCACATTCCTTCGAGTTTCTGACTGGACCTCTTTTCAAGGCCCACAAAATAATCTCAACCACTTGATTTACATAGCTTTGTTCATTTCTGGCACGGACCTTGATAACAGTCATGCACCCACCGGGCGATACCGCCTCCCGGGCACTCTCACTTTATTCAGCAAGGAGCACATCCATGGCTACTCCAGCGTACATGTCCGTCACTGGCGAAAAACAAGGTCTGATCACCGCCGGCGCATTCACCGCCGACTCGGTTGGCAACACTTATCAAGAAGGTCACGAAGACCAGGTCATGGTTCAGGCTTTCAGCCACGACGTGATCATCCCGCGTGACCCACAGTCCGGCCAACCGACCGGTCAGCGCGTTCACAAGCCAGTCGTGATCACCAAGGTCTACGACAAGGCTTCGCCACTGCTGCAAGCGGCTCTGACCTCCGGCGAGCGCATGAGCGAAATCGTTATCCAGTGGTACCGCACTTCGGCTCAAGGTACCCAAGAGCATTACTACACCACCAAACTGGAAGACGCGATCATCGTCGCCATCAACAACAAAATGCACAACTGCCAGGATCCGTCGAACTCCCACTTCACGCACCTGGAAGAAGTGCAGTTCACCTACCGCAAAATCACCTGGACCCACGAAGTATCCGGTACTTCGGGTTCCGATGACTGGCGTCTGCCGGTCGCCTGAGTCAGGCCGACCGTCTAAAGCATCGGCCAGCTCTGCTGGTCGATGTTGTTTCCGCCCTTCCAGAATTTCGCGTCCGTTGACCCGGTTTCCGGGTGTCAGCGCATGCCGCAGCACTGCACGAGGAACAAGGGATGTTCGCGCCGGCCAATCAAACTCACTTTGCCCTGACCATCGAAGGTCTTTCCAGCGACTTCCAGGTCCTTTCCCTGCATGGTCGGGAAGCCATCAGCCAGCCTTTTGTGTTTGAGGTGGAACTGGTCAGTGAACAGCCGTCCCTGGACCTCGAGACCCTGCTGCACAAACCGGCCTTTTTGCAGCTCTCGCCTGACGGCAGCGGCATCCATGGCCAGATCTATCGCGCAGCCCAGGGTGATTCCGGCAAACGCCTGACCCGCTACGCGGTGACCCTGCGCCCGCAACTGTCCTACCTCGCGCACCGCATCAACCAACGGATCTTCCAGAACCTCAGCGTGCCGAAAATCATCGGTATGGTCCTCGAAGAGCATGGCATCCAAAGCAATGCCTATGAATTCAAAGTCGGGGCGATCTATCCCGAGCGCATTTACTGCGTTCAGTACGATGAATCGGACCTGCAATTCATCCAGCGCCTGTGCGAGGAAGAAGGTATCCACTACCACTTCCAGCACAGCGCCACGGCCCACAAACTGGTGTTCGGCGACGACCAGACGGTGTTCCCGAAACTCGCACCCGTGGCCTACCAGCAAGACTCCGGCATGGTCGCCAACGACCCGGTGATCAAGCGCTTCGACCTACGCCTGGAAACCCGCACCAGCCGTACCACCCGCCGCGACTACGACTTCGAAAAACCGCGCATCACCCTCGAAAGCGAAAACCGCGGCGACGCTCTGCCCGACCTCGAAGACTACGACTACCCAGGCCGTTTCATCGACCGTGAGCGCGGCAAACACCTGGCCAAGCGCAACCTGGAACGTCACCGCAGCGACTTTCAATTAGCCGAAGGCAAAAGCGATCAGCCGTTGCTGGTCAGCGGCCACTTCCTGGCCCTGACCCAACACCCGAAAGCCAAATGGAACGACCTGTGGCTGCTGACCGAAGTCCTCCACGAAGGCAAACAGCCGCAAGTGCTGGAAGAGTCAGTCACCAGCAACACGACCAACCTCAAGGGCGATTTCCACCAGGGCTACCGCAACCGCTTCCAGGCCACCCCGTGGGACGTGCCGAACCGTCCGCCGCTGACGCAAAAGAAGCCGCGCATCCTTGGCAGCCAAAGTGCCGTGGTCACCGGGCCCAAGGGTGAAGAGATCCACTGCGATCAGTACGGCCGCGTCAAAGTGCAATTTCACTGGGACCGCGAAGGCCAGGCCGACGACAAGACCAGCTGCTGGCTGCGCGTCTCCTCCGCCTGGGCCGGCGCCCACTACGGCGGCATCGCCATCCCGCGGATCGGCATGGAAGTGCTCGTCACCTTCCTCGAAGGCGACCCCGACCAACCGCTGATCAGCGGCTGCCTGTACCACAAGGAAAACGTCGTTCCTTACCCGCTGCCGGCAAACAAAACCCGCAGCACCTTCAAAACCCTCAGCTCCAAGGGCGGTGGCGGCTTCAACGAACTGCGCATCGAAGACAAAAAAGGCCAGGAACAAATCTTCCTGCACGCCCAGCGCGACTGGGACGAAAACGTCGAACACGACCAGAAAATCCGCGTCGGCAACGAACGCCACGACACCGTCGAGAAAAACAGCTACAGCGAATTCAAGGCCGAAGAACACCACACCGTCTACGCCGACCGCAAAGTAGAGACCCGGGCGAACGACCACCTGACCGTCGGCGTGAACCAGCACATCAAGATCGGCACCGGGCAATTCATCGACGCAGGCCAGGAAATCCACCTGAGCAGCGGCATGAAAGTCGTGCTCGAAGCGGGCAGCGAACTGACCCTGATTGGTGGCGGCAGCTTCATCAAGATCGACGCCAGCGGCGTGACCATGAGCGGGCCGGTGATCAATATGAACTCCGGGGGTGGGCCGGGTAGCGGGACGGGAGCGGCGCCGTTGTTGCCGGGGCCGTTGAAGCAGGCGGATGCGGACAAGGCCGGGCAATTGTTGGTGCCGGCACAGCGTCAAGCATTGATGCAGAAGAAGCCGATCTGCGCGATCTGCGAAAAGGCCAAACTGGAGGCGCAAAATGCTTAAGTCCGATTGGCCCCTGGAAAATGGGCTGCCTCAAGGATTGCCGTGGAATGGCACGGTCGGTTTGCTGCTGGATGGCGTCAGCGTCGAAAAACTGCCCCAGCACCTTTATCAATGGTCGGACGATCCGGTTTTCGAGCCACTCTACCTCGGCACGCAGTGGGCCGAGTTGGGCGACGTTTCGCCGTGCCTTGTCCAGATAAAAACCCAGAACAATCCCATCCTCGCGAAGTTTCTGGCTGAGCCCCGCCAGGAGTGGGGCTACCTGGTGTTCAGCGATCAACCCTGGGCGCAAATGGTCGAACACTTCCGCTGGCTGACCAGCGTCATGCACCCTCAGGGTGAAGAAGTCCTGCTGCGCGTCGCCGACCCTGCCGTGGCCCACGCATTGCTCAGCCACGCCGAGAGCTTCAAGGACCCTACCCTGTTCGGCCCGTGCTCACAGATCGTCACTGCCGACGCGGCGCTGGGCTGCTGGCACATCAACCAGCGACCGGGCAAAGCCCCCGAGCCCAACCACAGCAAACGCTACCGCTTGAGCGACGAGCAACTCAGCCAACTGGACGAAGTGAATTTCCGCAGCATCGTCCTGCGCCTCGACCAACACATGCACGAATACTTTCCGTCCTATCAGGCACAATCGATGCCGTTGCAGCGCTGGGAACACCTGCACGCATTGGCATCGACCTCGTACGATCGCGGCTTCAACACCGAACTCGACATCACACTTTATGCCAACATTCACGGGTTTCTCGGTGAGCGAGCGCTGGAGGAACATCCCGACCTGGATGCAATACTCAAGACCCCTTCGGAACAAACGCCCGCTCAACGACTCGAACGGGTCGCCGATATTGCCCAGGAACGGGCCACATGACCGGATTGAGAGCGCTCCAATGAGCATCACTCTTTGCCTAACAGGCAGCTTTTTGTGAGACTGCGCCGCGCGTTGGCAAAACCCGCCGGTAGCCGTACTCACGTCATCACCAAGAATTGAGCAAGCGGGCGAGCCGAGCCGCCCTTGCTACCCGATGCTGGAAAGGAATTCCGAATGAGCCAGACAGGTAAGAATCCAAACGCAGTCGACTTGCCCCGCACCGATGGCAAGTGCGCCACGGGCGGTTGCCCGCAGATGAAGCAGAAGCTTCAACTGATTCCCCTGCGCTATGGTCTTGTCGAACGGCTCGACCCTTCTGCTGAAATCTCGCTACCTTACAAAACCGTCTCTCGCCCACTGGGTATTCGCCTGCTGCGTGATGGCTGGCTCTACGTCATCGACAACACTACTGGCTATCTGCACGAATACGAAGTCAAAAACGGCGTCGTCACCAAGTGCATCTGGAAAGGCAAAGAAGCCACTCAAGACAAGCGCACGGGATCCGCAGGCGAAAACGCCCTGATCTTCACCCGTGGCAGCGCCCTGCACATCGCCTATGCCGAAGTCCAATGGACCGCCGCCAAGTGCTCGCAAATGCTCAAATCGAGCAAAGAGCGCGACCTGTTCATGCAGAAGGTGAACCTCGCCAAAGGCGACGTTGAAAAAGGTGGCCCAAACCTGCTGACTGATAAACAGGCTGAAAAATGGATCGCAGAGGTCGCGGAGAAACCCGCTACACAAGCACCGCCAGCGGGCGCGCACCCCGAGGAAAGTAAGGACTACATCTGGGAAGACCAGAAGGATCTGTTCAAGGCGACTCAACTCGGCACGATAAAGAAGTCGTTGCTGGCCGCCTATGAAAAAGACCATTTCTTTTTGGTGTTCAAAGACAGTATTGGAGTAATGCGTGATCTTGCCGAGCAGCAGGATAAAGTGGTCGGCTGGATCGATGAATGGGTACTCAAGGAGAAAAACGACCTTAAGTACTCCATCGGTAATTACATCGAAACGCTCATGGTGGTTAGTGAAAAATCTGCCCGCCAGGCAGGTACCAGCGATGCGTTGTTCGAAAAAACCACACCAGAGCAACGACAAAAAATCTATGACTACGTTAATTCACGAAATGAATACGACGGAGCCAGAACCAGCACGACAGATCTGCCACAGAGAGTGAGCCGGGTTCGCGTACCCAACCCAAAGGTCGGCGCCGCTTACAAGGTCATGAACACCAAAAAGCAGGAGATGATCGACTCCCTTGGCAAAAGTCTCTACAGCGATCTGGAAGATGACATTGAGGTGCTGGAAGACAAAAGCCATGCCGCTGTGCAAGGCAAAGGCTTGGGCGCTCGTGGCATTCACGACCTCGTCCGCTACGAGGAAATGAACAAATACCTGGAAACCGAGCGCTCGCACTTGAAGCGCTGGACCTCTCGACTCAACCGCATTACTGACGACCGGGTGGGGTTGTTTACCAAAAGCGAATACCACATGAGTGCGTGGTATTTCGATGCGGATGTTCCTGATCAGTTGATGTCGACACTAATCACTGAACAAAACTGCGTTCGAGATATCTGTCGGACCGATGAGAGTCTGAGGGCACTAGGCGAATACTTTCATGGAGCTCCATACTTTGTTCTGCCAGGGTTCGCCAGTCGGCTTGATACGGATTTTCTGTTTAAGAAACATGGAGACTTACTCAAGTGGTTCGACGACGCCAGAAACCTGGAAGCCGGCCTCAGCGATGTGCAAGTACGCGTCAACGAAATGGGCGCGCTCCTTGGGAACCATTGGGCAAACAGTCCCGATTTAAATCCAAATGCTTTAGCAGCAAGTCACATTGTTAACGCTGCATATGATCCTGCGATTGCATTACGTTTACAGGACTGGCTGGCAGAGTTACAAAAGCAATTAGATGGCCCTGGCCTACAAGCGCACTTGGATAAACTATCAACATACAGCAATCGCGGACAACGACTGGGTGCTCTATACGCCTTAAAACAAGGCGGAATCAAATTAAAAGTTGCAAACAAAGACGATGTGGATCTATTTATAAAACGAGTTACGCTACATGCTAAGCATATAGAAAAACATGAATCATTAATTATCAATCGGGACAAACAGAAGGCCCTGAGCAAAAAAACCAGCCTTAGCCCAGCAGAGAGAAATGTTGCGAACAATGAAAAAATTCGGCTAAACAATCTTTTATTGCCGCTAGAAAACGAAATCAAGGCGTTAAATCACCAAATAAAAGAATCCACTATCCCGACTGACAAACTCGCTAAAGGCCAAATAGGCCTTCAAACCCCGCTAAGCCCAGCTCAACAAAAAATGTTTGACGACGAGGTAAATCGTTTGAAAATGGGCGCAGGGAAGAGCTTTGGGGAGACCGGAGTCGGGACTGCGGCACTTAAAAGCAGCATGCTTCCCATGGCTGCGTTATTCATGCAAGTATGGAATTTAAAAGAAGCTCTCACGACATGGAGAAAAATCTCTGGAGCTCCTTCTCTTAAAGAAAGAGTTATTTTCATCGGCGCAGTAACTGGCGCAGCAGCATCTGCCATTTCCGTTTATCAGAACGTGCACATAACTATTGTAGACAAAGCGTTTCACGCCACTAAAGCAAGTACTTCTGGGCAGGGAGGAACACTTTTTTCTGTAAAACTTGGAAAGTTAGGACTCGGGCTCGGAGTACTTATATCTCCACTTGCTCTTATAAACTCAATTGGTACGGCATGGGACAATTGGAGCAAGTGGGCCGACGCTCTTCGTACAGGGACAACTGGAGAACAAGCTGGTGCACTTTTGGCTCTGACAGGCGACATCGGCAGTGTAGGTGTGAACGCTGCTATCACTGTTAAAATGTCGAAAGAAATAGGCTCGCTCGGTTGGCAATTTTTCATGTCCCCACCCGGCTTAAAAGTAAAAGCACTGAGTACTGCATGGAGTGCTAACGGTCTGCGATTTTTCAGCTTTGCGGGTCGCCTGACGCCATGGTCTTTAGCACTGTCTGCCTTACAATTGGGCGGGGAGTCTATCTATAACTATTTCAACCTCGACGACCAACAAAACTGGATGCTGCATAGCTGCTGGGGCAAAGAGAATAAAAACTGGGATATGGATGCCCACAAGCAAGGCCTGGCGGAGTCCAATCTCAGACCAGTTATTACTGACTTAGGTCTTAGCGAAAAAAATAAGGGAACTACACCCGTACGCACACTGCTCTTGACATTCCCAGGATTAAGCTTAGATGAACTAAAAGAGCATCCAATTCGGGTTCAAGCTGAGCTATCTGCGCAACTGAATCGTAACGCCGCAGATGTGGGCATTGATGTCAGAGATGGATTAAGCTTAGCAAATATTAACCCCCTTATCGCTCGGCTCGTCGTACCTGAAAACTGGTGCGGTGAGCAATCTCAACTTAAACTGCGATTGAGTGTTCAGCCTGACATTGCGAATGCCCCCCTGAAAGCTACGGACGAATACCTGTATTACCCCGTATCTTTAAGTTTTCTTGGGGCTGGAAAAAATAGCGTCGTTAATGGCGAGCCATCCGTCCGAGCCAGTCGAACACCATTACAGTGGGTCGACGTAAAACCGGAGCATCTACATGTTTGAAAACAAATATGATCGGCTGCCTCACGCAGGTGATGTCGAGAGAGAACCGGGGACTGAGATAGTCTATTTATCACCAAAACCGGTACCGACCGGAGTGCTACCTTTCAGTGCGCGCCAACTGCACCGCTATGCCAATGAAGTTTTCTTAGACTTTGCCATCTCCCGAGGAAGTTTTGAGTTTATGGCCCGAGCAGGAATTGGGGCGGTGATGTTCCTGTTAATTTTTCTTTTTTTTACAACGGGGTTTGGGTCTTGGATAAGAAGAGATGTAGAGCCGTTTTGGAGTAGTTGGCTTGATTTCTTTACAAGCATTGCGGTTTGGGGTTTTGTGGGAGCACTTGCAACTCTTTACCTTTGCGTATTTTTCTTTGCAATTCGCCAAGCCAGCAATCAACCTCCCATACGCTTCAATCGCCAACGTCGGGAAGTTGTTTATGTTCCCAAGAAGGGAATGACCCCTCGTTATGTGCCGTGGGAAGAGGTTATCGCGAGCGTTTCAGTTAGCAAGCTGATCACTCAATATGCTGTAATCCCCGAGTTCAAACTAATGATCGGACTTCGCGACAAAAATGGCGATGTGCTTTGGGTCAGTGTTCCAAGTGGAAATTTGAACCAAGCCATAGCTGAGTGGGAGGCCATACGTGTCTATATGGAGGAAGGGCCTCAAGCGTTACCCATGGAGCAATCAGATGAATTCGAAGCAGGATCAGTCGCGTATTTCCATATGTGTAGACAAGGATACCGTTCTCATCATTCGTTCCTACGGTATATCTGGGGATTTTTGATTATTCAGTTTTTCAGTGGCTGGACGATACCTTGTTACATCGCAGCCTGGATCAATAACCGCCCCAAAGCCGCCTTCCCTAAAGAAATCCTGGAATGGTCAAGACCTCTCCCCCTCGAGCAACACGCTATGCCAAGCGAAGCGTTGCTCAAGGAGAGCGCCGAAATCAGGAAGGCCTTCGCCAAAGGTCAGAACCTGTTGGATTACTTCAAGGTGAAGTTTGCAGAGCCATCTCGCGAGCCCGAGTCCACCAATTGATGAATAGTGCCTTTGACGATAAATACGACCGACTTCCTCACGCCGGAGACTTCGAAAAAAAATCCGGCATTGAAGTGGTTTATATTTCGCCACGGCCCATCCCCACAGGAATGCCACCGTTTAGTGCACGTCAACTGCATCGTAATGCGAACAAAACTTTTCTGGACTTCGCTATCGGGCAAGGTAATTTTGAATTTATGGCACGAACCGGCATCGGGTCGATAATGCTAATCGTGACACTATTATTCTTTTTCTCAGGATTCGCGTCTTGGATTAGAAGATATGAAGAACCTTTCCTTTTTGCTTGGTTGAAATTTTTCTTCAACCCCGTGCTGTGGTCGATTATCGGAGCAATCTCTCTAACATACATTTATTTTTTCTTTCAGGCAGCTCGCCAAGTATCTATTCACCCACCCATCCGTTTCAATCGAGAGCGTCGCGAAGTTGTATTCATCCCCAAAAAAGGCGATAACCCGCGCTATATACCTTGGGAGGATGTCATTGTTTGCGTATCTGTTGGAAAGCTCATTACTCAATATTCAGTAATGCCTGAATTTAAATTACTGATTGGCTTAAGAGATGCCAACACAGGTGATGTGCTGTGGTCTGTGATCCCGAGTAGCAACTTGAGTCTTGCCATTTCTGAGTGGGAGGCAATTCGTGTCTACATGGAGGAAGGAATGGTTTCCTTACCACCAGATCAATCAGATGAGCTTGAGGAAGGTACTGTCGATTTTTTCCATCTATGCCGTCGCAGCTACCGTGCAGATCACTCCTTCGTACGTTACGCCTGGGGCTTTTTGACGATCCAGTTTTTCAGCGGTTGGACGTTGCCCTGCCACATCTCTGGCTGGGTAAACAATCGGCCTAAAGCAGGGTTCCCTAAAGAAGTCCTCGACTGGTCAAAACCTCTACCCGCCGACCAGCATGCTATGCCGAGTGAAGAACTGCTCAAAGAAAGCGCCGAAATCCGGAAGGCCTTCGCCAAAGGTCAGAACCTGTTGGATTACTTTAAGGTGAAATTTTCCGAACCGAACCAAGAGACTGAGGCCACCACCTGATGAGCCGTTTTGTTGAAGCATAATTACGATCGACTACCTTATGCCGGAGACTTTGAGAAAGAGT
This sequence comes from Pseudomonas sp. LBUM1656, assembly GCF_059716065.1. Lineage (NCBI taxonomy): Bacteria > Pseudomonadati > Pseudomonadota > Gammaproteobacteria > Pseudomonadales > Pseudomonadaceae > Pseudomonas > Pseudomonas sp. LBUM1656. The sequence goes on along the minus strand of NZ_CP166800.1, from coordinate 2,474,043 downwards.
CCGGCACTGACGTTGTCTATATATCGCCAAAACCACTCCCCACAGGTCTACCTGCTTTCAGTAGCCGCCAATTGCATCGTGACGCCAATGACGTTTATCTCGACTTCGCCCTCACTCGAGGAGCCTTCGCATTCATGGCAAGAGGAGCCATCGGCTCGGTAGCTTGCATGCTGGTCTTCTTTTTCTGTGCCTCTATTCTTGGCGCGTGGCTACGCACCCATCACCAACCTTTTTTGATTGGTTTCAGTAATCTTTTCATGAGCTCGGTGGTCTGGGGATTTCTTGCTTTTCTAACCATCATGTACCTCTGTATTTTTTACTACGCAGTACGCCAAGTCAGCGCCCACCCTCCAATTCGTTTCAATCGCCAGCGTCGGGAAGTCGTGTATGTACCTTACAGAGGCGCGAAACCTCGGTATGTCGCTTGGAAAAGTGTGATCGCATGCGTCTCTGCAGGTAGGCTTATCACTCAATATGCTGTCATGCCCGAATTCAAACTGATGATGGGATTACGCGATGCCAGCAGCGGGGATGTACTTTGGGTCACTGTGCCCAGCGGGGGCCTGAATGAGGCTGTCTCCGAATGGGAAGCCATTCGCGCCTACATGGAAGAAGGCCCTTCAGCACTCCCAACGCCTCAACCGGAGGAGTTTGAAGAGGGTACTGTCGCTTACTTCCACATGTGCCGTAAGGGATATCGCTCCGATCACTCCTTTTTTCGTTACGCTCTTGGCTTCTTGATGATTCAATTCCTCAGCGGTTGGACGTTACCGTGCTACATCTCCGGCTGGGTCAATAACCGCACTAAGGCTGGCTTTCCCAAAGAAGTCCAAGACTGGTCAAAACCTCTTCCCGCTGACCAACATGCCATGCCTAGTGAAGAACTGCTTAAGGAAAGCGCCGAAATCAGGAAGGCCTTCGCCAAAGGCCAGAACCTGCTGGATTACTTCAAGGTGAAATTTGCCGAACAGGATAAAGAGCCTGCAGTGGACGCGTCCTAGGCCTAACATATTTTATGGTTATCCTGCATGACACCTACATCTACGCAGTACGACGAGCTCGATATTCAACAGCAGTGCCCTGTCGCAGGGGAAACTCGTCGTTTTCCCACAGGCGAAACATTGTTCCTCTCTCCACTGCCGGTTCCCACCGGACAGATTCCAATGGATCTAGGGGGTAGCTTCATCGAGGTCAATGAGACCTATCTCGATGTAGGTAGCACCAACTTTGGCAAGGCATTTCAGGCAAGAGCGATGATCGGCCTTTTTATGGGTTTTATAATTGCCTGTCTATTAGTTTTACCGACGATCATGGGCTTTTCGACATTCAACAATCCATTTGGCCGTGATTTCTATTGGTATTTCAGCGAGTTCTTTGAGTCGGGTTTATATATTTCAGGATGGGGAGGAACAGCGTTCGCGGCCCTTGGTTTGTACGTCGTCATAAGCACGACAAGAAAAAAATCTCAAACCCGCCCTATACGCTTCAACAGGCAACGCCGTGAGGTCTGTTTTTTCGCGGACGGGTCTGATGAGCCTGTGATTCAGCCATGGGAAGGGATGGTGTCCTGGCTATCGGTCAGCACTGGTGTTACCGGTGTAGGCGTCATGAGCACTTATACATTCGGCATGGCCTTCGACGATCTTAAAGCCGATACCGTGCATTTTGTAAACCAAGGTGTAATGACCCCAACTCATGGTTTGGGCAAGTGGGAAGCGATCCGCCTCTACATGGAAAAGGGACCGCAATACTGCCCGAATAAAGCACCTTACGAGGGTCGCCATACTTTCGATCAAGAACGTGCAAATATGCACGAGGAGTACCAACACAACGAGCGTTCCGCTCTGAGCGTTGGCTGGTGGTATTTTTCTCATGCAATCACTTTGTGGCGCTTTCCGTACTGGGTAGCAGAATGGGACCATCGTTTCAGCATGAAATCTCTACCTGCATCCATTGCCGAATGGTCCAAACCTTTGCCTTCTGAACAATGGGCCAAACCAAGCGCCGCTCTGAAAGAGCAAACCATGAAAATCGAAAAGGCCTTTACTCAAGGACAGGATTTCATGGCGTACTTTAAGGCCAACCTAAACGAAACCAAGGCAGAAGAATCAACAAATAATTGAATGGAAACGATGAGTCACGTCCTTGATGCATAAATTTAATCGACTACCTCATGCTAGAGATGCATTTTATGGTTATCCTGCATGACACCTACCTCTCCACAGTACGACGAGTTCGATATTCGACAGCAGCGCCCCGTCGCTGGTGAATCTCGACGTTTTATTACTGGCGAAGCAGTATTTTTCTCGCCACTCCCCGTCCCTACCGGCCAGATCCCAATGGATTTGGGGGGAAGCTTCCTTGATGTCAACGACACTTACCTGGACGTAGGTAGCAGTAACGTCAATAAGGCATTCCAAACCAGGGTTATGATCGCAAGCAGCATGCTCATACTGATTGTGGGTTTAATAATCGGCCCCTTCATCGCCGGGCTAATGAGTTTTGGTGATCCCTATGGCAGATCATTTACACATATTTTCATAGAGTTTTTCCCTACCGGCGCAGCAATCGGCGCTTGGGGAGCAGCAGGAGCCACAGTTCTGGGGCTCTACGTTGTCATCAGCACTACTCTAGCCAAAGTCCGTACCCGCCCGATACGCTTCAATAGACAACACCGCGAAGTCTGTTTTTTTGCTAATGGGTCTGACGAGCCGGTCATCCAACCTTGGGAAGAAATGGTGTCCTGGCTTTCTGTCAGTACTGGTGTGACTGGGGTCGGCGTCATGAGTACTTATACGTTTGGCATGGCATTTGACGACCCTAAAACAGATACCGTCCATTTTGTGAACCAGGGAGTAATGACTCCAGTTCATGGTTTGGGTAAATGGGAGGCGATACGTGTTTACATGGAAAGAGGACCACAACACTGCCCCGGTAAAGCACCGTACGAAGGCCGCCATACATTTGATAAAGAGCGCGGGGATATGATTGAGGAGTACCAACACAACGAACGCTCCGCGTTAGGTGTTGGCTGGTGGTATTTCACTCATGTAATCACTTTATGGCGCTTTCCGTATTGGGTTGCTGAATGGGACCATCGTTTCAGCATGAAATCTCTACCTGATTCCATTGCTGAGTGGTCCAAACCGTTACCCTCTGAACAATGGGCCAAACCAAGCGCCGCTCTAAAAGAGCAAAGCATGAAGATCGAAAAAGCCTTCGCGCAAGGGCAAGACTTCATGACGTACTTTAAGGCCAACCTAAACGAAGCCAAGGCAGAAGAACCAAAAAATTATTGAACGGAGTTGGTTAGCCGTGTCCACGCATGAATACAGTCGACTACCCCGCGCCGGAGAATTTCGATTCAGGTCCGGCGTAAAGTAAACGTCGACGACGGCCCCTAGCCTAAGAGTATGACCTGCAAGACCGCCTGATCACCGAACACCAGGGTTGGGGCACCACGCGTTACGAGTACGACAAACTCGGCCAACTGAGCCACTGCCGCCTCCCCGACGGCAGCAAACTCGACTACCGCCACCAATCCGGTGGTCGCCTGAGCAGCATCGACCTCAACGGCTCACGCCTGACCACTCACCAGTTCAGCGCCGGCCGCGAGCAGCAACGTCAACAAGGCCTGCTGCTCAGCCAATACCAGTACGACGAACAAGGCCGACTGCAAGCCCACACGGTGGGTCAGCAAGATCGCAACCTGTTCCAGCGTCGCTACGCCTACGATGCCAATGGCAATCTCGCGGGTATCGACGACAGCCGCAAAGGCAATCGCAGCTACCACTACGACCCGCTCGACCGCCTGATCAACGTCCGTGGCACCACCCCGGAAAGCTTCGCCCACGACCCGGCGGGCAACCTCCTGGGCCAGGGCGACCAGCCAACCGCAAACCTGGCCAACGTCAAAGGCAATCGCCTGCTCATGCAAGGCGACCGCCACTACGACTACGACGCCTACGGCAACCTGGCGCGCGAACGTCGAGGCACCGGACAGAAACTCTTCACCGAATACCGTTACGACTGCCAACACCGCCTGATCGGCGTCAGCCTCCCCGGCGGCAGTAATGCAACCTACCAATACGACGCCTTTGGCCGCCGCATCGCCAAAACCGTCGATGGCCACACCACGCAATTTCTGTGGCAGGGCGAACGCCTCATCGCCGAAAGCGCCGACAACCGCTATCGCAGCTACATCTACGAACCGGGCACCTTCCGCCCATTGGCCATGCTCGATGGCGAAGGCCCGCTCAAAGCCGAGCCGTTCTACTACCAACTCGACCACCTCGGCACCCCGCAGGAACTCACCGACTACAGCGGCCAGATCATGTGGTCGGCGCAATACCGCGCCTACGGCAACCTCGCCACCCTCGATATTACCGAAATCGACAACCCGCTGCGCTTCCAGGGTCAGTACTTTGACGGGGAAACGGGCTTACATTACAACCGGCATCGCTACTACAATCCGGGCACCGGGCGGTACCTGACGCCGGATCCGATCAAGCTTGCGGGTGGGTTGAATAACTACCAGTACGTGCCTAACCCTACGGGGGTGGGTGGATCCGTTGGGGTTAAATAACTGCCCTGGCGCAGATGGTTGTAAGCCCGATAGGGCAATAGAAACCCCAGAAGCACAAGCCAAAGTAGACCCGGGTGATCCTGGCATACCAAGCGCAAAAGTTCTTCAAGCAAGACAACGCCAAGCTCAGATGTTAGAAGACAATGTTGGGTACAACATTAGCCCAATAGCTTGGGATAAATACCCAAGCATCGGAAGAGACGGATCCTTTATTTCTGACAAAAAAGGCATCAGCGATCTAGTTGGAGATTTCTCAGCAAATGGAAAAATGACACTGAGCAAAGACCAAATTCTCAATTTAGAAGCCGCATTTGGACTAGAAAAAGGAAGCCTTCAGAATGGCTTTAAAATCAGAAAAATTGATGGTATCCAAGATACGCTCGCCTAGAAGTCCACTTGCAGGTAATGAAAAATTTGAAGGCCCAGGAAACCATCTACCGGGAGGGGCGCCAGAGATGGTAATCGATTCTATCCCTACTACCGATGCGCCTGGTGTGTCTACCATGACAGAGATTTTACTGAAATGAATATAATCCATGCCTATGTCACAAAATCCGACAGCGATTTTGTTAGAGTTAAAATTCTAGAGGCTAAAACCAAAGAAAAACTTATCGATATTGGCTTTACAAATGATATCGATCTTAACGAATATAAAATCAACACACCAACCGATGAAAAAAAAGCCGAAGTATTTAACAAACTAAGAGAACTTGATTTTTATTTTTCTGATGGTAGAGAGTGGTGTCCTGCAGAAGTATTTGAGTACTTAAGAGACAAAGGACTTCTAAATGGAAAATTCAAGATGATCAGCTGGACTGGCCCTGACAAATACATGATCACACTCGACAAATGAACCGCAGAAATTCAAATAAAAACAAACAAGCGGGACAAACAAGAAAAAAGCGGAACGATTTATTTTAATGAAAGAAATAAACCTTTCCCGTTTTTGCTTTACCTTGTTGATAGACCCAAAGCCAGAGTTTCATATTGGGCGGACGAGAGAAATAAAATTAAGTAAAAATCATTTGCCGACACTTATAGAAAATATGGTTACAGAGAACAACTACAACTTCATTTAGATAACCAAAAGATAAACCCAGATGATGCAGATAAACTTCCGGAAAGCATGAGAACTTTTTACGTAATTGCCAAGAAAAACATGGAACCAACGAGCCGACAGAGTTCTTCAAAGTTCAAGGGCAATATTTCTCCCGAGATCCTGACTGGGGAGACCACCTCTACATCAACAACTGGCAGGGGCTTTGCGGGCACCTTAAACTGAAAGACAGCGAACCAAAAAAAATAGCTTTAATTGGATCAGAGAATATCACCCATGACAGGCGGGTGGGGACGTTGTTGAAAAACTTAGACGGGCGAAAACTAAACCCAATGAAAACCACGTTCGAAACTGCCTTAGATCAACATGAGATCTCCGAATTCTTCAAAGGAAATGGTATCTACTTTGCTAGAGGATCCGACTGGGGTGATCATCTATATGTAAGCAACTGGGCCGAAATGTGCGGCGTACTTGAAACCCAAAAAGCTGCGCAGAGCTTATTGTCGACTATATTTGAAGAGTACGCGAGATACCTCAATGAAAATTACGAAGACGCTGAAGGTCTACTTTCAAACATAACAGCATATTGCATAACCAGACAAAAATTCCCATTTCTATCCGCCGACAACTACGACCTGATCAAGAGTCTCGACAACAAAAGTAAAGAAAATATAGGCCGCCTATTTAGACTTTTAAGAAAAGAGCACGATATAAAAACCAAAGACCTACAAATGCTTTCGTTCGAAAAACGACTTCAAAAACTAAAAAGCAACGGCTGCTCCATTGATCTTGAAAATCTTTAAATGACAGAAATTTGCCCTCATTTTTTTAAAATCAGCCCCCTCTTTAACCGAAGCCAATTTTTATGAGTGGGAACATCTTCAATGATCAGCAATTTTGAAAAAGCATTAAACAGAGATGAAATCCCAGACTATTTCAGAGGATCCGGCATCTATTTCACAAGAGATCCCGACTGGGGTAATCAACTACACATCATCAACTGGCAAGGGCTTTGCAGCTTTCTTGAGACACAAAAAAATCCCGTGTCTATTCTAAAAAGCGCGTTTGAAAAATACGTAATTACCGTAACAAACAGTCTAGAGGACGCAAACGACCTTCTCGAAAATATAGGGTGCTATTACTATATGCGAAAAAAGGCACCCGTCTTATCTGAAAACAGGTTTGACCTAATCCTCGATATGTCTAGCAATGAAAAGCAGACAATATCTAAAAGCATGGAATTTCTGCATCAAGAAATAAATAAAACGACGAACGCGCAGGACATTGAGCTTTACAACCGGCGACTGTCAAAGCTTATTAGTGATGGCGGCCCTAGCGATATCGCGAATCTTTAGAGAAAAAATGAAATTCCATGACACGCTAACAAGCATTACCGAGCGCTTCTCTATTGGTATAGAACTGGAAACTGGAACACCCTATGTCTCGATACCCTTCAGCAGTCGTCTGGTGGAGTACGAAGAGTACTATCAGATAGGTGGAGTTGCTTATGAACTCTACATGTCTGATCCAACTGCAGCGTTAGAATTTGTTAAGCTCTGCAGGAACCGGGAAATCGACTAGATGCTCATCTATGCGCCCGGCACAGATCGTGGAGAGGCTACATAAGCTCTGAAAAACTCAAAAAATATCATAATCCGGGTCTCAAATGGCTTCACACATGACAGGAGTCTACCGATGCCTTTTGCCGATCTGCAAAATGCGATTAAGCGTGCCGGGTTCACCGTCATCGAGTTCTCGGACCAGCGCGCATTTTTCGGCTGTTGGTCTTTGACTGTCGAAGGCCATGGAACAACCTACCTGATCGTCAATGAAGGACGCGAAGGCTGGATGATGTTTTATCGAGCGAGTGCAGTCGATGCATTTACGGAGCTGGATAAGAAAGAATCGGCCTGGATGGACGATGCCGATAAGGTAGCCCAATGTCTGACTTGGCTCTCTGACTGTCTGTGCCCCACAAAACGAGAAAATTCCGAAAAGCAGGAAAAGCAGGAAAAGTGAGACAGTCGCCACTTGCAGAACGCCTACCTATCAATCAAACAAGCAGGATCTCTCGTGAATAAGCACCAGATCAGTCTTTCAAACGGATGGATTGCAGAATTCGAGAATCAGGGCGAATTTCGCATGTCAGCTGAAGGCTGGAATTTGGTTCTGCAAGGACCGGATCAGCGAAGCATCCAGTACTTCAGAGACAAAATCATTGTGGTGAACGATGACGATGGTGCGCAGGCAAAATCATGTATTCGGCTCTCAAATGATGGCGTTTACGGCTATTTGAGCACGGGGCTGGATCAAGGTTGGGTGATCGATTTTGCGCGAGGCATGATCGCTCCGCACAGGGTAAGCATCTCCCACAGCCATGACGGATACGATGAAAGCATCTCGATGTACGAACAACCTGCCTTCAAACGTGCACGCGAATATATAAGTGTTAAAGGCAAGTACATTTATCTGACTTTCCCCCTCACTAAAGATGAAGATTTCCCGAAGGTATGGGAGGAATATCTACGGATTCGGAGACGGCAACTGGATGAGCTTTACTTCAGGAATTGATCCGGATGTACTGGCTCAACCCTATCGACTAGTGCTTCGCCCCCCCCAAAGCTCTATCGACTTCCAAACAAAAACGGGCAATTTTAAAATCACCCGTTTTTTTATACATTCACGACCAACAAACTCTCCTCAACCTCATACTTAACAACCACCCGATTCTTATAAAGCCGTTCATTCTCCAACACCTCACTCCCCTGCCCCTTACTCCTCACCTCCCGCCAAATCTCATTCTCCCGAAACACCCGCCCACCCTCGCGCAAAAACCGATGCCCAACCTGATAAACGTGATACCGATACTCCCGCACCCGGTCACACAACAACTCCCCTTCCAACTGCTGTTCCCCAACCTTTAACTTCAATTGAAAATGCCGGTCCGTCGGGTTATGCAGCACCAGATCAATGTAGTTGTAAAAAATCGCCGCCCCGGAGCCGAACGGCAACACCCGCCCTTCGTCAGGAAACGGATCGAAGCTGTGGTTTGACCGTTCAACCACCACTAGCGGCGAGTGAATGGCCATCCAGTGAATCAGGTTGCTCAGTTGGCAGATGCCGCCGCCGATGCCGCTGCGGGCTTCACCAAATGACAGTTCCATGCCTTCGACGTAACCGCGTTTGCGGGTCGGTCGGCCGACCAGGCGGCAGAAGGAAAAGTATTCGCCGGGCGCGATGACTATGCCGTTTATTGATGAGACGGCCCGTTTGAGGTTGATGACTTTGTTGTGTTGCAGTGCAATATCGGAGTTGCCGAGTTTACGAATCAGCTTGGAGGTGTGTTTGAGGTAGCGAAAGGGCAAGCGGGATTCGGTGTTGATCGAAACGGCGTATTGCCGGCTGGAGAAGCGCCAGGCTATTTGCCGGAACAGTCTTTTTTGCCACACGCGCAGCCAGTAGAGGGCCGGGTGATAGAGGGAGAGTGGTTTCATCCGTGTCAGAACGGCGGCGGCCGTTTTCATCCTTGATGTGAAAAGTGCCGCGCATCTTAACGTATTGCCGCAGGTGTGTACTGCCCCGAGGAGGTGTTCGCCCAGTGTAATGGCCTCGGCAATCCATGCACTGGTAAAGAGCCCTGCCACTGGGCGAACGGGAAGTATTTTAATGGAAGTCGGGAAAGTTGTCCGTATACATAATCATGAAATTTATCGATACCACCTTAATTAAATGTCACTTCAAATATGATTTGTACGACAACAAAAAACTCACTAGATAGACCATTAAAACTGATTGTTCTTATACAAAAAAGTTGTACAAGAACAATCAAACTATAGAGCTAATACTCAGCTTTCGTGTTTGCTCGTCACTGTCAGTATGTCGGTGTAGGTCACTACGACACTTTGTCCAACTTTCAGGTCTTTCAATTTTGCTTGAACTTCGGGCCGTACGACGTCGATGGTCTTGGACTGGCCGGCAGGGTTTTCGAAGGTCACCTGGTTTTTCTTCAGGTCGATTTTGGTGATTTTCAGCTGAACCTGCACCTGGCGGTAGGCTTCGCCGCCCGGGTTGTCGCTGCCGGGGGCGGCGCGGACTTCGCCGGCACGCTCGACTGTACCTGGCAGGCCTTTGTCGACATCAGTGTCGAGGTAGGCCGCGACGGCGCTGGTGACCTTGATGTCGACTTGATCGCCGACTTTCAGGTTGGCGAGGTTTTTCGCCTTTTCGGTCAGTTGCACATGGACCTGACGACCTTCCGGCCCTTCCAGGACAACTTGGCGATTAGCCGCATCGACCGAAACAACTTTGGTGGTGACCTGATCCGCTTCCACAACGGCAGACAGCGGGATGTCCGCGGCCATGGCGCCAAGGCTGGTAGCAGACAGCAAGGTAGCGAGGGTAATGGCTTTGGTCAGTGCGTGAAGTTTCATAGGCGGTACATTCCCTGTGATGAATGGCAGCAGACGGCTCTGGCCCGAGGGTCAGCGCCGACTGTGCAATTCAGCATAGACGCAGTTCAGGGAGTTTTTGCAGTTTCTTGCGCGGTGGATTCGCCGCTTTGCGTGCCCTTGCCGCTTTCCTTGCGCCGGGTCGGATCGGTGGGGCGCAGGGCATCGTTGTCGCGCTCGACTTCGCCCGGTGGTCGCGGTTCGTCGGGGTGTTCTGTGGTGTCAGGTGACTGGGGTTTCATGGTGGTTCTCCTCAGGCGTCGGGATCATCAACCTCTTGGGCGACGTTCACCGCGGGCGAGTCTTTGTGGGATTGCTCGGCCTTGGCCTTCAAGGCCTGCCATTGCTCCAGGTCGATGGCGCCCTGCCCCAGCAAGTCGTCGGCCACCCGCAGCAGTTCGCTGTAATGGGCGTCGGGGGATTGCTGCCAGTAGGCCTTGTCTTCGAACAGGCGCTGCCAGGAGTCGAGGTCGGGTGGTTTTAGGTCTTCGCTCATGTGAGGGCTCCTGCGGGGCGTTCGTACGGTAGAGGCTTGCGCGGCGTTTGGAGTTCCGGCGGATTTGGTGGGGAGCAAGATCAAGAACTCGCAGCCTCGTTTCACTCGACAGCTGCTACGGGGAGTTTTAGTAGCCGGTCATTTCGAGGTAGCCGGTGCCGCCGTTGAATTGCACCGGGCCTTCCCAGTAAGGAATGCGCAAATCCATCCAGGCATTGGGGTTGAGCGCTGTGATGGTGATGTCGAGCTGTTTGGCAGGGATTTTGATCGACCAGCGCACCGGAATGTCACGCCCGGCGACCTTGGCGGTGTCTTGCGGCGTGAGGCTGATATCGGTGGCGTGCAACAACTGGGTCTTGCCCTGGGCGTCGATCCAGGTGCCGGTGAGGTAAGGCACGCCGTCCTTTTGCCGCATGCGGTAAAGCATGACCTGTTCGCCGCTGTCCAGGTGCAGCGAAAACCAGTCCCAGCCTGTTTGATTGACGGTCAGGGGCTGGCTGCTCCACTCGCGATCAAGCCAGGCCGGACCACTGACCTGATAAGTCTTTCCATCAATTTCCAGCGTCCCACTGGCCTGGAAAAACGGCTGGCTGTAGTAATACGACGCCTGCCCTTGTTCGGATTTCTGACTGAAACCCTTGTCGCCTTGAAGCACCAGCGGACGTGTGGACGTCAGCCGCAATTGGTAACTGAAGCCCTTGTCCCGAGCGCTGAGTTGCAGATCCGCCAAGGCATCGGCGCCCTGACTGCTGAAGCGCCAATCGTCGATCCAGGCATTGAACGGCGCAAGGCTCACACCCGCCTGACCCACGCCACCACGGGCGTAGCGTTCGGCCGCGTGATGGGCGGTTGCCGAGGTCACGGCCGCGTGCCCCAGCCAAATGGTCTGATTGCCCCAGCCCGGCTGCTCCGGAACAGCTTTCAACGCGCTGCGAAACAACGTCCATTGCACGCCAAACTCGCGGCCCTGATCGTCCTTGAGATTGGCGGTGACGTACCACCATTCGATGCGAAAACCGTCATGCGGCCCATGATCGGTCGGGAAGTTGAAGACCCGACCGGGCACCACCGGAGTAAACGCGGAGGCCTCACCGCCGAGCCCGGCGAAGCCTTTATCGTCAGGCGCCGAGTTGTCGCAGCCGCTCAACAACGCCAATAGCAACACAGCGACCTTAATCCTCATGAGCAAACGTCCTCAGCAGGTCCGCCGGTTGCGTGCGATACAGCGAATACAGCGGCCACGCCGACGCCAGCAAGGTCGCGAGCAACGCCAGCCCCATCAACTGCAACAGCTGCAGCGGAAACACGCGCAACGGCAATCGCCAGCCAAACGCCTGCACGTTGATCACCGTGTCCAGGCACCACGCCAAGGCGATCCCCAGCGGCAACGCCAGCACCAGCGTCAGCACCGCCAGCAACCAGGTCTGCCCAAGGTTGAGCAACATCAATTGCCGGCGCGTCACGCCCAGCGCCCACAGCGGCGCGAGCTGCCCTAGGCGGCTCTGGCTCTGGGTCAGCAGGCTGATAAACAGCGCCACACCGGCGACGGCCAGGGTCAGACTGTTGAGCGCGGCGGTGGCGGCAAAGGTGCGTTCAAACACTTGCGTGGACCAACCCTTGAGCCGGGCCTGATCGACGATTCGGCTGTCGTCCAGGGTGAAGCGGACTTGCAGCGTTTTGAGGAACGGCGCAATCAACGCCGGCTCGATGCGCAGGTTGAAACGATTGGGCGTGAGCTGCGGCCAGCCGCGCAGCAGATGGCTGGCGCTCACCAGAAGGTGGCCCTTGGGATTGCCGTAATCAGCATAGATCCCGACGATCCGCGGCGACCACGGGCCGCCGGGCGTGGGGATGGTCAGGTGGTCGCCGAGCCGCACCTTCAAGCGCCGGGCCAGTTGCTCGCTGAGCATCAGCGCATCGTCCTTGGCCAAACGGTCCCAGGGATTGTCGCCCAAGGCTTCCAGCAGCGGCCAATGCTGACGATAGGTCGGGTGATCGATCACGCCGAAGATATCCGCCGGCCAGCCTTGCAGCTGGATCGACACCTGCCAGTTGGGCAGCACGGCGGTCAATGAAGGCTGCTGTTTGAGCCAGCGGTGAAGCTCTCGGGACTGCGCCGGGTTTTGCGGATTGACGTAGAGTTCGGCAGTCAGGCGTTGTTCGAGCCAGTCGCTGAAGGTCTCGCGAAAACCGGCGGTCATGCTGCCGGCGCCGATGTTCGCCGCCAGTGCCAACAGCAGCGCCATCAGTGCCAGGCTCAGCGCGGGAAGTTGCTGACGGCAGTCAGCGAGAAACCATTGGCCGAGCACCGAATGACTGCGGCTCAGTGCCAGGTTCAAGACCAGATTGAGCACCACTGGCAAGGCCAGGGCGGCACCGATCAACAGCGCCGCCATCAGCACGAAACCACTGGCCAGGCTGTCCCCCCAGAACAAGGCAATGAGCGCGATCACAGCGGCCATTGCCGCGACCCAACCCTGACGGCGTAACCAGCGCGCATGAGCTTGATGCCAGGCTTGCGGATCGGCCAGGGCCAGCAACGGCAAACGCGCCGCCCGCAACAAACTGCTGGCTCCGGCCAGCAGCGCGCCGAACAGACTCAGGCCGACTCCGCTGAACCACCACCACGGGCTGAGGCTTAACTGCCCCGCCACTTCGGCGCCATACAAACCGCGCAGGCTGGCGGCCACATCCGGCAGCAGCACGCTGGCCAGCAGGTAGCCGCTGGCGACACCGGCAATGCCGCCGATCAGCGCCAATGCCCCGAGCTCAACCGCCAGACCGGTAATCAACATGCGTGCGCTAACCCCGCAGGCGCGCAGGGTTCGGAGCAATCCTCGGCGTTGCTCCAGCGCCAGCCCGATCGCGGCATGAACGATGAACAGGCCGACCACGAACGACAGGAACCCCAAGGCATCGAGGTTCAAATGAAAGCTTTCGGTCAGTCGCGAGAGGTTGTTTTCTTCACCGCTGGTTTTGAGCTGCAACTGGCCTTTGTATTGGTCGGGCAGTGCCGCGCTGAAATCCTTGGGCAACAACAGACGCGACAGTTGCTCCGGCAGACCGAGAATCTGCTGGGCGTAGCCGATGTCGACCAGCAACAGGCCAGGGGCCATGTCGGTTTGAACCTGCAGTGGCGGTAATGCCACACCGCTCACGCTCAGAGGTTGTTCGCCTTCTTGCAGCCCCAACGCCTGCAAGGTCTGCGGTGAAATCCAGGTGCGGCCCGGAGGGGTGAAAAACTCGACAATCTGCTCGATCGCCAACGACCGCCCCGCCACCGCCGAGCCCGCCGGTAGCGACACCGGTTCGATGCCCATCAGCTGCAAGCGCTGGTCTTCATGGCCCTTGAGCGTCACCCGTCCTTGCAGCACCGGCGAGACCGGCCAACCGGCGCGGCGCAGGTCGACAAACAGTTGCTGGGAGAAAGTCGCACCACTCGGCGAGCTGAGACTGGCCTGCGGTTCGCCGCCGATCAACTGACTGGCGCGGGCATAGCTTTCCCGCGCCTGGCTGTTCAGCGCCTCTACGCCGGTCAGCAAACTGGTGGCGAGCCAGAGTCCGGTCAGTACACTGAAAAATTGCACCGGGTGCTGCCGCCAATGGCTGAGCAACGCCCGCAACGTTTCGCGAAAGACGCGCACCTCAGCGCTCACCCGCGCCAGCCAGACGGCCGCGGTGCAGCACCACCTTCTCCGCCAGGCGTGCGGCAACGCGGTGGCTGTGAGTGACCATCAACAAAGTGGTCGGACTGTCGGCGAGCAATTCCAGCAGCAACTTCAACACTTCATCGCTGGTGGCTTCATCGAGACTGCCGGTGGGCTCGTCGGCCAGCAGCAATTTGGGCTTTGACGCCAAGGCGCGGCCCAACGCGACGCGCTGCTGTTGCCCACCGGAGAGCTGTTCCGGATAACGCCGCAACAAATCACTCAAGCCCAGTCGCTGCACCAGATGCGCTTGCCAGCGCGGATCATGCCGCCCCGCCAGTCGCGCTTGAAAAGCAAGATTGTCCTCGACCCGCAGGCTGCCGATCAGGTTGAACTGCTGGAACACCAGGCCGATTTCGGTCCGCCGCCAGTTCGCCAGTTGCCCTTCGCTCATCTGGTCCAGACAATGTTCACCGCTTTGAATGCTGCCCTGATCGACCTTGTCCAGCCCTGCGATCAAGTGCAGCAAGGTGCTCTTGCCGCTGCCCGACTCACCCATCAGCGCCAGGCTGCTACCAGGTTTCAATGTCAGGTCGACACCTCGCAGCACCGGCAAAGGACCTTGCGGAGTGGCGTAGCTTTTGAAGACGCCTTGGACCTGAAGCATGGGATCACTCGTTTTGATCAGGGTGACCCAAGGATAGCGGACGCGAGTAATGAAACGCACATGCTTAAATTGGCGGCGTCACTTAGACGCCGCAGGTGCAAACTCAAGCCACTTGCATTGCACTGGCTGGCGACTGCTGGATCGGGCAAGGTTTCTGCCACATGACAAATAGCGTATCGACCGCACCACTCCCCCGTTCATAGGCATCGAACGACGCCGTGATTTTGAGTCCCGCCCCCTGCCAGGACTGTGGTTGATGCCCCGCTGATGAACGGCGTGAATAAGCGGAGTAACCGTGGTTCACAAAGTGTTCACTGATGCTCTTCGCGATCCCATCGTGGTTGGATAGAACATGGAGGCCACCATTTTCCGGGAAGGCCACACAAGCCAGCTTATTGTCCAAGGCAATACGATGGGCGACGTCAAAAAACGCACTCACGATCGATTCACTGGTGTAACTGGACATCGCCGGTTCAGTGGGATTGATAGCGCGGATGATGAGGCTTGGCACTGTGGGGTCGAGCGCCGGCAGCACCTCAATGTAAATCATCGCCATGCCCACAACTTGCCGTGAGCCGCGATCAAACACCACCAGATGCGAGTGACGCTTTTCATACCACATCTGCTTGTTGTATCGAGTACAGAGCTTCGTCGCCTCTTTCGCAAAAAAAGCCGCCGGATGCTTTGAAACAACCGCTGATAACTGCGTCTCTTGCTGCTCGTCAGCCTTCTGGGTGAATTTGCCTTGCTCCTTCGCAACCCATGCCGCATATCGACTCAAGACCTTTTTGCGAGTACGAGCCAGCGCCCTGGAAAGCCTGGTTCGTCCATCGTTGGCTGCACCCGCCGTGTCGTTCAAAAGTCGGGAGGCAAGGTAAGCCGCATCTTCATCGCTGAACCTTTGAACAAATTCATCGGTATGGGCATCCAGTGCATCGCCCAGGTTGACCATCAATAACGTGTGCAGCGCTTCGATGCGCTGATGCGCAACCGGGCTTTCTTCATCAATGTTGGTGAGTGCTTCAAACCCGATACGGTTCCATTGGGCAACGGTACTATCGGCATCGCCCGCCGCCAGCAATACGCCAAGATGGGGAACCAACATATGAATATCCGCCGATACCTCATCCAGATAGCGCGCTTTCAGATTCTTGCAGGCATCAAAGATGTGCTTGAAGTCACCCGGTCTGAAGCGTTGGGAGAATTGGCTGGCATTGACCAGCGCTTGCAGTCCTCTGCGGTCAAGAACCGCTTTCAGTCGCCACTGCGCGCATCGCCAGGTCATGCTGTAACTATCACGTAGCGTGAGATGCGACACGTGCTGTTCGTGGCCAATCAGTTCCCCCCACTGAGATCTCACCGTATGCGGGTCTGTTCGGTAAATCAGTGCGATAGCGTCCGCCTGCAACGTGTTCAGTTGATCGCTGGTGGGCCCACGACCAGACATCAACTCATCCAGCAAAGGCATCAAGCGATCAATCTGCAGGTCAATCTCGTCAGGGGTCTCCCAGGCGCTCTCCAATAAACTGCACAGCAGCACACCTTTTGTTCGGGCCAGGATCGGAGCCAGCATTGGCAGCAATACCTGACGCTCCTCAAGGCGGGTGGCTTCCATGGTCTGACGATAGGCTTCTCTGACGGTTTCCTCTTCGTTGTAAGGCCAGGGTCCCAGCAATGCCTGGACTCGTTGAGTGACCGCAGCATTGATGCTCTGCTGATTAGCCTCGAACAAATCGAAGGTCTTGCGCTGATAGGCATCGTTCAGCAACACCTTGTCCAAGGCATCGAAACCACCCCATCCGCGCCACTCCTTGATACCTCTAATGTTCTCGTCGTACCAGACCCGAATCAACTTGAAGGTGTCCAATTGCTTTTCCGAGACCACATAGTGCAACAACTCCCGGCCTACACGGACGAGTTTCAGGGCCTGTCCCAGGCTTCCCAAATCTCGTATTTCGACGGCACCCACCAAATACTCAAGCGCGTCCAGATTGCCCCCCGCGCTGGCCTGCTGAACCCAGGCTGCAACGGACTCAAGGGAAGCATTGCCCTTGCGCTCTTCCACAATCATCAGCAATCGATCCAGTGTTTGCGGCGCTACACGTTCGTAACTCCCCATGAACGCCATGACTGCCTCCGCCGAGCCATGTCCCCGTTGCGTCATGACTTGCAAATACGCCGCCAGATCACGGCCGTTTTGCAGATAGGGGGTGCAGAGCGCCAGTTGCTCGATGGTCAGACAATGGGGTGCAGAAGACAGCAGTGTCAGCTCTGCCAGCGGTGCTGGGGAGACTTCACGTCGAGCCAATGCAATCAACAGAGACTGGCAAGCAGCGATCCCGGCAAGATCAGCGCCAAGCGCTCGCAATCCGATGACCAGTTCACGGGACAAATCGTACCGGCACTCCAGGATGGGCTTGAATTGGCCAACCTCTTCACTGTCTTGCACTCCGACAGCTTCCAGCAGGAACCGCCATTGCGTCGATTCAGTCGTCCACAGAGATTCGCCAACACACTCAAACACCTGCGACAGATTGTCGATGCCTGCACCCAGTAACAGGTCGATGGTGGTTTTCAATCGTTGAGAATTGAAGCGATGAGTGACGAATCGGAAGATGCCCGCGATCTGCTTTCGCGAGACATCATGAGTCATCAATAACTGAGTCAGCCCTCGGGCTTCAGTGGCTTCATCTTGCGCAAGTACGTCCATGGAGCGGTGTGCGAAGCCATGCGTTTGAACCCAGGACAACTCGTCGGGGTGGCGAATAACACCTTCCTCAACGAACATTCGCACGATCGGACCGCTGGGTCTCGGGTACCGGTCAGCGAATGCATGAACGATTTCCGATGGTTGGCGCACGCCCATCAACAGCAGCGCTTTGATCAGATCCTCATCAAGATGCTTGAGCGCCTCAAGCTCGCTGACCGAATGCGCGGTTTCAAGACACCGGAAGGTGAAATCCAGAGACGATGTGAAATACCAATCCCCTCTCAGAGTACGCTGGATCAGCAGATCAAAAATATAGGCTCGTCCCTCGTGCGTACCTATCTGACCCAAGAGTTTCTTCGCGCGCCGGATAGCCAGGTGTTCCGGCAAAAAAAGCCACACGGTCTGTCCTGCTCTATTCCACTTATCGACAGTCAACGCCAACGAAGACGGAATGCCTAATGCACGGCGAACAGCATGCTCCGATTCAGGGGATGAAACGAGGAAATGCTTAACATGGCGGCCAACGTATGCACGAAAAATCTTGATCGTTGCACGCAGCTCGGTGAAGGGAAGCACTGGCTCGTCAGAGTAAAGAAACCGATCAGTACTTTTATCACCCCGTTCTTGCATCGCAAGCATCTTGCTTCGAAACTCGCGGTACGCGATGTGTTCATCCGTATGGCTCAATCCATTTCTCCTCAACGCTCCATTCACACGTTCTTGTGTGGTCGGGACCAGTTTCGCAGAAATGAAAATGAAGTGCAGGCGCGAAAGATCGCTGGCGCCTTGCCAATGAGCCCAATAGTGTCAGCAATGTAGGTCGACGCATCTCCAAACCAACAGAATTTTCGCAGTGCCCGACGTGCAAAACCTCACTGCCCCGCCGCCACACTCGTCGCCGCCTGACCCGGCGTCACAATGCTCTTCAGATCAATATGCTTCCACTCAGGCTTGGCTCCCAGCCGCGCATTGAACCGATAGTTGAACGTAAAGTCGTCCGCCGTCGGCACGCTCAACGGCTTGCCATACACCGCCTCGATCCCCGTCAGGTCATAGCCCATCAACTGCAACAGCGTCGGGAAGATGTTGTAGTGACTCGACCGGTCCTTGTTCGCGGTCAGCGCTTTCTGCCAATCCAGTGTGCGCAACTGATCCCCTTGAATCACCACCAGCGGCACCAGGCCCTCCTCCTGCACCGGATCACCGCCACAGTGCAGATTCAACCCGGGATTGCCCCGTTCATGCAGGTCCTGCCCATGGTCCGAGGTGTAGATCAGCAGCGCATTGCTCATGTCCGCCTGGGCAAACACCCGTGAGAAAAACTCCCCGACGTTCCACAGCAACGTGTTTTTGTAGGCATTGCGGTAGAGCACCCAGTCATCCGGCTGACCGTTGAAACCATCGCGCTTGCCGGTGTCCGCGATTTCGACAAACTGGCCCCGAGGCAAGGTCGGACGGTAGGCCATGAACGCATCCGGGTATTTGTCGTGCACAGGGAAATGCGCGCCCACCTTGTTGACCACCACCAGTTCCGGCTTGCCGTCGTTGAGCAGTTCGATCAGCTTCGCTGCGGCCGCCATGTCGCGGTCGCGCACGCTGGTCTGGTCGAATTGCACGAACTCGTCGATGTCCTTTTTCTCGGTTTCGTTCATCAGGTTCTGCAAGTTGCCGCCGGTGCGCTGAGCGTCGATGTACACGGTGCGCAGGCCAGCCTTCTTCGCGTACTGCCAGATCGACGGCAGAGTGCTGTTAATGCGCATGTAGTCGGCGCGGGTGCCGCCGTAGCGCAAGGTGATGTTGGTGTCGGCGCTGCAATTGGCAATGGACGCGGCGTAACCGTAGTTGAAGATCGCGACGCCCGGGCGCGGTTCCTTGAGGTTGCTGTGCACGCCAAACGGCGCGTTGATGTCCAGGTAGTTGCCGGAAATGCTTTCGTCGATGATCAGTACGATGTCATGCCCCGGCGATGAATCGTTACGCGCCAGCTTCACCGGCTCGCGCGGGCCGACCGTGTTGTGCAGGGCTTCATAGGTGAACAGGTTCAAATAGGCCAGCGGCGTGTACATGATCGGCAGGCCACGGGCGCCCTCGCCCGCTCGCACGAACAACACCGCACTGAGCAGCAACACCCCGAGCACCGGCGCCGCCACCAGCAACGCGCCGGGCAGCGGCATGCGCCGACGCGGCTTGAGCCCGATGCCGAACAGCAGCAGCAAGCCGCCGAGCACCCCACTGATGATCGCGTCGCGGTACTGGTACACCGCCTCCTGGATGAACCCGCCGGAGTACACCATCGACACAAAGCTGCTGTAGGTCAGGTAATCGGCCGTGACGCGGGTATAGACATCGAAAAACACCGCCGAGACAAACATCGCCAGGGCGAACACATGACGGATCAGTGTCTGGCGGATGTACGCGGTCATGAAAAGCGCCACGGTCAGCGCGATAAACATCCCGCCAAACAGCAGCACCGGGAAACCGATCCCCATTGCGCTCAGGCGTTCCAGGTAATAGTCGTAGTTCTTAACTAAATAGAGAACTAAGAGCAGTTCTTTGAGGTATCGAATCATAGTATTTCCGATGCTCGCGGCCGTCCGTTGGCCAATAGATTGTCGGCCATTTTTTGACACTAGCACCGGGCCATCAAAGCGCAAGAAATGTCGGGTTTTTACACAAAGCGTCAAAAAAACGTTGACTCAAATCTGACACACCTGACCGGCTGTAACCCCCGTGTTTCAAGCCCTACGACCGTTTATCGTTTTCTTCTAAATGTGAAAAACCCGTCAAAACCGCGGCAAATCCAGCAGTGGCAAGCACTTGATGGCAAAACGCCCCAAAAATGGGCCTGTTATAGCCACTTAACATGTCATTTTGCTGACACGTTTTCCCAACGCTGGGCTATACCCCTTTTGACAGTCTTATTTAAGTTCTTTCAACCGTCTTACGAGGCACGCCAATATGGACGTGAGCGTATTTGGTACGGGCTACGTCGGCCTGATACAAGCAGCGGCACTGGCCGATGTCGGACATCGTGTCTTATGTGTCGACATCGATCCGAACAAGATCAAGCAACTGCAACAGGCCGTGCCGCCGATCAGCGAACCGGGGTTATCCGGCACGCTGGAAGAGAACATCAAGGCCGGTCGTTTGCTGTTCACGACCCAGGCCAGCGATGCGGTCGAACACGCCGAACTGATTTTCATCGCCGTCGGCACGCCCGCCGATGAAGACGGTTCCGCCGACCTCAGCCACGTGCTGAATGTGGCCCGCCAGATCGCCAGTTACATGGAGGCCGATCGCACCCTGATCATCAAATCCACCGTGCCGGTCGGTACCGCAGACCAGGTGGCCGCCGCCGCCAACGAAGAACTGCTTCGTCGTGGCAAGAGCGCCCTGAATGTGCGGGTGGTCTCCAACCCCGAATTTCTCAAGGAAGGCAGCGCCCTCGCCGATTGCATGCGCCCGGACCGGATCATCGTCGGCACCGACGACGAGGAAGCCCGCGGCCAGCTGAGCGAGCTCTACGCACCGTTCTGCCGCAACCATGAAAAGATCATGTTCATGGACAACCGCAGCGCCGAGTTGACCAAATACGCGGCCAACGCGATGCTCGCCACGCGCATCAGTTTCATGAACGAACTGGCCAACCTCACCGAACTGCTGGGGGCTGACATCGAAGCGGTGCGCAAAGGCATCGGTTCCGACCCGCGCATCGGTTATCACTTCATCTACCCGGGTTGCGGCTTCGGTGGCTCGTGCTTCCCCAAGGATCTGCGCGCCCTGCTGCACACTGCCGAACACAACGGCATGCCATTGCGCCTGCTGCGCAGTGTCACCGACGTCAACGACAGCCAGCGCCACATCCTCTTCAGCAAACTGAAAGCGCAATTCCCCAACGGTCTGGCCGGCAAATCCATCGCGATCTGGGGCCTGGCGTTCAAGCCCAACACCGATGACATGCGCGAAGCACCCAGCCGTTACCTGATGGAAGCGCTGTGGGCCGAAGGCGCGAGCGTGCAGGCTTATGACCCGGAAGCCATGTCCGAATGCCGGCGCATTTACGGCTACCGCAATAACCTGCACCTGTGCGCCACCCGCGACGACACCCTGGAAGATGCCGACGCACTGGTGATCTGCACCGAGTGGAAGAATTTCCGCGTAGTCGACTTTGACTTGCTGGCGAGCAAACTGCGTTCGCGGGTGATCGTCGACGGTCGCAACCTCTACAACCCGGAACAGGTCGCGGCGGCCGGCTTGCACTACAGCGGCATTGGCCTGCGGCACATCGTTCCCGAGGCGCCGCGGCCATGAAGATTCTCGTCACCGGAGCGGCCGGTTTCATTGGTGCCCATTGCGTGTTGCGGCTGATCCGCGACGGGCACCAAGTGTTCGGCCTCGACAACTTCAACGATTACTACGACCCGCAACTCAAACACGACCGCGTGGATTGGGTGCAGGAGCAGGTTGGCGCTTTCCAGCTCGCGACGGTTGACCTGGCCGACGGTCCGGCCATCGAGGCCCTGTTCGTCCGTGAACAACCCGAGGTGGTGATTCACCTCGCGGCCCAGGCCGGGGTGCGTTACTCGCTGGAAAATCCTCGGGCTTACCTCGACAGCAATTTGAGCGGGTTCCTCAACATCCTCGAAAGCTGCCGCAACCACCCGGTCAAACACCTGATCTACGCCTCGTCCAGTTCGGTGTACGGCGCCAACCAGCACACGCCGTACTCGGTGAAGGATGGCGTCAACCACCCGCTGTCGCTGTACGCCGCGACCAAGAAAGCCAACGAGCTGATGGCCCACAGCTACAGCCACCTGTTCGGCATTCCCTGCACCGGCCTGCGTTTTTTCACCGTGTACGGGCCTTGGGGTCGGCCGGACATGTCGCCGATCCAGTTTGCCCGGGCGATTGCCGAAGGGCAGCCGCTGAAGTTGTTCAACTACGGCGAACACCAGCGCGATTTCACCTACATCGACGACATCATCGAAAGCATCGCGCGCCTGATCGAGCGTCCACCGCACGCCAACACCGAATGGGACCGTGAACAACCGGACCCGGCCAGCAGCATGGCGCCGTGGCGGATCTTCAACATCGGCGGCCAGCACCCGGTGGAGCTCAAGGATTACCTGGCGCTGCTGGAAAAACACCTTGGACAAAAAGCCCTCGTCGAGTTGCTGCCGCTGCAGCCGGGCGACGTGCTCAACACCTGCGCCGATGCCAGCGACCTGGCTCGGGCTACCGGATTTCAGCCTTGTATCGAGCTGGATGAGGGACTCGGGCGCTTCATCGCCTGGTTCCGTGATTACTACCCACTGCCTATCGCCCACGCGCCGCTAGCGGCTGAACTTCAGCGGAGGATTCTATGACTGGACATGAAAAAACGGTGCCCCTGCAACAGATGCGCCGAGACAAGCGCCTGGACCCGGAGCACCGAATGCGCCTCGACACCGCGATCCATATGCAGGGTCGTGGCTGGATGACCGGCCGTGACGGCGGTCGGCCGTGGACGCTGTCGCGCACCAACCGCGTGGTCGCCTGCTTTGGTGCGCTGGTGATTCTGCTGCTGATCTCGCCCATCCTGCTGGGCCTGGCACTGGCGATCAAATTCAGCAGCCCGGGACCGGTGATGTTCGTGCAAAAACGCACGGGCTACCGCGGTCGCAAGTTCGGCATGTACAAGTTCCGCACCATGGTGGCCAACGCCGAGGAGCTCAAGGAGTCCCTGCGTCACCTGAACAAGCATGGCGCGGACGCGATCGATTTCAAGATCGACAAGGACCCGCGTATCACCGGCATCGGCGGTTTCCTGCGGCGCAGCAGCCTGGATGAGCTGCCGAACCTGTTCAATGTGGTGATGGGCGACATGCGCCTGGTGGGCCCGCGCCCAACCTCGTTCAACGCCTACCGCTACAAGGACAACCACCTTGCACGCCTGAGCATCTACCCCGGCATGACCGGCCTGTGGCAGATCTCCGGGCGCAGCAATATCGACTTCGACCAGCGCGTTGAGTTGGACCTCAGCTATATCGCCGAGCAGAGCCTGTTGCTTGATCTGAAGATCCTGTTGAAAACCCCCTTCAAAGTATTCAGCGGCCACGGAGCGAGTTAAATGGACGGTTCATCAGCCAAAAGCCTAAGCATTGCCAACCCGAGCGAGTCCAACCTGACTTCGACCGTGCTCGATCAAGATCTGCGGATCCTATTTCTGACCGCCGCCAACCCCGGCGCAGGTACAACCACCAGTGCCCTGGCACTGGCCAGCCAACTGGCGCAAATGAGCAGCGGCGAGGTGCTGCTGGTCGATGCGAGCCAGTCGGCGACCAACCTCACGCAGCAGATGGGGCTGACCAAGGAGCGCGGTTTTCGCGACCTGCTGTTCAACACCCAGAACCCGCCTCTGCTGCAGGACTGCGTGGTGAACGTGTCCAGCCTGCCCTTCCACATCCTGCCCAACGGCCGGTTTGTGCGCGGCACCGAACACCTGACACCCGAACGCCTGGGCCCGTTGCTCGATCAGCTCGGCAGTCAGTATCGCTTTGTGGTGATCGACGGTGACGCGGTGTATTCCGCCGCCGACACCATGATCATCAGCACCCAGGTGGACGGCGTGATCATGGTCGTACGCTCCGAAGACACGCGCTGGGAAGTGGCCCAGGCGGCGGTTCAGCGCCTGACCCAGGCCGGCGCGAAACTGGTCGGTAGCGTGTTCAACCGACGCAAGTACTACATGCCGAAGTGGCTCTACAAAAACCTGTAAGCAATCGCCAAAGGATGACGACATGAACGCCAAAATGCTTGTCCTGCTGTTGCTGCCGCTTGCAGGTTGCTCCAGCACTTCCGAAACCCAGACCATGCCGGTGAATATCCTCACGGCCTCACCGGCCAACGCCCAGGCCACCGACATGCCCAAGATCGAACAGACCTTGCGGCCACAGGATGTGCTGGACGTGATCTTCCACATCAGCACCAGCGGCTCGGACGCCTACCGCATCCAGTCCGGTGACCAGATCGGCCTGAACTTCACCGCCGCCAGCCAGCTCAACGGCAATCAACTGGTGCTGCCCGACGGCACCATTGAACTGCCGGGCGCCAACACCTCGGTGAAAATCGCCGGGCTGACGTCCGAACAGGCACGTGAGGAAATCCAGCGTGCCTACCAGCGCAAACAGCTGTTCCAGCCTAACCGCAACCAGCTGGCCGTGCAGGTCATCAGCCCGCTGAGCAACGAGTCGAACCTCAAGAGTGCCCTGAACCACCCCGCGACCGGCATGAGCCGGGAGATCACCGTGGGCACCGACGGCTACGCCAGCTTCCCGGAAATCGGCGCCGTGCCGCTGCAAGGCATGACCGTCAATCAACTGGAAACCTTCCTCAATCAACGCTACGCGAAGCTGCCGGGGCGGATGACCGTCGACGTGCTGCTGAAGTCCACGGCGGGTAACGAAATCTATGTGCTGGGCGAAGTGGGCCAACCGGGTTCCTACCCGATCCGCCGGCCGGTCTCGGTGCTTGAAGCGCTGACCCTGGCCCGAGGCTCCAACGTCAAGGCGCGGCTCGATTCGGTGATGATCATGCGCCGCAACGGTAACCAGGTGCAGGCCGTGCGCTACGACGTCGAAAAGGCGTTGGCCGGCGATGCGTCGCAGATTGCGTACCTGCAACCGGACGACATGCTCTATGTGCCCAAGACCAAACTGGCCAGCGCCGGTGAGCTCGCGCGGCAACTGGCAGACGTGGTGTTGTTCCAGGGCGTGGGCTTCAGCTTCGGCTACCGCGTCGACAACAAAGACAGTGACAGCAACTAACTCTCAGGTGACCGACCATGAATCCAAAGGAAAACTACCTGCACGAGTTCTTCAGGATTTTTTTCGCCAACAAGCAGTTGGTGAAACGAGTCTTCCTGATCTTTGCAGTGATCGCCCTGGTCTTGCCGCTGATGCTCAAGCAGAGCTTCGATATCACCGCCCAGGTGATCGTGCAATCCAAAAAACTCTCACAGGGAGACGCCACCACATCCCTCAATCAGGAGAACGCCTCGTTCATTCCACCGTCCCTGGCGGACATGGAAACCGAGAGCAATATCCTGCGCTCACCAGCCTTGATCCGGCAGACCATCAGCGAGTTGCGCGACAAGGGTGAGTACACGCCCACCCCTGGCGTCTTCAACAAACTGGTGACCCAGCCGTTCAAGCAGTACGTGACCACGCCGCTGCGCGAATACGTGATCAACCCGATGAAAGACGCGTTGGGCCTGGAAACCGATCCGGTGCGCGACACGGTGCTGGATGCACTGACTCAACAGGCAATGGACAGTCTGAAAATCGAGACCCTGCCAGGCTCCAACGTGATCTCCATCATCTACAGCTTTGACAATCCGACCCAAGGCACCAATTTTGTCGCCGCCTTGCTGCAGAACTACCTGACCAGCCGTCAGGAACTGCAATCCATCGACTTGCCACAATCGTTCTACGAAACCAAAAAGAAGCAGTACCAGGTTCGACTCGATGGCCTGGAAGGCACTCGGCTGGCCTTGCTTGAAGAGGTCGGCTCGTCCGATCCAAAGGAAGAAATCACCTTCCGCCTCAACGCCATCAACACCGAGGAGCAAGCGCTCAACCTGTACCGCGACCGCCTGTTGCAAAGCCAACGCTGGCTTGATTACCTGAAAACCAGCCTGGCCGCTGCCAGCAACTCCAAACTCAACGACTACACCTTCCCCTACACCTTCACCACCACCGTAGATAACGTGGCGTTTGAAGATCGCGAAATCAAACAGATGGGTGAGGCCCTGACCACTCAGGTCAGCCGCTACATGAACGACCTCGCGATCTTCCAGCCAAGCAGCGAACCGATGTTGCTGACCCGCGAGCAAATCGCCCGCACCCGTCAGCAGTTTCTGAAAGTGGTCAGCAACCGGATTCAGGAGCGCACCACCGACCTGGCCGTTGTCAGCTCAGTGATCAACCAGAAAACCGCGCGCATTGCCGAGTTCAAGGAACGCATCCACCAGTTGCAGAAAACCCAGAGCAAGCTGCGGCAGATGGACACCGAGATCAACGGCTTGCACGCGGCGTTCGCGACTTACGCCCAGCGCTTCGCCGAAAGCAGCACCTCTCGCTCGCTGGACAACGACCTGTCCAACGCACGGGTACTCAGCCCGCCGTATGAGCCGACCGAAGCCGCGTTCCCGAAACCGATGCTGATCATTCCGTTCGGCTTGTTCACCGGTCTCTTGCTGGCGATTGCCCTGGTCTACGTGCGTGAGTTCTTCGATCACCGTTTCAAACACCCAGCGCAAATCACCCACGAACTGGGCTTGCCGGTGCTGTTGGTGATCAACGATCAAAACGTGGAACCGACCAATCCACACAGCAACTGGTCCGTACCTGGCCTGGTGCATTGGGTGCGCAATTGAACGCGCCGCTCATCCCTTCCCTGCCGATCATTCATTTGCTCAGCAGCGGCGGCTTCTACGGGGCTGAGCGGATGCTGCTGGACCATTGCCTGGCGACGCCGGGGCAGCACCAGGTGCTGTTTCTCGATGCGCCGCCAGAGTTGATCGCGCGGTTTCGCCAGGCGGGGGTCGACTGCCGGGGTTGCGCGGGGCTGGGGGAATTGCTGGCGCATTTGCGCCAGCGCCGGGCGGAACGGCCGTTGATCAATACGCACAATTTCAAGGGCCTGTTGTTTGGCTGGGTGGGCGCAACGCTGTTGCGCCTGCCGCTGGTGATTACGCAGCACGGTTTCACACCGCGCAGTCGCAAGCAGAAGTTCTACACCTGGCTGAGCCTGCAACTGTGCCGCACTGCGTCGGTTAATCGCGTGGTCTGCGTCGCAGAAAGCATCGCCGTGCTGTGCCGTGAGGCCAGCGTCAGGGCGGAAAAGCTGCAAGTGATCCCCAATGGTTTACCGGCGGCTACCGGACTGCCGCCGCACAACGTGGACCGCCAGCGTTGGCTGGCGGGTTACGTCGGGCGGTTGAGCAGTGAAAAAGGCCCGGACTTTTTTCTCGATGCGCTGATTCCACTCTGCCGGCAACATCCGCAACTGGACGCCGTGATGCTCGGCGACGGCCCGGAACGGGAGACGCTGCTGGCGCGCATCAACGAAGCCGGTTTGCAAGACCGCATCACCCTGCCCGGTTACCAGACCGACATGAGTGTGTGGTGGCGACAACTCGATGCGCTGGTGATCAGCTCGCGCACCGAAGGCACACCGATGATTCTGCTCGAAGCGATGCAAGCCGGCGTGCCGGTGGTGGCGTTTGGTGTTGGCGGGATTCCCGATGTGCTGCAAGACCGGCACAACGGCCTGCTGGCGACACCCGCCGACAGCGTTGCCCTCGCCCGCCAGATCGGTTCGTTACTGAATGAACCGGCCATGGCTCGCGAACTGATCGACAACGCAAAACGTACGCAATTGGACCGTTACGACCTCAAGGCCCTGGCCGAACGCTGGTCGCAACTTTATCTCCGTACTGCACGGGAGGCACGCGCGTGATCTTTCCGCTCTCGATCGTCAGTTTGTTCGGCCTGGTCTGCCTTGGTTTGCTGGCCAGCCCTTATCCGTTTCTGGCGCCGGGGGCGGTGCTGGGCCTGGTCGGTGTCGCGCTGCTTTACCGAAAACCCACCTGGGGTTTGCTCGGGATTGCGGCGCTGGTGCCGTTCGAAGGTTTCTTCAAGGACAGTTCGTTGTCGGGCACCAAGTTCCTCGGCGCGTCACTGGCCGTGATCCTGATGCTGCAACTGGCCATCCACCAGATTCCCTCCGAACGCCTGCGCAGCAACATCTGGCGCTACCTGATCTGGTTCATGGTCTTGTACCTGCTGAGCGTGATCAACACCGACAACATGGGGATGTCGATGGGGCATCTGCGGGAGCTGAGTGTCGGCCTGGTGCTGTTTGTGATCACCCTGCTGATCGGCCGCGAGATGAACATGAACCTGTTCGCCAAAATGGTCACTATCAGTGTCACGGCGACCTGCGTGCTGGCGATGTTCTCCAGTAAATATCAGGACCAGGGTCGCGCTGCCGGCCTGCTGGAAGACCCGAACGCCTTTGCCATGCTGATCGCCTTCGCCGTGCCACTCGCTTTGCTGCTGGTGGTGCGCAGCCCGCACTTCCTGCATCGGGTGTTCTGGGTCGCTTGCTGCATTTTGCTGCTGGGCGGCATGACCAAGACCGAATCCCGTTCGGGGCTGGTGGTGCTGTTCCTCAGCCTGATGATCGGCGTCTGGCACTACCGCCTCGAGCTCAAACGCATCCGTCCACGGCATCTGGGGTTTGCCATGCTGGGCCTGGTGATCGTGATTCCGCTGGCCCTTTATGCGATGCCGAAGGGGTACATCGAGCGCATTCAGTCCTTGAGCATTTTGAGCGCCGGCGCCAAGAGCCAGGACCAATCCCTCGGCCGTCGCGCCTCGTACATTGTGGTCGGCGGCGAGATGATCCGCGAGAACCCGCTACTGGGCACCGGGCCCGGCACATTCCCGCTGCACTACGCCACCACCGGTTACGCCAAGGCGTTTTCGGCCAACCGCAAAATCGGTGACCTGTACCGTCGCGCCCACAACACCTACCTGGAAATCTTCAGTGAACTGGGGATTCCCGCCGGCCTGTTGTTCGTCGGCATGCTTGGCCTCGGCTTGTACAACCTGGTCTGCGCCCGTCGTGCATGGATACAGCGAAGCAACCGCGAGCAAGCGGATCTGCTGACGCACCTGAGCATGAGTTTCCTGTCGCTGGCCCTGTTCCTGATGTTCCTCAGTGCACCCAACCAGAAGTACGTGTGGATCATGCTCGCCCTGACCAGCGTGCTGCGTTTGAAAGCCGAACAAAGCCCACTCGCGGAGGCCAAGGCATGAGCCGCATCAGTATTGTCATCCCGATGTACAACGAAGCCCACCACATCGCCCGGACACTGCTGGCTGCGCAACGCGCCGCCATCGCCGCCGGGCTGGAATGTGAGCTGATCGTCGCCGACAACGGCTCCGAGGATCAGGGCCCACACATTGCCCGGCAAATGGGCGCGCAAGTGCTGGTGCTGCCGGGCTTGCTGATCGGCGCCCTGCGCAATCGCGGTGCCGCGGTCGCCACCGGCGAATGGCTGGCCTTCATCGACGCTGATGTCGAGATGCCTGAGGACTGGCTCACGTTGTTGCTGAAAATAGAGCCCGCGGTTCAAGTCGACGTCCTTGGGTTGGACCTGCACACCCCGGCCGAAGCCCCGTGGTATGCCAACGCCTGGCAACGCCGCACCTTGCGCCCGAACGACGAGACAGTGCAAACGGTGCGCTGGCTGCCCAGTTCCAACCTGTTGATGCGCCGCCCCTGGTTCGACAAGGTTGGTGGCTTTGATGAAAACCTGCGCACCGGCGAGGACAAGGATTTCACCATGCGCCTGTCTCACGCAGGCGCCCGCCTGCTGTCGGTCAACCAGACCGTCGCGCTGCATTGGGGGTATGAGTGCAGTTGGCGTGAATGGATGGGCAAGGAATTCTGGCGTCAGGGCAGCCATCTGCAGCTCCTGCGCAGCCACGGGATGAGTCTGCGGTTGCTGCGCTTCCCGTTGATGTCACTCGCCGCCTGGTTCCTGGATTTCCTGGCGATCTCCGCCCTGCTCGATGGCTTCCCTCATCATGCGGCGCTGATGTTGCTCCTCACCAGCATTCCAGCGCTCGCCTTGAGCATGCGCCAGACCTTCAAACACCGCGATCTGCTGTTGACCTTACAACTCTGGGGCCTGCACTGGTTGCGTCTGCACCTGGCCGGCGCCGCGTTCATCCTCAGTCTGTGTCATTGGAAAGCCAGGAGGCCTGCCCGTGGCTGAATTCATTTTCTGGTTGTGCCTGTTGTTGCCGGTCTACGCCTACCTGGGTTATCCGCTGCTGCTGACGTTACTGGCGCCATTGTTTGCGGCGCGGCGTCATGCAGCGCCGGAGCCGATGAACATCAGCATCGTGATTGCCGCGCACAACGAAGCGCGGCACATCGAACACAAGCTGCGCACCCTGCTCGCTCAGGATTACCAGCCAGCCTCGCTGCAGATCATTCTGGCCAGCGACGGTTCGACCGATGACACCGTGGCCTGTGCGCGCAAGGTCATCGACCCGCGCATCACTATTCTCGACCTGCCCCGCCAGGGGAAGGCCGCGACCCTGAATGCCGGCGTTGCGTTGAGCACCTGCGATATTCTGGTGTTCACCGATGCCGACAACCAATGGTCCCGCGACACCCTCGGCCACCTGCTTGCGCCCCTGTGCGATCCACAGGTCGGCGCTTGCGCCGGGCACATGGTGATCCCGGTCACCGGCGGTGGCCTGAGCATCGGCGACAGCCTCTATCGGCATTACGAAGGCTGGCTGCGCCGCGTGGAAAACCGCACCGGCTGCATGGTCTCCGCCGACGGCGCCCTGCTCGCCCTGCGCCGCGAGTTGTTCCAGGACGTGCCGGCCGAGGTCAACGATGACTTCTTCATCAGCACCTGCGCGCCGGTGGCGTTCAAACGCATTGTCTATGTGCCCGAGGCGCAGGTGATCGACCACGGCGTCGATGAAGCGGACAAACAATTCCGTCGTCGGCAGAGGGTCACCGTCGGGGGGCTGCAAAGCCTGGCCCAGCGCAGCGAGCTGCTCAATCCGCTGAAACATGGCCTGTATTCGATTGCGCTGATCAGCCACAAACTGATCCGCCGACTGGCGCCGATCCTGTTGCTGCCGCTGCTGCTGAGCAATTTCTGGCTGTGGGAAGAACACGGTTTCTATCGCCTGAGCCTGGTCGCGCAACTGCTCGGTTACGCCGTGGCCATCGCCGGCCTGCTGGATTCGCAACACCGGTTGCCCAAACCCTTCCGCCTCGCCGCGTTCCTTCTGGTGACCCTCGCCGGGATGAGTATCGGTCTGTGGCAGTTCCTGCGGGGGCAGCGGTACGCCCAGTGGAACCCTGAGCAAAACCGTTGAAAGGACTGAGCCATGGCGATCAAACAATTATTAAAACGTACCAGTGGCTGGCTTTATCTCAACTCCCCGGTGGGTCGCAATCAGCTGCAAGGCGCCGGTGTGATCCTGATGCTGCACCGGGTGCTGGCCAACGACCACGCCGCCGACCTGCCGCACCGCAATGAGCTGTGTGTCGGGCCGAAAGCCTTCGAACACTTGCTGGTGTGGCTGAAAAAACACTTCGACTGCGTGTCGTTGATGGACATCTTGCAACCCGGCAAGGTGAGATCGGATCGGCCGAAAATCACCCTGACCTTCGACGACGGCTGGCGCGACAATGCGCTGAATGCCTTCCCGCTGCTGCAAAAATACCAGGTGCCGGCGAGCATTTTTCTCTCCACCGATTTCATCGGCAGCCGCCAGCGGTTCTGGTGGGAAAGCATCGGTGAAACCCTCTGGGGCAGCCACGGTGAACGGGCCCGGATGCAATTGATCGACTGCCTGAAAGAGGTTGGTCGGCCATTGCCGGTGCCCTTCGATGAACTGGATATGGAACGTCGCAGCCTGGCCTTGCTGCATTTTCTGCAAAGCCTGAAAACCCTCAGCCCAGCTGAGCTGAATCGCCTGACCGATGAGTGCCCGGACGAGTCATTGCCCCAGGCGCTGGACTGGCATCAGGTGCGCATGCTGGAAGCCTCGGGGCTGGTGCGTTTCGGCCCGCACGGCGCCAGCCATTCGATCCTCACCGGGCTCGACGATCAGCGTTTGCATGAAGAACTGAGCCGCAGCCGCGATGCCTTGCACAATGGCTGCAACCGGCCGCTGCCGGTCTACTGCTACCCCAACGGCGACAACGATGCGCGGGTGCGCGAGCACGTGGCCGACCATGATTTCCCGTTCGCCCTTGGCACGGGCACCGGGATTTATCGTGGCGGTGATGATCCCTTGAACCTGCCACGCTTCGGCGTCAGTCAACGGGTGGCGCGTAATCCGCAGCTGCTTTCGTGGCGCCTGTACCGCGGGGCACGCGCATGAGCCGTAGCCATTACCTGAAGCATCTGGCCCTGAGCATGGGCACCAAACTGGCGATGATCGGTTTGCGGCTGATGCGCAACGTGTTGCTCGCCCGGATCCTCGGCCCGAGCGAACGGGGCTTGTTTGCCCTGCTCAGCACCCTGCCCGACCTGATCAGCGCCGCCACCAGCGGCGGGCTGAATTCGGCGGTGGGGTTTCAGGCGGCCAAGCAACGGCCCATGGGGTTGCTGCTGAGTCAGGTGCTGGTGTTCGGTTGCCTGCTGGCGGGTCTCTTGACCTTGCTGGTGGTCGCCCTGGTGCGCGAGTTCGGCAACGAACTCGACATCACCACGCAATTGGGCCTGCTCGCCTGGCTGTTGCTGCTGGCGGTGCCGTTGACGGTACTCAAGAGCGGACTGCTGACGTTGCATAACGCCTCCGGCGGCGTGGTGGCGTTCAATGCGTTGCGCCTGGTGGAATCCCTGGCGCCGCTGCTGCTGTTTCTCGCCTTGTTCTGGATGTGGAAAGACTCGGCACTGGAAGCGGCGCTGATCAGTTGGCTGGCAGGCATCAGCCTGGTGGTGCTGGCGGGCTGGTTCTGGCTCAAACGTGCTCAGCCCCTGAAATTGCAATGGGACCGCGCCAGTCAGAATGAGCTGCTGCGCTACAGCGCCCGCAGCCATCCCGACCTGCTGTTCCAGCAAGTGATCCTGCGCTCCGATTACCTGTTCATCGGCGCCCTGCTCGGCAGCACCGCGCTCGGTCATTACGCCATGGCCAGCGCCGCCGCCGAGTTGCTGCTGATCGTCCCGGAAGCGGTGACCACACCGTTGATGAAACGCCTGCTGCAACAGGAAGAAGGCATCGACAAGGTTACGCCGCTGGCCCTGCGCCTGACCGCCACGGTGATGCTCGGCGCCTGCATAACCATGGCCGTGATCGGCGAATGGCTGATCGTGACGCTGTTCGGCGTGGCCTATCAGCCCGCTTATCCCGCGTTGTTGGCGCTGCTGCCGGGCCTGTTGGGCCTGTGCTACGCGAGCATCCTGCGCCTGGACCTGCTGGGCAAGAACCGTCCCGGCACGATCTCGCTGTTGATGGGCCTGGGTGCGTTGCTGAACCTGGCGCTGAACCTGGTGTTGATTCCGGCGTACGGGATTGTCGGCGCGGCGGCGGCATCGTCCATCGCCTACGTCGCTGTGACCCTCGCGCTGCTGGTGATGTACTGCCGGTTGAGCGGCGTGCCGGTCTGGCAAACCCTGATCATCCTGCCCAGCGATGTAGCGCCGATGCTGCACATGCTGCAACGGAAGTCGGCATGAAACGCCTGGCGCTGCTGTTGATCCTGGGCCTCGCGCTGAGTGCCCAGGCAGCGCCCATGCGTTGGGCCGATATTCGCGACGGCAGCCTCTACCTGCAAGCGGATCGCCCCGATACCCTGACCATTCGCTGGGCGCCGGCGTGGCAGGCGGATGCCAACGAAGAACGCCTGTACCTGCTCGATGGCCAGGGCAAACTTCAGGGCGAGCGCCTGATCGCCGCCAGTGAATCACGCGGCAGTCAGAGCTGGCCGTTGGCGCCGAGTGCCTCAAGCTATCAGCTGGAAATTCCGGGCTACAGCTTCCGTCGCTACCGGGTGGAACACGACGAGCGCACGATGGCGCTGTTTGCCCCGGCCAAGGTGCATTTCAGCGCCGAAACCCACAACGGCGATGAGCTGTACTTCAAGGTGGCGCCGGGTGAACACGCGGTGCTGGCCGGCAAGTTCCACGGCGGTGTCAGCGCCCTGCAAGCGCAACGCGTGGGTGACGGCAAACAAGTGGCGCTGGCGCTGAAACCGTATCGCGGCTATTGGCAGTTCGACAAGGTCGAGTTGCCAATAGCCACCGAGCCACAGGTCTGGCGCCTGCGCCTGCAGGGCAGCGGCAAAGTGGCGTTCTGGCTCGACGGCACCGCGAACCTGTTCGCCCAGAACCCGCAACAGCTCAAACCCCTGCGCGAGGACGATGGCCAGGTCCGGCTGACGTTGCACAACAAGATGCTGGGGCCGACACCGAACCTCGGCATCGCCCTGCCCTACGTCAAGGTGCCGGAATCGAGTTATGCCGTACTCGATGCGCTCAAGCCACAGGCGGGGACTTATTACAGTTTCGTCGACATCACGGCGAAGAACCCGCATTACGAAGATGATTTCCGTCGGCTGTATCAGGACCGCTTCGGCATCACCCAGGACATCACGCTGTTGGCCGGGAGCCAACGCCAGGCGGACTTGCGCGCCGACGCCATGAGCAACGCCGGGCTCGACGCCTGGCTCGTCGCGACCCGTGCCCTCGGAGGCAAAGGCACGCACTACATCGGTTTTGCCGACGAGCCAAACCTCAACTACCCGGACTACGCCCACTACCAAAGCATCTTCAACAGCATGGCCCGGCAAGTGCGCAGCAACCCTGCCAACGCCAAGGCCGGCGTACGCATCGCGATGCCCGCCAGTTCACGGCTGATCAACGGCCCGTTTGCCGATAACGCCGCCGACAAACGCGGCATCGATTGGGCCAAACGCTTGCTGGCCGAATCCGGCGAGAACATCGATGCCCTGGCCTGGCACGAATGGATGATTCGCGACCTGCTGGCGACACGGGTCTACCGTGACAGCGTGCGCCGTGCTGCCGACCTGGTCGGCCTCGACGCCCAGGGCCGGCCGCGCAAAGCCTTGCTGCTGGACCAGACCAACATGTCCAGCGGTTCCAGCCTCAGTCCTTACGATCAGGAAACCCACTTCGCCTCGTTGTGGTGGGCGTCGGTCGTCATCAACTCGTCCCAGGACGGTTTGTTGGAGATGCTGAGCTGGTTCCAGGCCGCCGACGAACCGAACTACCCCAAAGGCATGTTGCGCGTGTTTGGCGACGATCGCTTCGAGCTCAAGCCCGTCGGCCTGGCCCACCAGTTCATCCGCCAGAACTGGCTGCACGACGTGATGCTCCTCGATAACGACGCCTTCGAGGTCGACGCGCTGGCCATGGCCGAGGACCAGAAACGCGGCCTTTTGGGCGTCAATAAAGCCACGCGCTTGCAGCGTGTGTCCCTGACCGGAGTCCAGTGTCCGCTGGTCAACGGTTCACTCCGCTACTTCGGCGCCGACAACCGAGCCCGCGACGCACCATTCAATTGCCAGGACGGTCGCGTCAGCTTCGAGCTGCCAGGACGGACCCTGTTCAATCTCAGCTGGAGCGCCTCATGAATTGCCAACTATTGCATTGCGACCCCGGCCATTGGCCGCACCTCGCATCACTCCACTTACGGCCCAGACCGTCAGGAGTCAATAACATGAGCGTTTTGCAGAAACTAATCCGACACATACGACAAAAAGGCTGGCGTGCCACCCTCATTAAAATCTGGAAGCACTACGTGTTTTCCCACCAGGAACTGTTGTGGATGGAACGCGATCTGGTCAGCCCGGTGCCGCCGTACAAACTCAGGCCTTACCCGCCGCTGCAAGTGGTCGCCATCACCCCGGAGAACGCCGTGGCCTTCACCCGTTACTTCGGTGACCGCGTGGACACCATGGCCGAGCTGGCCCGCGAAGGTTACACCGGGCAGATGCACCTGGACGACAAGGGCGACGCAGTGGCTTTCATCTGGGGCGCCGCACGCAACTATTACGACAAGCACTATTACGGCTGCTGGTTCCCGGTGAAAGAAGGCGAATTCTTCGAATTCGGCGGCGAACTGACCCGCGCGTACTGGGGCACCGCGCTGTCGATGGACCTGCAGACGGAATTGTGGAAAGCCATGTTGGCCCAAGGCTGCCACACGGTGGTGGATGTCTGTGAGTCCCACAATGTCCCTGCTCTCAAGCTACATATACGCACCGGATACCAGGAACAACGGCGGATCATGAACGTCTACGAGCTGTTTGGCCGCTGGCGCTTCTACCGCGAAACCCATTACAGCGGCTCACGCCTGGATGCCTTGCGCAAACCGGCACGTGAATCCGCCACAGCAGCGGTGACCTGACCCTATGGCAGCACGATTCGAATGGCGCACTTCGCTGTGCGCCGCTGACTTCCCGGAAACGGCATATGAAGCGTTGCGTCTGCGCGTGACGGACCACACGCCGTTCAACACCCTGGCCTGGATGCGCGCGTCCGAACAGGCACTGACCACCGGGCAACGCTTGCATGTGTTGCTCGGCTGGCAGGGTCATGAGCTGGTCTTGTGTTTGCCGTTGGTGGCCTCTGTCGAACGTTTCGCCAGGCTGCCGTTTCGCGTGCTGCATCACCTTGGCTATCCCCTCGCCGACCGCCTCGCGCTCCTCGCAAAAACGGACTCGGAGAATATCCGCAAGGCACTGATCGAGATCCGTCGACAGCTGCCCCATGCCCTGCTGCAACTCAACGAATTGTCGGAACCGGTCGGCGAAGAAAGCGCGCTGACCGAGTGGATGACCCACAGCTCGACCGGTGAACGACGCCTCAGCTGTCGGGTGCCAGTGCACGTGATCAGCGACGCGGATCACCAGGAAGTCTCGGGGGACCCACGCTACAAACTGCGTCGCGCACGCAAACGCATTGCCGCGTGTGGCGCTGTCGTTCGGCGGATCACCCCCGATGCGTCGACCATGGGTCCGTTGTTGCAGGCTATCAGTGAAGTCGAAGCGGTCAGCTGGAAAGGCGATGAAGGCGTCGGGATATTCGCCGACGAACGCCACCGACAATGGATGGACCGTGCCTTCACCGCCCTCGCCGAACAAGGGCTGGTGCGGGTCGTGGTGCTGGAACTGGACGGGCGCTGCATCAGCTACCGCCTCGGGCTGCTGGAACAAGGCCGGCTGTACGATTACAACCTGGCGTTCCTGCCGCAGTACGCCGATCTGGGCAGCGGTCGGGTGCTGCTTGAAGAGTGGATTCGCTGGGGACTGGACGAACACTGGCGCTGGATCGACGCCTCGCGGGTGAGCCTCGACAACTCCAGCCATCAACTGCACGAACGCATGACCGGTCAACTGGAACACTGGCGCTGGAGTTTCTATTCCTGGCGCCCCAGCGGCCTGGCGTTGGGCCTGGCCTTGAGACTTTGGCAACGGCTCAAACCCTTGTTGCAGAAACGGCGAGTCAAACGCGCGGCAGCGGCAGTTGCTGCCAAACCGGAACCCGTCGCCACGGTGGTCAAAGCGGCGGTGCCAACCGACACAGACAGGGAGATCGACCATGCCTCGCCAAGTCATAGTCAACGCTGACGATTTCGGTCTCAGCCCGTGCGAAAACGCGGTGATCCTCGGTGCTTTCCAGGCCGGGGTGATCAGCTCCGCCACGGCCATGGCCAATATGCCGGCATTCGAAGCAGCGTGCGTCATGGCCCGGCATCCGTTGCTCAAGGACCGGATCGGCCTGCACTTCAACCTGACGTACGGGCGTCCGTTGAGTTCTTCGATTCTGGGTCGATCGAACTTCTGCGACAGCAATGGTGTATTCGATCTCAACCTGGCCCGCCACCGCCTGTGGCTGAGTCGCCGGGACCGCGACGCGGTGTTGGAGGAGCTCAAGGCGCAATGGCAACGCTGCGTGGACAACGGCGTTCGGCCCAGCCACATCGATTCCCATCAACACGTCCACAACATCTGGCCCATCGGTGAGATCGTCGCCCGCTTCGCCGCCAGTCAAGGTGTGCCGGTGCGCCTTGCACGCAATCTGGGGCAGAACCTGAGTTTGCCCAAGC
Source organism: Pseudomonas sp. LBUM1656 (assembly GCF_059716065.1). Taxonomy (NCBI): domain Bacteria; kingdom Pseudomonadati; phylum Pseudomonadota; class Gammaproteobacteria; order Pseudomonadales; family Pseudomonadaceae; genus Pseudomonas; species Pseudomonas sp. LBUM1656. The sequence goes on along the minus strand of NZ_CP166800.1, from coordinate 2,435,767 downwards.
GTGTGTTCAAGACCTTGCTCAATAATCGTTTGCAAAGTTTGGCGGGTGTGACCGCCGATTATGTGTGTACGCCGGTGGACCTGCGCAATGAGGCAATGCCGACCGACGGCTTGCTGGAAATCGTGGCTCATCCGACTCAGTTGGGCGCGGATTTCGGCGATGCCTACTTGCAGACGGAAGAGTCGCTAACCCTTGTTCTAGAGCGGCGCCTTCAGGGTGTGCCGCGGGTTTCCTATGGCGCTGCAAACAGCCATTTGGTGACAGGTGAAACCGCGCTCGAATGAGTTACATACGTTGCAACATATTCCGAGCCGGCGCTTTGACATGAACTTTCAAGCTTGATCTATACACAACAAAAGCGTTTCCACCCACACCCTGGCTTTGGCTAAGGAGAGCGTCATGAGCATCATCGAAAAGCTTCGCGAACGCATAAAACAAAAGGGCTTGAGCCGTACGTTCAACACGCTGTGGAAACGCTACGTGTTCTTCCACTGGGAGCTTTTATGGATGGAACGCGACTTGGTCAGCCCGGTGCAGCCGCACAAACTGCGTCCCTATTCGGGACTGCGCATGGTGAACATCACCCCGGAAAACGCCAGCGCTTTCGGCAAGCATTTTGGTGACCGCGTCCAGACCATGGCCGAACTCGCCACCGAGGGTCACACCGGGCACATGTATCTGGACGAAGAAGGCCACGCTGTTGCGTTCATCTGGGGCAGCATCCGCGACTACCACGACCGTCACTATTACGGCTGCTGGTTCCCGGTCAAACCGGGTGAGTTCTTCGAGTTCGGCGGCGAAATGACCCGCCCCTACTTCGGCACCAGCCTGTCGGTGGATGCTCAGGTAGCCCTCTGGGCGGCAATGGCGGCCCAGGGCTGCCACAAGGTGGTGGACGTCTGCGAAACCCACAACATCCCGGCGCTGAAGCTGCACATCCGCATGGGTTATCACGAACAAGGTCGCGTCACCCACGTCTACGGCCTGTTCGGCCGCTGGCGCTTCTACCGCGAAACCCGCTACTCCGGCTCAAGGCTTGATCCGCTGCGCAAACCGGGACGGCCGGTGGTGACGGGGGCGGCGAACGCCTGATTACTGGACCAGAGACCGAGTCGCGGCCATCGCGGGCAAGCCCGCTCCCACAATAGATCTTCAGCGCACACAGATTTTGTGTTCGACTGGAATCAAATGTGGGAGCGGGCTTGCTCGCGAAGACGGTGGCACATTCAGCATTAATGTGACTGACAGATCGCTTTCGCGAGCAAGCCCGCTCCCACAGTAGATCTCCAGCGCACACGGGTTTGTGTTCGACGACGATCCAATGTGTGAGTGAGCTTGCTCCGGGCGGCGTTCCGACGATGGCGTCAGTGGGAACAACACCTTTCTTACCGCTTCACCACCACCAACGTAAAACACATCGGCAACTGCGCCGTCTGCTTCTCGTACCGGTCATAGAGTTCCTCGCGGTTGGAATGCGGGTATTCCTTGAAGTGGCTGATCTGCAGCCCCGCCTCGATGGCGCCGGTGAAGATGGCGCCCAAGGTGTGGACGAACCAGTAGGACGACGCGGCCTGCTGGTCGACTTTGCCTTCGTAGACGATCGGCTGGTCCTGCACGAACGGCTCGCTGCGAAAGTACGAGCTGTCCAGGCGATAGGGATCGGCGGCCTCAGGGTCGACCATTTCCAGGAAGGGATGGGTTTCGTACACCACCAACGCACCGCCGGGCTTGAGGGTCTGCGCAACATGGCGGAAGAATTCGCCGATGTCGGGCATCCAGTTCAAGACGCCGATGGTGATCAGCGCCACGTCGAAGCGGTCATGAAGCTCAATCGGCAGGTGATGAATGTCGGCCTCGATGAACCGGGGCTCATGGGGTGACAGGCCAGCCAGTTCTCGCGCCTGATCGAGAAACGCCCCGGACTGGTCAACGCCCACCACGCTGCGCGCCCCCAGCGCAAACAGCGAGATACTTTCCCGCCCGTTGTTGCAGCCCAGTTGCACCACGTCCTTGCCATCGACGCCGACCTGCTCCAGCACACCGCGGAGTGTGTCGTCTATGCAGCAAAAATCGCGATGACTGACCGCCTTCACCAGGGCCTGCCAATCGGGGGTGTCTTTGTGGTGTCGGGCGGAATCGTTCCAGGCATCGCGGTTGCTGGCGATGGCGTTTTCTTTGGTCGGCATTTCCATTGCGCACTCCAGATTTCGGCTCTTGGTTGACCGGCACGAGTCTAGACCAGGGTGCTGAGAAACCCCATTGGGCGTTTGTTGGAATGTTGTAATCCGGGCATCGCGAGCGCGAGCCTGTACGGCAGCTATAGTTAATGGCCTTGGGGAAGTGCGGGACAACCGATTTCGCAGGTGTTGCCATGAAAACAACTGATCTGACGCTGCTGTTCGCCCTTAGCCTGACCGCCATCACCGGCGCCCACGCGGACGATACGCTGACACCCACCACCGATTACAGCAGCAACTTCAACTATTACGGGGCTGACCAGCCCTTCGCCCACCCGGTGCCGCCCTCCCTGAGTACGGTGCCACCTCGGTCATACATCCCGACGGCCCCTCAGGATTTCATCCCGATTGCCAGCCAGCATGAGTTCTACGACTCAGTATTGCCGACAGTCGCGGATGCCTCCGTTCGAGTGTTCATCCGCTCCTACGATCCGGAACGCGGCGTCTACGTCAACGAGGAAGTCTTCGACCCCCGGTGCGTGCTTGAATGCCTCAGCCGTCAAAGTGTTACGTTGCAATAAGGCTCACCACTGGCGTTTATCCGGGCGCGCGAGGCCGAGTTTTTCGATCCGGTAACGCAGCATGTCGCGGCTCAGGCCCAGCAGCCGTGCAGACTTTGTGACGTTCCAGTCGGTCTTGTCGAGCATCTTGCGCACCATGTCGCGCTCGACTTCCGGCAGGTTCATCGACTCGGTGCCGTTGTACACCGGACGCGGCTCGTGGTGCTGTGCTTCCTGCAGGATGATCGGGTCATCCACCAGGCTCAGGCACACGTTCAGCTGATGGACCGCAATCGTATCGCTCTGCGCCAGCAGCACGGTTTGCTCGAGCATGTTGCGCAATTCGCGCACGTTGCCCGGCCAGCTGTAGCTGAGCAGCAATTCTTCAGCCTGATCGCTGAAATGCAGGTTCGGTTTGCCATAGCGTTTGCCGTGGATCGCCAGGAAGTGCCGGGCCAGCAGCAAGATGTCTGCGCCACGGGCATACAGGCGCGGAACCTTGATCGAAATAATGCGCAAACGGAAGAACAGGTCACGACGGAACTTGCCCTGTTGCACCATCTGTTCGAGGTTGCAGTTGGTCGCGCTGATCACCCGCAAATCGACCTTGCGCTCCTTCACCGAGCCGACCCGGCGAATGGTGCGGTCTTCCAGCAACTTCAGCAGTTTGGCCTGCAGCAGCAGATCCATTTCACCGATTTCGTCGAGAAACAGTGTGCCGCCATCAGCCGCTTCCACCAGGCCAAGACGACGGTCCTTGGCGTCGGTAAAGGCGCCCTTCTCGTGGCCGAACAGTTCCGACTCCACCAGATTGGAAGGAATCGACGCGCAGTTGAATTCAATGAACGGGCCCTTGGCGCGCGGGCCGTCAAAGTGCAGCGCCCGGGCCACCAGTTCCTTGCCGGTCCCGGTCTCGCCTTCCACCAGCACCGGCGGCAGGTCGGTGTTGGCCATGCGCCGCTCGGCGTCGAGCAACTGGGCGATGGTGTTTTTCAAGTAGTGCATCGGAGCCGATTCGCCAATCAACGCCTGTACGCCTGACTTCTGCGCCTCGCGCTCCTGATAAAACGACAGCGTGCGCTCCATTCGATCAGTGGCCAGGGCTTTGTCCAGCAACAACTTGAGCTCCGGCAAGGCCACCGGTTTGGTGACGTAATGAAAAGCGCCCTCTTTCATCGCCACCACGGCATCTTCGACATTGCCGTAGCCGGTCATCATGATCACTTTCAGATCCGGCGCGCTGATACGCAGCTTCTGGATCAGGTCGTGACCGCTCATGCCCGGCAGGGAGTTATCGGTCAACACCACATCAGGGGTGAACGTACCCAGTTTATCCAACGCCTCTTCAGCCGAGTGGCAGACCGTGACCTCGAAGTCTTTGCGCTCCAGGTAGGTCTGAATATTCTCGGCCAGGAGTTCATCATCCTCGACCAGCAGTATGCTGTGCTCCATAGTCCCCTCCCGTTGCCACTTTGAAATTGAGACAGACGCGGGTTCCTTCCTGCTCCTGGCTCGTCAGTTCGACCGAGCCTTCGAAACGCTCCATTATTCGTTTGACGAGGGCCAGGCCAACGCCCAACCCTCCCTGTTTGGTGGTGAAAAACGGCTTGAAGACCATCTGTTGCTGCTGCTTGGTCATGCCTTTGCCGGTATCACTCAAGGTCATCCGCACCTGTCCGGATCGGGGCTGTTCGATATCGATACTGAGCATGCCGCCCTTGGGCATGGCCTCCAGGGCGTTGGCAAACAGGCTATTCAGAATTTGTGTGAGCAGCACCTGTTGGCTGACGATCGGTGGACAGGTTTGCGGTGTGAAGCGCACTTCCACGTTCGAGCGTTTGATCAGTGCGTCGAAAGCACTCAGGGTGTCATCGATGGCCAGCACCAGGTCCACCGTTTCGTAGTCGTCGTTCATGGGCCGCAACGACACCAGCAACTCGCGAACCCAGCGCGACATGCGATCGACCTGATTGATGATGTCACCAATGTTCTTTTGCGCATTCTGGCTGGCGATTTCCTGGGCCAGTTCGGCGCTGGAGCGAATGTTCGCCAGCGGATTGCGCAAGCTGTGGGCGACCGCCGAGGACATTTCCCCCAAGGCGACAAAGGTCTCGTTAGTGATCAGTTGTTTCTGCTGGCTCTGCAGCAGCATGGACGCACGCCGCACAATCCAGAACAACCCAAGGTAGATGACCAGACCACCGATCAGGGTCGCCAGCCAGATTGCCCTGAAGCCACGCTGAATGCGCTCTACCAGATCCACCGGCTCCTTGTAGATCTCGACCATGGCCATGACTTTGCTTTTGTCGGCATTGAACATCGGGATGTAGTTTTCGATGAACAGGTGTTCGGGCTCACGCAGTAGTTTCTGCTCTGGACGCTCGTCGTCGATCTCGTGGTAACTGGTGGACACCGCTTCCTTCATTTCAAAGGATTCGTCGAGTTCATCATCGTTTTCGATGCGCACACCGATCAGCTGCGGGTTGGTCGACCAGACCACGGTGCGATCCAGGGCATACACGTTGGCCAACAAAATATCCGGCAGATGTTTCACATGATCGAGGAACTCGCCGCGCGAAGACGCACGCGCTATCGGGGAGACGTCGGGATAAGCATTGTCATCGCGCGGGTCGAGCATTTCACCCATGGTTCTGATCGGGTTGATCGAGGCATGGCGGATTTCCGCATCGCCGATGGCCTGGACGAATTGCGCGGTCAGCATGGAGTCGCGTTCGATGCTTTCGGTGACCACGAAGCGCGTGGAAATGTAGCCGAGCCCCAACGCCACGGCGCCAATGATGAAAAAGCTGCCAAAGGAAAACCAGCGCAGCAGATTGAACTGTCCGCCCCGGCTCGGCTTCCCTGCTGCCGGTGTGTCCGGCGCAGGAAATTTTTGTTGTTCCAGCGTCTGCATGAGAGTGTCCTGGAGACTTGCATCAAGCCTTTTCAGCCGCGTCAGGGATCAGTGTAGGTGGCATTGATCGTGGTTGACGGCTTCACTGATAGTATTTCGCCGCTATGGCACCTGCGCCGCTTGCAGCGGTTGTTGACGATCGGTTTCTTCCTGCAAAAACCCCATAATTGACTGCGCCGCGTTCTCGTCCAGACGCAGGTTGGGCATCGGGATTCTGTCGAAACGTTCAAACAGCTCCACCGCGATCGGGTCCTTTTCCGCGAGCATGCGGTCCGGCTCACGAATCCAGCGACTGAGCCAGACCGGGTCGCGCCGGCGAGTCACGCCGATCAGGTCCGGGCCGATGCTGCGCAGACCGATGCCCTGCCCGTCCATCGGCCCCAGGCTGTGGCACGACGCGCAACGGGTGCGAAACAGTTCTTCACCATTGCTCGGCGGGCGAATCTCGGGCGCATCGGCGTAACTTTCTCCAACGCTGGGCTTCTTCCAGTTCTGCAAGGTGTTGGCCAACTGATCGGCGAGGATCCACGGGTTCTCGAACGGCGAAGCCTTCATCCAGCGCCCGGTGCTCTGGTTGCCGACGATCAGGCTCAGGTTGTGGTCCTTGTTGCGTCCGTTGTCGACGCCGTCGATGAACAGGCCGAGTTTTTTTCGCAGGTCGGTGACCGCTTCGAATTCACCGGTCAGGAACTTCCAGCCCGGCCCGACCTTGAAGCGTTGTGCGTAAGCCTTGAGCACCTCGGGCGTGTCGCTGAGCGGGTCGATGCTAATGGAGTAGAAGAAGACGTCCTGGCCGACGCGGTCGCCGAGTAATTTTTGCACCTGACGCAGGCGCGCGGTTTCCAGGGGGCAGGAGTCGCTGCAGGTAGTGAATATGAAATTGATCACCACCACCTTGTCCTTGATCAAGTCATCGAAGAACCGCAGCTGCCGACCGTCCTGATCGGTCAGCAGGGTGTTGGGGAAGTAATCGCTGCCCCAGGGTGTCGCCGATTCCGTCGGCGACAGCTTGCCTTCGTGAGCGAGCAGCAGCTGAAGGGCCAACAGACAGGTGACCACGACCAGAATCAGGTGCATGCCCAAGGCGCGTGAGCGCGGCGTATGCGCTGGTGTGTCGGCTCGGCTGCGCTTCATTTTTTCACCGCCACGTGTGGGCCGAAGGTCAGCCCCGGTTGAAGCATAAAGGCGTCGAGTGCCGAGCTCGGTGGCGCACTGCGGACCGCATTGATGGGGTTCTGCTGTGGCAACGGGCCAACGGCCGCCAGTGGGGTGGGGTAATTGAAACGGGTCTGCACCGACGGCGGCAGGATGTTTTCCTTGCGCGTCGTGTCTCGGTTGCCTTTGACGTCATCGATGGGGCTGGCATGCAGAGTCGCTGTGCCCAGCGTCATTGTGAGCAGGACGCTCAGAGGCGTTATCAGGCTGACCCATTTGAAGGGGTGCCGCGCTTTTCTGTCCATCACCAGCCGCCTCGAAGTCGTGAAGGAGGTAGTGGTGGTTTTGCAAGGACCTCGCCAGATCTGTAACAGATTTGTACAAGAGCAATAACACTGACAAAACAATGGCTTATCAACATCAATGTGCCATGACCTGGGGAACAACCGGGGCCCCACACCCGCTAACGGGGAAAGTTCATACCCATTGTCAGGGAAAACGTTGGAACGACAGACGGACAGACGTGCCTTCGCCTTCACGGCTGCCCAGGGTCACCGCGCCGCCAAAACGCTCCATGATCCGCTTCACCAGCACCAGCCCGACCCCCAGCCCGCCTTGCTTGGTGGTGAAGAACGGCCGGAACGCCATGCTGCGCTGTTCTTCGTTCATGCCCTTGCCGGTGTCACTTACGACGACGCAGATGCCCCGGGTATCGGTCGGCTCCAGGGTGATGGTCAGCGTGCCGCCCCGGTCCATCGCTTCCACGGCATTGGCCAGCAAACTGTTGAGGATCTGCGTGAGCTGCACCTGCTGGCTCAACACCATCGGCGTCTCTTGCGGCTCGAACACCACCTGCACCCCGGCCTTGGCAATCTGATGCTCGAAGGCCATGAGGCTGTCATGCAACGCCGCCACCAGGTTCACCGGCTCGGCCTCGTCGTTGAGCGGGCGTAACGACTGCAGCAATTCCCTGACCCACTTCGACATGCGATCCACCTGACCGATGATGTCGTTGATGTTCTTGTGGGCCGGGCCACTGTCGAACTCCAGGGCCAGCTCGGCGCTGGAGCGAATGGTTGCCAACGGGTTGCGCAGGCTATGGGCAACTGCCGATGACATTTCCCCGAGCGCGACAAAGGTTTCGTTGGTGATCAGTTGTTTTTGTTGGGTCTCCAGCAGGATCGCTGCCCGCCGCACGATCCAGTACAGCCCCAAATAGATAAGTCCGCCGCCCAGGGCGGTGGCCAGCCAGATCAGAGCCAAGCCGCGCTCCATGCGGTCGATCAGGTCCTTGGGTTCCTTGTAGATTTCGACCATCGCCGTGACGGTATCGCCATCGGCATCGAACAGCGGAATGTAGTTCTCAATGAAGATGTAGTCCGGCGGCGTGACGAACTTCTGCTCCATGCGGCTTTTGTCGACGCTGTGGTAACTGGCCGACACCGGCGTCTTGGAAGAAAAGGCCTGGTCGAGGTCGTCATCGGTATGGATCGTGGTGCCCATCAGTGTCGGGTTGGTGGACCAGATCACCATGCGGTCAGGGGCATAAATGTTGGCCAGGATCACGTCGGGCAAGTGCTCGATATGGTCGAGGAATTCGCCACGGGCACTGGCCCGGGCCAGTGGGTCAACGTCGGGAAAGTCTTTGTCTTTGCGCGGGTCCAGCAGCTCGCCCATGGTCCGCACGTTGGGGATCGAGACATGGCGAACCTCGGCCGAGGCAATCGCCTGGATGAACTGGGACGTGAGCAACGCATCGCGCTGCACACTTTCGGTAATCACAAAGCGCGTGGACACCGCGCCCAGCGCGACCGCCACCGAGCCGATCACCGCCATGCTGATAAGCGAGAACCAGCGCAGCAGGTTGAACGGCTGTTTGCGCGAGCTCAAGCGGACATCGCCCTCTTCTTTCTGGAGGGTTGTGATCTGACTGGTCATGGACATTGTTCCCGGAAAGTCCCTATAGGGTTATAGCCCACTGTCTGGTGTTTGCCCGACTTCGGGTTTCGTCTCCCCCCACCGATCCCCCGCGCACCCCACTGCCCCCACCTACCCCCAATGCTGGGGACAGTCGCCCGCTCGCGCCCTCGGCGCCGCGAAACCGTTTGCGCGCTACACGCCCTCGCTGCGGGCCTCTGCCGGCCGTTTTCAAAGATTGGTATGGAAGTTGCCGAAGCCCTCTCGACTGACCCATCCCTACGGGGCAGGTACTTCGATAGAGGGAATACTCATGCACCCTTTACTGTCCAAAACGGCGGCCGCTCTGGTCGTCAGCGCTTTAGCCCAAGGTGTTGCCCAGGCAGCGCTGTTTGCCGTAGACCCCGGTCCCTATGTGCCAGCCAACGGCTCGTTCGCCGCCTGGTATCAGGACAGCCATGGCCGAACCCTCGATCTGTGCCTGTCCAAGGCAGTCAGCTCCAGGGTTGCCAGTACACCCGGCGCGCCGTCCTACATGTGCCTGTTGGGCGCGACCCCCGGGGTTTTCGACGACACGCAACCCATCGTTTTCCCGAGCAACTTTCCCGATGAGTCGTTCTGGTTCACCGGCGACGGCTCAATCGTCGATGCCGCACGGGGCATCGACCTGACCTATGTCAGCGCGGTGGAAGCCGCCTTCGCCGCGGAAGAACCGGTAGAAGGCGACCAGGTCAGTTTTGGCCGCATCCGCATTCGGGTGGACGTGCCCACCGCCGGTGTTTACACCATCACCCACCCCTACGGCGTTGACATCTTTGACGTTCCCGCCGGTGGGACTCGCGCCATCAACATGACCCGCGACATCGGCATCGGCACGCCGAAAACCTACGACGGCGCCCTCAAGAGTGACATCGGCCCGTTCCTGCGCAGCGTCAACGGTCCTTACACCGAGACCAATCCGGTCACCGGGGAGGCCGAGCGCTTCGTTGGCGATCCGAATCTGGAAGAAGCCTTCACCGGCAGCCCTTTCAATACCAACTACATCCGCATCGAAGGACCGAACGGTCTGGACTTGCGCACCACGGTCATGGCCATTTCCGGCAAGTTGTCGACCGTGGTCCGGCCAACGCCGATGATCACCGAGCGCAGCACTTACTCGCGCAAGGCCGGTGAAAGCGCACCGGTGGCGCAACAGGATGTGTTCGTCATGGCCCCGCCGCCACCGGCCACTGTGACGCTGGACAGCAACAGCCCGGTACTGAACCTGACCGAGGCTGATACCTCCGGCCACTGGTACGCCCAGTCCGCCACCAACCCGACGTTGCCAAGCAACCTGGTGGTGACCGCCGACAACCACCTGGCCATTCCCACCAGTACGCCGACCACACTGTCGATGCCACTGACGGACCTGGTGGTGATCCAGACCGCCCAGTACAGCTTGAGCACCGCGCAAATCACGGTCGTGGCTTCGACCAGCGATGAAACCTCGCCACCGGTACTCACCGCCACCACCGGCACTGGTGTCGCCATCGGCGCCCTGAGCGGCGATGGCGCAGTGAAATCCCTGGCGACCGGCATCTCGCCGATTCCCCCGGCCAAGGTTCGAGTGACGTCATCCAATGGCGGCAGCGACACCGAAGAAGTGGTCATCGTGCAATGAACGCACTCATGCCCAGATCCTCATCAGGAGGCATCATGAACAAATTGCCACGCCTGGCGCTCAACGCCCTGGGACTGACTCTATCGCTGTCCGGCAGCGCTTTCGCGCAGCTCAATGCCGTCGACCCCGGCCCCTACACCTTCGCCACCGGGAAATTCCCGATGTGGTATCAGGACAACAATCTGCTGTCGCTGGAACTGTGCCAGTCGCGGGCGACCAGCTCGCGGTCGCCGGGTGCACCGGGCGCGCCTTCCTACATGTGCATCCTGAATCCGGAACCCGGGGTCTACGACGACACCCTGCCAATGGTGTTTCCGGATAACTGGCCACCGGAAACGTTCTGGTACCTCGCCGAGACCAGCATCGCCGATGTCGGGGGTTATGGCGTGGATGCCTACGTGGCCGGGATCGAAGCGGCATTCGCGTCCGAAAACCCTGTCGACGGCGACCAGGCAAGCTTCGCGCGGATTCGTCTGCGGGTGAACGTGCCTGTCGCCGGGACCTATACCATCACCCACCCGTACGGCGTGGACACGGTCAACGTCACCACACCTGGCCGTCGGGCGATCAACATCACCCGCGACATCGGCATCGGCGCACCGGGCAATTTCTCGGGTGCCCTCAACGGAGAGGTCGGGCCATTCCTGCGCAGCGTCAACGGCCCCTACACCGAGGTGAACCCGGACACCGGCGCCATCGAGACGTTCGTCGGCGATCCGAACCTCAGCGAAGCGGTCACCGGCAGCCCGTTCAATAACAACTTCCTGCGTGTGCAAGGGCCGGCCGGGACCATCCAGACCACCCTCTTTACCGTGTCCGGCAAAGTCCTCGACAACCGTGCGCAAACCCCGGTGGAAATCGGCCGCGCCACTTACCGCCGCACCTCTTCCGGCCCGGGCACCAGCAGTACCCGGGTTGAAGTGTTTGGCAAATCAACCAACGGCTCGAGCCTGTGCTTCCGCGAAACCGTGGCCCTGGTAGTCGGACCACCGCAATCGCCCTGCCTGATCAACATGCTCGGCGACAACAATGGCCAGTTCTTCGGCCATCGCCTGACGGGCTCCACCGTGCCTTCGGTGGTGGTGGTCACCGCCACCAACCCGGCCGGCACTACCCGGCCGACGGCAGTGTCGAGCAAGGTCACCGACGTCGTGAAAGTCCAGACCGCTCGTTACAACTGGAGCAATCACAGCCTGCTGATCGAAGCCACCTCGTCCGACGAAGTGGCGGTGCCGGACATGGTCGCTCAGGGTTATGGACGTCTGTCGAAAACCGGCACCCTGCAACGACTGACCATTGCCGACCTGACTCAGCCACCGGCTACCGTCACGGTCAAATCCGCCTCGGGCGGCAGTGACACCGAGCCTGTCGTGGTGGTCGGGGCTGCTCCGGAAAGCGGTGAGAACCAGGCGCCGCTCTCGGTCGCCGACACCGGCAGCACCAGCTTCGGCGTGCCGCTGACCCTCAACCTGCTGGCCAACGACAGTGACCCAGACGGCGACACGCCGCTGAGCATCACGGCGCTTACCCCACCGGGTGCCGGGCAAGGCACCGTGGCATTGAGCGGCACGGCCGCGGTGATCTACACCCCACCTGCCGTGGTCAATGCACCGCTGACAGCGACCTTCACCTACAAGGCTCAAGACGTCAAAGGCCTGGCCTCGACCGCTCCGGCGACCGTGACCATCACCGTGGCGCCTAACCAGTCTCCGGTGGCCGTCGCCGACAGCATCGCAACCCTGGGTGTGGCGGTTCCGATCAACGTGCTGGCCAACGATACCGATCCGGAAGGCAACGTGCCGCTCACCGTCGCCAGCATGATCCCACCGGCAGCCGGTCGCGGCACCGTCACCACTGACGGCACCGTCATCACCTACACCCCACCGCCGACGGTCACCACGGCCTTCACCACCACATTCACCTACATCGCAAGGGACAGCTTCGGCGCCCTGTCGACGCCGGCGACGGTCACGGTGCAAGTCTCGCCACGGCCTGCTGCGGAGAACTTCGCAGTGACCACGGCAGCGGTGTCGGCCCGTTCCAATAACCGCTTCACTTGGGACTTTGCGGGCACCTCATCGGTGATCACCGGCAACACCATCACCGTACAGGTCACCACCCCGACCGGGCTGGTCACCCTGGGCACCACGACGGTGCCAGTGACGGGTCGCTGGCGGTTGACGGTGAACAACAGCACCACGGTGATCCCGTCGGCCAACCCGACAGCGACCATCCGCTCGTCCCAAGGCACCGTGCGTACGGTCAACATCATCGCCAACTGAGCCCCCGCCCCACCCGCCGTTTTCGGTGGGTGGGGCCGGCCTCTTCCCACAGGACAACGCCATGAAAATGCCGACCGCCGCCCTGCTCTGCCTGCTTCTGCTTTGCAGCAGTGCAGGCGTGCGCGCCGACGATTTGATGGAGAACGACGACCTGGCACCTTCCGCCGACCTCGGCGAGTTGCCTCCACCGGTGGGCCAGCACGCGTTGATCGACCAGAACGGCCAGGCCAACGTGGCGCTGGTGCAACAGAACGGCCAATCGTTGCTCGGCACCATCGTCCAGTCGGGCAGTAACCAGGAAGCCTGGATCCTGCAACAAGGCAGCGACCTCATGGCAATGATCACCCAGCAAGGTTCCGGCAACGCCGCCTCAATCACCCAGAACGGCAGCCATAACCGCGCGCAGATTTCCCAGAACGGTAATAACAACGACGCCAGCATCGACCAGGCCGGTACGGGGCTTTCAAGCGCCGTGACCCAGTCGGGAAACGGCATGAGCGTTTCGGTCAAACAGTATCGCTAAAGCACTGCACCCCTTGGAGGTTTCATCATGTTCAAACTGACGCCCCTCACCGCCGCCATCCTGGTCATGGTCAGTGCCCAGGCGATGGCCGACGACAGCGTTTCCACCCAGGCCCAGCTCGGTACCGCCAACGTCGCCGACGTGAAACAGACCGCGGCCCCGTTCAGTACCGCCACCCAACAGCAACTCGGTCAGGGCAACGATGCCGCGGCGGTGCAAGACACCGCCACCGGCACCATCACCCAGGATCAGGTCGGCGACTACAACGCCGGTTACGGCGAGCAACTGTTCGAGAACGGCAGCACCATCGTCCAGCAGCAGGTCGGCAGCTTCAACACCAGCCATGCCAGCCAGTCGATCGGCATGGGCGAAAACCAGGCGCGGCAACAACAGACGGGCAGTGGCAACTTCTCGTTCCTCTATCAGGACAGCCAGGAAGCCACCAACGCCCAGACCTTCCAGTTCGGTGACGCCAACGAGGCCAATATCGAGCAGATCCAGCTGGGCATTGCCAACAACGCGACGATCATCCAGTACGGCACCGCCAACTACGGCACCGCCGAACAGATCGCGCACATGGGCGGCGAGATCGGCATCAACCAGGCCGGCGAAGGCAACTACGCCTATGGCGACCAGCGCGACGGCAACGGCGGCGTCATCACCATCAACCAGTTCGGTGATTTCAACGGCAGTGAAGTCTGGCAAGGCGCACAAACCGCGAGCGAGGCCACCGTCAACCAGTACGGGCAAACCAACGAAGCTGTGGTCGACCAGAGCTTCGGCCAAAACAACAACGCCCAGGTCCTGCAAGTCGGCGACGTCAACGCCATCTATGCTGACCAGTTCGACTCCGTCGGCTCTGTGCTCGGGCTGTACCAGCAAGGCACCGGCAACGTGCACTTCACCTACCAGAGCGGCGACAGCCATGTGCTGACCGCCACCTCCGTGGGCACCGAAAACAAGGTCTACGCCAGCGACTGGAAAGGCCCGCAACTGGGCGGCCAATTCGGCAGCAACCAGATTGCAACCGTCACCCAGGCCGGCAACGGCAACATCGCCAGCTTCAAACAGGATGGCGTTGGCCACATCATGACCACCAACCAGACCGGTTCCGGCAACAAAACCACCGTCAGCCAGGCTGAAAACTACAACGAGCTGTACTTCGACCAGAACGGCAGCGACAACATCCTGATCGCCGACCAGCGCGGCACCACCAACCTGGCCCAGGGCACCACCAACGGCACCGGCAACACCACCGAGTTCGACCAGTCCGGCACCGGCAACCAGGCGTTCACCACGCAGCTGTATGGCAGCGACAACATGATCACCGTCAAGCAGGCTGACACCATGAACGTGGCGTACGTGACCCAGGGCGGCACCGGCAACACCGCCAGTGTCGATCAGAGTGGCGTGACCCAGACGGCGACAGTTCAACAGATGGGTGCTGACAACCGGGCGACTGTGCTGCAGCAATAATCGCAAGGCATAAAAAACCGCGGTCCTTGGGGGAGGGTCGCGGTTTTTTTTGTGCTTGATGCAGAGGTGTCTGCTTTGAAGCCACCATCGTCGGAAGCCGCCCGAAGCCAGCTCGCCCCCACATTTGATCTCCATGGGACACCGATTTTGTGAACGACGAAACTCCCCTGTGGGAGCGAGCCAGCTCCGGGCGGCGTTCCGACGATGACGGAGTGTCAGCCGACATCAATGCTTAATGAAACATGGCAATCGCCAGCAGGCTGGCTCCCACAGGGATTGGGTACATCCGGGAATTGGCGCGCAACGCTTCATCGCTTGTGAGGGTTCCTCACGAGACAAACCAGCGGTGCGCCCCCTATTCTCATGTTTCTTACCATTGAACTTGGTCAACAGGATGGCAAACGGTATCACTCGACTGATGCTTGAAAAGAGCGCCTACCAGGACTTCCATGCAATGCATTGCACAGGAAGCTTCAGCGGCCAGCGTTTGGGCCAAGCGTTCTACAACCACTTCAAATTGCACCGACTTTCTGACCAGCAGCGATTAGCTGGTTTGTATGAAGCTGATGGAAAGTCGGCACTCAAGATAATTGAGCGAGTATTCACATTCAGTTAGTACCTGGTTATGCCTGCGAGAAATTGGCCGGCTATCAGGCCGCCATTGCAGCGATGCGGCGACCCGACAAGCCAGCTCCCACAATGGATCGGCGTACACCAGCAAAAAACAGGTTGGCTGTCAGGCCGCCTTCGCGGGCAAGCCTCGCTCCTACAGGTGTTCGGCGTACACCCGCTTTTCACCACTCAACAGGCCGAGCGTTAGCTCGCCTGCAGCTCTTGATCTTGATCTTGCTTTTGATTTTGATCTGCCCGCCCCTTCGGTAGGCCGAGTGGAGGCGTTCATCTGGGGGGTGGGCGCGCAGCGCCGTGCGGCGAAGCCGCACACATCGAGAGGAGGTTGAAGCGAAGCCAACCGGAGGCGATGCCCCCAGATGAATGCCGGAGCGAGGGTACGCCGAGCCTAGGCGAGGGGCCGGACGCTGGGGCGAAGCCTTTTGGTTCCTTTTTGGCGTTTGAAAAAGGGACTCGCCGTAAGGGCGAAACCATAAGCAGGCGTTACCGCAACAATGGATATGTACTCAGTCAACAAGAACCAGGTCGGCCCGAAGGCCGCCTCGGCTCACTCCTCCTCCGCCTCAGGCACAACCTTGGCCTGAGTCAGATAACGATCCAGCGTCGCATTGTTATCAGGCGAAGAATTATCCCCCGCTACCTGCCACAATTTCCGCTCAATCCCCTGGGCCAACAGGTGCCCGACGGCCGACTCGATCGCCGACAACACACACAATTGCGCCGGCTCGTTAGTGGTGTAACCCACCTCTGCCTCAAGCAACTTCTTGAACTCGATAAACTTGAACACCCCGGCACTGCGGCCCACCGAGTAAATCGTCTTGCTGGTCATCACATTCGCCAGCACCTGCCCACTGCGCACATCC
Organism: Pseudomonas sp. LBUM1656; assembly: GCF_059716065.1. NCBI lineage: Bacteria > Pseudomonadati > Pseudomonadota > Gammaproteobacteria > Pseudomonadales > Pseudomonadaceae > Pseudomonas > Pseudomonas sp. LBUM1656. The sequence continues at coordinate 2,419,610 of NZ_CP166800.1, read as the reverse complement.
ACCGCACGAAGGTTCACCGACACCTGGTCCACCCGATACTCCCGGGAAATATCAATCCCCAGATACCGCGCCCCTTCCCCGCCGCTGCGCACGTTGGTGTCATAGGCAATGATCCCGCCTTCCAGCATCAGGTTCGCCGCCTGCAACGGTGGCAGCTCACCCTGAATATTCACCGGCGTATTGGGCTTCTTCTGCGAGGCGCGGATGATCTTGCGCTCGGTCAGCAGGTTCTGCAGCCCTTCACGTTCCAGTACCACAAACCAGCCGCTGGCCTGCAACGCGTCCATCAACATGCTCGCCGCGCCCTGGGTGACGCTGGTCGAAAACGAACTGGCCGGGGTCGGTTTGTACTGCCCGGTCTGGTCCCGGAAGCCGTACACCACCGCCATCAACCGGCCCTTGGGTCGTGGCATGTTGATCAAGTCGTAATAAGTCGACGCCCGAGGTGTCAGGGTCGGTGATTCTGTGTCCTGCTCGGCGCCCACATTCTCGCGCAAACTGCACCCTTGCAATGCCGCCAACATCAGCCCCAGCGCTATTATTTTTTTCATGTCCGTCTCTCCCCATCCGACCCGTATCCCCGTCAAGGGGCGAGGCCATTCACCTGGATTTCCGAAATTTCACCGGTCGCTCGGTCGGTCACTTCAATGGTCAGTGCACCCGAGTCGTCGACGACGTTGACGATAAAAGCGTCGGTGGACAGGCTCCCGGTGTTGCCCGTGGAGATGTTGTCCAGCAACTGCCCCAGCAGCCGCGATTGCAACTGGCTGGTGAAGCGTTCGAGGGCCGAAGTCCCGGCCACTGACGTGCGGTTTTTCAGGTCTGGATCGTCGTAGTCGTTTTGCGCCTGTGCGTTGTTCAGCAACCAGGTGCCGTTCAACGGGTTACCGCCGAACGAAGGGTTGATGGGCGTGTAAACCAGCTCCGTGGCGTGCACCAGGCTGCAACTGCTTAGCCCGATCAACCAGAGCCCGAGGTTCCGTGAGACAGTTTTCGTTTTCATAATTCGTCCCTCTCAAGGTCCGTAGTGTCTTGCAACAAGGCTTCCAGCTTGCGCTGGACAATCTGTCCGCGAACCCAGTCGGCGGCGTCATAAGCCTCGTCCTTGAGTTCCACGGTGTTCGGCGGCAGGAAGCGCCGATAAACCAGTCGCTGTTGATATTCCACGGCCACCAGGCTGCCCCAGCGTGCCGAAGGTCGTTCGCGTACCACCAGGTTGAAATCCATCGGGCTGGTGGCGCGCAGGCGTTCACTGAACGAGTAGTAAAAGTCGTGGCCGATGTGCGAGATCGTGTCGTCGACGATGAAACCCTTCATTTCGTCTTCCTCGCTGGCGCTGGCAAACATCGCCACACACGCGAGGATCAGCGCCGACAGCCACTGGCGGTTCATGGCGTCACCGCCTGGGGCGATGCGGATTGGCTTTTCGCCGGGCCCGAAGCGCCATCGAGGAAGGCTTTCTCGGCCACGAACTGCCAGTCCTTGTAGCTCGCCATGCCGGTGAAGTCCGACCACTGGCTGGGAAAATCCGACTGCTTGAGCGGCAGGTCCGTGGAAGGACTGTTGAGGCCGGTGATGCGCCCGTCGAACCCGCGCATCAAGGTCCATTCACCGCCGCCGATCGGGTCCGGGTACAGCTGGCGAATGTGATGTTTGGGCGTTGGAAAACGCTCGTCCTGCAACAGGTCTTCAAGCTCTTTCGGGTACTGCGCCAGGCCCGGCGAACTGCGGTAATAACTGCGCAATGCCTGGGCGTATTGAGTGCCAACCCACAGCAACTGGCGTTCGCGATCACGGCGCGAAGCGGTGGACCACAACTCGCCAGCACTGGCCAGGCCCATGCCCATCACCATGATCAGAAACAGCACGCCCAGGTAAGTGAACCCGGCCTCGTCGGCGGGCTTACCACTCGGAATAAAGGCTGCCATCACGCGCCCTCCCTGTGGCACCGCTTTTGATATCGGCGACCCCGCCCGGTACGCCGTCCGGCGGCGCGACCAGCACCCAGAGGTCCTTGCGTTCGGAAATCGGGTCCATCGGCGGGTTGCGCAAGTAACGCTGCTCCACCAGTTGTTCCAGGGAATCGGGGTAGCGCCCGGTGTCGCCGTAGTAGTGATCGAGGGCTTCGCGCATGGCCGACAGGCTCTGGCGCAACGTGGTTTCTTTCGAGGCCTCGAGGCTGTTGAAATAGCGTGGCAAGGCGATGGTCATCAGGGTCGCGATGATTGCCATGACCACCATCAGTTCCAGCAGGGTAAAACCCTTTTCCCGACGCATGATTCACCACTCCTTGTACGCGATGCCGTTGAGACCCTTGCCGCGGGCATGGGAGTAAACGTCGAAGACGTCTTCGCCCTCCCGTGGGTTTTGAGCCGTACTGTCGTAAGAGCGCAAGCCCCAGCCACCGTCGTCGTCACGCTTGACCGGCGTCAGCGGGTCATGGGGCACGCGCCGCAGAAAGTAGAACTTGGCACCCTTGGCGCTGCGCACATCACGCACGCCTTCCACCAGCACTTGCAGGTTCGGTGGATAGCCGCTGCTGTTGAGCGACTTCTCGATGTAACCGGCGTCGAAGGCGCGTTTGTAGGCGTCGATGGCGTCGCGGATCTGGTACAGCGCCGTGCGTAATTGCTGCTCTTTGCCCCGGCGCACCACGGTCTCGGTCAGTGGCGCGGCCATGCCGGCCAGCAGGCCGATCAGGGCCAGCGTCACCACGACTTCGATCAGGGTAAAACCACGTTGCGAGGCGTTCATGATCAAGGCTTCTCGACGACAACAGGGGTGGAATTGGACGCAACCGGCCGATCGATGTGTTCGTTCTGAATCGGCGCTGGCATCCGGCGGTCAGGCGCCTGGATGTGCATGCTGGTTTCGGTGCCGGTGGGGAATTCCATGTCCGACGGGCTCTGGTACGGCAGGTTGCGCACGATCCGAGGTGTAATGGAGAGCACCAGTTCCGATTTGCCGACGGTGTCCTTGTTGCTGCCGAACAACCGGCCAAGACCGGGGATGTCGCCAAGGCCCGGAATCTTGTTGCCCGTGGCGCCATGGTCGTCGCGCATCAGGCCGGCCAGCACCTGGGTTTCGCCGTCATGCAGACGCAGGGTGGTCTGGGCATTGCGGGTATCGACCTGCACCGGAATAGTGCCCTGACGGGTCGGTTCCAGCGGTGTGGCGTTACTGACTTCCAGGGCGATCTTGATCGCCACTTCATTGTTCAGGTGCACAGTCGGCTGCACCTCGAGCTTCAGACCGACGTCCAGGTAGGTGACGCTTTCGGTGATGACCGGACCCTGGGTCGACGGCACCGAAGTGGCGCTGATGATCGGCACCCGCTGACCGATGTGGATGCGCGCCTGTTCACGGTTGCTGACGCGGATCACCGGGCTGGCCAGGGTGTTGATGTCGTTGTCCTGGGCGTTGATCTTGGCCTGCGGCGACGGCGAAATGGTGATCCGGCTGGAGTTGATGCCTTTGAGTTGATCGAGCAGGGTCACCGCCGAGCCGTCGCTGTTGACCACGCCGAAGGTGTTCGGCCATTGCAGGCCAAGGTCGAGGATGCGTTGGGTCGCGACTTCCATCACTTCCACTTCCAGCACCACCTCCGGGTTGGACTGGTCTTGCGATTGCAGGAGTTTCTCGGCCATGCGCACGGCGTCTTCGCTGTCGCGCATGGTCAGGGTATTGAGGCGTTCATCGACGAACACGTCACGGGTCTTGAGCATGGTCTTGATCATGTTCAGCGCGGTGTTGGCATCGATGCTGGTCAGGTAGAAGGTGCGCATCACCAGCTCTTGGTAATCCTTGAGCTTCTGCGGCGAATCCGGGTAGATCAGCAAGGTGTTTTCGTTCACCACTTTCTGGTGCAGCTGGTTCTGTTGCAGCAGCAGTTCCACGGCGTCTTCGATGCGCACGTCACGCACGAAGATGGTGGCTTTCATGTCGGGGCGCAGATCTTTGTCGAAGATGAAGTTCAAACCGGCGACTTGGGAAAGCACTTCGAAGATGGTTTTCAGGTTGGCGTCGCGAAATTCCAGGGTCACCGGGCGGTCGAGACGGGTGCGCAGTTGCGGGTAAGGAATCACGTTGCGGCTTTGCACCAGACGGATATTGCTTTGCAGCTCCAGGGCGCCTTCATTCTTGGGGTCCAGTTCGAGGATCTGTTTGACCTGGCGATCGGCGCCGTAAATGTCGCCGCGACGCAGGTCGCCCCGGGCGAGTTCGAGTTTGTCATCGAGACTGCGCATGTGTTCGAGTTGGCGCAGGGAGTCCTGGGCCCGACGGTTGTTCGGTTCGATGGTCAGCACCCGGCTATACGCCATGCGAGCCGACGCGAAATCACGCTGGGCGCGATCCATGTCGCCCTGGGTCAACAACGCCGTGACTGCACGAGCACGGCCGCTGGTCAGGGCCAGGTGCAGTTCGGTGTTGCGAGGGTTTTCCTTGAGCCCCTCCTCGATACGGGCGAGGCCGGCTTCGTACTGCCCCGACGCCATCAGGTCGGTCCCCTCCTCTTTGGCAACCTGCGCCGAGCTGCACGCGGCCAGCGCTGCGCATACACAAAGGTTCAACAGCAAACGGGAACTGTTCATTGCGTGCTCCCCACAGACAAGGTCTGGGACAAATGCAGAGGCAGGTAGACAAAGCTGAGTTCCACATCGGAAATCCCCTCGATCCGCCAGGTGTCGTCGATCACATCCCCTTTGCGTACGACGTATATTTTTTCGCCGTTCTGCAAAAACACTTGCAGGTCGGAACGGTCATGGAGCTTGCCGACGAACTGGAAAGGCATCGGCGGTACGCTGGGGACTGGCACCACCGGGGTCTGGTTGACGGGTTGTTCGGTGACGCTGGCCAGCGTCGGTGCAGCCTTCCAGCTGCGAGCGGCGAACAGATCGCCGGACGGGCTCAGGTCTTTGATCACCGCCGGTTTGCCACTGGCTGCAACGGCCGGCAGCGTGCCGCGGGTTTTGCTTTTGGCGGGCGTTGTCGCGGTCGCGACCGAGGCATCGCTTTCGTCCGACGGCATGAAGTAATCAGGCCCCCAGGTCAGCGCCGCGGCCACGCCGAAGAACGCCACCCAACCCACTACGCGCTTGGTATTCATCATGACCTCGACAGGTAAAGGGTCATGCGGATCCGCCCGGTCAGGTCGGTGTCGGCGATCTTTTTACGCTGGAACTCCACGTCCTCCACCACCACGGCCGGCAACTGGCCGAGCAACGCGTGCAGGAAGCGCCGCAGTTGCGGGTAGCTGCCACGCACCGGCAGCAGAATCTGATAACGGGCCAGATGAGTCTTGGGGTCGATGCCCAGCGAGTATTCACCGCGGGCCAGGGTGATGTGTTCCTGGGCCGCCAGCGCGTAAATCTTGTCGATGGCCACGGTGGCTTGTGGCTGCGAGGGCAACTTGCTGCGGAAGTCGTCGAGCTGACGTTGCGGCACCACCGGGGCGGCGACACTGCCGTCTTCAACCTTGGCCAGGTATTCGCCGGCTTCACGGGTCTGCTGGCTGAGGGTTTGCAGCGAGTTCCAGTCCGGCATCAGGCCACCCAAGGCCCAGGCCAGCGCCAGCAGCAACATCGCCAACCCTGCCAGGCCGGGCACGCCCAGGCCTTGCAGGTATTCGTGGACGATCAATCTAGAGATTTGCATCGCCGATCTCCCAGCTAGCCGACAGGTTGAATTGCACCGGTTGTTCCGGCGATTTCACGACGATTTCGTGGCTGAGCAGCGACACATCGGAGAGCTCGTCGCTGGCTTCGAGGCGGCGGTGGAAGTCGAGCATCGCTTCCAGGTCCCGTGCCTCGGCGGTGATGCGCACCTGGCCCTTGCGGGCATCCGGGGTCAGGGTCAGCAAGGCGACGTTGTCGCGGGGCATGGCTTCGAGCATGGCGAACAGGCGCTCCCAGGGCCGGCGCAGTTGCTGCGAGACCTTGCGCATTTCCGCCAGGTTCTGGGCCTGCTCGCGGGTTTCGGCCGGGCTCAGGGTGACTTTGCTGCCGGTGTCGCCGGTGAGTTCGCGCTGGGCGTTTTGCAGATGGCCTTGCTGTTGCGAGGCCTGTTCGGCGACGTGCTGCTGGGCGACAAAACAGGTCACCACCAGCATCACGCCACCTGCCAGCAGGCTCCAGCCCAATGGGCCCGAGCGGCGGCGTGGCTGGAAGTCGAGCGTCAGGGCGCGCATGTCAGGCCACCGCCCGGGACATCACGTACAAACAATCATGTACGGCTGTCCGGTCTTCTTCGAGGGTGCGCAAATGCACACCGGGTACGTCGGGCTGCACATCGATACGGGCCGGCGCGTGCAGGTAAACGTTCAGCGGCCGTTCGCTGGTGGAGGCCTGCAACTGGCTTTCCCGGCCGATCAGCGCGGTCAGTGCGGCATCGCTGTCGCTGCTGCCCACCGAACGCACCGAGGTCCAGCGCCCTTCCCTGGCCAGCAGCAAGACACTGCGCACCGGCTCGGCGACCACGAACAGGAAGTCGCCGGCGTCGAGGCTTTTATCGAAGTGATTGAACGCCGCCATCAGGTACGGCTGCACCGACCGCAGGCGCAAGCCGCGACCGCTGACCAGGCTGCGCAGACGCGCCAGCAAGTCTTGCGGCAGCGCGGTGGCGATCCGGTCGTACCCCGCCGGTTCAGCCGACAACACCATGCTCCAGGGGTGGGTCGGTACGCCGTAGAGGTCTTCGAAACACAGTTGGGCAAACCCGAGCAATTCGTCAGGGCTGGTGATTTGTTCGCTCCAGGGCACCAGGCAGAAGCGGCTGAAGTGACCGGAGACCACCACGCTCAATTCCGCACCGGCCGGCGCGTGTTCGCCCAGCAAGCGGTCGAGGGTTTCGAGGGCGACGGCCCAGGCATGGAAGCCTTCGTCGATAAAGCCGACGCTGCCCAGCCACAGGGTGTCGCCACCCTTGCGCTGGCCCAGGCCGACACCACTGGCGCCGAGCACGGCGACATAACGATCACGAGACAAAAGTGACACGATTGATCTCCTCGAGCGTGGTCCGCCCCTCTTGCACCAGTTCCAGGGCCGACTCGCGCAACAAGCGCAAGCCACGTTTGCAAGCGTGTGCCTTGATCTTCGAAACCGGTTGGCGCTCGACGATCATTTGCCGCAGTTCGTCGTCCAGGTGCAGCAGCTCGGCAATCGCAGTCCGCCCGCGATAACCGGTGCCGCGGCAATGGCCGCAGCCTTTGCCATGGACGAAGTGGTAGTGATCGACCTTTTGCGGATCGAGCCCGGAAAGTCGCAGTTCTTCATCGGTCGGGTTGCTCGGCGCGCTGCAACTGGCGCACACCAGGCGGATCAGCCGCTGAGCGAGCACGGCGTTGAGGGCCGAGACGAGGCTGTAGGGGTCGATTTCCATCTGGGTGAAGCGGCCGATCACGTCGAACACGTTGTTGGCGTGAATGGTGGTGAACACCAGGTGCCCGGTGAGGGCCGATTGCACGGCGATCTGGGCGGTATCGGGGTCGCGGATTTCACCAACCATGATCTTGTCCGGGTCGTGACGCAGGATCGAGCGCAGGCCACGGGCAAAGGTCAGGCCTTTCTTTTCATTGACCGGGATTTGCAGCACGCCCGGCAGTTGATATTCCACCGGGTCTTCAATGGTGATGATCTTGTCCACGCCGTGGTTGATCTCGGTGATCATCGCGTAGAGGGTGGTGGTCTTGCCGCTACCGGTCGGGCCGGTCACCAGCACCATGCCGTACGGTTCGGCGGCCAGCCGGCGCAGTGCACGCAGGGTTTCGTCTTCAAAGCCCAGGGCCTGCAATTGCACGCCGCTGACCTTGTCCGCCAAGTCCTGTTTGTCGAGGACCCGCAGCACTGCGTCTTCGCCAAAAATGCTCGGCATGATCGACACCCGAAAGTCGATCTGGCGGCCGCTGATGCCGATCTTGAAGCGACCGTCCTGGGGCACGCGTTTTTCGCCGATGTCCAGTTCGGCCATGACTTTGACCCGGGAGATCACCTGCTCGGCGAACTCGCTGCCCTGGATCTTGCTGATGTTGTTCAGCACGCCGTCGATCCGGTACTTGATCACCAGGCCGCTGCCGGTGGTGCCCAGATGGATGTCGCTGGCGTGCATTTTCAGCGCGTCGTAGAGGGTCGAGTTGACCAGTTTGACGACGACGCTGGCGTCTTCGCTGATGCTGGTCAGGGACAGGCTTTGCAGGGTATCGATTTCGACATTGGCGTCGGCCTGGGCGTTGAGCGATTCCACCGCGTGGAAGCTCTCTTCGTGACGCGCCAGATAAGCTTTCAGGTCGTCGGCATGCACCAGGTACAGCGGAGCGCCGTGCAGGCAGTCATCGATCCAGGCCAGGCGCGAGGTGTCGAACGGGTCGGCAAACACGCCAATGACCGCATCGTCGTGACGCAGCAGGATGAATTCGCGCTTGAGGCATTGGGCCAGGGTGACCCGGTCGAACACCGGGGTGGCTTGAAACAGGGTGTCGGTGTCGAGCACCGGATAATGCAGGGTAGCGCCGAGGCACTGGATGAAAGGCATGGGGGCCAGGTTGCACAACACCCCGAGGGCCTCCAGAACCCGCTCGCCGGAACTGGTTGCCCGGGCCCGGGCCTGGGCCAGTTGTTCACTGGAAAAGCGCGAAGGTACACATTCCAATTGCGCCGGTTCTACGGCAAGGGATAGACGGTCCATGGCATGCTCTCCAACGCCGGGGGCTTTGAGCCCTGTCGACGCGGCGAGCAATTACGGCATGTACCGGAACGGCTTGTCGCGCCACTACTCCCCGGTGAGCAATTGTTCGTCGTCTGGTGCCTTGGAGGTCGATGAACTTCGTCGACGATCTGCCAGCACCCAACTGCCATCGTACAACTGCAGCGGGAAGCTTTCGGTCCTGCTCTGGCGTCGTTCGACGAATCCTTCGGATGGGCTCGCGCCTGTTCGGTTTTCCCGCTCCATCCCTAGAAGGTCACAGACTGCACGGGCCAATTCCGCCAACGGAAACGGTTTGAACAGGATATGGCTGACTCCCAGTTGCCGGGCCCGCTCACAGACTTCAGCGGTTGGGTGCCCGGTAATCAGCACAAAATGGCACTTCCTGTTCTGGCGGACGGCATCGAGCACCTCAAAGCCTTCCATATCGGGCAAGCGGTAATCGAACACCATCACATCGGGTGCAAAACGTTCGACTTCGTCGATTGCCTTGGCACCGTCGTGAACTATCCGGACTTCCAGTGCTTGCGCCTCGAGATAATTCTTGAGGTTATCCGCCAGCAGCTGTTCGTCTTCAACAACCAGTACTTTGTTTAACAAGGTGGACTCCTTGAAACCGCAGGTCCGATATTCGTGCCTGGGAGTACGCGCCTTAATTAGGCTAACGCACACTTCATGCCAGACTGAGCGCCGGTTTTCGACCGCTTCATCTCTATGATTTTCATGAAAAAATCTTTTCGTTCAGGAACCCCGTCCCCCAAAGGCGGGGAAGCGCTCGAATTTGCCCTGAAGCTTTCCCCACATTTGGGGGGGGGGACGCTTCAATCATCGTCAATCCGTTCGATACGATTGCTGGATCGCAGCTGCGCCAGAACCTGTAGACGAGCCTGATCCTTTTGCTGTCGGGCAAGGTAAGCCCGAACCATTTCAAGCCCCTGAGATTCTGAGACATCGGCTGCCTCCTGGTGGTTCTGCAAGTAAATCAAATGCCAGCCCAATGGCGTGCGCACCGGCGCGCTGACCGCCCCCGGCGCCAGAGCAAATGCCGCAGCTTCGAATTCCGGCATCATGCGCCCACGAGGAAAATAGCCCAGATCCCCGCCTTCGGTGGCGGAAGCATCTTCGGAGCCGGCCCGGGCAACGCTGGCAAAGTCCTCGCCCTGGCTGATTTTCACCCGCATCTCCTCTAAGCGTAGCCGGGCTGCTTCAACTGTGGTGGCATCGGCGCCCTGAGGCACTTTGACCAGGATGTGCCGCGCCTGGATTTGCTCCGGCGTGCTCATTTCGGCGCGATGCTCCTCGTAGAACGCGCGGACCTGTTTTTCGTCAGGCTCAGCCGCCTGGACCAGCTCGGCAAACACCTTTTGTGCCGCGAGTTCACGGCGCGTGTATTCGATATAAGTGGCTTCGTCGAAACCGGCGTCTTCGAGGCGACGGGCGAACACCTCGGCGCCACCGATCGCTTGCCGCGTCTGCTCGACCTGGCTTTGCACCACTTCATCGCTGATCACCACCCCGCGCTTGCGCGACTCCTGCCACAGCAACTCTTTGTCGATCAGGGCGTCCAGGGCTTTCTGGCGCAATTGTTTGTACGCCGTGGGGTTGCGAATGCTGCCCACCGCCCGGCCCTGGTCCTCCAGATACTCGGCGAAATAACGTTCCAGACGAAATTCGGAAATGACCTCGCCGTTGACGCGCGCGGCAGCCGGGCCATTGCTGGCGAGCACAATGGGGCCCCACAGCGTCAGAAGGATCAGCAGCGTGTTGAGTTTCATCATCAGGCCTCCCGTCAGGGTGTCGCGGCAATGGGCTTGTACGGTGCGACCAGATAGAAGCGCTGGTCGGGCAAATCTACGGTGACGATGTGGGCACCGCTCAAGCCGAGTCGGCGGCCGGGACCGAAGCTGAGCAGCGGGGTCAGCCCGGTGTCGAAATCGTGCAAGCCTTCCAGGGCGCTGATGAGCTTCTCGCGGCTGGCGTCGCGCCCGGCCTGCTTCATGCCTTCGCTTAGCAGCAGCATCGAGCTGTAGGCGCCGACTTGCAGCACCGCGTGCTCACCGCCCAGCCCCTGGTGCTCGCGTAATTGCGTCAGGGCCAGGCGTCCGGCCAGCGTCCAGTCACTGGGCACGAACGGATACGCCAGAAACACCCGCCGGGAAAAATCACTGGGCACTTGAAACAGGTCACCGGCCACCTGATTCGATGCGGCGAACAGGTAGGGCACCTGCCCCGCCGTTTGCAAGCGCTCGGCGAGGCGACTGAATCCGCCGCCGCTGCCCAGGTAAAACACCGATCGCGCGCCCAGCGGCAACTCGTCCTGCGCCGAGGTGTAGGCCTGCAGCCGCACTTGCTGCCAGGCGTGATCTTGCAGGTACTGGCCGAGGGTCTGCGCCGCCAGCCGTTGGCTCGGTTCATCCGAGTAGGCGATCAGCGTCGGCCCCTGGAGCACCCGCAGACTGGCGGCGCCGTAGTCGGCCAGGGCGATCAGTTGCTCGCGGAGCCCGGACAGCGGTTCGAAAATCTGCCGACTGGCCGGGGCCATGCCCTGCAGTGAGAGCGGCCCGATCAGCGGAATGCCGGCGCGTTCCAGTCGCGTGACCAGTTCGGTGTCGAGCGCGGGTGCCAGCGGCGCGATCAGGGCGAACACCTGCTCCTGTTCGATCAAGCGGTCCAGCGCCTGTTCGGCACTGGCGCGGTCCGGGCCCGGGTCGAGGATGGTCAGGCGCAGTTGCCGGCCATGAATCCCGCCCGCCTGGTTGATCCGCGCCACGCTGCCCTTGAGCACCGCCGCCACCGTCGCGCCCTCCGTACTCAGCGGTCCCTGTCGCGGCAACAAGGTGCCCAGGTGCAGGCTGTCGGCGGTCAACCCCGGATCGCGGTCTTCGGCCACGCGCTTGAGGTAGGCCGTGAGGTTGCGCTGGTCATTCATCGACAGCACGAACCGTGGCATCGCCGGGTCCAGTCGATTGTTCGCCGAATCACGCCCTTCCTGGATCGCCCGGGCCAGTGAGCCCTCGGTGTAGGCCGGGTAATTGCGGCCGTTGACCTGTTGCTGACCGTAGCTGCTGGAGAGGCGCAACCAGCTGATGTCTGGAGGCCGTACCCCGCCTTCGGGTCGTCCCTGGGCATCGGCGCCATGGCAATTGGCGCAGGGAAGGCTGGTGGCCGGCAGCAGCATGTCCGCCGCGCCCACCCGCGCCATGATCGGCTCACCGCTCCCGGACACGCCCTCGCGATACAGCCGTTTACCGGCGTTTTCGCTGGGGGTCAGCGGCAACGCATTGGCGCAGAGGCTGACGCCGCCAAGCAGTAGCAGGCTGAGGACGAGGGCGGTTTTCATGGCGGCCGCTCAACGACCGGCCACGGGCATTGTCAGCAACTGCAAGCGCTGGGCAATGGCGGCGGCCGGTGCATCGGGACGGATTTTGCTCCAGCGCTTGTTGGCCACGTCACCGACAATCAGCTGCGTCGAGTGCTGCTCGGGGGTCGGCACAATCTGGCCGATGCGCCCCAGTACAAGGTCCATTTGTGCCTTGTCGCCGGTGAGAAAAAGCCAGTGGGGGCCATCGACGCCCTGCTTCAAGGTGTAAGCCTTGAGTACCGCCGGCGTATCGCGCAGCGGATCACTGGTAAGGGAGATAAAGGTGATGCCGTCGGCCTTGTCGCCCAGTACCTCGCGAACTTCCTTGAGTTTCTGGGTGATTAGCGGGCAGGCATCGTTGCAACTGGTGAAAATCACGTTCAGCAGCACCACGCGGTTTTGCAGCGCATCACTGTAGAAGCGCAGCGTGTTGCCGTTCTGGTCCTGTAACGGCGTGTCGGTGAACCAGGTTTTCGCGTCCCGGGTCCCACTGGCCGGTTGCTCGGCGGCGGCCACCGCCGGTGCCGGCTCCTGGTGTCCTTCGTGGGAAAACGCCATAAAACTGATCACGCAAAAACACATCGTCAGGAAGATCAATGCGAGGGCTTTCATGGCTGATGCTCCATGGCAATGGCAGTGTGTTTGGCGTGGGCTTGGCGCTGGCCGCTGAGTTTCTCGACTTCACGTGTGAGCACCGCCGGGTCGGTAAATCCGTAATAACGCGTCCAGTGGCGGCTGTTGCCGTCACCGACGAGGATCAGCGGCTGATGGCTTTTGAAGTCACCGCTGAAAGAGCCGAGGCCCTTGAGGGTTTCGTTGATCGATTGCGAGCTGCCGGTCAGCCAGCTCCAGCCCGGCCCCTTCTGGAAGCTGCGGGCGTAGTCGTTGAGGCGCTTGGCGTCATCGCGCTGCGGGTCAATGCTGATCGACACCAGTTGCACTTCTTCGCCGACCCGGGCGCCGAGTTGCTTCTGCACCTTGCCCATGATCGAGGACACCACCGGGCACACCGTGGTGCAACTGGTGTAGATGAAACTCATGACCACGATCTTGTTGGTCACCAGATCCTTCTCGAGTCGCACCGGTTTGCCGTTCTGGTCCACCAGCGCGACGTCGGCGAATTTGACCTGGGCGCTCTCCGAACTGGCGCTTTTGGCCGGCATGTCGTGCCCGGCGTGTTCATCCGCCGAGTGCGCCAGGGCCTGGCCGATGCCGACGGCCAACAGGCAGAGCGTCAGCAGTCCACGGTGTGCGAATCGATTCATGTCGGTTTCCTCTTCAGTGGGCATCGCCGGGCAACACCCGAACGCTGGCAAAGGTCTTGTCATCGAAACTCGCGCCAAGGGACGCCGCGCGAACGTGCAGGTACCAGGCGCCGTTCTGGTCGAGGGTCACCGGGGCTTCGTAGATGCCGTTGCCCACTTCAAGGGCGGCGACGTGTTGGGCCCGGGAAGTCGGGGCGCGGAAGTAGCGCACCTGAACGTCCTTGACCCCGCTGCGCTGTGCCTTCTGCTGGCCCTGGACGATGCGAAACCGCACGGTGTAAGGGCTGCCGAGGGCGGCGGTGGATGTGTCGAGCATGAACTCGACTTTTGGCACGCCTGGGAGTTTTGCGAGGTTCTTGTCAGGCTCAACCAGCGCCGTGAAGCAATGGATGATGTTCGGTTGGTTGAGCAGGAACGCCACGTCGAAACGCCCGGCGACTGGAAGCTTGATCCGCGAACTGTAGAGCCCGGGCTCGATCTCGCGCAGGCTGCGGTCGATGACCATGGCCGCGCGGGCCACCTGCCCGCGATTGGGGTAGCCGGACATCGGTGCGTTCATGCCTTCGGCGTAGAAGTAAGTGGTGTTGTCCACCGGGTTGACCACGAACACCGCGTTGTCGTCCCGCGACACCGCCAGGCTTGAGGCCAACGGCAAATCACCGGCCAGCCGTGGCGCCTGAGGCCCGGCTTCGAAGCCCTGGCTGATTGGCGTGCGGCCTGCGCCCAACGACGAGAGATTGATCATGGTGACCTTGGCCGACGCCAGCCCGCGGATGTAGGCGTAGGCCTTGGTGAACACCACTTGGTAGGGTTCGGCGGACACGTCCAGTTCATGGATCATCGAATCGGTGGCCGCGTCGATCACCGCCGCCTGGTTTTCCAGGGTGTTGAGGGCGATGCCGAAACGCCCGTCCGCGCTGAACCCCATCGGGCCCAGGCCCTGCTTCATCTTGATCACCCGCCGAACCGCGAGGCTGGCGGTATCGACCACGGTCACAGTGCCGTCCTTGCCGTCGGCGACATACACCGCCTGGGACAGTGGTGAGTACGCGACCGAGAGCGGGTGCGAGCCGGTCTTCAGTTGTTTGCTGATGGTCAGGCTGGCGATGTCGATGATGCTCAGCGTGCCGTCATCGCGGTTGCTGACAAAGGCAAAACGGCTGTCTTTGCTGAAGGTGATTTCGTGGTGCCCGGCGCCAGTGGCCAGGTGTTTAAGCGGCTTGAGGCTGCGGGTGTCGATCACCGTGACCCCGGACTGCTCGGCGGTTTTGGCATTGTTGCCGACCCACAGCAGGCGCTCGTCCGGCTGCAAGGCCACGCGCACCGGGTTGCTGCCGGCGGCGACCGAGTCGATCATTTTGAACTGCTCGCTGTCGATCACCGCCACTTCATCGGCGGTCGGCATGGAGACGAACACCCGTTTGTTGTCCTTGGGCGTGGTCCAGTCCATCGGCGGTTTTTTGATGTCGATGCGCGCCATGGTGCTGGTGATACCGCCCACTGACACCGACGGATCGACCACCGAGACGCTGGCGTCGCGGTTCATCACCAGCAGGAAGTAGCTGTTCAGATCGAGCATCGGCCGTGCGCCGATGCTGGATTTCAGGAAGACTCCGACCCTGGCTTTGCAGCTCTGCTCGCGGCCCTGGGCCTTGTCGGCAGCGACAGTTTCCGGATCGAGCCAGGCACCAGGATTGACGCCAGACAATGGCTGTCCCGAGGCACTGTCGCTGACGCGGAACTGCACGTCGGCAAACTCGCCTTCACGCAACACGCCGTCCGCGGAAAGTGGCTTGACCTCAAGCGCCACCGAAACCCCGTCACGGGAGAGGTTCTGACTGCTCCAGGTGTCCGGTAGAGCGACCTGGCTCAGCAGGTTGGGCGGCGCGGTGCGCCAGACGCCGAAGCTGATCAGCGCGACCCCGACGGCCAGCACGCAAACGGCGAATCCGATAGTCCTGTTCATAACACTCTCCCCTTACAGATCTGTGCCTGCCTTGTCCCTTGTGGGAGCGGGCTTGCTCGCGATGGCTTCATTCGCCTCACCGCAGAAACCGAGGTGAATTCATCGCGAGCAAGCTCGCTCCCACAGGTGTTGCGCTCGCTTCCAGTCCTACGGTGCCGGTGCCGGCTCAGGTTCGTTGGTCACCCGCAGCAACCCCCAAAGCCCGGCGGTGTTGCCGTAGGCACCGTAGTCGCGGTACAGGTAATCGCCCGGTATCGCGTTGCTGCCCCCGGCGCTCGGGTGCATGAAGCTGAAGTGCGCCGCCGGCAGGATGCTTTCACGAGCGCCGATGTACATCGACATCGGGTTGTAGCCAAACCGCACCGACCCCACCCCTGGCGTGGACATCGGATAACCACCGGTATCGCTCTTCTCCGACTGGAACGGGTTGACCGACCAGACGTGACCGTCCAGTTGGAAGGTCGTGCCGCGACTGCCACCGCTCGGCATCATGATGTGGGTGCGGAACGGTTGCCCCGGTTTCACATACAGCACCGGTGTCTGAGGATCGCCCCCGATCAGCGCATTGCTATACGCCATATGCGCGTTAGGCACGTCACCGTAACCGGCACCGTCGGCGTGCCCGAACGGCGCGTCCGGCGCCAACCCGAAGCGGAACCAGATCGGCTCGGCCTTGTAGTTGATGGCCATGCTCGAGTTGTCCTGTGGATCGGTCGGTACACCGAACCCTTCGGCGGCAATGCCTTCCACCGGCCGACCATTGGCCCAGCGGATGTTCAGCGCTTTCTGCCAGACCATCGCAAAGTCGCGGTAAGTGGTCTGCCCTGGCGCCGTGACCGTTGCGTTGGTTTTACGCGCATCCTCAACCCAGGTTGCGCCCACCGGCAGGATCGTCATCGCCCCACCCAAGCCTTTCTGCGGTTGTTTGATGAGGTCCGCCGGGGTGATATTCAGTCCGCCGAACTCCACCGCCGTGGCGTTGATGTTGTCGACACTGCGGCCCAGTTGCGTGACCGGTTTACCTTCACGTTCCAGGTGCCCGGCGTAGTACTGATAAGTACGGGTCGGGTACGCGCCGCTGTTGCCGATGCGTGGTGGCACGGTCTGGATCGGGTTGGCGCCGACGTTGGTGCCATCGGATTTGGTGATGTCGTACGCCAGCAGTTGCGCGTGCAGACCCACGTGGCTCGACGGCCGCATCAGGTTGTTGGTGAAGATGGTCGAGCCCTGGCCATTGTTGCGATCACGCTTGACCAGCCCTTGCATCACGGCCGTCTGGGTCAGGTCGGGCATGATCACAGGCAAGCGGTTTTCCAGGGTGACGTTGATGCAGTCACCCGCCGCTGCGCGCAATACCAGCGGCTCCACCGGTACACCTGGTTTCATTTTGCCGGTGACCGGATCGAGGTCGGATTTGCGCACGTACAGGATCGCAGTCGGATCGTGCAACGGGCCGCTTTGACCACCGACGGTGATGGTTTCGCCATCTTCAGGATCGACCACGGTGACCTGCGGGATATTCACCGGACGCGAGTTGAACACCAGGGTGCCACCCGCCGGATTCAACGGCCCGCCCACGTGTTGCCCGATGCCGGCCGGATCGCCGATGGTCAGGTTCAACGGATTGCGCAGGATGTCGTTGGCCAGCGCCGCAACCACTTCATAGTTGCGTTGCACGGTCGGCCGGGTGCCGATGCCATTGGGGTTAGCGCTGATCCGAGGGCAGGAACCATCGAATGCCACGGTATTGCGCATGCCCGCTGGTTTAGGGTTGTTCGGCACGGCGAACAGATCGCTGCGCTGGGCCGTGTAGTTGCGCATCACGCCCCAGATACCGTTCCAGTAACCTTCAATCGAAGCGTCCATCGAGTACAGGTAGTCCCCCGTGGTCGCCGCCGAACTGGAGAGCATCGAGACCGGCGCATTGAAGCCCATCTGTTCGGAGATACCGACCATCTGCGACGCGCGCCAGCCGGAGTTGGAGCTGTTGCCGAAGCCGGAACCGCTTTGCAGCCATTTCACGCCGTGCAGGGTCACGTTGTGCTCTTCTTCGTGACCGCCGGCATGCACCCGCAGCCGCACGTTGTCACCGGTGTAGGTGCGCAACATCGGGGTGAACGGGTCACCCGGTTCCGCACCACCACGGTTGACGTGTGGCGGGAACAGGGTGGTGCCGCCGGTTGGGCCGGTGGCCGCGGTGACGAGGTTAGGCGCCAGGTTCATCGCCGGGATGGCGCGGTCGGTGCGGCTTTGCATGGCGTACGCCAGGTCGCCGCCGAGGCCGTCGGCCTGCATGCCGCGCTTGCCGTCCGGGCCGACCTTGTTCGGGTCGTACACCCGCAGGGCCAGCGGTTCGTTGCGGTAGTTGACCACGAACATGCCGGGGTCATCGACCGAGATCGCCTGTGGGCATGGCCGAGTCGGACAACCCGGCACCATGCCGCCCTGCACTTCGATGATGCCGTCGAGCAAGGTGCTGGCGTTGTTGCGCACCGGCGGATTGATCGCGTAGCGGAAGCTGTCCGCGGTGGCCGGGAAGGCTTGCGGATTAGGCACGCCGTTAGGACCGGCGCCCACATACACACCGGCTTCATAGGCGTGCTGGAAGTCGCTGTACTCGAGGAAGAACTCACGGAAGCTGTCGTTCTTGCCGTCGCCGTCGATGTCACCGGTCGAGATCACCGCTTGCCACGACGTCGGCCCGCCGTCCTGGCGCGCGCCGCTGTACAGCGGCTCGCCGGTTTCAGCGTGGAACCAGGTGGAACCGGCCGGTTCAGCCAGCACGGTGGCGTACAGACCAATCTGTTGGTGAGTCGATGGGCCGAGGTGGTCGTGGGTGAAAATGGTCCCCAGGCCACGGTCGACACCTTTGGCGTTCACCACCGGATCGACAAACCAGCGCTGCATCGCGGTGCGCGCACCCACCCAGTCGGCCCGGCCAAATTGACCGAAGTACGGGTGATTTTTGGCTTTCGGACAGGCCGGGGTGCCGTCCCGTGGGTCGGTGCCTTCGCATTGGTTGAACTCGCGAATGGCGTGGATGCGTTCTTGCACGGCCCCCGGGGAAAGCACGCCGTCTTCGTAGTTCCAGCCGTTGGCCGAACCGTCGGCCGCCGTCAGGTCCCATTTCGGCAGGTGAATGTGCTGGCCGATCACGTCGGTCGGCGTGCGCACCTGATAGTCGTCCATCTCATAGGTGGCCGGCACCAGGTTGGTTTGCTGGTATTGCACGCAGTCGAAGGTGTTCATGCGCATCACCAAAGGCTCTGGCGGACGCTGCTTGGTGATCACCGGCCAGGCGTCTTCCCACAGCGCCAGGATGCGCGCTTGCGGGAAGTGGTAGCCGACCTTGTTGTAGACCGCATCGAACTGGATGTTCGCCGCTTTGTAAACCCGTGGACGGTCGGCGGTGAACGTCGAGGAACCGGTGTAAGACATGCCGTCGACCCGTTCGCCGCTGGCAAACTCGCCGGTGCCGGCGCTGCTGGTCAGGCGTTTTTGCCGGTCATCCATGCACGGTTCGTAGTACGGCGCGCCGGCAATCGGCAAGGCACCGTTGGTGCGGAAGGCCTTCGCCACGATTTGATTACCGGGCAGCACGGCAAAACTTGGATGGTCTTTTTTGGCGTGGAAGGCCATGGCCGCCTGTTCGACTTCGGTGCCCTCTTCCGGCATGTAAATCGGTTTGGCGCGGGTCACTTCCTTGGAGAAATCCAGGGACGTGGTAATGGTGTTCGCCACGCCACCGGCGGAGAAACCGTCCAGGGAATGACGCCCCAGGCCGCCGTCCCAACCACCGGACGAAGCCGGGTCGAGGTTGGCCCACAAGGCGTTGCCACTGGTTTTCAAGGACTGAGCCTTGGCTGCGTCGAGCATGTCCAGCGGTGGGGTTGGTGGACGTTGGCCGACCGACGTTTCCATGCCGCCGATCCAGAACGGATAGCCAGGGTTTTTCAGGCTGCCGTCGGCATTGCGGTTGGCTTCGCTGCGATCCACCAGGGCCAGGGAACCGATGGCTTGAGCGCCGCCGCTGCCGCCGTGATGTTCGCCGTCGTCATCATCGTCGTCATCGTCGTCATCGTTAGCGGCAACCAGGGTTTCGCCGATTTTCGGCACCACCGCGACCTTGCCTGGCATCGGCGCCATGGCTTTGCCCGGCAACGGCACGACCGCAGGGATCGGTGTACCGGCAACGATTTCGCCATCGGGCAAGGCCCGGGCGCCCGCCGCCGGTTTGCCGCTGCGCAATGCGTAGGGCTCGCTGTGGTAACCGTCGGTGCCTTGTTGCGAGACTTCGAGTTTGGTGCCTTCTTCAAACACGTCGTGTACCCGCCACATGCTCCACATGCCTTGGGCAAAGTGCGGGTAGAAGTGGCAGTGGTAGATCGCATCACCGGCGACGCGGTTGCGGTTACCCGAACCGCCGTTGGCGATTTCATAGGTGTAGCCGGCGCCCGGACCGATGCCTTGGGCATCCACATAGTCGGAGTTGTCGTCGTTGGGGTTGAACAGCCACTGATGGCCGTGCAGGTGGAAAATGTGCTGCTCATGGCCGTTGTGGGTGTTGCGAAATTTGATGAAGTCACCGATGTAGCTGTGGTTGACGTTGGATGGCTCGGACGGATACAGCGCCATGGTCGCCTTGACGCCGATCTGGTCGGCGCGCGGGACCTGCCCCGGAAGAATGCCTTCCAGGCCGGCGTTGGCCGGTACGTCCACCAGCATCGCGACGTCGCCGACGGTGTGCGAACTGAGGAAAAATTCTTCATAGGCGCAGGACAGGCAATCGTGCATCGGCCCGACGCCCAACCGGTTGGCCACCACCTCGGCGCCCATGCCGCCGGAGCCGTAGTTGATCATGAACGAATCGCGGGTCGGCTCCAGCACGTGGGCCATCACCGGGTCCGCCCAATACGCGGGGAATGCCTGGGTTGCGGCGGTTTCATCCTGGAATTGCGAGGCGAAATCGCGGAACGGTTCCAGCCGATTCGGGATCGCCGGGTTGCGTTTGCCGACGGATTCCAGCGGATAGGTCGACGGCGGGAAGCTGCCGTCGGCGTTGCTGCCCATCACAATCGCGTCGCTTTCGCTGGAAATGATTTCATTGCCGTCGACCATGTTGATGATCGGCGTACCGGCCTTGCCTTCACGGATCCACGGCTCGCGCTGCGGGTAACGCGCCTGGTAATCGACGATCGGTTGACCGGCCGGCGTGCGGCCGGCGCTGGCCAGGCGCATCTCTTCTTCGGTCACGGTGTTGCGGTAGCTGCGGCCGCCCTTGGGCACCACCACCACTTGGCCGAACAGCCCGTTGGCAACGTTGCCCGCATCGCCTTCACCACCGAAGGTCGCACCACGGCTGCTGGCGGCGAACGCACCTTCGCGCTCAGCAAACAAGGTGTAGGAACGGGTGCCGCCGGGGGCGACCAGCGAATTGCCGTTGCGCCCGGTGTACGAGGCGATGTCGTCGATGCTGTTGACCGCTTGCATGCCGTTGACCTGGAAGCCGACATGGCGGTCAGCGACCTGCTCATCGACTTTCCAGTCGTCTATTGCACCGATTTCGACTTCACCCTCAATCTCGCCCTCTTCCTCTCCCCCGTCTTCGTGGCTGCCTGGGTTGGCCTGATACGCCAGCAGGTTCTGCAGGTTGATGGTCAGGCAGTCGCCGGCAGCCACACGCAACACCAAGGGGCGTGGACGCTTGTCGGGCCGCAGCGAGACTTTGCCCGGCACTGCCGCGCCGCCCTGGGCCAGGGACACATTATGATCGTCGACCACGTCGCGGCGCAGGGCGAACATCATGCCGTTGACGTTCTGCGCGCCGAGGCGGTTGAACATCAGCGGCTGATCCAGCGCCACGACGTTCGCCACCAGATTGCGCTCGCAACGCAGGGCCGCCTCCGCCAGCTCGATGCCGAACATCGACACCACCAACAGCGCAAATTTGAACAGGGACGGAGCGTACGGTATGCCGGTCATGATCACGGGCCTCGCTGTGGGTGCTCACAGGGAATAATTCTCGACAAATCCCCTTGAGCAATCCGCATGCCATAAAAAATTCAGTTATTTTTCAGCCATTTACAGCAACGATTTAATAACTCGGGGGATATACCCCATTTATTCCCCACTTTTCCGGGTGGATGCCAACCTCCACCCAACAACTCAAATCCCGTAGCAGCTGTCGAGCTTGCGAGGCTGCGTTCGGCTCGGGCCGCGTTCGGACGAAGCAGTCGTGAGATCCGGCAACGCGGTGTTTCAGGAAAACTTCGCGCGCAGGTATTACGACTGCTTCGTCCGAACGCGGCCCGAGCCGAACGCAGCCTCGCAAGCTCGACAGCTGCTACGGGGCGAATGCGGTCTTCGGTCGGTGGTACGGATCGGGTTGCCCCACATATGGGGGATCCCCCCCATCACAGCGGGGCATCCATGGCCAGGCCCTGCAAGCGGCGGTATTGGCGTAAGACACTGGGCACATAACGCTGGGTTTCGGCGAACGGCGGGATCACCCCGCCACGGCTCAGCACCGCTTGTGGCCCGGCGTTGTAGGCGGCCACGGCGAGGGTGATGTCGTTGTCGAACAAGGTCATCAGGCGCTTGAGGTATTTGGCGCCGCCCTGGATGTTGGCTTTGGGGTCATAGACATTCTTCACGCCCATTTCCCGCGCGGTATCGGGCATCAATTGCATCAGCCCACCGGCCCCTTTGGGAGAGGTCGCATCCGAGTTGTAGCGGGACTCTTCGCGGATGACGGCGTGCAACAACGCCGCCGGCAATTCGTTGGCCGTGGCGGCCGCCGAAACCAGCTCCGCATAAGGCTGTCTGGCAATCATCTGGGGCTGCTGATCGAGGCCGACCAGCGAGGATTGGGGCTCGTGAATGACCCGTTCATAGGTGCGGCCGGGACGGTGAACATTGGACAGCACGTAGCTGCCCTTGGCGTCCACGGAAACGAACACATCGGCCTGTGCGACGCTCGTCAGCAGCAAGCAGCCGAGCAGTCCTGTGGTGAGTGTTTTCATTATTTTGCCTCCCCTGCCCGGCCCCGAAAAATGGGGGTATTGCCCCAATGGCCGGTAGTAAACAAGCCATACGCAAGCACTGTGCCGAAAGCGCAAAGGCCCGTAATACAGGGGTTACAGAAGCATGTCCGGGGGTGAGCATGGCAATTGCATACGCCTTCAGGGCGACCCTTCTGCCGACTGTGTGAGGTCATCATGAATCAGCGTTTGCGTTCCGCCCCGCGTACCCAAAGCGGGTTCACCCTGCTCGAACTCTTAGTCGTACTAGTGGTGCTGGGGCTGTTGGCCGGCATCGTCGCGCCGAAGTATTTCGCCCAACTGGGCCGCTCCGAAGTGAAGGTGGCCAAGGCGCAAATCGAAGGCCTGGGCAAGGCGCTGGACCTGTACCGTCTGGAGGTCGGTCATTACCCGTCGACCGAACAGGGTTTGCAGGCGCTGGTCATTGCGCCCAGCGATGAAACCAAATGGACCGGTCCTTACTTGCAGAAAAAACTGCCGCAGGATCCGTGGGGCCGTAACTACAACTACCGCTACCCCGGCGAAAACGGCGAATACGATCTGCTGTCCATGGGCAAGGACGGCCAACCCGGCGGCGAAGGCGAAAACGCCGAAGTCACCAGCTGGCAATGACGGGGAGTGGCGACTATGCGCTTTCATCTCAAGGCAGTGGGCAAGGCCGGCGTGGTCTCGATGACCGTCGAGGCGCCCGGCCACAGCGAAGCCCGGCGTATCGTCGAAGACCAGGGCTTGCGGGTGGTCAGCCTGCACGTCGAACGGCACTGGCGCGCGTTGCGCCTTCGACAGCGCGAGACCTTCAACCTGGTGTTGTTCAGCCAGGAACTGACCACCTTGCTCAATGCGGGCCTGCCGTTGATCGATGCGCTGGAAAGCCTGGCGGAAAAAGAGAACGCGCCGCAGGCCCGTAAAACCTTGAGCGAACTGGTGCGCCTGCTTTATGAAGGCAAATCGTTTTCCCAGGCATTGGCCCAGTTGTCGGCGGTGTTCCCTCCGCTCTATGTGGCGCTGGTGCAGTCCAGCGAGAAGACCGGCGCCGTGGGCGATGCCCTGGGCCGCTATGTCAGCTACCGCCAGCGCATGGACGAGGTTCGGCAAAAAATCGTCAGCGCTTCGATCTACCCTCTGCTGTTGCTGGTGGTGGGCGGTGGCGTGGTGTTGTTCTTGATGGGTTACGTGGTGCCGCGCTTCAGCCTGGTGTTCGAAGGGTTGGGGTCGAATTTGCCGTGGCTGTCACAAGTGCTGATGAGCTGCGGGATGTTCCTGCACGCCCACCAGGGTGAATTCTTCGGCACATTGGGAGCGATTGTCGTCGCCCTCGGCTTCCTCCAGCGCCAACCGGCCTTTCGCCGGGGCGTTGACCGGGTGATCGAAAAACTGCCGGCGGTTCATCAACGCATCTTCATGTACGAACTGGCGCGCTTCTACCGCTCACTGGGCATCCTGCTGCAGGGCGGCATCCCCCTCGTCACGGCCATGGGCATGGTCCGCGGCCTGCTCACCCCCGCCTCCCGCGTGCGCCTCGACCAGGCGTGCGAGCGAGTGCGCGAGGGGCAATCGCTGTCGGCCGCGCTGGAACTCAATCACCTGGTGACTCCGGTGTCCCTGCGCTTGCTTAGAGCGGGCGAACAATCCGGCAACCTCGGCCAGATGATGGAGCGCAGCGCCGACTTCTACGACGAAGAAATCAGCCGCTGGATCGAATGGTTCGTGCGGCTGTTCGAACCGTTGCTCATGACCTTCATCGGCCTGCTGATCGGGGTCATCGTGATCCTGATGTACATCCCGATCTTCGAGCTGGCCTCGAGTATTCACTGACCCGCTGGAACGGGGTCGAGTCGTACCGTTCATCGTTCATCCACGTTGCAACTGAATTAATCGGCGCGCTGCGGTGTTCACCCAATGAATCGAGCAGCAAGTTGCATTGTTCATCAACGTTCCAACCTGAATAAGAAGACGGAGAACGACATGCACATCAACAAGCTTTTACTGGCAGTTGCTATTGGCGCAGTTCTGTCGGCGTCTACCGTATTGATACCGGACAGTTTGTCCGGGGTATCGAGTGCCCAGGCCAAGGATGGTGGTAGTGGCGGGGGTGGAGGTGGTTCTGGTGGCGGCGGTGGCGGAGGTCATGGCGGCGGTGGTTCTGGCGGCGGTGGCGGCGGTCACGGCGGCGGTGGTTCTGGTGGCGGTGGAAGCGGTGGCGGCGGCAACGGCGGTGGTCACGGTGGAAGCGGCAGTGGCGGCGGTGGCAATGGCGGCGGTCATAGTGGAAACGGCAGCGGCGGCAACAGCGGCAGCGGTCACAGCGGCAGCGACCATAGTTCGGGACATTCCGGCAACACCGCCTCATCCTCCTCCGGACGCAGCGGCACTCACTCCGAACCGGGTGACGATCACGGCGTCCATCGTTCTGGTGAAATCGGCGACGACCACGGCGTCCATCGCTCCGGCGAAATCGGCGATGACCACGGCGTCCATCGCTCCGGCGAAATCGGTGATGACCACGGCGTGCATGTCGGTGGCGAGCCAGGCGATGACAAACGGACCTGACAGTCACTGACCTTCAAAACTCCACAAATCCCCTGTGGGAGCGGGCTTGCTCGCGAAAGCGGTGGCTCATTCAACATAGATGTCGACTGAACCACCGCTTTCGCGAGCAAGCCCGCTCCCACACTGGATAGTGCAAACCACAAAACAGTGCTCTACAACCCACCCTCAACCCTATCCAGCCGCTCGCGCAAAAACTCGATCAACGCCTGCACCGGCCGCGAACTCTGACGGTGCTGCGGATACACCGCCGACAACGTCAGCGGTTGCGGACGAAACTCGTCCAGCACCGGCACCAGACGGCCCTCCTTCAGCGCCGAACCGACAATGAACGTCGGCAAATACGTAATCCCCATCCCGGCCACCGCCGCGTCCTTGAGCAACTCACCGTTGTTGACCCGCATCCTGCCCGTGACGTTGACGGTCAGCGGTTTGCCCTGCCCTTCAAAACGCCATTGCACCTGACGCCCGTGGCCATACGGCAAACAGTCATGGCTGTGCAAATCTTCAGGTTTGAGCGGCGTGCCGCGCTCGGCCAGGTAAGCCGGGCTGGCGCAGTACACGCGCTGGATGGAGGCGATACGGCGGGCGATCAGGGTCGAGTCCTCAAGGATGCCGATGCGCAACGCCAGGTCGTAGCCCTCGCTGAGCAAGTCCACCGGACGATCGCTCAGGTCCACTTCCACCGTCACATCGCGATAACGCTGCAAAAACAACGGCAGCAGACACCCCAGGTGCGCCAAAGCAAACGATAACGGTGCGCTCACGCGAATGGTGCCGCGCGGCTCGGTGGTCTGACCGGCGATGCCCTGCTCCACCTGCTCGACTTCACCGAGCAGGCGTAACGCCGACTCGTAATAACTCTGGCCCAGCGGGGTCACGTCCAGCCGCCGCGTCGAGCGATTGAGCAAACGCACGCCCAGGCGCTCTTCGAGCTGCATCAGGCGACGGCTGACGAACTGCTTGGACAGGCCTAATTGATCGGCGGCCGAGGTGAAGCTGCCGGAGTCCATGACCTGGCAAAAAATACGCATATCTTCGAACGGGTTCATTGTCACGCCTTGGTTGACAGTCAAACACTTTATAGCCGCTTTTTCCCTTGCTGGCACCCTATTAATCTGTGTTCCAACCCAACACCTGTAGGAGCTGTCGAGTGAAACGAGGCTGCGATCTTTTGACTTTGATTTTTAAAGACAAGATCAAAAGATCGCAGCCTCGTTTCACTCGACAGCTGCTACAGGGACCGAACACACAATTAAAAAGGAATTGACCATGAACATCGTCAACAAAACCCTGACCGCCTCCCTCCTCGCCCTCTCCATCGGCAACGCGTTCGCCGCCGGCAGCCCGGGCGTCGAACACAACACCCAGGCCTTCCTCGAAGCCCTCGCCGCCGGCGGTGGCAAGCCGCTTGAGCAACTGAGCCCAAAGGATGCCCGTGCGGTGCTGACCGGTGCGCAAAATTCGGTGAAGGTTGATCTGTCGGGTGTGGATGTCAGCGACCGGGCGATCAAGGTCGACGGGCAAACCATCAACCTGAAAATCGTCCGGCCGGCCAAGGTCAAGGTCAAGGGTGAATTGCCGGTGTTCATGTTCTTCCACGGTGGCGGCTGGGTGCTGGGCGATTACCCGACTCACCAGCGTCTGATCCACGATTTGGTGGTCGGCTCCGGCGCCGTCGCAGTGTATGTCGATTACACGCCGTCGCCGGAAGCGCACTACCCGACCGCGATCAACCAGGCCTACGCCGCGACCCGTTGGGTGGCCGAGCATGGCAAGGACATCGGCGTCGATGGCAAACGCCTGGCGGTGGCCGGCAACAGCGTCGGCGGCAACATGGCGGCGGTCGTGGCCTTGATGGCCAAGGAACAGAAAACCCCGGCGCTGCGCTTCCAGTTGTTGATGTGGCCGGTGACCAATGCGCAGTTCGACAGTGGCTCGTACCAGCAATTTGCCGAAGGCCATTTCTTGACCAAGGGCATGATGAACTGGTTCTGGGACAGCTACACCACGGACCAGGCCGAGCGCGCGCAGATCCATGCCTCGCCGCTGCAAGCCAGTGCCGAACAGCTGAAGGGCTTGCCCGCCGCCCTGGTGCAAACCGCCGAGTTCGACGTGTTGCGTGACGAAGGCGAAGCCTACGCCCGCCACCTCGACGCGGCCGGTGTGCCGGTCACGGCGGTGCGCTACAACGGCATGATCCACGACTTCGGCCTGCTCAACCCGCTGAGCCAGATTGCGGAAGTGAAAGCGGCGGTTCGCCAGGCGGCATTGGAGCTCAAGACGCACTTGAACTGAGCCCCTCCCCCTCGCCACACAGCAATGTGTGGCGAAGCTGCTTGCCCCTGTAGCAGCTGTCGAGCACCGCGAGGCAGCGTTCGGCTCGGTCCGCGCTCGGGCGAAGCAGTCGTGAAAACTGAATGCGCGGTCCTCCTGACAAACCGCGTTGCTTGATTTCACGACTGCTGCGCAGCCGAACGCTGCCTCGCGGTGCTCGACAGCTGCTACATGAATCGAAAGCGTTCTTTTAGTCGGAGTTTCCCCATGTCCTTTATCCTCGCCCATCTGCTGTCCTGGAGTGCCCTGCTGCTGGTGATCGACGCCGTGCTCTGGCACCTCGCGCCGTTCAAACACCGCGTCACGCGGGTTGGCGTGCGGCTCGCGCTGTTTGTGATGTTCAGCGCGCTGGTGATCAACGCCGGTGTGAGCCCGTTGCAGGCGCCGCTGCTGGCCGAGGACCGTGTCGCGCAATTGGGCGCCACGGCGTTGGGGATTCTCTGGTGGTTGTACGCCGCACGGGTGCTCACCGAAGTCATCGGCTTGGTGCTGATGCGTCGCATCGGTCACAGCGGTCGCCTGTTGCAGGACGTCATCGGTGCGCTGGTGTTTCTGATCGCCATCGTCGCGGCGGCCGGTTATGTGCTGGAGCTGCCGGTGAAAGGATTGTTGGCGACGTCCGGCGTCGTGGCCATCGTCGTCGGTCTGGCGTTGCAAAGCACCTTGAGCGATGTGTTTTCCGGGATCGTGCTCAACACCACCAAGCCGTATCAGGTGGATGACTGGATCATGATCGATGGCGTCGAGGGCAAAGTGCTCGACATCGACTGGCGCGCCACCCACCTGCTGACCAGCGCCGGCAGCACGGCCGTGGTGCCGAACTCGGTGGCGGCCAAGGCGAAAATCGTCAATCTCAGTCGGCCGAACAACATGCATGGCGTATCGATCAGCATCCAGGTACCCAACCACATTCGCCCGCGTCGGGTGCTGGATGCACTGGAGCGCACGCTTCAGGGCAGCAGCAGTTTACTGCTCACCCCGGCGCCGAAAGCAGTGCTCAAAGAGGCTGGCGAAACCATGTCCGAATACGTGGCCAGCGGTTTTATCACCGAGCTCGGAAAGAAAAGCGACGTGCGTAATCAGCTGTTCGACCTGGCGCATCGGCACCTCGAAGCGGCGGGGATTTCGCGGCAGATCGATGGCGTGATTGAGCCGACAACCCGCGCGCGGGCGTTGCTGGATGAAGTGAAAGTCTTCCGTTCCCTGAGCGAAGATGAGCGCGATCAGATGGCTCAGTCGATGGTTGCGCAGCAATACGCGGCCGGCCAAGTGGTGCTGGAATTGGGCGAAGTGCCGGACAGTTTGATGGTGATTGCAACCGGTGTGGTCAGCGCTACCGTGCCGGACGGCGCCGGGCAAACCGAAGCCGGACGAATGGGGCCGAGCGAGGTGATGGGTGAGCAAAGCATCCTCACCGACACGCCGTCCCAGGCCACCTTCACCACATTGACCTCGTGCATCATCTACCGGATCGACAAAACCCTGACCCGTGGCTGCATGGAGCGACAGGTTGAAGTGGGTCGGGCGTTGAACAAGCTGCAGGCGGTAAGGCAACAGAACAGCCGGTTGGCGTTGATGGCCAAACCGGTGCAAATCAAGAAAAGCGGTTTCCTGAGTTGGCTGCAAAAACGCCAATCGGTGTGACGGACCACACTGTTTCCTGTAGCAGCTGTCGAGCTTGCGAGGCTGCGTCCGGCTGCGAAGCAGTCGTAAAACCTGAGTGCGAGTTTTTTCTGACGCACCGCATTGTCTGAACTGACGACTGCTTCGCAGCCGGACGCAGCCTCGCAGGCTCGACAGCTGCTACAAAAGCTCATTCGCCAGAAAGAAAAATGCCCGCACAGTCGCGGGCATTTTTGTGGATCGCCGGGCTTACTTCGCAGTCAGCACCGAGTAGCTGTTCATCAGGTTGCGATAGTTCGGAATGCGCGGCGACAGCAGGTTCGCCAAGCCTTCCATGTCGTTGCGCCAGTCGCCTTGCAGCTCGCAGGCCACCGAGAACCAGTTCACCAGTTGTGCACCGGCCGCCGCCATACGGGCCCAGGCTGCTTGCTGCACGGTTTCGTTGAAGGTGCCCGAGGCGTCGGTCACCACAAACACTTCAAAACCTTCCGCCAGCGCCGACAGCGTCGGGAACGTTACGCACACGTCGGTCACCACACCGGCGATGATCAGTTGCTTGCGGCCAGTCGCCTTGACTGCCTTGACGAAATCTTCGTTGTCCCAGGCATTGATCTGGCCTGGACGCGGGATGTATGGCGCGTCCGGGAACAGTTCTTTGAGCTCAGGCACCATCGGGCCGTTCGGGCCGTTTTCGAAACTGGTGGTGAGGATGGTCGGCAGTTTGAAGAACTTGGCCAGGTCCGCAAGGGCCAGCACGTTGTTCTTGAATTCGTTCGGCGAGAAATCCTGGACCAGCGAGATCAGGCCCGTCTGGTGGTCGACCAACAGGACAACGGCATCGTCTTTGTTCAGGCGTTTGTACGGAACGTTGCTCATGTGAAACTCCTCGATGGATGGGTATTACGCAGGGCGCCGACGCGCTGCATCGGCGCTGATTGTGATTGTCAGAACGCGAAGCACGAGCAGCCGAACGCGCCCCAGAAACCGGCGAAATCGCTGACCGGCGCGTTCGATAAACGGGCCTTTTCATGACTGTGGGAATGCACGCCGCACGGCCCGCTGCAATGGTGAACCTGCGCCTGCATCGGCGACGTCGGACGCCAGTGACCCGGCACCTTGACCACCGGCGACCAGTCCGGCAGCACCGGCACGCTGGCAGGTCCGAGTTTTTCGAAATCTCCGGCGGCGTACACCACCTTGCCGCCAACCACGGTCAACACCGATTCGATCCACTTGATCGCTTCTTCATCGACGCTGAAAAAGTCCGCGCTCAGGGCCGCCAAGTCAGCCAGTTGGCCGACCTTGATCATGCCTTTCTTGCCCTGCTCGGAAGAGAACCAGGCGCTGCCGTGGGTGAACAGCTCCAGCGCGGTCTGCCGCGAAAGCCCCTCGGCATGCAGTTCCAGCCCGCCGACAGTGCGACCGCTGACCATCCAGTACAGCGAGGTCCACGGGTTGTAACTGGACACTCGCGTCGCATCGGTGCCGGCACCAACCGGTACACCTTCGGCCAACATGCGCTTGATCGGCGGCGTGGCTTCGGCGGCTTTGGCGCCGTAACGCTCGACAAAATATTCGCCCTGAAACGCCATGCGATCTTGAATCGCGATACCACCACCCAGCGCCCTCACCCGCTCGATGTTCTGCGGCGTGATGGTTTCAGCATGATCGAAAAACCACGGCAAACCGTTGAACGGAATGTCGCGGTTGACCTTCTCGAACACGTCGAGCATGCGGCTGATGGATTCGTTGTACGTGGCGTGCAAACGGAACGGCCAGCGCTGCTCGACGAGGTGGCGGACCACCGGTTCCAGCTCGTCTTCCATGGTTTGCGGCAGGTCCGGACGCGGCTCTAGGAAGTCCTCGAAATCCGCCGCCGAGAACACCAGCATTTCCCCGGCGCCGTTGTGCCGCAGGTAATCGTCGCCCTGATGCAGGGTCACGCTGCTGGTCCAGTTCTTGAAGTCGGTCAGCTCTTCTTTCGGCTTCTGCGTGAACAGGTTGTAGGCGATGCGAATGGTCAGTTGCTGGTCCTTGGCCAACTGCTCGATCACCTGGTAATCGTCGGGATAATTCTGGAAACCGCCGCCGGCATCGATGGCGCTGGTCAGGCCGAGGCGATTGAGTTCGCGCATGAACTGGCGGGTCGAGTTGACCTGATACTCCAGCGGCAACTTCGGCCCCTTCGCCAGCGTCGAGTACAAAATCATCGCGTTGGGACGCGCCACCAGCATGCCGGTCGGCTCGCCGTTGCTATCGCGCACGATCTCGCCACCCGGCGGATTCGGCGTGTTGCGGGTGTAACCGGCCACGCGCAACGCGGCGCGGTTGAGCAAGGCGCGGTCGTACAAATGCAGGACAAACACCGGTGTGTCCGGCGCGGCCTGATTGAGTTCTTCGAGGGTCGGCATGCGCTTTTCGGCGAACTGGAATTCGTTCCAGCCACCGACCACGCGCACCCATTGCGGCGTGGGCGTGCGATCGGCCTGGTCCTTGAGCATGCGCAAGGCATCGACCACCGACGGCACGCCCTCCCAACGCAGTTCGAGGTTGTAATTCAGACCGCCACGGATCAGGTGCAAGTGCGAGTCGTTGAGGCCGGGGATGACGCAACGGCCCTTGAGGTCGATGACCTGGGTGCCCGAGCCGCGCAGGGCCATGGCGTCGGCATCGGTGCCGACCGCGACGAAGCGACCCTCGCTGATCGCCACCGCACTGGCGCGTGGGTTTTCACGGTCAACGGTATGGAATTGGCCATTGAATAAAATCAGATCGGCGTTCATCGCGTTTCCTTGGAAGGAGTGGAATGGGACAGCCAGGGCGCGAACAGACGCGTCGCCATCGGCATGAACAGGTACACCACCGAGACGACGATGGTCAGCGTGATCAGAAACGTGGCGATCACGTAATTGGACAGGATGGTGTTGAGTTGCAGCAGCGGGCCCCAGAGCAGCGGCACCAGCAAGGTGTGCGGCAGAATCACCAACAACGTCACCACGGCCTGTTTCCAGCGCGGCGGAGGTGGCGAAGCAGCGTCGGCTTGCGGCGCGAACCAAAATTCATTGACCGGGTTGACCTCGGTCTGGTCGCCATCAGCGAGCATCGGCGTGGCTTCGTTGACCAGTGCCAGACGTTGCGGCGAATCGAGCCAGTGCTGCATCGCCTCGGTGGTGCAAAAGCGCAGCACGCAGGTGTACATGTCGAGGCCGGCGTTTTTACCGCGCATCACATCCACGCCCAAATGCCCGTCCTGCTGCCCGGCGATGCTGACAATGTTGCGCAACCAGGCTTCGTAGGGCACTTCAAAACCGGCCTTGACCCGGTGCTTGATCACCAGGGTCACGACTTCCTCGAAACGATTGGATTCAGGCATAACGCAAAGCTCCGGCGAATCGGACATTGAGCGCCAGCCGTCCTGGCCCGGCGATAAAAAGGCTGGTGAACACAATCAACAGCAGCCAGCCGAACTGCCCTTCGTCGAGGCTCCATTGCGCATGCACCACCAGCAGCGCGACCAGCAACACCGACAAAATCGGCAGGCACGCCAAGCGCACCAACACCCCGGCGATGATCAGCAACGGGCACAGCACCTCGGTAAAAATCGCCAGCAGCAGCGTGACGTTCGCACCCAGGTGGAATGGGTCTTCGATGACTTGCAGTTGAGCGCTGTAGTTAAGCAGCTTCGGCAAACCGTGCACCCACAGCAGAAACAAACCGCCACTGACCCGTAGAAAAAGCAGCCCGAAATCCTGGGCCCGTTCATCCCATCGCGACGTATTCATGGGCTCACCTGCACAAATGAAAAACTACCGGCGTCGTTGCGCCGGAACTTCATTTGATAGTGCCGGTGTGGGGGCGGAAAAAATTGGATATACGTGCTCTTTTTGCGACGTGCTCCAATCTGCAATCCACCGAAGATCCCTGTGGGAGCGGGCTTGCTCGCGAAAGCGGAGTGTCAGTCAACATCATTTTCTATGACCCACCGCTTTCGCGAGCAAGCCCGCTCCCACAGGGAACTTTCATTGCTGGAAGGTTTCTGTCAGGCACAAAAAACGGCCTCTACCGAGACCGTTCTTTTCAATGGATCGAAACCGCGGGTAATGACGCTGGCCCTGATTAAGGAGTGGCCCTAACGGTATATTCACGGGCATCAAAGACCACCGCCGTCGCGGGTTCCGGAACCTGATCCATATTGACACTGAAGCGAATGGACAATTTGCTGCCATCTTTCAATTGCTGCAGATAGCTGTACGCAATTGTAAGTCTGTAGCTATTGGACGTGGCCCAACTCCGATAAACCGTGTTGTTCGTGCCGGTCCATAGGGTGAGGTTGTGGACGCCGCTGGCGTTCTCGCCCTTCAGATCCAGCCAGACACGTTGTCCAGTGGCAATATGCGGCCAGCCGCCAAACTGGAGAGTTGCACCCTCTATTACGTCTTGCAGAACCAAAACGCTTGTACCGTTGGCCTGGGTAATCACCGGAGCAACAAACGCAGCCGCCGGAAGATTGAGTACGTTGACCGGAAACGGTTGCGAGGTCACCGGAGGCGATACGCCACGTTCATAGGTGAAGGAAATCTCCACCGTTTTACCCAGGCTAAACGCCACCAATGAAACGCGCAGCGGTATTTCCATAGGACCCGTACTGACAGCCACGAACGTGTTCGTAATCTGCGAACCCGCCGCTGGCGTACCTCGCGCGGCGGTCCAGGTCACCCTGATCCTGTCGGAGGGTCGAATGTCGTAGTTCACCACTACGGTAAGACTTTGCGTGACTGCTAGAGGATCCAGATTAAAGTTATCGGCCGATTCTTTGATCCACAGCTGACGATCTTGCTTCACCGCGTTGATCGTCCATCGGTTGGACACATCACCATTGCCGTACAAGGCTTGGGCCGTGAATACGTGTAATCCTTCAGTCAATCCGGTCACCCGGTGGTTCCAACTGCCGGAATCCGCCCTGACCGTACCTTGCGGGGTTGGCCCGTCATGGATTTCTACCTCTTCGCCCTCCATGGCAGTACCTTCTATCGTCACGCTGGCGTGCACGGTATCCCCCCCATCATCGATGTCCTGACCGAGAGGATCTTTCACAGACAAAATCACCGGGGGTACCGATGCGTTTGTTCCGACGATGTAGTTTCGTGGCGCAAACTTCAGAGCCGAAGCTACATCCTGGTTGCCATCCAAAGTCGCCATGAACTCCAATATCAATAGGCTGCCACCCCTGAGTCCCTTGAGCGGGGCGCCGTCATGGTTTTGCGCGTGAAAGCCTCTAAGGATAAAGGGCTGATCGACTATGGTGCTCGGCCAGTACAGGACGTCGAAAGCGCTGCCGTTGGCGTTAGTGCCTCTGAGCCGCAGACAGAATTTTTGATCGTAAGCAATCAGAGGCCATCCGTTTATCCGCAGGGTGAATTCAGTCAGATTATTCACATCCAGTACCAAACCTTCGCCAGCGTTGTCCGCCTGCGGAATAAACGGTCTGGGCAAATCGCCTTGTGCCAGGGGCAGCACATACAAAATCAAGGGCTGCGAGGTTTGGGGCTCCGAATCACCGCTGATGACGGTGTAGGTCAGCATTACTGTCTGGCCCAGATTGTAGGTCACCAGCGAATTGGGAATTCGAAGCTCCATGGGACGTGTGTTACCGACCGGGACGAAGTCCGAGGTGTATGAACCTTCAGCCGGAGTGCCCGGCGCCCCCTGCCACCTCACGCTGATCCGGTCCGTGGGTTGCATTTCATAGTTCACAACCACAGTAAGGGTGTGCCTGACCGGCACGGGATTCAGTAGGGTGAAGGCCGGGTTTTCCTTGATATGCGGGGGCGGCAGGTCGTTGGTGAGCACGGTAACCGGACTATTCATCATTCATTCTCTGTGCGTGATTGACCTCGCCCCCTTAGGGTGCTGGCCTATCTCACACCGGATAGAGAACATCCGCTACTGTCAGAACTTACAGGTCGACCGCTTTTACCGACGAATGGTATGAGGACCAGACATAAAAAACGGCCCCTGCCGAGGCCGCTGTTTCAATCAGAAGCTACCGAGGATCAACACTGTCCAGCGCCCGATTCACCGCCAGCTCAGCCAGCATGATGACCTGCTGAATGCCCAGCATCGCATGCCGCTGCGGCCCCTCCAGATGACCCGCAAAATCACTGGCCAGCACACTCGCCGACGCCAGAGATTCGCAAGCGTGGGCCAACAGGCTTTCGTTATCGATATCGGGGGCGATGATGAACATTGTGCTGGGCTTCCTGATGACGGGGGCTTTCAGGGCAGACGGATTGAGGTAGTGATCCAATGCGCGGTCAGCGGCTTCGTTGAGTTTTTTTGGATCGAGGGGATCGTAGGGGGAAACGTCGTCGGCTTCCGGGGGATTGGGTGTGGCTTTGAACATGGTGAATCTCCGTTATACCTGATGGAACCACCAGCACCTGTCGCTAAACAAGTAAGGGTGGCGGCTGTACGCAGGTTAGCGAACCGAGAGGTATAAGACCCGGCAGACCCGAGGGCCTCCCGCGCACAGCCACCATATCGAAACTGCAGACATGGAACGCCTGCAATAAGAGGGAGCGTTGTTGCGCTTATACCTGTTCAGGTCGCTAAACCCGATCGCTGATTGGCAGCGATGCGGAAACGATAAAGACCAAGGTCAAAGCACACAAGCCGGCGGATTCTGGCGCAGTCGTAGGCAACGGCGCAAGGATCTGTAGCTTTCAGGACGTAACGTTAAACACCATTAAACACAGCCCTCGAATCATCACATTTCCCCTGTGGGAGCGGGCTTGCTCCGGGCGGCGTTCCGACGATGGCAATGGATCAGCCAACATCAATGCTGAATGACACACCGCCATCGCGAGCAGGCTCACTCCTACAGTGGAATGGTGTGTACCTGAAAGAGACTGGTCGGCTTTTAGGCCGCCTTCGCGGGCAAGCCCGCTCCCACAATTGATCGGCGTAAACCTCGCGCTTCTCACCACTCAACAGGCCGAGCGTTAGCTCGCCTGCAGCTCTTGATCTGGCTTTTGATTTTGATCTGCCCGCCCCTTCGGCAGGCCGAGTGGAGGCGTTCATCTGGGGGGTGGGCGCGAAGCGCCGTGCGGCGAAGCCGCACACATCGAGAGGAGGTTGAAGCGAAGCCAACCGGAGGCGATGCCCCCAGATGAATGCCGGAGCGAGGGTACGCCGAGCCTAGGCGAGGGGCCGTACGCTGGGGCGAAGCGTTTTGGTTCCTTTTGGGCGTTTGCAAAAGGGACTCGCCGTAAGGGCGAAACCATAAGTGGCCGTTACCGCAGGAATGGATATGTACACCTGAAATAGATTAGTCGGCTGTCAGGCCGCTATCGCGAGCAGGCTCACTCCCACAGTTGGATGGGGCACAGAAAGGGGAACTTGGTCGGCCCGAAGGCCGCCACGTTCAAGCCGAAACCGGCAAAGGCCTCGACATGAAATCACTGATCCGCGACCGCAACCACCGCTCCGCCGGATCATTGTCATGCACCCCACTCCAGGCCATCGACAACTGCGCCGCATCAATGGGAAACGGCGGATCCTCCGCCCGTAACGCACACCCTTCAACCAACGCACATGCCGCATAATCCGGCACCGTGGCAATCATCTCGGTCCCGGCCAGCAACGCCCGCAACCCGCTGAACTGCGGCACGCCCAATACCACGCGGCGGCTGCGTCCGACCTTGGCCAGATCCAGATCGATGTTGCCGCTC
This sequence comes from Pseudomonas sp. LBUM1656, assembly GCF_059716065.1. Lineage (NCBI taxonomy): Bacteria > Pseudomonadati > Pseudomonadota > Gammaproteobacteria > Pseudomonadales > Pseudomonadaceae > Pseudomonas > Pseudomonas sp. LBUM1656. The sequence goes on along the minus strand of NZ_CP166800.1, from coordinate 2,383,044 downwards.
AGGTCGCCCGAGAACGACACCATGGCATGCGGTCGTTCGCAGTATTCGTCGAGCGTCAGCGTCCCCGGTCGCTTGTCCCCGCGCAGCACTTTGCAGGGAATGTCCCGCAACTTCTTGCACTTGGCATTCGCCGGCAGATCCGTGGTGTAGCTCACCCCCACGGAAATTTCCCCAGAGGCGAGCAATGCCGGCATCAACAGATAGTTGGCGCGCCGCACCACCACCACGATCCCCGGCGCCTCTTCCTGCAATTGCCGCAACAACGGCGGAAACAAACCGAACTCGGCATCGTCCGACAGCCCAATGCGGAACACATCGCAACTGGTCGTCGGGTCGAATTCCTTGGCGCGACTGACCGCCCCGGAAATCACATCCATCGCCGGTTGCAGCTCCTTGAGAATCGCCAGCGCCCGCCCCGTCGGCTCCATGCCGCGGCCATTGCGCAGCAACAACGGATCGTCGAACAGATCCCGTAACCGCCCCAGCGCCGCACTCACCGCCGGTTGCCCCATGAACAGTTTTTCGGCCACACGGGTCAGGTTCTTTTCGAACATCAACGCTTCGAAAATCACCAGCAGGTTCATGTCGACGCGACGCAGATCGTTACGGTTCATAGGCACGGTTTCCTTGTGTGTTCAGCCGGGGACTTTACTCGATCAGCGGTACTTTGGCCGCACGTTTGTAAGGACCGTATTCGACCGGCACCCACTGAAAGTGCTTGCCCTCTACGGCGATGTGGCCGATGCCCGGAAACGGCAAGTGCGCCGCCGTCACCCAGGTCTTGCTCGCCGCCGCAGCGCTGAACACCTTGGCGCGGCTCTTGATTGCCTGCTGGCTGTTGACGTCAAAACCGATCGACACTTGCGGATGCTCGAACTGCACCGCAAGGTTATGCACCAGATCGCCCATGAACAGAATGCTCTGGCCCTGCGAGGTGAAACGGTACGTGGTGCTGCCCGGCGTGTGCCCGCTTTCCAGCTCGGCCTCGACCACGCCCGGCACCGGCGACTGGCCGGCGGCGAAGGTCTTGAAACGCCCTTCGGCCACATACGGTGCGGTCGAGTCCTGGGCGATTTTGAAGTACGGCCTGGCGCCCTCGGGGGCCTTGGCGAGGGCCTGCGGATCCAGCCAGTAATCGGCCTCTGCCTTCGCCGCAAAGACCGTGGCGTTGGCAAAAATCGGTTTCTGTTGACCGTCGACCAGCCCGCAGACGTGGTCCAGGTGCAGGTGGGTCAAGAGGATCGTGTCGACTTGTGCAGGCTCGTAACCGGCCGCTTTTATGTTGTCCGAGAGCATGCCGGCCGTTTCGCCGATGCACTGGCCGGCGCCGGTGTCTACCAGGATCAGTTGTTTGCCGGTGTTGATCAGAAAGGCGTTGAACGCAGTCTGCACGCCTGGCGTTTCAATCGAGCGACGGGCCAGCAGCGCGCGGATCTGACTCTGGGTCAGGCCCTTGAGCAGTTTGGGCGACAGGTCGTTGTAGCCATCGAACAGTGCCGTGACTTCGTAATCGCCCACCGCCAGGCGGAAGTAGCCCGGCACTTGGGTGCCGACCTGCGCCGGAGCCTGAGCCTGAGCCGAGGCAATACCGGACGCCAACGCAACCGCGAGCCCCAGCGCGCAAACCAGAGAATGTTTCATGCCTTCACCCTTGATCGAGTCAGAAAAGCGGCGAGGTAAACGCCGCCAGATGACGTCGATTGTGCACGGGGCGTGGCCATGGAAATTGCAGTAATGTGCTGAGTTAGCGCTGTTGTCATCCCTGAACACCGACGGAATTAACAACGTTTAACTCGCCTGTCAGAGCCCTGCGACCAAGAATGAAGCTCACCGACACGGACATCTGTCATGGCCTCTTCCCAGCAAATCCTCGCCTGCGCGACTGTCACTGAAACGCGAAAGAAAACCACCGGTGGCCTGACCCCGTGGCGCGAAAGCCTGGTCAAGCAGCTGATCCTCGAACGCCTGGGTGAAACCGTTGAAGTGACCGAACTGGCCCGCGCCTGTGCCCTGTCGCGCAGCCATTTCTCCCGCGCGTTCAAGTGCAGCACCGGGCTCTCACCGCAAGACTGGATTCGCCACCAACGCATCGCCCGCGCCAAGCAATTGATCCAGAGCACCGACCTGACACTGACGCAAATCAGCCTCGAATGCGGCTTCTGCGACCAGGCGCATTTCTGCCACATCTTCACCCGCAGCGAAGGGATCAATCCGTTTGCGTGGCGCTGCCGTGCGGTGCGCGCCCTGCCCCAACGCCCAGTCTGCACCGCTCAGCTTCACGCACAATAAAGTCCAACACCGCACGACTCTGTAGCAGCTGCCGAGCCTGCGAGGCTGCGTTCGGCTGCGAAGCAGTCGTGAAATCAGCCAACGCGGTGTTTCAGGTAAACCGCGTACTCAGGTTTCACGACTGCTGCGCAGCCGAACGCAGCCTCGCAGGCTCGACAGCTGCTACGGGGCCTTGCGTTGCGACGTGGGTTGCGTCAGCCCAACGGGGACAGGCGCTCCAACGCTTCTGCCACGCCAAACCCATACGCCGGATCAGCCTTGCTGCAGTTGTCGATATGGCGCTGACGAATCGCCTGCGGCACGCCGTTCATGGCCCGTGCGGTGTTGTCGAACAGCAGCTGTTTGCGCACCGGATCGAGCAAGCGGAACAGGTTCCCTGGCTGCTCGTAATGGTCCTCTTCCAGCCGATGATCGTAGTGCTGCGCGAAGCCTTCCAGCGGCAGCGGCGGCTCGGCCAGTTCCGGTGAGTCCTGCCACTCGCCCACACTGTTCGGGAAGTAACTGGCGGTGCCGCCGAGGTTGCCGTCGGTGCGCATGGCGCCGTCGCGGTGGTAGCTGTGGGCCGGGCAGCGCGGTGCGTTGACCGGGATGTGATTGAAGTTCACCCCCAGGCGATAGCGCTGCGCATCGCCATAGGAAAACAGCCGCGCCTGAAGCATGCGGTCCGGCGAGAAGCTCACGCCCGGTACCACGTTGGCCGGCGAGAACGCCGCTTGTTCGATCTCGGCGAAGTGGTTTTCGGCGTTGCGATTGAGTTCCATGGTGCCGACTTCGATCAGCGGAAACTCGCCGTGGGGCCAGACTTTGGTCAGGTCAAACGGGTTATGCCGATAGTTGATCGCCTGCTCTTCTTCCATCACCTGGATACACAGCTTCCAGCGCGGGAAGTTGCCCTGCTCGATGACTTCATACAGGTCCCGCAGATTGCTTTCGCGGTCCTTGCCGACCACCGCCGCCGCCTCGGCGTCCGAGAGGTTTTCGATGCCTTGCTGGCAGACAAAGTGAAACTTCACCCACACCCGCTGGTTGTCGCGGTCGATCAGGCTGAAGGTGTGGCTGCCGAAGCCGTGCATGTGGCGGAAACTGGTGGGAATCCCGCGATCGCTCATGACGATGGTCACTTGGTGCAGCGCCTCGGGCAGCAGGGTCCAGAAGTCCCAGTTGCTGGTGGCGTTGCGCAGGCCGGTGCGCGGGTCGCGCTTGACCACGTGGTTGAGGTCGGAGAAACGCAGCGGGTCGCGGAAGAAAAACACCGGTGTGTTGTTGCCGACAATGTCCCAGTTACCTTCGTCGGTGTAGAACTTCACCGCGAAACCACGAATGTCGCGCTCGGCATCTGCCGCGCCGCGCTCGCCGGCCACTGAGGAAAAACGCACGAACAGCGGCGTTTCCTTGCCCACAGAGCTGAAGATATTGGCTTTTGTGTAACGAGTAATGTCGTTGGTGACGGTGAAGGTGCCATAGGCCCCCGCGCCCTTGGCATGCATGCGCCGCTCGGGGATCAGCTCGCGATCAAAGTGGGCAAGTTTTTCCAGCAACCAGATGTCTTGCAGGAGCGCCGGTCCACGAGGGCCGGCGGTCTGGATATTGAGGTTATCGACCACCGGGGCGCCGGTGGCGTTTGTGAGCTTTTTCATGAACTTGATCTCGATGGTTGTTTGCTCTCATCAGGAGCGAAAACCGGCGCGGATCTACGCCCGCGCCGGGGTACATCAACCCTTGAGGAAGCCCAGCAGATCAGCGTTGAGCTGATCCTTGTGGGTATCAGTCAAGCCGTGAGGGGCGCCCGGGTAGACCTTCAGCGTAGAACCTTTCACCAGTTTTGCTGAGGCGATGCCCGCTGCTTCGATCGGCACCACCTGATCCGCATCGCCGTGTACCACCAACGTCGGGATGTCGAACTTCTTCAGGTCTTCGGTGAAGTCGGTTTCGGAGAACGCCTTGATGCAGTCGTAGGCGTTCTTGTGGCCGGCCATCATGCCTTGCATCCAGAACCAGTCGATCATGCCCTGGGACGGCTTGGCGTCCGGTTTGTTGAAGCCGAAGAACGGCCCGCTGGCGAGGTCGATGTACAGCTGCGAACGGTCGGCCAGGGACGCCTGGCGGATGCCGTCGAACACCTCGATCGGCAGGCCGCCAGGGTTGGCTTCGGTCTTGAGCATCAGCGGCGGCACCGAGGAAATCAGCCCGGCCCTGGCCACACGACCGGTGCCGTGGCGACCGATGTAGCGCGCCACTTCGCCGCCGCCGGTGGAGAAGCCGAACAGCACGGCGTCCTTAAGGTCGAGCAACTCAATCAACTGCGCCAGGTCATCGGCGTAAGTGTCCATGTCGTTGCCGGTCCATGGCTGGCTGGAGCGGCCATGACCGCGACGGTCGTGGGCGATCACCCGGTAGCCTTTGGAGGCCAGGAAGATCATCTGCGATTCCCAGCTGTCGGCGTTCAGCGGCCAGCCGTGGCTGAAGACGATGGGTTGGCCGGTGCCCCAGTCCTTGTAGTAGATCTCGGTGCCGTCTCGAGTGGTGAACGTACTCATGCGATATCTCCTTTTGCGAGTGTTGGGTTGGATCTAATCGGTGAATGAGCCATGCGTTCGGCCAGACGCGCCACCCGCTCGCCCAGATGAGCGGCGGTGCAGCGATCTTCGGCAGGTGGGGCGAGATCGGGGGACTGTTCGACATTCGACTGGGCCATGGCGCCGAGCGAGCTTCCGAGGCGATTCATTTGCCCATCGAAGGCGCCCGTGGGGGAGCGCGCCGGCAGCAGGTCGAGGCCGACCCAGATCATCGAATGCTGCGCGGCGAACACCGCCATTTGCAGCAAGGTGTTGAGCTTGTCGCCGCACAGGCAGCCGGAATTGGTGAAGCCGGCGGCCAGTTTGTCGCGCCACGGCTGGGCGAGGTAGAACGCCGCCGTGGACTCCATGAAATTTTTGAACGATGCCGACGCGCTGCCCATGTAGGTCGGGGCGCCGAAGATGATGGCGTCGGCGTCGTGCAGCCGGTCCCAGTGCTGCTCCACCTCGTCGACCGGAATCAGCAGGCAGGTGCTGCCCACGTGGCGTTGCACCCCTTGGGCCACGGCTTCGGCCATGACCCGGGTGTGCCCGTAGCCACTGTGATAGACCACCACCACGCTGCTCATTGTGGCGTCCTTTGTGGGAGCGGGCTTGCTCGCGAAAGCGGTGTGTCAGTCACCAACAGTGTTGAATGTGACACCGCCTTCGCGAGCAAGTCGGATCGCCGCACCGCCGCTACCACATTGGTCGGCTCTTGGCTGACTGACATGGGTCCCTGCCTCCCTGGAACTTGAAGGATGAGAGTTTTGGGCGTAGACCAGACGCAGGACGAGTTAAACGTTGTTAATTTTCATTGGCGCGCCAAAAGCCTCAACACCTGCTTTGCTGCGGTTGCACCCAATAAATACGGCGCCCGCCCGTCGCACCGGGTACAGGCAGTCGCCGCGAACACCCGACAGTTACCCAAACCCTCGTTGCGTTGATGGAAAAACCTGAGGAATATGCTCGAAAACCGCGTACTAGACGGATGCAAGCAGGAGCGACACGTTGACCCTTTCCCCCGAGCAGGCCATTCATTTCGGCCCCTACCGGATCTATCCCGGACAACGCCTGGTGCTGGAGGCCGACCAGCCCCTGCGCCTGGGTCGGCGCGCCATGGATATTCTGTTGATCCTGCTGGAGCACGCCGGAAACGTGGTCAGCAAACAGCAACTGATCGCCGGGGTCTGGCCTAACAGCGTCGTCGAGGACATCAACCTGCGCGTGCACATGGCGGCGCTGCGTAAAGCCCTGGGCGACGGCCAGGCCGGCCAGCGCTATATCGTCACTGTCGCCCAGCGCGGCTACAGTTTTGTCGCGCCGTTCTCGCTGGGACCGATCGAGCAACCGCTCGCCAGCAAAGGGATCGAGCCGAGCGCCCATAACCTGCCCATCCGTCGCACGCGCATGATCGGTCGCCAATTGCTGGTCGAAAGCCTGGTCACGCAACTGTCACGCCAGCGCTTCATCACCCTCGTCGGCCCCGGCGGCATCGGCAAGACCACGGTGGCGCTGCGCGTCGCCGAACTGTTGATCGGTCGCTATCGGGACGGCATTCGCCTGCTGGACCTGGCGCCGATCAATGACCCGACGATGATCACCACACATCTGGCCACGCTGCTGGATTTGTCCCTGCATGGCGCCGAACCGACGGGCAGCCTTGCCGCGTGCCTGCGCGAGCGGCAGATGTTGCTGGTGATCGACAACTGCGAGCACCTGCTCGACGCCGTCGCCCTGCTCTGTGAAAGCATCCTGCGCGCCGCGCCACACGTGCACATCCTGGCCACCAGCCGCGAGAGCCTGCGGGCCGAAGGTGAGTTCGTCCAGCGTCTCGAATCCCTCGACTGCCCACCGCCCATCGCGGTGCTGGACCGCGCTCAGGCGCTGACCTTTTCTGCGCTGCAATTGTTTGTCGAGCGAGCCATGGCCAGCCATGACAGTTTCGAGCTGAGCGATGACGAGCTGCCGCTATTGATTGAAATCTGCCACCGTCTGGACGGCATTCCGCTGGCTATTGAACTGGCGGCAGCCCAAGTCGGCAACTTTGGACTGAGCGGATTGCTGACGCAGCTGCAAGGCAGTTTTCGCCTGCTCACCCAGGGCTGTCCGTCGACGCTGGGCCGACACCAGACCCTGCGCGCCACACTCGACTGGAGTTTCGAACTGCTGAACGCCTGCGAGCAAACCTGCCTGCGCCGACTGGGCGTGTTCAGGGGTAGTTTCACGCTGGAGTCGGCGGCAGCGGTGATCGTCGGCGACCACATCGAGCCCGGTGTGGTGTTTGGTTCGATCACGCAACTGGTGGCCAAGTCGTTGCTGAACGTGGAAGTGGGCGACGAAGAAGTGTTCTACCGTTTGCTCGACACCACCCGCAGCTATGCCCTGGAAAAACTCGACCAGACCGCCGATTTGCAGGACACGCGAAAACGTCACGCCGAACGTTGCCTGGCCTTGATGCATCAGGCTGAAACTGACTGGGAGCTGATTTCCACCGACCTGTGGATCGAGCGTTACGCCCGCAGCCTGGATGACATTCGTTCGGCCCTCGACTGGGGCTTGAACGCTCAAGGTCCGCAGGCACTGGCGATCCGCTTGACGGCGACCTCGACGCCACTCTGGCAGGAACTGTCGCTGCTCAAGGAACACGGCGTCTACGTACGCAAGGCGCTGGCCTTGCTTGAGGCGGCGCCCGAGCCCTGCCCTCATCTGCAGATGACCCTCAAGCTGGCCCTCGGCAGCTCCTGTTACCACACTCAGGTCTGCGCGACGGAACCCATCGAGGCGTTCGTCAGCGCCAGAACCCTCGCCAGACAGTGCAACGATTTAGCCGGTCAGTTGCAGGCGGTGTCCGGGCACATGGCGGTCAACCTGTGTTGCGCCAATTACCAAACGGCTCTGGAACAGAGCCGGCAATTTGATCGATTGGGGCTGCACGGCGATGCGGTCTTGTCCCTCAGCATGCATCGCTTGCGGGTGCTGGCGTTGCACTTTACCGGGGACCAGCAGCAGGCGCGGATGAATGCCGAACAGGTCCTTCAACGCATGGCCCAGAGTGGCCACCTCAACCGCTTCACCTACGGCTTTGGCGTGCACTACGATCAGAGCGTCGCCGCCCTGACGATTCTGGCGCGCATCCTCTGGTTGCAGGGGCAACCGGAACAAGCCTGGCGCACCGCCCGGCAAGCGCTGGACATCGCGATCCAGATCAACCATGGCACGTCCATCTGCTACACCCTGGCGCTGGCCGGTTGCCTGATCGCTCACTACAACGGCGACAACCGTACGGCTCGTGATCTCTTGCGCCTGCTGCTGGAGCAATCACAGAAACACTCGGTTCTGCTGTTCTACACATGGGCCCGGCACTATGCGCAGGTGATCGACCGCGCCGAGGCGCACTTGCCTCTTCAACCAGGCGTGGGGCTGATCAAGGACATCATGGTCACGCTGGACAGCGGTTTCGTCGATGACGCCCTGATGCAACGGGCCGACGCCGGTACGGCAGGCTGGAGCACGGCGGAGATATTGCGCGCCAGGGCTGATGCATTGTTGGCGGAGGATAATCAGCCGGAGATGGATTGCCTGGGCGGACGCCATCGCGAGCAGGCTCGCTCCTCCACGGCCGTCGCAGCCGAGGAGATATTGCTTCGGGCTTTGAATGTGGCCAAAAATCAGGGCGCGCTGGCCTGGGAACTGCGCAGTGCCACCTCGCTGGCGCAACTGTGGCAGCGCGAGGGACGGCATCAGCAGGCGCATGAACTGCTGGCACCGATCTACCACCGCTTCACCGAAGGTTTTGCCACGCCGGACTTGAGCAAAGTCCGTCGGTTACTCGACGAGCTCCATGGGCAACTGCAAGCCTGAGACCCAGCGCGCACGACTGATGTAATGCGAGTAGCGCCTCTCGAACATCCGCAGGTGGCCGCTGTGCTCGAGTTTCTCCAGGGCATAGGTGCGCGTGGTGTTGAGCAAGCGATAACGGGTGGTGCCGTTGACCTGGTCCATCGAGAGCAACGACTTGGCCACCAGGCGCTGCACCAACGCCGCCAGTCGATTAGGCTTGAGCACCTCGCAACTGCTCACGCCAATTGCGGCATCGAGGGTGAAGGACATTTTGAAAACCGAGAGGCGCTGCAACACGGTTTGTTCCAGAGCGCTCAGCCTTTCATAACTCCAGTCCAGCGCGGCCTTGAGGGTCTGGTGTCGGGGCTCGGCCGTGCGCCGGCCCTGGGTCAGCAACTGAAAACAATTATCCAGCTGGGCCTGCAAACCGACCAACGCCAGCGCATCGATCTGCGCCGCTGCCAGTTCAATGGCCAGTGGCAAACCGTCGAGCCGCCGACAGATTTCCCGCACCGCCTTGAGGTCCTGTTCGCGCAAGGCAAACCCTTGTTGGCGGTTGCGGGCGCGACTGACGAACAGCTGCACCGCTGAATAGCCCATGGCCTCGGCCACGCTGTGCAACGCCGACGCGGGTGGCACCGCCAGAGACGGCAAGCGCTGGACGGTTTCCCCCGCCGCCAGCAGCGGTTCGCGGCTGGTGACAAGGATCGACAGCCGAGGCGCCGGCGCCAGCAAGTCCTCGACCAACGTCCGGCAGCGCTCCAGCAAGTGTTCGCAGTTATCGAACACCAGCAACGTATGCCGTTGCGCCAACACGTCCAGGGTCGTGCCGATCTCCAGTTCAAGGGTCTGAGTCAGATGATCAACCACTCGCGCGGGGTCATCGAGCGCTGCGAAATCCACCAGCCACACGCCATCCTCATAGTGCTGCAACAGCAGTTCGGCGACGCGCAATGCCACGGTGGTCTTGCCGATGCCGCCGGGGCCGACCAGGGTCATGAGGCGCCGCACCGGCAACTGCCGGACCAGACTGCCGACAATCGAATCCCGACCGGTCACCGGTGTGAGCCGTGCCGGCAGGTTGTGCCGATGTTTTTGCGCGGTCTCGATCGAGACCAAGGTACCCGCAGGCACCGGCTCCACCGGGGCGATAAAGCTGTAGCCGCGTTGGGGAATGTTGACGATATAGCGTTGGCCGTTCAGCCCGTCGCCAAGGGCCCGACGCAGAGCCGCAATGTGCACGCGCAGGTTGATTTCTTCGACCACCGACGTCGGCCAGACGTGGGTAATCAGCTCGTCCTTGCTGACCACCTGGCCGGCGCGCTCGACCAGCACCTGGAGGATATCCAGAGCCCGGCCGCCCATACGCAACGGCCGATCACCGTCCAGGATCAGCCGTTGCCGCAGGTGGAATGCGTAGGGGCCGAACCGCAGCACCGTATCGCTGTTTAAATCTCTGAGGCTGTTCATGCACGTTTGCGTGCTGAAAACCTGGCCCGGCTCATAGCGCAAATATCCATCGCACCCGCCCTCCAGGCTCCCGCACCTCCATTGCAAAGAGTTCACGGGTATCTTGGCAGGCCTCGGTGACGGTACAACTACCGCGGTAGGAGCGTCACGGCCATTGCGGTGCGCACAACGGCCAAGACCGCTCTAGCTGAACTGTTCGCGGTATTGCGTCGGGGTCAGACCGAGTTTTTCGGCGAACAGAAAGCGCATGTGCCGTACGCTGCCAAAGCCACTTTTAAAGGCCACGGTTTTGAGCGGCAAGTCGCTGGTTTCCAGCAGGTTTCGGGCGCAATCGATACGCGCGCTTTGTAGAAACTCCATGGGCGTCATGTTCACGTCCCGGGCAAACATCCGGGCAAAGTGCCGCGTACTCATGTTCGCCAGTCTGGCCATGCGCTCAATGCTGAAGGCTTCATCGAGGTGTTCGAGTACATGGTTCTGCACGCGGGTGATCGGCGTTTCCTGCGGTGCGACGGTGGCCATCAACGGGCTGAACTGCGCTTGCCCGCCCTGACGCTTCATCACCACCAGCAACACTTTGGCCACGTCCTGGGCGACTTTCTTGCCGTGGTCTTCGGCGACCACCGACAGCGCCAGGTCGATGCCGGCGGTGACGCCGCCGGAGGTGATGAGGTTGCGGTCCTGAACATAAATCTGATCGGTCTCGACCGTCGCCTTGGGAAAGCCTTTGATCAGCCGCTCGGTGTAATGCCAGTGGGTGGTGACGCGATAGCTGTCCAGCAGACCGGCATGCCCCAGCACAAAAGCGCCGGTGCAGATCGAGCCGTAGCGCTCGGCGCGACTGACAGCGGCTTTGAGCCAACACAGCAATGGTGGATGTTTTTCGTTGTAGGCGCCCGGGCCGCCCGGCACCAGCAACAGGTCATAGGCGTGATCGGCCTGATCGATGTGCAGATCGGTCTGCACGCTGACGCCATTGGAAGCACGCAGCGCGCCGTGTTCAGTGCCGATGGTCGACAGCTCGTAACGGTCGTCCGCTGCGAGGTATCGATTGGCGATGGAAAACACTTCCATGGGCCCGGCCATGTCGAGCAGCAGAAAGTCCGGAAACAACACCATAGCCACGGTTTTCATGGGTTCAAAATCACTGAAGTCAAAAGAAAATCCATCCGCCAAACACCAATCCCCTTGTGGGAGCGGGCTTGCTCGCGAAGGCGGCGTCACATTCAGCATTGTGGGTGACTGATACACCGCATTCGCGAGCAAGCCCGCTCCCACAAGGGTTTCGTGTTCGGCAGATAAGGGATGCTGTGCATTATGGCCAATGTCCGGCGTCAGCGTCGGAGGAAAATGCCTGATTGCCCAATGATCACTGTCAACCTGAACGCGACAGCATTTCAATTTCCATCTACTTATTGCACCAGCCAGTAACCATTAACCTTCTCCTCACTCGGACGAATCAACGTCCCCACAGGAGATTTCATCATGCTGACCCTTCGCAAAGCCTCCGATCGCGGCGCCGCCAATCACGGTTGGTTGAAGTCGTTCCACACCTTTTCCTTCGCCAACTACCGCAACCCGAAAGAGCAGGGTTTTTCCGACCTGCTGGTGATCAACGATGACCGCGTGGCGGCCGGTAAAGGTTTCGGCCAGCACCCGCACCGCGACATGGAGATTTTCTCCTACGTGCTCGAAGGTGCCCTGGAACACAAGGACACCCTGGGCACCGGTTCGGTGATCCGCCCCGGTGACGTGCAATTGATGAGCGCCGGCAGCGGCGTGGCCCACAGTGAATACAACCATTCGGCCACGCGGCCGGTGCACTTTCTGCAAATCTGGATCGTGCCGGAAGTCAGCGGCGCCAAACCGCGTTATCAGCAAGAGCACTTCAGCACCCAGAAAAAACGCGGGCGCCTGCAACTGATCATCTCCCCCGACGGGGCCAAGGGTTCGCTGAAGGTGCGTCAGGACGCACGGGTGTATGCCGCGCTGATCGACGGCAAGGAAAGCGCCACGCTCGAACTGGCCGCCAACCGCTACGCCTATGTGCACGTGGCCCGAGGCAGCGTCGAACTCAACGGCATGCAGTTGCAGGAAGGCGATGGTGTGCGGGTTCGTGATGAGCAGGTGCTGGCGTTGAGCAACGGCGTGGATGCCGAGGTGCTGGTGTTCGATTTGCGGCCGCAGGAACTGCCGGAAATGCCATGACCCCCACGCGATCCCTGTAGCAGCTGGCGAAGCCTGCGTTCGGCTGCGAAGCAGTCGTAAACCCGGCACATGCGGTGTGTCATGAAGACCGCAGTGTCTGGTTTTACGACTGCTTCGCAGCCGAACGCAGGCTTCGCCAGCTGCTGCAGGGGGTTGCGTGTTATTCGCCGGTACCGGAAAACACCGCGACAATTTCATCGATGACCGCACGAACCCGGGCGGTATGCCGCAAGTCCGCGTGGGTCACCAGCCAGACGTCATACGTCACCGGTCGCGTGCGCTCCGGCCACAGCCTGACCAGCCCGTCCCGCTCCCCCATGTACACCGGAATTTCCCCGACCCCGAGCCCCGCCGCCAGGGATCGGCGCACCAGCAAACTGGAACTCAGACTGGCCACAATCCGCCCACGCCCCAGCGGTTCTGAAACCAGCGTCATGTCTTTGTTGCCCTGCAGATACGGCTGATACACCACCAGATCATGCCCCTCGAACCCCGAGCCCGGCGATGGCATGCCATGGGCGTCCACATACTCCTTAGAAGCAAACAAGCCCACCGGCCAGCGCGCGATGCGGCGGGCGATCAGATCCGGATTATCCGGCCGGGTGTTGCGCACGGCGATGTCGGCTTCGCGTTTGGCCAGACTGAGAATCTGCGTGGAGGCGTCCAGCTGCACGCGCACGTCGGGGTGCTGTTCATGCAAGTGAGCAATAGCCGGAATCAGGAAATCGATGGCCATGGAGTCGGTGGTGCTGACCCGCACCAGCCCGGTCAGTCGGTCGTCGAGCCCTTGAATCTGGCGCTCCAGCTCCAGCGCCGAATGCTCCATTTTCTCCACGGCCGGCAGCGCCGCCTCCCCCACCGCTGTCAGCGCATAGCCTTCAGATGTGCGCAAGAACAGCGTCGCACTCAACGACTTTTCCAGCGCCGTGATCCTTCGGCCGACCGTGGCCTGATCGACCCCCAATACTCGCGCCGCGCCCCGCAGCGTCGACTCTCGGCACACCGCCAGAAACACCCGTGCGTCATCCCAATTCATGCCATTCCCTACCGATGCATATTCGCATCACCATAACGCATAATCGCTGCGTTATTGCATCAACCGTTCGGGATAGTCTGGAGGCCAAGCAAAACCTCTCAGGACGTTTCCCATGCACAGCACATCGACCACCCCGCGCAGCGCGATCTGGCTGCCGATCTTCGCCGGCCTCGCCGCCAGCCTGGTCAGCATCGGCCTGGCGCGATTTGCCTACACGCCGCTGATTCCTTCGTTGATTCAGGCGCACTGGTTTTCCGCCAGCGACGTGGTGTACCTCGGCGCCGCCAACCTCGTGGGTTACCTGATCGGTGCGCTGATCGGCCGGCCACTGGCCAACCGCACGTCGAACAAAACGGCGTTGCGCCTGATGATGTTGGCCGTGACCTTGTCGTTTTTCGCCTGTGGTTTTCCGTTGTCGGTGAGCTGGTTCTTCGGCTGGCGACTGCTGTCGGGCATTGCCGGTGGCGCGATCATGGTGCTGGTGGCCGCGACGGTGTTGCCCCATGTGCCGGCGTCCCGCAGAGGTTTGGCCAGCGGTGCGATTTTCCTGGGCATCGGATTGGGCATTGCCGGCTCGGGAACGATTGTTCCGCCGCTGTTGAGCCTTGGGTTGCAGCAAACCTGGTTTGGCCTCGGGCTGCTGTCACTGATTCTGACAGCCGCGAGTTGGTTCGGCTGGCCGAAAGAGGCGCATCATCAAGCCGTTGAAGTAGCGATCGAGAAAACCACCACGCCGACCGATTCAGGGGTTTACCTGTTGTTTGCCCAATACGCATTCATGGCCGCCGGGCTGGTGCCGGCGATGGTTTTTTTGGTGGATTACGTGGCCCGCGGACTCGGCGCCGGGCCGCACGTCGGCGCGCTGATCTGGGTGATGTACGGACTTGGCGCGATCATCGGGCCGGTGAGTTACGGTTTTCTGGCCGATCAACTCGGTGCGAAATTGAGCATCCGACTGGTGCTGGTGGTGCAGGCGATTGCCGTTGGCCTGTTGTCGATTTCCAGCTCGTTCACCGCGCTGGCGGTGTTGGCCGTGATCCTCGGTTCGTTCCCGCCGGGCATCGTTCCATTGGCGCTGGCGCGGGTTCATGAACTGCTGCCGAACCATCATCAGCAGCAGATCGCCTGGAGCCGTGCGACGGTGTCGTTTGCCACGTTTCAGGCGATTGCAGGGTTTGCGTATTCGGCGCTTTTCAATGCCAGCGGTGGGCAGCATGGGTTGTTGTTTGTGATTGCGGCGGGCGCGATTGTGGTTGCGCTTTTGCTGGAACAGGCCATGGGTTTGCTGAATCGTCGCCATCAGCTGATTGCAGTGAGTTGCCCATGAAGATCAAAAGATCGCAGCCTCGTTTCACTCGACAGCTCCTACAGGAAATCGCGTTGCAAATGTAGGAGCTGTCGAGTGAAACGAGGCTGCGATCTTTTGATCTACCGCGTGAAGACGCGGTCCCACTTACTGAACACTTCTCAACAGGACTTCAACATGACGCTCCCCCAATCCATGACCCTGATTGAAATCACCGAACCCGGCGGCCCCGAGGTGTTAAAGCCGCGCCAGGAGCCGATGCCCACGGCCGGCGCAGGCGAAGTGTTGATTCGCGTGCACGCCGCCGGGGTCAACCGGCCGGATGTGATTCAACGCGCCGGCAAGTACCCGATGAAACCCGGCATGAGCCCGATTCCCGGGCTGGAAGTGGCCGGTGAAGTGGTGGCCATCGGCGCGGGCGTCAGCGAATTCATCGTCGGCGACAACGTCTGTGCGCTGACCAATGGCGGCGGTTACGCACAATATTGCGTTGCGCCGGCCAGCCAGACGCTGCCGATTCCTGAAGGGATGGATTGGGTTCAAGCGGCGGCGGTTCCGGAAACCTTCTTCACGGTCTGGGCCAATCTGTTCGACCTGGGCGGCGCCAGCAAAGGCCAGCGCGCGCTGATTCACGGCGGCACCAGCGGCATCGGCACCACCGCGCTGATGCTATGTCGCGAATTCGGGGTCAAGGCGTTCGCCACGGCGGGCAGTGAGGAAAAGTGTGCGGCGATCCGTCAGTTGGGCGCCGAGGCGATCAACTACCGCGACCAGGATTTCGTTCAGGTCATCGCGGAAAAAACCGCCGGCAAAGGCGTCAACGTGATCCTCGACATCATGGGCGGCTCGTACCTGAATCAAAACATCGCGGCACTGGGCATGGAAGGTCGCCTGGTGATGCTCGGCTTCCTCGGCGGCGCACGCGCCAACGATGTCGACCTGATGGCGATCATGGGCAAACGCGCGACCATCACCGGCTCGCTGATGCGCTCGCGCACCCGGGAAGAAAAAGCCTCGATCGCCGAACAGCTGCGTGAATACGTGTGGCCTGTACTCGCCGCCGGGCGTTGCCTGCCGATGATCGACAAGGTTTACCCGTACACCGACGCGGCGCAGGCCCATGCGCGGATGGAAGCCGGCGATCACATCGGAAAGATCGTGTTGCAGGTGGACTGATCAGTAGCCCTCGCCGGCCGATTTTGCGCCGCTGATGATCGCAATGCCCGAGCTGGTGCCCAGTCGCGTGGCGCCGGCTTCGATCATCGCCAGTGCGGTCGGGTAATCGCGTACGCCACCGGAGGCCTTGACGCCGATGTCAGGCCCGACGGTGCGGCGCATCAGCGCAACATCTTCCACGGTGGCGCCGCTGCGGCTGAAACCGGTGGAGGTCTTGACGAACGCGACCTTCAGCTCACGGCAAATCTCGCAGGCCTTCACTTTTTCCGCATCGGTGAGCAGGCAGTTTTCCAGGATGACTTTCAACGGCACCTTGCCGCACGCCTGCAACACCTGGGCAATGTCGTCGCGCACCTGATCGAACAAGCCGTCCTTCAACCAGCCGATGTTCAACACCATGTCGACTTCCCCGGCGCCGGCGGCAATCGCCCGCTCGGCTTCAAACGCCTTGCTGTCGCTCATCCCGGCGCCCAGCGGGAAGCCGACCACCGCGCAGATATTGACGCGTTGGCCTTCAAGGCGCTGCGCGGCATGGGGCACCTGCCCCGAGTTCACGCACACTGAATAGAAGCCGTGTTCGGCGGCTTCGCGGCACAACGCGGCGATTTGCTCGCGGGAAGCATCGGGCGCCAGCAAGGTGTGATCGATGTACTGCGCCAGCGCTTTGGGTTCTAGGTGTGCCATCGCAAAAACTCCAGTTTGTATATTCAAATGCCCCTGCGCCACAATCGAGGGTGATTCGCGCAAAAACGTTACTAAAATCACAAATAATGTTACTTAAACAACACCAACAATCAACCCCGGAATGCCTGTGGACAGTAAAAAAGCCGAGCGTCTCAAGCTGATTCAACAAGCCCTGCAAGACCAGAGCGCCATTCATCTGCGCGAGATGGCGGCGTTGCTGGACGTGTCCGAGATGACCCTGCGCCGCGACCTCAGCAAATACACCGACCACCTGCGGCTGCTCGGTGGCTACATCACCAAGATCCACGATGGCAACGAGCCCGGCGATTACCGCGTGGCCGAACAGGACACCCGCCACGTCGAGGAAAAACGCCGCATCGGCAAACTCGCCGCCGGGTTTATCCAGCCGGGCGACACGGTGTTTTTCGACTGCGGCACCACCACGCCTTTCGTGGTCGACTTCATCCCCGACGAGCTCGAATTCACCGCGGTATGCAACTCCCTGAACGTGCTGCTCAAACTGTCGCAAAAACCCAACTGCCATATCGTGGTGTGCGGCGGCACGTTCCACCGCAAGAACCAGGTGTTCGAGAACACCACCGAGAGCGGCATCCTCGACAGCGTGCGCCTGACCTGGGCCTTCGTTTCCGCGGCCGGCATCAGCCAGGACTTCGGCGTCACCTGCTTCAACTTCAATGAAGTGGAGGTCAAACAGAAGGTCCTGCGCCAGGCGCAACAGCGGCTGCTGCTGGCCGACCACAGCAAGTTCGACACGGTACGCACGGCGCATTTCGCCAACCTTGAGGATTTCCAGTTCGTGGTCAGCGACAAGAAAATCCCCAAGGCTTACCGCGACGCCATTACTGCCAGCGGCGCGCAATTGATCATCTGATCAAGGCCTGTTGCTCCCCCGCGCTGAGGTAGCCGGTGGTGACGCTGAAATCCGCCGTTGCCCCCGCCGCCAGTGAACGCACATGGCCCTTGGCGGACTCGGCGCGGTAGCCTTCCGGCTCGCAGGTGGACGGCAGCACGAACGCCGCCACTTGCTGATCGGCGTTGTGCAGGATCCAGCGCGCAGCATGCTCGAATTGCTCCGGGCGGTAACGGGTATAGAACGCCGCACCGTCCGGATGACTCAGCAGAAAATGCGCATGACCGCTGTCGTCTGCCCGGACGCCGTCGAAGAAAAACACGATTTCGGGGTCGTAGAGATGTGGCTGATCCAGACGGTTGAATTGCTCCGGTTCTTTCCCCAACGCCTGCATGTATTCGGTCCAGGCCGGCGTCGGTTTCACGTGGGCCGGCACGCTGCTGCGTAAGCGCACTCGCTCGAAACCCAAAGGCTCGAGGAAACGGGCGCCTTCGACATAGGCGTAATTCATGTGCGCCATGTACATCAGGTCCATCGGCTTGCCAGCCAGATTGGTCACCTGCATGGCGATGTCGAACAGACCTGAATCAACGCGCAAGGTCACGCTGGGCGTGGCGAGATAACGGTCACCAAACCCCTGCGCATATTCGTACTCGCCAGCCAATCGAAGATAACCGCCAGCGCTGTCTTCACCGACCTCCAGCCAGGCGCGATCCATCGCCGCACAGGGCATCTCGCCGTGCAGCGGATGATCGTCCTCGGGGCTCGGGCAACCGTTGCGCAGCAGGCCGCTGTGAAACATAAAACAGCCATAGGTTCCGATCACCGTCGGGCTGGGTTTGGGCTGGCTGAACAGGTTGCTCATGGTCAGATCACAACCGTCGAACACCGCAGACCAGATCATCTGCCCCCGATACGGCAGCACCACTAGACTGCCGCGACTGTTGGCCAATTCCAGCGCCAGCACGCCACTGGGATAGACCCAGGAACTGACGGTGAATGCTTTCGACTCCAGCAAGGTTTTGCGCGCCTCGCCGAACTGCGACGGTTGCAGATTGATCCGCGTGTTCATGAAGCCACCACCGCACCCACGGGTGCCCGCTCGCTGGCGGAATGACGCAAGCAGCGCACTGCGTACATCACGATCACGATGAAGCACAGTAGCGGCACGCTGTAGGCCAGCTGCATGTTGCCGCCGCTGAAGTCGGACAGCAGGCCTTGGAAGATCGGGATCACCCCGCCACCGACGATGCTCATCACCAGCAGCGAACCGCCGACGCCAGTGTCTTCACCCAAGCCATCAATGGTCAGGCCGTAAATGGTCGGCCAGCACGGACCGAGGAACACGCTGACGCCCACCGCCGCATAAACCGCCGTGATGTTTGGCACCAGAATCGTGTACGCCAGCAACACGATGCACAGCACGCCGTACACCGCCAGCACCTTGGCCGGGTGCAGTTTGCGCATCAGCACGTTGGCGATCAGCTTGCCGACAAAGTACGCGGCGAACGTGGTCAGCAAAAACCACGACGCACTGCGTTCGTTCATGCCGCCCAACTGCATCGCCAAACGAATGGTGAAACTCCAGACACCGACCTGCGCACCCACGTACAGAAACTGCGCCAACACACCAAAGGTGAAACGCTTGTTGCGCCACAGGCGGGAAAGGCTTTGGCCAAGGCTGGCGGTTTTCGTGCTGCTCGGCTGATTGCCCTTGCACTTCGGAAACCGGGTGATGGCGATCAGGATGAACATCAGCACCAGCACCGCGATCATCCATTTGTACGGCAACAAGGTGGACTGGATCATTTGCAGCTGCTGGACCGCCGCGTCCGAGGCGCTCATTTGCGTGAGCTGCTCGCGGGTGGCATCGGTGTCCTTGAACATCACGAAGCTGCCGACATACACCCCGGCCATCGCGCCGAACGGGTGGAAGGTCTGGGAAATATTCAGGCGACGGGTGCCGGTTTCACGCGGGCCCATCAGCGTCGAGTAGGTGTTGCACGCGGTTTCGAGAAACGACAGCCCCGCCGCAATCACAAACAGCGCCAACAGGAACATGCCGTACTTGGCGGTCGAGGCCGCCGGGAAGAACAGCAGGCAACCGAACATGTACAACATCAGGCCGATGAGGATGGTGGTCTTGTAGCTGAAACGGCGGACCACCAGCGCGGCCGGAATCGCCACGAAGAAATAGCCCAGGTAAAACGCCGATTGCACAAACGCAGTCTGGAAATCGCTGAGCAGAAAGGCCTTCTTGAAATGCGCGATGAGCACGTCGTTCATGCTCGCGGCCGCCGCCCACAGCGCGAAGATGCTGCACAGCAAAATGAAGGCGAACCAGGGCGTGCGGTTCAGGTAGAAACCATCGGCCGTCTGTTGGAGCGGAGGCTTTGTCATTGTTGTTCTCCGTGGTGAGCGTTGAGGGGTAAATCAGCTCGATTTCAAGCGCCGAGTTGGCGCTGGAATTCAGCGAATGCAGTGGCGTCCGGGTAGGAGGTCTGGGTGCCCAGCCCGGTGACCGAACAGGCGGAATAGGCCACGGCCTGGGTCATGGCGGCGCGGATGTCGCGGTCGCGGCTCCAGTGATGAATGAAGCAACCGATGAAGGCGTCGCCTGCCCCGGTGGTGTCGCGTGCGGCGACGGACAGGCCGGGAATCTGAAACTCGCCCTCCTCGCCGACGTACAGCGCGCCTTGCTGGCCGAGGGTCACGATCACGTGGCGAATGCCGCTGGCGACCAGTGTCTGCGCGGCTTTATGCGCCGACTCTGGCGAGTCCACTGTCTGGCCGGTAATCAGCGCCAGCTCGGATTCGTTGGGCACCAGGAAATCCAGTTGCGCAAGGTGTTCACGGCTCAGTCCGGACAAGGCTGGTGCCGGATTGAGCAGCACAGGGATGTTGTGCGCACGGCCGAATTCGATGGCGTGGTAAACGGTGTCGACGTTGATTTCCAGTTGCAGAACGATCAGCGAGCACTCGCGCAATGCCTGCACGGCGGCGTCGATATCGGCCGGGACGAGATGCGCATTGGCGCCTTTGACGATGAGGATGCTGTTGTGCGAGTCGGCCTGGACGAAGATCGGCGCCACACCGCTGGACACGCCGGTTACGCGCTGCACGTAGCGAGTGTCGATGCCAAAGCGTTGGAAGTTGGCCAGGGTGTTGTCGGCAAACATGTCATCGCCGACCTTGGTGAGCATCAGCACATCCGCCCCGAGCTTCGCTGCGGCGACCGCCTGATTGGCGCCCTTGCCGCCACAACCGAGGGCAAATCCCGGCGCTTCGAGCGTCTCGCCCTGGGCCGGCATGCGGTCGATGTAGGTGATCAGATCCACCATGTTGCTGCCGATGACTGCGATCTTGCTCATTGCTATCCCACCTTGATCCGGCTTGCCAGACTGATGCTGGACGTTGTTGTTTTGTTATTTAAATAACATTTTGTGTGATTATTCAATCTTTTTGTTGAGTGGGGTTTGATGCAAAGACGAATGGCTTTGCGCATGGCTTTGAAGATGTGCGGGCAGGAATGGCCCCATCGCGGGCAAGCTCGCTCCCACAATGGAATGCGTACTCTGTGGGAGCGGGCTTGCCCGCGATGACGCCAGAACAGTCACCGTCCAAGCCAGCCATTCAAACGACTGTCGAATTTATCCCCACCTCCCCCCACGCATCTGTTAAAACCCGAACTTTCCTTTTCACCCTCCGGACCTTTGCATGTTTTCAAACCTGATGAGCCGCCTGAGCCGACGCTGGCTACCCTGGTTGTGCATGGCCGCGCTGGTCGTCGGCTTGCCCGTGGGTTGTGGCGTTCTCAAATACAAAGAGCGCGAGTTGCTGTTCCGCATCGAGCCGGGTACTGCCGGCTGGTATCGCGGTTTGCCTAAGGACGTTCAGGAATTCGATATCAAGCCTGCCAGCTTCAAGACCGGGCAAAACCTGCATGCCTGGTGGTGGCCGGCCGCGCGTCGCGATGCGCCGTCGATCCTGTATTTGCACGGTGTGCGCTGGAACCTGACCGGCCAGGCCTTCCGCATCGAGCAATTACGGGCGATGGGCTATTCGGTGCTAGCGATCGACTACCGAGGCTTTGGCCAGAGCAAGGGTGATCTGCCGTCGGAAGCCAGTGTCTACGAGGACGCCCGCGTCGCCTGGGAGCGCTTCAAGGCGATGCAACCGGACGCCAACAAGCGTCTGATCTACGGCCATTCCCTGGGCGGCGCGGTGGCCATCGACCTCGCGGCAGACCTGGCAGCGCAAGCGAAAAAGGACCATAGCGCAATACCGGTGCGCGGTCTGGTGATCGAGTCCACGTTTACGTCGCTGGGCGATGCCGTGGCGCAAGTGGCCGACAGCAACTTGCCGGTGAAATGGCTGCCGGTGCGCTGGCTGCTGTCGCAGAAATTCGATTCCATCGACAAGATCGTCGACATCGACATGCCGTTATTGGTGGTGCATGGCCTGGCCGATCCGTTCATGCCCTCGCGGTTCAGCCAGCAGCTGTTCAATGCCGCCAGCGAACCCAAGCGCCTGCTGTTGATCCCCGGCGGTACGCACAACAACAGCATGAGCCTGGGTGGCAGCCAATATCGCCAGGCAATCGAGAACTTGATGAAGGCAAAACCGGCGCAGGTGGCCGGGTCTAGCGATAACCACGGGCTTGCAGGTTGAACAACTGCGAGTAACGCCCGCCCGCGGCCACCAGACTGTCGTGATTGCCGCGCTCCAGGATCGATCCCTGATCCAACACGATGATGTGGTCGGCATTGCGCACGCTGGAAAAACGGTGGGAGATCAGCAACGTCATTCGCCCTTCCGTGTGCTCGCTGAAATGCTCGAACACCGCTGCTTCAGCAGCCGGGTCGAGTGCCGAGGTCGGCTCGTCCAGAATCAGGATATCGGCGTTACGGCGCATGTAAGCGCGGGACAAGGCGATCTTCTGCCACTGCCCGCCCGATAACTCCTGGCCACCGGCAAACCAG
Source organism: Pseudomonas sp. LBUM1656 (assembly GCF_059716065.1). Lineage (NCBI taxonomy): Bacteria > Pseudomonadati > Pseudomonadota > Gammaproteobacteria > Pseudomonadales > Pseudomonadaceae > Pseudomonas > Pseudomonas sp. LBUM1656. The sequence continues at coordinate 2,360,624 of NZ_CP166800.1, read as the reverse complement.
CGTCCCAATTGCGTGGCGTAGCCTCGATCGAGCCCCTCGATGAACGGCGCGGCCATGCCTTCGGTGGCTGCTTCTTTCCAGCGTTGTTCATCGTTGAATGCCAGCGTATCGCCGACGCCGATGTTCTCGCCGACTGAAAACTGATAGCGGATGTAATCCTGAAAAATCACCCCGATGCGCCGGCGCAGCGCGTCCTCTTCCCACGCCTGCAAATCACTCCCGTCGAGCAAAATGCGCCCGTGATCGGGGCGATACAAACGGGTCAGCAACTTGATCAGCGTGGTCTTGCCCGAACCGTTCTCCCCCACCAGCGCCAGGCTGCGCCCCGGCACCAGGTGCAAGTCGATGCCTTCAAGGGCGGCCCGACTCGCACCTGGATAACGGAAACCCACGTTCTCGAATCGCAAACCATCACCAGGCACCGCGCCCACCGTGAGGTGCCCGGCATCGGCCACCACCGGTTCGGCGAGGTATTCGTAGAGGCTCGACAGGTACAACCCATCTTCGTAGAGACCGCTGATGGCGCTCAAACTGCTGCTCACCGCCGTCTGCCCCTGCTTGAACAGCACCAGGTACATGGTCATCTGCCCGAGGCTGATCTGGCCGTGAACGGCATCGACCACCACCCACGCATAAGCCAGGTAAAATGCCGCGGTGCCCAGCAAGCCCAGCACAAATCCCCAGCCATCCCGGCGCAACGTCAGCCGACGGTCCTCGGCATAGAGCCGGGCAAACGTCTCGCGATAACGCTTCAACAGCAGCGGCGCGAAGCCGAACAGTTTGACCTCTTTGATGTAGCCCTCATGAGAGAGCAGCGTCTCGATGTAATTCTGCTGCCGACTCTCCGGCGCCCGACGCGTGAACAGCCTGAACGCATCCCCGGAAAAATGCGCTTCGGCGAAAAACACCGGCAACGCGCCCACCACCAGCAGCACCAGTGCCCACGGCGAAAAATGCACCAGCAACACGCCGAAGCTGATCAACACGATCAGATTCTGGATCAGCCCCAACGACTTCATCACCAGCGCCAAGGGCCGCGTCGACGCTTCGCGCCGCACCCGCACCAACTTGTCGTAAAACTCGGAATTCTCGAATTGCACCAGCGACAACGTCTGGGCCTTCTCCAGAATCATCGTGTTGACCTTCTGCCCCAACTGCACCCGCAACAACGACTGCTGAACCGACAGCGCCCGCTGAGTCCCGGACAGCAACGCCAACACACCAGCCTCGAACAACACATAACGCACCACCGGCCACAACGGCGCACTGCCCTGCTGCGCGTGCAATTGCATGGCGAAAACCACTGCATCGACGATGCGTTGGCCTAGCCACGCGGCCAGAGCCGGGAGGACACCGGCGATCAGGGTGGCCAGGACCAGGCCGAGGAATAGACCGCGAGAAGTGCCCCAGACCAGGAGCAAGGCGCGTCTGGCCTGGTCGAGTAATGAGGTGACGCGGGAGAGGGCCGCAGGCATGGGGTGATGGGCTCGGCAGATGAGGGTCGCTAATCACGACAATGTCGCCATGGTACGTCAGCCAGAAATGTCACAGGCGAGAAACACTGTGGCGAGGGGGCTTGCCCCCGTTGGGCCGCGCAGCGGCCCCAAAAATGAGACCACTGCACCGCTCAACGAGTTACCGACTACCTGGACAGATCAATCTTATCCAACACCCGGTTCGCCGTGATCTCCGCCACCATAATGCTGTTGGAAATACCCAGCAGCGCATAACGCGACTCGCCCTCCAGATGATCCACCAACTGATGCACCATCACATCGACCGAGGCCAGCGTCTCGACCAAATAAACCGCCAGGGTTTCGGCCGTAACCTCGGGGTCCACGGAAAACAGGCTGCTGCGTGTTCGCGGCGTGGCTTTGATGTCGGCATTCGACGGAAAGTGGAAGTCGAGTGCCCGCTCGGCAGCCTCGTTGAGCTTCTTTGAATCGGGTTCGTACGGGGACGCCGGATCGGTGTCCGGCGGATTGGGTGTTACCTTGAACATTGGCTCTAACCTCATCTATGAGTGAGGCTGCAACCGATTCGCTACTAAACGAAATGGAGGCAGCTGTGCACAGGTTAGTAGACCGATGAGCCAAGAAATCGGCGCACCCGAAGGCGCCCTGCGCACAGCCACCATCAGGAGCAGGGATGGGAATTCCCGACTGATAGAGACATCGTGCGACTTGACTGCAACGGGCTACTAAACCCGACCACTGATGAGCAGTGGCAGGGAAACGATAGAGTCCGGGGTCAAACCGCACAAGCCGGCGGATTCTGGCGTAGCCGTAGGCAACGGCGCAAGGTTTTGTAGCTTTCAGGACGTAACCTTGATGGATTTTAAACAAGCGCATTTTCATGGTTAAACAACCGAGTCAGCTGCCCACAAAGTGCCCGCTCAAAACGCTCATTGGGAATCCTGAAACCGCGCCCGATACCGCCCCGGACTCTCCCCCGTCCACTTCTTGAACGCCCGATGAAACGCACTCGGCTCCTGAAACCCCAACTGTTCAGCAATATCGCTAATACTCGCCCGACTCTCACGCAACTGCTCAAACGCCACCCCGCGCCGCACTTCGTCCTTGATCTCCTGATACGAACAGCCTTCCCGCTCCAGTTTGCGGCGGAAGGTGCTGGGGCTCAGGTGTTGTTCCAGGGCGAACGCCTGCAAGGTCGGCCACTGGCTGTAATGGCTGTTACGCAGGCGCTGGTGGACTTGCGACGCCAGGCCATGCTGGTTGCGAAAACGGATCACCAGCCAATGCGGTGCCGTACGCAAGAACACTTTCAGCGAGGCCAGGTCCTGGACCACCGGCAGGCGCAGGTAGTGGCTGGCGAATTCGATTTCGGTGCGTTCGGCGCCAAAGGTCAGATTGGGGCCCCAGAGCAATCGGTCGTCGCTGAGGGAAACGCGCTCATGGCGAAAGTCTGCGCGGTCGATGGGAATGCGTCGCCCGCCGAGCCAGCACAGCAGACTGATCATCAACACCAGAAACGTCTCTTCACCGAAACGGCTGGCGTCTTCGTTTTGCGCGTGGGTGTCGAGGCTGATGATGGCGCGTTTGCCGCGCACGGTCAGCGTGCCGCGAAAGTCGCGCAGGAACAGGGCGAAGTTGGCCAGGCATTGGCGCATGGCTTTGTGCAAGTCGGGTTCCTGGATCAAGCCGCGGCAGATCAACGCGAAGCTGCCGGGCGGCATGCCGTGGGAGTCGAGGCGGAAGAATTCATCGTTCAATTCGCGGATCTGAATCAGCCACAGCGCGGCAAACGCGCTCGCCGGTACGCGTGCGGTCGGCTGCTCGATCAATGCCGGGTCGATACCCGCCTCTTCCAGCGCAGCTCGCGAGCGCTGTGGATTGTGCCCTTGCCCATGGATCATCGCCTGCACGAAGTAGGCCGCCACCGAGTCCTTTTCCCGCATTTGAACGCTTCTCTCCCCATCGCCCGAATGGCAAAAAACACCAGCACCGTTGAACAGTTGCGGCATAGGACAACCGCCCTGCCGGTTCTAGACTCGCGGCCAATAGTACGCCTTCGGCCGTTGCGGCGGCCAAGGTATCGCAAGGTTGATCGGAAGGACGGGTACATGAATCTGCAAAACATTGGCGTGATCGGCGCGGGCACCATGGGCAACGGCATTGCACAAGTCTGTGCGCTGTCCGGCTTCAACGTGACCTTGATCGACATCTCCGATAGCGCCCTGCAAAAGGCCCTGGCCACCGTCGGCAAGAACCTCGACCGGCAGATAACCAAGGAAACCCTGACAGAGTCGCAAAAGCTCGACGCCCTCGCCAGGATCCGCACCAGCACCGATTACAGCAGCCTGCAGAACGTGCAGATGGTGATCGAAGCTGCCACCGAAAACCTCGACCTGAAACTGCGCGTGCTGCAACAGATCGCCGCGCAAGTCAGTGCCGAGTGCGTGATCGCCTCCAACACTTCGTCGCTGTCGATTACGCAACTCGCCGCCAGCGTCAGCCAGCCTGAGCATTTCATCGGCCTGCACTTCTTCAACCCGGTGCCGGTGATGGGCCTGATTGAAGTGATCCGCGGCCTGCAAACCAGCGACGCGACCCACGCCCTGGCGCTGGACATGGCCACCACCCTCGGCAAAACCGCGATTACCGCTGGCAACCGCCCGGGCTTCGTGGTCAACCGGATTCTGGTGCCGATGATCAACGAAGCAATCCTGGTGTTTCAGGAAGGCCTGGCCAGCGCCGACGACATCGACGCCGGCATGCGCCTGGGCTGCAACCAGCCGATTGGCCCGCTGGCATTGGCGGACCTGATTGGTCTGGACACCGTGCTAGCGATTCTCGAAGCCTTCTACGATGGCTTCAACGACAGCAAATACCGCCCCGCTCCATTGCTCAAGGAAATGGTCGCCGCCGGTTACCTGGGACGCAAGACAGGACGTGGCTTCCATGCCTATGCCTGAGCGTTGCTCACGCTTCGCCGAGTACCGGGACAAAGTGCTGGAGTTGTTCGCCAGCAAAGGGTTCGGGCAGGTCGGCATGCGTGAGCTGGCAACGTGCCTGGGGTTATCCCCGGGCTCGTTGTATCACCATTACCCGAGCAAGCAGCACTTGCTGCTCGACCTGATCGAGGAGTTCTACGAAGAGCTGCTGTCGACCCTCGGGCGCATCGATCAAAAGGCTTCGGCCAAACGCGACAAACTGCCCAACCTGATCCGCGCACACCTGAATCTGCATCGGGAAATGCCCTGGCATTTTCGCCTGGCGGAGCGCGACAGCGGCTGCCTGAACGAAGAGCAACAAGCGCGCGTTCGCCAGTTGCGCGAGCAATACGAACGCAAGTTGCTGAAGATGCTCGGCGCCCCGTCCCGCCTCGGCGAACAGGGTTTGATCGCCGCCGGACACGCCATCGCCAACTTGCTCAACAGCGCACCCGGCTGGCTCGGGCAACATCCGCTGGAAGAAGCGCAGCGTGATGAGCTGCTGGAAAACATGGTGAGCGGCGCTGTCGAACGCTTGCTGCGCCCGTCATCCAGCGTGCGCGCGGTGGCCTGAAGTTTTCAGGCAATAAGCCTCCCCGCTTACATAGGAAAAACGTCTAAACAAATCCTGCACAACCCCGCCTCTAACGCTTTGCTATTTGGAGTCAATTCAAAGGCCAAAGTGGGACTCCAGTCCCTCGGTTACCGGGAGCAAATATGAAAATCAATCCCTACCTCATCTTCAACGGCGACTGCAAAGCCGCCTTCACCTTCTATGAGCAAGCCCTGCAAGGCCAGATCGAAATGATGATGACCTTCGGCGAAAGCCCGGCGCGCGAGCACTTTCCTGCCGACCTGCACAACCTGATCATCCATACCCGTCTGGCGGTGGGTGACCAAGCGATCATGGGCTCGGACACCACACCTGATCGCCCTACCGATGAAATGAGCGGTTGCTCGGTCTCTCTAAATGTCGACAGCATTGCCGAAGCTGAACGTGTCTTCGGCGCCTTGTCGGAAGACGGCAGCGTGCAAATGCCACTGGAAGCCACCTTCTGGGCGGCCCGCTTCGGGATGCTGGTGGACCGCTTCGGTGTGTCGTGGATGGTGAATTGCGAAAAGGATCAGTGACTGTTCAGGTATGAAAAGGCCCGACCTGAATGGGCTGGGCTTTCTGGAAACTCCCGGACCGTCTGCTACCGTCAACAGGCCGGCTCTTTGGAGGAAATCACCATGCCTGCTCATGACGCGCTCTGGTCCACCCGTTTGAAATTGTCACTGCTGGCGGCAGGGCTTGTCGCCACCCTGCTTGCGCTGAGTGGTTGTGCCACTGTCGATGCGCGGACGACTGCTTATGTGGGCGTCGAGCATCCTGCGCCGACGCTGGCCAGCGAGGTCGTGGTGTTGCGCACCGAACCGCTTCGTCCGCATATCCGCTTGGGTGAAGTGCTGATCGATGCCAGCGTCGATCCCGCGCCGCCCATCACTCAGGTAGAAGAAAAACTGCGGGATGAGTCGGCCAAGCTCGGTGGCGATGCCGTGGTGGTGGTTTACGACCATATCCAGCCGATGGGCGCTTATGTCAACGGGCCGCTATGGGCTCGCGATGTGAGGACTATTGAGGGGCGCAAACTTAAGGGGATCGTGATCAAGTATCGGTAGATCAAGAGATCGCAGCCTCGTTTCACTCGACAGCTGCTACAGAGCACACGCATTTCCATGTAGCAGCTGTCGAGTGAAACGAGGCTGCGATCCTTGCGCTTCGACTACCCTTTCACGCACACCACCTGACGCAAGGTGTGCAGCACTTCCACCAGCTCGCGCTGGGCGTGCATGACGTGGTCGATGTCTTTGTAGGCCATCGGTATTTCATCAATCACTGACGCATCCTTGCGACATTCGACGTGGGCGGTGGCGCGGATCTGGTCTTCGACGGTGAACAGTCTTTTCGCTTTGGTGCGGCTCATGACGCGGCCGGCGCCGTGGCTGCAGGAGCAGAACGATTGCTCGTTGCCGAGCCCGCGAACGATGAAACTCTTCGCGCCCATCGATCCCGGAATGATCCCCAACTCGCCCTTCTGCGCCGACACCGCGCCCTTGCGGGTAACCAGAATCTCCTGGCCAAAGTGCCGCTCTTTTTGCACGTAGTTGTGGTGGCAATTCACCGCTTCCAGGGCGACTTCGAACGGTTTGCTGATTACTTTGCGTGCTGCCTGAATCACCGCGTGCATCATCAATGCCCGGTTCTGTCTGGCGAAATCCTGGGCCCAACCGACGGCTTCAACGTAATCATCGAAATGCCGGCTACCTTCCTCGAAGTAGGCCAAGTCACGGTCCGGCAGATTGGCGAGGTGCTGGCGCATGTCGGCCTGGGCCAGTTGAATGAACAGGTTGCCAATGGCGTTGCCGACCCCACGTGAACCGCTGTGAAGCATGAACCAGACACGGTTGGTTTCATCCAGGCACACCTCGATGAAATGGTTACCGCTGCCCAAGGTGCCCAAGTGCCCGCGATTGTTGGTGTTGGCAATTTTCGGGTACTTGTCGGTGATCGCCTTGAACCGCGGGTTCAGCGCGGCCCAGGCATGATCGGCCTGTTTCGGAACGCTGTCCCAGGCACCTTTGTCCCGCATGCCACGACCGACGGTGCGACCATGGGGCACCGCTTTTTCGATCGCACAGCGCAAACCATGCAGGTTGTCCGGCAAATCAGCGGCGGTCAGCGAAGTACGCGCAGCGATCATGCCGCAGCCAATGTCCACGCCGACGGCGGCCGGAATGATCGCGCCCACGGTAGGAATCACACTGCCGATGGTCGAGCCCTTGCCCAGGTGCACGTCGGGCATCACCGCCAGGTGTTTGAAGATGAACGGCATCTTCGCGGTGTTGATCAATTGCTGCCTGGCTTCGTTTTCTACCGGGACGCCTTCGGTCCAGAGTTTGATCGGTTTGCCGTTGGCGACTTCCAGCAGTTGGTAGCTCTGCATTTGCATGATGTCCGGTCTTTTCTCAACTGCCTGCACCGCCATGTGCTTCCTCAAAGAAATAGTCTTTCCAGCTGTCAGCCTTGTTTTTCAGCACGCCAAGCGACTGCAGTTGCTCGGCGTAGATAAAGGTGCGTTGTGGCACCACGGTAAAGTCGATTTCGGGATCGGCGACAATTTTCTCTACCAATGGCAAGGATAGTTTCGATTGCTCCACGCGGATATAGGTCTGTGCGGCTGCGGGCTTATCGGCCTTGATGATTTGCTCGGCCTCGGCCAGTGCTGCGTAGAACGCCTTGTAGGTTTTCGGGTTTTCGTCGTGGAATTTTTCAGTGGTGTACAGCACGTTGAACGTGGCCTGGCCACCCAACACGTCGTAGGAACTCAGCACCTTGTGCACGTTGGGGCTTTGCAATTCCTGGTACTGGAACGGCGGGCTGGAAAAATGCGAGTTGATCTCCGAGCCGCCGGCAATCAGCGCCGACGTCGCGTCCGGGTGGGCCAGGCTGATCGATATGTCGTCAAACTTTTTGTAATGCTCGGCGCCAAACTGCTTGGCCGTTTCGATCTGCAACGTGCGTGACTGGAAACCGACACCCGCCGCCGGTACGGCGATGCGATCCTTCTCAGTGAAATCCTTGAGGTTCTTCACATTCGGATTATTGGTCAGCAGGTAGTTGGGCATCGACCCCAGCGATGCGATGGCCTTGACGTTTTGCTTGCCCTTGGTCCGGTCCCAGATCGTCAGCATCGGCGGCACGCCGGCCGACACCACATCCAGAGCACCGGCCAGCAGCGCCTCGTTCATTGCCGTGGCACCGGAGATGCTGTTCCAGTCGACCTTGATGTCGAGGCCCTGCTCCTTGCCATGTTTCTCGATGAGCTGCTGATCGCGCACCACATCCAGAATCAGGTAACCGATGCCAAATTGCTGGGCAATGCTGATTTTGCCCTCGGCCTGAACGCCGCCGCTGAGTAACGCACTCATCGCCGCCACGGAGGCTGCCAACAGGGTCAACGGGGAGCGCTTGAAAGGAGTCGCCATGAAAACCTCAATGTGATGGGTACACAGAACCTGTGGGAGCGTGGCTTGCCCGCGAAGAACGATGACGCGTAATACCTGAAAAACCGCGGGGCATTCTTCGCGGGCAAGCCACGCTCCCACAGGATTTTCGTCGTTATCGACATTCGCAAGGCCGCAGATATTGAATTTCGAACGGGCTCTTCAGAGCTTGGCGATAGAGACCTCGGTGGATTTGACGAAGGCAATCACTTCGCTGCCCACTTTCAATTCAAGGTCGCGAACCGAGCGGGTGGTGATCACCGAGGTAACAATGCCGGACGCGGTTTGCACGTCGATTTCGGACACCACTTCGCCCTGCACGATTTCCTTGATGACGCCCTTGAACTGGTTGCGGACGTTGATCGCTTTGATGGTCATGTTGAGGCTTCCTGTCTGGTGTCGGACACATCCGCATGGATGCGCAGGCCTTTAAAGTGCACCACCTGGATCAGCAACAAAAGGAATATATAATTATCTATTTATATCTTTATGGAATATCAAGAACTCAGCGCAGGCTCTCCCAATCCTGAATTTATGCTGCTCTCCTTCTCGATGCCCTGGCCCGACAATGTGTGCACGGCTTGACCGCGAAGGCGTGCTTGAGGACGCCTTCGCCGGTAAGCCTGGCTCCTACAAAGTGAGAATGCAAACCGCCCGACTAATCGGCATTAGCCGGGCGTTTTGATGCCTGCCTGGACGATCAGCAGGTGGAGCACAGTCCGCTACAACCATTCGTCGTATAGGAAAACCCTGCGCGCAAAAGGCACCCCTGTCTGGCTTAGGGATTGCACAAGCCGGTCTTGGCAGCCGCAGAACGACGTAATTCTGACGCGGCAGCAATCTAATTAACGCTTGGTCAGTCCCCCCGGAGATGTAACGTGTCAACTCTCAATGAAATCGCAGTGAACCACGCGAGAAAAATGGCTATGGCAAAAGCAGCAGAGTCGACCGGGCTGAGTGAGCGACACCTTCAAATCGTCGGTAGCGTCGAAATCCGCACCCCTGATGAACAGTCGCAGGTTCCACTGCACTTCATCGCTGTGGCGCAGGACAACCACCTCACCCAGGTGGCTGGCTACTAACGCTGCCCCGGACGAAAAAAAAACCGGCGCACTGGAAAATGCCGATCAGTTAAGCAATTTCCGCGACAACGCAATTTTGTAGCAGCTGGCGAAGCCTGCGTTCGGCTGCGTAGCAGTCGTAAAATCAGACGATGTGGTTTATCAGAAGCACCGCATGCTCAGGATTTACGACTGCTGCGCAGCCGAACGCAGGCTTCGCCAGCTGCTACAGAGACTGCGTTACGGCTTAAATGACTGGCATTAGGCGCAATGTCGGGTTTTTCTTTATGTCTTTGTGATCAACCCGAAGCCCTGCCACCAAGCCTTGCCCACGATTTGCGCCGACGCGGCCTAAACTCAAATGACCACTAGCTCGCCGGCGATTGGCGGATGAGGCACTGCCATGTTCGAAGTCTCAGAGTTGACGCGCGTAAAGCACTTCGCCGCAAACACTGTCGGCAGGGATTTCGCCGTTGGTGACATTCATGGCCACTTCACTCGGTTGCAGGCTGCGCTGGATGCAGCCAGGTTCAACCGCTTGGTCGATCGCCTGTTCAGCGTTGGCGATCTGATTGACCGCGGGCCCGAATGCCGTGACGCGCTCGATTGGCTGGACAAGCCATGGTTCCAGGCAGTGTGCGGCAACCATGACGACTACGTGGTTCACTTCGATAGCTGCGACGTCGATAGCTGGATCTACAACGGCGGCTTATGGTTCACGGAGCTATCGCTGTCCGAGCAGAAAGAATTCGCGGCGAAGTTTGTCGAACTGCCTATCGCAATCGAAGTCGAAACGGCACAGGGCCTGATTGGCATCGTGCATGCCGATTGTCCGTTTGCATCATGGGAGCAACTGCGAGAGGAACTGGAATCGCCAGAGAGCAGCCAGCGCCTGATGCAGGTGCAGCATCGTTGCATGTGGTCACGAAGCCGACTCGAGCAGAGAGAGATGCAGGGTGTTGAGGGATTGCGTGCGTTGATTGTCGGGCATACGCCAATACATAAGCCCGTCAGGCTTGGCAATGTGATTCATATCGACACCGCTGGCTGGAAGCCGGATGCGGGCTATTTCACCCTTTTGGATCTCGATACGCTCGAAGCCGCGGCTTGACGTTTTTTTGTCAATTCAGGTGTCCCTCCCTTGTACCGCTCGTCTTGGTATCAGCACGTTCATCCTCCGCACTCTTCAAATGCATACATCCACTCGCACGGTAGGTGCAAACCATGAACAGCAAAATTGCCACTCTTATGCTCGCGGGACTCCTGTCGATCTGCTCGATCTACTCGCTCGCGGCCGAGAAGGTCACGGAGGACGCGACTATCCCACCGAGTGCTCTTCCGGGGCTTAACCAAGGGAGTGAGTCCAACAAGGAAAAGGCTGACAAAAAGGGTGAGGAAGCTGCGGGGTCTAATTCGGGTGCGGAGTCGCAGGAGATGGAAAAAGATGCCGCTAGCTCGAGTGGCTCGGGCAATGAAGAAACAAAGCCGAAGCAATAAGCGGTGAGCCCTTTGGCGGGTGTTGCGCAAGTCTGAAACAAGGAAGGCAGACAGTATTCACCCGCGTGCGCCCGCATAAAGTTGGTTCAAAGCTATTAGCTCAAACACAGCGACCATCACACAGAATGCGACAAATCCTCGCGTGAAAACCCTGCGAGGTTTTTCGTAAGGCGGAATATTACCGAGGCCGCCGAGGAGGTCGGACAAAAGTTCAAGTAGCCACATCAGATATCTGCTTTAGTTGCCTGTTCGCCCAGGTTTTGACTGGCTCGCCGATTGATTCGTCCGTATTAATGGAGAGTCCCAACCCTGCGGCTCTCCCCAATCCTGATCCGGTCCAGCGCTCGGTTTAAAGCATCCAAGGCATCAAGGAGCGCTTTCGCTTCTGCTTCCCGGCCGTCACCCCAAAGGCGTTCTGCCAGGTTGTTCAAGGCCTGGATGGAGCGCTCGATTTCAGCTGCAGTCGCTGCTTTGCTTTCCGGCTGTTTCTTCAGCATTGAGTAACCCTTTTGTAGGGCGGTATTTGCCGTCAGTTGTCAGTTCAAGAGTATTCGGCACTAGAAGATATTGATCTGATCCGTTGAGCTTATAAAGCCAGCCACGGTTGTCTTTCCGCTCTGGTGCAGCTTATCGCGATCATACGCTGGTGGAGGGCTATGGCCCTCGAAGGCTCTCGAGACGGGAACAGTGACGAAACACCCATCGCATCGCCAGAGCCCAGCAGCTCGAAGAGATACATATTGCTGAGGTTCTTGCATTGCTCCAGGCGGTCAGCCTCGGTCGTGGGCATTGGCACCGCTTCGACCTGCTTCTCAAATTCAGTCTTTTCCTTTGGGGCACTGCTACAACCAAAGAGAAACATCGCCAGCAAGAGACTCGCAATTTGAGGTGTGCATATCTTCAATTCCATTTGAGTCCGGCGCCGATGATTCATCTTTATTTGGACCGAATCACGATCGTGGATGCGAGCATGTCGCCCAAGCGTTTCCGTGAGCCAAAAAAAATGAATATCCAGTCAAAAATACTCAGGAAAGGCGTCGTGATGTTTCGCATGAAAGATTGATAGAGATTACAGCTGAGGTAGCTGCGCTCATCAATCACTGACATGCCCAACAACTTTTTACCAAGGCTTTGGCCGTTCGGCATTGCATCGGAAAACAGGTAATACGCTACGCCAGAGCCGAGAGCGAGCGCGCCGACCACAGTAGACGGCAAGCCAACAAAATCGGTTGATCGCCCTATGAAGAAAAAGAGAAATACAGTGATTATGGAGTCAATCATTTGTCCTCCCCATCGACGCCCCAGACCGGCCAGGTTCTTGGGCTTCTGATACTCGACTTGGATATTGCTGACTTCCATGCGCTGCCACTCCGTTGGTATATGGATCAGAGATATCGGCACCGCCCAAAAAATATTTAGCGCACCCGACCGAAGCGCTGAAAAACGTTGGGCCAAAGGTAGTTCTGCGCGGGTTTTGCGCAGACACAAAAAAGCCGATCTATCTGATCGGCTTAAGTGTCTGATTTTACTCAGCGAATATGGTCGGGACGGAGTGATTCGAACACTCGACCCCTAACACCCCATGCTAGTGCGCTACCGGACTGCGCTACGCCCCGACTAGGCGTGAAACTCGTTCCTCTTCTCGAAGAACGCTCAAGAATATATCGCAAGCGTTTGAAAACTGGAAGTATTCAAACGCAGGAAATTATTTCTTGAGGACAACCAGCACATCTTCCAACTCGGCAATCATCTGCCGAATCATCTGTTTGTATTGGGTGGTGTCGTCTTTGGCTTCGTCACCGGACAAACGCAAACGTGCGCCGCCGATGGTGAACCCTTGATCGTAAAGAAGCGCGCGGATCTGCCGGATCATCAGCACGTCTTGGCGCTGATAATACCGGCGGTTTCCGCGGCGTTTGACGGGGTTGAGTTGAGGAAACTCCTGCTCCCAATAGCGCAGCACGTGCGGTTTTACGGCACACAGCTCGCTGACTTCACCAATGGTGAAGTAGCGTTTGCCTGGGATGACGGGTAGCTCGTCGTTATGACTTGGTTCCAGCATAAGCCTCAACTCGGGCCTTCAACTTCTGCCCTGGACGAAAGGTGACCACACGGCGAGCCGTGATCGGGATTTCTTCACCCGTTTTCGGATTGCGGCCAGGCCGCTGGCGTTTGTCCCGAAGGTCGAAATTGCCGAAACCGGACAATTTGACTTGTTCGTTGTCTTCAAGAGCGTGCCTGATTTCTTCAAAAAACAGTTCGACCAATTCCTTGGCCTCCCGTTTATTCAGGCCCAGCTCCTCATACAGACGTTCCGCCATCTCAGCTTTCGTCAGAGCCCCCATACGTCACTTCCTTAACGTGGCGTTCAACCTTTGTTCGAGCGAGGTGAGGATGTTTTGCGTCGTGGTATTCACCTCATCGTCATTAAGAGTGCGCGATGGATGCTGCCAGGTCAAGCCGACTGCAAGGCTTTTTCTATCAGGATCAATGCCTTTACCCTGATACACGTCAAATAGCCTGAGGTCTGTGAGCCATTCGCCTGCATTTTCACGGATTACGTCCAGTACGGCACAGGCCGCAACGTCCGTAGCCGCAATCAGCGCCAAGTCACGACGCACTTCAGGAAAGCGTGATAACTCCTGGAATTTAGGCATTTTTCCCAATGCCACTTCGGCCAGAACCAGCTCGAAGACGAAAACCGGACGGTCGAGACCAAGGGTTTTCGACAATTCAGGGTGGATAGCGCCGACGAAACCGACCAGGCGTCCTTCACGTTCGATGCGCGCGGTTTGACCCGGGTGCAACGCAGGGTGTTTGCCCGGCACGAACGTGAACGAATCCAGTGCACCAGCAAAGCCCAGCACCGCTTCCACGTCGGCTTTGACGTCGAAGAAATCCACGACATCGCGACCTTGAGCCCAGCCTTCTGGCAGACGGCTACCGCAAACAACACCCGCAATCATCGGCTCTTGCTTCAGACCATCCAGCTGCCCCACGAAACGCAGGCCGCTTTCGAACAAACGGACGCGATCCTGCTGACGGTTCAGGTTGTGCTGAAGCGCCTTGACAAGACCGGGCCACAGGGACGAGCGCATGGCCGCCATGTCGTTCGAGATCGGATTGGCCAGCAGCAGCGGCTCGACACCCGGATTAAACAACTCGAATTGTTTCGGATCGATGAAGCTGTAAGTGATCGCTTCCTGATAACCACGCGCCACCAGCAGACGACGCAGCTCAGGCAGATCGCTACGCGCTTCCGCCTTGGCTTGTGGCGCCAGGCGAGCTTGCGGGTAACGAACCGGCAGACGGTTGTAACCGTACAGACGAGCCAGCTCTTCGATCAGGTCGACTTCCAGACTGATATCGAAGCGATGGCTTGGCACTTCAACGCGCCACTGCCCTGCCCCATCGGCAGCAATTTTCAGGCCCAGGCCGCTGAGCAGGCGCTCGACTTCGACCGACTGCATTTCCATGCCCAACATCTGAGTGATGCGCTGCGCACGCAGGGTGACCGGAGCAATCTTCGGCAGGTGCTGTTCGCTGACGGTTTCGATGATCGGGCCAGCTTCGCCGCCAGTGATTTCCAGCAGCAGGCCAGTGGCGCGCTCCATGGCTTCACGGGCCAGCTGCCAATCCACGCCGCGCTCGTAGCGGTGCGAGGCATCGGTGTGCAGGCCGTAGGAACGGGCCTTGCCAGCGACGGCGATTTGATCAAAAAACGCGCTTTCCAGGAATACGTCACGCGTGGTCGCGGTGTTGACACCGCTGTGCTCGCCCCCCATGACGCCGGCGATTGCCAACGCGCGGGTGTGGTCGGCAATCACCAGCGTATCGCTACGCAGGCTGACTTCCTGACCATCAAGCAACACCAGCTTCTCGCCTTCTTCGGCCATGCGCACGCGAATGCCGCCATTGATTTCGGCGAGATCGAAGGCGTGCAGCGGTTGACCCAGTTCCAGCATCACGTAGTTGGTAATGTCGACGGCAGCGTCGATGCTGCGCACGTCACCACGACGCAGGCGCTCGACCATCCATAACGGCGTAGGCTTGGACAGATCGACGTTACGGATCACACGACCCAGGTAACGTGGGCACGCGGCTGGCGCCAGCACTTCGATCGAACACACTTCGTCGTGCACGGCTGGCACGGCAGGCACCACCGGACGGGTGACTTCAGCGTCATACAGCGCGCCGACTTCACGAGCCAGACCGGCCAGGGACAGACAGTCGCCGCGGTTCGGGGTCAGGTCGACCTCGATGCTGGCATCGTCCAGGCTCAAGTATTCACGAATGTCCTGACCGACTGGCGCATCGGCCGGCAATTCCATCAGGCCATCGTTGCCTTCGCCGACTTGCAGCTCGGCTTGCGAGCACAGCATGCCGTTGGACTCGACGCCACGCAGCTTGGCTTTCTTGATCTTGAAGTCGCCCGGCAGTTCGGCACCGATCATGGCGAACGGGATCTTCAGGCCCGGGCGCACGTTTGGCGCACCGCACACAACCTGGAAAGTCTCCGAGCCATTGCTGACCTGGCAAACGCGCAACTTGTCGGCGTCCGGGTGCTGCTCGGTGCTCAGCACCTCACCCACGACCACGCCACTGAATTCACCGGCGGCCAGCGTAACGCTATCGACCTCAAGACCGGCCATCGACAGACGAGCAACCAGCTCGTCGCGACTTACCTGCGGGCTTACCCAGCCACGCAGCCATTGTTCACTGAATTTCATCCTGCTCTCCTAAGAATTCGTTACGACTAGCGAAATTGCGCGAGGAACCGCAAGTCGTTGTCGAAGAACAGACGCAAGTCGTTCACGCCGTAACGCAGCATGGCCAGACGCTCAACGCCCATGCCGAAGGCAAAGCCCGAAAACTCTTCCGGGTCGATCCCGGACATGCGCAGCACGTTCGGGTGAACCATGCCGCAGCCCATCACTTCCAGCCAGCCAGTCTGTTTGCAGACACGGCAGCCTTTACCGCTGCACATCACGCATTCCATATCAACTTCGGCGGACGGCTCGGTGAACGGGAAGTACGAAGGACGGAAACGCACGGCCAGTTCTTTTTCAAAGAACACGCGCAGGAACTCTTCGATGGTCCCTTTAAGGTCGGCGAAATTGATGTCGCGATCAACCAGCAGGCCTTCGACCTGGTGGAACATCGGCGAGTGGGTGATATCGGAGTCACTACGGTACACACGGCCTGGGCAGACGATGCGAATCGGAGGTTGCTTCGATTCCATGGTGCGGACCTGTACCGGCGAGGTATGGGTGCGCAACAACATGTTGGCATTGAAATAGAAGGTGTCATGCATCGACCGGGCCGGGTGATGGCCTGGGATGTTGAGCGCTTCGAAGTTGTGGTAGTCGTCTTCGACCTCAGGGCCTTCGGCGATGCCGTAGCCAATGTGGGTGAAGAACTGTTCGATACGTTCCAGAGTACGAGTAACCGGATGCAGACCACCCGAGGTCTGGCCGCGGCCAGGCAGGGTCACGTCAATGGACTCGGCAGACAGTTTGGCGGCCAGGTCGGCCTCTTCAAACAGTGCCTTGCGGGCATTGAGAACCTCTGTGACACGCTCCTTGGCAACGTTGATCAGGGCGCCGACTTGCGGACGCTCTTCTGCCGGCAAATTCCCCAGGGTCTTCATCACCTGAGTCAATTCACCCTTCTTGCCAAGGTAGTGAACCCGGATTTGCTCCAGGGCATTGATATCTTCAGCGCTTTGCACAGCCTCTAGTGCTTGAGAGACGAGCGCGTCCAGGTTTTCCATGTACAGACTCCAGATACAAAATAGGGGAAGAGCTTGAAGGCTCTTCCCCTATTTATGACGTTTAACACCTGGCCCCACAGAGGTGAGGCCGGGTGACTGTCGGGGGTACTTAAGCCAAGGTGGCTTTAGCTTTCTCGACAATCGCAGCAAACGCCGCTTTTTCGTTCACTGCCAGATCAGCCAGAACCTTACGGTCGATCTCGATGGACGCTTTTTTCAGGCCGGCGATGAAACGGCTGTAGGACAGACCGTTGATACGTGCACCAGCGTTGATACGAGCGATCCACAGAGCGCGGAACTGACGTTTTTTCTGACGACGGTCACGGTAGGCGTATTGGCCTGCCTTGATTACCGCTTGCTTGGCAACACGGAATACGCGCGAGCGAGCGCCGTAGTAGCCTTTAGCAAGTTTCAGAATTTTTTTGTGACGTTTACGGGCAATGACGCCACGCTTTACACGAGCCATGAGTTACTTCCTCTATTCTTGACTAAAATTAACGAAGGCGCAGCATGCGCTCGACTTTTGCCACGTCAGACGGATGCAGCAAGCTGCTACCGCGCAGTTGACGCTTACGCTTGGTCGACATTTTAGTCAGGATGTGGCTCTTGAAAGCGTGCTTGTGCTTGATACCGTTAGCAGTTTTCAGAAACCGCTTAGCAGCACCACTTTTAGTTTTCATCTTTGGCATGTTCGGTACTCCGCATTCAGTTGATAAACATAATCAGAAGGCCTGCCGTGCCCTATTGATTACTTCTTCTTTTTCGGGGCGATGACCATGATCAGCTGGCGTCCTTCCATCTTAGGATGCTGTTCGACCGAACCGTACTCGAGCAAGTCACCTTCAACTCGCTTGAGGAGTTCCATCCCCAGCTCCTGGTGGGCCATCTCACGGCCGCGGAATCGCAAGGATACCTTGGCCCTGTCCCCATCACTCAGGAAACGTACCAGGTTGCGCAGTTTTACCTGGTAATCCCCTTCCTCCGTCCCTGGACGAAACTTGATTTCTTTAACCTGGATCTGCTTCTGGTTTTTCTTGGCCGCGGCAATCTGCTTCTTCTTTTCGAAGATCGATTTGCCGTAGTCCATCAGTTTGCAAACAGGGGGTACTGCATCGGCGGAAATTTCCACCAGATCCAGCTTGGCCTCTTCAGCCTTAAGAAGCGCGTCTTCAATTGACACAATCCCAAGCTGTTCACCTTCAGCCCCAATTAACCGAACCTCGCGTGCCGAGATATTCTCGTTGATCGGGGCTTTCGGTGCAGCTCGTTTATCTTGTCTCATTTCACGCTTAATAGTAATTACTCCGAATCTGGGCGACCACGCCGGGAAACCGCTTGCGCGAGAAACTCAGCGAACTGGGCGACGGGCATCGAGCCCAGGTCAGCACCTTCACGAGTACGCACAGCGACAGTCTGCATCTCGACTTCCCGATCTCCGATAACCAAGAGATAAGGAACCTTGAGCAAAGTATGCTCGCGGATTTTAAAGCCGATCTTTTCATTTCTCAAGTCAGACTTGGCACGAAATCCGCTTTCGTTGAGGGTTTTTTCAACCTCGGCGGCAAAATCGGCCTGTTTGTCAGTGATATTCATGATCACTGCCTGGGTCGGAGCCAGCCACGCAGGGAATGCACCCTCGTAGTGCTCGATCAGGATTCCGACGAAACGTTCGAAGGATCCAAGGATCGCCCGGTGCAACATAACCGGATGCTTGCGACTGTTGTCTTCAGAGACGTATTCGGCTCCCAGACGGACAGGCAGGTTAAAATCGAGCTGAAGGGTACCACACTGCCAGACTCGGCCGAGGCAATCTTTCAGCGAGAATTCGATTTTCGGACCGTAGAATGCACCCTCGCCCGGCTGCAAATCGTACGGCAAGCCAGCGCTATCAAGGGCTGCAGCCAGTGCAGCTTCGGCGCGATCCCACAATTCGTCGGAACCGACGCGTTTTTCCGGACGAGTGGACAGCTTCATCTCGACGTCTTTGAAGCCGAAGTCGGCGTAAACGTCCATGGTCAGCTTGATGAACGCAGCGGATTCGGCCTGCATCTGCTCTTCAGTGCAGAAGATGTGGGCGTCGTCCTGAGTGAACGCACGCACGCGCATGATGCCGTGCAGCGCACCCGATGGCTCGTTACGGTGGCAAGCACCGAATTCGGCCAGGCGCATCGGCAATTCGCGGTAGCTTTTCAGGCCCTGATTGAACACTTGCACGTGGCAAGGGCAGTTCATTGGCTTGATCGCGTAGTCGCGGTTTTCCGACTGCGTGGTGAACATGTTGTCGGCGTAGTTGGCCCAGTGCCCGGACTTCTCCCACAGGCTGCGGTCAACGACTTGCGGAGTCTTGATCTCCAGATAGCCGTTGTCGCGCTGAACCTTGCGCATGTATTGCTCGAGCACCTGGTACAAAGTCCAGCCGTTCGGGTGCCAGAACACCATGCCCGGCGACTCTTCCTGGGTGTGGAACAGGCCCAGGCGCTTGCCAATCTTGCGGTGATCGCGCTTTTCAGCTTCTTCGATGCGCTGGATGTAAGCTGCCAGCTGCTTCTTGTCCGCCCATGCGGTGCCGTAAACGCGCTGCAATTGCTCGTTTTTGGCGTCGCCACGCCAGTAGGCGCCGGACAACTTGGTCAGTTTGAAGGATTTCAGGAAACGCGTGTTCGGCACGTGCGGACCGCGGCACATGTCGACGTATTCTTCGTGATAGTACAGGCCCATGGCCTGTTCGTTCGGCATGTCCTCGACCAGGCGCAGCTTGTAGTCTTCGCCACGGGCCTTGAACACTTCGATCACTTCGGCGCGCGGAGTGACTTTCTTGATCACGTCGTAATCTTTTTCGATCAGCTGCTGCATGCGCTGTTCGATGGCAGCCAGGTCGTCCGGAGTAAATGGACGCTCGAAGGCGATGTCGTAATAGAAGCCTTCGTCGATGACCGGACCGATGACCATCTTGGCCGTCGGGTACAGCTGCTTGACCGCATGGCCAACCAGGTGGGCGCAAGAGTGGCGAATGATCTCCAGCCCCTCTTCATCCTTTGGCGTAATGATTTGCAGCGTGGAATCGCTGTCGATGATGTCGCTGGCGTCGACCAGCTTGCCATTGACCTTGCCGGCCACGGTGGCCTTGGCCAGACCTGCACCAATGGATGCGGCGACCTCGGCTACGGAAACCGGGTGATCGAATGAACGTTGACTGCCGTCGGGAAGAGTAATAGTTGGCATGGCGCCTCCTCTCCTAGTGGTGACCCCTACCAAAGGTCACGTGGGTTGGGATGAGCCAGTACAAGATCCGATCCAGGCCATTCAATGACGAACGCCTGCCTTACAGCGGCAGGAGCCTTGCGGCCAACCGGAAAACCGAACCAGAGTGACTGGGATTCAAATCAGGGTTATTCGCGCACCTGCCGCTACCGGGACTGAAGGTGATCCGGAGCCTGCAAACGCCCGAGCGAGGCATGCTAGCACAGATGAACGGTCGTCGATGCAACGAGGCTTTATGCCGGGGCAAATCATGCAATTTATGCCAGAGTGCTGAACTTGAACCCCGCTTTACCCCTCAGATAACAAGACATTGACCCACAAGGAGCATCCCAGCATGCGTCTGAATCGTTTGTTCGCCGTCGTCGCCCCCATCGTTCTGCTGCTGCCACTGGCCGCCCACGCCGATTGGCCCAAGGGCGAGCGCGATAAATACATGGCTCAATGCACACAGGCTGCGACCCCGCAGATTGGTGCTGCCGCAGCGAAGGCTCACTGCGCTTGTGGTGCTGATGCGATCAAATCGTATCCGGCTGGCGATATCCAGGCATTGATGGACAACAAGGCCAACCCGCAATTGCAACAGAAAGCACTGGGACAGATCGCCAAATGCAAGGCCGATGTACCAGCAAAAAAGTGACAAAAAAGTCCTTTTGACTCAGCTTATCGCTGATAAAAAGCGCTGCATTTGAGCTTTTTCGTACGATTTATGCAGGTTTTACAGGTTTTTTTATCGTCTTTACTTTCGGCTGAAAGCCTTGTAAAACGGGGCTTTCAGCTACATCAAGCAGCAAACGGAACGCGACTGTAGGGCAAACAGCACGTCCGGGGGGCTCCCAAAGCGAACATTTCGACTATGATACCCCGGTGTGCCCAGTTGGCCTGAGCAGCACAGCACTACTGAAAATATATGTTTCTTGGAGATACACCATGTCTAATCGCCAAACCGGCACCGTTAAATGGTTCAACGATGAAAAAGGCTTCGGCTTCATCACTCCTCAAGGTGGCGGTGACGACCTGTTCGTACACTTCAAAGCTATCGAAAGCGACGGTTTCAAAAGCCTGAAAGAAGGCCAAACCGTTTCCTTCGTGGCTGAGAAAGGCCAAAAGGGTATGCAAGCTGCACAAGTCCGCGCTGAGTAATTTTCAGCCGCACTAAAAAAACCCCGTCCATGTGACGGGGTTTTTTATGGGCGAAGCAAAAGCCTGAAGCGATCAGCCGCAGTTGACGCGGGTGACCACCCGACTGGCATCGGTGTTCAGGTTCAGGCGATCGGAGCGGTACTCCAGGGTCACCATATCGTTCGGCGACAGGAAACGTGCGTTCTGTGCACCTGCGCGGGTACGCGCCTGCTCCAGCAATGCGGGCGAAGCCGGTTTGCCGATGGCGAATTCGGCAGCCTTTGCCTCGCAACGGCTGTGGCCAGTGTCAGTCGTCGCTACAGGGTCTGCTGCCGATTCGGTGGACGTACTGCTGCAACCAGCCAGCAGAGTGACGGCGAACAATGTACCCAATGACGCGAACTTCCAAGGCATGAAGCCTCCTTTTTTCCAATTGTTAAGCTGAGATCTTGCGACCGCCAATCCGGCATTTGGTTTCAAGGTGAGTGACATCACCCTGCCGTCGAACCGTACGAGCGGCGAGTTTGCCTGAGCCTCGCACTGTCGTTCATCACTCAATCGTGACTGAATATGAACAACCCTCAATAGACATCGATGTAATCGAACGGCGGGTTCGGCCAGTTCTCTTTCAACGCATTGAAGATCTGCATGACCCAGACCTCGTCACTGGCCGCAACCAATCCTACATAACCGGAACCCTTGGCCCACGTCTCCAGGCGAAACAGCAGCCCGCTGATATCGGTGCCGCCCACGACGCCCGATGAAATATAGGCAATGCCGCCCTTGGTTACCCGCAACTGCGTGTGTTCGTCGTCACTGGCAGAAGCCAGCAGCTGGCGCACCGCCTCCAGGGTCAAGCCTTCAGGGGAGTTCAAATCGATCTGCACAGCGCGGTCCTTGAAAATCCGTCAAAGACCAAGTGTCGCATAGCCCTCCTCTCATGCCTAAGTCGGAGTGCCAAACGCTGCGCAAAATGGTTAACTCGGCACTCAGACTTTCCCGACTTCACGAGCGCCATCATGTCCACCATAAGCATCGACGCCAACATCACCGTCAAGTGGCCGCAGGGTCACAGCTCTTACAGCCCGGGCAGCCCGGAAGAGTTCGCAATCATTGGCATCGATCTATTGGTCAAGGAACTGGGAACCGAAGCGGCCAGTAAATTCATCGCGCAGATATTCGAGAAATATCCCGCCGACTATATGGGCCTGACAGAGAACGAGCGGGCGTAAACCCGCAGGCTGGCACCTGCGGGTGCATGGCTTACTTCAGGCGAGCCAGACGCTGGGTCAGCAGGTCGAAGAAACCCTGAGCATCGCCGCTTTCCACCCAGAAAGCGTTCTTCGGCGCTTTCAGGCCGTCATACCAGTCGACGATGGTTTGACCGAAGGTCGGGCCTTCACGGCTATCAACGACCACGTTGACCGAACGACCAGTGAACAATTCAGGCTTGAGCAGGTAAGCGATGACGGTGGCGTCATGCACCGGGCCACCCGGAATACCGTAGTGCTCCATGTCGCCTTTGACGTACTCATTGAGAATATCGCCCACCAGCTTGCTGGCATTGTTGTTGATCGCTGCGATCTGCTTCAGGCGCGCGTCACTGGTGAGAATCTTGTGAGTCACGTCCAGCGGCAGATACGTCAGCTTCACGCCGCTTTTGAGCACCACTTCCGCAGCCTGCGGATCGGCGAACAGGTTGAACTCGGCCACCGGGGTGATGTTGCCGCCGTTGAAATGCGCGCCCCCCATGATCACCACTTCCTTGATGCCCTGAACGATTTCAGGCTCCTGGATCAGCGCCAGGGCCAGGTTGGTCTGTGGACCGAGCATGGCGATGGTGATGCTGTGGGGCTTGGCGCCCTTCAAGGTGTCGATCAGGTAATTGACCGCATTGCCTTCGGCCAGGCCTTTCTTCGGTTCGTGCACGGTAACGCCCGACAAGCCTTCCTTGCCATGGATGTTCTCGGCATAGATCGGCGTGCGCATCATCGGTTTCGGTGCGCCCGCGTAGACCGGCACCTCCTCGCGCCCCGCCCACTCACGGGCCAGTCGCGCGTTTCGCGAAGTCTTGTCCAGCCGCACGTTGCCAGCAACGGTGGTCAGCGCTCGAATGTTCAACTCCTCCGGCGATGCCAACGCGAACAGCAAGGCGACTACGTCATCGGCACCGGGATCGGTGTCGATGATCAAATCGATCTTTTCCGCCGCCTGGGCGCTCGTTGCAGTAATCAGGGACAAAAGCAGCAGACTCCGGAGCAGGTGGTGCAGTTTTTGAGCATAGCGGTGCATATCGCACTCCTTGTGCGTGGGGAAACAAAATGTGTGTAGCGCTAGAACGTCACCCCCGATACCAGCACGATGTTGCAGTACGGCGCGCATTCGCCGGTACGAACAATCGCTCGTGCCTGTCGGCTGAGGACTTTGAATTGGTCATGGCTGAGCAGCTCACGCTGGCCCAGCGCGCCTTTGGCGTTCAGCTCATCCAGCGAGCTCAAGGCAGGCGGTTGTTTATCCAGAATCTCCCGGGCCAGCACATGGCGCTCAACCTGCATTTCGCTGAGTACAACCTTCAAGGTGCTGACGAAATCCGGAATGCCCTGAGTCAGGGCCAGGTCGATCAGTTCGACGCCCGGCGGGACCGGCAGGCCGGCATCGCCGATCACGACAATATCGCCGTGACCCAGGGATGCGATCAGCCGCGACAGTGCGACGTTGAGCAAGGGTGTCTTTTTCATGGTGCTTTGAACGCCTGTACATCGGACAAGGTAGGAATCGAGGGTTGCGCGCCGGCACGGGTGACCGACAGCGCCGCAGCAACCTGACCGAAACGGATCGCTTCAGCTTCGGTTTTGCCGGATGCCAGCGCAGCGGCAAACCCGCCGACAAAAGTGTCGCCAGCCGCCGTGGTATCGACAGCCTTCACCTTCGGCGCAGGGAAATGCTCGAAGCCTGTACCGTTGGTGAACAGTGATCCTTGAGCACCCAGGGTGATGATGACCTTTGCGGCGCCCAATGCGATCAAGCGGGTTGCTGCGGTTTCGGCGGACGCAAGGGAGTCCACCGGCAAACCACTGAGGGCCGAGGCCTCGCTTTCATTGGGAATCAGGTAATCGATGGACGCATACCAATCCTCCGGCAGCGGGCGACTGGCCGGCGCCGGGTTGAGGATGACGATTTTGCCCAGCTCTCGGCCGCGCTTGAGGGCATGGCCCACCGTGGCATCCGGCACTTCCAGCTGACAAATGATCACGTCCGCCGCCTGCAATACCGCATCGAACTGGTCGATGACTTGCGGCGTCAGCGCACCGTTGGCACCGGCGACGATCACGATTGCGTTCTGGCTATTGTCATCGACCACAATCAAGGCCACGCCACTGGAACCCTCGACCGTGCTGACGGCCTGGCAGTCGATCTGCTCGGCCAGCAGCGCCCCGCGCAATTCGTCCCCATAAGCATCGCTGCCGACACAACCGACCATCGACACCTGCGCCCCCAGCCGCGCCGCAGCGACCGCCTGGTTCGCGCCCTTGCCGCCGGAAACCGTGGCAAACGACTCGCCGATCAGCGTCTCACCGCCACGGGGCAGCCGTGGAGCCCGGGTCACCAGGTCCATGTTCAGGCTGCCTATCACCACTACTTTTGCTGGCATACATCACTACTCGTCAATTCGGTTTCAGCGGTATTCATCGAACACACCGGCGAGCGGCGCAGTCGATTCTCGCAGGACAATACTGGGCGTCACGATCCGTTGATCGGTGGCCATGTCGGGTTTTGCGATCCGGCGTAACAGAACCTCGGCCGCCATTTCACCGAGTTGCAGGATCGACTGGCCCACGGTGGTCAGCGCCGGGTAGACATAACGGCTCATCTGGATATCGTCGAAGCCGATTACCGACAGTTCGGTGGGTACACGCACATTGCGCTCGGCTGCCGCTCGCAGCACGCCGATACCGATCATGTCGTTGCCGGCGAAGATCGCGCTGGGCGGGTTCTTTTCCAACAGAATCGCGGCGGCGTTGTAACCGCCGGTGCTGGTGAAGTCGCTTTCCAGCATGCGCTCGGGATGCACTTCGACGCCCGCCTCTTTCAAGGCACGGCAATAACCGGCCAGACGCATCTGCGCCACGCTGGTGCCCGCCGGGCCGCCAATGGTGGCGATGTCCCGATGGCCAAGCTCCAGCAGATGCCGGGTGGCCAAATAGGCGCCATATTCGTGATCGATGCGCACCAGGTCGGCATTCACACCTGCCAGACCGCGGTCGACGATCACCATCGGCGTGCGCACGCCCGCGAGACCTTCTGCCAGCCCCGCGTCGCCACCGGCCGAGGCCACGATCAATCCGTCGATGCGTTTTTCCAGCAACACGCGCAGGTAGCTGCGTTGTTTGTCCGGGTTGTCGTCGGAGTTGCAGAGGATCACGCAATAGCCGTTACGCTCGCAATAATCCTCGATGCCACGGGCCAGCTCGGCGAAGTACGGGTTGAGGCTGTTAGGCACCAGTAAACCGATGGTCGCCGTGGTCTTGGCTTTCAATGAACGGGCCACGGCGCTCGGCACGTAGTCCAGGGTTTTGATCGCCTCCTCGACTTTTTTTCGCACCACTTCACTGACCGGCCGGGTCTTGTTCACCACGTGGGAAACCGTGGTGTAGGAAATCCCCGCGAGTGCCGCTACATCCTTGATCGTTGCCATGACTCAGGTCCGCCGGCTTGCGCGCTGACTGCGATAAGTATCAAGCACCACCGCCACCACGATCACTGCGCCGGTGATGATGCGTTTGGTTGGCTCGGTCGCGCCGATCTGCGCCAGGCCCGCCGCCAATACGGAAATAATCAGAACCCCGAAGAACGTGC
This sequence comes from Pseudomonas sp. LBUM1656, assembly GCF_059716065.1. Taxonomy (NCBI): domain Bacteria; kingdom Pseudomonadati; phylum Pseudomonadota; class Gammaproteobacteria; order Pseudomonadales; family Pseudomonadaceae; genus Pseudomonas; species Pseudomonas sp. LBUM1656. The sequence goes on along the minus strand of NZ_CP166800.1, from coordinate 2,334,556 downwards.
TGATCACCGAACCACGGCCACCCATCAGACTGGTGCCACCGATCACCACCGCAGCGATCACTTGCAGCTCCAGCCCGGAACCGGCATTCGGGTCCGCCGCTTCCAGACGGGAAATCTGGAACAGCGCGGCAATCCCGGCCAGCAGCCCCATCAGACTGAATACCAGGATCTTGTAGGGTTTTGGATTGATCCCTGCCAGACGCACCGCTTCTTCGTTGGTGCCGATGCCGATCAGGTACCGACCAAACACGGTACGGGTCAACACGGCCTGAGCGACGATGATGATCAGCAAGGCAATGATGAACGACGGCGAGATGCCAAAGGCGATCGGGTTGGACAGCCAGGCGAAGGCGTCACCGATATAAGCCGTGCGCGAACCGGTCATCTGATACGCCACGCCGCGGGCCATTTCCAGCACGCCGAGGGACACGATAAACGATGGAATTCGCCACGCCACGGTGATCGATCCGGTGATAGTCCCGGCCAATGCCGCAATTGCCATCCCGAGCAGCGCTGCAGGCAGGACGCTCCAGCCCCAGCCGAGAATCGCCACGCTGACAGCCGACGCCGCGAGCGCCAGGACCGAGCCGACCGACAGGTCAATACCGCCGATGATCAACACGAACGTCATGCCGACCGCCAGCACCATCAAATCGGGAATCTGGTTGGCCAGGGTGCTGAACGTGTCGTAAGACAGGAAATGGCTGCTCAACACCGAGAACAGCGCGACCATCGCCAGCAAGGCACCGGCCAGGCCCAGATAGGTGCCCAGGCCGTAGAAATTGCCACTACGTTTGCCGGCGGAAGATGCAGTTTTCATGAAAGGTCCCTAGGCGCTGCTTCGTTGAGCAACGCATCACGTTTTTGGTAGCCGGCGAACGCGGCGGCAAGCAAATCATCCTGAGTCCAGCTGTCGCGCTCGAAGGTCTCGATCAGGCGCCCCGCCGACAACACACCGATCCGGTCGCAGATCAGCATCAGTTCACGCAGGTCGCTGGACACCACCACCAGCGCTTTGCCCTGTCGGGTCAGCTCACCGAGCAGTGCATAGATGTCGAACTTGGCGCCGACATCGATGCCACGGGTCGGCTCATCGAACAGCATCACCGAACAGTCACGCTCCAGCCAACGGCCGATCACGACCTTCTGCTGGTTGCCCCCCGACAGCTCGGAGACCAGTTGCGTCGGGCTCGAACTGCGGATGCGCATGGCGTCGATCTGACGCTGGGCCAGGGACATTTCGTCAGCGTTGTTGACGATGCCACCACTGGAAATCACCGGCATGTTGCCCAGCGCGATGTTGGCGCTGATCGACTGGGTCAGCAGCAAGCCTTCGCCTTTGCGGTCCTCGGTGATCAGGGCGATGCCATGACCGACCGCATCGGCCGGCGAACGAATACTCACCACTTGAGCCGGCGAACCCAGTGCGACAGTGCCGCTGTCCGCGGTGTCGGCACCGAAGATCAGGCGCAGCAACTCGGTCCGCCCTGCCCCGATCAGTCCGGAAATTCCGTAGATCTCACCGGCGCGGACTTCAAAGGACACGTCGCGCACTTTGTCCGAGCGGGTCAGCCCTTTGACCGTCAACGCGGGAGCGCCAATCTTGCGCGGGCCCAGGTCAATGTGTTCGCCGAGTTCACGGCCAACCATCAGGGTGACCAGTTGCTCGCTGTTGTAATTGGCCATCGGCTCGACGCAGACCAGATTGCCGTCGCGCAGTACCGCAATGCGCTGGGCCACTCGCGCCAACTCTTCGAGGCGGTGGGAAATGTAGATAATCGACACGCCGCGCGCTTGCAGGCGGGTGATTTGTTCGAACAACATTTCGACTTCGCGGGCGGTCAGCATCGCGGTCGGCTCGTCGAGGATCAGCACATGACAATCACCGATCAGGTTGCGCGCGATCTCGACCATTTGTTGGTGGCCGATGCCGAGTTCGCCGACCAGGGTGTCCGGGTCGATCGCGTCGAGCCCGACCTGGGCCATGGCCTCGATCGCGGCTTTGCGCAGTTGCTTGCGGCTGATCCAGCCACCATTGCTCGGCAGATTGTCGAGAAACAGGTTTTCCGCCACCGACAGGGTCGGCAATAGATTGAGTTCTTGCATGACCATGCGGATGCCCAGGTCTTCGGCCTGGGTACGGCTGCCGGGGCGGTAATCCTGCCCCTGAAACTGCATGTGGCCGGTGGTCGGTGTGACCAGCCCGCCAATGATTTTCGACAGCGTGCTTTTGCCGGCGCCGTTCTCGCCGGTCAGCGCCAGCACTTCACCGCGCATCAGCGTCAGGTCAATGCCGGTCAGGACAGGTTGGGCGTAGGTCTTGCCGATGCCGCTGACCGAGAGGACAGCGTTCGGGGCGGAAACTGACATAAAACTCTCCATGCGCTCGCCCGGACGGGCGAGCACCGTTGTGTCGCCAGAAGGGTTACTTGGTGACCAGCTCTACCGGAGTTTCGATCACGCCGTTGGCGCCGCTGTCGACCTTCTCGCCCTTGATGATTTTCAGCGCAGTCTCGATACCGAACACGGCTTGCTTCGCCGCAAACTGGTCAGCGGTCGCCAGGACCCGGCCGTCTTTCAACATTGGCTTGATGGCGTTGATGTTGTCGTAACCGACCACTTGCACCTTGCCGGCCTTGCCTGCCGCACGCACGGCAGAAACCGCACCAACGGCCATGCTGTCGTTACCGGCCAGCAGCGCTTTGACATCCGGGTACTCGCTGAGGATGGAGGCGGCAACCTTGTTGCCCTTGTCGATCTCCCAGTCACCGGACTGCAACGAGACGACCTTGATCTGCGCCGCTTCCATCGCGTCTTTGAAGCCAGCGGTGCGGGCCTGGGCGTTGGTGGTGGTGGACACGCCTTCAATGATGCCGACTTCGTCACCGGCCTTCAGTTGCTTGGCCAGGTACTCGCCGACCAGACGCGCGCCTTTGCGGTTATCCGGGCCTACGAACGGGACGGTGATGTTCTTGCTTTTGACCACGGCCGGGTCCAGCTGGTTATCGATGTTGATCACGGTGATACCGGCATCGATGGCTTTCTTGATCACCGGAACCATGGCCTTGGAGTCGGCCGGGGCGATAACCAGCGCATTGACCTTGGCCAGAATCATTTGCTCGACGATGCGCGTCTGGCCAGCGGTATCCGTTTCGTCCTTGATGCCGTTGGAGATCAGTTCGAAATCGCCGGAATGGTCTTTTTGATACGCCTTGGCGCCGTCTTCCATGGTCAGGAAGAACTCGTTGGCCAGGGATTTCATGACCAACGCGACTTTGGGTTTTTCAGGCGTCTCGGCGAAAGCCGAAGAGACAGGCAGCGCGGCGGATGCAGCGGCCAGCATAGCGACAGCAAGAAGACGTCCAGCGAATGGCAGCTTCATGGGTTCACTCCGATCTTATGATTATTGTGAGCAACGCTTGCGCTGGCGTAAGCTTCATTGCGTCCGTCAATGGACCGAGCCATCAAAGACAGCGCGCAAACGTTTGCGTAGACCGAACTATGCGAACCCTGCTGTGATTTGTCAACGACCTGTTTTGTGTCTCGATTGGCATAAACCAACCCTGCACGTCACGCGGTCGTGCTGACCAGAGCACCAGTGCTGGAGTCTTTGGCCAATTCTTTCACCAGATTGCCCGCCACCTGGGCCAATGCGCCATTGGTCTCGGCGATCTGCCCCTGGATCGACATGACAGCGGTGGTTTTTGCTTCCTCGGTTGGGTAGGACGCTGCCTGAGCGGCCGCCAATTGCTGCTGTTGTTCGCGCAATTGTTGTTGCAGTTCCTGCATGCGCTTGAGCAGCACCTGCACCGCAATACTTTGGCTGCTTTTGCTCTCGGATTTGCTTTCGGCCTGAGTAGCACCACCGGTTCTGACCTGATTCTCTTCTTTTCCAGTCAGTTGCGTCGACGTCTCTTCCGTCGCTTCGCTCAAGGCATTGATCGTTGACGGGGTCTTGCCTCCGATATTGACTGCACCCGCATTTGGAAAACCGACAAAAAAAGACATGTGAACTCCCGAAAAAAAATCCTTGAAGGGGCATCGACCTGTGCGCGAGTTTCTTTAGCACTGATTTTCTTTCTGGCAAGGCGATGTCTTCACCAGAAGTCGTAGGCCTTTTCGGAGAGCCGAACGCGAAACCTCAACTTATTCGGAAACCCGGACACGAGTTTGTTTAACGCTGGTAATCCATTGGAGAAATATTGATATAAATCATCATGTTAAAAGTTTTTCTCATTCAACGTAGGGCTGGTACAGATCCTGCTCTTTACCTACACCCCAGGCGTTCAGATCTGCCTGGGGCGTATCTAGATGAACTTGCATCAGCACCGTCTCACTACTAGAGAGAAAATAATGAAATCTGCCTTCAACACCTTTATTCCGGGCGCTTTGGCCCTCCTGCTGCTCCTGCCTACCGCTCTTCAGGCAAAAGAAGTCGAAACCCAACAGAAACTGGCCAACGTGGTGATCCTCGCCACCGGCGGCACCATTGCCGGCGCCGGCGCGAGCGCCGCTAACAGCGCGACCTATCAGGCGGCAAAAGTCGGTATCGAGCAACTGATCGCCGGGGTTCCGGAGCTCAGCCAACTGGCCAACGTTCGCGGCGAACAGGTCATGCAGATCGCCTCGGAAAGCATCACCAACGAAAACCTGCTGCAACTGGGTCGTCGCGTCGCTGAACTGGCCGACAGCAAAGACGTCGATGGCATCGTGATCACCCACGGCACCGACACCCTGGAAGAAACTGCCTACTTCCTGAACCTGGTGGAAAAAACCGACAAGCCAATCATCGTCGTCGGCTCCATGCGCCCGGGCACTGCAATGTCGGCTGACGGCATGCTGAACCTGTACAACGCCGTCGCCGTCGCCAGCAGCAAAGACGCTCGCGGTAAAGGCGTGCTGGTGACCATGAACGATGAGATCCAGTCGGGTCGCGACGTCAGCAAAATGATCAACATCAAGACCGAGGCGTTCAAAAGTGCCTGGGGCCCGCTCGGCATGGTGGTTGAAGGCAAATCCTACTGGTTCCGCCTGCCGGCCAAGCGTCACACCATGGATTCGGAATTCGACATCAAGAACATCAAGAGCCTGCCTGACGTCGAAATCGCCTATTCCTACGGCAATGTCAGCGACACGGCCTACAAGGCCCTGGCTCAGTCCGGCGCCAAAGCGATCATCCATGCTGGCACCGGCAACGGTTCGGTCTCCTCGCGCGTGGTCCCTGCCCTGCAAGCCCTGCGCAAGGACGGCGTGCAAATCATTCGCTCGTCCCACGTCAATGCCGGTGGTTTCGTCCTGCGTAACGCCGAACAGCCTGACGACAAGTACGACTGGGTCGTGGCACATGACCTGAACCCGCAGAAAGCCCGCATCCTGGCCATGGTCGCGCTGACCAAGACCAACGACAGCAAAGAGCTGCAGCGGATGTTCTGGGAATACTGATTCACCCTCGCCCGACCGTGTCCGGCCGGGCACTGCAATCACCACTCGCCAGCCTTGGCGAGTGGTTTACGCCCCTTCCGATATTCCGATAAAATTTTTCCCTTCTTCCTACACCAAACGGAAAAAACTGCTGTCAGAGGATTTTCTTGAATTTTAAGCAGTTGCGAAAATGCTTACAGTTAAATACTGTATGCACGTACAGCTTAATAAGGATAATTCCGTGGCTACCCCCTCTGCCTCTCCTGACGCCTATCAACGCATGGGCATTCGCGTTCAGAAAATCATCAATTCTCCCACCGCTCAGAAAGCCAAAGCCGCACTGATATTCCGTCTACCGGACGAACCTGTGGATGAGTGGGAGCAATTGCTCGAAGAAATCGATGAGAACGACAACGTCACCCTCGCCTATCGCGACGATGGCGGTGTGCAGATTTTCTGGGTAGTGCCGAAGGAAGATTGAGGCAATGAGTGTCCGCTGGTTTGCTTTGCTGTTTCTGTTCATCACCCTCGGCGCCCAGGCTGGCGCCCCACGCACCTTCAACGAAGCCAAGAAAGTCGCCTGGAAGCTCTACGCGCCGCAATCCACCGAGTTCTACTGCGGCTGCAAATACACCGGAAACAAGGTTAATCTCGCGGCGTGTGGGTATGTGCCGCGCAAGAACGCCAAGCGCGCTTCCCGCATCGAGTGGGAACACATTGTGCCGGCCTGGCAGATCGGCCATCAGCGTCAGTGCTGGCAAGAAGGCGGGCGCAAGAACTGCACGCGCTACGATCCGACCTATCAAAAGGCCGAGGCTGACTTGCACAACCTGGTGCCGAGCATCGGCGAGGTGAATGGCGATCGCAGCAACTTCAGTTTCGGTTGGCTGCCGGTGCAATCAGGTCAATATGGCTCGTGCCTGACCCAGGTCGACTTTAAGGCGAAGAAGGTCATGCCCCGCCCTTCCATTCGCGGCATGATCGCCCGGACGTATTTCTACATGAGCAAACAGTACGGTTTGCGCCTGTCGAAACAGGATCGCCAACTGTACGACGCGTGGAACAAGACCTATCCGGTCGAAGCCTGGGAACGCCAGCGCAACCAGAGCGTGGCGTGCGTGATGGGTCGCGGCAACGAGTTTGTCGGGCCCGTGGACATGAAAGCCTGCGGTTGATCGACGCGAAAAACAAAAAGGCCTCGGGTGGTTATACCCGAGGCCTTTTTCGTTTCTAGCCGCCGCTTTTGTTGTAGCGCCAGTAGCCCATCAGATTGAGTGACTCCCGAGCGATGCCGCGCTCCTTGATCAAGTGTTTGCGCAGGCTCATCACGGCCACCGTTTCTCCGGCGACCCAGCCGTAGAAACCATTACCGGTCGAGTCGGAGGTTTCCCAGAGAATCTCTTCGTCGACATCGACTTCCGTCAGCTCCACTGCTTCATGAGCCTGCGAAGAAGTGACCGGCAGATCCGCCTGACGGACCGCTTCAACCATCAGCTCACCCGCTGTCTTGCCGCTGGAGTGATCCCGGACCAGCCACTGCACCGACAGACCTGGCCACTCAGGAATCGGCAATGCGTCTTCTGCGCTGTCCACCTCGAAAAATGCCTGAGTCATCGGCGGCTCAGCCAGGACGGCCATCTCGTCCAGGATACCGAGAGCGGCGGGCAATGCAGTGGCGTCGGCCACCAGCAACAGTTGCTTGAGCCTGTGAGGCGGCTTCCATTCGAAGCCTCCCGCGTCTTGCGCTGAAAACTGACGATCAGGTGCGACGATCTGGATAGGCTCGCCTGCTACTGCTTGTATTGCCCAACGGGAGGCGGGACCGGTTTCACCGTGCAATACGAAGTCGATGTCCACTTCGCCCTGCTCGGCCCGCAAATGTCGAATGGTGTAAGTACGCATCGCCGGACGCTGGGCGGCCGGCATTGAACGGTAGCGCGCATACCAATGCTGGTCATGAGCCAGCCTGGCCGGCGACCCATCTTCAGCTGGAAAGAACAGCTTTACCCGCTGATCCGGCGCCCAGGTGGCCATTTCGTTGACCATCGGACCGGTCAGGGTCACGCGCATCAAATGCGGGCTGAGGGTCTTTTTGTGTGCCAGGACCGCGTCGAAGATTTTGTAAGGGGTGGCGGAGGCCATGGAGAGCTCCTTCTGGGAATCGACAGTGACTACGCTAAGAGACGAGTCAATGTGGATCCCCTTTAAGGGGCTTCGACAAAAGGCTTGCGGGAAAAGGGCTGTTACTGGGCGACGGCACGCTCAAGCACCAGCAGTTCGATGTTCTGCTTCTTCGCCCGGGTAATCGCTGCAGCTACCTCGGCCTGCTTGGCTTCAGCCTCGACTTTCGAATTGAATGGACCGAGCAGAATCCGGGTCTTGCCGTTTTCCTTGACGACGCTGGACATAAAGCTGTGTTCGATCAGCCAGCCGCTCAGGTCGCTGACAGCCTGTGGCGTTTCGCCTCGCACTTCGAGATCCCATTGCGGCCCGGTGGCTGCCGCCGGTGCGGAAACGACTGCCGGCTTCGGCTTTTGAGCGTCAACGCCCTTACCTTGATCGCACCCAACCAACGCCAGTACCGCGATTACCAAGACCATTTTGCGCACAACGTGTCCCTCTGAATGCTGAAAGCGGCGATTTTACCATTCATGAATACTTCCCGAGTGCCGCAAAATGGGAGCAAAACAACGAGAATGATGGTTGCGGCCTCTGTATAGTTACGCCTTGGGAATTAATGCAGCATCTGCGCGTCAGAAAGAGGCACCCAAACCGTGAGACTTCGCACTAATCTATACATACCACCGACCTCTGCACTGTTCGAATCAGGTGCCCTACAAAGCAATCAAGGAGAAGACCATGCTGATACTCACCCGCAAAGTCGGTGAAAGCATAAATATCGGTGACGACATTACGATCACCATTCTGGGCGTGAGCGGTCAACAAGTCCGCATCGGCATCAACGCGCCGAAAGACGTCGCAGTGCATCGCGAAGAAATCTACCAACGCATTCAGGCTGGCCTGACCGCCCCAGACAAGCCACAAACTCCCTGAATCCTGTTGCAGTCAGTAGCCAGCCCGTTCAGCCCCGGACAACGGCTGGCTAAAGATTCAAGCGTCGTGTCGCCATCTGTTCATCCGTTCGCCCCTTCCTGCCAAAACGTGAAGCCGATATTAACTGCACGTCCCCTGCCCTGACTGTCAGACGTTTCGGATTAATCCCGAGGAAGAACGCGATCAGACCCGGCTAACCAAACGTTACGCCGCGCGCCATGCCCGTGGCAGCCACGACCATCAGCAACACCAGTAGCCCTTCGACATGACTGATCCGTGCAAACAGCTTCGCGCGCCCGGTGTCGATCGCCGCGCCACGGCTCAGTGCGATCCGCCATTTGATCAGCGTGATCATTGGCGCCACTTCAAGCAGCAGGATCAGAACGAACAGCGTCATCTTGAGATGGAACAAGGGCTGGTGAAGGTAGTAGTCAGTACCTTTTTCGTACCCGCCAAAGGCCCGCATCCCACCGGTGATCAGGAGGAGAACGGCAGAAACACCCCACAGGTTATCGGCCATCAACACACGACGAGCCTCCCCCGCTCCGGCTGCCAGACAGCTGAATGCCGTGCCCCGCGTCAGTACCGCCCAGAACCCCAAGGCAAAAGCCAGCAGGTGAATTGCCGCAAGCGACCAATGAACCAGCATCGATAGACTCCCATCAGACTGAGTTTGAGTTTGGCCAGTCAGTAGTAGTCTAAAAAAAAGGAACGCGCTTGCGTTGGAGACGGTGTTTTCGGGATAGAGGAGGAACAGCGGGAGCCGCACAAAGGACGCTTGAACGTCGGGGGACAAATTTCAGGCAAAAAAAAATCCCAAGCAGCTGATGGAAGCTTGGGACTTAAAAATGCATAAACCGTGGTGGTGAACGCGAAGCAATCTTACCTAAAACCGACAGTTGTAACAATATATTTTGAGGACCGTTCGGTTAATAAATTTCATAAGTGGTTAAATATCCACACTATTTTTGTGGAACTTGAACAAACCTGCAAAGACCTGTGTCGCAACTGACTTTTTCTCAGAGCGCCAAACAGAGAGCCCAGCACGAGGGCTGGGCTACGGTTATTTTCTGCTTTCCATCATTTTGTCAGCGAGCGCCTTGGCTCTTTCAATCAACAGATTTTGCCTGTCCTCGTGAGTAGCCCCTCCTACAACCGGGGCCGTCAGGTTGCTTTCCGCAATCAAGGCAGCGCAGAAGTATTGATCCCAAACAGCCTTGCTCTCAGACGCCTGTTTGTTCATTTGGTCGGCGATCATATGCGGCTCCTTTTGGTGAGGTAGCACCGCTATCTTACGCCTGAATCGCAAACAAGCTCAGCAGCTGAAGAGCAGAGCAAGCGCGCCGACATTTCCGACGCACGACAGGTTCATTTCCAAGAACTCGTTAACCTTTTGCAAATTCTTGCCGATGTCTCTGGCTCAGGGCATAGGAGCAACACAGATGAGAAATAATCAACCCGTCACACAACGCGAGGTTGCCCTTGGACCTCAACAGAAACTCATCTCGACAACGGACTCACGAGGGGTCATTACTTACTGCAACGACGCCTTCGTAGAAATCAGCGGTTTCAACAAGTCAGATCTGATTGGCGCGCCTCAAAACATCGTTCGTCATCCTGACGTACCGTCCGCCATATTTGCCCATATGTGGAGCGCCCTCAAACAAGGCAAACCTTGGATGGGCATCGTCAAGAACCGCTCCAGGAACGGCGACCACTACTGGGTCAACGCCTACGTCACACCCGTTTTTGAAGGTAGCCAGGTCGTTGGTTTTGAGTCGGTCCGGGTAAAACCGAGCATCGAACAAATCCGCCGCGCCGAGGCCCTCTATAAACGAATCAGCCTGGGCAAGTCGGCAGTTCCCGGCAGCGACAAATGGCAACCCGCCTTGATGGACTGGCTGCCGTTCCTGGCCATGGGTTTAGTGGGTACTTTGGGCGGTGTTTTCCTCAGTCCTCCCTTGGCAACATTGGTAGCTGTAGGGGTATCGGCTCCAATGGGCCTGATTGCTTCGCGCCGGCAAAAGCGCGGTTCGCTGCATCTGCTGGAAATGGCAGAGGCTTCCACTTCCGACCAACTGATCGCGCAAATGTATAGCGACGAGCGGGGTCATCAGGCACGCCTTGAAACGGCCTTCGTGAGCCAGGCATCACGCCTCAAGACTTGCCTGACACGGTTACAAGACACCGCAGAGCAGCTCACCGGGCTGGCCGGGAGATCGGATGCGCTCGCCTCCGACAGTTCCCGTGGACTTGATCGCCAACGCATCGAGACCGAGCAGGTATCGGCCGCCGTCAATCAGATGGCAGCGACCACCCAGGAAGTCGCAAGCCATGTCCAGCGCACCGCCGACGCCACCCAAGAAGCCAACGTGCTGACAGGCCGTGGACGCGACGTCGCCCGTGACACGCGCGACGCCATTCAGCGCCTCTCCAATGTGGTAGGCGAGACAGGCCAGACCGTCGCGCAACTGGCTAAAGACAGTAACGAAATCGGGACGGTCGTCGATGTGATCAAAGGCATTGCCGATCAAACCAACTTGTTAGCGCTGAATGCTGCAATTGAAGCTGCACGCGCAGGAGAAATGGGCCGAGGTTTCGCGGTCGTCGCGGACGAAGTGCGCCAATTGGCACAGCGCACAACTGAGTCGACTACCCAGATTCACGGCCTGATTTCCAAGCTACAGGTCTCTTCAAACAATGCCGTGAAGACTATGGAAAGCGGCCAGCGTCAGGCCGAGGAAGGGGTTGCGTGGGTGCTGGAGGCCGACAAGGCCCTGATCGGTATCAGTGAAGCCGTCGCCAACATCACGGATATGACAACCCAGATAGCGGCCGCGACTGAAGAGCAATCGGCCGTCGCAGAGGAAATCAGTCGCAACATCACCACCATCGCAACCCTCGCCGATCAGACGTCTGAGCAAGCCAGGCATTCCGCCGAGGTGACCAAGGAATTGACACAGACGGCTAAAACCCAGTATTCGCTGGTTGAGCGCTTTAACCGATAACCCCTGCTCTGACTGATCCGGGAGCGAAATAGAAAAAGCAGGATGATCAATCCTGCTTTTAAGACAGTAACCTGATGATTTCTCCGAATCGGCTTTGGCGTCAGCGCATTGGCAACTGCAGTACGGCCGAAAAGCTCACTTATTCCTCTGCATCCAGCCGATCAACATAAAAGCGAGCCCTGGAATGAGCAGCCCGGGCGCCATGTAACTGAACGTCGCTTCGCTCAATAGACCGGTCAAGCCAAAGCTGAATCCACAGATTGCCAGCGGGATGCCGGTTAAAAACATCGGATTTCGAAATGCCTTATCCATAGCAATATCTCCTTTAGAATTTCGCCGACCGGACTATACCGTCTGTCGGTGAGTGCCGGGAATTGCTAAACACCAGACAACAAAAAAGGGCCCACCTTTCGGTGAGCCCTTCTAGACCGCCCAGCAGAGCGGATTTTGTTTGGTAGGCGCGATTGGACTCGAACCAACGACCCCCACCATGTCAAGGTCTGCTTGAGCAAGCTGCAAGCCTTGGTGCTCAAGGGTTTCACAGAACGCCCATTCACATTATGAGGCGTCAAAAATGGCCAATTTCCGCTTACTTCCGTCCGGCAACTGGAATGCTCAGGTACGGGTAAAGGGTAAATCTCCACAGTCGAAAACCTTCAGCACCAAAGCTGAAGCAGAGTCATGGGCGAGCCAGGTTGAAGCTGTGACGATGGATCGCAAGCACCACACCATTTACACGCTGGGCATGACTTACTGCGAAACGATGCTCAAGGGAAAAGGCAGCTACGACCACGCACTGAAAATCGTGGAGCATCTGGGCAGACACTTCACGCTACCCATTCACGAAATCACGCCCCAGATGATCAACGACTTCAAGATCATGAGATTGAAGAAGGTGAAGCCAGCCACATGCAGAATTCAACTCGCCTTCATGTCGCGGTTCTACCGATTCGCAAAACGCGGCTTGCTGATCGACATTCACAACCCTGTAGCTGATATCGCACTACCGAGGCCAGACCGGTCTTCTGACAAGGTGATCAGTGCAACCGAGCTTGAGCGACTGCTGGCAAAGTTATCTCCCACCATGAAACCCATCATTGAGTTGGCATATGAGACTGCGATGAGACGGTCTGAAATCCTGAAGCTGACCAAGGACTGCCTGCACCTCAAAGATCGTATTGCCGATGTGATCGACGGGAAGAACGGTACACGATCAGTTCCCCTCACCCACCGAGCCGTTCAGATTCTTGAGCTGGCCCACCTGTGGGCCACTGTAGAACGCCACCCAAATGGACTGCTATTCACTGTCACTCCACACGCCGTATCTCAGGCAGTGCGATTGGCACGAGTCAAGGCTGGCTTAGACAGTAGTGTCCGGCTGCACCAGCTCAGGCACACCAGAATCACCAATGTCGCCAAGAAGGGCTTCAACAACGCACAAATCATGATCGTCTCAGGCCACCGAGATACACGATCCGTTGCCCGGTACTCCCATTTGAATGTCAGGGATGTTCTGCACCTTATTGATTGACCAACCGGATCGGCCGCCAGCCTCGATTAACTGAAAGGTTGGCGACCCCGAAAACTCGTTAGAAACCATCGATAAACCCAAGCATAACCTGCACTGGATTCGTCATACCCTGAGGAACAACTGTCGTTCAGCCCAGTGTTTACGGGCTTACATGGCGGTCTGGACTAAGCAGGGCGCTTCCACTCCGCTGGAAACTGGTTTATGCAAAATGGCACGGCGCTATGGGGCTCTGAAATGATTCGCTTCCGGAACAAAGTTACAACCACATCTGAGCGCCTGCCGCAACAACTCCTTGACAAGCGGCACGTAGTTGTGAAACTATACGCATCTGCCACAGCGGGCAGAACAGATCGCCGAGAAACCTCTACGTGGCCAGTGCTGAAAATGCACGAAACCGCAGGAGGTTTTTTAACGCCTGAATTTCGGCTGACCACCGCCTGACGGTCACAGCAGATCATGAGAAGCCCCATGACAAACGCAATCGAAGCAACATCAACATTGAGGTCGACGACATCGAATAGCTGAGTTCCTGCTCCTCCGTAGTGAGAAGAATGACGAGCCCGATGCCGACCAATGTGTCGGTTTTTTTATGCCCATTTTTTAACTGAACGGAGCTACACCATGCAACAACACAGCATCTATGACGTCACCCGAACCATTTACGTGCTACCCAGCGTCGCTGGAATCCACCTTGATTACAGTCTTGGGGAGGAGCTTCCACTCTTCGCACCACCGAAGGATGAGCGGTTGTCCTATGGCGTTGGCTACAACTCTTACCGCCGACGCAAAGCATTGGGGCTCCCCTACTTCAAATCCGGAAAAGGAACTCCGTACAAGACGTGGGCAAACATGATTCGGCGGAACTATGGTCCCGAGAAACCCGCGTACGTTGGATGCCGCGTTTGCCGGAAATGGCACGACTATCAGGAGTTCGCAGCTTGGTACTCCGTGCAGCCATATGCCTTTGAGGCTGATGCGGAGCTGGACAAAGACATTCTGGACCAACTGAACCCAGAGTACTCACCAGAGCATTGCTCGGTAGTTCCGAAGCTGATCAATCAGATTTTCAGGGACACCCGAAGTCGTCGAGGGATACTGCCTATCGGAGTGTCAGTGGCGCCAGCCGGAGTCGGATTTGTGTCTGTGCTTTCGATGCACGGCAAGCCTGTTGCACTGGGGAAATTCCATGACATCACTGAAGCTTTCAGAGCATACCAGTCGGCCCATCAGGCGTACTGCAATCAGTTGGCAGATAGCTACGAATCAAAACTTGATGCCCGCGTGATCAAACGACTTCGAACCTGCTCCCGTCACATTCGGGACTGATTCAAGTCCCACCCAAGCACCACCGCAGGCCGACGCCTGCGGCAACCACTACTAACGAGGCACACGCCTATGAAATGAACTTGAATACAGGAGAACCATCCATGCCACACCCATTTGTTCTGAATTTGATCCCCACCTCATCCAATGACGAGTTGGCTACTGTAGCTGGAGTCGTACCGCCCCCAACAAAATCGGATTCTGGCCACCTCCTTGATGCACCGACGACCGAAGAGCAGGTTGTGCAGCTGCGACGGGACGGCCTATCCATTGCCAAAATTGTGAAAGCCACAGGACTGCCTGAACGCAAAGTCAAAGCTCTGACCAAAGATGTGCCAATGGGAATATCTACGCCCTTTGATAAATCCGTGAGTCGAATTTATGACCTCGCGACTCGCCCTCAAGGAATCAAAGACCACGAGCTTCGCGGCATCCTGCATCAAGAATATGGTTGTAAATGGGATACTTCTGAAGGGTGTTATTACAGCAGTTTCGACGCAGCCGTGATCAAGCGAGTCAAAGAAAGGGTGCGACAGCGTGCGTCCAAGGAGCACTCAAACGTCATCTTCGTAATGGACTGGGTAGATGAAACGGCGCCAACCGGAAGCCGTCTTTTCCTCGAAAACTCTGCACTCAATTTGATGTGCAGGATAGATGAGTGCGTCAATCAGTTCATGGAACTTCATGGAACTCGTGCCGCAGAAGACAGTGAAGATGCCGACTTGGCACGACGTAAACAGGCATATGCTGCTCGAATGCATATTCTTAAGATCGTTAGCGGGCTTGGTGCGGAACCAGTCGCCAAACTGCTTGTGCGAACGACTGCCGTGACCAACTCATTGGATGGTGTTTCAGACATGAGCGGCCCACAAGCTAAGGGCTCACGAGACGAGTACTTTCCAGAACCCTCGTACAATGATCCGTTTCTGGAGTATGTCGAGTCTCAGGGTTGGCTGGGATAAGCGACCTAACACGTAGAAATCTGACCTGTCCGGTTCACGCCCACCATATGTATAGGGTCGGACACCGGACGGGAAGCTCACAATTACACGCGAGTGAATTTTCACCAGTACCAGCGTTTCTGCATCGTCCCGATTTCGGATCAGCACACCAGTAAATTAATTGGAATCAACACACACCCAAGCTCTTGCTCTTGATCTGCTACACCGAAGGTGACGTGCAATAACTGTCAGCACCCAATGACGGGATTCCCCTGAATGCGGACGCATTCGGTTACGCACCAACAATCAAGAAATATCAAGATCACAAGCGAAGAGCTGAATTTGTGTAAATCTCGTGTACTTACTGGAGTACATCCGAAGGAATGTCGGCGGTCACGCCATAGCTGAATCAAAATGAAAGCTTCCGCTTTCGGTGCGTCCAACCAGCGGAGCTGAAGTGGATCCCGCTCAAAAATAATGCTTTGGGTTTGCACGACTAAAGCCTATGGCCTATGGCCTATGGCCTATGGCTTATTGCCTGAAATCACGTCCAGTCATCCCGGTGATTTTTGGTGCGAGAGCCTGCCCTTTGGCACCATTTGAAGTGTTTGGATTCGAGCGGCAACGATCTCTAAGCAGCGCGCTTGTAACTCGACCCAACCAACACCGAAATGGGCTTGACGATGAGCATCGGCAGTTAGGGCGATGACATTCTCAACCGTATCAAGGCCACCCTCTGAAAGAGGAATGATGTGATGCGTTTCTAGATAGATTCCACCGTTGCTCATGGAGAAGCCGGGAACCCCGGTTAGCTCACAGACGCCTCCTGAACGCTCCAACACTCGACGACGAACACTTGGATCGCGATACCGCTGCACACCATTATAGGTATACGTAACAGGCCGCTCATCAGTAGTGAATTGATCTACTACCGAAGCATCTTTCACCACTTCAACTTCCAGCTGCATTCGAGTTTCATCAACTCCAGCCGTTTTAGCAACAATACCCAGTGGAGCAGGATTACTACGAACCAGAGAGAACGCCCCTGTCTCCTCTTCGAACGACTCTACGAACCACGGCTGATCATCCAATTGGCGCCCAGTCGCTCGATCATGCTTTGCTCGTTCATCTTCCGTCTCACGCTCACGAACAGGTCCTGTCACGATTACTACCCGAACAGGAGTGGTGTTCATGTAGGCTAGCTGGACTGTAGTGCTGAAATGCTGCGCACGATTGATCCGTGGGTCTTTGATCGTTCGATTTCGATTCTTGGGGTCTTTTTCAAGCTGCTGGATCAAGGTATCGGCATATGCTCTCAGATTTTCTGAAAAGCAAATACGCCCTTCACTGTCGACATGCAATCCTTCCCACCAAACACACAACAGCAGGATGTTTCTGTCGGCGCTTCGAAAAGACCATTCATAACAGTAGCCACCATTTGATTGAGGCAGGGTTACTGGTCGGCCATCCGTCTTCCTGAAGCTCCACTCATTAACGTCTATCCCTGCACTCTGAACACAGTCAATGATCATCCACTTGCCAGTTGGTCGAAGCGTTTCAAGACCAATGCCCATTCCCTACTCCCTGTACGCCAATGCCTTATCATGACGATGATACCAGCGAATCATCAAACGACCTCAAGCGATGCCATCTAGGCAGGCAGCATCTGGGATCATGTAACTAGCCGTTGCGATTTTCTGACCCTCTGGCGGGCTGATGCGATGTTAAGGGCGAAGCCCAGCCATCATTGCATTTCGGTGGTCCCGAGGAGTGTGGAAGGAGCACATACGTGAAGACGAAAAAGAGAAGCCCTATAAAGAAGATCTACGGTGTTTCCCGCATTGAACGGCAGTTCAAGGGTGTGGGCGGATTGATAGATATCAATTCATCCGCCAATCTCTTTCGGTTGCAACTTTAAGGCTGCTGCCTACGATGGGATAACGTTTGAAGGGGTTTGCTGTTTAGAGCTCCGCTCTGTGCAACTGCTCTATACGGTATCTCGTCGGTGCAAGTCGCGGTGACTAATACACAGCGTGAGCTATGAATAGTGTTGCCTGTGAACGGGAGTTCACAACAGTAGTAGCGATGGAGAGTGTCACACCTTCCTAGGGCGGAAGCCTCGGTACACCCACATGATGATCAATCCAATCCCGTACAGCGATAGGCAGCCGCCTAGCCACATGGCAAATAACAACGCGATCTGTTTGGCTTGAGTCAATGGCAGATTGTTCAGTTCCTCCTGGTAGTCGTCTTCAACTTGTTGAATGGCTAACTTCACTTCGTCCACCGTACGGAGGTGGTTTGTTCGAGCTGAATACAGTATTCCCGGAACGGCGTCTTTGTTCGGGTGCTGGAGATCTCCAAGTTTGGCGTGATAACTGATCATCATTTGATCGTGGTAGTCCTGAATATCGCCAGACCTGCTGACTTCTTTCACGCCGAAGCCGGTAGTCGCGATTGCCGTTATCACGCTCACCACCACCCACAACCGTTGCCACCCATTCATCCCGTTCTCCTTGTCCATGTAGTTTGAGTCAGTATCCATGATGGCGATCAGCCCAGCCAGTGCGGCTACAATGTTGCCATCTCACCAACAGGGACGCTGCCTCATGACGAAGAATGACAAGAAGAAGCGTAGGAAAGGTCAGGTAACGATTCCACGGGACCACTACGTCTACGGGCACACTCCCGGCAAGGTCGAATCACTCACTGTGGAGATGGACCCAGTGACGCAGCAACTGAGTGTCCGTGAGGTTGATCCCAGCAGTATCAGGTATCAAATTACGTACGTGCGGGAGAAAAAGGATGACAAGGTTCTCTATTCAGCCCCAGCTGATGAGTTCTCGATGTCCTTGGATCATTACGAAGAACTCAAGGCTCGCTTCGATTACCTGATGGCTGTAGATACTAATACGCTAGACGAAATCCATCAGGGTTATCGGGTCAGCGCTTGTTGCATTTACGTGGTGCAGGATCATCTCAGTTCTCTGAATGCTGAGAGTCGCTACGTCCACCACGCCACCTTCCTCATCTTGAACACTGATCATCACGCCAAGAGTGAGCCGATTGGATGGCACCTAGCGATTACACGGAGCATCCACCCGCTGATGCAACACAGCAGAATCGGAATGATCGTTGATAGTGAATTGGGTAAACATATCGACATCAACGCCGGGAGGGAGCCGTATTACGCAACAAGCCACCTGCCGCCCAACCTGAAATTCCTGTACGCCTCAAGTGATGGTTCAGCGACGTTTGCAAACGCAATGATTCAGAGCTGTGATACCGGTGCCAAGGCCGTGTTGAATGAGTTCAAGAAGAAGGGTGTAGCCGATGTACTCAGGCACAAGCCAATCGAGGTTGGTACGGCGCTGTGCGTTCGGGTTGTATCCAGTCGGCCAGATGGAAAACCCTGAAAAAATCTCGATTAACTCAGCATATCCCCTACGGTTTTCACACGATTGACCTGGGGCGAAGTGGGTGCCCACGGCTGAAGCCCGCATTCCGTAAGGGTCTTTGTCTCCGTTTGCGAAGCAGGGTGCATCTATGGCGTTCAAACTGAGTTTTTTTGCAAGGGATTGGCATATTTCATCCGTAATCCTCTACTTCGTGCAAGGGAATGGCAATCCCTCGTGTTGAGCTGGCGTGTCGCCTCGGATTCCAGCAAGTGCTCTGAACTGGTCTAGGCTGCTGGTTCTCTCGATCAAGGATGAACACCATGCCAAACAGCTCAGATGCCAACATCGCCACTGCAGACGTACTAACTCTCTTGCTCCACAACCAGCACGCCTTAGCCGCTGCAATTGAAGAAGTGGCCGTATGGGCTAAATCCACCGGTTCAAGCGAAGCCCATGAAAACACCTTTACTGCATTGGAAACTCTCGATGCGAACGCGTCCGCTATCACCGCTGGAATTCTCAAGCTCCGCCAATAATCGCTATCAAAAAAGTAGACCTATCCGGTAGCGCGATAGCGGTCAGAAAAATGCTATCAAAAGTCTATTGTGAAAAGCCATATGATTAATTTATCATTTGACTATCAGTCGGAATGACAAAGGATAGCCAGCGATGAATGCTCACTTGTACCTCCGTGCATCGACCAAAGACCAAGACGCCAACCGTGCAAAAGTTGCCCTTGAATCGTTTGCAAACGAAAAGGATTTGAACATAGTTGGCGTGTATGCCGAGAACGTCAGTGGCACCAAGCTCAATCGCCCTGAACTGCTCGCCTTGCTCGATAATGCCGAAAAAGGAGACGTGCTATTGGTCGAGTCTGTAGACCGCCTGAGTCGCCTCTCAGAAGCTGACTGGGACACTCTCAAGTCCACTATCAAGGACAAGGGGTTGCGTTTGGTTGTAGCTGATCTGCCTACCAGTCACATGCTCGTTGAAGCAAAGGGAATCACAGGTCAAATCATGGATGTGATCAACAACATGCTGATCGATTTGATGGCCACCATGGCACGATTGGATCAGGAAAAGCGTGTGGAACGCATCAAGCAAGGTCTGGAGAACAAGCGTGCTGCTGATCCTGAATGGAAGCCAACAGGCAAAGGCAGAAATACCGTCAAGTGGGCGGAGGTACAGTCACTAATGCAGGAGCATCCAACCATGTCTGCTGACAAGATCGCTAAGCTAGCGGACTGCGGTGTCGCTACGGTGTACAGGATCAAGCGTGAAGCAGTGAAAGCATGATACAGGCTCAAATTGAGATATTTCTATCCAAGCTGTGGGCACATAACTCACAGTTTATTTTTAAAAAGCTTCGTTTTTCATTTGACCACACTTGCACTGGGTGAAGCACCTCAAACATTTACACCAGTTTATTTTCCCCAACTAAAAACTAAACGGACACCGAACCACTCAGGGAATTTTGGCCCGAACAAGGTAAAGGGCTTACTACGGATCGTGAAAAATCCGTTCAGCCCCTGAAGGTTACGAACCTAGTGATTAATTTCACACTTCGAACTATTAACTCCTTGATCGAAAAACGATCAATACAAACTACTCCATTAAATAATTAATAAACGCTTTTATTCTTCCATCTATAAAATTGTCGTTCAAGAATTTAAATACACTATCTTGATACTCATCTGAAACAATATAAAATTTATCGATATTTTTTATTACCGCCAATTTTAAAATACCCATTCTTAAAAAAGAATCAAAGTTTCTTTTGCTTAGCTTTTCAAGCTTTCCAGAAAATTGCATATACATCAGCTTTTGATCTATGAAAGATGCACCTTTGTAGAAGCTTCTGAAAAACTTCTTAAGCTCTGACTCACAGAGCATCCTATTGCTTTTGACCGTGCTTTCAATTAAAGCTAAGGTGTCCGTCAGGTCCCCGAGCTTACAAGTACTATCAAACATCGAAGACTCAAAAGTTTCGGATGCGTAATTTCCACCTGTATTTGAAAACTCCGAATAATAAAACTTCGCACCAGAGAATCGCGAAGTTATAAAATTATCATAATTGTAAAAACCGCTATTCCAAATTTTAAGATTGGAAAAATCTAATGATGGGTAGTCCCCATAGATAAAAACGCCTTCAATTTTTGAATCTATTTCTAGATCAGGGACCACCTGATACAAATCTCGAATTTTTCGAGAGAGCTCACTTCTACTGTAGGTTCTGCACTTGGAGTAAATCGACAGCAGCGCCCCTATAGCTTTTTTAATAGTTTCAGACTCCCGCACATCGACTTTACCTTGCCCTAGTAAAGATTTAGCACTTTTGAGCATTTCTTTGACAGAGTCATGTAAAACTTCCGCTTGTTGCTTTGAAAAGTACAGAGTAACGTCAGACAATGACTGCTTATCCGCCACTTGAGCATTGGCTAAGCACTTCAATAATTCTTTGCCCGTCGAGCGCCGAAGGATTCCAGCGATGACAAATAACGACTTAAAATAATCATTTAGAAATTGATATCTAAATCTGAGATAATCCCCCTCTTTGACAAGAAGTGGGTTTATTTCGATCTTAGAGTAAAGCTCACTTGCTTGACTATCGTAATATATCCAAAGTTTTTCTTTCAGCTTTTCAACTGGTATAATTTCGCCATATTCAACTGCCAACTCGGAAAACAGCTCTATAAAAGAACTGGTGTCCAGTTCAATATCGTGGCGTGTTTTTTCTCTTCGTAAGACGGAGTATATTATCAGATCAGTTAGAGTCGAGTTACAAGGATAATTGCGATCTTCGGAAGATATCTCGAATGCAATTTGCTCGCTTTGCCCCAACTGCTCCTCGAAAATAGTCGACACCATATCGACAAAGAACGGAATAATCCGTTTATTGTGATCTCCAAACTGATCTAGCTGAGTTAAATACTTTTCAAACAGGTCATTAACTTCATCATTTTTGCTGTATTTAGAAAATCGCTTCCTTATATACTTCGCACGGGAGGACTCGTCAAAACCTAAAAGCTCATGACAATCAATACCAAACTCATCTAGTGCGACATTTTCTAGAAACGACATGTTCCTAGAGGTTAGGATAACTTGACTACGCCCCATCTGCTGATGGGCTTCGCTGATAGAAGATAAAAACGAAAGCAGATTAAATCGATCCTGTAATATAGAAACAAATTCGTCCAACCCGTCAACGATAATTACAACTCTCCCACATAGCAGACACAGTTCAAATTGATTCCTATCATACACATACTCTATTTTATTAATCTGGGCATGAAGATCGTACAAATCATATACAGATTTAATTTCCACATTACCCAAAAACTCACTCGAAAAGTTATTTCGAAGCGATTCCGCCTTTATGAGTATGACAGCGCTTTGGCCTAAAGATTTTTGCTGCAACGCGATTGCGAGCTCATGGCAGAGGGTGCTCTTCCCCATGCCACCAGTTGCAGTAATGAGCTGCCCAGAGGATGCAGTATCCGAATTTAATTTATCTACGAGATACTTGTTTGCAGAGTCCGACTTTTCCCCCTCAAGCCCCAGATGCAATAAAGCCTGATCCGTGTAAAATTTATTTTCTCTTACGGCGGTTGAAATCCGCAAGCCATCGTCAATACAGTACTCCCATATAAATTCCGAATAAGTTAAATCTGCCACATCAATATCAAATCCATTCTCAGCTAGAAGTCGCTGAACCAATACATCGTCGCCCTTGGCTGGCCTTAGAATAGTTAAATTATTTATACTTAGCTTTTTCAAAGCAAGTTGCTGACAGAATCTATTGATAGTCTGGCTTATTGTAATATTCGGGTAAAGAATTAAAAAATATGAAGGAAAAGGGGTTCTAACCTCCCAAAGTTCGAACTTTATTCTATTGCCACCTGATCGATCTGTCCCTGTGGCGGTATCAATGATAGCTGTACGTTTCGAGTATTTTAGTTTGAGAATATCTTCCACACGAGTAAAGTCATAATGAGCAACTCCTCCCTCTAGAGTTTTTCGCTTCTCTGGACGACTCTTTTTGTTTTTTCTACTCAAATTTTTGATTAAAAAACTCAGACTTTTTGCATAGAGATCATCATCGTGAAAATCAACTCGAAATTTACCTTGCAAATAAAATGGCGTACTATACTTCTCTCGCGAAACAACTAAAATATTGCTTGGATTTCCTTTTTCTGACTCCTCCCAATGTCGAATAACTGTCAGGTAGGTTTCTATTCCAACGCCACCAGATCGAGACTCTGCCTTAGTTTTGTACTTCTCGGTACAAACCACTATTATTACATCCGAATCTCGAACCGCCGACTCCATAAATAGATTTTTGTCGGAAAAACTGTCCAAATCAAACATATCAATAGTAACATGAAACTCTTTATATTCATCCAGATCGGTAGCTAACCGTTGTACCCAAGCTTGATGATCGTCGCCATCCCAACTGTAACTGATAAATATTTTTATTGGATTCATAGCACCTTCCCTGTATGAGTCAAGCCGAGCCGAGCCTTACAAGGGCCCTAAGCTGTTATTTTTACATCATAACGCGAGAAAGTGGCGCAATGCCATTTCACTTAGCATATAACGATATCTCACAGCCACTCCGACGGCAGCTAGAGCTCGCTAGAGCTCGCTAGAGCTCGCTAGAGCTCATCGAGACTGAGCCTGCACCGAGGGATGGATGTGATTTTAATTACTTTTATATGCATAACGGAGAGATAGCGAGTCGAACCCTAGGCATCGGTGAAGGCACACGGATTTCGAATCCGTCCCATTCGGCCACAATATCTCCAACGTCAAACCATGGATGGTGATGCAGTTGCAGTGAAGAAGGTGCAGGACCGTTCTGATGCCCCCCCCCAAAGGCCATGCTGACGCTGACATTGCGGCTGCCAATGATCAACGCATGAAGAACGTGAAAGCACATCAAGCAAACGTACAGCCCCATCTGCTCGCCTTCCTGCACAACAAAATGAATACACTTCATTCAGTAGCTAATTGCCGCAACTCCAAGGGTTTGCGTACCGCTCGTGGAAGCGAGTTCACACCAACGGCAGTACGTCGCTTGACGCTCGCTTTCAACGTCTCGTTCTGAGGCTGTAGGACCTTCTGGCGACCTATCATTATTTTGAGATTTGTCGAGTTTCCAGTTGGCCTACTCGCGCATTGCTTAGCACCTGGGACACGACGACCGTTTTCAGAATGGAGGGGGGTACCTTCCAAACTCGGGGCCATTATTTTTGGCGGGAATTTGGGAAGCCGAATCAGAAGTGCCATCGCGTTTTTCGCCGGGACTGGGAAATCAAGTTCGAACCGAGCTACGATCTTCATTCGACGCAATCAAGGACGACGCCTCATGACTGGCAGCAACGAAACGATGGCCGACGCATTAGAACTGCTTCTTCTCAACCAGCACGCAATCGCTGCGGGACTTGAGGAAGTGGCGTTGTGGATCGAGGCACGCGGCTTTCTGGATACTCACGACAACATCACCACCGCATTGGGAACGTTAGATTTGAATGCAGACGCGATAACCACAGCTATAGAGAAGCCG
Source organism: Pseudomonas sp. LBUM1656 (assembly GCF_059716065.1). Taxonomy (NCBI): domain Bacteria; kingdom Pseudomonadati; phylum Pseudomonadota; class Gammaproteobacteria; order Pseudomonadales; family Pseudomonadaceae; genus Pseudomonas; species Pseudomonas sp. LBUM1656. The sequence goes on along the minus strand of NZ_CP166800.1, from coordinate 2,310,314 downwards.
CGTCAAAACCATCAGTAGTTACAAATTAGATGGCCAGATGTGAAAAACCCCACCGGAGTGGGGTCTGAAGCCGTAACCACCTACCTCAATCGCAGGAGTGCCTCCGATAGCAAGCCTGTGGATACGCCATCTTTCTTCCACTCAATGGGCGGCTGCTCACCCACCATCACCAGTGCCTCGTAGTTTCGAATCCCTGCGGTACTAGCAGCAAGCGCAACATGCTCTCGCATAATCCTCTCCGCATCGGCTGCGGTCGTGCCCGGAGTAAATTGAACCCTCCAGACAGTGGTCAGCTTGCGTTTGACATAATGATGGGCATCAAGCACACGCTCAAATGTCTTTCTCGCTTCTTCCGGCACATATCCGTTCAAATCAACAGTGAGAATCGCATGAAGGGTCATGATTCATTCCCCCCGCGCTTTGTTGGCTTGAGAGACAACCGAACCAGCAAGGGTCTTTGTCTCTTCACTGTACTTCTCACTCTGAAGCACCCGACCTGCTTTCGCTTCCATCTCAGCACTCGTTTGCTTACCACTATTGGCTTGGGCCAACGTGGAGGCAGCGAGACTTTTGGCAATTTTAGAGGCATGAGGATCGCGGAGGGTTTCGGAAGCCAGCTTGGCAACCTTCGCGGAGGACTGCTTTGAATTACTCGGCATGACGTTTTTACCTTTGTAGCAAAGGAAAGAAATGTCAGCCCCAAGCATTGCCGGCCAGCAGAGAGCGGTTGACGATGACGTCAATGTTTGGCTCAATGCATTCCCCCTAGGGCTAACGTAATCGCTACTGTTTAGCTTTAGTTGGTGCGGATGGTTGTGTTCTAAGTTGTGGAGACCGAAGCACGACCATTCGCAGACTTTTCTAAGCACCTCATTCGAGGTCAGCAGCTAACGGCAAACCCCAATATGTAGGGTTTTTTCGCCGCTTACGCCCAGCATATTGCGTTTCGTGTGACAATTGCAACGTACTACCTGGGACTAGACAGTGCGTAAATTGTGGATAACCCCTGCAAGCCCCGTGCCGACTAGGGCGAGACGCTTAATATTTTTTTTCAGAAGGCGTGTGATCGCCGTACTGGTACACCATTTCCCCCGCTTCCTTGTCCCTCTCCCGCCTGTATAAATCGCTCAGCGTCCAACGCAATCGCTCATGCTCAACCTTGAGCGTTCCTAGCTCCCTGCACGCCTGACGGCACATCGATATCAGCCCGGATAACTCCTTTTGTGTGCGCTCCGAAGATTCCGGCGAGTCAGCTCAAGCTCCGAGCACAACAAGTCGCATTGATGCTTCAGCAGCTCTTCATGTGAGGGCAAGCCAAGCTCAAACCCCGCCTCATCGATTAGTTCGTCTTTCATTTTGGGTAGCGCCATATACTGTACGTGCATACAGTACAGTTTGAAAAACGCTCGCTCAAGCGGGAGAAGACAGGTGGTGGAGAAGACGGGATACAGAGGAAGGATTGCGTATGAGAAGAGGCTGATTTGGTCGTTCACATTGCCCAGTGTGAACGAAGCCTATATTTTGTGAACGTTCTGAAGAAATCCAAGGCAACAAAAAAGGGCTCACCTTTCGGTGAGCCCTTCTAGACCGCCCAGCAGAGCGGATTTTGTTTGGTAGGCGCGATTGGACTCGAACCAACGACCCCCACCATGTCAAGGTGGTGCTCTAACCAACTGAGCTACGTGCCTGCTGTGAGGCGGCATTCTACGGAATTCCGGAGGGGTGTCAACACCTTTTTTCGAGCTAACCCTATGAATATGCAAAATATTTAATTTCGCGGCGGTTAAGAAGATTTTCGGGTGGCTGGCGGCCGATTTTTAACTCGGGTAGGATCGATGCACTCGTAAAATATATTAAACAGAGGCAGCCGGATGTCGAACACCCCCTACCCCGAATCCTATTACGCCGCGTCGGCCAATGCGGTTCCGCCGCGTCCGGCCTTGCAGGATGACGTAGAGACTGATGTCTGTGTGATCGGCGCCGGCTACACCGGGCTGTCCTCTGCCCTGTTTCTGCTGGAGAACGGTTTTAAGGTCACGGTGCTGGAAGCCGCCAAGGTGGGCTTCGGCGCGTCGGGCCGAAACGGTGGCCAGATCGTTAACAGTTATAGCCGTGACATTGATGTGATCGAGCGCAGTGTCGGTCCCAAACAGGCTCAGTTGCTGGGGCAAATGGCGTTTGAGGGCGGACGGATCATTCGTGAGCGGGTCGCCAAATATAATATCCAGTGCGACTTGAAAGACGGTGGCGTGTTCGCCGCCATCACTGCCAAGCAGATGGGGCATCTGGAATCGCAGAAACGCCTGTGGGAACGTTTTGGTCATACGCAGCTTGAGTTGCTCGATCAAAAGCGTATCCGTGAAGTGGTGGCCTGCGAGCAATACGTCGGCGGCATGCTCGACATGAGCGGCGGTCACATTCATCCGCTTAACCTGGCGTTGGGCGAAGCAGCGGCAGTCGAGTCGCTGGGCGGCACGATTTATGAGCAGTCGCCGGCGGTGCGCATCGAGCGCGGCGCAAATCCGGTGGTGCATACGCCACAGGGCAAGGTCAGGGCCAAGTTCATCATCGTGGCCGGTAACGCCTACCTCGGTAATCTGGTGCCGGAGCTGGCCGCCAAGTCGATGCCCTGCGGCACTCAGGTCATCACCACCGAACCTTTGGGCGATGAATTGGCCAAGCGCCTGTTGCCGCAGGATTACTGCGTCGAGGACTGCAATTACCTGCTCGATTACTACCGCCTGACCGGCGACAAGCGTCTGGTCTTCGGCGGCGGTGTGGTCTATGGAGCGCGGGATCCGGCGAACATCGAAGCGATCATCCGGCCGAAAATGCTCAAGGCCTTCCCTGAACTCAAGGACGTTAAGATCGATTACGCCTGGACCGGCAATTTCCTGCTGACGCTGTCGCGCCTTCCTCAGGTCGGACGCATCGGCGACAACATCTACTATTCCCAGGGCTGCAGCGGCCACGGTGTGACGTACACGCACCTGGCGGGCAAGGTGCTGGCCGAAGCGTTGCGTGGTCAAGCCGAGCGTTTCGACGCGTTTGCCGATCTGCCGCACTACCCGTTCCCCGGCGGACAATTGCTGCGCACGCCGTTTGCCGCGTTGGGCGCATGGTATTACGGGTTGCGGGACAAGTTTGGGTACTAAGCAACAGCGCAATACCCTGTGGGAGTGAGCCTGCTCGCGATAGCGGTGTATCAGACAACACAACGGTCAACTGACATACCGCCTTCGCGAGCAAGCCCGCTCCCACAGGGAACAGTGGTGTTTATAGTCGATCCCGCGCGATGCCGCTGCGGATTCGCAGGATGTCGGCGAGTACGGCGAGGGCAATTTCCGCCGGTGTCTTGCTGCCGAGGTTCAGCCCGATCGGCGCATGAATCCGCGCCAACTCCGCGTCTCCCAACCCACCAATCCTGCGCAATCGCTCGAAGCGTTTCTGCGAGGTCTGCATCGAACCCATCACACCGATGTAAAACGCCTCGGTACGCACCGCCTCCATCATCGCCAGGTCGTCGATCCGCGGATCGTGAGTCAAGGCCACCACCGCGGTGTCGCTGTGGCAGCCGCCGTCAGCAATGAACACCGACGGTAATTGACGACGAATCTCGACATTTTCCAGCACGACACCTACCAACACCTCGTCGCGCGGATCACAAAGAATCACCTCGAACCCCAGGCCAACCGCAAACTCCGCACACGCCTGCGCGACGCTGGAATACCCCGCCAACAACAAACGCTGAGCCGCACCGATTCGCACGCGCACCCGGTCAATCTCACACTCGACACGCACACCCTGCTCACGGTCAGTGAACAGACTGCGCGCACCACTCGCCAGATCGACCTCGCGGATTAGCCGACGCTGACCGAGCAACGCCGACTCCAGTTCCCGCAGATGAGCCTGAGCCTCGCACTCGGGTTCGAGCTTCTCCACCAACACATCAAGCACACCGCCGCAGGGCAGGCTCACACGAGAACGCGGATCGTCGCCTTCGCCATAACGAACCACGCTGACCGCCTCAACAAACGCCCCTTCGGCGACGCGTTCGAGAAAATCTTCCTCAACGCAGCCGCCGGAGAGCGAGCCGATCCAGTGCCCATCGGCGTTCACCGCCAGCAACGAGCCCGGCGCGCGCGGCGCAGAGCCATAAGTGGCGAGCACCGTACACAGCCAAATGCGCTGGCCAGCCGCCGACCATTCAAGCGCCCGTCGCACGACCTGCAGATCGAGATGCTGCATGTCAGTGCGCCTTGTGCTCGAGCGGCGGTGCGTCGGCCCGCAACGTCTGCACGTCGCTCACCGCCAGATCACCCGACTGACCACCCCAGCCCTGACGCAGGTAGTTCAGCAGATCAGTGAGTTGCTCGTGGCTGAGTTTCCCGGCAAAACCCGGCATCGGCTGCATGTGTTCGAACCCGGCGAATTTCTGCTCACCGATACCATCGTCGATCACCCGCACCAGGTTGCGCGGATCTTCCAGACGCAACGTGGTGTTGCCGCGCATGGCCACGGCGATGTGCGGTTTGCCTTCGCCGCCGACCGCGTGACATCCGGCGCAGACGTTCAGGTAATCCTGGCGACCGCGTTGAGCGCTGGCACTGAGCTTGTCCAGTGGCACGTCGGTCAGCACCTTCGCCGCCGGCGGTTGATCGCCGAGCAGGAAGGTCGCCATCGCCGCCAGGTCCGGGTCATTGAGGCCTTGGGTGCTGTTATGGAACACCGGGAACATCTCGTTGAACATCGTGCCTTGTGCGCTCATGCCGTGCTTGAGGAACGAACTCAGGTCCTGAGGATTCCAGCCGCGAGCGGCCAGGTCATTGGCCAGCAGACTGGGCGCCAGGTAGCCGTTGAGCAGGCCGCCGGTCATGCGTTTGTCCTGCTGCATCGCGCCCGGCAAGCCGCGCGGGGTGTGGCATTCGCCGCAGTGACCGAGTACGTCGACCATGTACTGGCCGCGCTTCCAGGCTTCGCTTTTGCCTTCGGCCGGTTCCAGTTTCACGTCCTTGCCGTAGAGCATGTTCCAGCCCATCAAGCCCAGGCGCACGTTGAACGGAAAACTCAGGCGGGTGACCGGTGCTGCACGCTCGATTGGCTCGACGGTTTTCAGGTAGGCGTGAATCGCGTCGGAATCGGCGCGCGGCATCAGGTGATACGAGGTGTAAGGCATCGCCGGATACAGGTTCGCGCCATCGCGACGCTTGCCTTCCGTGAGCGCGGCGAAGAACTCGTCATCGTTGTACAGACCGATGCCGTGCTCTTTACTCGGGGTGATGTTGGTGCCGTAGATCGTGCCGAACGGCGAGACGATCGGCAAACCGCCCGCGTACGGCGCGCCACCCGGCGCGGTATGGCAGGCCATGCAATCCGCCGCGCGAGCAAGATAGGCACCGCGAACCACTTGATCATCCGCATGAGCCAGCAATACCGGCGCAGCCAGACCAACCGCCAACGCCAGGCGGGACAGTAGATTTTTCATCTTTAACCCTCCTTGACCAGGCCGAGATCGGTCAGCACGTTGCGGGTCGCGCTGTAGTAGCGCACATAGCCGGTGCAGCGGCAGATGTGGTGACCGAGGCTGTCCTCGATGACTTTTTCCAGCTGGCTTTTGCCGATGGGCTGACGCTGCAGTTTCTCCACCAACACCGTCGCGGCATTCACAAAACCCGGTGCGCAATAGCTGCACTGGAAGGCGAACTCATCGACGAAACGCTGTTGAATTGGATTGAGTTCGATGACTTGGCCCTGCTCATCGCGGGTCGCGTGGCCTTCGATGGTTCGCACCTTTTTGCCTTCGAAATAGTGCGCGCCGGTGATGCACGTGCGCACTTCTTCGCTGGTGCCGTCCGGGTTATCCACGATCACTACGCAAGCGTGGCAAATACCTTGGCCGCAGCCGAGACGCGAGCCGGTGAGGTTTTTGTATTCGTGCAGGTAGTCGATCATCGGCAGGTCATCAGGGATGTCCACCGGGCCGACGGATTGACCGTTGAGGGTCAGTTGAAGCGGACGGTTAGCCATTGAGGGCCTCCTTGATGCGTGCGGAAGTGATAGGCAGGTCGCGGACCCGTTTACCGATGGCGTGCGCCACGGCGTTACCGATGGCGCCGACCACCGGGATCATCACCACTTCGGCGATGCCCTTGGATGGATCGCTCGGCGACAGCGGCGGCAGGATCTCGGCCGTCTGTTTCCAGACCGCAACGTGGCGCGCCATCGGCAAGCGGTAACGGTTGAAGTTCCAGTCGCCCTCCCCCGGCCCGCCTTCGTACAGCGGCATCTCTTCCATCAGCGCATGGCCAATACCCATGGCGATTCCGCCTTCGAGCTGGCCCTTGACCAGTTCTTCCACCAGCACCCGACCGCACTCGACCCACGAGTGATGGTTGAGCACTTGAACTTCGGCCGAACCCTTGTTCACTTTCAATTCCACCAGCGTCGCGACCGGGCTGTAGTAAGTCACTGCCGCGTTGTTCAACTGAGTGTCCGGGTAATGGATGTTCTGGCGGTCGAGCAGGTGGAAACCGGCGCTGTTCATCTGCGCCTTTTTCACGCTCGGAGCGCCGTCACCGTACTTCACCGCCAGACCATCAAGGGGCAATCGCTCGCGCACGCCGTCGATGCTGAACTCGGCCTCGGCCCAGCTCCAGCGGTTGAAACCGTGCACCGTCGCGCCGGTCACCATGCCTTTTTCGTGGACATGTTTAGCCAGCTGTTCGAAGCTCAACGGCTGCATGCCGTTGGCGGTGAGTCGGCCGTCAACCCAATGCGCGTCTTCGCGGCGTACCACATACGGGTTGGCCTGGCCGCCGTAAGGGCCTTGCCCCCAAATCTGCAACGCCGCCGGCCATAAACCGTGGTTGAACAGCACTCGCGCTGCTTCACGGGTGGCGTGGCTGAAGTAGTAGGCGGAGTTGGTTGCCGATGAAGCCGACGCAAGCTTGCCGACCCAGCGCGGATTGCGCAGGAAATTGTCCTGCTCGGCCTGGCTCATGATGTACGGGTTGCCGCCGGTGATCAGCTGCAACTCTTTCCATTCGGTCTCGCCGGTCTTCACTTCAGTCGCCGGGACGCCGAGGAAATCGGCCACGACCAAGGCTTGCGAGGTGGACATGCCGGTGCCGATTTCGATACCGATGTGGCGCAGGGTGATGTGCCCTTCAGCGGTGAATTCGATGCTGGCCATCGGCGCTTCGGAACCGGTACCGAAGTCTTTCTGGCAGATGGCGAAACCAACGCCGTACCAGTTATCCGGGTCCTGGGCTTCGCGCTGCTTTTTAATCGCGTCGCGGTTCTTCCAGACTTCGTGCACGGCTGCCTTGTCGAGGATCTCGTGCAGGCGCAACGCACCCGCCGGCACCGCACCCTGGGTGTTTTTCATGCCCGAGACCATGGCGTTTTTCTTGCGCAGATCAATGGCGTCGATGCCCAGGCGATCGGCGATTTCGTCGACCATCATCTCGGTGGAGGCCATGCTTTGCAGCGTGCCGTAACCGCGCATCGACCCGGCTTCGACGGCGCGGGAATGGTAGGCGGTGACCTGCAAATCGTTCTGCGGCATGTAGTAGATCGACTGCGCCGCCGTGGCGCCAACCGCCGCTACCGATGGGCTGTAGTTAATCCGTCCGCCGCCGTCGACGTTCATCTCGGCGCGGAAAATCTTGAAGCTGTGGTCGGTCTTGTCCACCGCCAGTTGATAGCGGATATCGAACGGGTGACGCTTGATGCCGCTCTGGAACTGTTCGTAGCGGTCGTTGGCCAGACGCACCGGCACACCGGCGCCGTACAACGCCGCCAGGGCCGCGTAGTACACGAAAATGTTGTGGTCTTTGGAGCCGTAGCCGACGGTGTAACCGGGGTGCATGTTCAGGTTGGCCAGGCCGAAACGCGACGGCGCGATCATCTTCGCGGTTTCGGTCGCGGTCTCCAGCGGGCACTGGGTGGCGACGACAAAATGCAGGGTCTTGGTCGCCGGGTCGTACCAGCCGTTGCCGTTGTCCGGCTCCATGGCGGCCGGTTCGATCGACGGGGTTTTGTAGCGTTCGTCGAACACCAGCCAGTTGTCTGGTGGTGTGTCGATCTGCTGCTTCATGCGCTCGGCGTAAAACAGCCCGCGCTCGGTCAGGTTGCCATGCAGGTTCGGCTGGGAATTCCACACCGGACGCCGATTGCGCAGCATCGGGAACAGGATCGAATCCTTGAGGCTGGCGAATTCGTCTTCGTCCGCGGAGGTCGCGCCGCCGACGCGCACGTAGCGGAAACTGCCGTAGGGATCGCCTTCGTAGAACGGCACTTTGTCGCCGTAACGAATCGCTTTGTCATTGAACTTGAGCTTGGCCTTGGCCTGACGGAAACGCTCGAAGTCGTTCCAGATCAGGATCGCCACCGGGTGCCCGATAAACATCGGCACCTTGCCCTCCGGCAGCAGCGGATCGGGAGCGTGCTCTTCCGGGAAAGCGATGCCGTCCTTGTCCAGGTCGGCGGCGGTGACGATGCGGTCCGGCTGCAACTCGGCGCCGAGCCACGACAGGTCATAACCTGCGTAGATGCGATCGGCCTTGGTGGTTTTCAGCAGCATGGCGTGGCCTTGCTGCTGCGGCCAGCCCGGCATGTCCTTGGCGCGGATGTCGCGAGCAAAGACTTTGCTGCCGCAGACCTTGGACAAGGCATCGTTACGCGAGCGCGCCTTGCCGTTGTTGCCGAGCCATTGCTCGGACGGCACGGTCACGCTGTTTTCCATCAAGGCCGCCAGCGCCTGACTGCTGAGCGGTGTAAGCGTCACGCTCACACCCGCCACCAGCCCGCCCTGAAGGAACGAGCGCCGGGATATTTCACGGTTGGACATGGATCATCCTCTGGGCGGTTATGGGTCCGCCCTTGTGGTTATGTTCTGGGGATCTCGAGTCTTGCAGAAGCCCTTTTTGACGATACAAAGGGCTGTGTTGACAGTGCAAAGCTGACCGAAAGGTTAACTTTATAGAGTTATGCGCTTTTAGAAAACAACGGGTAACAAAAATCTGACCGAATAATCAGAAAGCCGCCGCTTTTCGGCGGAGCAAATCGATGAACAGACCCAACTCCCGGCTGATGTGTTCGCCCTTGCGCAACAGCAATCCGAACGGCGCCAGTTGCACATCCAGCTCTACGGGCAGTGCCACCACCAGGCCCATTTTCAGGTAGTCGCGCAACGCGGTTTCCGAGAGCACCATGATTGCGTCGGTCAGTTGAATCAGTTGCTGCATGGAGTAAACCGAGCTGCACTCGATGATGTCGGCAGGTGTCGGCAGGGCCAGGCGCTGCAAGGCTTGATCCAGTCCAATGCGCGCCGGACTGGTTTCCGGCTGGAGGATCCATGGCCAGCCGCTGACCAATTCCGACAATTCAAGTTTTTCCCGTTGCGCCAAGGGATGCCCGGCATGAACCACGACCAGCAGTCGTTCGTTGCCCAGCTGTTCAAACTCGTAATGTTCACTGTCGGTGGCGGCGTTGCGCCGGGCGATGGCGAGGTCAATGCGGCCCTGCTCCAGGAGCTGGATCACCTGGTCGCTGGTGTCGCCCATGATGCGAATTCGCAGCTGCGGATTGAGCGCCTTGATTTCGGCAATTGAATCCATCACCAGGTCCGGTGCGGCGCCCATGATGGTGCCGATGGACAGATAACCGTAACCGCCCTGCTGCCGCGCGATCAGGTCTTCGGCGCAGCGGTCGAGGCCGCTGATGGCTGACTCGGCGAAACGAATCAACTCACTGCCCAGTGCCGTTGGCCGCATTCCGCGCGGCAGGCGCTCAAACAGGTCGCAACCGAACATGTCTTCAATCTCATGCAGCATCCGGGTCGCCGCCGGTTGCGACATGTTCAGGCTTTGCGAGGCACGGTGCAGGTTCTGACTGCTGCTGAGGGTCACCAGCATGTGCAAATGCTTGTAGCGCAGGCGGTTGAGCAGGCTGCGGGAGATGATCGGCGTGGTCATGGCGGGCCTTTGTTATCGATACCTTGAGGGTATCAGTTGTGAGCTAGATTCGATTTGTAACGCATCGATCCACGGCCGTACAGTCTTTCCCATAAGAACAAATGCCCTACCAAAGGAAAACTGCGATGAAGACTCTACCCGCGCCTCTGCTCGCCAAAATTTCCTGGCGGCTGCTCCCGTTCCTGCTGCTGATGTACATCATGGCCTTCCTCGACCGCGCCAACGTCGGGTTCGCCAAGCAAGCCTTCCAGGCCGACACCAACATCAGCGACGCCGCGTTCGCCTTCGGCGCCGGGGTGTTCTTCGTCGGTTACGCGCTGCTCGAAGTGCCGAGCAATCTGATCCTGCACCGTGTCGGCGCCCGCCTCTGGATGTGCCGGATCATGGTCACCTGGGGCCTGGTCTCCGCCGCCATGGTCTTCGCCCACACCGAAACCAGCTTCTACGTCCTGCGCTTTTTGCTGGGCGTAGCCGAAGCCGGTTTCTTCCCCGGCGTCATCCTTTACCTCACCTATTGGTTCCCGAGTGCCGCTCGCGGTAAAGCCATGGGCTTCTTCTACTTCGGTGCGCCGCTGGCGTTCATCTTCGGCAGCCCGCTGTCCGGCCTGTTGTTGGAGCTGGACGGATTTGCCGGTGTCCACGGCTGGCAATGGCTGTTCGCGGTTGAAGGCCTGATGGCCACGGCGGTGGGTGTCTGGGCCTATTGGTATCTGGACAATCGCCCTGCCGATGCCAAGTGGCTGACGGTTGAAGAACGCCAGCAAGTGCAAGGCATTCTCGATCAGGAAGACAGCCACAAACAGAACCACGGACGCAGCCTGCTCAACGTCTTGAGCCAGCCGTCAGTGCTGTACCTGTGCCTGATTTACCTGCTGATTCAGGCCAGTGTCTACGGCGTGGTGTTCTATCTGCCCACCCAGGTCGGCGGACTGTTGGGGACCAAGGTCGGGCTGATGGTCGGACTGGTCACAGCGATTCCCTGGATCTGCGCGATCGTCGCGGCGTACCTGATCCCCGGCTACAGCGACCGCACCGGCGAACGGCGCCGCACCGCCTGCCTGACCTTGCTGATGTCGGCAGCCGGGATCGCCTGCTCGGTGACCTTCGCCAGCCCCTTCCTCGGCATCGTCGCCCTGTGCTTCGCCGCTTCCGGTTTCATCGCCGTGCAACCGGTGTTCTGGACCTTCCCTTCCAGCTACCTCGCCGGCAGCGCCGCTGCGGCCGGGATTGCACTGATCAACTCGTTCGGCGCCCTCGGCGGCTTCATCGCCCCGGTGCTGAAGAACTGGGCCGAAGGCGCATTCCAATCACCGGCCGCCGGTTTGTATGTGCTGGCCGGCACCACTGTCATCGCCGCGTTGCTGGTGCTGGGCATCCGTTCGCCCGTCCAGAAATCTTCCAACAAACCGGCCACCGTTTAAACCTGAGGAGTCACACCATGGGCATTCCAACCATCAAACACGTCCGCGCTTTTACGTTGAGAGGCGGCGGCGCGGATTATCACGATCAGGCGGACGGCCACTGGATCGACGATCACATTGCCACGCCGATGAGCAAATACCCCGAGTACCGCCAGAGCCGCCGCACCTTCGGCATCAACATGCTCGGGACCCTGGTGGTCGAGATCGAAGCCAGCGATGGCACGGTCGGGTTTGCCGTGACAACGGGTGGCGAGCCTGCCGCGTACATTGTCGAGAAACATTTGGCGCGCTTCCTCGAAGGCGCACGGGTCACCGATATCGAAAAAATCTGGGACCAGATGTACCAGTCGACGCTGTATTACGGGCGCAAAGGCATCGTGATCAACACGATCTCCGGCGTCGACCTGGCGTTGTGGGACTTGCTCGGCAAAATCCGCAAGGAACCGGTACATCAGTTGCTCGGCGGTGCGGTGCGCGACGAATTGCAGTTCTACGCCACCGGCGCCCGCCCGGACCTGGCGCAGAAAATGGGTTTCATCGGCGGCAAGATGCCATTGCACCACGGCCCGGCCGAAGGCGAAGAAGGCCTGCGCAAGAACCTCGAAGAGTTGGCCACCATGCGCGAGCGAGTCGGCCCGGACTTCTGGCTGATGCTCGATTGCTGGATGAGCCTGGACCTCAACTACGCGACCAAACTGGCGGTCGGCGCCCACGAATATGGCTTGAAGTGGATCGAAGAAGCGCTGCCGCCTGACGATTACTGGGGTTACGCGGCCCTGCGTAACAACGTGCCCAAAGGCATGCTGGTGACCACCGGCGAACACGAAGCCACCCGTTGGGGCTTCCGCATGCTCCTGGAAATGGGTTGCTGCGACATCATCCAGCCAGATGTTGGCTGGTGCGGCGGCATCACTGAACTGGTGAAAATTTCCGCCTTGGCCGACGCGCATAACGCCCTGGTCATTCCCCACGGCTCTTCGGTGTACAGCTATCACTTTGTCGCCACCCGACATAACAGCCCGTTCGCCGAGTTCCTGATGATGGCGCCGAAAGCGGATGAAGTGGTGCCAATGTTCCACCCGCAATTGCTCGGCGAACCGGTGCCGGTGAATGGCCGCATGCGCCTGTCGGCACTCGATCAGCCAGGGTTCGGCGTGACGCTCAATCCGGAATGCCAACTGCATCGGCCGTATAACCGCTGAGAAAGGAACCCGACATGAAAATGCCTCACAACGCTTTCAAGGCTGCCCTGAAAAACCCGGCGACCCAGTACGGCATCTGGGCCGGATTCGCTACCGGCTACGCCGCCGAGATCGTCGCCACCACCGGCTACGACTGGATGCTGATCGACGGTGAACACGCGCCCAACACGGTGCCCGGCGTACTCGCGCAATTGCAGGCGGTGGCGCCCTACTCCACTGCGCCTGTCGTGCGTGCGGTGACGGGCGATGCCAACCTGATCAAGCAACTGCTGGATATCGGCGCGCAAACCCTGATGATTCCGATGGTCGAAACCGCGGAACAAGCTGCTGGCCTGGTGCGCGCCATGCGTTACCCGCCGCATGGTATTCGCGGCGTCGGCGGCGGCCTGACCCGCGCAACGCGCTGGGACGGCGTGCCGGATTACCTGAACACCGCCCATGAGCAGTTGTGCCTGATCGTTCAGGTGGAATCGCGCACGGGTGTGGAAAACGTTGAAGCGATCGCCGCCGTTGAAGGTGTCGACGCGGTGTTCATCGGCCCGGCGGATTTGTCCATTGGCCTCGGCCATGCCGGCAACCCGGGTCATCCAGAGGTTCAGGAACGCATTCAACACGCGGTAAAAGCAACCCTCGCGGCCGGCAAGGCCTGCGGCATTCTCGCGCCTAACGAAGAGGACGCGCGCCGTTATCAGAGCTGGGGATGCCAGTTCATTGCGGTGGCCATCGACATCAGCCTGCTGCGCCAGAGCGCCATGGCCACCCTCGCGCGCTATCGCACACCGGCCACCGAGCACGCGCCGTCGCGTACCTATTGATCAGCCAAGGAGTCGTCCCATGTCGTCCGTGCCTGTCTACGAAAACTTCATCAACGGCCAGTTTGTGGCCAGTGCTGCCCATCTCGATGTGATCAACCCGGCCACCGGCGCCGTACTGTCGAAAGTCCCGGCCTCGACGGCCGAAGACGTCGACCGCGCCCTCGCCGCCGCCCGCGCTGCGCAAAAAGACTGGTCGCGCAAACCGGCGATTGAACGCGCCGGGCATCTGCGCCGGATCGCCGCCAAGCTGCGGGAGAACGTTCAGCATCTGGCGCGCACCATTACCCTGGAACAAGGCAAGGTCAGCGGTCTGGCGGAAGTCGAAGTCAACTTCACCGCTGACTACCTCGACTACATGGCCGAGTGGGCCCGACGCATCGAAGGCGAAATCATCACCAGCGACCGCCAGAACGAAAACATCTTTCTGTTTCGCAAACCATTGGGCGTGGTCGCCGGGATTCTGCCGTGGAATTTCCCGTTCTTCCTGATCGCCCGCAAGATGGCCCCGGCGTTGCTGACCGGCAACACCATCGTGATCAAGCCCAGCGAAGAAACCCCGAACAACTGCTTCGAATTCGCCCGGCTCGTGGCCGAAACCGATCTGCCGCCCGGCGTGTTCAACGTGGTCTGCGGCGATGGCCGGGTGGGCGCGGCGCTCAGTGCGCACAAGGGCGTTGACATGATCAGCTTCACCGGCAGCGTCGACACCGGTTCGCGAATCATGGCGGCCGCTGCACCGAACATCACCAAGCTCAACCTGGAACTGGGCGGCAAGGCGCCGGCCATTGTGTTGGCGGATGCCGACCTCGATCTGGCGGTGAAAGCCATCCGCGATTCACGGATCATCAACAGCGGTCAGGTGTGCAATTGCGCCGAGCGGGTGTACGTCGAACGCAAGGTCGCCGATCAGTTTATCGAACGCATCGCAGCGGCAATGAGCGCGACCCGTTACGGCGACCCGATTGCCCAGCCGGAGGTCGAAATGGGCCCGCTGATCAACCGTCAGGGCCTGGACAGCGTTAACCGCAAAGTCCGCACGGCGCTGAGCCAGGGTGCGAGTTTGATCAGTGGTGGGCAGATTGCCGATCTACCGAACGGCTTCCACTTCCAGCCCACGGTGTTGGCCGGGTGCCGCGCCGACATGGAAATCATGCGCGAAGAGATTTTCGGCCCGGTGCTGCCGATCCAGATTATTGACGACCTCGACGAGGCCATCGCCCTGGCCAACGATTGCGACTATGGCTTGACCTCGTCGATCTACACCCGTGACCTGAGTAAAACCCTGCACGCGATGCGCGAGCTGGATTTTGGCGAGACCTACGTCAACCGGGAGAACTTCGAGGCTATGCAGGGCTTCCATGCCGGGGTGCGTAAATCCGGGATTGGCGGCGCAGATGGCAAGCATGGGCTGTATGAGTACACCCATACGCATGCGGTGTATTTGCAAGGCTGAACCTGGCGGCGTTGCTGATGCCGCCATCGCGGGCAAGCCCGCTCCCACAGGGGATTGGTGTTGTGCATTAAATCTATGCAACAACGCAAAACCCATGTGGGAGCGAGCCTGCTCGCGATGGCGTAAGGTCAGCCATTGAGATGCCGTCAGAAGTCGACCGTCGCCGAAAGCAGGTAGGTACGTGGCGTTGAAAGCGTCAACCCAGGCTCGCTGTCATCCGAAGCCCCAGCCGAACTCCAGTAGCGCTTGTCTGCCACGTTCTCGATATTGGCGCGCAATGTGATGTTCTTTTCCTCGACCTTGAACGCGTAGCGTGCGCCCACGTCGAAACGCTCCCAGGAATCGATTTCCTTGTTGTTGGACTGGTCCAGGTATTGCGAGCTGGAATAGATGCCACGGCTTGTGAGAGTCAGGCCCTGAACAGTCGGCACGTCCCACTCGGCGCCGAGGTTGACGTTGTATTTCGGCGTGGCCGGCGCACGGTTGCCGTCGAAAGTGCCATTGGCGGTGTTGGTCAACTCGCTGTCGATGTACATGACACCACCGAGCAGGCGGAAACCGTCGAGCGGTTCACCGAACACACTCAGTTCCACGCCTGTGTTCTCACGCTTGCCATTCGGGCCGAAGACCCGCGTCGTGGCGTTGGTCTCGTAGGCTGGTTGCTTGATCCGGAACACTGCGGCGGTCACGGCAAATGCACCCGCGTCATACTTGGCGCCGACCTCGACCTGGCGGCTGATGAACGGCGGGAAGATTTCGTCCTCGTTCACCGACGTCGACGGCGCGATCTTGCCCTGGCTCAGGCCTTCCATGTAGTTGGCGTACAGCGACAGTTTGTCGGTCGCCTTGAACAGGATGCCGCCAGACGGCGATACCTTTTCCTCATCGTAGGCGGTGTCGCCTTTGACATTATCCGACCAGTCGTCAACCTTCACGCGCTGCCAGCGGGCGCCGAGGGTCAACAGCAAGCGGTCATCGAAGAAACCCAGGGTGTCGGACAACGCCACGCCACTGAATCGGTTTTCGGTGTAGACCTTCGCATCCTGTCGCGTAGGCCTGCCCGGCGTGGGGGTTTCCACCGGGTTGTAGAGGTTACTGGGCGCCGCCGCGTAACGCGCGCCGCCATTCTCGAAGTCCATGTAGAAGTAGCTGGCGGCCAGGTTGACCTCATGGCTCACCGGGCCGGTATGAAACCAGTTGCGTACCCCTGCGGTGGCCGTCCGCACATTTTCATCGCGGGTGAAATCGCGCGGCTGCACGCTGAAATCGCCCCGGTCATTGGTGACTGCAACGGCATGCCGGAGAAAGTCATGGTTGCTTTTGCGCGCGCCCACACCGCCGTACAGCATGACGGAATCGCTGACATCAAACTCGCCGTTCACCGTGCCGAACGTGTCGTTGGTGCTCGCTTTGCTCCAGGGCTGTGCATAGTTATGGCGCACATCGCTGGCACGTGGAACCTGCGCGTTGGCGTTGACCTGCACGCGCTCCTGCGGCGCGTCGGTATCACGCTCGGTGCGCCCGATGTCCGTCGAGAGCCGCAGGCGTTCACCGCGAAAATCCAGGCCCAGCACGGCCATCTCGCGGTCGACATTCTGGTGGTCCCAATCGGTGTCGCCGGACTGTTTGACGCCGTTGAAACGAAGACCGAACTTGTTGTCTTCACCAAAACGACGACCGACATCCACGGCACCGCCGACCTGGCTGTCGGACGCGTAGCTGCCGGTGAACGAAGTGATGGGTTTGTCGGTTGCCCGCTTGGGCACCACGTTGATCCCGCCGCCCACGCTGCCCCGCGGCGAGATGCCGTTAATCAGCTGGCTCGGTCCCTTGAGGACGTCAACGCGGTCGGCCATCTCCATGTCGATCGAATAAGTCGGCAGAATGCCGTAGAGACCGTTGTAGGCGACATCACTGTTAAACAGGCTGAGCCCGCGAATGGTGAACTGCTCGTAGCGCCCACCCGCCGGGTTGGTGGCTCGAACTGACGGATCGTTGGCGATCAGGTCGCCCAAGGTCCGCGCCTGCTGGTTCTTGACCACCTCGCTGGTGTAGGTGGTCATGCTGAACGGCGTTTCCATGAAGTCTTTGGAGCCCAACAAGCCTTGCGAACCGCGACGCGCAACCTGGCCGCCGGCATACGGATCGCCGTCCACCGGGTCGATGGAGCCGAGAATCGAGGTGGCGCCCAGTTGCAGGCCGCTGCCTTCCGGCGCCGGGGTCAGGATGTAGGCCTGCTCGCCCACCGGTTGCAGTTGCAGGCCGGAACCCTGCAACAGCCGGGCAAAGCCCTCCTCCACGGCGAACTCGCCAGACAGACCGGGGCTGTTGCGACCGCTGACCAGCGCCGGGTCAACCGAGAGGTTGACGCCCGCCAGCCCGGCGAAACGGGTCAACGCAGCGCTGAGGCTGCCTGCCGGCACCTGATAACTGCGTCGAGGCGCGTCTTCGGCCCAACCGGCAGTGATGAACAACGGACAGGCACTGAGGCTCAGCAACAGGCTCAAGTGCATTAACGGGCGAAGGCGGGATGAAGCCAGACGCGGACTCGACGGGAACACTGCGGGCATTGAAGAAGCTCTCTTATTTCGTTCACTTGCCTTGAATGACAAGCGACGCGAAAAAAGGGGACACACTTCAAACACTATTTTTGCGCGGCAGCAGGGTTACCCAGTAACGCGTACGCGAATGCACCTCCAACGGCAGGCTGGCCGCCAGCAGCGCCAGGATACGATCGGTGTCTTCCAGACGAAAACTGCCGGTGACACGCAGGGATTCCAGCTCCGGTTCCCAGCGCAACACGCCTGGACGATAAGTGCTGAGTTCGCGCAGAAAATCCCCCAGAGGCTGGTTCTGCGCCATCAGCACACCGTCGCGCCAGCCTGGGGCGAGCACGTCGAAGGGCTCCACGGCGCCGACACCCGCAGCCTGAAGACTGACTTGCTGGCCGGCGCGCAAGGACAATACCGGTCCGTGCAAAGGCTGCAACTGCACCGCGCCGTTAAGCACCGACACCCTGCAACCCGTCTGCCACTGACGAACACACACTTCGCTTTGACTGACGACTACCTGGCCGAAGTGCGTCTGGATCGTCAGCGGCGAGGTGCCGGGGACTTTCAAGGCTATTTCGCCTTCCACAAGTTTCAGTAGCCGGTTTTTCAAATCGATATCGACGGCGCTCGCGGTGTTCAATTGCAGCGAACTGCCATCGGCCAACTGGACTTTCTTGCCCTCCCCGGTCGCCGTGCGCAGGTCCGCCCCCCAGACATCCAACGGCAACTGCCGACTGATCAGCCAGGCGGCCGGCACCAACGCCAAGGAGCCGACGGCGCGCTTGAGCACCGTGCGTCGGCTCGGCTGTGGCCGGTCCAGACTGGCCATCGCCAGTGTTGACGGCAGGTCGGTAAACCGTTGACGCAAGAGTTGCGCTTTCTGCCAGGCCTGTTCGTGACTGGAATGGCTGTCGCGCCAGCTCTGCAATTCGGCTCGGTCCCGCTCATTGGCGGTGCCCGATTCCATGAGCGCCAGCCATCGCGCGGCAGCCCGAATGACTTGGCGGGCGTCCGCCGAAGGGGCTGAACCGATCACAGGTCCACCAGCAGGCAGTGTTCGTAGGCTTGCGCCATGTAGCGCTTGATCGTGCGTTCCGAGACTTGCAGGCGCTCGGCGATTTCCTGATAGCCCACGCCTTCCAGTTGGCTCCAGAGAAACGCCCGTCGTACCGGGGTCGGCAACCCATCGAGCAATTCGTCGAGGGCTTGCAGGGTTTCCAACAAAATCCAGCGTTGTTCGGGGGATGGGACGCAGTCTTCAGGCAACAGCGCCAAGGCATCGAGGTAAGCCTGCTCGAGGCTGCGGCGTTTGTAGAAGTTGGTCAGCAGCCGTTTACCCACGGTCGCCAGGTAGGCGCGGGGTTCTTGAAGGTCTGCAATGCGCTGGGAACTGGCGAGCACGCGCACGAACGTATCCTGACTCAGGTCCGCTGCATCATGACCACTGCTCATGCGTCGTCTCAACCAGCTTTCGAGCCAGCCGCGATGGTCGCGGTACAAATCGTGGAAGGTTTGCTCCTCCGGCATCGCTGCATCGCTCATTTCAAGAAGCCCTGTGCCAAGGAGTTATCGTAAATGAGAGTGATTCTATTTAATGTCGGGTGTATGAAGGAAGCGCTTTATGCATCAGCTGAGCAGAAAGGTTCGTTTGGGAGGGCATGGAGGGAGAAAAGCCAAATCGCAGACACAAAAAACCCCGGTCTTTCGACCAGGGTTTTTGCTATCGACTCGAAGACAGCCAACGGCTTTCTTCGTAGCTCCAAGGCGTTCAGTGGGCCTTGAGGCAGATATGGCGCAGCGGACGGGACTCGAACCCGCGACCCCCGGCGTGACAGGCCGGTATTCTAACCGACTGAACTACCGCTGCGTATCGCTTTGGACTTTCGCCCAAGTAACTCGTCTGATTGAAAACTCAGAAGCTTTTCAATCTCGAACCAGATAAATCTGATTCGGAAAATATGGCGCAGCGGACGGGACTCGAACCCGCGACCCCCGGCGTGACAGGCCGGTATTCTAACCGACTGAACTACCGCTGCGCGTCGGTGGAGGCTTTTAAAAGCTTCCATCTTGCTTTCGCAAGACTCTCGGATTTGGTGGGTGATGACGGGATCGAACCGCCGACATTCTGCTTGTAAGGCAGACGCTCTCCCAGCTGAGCTAATCACCCGTTTGCATCTCCGAGGCCGCGAAATTTACGCAGGTAGCGAACCTAAGTCAATAGCAGGATTGAAGTTTTTCTGAAAAAGACAGAATCATGTCGTACGCAGTAGACCGCTTTCGCGAGCAAGCCCGCTCCCACTGGGGTTCTGCAGTGAACATCAGTTCTGTACTCGACGAAAACCAACTGTGGGAGCGGGCTTGCTCGCGAAGGCGGCGGCACATCCAACACAAATGCTGGCCAGGTCGCCGCTGGATTACTCGCTGTAAATCATCTTCTTGGTCATGCCGCCATCGACCACAAACTCCTGGCCTGTGACAAAACCGGCATTCTTCGACAATAACCACGCCACCATCGCCGCGACGTCTTCGACGGTCCCTACCCTGCCCGCCGGATGTTGGGCATGGTCGGCATCGGTCAGGGGTTCGGCACGTCGTGCCGCCGGATCCCGCGCATCGATCCAGCCGGGGCTGACCGCGTTAACGCGAATTTCCGGACCCAGGCTGATGGCCAACGCGTGAGTCAGGGCCAACAGACCGCCCTTGCTCGCCGCGTAAGCCTCTGTGTCCGGTTCGGACTGCCCGGCGCGGGTCGAGGCCAGGTTGACGATCGCACCGCTGTGAGCGCGCAGATACGGCGCACAGTGCTTGGCCAATAGCATCGGCCCACTGAGATTGACCGCCAACACGCGGTTCCAGTACGCCAGATCGAGGCTTTCCAGAGTGATGTTGTGCGGGTCGGCCACCGCCGCGTTACACACCAGCGCATCCAGACGCCCGAACTGCCCCAGCACCTCGGCGACGCCCAGCGCCACTTGCCCCTCGTTCGAGACATCCATGGCGATGAACCACGCGTTTGCGCCCAGCACCTTCGTCACTTTCGAACCGCGCTCTCGATCGAGGTCAGTCAGCACCACCTGCCAGCCTTCGCTGATCAGCCAGGCCGCGATCCCCAGCCCGATGCCGCGCGCGGCACCGGTCACCAGGGCAACGCGGCCATGGGTGCCCGTGCCCGGCGTGGACAACTCGATCACAAGGCAGCCAACCCGCGCGCCAGATCGGCTTGCAGGTCCGCCACGTCTTCCAGACCGACCGCGATGCGGATCAGGCTGTCACGAATGCCCGCCGCTTCACGCTCTTGCGGCGCCAGACGGCCGTGGGAGGTGGTGCTCGGGTGCGTAATGGTGGTCTTGGTGTCACCCAGGTTGGCGGTGATTGAAATCAGACGGGTTGCGTCGATAAAGCGCCAGGCGCCCTCTTTGCCACCCTTGACCTCGAAACTCACGACCGCACCGAAACCCTTCTGCTGACGCAGGGCCAGTTCGTGCTGCGGATGGCTCTCGAGGCCGGCGTAATGGACTTTCTCGATGCCGTCCTGCTGCTCCAACCACTCGGCCAGTTGCTGGGCGTTGGCGCAATGTGCCTTCATCCGCAGACCCAGGGTTTCCAGGCCTTTGAGGAAGATCCAGGCATTGAACGGGCTCAGGGTCGGCCCGGCGGTGCGCAGGAAACCCACCACTTCTTTCATCTGCTCACTGCGACCGGCGACAACGCCGCCCATGCAGCGACCCTGGCCGTCGATGAACTTGGTCGCCGAGTGCACGACGATGTCCGCGCCCATCTTCAGCGGCTGTTGCAACGCCGGGGTGCAGAAGCAGTTGTCGACCACCAGCATCGCGCCTTTGGCGTGAGCGATTTTCGCCAACTCGGCGATGTCCACCAGCTCGGCCAGTGGGTTGGACGGCGATTCGACAAACAGCAATTTGGTGTTGGCCTTAATCGCCGCATCCCAGCCGGACAGGTCCGCCAGAGGCACATAATCGACTTCGATACCGAAGCGCTTGAAGTACTTCTCGAACAGGCTGATGGTCGAGCCGAACACACTGCGCGACACCAGCACGTGATCGCCGGCGCTGCACAGGCTCATGACCACCGCCATGATCGCCGCCATGCCAGTGGCCGTGGCCACCGCTTGCTCGGCGCTTTCCAGCGCGGCAATGCGCTCTTCGAACGCGCGCACGGTCGGGTTGGTGTAGCGCGAATAAACGTTGCCCGGCACTTCGCCGGCAAAGCGTGCCGCCGCGTCGGCAGCGGTACGGAATACATAGCTGGAAGTGAAGAACATCGGGTCACCGTGTTCGCCTTCCGGCGTGCGGTGCTGACCGGCGCGTACGGCCAGGGTATCGAACGCTACGCCTTCGAGGTCGCTGTCCAGCCGACCGGCATCCCAATCCTGACTCATGCTGTCACTCCTTTCCCTATTCCCGTAAATGAAAAGCCAGATACAAAACCGGCCCCTCAGGGCCGGTAGAAACTCAGTTGTTGTACAGATCAATGATCGCGCTGACTGCCTGCGTCTTGACCTTGGAGGCATCGTTACGTGCCTGCTCGATCTTGTTCAGGTAAGCCTCGTCGACGTCGCCGGTGACGTACTGGCCGTCGAACACCGCGCAATCGAACTTGTCGATCTTGATCTTGCCGCCACCGACCGCTTCGATCAAGTCAGGCAAGTCCTGATAGATCAACCAGTCGGCGCCGATCAGGTCAGCCACGTCCTGGGTCGAACGGTTGTGGGCGATCAGCTCGTGTGCGCTCGGCATGTCGATGCCGTAGACGTTCGGGTAGCGAACGGCCGGGGCTGCGGAACAGAAGTAGACGTTTTTCGCGCCGGCTTCACGGGCCATCTGGATGATCTGCTTGCACGTGGTGCCGCGAACGATCGAGTCGTCCACCAGCATGACGTTCTTGCCGCGAAACTCCAGCTCGATGGCGTTGAGTTTCTGGCGTACGGATTTTTTCCGTGCTGCCTGGCCCGGCATGATGAAGGTCCGGCCGATGTAGCGGTTCTTCACGAAGCCTTCGCGGAACTTGACGCCCAGATGGTTCGCCAGCTCCAGGGCCGCGGTGCGGCTGGTGTCCGGAATCGGGATGACCACGTCGATGTCGTGCTCCGGGCGCTCGCGCAGGATCTTTTCGGCGAGTTTCTCACCCATGCGCAGGCGGGCCTTGTAGACCGATACGCCGTCGATGATCGAGTCCGGACGCGCCAGGTAGACGTGTTCGAAGATGCACGGCGTCAGGGACGGGTTGGTCGCGCACTGACGAGTATGCAACTTGCCGTCTTCAGTGATGTAGACCGCTTCGCCTGGTGCCAGGTCGCGAATCAGGGTGAAACCGAGCACATCCAGGGAGACGCTTTCGGAGGCGATCATGTACTCGACGCCTTCGTCGGTGTGACGCTGGCCGAAGACGATCGGGCGGATGCCGTGCGGGTCACGGAAACCGACGATGCCGTAACCGGTCACCATCGCCACGACTGCGTAACCACCGACACAACGGTTGTGCACGTCGGTGACGGCAGCGAACACGTCTTCTTCGGTTGGCTGCAACTTGCCGCGCTGGGCCAGTTCGTGCGCGAACACGTTGAGCAGCACTTCCGAATCGGAATTGGTGTTGACGTGGCGCAGGTCAGATTCGTAAATCTCCTTGGCCAGCTGTTCAACGTTGGTCAGGTTACCGTTGTGCGCCAGGGTAATGCCGTAAGGCGAGTTGACGTAAAACGGTTGGGCTTCGGCCGAGGTCGAGCTGCCCGCGGTCGGGTAACGCACATGGCCAATGCCCATGTGGCCGACCAGGCGCTGCATGTGACGCTGATGGAACACGTCACGCACCAGGCCATTGTCCTTGCGCAGGAATAACCGGCCATCATGGCTGGTCACGATACCGGCAGCGTCCTGGCCGCGGTGCTGGAGGACGGTTAGCGCGTCATACAGCGCCTGATTGACGTTCGACTTACCGACGATACCGACGATGCCACACATGCGACGCAACCCCTACTTAATGGATCTGAACTGAACACAACTCACTGAGGCGTTTTGGCCATCGGCAAGAGGTGCTCCTTGAACGGTATCTCAGCGGGTACGCTGATACCGCTGGCAAGCCACTGACTGCTCCACCCGAGGATCAGGTTTTTGGACCAGTCTGCGACCAATAGAAATTTTGGCACGAGCTGTGACTGTTGCCACCACCCGTCCTGCTGTACCGGCCCCAGGCTCAACAGCCCGACCGCCACGACCACCAGCAACACGCCACGCGCAGCGCCGAAGGCCATGCCGAGGAATCGATCGGTCCCGGACAACCCGGTGACGCGAACCAACTCGCCGATAAGATAATTGATCATTGCGCCTACGATTAACGTGGCGACAAACATGATGGCACAGCCCGTGATCACACGAGCCGATGGCGTTTCGATGTATCCGGCGAGGTACTCGGACAATGCACCACCGAACATCCAGGCGACGACTCCTGCAATGATCCAGGTCACCAGCGATAATGCTTCTTTGACGAAGCCGCGGCTCAGACTGATCAATGCGGAGATGGCGACGATTGCAACGATCGCCCAGTCAACCCAGGTAAATGGCACAGTGCAGCCTACAGACGGATAAGGCGGCGCATTTTAGCAGAGCCCATGGCTATCGGTAAGCTGCGATTGTCAGTGCATTTCAAATCGGGGCGATAGTTTTAACCGCGTTCAGGCTGGAAACGCACCACAAACCCCTTGAGGTTCTTCTGGCGGCCCAACAAGTCACGCAGACGATCGGCTTCGGCGCGCTCGATCAGCGGCCCGACAAACACCCGATTCTTGCCATCGGCCGTACGGATGTAGGCGTTATAGCCCTGACTGCGCAGGTCTTTCTGCAGGCTTTCGGCACTTGCACGGCTCGACAGGCTGGCCAGTTGCACCGACCAGCTGACCGACAGGCCATTTGCATCGACGCGGCTTTGAGTCGTGTCCGGCTTGCCCGGCGCAGCAGTGATTGGCTGAGACGGCGCGGTTGCAGGCTTGGCAGCCATAGCAGGAACAGGTGCAGGTGCTGGCGCGACCGGCTTGGCAGCAGGCACAGGCGCCACTGGCGCACTCGGTGCAATCGGCGCGGACGGTGCTTCTTGCTGAGCGATTTCATCATCGCTCGGCACAGGTTCTTGAGGCAACGCTTGCGGCTCAGGCACCACCACCGGCTCGACCTGAACTTGCGGCACCGCTGGCGCTTGCGGCGCAGCCGGGGCTTCGACCGTCACTTGACGCTGCTCATCCTCGCGGGAAAACAACATCGGCAGGAAAATCACCGCCAGCGCCACCAGAACCAGGGCGCCAACCATGCGCTGTTTGTATGCCTTATCCAGCAATGCCATTTGCCGCTTCCTCCGTGGAGCGCCGGGCCAGCCATTCAAGGGCCTCGGCAACACAATAAAATGATCCGAACAACAGAATCTCGTCGTCGCTCGTCGCCAGTGCACACTGCCCTTCCAGGGCGGCGGCCACACTGTCATAGGACGTTACCGCAGCGCCAAGGTTCTGCAACGCCGCCTGCAAATCGGCAACCGGGCGCGCACGCGGTGAATCCAGCGGCGCGACAGCCCATTGCTGGACACTAGCATTCAATTCACCGACAACACCATCCAGATCCTTGTCCGCCAACAATCCAAACACCGCCAGGCGCTTGCCGACCGGTGGACGGCTGGCCAGACGGCGCGCCAGATACTCGGCCGCATGCGGATTATGACCCACATCCAGCAACAGGTTCAGGCGCTTGCCCTGCCAGTCGAACTGACGGCGATCGAGACGACCGACCACCCGCGTTGCTGTCAGGGCATCAATAATCTGCGCATCCACCCACGGCAACCCGAGCAACAGGTAAGCCTGCAAGGCCAGTGCGGCGTTTTCCATTGGCAGATCGAGCAGCGGCAGATCGCGCAACTCAACCACACGCCCTTGAGCGTCTACACCGCGCCATTGCCAATTGTCATCGGTGATGCCGAGATCAAAATCGCGCCCACGCAGGAAAAACGGACAAGCCAGCTCGCGGGCTTTATCCAGCAGAGGTTGCGGAGGATTCAGATCGCCACAGAGCGCAGGCGCGCCCTGGCGAAAGATGCCGGCCTTCTCAAAAGCCACGGATTCACGAGTATCGCCCAGATAATCGGCGTGATCGACACCGATGCTGGTGACCAGCGCCATGTCGGCATCCACTACGTTGACCGTGTCCAGACGCCCGCCCAGGCCGACTTCCAGCACCACGGCATCAAGCCCTGCCTGCTGAAACAGCCAGAACGCCGCCAGGGTGCCCATTTCGAAGTACGTCAGGGACGTGCCGCCGCGGCCCGCCTCGACGGCAGTAAAGGCTTCGCACAGCGCGGCGTCAGTCGCTTCGACGCCATTGACCTGCACCCGCTCGTTGTAACGCAGCAGATGCGGAGAATTGTAGACACCGACGTTCAGGCCCTGCGCCCGCAGCAGCGAAGCCACGAATGCGCAGGTAGAACCCTTGCCGTTGGTGCCGGTGACCGTGATCACCCGAGGCGCCGGCTTGCCCAGTCCCATGCGGGACGCTACCTGTTGCGAGCGCTCAAGGCCCATGTCGATGGCCGAAGGGTGCAACTGCTCAAGGTAGGCGAGCCACTCGCCAAGGGTACGTTCGGTCATAGGTTGGCAGGTACCGGTGGAACCACGATCGGCTCGATAGGCGCGGCGACGAATTTCGGCGTCGGCAGGCCCATCATTTGTGCCAGCAGATTGCCCAGGCGTGGGCGCAGTTCCTGACGGTGAACGATCAAGTCGATCGCGCCGTGCTCCAGCAGGAACTCGCTGCGCTGAAAGCCTTCCGGCAGTTTTTCGCGCACGGTTTGCTCGATAACGCGCGGACCGGCGAAGCCGATCAGGGCTTTTGGCTCACCGACGATCACGTCGCCGAGCATGGCCAGGCTGGCGGAAACGCCACCGTAGACCGGGTCGGTCAGCACGGAGATGAACGGAATGCCTTCTTCACGCAGACGCGCCAGTACCGCGGAGGTCTTGGCCATTTGCATCAGGGAGATCAGGGCTTCCTGCATCCGCGCACCACCGGAGGCGGCGAAGCAGATCATCGGGCAACGGTTTTCCAGCGCGTAGTTGGCGGCGCGGACGAAACGCTCACCAACGATGGCGCCCATCGAACCACCCATGAAGGAGAATTCGAAGGCCGAGACCACCACCGGCATACCCAGCAGGGTGCCGCTCATGGAGATCAGCGCGTCTTTTTCGCCAGTCTGCTTCTGGGCAGCGGTCAGGCGATCCTTGTACTTCTTGCCGTCGCGGAATTTCAGACGGTCAACCGGCTCCAGGTCTGCGCCCAATTCGGCACGGCCTTCGGCGTCGAGGAAGATGTCGATGCGCGCGCGGGCGCCGATACGCATGTGGTGGTTGCACTTGGGGCAAACGTCCAGGGTCTTTTCCAGCTCCGGACGATACAGCACAGCCTCGCAAGACGGGCATTTGTGCCACAGACCTTCAGGCACCGAGCTCTTCTTGACCTCGGAACGCATGATCGAAGGGATCAGTTTGTCTACTAACCAGTTGCTCATGCTTTCTTTCTCCAGTACCGGCGGCCCGAACGCTCTGGTTCGCAGCCCCGCGTATGCCCTTGAGCTAAATTCATGTGTGTGGCGATGATCGATCGATTGCCGGGTCAGTGAACGTGACCGGCGTACAACCCAAAAATCCTCAGCCATGCGTGTGGACGGCGGCAGTGTGCCAGCCGTCACATCAACCTTGGACCTTGTAGGAGCTGTCGAGTGAAACGAGGCTGCGATCTTTTGATCTTGATCTTTTTAAAAGCAAGATCAAAAGATCGCAGCCTCGTTTCACTCGACAGCTCCTACAGGCTCCCGCGTACCGCCTTGATGAATGCCTGAATCTTTGCGTGATCCTTGATGCCCTTGCTCGCCTCTACCCCACCGCTGACGTCCACCGCGTAAGGCCGAACCCGGGTGATTGCCTCAGCAACATTCCCCGGCGTCAGGCCGCCAGCGAGGATGATCGGCTTGCTCAAGCCCTGCGGTATCAGAGACCAGTCGAAGGCTTCACCGGTTCCGCCGGGGACGCCTTCAACGTAGGCATCGAGCAGGATACCGCTGGCACTTGGAAACGCATCGCATGCCGCCGCGATGTCGTCGCCGGCCTTGACCCGCAGCGCCTTGATGTACGGGCGGTGCCAGCCTTCACAGTCAGCCGCGGTTTCATCACCATGGAACTGCAACAGGTCCAGCGGCACGGCATCGAGCAATTCGCCCAACTCGCAGCGGCTGGTGTTGACGAACAACCCCACGGTGGTCACGAACGGCGGCAGTGCCTTGATAATTTCGCGCGCCTGCTGAAACGTCACCGCCCGCGGGCTCTTGGCGTAAAACACAAACCCGATGGCATCCGCCCCGGCCTCGACCGCCGCCAACGCATCTTCTATGCGGGTAATCCCACAAATCTTGCTGCGAACGGCTGACATGTCGATAAAACCTCAGGGCAAATCCGAGAAAGTCCCGGATGGTAACAAAAGCGTTCGAGGGCGTCAGCCGTCAAGTTCAGAGAAGCCGGTGAGGAAGTGTGGGCCGATGTAACGCTCGGGCAATTCGAACTCGTCGCGATACTCGACCTGCACCAGATACAGGCCGTAGGGATGCGCCGTCACCCCTCCAGAACGACGGATCCGGCTTTCCAGCACTTCCTTCATCCACTCCACCGGACGCTCGCCGGCACCGATGGTCATCAATACGCCGGCGATGTTGCGCACCATGTGGTGCAGGAAGGCGCTGGCGCGAATATCCAGCACGATCATCTTGCCGTGGCGCGTGACACGCAGGTGATGCAGTTCCTTGATCGGCGACTTGGCCTGGCACTGACCGGCACGAAACGCGCTGAAATCATGGGTGCCGACCAGGTATTGAGCGGCCTCGGCCATGCGCTCGACGTCCAGCGGACGGTGGTTCCAGGTGATTTCTTCGTTCAGGTGCGCCGGGCGGATCTGATCGTTGTAGATCACGTAGCGATAGCGGCGGGCGATGGCCTTGAAGCGCGCATGAAAATGCGCCGGCATGACCTTGGCCCAGCTGACACTGACGTCGTGGGGCAAGTTGATATTGGCGCCCATGACCCAGGCCTTCATCGAACGCTCGACCTGCGTGTCGAAATGCACCACCTGACCGCACGCATGCACACCGGCGTCCGTACGCCCGGCGCAGAGCAGCGAAACCGGTGAGTCGGCGACTTTGGACAAGGCCTTTTCAAGGGTTTCCTGCACGGTAAGCACGCCGGAGGCCTGGCGTTGCCAGCCGCGATAACGTGAGCCTTTGTATTCAACGCCCAGCGCGATCCGGAAAAAGCCGTCGGCCGCCAGTTCGGCGGCCGGATTATCTATATTTGCCAAGGAGTGACAGCCTGCTGATGTGCGCAAAGGCGGGCATTATAAGGCTGCGGCATCGGGATGCCAGAGGCGCGTCATTTTTGGAACCTGTCGGGCGGGATTTGCGCCGGCACTGAGGGCCTCATCGCGGGCAAGCCCGCTCCCACAGGATCGGGACTGTCCGCATTACTTGTATCCGACCCGATCCCTTGTGGGAGCGGGCTTGCCCGCGATGGCAATCGCCCAAACACCATTACACCACCGGCTAAAAAAAAACGGCAGCCTCAATGGGCTGCCGTTCTGTTTACTGCTTACCGATCGCTCAAGCCAGATGCGAAAGCATCTCCTTGGCTTCGCTCTTCTGGCCAGCATTACCCTCGGCCACCACCTCATTGAGGATGTCCCGAGCCCCGTCGTTGTCGCCCATGTCGATGTAGGCCTGGGCCAGATCGAGTTTGGTGGCGACTTCATCGGTGCCGGAGAGGAAGTCGAAATCCGGCTCGTCTGCCGCCGAAGCCATAGCATCTTCTGCGGTAAAGGTCGGCTCACCCATGCTCTGGGACAGACGATCCAGCTCGGCGTTGACGTCTTCCAGCTCCGCTGCAAAGGCGTCCGGAGCATCAGGTTCGGCCGGTGTTGCGTCCATTTCATCGGCCAGCGACAAGTCGAAATCGGCTGGCAATTCCAGATCGTCCTGCGGAACTTCAGGTTTCACAGGCTCAACAGGCAAGTCCTTCACGCCTTCGTCGAGATCCAGCAGGAAATCGTCTTCCGCGAGCATCGCCGGCGACGGGTCTCCCCCCAGATCCATGTCCAGATCGAAGTCCGACAGGTCGTCGAGGTTTTCCTTGATTTCGGTCTGCTCTTTCAATACCGACTCGAAACTCAGGTCGTCGTCCAGCGGGAATTCTTCAAGGTCAGCGACCGATTCCGGCTCTGGCTCAACCACCGCCGGAGAAGCGGCTTCCAGATCATCCAGGCTCAGGTCGAAGGCACTGTCCAAGTCATCGGCCGGTGCTTGCGGCTCGTCCAGCAACAGGTCTTTGACGTACTGCGCGTCCAGCTCGGCGGCGATGGCGGCAGCCGCGAGACCACCCGCAGCGGCGATAGCCATGGCCGGGAAGCGGGTTTTAAGCTTCTCGACCTGGGCGAAGTTGTCACCGTTGGCTACCAGCTGGCGCTCCTGGGCGACAAATGCATCGCGATCGCCCTGCTGACCGTAGACTTCCATCAGCTTAAGACGCAGATCACTGCGCTGTGGCTCTTGTTTGATGCCGTCTTCGAGCAACGCGGCTGCCTGGTTCAAACGACCGGCGGCAATGTGCGACTGAGCCTTGGTCAGCACGTCGTCATCGCGGTCGGCTGCTGGCGATACCAGTGGCGCGGCGATCGGCGTTGTCATTACATCCGGGACTGGTGCCGGGACTGGGGCTGGCGCAGGTGGTGGCGTTGGTATCGGCGCGGGAGCGAGCGTTACGCTCGGCGGTGGCACTTCCAGGCCTTCGAAGCTGCTTTCCGGCAGTTCCTGCTCAGCGGAGAATTCCTTCTCTTCTTCCAGGGCACGTGCCATACGCAAGTGTTTCTCGGCTTCTTGCTGGGCCTTGCGGCGACGTGCCAGCAACAGCAGCAACAGCAACAGAACCACTGCACCGCCGCCCACCAGACCCAGCAGGACCGGATTGGTCAGCAGCTCGTTGAATTTCTGGTCATCGGAGGCCACTGGCGCCGGCTCGACTACCGGCTCGGCAGGCACCGGCGCCGGAACAGCTTCAGGTGCCGCTGCCTCTGAAGCAGGTGCAACCGGCTCAGGAGCCACTTCAGTCGAAGCCGCAGGGTTGGCAGCCAACTCCGCAGACATTGCCGGAGCGGTCGCGGCTGCAGCCGGTGCATCAGCAGCGCCTTCGGCCTGCAACTTGGCCAATTGATTGTTCTTCAGCTCGATCAGGCGTTGCAGCTTTTCCATCTGACTTTGCAGATCGGTCATGCGGCTTTTCAGTTCGGCATTGTCACGACGGGTCGTGTCGAGGCTTTCCTGGGTGACGGCCAGTTTGTTGCCCAAGGCTTTTGCATCGCCGGCAGGCCCCTTGCCACGGCCTTTGCCGGTGTCGGCAGAAACCAGACTCAGGTTGTCTTTCGCCGCTTGCGACGGGGCCACATCAGCGCGGCCACGCTTGGTGGCATCGAGTTGTTGTTGCCCGGTGCCAGGCTTCGCCACGTAACGACGCCCCTGGCGCCATGCGGTGTTCTGTGCAGCGACTTCAGCGATCGCTTTAGGCTGTGGCAGGTTGGTGCTCTGCGCCTGATCGGGCATGCGCAGCACCTGGCCGGTTTTCAGCCGGTTGATGTTGCCGTCGATAAAAGCATCCGGATTCAGCGCCTGGATGGCCAGCATGGTTTGCTGGACCGACCCGCCATTACGCGCCTTTGCGGCGATTTCCCACAGGGTATCGCGCGGCGTGGTGGTGTATTGAGCCGGTTTGGTAGCACCAGTCACCGGCGCAGTGACCGCTTGGGTCGGCGCAGGCTGCGCAGCCGCTTCAGCGGTCTGCGGGGAGAATTTGGACGGATCGAGCAGCACGCTGTAATCGCGCAGCAGACGACCATTGGGCCACATCACCTGAACCAGGAATTTCACCATCGGTTCGGACAGGGGTTTGCTGGACGTGACACGCAGGATGCTTTTACCGCTGGCGTTGAGTACGGGGGTGAACGTCAGGTCGTTGAGAAACGCCTGGCGATCGACACCGGCCTTGGCGAAATCTTCCGGTGAAGCCAGGCTCGGCACCACTTCCGCGGCGGTGAGGTCCTTGACGTCGAGCAGCTCGATTTCCGCCACCAGAGGTTGGTTCAGCGTCGACTTCAGGGTCAATTCCCCGAGCCCGAGGGCATGCGCCATACCGGAGGACAGCGCCGAGGCGGCCGCTATTGCTAACACCAGTTTGCGAACTTGAACCATAGCCTCATCCTTTGTTTGAACATTCCTCGGCCAGCGAGAAGGTGTTGATAGCCGCTGCCGTAAGGCATTGCGCGCGGCGACGAAGGGTCGTCACGCGCGATCATTTCATTCATGCCCTGGAAAGCCCCGCAGGGTGGCTCGCCATCAGCGATCCGGCCAAGCATAGCGCTCGGCAGGACTCATTCGAAAAATTGTTGCCAAGTATCTTTTACAGCAGGTCTTTTATCAACAATTCAGCCACCTGCACAGCATTGAGCGCGGCGCCTTTGCGTACGTTATCTGACGTCAGCCACACATTAAGTTCCGACGGGTCGTCGATACCAAGGCGAACCCGACCAACGTAGACCACATCCTGCCCCACCGCATCGCCTACCGCAGTCGGGTAATCGCCGGCTTCCACCAGCTCGATACCCGGCGCGTCTTCAAGCGCCGCGTTGACTTTCGCCAGGTCCACAGCACTCGCTGACTGCAAGGTCACGCTAAAGCTATCGCCAAAAAACACTGGGGCTTGAATGCAAGTGACGGAAATCTTTAATAAAGGCAGCGCCATGACCTGACGCAGCTCACGCACCAGGCGTTTTTCCAGCAGCGTATGACCCTGCTCATCCGGTTTGCCGACCTGGGCCAACAGGTTGAAGGCCATTTGCCGATCAAAGAAAGTCGGCTCCAGCGGACGCACGTTGAGCAGCTCGGCGGTTTGCCGGGCCAGCTCGGTCACCGCTTCGCGGCCCTGTGCGGAGACGGCCAGGCTGGCGGTCAGGTTGATGCGTTGCAGATCGAGCAAACCGAGCAACGGCGCCAGCACCACGGCCAGCGTGGTGGCGGACGGGCTTGGGCTGCTGACCTGGAACGGTTTTTTCAAACCGGTGAGTACTTGGGCGTTGGCTTCCGGCACGATTTGCGGTGCCTCATCCGCCGGCAGCGCGCCGGACAGGTCGATCAGCGAGCAACCCGCTGCACGGGCGCGCGTGGCGAAACTCAGGGTCACCGCCGGACCGGCGGCGAAGAACACCAGCTGGACTTTGCTGAAATCGAATTCATCGACTTCGCGCACCCGTACGTTTTTGCCGCGAAATGGCACCGAATGCCCAGCGGATTCGCTGCTGGCCAGCAGGTGCAGGTTGCCGACCGGGAAGTCGCGCTCTTCGAGAATCTGCACAAGCGTTTCGCCGACAGTACCGGTGGCGCCGATCACGGCAATATCAAAGGACTGGCTCATGGTTCTACCTCAGGCGAAACGGGGGGAGCGGCACTTTACCGGGTGGTGGGCATGCAGGCAATTTCTGCCGGGATTTGTGGCGGCTGTACCGGCCTCTTCGCGGGCAAGTCGAGTCGTCGCACCGCCGCTCCCACAGGTTTCAGTGGTGTACATAAACCTTGTGTTTGACACTGACCACTGTGGGAGCGGCGGTGCGACGACTCGACTTGCCCGCGAAGGCGGCCTATCTGGCAACCGATCAACCTCAGACTGCCGGGTATAAAAAAACCCGCACCTCTTTCAAGGCACGGGTTCTTTGTTTACTTCAATCGATCAACGCTCAAGCAGGATCCGCAGCATGCGACGCAGCGGTTCGGCAGCGCCCCACAGCAGCTGGTCGCCGACGGTGAACGCGCCGACGTACTGCGTGCCCATGTTCAGCTTGCGCAGACGGCCAACCGGTACGTTCAGGGTGCCGGTGACTTTCGTCGGGCTCAGTTCCTGAATGCTGGCGTCGCGGTTGTTCGGCACCAGTTTGACCCAAGGGTTGTGCTGGCTGATCAGCCCTTCGATGTCGGCGATCGGCACGTCTTTGTTCAGCTTGATGGTCAGCGCCTGGCTGTGGCAGCGCATGGCGCCGATGCGCACGCAGATACCATCGACCGGGATCGGGCTCTTGAAGCGACCGAGGATCTTGTTGGTCTCGGCCTGGGCTTTCCACTCTTCGCGGCTCTGGCCGTTCGGCAGTTCCTTGTCGATCCACGGGATCAGGCTGCCGGCCAGCGGTACGCCGAAGTTTTCGGTCGGGTACGCGTCGCTGCGCATGGCTTCGGCGACACGGCGGTCGATGTCGAGGATGGCGCTGGCAGGATCGGCCAGTTGGTCAGCGACAGCGGCGTGGGTCGCGCCCATTTGCTTGATCAGTTCACGCATGTTCTGCGCGCCGGCACCGGAGGCCGCCTGATAAGTCATGGCGCTCATCCACTCGACCAGACCGGCTTCGAACAGCCCGCCCAGGCCCATCAGCATCAGGCTGACGGTGCAGTTGCCGCCGATGTAGTTCTTGGTGCCCGCGTCGAGCTGCTGGTCGATGACCTTGCGGTTCACCGGGTCCAGCACGATCACCGCGTCATCCTGCATGCGCAGGCTGGAAGCGGCGTCGATCCAGTAACCCTGCCAGCCGGCTTCGCGCAGTTTAGGGAAGACTTCGCTGGTGTAGTCGCCACCCTGGCAGGTCAGAATCACGTCGAGGGTTTTCAGCTCTTCAATGCTGTAAGCGTCCTTGAGCGGAGCAATGTCCTTGCCCACGGACGGGCCTTGGCCACCGACATTGGAAGTGGTGAAAAACACCGGCTCAATAAGATCGAAATCCTGCTCTTCCAGCATCCGCTGCATGAGCACGGAACCGACCATACCGCGCCAACCGATCAGACCTACACGTTTCATCGCAACTACACCTTCTTTAAAAAGTGGGCCGCTGCTTTCATGGGTGAAAGTGGCAGCGGGCCCGAGAGATTACAGATTCCGCAGCGCGGCGACTACTGCGTCACCCATTTCCTGCGTACCGACTTTAGTGCAACCGTTCGACCAGATGTCGCCTGTGCGCAGGCCCTGGTCCAGAACCAGACTGACGGCCTTCTCGATGGCATCCGCCGCGTCCTGCAGATTGAAGCTGTAACGCAGCATCATCGACACCGACAAAATGGTCGCCAACGGGTTGGCAATGCCCTTGCCGGCGATGTCCGGTGCCGAACCATGGCAAGGCTCGTACATGCCCTTGTTGTTGGTATCCAGCGAGGCCGACGGCAGCATGCCGATGGAACCGGTGAGCATCGACGCCTGGTCGGACAGAATGTCGCCGAACAGGTTGTCGGTGACGATCACGTCAAATTGCTTCGGCGCACGCACCAGCTGCATGGCGGCGTTGTCGACGTACATGTGGCTCAGTTCGACTTCCGGGTAATCCTTGGCCACTTGTTCGACGATTTCGCGCCACAGTTGGCTGGACGCCAATACGTTGGCCTTGTCTACCGAGCACAGCTTCTTGCTGCGCACCATGGCCATGTCGAAACCGACACGGGCGATGCGACGGATTTCGCTTTCGCTGTACGGCAGCGTGTCGTAGGCCTGGCGTTCGCCGTTTTCCAGAGTACGGGTGCCGCGTGGCGCGCCGAAATAGATGCCGCCGGTCAGTTCACGGACGATCAGGATGTCCAGGCCCGCGACTATCTCCGGCTTCAGGCTCGAGGCTTCGGCCAGTTGCGGGTAGAGGATCGCCGGGCGCAAGTTGCCAAACAGACCCAGTTGCGCACGAATTTTCAGCAGGCCGCGCTCAGGGCGAATGTCACGCTCGATGGTGTCCCATTTCGGGCCGCCCACGGCGCCCAGCAGAACGGCATCGGCAGCGCGTGCACGGTCCAGGGTTTCGTCGGCCAATGGCACGCCGTGCTTGTCGATGGCGGCGCCACCGATCACATCAAAGCTCAGGTCGAAGCCCAATGCGTACTTGTCGTTGGCCAGTTCCAGCACCTTGACCGCTTCGGCCATGATTTCCGGACCAATACCGTCGCCTGGGAGAATCAGAATCTGCTTGCTCATGCTTTCCTCATGTCATCAGTCGGCGCGCCCGTGAGCGCGCCCGGAAAAATTCTATCGTTCTGCCATCAGTACCAGCACATCTGTACTGAACGAACCATCGGCCTCAATCTCAAAATATTCGCGTACTTCGTTGCCCATCGACTGCTGCAACTCGCGGATCGCCGCGCGCATCACCTCTGGCGTGCGCATGCGTTCGACCCAGGAGGTGTACTCCAGACGCAGGCGTTGACGCGTGGTGCTGCGAGTATGCAACCCCGCTTCGCTGACCTGACGCAACCACTCGCCGGCGGAATAATCGCGCACATGGCTGGTGTCGCGCAGCACTTCGACGCTTTGCAGGTAAGTGTCGAACAACGGACTGCCCGGTGACAACACGTCGACGAACGCCGCCACACCGCCCGGCTTCAGCACCCGGCGCACTTCGCGCAAGGCCAGACCGAGATCGCTCCAATGGTGCGCCGAGTAACGGCTGAACACGAAGTCGAACTCGCCATCGGCGAACGGCAGGTGCTCGGCGGCGCCGAGGACCGTGGTCACATTGCTCAAACCTCGATCAACGGCTGCGGCGGCGACCACGTCGAGCATCTGTTGGGACAGGTCGTAGGCCACCACTTCCTTGACCAGCGAGGCCACTTGAAAACTGACGTGACCGGCGCCGCACCCTAGATCCAGTACCCGTGCATCGCCCTGCCCGGCCAGTTCGGCCTGTAGCAATGCGAACTCGGTGCCTTGAGCGTGTACGGCGCTGCTCAGGTAGGCTGCGGCCTGTTCACCGAATTGCTTTTGGACTACCTGGCTGTGCTGGGCGGTGCTGGTCATGGGACTTCCTTTTTGGGGTGAGTCTTGGGGTGCCTCTACTGCCGCCATCGCTAGCAGGCTAGCTCCCACATTAGATCTATGGCGTACACAAATCCCTGTGGGAGCTAGCCTGCTAGCGATGAGGCCGCAGCGGCCTACATCAATCTCGGCTCAATCAAGCGTCGCGAAACAACCACGGCTGGCTCGCACGATGCTTGGCTTCAAACGTCGCAATCGCCTCGTGGTCCATCAACGTCAGGCCGATATCGTCCAGACCATTGAGCAGACAATGCTTACGGAACGCGTCGATTTCAAAGCTCAACACCTTGCCATCCGGACGGGTCACGGTCTGCGCTTGCAGATCAACCTGCAACTGGTAGCCAGGATTCGCTTCAACCTGCTGGAACAGCTCATCAACCTCAGCATCGCTCAAGATGATCGGCAGCAAGCCGTTCTTGAAGCTGTTGTTGAAGAAGATGTCGGCGTAGCTCGGCGCGATGATGCTGCGGAAACCGTATTCTTCCAGGGCCCACGGCGCATGTTCACGGCTCGAACCACAACCAAAGTTCTCACGGGCCAGCAACACGCTGGCGCCTTGATAACGCTCGGCGTTGAGCACGAAGTCCTTGTTCAGCGGACGCTTGGAGTTGTCCTGATACGGTTGCCCGACATCCAGGTAGCGCCACTCATCGAACAGGTTCGGGCCGAAACCCGTGCGCTTGATCGACTTCAAGAATTGCTTCGGGATGATCTGATCGGTGTCGACATTGGCACGATCCAAAGGCGCGACAAGACCAGTGTGCTGGGTAAAAGCTTTCATGCTGCGCTCCTTTAGATCAATTCACGGACGTCGACGAAACGACCGTTCACAGCGGCGGCGGCGGCCATGGCCGGGCTCACGAGGTGGGTACGACCACCGGCGCCCTGACGGCCTTCGAAGTTGCGGTTGGAGGTCGAGGCGCAATGCTCGCCCGACTCCAAACGGTCCGGGTTCATCGCCAGGCACATCGAGCAACCCGGCTCACGCCACTCGAAACCGGCGTCGAGGAAAATCTTGTCCAGGCCTTCCGACTCCGCCTGGGCCTTCACCAGACCCGAGCCCGGCACCACGATGGCCTGCTTGATGGTCGACGCCACTTTGCGGCCCTTGGCGATGACGGCAGCAGCGCGCAAATCTTCGATTCGCGAGTTGGTGCAGGAACCGATGAATACGCGGTCCAACTGGATATCGGTGATCGCCTGATTGGCGGTCAAACCCATGTATTTCAAGGCACGTTCGATGGAGCCACGTTTGACCAGGTCCATTTCCTTCGCCGGGTCCGGCACGTTCTGATCCACGGCCAGGACCATTTCGGGCGAAGTGCCCCAGCTGACTTGCGGCTTGATCTGGGTCGCGTCGAGTTCGACGATGGTGTCGAACTGGGCGTCTTTATCGGTCACCAGGTCTTTCCAGGCTTCAACGGCCAAGTCCCATTCCGCGCCTTTCGGGGCAAATGGACGGCCCTTCACGTAGGCCACGGTTTTTTCGTCAGCGGCCACCAGACCTACGCGAGCGCCGGCCTCGATGGACATGTTGCAAATGGTCATGCGGCCTTCGACCGAGAGATCGCGAATCGCGCTACCGGCGAACTCGATGGCATGGCCGTTACCGCCGGCGGTGCCGATCTTGCCGATCACGGCGAGGACGATGTCCTTGGCCGTCACGCCGAACGGCAATTTGCCTTCGACCGACACCAACATATTCTTCATCTTTTTGGCGACCAGGCACTGAGTGGCGAGCACGTGCTCGACTTCGGAAGTGCCGATACCGTGAGCCAGAGCGCCAAACGCGCCGTGGGTCGAGGTGTGGGAGTCGCCGCAGACCACGGTCATGCCCGGCAAGGTTGCGCCCTGCTCCGGGCCGATGACGTGGACGATGCCTTGGCGCACGTCGTTCATCTTGAACTCGACGATGCCGTATTCATCACAGTTGTCATCGAGGGTCTGAACCTGCAAACGCGAGACCTCGTCGGCAATGGCTTCGATGCCGCCCTTGCGCTCCGGGGTGGTCGGTACGTTGTGGTCCGGGGTCGCGATGTTGGCATCGATGCGCCAAGGCTTGCGCCCGGCCAGACGCAGGCCTTCAAAGGCTTGCGGCGAGGTCACTTCGTGGATGATGTGACGATCGATATAAATCAGCGCAGAGCCATCGTCGCGCTGTTTGACCAAGTGCGAATCCCAGAGCTTGTCGTAGAGCGTTTTGCCGGCCATCAGACGTTTTCCTCATCAGCTTGTTTCTATGCCCCGGGCTTTGACGATTTCAATAACCCTTTGGCTTGTGAGGTCGATCCTAGGGGGTTACATTAAATAACTCAAATTCATATTTTTTATGCTTTGGATAACCAACTGGAATACCGCAATGGACCTGGCCAACCTCAATGCCTTTATCGCGATTGCCGAGACCGGAAGCTTCTCCGGCGCGGGCGAACGGCTGCACCTGACGCAACCGGCGATCAGCAAGCGCATCGCCGGCCTGGAACAACAATTGAAGGTGCGGCTGTTCGATCGCCTGGGCCGTGAAGTCGGCCTGACCGAGGCCGGACGCGCCTTGCTCCCGCGGGCCTACCAGATCCTCAATGTGCTGGATGACACCCGCCGCGCCCTGACCAACCTGACCGGCGAAGTGACCGGGCGCCTGACGCTGGCCACCAGTCACCACATTGGCTTGCACCGTCTACCGCCTTTATTAAGGGAATTCACCCGACGCTACCCACAAGTGGCGCTGGATATTCAGTTCCTTGATTCGGAAGTGGCCTACGAAGAAATCCTCCATGGCCGCGCCGAACTGGCCGTCATCACCCTCGCGCCGGAACCCCACGCACTGGTCAAGGCCACGCCGGTGTGGGATGACCCGCTTGATTTCGTGGTCGCCCCGGAGCATTCGCTGGTCAGCAACGGAGCGGTCAGCCTGGCGGACATCGCCCTGCATCCGGCGGTGTTCCCTGGCGGCAACACCTTTACACACCACATCGTCCACCGGTTGTTCGAATCCCAAGGCCTGACGCCGAACATCGCCATGAGCACGAATTATCTGGAAACCATCAAGATGATGGTCTCGATCGGCCTGGCCTGGAGCGTGTTGCCGCGCACGATGCTCGACGATCAAGTTGCGCGAATACCTTTGCCGGGCATACAACTCACTCGCCAGCTAGGCTATATCTTGCACACCGAACGGACGCTGTCGAATGCGGCTCGGGCCTTCATGGCCTTGCTGGATGCACAAATCGATCTGCCAGGGACACAAGGCTAACGTGCGCTACTGCCATCGAGCCGCGAACCCCTGTGCCTAACGCCCAATTCAGCCCAAGGCCTGCCAATGCCGAAATCTGTTGACCGTATTCCGCCGATGCCCCGCATTCAGGCGCTTGACCCGAAACGGTCCGAGCAGAGCTGGGAAAGTGCGCCGCAGTTGCTGGCCGCCCTCAACGGCGCGCGTCTGGGCGCCTGGTATTGGGACATCGAGCGCGGGCAGATCAGCTGGTCGCGGGGCACTCAGGCGTTGTTCGGCTTCGATCCCCGGCAACCGTTGCCGGCCGATCTGGAATACCTGGACTTGCTGCCCCCGGAGGATCGGGCAAAAACCATCCGCGCCTTTCATGCCGTGATTGCCGGCGCCCCGCTGGAACAGGCGATGCACCACCGCATCCGCTGGCCCGACGGCAGCTTGCACTGGCTGGAGATCAACGGCAGCCTGCTGCCGGACAAACACGGCCGGCCACGGATGATTGGGGTCATTCGCGAAATCACCCACCAGCGCCAGCGCGAACAGGCGCTAAGCAGCTCGGAAAAACGCTTTGCCACGCTGTTTCACCTGTGCCCGAACATGGTACTGCTGACCCGCCAGGAAGATGGCCTGATCACCGAAGCCAACCAGTATTTCGAAAGTCTGTTCGGCTGGCCGGTGCAGGACGCGATTGGCCGAACCACCGTCGAACTGGGCCTCTGGGTGCACCCGGAACAACGGGACGTGCTGGTCAAGGCGACCAAGGCCAAGGGCGAACTGACCAGCATGGAGGTGCAGTTTCGCGCCAGCAATGGCCAGATCCACGACGGCATCCTCAGCGCACAGAAAGTCGAACTCGAAGGCCAGCCGTATCTGCTGAGCACTTTCCTCGACACCACGGAACGCAAAGCCGCCGAACACGCGCTGAAAGACAGCCAGGAACGCCTCGACCTGGCGCTGGATTCGGCGCAACTCGGCACCTGGGACTGGCACATTCCCAGCGGCATGCTTTACGGCTCGGCGCGTGCTGCGCAGTTGCACGGGCTGGAGGCCATACCCTTCCATGAGTCCTTCGACGCGTTTTTCGAAGGCGTGCCCGACGAAGAACGCGGCTCCATGCGCGACGCTTATCGCAGCCTGCGCGAAGGGCCGGCCGGCAATTATCAGCTGACCTATCGCGTGCAGCTACCGGACGGCAGTTCACGCTACCTGGAAAGTCGTGCCCGCCTCTACCGCGATGAACACGGCGCGCCGCTGCGCATGGCCGGCACATTGCTGGACATCACCGACCAGGTAGAACGTGAGCAGCGGCTGGTGGCCTCGGAAGAGAAATTCGCCACGCTGTTCCAGGTGAGTCCGGACCCGATCTGCGTCACGCGCCAGGACACCGGCCAGTTTATCGAGATCAACTCCAGCTTCACCCAAACCTTTGGCTGGAGCGCCGACGAGGTGATCGGTCGCAGCGCCGACGAGATAGGCCTGTGGGACGCTTCGTCGAAAAGCCTGCAGCGGATCGAGCAAGTCATCCGCGAACAGGGACTGAACAATGTAGCGATCGTCGCCCAGCACAAAGACGGGCAGCCCCTGACCTGCGTGATTTCCAGCCGGCAGATCAGCGTCGGCGAACAGCCCTGCATCGTCACCACCCTGCGCGACATCACCCAGCAGCAACGCTCTGAAGCGGCACTGAAGGCCAGCGAAGAGAAGTTTGCCAAGGCGTTCCACTCCAGCCCTGACGCGATCACCATCACCGAGCGCGATACCGGACGCTATCTGGAGGTCAACGATGGTTTTTGCCGCCTGACCGGTTACCGCGCCGACGAGGTGGTGGGCCGCACGGTGTATCAGGTCGGCATCTGGGCTGAAGAGAAACAGCGCTCGGCGCTGTTGGCCGAATTGCAGCTCAAGGGCCGGGTGCACCATCAGGAAATGCTCGGCCGCAATAAGCGCGGCGAGCTGCTGACCGTCGAAGTCTCGGTGGAGCCGATCACCCTCAACGAAACCGCGTGCCTGCTGTTGACCGCCCGGGACGTCAGCCTGCTGAAAAATGCCGAAGCGCAGATCCGTCACCTGGCCTACCACGACCCGCTGACCAACCTGCCGAACCGCGCGCTGTTGATGGACCGCCTGAGCCAGCAGATCGCCCTGCTCAAGCGCCACAACCTGCGCGGCGCGCTGTTGTTCCTCGACCTCGATCACTTCAAGCACATCAACGACTCCCTCGGTCACCCGGTCGGCGACACGGTGCTGAAAATCATCACGGCTCGCCTTGAAGCCAGCGTGCGCATGGAAGACACCGTGGCGCGCCTGGGTGGCGACGAGTTTGTGGTATTGCTCAGCGGTCTGGAGGGCTCGCGCAACGAAGTCAGTGCCCAGGTCAGTGACCTGGCCGACACCTTGCGCGAACTGCTGTCGGAGCCGATGTTCCTCGATGGCCAACGCCTGCAAGTGACGCCAAGCATCGGCATCGCACTGATTCCTGACCACGGCTCGACCCCGACTGACCTGCTCAAACGTGCCGACATCGCGCTGTACCGCGCCAAGGACTCAGGCCGCAACACGGCGCAGATGTATCACAACACCATGCAGAAGGCCGCCAGCGAA
The DNA here is from genome assembly GCF_059716065.1 of Pseudomonas sp. LBUM1656. Classification (NCBI taxonomy): domain Bacteria; kingdom Pseudomonadati; phylum Pseudomonadota; class Gammaproteobacteria; order Pseudomonadales; family Pseudomonadaceae; genus Pseudomonas; species Pseudomonas sp. LBUM1656. Next base: position 2,268,109 of record NZ_CP166800.1, on the reverse strand, counting down.
CGTTTGCGCATGGAAACCGATTTGCGCCTGGCCCTTTCCCGGGGCGAGTTTCATGTGCATTACCAACCTCAGGTCGACGCCCGCGGCAACCGCATTGTCGGCGCCGAGGCACTGGTGCGCTGGGACCACCCGGAACTCGGCCCGCAATCGCCCACCGAGTTCATCAAGGTGCTGGAGGACAGCGGGCTGATTCTGGAAGTCGGCACCTGGATCATCGACGAAGCCTGTGGCGCCTTCAAAAAGCTGGTTGCCAAAGGTCTGGTGAACCCGCTCAGCTTCAGCCTGTGCGTGAACATCAGCCCGAGGCAATTTCGTCAAAACGACTTCGTCGAACGCATCGAACACAGCCTCGCCAGTCACGGCTTGCCCTGTTCACTGTTGAAACTGGAGATCACCGAAGGCATCGTCATCCAGAATCTGGAAGACACCATCAACAAAATGCGTCGCCTGAAAAAACTCGGCGTGAGCTTTGCGATGGACGACTTCGGCACCGGTTACTCCTCGCTGACCTACCTCAAGCGCCTGCCGGTCGACACGCTGAAAATCGACCAGTCGTTCATCCGCGATGCCACCACCGACCCCAACGACGCCGAAATCATCCGCGCCATCGTGGCCATGGCCCGTAGCCTGGAACTGAAAGTGATCGCCGAAGGGGTGGAAACGCCGGAGCAGCTGGAGTTTTTACAGGGGCTGGGCTGCCATTTTTATCAAGGGTATTTGCACAGTCGGCCGTTGCCGGTGGAGGAGTTCCAGAAACTCCTGAAATAACGCTTTCCTGTAGCAGCTGCCGAGCAGCGCGAGGCTGCGTTCGGCTGCGGAGCAGTCGTAAACCTGCAATTGAGTTTTAACTGAAACACTGCGGTACCTGGACTCACGACTGCTTCGCAGCCGAACGCAGCCTCGCGCTGCTCGGCAGCTGCTACAAAGTGTGCAAACGGTTGGAGATTGCTGACAAAAAAGGGCGCCAAATGGCGCCCTTCTTATTGCTCTGGTCTATTACTGCAGAGCTGGTTTCTGCGTCCCGTTGATAGGGATGCGTTTGGCTTTCGCCTCTTCCGGAATGACCCGCAACAGGTCGATGCTCAACAAACCGTTGCTCAGACCGGCGGCCTTGATTTCAATATGGTCCGCCAGACGGAAGGACAGTTTGAAGGCGCGCTGTGCGATGCCTTGGTACAGATAGGTAACGTCTTCGTTCGCGTCACGCTTGCCGCCACTGATGGTCAGCACACCTTTTTCCACTTGCAGTTCCAGGTCTTCTTCCTGGAAACCGGCGGCCGCTATGACGATGCGGTATTGGTCATCGCCGTGTTTTTCCACGTTGTAAGGCGGGTAGGTGCTGCCTGGCTCGTTGCGCAGGGCGGTTTCGAACAGGTCGTTGAAACGGTCGAAACCCACCGAGGAACGGAACAGTGGTGCCATCGAAAATGCAGTACTCATGATTCAAATCTCCTGAAAACATATCAGCAAGTTTTTTTGTCTCCGCGACCCGAATTCGGCATCGCGTAATCCCTAGATAGGGATCGCTGATTGCTTTTCAAGAGATTATTTGCAGATTTTTTCAGTTTTTTCTCAGGCTGCTTCAGCCACCTGAAGACCCAGCAAACGCGAGACCTGATCCAATTCGGTTTCCCGGCGAAGGACGGTGAACAGCTCGACCGCCTCAGGGTAATTGCGGGTCAACATCGCCAGCCATTGCTTCAAACGACCCGGCGATTGGCGGGCTGTCATCTGCGCCTTGGCTTGCAGCCAGAAGTCCTGAATCAGCGGCAGCAACTCCGCCCACGTCATCTCGACCACTTCTTCACCGGCCCGCGCCGCTGCGATTTGTCGGGCCAGGTCCGGGCGCGAAACCAGGCCACGACCGAGCATGATGTCTTCCACGCCGCTGATTTCGCGGCAACGGCGCCAGTCTTCAACGCTCCAGATATCGCCATTGGCGAACACCGGAACTTTGACCACTTCCTGCACACGGGGGATCCATTCCCAATGAGCAGGCGGCTTGTAACCGTCGGTTTTGGTCCGCGCGTGAACCACGATGTGCGCCGCGCCGCCTTCGGCGAGCGCGGTTGCGCAGACCAGCGAACCGTCCGGGCTGTCGAAGCCCAGACGCATTTTTGCCGTGACCGGAATGTGCGCGGGCACGGCGCGGCGGACGTGCTCAACGATTTGGTTGAGCAACTCAGGTTCTTTCAGCAGGACGGCGCCGCCACGGGACTTGTTGACGGTCTTGGCCGGGCAGCCGAAGTTCAGGTCGATGACCTCGGACCCCAATTCGCAGGCCAGCGCGGCGTTTTCTGCCAGGCACACCGGATCGGAACCGAGTAATTGCACCCGCAGCGGCACGCCGGACGCGGTGCGGGCGCCGGTCAACAATTCCGGGCCGAACTTGTGGTAATAGGCAGGCGTGAGCAGTTGATCGTTGATCCGAATGAACTCGGTCACGCACCAATCGATACCGCCCACACGGGTCAGCACGTCCCGCAGGATGTTGTCGACCAACCCCTCCATGGGCGCCAAAGCAATTTGCATGAAAAACACACTCAACGAAAAACGTGCGGCAGTTTACTGGTTTCAGGGCGCAGAAGGTATTTCGTCTGACCGGGCGATGGTGTTTGTGCTGACGCCTTCGCGGGCAAGCCACGCTCCCACAGGTTTTGCGTCGTTCACCCATTATGCGAACGACGCAAAACCTGTGGGAGCGTGCGGTGCGGCGATCCGACTTGCCCGCGAAGGGATCAATTAGATCGCGACTTGCAACGCCGGGCCGTAGCCTTCAATGAACTCGACGGGCATGCGCTTGGGCTTGCCGGTGGACAGTTCAATGCAAACGAAGGTGGTTTGCGCGCGCAGCAACGTGGTGTTGTCGCTGGGGCGCTTCAACTGGAAGTGGCGGGTCATTTTCAAGCGTTGATCCCAATCGACAATCCAGGTTGCCAATTGCAACTCGTCGCCTTCGTAGGCGGCGGCCAGGTAATCGATCTCGTGTCGCACCACCGCCATCGCCCGGTCCAGTCGACGGTACTCGACCAGATCCAGGCCCAGCCGCTGCGAGTGGCGCCAGGCGCAGCGTTCGAGCCAGGTCACGTACACCGCGTTGTTCGCGTGCCCCAGCCCGTCGATGTCCTCGGCGCCGACTTCCAGATCAATGATAAATGGCGTTGCCCGATCCCAGCCCATGCCCCACTCCCGGTCAGATTATTTCGACCGGGGCAGTGTAACGGATGCTCAGGCCGATTGGCGCGAATGCAGACTGCGACCGGACAGCAGTGATAACACGCCATCAATTACCCGAGGATCCGCCAGCACGCGCTGATGCCCGCCCTCCTCCAGGCGTAACAGCCGACTGTCGAACCAGGCCTCGTTGATCAACTGGGATTCCTTGACCGAAACATAGCAGTCATCTTCGGCGTGAACGATCAGCCCCGGCATATCGAGCTGATAGTGCGCAACATCCAGCGTCGCTGCGCGCATGCCAACGTCTTTCTCGACCTGGCGAATGAACGCCGAACGCGCTTTGGGCGGCAGTCGCACATAGCGGGCAAACCCGCGCAGCACGCCGAGAATCCGCGCCGGTGCGGCGATGGTGACCAGGGTTTCGGTGCGCAAGCCCAACTGCACGGCGAGCATCGCACTGGCGCCGCCCATGGAGTGACCGATGACCGCTTGCAGCGGCGGCAACTCGGCCGCCGCCTCGAGCATGGCCCTGGCAAACAGCACGACATTCGCCTCGCTACCCGGCGAGCGACCATGCGCCGGACCGTCCAGAGCAACGACCGTGTAGCCGGCATCGACCAGCGCTGTGATGAGACTCGCAAACTGCGTCGGCCGGCCTTCCCAACCGTGCATCAGCAACACGGCCGGACCTTGCCCCCAGCGCAGCGCCGAGAGACCGAAGCGCAAGGTGATCCGTTCGGATTTTGCCAGCAGCGGCAATTCCCAATCACGTGGCGGCAGATCCCGCGGCGTCATGAACGCCAGTCGCATTTTGCTCGCGACCAGTTTCGGCGCGAACCAGCCCAAGGTGCCATTAACGCCACGAACCCACTTCAACGTGCTCATCGCTCTCACTCCTCAGGCCAATGCCTTCAGGTCATAGCACCGCCGACTTGGCGGCGCGCAGCAATCGATCGGACAACTCTCCTGGCCCCAGCGCCCGCGCCAGGGCCAGACCGCCGACCATCAAGGCCATGTCGGCCAGGGCTTTATCGGTGTCTTCCGGGCTGGCCGCCAACTGCGCGACCATCATTTCCACATGCTCATTCAACGCCACACGAAACGCGTCCGGCAGGCGACCCAATTCACCGACAGACGCCGGGATCGGGCACGCTGACTCAGAAGAATCACGGTGTTTGCGTGACAGATAAAACGCAGCCACCAACGCGCGACGCTCTTCGCCGGTCAATTCGGCGTCCATGTCGGCGATCAAGCCACGCCGGTGACCGAGCAGTTGCTTGAACGCTTCCAGCATCATTGCGTCCTTGCTTTCGAAGTGTGCATAGAAGCCGCCAACCGTCAGGCCGGCTGCACCCATCACTTCGCCCACGCTCGGTTCGGCCGGGCCACGCTGAATCAGCGCTGCGCTGGCGGCCTTGAGAATGCGTTCGCGGGTTTGAGCTTTTTTATCGTTCATCGTTGCCTCCGAATATTACGACTAGAATATTATTCTCATAATAATTTTCCGCAAGTCGTGGATGTGACCGCTGGTCTGAAGAACAGTTTGAAAGAAAAGGGGGATTTGGCCAAACGCCAGACAAACAAAAGGGCCATTCAATAATTGAATGACCCTTATAAAATCCCGCAGAGCGGGTAATCGTGGCGTCCCCTAGGGGACTCGAACCCCTGTTACCGCCGTGAAAGGGCGGTGTCCTAGGCCACTAGACGAAGGGGACGCAAAACCTTCTATACAACTGATCAGTGCTGAGAGCTGATCGATTCAAGGCCGGTGTGGCCAGACCTTGAACTGTAAAATTGGTGGAGCTAAACGGGATCGAACCGTTGACCTCTTGCATGCCATGCAAGCGCTCTCCCAGCTGAGCTATAGCCCCGGATTTTTCGCCTCGCGGCGGAGCGACATCTTGCAACATCGCTTCTGTAAAACTGGCGTCCCCTAGGGGACTCGAACCCCTGTTACCGCCGTGAAAGGGCGGTGTCCTAGGCCACTAGACGAAGGGGACGCAAACCCTTCTATACAACAGATCAACGCTGAGCGCTGATCGCTTCAAGGCCGGTGTGGCCAGACCTTGAAGTGTAAATTGGTGGAGCTAGACGGGATCGAACCGTCGACCTCTTGCATGCCATGCAAGCGCTCTCCCAGCTGAGCTATAGCCCCTCATCGCTGAGGACGGGGCGAATCTTAATGGCGCTTCGGAAAGCTGTCAAACTTATTTTTAAAATATTTCAAAGTTTTTTGCCGACATAACAATCACTTACCGCCGAACCCCGTAAATCCGAGGCCATATACGCCCCTGTAGCAGCTGCCGCAGGCTGCGTTCGAGTGCGCAGCACTCGCGATTCGACCACCCTGCCCTTTCAGACAGAATGTGTAGCGGCCACAAAGGGCCGCTACGCAGCACAACGCAGCCTACGGCAGCTGCTACAGGGAACAGTGGGAATCAGGCGATGTTGCCCAGGAGTTTTTCCCACTCCTTGTTTTCCTTCTTCGACACGCCGCCCAGCAGGTCGATGGCCTGGCGCAGACGGAAACGAGTCAGGTCCGGACCGAGGATTTCCATCGCATCAAGCACCGATACCGAACTGGCCTGACCCGTGATCGCTGCGAACATCAGCGGCATGGCGTCACGCAGCTTCAGCTCGAGGGATTCGACCACCGCTTGAATCGTCGCGGTGATGCTGTCCTTCTCCCACTGACGCAGGCTTTCCAGCTTCCACAGAATCAGTTGCATCAGCTGACGCACCTGGTCGCCTGAGAGTTTCTTCGATTCGAACAGCTTGGCATCCGGGTTCACGCCACCGGCAAAGAAGAAACCCGCCAGCGGTGCAACCTGACTGAAGGTCTCGACGCGGCCCTGCACGTGCGGCGCGATCTTCATCATGTATTCAGGGTTGAGTGCCCAGGTTTGCAGGCGCGAAGCAAACTCTTCCACCGGCAGATCACGCAGCCATTGGCCGTTGAGCCACGACAGTTTCTCGATGTCGAAAATCGGCCCGCCGAGGGACACACGGCTCAGGTCAAAGTGGTCGACCATTTCCTGCAGCGAGAACTTCTCGCGCTCGTCCGGCATCGACCAGCCCATGCGACCGAGGTAGTTGAGCATCGCTTCCGGCATGAAGCCCATGCGCTCGTAGAACGTCACCGAGGTCGGGTTCTTGCGCTTGGACAGCTTGCTCTTGTCCGGGTTACGCAGCAGCGGCATGTAGCACAGCTCCGGTTGTTCCCAGCCGAAGTATTCATACAACAGGATCAGTTTCGGCGCCGATGGCAGCCACTCTTCACCACGCAGAACATGGGTGATGCCCATCAGGTGATCATCGACCACGTTGGCCAGGAAGTACGTTGGCAGGCCGTCGGTCTTCATCAACACTTGCATGTCCATACGATCCCACGGGATCTCGACATCGCCACGCAGCATGTCCGGCACCACGCAAACGCCTTCGCTCGGCACTTTCATGCGGATCACGTGAGGCTCGCCAGCGGCCAGGCGGCGCGCGACTTCTTCCGCAGAGAGCAACAACGCACGACCGTCGTAACGCGGGGTTTCGCCACGGGCCATTTGCTCGGCGCGCATCTGGTCCAGCTCTTCAGCGGTGCAGAAGCACGGGAAGGCGTGGCCCATCTCGACCAACTGCTGGCAGTACTTCTGATAGATGTCGCCGCGCTCGCTTTGACGATACGGACCGTGCGGGCCGCCAACGTCCGGGCCTTCGCTCCAGTCGATGCCCAACCAGCGCAGGGCGTCGAAAATCTGCTGCTCGGACTCGCGGGTCGAGCGCAACTGATCGGTGTCTTCGATCCGCAGGATGAACTCACCGCCATGCTGCTTGGCAAAGCAGTAGTTGAACAAAGCGATGTAAGCGGTACCTACGTGGGGGTCCCCGGTAGGCGATGGCGCGATGCGCGTGCGGACGGTGGTCATGGCAAGTCTCGAAATGAAGATAAAACAAAGGGCGAATGGTAACAGGCGACAGCCGCCCGGCTCCAGTCAGCAGGGCATTTAAGCCAAGGTTGCGTCTACAACGGGCCTGAGCCGCGATGAATGACGGATTATCAGCCGATGGCATTTACCCACCATCGACTGTATGCCAGATTCAGCTGCTGATAACTTTCCTTACAATTTCTCGACTACAGTTTGCCCCATGCCTGCCCAACTCAAGCGTCGCCTGTTCATATTCCTGCTGATCGTCCTGCTGATTGCCGGGGGCTTTTTTGCCCAGTGGTTCTTCAAGGGACGGTTTTATGAAAGCACCGACAACGCCTATGTGCAGGGCGAGATCACCCGTGTCTCCAGCCAATTGGGCGCACGCATCGATCAGGTGCTGGTGCAGGACAACCAGCACGTCGAGAAAGGCCAGTTGCTGATCAAGCTCGAAGGCGATGACTTCCACCTCGCCGTCGACCGCGCCAACGCCACCCTCGCCACGCGCCAGGCCGAACGCCTGCAAGCCCAGAGCAAACTCACCCAGCAAGCCAGCCTGATTGCCGCCAGCGAGGCGCAAGTCGCCTCTAGTCAAGCGAGCCTCGGGCGTTCGCAGATCGACTTGTCCCGCGCACAAACCTTGCGCAAACCCGGCTACGTGTCGGAAGAACGGGTGACCACCCTCTCCGCCGACAACCACATTGCCCGCTCGCAAGTGACCAAAGCCCAGGCCGACGCCCAAAGTCAGCGCCAGCAAGTCAATTCCCTGAGCGCCGAGATCAAGCGCCTCGACGCCATGATCGCCAATGCCAAGACCGACCTCGCCCAGGCCGAACTCAACCTGACCCGCAGCGAGATCCACGCGCCCATCAGCGGCTTGATCGGCCAGCGCGCGGCTCGCGAAGGCCAATACGTACAGGCTGGCGCTTATCTGATGTCGATCGTCCCGGACCAGGACATCTGGATTCAGGCCAACTTCAAGGAAACCCAGATCGGCCACATGCAGCCTGGCCAGAAAGCCATGCTGACCTTCGACGCCTACAGCGACACGCCGATCGACGCGCGTGTCGACAGTCTGTTCGCCGCCTCGGGCGCGCAGTTCAGCCTGTTGCCGCCGGACAATGCCACGGGCAACTTCACCAAAGTCGTACAACGGATTCCGGTAAAACTGACCTTCGCCGCGGACAACCCGCTGCACGGCAAGATTCGCCCGGGCATGTCGGTCACCGCCAAAGTGAACATCAAAGACGCCCCTGTCGATGGCCGGTGATCAACTGATCCGCCCGGTCGGCGAACCGACCCGGCGGGACTGGATTGCGGTGATGAGCGTGATGCTCGGCGCCTTCATGGCCGTGCTGGATATCCAGATCACCAACTCGTCTCTCAAGGATATTCAGGGCGCACTGTCGGCGACGCTGGAAGAAGGCTCGTGGATTTCCACCTCCTACCTGGTCGCGGAAATCATCATGATCCCGCTGACTGCGTGGCTGGTGCAGTTGCTGTCGGCGCGACGTCTGGCGGTCTGGGTTTCACTCGGATTTCTCGCCGCGTCCCTGCTCTGCTCCATGGCCTGGAGCCTGGAGAGCATGATCGTCTTCCGGGCTCTGCAGGGCTTCACCGGCGGCGCGCTGATTCCGCTGGCGTTCACCCTTACCCTGATCAAACTTCCGGAACATCACCGCGCCAAAGGCATGGCGATGTTTGCCATGACCGCGACGTTCGCGCCGTCCATCGGCCCGACGCTGGGCGGCTGGCTGACGGAAAACTGGGGCTGGGAATACATTTTCTACATCAACATTCCGCCGGGGCTGATCATGATCGCCGGCCTGATGTACGGCCTGGAGAAGAAAGAAGCGCATTGGGAACTGCTCAAAAGCACCGACTACATGGGCATCCTCACGCTCGGTGTCGGCCTCGGTTGTTTACAGGTGTTTCTGGAAGAAGGCCATCGCAAGGATTGGCTCGAATCGAACCTGATCGTGACCCTGGGCAGCATCGCGCTGATCAGCCTGATCACCTTTGTGATCGTGCAATTTTCCAAGCCCAATCCGCTGATCAACCTCGGCATCCTGGGTAATCGCAATTTCGGTTTATCGAGTATTTCCAGTCTCGGGATGGGCGTCGGCTTGTACGGCTCGATCTTCCTGTTGCCGCTGTACCTGGCGCAGATCCAGAACTACAACGCCCTGCAAATCGGCGAAGTGATCATGTGGATGGGCGTGCCGCAGTTGTTCCTGATTCCGCTGGTGCCGAAATTGATGAAATACGTGTCGCCGAAATGGCTTTGCACGCTGGGCTTCGGGCTATTCGGCTTGGCGAGTTTTTCGTCGGGGGTGCTGAACCCGGACTTTGCAGGGCCGCAGTTCAATCAGATCCAGATCATCCGCGCACTGGGCCAGCCGCTGATCATGGTGACCATCTCGCTGATCGCCACCGCTTACATCCTGCCGCAGGACGCGGGGTCGGCGTCGAGCCTGTTCAACATCCTGCGCAACCTCGGCGGTGCGATTGGCATCGCCCTCCTCGCCACATTGCTGGATGCGCGGACCAAAACGTATTTTGATTACTTGCGTGAATCCATCGTGCCGAGCAATCCGCAGGTGGCGGAGCGGATGGCGTCGATGACGGACCGGTTTGGCAGTGAGACGGCGGCATTGGGCAAACTGAGCGAGATTGCGCATCAGCAGGCGTCGATCATGGCTTATAACGACGCGTTTCACTTTGTGGGGATTGCGCTGGGGATCAGCATGATTGCGGTGTTGCTGACCAAGGCATTGCCAGCTGGATTGAAGGCTGGGGAAGCGCACTAATTGAACATTGCAGTGCTCATTCGGACGCCTTCGCGAGCAAGCCCGCTCCCACATTTGACCGCGTCCGCCCGGACACCTCGATCTAATGTGGGAGCGGGCTTGCTCGCGAAGAGGCCCTTATAGTCACCACAAATCTCAGACGGTGATCAACCGCTCCCGCAACTTGGTAATTTCATCACGCATTTGCGCCGCCGCTTCGAACTCCAGGTCGCGGGCGAGCTGGTACATTTTCTCTTCCAGCGCCTTGATACGCTTGGCGACTTCTCCCGGCGAACGCAGTTCGGCTTCGTACTTGGCGCTTTCCTCGGCGGCCTTGGCCATGCCTTTGCGCTTCTTGCTGCGCGAACCCGGCACGGTGGCGCCTTCCATGATGTCGGCCACGTCCTTGAACACACCCTTCGGTGTGATGCCATTGGCCAGGTTGAAGGCGATCTGCTTGTCGCGACGACGCTCGGTCTCGCCGATCGCCCGCTCCATGGAACCGGTGATGCGATCCGCATAGAGAATCGCCCGGCCATTGAGGTTACGTGCTGCTCGGCCAATGGTCTGGATCAGCGAACGCTCGGAGCGCAAGAAACCTTCCTTGTCCGCATCGAGGATCGCCACCAAGGACACTTCCGGCATGTCCAGGCCTTCACGCAGCAGGTTGATCCCCACCAGCACATCGAAGGTGCCCAGACGCAAATCGCGGATGATTTCGACCCGCTCGACCGTGTCGATGTCCGAATGCAGGTAACGCACGCGCACGCCGTGGTCGGCGAGGTAATCGGTCAAGTCTTCGGACATGCGCTTGGTCAGCGTGGTGACCAGCACCCGCTCTTCCAGCGCCACGCGCTTGCCGATTTCGGAAAGCAAATCGTCGACTTGGGTCAGCGCCGGGCGGATTTCGATCTGCGGATCCACCAGGCCGGTCGGGCGCACCAGCTGCTCGACCACGCGCCCGGCATGTTCCGCCTCGTAATTGCCCGGGGTAGCCGAGACGAAAATCGTCTGCGGGCTGATGCCTTCGAATTCGTCGAAACGCATCGGCCGGTTATCCAGCGCTGACGGTAGGCGGAAGCCGTATTCCACCAGTGTCTCTTTACGGGACCGGTCGCCCTTATACATGGCGCCGACCTGCGGCACGCTGACGTGGGATTCGTCGATCACCAACAAGGCGTCGGCCGGCAGGTAGTCAAACAACGTTGGCGGCGCCTGGCCGGATTCACGGCCCGACAGGTAGCGCGAATAGTTTTCGATGCCGTTGCAATATCCCAGTTCGAGGATCATTTCCAGATCGAAACGGGTGCGCTGCTCCAGGCGCTGGGCTTCAACGAGTTTGTTGTTGGAACGCAGGTAATCCAGGCGCTCCTGCAACTCGACCTTGATCCCTTCGACGGCGCCGAGCAGGGTTTCCCGTGGCGTCACGTAGTGGCTTTTCGGATAGAAGGTGAAGCGCGGCAACTGACGGGTCACTTCGCCGGTCAACGGATCGAAGGCGGAAATCTTCTCGACTTCATCGTCGAAGAGTTCGATGCGGATCGCTTCGAAATCGGATTCCGCCGGATGGATATCGATCACATCGCCGCGCACCCGGAACGTCGCCCGGGCAAAATCCATGTCGTTGCGGGTGTATTGCAGGTCTGCCAGACGGCGCAGTAACGCGCGCTGATCGAGCTTGTCGCCGCGATCCACGTGCAGAACCATCTTCAAATAGGTTTCCGGACTGCCCAGACCGTAAATGCACGAAACCGTGGTGACGATGATTGCGTCTTTGCGTTCCAGCAGCGCTTTGGTCGCGGACAGCCGCATCTGCTCGATGTGGTCGTTGATCGAGGCGTCTTTCTCGATGAAGGTGTCCGACGACGGAACGTAGGCTTCGGGCTGGTAGTAGTCGTAGTAGGAAACGAAGTACTCGACGGCGTTGTTCGGGAAGAACGCCTTGAACTCACCGTACAACTGCGCGGCCAGGGTCTTGTTCGGCGCCAGCACCAGGGTTGGACGCTGAACCTGGGCGATCACGTTGGCAATGCTGAAGGTCTTGCCCGAGCCGGTCACACCGAGCAACGTCTGGTGCGCCAGGCCGGCTTCGATGCCCTCGACCATCAGGCGGATGGCTTCCGGTTGATCGCCGGCGGGCTGGAAGCGGGTGACTAGCTGGAATTCAGACATGCATACCTCTCGATTCTCGAAGCAGGGTATCGCGCCAGCGCGGTCAAGCCGGCTGCAACGAGAAAGGCCGCAAACGACTCACGTCGCCCGTGGAAAAAACTGGATTGTGCTCAATGTGGTGCCGATTGCCCGCGCTTTCAAGACAAACGTCCTACATCCCTTGAAGTCTTTGATGCCGACATTCGACTAACGGTCGAAAAATAATCGAAAAAACTTAGCCTAAAAGCCGATTCGGCTGTCGCCATCAATCGCAGATGGCCTCTATACTAGCTCCCCGTTTGTGCACCGCTCTAGTGCATTCGGCTGGAGCGCGACACGTCCCTCCACTCTCCATTCAGAGCCGCCGCAAAAATGAGCCTGTTCTCCGCTGTCGAAATGGCACCACGCGATCCAATCCTGGGCCTCAACGAAGCATTCAACGCCGATACACGTACCACCAAGGTCAACCTGGGGGTCGGTGTTTACTGCAACGAGGAGGGGCGAATTCCACTCCTGCGCGCCGTTGTCGAAGCCGAGACGATTCGCGTCGCTCAACACGCGTCCCGTGGCTACTTGCCGATCGACGGCATTGCCGCCTACGACCAGGCTGTGCAGAAACTGCTGTTCGGCAATGACTCGCCACTGATCGCCGCTGGCCGCGTCATCACCACCCAGGCCGTTGGCGGTACTGGCGCGCTGAAAATCGGCGCCGACTTCCTCAAGCAACTGCTGCCGAACGCTGTCGTGGCGATCAGCGACCCGAGCTGGGAAAACCACCGCGCCCTGTTCGAAACCGCGGGTTTCCCGGTTCAGAACTATCGCTACTACGACGCTGCGACCCACGACGTTAACCGTACCGGCCTGCTTGAAGACCTGAACGCCCTGCCGTCCGGCTCGATCGTTGTGCTGCACGCCTGCTGCCACAACCCGACCGGCGTGGACCTGAGCCCGGCAGACTGGAAAAACGTCCTCGACGTGGTGAAAGCCAAAGGTCACGTACCGTTCCTCGACATGGCCTACCAGGGCTTTGGCGATGGCATCGACGAAGACGCCGCTGCCGTACGCCTGTTCGCTGAGTCGGGCCTGACGTTCTTTGTCTCCAGCTCGTTCTCCAAATCCTTCTCGCTGTACGGCGAGCGCGTTGGCGCCCTGTCGATCGTCAGCGAATCGAAAGAAGAAAGCGCGCGCGTGCTGTCGCAAGTCAAACGCGTGATCCGCACCAATTACTCCAACCCGCCGACCCACGGTGCAAGCATCGTCGCTGCTGTGCTGAACAGCCCGGAACTGCGCGCCCAATGGGAAGAAGAACTGGCGGAAATGCGCCTGCGGATTCGCGGCATGCGCACCCAGATGGTTGACCTGCTGGCGAAAAACGCACCACAGCGCGATTTCAGCTTCGTCGGTCGTCAGCGCGGCATGTTCTCCTACTCCGGCCTGACCGTTGAGCAAGTGACCCGCTTGCGCAGCGAGTTCGGCATCTACGCCCTGGACACCGGCCGCATCTGCGTGGCTGCGCTGAACCAGAGCAACATCGACGCGGTGACCAAGGCCATCGTTGCGGTGATCTGAGTCTCGTACGGTACGAAAAACGGGAAGCCTTTTGGCTTCCCGTTTTTTATTTGTGTCAGATAATTTTCAAAGCGTTGACCGAGGGCTCTAGACTGCACACATATCAAATGTGGGAGTGAGCCTGCTCGCGATGGCGTCAGTTCAGTCAATGATGTGTTGAATCAGCTACCGCTTTCGCGAGCAAGTCGGATCACCGTGCCGTCGCCCCCACAGGTTTTGTGTACACCCGAGAATTCTTGAGAACCCACATGAAAAACGATGACCTACGCGCCGACCGTGACGAACTGGACGATTTCGTCCCTCGCACCCCGGCAAAACGCGGCAACAACCTGGTGCTGCAAGTGGCTGCCGGCGTATTCCTCGGCGGCCTGGCCTTGTGGCTGGTGCAACTGGCCGCCACGATGCTGTACGCCAAACTGATGCTCGCCACGGTCACGTTCGGCGGTTAAGCCAGTTCGCTGGCACGCTGAGTGGCGGCGTCGTCATAGGCGACGTAAAGCGATTCGGCGACCTGACTCTTGATCGCTTTGGCGCTTTCCAGACCGAGGACGAAACCTTCAGCCTTGCCGCCCGCGCGATTCAAATCGTCAGCGGTGCTGGCCTGAGTGATTGCGTCGAACAGCTTCTCGGCGTGCGGGCCGACACCTTTGGGCAGGCTGATCTGAGCGATGCTCATGCGAACACCCCGCTGTCTTGAGGGGTGAGGATTGGGTGATTCATGGCACGTACCTTTTCGGCGAATGGCCGGCAGCGCGTGTAACCACTTCCGGGCGGCCATGGTAGACCTCTGAGGCGATTCTGGTAACCGCCCATGGCCGATAAACCACCGTCCGTCTCCATGAATCCATCAAATTGCTAACAGATGCTTGACTTCTCTTTTTGAATCAGTAACATACACGCCATTCCGCGATAGCTCAGTTGGTAGAGCAAGTGACTGTTAATCACTGGGTCCCTGGTTCGAGTCCAGGTCGTGGAGCCATACAAGGTTCCAGAGAAGGCTTCCAAAATCTCTGAATCACCCGAAAAACCCGCCTTCTGGCGGGTTTTTTCGTTTTGGCGTTCCGTCGGATTCCGGTGGGTACACCACACCGTGGTGGTTCTCCCAAAGTGCGATTAGCGTCCGGCGGCTCGCACGGTCACAGCGATGTGATGGATGCCTACTTCTACCAGAGTGCCCACTGCGGCAACTCATATCCCTTCGTAGGTGCTCTGCAGCAACCTATCCGCTTGGCTACTTCATTGCGCCAACCTGCGCCGTCTCTTTCTCCCGGAAAGAGACGGGCGCTCCTGTCTCGACGATGCCTGACAGCAAGCGGTGCTGACATTCAACAGTCCAGTAATCGTCATCCCCATGAAGCGGTTCTCCTATTTTCTAAGACCAAATTATCAATACCTTCGATTGCGTTAATAGTGAAAATCAGTACGAGCACGTTGAATGCCTACCAACTGGATGGTAGCTTATTATCAAGTTTGAAAAACTGTAATCACCACCATCCTTATGAGAATCCCATGCAAGATTGGAAGCAAACCCGCAAAGACATCAACACTCGCTTGGTAGAACTAAACGGCCTGTCTCCGGAAACAATGAAAGGCATGGCGGCGCTCGGCGCTGCCGGCGGCAAAACCAATCACCTGGACGCGAAGACCCGGGAACTGATCTCCCTCGCCGTGGCTGTGACCACCCGCTGCGACGGTTGCATCGCATTCCACGCCGCCGAAGCCAAGAAACTTGGCGTCACCAGTGAAGAAGTCGCCGAAGCACTGGGCGTGGCAATCAACATGAACGCCGGTGCCGCGTTGGTGTACAGCACACATGTGCTGGACGCATTCGATAAGTCGTAAATCAAACGCTGACTTTCAACCTGTTAACGACTTCGAGACTAATCATGAATAAGCTGCTCACCCCTTACGATCTGTCCGGTATTGCACTAAAAAACAGGGTCGTTATGGCCCCCATGACCCGCACCCGGACCCTAGACAACATCCCTAACGAGTTCACCGCGCTGTATTACGCACAGCGTGCTTCTGCGGGTCTGCTGATCACCGAAGGCCTGCCGATTTCCGACGAGGCCCGTGGCTACCTGTACACCCCAGGTATTTATGCCGACGAACACTTGCCAGGCTGGCGTCAGGTCACTGAAACGGTGCATGCCAAAGGCGGGAAAATCTTCGCGCAGTTGTGGCACGTTGGCCGAATGTCCCATGTTTCGGTGCATGGCCTGGTTCCGGTTTCTTCGTGTACTCAGCTGGCGGTCGATACCACGGTGTATGCCTGGATCGAGCCTGGCGAGCCCGGCCCTGTGCAACCCAGCGTGCCCCGTGCCTTGGAAACGGATGAAGTGAAACGGGTCATCGCTGACTTTGTGAAGTCGGCGCGCATGGCGATGGAGGCTGGTTTTGACGGCATCGAAATCATGGCCGCCAACGGCTTTCTGTTTGATCAGTTCCTCAGCAGCGCCTTGAACACCCGGACCGATCAGTACGGTGGCTCGATCGCCAATCGCCAGCGCTTTCTGCTGGAAACCATTGACGCGATTTCTGCCGAAATCGGCGGCTCAAAGATTGGCGTACGGTTCTCGCCGTTTGGCCGCCTGTATGACTTTGGCGTGTACGAAGGTGAAGCAGAAACCTGGATGAGCATGGCGGCAGCGCTCAATGAGCGCGAACTGGCCTACGTCCACCTGAACTACCAACCGACCATTGTCGCCGCGCAAACGCCGCCTGGTTTTAGCGCTGCGTTCCGTGAAGCCTACAAAGGCACCTTGATGGCTGCCGGTGGGTTCACCCAAGCCCTCGCTGAGTCGGAACTGGCCAAAGGTGAACTCGACTTGATCGCCTTCGGTACGGCCTACATCGCCAACCCCGACCTGGTAGAGCGCATGCAGAACGGCTGGCCATTGGCAGAGGGTGATCGCGCGACTTACTACGGTGTCAGCGATCGCATTGCCAAGGGTTACACCGACTACCCGGAATACGTTGCAGCCAAAGCCTGATTATTCGCTGCTTCATCACTGCCCACTTCAGACCTCAAGGAGCACACCATGCCTCTCGTTACCATCAAAGGCATTGAAGGCGTTTTTACCGACAAGCAGAAAGCCGAAGTCATCCAGAAAGTGACGGACGCCATGGTGTCTGTGGAAGGTGAAAACATGCGCGCCCTCACCTGGGTCATCTTCGAAGAGGTCAAAAGCGGAGATTGGGGAATCGCTGGCAAACCCGTGACTGCGCAGGACGTATTGAAACTGCAAGCAAGTAAATAAAAGGGGTCCCCCCCCAAAAAAAATGACTCCCTGGTCGGTGGGCACTCTCATGTCCAACGACCAGGGAGTTTTTTGTTGTGGCTGAACACGCGATTTATCGTGGAATGTTCCCAATAATTCTGATCATTTATGCTCACCCTTACCCGACAAATCCAGGGTTAACCAGGTGATGTTCCAGCACTGGTCGTTACGAAGCCCGAGAACGAGCGGATCGATTCCGTCACCCGAACCTGGAGATGCTGGAAGAAATGGCCGCGCAGCCGGTGGATGATACCGAGTTCAAATATGACGCCTACAAACGGGCCAACGCGCTGTTAACGGAAATATTCAACGAAGACCGCGCTTATCCCATCGATAACGGGTCCGGGTCAGATCCACAACCGAGGGATGAAAAAGAACGCCAGGCTGATCAGCCTGACCGCTGATGGAGGAGGTTCGGTTAAATCGCCTCTTCCAACTCCGCAAGAATGGCTTTTTTCATGGCTCCAACTGAACGGGATCCGGGCATGACCCGCAGCAGCCGCCCCTCATGGAACACCGCCAAGGATGGCACGGCCCGGATACCGTACATTTGCGCAATCGTCGGAGACACCGCCACATCAATCTTTGCAAAAGCCGCCAGAGAGTGAAGCTTTTCTTCCAAGGCATGAAAGACCGGTTTTACCTCCTGACAAGGCTTGCACCAGGACGCTGAAAAAAGCACGACGCTGCTGCCTTTGGCCACAAAGCGGGCGAACTGCGGAGCACTCAACTCAACGATACGGCTCATTTGGATCTCGCTCTCAATACGGATGAAGGGCGGCACAACCCGGTGCCGCACCGTTTCTGCTGATCAAATTTTGCAGCCATCTATGCCGCAGACTTGACCGCTGAATGCGTCAAATTCGACTTTCGACTTCTCCTGCATCTTGTTCAGCGCTTCAAGAAAAGCAGCCTCAGGCTGAGCACCGGACAATGAGAAGGCATTATCGAATACAAACAAAGGCACGCCCGACCCTAATTGCGCGGCGATATGCTCGTCCTCCTCCATCTCTACGCGCAACTCAACGGATGACCACGCCCGTTGGATTAACGCGCCCGAAACGCCTGCGGCCTTGGCTATGGCCTCCAGGCTGCCGCGATCAAACAGAGACTGACCACGGGAGGTGCTTTGCTCATACAGCGCCTCGACCAAGCGTTTTTTAACGGCTTCGTCCGCAACCGCCTTGACCAGTACGTGGGCATCTGCGGTATCGCCAAATAGCATGCTGTCAAAGCGGTAATCAAGCCCAGCGGCCCGGCCATATTTACTGACGGTGTTCATCATCGCGACAGCGGAATCCGGATTGCCGAGCTTGCGTTTAAGGGCAGCGATCATAGGCTCTGGCGCGTGATTCGCCGCCAGACGATAGGCCCTGGCGTTGACTTGTACATTGTCCTTTTCAGCAAATTTATCGAGCGCCTGCTCGAATCGACGCTTGGCTACCCAGCACCAAGGGCAAACAAAATCAGACCAGATATCCACTGCATATTTTTTCGAAGAAGTTTGCATGACTCGTCCTGTACTCAAAGAAATCAAGACCGCGTTACCAGCGTTTCAAGCAAATGATCGAAGCCTGCCAGCGGGTCGGTTGATCGGCCCAATGTCCAATCGATAAGGCTCGCGCCCTCCAGGCAGCTCAGCAGCATGAACGCGTAGGTCTCAACGGGCTTGTCCAGCGACCAGTTGCGCCGCCGGACCCCGTCATTGAGGGTGGCCTGAAGCCAATCGAGCTGGCTCTCAAAGAACACCCGAGTTAGCCCTTGCAGCGCTAGCGGCAGTGCCGCCATTTCTGCCGTCAGGGCGCCACACAAGGATCGAACTGAGGGTCGCATCGAAGCGTTTGATGTAGTCCTTGATCAGCTCCGCGCCCAGACTTTCCTTGGTCGGGAAGTGATGGGAGCTCTTCATCAGACCACACTCGCCCCTGTGGTCAGGCCCGAACAGCCATAATTCCAGCATCCACGTCCCAGATTGCGCCGGTCACCCAGGACGTCTTGTCCGACAGCAGGAACAGGATGGTATTGGCGACGTCTTCGGGAACGCCGACGCGTCCCAACGGGTGGAAATCGTTCAGCGACTTCATCGCTTCCGGGATCGCCTCTTTGTCCATGAACCCTTCATAGATCGAGGTGTGAACGATCCCTGGCGAGACAGCGTTGACCCGAATACCCGAGTGAGCCAACTCAATTGCCAGGTTGCGTGTCAGCGCATGCAAACCTGCCTTTGCCATGGAGTAGGCAGAGGCCGGCGAACCTGCCAATGCGGCCTGTGCACCGATGGAGCCGACGTTGACAATTGCCCCTTCAAGCTTGGCGGCCAGCATGTTCTTGACTACGGCCTGGGTGATGAAGAACGTCGCGCGGTTGAGCGACAGGTACATGTCATACTCGGCCTCATCGTGCTCGGTGAACGGCTTGGGAATAAAGATCCCGGCGGAGTTCACCATCAGACTGATATCGCGATGGTTGGCATTGATTTCCATACGAACGAAATTCATGCCCTCTTCAGTCATCAGGTTGGCGACGATCACCGACACAGGGCCCAGCGGGCTCAGCTCGTTACGCACCGCATCGGCCTTGTCTTGCTTGCTGCCGGTGAGCACTACGCTGCCGCCTGCCTTGAGCACCATGCGGGCCGTTTCCAGGCCCATGCCACTGGTACCGCCGACGACCAACAGTTTTTTGCCTTTAAAAAAATCGTTCATTGCAGACTCCGGTTATCCAGATTTCGTAAGGGTCGGCACCAGGGCTGCTAGCCGCCTACCGGTGCACCCTAGGTTTGAATCTGTTTGAAACAGGCGAATCAGCCCTCACGCACTTCGAGGGTCGGCACCATACGGATAGCTTTCGAAAAGTTGGCGTAGTTGACAGAGGTTTTGAGCACCACGTTGTGCAACTCTTCAACACGCTCACGGGAGGCGTCGGTATGCAGGCGAATCACTACACTCACTTCGTCGTAGCCCGGGTTGACGCTTTCGTCGATTCCCAGGAAGCCACGCAGGTCGAGGGTGCCGTCAGTCTCGATTTCAAGGCTGTGAATCTTGATCCCCATCATCGCGGCATTGGCGGCATAACCGACCGACATGCAGGCGTTGAGAGCAGCCATCAGCAGCTCTTGAGGGTTAGGCGCAGTGTTTTGGCCCAGCAATTCATTAGGCTCATCGGCGAGGATTTCGAAATCCCGCGAGTAGGTTTCACCGGCCAGACTGTAGCGATTGACTTTGGCCACAGAGCGAGTCTGGCCTTTCCACTGAGTCTTGACGTTGAAGCTCGCGTGGCGCTTGGTCGCATCCTCAGCAACGCCTTGGGCAAACTGCTGGAGTGCGGCGACATCGATACCATTCAGGTTGTTGCTCATGAGTTCGTTCCTCTTGGGATGGACCGGGCGTTTGGCCCGGAAGAGAAACAAGCCTACCAACTAGTAGGCTGGCTATCAATAGACTATTCTTCTTATAACTAATCGCCCAAAAAATAACTTAGACAGAGTTTTCCTGAATAGGAATAACTGTGAGTCACACACGGAGTGTAGACATGGGTAGGTCGCCGTAAACCAAATGCGAGACTAGACGTACGCTCGTCAGATTGAGTGCGTGCAAAAAGAATTCAGAGAGTGTGAGCTAAGCGGCTGAAACCACTTACGAGGCGGGCAAACGGACCGAGCCAGCAAGGGCAGAATCGGTCGTTCTATGGCGCAGAAAAAAGCTGATCGAACCTCAGTGAGGCGTTTCGGTAACCCGAAGTCCATCTAAAATGAAATCAAATCCAGAAGACTGTTCGTAATTGTCGCTCAGCGCCCAAGATACAAAGCTGCCACCTTCCAACGTATTCAAGATGAACCTGGCAACCTTCACGCCGTCCAGCTCAGCTTTGAGTTCCCCTGCCGCTTGGCCCAGTGCGATATTGGCCTGAAGCCAATTGAGATGAATTTCGAAAAAATCCCGCGTCAATTCCTTTAGGCTTTCAGGCAAAGCCAGCAATTCCGCCGCCAGAGCGCCGCAGAGCGGAAGCATCGCGTTTTTACTGCTTTGTGCGAACATCAAGGCGAAGGCATTGAGCCGATCGATAATGCCGGTATTTTCATCATTGATGCATTCCAGCTGATTCTTGAACCGGAACAGATAACTCTCAACGATGGCAATCGCCAGACTTTCTTTGGTGGGAAAGTGGTGGTGAATACTCGCCTTCTTGATACCAATGTCTTCCGCCAGATCGGCATAGCTGAAGGCTGCGTAGCCCTTGGTACGCAACAGAATCTCAGCGCTGCTCAGGAGGTCGGAGCGTGTACTCATGATGCCGTTTCCAAATTTATCAATGCGGCATCATAAATTAGTACTTCTTCATAAAACAGCGCTCAGATTGCGCACCTATGAACCACCCACTTGAATCGGCCTATAAATGAGACCTGCGCGGACTTGAATGGCGGTAAATCCGGTGCAGGTATCAAGCAACATGAGTGTTCACTGCAAGCTCATGCGCGGGCTCGGGCTCGGGCTTGATCTTGAACCAGAGGGCGTACATCGCTGGCAGGAACACCAGGGTCAGCACGGTGCCGGCAAACGTACCGCCAATCAGGGTGTAGGCCAGCGTTCCCCAGAACACCGAATGGGTCAGCGGAATGAACGCCAACATCGCCGCCAACGCCGTGAGAATCACGGGCCTCGCGCGCTGCACAGTGGCTTCGACCACGGCGTTGTAAGGTGACAGGCCGGCTTGCTCATTGGAGTGAATCTGTCCGATGAGAATCAGCGTGTTGCGCATCAGAATTCCTGACAAGGCAATCAGTCCCACCAAGGCGTTGATCCCGAACGGTTGCTGGAACAGCAGCAGAATTGGCACCACACCAATCAGGCCCAAAGGCGCGGTGAAGAACACCATCATCATTGCCGACATCGAGCGCACCTGAATGATGATGGTCAGCAACATCAGCGCAATCATGATCGGGAACAACGGCAGCAATGCCTTGTTCGCTTTACCCGACTCCTCGATCGAGCCGGCAAACTCAATCCGGTAGCCCGTCGGCAGTTTTTCGATGAGGGGCTGCAACTGCGTTATCAAGGCGTTGGAGACATCGGGAGGCTGAAGACCTTCAGCCACGTCACCGCGCACGGTTATCGTCGGCGTACGATCACGACGTCGCAGAATGGGCTCCTCCATGCGCACATCCACCGCCCCTACCTGGGACAGCGACACGCGCTGCCCTTGGGCGCCGGTCAGCGTGAAGGCGGCAATTTTCGACGGATCCAGACGCGTCTCTCCCGCCGAGCGAGCGACCACCTGAACCGAACGAATGTCCTCACGCACCTCGGTGACAGGCACCCCCGTGAGCAGGAATTGCAGCTGTTGCGCGACATCGGTCGAGGTCAAGCCGAATGCTTGCAGACGATCCTGATCCAGCGTGAGATGAAGTGCCGGTGTGCGCTCGCCCAAGTCGGTGTTGACGGTCCTCATCATGGGGCTGGCGGTCATGACCTCACGCACCTGCGCGGCGATATCCCGCAACACCGCGGGGTCGGCGCCCATCACCCGAAAGGCCACCGGATACGGTGAATAAGGACCAAATACCAACTGCGTCACCCGCACCCGGGCTTCAGGCGCCAAGCCATCGGCTGCGGCTTGCCTGAGGCGGAGCTTGAGCGCCTCGCGCTCTTGCTGATTCGCCGTCAGGACGACGATTTTTGCGAAGGATGGATCGGGTAGCTCAGGTGCCATCGCCAAATAGAAGCGCGGCGCGCCCTGGCCAATGTAAGCGGTGACGATCTTGGCTTCCGACTGCAGAGCCAACCACGCCTCGACCTTGGCCGCGGCCATATCAGTCTGTTCTATAGAGGTGCCGTAGGGCATCTGCACCTCAACCAGCACCTCCGGGCGGTCGGACGTTGGAAAGAACTGCTTCTTGACCACGCCCATACCCAGAATCGCAACAACAAACAAGCCAACGACCGATGTAGCCACCAGGCCTTTGCGGCGGATCACACTGCCCAGCAGGCGCCTGAAACGCTGGTAGTTCGGTGTACCGTAAATCGCTGTATGCCCGCCTTCAGGCACCTTGATCTGCGGCAGCAGTTTGACGCCCAGATAAGGGGTAAACACCACGGCCACCACCCAGGAAGTGATCAGCGCAATGCCAACGATCCAGAACATGTTCGCGGTGTACTCACCGGCGGTCGACTTGGCAAAACCGTTGGGCATAAAGCCGATCGCCGTCACCAACGTACCCGACAACATCGGCGCAGCCGTGTGGCTCCAGGCATAAGCGGAGGCCTTGATTCGGTCATAGCCCTCCTCCATCTTCACCACCATCATTTCAATGGCAATGATTGCATCGTCCACCAGCAGTCCCAGCGCCAGAATCAACGACCCCAGGGTAATTCGATCGAAGTCTTTGCCCGTGGCCGCCATGACAATGAACACGGCCGCCAGGGTCAGCGGCACCGCCGCGGCAACCACAACCCCGACACGCCAGCCCATGCTGAGAAAACACACCAGCAGCACCACGCCCAAGGCAGCAAAAAACTTCACCATGAACTCGTTGACGGAGGCACCAATATTTACCGCCTGATCCGTGACCTTGGTCAGGCTCATGCCCAAAGGCATCTGCTCGTTGATCGCTGTCGCTTCGGCCTCCAGCGACTTCCCCAGATCCAGACCGTTCCAACCATCGCGCATGACCACGCCGAGCAATAATGCGGGCTCGCCATTGTTGCGTACCAGGAACGTCGCAGGGTCCTCATAACCGCGCTTGACCTCAGCCACATCGGACAACTTGAGGGTTCTGCCCTGCACCGTCAGTGGGGTATTACGAATCTTCTGCAAGTCATCAAACGCGCCATCCAGGCGGATGAAAACCTGTGGGCCCTTCGCTTCAACTGAGCCGGCCGGCGTTATCATGTTCTGCGTGTTCAACGCACTGAAGATGTCTCGTGCAGAAATGCCCAGTGTCGCCAGACGCTCGTAGGACAACTCGACAAAAATGCGCTCGGCCTGTTCACCGATGATGTTGACCTTCTTCACACCCGCCACATGCAGCAGACGCTGGCGCAAGCTCTCGGCTTCGCGCACCAGCAGACGTTGCGGCTCGCCCTTGGCCTTAAGCGCATAGAGCGCGAAGGTGACATCGGAATACTCATCATTGACCATCGGGCCGATCACCCCGGACGGCAACCCCTTCTGCTCATCCAGGATTTTCTTGCGCGCCTGGTAAAACTCCTCCTGGACGGCTGAGGGCGGCGTGCTATCGAGCAGATAAACCGTGGTGAATGCCAAGCCGGGCCGGGTAAAGGTCTCGGTCCGGTCGTACCAACGCAGTTCCTGCATGCGTTTTTCCAGCTTTTCTACCACCTGGTCCTGAATCTCCTGGGCCGTCGCCCCTGGCCAGGCGGTGACCACCGTCATTTGTTTAATGGTGAATGCGGGGTCTTCCGCACGCCCCAGTTTGAAGAAGGCGTACAACCCACCCACAGAAATCAGCAGGATCAAAAACAGGGTGATTGAGCGCTCGCGTACTGCCAGCGCCGACAGATTGAAGCCGCTCATCGACTCACCTCAACCACCGCTTTTTGCGTCGCACCGGCAAGCTCAGTCCTGACCTTCTCTCCCTCATTCAATAAGTGCGCACCCAATGCGACGACACGATCACCCACCTGGAGATCACCCGTCACGCGCACGCTGGCCTCGTTATTCAGGCTTAGAACCTTGATCGGGCGCCATACCACATGCTCCGGTTCTCCCTCAACCACCCAGACACCCGGGCCTTTACCCGCGTCGTAGAGGGCCCCCATGGGCACCTGTAATTCCTTGGCATCAGCAACATCCGTGTCAGCGATAACCACTGAGATCGTCGAACCCAGGGTGGCATTGGAGAGCGCTCCCTCCAGCACATAACGCGCTTCAAACGTTCGGGTCTGTCGGTCGGCAGAGTCGGACAACTGGCGTAAACGCGCTTTACCTGCAGTCTGGTGCTGGCCGTATAGCTCAACCGTCCCCGAAGATCCCAAAGCAGGGCGCAACGTCTCGGGCAACTGGATCACCGCCTCGCGCTGCCCTGAGTGGGCAACACGCACCACCACCTGACCTGCGCCAATCACCTGCCCTGGCTCTGCCAAGGTGTCCACCACAACCCCATCAGCGTCAGCCAATAACGTCGAGTA
Source organism: Pseudomonas sp. LBUM1656 (assembly GCF_059716065.1). Taxonomy (NCBI): domain Bacteria; kingdom Pseudomonadati; phylum Pseudomonadota; class Gammaproteobacteria; order Pseudomonadales; family Pseudomonadaceae; genus Pseudomonas; species Pseudomonas sp. LBUM1656. Next base: position 2,243,075 of record NZ_CP166800.1, on the reverse strand, counting down.
ACCGGTCGCGTTTTTCGCCACATCAGCCTGGGCCTGGGCAGCGTTGAGTTGGGCTTTCGCCGAGTCGGCAGCCGCTTTGAACCCTGCGTAAGCTGAAGCAGATACCGCTCCGACGGACACCAGATCACGGTAGCGAAGCTCGTCATCGGAGGCCTGCCGGGCTCGGGCCGTAGCGGCCAGCACCGCTTCCTGCTGCGCCCTCGCGGTCAGCGTCAGGTCGTTGGCATCGATGCGCATGAGTGGCTGCCCACGCTTGACACTCTGCCCAGAGTCCACCAAGCGCTCCAAGACTTTCCCTGGCACCCGAAAACCGAGATCGCTCTGAACTCGAGCCGCGACGATACCGGTGAATACCCGCGCCGCAGGCGCGGAGGGTTGAACCACGGCGATGCGCACCAAGGGCACTTGAAGGCGAGGATCGGCAGGCGCGGCCTCGTTACAGGCCGCCAGGGCAAACGGCATCAAGACAATGAAAATGAGTGACAGGCGGTGGCGCTGGATCATAAAGACCTCTCGGTAGCGGATACGCCATGCTTATTCAAGTGACCAATTCTGTCAATAGTCACTAGCAAGGCAAATGAACATCGCCCACTTGGTCAGAGCAAAGCAGAGAGGCTTGATATCTGGTTTTTTTCAGGCGCACACGCTGATACGGATGCGCAGCGCATCCGCCAGCTGAGGGTTAAGGCATCAGACTGCGCAGAACAAGATTGGAGATGAGAGAAGGGGCTTCTTCAACAAAATCGAGGTTGTACTGCAATAGCAGAGGATTGATGAAGGGTCGCAGAGCGAGATGAATCGACTCTACCGTCTCATCCAGCGGTGTCTTGCGTTCAAATTCACCAAGCTCTCGCCCCTCACGCACGATTTGCAACACCAAGCCCTTGATCCGAGCGTCATAGACTTGTGAGCTGGGCCAGCGCTCCGACGCGGCGAACGCTGCGATCTCGTAGAGTTTACGGTCGTTAAAGAACAGGCTCACACCTGTAGCGATCAAAGTTTTGACCAGCCGCCGAAAACGTTCAGTCGGCGAGATGCCCTCTACATTGATGGCCTGCTCCACTGCCGCAACGATTTCAGTCAGGCAGTTTGTACAGATTGCTTCACCAATCGCCTGCTTGGATTCAAAGAATTTGTAGATGTAAGCCTTGGAAAAGCCGATGGCCTTGGCCAGGTCAGAAACCGTTGTTTTGCCATAACCGTACTGACTGAAATGCTCGTTGGCCGCCGCGACAATCTGGTCTCGAATGTCGTGATCGGCTGGGCCACGGGCGCTGGGTGAAGAAACTGATGGCTGATTCATACGAGCAGCTTACTCATCCCAAAGGTGGTTGACAACTTGTGACCAAATTGTAATATCGTCACAAACCGACCCTTTCGCAGGTATCGCATGCACCCTCCTCCTCGTTTTGCCGTCTTACTGTGTCTGGGTATGGTTGCAGGTTGCACAGTGGGCCCCGACTACTCAGAACCCAGTGTGGAATTGCCCGAGCATTTCTCGGCGCAAACGTCCAAGGCACGACAAGTAGGCGCCGCAAATGCCGATCTCGCTGCTTGGTGGAACGCATTTAATGACCCGATACTCAATCAGCTGATAAATCGAGCACTTGAACAGAACCTCGATTTAGCCCAGGCAAACGCTAGGATCGAGCAGGCTCGCGCCGGTTTGGGCGCAGCTAACGCAGCCCTCCTGCCGTCGGCTACCGTCAATGGTCAAGCGGCCAGAGCCCGTCAGTCATTGGAGACTCCGTTGGGCCAAGTGCTGAATTCAGACCCTTCCTATAATCGCTACGGCAATGCCTATGAGGCGAATTTGAATGCTGGCTGGGAGCTGGATGTGTTTGGCGGGCTGCGCCGCAGCCAAGAGGCGGCCTTCGCCGATTATCAGGCCTCACAAGCCGGGGCGATTGCCACACGCCTGGCAGTGGTCGCGCAAACAGCCGACCTTTACATCAGCATCCGTGGCCTGCAAGCACGCATGGAAATTGCCCGGCAGCAAGTAGACACACGACAACAACTGCTCACCACCATCGAACACCTCTACGCAAAAGGCCTGGCGGCTGAACTGCAGTTGAATCAGACCCAAGGCGCGCTGAATCAAGCGCAGGCAACCGTGCCTGTACTGCAAGCAGGCATTGACGCGGCAATGAATGCGCTGGATGTCATGTTGGGCAAGGCGCCCGGCACCTATAGCGCGCAGTTGACCAAGCCGGCGCCCATCCCTGATGTGCCACGCCTCTCGGACATGGGCGCGCCGGCCGACCTGCTGCGTCGGCGTCCAGACTTGATCGTCGCTGAGCGCCGGCTTGCGGCATCCAACGCACGCATCGGCGAAGCCATGTCCGAGTACTACCCCAAACTGTCTGTGGGGGCGCTGCTCGGCAGTGCGACCTCGGTATCCAGCGCAAACCTGTTCAGCAATGGCGCCAGTCAGGCTTCGGCGGCACTGGGATTACGCTGGAGGCTGTTCGATTTTGGCCGCATCAACGCTCAAATTGATTTGGCGAAAGGTCAAGAAGCCGAAGCCTTAGCCGCTTACCGCCAGTCCGTTCTGCGGGCCTGCGAAGATGTCGAAAGCGCTTTTTCGGCGCTGATCAACCGCGAGCGACAATCAACACAACTCACCCAGGGCGAGTCGGCGTATGCGAAAGCCCGAGCGAAGTCGTTTGTCGCCTATGAAAAAGGCGTGGTCAGCCTGATCGAGGTACTGGATGCCGATGAACACCTGTTAGCGGCATCTGATGGCAGAGCTCAGGCACAAACTGAATCGGCTCGCGCTGCAGTGGCCACGTTCAAAGCATTGGGCGGCGGTTGGCAGCGAGAAGACTCAGATGCTCGCGTTGCCTCAAAGACACGGTAGAAATGTGACCTGCGTCATCCCTCTTAACGGGCTTAACCCTGTCCTTGAAATACAAAACGCCCGATGCGGTGCATCGGGCGTTGGGGTGAAACAGGTGTAAACCTATTTCAGGACTAGACACTGTCAGAAAATCAAAAGGCCGATCTGTCTAATCTACAGATCGGCCTTTTTTAACCCGCGCGCCTATCAGACATGCTCACTGCTTTTGGCATGAGCCGCTCGATGCTCGCTCGAATCATGAGCCGCTTCCTCCACCGGGATCTCATTCCCGTCGCAGTCCCGCAGTTTGCCTTCGCTGAAGTAATCCCCTTCACGCAACGCCGCCAGGTCCTGGTAACGCAGAACCCGTTCAGTACCGGCCGCAAACACCGATTGCTGATCCGAGTTACCGGCGGTGAGGTGGTTGAAGGTCAGGTTGAGCACGATGGCCATGATCGCCGAGGAGCTGATGCCCGAGTGGAAGATGGTCGCGAACCAGCTGGGGAAGTGGTCGTAGAAGTTCGGTGCGGCGATCGGGATCATGCCGAAGCCGATGGAGGTGGCGACGATGATCAGATTGACGTTATTGCGGTAATCAACCTTGGACAGCGTGCGAATACCACTGGCCGCCACGGTGCCGAACAGCACGATGCCAGCGCCACCCAGTACCGAGGTCGGTACCGCGGCGATGACCCGACCCATGAACGGTAGCAAACCGAGTATCACCAGGAACAAGCCGCCGGTAGCGACCACAAAACGGCTCTTGATGCCGGTCACGGCCACCAGCCCGACGTTCTGGGCGAAGGCGCTTTGGGTGAAGGAGCCGAAGATCGGCGCAATCATGCTCGACAGCATGTCGGCGCGCAGGCCGTTGCCCAGGCGCTTGGAGTCAACCTTGGTGTCAATGATTTCACCGACGGCGAGGATGTCCGCCGAGGTTTCTACCAGGGTCACCATGACCACGATGCACATCGACAGGATTGCGGCGAAGTGGAAGGTCGGCATGCCGAAGTGGAACGGTGTCGGGAAGCCGAACATCGGGCCTTGCGTGACCGACGAGAAGTCCGCCATGCCGAGGAACACTGCGATGATCGTGCCGATGACCATCGCCAGCAGGATCGACAAACGGGAGATGGTCGCGCTGCCGATCTTGCTCAGCAGCAGCACCAGCACCAGCGTCACCGCCGCCAGACCGATATTCGCCATGCTGCCGAAGTCCGGGGCATGGCTATTGCCGCCCATGGCCCAGCGTGCGGCCACCGGCATCAGCGTCAGGCCGATAGTGGTGATCACAATGCCCGTCACCAGCGGCGGGAAGAACTTGGTGATTCGCGAGAACACCGGCGTGATCAGTAAACCGATCAATGACGCGGCGATCACCGCCCCGAGAATCGACTGGAAGCCACCCTCCCCGCCACTGCTGACAATCGCCACCATCGTCGCGACGCCCGAGAAGGAAACGCCCTGTACCAGCGGCAACTGACACCCGAAAAACGGTAAACCGAGGGTTTGCAGTAATGTCGCCAAGCCCCCCGCAAACAATGAAGCAGCAATCAACAAACCGATGTCCGCCGGCGAGAGCCCGGCCGCCTGGCCGATGATCAAAGGCACCGCGACGATGCCGCCGTACATGGTCAGAACATGTTGCAGGCCGTAAGCCATATTCGCGCCGACCCCGAGGTTTTCGTCCTCAGGCCGTTGGTGTGAAACATGGGGCGTTTTCATGTTGGGGGGTTCCCTGGTTTTTTGTTATGCGCACACTGTATGCAAGACTCAGGACAAATGTCTATAGAGTTGTATACAACTCATTAGTCATATTATGGACATGTGTCCATGCTGCCCTTTGGTTACGCGGTTTCCCCCTGCAAAAAATCTTGAAATACATCCTTCATTCGCGCTCTCCCCCGCCCGCTAGTCTTCTGCATGCCAAGCGACCGCCGGCACGGACGCCCACTCGCTTATACATATAAAGTATGCATAATGAAGTCATTCGAAATTCAGTATCACAAGGCAAAAAACGCGGCCAACAAATTAAAGCATCGCGGCATCAGCCTCGCTGAAACAGAACCGGTATTTTACGACGAACGAGCACTGACGATTCAGGACAACCATCACGATGAACAGCGGTGGATCGTCATGGGAATGGATGCCAAAGCTCGCTTGCTGGTCGTTGCGTACACCTATCGCGATCCGAATTTCGTACGAATCATTTCCGCGCGTATCGCTAACAAAAACGAGCGTCGCCGCTATATGGAGGATTGACCGATGAAAGACGAATACGACTTCAGCAATGCCAAGCGTGGAGCGGTTGCCTCCAGCAAGGGTAAAACCCGAATTACGATCATGCTTGATGACGTCGTCATCGAAGCGGCACGGGCCTTGGCTGAGAGCGAGGGGTATGGCTACCAGACGGTGATCAACAACACCTTGCGCCAGACGTTGCTCAGCAACAGAGAAAAAACTACCGAGCACGATCAGTACGCCGCAGTTGCGAATGCCGGACATTTCAAAGCAGGAGTAACAGCATCTGAACTGAAGAGCCTGGAGAAAAAACTGTCAGAGGTCTTGAGCGAAATCCATCGTGTGATTGAGCCTTGAGCCTGTAACGGCTCCAGACCCAAGGGGAACGGAGCCTGATCCCCATTCAAGGCTTAAGGGCAGATGATTTGACTCTGCCCTCTCGGGGCGACGGCTAGGCCGCCTGAATCAACCGCCCAAGCACTTGCCTCAACCCCGCATGCTCCGGCACCCGAATCCCGAACTCTCCCTCTAGCAACCCGATCAACTCCTCCACATCCGCCACCTGCCGCCGCTCGCTTTCGCTGCCTACCCGATGAATCGCAAAACTGCCGTTGTTCAACGTGCGCCTCCAGCCATCCCCGGTGCGCGCGACCATCAGTTGTTTGGCAAACGATGATTCCGGATGGGTCGAGACGTACCAGTTGCCGACGGCGTAATCGATGTCTTCCTGGCGCTGCAGGTCGAAGATGTACATCGGCCGCCACTCGCCGCCGACGTTGGCGCGCAGGGTGTAGCCATCTGCATGGCGCTCGATGCGATAGGGTTCGTGGGGCGTGAGCTGTGCCGCATCGGTGTCGAGCAGGAGCGGTGCGGTGGGCACCATGCCGCCGAAGCCGACGTCGGTGATGTAGCGCACGCCGTCCAGCGTGACCAGGCTCAAGCGGTGCGTGCGGGCAGTCCACGCGCCTTCGGGCTGGCCCATCACGACCCGACCGGTGATGCCGCGTGCGTCGAAGCCCAACTCCTGAAGCAACACCAGAAACGCGTAGTTGAGTTCGTAGCAGTAACCGCCCCGCCCCTCGTGCAGGATCTTCTGCTCGATGGAGGGCAGGTCGATGCGTACCGGCTCACCGGACAGCGTATTGAGGTTTTCGAACGGGAAAACCCCGGTGTGGCGCAGCTGAAGTTGGCGCAGAGTGTCCAGGGTTGGCGCCGGGGGCGCGTCGTAACCCAGGCGTTGCAGGTATGACGCAGTGTTCGTCAGGCGTGGCTCGCTCATTGCTCGGTCCTTATGCATGGGGCCGCGGATCTCTCCGCCGATGGGCGCCATGTATAAGGGATAAAGCGGTTCGACTGACAATTGATTTAGCCAATCGCCCGGCACCCGAAGATCAACGTCGTTTGCGCGAACTCAAGCGAATCCACGTCGGCGCGTGATCGCTGGCGTGCGGTTCGTTGCGCACCCAGGCATCCACCCCGGCTTCGTGCAGATAAGGACTCAGGCCTGAGTTGAGCAACAGATGATCGATGCGCAACCCCGAGTTTTTCTGCCAGTGCTGCCGGAAATAATCCCAGAACGTGTAGAGCCGATCCTCCGGGTACAGATGACGCAGGGAATCGGTCCAGCCCTGATCCAGCAAGCGCTGGTAACACTCGCGACTTTCCGGTTGCAGCAAGGCGTCCTTGAGCCACGAGCGCGGGTTGTAGATGTCGAGGTCGGTGGGCACCACGTTGTAATCGCCGGCCAGTACCACCGGGTGTTCGCTGCTCTGCAGGTCCTTGGCATAGGTGATCAACCGCTCGAACCACGCCAGTTTGTAGTCGAACTTCGGCCCGGGTTGCGGATTGCCATTGGGCAAATACAGACAGCCCACCAGAATCCCGTGCACCGCAGCCTCCAGGTAGCGGCTATGGGTGTCGGCGTCGTCACCCGGCAGACCGCGCCGGCTCTCCAACGGTTGCGCATCTCGCGCCAGAATCGCCACTCCGTTCCACGACGACTGGCCTTTCCAGACTGCACCGTAGCCCGCGGCCTCAAGCTCGGCGGCGGGGAACGCGCTGTCCACTGACTTGAGCTCCTGCAAACAGGCAATGTCCGGTTTTTCGCGCTCAAGCCAGGCCAGCACATTCGGCAGTCGGGCACGCATGCCGTTAACGTTGAAGGTGGCGATTTTCAGGTTTTTCATGGGCCGAGGCTCGCAACGGATGGACGGTATCCAGTTGTGACCGGGGTGCGTGATGGCAGTTGCCCCGACAAACGAAACAGGCGACTAAAGGTCCCCCATTACACCGGATGCTCGTCATGCGATGCCTTGAGCAACGGCAGCAGCGCCTGATTTTCCATCGGCCGGCTGAGGTAGAAACCCTGCACTTCATGGCACTCGTCAGAGATCAGGAAGTCCAGTTGCTCCAGCGTCTCGACCCCTTCTGCGGTCACGGTCAGGCCCATGGCCTTGCCCAGGTTGATGATCGCCTGCACCACCGCACGGTCGTTGCCGGTGCCGCTCATGGACGAGATGAAACGCTTGTCGATCTTGATCCCGTCGAACGGATAAGTACGCAGGTAACCCAGCGACGAATAACCGGTGCCGAAGTCGTCCATGTTCAGCCGCACACCCAGCTCCTTCAGCGAGTTCATGGTCGCAAGAGCGCCGTCGACGTCGTTGAGCATCACGTTTTCGGTGATCTCCAGCTCCAGTCGACTGGCCGGCAAGCGGCTCTGGATCAACGCTTCCCTGACATCCTCCACCACGTCACTGCGCACGAATTGCACGGGCGACAGGTTGACCGACACCATCAACTCACCCGGCCAGGTCAGTGCCGTCTCGCAGGCTTCGCGCAGCACCCAACGGCCCAGGGGCACGATCAGGTCGGTCTGCTCGGCCAACGGAATAAACGAGTCGGGGCTTAGCAAGCCCTGCACCGGATGCTGCCAGCGCAGCAATGCTTCGACCGAGACGATCTGCTTGCCATCGACGTGATAACGCGGCTGATAGTGCATCACGAACTCGTTGTTCTTGATCGCCTGGCGCAGGTCGTTTTCGAGTTTGCGGCGATGCTGGATCTGATCGTTCATGTGCGGCGCAAAATAGCACCAGGTTTTCTTGCCGTCGGATTTGGCCTGATACAGCGCGATGTCGGCACAGCGGATCAGCTCCTCCGGCATGTGCCCCTGACGTCGGCTCAAGGCGATGCCGATGCTCGCGCCGATGTGCAGCGTGTGATGGTCATAGTGAATCGGCTGCTGCAGGCTTTCGAGGATGCGTTCGCAAATTCGGTCGATTTCCGCGTGGATGTCCATGCCATTAAGCACCAGCACAAACTCGTCGCCGCCCAGTCGTGCAACCAGATCAATGTCCCGCGTGCACTCGCGCAATCGGGAGGCTACCTCCAGCAACACCGCATCACCGGCCGGGTGGCCGAGGGAATCATTGATAGGCTTGAAGTTATCCAGGTCGATCATCAACAACGTCAGCGGTGCCGAATGTTCCTTCAACACCAACGCGTCTTCGAGGTAACGCGCCAGTTTGTTGCGGTTGGGCAGACCGGTCAGGGCGTCGTGCAACGACAGATGCTGGATCTGCGCATGGGCCGCAACTTCATCGGTGATGTCACTGGCCGTGCCGCGGTAACCCAGCACCGCGCCTTTACTGTGGATCGGTCGCGCCGACACCCGGCAGACACGTTGCTGCCCAGATTGATCGCGATAAGAACAACGCAGGTGGCTGACGTTGTGTTCTTCGTTGAGCTTGTTCAGCCACAGTGACAACGGCGTGGTGTCGCAATACAACAGCTGTTCGATGTCCTGCCCCAGCCATTGCTGATCGGAAAAACCGGTGACGGCGCCGAAGCGCCCCGACAGATACGTGATGCGGTGCTTGTCGTCGATTTCCCAGATCCAGTCGGAAGCAGCCTCGGCCACCGCACGAAAACGCTCTTCACTGGCCTCCAGCGCCTGGTTCGACAAATCCAGGTTGATGTAACTGGCGTCCACGTGCCGCGACGTGCGCAGCACATAACGGAAGAACCAAGCGGTCAGCAACGCCAGAATCAACAGCGCGCCGCCCAGTGGCGGCAGCAGTGACCAAAGCAATTGATGGCCGGGCTGCTCAAGCCGTGACACCAGGCTAAAACCGGTGCCCGTGAGTGGCACCGCGGGCTGACCGGGAGCGAGGGTGTTGTCAGGTGCGAGGCTCAAGTCATGCAAACCGTAGTCGGCGCTCAGGGCGCTTAGTTTTTCCGGGCTCAATTGATCGACGAACACCAGCACCGAGGTGCTTTTGGGATCGACCGCAGGCCTTTCGTCATTGGGCACGATCGCCGCAGCCGTCAACAGCGCGGGCTGCCCCTCGAACAACGTGAATCGGCTGATGGGCACGAGCAGGCTTTCCTGCCCCTGAACCTCTTCGATCAATGCCGACATCGATATCGAAAGAAGGGCCGCCGCGTCATCCTGCACCTGAAGGCCACGTACCGTGGCGTATTTGGTTCGCTGTTGATCGACCACGAAGACGCCGTCGTAATGGTCCATGGTGAACAAGGTTTTACCCATGTTCTGCTCGACGTAAGCCCACTTCACATCGACTTCACCGTTGAGATGATCGTAGGCAGTTGTCCAGGTTGCATAACTGGCGACGTAGTTTTTCGAGGCTGAAATGCGATTTTCCAGCGCACGCTGGGTGTAAAACGTGGTCTTGGCCAGGTCCTGGACATCAAGCCGGCCGGCAATGCTGAACAAGGCAACGAGGGCGATCAGCACCCCCAATACAAATACCAGTCCGACGGACCAGACCAGATTCCGTGTGATCGGTGTATGCCGCCCTGGAGCGTCGATGGTCGTGTCGGTCAATTCCATGCATGGGATCCTGTCAATCGATTGCCTGATCGGGTGGATCACAGTCAAGCGTGCATTGACCATAGCAGCCATGGTCCTTCATCGCGCCACACTATTGCCAATCGACGGCCGCTCCCCTGTAATGGAGCGCATCACCCGCAACCTATTTATGCCGAGAACCTCTCGCTCATGGACACCCTGGACGGTCAACGAATTACCCTGCGCGCCCTGCAACCCGACGATGCCGATGCGCTGGTGAATGCCGCGCGAGATGGCGAATTGTGGAACCTGACGTTCACCGTCGTGCCCTCCCCGACCAGCGTCGACAGCTACCTGAAAAAAGCCCTCGACGGCCGCGAGGCGGGCACGGTCCTGCCCTTCGTTATCGTACTCAAAGACACGGGCGAGGTCATTGGTTCGACACGCTTCTGGAAAATCGACCGCCTCAACCGCAAGCTCGAAATCGGCAGTAGCTGGATCTCTGCGCGCTGGCAGAAAACCTTCGTCAACACCGAGGCCAAATACCTGATGCTGCGTTACGCCTTCGACATACTGGACTGCGTGCGGGTGCAATTCACCACCGATGAAAACAACCAGAAATCGCGCAACGCGATCTTGCGGCTCGGCGCGCAACAGGAAGGCATCGTACGCCACGAACGGATCATGCCGGACGGACGCAAACGTAATTCGGTGCGGTTCAGCATCATTGATGAGGAGTGGCCGATAGTGCGGGAAAACCTCGAGAAAAAACTGACTGAATTCAGTCGACGTCAATGTTGACTGATCCGCCGCCTTCGCGAGCAAGCCCGCTCCCACAGTGATGGATGTTGTACTCACTTTCAGTGATCTGCGCACCAGCCCAACGACAACACCCCATCAACCATTCGTCATCCCGCCAACACTCTCCGCCCTCCTCGTCACACCATCAGCAGGTAACGACTCATCTTTGGAGACGTGCACTGATGAACATCAAAATCACCACGCTGTTGTTACTCGGTTTGCTGGCCGCCGCAATAGGCACCACTCTCGCGGCCTCCGGCGATAACACTGACGCGCCCGAGACCCGGTCCTGGTATGGCGCAGGCTCAAACATGGCGCCCGACAACTATCCCGACCAACCCTCGCACCGATATACCCCCGACCGAGGCAAAGGCGGATATGGCTCATCGAGAGAGGGCAATGGTGGAAATGCCGGGAACAGTGGCTCGGGTGCAGGCGGCGGCACGGGCGCTGCCGGTGGAGGGACCGGCGGTGCGGGAGGCGGGACCGGCAGCTGGACGCGTAGAAGCGGCCAATGATTTGAACTCTTCGGCTGCTTCCTACTTAACATCGTTGCCATAAACGCCGAGAGTGTCGGCGCTCATCGCGCAGCCGTGACCACACGAGTACGGACAGCAATCTCCGGGTCGACCGGCTCGGCTATTTTGCCAATCTGCGACAACGGCGTCACGGTATAGCCCGCCTGAATTCTGTTCACCGTCACATACGCCACCGCCCCGCTGACGTCGGTGCGGCCGACGACCCAGACGAAGGGCGTGGGCGCCGGCAAATGATTCAGCCCTGCCGGCACCGTCCCGGTCCATCCCGGAGGCGTCACCAGAAACTCACTGGCCTGTATGCCCGTCGCATACCCAACCGGCGAGGCGAACACATCGCTCCACATGTCGAGCATTGGCAACACGTAAAAACGCCCGGCGGTGTCCGGAGCGGTAATCACCAGCGGTTCCTTGGTCAAATCGAGCCAGGCGATGGAATACAACGTGTCGACGTTCGACTGCACCACGGCTTTGAAATCTTCGGACGGGTACTGCGGCACAGTCACAAAGGCGTTGGCTTCTTGCGGCGCGACGTTCGATTGAGCGTGGCTGGCCAGTGGCAAGACAACGGAAACTGCGAGGGTTAGAGCAACGGCTGTCAATGCTTGAGTGATCAACATTTTGGCGATTGTCCGTGCTGTGGGGAGACCTGCCGGGTTCGACAGGGCTACCGGAACTCTAGACGATCAAAACAGATGGATCTGACAGGGAGACAAACGGACGAGCGACTGTTGCAACGCTGAAACAATGGCACAAATATCTCAACGATCAGAGCGCATCAACGCCTCCACGCCGCCCTCCATCGACAACACCGCCGAGCGGTTTCGACCTGAATGCTTGGCCTGATACAACGCCGCATCCGCGCGTTCGATGAAGACTTCAATGCTGTCGTGCCCGGTCGGTACGAACGCGTAACAGCCCAGGCTGACCGTCACGTAACCCGTGGGCGAACCGCTGTGGGTGATGTTCTTGTCCATGACGCTGCGGCGGATCTGTTCGGCAATCACCAGCGCGCCGTGAAGGTCAGTGTCGGGCAGCAACACCGCAAACTCCTCGCCGCCATAACGCACCGCTAGATCGGCTTTGCGGTGACAGCAACTCTTGATGGCGCGCGCCACTTCCGCCAGGCAATGGTCCCCCGCCACATGGCCGTACGCATCGTTGTAGCGTTTGAAGTAGTCGATATCGAGCATGATCAGGCTCAGCGAACTCGACTGCCGGGCCCCTCGGCCAAACTCGATGTCCAGCGCCTGCTCGAACAGCCGGCGATTGGCCAGGCCCGTCAAGCTATCGTGAGTGGCGATCAGCTTCAGTGCTTCTTTCGCCTTGCGCAAATCGGCCTCGACCCGTACGCCGACGCGCACCTGGCGAACGAACACCCAACCGAACAGACCCACCCCCAACACCACCAGGGCAACAATGAAGCTGGATTGAAACGCTGTTTCGTACCATTCCTTGAGAATCGAATCCCTGGACGATGCCGCCGAGACCACCAGCGGATAGGCATCGAGCTGACGGTAGCCGTACAAACGCACGACGCCATCGACCACCGAGCGGATCATCGCGTTGCCGGCGGGCGCGCTGGGCAAGTATTTCTGAAAGATTTCGCCCTTGGCCAGGGACGTGCCGATCTGTGACTCCACAAACGGCCTGCGTGCCAGCAACGTACCGTCGGTCAACGCCAAAAACATCGAGCCGTTGTCATCGATACTGAAGCTTTTGAAGAACTGATCGAAGTAGGCCATTTTGATCCCGGCCAACACCACACCCTGGAAGTTGCCCTTCTTGTCATTCACCCGTTTGGATACCGGAATGATCCACTCGCCATTCTCCCGACTGCGAAGTGCCGGGCCGATGTGCGCGAGGGTGGACGCGTTCTGCTGGTGGAACTTGAAGTACTCCCGATCCGACACGCCCGGACCGCGGTTCAAATCCTCGAACGAGGTCACGACCCACTGCCCTTGCTTGTCGAACAGAAATATTCCGTGCAGTTGACCCAGCGCCTGCACCCGCCGGGCGAAGGTTTTCTGCAAGCGTGGTTTCTGTGCCGCGCCGTAGCCATCGGCCTGAATCCAGTCCACCAGACTGGTCAACACCAGGTCGGCTTTCATGAAGGTGTCTTCGGCCTGCTGCGCCATGGCGCGAGTCAGGTTCGACGACGAAACCTGCGCCACCTCCAACGCGTGGCGGCGCGATTGCTCCAGCTGCAGGTACAGCAAACCACAGAGACACAGGCACACCGTCGCAATAAACAGCACCGCTGCTTTTAGCAGAGATAACCGTTTCAAAGCGACGCCTGGGGTTTGCTGCGGGTCTTGAGTGAGGATTGGCAAAGCTCGTCCTGTAAGGGCAAGGCATGGGCGAAGGCCCAAAGCCCTTATTTTTTGTGAGCTTAGTCTACGCGGGGGTGACGGGCAATTGTCCTTTGGATAGCCGCCGCATCGCACTGTGCAAATGCGCCCGTGCGCTTTCCGCATCGCCCAGGCGCATTTGCTCGTAGGCTCTCTGGGCAATCTCATGGGGCACCGGCTTGAGTTCACGCTGGGTCGCCATTGCCATCAGTTGCACCTGCGCGGCACGCTCAAGGTAATACAAATCATCCCAGGCTTCAGCGATGGTCGGCCCGGCGACGATGACGCCGTGATTCTTGAGAAACAGGATGTCGGCGTTGCCCATGACACTGGCAATCCGGTCGCCTTCGGATTCATCGAGGGCCAGGCCGTTGTAGTCCTCGTCCACCGCCGTGCGTCCGTAAAATTTCAGCGCCGTCTGCCCCAGCCACAACAGTGGCGGCCCCTGCAGCAAGCACAACGCCGTGGCGTGAGGCATGTGGGTGTGGAACGCCACTTTCACCCTCGGCAGCTGTTTATGCAGGCGGGCGTGGATGTAAAACGCCGTCGCCTCGGGCTGCCCATCGCCGTCCACGACATTGCCGTGGAAGTCGCACACCAGCAGATTCTGCGCCGTCACCTCGGCGAATGCGTACCCGTAGGGATTCACAAAAAACAGATCATCCCGGCCCGGCAACATCGCCGAAAAATGGTTGCAGATGCCCTCCTCCAGCCCATGCAGCGCGGCCAGTTGAAAACACGCGGCCAACTCCGTGCGGGCAGTGATGGCGGCTTGCGAGTCCAGGTTGAGGTCGGCATAACGCGCGGAACGCGAACTGCCTGCAAGGGTGTGTGCCATGGCGAGGTCTCCGTGTTTTTACCAGCCCAGGGATTTGAACAAAGGCACGACCTGATCCAGCGTGCTCAATATCGCATCGGGCCGGTAGTCCGGCAGCAATTGCCGACCCGTGCCACGGTCGATCCACACGCAGCGAAAGTGCATGTCTCGGGCGGCGGTGTGATCCAGCGTCGGGCTGGCGCAGATGTGGACCACTTGATCCCGGCTGACACCGAGCTGCTCATGAGCGTAGTCAAACAACCGCGGATTCGGCTTGTAAGCCCCCGCCTGTTGCGCGGTGATGACCCGATCGATGTACCCGCCGAGTTGCGCGACGTTGCCGGCGATGATGTCGTCGTCGGTGTTGGACACGATGCACAACTTGAAGCCCATCGCCTTGAGTTTTCCGAGTGTCTCGATCACTTCAGAGAACGGCGGCATCCGCGGAATCGCTCCGGCCAACCGCTGACTGTCTTCGGGCAGGCTCGACAGGCCCAACTCCTCCAGGGCGAGTTGCAACCCCAGCGTACTCAGTTGGCGAAACGAGCGATGCGGCGGAATCTGTTCCAGCCGATGTTCAAGGCGGTCGTAGACCTCGATCAGGCGAGCGACTTCAACGCTGTGGTCGCCTTTGTCGTGCAGGATTTCAGCGACCACGGCCTTGAGACCTTCATCCCACTGAATCAAGGTGCCGTAGCAATCGAAGGTCAGCCATTCGGGGCGCGAGGTGTTTTCGAGTGTCATGTTCATATCCTCTGAAGGGTGGTCTTCAGATTACGAGCCGTTGGTGATAGTGTGAAATTAAATTAATATCGACTAGTCAGTGACAAATCAAATATCAAGGAGGCCGCCATGCTTGATCTTGAATTGCTCAAGACCTTCGTCTGCGTGGTCGATGAAGGCAGCTTCACTCGCGCCGCCGAACGTGTGCATCGAACCCAATCCACTGTGAGCCAGCAGGTTCGCAAGCTGGAAGAGTTAGTCGGTCATCCCCTGCTGCTGCGTGACCGCACCGGGCAGAACGTCAACCTCACCGAGCATGGCGAACTGCTGATTCACTACGCCCGGCGCTTGCTGACCCTGTCCTCTGAAGCGGTTGAAGCGCTGGCGAGCGACCTGGATCTGGAGATCCTGCGTATCGGCGTGCCGGAGGACTTCGATGCGCGACGCATGGCGCTGATCCTTGCCGGCTTCAATCGCGCGCGGCCGCAAGCCCGACTGGAAACCGTCAGCGGCATGAGTACCGATCTGAAACAGAAACTCGCATCAGGCGAGATCGACATCGCCCTGATCAAACGCGAACCGGACAGCGGCCCCTGCTGGGCGGCGTGGCCGGAAGTGCTGGTGTGGGTCAAAGGTGCGGGCGTGGACTCGGCCAACGGCGTGTTGCCATTGGCGTTGTTTCCGCAAGGCTGCATTTATCGGCAGCGGGCGATCCGCTTGCTGGACGTGGCACAGCGACCCTGGCGGGTGGCGTTTGGCAGCCACAGTTTGACCGGGATCCAGGCGGCGGTGGCGTCGGGGTTGGGGGTGTCCGTACTGCCGGCGTCGGCGGTGTTGCCGGAGCACAGCGTGTGCACCGATCTGCCGGAGTTGCCGCCGACGGAGCTGGCGTTGATCAGCCGGGAGGGAGCGTTGACCGGGTTGCAGCGGGATCTGGTGGAGTTCTTGCGGGGAGAGTTGGCGGTCTTGGGCAATTGAGTGTGAGTAGAAATGATTTGTCACGCTTGCGACGCTGACATGACGCAGGGCAAAGCCCGGATGGCATTGAAGGAGCTACGATTACTCTTACATCACGACAGGGAATCGAAATGAGTAAGGCAGACGAACTCGCGGCGAAGTTGAAACATACCCGACCTACCAGCGCGGATCAGATGATCGACAGCTGGCCCGGCCAAGTCTACGAGTTGTATGAGCAGATCGAGGCGTGGCTGCTGCCAGTGACCGAGGTGGGCCTGGTCCTGCGGCGTAATCCCACGCATGTCTTCGAGTGCGATTCAGAGGGTGCGACTTTCGATTACGCGATCGACCAATTGCTGATCGAAGGTAATGAGCACGGCATCACCTTCGACCCCGTTGCACGCTTCACCGAAGATGGCGCTGGGCGGGTCGAGATTCACTCGAAAGGCAAAGAACTCGCGCTGCTGCGCACGGTGGACGAGCATGGCGAAACACATTGGTGGCTACAGGCGATAGAGCAGGCCGGACAGCAACTGGACGCAGTCGCGCTGACTGAACACAACTTGCTGGCGGTGGTGCAAGAAGGGCTAGGGCTTTAGAAAGCCGGAACGAAAAACCGGCCAGGGGACGGCTTATCAAAACAAGCCCACTCCCCTACTGCCGCGCCGGCCCCGCCGCTACCACCGATCCCACCGCCGAATGCAAATCCAGCACTGGCACCGGCGACGGCCGGTTCAGCGCCCGCAATACCGGCGCATCGTAGCCATACACATCAGGCTTGAACGCCACTCGCCCGTCACTGCCCAAATCGACGGTCCAGTAAGCCAGCAACACCGGCACTTTCACCGGAAGCCGGATGTTCTCGGTCTTGCCGTTGGCCAACTGTTTTTGAATCCCCTCGCTGTTCCAGCGGACCGGGTCGTTGAACAACAATTCCACCAGTTTCAGCGGATTCTCTACCCGAATGCAGCCCGAACTGGTCGCGCGGACGGTTTTGGCAAACAACTCACGATGCGGCGTGTCATGGAGGTAGATCGCATAGTCGTTGGGAAAGCGGATGACCACTTGGCCGAGCGAGCTGTCGGGCCCCGCATCCTGGCGCAGGGTGAGGCCGCGCGGATTGGTCCAGTCGACGGTCGACGGATCGAGCACATTGCCTTCGCGATCCAGCACCCGAATCCGGTTGGCCGCGAGGTAGCCGGGGTTGCTCTGAACCTTGGGCAGCATGTCTTCCTTAAGGATCGTTGGCGGCACGGTCCAGGTCGGGTTAAACGTGATGTAAGTAATCTGCGCCTGGAAGATCGGCGTATTGCGCGCCGTTTTGCCGACCTGCACCCGGGATCGCCAGATCGGCAGGCCATCGCGGTACATCGCCACCTTATAGCCGGCGATATCGACAATAACGAACGTGCCCTGAAGTTTGTAGAGCAGCCAGCGTGCGCGCTCCATGTTCACCCGGACCTGGTCGATTCGCGCATCAACGGGCACGTTCAACGCCGCCAGTGTTGTCGCCCCGGCCATGCCGTCAGCGCCAAGGTATTGCTCGTTTTGATATTTTTTCACCGCTGCGGTGACGGCCCCGTCGTACTGGGTGCCGTGAATCAATCGTGGATCGAGGAAACCTGCCGTGACCATCCTTGCGCGCAACTGCGCGACCGCCGGTTCGTCCATGCCCGGTTTGAGCGAATGGTCGACCACCACTTTCGGCCAGCCACCCCTATCCCGGATACCGCGCAGTTGCGCCAAGGCCTGACGCAAACCGACGTACACCGCTTCCTGTGGCGGCGCCTGGGCAAACGCCTTGGCCACGTCGTGATTGTCGAGCGCCGCGAAGAAGGCATTGACGTCGTCACGTGGATCGACGCCGTTCGAATCAAAGTTCCAGTGAATATCCAGCCGCGAAGGGTCAACCTTGCCCCGCCGCAACTGCAGCAGCGCGGTGATAAACGTATGCGTGGTCGCCAAATCAAAAGCCGCCCGCTGCTCGGGCGTTACCGGCGTGGTCTGCATCGTGGTTTGCGACCGGACCAGTTCATCAATATGAAAGTCCGCCGGGGTCAAGCCATCGGCCTCGGTCGCGTTCAGGCTGGCGATCAATTGCGCGACATCGCTGTCATTCGTCCACGCCGCGCGATAGGCACGATGGGTATAAAAATCCATGACCAGACGGCTGACATCCACACGCCGATTGCGTGATGCGGTGAGCAATGGCGGAAACGCGGTTTTCAGCGGCTCAAGAGAGGCCTGGATCGCTTGACCGACGTTATCGTCCGCTGCGGCCTCGATCATGGAGCTAGTCGCATTTGCCGGCTCAATCGACGAAGTTTCTGCGAGCGCCGTGCCGCTGATCAGAAAGCCCATAAAAAATACGCGGCTTATGACGAATAACCTTGTTAAAAGCACCATGAATAATCCTTAATCTCCCGCATTCAACGCCTGGCTGCCAACGCACTGCTAGACTCGAACTTAACATGATGAGACATCTATATGGCGCCACTACGTTTTGGCTATCTACTATCGGCCCTGCTACTGACTGCAATGTCCGTACCGTCAGCCTACGCCGATTCTCTCGCGGCCGCCCTCATCAAAGCGGCTCCGAAGGCTAACGCCAACGTCATCAATCTCGCCGTTCGCGCCTCGCAATGCAGCATCGCCCAAGGCAAAGCGCCTGCCCAAAGACTTGCGGTCATCGACTATTCCCTGCCATCGACCGAACAGCGCCTCTGGGTATTCGATTTAAAGAAGCGCAAGTTGCTGTTTCATGAACTGGTCGCTCATGGTCGAAACAGCGGCGAGAACATGGCGGTCAACTTCTCCAATCAAAACGAAAGCTTCGCTACCAGTCTCGGCTTGTACCGCACACAGTCAAGTTATGTCGGGCAGAACGGCTACTCGCTGCGCATGGAAGGCCTGGAGCCGGGTTTCAATGACAACGCGTTTGACCGGGCTATCGTGATTCATGGCGCGCCTTATGTGAGTCCGGTCCTGGCCCGTGCGAATGGGCGGATTGGCAGGAGCCTCGGTTGTCCGGCAGTCAGACCGGCGGTTGCTCGTCGGCTGATTGATTCGATGAAAGGTGGGCAGCTGTTGTTCTCTTACTATCCGGATCAGCGCTGGTTGAAGTCTTCTTCGTATATCAATTGTGGCAGCGGCACCGTGGCTGATACATCCGTACCCAAGAAACACCTTTAAGGTAAGGCGCCCGTTCAGTGGCGCCTCCCTCCTGCTTCAACGCGCCTACACTGGCGAAACTGTCAAAATTGTAATCCTGGCCTCAGCCTTCTGAAAGGCACCGCTCGTTAGCCTCGTCGTCAAGCTAGCTCCAAGCTGACGGACAGGGAATACAACAGCATGCATTCCAACACCACAAGACGCACCTTCGTGAAAGGGCTGGCCGCGGGCGGGCTGCTTGGTGGCCTCGGCTTATGGCGCACGCCGGTCTGGGCACTCACCAGCCCCGGCGAATCTCAGGTGTTAGCGGGCACCGACTTCAATCTGTCGATTGGCGAAACCCCAGTCAACATCACCGGCACCCCGCGCACCGCCATGGCCATCAACGGCGGCATTCCCGGTCCGCTGCTGCGCTGGCGCGAAGGCGACACGGTGACGTTGCGGGTGAGCAACAAGCTCAAGGTCGACACGTCCATTCACTGGCACGGCATCTTGCTGCCAGCCAACATGGACGGCGTACCGGGCTTGAGTTTTCACGGCATCGAACCGGGCGGTCTGTACGTTTACCAATTCACAGTCCGGCAGAACGGCACCTACTGGTATCACAGCCATTCGGGCCTTCAGGAGCAGTCCGGCGTTTACGGCCCGTTGGTCATCGATGCCAAGGAGCCAGAGCCGTTCCAGTACGACCGCGATTACGTGGTGATGCTGACCGACTGGACCGACGAAGACGCCGTCAGCCTGATGAAGACGCTGAAAAAACAGGCGGATTACTACAACCACAACAAGCGCACCGTGGGTGATTTCATCCACGACGTCAGCGAAAAAGGTTGGGGGGCCACGGTCGCGGATCGAACGATGTGGGCCGAGATGAAGATGAATCCCACGGACATCGCCGACGTCAGTGGCGCCACTTACACCTACCTGATGAACGGCCAGGCACCCGACATGAACTGGACCGGTGTATTCCGCCCCGGCGAGAAGCTGCGGCTGCGGTTTATCAATGGCTCCGCCATGAGCTACTTCGACGTGCGCATTCCCGGGCTGAAAATGACGGTGGTCGCAGCCGACGGCTTGCACATCAAACCGGTGAGCGTCGACGAGTTTCGCATCGCGGTTGCAGAGACGTTTGACGTGATTGTCGAGCCGACCGAAGCGGCTTACACCCTGTTCGCGCAATCGATGGATCGCACGGGGTTTGCACGGGGCACGCTGGCAACAGAGCCTGGATTGTCGGCTCCGATCCCTGCGCTGGACCCTCGTCCGTTGGTGACCATGGATGACATGGGCATGGGCGGGATGGATCACGGCAGCATGGGCGATATGGCGGGCATGGATCACAGCAACATGGCCGGCATGCAATCTCATCCGGACACCGAAAAAGACAACCCGTTGGTGGACATGCAAGCCATGACCAGCTCGCCCAAACTCGATGACCCTGGACTGGGACTGCGCAACAACGGGCGCCGAGTTCTGACCTACTCCGACCTGCGCAGCACTTTCGAAGACCCGGACGGCCGCGAACCCGGCCGCACCATTGAACTGCACCTCACCGGCCACATGGAGAAATTCGCCTGGTCGTTCAACGGCGTGAAATTCTCCGACGCCGAGCCGCTGCGCCTCAAGTACGGCGAGCGGGTCCGCGTGGTGTTGGTCAACGACACGATGATGACCCACCCCATTCACATGCACGGCATGTGGAGCGACCTCGAAGACGAGAACGGCGAGTTCATGGTGCGCAAACACACCATCGACATGCCGCCCGGCTCCCGGCGCAGCTATCGGGTCACCGCCGATGCGCTGGGCCGCTGGGCCTATCACTGCCATCTCCTGTACCACATGGAAATGGGCATGTTCCGTGAAGTTCGGGTGGAAGAATGAGGCGCATCCCATGACCAGATTGACTCCCATCTCTTTAGCACTCGTGACCGCGGGCCTGACGCTTTCTTCGGCAATGGCCGCCACCGACGACATGCAGAGCATGGACCATAACCAGATGACCGGAATGGACCACAGCCAAATGCAAAGCATGGATGACGGCCAGATGCAGCCCGCCGCGCCGACCGAAAGCCGCACGCCCATCCCGACGCTGACCGATGCCGACCGCGCCGCCGTGTACGCCAGCCCGACCGGCCACGGCGTGCATGACACCGCACTCAACTATTACTTCCTCGCCGACAAACTCGAATGGCAGGACGCGGACAACGGCAGCGCCCTGGCCTGGGACTTATCAGGCTGGGTCGGCGGCGACATCGACCGTCTGTGGCTGCGCTCCGAAGGCGAACGCATCAACGGCAAGACCGAAGACGCCGAAATCCAGGCCCTGTGGGGCCACGCGATCTCCCCGTGGTGGGACGTGGTGAGCGGCGTGCGCCAGGATTTCAAACCCGGCAAACCACAAACCTGGGCCGCCTTCGGTGTGCAAGGCATGGCGCTGTACAACTTTGAAACCGAAGCCACGGCCTTCATCGGTGAGGATGGCCAAACCGCTGCACGACTGGAAGGCGACTACGACATCCTGCTGACCAACCGGCTCATCCTGCAGCCGACCGCCGAGCTCAACTTCTACGGCAAAAACGATCCGCAACGGGGTATCGGCTCCGGGTTATCCAACACCGAGGCCGGTCTACGGCTGCGCTACGAAATCCGCCGCGAATTCGCGCCCTACATCGGCGTAACCTGGAACCGCACTTACGGCAAAACGGCCGACTACGCCAACGATGAAGGCGAGGATCGCAGCGAAGCGCGCCTGGTCCTCGGTGTTCGGCTGTGGTTCTAAACGCTTCAACAAAAACCAAAAACCAACCGTTTAAAACGGTAAGAGGCCTCGCATGCGCATGATCAAAAACACCCTTGTTGCCCTGGGGCTGCTGATGAGCTCACTCGCTCAAGCCCATCCGAAACTACTGTCCTCCTCCCCCACTGAAGGTGCAGACGGCGTAGCACCCGCCAAAATCGAACTGCACTTTTCCGAAAACCTCATGACCCAGTTTTCTGGCGCGAAACTGGTCATGACCGAAATGCCCGGCATGGCCCACGCCCCCATGCCGATGAAGGCCAAAGTCTCGGGCGGCAGCGATCCGAAAACCATGGTCATCACCCCGCTTTCGCCACTGCCCGTCGGCACCTACAAAGTCGAATGGCGCGCGGTGTCTTCGGACACACACCCGATCACCGGCAACGTTACGTTCAAAGTGAAGTGATTAATGAGCGACTCGATCGGCATTGCCCTGCGGTTTGGCTTGTATGTGGATTTGATGCTGCTGTCGGGCTTGCCGCTGTTTGGGTTTTACAGCCTTAAAGGGCGGGAACGCGTGTCGGGCGCTGTGTTGCCCTTTCGATTGATGCTGGCGGGGACGGCGGCGCTTGGTTTGCTGTTGTCTATCGCGAGCATGGTGGTGATGGCGAGCGGCATGAGCGGTGAAACAGACTTTGCCGAGTTGCGTCCACACATCGAGATGATGGTGTTGGAAACGGACATGGGCCTGGCCTGGGTCGTGCGTATTGTCGCACTGGTTGTTGGAGGATTGGCGGTGACGCTAAACCATCGTGCCCCCGGCTTTAGCTTGCTGGTTGCTGCGATTGCTGGCGGTATCGCTCTCGCCTCTCTCGCCTGGAACGGACATGGGGCGATGGATGAAGGCATCCGCCGTGTCTGGCATTTCACTACCGACATCCTGCACTTGCTGGCTGCTGGCGTGTGGCTGGGAGCGCTGGTTGCGCTTGCGTTGATGGCAAAAAATGTTCTGCAAACCGAAGAGCGCATCCGACTGCTGGCCCGCGCAGTCAAACGGTTTGAATCGGTGGGCGCGTTGATTGTGGTCGTCATCACCGTCACGGGTGTTGTGAACTATCTCTTCATCGTTGGGCTTCAGCTTGATAAAGTATTTCTAAGCACTTACGGGATTTTGCTGTTTATCAAAGTCGCCTTGTTTACGGGGATGCTGGTGCTCGCCGCGTTGAACCGGTTTCACCTTGGACCGGCTTTGCAACTGGCGTTGCGCAAAGGGCAATTTCGGGTGGCGGCGAATGCATTGCAGCGCAGCGTGGTAGTGGAGTTGATGGCGGCGATGTTGATTGTGGGTTTGGTGGCTTGGTTGGGGACGTTGAGTCCAGAGATGGAAGTCAGCGCGGAGTCACGTAAAGGGGCACCAGTTGATATGGATCAATGATGGCCTCTTGCTCGGGGCTAAGCTCAAGAAAAGCCCTCGGATCAGGTACACACAATGCTCTGGCTCCGCACTCACCTACCGCTGCTGAACAGCCAAGTGCTCGCACTGTGGCTGCTGGCCTTTGCAGTAGCGGCGAGCCAGGGATGCCTGAGCCCGCCTCCTCATGACCTGACCGCCACCCATGAAATTACTCACAGCGCCGACCCTGTCGACAGTCATGAGCTGCATGCCAGCGGCTGCCTGCAGTACTGCGATCACAGCTCCACAGCGCTGAGCCCCACTCTGACCCTGCCCACCTTCGAACACACCCTTTGGGTCGTCCTGTTCCTGCTGCCTGCACTGATTCTGAGTGCCCGCCCACAGACTCGGTTCGCGTTTCTCACCCTACACAGCCCGGCGCCACCCCGGCCGCCAGCGCGTCTGCGCTTCGTTCGCTTCAACGATTAAAACCACGATCCGAGCGTCCGGAGTTCCGGCCGCCCCCCCTTTGGCTTCGCCTCTTTAGCGCGGCTCAATAATTCCTATACGTCCCTGACTCACTGGAGATTGCCATGCATACGCACTTCAAAGCACTCGTCGCCGCACTGCTCATCAGTAGCCCATTGGTTGCTATGGCCGTCGAGGAACATCATCCCGACACATCGCCAGCCACACCGGCCACCGCCACCGCCACCGCCACCACGCAAGACAAAGCCATGAGCGAGCAGATGGAAAAAATGCAGGCGACCCACGAAAAAATGATCGCCGCCAAAACCCCGGCCGAGCGCCAGGCCGCCATGCAAGAAGGCATGGCCACGATGAAGGCCAGCATGGGCATGATGCACAACCATTGCCAAGGCATGGGCATGGGCAAAGGCATGTCCGGCGGTAAGGACCACTCAGAACAGATGATGGGCATGATGATGAAAATGATGGATCAGCAGTCGAGCATGATGAAGATGCCGATGGCGCAGTAACCGCCTGAAAGAAGCGCTTGACCTTGCCATCGTGGCAAGGTCAACCATCGATGCACGTCATCACACCACCTGCCACTCACCATAGAAGAGGTTTACGTAATGAACAGTACTGAACTGCAAGTCGAAGGCATGAGTTGCGGCAGCTGCGCCAAACACGTCAACGCTGCGTTGCTGCCGCTGGCCGGGGTTGGTGAAGTGACTGTCGACCTCGCGTCCGGCCGGGTCAAAGTGACCGGGGACACCGACAGTAACGCCCTGTTATCGGCACTGAATGAGGCAGGGTATCCGGCAAGCGTGTTCACGGGAAAAGGCCCCGAAAACATCAAGAAAAAGTCGGGGTGCGGCGGTTCCAGTTGCTGCTGCCACTGAGTCCGAACGGTCAAAATGACGTCGAGGCCAGACGGCATTTTGCAAACACAAAAATGGGCGCTCCTACGATGAGCGCCCTTTTTCGTCGTGGATAGCCGCCGAGAAACTGTTTCACTACACTCCATTTTCTTCAAACCCACCCTCATAAAAGCCCGCCAAAAATGAAAACCATAAAATGCACAATGATGCTCGGTGGCCTGCTCGCGCTCTCCTTAGGCGCTCAGGCACAGGACGGCCCTTCGCACCTGGACAGCATCATCCTGCAAGGCCAACTGCGTGTGTGTACGACGGGCGACTACAAACCCTATACCTCCAAAGTCGAGAACGGCGAGTACTCGGGGATCGACATCGCCATGGCCCGCTCATTGGCCGACAGCCTGGGCGTCAAAGTCGAGTGGGTGCAAACCACGTGGAAAACCCTGATGCCCGACATGCTGGCCGGCAAATGCGACATCGGCGTCGGCGGCATCTCGGTCACCCTGGAACGCCAGAAAAAAGCCTTCTTCAGCACCACACTGGATGTCGACGGCAAGATCCCGTTAGTGCGCTGCGAAGATCAGGCGCTGTATCAGACTGTCGAGCAAATCAACCAGCCTTCGGTTCGCTTGGTTGAACCGGCCGGCGGTACTAACGAAGCGTTTGTTCACGCATTTCTGCCCAAGGCGCAATTAAGCCTTCACGACAACGTGACCATCTTTCAGGAACTGTTGGATAAGAAGGCTGACGTGATGATTACCGATGCGTCGGAAGCGTTGTATCAGCAGAAACTCAAACCCGGGTTGTGTGCGGTAAATCCGAGCCAGTTTATGCAGTACGGCGAGAAAGCCTACTTGCTGCCCCGCGATGACATGACCTGGAAGTTGTATGTCGACCAATGGCTGCACTTGGCCAAGGTGACCGGCAACTATCAGAAAGTCCTGAGCCAATGGATCGCAACGCCCGCCACCAAGTAACCGCCACAACCACGCCCCCTCTAGCAGCTGGCGCAGCCTGCGTCTGGCTGCGAAGCAGTCGCCAACTCAGCACTCACAGTGCATCAGATAACAACGCAACCCGGCGGAAAGAGCTTCCGCCGAGGCGTTACGCCTTAGTCGTCGTGCAGCAACCCGGAACTGTACTCGCTGAAACTGCTACCGATCGGGCTCCCGCCGAGGTTCAACTTGTTGGCGCCATGGCCATCGAACGATTGGCAGCCTTCTGAAAAACAGGTGCTGGTGCTGACGCCTGAGCAGGCGCTTAGCAGCAAAGCGCTGGTGATCATCACGACTTTTAAAAGGTTTGAGATCATTTTTCAGGTTCCTGGGGGGGAAGCGTGGTGGTGTGAACGTTGCTACTCATCCTAGGATGCCAATTCGTCAGACATCATGAAATTGGGCTGGGAGACAGGATTGGTTCAGCTACGGCGGTTTCTTGATGCAAAAAAGGGCGCTCTCTTCTACTGCAACGCCACCTAGTAAGACTCGCCCCAACCTCAAAAGCCCATTCCTGATAAACTCCCCCACCACCCAGCCCCACCGATTCCAGATCCCCAATGCCCCCAATCACCGCCACACCCGCCCCGCTCTCCCGCCGCTTCTCCGTCGCCCCGATGATGGATTGGACCGATAGACACTGCCGCTTCTTCCTGCGCTTATTGTCAAAAAACGCCCTCCTCTACACCGAAATGGTCACTACCGGCGCGCTGCTCAATGGCGATCACGACCGTTTCCTCCGCCACAACGAAGCCGAACACCCGCTCGCCCTGCAACTCGGTGGCAGCGTTCCATTGGATCTGGCCGCCTGCGCCCGTATGGCCCAGGACCACGGCTACGACGAGGTAAACCTGAACGTCGGCTGCCCCAGTGACCGGGTGCAGAACAATATGATCGGTGCGTGCCTGATGGGGCATCCGCAGTTGGTGGCGGATTGTGTGAAGGCGATGCGGGATGCGGTGTCGATTCCGGTGACGGTTAAGCATCGGATCGGGATTAATGGGCGGGACAGTTACGAAGAGTTGTGTGATTTCGTCGGCACGGTTCGGGATGCCGGGTGCACGAGTTTTACGGTGCATGCGCGGATTGCGATTCTGGAGGGGTTGTCGCCGAAGGAGAACCGCGACATTCCGCCTTTGCGCTATGACGTGGCGGCGCGGTTGAAAACGGATTTTCCGGAGCTGGAGATTATTCTCAACGGCGGGATCAAGACACTGGAAGCCTGTCACGAACATTTGCAGACGTTCGACGGCGTGATGTTGGGCCGTGAGGCCTATCACAACCCTTACGTGATGGCTGAGGTGGATCAGCAACTGTTCGGCAGCACGGCGCCGGTGATCAGCCGGGCCGAGGCGCTGGCGCAGTTGCGGCCTTATATAGCGGCGCATATTGATGCAGGTGGTTCGATGCACCATATCACCCGGCATGTGCTGGGGCTGGGCACCGGGTTCCCGGGGGCGCGCAAGTTTCGGCAGTTGTTGTCGGTGGATATTCACAAGGCGAAAGAGCCTTTGGTATTGCTGGATCAGGCGGCGGAGTTGCTTGAAGGTCGTTAATGGTCAGCGTTTTATCGAAGTAAATACCAGGCTGGTGGGTCCGCAGCCTGGTACTAGTGTCAAAGCGCTGCTGCTTCAGTCCAGTTAACCCAACCGAATATCCATGTCGCCAGGATCAGCAAGCCGAAGGCGATCCTGTACCAGGCGAATGCGGCGTAGCTATGGCTGGCAATAAACTTGAGCAAGCCGCGCACGGCGATCATGGCGAAGAAGAACGCGGTGACGAAGCCCAAAGCGAAGACAGGCAGGTCGCCGGCCTGGAACAGATCGCGATACTTGTAGCCTGAGTAGACGGCGGCACCGACCATGGTCGGCATGGCCAGGAAGAACGAGTACTCGGTGGCCGCCTTGCGCGACAGTCCAAACAGTAACCCGCCGATAATGGTGGACCCGGAGCGTGAGGTGCCCGGTATCATCGCCAGGCATTGAGCGAAACCGACCTTCAGGGCGTCAGACCAGCGCATGTCGTCGACATGGTCGACATACACCACATGTTCCCGCTGCTCAGCCCACAACATGATGATGCCGCCCACAACCAATGCCACCGCCACGGTGATTGGGTTGAACAGATACTCATGGATCGTATCGGCGAACAATACGCCCAAGACTACGGCCGGCATAAAACCGATCAATAAGTTCAAGGTAAAACGTTGTGCATTGCGTTGGGTTGGCAGGCCTGTGACGATCTCGAGGATCTTGCGGCGAAACTCCCATACTACGGCGAGGATGGCGCCCAATTGAATGATGATGTTGAAGGCCATTGCTCGCTCACCGCCGAATTCGAGCAGGTCCGCGACAATGATCTGGTGCCCTGTACTGGATATGGGCAAAAACTCCGTCAGCCCTTCCACCATGCCTAAAATCAATACCGTTACCGTCGTCCAAAAATCCATTAACACCCCTCATCGACAAAAGCAATTCTGCTGACAAACTTATAATTTATCGCCAACGAGTCAGTAAAGCGCATTTAGCCGGCCATTAAAACTCAACGTTAACAAATGTCCATGACTACAACATCAACTTCGGCGTTATATATCAACCAAGGCCAGCTAGTTAAAAACTAACGACAGCCCCCAATCAGCAGATAAAGCAGGCTAGTTACGGCGACTCATAATGCCCGTTTAACGAATTAAACTACGAATGCTCTAGCCACTGGCGCCATGCATATTGAACTGGAAAAGCGGGACATCGCGCGAAAAGATGGCACAATGATGCCCCTTTGCCACTGCGCGGATGAAGCGCAGGCAGCACAAAGGATCTCGTCAGATGGACACCAATGTTAAAAAAATTGTGACGCCTGCTTGAAAAACCCGGGAAATGTTACCAATTGTCAGTCACAAATGAGAATCGGTGCTTTAACATCCAAATGTCAGCACCCAGCCGAGTCAAAGCATGATGCTTACAGGGAAATTAACGAATACCAGCCACAGCCACGCAAAGGAGGTGACGGGTATTCTCACCATTGGGCGGACCCATAGTTTAGCTGAGGGTTTCAGGACATTAGTTGCAAGTTATGTAGCGCATGATATACCCGTTGATACGATGTGTTACAACAACTCGTTTAAAAAAAACAAGGACTCCCATTCATACCGTGCAGTATTCGTAGTCATTGACAGCCCTCAGGCGTTTAATGAAAGCCTCGCCCTCGTGGAAAATATGCGTACCAACAACCAGGCCCTTATTATCTTTGTGGCCATCACTGGCAAAGGCACCTACAACAAGATGAAATACTATCTTGCAGGGGCCGACCATTGTATGAAATTCAGTACGACCCCTGAAGAAAATACGGACGCACTTTCCGAGTTTTTTAATAGCGCAGAATGGCACAAGCAGCATAATTTACTCTTGGACCCGACCCGCATGTGCCTGATTGGAGACTATAAAAAACTGGATGTATCGTTTCCGGAAATGAAAATTCTTGAGGCTTTTTCCGAAACGAAGAATCAAATATTGAGCCATGATGAAATCGCCAGGATCATGGGTCTGAACATAACATTTTATGACCCTAGAGCCTTGGAAAAATCGATCAGTCGCCTTCGCGGAAAAATAAAAGGAATGTATGGCACCAACGCCATTCAAAGTATTCGTGGGCATGGATATCGTCTGGTCAGGGGTCTGATCTCGACCGCCTGATGATTAATATGCAGGGAGTTATTGCAATATGAACGCAACGATGAGCGCGTCACCCATCTATCGTGCGAGTCATTATCTGTCTCGACAATTGATCCTCACTCGCGACGACTGCCCATTTGGCAGCGAGATCAAAATCCAGTTTGACGACAATCAGGCTCATGCAGCCTATGCACCGCAAGAGATGAATGGCATCTACAGCGAAGTTCTCATGCAGACCCGGCTAATTGCATTTTCGCTGAAGGATCATAACATCTCCAGTGAAAACAAATACTTAAGCCGTCGATTCGTTTGCGTTGGACAATCAGATCTCGCCGATTCCGCACTCACGGAAGAGTTGATACAGTCCAGCGACGCCTTGCGTAATTTTGGCCAGACACTGGTTATTTCGTTCAATGAGTTACCCCTTTCGGCGGTCAGCTTTATTGATAAAAAGAAAATTCTCAACAACGTATATCTGTTGAAAGATCACGGCGTAGAAATCGCGGTCGATGGCTACAACATCGAAGACGAAAGTATCGAAATATTTACAACCCTGAATCTTTTCGACTATATAAAGATCCCCCTTTCAGCCCTAGACTTGAGCCTTAAACTGACGGGAAACCCCGATTTATTCAATCGTCTTCACGAACGCATGACCATGCTGACTCACACCACTAAAGTCGCCTTTATAGCCGACAGAGTCGAACAGGCTGCTAGCCATATACTGGCACGCGCATTACCTTTTGATTACTTTCAAGGGAGACATTACTCCCCTGCCGACAACCTATTAAATTAAAAACCGAGCGTGCCCCTTCAGGAGAGAGACATGGAAAGCAGTACACCCCTCCCCAGAAAATATTTTGTCGTCGTTACTCATAGCCCGGCATTACAACTTGAGCTTGAGGCATTACTATCGAGCGAGCGATATAACTCATTCGGTACGTCGCAGGCAAAGATGTTTGTCGAAGGTGTTGCCCTTCCCTCTTCCGCCCCTAAACTAATGGAATTTATTTCCCCTCACCTTGACAGGAATGTCCCTCCTGTTATCAAACATGATACGCAGCGCATACTCTCGACATTTGAATCCGAGTGGCGAGCGGCGCAGTCCGATACACCGTTCAATAACATGTCCCCACGGGCAGATGAAGATAGGGATGACACCCGGGACTCGCTCTCCAATGTGTCGCCCAGACCCCACTACCCTTATTCCGAAGCCTGGCGACTCAGCAATGTCAATGGTGCTTTGATTAAAGATAACGTCGAGATCGTCTTGACCGGGCTGGAGGCCACACTGGTCAAAAAAATGCTGCACCATGATGACCGGGTAGTCAGCAAAGATGACCTTATCCGGAGTATTGGCAGAGAGCCCGAACATTATCGAGGCCTGGAAATGTGCCTGAGCCGGTTGCAGGAAAAGTTTAAAAACGCCAGTAATGGCGAGCGCCTTTTCCGAGCGGTCAGAAATCGTGGCTATTGCCTGATTCAAAAAATAATACGGGGGAAAAGCCTTACCTGAGCCAATGAAATGACTACGATGGCAGTGCATACAAAAACAACAAAAGCACCCCACCATTTCACCCGTCCAGCGCCTCACTCCCTTCAAAAAAATCCCGCCTGAACCTCCCATCAAACACCTTAAATTATCGACTATTTATAACACCTCGTTACCCACAATATAATCACCAAATAAGTAATCCATCCGTTAAAAGTCGTCAGACAGCTTTCAGCCCAATAAATTAATCTATTCACTGACGAGCGCGCCGCACAGTGGCGTTTCGACCGTCAATGTTTCGCCCTCTTATAAAAATAATAATGTTTGTTACATCAACTTGGCTGTTGTCTGTCGACGCGCGAATGGACGTATTTTGGGGATATCGCATGGTTAACAATCTTCGTATCAATCGAAATACCCACCTCAAAGGATTGACCTTCTGGGGACAATGGGCACTGGGTCAGGGCTTTGTTGTGGCCCTGTTGTTTCTATTGGTTTATTACCAGACTGGGACGGTAGAGTTCTATTATCGGGTGTGCGCAATTCTGACGGTACTTGCTTCGGTGCCCGCCTATACATGGTGTGGCGTCTACGCGAAGAAAGATAACTACCTGGAAGGATTGGGACGCTTGTTGATGGGTTGGACAATGACCCTCGCGGCATTGGCCTGTGTGGCGTTCATCTGCAAGGCTGATGAACTGTTTTCCCGTCAACTGATCCTGGTATGGGCGGCTTGCGGTTACCTCGGGCAAGCATTGTTGTACGTCCCGCTGCACGGTTTCTCGCAATACTATCAACGCTCACTTCAAAGCGAGCATAAAACCCTGATCGTCGGCACCGGCGAGTTGGCATTGGGGCTCGCCAGGAAGCTGCGCAGCCTTGAACACTTCCCGTTGGTCGGGTTGGTCAGCACCGACACCACGCTCCCGCTCGCGATGGGTTCGCCGCCGATCGTAGGCCCGCAGGAGCAGTTGCTGGAGTTGATCAAGGCCCATGACATCCGACGTTTGTACATCACCCTGCCCCTGAGTGAAGCGGCAAAAATCGAAGCGATGTATATCGATTTGCTAGGTGCCAACGTAGACGTGGTCTGGGTGCCGGACTTGAACAGCCTGACACTGCTCAACCACTCGGTACGGGTCGTGGACGGCCTGCCGGCGATTTACTTGAATGAAAGTCCGCTGACCAGCCAGCCGACCGCGGCGCTGAGTAAAAGCCTGCTGGAAAAGAGCGTGGCGTTGTTGGCCATTGTCCTTCTGAGCCCGCTGCTGTTGCTGATTGCCCTGGCCGTCAAACTCAACTCCCCGGGCCCGGTGTTCTTCAAACAGGACCGTCACGGCTGGAATGGCAAGGTGATCCAGGTCTGGAAGTTTCGCTCGATGCGCGTGCACGATGACAAGGAGGTGAAGCAGGCCAGCCGTAACGATTCGCGGATCACCCCGGTTGGGCGCTTTATCCGCCGCACTTCCCTCGATGAGCTGCCGCAACTGATCAATGTGCTGCAAGGCCATATGGCCCTGGTCGGGCCACGTCCGCACGCCGTTGCGCACAACGATTACTACTCCGGGAAAATCCTCGCCTACATGGCGCGTCACCGAATCAAACCGGGGATTACCGGGCTGGCTCAAATCAACGGTTGCCGCGGCGAGACCGACACGATCGACAAAATGCAGAAACGCGTGGAGATCGACCTTACCTACATCAACAACTGGTCGTTGTGGCTGGACTTGAAGATCCTGGTAAAGACGCCCTTCACCTTGCTGTCAAAAGACATTTATTGATGGCTTAGAAGCCAGAAACCGCAATACGACAAGGGGACGCAAGTCCCCTTTTTCGTGGGTGTCTATCAGTCTTGGATACGTAATCAAGACCAGTAACAGGGGATCTATGCCAGCCCCTGCTTACGGTTTCGAATAGGTGGGATAACGCAGGGAACCCTGCGCAGAAGTGTGTTCACTGTAAAACCTTCCAGGCATTCCCCTTCCGGTTGACGACGTCACGAACTACAGCGCCTGTCGCCCTGTAGTTCGCCCGCCCTCACTCAGTGATCTTGTCGAAGTTACGGTAGAACAAGTCGCTGTCACGGCTATCGGTCATTGAGTGCAACCAATAGCTGCGATTGAGCCGTGCACCACCGTCCCGGGTCAGCGGCGACCAGACGATGTTGGCGCGACGCATAGTCGACATGCTCATCAGTTCGTCGAAAGGGATGGAGATGTAGATGCCCTTGTCGAAACTGCCTTCGCCGTACTCCGCTTTTGTCGCGGTGGTGAGCGTGGCCCAGGCACCGAATCGCACACCATTGCGCAACTCCCGCGACAGGTCGACTGTGGCGCCCCAATCCCGCGCCAGGTAACGGCCGACACTGACGGCTGCCTGAGTATCGAAAGGCAAGTCGGTATAGCCGGTGATGTGGCCAGTCACGGTTGAGTAATCGCGCAGGCCGAAGCCCTGGTTGAACTCGCGCTGACGCACGTAGTTCAGGTCTGCGCCCACCGACCAGCGCTGGCCTGCCGGACGGAACAGCACCTCACCGCCCACCCCGGCAAACATCGATTCCAGATAGCCACCGTAGACCATGCCATACAGGTCTTTGTCCAACTGCTCGGCATGGGTGAGCTGGAACGTGGGCATGGTGACGTCAGAGGTCGTCAGGTATTTGCGCAGGTCCGTGCGCACACGGGGCAAGCCGCTCGGTGCGTCGTAGGTAAAGTTGTCGTAGTTGTTCACCAGGTTGGCGCTGAGCAGGCCGCTCCACCAGGTATTGCGCGTGAAGCGATACTCGGCGTCCGCATCGGCACTCAACTGATAGAGCAAACCATCCGGGCCACCGACGTTCTGTTTGTAGCCCAGCCCGATGCCGTAGTTGAACGGATCGCGTGCCGCGGTAAAGAGCGTGGTTTCGGTGTGTGGCATCGCCCCGTTGACCTCGGTCGTGCGGTGCAACGTTTGCAGCGGCTCTTCATTGTTGACCACTTCGCGAAAGGTCTGGCGCGGCACACTGGTCTCTTCCAGCGGCATGTCGTAGCGCTTGTTCACCAGGGTGAACCAGTCGATATCGTCATTGACGCTGTTGTCCAGAATGCGGCTGGCGCGGCCGACAGCTTTGGCGGAATGGAAATAATTCGTCTGCTCGCCGTACACGAACAACTCGGGGCCGCGCTGGGTGATGCGCTCGACTTTGTAGCCGGCATTTTTCTGCAAGCGCTGGGACACGTTGGCCCAGTTGACTTGATCCGGTGGGGTGGCGGGTGCCTGTGTCGGCAGACGCTCCGCCGGCGGGTCGTACGTCTTGGCCGGCGTCTTGCGGCTGACGAAGTTGGTGTGCAGGGTGATGCCGAACATCGCGGTATTGCCGCGCTCCCAGCCCGCGCTGAGATCGACCGAGTCGGTCAGTTTGAACACCGCACCGATGTTGATGGGCGAGTCTTGCTTGATGGCGTTGTCTTTCGGCTCGTTTTTGTAGTCGTTGCCTTCGTACTCGAGCTTCAGGCTGAGCGGGTCCCACGGTGTCTGGTAGGTGACGCCGCCAAACAATGAAGGTCGCCCACGGAAATAGGCATTGGTATTGACGTCACCGGTGCCCTCGCCGTCCGGCCGGGTGTTGAAGCGATCAGCCGCCCAGCCCAACGGGTTGTCGAAATCGCCTCGATTGCCGATGTATCCCCAGGCAATACCCGCGCTGAAATCAAAGTCGTCATAGCGTTTGTTGGCGACCAGGAATTCGCTGGAGAACAGGCCGGTACCACCGATGTCGCGAAAGCCCAGGGCCAGTTCAGGCGCCCAGTGGCTTTCTTGCCACAGGCGCACCTTGAGGTCCACGGCCTTGTCTTTATAACTCTGGTCGCCGCTCAACGATTCGGGGCCATACCTGCGGTTAGTGATCGCGGTATAGCGAAACGAACCTTCCAGCCACTCATATGGCTGCAATGAAACGCTGTAACGGGTATAGGGATCGGTTCGACTGGCATTCACGCTCAACTCGCCGACCGGGGCCATTCGGGCCGTCGGCGTTTGCATCAAGCCCACGCCGCCGAAATCATTTTGGGTCAATCGCGGCTCTGCGTGAGCCAAACCACACGGCAACAACAGCACTGCAGCAAAACGTAAATTCAAGGAACCACCTCAGCCAGTTGCGTGGCAAGAAATTCGGCCAACTGCTGATTCAGTTCAGGTATAGGCGGATTAAGATCATCGGTTTTGACAGGGACCAGGATTTTGCTGCCGGCGGCGGGCACGTGTCCGCTTTCGCGATTCCACGGTGCGATGCCGACCCGGCGGGTGACGCCATCGGGCTGGATGATCCAGAGGTAATCGGCGTCGGCATCGGCCAGCGGTGAACACCCTTGCAGGTAGTCCCGCGCCTCTTGCAGCGAGCGATAGGCGAGCCGGCAGGGTTGCGCGACAGCGCCCAGCACTTCAACCCCATCGGAACGCATCGGGTAGATCAGGCTGTCGCCGTCATCGAGACGGAAGTTGCGAGCAAACCCGACCTCGACCGCGACCGGATCCAGCACCGCCACCTGACGCCCGGTGACCGGCATGCGACTGATTTGCTCGTACAACTGCAACGCCAGTGCCGCCCGGCTCGGGCGATCGAAGAGCAATGCGGTGCGTTGGAGCACCTTCAAATCGAACAAGACCCCGGTCTTGAGCCGAGTCTGCTCTTCGAGCAACGGCCGTCGCAGCCAGGCGGCCGCCAGCCAATAGCCTTCAGGATTGGGTTGCGTCTCACGCATCACGTCCAGCACGCGCGCCCCGGAGTGCAGATCGACCGGTCCCGGATTGCGCACATCGCCGCTGACGGTGACTGCCGCACTCGCGCCGCTGGAAATCAACAACAGGCACGTCCATACCGCCTTTGGAAACTTCAACGGACGGCCCTGCGTTCAGAGGTCAACTGCACGATCTTCACCCTGAGCTGCCCCGTCAGTTGCTGCTCACTCTGGAGGATGAAACCGTTAGCCGGATCGACCCAATAATGATTGGTCGCGCGCAGGCCAATGGCCGGTGCTTCTATCTGCTCATCGACACGCAGCACGGCGTATTCCTTGTCCAGGATCCTGATGGTTTCCATGGGTTTTCGAGTGAAGCGACTGCGTACGGCCACACCCACTTCGTAACCGCGATAGAGATCGATCCAGCGCTGGCTGGTGTAGCCATCGGGCAGCCGGTGAAGGCCTTGCTTGAACGGCGAATCGTCTTCGATGCGGGTCCCATCCAGGTCACCCTCAAAGCCCAGGCCGACGGTGCGAACCGCGAGGCCGTCGCGCAGCAACAACACCTGCTTGCCGGACGCGACCCAGTACTGCAAGTCGCCTCGCTCACGCACCATCGCCAATACCCCTTCGCCGGAAGGGGTGGACAGCTTGAGTTGCGGATACTGAACTTCGGCCACTTGCGCTGGCGTCAACTCCAGGTCATCGGGACCGGTGGCCACGGCTTTGAAGTTGGCCAACGTGGCCTTCATCAGCGGATTACATCCACACAACAGCAAGGCCGCCATCAAGCAGACGCTAACTTTCAACGTTCTCACAGTGGGACCAGACCTTATCTGCTGTTGGCTTCACTTAAATTGTTTTGTGCCGCCGCGCCCATGCCGAGAATCGAGGCCGATGGCACCAATTGACTGATGAAGCGGTTCCAGCGGGTAACGTTGGCTGGGCCTACGTAAACAATGTCCTGGGGACGAACATCGAAGTGAGTGGCGAGCGCCATGGCGGACGGCGACTCGGCTCGCAGCTGATAGATTTTGGCGGGTTCTACATCGAGATTTTCCACACCGCGGATGACGTACACGGCGTTGCCGTTGGAGGTGGTCTGGTTCAATCCGCCGACCGAGCCAATGACGTCGGAAAGATTCATGGTGCGGGTCTTGAACGTCAACGCGCGCGGCTGATTGACCTCGCCCATCACATAGATCTTTTTGCTGTCGTTGTACGGCAAGTACAACTGATCGCCGCCTCTGAGGTAGACGTTTTGCAACTCGGCATTTTGCTGATTGAGCCCATCGAGATTCAGCGGATAGCTGCGTCCATTTCGCGTCAACAGCAACCCGGACAAGTCCGCGTTCAGCGGATCGACACCGGCCGAACCCAGGGCTTCAACCACATTGAGCGGGTTGGTGGAAATCGCTTGCGGGCCTGCTCTCAATACGGCGCCCGACACCACCACTTTCTGACTGGCAAAGCGCAACACGGCGACGTCTACTTGCGGGTCCGAGATGAAGGTCGACAACTTCTCGGCGATATCGGATCGCAGTTGCTGGATGGTCTTTCCGGTGGCCTGGACTTCTTTGATGTAGGGGTAATAAAGCGTGCCGTCGGAACGAACAAGACGGCCGTTAGCATCGATCTGTTGTTGCGCGCCTGAAGGTGCGGTCAACTCGGGGTGATCCCATACCGTGATGTACAAGACATCGTTGTTACCAATGCGGTATTCGTCCGGTGTGGTCAACAATTCCGGGGGCAAAGACTCACGCTTCTGAGTGGCCCTGTCCATGGCGATGAGCTTGGGGGTAATCGGAATAAGCTCGACCCGACTGTTTTCGCTGGCGCCTTCGCGAGTGATATCGCTGGTACTCATATGTTGCCCCGGCGAAAACATACAACCTTGCAAAGCAATACTTGCCAGCATTAAAAAAGGAACACTACGAATCATAATGGCACTACGCTATTCAAGGGCAAACCCAAAACAAGATCGCCCAGTGTTAGCCGGGCAATCTTGTGTGACACCTGCGGTATTTCTCAGTTTGTGCCGGTGGTCCCGGTAGTGCCAGTAGTCCCGGTACTTCCGGTGGTTCCGCCGTTGGAACTTCCACCGCTGCTGGAGGCAGCCACTGCACCTGATACCAGCGCAGTGCTGGCCAGTGCAGCTTGTGCCGCCGTTACATCACCCAACACTTTTGTATCCAGCGTAAGCGGTGCTTCTACTGCGAAAGCCCCGCTGCTCATCATCGACAACACGGCAATTACCATCATCTTTTTCATATCAAACTCCTTCCTGCGTGTTCTTTATATCTACGGACTTGCCGGATGTGTTTCCAGTCAATTTTCCCGACCATAATTAACATTGCGCCCTGATATAACAGTTCAGCAGAAAAACCGGCTGTTGATGGCACACCTTCAAGGCTTACTCGAGGTAGCCCTTGGGATGGTTCGATTGCCAACGCCAGGTGTCCGTCATCATCTCTTGCAAACTCCGCGTGGCCTTCCAGCCGAGGTCCTTCGCCGCTTTGGAGGGATCGGCCCAACACTTGGCAACGTCGCCCGAACGTCGCGGCATTACGCGATAAGGCACTGGCCGACCCGAGGCCTGTTCGAATGCCCGCAGCACCTCAAGAACGCTGTAACCGTCGCCCGTGCCCAGGTTCCAGATATGGATGCCGCTGCGCGCCGAGATCGACTGCAATGCCTTGAGATGCCCGTCCGCCAAGTCCACCACGTGGATGTAGTCGCGTACGCCGGTGCCATCGTCGGTGGGGTAATCGTCACCAAATATCGACAGTTCCTGAAGGCTGCCGACGGCCACCTGGCTGATGTAAGGCACCAGGTTATTGGGAATCCCGCTGGGGTCTTCGCCCATATGCCCGCTGGCGTGAGCGCCGATCGGGTTGAAGTAACGCAGCAGCGCGATGCTCCAGCGCGGGTCTGCCGCACATAGATCCTGCAGCACGTTTTCGATGAACAACTTGGATTGCCCGTAAGGATTGGTCGGCGTGCCTGTAGGAAAGTCCTCACGAATCGGCATCTGCTCCGGCGCGCCGTACACCGTCGCCGATGAACTGAACACCAGGCGGAACACGCCGGCGGCGGACATCGCCTGACACAGCGTAATGCTCCCACTGACGTTGGCTTCGTAATACTCAAGCGGTTTGCGCACGCTCTCGCCGACAGCTTTGAGCCCGGCAAAATGCAGGACAGCATCGATGCAATGCTCCTGGAAAATCCGGTCCAGCAATGCCCGGTCGCACACATCCCCGCGAATCATCAGGGCGGTTTTGCCGCAGATGGCTTCAATAGCGTGCAGCGACGCGTCAGAGCTGTTGCAAAGGTTGTCCAGCACAACCACGTCGAAGCCTGCCTCAAGCAGCGCAAGTGTGGTGTGAGAACCGATATAACCGGTTCCACCCGTTACCAGAATCTTCATAGAGCGGTCCATAGTGGGGTATTGAAGTGCTCGATTACATGCAATGTTGAATGCGCACATAACGAAGGGCGCCAAATACTTATTAGCACTTCAGAACAACCGACACTATTGATAGACACCGACTAAAATTAACTAAACACCCTCAAGCCCGACAACTAATAACATTTACCCTGTTCTACCCCCGCTAATAATTGCCAATAAATCCCCACTCAGGTATTAAAGTACAACTTCAGCAATACATCAAAACTCACAGCCATTCCCGATACTGTTTCTGTATGGCCGTGGACAATGACTTTCCAGGATATATCTATGATTCGTAAATGCTTGTTCCCCGCCGCCGGTTATGGCACGCGTTTCTTGCCCGCTACTAAAGCAATGCCGAAGGAAATGCTGCCGATCGTCAACAAGCCTTTGATCCAGTACGCCGTTGAAGAGGCGCGGGACGCTGGTTTGCAGCACATGGCGATTGTGACCGGCCGGGGCAAACGTGCGCTGGAAGACCATTTCGATATCAGTTATGAACTGGAACACCAGATTCGCGGCACCGAGAAGGAAAAGTTTCTGGCCGGCACGCGGGAGCTGATTGAAACCTGCACCTTCGCCTACACCCGCCAGGTCGAAATGAAAGGCTTGGGGCACGCGATTCTCAGCGGTCGCCCTTTGATCGGCGACGAACCTTTTGCCGTGGTGCTAGCGGATGACTTGTGCCTGAACCTGCAAGGTGACGGCGTACTGGCGCAGATGATCAAACTCTACAAAAAATTCCGCTGCTCGATCGTGGCCATTCAGGAAGTTCCCCATGATCAGACGCACAAATACGGCGTGATCGCTGGCGAGTTGATTTCCGAAGGGATCTACCGGGTCAACAGCATGGTCGAGAAACCGGCACCCGAGGACGCACCGTCCAACCTGGCAATCATTGGCCGCTACATTCTGACCCCCGATATTTTTGATCTGATCGCCGACACCCAACCGGGCAAGGGCGGCGAGATCCAGATCACCGACGCGCTGATGAAGCAGGCGCAGAATGGCTGCGTGCTGGCCTACAAGTTCGAAGGCCTGCGCTTTGATTGTGGTGGTGCAGAAGGCTATATCGACGCCACCAACTTTTGCTATGAGCAGCTTTATCTCAACGGTCTTTAACCAGACTCATTCGCCCAGGCAGGCCACTATGACCACTGCAAAACGCTCGGTAGACATCGAACACAAAGCGAGCAACTTCGGGGTGATGGCCTGGCTGTCAAAAAAACCGTCGTCATCTTCCACTTCGGCTGCCTGGTTTGGCACACCTTTGCTGGTTGAGCGCATCGGGGTGTTCCCCTCTTCGGGCGATATCCATCGCCCGGTCAAGGACCCCTTTGCACTCCTGGACCATCTGAAAAGCCTGTACGCCCACCAGGCCCTGGATATCGACGAACGCGACGGGCTTAAAGTGATTTTCAACGATTGGCGATTCCGGGTTCGCGTCCGTTACAGCGACCCGGCAATCGTCATCAATATTGAAACCCGACGTGATCCTGACTTGATGCCGGTGAAAACCGCAGAGCTGCTGAGCCATCTGGAACACTTCGAACGTTGAATGATTACTTCAACGCGGAACCGCACTTGCCCGGCGCATCGCTGACACCACCGACCATCAGGCGATACACATAATCGGCAATAAGGCGACCGCCCGAACCCGGGATGGGATGTATTTTGTCCGGGCCAATCATGGGAGTCGGTCCGTCATTGGCGTAGCGTTTGAAGTCGGGTCCAAACGTGCACTGCAAACTCGAATACGCGATGTTTTCCGAACGCGCCCAAGGTTCAAGCACCTGGGCGTACTCCGTCATCGGATAGGCACTGGGGCGTGTCGTGTCCTGACGCAGGATCACGTTGATGCTCGCCGCCGGATGAACTTCACGAATCATCCGCACCAACCCTTTCATGTTCTCCAGGTAGTCTTTTGGCTTTACGCCAACCCCCTGGTCGTTACCGCCTAACATGATCAGATAAACGTCCGCCGGTATCCTGGAAACAACGGCCTTCCATTGGGTTTGCCATTGACGGTCGCTTTTATAAAAGTCTCCTGACGCGGCGCCGGAAGCGGCAAGTTTGGAGACCCTGACGCCGCCATGATTATTGGCCAGCCACAGACCAAACAACGTTGGCGCACCTTTCACCACTTCGAGCCTAAACGCCCACTCAGCACTGGCGGGAACGCTCAGTTGCACTTCCTGAACCCCTGAACCTGCCAACGTCAAAGGCTGCCAGACGTCCGAAGGCGTCCACCGATAGCGCATGTCACTGGTTTTGCCATCGCCCAGGTAAAGC
The DNA here is from genome assembly GCF_059716065.1 of Pseudomonas sp. LBUM1656. Classification (NCBI taxonomy): domain Bacteria; kingdom Pseudomonadati; phylum Pseudomonadota; class Gammaproteobacteria; order Pseudomonadales; family Pseudomonadaceae; genus Pseudomonas; species Pseudomonas sp. LBUM1656. The sequence continues at coordinate 2,201,737 of NZ_CP166800.1, read as the reverse complement.
AACTTGGCTTGGGCGATGGACGTATTGATGACCGCCGTTTCGTTGGAATCCACTTCAAGATAGGCACCCGGCTGCCCGGAGACGGTGCGGCTGTCCGGACTCGCCTGGCCAAGACTGGAAACGTCCCAATCCCCTCCGAAGTACTTTTTGCTGCTGCGGGTGTATTTGAAATTCGAACCACCGAGTGCGGCGCCGTGATTGAACCCGACATAACCAGGCCCGGCGAAACCGAAATCTTTCGCCAGGTGTTGAGTGAGGTCATTCAAGTAAAAGTCCTGCCCGGCGCTGTAGCTGTCGCCGATCACCGAGATGGCCAGCACCTCCCCTGCTTTACTCGTGGCCATTGCGGCAAGACGCTCGCGTGAACGGTTCACTTCGATCACCGGAGCCGAAACGGGTCGCACATCTTCGACATAGTCCATTGGCTCATCCATCTCTCTATCAGCAAGTCGGCTGAATCAGCGCTCAGGATTGAGACACCTTCAACCCGACCTCTGGAGTCTTTTTGCGGGTAACTCGCTCGCCCAAAAACAAAACAGAAGTGATGGCGAAACGACTGAAAACATTCGACAGCACCACCGGTCCCAACAATCCGCACAACACGCCGCCCACAACCAGGATGCTCTCGTCCGTAACGCCCAAACGACCTAACGCAAACCGGGAACTGGCAGCAAACAGCACGTGAAAGAGGAAGATTGCGTAGGAATATCCGCCGAGCCAGATCAGTGCTTTGGAGCGCAAGTCACTCGACAGTAACGCGACGCAGGACATACAGCCAACGAGCAAACCGACCAGGCTTCGGCGATCGACAATGAGCTCGCGATCCACCGCGGCGACGTAAAGCAGCGCAACCGAGATCAAGACGAATACAACCGGCCCGACCACTTTGAGTGACTGCTTTAAAGCGCTGACCTTTTCGTGGCAAATCATTCCCGTCACGAAGAACGGCAGCAAATAGACAGCGCCGTTGATGCCAAACGCGTCGACCGGAAAGGTCGGTAGCAAGAACACCACCGCCGAAAACAAAAACAGCAGATACAGCCGTGTCGCCGTCTGCAACAGACCGCGCCACTGCAGAAAACCGACAAACATGAAGATGATGAAAACTGCCTGCAGAAACCAGAAGTGATTAACCGGCAAGTAGAACGACAGCAAGGCCTCTGTTAGACCGAGGTCCTTGTTCACACCCGGCCCGACAGCCTGCAGCACTGAAAACGGGATACCGACAAAAAACAGAGGCACGATCAGCCTTCTCACTTTGCCGACGCAGTAAGCGGAGAAGTCATTGCCCCTGATTTTGTAAATCGAATAGATATAACCCGAGATAAAGGTGAACAGCGGCATCCTGACGTACACCATCGAATCCGCCAGAACCCGAAAAGGTGATCCCAGCTCTATTTTCAGCCCGCCACCCAACGGCCCTATCACGTGATAGAGCACCAGCAGCAGACATGCCAGGCCCCTGAGCGTTTCTATTTCCAACGATTTTTTCTTGCTTTGCATAGACCGCAAACCTCAGCGCAACACGCTTGATTCAATCGACTCAGGTTTTCTTGAGCGCAACTGCAACCCCAGCCCCAGAAACAGCACCGGCACCACCATGGAAAAATGTCGGGCAAACGAGCCGAAGTCAGGCTCGAACAAACCCTGCACCAATAGAAAGGACAATGGGATCGCAATCAGCTCTTTGACTTTCGGTGCGATGGTTGCGCCCTTGTAATGACTCGACGTCATCATTTTGAACATCAGCAACGAGGTCATCATCATCAGGACGACGAATATGATCTGGCCCAGGCCGGAGAGCAGAATCAACTCCACCGGGAACGACAGCCTGAAAAAGATGCTCATGGAGTCCACGGCCTGCGACACGAAATCACCGCCGCTAAGCCACGACACGATCAACGACTTTGAGCCCTCTTCACCCAGGGTCCGCTGTTCGTTATTACTGGCGCGAATGGACGAAACGGAATAGCCGACCAGCAACTGAATCGCCGTTGCGATCACCAGATAGAACATGAACAACATCACGAAAAAGCTGAAACGCGAGACATGTTTCTTCATCACGCACACGCCGACCCAGACCAACGAAAACAATATCCAGTAGGGCCGAATCAGCACGCCGTAAAACAGTGCGGAAAGAAAAAAGCCCGCTCGGTATCGTTTCGAAAAGGAGAAAAACAGAATGGCGATGACCGCCACCGAGACAATGATTTCCTTGGTCAGGTTATCGAGGAAAAACGACCTGACCACGCCCCACAGGCACAAGGTCAGGAAGATCGTTATCGGAATTCTTTTGAAGATGAAGACCGGGATAGAGGTCAGGAACAGATTGCACAGCATCCCGTACGCCCACGCGTTGGTCAGGTTGATACCGGTGGGACGCAGCAGGTAGGCGGAACATTCGTAAGAGGACCGGTCTGGTGAAAACGGATTCCAGAAATTGCAGTTGTCCGAACGAACGTAAGACGTCCACAAGGTCATTGCATCAGGACCCGGATCGCGGTGCATCAGCAGCGGCATCGCAATAGACAGAAAAAGACCACACAGCAGGATCAGGAACGAAATGGGCGAGTCGAGCTTTCTTCCACGAAACTCTATGGACGGCAGAGAGATAGCCATTACAAAGCCCCCTTCGCCCGGGCAAACCTGGTCAGCAACACAATAACGGCCAGTTGCACCGTGATGGAAAAGACATTGCCCCACGCTGCGCCATAAATTGAATAGTGCTTGATGAGCACATAGCTGACGGGCAGCGAAATCACCAGGCAGATCGCTGCACTGGCTAATGAAACCCGACTGTTCCTGGAGGCAATAAGACCGCCCCATACGATGTCGCCGACGGCGCGCAGGGCAAAGGAGAAAATCAGAATCGCCAGAATCCGGTTATCCGGGCGCGGGACTGCTGCGGCCACATAGTCGAGCAGGATGTTGAAGAAAGCATAAATCAGTACCGCCACCGCGCAGGAAACAATGAGTGAACGCAGCACCCATTGATTGACGAATAACTGCCGGACCGTCAGCGCCTGCTGGTTGTCTTTATAGCGCTTGGCGAGCACGGGAATGCCCACTACTGCAACAACGGCGTAGGACAACGCTTGCAACGTGTTGGCGGCGGACCAGGAGTACACGTACTTGCCGAGGCTGGCATACGGCTCCATGTCCAGAATCAGAAAACGCTCAGCGTACTGACTTACTGCGATCAACCCGCCGCCCAGATAAAAGGGCAGCCCAGCCCGCCAGACCGATACCGTGGTGACGGCACCGATGTCCCGCCCCTTGTGAACGTTCACCACAATCAAGTAACCGGCCACGATAACCAAAAGATTGGTCGCCACCCATAACCAAAGAACGCTGGCGATGGTGGACACTACGCCCGCCATGAGTCCGCCCACGGCAACGAGCGCCCAGAGGCCGGTCTTGATGAAGAACAACACCGCGCCCCAGTTGGCTTTTTGTGCGGAAAAGACAAAGGAGTTTATTTCGAAGGAAAGATGCTCGGTGAGTAGCAGCAGTGTGACGCACGCGATCAACGCGGCACTTGCCTCAACATCGCTGAACAGTGAATAGAGTGCGACCGTGACCACCGATAACAACAAACCAACGGCCAGGTACAGAATCAATACCTTATCAACGACAATCCTTGTACTGCCCCCCACGCTGATCAGCCGATTGATTTCAGAGCTGAACCCGACGCTGTAAAACTTCGAGGCTATCAAGGAAGCAGCGACCACCACACCGTAGAAACCCAATGCGTCATAACCCAGGTAATGAGTGATGGCCAACACCAGCAGAAACTTTGCGCCTAATGCCCCGCCCCGCAGCAACAGCCGAAATATCATCGAACAATCCCTTTGATGATAGTGTCCATCAGCTCCGTCTTGGCTTCGATTTCTTTGCAGGTGTCCGTTAGTTTTTTACCGAATCTGGACAACGCGTTTGGCGCGTAAACAGTGTCGATAATGGTGTCGACATTGATATCTCCACCGTTGATCACCCAGTCTTCCACGCCCATATCCTGATAGGCGCCAAAGCCTTTGCGCTCATAACTGATATGGAACGCGGGCACGCCGGCGAGGAGCGACTCAATGGCTCCGTGCAGCCTTACGGAAATGACCAGATCCGGCTGATACTTGGCCAGTGTCGCCTTCAGGGGCAGGAGATCTTCGGTAATCCCGAGTTCCCGGTAGAACGCCCCGTCATCGTTGCCACGAACGGCACTTTGGACAGCGCAGACCACTTTGCTTTTGTCCCTTAGTCGCTTCAACAGAAGCTTCAGGTTGGCAACGTAGGCCACTTTCTTCTCTTTGCTCCATTCCGGCGGCTTGCGTAAAACCACGCAAACCACGGCCGGCGATGCCGCACAGCGAGTGAACTTGGGTTGCAGCAATATCTTTTTCGCCAACGCCTGGACCGCCAGGTCTGGCGCTCGATAGACATTTTCATTGGATTCGAAAATGGCCGACGACCTGTTATCCCGGACAAATACCGCATCGGCACTGGCGTAGTGTTTTACGATTGCACTGCTCTCACCGTGAAACGGACCGATACTTTGCGGTAGGTAAACCGACGGCACCTTGCTCAAGATCGCCGTTTCGAGCTGTTTGGCATGACCCAGTTTCAACTTGATGTGTTCAAAGGCGCTCTTTGACCGCATGTACCCACCGCCCACCCCGACGATCAGATCTGTCGTACTCAAGAGGTCAGCGAGCGGTGCGTAAGACTGCTTAAGGAACACCGCTTCCTTTACGCGCCCCAGCCCTTTAGCCGCCATGACCGGTGCGTCATACCGCTTGTACGGAAGATAACTAAATGATTTGGGGTCGGACGCAACGACGTTGATTAACGTGTCAGCACCGAAGTTTCGCAGCACCAAGGCAATTGCCAAATCCACGAGTAGGCCATCACCCGAATTGGATGCACTGTAGCCATGCAAAATAGTTACGTTCATAGCGTGATATCTACTTAATAAGTTTGAGCGGAATAGACGTCATAGGTCTGCTGGATCATCAGCGATGCGCTGAACCGTTCGCGCACCCGCTTGCGGCTTTCGGTGCCGAGTTCCAACAGCTTTTGCTTCTTGATATTCACCAGGATGTTGGCGAGCGCCCGGTGATCGCCGGTCGAAAATATGTAGCCCGTGACGTCGTGCGTCACCAGTTCAGGCAGGGATGTACAGTCACTGGCAATAACGGGCACGCCCATGGCCATACCTTCCAGGGGAACCATGGCAAAACCTTCCCAGCGACTGGGGACAATCAGGGCATCGGCCGTTTTATAGAGTTCATTCACTTCGGCCGGGGTTACCCAAGGCAAGTATTCAACGGCGTCAATGACGGGGCACTCCACCCGCTCCTCATTCACCGCACTGCCGACAACCGTCAGTTTCAAGTCGGTGCGCTCGACTGCCGTGAACGCCTTGAGCAACACATCAAAGCCCTTCTGGTAGTCCAGTCGACCGACAAACAGGAGTTGAATATCTGTGCGCTGGCCGGACAGGCTTTCATCGTTTTTATAATGAATGCCGTTGTAGATCAGTTTCATACGGTGGCGGTCGATGCCAAAAGACGCCGCTTTATCCAGCTCATACTGGCTGACACAGATAATGACATCCGTGACTTTCTGCAGAAGGCGTTCAATTAGCGAATACACTTTCTGTTTGGCCGGAGAGCTTTCCATCAAGAACGAAAACGCGTGCGGGCAATAGATGATTTTCGGTGATCGCCAAGGGCGCATGGCCAGGCAAACACATCGCCCAATGACGCCGGAAAAGGTACTGTGCAAGTGCACGACATCCGGTTTTTCCTTGAAGATCACCCGGATGAGTTGCCAGGCAAACCGCAGCAGTGAAACGACGTCTCTCTTGTTTCGAGAGAAAGTCCTGATGTCCTTTTCATCAATGCCGTGCAGTTCTTTCTTCTGGTCGAACGGGATCAAATAGACCAGTTCATATTGCTGCGCGTCACCCTCAGGCGGTGTCGATATCGTCCGGATGACCGTTGCAACGCCACCTTTGATCGTTTCCGCCACGTGTAGTATTTTTTTCACAATCCACCCAATTCCATGAACGTAGTCGCAGGCAAAAGAGGCCTGAAGTGGTTAACGATCGTTAACCACTTTCAACCTGATTACCTGGCAGATAGAACTCGCATCACGACTTGTCTGAGGCGTATTCATAGTTGTAATAGCCGTAGCTGCCATTACCGTAATAACTGGACGCCCGCTTCTCGACGCCGTTAAAAATCGCGCCTTTCAATTCGATACCGTTTTGAGCAAAACGACGAATAGTCAATTCGATCTCTTTGGCTGGATTTACACCGAAGCGCGTCACAATCAGATTAATGGCGGCTTCACGGCCCACGATGGCTGCGTCGGTCACGGCGAGAAGAGGTGGCGTGTCGATAATCACCACGTCGTAGAGTTCACTCAACTCTGCCAAGAGTTCTCTGAGGTTGGCATGCATCAACAGCTCGGACGGGTTGGGCGGTACTTGGCCACGACTGATGAAATGCAGGTTATCGACTTCGAGTTTATTGATGGCTTGCTCAATGCTGCAGCGCTTGGTCAACAGATCGGACAAGCCATTGCTGATCGGCGTCGCCAACGTCTTGTGCAGGTGACCTTTGCGCATATCGGCATCGATCAGTACGACTCTCTGCCCGCTTTGCGCAATGACCGCGGCCAGGTTAGAGGAGACAAACGTCTTGCCTACCTGGGGGCTCGGTCCGGAAATCATGATCCGGTTGTTGGTCGCATCCAGCCCGGCAAAATGCAGGCAGGTTCGCAGGCTGCGTATCGATTCGATCGACAGGTCGGTGGGGTTACGCAGGGCCAATAGAAAAGACTGGCTGTTGTCGCCGTCGCCCAGCCGGACTTTTTTAGTGTCTTCCTCCTGTTGTAGGGTGCTGTAAGGAATGGAGGCATAAACGGGCAGGCCAAGTTGCTCGATGGCTTCCGGCCCTTCAAGTCCTCTGCTCAGCGATTTACGCACTAACACCAGGGCAACACCGACAAACCCACCCAGGAAAGTCGCAATCAGGACGATCAGGGCTTTGCGAGGTTTGACCGGGGTGGTGATGTCGACATCTGCCGTATCAATCAGCCGCGCATTGCCGACCGCCCCAGCCCTGATGATATCCAGCTCCTGGGATTTATTCAGCAGTTGGGTATAGATCTGCGTCGCCACTTCTACATCACGAGTCAGGTTCAACAGTTCCTGCTGGGTCGCCGGAAGCCCCTGGACCTTCTTTTCCAACCCTTGTCGCTGCTTGTTCAAATCCCCCATCTGAGCCATCAAGGCGCGGTAGGCCGGGTGCTCTCGGGTGAACTTTCGATCCATGTCCGCTTGCTGGAGTTTCAGATCCGAGATGCGCGTATCCAGCACCACCGTCTGTTCCAGCACCGACTTGGTTTCGAGCGATATGTTTACCGTATTTCCGCGGGTCTGGTAGCTGTTCAACGCGTTACTGGCTCTGACCAGATCGTCTTTGACTTGCGGAAGTTGTGCCTGCAGGAACTCCAGGCTCTGAGCGGCCTCGGCGGAAGTGCGTTGCACATTCTGCTGCACATAGAGCCTTGAAACCTTGTTGAGAATCTTCACCGCCAGGGTGTAGTCGGTACTCGCCAGGGCCAGACTTATAATGCCCGACTCTTTACCTTGCTCGGAGACTTCGAGGGCGTCCTGGTAATTCTGAATGGTGACAATGCGTGGATTGCGCACCACTTCAAATTGGGTGCCTGGATTCGCGATCATGCTCGCGATGAGCACCTCGACCCCCTCCTGCGTGACGGACTCGCCTGTAACGCCTTCGGCCAACAAAGCGCCATTGTCGTCGTAGAGCTTGAACCGATTCCGCTCTTCGGCAACCAGCATCAACTTCTTGCCCAACAGCTCATTCGGCAGATGGAGCTGTTCGATATCAAGGCGCTCGCCGCCCCATGCATAACGGCTCATGCCGAAGCGCGGCGGCGAAACACTTTCCGTTGGGGTACTTTTATATCGCCGTGCGAGAAAGCCGCCAATCACGGGAAAGGTGTTGGGGGTGATCACAATATCAAGATGCAGGTCATCGACCGTTTTACCGATGACCGCGCGGGACTTGATGATGCCGATCTCGGTCGCCGCCGGTGATTGCCCACCGAGCATGCTGCTGATATCCGAGAATCCCAGCATGTCGTTCTTTTTCGGCTCGACCTGGACCAGCGCGTTCGCCAGATACACGGGTGGCGATAAAATCGAATAAGCGGCACCGGTCACCATGAACGCCCCGGTGATGGCACCGATCAACCATTTATGGTCAATCAATGTGCCTAATAAGCCGAGCAGATCAATTTCGTCTTTATCTTGATCCCGGGTGTTGATTACTGACGGTAACTGCATAAGGTCTATTCTTTTACCATTATTACTGATCTGAAAATTCGTCCATCAACGTCCGAGGCGCTGCGCCCATGAGCAAACGGCATCTTCAATCAATGCGTGGGCATGGACAAAAGCAGCTTTTCCTTGACGATACGGGTCCTTTATTTCGCGCTCGCTCTGCCACTTCCCCAGAAGAAACACTTTGCCCCTGGCGTGTGATGCAATCTTTAGTACGCCCTGCACATGCTCTTTTTCCATGACCAGAATGAGGTCTGATTCATTAACGATGGCTGGCGTTATCTGCCGCGCTTTAAACCCTTGGGCTGCATGACCCTGCTCTTCCAGAACCCGAAGTGCGTCGGGCTCCATAGACTCACCCACCCGCGCGTTCAATCCCGCGGAGGTTACTGAGATACCTGAAGGCTGCAGCGCAAGGCGAAGCAACAGTTCAGCGGTCGGACTTCGGCAAATATTACCGACGCAGACCACAAGAATTTTTCTGAACAAGGCTACTCTTCCCGTGTAGTGTCGAATCGGCCCACGTGTAGCGAGGAGTTGAGTGAACCGATAAGATCGTCCCGCACTCAGAGAGGGATCCATATTGAAAATACTTTCGTATTAAATACCACGACACATAAAAAACGCCCAACCGGAAAGCCGGACCATAAATAACACTCACCATCGGGAAGTTATTTATCCGACCAATATTAACAATGGGTGCAGGGACTCGCCGATTAATGATATCGCTGTAGTTACCGACTAATACTTTTTTACCCTGTCCCATGCCCGGGACGACAACAGGAATTCCCCGTTATGCCCTTCACGCGTTTCCGACTGATTGCCACTTCAACGCTATTTATACTGGGCACCTTCAGCCACGTTCACGCCAGCCAGGCTTTTTCAGCGCTGGCGCAGGACAACAAGACAATAGGCGTCCAAGTGAAGATTCAGAATTTCTCCGCCTCCGACGCCCAGCAGATAAAAGCCTCAGGGTTCGGATTCGTGCGCTTTGGCGTATGGACCAACAGCCTGGGAAACCCGGCATATCAACACCAGATCAATGAAGCCTTTGCCGCCGCCAAATCCGCCGAGTTGCCGGTATTGATGACCGTTCGTTCGACCAAAGCGTTAACCCACAAAGCGCAAAACAGTGGCAGTGATCTCGCCGCTGCGGGAGATTCCTTCGCGAAGTCGGTCCTCAGCCTGGAAAACACCTACAGCACGCAGCTTGTTGCCATTGAAATATGGAATGAACCGGACTTGCCAAAATACTGGCCTACCCAGGATTTTGAAGTCACGTTTGTACCTTTCATGAGCGCAGTGTGCAACGCGTTACAACACCGGGATCACTCAACCCCAGTGATCGGGTTTGGATTCGCGAAGGCGCCCACCAAAGACTCCAAGGCGACCGTCGCACTGGCTAAAATCCTGAAGGATTATCCGCAATGCCTCAGTGCTGTTTCCTACCATCCCTATGGCATGTCGGGCACCGAGATCAGCCGTACTCAAGCGTTTATCCTTGATAACTTCCATGTACCCGGGGTCATTACCGAATGGGGCGTGCCATCCCTCAGTTCCATCGGAGGCACTGCCGGACAAGCGTCACGTATCACAAGATTCATCTCGGACGTCAAAAAACTGAATATTCCGCTGACCTCCCTTTACGAGTGGAAAAACAGCGACTCTGGCAGTAATGATCGCGAGAGAAGTTTCGGATTGAAGTCATCTGATGGAACATCAAAACCTGCAGAAACAGCCGTGAAGATGTTATTAAAGTCGCCTGTTGAATAACACCGCCCTGCTTAAATCCGGTGTCTATTCAACAACTGCGCATAACTCGCAGCCTCCATGGCCAGCGACTCCTCCACCAGCACTTCGAACAATACGGCTTGCGCTTCGAGGCGCAGGTCATGTTTGAACTTCCTGGATTCACTCATTTGCTTCATCAACACGCCAGTCACTTGCCGGGGCAGGCTGTGTTTCACTCGTTTCAACCAACCGGGGATTTTCTTTGCAGCTTTCACCCTGCCCATCTCCACCAGACCATTCAAATTGTCCGGGTGGTTTTTCTTTGAAGCAGCCAACAACTCTTCAAACACGCTGGTCAACTTTTTCAAGGCATAACCGAGAATAAGATCATCGAAGGCCTCCACCATGGCGGACACCCGTTCCTCCTGTGAAATCATCTTCCCATCCGACACCTACATTTATCCGCGCCACATTACACGCCATTCGAGCAGCTCTTTTTGACATCTTATAACGTCTGAACTTGACCCTTTTTAACGCTCGTTGGCACCCGGATGCAGGTATGGCAGCGCAGGCGCAGGTATTGCCCGAGAGCCGTCAACGGTCAGTTGCTTTGAACCTGCGCCTCGTTTTGGCATCGTATTTACCGATACCCGCGCCCCGCCTTTCAAACATCCGTTTCGCGGTTGTTGCCTACGGGGCCACCGATACGTACATGCGCCCTTGAGTGGCTGTCAGCGCTCGGGTAATGTCATTAGACCCATAGGACAGAGCACGCCCATGACTTCCAAGCTGGAACAACTCAAACAAATGACCACCGTCGTTGCCGACACCGGCGACTTCGAAGCTATCGCTCGCGTAAAACCCGTCGACGCTACCACCAACCCTTCCCTGCTGCTGAAAGCGGCGGCCATTCCTGGTTATGCCGAGTTGCTGAACGCCTGCGTTCACGACTGCAAGGGCGATGTAGGCCTGGCCAGCGACCGTTTTGGCGTGGCGGTGGGGCAAGAGATTCTGAAAGTTGTACCGGGCCGCATTTCCACCGAAGTGGATGCGCGCCTTTCGTTCGACACTGACGCCGTATTGAAGCGTGCGCACCGTTTGATCGAGCTGTACGACAAGGCTGGCATTGGCCGCGATCGCGTGTTGATCAAGATCGCCTCCACCTGGGAAGGCATTCGCGCTGCCGAGAAGCTGGAAAAAGAAGGCATTCAGACCAACCTGACGCTGCTGTTCTCGTTTGCTCAGGCAGCGGCATGTGCTGACGCTGGCGTGTTCCTGATTTCGCCATTCGTAGGCCGCATCTACGACTGGTACAAGAAAGCCAACGGCAACGACTACACCGGCGCGGATGATCCGGGCGTGCAGTCCGTCACGCGCATCTACAACTACTACAAGGCCAATGATTACAAGACCGTGGTCATGGGGGCGAGCTTCCGCAACCTGAATCAGATCGAGCAGTTGGCCGGGTGTGATCGCCTGACCATCAGCCCGGACCTGCTGGAGAAGCTGGCGGCGGACACTGGCAAGCTGGAGCGCAAATTGGCCCCGGGTCATGCGGGTGAAGCGCGCTTGAGCCTGAATGAAGCGCAGTTCCGTTGGTTGTCCAACGAAGATGCGATGGCGACCGAGAAACTGGCTGAGGGTATTCGTCAGTTCGCTCGCGACCAGGAAAAGCTCGAGGCACTGCTGCAAGCCAAGCTCTGATTCAGTAAGAGCAAATGCAAAAAGGGCGAACCCTTACAGGTTCGCCCTTTTTTTTGCTTTGAATCCCGACATTGCGAGCTGTACACAGAACCCGTGTAGGAGCGGGCTTGCTCGCGAAAGCGTTGTGTCAGTCGATACAAGAACTCTTGAAGACCGCTTTCGCGAGCAAGCCCGCTCCCACAAGGGATCAGTGCCGCTCTAAAGCATTCACCAGATCATGAAACGCTTCACGATTGGAGTCATTCAGGCCCATGAGGATTTTGTGTGCCTCGAGCACTTTGATCCGCACCACTTCCTCGGACTGATCCTGGTCAGGCAGGTCAGTCAGGCACTCAGGGCACGGGATCGGGCGGTCAACGATGTTGAACACTTGCTCAAAGCCCATGGACTGCAGCAGACGGGTGATGTCTTCGTGGGTGGTGACGACGGTCGGCAGCAGGCCGACCTTCTGCCGCGACAGGATCGACAGTTTGGCCAGCAGGCCAAGGGTGGTGCTGTCGATGCTGCGGGTTTCGGTCAGGTCGATCACGATCGCGTTGAAGTTCAACGCGGTGAAGATCCGCTCAATAGTCGCATCCAACGCCGAACACAGGGTCAGGCGAACTTCACCGACGAACTTCAGGACGAAGGTGCCATCCTGCTCGGCGAACTGGATTCTACCGGTACTCATTAAAGATTCCTGCTCAACACCAACAGGGCGATATCATCCGGCATCTCCCCTAGCGTGGCCAATCCAAAAACCTGCCGCAGACCATCCAGGCTGCCGCCCGCTGCCTTGACCCGTTGGGGCAAAGCCGCTTCTTTTTCTTTGAGTGTAGGTTCTGGCAAAAGGTCCAGAATGCCATCGGACATCAGCGTCAGGCTGAACGTCGGCGGCAGCTCCAGCACGTGGTCTTCATAGGTGGCTTCATTAAAGAGGCCCACCGGCAGACCACGCCCTTCCAGATAACGAACACTGTCTGGCGTGTACAACACAGGCAACGGCAAATGACCACCGATGCTATAGGTCAACAAACCTGTCTCCTCGTCGATGACTCCACCGACCATTGTGACGTGTTTACCCAGCTTACAACTGATCAGGCCCCGGTTGATATGACCAAGGACCTCTGAAGGCTTGAATTCCGGCAATGTACCGCTGCGCTTGGATTCGAACAGCAAGCGCGTGGTCATGAATTTCAGCAGCACGGTGACGAAGGCTGACGAGGCGCCATGACCGGAAACGTCCGCCAGGTAGAAGGCGACCCGACGCTCGTCGACCCGAAAGTAGTCAACGAAATCACCCGACAGGTACAGCGACGGGATGATCTGGTGGGCAAACTGGAACTCGTCGATGGTCCAGGGGCTGACCGGCAGCATATTCATCTGCACCTGGCGACCGGCGTTCTGGTCTTCCTGGAGCAGGTTCAGGCTGGCGGCGAGCTCGCGGTTGGCTTTTTCCAGCTTCTCGCGGTAGCGCTGGTTTTCCAGCAGCAGGCGCGCGCGATCCAGGGCTCGACGCACTGAGTGCTCGAGCACAGCCAGATCTTCGAGAGGCTTGATCAGGTAATCCGCCGCACCCAGGCGCAAGGCCTCGACCGCGTCGTTCATCACGCCGGCACCCGAAACCACAATCACCGGGGTTTGCGGCGACAGCTCGGTGACCTGGCGAATGAGTTCGAGTCCGCCCATCTGCGGCATGCGCAGATCGCAGATGACCAAGTCGGGCTTGTCTTGCTCGAATACCTGAAGACCCTGCTGGCCATTGCTGGCCTGCAGGACACTGAAACCACTGTCTTCCAAGTAGGCCGCGAGGCTCGCGCGCACTACTTCGTCATCATCGATTATCAGCAGCGTGGCACTGGTTTTTGGCATGTGGGCAAACGGCGCCAGAATTAGGTTGGCGTAGCAGGCACGGGGTTTATCCCGGCTCACACTACTGGATTCGCTTTCTAGCCACTCTGTCGCACTGTTATCGGGCATTTGCCCTACACACAAGTACACCAGAGGTGCCCTTCTAAGGCGCAGACGGTACTCCCATCCGCGGGGCGTTTCAAGCTCACGCCGATGGTCGCTTGACGTCTTTACTTGTCAAATCACCGGGAGTTATAAGAACAGGCAAATCCGTAACCCAATTGAAGGATGAAGCCCATGAGCCAAACCGATCGGGACTACAGCGAAAAGCGCGATTTCATCCGCATGCGGGTCGATGCGGATGTGTCGCTGATTCACGAAGGCGATGAGGTGCCAGCCGTCTGCATCGACCTTTCCAGCAGTGGCATGCAGGTCGAGGCGCCCCGCCTGTTCAAGGTCGGTGACCAAATCAGCGTGCGCATCGATTCCGATCATTCAGCGCTCAAAGGGCTTGAAGCCGACACCGAAGTGGTCTGGGTGAAGGAACAGGATGGTGGTAGTCAGAAACTCGGACTTACAATCTTAAAGATGAAATAGGCCCGGATCCAAACGAAAGAAGGCGGCCGATTGGCCGCCTTCTTCATTTGATCGGTCGAGATCAAAAATCGTCTTCGACCTGGCCGTCCTTGACTTTAAACTCGCGGTTCTGCAAGTACGCATTGCGGATGAAGGTGTATTTGTCGCCGCTGATCAGCTTCTCGCTCGACAGCAAGCTTGCGCGGGTATCGACGATGTTCAGGCCGAAGATCGAGTTACGCACCGGCACATCGTGGATATAGCGGTACGGGCCGGTGTAGCCGTCGACGTACTTGGAAGGTGCATCGCGCAACGTGCTTGGACCCAACAGCGGCAGCATCACATACGGGCCGCTGCCCACGCCCCAGTAACCGAGCGTCTGACCGAAGTCTTCGTCGCTACGATTCAGGCCCATCTTAGTGCCGACATCGAAGAAGCCCAGCAAGCCGAAAGTGGTGTTGAAGATCAGGCGCGCCGTGTCTACGCCCGCTGCAGCAGGTTTGACCTGCAAGACGTTGTTGGCAAGGTTGGTGACATCACCGACGTTGCGGAACATGTTGTGAATGCCGTCTTCCAGAAACTGCGGCGTCACGAACTCATAGCCCTGAGCGATTGGCTTCAGGGCGTAAGTGTCGACGAAGTCGTTGAACTGGAAGATAGGACGGTTGACGCTTTCCCAAGGGTCGTCTTCCGTGGCAGCCTGGGCTGCGAACGGAACCAGCAACACGCTGGCACACACACAAAGCTGAGCTAGACGATTGCTCCAGCGCATAGAAAACTCCTTGGATTGTACTGGCATGGGCGCTTGGCCCAGGCGATAAGCTGGCTAGTATAAGACGGAAAAGCCGGTTTGGGGCAGCCGCGCGCGCGATGCCCTACGGAACATTCACCCTGACTGAACGCGTTTAACATCAGTGTCACTCAACTGTCACCGGCAGCGCATAGCCTTGTCGCTATTTCAGGGACGTTGATATGCCACGCGCCGAAGCCTTGCCCCTCGCTGCACACAGCCTGACCGCCGTACTGTTCGGGCTCAGTGGTTGCCTGGTGGATTTCGGCGCCCGGATGCGCCAGAACGATGCTCACACGATCGAACACGCCGAGTTCACACCCGGCGCGCTGGACAGTCTGAACAGCTTGCAGCGCCTGCAGATTCCTTGCGCCTGGCTCGACGAGTTGCCCCCTGCCCTCAGCCATTCCCTCGCCGGCGCGATGCCTACGTGGATCAAACCTTCGCAACACCCCGCAACAATCAATCCATGGCCGGCCCCGAACGCATGCTGGCAAGCCTTGATGGCCTTGAACGTCGAACAGCTGGACGGTTGTGTGCTGGTCAGCGGCGAACCGCGATTGCTGCAATCGGGACTGAATGCCGGGCTGTGGACGATCGGCCTGGCGTCCTGCGGCTCGCTCTGCGGGTTGGCGCCCGGCGAATGGCAGGCCTTAAGCCAAAAGGAGCGCGAACACCTGCGCGCAAAAGCGACCGTGCAGCTGTTCAGTCTCGGCGTGCATTCGGTGATCGATCACTTGGGCGAACTCGATACCTGCCTGGCCGACATCAGCCTGCGTCGACTCAAGGGCGAAAAGCCCTGACCGAGATCATGCAGGTTCAGCTGGAGTGGATTAATCTAAAGGCAAGCCATAGACCTTTGGCTCACTGCTGCGGTCTATGCCAGTGCCTATCGATAAAAGGAAGAACGCCATGCCTGCCCGCGAACTGCAACAACAACTCAATACTCTGCGCGAGCAATTGGAACAGAATCCGCCGCTGACGGAAGCCGAGCGCGAAGACCTGCACGCGCTGATGCAACAGATCGAACTTGAGCTCGAGCTCGAGACCAAAACCCAGGACTCCAGCCTCTCCGACAACGTGAACCTGGCCGTCGAGCGATTCGAAATCGAACACCCTACCCTCGCCGGCACCTTGCGCAACATCGTGCAAGCCTTGGGCAACATGGGGATCTGAACCCGCCTGATGCAAAAAAGCCCTGCTATCGCTAGCGGGGCTTTTTCATATCCGGGATGTGCAATGCAATCCCTGTGGGAGTGAGCCTGCTCGCGATGGCTGAGTGTCAGGCGACATCTATGTTGGATGAGCCATCGCCATCGCGAGCAGGCTCGCTCCCACATTAGATCTTTATTGACGGACCAAGCGGTAGTTTGCCAGTTGAACGGTTTCAGTACTGCGATACGGGTTGATGTCCAACCCACCGCGCCGCACGTACCGTGCATAGACCGTCAATTTCTCCGGCTTCAGCAATCGCTGCAAGTCGAGGAAAATCCGCTCCACGCACTGTTCATGGAAGTCCGAGTGCTGACGGAAACTCACGATGTATTCCAGCAGACTCGCGTGATCCAGCGCCGCCCCACGGTATTCCACCGCCACGCTGCCCCAGTCCGGCTGGCTGGTGACCGGGCAGTTGGATTTGAGTAAATGACTGTGCACGCTCTCTTCCACAATGCGCGAATCGTCGCAACGCAGCAGCTCCGGGCGCGGATGCTCATAGTTGCTGACGCTGATTTCCAGGTCATCGATGCACACGCCCGGCAACGCCACGACGCCTTCGGCTTCAACCTCCTTTAGGCTGCGAATCCGAACGCCAACCGGCCTGCCGGCTGCGGCCGAGAGGTCTTTCACCAGGGTCGCTTCAAGGGTCGCGGTGTCGGCAAACGGCGTCTGGTTCAACGAGTTCAGGTACAGCTTGAACGACTTCGATTCGATGATGTTCGGCGAATCCGCCGGGATGCTGAATTCGCCAATCGCCACCACCGGCTTGCCCGATGGCAACAGCCACGACAGCTCGAAGCAGTTCCAGAAGTCCACGCCCTTATAAGGCAGGGTCTCGGCCGTCAGGCCCAACTCCGCCCACTTCGCGGTACGCGGGATCGGGAACAGCAGGGACGGCGTATAGGTGGCGATGTATTCGCTGGATTTGCCCAGCGGCGAGTGTTCGGCTGCGGGATGCATGGCGGAAACCTGACTGAAGAATCAGCGGATTCTACCAGCCTTTGCGCCCGCCTTTGAGTGCTTACTGACTGACAGTCAGTTTACCGACCATGCCCGCCTGGTAGTGGCCGGGAATATTGCAGGCAAATTCCAGGTTGGTGGCCTTGGTGAAGGTCCAGATCAGCTCCGCGGTTTTGCCCGGCTCGACGAGGACACTGTTCGGGTCATCGTGCTTCATCATGCCGTGATCCATGCCGGCCATCGAACCGTGGTCCATTTCCTTCATGCCTGTAGACGTGAGCATGCCGCTCTGCTGCATCTTCAACATTTCCTGTTGATGCCGGGCATGCATCGCCGCGTCGCCGAGGTTGAATTCGTGCAGCAGCTGACCTTTATTCACCAGCACAAAACGAACCGTCTCACCCGCCTTGATATCGATTGCCTTTGGCGTGAACGACATGTCGCCCATCACGACCTCGACACTGCGGGTCGCTTTGGCCGCCGGCGCCGGTTGACCGAAATCGTAGGTATGTGCCGGCGATGCCCACACCGGCGAGCTCAGTGCTAACAAACAGGCGGCCAGCACCCAAGGTTTGCGCAAAAACATAGTCGTGCTCCAACAAGATAAGGTTCAGCCTGTGGAAAACTCTAAACTGTCACCACTGCCCGCAACCTGACAGCCAGATTACAACTTTGTCAGGTTGAGCTGTATCAACCCTGCCCACGGTATAAAGCGTTCGTTCCATTTGCCTCGAGTTGCCCATGAAGCTGCTGATCGTCGAAGACCAACCGAAAACCGGCCACTACTTGCGCCAGGGCTTGACCGAGGCCGGTTTCACCACCGAGCTGGCGGCCGACGGCAACACCGGGCAACAACTGGCGCTGAGTGGCGATTACGCGCTGTTGATCCTTGATGTGATGCTGCCCGGCCGCGATGGCTGGCAAATTCTGCAAGCTGTGCGCGGTGCCGGCCTCGATATGCCGGTACTTTTCCTGACGGCCCGAGATGCCGTGGAGGACAGAGTCCACGGTCTCGAACTGGGTGCCGATGATTACCTGGTCAAGCCGTTCGCCTTCTCTGAATTACTGGCGCGGGTCCGCAGCCTGTTACGACGCGGCAGCACTTCGCCTCAGGAAACCAGCTTGCAACTGGCCGACTTGCGCCTGGATTTGATCCGCCGCCGGGTGGAACGCGGTGGTCTGCGCATCGACCTGACCGCCAAAGAGTTCGCACTGCTGGAAATGCTCTTGCGGCGCCAGGGTGAAGTCCTGCCCAAATCGCTGATCGCCTCCCAGGTCTGGGACATGAATTTCGACAGTGACACCAATGTCATTGAAGTTGCGATCCGCCGTTTGCGCCTGAAGGTCGACGATGAATTCCCCAACAAGCTGATTCATACCGTGCGCGGCATGGGTTATGTCCTTGAAGAGCGCCCCGCCTGATGCGTCGACTTTCGCTGAGCAGTCGCCTGGCGCTGCTGTTTGCGGCCTGTACCGCCGTGGTTTCATTGCTTGCAGGGGTGTTGTTCAGTCGTGCCAGCGAGGCGCACTTCATCGAGCTCGATCAGCAACTGCTGGACGGTAAATTGATAGGTTTGCGCCGCGCGCTGCATGACGTTCAGTCGAGTGAAAGCGAAGTCAGGCTGACGGATGAGCTGAGCCAACAAGCGGATCTGTCACTGCGAATCACCGGCAGCGATGGCCAGCGCTGGTATGACAGCTCGACTCGCCTGCCGGAAAAGCTGCCACAAAAACCGGGCTTGTCCACGCTGAACGACGACGACACCGATTATCGCGTGCTGAATGCACCGTTGTTTGTCGACCGGCCCGATTCACCGCAACTGACCTTGCTGCTGGACATCACCCACCACCAGCACTTTCTGCAACGCATGCAGCGCCTGATCTGGTTGACCGTCGGTTTGTCCGCCCTGGCCACCGCGTTACTCGGTGCGTGGGCGGCCCGCAGTGGCTTGCGTCCTCTGCGGCGCATGAGCGCGATTGCCAGCGGCGTGTCGGCACAATCGCTCAATGCCCGGCTGCCTGAAGAGAACATGCCGTCGGAACTCACCGAATTGGCCCACAGCTTCAACGCCATGCTCGGACGCCTGGACGACTCGTTTCAACGGCTCTCGGCCTTCTCTGCCGACATTGCCCATGAACTGCGCACGCCACTGTCGAACCTGCTGACCCACACCCAGGTCACCCTCACCCGCCCCCGGCCGATCGAGGATTACCGCGAAGCGCTGCACAGCAACCTCGAAGAGCTGCAATGGATGGCGCAACTGGTCAACGACATGCTGTACCTGGCCAAGGCTGACCACGGATTGCTGACGCCCAAGCGCGAATCCCTGGAACTGGCAGAAGAAGCGGATGTGTTACTGGATTTTTTTGCACCGTTGGCTGAAGACGCCCGGGTGACGTTGAGCCGTGAGGGAAGCGCGCGGATGGAAGGTGACCGCAATATGTTGCGTCGGGCGCTTTCCAATTTACTGGATAACGCGTTGCGGTTTACGCCTGCTGATGGAGAGGTGCGGGTGCGGATTGTTGATCAGGTGAAAGGCTTGAGTTTGACGGTCGAGAACAGTGGCGAAGGCATTGACGCTATGTTGTTGCCGCGATTGTTTGACCGGTTTTACCGGGCTGATCCGGCGCGTCAGGAGGGCAGCAGTGAGCATGCGGGGTTGGGACTGGCGATTACCCAGTCGATCATCCGTGCCCATGGCGGGCAGATTCGTTGTGAATCGGAGAGTGGTTGGACGCGGTTTGTGATTGAGTTGCCTAAGGGGGATTGAGGCCAGCAGGTCTGGCCCCTTCGCGAGCAAGTCGAATCGTCGCACCGCCGCTCCCACAGGTGACCGGGTTGAATCACACATTCGTGAACGACTCAGATCAAATGTGGGAGCGGCGGTGCGACGATTCGACTTGCTCCGGGCGGCGTTCCGACGAAAGCGGTGTAACGGCTTACGAATACCGCAACGCGTGAGCCGGCTCGATCTTCGCCGCCCGCCAAGCCGGGTAAACCGTGGCCAGGAAGCTCAAGACGAACCCCGCCGAGCAGATCAACAACACATCCCCGCCCTGCAATTCCGAAGGCAAGTTACTGACGAAATACACGTCGGAACTGAAGATGTGCTGGCCACTGACCCGCTCCATCCAGCCCACCAGCTCACTGACGTTCAGCGCGGCAATCACGCCGAGCACACCGCCGATCAAAGTGCCGACAATCCCGATTACAGTGCCCTGCACCATGAAGATCGCCATGATCTGTCGAGGCGTGGCGCCGATGGTGCGCAGGATCGCGATGTCCGCGCCCTTGTCGTTCACCACCATGATCAACGTTGCGATGATGTTGAACGCCGCCACGGCGACGATCATCAGCAACAGCAGGCCGATCATGGTTTTTTCCATCTTCATCGCGCTGAACAGACTGCCCTGAGTGTGGGTCCAGTCGTCAGCCTTGTAAGCCGTGCCCAGCCCGCCAGCAATATCGCTGGAGACCTTCGGCGCGGCGTACAAATCCTTCACCGCCAAACGCACGCTCTGCACCTGATTCGGTGCCCAATGCTGCATCTGCGCGGCGTCGGCGACGTGGATCAGCGCCATCGAGCCATCCAGCTCGGCGCCAACCTTGAACACGCCGACCACGTTCAGCCGCTGCATGCGCGGGGTAATGCCGCCCGGTGCGCTGCTGACTTCCGGCACGATCAGGGTGATCTTGTCGCCGACATTCAAGCGGAAACGCCGCGCCGTGATCTCGCCGATCACCACGCCGAACTCGCCCGGCTTCAAGGCATCGAGACGGCCCTGAACGATGTGCTGGGCGACGATGGACACCTTGCCTTCCTGCGCCGGATCGACGCCGCTGACCTGGATCGGCTGCATCGTGCCTTTATAGGAGAGCATGCCTTCCATCTCGGTGAACGGCACGGCGGCGGTCACTTCCGGGTTTTTCATCGCGGCGGCGGCCACGGGCTGCCAGTCGTCGATCGGGTTCACGCCGACGATGGTCGCGTGCGGCACCATGCCGAGGATGCGCGAGCTCATTTCGCGCTGGAAGCCGTTCATCACTGACAACACCACGATCATCGCCAGCACGCCGAGGGCGAGGCCGATCATCGAGGTCATCGAGATGAAGGAAACAAAGCGATTGCGGCGCTTGGCGCGGGTATAGCGCATGCCGATAAAGATCGATAGCGGTCTGAACATTCGCTGGGGCACCGTATAAAAATAAAAGACCCGAGGTACTGTTCAGTACGCCGGGTTTCGGTCAATCAGATGGGCGTCAGGCAACCTTCCTGCAAATGCAGGACGCGATCCATCTGGCGGGCCAGGTTCATGTCGTGAGTCACCACCAGGAACGCCGTGCGCATCGAAGTGCTGAGTTCCAGCATCAAATCCTGAATGCCCTGGGCGGTGTGGGAGTCGAGGTTGCCGGTCGGCTCATCGAGCATCACCAGCCCGGGCTTGTTCACCAGGGCGCGGGCGATGGCCACACGCTGACGTTCGCCGCCGGACAGTTCGGCCGGTTTGTGCTCCAGGCGATGGCCCAGCCCTACCCGCTCCAGCAACGCGGTCGCACGCTGACGCGCTTCCGGGATTGCGGTTTTGCCGATCAGCAGCGGCATGCAGACGTTTTCCAGCGCGGTGAACTCAGGCAACAAATGGTGGAACTGGTAGACGAAACCCAGCGACCGGTTGCGCAACAGGCCGCGATTCTTCTCGCTCAGGGCCGACAACTCTTCGCCGTCGAGCCAGACGCTGCCCTTGGTCGGCGTGTCGAGACCGCCCAACAGGTTGAGCAAGGTACTTTTGCCCGAGCCCGAGGTGCCGACAATCGCCACGCGCTCACCCGGATGCAGTTCCAGTTGCAGACCGGCCAGCACTTCGACCGACTCCGGGCCTTCCTCGTAGGATTTGCCCAGGTCGCGGCAGCTCAAGATTGCTTTATCACTCATACCCAACTCACTCATAACGTAGCGCCTCCGCAGGCTGGGTGCGCGCGGCACGCCAGGCTGGATACAGGGTGGCGAGGAAACTCAGGACCAACGCGGCGGCGCAGACCATCAACACGTCCTGGCTCTGCACTTGCGACGGCAGGTAATCGATGAAGTACACGTCGGCGTTGAGGAACTTGTGGCCGATCAGCCCTTCGAGGGCCGAGATAGCGGCGCTGACGTTCAGCGCGGCGAAAATCCCGACCACCGCGCCGATCAGCGTACCGATCACGCCAATGACCGTGCCCTGGACCATGAAGATGGCCATGATCTGCCCCGGCGTGGAGCCGAGGGTGCGCAGAATCGCGATATCGCCCTTCTTGTCGTTCACCACCATCACCAGTGTGGAAATGATGTTGAAGGCGGCGACGGCGACGATCAGCAGCAACAGCAGGCCGATCATGGCTTTTTCCATGCGGATCGCCTGATACAGGTTGCCGTGGGTCCGGGTCCAGTCGCGGGCGTAGTAATGGTCTTCGCCGAGTTGCTGGGCGATATTCCATGCTGTGCGCGGCGCCTGGAACAGGTCGTCGAACTTCAGGCGGATGCCTTGGACCTGATCCGGCTTCCAGCGATGCAGCTTCGCCAGATCCTGCAGGTTGGTCACGCCCAGATACCCGTCGATCTCACCCGCACCGACATGAAAGATGCCGACTACGGTAAAGCGTTTCATGCGCGGGAACATCCCGGCCGGGGTCACCGTGACTTCCGGCGCGACGAACGTCAGCTTGTCGCCGACCGCAGCGCCGAGCTTGGCGGCCGCCTTGTCACCGATGACGATACCGAAACTTCCCGGTGTGAGGTCGTCGAGTTTGCCCTGCTGCATGAAGTTATCAATGATCGAGACCTGGCGTTCCAGCGCAGGGTCGATGGCATTGAGCAGGACTTTGGAAACCTTGCCGTTGTTGGTCAGCAACCCCTGCATCTGGGTGAACGGCGCCACGGCCGTCACCTGCGGGTTCTGCTTGACCTTGGCGGCCAGGTTTTGCCAGTCGCTGATCGGCTCACCGGACTCGATGGTCGCGTGGGGCACCATGCCCAGCACGCGGGTGCGCATCTCATGATCGAAGCCGTTCATGACCGACAGCACGACGATCATCACGACCACGCCGAGGGCGAGTCCGATCATTGAAGTCAGGGAAATGAACGACACAAAATGATTGCGACGCTTTGCACGGGTATAACGCGTGCCAATAAATACGAAGAGAGGTCTGAACATGTCGGGGCTTGTTCGGAGGGAAAAGGAACGTCCTTGTGGCGGGGGTCGATAACCAGCTTTACACTCAGACCACCGCCGCTACCATGGGTTCGCCATGTCGACATTAGATGAAGAAGATCGCCGCGAATACTACCGTATCGAGGACACGATCGCACTGGAAATTCGGCCCCTGTCCGCTCCCGAAGCCGCAGGCCAGGAAGTGTTGCAGGATGCTTCCCCTCTGTTCAACTTGCTCAGCGAACTGCACCTGAGCGAATTCGAGTCGCAGCACCTGCTGCGCCAGATCAGCGAGCGCGACCGCAACCTCGCAGCGTTCCTGAAATCCCAGAACAAACGCATCGATCTGCTGAGCCAGGTGATCGCCATCACCGTGCTCGGGCAGATCGGCGAGCCGCAGCCGGTGATCATTTCCGAAGGCGGCATCGACTTCCAGTACCCGACGCCCATCGCCGTAGGCGCGCACCTGTCGGTCAAACTGGTGCTGATGCCGCAAGCCCTCGGCCTGTTGCTGCGGGCCAAGGTCACGCATTGCGATCGCAAGGCCGGCGCCTACGACGTCGGCACCGAGTTCGAATACCCGACCGATGCCCAGCGCCAATTGCTCGCCCGCTACATTTTGCAGAAGCAGGCCCAGGAACGACGTCTGGCCCGCGATAACGAATCAGGCATTTAAATTAAGGAAGAACCGTGACCCTCATCTACGGCCATCGCGGCGCCAAGGGCGAAGCACCGGAAAACACGCTGACCAGTTTTCAGCAATGCCTCAAGCACGGCGTACGCCGCTGCGAACTGGACCTGCACCTGTCCATGGACAACGAGTTAATGGTCATCCACGACCCGACGCTCAAGCGCACCACCGACCGACGCGGCAAGGTCGTCGAACACACGGCCGCCGAGCTGGTGACCTACGACGCGCGCAAGGGCGGTCCGGGCTGGATCAAGCCGTGCCCGATTCCGACACTGGAAGAGCTATTCGAGAAATGCGATTTCGAGCATTGGCAGCTGGAAGTCAAAAGCGCCTCACGCACTCGCGCCGCGACGACCGTGCTGGCGATTCGCGAAATGGCTCAGCGTTTCGGCCTGCTCGACAAGGTCACGATCACCTCAAGTTCACGTGAAGTATTGAAAGCCGCCCTGGACCTGGTGCCGGACGTGTCCCGCGGCCTGGTGGCCGAGTATGCGTGGCTCGACCCGCTGAAGGTCGCGCAGAGTTATGGCTGTGAGATTCTGGCGCTGAACTGGACCCTGTGTACGCCGGAACGCCTGCAGAAGGCGCAGCGTCAGGGGCTGCATGTGTCGGTGTGGACAGTCAACGAGCCCGCGCTGATGCGCAGACTCGCCGACTTCGGCGTTGACAGCCTGATTACAGACTTTCCCGGTTTGGCCAGCGCCACCCTCGAGAATTGCTGAAATCGGTCTCCCCGGCCGGCTCAGGCCACCGGCCGGAGCCGCTCAAAAAAGCCGGTTGAGGCCATCGTACGCCGCTACCCGATAGGCTTCGGCCATGGTCGGGTAGTTGAACGTCGTGTTGACGAAATACTTCAGCGTGTTCAATTCGCCCGGCTGGCTCATGATCGCCTGGCCAATGTGAACGATCTCCGACGCCTGATAACCGAAGCAGTGAACGCCCAGCACTTCCAGAGTCTCGCGGTGGAACAGGATTTTCAGCATGCCCTGAGGCTCGCCGGCAATCTGTGCACGCGCCATGCTCTTGAAGAACGCCTTGCCCACTTCGTACGGCACCTTGGCCTGGGTCAACTCCTGCTCGTTCTTGCCGATCGAGCTGATCTCCGGAATGGTGTAGATGCCGGTCGGCACGTCATTCACGAAGCGCCAGCTGTTGTTATCGACGATGCTGCCAGCGGCCGAACGACCCTGGTCATGCGCGGCACTGGCCAGGCTAGGCCAGCCGATCACGTCACCGGCACCGTAAATGTTCGGTACGCAGGTGCGGTAGGCTTCATCGACTTCGATCTGGCCACGGCTGTTGACCTTGACGCCGATGTTTTCCAGACCCAGTTGATCGGTGTTGCCGGTACGGCCGTTGCACCAGAGCAAGGCGTCGGCCTTGATCTTCTTGCCGGACTTGAGGTGCAGGATCACGCCGTTGTCCACGCCTTCGACGCGGTCGTAGTCTTCGTTGTGGCGAACCGTGATGTTGTTGTTGCTGAAGTGATAGCTCAGCGCCTGGGAAATTTCCGAGTCGAGGAAGCTCAGCAACTGACCGCGGTTGTCCACCAGCTCAACCAGTACACCCAGGCCACTGAAGATCGAGGCATATTCGCAACCGATCACGCCAGCGCCGTAAACGATGAGTTTGCGCGGGGTGTGGCCGAGGCTGAGGATGGTGTCGCTATCGTAGATACGCGGGTGATGGAAATCGATGTCCGCCGGGCGATAAGGACGCGAGCCGGTGGCGATGATGATGTGCTTGGCCACCAGTTTTTCGACCACGCCGTTGGCGCAGACCACTTCGATGGTTTGCTCGTCGGCGAAGCTGCCGGTGCCGAAGAACACGTCGACGCGGTTACGGGCGTAGTAGCCGGTGCGCGAGGCGACTTGTTTGGAAATGACTTTTTCGGCGCTTTTCAGCACGTCCGGGAACGAGAACCAGCGCGGCTCACCAATGGCCCGGAACATCGGGTTGGTGTTGAACTGCATGATCTGCCGGACCGAGTGACGCAGTGCCTTGGACGGGATGGTACCCAGGTGGGTGCAGTTGCCGCCGACCTGGCGACGGCTATCGACCATCGCCACCTTGCGCCCTGCTTTGGCGGCGTTCATTGCCGCGCCTTCTCCCGCCGGGCCGGAACCCAGTACCACCACGTCGTAGTTGTAGACAGCCATGCGTACTCCTCAGAACAGGCCGCGGCGCCCTCGGCACCTGCGGCTAAATCACGCCGATCTGCGGCGTGAAGGAACAATTTGGGGCCAGTGCAGAACCCGGACACAGTCTATAGAAGCGTCAACGCCGGGCACATTAACCCTTGGTCGCGTCGTAGGCTAGTTTTGCCTGCACTACAACGCCAGTCTTCGATGTTTGAATCGCCGCAATCATTCGGTTTTGCCGTCACTGAGGCGCTCAAAAGCCTGATTGGTTCGTGTGACGAAACCTGTATCGGCACGAATCACAAAGAATGCACCGATGTCATGCGTTTGGGCATAGTCCCACCCCCTTTCGGGACCCAGAATCAGCAACAACGTCGATAAGCCATCGGCCATCAACGCTGAAGGATGAATCACCGTGACTGACGCCAGGGCGTGCAGGACCGGCGCCCCGGTGCGGGCATCGAAGGTGTGGGAATAACGCCGACCGTCCTGCTCGAAATAGTTGCGGTAGTCGCCGGAAGTGGAAACGCCATAGCCGTCGACGGCGATGATGCGCTCGGCCACTTGCTGGTCGTCGCGGGGTTCTTCCAGGGCAATGCGCCACGGCGAGCCGTCGAGTTTTTTACCGGCAGCCTTGAGTTCGCCGGTGACTTCGGCGAGGTAGTTGTGGATGCCCATTGCTTCGAGTTTTGCGGCAATCGTGTCGACTGCGTAGCCGGCGGCGATGCTGTTGAAGTCGACTTCGACCGCGGCGTCCTTGCACAGCTGATCGCCATCGATACGCAGGTGCTGGTAACCGACTCGTTGCCTGGCTTCGGCCAGCGCCTGGGCCGCAGGAATTTTTTCTTCGCGAGCCTGCGGGCCGAATCCCCAGAGATTGAGCAGAGGTTCCACCGTCAGATCGTAGGAACCTTCGCTTAGTTCCGACAGTTGCTCACCGACGCGGACCAATTTGAGGATCGGCGCGGGCATTTTCTGACAGCGGTTGGCGGGTAGATCGTTGAAGCGCTCGATGTCGGAGTCGCTGCGATAGGTCGAAAATTGTCGATCCACTTCGGCGAGGATATTTTCTACTTCG
Organism: Pseudomonas sp. LBUM1656; assembly: GCF_059716065.1. Taxonomy (NCBI): domain Bacteria; kingdom Pseudomonadati; phylum Pseudomonadota; class Gammaproteobacteria; order Pseudomonadales; family Pseudomonadaceae; genus Pseudomonas; species Pseudomonas sp. LBUM1656. Next base: position 2,174,455 of record NZ_CP166800.1, on the reverse strand, counting down.
GCCTGCACCGCTTTCGGCCCGGGCGTGGAGGAATGCCTTACGTATTGAATGGAATAACGACTGCCCATGGTCGGGCCATCAAAGCGTTCCAGACTGTCGCCGTTGCCACAACCGGACAAAACGCCGACCAGCACCACAAGTCCACTCCACCGTCCAGTTAACAAATCTTCATCTCCCCTCAAAACCGCGCCCGCCATTATGGACTCAGGCTCGCACAGGTGCAGTGCTTCCAAACAAGATTTACCAGAATGAGTATCTACAAATGCCCTCCAACACGAGCAAAGGCAAAGCGATTTTTCGCGTTGTCAGCGGTAACTTTCTCGAGATGTTCGACTTTATGGTCTACGGCTTCTACGCCACGGCCATCGCCAAAACCTTCTTCCCTGCCGACAGCGCTTTCGCTTCCCTGATGTTGTCGCTGGCCACGTTCGGTGCCGGCTTCCTGATGCGCCCACTGGGGGCGATTTTCCTCGGCGCCTACATCGACCGTCATGGCCGCCGCAAAGGCCTGATCATCACCCTGGCGATGATGGCTGCCGGTACGGTGCTGATTGCCTGCGTGCCGGGTTATGCCACTCTCGGCGTTGCTGCGCCGTTGCTCGTGTTGTTCGGCCGTCTGTTGCAAGGTTTCTCGGCCGGCGTGGAACTGGGCGGGGTGTCGGTGTACCTCGCGGAGATTTCCACGCCGGGTCGCAAGGGCTTCTTTGTCAGTTGGCAGTCCGCCAGCCAGCAAGCCGCGGTGGTGTTCGCCGGTCTGCTCGGCGTCGGTTTGAATCATTGGCTCAGCCCGGAAGAAATGAGTGACTGGGGCTGGCGCGTGCCGTTCCTGATCGGCTGCATGATTGTGCCGGTGATCTTCGTGATTCGTCGTTCACTGGAGGAAACGCCGGAGTTCCAGGCGCGCAAACACCGCCCTACCCTGCGGGACGTCGTCCGCTCGATCAGTCAGAACTTCGGCATCGTCATCGCCGGCATGGCGCTGGTGGTGATGACCACCGTGTCGTTCTACCTGATCACCGCCTACACCCCGACCTTCGGCAAAGCCGAACTGCACCTGTCGGATCTGGATGCATTGCTGGTGACGGTGTGTATCGGTCTGTCGAACTTCTTCTGGCTGCCGGTGATGGGGACTGTTTCCGACAAGATCGGACGTAAACCCCTACTGCTGGCGGCGACAATCCTGGCGATCCTCACTGCCTACCCTGCCCTGTCGTGGCTGGTGGCGAACCCGAGCTTCAGCCATTTGCTGATCGTCGAGTTGTGGCTGTCGTTCCTGTACGGCTCGTACAACGGCGCCATGGTCGTGGCGCTGACCGAGATCATGCCGGTGGAAGTGCGTACGACCGGTTTCTCGTTGGCCTACAGCCTGGCGACGGCAACGTTCGGCGGGTTTACACCGGCGGCTTGCACATACCTGATCCATGTCCTGGACAACAAGGCTGCGCCGGGGATCTGGCTCAGTGGCGCGGCGGTGCTGGGGTTGATTGCGACGCTGGTGTTGTTCAAAGGCAATCGGCATGAATTGCGGACGGCGCAGGCTGCTGTGGTCGGCGGCGCCTGATAGATCGCCTTCGCGAGCAAGCCCGCTCCCACAGGGTTTTTGGCGGTCACACAAACGTGATCACACTGCAAATCCAATGTGGGAGCGGGCTTGCTCGCGAAGAGGCCGGCACAAACAACACATCTGCAACTGACACGCCACACAAACAAAAACGCCCCGACCAAAGTCGGGGCGTTTTCATGTGCAGCTAAAGCTTAGCGCGGGAATGCTGGCGGGTTTACACCGGCCATGTCTTCCATCACGCGAACCACCTGGCAGCTGTAACCGAATTCGTTGTCGTACCAAACGTACAGAACAACGCGGTTGTCTTGGGTGATGGTCGCTTCAGCGTCCACAACGCCTGCGTGGCGCGAGCCAACGAAGTCGGTGGAAACCACTTCCTGCGAGTTGACGTAGTCGATTTGCTTATGCAGATCGGAGTGCAACGCCATGTAGCGCAGGTAATCGTTCATCTCTTCACGGGTGGCGGCTTTCTCAAGGTTCAGGTTGAGAATGGCCATCGACACGTTTGGCGTCGGAACACGGATCGCGTTACCGGTCAGCTTGCCGGCCAGCTCAGGCAGGGCCTTGGCAGCAGCGGTGGCAGCACCGGTCTCGGTGATCACCATGTTCAACGCAGCGCTACGGCCACGGCGATCGCCTTTGTGGAAGTTGTCGATCAGGTTCTGGTCGTTGGTGTACGAGTGAACCGTCTCAACGTGACCATTGATGATGCCGAACTTGTCGTTGACGGCTTTCAGCACAGGCACGATAGCGTTGGTGGTGCAGGAAGCAGCCGAAACGATCTTGTCATCAGCGGTGATTTCACCGTGGTTGATGCCGTGAACGATGTTCTTCAGCTTGCCTTTACCCGGCGCAGTCAGAACAACGCGATCGATGCCCGGGCATGCCAGGTGCTGGCCCAGGCCGTCGGCGTCACGCCATACACCGGTGTTGTCCACCAGCAGCGCGTCTTTGATGCCGTACTGGGTGTAATCCACTTCAGTCGGGTTTTTCGCGTAGATAACCTGGATCAGGTTACCGTTGGCAGTGATGGTGTTGTTGGCTTCATCAATGGTGATGGTGCCATCGAACGGGCCATGAACCGAGTCACGACGCAGCAGGCTTGCACGCTTGACCAGATCGTTCTCGGCGCCCTTGCGGACAACGATGGCGCGCAGGCGCAGGCCGTCGCCACCACCGGTTTTCTCGATCAGGATGCGCGCCAGCAGACGGCCGATACGACCGAAGCCGTACAGGACAACATCGGTGCCCTTGCGAGCGGAAACGTTTTGCTGGCCAACGACGTCAGCCAGTTCTTCGCGGACGAACTGCTCGGCAGTACGGCCATTGCCTTCGGCCTTGAACTTGACGGCAAGCTTGCCCAGGTCAACCGAAGCGGCGCCGAGCTTGAGCTCGCTCATCGCCTTGAGCAGCGGGAATGTTTCGTGGACGGACAATTCGCTGTCATCGGACTGACGATGACGAGCAAAGCGGTGAGCTTTGAGAATCGCAATGACTGAACGATTGATCAGGCTGCGGCCATAGATCGAGCTCACCACGTTGTTATTGCGGTAGAGCTGACCGATAAGCGGAATCATCGCTTCTGCGAGTGCTTCACGGTCGATCCATTCACCAAGACACTGGTCGGGCTTCTGAGTCACGGGAACCTTCCACATGTAGGGGCAGAAAAAAGGGGCTACATTATGCCGCCGAGTGCCTCTCGTAGCAATGCGCGCCTGTCGTGCGATCCGTAACAAATTCCTGTTCAAAAAAATTACGCACCGCTAAAGCCCAGTAAAACCGCGGCTTTCAGCCCAGTCAATTTTTTGGAGACATCGCTGTCTTATCCGTAACCCTCCGTAACACCTGGTCGTTTTGCCACTACATAATCATCAAATCTCAGCAAAAAACCGGCAGATTTTGTCTTTACCACTACATTTCGCCAAACCGGCGTAATAGACACATCAGCAACTGACAGGCGGCACCCGGGGCCGCTACAATTACCGACTTTGTCGCAACGCTTGGAGCTCAACCTTCCGTGCCCGTTCTGCGTCTACCGCTTCTCCCTGCCGCGGCAGGTAAACAGCACTGGGGCAACCTGCCCGGTGCCGCCCTGAGCCTGGCCATCGCCGAGGCTGCCAGCGCTGCCAAGCGCTTTACCCTGCTACTGACTGCCGACAGCCAAAGTGCCGAACGGCTGGAACAGGAGCTGGGTTTCTTCGCCCCGGATTTGCCCGTGCTGCATTTCCCGGACTGGGAAACCCTGCCTTACGATCTGTTTTCGCCCCACCAGGACATCATTTCCCAGCGCATCGCGGCCTTGTACAGGTTGCCGGAGCTGAGTCATGGCGTGTTGGTCGTGCCTATCACCACCGCGCTGCATCGCCTGGCGCCGACCAAATTCCTGCTCGGCAGCAGCCTGGTGCTGGACGTTGGCCAGAAGCTCGACGTCGAGCAGATGCGCACCCGGCTCGAGGCCAGTGGCTATCGCTACGTCGACACGGTGTACGAGCACGGCGAATTCACGGTCCGCGGTTCGCTGATCGATCTGTTCCCGATGGGCAGCAAACTGCCCTTCCGTATCGACCTGTTCGACGACGAAATCGAGACACTGCGTACCTTCGACCCGGAAAACCAGCGCTCCATTGATAAAGTCGACACCGTTCGCCTGCTGCCCGCGCGGGAATTCCCGCTGCAGAAAGACGCCGTCACCCGCTTCAAGGCGCGCTTTCGTGAGCGCTTCGATGTCGACTTTCGCCGCTGCCCGATCTTCCAGGATTTGAGCAGCGGGATCACGCCGGCCGGTATCGAGTACTACCTGCCGCTGTTTTTCGACGAAACCTCGACGCTGTTCGATTACCTGCCCCAGGACACCCAAGTGTTCTCCTTGCCGGGCATCGAACAGGCGGCAGAGAACTTCTGGAATGACGTGCGCAATCGTTATGAAGAGCGCCGCGTCGATCCTTCCCGTCCTTTATTGCCACCCGCCGAGCTGTTCCTGCCGGTGGAAGACTGCTTTGCCCGCCTGAAGAACTGGCCGCGTGTGGTGGCCAGTCAACAGGACGTGGAAACCGGCGTTGGCCGCGAGCGCTTCCCGGCGCGCGAACTGCCGAACCTGGCCATCGAAGCCAAGGCCACCCAGCCATTGGCGGCGCTGGCCGGCTTCCTCGACGAGTTCCCTGGGCGCGTGCTATTTACCGCCGAGTCCGCGGGCCGTCGTGAAGTACTGTTGGAATTGCTCGAACGCCTGAAGCTGCGGCCGAAAACCGTCGACAGCTGGCCAGACTTTGTCGCGAGCAAGGAGCGCCTCGCGATCACCATCGCGCCGCTCGACGAGGGTCTGGTGCTCGACAATCCGGCCCTGGCGCTGGTGGCCGAAAGCCCGTTGTTCGGTCAGCGCGTGATGCAGCGTCGTCGCCGCGAAAAACGCGCCGATGCCAACAACGACGCAGTGATCAAGAACCTCACCGAGCTGCGTGAAGGTGCGCCGGTGGTGCATATCGATCACGGCGTCGGCCGTTACCTCGGGCTCGCAACCCTGGAAATCGACGATCAAGCCGCCGAGTTCCTGACTCTGCAATACGCTGAAGGCGCCAAGCTTTACGTGCCGGTGGCCAACCTGCACCTGATCGCCCGTTACACCGGCAGCGACGATGCCTTGGCCCCGCTGCACCGCCTCGGCTCGGAAACCTGGCAGAAAGCCAAACGCAAAGCCGCCGAACAGGTGCGCGACGTCGCCGCCGAATTGCTCGACATCTATGCCCGTCGCGCCGCTCGCGAAGGGTATGCCTTCGAAGACCCGAAAGCCGATTACGCGACGTTCAGCGCCGGTTTCCCGTTCGAAGAAACCCCGGACCAGCAAACCACCATCGATGCCGTGCGCGCCGACATGCTCGCGCCAAAACCGATGGATCGCCTGGTCTGCGGCGATGTGGGTTTCGGCAAGACCGAAGTGGCCATGCGCGCAGCGTTCATTGCGGTGCACGGCGGTCGTCAGGTGGCGATTCTGGTACCGACCACCCTGCTCGCCCAGCAGCATTACAACAGCTTCCGCGACCGCTTCGCCGACTGGCCGGTGAGCGTGGAAGTGATGAGCCGCTTCAAGTCGACCAAGGAAGTGAACGCCGCGGTCGCCGATCTCGCCGAAGGCAAGATCGACATCGTCATCGGCACGCACAAGCTGTTGCAAGACGACGTGAAGATCAAAAACCTCGGGCTGGTGATCATCGACGAAGAGCACCGTTTTGGTGTCCGTCAGAAGGAACAGCTCAAGGCTCTGCGCAGTGAAGTCGACATTCTCACCCTGACCGCCACGCCGATTCCGCGCACGCTGAACATGGCGGTATCGGGCATGCGCGACCTGTCGATCATCGCCACGCCGCCGGCCCGTCGCCTGTCGGTACGGACCTTCGTCATGGAGCAGAACAAGAGCACGGTCAAAGAGGCCCTGCTGCGTGAGTTGCTGCGTGGCGGTCAGGTCTACTACCTGCACAACGACGTAAAGACCATCGAGAAATGCGCCGCCGACCTCGCCGAACTGGTGCCGGAAGCGCGGATCGGCATCGGCCACGGGCAGATGCGCGAACGCGATCTCGAACAGGTGATGAGCGACTTCTACCACAAGCGCTTCAACGTGCTGATCGCCTCGACCATCATCGAGACCGGCATCGACGTGCCGAGCGCCAACACCATCATCATCGAGCGTGCCGACAAATTCGGCTTGGCGCAGTTGCACCAGTTGCGCGGCCGGGTCGGTCGCAGTCACCACCAGGCTTACGCTTACCTGCTGACCCCGCCGCGCCAGCAGATCACTCCGGACGCGGAAAAGCGCCTGGAAGCGATCGCCAACACCCAGGACCTCGGCGCGGGCTTCGTGCTCGCCACCAACGACCTGGAAATCCGTGGCGCCGGTGAATTGCTGGGCGACGGTCAAAGCGGTCAGATCCAGGCCGTCGGTTTCACCCTGTACATGGAGATGCTCGAGCGCGCGGTGAAGTCGATCCGCAAGGGCGAACAACCGAACCTCGATCAGCCGTTGGGCGGTGGCCCGGAAGTCAATCTGCGTGTCCCGGCGTTGATTCCCGAAGCCTACTTGCCGGACGTGCATGCCCGACTGATTCTCTACAAACGCATTGCCTCGGCCACCGATGAGGAAGGCCTCAAGGACCTGCAAGTGGAGATGATCGACCGTTTCGGCCTGCTGCCGGAGCCCACCAAGAACCTGATGCGCATCACGGCGCTGAAGCTGCAAGCCGAGCTGCTGGGCATCAAAAAAGTCGACGGCGGCCCGCAAGGCGGCCGGATCGAGTTCGCGGCGCAGACGCCGGTCGATCCGCTGACCCTGATCAAACTGATTCAGGGCCAGCCTAAACGCTACAAATTCGAAGGCGCCACGATGTTTAAATTCATGGTCCCGATGGAAAGCCCGCAAGAGCGCTTTAATACTGTGGAGGCGCTGCTTGAGTGCCTCATTCCGAAAACTGCTTGAAGGACGCCGCATGCGCCTGTTTCGTTTACTGACTTTGCTGACCACCCTGGTCGCCCCAACGGCGTTTGCCGATGACCTGTATCAGGTTGAAATGATCCTGGTGCGGCAGAACGCCGTGCCTGCCATTGTCAGCAAAGCCGCACCGGAAGACTGGGCTGCCGGCGCCCAGCGCATCAGCCCCGACAGCTTCCGCACGCCAAGCCTGAATGGCGAAGTGGAAAAACTGACCGCCAGTAACGAATACACCGTGTTGCTGCACAAGGCCTGGCAGCAGAACCTCGGCGAGGAAGCCAGCAAAATCGCGATCAGCGACGGCGAGGAGAAGTTCGGCCAGTTTCCGATCGAGGGCACCCTGAGCCTGAAGCTGGGGCGCTTCACGGATGTGGATGCGGACTTTTGGGTCAACCAGATCGACGCCAACGGCATGGTCACTGCCAGCGAACGCCTGAAGCAGGAAAGCCACACCAAAAACGGCCAGCTGAACTTCCTCGACAACGGCCACCTGGGCATGTTGATCAAGATCACCTCGTTGACCGCCCCGGCACCTCGGCCAGCCCCCGATGAAATTCCGGACTGATTGAGTCCTTATGTCAGCGACCCTGAGCAAACCCCTGGCACCTTCCTGGGTCAGCCGATTCAAGGAACAGAGCCTGGAGCGTGGCCGTCGCTACGCGCTGGAGAACCGCGTCAGGATCGTCGAGGCCGGCGACGCTACGATCATTGCCGCCTGCGAAGGCTCTGGCGGTAACGTTTACCGTCAGACCATTCGCCTGCGCGAGTCAGCCAAAGCGACTTTGCTGATGGTCGATGCCACGTGCACGTGCCCGGTTCATGCCAACTGCAAACATTGCGCGGCGGTGCTGCTGAAGGTGCAGGAAACCCTGGCCTACCCCGCCGCCGCACAAGACGCCGAACTGCTGGAAAAACTGCAGGCCGTTTTGGAGAACCGCAGCCCGAAGGCGCCGCCCCAAGTGCTTGTGGATAACGTGCAACCGGTGCCGCGCCTGTGGCTGGCGAGCATCGAGTTCAGCGCCTTCGAGCCGCGCAACGGCAAGATGCAGCGCTACATCCAGCACCGTGCGGCGCTGTCTTTCAGTTACCTCGATGAATACGTTTCCGGGCAGAAGAACGCCGACGTCCTGATTCGTCAGGAAACCCAGACGCTGCGGATAAAACGCCACCCGGAAGTCGAACAGACCTACAGGGAACAGCTGCGAATCCTCGGTTTCAAAATCGCTACCCGCCAAAGCAAAGCCTTGCCGGAAAGTGCCGGCGAACTGTATGAGATGGTCAACGACAGCGCCTGGCTGACCTTCACCCTCAACGAGCTACCGAAGTTGCGCGCCCAGGGCTGGGAGCTGCAGATCGATGAGGAATTCGGTTTCGACCTGACCGCCGTAGATGACTGGTATGCCACTGTCGAGCAGGCGCCGGAGCGCGACTGGTTTGATCTGGAACTGGGGATCATCGTCAACGGCGAGCGCCTGAGCTTGCTGCCGATCCTGCTGAACCTGATGCGCTCCCACACCGAAATCCTAAACCCGGAACGCCTCGCCCGCCGGCGCGACGACGAACTGATTCTGGTGAACATTCCCAACCGCCCGAACTCCGAGTACGGCCCCTTGCAGGTCGCCCTGCCCTTTGGCCGGTTGAAACCGGTACTGGCAACCCTCGGCGAGTTCTACCTGCAAGAGCCCGGCGAAACCACGCTGCGCCTGAGCAAGGCCGACGCCACGCGCCTGAATCCGCTGGAAGGCATGCCGCTGCTTTGGGAAGGTGGCGAGCAGATCCGCACGTTCGCCCAGCGACTGCGGGACATCAAGGACTTCACCGCGACCGCACCGGAGGGCTTGAACGCAACCTTGCGCCCGTATCAGCTGGAAGGCTTGAGCTGGATGCAGTCGTTACGGCAACTGGAAGTCGGCGGAATTCTCGCGGACGACATGGGGCTGGGTAAAACCCTACAGACGCTGGCGCATATTCTCAGCGAGAAAATCGCCGGACGCCTTGATCGGCCGTGCATGGTGGTGATGCCCACCAGCCTGATCCCGAACTGGCTCGACGAAGCCGCGCACTTCACGCCGCAACTCAACGTGCTGGCGCTGTACGGCGCCAGTCGCAAAAAACATTTCGACCATCTGGCCGATTACGACCTGATCCTCACCACCTATGCGCTGCTGCCCAAGGACGTCGAACGTCTGGCGGCGCAGCCTCTGCATGTGCTGGTTCTGGATGAAGCGCAGTACATCAAGAACCCCAACAGCAAGGCCGCTCAGGCTGCCCGTGAGTTGAATGCGCGTCAGCGTCTGTGCCTGAGTGGCACGCCGCTGGAAAACCACTTGGGGGAACTGTGGTCGCTGTTTCACTTCCTGTTGCCTGGCTGGCTCGGTGACGTCAAAAGCTTCAACCGCGATTACCGCGTGCCGATCGAGAAACGCGCCAGTGAAGTCAGGCTTCAGCACCTCAATGGTCGGATCAAACCGTTTCTGCTGCGCAGGACCAAGGAGCAGGTGGCGACGGAATTGCCACCCAAGACCGAAATCATCCATTGGGTCGAGCTCAATGAGTCCCAGCGCGATGTGTACGAAACCATGCGCCTGGCGATGGACAAGAAAGTCCGCGATGAGATCACTCGCAAAGGTGTGGCGCGCAGCCAGATCATCATTCTTGAAGCGCTGCTGAAACTGCGTCAGGTGTGCTGCGATTTGCGCCTGGTCAACGATGCCGTGCTGCCGACGCGCGGCAGCACTTCGGGCAAGCTCGATAGCCTGATGGAAATGCTGGATGAGTTGTTCGAGGAAGGTCGACGGATTTTGCTGTTTTCGCAGTTCACCTCGATGCTGGCGTTGATCGAAATTGAACTGAAGAAACGTGGCGTTGAATACGCGCTGCTGACGGGACAGACCCGCGACCGACGGGCGCCGGTGAAAGACTTTCAGAGCGGCAAGCGTCAGATCTTTCTGATCAGTTTGAAGGCAGGTGGTGTCGGCTTGAACCTGACCGAGGCGGACACGGTGATCCACTACGATCCGTGGTGGAACCCGGCGACGGAAAATCAGGCGACTGACCGGGCGTATCGCATCGGCCAGGAGAAGCCGGTGTTCGTCTACAAGATGATCGCCCGTGGCACGGTGGAGGAGAAGATTCAGCACCTACAAAAGGAAAAATCCGACCTGGCGGCGGGCGTGCTGGATGGACGCAAGACCGGGGACTGGAAGTTGCAGAGCGATGATATTGAAGCGTTGTTTACGCCGTTGCCGGATAAGCTGGAAAAGCGCTGAGATCGTCGGCGCCAGATAGATTGCTATCGCGGGCAAGCCCGCTCCCACAGGGTCATCGCTGTCCCTGTGGGAGCGGGCTTGCCCGCGATAGGGTCGACCCGGTATTACGACTGACTTAGCCCTTAAGCACCCGCGCCAATGTCGACTTAACCTTCCCCATCCCGTCATGCAACGCCTGCTCGATCTCGGCCATGGTGATCACCGCCGCGGACTTGCCCGCTGCCGGGTTCACCACCAGCGCCAGACACGCATACTCCAGTTCCAGCTCACGGGCCAATGCCGCTTCCGGCATGCCGGTCATGCCGACGATGTCGCAGCCATCCCGTTCCAGCTTCGCGATTTCAGCGACGGTTTCCAGACGTGGGCCCTGAGTGCAGGCGTACACACCCTGACTGCTGTAGTCGACGCCTTCAGCCGCCAGCGCCGCAATCAATTGCTGACGCAGCGTTTCGCTGTAGGGATAGCTGAAGTCGATGTGGGTGACGTGTTCCAGGTTATCGGCGAAATAGGTGTGTTCGCGTCCGCTGGTGTAGTCGATCAGTTGATGCGGCACACAGAAGTGTCCAGTGCCCATCGCAGCATGAATGCCGCCCACGGCGTTGACCGCGAGGATCGCTTCGGCACCGGCCTGTTTCAGCGCCCAGAGGTTGGCGCGGTAGTTCACCTGATGCGGCGGGAGCCTATGCGGGTGACCGTGACGCGCGAGGAACAGCACTTCCTTGCCGGCGTATTCACCGATCTGCACCTCGGCCGACGGCGCGCCATAAGGCGTATCCACAGCCAATGACTGACGAATGTTCAGGCCTTCGAGTTGAGTCAGGCCGGTGCCACCGATAATCGCGTAAACCGTCATAACGAAAAGTCCTTATTCAATCAGTTGAGCTTCTTTGAGCGCGCCGATTGCGGTCAGCCAGCGCGGGTTCTGACGGTATTCAGTGTTGGCGTGCGACTGGCCACGCATGCGCGCAATGCGCTCGGACGGTGTGACCTTCAAACGCTGGGCCGCACTCAAGGCCAGTTCCGCAGCAGCGCGGTCATTGCAGACCAGGCCCATGTCGCAACCGGCGGTCAGCGCGGCTTCGATACGGCTGGCGGCATCGCCCACCACGTGTGCGCCGGCCATGGACAAGTCATCGCTGAAGATCACGCCGTCGAATTGCAGTTCACCACGCAGGATGTCCTGCAACCAGCGGCGGGAAAAGCCGGCAGGCTGGGGATCGACTTGTGGATAAATAACGTGGGCCGGCATGACGGCAGCCAGTTGCTTGCTCAACTTGGCAAATGGCACCAGGTCGTTGGCGCGGATTTCGTCGAGGCTGCGCTCATCGTTCGGGATCGCGACGTGGGAATCCGCCTCGGCCCAGCCGTGGCCGGGGAAATGCTTGCCGGTGGCGGCCATACCTGCGCTGTTCATGCCGCGAATGAATGCACCCGCCAGTAGCGCTGCACGCTCCGGGTCACCTTCAAACGAACGGGTCCCGACGACGGCGCTGCGCTGGTAATCAAGGTCCAGCACCGGAGCGAAGCTCAGGTCGAGGCCGACGGCGAGCACTTCGGTGGCCATGATCCAGCCGCACTGCTCGGCCAGGTACTCGGCGTTCGGGTTGTCGGCGATGGCGCGCATGGCCGGCAGTCGCACGAAGCCTTGGCGCAGACGCTGAACGCGACCGCCCTCCTGATCCACCGCCAGCAGCAGATCGGGACGAATGGCGCGGATCGCGGCGCTCAGCTCGCGCACCTGGCGCGGGCTTTCGATGTTACGGGCGAAAATGATCAGGCCGCCCACTTCGGGCTGACGCAACAATTGGCGATCTTCGGCCGTCAGCCAGGTACCGGCGACGTCCACCATCAACGAGCCTTGCAGGCCAGCAGTCATAGAAATTCCTTGATAACGAAAAACCCGGCTCGCGTGAATACGCCGCCTTGGGCTGTGCCCGGCAGGTCGGCGATATCAATGGGGAGCGGGTTCAGAACGAGAGTCGGCATGGGCGGCTAGCTTAGCGGATGTCAGCCGCCGCGCCCACCCGTGCATGGTCAAACCTTGGCTGTGGCCGGGGCAGACTTGCTGCGCGGACGCAGTTGCGCGGTGGCCATGGCCGCGTCAGTGACGCCGGTTTCGGCCCGCATGCCTGCAGCCAGGAACGGCACCATCAGGCGCATCACTTGCTCAATAGACGTATTGACGCCGAAATCGGTCTCGGCAATCGCCCGCAACGCCTTGATCCCCGACATGCTGAACGCCGCGGCGCCGAGCATGAAGTGCACGCGCCAGAACAGTTCGATCGGCGGAATGCGCGGAGCGGCTTCGTTGACCAGCATCATGTAGCGGCGGAACACTTTGCCGTACATGTCTTCCAGATAACGACGCAGGTGGCCCTGGCTCTGGCTGAACGCCAGCCCCAATAACCGCATGAAGATGGACAGATCGTTACCGCTGCGCGGCTGCACGACGAGGGCCTGCTCAACCAGAATCTCGAGCAACTCTTCGAGTGTCGGCTTGTTGTCAGGCTTGGACTGACGCCGTTCCAGCTCTTTATCGAGGCTCAGGCAAAACGGCCCGAGAAAGCGCGAGAAGACCGCCTGGATCAGCGCCTTCTTCGAACCGAAGTGGTAATTGACCGCCGCCAGATTGACACCAGCCTTGCTGGTGATCAGACGTAACGAGGTTTCAGCGAAACCTTTCTCCGCGAACAACTGCTCGGCAGCATCGAGAATGCGTTCAACGGTTTCCGACTGGGCCATGGCTACTCCGCCTGACAAACACTTGTTTGAAACATACGTTTCAGCCTGTGCGTTGTCAAGCCTGCCGGTTCGTTTTGGGAATGGTCGGTCAGCTATTTAACCATACAACGGCAAGCCTTCAATCAGCCGGCTGATTGACCGTCCAGCGGCCGGCCAAAAAAGGGGCATTGCCAAGACCGTTTCACTGTATATAATCCCAGTCACTGTATAAAAAGACAGAGCGATCAATATGCTAAAGCTGACGCCACGCCAAGCAGAGATTCTGGCCTTCATCAAACGCTGCCTCGAAGACAACGGCTACCCGCCGACCCGTGCAGAAATCGCTCAAGAATTGGGTTTCAAGTCGCCCAACGCAGCGGAAGAACACCTCAAGGCGCTGGCCCGCAAGGGTGCGATCGAGATGACCCCGGGCGCTTCCCGTGGCATTCGCATTCCCGGCTTCGAAGCCAAGGCCGACGAGTCGACCCTGCCGATCATTGGCCGAGTAGCTGCCGGTGCGCCGATTCTGGCCCAGCAGCACATCGAAGAATCCTGCAACATCAACCCTGCCTTCTTCCATCCGCGCGCTGATTATCTGCTGCGTGTTCATGGCATGAGCATGAAGGACGTCGGTATTTTTGACGGCGACCTGCTGGCCGTCCACACCACCCGGGAAGCCCGCAATGGCCAGATCGTCGTGGCGCGGATCGGTGACGAAGTGACCGTCAAACGCTTCAAGCGCGACGGCAGCAAGGTCTGGTTGATTGCCGAAAACCCTGAATTTGCCCCAATCGAAGTCAACCTGAAAGATCAGGATCTGGTGATCGAAGGCTTGAGTGTCGGCGTCATTCGCCGCTAAAGGAGGCTTTATGCAGTTCCCACACACCTCACAGCAAGCCCAACTGCCGTTGTTCGAGGCATTCATGGTGCAACCGTTAGCGCCAATCCTGAAAGACGTGGTCGAGTCGCCCTGGAGCGCCGAACCCGAAGTTTTCAGCGAGCTTTCACTGCGTGGTGCGGCCGGGAACTGCCTGAACCTTTTGGCGCCGATCCTTCGGGAGCTGAGCCAGGATCAGGACGCGCGCTGGCTGACACTGATCGCCCCGCCCGCCAGCCTGACTCAGGCGTGGTTACGGGACGCTGGCCTTAACCGCGAGCGCATCCTGCTGCTGCAACCTCGCGGCACTCAAAGTGCTCAGCAGTTGACCTGCGAAGCCTTGCGCCTGGGCCGCAGCCACACGGTTGTCAGCTGGCTCAACCCTTTGAACACAAACTCACGGCAACAGTTGATCAGCGCAGCCCGTACCGGGGATGCGCAGGGCCTGAATATTCGCTTGGGTTGAGGTTTAAACAATGCGCGCAATGAATAGCGCGGGGCTTCTCAAAGGATAGAGAAGCCGGTTCGTAGCCGGATCAGCAGAAAGCGACGAATGGGATCAGTGGAGGACCCGCGAACTCTCATCGGTATTGAATTCGCCTTCAACCAGGCGCCCTGCCATCTGAACACCGACGCTCAACATCGCCTTGGCGACTTCCACGTGCTGGCCCTGCAGGAAAGCCTTGGCATCCTCGGAGAAATCCAAAGTAACCAGAGAACCCTCGTCCTCGGCCCTGCGCAGCTCGATTCGGCCGTCTGGTAACTCGACAATTTCTAGAAAGGACGTTGGCATAAAGGTCTGTTCTCCACGAAAGGCGGGGATTATATAGGCATCGGCCAGGCTTCGCTCGGTAACTTGACCAGCAGCGCTTTTAATCGCACCACCGGGTCTTAGCCGATCAGCACTCGTTCAAGCCTTCGCGAAACCGGATTGCGAGCGCTTTCAAATTCTGACGCCAGCTCTCCAGCTCTTCGCGACTCAACTCCTCAGGCACCTCTTCCTCATCCAGGTTAACCGCCAGGATGAGAGGCTGAGTCACGTCACCCTTGGGCTTGTGCGGAGCGCGAGGCGGTTGAAACATCGCCGCGTGAGCAGCCAGCAGCTTGGCTAGCCAGGTTTCCCGATTCTGAGCCAACTCGACCATCTCAGCCATTTCCGGGATGGCGATGGCCTCCAGCACTTCGCGAGTCAGCAGCATCTCTGCCCGAGGTGCATTGGCCTGAGGCAAACGGTAAAAGCCGGCAATTTCATGGCACAGCCCCAGCAACGCACCGTACAGGTGGAATAACGCCGACTCGCGCCCTGCCTGAATCAGCGCCAGAGAATTCATCGCTCGCCCCTCTTCGGCTCTGGCGAGCGCTTCCAGCGACAGGCCGGCGAAATAAATCTTCTGGTTGGTGCGGGTATAGAGTTCTTGGGCCATGACGGCAGCCTCCACAACGAAATAATTGCTTAAAGCAGGTCAGACAGTGTCATGGATCAGCCGATCTGACCGCAAGCACAAAACAAAAAGGCCGCATGAAAACCCGAGGGTTGTCATGCGGCCTTTTGTGTACAGCCTTTTTTACGCTTTGGCTGCCGGACGCTTGTCTTCAACCGTCCATTTGCCGCCGTCGTAGTACGCCTTCCAGCCAGTCGGCTTACCGTCGACTTCAGTCTGCACGTACTGCTCTTTGGTCTTGCGGCTGTAACGGATTACAGCAGGCAGGCCGTCCGGATCTTTCTTCGGTGCTTCGCAGAGGAAGTGGTACTTCGGATCGATCTCGTCCTTGTGCGGCACGATCTCGATCACCAGCGGAGCACGGGTCTCGCGGTTTTTCGGGAACTGGCTCGCCGCCAGAAACAGGCCGGAAGCCCCGTCGCGCAAGATGTAGGTGTCGTTGACCTTTTCGCATTTCAGCTCAGGCATCTTCACCGGATCCATTTTCGGCGGCGCCGCGTCACCGCTTTTCAGCAGTTTGCGGGTGTTCTTGCAGGTTGCATTGGTGCAACCGAAAAACTTGCCGAAACGGCCGGTCTTGAGCTGCATCTCGCTGCCACACTTGTCGCATTCCAGGCTCGGACCTTCGTAGCCTTTGATGCGATAGGTGCCCTCTTCGATTTCGTAGCCTGAGCAGTCCGGGTTGTTACCGCAGATGTGCAGCTTACGCTTCTCATCCAGCAGGTACGCGTCCATTGCCGTGCTGCAGATCGGGCAGCGGTGCTTGCCGCGCAGCACCAGGGATTCCGATTCACCCTCGTCGTCCGCAGCGATTTCGTCGCCCGGCACCAGGTTGACGGTGGCCTTGCAGCGTTCTTTCGGTGGCAGGCTGTAACCCGAGCAACCGAGGAACACGCCAGTCGATGCGGTACGAATCTGCATCGGACGACCGCACAACACGCACGGAATGTCAGTCATCACCGGCTGGTTGGCGCGCATGCCGCCTTCAGCGCTTTCAGCTACTTCGAGTTTCTTCTTGAAGTCGCCGTAGAACTCGTCGAGTACGTTCTTCCAGTCGCGTTCGCCCTGGGCCACGTCATCGAGGTTCTCTTCCATGCCGGCGGTGAAGCCGTAGTCCATGAGATTGGAGAAGCTCTCGGCCAGACGCTCGGTGACGATGTCGCCCATCTTTTCCGAGTAGAAACGACGGTTGTGCAACGCTACGTAGCCACGGTCCTGAATGGTCGAAATGATCGCTGCATAGGTCGAAGGACGACCGATGCCGCGTTTTTCCATTTCCTTGACCAGGCTCGCTTCCGAGTAACGCGCCGGCGGCTTGGTAAAGTGCTGGGTCGGATCAAGCTTGATCAGCTTCATCGCGTCGCCCTGAGCCATGTCCGGCAGCACGTCGTCATCGCCAGGCTTGGCGATTTGCGGCATGACGCGGGTGTAGCCGTCGAACTTCAGGATGCGGCCCTTGGCGCGCAGCTCGAAATCGCCGGCACCGACGGTGACCGTGGTCGACAGGTATTGGGCCGGCAGCATCTGGCACGCGAGGAACTGGCGCCAGATCAGCTCGTAGAGCCGCTCTGCATCACGCTCCATGCCCGACAGCTTGCTTGGCTCGGTGTTGGCGTCAGACGGACGAATCGCTTCGTGAGCCTCTTGTGCGCCTTCCTTGCTGCTGTAGACGTTCGGGTTTTCCGGCAGGTACTTCTTGCCGAATTCGCCTTCAATATAAGTGCGCGCCATCGTCACGGCATCGGCCGAGAGGTTGGTGGAGTCGGTACGCATATACGTGATGTAGCCGGCTTCGTACAAACGCTGGGCCATCATCATGGTTTTCTTCACGCCGAAGCCCAGGCGGTTACTGGCAGCCTGTTGCAGGGTGGACGTGATGAACGGTGCCGACGGCTTGCTGCTGGTCGGTTTGTCTTCGCGTTTGACGATGCTGTAGCTGGAAGCCTTGAGCTTCTCCAGCGCGGCCATGGCCTGGGCTTCGTTGAGCGGCTTGAAGGCCTCGCCTTTCTCGCGGGCAACGTCGAAACGCACAGTCGCGCCCTTGGCGGTGCCGAGGTCAGCGTGGACTTCCCAGTATTCTTCCGGGTTGAACGCGCGGATTTCACGCTCACGCTCAACGACCAGTTTTACCGCAACCGATTGCACGCGACCGGCGGACAGGCCACGGGCGACCTTGGCCCACAGCAGCGGCGAAACCATGTAACCCACGACGCGATCGAGGAAACGACGCGCCTGCTGGGCATTTACACGATCGATGTCCAGCTCACCCGGTTTGGAGAAGGCTTCCTGGATCGCTTTCTTGGTGATTTCGTTGAACACCACGCGCTTATAGCGGCTGTCATCACCACCGATGGCTTCGCGCAGGTGCCAGGCAATGGCTTCCCCCTCGCGATCCAAGTCGGTTGCGAGATAGATGGTGTCAGCATCTTTGGCGAGCCGGCGCAGCTCTTCGATGACCTTTTCCTTGCCCGGGAGGATCTCGTACTTGGCTTTCCAGCCATGATCGGGATCGACACCCATGCGCGAGACCAGCTGCTTGCGCGCTTTCTCTTTCGGCGTGAGCGCCGGACCTTCACCCGCGGCAGCCTTGCCGCGCTTGGCGGCTGGCTCTTTGCTGGCGCTAGCCGAACCGCTGGTGGGCAGGTCTCGGATATGGCCGATACTCGACTTCACCACGTATTGGTTACCCAGATACTTGTTGATGGTCTTGGCCTTAGCCGGGGATTCCACAATGACCAGCGATTTGCCCATGGATCAGAAAATTCCTGAATTCTAGAAGTGAAAGGCGGTTGGCGCCTGACGCGGCACCGCTATATATAGTGGCTACAAGGTGAGGTCAAGCGCAGGGTCCTGCGCGCACTCAGCTTATGGCTTCGAAAAAAGGCTCGGTTCGGCTTGCACCAAAGCAAAGCGTGGCACCTGTTCGCCGTCAACCTCGACCGACTCCAGGAACATGCTCAAGGGACGCACCCAAAAGCCGTAATCGCCATACAGGGCTTGGTAGAAGACCACTTCTTCTTCGGTTTCCGAATGCCGCGCAATGCTGAATACGCGGTACTGCGGACCTTTGTAATGCTGGTAGAGCCCAGGTTGTATCGGCATGGTTTGGCCCTCACTCAAATCTTTTAAAAATAAAAACAAAAAATAAATTCAGAAAAACAAAAACCGGGGCACTTGGCCCCGGCTTCCATCAACGAAACGCTTAAACGCGTTCGAAGACGGTGGAGATGCCTTGGCCGAGGCCAATGCACATGGTGGCTACCCCGAAGGTGCCGCCATTCTGCTTCATCACGTTCAGCAAGGTGCCGGAGATACGCGCACCGGAGCAACCGAACGGGTGACCCAGGGCGATCGCGCCGCCGTGCAGGTTAACCTTCTCGTTCATCTTGTCGAGTACTTTCAGATCTTTCAGCACTGGCAAGGCCTGTGCAGCGAAAGCTTCGTTGAGCTCGAAGAAGTCGATGTCGTTAATGCCAAGGCCCGCACGCTTCAGTGCTTTTTGAGTGGCCGGTACTGGACCATAGCCCATGATTGCCGGATCCACACCTGCCACGGCCATCGAGCGGATAACCGCCAGCGGCTGGATGCCCAGGTCCTGTGCACGCTGCGCCGACATCACGATCATGCACGAAGCACCGTCGGTGATCTGCGACGAAGTACCGGCCGTCACGGTGCCGCCCTTCGGGTTAAACGCTGGCTTCAGAGCCGCCAGGCTTTCCAGGGTGGTTTCCGGACGAATGGTTTCGTCGTAGTCGAACAGTTTCAGGAAACCGTTCTCGTCGTAGCCCTGCATCGGGATGATTTCGTCTTTGAACTTGCCTTCCAGGGTCGCCTTGTGGGCGAGCTGGTGCGAGCGCACGCCGAAAGCGTCCTGTTGTTCGCGAGTGATGCCATGCATTTTGCCCAGCATTTCAGCGGTCAGGCCCATCATGCCCGAGGCTTTCGCCGCGTACAGCGACATGTGCGGGTTCGGATCGACACCGTGCATCATGCTCACGTGGCCCATGTGCTCGACGCCGCCGACGACGAACACGTCACCGTTGCCGGTCATGATCGCTTGCGCAGCAGTGTGCAAAGCGCTCATCGACGAACCACACAGACGGCTGACGGTCTGGCCGGCGGCAGTGTGCGGGATCTGCGTCATCAGGGACGCCATGCGGGCGATGTTCCAGCCCTGCTCCAAGGTCTGGTTAACGCAGCCCCAGATCACGTCTTCGACTTCGTTCGGGTCAACCTTGACGTTGCGTTCCAGCAATTTGCTGATCAGGTGCGCCGACATGTCTTCGGCGCGGGTGTTGCGGTGCATGCCGCCCTTGGAGCGGCCCATCGGAGTACGACCGAAGTCGACAATCACGACGTCTCTTGGATTCAAGCTCATAAAATTTCACTCTCGCTCAAAAGTTGGGACGCTTAACCGAAGAACCGTTGGCCGGTTTTGGCCATTTCACGCAGTTTTGCGGTCGGGTGGTACAGCGCGCCCAAATCAGCGTACTGGTCAGCCAGGGCAACGAACTCGGCAACACCGATCGAATCGATGTAGCGCAGCGCACCGCCACGGAATGGAGGGAAACCAATACCGTAGACCAGACCCATGTCGGCTTCGGCGGCGGTTTCGACAATGCCGTCTTCCAGGCAACGCACGGTTTCCAGGCACAGCGGGATCATCATCCAGTTGATGATGTCTTCGTCAGTGACTTCGCGCTGCTCGTAAACGATCGGCTTGAGCACTTCCAGCACCGACGGATCGGCCACTTTCTTCTGCTTGCCCTTCTTGTCGGTCTCGTAGGCGTAGAAACCCTTGCCGTTCTTCTGGCCCAGGCGCTTGGCTTCGTAGAGCACGTCGATAGCCGAACGGCGATCGTCTTTCATGCGGTCCGGGAAACCTTCAGCCATCACGTCACGACCGTGGTGACCGGTGTCGATGCCGACCACGTCCATCAGGTACGCCGGGCCCATTGGCCAGCCGAATTTTTCCATGACCTTGTCGATACGGACGAAGTCCACACCGGCGCTGACCAGCTTGGCGAAACCGCCGAAGTACGGGAACAGGACGCGGTTGACCAAGAAGCCCGGGCAGTCATTGACGACGATCGGGTTCTTGCCCATTTTCTTGGCGTAGGCAACGGTGGTGGCAACGGCCAGCTCGCTGGACTTCTCGCCACGAATCACTTCAACCAGCGGCATCATGTGCACCGGATTGAAGAAGTGCATGCCGACGAAGTTTTCCGGACGCTTGAGGGCTTTTGCCAGCAAGGTGATGGAAATGGTCGAGGTGTTGGACGCGAGGATGGTGTCCTCTTTGACCTTGTCTTCGACTTCGGCCAGAACGGCTTGCTTGACCTTCGGGTTCTCGACAACGGCTTCAACGACCAGGTCAACGTGACCGAAATCACCGTAGGACAGGGTTGGACGAATGCCATTAAGCACTTCAGCCATTTTCGCCGGTGTCATGCGACCTTTATCGACGCGGCCGACCAGCAGCTTGGCGGCTTCAGCCAGGCCTTGCTCGATACCGTGTTCGTTGATGTCCTTCATCAGGATCGGCGTGCCTTTGGAAGCCGACTGATAAGCGATACCGCCACCCATGATGCCGGCGCCCAATACGGCAGCCTGCTTCACGTCTTTGGCGATTTCGTCGTAGGCCTTGGCCTTTTTCTTCAGTTCCTGATCGTTCAGGAACAGACCGATCAAGCTCTGCGCGGCAGAGGTCTTGGCCAGTTTGACGAAACCGGCGGCTTCGATTTCCAGCGCCTTGTCACGACCGAAGTTCGCGGCTTTCTGGATGGTCTTGATTGCTTCGACCGGTGCCGGGTAGTTCGGGCCCGCTTGACCTGCCACGAAACCTTTAGCGGTTTCGAAAGCCATCATTTGTTCGATAGCGTTCAGTTTCAGCTTTTCCAGCTTCGGCTGACGCTTGGCCTTGTAGTCAAATTCGCCGGAGATGGCGCGCTTGATCAGCTCCAGTGCCGCTTCCTGCAGTTTCTCAGGGGCAACCACGGCATCGACGGCGCCGACTTTCAGCGCGTCTTCAGGACGGTTTTCCTTGCCAGCGGCAATCCACTCGATGGCGTTGTCGGCACCGATCAGGCGCGGCAGACGCACGGTACCGCCGAAGCCCGGGTAGATGCCCAGTTTGACTTCCGGCAGACCGATCTTGGCCTTGGTGGACATGACGCGATAGTCCGCCGCCAGGCACATTTCCAGACCGCCACCCAGCGCGATGCCGTTGATCGCGGCGACAGTCGGGACGTTGAGGTCTTCGAAATCGCTGAAAATCTTGTTGGCTTCGAGGTTGCCAGCGACAAGCTCTGCATCAGGCAGCTTGAAGTTCTCGACAAATTCGGTGATGTCGGCGCCGACGATGAAGACGTCCTTGCCACTGCTGACGATCACACCCTTGATCGAAGCATCTGCCTTGATGGTGTCTACGGCCTGACGCAGTTCGTTCAGGGTTAGACGGTTGAACTTGTTGACGGACTCACCCTTGAGGTCGAATTTCAATTCGACGATGCCACTTTCAAGAGCCTTAACCGTGATGGCTTTACCTTCGTAAATCATCAACTGATCTCCACGATATGGAAGCTGAACAGTACACGTCGGACGCAGGCGAATGGCTCGGCAGGACGCTTATCGTCGATGCTAACGCCAATCCACCCGGCACACCCGCCAACGCGATAGTCGGGATTCTGTAGGAGCGGTCTGAAATACAAACGCTCAATTCATACGCCCGTTTGATTTGGGTACGCCACCTTCACGGAATTTCCGGCAATTGTCAATCGCCCAAAATACGGGTTGAAACGCGACTTTGCGGTCACTTCCGTACTGCGAAGATCTTCAACACGCATCTGCATGTGAAGCCATTCATAGAATCAATAGTTAGAAAAGTCGCCCTAATTCGCTGCAGCCCGTGTTTAACAAGCTACGCTGGCGGGAACCCGAAGAAAAAATATGAACACTTGCGGCGAATGCCCAGCGTAAGATCAGCCCTACAGCGAATTACCGGCCTGCCTGGCCAACCCAGCCCGATGATGATGTCGGGCTTTTTATTGCCTGTCTGTCGGAGGTTTCGCGCCATTGCAGCGCGAAATATCCCTGAATCATGCCAGCGCTTTCAGCACTGCATCGATGTCCTGCAAAACCGTCGCCTCGCCCTTCTCGCCCCAATACAGGGTGATCATCTGCTTGTCTGCCTCGACCTTGTAGACGTTGGCCGGCAATTTTTCGAAATGATTGAGCAGCGCCCGATCTTCGCAAACCTCCTGCCACTGATTCACCCACACACCCGGCGACTTTTGCCAGTAACTCCAGCACGCCGGCTGATTGCCACGACGCGGCCGATGATACTGAGCGCAAGGGCTTGGTGGCTCCTGGCTCAGCCAGTGTGGCCACTCCTGGGGCGCCAGCTGCATGGCCAGGCCGATACGCCGCGCCTCCATGCGCAAGGCCATGCGCCCGCTCTGTCCGCGGGACGGTCGCAACCATGCCAGCGGACTCAGTACCACCAGCAGGATTGACACCACTATCCAGACCGTCATATCTGTACTCCCGATTCTTGATGAGCGCCTTGAGTCACTTTGGAACCATTGCGCTTGAAACCAGCCATACTTACCAATATTGCAATCCTCAGGAGGAGCACCTCATGCCCTACAACCACATTCTGGTCGCTGTAGATCTAACCGAAGAGTGCGACCCTGTAATCCACCGTGCTCGCGAGCTCTCAGTGAGCAATGGCGCGAAATTGTCCCTGGTCCACATCGTCGAACCGATGGCCATGGCCTTTGGCGGTGACGTGCCCATGGACCTGTCACAACTGCAACAACAGCAGTTCGACCAGGCCAAGGAGCGCCTGGACCGACTGATCGTCAAGTATCCGGAACTCTCCAAAGAATACAGCCACCTGACCTACGGCCAGCCCCGCCAGGAGATTCACCACCTGGCCAAGGAACAGACCTGCGACCTGATCGTGGTGGGCAGCCATGGCCGGCACGGCCTGGCATTGCTGCTGGGCTCGACGGCCAATGACGTACTGCACGGTGCGCCGTGTGATGTGCTCGCGGTGCGCCTGATCAAAAGCTGACAACACAAAACCAATGTGGGAGCGGGCTTGCTCGCGAAGGCGGACATTCAGTCGACATCAATGTTGAATGTAAGTCCCTCTTCGCGAGCAAGCCCGCTCCCACAGGGGATTTGCGTCAATCTGTAGACCGCATTCCATACGAAAAGCCCGGCGTTCATCACTGAACGCCGGGCTTTTTTATTGCAGGATCAATCAGGCATCCAGCTCGGCCCAACGCTCTACCATCACGTCGTGCTCAGCCTGCAACTGCTCAAGCTGAGCGATCACGGCAGCGGTCTCGGCCGCAGGACGCTGATAGAAACCGGCATCGGCCATTTGGGCCTCGACGGCAGCGATCTGCTGTTCCATGGCCTCGATCTGAGCCGGCAACATCTCCAGCTCCCGCTGCAACTTGTAGCTGAGCTTCTTCTTCGCCACCGGTGCTTCAACTGCCGCAGCAACCGGCGCCGCTCGCGCCGTCACCACCGCCGAAGTCAGGTCGGCCTTGCCGGACTTGCTCTCGGTCACGCCCAGCAGGCGCGGCGAGCCGCCCTGACGCAGCCAGTCCTGGTAACCACCGACGTATTCGCGAACCTTGCCTTCGCCTTCGAAGACCAGGGTGCTGGTGACCACGTTGTCGAGGAATGCCCGGTCGTGACTGACCATCAGCACGGTGCCGTTGAAGGTCAGCAAGACCTCTTCCAAAAGCTCGAGGGTTTCCACGTCAAGGTCGTTGGTCGGTTCGTCGAGGACCAGCAGATTCGCCGGTTTGCTGAACAGTTTGGCCAGCAGCAGACGCGCACGCTCACCACCCGACAGCGCCTTCACCGGCGTGCGGGCACGCTGCGGGCTGAACAGGAAGTCGCCGAGATAGCTCAACACGTGACGGCTCTGACCATCGATATCGATGAAGTCGCGACCTTCGGCCACGTTGTCGATCACGGTCTTTTCCAGGTCCAACTGATGGCGCAACTGGTCGAAGTAAGCCACGTCGATGCGCGTCCCCTCTTCCACTGTGCCGCTGGTTGGTTGCAAACCGCTGAGCATCAGCTTGAGCAGTGTGGTTTTGCCGGTACCGTTGGCGCCCAGCAGACCGATACGATCGCCCCGCGTCAGGACCATCGAGAAATCCTTGATCAGGAACGGGCCACCCGGATGCGCGAAACTCACGTTCTCGAGGACCATCACCTGCTTGCCGGATTTGTCAGCGGTATCCAGCTGAATGTTGGCCTTGCCGGTGCGCTCGCGACGTTCGCTACGCTCGACGCGCAGGGCTTTCAATGCGCGCACGCGGCCTTCGTTACGGGTGCGACGGGCCTTGATGCCCTGGCGGATCCAGACTTCTTCCTGGGCCAGCTTTTTGTCGAACAGCGCATTGGCCGTTTCTTCAGCGGCCAGCGAGGCTTCCTTGTGCACGAGGAAACTGGCGTAGTCGCCGTTCCAGTCGATCAGGCCGCCGCGATCCAGTTCCAGAATGCGGGTCGCGAGGTTCTGCAGGAATGAACGGTCGTGCGTGATGAACAGCACGGCGCCCTGGAAATCCTTCAGCGCTTCTTCGAGCCAGGCAATTGCACCGATGTCCAGGTGGTTGGTCGGCTCGTCGAGCAGCAGCAAGTCCGGTTCGGAAACAAGGGCCTGGGCCAACAGGACGCGTCGACGCCAGCCGCCGGACAATTCGGCGAGGGTCTTGTCGGCCGGCAACTGCAGACGGCTCAAGGTGCTGTCGACCAGTTGCTGCAAACGCCAGCCGTCGCGGGCTTCGAGGTCGTGCTGGACGTGCATCAGTTTGTCCAGGTCGGCGTCGGTGACGATGTTCTGGCTCAGGTGGTGATACTGCGCGAGCAGCTCGCCGACACCGTCCAGGCCTTCGGCAACCACGTCGAACACGGTCCGCTCGTCGGCTACCGGCAATTCTTGCGGCAATTCGCCAATCTTGAGGCCGGGGGCACGCCAAACGGAGCCCTCATCGGGCTTCTGGTCGCCCTTGACGAGCTTCATCATGCTGGACTTGCCAGTGCCGTTGCGGCCGATGATGCACACCCGCTCACCACGGGCGATCTGCCAGGACACCTTGTCCAACAACGGCATAGCGCCGAAAGCAAGGGACACATCGCTGAATTTGAGCAGGGTCATGAGCTTCTCCAAAAACCGGGCGCGCATTCTACCTGACTTGAGGCTTCAGAAGGCCGGCAATTTCAATGTCGAAGCACTCTGCATGACAATTGTTGCGAACTTGTGCAGAGAGACCGGCAAAGCTTTCGCCCGTTGCTGGCAAAAGGCTAAGCTACAGACAATTCAGTGCAGGTTAAGCCTGCACTTGTCGTGATTTCTCTGCCCGGACGTCTCATGCGCAGTCGCCTTTTCAGTCTTTTATCTTGCTTGCTTCTTTCTGCCACTGCCGTTCAAACCGCCCAGGCGGTGGACCTGTCCACCCAGCGTCAATATTACGATGAGGCCAAGCGTGCCCTGGCCAAGGGCGATACCGGCCCTTATTTCCGTTACAGCCAGGCCCTCAGCGATTATCCGCTGGAGCCGTACCTGGCCTACGACGAGCTGACTGCGCGGCTGAAATCCGCCAGCAATGCCGAGATCGAAAAATTCCTCGCCGAACACGGTGACCTGCCCCAGGCCAACTGGATGAAGTTGCGCTGGTTGCGTTGGCTGGCGGAGCGCGGCGACTGGGCGACCTTCGTCAAGTACTACGACCCCAAGCTCAATTTCACCGAGCTGGATTGCCTGAACGCGCAGTACCAGATCGGTCATAACCAGAAAACCGAAGGCTACGCCAACGCCAATAAACTCTGGCTGACCGGCAAATCCCAACCTGCGGCCTGCGACGCACTGTTCGGACAATGGGCCGCCGAAGGTCAACTGACCGAACAAAAACGCTGGGAGCGCGTCAAGCTCGCCGCTCACGCGCGAAACTATCCGCTGGCCAACAGCCTCGTGAATGGCCTGTCCACCCTCGCCCCTCGCGGTCGCTTGCTGGTGGATGTGGCGCAGAAGCCTGAACTGCTGAACCAGCCATCGCGCTTCACCCCGGCCGACGAACCGATGTCCGACGTGGTCAGCCTCGGCCTGCGCCGCCTTGCTCGCCAGGACCCCGACAAGGCCATGAACCTGCTCGACGGCTATGCCAGCAGCATGCACTTCTCCCGCGATGAAAAAGTTGCGATCGCCCGGGAAATCGGGCTGACCCTCGCCAAACGCTTCGATCCTCGCGCACTGGACATGATGACGAAGTACGACCCGGAGCTGCGGGACAACACGGTGTCAGAATGGCGTATGCGCCTGTTGTTGCGTCTGGCCCGCTGGGACGATGCCTATCAGCTGACTCGTCGCCTGCCGCAGGATCTGGCGACCACCAACCGCTGGCGGTACTGGCAGGCCCGCAGCCTGGAGCTGGCGCAACCGCAGAACCCGGAAGCGCAAACGCTCTACAAGAACCTCGCTCGTGAGCGCGATTTCTACGGTTTCCTCGCCGCCGATCGTTCGCAATCACCTTATTCGCTGAACAACAAACCCTTGGTCCTGAGCCAGGCGCTGATCAATAAGGTGCGCAACACACCAGGTGTGCGTCGCGCCCTTGAATTCCACGCCCGCGGGCAGATCGTCGACGGTCGTCGCGAGTGGTACCACGTCAGCCGTCACTTCAGCCGTGACGAAATGGTCGCCCAGGCGAAACTGGCGTACGACCTGAAATGGTATTTCCCGGCAATCCGCACCATCAGTCAGGCGCAGTATTGGGATGATCTGGACATCCGCTTCCCGATGGCCCACCGCGAAACCCTGGTGCGTGAAGCCAAGGTACGTGGATTACATTCGAGCTGGGTGTTCGCCATCACCCGCCAGGAAAGCGCCTTCATGGCCGACGCCCGCTCCGGTGTCGGCGCCAGCGGCCTGATGCAACTGATGCCCGGCACCGCCAAGGAAACCGCGCGCAAATTCAGCATTCCGCTGGCCTCGCCGCAGCAAGTGCTCGACCCGGACAAGAACATCCAACTCGGTGCCGCTTACCTGAGCCAGGTCCACAGCCAGTTCAACGGCAACCGCGTCCTCGCCTCCGCCGCCTACAACGCCGGCCCCGGCCGTGTGCGTCAGTGGCTGCGCGGCGCGGATCACTTGAGCTTCGACGTGTGGGTGGAAAGCATCCCGTTCGACGAAACCCGCCAGTATGTGCAGAACGTGCTGTCGTACTCGGTGATCTACGGCCAGAAGCTCAACTCGCCACAGCCGTTGGTGGATTGGCATGAGCGGTACTTCGACGATCAGTGATCCTGATGTGCAGTACAAATAAAAATGCCCGTATCGATTGATGCGGGCATTTTTTTGGGCGCTCTACTAGGTCGGTTACTTAGTCGGTTACTGGATCGGTCAGCGCGTTGTGCCCATCACTAAACTGCAACGCCGCCAACCGCGCATACAGCGCATTGCTCGCAATCAACTCCTGATGCGTCCCAATGGCCACCAGCTTCCCTTGATCCATCACCGCGATCCGGTCGGCGTTTTTCACCGTGGCCAAGCGGTGGGCGATGACCAGGGTGGTGCGGTTTTTCATCAGGCTCGGCAGGGCTTGCTGGATCAGGTGTTCGCTCTGCGCATCAAGGGCGCTGGTGGCTTCGTCCAGCAACAGGATCGGTGCGTCCACCAAAAGTGCCCGGGCAATGGCCAGACGTTGTCGCTGGCCGCCGGACAGACCGAGGCCGCCGTCGCCCAGGTGGGTCTGGTAGCCATTGGGCATTTGCTCGATGAAGTCGTGTGCGTAGGCGATTTTTGCCGCGTCTTGAACCTGGGCCAGGGTCGCCGTCGGGTTGCCGTAGCGGATGTTCTCTTCGATGCTGCCGAAGAACAGTGCCGGGTTTTGCGAGACCAGGGCGAAGCAGCGACGCAAGTCGAGCGGATCGAGCTGGGTCAGCGGCACGCCATCGAGCAGGATCTGGCCCGAAGCCGGATCGTAAAAACGCAGCAGCAGGTCATACACAGTGGACTTGCCGGCTCCGGACGGACCGACCAGGGCGAGGGTTTCGCCCGCATTGATACTCAGACTCAAGCCATCGACGGCGTAACTTTCTGGACGGGACGGGTAGGAAAATCGCACGTCGTGCAGCACCAGATTGCCCTTCACCCGGTCAGGCAATGTCACCAGGCCCGTGGTGGGCGCCTGGATGATGTTTTCCGAGCGCAGCAATTCGGCAATCCGCTCGGCTGCACCCGCCGCGCGCTGCAATTCGCCGATCACTTCGCTCAACGTGCCGAAGGCGCTGCCGACGATCAGGCTGTAAAAGACGAAGGCCGCCAGTTCACCTGCCGAGATCCGCCCGGCGATTACGTCCATGCCGCCGACCCACAGCATCACGCCCACCGCACCCAGCACCAGCACGATCACCAGCGTGATCAGCCAGGCCCGTTGAAAAATGCGTTTGCGCGCGGTGTTGAAGGCCTCTTCCACCGTCACGGCAAAGCGCTGCTCGTCCTGGATCTGGTGGTTGTAGGCCTGCACGGTTTTGATCTGGCCGAGGGTCTCGGAGACGTAGCTGCCAATGTCGGCGATCCGGTCCTGACTCAGGCGCGACAGACTGCGTACTCGACGGCCGAAAATCAGGATCGGCGCGACTACCAGGGGCAGCGCCACGACCACGATACTGGTGAGTTTGGGGTTGGTGATAAACAGCAAGACAATCCCGCCGATTACCATCAGCAAATTGCGCAAGAACAGCGACAACGACGAGCCGATCACCGATTGCAGCAACGTGGTGTCCGCAGTCAACCGTGACTGGATCTCGGAGCTGCGATTGTCTTCATAGAAACCCGGATGCAGATAAACCAGGTGGTTGAACACTTGCTTGCGGATGTCCGCGACCACGCGTTCGCCAATCCACGACACCAGATAGAAGCGCGCAAAGGTGCCAATCGCCAGCCCGATCACCAGCACCATGAACAGGCCAATCGTCTGGTTGAGCAGATGCGCCGATTGGGTCATGAAACCCTGATCCACCAGCAAGCGAATGCCCTGCCCCATCGACAAGGTGATGCCGGCGGTGATAATCAGGGCGAGCAAGGCGCCGAAGGCCGGCCAGCGATAAGGTGCAAGGAAACGGCTGGTCAGGCGGATCGCGCGGCGGTGACGGGCAGAGAGCATCGGGTTATCCAGTACGCAAGTGATGGGGCCAGCCTATACCGCTTAAATGGGGTGGAACTCTGTAAATCACAATGAGTCAGGTTAATTATGACCACACCGACTAGCGCCTAGACGCTATTGGTCTAAAGTCCGGGTGGCAACACTGCGGTATTTCTGGTGGACTGATATTGCCGCCCCGGAGAGATCGCAGGGAGTTGTCACAACCCGGTCACCTGGCGGTTTTAAAGTAGGTACACAACCTGATGAGGAGACAGGCCATGTCCTTGCAAAACAGCAGCGAAGACAAAATTGAAGTGATCCGCACGCAGCCAAACCAGTCTCTGGGTTGCTCGATTATTGATAAGGATGGGCGCGAAGTACCGATCACTGAAGACATGATCCAGCAAGCCTG
The DNA here is from genome assembly GCF_059716065.1 of Pseudomonas sp. LBUM1656. Taxonomy (NCBI): domain Bacteria; kingdom Pseudomonadati; phylum Pseudomonadota; class Gammaproteobacteria; order Pseudomonadales; family Pseudomonadaceae; genus Pseudomonas; species Pseudomonas sp. LBUM1656. Next base: position 2,144,517 of record NZ_CP166800.1, on the reverse strand, counting down.
CAGCGAACTGGAAAAGCGATTGGTCAAGCCTGCCGAACAAGAGTGATATAGCCACCGTCTTCTTGACCCGGCCCTGATGGCCGGGTTTTTTGTGGGTGCTTTTTTTGAGGGTGCTGCGCACCCTATCGCGGGCAAGCCACGCTCCCACAGGTTTTGAGGCGTCCGCCTATCTAGCGTACGACTCAAAACCTGTGGGAGCGTGGCTTGCCCGCGAAAGGGCCAACTCGATCTTCAGACAGCCGTTGCGCCCAGCGCCGCCACAATCTTCAGCAACTCAGGCGAACTCCCCTCAATCCTCACCGTCAACCCATCGATCTCCCGCCGCTGCGGGTAATGCTTGCGCAACCCATCAAACGCTGCACGCTGTTCACTCACATTGCCGACAAGGCTGCGACGCAAATCCGCATCGTCACGGCGCGGGTCGTACACGCCGCGGCACAGCATCGCCAGCGCCCAGGCTGGCTCGCTGTCAGCGTGCAGGGTCACGTGCGACAACCACGGCGCCGGCAGCAAATCGCTCAAGCTGACCTGGGCCGGTTGCCCGATAAATTCGCAATACGCCTGATAGATCTGCGCCGTTCCTCGTTGCTTGCCATCGAGGCTGTAGCCGGCAATGTGCGGTGTCGCCAGCACGCAGAGGTCGGCCAGCGCCACGTCGACTTCAGGTTCGCCTTCCCAAACGTCGAGCACCGCTTGCAGGTCTTCGCGCTGTAACAACACCTGACGCAGGGCAGCGTTGTCCACCACCGGGCCACGACTGGCGTTGATTAGCCAGGTGCCTGGCTTGAGTTGGTTCAGACGATTTTTATCGAACAGATGCCAGGTCGACTGAGCGCCGTGCTTTTTCAAGGGGGTGTGCAGACTGATGACGTCGCACCGCTCGATGATCTGTTCGAGGCTGACGTAATCGCCACCTTCAGCGGCTTGCCGTGGCGGATCACAGACCAGCAAGTTCCAGCCCAGACCTTTCAAGACGTTGACCAGGCGACCGCCGACTTCGCCGGCACCGACCACGCCGTAAGTGCGCTGAGTCAGGTTGGCGCCTTCGATTTCGGCCAGGGTCAGCAGACTGCCGAGCACGTAGTCGACCACCCCCCGGGCATTGCAGCCAGGTGCGCTGGACCAGGTAATGCCAGCCTGCTGAAAGTAATCCAGATCCAGGTGATCCGTGCCGATGGTGCAGGTGCCGACAAAGCGCACCTTGCTGCCTTCGAGCAACGCGCGATTGACGTTGGTCACCGAACGCACCAGCAGCACATCGGCTTGCTCGACGGTGGCGCGGTCGATGGAACGTCCCGGCACCCGGCGGATTTCGCCGAAACCTTCGAAGAAGGCATCGAGCAGCGGAATATTTTCGTCGGCAACAATCAGCATGGCAGGCTCCTTTGGGGGATCGGCAGTGTAGGCGGAGATGACCATTGTGGGCCAGTAAGCATTGCACGCCCTCTGTAGCAGCTGGCGAAGCCTGCGTTCGGCTCGGTCCGCGCTCGGGCGAAGCAGTCGCGAAATCAGGCGATGTGGTGTTTCAGGAAGTCCGCGTGTACTGGTTTTACGACTGCTGCGCAGCCGAACGCAGGCTTCGCCAGCTGCTACAAGGTTGAGTCACCACAGGGAATGTCGCTACGTTCGAAAACCGGTTACAAATAGGTAACACAGGACTTTTCCTGACCACTGCGTCAAGGCGTAGAATGCGCCGCCTCGTGCATCAAAATCTTTGGACGTTTCGCCCTTGAATTTCGTGACTGACCGCCCCGCCGCTACTTCCCTCACCCGCCCGGCCCGGGTTCGCCTGGAGCTGAAGAACCTGCTCGGCCTGGCGTTGCCGATCATGGTCGCGCAACTGGCGACCACCGCCATGGGTTTCGTCGATGCGGTGATGGCGGGTCGGGTCGGCCCGCGTGACTTGGCGGCCGTGGCGCTTGGCAACTCGATCTGGGTGCCGGTGTTTCTGCTGATGACCGGCACCTTGCTGGCCACCACTCCGAAAGTCGCCCAGCGTTTCGGTGCTGGCACCCACAGCGAGATCGGCCCAATTGTGCGCCAGGCGCTATGGCTGGCTTTGGTGGTGGGTTTGATGGCGACCGGCATGCTGTTGAGTGCCGAACCGATCCTGCACCTGATGAAGGTCGATCCCGAACTGATCGGCCCGTGCATGCAATACCTGCACGGCATCGCCAGCGGTTTGCCTGCCGTTGCCCTCTACCATGTGTTGCGCTGCTTCAGTGATGGCCTGGGCCGCACGCGTCCGGCGATGGTCCTCGGCCTGTGCGGGTTGGCACTGAACATTCCGCTGAACTACATCTTCATCTACGGCCACTTCGGCGTGCCGGCCATGGGCGGCGTCGGTTGCGGCTGGGCCACGGCGATTGTGATGTGGGTGATGGCGCTGGGCATGGCCGGGTGGGAGCGCTGGGCACCGGCCTATCAGTCGAGTCAGTTGTTCAGCCGTTTTGACTGGCCACAGTGGTCGGTGATCAAACGCCTGCTGGGCATCGGCCTGCCGATCGGCATCGCGGTGTTCGCCGAGTCGAGCATCTTCGCGGTGATCGCCCTGCTGATCGGCAGCCTCGGCGCCACCGTGGTTGCAGGACACCAGATTGCGCTGAACTTCAGCTCGCTGGTGTTCATGATTCCTTACTCGCTCGGCATGGCCGTGACCGTGCGCGTTGGTCAGGCGCTCGGTCGTCAAGAACCGCGTGAAGCGCGCTTCGCCGCCGGTGTCGGCATGGGCACGGCGCTGGCGTATGCGTGTATTTCCGCGAGCATGATGCTGTTGCTGCGCGAACACATCGCAACGATCTACACCGCCGACCCGACGGTGATTCGAGTGGCGGCGATGTTGATTGTGTATTCGGCGCTGTTCCAGTTTTCCGACGCGATCCAGGTCACCGCGGCCGGTGCATTGCGCGGTTATCAGGACACTCGGGTGACGATGATCCTGACCCTGTTCGCCTACTGGGGGATTGGTTTGCCGGTGGGTTATGCGCTGGGCCTGACTGACTGGTTCGGCACGCCGAGCGGCCCGAGCGGGCTGTGGCAGGGTTTGATCGTGGGCTTGAGTTGCGCGGCGCTGATGCTGTCGATCCGCCTGACGCGCAGTGCACGCAAGCGGATTCGTATCAGTCATTCGGCGGGTTAAGCGAGCTTCTTGCGGATCCAGTAGAGGTAGGTGCCTGCCTCTTCGTGCTGCGCAACCAGCTCGTGGTCGAGGAATACGCAAAACTTGGGAATGTCGCGACGGGTCGAAGGATCGGTCGCGATCACCTTGAGCAGGCCGCCAGGTGCCAGGTCACGGATATGCTGGTGCAGCATCATCACCGGTTCCGGGCAGTTGAGGCCGGTGGCGTCGAGGGTGCCGTCTACCGGCGTATCAAGCATTTCACTCATGATTCACTCCTGAAACTGGCCGGCATTGTCGCGCATTGCCGGGATAAACGTCATCTGTGGCGTACACCGCACCTGTGGGAGCGGGCTTGCTCGCGAAAGCGGACTGACTTTCAACATTGATGTCGACTGACCCACCGCATTCGCGAGCAAGCCCGCTCCCACGGGGGGCCGGGTGTATCAGCGGGACTTGGGTTTCTTCACATCAATCCGGCGCAAATGGCACGTCACTTCTTCGCGGTCGTGGTACAGCTGTTTGCAGCCGATCTCGACCCGAATCCCGCGTTCCTTGAACCCCTCGGCAATCCGTTCCAGCAAGCGCTTCACTTCGGCGTAACGCTGTTTCATCGGCAACTTCAGGTTGACCACCGCTTCGCGGCAATGCCCCTCGCCAATCCATTCTTCGAGCATTGCGGCGTTGCGCGCCGGTTTCTCGACGATGTCGCAGACCATCCAGTCCACCGGTTGCTTGGGCTTGAAGGTGAAACCGTCGGCCATCAAGTGCTGCACAAGACCGGTGTCCATCAGGCTCTCGGCCATCGGGCCATTGTCGATAGCAGTCACCAGCATGCCGCGGTTGACCAGTTGCCAGGTCCAGCCGCCGGGGGCAGCACCGAGGTCGACGCCGGTCATGTCGCTGTGCAAGCGCTCATCCCACTGGTCGCGAGGGATGAAGTGGTGCCACGCCTCTTCCAGCTTCAATGTCGAACGGCTCGGCGCTTCACGGGGAAACTTCAGGCGTGGAATGCCCATCGGCCACATCGCCGAGTTGTTGGATTCGGCCAGGCCCATGAATACTTCGCGGCCGCTTTTGAAGGTCAGCAGCAGACGCGGTTTGTGCGCGTCCTCCACCAACTTGCCAGCCGCCATCAGCGCTTTACGCAGGTGGCCTTCGAATTTCTTGCAGAAGTTCGAGAGCTCTTTGCCATCGTTGGTGTCGACCATTTCCAGCCACAGGCTGCCGCACAGCGGGAAGTCGGCCATGTGCGCGAGGATCACGCTGATGCGGTCGGTTTCCGGCAGATCGATGAAGATCCCACGCGCCCACTGGCGCGGAAAAATCAGCTCGGCGAAACGTTGGCCGCGCATCAGGCGCTCGGCGCCGTCTTCTTCGGTGCAAATGAATTCGGCGCAGGCGCTGGCGGTCTTGGCCTTGGCATAACCGGCCACGTTCAGCCGTGCGGCGTGTTCGGAAATCTCGGAACAGACTTCGCCTTCGAAGCCCGGCCGGCAATGCATAAAGAGGGTGTTCATTGAATCTCCTGGGCAATCGGCAATGAATCGATGCGCAAACTTGCCCTGTAGCAAAGCCTGTCACGAAAACCGGCGCATGATAGCTGACTTCGGAACCTCGGACTTATCGATAGAGTCCAGTTATTAGCCAGCTACTTAAAACAGGGCTAGGTTTAATGCTCTGTCCGTCCCCTCAGTCCGTAACCGTGCGGACTCAAAGGAGTGATCGCAATGCCGTCCCTCGATAGCCTGAAAAGCCTTAAAACCCTGCAAGTCGACGACAAGACCTACCATTATTTCAGCCTGCCCGACGCCGCCAAAAGCCTGGGCGATCTGGACAGGCTGCCGATGTCGTTGAAAGTGCTGCTGGAAAACCTGCTGCGCTGGGAAGATGAAAAAACTGTCACGGGCGCCGACCTTCGGGCGATTGCCGCCTGGCTCAAGGAGCGTCGCTCCGACCGCGAAATTCAATACCGTCCCGCGCGGGTATTAATGCAGGACTTTACCGGCGTGCCTGCCGTGGTCGACCTGGCCGCCATGCGCGCCGCGATGGCCAAGGCCGGCGGCGATCCGCAGCGGATCAATCCGCTGTCGCCTGTGGATTTGGTGATCGACCACTCGGTGATGGTCGACAAATTCGGCAGTTCCAGTGCCTTCGAACAGAACGTCGACATCGAAATGCAGCGCAACGGTGAACGTTACGCGTTCCTGCGCTGGGGCCAGAGCGCCTTCGACAACTTCAGCGTGGTGCCGCCGGGCACGGGCATTTGCCATCAGGTCAATCTGGAATACCTCGGTCGTACGGTCTGGACCAAGGACGAGGACGGCCGCACGTATGCCTTCCCCGACACCCTGGTCGGCACCGACTCCCACACCACCATGATCAATGGCCTCGGCGTGCTTGGCTGGGGCGTCGGCGGAATTGAAGCGGAAGCGGCGATGCTCGGCCAGCCGGTGTCGATGCTGATTCCGGAAGTGATCGGTTTCAAACTCACCGGCAAGCTCAAGGAAGGCATCACCGCCACCGACCTGGTGCTGACCGTCACGCAGATGCTGCGCAAGAAAGGCGTGGTCGGTAAATTCGTCGAGTTCTACGGTGACGGCCTCTCTGATCTGCCGCTGGCCGACCGCGCGACCATCGCCAATATGGCCCCCGAGTACGGCGCCACCTGCGGCTTCTTCCCGGTGGATGACATTACGCTGGAATATCTGCGGCTGTCCGGTCGCCCACTCGAAACCGTGAAACTGGTCGAGGCCTACAGCAAAGCCCAGGGCCTGTGGCGCCTTCCGGGCCAGGAACCGGTGTTCACCGACACGCTGGCGCTGGACATGGCCAGCGTCGAAGCCAGCCTGGCCGGGCCGAAACGCCCACAGGACCGGGTCTCGCTGCCGAATGTCGCGCAAGCGTTCAGTGACTTCATCGACCTGCAATTCAAACCCACCAGCAAGGAAGTCGGTCGCCTCGAAAGCGAAGGCGGCGGTGGCGTGGCAGTGGGCAATGCCGATATGACCGGTGAAGCCGACTACGAATACGACGGTCAGACCTATCGGTTGAAAAACGGCGCGGTGGTGATCGCCGCGATCACCTCCTGCACCAACACCTCCAACCCGAGCGTGATGATGGCCGCCGGGCTGGTGGCGAAAAAAGCGGTGGAGAAAGGCCTCAAGCGCAAACCGTGGGTCAAAAGTTCGCTGGCCCCGGGTTCGAAAGTGGTCACCGACTACTACAAGGCTGCCGGCCTGACTCAATACCTGGATGAATTGGGTTTTGATTTGGTGGGCTATGGCTGCACCACCTGCATCGGCAACTCCGGGCCATTGCCGGAGCCGATCGAAAAAGCCATCCAGGCTGCCGACCTGACTGTCGCCTCGGTGCTGTCGGGTAACCGTAACTTTGAAGGCCGGGTGCATCCGCTGGTGAAAACCAACTGGCTGGCGTCCCCGCCACTGGTCGTGGCCTATGCGTTGGCGGGTACGGTTCGGACCGACATCAGCAGCGAGCCGCTGGGCAACGACAAGGACGGCAATCCGGTGTACCTGCGGGACATTTGGCCGAGTACCCAAGAGATTGCCGACGCCGTGAATCAGGTCAACACCGCCATGTTCCACAAGGAGTACGCCGAAGTGTTTGCCGGCGACGAGCAATGGCAAGCGATTGAAGTACCGCAAGCAGCGACCTATGTCTGGCAAGACGATTCGACCTACATCCAGCATCCGCCGTTCTTCGATGACATCGGCGGCCCGCCGCCGGTGGTCAAGGACGTCACCGGCGCCAGGGTCCTTGCGCTGCTCGGCGATTCGGTGACCACCGACCACATCTCCCCCGCCGGCAATATCAAGGCCGACAGCCCGGCCGGTCATTACCTGCGCGAGAAAGGCGTGGAGCCGCGGGACTTCAACTCCTACGGTTCCCGTCGCGGCAACCACGAAGTAATGATGCGCGGCACCTTCGCCAACATCCGCATCCGCAACGAGATGCTCAACGGCGAAGAAGGCGGCAACACGATCTACATCCCGACCGGGGAAAGGATGCCGATCTACGACGCGGCCATGCGTTATCAAGCATCGGGCACGCCGCTGGTGGTGATCGCCGGTCAGGAGTACGGCACCGGCTCGAGTCGCGACTGGGCAGCCAAGGGCACCAATTTGCTGGGGGTGAAAGCGGTCATCGCCGAAAGCTTCGAGCGGATTCACCGTTCCAACCTGGTGGGCATGGGCGTGTTGCCGTTGCAGTTCAAACTGGATCAGAACCGCAAGAGCCTGAACCTGACCGGCAAGGAAACCCTGGATATCCTCGGCTTGACCGGCGTCGAGTTGACGCCGCGGATGAACCTGACACTGATCATCACCCGTGAGGACGGTAGCCGCGAGAAAATCGAAGTGCTGTGCCGGATCGATACGCTCAACGAAGTGGAATACTTCAAGTCAGGGGGGATTCTGCATTACGTGTTGCGGCAGTTGATTGCGTCGTAAGCCTTGGTAGAAAAAGACACCGCCTTCGGGCGGTGTTTTTGTTTGGGCCGCGTACGTCTCTATAATCCTGCGCCCAACGTGCAGACAACACTGATCTAAATGTGGGATCGCCGCACCGCCGCTCCCACATGGACCGAGTCAACCCGCAACACTTCGGACACAAGGACTTAAAATGCTCGCCCTGCCATGGACCTACCTGGCCCCTCTCTCCCTCGGCTACGCCCTCGCGCTGACCTACGGCCAACTCGGCTGGCTGGCCGGCATCTCCTTCGCGTTGCTGCTGGTCGCCGGTTTCGCAGTCCGTCAGCAAAAGATTACCGTCGCTCGCTACCTCGGCCATGGCGTGTTCATCATCCTTGCCCTGGCGCTGGCGATGCACTGGCTGCCCGGTTTCTACAACGGTCGCGGCATCGCCCCGCAACGCTTCACCGGCGATGCCGTGCCGTTTTCCATGTACCTGAATCAGGACAAACCCCTGATCGGCTTCTGGCTGTTACTGGTATGCCCGTGGATTGTCGGCCGGCGCTCACTGCGTCTTTCTCTCTATGCCACCGCGTTGGCGCTGACGTTGAGTGCTGTGCTGGCCTTGGGCGGTGCGCTCTTGCTGGGGGTGATCAGTTGGGCGCCGAAGTGGCCGGATCAAACCGGTTTGTGGGTGCTGAACAATCTGTTGCTGGTGACGCTGGTGGAGGAAGCGCTATTTCGCGGGTACATCCAGGGTGGTCTGAGCCGGTACTTCAAACACCTGCCCTACGGTGAAAACCTGGCGCTGCTGCTCGCCTCGCTGCTGTTCGGCCTGGCGCATGTGGGGGCGGGTTGGCATTGGGTGCTGCTGGCGGGTCTGGCAGGTGTCGGCTATGGTCTGGCCTACCGATTCGGCGGTTTGGGGGCGGCCATCGCCACCCATTTCGGCTTGAACCTGCTGCATTTCGCCCTGTTCACCTACCCGATGCTCGCCGGCTGAGGCAATGGCCGTTTTGCGACGCGCCGCTGATTATTGAAAAATAATTTCAATAAATTCCTGACGCCGCCGACAACCTCTCAAAGCCTTGCGGATTGAAAAAGCCATGCGTAACAACCAGCCCACCACACAACGCGAACGGACCTTCCCGGCTCAGCAACGGTTGATTTCCACCACCGATGCCAAGGGCGTGATCACCTACTGTAACGACGCCTTCGTCGAAATCAGCGGGTTTTCTCGTGAGGAGCTGATCCGTGCGCCGCATAACCTGGTCCGTCACCCCGACGTCCCGGCCGCGGTGTTCGCGCACATGTGGGGCACATTGAAACAAGGCTTGCCATGGATGGGCATTGTCAAGAATCGCTGCAAGACCGGTGACCACTATTGGGTTAACGCCTATGTCACGCCGGTGTTCGAAGGCAATCAGGTGGTCGGTTATGAGTCGGTGCGGGTCAAACCCACCGCTGAGCAGATCCGCCGTGCCGAAGCGCTCTACCAACGCATCAACCAGGGCAAGTCGGCCATTCCTTCGACAGACAAATGGTTGCCCGTGCTTCAGGACTGGCTGCCGTTCATTCTGGTCAGCCAGCTGAGCTTCATGATCGGTGCGTCACTCAACTCCCAGTGGGGCTTCGCCCTCGCCGCCGGTCTTTCGGTGCCGCTGGGCCTGATGGGCCTTAGCTGGCAACAGCGTGGCCTCAAGCGCTTGCTGCGCCTGGCCGGGCAAACCACCTCCGACCCGCTGATCGCGCAGATGTACACCGACAGTCGCGGCGCCCAGGCACGCCTGGAAATGTCGATCCTCAGCCAGGAAGCGCGTCTGAAAACCTGCCTGACCCGATTGCAGGACACCGCCGAGCATTTAAGCGACCAGGCAAAACAGTCCGACACCCTGGCTCACAGCAGCTCCACCGGCCTGGAACGTCAACGCGTTGAAACCGAGCAAGTGGCCACCGCCGTCAACCAGATGGCCGCCACCACCCAGGAAGTCGCCAGCCACGTTCAGCGCACCGCCGACGCGACTCAGGAAGCCAATCGCCTGACCGGTCGCGGCCGCGACATCGCCGGGGAAACCCGCGAAGCCATCCAGCGCCTGTCTGTGGTGGTCGGTGAAACCGGCGCGACCGTGACCCAACTGGCCAAGGACAGCGACGAAATCGGCGGCGTGGTCGATGTGATCAAAGGCATTGCCGACCAGACCAACCTGCTGGCCCTGAACGCCGCCATCGAAGCGGCGCGTGCCGGTGAAATGGGTCGTGGTTTTGCGGTGGTGGCTGACGAAGTGCGTCAACTGGCACAACGCACCAGCGAATCCACCGGGCAGATCCACGCCCTGATCGCCAAGCTGCAGCAAACCGCCAGCACCGCGGTACAAACCATGGAAGCCGGGCATCGCCAGGCGGAAGAAGGCGTGGCGCGGGTACTGGAAGCGGATCAGGCGCTGGTGGGGATCAGCGAAGCGGTGGCCAACATCACTGACATGACCACCCAGATTGCGGCGGCGACTGAAGAGCAAAGTGCGGTGGCTGAAGAGATCAGCCGCAACATCAGCAACATCTCGCAACTGGCGGATCAGACATCGGAACAGGCGCAGCACTCGGCGCTGTTGAGTGAAGAGCTGACCAAAACCGCGAATACCCAGTATTCGTTGGTGGAGCGGTTTAACCGCTGATCTTCGTTGTCAGGGAGTGATGATCGTTCCCACGCTCTGCGTGGGAATGCCTCAATGGACGCTCTGCGTCCGCTGTTGGGACGCGGAGCGTCCCGGGCTGCATTCCCACGCGGAGCGTGGGAACGATCACTTAGCGAAGGAAATCAGCAACCTTCCCCGCCGCTGCCGCCAAATGCTGCTCATGCGTAAACCCCGAAGCCTTCAACGGCTTCAAATCATGATCCCCCGCCACCAGCCAGAACACCTCGATACCTGGCGCTAATGTGTAAGCCTCAACCGCCTCGCGATTGCCCAACGCATCGCGCTCGCCCTGAACAATCAACGTCCGCGTCTTCAGCGCCGCCAGATGCTCAACCCGAGGTTTCTCCGGTTTCCCTACCGCATAAAACGGATAACCCAGGCACACCAACGCATCCGCCTCCAGCTCATCCGCCAAAAGACTGGCCATCCGCCCGCCCATGGACTTGCCGCCAATGGCCAGGCGCCCAGTGACATGGCGTCGCACCTCGGCGTACACCTCACGCCAGCACTCGAGCAGTTTCGGCGCCGGATTCGGTGGACGCTTGCCCCCGTCAACACGCCTTTGCGCCATGTACGGAAACTCGAAGCGCACCACGTTGACGCCTTGTTCGGCGAGGCGTGCAGCCATGTCGTTCATCCAGCCGCTGTCCATTGGCGCACCGGCGCCGTGGGCGAGGATCAGCGTCGTCGATGCGGGGCCTGAGGCGGCATTCCACAACCATCCATGATCCCGCACACACTGCGCCCATTGATCCCCGTCAATACTGGCCTTGTGCTCTTTGCCCATGCTTGCCTCGCTTTTAGTCTGCCTATAACTCCAGGCGAAGGACGCGCTGCCTTTTTGTTGCAAGCGTGCTCACTTCGGCTGAACCGTGGATGGGGAACCATGAACACTTCTATCAGTACCGCCTACAACTACAAGGTGGTCCGCCAATTCGCCATTATGACGGTGGTGTGGGGCATCGTCGGCATGGGGCTCGGGGTTTTTCTCGCGGCCCAATTGGTCTGGCCGGAACTCAACTTCGATTTGCCGTGGACCAGTTTCGGCCGGTTGCGCCCGCTGCATACCAACGCCGTGATTTTCGCTTTCGGCGGTTGCGCCCTGTTCGCCAGTTCGTTCTATTCGGTGCAGCGTACCTGCCAGACCCAGTTGTTTGCGCCGAAAATCGCCGCGTTCTGCTTCTGGGGCTGGCAAGTGGTAATCCTGCTGGCGGCCATCAGCCTGCCGCTGGGTTACACCAGCTCCAAGGAATACGCCGAACTGGAGTGGCCGATCGACATCCTGATCACCATCGTCTGGGTCGCCTACGCCATCGTGTTCTTCGGCACATTGGCCAAGCGCAAGACCAAACACATCTACGTCGGCAACTGGTTCTTCGGTGCGTTCATCATCACCGTGGCGATTTTGCACATCGTCAACAACGTTGAATTGCCGGTGAGTTTCACCAAGTCCTACTCGGTGTACGCCGGTGCGACCGATGCCATGGTCCAGTGGTGGTACGGCCATAACGCCGTAGGCTTTTTCCTTACCGCCGGTTTCCTCGGGATGATGTATTACTTCGTGCCGAAACAGGCCGAGCGTCCGGTGTATTCCTATCGCTTGTCGATCGTGCACTTCTGGGCGCTGATCACCCTGTACATCTGGGCCGGTCCGCACCATTTGCACTACACCGCGCTGCCGGACTGGGCGCAGTCGCTGGGCATGGTGATGTCGCTGATCCTGCTGGCGCCAAGCTGGGGCGGGATGATCAACGGGATGATGACGCTTTCGGGCGCCTGGCATAAATTGCGCAGCGACCCGATCCTGCGCTTTCTCGTGGTCTCCCTGGCGTTCTACGGCATGTCGACCTTCGAAGGGCCGATGATGGCGATCAAGACGGTCAACGCCCTCTCCCACTACACCGACTGGACCATCGGCCACGTTCACGCCGGGGCACTCGGCTGGGTGGCGATGATTTCCATCGGCGCGCTGTACCACATGATCCCGAAAATCTTCGGTCGCCTGCAGATGCACAGCATCGGCCTGATCAACGCGCACTTCTGGCTCGCCACCATCGGTACCGTGCTGTACATCGCGTCGATGTGGGTCAACGGCATCGCCCAGGGCCTCATGTGGCGCGCAGTCAACGAAGACGGCACGCTGACCTACTCCTTCGTCGAAACCCTGGTGGCCAGCCACCCAGGCTTCGTCGTGCGACTGGTGGGCGGTGCGATCTTCCTCAGCGGCATGTTCCTGATGGCTTACAACACCTGGCGTACCGTGCGGGCCTCGCAGCCTGCCGAAGTCGCCGCTGCCGCGCAGATGGCCTGAGGAGTCCGCCATGAAACACGAAACAATCGAGAAAAACGTCGGCCTGCTGATGCTGCTGATGGTCCTGGCCGTGAGCATCGGCGGTCTGACCCAGATCGTCCCGCTGTTCTTCCAGGACGTGACCAATAAACCGGTGGAAGGCATGAAGCCCTACACCGCGCTGCAACTGGAAGGTCGCGACCTTTACATTCGCGAAGGCTGCGTCGGTTGCCACTCGCAGATGATCCGGCCGTTCCGCGCCGAGACCGAACGCTACGGGCACTACTCGGTGGCCGGGGAAAGTGTCTGGGATCACCCGTTCCTCTGGGGCTCCAAGCGCACCGGGCCTGACTTGGCCCGGGTCGGCGCACGTTATTCGGATGACTGGCACCGCGCGCACTTGTACAACCCGCGCAACGTCGTACCGGAATCGAAGATGCCGGCCTACCCATGGCTGGTCACGCAAGCGGTCGACAGCAGCCACACCGAAACCAAGATCCGCGCCATGCGCACCCTCGGCGTGCCGTACAGCGACGACGACATCAGCGGCGCAGTCGCCAGCCTCAAGGGCAAGACCGAAATGGACGCACTCGTCTCCTATCTGCAAGTGCTTGGCACTGCGATCAAGAGCAAGAGGTGAGCCATGGCCATGCCCTTTGAAATAATGAGCGAAATCAGCAGTGGAATGATCCGCGGCCTCGGCACGGTCGTGGTGTTCGTGGCCTTCGTCGGCCTGACGCTGTGGGTATTCAACAGCAAGCGCAATCCGGAATTCGCCGAAGCGCGTTTGCTGCCGTTCGCCGACGAACCACAACCCGACAGCACCCAAGAACCTGCAACAACAAGGAGTACCCGGCCATGACCACCTTCTGGAGTACGTGGATCTGCGTACTGACCATCGGCAGCCTGATCGGCCTGACCTGGCTGCTGATCGGCACCCGCAAGGGCGAAACCAAGGGCAGCGTCGACCAGACCATGGGCCACAGCTTCGACGGCATCGAGGAGTACGACAATCCGCTGCCGCAGTGGTGGTTCATGCTGTTCGCCGGCACGCTGGTGTTTGCCGTGGGTTACCTGATCCTTTATCCCGGCCTGGGCAACTGGAAGGGTGTCCTGCCGGGTTACGAGGACGGTTGGACCGGCGTCCACGAATGGGAAAAGGAGATGAACAAGGCCGACGCCAGGTTCGGGCCGATCTTCGCCAAATTCGCCGCCATGCCTGTTGAAGAAGTGGCCAATGACCCGCAAGCGCTGAAAATGGGTGGTCGTCTGTTCGCATCCAACTGCTCGGTGTGCCACGGCTCGGATGCCAAGGGTGCCTTCGGCTTCCCGAACCTGGCCGACAGCACCTGGCGCTGGGGCGGCGATGCCGAGATGATCAAGACCACGATCATGGGCGGTCGCATGGCGGCCATGCCGGCCTGGGGTGAAATCCTCGGAGATGCCGGCGTGAAGAACGTGGCCGCGTATGTGCGTCATGAACTGGCCGGCCTGCCATTGCCGACTGACGACACCGCCGATCTGCACGCCGGACAGCAAGCGTTCAGTACCACCTGCGTAGCCTGTCATGGGGCAAACGGCCAGGGCACTGAAGCCATGGGGGCGCCGAATCTGACGCAACCGGCCGGATTTATCTACGGTACAAGCCTGGCGCAGCTGCAACAGACCATTCGTCATGGCCGCCAGGGTCATATGCCGGCGCAGAACGAACTGCTCGGCAACGACAAGGTGCAATTGCTCGCAGCGTACGTGTACAGCTTGTCGCACGGTCTGAGCACCGAGCGCTTGCAAGCCGACGGCAAACGCGAATAAATCTCGACCGCTCTACTGCCGCATTCTCCCGGATGCGGCAGTTCCCTGCCTCTTTGCGACCAAGTGTCGCACCCCTCCGTTGGTCCTCCTTTCGATTCCCCGGATTCGGGTCTAAGCTTGTTCCGATGCGAACTGGCATGAGCCGGTTCCAGGTCGACTCAACCCGATGTGTTCGACGAATCTGCTCGATGACAGGCCGCAAAGGCTGGTAGATACCGGCTGTCATGCCAATTGCCATCGGTCACCTGATCGTTGTGTTTGAACACACCCCGTAACAACTGACCTGACCCCCTCACCCTTTTCGTTCGCTGCGACATTTTGTCCGAGGCCGATTTTGTCCTTACGCCGCGCATGGAAAGGCCGCAGAATCAGCTTTTGAAAGCATTGACCCAGGTCATGGCGCGTTGCAATGACCCCCCGCTTTCTACATACTTGCGGCCGATTTTTACTCCTAATAAAACACCCAAACCGTGGAACCTTAGAATGAGCACAGCAATCAGTCCGACTGCTTATAACTATAAGGTAGTCCGCCAGTTCGCCATCATGACGGTGGTCTGGGGGATCCTTGGCATGGGGCTTGGTGTCTTCATCGCCTCGCAACTGGTCTGGCCGGAGTTGAACTTCGGTCTGGAATGGACGAGCTTTGGACGCCTGCGCCCGCTGCATACCAACCTGGTGATTTTCGCCTTCGGTGGTTGTGCACTGTTTGCCACTTCTTATTACGTCGTGCAGCGAACCTGCCAAACGCGACTGATTTCCGACAGTCTCGCCGCCTTCCACTTCTGGGGATGGCAGGCGGTGATCATCGGCGCGATCGTTACCTTGCCGCTGGGTTACACCACCACCAAGGAATACGCGGAACTGGAATGGCCCCTGGCTATTCTGCTGGCCATTGTCTGGGTCACCTACGGTCTGGTGTTCTTCGGCACCATCGTCAAGCGCAAGACCAAGCACATCTATGTGGGTAACTGGTTCTACGGTGCCTTCATCGTCGTGACGGCGATGCTGCACATCGTCAACCACATGTCCCTGCCGGTCAGCCTGTTCAAGTCCTACTCTGCCTACTCGGGTGCGACTGACGCGATGATCCAGTGGTGGTACGGCCACAACGCGGTGGGTTTCTTCCTGACCACGGGCTTCCTGGGGATGATGTACTACTTCGTTCCAAAGCAGGCCGAGCGTCCGATCTACTCCTATCGCCTGTCGATCGTGCACTTCTGGGCGCTGATCACCCTGTACATCTGGGCCGGTCCGCACCACCTGCACTACACCGCACTGCCGGACTGGGCTCAGTCCCTGGGCATGGCGATGTCGATCATCCTGCTGGCTCCGAGCTGGGGCGGCATGATCAACGGCATGATGACCCTGTCGGGTGCCTGGCATAAGCTGCGCACCGACCCGATCCTGCGCTTCCTGGTTGTGTCGCTGGCCTTCTACGGCATGTCGACCTTTGAAGGCCCGATGATGGCCATCAAGACCGTGAACTCGCTGTCGCACTACACCGACTGGACCATCGGCCACGTACACGCCGGTGCTTTGGGCTGGGTTGCGATGATCTCGATCGGCGCCATCTACCACATGATCCCGAAACTGTTCGGTCGCGCGCAGATGCACAGCATCGGCCTGATCAACGCGCACTTCTGGCTCGCGACCATCGGTACCGTTCTGTACATCGCTTCGATGTGGGTCAACGGCATCACCCAGGGCCTGATGTGGCGTGCAATCAACGACGACGGCACCCTCACCTACTCGTTCGTCGAAGCCCTGCAAGCCAGCCATCCTGGTTTCATCGTTCGCGCCCTGGGCGGTGCGTTCTTTGCCAGCGGCATGCTGTTCATGGCCTACAACGTATGGCGGACCGTACGCGCCTCGAACCCGGCTGAAGCCGAAGCCGCCGCTCAGATTGCTGTAGTTGGAGCTCACTGATGAAGCATGAAGCAGTCGAGAAGAACATTGGCCTGCTGGCCTTCTTCATGGTTATCGCCGTCAGCATCGGCGGCCTGACCCAGATCGTTCCGCTGTTTTTCCAGGACGTCACCAACAAGCCGGTCGAAGGCATGAAGCCTCGTACCGCCCTTGAAGTCGAAGGACGTGACGTCTATATCGCCAACGGTTGCGTCGGCTGCCACTCGCAGATGATCCGCCCGTTCCGCGCTGAAACCGAACGTTACGGCCACTACTCGGTTGCCGGTGAAAGCGTCTGGGACCACCCGTTCCTGTGGGGTTCCAAGCGTACCGGTCCGGACCTGGCCCGTGTCGGCGGTCGTTACTCCGATGACTGGCAGCGCGCGCACTTGTACAACCCGCGCAACGTGGTGCCCGAGTCGAAAATGCCGGCCTACCCGTTCCTCGTGGAAAACAAGCTCGACGGCAAAGACACCGCCAAGAAACTGGAAGTCTTGCGCACGCTCGGCGTCCCTTACACCGACGAAGACATCGCCGGTGCCAAGGATGCTGTGAAGGGCAAAACCGAAATGGACGCGCTGGTGGCCTATCTGCAAGGCCTGGGCACCATCATCAAAAGCAAACGGTGATTTAGATGGATATCGGGATGATTCGTGGCCTGGGCACCGTTGTTGTGATGGTGGCCTTCATCGGACTGGCACTATGGGTGTTCAGCCCCAAGCGCAAGTCGGAGTTTGAAGACGCGACCTTGCTGCCTTTCGCGGATGATCCCGAAGCCATCAAGCACGTCGAGCAAGCTTCTAGGAGTAACAAAGAATGACTACGTTCTGGAGTCTGTACGTCACAGTCCTCAGTCTCGGCACCATCTTCGCCCTGACCTGGCTGCTGCTGTCTACCCGCAAGGGCCAGCGCGCCGAGCAGACAGAGGAAACGGTTGGCCACTCCTTCGACGGGATCGAGGAGTACGACAACCCACTGCCGAAATGGTGGTTCATGCTGTTCGTGGGCACCATCATCTTCGCCCTGGGCTACCTGGTGCTGTACCCGGGCCTGGGTAACTGGAAAGGCCTGTTGCCGGGTTACAACTACCTGGATAACGAGAAGCAGACTGCGTTCGCCAACGGCCAGACTGGCTGGACCGGCGTTCACGAGTGGGAAAAGGAAATGGCCAAGTCGGACGCCAAGTTCGGTCCGATCTTCGCCAAATTCGCTTCCATGCCGATTGAAGAAGTCGCCAAGGACCCGCAAGCCCTGAAGATGGGTGGCCGTCTGTTCGCCTCCAACTGCTCGGTCTGCCACGGCTCCGACGCCAAAGGCGCTTATGGCTTCCCGAACCTGACCGACGCCGACTGGCGCTGGGGCGGTGAGGCAGAAACCATCAAGACCACCATCATGGGCGGCCGTCACGCGGTCATGCCGGCGTGGGCTGACGTGATCGGCGAACAAGGCGTTGCGGACGTTGCTTCGTTCGTACTGATCAACCTCGATGGCCGCAAGCTGCCGGAAGGCACCAAGGCCGACCCGGTTGCCGGCCAGAAGCTGTTCGCCGCCAACTGCGCGGTATGCCACGGTCCGGAAGGTAAAGGTACGCCAGCGATGGGCGCACCTAACCTGACCCACCCGGCAGCGTTCATCTACGGTTCGAGCTTCGCTCAACTGCAGCAGACCATCCGTTACGGCCGTCAGGGCCAGATGCCTGCGCAAGAACAGCTGCAAGGCAACGACAAGGTTCACCTGCTGGCCGCTTACGTCTACAGCCTCTCTCACGGTGAGAAAGCGCCGGCGGAAGACGCTCAGTAAGGCAAACGCTTGATGCAACAAAAAAAGGCCCCGCCAGTGATCTGACGGGGCCTTTTTCATGGGCGACTGGCCCAGATCGATTTCACCGGCACCGTATCCAGCAGCTTTCGGGTCTGCCATTGATTGTTCTTCACAAGGTTGATGTGCAACTGCTTGCGATCCTCCGAGAAGCTGGCAATCAGGTAGGTTTGCTGGGAAGTGGCACCACTGAGGTACATTGGCACGCCATTCATTTCATAGGCATCACCGCCTTGATCATGGTAATGACCGGCGAAAATGGCAGTGACCTCATACTTCTTGATCATTTGAAGGAAGCGCAGTTCTTGCTCAATGTTACCCATCATTTCCTCCGGCTTGTGCATGTTGATAATGATGGCGTAGCCCTGAGTCCGAGCGACTCTCAAATCGTTTTCAAGCCAATCCAGGGTACTGGTGATGTCGAACGTCGTCGGGTTCAACGCATGAGAAATTCTGGTCGCATACGTGGGCTCATTATTGAGTTGCACCATATGGACGTCACCGATGTTCTTGGAATAGGCGAGACTTCCCGAATACAGCCGACTAAGAAAACTGCCCGTAATTTTCAAATCAAAATTATCAACCTTGCCTTCATGGTGCTCCTTAAACTCCACGATACTGCCGGCCGCACAATTATTACTAAAGCAATCATCCACGTTATTCTCATAATCGTGATTACCCAAGCCATACAGATAATCGTCCTTGAAGTATTTTTTCAACATCGAAGCCATGTAAGAGCGCTGCCAGCCGTGACCGAAAGCGGTGATATCGCCATTGATCATCAGCGGCACATGGGTTTGCGCATTATTTTCCCGAAAGTCGACAATACTCGCAAACTGGGTTTCCACCAGCCATTTTGAGCGCTTATTGAAGTCCGCTTCTGACTCAGGCTCTCTACGATCGAGCTTATCCGTCCACGGGTATTGTGTATCCGAAGCAAAGATCATATGGCGTGGAGCACCCTCCACTGAATAGGCCAAAGGCGCCGTTGACAGCAGACACAAGCCCAACACAAACCGCTTAACTTTCTTAGAAATCATTGAATTCCGTTTCCATTAGTATTAATCAAAGTGCGATTAAAGAACCGCACCCAAGCAACTTATTGGAAACGAACAAAAACTTCAAACAACTAACTACAACCAATTAAATAAATATATTTCCGCCAACCACAGATAAACAGAAGAACTACTCTACCAACTTATACCTGGTTTGCTTTGTGCATTTGATGTTCTAGAGTGTAGTGGGCCTAACCAATAAGCCGCTTCTGCCATTCACTCTGGTGATCGGCAAGGCGGGCGATCAGGGTCTGCAGACCACCCCTGCCGCCTGGCCCACGCAACGGCCACGAATCGCGCCATCTCCCATTCTGAAACCCAAAAAACCGTCCATAATTCACAAGTCAATTGATTCAAGTCATTACACCGTCAGTTGATTTCAACCAACGTGACCAAAGGTCGCACCCTTGAGCTAGAGCGACAGGCGTATCATTGCGCCACTGCAACACCTATTTTTGACCGCGGTCGGCATGTACTGATCGGGGCATTTTTCCACTGCCGTGGGATGCAATGATGAGCAATCAGATTCCGGTACACGACGTCACACCGCCTGCCAAAGACGCGAACAACAGCGTCGACCTCTACGCCTCTCGAGAAAAGATTTACACCCGTGCCTTCACAGGCTTGTTCCGTAACCTGCGGATGATGGGCGGTGCCGGGTTGTTTCTGCTGTATTTCGGTACGGTCTGGCTGAACTGGGGTGGTCATCAGGCCGTCTGGTGGAACCTGCCGGAGCGCAAATTCTTTATCTTTGGTGCGACCTTCTGGCCTCAGGATTTCATCCTGCTCTCCGGGATCTTGATCGTCAGCGCCTTCGGCCTGTTCTTCATTACCGTGTACGCCGGTCGTGTGTGGTGCGGTTATACCTGCCCGCAGAGCGTCTGGACGTGGATTTACATGTGGTGCGAAAAGGTTACCGAAGGCGACCGCAACCAGCGCATCAAGCTCGACAAGGCGCCGATGAGCGCCAACAAATTCCTGCGTAAACTCAGCAAGCACTCGATGTGGCTGTTGATCGGCTTCGTTACCGGCATGACCTTCGTCGGTTACTTCTCGCCCATTCGCGAACTGACGATCGATTTTTTCACCGGCGAGGCAGATGGCTGGTCGTACTTCTGGGTCGGTTTCTTCACCTTGGCCACCTACGGCAACGCTGGCTGGTTGCGCGAGCAAGTATGCATTTACATGTGCCCGTATGCGCGGTTCCAGAGCGTGATGTTCGACAAAGACACACTGATCGTTTCCTACGATCCGCGCCGTGGGGAAAGCCGTGGCCCGCGCAAGAAAGGCATCGACTACAAGGCCCAGGGCCTGGGCGATTGCATCGATTGCACCATGTGCGTCCAGGTCTGCCCGACCGGTATCGACATTCGCGACGGTCTGCAGATCGAATGCATCGGCTGCGCGGCGTGTATCGATGCCTGCGACAGCATCATGGACAAAATGGACTACCCCCGCGGGTTGATCAGCTACACCACCGAGCACAACCTGTCCGGGCAAAAAACCCATAAACTGCGCCCGCGCCTGATCGGCTATGCGGTGGTGCTGCTGGCCATGATGGGCTTGCTGGCGGGGGCGTTCTTCATGCGTTCGCTAGTCGGTTTCGACGTCAGCAAGGACCGCGTGCTGTACCGCGAGAACGCCGAAGGCCGGATCGAGAACGTCTACAGCCTGAAGATCATGAACAAGGACCAGCGCGACCATACCTACGTGCTGGAAGCCTCCGGTTTGCCGGACCTGAAACTGCAAGGCAAGCGCGAAATCAAAGTCGCCGCCGGGGAGATTTTCAGCCAGCCGGTCGAACTGTCGATCGCACCGGAAAAACTGCCGTCGAGCACCAACGAGGTGAAATTCATCCTCAAGGATGCCGACGACGACAGCGTCCACGTTGAAGCCAAGAGCCGATTCATCGGCCCACAAATTCGTTGAGAGAAGTGATCATGCCCGCAGCAAATGCCACAAGCCCTTGGTACAAGCATCTTTGGCCATGGATCATCATCGCCATCCTGGCCTGTTCCGTGACCCTGACCTTGTCCATGGTGACGATCGCGGTAAACAACCCGGATAACCTGGTCAACGACAACTACTACGAGGCCGGCAAAGGCATCAACCGCTCCCTCGACCGTGAACTGCTGGCCCAGACCCTGCTGCTGCGGGCCAGCGTTCACCTGGATGACGTGACCGGCGAAGTCGACCTGCGCCTGAGCGGCAACAGCCAACCAAAAACCCTTGAGCTGAACCTGATTTCGCCGACCCAGCCGGAGAAGGATCGCAAGATCACCCTCGCCCGCAGCGAAACCGAACAGGGCCGCTACATCGGTCAGTTGAGTGACAAGATTGAAGGCCGGCGTTTTGTCGAATTGCTGGGCACTCAGGACGACCACATCTGGCGCATGTTTGAAGAAGAGCTGGTCAGCCATGATAAAGAGCTGCTGCTCGGGGATGAGCCGCTGCAAGGCGCTGAAGACCTGAAAAAGTAAGAGCCTCACTCTGATTGTTCCCACGCTCTGCGTGGGAACGCAGCCAGGGACGCTCTGCGTCCCAGCCGAAGCGGACGCGGAGCGTCCGGGGAGGCATTCCCACGCAGAGCGTGGGAACGATCATCGGACAACACGCTGTGAAAACCCCATGACCACGCCAACCCCCTGCTACCACTGCGCCCTGCCCGTCCCGGCCGGCAGCCGCTTCACCGCCGCAGTCCTCGGTGAAACCCGCGAGTTCTGCTGCCCGGGTTGCCAGGCTGTGGCTGAGGCGATCGTGGCCGGTGGGCTGGAAAGCTATTACCAGCATCGCAGCGAGTCATCGGCCAACCCCGAAGGCTTGCCGGTGCAGTTGGTGGATGAGTTGGCGCTCTACGACCGCGCCGACGTGCAAAAGCCCTTCGTGCGCCACGACGGCGAACTCGCCGAAACCACCCTGTTGATGGAAGGCATCAGCTGCGCCGCCTGCGGCTGGCTGATCGAGAAACACCTGCGCGCCTTGCCGGCGGTGGCCGAGGCGCGACTGAACCTGTCCAACCATCGCCTTCACGTGCGCTGGGCCGACGCGCAGCTGCCGTTGAGCCAGGTGCTCAGCGAATTGCGCCACATCGGTTACGCCGCGCACCCGTATCAAGCGGACCGCGCCAGCGAACAACTGGCCAGCGAAAACCGTCTGGCGTTGCGCCAACTCGGCGTCGCCGGATTGCTGTGGTTCCAGGCGATGATGGCGACCATGGCCACCTGGCCGGAATTCAACATCGACCTCAGCCCCGAGCTGCACACCATTCTGCGCTGGGTCGCGCTGTTCCTGACCACGCCGATCGTTTTCTACAGCTGCGCGCCGTTCTTCAAAGGGGCGATGCGCGATTTGCGCACCCGTCACCTGACCATGGACGTGTCGGTGTCATTGGCGATCGGCAGTGCCTACATCGCGGGGATCTGGACCTCGATCACCGGCGTCGGCGAGTTGTATTTCGATGCGGTGGGAATGTTTGCGTTGTTCCTGCTGGCCGGGCGTTATCTGGAACGTCGCGCCCGGGAACGCACTGCAGCGGCGACTGCACAGCTTGTAAACCTGTTGCCCGCTTCGTGCTTGCGCCTGAGTACTGACGGCCAGAGTGAGCGGATCCTACTCAGCGAATTGCGCGTAGGCGATCAAGTGCTGGTGCATCCGGGCGCAATCCTGCCAGCCGACGGCAAGATCCTCGATGGCCAGTCGAGCATCGACGAATCGCTGCTGACCGGCGAATACCTGCCGCAACCGCGTACCCAAGGCGATGCGGTCACCGCCGGCACCCTGAACGTCGAAGGCGCGTTGACCGTGGAAGTGTTGGCGCTGGGTCAGGACACACGGCTGTCAGCTATCGTCCGCCTGCTGGACCGCGCTCAAGCCGAGAAACCACGCTTGGCGGAAATCGCCGACCGCGCCGCGCAATGGTTCCTGCTGCTAACGCTGATCGCATCCGCCTGCATCGGCCTGTTGTGGTGGGAACTGGATTCGTCGCGAGCCTTTTGGATTGTCCTCGCGATGCTGGTTGCGACGTGCCCGTGCGCCTTGTCGCTGGCCACGCCGACCGCCCTCACCGCCGCCACCGGCACGCTGCACAAACTCGGTTTGCTGCTGACGCGCGGTCATGTGCTGGAAGGCCTGAACCAGATCGACACGGTGATTTTCGACAAGACCGGCACGTTGACCGAAGGTCGCCTGGCGTTGCGTTCGATCCGCCCGCTCGGAGCACTCGACAGCGATCAATGCCTGGGCCTCGCCGCAGCCCTGGAAAACCGCTCCGAACACCCTATCGCCCGGGCATTTGGCCGGGCACCGCTGGCGGCCGAAGAAGTCCTCAGCATGCCGGGGCTTGGCCTCGAAGGCCTGGTCGGCACGCAACGCTTGCGTATCGGCCAGCCGGGTTTTGTCTGCGAACTCAGCGGCGCTGCCGTGCCGGTCATGCCCGATGAGGCGGGCCAGTGGTTGCTGCTCGGCGACAGCCAAGGTCCACTGGCGTGGTTTGTCCTTGATGACCGTTTGCGCGCCGATGCAGCGGCGCTATTGCAAGCTTGCAAGGCTCGCGGTTGGCGCACTTTGCTGCTATCGGGCGATACCTCGCCAATGGTCGCCAGCGTGGCCGCCGAATTGGGCATCGACGAAGCCCGGGGCGGTTTGCGCCCCGATGACAAATTGCAGGTCCTGCAACAGCTGCACAGGGAAGGCCGCAAGGTGTTGATGCTCGGTGACGGGGTCAATGACGTGCCGGTGCTGGCCGCGGCCGACATCAGCGTGGCGATGGGCTCGGCCACCGATCTGGCGAAAACCAGTGCCGATGCGGTGTTGCTGTCGAACCGTCTCGACGCGCTGGTGCAAGCCTTCAGTCTGGCGCGGCGCACCCGTCGGGTAATCATCGAGAACCTGCTGTGGGCCGGGCTGTACAATGGCCTCATGTTGCCGTTCGCCGCCCTCGGCTGGATAACCCCGGTATGGGCCGCGGTCGGCATGTCCATCAGTTCGTTGACCGTGGTGCTGAACGCTCTGCGCCTGACTCGCCTGCCGAGCGCGCCTGCCGCCCGCACCACGCCAGAAACCCGTCCGCTGCCGGCCTGAGCCGCGCGGGCATGGAGTCCAGATGCCAGCTCTCTACGTGATGATCCCGGCCGCGCTGCTGATCGTGGCCATCGCTATCTATATCTTCTTCTGGGCGGTCGACAGCGGTCAGTACGACGACCTCGACGGCCCGGCCCACAGCATTCTGTTCGACGACCAGGACCCGAACCACAAGGCTGCGGTCGACGAAGCCAGCGGCCATCCGGCCAAACCGGACGACAAGGCACCGCCTCATGCTTGAGTTGGCGCCACTGCTGGTGTCTGCGGTGATTCTCGGCCTGCTCGGCGGCGGCCATTGCCTGGGCATGTGCGGCGGCCTGATGGGCGCGTTGACTCTGGCGATTCCCAAGGAGCAGCGCAGTCGCCGCTTTCGCCTGTTGCTGGCCTACAACGTGGGACGAATTCTCAGCTATGCAACGGCCGGTCTTCTGATCGGTCTGGCGGGCTGGGCGGTCGCCAACAGTCCGGCCGCCATGTTCATGCGTGTGATCGCCGGCTTGCTATTGATCGCCATGGGCCTGTACCTCGCCGGCTGGTGGAGCGGCCTGACCCGCATCGAAAGCCTCGGGCGCGGCCTGTGGCGGCATATCCAGCCGGTTGCCAACACACTGCTGCCGGTGTCGAGCCTGCCCCGTGCGCTGCTGCTGGGCGCGCTGTGGGGATGGCTGCCGTGCGGGTTGGTTTACAGCACGCTGCTGTGGGCGGCGAGTCAGGGCAATGCGCTGGACAGTGCGTTGCTGATGCTCGCGTTCGGGCTCGGCACCTGGCCGGTGCTGCTGGCCACCGGGCTGGCGGCGGAGCGGGTCACGGCGTTGTTGCGCAAGCGCAGTGTGCGCATGGCCGGTGGTTTGTTGGTGATGCTGTTTGGCATCTGGACGTTGCCGGGGCCGCATCAGCATTGGCTCATGGGGCACTAGATCGGCGGTGCGCCCTTCGCGAGCAAGCCCGCTCCCACATTTGATCGCTGTCGAACACAAAATTTGTGTGCACAGGAGATCCAATGTGGGAGCGGGCTTGCTCGCGAAGGGGCCAGCACCAACAACACAATTCCTGACCGTTGATGCAAATCAAGATGCCCCAACGTCGCACCCCATAGACTCGCTGACATTGCCAGCCTATCCGGGGGAATGCCCGCATGATGCTCGACGCCATTCGTTGGGACACCGATCTGATCCGCCGTTACGACCTGGCGGGGCCGCGCTACACCTCTTACCCCACCGCGGTGCAATTCGACGGACAGGTCGGCACGTTCGACCTGTTTCACGCCCTGCGCGACAGCCGCAAAGCGTTGCGCCCTTTGTCGCTGTACGTGCACGTGCCGTTCTGCGCGAACATTTGCTACTACTGCGCCTGCAACAAAGTCATCACCAAGGACCGGGGCCGCGCCCTGCCCTATTTGCAGCGCCTTGAGCAGGAAATCCAGCTGATCGCCTGCCACCTCGACCCGGCACAGAAAGTCGAGCAACTGCACTTCGGCGGCGGCACCCCGACTTTTCTCAGTCACGACGAACTGCGTCAGTTGATGGCTCAGCTGCGCAAGCACTTCAACTTGCTGGACGACGATTCCGGCGACTACGGCATCGAAATCGACCCGCGCGAAGCCGATTGGTCCACCATGGGCCTGCTCCGTGAACTGGGCTTCAACCGGGTCAGCATTGGCCTGCAAGACCTCGACCCGGCGGTGCAACGAGCGGTCAATCGCCTGCAAAGCCTGGAAGAAACCCGCGCCGTGATCGACGCCGCCCGGACCCTGCAATTTCGCTCGATCAACATCGACCTGATCTACGGCTTGCCGAAACAGACACCCGACAACTTCGCCCGCACGGTCGACGAAGTCATCGCGCTGCAACCGGACCGTCTCTCGGTGTTCAACTACGCGCACCTGCCAGAACGCTTCATGCCGCAACGGCGGATCAACAGCAACGAGTTGCCGACACCGGCGCAGAAACTGGAAATGCTCCAGCGCACCATCGAACAATTGACCGCTGCCGGTTACCGCTACATCGGCATGGACCACTTCTCCCTGCCCGACGATGAGCTGGCGATTGCCCAGGAAGAATCGACCCTGCAACGCAACTTTCAGGGCTACACCACTCACGGTCATTGCGATTTGATCGGCTTGGGGGTGTCGGCCATCAGCCAGATCGGCGACCTCTACTGCCAGAACAACAGCGACCTGAACCAGTACCAGAACGCTCTCGCCGTCGCGCAACTGGCGACGAGCCGAGGCCTGATCTGCAACGCCGATGACCGGGTGCGACGGGCGGTGATTCAGCAGTTGATCTGCACATTCAACCTGGAGTTCGCGGACATCGAACAGGCGTTCAACATCG
This sequence comes from Pseudomonas sp. LBUM1656, assembly GCF_059716065.1. Lineage (NCBI taxonomy): Bacteria > Pseudomonadati > Pseudomonadota > Gammaproteobacteria > Pseudomonadales > Pseudomonadaceae > Pseudomonas > Pseudomonas sp. LBUM1656. Next base: position 2,117,981 of record NZ_CP166800.1, on the reverse strand, counting down.
ATTTTCGCGGTTACTTCGGTGAACTGTGGCCTCAGCTACTGACCATGGCCGATGACGGCTTGATCAGCCTCGACAACGAGCGGATCAGCGTACTGCCCGCCGGTCGCTTGTTGGTGCGCTCGGTGTGCATGGTCTTCGATGCCTATTTGCAGCAGCACAATCACCAGCGGTTTTCGCGAGTGATCTAGCTTTTCATCGCCAGGGAGGCCGTTTTCAGGACTTGTTCAGGGGTGAGATTCGACTGACTGATGGCTTTGGACAGAGACAGACTGGCGGTAATCAGCCCGCCGTTGAGCATTGCGATGGCTGACTGCAGCGCGCCCAGTTTGGCTCTGCGCTCTTCGTCCGACAGGCGTTTATCAGCCATCACCGCCTGCATGCGGGCCACTTTCTCAGCGATCTGTTGCTGCAATCGGCGAATCATTTTCAGGATCTGTTGAATGTTTTCCGGCAACCCGCTTTCTTCGATGTCCTTGTTGTCACCATGCGCCGCGGCACCCTTGGTCAAACCGGCGCCAGACAGCGAGACCTTGATGCCTTCGGCCACCGGCGACGAGTCCGCAACCGAGTCATCGGGTGTCGAGCCGCTTGAAGGTTCAAGCCGTGTCTGTATGCCACTGCTGCCGGGGTTGAGCACGCTGAGGGTGGCCATGAAACAGGTTCCTTGCACAAGTTCGGATGCCAAGGTTATCGGCCGCCGACTGCGGCCCTTTATCGCCGTGCGACAAAAACGGCACAAACTGGCCTGAATGTCCTCCCGTGAGTTACCCTTACGGCTTATGTGTGTTTTCCCACAAGGATTGAAGAAATGTCCGAGCCAGTAAAACTGCGCGCTCACAGCCAGGCCCATTGCAAGGACTGCAGCCTGGCCCCCCTCTGCTTGCCACTTTCTCTGAATCTGGAAGACATGGATGCGCTGGACGAAATCGTCAAACGGGGTCGTCCGCTAAAAAAAGGCGAGTTCCTGTTCCGCCAGGGCGACACTTTCGATTCCGTTTATGCAGTACGCTCCGGCGCCCTCAAGACTTTTAGCCTGAGCGATGGTGGTGAAGAACAGCTCACCGGTTTCCACTTGCCGAGCGAACTGGTCGGCCTGTCGGGCATGGACACTGAAAAGCACCCGGTTTCGGCGCAAGCCCTGGAAACCACCTCGGTGTGCGAAATCCCTTTCGAACGCCTCGACGAACTGGCCCTGCAACTGCCGCAACTGCGTCGTCAGCTGATGCGTGTCATGAGCCGCGAGATTCGTGACGATCAACAAATGATGTTGCTGCTGTCGAAGAAAACTGCCGACGAGCGCATCGCCACGTTTCTGGTCAACCTCTCGGCACGTTTCCGCGCCCGGGGCTTCTCGGCCAACCAGTTCCGCCTGAGCATGTCGCGCAACGAAATCGGCAATTACCTGGGCCTGGCGGTGGAAACCGTGTCCCGGGTGTTCACGCGCTTCCAGCAAAACGAGCTGATCGCCGCCGAGGGCAAGGAAATCCACATCCTCGACCCGATCCAGCTCTGCGCCCTGGCCGGTGGCTCGCTCGAAGGCTGATGGCAACAATTGCGGCTGAGCGAAACGGTTCAGCCGCCGGTATACTGCGACGTTTGCAGCCTGCCAGGATTCTTCGACCATGGCCTTTGACGCCTTCGACATCAAATCCCTCATCCGCCCCGTGATCGACTTCCCCAAGCCGGGCGTGATCTTTCGCGACATCACCCCGTTGTTCCAGTCGCCCACAGCCCTGCGCTTCGTGATGGACAGCTTCGCTCATCGTTATGTCGAGGCGGACTTCACGCACATCGGCGCCATGGATGCCCGTGGTTTCCTGATCGGCTCGGTGCTGGCCTATCAACTGAACAAGCCGTTGGTGCTGTTCCGCAAGCAAGGCAAACTGCCGGCCGACGTGTTGGCCGAGGGGTATGCCACCGAGTACGGTGAAGCATTCCTCGAAGTGCACGCCGACAGTTTGTGTGAAGGCGACTCCGTGGTGATGTTTGATGATTTGATCGCCACCGGCGGCACGCTGATCGCCGCGGCGAACCTGATCCGGCGCATGGGGGCGCGGGTTCATGAGGCGGCGGCGATTATTGATCTGCCGGAGCTGGGTGGGTCGCAGCGGCTGAAAGAAATGGGTATTCCTACGTTTTGCCTGACGCAGTTTTCGTTGAGCGAGAAGTAAGCGGCGCCCTCAAGGGCCTCTTCGCGAGCAAGCCCGCTCCCACAATTGATCGAGTTGTCCAAACGGATGCGGTCTAATGTGGGAGCGGGCTTGCGCGCGAAAGCGCCCTCAGCAGCACCGCAGGACTTAAAGTCCCATCTGCTTACTGATGATCTCGTTCATCACTTCCCGCGTCCCGCCCCCAATCGACAGAATCCGGTTATCCCGATACAGCCGCTCCACCAGGCTCTCGCGCATATAGCCGAGGCCACCGAGGATCTGCACCGCATCCGTCGTGATCCGGTCAGCCGTGTCGGTCGCAAAATTCTTGGCCATGGAAATCTCCTTGATCACACTCTGCCCCGCCGCCATTTTAGCCGCCTGGCGGTAAGTGAACTCCCGCGACACCTCCAACGCCGTGGCCATTTCCGCGAGACGGTGCTTGAGCACCTGGAACTTGCCGATGGGTTTGCCAAAGGCTTCGCGCTGACGCGCCCATTTCAGGCTTTCCTCCAGGGCCATCTGCGCCGTCATGTTGGCCATCAACGCCAATGCCAGGCGTTCGCTCTGGAAGTTGCCCATGATGCAGGCGAAGCCCATGTTCTCGGCGCCGATCAGATTTCCCACAGGCACTCGGCAATCGTCGAAGAACAACTCAGCTGTGTCCGACGCCCACCAGCCCATTTTCTTTAACTGACGGCCGACGGTGAAACCCGGCGTGCCCTTTTCGATCAGCAGCAGACTGATGCCACCGAAACCCGGCTCGCCGGTGCGCACCGCAACGGTGTAGAAATCCGCGCGGACGCCGCTGGTAATAAAGGTTTTGCTGCCGCTGACCTGGTAGAAGTCGCCGTCACGTACGGCGCGGGTTTGCAGGTTGGCGACGTCGGAGCCGCCGCTGGGTTCGGTGACCGCCAGTGCGCTGATCTTCTCGCCGGCCAGCACTGGCGGCACGACGCGATCACGGACTTCGGGCCTGGCCCACTTGAGAATCGGCGGCAGGCCGATGTCCAGTGAACCGAGACCGGCCACCAGACCGCCTGAGCCGCAACGCATCAGCTCCTCGCTGGCCGCGACCTTGGCAAACAGATCACCTTCGTGGCTGCCGCCCAGGGATTCGGGATAACCGATCCCCAGGATGCCCGCCGCACCGGCCTTGAGATAGAGCTCGCGGGGAAAGCTTTCGGCTTCTTCCCACTGGTCAATGTCCGGAAGAAGCTCGCGTTCGACGAAACGTCTGACGCTGTCGCGGACTAATTGGTGGCTGGGATCGAAGTATTCCTGAAAGGCAGGCATCGGCGAACTCCACTGAAGGTTCAGCGAAGTTAACCGAGCGCTTGCTTGGTTTTCAATAGCATTGTGTGAATCAGGTAGACCGAGGCGCGCCATTCGCGAGCAAGCCCGCTCCCACAGGAGATCTGCTGTGTATACACAAACAGTGTGGGAGCGGGCTTGCTCGCGAAGGCGTCAGCGGCCACACCACAATTACAAAGCGATCGGCTTACGCCCGGCAAACGAATGCGCCAACGTCCCGCCGTCCACCAGCTCCAGCTCACCGCCCAACGGCACACCGTGGGCGATACGCGAGGCAACCAGGCCTTTATTGCTCAGCAACTGGGCGATGTAGTGCGCCGTCGCCTCACCTTCCACGGTCGGGTTGGTGGCCAGAATCACTTCAGTGAACGTGCCCGCCTCCTCGATCCGCGCCAATAGCTGCGGAATACCGATGGCCTCCGGACCCAGCCCGTCGAGCGGCGAGAGATGGCCCTTGAGCACAAAGTAGCGACCACGGAAACCGGTCTGCTCAACGGCGTAGACGTCCATCGGACCTTCCACCACGCAGAGCAAGGTGTCGTCACGGCGGGTATCGGCACATTGCGGGCAGAGGTCGTCTTCGGTCAGCGTGCGGCACAACCGGCAATGGCCCACCCCTTCCATGGCCTGGCTCAGTGCCGAGGCCAGTCGCGAACCACCGCTGCGATCACGCTCAAGCAGTTGCAGCGCCATGCGCTGGGCGGTTTTCTGACCGACACCCGGCAAAATTCGCAGGGCGTCGATCAGTTGGCGAATCAAAGGGCTGAAGCTCATGGGGGAACGTCCGACAAATCAACGAGACGCGGTTTATACCCGCGCCTCTGTATAGCGTCAATTACTCAGTCCTGCGCGACCCGCACCACCAGTTTGCCGAAGTTGCGTCCTTCCAGCAGACCGATGAAGGCCTCGGGGGCATTTTCAAGGCCATCGACCACGTCTTCGCGGAACTTGACCTTGCCGTCCCGGACCCACGGCGCCATGGCACTGACGAACTCCGGCTGACGATCACCGTAGTCGTCGAACACGATAAAGCCCTGGATGCGTACGCGCTTGGTCAGCAACGTGCGCTGCAGTTGCGGCAGGCGATCGGGACCGGTTGGCGCTTCGTGGGCGTTGTAGCCCGCGATGAGGCCACACAGTGGAATTCGTGCCTTGGCATTGAGCAGCGGCACCACCGCGTCGAACACCTTGCCGCCGACGTTCTCGTAGTAGATATCGATCCCCTCGGGGCATGCTTGCGCCAGTTCCTCGGCGAAATTCGCGCTCTTGTGGTCGATGCAGGCATCGAAGCCCAATTCCTCCACCACGTAGCGGCATTTTTCCGCACCGCCCGCCACGCCCACTACGCGCAGGCCTTTGATCTTCGCCACCTGGCCGACCACTGAGCCCACCGCGCCCGACGCCGCCGCGACCACCAGGGTTTCGCCGGCGTTGGGCTGGCCGATGTCCATCAGGCCCATGTACGCGGTCATGCCCGGCATGCCTAGCACACCCAGGGCCATTGACGGGGTCGGCAAACCGCTCGGCACCGGAATGATGTTGCGGCCGTCGCTGATGCTGTGGCTCTGCCAACCGGTGGCGCCCACCACCAGGTCGCCTTCGTGGAATTTCGGATTCAGCGAGCGCTCGACGCGGCTGACAGCGCCACCGGTCATCACCTCGCCGATTTCCACCGGTGCGGCGTAGGACGGTGCGTCACTCATGCGACCGCGCATGTAGGGGTCCAGCGACAGGTATTGAGTCTTGAGCAGGACCTGACCGTCGGCCAGGTCCGGCAGGGCCTCCCGTTCCAGGCGGAAATTCTCCGGCGTCGGCGCGCCAACGGGGCGGGACGCCAGGACGATACGTTGGTTGAGGGTCAGTGGATCAGACATGTCAGCGTCTCCTTGAATGTTGAATTCGGCGGTATAGGGAGCAGACCTTTCTGGCGGTGGGGCGTTCGATGTTTCGTCAGTTGTACCGAGGTGACTTCTTCGCGAGCAAGCCCGCTCCCACAGTAGAACGCGGTCACCTGTGGGAGCATGGCTTGCCCGCGAAGGCGGCCGTACAGACACCATAAATCCAACAACCAGAAACAAAAATGCCAGACACGGTGCCTGGCATTTTTTTGTAGCTCATCGGATGCGCTTTGGCGAATCAGAACGGCAGTTTCATACCCGGTGGCAGTTGCATGCCAGCGGTCATGTTGCCCATTTTGTCCTGGCTGTTGGCTTCGATCTTGCGCACGGCGTCGTTGACGGCGGCGGCGAACACGGCCTCGAGCATTTCCTTGTCGTCTTCGCTCAGGCCTTCAACCAGGCTTGGGTCGATGGTCACGCGCTTGACGTCGTGACGACCGGTCATCACCACGGTGACCATATCGCCGCCGGCTTTACCGGTGACTTCGGCGTTGGCCAGTTCTTCCTGCATCTTGGCCATTTTTTCCTGCATCTGCTGCGCCTGCTTCATCAGGCCGGCCATGCCACCTTTCATCATGGGAATCACCTCAAAAGTACTTGGATTTAAACAGTGCCCGGCCCTTGGGGCCGAACACCTTCAGTTATTAGCCCTGACTGACCAGGGCTTCGACAGGTTCAATAGTATCGTTACGGACCACCGCACCGAACTGCTGCATCATTTGCTGGATGAACGGATCACCGTGGATCGACTCCTCCGCCTCGCGCTGACGGTTGACGCGGCGCCGGGACGCGGCCTGGGCCGGGGTTTCCTGCTCGGGCTTGATCAGCTCCATGGTCAGGGTCAGCGTACGGCCGTGAAACTGGTTCAACGCATCGTTGAGCCGACGCTGCTGGGTCGCGTTGAACAAGGCGCTGTGGGCCGGGTCCAGGTGCAACAACCAGTTGTCGCCATCGACAGCGATCAACGTGCAGTTGGCGGCGATGCTGCCGGTCATGCCCGAGATCGGCAGTTTCGGGAACAGCTCCAGCCATTGCAGGGCCAGACCGGTGGCGGGCATGGCGGCCGGCTCGGGCTCGGGTTCCGGCGCCGGTTCGGCGGCGTGTTCGCTGGCCAGTTCATCAAGGTAACTGTAGGCCGAATCCATGTCCGGCTCGATGTAGTCTTCGTCCAGCGGCGGCTCGTCATCCAGATCCACGCCCGGGGTGGCGGCATCGACGTCGGCGACCGACGGCTCAGGGATCGGCGCTGCGGCCCACTCCGGCGCGTCCGGCACCACGCTGTCAGGCGTCGGCAACGGCATGGGCGGCAGATCGGGTTGTTCGCTGGCGGTTTCCAGGACCGGCTCGACGGCGGGTTGCTGGACCGGCTCCGGCTCGACCGGGTCATTCCACGGCAAGTCGACCACCGCTTCGACCGCTACAGGCTCAACCACGGGCTCGGCCACGATAACGGGCGCAACCGGTTCAGGCTCTGGAGCAGGAACTGCCGCAACGACGGGTTCAGGCACAGGCGCTGGGGCAACGGAGGCAACTGCCACAGCGACTACCGGCGCCACAACCGGCGCGGCAGCCACTGAATTTGCGGAATCAACTGTGGCCTGGCTGATCCCCACTGGCTTTAGCGGTTGCCTCGGGGCGTCGGCCGTGTCCGCCGGTCGGAACGCGAGCATTCGCAGCAGGACCATCTCGAAGCCACCACGCGGATCAGGCGCCAGCGGCAAATCGCGGCGGCCAATCAGGCCCATCTGGTAATAGAACTGCACGTCTTCGGCCGGCAAGGCCTGGGCCAGGGCCAGCACCCGATCGCGGTCGCCGTGACCGTTGTCGACGCCTTCAGGCAAAGCCTGGGCGATGGCGACACGGTGCAGCACGTTGAGAATTTCCGAGAGCACGCCGTTCCAGTCCGGGCCTTGTTCCGCCAAATGGCGGACGGCTTCGAGCAAGGCCTTGGCGTCGCCTTCGATCAGAGAATGCAGAACGTCGTAGACCTGACCGTGATCGAGCGTACCCAGCATCGCCCGCACGTCGGCGGCCATGACCTTGCCTTCACCGAAGGCAATGGCCTGGTCGGTCAGGCTCATGGCGTCACGCATCGAGCCATCGGCGGCACGGCCCAGCAGCCACAGTGCGTCGTCTTCGAACGGCACGTTCTCGACGCCCAGCACGTGGGTCAAATGCTCGACCACGCGCTCAGGCGTCATGTTCTTCAGGGAGAACTGCAGGCACCGCGACAGAATGGTTGCAGGAAGTTTCTGCGGATCAGTCGTCGCCAGGATGAATTTGACGTAGGGCGGCGGCTCTTCAAGGGTTTTCAACAGCGCATTGAAGGAATGGCTGGAGAGCATGTGCACTTCGTCGATCAGGTAGACCTTGAAGCGCCCGCGGCTCGGCGCGTATTGCACGTTATCGAGCAGCTCGCGGGTGTCTTCGACCTTGGTCCGGCTCGCGGCGTCGATCTCGATCAGGTCGACAAATCGGCCCTCATCGATTTCGCGGCACACCGAACACTCGCCGCAAGGCGTCGAAGTGATACCTGTTTCACAGTTCAGGCATTTGGCGATGATGCGCGCGATGGTGGTCTTGCCGACCCCGCGCGTCCCGGTGAACAGGTAGGCGTGGTGCAGCCGCTGGCTGTCCAAGGCATTGATCAGAGCCTTGAGCACATGGGTCTGGCCGACCATTTCGCGGAACGAGCGCGGACGCCATTTACGTGCAAGAACCTGATAACTCATCGAAAACCGTCGCAACGAAGGAACAGAAGCGGCTAATGCTAGCGGAGCAAGGCCAAAATTGCATCCGGTGCGCTCGTCTAATCTGGCTAAGATGCACTTTGGGGGGCTTTTATCGGCTCAGGTTTGCGATGTACCGGAGCGTTTATGCGTTTTGCCTTGGGGGCACTGCTGTGGATAAGTCTGAGCGTCGCCGCCGCCGAGGCGCCGCTGCGTTTCGTGGTGCCCGACAGTTGGGCGATGCCGATGGTGCAACTGGAGCGCGGGCAGGTGACCCAGGGCATCCTGTTTGACGTGATGCTCAGCCTCGCGACCCAGGTCGGCGTGCCGGCTGAATTTCACGTGCTGCCGCGAGCGCGGGTGCAAAACGCCATGGAACACGGCGAGGTCGACGTGCGCTGCTATGCCGCGCAGTCCTGGCTGCCGAATCAGTCCGGAGACTACATCTGGAGCATTCCGCTGTGGTTTCAGCGCGACATGCTGATCAGCCGGCAAGATCCGCAGCCCTCGGTGATGCCTGCGAACCTGTCGCGACAAGCCATCGGCACCGTACTCGGCTACAGCTACCCAACGTTGCAACCGCTGTTCGACGCCGACCGACTGCACCGCGAAGACGCGCGCAACCAGGAACAGGTGCTGGAAAAACTCCACGCCGGGCGCTATCGCTATGCCGTGAGTAATCAATGGACACTGGACTGGTTCAATCAGCGCCTGCTGCCCGACCGGCAACTCAAAGGCGTGGCGGTGCTGCAGGAACAGAGCGTCGGCTGCTACGTGCGCAACGACCCCAAGGTGCCGGTGCAACGCATACTGCGCACGCTGCTGCGGATGAAAATGTCGGGGGAGATTGATGACATTATCCGGCTCTATATAGGTTCCGAGCCCGGTACACCTTAAGCAAATCTTCTGATCAACGCATGACAGCCTGTGGGAGCGGGCTTGCTCGCGAAGGCGGTGTATCAGTTGACATTAATGGTGAATGACACACCGTTTTCGCGAGCAAGCCCACTCCCACAGGAGTTCTGCGGAGATTTCAAGACTTCAGCCAACCCGATCCAGCACCCGCCATTGCAGCGGCGCGACAAACCCCGCGACCCACTCGGGCACCTCGGCGGGCGGCATCGGCCGAGCGATGAAATAGCCTTGGGCCACTTCACACCCCAGTCGCAACAGCAACTCCCCGTGCTCGATACTTTGCAGCCCTTCGGCAATCACCTGCCGGCCAAACGCCCGGGCCAGCCCGATCACCGCAGTGGTCAGCGCCAGGTCATCGCGATCATCCAGCATGTCGCGCACAAACGATTTATCGATCTTGATGGTTTGGGTGCGCAAACGCTTGAGGTAGCTCAGCGACGAATAACCGGTGCCAAAGTCGCCCAGCGAAAACTGCACCCCCAGTTCCTGACAGGCCTGCAAACAAGCGCTGACGTGTTGAATATTCTCGACCGCTACCGATTCGACGATTTCCAGGTCGAGCATTTGTGGAGCTACGTCAGCATGCCGGGCGAGGACGTGCCTGAGGCGGTCGACGAAATCTGCGCGCTGAAAATGCCGTGCCGCGATATTAATGCTGATCGGCCAGCCCTGCCCCGTTTGCTGCCATTGGCGCAACTGCGTGAGCACCTGATCCATCACCCATTCGCCGATGTCGACAATCAGATCCGTCTCTTCCACCAGCGGCAAAAACTCCCGGGCCGGCACCAGGCCATTTTGCGGATGCTCCCAGCGCAACAGCGCCTCGAAGCCGACCACCACGCCCAGGCGCATGTTGACCTTGGGCTGGAAATGCAGACGCAACTCATCGGCGGCCAGCGCCTGACGCACTCGCTCGACCGTCTGGTGAGTGGCCTTGACCTCCTGATCCCGGGACACGTCGAACAGATGGAATCGGTTGCGCCCACGCTGCTTGGCCACGTACATGGCCTGATCGGCGTGACGCAGCAGGGTTTCAGCATCTTCATTATCGAGGGGAAACAACGTGACGCCGATACTGGCGAACACGTTTATGTCCTTGCCATGCAAGGTGTACGGCGCGGAAATCGCCCCCAGCACCCGGTTCAGCGCCGCGCGCAATTCCGGCAGATCCCGCACGTAACGCAACACCAGCACGAACTCGTCGCCGGCCAACCGCGCCACCACATCTTCACCACGCACGATCTGGCGCAAGCGCTTGGCCACTTCCACCAGCAATTGATCGCCACTGGCGTGACCGTAGCCGTCGTTGACTGCTTTGAACCCGTCGAGGTCGAGCATGCACACGGCAAGCGGGATGTTCTCCTGTCGGGAAAACTCCAGCGCCTGGTCCAGCAGGTCCGAGAGGAATGCACGATTGGGCAGCCCGGTCAGTACGTCATGGCCGACCCGCCATTGCAGGGAATGCAAAAGTTGGCGTTTTTCGCTGATATCGAAACGAATCGACAGGTATCGATCAACCCGTCCAGTGGCGTCATTGAGGACCGGCACCATGGTGCTTTCGACCCAATACAGGCTGCCGTCCTTGGCACGATTGCAGATATCGCCCTTCCAGACTTCGCCCAGCGCGATGGTGCGCCACATGCCGGCGAAGAAATCTGCAGAGTGCACGCCAGAATTGAGAAGACGATGATTCTGCCCGAGCAACTCGTCGCGGCTATAGCCGGACACGGCGCAGAACTGATCATTGACGTGAGTGATCCGGCCGCTCAGGTCGGTCTCGGAAAAAATGGCGGCGGCATCCACGGCCCTGCGGTAGTTCTCATCCATGAATCAGGCTCGCTGTCGCTAGCGGTGGGACTGCGCAAACGCGTTTTCACTCCATGACCAGCATTCGATGACCTCGCAGAACCGAAGATCGGCTAGTCTCAAAAACCTCGTGCAAGGCTGGCAAGGGCGCGCAATGCTGGCGGTTTCGCATCGCCCATTTTCGAGAAACAGGTCACCAAACACCCCTTATCGGCGGCGATTCTACGAAACGCATCACATTTTGCAAAGCAAGGTGATGGATCATGCAGTTGTCTAATGCAAAAATCTATCGTTAAGTTCTTGATTCTAAATGGGAATTGAGCGATGCAAATTTCAAGTTTGGGTCCGGCCATCCGACGCTACCGCAAGGTCGCGGGGCTTACTCAGGCTGAACTCGGCGAAAAAACCGGTTTTGACCCCAAAACCATCAGCCGCTTTGAAACCGGAACCTACACCCCCAGCGTTGAAGCCTTGTTCCTGCTTGCCGAGGTGCTGGACGTAAAGCTGAAAGCCTTTTTCGCAGATCTGGGCGATGAAGATGAACAGCGGGCGTATCTGTTCGGTGTCATCCACAAAGCCACCCCGAAGGATCTGGGAAAGCTGATCGCAGCGGTTGACCAGGCCTTGTCCAAGCCTTAGTGGCGAAAATGAAAAAGGAGGCCGACGTGTCTTACACGACACGTCGGCCTCCTTTTTTACGTTCATTCTGTAAATCGTAAACAACAAAAAACCGCCAGGAACAAGCGCCATGGCAGTACACACACAATAAGTATTTTCAGACAGATAACGCGAGAGAGGACTCGCGGTGCGTTATGGAGGCAACCCCACCAGCCACACCCCGGCACACAATGTTCCCGCTGTGGCTGCTTCCTTCCGGATCTGACCAGGTTCACGGGTAATCGTTGCGGGGGGACCGATGGGGTCACCATAACGACGCTCACCTGACGGCGAGCCGCGCCATTGTACCTATCTGAGACGAAGTTACAACCGTTCGGGGGGATTAAAAAATATGTGCTGCTTCAAGGACATGCAAATCCTGCACAACACCGCAACCCTGTAGCAGCTGTCGAGCTTGCGAGGCTGCGTTCGGCTGCGCAGCAGTCGTAAATCCGGTATACGCGGTTTAACTGAAAAACCACGTCGCCTGGTTTTACGACTGCTGCGCAGCCGAACGCAGCCGAACGCAGCCTCGCAAGCTCGACAGCTGCTACAGTCGGACGCTAGCTCGACAGCAGCTACAAGCGGACGCGGGCGGCTACAGGTCTTGCAGCACTTCATCCGCCCTGCCGCCCTCTTGCTGGATCACCAGATGGATGAAGTGCAGCTTGGCAATCACTGCCGGCGGCAAGACGAACGGATAGAAATCCGGCTGGCCCATGCTGCGCGACAATTCATTGAGCATGCCGGCCAGTTCGATCCATGCGTTGACGAATGACAGGAACGCCGCACCACCGGGATGTTGCGGATCGTAGAGCGTGTCGGACGGAAATGGCTGGTAGTCGAAATCCATCTCGCGCGCGCTCATGCCGAACCCCAGCGCCGTGTCCACCGCGTCCATCATGTGCAGGTAGTGCGCCCAGGTTTCCGCCCAGTCTTCCCACGGATGCATGGTGGCGTAGGCGCTGACGCATTGTTGCTGCCAGTCTAGCGGCGCGCCTTGCTGGTAATGGCGCTCCAGAGCGTCGGCGTAGCTGACACGCTCGTCGCCGAAGAGACTGCGGAACGAATCCAGCCAAGGGCTATTGGCGATCAAGCGATCCCAGTAGTAGTGCCCGACTTCGTGCCGAAAATGCCCGAGCAGCGTGCGATATGGCTCGTGCATTTGCACCCGAACCTTTTCGCGGTGGGCGTCGTCGGCCTCCTTGATATCGAGGGTGATCAGACCGTTGGCGTGACCCGTGGTCGGCGGCTTGCCTTCAAGGTCGACACCGATGAAGTCGAAGGCCAGGCCAGTCTGTTCGTCGACGGTTTTGGGAATCACCTGCAAACCCAGGCTGATCAACTGTGCGACCAGCCGACGCTTGGCGGTTTCGACCTTGCGCCAGCGTTCGTGGTTTTCGGCAATCGACAGGTCAGGAATGGTGCGATTCAGGCTACAGGCGATGCACAACGCATCGTGATCATTGGCCGGCAGCAGCCAATTGCACGCTGCCGGGGAATCGAGATTGGCGCAGCGCCGGAACAGACCGGCTTCGGGATCGGCGTCGAGCAACCATGTATCCGCTTGCAATCCCGGCTGCAGCGAGGACAAGCGACTCTGCTCGGGCTGATAGCCCAACGCTGCCGAACAGGCCAGGCACTGGCTGTTGCGAAAGAACAGCGACTGCCCGCAGCGACAATGCCAGACCTTGCTGTTGCGCGAACTTTCACCCATGAAGGGCGCGGCGATGCGTGAGCTGAGCTGTTCGAAGAAGCGGTGCATGGCGATCTCTCCCTGGGGCTTGCCAAGACTAGATCATTCCCTGACAAGGATCGTTCCCACGCTCTGCGTGGGAATGCCGCCCCGGACGCTCCGCGTCCGCTGTGACGCGGAGCGTCACGGGATGCGTTACCACGCAGAGCGTGGGAACGATCAATGGCATCACACGGAAATACCGTGCGAGCTCAAAAACTCGACGAACGCTTCTTCATCGAGAACCTTCAACCCCAGCTCATTGGCCTTGGCCAGCTTCGAACCCGCACCCGGCCCGGCCACCACGCAATGGGTCTTGGCCGACACGGAACCCGCCACCTTGGCGCCGAGGCTTTCGAGTTTGTCCTTGGCAATATCGCGGCTCATCAATTCCAGTGAACCGGTCAGCACCCAGGTCTGGCCAGCCAGCGGCAAGCCTTCGACGACCTTCTTCTCGCTCTGCCAGTGCATGCCGAAATCGCGCAGCTGCTTTTCGGCAGCCTCGGCAATCTGGCGATTTTCTGCCACGGCAAAAAACTCGCGAACCGAATTGGCCTGCTTCTCCGGCAAGGCCTGGCGCATGTCCAGCCAGTCCGCGCCAAACACACCTTCCAGCGAACCAAACTTGTCCGCCAGCTTCTGCGCCCCGCCCGGCCCCACGGAAGGAATGTGCAGCTTGTCGAGGAAACCGCCCAACGTGGTGCTGGCGGCAAACTCGGCCCCCAGCTCGCCCTGATCCTGAATCTGCATACCGTGCTTGAGCAGATCCGCAATCACCTGTTGGTTATGCGCATCTTCAAAGAAGCTGTGAATCTCGTGAGCCACTTCCAGGCCCACATCCGGCAAGTACGTGAGCACTTGCGGCAATGCCTGCTGAACCCGCTCCAGCGAGCCGAGAGAGCGCGCCAGCACCTTGGCCGTCTCTTCGCCGACATCCGGTATCCCGAGGGCGTAGATGAACCGCGCCAAGCTCGGTGTCTTGCTGTCCTGGATCGCTGCGAGCAGTTTGTTGCTCGACACTTCGGCAAAGCCTTCCAGATCGACAATGTCATCGAACTTCAAGGCATACAGATCGGCGGGAGAACTCACCAGGCCTTCATCGACCAATTGCTCGACGCTCTTGTCGCCCAGGCCTTCAATGTCCATCGCGCGGCGGGAGACAAAGTGAATGATCGCCTGTTTGAGTTGCGCGCCGCAGGCCAGACGACCGACGCAGCGATACACTGCGCCTTCACTGACGGTCTCGCGACCTTTGCTGCGTTTGACCAGTTGCGTGCGCTCGACGTGCGAGCCGCAGACCGGGCACTTCTCGGGAATCTGCACCGGACGCGCATCCTCCGGACGGCGCTCCATGACCACTTGCACCACCTGCGGAATCACGTCGCCCGCGCGACGGATGATCACGGTGTCGCCGATCATCAGGCCCAGACGCGCCACTTCGTCCATGTTGTGCAACGTCGCATTGGCCACGGTGACACCGGCCACCTTGACCGGTTTCAAGCGCGCAACCGGCGTCACCGCGCCGGTACGGCCGACCTGGAATTCCACATCGAGCAGTTCGGTGAGCTCCTCCATGGCCGGGAATTTGTGGGCAATCGCCCAACGCGGTTCGCGAGCACGGAACCCCAGTTCACGCTGGGAGGCGATGCTGTTGACCTTGAACACCACGCCGTCGATTTCATAGGCCAGGCCGTTACGGCGCTCACCGATGTCACGGTAGTAATCCAGGCATTCGTCAATGCCGTGCGCCAGTTTCAGCTCGCGACTGATCGGCATGCCCCACGCCTGGAGCTGCTTGAGATTACCGATGTGGGTGTCGGCAATGTCCGCCGAAATCTGGCCAATGCCGTAGCAGCAGAATTCCAGCGGACGGTTGGCAGTGATCTTCGAATCGAGCTGGCGCAAGCTGCCAGCCGCGGCGTTGCGCGGGTTGGCGAAGGTCTTGCCGCCGACTTCCAGTTGCGTGGCGTTCAGACGCTCGAAACCGGCCTTGGACATGAACACTTCGCCGCGCACTTCCAGGGTCGCCGGCCAGCCCGTTCCTTGCAGCTTCAGCGGGATATTGCGCACTGTGCGCACGTTGACGCTGATGTCTTCGCCGGTGGTGCCGTCGCCGCGCGTCGCGCCGCGTACCAACACGCCGTCCTGATAAAGCAGGCTGACCGCCAGGCCATCGAGCTTCGGTTCGCAGCTGTATTCCACCGCCGCGCCGCCACCAAACAAGTCGCCGGCAGGCAGGTCCAGACCTTCAGTCACCCGGCGATCGAACTCGCGCATGTCGGTTTCTTCGAAGGCGTTGCCGAGACTCAGCATCGGCACTTCGTGGCGCACCTGAGTGAACGCTGACAGCGCCGCGCTGCCGACACGCTGGGTCGGCGAGTCGCTGGTGATCAGGTCCGGATTGGCCGCTTCCAGAGCCTTGAGTTCGTGGAACAGCCGGTCGTATTCGACGTCCGGAATGCTTGGCTCGTCCAGCACGTGATAACGGTAGTTGTGCTGATCCAGCTCAGCGCGCAGCTCTAGAATGCGGGTTTTGGCGGCGGTCATGGGTGTTCTCTCATAAAGCAAAAGAGCAGCCGAGGCTGCTCAATCTGTAAACGCGGTTTAATCATTGTAGGAGCCGGCTTGCTGGCGATGGCGGCTTCGAGGACGCCATCGCCAGCAAGCCGGCTCCTACAAGGTACGGGGTATTACGACTTCCCGCACGTTGCCAATTTCAGCGCTTCTGGGTCAGGGCGCGACGTTCGAACTCGACGATGCGCTGACGGTAATGTTCAATCGTCTGGGCGGTCAGCACGCTGCGCTGGTCGTCTTTCAGTTCGCCGTTCAGCTCCTGGGACAGTTTGCGCGCTGCGGCCACCATCACGTCGAACGCTTGCTTCGGATGACGCGGGCCTGGCAGGCCGAGGAAGAAGCTCACCGCCGGGGTGCTGAAGTGGTCGATGTCGTCCAGATCGAAGATGCCCGGCTTGACCGCATTGGCCATGGAGAACAGGACTTCACCGTTGCCGGCCATGCTTTCGTGGCGGTGGAAAATATCCATTTCGCCGAAACGCAGACCGCTTTCCAGAATGTTCTGCAACAACGCCGGGCCTTTGAAGCCTGCCGCGTCACGGCAGATCACGCTGATCACCAGCACTTCTTCGGCTTGCGGTTGTTCCTTGTCGCTGACCGACGGAGAGGCCTTGGTGTCATCCGGGAAATCGTCGTCACGGCTGCTGAAGCTCGGGCCACCGTCGAGGTCCAGGCTGAGGTTCATGTCGCCCTGGGAAGGCTCGCCGTGGCCACGTTTGCCGCGCTTGGAACCCGATTCACGCGGTTCACGGGCAGGCATGCTCACCGACGGCAGATCGTGCTCGTCCAGTTGCGGTTCTTTGTGATTATCCAGAACGCGGGGCGGGCCCAACAGCTCGGCGCTGGTGTCCTCATCCGGCAGGTTGGACAAACTTCGGTCAAGACGGAATTTCAGTTTTCCCTTGCCGCCGCGCATGCGACGCCAGCCATCGAAAAGAATACCGGCAATGACAATAATGCCGATGACGATCAGCCACTCGCGCAGACCGATTTCCATGTAATCCCGTGCCTCTATAAAAAATGCTGAAAAATAAGGGGTTTACAACTCGCAAACCGCTTTAAAACGTGGCGCCAACTCTATGTTCTGACAGGCGTTTTGCCCACGTATACGAAAAATTGACATTAAACTAGCACGACCAAAGGCAACTTTACACCGTCTGTCACAATGGCTTGCGCGAATATGTCGATTGGCCAGCAAGTCGAGACAGGTAAAAAAGTCCTACAGACCAAAAATACTTGCCCTACAAGCGCCGACTCAGGCCTCCACCATCGCCATCGCCTCCTCGACATCCACTGCCACCAGACGCGAGCAACCCGGTTCGTGCATCGTCACACCCATCAGTTGTTCAGCCATTTCCATGGCGATCTTGTTGTGGGTGATGTAGATGAACTGCACCGTCTGCGACATCTCTTTGACCAACCGTGCGTAGCGTCCAACGTTAGCGTCATCCAGGGGTGCATCCACTTCATCGAGCATGCAGAACGGCGCCGGATTCAACTTGAAGATCGCAAAAACCAGGGCTAATGCGGTCAGGGCTTTTTCGCCACCGGAGAGCAAATGGATGGTGCTGTTCTTCTTTCCTGGCGGCTGCGCCATGATCGTTACCCCTGTATCGAGTAGATCTTCGCCCGTCAGTTCCAAATAGGCGCGTCCTCCACCGAAAACTTTTGGGAAAAGCGCCTGTAAACCGCCATTGATCTGATCAAAGGTATCCTTGAAACGGTTTCGGGTTTCCTTGTCGATCTTGCGAATCACGTTCTCAAGCGTGTCCAGTGCTTCCACCAGATCGTCGTTCTGCGCATCCAGATAACGTTTACGCTCGGATTGTTGCGTGTATTCGTCGATGGCCGCCAGGTTGATTGCACCGAGGCGCTGAATCCGCGCGGCAATGCGTTCGAGCTCTTCTTCGGCGTCCTTCTCGCTGGCCTCGGCTGTCAGCGTGGCGAGCACGCCGTGCAGGTCGTAGCCGTCTTCCAGCAACTGATCTTCAAGGGTCTTGCGGCGCACGGTCAGGGCTTGCCATTCCATGCGCTGGGTTTCCATCTGCCCACGAATCAACTGCGATTGCTGCTCGGCCTGGTTGCGACGTTTTTCCGCATCGCGCAATTCACGGTCAGCGTCTTCCAGGGCGATCTGCGCGGTCTTGAGTTCTTCGTCGACGGTCATGCGTTTGTCGAGCAGCTCTTCGAGTTTAAGGCGCAGTTCTTCCAGCGGCGCTTCGCCCTCCTCCAGATTCAGGCTCAGCTGTTCGCGCTTCTCGGTCAGGCGCTCGGACTGCATCTCCAGGCGTTCCAGCGCCTGACGCGTCGAGTCATGCTGTGCCTTGAGCGAGCCCAGACGTACAGCCAACTGATGAGCGTGGTCCTTGTGTTGCCGGGCTTCCTGACGCACCCGATCAAGTCGCTCGCGCAGGCTGTCACGCTGGGCCATCAGCAACTCGCGCTGCTCGGTGTCCAGCGCCATGGCATCGAGGGCGTCCTGCAATTGCAGGCGCGCTTCGCCGATGTTTTCGTGTTCCAGCGCACGCTGCTCGGCCAGCTCGGTGAGCTCTTCATCGAGCCGGGTACGGCGCAACGTCAGTTGCTCGACCTTGGCTTTGCCGGCAGACAACTGGGCTTTCAATTCGCCTTGCTGACGCGCTTCGTCTTGCAGCAAACGACGCAAATGTTCGCGACCGTTTTCCTGCTGACGCTGCTGCGCCCGGAGAGTCTGCAGTTGGGTTTCCAGGGTTTCGACCGTGGCTTCGCGCTCTTCGCGTTCGATGCTCAGACGCTGGATTTCCTGACCACGGGCGAGCACGCCGCTTTCCGCCTCGCTGGCCCGGCGCACGCGTAAAAAGTGTCGACCGACCCAATAGCCATCGCGGCTGATCAAGCTCTGGCCGGCGGTCAACTGACTGCGCAGGGCCAAGGCCTGTTCGAGGTTCTCAACGGGCTTGACCTGCCCCAACCAGGGCGACAGATCGATCTGCGCTTCGACTTTATCGAGCAGGCTGCCGGGTACGCGCACGCCATCACTCGCGGGGCTGAGCAATCGCAAATCGCCCTGGGCAAAACCGGCCAGATCGAAATCGCCGAAGTCATCCACCAGCACCGCTTGCAAGTCGGCGCCGAGCACGGTTTCCACCGCCAGCTCCCAACCCGCTTCAACCTTCAGACCTTCGGCCAGACGCGGGCGGTCTGCCAAGTGCTGTTCGCGCAGCCATTCAGCGGTGCCGGTGCCCGGATCGAGGGCGGCTTGTTGCAAGGCTTCAAGGGATGCAAGACGACCGTTGAGACGCTGCAAATCGCCTTGGGCCTGTTGCTGATTTTGCAGGGCTAACTGCAATTCCTGGCGCAGTTGCTCAAGGCGTTCGACCTGGGCCTCTTCGCTGGCCTGCAAATCTTCAAGCGTTGCTTCGCTCGCGGCCAGTTGCTCGCTGAGCTCCATGATCGCCGCATCTTCGGGGTCCGCCGAGAGCAGCGCGCGCTCTTCGCCGAGGCGCTTCTGGCGATCGGCCAGACGCTCCATACTGGTTTCGAGTTGCTGGATCCGCGACTGCTGAACTTCGGATTGGCGACGCGGCTCGGCGGCCGTCAGGTTGAACGTGTCCCACTGCTCCTGCCAGGCGTGCATGGTGGTTTCCGATTCTTCCAGCGCGGCAGCGGCTTCTTCGGCGGCGGCGCTGGTGACTTCCTGCTCCGGCGTGAGCATGTCCAGCTCTTCGCCGAGGGTCAGCAGCAAGGTGCGGTCGTGGCCCAGGTGCGATTCGGTTTCCAGACGCGCGCGCTCGGCTTCTTTGAGATCGTCCTGCAACTGGCGCAAACGCTGCTGACCGTGCTGGATGCTCTGCTCGACCCGGGCGATGTCGCCGCCGACCGAATAGAAGCGCCCCTGCACCAGATTGAAGCGCTCTGACAGGTCATGGTGCCCGTCACGGAAGCGTTCGATGCTCGCGTCGGCGTTACGCTGCTCGGCGACCAGGGCTTCGAAAGTGACTTCCTGATTGCCGATGACCGCTTCGCGCTGCCCGACCTGTTCGTTCAACGCCTGCCAGCGCAGGGCCGACAACTGGGCCTTGAGCTGACGCTCTTCGCCTTTGTATTCCTGATACTTCTTGGCGGCTTCGGCCTGGCGATGCAAGCGTTCGAGTTGACGCTCAAGCTCTTCTCGCAGGTCGGTCAGGCGGGCCAGGTTTTCATGGGTGCGGCGAATGCGGTTTTCGGTCTCGCGCCGACGCTCCTTGTACTTGGAGATGCCGGCTGCTTCTTCGATGAAGTTGCGCAGGTCTTCGGGCTTGGACTCGATCAGCTTGGAGATCATCCCCTGCTCGATGATCGAATAGCTGCGCGGGCCCAGGCCGGTACCCAGAAAGATGTCGGTGATGTCGCGGCGACGGCATTTGGTGCCGTTGAGGTAATAGGTGGTCTGGCTGTCGCGGGTCACTTTGCGGCGAATGGAAATTTCCGCGTAGGCGGCGTATTCGCCGAGCAGAGTGCCATCGGAGTTATCGAACACCAGCTCGATACTCGCCTGGCTCACCGGTTTACGGCTGGTCGAACCGTTGAAGATGACGTCGGTCATCGACTCGCCACGGAGGTTTTTCGCCGAACTTTCGCCCATCACCCAGCGCACGGCATCGATGATGTTCGACTTGCCGCAGCCATTGGGCCCGACCACCGCCGCCATGTTGCTGGGGAAGTTCACCGTGGTCGGGTCGACGAAGGATTTGAACCCTGCCAGCTTTATGCACTTGAGCCGCACGCTTAAGCGTCCGTCAGGGCAGAAACCACCAGATCGCAGCTGCGCTGGGCATACGCCGTCAGCACTTCGCGGATCTGCGGAAAGTCACGGGCGAGCACGGCAGCGAGCAAACGTTCGAACAACTCGAGGAACTCGCTCATCGACGCCTTGCGCTGGTCCAGGGCGAGGAAATACGCACGGCTCATGGCCGGCTGCAGGTTTTCGACGGTTTCCTGCAAGTACGGATTGTTGGCGAATGGGTACGCGGCGCGCATCACGTTGAAGCTGTCGTCGACGAAGGTGCGGATGTCCTGACGCTCATAGCTGGCAGCCAGGCGCTGCTGGATCTGCACGAACGGCGCCATGTCGGCCTGGACCTGCCAGCCTTTGGCAACGGCATTGCCCAGCAGAATATACAGCTCGCTCATCAGCGTGCACAGGCTCTGCACCTTGTGGGCAGTGAGCTCGGTGACGTGGGCACCGCGTCGCGGCAGGATCGCGATCAGGTGGCGGCGCTCGAGGATCAGCAAAGCCTCACGGACCGAACCGCGGCTGACATTGAGGGCCAGCGTGACCTTCTGTTCCTGAATGCGCTCCCCGGGCTTCATTTCGCCACGAATGATGCGTTCGGCGAGGTGGTGAGCGATTTGCTCGGCGAGGCTGTCCGGCGCCTTGAACGTCATGGTTGTCCTTCAAACTCTTCGATCTGCACAAGCGGCGCAGTGTAGCGCACATGAAGGGTCATGGCGGAGTGCCCACTCAGCGGTTTTTGGCACGAATCAAGCAAAAAGCAGGCTAACCCGCGAGGGTCAATAATGAAGGAACGCGTCGTTGATCGACAAAATGCTGTTTCCTGACCTTTAAGTCAGAAAATCATTGACCGCAAAGTCAGACCTGATAAATTCGGTCCAAGTCGGTTAACAACAATAATGAGTCTGCGAGGCCTTCCGTGATCCAGTTTTTACTAAACCAGGAACTCCGTAGCGAGCACGCCCTGGACCCAAACCTGACCGTGCTCAATTATCTGCGCGACCATGTGGGCAAACCCGGCACCAAAGAAGGCTGCGCCAGCGGTGACTGTGGCGCCTGCACCGTGGTGGTCGGCGAGTTGCAAACGGACGACGATGGCCGCGAACACATTCGCTATCGCAGCCTCAACTCGTGCCTGACGTTCGTGTCGTCGTTGCACGGCAAACAACTGATCAGCGTCGAAGACCTCAAGCACCAGGGCGAACTGCACAGCGTGCAGAAAGCCATGGTCGAGTGCCACGGTTCGCAATGCGGCTTCTGCACCCCGGGCTTCGTGATGTCGCTGTTCGCGCTGCAAAAGAACAGCGACGAGCCCGACGCCCATAAAGCGCACGAAGCGCTGGCCGGCAATCTCTGCCGCTGCACCGGCTATCGACCGATCCTGGCCGCCGCCGAACAATCCTGCTGCGGCAAGCAAACGGATCAGTTCGATGCTCGCGAAGCCGACACCATCGCCCGCCTGAAAGCCATCGCCCCCACCGACATCGGCGAACTCAACAGTGGCGACAAGCGCTGCCTGGTACCGCTGACCGTGGCCGATCTGGCTGACCTCTACGACGCTTATCCACAAGCCCGCCTGCTGGCCGGCGGTACGGACCTGGCGCTGGAAGTCACCCAGTTTCATCGCGCATTGCCGGTGATGATCTATGTCGGCAACGTCGCCGAGATGAAGCGCATCGAACGCTTCGACGATCGCCTGGAAATCGGCGCCGCGACCGCCCTTTCCGATTGCTACGAAGCCTTGAAAGCCGAATACCCGGACTTCGGTGAATTGCTGCAACGCTTCGCTTCACTGCAGATCCGCAACCAGGGCACCCTCGGCGGCAACATCGGCAACGCCTCGCCGATTGGTGACTCGCCACCGCTGCTGATTGCCCTCGGGGCGCAAATCGTCCTGTGCAAAGGCGAAACCCGTCGCACCATGGCCCTTGAAGATTACTTCATCGATTACCGCGTCACCGCGCGCCAGGAAAGCGAGTTCATCGAGAAGATCATCGTGCCCCGCGCCAGCGCCGAACAGCTGTTCCGTGCGTACAAGGTTTCCAAGCGTCTGGACGATGATATTTCCGCCGTCTGCGCCGCGTTCAACCTGCGCATCGACAACGGTGTGATCGCGGATGCTCGCGTGGCGTTCGGCGGCATGGCCGCGATTCCGAAACGTGCGAATAACTGCGAAACCGTGTTGCTCGGTGCGCCGTTCAACAACGCCACCGTCGAACGTGCCTGCGCCGCACTGGCCGAAGATTTCACGCCGCTCTCGGACTTCCGCGCCAGCAAGGAATATCGCCTGCTCAGCGCGCAAAACCTGCTGCGCAAATACTTCATCGAACTGCAAACGCCGCACATCGAGACTCGGGTGACCGCTTATGTCTAACCATCACGCCGTAGAGAAGACCCAGGCCGAACTGGCTGAGTTGTTCGCCAAGGACCTGACCACCGGTGTCGGCCGCAGCGTCAAACACGACAGCGCCGCCAAGCATGTGTCCGGCGAAGCACAGTACATCGACGACCGGCTGGAGTTTCCCAATCAGCTGCACGTTTATGCACGCCTGTCGGACCGCGCTCACGCGAAAATCATCAGCATCGACACCAAGCCGTGCTACGCCTTCGACGGTGTGCGCATCGCCATTACTCACGAGGATGTACCGGGTCTGAAAGACATCGGCCCGCTGATGCCCGGTGACCCGTTGCTGGCCATCGACACCGTGCAGTTCGTCGGTCAGGTGGTAATGGCCGTCGCCGCCCGTGACCTGGAGACCGCACGCAAAGCCGCCATGGCCGCGGTGATCGAATACGAAGACCTGGAACCGGTGCTAGACGTAGTCGAGGCGTTTCGCAAAAAGCATTTCGTGCTGGACAGCCACACCCATGAGCGCGGTGATTCGGCGGGCGCGTTGACGACAGCAAAAAATCGTATCCAGGGCACGCTGCACATCGGCGGCCAGGAGCACTTCTACCTCGAAACCCAGATCTCTTCGGTCATGCCGACCGAAGACGGCGGGATGATCGTCTACTGCTCGACCCAGAACCCCACCGAAGTGCAGAAACTGGTGGCCGAAGTTCTGGACGTTTCGATGAACAAAATTGTCGTCGACATGCGCCGCATGGGCGGTGGTTTCGGTGGCAAGGAAACCCAGGCGGCCAGCCCGGCCTGCCTGTGCGCGGTGATTGCGCGCCTGACCGGCCAGCCGACCAAAATGCGCCTTCCGCGTGTTGAAGACATGCTGATGACCGGCAAGCGTCACCCGTTCTACGTCGAGTACGACGTGGGCTTCGACGACAGCGGGCGCCTGCACGGCATCCAGCTGGAACTGGCGGGTAACTGCGGCTGCTCGCCGGACCTGTCGAACTCGATTGTCGACCGCGCAATGTTCCACGCCGACAACTCGTACTACCTGGGCGATGCGACCATCAATGGTCATCGCTGCAAGACCAACACTGCGTCGAACACCGCGTACCGGGGTTTCGGCGGCCCGCAAGGCATGGTCGCCATCGAAGAAGTGATGGACGCGATCGCCCGTCATCTGGCCCTCGACCCGCTGGCGGTGCGCAAGGCCAACTACTACGGCAAGACCGAGCGCAACGTCACCCATTACTACCAGACCGTCGAGCACAACATGCTCGAGGAAATGACCGCCGAACTGGAAGAAAGCAGTCAGTACGCCGAGCGCCGCGAAGCGATCCGTCGCTACAACGCCAACAGCCCGATCCTGAAAAAAGGCCTGGCGCTGACCCCGGTGAAATTCGGTATTTCCTTCACCGCCAGCTTCCTCAACCAGGCCGGTGCGCTGGTCCACGTCTACACCGACGGCAGCATCCACCTGAACCACGGCGGCACTGAAATGGGCCAAGGGTTGAACACCAAGGTTGCGCAGGTGGTGGCCGAAGTGTTCCAGGTGGAAATGGACCGCGTGCAAATCACCGCCACCAATACCGACAAGGTGCCGAACACCTCGCCGACCGCCGCTTCCAGTGGTGCCGATTTGAACGGCAAAGCGGCGCAGAACGCGGCTGAGATCATCAAGAAACGCCTCGTCGAATTCGCCGCGCGCCAGTACAAGGTCAGCGAAGAAGACGTGGAATTCCACAACGGTCACGTGCGGGTTCGCGATCACATCCTGACGTTTGAAGCGCTGATCCAGCAGGCGTATTTCGCCCAGGTGTCGCTGTCGAGCACCGGGTTCTACAAGACCCCGAAAATCTTCTACGACCGCAGCCAGGCCCGTGGTCGGCCGTTCTACTACTACGCCTTCGGTGCCGCCTGTTGCGAGGTGATCATCGACACCCTGACCGGCGAGTACAAGATGCTGCGTACCGACATCCTCCACGACGTCGGCGACTCGCTGAACCCGGCCATCGACATCGGCCAGGTCGAGGGCGGTTTCATCCAGGGCATGGGGTGGCTGACCATGGAAGAACTGGTGTGGAACAACAAAGGCAAACTGATGACCAACGGCCCGGCCAGCTACAAGATTCCGGCCGTGGCGGACATGCCGCTGGACCTGCGGGTGAAGCTGGTGGAGAACCGTAAAAACCCGGAAGACACGGTGTTCCATTCCAAGGCCGTGGGTGAGCCGCCGTTCATGCTCGGCATCGCGTCGTGGTGTGCGATCAAGGATGCGGTGGCGAGTCTGGGCGATTACAAGCATCAGCCGAACATCGACGCACCGGCGACGCCGGAGCGGGTGTTGTGGGGGTGTGAGCAGATGCGGCAGTTGAAGGCGGCGAAGGTTGCCGAAACCGAAGTTGAGTTGGCTTCGCTCTGATACCGAGGCGCGGCCAATCGCTAGCAGGCTAGCTCCCACAGGACTCGTGGGGAATCCAAAAGGTGTGGACACCACAAAACAATGTGGGAGCTAGCCTGCTAGCGATGTGGCCCGAACAGACAACAGAAATGTTGAGGTGAAACATGTACAACTGGATCGACGCCCTCGCCGACCTGCAGAACCAGGGAGAACCGTGCGTGTTGGTGACCATCATCGAAGAGCTCGGCTCGACACCGCGCAATGCCGGTTCGAAAATGGTCATCAGCGCCAACCAGACCTTCGACACTATCGGTGGCGGGCACCTGGAATACAAAGCCATGCAGATCGGCCGCGAGATGCTGGCCAGCGGCAAGCAGGACACGCACCTGGAGCGCTTCAGCCTCGGCGCCAGCCTGGGTCAGTGCTGCGGCGGCGTGACCGTGTTGCTGTTCGAACCGATGGGCCAGGTCCAGGCGCAGATCGCCGTGTTCGGTGCCGGCCATGTCGGTCGCGCATTGGTACCGCTGCTCGCCAGCCTGCCCTGCCGGGTGCGCTGGATCGACTCGCGGGAAGCCGAATTCCCCGAACAGATCCCCCACGGCGTGCGCAAAATCGTCGCCGAAGAACCGGTGGATGAAATCGACAACCTGCCCGCCGGCAGCTATTGCATCGTCATGACCCACAACCACCAGCTCGACCTCGAACTCACCGCCGCGATCCTCAAGCGCAACGACTTCGCCTACTTCGGCCTGATCGGTTCGAAGACCAAACGGGTGAAGTTCGAACACCGCTTGCGTGACCGTGGTTTCGACAGCGCCGTGCTGCAACGCATGCGCTGCCCGATGGGCATCGGCGAAGTCAAAGGCAAGTTGCCTGTGGAAATCGCCATCTCCATCGCCGGCGAAATCATCGCCACCTATAACGCCAGTTTCGGCCAGCAAACTGCCAGCGCCGGATCATCGATCGCCAAACTGCTGCCTGCTTCACGCCGCAGCCAAGCCACCAGTTGAGAAATCACATGCCTTTGACTCGCAAAGCCTACCGCGCCGCCATCCTGCACAGCATCGCCGACCCTGCCGAAGTGGGTATCGAAGCCTCGTACGAGTATTTCGAAGACGGCCTGCTGGTGGTCGATAACGGCCAGATCAGTGCCCTCGGCCACGCCAGCGAACTGCTGCCGACCCTGCCGGCCGACATCGAGATCACTCATTATCAGGATGCGCTGATCACCCCGGGCTTCATCGACACCCACATCCATTTGCCGCAAACCGGCATGGTCGGCGCCTACGGCGAGCAACTGCTGGACTGGCTCAACACTTACACCTTCCCGTGCGAAAGCCAGTTCGCCGACAAGGCTCACGCCGATGAAGTCGCGGGCATTTTCATCAAGGAACTGCTGCGCAACGGCACCACCACCGCCCTGGTGTTCGGCAGCGTGCACCCGCAATCGGTGAACTCGTTCTTCGAAGCCGCCGAACAGCTGGACCTGCGGATGATCGCCGGCAAGGTGATGATGGACCGCAACGCGCCGGACTATCTGACCGACACCGCCGAATCGAGCTACGTGGAAAGCAAGGCGCTGATCGAGCGCTGGCACGGCAAGGGCCGCCTGCATTACGCCGTCACCCCGCGCTTCGCCCCGACCAGCACCCCGGAACAACTGACCCTCGCCGGCCAGTTGCTCGGCGAATACCCGGACCTGTACATGCAGACCCACATCAGTGAAAACCTGAAGGAAGTCGAGTGGGTCAAGGAGCTGTTCCCGGAGCGAAAGGGCTACCTGGACGTTTACGATCACTACCAGTTGCTGGGCGAGCGCTCGGTGTTTGCCCACGGCGTACACCTGTGCGACGACGAATGTGCGCGGCTGGCGGAGACAGGTTCGGCGATTGCGTTCTGCCCGACCTCGAACTTCTTCCTCGGCAGCGGCCTGTTCAACCTGCCGATGGCCGAGAAGCACAAACTCAATGTCGGTCTGGGTACGGACGTTGGCGGCGGCACCAGTTTCTCGCTGCTGCAAACGTTGAACGAAGCGTACAAGGTCATGCAAATGCAGGGTGCGCGCCTGAGCCCGTTCAAATCGCTGTACCTGGCGACCCTCGGCGGAGCGCGTGCGCTGCGCCTGGAAGACAAGATCGGCACCCTGCAACCGGGCACCGACGCGGATTTCCTGGTGCTCGATTACAACGCCACCCCGCTGCTGAACTATCGCTTGAAGCAGGCCAATAACATTGCCGAGACGTTGTTTGTGTTGATGACGCTGGGGGATGACCGGACTGTTCTGCAGACGTATGCGGCGGGGAATCAGGTGCATCAGCGCTAGTTTTCTTCGGGCATAAAAAATCCCCCGCACTTTTCAGTCCGGGGGATTTTTATTGCGTGTCAGATCGCTATCGCTGGCAGGCCAGCTCCCACAGGGTTTGGCGTTTACCGCAGATATCGTGAACACCACAAATCAATGTGGGAGCTGGCCTGCCAGCGATTGGGGCACCTCGGTCTATCAGATTTTCGCCGGCGAGCGCCCCGGCTTCTTGGTCTGCAACAAATGCGAAAACACCGCATGCAAATCATCCGACGCGCTTTCTTCGTCGAGGTTGAGTTTGCTGTCGATGTGATCCATGTGATGCATCATCAAATTCACCGCCAACTCACCGTTGCGCGATTCGATGGCGTCGATCAGTTGGGTGTGTTCGTCGTAGGAACAGTGGGAACGGTTGCCGCTTTCGTACTGGGCAATGATCAACGAAGTCTGGGACACCAGGCTGCGCTGGAAGCTGATCAGCGGTGCATTCTTCGCCGCTTCGGCCAGTTTCAGGTGGAATTCGCCCGACAGACGGATACCGGCACCGCGATCTCCGCGGGAGAAGCTGTCGCGTTCGTCATTGACCATCTGCCGCAACTCGGCAATCTGCTCGGCAGTGGCGTGCTGAACCGCCAACTCAGTGATCGCGCGTTCTACCAGACGCCGCGCCAGGAACACCTGACGTGCCTCTTCGACACTCGGGCTGGCAACGACCGCGCCGCGATTCGGACGCAGCAGCACGACGCCTTCATGGGCCAGGCGCGACAGCGCGCGGCGAATGATGGTGCGACTGACCCCGAAAATTTCCCCCAGCGCTTCTTCGCTCAACTTGGTGCCGGGCGCCAGACGTTGTTCGAGGATGGCCTCGAAGATATGCGCGTAGACAATATCGT
This sequence comes from Pseudomonas sp. LBUM1656, assembly GCF_059716065.1. Taxonomy (NCBI): domain Bacteria; kingdom Pseudomonadati; phylum Pseudomonadota; class Gammaproteobacteria; order Pseudomonadales; family Pseudomonadaceae; genus Pseudomonas; species Pseudomonas sp. LBUM1656. Next base: position 2,089,510 of record NZ_CP166800.1, on the reverse strand, counting down.
CCTGGGTCCCGCTGCGGCCGGCTTTGCCTGCTCGCGGTTGTTTCTTTAGGGGCTGCAACTGTTCGTTCATGGGCACTCGAGTCGGGAGAACTGCGGCGAATTGACCGTGACTGTAATACGGCACAGTGGGTCGCTGGCAAGTATCGCGTAAAAAACACCGCGATTGTACACAATGGATGGTGGCAACACGACTGTACGGCTGTTTGTCGCTTCTGCTGTATCGCAACGGTTGATTACTTTTGAGTTTAGGCTTGATCGCAGAATCCGCCGCCTGAACGCAATCCCTTGTGGGAGCGGGCTTGCTCGCGAAGGCGGCGTGTCAGTCAATGTTGATGTTGGATGTACTGACGCCTTCGCGAGCAAGCCCGCTCCCACAGGGTTCAGTGTTGATTCGATGTCTTTAACCGAACAAGGAACACCGCTGTCATGAACGACGCCACGCACACGCAGCTCCGCCCCTTGGCCGATACGTCACCGTCGGCGATCGTCGCCGGTTTCATCGCGATGATGACCGGCTACACTAGCTCCCTGGTCCTGATGTTTCAGGCCGGACAAGCGGCGGGCCTGACCAGCGGACAGATTTCGTCGTGGATCTGGGCGATCTCGATTGGCATGGCGGTGTGCTCGATCGGCCTGTCCCTGCGTTATCGCACGCCGATCACCATCGCCTGGTCGACGCCCGGCGCGGCATTGCTGATCACCAGCCTCGGCGGTGTGAGCTACGGTGAAGCCATCGGCGCCTACATCACTTGCGCAGTGCTGGTGACCATTTGTGGCCTGACCGGCAGCTTCGAACGTTTGGTGAAAAAGATTCCGGCGTCATTGGCCGCAGCGTTGCTGGCGGGAATTCTGTTCAAGATCGGCAGTGAAATCTTCGTCGCCGCGCAGCATCGCACCGGGCTGGTGCTGGGGATGTTCTTTACTTACCTGCTGGTCAAGCGCCTGTCTCCGCGTTATGCGGTGCTCGCGGCGTTGCTGATCGGCACGGCGTTGTCGGGATTCATGGGTCTGCTGGACTTCAGCGGTTTCCATCTGGAAGTGGCGACGCCGGTCTGGACCACGCCGCACTTCTCCCTCGCCGCGACCATCAGCATCGGCATTCCATTGTTTGTGGTGGCGATGACCTCGCAAAACATGCCCGGCATCGCCGTATTGCGCGCCGACGGCTACACCGTGCCGGCCTCGCCGCTGATCACCACCACCGGCATCGCTTCGCTGCTGCTGGCGCCGTTCGGTTCCCACGGGATCAACCTGGCGGCCATCAGCGCGGCGATCTGCACCGGGCCGCATGCCCATGAAGATCGCAACAAGCGCTACACGGCGGCGGTCTGGTGCGGGATTTTCTACGGGATTGCCGGAGTGTTCGGCGCCACGCTGGCGGCGTTGTTTGCGGCGCTGCCTAAAGAGTTGGTGCTGTCGATTGCGGCGCTGGCGTTGTTCGGCTCGATCATCAATGGCCTGAGCATTGCCATGACCGAAGTGAAGGAACGTGAGGCGGCGTTGATTACCTTTATGGTCACGGCGTCGGGGCTGACGCTGTTTTCCATTGGTTCGGCGTTTTGGGGGATTGTCGCGGGGGTGTTGACGCTAGTGATCTTGAATTGGCGTAAAGATTGAACAACGCAGCCTCGTTTCACTCGACAGCTGCTACAGAGTGAAACGAGGCTGCGTTTACTCTTCCGGACATAAAAAAACGGCGACCCTTGGGTCGCCGCTTCTTTTATGACATCAAGCTACCGGATTGATCGGCTTTTCCGGGTACCAGACGTCGATCAGCGGGCTGACGGTTGCTTCGGTCAGTTCGCTGCGGCCTTTGAGCCAGGCTTCAACAGCAGCGCGCTGCTCTTCGGATACCGAGCCACGCTTCTGCAGGCAAACCAGACCGAAGTCGTCGCCGCCAACATAGCCCAGACCGTTGGCTTCCATGGCTTCTTTCAGGAACGCGTCGAGGAAAGCATCAATGGCTTCATCAGCCAAATCTTCTTTGAAATCCAGGTTCAGCTCGAAACCCAGCTCTTGAAATTCATCGACGCACAGTTTTTTGCGCAGACGCTGGGAACGGTTAGTCGCCATTGGAACAATCCTCATAAGTAATAACGGGCGGCACTTTAGCAGTTTAAGGCGCTGATTGCCCGTCTCTCGGCAGCGCTACGCCTACCGTCGGTAAAAAAATAGCGGATTAGTGGGCCACGGCAAGGCACAAGCCGTTACACCTTGGGGCATAATGCCGACACTTTCATGACCACTGAGGGAATTTATCTTCATGCCCTCGTCTTTTTTCCCCTCGAATGCAGGGTTGTATTTCAGATGATCAAATCTTTACGTCCATTGTTGCTGGCCGGTTTCCTTCTTCCTCTGGCCTTCTCCGTTTCCGCCGCCCCCATCAACACCGGTCTGACACCCAACGTCGAAAAGGCCCTGAAGGCCAGCAAGCTCCCGGACAACGCCTTGTCGCTGGTGATGATCCCGCTGAACGGCCCGGGCACCCCGACCATTTACAACGCCGACGTTTCGGTTAACCCGGCCTCGACCATGAAGCTGGTGACCACCTATGCCGCGCTGGAAATGCTCGGCCCGAACCACCAGTGGAAAACCGAGTTCTACACCGACGGCACTCTCAGCGGCGGCATCCTCAACGGCAACCTCTACCTCAAGGGTGGCGGTGATCCGAAGCTGAACATGGAAAAACTCTGGCTGCTGATGCGTGACCTGCGCGCCAACGGCGTGACGCAAATCACCGGCGACCTGGTGCTGGACCGCGGTTTCTTCGTGCAACCGCAACTGCCGGAGTTCAACGACGACGGCAATGACGAAAACAAACCATTCCTGGTCAAGCCCGATTCGCTGATGGTCAACCTCAAGGCCTTGCGCTTCGTGGCGCGCAACGACAACGGCCGGGTTCTGGTGTCGGTGGAACCGCCAATTGCCAGCATCAAAATCGAAAACCAGGTCAAAGCGGTCAACTCCAAGCAATGCACCGGTGGCGTGCGTTACAACCCGGTGACCCAGGCCGATGGCAGCGTGACCGTAACGGTTGGCGGCCAGTTGGGCGATGGCTGCAGCTCGCAGACTTATCTGTCGCTGCTCGACCACGCGACCTACACCGCAGGTGCGGTGCGGGCGATCTGGAAGGAGCTGGGCGGCAGCATCCAGGGCAGGGATCGTCTGTCGCCGACGCCGAGCAACGCCAAGGTGCTGGCCCGGGCCTACTCGCCGGATCTGGCGGAAATCATTCGCGACATCAACAAGTACAGCAACAACACCATGGCTCAGCAGCTGTTCCTGAGCCTGGGCCAGAAATTCCGTACCGACGCCGATGGTGATGACGCCAGGGCTGCCCAGCGTGTGGTGCGTCAATGGCTGGCGAAGAAAGGCATCACTGCGCCGCACCTGGTGATGGAGAACGGCTCCGGCCTGTCCCGTGCCGAACGTGTGAGCGCCCGTGAAATGGCGGCGATGCTGCAAGCCGCGTGGCGCAGCCCGTACTCCGCCGAGTTCATCAGTTCGATGCCGATTGCCGGCACCGACGGCACCATGCGCAAACGCCTGAAGACCACGGCGATGCGCGGCGAAGCCCACGTCAAGACCGGCACCCTGAACACCGTACGCGCGATCTCCGGCTTCAGCCGTGACGTCAATGGCAACACCTGGGCGGTGGTGGCGATCCTCAACGACAAGGCGCCGTTTGGCGCGTCGTCGGTGCTGGATCAGGTGCTGCTGGATCTGTATCGCCAGCCGAAAGTGCCGGAAACGGCTTCGGTGCTCTGACCCGATCTACAAGACACCACAGATCCAAATGTGGGAGCGGGCTTGCTCGCGAATTCGGAGTATCAGTCGACATCAATGTTGAATGACACACCGCTTTCGCGAGCAAGTCGAATCGTCGCACCGCCGCTCCCACAAGGTCTGCATGCACCTTTAGCTGGTTTGCGGCTCGACCCGATCCCGTCCCGCCTGCTTCGCCGCGTACACCCCCGAATCCGCCCGCAGCAACAGCGCGTCCGCGCCCTCCCCGACTCGCCAGCTGGCAATCCCGAAACTCGCGGTCACGGTCCCCACGCCTTCGATGGGCGAACTGCGCAATCCTTGCCACAGCTGCAAGGCCAGCACGTGAGCCTGTTCGACATCGATGTCCGGGCACAACACCATGAATTCCTCGCCTCCCAGGCGACAGAACACGTCGGTACGCCGCAGTCGATGGCCGATGCGCTCGCACACGGCCTGCAACACCCGGTCGCCCACGGCGTGGCCATGCAGGTCATTGATGCGTTTGAAGTGGTCGATGTCGAGCATGATCACCGACAACTCGCCACCACCGCGCTCGACCCGGGCCATTTCGGTGGTCAGGCGTTCCTGGAAGTAGCGGCGGTTGTGGATTCCGGTCAACGAGTCGGTGATCGACAGCGCCCGCAGCTCTTCTTCCACGCGCTTGAGGTCGGAAATGTCCGAGATGTAACCGTGCCAGAGCACGCCGCCGCCTGGCAGTTCCTCCGGGGTCGCTTCGCCGCGCACCCAGCGCAGGCCGCGCTGAGGCAGTTGCACCCGGTATTCCTCGCGCCACGGGCTGAGGGTGTCCGCCGACGCGCGAATAGAGGCGCGGACGCGGGTCGTGTCCTGCGGATGAATCCGCGTGAAAATCGCTTCCGCGTTGAGCAACAGCACGTCCGGTTCGAGTTCGTAAATCTCGCGAATCCCGTCGCTGGCGTAGATCACGCTGAAGCGACCGTCGAATTCCATCTTGAATTGATAAATGCCGCCGGGCACATGGGCGCTGAGCTTTTTCAGCAACAGGTCGCGCGCAGCCAACGCCTCGTGAACGCGCTTGCGTTCAGTGATGTCGATGCAGACCGCCAGATGCCCGACCCACAGGCCTTGCTCGTCGAGCACCGGGGTCGCGAGCATGTTCACGGTCAAATGGCTGCCGTCCTGACGGACCAGCGTCCATTCCCGCGCCTCGTGACCGCCCTCTTCGCCGCCTTCGACCAACATCGCCTGGCAGGTCGGGATCGGTTTGCCATAGCGCGCACTCAATTCCGCCGAGCGGGCCACCAGCTCCCGGGGAAAGTGCAGGTTTTCCAAGGTCATGCGCCCGACCACTTCAGCGCTTGTGTAACCGAGCATTTGCTCGGCCCCGGCGTTAAAGGTGCTGATGACGCCACGCAGGTCGGTGGCGATGATCGCCACTTGCGTCGCGGCATCCAGCACGCCGCGCAACTGGCCGTGTGTGCCGCGCAACTCTTGCTCACGGGCGTGCAACTCCTGGGTGCGTTGCTCGACCATTTTCAACGCTCGCTGACGCTGGCTGACCAGCACGTAGAGCAACGCACTGAGCAGCACACTGAGCAAACCACCCAGCACCACCAGGCTCGTCACCGAGGAGTGGTTGGCTTTCAGAAAGGCTTCGCTGGGCAGGATGTCGACTTGATAGTCGTGGTCGGCCATGCGCAGCAGGCGTGTCGCGGACAATTCGCTGGGCGCTGGCGAGTTATAGGACTCGTAAAGCACTTCGTGCTGGTCGTCGGTGGACAGGTCGAGGATGCGCACCGAGAGATAGTCATGACTGGCGTCCGGCAACCCGTCCGCCAGCAGCTGGCGCATGCTGATCACCGCCATGACATAACCGTAGGGTTTGGCGGTCGGCGTCGCCGCATCACTCTGACGCTTCACCGGCGCCACCAGCAGCACACCCCGCGCATAGGCTGGCTCGATGCCGACCAGATGCATCGGTTGCGACACCGCCATGCTGCCCGACTTGTCGGCCCGATCAAGGGTGGCGCGGCGCAACGGCTGGGCGAACAAGTCGTAGCCGAGCGGCGAGCCGAGTCGGCTTCGGGTCTGACTGTAGAGCACCGCCACGTATTCATCCCGTTCGGCGGCCAATTGCAGCTGCCCCTCGGCATTGAGCTCACGCAAGGTGAAGTCGCTCAAACCTTGTTCTTCACGCACTTTGCGCTCGAACTCTGCCCGCTCGGCGCGTGTGACCCGCGCAGCGAATGAGTACGCCTGAGTGCGGTGCAGCAACGGTTGGGTGTAGCCGTCGAACTCCTCGCGGGAGACCGACTCGGAATTGGCGAAGAACCGGCGCAGGCCGTCGAGGCGCTGCTCCTGATCTTCGAAACGTTCTTCGATGCGGCTGTAACGTTCGCTGGCGAGCAGCTGGAAACGTTGCCGTAATTGATGGTGAAACAGATTCAGTGTCGACCAGGCCAGTAATCCGGTAAGAATCCCGCCGATGAGCAACACCAGCAGCGCGACCAGCCAGGCCGAGACATCTTCACTGATAAAACCCAGGATCTTCGGGCGCACGGCGTGCAACGACATAGACGCAACTCAAAACGCCAGGTGCGGGAAAGCCCATTGGCCATGAGTTGAGTTATAGCTATTAGCCACTAATTTGACCAGCACAGAAAGAACCAAAGAGCCTTTAAAAATCAAGGCTCTGTGGATCCAATCACTTATCTGTCAACGGGCAGTGATTTTCCAGGCACGGTGGATCTTGCCGTTACGGGCGAAATCCGGATCGATGGTCTGGGCGGTGATTTCTTCAACGGCATAACGCTCGGTGAGGTTTTCCTCGAGCGTGAACTTGCGGAAGTTGTTGGAGAAATACAAAACGCCGCCCGGCGCCAGGCGCGCCATGGCCAGGTCGATCAATTGCACCTGATCGCGCTGCACGTCGAAGATGCCTTCCATGCGCTTGGAGTTGGAGAACGTTGGCGGGTCGATGAAGATCAGGTCGTACTCGTCACGGCAGGCATCGAGCCACGCCATCACGTCACCCTGCTCCAGACGGTTCTTGTCAGAGAAACCGTTCAGCGACAGGTTGCGACGCGCCCAGTCGAGGTAGGTTTTCGACAGGTCGACGCTGGTGGTGCTGCGCGCGCCGCCCTTGGCTGCGTGAACACTGGCGGTTGCGGTGTAGCTATACAGGTTGAGGAAGCGCTTGCCGGCCGCCTCTTTCTGGATACGCATGCGCATTGGACGGTGGTCGAGGAACAGCCCGGTGTCGAGGTAGTCGGTGAGGTTGACCAGCAACTTCACGCCGCCTTCGTTGACCTCGACGAACTTGCCCTGCGCCGCCTGGCGTTCGTACTGCTTGGTGCCGCTCTGACGCTCGCGGCGCTTGACCACCACGCGGCTCTTGTCGATGTTCAACGCCTGTGGAATGGCCGCCAGGGCATCAAACATGCGCGCCGAGGCTTTTTCCGGGTCGATGGATTTCGGCGCGGCGTATTCCTGGACGTGGACCCAATCCTGATACAGATCGATGGCCATGGAATATTCCGGCATGTCGGCATCGTAGACGCGGTAGCAATCAATGCCCTCGCGCTTAACCCACTTGCCCAGGGCCTTGAGGTTCTTTTGCAGCCGGTTGGCAAACATCTGCCCGCCTTCGCTCAAGCGCGGTTGCTCGATCACCGGCGCGGGTGCCGCGGCCGGTTTGATCGGGTTACCGTTTTTGTTGTACAGGCGTTCCTGCGGCTCGTTCGGCGCCTGATCGTATTCCGCCTGCTCGCGCTCGACCTGACGCTGTTCCGGGGTGCGACGCTCGCCGGTGACGAACTGGTCCGGCGTGACTTTGATCAGCAGCAGTTTGCACGGCAAGGCGCCGTTCCAGAACGAATACTGTTTGTGACTGCGGATGCCCATGCGCTTGCCCAGGTCCGGCGCGCCGGTAAAGACTGCCGCTTCCCAGTTCAGGCACGCCTGACGCAGACGCTCGCCAAGGTTCTGGTAGAGGTAAAGCAAGCTCGCCTCGTCGCCCAGACGCTCGCCGTACGGCGGGTTGCAGATCACCAGACCTTTCTGGTTCTGGTCCGGACGCGGCTCGAACGTGCCGACTTCGCCCTGGTAGATCTTGATCCACTCGCTCAGGCCCGCCCGCTCGACGTTGTTGCGGCCTGGTTGAATCAGGCGCGGGTCGGCTTCGTAGCCGCGAATCCACAGCGGCGGCTTGGCCAGACCGGCTGCGGCGCGTTCGGTGGCTTCTTCGTGGAGCTTTTTCCACAGCGCCGGGACGTGACCGAGCCAGGCGGTGAAGCCCCACTGCTCGCGACGCAGGTTCGGCGCCATGTCGGCGGCGATCATTGCCGCTTCGACGAGGAATGTACCGACACCGCACATCGGGTCAGCCAGTGCGCCGCCCTCGGCTGCGATACGTGGCCAGCCGGAACGGATCAGGATGGCGGCCGCGAGGTTTTCCTTCAGCGGCGCCGCGCCCTGCTGCAAACGATAGCCGCGCTGGTGCAGGCTGTGGCCGGAGAGGTCGAGGGACAGGATGGCTTCGCCACGGTCCAGACGCAGATGAATGCGCAGGTCCGGGTTGAGCTTGTCGATGGACGGACGGTCGCCTTGCGGGGTGCGCAGTTTGTCGACGATGGCGTCTTTGACTTTCAGGGCGCCGAAGTGAGTGTTGTCGATGCCCGAGCCGTGACCGCTGAACTCGACGGCCAGGGTGCCGTCGTTGAGCATGTGGTCTTGCCACTCGATATCGAGCACGCCGTGGTACAGATCTTCAGCGTCCTTCATCGGGAAACGCTTGAGCACCAGCAGCACCCGGTTCGCCAGACGCGACCACAGGCACAGGCGATAAGCGGTTTCCATGGTGGCCATGCCGCGCACAGCCGAGGTGTGCTCACGCGCTTCTTCAAGGCCAAGCCCGACGGCTTCCTCGATGAGCAGGCCTTCAAGGCCTTTTGGGCAAGTGAGGAAGATTTCGAATTGATCGGACATTGGAAGTTCAGAGCCTTTAGCTAAGTGAACCGGCAACGCATTGCCGGCCCGGATTTCAATCAGGCGCTTTTCTAAAAGAGCGCCCGCGTGGCACGAAGGTGTGCCGTCCCACCCGTGCTGCTCAGGTTAGAAGAGCTTAGATGCACGGGCAGATAAAAAAGTTGAAGCAACAAAATGTCATAAGTCGACCCTTCGTCGAATAGTCGTCCTGCTCAACAGGAGCCATTCTCACTAAAGGATTAACCCCGTCATCCTGCGGGGGGCCGATCATACAGGGCTTTGACCAATAAACACGGGACAAACATCGTGTTACTTATGGCCTTAGCATCTTTATGGTTACGTTCTTATGACAAAACGATCATTCCCTCGATGTGACGCATTGGTTAGAACTCACTACAGGTTGACGTCGCAACGGCGTCAACACCTTGGCTCGCGACGCCGGCAGCGAGCCCCAACGGCAGGAGTTTTTCTGCCAGACCTCAATTGAGGTCGACGCGATAAATACAGTCAACAAGTGAGGGCAACACCCTATGAGAAGACTTAAGCGTGATCCGTTGGAAAGAGCATTTTTGCGCGGATATCAATATGGCGTTGGTGGCAAATCCCGTGAGCTTTGCCCATTTACTCTACCGTCGGTACGTCAAGCCTGGATTAACGGCTGGCGAGAAGGACGCGGCGACAACTGGGACGGTATGACCGGCACTGCGGGAATCCATAGACTCAACGAACTTCACGCCGTCGGCTAAACACAGGGCACAACACTCCGACACGACAATCTGATTACGTAACGACTTACCACGCACGCCCCATCCGGGCGGCGGGCTCCGGCCCAGGGGCTCCTTCAAGGAGCCCTTTTTTATGCCTGCTTTTCACCAACACACAATTCCCTTTGTAGCAGCTGCCGAGCTGCGCGAGGCTGCGTTCGGCTGCGTAGCAGTCGTAAAATCAAGCACCGCGGTCTTGCTGATACACCATGCATCAGGGTTTACGACTGCTGCGCAGCCGAACGCAGCCTCGCGCAGCTCGGCAGCTGCTACAACTCAGCGCAGGGCGGCGATGGCGTCGACGGATTCGCGAATCAGCGCCGGGCCTTTGTAGATGAAGCCGGAATAGAGCTGCACCAGGCTCGCACCCGCGGCGATTTTCTCGGCCGCGTGCTTGCCTTCGGTGATGCCGCCCACGGCGATGATCGGCAAGCGGCCGGCCAGTTCGGCGGCCAGTACCTTCACGGTGTGGGTGCTCTTGTCACGAACCGGTGCGCCGGACAGACCGCCCGCCTCGTCACCGTGTTCCATGCCTTCAACGCCCACGCGGCTCAGGGTGGTGTTGGTGGCAATCACCGCATCCATCCCGGTTTCGATCAACGCCTGCGCGACTTGAGCGGTTTCTTCGTCGGTCATGTCCGGCGCGATCTTGATCGCCAGCGGGACATGTTTGCCGTGGCGCAACGCCAGTTCTGCGCGACGGGTCGCCAGATCGGCAAGCAATTGCTTGAGCGAATCGCCGAATTGCAGGCTGCGCAGGCCCGGGGTGTTCGGCGAGCTGACGTTGACCGTCACATAGCTGGCGTGGGCGTAGACCTTGTCCAGACAGATCAGGTAATCGTCGACCGCGCGTTCAACCGGCGTATCGAAGTTCTTGCCGATATTGATACCCAGCACGCCCTTGTATTTGGCCGCCGCCACACGGGCCAGCAGGTGATCGACGCCGAGGTTGTTGAACCCCATGCGGTTGATGATCGCCTCGGCATCCGGCAGACGGAAAATCCGTGGTTTCGGGTTGCCCGGCTGCGGACGCGGGGTGATGGTGCCGATTTCGACAAAGCCGAAACCCAGTTGGGCGAAACCGTCGATGGCCGCGCCGTTCTTGTCCAGACCGGCCGCCAAACCTACCGGGTTCGGAAACTCCAGCCCCATGACGTTCACCGGCATTTTCGCCGGCGCCTTGCACAGCAAGCCGTTGAGGCCCAAACGTCCGCCCGCACCGATCAGGTCCAGGGACAGATCGTGGGAGGTTTCCGGGGAAAGTTTGAACAACAGCTGACGGGCCAGGGTGTACATGGGCGGTTTTGACTCGATTGGCGGCGAAATGAGGCGGCGATTATAGCCGGGCATCGCAGTCGCAAGCGAGGCGCACAACAAAATCAGCGGGCGATGGCATATGCCTTGCACCGTCACTGACATCAGCACTCATGCCAACGGCGGGATGAGTCGAAAGACAAAGGCGTCGTCACCTGGCCTTGCCCTGGCAAGCAGCCCGGTACGGCGCTTTTTTTTTGGAAGGTGTTTAGCCATGAATGAAACCACAGCCGGCCCGTTGGCCTGGGTCAATGGCAGCGATGCCCCGGAAAAGACTGAAATCAACCTCGGCTTCATGGCCCTGAGCGACTGCGCCTCGGTGGTGGTCGCGGCCACACAGGGTTTCGCGCAGCCTTACGGCCTGACCCTGAACCTCAAGCGCCAGTCGTCCTGGGCCAACCTGCGGGACAAACTGGTCAGCGGCGAACTCGACGCCGCCCACAGCCTGTACGGTCTGATTTACGCCGTGCACCTGGGCATCGGCGGTGTCGCGCCCACCGACATGGCGGTGCTCATGGGCCTGAATCAAAACGGCCAGAGCATCAACCTCTCCCATGGCTTACAGACTTTAGGCGTGATCAGTCCTGAAGCACTGGACAGACACGTGCACCAAAGTCGCCCAAAACTGACCTTTGCCCAGACATTTCCCACCGGTACTCATGCCATGTGGCTGTATTACTGGCTCGCGAGCCAGGGCATTCATCCATTGCAGGACGTCGACAGCGTGGTGGTGCCGCCACCGCAGATGGTCGCGCACCTGCAAGCCGGGCGCATCGATGGCTTCTGCGTCGGCGAGCCGTGGTCCGCCAGCGCGGTGAAGCAGAACCTGGGGTTCACGATGGCGACAAGCCAGACCATCTGGCCCGATCACCCGGAAAAAGTCCTCGGCTGCACCCGCGCCTTTGTCGAGCAATACCCCAACACCGCCCGGGCGCTGGTGATGGCGATCCTCGAAGCCAGTCGCTTCATTGAGGAAAGCAGCGAAAACCGCCGCAGCACCGCGAAGCTGTTGAGCGCGCCCGAATACCTCGATGCGCCGCTCGATTGCATCGAACCGCGTTTGCTCGGTGACTACGCCGATGGCCTCGGCAATCGTTGGCAGGACCCGCACGCGCTGCGTTTCCATGCGGACGGCGAGGTTAACGTGCCGTACTTGTCCGACGGCATGTGGTTCATGACTCAGTTCCGCCGCTGGGGCTTGTTGCGTGACGACCCGGATTACCTCGGCGTGGCCCGTCAGGTCCAGCATCTAGACTTGTACCGTGAGGCCGCCAGCGCAGTCGGTGTTGCCTTCGAGGGCGAGGAAATGCGCAGCAGCCAGTTGATCGACGGCAAAATCTGGGACGGCTCCGACCCGACCGGCTATGCCCGCAGTTTCAAGCTGCACGCCATGAGCGAAAGCTCGCACCGAATCGCCAGCCGCTGACGGGAGACTGCGAATATGTTGCGTATCCTGCTGATCAACGACACCGCGAAGAAAGTCGGTCGCCTGAAAGCTGCCCTGACCGAAGCCGGGTTCGAGGTGATCGACGAATCCGGCCTGACCATCGACCTGCCCGCACGTGTCGAAACGGTGCGCCCGGACGTAATCCTGATCGATACCGAGTCACCGAGCCGCGATGTGATGGAGCAAGTGGTGCTGGTTTCCCGCGACCAGCCGCGGCCGATTGTGATGTTTACCGACGAACACGACCCCGATGTGATGCGCCAGGCGATCAAGTCCGGGGTCAGTGCCTACATCGTCGAAGGCATTCACGCACAACGTTTGCAGCCGATTCTCGACGTGGCCATGGCCCGCTTTGAAAGCGACCAGGCCCTGCGCGCCCAGCTCAATGCCCGCGACCAGCAACTGGCCGAGCGCAAGCGTATCGAGCTGGCCAAGGGGTTGCTGATGAAAATGAAGGACTGCAACGAGGAAGAGGCCTACACCCTGATGCGCCGCCAGGCCATGAGCCGGCAGCAAAAGCTGATACAGGTGGCGGAGCAGATTATTGCCATGAGTGAACTGCTCGGCTGAGGTTAACCGATCGTTCCCACGCTCTGCGTGGGAATGCATCCCGTGACGCTCCGCGTCACATCTCGAAGCGGACGCAGAGCGTCCATGGCGGCATTCCCACGCGGAGCGTGGGAACGATCATCCTGAACCTGGCACAGATCTGGCTAAGTAATCCACACAGGTAACCAACGGCGGTTGCCCCACCTACGACAAAGACGTCGCTCACCTCATTTGCCCATGGCGAATCGGGTGGCGGCGTTTTTTAGTTTTGGCCCCAGAGATCGGGGCCGGTGGTGCGGCCGAGGCGGCGCCCCACCTGCAAGCTCCTGACTCCTTCTCGAGACTCCCTACAGCTGAGGTGCGCGATGAATTCAAGCTTCTGGAAATCCGGTCACACGCCGACATTGTTCGCGGCCTTCCTCTATTTCGACCTGAGTTTCATGGTCTGGTACCTGCTCGGCCCCTTGGCGGTGCAAATCGCCGCTGATCTGCACCTGACCACCCAACAGCGCGGGCTCGTAGTGGCCACGCCGATTCTGGCCGGTGCCGTACTGCGATTTGTCATGGGTTTGCTGGCTGATCGCCTGTCGCCAAAAACCGCCGGATTGATTGGCCAAGTGATCGTCATCTGTGCACTGTTCGGTGCCTGGAAACACGGCATCCACAGCTATGAGCAAGCGCTGGTGCTGGGCCTGTTCCTCGGCATGGCCGGTGCCTCATTCGCCGTCGCGCTGCCGCTGGCCTCGCAATGGTATCCGCCGCAGCATCAAGGCAAGGCCATGGGCATCGCCGGTGCCGGCAACTCGGGCACCGTGCTTGCCGCATTGATCGCCCCGGTCCTGGCGGCCGCCTTTGGCTGGAGCAACGTGTTCGGCTTCGCGCTGATCCCGCTGATCCTGACCATCATCGTCTTCGCCTGGCTGGCCAAAAACGCCCCTGAGCGGCCGAAAGCCAAGTCCATGTCCGACTACTTGAAAGCATTGGGCGACCGCGACAGTTGGTGGTTCATGTTTTTCTACAGCGTGACCTTCGGCGGCTTCATCGGCCTGGCCAGCGCCCTGCCCGGCTACTTCAACGACCAATACGGCCTGAGTCCCGTGACCGCCGGCTACTACACCGCGGCCTGCGTGTTCGGTGGCAGCCTGATGCGTCCTTTGGGCGGCGCGCTGGCCGATCGATTCGGCGGGATTCGCACGCTGCTGGGGATGTACACGGTCGCAGCGGTCTGCATCGCGGCGGTGGGTTTCAACCTGCCGAGTTCGTACGCGGCACTGGCGCTTTTCGTCTGCACCATGCTCGGTCTGGGTGCGGGTAACGGTGCGGTTTTCCAACTGGTCCCGCAGCGTTTTCGTCGCGAGATCGGCGTAATGACCGGTTTGATCGGCATGGCCGGCGGCATCGGAGGTTTCGCACTCGCGGCTGGCATGGGCGCGATCAAGCAAAGCACCGGCAGCTATCAACTGGCCTTGTGGTTGTTCGCCAGCCTCGGCGTGCTCGCCTGGTTCGGTCTGCACGGGGTGAAACGTCGCTGGAGAACCACTTGGGGTTCGGCAGCCGTGACCGCTGCTCGGGTCTGAAGTCTTAATGAGCCTGCAACTGAGTTTTGCCGAAGCGAGTGCCATCGGCCCTCGCGAGGAAAATCAGGACGCCCTGCGCCTGGTCACGCCGGCCCCGGCGCTGGCGGCGAGCAAGGGTTACCTGTTCGCCATCGCCGACGGGGTCAGCCAGTGCGCCGACGGCGGGCTCGCCGCCCGTTCGACCTTGCAGGCCCTGGCGCTGGACTATTACGCCACCCCGGAAACCTGGGGTGTCGCGCAGGCGCTGGACCGCCTGCTGCTGGCGCAAAATCGCTGGCTGCAGGCCAATGGCGGTGGGCAACCGCTGCTCACCACGGTCAGTGCCCTGGTCATGCGCGGAAGGCGTTTTACCTTGGCCCACGTGGGCGATTGCCGTGTCTATCGCTGGCACGCCGACACCTTGCAACGGGTCAGCGAGGATCACGTCTGGGATCAACCGGGCATGCAGCACGTGCTCAAACGGGCGCTGGGGCTCGATCAGCATCTGGTCCTGGATTTTCTCGACGGCGAGTTGCGTCTCGATGAGAGCTTTGTGCTACTCAGCGATGGTATCTGGGCTGTGCTGGGCGACACGGCTATTGCAGCGATTCTGCGCGATCAACCGGACCTGCACAGTGCTGCACAAACCCTGGTCAGCGCGGCGCATCTGGCCGGTAGCCAGGACAATGCCAGCGCTCTGCTGGTGCGGGTCGATGCCCTCGGTGAAACGAGCATCGGCGACGCGTTGATTCATTTGCAGCAGTGGCCGCTGCCTCCCGCACTGAAAGCGGGCCAGACGTTCGAAGGCTGGCAGGTCGAAGGGATTCTTGGTCAGAGCCAGCAGTCGCTGCTCTATCGGGTTCGCGACAGTCAGCAACAACCCTGGCTGCTGAAAACCTTGCCCGTGGCACTGCGCGACGATCACCTGGCCGGGCAAGCATTGCTGTCGGAGGAATGGTTTCTCAAGCGCGTGGCCGGACGGCATTTTCCTGAAGTCCATGCCGCCAGTCAGCGTCAGCATTTGTACTACGTGATGCGCGAATATTCCGGTTCTACCCTGGCGGAATTGCACGAACGGGTTGCAGCGCTGCCGCTGGCGCAATGGCAGGATCTGGCCGAGCGCCTGCTGAAAGCCGTCGGCATGCTGCATCGCCGACAGATTCTTCATCGCGACATCAAGCCGGAGAACCTGTTGCTGGGGGACGACGGTGAGTTGCGCCTACTGGATTTCGGCCTCGCTTACTGCCCCGGCCTGTCCGAAGACCAGCCCTCTGCACTGCCCGGGACCCCCAGCTATATTGCGCCGGAAGCGTTTGGCGGTGAGGCACCGACACCGCAACAGGATTTGTACGCGGTCGGTGTGACCCTGTATTTCCTGCTGACCGGGCATTATCCCTACGGCGAAATCGAAGCTTTCCAGCGTCCACGGTTTGGCTTGCCCGTGAGCGCCAGCCGCTACCGCCCCGACCTGCCGGACTGGATCGCGCAAAGCCTGGAACGCGCGGTGGCGGTGGATCCGGGCCAGCGCTTTGAAACGGCGGAGGAATGGTTGCTGCTGTTGGAACAGGGCGAGCGGCGCAGTTTGAGTGTGCGACCCCGACCGCTGCTGGAGCGCGAGCCGTTGAAGGTGTGGCGGACGTTGGCGCTGGTGATGTTGGTGGTGAATCTGGTGCTGCTGGTTTTGGTATTTCATGGCTGACCTTGAACCCCTGTAGCAGCTGCCGAGCTGCGCGAGGCTGCGTTCGGCGACGCAGTCGTCGTGAAATCAGCCCCTGCGGTGCGTCAGGAAAACCGCATTCGCAGGGTTTACGACGACTGCGTCGCCGAACGCAGCCTCGCGCAGCTCGGCAGCTGCTACAGAAACCGCGCCAATTGCGGGCAACGTGCATTTAAACAGTGCAAATGCGTTCCCACTAAATGCCGAGACCGCGACAAAACCGCACAAATCCGGGAACTTGGAGCACTTGGCACAACCACTGCATTACCTCTCCCAACAGACATAAAGCCCAGCCTTCAACGATGAAGGGTGCGCTTCCCGAGAGAACGGGACCAGGACAAAGGCGTCCTCGCTAGGCCACTAGCGGGACGCCTTTTTTTGTTTGCGCAAAATATGTCGAGCAAGACCTGAAAGCCGTGTTGAGGCGGGTCCGAGCTCCCCGGAGAACCTGATGAAAAAATTAAAACTGGTGATGATCGGCAACGGCATGGCCGGGGTCCGCACCCTGGAGGAGCTGCTCAAGCTGAGCAACGAGCTGTACGACATCACGGTCTTCGGCGCCGAACCCCATACCAACTACAACCGCATCCTGCTGTCGCCGGTCCTGGCCGGTGAGCAGACGTTCGAAGAGATCGAACTCAACAATCTCGACTGGTACCTGGACAACAACATCAAGTTGCTGCTCAACCGCAAAGTCGTGGAGATTGACCGGATCAAACGCCGCGTGATCGCCGAAGACGGCACCGAGGCCGAATACGATCGCCTGCTGATCGCAACCGGTTCGACCCCGTTCATCCTGCCGATCCCCGGCAACACCTTGCAGGGCGTAATCGGCTACCGCGACATCGCTGACACCCAGGCCATGATCAACACCGCAAAAACTCACAAGCACGCCGTGGTGATCGGTGGCGGCCTGCTCGGCCTGGAAGCCGCGAACGGCCTGATGCTGCGCGGCATGCACGTCACTGTGGTGCACATCGGCGAGTGGCTGCTGGAACGGCAACTGGATAAAACCAGTGGCCAACTCCTGCAAACCGCCCTGGAAGCCCGAGGCCTGCATTTTCGCCTGAGCGAACAGACCCAGGCCCTGCATGATGCCGGCAACGGCCGGGTCGGCTCGGTTGAATTCAAGAACCGCGACATCATCCCCGCCGACCTGGTGGTGATGGCCGCCGGCATTCGCCCAAGCACTGAGCTGGCGGAAAAATCCGGCATCCCCTGCCATCGCGGGATTCTGGTCAATGACACGATGCAAACCTACGACCCTCGGGTCTACGCCATTGGCGAATGCGCCAGCCACCGTGGCACCGCCTACGGCCTGGTCGCGCCGCTGTTCGAGCAAGCCAAGGTCTGCGCCAACCACCTCGCGCAACTGGGCTTCGCCACCTACAAGGGCTCGGTGACCTCGACCAAACTGAAAGTCACCGGCATTGACCTGTTTTCCGCCGGCGACTTCATGGGCGGCGAAGGCACCGAAACCATCACCCTCTCCGACCCGATCGGCGGGATCTACAAAAAACTGGTGATCAAGGATGACGTGCTGGTCGGCGCCTGTCTGTACGGCGACACGGCAGATGGCGGTTGGTATTTCCGACAGATCCGTGAGAATCACACCATCGACGAGATCCGCGATCACCTGATGTTTGGCAGCTCTTCGTTTCTGGGGCTGGCCCTCGGCGACGCAGGACACCCAGGCCGGGAAGCAAGCTGATGAACCAGATTACTGCTTCCACGTGCTGCTACTGCGGAGTCGGCTGCGGCGTGCTGATCGAGCATGACGGCGAGCGCATCCTCGGCGTCAGCGGCGATCCGAGCCACCCGGCCAACTTCGGCAAGTTGTGCAGCAAGGGTTCGACCCTGCACCTGACCGGCGACCTGACGGCGCGAGCGCTTTACCCTGAATTACGCCTCGGCAAAGGCCTGGCCCGCAGCCGTACCGACTGGGACACCGCCCTCGATCACGCGGCCAATGTCTTCGCTCAAACCATCGCCGAACACGGCCCGGACAGCGTGGCGTTCTACATTTCCGGGCAGTTACTGACCGAGGACTATTACGCCTTCAACAAACTGGCGCGGGCGCTGGTGGGCACCAACAATATCGACAGTAATTCGCGGCTGTGCATGTCGTCGGCGGTGGTCGGCTACAAGCGCAGCCTGGGCGCCGATGCTCCGCCGTGCAGCTACGAAGACCTGGAGTTGAGCGACTGCGTGATGATCGTCGGCAGTAACATGGCCTACGCCCACCCGGTGCTGTTTCGTCGCCTGGAAGAAGCCCGGTCCCGTCGCCCGCAGATGAAAGTCATCGTCATTGACCCCCGTCGTACCGACACCTGCGATTTGGCTGACCTGCACCTGGCGATTCTTCCCGGGACCGATGTCGCCTTGTTCCATGGGATTCTGCACCTGCTGCTGTGGGAGGACTGGATCGACCGTGACTTCATCCAGGCTCACACCGAAGGTTTGGCTGAGCTGAAAAATCTGGTGCGCGAATACACGCCGCAAAGGGTGTCGCAGCTTTGCGGGATCGAGATCGAGCAACTGCAGCAATGCGCGGAATGGGTCGGCACCTCGAAGACGTTTCTGTCGCTGTGGTGCATGGGGCTGAACCAGTCCACCGCCGGTAGCGCCAAAAACAGTGCGCTGATCAATCTGCACCTGGCCACCGGGCAAATCGGCCGTCCCGGCGCAGGACCTTTCTCCCTGACCGGTCAGCCAAACGCCATGGGCGGACGGGAAACCGGCAGCCTGTCGAACCTGCTGCCAGGCCATCGCGAAGCAGCCAATGCCGAGCATCGCGCGGAAGTGGCGGCCTATTGGGGCGTTGCTCAACTGCCAGAAAACACCGGGCTCACCGCAATCGAGCTGTTTGAGCAAATTCGGAGCGGCAAAATCAAAGCCCTGTGGATTGCCTGCACCAACCCCGCGCAATCGCTGCCGGACCAGACCGCCGTACGCGCGGCACTGCTGGCTTGCCCGTTCGTGGTGTTGCAGGAAGCCTTTCGCACCACCGAAACCGCGGCATTCGCCGACCTGCTGTTGCCCGCCGCCAGTTGGGGCGAAAAGGACGGCACGGTGACCAACTCCGAACGGCGTATTTCCCACGTTCGCCGGGCCATCGTCGCACCGGGTGAAGCGCGTTCCGACTGGGCGATCACCGTGGATTTCGCACAACGCCTGGAAAAACAGCTGCGCCCCGGCCAAGACAGTCTGTTTGCCTTTGAAACGCCGGCACAGGTTTTCGAGGAATACAAACACCTGACCCGCGGGCGTGATCTGGACTTGTCCGGCATCAGTCATGAGCTGATCGACCGTCTCGGCCCTCAACAATGGCCCTTCCCCGCAGGCGCCAGCGCGGGGACTGCCCGCCTGTACCTCGACGGCATTTTCCCGACCGCCAGCGGGCGCGCGACGTTTGTGGCTGATCCGTATCGCGCCGCCAAGGAGCAACGCGACGCACACTTCCCGCTGACGCTGATCACCGGTCGCTTGCGCGATCAATGGCACGGCATGAGCCGCACCGGCACCGCCGCACAGTTGTTCGGTCACGTCAGCGAAGCCGTGTTAAGCCTGCACCCGGATGAACTGAGCCGGCATCGCTTGCAACCCGGCGACCTGATCAGCCTGGAAAGTCGGCGTGGCGCTGTGATCGTGCCGGTCGCCAGCGACGACAGCGTGCGGCCCGGCCAGGCCTTTTTGCCAATGCATTTTGGTGACCGCTTCCTCAAGGGCGGCGTGAATACGCTCACCCTGCCCGCCTTCGATCCGCTGTCGAAACAACCGGAACTCAAACACAGCGGCGTGCGAATCGAGCCAGTTCACCTGCCTTGGCAGCTATTCGCCCTGGTAGAGGGCAATGTTCAACAGCATTTTGAGACCCTACGACCGCTCTGTGAGGCGTTTTCCTACGCCAGCCTCAGCCTTGTCGGCCGCGAGCGCCCCGCGCTGCTGATACGCGCTGCCAGCGCCGTCGCACCAGATCCGCAATTGCTGCGCGATATCGATCAATGCCTGGCGCTCACCGACGGTCCGGTACTGGCCTATGACGACCCACGCCGCTCTATCGGCAAACGCGTGCGGATCGACAACGGCCGGATCACTGCGATTCGCCTGGCCGGCGAAACCCTCGCCCAACACTGGCTGCAAAACCTTTGGCTTGAGGGGCGTGCCGACGAACAACTGCGGCGCTGGCTACTGGCACCGCTGAGCGCGCCACCGGGCAACGCTGTAACTGCAATAGCGGGTACAAACATTCTGTGCAACTGCAAGAACGTCAGCCAAGGCGCGGTCTGCGCCGGCATCAGCCGTGGCCTGGACTTGCAAGGTTTGAAACAAGAATTGGGTTGCGGCACGCAATGCGGCTCCTGCGTACCGGAAATCAAGCGCCTGCTGGCTGCCACTGCGCAGCCGATCGCCGTCATCTCGTGAGGAAAACACTATGAGCGCAAAAGTCTGGCTGGTGGGTGCGGGTCCCGGCGACCCTGAATTACTGACCCTCAAGGCTGTTCGGGCGTTGAGAGAAGCGGACGTGGTGTTGATCGACGACCTGGTCAATGACGCGGTGCTGGAGCATTGCCCCGGCGCGCGGATCATTCCCGTGGGCAAACGCGGCGGCTGTCGCTCCACGCCTCAAGCCTTTATTCATCGCCTGATGCTGCGCTATGTCCGCCAGGGTAAATGTGTGGTGCGGCTCAAGGGCGGCGATCCGTGCATCTTTGGTCGCGGCGGTGAAGAAGCGCAGTGGCTGCGCGAGCGCGGCGTTGAAGTCGAACTGGTCAACGGCATCACGGCCGGGCTGGCGGGCGCGACGCAATGCGATATTCCGTTGACCCTTAGAGGCGTTGCCCGCGGCGTGACGCTGGTCACCGCCCACACTCAGGATGGCAGCAGACTGAACTGGCAGGCCCTGGCCCAGAGTGGCACGACGTTGGTGGTTTACATGGGCGTGGCGAAGCTGAGCGAGATTCGCGAGCAACTGCTGGCCGGGGGAATGGCGGCGGATACGCCGGTGGCGATGATTGAAAACGCTTCCCTGCCGCACCAACGGGAATGTCGGAGCGATCTGAGGGCCATGGAAGAAGATGCTTCAGTGTTCGAATTGAAAAGCCCGGCGATCCTGGTGATCGGCGCGGTTGCAACCGTTGCGACGCCATCTCTGTGGGCGCGCGACTTGCCCGCGATGGCGGCCGATCAATCAGCCTGAGTTTCCCTGCTTCACCCCTCATCCACCAAATCGCAGACAAAGAAAAGCCCGGCCTAAGCCGGGCTTTTCTCAGAGCTGCGGGCTAATTACTTAGCTTGAGCTTCAACCTGCGCTTCTACGCGACGGTTTACAGCGCGGCCAGCTTCAGTTTTGTTGTCAGCAACTGGGCGGGATTCGCCGTAGCCAACAGACTGAACGCGGGACGATTCAACACCGTACTGGTTGGTCAGAACTTGCTTAACGGCGTTTGCACGACGCTCGGACAGTTTCTGGTTGTAAGCGTCAGGACCGACGGAGTCAGTGTGACCTTCAACAGTGGTGCTGGTGGATGGGTACTGTTTCATGAAATCAGCGAGGTTTTTGATGTCGCCGTAGCTGTTAGGCTTGACTACCGACTTGTCGAAGTCGAATTTCACGTCCAGCTCAACACGAACAACTTCAGCAACTGCTGGGCAGCCATCAGCGTCAACAGTTACGTTGGCTGGGGTGTCCGGGCACTTGTCAACGTTGTCGCACACGCCATCGTTGTCGCTGTCGGAGCAGACTTCAGCTGGTGCTGGAACTGGAGCAGCAGCTGGCTTGGAGCCGCCACCGAAGTTCACACCGATACCGACGCTAGGAGCCCACTCGGTGTCACCCTGGTCGATGTTGTATTGAGCTTCAACGCCGGCACGAGCGTAGAAGTTATCAGTGAAGTACAGCTTGGCACCGCCGCCAACGTTGGCGAAGGTGGAACGGTTACGACCGTTGCTGCCATTCTGGTCGATGCTCTGGTCCGAGAAACCGGCAGAGACGTAAGGACGCAGCATGTCACCTGGGTTGTTGAAGTGGTACAGAGCGTCCAGAGCGGTGTTAGCGCCTTTAACGTTCTTGCCATCATCTGCACGTACGTTGTGCACTTCGTCGTAAGCCAGACGCAATTCAACGTCGTCGGTCAGGAAGTAACCAACCGAACCGCCGAACAGGTTGCCGTCGTTCTTGAAGTTACGAGCGCTGTCGAATTGTTCTTTCTTAGCGAAGCCTTCGATTTCAACTGCGCCTTGGCCTTGTGCCAGAGCGCCGAACGAAGTGGCAGCAATAAGAGAACCAATGGCCAAGCCCAAGGTGTTTTTCAGTTTCATCCGTTAAATCCCCATCTGGTGATTGTGAAGCAGTCCCGCAAACCGGGGGACAACTCGGCGGCAAGTCTATCAGAACTTGCCTACACGTAAGAGATATTTGCGCCGAACTAAGTTTCAGCAATGCCTGCAAATTTCTCACGCAATTTATCTAGAGCACGTTTGTACCGCATTTTTGTCGCACTCAAGCCCATATGCATGATGTCTGCGATCTCCTGAAACTCCAGCTCTGCGACAAATCGTAGCACCAGAATTTCTCGGTCAATCGGGTTCACATACACCAGCCAGCGATCGAGTCCACCCTTATCCTCGGGTTTCGGCGTCTTTTCTTCAGACGCTTCCTCGAGGGGGTCCAGACTCAAAGCGTCCATCAAGCGACGCTTTCGCCGTTCTTTCCGATACTGCGTGATGCATTCGTTGTACGTGATGCTGTAGAGCCACGTCTTGAACTTCGATTTCCCCTCGAAGTTCTTCAGGCCATACAGCACCTTCAACATCACTTCCTGACAGACATCGTCTGCGTCGCGATCGTTCCCCAGATATCGTGCACAAACGTTAAATAATGTTCGTTGGTAACGCCGCATCAGTTCTTCATAGGCGCGTGTTACGTGAAACAGCTCGGTATGCGAGCGCGCGACCAACTCCTCATCAGAGAGCTCGCGGGGGTCGTAGCGCGTGGAGAGCGATTGAGCTTTATTCAAAACAAGTCGGGCCGACAGTCAGGTCAATGTCCGCCGCAGCCCTTACAGGGCACTTTGCGGCGGCATACATTAGCAGGGTTTGCCGGGTTAGCGGCTACTCACATGCTGCTCCAGGAGGATCCGATTGGAGAGAGAGACTAGCTCACCCTCATCGGTCAGCAATGTGGTTTTAACCGTGCCGATCTCTTCGATCTGACCTTCGACCTCGCCAACACGCACTTGTTGCCCAACCTGATACAACTCACGCACATAGATTCCCGCAAGAATCTGACCGGCAATTTCCCGGCTTCCCAATCCCATGGCCAGCGCAACCGCCAGACCAACGGTAATCAAAACAATCACAATCACGTGGTTGAGCAGGTCAGTCTTGACCTCCAACTGGCTGATTGCGACTGAAATACTGATGATAATCACCAGGCCCTGGGCAATTCGCCCCAGGCCCGCAGCATAATCCAGCCCTACGCCTTCTGCTGCACCACGCACCAGCCCATTGGCCAGTTGCGCCAGCAACACACCCACCAGCAGCACCAGCGCGGCGCCAAATACTTTCGGCAAATACAGCGCAAGCATGTCCAGCGTAGCCGAAACTCGCTCAAGTCCAAGGGATTCTGCGGCAGAAACCAGAAAAATCAGCAGAACGAACCAGTAGACAATCTTGCCAATCAGGGTCGAGATCGGTACTTGCAGGCCGGCCCGGGACAGCAGTTTAGTCAGACCGGTGCCGCCCATCAGGCGATCAAGGCCCAGCTTGGCGAGCAACTTGGACAGCAAAGTATCCAAAAGTTTCGCAACGACGAAACCCAACAGCAACACGACCAGTGCGCCGAACAGGTTCGGGATGAAATTTGCCACCTTTGTCCATAACGCGGTCATTGCAGTGACGAGGCTCTGAGTCCAGAGATCAAGTTCCATATTCAATCAGCCTTATCAGCGGTGCGAGCGGTAGGTTTACGGTGGCGGGAGACCGGCGAGACGTGGGCCGAGCCGTTATTGAGGGCAATCATCAGCGCGGGCAGCCAGCGGCCCAGCAGGCTGAACAGATCACCGGCGCCGACCTGGCGGTTGGCGGTTTTCAGGACACGCCCAAGGCACGCATCGTCGTCTCGTGTGGACGGCGAAGCGTTCAGCATGTCGCGCAAAGACTGTTCAAACGGATCGTGCATACGCACCTCTCGTGATGTCTGTGAAAGACGCGGTCAAATTTGCCCGGGTCACATGAGTCATCGTCACACCCAACGCAAACGTCGGAATAACCACCACTGCCCCAATGCCACCGAGATCATCATCAGGCACGCGATCAGGAAGCCGTAAGGGCTTTCCGAGAACGGAATGCCACCGACGTTGATGCCAAGAAGACCGGTCAGGAAACTCATCGGCAAAAAGATCCCGGTGATGATCCCGAAGCGGTACATCGTGCGGTTCATGCGCACGCTCAAACGCCTGTCTTCGGCCTCGAGGACCAGCCCCACCCGCTCCCGGGTCAATTCCAGCTCCTCGAGATAACGGGTCAGGCTGTTGTTCAATTCGTTCCAGTAATCGCCATCGTCTTCGACGAACCACGGCAGTTTTATCCGCGTCAGCTGTCCGAAAATTTCCCGCTGCGGAGCAAGGAAACGTTTCAGTGCAGCCGCTCGGCGACGGATCTGCAAAATGGCTCCGTGCTCGGGTGTATACCGTTCGTCGGCATCCAGTTTTTCTTCTTCCTCATCGACCACTTCCGACAGGCAACTGACCAGATCCTGCACCTTGTTGGTGAGGTATTGAGCCATATAAAGGATGAGTTCGGAGGCGGTTTTCGGTCCCTTGCCTTCAGCCAGCTGCACCAGCAACTCGTCGGTAGCACGCAAAGGACGCAAACGCAGGGAAATGACGCGCTGGGCGGAAGCGAAGATCCGCACCGAGACCATGTCTTCCGGCTCCGCGCCCGGGTTCAGGTTGACCCCGCGCAGAAACAGCAGCAGTTCGGAGTCCGGCAGTGGCAAAAGACGTGGCCGGGTGTTCTCTTCGAGCAGCAGGTCACAACTGAATTCACTCAGACCGCTGGATTTGCGCAGCCAGGTCCGGGTTTGCGGGTGACTGCGATCCCAGTGCAGCCACAGGCTTTCATGGGCCTGCAACTGCAAGTCATCGAGTTCAGTCCGGGCTATCGAACGCGCGCCGCCTTTACCATCCAGCACCAGGGCATGCACCAGCCCCCACTGCGCGTTGTCTTCCTCGAACATCCTCACCCCTTTGTTGATTCGCGGCTTTATTCAGGCATCTTCAGCGGGCTTGGCGAGATGATCACGCCGTTGTTATCCGCATAAATGTAGTGGCCTGGATGGAAGGTCACGCCGGCAAAGGTCACCGCCACGTTGAGATCGCCGATGCCGCGCTTGTCGGTCTTCATCGGGTGGCTGGCCAGGGCCTGAACTCCCAGGTCGGTTTGCGCGATGACGTCGACATCGCGGATGCAACCGTAGATCACCAGCCCTTCCCAACCGTTTTTCGCGGCTTTCTCGGCGATCATGTCGCCCAGCAGCGCGCGACGCAGGGAACCGCCACCGTCGACCACCAACACCTTGCCATTGCCCTTGAGCTCGGCTTGTTCCTTGACCAGCGAGTTGTCTTCGAAGCACTTGATGGTCACGATTTCGCCGCCGAACGAGTCACGGCCACCGAAATTGCTGAACATCGGCTCCAGCACCTGCACCAGCTCCGGGTAGGCGTCGCACAGGTCAGGCGTGAGGTAATGGTTCATCGAGAAACTCCTGTAAAGAGGAAGACAATCGAGTGTGTCGCAAAGTGACCGGAACAGCACAATGCGTCATATCTTAGCCTCAAGCCGAACAGAGCGAAATGCCCTTGTTAGAGCATCAGGCTCAGACCGCCGCGGCCAAATCCGGCTTTTCGCCCAGCAAAGGCGTTTGCTGATCGGCCAGCCAGCGCGCCACCAATGGCCAGACTTCGGCTTGAGCGGCTTTGCTGACGAGCATTTCCACGTGACCGAAATTATCGCCAAAGCCCTGCTCGCGGCCAAGGTTGATGAATTGCTTGTGCTCGGAACCCACTTGATCGAACAACTTGCGGCACGCCCACGCCGGATCCTGATGATCGCCAGCGGCGCTCACGGCCAGCACGGGCAGTTGAACCTCGGCCAATCCCGCCCACCAGTCCTTGTCTGCATCACCGAAGCGTCCGAACAGGCCATACCAGCGCATGCTTTCCAGGGCCAGGCCAATAGGCTCGTCCTCCGGGCCGCGCTTGAGCCGTGAACCGGACAGCTGGGCGAAACGCTTGAGAATGAAGCGTCCACTCCACTCCACCGGTGGAATCTTCAACGGCCAGTAGGTGCGACTGACCTGCGTACCGAAGAACGCCGCAGACGCGACGACAGGCTCGCCGATGTATTCCCCGCCCAGCGCCGCCGCCAGCGTGATGCCGCCCAGCGAGTGACCGATCCAGTGCGGCACCTGGCCGCTCTGCTCGCGAACGAACGCGCCAATGGCCGGCAGATCGTAACGGGCGTAGTCGGCAACACGGTTCTTGCGGTAGTCCTGATTGCGCTGGGACAGGCCGTGCCCGCGCATTTCGGGAATCCAGACATCGAATCCCAGACGCGTCAGGTAGGCGCCCAGCCCCAGCCCTTTCGGCGAGAACCAGAACCGTCGATTGGAAAAGCTGCCATGCAACAGAATTACCGGCACGCCACCGTGCGCGGGCACGTCCGCCATGCCCAAACGGGTCACAGCCAACTCCACAGTGCCATCAGGACTGTTGCCGGGTTTCAAACGATAGACATCTTCGCTCAGATCGCCGCGCCGCTCGGCGCTGATCAGGGCGACAGGAAATAGGTTGCTGCTGCTTTGCATAATGCTCTTGCACAAAAAAGGGCGGCATCCAGAGGAGCCCGCCCTACTTGAATCTCTAAAAGGGCCGATCACTGACCGGCCCTTTCACTCACACCATCAAGCCGGAGCTTGACCTTCAGCCAGGAAGAACCAGGTTTCCAGTACGGAATCGGGGTTCAGCGAAACGCTTTCGATGCCCTGTTCCATCAGCCATTTGGCCAGATCAGGGTGGTCCGAAGGGCCCTGACCGCAGATGCCGATGTACTTGCCAGCCTTGTTGCACGCGGCAATGGCGTTGGCCAGCAACTTCTTGACCGCCGGATTACGCTCGTCGAACAGGTGAGCGATGATCCCGGAGTCACGGTCCAGGCCCAGCGTCAGCTGAGTCAGGTCGTTAGAGCCGATGGAGAAACCGTCGAAGAACTCAAGGAATTCTTCAGCCAGGATCGCGTTGGACGGCAGTTCGCACATCATGATGATGCGCAGACCGTTCTCGCCGCGGGCCAGGCCATTTTCGGCCAACAGATCGATCACCTGGCTCGCTTCGCCCAGGGTACGGACGAACGGCACCATGATTTCGACGTTGGTCAGGCCCATCTCGTTGCGCACGCGCTTGATGGCACGGCACTCGAGCTCGAAGCAGTCACGGAACGCTTCGCTGATGTAACGCGAGGCGCCGCGGAAGCCCAGCATCGGGTTCTCTTCTTCCGGCTCGTAGAGTTTGCCGCCGATCAGGTTCGCGTATTCGTTGGACTTGAAGTCCGACAGACGCACGATGACCTTTTTCGGGGTGAACGCAGCGGCCAGGGTACTGATGCCTTCAACCAGCTTCTCGACGTAGAAGCCGACCGGATCGTCGTAACCGGCAATGCGCTTGTCGACGCTGTCCTTGATTTCCTGCGGCAGACCGTCGTAGTTCAACAGCGCTTTGGGGTGGACACCGATCATGCGGTTGATGATGAACTCCAGACGGGCCAGGCCCACACCGGCGTTCGGCAATTGCGCGAAGTCGAACGCACGGTCCGGGTTGCCGACGTTCATCATGATCTTGAACGGCAGATCAGGCATGGCATCGACGGAGTTTTTCTTGATGTCGAAGCCCAGCTCGCCTTCGAAGATGTAACCAGTATCGCCTTCAGCGCAGGACACGGTCACGCCCTGGCCGTCTTTCAACAGCTGGGTGGCGTTGCCGCAACCGACCACGGCCGGGATGCCCAGTTCGCGAGCGATGATCGCCGCGTGGCAGGTACGACCGCCACGGTTGGTGACGATGGCGCTGGCGCGCTTCATGACCGGTTCCCAGTCCGGGTCGGTCATGTCGGAAACCAGAACGTCGCCCGGCTGGACTTTGTCCATCTCGGACACGTCCTTGATGATGCGGACCTTGCCGGCGCCGATGCGCTGGCCGATGGCGCGACCTTCAACCAGCACGGTACCGGTTTCTTTCAACAGGTAGCGTTCCATGACGTTGGCCGAGGTACGGCTCTTCACGGTTTCAGGACGGGCCTGAACGATGTAGAGCTTGCCGTCGTCGCCGTCTTTGGCCCATTCGATGTCCATCGGGCACTTGTAGTGCTTCTCGATGATCATCGCTTGCTTGGCCAGTTCGCTGACTTCGGCGTCGCTCAGGCAGAAACGGGCGCGATCAGCCTTGTCCACGTCGATGGTCTTGACCGATTTACCGGCCGTGGCGACTTCGCCGTAGATCATCTTGATGGCTTTGCTGCCCAGGTTGCGACGCAGGATGGCCGGACGACCGGCTGCCAACGTGCCTTTGTGGACGTAGAACTCATCCGGGTTCACCGCGCCTTGTACGACGGTTTCACCCAGGCCGTAGGCGCCGGTGATGAACACCACGTCACGGAAGCCCGATTCGGTATCGAGGGTGAACATCACGCCGGCGGTGCCGGTTTCGGAGCGGACCATGCGCTGCACGCCAGCCGACAGGGCCACCAGCTTGTGGTCGAAGCCCTGGTGGACGCGGTAGGAAATCGCGCGGTCGTTAAACAGCGAAGCGAACACCTCTTTGGCGGCGCGAATGACGTTTTCGACACCACGGATGTTCAGGAAAGTTTCCTGCTGACCGGCGAAGGAAGCGTCCGGCAGGTCTTCGGCGGTAGCGGAAGAGCGCACGGCCACGGCCATGTCAGGGTTGCCGGCCGACAGCGTGGCGAACGCGGTGCGGATCTCGGCGTTGAGCTTCTCGGGGAATTCGGCTTCCATGATCCATTGACGGATCTGGGCGCCAGTCTTGGCCAGGGCGTTGACATCATCGACGTCCAGGGCGTCGAGGGCGGCATGGATCTGATCGTTCAGGCCGCTCAGTTCCAGAAAATCACGATAAGCCTGAGCTGTCGTGGCGAAGCCACCGGGCACCGATACACCGGCACCTGCAAGGTTACTGATCATCTCGCCCAGGGATGCGTTCTTGCCCCCTACGTGCTCTACATCATGGACGCCGAGCTTATCGAGGGAAACTACGTACTCTACCAAGGTGATCTCTCCACTAACTGTGTTGGAAAAGCTCAGAAGCCGGCGGCTCGGGGGAGCGTTTACCGGCTGTATGGCCTGGACCTGGAAAATAAGTGAGAATGCGGGCCACTGGCGGCCGGCAAATCGCGCCTACTATATCCAAGATTCGTCACTAGCTTAAGGCCCAAGGTGCAAATGAAACGATCTGCTTTCTTTATTTCCGACGGCACCGGCATCACAGCCGAAACCCTCGGCCAAAGCCTCCTGGCGCAGTTCGAAAACATTACCTTCAGCAAATTCACGCGTCCGTACATCGACAACGTGGATAAAGCGCGGGCCATGGTACAACAAATCAACAAAGCCGCCGAAACCGACGGCTTTCGGCCGATCATCTTCGACACCATCGTCAATCAGGACATCCGTGAGATCCTCGCAACGTCCAATGGTTTCATGATCGACATTTTCTCGACCTTCCTGGCGCCGCTTGAACAGGAACTGACCGAGCATTCTTCCTACACCGTCGGCAAGTCCCATTCCATTGGCGGCAACTCCAATTACATGGAACGCATCGAGGCGGTGAACTTCGCCCTAGACAACGACGACGGCGCGCGCACGCATTATTACGACAAGGCCGATCTCATCCTAGTGGGCGTGTCGCGTTGTGGTAAGACACCGACGTGCCTGTACATGGCCATGCAATTCGGCATCCGTGCGGCCAACTACCCGCTGACCGAAGACGACATGGAACGCCTGACCTTGCCTAACGCCCTGCGCGCCCACCAGCACAAGCTGTTCGGCCTGACCATCGACCCGGACCGCCTCACCGCCATCCGCAACGAGCGCAAGCCCAACAGCCGCTATTCGAGCTACGCCCAGTGCGAGTTCGAAGTGCGCGAGGTGGAGAACCTGTTCCGTCGCGAGAACATTCCCAACATCAATTCCACGCATTTTTCCGTGGAAGAGATTTCGGCGAAGATTCTGGTGGAGAAAGGGGTTGAGCGGCGGTTCAAGTAGTTATTGCGCGATAGTTACACCGCCTTCGCGAGCAAGCCTGCTCCCACATTCGACCGAGTCGTGACAGAGGAACACGGTCAAATGTGGGAGCGGGCTTGCTCGCGAAAAACGATTACACGATCTCGGCCAGTGCCCCCGCCAACGCTTCAAACCCTTGCAACAACAGCCCATCATCCCCCGCCGAATGACACACACTCGCCCGAATAAACTGCGGTACCGCCCCATGCCCGACCGCAAACGCCTCCGCGGTGGCCACCAGATAATTGTTCTGCTTGAGCTCCGCCGCAATCTGCGACGCCCGCCACGGTTCGGGCACTCTGATCCAGAAGTGTGGGCTATGGGGATGAGTCTTGTACCCGACCTCTTCTAACACTGCGCTGACCAAACGCTTGCGGCGGCTGATTTCGACAATCTGCTGCCCCAGCAACTGTTCGGCGATCCCGTCTTCGATCCACGCCGTCGCCAGTTCCATCGACAGCGGATTCGCCATCCAGCAAGTCCCGCGCACCGCGGCGCTCAAGCGTCCGATCAACGGTTGCGGCGCGTGCAGATACCCCGCCCGCAACCCCGCCGAAACCGCTTTGCTCAGACTGCCGATCAACACCGAGCGCTCCGGGGCAAAGTGACTCAAGGGCAATGGACGCTGCTGCGCCAGTACGGCGTGGGCTTCGTCCTCGATGAGCAGCAGATTGTGCTGGCGACAGACCTCGGCGATCGCTTCGCGTCGTGGGACCGACATCACCGCCGCCGTAGGATTCTGGATGGTTGGCGTGCAGTAAAGCGCTGACACCCGATGATTCTGGCAAACGTCCGACAGTGCATCGGGCAACAGTCCTTCGTCATCCATCCCGACACCGATCAGCTTGATGCCGAGCATGCGGGCAACGCTGATCAGCCCCGGGTAAGTCAATTGCTCGGTGACCAATGTGTCGCCGGGCTTGAGCAGCGCCATCAGCACGCAGAGCAGGCCGTGCTGGCCGCCATTGACGCAAATGATCTGCTCGGCGCTTGGTACGAATGCCTGATGCCGCAGCCATTGGGCACCTGCCGCACGGTGGCGCGGTGATCCGGCATCGGCCGTATAACCGCTGAGCGATTGCAAGGTGTGCGGGACGCTGGCCAAGGCCTGCAGGCTTTGACTCAGAAAGGTTGCTTCCTGCCCCGGTATCGGCTGATTCCGACTCATATCGAAGTACGGCTGAGGCTCGTCGCTGACATTGCGAAAGCCAGAATCGCGCGGCCGTTCCAGCCCGCGCTGACGCACATAAGTGCCATCTCCTACACGGGCCACGACCAGCCCTACCCGCTCCAGCTCGCCATACGCACGACTGATGGTGCCAATGGTTACGCCCAGGCTGTCCGCCAACAAACGATGGGGCGGCAGTTTGCTGCCAGGCTCGATCAAGCCTTCGCCAATGCTTTTTTCGAGAGCTTCGGCCAGACGCTTGTACTTCACACCGCGGCCCCGATCCAAGCCTTCGCGCAGGATTGACACCGTGGCAATACTTACTTTGACAGTCATTTCCATCCCGAATAGCGTGCTGAAAACAGGTTCAATCAGGGATAGACCTATTTGGTAACCGGGTCAATCCAACGACGCAGGAGCACGATCATGTCCATGGCCCTCAGCACCTCTTCAAGTATTCGAAAACCCTGGATTGCCGGGCTGGTCACCAGCCTGTTGTTCCTGATCGTTTGCCTGAGCTGGGGCACTACGTGGCTGGGCATCAAGATTGCCGTCGAAAGCGTGCCGCCACTGACCGCCGCCGGCCTGCGTTTTCTGATCGCCTTTCCGCTGTTTTTGAGCTTCGCCCTGCTGCGTCGCGAGCCGCTGCTGTTTCCACGGCAAAGCCGCTGGTTTTTCGTGTTCGTCACGTTGACGTATTTCAGCCTGCCGTATTACTTGCTCAACTACGGCGAGATGCACGTTTCGTCCGGCCTGACCGCTTTGCTGTTCAGCTGCATGCCGGTGTTCATCCTGATTTTTTCCGCCATGTTTCTACGGGAAAAAATCTACCCCTCGCAGGTGCTCGGCATTGCTATCGGATTTGGCAGTCTGTTCATGATCATCCGCAGTCAGGGGTTGCACCTGGACCATGCTGAACTCTTCGGCGTACTGGCGATTCTGGCGGCGGCGGTGATGCATGCGCTGTGTTACGTGATCACAAAAAAACAAGGCAGTGCGATCAGCGTGATTACTTACAACACACTGCCCATCGGCCTGGCTGGCTTGATGCTGTTTGTGGCGGGTTTGAGCGTTGAGGCGCCGGTGTTCGATGACATTACCGCACGTTCATGGGGGGCCCTGTTGTATCTGGGACTGGTGGCTTCGGTGGGCGGCTTCATCGTTTACTTTTTGCTGCTCAAACGCCTGAGCCCGATCATTTTGTCGTTCGTGTTTATTATTTTTCCGGTGTTCGCGGTAGTGATTGGTGCATGGTACGAGGGGCAAGCCGTGTCCCGAGAACTGATGATGTATTCGGCGATTTTGCTGACGGGTTTTGCCATCACCAAATTACCCGTCGAAAAAATGGTTCAGCGACTTAAAACAGACCTGTAGCAGCTGTCGAGTGAAACGAGGCTGCGATCTTTTGATGTTGCTTTTAAAAGCGAAGGTCAAAAGATCGCAGCCTCGTTTCACTCGACAGCTGCTACAGGGTTTTGCATCGTTCAATCAGATCGGAGTGCATACCCGTTAGATAACGAACAGGTCGACGAAGCGGTTTACTGGCGTAGCTTCCAACGCAGCCTGATCCTTACATAAAGCAAAAATCTCATTACTGCGCTGCGCGGTGAAGCGCGTCGCCAGGTTGGCCTTGAACTTGTCTTCCAGCAGCGGAATGCCATCGACACGGCGACGGCGGTGGCCGATCGGGTACTCGACCACCACGTTGTCGGTGCTGGAGCTGTCCTTGAAAAACACCTGGATCGCGTTGGCGATGGAACGCTTGTCGGCTTCCAGGTATTCGCGGGTGAAGCGCGGGTCTTCGACGATGACCATTTTTTCCCGCAACACGTCGATGATCGGGTGCGCGGCATGGAAATCATCTTCGTACTGCTCGGCCACCAGATTGCCAAACGCCAGCGGTACGGCGGTCATGTACTGAATGCAGTGATCGCGGTCGGCGGCATTGGCCAAAGGGCCAACCTTGGAAATGATGCGGATCGCCGATTCGTGGGTGGTGATGACGATTTTGTCGATTTCGTGCAGGCGGTTTCTGACTTGCGGGTGCAGGGCCACCGCCGCTTCGCAGGCAGTTTGCGCGTGGAATTCGGCGGGAAAGCTGATTTTGAACAGCACGTTTTCCATCACATAAGTGCCGTAGGTGCGGGAGAAGCTCAGCCCGCGTTTGTCTTCGGGCTTGAGCGCCAGATCGTTGTTGGTGTGGCTGAATAACACGTCGTAAAAGCCCCACTGTTTAGCCGTCAGCACGCCGGGAATGCCCATCTCGCCGCGCAGCGCAATGTCCGCCAGGCGCACGCCCCGGCTGGACGCATCGCCCGCCGCCCAAGATTTGCGCGACCCGGCATTCGGCGCATGTCGATAGGTGCGCAGCGCCTGACCGTCGGCAAAGGCGTGGGATAACGCTGACAGTAGTTGCTCGCGATTGGCGCCCATGAGTTTGGCGGTCACGGCGGTCGAGGCGACTTTCACCAGGATGACGTGATCAAGCCCTACACGATTGAAGGAGTTTTCTAGTGCGATCACGCCTTGAATCTCGTGGGCCATGATCATGGCTTCGAGCACAGCGCGAATGGTCAGCGGCGCATCGCCATTGGCCAGGCGTTTTTGCGAGAGGTGGTCGGCCACGGCGAGAATGCCGCCGAGGTTATCGGACGGATGACCCCATTCGGCGGCGAGCCAGGTGTCGTTGTAATCGAGCCAACGCACGATGCAGCCGATGTCCCACGCCGCTTTGACGGGATCGAGCCGAAAACTGGTGCCGGGAACCCGGGCGCCGAACGGGACGACGGTGCCTTCGACGATCGGGCCAAGGTGTTTGGTGCATTCGGGAAAGCGCAGGGCCAGCAGACCGCAGCCGAGGGTGTCGATCAGGCAGTTGCGGGCGGTGTCCAAAGCTTCTTTGGATTCGATTTTGAAGTTGAGGACGTAATCGGCGATGTCCTGCAGGACGGTGTCGTAGTCGGGGCGGTTGTTCAGGTCGACGTTGGCGCTCATGTTCGATTCACTCTTGAAGTGGTTCGTTGATGGGACCTCGGTTCAGGGGGCAATCTCAGTGGGTTACATCGATCTTATTTTGGTAATCCAATCAAACTGTGGGAGCGGGCTTGCTCGCGAAGACGGCGGCACATCCGACATCGATGCAAGCTGACCCACCGCTTTCGCGAGCATGCCCGCTCCCACAGTGGTTCGGTGTCGGGTCAGAAGGAATCACCCGGCACGCGCACAAAGCCTTCCATCAACACCCGCGCACTGCGGCTCATGATGGCTTTGTTCACCGTCCACTCACCGTTCACCTGGCTGGCCTCGGCACCCACGCGCAACGTGCCGGACGGATGCCCGAAGCGCACGGCATTGCGTTCGATGCCACCGGCGGCGAGGTTTACCAACGTCCCGGAAATCGCCGCCGCAGTACCGATGGCAACCGCCGCCGTGCCCATCATCGCGTGGTGCAACTTGCCCATCGACAGCGCGCGCACCAGCAGGTCGACATCGCTTGCCGCCACGGTTTTTCCGCTGGACGACACGTATTCCGCCGGCTTGGCCACAAAGGCAACCTTGGGCGTGTGCTGACGCTTGGCCGCTTCGTCCAGGTCCTTGATCAAGCCCATGCGCAACGCACCATACGCTCGGATGGTCTCGAACATCAGCAAGGCTTTCGGATCGCCATTGATCGCACCCTGCAACTCGGTGCCGGTGTAACCGATGTCTTCGGCGTTGACGAAAATCGTCGGTATGCCGGCGTTGATCATGGTCGCCTTGAAGGTGCCGACGCCGGGCACTTCGAGGTCATCCACCAGATTACCGGTGGGGAACATCGAACCACCGCCGCCCTCTTCTTCCGCGGCCGGGTCCATAAATTCGACCTGCACCTCGGCGGCGGGAAAGGTCACGCCGTCGAGTTCGAAATCACCGGTTTCCTGCACTTCACCGTTGGTGATCGGCACGTGGGCGATGATGGTCTTGCCGATGTTGGCTTGCCATACGCGCACCACGGCAATTCCGTTCTGCGGGATGCGGCTGGCGTCCACCAGACCGTTGCTGATGGCGAACGAGCCGACGGCGGCCGACAGGTTGCCGCAGTTGCCGCTCCAGTCGACGAAAGGCTTGTCGATGGAGACCTGACCGAACAGGTAATCGACGTCGTGATCAGCCTTGGTGCTTTTTGACAGGATCACGGTTTTGCTGGTGCTGGAGGTCGCGCCGCCCATTCCGTCGATTTGCTTGTCGTACGGGTCGGGGCTGCCGATCACGCGCAGCAACAAGGCATCGCGTGCGGGGCCGGGAACCTGTGCGGCTTCGGGCAAATCCTTCAGGCTGAAGAACACGCCTTTGCTGGTGCCGCCGCGCATGTAGGTGGCGGGGATTTTGATCTGAGGTGCGTGAGCCATTGGTGCTCCTTCATAGCGGGCAAGGGACTTGAAATCCCCTGCCCGCAAAGCATGTTTTAGACGGCAACCGCCGACTCTTCGAGGAAGTCCTGCGCGAAGCGCTGCAACACGCCACCCGCCTCGTAGATCGACACTTCTTCGGCGGTGTCGAGACGGCAGGTCACCGGCACTTCGACGCGTTCGCCGTTCTTGCGATTGATCACCAGTGTCAGGTCGGCGCGCGGTGTGCGTAAACCGATCACGTCATAAGTTTCGCTGCCGTCGATGGCCAGGGTATGACGGTCGGTGCCTGGTTTGAACTCCAGCGGCAACACGCCCATGCCCACCAGGTTGGTGCGGTGGATGCGCTCGAAACCTTCAGCGGCAATCGCTTCCACACCCGCCAGACGCACGCCCTTCGCTGCCCAGTCGCGGGACGAACCCTGACCGTAGTCGGCGCCGGCGATGATGATCAGCGGCTGCTTGCGCTCCATGTAGGTTTCGATGGCTTCCCACATGCGCATGACCTGGCCTTCCGGCTCGACGCGAGCCAAAGAACCCTGCTTGACCTTGCCGTTTTCCTGAACCATTTCGTTGAACAGTTTCGGGTTGGCGAAAGTCGCGCGTTGCGCGGTCAGGTGGTCACCGCGGTGCGTGGCGTAAGAGTTGAAGTCCTCTTCCGGCAGGCCCATTTTCGCCAGGTATTCGCCGGCGGCGCTGTCGAGCATGATCGCGTTCGACGGCGACAGGTGATCGGTGGTGATGTTGTCCGGCAGCACCGCCAATGGGCGCATGCCCTTGAGCGGACGTGCGCCAGCCAACGCGCCTTCCCAGTACGGCGGACGGCGGATGTAGGTGCTCATCTCGCGCCAGTCGTACAGCGGCGTCACTTTCGGGCCGGTGTCTTCATGGATGGCGAACATCGGAATGTAGACCTGACGGAACTGCTCCGGTTTGACCGAGGCTTTCACCACCGCGTCGATTTCTTCGTCGCTTGGCCAGACGTCTTTCAGGCGGATTTCCTTGCCGTCGACCACACCCAACACATCTTTTTCGATGTCGAAACGGATGGTCCCGGCGATGGCGTAAGCGACCACCAACGGCGGCGAAGCGAGGAAGGCGTTCTTGGCGTACGGGTGAATCCGGCCGTCGAAGTTGCGGTTACCGGAGAGCACAGCGGTGGCGTATAGATCGCGGTCGATGATCTCTTGCTGGATCACCGGATCCAGTGCACCGGACATGCCGTTGCAGGTGGTGCAGGCAAAAGCCACGATGCCGAAACCGAGTTGCTCCAGTTCGCTGGTGAGGCCAGCCTCGTCGAGGTACAGCGCCACGGTTTTCGAGCCCGGCGCCAGGGACGATTTGACCCACGGCTTGCGGGTCAACCCGAGTTTGTTGGCGTTGCGCGCCAGCAAGCCGGCGGCAATGACGTTGCGCGGGTTGCTGGTGTTGGTGCAACTGGTGATGGCGGCGATGATCACCGCGCCGTCCGGCATTTGCCCCGGCACATCGTCCCACTGGCCGGAGATGCCTTTGGCGGCCAGATCCGACACCGCCACACGGGCGTGCGGGTTGCTCGGGCCGGCCATGTTGCGCACCACCGAAGACAGGTTGAAGCTCAACCCACGTTCATATTGCGCATGCTTCAAGCTGTCAGCCCACAGACCAGTGGTCTTGGCATAGTTCTCGACCAACTGCACTTGCTCGTCTTCACGGCCGGTGAGTTTGAGGTAGTCGATGGTTTGCTGATCGATGTAGAACATCGCCGCCGTGGCGCCGTATTCCGGGGCCATGTTGGAAATGGTTGCGCGGTCGCCGAGGGTCAGCGCGGCGGCGCCTTCGCCGAAGAATTCCAGCCATGCGCCGACGACTTTTTGCTTGCGCAGGAACTCGGTCAGTGCCAGCACCATGTCGGTGGCGGTGATACCCGGTTGCAGCTTGCCGGTCAGTTCAACGCCGACGCTTTCCGGCAGACGCATCCACGACGCGCGGCCGAGCATCACGCTTTCAGCTTCCAGACCACCGACACCGATGGCGATCACGCCCAGCGCATCGACGTGCGGAGTGTGGCTGTCGGTGCCGACGCAGGTGTCGGGGAATGCCACGCCGTCGCGCACCTGGATCACCGGAGACATTTTCTCCAGGTTGATCTGGTGCATGATCCCGTTGCCCGGCGGGATCACATCAACGTTCTTGAAGGCCTTTTTGGTCCAGTTGATGAAGTGGAAACGGTCTTCGTTGCGACGGTCTTCGATGGCGCGGTTCTTCTCGAACGCCTCCGGATCGAAACCACCGCGCTCGACGGCCAGGGAGTGGTCGACGATCAATTGCGTCGGCACCACCGGGTTCACTTGCGCCGGGTCGCCACCTTGCAGGGCGATGGCGTCACGCAGTCCGGCGAGGTCGACCAGAGCGGTCTGGCCGAGAATGTCGTGGCACACCACGCGGGCCGGAAACCACGGGAAATCGAGGTCGCGCTTGCGCTCGATAAATTGCTTCAGGGATTCGGTGAGCGTGGCCGGGTCGCAGCGACGCACCAGGTTTTCCGCCAGCACGCGGGAGGTGTACGGCAGAGTGTCGTAGGCGCCGGGCTGGATGGCCTCGACAGCCGCGCGGACGTCGAAGTAATCCAGATGGCTGCCGGGCAGCGGTTTGCGGAATTCAGTGTTCATCGTCAGGACTCGGTCACGGTGGTTACAAAAGGTGGGGCCTGGGCACCGGGCCTGAGTTGAAACCGGTTCACATGTGGGAGCGGGCTTGCTCGCGAAAGCGGTGTATCAGCCGACATCGATGTTGAATGTCAGTCCGTCTTCGCGAGCAAGCCCGCTCCCACAGTGGGGTTCGGTTCAATCAGCAACCGGTGCGGTAACCCCCACCATTCAGCGTTGTTCGATTGGCACGAACTTGCGCTGTTCGACGCCGACGTACTCGGCGCTTGGGCGGATGATGCGGTTGTTGGCACGTTGTTCGAACACGTGCGCTGCCCAGCCGGTCAGGCGCGAGCAGACGAAGATCGGTGTGAACAACTTGGTCGGAATGCCCATGAAGTGGTACGTCGACGCGTGGTAGAAGTCGGCGTTCGGGAACAGCTTCTTCTGCTCCCACATGGTCTTGTCGATGGCTTCGGAGACCGGGAACAGCACGGTGTCGCCCACTTCGTCAGCCAGTTTTTTCGACCAGCCCTTGATCACCTCGTTGCGCGGATCGTTGTCCTTATAGATCGCGTGGCCGAAGCCCATGATCTTGTCCTTGCGCTCAAGCATGCCGAGGGTGCCTTTGATCGCCTCTTCCGGCGAACTGAAACGCTCGATCATTTCCATCGCCGCTTCGTTGGCGCCGCCGTGCAGCGGACCGCGCAGCGAACCGATGGCCGCGGTGACGCAGGAATACATGTCCGACAGGGTCGACGCGCATACCCGTGCGGTGAAAGTCGAGGCGTTGAACTCGTGTTCCGCGTAGAGGATCAGCGAAACGTTCATCACTTTGACGTGCAACTCGCTCGGCTTCTTGTCGTGCAGCAGGTGCAGGAAGTGGCCGCCGATGGATTGCTCGTCGCTCACGCAGCTGATGCGCTTGCCGTCGTGGCTGAAGCGATACCAGTAGCACATGATCGCCGGGAACGCGGCCAGCAGGCGGTCGGTCACGTCGTGTTGTTCGGAGAAGTCTTTCTCCGGTTCGATGTTGCCCAGGAACGAGCAACCGGTGCGCATCACGTCCATCGGGTGGGCGTCGGCGGGGATGCGTTCCAGCACTTCTTTCAGCGCTTGCGGCAGGTCGCGCAGCTTGCCCAGTTTGCTGATGTAAGCGGCGAGTTGTGCCTTGGTCGGCAGTTCGCCGTAAAGCAGCAGGTAAGCCACTTCTTCGAATTGCGCGTCAGCCGCCAGTTCGCGAACGTCGTAGCCGCGATAGGTCAGGCCTGCGCCCGACTGGCCCACGGTGGACAGAGCGGTTTGCCCGGCAACCTGGCCACGGAGCCCGGCGCCACTGAGTACTTTTGCTTCGGCCATTGCTGTCTCCAGTTTTCTTGAATTTGTCAGGGAATCTGCAATTTCTTTCAGGTGTGCATCTGACTCTGTAGCAGCTGTCGAGCACCGCGAGGCAGCGTCCGGCTGCGCAGAAGTCGTAAAACCTGACGACGCGTTACACCTGGAAAATCGCGTCGCCCGACCGGCGAGTCCTTCGGCCTCGAACGCAGCCTCGCGGGCTCGGCAGCTGCTACAAAAACGTGTTCATTTGCAACGTTGCTTTGTCGTTACTTCTTCGCGGCGAACAACGCATCGAGCTTCTGCTCGAAGGTGTGGTAGTCGATGCGGTCGTAAAGTTCCATGCGGGTTTGCATGGTGTCGATGACGTTCTGTTGCGTGCCGTCGCGGCGGATCGCGGTGTAGACGTTTTCCGCCGCCTTGTTCATCGCGCGGAACGCGGACAATGGGTATAGCACCAGCGACACGTCGGCAGCGGCAAGTTGATCGGTGGTGTACAGCGGAGTCGCGCCGAATTCGGTGATGTTGGCCAGGATCGGCGCTTTCACGCGGTTGGCGAACAGCTTGTACATGTCCAGTTCGGTGATGGCTTCCGGGAAGATCATGTCGGCGCCGGCCTCGATGCACGCCGCGGCGCGATCCAGTGCGGATTCCAGACCTTCCACTGCCAGCGCATCGGTGCGGGCCATGATCACGAAGCTGTCATCGGTACGCGCATCAACAGCAGCCTTGATCCGGTCGACCATTTCCTGCAGCGACACGATCTCTTTATTCGGACGGTGACCGCAGCGCTTGGCGCCGACCTGGTCTTCGATGTGAATCGCCGCCGCGCCGAACTTGATCATCGACTTGACGGTGCGCGCGACGTTGAACGCCGAGGAGCCGAAACCGGTGTCCACGTCCACCAGCAGCGGCAGGTCGCACACGTCGGTAATGCGACGAACGTCGGTCAGCACGTCATCCAGGCCGGTGATGCCCAGGTCCGGAACGCCGAGGGAGCCGGCAGCCACCCCGCCACCCGACAGGTAAATAGCCTTGAAACCGGCGCGCTTGGCCAGCAGCGCATGGTTGGCGTTGATCGCGCCGACGACTTGCAGCGGATGTTCGCTGGCGACCGCATCGCGGAAACGCTGGCCTGGAGTGCTCTTGTTGGAACTCATGACTCACCTCGTTCAGTGGCTGTCTGGTTAGCGCCGTCCTGGTAGTGACGGGCGATATTGCGTTTGGAGGCGCCGATGTGGCGGCGCATCAACAACTCGGCTAGCTCACCGTCACGGTCGGCGATGGCGTCGAGAATTCGGTGGTGTTCGGCAAAGGCCTGGTGCGGGCGATTGGGTGTGGTGGAAAACTGGATGCGGTACATGCGCACCAGCTGATAGAGCTCGCCGCAGAGCATTTGCGTCAAGGTGCGGTTGCCGCTGCCCTGGATGATCCGGTAATGGAAGTCGAAGTCGCCTTCCTGCTGGTAATAACCAACGCCTGCCTGAAACGCCTCATCGCGCTCGTGGGTTTCGAGGACCCGGCGCAGTTCGTCGATTTCTTCGACGGTCATGCGCTCGGCCGCCAGGCGGCAGGCCATGCCTTCAAGGGATTCGCGAATCTCGTAGAGCTCCAGCAGCTCGGCATGGCTCAGCGAAACCACCCGCGCCCCGACGTGCGGCACCCGAACCAGCAGGCGCTGGCCTTCCAGACGATGGATCGCCTCGCGCAGCGGTCCGCGGCTGATGCCATAGGTACGGGCCAGTTCCGGTTCGGAAATCTTGCTGCCCGGAGCGATCTCGCCTTTGACGATGGCCGCCTGAATGCGGCGGAAAACGTTTTCGGAAAGCGTCTCCGACTCGTCTTGCGTAACCACCGGGGGATCGGGTTGATCCAACATATTGTCGACACCTTTAAAGCCAATGCCGCAAAAACTAGCGAAAACAGGCGCAACAGTCAAAGGATAAATAGGTATTGTCGACAATCGTCTAATAACCGACTGCACCACAACGAAGCAGCCCCTCTGTTTATAGCCGCCCGCCAGCGGTGGCGCCATAAACCCACCGTGCTAGAATGCCGCCCGCATTTGTTTGTGACATCTGCACGGCTTGTCATAAATAGTTGACAGGCATACGAGGGAGCTTGCGCAGTGATGCCAGGGCCTTGAATCGAAACACGGACCGCTGCGCACCAGGATTTATGAGACTCAAGCCCTTCCCCACCTTCCTTTATCTTCTTTGCCTGCCCGGTTTCGCCGCGGCGGGGGAAAAGACCGTGTACGGCCTCAACGAGTACGCTTCCCTGAATGGCATCGACCTTGAAGTCGCCGCCAAACTCGACACCGGGGCGAAAACAGCGTCCTTGAGTGCCCGCGATATCAAACGTTTCAAACGCAATGGCGAGTCCTGGGTGCGCTTCTATCTGGCCATCGACGCCGCGCATTCGCACCCTATCGAGCGGCCACTGGCCCGCGTCAGCAAGATCAAGCGCCGTGCCGGCGACTACGACCCGGATGAAGGCAAGAAGTACACCGCCCGTCCGGTGATCGAGCTGGATATCTGCATGGGTTCGGCTTTACGCAGCATCGAAGTGAACCTAACTGACCGAAGTGCCTTCCAATATCCGCTCTTGATCGGCTCCGAAGCATTGAAACGCTTCGACGCGCTGGTCGACCCAAGTCTTAAATACGCTGCTGGCAAACCCGCCTGCGCCACCGACGCACATACCGCAGAGTAATTCCAATGCGCTCTCTTAC
Organism: Pseudomonas sp. LBUM1656; assembly: GCF_059716065.1. Lineage (NCBI taxonomy): Bacteria > Pseudomonadati > Pseudomonadota > Gammaproteobacteria > Pseudomonadales > Pseudomonadaceae > Pseudomonas > Pseudomonas sp. LBUM1656. The sequence goes on along the minus strand of NZ_CP166800.1, from coordinate 2,046,825 downwards.
CCTTCACTTGAAATTCCTGATCGCCATCCTGGTGGTGCTGGGCATTTCAGTTACGGCCTATCAGATTTTCGTGCTCGGCATTCCCGTGACCGAAGACGCCACCGACGACTTGTGGAACATCGACGCCAAGGTCGAGTTCGTCGCCAGTGCCAAAGACCCGGTCAAGATCCAGATGTTCGTGCCGCCGCTGAGCCGCGATTACGTCAGCCTCAACGAGAGTTTCATTTCCAATAACTACGGCGTGGCCGTGAACCGCGTTGACGGCAACCGCAAGGTCACCTGGTCGGCGCGCCGGGCCAAGGGCAACCAGACCCTTTATTACCGCCTGGTGCTGACCAAGCGCTACACCGGTGAAAAATCCAAGGTCAAGGGCCCGACCTTCCGCGACAGCATCGCCGTCGAAGGCGCAGAAAAAGTCGCCGCCGAAGCCCTGCTCGCGCCAATCCGCCAACACTCGGCCGACGTCGAAACTTTCATCGGCGAAGCCATCAAGCGTGTCAACAATCTCAACGACGACAACGTGAAGCTGTTGCTGGGCGGCGATCCGTCCCCTGGACACAAAGCGAAAATCGTCGAGCTGGTGCTGTCCATCGCCCACGTGCCGGTGGAAAAGGTCCACACCATCCGTCTGGTGGCTGACCAGCCGCAACTGCCGGAACTCTGGCTGCGCAGCTTCAATGGCACCGACTGGCTGTACTTCAACCCGGAAACCGGTGAACAGGGCCTGCCGACCGACCGCCTGCTGTGGTGGACCGGCGACGAAAACCTGATCACCGTCGATGGCGGCAAGAAAGCCAACGTGACGTTCAGCCTGAACAACAGCGAAATGAACGCGATTCGCTTGGCCAAGCTGACCGACGAAAACACTGACGCCAACTTCCTCGAATACTCGCTGTACGGTCTGCCGCTGCAAACCCAGCAGACGTTCATGATCATGGTGATGATCCCTATCGGCGTGCTGGTGATCCTGATCCTGCGCAACCTGATCGGCTTGCAGACCCTCGGCACCTTCACCCCGGTGCTGATCGCCCTCGCCTTCCGCGAAACCCAGCTCGGCTTCGGCATCGTGCTGTTTACGGTGATCACGGCGCTGGGGCTGTCGCTGCGCTCCTACCTTGAACACTTGAAGTTGCAAATGTTGCCGAGGCTGTCGGTGGTGCTGACGTTCGTGGTGGTGCTGATCGCGGCGATCAGCCTGTTCAGCCATAAACTCGGGCTGGAACGCGGGTTGTCGGTGGCACTGTTCCCAATGGTGATTCTGACCATGACCATTGAACGCCTGTCGATTACCTGGGAAGAACGCGGTTCCGGGCATGCGATGAAAGTGGCGATCGGTACGCTGTTCGCCGCCGCCCTGGCGCACCTGATCATGAGCGTGCCGGAGCTGGTGTACTTCGTGTTCACCTTCCCGGCGATCCTGTTGATCCTGGTGGGCTTCATGCTGGCGATGGGTCGTTATCGCGGTTACCGCCTGACCGAACTGGTGCGCTTCAAGGCTTTCCTGAAGAAGGCTGACGCCTGATGTTCGGCTTCTGGAAGACCTGGAAGGCCCTGGAAGCCCGGGGCATCATGGGGATCAATCGGCGTAACGCCGACTACGTGCTCAAGTACAACAAGCGCAGTCTGTACCCGATTGTCGATGACAAGATCATCACCAAGGAGCGCGCGATCGCCGCCGGCATTCATGTGCCGGAACTGTACGGGGTGATCTCCACCGAGAAGGAAATCGATAACCTCGACAAGATCATCGGCGGGCGCACCGACTTCGTGATCAAACCGGCCCAGGGCGCGGGCGGCGACGGCATCATTGTGGTTGCCGACCGTTTCGAGGGCCGCTATCGCACGGTGTCCGGCAAGATCATCGGCCATGAGGAACTCGAGCACCATATTTCCAGCATCCTCACCGGCCTGTACTCCCTGGGCGGTCACCGCGACCGCGCACTGATCGAATACCGGGTGATCCCGGACCAGATCTTCAAAAGCATCAGTTATGAAGGCGTACCGGACATCCGCATCATCGTGCTGATGGGCTACCCGGTGATGGCCATGCTGCGCTTGCCGACGCGCCAGTCCGGCGGCAAGGCCAACCTGCACCAAGGCGCCATCGGCGTCGGCGTCGACCTCGCAACCGGTCAGACCCTGCGCGGCACCTGGCTGAACAACATCATCACCAAACACCCGGACACCACCAACGCAGTGGACGGCGTGCAACTGCCCTATTGGGATGGTTTCATGAAACTCGCTGCCGGCTGTTATGAGCTGTGCGGGTTGGGCTACATCGGTGTCGACATGGTGCTCGACCAGGAAAAGGGCCCGCTGATCCTTGAGCTCAATGCTCGGCCCGGGTTGAATATTCAGATTGCCAATGATTGCGGCCTGACGCTGCGCACCCATGCGGTTGAAGCGCGGCTGGAAGAGTTGAAGGCTCGCGGGGTTGTTGAGACGGTTCAGGAGCGGGTTGAGTTTGTTCAGGAGATGTTTGGGCATATTCCTGCGGTTTAGGGTTGATCCCCCTGCATTGATGGTTCCCACGCTCCGCGTGGTAACGCCGCCACGGACGCTCTGCGTCCGCCTGTGACGCAGAGCGTCACGGGATGCATTCCCACGCGGAGCGTGGGAACGATCAATGGCCGCCAATCTACCAATCCCCGACATCCCCTCTAGGAGCAAATCCTGCAGGGGACTACAATCGCCACCCCGCCTCGATGGCTGATCTGCCCCGCCCATGTTGACCTGTTCCGTATACTCACTGCCCTACCGCGCCAACCCCGCCGAGTACTTCGCGGCGATTCGTCATGCCCCCGGTGCCGTGCTGCTCGACAGTGGCCGGCCCACCGCTGATCGCGGGCGTTATGACCTGCTCAGCGCCTGGCCGCTGGAACAGTTGGCGGTGTTGCCGGACGAGAGCGGCCTGCACTTCCTGCAACGCCTTCGCGACAATCTGACGCGACTCGGTGAAGCGGCCGTTCCCGATGAGCTGCCGTTCGCCGGCGGCCTGATCGGTTACCTGAGTTACGACTTCGGCCGGCACCTGGAACACCTGCCGAGCCAGGCGCAGGACGACCTGCAATTGCCCGACGCGCGTTTCGGTCTGTATGACTGGGCACTGATCAGCGATCACCAACTGAGTACAAGTCAATTGGTGTTCCACCCGTCGTTGGTCGACAGCGAGCGCCAACGCCTGATCGCCTTGTTCAGTCAGTCGACGGCTGCACCGATCGAGCCGTTCAAGCTGAAAGCGCCGATGAAAGCCGATCTGAGCGTCGATGAATATCGCCACGCCTTGGAACGCATTCAGCAATATATCCAGGCCGGCGATTGCTATCAGGTGAACTTCGCCCAACGCTTCCGGGCTGAGTGCCAGGGCGATTCGTGGGCCGCGTATGTCGCGCTGCGGGCCGCGTGCCCGACTCCGTTTTCCGGTTTCCAGAGCCTGCCCGACGGCGGCGCTGTGTTGAGCCTGTCTCCTGAGCGTTTCGTCAAAGTCAGCGAACGTCATGTGGAAACCCGCCCGATCAAAGGCACCCGCCCGCGCGGCCTGACGGCTGCCGAAGACGCCGCGAACGCCTCCGAACTGCTGGCCAGCCCCAAGGACCGCGCAGAAAATCTGATGATCGTCGACCTGCTGCGCAACGACCTCGGCCGCACCTGCCGCATCGGCTCAGTGCGGGTGCCGGAGTTGTTCAGCCTGGAAAGCTATCCGAATGTGCATCACCTGGTGAGCAGCGTGACCGGGGAACTCGCAGATGACCGCGACGCGCTCGACCTGATCGCCGGCAGTTTCCCGGGCGGCTCGATTACCGGGGCACCGAAGATTCGGGCCATGCAGATCATCGACGAACTGGAGCCGACCCGACGCGGGCTGTATTGCGGTTCGTTGCTGTACCTGGACGTGCGCGGCGAGATGGACAGCTCCATCGCGATCCGCAGTTTGCTGGTCAAGGATGGGCAGGTGTGCTGCTGGGGCGGTGGCGGGATTGTCGCGGACTCGGAGTGGCAGGCGGAGTATCAGGAATCGATTACCAAGGTGAAGGTTTTGCTTGATACCCTGCAGAACCTCTAACCGACACCCTGATCGTTCCCACGCTCTGCGTGGGAATGCAGCCCGGGACGCTCCGCGTCCCAAAGCGGACGCAGAGCGTCCATTGAGGCATTCCCACGCAGAGCATGGGAACGATCAGCGCCGGCAATTACAGGCTCAACGCGCGATTGGAAGCCTTGATGAACTCCTGCTTCAAATCCTCAAAGCTGTGCACCGCCGGAAATTGCGGAAACTCGCGAATCACGTTATCCGGGGCATGAAACAGAATCCCTGCATCCGCCTCGCCCAGCATCGTGGTGTCGTTGTAGGAATCCCCTGCCGCAATCACCCGGTAGTAAAGGCTCTTGAACGCCAGAACCGACTGACGCTTGGGATCTTTCTGACGCAACTGATAGCTCGTCACCCGCCCCGAATCGTCGGTAATCAGGCGATGGCACAGCAACGTCGGGAACCCCAATTGACGCATCAGCGGCTGGGAAAACTCATAGAACGTGTCCGACAGAATCACTACCTGAAAGCGTTCACGCAGCCAGTTGACGAACTCGATGGCGCCGTCCAGCGGCTTCAGGGTGGCGATCACTTCCTGAATGTCGGTGAGTTTCAAGCCGTGCTCGTCGAGAATCCGCAGGCGCTGCTTCATCAGCACATCGTAGTCGGGAATGTCCCGGGTGGTCGCCCTCAGGGATTCAATACCGGTTTTTTCAGCAAACGCGATCCAGATTTCCGGGACCAGCACACCTTCGAGATCCAGACAGGCAATTTCCACAAGACACTCCCATTTATATTGATTATTGAGTCGAGCGAGTAAAAGGACTGCCGAACTCTAGCGACTCAGGCTGCCCCGCGCAACGCAGAGGGCGCGCCAGGCGTTGCAGGATTTTGTTACCATCAGCCCCATATAGAGCGCCCAGCGCCACCGACCTGTAGGAAGCCGCCCTGATGAGCCCATCGTTCGATGTCGTGGTACTCGCCACGACCTATGCCAACAAATCCGCCCAGGACATCCTGAAACTCGCGTTTGCCGAGTTTGGCGATGACCTGTGGATATCTTTCAGCGGCGCCGAGGATGTGGTGCTGGTGGACATGGCCTGGAAGCTGAACAAGAACGTCAAGGTGTTCAGCCTCGACACCGGCCGTCTGCATCCGGAAACCTACCGCTTCATCGATCAGGTGCGCGAGCACTACAAGATCGACATCGAACTGGTGTCGCCGGACTACACGAAACTTGAACCGTTCGTGAAGGAAAAAGGCCTGTTCAGTTTTTACAAGGACGGCCATGGCGAGTGCTGCGGCATCCGCAAGATCGAGCCGCTGCGCCGCAAGCTGTCGGGCGTGAGCGCCTGGGCAACCGGCCAGCGTCGGGACCAGAGCCCGGGTACCCGCAGCGCCGTCGCGGTGATGGAAATCGACACCGCGTTTTCCACCCCGGAACGCACCCTGTACAAGTTCAACCCACTGGCACAGATGACCAGCGAAGAGATCTGGGGTTACATCCGCATGCTCGAACTCCCGTACAACAGCCTGCATGAGCGTGGCTTCATCAGCATTGGCTGCGAACCGTGCACTCGCCCGGTGCTGCCGAACCAGCATGAGCGTGAAGGCCGCTGGTGGTGGGAAGAGGCGACGCAGAAGGAATGTGGGTTGCATGCGGGGAATATCATCGGCAAATCCAAGGCCTGATTCCGAGCCTTGTGAAATCCCCCCTGTGGGAGCGGGCTTGCTCTCGAAGACGTCGTATCAGGCTCCATCGATGTTGAATGTCAGTCCGTCTTCGCGAGCAAGCCCGCTCCCACAGGTTTTGTGACTGGCTTCAGAAATGTGTACACACGAATGTCACCATAGGTGCCATTTGTGTGTGCACTTTTAGTTTAAGCGCCCCAAAAAGTTACATCCTCCTTTCCTGACTTCCTCAGTCGCGCTTTCCCACAACCTTGGCCGAAAAATAAATACCTGTTCAATAGGTCAATTTATATCGCCGTTTATTCAGATACTTATCTCGCCTCGATAACAAAACGAAATTAGCCAGGACTTTTATAGGCCCGTAACTGGCATGGATCTGGCTTAAGTGCATACATGTTTTGTATACAATCATCTCAAAACATACACACACTTTAGATCCGCAAGCCTGAAGCGCCCTATCCCGTACAGGCTGCAGATGCCCCGTAACCAATGATGCTGATTGCCCGCGACGAAGATTTGTCGAGCCCACGCTCATGCACAGTCATCGCGACGTCAAGCTCGGAGCCTGCCGGAATGCGTACTAGCCTCTCCAATAACAACATCGCGCTGGATCTGCCCTCCTTATCACCAACCTCCATCCCTCACGACCAAGCGTTTGAAGAACCCGTGGTGCTCAGCCCGCGCCTGCACAACAAGGACCTGGCGCCGACCAAAGCCGAAGGTCGACGTTGGGGCCGCTACAGCATCTTCGCCCTGTGGACCAACGACGTTCACAACATCGCCAATTATTCCTTCGCCATCGGCTTGTATGCGTTGGGCCTGGGTGGCTGGCAGATTCTGTTGTCCCTGGGGATCGGCGCGGCGCTGGTGTATTGCTTCATGAACCTCTCCGGCTACATGGGGCAAAAGACCGGCGTACCGTTTCCTGTCATCAGCCGGATCAGTTTCGGCATCCACGGGGCTCAGATTCCTGCATTGATCCGCGCCGTTATCGCCATCGCCTGGTTCGGTATTCAGACGTACCTGGCCTCCGTGGTGTTTCGCGTGTTGCTGACGGCAGTTCATCCCGGCTTCGCCGACTACGACCACGACTCGATCCTTGGCCTGTCGAGCCTGGGCTGGGTGTGTTTCGTGGCGATCTGGCTGGTGCAACTGGGCATCCTCGCCTATGGCATGGAAATGGTGCGGCGTTATGAAGCGTTCGCCGGCCCCGTGATTCTGGTGACCGTCGCCGCCCTCGCCGCCTGGATGTACACCCAGGCCAACGCGACCATCGCCTGGTCGATCCGTGAACCGCTGACCGGTGGCGAGATGTGGCGCAACATCTTTGCCGGTGGTGCGTTGTGGCTGGCGATCTACGGTACGTTGATCCTCAACTTCTGCGACTTCGCCCGCTCTTCGCCGTGCCGAAAAACCATCAAGGTCGGAAATTTCTGGGGCCTGCCGGTCAATATTCTGGTGTTCGCAGCCATCACGGTCCTGCTCTGCGGTGCGCAGTTCCAGATCAATGGCAGGATCATCGAAAGCCCGACTGAAATCATCGCCTCGATCCCCAATACTTTCTTTCTGGTGCTTGGCTGCCTGGCCTTCCTGATCGTTACCGTGGCGGTGAACATCATGGCCAACTTCGTCGCCCCGGCCTTCGTGCTCAGCAACCTGGCGCCCAAGTACCTGAACTTCCGCCGCGCCGGGCTGATCAGCGCGACCATCGCGGTGCTGATCCTGCCGTGGAACCTCTACAACAGTCCGCTGGTGATCGTGTATTTCCTGTCAGGCCTCGGCGCCCTGCTCGGACCGTTGTACGGCGTGATCATGGTCGACTACTGGCTTGTACGAAAAGGCCAGGTCAACGTGCCGCAGTTGTACAGCGAAGACCCCAACGGCGCTTATTACTACAGCCGCGGGGTCAATTTACGCGCCGTAGCGGCGTTCATTCCTGCCGCGTTGATCGCCATCGTCCTGGCGCTGGTGCCGGGTTTCGACAGCGTGTCGCCCTTCTCCTGGCTGATCGGTGCAGGGATTGCCGGGATGCTCTACCTGATCATCGCCAAGCGGCAACCCCACTACGCCGACGTCAGCGGTGAAAGTATCGCGGTCGACAACGTCAGCCACTAATCCACTGGCGGCCCGGCAGCGTCGGGCCGCAGAACCACCGTGCAATAAGGACTACTCATGCGAATTCTCGTGGTCAACGTCAACACCACCGAATCCATCACCCAGGCCATCGCCCGCTCCGCACAGGCAGTGGCCGCGCCGGGTACAGAAATCATCGGCCTGACGCCCTACTTCGGCGCCGACTCCATCGAAGGCAATTTCGAAAGTTACCTGGCCGCTATCGCGGTGATGGACCGGGTGATGGCTTACGATCAACCCTTCGATGCCGTGATCCAGGCCGGTTATGGCGAGCACGGTCGCGAAGGCCTGCAGGAATTGCTCAACGTTCCGGTGGTGGACATCACCGATGCGGCGGCCAGCACCGCCATGTTTCTGGGCCATGCCTATTCAGTGGTCACCACGCTGGACCGCACCGTGCCGCTGATCGAGGATCGGCTGAAACTGTCCGGATTGTGGGACCGCTGCGCGTCGGTGCGGGCCAGTGGCTTGGCGGTGCTGGAACTGGAATCCGATCCGCAACGGGCGTTGGAAGCGATTGTTCGTCAGGCGGAACTGGCAGTGCTTGAAGACAAGGCCGAGGTGATTTGCCTGGGCTGCGGTGGCATGGCCGGGCTGGATGAACAGATTCGCCAGCGCACTGGCGTACCCGTGGTGGATGGGGTGACGGCGGCGGTGACCATTGCCGAGTCGTTGGTTCGGTTGGGCTTGTCGACTTCCAAGGTGCGGACGTATGCAACGCCGCGACCAAAGAAGATCATTGGCTGGCCGGGGCGGTTTGGCAGGTAGACCGCGTTATCGTTCTTCGCGGGCAAGCCTCGCTCCCACAGGTTTTGTGTCGTTTACATCATTGAGGTACGACGCAACCCTGTGGGAGCGTGGCTTGCCCGCGAAGGCCGCGACTCGGTTTTGAGGCTGGCTCAAACCGCACTAAACCGCTGCCCAAACCCCCGTTCCGAAAACTGCTCAATAATGAAATCCACAAACGCCCGGGTCTTGCCCGGCAGCAATTTGTGTTCCGCGTAATAGATAGAAATGTTGCCGTCGTCGACATACCAGTCCGGCAACACCCGTTGCAACGTCCCGGCCTCCAGATACCCCGCAGCAAACGGCATGCTCACCAATGCAATGCCCAACCCCTGCGCCGCCGTCGCACATGCCGCTTCCGAATCGCTCATGGTCATTCGCGCCTTGAGCGTCAGCGGATTGTGTTGCTGAGTGCGACTGGTCAATTGCCAGGAACGCACACGGCCAGTCTGTGGTGAGCGAATCAGGATGCCGTCGTGGTCCTTGAGTTGATCGGGCTCGACGATCTCAGGCCGTGCAGCCAGATAATCAGTTGATGCCACCAACACCCTATGCGCTGGGGTCAGCTTGCGCGCCACCACGCCCTGGGGCAGTTCGAATCCCCCGCCGATCGCCGCATCGAACCCCTGAGCGATCAAATCGACCTGACGGTTATCGAAATGCCAGTCCGGGTTGATCGCCGGAAAGCGCCGCAGAAATTCGCCCAGTAAGGGCACGACATATAAACGCCCGAACACCGTGCCCATGCTGACCTTCAACGTTCCCGCCGGCCGGCCCTCGGCGCTGGCGAGGTTGGCCACCGCATTTTGAATCGTGTGCAGGCTGGAACTGACTTCACCGAGAAACAGATGACCGGCCTCAGTCAGCGCCAGGCTGCGCGTGCTGCGCTGGAACAGCCGCACACCGAGCCGGGCCTCAAGCTTTGCAACACTTTTACCGACCGCCGCCGGGGTCAGGCTCAAGCGTCGTGCGGCCTCGGCGAAGCTGCCAACCTCGGCGCTGCGCACGAAGCATTCGATACTGCTGAAGGTTTCCATAGGCGTCACTATAAACTTCTGGTTTACACAGACTATCGCAATTGCCGTCTACTCAGCCCTCAGCGGTCATTAGAAAATAAAATGAAGTCATTAGTTTATAAAACGGGCAGATAGGCCCGCCCTATTTGCTACGGACAGCAATTGTCCATTTTCTGCCTCTCGCTAAGGGCAGTAATCGGCCAAAAGCAGTCAGTCCGACTGGACACTCGGCACTCTCGTTTCAGCCATCGATGTCCAAATAAGAGCCACAAGTGCTGGTGGAAACCAGCTTGCAATTCTGACCAACTTGCGACTTGACCCGTTTGAACGTACCGGCTGGCCGGAGAACCAGACGGCTGAGGGTTCCCAGCAGTATTTCGACTGGTTCAAGTATCAGTTCTGGCGTTTCGTGTTTGTCCAGCAGCAAGTCGCCAAACTAGCTGAAACGGCGATTGAATACCCACCTATGCAAAAAGGCGCGAGCTTCAATCTCGATTCTGTCAAAGCCAAGATCGAAGCGGCCCGGGCGGCGATGGCCAAGTAAGCGGTCGAATACAAGGGTGGCTGGTGCTGGCCACCCGCGTTCGTGACTGATATTGCTGAGGTCACCCTATGCGAATAAATGCATCCGCCCTGCCCGCACCCAACCTGTTTGCCATGCGCTGGGTGAGTCCGTCGTGGAACCCGAATGCTTAGGAGGGTTGAACCGCTTACTTCAGAAGCACCTGCGTATCGTTTGTCTCAACGCGACACCAACACACCATTTATGGGACAGGTTGATGGGGCCGTACTCCTCGGGTGGAAGTTATCTGTTCGATTGTCCGGTTCAGAAACGCCAGGTCATGTTGCCCGTGAGGGCATGAATCCAGGCATCGCTGAACTCGCCCGAGGTGCGATCGCCAGCCAAGGTTTTTGTCTGATCTACAGCCATATCGCCCAGCCAGAGGGAGACCCAGCTGAAGTTCACGTCAGTGTTCTGGTCCAGGGCATAGCTGAGTCCGGCAGCAAAGCGCCAGGCATCACCCATAGGAACAGTAAAGGTCCGGTTGCCATCGGAGACTGCCGAGGTGTCATAGGCGATACCGAAATTCCATAACAGATTTTGCGTCTGCTGGTATTGCGCACCCACAGCCAGTTGATAAGTGTCCTTGAAGTTGGCATCAACGGTACTCGATTGCGCACCGGCAACTGAAGTATCAACTTCGACGTTAATCTCACCAAACTCTGACCAGTCTTGCCAGTTCGCCGTGGCCAATAATGCCCATTGACTGTCAAGTTGCTGATACAGACTAAGGCTGGCAGTTTGTGGAACTTGCATATCAAGCTTGGTATTAAGACCATTGAGTCGATCCATCGATGGGCCAGTGCCGTTCACATCCAGACGATCCTCGAAGTCCAGGTCGACCTTGCTGGTATAGGCCAGGCCAATCCGTGTACCAGGCTGTGGCGCATAGATCACGCCAAGATGGGCGCCATAGCCCCAAGTGCTGTCTTCGTACTTGTATTTACCGTCCGAGCGCTCAGTCAGACCGAATGGCCCGCGATTGATCGCCGCCTCTGATTGCAACATGCCGTACATGGCCTTGAACCCGCCCCCCGCCGACCATTCATCGTTGAAGCGATAGGACACGCTGGGGACCAGTGACAGACCGGCAATACTGGCGTTTTGCACGAAATAACGTCCGGACCAGTCATTGTCGTAGTTTTCTGCCAGCCCGAAGTCGCCATAAGAGCCAAAGCCGACGCTCCACTGCTCATTCAATTGGTGGCTGATGAAGAAGCTGGCGGCCGGTATCGGGTCGAGCACATTGCCGCTGCCGGTACCTGGAGTATTGGTTGCACCGTCCCGGTCAAACGTCAGGTTGCCGAAAAGAATCTGGGCGCCGGCGCTGATCTGAGTGCCAGCCAAGTAACTCAAACCAGCAGGGTTACTGGCGATCGTTGAAGGGCCCTGCGCCCTAGCCGCTGCGCCGGCGTTGGCCAGCCCGGTGTTGTCCGTGGCGATCTCATACAACATGAGCCCGCCGGCAACTCCCCGCTCACTGATGGAAAGTGTCAGCAGTGCAAGGGCAGTGATCGACAATGCAATTTTGTTCGACTGCATGACGCCCCTCACTGAGGATTTTTAATCACTATGGTTCAGGTAAAATTGCAACCGGTTTCTTTTGGCGAACTTAAGTATTGCTGAGGATTCGATATTGTCCATATGTCCATATGTCCATGTGTAATAACGGCGCCCAGCACCAAATGTGGCTGACCTGATATCAATGGCTGATGCTCTCGAATGATTGAAACTGTTAACTAAATGAGACACCGAAAGGCGTTATGGCCGTGCGCATTAGAAATACTTAAAGCGCTGAAAAAATCGCAGAGGTCATTTGTCTGTTGTGACGAAGAGCGCCTGAAACAAACTCAGCCCACTTGGCTGGACGAGCGAGATTATTGATCTATGCTGAATCATCAATATCGTCCACAAGCGGGTGTGATATTCGATGTTTGCGTTGATCGTGTTTTCCGCGCCATATAAATACGCGGTATGCGTAACGCACCTTCTTTAGGCCCATCAATTCCAAAACAGAATTAAAGCTATAGCGACTTAAGTGTGTTGCCTGGTTCGGCGTCGCACGCCGCCTGGGTGATGGATCAAACATCTAGGAGGTCCTATGCGCAACGTCAAACTGGACATCGACTCACCAAAAGGCGGACTGCTCAGCATCTTGGTATTCGCTATTTCCGCAATCGTCATGCAGCAGGCCAGTGCGGGCACCGATGAGATTAACGGTGTACCGGGCTCGCCCAGCGCCACGCTGAATATCAGCGGTGAACAGATTCCTGCACCTCCCTCAAAATTCGAAGGCAAGATCGAGCGTAACGCTGCGCAATCCAAACCCTACTGGCCGCCTCGTATCGAGCCACACAAGGGAGCGCCAAACGTATTGCTCATCATCACTGACGACACAGGTTTTGGCACACCCAGCACTTTTGGTGGGGTAATACCCACTCCTACCCTTGATCGGGTCGCTCGGGAAGGACTGCGCTATACGAACTTTCACTCGACAGCATTGTGCTCGCCCACTCGCGCGGCGCTACTTACTGGACGTAACCACCATTCAGCTGGCTTCGGCGTCATCTCTGAGCAATCATCTGGCTACCCTGGCTATAACAGCATCATCCCACGCGATAAAGCGACAATCGGACGAATGCTTAAAGACAACGGCTACCGCACTGCGTGGTTCGGCAAAGATCACAACGTTCCCACCTTTCAGGCGAGCCAGGATGGCCCCTTCGACCAGTGGCCGGTCGGAATGGGCTTTGAATACTTCTATGGCTTCATCGGTGGCGACGCCAACCAATGGGCGCCGAACCTGTTCCGTAACACCACCCAGATCTACCCGTTTGTAGGCAAACCCGGCTGGAACTTGACCACGGCGATGGCCGACGACGCAATTGCCTATGTGAACCGCATCAATGCGCTTGCACCCGACCAGCCGTTCTTCGTCAAGTACGCCCCCGGAGGTGTCCACGCGCCACACCACCCGACACCCGAGTGGATCGAGAAAATTAGCAAGATGAGGTTGTTCGACCAGGGCTGGAACAAGCTCCGGGATCAGATTTTCGAAAACCAGAAAAAGCTCGGCGTGATTCCAGCCGACGCCAAGCTCACGCCGTGGCCTAAAGACCTGCTCAAAGATTGGGACACGCTATCGCCGGACGAACAAAAAATGTTCATCCGCCAGGTCGATGTATTCGCAGCGTACGTCGCTTATACCGATCACGAAATCGGCCGTGTCATCCAGGCAGTCGAAGACATGGGCAAGCTCGACAACACCCTCGTCATTTACATTAGCGGCGACAATGGTGGTAGCGCCGAGGGCACGTTGCTCGGCACGCCAAACGAGGTCGCAAGTTTCAACGGTGTGGACGTGCCGGTCGCCGACCAGCTCAAGAGCTTCTACGATGATTGGGGCTCCGACAAAACCTACAATCACATGTCGGTGGCGTGGTCTTGGGCATTCGACACCCCCTTCTCCTGGACCAAACAGGTTGCCTCACATTTCGGCGGCGTGCGGCAAGGCATGGCGATCATGTGGCCGAAGGTGATCACGGACAAGGGTGGTATCCGCAACCAGTTCCAACATGTCATCGATGTCGTACCGACAATCCTCGAAGCGACGCAGGTCAATCAGCCCAAAGTGGTCGATGGCATCACGCAGAGTCCCATCGAGGGGACCAGCATGATGTATACGTTCAACAAAGCAAATGCCGACGTGCCCTCGACCCACAAAACTCAATACTTCGAAATGATGGGCGACCACGCGATCTATAACGACGGTTGGATCGCCAGCTCGAAAGTAATGCGACCACCATGGATCATCGTCGGTAACGTGAGCCAGGACCCGGCCGCTTTTCCCTGGGAGCTCTACGACCTCAATAAGGACTGGACTCAATCCGAAGACGTCGCCGCCAAATATCCAGAGAAGCTGAAGGAAATGCAGAATATCTTTTGGGCAGAAGCGGAGAAATATCAGGTGCTGCCACTCGACTCGACGGTTGCGACGCGATTGGTGACGCCGCGTCCGAGCCTGACTGCCGGACGTAACGTGTTCACATGGACGTTGCCGCTGACGGGTATTCCGAACGGTGATGCGCCCTCCGTTCTCAATGCCTCTTACACTTTCAAGGCCGAGGTCGATGTGCCAACCGGCGGTGCCGAAGGCATGTTGATCACCCAGGGTGGTCGTTTCGGTGGGTACGGTTTCTACCTGCTGAAGAACAAACCGGTGTTCCTATGGAATCTGGTGGACCTCAAGCGTCAGCGCTGGGAGGGACCCGAGCTCACGCCCGGCAAACACACACTGGAGTTCGACTTCAAGTACGACGGCCTTGGTATGGGGACGCTGGCGTTCAACAATATGTCCGGCATCGGACGCGGTGGCACCGGAGTGCTGAAAGTGGACGGCAAGTCCGTTGCGGAGCAGAAGATGGAGCACACCATCCCTCTGATCCTGCAATGGGACGAAAGCCTCGACATTGGTTCAGACACGCTTACCGGGGTGGCCGACCAGGACTACCAGCCGCCATTCGCCTTCACCGGCAAGATTGACAAGATCACGTTGACGATCAACCGGCCAAAGCTGACGCCTGAAGACGAACAGAAGCTGTTACAGGCGCAACGGGATAACAAGACCAGCGAGTAACGGGTACCGATGGTGATCCGAAGACGAGGGGGCTGGAGGACGTTTCGGTCGTGGCACCGGGCGATGGCCAATAGTTTTGCAGTGGTCACCGCCAACAGACACCAAGGGGAACGCAGATGCTCATCAGGAAACGGAGTTTAGGCATCGCTTTAGTCGCAATCGGAATAGTGTCTGCCTGCCTGGCTTTTACTGTGTACCAGGACATTCGCGGTCCGTTGCCTTTGACACTCGGTGATGGGAAAAATGGCCCCCTGGATATGGTCTGGATTCCTGCTGGCGAATTTTTGATGGGTAGCGATCATAAGCAGGCGCGACCCAACGAGGGGCCGGCTCACAAGGTTCGACTCGATGGCTATTGGATCGACCGCTACGACGTCACCAATGCCGATTTCGCCCGTTTCATTTCTGAAACGCATTACGTCACCACCGCCGAACGCAAACCCAAATGGGACGATCTGAAAGTTCAGCTACCGCCGGGTACTCCTGAGCCGGACGACAGTGTAATGGTACCTGGGGCATTGGTTTTCGTGGGCACAGACAGACCAATCCCGCTGAATGACTTCAGTCAGTGGTGGGCATTTGTCCCAGGGGCCGACTGGCGCCACCCGTTAGGCCCCGACAGTACAATCGAGGGCAAGGAAACCCATCCGGTTGTTCAGGTTTCACGCGAGGATGCACAGGCGTACGCGGCATGGGCTCATAAGCGCCTACTGACGGAGGCCGAATGGGAGTACGCCGCCAGAGGCGGACTGGAACAAGCGAACTATGCGTGGGGGAATGATTTCTCGCCCGGTGGAGAAAAGATGGCCAACACCTGGGACGAGGTACAACCGTTTCCCGTGACCGAGTCCAGCAATAAATTCAAGATCGGTACCAAACCGGTAGGCAGTTACAGACCTAACGCCTACGGGCTGTACGACATGTCCGGGAACGTTTGGCAATGGGTCGCCGATTGGTATCGTGCCGATGCGTTTAGAGTTGGGCTCAAGCGTCAGTCGGCTGGTGAAGTAGCGGTTAACCCGGTGGGTCCATCCGATAGCTATGACCCAGATCTCGGGGTAACGGCCAACGCACCGCAGCGTGTGATTCGCGGTGGATCCTTTCTTTGTAGCGACAGTTACTGCACGAGCTTTCGAACCAGTGCCAGGCAGGGCGCGGATCCTATGAACTCCATGTCGCATCTCGGGTTTCGCTTGGCGATGAGCAATGACCAATGGGAAAAGAACCAGACTCAGCCACGCGCGGGACCAGGACACTGACGTGAACTTCAGCGGGGTCTCCCTCTGGCTCGGCGACATGCCGGTGGATCAGACAAAAACCTTGTCCGGCGATCGCACCTCGGGCGAATTCAGCAATGCGTGGATTCATGCGCTCACGGGCAACATGACCTGGCGTTTCTGATGTTCTGTTGACGACTAATACGACTTAATCCAAGGAGCATAAAGCACTATGAACCAGTCCCGAAAATTGCTCGTCGGCGCCGCTCTGACCGGGGTTCTGCTCGGCGGTTGCACCTCGAAAGTCACCGAGCGTGAGCAGTACTCCGGCTACCTGTCCAACTACAACAACCTACAAGAAGTCACCACCCCCAGCGGCGGCACTGCGATGCGTTGGGTGGGTCCGTCGTGGAACCCGAATGCGTATGACACAGTGGCGTTCAACCGGCTGGAACTCTATCCGGCACCTAAGCCCAATGAGCGGGTCAACCAGCAGACACTTAACGATATCCAGAACTACATGACCACAAAGGCCAAAGGCGTGCTAGGTCAGAAATACCGGCTGGTATCCACTACGGACGCAGCACCGGCCGGGTCGAAACCCTTGATCCTCCGCGCGGCCATCACCGGGGTAACCGCTTCGAACGAAGGCATGAAGTGGTATGAAATAGTTCCGGTCGCTGCCGTGGTCGGGGCGACACAAGCGGCCACCGGCCACCGGGACCAAGACACTAACTTGTTCATCGAAGCTGAGTTTATAGACGCAAACACCAATCAGACCGTTGCCAAGGTGGTGCGCAAGGTGTTCGGTAGCCAGCTTTCGAACGAGAGCGAGAAAATCACCACCAAGGACTTCAAAGCCGCGATCGACAAATTGAACGCCGATCTCTGGGCTTTCATCCGTAGCTAAGCCACGCTTCAATCGTCAACACTCGTTGGCGGTTGAATATCCCTCAACGAGAGGACACCCGACATTTGAGCTTGTTCATCGCTTCGACTCTAAACATTACACTGGCCATTACTGAGCGCAGCGCTCTTCGCGAGCGTACTCGCGCTGAGTGCTTGCGCAACGGTCGATGCCCAGACGACTGCTTATGTCAGGGTTGAACACCCTGCGCCAACGTTGGCCAGCGAAGTACAGATATTACGTGTGGAGCCCCTTGGCCCAATGTGCGACTGGGCGAAATACTGATCGATGCCAGGTGTCGACCCGGCGCCGCCGATCACGCAGGTCGAACAGAAAATTGCGTGAACAAGCAGCCACTCTCGGCGCAGACGCAGTGGTCGTCGTTTACGACCAGATTCAGCCCGTCGCCGCCTACGTGACAGGCCCACTGTAGAGCCGTGACATAGAAACGATCCAGGGACGCAAGCTCAAAGGCATTGCCATCCGATTTCAATAATGAGGTGCACAGAATGAAAACAATCTTGTCCTGGCTGACGCTTACGTTGGTGGTTGTGCTGATCAGTGCCTGCTCCACCGTGGGATCAACCGATGGCGGTGCCGGTGAAGTCGAGATTCGCTCAGGGAAGATCGAGCATATCTCGCTGACGCAGATGCAGACCAATCACGACAGTGGCGTAGGCGCTGTTCTCGGTGGCCTTGGCGGTCTTGGTATCGGTAGCCTGATCGGTCGTGGCACCGGACGCGACGTCGCCATGGTTGCGGGCGCTCTCGCTGGCGCTGTCGGCGGCAATTACGTGGAGAAGAAAAAATACGACCAACCGATAGAAGCGCAACAGATCATCGTGCGGGTCAAAAGTGGCGTGCTGGTATCGGTTACCCAGCCGATCAATCCATCCCTCGGTAAAGGCATGAATGTTTATATCCAAGGCTCAGGTAATGACGCTCGAGTGGTACCGCAAGGCGGTTAAGGTTCACTAGGTGTTCGGTATTCCTCCGAACAATATGCCTTCAACAGTTACACTTGGAAATCACCGTATTAGTACCATGACAAGCAACCTCCGAAGACATGAGATCGAGGTCGACAACTTATGGGCATGGAAGGTTTGGCGCTGAAATCGCACTACACTCCACCACAGCAGTAAACGATTTATACGCGCCGCTCGCAACGCGGTTCGAACGGACTGCTTGGCATGGTTGACTCGCGATTTGCATGCGGCGCGAGCCTTCCTCACTACGGCAGGAATTCCGAGGTGATTCGATGCGTAATTTTCTCTCATGAGCCATGTAGCTATCGGACTCATCGCCTTCGTCGCTATCTTCGGCGGCGCTCTTGTTGGCATCTTTTCTGCGAGGGTTTTGCCCGAGCATCACCTCAGCAATGAGTCGCGCAATGCGATCTCCGTTTCAGCGGCGATTGTCGGCACGCTTTCGGCCTTGGTGATCAGCCTGATGATCTCGACGGCAAACAGTTCGTTCTCGACACGGTCGAGTGAAGTATCCAGGATTGCCGTCGACATCGTCCGTATTAACCGAGTGATGCTGCGTTACGGACCAGAGGCGGAGGATGCCCGCACTAAGCTGCGCCTCTACGCGAGGGCGAAAATGCAGGAATTGTTTCCAGCGACGGGTAAACCCTTACATTCAACTGAAACGACTGTCGGAATGATGGAGGCGATACAGGAATCGATTCTATTGCTTGTTCCGACTGATCCGAGACAGCGCTGGCTTCGCTCGCAGGCGCTCACACTTTCAGACGATGTTTTACAGGCGCGCTGGCTGCTGGCGGAACAGCGTGCCAGCAACATTCCGATGCCGTTCCTGATCCTGTTGATCTTTTGGCTTAGCCTGGTTTTCGCCAGCTTCGGTTTGTTCGCACCTCGAAATGCCACGACTATCGCCGTTTTCTGCCTCTGTTCGGTTGCGGTTTCGGGAGGCATCACAATGATTCTGGAGCTGGACTCGCCCTTCTCCGGCCTCGTCCATGTCTCCGGTGAGCCGATGCGCCAAGGGCTGGCCGAGATCATCCGTTGATTAATTAGTCGAGGACGGGGTCGGTCAGCACATAAAATTCGCTTAGCCGAAGACCTCGTTATCCCCGGAACCGAGACACTCGAATATCTCCTTTTAGCGGTGACTGCATGGCCGGATCGATTTTGGACTGTCACGATGGACCTGTTTGGGTCGTTCTCTGCCGGTCTGGGCCACGAAACGTGCTGGTCAAATCCGATGCAAATGACTGGTCAGGTCAAATGCAAATGGGTGCGCAAGTCTGTGCAATTACCCAGCAGGCAACATAGGTCGTTTAGCGGACAACGGCGGCCTGAAATATGCCCTAATTTTGCCCTAAACGTCTCAGTGCGATTGGCGGCATTCGGCCGGTCGTGACAGGCAGAAAACGGCCAATTCCCGCCGATGCTGACCGGCAGCTATGGCTCGATTGCTGCCCTTCGCAACAGGCAGGAAACGGTAATCTGTGCTGACCACTGATTGCGTCCGAGGCGATCTCACTGTATCGACGCAACCGGCGAAAAGCGAGCCTAAGCAGCCATTCAGGACTCTCCTGCACGCATGAGTGATCGTAAGCATTGAAAGACTATCCATTAGTCATTTGATATGTCGGTAGACCTTTGTTGTGCGCAACGAGAATCCTGCCCCCTCGTATAAACGATGGGCAGATTCACGATCTGGGTTGGATGTTAAATCCAGTGTTTTCGCGTCGAGGTCATGGCTTTTTTCTATTGCTGCTTCTATGAGTGCTTTGCCGATCCCTTGGCCTCGAACACTGGCATCTACTACGACGTCTTCGATCCACGCACGAACGCCTGTCGGAATACGAAAATGAATTAAGGTTAGCGCCCCCAAAATGCTTCCTCCACTTGCTGCTCTCACGACTAATAAATGGGAGCATTCGGAATCCACGATCTGCTTCAAATCTTCCATTGTCATAGCTTGAGCGTTTTTGGAAAGCTGCAGGAGAAGGTCATTAAGAGATCTGAGCAGTATAGGATCGGTCTCTTGAACCACCTCGACAATAGCGGATTGGTTTGTCATTAGAGATCCTCAAGTGAAGGGGGGGTAAAGCTTCAACGGTTCATTCGACACATTATCCCAAAGGTTCTGCGAGTGACCGCTTCTGGCCGTTTCTGCCTATCGCGAATTACCGGTTTGGCTCGATTACAGCCGTTCGTGGCGGGCAGAAAAACATCGCTCGCAGGGTTGCTCCGTGGCGTATGGAACCCGATCGCTGCATATATGACTAACGAGTGAATCTTAAAAGTCAGCGAGTAATCACATGCATATGTCAGAGACGTACCAGATCATGGAAGCACTATCTGCCAATGACGCGAACCTAAAGCTTCACGAGGGATGGAAGCTCATTAGCGTCGTGGTGACCACACATCCAAATGGCCAGCTTCACCCATGCTACATCCTTGGTAAATCAAAAGCGGTGCATGAAGCCCCTTCATCAGATTGATCGTGGTTAGATACGAAAAGCTATTCGATTGAAGCCCAAAAGCTCGCGCGTCATGCGGGCTTTTTTGATGCGACATCTAGGCTCATCACGTGACTCTAACGATTTTGGCTAGCGAATGAGACTAACGGCGGTGGCACGGATCAGAATTTCTTCCTGTTGAAAACGCTCTTCAAGATCGCGCTTGAAGCTTTGCCACCAAAGCCGATCAACAGCTTCAACTATGACCTCATAAACGATGATGTCGTCCTCTGCACGCTCGTTATCTTCCTGCAGTGAAATACCTTTCGCCGGATTGCGAGTGAAAGCAGTCACTCCTCCGAACTGCTCGGCCAACTGCTCGCGTACACGGCGAAAAAGCTCGATGGGCTGAGGCGTGCCATCGTTCGTGTTGAGCGGCAAAAAAATCTCGATCAGGTGCATTTGGATAACCTCGATATCTTAAGAGGTCGTTTCGTGAAGGCAGATGCCTGTTCATAGGATCACTTATGCCGCCTCTCGCAGGAAAATTTCGATGGACGTTGAGCACCAATTCCTTCGAAAGCGGTAAAGCGATGTTTAAAATCCTGGTGATCGGCACGCGCCGCTACGATAGTGCCCACACCCCAACATATACGTTGCTGAGTTTTGAGCCAAGACTCGGATCTCAGTATTGGCCGGTAATACGAAATCAAGCCCCAAAGGTTCGGGGCTTGATAGCGTAAGACGGCATCAGGATTTGCGTCCTCCACCTCCGCTCATCCCATCGTCCTTGCTCCCCATATCAGATGATTTATCGCGGTCATCGGAAAGAGTGCTATCGCGTCCGCTTCCTTTTCCACCGGGGTTGGATTGATCAGCCTTATTGGATTGTTGTCCGCCTGAAGCCTGGCCGCCTTTTTGGCCTGGTTTGGACATGTTTTCTTTATCGTCGGCGAATTCGCCTCCGCGATTCGTACCCTGCCCGCCTCCGGACATGCGATCGCTATCGCGGGATTGTTGTCCGCCGGAAGCTTGACCACCTTTTTGGCCTGCTTCGGACGCGCGTTGTGGATCGTTGGCAAAATTTCCGCCTGAGGCTTCTCCACCTTTCTTACCGGCTTCGGAAGCCTTGTCACGGTCATTAGAAAAATTGCCTGGATTTTTGTTTCCTGTATTAGCCATTTTTGTTCACCTCTACATCGTTCGCACGAGCATGGGCTCGTCTAATTCGGAGGACGCACAAAACAGAAAGTTTGAACGGATTATTGGGCTTGCGACGAGTGGATTTGGACATTTGGTTCCATAGAAAAAGCGTGCATTCGATGGATGGCGTGTGCCTAATGGACGCGCAACTGACGTCGGATTCAGATCAGAAGGATCGATGTTTACTAGACTTAATAATTCGTAGAAGTCCTCCATGTTCATCACACTCAGGAGGTCAATCGATGACTGAACACATCGTGCACTTTCATTGCCAGATAGATCAGGGAACGACTGAACGCTTCCGGGACTGTTGCCTCGAAGCCATCGATCAAGGCGCCACCTCTTTGCTCCTCAATCTGTCTACAAGCGGGGGCAGCACCAACTTTGGCTTCACCCTCTACACGTTCCTGAAATCATTGCCGGTACCGCTATGCGCGATCAACGCGGGCAACATCGAATCAATGGGCATCATCATGTTTTTGGCAGCAGGCCGCCGTATCACCTCGCCCCACTCACGCTTCCTGATTCACCCGATGAATTGGTACTTCAGCCAAAAATCAGTCGACCATCAGCGTCTGCGTGAATACCTGTCGAGCCTCGACAACGACCTAGCGCGTTACGTACAAATTTTCACACTCGAAACTGCTGACGCAGAGACCAAACTCGATATTTTCCATTGCCTTTCGGCGGAAGAGAAAGTTATCGCTGCACATGAATCCCTGGCCTACGGCATTGCTCATGAGATGCAGCAGATGGTATTCGCCGATGATGTAAAACACTGGAAAGTAAGTGGTGGATGAGGGCGCTGCGGTCGTCATAAGCAGGCAGTTTAGAAAGACCGAAACACTAGCGCTTCCTTACCATAACCACATAAGACAAAAGTCATTTGGATGACTTCCGTCGAAACAAGCGGCCATGCTATCGACTTTAGAAATCCGCCACTTAGTGGAGCAAAGTTTTCTGCCCTCTCGTTGCGAATGCACCGTTGATCCAGGAGCCGCTTTGACGGCACGTTTTTTCACGATGCTTCGAATCAAGAATTACTCGTCGTCACTGAAATCTCGGTGACTCAGCTCAAAAATGGGGACGCCATCGCAAACCTTGTTGCTGGACTAAAACAAAATCTTGAACTCGTTACTACTGCTCCTGGCTATACAGCTCCTTAAACTGATTCTAATGCTACGCTTTGATTTCGTCGAATAAAGATGAAAGGACTCCAATCGAAACCTCATTCCTCAGATGGAGGATAACCTATGATCTTGGGCAATTATTCCTTCGCATGTTCCCTCAGTGATCAAGCGCTGCACTTTGCTCAACCATAACGGTTGGCTGCCCCTACGTGTTGCCTTGTGGCCTGATTCCGCCCCGGACAATGACCATGACAAACGAACGATACTGAGCGAGCCAGAGCGCTATCTGGTACTGATCTTCGTTAATAAGAACGGCAACGCTCTAGGGTTTGCCGAGGCGTCGATCCGAGCGGACTACGTCAACGGTACAAGCTCCTCACCCGTGGCCTTTCTCGAAGGTCTGTACGCCCGGCCCGCCGGTCGGGGCCAAGGCATAGCACGGCAACTCGTGGTGGGTATCCAACTGTGGGCAGAAGAAATGGGCTGCACTGAACTGGCTTCGGATGCACTGCTGGATAATTAGGGAAGCCATGCCATGCATGAGGCCTTGGGCTTCGCAGAGACCGAACGGGTGATTTACTTTTTGAAGCCTTTGGGGCTATCAAAGCGTAGTTAGTAGCATTCAAGGCCTGACCCGTTGGCCACACGACCGCTCTTTTTTCGCTCAGTGACCCAGAAGTTTTCTCCGACCTAAAGGATAGGAGAGTTCGGTAGCGATGACTCATTCAGTTGAGAATTCCAAGCTGCACACGCGTCCGAATGTTGGTTACAGCGGCACACCATCTTTCACCGGAAAGCTCGCGAGTTGCGACCAACATCATCATTCGGTTAATAGCCGCATCCAGGTCTAAAAGCAGCTCATGAGATTTAAATCTAAAGTCGTCCGCTGCGTTCATGTCGGATCCTGTGCTCAGCGGGTCTGATTCCAAGTTCCGCGTCGCAGTCCCACCAAGAATCTAATTGCGGTTTTTAATGGATCAGCCCGAGCGATGGACGTAATCATTTTTTCTGGCTGGAACAGGGCGTGTCCCCTGGAATCAAATGAATCGCTGTCCACGCCTTTTTATCCGCTTGAATGGATCACCATCGGTAACGTGACCACGAATTCGCTACCCATGCTATCACCCTCGCTCATACCGGTAACTTCGCCGCCGTGCGCCTCAACCAACTCGCGGACTACTGTCAGTCCGATGCCCAAGCCAGAGCCATTGAATCCGACGGCATGCACGTCTTGAACATAGGAGTCGAAAATAAACGGGAGTGTATTAGCGGAAATGCCTATTCCATTGTCGGAAATGGTTATCTTCAAAACGTCGGACGCTACCGTTACGGATAGTTCGATTCTACCGTGGGTCGGTGTGTATTTAGCCGCATTTGCCAGAAGGTTGTGGAGAATCTGCGCGAGGCGCCCCGGGTCACCATTGACCATCAAGATGCCGTTGGGAAGATGGGCGTTGAAATGCTGCTCTTGTGCGTCCATTAAAGGGCGGCACGCATCAATGGCCTCACGCAGAATTTGAATCATGTCGACATCGCGGCGATTGAGTCGTAACTTACCAGTGCTAGCACGGGAGACGTCCAGCAGATCGTCCACCAGCTGTGACATATGTTGCACTTGGCCTTCGATCAACTCCCGCATCCGAGGCAGCTCGTCGCTAGGCATCCGCACCATACGCTCTGCAATCATACTGATGGGTGTTAATGGGTTACGTAGCTCATGGGCCACCGTCGCCAGTATGCTTTTTTGCTGACTCAGTGCGCGCTCGGCTACAGCCTGAAGGTCTTGAGCACTGAGCGCGGCTATGACCAGCTGTGCATTAGCTTCACGCAGCTCCTGGTACAACCGTTGCTCTTCCAAGCGTGGGGCGACTATAGCGTCAGACTGCACCAGCAGTTTCGCCGGTACTGGCTGCTGATTAGCCTCAATCACCTGCTCGACCTGCTGACTATCCACCAGCCGGCTGCTGGCGTCGCTCAACTCTTTTTGAAGTGCTGCCAGCACGGCGCGTGCTTCAACGGTTTTCTGGCCAAGCAGGAAGAGTTCGTGAGCGGCATTAGCGATCTCACGCTCATTCGTGCCATCGACATTACTCATGAGTCGGGCTCAAGCATTTTTATCTCCTGAATTTGATACACCTGAAATCCGCTTTGTGGGTCGGCCTCCGAGCAGACCTTCTTGTTCATGAAGCATTTCGCCAATCTGCAAGCCGTTTTCATCGACGCGGTACAAGCGCAGCTCATCGGAGTGGGCACTGGCCCGCATCTTGACCACGGCCATGATGCGCAGTAAGCGGCTCTCTACTTCAATATAGCGTTGGACAATGATGGCGTCAGTGAGAAATGCCGTGCCGTAAGGGCTGAAACGCAAGTCGGTGTAGCGGTCTTCCAGCTCTGAGGTCATCAGCACACTGACCCCGGCACTGGTCAGCGCGGTGACCATACGCGACAGCGATTCACGGAAGTCTTCGCGGAAGGTCGGCGCCAGCGCCAGTTCGAAGCCCGACAACGAATCGATCACCACCCGGGTGGCTTTCAGTCGGCTGATCTCGCTGAGCAGCAACTGCACGATTTCGTCGATGGACAAGTCCGGTGCGCGACTGTCCACCAAGCCGACCTGACCGTTTTGGATCAATTGAATGAGGGCGGCATTTTGAAAATGATTGGGCCGTTGTTCGAACACCGTGATGACGCCGGTTTCGCCGTTGCGTGCGCCTTCGGCCAGGAACGTCGCCGCCAGGATGCTTTTGCCCGACCCCGACGGCCCAGCCACCAGCAAGGAATAACCCCGAGGTAGGCCTCCACCGAGCATTTCGTCGAGCTGCGGGACACCCATTTTTAGGCGTTTGATCGGGAACTCCAGAGGCACTTCCGTCAGATTTGACGCTGCAGGCGAGAAGACCTTTATCCCCGAGGGGCCGATGCGGAAGGTGTGCAGCCCCGGTAATGTTGGCTGTCCGCGCATTTTCATGATTTCTATTTTGCGCACCATCGAGTTGCGCTGAACGCTCTGGCGCAGCCAGATCAGGCCATCGGCCACGGTGAAAATCGGGTTGGTGTCGGTTTCGTTGAAGTATTCGCCAATCAGGAAGGTCGTCGCCTGCCAGGTGGTCATCAACATGCCCAGTTGCTGAACGAACTGCGGCAGGTTGTTGTTGGGGTTGTCCTGAGTCTGGCTGGCCAGCACCACCGAACGGAAAGAGTCGACGAACACCAGCGCCGGGGAGTAAGCCTCCACCTCGCTGACGATGCGCCGCAGCACTTCGTCCAGATTTCCGGCCAGGGTGTCGTCGGTCAGGTTGATATAGCGGATCGACTGGTTGATCGCTTCGCTGTCGAAAAAGTCGAATTGCTGCTGATAACGCAACATCTTCAGCGGCGGCTCGCCCAGTACGGTAAAGAACAGCGCCGGGCGCTCGGGCGTGGCCAGGGCAAACATCATCTGGTGCGCCAGGGTAGTTTTGCCGCAACCCGGCGGGCCGGCGATCAGGTTGAACGAAAACTCCGGCAGTCCTCCGCCCAGCACCTCGTCTAGCCCTGGCACACCGGTGGCCAGGCGGTTGATAGTCACTTTGGTGCTCATAGCGAATTTTCCTGCGAAGGGGTGTCGCTCAATAAAGGTTCCCACATACCACGAAGCAAACGTGCGGTGAGCGAGGGTCCGATCAGCGTGGTCAGCAGTGCGTAAAAGGTAGTCAGCAACACTTCACCGAAAAACAGCGCATCGGCGTCGCTTTGCTCAACGATTACGGATTTGAGGGCAATCAGATCCATGCCTGCCTGCGCTCTGTCACAGGTGCCGGCCAGTCGCGGATGAGTGGAAACGCACAGATTGAGGCTGCGGCGATAAAGCGCGACAACCCCTTGCTGGCCGATGATGGGCCTGAGGGCTGCGTCCATATCCTGCAAGGTTGAAATAATTGCGTGGGCGGTCTTTGCAAGATCAGCAATGTCACCGACCCGGCGCGCCAGAGAAGCTACGATCTGGCGGCCCTCTTCGCTTTCCCTGGACATGGCTCACTAATTTTTGATGGGCACCTATCGATGGTACACCCTATAACCTGTGATCGAGTTTTCATTTGGGCGCAGAGCTGATGATGTCCGAATATCTCTCTCAAGCACCTAGTTTGGTGATTTGAATACAAACCGACCAAATGCCAAGCAATACCCAGAACGTCGCAAAGATCCAAGGTGTGCGCACCGAAAACAGCAACGCCTTTCGATACCCCTTTTGCGTGGACTCTCTCTCACAAAATAAAGGCGATTCGTCATACGCCAACCCCATTAAAGGCTCGCTATGCAATAGCTCACTCTGCTTGAAATGCCAATGGCCGATAATGTCGTATGCCGCACGAATACCGGGCCAAGCATTCAACGAACTTAGCACTCCAAGCAACGTAAGAAACGGTGGTACTACCAGCGTGAACAACTTGCCCCATTCGGGGTTGAGATTGCCCATAGAAGAGGCAAATGCGATGACCAAAAAAGACTGAGATGCCAAAAAGGCGTCAGTTCGATTAGCCAAGATGCTGGTTTCGTACTGAATCTCTCTTCGGTAAAAATCCAAGCGCTCCTTTGGCGACCCGAACATCCTTGCATTGTGCTCGTTTAGTGCGGTGTCACTTATCTGGGAAGTCAAAATTCTCGGCACGGTGGGTTCATCCTTATCAAACATGTGAAGCCGGCTTACCACCCATCCCAACCTAATTGAACTGGATTTCTCCCACGTTAGCATTGGTACTCACTAACATCTGTGTTAGCCGGACGTTTATCCGCATTCCCCGCAACGCCAACAAAAATGGCCCTCTCGGGCCGTTTTGTACTCAAACTAAACTCACTTGGAAAGCCGGGACTCGACGGTGTCGGAGCCGTGTTCAGCGTTCCATTCTTTAAGACCCTTGTGGTTACCGCCTTTGGTTTCGACGACCTCGCCAGTATGCGGATTTTTGTAGAATTTTACCCGCGAGGCTTGCTCAGCATGTCGCAGATGACAACTGTCGCCACTTCGTACTCATGATGTATTTCTAACGCTTTTGCTAAAAACACTCCTTGCCGACTCATAGGACTCTCTTGCATCAGACAAAAAGCATTGATCGAAATTGTCAATCTCAGCTAGTGAGCCCGTCCTTTTCAGAATCTGCAATTTAAATATTTGTGTTATGCGTATTCATAAAGGCATCCCAGCTTTCATAGGCGTCGTGCTGCCTCTTGCTGGCAAAATCCCAGTCGGGGCCTGAAACGCATTTGGATGTGACCAGCGTCATCATTTCCATCGTAGCGGCGTCGAGTTCTATCAGGAGCTCGTGTGATTTCATCCTGAAATCTTCGATCGATGCCATTAGCTTTGCCTCGGCGCGGAGGTCACCGCCATTGAGAAACAACTGCTCCTCGAGCGGTGGAGTACGAACACGCCAAATAATTCATACCTTCTGATCGCTGGTTCGTTTAGCCCCGAACCTTCTCCGTCAAAGTCAGCCGCTATAGCAGGACGGAAGAGTCGTGCATGAAATAAGGGAGCGGCCCGATCTTTGTCCCCGCGTTTGAAAGCGACGCGGATCAGTCGATGTCGCCGACAATGCGCACAGCGCGCTGGACGCCATCGACAGAAACGAAAAGTTCATCAAACTGACGCTCGCGGTATTTATCTGATAGACCCCGCAACGGTACCGCCATCAACCACCTACCTGCACAAGCCTTGGTCATTGGACGACTTGGTAATCGCGGTAGCGTCTCTCCTGCAGCCTGATTACCCCATTCGTAAGATTTGAGTCGTTGTTGGCCTGTTAGCTCTGATGCTCCCAAGTCCACCATTTGCCCTCGGGCTCACGCACAGATCGCTTGGCGCGCTGCCATTTCAATTCTGAGTTCGCCAATCAAATTTGAAATCGCCCGACTGGACGTGAGATCCGATGCCAACACGCCGGGGACAAACAGTTCCACGCGGCCAGAGGAAGGCTCAATCATCTTGATCAATAGCGAACCTTTGGGATTCACGGAGCAGGTGCAGGAGCGAGGTAATAAACCGCTTTCAATGATATGTCGGAGCTCAAGAGAAGAAATCATGGGGTACGTCCGAAGGAAAAATTCCTTCTCAGTCTTGTCTATGAAGCCCAGTAGTCAAGGAACGCGCCGGAGTAAATTCACGACCAATTGTTTCCCGTCCACTGGCCTTGAGCTGACGCGGCTGACTATTCATTTTTTATACTGCTAGGCTTGGCGTTTTCATGGAGGAACCTTGATGCCAAATTCAGATTTGCTCCCTTCCCTGCTCTTCAAAATCAATCAAAACCAATTAGCTCTTGAGGCCGCCATCATGGAGCTGACGCTCTGGGTCGAGCAACGTGGTTCTGCTGAAGTCGCCGGCAACGTTCGCGGTGCTTTAGACACGATTAGCAAAAACGAGGAATTCATCAATATGAGTCTTGCGGTGCTTATGTCACCTGAGTGACCTGGCCAAAACGCTATCAGTGGCGTCGTTCAGTCAATACTGCGCCAAGGATCGCGTGAGTAATGAGACAAGCTGCCGAGGCTATGTATCGTCCTCGTGGCCGAAGAATTTGGGATCAAGCACCAACGCGCGTAATGGCTTCAAACGTTTCTCGGCGAGATCAGCTTGCCGGGAGCATTCAGTGGCGTCCCCGGCAGCGCCCACAGCCGTCGCCTACTCATTCAAATAAGTTTGGTCACAGCAGTGACCAAAACTTAATCTTTATATTTATGAAGTTATATTCAAGCCGGAGACGTAGTTGCCATAATGGGAAATCGTTTAATCTAGATGTCTACGATATCGATCTAGTTAATACCCATAATAAAAACAAAGCATCACACATGGATAGCACACTAATTAAAAGCTGATTAACTTTTTTACTTCCAATTTGCCATTCGTCGTCATGCAGAAGAAAAATTCAACTTTTTAGAAAGCGGGTGACTCTCACTAATACAGCCATCAAGGTGGTGGGTGCATTTTCTGATTGATTGGCGATTGCTGATAGGAGATAGTAATGAACTACGAAGATCGTGATACCTATGGCATGTACAAAACCAACCTCCTACGAGATACCAGCTCTGAGGAACAGGGGCCTGGCCCCGACCTGATGGGGGCAGACACACTCATTGGAAATGATGTTTATAACCATAATGAAGAAGACTTGGGAGATATCAAGGAAATCATGCTGGATGTTCGCAGCGGTAGAGTGAGTTATGCTGTTCTCTCTTTTGGTGGCTTTCTTAGCATGGGAGAAAAACTGTTTGCGGTACCCTGGAATGCATTCACACTCGATACAGTAAATAAGCGCTTCGTACTAAACGTAGAGAAAGAACGCTTGGAAAACGCACCAGGTTTTGACAAGGACAATTGGCCTAATATGGCCGACGAATCTTGGGCAACTGAAATCCATTCTTTCTATGGAACTAAACCGTTCGATTACGATAATGTCTAGATACAAAGTATCGACAAAAGCTAACTGTCCATAACCAAAATGAAGAGTGATGCGCGCCGAGCAAACAACGACATGTTAAGATTGGTCGTTGGTGGCCAAACCCTAAGGCGCGCATTGCGGTGAAAAAGCGCTAACAACAAGGGTTTAGGGTGGATTCTGCTGACCGCCGTCGAATCCAAGGCTAGCCCAGCCGCATCGTACCGGAAAGCTATTCGTTTGAAGTCCAAAAGCTCGCGCGTCACACGGGCTTTTTTTGATGCGACATCTAGGCTCATCACGTGACTCTAACGATTTTGGCTAGCGAATGAGACTAATGGCGGTGGCTCGGATCAGAATTTCTTCCTGTTGAAAACGCCCTGCAAGATCGCGCTTAAAGCTTTGCCACCAAAGCCGATCAATAGCTTCAACCATGACCTCATAGACGATGATGTCGTCCTCTGCTCTCTCGTTATATTTCTGCAGTGAAATACCTTTCGCCGGATTGCGAGTGAAAGCCGTCACTCCTCCGAACTGTTCGGCCAACTGCTCCCGTACACGGCGAAAAAGCTCGACGGGCTGAGGCGTGCCATCGTTCGTGTTGAGCGGCAAAAAAATCTCGATCAGGTGCATTAGATAACCACAGCAGCCCACGGCTGTAAGTAATGCGATTCCCCTTGGGCCCCCAAGGCCTGCGTTTCAGTTTCAGCTTCTGTTCCAGCTTTCAATCCTGTGGGATTAAAAAGCTAAAGAAAACAGAAGAAAAACCGGCGGCATCCTATCGGATAAAGGTGTGTGGGGGCAGCGCTGCTTTTCTCTTGCCTTCAAATATATAAACCCTGTTCCATCCTTGTATAAAGGCCCACTCTCACCATCAAGAATTTAATTCTGGAACCCGCTCCGGGTTTTATACTGTGGTTCCCAACAGGGTACCGACTCCTGCTGCCACCGCCATCGAAAGTGCACTCCAAAAAGTCACACGTAAAACCCCATTTTTAATATTTGCCCCGCCGACCTTGGCCGCCAAGCCGCCAAGGATAGCAAGGAAGACCAACGACGCGACGACGATGACTGGGATGAGATGTTCTTGTGGAACTACTACGACCACGAGTAATGGTAGTGCTGCACCTACGGCAAAGCTTAGCGCAGATGCAAGAGCAGCCTGTAATGGCTTTGCACTCATCGCATCGGTGATTCCCAACTCATCTCGGGCATGCGCCCCCAAGGCGTCGTGATCCATTAGTTTAGTCGCGACTTCTTTTGCAAGCGGCACCTCAAGTCCTCGCTCAACATAAATTCCTGTCAGTTCACGATTCTCGCCCTTCGGATTTTCCTGAATCTCAATTCGCTCCGCCTCTAGGGCAGCCGCTTCCGTGTCGGCTTGGGACTGCACGGAAACGTACTCTCCGGTAGCCATCGACATAGCACCGGCGACGAGAGCAGAGACACCCGCTATAAGGATGCTGTTGTGAGTTGCGTGAGAGGCGGCTACGCCCAGAATCAGACTTGAAGTTGAAACGATTCCGTCATTGGCCCCCAATACGGCAGCGCGCAGCCAACCAATGTTGTCTATTGGGTGTTTCTCTTTATGATGCGCTGCCATTCTGGAATTCTCCGTGTGAAAAATTGCATTAGGTCAGGTCTCTGGCGTCATGAGCACCGTGAGATTCATGTTGATGAACGGAGATCCAATCACCGGTAATGACTGAATCAACCGATTAAATTTCAGAAAGATGCTTTACGCTGCCAGCATTTCCAGAACATACCGATCACGGCAAAAAGCCATTACGATAGTACATCGTGTTTAACAAAAAAGGCCCTCGAAGGGCCCTTTTGTACTCAAACCAAAATCACTTGGTCAGCCAGGACTCGATCTTGTCTGAGCCGTATGTCGCTTTCCGCTATTTCAAATTTTGTGATAGTCGCCCTTGGTTCCACGACCTCATCCGATTCCGGATTCTTGTAAACCTACCTCGCGAGGCTTGCGGGTGCCCGATTGCGGCAGGCAGCCGGAGCGCGACGACCAGGCTGTAGATCAGGCAGGTTGAAGATGTCCTTCAAGCTGTTGCCGTACTTGGTAAGTAAAGCGAGAAGCTTCGTTTCAAATTTGAGGACGCAAACTCAACATCGGAGAAAAAATTATCTGAAACGCGGTGCCGCCGATGTTTGCGTTGGGCTGGTGACTTAGCGAGCCACCCAGATTTTTAACAAGCGAAGTAATTACTTTCATTCCCAACCCTGACATTTTATCCACACCAAAGTCGGCTGGAAGTCCCTTGCCATTGTCAGTTACGGTCAGGCAATACTGATGTTCATATGGTGCCAATTGTACATCGACCTTGGTGGCCCCATATTTTAAAGCATTTGTCACCAATTCATTTACGATAAGGCCGAGTCGACTGAGTTGTTCGCTCGCCAAGGCGAGTGGAACGGCTTCGACCGAGATAGCTACCTGATCCCTACAACCTAACATTGCTGATAAGCCAGAACACAGTTGAACCAGATAGTCAGCACTATCGAGCGTCGTGGCAGCCTTACCGACGTTAATATGCTGATGCACATTTGCTACTGCAAATATTTTGGCAGCCGCTCTTGAAATCTCCTTAGCCGCTTCAGAGTTGCCCAGCTGAACACTCTGAATGCTCAGCATTGACACAATCAAATGGAGGCTATTCATGACTCGATGGTCAATTTCCTCGGCCATCAAGTGGGAATGATTCAGCGCTGCTTCCTTCTCAGCTATGGATCGCATGGCGGAAAGGCGCAGTTCAAGCTGATCCATTACAACGCTAGCAAGATCCGCCAACGTGTCTATCTGATCTTGGGTAACCGTGCGCGGCTGCGTGTCCAGCACACATAACGTACCGAGATTGAAGCCGTCGTGAGTATGCAGCGGCACACCCAAATAAAATTGAAGACCAAATTCGCCTGCGACAAGGGGATTAGAAAGCGTTCGAGGATCATGCCTAGCGTCTGTTACTAACCAAGGCCCATTCTGTAAGATCGCGGAGGCACAGAGTCCTGGATTGCGGGAAATTTGATTTGCGTCGAGCCCATGATGGGATTTGAACCAGATTCGATCTGTATCGACGATGCTCACGATTGCAATCGGAGTACCGAGAAGGCGCGCTGCTATTGCGGTCACACGATCAAATGCGCCGTCCGGAGGGGAATCAAGGATGGCGTACCTACGAACGACGTTCATTCGAAGGGATTCATCTGGAGCTGTTTCACTGGAGCTAACGGAATGAGGCGTGGTGTTCGCAGTCATTTTTACTCCCGAACGGCTCAAGGTCAATGCTTTAAGTGGGTTATCCGATGGAATGCCCGCTTTCAAACCGTTGCACCAAGGTCGCACTCGATTGATGGTCTGGATGGCAGCAGAACGAT
Source organism: Pseudomonas sp. LBUM1656 (assembly GCF_059716065.1). NCBI lineage: Bacteria > Pseudomonadati > Pseudomonadota > Gammaproteobacteria > Pseudomonadales > Pseudomonadaceae > Pseudomonas > Pseudomonas sp. LBUM1656. The sequence goes on along the minus strand of NZ_CP166800.1, from coordinate 2,013,278 downwards.
GTATGGTCTCACGTTTGTATAAGCCATGTCAGGCACGCACACAAACCGCTTCAATCAGTGGGGTGGTGGCAATGATCCCGCTGCCCGCAGGTCACGCCCTTACCCACCTACCGGATTGTAAAATCCGTGCCAGGGAACCGACAAGCACCAACAGGGCAGATTCCGCGCTTGCGCGAGTAAGCCTTCCGGTGAGTAACGGATGGTGCAAACTGGCTCACCATTCTTTGGCGAATCGAGGCTAAGGTTCATGTATTGGAGATTCATTCCACGACTAGCCCGTTTTCATCGCCCCCGTGGAGCTACTCAGAGGATGTAACGCTTTAGATGGGCAGGACTCACACAATTCAATGATTATCTAAAAAACCAAAAAAGAGGTGATGATGTCTCCCTTTGATATTCAACGGATGTTGATAGATGAGTTTCCACTAACATTTTTGCTAGAGGTAGGGTTTCGGGCAGCTTTTGCCTTTCTTGCCGTTTTCTTGTTCTTAAAATCAAGTGGCCGACGCGGGATAAGACAGCTCTCACTTTTTGAGTTGGTCGTGATTTTGACGTTGGGCTCCGCTGCCGGAGACGTGTCCTTCTACCATGATGTACCACTGTTGCCCGTTGCAGTCGTTTTCCTCACGCTGTTGCTGCTCTATCGCATGACGGTTTGGGTCATGACCAAAAGCAAGAAATTTGAAGCATGGATTGATGGTCTACCTGTAACCGTCATTCGCAATGGCTTATATGAACTTAAATCCTTAGAGAAGCTGAATATTTCATCGAGCGAAATATTGATGGAGCTTCGACAACGGGGCGTTGAGCACTTAGGCCAAGTAAGATTGGCGCTTATGGAAACAGATGGCGACATCAGTCTTTATTTTTACGATCAAGAAGACCTGCGCCCTGGCTTGTCAGTCCTACCTTTAGAACATCGTGCGGAGTTTATAAAAGTGCCCGCTTCGGGACTTTATTGCTGCGTGAGTTGTGGCTTTGCACAATCTATTCTTGAAGAACACGAAGCACGCTGCTCGCGGTGCGATCATGACATCTGGTCAAAGGCGCTGAGCACCCAACGCTGTAGGTGATGGTTGCTGGAAACAATCCCACCAGGCATCAGTCAAATCCACAGGCGCCAGCATTTTGAGGGGAACAGATGAAGGTATTCATAAGCTCGGTGGTAAGGGGATTTGAGCAATTCAGAGCGGCTGCCAAGGACGCCGTAGAAGCTCTGGATATGAAGCCGGTCATGAGCGAGCATTTTGGAGCCCGCACCTATTCTTCCGTGCATGCCTGCCTGACAGAGGTTGATCAGTGCGACGTCTTTGTCCTCATTTTGGGCGCTAACTACGGCTACGAGCCTGAGCCGGGTCTGTCGGTTAGCCTTGGCGATTGCCTCTCACCACACTCTAGAATTCGACATTAGCCCCTTCGTGCTGGGCCTTCTGCTGTCCTCCTTTTTATGGCTTTACCTCTTCGCACTCATACCCATGGGAATGCTGGAGGATCGATACGATACTCGGCTGGTCAACGCCTGGGGCATCGGCGTCTGGTCTGTCGCCCCCCTCCTCTCTGCAGCATCAGGGGGTTTCTTCTCCATGCTGATCACTCGTTTGCTGATGGGTGTCGGAGGGTCGACTTCGTACCCCGCCGGGGGACGCGCTCTGCGCGAATGGGTGCCTGCCGGCGAGCGCGGAATGGCGACCTCACTGTTCCATGCCGGTAGCCTGATAGGCCCGGGGATTGCTGCGTTGGGCCCGAGCATTGTCGTCAACAGTTACGAATGGCGTGTTGCCTTCGTCATAACTGCCGCTGTTCGATTCTTATGGCTGGCTGCCTGGCTGATATGGTTCAGGCAACCTGAAGTCGCGCGCTGGTTACATCCGCTTCAGGCGCTGCTCGCTGTCGTTAGGAATCTTGCTGCCTGAGCTAAGAGGCATAATTAAAACTTTAGCTGGGAAGGGGTGGATGGCTCGGCAATGTGCTCACTGCCGCCCGCCTTCGGGCCTGGCCTCATTTCACGGAAAAACATTCGCCGATACTCAGAAGGCGATGTGCCGAGGTGAACGCCGAACTGTTGTCTCAACGACAAAGGCGTTCCGAAACCCGCCTCACCGGCGACACACTCGATAGGTAGGTCGGTCGTTTCGAGCAGCTGTTGTGCTCTGGCGACTCTCTCAGCATTCAACCATTTAGAGACGGTACTGCCAGTGGCCTCCCTAAAGCGACGAGTAAACGTGCGCCTACTCATTTTCGCCATGTCTGCCAGGACGTCGAGCGATAGATCACTGGCTAGGTTCATTCGGGCCCACGCCAGTACTTCAGACAAATGAGTCTCACTAGATAGTTGCGGCACAGGATGTTCTACGTATTGAGCCTGGCCTCCTTGCCTATGCGGCGGCGTCACCAGCATCTTCGCGGTGCGATTCGCCACATCAGCACCGAGCCGCTGGCGTATCAGATGCAGGCAACAATCGATTGCCGCCACGGTTCCCGCAGAGGTCATGATATTGCCATCAATGACATAGAGCACCTCGGGCCTGAAACGAACTTCAGGGAAGCGACGCGCAAACTCGTCTCTGACTGCCCAGTGAGTGGTTGCTTCTTTGCCATCAAGCAGCCCGGCATCTCCGAGCACGAATGCTCCCAAACATAACCCGACTATGAGCTTTCCTTGGACATTAGCGAGCTGTAAGGCTTTCACAAGCTGTGCAGATGCAGCGACCGATTGATCGCCCCACGCTGGAATGACAATTACATCAGATGCCTCCATCAGTTCCAGGCCATGAGTGACCTCCAAGCCGATGCCTTGGTCGCTACTCACCATACCCGGCGACTCTGCGCAGTAGCTGACCTCGTATTGAGGTTCACCAGGTGCGGATTGAACTGTCCCCAGCACCACTCCCGGCCAAAAGCAGTCATTAAGAGAGGCTCATGCGAGCAAACGCTGGATAGCGCAACCGACTCTGCAATATCGCCGTCGATCATCATTACACCACCTCCGTCCAGCCTACTGAGATAGACTCTCGCCACTCCATATCGGTAATGGCGTGTCTCTGTGCCAAAGGCCTGGAAAACTTCGTGAGTGGTGGCTTGCCTGGCTGTGGGAGCGGAGCCACACCCGCATCACAGCTCGCCCAATGCCATGCGTCTGAATTGTTCATTTCCGCGTTCCGAAGGATGAATGATTTTGACTTTCCGAAAAAGTTGTAGTGAATGATGAAAAGATTTAAACGGCTCACTGAGAGTTTCCTATGCTCATTGCCTAACGAGTTCCGTTAAAGAAAAAGACTCTGATTACTGTGAGCACACCATGCGCCTTGCCGACTTCATCCTTGCAAATATGGAACCCATCCTTCAGCAGTGGGAGGACTTCGCCAGAACGTTAACTCCCGCCGCTGACGGGATGGATTCGCCCGCCCTGCGAGATCATGCGGAACAAATGTTGCGGATCATCGCTGCCGACCTTCAAACTCCGCAGAGCCATGAAGCAAGGATCGCGAAATCTCACGGAGGTGCCCCTCCCACTTTTGGGGTCAGCTCATCAGAAACGCACGCGGACCTTCGTCATTCTTCGGGCTTCACCATCGGGCAAATGATTGCCGAATACAGAGCATTGCGTACCAGCGTGCTTGCGTTGTGGTTGCCGCCTGATCATGTGTCCGAGGCTGAAGAAATTCATGATGTCATTCGGTTCAATGAAGCAGTTGATCAAGCGCTCGCTGAGTCGGTGGTGACATACACCAATGCCGTCAATACAGCGCGCAACGTATTTCTTGGCGTTCTCGGCCACGATTTGAGAAGTCCGCTCGGTGCCATATTACTCAGTTCTGAAGTCCTTTTAGGCGCTGGGAATCTACCGCCCAAATCAACCAAGAACGTGTCGCGTATTTTCACGAGTGTGAAGCGCTCCATAAAGATCGTAGGTGACCTTTTGGATTTCACACGCACTCAGTTGGGATCGGGAATTCCAGTGCGCATCGAACCAGATGATCTAGCACTGACGTGTAAGGGGATGGTGGACGAAGCAAGCGCCTACCACCCGGATCGACAGATAGACTTTCAGTCGAAATACACCGTGCCATGGCGGTTTGATAAACCCAGGATGGAGCAGGTAATCGCTAATCTCATTGAAAACGCGATCCAGCACGGAGAGACCGGCACCCCTGTTACCGTCACTCTAAAAGCCAGCAATGAGTATGCCCAACTGTCGGTCCACAATGCCGGACTTCCAATCCAAGACAGCGCAAGAGCGAGCCTTTTTAATCCGATGACTCGTCATCTAAACAGCGGCGACGTCGAGTACGGCGCTGAAGCGGGGCTCGGGCTAGGACTTTACATCGCATCCGCAATCGTAAGTGCCCATCAGGGAGATATAGAAGTCGACTCAGGAGCTGATAGGGGTACCACTTTTACGGTTCGCATTCCTATGGGGCGCTCATAATCTGCACAGGCGGCAGCTCTGCGAGGAGTGACCGCGATGGGTCGATAGCAGCCGGTTGCGACCGGCCGCTATCACCTACTGTTGTAACTAGCCAATGGAGGGTGGCAGTTTCCGCCCCACACATTTTCCTGCTGGCTGCGACACTCAGGACTCTACTCTCGTATATTTCCTAAGCAGAAAGTTTTTAGCCCGCTCAAGTGGGCGCAGCGTGTGGCCAATCAATGTTAACTGCTTTTTCTCACAGAGTATTCAATCATCAAAAGTGTAGGTCGCGTGGTCGATATCCATCTTCGCAAAAGCGTCAATCAGATGTGCATCTGTGACCCTCCATGCTTTTGGCGATCTACGCTCTTTTTGAACACACGTAGCCCTGTAATACAAGCGAAGTACAATGCATACAACAGAATTCATAAATTTGAATCGAGGACCATCAGTTGGAATATCTAGGTCTTGTGGAATCTCAGCTTGCAAGCTTGTGCAGTAGTCTTTAATTTTCTTTGTTTCAAAAGACAAGCCATGCTTGGCGTGTGCGAACTCATTTCTAATTTTTCTAATCACTCCAATCTCTTGGTACTCAAATTCGTCAATGAGACCCAAAGCATAGCAAGCGTCTATTTTTGAGGAGAATGTACCTAGTGGAGCGTTACCTTCAGACAATAATTTTTTTGATGATTTCCCCTCAATAAAAAATGCATCGAGGGCCTCGAAAAGTTTTTCGTCAATAAGAGCTGCACCGACCAATGGAAGCCCGCGATCGGTTTCGCTCTTAAGTTCCTCAACGAACCTGGCTAGATCTACCGCATGATCAAATTGCACGCACATTGTCCCGTAGATTAGTAACCGTTAAGAATCATGATATTTCGCGTCTCGTATGGATATTAAGCTTATGAATTTCTTGTCGCCTTGTACACTTTCCGCCATACAGGCGTGATGTGACTTATGAAGAGTTGCTTAAATTAAAGCTTTGCTGAATGATGGTTGGTCCTGACACCATCGAGAGTCAATTGCAGTGTCTGTGAAGCTACTAAGCTACCGGCATTTTGTCTACCCCGTGGATAGTTACCATGGGTCGATTTCTGCCCTTCGTGACGGGCAGAATCGGCCAATTGCTGCCCGTCGCAGCAGGCAGTAATCCGCCAATAGCTGTCTCTCATCTGGCTGCAATGGACAAGCGAAGACTGCACCTTCTGACTCAGTGTCGATGAAATTAGACGCCAGAACCTGCGCTATAACGCAGCGATCCGGCTCAAACATCGCGTGCAAAGCCGGAGCGATTCAGTTTGTGAACTGTGCGTCTGGTAGTTCTCTTCTTGGGTTTAGTCCGCACCATCGCCAGAAGTCGAGCTAGGTAATAAAACATCCGCGCCATGGATTGGCGTGTCGGGAGCAATTGCTGCTTCTAACTGTACCAGTGGTTGATTCCCTGGATGACTTTCCACTGCGAGCGCGACCATCTTTCGACATTGATCCATGTTTCCTACCAGACGGAAGCGCTCCGCCAGATCTAGTGACACTGCAGCCTCAAACAACCTTGGAAAACGCAGCCCACTAGGCTTTCCACGTCGCTTGAAATAGCTTTCCAGCACCTGCAGATGAATCTCTAAAGGCCAATTGGCCACCTTGGCGAAGATGGTGTTTACGATAAGCGCTTCCGCCGAAGGCTGTGAGAGCTCTTGTTGAATAAGCCTGTCAATCGTTTCAGATACTGGCGCCCGACTTCCCTCTGGCACAACTCCATTGAAAAGTGCATATAGAGCAAGGTACGGCAACCGGAGATTCTTCTTGGCGCTTGGCAGGAGTTCTGCCACAGGGATCAGAACTGGCCGCAGATCAGTTAGAGATGCCCCTTCTTCTCTCAATGCACACGGCACAAATTGCTCTAGAAACCCTTCAAGTTTCCGTCGACCGGCGCTGATCACATCTCCTTCAGCGTTCGCAATCCAGTACTGTGGCGCCATCTGCAACTGGATTACTCCAGTTCGCTCCAAGACATAGTCATGTTTCTCGCGCTCCAACGAAGGTTGGCTTTTGACGAATTCAATGATCACATTGCGCATCAAACGAGATAGTCCTTGAAGGGTCAAAAACGTTACCCGTTCGTGCAATGCGGTCTCACTATAGCCATGACCAAGGACTACAACGTCCGGAAGCCGCTTGAGTTGGTGCACATACTTGGATCGTGATTGATAGGCCATTGCCAAGACCTCAGTGAGGTCTGAGCGCGCGAGAGACAGATTCATTTCGAGTGAAGATTCACGAAAGTAACTGGACGGCGTGTGCGATATAGCGAACTCGCGAAACCGGCGCGCTAGAGCCGTATGCTCCACCTTCAGCAGCGCTTCTCTGACCCGCTTCGCGAGCTTTTCCTCTGCACCGGACAACGCCTCATCAACTGCAAGCCGCTTACGCTCGTCATAGGACTCCCAGTCACTTTCATGTCCATCGAAGTCCTGGGCTAGCGATTCAACTGACGCGACTAAAAGGGTGTACGCCAGCTCCAAGTCATCGGCAATACGGTGCATACCGTTGATGTAAGTCCGGATCGCCCGCATGACGCAAAGAAATGTATTGCGAGGCAATCCAATCAGTTGAGTAGTGAACTCCTGCAGGAATGCCACTTCTTCAGGCTTGCACCAGAGGTCGGCATCGAAGAAACGACGGACAAATTCTCTCGGAGCCGCACGTGTAGATAACCCTTTTTCGCCACTCGTCAGGCGTCGTGCCAGATCAATGTCCGGTGTGCATACGCAATTCAAAGCAAATGAGGCCACAACGGCAAAATCATTTAAATACGGTTCGACACCTGAGGATACGAGTACGCCTGGTGCGCTCTCTTCGGCCTCCATTTGCTCCAGCAGTTCATAGACCAGTACACGCGGATGCGAATAGCTAGTCGAGGGCAGTAATTTACCCGCACCCGTTTCTACTACGTCTTTTCTGCCAAGGGTGGCATTGGTGTACAGGGTTCCGCGCAGCAGGTTCTCCCAACCAACTGGGCGGCTAAACAGCTTTCCGGTGGCAATCTGAAGCATACGATTTCCTTTTCTTACTGCTGGCGGTTCAGTGATTATGTAGGCACCGATCATGCAGGCATTCCCAACATGCTCGCAAACTCCACATTCCCTCAGAATGTTGAGTTAAACGGTTTTTCAATAGCTGTATTTCCCTGAATTACCGCTGCTAAGGGTGGAATGCAGCCCTTAGTGATAGGCAGAAATCGGCCAAAAGCAGTCATCGGGTGTCTAGGAAAGACCTCGGAGACTCGCTTGATTTTCGGTCATGAAGAAGTGCTGCTCACCGGTTGCTAACAGGTTAGAAAGTCTTTCGTGTAGTGACGTTACTTTGCATATCCACCGCTACCAGTCGTGATTGCTGCCCTATATAGCCATTGAACACAGCAACGGACGGGGCGATAACACTTGAATCTGACCGCCCGTTTGAATCATTCGTCGGTTATTAGCTGACCTTAAAACATTTTTTACTGCACGACGGGGCAGTCACCAAAAGTCCTACCGGAAGCCTCACTGATTATGGCGGCCAGGCGTTTTACATTGTCTTGATGAGCTATCACCAAGTCATCGATAGTGGGGCCGGATGGCGAGCGAAGGGTCGTTCGGCAAGTCACCAACGAGTTAACGGCTTCGCCTGTTGTGCGCAGTCGCCATTTCACGTCGAGCAAGGTGTACTGGTCGGGAATCGAGTCAAAACGCTGCACGTCCAGGCGCACCGACAGTTTGCGCTGGGGCGTGTTGTTGGTCATTTGATCGACCAGCGCACTGCGCAACTCATCCACCAGGCTCGCGGCCCACCATTGGGTTTCCAGAATGGCCAGGCCGCTGTTGCCCTGGCGGATGACAATCTGCGGACGATCGACCTGAGGCGGTACGCTGAGGCCCTCGATGTGAATATCCGCAGCGCTGGACCTTGAATTGCCGCTCGGTTGGGCCGGCATCAGGGTGTGAAATTGAATCGGATCACTGCGGCAAGCGGCGAGTAGTAACAGCGCGGCAACCAAGGTGGTCTTCAGCGGAAAAGCCATGGGGTGGTGCTCCTGTGGTCAGTTGCGCGGTGGCGCCATCAAATCTATTGGCGCGGCAGTGTCGGGACGACCACGAAGCAGCGACTCCGGATGCCGGCCCAGGTAATCTGAGAGTTCACGCAAGGAGCGCGACATGCGCCCGAGTTCATCCAGGGTCTGGGTCAACTGTTCCCGTTGCGGCGAGTCTTCAGCGAGGGTCGAACTGGCCGATTGCAAAGTCTTGCTGACGTCCGTCAGGGTGGTCTGCACGCCGGGCAGGGTCTTGGCATTGAATTGTGTCAGGCCTTTGCGCAGTTCGACGAGGTTGCTGTCGAGGTTGCCGGCAATGCGTTCGATTGGCAGCTGGTTGATCTTGTTGACCATGCCCTCCAGTTTTTCCTGCAACTGCTCGAGGCTGCCAGGAATGGTCGGAATAGTGACGGGACGGGCAGTTGGATCAAAAGCGACTTTCTCTGCTTTGGGGTAGAAGTCGAGCGCGATGTAAAGCTGACCGGTCAACAGATTGCCGCTACGGGCCTGGGCTCGCAGGCCGTTTTCGATGAAGGTGCCCATCAGCCTTATGCCAGCGGTTTCGTCATTGGGATCATGCTTCAACACCTTAAGCATTTTGCTGTGGGCCTGGCCGAGGCGTTGTGGGTAGATCACGATGCCGACATTGACCGGAAAGCTGCGTTTTTTCGCGTCGAAATCCAGATTGACCGACACGACTTTGCCAATTTCCACGCCGAGGAATTCCACCGGTGCATCGATCTTGAGCCCGCGCAAGGCCTGATCGAAACGCAGGCTCAAGTACTGCCCCTTACCGTTGGGCGGGGCGAGCGCGGTTTGCTGATCTTCGAACAGGTCGAAGGCTTTATCTTCGCTGGCCAACAGATCATTGGGACTGTATTCCGGCGCGCGAAATGCGATGCCACCCACCAGCAACGAAGACAGGGATTCGGTCTTCACCGCAAAACCATTGGCACCGACACTTACATCGATACCACTGGCGTTCCAGAACCGGGTGTTTTCAGTGACGTAGGCGTCGTTGGGCGAATGCACGAAAATTTCGATGTTCACCCCTTTGCCCTCGGCATCCAAGGCATAGGCCACCACTTGGCCGACTGGAATCTTGCGGTAGTAAACCGGAGAACCGATGTCCAGCGAGCCCAAGTCTTGGGTGCGCAGGGTGAAGCGCTTGCCCGGCTCGCCATAGGTAATGGGCGGCGGGTTTTCCAGGCCTGTGAAGTGCTTGGAGCGGGCATCAGCCTGACCGATGTCGGCGCCAATGTAATCCCCGGACAGCAGGGTATCGATGCCCGAGACGCCGCCGGCACCAATGCGTGGCCGCACGACCCAGAATTGTGAATCTTCACGGGTGAAGCTTTCAGCCTGTTTGTCGAGTTTGATCGTGGCGTTAACGCTTTTTTGATCGTCGCTCAGCTTTACTTCCGAGACATGGCCGATGACCACATTGCGGTATTTGACTTCGGTCTTGCTGGCGGTCAGACCACTGCCGGTCTTGAACGTAATGGTAATGCTCGGCCCTTCCTGCATGAGGCTGTGCACCACCAGGGAAATCCCCACCAACACCGCGATAATTGGCACGATCCACACCAGCGAAACGCTGAAACGGCGGGTCTTGATTGGGGCTTGCCCGGGGACTTGCGGCCTGTCAGTGACTTGCAGCGTCATTCGTTTGCTCCTTTTTTTGTGGGTTATCCCAGATCAGACGCGGGTCGAAACTCATGGCAGACAGCATGGTAAATATCACCACCAGACCAAAAAACAGAATGCCTGCGCGCGGTTCGATATCGCCCAGGGCCTGGAATTTCACTAGCGCTGCGACCAGCGCGACAACAATCACGTCGAGCATCGACCAGTAACCGATCAGCTCGACGAACCGGTAAAGCTTCGAACGTTCCTTGCGCGCCCATTGGCTGCCGCGTTGCACGGTCACCAGCAGCATCGTCAGGGCGACGAACTTGATGCCTGGCACTGCGATGCTGGCGATGAAGATAATGAGGGCGATGTCCCAGGCGCCGTGCTGCCAGAACTCCAGCACACCGCTCATGATGGTGCTGTCGGACCCGGAGCCGAGCATGGTGGTATTCATCACCGGCAACAGATTGGCCGGGATATAAAACACCAGTGAGGCCAAAAGGTAGGCCCAGGTCCGTGTCAGCGAGTTGGCTTTGCGCTGGTGCAATGGCGCGTCACAGCGTTCGCATTCGTGAGCGTTGTCCGTTATGTCGCAGGCCATGCCGCAGCTATGGCACAGGCACAGGTCGAGTTCGCTGGCGATCGGTGCTGTCTTCATGAAATGTCCCACAGCTCGCGGATATCGCGCCCGGCGATGCGGATCATCATCAAGCTGAGCACAGCCAGGGCAAACAGGCCGATGCCGGGCAGTACATCGAGTAAACCGGCGAGTTTGAACACCGCCACCATGGACCCCAGCAGACAGACTTCCAGCATGCTCCAGGGCCTGAGGCTCTCCAGCCAGCGCATGCACCATTTGAAGGCTGGCGAACGTCGCTTCATGAGGGCGAAACTCAAGACCCACACTAATAACATCAGCTGAAAAATGGGCGCGATGATCATGGCAATCGCGGCCACCAGCGCGATGAAGGTGATGGGGCCCACGCTGAGTGCCAGCACCGAATCCCATAACGTGGCACTACTATTCAAACCTTGCAGACTGATGCTCATGACCGGATAGAAGTTGGCGAAAATCCACAGCACTGCCGCGGTAAAAGTTAACGCCAGGCGCTGTTCCACCGACAGACCGTTAAAGCGCTGAAGGACGCCATCGCAACGTGAACAATAAGAGGTCTGATAGTTGACGAGCGTAACTTTTTCATACACGCAGTCGCAGTGCTCACAGATGACCAATTGGTCACGATTTGCCATGGATCTTACTCGTCAAGAAGTCGAAGAATACCGAAGGTGAGCCAATATAGAGATGTTGAGGAAATGAGCAAATTTTATCGAAGAAAATGACTAAACCTGTGAGCCGATTCAACACAGGTACCAGAAATTTTAGTATACACCTTGGCGCTCTAGTGCCTGATCATTAAAAATCGGGAGTGAGAAATACCTGCTTGCTTTTCATTTTTCAGGTTGACTGAGCGGCCATTGCCTCGCGACAGTCAAGGAGATTCAAAGAATGAGATTCGCGTTTTTGTTGAGTTCGCTCTGTGTTGTTTCCCTAACGATGACGGGGTGCGCGAGCAAGTTGAGTGAGCCTGATGAGTATTCCGGTTTTCTGAAGGACTACAGTCGACTAACCGAAGCTCAATCTGCATCCGGTGTGCCGGTTATGCGTTGGATTGATCCCAAGCTCGACCTGAATCGTTTCACCAGCTTTTATGTTGAGCCAAGCCAACTTTACCCTAAGCCGAAAGCGACCGAAAAGATACCGCAAAGCACTTTGCAGGGCATCACTTCTTATTATGATCAGGCACTCAAGCGTGAACTAGGGAAGTCGTTACCTGTGACGACATCGCCGGGTCCGAAAACGCTTATAGTTCGACCTGCCATTACTGCACTTAGTAGCAAAACGCAAGGATTACAATTTTACGAAGTGCTTCCGATTACCTTGGTAGCAGCTGCCGTCAGCACAGCCTCTGGCATCCGCGATCAAGAAACCAATATTGCGACTGAGGCTGTATTCCTTGACGGGGCGTCGAATCAGATCGTTGCGCAGGTGGTGCGTAAGGGCACGGGGGCGCCACTGGAAAATTCCAGTCAAGTCATGAAAGCGACGGATATGAAAAAGGTGCTTGATGGCTGGGCGAGCGATTTGAACCAGACTTATGTAAAGCTCAAAGGAAATTGATCCAGTAAAAAGAGGGAGGCGAATTTTCCTTGAGTCAGCACGTTTTTTTGTGGACTGATTCCGCTTCTCGCGAAATCCAGGCAACTTTTACGAGTTGCCTGGCTTGGTAAGTGTCAAGCTGACCAGTACAGAAATTCCTATTGCCAAGTCAAATCGCTTCTGTATTGCTAACCCGGGCGGTTCGAATAAATAACGCGCGCATTTTTTCCCAGAAATTACCCCCTAGTACGAAGAAACTGCCAATCAACATGGCATCGCCAAGCGCTTGAAGTTGCCAAAGGTTGGGTCTAAGACCAGGCCAAATGGTATCGATGTAGGGTTCAAGAAATGCGGAAATCAACGGCAAACAGAACATGACGATACCCACTCGGTGACGAACAGGACCTACGTCAAAATCGGCTTTTGGTGCAAGGTTGGAGACGTAACCGAACGCACTGCGTTTCAGTTGTTGGAAACCTGACTTGCCCAGGATGGCGATGACTAGTATCAGCAGGATTTTGTTACTGATAAACAAGATGCCCGTGAATGCTGCGATCTTGGATCCTGGTACCCCGCTCGCTGCAAGAATGGGCACCATCAACCAGGAACCTGCCATTAAACAAATAATCGCAACACCCAATTTGAAACGCCAGCCGGCAGAGTGAGGAGTCGCCGTGATCGGTGTGGAATTCATTAATGTTTTACCTTATTTATCATTTTTAGCGGATTTTACAGTGCCGAAGAGTAGCAGCGGGCACTCTAAAAAGAGTGCCTGATTACGTTTTTTTAGTAGCGCAGATTGATAACTCCACGTGGTGATGGACATTACTACACGCCCCAAACGGGCGGCTATGCACCACTGAACTTTTTATGGAAAAACCAATGCTTTCACGTGCAGCCATGTTGATACGCCCAAGCCAATTTCTCTTGATGGGGGCTCTAGGCCTCAGCGGCTGCGTACAGCTTGGACCGGATTTCCAGGCACCTGGAGAAGCATGGGTCGAACACTGGAGCTCACCCGCCCTTGAGCAATCCAGCCAACGCAGCCTGAACCCGGATCTGCGTCAGTGGTGGCAAGTCTTCGCCGATCCGGTCCTCAATCATTTGATAGCCGAGTCGGATGCCCGCAACTCCAGCCTCAAAATCGCTGGCCTGCGCGTCATGGAAGCCCGTGCCCAACTCGGCATTGCTCAAAGTGGTCTTTACCCGCAACTGCAGCAAGCCAGTGTCGACAGCCTTTACTTTAACCGCAGGCAATCCGGCGGGACCAACCCGCAAGACAGCCACTTCTGGCAACACAGCGCGGGGTTCGACGTGGGTTGGGAACTGGACTTCTGGGGCCGCTTCAGTCGCGCCATCGAGTCGTCCGACGCCAGTTACTTCGCCGCTCAGGCCAACTATGAAGACGTACTCGTCCTGCTGCGCGCGCAAGTGGCCGATACCTATTTCTCACTGCGCACCACCGAAGCCCGTTTACGCGTCGCCCGGGAAAACGCCAAACAGCAAAAGCGCAATTTCGAGATCACCGAAAAGCTCTTCAACAGTGGCCAAACTGCCGAGCTCGACCTGCAACAAGCCAGAACCCAGTACCTGGGTACGTTGAGCACCATCCCCAATTTTGAAGATCAGCTCCAGCGCACTCGCAATGCGTTGGCGGTATTGGTTGGTCAGCCGCCCGGCGCACTGCCGCAACTGGTCGAGAACGTGGGACTGATCCCGCTGGTCGACCGTGCCGTTTTGCAAGATGTACCGGCCAACCTGCTGCTGCGTCGGCCCGACGTGCGCGCCGCCGAGCTGAATGTCGCCGCCCAGTCAGCGCTGATCGGCGTGGCCGAGAGCGATTTCTATCCATCGCTGACCTTGCTGGGCAGCATCGTCTGGTCCACCGACACGCTCAGTGGCACGCCTCGGAGTCTGGATTTGATCGGTGGCCCCAGTCTGCGCTGGAATCTGTTCGATCACGGCCAGATCAGCAACAACGTGCGCGTGCAGGATGCGCGGTTGCAGCAGCTGATCGAGGCTTACCGCGACAAGGTTCGCCAGGCGGCGCGCGAGGCGGACGATGCGGCCTATGGCTTGATCAAATCCCTGGAGCGCGAAGGCATCCTGCGTGAGGCCGAAGTGGCCGCCAAACGCTCGCTGGTGCTGGCCAGCGCGCAGTATCGCGAAGGTTATTCGGACTTCCAGCGGGTGCTGGATGCGCAGCGTGCCCTGCTCGAACAACAGGACAATTATCTGGTCGCCCGCAGCAATGCCGTCAGTAATGTCATTGCCTTGTACAAAGCCGTGGGCGGTGGCTGGTACAGCGCCCAGCCGAAAGTTGATCCGACCACCCGCCAGCAAATGGAAAAACGTACTGACTGGGGCGATCTGCTGGAAGAGCCCAGCACTGCACAGCCTGCCATTCCAATGTCTTACAAGGTAAAAGACCAATGAGTGAAACCGCCAAGCCCGCGTCCGAGCCCCCAGTCGCCCAGGCACCAGCGCCGGCTGCCGACCCGGCGAAAAAAGGCATCAAGTGGGTGCTGTTAGTGATCCTCCTGAGCCTGGCCTGGTACCTGTTGGCGGATCGTTTCACCCCCTATACGCAACAGGCCCGGGTAGGTGCTTTTGTGATTCCGGTCGCCTCGGAAGTGGCAGGCCGCGTGATCCGGGTGAACGTGCGCAACAACCAGGACGTCAAGGCCGGCGAAATCCTTTTCGAGGTGGACCCTCAGCCGTACCAGATTGCCGTCGACCGAGCGCGCGCCGACCTTGAATCAACCCGCCGACAGATCGGTGCGAGCACCGCCGGGATCGCGTCGGCGCAGGCCAATCTGCGGGCGGCCCAGGCCAATGAACTCAAGACGCGCCAGGACAATCAGCGTCTTGAGGGTTTGTATCGCGAAGACCCCGGCACCATTTCCGTGCGCCTGCTCGAGGTGTCTCGCGCCAACCGCGAACAGGCGGTCAGCCAAGTGGCGGCTGCCCGCGCCGAAGTGCAGCGCGCGCGTGAGCAGGAAGGTGGCAGCGAGGAAGACAACGCCTTGCTGCGCAGTGCCGCCACGGCCTTGTCCAAAGCCGAACTGGATCTGTCCAATACTCAGATTCGCGCTCGCTCGGCCGGGCTGATTACGGATCTGCGTACCGACGCAGGGCAATTCGCCGCGGCCGGCAGCCCGGTCATGACCCTGATTGCCATTCATGATGTGTGGGTCAGCGCGGACATGACCGAGAACAACCTCGGTTTGGTGAGGCTCGACACGCCGGTTTCGATCGTTCTGGATGCTCTGCCGGGCGAGGTTTTCAAGGGGCGCGTGCGCAGCGTCGGTTACGGCGTCAGCGGGGGGCAGGCACCCGCGCCCGGCACCTTGCCCAGCGTGCAGAACAGCCGCGATTGGTTGCGTCCGGCCCAGCGTTTTCCGGTGATTATCGAGTTTTCGCCAGACTCATTGAACACGTTGCGTGACAGTCGGGGGATCCGTGCCGGTGGGCAGGCCGAAGTGATGGCCTTCCCCACCGAGGGCAATCCGCTGAACCCACTCGGCCACGTGTTTGTGGGGTTCATGAGCTGGCTGAGCTATGCCTATTAAGGGGCTGTCGACTCGGCGCACGCCGCGGGCTCAACGCGCACTGCGCCTGGCCACCGGCACGGCGTTGAGCCTCACCGCCAGTTTTGGCTTCGGCTTGCCGATTCCTTTTATGGCGCCGGTGCTTTGCCTGCTGTTGCTGGCCTCGGTCAATCGCCCGCTGCCGTTCAAGGCCGCACTGGTGCTCGCACTCGCCGCCATGTTGACCACCGGCATCGGCCTGCTATTGATCCCGGTCCTGCGTTATTACCCCGTCAGCGGCGTGCTATTGATCAGCGTCGGTCTGTTCCTGGCGTTCCGCTTTGGCCTGCGCGGCGGCAACACCTTGATCATGACCTTCCTGGTGATTGGCCTGACCATGATCTCCTCGGCCGGTATCGCCGAATTCGATCTGGCGGCAATGGTCATCGGCGCACTGGTCAAGGGCTTGCTGCTTGCCGTTGTCGTCGTGGCGTTCAGTCATGGGTTATTCCCGGATCCACCCAATGCCCCTTCGCCGCCGGCTGCCCCACCCCTGCCGGCAGAAGAAGTCAGTCGGGTTGCGCTGCGTGCAACCCTGATCGTGCTGCCGACCTTCCTGTTGGCGCTGATCGACCCGGCCGGTTATCTGCCGATCATCCTGAAAGCCGTCGGCCTGGGTCAGCAAAGCTCCACGACAAACGCCCGCATCGCCGGTCGCGAACTGCTCGGCTCGACGTTACTCGCAGGTCTGTTGGCGATCCTCTTCTGGAGCGCCCTCAGCCTGTTTGTGCATCTGTGGATGTTCTTTCTGTGGATGCTGCTGTTCGGCCTGGTGATGGCGCGCAAGCTGTATGCCCTGAGCCCGACGCGGTTTACCCCGGGATTTTGGCTCAATACCCTGATCACGCTGATCATCCTATTGGGTCAGTCGGTACAGGACAGCGCAGCAGGCAAGGACGTGTACACCGCGTTCGCCATCCGCATGGGCTTGTTCATCCTCGTGACGCTGTATGCCTGCCTGATGGTTCATTTACTCGATCAGCGGCGCGAGTCGCAGACTTTACTGACGACTAACGAATGAACGCACTCAGATCAGCGCCCAATCCATTGATGGCCTGGGTGAAGTCCTCAGTCCTGATCTGCGTTGAAGCGTTTTCCAGTTTTTTCCCAAATACCTTGCGCACGGCTCTTGCTACCGGCTCATTGGTGGCGGGGTCGAGCAAGACGGCCTCTACATACAACTCGGTGTTTTGATCGCGATGTCCGGTGACGGCACCGACGCCTCCCACAACTGCCGCTACAGGAATGATTTCATACCACTTCATGCCTTCGTTGGAGGCATTGACTCCGGTAATCGCAGCTTTCATGACCAGAGGATGCGCATTGGGAGGCAAGGGCTGCAAGGTATTGGATACCCGGTATCGCTTGGACAGTGCTGTGACGACAGCCTGGTTGGCAGTCTGCTGAAGTTGCACGAATGTCTGCATATTGACGCGATCGGTTGCCCTGGGCGCTGGAAACAATTCCAACCCGTCGAAGTCGACCGTATCAAATGCTGCCGGATTAAAAGTCGGGGAAACCCATCGAAGTGTTGGTGCGCCCGTGGCAGAAACCGATGGCTGCAAAACGTCATAACGATCCAGGTAACCTGAGTACTGGTCTACTTTAGTGACTTTGGAAGCGCAACCGCCGAGCAACATTGCGCTCAGTACGACACCAGAAAGCCAATAGCGTGATTTATCCATGATGAATCCTTTATTAATAAAGAGCATCGACCCGTTAAACAGGTGAACAAATGCCCATCCTTGGTAGGAGCGAAAAATTGACCGCGGTACAGCATAGTTAGTCAGGAAGGAAAGCAATAGATCCAACGTATCAGTATTGCGGTCTCGGTGTCTCCGGGCTGAATGGTTGGCTGTGTAAAAACGTTTATTTCCTTGGTCAGTTCGGCCACTAGCCTGTCCATCGACCGCTTTTAGCCGACATCTGCCCGCCATAATAGGCGGCAGATGGACAGACGCTGACGCTCGCCGGTATCTGCTGACCCTTCACCACTTGAGGTCTCACCCCAGCGACGCTTTACAACAGAGTCCGGCCATCCTGATAGAATCGTTCAGGTTATAGATAACACCCTTCTGAGAAATGGCATGAATACAGAGATGGAAGATGAGATGCGCCGGGCGCTATTCGGTGATTCCGGGCCCTCTGCGCCGGTAAATAACTCAGACGTGCAAGACACAGTCCCGGATGTTGTGATCGTGCAACCAGTGAAGGCAGCGAAGAAAAAGACAGTCTCAAAGGGTTTCACACCTAGGTTGAGAGTCACGCTCCGTGTGGGAAATGAATTTGAAGGCGAGATGCACGAGATGGTACATGAGGCCGATACGCTGAGCTCCCTAGTTGCAGAACAAGAAGCTACTAAGACGGCCAGAAAAAAATTTAGGTTTGTGGAAGTGGTCTCGGTCAAGTCGATGTAAGTGGGTACTCTCACTTAGCTCGCCCGCCTGGCATTAAACCGCATTCGGTTACCATTGGTTACCCAACAGGTTTATGTCGATTGAAGCCTCAAACATTAGGGGGCGGTAGTCGTACCCTGGACTGGATTTAACACCATCACTTCATCCAACTCTCAATGTTTAACTGGTCGCCAGCCCCAAGCCACATAACTGAGGGTGGCGACGGGCAGCAATCGGCCATTAGTTGCCTGTGAGGCCTGCCCATGAATGGCAAGAGCTGTCGTTGAGGAGCTATAAGTTTAGAGGCGATTCACTCACCTGTGGTGTATTGATCAGCCGAAAACTCCTTTCTGGAATTCTTAGAGCCACGCACCGGGCAACTTGCTCAAAGCTCGCAGCTTCAGCGACGTGGGTGGCTCATTTACGCTTCGAATTCATGGTGAAGTCCCGGTCAAGTAGTGCTTTACTCCAATGGATAGCCGATGAGTGCACGACCACCGTCGCGCGCGTTTCCTAAAAATAAATCCTTACCGGTAAAACGTGCCCAATATTATCAAACTCAAGACTGATAATTATCCAATGTCCCTTCCAACTGCCTTCTTTCCTAAAGAAATCATTCTCTTCAATGGTATAGGCCGAACGATAGATATTCGAATCTAATAGCAATCTAATTGCTCTAAATAGATTGCTTTTCCCTGATCCATTTTCGCCAATTATGGTGTTGACACCCTTATTAAATACGAATTTAGCGCTCTCAAAATTTCTATAATTAACAAGCGTGACCTTAGATAGGTGCATGTACGCATTCCTTTGTCATTTTTCAGCTTCCGAAACAGGCAAACTATTTTGTCAGACAATATCAGAACGCTATGACTTGTGTCTTTAGACACTGGGCCCCATCCAGCAGCGAGAAGCCAAAAATTCCGATTTCTGACCTCACTGTGACTGATAGATTTGCAGGAACAATTTCTCCCCTTCGTTCAAGCTAGTGCGAGCCAGCTAAACTAGGAATAATCCGTCTAATTTTTAACACGTCAGAGCGGCAATATTGATGGTTAAGGGGTGGCAGCTTTGCCAACTAAGCCTAACTAAGGCTCTGAAATACAAAGCATTTATTTGGCGGCTTGGCTGCTTTCGCCTCCCCTCGGCCCCACTAAGTGCAAGTCCCATATGGCCGGAAGCCCCCAAGAAGCCCGCATCGTGCGGGCTTTCTTGCTTCTACATATCCCGATATGGCCACTCGGCTTCGGTTACCTCGGTAGTGAGTGCCCGCAACGGGTTGGAAACGGCCTTGCGCGTAAGTCCGCTTCTGGCCGATTGCTGCTGGTCGCGGAGGGCTGCATCCGACCCATAGCCGGTCGGCAGCCGCAGAGTTCGACCAAATGCAGCCGCTCACAATCGATTTCTGCCTACGGCGTTGGGTAGCGACAAAATAATATTGATACCTGGAAATGCGATTTTACGGGAGAAAGTAGGAACTTCAGTTTACGGATGGTCTTGACGTATGGGTGTAAGGACGATTACCCCATCCACCACTTCGATGTTCAACTCGTCCCCGAGGCTTAAGCCCATTTTTGAAAGCAACTCGGACGGTAAGTCGATGACAAGGTCGCCACTTCCGTCCCCAGCGTCTTGGCATGTCGAAAACCAGCGTTCGTCTTCGCGCATATCTATAAGCCCCGAGCCATCGTTGTCCGAAGTAATAACACTCATGCTGCGTTCGAATCGTACTTTTGGCAACCGCCGGCATTACTGGGAAAACCGTCCAGCAAAGGCAAGTCTGGTCGCGTTCATTATCAACAGTAGCAAGATTTAGCCGATAGCTGCCTGTCGCCACCGTCCGCTTTGGGTCCAGGCTGTGTGAAAACACCCGCAATTGTCTAATCTTCTGATCGTCGAGATCATAGCGGGGGCGATCATGAAGCGATTTATTGAAGGTTAGGCTCGGACGCAAGTCACCTTGCTACCGGAGTGCCTGGACGATTACGTGACCCAAAAAAATCCAGTCCGTGTGGTCGACGTTTTCGTCGATGAACTCGACCTGGGCGAACTTGGTTTTGAGGGCGTAGATCCTGCCGCAACTGGTCGTTCGGCCTATCACCCAGCGGTGTTGCTGAAGATCTATATCTACGGCTATCTCAATCGGATTCAGTCCAGCCGCCGGCTTGAGCGTGAGGCCGAGCGCAATGTCGAGTTGATGTGGTTAACGGGGCGTTTGGCTATCTGGTGCAGCGAGAGCTTGTCGCGGAAATACATCCGCCGGATTTTTCCCAACATTTCCATGCTGATCACCCTGTGTTCTCCTGCTCGAAAAGTGAGCAGAAGCAGTTAAACACCTGGGTCAGTTTTCGGTCAGCGGCAACACAGACTGTATGCTTATGGTTATACGAGGAGCACTTTGGTGAGAGGTAGAAATGAAAACTACCGGTAAGGTCGAAGTCGAAGCCGTCATGGACGTGGTGTGTGACGTCTGCCAACTCTCCACCCGTGTGGCAACCGGTGGGCTTCAGTTTGCGATGCTGCAAGCGCATTGGGGATACGGCACCAAACATGACGGTGAGCGCTACGAGCTGCACTTGTGTGAAGACTGCTTCTTTCAAACAATTGATAATTTGAAACAGGAGCGACGTACTCAGTGTCTGCTCAGCGATGACGGACGTGCGGATACGGCTATGGCCGGGGACGATTTCGGCCTGATCACTAAAGATGTTTTTTTCGGTGACGGCCGATGAGTTGAAGCAGCGAATACTCTCGCTCCGATGAGAACCTTATGGCCGATCTGCCACAAGCCTTTCTTGTGTATCAAAAATCGTGAGCGAAAAGGCGTGACTGTTGACTTCCGCTTAGCTAGTCAACGCGTGGACACTATTTAGGAAAAATGCGATGCGCAGGACTATAGTCGGCCCCCTCAACAAACAGCGTGCAAGAGCTCTGCTACGGGTGTTTGAGTCGATAGAACGCAGGCTCAGAAGGCCTAGCCGCACCGATCTTTGGCTGATCGCACATCTGCAGACAAACGAGCCATCGCTCGAGCCCTTAGGACCGTTAGCAGGCAAAAAGGTCATTCATCGCGTTAGCCCACACCGGGATCAACCGCGGGATTGTACTAATTAAAAAGGCCTGAGGCGTTCGCGGTGGCGGGGCGCCTCAAATTCCGGCATCGCAAACGGTCGCGCCCCACCCATCCTATATGAGCGGATTTTTTGTATGTCTGTTTTGGCGGCAATTTTTGATGCCTTCGGCACCTTGGTGAAAATCAGCGAAGGCTCCCACCCTTATCGAAAAATCCTCAAGCTTGGGATTGAACAAGGTCGCCGCCCCCAACCTACGGATGCGGAAGCGCTACTGTCGTTGCCATTAGACCTGCGTCAAGCCGCCAACTTGTTCGGCATCCAGGTGGATCCAGATGTGATGGCGCAATGGGAGTTAGACCTGTGCAGTGAATTGGCCGATATCCAAGCCTACCCGGACGGTCTGCGCGCGGTACAACAGCTGCAGGCCGCCGGCGTGAAAGTGGGGGTGTGCTCCAATCTGGCGAAACCCTATGCCGCCGCCGTCGAACGCCTATATCCGGGGTTAGACGGCTACAGCTACAGCTTTGCCGTGGGCGCTATCAAGCCCTCCTTTGACATCTACCGGCATGCGACGCAACAGGTCGCGGTTTCGGCGGCTGACGCCTGGATGGTTGGCGATTCAAAACGCTGTGACTGTGAGGGGCCCACCGCATTCGGTATGCACGGTTATTGGCTCGACCGACAGGGCCGCAGCACCTATGCCTCGTTGGATGACTTTGCCGAAGCAATTTTGCACGCACGCTGATCACTGGCCAACGCTTGGCACCGCCGCCCTCCTCCTCGGAATGCTGAACATCCCCCCCGACCGACTGGCCTAGATCGCACTTGCCACGACGCGCATCTGCGATTGGTCAACTCGTCGCAGTGCCCCCCCCATGATCCCCCGACTATCAAAAGGTTGAAGAGCACCAAGCCATCAGCGCCCTGGTAATTATTCTCCGCTAATTTTGCACTGTATCGTATTATTATACGTAACTTATGAGGGCTGTAGTTCAGGGACATCGACTCTTTGATCACTCAAGAAGTAGGAAAGGAAATCCTTATTAGAGGCGGCAGTTATAAGGACATTGGCCAGGACAAAAAATTAGCGCCGCTGCGGCAAAGTCGCTGACGAACGCTTCATTTGCAGGAAACTGCCCCGCCAAAGTCGATGAACGGTCATCACACGGGGTAACATTCAATTATCCCGCGTTATTAACCTGCGCAAACAAGCGTTCGATTACTGGGTTTGTACACTGTAATTACATGCAACGTAATACAGGGTGAAAAAGTAGGAAGACACCATGGCTCGCGACGGCATCACCAAGCAACTGGTGCAACAAGCGAAAACGGCGCTGCTGGCCCAAGGCAAGCGCCCGACCATCGACGCGGTGCGCATCGCACTGGGCAACACCGGATCCAACACCACGATTTCCCACTACCTCAAGGAACTCGAAGAAAAACCCAAACCCATGCTGGAGCGCCTCAGCGAGCCGCTGGCGCAGTTGGTTGCCGGTTTGACTGAACAACTGCGAGCCGAAAGCGAGGAGCAATTAATCAGGGCTCAAGCGCAATTTTCCCTGAAAAAAAGCCAACTGGAATCAGAGTTGCAAATGGCGCAGAAACGCTGGGATGAGCAACTGCACAACCTAGACAAAGTGGAAACACGACTACACGACGCACAGCAACAGCGACAAGAAGACATGGCACGGCTGAGCCAACAAACCGTAGAGTTAACCCAAGCGCAGCAGCGTATTGAGGAGTTAACCAGGTTGTTGCAGGAACAAAACATACAGATCGCGGTACTTAACAATGAACTGCGGCATGCCGCTGAAACCCTTGAACAGTTTCGCCAGGCGCAGCAGGAAACTCATGGCACCCTCGTGCGGCAGCACGTACAACAAGTGGCGTATCTATCCGAAGAGTCACGTCGAAATTCAGAACAACTCTCTTTCATGCAAAAAGAGTTGATGGAACTGCATCGTGAAAATGCCCGACTCCTTCAGCAACTTAGCTCGAAAGAAACTAATCAATGAGCAACAGCAGCAGCTTGCCCCCCCCTCATAAGACGCTCGAACAGCCTTGGACTGTTAAAAGCCCGTTAATTTAAACTCGAGCGTTTCGCATTCATAACTGAAGTTGTTCAGCAAGCAGAAAACAGTAAGTCATCTTGTGCAGTGCACAACTCTCGCCTAGGACTGCCGTGGCGTCACTCGGGCTCGGACTGCGCGCAATCTCCTCGGTACGTCATCGCCCCCCCGTCTGCGACCTTTATCAACATCGCCTCTAGCCGCCTAGCCACAACTGGATAAGGAAGCGAAACCCAGGGTTGGATCAGCGGCCGAGCCAGATTGACCTGGATCCCACCCCGCGTCAGAAGGCGGTGCCATCATCCACTCCAGAGGTGTCAACACTTCAGGAAGCTAGAAGGCCTACAGCAAAATCCTCTTTGAAAATTAAACCAGCCCCCCAGATATTTCCGTAACCCTTTGTATTTATTTAATTAATACCAATTGTCCGGTACCGAAGTCGCTCGATAATAAAGGCGTAACATTGAATGTAACCAGTCACTTTCACTCTTTTTAGGACCTCAAACGACCACCTTCCATGAATCGGATAATCCAGAGCTCAATAAATATCGAGCTCGTCGTCGGCCTAAAGATGGGGATTACTACATGGCAGGTCCGTTATAGCCGGAAACACTAAGGTCCTCACGTAGGAACGATTGAGGCGCTTCCACCAGCCTCCGCTACCGGTAGTGGAGCTGCCCGATGTACAACGGAGGTCGTAAGATGATTATTACGTCAAAGGCAATGAATCTCGACGAAGGGCCCGCTCGGCATTCCCCACGGCGGGGGCGGCAAAATTTCATTGTGTACTTTCCCTCCCTCAAAAATGGCCGTTCGATGGAGTGCGAGTCGGTATTGGAATCTGCGTACTGCATTTGGCTAGAGCATGCCCCACAAGTAGTGAAGTACTACACGCAACCCCACACCTTTACCTGGACGGACGATGGTCAACGCTATCGCTACACTCCAGACTTCCTCGTCGTGCTAACGCACGGGGAAAGCTACTTCACGGAGGTCAAGCTCGACTTCTCCAAACAACGCCTAAGTCGACTTGCCACGCTGGATAGCTTTCATGCGCTCTGTCTTCAGGAAGGGTGGACATTTAAGCGCCACGACCAGCAACACATCACGGGGTCAACCAGGTTTCATACCTTACAAGCGCTTTACAACCGCTCAAGCACTCACACCGAGCAACGGCAAGAGTACTTCTATCACTACGTACAGCAGCGTAAGTGGCCGACGACACTCGGTGATCTGATCCAGGACGACGCGGCACCAGACATTGGGACGATCTGCTACAACCTGTTCACGAGACGACTGAGGGCAGATTTGACCCACCGTTTGACGTTGGACCTCGTGGTTAGTTGGGAGCACTCGCATGCGTGAGCAACTGGAAACACCTATCGTGGGGAGCCAATACCTCGTGCATGGACGAATCATGGAGGTCATTCACGCTGATGAGGAATTGGTGACGCTAAGGGACTTAGAGTGCACGTATACCCGCTCCCTCGCCGTCGATGCAATGATGACCGAGTTGTCTCACCAAACCATTCTGCCATTTGCCCGTCCACCGGGAGCGGGCTCCAAAGCCTTGGCTTTTCTTAATCCACTAGACCCCCATGTGAAGGCAGCCGAACGTCAGTACCGATACGTCAGTACTGCCCTCCAGCAACTGGGCGGTTCATTGCCTGTAAAAGCCACAGAAGCATTGATCCAACAGTTGAGTCATGAAATAGGTGACCCCAAACCGCCCTGCTACAACTCCTTGTACAAATGGTCCAAGCACTACAAAAATCACAACTGCGATCGTTTCAGCCTACTAAAAGAACAGAGCATCGCACCGCGTGGCAAACATCTGGCTCCAGATGTTGAAACCGTCATTCAGGACATGATTGAGCAGGAATATTTAAGACCCCCCCCTTCCGGGCCGAAAGAGATACAAAGATATGTTCATGGTCAAATAGTAGAGATGAATCGCTTGCGCAAGGGATACTCAAGTCTTCTACTCAAGACCCCTTCACTTTCCACAATACAGAGAAGGATAAAAAAACTATGCGCTAGGACAAGCGACATGGCTCGCTTCGGCTCAAATTATGCGAAGAAAAAGCACGACTCAAGCAAACAAAGCGTGGAACCTCAAGAAATATTGGATCTAGCTGAAATTGATTCACATCTTATTGATATGGTCATCATTGATGAAAGTGGAAAGCCGCTAGGAAAAATCCTCTGGTGGACCGTCATCTTCGAAATTAAAACTCGATGCGTCATTGGTTGGGAACTCTCCACAACTTATCCTTGCGCGGAAAAAACGATTCGCGCATTAAAAAAGCCTTAACGGCAGTCCCAGGCGAAGAATACATTCGCGGAAAATGTATTTTTCTACACAGCGACAATGGTGCTGAATTCATAAATTCGATAATAAGACATTTCTTGGATAGATTGGGTATTCTTTTTGGCCTAGGCCCACCCGGCGTCCCGAATGCAAGGGCGCGCATTGAACGTTTTTTCGAAACGTTTGAAAAATGGCTCCACCAGCAGCCTGGCACCACGATGTCCAATCGATTCGAATGTGAGTTTTATGACGCCGAAGGCGAAGCGGCATTTACCGCGGCGACTATGAATCGGCACGTCGAGGATTGGATAGAGACCGTTTATCATAAAAGGAAACATCGCACACTAAACATGCCGCCAGCAGTGGCATGGCAGCGCGCGATGAAAAACAGACTGCCTCCCGAAAAATTTACCGCCGAAAGCCTGGATACTCTATGTCGATCTGTTCAATCAGCAAAAATCAGCGCTGCAGGGCGTGTGAATTTTTTATGTTTAAGTTGGTATGGCCCAAGTCTGCAGGAGATTCGATCTAAACTAAAAGAAGGGCAATCGGCGATTTGCTATTATACCCCGCTGGATCTAGGTGAAATATGGGTCGCCCACCCAGATACCCCACGTAACCCTGTACGCGCATACGCTACTAATCCCGAGTACCAAAACGGCCTCACCCTGACTGAGCATAAGTTACTGCATAAACAATATCTGGACGCGGGGCGAAAATTCGACGATAGCGATGCCGATGTAGCTTTATTACAGCTTCGACAGCGCATGGCCAAAGAATACGAAGAATCCAGACATTTACGCAAAAATGGGAAGTCGAGTAATACTACGAACTCCAGCGCTTCTGAAGTGGATAACCTAACGCATGCTACTGTTTGGGGAGAGGAATCGATTGGCGACTGTGAGATTCCCATCTTTAAGGTGGACCAATTATGACTATCACACCTTGCGGAATCAATATTGATGAAGCATTAGAAGCGTTTGCTGCCTGCACTGTCTGGTACCCGAGCTACCAAGAGGCCATGCGGCTCATCACCAAATGTATCGATACCACGCGAGACCGTAAAGACCCCTCTTCAGCCATGTTGATCGGTCCTACTGGCGTCGGGAAAACTAGACTATGTCGCATGCTTGAGAAGCAACTTGGCCCGAAACAATCGGTTCAGCGCCCCGAATGCGAAAAAACAATATGGCCTTGTGTTTACATTGAGCTGCCCGAGTCTACAACAATAAAAAGTTTATCCATGGTTATGGCGAAAATTCTTGGTGGGCAACCCAATGATTATCAAAGCATCACTACTTTGGAAGATCTTATCATCGGGAGACTTATTACAATGGAGGTAAGATTGGTAATCCTGGATGATTTTCACCATGCAGCAGAAAAAGGATTGTCAAAAACGAAAAACTCACTGTGTAACTGGATCATCAAACTTCTAAATAGATCGAGCATACCATTTTTGATTTCGGGATCACCCACTGCTGAGTCCACCATAACTATGGTTCAAGAGCTAAGCGACCGCTTCCCCTATCGCGCTCGATTGCAATCGATGTCAATGGCAGATGAATCATCGACACCTGTACTTCTGGGTGTATTGGCGGGCTTGCAACAAGAAATGATCAGACTGGGGCATTTGAAAGACTACATTCATTTAACCGACCCCACCCCCTATAAAGCCATCTACCTCGCCACCCAAGGAAACTTCAGACGATTAAGTAACCTGCTACATGATAGTTTTCGAATAGCTCTCCTCAGAGGAGACCACACCTTGAAAATTAGCGACTTCGCAGAGGCTTCTGCAGATCTGGCTTTTTGTTGTAGCCCCAACTATTTCCATATGAAGCCTCATCAGCTGAATAACGCATTGAAAGCTCAAACCAATAAGCTATATAAAACTCAAAAATGAACACTCTTTGTTATGTAGGCAAACCCCAACAATGGGAAAGCCCTAAAGGAATTATCTTACGAACTGCGTATCACAATGGATACTCTAATGTCGCCACCATGTGCTCGGCCTTGGGAGTTCCATATAGTGGAGACTCACTTGAATTATTGACCGAGCAATCATCGCTTTTCAACAGGTTAACTATGGAAGCGCCGGAACTGACACATTACCTCTTGGCAAATAGCTACACGGTAAATAATTCCGCACAGCCACTCTGGATTATCGATGAAGTCACCCTCTATCGCTCGCAGTTTGCATTCCACCTGCGGTACTGCCCCGAGTGTTTACGCAACGAACTCATTACTGTATTCCAAGATATACGGGATTTAGTAGTCTGCCCTCTCCATGGAACATTCATAGTCACACATTGTCCTGACTGCCATGCACATGAGCATTGGACCACTGCAAATCTTCTATTTTGCAAATGTGGTTCCGATAGGCGAAGAACCAAACCCCTGAGCGGTAGGCTGTTTGAAGCAGATCGACTTGAAACATTTGGCCCCTACGCTGACATTCGCGAACTATCGTACATGACCAACCTCGCACAAAAATGTGAGGACATCTGGACTTCGAGAAAGTCTAACGACGATTTAAATAAATGTCTTTTTGTTAGCGCCATTCTGAAACATGCAACGGAAATGATCACAATACAACTTTCAAAATACCCAGGATTTACACGCTCCATGCACCTTTCGCCATGGCAAACAAGCCATCCGTTGTTAATCAAACTCGCAAATGAGACCGTTAAAGAACCCTCCGCCTTGAATTCAAACTGCAAAAACGGACTATGTTGTGCGGACGTGAAACTGATGCGATGTGAAATCGCTTACTCCGTAGGTGATTGGAACGCCTGCTCAAAAACATCAACATTTATTTCTGAAAATTTTAAAATTATTCGCAACAACGGAGTCACGCCCTATTATCATTGCCAAACTCCTATTTGTAGACTAATCCGTCTCGCACGCGACAGCATACTCCATCATGAAGCCAAGAATGACGACTGCACGTACCATTATCAAGCCAAGAAAGATAACTACATGCTCCATCATGAAGCCAAGAATGATGACTACATGCTCCATCATAAAGCCTGGAATGACGTCTGCATGCTCCATCATAAAGCCAAAAACAAACCTACAGAATGTAACTATCTGTCAATGGAAAAAACCATCACACTACTTCACTGCACTAAAAATACTGTACTACAGCTAGTTGAATTAGGGTACTTGCAACGACCTTATCAACCCAGAGGCTTAGTACAGCTCCACCCAATTCTCATAGAAAAAACCTCCACCATGAGATTTAACAATAATTTTATTCTACCTGAAAAAATCTCTCAAACACTTAAAATAACAACAGTTCAAACAATCCGCCTACTCAATCAACTTGGCATTAATAGCACCCATAACAAACTAGGCCCACGCGTCTATGAAAAATCAAAAATTCTTTCAGTTTTTGACAAATTAACAGACACATCAAAAAATCCTCCACTTCTATATCCCATTGTGTTCCCGCCAACCCAGCAGCTAGATAATACAATCAGGATAGCTAATGCATATATAAAGCCATTCAAATATGGCACTTCCCTTCGCTGCTCAAACATCGCCAGCAAATCAATGGAAAATAATTCGTATCGCTTCACAACTAGTAAAGCAGCAAAAATTTTAAATATCTCCAGCCGCCTCCTATACCATCGATTTATTCTGACGGGACTAATCACACCAGAGGTCATGAAGGGAACCCCTTACTATTCTGAAGCAGACATTCGAGTCATGGATGCCCATCTCCAGAAACATTTATCAATCGAACAGACAACTAAACTTTTGCAATGCGGCTGTACCAAAGCCATCCGTCTGATTAACAATTCAAAAATTAAGCCTTCCCGCGCACTGGTTTATTCGAATGGAGATATACAATTGCTTTACAGGACAGCGGACATCCAAAACATCCTCCAACAAAAAAAACATACCACTTAGCTCCTAATACTCGTCACCATTACTTATTTATGCTCTCAACGACTCTAACGCTTACTGACTTCATGGATGGAGGGATATATTTCTAAAAAGCTCGCTACAGTAACGACATAAAATCTTAGCTATTTAAACTCTCCTACATGCTAAAACTCCAGCTTACAAAAAATTTCGCTCAATTTAACGCCGCAATTAGGGAATCACCTTTTTTGCATTTTTAGATTTACCTTTCCTGAGCCCCATCGAAGGGTTTCAGCAATTAAAATAGCAGCCTGCAAATCCGAAATCCAGCGCTCTCCTAATATTGAATTACTTGCGCAATCATCGTTCGCAATAGTAGAGTGATATCCTTTCATGTCAGATGACCGGGAAAATTCAAGCCTCAACCTTGAGCAACAATTCGCAGTTAATTAGCTCATCTAATTTTTGATAACTAAGTTAATGACAGTCGCTAAAATTTTTACCATCAATTGATCACCTACGCGATTTTTTACAATCTAATGAAATTTTGTTTTATTTTCACTCGACTCGCCACCCGCAAGCTGTTGATTTTCTTAAGGTGTGATTTTATTTTTTTTTGACTGACGAAGCAGCGTGTAATCCTCAATCAATACTAGGCTCCATCAACCGAGACATTCGCCTCGGGACTTCGGAGATCGATATGACTACTCAGAACCTCAGCGGTAAAGTGGCTTTGATTCAAGGCGGGTCCCGCGGCATCGGCGCCGCCATTGTCAAACGCCTGGCCGCTGAAGGCGCGACCGTTGCCTTCACCTACGTCAGCTCCACGGCCAAAGCCGAAGAATTGCAAAACAGCATCACCGGCAACGGCGGCAAAGCCCTCGCCATCAAGGCTGACAGCGCCGACGCCGAGGCCATTCGCAGCGCTGTGGCCGCTACCGTAAAAGCCTTTGGTCGCCTGGACATCCTGGTCAACAACGCTGGCGTACTGGCCGTTGCACCGCTGGAGGATTTCAAACTCGAAGATTTCGACCAGACACTGGCCATCAACGTGCGCAGCGTGTTCATTGCCACCCAGGCCGCCGCCAAACACATGACTGAAGGCGGTCGCATCATCAACATCGGCAGCACCAACGCCGACCGTATGCCCTTCGCCGGTGGCGGCCCGTACGCCATGAGCAAATCGGCGCTGGTCGGCCTGACCAAAGGCCTGGCCCGCGACCTCGGTCCACGCGGCATCACCATCAATAACGTGCAACCAGGCCCGGTCGACACCGACATGAACCCGGCCAGTGGTGACTTCGCCGAAAGCCTGATCCCGCTGATGGCGGTGGGCCGTTACGGCAAAGCCGAAGAAATCGCCAGCTTCGTTGCGTACCTGGTCGGACCGGAGGCCGGTTACATCACCGGGGCGAGCCTGACCATCGATGGTGGGTTTGGCGCCTGATACGGTCAATCAACGCAAAATAAAATGTGGGAGCGAGCTTGCTCCCACATTTCCTGTCGTCAAGCCCATTCAAGCGCCGGCAGGCCAAAGGCGCTCGGTTTAAACGCTGTCAGCGCACGAAGAATCCCATCGGCATGTGCATACTTTTCGTCAGCCATCGCCGCATCGGGAATCGCAATCGCCGTCATCCCCGCCGCTTTCGCCGCAGTGACACCGAACGGCGAATCTTCAAACACCAGGCAATCTTCAGGCGCAACGCCCAAGCGCCGCGCTGCCGTCAGGAAGATGTCCGGCGCCGGCTTGGCCGCGCCCACTTCAGGGTCATCGGCCGTCACAACAAAATCGAACAGCGCGAACCAGTCGCGGTGCAACGTGGTTTTCTGGCCGAACGACTGACGCGAAGAACTGGTACCGACCGCGATCGGGATGTTGTTGGCTTTCAAGTGCCGCACCAACTCCTCCGCGCCGGGCATCGCCAGCGCTTTTGGAAAACGTTCGCGCATGAGCGGTTCGCGAATCACTAGAAACTCTTCGGCGGTGATGGGCAACTCCAGCGCCTCGACCACATAGCGCGCCAGATCACCCGCGCCACGGCCGATGATGTTCTGTTTGATGCTCCAGTCGAAGACTCGACCGTAGCGCGCAGCAATCAGGGACGTGACCTCGGTGTAGATGCCCTCGGTGTCCAGCAATAAGCCGTCCATATCGAAAATAACGGCCTTGATCGGGCGGAGTTCTTTCAGCGCTGCAGTCATCGCATCTGATCCGTTTTCTAATGACATCCCAGAGGCGGCTCAGGTGCGGCCGGGTCCGTGATCGATTAAAGGTTTCAGCAGCATAGCGAGCGCGGCTGCCATCGAGCAACGGGCAATGCCTGACAGATACAAAAAGTGCTCGTCGTCATTTAGCGATTTTCCCTACATAAAACGCCTCTTTTCCCGACTTCTTTACCCGTTGATCCCAAGCAAAGTCTCGCGCTCAAACTTGATCTGCGCGAGCGAGGGACTGCGAATGTTCGTACCTGACAAGGTACTGGCCTTGAATAACGCCATCGGCCTGCTGGTGGTCGCCGCCATGGACCCCGAGCAGCCGAACGTCGAAGCGCTGCTCGGTGACTTTCGGCTTTGCCTCAATGACTACGACGCCTGGGCGGAAAGTTTCTGGACCGGCAAGGCGTTGGATATCGAGCAGGTGTTCAAGGTCGGTGACGACGTTCGCCTGGTCGCGCCGAAAAACGCCACCACGCCTGTCAGTTCGACTGTCGCCGCGTGCCCGGCAGCGGGTCCCCTGACGCTGGTGCACATGTTCGACGCGGCGCGCTTCGTGCCAATAGGCAACACCCCGGTGATGCTTGAGCCCTTGAACGCTGACGGTACGTTCGGCGAGCCGGTTCATGACGAGATCGGCCCCAGCGGCATCCTCGAAATCCTCGGGTGCGAGCGTAGCCGGCGTTACCGCATCACCTTTTTCCCGAACGTTTCTGCGGATCATGTCAAAGCGCTCTACACCTCTTATCAAGGCGTTATCAGCGACCTGGAAGGCTGGCTGCGTAATGAGTGGAGCACCGAATTCGAACCTTTGTGGGCCGAGTTCGCCGAGGCCGGTTTCATCAAGCGCTACGGCCTGCTGCAACAGGCCGACTGGCGTGGTTTCGAGAACGCGCTGAACGGGCTGTGGGATGACGTGAAGCAGATCTACGAGCTGATCGCGAACCTGCAGGCCAACAGTGAAAAGCTCCTTGAGTACCTGACCGAGACCGAACTTGAAACGCTGCTGAAGGCTTCGGCTGAATCTGTCGCCAATCTGTTGCTGGTGCTGAGTGATGAGCCATTGATGTTCATTCATCTGGCGGCGATCACCAGTTGGCTGCGAATGCTGCCACCGCAGTACATCGCCGAAGTCGTGGCAGAGATTCGCACAGGAATATTGATCGGCTTCCTGCTGGCGCGCTTCACTGGTCCTGCCGGGTTGAAGCTCGGCATCAGCGCCAGGGTGCTGGACAAGGTCAAATCCGACCGCGCGCGCAATTGGCTGGCCGCCGCGAGCCTGAGGCTGGCCGGGCTTCGTGCCAAATCCGACCTCACGATCCACGCGGGCGTACTCAAACCTCTCGCGGTCAGTGTCCGAAATGCTCCGCTTAACCCCGCACCCGCCGTGCCGTTGCAGATCACCACGGGCGCCGGGCCGGTTTTGCTGGCGCAGAATCCGGTCGCCATAGCTCGCGACAAATCCGTGGCCATGACCCGACTGAGCCGTCAGGAACGCCGTGACGACGTTCCCGATCAAGCGAAAAACCCTAACAGCGACAGCGCCGATTGCGGGCCGCTGACCTGTACCAACGGTTGCCCGGTGTCGATGGTCACCGGCGAGGAATTGCTGACCCTGGACGATGGTTCGTTGAACGGCTTGCTGCCGTTTGCATTTACCCGGTTGTACCGAACCAGCGCCGTGGAACTCGATTGCGGCTTGGGCCTGGGCTGGAGTCATTCACTGGCACATCGGCTGGAACTGGACGCAGAACAGGTCGTCTGGACCGACCATGAAAACCGTCGTACGACGTTTCCGCTACCCAGTCTTTTGCGTCCGGCGATTCATAACAGCCTGTCGCGGGCTGCGATTTACCTGGGTAACAAGCCTGAGGAATTGGTGCTCGCGCTGGCCGGTGCAGAGGCGCGGTTTTATCACTTTATGAATGGTCGGCTGACGACCATCAGTGATGCCTACGACAACCGGCTGCACATCACCCGCGACCGTCAGGATCGCATTCAACGTATCGACAACGGCGCAGGCCGTTCACTGCTGTTGCGTTACGAGCGCAGGCACATCGTGACGGTCGAGTATCAGTCGTTTCACCCAGCCGAGGGCTTGGTGGATGCCTGGCGTACAGAGCAAACGCTGATTGCCTACCGTTACGACGCCCGTCATCGCCTGATCGAAGCGACCAATGCTGCCGGCGAAAGCGAACGGTACGACTACGACGATCAACACGTAATTCTCCAGCGGCAACTGGCCGGTGGGGCCAGTTTCTTTTGGGAGTGGGAACGATCCGGCAAAGCCGCCAGATGCGTCAGGCACTGGGCGACTTTTCCGCAGATGGATACACGCTATGCCTGGGATGACGACGGCGGAGTTCTGGTTAAAAACGCCGATGGCAGTGAAGAGGTCTATGTCCATGACGATAAGGCGCGATTGGTGCGTCGGGTCGAGCCGGATGGCGGCGAGTATCTAAAGGCCTACGACCAAAAAGGCCAGTTGATTGCCGAACAGGGGCCGCTGGGGGCGATTACTCAATACCGCTACGACGAGATCGGTCGGCTGATTGCGCTGATTCCTCCTGAAGAAGAGCCAACGTCCTACGAATATCGCAACGGTTTCCTGCATGTGCGATATCACGGCAAATCGGTTTGGAAATATCTGCGTAATGCGCAGGGTGATGTCACCGAGGCCACCGATCCAGACGGCCACATCACTCACTACCACTACGATGCTCAAGGACGGTTGCTGTCTATCCGCTACCCGGATAACAGCCGTCATGTGTTCGAGTGGGATGCAATCGCGCAGTTGGTTGAAGAGACCTTGCCGAACGGCAGTCAGCGGCGTTTTTCCTACGATGTATTGGGCCGGCAGATTAGCCGTCAGGACGAACACGGCGCCATCACTCAACACCAATGGGACCCCGTTGGCCGGCTGATAAGGACGACTCTTCCCACAGGCGCCAGCCGCGCGTTCAGTTACAACGCCTACGGCAAGATCACCGCCGAACGCGATGAACTGGGGCGCGTCACCCGTTTTGAATACGACAATGATCTGCACCTGGTCAGTCGCCGGATCAACCCCGACGGCACGCAGCTGCGTTATCGCTACGACAGTGCACGGCTGCTACTGACTGAAATCGAAAACGAATCCGGCGAACACTATCGGCTGGACTACACGCCCGGTGGATTGATCCGACAGGAAACCGGCTTCGATGGCCGGCGCACAGCGTATGCCTACGACCTCAACGGTCATCTACTGGAAAAAACCGAATTCGGCGATGACGGGTCGCAGCTGTTTACGAGCTACCAACGGGATACGGCCGGACGCCTGTTGGTCAAAAACCTGCCCGATGGTGTCAACCTCGAATACCGGTATGACAACCTCGGCCAATTGGTCAGCGTCGATGACGGCCACGACCATCCGTTGGAATTCGAGTACGACAAACACAATCGCCTGATCACAGAGCATCAGGGTTGGGGCACGTTGCGTTATGGCTATGACGCCTGCGGCAGACTCAACTATTTGCGTCTGCCAGACAACAGCAAACTCGACTATCACCATGCCAAGGGCGGTGTGCTGACAGCCATCGACCTTAACGGCACACGACTTACAAACCACACGTATAAAGCCGGCCGCGAACTGCAGCGTCAGCAAGGCAAATTGTCGAGCCGGTACGACTACGATGAACAGGGTCGCCTGAAAGCCCATGCTGTCAGCCAAACCCGGCAACCGTTGTATCGCCGCGACTATGCCTACAGCGCCAACGGCAATCTCGAACACATCGCCGACACCCGTCATGGCCAACGCAGTTATCAATACGATCCGCTTGACTGCCTGATCCGCGTCCGTCACTCCCGTGACCAGCAGCCCGAAAGCTTCGCCCATGACCCCGCCGGCAACCTGTTGATGCAGGACCGGCCCGGACCGGCCGCCCTCAAAGGCAACCGCCTGCTGATGCAGGGCGATCGCCATTTCGACTACGACGCCTTCGGCAACCTGATCCGCGAACGCCGCGGCACCGCACAAAAACTCGTCACCGAATACCGCTACGACTGCCAGCATCGATTAATCGGCGCCATTCTTCCAAACGGCAGCAGCGCCAGCTACCGCTACGACGCCTTCGGCCGTCGCATCAGCAAAACCGTCGACGGCAAAACCACTGAATTCTTCTGGCAAGGCGACCACCTCGTCGCCGAACACAGCCAGGAGCACCACCGCAGCTACCTCTACGAGCCCGGAACCTTCCGCCCTCTGGCCATGCTCGACGGCAAAGGCCCTCGCCACGCCTGCCCGTTCTACTACCAACTCGACCACCTCGGGACACCGCAAGAACTCACCGACTACAGCGGCGACATTATTTGGGCCGCCCAGTACACGGCGTATGGCCGCCTGACTCGCCTCAATCGCGATACCCATCAGGTTCTGGACCAGCCGTTGAGGTTTCAGGGACAGTATTTCGATGCGGAGACGGGGCTGCACTACAACCGGCATCGGTATTACAACCCGGATATGGGACGGTATCTGACGCCGGATCCGAGCAAGTTGACGGGTGGGATCAACGGGTATCAGTACACGCGTAATCCGACGGGGTGGGTTGATCCGTTGGGGTTGAGTGATTGTCCGGGGGCGGATGGGTGTAAGAGGCCTTCGTTTGGGGATGAGGATCCGGCGGGGAAGGCCAAGATTAATGAGGGAGATCCTCATCTTCCATTTCCAGAGAAGGTCGACTGGACGCCGCACGGTTACAAGCACAGCCCGTCAAAAAACATGACATGGAAGGAAACGATAAACTCAACCAAGTCGGGGCCAGCCAAATACAAGCATGGAATCGATATTGAAAGCATGGAGCGAGACGCTTACAAAACTGGCTCCCCTGCCACCAATGGAAAATCTTGGAAAATCAAAGAGTACGAGACCGACATAGGTGCTAGCGAAGGAAAATCCAGCCGCTGGATTCGCATCGAGCTAAGTGCCAGAACGATTCATGGACATCCAATTTCAGAGATCGAATATAGGAGACTGACAAAGTGATTGACCTAACATTCATCACGGGAAAAATCACTTACGATGAGATTTCCGTATTGAAAAATATCGATCTTTCAAATCAGATCGACTTACTGAAAGAAGACATGCTCCAAGTGGATTATCAAGGAACACACTTGCTAGATGTCGGCTGGTATCCCTCATTCGATATAAACGGTTCTTTTCAAATCAGAGTTATCAAGGGTTACGACTGGGACGCGCCACTTGTGTACTCAAAGGCCGATACGATTCAATTACTTATCGAAGAGATAAGTGCTGCTCAGAATGTGATCGATAAGGAACAATAGCCAACTTCGCCCATCAATTTTTACAATCCGCTCGCCTGTTCAACAAAAAGCCCAGCTCGTTGCTGGGCTTTTTGTTGAATAACTACCGGGCTAACCTCCCGAACCACCAGTCCCGCCCCCAGCACTACCCGTCCCTCCTCCCGCACTCCCCGAACTCCCACCGCTCCCACCACCACTCATTCCAGATCCACCGGAACTACCGGATCCTCCAGATCCACCTCCAGAACCGCTCCCAGTCGAACTTCCACCGCTCATCGACCCGCTTCCCGCCCCCGGGCTGGTGCTACTCCCTTTTGCATCGCCCGCATTCCCACTGCCAATGGAACCAGGCGGCAGCGCCTTTCCATCTCCAGAACCTGCATTCATTTCAGTGGAGGGCGGCATCCCGCCCTTATCAACCGGCGCGCCGGAAGATTGAGCAAACGCCGCCATTGAACTGATCGACAACACGCTGCTCACCGTCAGGACCATCAATGTTGACCTGATCATGGTGCATCTCCTTAAAAGGTGCGTACCTGATTTCTGGCAGCGTTGGCTTTTTAAAGGTGCCGTTCAATCGACGAATGGTTTTTCAGCCGGGCTCACCGGAGCCATCGTTGCCGGCAATGTCCGGATCTTCGGGGGTGGCCTCGACATCGCCGCGCTTCACATCATCCGTCGGCACTTGCTCCACCCCGGTGTCGTCGTCAGGCGGACGCTGATCGCGACTCAAGGAATCGGTGGGCGAAGGCAGCGGGTATTCAGGGGTGTCGTCGACATCGTCGACTTTCGGATCAGCGTTCATAAAGCACCTCTCGAAGGGCCTGAAAAGCAGGCCCTGAAATTTCGAGGACTGGCGCATGCATGCGTTCGATCAGAGGGACGATCGGTCGATTGAGCCACCACGCAGATCAATCTTCGTCTTCTTCCTCTTCTTCATACTCGAGGTTTCCCACATCGCCAGCATCATCGGAATCGTTGAGCGGTACCGTTGCGTCATCCATCAGAGAACCTGGATCTTCGTTGCCAGGGTCATTGATGAACGGTAGCCC
Organism: Pseudomonas sp. LBUM1656; assembly: GCF_059716065.1. Classification (NCBI taxonomy): domain Bacteria; kingdom Pseudomonadati; phylum Pseudomonadota; class Gammaproteobacteria; order Pseudomonadales; family Pseudomonadaceae; genus Pseudomonas; species Pseudomonas sp. LBUM1656. The sequence continues at coordinate 1,975,137 of NZ_CP166800.1, read as the reverse complement.
ACTCGGGCCTTTTTCTTCCTTGCCTTCGGTTTCAGGTGTCATGGCAGTTCTCACAACGTTGGGGTGTATGACGTTCGAGGCGGCTTGCGACCAAACGTTCCGGAGTCCTGTGGGCAGATACGAAAAACCCGGCCTGGGCCGGGTTTCTGATTGACTGATGTCGAATTAGTGATGTTTATTCTTGTGCTTGTTTTTGTGCTTATGCTTGTGGCCGCCACCGGAATGGGAATTGCCGCTGTCGGTGCCCAGGTTGTTGCCTATCGCCCCACCCGCTGCGCCGCCCAGGCCTGCGCCAATGGTCGAGCCGGTGGAACCGCCGAGGCTATTGCCGATCACCGAGCCGCCCGCCGAGCCTAACCCACCGCCAATGGCCGCTTCTGTCCGGCTACCCTTGTTAGCACCCACTGCACTACCTGCGGCGCCGCCGACACCAGCGCCGATCGCTGCGCCTGTGCTGCCGCCCATTTGCTGACCCACTACGTTACCGAGTGCACCGCCAATACCACCGCCAACTGCCGCAGTGCCGTCACCGGCAGCCATTGCACCTTGAGCGACCAAAAGTCCCAGAAACAACGTGGACAATGTCAAACGCATGATATGAACCTCAAATTCCGCATCGGGGGTGAAAGTACGCCTTGCGGATGGGCGTGAGTCTAGCACCTGCACTCACTGAATCCGGCCAGCGATGAAGGTTGGACAGCTGTAAATTCGAAGTAGGTGAAAAAGAAACATCCAGATACGAAAAGCCCGGCATCTAGCCGGGCTTTTGGATTCGATTCGATCGATCAGGATCAGTGACGCTTGTGACCTTTGGCCAGATTGCTGCCCACGCCGCCGCCCAATGCGCCGCCCAAGCCTGCGCCGATGGTCGAACCGGTCTTGCCGCCCAGGCTGTTGCCGATCACCGAACCACCGGCCGCGCCGACACCGCCACCAATGGCCGCTTTGGTGCGGCTGCCTTTACGTGCAGCTACCGCGCTGCCGGCTGCACCCGCAACACCCGCGCCGATTGCCGCGCCGGTGCTGCCGCCCATGCTCTGACCGACCACGTTACCCAACGCACCACCCAGACCACCACCGATCGCAGCAGTGCCATCACCGGCAGCCATCGCACCTTGAGTCACCAGAAGTCCCAGAACCAGAGCAGGCAGTGTTAAACGCATGACGAAAAAACCTCAAAAATAGGGAATACCGAAAAGCCGGGGATTGAATGCTTTTGAAGAGGAAACGTCCACACAAAATCGCCCCCCTTCTCGCAATTGGCGACGGTTGGACAGCTTTTATGGAAAAGGTTTTATAACAGGCAAAAAAAAGCCCGCTGGGGAACGGGCTAGGGTACTGCTTTCTAACGGATGAGCTGAGACTACGTAGGCGGGTGTGAAAACTTTGTGAAAAAACATCAACAGAAAAATTAACGTTGGTCTGTGGGCCATTTCCGAGTAACGAGCCCCTCTAAAAATAAAAAACCCCACTCATTGGCGGGGTTCGTCCGGTTGATCATTACTTCGTGGGCGGCACCACTTTGGGCCTGAATTTCGACTTGAACACTTTGGTCGCTGCGGATTTCACTTTGCTGGTCTCGACCTGATCTTCACCAAAGCCCGCCACATACTCCGTCTGGCCACACTGCACGCAATTGTTGATTGGAAATTCTGCCCCGTCGTCTTCGATATACGGATCAGCCATAGCTCTTCCCCTCTCAAAGCGGGATCGATACCGGCAAGCCCTATTGCCTGAAAAATATCGACCACCAAGGCTTTTGAGACTAGCCGGTCATTACCGGACTTGTAATTCAGATTTCCGCGTGCCCGACGAATGGACCACGCCACGCCCTACAAAACCCACTGGCGATTAAACAGGCTTCTTGCCTCTCTCACCTCAGCTTGACCGCCGTCCCGGTCACAAACACCACCACCATCCCGCCCTTGCCGGCCGGCATGCTGATCTCAAAATCGAGCCCGACCACCGCGTCCGCCTGAAGCGCCCGCGCCCGCTCCTTGATCTCTTCCGTCGCCTGAATCCGCGCCTCCTTCAACGCCCGCTCCAACGTCTGAGAGCGGCCACCGAAAAAGTCCCGCATACCGGCGAACATGTCGCGGATGACGTTGACACCCTGCACCGACTCCGCGCTTACGATGTCCAGATAAGCAGTGATTTGCCGGCCTTCGATGGTGTGGGTGGTAGTCGTGATCATGGGGATTCCTTCTTAATCAATATTTGCTCAAGACTACATGGAGAGAAGCTCAGGCAACGCATCCAACGCCAGCAATGTCACAGACATTCCCACGCCGCTGTCATTCGTCCTACATCATTTTCAGAAACGCCTTCGCTGATTCACTTGGGACAATTGCAGACCCAAGATAGAAACTCAGACGACAGAAATCGTTGGTTTCTGTTGCCTTAAAAAGATCCGCTTCGTCTTTTGAATAATCATCTGCTGACCGCAACATTTGTTCCGCTGATCGGGCTGGTTGGCGGAAATTTGCGTCATGCACCTATTTAGGTACACTCCACCTATGACTGATGCAGCGCCAGTGCTGAATGTCCGCTTCTTTCGTACAAATGCTGGAAATGAACCTGTGCGCGAATGGCTAGCCGATCTCCCCCGGGACTATAGGCGAATGATCGGGATAGAGATCAAAACCGTTCAGCTTGGGTGGCCCATCGGAATGCCGGTCGTTCGGAAGCTTGAAATCGGCCTTTGGGAAGTCCGGGTCGACCTTGGCGACACCATCGCACGCATTATTTTTACGGTATCTGCAGCCGACATGGTGTTGCTGCATGGATTCATCAAGAAAAGCCAGAAAACACCTGCACCAGACCTGGCGACTGCCAAACAACGCAAAGCAAAACTATGAGGCACAGAAGATGAACAAGCATATAGGGTCGGACTTTGATGACTTTCTCGCCGAACAAGGTCTTACCGACGAGGTTTCCGCCGCAGCGCTCAAACGTGTCATTTCGTGGCAGATTGCTGAAGCGATGAAATTGCAGCGCGTCAGTAAGAAAACGCTGGCTGAACGGATGCATACAAGCCGCACCGCCGTGGATCGGGCACTGGACCAAAACGACTCTGGAATGACGCTAGCCACGTTGGCAAGTGCTGCCCGTGCATTGGGCCGGCGTGTAGAGGTACGTCTGATCCCTGAGGGCGAAGAGACTCACGCATGAGTCCGATCGTTGGATTGGCAACCCACAGCCTGCCCCCATGCCAGCGCTCGCTCACGCTTAGCGAAAGGTGGGAACTCCGATTTCAAGTCCGGCGTCCCCAGAAACCACAAAACCCCTGATTTCTCTCGAAATCAGGGGTTCTGGTTACATCGAATTTGGCGGTGAAGGAGAGATTCGAACTCTCGATACAATTTCTTGTATACACACTTTCCAGGCGTGCTCCTTAAGCCACTCGGACACTTCACCGTATCTCGTCAAACATGTTCTGTCTGTCGAGGCGCGCTAATGTAGTCGAAAGCATTTCTGATGGCAAACTTTTTTTGCAGAATTTTCATGCGCTTAGCGTTTTAGTCGTTCCCGTCGGTTCCGGGCGATGGCAAACCTGCCAATCTCCGGCTTCGCGCCCTCTTCCATAAGGAGAGGAATGCACGGTGGAAGTGGCGGGCTACGCTTGCCCGGCGGGGAAACGGTGACTGGCGGGTCAGTCACGGCGCTTTACCTGGCCTGCCGCGGTGGGTAACGTCTGCCCAACTTTCATATAAGGAATAGCGTCATGAGTGAGTTGATTTCCTACCACCTCGAAGACGGTATCGCGACCCTGACCTTGAGCAATGGCAAGGTCAATGCCATCTCCCCGGACGTGATTGCTGCGTTTAATGCTGCGCTGGATCAGGCGGTGACTGATCGTGCGGTGGTGATCATTACCGGCACGCCGGGGATTCTGTCCGGCGGTTATGACTTGAAGGTGATGACGTCCGGCCCCAAAGAAGCGGTCGCGCTGGTGACAGCCGGCTCGACGCTGGCCCGCCGCCTGTTGTCGCACCCGTTCCCGGTGATCGTGGCGTGCCCTGGGCACGCGGTGGCCAAGGGTGCTTTCCTGCTGTTGTCGGCGGATTACCGCATCGGTGTCGATGGGCCGTTCAGCATTGGCCTGAACGAAGTGCAGATCGGCATGACCATGCACCACGCCGGTATCGAGATCGCGCGTGATCGTCTGCGCAAGTCGGCGTTCCACCGCTCGGTCATCAACGGAGAGATGTTTAATCCACAGAGCGCCGTGGATGCCGGTTTCCTCGACGTGGTGGTGTCGGCCGAGGAGCTGCAAGGTGCAGCGCTGGCGGCGGCGCGTCAGTTGAAAAAGATCAACATGACCGCGCACAAGAACACCAAGCTGAAAGTGCGCAAGGCGCTGCTCGATACGCTCGACAACGCGATCATCCTGGATCAGGAACACATGGGTTAAGCCCAGCCTGGCTGCACCTAAAAGCCCGACCGTCGTGTCGGGCTTTTTCGTAGGTGCGCTGTTGAAAATCCCACAACCGCTCTAGAACGCGTCTGACCCACAAGTCGGAAACATGCGCACAAACATCGCCTATCTCCTACCTCTATAGCGGCAATTGCCGAAAACAGTGCACATCCGTACACTGCGCCACCTTTTGTCCCGGTGGGGCCTGTAAATGCTGTTTGTGTTTCGCATGTTATTGATGGGCCTGCACTTTATTCTGGCCGGTGTGCTGGGGGTGATTCTGGGCCTGTGCCGTCCGTTCAACCCGGACAACAGCCGTTTGTGCGCACGCCTGTATGCGTGGCCGGCGATGTGTATTTTGCGTTTGCGGGTGAAGGCCGACGTCGGGCCGTTGATGGATAAGCCTGACAGCTGCGTGATCATCGCCAATCACCAGTCCAACTACGATCTGTTTGTGTTCGGCAACGTGGTGCCCCGCCGTACCGTATGCATCGGCAAGAAGAGCCTGAAGTGGGTGCCGCTGTTCGGGCAGTTGTTCTGGCTGGCGGGTAATGTGTTGATCGATCGCGGCAATGCGCACAAGGCGCGCCAGTCGATGTTGACCACCACCCACACCTTGCAGCACGAAGACACATCGATCTGGGTCTTCCCCGAAGGCACGCGCAACCTCGGTGAAGAGTTGCTGCCGTTCAAGAAAGGCGCGTTCCAGATGGCGATCGCCGCCGGCGTGCCGATCGTGCCGGTGTGTGTCAGCAGTTACGTCAAACACATGCGATTGAACCGCTGGCGCAGTGGGAAAATTCTGATCCGCTCGCTGCCGGCGATTCCTACGGCGGGATTGAGCCTGGACGACATGCCCCTGCTGATAGCCCAGTGCCGCGAGCAGATGCGCGAGTGCATCGAGTCGATGGATCGGCAGCTGCAAGCCGCCTGACAACAAACCCGCCGAGTGCGGGTTTTTTTTCGCCTGCAGGCTTTTGCCGGCGAACTCGGCAGATTTCACTGACTCTCAAGCAGCAGACAAGGCTAAGCTGAGCACTGCCTGCCACTGCCACCTGCAAATAAGAAGTGAACCTGAATCATGGGTAGAGTTGTTGCTGCTGCGGTTTACAGCGCCGGTAAAAAAGTCACCAATATCACCCTCGACGAAGGCGCTGCCTGGGCTGCAAAGCCTGGCCACTTTGTCTGGATCGGCCTTGAAGAGCCGAACGCCCTGGAGCTGACCAACCTGCAACGTCAGTTCAACCTGCACGAACTGGCCATCGAAGACGCCCTGGAAAAACACAGCCGACCGAAGCTCGAAACCTTCGGCGACGCCTTGTTTATTGTCACGTATTCGCCGATCCGGCACGAAGGCAAACTGGAGTTCATCGAAACTCATATCTTTGCAGGCAACGGTTACATCATCACCGCCCGCAACGGTCACTCGGCGTCCTACGCTCTGGTCCGCCAGCGTTGTGAGGCGCGTCCGATCCTGCTGGAGCACGGGGAAGATTTTGTCCTCTATGCCATCCTTGATTTTGTGATTGAAAACTACCAGCCGGTGGGCGAAGCGATCCATGCCGAGATCGATGAGCTTGAGCGCAACGTGCTTTGCAGCGCGCTGAATGAACACGACATCCAGAAGCTCCACGGCTTGCGCCGGGACGTCTTGCGCCTGCGACGTTATGCGGCGCCGATGGTGGAGATTGGTGAGGAGCTACAGAAGCTGAACTTTCCGTTTATCGACAAGAACATGCGCCCGTATTTCCGCGATGTGCAGATTCATGTGACGCGGCAGATGGAAGACCTGACGACCCTGGCGGATATTGCCAGCCAGACCATTGAAGTCGGGGTATTGCTGGAGGCTTCACGGCAGAGCGTGGTGCAGCGCAAGTTTGCGGCGTGGGCGGCGATCCTGGCGTTCCCGACAGCGGTGGCGGGGATTTACGGCATGAACTTCCAGAACATGCCGGAGTTGACTTGGCACTATGGGTATTTCGGGGTATTGGGGTTTATTGCGGTGGGATGTGTGAGTTTGTGGGCGAGCTTCAAGAAATCGGGGTGGCTTTAACACGCTTTTGTGGCGAGGGAGCTTGCTCCCGCTGGGCAACGAAGTTAACCCAAAATGGGCCCGCTACGCAGTCCAGCGGGAGCAAGCTCCCTCGCCACATTATTCATTGCAAGGTTTTAAACTGCTTTTGCTTCTGGCTTGTGCGCCACAAACCGCATCATCCACTCTGCAACGGTCGCACCGTGGTGCTCCTGTTCAAGGCTCGCCACGCCTTTCGTATACACCTGCGGGCCCAGCGCCTCCTGTCGAATCTCGAGCAGCGCCCGGGAATAATCGTGAATGAATTCCGGGTGCCCCTGGAAGCACAGCACCTGATCGTTGATGTGGTACGCGGCGAACGGACAGAAATCGCTCGACGCGATGACCGTGGCGTTTTCCGGTAGCGATGTCACCTGGTCCTGATGGCTGATTAGCAACGTCAGCTCTTCCCGCACCGGGCTCATCCACGGCGCCTTGGCGGCGAGTTTGTATTTGTGAGTGCCAACGCCCCAACCCTGGGTCGCACGCTCACTCTTGCCGCCCAACAACAGCGCCAGCAACTGGTGACCGAAGCACACGCCCAGCAACTTGTCGCCACGCTCGTAGCGAGCCAGCAAATAAGCCCTGAGGGTTTCAATCCACGGATCGGTGCCGAAAGAATCGGCCTTGCTGCCGGTGACGAGGTAGGCATCGAATGTCAGATCGTCACTCGGATACTCGCCCTGCATCACGTTGTACACAGTGAACTCGGCAGCGATGGGTTGCTGCGAAAACAGATGCTGGAACATCTGCCCGTAACCCTGATATTGATCGATCAGCTCTGGACGCAGGATGTCGGTTTCCAGAATGCAGATGCGTAACGACATAAAAAATACCTGACACGTGATGGGAATAATGCACACCCCAGAGCCTGCCTCGAAACACCGTGACAAGGCAAGCCCCGGAAGGCGTCATACGTCCCTTAGAACGCCTCCCCTTTGGCGGCTTTCTCCAGCAATAACGCCGGCGGCGCAAAACGCTCGCCATATTGCTGGGCCAGGTATTGCGCGCGGGCGACAAAGTCTTTTACGCCGTACTGGTTGATGAATTGCAGCGCCCCGCCGGTCCAGGCCGCAAAGCCGATGCCGAAGACCGAGCCGACGTTGGCGTCTGCCGTCGAAGTCAGCACGCCCTCCTCCACGCAACGCACGGTTTCGATGGCTTGCACGAACAGCAGGCGATCGCGCACATCCTTTGGCGAAATCTGCCCATCGACTTTCTCGAAACGGGTTTTCAGCTCGGGCCACAGATGTTTCTGCCCACCGACCGGATATTCGTAGAAACCGCCACCTGCGGCTTTACCGGGCCGCTTGTATTCGTTGAGCAGCAAGTCAATCACGGCAAACGCCGGGTGCTCAATCAGCGGTTTCCCTTCTGCTTGCAGGTCTTTGGCCGTTTGTTGGCGGATATGGCTCATGAGGCTGAGGGAAACTTCGTCGGAGATCGCCAGAGGCCCGATCGGCATGCCGGCCTTGCGTGCTTCAGTCTCGATCATCGGCGCGCTCACGCCTTCGCCGAGCATGGCGATGCCTTCGTTGGTAAAGGTGCCGAACACCCGCGAGGTGAAGAAGCCACGGCTGTCATTGACCACAATCGGGGTTTTCTTGATTTGCAGGACGAAATCGAACCCGCGCGCCAGGGTTTCGTCGCTGGTGTTGGCGCCTTTGATGATTTCCACCAGGGGCATTTTTTCCACCGGACTGAAGAAATGCAGGCCGATAAACTTGGTTTGATCCGGTACGGCGGTGGCCAGGCCGCTGATCGGCAAGGTCGAGGTGTTGGAGGCGATCACGGCGGCCGGGCCGACGACTTTTTGCGCCGCCGAGGAGACTTTGGCCTTGAGCTCGCGGTCTTCGAATACCGCCTCAATGATCAGGTCGCAACCGGCCAGATCGGCATCACTTTCGCTGGTGCGGATCCGCGCCAGAATCGCCTCTCGCTGTTCCGGGAGCATCTGGCCGCGCGCGACTTTCTTGTCCAGCAGCGCCGCCGAGTGGGCCTTGCCCTTCTCCGCTGCCGCAAGGTTGATGTCCTTGAGCACCACGTCGATGCCGGCCGAGGCGCTGACAAAGGCGATGCCAGCGCCCATCATCCCGGCGCCGAGAACGCCGACTTTCTGCGTGACGTAAGGTGCAAAACCCTTGGGCCGCGAGCCGCCGGCGTTGATCTCGTTGAGCTGGAACCAGAAGGTGCCGATCAGGTTTTTCGAGATCTGGCCGGTGGTCAATTCCGTGAAGTAGCGGGTTTCGATCAGGTGCGCGGTGTCGAAATCCACCTGAGCACCTTCAACCGCCGCGCACAGAATCTTCTCCGGCGCGGGCATGCAACCTTGGGTTTTGCTGCGCAGGATCGACGGCGCGATGGCGAGCATTTGTGCGACTTTCGGATTCGACGGCGTGCCGCCGGGGATCTGATATCCCTTCACGTCCCAACGCTGTACGGCCGTCGGATTGGCGATAATCCAGGCCCGCGCCTTGCTCAACAATTCATTGCGATCCGCCGCCAACTCGTCGATCAAACCGGCTTGCAACGCCTGTTGCGGCCGCACTTTCTTGCCTTCGAGCAGGTACGGCAAGGCTTTTTCAATGCCCAGCATGCGCACCATGCGCACTACCCCACCGCCGCCCGGCAGCAAGCCGAGGGTCACTTCCGGCAGGCCGAGTTGCACGGATGGGTTGTCCAGCGCCACGCGATGATGACAGGCGAGGCAGATTTCCCAGCCGCCGCCCAGCGCTGCGCCGTTAATTGCGGCCACCACCGGTTTACCGAGGGTTTCCAGGGTACGCAACTGGCCCTTGAGCGTCAGGACCATGTCGTAAAAGGCCTTGGCTTCGGGTTTGCCGACCTTGATCAGTTCATTGAGGTCGCCGCCGGCAAAGAAGGTTTTCTTGCCCGAGGTGATGATCACGCCGGCAATGCTGTCCTTCTCGGCCACCAGCCGGGCGACGCAGGCGGCCATCGCCTCGCGATAGACCGCGTTCATGGTGTTGGCGCTCTGGCCCGGCATGTCGATGGTCAGGACGACGATCTGGTCCTGACCTTTTTCGTAACGAATGGCTTCGGTCATGTCACTTGTTCCTTAAAGTCGGGGCTCAGAGGCGTTCGATGATGGTGGCAATGCCCATGCCGCCGCCGACACACAAGGTCGCGAGGCCATAGCGCAGGCGCCGGGTTTCCAGCTCATCGAGCAGCGTGCCGAGAATCGCGCAGCCAGTGGCGCCCAGCGGATGGCCCATGGCGATGGAGCCGCCGTTGACGTTGACTTTGTCCGGATCGATGGCCATGTCCTTGATGAATTTCAGCACCACCGAGGCAAAGGCTTCGTTGACCTCGAACAGGTCGATGTCTTCGACCCGCAGCCCGGCCTTGGCCAGTGCTTTGCGGGTGGCCGGCGCCGGGCCGGTGAGCATAATGGTCGGATCGGTGCTGGTGACGGCAGTGGCGACAATTCGCGCCCGTGGTTGCAGACCCAGCGCCCGGCCCTTGGCCTCGGAACCGATCAACATCAGGGCGGCGCCATCGACAATGCCGGAGCTGTTGCCTGGGGTGTGGACGTGATTGATCCGCTCCACTTGGCTGTAAACCCGCAGTGCGGTGGCGTCAAAACCCATCAGCCCCATCATTTCGAAGCTCGGCTTGAGCTTGCCCAGGCCTTCCAGGGTGGATTCGGCGCGGATGAACTCATCGTGATCGAGCAGGATGATGCCGTTCTGGTCCTGCACCGGCACCAGCGACTTGTGGAACGAGCCGTTGGCCCGCGCCCGCGCTGCCTTTTGCTGGGAATGCAATGCGTAGGCATCGACGTCCTGGCGGCTGAAGCCCTCAATTGTGGCGATCAGGTCGGCGCCGACGCCTTGCGGGGTGAAATGACTGTGCAGGTTGGTTTCCGGATCCAGCGCCCAAGCGCCGCCATCGCTGCCCATGGGCACGCGGGACATGGACTCTACGCCGCCGACCACCACCAGGTCTTCGAAACCGGAGCGGACTTTCATCGCGCCGATGTTCACCGCTTCCAGCCCCGAAGCGCAGAAGCGGTTGATCTGCACGCCGGACACACTGACGTCCCAATCAGCGACTTGTGCCGCGGTCTTGGCGATGTCCGAGCCCTGATCGCCGATCGGCGTGACACAACCGAGCACCACGTCATCGACCTGACTTGTGTCCAGCGAAGTGCGCTGCTGCAACGCCGTGAGCAGCCCGGCCACCAGATTCACCGGTTTCACGCTGTGCAGGGCACCATCGGCCTTACCTTTGCCACGGGGCGTGCGTAACGCGTCGAAAATCAAAGCTTGGGTCATGACGTCCTCGAACCTGGGCGGTGAGTAAATACTGAGCTTCCACCTTAGGCCGAGCCGCCGTGGATTCAATGACCGCAGTGCTCACTGGCGTTGACGGACACGCTCAGACGGACGGTCGTTCGGGTGCGGATTAACCGATTCACGTCACCAAGCTGTCTAGCAAAAGGGCGCCCAAGAAGCTGGCAATAGGCCTCATGCCTTTTTTAAAGCTTTGAGTGAGCGAACCATACGAAATGGATCTAAACCAAGCGTGACGCGGGCTCTAAGGTGAACATGTACGAAGTTGTCGTCGGGTTTTGCCGAGGCACTCGTCTTACAGGAAGTTCAGCGCTCTGCCGTCATGGAGATATGCAGGCAGGCATCAGGAAATAACAAAAAAGGCGGTCAAGCCATGTTCAAGCATTCGAAAGTACGTCAAGCCGGGCTCATTCTTTTCGCCACTACGCTGTTGTTGATTTTGCCGAACCTGACCAAGGTGATCGGCTAGTCGGACATTAAATAATACGGCGCCAGGTTTTTATTTCGCCCTCTTAAAAATGTGACTGGCTCGCTACCCGGGCCAGCGTGGGTGTGCCAACCTTTGCGGCACTTCCACGACATGGACGGCGATCATTTGAAAACGCTCATTCTGTTCGGGGCCTTGCTGCTCTGCACGCCCTTGTATGCCGCACAGCTCAATCTTGAGTTGGGCGAGAGCAGTCGCACCTGGCAGACCGAGGAGCTGCTCAAGCACCCTCAGGTCCAGACCATCACCATCAACGACGACGTTTCCTACAAGCGGGCCATGAGTTATCGCGCGGTTCCGTTGGCGGCGTTGTTGACCGGCATCAAGCCTGAAGATCATCTGCAAGCCGTGGCGCTCGACGGGTTTGCCGCAGAACTGTCAGCGGCGCCGTTGCTGAACACCAAGGGCGCGCGCGCGTGGCTGGCGATTGAAGACCCGGCCAAGCCGTGGCCTGCGCTATCTGAAGGGAAACCGGGTGCCGGGCCGTTTTACCTGGTTTGGGTCGATCCGCAAGCCGGCAACATCAGCCCGGAACAATGGCCGTTTCAAGTGGCGAGTATCAAGCGCATGGCGCCCGTCGCCGAGCGCTTCCCTGCGCTGCTGCCTGATCCTGCCCTGAAGGCGGATGACCCGGTGAGTAAAGGCTTTGCGCTGTTTCAGAAGAATTGCCTGGCCTGTCATCGGCTCAATGGAGCCGGGGATGCGCAGTTCGGGCCGGATTTGAACATTCCGTTTAACCCGACCGAGTACTTTGGGGCGGACTTCCTGAAGCGCTACATTCGGGATCCGCAGAGTTTGCGGCAATGGCCTCAGGCGAAGATGCCGGGGTTTGCGGCGACGGTGTTGCCGGATGGGGATCTGGAAATGCTGGTGGGGTATTTGAAGCATATGGCCGGGCGCAAGGTTAAACCCTGACACTTATCCCCTGTGGGAGCGGGCTTGCTCGCGAAAGCGGTCTTTCAGTCAGCCAATTTGTGGCTGACACACCGCTTTCGCGAGCAAGCCCGCTCCCACAGGGGTTATGGGGTGTTGTGGTTACTGCTGCTGGACGGAGATAACCGCCGCGGGCATTGGCGTCGGTGAAACAAACACCTTCGCATGCATCTGCTCGCACCCACCGCCCCGACGCATGCCGCGTACCGGGCAGGCGTCCAGGTAATCCAGGCCCACGGCCAGTTTCAAATGCCGCTCCGGCCGGGCCAGTTCGTTGGTCACATCGAAGCTGTACCAGGCGTCATCCAGCCAGGCTTCCGCCCAGGCGTGACTGGCCAGGTGTTCGCTGTTCTCGCTGTACAAATACCCCGACACATAACGCGACGGAATGCCCAGGCTGCGGGCACACGCCAGGAACGCGTGCGTGTGGTCCTGACAGACGCCGGAACGCCCGGCGAAGGCTTGGGCGGCGCTGGTGTCGACTTCGGTGGAGCCCGGCGTGTAGGTCATGTGTGAGTTCAGGCCATGCATCAAGTCGATCAGCGCGGTGCGATCCCGGCGCTTTTTGCATTCCTTCTCGGCGAACGCACGCAACGCCTCGTCGGCTTCGGTCAGCCGGGTGAAACGCAAGAACGGCAGCGCCGACTGGCTCTCATGCTCGGCTTCGCGCAGCTCGTCGATGTCCACTTGGCCACGGGCGCCGATGATGATCGCCTCGTGAGGTTCGTCCATGGTCAGCACGTGCAGAATGTTGCCGAACGGATCGAGTTGCGCACGCACCGGGCGCGGCAGGTCGAGTTGCCAGCTGAGCACGTGCTGGCGCTCGCTGTCGTGGGGTGTCAGCCGCAGGTACTGGATGCTCGCCCGCACCTGATCTTCGTAGTGATAGGTGGTTTCGTGGCTAATGGAAAGTCTCATGCAGCCTCCAGGTAGGAACTGTGAATGGCGTTACCCAACTGGCGCACCAGCGGGATGAATTCGGTCAGCCAGGCGTGCAGCCCTTCGTCGAGAATTTCGTTGATGCCGGTGTAGCGCAGGCGCGCGTCCATCTCCGCCGCCAGACGTTGCGCGGGACGGCCATTGGCCCCTGGCAGTTGGGCAAGGATCTGGTCGATCTCTTCGGTGCAGGCCCTTAATGAACGGGGAACGTCAGCGCGTAGTAATAGCAACTCGGCCACATGCCGGGCGCCGGGTGCGTCGCGGTAGATCTCGGTGTAAGCCTCGAACGACGACAACGCCCGCAGCAACGCACTCCACTGGTAATACGCGTGAGCCGTGCCATCGCTGACCGCCTCCGCTTGATCGCCAGCCATTTCGTAACGGGCATCAAGCAGGCGCAACGTGTTGTCGGCCCGTTCGATAAATGTCCCCAGCCGTATGAAGCGGAACGCATCGTTACGCATGATCGTGCCGTAGGACGCGCCACGGAACAGGTGGGAGCGTTCCTTGATCCACTCGCAAAAGCGGCTCATGCCGTAGCGACTCAAGCCCTGCTCGGCGATCCCGCGGATTTCCAGCCACGTGGCGTTGATGTTTTCCCACATGTCGGCGGTGATTCGCCCACGCACCGCATGCGCACTGGCCCGCGCCGAGCCGAGGCAGCTGTAGATGCTCGCCGGATTGGCCGCGTCCAGGGCAAAGAAATGCAGCAGCCGTTCGGCGTGCAAATCACCGTGGCGCTCGAGGTAATCGTCCAGGGTGCCGGTGATCAGCAGCGGCATCGCCAGTTCGTGCAGACCGTCACCGCGACCATCCTGCGGCATCAGCGACAGCGAATAACTGATGTCGAGCATCCGTGCGAGGTTTTCCGCCCGCTCCAGGTAACGCGACATCCAATACAAATCCGAGGCAGTTCTACTTAACATGGCAAGCTTCCTTCAATCCTCGACCACCCAAGTGTCCTTGGTTCCGCCGCCCTGGGAGGAGTTCACCACCAGGGAGCCTTCACGCAGGGCGACACGGGTCAAACCGCCGGGCACAACCCGGGTTTCGCGGCCAGACAATACAAACGGACGCAGGTCGATGTGGCGTGGCGCGATGCCGTTTTCGACAAAGGTCGGACAGGTCGACAGGGACAACGTCGGTTGCGCGATGTACGCGTGAGGCTTGGCTTTGATCCGCGCGCGGAACGACTCGATTTCCGCCGCCGTCGCCGCCGGCCCCACCAGCATTCCGTAACCGCCGGAGCCCTGGGTTTCCTTGACCACCAGGTCTGGAAGATTGGCCAGCACGTGGGACAGTTCAGAAGGATTGCGACACTGGAACGTCGGCACGTTCTTCAGGATCGGTTCTTCGTCCAGGTAGAAACGGATCATGTCCGTGACAAACGGATACACCGACTTGTCGTCCGCAACCCCGGTGCCGATGGCATTGGCCAGCACCACGTTGCCGGAGCGATAAGACGACAGCAGCCCTGGAACGCCGAGCATCGAGTCCGGGTTGAACGCCAGCGGATCGAGGAACGCATCGTCGAGGCGACGGTAGATCACATCGACAGCTTTCGGTCCGTCCGTGGTGCGCATGAACACCTTGTCGTCACGCACGAACAGGTCCGCGCCCTCGACCAACTCGACGCCCATCTCACGCGCCAGGAAGGCATGCTCGAAAAACGCGCTATTGAAACGACCCGGGGTCAGCACCACCACGCTCGGGTTATCGATCGGGCTGGAGCTTTTCAGGGTGTCGAGCAACAGATTCGGATAATGGTCGATCGGCGCGATGCGCTGGGCCGAGAACAATTCGGGAAACAGCCGCATCATCATCTTGCGGTCTTCGAGCATGTAGCTCACGCCGCTGGGTGTACGAAGGTTGTCTTCGAGCACGTAGTACGTGCCGTCGCCATCGCGCACCAGGTCGACGCCGGAGATGTGCGAATAGATATCGCGGTGCAGATCCAGGCCTTGCATCGCCAGCTGGTATTGCTCGTTGGCCAGCACTTGCTCGGCCGGGATGATGCCGGCCTTGATGATGCGCTGCTCGTGGTAGAGGTCGGCGAGGAACATGTTCAGCGCCTTGACCCGCTGGATGCAGCCGCGCTCGACGATCCGCCATTCACTGGCAGGGATGCTGCGCGGGATGGTGTCGAAGGGAATCAGGCGCTCTGTGCCCTGCTCGTCCCCGTAGAGCGTGAAGGTAATCCCGGCGCGATGAAACAACAGATCGGCCTCACGTCGCCGTTGTGCCAAGAGCTCGTCAGGCGTCTCGGCAAGCCAACGGGCAAACTCCCGATAATGCGGGCGGACCTGGCCGCCGGCATCGTACATCTCATCAAAATAGGTGCGGATCATGCCGTACTCCTTGTCACCCGGACATCTAGGCTTCGCAAGGCCCGTGCCATCGGCAGAAACGCTTTGTTATCAACCGGTTGGATAATCACGCCGTTTACACCGCACCAATCCTGTGCAGCAAACGCCCCAACCTGATCGCCCCCGCTTCATTGCAAGGCGACGTTGTCGCCTATCACCAGCATAGTCAGAGTTGATTTCACTGCCCGGCCGGCGCTGTGGATAATCCGCGCATCCGCTGCAAAACCTGACCGAAACTTCCCTTTAGCCGCCTGCTCAGGCGGTTTTTTTTCGCGTCGGATTCTTGTTTCAGGGTTTTGCCGAGGGGATATTCCAAGCACCACAAACGAAAACGGCCAACCCGAAGGTCAGCCGTTGCTGAGCGTTGTCACTGTTCATAAGGTTATGCGAGTCGCCCTCGTACTTCCTGCTTGACGCCCCACCCTTCGATGATACCGCCCAGAGGCTCAACCACCGCCTCGAAACCCTGTTCGAAATCGCCGATGTCATCGTAGGTGGCGTACATGACTTTGCTCAGTTCGAGCGCCCATGCGCCGTCATCGCGCACACTGATTTGCGCGTTCAACGATTCACCCTTGTATTGCCCTGCCGCCCTGCGTGCCCGCTCCTCGTCCGGGAAAATGGCGTAGAACTCGATGGGATGGAATCGTGAAAAATCGAAACCGCCTTCTTTCATGCGGCGCAACACGCTGCTGCTGATGTCTTCTTGATAGGCTGTGCTCATGAAACGTCCCCCTCAATCATGATGGATAGACTTTCCGTATTCCCGGCACGCGCAACCGATTGGTGCGAGCGATGCGGCAACAACGTTGCCGGTGGGAAGCAAGCATGTAGCTGACAAGACCAGACCTTAGCGATCCGTTCGCTGATCTCGCTTGCAGAGTAGCCCCAAGACAGAGGCGCTGCCAAGGCCTGGATAAGAATGAGACAGGTGTTGTTCAGATTGGCGTGATGCCGAGGATTTCAATGCTGTTCTGGGTCTTGAGACTTTTGACGCTTGCGTCGGCGGTTCGCCCTTCCAGATCGTTCAGATCCAGTTCGGCGGCGACAGGAAGGAGCCGGGCCTTGATGAGTTTCGCGGCTTGCTCGTTGTCCGGGCATTCGTCGCACTCAAAGACTTCATCGACTGTTTCACCGTGATCATCCACGAAAGTGATTTTCCACTTTTGCATCAGTGCCTCCTCGAACAAACCCGCAAATGGGCTTACAACCATCTGGACTTTTGGCCTGAGTGATCGTTCCCACGGATTACCGTGTAGTGGCATGAAAAACATAAAACCTGTGGGAGCGGGCTTGCTCGCGAATGCGGTGTGTCAGGCAACATTGATGTCAACTGAACGACCCTTCGCGAGCAAGCCCGCTCCCACCGTTGGTTATGCGTACATCTTGAGTTTAGTCGTTGCTTGGCTTGTTCACCGCTTGCAGCACGTATTGCGGCAGGGCGAAGGCGCCGATGTGGATTTCCGGGTTGTAGTAGCGGGTGATGATGCCGCTGCCGGCGAAACGCTGTTGCAAGGTTTCACGGGACAACTTGCGGTAAGCGGTGTTGGTCGCGCCCCAGGCAAAGGTCATCGAACCGCCGATGTAGGTCGGCACCGCTGCCTGATAGAAGTGCCAGTCCGGGAACAGGCTGCGCAGGCGACCGGCAGTGGTTTTGACTTCTTCGATCTGCATGAACGGGGTGCCGTTCTGGGTCACAAGGATGCCGCCTTCGTTCAGGCAGCGACGGCAGGCCTGATAGAAGTTTTCCGAAAACAGCACTTCACCCGGACCGATCGGGTCGGTGGAGTCGGAAATGATCACGTCGAATTTTTCGGTGGTGGTGGCGACGAAACGCATGCCGTCGTCGATCACCAGGTTCAGGCGTGGATCATCGAACGCACCCTTGGAGTGGTTCGGCAGGAATGCCTTGCACATGTCGACCACGGTGCCGTCGATCTCGA
The DNA here is from genome assembly GCF_059716065.1 of Pseudomonas sp. LBUM1656. Lineage (NCBI taxonomy): Bacteria > Pseudomonadati > Pseudomonadota > Gammaproteobacteria > Pseudomonadales > Pseudomonadaceae > Pseudomonas > Pseudomonas sp. LBUM1656. The sequence continues at coordinate 1,957,665 of NZ_CP166800.1, read as the reverse complement.
CCATGGTGATGTGCTCGATGCTGCGGTGCTTGGCCACTTCACGCAGCATGCCGCCGTCGCCGCCACCGATGATCAGCACGCGCTTGGCGGAGCCATGGGCGATGATCGGTACGTGGGTGAGCATCTCGTGGTAGATGAATTCGTCGGCTTCGGTGGTCTGGATCACACCGTCCAGCGCCATGACCCGGCCCATGCGCGGGTTTTCGAAGATCACCAGGTGCTGGTGTTCGGTGCGCACTTCGTGCAGCAGTTTTTCCATGCGAAAACGCTGGCCGTAGCCTTCGTAGAGGGTTTCCAGGTAGTCGCTGGGGGTGATGTTGCTCATGGGAAGTGCTCCGATGAATGCGGTGGCAACGGACGGTTACCCGCCCATGATGGCCAATCGATCGGCTCGATTAACCGGGAAAGGCGCGCATTCTACGTTGCGGAAGATGACAGGTCGAACCTCACTTGATGACACAACACAATCCTTGTGGGAGCTAGCCTGCTAGCGATAGCGGAGTGTCAGTCAGTAAAGTTGTGGCTGACACTCCGCTATCGCTAGCAGGCTAGCTCCCACAGGGGAAAAGTGATGGCTTTGGGTGCGTGTTCAGACCCGGACGTTGCCCCGTGGCCCGGCGATGGCCCAGATGATCAGGCCCAGGACCGGCAGCAGCAGGATCAGCAGCACCCAGATGATTTTCATCCCTGTGTCGGCGCCACTTTTGAGCACGTTGATGATTGCCCAGATATCCAGGGCAAGAATGATCAGGCCAATCAGACCGTTGAACGTGGAACCCATGGTGTCGCTCCCTAAGAGTGGTGTGCACTCTTAGGATAGCCGGGCCTTGCGAGGGTTCCGCTTTTTAAACGTGGACCGCAATTTTGAGGGCTTCGAGCGAGGGTGCGGCAGTGATGCCCACTTCGGCGCACAACTCGAGCACGCGCGGTACGTCGTTGCCGAAGACCAACACCACTTGCAGTTCGTCGTCGAGCAACTGGCTGAAGTTCATCAGCGTGTAACCGCCGTTTTCCTTGTTCATGCTGCCCATCTGCACCTGAATGCGATTTAGCGCGGTCAGGGCTTCGGTTTTGGCCAGTTGCTTGGGTTTGATGTTGAAATCAACACCGGGGCCGAACGAGGCGACGATCTGAGCGAACAGGTCCACGTAGGTGTCGGCCTGGAACAGCACGGTCTCCGGCAGGCTGCCGACAACCACCCATTCGCCCAGTGGAATCGGGAAGGTGTCGTCGTAGTTGATATCCGGATTGGCCGTCAGAAAAGCCTCGGGATCGGCGTAGGCCTGGGCCGCTTCATCAGCAACTTTCAGGATTTCGTCATCGCTCATGCACCCGGAGCTGATTTTAGTGATGAGTTCGACGAGTGCGGCTTTCATGGGGCGGATCCTGTAGCGAGTGAATTTTGAGGGCGCGAAGGATAGCGCATTCCGTATGAAATGCGGACTTGTGGCGAGCGCTTCCTGTGGCGAGGGGGCTTGCCCCCGTTCCAGTGCGCAGCACTGGCAAGATTTCGGAAACCCTCTAGATTTCTGGGGCCGCTTCGCGACCCAACGGGGGCAAGCCCCCTCGCCACAAAAGCACCTTCGCCACAAAAGCCCCCTCAACACAGGGAGCCGTGCGTAATCAGCCGAGCAATTTCTGCAGCTGCACAGTGGTGTCCACGGCACCGAGGGTCTTCGCAGCATCCAGCGCGGTAACGCCATTGGCATCCTTGGCTTTCGGATCGGCGCCCTCGCTGATCAGGTAATCAACGATTTCAACGCGGTTAAACATCGCCGCCATCATCAGCGCCGTACGACCATCAAAGGACGAACCTTCGACTTGCGCACCACCCTCGACCAACGCCTTGACCACAGCGAGGTCGCCCTTGAAGGCGGCGCCGGCAATCGGGCTTTGACCATTGTCGTTACGGATTTCCGGATCGGCCTTGTGTTCCAGCAGCACTTTTACCGTTTCCACATGGCCGTGGTAGGCGGCGAGCATCAGCAAAGTGTCGCCCTTGTGGTTGCGCAGGTTCGGTGGCAGGCCTTTGGTCAGCAACGCAGCCATCATGGCCGCATCGCCCTCGCGCGCTTTGTTGAATACCTGTTCGGCAAATTCAGCGGCTTCTTCGGGGGTCATCTGGCGGCTTTGGTCTGACATCGGGGACTCCACTTTCTGTCATTCGGGAAAGCCGACAGTTTCCCGAGCAGCCCCGAGGCTGTCACTTCTTTTTTCTCAAGAGTCGCCATAGCGACATTCAATAGCGCTGCTTTCAATAACGAAAAGCGCCGCCGTGAATATCCGCCAGCAACTGCGGAGTGACTTGCACGTAAGTCTGGGTGCCGGGCAACCAGGCGTAGATCGGGTCATCACCGGTTTTGCCGGGGTCGAAGGCTTCGTCCTTGAGCCGGGTCTTCTGATATTTGAAGGTCCCGGTGGTTTCCATTTTCACTTTCACCCGCAGGAAAAGCGGCACTGCGTACGCAGGCATTTGCTGGCGGGCAAAGTCCAGCAGTTCGCTGAAATCCAGGGTCGCCAGGGATTCCGCGGGCGTGATCGCGGCCATGCCGGCACGTCCGTTGGTGTTCCGGATTTCCACGCCATACGCCACGGCTTCAGAAATATTCGGATGCTGCAGGAGAATGTTCTCCACCTCAGTGGTCGAGACGTTTTCACCCTTCCAGCGGTAAGTGTCGCCCAACCGATCCACAAACTGCGCATGGCCAAAACCAATGTTGCGCAGCAGGTCGCCGGTATTGAAGTAGCGGTCGCCCTGGGTGAACACGTCGTGGAGCACGACTTTTTCGGTCTTCTGCGGATCGGTGTAACCGTCCAGCGGCGCTTTGTCGTCGATTCTCGCCAACAACAGGCCCTGCTCGCCTTTAGCAACTTTGCGCATGAAGCCTTTGGCATCCCGAATCGGCAGGCCGCTGTCGTGGTCGTAGGCCACCAGCTCCCAGGCCATGAGGGAAAAACCAATGGTGTTGTCGAAGTTCAGGATGTTGGTAAAGCCGATATTGCCGTCGCTGGCGGCGTACAGCTCACAGATGTGATCAACACCAAAACGCGTCTTGAACTCGCGCCAGGCACCGGGACGCAGGCCGTTGCCGATCATCTTGGTCACGCGGTGCTGGCTGTCGTCCGCCGAGGGCGGCTGATCCACCAGGTAGCGGCATAGTTCGCCGACGTAACCGAGGGTGGTCGCCTGGTATTTGCGCACGTCGTTCCAGAACTGGCTGGCGCTGAACTTGCGGCGGATGGCAAATCCTGCGGCGCCACTGATCGCCGAGCCCCAGCACACGCAGAGCCCGGTGGCGTGGTAGAGCGGCAAGGTGCAATAGACGACGTCCTGCGGCTGCATATTCAGGGCAATCTGGCCGAAACTCGCCGAGCTGCGCATCCAGCGACCGTGTTTGAACACACCCGCCTTGGGCAATCCTGTGGTGCCTGAGGTGTAGATATAGAAACAGGGATCGTCGAAAAAAACCTGCTGGCTACTGGCCGGATTCTCAATGGACGCCTGGGCGCTGGCGCACATCAGATTGATAAAACCGTCAGGCGTATTGCCGGGATGACGGTAGGTGTCTTGATCGGCGACGAACCAGGTGCGCGTGGGCTCGATCGACACCCGCTCGCGGACTCCGTTGAAGGCAGGGGCCAATTCTTCGCCGACAATGATCGCCGCAGGTGCCACAAGATTCAGGCTGTGGGCCAGGGTGTCGCGGGTTTGCGAGGTGTTGAGCAAGGCGCTGATCGCGCCGACTTTGGCCACGGCCAATATCGTCACCAGCAGTTCGGGACGGTTCTCGAGAAAAACCGCCACCACGTCGCCCTTTTGGATGCCTTGGGCAATCAGGTGATGGGCCATTCGATTGGCCCACTGGTTGACCTGTGAATAACTCAGCGTAACGTCGCCCTGCAGCAACGCGGGGCCGTCGGGATTGCGCAAGGTCGCTTGCTCGAACGTCCAGCCGAGGCCACACGGTTGGGTCGGGTCCTTGACGTTGGCGACTTTCATGCCCTTCACCACTCGCGGAATGGCTCTGGCAATGGAAGGCAGCTTGCGGAGCATCATGCCCCAGGTAATCGTGTCGCTCATGCTTGCTCCCGTTCGATCTTTTTATTGTCGGGTGGCGGTCTATGAACCCGAAAATACGTCAGCGGTTCTCGAGCTGTACACGCGGTTTTTGAAATGTTTTGTATCCGCGCTCCGTACGTTCGAGATCACGAACCTCAGCAGGTGCAATTGGTTCCATCGGATCGTGGCTGACCACGCAAAATGCAGGATGCACGATGGCCATTCATGCAGATTGCACGAAAACAAAAATATGCCTTAAATATAACTTATTGATTTATAACGATTTTAAAAAAATCAGGTGCTGGCACAATCACTGCAACTACCTCTCCATGCTTGCCAATCAAGTGCAAACGGAGCTGATAGACATGAGCCTGATCCAAGAAAAATTTACCTCCCTGTTCTCCAACTTCGAAGTGAACACCCAGTCGCGTCCAGACGGCGGAATTTTGCTGACCCTGCGCAGCGCCGAAGGCAAAGTGTTCAAGCGTTCGATTTCCTACCAGCAATTGCATGCCGGCGATCAACTGTCGTGGGTGATCAGTGCGATTCGCCGTGACCTGGCTGAACAGGCCAGCGAACTGCCGCAGATCTCCATGCTGCAAAGCCAGCAACGGTTTGCCCTGCCGACCTATCACTCGGCGTAAACCTTGCTGTTGTGTGAATAAATACGCTGCAAAACAAACAGGCCGTGAGAGCTTTCGCTCCACGGCCTGTTTTGATTTCCGGCATAGCACGATTCCCTGTGGGAGCGGGCTTGCTCGCGAAAGCGGTGTGTCAGTCGACAGATGTATAACCTGACACACCGCTTTCGCGAGCAAGCCCGCTCCCACAGGGTAAAGGTGTTGTGGCTTAGAAGGTGGAGGGATCAATCCGCGCAAAACTGTCGACAGTCACATGCCCCGCCAGCGCCCCACCCTCTCGGGCCAGCCCGCACGTTGCCATGCCGGCCGCGCGCGCCGCGTCCAGTTCCTCGACGATGTCGGACAGGAACACAATCTGCGCAGCTTCCACCCCAATGGCCTGGGTGATGTGTTCATAAGACTGCGCTTCACGCTTGGGCCCCGACGTGGTGTCGAAATAGCCGCTGAACAGCGGCGACAAGTCCCCCGCCTCCGAGCAGCCGAAGATCAGCTTTTGTGCCTGGATCGAGCCCGAGGAATAAACGAACAGTTTGAAACCGTCCTGATGCCAGCGCTTGAGCGCTTCAACGGCGTCCGGGTAAACGTGGCCTTTCAACTGCCCGGCCTGATAGCCCTGTTCCCAGACCATGCCCTGCAACGCTTTCAACGGCGTGGCCTTGCGGTCTTCGGCGATCCAGCCCAGCAGGATTTCGATCACCCGCTCAACGTCGGCACCCGGCTCGTTACTGTCGAGGCGCACGGCGGCTAGTTGTTCGGCAACATCCGCACGCTCGGCGTGCTGGCGAACAAAGTCCGGCAGGTGTTTGGCGGCGTACGGGAATAGCACGTCGAACACAAAACTCACCGCGCTGGTGGTGCCTTCGATGTCGGTGAGAATCGCTTTGATCGGCATTGGCTCAGTCCTCAAGACGCGGAAAGCGGCTGGCGATGTCTTCGCCGGTGAAGTTGGCCACCCAGCCTTCAGGATTGTTGAACAGACGGATCGCGACGAAGTGCGGATGCTCGCCCATGTCGAACCAGTGCGGCGTGCCGGCCGGAACCGAGATCAGGTCGTTCTTCTCGCAGAGCACGGCGTAGACGTAATCGTCGATGTGCAGGGTGAACAGCCCACGGCCGGCGACGAAAAATCGTACTTCGTCTTCGCCATGGCGGTGTTCGTCGAGGAACTTGGCACGCAGTTCGGCTTTTTGCGGGTGGTCGCTGTTGAGGCTGATCACGTCGACGGTGACGTAACCGCGCTCGGTCATCAGCTTGTCGATCTGTTCCTGGTACGCGGCGATCACTTCTTCCTGGCTGGCGCCGGGCTGGATTTTTGCCGTGGCTTGCCAGCGGTCGAAACGCACACCCTGCTCGGCCAGGGTCGAGGCGATGTCTTCGAAATGGGTCAGCACCTTGTTCGGAATGTCAGGGCTTGAGACGTGGTAAACGGACAGGCTGCTCATCAGGGCAACTCCTTAACGGTTCATGCTTTATGGTTCAAGAGTGAGCGCATCTTCAACTCGCACTCGAACAAAAATTCAAACGCCTCGATCTGCCGCAGTGCATCGCTCATGCGCGTGCCCCAGGTGTAGAGGCCGTGGCCGCGAATCAGGTAGCCGACGCAATCGGGATGGGCTTCAAGCCAAGGCTGCACCTTGGCGGCGAGACGCGCAATGTCCTGATCGTTGTCGAAAATCGGCACGCGCACCCGGGACTCATGAGTCGAGACGCCGCTGAAGGCTTTTTGCAGTTCGTAATCTTCGAACTCGATGAACGCTTCTGGCGTCAGGCGCGACAGCACCGTGGCGTTCACCGAATGGGTGTGCAGCACCGCGCCGATCTCCGGGCGCCAACTGTAGAGCTGGGTGTGCAGCAGGGTTTCGGCGGACGGTTTTTTGCCTGGTTCCAGGCTGTTGCCCGACAAGTCGGTGGCCAGCACATCATCAAGACCCAACTGGCCTTTGTGCTTGCCAGACACGGTCAGCAGCGCTTCGGTCGGCGACAGGCGGGTCGAATAGTTGCTGCTGGTGGCTGGCGACCAGCCGCGGCCATACAGAAAACGCCCGGCGTCGATGATTTCCTGGGCGAGGTGTTCACGGGTAAGGCTCATGGCCGGTCCTCTTGCATACGTGTGGCAATGATAACGGCAGCGGCGAAGGCTGCGAGACTGGCAATACTAAAGGTGAACGTAGCCCCGAGGGCGTTCCAGCTGTAGCCGGAATACAACGCGCCCAATGCGCCGCCGGTGCCGGCCAGCGCGGCATAAAGCGCCTGCCCCTGCCCTTGCTGGCGTGCACCGAAGCTACGTTGCACGAATTGGATGGCAGCGGCGTGAAAGCTGCCGAATGTTGCGGCGTGCAGCACCTGGGCAAACAACAAGATCCAGAGGAATTCGGCCAACGAACCCAGCAGCAACCAGCGCACGGCCGCCAGCAAAAAACTCACAAACAGTACCCGACGCACCGAAAAGCGCGCGAGGATCTTGCTCATGGCCAGGAACATCAGGACTTCAGCGACCACGCCGACCGCCCAGAGCATACCGATCACGCCCCGGCTGTAACCGAGCCGTTCAAGGTGCAGGGTCAAAAAGGTGTAATAAGGCCCGTGGCTCACCTGCATCAGCGCCACGCAGCCGTAAAACGCCAACACACCGGGATTGCGCAATTGCCTGAGAAACCCGTCTCCGGCAATTCGCTCGCCCTGGACCGGTTGCGCATTGGGCACCCACAGGCTGCTGACGACAATGCCGGCCATGATCAGCACCAGCGCCACCGGATAGATGTCGAGGCTCAGCCATTCGAACATCCGGCCAAGCGCGACCACGGTGATGATGAATCCAATAGAGCCCCAGAGGCGGATTTGGCTGTAACGCGACGTCTGCCCTTTCAAATGCGCCAGGGTAATGACTTCGAACTGCGGCAACACCGCGTGCCAGAAGAACGCGTGCAAAGCCATGACCATCGCCAGCCAGGCGTAGGTCTTGCTGACGAAAATCAGCGAGAACGTCAGCAGCGTGCAGACGGCGCCGAAGCGCACGATGGCCAGGCGGCGGCCGGTATAGTCACCGAGCCAGCCCCAGATGTTCGGCGCCACGCAGCGCATCAGCATCGGGATCGCCACCAGCTCGCCGATGCGCGCGCTGGAAAAGCCCAGGTGATCGAAGTACAGCGCCAGAAACGGCGCTGTCGAACCGAGCAAGGCGAAATAGAACAGATAGAAACTGGAAAGCCGCCAGTACGGGAGCGCCGCCAACGTCCTCAGACCTTGGCGGCTGTGTGATCAGCCATTAAAGCTGACCCAGCACCGGCGTGCTCACGCGCACGTCGGCATTTTGCCCACGATGACGCAGCAGGTGATCCATCAGCACGATGGCCATCATCGCTTCAGCGATCGGCGTGGCGCGAATGCCGACGCACGGGTCATGACGGCCCTTGGTGACGACGTCCACCGGGTTGCCGTGGATGTCGATGGAGCGGCCCGGCGTGGTGATGCTCGACGTCGGCTTCAACGCCAGATGCGCAACGATCGGCTGACCGGACGAAATCCCGCCGAGAATGCCGCCGGCGTTGTTGCTGAGGAAGCCTTCCGGGGTCATTTCGTCGCGGTGTTCGGTGCCGCGCTGGGCGACGCTGGCGAAACCGGAGCCGATTTCCACGCCCTTGACCGCGTTGATGCTCATCAGCGCATGGGCCAGTTCAGCGTCGAGGCGGTCGAAGATCGGCTCGCCGAGGCCGGGCATCACGCCTTCGGCGACGACGGTGATCTTCGCGCCGACCGAATCCTGATCACGGCGCAACTGGTCCATATAGGCTTCCAGCTCCGGCACCTTGTCCGGGTCAGGGCTGAAGAACGCATTCTCTTCCACCGAATCCCAGGTCTTGAACGGGATTTCGATCGGGCCGAGCTGGCTCATGTAGCCGCGAATGACAATGCCCTGGGTCGCCAGGTATTTCTTGGCAATCGCGCCCGCCGCCACGCGCATGGCGGTTTCACGAGCGGAGCTGCGTCCGCCACCGCGGTAATCGCGCTCGCCGTATTTATGGTGGTAGGTGTAGTCGGCGTGGGCCGGGCGGAACAGATCCTTGATCGCCGAGTAGTCCTTGGACTTCTGGTCGGTGTTGCGGATCAACAGGCCAATGGAGCAACCGGTGGTGCGACCTTCGAACACGCCGCTGAGGATTTCGACTTCATCGGCTTCCTGGCGCTGCGTGGTGTGGCGGCTGGTGCCGGGTTTGCGCCGGTCCAGGTCACGCTGCAAATCCTCAAGGGAGATCTCCAGCCCAGGCGGGCAGCCGTCGACAATGGCGACCAACGCCGGACCATGGCTCTCGCCCGCGGTGGTGACAGTGAACAGCTTGCCGTAGGTATTGCCGGACATGCAGGACGCTCCGTGAAATGAACCTGAATACGTAATGCGCGCCAGTATACGCAGGCTACCCAAGTAGTTCATCCTCGAACCTTATGGGTGCCCGCGAGTCCAACCGGCACCTTTGTGAATGATGGCGTGATGATGCTGCGAGTTCTAGCCTTGAGCCTTACCCTGTTTACCGGCTTTGCCCAGGCCACTGTCCTGCAACGCCCGATCACTTTAGACACCGGCACCGGCGAGCTTTTCGGCTCGCTGTTGCTGCCGAAATCAGAGACCCCTGTGCCGGTTGTCCTGATCATTTCCGGCTCCGGCCCTACGGATCGTGACGGAAACAACCCCGACGGCGGACGTAACGACAGCCTCAAGCGCCTGGCCTGGGTGCTGGCCAAACACAACATCGCCAGCGTGCGTTATGACAAGCGCGGCGTGGCGGCAAGCCTCGCGGCGACGCCGGACGAGCGCAATCTGTCGGTAGAAGCCTATGTGTCCGACGCGGAGGCCTGGGGCCGCAAGCTCAAAACCGATCCACGCTTCGGCCAGTTGATTCTGCTGGGCCACAGCGAAGGCGCCTTGATCGCCAGCCTCGCGGCGCCCAGCGTCGATGCCGCCGCGGTCATCTCCATGTCCGGCAGCGCCCGGCCGATCGATGAGGTGTTGCGTCAACAATTGAGCAATCGCCTGCCACCGCCGCTGATGCTGCGCAGCAATGAATTAATCGACAGCCTCAAGGCCGGCCACACCGACGACAACGTGCCACCGCAATTGCAGGTGATTTTCCGCCCTAGCGTGCAGCCATATTTGATCTCGCTGTTCCGCCAGGATCCGGCAGCGGCGTTCGCCAAATTGAAGATGCCGGCGCTGATCATCCAGGGCAGCAACGATATCCAGGTCGGTGTCGGTGACGCCCGGATGCTCAAGGCCGCCAAACCGGACGCCGAACTGGCGCTGATCGAAGGCATGAACCACGTCATGCGCATCGTCCCCAACGACGTAAAACGGCAAATGGCCTCTTACAAGGATCCGCAATTGCCGCTGGCCGCCGAACTTGGCGCGCGAATCCTCGGGTTTATTGACGGACTTCGCGCCAGTTAAGAGGGTTTTACCCTCCAGTCCTGAAAAAAACGGCCGATAAGCCTTTGTCGCCAGCGCTATGACTGGCGACAAGCAGAGCTTGGACAGGATCTCGCCGTTATGACTGATACCCAGACTTCACCCGACACGACTGCTGAAAAAGACGCACCGCCAGCGGTCGAGCTGCCGTGGGCGGATGTCCACGTCGAGCACCACAAGATGCTCCGTCTGGCGCCGCTGCAAACCGATCGCAATACCGGTGGGCGGCCACTGCGCTTTGTCGAATTCGGTTACGCCGACCGCAACAGCAAGGAACACAGCCTGATGCGCATGAGCATCAAGTTGCCTGGCCAGCGCGTGCGCAAAGAGCAGAACCACCTGGACGTGTGGGTCAATCACACCACCAAACGGGTGCATTTCGAGCCCGAAAGCGGTTTGCAAATTGAACCGATGAACCGGGGCATCGGCCGGTTCATGGCCGCCCAAGGCATCACTTGGGCGAAAAAGCGCTGGCCCGGTTACACCGTCGACGGCACCGATCTGAACAATAAAGATGCGTTAAACGAAGACACCCGCCTGCGCCGCGATCACTTTCTGAAGGTGCATGGTTTTGAGGTGGTCTACGCCGACGCCCAGCATTTGAAAGGCAGCGTCAAAGAAGTAAAGGTCGAAGACCTGGTGGGTGACTGGAACACCGAAAAGCTGCAACTGGTGGAAATCCTTGAAGCCGCGCAGATGCTTCAGCAGGCCGAGCAGAATCTGGCCGAGCAGGAAGTGAAGCTGAAGAAGCATGAAGAAAAGGTCAGCAAGTACAAGCGTGAAGACGCCGGGCTGCGCTTCACCATTACGTGCCTGGTGGCGTTTGCGGTGTTTCAGGCGGGGTTGTTGATCTGGATTGCTACGCACCGTTGATGGCTGATCGTTCCCACGTCGAGGCGTCGAACCGTCTGCGTGGGAATGCAGCCCGGGACGCTCCGCGTCCCCAAGAGCGGACGCAGAGCGTCCATTGAGGCATTCCCACGCAGAGCGTGGGAACGATCAAGCTAATTCAGTCAGACGCGGGAAGCGAACAGTGCCTGATGATCGCGGCACTGCTCCGCGCTCAGCATGAACACACCATGCCCGCCGCGCTCGAAATCGAGCCAGGCGAAGTCGACTTCCGGGTACAGCGCCTCGACGTGAACCTGGCTGTTACCCACCTCAACAATCAGCAAGCCCTTCTCGGTCAAATGATCCGCCGCTTCGGCGAGCATCCGTCGCACCAGGTTCAAACCATCATCACCGCAGGCCAGGCCCAGTTCAGGTTCGTGCTGATATTCGTCCGGCATGTCGGCGAAATCTTCCGCATCGACGTAAGGCGGGTTCGACACGATCAGGTCGAAACGCTGGCCCGGCAAGCCATCAAATCCATCACCCTGCACGGTGTAGACCCGTTCATCGACGCCATGGCGTTCGATGTTCTGGTTGGCCACTTCCAGCGCTTCGAACGACAGGTCCGCCAGTACCACTTCGGCGTTCTGGAACTCGTAGGCACAGGCGATACCGATGCAACCGGACCCGGTGCACAGGTCGAGAATCCGCGCAGGTTCGGCGCCCAGCCATGGCTCGAAACGTTTTTCGATCAACTCGCCAATCGGTGAACGCGGGATCAGCACGCGCTCGTCAACGATGAACGACATGCCGCAAAACCACGCTTCGCCCAACAGGTAAGCGGTTGGAATGCGTTCTTCGATACGACGCTTGAGCAGGCGCTGCAGGTTGACCAACTCGTCCTCTTCCAGATTGCAGTCGAGGTAGCTGTCGGCAATTTCCCATGGCAAGTGCAAGGCACCCAACACCAACTGACGGGCTTCGTCCCAGGCGTTGTCGGTCCCATGGCCGAAAAACAGATCCTCCCCATGGAAGCGGCTGACGGCCCAACGGATATGGTCACGCAGGGTACGAAGGCGGGAAGTGATCACGGGGGCAAACTCCAGAAAAAACGACTGGCGATTCTAACAGCCAAAACGCGCCACGACGACGCGGGAAAACAGCGGATCAGATGTAGGACACATCCATTTTTGCTGTTGGCTATTGAACAAAACCTGCATCTTGACAAGGCTGCACGCCAGCAACGACGGCGCCTACGATAGTAGCGATTCACAGAACCGCTCAGCCAGAGGACAATGTCGCAAAAGCCCCACTCCAAGGAGCCCCAGAATGTCCGTTCCAAAAACGATGTTTCAACTCAGCGGCCGCGGTTACGCAGCAGCCAATCTGGGTCATGCGACCCTTGTCATCATCGATGCCCAGAAAGAATACCTCAGCGGCCCGCTGGCCCTGAGCGGCATGGATGCTGCCGTCGCGAACATCAAGCAACTGGTGGCCGCTGCCCGTGCAGCCGGTCGTCCGATCGTGCATGTGCGTCATCTCGGCACCGTCGGCGGGCTGTTCGATCCACAGGGCGAGCGCGGTGAGTTCATCCCGGGCCTGGAGCCACAGGCGGACGAAACCATTATCGGCAAACTGCTGCCGAGTGCGTTTCACGGCACCGAATTGCTGGAACGTTTGCAGAACCTGGGCTCCCTTGACCTGATCGTATGCGGCTTCATGAGTCACTCCAGCGTCAGCACCACCGTGCGTGCGGCGAAGAACCTGGGCTTTCGCTGCACCCTGGTTGAAGACGCCTGCGCGACTCGCGATTTGCCCTACAAGGGTGGCGTACTGACGGCCGAACACGTTCAACAGACCGAAATGGCGATCATGGCGGACAACTTCGCCACCCTCGCGCTGACTCACGAACTGATCTGATCGGCCTGGAAGAGCGGTCAATACCGCCGCTCATCCGCAAAAGCCTCTCATTTGCTGCAATTGACTTAGCCTCAGGAACAACCCGGACAACTCCCGGTCGAAGGGCCGATACCCATTGAGGAAGGTCGGAATGAAGTTATCCGATGGTTTTGATGCACGCCGCTTGCGGCCCAAGGGCCAACGCAATTGGCGTTTTCGATTCGGCGCAGCCTTTGCTGCCTTGCTGGCGACGTGCGGTGTGTTGCTGGCAATGGCCGGTGCCGCCAGCCTGCTCGGCCGCCCCCCGGCCCTGGGCGAGTTGAATGCCAGCCCGCTGGGTTCGGCGATCATTCTGGCGGTTGGCCTGTTCGTGCTTTATATCGGTGTGTGGTTGTGGCGTCGCTGCCGTCGCCGTTCGCGCCAGTCGCGAGAGCTGAACATGTCCCCGCACCTGATGAAAAAACACGATTGAATTAAAGGCCCGGCATTTTGGCGGGCCTCAATTGTTATGGATAGCGCCTCGACTTGGGTAAACTGGCCGCCCTTCGCGGAGGCTGACATGCAAGACGACGATTTTTCCCTGTTCAAAAGTGCGATCCACGGCGTCAAGCCGATCAAGCACGATCGCGCCGAAACCGGCAAACCCAAGGCCGACCGCGCGCAAATCGCCAAGCTGCGCCAAGCCGCGACCGTTCGCACCGATGCCACCACCGTTGATGGTCTGTCCGATCAGTTCGTCATCGACGTCGGTCCGGAAGACGAGTTGATGTGGGCCCGTGACGGCGTTCAGGAAAGCCAGATGCGCAAGCTCAAGATCGGACAGATTCCGTTCGAAGGCAGCCTCGACCTGCATGGCATGACCGTTGAAAAAGCCCGGGAAACCCTCTGGGCGTTTCTGGCCGAAGCGACCAAATTCGAAATCCGCTGCGTACGCGTCACCCATGGCAAGGCGGTGCGTCTGGACGGCAAGCGGCCGATGATCAAAAGCCACGTCAATACGTGGTTGCGTCAGCATTCCCAGGTACTCGGCTTCACCTCGTGCCAACCGAAACACGGCGGCGCCGGCGCGGTTTATGTGATGCTCAAACGGACCATGATGGAAGGTCGTGACGAGTAAAGCTGTCGCTTCACGCTTGCAGCGCCGTGTTTGCCACCGTACCCTTGCCCTTTGCGAAAATCCCCACAGGTAGTTTCATGTCCCTGGAACAGAATTACACCGCGATTCTCGGCCAATTGGGCGAGGACGTTTCCCGCGAGGGCCTGCTCGACACGCCAAAGCGTGCCGCCAAAGCCATGCAGTACCTTTGCCGCGGCTATGAACAGACACTGGAAGAAGTCACCAACGGTGCCTTGTTCAGCTCCGATAACAGCGAAATGGTGTTGGTAAAGGACATCGAGCTCTACTCGTTGTGCGAACACCACCTGCTGCCGTTTATCGGCAAGGCGCACGTCGCGTACATCCCGAGCGGCAAAGTGTTGGGACTGTCGAAAGTCGCGCGGATTGTCGATATGTACGCTCGCCGCCTGCAGATCCAGGAAAACCTCAGCCGCCAGATCGCCGATGCGGTCCAGCAAGTCACCGGCGCCCTGGGCGTTGCGGTGGTGATCGAGGCCAAGCACATGTGCATGATGATGCGCGGTGTGGAGAAACAGAATTCGTCGATGATCACGTCGGTGATGCTGGGTGAGTTCCGCGAAAACGCGGCAACTCGCAGCGAGTTTCTCAGCCTGATCAAGTAATTCGTTACACGAAGAAAACCGGCATTCATCGCCGGTTTTTTTTCGCCTGTGAAAAATCAGGTAAGCTGCGCGCCTTCCGTTCGCCCTGTGAGGCTTATTCCGTGTTCGTAAAAGCGCTTCGTGTCGGCCTTGGCCAACTGATCATCTTCATCGACTTCATCACCCGCCCAAGCAAGAAGCAGCGCCCCGCCGCCGCTCAGGCTCAGGTTGAAACGGCCGCCAAGGACCTGACACTGTATCAGTTCCAAGCCTGCCCGTTCTGCGTGAAAACCCGCCGCACCCTGCGTCGCCTGAATGTGCCGGTGGCGTTGCGCGATGCGAAGAACAACGAACAGGATCGCCAGACCCTGCTGGAACAAGGCGGCAAGATCAAGGTTCCGTGCCTGCGCATTGAAGAGAATGGGCAGACCACCTGGATGTATGAGTCCAAGGTGATTATTGATTATCTGGATAAGCGGTTTGCTGCTGCCTGATGGTTTTGTGGTGGTTTGACTGACGCCATCTCGGGCAAGCCCGCGATGAGGACCGCACCACCACTGCAAATCCCGACTAGAAAAAACCGGCCTATCGCCGGTTTTTTTTCGCCCGCATACCGGCGATAGCGCCCTCGCGAAAGCATCTCTCTCGGCGATATATCCCTATTGCCAAACTTTTCGTCTACAAAATCAAAAACATTATTTGCTTTATTTGTATACAAAAGCATAATCCACTTCGTGCGAGTTTCTGACCAGCCGGTCAACAAATCGCAAGTGCCTCAAAGGGCCGCTGCCACCCTCATGGGTCCGGCCCTGGAAATAAAAATAAAACTCTTGAGGAGTATTCGCTGTGGAAAGCCGCAAATCCGAAGCCCCGACGCTGGAACTCTCGCCGCCATTACGCAATGGCTTGCTTGAGCGCATCTTCAAACTCAGCTTGCATGGCACCACGGTGAAGACCGAGCTGATTGCCGGTCTGACAACCTTCATCACCATGGCCTACATCATCTTCGTCAACCCTAACATCATGGCTGACGCCGGGATCGATCACGGTGCCGCGTTTGTCGCAACCTGCATCGCTGCCGCGTTGGGTTGCCTGTTGATGGGCCTTTACGCCAACTGGCCGGTCGGCCTCGCGCCGGGCATGGGTCTGAACGCGTTCTTCACCTACACCGTGGTCGGCACCATGGGCTACAACTGGGAAACCGCCCTTGGCGCGGTGTTCGTTTCCGGTGTGTTGTTCATGTTCCTGACTTTTTCGCGGATTCGCGAATGGCTGCTCAATAGCATTCCTGTGAGCTTGCGTTACGCCATGGGCGCCGGCGTGGGTCTGTTTCTGGGATTGATCGGTTTAAAAACCGCCGGCATCGTCGTCGATAGCCCGGCCACCCTGATCAAACTCGGCTCCCTGCGCGAGCCCGGCCCGCTGCTGGCTGCCATCTGCTTCTTGATGATCGCCGTACTCAGCTACCACAAAGTTTTCGGTGCGATTCTCATCAGCATCATCACCGTGACCCTCGCGGGTTGGGGCCTGGGCCTCGTCCACTACGAAGGCATCATGTCTGCCCCGCCAAGCCTGGCCCCGACCTGGATGGCCATGAACGTCGCCGGCGTGTTCAACGTCAGCATGATCAGCGTGGTGCTGGCCTTCCTCTTTGTGCACATGTTCGACACCGCCGGCACCCTGATGGGCGTCGCCCAGCGCGCCAACCTGGTGAACGCTGACGGGCGGATCGAGAACCTTTCACGCGCCATGAAAGCCGACAGTGCTTCCAGCGTGTTTGGTGCGGTGGTGGGTGTCCCTCCCGTCACCAGTTATGTGGAAAGTGCCGCGGGTGTTGCGGCGGGTGGTCGGACTGGTCTTACCGCCGTGACCGTAGGTGTGCTATTTATTGCGGCAATGTTTTTCGCTCCGCTGGCTGGCATGATTCCCGCTTACGCCACCGCCGGTGCGCTGATTTATGTGGCGATGTTGATGATGGGCGGCATGGCGCACATCGAGTGGGACGAAGCGACCGACAGCATTCCGGCGATCGTCACCGCGATCATGATGCCGCTGACCTTCTCGGTCGCCGATGGCATCGCGCTGGGCTTTATCACTTACGTGGTGCTGAAGGCTTTTACCGGTAAGCACAAGGAAATTTCCGTCAGTTTGTGGGTGCTGTGCGCGATCTTCATCGCCAAGTTCATTTTCTTGTAAGCCGTCTACGTTTCAAAAACAGTGTTTCAAAACAGCCTCACCCCGTCGGGTGGGGCTTTTGCACAAATGGAGGAAAGTGATGAGTCTGGAAACCTGGCTGCTGTTCAGCGGCGCTGCGCTGGTGGTGATCCTGATCCCGGGGCCCCTGTCTTTGCTGATGATCAGCAACAGTCTGAATTACGGTTTACGCCGTTCTTACCCGGCGTTCCTGGGTGGCGTGATTGCCTCGATCTGCTTGCTCAGTGCCTCGGCACTGGGACTGGGCGCCCTCCTTCTCGCATCGGAACAGTTGTTCAGTGCATTGAAAATCATCGGCGCGCTCTACCTGTTCTACCTCGCCTGGCAGAGCTGGCAGCAATCGCGACTGCCATCGGTAGGCGCCGAAGTGCCCCAAGCGGCGCCGGTGCCGCGCTTTCGTGCATTGTTTGGGCGTGCGTTCGTGTTAGGCGCGAGCAATCCGAAAGACATTCTTTTCTTCGCTGCTTTCCTGCCGCAGTTCCTCAGTGCCGAGCAACCCTTCCTGCCGCAGTTGCTGGTGATGATTGCCACCTGGACCGTGTTGGATCTGCTGTGCAAGTTGGCTTATGGGATGGGTGCGCATGGTGCGGCTCGGTATCTGCGCAGCGGCAAGGGGCAGAGTTGGTTCAATCGGGTGAGTGCCGGACTGTTCAGTGGTGCCGGTGCGGCTTCATTGCTAAGCCGCTAAAGTCAGCAGGCTAGCTCCCACATTGGAGTTGCGGCGTTCACCCCCCCCCTGTGGGAGCTAGCCTGCTAGCGATTACGTCTGCACGGACGCCACATTTCACCAGGCAAAAAAAGCCCGCAGTGTGAGCGGGCGAAAGACCAAAGAAGCTATATGCGCAGTCGCTTCCAGGTTGAGGCAGCTGCTTGGGGGATCAGCTGCCGCGGTACGTGGAATAGCTGTACGGCGAAATCAGCAACGGTACATGGTAGTGATCCTGTTCCGCAGAGATGCCGAACCGCAGCACCACCACGTCCAGGAATGCCGGCTCCGGCAACTGAACGCCACGGGCGCGGTAGTAATCGCCCGCATGAAACTGAACCTGATAGACCCCGGAACGGTAGTCATCGCCTTGCAGCAACGGTGCATCGACACGGCCATCGCTGTTGGTGATCGCGCTGGCGACCAATTCCAGCTGCGAGCCTTCAACGCGGTACAGCTCGACCTTGATCGAGCTGCCCGGGCAACCGTGTGCAGCGTCCAAAACGTGTGTTGTCAAACGTCCCATTGATTCTGCGCGCCTGCTGCGTGGAGCAGTCAGACCTCGCGCCTCCCGAAGTCAGTTGAAAAGGAGACCGCACCGATTCGGAGCACGAAACGCTGCGGCGAGCGATTGATTAAGACACTTTTCAAAAAAATTGTACACAATAAAAACGACATTTTTCCAGCAAGCACCGCCATTCAAGGATTCCCGGCGAATCTGACGCCAAACCATACGCTCAGCGGACCTTCCATCCATTAGCTGACCAACCAGGCAGGTTTCTTGCAATGACATGACCAGATGACAGCTCATCAAAAATGCAAAAATTCAGGCTTACAAAGTGGATATAAAGTTGTATACAATCAACCCATCGCTGTGACGCCAGCCTGTCATCTCACCGCCAGGCCGCCACGCAACCTGTCAACGAATAAGAAGGAAGACTGCAGTGAGCGCTGACTACCCACGCGACCTGATCGGTTACGGCAGTAACCCTCCTCACCCACACTGGCCGGGCAATGCCCGCATCGCTCTGTCCTTCGTGCTCAATTACGAAGAAGGCGGCGAGCGCAATATCCTGCACGGCGATAAAGAATCCGAAGCCTTCCTCTCCGAAATGGTCTCGGCGCAGCCGCTGCAAGGCGCGCGCAACATGAGCATGGAATCCCTTTACGAGTATGGCAGCCGTGCCGGCGTCTGGCGGATTCTGAAGCTGTTCAAGGAATTCGACATTCCGCTGACCATCTTCGCCGTAGCCATGGCTGCCCAGCGCCACCCGGACGTGATCCGCGCGATGGTCGATGCCGGCCACGAGATCTGCAGCCACGGCTATCGCTGGATCGACTACCAGTACATGGACGAAGCGCAGGAACGCGAGCACATGCTCGAAGCGATCCGCATCCTCACCGAAATCACCGGCGAACGCCCACTGGGCTGGTACACCGGCCGCACCGGCCCGAACACTCGCCGCCTGGTGATGGAAGAAGGCGGTTTCCTCTACGATTGCGACACCTACGACGACGACCTGCCCTACTGGGAACCGAACAACCCGACCGGCAAGCCACACCTGGTGATCCCGTACACGCTGGACACCAACGACATGCGCTTCACCCAGGTCCAGGGTTTCAACAAAGGCGACGATTTCTTTGAATACCTGAAAGACGCGTTCGATGTGCTGTACGCCGAAGGCGCGGAAGCACCGAAGATGCTGTCGATCGGCCTGCACTGCCGCCTGATCGGCCGTCCGGCGCGTCTGGCCTCGCTCAAGCGCTTTATCGAATACGCTAAAAGTCATGAACAGGTGTGGTTCAGCCGTCGCGTCGACATCGCTCGCCACTGGCACGAAACCCACCCGTATCAAGGGGCTGCCCAATGAGCACCTTTCAAACTGTCAAACCATCGACCCTGAGCCGCGACGCTTTCGTCCAGGCCTTCGCCGACATCTACGAACATTCGCCATGGGTGGCCGAAAAGGCCTTCGACCTGGGCCAGGACGCGTCGATCGACGAGATCGAAACCCTGCACCAGCGCATGAGCGACATCCTGTTGAGCGCCGATCAGCAAAGCCAACTGGCACTGATCAACGCTCACCCGGACCTGGCCGGCAAAGCCGCCGTCCAGGGCCAGCTGACCGAAGCCAGCACTAATGAACAGGCTGGCGCCGGTATTCACCAATGCACGGCCGAAGAGTTTTCTCGCTTCACCGAGCTGAACGACGCCTACAAAGCCAAGTTCAGGTTTCCCTTCATCATGGCGGTAAAAGGCAGCAACCGGCATCAGATCCTCGCGGCGTTCGAAACGCGCATTCACAATTCGGCGGATACCGAATTCAAATGCGCGCTGGCGGAGATCAACAAGATCGCCTTGTTCCGTTTACTGACCCTATAGCGAGCCTTGCCCGAGTGTTCTTAAACGCGAAAGAGCACCCAGGGCACTGCAAGCATCCCAAGCCAACTTATTAAAGGCAGACAAGAAGAATGAAAGCTTACGCCGTACCTTTCGAGAAGTTCGTCAACCTGGCCGACGCCCGCCTGGGCACCAAAATCATCTCGGTCACCGATGACTGGTTCGCTGATGCCAACCGCCTGTTCCAGCCCACCCCGGCTGTGTGGAAGGAGGGTGTGTTCGATGACAACGGCAAGTGGATGGACGGCTGGGAGTCGCGCCGCAAGCGCTTCGAAGGCTACGACAGCGCCGTGATCCGCCTGGGCGTACCGGGTTCGATCAAAGGCGTGGACATCGACACTTCATTCTTCACCGGCAATTTCCCGCCGTCGGCCTCTCTGGAAGCGTGCTTCCTGGCCTCGGGCGAGCCGGACGAAAACACCCAGTGGACTGAAGTGCTGTCCGCCGTCGAGCTGCAAGGCAACAGTCACCACTACCACGAAATCAGCAACGACCAGTCGTTCAGCCACTTGCGCTTCAACATCTATCCGGATGGTGGCGTGGCCCGTCTGCGTGTGTACGGTATTCCGTTCCGTGACTGGTCCGCTGTCGGCGACAACGAACAGGTCGACCTGGCTGCAGCCCTCAACGGTGGCCGCGCCCTCGCCTGCTCCGACGAACACTTCGGCCGCATGAGCAACATCCTCAACCCGGGCCGTGGCATCAACATGGGCGACGGCTGGGAAACTGCACGTCGTCGTACACCGGGCAATGACTGGGTGATCGTGGCGCTGGGCCATGCCGGCGAGATCGAGAAAGTCATCGTCGACACCCTGCACTTCAAGGGCAACTACCCGGACACCTGCTCGATCCAGGGCGCTTTCGTGAAGGGCGGTACCGACAGCCAGATCGAAACCCAATCGCTGTTCTGGCGCGAATTGCTGCCGGCGCAGAAACTGGAAATGCACGCCGAACACACCTTCGCCGAGCAGATCAAGGCACTGGGCCCGATCACCCACATCCGCCTGAACGTGTTCCCGGATGGTGGTGTGAGCCGCCTGCGCGTCCTTGGCAAGGTCGCTAAGTAAGCGCCGAACCCAATCGCCAGCAGGCTGGCTCCCACAGGGGAACGCATTCCAAAGGTGGGAGCTAGCCTGCTAGCGATAGCAAAAGAACAAACAACACAGAACTCAAGGTAAGAAGACCAGCATGCGCACATTGACGATTGAACCGCTGACCAAAGAAGCCTTCGCCCCTTTCGGTGACGTGATCGAAACCGACGGCAGCGATCACTTCATGATCAACAACGGTTCGACCATGCGCTTTCACAAACTGGCGACGGTGCAAACCGCCACGCCAGAGGACAACGCAATCATCAGCATTTTCCGCGCCGACGCGCAGGACATGCCGCTGACCGTCAGCATGCTGGAGCGTCACCCGCTGGGCAGCCAGGCTTTCATTCCGCTGCTCGGCAACCCCTTTCTGATCGTGGTCGCGCCACTTGGCGATGAACCTGTATCAGGCTTGGTCCGCGCCTTCGTCACCAACGGCAGGCAGGGCATTAATTACCATCGCGGCGTTTGGCACCACCCGGTGCTGACGATCGAAAAGCGGGATGACTTCCTGGTGGTTGATCGCAGTGGCACAGGCAATAACTGCGATGAGCATTTTTTCAAAGAGGATGAGCGTTTGATCCTTGCCCCCCACCAATAAGAGAAGGTCCGATCACTCGACAACAGAGTGACGGGCGAGAGGTAAAGACTGTGGAAGCACATCTGTTGGAATGGCTGAACCTGAGCGTGCGCTGGGTTCACATGATTACTGGCGTGGCCTGGATCGGTGCGTCGTTCTATTTCGTCTGGCTGGAAAACAACCTCAATCGGGTCAACCCGAAAAGCGGTCTGGCGGGCGATCTGTGGGCGATCCACGGCGGCGGTATCTATCACCTGGAAAAATACAAACTGGCTCCACCGACCATGCCGGACAACCTGCACTGGTTCAAGTGGGAAGCCTACTTCACCTGGCTGTCGGGGATCGCGCTGCTGTGCGTGGTGTTCTACTCCAACCCGACGTTATACCTGTTGGCACCGGGCAGCAGCCTGACCGGCCCTGAAGGGGTCGCACTGGGCATCGCTTCGTTGTTCGTCGGCTGGTTCGTCTACTCCTTCCTATGCGACTCGGCCCTGGGTAAACGCCCTGCCCTGCTCGGCTTCATCCTGTTCGTGCTGATCATTGGCGCCGCCTACGGCTTCAGCAAAGTGTTCAGCGGTCGTGGTGCGTACCTGCACGTCGGCGCGATCATCGGCACCATCATGGTCGGCAACGTGTTCCGCATCATCATGCCGGCGCAGCGCGCACTGGTGGCGGCGATTGCCGAGAACCGCACGCCGGATCCGGCACTGCCGGCCAAAGGCTTGCTGCGTTCGCGTCACAACAACTACTTCACCTTGCCGGTGCTGTTCATCATGATCAGCAACCATTTCCCGAGCACCTACGGCAGCCAATACAACTGGCTGATCCTGGCCGGGATCGCGGTGCTGGCGGTGTTGGTGCGTCACTACTTCAACACCCGTCACGACAGCCACAAATATGCCTGGACCCTGCCCGTGGCAGCGGTGGGCATGATTTGCCTGGCCTATGTGTCCGGTCCGAAGCCGATGTCCAGCGCGCCTGAAGTCGCCAACGCTCCAGCGAAGATCGAATACCAGCCTCTGCCGGAAACAGCAGTGGGCGGTGGTTTGAAACCGGCTGAAGCAAAACCTGCACAAGCACCTGCCGCCGCCCCGGCGCAAG
Organism: Pseudomonas sp. LBUM1656; assembly: GCF_059716065.1. NCBI lineage: Bacteria > Pseudomonadati > Pseudomonadota > Gammaproteobacteria > Pseudomonadales > Pseudomonadaceae > Pseudomonas > Pseudomonas sp. LBUM1656. Next base: position 1,934,964 of record NZ_CP166800.1, on the reverse strand, counting down.
CGTCCAATGCAGGTCCTGGTTTTGACAAGGTGCACAACGTGATCCAGGAACGCTGCACGGTCTGCCATTCGGCCAAACCGACCAGCCCGCTGTTCAGCGCGGCACCGGCCGGTGTGATGTTCGACACCCCCGAGCAGATCCGCCAGAACGCCGCGCGGATCCAGGCGCAAGCCGTCACCAGCCAGATCATGCCACTGGGCAACATCACCCAGATGACTCAGCAGGAACGTGACCTGATCGGTGCGTGGATTGTTCAGGGAGCTCCGACCAATTAAGTAGCTAAAAGCATCGCGAGCAAGCCCGCTCCCACAGGTACAAGCAATTCCCTGTGGGAGCGGGCTTGCTCGCGAAAGCGTCGGGTCAGTCAACAGTGATGTTGAAACGAATGGCCTCTTCGCGAGCAAGCCCGCTCCCACAGGGTGACGTGCTGCAAAAAATCACAAGAATAAAAAGATCCGAGGTGTTGCATGTCCGAGCTATCCGAAGCGCGCATCCCCGACGCACCCGCTATTCAGCGTTTGCCCCTTTTGCAACTGATCCTGGTGGGTCTGCAACACGTTCTGCTGATGTACGGCGGAGCCATCGCGGTGCCGCTGATCATCGGGCAGGCCGCCGGCCTGAGTCGTGAAGAAATCGCCTTCCTGATCAACGCCGACCTGCTGGTGGCCGGGATCGCCACCATCGTGCAATCGCTGGGCATCGGCCCGATGGGCATCCGCATGCCGGTGATGATGGGCGCCAGTTTTGCCGCCGTCGGCAGCATGGTCGCCATGGCCGGCATGCCGGGCATCGGTCTGCAAGGGATCTTCGGCGCGACCATCGCCGCCGGTTTCTTCGGCATGATCATCGCGCCGTTCATGTCTAAAGTCGTACGCTTCTTCCCGCCGCTGGTGACTGGCACGGTCATCACCTCGATCGGTTTGTCGCTGTTCCCCGTGGCCGTCAACTGGGCGGGCGGCGGTGCTGGCGCCACGCAATTCGGTTCGCCGATTTACCTGGCCATCGCCGCGCTGGTGCTGGCCACCATTCTGCTGGTCCATCGCTTCATGCGCGGATTCTGGGTCAATATTTCCGTGCTGATCGGCATGTGCCTGGGCTACGTGATTTGCGGGCTGATCGGCATGGTCGACCTTAGCGGCATGGCGGATGCGCCATGGCTGCAGATCGTCACTCCGCTGCATTTCGGCATGCCCAAATTTGAACTGGCACCGATCCTCTCCATGTGTCTGGTGGTGGTGATTATCTTCGTCGAGTCCACCGGGATGTTCCTCGCGCTGGGCAAAATTACCGGCCAGGAAGTCTGCCCACGCATGCTGCGTCGCGGCTTGCTGTGTGATGCCGGCGCTTCGTTCTTCGCCGGTTTCTTCAACACCTTCACCCACTCTTCGTTCGCGCAGAACATCGGCCTGGTGCAGATGACCGGCGTGCGTTGCCGCTCGGTGACCATCGTTGCCGGCGGTTTGCTGGTGGTGCTCAGTCTGTTGCCGAAAGCGGCGTTCCTGGTGGCGTCGATTCCGCCGGCAGTACTGGGCGGCGCGGCGATTGCGATGTTCGGCATGGTCGCCGCGACCGGGATCAAGATTCTCCAGGAAGCCGACATCGGTGACCGTCGCAATCAGTTGCTGGTGGCGGTGAGCATCGGCATGGGGCTGATCCCGGTGGTGCGTCCGGAGTTCTTCGCACACCTGCCGTTGTGGATGAGTCCGATCACCCACAGCGGCATTGCAATGGCGACGTTGAGTGCGCTGTCGCTGAACCTGCTGTTCAACATTCTTGGCGGCCGCGAACGCGCGGCGATCAACGACTGCCCTGCCCACCCGCACTAACAGGTAAAGACACAACCCCCTGTGGGAGCGGGCTTGCTCGCGAAAGCGGTTTGCCAGTCAACATTGATGTTGGATGTGACGACCTCTTCGCGAGCAAGCCCGCTCCCACAGGTCAGGGATACCTGCGCCTTGAAAAATAAAAACAAGAGGGAGCAACAGATGATTCGGACTCAGACAACCCTGCTGTTGGGCAGTGGCCTGTTGGCTGCCAGCCAGGCCATGGCCGGCGATTTACTGCTGTGGCAGACCAACAGCCTGAGCTATTTGTACGGCAAGGATTTCGCGGTCAACCCGTCGATCCAGCAGACGATAACCTTTGAGCACGCCGACCGCTGGAAGTACGGCGACAACTTCCTGTTCGTCGACAGCACTTACTACAACGGCGAGAAAGACCGGAACAAAGGCGTTCACGCCTATTACGGCGAGTTCAATCCGCGCCTCTCCTTCGGCAAAATCCTCGACCGCCGTTTCGAATTCGGCCCGATCAAGGACGTGTTGCTGGCCATGACCTACGAGAATGGCGAAGACGACACCGAGGCCTATCTGATCGGCCCCGGTTTCGACCTCGCGGTGCCAGGCTTCAACTTTTTCACCTTGAACTTCTACTATCGCCAGACCGAAGGCTCGCGTCCCGGCGACGATGTCTGGCAGATCACACCGGCGTGGTCCTACACCCTGCCATTAGGCAACTCGAGTTTGTTGATCGACGGCTACATCGACTGGGTCGTGGATAACGACCAGAACTCACAGGGCACCTACCACGCCAACCTGCACTTCAACCCGCAGATAAAGTACGACCTGGGCAAAGCCATGGGCTGGCGGGAGAAACAGGTGTACGTCGGCGTCGAGTACAGCTATTGGAAAGACAAGTACGGCATTGAAAACAACGGCAACTTCGACACCAATGAAAACACCACCAGCCTGCTGGTAAAGGTGCACTTTTAAGATGGCCCGCAACCGTGCTCCAAACCTGTCGTCGGTGCGCTGTTGCGGGGCACTTGAGACCCGGCCAAGGAGTCAGTATTCTCCGCGGCCGCCTGAATCCGCTTTAAAAAAAAGCCCGGATTTAATTCCTGACCAGAAAGCCAACTTATCCCGGCTCTGGACGGTACCAAGGCACTCCACCCCCCCTCTCAATCGACTGCTCTTGAGCAGCCGAGCGGGAGTTTTTTTGCTTTTTGAAAGCCTTGGCGCAGCTCTTGCTAACAGCATTAAAGCTGACCGAATGGATGATTTATTACCGCTACAGAAAAAGGCGCCACACCAGAGCGTCGACCTTAGAAAAATAACGTGGAACCACTACTTTTTGGGAGCAACCGAATGAAACGTATGTGCACCAGCCTGATGCTCGCGGGATCGCTGCTTGCCGGGGGCCAGGCCATGGCCGGCGACTTGCTGCAATGGCAGAACAACAGCCTGACTTACTTGTATGGCAAGGACTTTCAGGTCAACCCGCGCATTCAGCAGACCGTGACTTTCGAACACGCCGATGGCTGGAAATACGGTGACAACTTCTTCTTCATCGACAAGATCTTCTACAACGGCAAGGAAGACGCCTTCGCCGGTGAGAACACTTACTACGGCGAGTTCAGCCCACGCTTGTCGTTCGGCAAGATCTTCGACCAGAAACTCGAATTCGGCCCGATCAAAGACGTGCTGCTGGCCATGACGTATGAGTTCGGTGAAGACGATACCGAGTCCTACCTGATCGGTCCTGGTTTCGACCTGGCAATTCCAGGGTTCGACTACTTCCAGCTGAACTTCTACAACCGTCACACCGAAGGCGACCGTCCGGGTGATGATATCTGGCAGATCACACCGGCATGGTCCTACACCATTCCCGTTGGCGATTCGAACATCCTGATCGACGGTTTCATGGACTGGGTGGTCGACAACGACGTCAACAAAAAGGGCGAATATCACGCCAACCTGCACTTCAATCCGCAGGTCAAATACGACCTGGGCAAGGCACTGAACCTGGGCGAAAAGCAGTTGTACGTCGGCGTCGAGTATGACTACTGGAAAAACAAGTACGGCATCGAGGACAGCCAGGGTTTCAAGACTGATCAGAGCGTGACCAGCTTCCTGGTCAAGGTTCACTTCTGATTCGGCGGCGTCTGTAAGGACGCCATCGCTAGCAGGCTAGCTCCCACAGTTGATCTGAGTGACACTGAAGATCCACTGTGGGAGCTAGCCTGCTAGCGATAGCAACACCGCCGATCTCAAGCGGAAACCACAGACTCCTCCAACCCAAGAAACCGGCACAACTCCTCGCGCTTGGCCAACGCATCCCGCCGCCCCAGATCAATCAATTCGCTGCAATACCCCGCCTCGAACAACAGATAACTCAGCACCCCCGCCCCACTCGTCTTGGTCGCCCCCGGCCCGCGCAGAAACAGGCGCAACGCCGCCGGCAATTCCTGCCGATGTCGCGCCGCAATCTCATCGATCGGCTGGCTCGGCGAAATCACCAACACCTCCACCGGCGCCACACCCAACGCACGGGTCGGCGTGCCATTGGGTAGCAAGTGACTGAACTGATTCAGACGCTGCAGTAACTCGATGTCACTTTCCAGGCTGTCAATGAACGTACTGTTGAGCATGTGCCCGCCGATCTGCGCCAGGGTCGGTTGCTGACCGGTGTAGGCGCGTTGCAGTGGCTGTTCCGGGTCAACGCCGCGCGGGTTGCCGCTGACACCCACCACCAGCACGCGGCTGGCGCCCAGGTGCAGGGCCGGGCTGATCGGTGCCGATTGGCGCACCGCGCCGTCGCCAAAATACTCTTCGCCGATTTTCACCGGCGCGAACAACAACGGAATCGCCGAGCTGGCCAGCAAGTGATCGACGGTCAATTGCGTGGGGACGCCAATCCGCCGATGGCGCAACCACGCATCGATGGTGCCGCCGCCCTGGTAGAACGTAACCGCCTGCCCGGACTCATAACCGAATGCCGTGACCGCCACCGCCTGTAACTGTTTCTGGGCGATAGACTCAGCGATGCCGTTCATGTGCAGTTTTTCGTCGAGCAAACCGCGCAGCGGCGAACTGTTGAGCAAGGCCACCGGCACCTGAGCACCGATGCCGAGCAAGCTGTGGCTGACGAAGCGGCTGGCCTGATGGATCACGCCCGGCCAGTCGCTGCGTAGAACCAAATGACTGCGAAAGCCTTGCCAGAAAGCGGTTAGACGTTCGATGGCGCCGCGAAAATCCATGGCCCCACTGGCGAGGCTGACCGCGTTGATCGCCCCGGCCGAGGTGCCGACGATCACCGGAAACGGATTGTCTGCGCCCACCGGCAACAACTCGGCAATCGCCGCCAGCACGCCCACCTGATACGCCGCCCGAGCCCCGCCGCCGGAAAGAATCAACCCTGTAACCGGTTCAGCAGAACTCATCGCAACACTCCATGGTGCTTAAAGGGATGGGTGACTCAGGCGCGTTTCTTGTACAACTTCGGCTCGCCCGGTGGACGGCTCTTGAAGCGACGATGGGCCCAGAGGTATTGCTCTGGACATTCGCGCAAGGCGCCTTCGACCCACTGATTGATGCGGATGCAATCGGCCTCTTCGGTCTCGCCGGGGAACCCTTCAAGCGGCGCATGGATCATCAACCGATAGCCGCTGCCGTCCGCCAGACGCTCCTGGGTGAAGGGCACCACCAGCGCCTTGCCCAGCCGCGCAAACTTGCTGGTGGCCGTGACCGTCGCCGCCTGAATGCCGAACAGCGGCACAAAAATGCTCTGCTTGGCGCCGTAGTCCTGATCCGGTGCGTACCAGATCGCCCGACCGGCCCGCAGCAGTTTGAGCATGCCGCGCACGTCGTCGCGTTCCACGGCCAGCGAATCGAGGTTGTGCCGTTCGCGGCCCTGGCGCTGGATGTAGTCGAACAACGGATTCTTGTGCTCGCGGTACATGCCGTCGATGGTGTGCTGCTGCCCCAACAGCGCCGCGCCGATTTCCAGCGTGGTGAAATGCACCGCCATCAGGATTACGCCCTTGCCTTCGCGCTGGGCCTTTTTCAGATGCTCCAGGCCTTCGACATGGGCCAGCTTCGCCAGACGCTCACGCGACCACCACCAGCTCATGGCCATTTCAAAGAAGGCGATGCCAGTGGAGGCGAAGTTTTCCTTGAGCAGGCGCTTGCGCTCGGCAGCGGTTTTTTCAGGGAAACACAGCTCAAGATTGCGCTTGGCAATGCGCCGTCGGTCGCCGGCCAGCCGATACATTAGTGCACCGAGCAGGCGACCGATAAACAGCAACGCCGGATATGGCAACTGAATAATCAGCCACAACAGCCCCAAGCCACACCACAGCGGCCAGAAACGCGGCATAAGAAATGTTTTTCGAAAACGCGGGCGATCCATTAAAGGTTCCGGAAAGACAATGGCCGCGCATTCTACATCGTTCGACCCGGCTTGCGGCTTGCGGGCGTTCTCGTTATAAGTCTCGGCACTTTTAGTGACAAGCCGTTGTATGCCGACCATGAGCCAAACCGAACCGCAAGACCAGGATCCCGTGTTCCAGTTGAAGGGCAGCATGCTCGCCATTACGGTGCTGGAGCTGGCGCGCAACGACCTCGAGAACCTTGATCGGCAACTGGCCGCCAAGGTCGCCCAGGCGCCTAACTTCTTCAGCAACGCGCCGTTGGTGCTGGCCCTGGACAAACTTCCGGCCAGTGAAGGCGCCGTTGATCTGCCGGGCCTGATGCGCGTGTGCCGCCAGCATGGCCTGCGCACCCTGGCGATCCGTGCCAGCCGCATCGAAGACATCGCCGCTGCCATCGCGGTCGATTTGCCGGTGCTGCCGCCGTCCGGTGCCCGTGAGCGTCCTCTTGATCCGCTCGAAGGCGTCGTCAAGAAAAAGCCGGAAAAACCGCCTGAACCGACCATCAAACCGACGAAAATCATCACGTCGCCCGTACGGGGTGGCCAGCAGATTTATGCCCAGGGCTGTGATCTGGTGGTGATCTCCTCGGTAAGCCCGGGTGCGGAACTTCTCGCCGATGGGAACATCCATGTATACGGTCCGATGCGCGGTCGCGTGTTGGCCGGGGTCAAAGGCGACACGAAAGCCAGGATTTTCTGTCAGCAGATGAGCGCTGAACTGGTCTCCATCGCCGGCCACTACAAAGTTTCCGAAGATCTGCGCCGTGACCCTTTGTGGGGTGCGGGCGTGCAAGTCAGCCTGTCAGGCGACGTGTTGAACATCATTCGGCTTTAACGGATACTGCCGCATTTTCCAAGCATCTCTAAAACGTAGCGAAAACGGCTCAAACGAAGTAGGAAAAAGGCCAAACGCAGTGTTTATCGCTGTTCTGGACCGGATTCCAGCCAAGGCTGTCCGACTGCAGTAGTTTTTCAAGAGATGTTTTTCAGGGGCTAAAAGTCCTTTTTCCTTAGGGGTGAAACACCTTGGCCAAGATTCTAGTGGTTACATCCGGCAAGGGTGGTGTGGGTAAGACCACCACCAGCGCCGCTATCGGTACCGGCCTCGCACTGCGCGGCCACAAAACAGTGATCGTCGACTTCGACGTCGGTTTGCGTAACCTCGACCTGATCATGGGTTGCGAGCGCCGCGTGGTGTATGACTTCGTCAACGTTGTGAACGGTGAAGCCAACCTGCAACAAGCACTGATCAAAGACAAACGCCTGGAAAACCTCTACGTCCTGGCCGCCAGTCAGACCCGCGACAAAGACGCGCTGACTGTGGAAGGCGTGGAAAAAGTCCTGATGGCGTTGAAAGAAGACTTCGAATACGTGGTCTGCGACTCCCCGGCCGGCATCGAGAAAGGCGCCCACCTGGCCATGTACTTCGCTGATGAAGCGATCATCGTGACCAACCCGGAAGTGTCCTCGGTACGTGACTCGGACCGCATGCTGGGCCTGCTGGCCAGCAAATCCCGTCGCGCCGAAAACGGCGAAGACCCGATCAAGGAACACCTGCTGCTGACCCGCTACAACCCGCAGCGTGTCAGTGATGGCGAAATGCTGGGCGTCGAAGACGTCAAGGAAATCCTGGCGGTCGCCCTGTTGGGTGTCATCCCGGAATCCCAGGCGGTACTCAAGGCTTCCAACTCGGGCGTGCCCGTGATTCTCGACGACCAGAGCGACGCCGGTCAGGCGTACAGCGATGCGGTCGATCGTCTGCTGGGCAAAACCGTGGAGCATCGTTTTCTCGATGTGACGAAGAAGGGCTTCTTCGAGCGCCTGTTTGGAGGTAGATAATGAATCTTTTTGACTTCTTTCGTGCCAGCAAAAAGGTCAGCACCGCGTCGGTAGCGAAAGAGCGTCTACAGATCATCGTGGCGCATGAACGCGGCCAGCGCAGTACGCCGGATTACTTGCCAGCCTTGCAAAAGGAACTGGTGGAAGTGATCCGCAAGTACGTCAATATCGGGTCCGACGACGTGCACGTCGCACTGGAAAACCAGGGCAGCTGCTCGATTCTGGAACTCAATATCACCCTGCCGGATCGCTAGTCGATCCAGCGGGAGCCACGGCGGCGCAGGCCCCTTCTGTCACTGGAAGGGGCCTGAGTCGCCGTTGGCGTTTGTTACGAGGCTGTTTTAATGCCGTTGTCCAACATCCGCATCATCCATCAGGACGCCGCCGTACTGGTGGTGGATAAACCGACCCTGCTGCTCTCAGTCCCTGGCCGGGCCGATGACAACAAGGACTGCCTGATCACCCGCCTGCAAGAAAACGGCTACCCGGAAGCGCGAATCGTCCATCGCCTGGATTGGGAAACGTCCGGCATCATTCTGTTGGCCCGTGACCCGGACACTCATCGCGAGTTGTCCCGGCAATTTCACGACCGTGAAACCGAAAAAGCCTACACCGCCCTGTGCTGGGGACAACCGGAACTGGACAGCGGCAGCATCGACCTGCCCTTGCGCTACGATCCGCCGACCAAGCCGCGCCACGTGGTGGACCACGAGTTCGGCAAACACGCCCTGACCTTCTGGCGAGTGCTGGAACGCTGTGGCGACTGGTGCCGCGTCGAACTGACGCCGATCACCGGCCGTTCCCACCAACTGCGCGTACACATGCTTTCCATCGGCCACCCGCTATTGGGTGACGGGCTCTATGCCCACGAACAAGCCCTGGCCGCCTGGCCACGCCTGTGCCTGCACGCCAGCATGCTCAGCTTCACCCATCCGCAATCCGGTGAACGCTTGCGCTTCGAATGCCCGGCACCGTTTTAAGCACTGCCTGACACGCAGTCGCCTGCTTTAGCAAAAGGATCCCCATCCCGATGAGTTTTACCGATTCCCTGGCAACACCCGTCAAGAAAACCCGTCACCAATTGCTGTACCTGATCTACGGCAACCAGGACGTTTACCGGCGCGAAGCCAAATTCAGTATTTTGACCGCGCTGTCCCATGCGAAGAACGGCAAGCTCCCGAGCATCAGAATCCTCACGGATCGTCCTCAGGACTACGCCGGCTGGCCGGTCGAAACGATCACGCTGACCCAGGAAACCCTGACCCTGTGGCAAGGCGAAAACGGCTATCACCATCGCCGCAAGGCCTGCGCGATGGCCGCCGGCCTCACGCTTGCGGAAAAAACCCTGTTCGTCGATACCGACACGCTGTTCACCAGCGATCCGAACCTGATCTTCAATCAGATCCAGCCTCAGCACTACTTGATGGATCGCTTCGAGTACGACTGGCAGGATGTGTGTGAACGCCCCGAATACGTGAAGCTCGGCGGTTGCCTGCACGCTCACGGCATCTCCGCGGACAACGGTTTCAAGCTGTACAACAGCGGATTGTGTGGCGTGACCGACCGCGACGCCGCGTTGTTCGAAGCGTCGATCAAACTCATCGATGAATGGACCCGCGACGGCTTCGATATCCACACCATCGAGCAGATCGCCCTGTCGTTCGCAATGCGCGACAAACCGGTGTATGAAGCGAAAAAATACATCTATCACTACTTTGCGGAAAAACGATTTTTCCATGCGATGCAGGCGTATTTCTTCTCTCAGCATGGCGAGCAGTTCAGCCAGCAGTTGGTCGAATTGTGCCGGGACGTGCCGCGGGTCAAACCCTTCCCTTCGGCCTGGCAGCGCTTGAAAATCAAATGGAAGCTGCGCAACCAGAGTGGCGCCCTGCGAAAGGTCGGCCGCGATCTGCTTTACGGCAGCGCAGCGCCCGATCACCCGTACTACACGGCCTGCCGCCACGAATGGTGGGAATGTGCCTCACGGGAGATCCTTCGTTGGGACCAGGCTCAACAGAAAAAGCTGCTGGAGACTCATCAGAACGGCTGGCCCCGGCAACTGCCCAAGCCTGAAAAGCCTGAAGATGAGCGGATCATCATGAAATACCTGAAAAAGCGGGTAGCGGCTGCCAGCTGACGTGACCGGTTCACGTCATGCCCAAAGGCCCCAGCCAATACGTTAAACTCCCGCCCACTGCTGTCTGGAGCTTCTTATGCGCGAAGAGTTGAACCAAGGCCTGATCGACTTCCTCAAGGCCTCCCCTACCCCGTTTCATGCCACTGCCAGCCTTGTTCAGCGTCTGGAAGCGGCGGGTTTTGTGCGCCTCGACGAGCGCGAGCCCTGGACTACCGAAGCCAACGGTCGTTACTACGTCACCCGTAACGACTCATCCATTGTTGCGGTCAAGATGGGTCGCCATTCGCCGTTGCATGGCGGTATTCGCCTGGTCGGTGCCCACACCGACAGCCCTTGCCTGCGGGTCAAGCCCCAGCCGGAACTGCAGCGCCAGGGTTTCTGGCAACTGGGCGTCGAAGTCTACGGCGGTGCGCTGCTGGCACCGTGGTTCGACCGCGACTTGTCCCTGGCCGGCCGCGTGACGTTCCGCCGCGACGGCAAGGTCGAGAGCCAGCTGATCGACTTCAAGGCGCCGATCGCCACCATCCCGAACCTGGCGATCCACCTCAATCGTGAAGCCAACATGGGCTGGGCCATCAACGCGCAGACCGAACTGCCGCCGATCCTCGCGCAATTTGCCGGCGACGAGCGCGTGGATTTCCGTGCAGTGCTCACCAATCAGCTGGCGCTCGAACATGGCTTGAATGCCGACGTGGTGCTCGATTACGAGCTGAGCTTCTACGACACCCAAAGCGCTGCGATCATCGGCCTGCATGGCGATTTCATCGCCGGCGCGCGCCTGGACAATCTGCTGTCGTGCTATGCCGGCCTGCAAGCCTTGCTGACCGCTGAAACCGACGAAACCTGCGTGCTGGTGTGCAACGACCACGAAGAAGTCGGTTCTTGCTCGGCCTGCGGCGCCGATGGCCCGATGCTTGAGCAAACCTTGCGTCGCCTGCTGCCAGAAGGTGACGAATTCGTGCGCACCATTCAGAAGTCCCTGCTGGTCTCGGCTGACAACGCTCACGGCGTGCACCCCAACTATGCGGAAAAGCACGACGCCAACCACGGCCCGAAACTCAACGCCGGCCCGGTGATCAAGGTCAACAGCAACCAGCGCTATGCCACCAACAGCGAAACCGCCGGGTTCTTCCGCCATCTGTGCATGGCCGAAGAAGTGCCGGTGCAAAGCTTCGTGGTGCGCAGCGACATGGGCTGCGGCTCGACCATCGGCCCGATCACCGCCAGCCACCTGGGCGTGCGCACCGTGGACATCGGCCTGCCGACATTCGCCATGCACTCGATCCGTGAACTGTGCGGCAGCCATGACCTGGCCCACCTGGTCAAAGTGCTGAGCGCGTTCTACGCCTGCCAGGAACTGCCGTAACCCTGGTCGCTGCGTAGGGGTTGTGTAGCAGCCCTGTCGGAGCTGTCGAGTGAAACGAGGCTGCGATCTTTTGTTGCTTTTAACAGATCAAAGTCAAAAGATCGCAGCCTCGTTTCACTCGACAGCTCCTACAAGGTTCTACACAACGCCCGCCAGCTCCTACACTTTAAATATCCCCTCCGACAAGGCAGTCGCCCATGATCTCGATGTCTGCATTCCACGCCATGCTGATCCCCATTCTTGCCGGGATGATCCTGCTGGCAATCGGCTTCAATTTTCGCGACAAAAACGCCGGCGTGTTCGCCATGTGGATCGGCATGCTGACGATCCTCGCCACCGTGGTGTTCAAGATCCTCGCCAAACTCAACGAATAAATCCTCCCCCTTGGCTCGCATTGATTTTGACGGGCTCGTACACTCGGCCGATCTGTTCATCCCAAGGTTGACCGCCTAGTGTTCGCTCGTCTTTTCGCCCTGCCGTGTTTCTTCCTTGTCTGCCTGATGACGCTGCTGCCGATGGCGCCTGCCCAGGCGGTCGGTTTGCCGGGGCTGCTCGGCAGTTCGGCAAAAACCCAGCCTGAGGCGCAGGAACCGCTGGGGCAGTCGCTGGATGAGGTCATCAAGTCGCTGGAGAACGATCAGCAGCGCAGCAAACTGCTGGCGGATCTGAAGAAGCTGCGCGACGTCACCAAAAAGGCCCAGCCGACCGCTGAACAAGGCGTGCTCGGCCTGATCGGCGGGACGCTGGCCACCTTCGAAAAGCAGTTCTCCGGGGCCGGCAGTCCGCTCACACGCTGGTCCGAGGAGTTTGATCTGGCCAAGGACGAGCTCGCGGCGCTGATGCTGCCAGCGAGCGAGTGGCTGCCGATCATTTTTGCCTTCGCGATGATTCTGATGGTCTGGAGCCTGTTGGCCGCGGCGCTGATCTGGATCGGTCACCGTGTGCGCATGCGTTTCGGCCTGACCGAAGAACTGCCGCAACACCCCAAGGCCCTCGACATGTTGCGCTTCGCCCTGCGCAAACTCGGGCCGTGGCTGATTGCCTTGGTCATCACGGTCTACATGAGCTACGCCCTGCCCTCGTCACTGGGCAAAAGCCTGGCCATGGTGCTGGCCTATGCGCTGGTGGTCGGCACCTGTTTCTCGGCGATCTGCGTGATCGCATTTTCCTTGCTCGACGGCCCACATCGCCACCGCGCCTTGTACATCCTGCGCCATCAAGCCTTTCGGCCGTTGTGGCTGATCGGCAGTTTCGCCGCGTTCGGTGAAGCGCTGAGCGATCCGCGCCTGGTCGCCAGCCTCGGCAGTCACCTGGCTCACACCGCCGCCACCGTCGCCAACGTGCTGGCGGCGCTGTCCACCGGGTTGTTCATCCTGCGCTTCCGCCGGCCGATCGCCCACCTGATCCGCAACCAGCCGTTGTCCCGACGCCTGACGCGCCGTGCGCTCAGCGACACCATCGATATTCTCGGCACCTTCTGGTACGTGCCGGCCCTGGTGTTGGTGGCCATCTCGCTGTTCGCCACGTTCGTCTCGGCCGGCGACACCAGCACCGCTCTGCGCCAGGCGCTGATCTGCACGGTGTTGCTGGTGTTGTGCATGGTCATCAACGGCCTGGTGCGGCGCCATTCGCTGAAACCGCAACGGGGTGTGAAGCGACATGCGCTGTATTCGGAACGCCTGAAAAGTTTCTTCTACACCCTCGCCCATCTCGTGGTCTGGCTGGTCTTCATCGAACTGGGCCTGCGAGTCTGGGGCATGTCGCTGATCGCCTTCACTGAAGGCGAAGGCCATGAAGTCAGCGTCAAACTGTTCAGCCTCGCCGGCACGCTGATTTTTGCCTGGCTGATCTGGATCCTCAGCGACACCGCAGTGCACCACGCCCTCACCCGCTCGCGCAAAGGCCTGGCCAACGCCCGTGCGCAGACGATGATGCCGCTGATCCGCAACGTGCTGTTCGTGGCGATTTTCATCATTGCGCTGATCGTCGCGCTGGCGAATATGGGCATGAACGTCACGCCACTGTTGGCCGGTGCCGGGGTGATCGGCCTGGCCATCGGTTTCGGTGCGCAGTCGCTGGTGGCGGACTTGATCACAGGCCTGTTCATCATCATCGAAGACTCCCTGGCCATCGACGACTACGTGGATGTCGGCGGCCACCTGGGCACCGTTGAAGGCCTGACCATCCGCACCGTTCGCCTGCGGGACATCGATGGCATCGTGCATACCATTCCGTTCAGCGAAATCAAAAGCATCAAGAACTACTCCCGGGAATTCGGCTACGCGATCTTCCGGGTGGCGGTGCCCGCCAGCATGGACATCGACGAGGCGATCAAACTGATGCGCGAAGTCGGCCAGAAAATGCGTACCGACCCGCTGCAACGGCGCAACATCTGGTCGCCGCTGGAGATCCAGGGTGTAGAGAGTTTCGAGTCGGGCAACGCGATTCTTCGGGCGCGGTTCAAGACTGCGCCGATCAAACAGTGGGAAGTTTCACGGGCGTTCAACTTGTCGCTGAAGCGACATCTGGATGAGGCAGGGATGGATCTGGCGACGCCGCGGATGAGTGTGCAGGTGATTACGGCCGGTGGTGGGCCGCAGAAGGATGTGTCCGCTACTTGATTGACAGGGTGGCTGTCAGGGCCCCTTCGCGGTTATACAGACAAACCACCCAGTCAGACCACATCCACCCCGACATGAATCGCATCATGCCGCCAAAACTCCAGATCACAATCGATCAACCGCTCATGCTGATCGTAATTGACCCGGGCAATCCGCAACCCCGGGCTCCCCACCGACACCCGTAACGCTGCCGCCGCATCTACCGACAACGCCGTCGGCACGATCTCGAAACGCACCCGGCCGTAGTGCAAGTCGTAATGCCGGGCGTACAGCTCGGTGATCGACTGATTCAGATCGAAATCGAGAATCCCCGGGAAATACTGCGGATTCAGGTAGTGCTCCACGTACAGCACCAACCGCTCATCAATGCGCCGCGCCCGGCAGATCTGGATCACGCTGGACAACGCCGGCAACTGCAACCACGCGCACACCGCGGCCGACGCCGGTTGCAACCGCGCCGAGATCACCTCGGTCGACGGCACCCGTCCCTGAGCGCTGACCATGGCGTGAAAGTGACTGCGCTGCATCAGGTTGTAAGCCAGACGCGGTGGCGACACGAACCAGCCACGGCGTTCCTCCCGATAGATCTGCCCTTGGGCTTCCAGTTGCAACAATGCTTCACGCACGGTAATGCGCGTGGTACCGAACAACTCACTGAGCTTGCGCTCCGCCGGCAGTTTGCTCCCGGGCGCCAACAGGCCATGGTCGAGCTGTTCTTGCAGAACCTGCCCGATGGCTGTCACCGCTTTGGTGGTCTCGATGCGCATCAACGTTACCTATCTGGACTAGACCAGCACTGTTTCGGGGCAGAACCGTGTTTCAAAACCGGCTCCTTCAACTCCCTGCAAGCCTAGGCACTGCTTGTGACTGACAGATGACAAAGCCGCCGAACGGTTGCGCCAGACACCTGCAAATTCACGGCCAAGTCCTTTTGTATCAGCCCTTTAGCCATGGTCTACGCTTACTCGCAAGCCTGAGCGTTACCGTTTGAAAAATGTAGGCCGACCGATCGTCGACATCAAAATGTCATCAGCGGCGCCTAAATTGGCTCAGGTATTGCTGACCTAGACCAACACAACCGCAATCGCAGCGTTGAAAACGCCCAAAGGAGCTTCGGATGAAAAAGCTTTTCCTGGCATCACTGTTAGGCTCGACCATTGCCATGTGCAGCGCCGCCATGGCCGCTGATGATTTGAAAACCCTGGAAGCCGCTGCGAAAGCGGAAGGCGCGGTCAATAGCGTCGGCATGCCCGATGACTGGGCCAACTGGAAAGGCACCTGGGAAGACCTGGCAAAGACGTATGGCCTGAAACACATCGACACCGACATGAGCTCGGCGCAGGAAATCGCCAAGTTTGCCGCCGAGAAAGACAACGCCAGCGCCGACATCGGCGACGTCGGCGCAGCGTTCGGCCCGATTGCGGTCAAACAAGGCGTGGTGCAACCCTACAAGCCAAGCACCTGGGACCAGGTCCCGGACTGGGCCAAAGACAAGGACGGCAACTGGGCGCTGGCGTACACCGGCACCATCGCGTTCATCATCAACAAGAAGCTGCTGCACGGCTCCGAAGCTCCGACCAAGTGGGCTGACCTGAAAACCGGCAAATACAAGGTTTCCATCGGTGACGTGAGCACCGCCGCCCAGGCCGCCAACGGTGTACTGGCCGCGGCACTGGCCAACGGTGGCGACGAGAAAAACCTGCAGCCAGCGCTGTTGCTGTTCGCAGACATCGCCAAACAGGGCCGCCTGTCCATGGCCAACCCGACCATCGCCACGATGGAAAAGGGTGAAATTGAAGTCGGCGTGGTCTGGGACTTCAACGGTCTGAGCTACAAAGCCAAGATGGCCAACCCGGATGACTACGTGGTGCTGATTCCATCCGATGGCTCGGTGATTTCCGGCTACACCACCATCATCAACAAATACGCGAAGAACCCGAACGCCGCCAAGCTGACCCGCGAATACATCTTCAGCGATGCCGGCCAGATCAACCTGGCGAAAGGCAACGCCCGTCCGATCCGTGCCGAGCACATCAAACTGCCGGCTGACGTCCAGGCCAAGCTGCTGCCGAACGAGCAGTACAAAAAGGTCACGCCGATCAAAGACGCGGATGCGTGGGAAAAGACTTCCAAGGCTTTGCCGCAGAAGTGGAACGAAGAAGTCCTCGTCGAAATGAAATAACCCTGCAAATCCCCACATTGGAGATCCACTGGAGATCCAATGTGGGAGCGAGCCTGCTCGCGATAGCGGACTTACATTCAGCACATATGTTGACTGACACGCCGCCATCGCGAGCAGGCTCGCTCCCACAGGGGGATTGGTTGCGTACCTGAATCATCTGTTTTGCGGAGTTCTGCCCCTATGAAGCACAACGTCATCCTTGTCGTGCTCGACGGCCTCAACTTTGAGGTCGCGCGCCACGCCATGGGGCACCTGCAGGCTTACGTCGGCGCAGGACGCGCGGCACTCTACAAACTGGAGTGCGAACTGCCGGCCCTGTCCCGACCGCTTTACGAATGCATCCTCACCGGCGTCCCGCCGATCGAGAGCGGCATCGTCCACAACAACGTCTCGCGCCTGTCCAACCAGCGCAGCATTTATCACTACGCCACGGATGCAGGGCTGACGACTGCCGCCGCGGCCTATCACTGGGTCAGCGAGTTGTATAACCGCTCGCCGTTCGTGGCCGCCCGGGATCGTCACACCGACGACCCGAAACTGCCGATCCAGCACGGGCACTTCTACTGGAGCGATCACTACCCGGATGCGCACCTGTTCGCCGACGCCGAAAACCTGCGCCTGCGCCACGCGCCGAACTTCTTATTGATCCACCCCATGAACATCGACGACGCCGGGCACAAGCACGGCCTCGACACCCCGCAATACCGCAACAGCGCCCGCTCGGCAGACATCATCCTCGCCGACTACCTGCACACCTGGCTCGACGCCGGTTATCAGGTGTTGGTGACCGCCGACCACGGCATGAACAACGACCGCTCCCACAACGGCCTGCTGCCGGAAGAACGCGAAGTGCCGCTGTTTGTCCTCGGTGATGCTTTCAGCTTCAACCCCGGCGCGGCGCCAAAACAGACGGAAATCTGCGGCACTGTCTGCGAACTGCTGGGCGTGGCCCACGACAAACCTGTCTGCCGGGAGCTGCTCAAGTGAACTCCATGACCCGTGGCAAGTGGCTGGCAGCGTTGTGCCTGGTGCCTTTCGCCTTGTTCTTTATCGTGTTCGAGATCGCCCCGCTGGTGTGGGTGATGATCAACAGCCTGCAATCGGAAGAGTTCGGCTGGGGCGTGGCCAACTTCACCAGGATCTTCAATTCGAAGTTTTACTTGCAGGCGATCCAGTACAGCCTCGAGATCAGTTTCTGGTCCAGCGTATTCGGCATCATTATCGCGGTGCTCGGCGCCTATTCCCTGCGCCGGGTCGACTCGAAGTTGCGTAACTTCGTGAATGCTTTCGCCAACATGACCAGCAACTTCGCCGGCGTACCGTTGGCCTTCGCGTTCATCATCCTGCTGGGCTTCAACGGCAGCTTCACCATCATGCTCAAACAGGCAGGGATCATTCAGGACTTCAACCTGTACTCGAAAACCGGGCTGATCATTCTCTACACCTACTTCCAGATTCCATTGGGCGTGCTGCTGCTCTACCCGGCTTTCGATGCCCTGCGCGAAGACTGGCGTGAGTCCGCCGAACTGCTCGGCGCCAACGGCTGGCAGTTCTGGCGGCACATCGGTCTGCCGGTGCTGACCCCTGCGTTGTTGGGCACTTTCGTGATCCTGCTGGCCAACGCCCTGGGCGCCTACGCCACGGTCTACGCGCTGACCACCGGCAACTTCAACGTGCTGCCGATCCGCATCGCGGCAATGGTCTCCGGCGACATTTCCCTTGATCCGAACCTGGCCAGCGCCCTGGCCGTGGTGCTCGTGGCGTTGATGACCCTGGTGACCATCGTGCATCAGCTGCTGCTGAAGAGGAGCTACCATGTCTCGCGCTGAACTGGGCCCCGTCGGTGTTTATCACCGCGTCGTGGTGTATGTGCTGTTCGCCATTCTGTTGCTGCCGCTGGCCGGGACGCTAATCTACTCGATCTCCAGCAGTTGGTCGGCGACGATTCTGCCCAGCGGTTTTACCTTCAAGTGGTACATCCAGCTGTGGAGCGATCCGCGTTTCCTGCATGCCTTCGGGCAGTCGCTGCTGGTCTGCGTCGGCGCGTTGATTCTGTCGGTGGTGCTGATTCTGCCGCTGCTGTTCGTGGTGCATTACCACTTCCCCAGACTTGATGCGCTGATGAACATCCTGATCCTGCTGCCCTTCGCGGTGCCACCGGTAGTGTCTTCGGTGGGGCTGTTGCAGCTCTACGGTTCCGGGCCGTTTGCGATGGTCGGGACGCCGTGGATTCTGATTGGCTGCTACTTCACCATCGCGCTGCCGTTCATGTACCGGGCGATCACCAACAACCTGCAAGCGATCAACCTGCGCGACCTGATGGACGCCGCGCAATTGCTCGGCGCCAGCACCTGGCAAGCGGCCTTCCTCGTGGTGTTGCCGAACCTGCGCAAGGGCTTGATGGTGGCGTTGCTGCTGTCGTTCTCGTTCCTGTTCGGTGAATTCGTGTTCGCCAACATCCTCGTTGGCACCCGCTACGAAACACTGCAGGTCTACCTCAACAACATGCGTAACAGCAGCGGCCACTTCACCAGTGCGCTGGTGATCTCCTACTTCTTCTTTGTGCTGGTTCTGACCTGGGCGGCCAATATCTTGAACAAGGACAAAAGCGAATGAGCTATGTCAGCGTCCAACACCTGCAAAAAAGCTATGCCGGCACCGCGGTATTCAGCGACATCAACTGCGAAATCCAGAAGGGCGAGTTCGTCACCCTGCTCGGCCCGTCCGGTTGCGGTAAATCCACGCTGTTGCGTTGCATCGCCGGCCTGACATCGGTGGATGGCGGCAAGATTCTGCTCGATGGTGTCGACATCGTGCCGTTGAGCCCGCAGAAACGCGGGATCGGCATGGTCTTCCAGAGCTACGCACTGTTTCCGAACATGACCGTGGAGCAGAACGTCGCCTTCGGTTTGCGCATGCAGAAGGTCAACGCCGACGACAGCCAGAAGCGCGTCGCCGAAGTGCTGGGACTGGTGGAGCTGAAGGACTTCGCCGCGCGATATCCGCACCAACTGTCGGGCGGCCAGTGCCAGCGCGTGGCCCTCGCCCGCTCATTGGTGACGCGGCCACGGCTGTTGTTGCTGGATGAACCGCTGTCGGCCCTCGATGCGCGGATTCGCAAGCACCTGCGCGAACAGATCCGTCAGATCCAGCGCGAACTGGGCCTGACCACGATCTTCGTCACACACGATCAGGAAGAAGCGCTGACCATGTCTGACCGGATTTTCCTGATGAATCAGGGAAAGATCGTACAGAGCGGCGACGCCGAAACCCTCTACACCGCGCCAGTGGATGTGTTTGCCGCAGGTTTTATCGGCAACTACAACCTGCTGGACGCCGACAGCGCCTCGAAACTGATGCAACGGCCGATCAACCATCGCATTGCCATTCGCCCGGAAGCCATCGAACTGAGCCTCAATGGCGAGCTCGACGCACAAATCCGCAGCCACAGCTTGCTGGGCAACGTGATTCGTTATCGGGTCGAAGCCCGGGGCGTGGAATTGGTGGTGGATGTGCTGAACCGCTCGGCGGCCGATCTGCATCCCGATGGTCAGCGCCTGGCACTTTCCATCGATCCGACGGCCCTGTGTGAGGTAGCCTGATGCCTTTGTTGATGTCGAAGAGAGAACTGCACTGATGGCCCTGGCAATTTTTGATCTGGACGAAACCCTGATCCACGGCGACTGCGCCACCCTCTGGAGCGAGCAAATGGGCCGCCTGGGCTGGGTCGATCCCGAGTCGTTCATGCGCAAGAACAACGAACTGATGGACGCTTATAGCCACGGCAAGTTGCGGATGGAAGAGTACATGGAGTTCAGCCTGGAGCCGATGATCGGGCGCACGCCGGAAGAGGTCGACCATCTCGTCGGGCCTTGGGTAGAAGACTATATCGAGCCAATCATTTTCAGTGACGCCACCAAAGCGATTGCAGCCCACCGCAAGGCCGGTGACCGGATCCTGGTGATCTCGGCGTCGGGCACGCACCTGGTCAGGCCGATTGCCGATCGTCTGGGGATCGACGAGATTCTCGGTATCGAACTGGAAGTCGCGCACGGGGTATATAGCGGCCACACCGTTGGAACGCTGACGTACCGCGAAGGCAAGATCGTTCGGTTGCTGGAATGGCTGGATGCGGAAGAGGAAAACCTGGAAGGCGCAAGTTTCTATTCCGACTCGCGCAACGATTTACCGCTGCTGTTGAAGGTGGATTTCCCACACGTGGTAAACCCGGATCCGGTACTGCTTGAGCATGCCGAAAAGGCCGGCTGGCCGATCCACCTCTGGAAGTAACACAACACCCATGTGGGAGCGGGCTTGCTCGCGAAGGCGGCGTATCAGTCAACGAATATGTTGAATGCAAGTCCGCTTTCGCGAGCAAGCACGCTCCCACAAGGACGGTGTTTAGCCTGGGATCAAACCAGGCTTTCGTCGATTATCAGCACCAACTTCCCCGCCACCTTGTTACTCGCCAACTCCGCAAACGCCGCTTCCGCATCCTTGATCGCAAAGGTCTTCGCCAACTGCGGACTCAACCGCCCTTCGGCAAACAGCGGCCACACATGCTGGCTCAAATCACTGAACAAATCCGCCTTGAACTGCTCATCGCGACTGCGCAAGGTCGATCCCAGCAATTGCACGCGTTTGGCCAGCACTTGCGCGAGATCCAGCTTCGCTTCACGACCGCCCATCAAACCGATCAGCACCCAACGGCCATCCTGTGCCAGCATTTTCAGGTTCAGCGCGGCATAGTTGCCGCCGACCGGGTCGAGAATCACATCGAACGGCCCCAGATCACGCAAACTCTCCAGGTCGCCCGTGCGCACCACCCCACCCTGCGCACCCAGTGCTTCGCAATACGCCAGACGCTCGGCGGAACCGACGCTGACCCAGCACGGGTTGCCAAAGGCCTTGCACAGCTGAATGGCAGCTGAACCGATTCCACTTGCTCCGGCGTGCAGGAGAACTTTCTCACCCGGTTTGAGCGCAGCGAGTTGAAACAAATTCAGCCAAACGGTCGCGTACACTTCTGGCAATGCCGCCGCCTCGGCCAGGGACAAACCTTCGGGAACCGGCAGCACATGCCGTCCGTCGACAACCACCTCCTCGGCCATCCCGCCCCCGGCCAGCAAGGCGCAGACCCGATCGCCAACCTGCCAGGACGAGCCCGCTCCGACCTCGCTGATGACCCCCGAACACTCAAGACCCAGTACCTGACTGGCTCCCGGCGGTGGCGGATAAAGCCCTGCTTTCTGTAACAAATCGGCGCGATTGAGGCCCGCTGCCGCCACTCGAATCCGAACTTGTCCTACATCGCATGTAGGACCGGGCTCTTCAACCCACTCCACTTGACCTTCCACGCCTTGCAATGCTTTCACAGTGCCTCCATAGTGAGTCTGGACTGAGCCCGTAGCTGTAGCGCCGGGCTTTCTTGCATTATGCGACCGGCCCCTGTGGAACCGGCGACTTCAAAGACGGCCTAATATGCGTGATCAATTGTCCCCGCGTCGAATCAGCATGAAGCATTTTTTACCCAGCACCGCCCTAGCCCTATTCATTGGTATCGGCCTGTTGCCGATGTCGAGCAGCACATTCGCAGCCAATAGCTGGGACAAGCTTCAGCCTGATCGTGACGAAGTGATCGCCAGCCTGAACGTCGTCGAATTGCTCAAGCGCCATCACTACAGCAAGCCGCCGCTCGATGACGCGCGCTCCGTGATTATCTATGACAGCTACCTCAAGCTGCTGGATCCGTCGCGCAGCTACTTCATGGCCAGCGACATTGCCGAATTCGACAAGTGGAAAACCCAGTTCGACGACTTCCTCAAAAGCGGCGACCTGAACGCCGGGTTCACCATCTACAAGCGCTACCTGGACCGCGTCAAAGCGCGTCTGGACTTTGCCCTTGCCGAGCTGAACAAAGGCGTCGACAAAATCGACTTCACCACCAAGGAAACCTTGCTGGTCGATCGCAAGGACGCCCCTTGGCTCAAGTCCACCGCGGAACTCGACGACCTGTGGCGCAAACGCGTCAAGGACGAAGTCTTGCGACAGAAGATCGCGGGCAAGGACTCCAAGCAGATTCAGGAAACCTTGACCAAGCGCTACAAGAACCAATTGGCGCGTCTGGACCAGACCCGTGCGGAAGACATCTTCCAGGCGTACATCAACACCTTCGCCATGTCCTACGACCCGCACACCAACTATCTGTCGCCGGATAACGCGGAGAACTTCGACATCAACATGAGCCTGTCCCTCGAGGGCATCGGCGCCGTGTTGCAGAGCGATAACGACCAGGTAAAAATCGTGCGTCTGGTGCCTGCCGGCCCGGCCGACAAGACCAAACAGGTTGCACCGGCGGACAAGATCATCGGCGTTGCCCAAGGCAACAAAGAGATGGTCGACGTGGTCGGCTGGCGCCTGGACGAAGTGGTCAAGCTGATCCGTGGCCCGAAAGGCACCGTGGTGCGCCTGGAAGTGATTCCGGCCAACAATGCGCCAAACGACCAGACCAGCAAGATCGTGCCGATCACCCGTGAAGCGGTGAAGCTTGAAGACCAGGCCGTGAAGAAGTCGGTCCTCAACCTGAAACAGGATGGCAAGGACTACAAGCTCGGCGTCATCGAGATCCCGGCCTTCTACCTCGACTTCAAGGCGTTCCGTGCGGGCGATCCGGATTACAAGAGCACCACGCGCGACGTCAAGAAACTGCTGACCGAGTTGCAGAAAGAAAAAGTCGACGGCGTCGTCATCGACCTTCGCAACAACGGCGGCGGCTCCTTGCAGGAAGCCACCGAGCTGACCAGCCTGTTCATCGACAAAGGTCCGACCGTGCTGGTGCGTAATGCCGACGGCCGGGTCGATGTGCTGGAAGATGAAAACCCGGGTGCATTCTACAAAGGCCCGATGGCGTTGCTGGTCAACCGCTTGTCCGCCTCGGCTTCGGAGATTTTTGCCGGCGCCATGCAGGACTACCACCGCGCGCTGATCATCGGCGGCCAGACCTTCGGCAAAGGTACGGTGCAGACCATTCAGCCGCTGAACCATGGCGAACTGAAACTGACCCTGGCCAAGTTCTACCGGGTCTCCGGCCAGAGCACCCAGCATCAGGGCGTACTGCCTGACATCGATTACCCGTCGATCATCGACACCAAGGAAATCGGCGAAAGCGCCCTGCCGGAAGCCATGCCGTGGGACACCATCCGCGCGGCCATCAAGCCGGCGGTCGACCCGTTCAAACCGTACATCACGCAGCTCAAGTCCGAGCATGACGTGCGCTCGGCCAAGGACGCAGAGTTCGTGTTCATCCGCGACAAACTGGCCTTGGCGCAGAAGCTGATGGCGGAAAAAACCGTCAGCCTCAATGAAGCTGATCGTCGTGCGCAACACGCCGATATCGAATCCAAGCAACTGGTCATGGAAAACCTCCGTCGCAAGGCCAAGGGCGAAGAGCCGCTCAAAGAGCTGAAGAAAGAAGACGAAGACGCGATTGCGGCCGAGCCAGACAAGACCAAGCCAGAAGATGATGCCTATTTGAGCGAGACCGGGCGGATTCTGCTGGACTACTTGAAACTCAACACCGCAGTAGCCAAGCATTAAGATGATGGCAAATTAATGCTGACGCTCTCCGGAGCGTCATCATACAGTCATCATTCTGTCGTGAAATAAAGGACTGGGACCGCCTCTTGAACAGAGAGCTGCTCCCAGTCCTTTTTTTATCGCCAGAGATTGCCATGACCACGACAGAACAGCTGAGTGCCTTGAGTTCAATACTGACTCAAAGCGGTTTGCACAGCCTGTTCCAGCCGATCATTTCCCTCTCCGAGCGACGCATTGTCGGCTACGAAGCCCTGACCCGCGGCCCCTCGAACAGCCCGCTGCACTCCCCCATCGCGTTGTTTGCCGTTGCCCGTCAAGCCGGTCGCTTGAACGAGCTGGAGATTGCCTGCCGTGAAAGCGCTTGCCGACGTTTCAACGAACAGCAACTGCCCGGCAAACTGTTCCTTAACGTCTCTCCGGAATCGCTGCTGGAAGCCGCCCACCAACCGGGGCGCACCCTGCAATTGCTGCAGGACTTCGGCATACCGCCGAGCCAGGTGGTGATCGAACTCACCGAACAGACCCCGACCGACGATTTCCAGTTACTGCAAAACGCCCTGCATCACTACCGAGCGATGGGGTTTTCCATTGCGCTGGATGATCTGGGCGCGGGTTACTCGAGTTTGCGGTTGTGGTCCGAGCTGCGTCCGGACTACGTGAAGATCGACCGGCATTTCATCGATGGCATTCATCAGGACGCCCTCAAGCGTGAGTTCGTCGGCTCGATCCTGCAAATCGCCAAGGCCTCGCGGGCGAAGGTGATTGCCGAAGGTATCGAGCTACCGGAAGAGCTCGCGGTGTTGACCGAGATGGGCGTCGATCTGGTGCAAGGCTATCTGCTGTGTCGGCCTCAAGAGCATCCTCCGCGCGATGCGCGATCCTTGATGCCCAAACAAGACAGCACCGCCGTGGCGCTGAATGACGAAGGCAGCGACCTCAGCGCCTTGCTCAACGACCAACCGGCCGTGCACCGGGATACACCGACAGCCACGGTGCTGGAAGCCTTTCGCCGCCAGGCCAACCTGAACTCACTGGCGGTACTCGACGAGCAAGGCCATCCTTGCGGCATCGTCCATCGGCATTCGCTCTCGGACGCACTGCTAAAGCCCTTTGCGACCGACCTGTTTGCCCGCAAGCCCATCAGCCGCTTGATGAACGACGACTTCCTCGCCGTGGAGATGAGCCAGTCGCTGCAACAGGTCAGCCGCTTGATCACCAGTCGTGCGCGGCAGCGCATTGAAGAAGATTTCATCATCACCCTCAACGGCGGTTATCTGGGATTGGGCCGGGTAATCGATGTGCTCAAGCTGATTACCGAACTGAAAATCCAGCAAGCCCGCTACGCCAACCCGCTGACCCTGTTGCCGGGCAACGTGCCCATCCAGCAATGCCTGACGCGGCTGTTGCAACAGGAACGGGAATCGGTGATCTGCTACGTCGACATCGACAGTTTCAAACCCTTCAACGACATCTACGGCTACGGCCGTGGGGACGAAGTCCTGCTGTGCCTGGCGCAATGTCTTAACGATCGCGTCGACCCGTCCCGCGACTTCGTCGGCCATATCGGCGGTGATGATTTCCTGCTGGTGCTCGGCCCGGAAGACTGGCGCAAACGTTTGAATCAGCTGCTGGACGACTTCCAGAGCCAGTGCCGACGCTTCTACCGCAGCGAACACCTGGAAGCCGGCTGCTTTATCGCGCCGAATCGCCAGGGCGTGCGCCAGGAGTTTCCATTGCTGTCATTGTCGATTGGCGTGGTGCATTTGCATCCACAGGCCTGTGGACAACTCGATGCGAGCCAGTTGGCGGAGATGGCTTCGCAGGCCAAGCATCACGCGAAGAATGTGCCGGGGTATAGCGTGCATGTGATTGATAGTCTGGTGGTGCCGGTGCAGAACGAGGAATTGCTCATAGGGCAGCGGTGATTGAACGGACGCCTTCGCGGTGTAGAAACGGATACATCCTTTACAAACGACACAAAACCCTGTGGGAGCGGGCTTGCCCGGGTAGAAACCGGAGACATCCTTTACGTTTTAAACCGGAGACATCGTTTACAGGTATGAAATACGGTCAGGAGGTGCCTGACCATGCCCTGGAATCGAGAGTCCCCAATGGATCAGAGAGTGAAACTCGTAGGCGACTGGATGTCCGGCGCCTACTCCAAATGTGAGCTGGCACGGCATTACGGTGTCAGCCGGCCCACTTTGGACAAGTGGTTGGCTCGCTATGCTGAATGTGGCATCGACGGGCTCAAAGAGCTGTCCAGACGTCCGCACCACAGCCCCCATCAAATCAGTGAGCATGTCCTTGAGTTGTTGATCGCTTATAAGCGCGAGCATCCGAGTTGGGGGCCTGAGAAGTTGGTTCACAATCTAAAAAAAGCGCACGCAGAGCTGTCTTGGCCGGCGCTGAGCACCGCTGGCGAATGGCTCAAGCGTGCAGGTCTGGTGCAAAAGCGACGATTCCTTAATCGCCCACCGACGGGCCCTATTCCGTTACGCGAAGCCACGGAGCCCAATCAAACATGGGCGGCGGATTTCAAAGGCGACTTCGCCCTGCAATCAGGTCAGCGCTGCTTTCCCTTGACGATCTCCGATCATGTCAGCCGATTCCTGTTGCTTTGTCGGGCGCAAAGCAGTGTGGCTGGGGCGCGTGAAGGATTTGACTGGGCCTTTCGAGAGTATGGGTTGCCCAATGTCATTCGCACGGATAACGGCTCACCCTTTGCCTCGACCGGCGTGTCGCGCATCTCCAGTTTGGCGGCCTGGTTCATACGCTTGGGCATCTATCCTGAGCGTATCCAGCCCGGACGTCCTGACCAGAATGGCCGCCATGAACGAATGCACCGAACCCTCAAGGCTGCGCTGCTTAAGACACCTGAACATAACTTGGTACAGCAGCAGTTGGCGTTTGAACGGATTCGCCACGAATACAACTACGAGCGCCCTCACAAGGCACTGGCAATGAAGGTTCCAGCGGATGTTTACGTGCCATCCAGCCGCCTCTACGACGGACATGTGCCGGAGGTGAATTACCCTTC
The DNA here is from genome assembly GCF_059716065.1 of Pseudomonas sp. LBUM1656. Lineage (NCBI taxonomy): Bacteria > Pseudomonadati > Pseudomonadota > Gammaproteobacteria > Pseudomonadales > Pseudomonadaceae > Pseudomonas > Pseudomonas sp. LBUM1656. The sequence continues at coordinate 1,907,973 of NZ_CP166800.1, read as the reverse complement.
ACAGTTGCTGGTCAGGAAAGTCCGGCAAAACGGCTCAATGAAGTGGAAAGGCAGAATGGTATTTGTCAGCGAATCGCTGGTGGGTGAGGCACTGGGGCTGAAGGAGGTGGAAGATGAAGTCTGGGAAGTGTATTTGTGCGATTACCTTTTAGGTCGTTTGAAAAGCGGTGAAAACCGCCTTTCAAACTCACAAAAACGTAAAGGATGTCCCCGGTCTCGATTGTAAAGGATGTATCCGTTTCTACACCGCGAAGAGGCCAGACCAGACAACCAAAATCTCTGAATTCAATCCGCTGCTGACTGCGCGCCCAACCGCCGCCCAACCACATCCAGCACATCCAGCACATCACAGCCATCGCGCAACGGAATTGCACAGAGCAACGCGAAGTCGCTGAGAATCATGGAATCGCACTCAATCGAACCGCGCATGGAGAGGTTCTCCAGCACTTGGGTAACCGCCCGGATTCGGTAGCGGGCAGCGTCGGTCAAAATATCTAGCGGTGCGTGGGTGTCGACGAACAGAGTTGGCATGTCGCTGCAATTACTGGTCAGCGCCATGAAGCGGTTTTCGGGATGAGGAATTGGCGGGGTGTATGGCGGATCCGGAGTTAGTGTTTTCATAAATTTAATTCCTAACGTATGGATTGGAACCGCCAGTAATCACTTCCACGCGATAGGTGGCGGCTGAACGCGGGTGTGGAAGACCGAGACGTTAGGCACTCGGCGCACTCGAAAGCGCCCCGCGCACAGCCACCATAAAACACAGACGAAAAAACGCCGAACTGGTGGCGCTTGACGCGCCTAACGATAGAAGGGCTTCCACGCCCTGTCACTGAATTTGCAGTGACCGCCAAAAGACTATCGATGAGACACGTCACGCACCAGTTCATGAAAGCCGCCACAACTCGAAGGAAATCTCCGATGGGTTTACACGGCTTTAAACGCGCAGCACTTTGCGGGTGATCAACGAAGAAAGAAGTCAGCAACGGACGATGTTGGCGTAGGGCAATTCTCTAAAGCCCCCGCCACTAATAATCGAAACGCCAAAAACGCAAACGTGGCGGAGGTTTCCCTCACGCCACGTTCATTTGTCGAACAGCTTTGTATCTATTTCGCTGAATCGCGAGACGCCAGCTCTTTCAGTTTCATCTCAGCCAACGGATGCCCCGCCTTCGCCGCCATGTCCCAGAATCTCGCCGCTTCAGCTGGATCCGGCGCCTTGCTCGGCGTCCCCGCCAAACTGATCACCCCCACCTGATACGCCGCTTTGCCATCCCCCGCCAACGCCGCCAGGCGCAGCAATCGAACGCCTTCCTCACGCGCCCCAAGGCCGACGCCGCGGAAAGTCAGGATGTGGCCATAGAAGCTTTGCGCGCCGACGTCACCCAGGTTGGCCATGCGCGCGAACTGGCCTTCGAGCCAGCTCCAGCCACGGGGTTGGCGCACGAACCACGACCAGTGAAACAACCGGCGGGCCAGCCAGTAACCGGCCCGTGCCTTGAGTTTCAAAAACACTCAGGCCTCCGCCGATTCCGGGTACTCGTATTCGAACACCCGCACCACTTCCGAGGCGTGCCACGAAGCGGCAGCCACACCGTCGGACGGCCCGGAGAAACGCCCCAGACGCTCGACGCATTCGAAAAAACCGGTGCGAGGCAGGCGGCTGGCGCCCTGGCTGATCACCAGGGAACTGCGCAGCGGCTGCTCGGCCTTGGCGTCCAGCGCAGCCAGATGTTCCAACGCAGCGGTGAGGGTTTGCATGGCCGGCGTGGGCAACTGCAAACGCTCCAGCAAGGCTCGATAAGTCAGCAGATGGCGCTGGCGGCGGGCCTGATCCAGCTCACCGAGCAACCCGTCCCAATGTTGACGACTGATGCGTACGCTCACGATTCATCCCTCCACCCTGGCACCGTCAGTTCCCAGGCCAGGCTGCGGCGAATCGCAGCGTCGGGTAGACGCTCGCCACTTTCGATCAGGGCCAGATAAGACGGGCTGATGCCTACCGTGCGGGCCAGCGCCTCAATGGCGATGCCCTTCCCTTCGCGCAAACTGCGTAGTTGATCCAGCCCCGGAAGAATCTGGTCTGGTGCTGTTGCTTGACGCACCGGCTTATCGGGTGCCGGTTGTTCGTTGATGCCTGCTGCTTTCAGTAGAGCCTGATACTGAGCCCACGGCAAAACCGCATATTCGGGCTCGCCTTCGCGTGTGATTATCTGAATATCCATGACTTCCCCGTAGGACAACGACACTTAGCGAGTCGGCACTTTTCCCTAGAAGTGTAATCCTAACAGCGGCCACGGTCGCGGGGGGCATGAATATAAGGACGATCCTCAATCAAATCAGGTTTTTTTCGGGCCCTGAAGCTGAAGTTGCTCAGGGGTATCAGGGAGACGCTCGACCACCACCAGCTTCTCCGGCAACTGGCGCTTGCGCCAGGCACGGAAGGCATTGAGTTCGTCGTCGAGGACTTTCATCAACCAGGCCAGCACGGCGATGTCATCGAGCATGCCGAACACCGGGATGAAGTCCGGAATCGCGTCCACCGGGCTCAGGAAGTACATCAGGCCGGCCACCACCGAGATCAGCGCCTTCGGGCTGATGGCGCGGTACTCGCCACGCCAGTAGGCCAGGCACAGGGCCTGCAACAGGCGAAAATCGTCCTTGAGCTTGCCCAGGCGGTTGCCTTGACTGGCGCCTTTGCTGGCGACAGCGAACAGCAGGGTCGGCAGGCGTCCACGGGCGAGCAGGCGTCCGGCAAGTGGCAGGAAACGAGCGAAACTCCAAGGTGTTTTCATGATTCCTCCCGCTGAAATGTTATCCACACAAATTGTGGATAACCTTGTGAACAGAGCTATATTTCACGGCTGAAAGGCCCGTTTCATAAGGGCTCAACTCAGATCGGGCGTTTTTTACTCACATAAAAAAACCCAAGATTTCATTGACTTGGCGCGCCGGCGCGGCTAGCACGACGTCCTCAATGGCTATGACTGCAACGTACAGCGTCCGTTCGCTTTGTTTACCCTTGCTGAACGCCAGATGCAACAACGCCCCGCATAAAGCGAGGCGTTGTTTTTAAAGCAGACGCTGATTACTTGGCGGCGTCTTCTTTTGCTGGATCCTTGATCGCCAGCAGTTCCAGGTCGAATACCAGCACCGAGTTGGCTGGAATCGCCGGGCTTGGGCTTTGAGCGCCGTAGGCCAGCTCGCTAGGGATGTACAGCTTGTACTTCTCGCCAACGTGCATCAGTTGCAGGCCTTCGACCCAACCCGGAATCACACCGCTGACCGGCAGATCGATCGGGCTGCCACGCTCGACGGAGCTGTCAAAGGTAGTGCCGTTGGTCAGCTTGCCGGTGTAGTGAACGGTCACTACGTCGGTCGGCTTAGGCTGTGCGCCATCAGCTTTCTTGACCACTTCGTATTGCAGGCCCGAAGCAGTGGTGGTGACACCGGCTTTCTTGGCGTTTTCTTCGAGGAATTTCTTGCCGGCGGATGCCGACTCTTCGCTCATTTTGGCCATACGCTCTTCAGCACGCTTCTGCAGTGCTGCGAAGGCTTCAACCAGCTCGTCATCCTTCAGCTTCTGTTCTTTCTTGCCGACGGCATCTTCGATGCCTTGAGCTACGGCTTTGGAGTCCAGGTCATCCATGCCTTCCTGAGCCAGGCTCTTGCCCATGTTCAGGCCAATCCCGTAGGAAGCTTTTTGCGCCGGGGTTTTCAGCTCTACGCTGGTCTGCGAATCACAACCCGCAAGTACCAGGCTAACCAGGGCCACCGCCGCCGCCAACCGATGCTGTTTCATGCTATTTCCTTGTTCATGCGCCTAAAGGGCAATCGAGTAAAGCCGCGAGCTTATCAGGCGGCCACGACCAATGGCTACCGGCATGAGAGCAGGAAACTTCTGATAAGTTCAGGTGTTTTAACGCATTTCGGGATTGGAAGGATGAAGCTTCTGTCATCTTGGGCCCATAGAGACGGAACCGGATCCCACAGCATCTGGCGTAATGGCCACTTGCCGCACCTTAGCCACTGAGGCATAAGAGAGCTACAAATCGACAAGGATGTTTATCTTGCGCCTCTTATTCCGCCTGCTGGAGTTGTTTGCTGTGCTGTTGGGACTGGGCCTGGCCGTGGTGCTGTACTACGTCGCCAACCCGAAGCTGCCGACCTGGTCTCCTGCACAACAGGTGCATTACCTGGAACAGTGGAGCGCCGCCGACCGCCAGGCTTACTACTTCACCCCCCAGGGCACTCAGGTCAAAGGCTTGCGCTACGACTGGTTCAAGGAACTCGAACTGCCCTTCTCGGAACAACTATTTGCCGCCCCCGAGTACCTGGCACGCTTTGGCTTTCTGATCGACCGCGACCAGAAGGACACACCGACCAACAACCCCGGCAACTTGCCCGTGGGTTTTGCCCGCCATCAAAACCCCGGCAGCCAGGGAGAATTCCTCGACATCACCTGCGCCGCCTGCCACACCGGTGAATTGCGTTTCAATGGCCAGGCCGTGCGCATCGATGGAGGTTCGGCGCAGCATGTCTTGCCTTCCAGTGTTCCTACACTGCGCGGCGGCAGTTTCGGACAAGCACTGGTCGCCAGTCTGGCCTCGACGTACTACAACCCGTGGAAATTCGAACGCTTCGCCCGCAACGTGCTCGGTGAGAACTACGACACCCGCCGCGAACAACTGCGCAAAGACTTCAAAACCTCGCTTGATACCTTCGTAAAGGTGGCCTGGAACGACACCCATCGCGGGCTCTACCCGACCGAGGAAGGCCCCGGCCGTACCGACGCCTTCGGGCGCATCGCCAACGCCAGCTTCGGCGACGCGATTTCAGCCGATAATTACCGCGTGGCGAATGCCCCGGTGGACTACCCGCAATTGTGGGACATGTGGACCTTTGACTGGGTGCAATGGAACGGTTCGGCGCAACAGCCGATGGCCCGCAACATCGGCGAGGCGCTTGGGGTCGGCGCCACCCTGAGTTTCTTCGACGCCAACGGCCAACCGCTCAAAGGTGAAGAGCGCTATCCGTCGAGTGTCCGCTTGCGCGACCTGCACCAGATCGAACAAACCCTGCAACGGCTCAAACCTCCCGCCTGGCCGGAAGACGTTCTTGGCGCTGTCGACAAGCCCCTGGCCGCCAAAGGTCGCGAATTGTTCAGCGAAAACTGCGCCGGTTGCCACGTGCCTCGGTCGGTCCAGACCAACGGACGCTGGGTGCAACACCTGAAAATGCTGCCGGTGGACTACATCGGCACAGACCCGGGCGCCGCCAATAACATCGCCGACCATCGCTTCGACCTCAGCGCCTTGCAATGGGACCCGGCAGAGCTGGCGAAACTGGATGTGCAGTTGCAGCCGCCGCCCGACGAACCGCTGGATATGAGCAAACTCTCGTCAGCCAAAGGCCTGGCCTATGTCACCGCGTTCGTAGGAAACCGCGCTTACCGCGAGGCGAAAATTTCCGAGGCCGAGCGCCCGGACATGGATGGCTTCGGCCTGCCGATTGGCGTGCGTGAATTGCGCGCCTACAAGGCCCGCCCATTGGCCGGCGTGTGGGCGACGGCTCCGTTCCTGCACAACGGCTCGGTGCCGAGCCTCTATCAACTGCTCTCGCCTCAGGATGAACGCGCCACGACCTTCTACAAAGGCACGTTCGAGTACGACCCCAGGCACCTGGGCTATCGCATCGAAGTCTTCACCAATGGCTTCAAGTTCGACACGCGGATCACCGGCAATCACAACAGCGGCCACGAATTCCGGGCAGGCAAGCGCGGTAGCGGCGTCATCGGTCGCCTGCTGCAACCGGAGGAACGCTGGGCCTTGCTGGAGTACCTGAAAGTGCTGGGCGGCCCGTTGGAGGCACATTTGCCATGAGCAGACTGTGGAGGTGGTTTGGCGTCTTTCTCGGCAAAACCCTGTTGGGGTTGCTGGGCCTGGGATTACTCGGTTGGGCGCTGGCCACGGCGTGGTTTGCCTGGCAGCACCGTGGACCGGTCTCGGCGGAAGAACTGATCCCGAACGGCGAAGCGGCGATGACGCAGGACATCATCCAGACGGCCGTGCGCATCGTCGATCAGCACCGTGAAAGCACCCGCTACTTGCGCGATGCGCATGCCAAGGCGCATGGCTGCGTGAAGGCCGAAGTTCAGGTGCTACCGGATCTGGCAACTGAGCTGCGTCAGGGTGTGTTCAGCGAACCTGGCAAAACCTGGAACGCGACGATGCGGCTTTCCAACGGCAATGCCTATCCGCAATTCGACAGTATCCGCGATGCCCGGGGCATGGCGATCAAGTTGCTCGATGTGCCCGGCAAACAACTGCTCGCCGATCAACCAAGCCGTGGGGAACAGGACTTTGTAATGTTCAGCCACCCGAACTTCTTCGTCAGCGATGTCGCCGAATACCGTCAGAATGTGGCCGCCCAGGCGGATGGCAAGAAGCTGATGGCGTTTTTCCCGGGTTGGGATCCGCGCACGTGGCAGGTTCGTCATCTGTTTATTGCCTTGGCGACACTCTCTCCCGCCCCGGAAAGCCCGACGCAGACGACGTACTTTTCGGTTTCGCCCTACACGTTTGGTGACGCCAACGCGAAGTTTCGGGTGACGCCGGATCCCGACAATTGCCCGGCCTACACGCTGCCGGCGCAGAACCAGAAGCTGCCGAATTTTTTACGCAATGCGCTGAACCAGCAATTGTCGACGGATCGTGTGCCCGCGTGCTTTGTCTTGCAGATCCAACGGCAGGATCCGGGCAAATATATGCCGATCGAGGACACCAGTATTGAATGGAAGGAAAAGGATGCGCCGTTCGAAACCGTGGCCCGGATCAAACTGCCCGCCCAGGACTTCGATACGCCGGCGCTGAACGTTCAATGCGACAACCAGTCGTTCAATCCGTGGTTCGGGCTTGAAGCCCATCGACCGATTGGTGGCATCAACCGTCTGCGCAAAGCGGTGTATGAAGCGGTCAGCGATTACCGCCACAGCCGCAACGCCGAGCAATAGGCAAGGCGAAAACGAAAAAGCGACCCGAACAGATAAATGCTGGTCAGGTGCGGAACCTGTGGGAGCGGGCTTGCTCGCGAAAGCGGTGTGTCAGGCAACATCAATGTTGACTGTCCCGTCGTCTTCGCGAGCAAGCCCGCTCCCACATTGGATGGCGCTCAACTGACATTACTCGAACAGGTCGCTATTTCAGTGGACCCACTACAAAGCCAAATTCCAGACAGCAAAAAGCCCGCATTAAGCGGGCTTTCTGTGTGGTGACCTGGCGTTCAGCGTTCCAGGTGACCGAATATGGCGCAGCGGACGGGACTCGAACCCGCGACCCCCGGCGTGACAGGCCGGTATTCTAACCGACTGAACTACCGCTGCGCGTAGCGTTGAAAGTAAGTGGTGGGTGATGACGGGATCGAACCGCCGACATTCTGCTTGTAAGGCAGACGCTCTCCCAGCTGAGCTAATCACCCTTTACCTTCGTTGCGGGGCGCATTGTGCCACAGATTTTCATAAAGTGTTGATTTAATTGAATAATTTTTCAAAAAAATCTGAAAACCGCTGAAACGACACGACCTGCAGGAACAACGTACAAACTTTGGGCAGAAAAAAACCCGCGTTAGCGGGCTTTTCCGTGGTGACCTGGCGTTCAGCGTTCCAGATTACCGAATATGGCGCAGCGGACGGGACTCGAACCCGCGACCCCCGGCGTGACAGGCCGGTATTCTAACCGACTGAACTACCGCTGCGCGTAACACTAAAGCGAATGGTGGGTGATGACGGGATCGAACCGCCGACATTCTGCTTGTAAGGCAGACGCTCTCCCAGCTGAGCTAATCACCCTTCACTTTCGGTGTGGCGCGCATTCTACGGAGCGACCCCACCTCTGGCAAGCACTTTTTTAAATAATTTTTGCAGGCCTTCCAAAGGCTTAGAGAAGGGTTGGCCTATGGCTTCGCTAAGAGAATAATGCCCCCCTTTGTATAAAGGAGAGACTCGCCCCATGTGGTTCAAAAACCTGCTTATCTATCGCCTGACCCAAGATCTGCCTTTTGATGCCGAGGCGTTGGAAACTGCACTGGCCACCAAACTGGCGCGTCCATGTGCAAGCCAGGAGTTGACCACCTACGGTTTCGTCGCGCCGTTCGGCAAAGGCGAAGATGCCCCCCTGGTGCACGTCAGCGGCGACTTCTTGCTGATCTCCGCGCGTAAGGAAGAACGCATCTTGCCGGGCAGCGTCGTGCGTGACGCCGTGAAGGAAAAGGTCGAAGAGATCGAATCCGAACAAATGCGCAAGGTCTACAAAAAGGAACGCGACCAGATCAAGGATGAAATCATCCAGGCGTTCCTGCCGCGTGCCTTTATCCGTCGTTCGTCGACCTTCGCCGCCATTGCGCCGAAGCAAGGCCTGATCCTGGTCAACTCGGCCAGCCCGAAACGTGCCGAAGACTTGCTGTCCACCTTGCGTGAAGTTGTCGGCACACTGCCGGTACGTCCACTGACCGTTAAAATGTCGCCGACCGCGACCATGACTGAATGGGTCACCACCCAGAAAGCCGCGGATGACTTCTTTGTGCTGGACGAGTGCGAGCTGCGCGACACCCACGAAGATGGCGGCATCGTGCGTTGCAAGCGTCAGGACTTGACCAGCGAAGAGATTCAACTGCACTTGAGCACCGGCAAAGTGGTGACTCAACTGTCGCTGGCCTGGCAAGACAAGCTGTCTTTCGTCCTCGACGACAAGATGGTGGTCAAGCGCCTGAAGTTCGAAGACCTGCTGCAAGACCAGGCGGAACAGGACGGCGGCGAAGAAGCCCTCGGCCAGCTGGACGCCAGCTTCACCCTGATGATGCTGACCTTCGGCGATTTCCTGCCGGCATTGGTTGAAGCGTTGGGCGGTGAAGAGCTTCCGCAAGGGATCTGAAAACAACCGGCTCCTCCTGAAGGAGCCGGATCAAATGTGGGAGCGGGCTTGCTCGCGAAAGCGTCAGAACATTCAACATCAATGTTGACTGTCAGTCCGTCTTCGCGAGCAAGTCGAATCGTCGCACCGCCACTCCCACATTGGTTTTTGTGGGTTAATTAAAATAAGGATCAGGCCATGCGCGCCCTCGCTGCATTGAGTCGTTTTGTCGGCAACACCTTCGCTTACTGGGTGCTGATCTTCGCCGTCGTGGCGTTTCTGCAGCCGACGTGGTTCATCGGCCTGAAAGGCGCGATCGTACCGCTGCTGGGCCTGGTGATGTTCGGCATGGGCCTGACCCTCAAACTCGAAGACTTCGCCGAGGTCGCTCGCCATCCGTGGCGCGTGGCGTTGGGCGTGGTTGCACATTTCGTGATCATGCCCGGCGTGGCGTGGTTGCTCTGCCAGGCGTTTCACCTGCCGCCGGAAATCGCCGTCGGCGTGATTCTGGTCGGCTGCTGCCCAAGCGGCACCTCGTCGAACGTGATGACCTGGCTGGCGCGCGGTGACCTGGCGCTGTCGGTGGCCATCGCCGCCGTCACCACCCTCCTCGCTCCTCTGCTGACGCCGGCGCTGATCTGGCTACTGGCCTCTGCGTGGCTGCCGGTGTCATTCATGGAGCTGTTCTGGTCGATCCTGCAAGTGGTGCTGTTGCCGATCGTGCTCGGCGTCGTTGCACAGCGCCTGTTAGGCGATCGGGTTCGCCATGCGGTGGAGGTATTGCCGCTGATTTCGGTGGTGAGCATCGTGATCATCGTCACCGCTGTGGTGGCCGCCAGTCAGGCGAAGATTGCCGAGTCCGGCCTGCTGATCATGGCCGTGGTGATGCTGCACAACAGCTTCGGTTATCTGCTGGGTTACTTCACCGGGCGCCTGTTCAAGTTGCCACTGGCCCAGCGCAAATCCCTGGCGCTGGAAGTCGGCATGCAGAACTCCGGTTTGGGCGCCGCGCTGGCCAGTGCGCACTTCTCGCCACTGGCGGCGGTGCCTAGCGCGTTGTTCAGCGTCTGGCACAACATTTCCGGGGCGTTGCTCTCGACGTACTTCCGTCGCATGAGCGAAAAAGAAGACCGGGAAACCGTGGCCCAGCAAGCGGCCGAGTAACTCGAAAACTTGATCCCCGGGTTAATGATGGGCACTCTATGGCGCAACGCGAGGACGACCTCGCGGCTCGATCGAGTCATGAATCTGGGGACGACCCCGTCAATCGATGGAGGTCTTTCATGTCCTGGATCATTCTGTTTTTCGCCGGCCTGTTCGAAGTCGGCTGGGCCGTTGGCCTGAAGTACACCGACGGCTTTAGCCGCCCTCTCCCTACCGCACTGACCGTTGCTGCCATGGCCATCAGCCTTGGCTTGCTGGGCCTTGCCATGAAGGAATTGCCGCTGGGCACGGCCTATGCGATCTGGACGGGCGTGGGTGCCGTGGGTACCGTCATCGCCGGGATCATTCTGTTTGGTGAATCCATGGCGCTGTTCAGGCTGGCCAGTGTGGCGTTGATTATTGCCGGGTTGGTTGGGCTCAAGGTCAGCGCTTAGGCCACTGGCCCCTTCGCGAGCAAGCCCGCTCCCACACTTGATCGAGTTCTTCCTGAAAGAGTGCAACCAAGTGTGGGAGCGGGCTTGCTCGCGAAGAGGCCCTTAAAGCCACCGTCTATCTGACTGTCCCACGCAAATCCCCGACCATTGCCTGCAACGCCGCCGGCTCCGCCGCCTCAACAGCCACCGCCTGCCCCGCCACCAACGTCACCCGCGACCACAAACGACGAAACAACCCCTTGCCCGGATCGCGGCTGAAGAAGCTCCCCCACAACCCTTGCAGCGCCAGCGGAATCACCGGCACCGGTGTCTCTTCGAGAATCCGCACCAGCCCGCCCTTGAACTCGCTCATCTCCCCGTCAGCGGTCAACTTGCCTTCCGGGAAGATGCACACCAGCTCACCGTCCTTCAGATATTGGGCAATCCGCGTGAAGGCCTTTTCGTAAATCTGAATGTCTTCCTGGCGACCCGCGATCGGAATCGTCCCGGCTGTGCGAAAGATAAAGTTCAGCACCGGCAGGTTGTAGATTTTGTAATACATGACAAAGCGAATCGGCCGACGCACTGCACCGCCAATCAGCAACGCATCGACGAACGACACATGGTTGCAGACCAGCAACGCCGCGCCTTCATCCGGGATCAGATCGAGGTTGCGATGCTCCACGCGGTACATGGAATGGCTGAGCAGCCAGATCATGAAGCGCATGGTGAATTCCGGGACGATGCTGAAGATGTAGGCGTTTACGCCGATGTTGAGCAGCGACACCACCAGAAACAGTTGCGGGATCGACAGCTCGACCATGCTCAGCAGGACGATCGAGACAATCGCCGACACCACCATAAACAGTGCGTTGAGAATGTTGTTGGCGGCAATCACCCGCGCCCGCTCGTTCTCGGGGGTGCGCGACTGAATCAGCGCATACAGCGGCACAATGTAGAAACCACCGAAAATCCCCAGCCCCAGAATATCGATCAGCACCAGCCAGGTGTGGCCAAACCCGAGGATTTCGATCCAGCCATGGCCAGCAACGCTGTCTGGAATACCGCCGGAACGCCACCACAACAGCAAGCCGAACACCGTCAGCCCGAACGAGCCGAACGGCACCAGGCCGATCTCGACTTTGCGTCCGGAGAGTTTCTCGCAGAGCATTGAGCCGAGGGCGATACCCACCGAGAACACCGTCAGGATCAGCGTCACCACGGTCTCGTCGCCGTGCATCCACTCCTTGGCATAGGCCGGGATCTGCGTCAGGTAAATCGCCCCGACAAACCAGAACCACGAGTTACCGACGATGGAACGCGACACCGCAGGCGTTTGCCCCAGGCCCAGTTTCAAGGTGGCCCAGGATTGGCTGAAGATGTTCCAGTTCAGACGCATTTGCGGCGATGAGGCCGCCGCCCGGGGAATGCTGCGACTGGCCAGGTAGCCGAGCACCGCGATACCAATGATCGCAATGGAGACGATGGGCGCGTAATGACTGGACGACATCATGATCCCGGCGCCGATGGTCCCGGCGAGGATCGCCAGGAACGTGCCCATTTCCACCAGCCCGTTGCCGCCGACCAGCTCTTCTTCGCGCAGAGCCTGGGGCAGGATCGAGTATTTTACCGGCCCGAACAGCGCCGAGTGGGTGCCCATGGCGAACAGCGCCACGAGCATCAGCGACAGGTGATCGAACAGGAAACCGACCGCGCCGACCGCCATGATGGCGATTTCCCCGAGCTTGATCAGCCGAATCAGCGCGTCCTTGGCGAACTTTTCCCCGAACTGGCCGGCCAGTGCCGAGAACAGAAAGAACGGCAGGATAAACAGCAACGCGCACAGGTTGACCCAGATCGAACGGTCACCCTCGATCGTCAACTTGTACAGAATGGCGAGGATCAACGACTGCTTGAAGATGTTGTCGTTGAACGCCCCGAGGGACTGCGTAATAAAGAATGGCAGGAAGCGCCGGGTGCGAAGCAAGGTGAACTGTGAGGGGTGGCTCATCTTCCATGTGTCCCTGAGATTGGGTAGAGAGTGGCTTGGCTAACTGTTATTGGAATGTCGAACGTCGATCCAGGCCACACATTACCTAATCTTTGCCGGTTATTTGTTTAATCCTGCGATGCAAGGTGAGACAAACAACTCGCCCCGCCACGCGCCCTGCACCGTGCGTTTGGAGACGATCAGCCACATCACCGCCAGCATCGCCACCAGCACGCCGCCAAAGACACTGAAAAATGCCAGGTTCAAGGTGCTGCCCAGTTTCAACGTCGTCAGAGAATAGACGCCCAGCGGGAAGGTGAAGCCCCACCAGCCCAGGTTGAACGGGATGCCGTCGCGCAGGTAACGCACGGTGATCAGCACCGCCATCAGCATCCACCAGAAACCGAAGCCCCACAGCGTAATCCCGGCCACCAGGCCCAGCCCTTCAGCAATTTCACCGATGCCCGGCAGACCGTTGGCCGCGAAGATGGCCGGCGCATCGGCGCCCAGCAGCAACATGCCCAAGGCCCCGGTGCCGATCGGCCCCAGCGCCAGCCAGCTGGAGGCGGCCATGTTTTCGTGAGGCAGTTTATGCAGCGCCATGCGCAGCAACAGGATCGTCAGAATGCTGAACGCCACCGGCAGGGAAAAGGCCCACAGCACGTAGCTGGTCGTCAGCACCACCAGCTGCGAATGGGCATCGGCCAGGTGCGGTGCCAGCAGACCACCACTGGCGGCAGCCACTTCCGCCGCGACCACCGGCAACAGCCAGACCGCTGTCATCTGGTCGATGCTGTGTTCCTGACGGGTGAACATCATGTAGGGAATCAGCACGCCGCAGGCCACAGACATGGCCACATCGAGCCACCACAGCACTTCGGCGACATGAATCACACCGTCGCCCCAACGCGGCAAGCCGAACACCAGGAAGCCGTTGATGATGGTCGCCAACCCCATGGGGATGGTGCCGAAAAACATCGAGACCGTGGAGTGGCCGAAAATCCTTCGTGCCTCATCGAAGAACAGCACCCAGCGTGCCGCGTACGCTGCGGTGAACAATACAAACAGACAGATATTGAGCAGCCACAGACCTTCGGCCACCGCGTGCAGACCGGGTACGGCGACGGGCAATTGCGCCAGCGCCAAGGCCAGCACGCCTGTGCCCATGGTCGCGGCGAACCAGTTGGGGGTGAATTGGCGAATGACTTCAAGCGGGTGCGGCAAATGGCTGAGCGGTTTGAAACCGAGAGTGGTGGTGTCGGGGCATGTCATGGTGAATTCCTCTTCCTCTTGTGAGGTGGAATTCATGGTAGATCTGAATCGAATATCTATATAACGGGTAATATCTCTAACTGTTATCTGTTTTACAGATATAGCATCAAGCGCTGCCCTCAGTCTCGACTACCAGGATTCTTGCAGCACCTAGCGGATGGGCGACGTGCTCGGTGCCGACCGACGCATAGAAAATATCGCCCACGTCCAACAGCGCCTCCTTTTCTACACCCTCCTCGCGATAGTGCATCCGCACTTGGCCATCGAGCACGACGAACACTTCCTGCCCGTCGTTGACGTGCCATTTATACGGCTGGTCGGTCCAGTGCAAACGGGTGGTGATGCCGTTCATGTTGGCGATGTCCAGGGCGCCCCAGGCACGGTCAGCGGTGAAGGATTTGCTGCGGATGATCTTCATCGGGCGTTCCGTCGAAATAAGGGGCGGTGCCAAGGCTAGCGGTCATCGAACATCCGCGCCACAGACTTTGACTGGCTGCTGACGCATCAATGCGAGCAGAGCGCCGAGCGACAGGACAATCAGCACCGCGCCATAGCCATCGGTGGTGGCCACCAGACCAACGGCCCGCGTCAGGTTCCCCGCCAGCAACGACGGCAGGCAGAACGCCAGGTAGCTGAGCACATAAAACGCCGACATCAATCCGGCCCGTTCGTGAGGCAGAGCCAGCGGCACGACGCTGCGCAACGCGCCGAGGAAGCTGGCGCCAAAACCGCATCCGGCCACCAGCGTCCCGATGAAAAACAGCGGCAGGCTGGCGCTGTGGACCGCCAATAAAATCAGCGCCACGCCCACGGGCAAAATGCTTGCGCCGACCCGCAGGACTTTGTCGGCCGGGCGGCTGCGCAAGGTGTAGATCATCAATGCGCCAGTGACGGTCAGCGCAGCCACTGTCGCACCGCCAATCAGATTCGAAGTCGATCCGGTGGCCGTCCGCACTAGGGACGGCGCGAGGGAGGCAAAGAAGCCACCGAGCGCCCACGCCGCGGTGTTAAGCGGCATCACCAGCCACAACACGCGCCGAGCCTGGACCGGCACATGCAGGGTCGGAAGCAGCGAAGCCAGCGCGCCCGGTTGTGGGCTGACGCTTTCCGGAAGACGCCAGACGTACAACGCCTGCAACCCGAAGAGTGCGAGCAGCACCCAAAAGGTCAATTGCAGCGGCAGCGGCGCAAACTCGGCCAACAAACCACAACCCATGGCTCCCGCCGCCATGCCCAGCAGCGGCGCGACGCTGTTGACCAGCGGACCTTGCTGGCGATCGGTGTCGAGCAGCGCGGCACCCAATACAGCCGTGGCCATCCCGGTGGCAAAGCCCTGAAGCACCCGGGCGCTGATCAACCAGGCGACGCTGTCGGCATTGATGAACAGCAGCATCGCCAGCATGTTCAGCACCACAGCGGTGAAAATCACCGGTTTGCGTCCCAGGTAATCCGAGAGCGAACCCACTGTGAGCAGCGCGGCGAGCAAGCTGATGGCGTACACGCCGAAGATCAGGGTCAGGGTCGCCGCCGAGAACTGCAGGTGTTCCTGATACAAATGGTACAGGGGCGTCGGCGCAGTGGAAGCGGCGAGAAAACTCAGTAAAGTGATCGCCAGAAACCACAGGCTGGAACGGTTTGATATCGAGCTGGACATGTGCACACTCCGCAAAAGCTAATTTGTTGCTTTTGCGGAGTGTGCTACTGGCCAGCGCTTAAAGCAAATTCTTTGTGTTAAGGTCCGCCGTATGGCTATTAAAGAAGGTTTACGCCCCGGCGGTCGAAGCGCCCGGGTGCAAGAGTCGATTCATTCGGCTGTCCGCCAACTCCTCGAAGAGCAGGATCGCGCCACCGTGACCGTCCCGCAAATCGCTGCGCGTGCGGGGGTGACGCCGTCGACGATCTATCGGCGCTGGGGCGATTTGTCGGTGTTGCTGGCCGATGTCGCCCTCGCCCGCCTGCGCCCGGAAAGCGAGCCGGCGGACACCGGCAGCTTGCGCGGTGATGTGCGGGCCTGGGCGGAGCAGTATCTGGATGAGATGAGTTCCGAGCCCGGCCGGAACATGCTGCGCGACGTGCAAAGCAGCGTCACACCGGTTTATTGCGCGACGATCATTGGCGGGCAATTGCAGACGATTTTGGACCGTTACCCGGATCAGCCGAAACCGAGCGTCGATCGGCTGATCAATCTGGTGGCGGCACCGACGGTGTTTCGTATCCTGTTTTCGGCGGCGCCGTTAGAGGTTGAGGAATTGGATCAGTTGATCGAGATTGCGTTGAATCAGTGAGGCCGCCTTCGCGGGCGAGCCCGCTCCCACCTTTAATCGCATTCCATCGGAGTACTCGGTTAAATGTGGGAGCGGGCTTGCTCGCGAAGAGGCCAGTGCAGGCAGTGAAAAATCCAACTGACTGAAACCCTGCGACACCCCGCCACGCCACGACCTTGGTCGACACTGACTAACCCCGGCCATCGTGCGAGACTGTCTGACCGGGCGGGAGTCCCGGGTGTCTTTTGTCGGGAGTTCCCATGTCGCTGTCCAGCGGGCTGATCGCCGCCGTCGCCCTGGCCTATATGGCCATCATGTTCGCCATCGCCTTTTACGGCGACCGTCGCAGCACACCGTTGCCGCCCCGAGTGCGCGCGTGGGTGTACAGCCTGTCGCTGGCGGTCTATTGCACCAGCTGGACCTTCTTTGGCGCCGTCGGCCAGGCCGCCGAACAACTCTGGTCATTCCTGCCGATCTATCTGGGGCCGATCCTGCTGCTGGTCTGCGCGCCGTGGGTCCTGCAAAAAATGGTGATGATCAGCAAACAGGAGAACATCACCTCCATCGCCGACTTCATCGCCGCCCGCTACGGCAAATCCCAGTCACTGGCGGTGGTCGTGGCGCTGATCTGCCTGGTGGGCGTGCTGCCTTACATCGCCTTGCAGCTCAAAGGCATCGTCCTCGGGGTGAACCTGCTGATCGGCGCCGGCGCCGACGCCATGGGCACCCGCGCCCAGGACACGGCGCTGATCGTGTCGCTGGTGTTGGCGCTGTTCACCATTGTCTTCGGCACGCGCAACCTCGACGCCACGGAACACCACCGCGGCATGGTGCTGGCGATTGCCTTCGAATCGCTGGTCAAGCTGTTTGCGTTTCTCGCCGTCGGCGCGTTCGTCACCTACGGACTGTACGACGGCTTTGAAGACCTGTTCGATCAGGCCATGCTCGCCCCGCGCCTGGAGGCGTACTGGAAGGAAACCATCAACTGGCCGTCGATGGTGGTGCAGACCGGCGTAGCGATGATGGCGATCATCTGCCTGCCCCGACAGTTCCACGTGACGGTGGTAGAAAATATCGACCCTCAGGATTTGCGCCTGGCGAAATGGGTGTTCCCTGCTTACCTGGCGCTGGCGGCATTGTTTGTCGTACCGATCGCCCTCGCCGGTCAGATGATGCTGCCCAGCTCGGTGCTACCGGACTCTTTTGTCATCAGCCTGCCCCTGGCCCAAGCTCATCCGGCCTTGGCGATGCTGGCCTTTATCGGTGGTGCCTCGGCGGCGACCGGCATGGTGATCGTTGCCAGCGTGGCACTGTCGACCATGGTCTCCAACGACATGTTGCTGCCGTGGTTGCTGCGCCGAAACAACGCCGAGCGGCCGTTCGAAGTGTTCCGCCAATGGATGCTCTCGGTGCGCCGCGTCAGCATCGTGGTGATTCTGTTGCTGGCCTACGTCAGTTATCGCCTGCTCGGTTCGACCGCGAGCCTGGCGACCATCGGCCAGATTGCCTTCGCCGCCGTGACCCAGCTGGCCCCGGCCATGCTCGGCGCGTTGTACTGGAAGCAGGCCAACCGTCGGGGTGTATTTGCTGGCCTCGCCGCCGGGACATTCCTCTGGTTCTACACCCTGATTCTGCCGATCGCGGCCCACAGCCTCGGCTTGTCCTTGAGCAGTTTCCCAGGGCTGGCCTGGTTGCACAGCAACCCGCTGGACCTGCCGCTAACCCCGCTGACCCAAGGCGTGGTGCTGTCGCTGGCGGCCAACTTCACGCTGTTCGCCTGGGTGTCGGTGCTGTCACGCACGCGGGTGTCGGAGCACTGGCAGGCCGGTCGTTTCATCGGTCAGGAAATCAGCGCGCGCCCCAGCGCCCGCTCGATGCTGGCAGTGCAGATCAACGATTTGCTGCAACTGGCCGCACGCTTCGTCGGTGAAGAACGCGCGCGGCAGAGCTTCATCCGCTTTGCCTACCGCCAAGGCAAAGGCTTCAATCCGAACCAGAACGCCGACGGCGAATGGATCGCTCACACCGAACGTTTGCTGGCCGGTGTACTCGGCGCTTCTTCGACGCGCGCGGTGGTAAAAGCCGCCATCGAAGGTCGGGAAATGCAACTGGAGGATGTAGTCCGCATCGCCGACGAAGCCTCGGAGGTGCTGCAGTTCAACCGTGCCCTGTTGCAAGGCGCTATCGAAAACATCACCCAGGGCATCAGCGTGGTCGACCAGTCGCTAAAACTGGTGGCCTGGAACCGGCGTTATCTGGAGCTGTTCAATTACCCGGACGGGCTGATCAGGCTTGGCCGACCGATTGCCGACATTATTCGCTACAACGCCGAACGCGGGCTGTGCGGCCCCGGCGAAGCCGAAGTGCACGTCGCCCGCCGCCTGCACTGGATGCGCCAGGGCCGCGCCCACACCTCTGAACGACTGTTCCCCAACGGGCGTGTGATCGAGCTGATCGGCAACCCGATGCCCGGCGGCGGTTTTGTCATGAGCTTTACCGACATCACCGCGTTCCGCGAAGCCGAGCAAGCGCTGACCGAAGCCAACGAAGGCCTTGAGCAGCGCGTCACCGCACGGACCCATGAACTGTCGCAGCTCAACGTGGCCCTGACCGAAGCCAAGGGCACCGCTGAATTGGCCAACCAGTCGAAAACCCGCTTTCTGGCAGCGGTCAGCCATGACTTGATGCAGCCACTGAATGCCGCACGCCTGTTCTCCGCCGCCCTCTCCCATCAAGACGATGGCCTGTCCAGCGAGGCACAGAAACTGGTTCATCACCTGGACAGTTCGTTGCGTTCGGCCGAGGACCTGATCAGCGATCTGCTGGACATTTCCCGCCTGGAAAACGGCAAGATCAACCCGGACATCAAACCCTTCGCGCTCAACGAACTGTTTGATGCGCTCGGCGCCGAGTTCAAGGCACTGGCTCAGGAACAAGGGCTGAAATTCCGGGTTCGGGGCACCACGATGCGGATCGACAGCGACATCAAATTGCTGCGACGGATCCTGCAGAACTTCCTGACCAACGCTTTCCGTTATGCCAAGGGGCCGGTGCTGCTCGGCGTCCGGCGGCGCAAGGGCGAGTTGTGCCTGGAGGTCTGGGACCGTGGGCCGGGAATTGCGGAAGACAAACTGCAGGTGATTTTCGAGGAGTTCAAACGCCTCGACAGCCACCAGACGCGCGCCGAGAAAGGACTGGGCCTGGGGCTGGCGATTGCCGACGGGTTGTGTCGCGTATTGGGTCACACCTTGCGCGTACGGTCCTGGCCTGGACGTGGCAGCGTGTTCAGTGTCAGCGTGCCGCTGGCACGGGCACAAGCCGTCGCGCCGGCCAGGGTCAGCGAGCTCAATGGCCATGTGTCGAGCGGCGCGCAGGTGCTGTGCATCGATAACGAAGACAGCATCCTGATTGGCATGAACAGCCTGCTGACACGCTGGGGTTGCCAGGTCTGGACCGCGCGCAACCGTGATGAGTGCGCAGCGCTACTGAAGAACGGTGTACATCCGCAGTTGGCATTGGTGGATTACCACCTGGACCATGGCGAGACCGGGACCGAGTTGATGGCGTGGTTGCGCACCCAGCTTGGGGAACCGGTGCCGGGGGTGGTGATCAGTGCCGATGGCCGGCCAGAGACGGTGGCCCAGGTACATGCGGCTGGCCTGGAGTACCTGGCCAAACCGGTGAAACCGGCGGCGTTGCGGGCGTTGTTGAGTCGGCATTTGCCGTTGTGATCGCAGGCTTGAGTTCTTTGGTGGCAGTGCTGACGCCTTCGCGAGCAAGCCCGCTCCCACAGGGGATCGGAGTTGTTGCGCACATAGAGTGAACAACACAAAAAACCTGTGGGAGCGGGCTTGCTCCGGGCGGCGTTCCGACGAAGCTTTTGGCTTTTGACCTATTCAGGCAACTCAGCCAACCCATCGACATCGGTCATCGCCCGCTCCAGCAGATCAGCCGGCAAGCTCTTGCTGGCGCGCGCACCCAGCAACTTCAACTGTTCACTGCGACTGACCAGATTGCCGCGCCCTTCTGTCAGCTTGTTGCGCGCAGAGCTGTAGGCCTTGTCCAGTTGCTGCAAGCGATTGCCGACTTCATCCAGGTCCTGGATGAACAACACGAACTTGTCGTACAGCCACCCGGCGCGCTCGGCAATCTCCCGGGCGTTCTGGCTCTGGCGCTCTTGCTTCCACAGGCTGTCGATGACCCGCAGGGTCGCCAGCAACGTGGTCGGACTGACGATGACGATGTTGCGGTCGAAGGCTTCCTGAAACAGCGTCGGCTCAGCCTGCAAGGCAGCGGAAAACGCTGCTTCGATCGGCACGAAGAGCAAGACGAAATCCAGGCTGTGCAAGCCGTCGAGTCGCTTGTAATCCTTGCCCGACAGGCCTTTGACGTGATTGCGCAGCGACAGCACGTGCTGCTTGATGGCGATCTGGCCGATGGCATCGTCTTCGGCTGCCACGTATTGCTGATAGGCCGTGAGGCTGACTTTGGAGTCGACCACCACCTGCTTGTCGCCCGGCAGATAAATGATTACGTCCGGCTGGAAACGCTCACCGTCCGGGCCCTTGAGCGTGACCTGGGTCTGGTACTCGCGGCCCTTCTCCAGCCCGGCATGTTCCAGCACGCGCTCAAGAATCAGCTCACCCCAGTTGCCCTGGGTTTTCTGGCCTTTCAACGCACGGGTGAGGTTGGTGGCTTCGTCGCTCAGGCGCAGGTTCAGTTGCTGCAGGCGCTCCAGCTCCTTGGCCAGGGAAAACCGTTCGCGGGCTTCGGCCTGATAACTTTCCTCAACGCGTTTTTCGAAAGACTGAATGCGTTCCTTCAAAGGATCGAGCAACTGGCCCAGACGCTGCTGGCTGGTTTCGGCGAAACGCTGTTCACGCTCGTCGAAGATCTTGCCCGCCAGCTCGGCGAACTGCGCGCGCAGCTCGTCACGCGAGCCTTGCAGGTCGTTGAGGCGCTGTTGATGGCTGTCCTGCTGCTCACGCAGTTCGGCGGTGAGCGAAGCCGCCCGGGCGTCCAGGCGCCGCAGCTCGGCTTCTTTGCCGGCCCGTTCGATGTTCCAGGCGTGAGACGCATCGCGCGCGTCGTCGCGCTCGATTTGCAGCAGTTCGATTTCACGGCGCAGGGCGGCCAGTTCTGCCTGTTTGGCGCCGTTGGCCTGGCTCAGATCACCGATTTCATCGCGGCAGGCTTCAAGCTGAGCGTTCAAACCGTCCTGCGCCAGTTGCGACATGGCCAGGCGCTCTTCCAGCAAGGCCACCTCGGCTTGCCCCGTGCTCGCCCGGCGCTGGATCTGCCAGGCCAGTACCAGCAATGGCAATGCAGCGCCCGCCAGACCGAGCAAAATGCTGGTCAAGTCCATAGCCATAGCGACTCCTGCCGATGAGATTAAGCTTGAAGGGTAACCAAGGCGTCAGAACTTGGACAGCTCAGTCTTCGACCAGGCCCAGTTCCTGAAGGGCGCGCAGATCCCCTGCCCGTGCGGCTTGGCGCAGCAGGTCCTGGCCAATGCGGCGATCGCGGGCATTGCCGCATTCGCGGCACATCAGCTGGCCGAGGCGACTTTGCGCAGCCACGACACCTTCACGGGCAGGCTGCTTGAGCAAACGCCCGGCGAAATGTTTGACGTTGGTGTTTTCACCCAGGCGCGGGCTATCGAGCAACCACTCTGCCACTCGCATCGAAAAGCGTTTGGGAGGGGTAACACCGGGAGGTGTAGAGGTGGCAGAAACTGATACGGAGCGAAACTTCATAAAGCACTGTGGGGCAGATCGGAAGGCGCGCCACTCTACTCTTTTTTTCTTACAGGTAAAGTCTAAAAAAACCCGGCACGCCCGTCCTAGAGCAAGCGCTCGGGACAATCCACAGAAGCTGTGGATAACTCAGTGGACAACCGCCCTTGAACTCTCGCAAAGCCCTGTGGAATGGGGCTCGCAGTCAAACTGACGATTTTTTCACCAGTAAAAAAAAGCGATGTTTTTCATTGACTTAAATTTTCAGTACAGGCACCCACTGTGGTCGGCGCGCGGATGACAGTGCGGTTACAGTCTGCGCAACTTATGTGCACAAGTACCTTCGCTGCAGTTATATCGATGCGCTTTTTCGGAGCGTTTTGCGGACCGCTTCTGGGGATAACCTTGGCAAACCCCTGTCCCGGGCATGTGCCGGACAGAGGACCAGTGGTCGGAAATTGGCCCAATGCGGAGCAAGATTGCGAGGCTCTGCATTTATTTTGCTTTCACGCTTCCCTTCGCCCACTCGATCCGTTAGTATCCGCGGCGTTAGTACCAAGCTGAAAGTCAATTCTGGTCGAACAAATCCTCCCGGTCAGCCTTCCCAAAGGAAGCCTCTACCGAACAAGCGGGATCGACCACCTCGATGGTTTCCAGGTAAACCTTGCGCCAACACAGCCTTTGAATCGAAAGCAAAGGGTGTTGCGAAGCTCACTTACTCTGACCGAACCAGCCTGCAAATTGATCAGGATCTTCACCCCGGGCCCAGAACCTTTGCCCTTGATGTGTTGCCTGCCCTCCTAAGTACCTACCTGCCAGCCCAAGCGCGCCAATTATCAGCGCTTCAAACTGGCTGCTTTGTTCCAGTCGGGTTCTTCGTTCGACCAATGGTGGTCGTCGTCACTGGAACGTTTTAATTTTGCACGGCTCTTATCCGTGTCGCTTGTAGGAACACCCATTTAATGACTACTCAAATCCACACCCAGGATGCCATCCGCACCCTAACCAACGCTTTTGCACCAATGAACTGCCTGATCATGGCCGCTCGCAAAGGCTGCTTCAGCTTCACTCTGGTCAACGAACACGGCATCGCTCGTCACAGCGAACGCCTCTACCCCGATCAATACTCCAGCGCAGAACCGCTGCAGGCCGTGATCGAGCGTACCCGTCAGGCACTGGTTGCCTGATACGCCAGAAAGACTGAAAACCTCAAAAGCCCTGCTCAAAAAGCGGGGCTTTTTATTGCCTGGTATTTCTCATCAGGCCGCTTGCGCCTAAGCACTAACCGATATAACGGTTATAACTCGAAGCCACAAATATTTTAAAAACAGTCCTTTACAGCGCGAATATGACACTACACTTCAACTCAAGCGGCTTGTTCCGCTTCCGGCGAGCCTGATTCGATTTACCCGCTGCCAACGCTCCCTTCAGGTATCGCCGCCCACTTCATGTTCCGAGGGCTTTATGGGTATCGCTGCCAGCGAACTGTGCCGTTATGTGATCCGCCCGACTTTGATTTACCTTGGGCGCCATAGCGCAACTGCCGAATCCCTGCTGCTGGGCATCGCCGCCAGTCAGTCAGCCCTTGGTTCCGCCCTGCATGACCGCCGTGGGCACGGCCTTTACCGAATCGCCGAACCTCGCCATCAGGCCCTCTGGGATCACTACCTGGCCCTGGACCCGGAGCGCGCGAGCCTCGTGCGCGGCCTCGCCAGTCAGCATGCCTTTCTCAGCGGACCGCACCTGGAATTGACCGTCAACCTGCGTTACGCCACTGCCATCGCCTGGCTGCTGGTGGAAGAACAGAACACTCCCCTCCCCGCCGCAGATGATTTGTTGGGAATGGCCCGAATCTGGCGCCAGACTTTTCAGCCTCAAGGTCGCCTGCGCGACTTCACCTACGCTTGGCAAACCTGTGTTTCACCCATGAATCAGGTCGCCTGCTGACCCACCGGTTTCCAAAGATCCTGTAACGGGTCGCGAATCTGGTCGGATTGTCCTACAAAACCGCTCTAACTCAAGCCATACAGCCTATAGCGCTGGGACGAAAATGTTGGTAATTTTCGCCCCGGTGATCACCAGGAGTTCTAATAATGAAAAAAGTAATGCTCAAAACCACCATTAGCCTCGCCGTTGCCATGGCATCCACCCAGATCTTCGCAAGTGGCTTTGCCCTCAACGAACAAAGCATCAGCGGGATGGGAACAGGTTTTGCCGGGCGATCTTCCTCTGCCGACGACGCATCCACCATTGCAGGCAACCCTGCCGGCATGTCTCGCCTCAAGCGCGAACAAGTGACCGGCGGTGTTGCATTCATCGACGCGCACACTGACATCAGTGACGCCAGCTCCAGTCCGAATGGCGGTTCCAACAAAGGTGACATGGTCCCTTTCATGGGCGTGCCGATGGGCTACTACGTCAAGCCAATCGATGACCACTGGGCCGTCGGTTTCGGCGTCTACGCTCCATTCGGCCTGGTGACCGATTACGAGAAAGGCTTTGCCGGCCGTTACTTCGGCAGCAAGAGCGAAGTCAAGATCGTCACCCTGCAACCGACTGTCAGCTACGCCTTCAACGACAAGGTTTCCATCGGCTTCGGTCCGACCATCAACCGCATCGACGGCACCCTGGAATCGAACCTGTCGATCACCCAGGCCGCGCCGGACGGCAAGGTCAAGATCGAAGGTGACGACACTGCGCTGGGCTACAACATCGGCGTGCTGGTGCAGGCTACCGACAGCACCCGCGTCGGCCTGACCTACCACTCGAAAGTGAAGTACAAGCTCGAGGGCAACTCCAAGGTCGACTACAACGTGCTGGGCCTGATC
Organism: Pseudomonas sp. LBUM1656; assembly: GCF_059716065.1. Taxonomy (NCBI): domain Bacteria; kingdom Pseudomonadati; phylum Pseudomonadota; class Gammaproteobacteria; order Pseudomonadales; family Pseudomonadaceae; genus Pseudomonas; species Pseudomonas sp. LBUM1656. Next base: position 1,883,401 of record NZ_CP166800.1, on the reverse strand, counting down.
GGTCAGAACCCAAGCCAGAAGTACGACGCCTCGCTGGACCTGACCACGCCTGAATCGGTGGACTTCTCGGTCACTCATCAGCTGGACGACCAGTGGACCCTCTACGCAGGCAGCACCTGGACTCGCTGGAGCCGCCTGAAAGAAATCACCGTCGATAACAAAGGTGTTCCGGCGGTCCTGAACGGTCAGTTCGGCACCATCACCGAGGAACAGAACTGGCACGACACCTGGGCTCACGCCATCGGCGCGTCCTACCAGTTGAACAAGCAATGGGTATTGCGTACCGGTCTGTCCGTCGACCAGGCGCCGACCAACAACACCGACCGTTCCCCACGCATTCCGACTGGCGATCGCAAGATTTTCAGCCTGGGCGCTGGCTGGAGCCCGACCGACGACCTGACCATCGACGTGGCGTACTCGTACCTGCGTGAAGAGTCGGTCAAAGTCGACAACAGCAACAACCGTGGCCAGAACTACAACGCCAAGTATGAAAACTATGCGAACGGCTTCGGTGTCGGCGCGACCTACCGCTTCTGATGATTTACGGCGAGCCTGAAACACTCGCCGCCTGAATCAAAAAAGCCCCGCGCTCTTGTACAGAGGCGGGGCTTTTTAGTGGGCGTCAATCAGGGTTGCGAGGCCAGGGCTTTTTCTACCGCCGCGATGAACTCGGGATCGTCGGGCTTGGTCAGGCTGGAGAAATTGGCAATCACCTTACCCTTGCGATCGACCACGTATTTGTAGAAATTCCACTTCGGCGCGCTGCTCTGCTTGGCGAGGATCTTGAAAAGGTGAGTCGCGTCGTCGCCGCGGACTTTCTGCGGCTCGGTCATGGTGAAGGTTACGCCGTAGTTCACGTAGCAGACCTTGGCGGTCTCGGCGCCGTCCTTGGACTCCTGCTTGAAGTCATTGGACGGAACGCCGATCACCTCCAGCCCTTGATCCTTGTAACGCTGATTCAGCGCCTCAAGGCTTTTGAACTGGGGGGCGAAACCACAGAAGCTTGCGGTATTGACCACCACCAGCGGTTTACCCTCAAACCGTTGGCACAGGTCGATGGATTCCTTGGCGCGCAGCTTGGGCAACGAGCCCTGCAACAGCTCTGGGCACTCGGCCGCTGTTGCCAATCCGGTAAACGCCACCAGCAACGCGGGGACTGCAATCCAGCGCATCAGCATGTCGGTGCATCCTTGATCAATGGTCACAAACGAAGTTACTCGCCCTCGCCCGTTCCTAGCAAGCGCCCATTCCCAACTGCATCAGCGCCAGTCCGCCCTGATGCCAGCCCCACCAGGCCAGCGCCAGCAACAAGGCGCCGACAGCGGCTACGGCTATTCGCGGCCAGAGACTGTTCATATCGCACTCATTCGGGTTTGCAGGCGCGCAACCGGCTGCTCACGCACTGGCCAGTTTAGGGCGGCGGCCAACAGGCTCAAGAGGATTGCCACTTGCCAGATCAAGTCATAGCTCCCGGTTCGGTCATACACCACCCCGCCCAACCAGCCGCCGAGGAACGAACCGAGCTGGTGGAAGAGGAAAACAATCCCACCGAGCATGGACAGGTTTCGCACACCGAACAAGGTCGCCACCGTGCCGTTGGTCAATGGCACGGTCGACAGCCACAGGAAACCCATCGCCATGCCGAACAGGTAAGCGGTGGTCGTGGTGACCGGTGCCCACAGGAACAGCGTAATCACCACCGCCCGCAGCAGATACAAACCGGTGAGCAAGCGCGGCTTGGACATGCGCCCGCCGAGCCATCCTGCGGTGTACGTGCCGAAAATATTGAACAGCCCGATCAGCGCCAGCACCGTGGTGCCCACCGTGGCGGGAAGGTGCTGATCCACCAGGTACGCCGGCAAGTGCACACCGATGAACACCACCTGGAAACCGCAGACAAAAAAGCCGAACGCCAGCAACCAGAACCCCGAATGGGAACAGGCTTCGCGCAGCGCTTCGGAGAGGGTTTGTTCATGGCCGAACACCGGCAGCGGTTTGTCCTTGAGCATTCTAACCAGCGGGATGATCAGCGCCACCAGCAGGCCCAACACCAGCAATGCCGCGGACCAGCCCAGCCAGCCGATCAACCCCAGCGTACCGGGCAACATCGCAAACTGGCCAAACGAACCGGCGGCGCTGGCGATGCCCATGCCCATGCTGCGTTTCTCCGGCGGCACGGCGCGACCGACCACGCCGAGGATCACCGAGAACGACGTGCCCGAGAGGCCCAGGCCGATCAACAGACCGGCACTGAGGGACAACGTCACAGCCGAGTCGGACAAGCCCATGAACACCAGGCCCAAGGCGTACAGAACGCCACCGACCAGCACCACTTTCGCCGCGCCAAAACGGTCAGCCAGCGCGCCGGTGAATGGCTGCGCCAGGCCCCAGATCAGGTTCTGCAAGGCAATGGCAAACGCAAACGTCTCACGGCCCCAACCGAACTCGGCACTCATGGGTGCCAGAAACAGGCCGAAGCCGTGTCGCACGCCCAAAGACAATGCCAGGATCAGCGCACTCCCCACCAAAACCCAACCGCACGTACGCCACATCGAGGTCATTCTTATTCTCCGGTAGCGGGTATATACCCGCTTAAGATCGGAAAAACCGGCATCACGCCAGTTCGTCCAGCAATCGCAACAAGGTTTCGCGTTTTTCGGCACCCAGACGATCGACCAACCGCTGCTGTGCCGCTTCCCACGCCGGCAAGGCCGCTGTCAGGCGATCGGCACCCGCCTGGGTCAGGCGGACAATGCGGTTACGCATGTCCTCACCCTCGACCAGCGTGACCAGGCCCTCACCTTCGAGCACCCGAAGATTGCGCCCCAGGGTGCTGCGGTCCAGGCCCATGGCATCGGCCAGGGTGGAAATACTCGGTTCATTCAGGCGCTGCAGATTGCACAGCAAAGAATACTGGGCAACGTTGATCCCGAAGCCGTCGAGAGCGCCGTCGTAATGCCTGCTGACGCCACGGGCGGCGCGACGCAGGTTGATGCATAAACATTGAGAGTCGAGCATGGTGCGTGTATATACCCGCGAGTGTGTTAAATCAAGTTACAGATGAGTTCAGTCAGGGATATCGAAGTGTCTGGCAGACCGCATTCGCGAGCAAGCCCTCTCCCACATGATTGGCGTCGTACATAAATTCTGCGTTCACTGAAGATCTACTGTGGGAGCGGGCTTGCTCGCGAAGAGGCCCGCACACCCAGCACAAAAACCTCAGACCAACGCCAATCCTACCAACACCGCCATCTCCAGCAACTCCAGCATCGCCCCGGCCGTATCCCCCGTCGTCCCACCCAATCGTCGCAGCATCACCTGCCGCAACCAAACGAACATGCCCGCCGCCAGCAACAGCGCCCAGACACCGCTGAACCCTGCGATCAGCACACATGCCAACGCACTGACCGCCAACACCTGCTTACCCGCTGAACGAGGCAAATGATCGGCCAGCGCCTGCCCCAACCCGCCGGCACGCACATACGGCGTGGTCAGGAACAACCCCAGCAGCGCGCTGCGGCCAATCAGCGGAACGATGATCAGCACAACGCTGTGCTGCTGCTCGATCAACGCCAGCAACGCGGCGAATTTGAGCAGCAACACCAGCACCAGCGTCACCACCGCAATCGGCCCGCTGCGCGGGTCTTTCATGATGGTCAGCGTGCGCTCGCGGTCGCCGAAGCCACCGAGCCATGCGTCGGCGCTATCGGCCAGACCGTCCAGGTGCAACGCGCCGCTTAGCAGTACCCAAACCGTCAGCAGCAACGCGGCGTGAAGCAACAAAGGCGTGCCCAGTAACAACCCGTTCAGCGCCCATAAAATAACGCCGAACAGCAGCCCGACCAGCGGATAAAACAGCAGCGACCGACCCAGTTCCTGAGGCGCGGGCATGCCGGACAGACGAATCGGCAGACTGCTGAGAAATTGCAGGGCGATCCAGAACGGCAACATGGTCAGGTCGCTTCCTTGAGAATGACGCCTGACTCGACGCGCAACGAAAACAGCGAGCCATGGCCGACCTCGACATTCAGCAACTGCTCTCGCGGCAAACCCCGCGCCTGAGCCAGCAACAAACGCATGACGCCGCCATGGCTGATCAACAAAATCCGTTCGCCCGCATACGTCGCGTGCAGACGCTCCACCGCCGCCAGCACCCGCGTCGAAAAATCTCCGACCGGCTCGCCCTCAGGAGGCGTAAAGGAATAAGGATCGGCCCAGAACAGGCCCAACCCTTCAGCGTCAGTCTCCATCAGTGCCGCCGCGCGCTTTCCTTCCCAGGCACCGAAGTGCAGTTCTTGCAGATCCTTATCGAGGTGTACAGACAAGCCCAGCTGAGCACCGAGTTCATCAGCAAACCGCGCACAGCGTTGCAATGGCGAACTGATCAACCGATCCCACGGCCCATGTCCGACCACCGCCGCGCGCATCTGCTCCCAGCCCTTGGCGGTCAGCGCATCGTCTAGGCTGCCGCGCAAACCGCCACCGAGCTCGGTTTCACCGTGGCGCAGAAGATCCAGGCGCAACGTCATGCCGGACGGTCCGCCACCGCTGCTTCGGCGAAGGTCGCCATTTGCCCGTGAAGATCACAAGCCAGGCGCAGCAACGGCACGGCCAACGCAGCGCCACTGCCCTCGCCCAGCCGCAGGCCGAGGTCCAGCAGCGGCTCGGCGTTGAGGGTTTCCAGCACATGACGATGGCCCGGCTCGGCACCGCGATGGCCGAACAACAACCACTCGCGGCATTCAGGGTTCAAGCGCACTGCCACCAACGCGGCGACGCTGCAAATAAAGCCGTCCACCAGCACCGCAACGCCCTCCTGGGCACACGCCAGATACGCACCGACCAACGCCGCAATTTCAAAACCGCCGAGGTTGAACAGGGTTTGCAGTGCATCACCGCGCTGAGCGCCGTGCAATGCCAAGGCACGTTCGATGACCTGCGCTTTATGGCTGACCCCCGCCGCGTTCAAGCCGGTGCCCGGCCCGGCCAGATGCACCACCGGGCAATCGAGCAAGGCACAGGCCAGCGCACTGGCTGCGGTGGTGTTGCCGATGCCCATCTCACCACCGATAAACAGCTGCGCACCGGCGGCGACCGCACGCTGCACGCTGTCGCGACCGGCTTGCAAAGCGAGTTCGCCCTGGGCCTGAGTCATGGCCGGACCTTCCACGAAATTGGCAGTGCCCGCACCGATGTTGAGGTGACGCACGCCCGGCAGGTTCAACGATGGCGTCACTGTACCGAGGTCGACCACTTCCAGGGACGCACCGAGCTGGCGCGCCAGCACGCTGATTGCCGCACCACCGCTGACGAAGTTATGCAGCATCTGCCCGGTGACTTCCTGAGGAAATGCCGACACGCCCTCAGCCACAACGCCATGGTCACCGGCAAAAATGGCAATCCACAACTGATCAAGACTCGGTTTGACCTGCCCCTGCAGTCCCGCCAATTGCACGGCCACCGATTCGAGTCGGCCGAGGGAACCGGCGGGCTTGGTCAGCTGCTGTTGACGGGCCTGCGCCTGTTCGACAGCTTGCGCATCGATCGGCTTGCTCGGGTTCAGCCACCAGGATTGAGTCATAACGCAGTTCCTTTCAAAGTCAGGGGCAGGCCGGCGACGGTCAGGACGACACGTTGGCAGCACTCGGCCAGGGCTTGATGCAGCCAACCGGCTTCATCGACATAGCGGCGAGTCAATTCGCCCAGCGGCACGACACCCATTCCGGTCTCGTTGCTGACAAAAATGATTTCACCCGGCAATGACGCCAGGCAGCCCAGCAAGGCTTCGCGCTCTGCGATGAGGCGTTCGGCGTTGTCGAGCATCAGTAGATTGGTCATCCACAGGGTCAGGCAATCCACCAGCAGGCAACGCTCGGCGCGGGCGGTTTCGCGCAGCACTCGGGCGAGTTCGATGGGCTCTTCGATCAACGCCCATTCGGTCGGGCGACGGGCGCGGTGATGGGCGACCCGCTCGTTCATTTCACCGTCCAGCGGTTGGCTGGTGGCGATGTAGGTCACTGCCAGGCCACTGTCGGAGGCGAGTTTTTCAGCGAGTCGACTTTTGCCGGAACGGGCGCCGCCGAGGATCAGTTGCAGCATGGTTACATCCTATAAATGTGCGGTGAGGCGACTGGCGCCTTCGCGAGCAAGTCGAAGACGCCAGTGAAACCACCCTAAATCCCACAGAGCTCACGCAACAACGCGGTATCCAAATGCTTCTCCACCAAATCCGCCAACCGCTCGATATCCCGCTCGCGCAACCCGTGGTAATCCACGTCCTGCACATTCTGCAAACCCGCCCAACGCAGCAGCGCACTGCACGCTACCGGAGATTCGAACAGGCCATGCAAGTAGGTGCCGAAAATCTGCCCGTCAGTACTTTGCGCGCCATCACAGCGACCATCGTCCAGCTGCACCGCAGCATTTTCCAGCGCCGGCCCGGTGGTGACTCCGGCATGAATTTCGTAACCGCTGACTTCAGCATCTTCCAGCGCCAGACGACCGCGCACATTGCGCAATTGCTTCTCTTCTTCGAGCTGCGTTTCAAACGCCAGCAAGCCCAGACCGGCACTGGAACCCGGCGCGCCTTCGAGGCCCAGCGGGTCATGCACCTGCTCACCGAGCATTTGCAGTCCGCCGCAAATCCCCAGCACTTTGCCGCCGTAGCGCAGATGACGACTGATGGCCGCGTCCCAGCCATTGGCACGCAGATACTCGAGGTCGCTACGCACGCTTTTTGAGCCGGGGAGGATGATCAGGTCGGCCGGCGGGATCGCCTGGCCAGGGCCGATGAATTGCAAGTCCACTTGCGGATGCAGGCGCAGCGGATCGAAATCGGTGTGGTTGCTGATGCGCGGCAATACCGGCACCACCACTTTCACCACGCGCTCAGCCTTGTCGGTCTGGCGCTGATCGATGCCGTCCTCGGCTTCCAGGTGCAAATCCATCACATACGGCAGCACGCCGATCACCGGTTTGCCGGTGCGCGCTTCCAGCCAGTCCAGTCCCGGTTGCAGCAAAGCGATGTCGCCGCGAAAACGGTTGATGATGAAGCCTTTGACCCGTGCCTGTTCGGTGGGCGACAGCAATTCCAGCGTGCCCACCAGATGCGCGAATACCCCGCCGCGATTGATGTCGGCAATCAACACCACCGGACAATCCACCGCTTCGGCAAAGCCCATGTTGGCGATGTCGCCGGTACGCAGATTGATCTCGGCCGGCGAGCCCGCGCCTTCGACCATCACCACCGGATAGGCCGCGCTCAATCGTTCATGGGAGGCCAGCACCGCTTGCATGGCGATGGTTTTGTAGTCGTGATAGGCCACCGCGTTCATCGTTGTGACTGCGCGACCATGAATGATCACTTGGGCGCCGGTGTCGCTGTTGGGTTTGAGCAGTACCGGGTTCATGTCGGTGTGCGGCTCAAGGTTGGCCGCCTGGGCTTGCACGGCCTGGGCGCGACCGATCTCGCCACCGTCGGCGGTCACGGCACTGTTGAGCGCCATGTTCTGCGGTTTGAACGGCACGACGCTCACGCCCTGACGCGTGACCCAGCGGCACAACGCCGTCACCAGGGTGCTTTTACCGGCGTCGGACGTGGTGCCTTGCACCATTAGCGTGGTCATTGGGATTCCTTGACGTAGTCTTGAAGCGCCAGTTCGAGACGCTGCCAATCGGCCTCATCCGCAGGCAAGCCAAAACGCACGCTACTGTTGTGGGTGAACAGCCGCAGCAAGATGCCGCGCCTCGCCATGAACTCGTGCAGCGCTTCGGCACGCTCGGTGATCAGCCATTGAAACAAGGCGCAGCCACCCTGCGGCTGCAAACCATACTGCCCGAGCAACAGCGCCAATCGTTCGCTGGCCACTTCGCTGCGTACCCGCTGCCTGGCGTGGCCTTCGGTGTCCAGCAAACAGGCTTGGCCTAGCACCCGTGTCGGCCCGCTGACCGCCCACGGCCCGACCTGCTCGGCGAGTAATTTGAGCAGCTTGCGCTCAGCCAGGACAAAGCCCAGCCGCACACCGGCCAGGCCAAAAAACTTGCCGAAGGAACGCAGCACAATCAAACCGACCAGATGGGCAAACGGCGCCAGGCTCAGCGTCGGCGTGTTGTCCATGAACGCCTCGTCCACCACCAGCCAGCCACCGCGCGAGGCCAGTCGGGCATGCCAGTCGAGCAGGCGACTCGGGGTCAGGCTCAGGCCTGTCGGGTTGTTGGGATTGACCACCACCAGCACGTCGAGGCTGTCGATATAGAAGTCGACCTCCTGCTCCAGCACTTCGCGCACAATGTAGCCGTTGCGCCGCCACGCTTCCGCGTGTTCGGCGTAGCACGGCGACAGCACGCCGACCTTGCCGGCCCGGCGCAGACGCGGCAGCAACTGGATGGCCATTTGCGAACCGGCAACCGGCAGCACCTGGGCGGCGCCGTAATAATCGCAGGCTGCCTGCTCCAGACCGTCATCGGTTTCCGGCAAGCGCGCCCAGGCCCGCAGCGGGATTTCCGGGATCGGGAATGGCCACGGCGCGAGGCCGCTGGACAGGTCCAGCCAATCGGCTTCGGCAATGCCGTATTCGAGCGCCGCCTTGCGCAAGCGGCCACCGTGCTCAAGCATAGAATTCAGCTCCCACGCAGAGAATCAGCAGCCATAACCATACCCCGCGCTGGACCAATTGCCAGCCACGGTCGATGGAGTCGGCATCCGCCGGCACACCTTCGCCCAGTTGCGGACGCTGATGCAGTTCACCGTGATAGATCGCCGCCCCGCCCAACTCGACGCCGAGTGCACCGGCACCGGCCGCCATCACCGGCCCGGCGTTCGGGCTGTCCCAGGTCGGGCCCTGGGTGCGCCAACATTTCAACGCCAGTCGGGTTTTGCCCAGCAGCGCGTAGGTCAACGCCACCAGGCGCGCAGGAATGTAGTTGAGGACATCGTCGATTTTCGCCGCCGCCCAGCCGAAACGTTCGAAGCGTTCGTTGCGATAACCCCACATCGCGTCCAGGGTGTTGCTCAAGCGATAGAGCACCACGCCGGGTGCGCCGGCCACGGCAAACCAGAACAGCGCAGCAAATACCGCATCGCTGCCGTTTTCCAGGACTGATTCGGTGGCGGCGCGGGCGACTTCGGTTTTATCCAGCTCGCTGGTCTGGCGGCTGACCAGATAGCCGACACGTGTGCGCGCCTCCTCCAGATCATCGCTGCGCAGGGCCTTGGCCACCGGCTCGACATGTTCGCCGAGGCTGCGCATGCCGAGCGCGCAATAGAGCGCGAGAATCTCGACCACCCAGCCGACATAAGGCGCCCAGGAAAACGCCGTGGCCAGCAAGGTCAGCGGCAACACCGCAATCACCCAAGCGGTGACGCCGTGACTGCGCCAGCCGCGCCCCTCACCATTGAAACGTCGCTCGATGCGGTCGGCAAAACGGCCGAACGCCACCAGCGGATGCCAGCGTTTGGGTTCGCCCAGCAGCGCGTCCAGCGCCACCGCGGCGACACTCAATAACGCCACACTCATTGACTCACTCCCCAATAATTTTCATACAGCAACTCACTGAGCGGACGCGCCTGCGCCCACCCTTCGAGTACCAGCATCGGCGCCGGATAGAATTCCTTGACCGGGCCGAGGCAAAGAACTGCCAACGGCTTGGCTCCGGCGGGTAAACCCAGCAAGTCCGCCAGTGCTTGCGGCTCGAACAGCGACACCCAGCCCATGCCCAGACCTTCAGCGCGGGAGGCCAGCCAGAGGTTCTGGATCGCGCAGGACAACGAGGCCATGTCCATTTCCGGCAAGGTGCGACGGCCAAAGATGTGGCGTTCGCGATCATCCATCAGCGCGGCGACCAGCACCTCGGCGCAATCGTTGATGCCTTCGACCTTGAGCTTCATGAATTCGTCGGTGCGCTCGCCGAGGGCTTCGGCGGTGCGGATGCGTTCTTCTTCCACCAGTTGCTGGATCTTGCCGCGCAGGGCCCGGTCGCTGATGCGGATGAACCGCCAGGGCTGCATCAGGCCGACGCTGGGGGCTTGATGGGCTGCTTCGAGCAGGCGCTGCAGTAACTCGGGCTCGACGGTGCCGCCGCTGAAGTGGCGCATGTCGCGGCGTTCGGCAATTGTCCTATAAACCGCTTCGCGTTCGGCTTCGGAAAATGCGTTGTCGGTCATGGCCTCTTCGCGAGCAAGCCCGCTCCCACAGGGGTTAGGTGATCCAATGTGGGAGCGGGCTTGCTCGCGAAGGCGTCCCTGAAGTCGGGAAGAAATAGTGCAGCGATCGCGTTCGGATTGGACGGGAAATAGAAGTGGACGTAGGAAGCCGTCATCCGCCCCTCACGATAAACCGCCTCCGCCCCACGCCCGCCGTTCGGGCTCAGCCCACGAGCAATCGGCTCAAGCTCGGTGCTGGTCAACGAATGGTGATAGGTGTGCCCGCGCAACGAACCTTCCGGCAACTCAACGGCTTGCAGCGCCAGCGCAGCCAGACGTTTCTGCATCACCGCATCACCGGCCAGCAAACCGACCAATTCAGCGCGAGTGCCTTCGACGTCGGTCAACGAATCGAGCAGGTACAACATCCCGCCACATTCGGCCAGCAACGGTTTGCCGGCGGCATGATGGGCGCGGATAGCATTGAGCATCGAGGTGTTCTGTGACAGCGCCACATGGTGCAATTCCGGATAACCGCCCGGCAAATAAAGGCTGTCCGCCTCTGGCAAATCAGCATCGCGGATCGGCGAGAAAAACAGCAATTCGGCGCCCATGGCCCGCAGCAAATCCAGGCTCGCGCCGTAGGTGAAAGCAAACGCTTCATCACGGGCCACGGCGATTCGCACGCCGGCCAGCAAAGGCTCGGCGACGATCATTTCAGGTGCCGCAAATTCCACGGGCGGCGGCAGCGCCACGTCGCAACTGCTGGCCAGCGATTGGGCCGCGGCATCGAGGCGCAGGTCGAGATCGTTCAACTCGCTGGCCTGGACCAGACCGAGATGACGACTCGGCAATTCAATCCCGGTCTCACGCGACAACGCGCCGTACCAGCGCAAGCCTTCCGTCAAGCTGCCTTCCAGCAATTGCGCGTGGCGCAGCGTGCCAACACGGTTGGCCAACACACCGGCAAACGGCAAGTCCGGCTGATACTTGGCCAACCCCAACGCCAGCGCACCGAAAGTCTGCGCCATCGCCGTGCCGTCGATCACACCGAGCACCGGCACACCGAAGTGCCGCGCCAGGTCCGCGCTGGACGGCGTGCCGTCGAAAAGGCCCATGACGCCTTCGATGAGGATCAGGTCGGCCTCACCGGCGGCTTCCCACAACAGTCGACGACTTTCCTGCTCGCCGACCATCCACATGTCCAGTTGATACACCGGCGCACCGCTGGCGCGCTCGAGAATCATCGGGTCGAGAAAGTCCGGGCCGCACTTGAACACGCGAACCTTGCGCCCCTGATTGCGATGCAAACGGGCCAGCGCGGCGGTGACGGTGGTCTTGCCCTGACCGGAGGCCGGCGCGGCAATCAATACCGCCGGGCATTGACGATGGCTATTCATAAAGTGCAGCTCACAACTCGACGCCTTTTTGCGCTTTGATCCCGGCCTGGAATGCGTGTTTGATCACGCCCATTTCGGTGACCGTGTCGGCCAGTTCGATCATCTCCGGTTTGGCGCCGCGACCGGTGACCACCACATGTTGCATCGGCGGACGCGCCTGCAAGTCAGTGAGCACTTGATCGAGGTCGAGGTAACCGTGCTTGAGCGCAATGTTCAACTCATCCAGCACCACCAGGCCGATCGATGGATCGCGCAGCAGTTCGCGGGACACTTCCCAAGCGGCTTCGGCGGCGGCGATGTCACGCTGGCGGTCCTGGGTTTCCCAGGTGAAGCCCTCGCCCATCACATGAAAACGCACCTGCTCCGGGAAGCGGCGGAAGAACAGCTCTTCGCCGGTACTGTTGCGGCCCTTGATGAACTGCACCACGCCGCACTGCATGCCGTGCCCCATGGAGCGGGCGAGCATGCCGAAGGCCGAGCTGCTCTTGCCTTTGCCGTTGCCGGTCAGTACCAGCAGCAGGCCGCACTCGTTCGGCGAGTTGGCGATGCGTTCGTCGATCACGGCTTTTTTGCGCTGCATGCGCGCCAGATGGCGTTCGTCACGATCAGGGGAATCAGTCATGGGGGAGCTCTCCGTTGAGGCTGGATAACGGCGGGCAGGCACAAGAATAGACGGCAAGAAGCCTGGCATCGCCCACCGTGATGCCGTTGGATGAATCAGGCCGGTCTCCGGGCTCATGAGCGGCTTGCGCCGGACTGCGCGCCTTCCCATGTCGACAGTCGACACAGTGGCTCAAGGCGCAATCTTTACTCATTTACCGTTGCGGGGGCAGCGCCGGGATCGTGACGTTTCGTCGCTTGAAGATGGTCACTCACCGGCTTCCCTGTTTCACTCTGTCGACCTTCGCCACAGAGCACCTGAAACAAGCCGCGAAGGTTAGAGGGTTGGGGGTGGAGCGTCAATTGAAGACAAAGCGCGGGCGAGCGATATACTGCCGCCGGTCAATTTACTGACACCCCAACTTGCACCACACTGTCAGCAGTGATATCAAAGCGCCACAACCCAACATCACAATTACAAAGGGTGAGCAACATGCAAGGCATGATCATCAGCAATCCGAAGCTGGAATTCCTGCGACCGGTGCTGGAACGCTGGTTTGACTGTATAGACCGCTACAATGCGGTGCGCGGCGATAACGATACGCCTTACTGGTACGACGAAAAAGCCAACCTTGGCTTGCTCTCCGCCGCGGCCTGGATGGCGGAAATGGTCACGTTGCAACAAACCACAACGCGCAAGCAGAACGAAGAAGGCGAACGCAACGGCCGTGCCGATCTGTTTATCGCCTCCCCCGAAGAACGCGCCTACCTTCAGGCCACTCAACGTTGGCCGAAGGTCAATAGCCTGAACCTGAGCCAGGCGCTGCAGGACATCACCAGCAACGCCAAACGCATCAGCTACGCCAGCGACCTGAAACTCGGCTGCTTGTTTGTTGCGCCCCAAAAGGCCCAGCAGAGCGCGACACCGGAAGAACTTCAGGACATGGTCGACGACCTGCAAAAAGAACACAGCTGCGCCGTGGCCTGGTATTTCCCGTACGCCTATCGCAAGTTGCGCAATGAAGCCGGCAACTATCACCCCGGCATCGCCGTGCTGTTCAAGGAAGCCCGCGGCTGACCGGTTGAACCATCGCGCTTCAAATCTTCTCTATGATTAAGTCAATGCATTCATAGGGAAGATCCGCATGCGCAAGCCCCAGCTCGTTCTCGTCATCGCGCTCGCCGGAGGGCTCGCCGCTTGTGGTGAAACCTCCAGCTTGCAAGTCTCCGACGGCACCGGCCCGTCACCCAAGTTGCCAGAACCCAACAAAACCCTGATCCCGACGGTGAATATCGCCCCGGCGATCGGCTGGCCGGAGGGCGCGAAACCCACTCCTGCGGCGGGCACTCAAGTGGCGGCATTCGCCGAAGGGCTCGATCACCCGCGCTGGCTCTACGTGCTGCCCAACGGCGACGTGCTGGTGGCCGAAACCAACGCGCCACCGAAACCCGATGACGGCAAAGGCATTCGCGGCTGGGTAATGGGCAAAGTCATGGGCCGTGCCGGTGCCGGCGTCCCCAGCCCGAACCGCATCACGCTGCTGCGGGACAAGGACCACGATGGCATCGCCGAAACCCGCACGGTGTTCCTGGAAAACCTCAATTCGCCGTTCGGCATGACCCTGGTCGGCAATGACCTGTACGTCGCCGACACCGATCGCTTGCTGCGCTTTCACTATGAAAACGGCGCCACGGCAATCAAGTCGCAGCCGATCAAGGTGGTCGACCTGCCGGGCGGCACGTTGAATCACCACTGGACCAAAAACGTCATCGCCAGCAAGGACGGGAGCAAGCTGTACGTCACGGTCGGCTCCAACAGCAACGTTGGCGAAAACGGCCTGGACCAGGAAGAAGGTCGCGCGGCGATCTGGGAAGTGGATCGCGCCACCGGCAATCACCGCATCTTCGCCTCGGGGATTCGCAATCCAAACGGTCTAGCCTGGGAACCGCAGACCGGTGCCTTGTGGACGGCGGTCAATGAGCGGGACGAAATTGGCAGTGATCTGGTGCCGGACTACATCACTTCGGTGAAAGACGGCGGATTCTACGGCTGGCCCTTCAGCTATTACGGCCAGCACGTCGACATTCGCGTCGAGCCGCAAAACCCGGACCTGGTGGCCAAGGCCATTGCGCCGGACTACGCGGTCGGCCCGCATACCGCGTCGCTGGGCCTGTCGTTTGCCGAGGGCAACTCGCTTCCAGCGCAGTTCAAGGAAGGCGCCTTCATCGGTCAGCACGGCTCGTGGAACCGCAAGCCACACAGTGGCTATAAGGTGATTTTCGTCCCGTTCGCGGGCGGTAAACCGACCGGGCAACCGGTGGATGTGCTGACAGGTTTCCTCAATGAGGATGAGAAAGCCATGGGCCGGCCTGTGGGCGTGGTGATTGATCAGCAAGGGGGTTTGCTGGTGGCCGATGATGTGGGGAACAAGGTGTGGCGGGTTTCCGCAGCCAAGTAATCTCAAGCTGCCAATACATAACTAATGTGGGAGCGGCTCAGCACTTACTTTTTACGACACAGAGTTAAACCATCTCCTAGCGGCAACAACGACAGATCCACACGCGAGTCATCCTTCAAGGCGCGATTGAGCGCCTGGATGGCTCGGGTGTCTGCGCTTTCGGGATCCTTTTCAAGCACCCGCCCGCTCCACAGCGTGTTATCGAACACCGCCAGCCCGCCGATGCGCAGCAAACGCAGCGCATGCTCCAGATAGCCCGGATAGTTAGCTTTGTCAGCATCGATGAAGATCAGATCGAATTGCCCCGGTTGATCCAGCTGAGCCAGGGTTTCCAGCGCAGGCGCCAGACGCAGATCGATGCGATGGGCGAGCCCCGCCTCCTGCCAATAACGACGCGCGATAGCGTTGTAGTCGCCGGGGATATCACAGCAGATCAGCGAACCGTCCTGCGGCAACGCAGCGGCCATGCACAAGGCGCTGTAACCGGTGAACGTGCCGACTTCCAGCAATCGCTTCGCGCCAATGAGTTTGACCAGTAAAGCGAGGAACTGCCCCTGCTCCGGCGCCACCTGCCAGCGCGCCATCGGCATTGCCTGGGTTTCGTCGCGCAAGCGCTTGAGCAGCGGCGTTTCCCTCAGGGAAACGTCGAGCAGGTATTGATACAGGGAATCGTCGAGATTGAGCGTGCGGGCGGTCATGACGACCTCTTCGGACAGAATGCTACGGATTGCGCGCCAAATGCTCAGGCTGCAGAACACGCTTGGCGCTCAGATATGCCTTCTGCCAGTAAGCCTTGGACAGGCTGTCGAGCTTCACCGTGCCACCAGTGGCGGGCGCATGAACGAAGCGACCTTCGCCGACGTAGATACCGGCATGGCTGACCTGGGAGCCACCGTTGGTGGCAAAGAAGATCAGGTCACCGGTCTGCAGGCCTTCCTTGCCGACGCTGGCCGCCTGCATGCTGATCATTTCGCGGGTGGTACGCGGCAGGGAAATACCGGTGACATCACGGTAGACGTAACCGATCAGACCGCTGCAATCGAAGCCCGAATCCGGCGTGTTGCCACCCCAACGATACGGCGTGCCCACCAGGCCCAGCGCGCGGAACAGCACGTCTTCTGCCTCGGGGGAAAAGGGTTGCGGGTTACCGAAAACAATGGGGGCGCGAACCACCGGCGCAGGAGGCGGTGTGCGACTGGCGCAAGCGCTGAGCAGCGCTGCGAAGAGCATGATGGTGAGGCGGGCCGACATCGTCATTAGCAGAACATCCTGATCTGGCTGCGGCTTTTTTCTGCCGGGAAGACAGAAAAGAAAACCGCCTGCGCAGGACGCAGGCGGTTTGCCATCAATAATAGATCTGGATTCTAGCGGCTATGGGCCAAACTTCAAGTAAGACTTTAAGTTCGCCTTACAAACTGTCCGCCTACTTCGTTGCGAAGAGACTTTTTGTCGCCACTGACGTGGCGACAGGCTGAAGATTTACTTGCGTGCCGTGACCACGGTCGGGGCCATCGCGAGTGCGCGCTTGGCTTCGATGAAGGTCTTGCTCCAGTAGCTGTCGCCCAGGCTATCGACCCGGACACCACCGCTTTTGCGGCTGCTGGAGTGGATGAACTGGTTGTCACCCAGGTAGATCCCGGCGTGACTGACACGACCGCGACGACCATTGGTGGCGAAGAACAGCAGGTCGCCCGGCTTCAGCGCGCTGCGAGCCACCAGCGGCGCATCCACATTGATCATTTCGCGAGTGGAGCGCGGCAGGTTCATGCCGGCTTCTTCACGGAACAGATAACCGATGAAACCGCTGCAATCGAAGCCAGCCTCGGAGGTGCCGCCGAAACGGTAACGGGTACCGATCAGGGACATGCCACGTTCGAGGATGCTGTCGGCCAGAACCGGAAGCTGGTACGACTTGCCGTCGGCGAAGTTTGCCAGTTCTTTGTCGGTGGCCACGCCGTCCTGGTAAAGATCTTCCTGGAAAAGAACGGAAGAGGACTGGGCGGTAACTGAATTCTTGACCTGCTGTTGTTGCTCTTGCTGGGTCACTGGGGAGTGGGCAGCGCAACCGAACAACAGGGTGACGAGTGCGAGAGGCACGAGGGGTGCGAAGCGCTTTAGCATGGGCACGACCGTGGCTGATAGTGGGTAAAGAAGCCGCGACTATGCCCGCTATCATCCTCATTTGCAAATTCAATCGAACTTTATGTGACTTCCTGGTTCCGCGTTTACATCTAAGCGCTTAAGCCCCTTTTAGACGCCTGCGCAGCCTACGACTTGTAGGAAAGCGGATTTTCTGACGCCGGAAATTCGCCAAAACCCCCGCCAGGCTTGAGTTTTACCAGCCTAAGGTTTCTTTCAGGAAAGGAATCGTCAGCTTGCGCTGAGCTTGAAGGGAGGCCTGATCGAGACGCTCAAGCAATTCGAAAAGTGCGCTCATGCTGCGGGTACCGCGGGTCAAAATGAAATGCCCGACTTCATCGGTCAGGTGCAGGCCGCGACGGGAAGCACGCAGTTGCAAGGCGCGCAATTTGTCTTCGTCGGAGAGCGGACGCATCTGGAAGATCAGTGCCAGGGTAAGACGAGACTTCAAGTCAGCCAGCTTCACCGGCAGTTCGCGCGGCGAGGTCGACGCCGCAATCAGCAGACGCCGACCGCTGTCGCGCAGACGATTGAACAGATGGAACAGCGCCTCTTCCCAATCCGCCCGGCCGGCGACCGCCTGCAAATCATCGAGGCAGACCAGTTCGTATTGTTCGAGGTTGTCGAGAATGGAGATGCCGCGATCCAGCAGCTCGGCCAACGGCAGATAAACCGCCGGCTCTCCCAGTTGCTCAAAGCGCAGGCAGGCCGCCTGCAACAAGTGCGTACGCCCTACCCCGTCCTTGCCCCAGAGATAAATCAGGCTTTCGGTCCAGCCGGCGTCGGCTTCGCATAGCCGCTCGACATAGCCGAGTGCAGCGGCATTGGCGCCTGGGTAGTAATTGATAAAGGTAGCGTCATCACGCAGACGCACACCTAGGGGCAGCTGAATCGGTTTCATGCTGACTGAACAGTTCCAAAGGAACCGTTAGTGGCCTCTGTGTAAAGTTTGCGAAGTTTATACCCGTGGGGCGGGTCGCACAATGCGACAGACCACAAGCAAAATCAAAGGTTTGCGTTAACGCCCTGGTTTCATGACAGTTTCTTTGGCGGCGCATGTGACAGCAGCGCGGGGGATACGGGCCAACCTGGCAAGAAACCAGGCCGCCCGCCGTGAGACTTCAACGACCTTTATAGCTCGGGTTCGTCGGCACCACTGTAGATATCCGAATCTTTATACAAATCATGCACATGGCGCACCAGCACCATGATCACCGCCGCCACCGGCAACGCCAGTAAGATGCCGGTAAATCCGAACAGCTCGCCCCCGGCCAGAATGGCGAAGATCACCGCCACCGGGTGCAGGCCGATACGATCGCCCACCAGCAACGGCGTCAGCACCATGCCTTCCAGTGCCTGCCCGACCATGAACACCGCGACGATGCCGATCATGGGATACAGATCGCCACCGAACTGAAACAGCCCGGCAACTAACGCCGCGCCGATCCCGATGACAAAGCCCATGTACGGCACAATGGCCGCCAGGCCTGCGATCAGACCGATCAACAGCCCCAGCTCCAGACCCACCAGCATCAAGCCCGCCGCGTAGATCACGCCGAGCGCCACCATTACCAGCAACTGCCCGCGCACGAATGCACCCAGCACTTCATGGCATTCACCGGCCAGGGTCACGATGCGTTCTTCGTTTTCACGGGGCAGCAGGCTGCGGACCTTGGCCATCATCAGGTCCCAGTCCCGCAGCAGGTAGAAACTCACCACCGGGATCAGCACCAGGTTTGCCAGCCAGCCAATCAACGCCAGCCCGGAAGCCGTCGCCTGACTCAGCACCACCCCGACAATGTCGGTGGTCTGGCCCATGTGCTCGCTGATCGCGGCCTTGAGCTTGTCGAACTTCCAGAAATTATCCGACAGTCCGAATTTCGATTGCGCCCACGGCAGTGCGGTGTGCTGCAGCCAGTCGAGCATCTGCGGCGCCAGTTCATACAAGCGAAACAGCTGCTTGGCGAGCATCGGCACCAACACCAACAGTAAAGTCGTGAAGATCAAGGTGAACAACGCGAACACCGCCACCACGCCCCAGGTGCGTGACAGGCCAGCCCTTTCCAGCCGATCCACCAGCGGATCGAACAGATAGGCCAGCAGCAGCGCGACCAGAAAAGGCGTCAGGATCGGATGCAACAACCAGACAAACACGCAGAGCAGAACCACCCCGCCCAACCAGAACCAACGCCGCGTATCGGCCATGTACCACTCCATATGCATCTATATAAAGAAAGAAAACCTTACCAACGGAATCGCAACTGCGGCACCCGTGCCGGAGTTGGCGCCACCACAGGCGCCCAACCCTCGGCCACCGGCTGCACAGGCGCTACCGGAGCTGGCGCCTCACCGGCCGGCACCTCTTGCAACTTCGCCAGGGACAGCTGCGAGCGTAACTGCTCGGCGCTGCCATTGACCCGATAGAGAATGCGTTCACCGTCGACACTTTGCAGGCACGCACCAAAAGGCTCCAGCAAGCGCCCGAGGGCGGCGTAGCGTTCCAGGTTCATGCCCTGCACTTCCAGCAATTGTTCGCCCGAAGCGCCCGGCTTGACGACAAACCGTGGCGCGAGACGCTGACTCACCGCCAGCATCACCGCATCAGCCACAGCAGCCTGGTCCGCACCCTGCACGCTGCCCGCCTCCTTCTTGTCGCCCAGCCACAAATTCCATTTAGCCTGCCACTGACCGCCCTCTTCCCGGGCATGCACCGCGAGCAAGCCGTCAGCGTTATAACGGTCCGATGCACCGCGCAATGGCGCTGCATCCGTCCCTTCAAGATTCGGCGCGGTAGCGACCAGTTGTTCACTCAGGTCGGCCAACGGCAGACGCAGCGGCAAACCACGATGTTGTGCTGCACGACGCAACGGTGCGGCGCTGGCCTGGCCATCTCCCACCAGGCTCGAACCCTCGGCGGAGTCGTTCAGCCACCAACTCAGGATCGACGGCCGATTCGCCCCCCACAACGACAACCCGGCGCGGCGCAAGGCTTGCTCGGTCGTGGCCGGGTCGAAATCGACCTTCAGCACTTCCGGCGGGCCAGCGTCGAAACCGTATTGGCTGATGATCTGTTGCGGGTCCTTGCGCAGCGCCGCCAAGCCCGGACTTTGCACAGCCTTGGGATCGCCGGTCAGACGCAGCACCAGCGTATCGAGCGCGCGCTGGGTCGCCTGATTGCGCTCCTCCGCCGACTGACTGCTGACAGGCTCGCGCACCTGATACAGGCCTTTGACGGTTTCGGCATGACTCGCCAGGCTGACCAGGGACAAACAGCCTGCAAATAAAAATCTGGAAAAAAAACGCATGGAAGATTCCTGACGACGAGAGCGGCTGGAACAGACCGCATGAAGAGGATCGAACAAGGCTGTGACCACGTCCCTGCGCAAAACATTCACCACGATCTGACTAAGTTTTCGCACTGTCATAACGATAGACGGTTAATCGCGATACCTTATACAGCCATCGGTGAGGCGACCAACATGGGCAATAACGGTTTTTTTCGGCCGATATGCCCCTGCCGTCGGCGTGAGGATGGCCGCTGCCCCTCAAGCCTGATAAAATCGCGCGCCTTCGCAGACCGGCAACAGCCGGGCACCCTGAAATTCGCGGACGGCACTCGCCTTCGTCTGTTTCGGCGGTCCCACTGGACTCGGTCGTTACCCCTGAATCCCCCCCTAAAGGCCTGGATCATGAGCAAGCAACCCTCCCTGAGCTACAAGGACGCCGGTGTAGACATCGACGCCGGTGAAGCATTGGTCGAACGCATCAAGAGCGTCGCCAAGCGCACTGCGCGCCCGGAAGTCATGGGCGGCCTGGGCGGTTTCGGCGCCCTCTGCGAAATCCCGGCCGGCTACAAGCAGCCTGTACTGGTTTCCGGCACCGACGGCGTGGGCACCAAGCTGCGCCTGGCACTGAACCTGAACAAGCACGACAGCATCGGCATCGATCTGGTGGCCATGTGCGTGAACGACCTGGTGGTCTGCGGCGCCGAGCCACTGTTCTTCCTCGACTACTACGCCACCGGCAAGCTCAACGTCGAAACCGCGACCCAGGTCGTGACCGGCATCGGCGCTGGCTGTGAATTGTCCGGCTGCTCCCTGGTTGGCGGCGAAACCGCTGAAATGCCAGGCATGTACGAAGGCGAAGACTACGACCTGGCCGGCTTCTGCGTCGGCGTCGTGGAAAAATCCGAAATCATCGACGGTTCGAAAGTCGCTGCCGGCGATGCCCTGCTCGCCCTGCCGTCTTCCGGTCCGCACTCCAACGGCTACTCGCTGATCCGCAAGATCATCGAAGTGTCCGGTGCCGACATCGAAAACATCCAGCTCGACGGCAAACCGCTGACCGACCTGCTGATGGCCCCGACCCGCATCTACGTGAAGCCGCTGCTCAAGCTGATCAAGGACACCGGTGCCGTCAAGGCCATGGCCCACATCACCGGTGGCGGCCTGCTGGACAACATCCCGCGCGTTCTGCCAAAAGGCGCCCAAGCGGTGGTTGACGTGGCGAGCTGGACCCGTCCTGCCGTGTTCGACTGGCTGCAAGAGAAAGGCAACGTCGACGAAAACGAGATGCACCGCGTGCTGAACTGCGGCGTCGGCATGGTTATCTGCGTGGCTCAAGAGCACGTTGAAACTGCGCTGAATGTCCTGCGTGAAGCCGGCGAGCAGCCTTGGGTCATCGGTCAGATCGCCACCGCTGCCGAAGGCGCAGCCCAGGTTGAACTGAAGAACCTCAAGGCTCATTGATGTCCCAGACCTGTGATGTGGTGGTGCTGTTGTCCGGCACCGGCAGTAACTTGCAGGCCTTGATCGACAGCACGCGGACCGGCGACAGCCCGGTCCGCATCGCCGCGGTGATTTCCAACCGCGCCGACGCTTACGGCCTGCAACGCGCCAGGGACGCGGGTATCGACACCCGCTCCCTGGATCACAAGGCGTTCGAAGGCCGCGAAGCCTTCGACGCCGCGCTGATCGAGCTGATCGACGCCTTCAACCCCAAACTCGTGGTACTGGCCGGTTTCATGCGCATTCTCAGCGCTGACTTCGTGCGCCACTACGCGGGTCGCCTGCTTAACATCCATCCTTCGCTGCTGCCCAAATACAAAGGGTTACACACTCATCAGCGCGCGCTGGAAGCCGGCGACACGGAACACGGCTGCTCCGTGCACTTCGTCACCGAGGAACTCGATGGCGGACCACTGGTCGTACAGGCAGTAATACCGGTAGAGTTGCACGATTCGCCGCAGAGTCTGGCGCAGCGGGTCCACACTCAGGAACACCTGATCTACCCGATGGCCGTTCGCTGGTTTGCCGAGGGTCGTTTATCGCTCGGCGAGCAAGGTGCTTTACTGGATGGAAAGCTACTCGCGGCCAGCGGCCACTTGATTCGAAACTAGGAGATTTTATGCGTCGCGCCCTGCTCTTCGCTTGCGCTCTGTTTGCCCTGCCTTTCGCGCAGGCTGCAGAACTTCAACCTTTCTCCGCCAGCTACACCGCCGACTGGAAACAGCTGCCCATGAGCGGCACGGCCGAGCGCAGCCTGACCAAGGAAGCCAACGGTGTCTGGAAGCTCAGCTTCAAGGCCTCGATGATGATCGCCAGCCTGTCTGAAGAAAGCACCCTGACCGTGGACAAGGACACCTTGCTGCCACAGTCCTATCACTTCGAACGTGGCGGTCTGGGTAAAGCCAAGAAAGCGGACCTGGACTTCGACTGGACCAACAAAATGGTCACCGGCACCGATCGCGGTGACGCGGTCAAGATCCCGCTCAATCGCGGCATGGTCGACAAATCCACCTACCAGCTGGCCCTGCAGCACGACGTGGCCGCCGGCAAGAAAAGCATGAGCTATCAGGTTGTTGACGATGGCGAAGTCGATACCTATGACTTCCGCGTGCTGGGTTCGGAAAAAGTCGACACCAAGGCCGGTCAGATCGATGCGATCAAGGTCGAGCGCGTGCGCGACCCGACACAAAGCAAGCGCATCACCGTGCTGTGGTTCGCCAAGGACTGGGATTACCTGCTGGTCCGTCTGCAACAGGTCGAAACCGACGGCAAGGAGTACAACATCATGCTTCTCGACGGCAAGGTCAACGGCAAGACTGTCAAAGGCAGCTGATCCGGATCGACAGAAGGATCCGGAATCCGACAAGGATTCCGGATTTTTTTTATGCCTGCTGAAAGTTAAATCCGCGCCAGCGCCTGGGCCAGGTCGGCGCGCAGGTCTTCGACATCCTCGACCCCCACGGACAAACGCACCAGCGCATCGCCAATGCCGAGTTGCGCGCGGGTGTCTGCCGGGATGGTGGCGTGGGTCATGATTGCCGGGTGCTCGATCAGGCTTTCCACCCCGCCCAGGCTCTCGGCCAGGGCGAAGATCTGCACACTTTCGAGGAAGCGTCTGGCGCCGGCCAGGTCGCTGTTCAGGTCGAGGGAAATCATCCCGCCGAATCCTCGCATCTGCTGGCGTGCCAATTCGTGCTGCGGGTGCGACGGCAGGCCCGGATAGTAAACGCGCGCCACCTGCGGCTGACGCTCCAGCCATTGCGCCAGCTCCAGCGCGTTGCTGCAATGGCGCTCCATGCGCAACGCCAGGGTCTTCACCCCACGCAGGGTGAGGAACGCGTCAAACGGCCCGGCGATGGCGCCCACCGCGTTTTGCAGGAAGCCCAGGCGCTCGGCCAGTTCGGCGTTCTGACCGACCACCGCGATGCCACCGATCACGTCGGAGTGGCCGTTCAGGTACTTGGTCGTCGAGTGCACCACGATATCGAAACCCAGCTCCAGTGGACGCTGTATCCACGGGCTCGCAAAAGTGTTGTCGGCGACACAGAGGATGCCTCGCTCGCGGCAGATGCGCGCTATGGCGGCGAGATCAGACAGGCGCAGCAAAGGATTACTCGGCGTCTCGACACAGACCATCCGCGTGTCGTCCTGCAACGCAGCCTCGAAGGCCGCCAGGTCGGTCAAGTCGACGTAGCTGAAGCGATGCCCGGCACTGCGCTGACGCACCTTGTCGAACAGTCGGAACGTGCCGCCGTACAGGTCGTTGCCAGAGACGATGTGCGCGTTGGCGTCGAGCAGCTCCAGCACGGTGGAAATCGCCGCCAGCCCGGAGGCGAAGGCGAACGCCCGGGTTCCGCCCTCAAGGTCGGCCACGCAACGTTCCAGCGCAAAGCGCGTCGGGTTGTGCGAGCGCCCGTAGTCGAAGCCCTTGTGTACACCGGGGCTCTGTTGCAAATAGGTGGAGTTGGCATAAATCGGCGGCATCAGCGCCCCGGTGGAAGGATCCGGCGTCTGTCCGGCATGGATCACACGGGTGCCGAAGGCGCGTGGCGCGCCGGATTCATCGTGCTGACTCATGAAAGGGATCTCCGTAAGTGATTAAGCATGTCGACTCGTGTAATCAAACCGTGGAAGCCCGAGGCATCGGCGATGATTGCCACCAGCCCGCGATCGAGCTCCGCCTGCAACTCGGCCAGACTGGCGTCAGCCGGCAGGGTTTGCAACTTGTCCGTCATCGCGCTGGCCACGGGCATGCGCAAGTGCGAAGCGTCCTGGTGCACGCCCAGCAGAATATCGGACTCGTCGATCACGCCGATCAGCCGCTTTCCGTCCGCCAGGACCGGCAGTTGTGACACATCCGCCAGGCGCATGCGCTGGAAGGCCGTGAGCAGCGTGTCGTCGGGGCCGACGCTGATCACGCGACCGTCCTCGAAGCGCCGCGCGATCAGGTCGCGCAGATCGCCGTAGCGCTTGTATTGCAGCAGACCCTGATCGTTCATCCACTGATCGTTGTAGACCTTCGACAGGTAGCGGGTGCCGGTGTCGCAGACGAAGCTGACCACCCGCTTCGGCTCGGTCTGCTCGCGGCAGTAACGCAGGGCCGCTGCCAGTAATGTGCCGGTCGAGGAACCGCCAAGAATGCCTTCGGCGCGCAGCAACTGGCGGGCATGATCGAAGCTTTCCTCGTCGCTGATCGAATAGGCGTGGCGCACGCTGGAAAGGTCGGCAATCGACGGAATGAAGTCTTCACCGATGCCTTCCACCGCCCAGGAACCGGCCTTGCCGAGGGTGCCACTGCGGCTGTACTCGGCCATCACCGAGCCGACCGGGTCGGCCAGCACCATTTCCAGGTTCGGCTGCACGCGCTGGAAGAAGCGGGTCAGCCCGGTCAGCGTGCCGGCCGAACCGACGCCGACGACGATGGCGTCCAGGTCATGCTGGGTCTGCGCCCAGATCTCCGGCGCGGTGCTGCACTCGTGGGCCAGCGGGTTGGCCGGGTTGTTGAATTGATCGGCGAAGAAGGCATCGGGAATTTCCTGCGCCAGCCGCGCAGCGACGTCCTGGTAATAATCGGGATGGCCCTTGCCGACGTCGGAGCGGGTGATGTGCACCTCGGCGCCCATGGCCTTCAAGTGCAAAACCTTCTCGGTGGACATTTTGTCCGGTACCACCAGCACCACTCGATAGCCTTTGGCACGGCCGACCAGGGCCAGGCCCAGGCCGGTGTTGCCGGCGGTGGCCTCGACGATGGTGCCGCCGGGTTGCAGACGGCCATCGCGTTCGGCGGCGTCGATCATCGCCAGTCCGATGCGATCCTTGATCGAACCGCCAGGGTTCTGCGATTCGAGTTTGAGAAAAAGGGTGCACGGGCCGGTATCGAAGCGGCTGACGCGCACCAGCGGCGTATTGCCGATCAGTTCAAGCACGGCAGGGCGGGAGTCGTTTGGCATGTCGTTACCTCGCTGCGAGAATCCGCACTGGATGGACAGCGACTTGCGGCGAGTCATCGCGCGCCAGTCGCCAGGAATGCCTCGCTTGGAACATAGGCAGGGATTGCACCATCCGCAACCATCCGCAGCCAATCGGTCGCCTGGCGCTTTAACGGTTGCGCGGCAGAATCGACAGGAAATTGTCCCGTGCGACTTTTTTCGCCACCGGCTCAGGCAAGGCGTCGAGAAACGGATCGAAGCTACGCATTTCCTTACCCAGCTTGTTGAAACGTCCCACCACATCGGAGCCGAGCATGAAGCGATCCGGGAAGCGCTCCACCAGTTTCAGCCAGGCTTGCGAGGGTTGGCCCTGCGCATCCACCAGGTAAGGCGTCAGCATGCTCCAGGACAGGTCGATGTACAGATTGGGGTAAGCCTCGAGCATTCGGCTCAGGGTCGGCGACAGAAAATCCATCTGGGTCTGGTGCCGATGGATCTCGGCACTGGTGCCCGCGTGAGCCCAAATGAATCGCGTGTGCGGGTGATTACGCAGCGGCTCCTCGACTTCTGACAGGTACAGCGGATTTTTCTCACGCTTGGAGGTGATGTTGGAGTGCAGCATCACCGGCAAGTCGTTCTCGGCCGCGAGGTGATAGATCCGCGTCATCGCTTCGTTGTTGGCCCGTGGCGTGTCGCCGGAGGTCAGCGCGGTCAGGTCATCGTGCCGGGTAAACACTTCGCCGATCCCCTGCCACAACCCCGGATTGAGGTCGAGCATGCGCTGGATATGCGCCGCGGAGTTTTTGTCGTTGGGATTGAAGCCCGACAGGAACGGGTGAAAACGCTGACGCTGCTCGGGCGTCAGTTTGTTCACCGCCGCCGCGACGATCACATCCGTTGCGCTGTACCAATAGGCATCGGCGTCATCACCGGCGTAATAGCGCGGACGCTTCGGTTCGTCTTCGTGCCACTTCTTCGCCACCGGGATGCCGGAAATCATCACATGCTCAATGGCATTGTCGTCCATGGCCTTGAGCAGTTTCGGCATGCCGGCTGTCTCCTGGAAAAAGTCCACGTAGTGCAGGTGCGCATCGCTGTAGACGTATTCGCGTGCATCGGCATCAGCACTGGACAGCGCCAGCAAACAGGCAAGGCTCAAACGGAACAAGGGCACGGGCATTCTCCGGGGGCAGGAAAAACGTAGACCTCCGCACATTAGAGGCGGTTCAGCCTGTAAGAAAGTGGAACGCGCAACAGTAGGAATGCTCTATACCTTCAAGGTCTTTTTTGATCGAATGACTTTTTAGCCTGGGAGGCTTCTCATGACCGTTACCGTCAATACCGTTTCCGCCGAAGGTTTTCGTCACAGCGTCCAGATCGACGACCACGAACTCTTTGCCGATGTACCGACCACGTCTGGCGGCGAAGGCACGGCCCCTGAGCCACACGACTACTTCGACGCGGCCCTGGGCGCCTGCAAGGCCCTGACGCTGAAGATGTACGCGAAGAAGAAGGATATTCCGCTGACCGGCGTCACAGTCGAGGTCAAACGTGACAACAGCGAAGAGCAGAAAGGCAAATATGCCTTGCACGTCAAACTGACCCTCAAGGGTGTGCTCACCGACGCCCAGCGCGACGAGCTGCACCGCGTGGCCGACCGTTGCCCGGTGCACAAGCTGATGACCAGCTCTGAAGTCAGCATCGAAACCCATCTGTCCGAAGGTGCCTTCAGCCAATAGCGGCAAGGGCTGCACAAGCGGGTTATGCTCCACGCGTCACCCGCTCAGCCTGGAATGCACCATGAACACTCCGCTCGTGATCCGCCCTCGCGCCGAAGATGTCGAGGGCCAACCGATTCTGCGCCCGCTGCCGTCGGCCAAATGCCGCAGCGTCGGGCCTTTCGTGTTTTTTGACCACATGCTCGAAACCCGTTATCCGGCGGGTAAAGGCATGAACATCCGTCAGCACCCGCACATTGGTCTGTCCACCCTCACCTATCTGTTCCAAGGAAAAATCCAGCACAAGGACAGCCTGGGTTCCGATCAGGTGGTGGAGGCTGGCGATGTCAGCTGGATGACCGCGGGCAGTGCGATTGCTCACGTTGAACGTACTCCTGAAGCCTTGAAGGAAAGCGGCTTCACGATGCACGGTTTGCAGATTTGGCTGGCATCACCCAAGGAGCATGAACAGGGGCCGGGCCACTACAGCCATCACCCGGCGGCGACGTTGCCGGTCAGCGATAACCTTGGCGTGAAGATCCGGATGATTGCCGGGTCAGGCTTTTGCCTGGAATCGCCGGTTCCGGTGCTTTCTCCTACGTTGTATGCGGAATTGAACCTGCAAACGGCGACCACGCTGCTGATTCCCACCGAGCATGAAGAACGGGCGCTGTATGTGCTCAGCGGCGACGTACAGCTGGATGGCGAACTGCTGGAGCCGCATGCACTGGTGGTGTTGCCGGCCGGAGAGGAGCTGACGTTATTCGCCGAGAGCGACTGTCATGCGGTACTGTTTGGTGGGGCACCGCTGGACGGGCCGCGACGGATCAACTGGAATTTTGTGGCGAGCGACCCGGCGGCGATCGATGAAGCGCGGCGACGCTGGGCGGCTGGGGATTGGCCGACGGTGCCAGGGGAGGTTGAGCGGATCGAACTGCCTTAGGCCATCTGGCGTTAGTCAGGCCGCCATCGCGAGCAGGCTCGCTCCCACAGGGGAATGCATTCCAAATGTGGGAGCGAGCCTGCTCGCGATGAGGCCAGCCCTGACACCAACAATGTCAGGGAACGACATCAGCCGCTAAACACTTCATCCAGCAAATTGTGCATCGAGGCAAACGCACGCCCCGCCGTCTTCGCGTCATACATCATCTTGCCCGGCACATTCGCATGCGGGTCAGTAAACGAATGCACCGCGCCGCCGTAGCTCAGCAGTTGCCAATCCACGCCCGCCGCATTCATTTCCTCTTCAAACGCTGGCAATTGCTCTTTCGGCACCAAGGGGTCGGATGCGCCGTGCAGCACCAGCACCGAGCCCTTGATGTTTTTCGCATCGTTGACGTTCGGCGTATCCAGCGTGCCATGGAACGACACCGCCGCTTTTACCGACGCGCCCGTGCGGGCCAGTTCCAGCGCACAGCAACCACCGAAGCAGAAACCGAAGGTTGCCAGCTTCGAGGTATCGACCGCAGCCTCACCCTGTACTTGCAACTGTTCGAATGCCGCCTGCATGCGCTTGCGCAGCAAAACGCGGTCGTTCTTCAGCGGCATCATCGCTGCGCCCGCCTCGTCGGCGTTCTGCGGACGTACCGACTGACCGTACAGGTCCGCGATCAACACCACATAACCCTTGGCCGCCACCGACTTCGCAATTTCCTCGGCACCGGCACTGACGCCCATCCAGTTTGGCGCCAACAACAGACCGGGTCGTGGGCCTTTGTGGCCGGCATCGAACGCCAAACGGCTTTCATAAGACTGGCCATCAATCTGATAAGCGACGGAACGAACAGTGATTTGGCTCATGACTAACTCCCAGCAAAAGACACCAGAATGAAAAAACCCGCCGAAGCGGGTTTTTGTACAACTCAGTTAAACCGACAGTTCAACCAGCAGCTTGTTGAGGCGGCGCACATACGCGGCCGGGTCTTTCAAGCTATCGCCGGCGGCCAGGGCCGCCTGATCGAAGAGGATGTGCGACAGGTCGCCGAAGCGTTCGTCGCTCTGCTCGTTGTCGAGCTTCTCGATCAGCGGGTGAGCCGGGTTGAATTCGAAGATCGGCTTCGAATCCGGAACCTTCTGACCGCTGGCTTCGAGGATCTGACGCATCTGCATGCCCAGGTCCTGCTCGCCAATGGCCAGAATCGCCGGGGAATCGGTCAGACGGTGAGAAACCCGCACTTCGGCAACAGAGTCGCCCAAAGCAGTTTTCAGACGCTCAACCAGGCCTTCTTTGGACTTGGCGACTTCTTCCGCGGCTTTCTTGTCTTCTTCCGAGTCCAGGTTGCCCAGGTCCAGGTCACCGCGCGCCACGTCGACAAAGCTCTTGCCGTCGAAGTCGCTGAGGTAGCTCATCAGCCACTCGTCGATGCGGTCGGTCAGCAGCAGCACTTCGATGCCTTTCTTGCGGAAGACTTCCAGGTGCGGGCTGTTTTTGACTTGCGCGTAGGTTTCGCCGGTCAGGTAGTAGATCTTGTCCTGACCTTCCTTGGCGCGTGCCAGGTACTCGGTCAGACCGACCACTTGCTCGCCTTCATCACCGTTGGTCGATGCGAAACGCAGCAGGCCAGCGATTTTCTCTTTGTTGGCGAAGTCTTCTGCCGGGCCTTCTTTCATGACCTGGCCGAAGTTTTTCCAGAAGCCCTTGTATTGCTCAGGCTCGTTCTTCGCCAGTTTTTCCAGCATGTCCAGAACGCGCTTGGTCAGTGCCGACTTCATGGAGTCGATGATCGGGTCTTTCTGCAGGATTTCCCGCGACACGTTCAGCGACAGGTCATTGGAATCGACCACGCCTTTGATGAAGCGCAGGTACAGCGGCAGGAACGACTCGGCCTGGTCCATGACGAATACGCGTTGTACGTACAGCTTCAGGCCTTTCGGCGCTTCACGCTGGTACAGGTCGAACGGAGCACGGGTCGGCACGTACAGCAGCGAGCTGTATTCAAGCTTGCCTTCGACCTTGTTGTGGCTCCAGCTCAGCGGATTCTCGAAATCGTGAGCGATGTGTTTGTAGAACTCCTGGTATTCCTCGTCCTTGATCTCGGTGCGAGGACGGGTCCACAGGGCGCTGGCGCGGTTGACGGTTTCCCATTCAACGGCCGGCTTCTCTTCGCCTTCGACGGCTGCCACTTCTTTCGGCAACTCGATCGGCAAAGCGATGTGGTCGGAGTACTTCTTGATGATGTTGCGCAGACGCCAGCCATCGGCGAATTCGTCTTCACCGGACTTCAGGTGCAAGACGATACGGGTGCCGCGCTCGGCTTTCTCAACGGTGGCAACTTCAAAGTCGCCTTCACCCTTGGACGACCAGTGCACGCCTTCGCTGGCAGCAGCACCGGCACGACGGCTGAACACGTCAACTTTATCGGCAACGATGAAGGCCGAGTAGAAGCCGACACCGAACTGACCGATCAGGTGCGAATCTTTCTTCTGATCGCCGGACAGGTGTTTCATGAAGTCGGCAGTACCGGATTTGGCGATGGTACCCAGATGGGTGATCGCGTCTTCACGGCTCATGCCGATGCCGTTGTCTTCGAGGGTGACGGTTTTGGCGTCCTTGTCGAAGCTCACACGGATTTTCAGTTCGGCGCCACCTTCCAGCAGTTCAGGCTTGGACAGGGCTTCGAAACGTAATTTGTCGACAGCGTCAGAGGCGTTCGAGATCAATTCGCGAAGGAAAATTTCCTTGTTGGAATACAGCGAATGGATCATGAGGTGCAGCAGTTGCTTCACCTCGGTCTGGAAGCCCAGGGTTTCCTTTTGAGTTTCCACACTCATGGTCATCAAACTCCAATCAGATGGCAGTGGCCGTGACCTTCAGGGTCGACGGCGGGTTGTCATCAGAGTTTGGGGCTGAGTTCAGGATTTCAAGGGCTCTTCAATTTTGAAATGACCGCGAGCCGTGGCAATCGGTTCGGCTTCGGTGGTTTGCCAGGCCGTAATCGCCACGTTTGCCACGCGTCGGCCCTGGCGGCAGACCTGACATTTGGCCCAGGTGTCGCGAAACTGCCCCGCTCGCAGGTAGTCGAGGGAGAAGTCGATGATCTTCGGCACACCGGGTGAACCGGTGAAAATCAGCAGGTGCAGCGCTGCGGACAGCTCCATGAACCCGGCGATCACCCCACCATGGATGGCGGGCAGTAAAGGGTTACCAATGTTGTCCTTGTTGGCCGGCAGGCGAAACAGCAATTCATCCCCGACACGGGAACACTCGATGCCGATCAGTTTGGCGTAGGGAAGCAAATGCAGCAGCGAGGCGTAGTCCCCCAGCTCATGGGCCTGCTGAAGTTGTTCCTTGAAAGTGTCAGTCATTTCGCGCCTCCGGCGATCGCACCGCCAATACCCTTGGTGCCTTTGACGGCCTTGCCCATGCGCATGAAGGTGCCGACGACATGGGCGATGGGCTGCTCCGGATCGTCCTGGTAGGCAAAGCCTCGAGCGAAGATCACGTCGGTGGTCACCCGGTAACATTGGGCGAAACCGTAGACGTCCTTGTGAGGCTCGGCAGCGTGCATGTAGTCGATGCGCAAATCGAGGGTCGGACAGACTTCAAATTCGGGCAGGACGCAGAGGGTCGACATGCCGCACGCGGTGTCCATCAGGGACGTTAGCGCCCCACCATGGATCACCCCGGTCTGCGGATTGCCGACGATTTGCGGGCTGTACGGCAAGATGACCGTCAGTCCGTCGCTACTGGCGCTGTGAACGCGCAAACCCAGTACCTGACAATGCCTGAGCGCTGAAAGAAATCGCGTCGCGCGCTCAAAAACGGGGTTTTCGGCCATGTGATAAACACTCTTCTTAGTATTCGGAGATCGTATTCAGCGTATTCGTAAAAGTTCCCGTGGGAACAATCTTATATATCTGAACGAATTGAGGAACTTAACCCTGATGGCTGTGCTCGAAAGGCCAGTAGATATTTTCCATAAGGAGATACACCCCATGCGTAAGACTTTAGCTATTGCCTTGATGTTGACCGCTTCCCTCGGTCTCGCTGCCTGCGATAAAAAATCCGAGGACAAAGCTCAAGATGCTAACCAACATGCCGAGCAAGCTCAGCAAGACATGAACAAAGCTCAGGATAAAGTGAACGACGCTGCGAAAGAAAACGCCGAAGCTGCCAAAGCTCAGGCCGAATCGAACGAAGCTGCAGCAAAAGAAGCACCTAAAAACTAAAACAGTTTTTAGCGTGATAAAGAAAACCCGCCAAGTGCGGGTTTTCTTTTGCCTGTCATTCAGCCCGTTAGAGCAAAATAGTTCTAAAAGTCGGACTAATCATCAGCAGCAAACAACACACTAATCCGATGAACCACACCAGACTGCGTTGCCAGGCAAGATCGGCCCAATAGCACAGTAAATAAATGATCCGGGTAATCACAAAGATGATTGCCAGCGAGTCGATCAGCCACCCCGCCGTTTGCGTGGTGTGCGCCATCAACACCCCCACCGCAAATAATAGGAACGCCTCGAAGCAGTTTTGATGCGCTGCCACCGCACGGGCGCCGAAGCCGGTCAGTTGTGCTTGTTGCTGACGCGGTAAGTGATTGTTGTAACCGCCCTGCTCTTTCATCGCTTTGGCAACAGGCATGCGAGCGACGTAAATCAGCAATGCGCTGATAAACACACACCAGAACGGAATACTCATCAAGCGGCCTCTTTGTTGGCTTCGGGCAATGGTGCCTCTGTAGGGGTATAGACCATCACATCGAGAACGTCGGAATGAAACTCCCGGCGATACAACACCAGCACCACACCGGCACTCATCAACATGAACAGCCACGGGCTGACGAACCAGGCCAGCATGGTCATGCCGAAGTAGTAAGAACGCAGGCCAAAGTTGAACTGGTTGGCGGCCATGGAGATGACCCGGGCCGCGCGGGCCGCAAAGGCTTTGCGCTCTTGTTCGGACACGTGGCGCTCGCCAATCATTGGCGCCGATCCGATCAAGATGGCGGCGAAGTTGTACTGGCGCATGCACCAGCTGAACGTGAAAAACGCATACACAAACACCAGCGCCAGGCACAGCAACTTGATCTCGGACATGCCTTGGGACGCCTGTTGCACCATCGGAATATCCGCCAGCAACGACACGGCCCGTTCGGACGCGCCGAGCACCGTCAGAATACCGGCCAGGATAATCAGTGTGCTGGAAGCAAAGAACGAGGCGTTGCGCTCCAGGTTGCCGACCACGCTGGCGTCGGCGATGCGGTTGTCGCGGAGCAGCATGCGGCGCATCCAGTCTTCACGGTACAAGTGCAACACACTGGCCAGGCACGCGGTGTCGCGGCCTTTCCACGAGGCATACCGGGTGTAACCGCCCCAGCAGATGACAAACCAGACGGCGGCGAGGATGTGGATGATGTTGGCGTGGATGAACGACATGCAGGTCCTTGTGATGTAGATGCGGTGTACCTGGCCCCTGTGGGAGCGGGCTTGCTCGCGAAGACGGCTTATCATTCAACATTGATGTCGACTGACCCACCGCCTTCGCGAGCAAGCCCGCTCCCACAGGGGATTTGCAGTGCTTCGACGTTAGCTGACAAAAAAAGACACCGCATCACGCGCATAAAAAATGCCCCGCATCGATTGATACGGGGCATTTCTGTAGATGCTCATGACCCGCTTGTGACGGGCCGAAGCCGCTTAAGCCAGCGCTTCTTCGCGCTTGCCCAGCAGACGGTCGCACACCACCGCGACCACCAGGGTCATGACCGACGGCACGAGCCACGCCAGGCCCTGCGCGCTCAGCGGCAGATGGGACAGCTGAGTCGGCATCCAGTCCGCCAGACCCGCGCCCTTGAGCGCATCGATCATGCCGAAGATGAACGACACCAGCATCACCGGGCCGACGATACGGCCCTGTTCATGCCAGAAGTCTTTGCAGAAGCTCAGCGCCACCAGGGCGATGCACGGTGGGTAAATCGCTGTCAGCACCGGGATCGAGAACGCAATCAGATTGGTGAGGCCCAGGTTGGACACCAGCAGGGAGAACGCGGCAAGGATGATGACCAATGTCTTGTAGGACAGCGGCAGCACACCGCTGAAGTATTCAGCACAGGCGCAGGTCAGACCGACAGCCGTGACCAGACAGGCCAGGGAGATCAGCACCGCGAGGAAACCGCTGCCCAACGAACCGAAGGTGTGTTGAACATAGGCGTGCAACACCGCAGCGCCGTTGGTTGCACCGGCCGCCACTTCATGGCTGCCGGAACCGAGACGGAACAGGCTGACGTACACCAGCGCCAGGCCCACGCCGGCAATCAGACCGGCAATGATCGCGTAACGGGTGATCAGCACCGGCGATTCGACGCCACGGGAGCGGATCGCGTTGACGATGACGATGCCGAACACCAGTGCGCCGAGGGTATCCATGGTCAGGTAACCATTGATGAACCCTTGGGAGAACGGTGCCGCCACGTATTCCGGGGTGGCCACGCCGATGTCGCCGGCCGGCAGCGCGAACGCGGCAATGCCGAGTGCGGCCAGGGCGATGATCTTCAGCGGTGCGAGGAAACGTCCTACGGTATCCAGCAAACGCCCCGGATAGAGCGAAATGAAGAACACCAGCAGGAAGTACACCGAGCTGTAGAGGAACAGCGCCAACGGGCTTTCGCCGGTCAACGGCGCCAGGCCGACTTCGAACGACACGGTCGCGGTGCGCGGTGTGGCGAACAACGGGCCCACGGCGAGGTAGCACGCGGCGGCCAGCAGGCCACCGGCGATTTTGCCGATCGGGCTGCTCAACGCATCCATCGCACCACCGACCTTGGCCAGCGCAATCACGGTGATCACTGGCAGACCGACCGCGGTGATCAGAAAGCCCAGCGCTGCCATCCAGACATTAGGCCCGGACTGCAAACCGACGATAGGCGGGAAGATGATGTTGCCAGCCCCGACGAACAGGGCAAATGTCATAAAACCAAGTGCCAGGATGTCCTGACCTTTCAAAACTTTCATTAAGGAAATATCCACACTACTGAATCGGAATTTAGAGAGGGATTTCCCTTGTGGGTGAGGGAAATGCTGTCGGTCCGTATAGGACTGACCCGTTTAGCGCGACGCTTCCTTGTGGGACGCAAACGCAAAAATGGCGGCTAGCCTAACGAATTCGCCCGACAAACGCACTGTTAAGGGGCGATCTATCCGATACACGACATTTCTGTGTCGCGTTTACATATCTAATTTACCTACCTCAGGGGGATCGTTCCCACGCTCTGCGTGGGAATGTATCCCGTGACGCTCTGCGTCACATTCAAAAGCGGAACGCGGAGCGTCCCCGGCGGCATTCCCACGCAGAGCGTGGGAATGATCACCCGGAAACGACAAAGGCCACCCGAAGGTGGCCTTTGTTTGGTGAAGCGTCAGCTAAGCGCGAGGCTTACTTGATCGCCCAACCGGTCAGCTCGGACAAAGCCTTGCCGATGTCTGCCAGCGAACGCACGGTTTTAACGCCTGCGTCTTCCAGGGCAGCAAACTTCTCGTCTGCAGTGCCTTTGCCGCCAGAGATGATTGCGCCAGCATGGCCCATGCGCTTGCCTGCAGGGGCAGTCACACCAGCGATGTAGGAAACAACCGGCTTGGTCACGTGTGCCTTGATGTAGGCAGCCGCTTCTTCTTCAGCCGAACCGCCGATCTCGCCGATCATAACGATCGCTTCGGTCTTCGGGTCTTCCTGGAACAGCTTCAGGATGTCGATGAAGTTCGAACCCGGGATCGGGTCACCACCGATGCCGACGCAAGTCGACTGACCGAAACCGGCGTCAGTAGTCTGCTTGACAGCTTCGTAGGTCAGGGTGCCGGAACGGGAAACGATACCGACCTTGCCTGGCAAGTGAATGTGACCTGGCATGATGCCGATCTTGCATTCGCCTGGGGTGATCACGCCTGGGCAGTTAGGACCGATCAGGACTACGCCCAGTTCGTCGCACTTGACCTTGGCATCCAGCATATCCAGGGTAGGAATGCCTTCAGTGATGCAAACGATCAGCTTGATGCCGCCGAAGGCTGCTTCCAGGATGGAGTCTTTGCAGAAAGGAGCTGGAACGTAGATCACGCTGGCGGTGGCGCCAGTGGCAGCTACAGCATCTTTCACGGTGTTGAACACTGGCAGGCCCAGGTGCTCGGTGCCGCCTTTGCCCGGAGTAACGCCACCGACCATCTTGGTGCCGTATTCGATGGCTTGCTGGGTGTGGAAACTACCTTGCGAACCGGTAATACCCTGGCAGATAACTTTGGTGTCTTTATTGATCAGGACGCTCATTATTTGCCCTCCGCAGCTTTAACGACTTGTTGAGCAGCGTCGGTCAGGCTGGTAGCAGCGATGATGTTCAAACCGCTTTCTGCCAGTACTTTAGCGCCCAGCTCAGCGTTGTTGCCTTCAAGGCGAACAACAACCGGGATTTTCACGCCGACTTCTTTCACTGCACCGATGATGCCTTCGGCAATCATGTCGCAACGAACGATGCCGCCGAAGATGTTGACCAGTACTGCAGCGACGTTAGTGTCGGACAGGATGATCTTGAAGGCTTCGGTAACGCGTTCTTTGGTAGCACCGCCGCCCACGTCGAGGAAGTTGGCTGGTTTGCCGCCATGCAGGTTGACGATGTCCATGGTACCCATGGCCAGGCCAGCACCGTTGACCATGCAACCGATGTTGCCTTCCAGTGCTACGTAGTTCAGTTCGAACTTGGCAGCGTGCGCTTCGCGCGGATCGTCTTGCGACGGATCGTGGAAAGTCTTCAGCTTAGGCTGACGGTACATGGCGTTGGCGTCGATGTTGATCTTGGCGTCGAGGCAATGCAGATCGCCGTCAGCCTTGATCACCAGCGGGTTCACTTCCAGCAGAGCCAGGTCGTGATCCTTGAACAGCTTGGCCAGACCTACGAAGATCTTGGCGAACTGAGCAACTTGCTTGCCTTCCAGACCCAGCTGGAATGCCAGCTCGCGACCCTGGAATGGCTGAGCGCCAACCAGTGGATCGATAGTGGCTTTCAGAATTTTTTCTGGAGTGTCGTGAGCGATTTTCTCGATATCCACGCCACCTTCGGTGGAAGCCATGAACACGATGCGACGGCTTGAACGGTCAACGACAGCGCCCAGGTACAGCTCTTTAGCGATATCAGTGCACGATTCAACCAGGATCTTGGTGACTGGCTGACCATTGGCATCAGTCTGGTAAGTCACCAGACGCTTGCCCAACCACTGTTGAGCGAATGCTTTGGCGTCTTCTTTGCTGCGAACCAGCTTTACGCCGCCCGCTTTACCGCGACCACCTGCGTGAACCTGGGCTTTGACAACCCATTCGGTCCCGCCGATTTTGTCGCACGCTTCTGCTGCTGCTTCCGGGGTGTCTACGGCGAAACCCTGGGATACTGGCAGGCCGTATTCAGCGAAGAGCTGCTTACCCTGATACTCGTGAAGATTCATGCTTATTACCGTCTTCGTTAGGTACTGCGCATTCGGTGCTGCACTTGTTCAAGTGCCGCACCACCTGTGACTGCTGCTCGCGTAGCCTTTCCGGTCAACCGGTGCAACTACGCGAGACTGCGTCCAGCGGATATTCCGCGGTGAGTCTTGCATGCAAGGCTCACGACGGGCCATTCCGCCGTGGTTTCTTATTGTCTTAACGCTTCTTGCGGTTGGCGATGTGAATGGCGCCGCCATTCACTGCCAGAGCTGCTTCGTGCAAGGCTTCAGACAGGGTCGGATGGGAGAAAACCATCATGCCCAGGTCTTCCGCGCTGGTGCCGAATTCCATACCGATTGCGCCCTGCTGAACCAGTTCTGCAGCGCTCGGGCCAATCACGTGGACGCCCAATACGCGGTCAGTCTTGGCATCGGCAATGACTTTCACGAAACCGCCGGTGTCGTTGGCCGCCATGGCACGGCCACTGGCTGCGAACGGGAAGGTGCCAACGTTAACTTCAACGCCTTCAGCCTTCAAGACCTGCTCGGTTTTGCCGACCCACGCGATTTCCGGGTGAGTATAAATAACAGACGGGATCAGGTCATAGTTGATTTGGGCTTTGTGGCCCTTGATGCGCTCAACCACCATGATGCCTTCTTCGGACGCCTTGTGCGCCAGCATCATGCCGCGAACCACGTCACCGATCGCGTAAACGCCCGGTACGCTGGTGGCGCACTGGTCGTCAACGAATACGAAACCGCGCTCGTCGATGTTCACACCGCTGTCGGCAGCCAACAGTTCGGTGGTCACTGGACGGCGACCAACGGCAACGATCAGCTTGTCGAACGTGATGTTCTGTTCGCCATTGGCATCGGTGTAGTTCACGACAACTTCGTTGCCATTCACTTTGGAACCGGTGACGCGAGCGCCCAGCTTGATGTCCAGACCTTGTTTGGTCAGGGTTTTGAAAGCTTCTTTGGAAACGGCGTCGTCAGCGGCTGGCAGGAACTTCTCCAGTGCTTCCAGAACAACCACTTCCGAACCCAGACGCGACCAGACCGAACCCAGCTCCAGACCGATTACGCCAGCGCCGATAACGCCCAGACGCTTAGGTACGGTTTGGAATTCCAGTGCGCCGGTCGAATCGACGATCACGTTCTGGTCAACCGGAGCCGGTGGAATGTCGATCGGACGCGAACCCGAAGCCAGAATCACGTTCTCGGCTTCGATGATTTCAACGGTGCCGTCCGGCTTGGTCAGCTCAACTTTCTTGCCGGCCAGCAGTTTGCCGTGGCC
Source organism: Pseudomonas sp. LBUM1656 (assembly GCF_059716065.1). Taxonomy (NCBI): domain Bacteria; kingdom Pseudomonadati; phylum Pseudomonadota; class Gammaproteobacteria; order Pseudomonadales; family Pseudomonadaceae; genus Pseudomonas; species Pseudomonas sp. LBUM1656. The sequence continues at coordinate 1,844,533 of NZ_CP166800.1, read as the reverse complement.
TTGCAGGGAAGTGACGCCGTTCGCCTTGAACAAGGTGGCAACGCCAGAGGTCAGGCCTTTGACGATGTTGGCTTTACGGCCAACCATTGCCGCCACGTCCATGGTCACGCCAGCGTGATTGATACCGTGGATGGCGAAGCCTTCTTTGGCTTCCTTGTATTTCCAGGAGCTGTCCAGCAGCGCCTTGGATGGAATGCAGCCGACGTTCAGGCAAGTACCGCCGAGGGCCAGTTTGCCTTCCTTGTCGGTGTATTTCTCGATGCAGGCAGTGGAGAGGCCCAGTTGCGCTGCTTTAATGGCAGCCACGTAACCGCCAGGGCCCGCGCCAATCACTACCACGTCGAATTTCTGAGTCATGTGTCATTCCTTCTCGAATCAAACCGGACAATCCCTTTTGGGGAGTGTCGTGGGACGAAGCTGGTCATTACAGGAGGGCCGCCCATCACTGGACGGCCCGTGCAACGTAATCAGATATCCAGCAGCAAACGAGCCGGGTCTTCCAGCAGGTTCTTGATGGTAACCAGGAAGGTCACAGCTTCTTTGCCATCGATCAGACGGTGATCGTAGGACAGCGCCAGGTACATCATCGGACGGATAACGACCTGACCGTTGATCGCCATAGGACGCTGCAGAATATTGTGCATGCCCAGGATGGCCGCTTGCGGCGGGTTGACGATCGGAGTCGACATCATCGAACCGAAGGTACCACCGTTGGTGATGGTGAACGTACCGCCGGTCATTTCGTCCATCGACAGTTTGCCGTCGCGAGCCTTCTTGCCGAAGGTGGCGATGCCGCCTTCGATTTCAGCCAGGCTCATCAGTTCGGCGTTACGCAGAACCGGTACAACCAGGCCGCGGTCGCTGGAAACAGCGACACCAACGTCGGCGTAGCCGTGGTAGACGATGTCGGCACCGTCGATCGACGCGTTGACAGCCGGGAAGCGTTTCAGCGCTTCGGTGGCCGCTTTCACGAAGAACGACATGAAGCCCAGGCGTACGCCGTTGTGGGACTTCTCGAACAGGTCCTTGTACTTCGAACGCAGGGCCATGACTTCGGTCATGTCGACTTCGTTGAAGGTGGTCAGCATCGCCATGTTCGACTGAGCTTCTACCAGACGCTTGGCCACGGTAGCGCGAACGCGGGTCATCGGAACGCGCTTCTCGATGCGGTCGCCAGCGGCGAACACAGGAGCAGCGGCAGCCGGAGCAGCAGCCTTGGCAGGCGCGGCAGCCGGAGCGGCTTTCTTGGCAGCTACGGCTGCAACCACGTCTTCCTTGGTCACACGACCGCCTTTGCCAGTGCCGGCAACGGAAGCGATGTTGATGCCGTTTTCTTCAGCCAGCTTGCGAGCAGCCGGTGCAGCAACAGGATCGTCTTCGCCTTCAGCGGCTGGAGCGGCAGCTTGTGCAGCGGCCGGAGCAGCGGCAGCCGCTGGAGCGGCAGCAGCGCCGCCCGCTTCGATGGAGCCCAGGACTTCGTCGGACAGAACGGTGTCGCCTTCGTTCTTGACGATAGCGCCCAGCACGCCGTCGGCGGTAGCCAACACTTCCAGCACAACCTTGTCGGTTTCGATGTCGACGATCAGGTCGTCACGCTTTACAGCGTCGCCCGGTTGTTTGTGCCAGGTGGCAACGGTGCCATCGGCAACCGATTCCGGGAAAGTGGGGGCTTTGATTTCGATAGCCATTATCTGTGAGTCCTTAAATTCGGTTTCAGGTGCGCGAAGGCGTTAAACAGTAAAGGCGTCTTGCAGCAGTTTTTCCTGCTGCTCAGCGTGCATCGATGCATAACCACAAGCAGGTGCAGCAGAAGCATCACGGCCGGCGTACTCGAGGACGAGCGCCTTGTTGTGATTGCCAACGATGCGGCGCATGTGATGCTGGCTGCAGTACCAGGCACCCTGGTTCATCGGCTCTTCCTGACACCAAACGATATGTTTGAGGTTGGTGTACGGAGCCAGGACTTCGTTCAAGTCGTCCTCAGGGAATGGGTACAGCTGCTCGATACGCACGATGGCGATGTCATCACGACCTTCGGCACGGCGTTTTTCCAGCAGGTCGTAGTAGACCTTGCCGCTACACAGAACAACGCGCTCGACCTTTTTCGGGTCTTGGGCATCGATTTCCGGGATCACGGTCTGGAACGAACCTTCGGCCAGATCTTCCAGGGTCGAGATGGCCAGTTTGTGACGCAGCAACGACTTCGGAGTCAGAACGATCAATGGCTTGCGTAGCGGGCGAATCACCTGACGACGCAGCAAGTGGTAGATCTGAGCCGGGGTAGTCGGTACCGCCACCTGAATGTTGTGCTCGGCGCACAGCTGCAGGTAACGCTCCAGACGAGCCGACGAGTGCTCCGGCCCCTGACCTTCATAACCGTGCGGCAGCAACATGGTCAGACCGCAGAGACGGCCCCACTTGTGCTCGCCACTGGTGATGAACTGGTCGATAACCACCTGGGCACCGTTGGCGAAGTCGCCGAACTGGGCTTCCCAGATCACCAGCGCCTCAGGCGTGGTGGTCGAGTAACCGTATTCGAACGCCAGCACGGCTTCTTCGGACAGGAACGAATCGTACAGGTCGAAACGTGGCTGGCCCTTGTACAGGTTTTGCAGCGGAACGTAGGTCCCCGCGTCTTTCTGGTTGTGCAAGACAGCGTGACGGTGCGAGAACGTGCCGCGACCGATGTCCTGACCCGTCATGCGAATCGGGTGACCTTCGAACGCCAGAGTCGCGTAAGCCATGGTTTCGGCGTAACCCCAGTTGATCGGCAGGCCGCCGGCTTGCATCTTCTGACGGTCTTCGTAGATTTTCGAGACCTGGCGCTGAACCACGAAGCCTTCCGGAATTTCCAGCAGCTTGGCGGACAGTTCCTGCAAGGTTTTCAGGTCGAAACGCGTGTCGTGACGCGCAGTCCAGGCGTGGCCCAGATACGGACGCCAGTCCACGAACAACTCTTTGTTCGGCTCTTTGACCAGGCTTTTTACTACATGCAGGCCGTTGTCCAGCGCGTTGCGGTATTCGTCGACTTTCGCCTGAACACGCTCAACGTCCAGCACACCGCTCTGAGTCAGGCGATCGGCATACAGCTCACGGGTGGTGCGCTGTTTGGTGATCTGCTGATACATGATCGGCTGGGTGCCACTTGGCTCGTCGGCCTCGTTGTGGCCACGACGACGGTAGCAGACCAGGTCGATCACCACGTCACGCTTGAACTGCATGCGGTAGTCGATGGCGAGCTGGGTCACGAACAATACGGCTTCCGGATCATCACCATTCACATGGAGGATCGGCGCCTGGATCATTTTCGCAACGTCGGTCGCATACTCGGTGGAACGCGAGTCCAGCGGGTTGCTGATGGTGAAACCAACCTGGTTGTTGATCACGATGTGCACGGTGCCGCCGGTCTTGAAACCGCGGGTCTGCGACATCTGGAAGGTTTCCATCACCACGCCCTGACCGGCGAATGCCGCGTCACCGTGGATGGAGATCGGCAGAACCTTCTCGCCGGTAGGGTCGTTACGACGATCCTGACGGGCGCGAACCGAACCCTCGACCACTGGAGATACGATTTCCAAGTGGGACGGGTTGAAGGCCATCGCGAGGTGAACTTCACCGCCGGTGGTCATGACGTTGGACGAGAAGCCCTGGTGATATTTAACGTCACCGGAACCCAGCTCGACCTTCTTCTTGCCTTCGAACTCGTCGAACAGCTCGCGCGGATTCTTGCCGAAGGTGTTGACCAGCACGTTCAGACGGCCACGGTGGGCCATGCCGATAACGATTTCCTTGGTGCCGTAGGAACCGGAACGCTGGATCAACTCGTCGAGCATCGGAATCAGGCTCTCGCCGCCTTCCAGACCGAAACGCTTGGTGCCCGGGTATTTGGTGCCCAGGTATTTTTCCAGGCCTTCACCGGCGGTAACGCGCTCAAGCAAGTGACTCTTGATGTCGGCGGAGTACGTCGGACGACCACGCACGCTTTCCAGACGCTGCTGGAACCACTGGCGCTGCTCGGAATCGGTGATGTGCGTAAATTCAGCGCCGATGGTGCGGCAATATGTCTGCTGCAACGCTTCGTGAATTTCGCGTAGGCTCGCCTCCTCTTTGCCGATGAACAGGTCGCCGGCACGGAAGGTCGTATCAAGATCGGCATTGGTCAAGCCGTAATGATTGATCGACAGGTCTGCAGGTGCAGGACGCTGCCACAGCCCCAGCGGGTCAAGCTGGGCTGCCTGGTGGCCACGCATACGGTAGGCCTGGATCAATCGCAGCACTTCAACTTGCTTCTTCTCGTGCTCACTGCTCACGCTCCCGGCGGAAACCGGTTGGGCGCGGCGCTGGTTCTTTGCCAGCAAGACGAAATGATCGCGAATTGTGGAGTGCGAAACATCGGTGGCAGTGTTGCCGTCAGCCGGCAACTTCTGGAAGTAGGTGCGCCACTCTTCTGGCACAGCGTTAGGGTCGTGCAGGTAGAGCTCGTAGAGCTCTTCCACATAGGCAGCGTTACTACCGGATAGGTAGGCGCTGTTCCACATGCGCTGCATCACGCTTTCTTGCATGCTTGGTCACCCTCGGTTAGGGGAACACCACCGGCGTCGACACCGAGCAAACTTGCAGAAGTCCGAATGCAGCGACCAAAACAAGCCACTTAGGATCACGCTGATAGTCCGGGTACCAGCCCGGATGCCCCTGCTTGTCTCATTTCTTCAAAATAAGAGCCGCAGCCTTATAAGCTGCTGCTCAGGTTAAAACTACGGCGCCGGTTGAAGCCTGCGCCGTAGCATCTACGGGTACAGCGGTCCTGCCTTTACAGCTGAATCACACGCCGCTTTGCAGCAGCATGTTACGTACGTGACCGATGGCCTTAGTCGGGTTCAGGCCTTTCGGACAGACGTTGACGCAGTTCATGATCCCGCGGCAGCGGAATACGCTGAACGGGTCATCCAGCGAAGCCAGACGCTCGGCAGTCTTGGTGTCGCGGCTGTCTGCCAGGAAGCGGTACGCTTGCAGCAGAGCAGCCGGCCCCAGGAACTTGTCCGGGTTCCACCAGAAGGACGGGCAAGAGGTCGAGCAGCAAGCGCATAGGATGCACTCGTACAGACCGTCGAGCTTTTCACGCTCTTCCGGAGTCTGCAGACGCTCGATGGCCGGAGCCGGCGTGTCGTTCTGCAGGTATGGCTTAACCTTCTCGTATTGCTTGTAGAAGATGCTCATATCGACGACCAGGTCACGGATAACCGGCAAACCTGGCAGCGGACGAACGATCAGCTTGTTACCTTTTACGACAGCGGACAGCGGCGTGACGCACGCCAGACCGTTTTTGCCGTTGATGTTCATGCCGTCGGAACCGCAAACACCTTCACGGCAAGAGCGACGATAGGAGAAACCTTCGTCCTGCTCTTTGATCAGGGCCAGCACGTCCAGCACCATCAGGTCTTTACCACCGGTATCGACCGTAAATTCCTGCATGAACGGCGCAGCGTCCTGATCAGGGTTGTAGCGATAAACACTGACTTGCAACATGGCGGCCACCCTTAATAAGTCCGAATCTTAGGTTCAAAAGTCGGAACAGTCTTCGGCGAGAAGTTCACAGCACGCTTGGTTACGCGCTTGTCACCCGGGAAGTACAGGGTGTGGCACAGCCAGTTTTCGTCGTCGCGATCTTCGAAGTCTTCACGGGCGTGAGCGCCGCGGGACTCTTTGCGGATCTCGGCAGCGATGGCGGTGGCTTCGGCCACTTCCAGCAGGTTTTGCAGTTCCAGGGCTTCGATTCGAGCGGTGTTGAACGCCTGGCTCTTGTCGTTGATCTTGACATTGGCGATACGGCCGCGCAGATCAGCCAGCTGGGCAATACCCTTCTGCATGTATTCGCCGGTACGGAATACACCAAAGTAGTTCTGCATGCAGCTTTGCAGCTCTTTACGCAGGGTGGCGACGTCTTCGCCTTCGGTACGCGAGTTCAGGCCATCGAGACGAGCCAGGGCTGCGTCGATGTCGGACTGGCGAGGACGGGCGTAATCAACGCCTTCCTTCAGGGTCTGCTCCAGGAACAGGCCGGCCGCACGGCCGAATACCACCAGGTCAAGCAGCGAGTTGCCGCCCAGACGGTTGGCACCGTGAACCGATACGCAAGCCACTTCGCCCACTGCGAACAGACCAGGAATGATCTGGTCGACGCCGTCGGCGTCCTGGGTGATTGCCTGGCCATGAATGTTGGTGGCAACGCCGCCCATCATATAGTGGCAGGTTGGAACGACCGGAATCGGCGCCACGGCTGGATCGACGTGTGCGAAAGTCTTGGACAGTTCCATGATGCCTGGCAGACGGCTGTGCAGAACTTCTTCACCAAGGTGATCGAGTTTCAGCATTACGTGGTCGCCATCCGGACCGCAACCGTTGCCGGCGATGATTTCTTTAACCATCGAGCGAGCAACAACGTCACGACCCGCCAGGTCTTTGGCGTTCGGAGCATAACGCTCCATGAAACGCTCGCCGTGCTTGTTGATCAGGTAACCGCCCTCACCGCGGCAGCCTTCAGTCACCAGTACACCGGCGCCGGCGATGCCGGTCGGGTGGAACTGCCACATTTCGATGTCTTGTACCGGCACGCCAGCACGCAGAGCCATGCCGACGCCGTCACCGGTGTTGATCAGGGCATTGGTGGTGGACGAGTAGATACGACCTGCACCGCCGGTCGCCAGTACGGTGGCGTTAGCGCGGACGTAGGAAGTTTCGCCGGTTTCGATGCAGATGACGATCATGCCGACAAAGGCACCGTCTTCGTTCTTCACCAGGTCGACGCCGTAGTATTCGTTGAGGAATACAGTGCCAGCCTTCAGGTTGGCCTGGTAAAGGGTGTGCAGCAGAGCGTGACCGGTACGGTCGGCAGCGGCGCACGTACGTGCAGCCTGGCCACCTTTACCGAAGTCTTTCGACTGACCGCCGAACGGACGCTGGTAGATGCGGCCCTGTTCGGTACGGGAGAACGGCAAGCCCATGTGCTCAAGTTCGAAAACGGCTTCCGGACCTACGGAACACATGTATTCGATAGCGTCCTGGTCACCGATGTAGTCGGAACCCTTGACGGTATCGTACATGTGCCAGCGCCAGTCATCGTTCGGATCTGCCGAGGCGATGGCGCAGGTGATGCCACCCTGGGCGGATACAGTGTGCGAACGAGTCGGGAAAACCTTGGTAACTACGGCAGTCTTGTGACCACCTTGTGCCAGCTGCAGCGCAGCGCGCATGCCAGCACCGCCGCCGCCAATGATGATGGCGTCGAACGAAAGCGTATTAACGGTAGTAGACATGAATCAGATACCCCAGAGAATCTGCACACCCCAGACGAAGTAAGCGAACATCGCAACGCCGCATACCGCCTGGAAAAGGAAACGTATTGCAGTCGCGGACTTGCCGAACGCCATTGGCGTCAGGTAGTCGGTCGCGATGGTCCACATGCCGACCCAGGCGTGAGCGCCAAGGGCAACGAGGGCCAGGAGACTGAAAATACGCATCCAGTTGCTTGCGAACAGTTCATGCCATTGGGCGTAGCCGATGCCAGGGTTGGCGACGACGTATCCGATCAGGAAAATGAAGTAAGCCGCGAGAACGACCGCAGACACACGTTGTGCCATCCAGTCATAGAGGCCCGAACGCGACAGGTTCGTGACGTTAGTTACCATATCCAAACTCCTGCCAGAACGATTACCACCACGGAAACGGCGATAACGATTTTCGAGCCCAGTTTGCCGCCTTCAAGCGACTCGCCGATGCCCATGTCCATCATCAAGTGGCGCACACCGGCAACCAGGTGATACAGCAAGGCGGACAGGATGCCCCATGTCACTAGCTTGGCTAGCGGACTGGTCAGACACGCTTTCACCTGACCGAAGCCTTCTTCCGAGTCGAGCGACTTGTCCAATGCATAAAGCATGATGGCCAGGCTGACAAAGAGGATGATTCCGGAGATTCGGTGAAGAATGGACGTGTAAGCAGTGACTGGGAGTTTGATGGTCCTTAGGTCTAGGTTTACAGGTCGTTGGCTATTCACGGCTTTTTTTCACACTGAAGAGCCCCTAACAATCAGGGCAAAGTTGTTGGGGAGTGCACTGGTCAGGTACCCACCACCCAGGGAGTGCGACCCCCAATAAAGCAGGCCCAAAAGCCCCTGGCGGTCGGAGGCCGAGTATAGACAGTTAGGCTACTAATGACAACGCGTTCACCTTCCCCTAATAGCTCATTGCACAAGTTGGATAAAAGGCGTAAATGGCAGTCAATTTCGAGGAAAAAGTCCGGTTAAAGCCTTCTGGAGCAAGACTTTAGGCAAATTGACATTCGAATTTATCTCACTATAGTGGTGCGGGCCCTGCGTGGGGGGTCTGTCTGATGATTTCAAGCATAAATAGGAGGCCACATGGCTGACAAAAAAGCGCAGTTGATCATCGAGGGCGCAGCCCCCGTCGAGCTGCCCATTTTAACCGGCACCGTTGGTCCCGATGTAATCGATGTTCGGGGCCTGACGGCCACGGGCCGTTTCACCTTTGACCCTGGTTTCATGTCGACAGCTTCCTGCGAGTCGAAGATCACCTATATCGACGGCGACAACGGCATTCTGCTGCACCGCGGTTACCCGATCGAACAGCTGGCTGAAAAGTCGGACTACCTGGAAACCTGCTATCTGCTGCTCAACGGCGAACTGCCGACCGCAGAACAGAAGGCCCAGTTCGTCAGCACCGTGAAGAACCACACCATGGTTCACGAGCAGTTGAAGACCTTCTTCAACGGCTTCCGTCGCGACGCCCACCCAATGGCCGTCATGTGCGGTGTAGTCGGCGCCCTCTCGGCCTTCTACCACGACTCCCTCGACATCAATAACCCGCAGCATCGTGAAATTTCCGCGATCCGCCTGGTTGCCAAGATGCCGACCCTGGCAGCGATGGTTTACAAGTACTCCATGGGCCAACCCATGATGTACCCGCGCAACGACCTGACGTACGCGGAAAACTTCCTGCACATGATGTTCAACACCCCGTGCGAGATCAAACCGATCAGCCCGGTACTCGCCAAGGCCATGGACCGGATCTTCATCCTCCATGCCGACCACGAGCAGAACGCATCGACGTCCACCGTACGCCTGGCCGGCTCTTCGGGTGCCAACCCGTTCGCCTGTATCGCCGCCGGCATCGCTGCACTGTGGGGCCCTGCCCACGGCGGCGCGAACGAAGCTGTTCTGACCATGCTCGATGAAATTGGCGATGTGTCGAACATCGACAAGTACATCGCCAAGGCCAAGGACAAGAACGATCCATTCAAACTGATGGGCTTCGGTCACCGGGTTTACAAAAACCGCGACCCGCGCGCCACCGTGATGAAGCAGACCTGCGACGAAGTGTTGAAGGAACTGGGGATCAAGCACGACAAGCAACTCGAACTGGCCATGCGCCTGGAAGAGATCGCGCTGACCGACCCGTACTTCATCGAGCGCTCGCTGTACCCGAACGTCGACTTCTACTCGGGGATCATCCTCAAGGCGATCGGCATTCCAACCAGCATGTTCACCGTGATCTTCGCCCTGGCGCGGACTGTCGGCTGGATCTCCCACTGGAAAGAAATGCTCTCCAGCCCGTACAAGATTGGCCGTCCGCGCCAGTTGTACACCGGCTACGAGTCGCGTGACATTACCAAGCTGGAAGACCGCAAATAAGACCTGTCTTGCGATAACGTCTTAAGTTGTACCGGGAACGGCCTCTATTTATATAGAGGCCGTTTTTGTTTGTGTGGCCTTAGAAGTCTCAGCGGCCTGAGGGCCGACTGGGTTTTTGGGATTTGGGATTTGTGTACATATCCGTTTCTGCGGTAACGGCGACTTATGGTTTCGCTCTTACAGCGACTCACTTTTCCAAACGCCGGAATGCCGGCCCAGCGAAAAGTAAGCAAAAGGCTTCGCCCCGGCGTACGGCGCCTCGCTGAGGCTCCGCGTTCCCTCGCTACGGCGTCCATCAGGGGGCATCGCCTACGGTCTGCTTCGCGACGACCTCCTCTCGATGTGTGCGGCTTCGCCGCACGGCGCTACGCGCCCACCCCCTGATGAACACCTACGCTCGGCCTGCCGAAGGGGCGAGAGATCAAGATCAAGATCAAGATCAAGATCAAGATCAACGTCAAAAGCCAAAGCAAAGCAAAGCAAAGCAAAGCAAAGCAAAGCAAAGCAACCTGACAACTGTGGGAGCGAGCTTGCTCGCGATGGCGGAGTGTCAGACGACTTCAATGCTGGATGTCAGACCGCAATCGCGAGCAAGCTCGCTCCCACAGTTGAATTGGGTGCATCAGCAAGATATTGGTCGGCTGTCAGGCCGCCTTCGCGAGCAAGCCCGCTCCCACATAAAGCAGCGTGGCGCACGGCTTTTGCTCTTCACCACTCATCAGGCCGAGCGTTAGCTCGCCTTCAGCTTTTGATCTTGATCCACCCGCCCCTTTCGGGAGGCTGAGTGGAGGTGTTCATCCGGGGAGTGGCGCGCAGCGCCGTTCGACGCAGTCGAACACGCTGCATGTAGGTGCAGCGAAGCCAACCGGAGGGCAGTGTCCCCGGATGGATACCGGAGCGAAGGTACGCCGAGCCTTAGCGAGGGGCCGGACGCTTGGGGCGAGCGTTTTTTTGCTTACTTTTTTTAGGCGCTTGTAAAAAAAGTGAGTCGCCGTAAGGGCGAAACCCTAAGTGGCCGTTACCGCAGGAATGGATATACACACAACCACCAAGAACATGGTCGGCTATCAGGCCGCCATCACGCAGGCCAGCTCCCAAAGAGTCAACGCCGAGCCCAATAAAAAATGCCCCGATCTCTCGACCGGGGCATTTTTCGTTCAACGCAACTTACACAGACAACCTCGAAGCCTTAGTGAGAAACCGCCCCACTCGCCCCCAACCCGGTCTGCGAACGAACAAACTGCGGGAAGAACAGCGCACGCTCATTAACGCCAGCCGCGGACTTGTCAGTGATCGAGAAGAACCAGATCCCGATGAACGCAATGGCCATGGAAAACAGCGCCGGGTACTCATACGGGAAGATAGCCTTCTCGTGATGCAGGATCTGCACCCAGATGGTCGGCCCAAGCACCATCAAGCCAACCGCACTCACCAGACCCAACCAGCCACCGATCATCGCACCGCGAGTGGTCAGCTTCTTCCAGTACATGGAGAGCAGCAGCACCGGGAAGTTACAGCTCGCCGCGATGGAGAACGCCAGGCCCACCATGAACGCAATGTTCTGGCTTTCGAACAGAATGCCCAGGCCGATCGCCAGCACCGCCAAAGCGATGGTGGTGATTTTCGAGACACGGATCTCGTCCTTCTCGTTGGCCTTGCCTTTCTTGATCACGCTGGCATACAGGTCGTGAGACACCGCCGAAGCACCGGCCAGAGTCAAACCGGCAACCACTGCCAGAATGGTCGCGAACGCTACCGCCGAGATGAAGCCCAGGAAAATACTGCCACCCACCGCGTTGGCCAGGTGCACCGCCGCCATGTTGTTACCGCCCAACAGCGCGCCAGCCGCATCTTTAAAGGCCGGATTGGTGCTGACCAGCAGGATCGCGCCGAAGCCGATGATGAAGGTCAGGATGTAGAAGTAGCCAATGAAGCCGGTTGCATACAGCACGCTCTTGCGGGCTTCCTTCGCGTCACTCACGGTGAAGAAGCGCATCAGGATGTGCGGCAGGCCAGCGGTACCAAACATCAGTGCCAGGCCGAGGGAGAACGCGGACACCGGATCTTTCACCAGGCCGCCCGGGCTCATGATCGCTTCGCCTTTGGCGTGAACCTTGATCGCCTCGGAGAACAGCGTGTTGAAGTCAAAGTTGACGTGCTTCATCACCATCAGCGCCATGAACGAGGCACCGGACAGCAACAGCACGGCCTTGATGATCTGCACCCAAGTGGTCGCCAACATGCCGCCGAACAGCACGTACATGCACATCAGGACGCCGACCAGGATCACCGCTACGTGGTAATCCAGACCGAACAGCAACTGGATCAGCTTGCCGGCCCCGACCATTTGCGCGATCAGGTAGAACGCTACCACCACCAGCGAACCGCAAGCGGACAGCGAGCGAATCTGGGTTTGCCCAAGGCGGTAGGACGCCACGTCGGCAAAGGTGTACTTACCCAGGTTACGCAGGCGCTCGGCGATCAGGAACAGAATGATCGGCCAGCCCACCAGGAAGCCGATCGAGTAGATCAGGCCATCGTAGCCGGAAGTGAACACCAGGGCGGAAATACCCAGGAAGGACGCCGCGGACATGTAGTCACCGGCAATCGCCAGACCATTCTGGAAACCGGTGATCTTGCCACCGGCCGCATAGTAGTCGGCTGCCGAGTTGTTTTTCTTGGAGGCCCAGTAGGTGATATACAAAGTCGCGCCGACGAACGCCACGAACATCAGGATCGCGGCGACGTTCAGCGGTTGTTTCTGCACGGCACCGGTCAGGGCTTCAGCCGCCCAGGCACCCGGTGCGAAGGCTGCAACACTCAATAAAGCCAATAGACGCCGGATCATTGCTGAGCCTCCTTGAGAATCAGATTGTTCAGGTCGTCGAATTCGCCATTGGCGCGTCGCACGTAGATCGCAGTCAGGACAAAGGCCGAAAGAATCAGCCCGACACCAATCGGTATCCCCCAGGTAATCGAAGATTCGGGGTTGATTTTCGCGCCCAGAATATGCGGCCCGTAAGCAATCAAAAGGATGAATCCGGAGTAAAGCCCAAGCATGATCGCTGAAAGAATCCAGGCGAACTTTTCTCGCTTGCTAACCAGCTCCTTGAAGCGCGGGCTGTTTTGAATCGAGAGGTAAATGCTGTCGTTCATTGTTTTTATCCTCGCAGCACAGATTAAAGTTGGAACGTTATCCACTCTATGCGGCTGCGGAACTGGTTCCAGACGACCTTAGTATTAGAACGACATGACAGAATCGCCATTTTTCAGCATCCACTCCCACAGGGAAAAGCAAAAGGCCCCTTGGCAAATATGCCAAGGGGCCTTGAGAGGTACTGAATAGAGCCTTCAGCTCAAATCACTTGGTCCAGTCCGCGACGCGTTCAGGGTGTTTGGCCACCCAATCCTTCGCAGCGGCTTCAGGTTTGGCGCCATCCTGGATCGCCAACATGACTTCGCCGATTTCGTCTTTCGAGGCCCACTGGAAGTTCTTCAGGAACTTGGCCACTTCCGGTGCCTTGGTTGCAAGTTCTTTGCTACCGATGCTGTTTACGGTTTCAGCCGCGCCATAAACGCCTTTCGGATCGTCCAGGAAGCGCAGTTTCCACTTGGCGAACATCCAGTGCGGCACCCAACCGGTGACAGCGATGGATTCGTTTTTCTTCTCGGCACGGGTCAGCTCGGCAATCATGCCGGCGCCGGAACTGGCCTTGAGTTGATACCCGGTCAGGTCGTAATCCTTGATCGCCTGCTCGGTTTTAAGCATCACACCCGAACCAGCGTCGATACCGACGATGCGTTTCTTGAAGGTGTCGTCAGTTTTCAGGTCATCAATGGTTTTGGCCTTGACGTATTCCGGCACGATCAAGCCGATTTTTGCATCCTTGAAGTTCGGGCCGTAATCGACGACTTGATCCTTGTTCTTGGTCCAGTAGTCGCCGTGAGTCACCGGCAGCCAGGCAGACAACATGGCGTCGAGTTTGCCGGTGGCCACGCCCTGCCACATGATCCCGGTGGCGACGGCTTGCAGTTTCACGTCATAACCCAGCTTTTGCTTGATCACTTCGGCGGCCACATGCGTGGTCGCGACGCTGTCGGACCAACCGTCAACGTAACCGATGCTCAGGGTTTTGCTCTCGGCATTGGCCATCGTGGAGCCAATCGCAAGCACCAGAGCGGCACCGGCGCCTAAAAGTCGTCGCATCTTCATCGTTACTTCCCCGAAAGTGCTGCGCTCGACGGATGCCGAGTCGCGTCAACGTATTGTTATGGTGCACAGCGCGCCCATCACGCCCACCGCAAACTCGTTCGAACATCAGCGTGATTTTCCATGGGAGCACTGATGCATCGATCATCAACCTGACGACAACCGCGACCTGCTCTGTCAGCGACCTCAAGGCATCGAGAAACGACATCAGATCGCCATTAATCTAGTGCACAGAAAGCCCCCAGGCCAATCCGCTCGAACTTTGCATGTCAAAATCATGCAAGGGCCCAAGCGCGGGGCAAATGCAGGTAACATGCGCGGCTTTGCTCCCAGACGGCCTGACCATGCCCGCGACATCCCGCTTTCCTTTTCTGGCTTATCTCTTCGCTTGCCTGCTCGGGCTGTTTGCCCTCGGCGGCTTCTGGTACGGCCTCGGCAAACCGGTGATTCTGCCGGACGTGGCCAGCGCGACGCACAAGCTGCAATGCGCCTCCTACACCCCGTTCGACAAGGACCAGTCACCGTACGACGTGCCGTTCAAGTTGCGCCCCGAGCGCATGGACGCCGACCTCGCGCTGCTGGCCAAAAGCTTCGAGTGCATCCGCACTTATTCCATGACCGGCCTCGAGGCGGTGCCCGATCTGGCCCGCAAGCATGGTCTGAAACTGATGATCGGCGCCTGGGTCAATAGCAACCCGGTGGACACCGAGAAAGAAGTCGACCTGCTGATTGCCTCGGCCAACGCCAACGCGGACGTGGTGACCTCGGTGATCGTCGGCAACGAAACCCTGTTGCGCAAGGAAATCACGGGGGCGCAGCTGGCGAGGCTGATCAATAAAGTCAAAAGCCAGGTCAAGCAGCCGGTCACTTACGCCGACGTCTGGGAGTTTTGGCTCAAGCACCCGGAAATCGCCCCAGCGGTGGATTTCCTGACCATCCATTTGCTGCCGTACTGGGAAGATGATCCCTCGAACATTGACGCAGCGCTGCAGCATGTGGCTGAAGTGCGTCAGGTGTTCGGCAACAAATTCGCGCCCAAGGACGTGGTGATTGGCGAAACCGGCTGGCCGAGCGAAGGCCGCCAACGCGAAACCGCCCTGCCGAGCCGGGTCAATGAAGCCAAGTTCATCCGCGGTTTTGTCATCATGGCCGAACAGCAAGGCTGGCATTACAACCTGATCGAGGCGTTCGACCAGCCGTGGAAACGCGCCAGCGAAGGGGCCGTCGGTGGTTACTGGGGGCTGTTCGATGCTGATCGTCAGGACAAGGGCGTGTTGGCCGGCCCTGTGTCGAACGTGCCGTACTGGTCGCAGTGGCTGGCCGTTGGCGGCTTGATCTTCCTTGGCACGCTGATGCTCGGCGGGCGTGTACGCACCACGCGCGCTGCCTTGGTATTGCCGCTGCTCGGCGCACTGGCCGCGTGCTCGATTGGCGCCTGGGGCGATTTGGCGCGTGTCACGACGCGTTTTGCCAGTGAATGGTTGTGGGTGGCGTTGCTGACGGGTTTGAACCTACTGGTGCTGGCCCATGCAGCACTGACCCTGAGTGCTCGTACCGGCTGGCGTGAGCGTGCGTTCAATGCCCTGGAGCGTCGAGCGGGCTGGCTGGTTGCTGCAGCAGGTTTTGCGGCGGCGGTGATGATGCTGGAACTGGTGCTCGACCCGCGCTACCGCAGTTTCCCGAGTGTCGCGTTCATCCTCCCGGCGCTGGTTTACCTGTGCCGCCCGGTGAGCGCGCCGCGCCGTGAAATCGCCCTGCTGACCTTCATCATCGGCGCCGGCATTGCGCCGCAGCTGTTCGTTGAAGGGTTGCAGAACCAGCAGGCCTGGGGTTGGGCGCTGGTGAGTGTGTTGATGGTGGCGGCGTTGTGGCGCTGTTTGCGGGTTCGCAAGGGCTGATCTTCTGCGCGGCTACCGGCCTCATCGCGGGCAAGCCACGCTCCCACAGGGTTCTTCAGCGAATACAGATTTTGTGTACGACAAAGATCCTGTGGGAGCGTGGCTTGCCCGCGAAGACTGACTCTCAGGCGCTACGAGACGCCCGAACCAGACGCAACCCTGCAATCACCACCGCAAAAACAGCCAAAGTAGTGTTGTACAACGCCAGCGCCGGAATTCCGAATACCAGCGCCAGCACCGCCAGCCACCACCCCGCCCGGCCCGGCACCACAAACCCGAGGATCGCGGCGGCCAATGCGGCGTAGCCCAACACCTTGAAGTGAATCATCAAGCCCAGGCTCGAACGAACCTGGCATTCCCAACGGCTCGCCTCGTCCACGCAGAGGCCAACCCACTGCGCATCCTCCATAAAGCCATAACGCGCGCCATAACTGGCGGCCAGCCATAAAGGCAGCAAAACGAGCAGCAGAATCACAGGCAGACGGCGGGACATGAAGCACTCCAATAAGCGAAAACGGCGGCCAGCTTAATCCCCCGACAGCACTAAGCAAACGCGCGCAACAGATAATTGGTCACGAAATAGCTGCAAAGTGTATCGTCCAGCTACTATTGATCCGAAATACGCCCTGATTGGTGCCGCAGCATGGCACTTTGGCGCAAACCCCGTGGTCATAGCCTGCGAACTTCATTCGGCACCTTCCTCTAAGGGATCTAGTCATGCTCCGTTCCTTGCGCTTCGCCGCCCTGTTTGGCGGCCTTATTTTGAGTGCGTCCGCACTGGCGGTCGACATCGACGCCGCCAGTTATGGCTACCCCTTGACCAACCCGTTCGAGGCAACCATCGCCACGACTCCGCCAGACCTGCGTCCGGAGCTGCCGCTGGACGAGGACATCGACCAACAGACACGCAGCGTGACCCTGCGCCCGGAGCGTGAATTCGAACTGCCAGACAACTTCTGGCCGGTCAAAAAGCTGACCTACCGCATCGCCACGCAAGACAAGGCAGCGCCGCTGATCTTCCTGATCGCCGGCACCGGCGCGCGTTATGACAGCAGCCTCAACGAATACCTGAAAAAGCTCTACTACAAGGCTGGTTATCACGTGGTGCAACTGTCGTCGCCCACCAGCTTCGACTTCATGAGCGCGGCTTCACGCTTTGCCACACCGGGTATCACCAAGGAAGATGCCGAAGACATGTACCGGGTGATGCAGGCCGTGCGGGCGCAAAACCCGAACGTCCCCGTCACCGATTACTACCTGACCGGTTACAGCCTGGGCGCGCTGGACGCTGCCTTCGTCGCGCACCTGGACGAAACCCGTCGCAGCTTCAACTTCAAGAAAGTCTTGCTGCTCAACCCGCCGGTCAACCTTTACACCTCGATCACCAACCTGGACAAACTGGTCCAGACCGAGGTCAAGGGCATCAACAACAGCACCACGTTCTATGAACTGGTGCTGAACAAACTGACCCGCTACTTCCAGCAAAAAGGCTACATCGACCTCAACGATGCCTTGCTCTACGACTTCCAGCAGTCCAAGCAGCACCTGACCAACGAACAGATGGCCATGCTGATCGGCACTTCGTTCCGCTTCTCGGCGGCCGATATTGCCTTCACCTCGGACCTGATTAACCGTCGCGGCCTGATCACCCCGCCGAAGTACCCGATCACCGAAGGCACCAGCCTCACGCCGTTCCTCAAGCGGGCGCTGCAATGCGACTTCGACTGCTACATCACCGAACAAGTGATCCCGATGTGGCGCGCCCGCACCGACGGCGGCAGCCTGCTGCAACTGATCGATCAGGTCAGCCTGTATGCACTCAAGGATTACCTGCACGACAGCCCGAAAATCGCCGTCATGCACAACGCCGACGACGTGATCCTCGGCCCTGGCGACCTCGGCTTCCTGCGCAAGACCTTCGGCGATCGTTTGACCGTTTATCCACTGGGCGGCCATTGCGGCAACCTAAATTACCGCGTCAACAGCGACGCTATGCTGGAGTTCTTCCGTGGCTAAATACCTCCTGCTTATCGCTGCGTTACTCTGTGCAGGCGTCGCCAATGCAGACAACAGCAAAGCCAACGCCCCTGTCGTGGTCGACAGTGACGGTTTCAAGGAACCGCTGAGCAAACTCAAGTTCAACCCGGGGCTGGATCAGCGCGAGTTCGAACGCTCCACGCTCAACGCGCTGAACGTCTACGACCCGCTGGAAGAGTGGAACCGGCGGGTTTATCACTTCAACTACCGCTTCGACCAATGGGTGTTCCTGCCGGTGGTCGACGGTTATCGTTACATCACCCCGAGTTTCCTGCGCACCGGCGTGAGCAACTTCTTCAATAACATCGGCGATGTGCCGAACCTGATGAACAGCCTGCTGCAGTTCAAAGGCAAGCGTTCGATGGAAACCACCGCGCGCCTGCTGCTCAACACCACCATCGGCATCGCCGGCCTGTGGGACCCGGCCACCGCCATGGGCCTGCCGCGTCAGGCCGAAGACTTCGGCCAGACCCTGGGCTTCTACGGTGTACCGGGCGGCGCTTACTTCGTGTTGCCGATCCTTGGCCCTTCGAACATCCGCGACACCGGCGGCCTGGTGGTGGACTTTAGCGCCGAATCGGCGATCAACTTCCTGAACGTCTCGGAAGTCAGCTCCAACCATCCTGAAGTCTGGGCCCTGCGCGGTGTCGACAAGCGCTACCAGAACAGCTTCCGCTATGGCCAGCTGAACTCGCCGTTCGAGTACGAGAAAGTGCGTTACGTGTACACCGAGTCACGCAAGTTGCAGATCGCCGAGTAATTCCAGCGGCAACAAAAAAGGCCATTCGATGCAGATCGAATGGCCTTTTTAATGCGCGAAACCCCAAACACCACAAAACCCAATGTGGGAGCGGGCTTGCTCGCGAAGGCGTCATGTCAGTCAACTTCTCCGTCAACTGATCGACCGCATTCGCGAGCAAGCCCGCTACCACAGTTGGACCGTGCCAGGCTTTAGCTTTTCAGCGCTTTCCAGAGTTTGCTGACGACCATCACACCGGCCAACACCACCGCACCCGCGACTATCCCCGCCACCGCATTCAGCAACGTCGGCACGATAAACCCGGCACCGCCCGCCCCCGCGCTGACGCTTTCAATCCAGTGATGAACCACCGGCACGCCATGGGTCAGGATTCCGCCGCCCACGAGGAACATAGCCGCCGTACCAATCACCGACAGGCTTTTCATCATGTACGGCGCTGCGCGCAGAATCCCGCCGCCGATGCTTTTGGCCATCTGCCCGGGCTTCTGGGTCAGCCACAGGCCGAGGTCATCGAGCTTGACGATGCCTGCCACCAGGCCATAAACACCAATGGTCATGACGATGGCGATGCCCGACAGCACGATGACCTGTTGGGTCAACGACGCATCCGCCACGGTGCCGAGGGTGATGGCGATGATTTCTGCCGACAGGATGAAGTCAGTACGGATGGCGCCCTTGATCTTGTCCTGCTCGAATGCCACCAGGTCGACCGCCGGATCAGCCACTGCTTCGACCAGTTCCGCATGCTCGGCCTGGTCTTCAGCCTTGCTGTGCAGGAATTTGTGGGCGAGTTTCTCGAAACCCTCGAAGCACAGGTACGCGCCGCCGATCATCAACAATGGCGTGACCAGCCAGGGAATGAATGCACTGATGGCCAGGGCTGACGGCACCAGGATCAGCTTGTTGAGAAACGAGCCCTTGGCCACCGCCCATACGACCGGGATTTCCCGCTCGGCACGTACACCGGAAACCTGTTGGGCATTCAGCGCCAGATCATCGCCGAGTACGCCGGCGGTCTTCTTGGCCGCCATCTTGGTCATCAACGCCACATCGTCGAGTACCGCGGCAATGTCATCGATCAGCAACAGCAAACTGCTTCCTGCCATGAATCAAGTGTCCTTCTGGAATGAATGCTGCGCAGCATAGCGCGACCGAGCGCCACACGGGGCATTCTTGAGCGCCGCGCGAGGCCGGTGCTACCATGCGCAACCGCCAGAACAGGCAAGGAACCCCCTGGTTTATGAGCACTATCCGCGAGCGCAACAAACAACTGATCCTGCGTGCCGCCAGTGAAGAATTTGCCGACAAGGGCTTCGCTGCGACCAAAACCAGTGATATCGCAGCCAAGGCGGGATTGCCCAAGCCGAACGTCTATTACTACTTCAAATCCAAGGAAAACCTCTACCGTGAGGTCCTGGAAAGCATCATTGAGCCAATTCTGCAGGCCTCGACGCCGTTCAACGCCGACGGCGTGCCCAGCGAAGTGCTGAGCGGCTACATCCGCTCGAAAATCCGCATCTCCCGCGACCTGCCCTTCGCCTCCAAGGTGTTCGCTAGCGAAATCATGCACGGCGCCCCGCATCTGAGCGCCGACCTGGTGGAACAGCTCAACGGCCAGGCCAGGCACAACATCGACTGCATCCAGACCTGGATCGACCGCGGCCAGATCGCCCCGATTGATCCTAACCACCTGATGTTCAGCATCTGGGCCGCGACCCAGACCTATGCCGACTTTGACTGGCAAATCACCGCCATCACGGGCAAGGCCAAGCTGGATGAAGAGGACTATGAAGCGGCGGCGCAGACGATTATTCGGTTGGTGCTGAAGGGGTGTGAGCCGGACAGGTAGACCGCGGTGCATTTATCGCTAGCAGGCTAGCTCCCACATTGGATCTGTGGCGTTCACCAATCCCCTGTGGGAGCTAGCCTGCTAGCGATGAAGGCGGCTCGGTTTCAGCTCAAACCCAAACAGCATCCCACAACGGATAGTCGCCAAGCTTTTCCACCAGCCCAGCCCGCAACGGGTTGGCCACGACATACCGGGCCAATTTCACCAAATCCTCTTCCCGCCGCAGAGCCCGGTCGTGAAAACCTTTCTGCCAGAGGGCGATCTTGCGGCCAGTAAACTGATTCACCGCTTTGGTGCTCAGTGATTTGGTCTTTTGCATCAGGTCACCTAATGATCCTTGCTGTAACTCGACCAGCCAATGGAAATGATCGGGCATGACAACCCAGGCCAGTGAATTCGCGATGCCTTGATCCTGAGCGCAGCGAAATTGATTAACCACCACTCTACCCAAGGTGAAGTCTTTGAATATTGGCTTTCGGTCGTGTGTATTGGTAGTCAGCAGGTAAATCCGATTGGATTCGGCATAGCGGCCAATGCGCAAGCGATTTGAAGCGGGTAGATCAGGCATTCCTTTGCCCCTTGCATGATTAACTCATCTGGAAGGCTAGACCTGAAATCGCCCAAGGGCGGGGAGACATTTAGCTGGATGTGTCTGGTAGTCCGTCATCGCTAGCAGGCTAGCTCCCACACTGGATCTCTGTGAACACAACATTCGTGTGCGACAAACATCCCCTGTGGGAGCCAGCCTGCTGGCGATGGCGATAGATCAATCAATACGAAATCAAGCCGTCACCCCCGCATCAGCCCTCAACCCCACCGCCTCGATCGCACTGATCGCACACTGCTCGTCAACATCTGACAGATCCCCGCTGATCCCCACCGCCCCCAGCACGTTCCCGTCCTGATCCCGAATCAACACACCGCCCGGTGCCGGCACGACGCTGCCCTGCCCCAGGCTGTTCAGCGCGGCGAAGAAGGCCGGGCGTTGCTGGGCGTCCAGCGCCAGCAGGCGTGAGCCTTTGCCGAGGGCGATGGCGCCCCAGGCTTTGCCGATGGCGACCTGTGGGCGCAGCAGGCTCGCGCCGTCTTCGCGTTGCAGGCTAATCACGTGTCCGCCGGCATCCAGTACCGCGATGGTGAGTGGGGCCGCGGAGATTGCACGGCCTGCGGTGATGGCCTGATCGATCAGGTTGACTGCAACTTTCAAGGTTAAAGCGCTCATGGTGCCGTCCTCATTTTGTTATAGGGAAAGCGGAGGTACTGCGCGTTTGTGCCGCAGCCCAATGCAACAAATAGAACACAATGAGTTATTTTTTTGTATACAATAATTTTCGAAAAGCGCCACATGCGACGAAAAGCCACAGCAGAACGGGCTTCCGACGAATGAAACGACCGCTTGAGAAAATGGATTGACCTGCGCCGTCCGCCGTGAATAAACTCTGCGCAAAGCCACTTGTATACAATTACAAAACGTAAGAGGCACAAAACAATGAGCAAAATGAGAGCAATCGAAGCCGCCGTTCTGGTGATGCGCCGCGAAGGGGTTGATACCGCTTTTGGCATCCCGGGCGCCGCGATCAACCCGCTGTACTCCGCCTTGCAGAAGGTCGGTGGCATCGATCACGTCCTCGCGCGCCACGTTGAAGGTGCCTCGCACATGGCCGAGGGCTACACCCGCACCAAGGCCGGCAACATTGGCGTGTGCATCGGCACTTCCGGCCCGGCCGGCACCGACATGGTCACCGGGCTCTACAGCGCCTCGGCCGACTCGATCCCGATTCTGTGCATCACCGGGCAAGCACCCCGCGCCCGTATGCACAAGGAAGACTTCCAGGCTGTCGACATCACCACCATCGTCAAGCCAGTGACCAAGTGGGCGACTACGGTCATGGAACCGGGCCAGGTGCCGTATGCATTCCAGAAAGCCTTCTATGAAATGCGCTCCGGCCGTCCAGGCCCGGTGCTGATCGACCTGCCGTTCGACGTGCAGATGGCCGAAATCGAATTCGACATCGACGCCTACGAGCCACTGCCGCTGGCCAAGCCAACCGCCAACCGCGTGCAAATCGAGAAGGCCCTGGCCATGCTCGATCAGGCCGAACGCCCATTGCTGGTGGCCGGTGGCGGCATCATCAATGCCGACGCCAGCGAATTGCTGGTGGAGTTCGCCGAGTTGACCGGTATCCCGGTTATCCCGACCCTGATGGGCTGGGGCACGATCCCGGACGACCACCCGCTGATGGTCGGCATGGTGGGCTTGCAGACGTCGCACCGTTACGGCAATGCCACCCTGCTGAAGTCCGACGTGGTCTTGGGCGTCGGTAACCGTTGGGCCAACCGTCACACCGGTTCGATCGATGTGTACACCGAAGGCCGCAAGTTCATTCACGTCGACATCGAGCCGACGCAAATCGGCCGCGTGTTCAACCCGGACCTGGGCATCGTTTCCGACGCCGCTGCCGCGCTGACCGTGTTCATCGAAGTCGCTCGTGAATGGCAAGCCGCCGGCAAGCTGAAAAACCGTAGCGCCTGGCTGCAAGACTGCCAACAACGCAAAGCCAGCCTGCAGCGCAAGACTCACTTCGACAACGTGCCGGTCAAGCCGCAGCGCGTTTACGAAGAGATGAACCAGGTGTTCGGCAAGGACACGTGCTACGTCAGCACCATCGGTCTGTCGCAGATTGCCGGCGCGCAGTTCCTGCACGTCTACAAGCCGCGTCACTGGATCAACTGCGGTCAGGCCGGCCCGTTGGGCTGGACCATTCCGGCAGCGCTGGGCGTGGTCAAGGCCGATCCGACCCGCAAGGTCGTGGCACTGTCGGGCGACTATGATTTCCAGTTCATGATCGAAGAGTTGGCGGTGGGCGCGCAGTTCAAGCTGCCGTACATCCACGTTGTGGTCAACAATTCGTACCTGGGGCTGATTCGTCAGGCTCAGCGCGGTTTCGACATGGACTACTGCGTGCAGCTGTCCTTCGATAACCTGAACGCTCCGGAACTCAACGGTTACGGTGTCGACCATGTCGCGGTCGCCGAAGGCCTCGGCTGCAAGGCGCTGCGGGTGTTCGAGCCGGGTCAGATCCAGCCTGCCTTGCGCAAGGCCCAGGAGCTGATCGAAGAGTTCAAGGTGCCGGTGATCGTCGAGATTATCCTGGAGCGCGTCACCAACATTTCCATGGGCACCGAGATCAACGCCGTCAACGAATTCGAAGACCTGGCGCTGGTCGGCAACGATGCGCCAACCGCGATTTCGTTGCTGGACTAACAGCTGACCGCTCTCCCTGTGGGAGCGAGCCTGCTCGCGATGAGGCCGGCACATTCAACATTGATGTTGACTGTCCCACCGCTATCGCCAGCAGGCTGGCTCCCACAGGGGATCTGCACATACTTTCGGGAGACCACCATGCCGCGTTTCGCAGCCAACCTGTCCATGCTGTTCACTGAGCAGGATTTTCTTGCCCGTTTCGAAGCGGCCGCCAAGGCCGGCTTCAGTGGTGTCGAATACCTGTTCCCCTACGACTTCAGCTCCGCCGAGATCAAGGCCAAGCTCGACGCCAACGGCCTGACCCAGGTGCTGTTCAACCTGCCGGCCGGTGACTGGGCCAAGGGCGAACGCGGTATCGCGTGCCTGCCGGACCGGGTTGAAGAGTTCCGCGCCGGTGTCGATCTGGCGATCGCTTACGCACAAGTACTGGGCAACACCCAGGTCAACTGCCTGGCCGGTATTCGTCCACAAGGTGTCGACGATGCCACCGTGGAAAAAACCTTCGTTGCCAACCTCAAGTACGCCGCCGACAAGCTGCAAGCGGCGGGCATCAAGCTGGTGATGGAAGCGATCAACACCCGCGACATCCCGGGTTTCTACCTGAACAACACGGCGCAGGCCCTGTCGATTCGCGAACAAGTCGGCAGCGCCAACCTGTTCCTGCAATACGACATCTACCACATGCAAATCATGGAGGGCGACCTGGCCCGCACCATGGCTGCGCACTTGGGCGAGATCAACCACATCCAGTTGGCCGACAACCCGGGGCGTAACGAACCGGGCACCGGTGAAATCAACTACCGCTTCCTGTTCGAACACCTGGACCGCATCGGTTATCAGGGTTGGGTTGGCTGTGAATACAAGCCGCTGACCACCACGGAAGCGGGTCTGGGCTGGCTCAAAACCCATAACGCGATCTGACACAGATCCCTGTGGGAGCGGGCTTGCTCGCGAATGCGGTGGGTCAGTCGACATGGATGCTGAATGGTCCACCGCATTCGCGAGCAAGCCCGCTCCCACCCAAAGCACTCCCCTATTTGCTTGAGCTACACAAAAACAAGAGGAATTTCTCATGGCTAAAATCGGATTTATCGGCACCGGCATCATGGGCCACCCAATGGCGTTGAACCTGCAGAAAGCCGGTCATAGCCTGTTCCTGTCGGCGCACCACGACGCCGCCCCGGCCGACCTGATTGCCGGAGGCGCCATCGCCCTGGCGAACCCGAAAGAAGTCGCCCAGGAAGCTGAATTCATCATCATCATGGTGCCGGATACCCCGCAGGTCGACGACGTGCTGTTCCGCGCCGACGGTGTTGCGGCCGGTGTGGGCAAAGGCAAAATTGTCATCGACATGAGCTCGATCTCGCCGACCGCCACCAAAGCCTTTGCGGCCAAGGTCAATGAAAAAGGCGCGCAATACCTCGATGCGCCAGTGTCCGGCGGTGAAGTCGGCGCCAAGGCCGCTAGCCTGAGCATCATGGTCGGTGGCGATGCCGATGCCTTCGAACGCGCACTGCCGCTGTTCCAGGCCATGGGCAAGAACATCACCATGGTCGGCGGCAACGGCGACGGTCAAACCGCGAAAGTGGCAAACCAGATCATCGTCGCGTTGAACATCCAGGCCGTGGCCGAAGCCCTGCTGTTCGCCGCGAAAAACGGTGCCGATCCAGCCAAGGTCCGTGAAGCGTTGATGGGTGGTTTCGCTTCGTCGAAGATCCTTGAAGTACACGGCGAGCGCATGATCAAAGGCACCTTCGATCCGGGCTTCCGCATCAGCCTGCACCAGAAGGATCTGAACCTGGCCCTGCAAGGCGCCAAGGAACTGAACATCAACCTGCCGAATACCGCCAACGCCCAGCAAGTATTCAGCACCTGCGCGGCCATCGGTGGCAGCAACTGGGACCACTCGGCGCTGATCAAAGGTTTGGAACACATGGCGAACTTCTCGATTCGCGATAAGTAAGCAAGCCCTGCATAAAACCTGTGGGAGCTAGCCTGCTAGCGATGAAATCGACGCGGTGTGTCTGATAGACCTCGGCGCCTGAATCGCTAGCAGGGCTAGCTCCCACAGGATCTGAGTTGCCCTTTCAAATAACAAGAATTCCGGGAGCCCGCCATGTCGGTCGATCCGCAACAATTCCTGCGCGAGCTGTTTGCCACAGCCATCGACGCGGCCCATCCGCAGCAAGTCCTCGAAGCCCATTTGCCTGAAGATCGTAGCGGTCGGGTGATCGTCATTGGCGCCGGCAAAGCCGCGGCCGCCATGGCTCAGGTGGTCGAGCGTTGCTGGCAGGGTGAAGTCTCCGGTCTGGTGGTCACCCGTTACGGCCACGGCGCCCCGTGCGAAAAAATCGAAGTCGTCGAAGCCGCTCACCCGGTGCCGGACGCTGCCGGTCAAGCCGTCGCCAAGCGCGTGTTTGAACTGGTCAGCAACCTGACCGGAGACGACCGCGTGATCTTCCTGCTCTCGGGTGGCGGTTCTGCCCTGCTGGCATTGCCGGCGGCCGGCATCACCCTCGCCGACAAGCAATCGATCAACAAAGCCCTGCTCAAATCCGGCGCCACCATCGGCGAGATGAATTGCGTGCGCAAGCACCTCTCGGCGATCAAGGGCGGCCGCCTCGGCAAGGCCTGCTGGCCGGCCACTGTATATACCTATGCGATTTCCGATGTACCGGGCGACCTCGCCACGGTCATCGCTTCCGGCCCGACCGTGGCCGACCCGAGCACTTCGGCTGAAGCATTGGCGATCCTCAAACGCTACGGTATCGACGTTCCGGCCTCGGTGCGCACCTGGTTGCAGAGCCCGGAGTCGGAGACGGTCAAACCCGGTGATCCGAGCCTGGCACGCAGCCATTTCCAGTTGATCGCCCGTCCTCAACAATCCCTTGAAGCCGCTGCGGTGAAAGCCCGTCAGGCCGGTTTCAGCCCGCTGATCCTCGGCGACCTGGAAGGCGAATCCCGCGATGTGGCCAAGGTGCACGCCGGTATCGCCCGGCAAGTGGTCCTTCACGGCCAACCGTTGGCGGCGCCGTGCGTGATTTTGTCTGGCGGCGAAACCACCGTCACCGTGCGCGGCAATGGCCGTGGCGGACGCAACGCCGAATTCCTGCTCAGCCTCACCGACAGCCTCAAAGGCCTGCCCGGCGTCTACGCCCTGGCCGGTGACACCGACGGCATCGACGGTTCCGAAGACAACGCCGGCGCGATCATGACGCCAGAGAGCTACGCCCGCGCCGCCGCCCTCGGCTTGAGCGCCAGCGATGAGTTGGACAACAACAATGGCTACGGCTATTTCGAGGCGCTGGACGCACTGATCGTCACCGAGCCGACCCGCACCAACGTCAACGACTTCCGTGCCATCCTGATTCTCGAGAGCCCAAAAAATGACGCCTGACAAGAAGGTTAAAATCCTCGCCACCCTCGGCCCTGCCACCGACGGGATCGATGACATCCGTGAGCTGGTGCAGGCCGGGGTCAACATCTTTCGCCTGAACTTCAGCCACGGCGATCACGCCGACCACGCTCAGCGTTATCAATGGATTCGTGAAGTCGAACGCCAGCTGAATTATCCGCTGGGCATTCTGATGGACCTGCAAGGCCCGAAACTTCGGGTCGGCAAGTTTGCTGAAGGCAAGGTGCAACTGCATCGCGGCCAGGCCCTGCGCCTGGACCTTGATCCGACGCCGGGTGATCAGCGCCGGGTCAACCTGCCTCACCCGGAAATCATCGCCGCGCTGGAACCTGGCATGGACCTGCTGCTCGATGACGGCAAACTGCGTCTGCGCGTGGTCACCAAGTACGCCGACGCGATCGATACCACGGTGCTCAACGGCGGCGAACTCTCGGACCGCAAAGGGGTGAACGTGCCGCAAGCGGTGCTGGAATTGAGCCCGCTGACCGCTAAGGACCGTCGCGATTTGAGCTTCGGTCTGGAGCTGGGTGTGGACTGGGTCGCGCTGTCGTTCGTGCAGCGTCCGGAAGACATCCGCGAAGCCCGCGAACTGATCGGCGACAAAGCGTTCTTGATGGCCAAGATCGAGAAGCCATCGGCCGTGACTCAACTGCGCGAGATCGCCGAATTGAGCGACGCGATCATGGTCGCTCGCGGTGATCTTGGCGTGGAAGTACCGGCCGAAAGCGTGCCGCAGATTCAGAAAAACATCATCACCATTTGCCGCGAACTCGGCAAACCGGTGGTGGTGGCGACGCAGATGCTCGAATCGATGCGCTTCTCCCCGGCCCCGACCCGCGCCGAAGTCACCGACGTGGCCAACGCCGTGGCTGAAGGTGCCGATGCGGTGATGCTATCGGCGGAAACCGCGTCCGGCGAGTACCCGCTGGAAGCGGTGCAGATGATGAGCAAGATCATTCGCCAAGTGGAAAACGGCCCGGATTATCAGGCGCAACTGGACGTGAGCCGGCCGAAGGCTGAGGCGACTGTTTCTGATGCGATCAGTTGCGCGATCCGCCGCATCAGCAATGTGCTGCCGGTGGCGGTGCTGGTGAATTACAGCGAGTCCGGCACCTCGAGTTTGCGTGCGGCGCGGGAACGGCCGACGGTGCCGATCCTCAACCTGACGCCGAACCTGCAGACGGCGCGGCGCTTGACCGTGGCGTGGGGCGTGCATTCGGTGGTCAATGACCGGCTGCGGCAGGTGGATGAAGTGTGCTCGACGGCGCTGGAGATTGCGCAGGCGCAGGGGATGGCGCAGCGCGGGGACACTTTATTGATCACGGCGGGTGTGCCGTTTGGGCAGCCTGGGTCGACTAACTCACTGCGTATCGAGACGTTGATCTAGAGCGCCCATACCGGCCTCATCGCCAGCAGGCTGGCTCCCACATTGGTTTTGTGTCGATCACGGAATCAAGACTGAACTGAGATTCAGTGTGGGAGCCAGCCTGCTGGCGATGAGCCGGGGTCGCGCTCGACCGACTCGCTCCCTTTGACTTTCAGAACTGCCATGCCTGCCAACCACTTCAACACCCACTGCCCCGATTGGGCGACTGCCCTGCTCAACGGTTTCAGCCAGATCTTCCTCCAGCGCCATCCGCTGTGCGGTCTGCTGTGCCTGTTGGCGATTCTTTTCACCGCGCCCACCCTGCTTGGCGGTGCACTGCTGGGCGGAGTCGCCGGCTTGCTCACCGCGCAACGTCGCGGCTACGCCAAGGCCGATCGTCAGGCCGGGCTGTTCAGTTACAACGGTGTCCTCCTCGGCCTGCTGCTGAGCCTCTATTTCCCCTGGTCCGCGCTGTTGCCGCCGCTGATCATCGCGGCGGGTGGACTGAGTGCGATGTTCACTCAACAGTGGCTCAAACGGGTACGGGTCAGCCACTACCTGCCTGCCTATACGGCGCCCTTCGTGGGGCTGGGCTGGTTGCTGCTGTGCTTCGCCACGCCCTCGACCAATGCGCACCTGATCGAAATCAGTACGCTGAACTTGCTCGCAGCACCCCTGAAAGGCCTAGGTCAGGTGATGTTCCTCGGTCATCCACTGGCCGGTGCGATGATTGCCGTGGGGTTGCTGATCGCTGATCGCCGCGCATTCTGCTGGGCGTTGTTGGCGTCTGTCGCGGGCATGGGCTGGAGCCTGCTGCATCACGACTTCTATAGCGCATTGATCGGCCTCGGTGGCTACAACGCCGTACTCGCCGCCCTCGCCTTCAGCTCGCAACGCCAGAAACCCTGGCTGCCGCTGCTCGGTATTGCCTCAGCGCTGGTGCTGACGCCGGTGTTTGCCGTCATCGGTCTGCCAACGCTGACCGCGCCGTTCATCCTCGCCTGTTGGCTGATCCGCACGGTTGCTCAACTGCTCGGCAAGCCCCCTGTCGCCCGAACGCCTTGCACTCTGGAGGAGAATCAACCTAGGCTTCGCTGATCATTGGTTCAGGCGGTATCCATGGACAGCAGCAGAAACTGGCGTGAAGAGCTTTACGTCATGGTTTTCCAGAGTGACACCAAGGCGGGGCGGCGCTTCGACGGCATTCTGCTGTTGATCATCCTCGCCAGCATCGTGATCGTGATGCTCGACAGCATCGACACGGTCCACAAGAACTACGCCGACGTGCTGGCCTACATCGAGTGGGGCTTCACCGTCATCTTCGCCATCGAATATGGCTTGCGCCTGTACTGCTCGCCCAAGCCGTTGCGCTACGCGTTCAGCTTTTATGGGCTGGTGGATTTGCTGGCGATCGTGCCCGGCATCCTCGCGCTGTATTACGCCGATGCCCAGTACCTGCTGATCATCCGGATCATTCGGATGCTGCGGATTTTCCGCGTGCTCAAGCTCAGCCCGTACCTCAAGCAAGCCAACTACCTGATGTCGGCGCTGCGCGGCAGCAAGCAGAAGATCGTGGTGTTTCTGGTCAGCGTCTGCACGTTGGTTACGGTGTTCGGCACGCTGATGTACGTGATCGAAGGCCCGCAACACGGCTTCACTAGCATTCCCAAAGGCATTTACTGGGCGATCGTCACGTTGACCACGGTGGGCTTCGGCGACATCGTGCCCAAGACGCCGCTGGGCCAGGTGATTTCGTCGCTGGTGATGATCACCGGCTACTCGATCATCGCCGTGCCCACCGGGATTTTCACCGCCGAACTGGCTAACGCTATGCGCGGTGAACAGCTGCAACACGACTGCCCGGTGTGCAAGAAAAGCAGCCATGAACATGGCGCAGCATTTTGCTCCCGCTGCGGCAATGCATTGTTTAAGAAACTGGAATAAGCAAAGTGCTTTTTAATCTTTAAAGGCCTATGCGAGCCCAGTTATAGTCGCTAGCAAATTGCCTCACTTTTTAAATAAAAACTTTATAGAACAAGGAATGCGCAGTGAAAAAACTCTTTGGCGCCTCACTTCTGGCCGCTGGCCTGGCACTGACCAGCGTGGCTCAGGCCGCACCGACCCTGCTCAACGTTTCCTACGACGTGATGCGCGATTTCTACAAGGACTACAACACTGCATTCCAGAAACACTGGCAAGCCGAGCACAACGAGAACATCACCCTGCAGATGTCCTTCGGCGGCTCCAGCAAACAGGCGCGCTCGGTGATCGATGGCCTGCCGGCTGACGTCATCACCATGAACATGGCCACCGACATCAACGCCCTGGCGGACAACGGCAAACTGGTCCCGGACAACTGGGTCACCCGCCTGCCGAACAACAGCGCGCCATTCACCTCGGCTACCGTGTTTATCGTTCGCAAAGGCAACCCGAAAGCCCTGAAAGACTGGCCCGACCTGCTCAAGGATGGCGTGCAAGTGATCGTGCCGAACCCGAAGACCTCGGGTAACGGTCGCTACACCTACCTGTCCGCCTGGGGTTATGTGCTGAAAAACGGCGGCGACGAGAACAAGGCCAAAGACTTCGTCGGCAAGCTGTTCAAGCAAGCGCCGGTGCTGGATACCGGTGGCCGCGCAGCCACCACCACGTTCATGACCAACCAGCTCGGTGACGTACTGGTGACCTTCGAAAACGAAGCGGAAATGATTGCACGTGAGTTTGGTCGTGAACAATTCGAAGTGATCTACCCGAGCGTCTCCGCTGAAGCCGAGCCGCCGGTGTCGGTGGTCGACAAAACCGTCGACAAGAAAGGCACCCGCGCGGCGGCCGAGGAATACCTGAAGTACCTGTGGTCGCCGGAAGGTCAGGAAATAGCGGCGGCCAACTACCTGCGCCCGCGTGATCCGGCGGTGCTGGCCAAGTACACCGATCGTTTCCCGAAAGTTGACTTCCTGTCGGTGGAGAAGACCTTTGGTGACTGGAGGACGGTACAGAAGACCCACTTTAATGATGGTGGGGTCTTTGATCAGATCTACAGCGGCCAGTAATTCCTGAGCTGAATGAAAAAGGCGACCTTCAGAGGTCGCTTTTTTTATGGTCGAACACAAGATCTGTGTTCCCTGAAGATCCCCTGTGGGAGCGGGCTTGCTCGCGAAAGCGGTGTGTCATTGGACATTGACGGCGACTGACACGGCCTCTTCGCGAGCAAGCCCGCTCCCACAGGGTTTTGGACATGCCGTTACATCGGTGGTGTAACCCCATCCTTGCCCGCCGAAATGGATTGCGCCGTCAGCGTCCCGTCAGCACTTTGGGTCACAAACGTCACAATCTTCACCCCCACCTTCAGCAAACTCCGATCCCCCGGCATCAGGTTCACGATCGGCACATCTTCCGGCACCAGGATCTTCTGCTGCCCGCCCTTGTAGTTGACGGTCAACACCCGGCCATTGCTCACCACCAGATCGCCTACGCTGCCGTTGGTCATGCTGCTGCCCTTGACCAGATCGAACGGCCGATGCCCGTCGCCGCTGCCCGCCAGCTCCGGTGGAAAGACGTGGACTTCCAGCGCCTTCAAGGTGCCATCGTCTTGTGGAATAGCGGCCGAGCCGATGTAGCTGCCGGGTTTGATGTCTTCGATATTGGCCAGGGTAACGGCGCGGGCTTTGGTGTCCTGGGTCAGATTGATCACCACGTTTTCGCCGGTGTTGACGTGGACTTTCAAGGCATCGGGGCTGACCCCGGTGATCTCGCCGCGCACGCCAATGCGCATTCCCGGCGCGTCGGCGGCCTGGGCCAGACCTGCCGTGAACATGCCGATCAAGGTGACAACTGAAGCGCCGCGAACAAGGTGACGAAACATCGCATTCATGGAAGTGCCTTCCGGTTATGAATCGTGAAGGAGAACATAAGCACGCTATCGAACAGGATGTAAGTGAATGTATCATCGGAGTTCAATGTTTCGACGCAAGGTTCGTCGATGGACGGCACTCACGTCCATCACCCATTCCGCAATGGAATGATTGCTATCACTCCAATCCCTCTTCTGCCGAATCCGATACCTCTTTAGCCTGCGCGCATTCCCCTTTTGTTCAGCGAGACACGTTATGAACCCAGCGACCCAGGTGCCCCACGGCACCGCGACAATGACCAAAGGCATGGTGATGCTGTTTGCCTTCTGCTGTGGCGCGATTGTGGCCAACATTTACTATGCCCAGCCGATCATCGGCCTGATCGCGCCGGACATCGGCCTGACCAGCACCATGGCCAGCCTGATCGTTTCGCTGACCCAGATCGGTTACGCGTTGGGTCTGTTCTTCCTCGTTCCGCTGGGCGATCTGCTGGAAAACCGCCGGTTGATGATCATCACCACCGTGGTGGCGATTGCCAGCCTCTTGGGTGCGGCGTTCACCGATCAGCCGAATGTGTTTTTGCTGATCTCATTGCTGGTGGGTTTCAGTTCGGTGTCGGTGCAAATCCTGATTCCACTGGCGGCGCACCTCGCGCCGGAAGAGTCGCGCGGTCGGGTCGTCGGCGGGATTATGGGCGGGCTGCTGCTGGGGATTCTGCTGGCGCGGCCGGTGTCCAGTGTCGTGGCTGACCACTTCGGCTGGCGCGCGATGTTTGTGATCGCGGCGGTATTGATGGCGGCGATCAGCCTGGTGCTGGCACTGACGATCCCCAAGCGCCAGCCTGATCACAGCGCTTCTTATGGCCAATTGCTGGGTTCCCTGTGGACGCTGTTGCGCCAGCAACCGGTGTTGCGTCAGCGTGCGTTCTACCAGGGCTGCATGTTCGCCACGTTCAGCCTGTTCTGGACCGCCGTGCCGCTGGAACTGGCGCGCAATCATGGCCTGTCGCAAACCCAGATCGCGATTTTTGCGCTGGTTGGTGCCATTGGTGCGATCGCCGCGCCGATTGCCGGTCGACTGGCCGATGCTGGCCACACCCGCATCGCTTCGCTGCTGGCCCTGCTCTTCGCCAGCCTGAGCTTTCTGCCAGCGTTCATCCACCCGGCCTACAGCGTCATCGGCCTCGCGGTCACCGGCGTGGTCCTCGACTTCTGCGTGCAGATGAACATGGTCCTCGGCCAACGCGCGGTCTACGCCCTCGATGCCAAAAGCCGCAGCCGCTTGAATGCGTTGTACATGACCAGCATCTTCATCGGCGGCGCGTTTGGCTCCTCCGTGGCCAGTGCGGTGTATGAGCATGGCGGCTGGCTGTGGATCGTGATTGTGGGCAGTGCATTTCCGCTGTTGGCGTTGTTGCGGTTTTTGAGTGTTTCGCCGAAGGCTTCGTTGGCGACTGTATAAGGCGTCAAAAGCTTCGCGGGTAAGAACTTGTCCCTGCAGATCCTTGTAAGAACCGGGCCAACCCGGATTACACTCAGCGTCCAGAGCCTGAAGCGAAGCTGGATGCGATTCGAGCCTGACCCGTTCAAATGCCGCCTGCCCCGGCGGCATGTTCTTTCAAGGAGTTTGCAATGACCCGACGTACCTTTCTCATTACCGGTGCCAGCAAAGGCATTGGTCGGGCAGTGGCCGAGCATCTGGACCGCGCGGGGCATCGGGTGGTCGGGATTGCCCGCACGCCTGACCTGTCATTCCCCGGGATTCTGTTTCCGCTGGATTTGAGTGACAGGACGCTGACTCAGGAGGTGCTGGCGGATCTGGCCAGGACGTACGAATTTGATGGGCTGGTGAATAACGTCGGCCTGGTTCGCCCCCAAGTACTGGGCGAAATCGACCTCGATACCTTCGACGACGTGATGCGGGTCAACCTGCATTCGGCGTTGCAGGCTACTCAGGCGCTGCTGCCGAACATGCGCGCCAAGGGCTGGGGTCGGGTGGTGAATATTTCCAGTTTGACGGTACTCGGGATCACCCAGCGCACGGCGTACGCGGCAGCCAAAGCAGCGCTGATCAGCTTCACGCGTTCCTGGGCGCTGGAACTGGCGCAAACCGGCGTGACCGTCAACGCCGTGGCGCCAGGGCCGACGGAAACGGAACTGTTCCGCACCAACAACCCGCCGGGCAGCGAAGGCGAAGCGCGGTATCTGGCGGGTGTGCCGATGGGTCGGTTGGGGCAGCCGCACGAGATCGCGGCGGCCATTGCGTTTTTGCTGTCCGAGCAGAGCGGTTTTATCACCGGGCAAACCTTGTTTGTCGATGGCGGCTCTTCAATCGGCAAAGCCGCGTTTTAACTGAATACACGGATCCCCTGTGGGAGCGGGCTTGCTCGCGAATGCGGTGTATCAATGGACATTATTGGTGTATGTCAGTCCGTATTCGCGAGCAAGCCCGCTCCCACAGTTTGATCTTCACAAGGACTTTGGATGGACCGCCTCGGCGCAATGGAAACCTTCGTCTACGTGGTGGAAACCGGCTCGTTTTCCGCCGCCGCCCGGCGCTTGAATATCGGCCAGCCCGCCGTATCGAAAACCATCGCACAACTGGAAGCGCGTCTCGCGGTTCGACTGCTGTTGCGCTCGACTCGCGGCCTGACGCCCACCGAAGCCGGGCTGGTCTTCTTCGAACGCGCCAAGCGCGCCATCGAAGAAGCCGATGAGGCCGACAACGCCGCGCGCGGTGCCGCCAGCGGCCTCACCGGCAACTTGCGAATCTGCGCTGCCGTGACCTTCGGCCGCCTGCACATCGTTCCGCACCTCGGACCGTTCCTCGATCAAAACCCGGACCTGAACATCGACCTGATGCTCGACGACCGCAACGTCAATCTGGTCGAAGAAGGCGTCGACATCGCCTTGCGCCTGGGTACCCAGAGCGACTCCGACCTCACCGCCCGCAAAATCGCCGAATGCCGGCGCGTCGTCCTGGGCACGCCCGCCTATTTCGAAAAGCACGGCGAACCCGACTGCCCGGCTGATCTGAGCAAACACCAGGCAGTCGTCTACAGCTTGGGGGGCGGTGCGAACTGGCAGTTTCGCAACGGGACAGATGAGCAGTCAGCCATCATCAGCGGCCGAATCCGCGTCAACGCCGCCGAGGGTCTGCGTGCAGCCGTGCTCGCCCATCAAGGGCTGACCCTGGCATCGGAATGGATGTTTGCGCCGGAGTTGGCCAGCGGTGCGGTCAGGGAAGTGATGAAGGATTGGACGTTGCCGAATCAGGACCTTTGGGCGGTGTTTCCCACGGGCAGAATGGCCAGCGCCAAGGCTCGGGCGTTTGTGGAATATGTTCAGGGGTTACTGACAAAAGACGTCTGAGAAACGCTCAGAAACCAAAACGGCGATCCAAGGATCGCCGTTTCAATTTACTCCCCGAACTGCCGCCCCAACCCACCCGGCACACCATGGATATTGGTCTCTTCCCATGGCCCGTTCGGGCTGATGGACCGGCTCCAGCCGTTGTTCCAGCGGTAGTAGGTGCGCTGGCGGTAGAAGGTGTTGGGCTGATCATCCAGCACGTAGACGCCGAGCTTGGCATCCCAATGGCTGTTGCCACCCGGTGGCGGCGCGAAGCTGGCGGAAGTGCGTGGCAGCGGCTTGGCGGGTTTGGCCGGGATGGTCGGCTTGCTCGGGACCGTTGAGGGCGCCGGTTTGGTGCTGGGCTGGGACGGAGGGATCGGTCGCGGGGTTGGCTGCTCAGGGGGCCGTTGGACCGCACAAGCGCTTAACCCCAAAACCAGACTGAGCAGGGTGATACGAGCGATGGCGGTCATGGGCGATTTCCTGTTATTTGTCCGGGCTGTCGATGGTCAGTTTTTGCGCTGCTGTGGTGGTGCTGGCCAAGGGCTGGCTGCGACCGATCCATTCACCGGCAGTCGGTTGGCCGGCGCGGGAGATGCGCGCAACCAATTGGACTTCAGGGAAGTTCGACAGTTTCAACTGCGGCATCATTGCGTCGGCATCGCCCAGTTCGACGGTGGCCGGCAAGTCGGCGACGGTCAGACGCTTGGCGGCCAGCGGTGCCGGTGGACCCGAAGTGGCGCGGGCGAAAATGAACACGCTGTCATCGGGCTGGACCTTGGCTTTGAGTTCGGGCGCCAGATCGACGGTGACTTTAAGCTTGGCTGCCGCTTTGGTCGCTGGGGCCTGGGCGACTTTGCCGCCGCTGGCTTCAAGCTTCTCGGTCGCCCGGGTGATCCCGCCTTGCAGCGCGGCACGGGAACTGTCTTCCGGCGGCAGTTGCGCCAACAGGCGATTCCAATAGTCGATGGCGTCCTGATAACGCTGGCTTTCAAACGCCGCGATACCCAGCAAGCCAAGGCTGGTGACTTCTTTCGGATCGGTTTTCAGCGCTTCGTCAGTCAGTGCCTGAATCTTGTCCGACCACTTCTTGCCATCGGCGAAGTACTGGGCCTGGGCCCATTGGCCGAGCAGTTCCGGTTGACGACCGGCCAGGTTTACCGTGCGTTCGAAGATCTTCGCCGCATCGCCAGGACGGTCCTGAGCCATGTACGTGCGACCTAGGAAGTACAAGCCTTCAGCAGAATCCGGCTGAGCCGCGACCGCGCGCTCCAGACGCTGGGTCATCTCTTCCATCGACTGCGGTGCCTGGGCGAATTCACGAGTCAGTTCGACCTTGTCGCTGGCCCCGAAATGCAGGTACAAGCCCAATCCCAGGACCGGCACCAGAATCGCCGCCAGCAAGGGCAACGGTTTGCCCAGGCGCGCCACGCGCGGTGCCTCGACGCCTTCGGTGTCTGCGAGCAACTCACGGGCCGCTTCGGCGCGACCGGTTTCCAGTTGCGCAGCGTTGAGCACGCCCTCTTCCTGCTCGGTTTGTAACTCAGCCACCCGCTCCTGATACAGTGCGACGTTCAGGGCAGTTCGATCCTCTTCAAGTTGCGCGCGACGGCCACGCAAAACGGGGATCAGCAGAAAACTCAGGGCAACCAGAAGTAGCAGACCTGCAGCGAGCCAGAAATCAATCATTCTTGGTTTTATCCAACAGGTGGTCGAGGCGCTCGCGCTCCTCGGCAGAAAGCTCGTCCCGGGTGTCAGTGCGTTGCACGCGACGACGGCGGACGATCACGGCGATGATCACAAAACCGCCCAGCAACAGGCCGGCGGGGCCGAACCAGAGCAGCGCAGTTTTGGCGTTCAGGGCGGGTTTGTAGCGGACGAAATCACCGTAGCGATCAACCATGAAATCGATGATCTGCTGGTTATCCTTGCCCTCGCCCAGCATGCGGAAAATCTCTTTGCGCAGGTCGGCGGCGATTGGCGCGTTGGAATCGGCGATGTCCTGATTCTGGCACTTGGGGCAACGCAGCTCTTTGGTCAGTTCGCGAAAACGCTCGCGATCACCTTCTTTGGCGAACTCGTAGGTGTCGATGGCCGCGTGCGCGACGCCGGCCATGCTCAAACCCAGTACAACAGCGGCTATCCAGCGTTTCATGGCTTGGCCTCGTCGACCAGCGCCTGATACCTGGCCGCCAGTTTTTCGCGCCAGACCTGCTCGTCGATCACACCGACGAACTTGTCGCGGATGATGCCCTTGGCGTCGATGAAGAACGTTTCCGGCGCGCCGTAAACGCCGAGGTTCAGGCCCAGCGAGCCCTCCGCGTCACTGATGCCCAACTGGTAAGGGTTGTGGAATTCCACCAGCCACTTCTTCGCGTCGGCGTTGACGTCCTTGTAGTTGATGCCATAAATCGTCACGCCCTGCTGGGCCAGTTTGTTCAGGACCGGATGCTCGACCTTGCAGGCGATGCACCAGGTGGCCCAGACGTTCACCAGCGCAGGTTTACCGAGAATGTCGGCCTTGGTCAGGGTCTTGTCGCCCTCCACGGTCGGCAGGGAAAACGCCGGGAACGGCTTGCCGATCATCGCCGAAGGCAACTCGGCCGGGTCCAGGTACAACCCGCGATACAGGAAAACAGCCACCACCAGAAAAATCGCCAGTGGCAACAGCATTAACCAACGTCTCATGCAGTGGCTCCTGTCATGCCCAGTGCTTCACGCACGCGGCTTTTCACCTTGACCCGATAACGGCGATCCAGCGCCGCCAGCAACCCGCCGAAACCTGTGAGCAGACCGCCGAACCAGATCCAGCGCACGAACGGTTTGACGTGCACGCGCACAGCCCAGGCGCCATCGCCCAGCGGTTCGCCGAGTGCGACGTAAATGTCACGGGTAAACCCGGCGTCGATCCCGGCTTCGGTCATCACCGAGTTCTGCACGGTGTAGAGGCGTTTTTCCGGGTGCAGCACGCTGACTTCCTTGCCGTCACGGATCACCCGGACGGTGCCCTTGTCGGAGGTGAAGTTCGGGCCTTCGTAGTGCTTGGCGCCTTCGAACACGAAGTGATAACCGGCCAGGTCCATGGACTCGCCCGGTGCCAGGCGCAAATCGCGCTCGGCACTGTTCTGGCTCGACAGCACGACACCAAGGGCACACACGGCGATCCCCAAGTGCGCGATCTGCATGCCCCAGTAGCTGCGGGTCAAGGTCGGCAGGCCTTTGATCAGGCCTTTGTGGCGAGTCTTGTCGAAAATGTCGCGTACACCAGCCAGCAACACCCACGCGGCGAGCATGAACGTAGCGATCACCGCCCAGTTGAAATCGCCGTAAGCGACGCCGGCCACCACGGCCAGCGCGGCACTGCCGAGCAACACCGGAGCCAGCATGTTGAACAGCCATTTGACCGGGGTGTCTTTCCAGCGCACCAGCATGCCGACTGCCATCACCATCATCAGCAACGCCATCAACGGAATGAACAGCGCGTTGAAGTACGGCGGGCCGACCGACAGCTTGGCGCCGGTCATCGCATCGAGAATCAGCGGGTACAAGGTGCCCAGCAGGATCATCGACGCCGCCACTACCAGCACCAGGTTGTTGCCCAGCAGCAGGGTTTCCCGGGACCACAGGTTGAAGCCGACGTGGCTCTTCACCACCGGCGCGCGCAGGGCGAACAGCGTCAGCGAGCCGCCCACCACAAACAGCAGGAAAATCAGAATGAACACGCCGCGCTCAGGGTCGGACGCGAAGGCGTGAACCGAGGTCAGCACGCCGGAACGCACCAGGAACGTACCGAGCAAGCTCAACGAGAACGCGGCGATGGCCAGCAACACGGTCCAGCTCTTGAACACGCCACGTTTTTCCGTGACCGCCAACGAGTGAATCAGCGCCGTACCCACCAGCCAAGGCATGAAGGATGCGTTTTCCACCGGGTCCCAGAACCACCAGCCGCCCCAGCCGAGTTCGTAGTAGGCCCACCACGAACCGAGGGTGATGCCGATGCCGAGGAAGGCCCAGGCGACGATGGTCCATGGACGCGACCAGCGCGCCCACGCCGCGTCAAGACGACCGCCCAGCAACGCGGCGATGGCGAAAGCGAAAGCCACGGAGAAACCGACATAACCCATGTACAGCATCGGCGGGTGAACGATCAGGCCGATGTCTTGCAGCAAGGGATTGAGGTCGCGTCCGTCCGCCGGAATCTGCGGCAGGATCCGCGCAAACGGGTTTGACGTGAGGATCAGGAACAGCAGGAAACCGATGCTGATCATGCCCATCACCGCCAGCACGCGGGCCAGCATCACTTGCGGCAACTGCCGGGAGAACACCGACACCGCAAAGGTCCAGCCGCCGAGGATCAAGGCCCACAGCAGCAACGAGCCTTCGTGAGCGCCCCACACCGCGCTGAACTTGTAGTACCACGGCAAGGCGCTGTTGGAGTTGCTGGCCACGTAGGCAACGGAGAAGTCGTCGGCCATGAACGCGTAGGTCAGGCAGCCGAAGGCGAACAGCAAGAAGGCGAACTGGCCCCAGGCGGCCGGCTGCGCGAGGCTCATCCACAAACGGTCCCCGCGCCAGGCGCCGAGCATCGGCACGATGGCCTGAACCAGCGCGAAACACAGCGCCAGGATCATGGCCAGGTGGCCAAGTTCAGGAATAAACAGTCCGGATGTCATCGATCAACCCTCCTTCGCGGGCGTTGGAGCAGATTGACCGCTGTCTTTCAACGCCTTGGTCACTTCTGGCGGCATGTACTTTTCATCGTGCTTGGCCAGCACTTCGTCGGCCACCACCACGCCGTCAGCGTTCAGTTTGCCCAGGGCGACGATGCCCTGCCCTTCGCGGAACAGGTCCGGGAGGATGCCGCGGTAGCTGATGGTCACGGATTTTTTGAAGTCGGTGACAATGAATTTCACGTCCAGCGAGTCGCCGGAACGTTGCAGCGAACCTTTCTCGACCATGCCGCCGGCGCGAATGCGCGTGTCTTGCGGGGCCTCGCCGTTGGCGATCTGGGTCGGGGTGTAAAACAGATTGATGTTCTGCTGAAGGGCGCTCAGGGCCAGGCCGACGGCTGCGCCGACACCCACCAGGATCGCGAGAATGATGATAAGACGCTTTTTGCGCAGCGGATTCACTTGCCGTTCTCCCGGCGCAAACGACGCGCCTCTTGTTGCAGATACCGCTTGCGGGCCAGGATCGGCGCCGCCACGTTGAGGGCCAGCACCGCCAGGCAGATGCCATAGGCTGACCAGACATACAGGGCGTGATGGCCCATGGCGAGGAAGTCGCCGAATGAAGCAAAACTCATTGAGCGGCCTCCAGACTGTTCTGCACTTCAGCCTTGACCCAACTGGCTCGGGCTTCGCGCTTGAGCACTTCAAGGCGCATGCGCAGCAACAGCACCGCGCCGAAGAAACAGTAGAAACCCAGCACCGTCAGCAGCAGTGGCAGCCACATCTCGACCGGCATTGCCGGTTTTTCGGTGAGGGTGAAGGTCGCGCCCTGGTGCAGGGTGTTCCACCACTCCACCGAGTATTTGATGATCGGGATGTTGATCACGCCGACAATCGCCAGGACCGCGCAGGCCTTGGCCGCGCTGTCACGATTGCTGATCGCGTTGCCCAGCGCAATGAGACCGAAGTACAGAAACAGCAGAATAAGCATGGACGTAAGTCGCGCATCCCAGACCCACCACGAGCCCCAGGTCGGTTTGCCCCAGATCGCGCCGGTGACCAGCGCCACGGCGGTCATCCACGCACCGATAGGCGCCGCGCATTGCAGGGCGACGTCGGCCAGTTTCATCTTCCAGACCAGCCCGACGATGCCGCACACCGCCAGCATCACGTAGACGGACTGCGCCAGCATGGCGGCGGGAACGTGGATATAGATGATGCGAAAGCTGTTGCCTTGCTGGTAGTCGGGCGGCGCGAAGGCCAGGCCCCAAACGACACCGATGCCAATCAGCAACAACGCGGCGATGCTCAGCCACGGCAGCAGTTTTCCACTGATGCCGTAAAACCATTTGGGCGAGCCGAGCTTATGAAACCAGGTCCAGTTCATTACTGTTTCCATCACGGTTGCTCTTCGCTATGAAGAGCCAAAGGGTCTTTACTGATCAAATTTTGACCAGACCTCATTATTCGCCGACGCTGATCTTCAGGCCAGCAGCTATTGCAAACGGTGTCAGGGTTACCGCCAGGGCGGTCAGGCTACCAAGCCACAAGAGATAACCGGTCGCCGGCATGCCCTGCAAAGCCGCCTGCAAGGCGCCACTGCCGAGAATCAACACCGGGATGTACAGCGGCAGAATCAGCAGCGCCAGCAACAGGCCGCCACGCTTCAATCCCACCGTCAGGGCGGCGCCCACCGCACCGAGCAGGCTCAGCACCGGTGTACCCAGCAATAAAGAAAGCAGCAACACCGGCAGACAGGCGGTTGGCAAACCGAGCATCAACGCCAGCAGTGGAGCGAGCAAAACCAGTGCCAGGCCAGAGAAGGCCCAGTGTGCCAGTACCTTGGCCAAAACCAGAAGAGGCAGGGGGTGCGACGAAAGGACCCACTGTTCAAGCGATCCGTCTTCGAAATCACTGCGGAAAAGCCCGTCCAGCGAGAGCAAGACCGACAAAAGAGCCGCTACCCAGACCAGTCCCGGAGACAAGGTTTGCAACAATTGAGACTCGGGTCCGACCGCCAACGGGAACAGCGAAACGACGATCGCGAAAAATACCAGCGGATTCGCCAGCTCCGCAGGACGGCGGAACAGCAGACGGGCCTCGCGGGCAACCAACAGGCCGAAAACACTCATACGGCCCATTTCCCCAGATCGATATCGCGATAGCTGGCCGGCATCCGGATCAGCGTGTGGTGGGTGGTCAGCACCACCATACCGCCGCGCTCACAATGGGCGGCCAGGTGCTCTTCGAGTTGCGCCACGCCTTGTTTGTCGAGCGCGGTGAACGGTTCGTCGAGGATCCACAGCGGCGGGCTGTCCAGATACAACCGCGCCAACGCCACGCGGCGCTTCTGCCCGGCGGACAACGTGTGACAGGGAACATCCTCGAAACCGCGCAGTCCGACATCGGCCAGCGCTTGCCAGATTGCCTCGTGGGAGGCCGGTTGATGCAGGGCGCAGAGCCAGGTCAGGTTCTCCTCCGGCGTCAGCAGGTCCTTGATCCCGGCGGCATGGCCGATCCACAGCAGGTTGCGCGCCAGTTCCAGGCGCTGGTCATTCAGCGGCTGGCCATTGAGCAGCACTTGACCGGCGGTCGGCTGCATCAGGCCGGATAACAGACGCAGCAGGCTGGTCTTGCCACTGCCGTTGGGGCCGCTGATTTGCACCATTTCGCCACTGGCCAGTCTCAATTCGAGATTTTCGAAGAGCAGCCGAAGGTCTCGCTCACAAGCGAGGGCAACGGTTTGCAGGACTGGACTGGTCACGAGATCACGGGCCTTCAGGGTTCAAGTCGGCAGTGGAGCGGCCGTTAAAGACATGCAGGATAAATGCATTGGCGGCCCGTTCTAAGGAGCTGGATCAAGTATTTGAAATGTTTTCAGCGCCCCGGATACAACGGGGCGGCATTATACATGCCATGCCCTACTCTCAAGAGGGCAATTTCCTCAGGTTGTGACCGCGTATGACAGGCGAAATGAACATCCTCCCGCTCCCGCAAGCCACCCCCGCGACTTCGCGGCCATTGCTGGTGAGTGGCGATCTGCTCAAGCTGCTGACGCCGATGGAGGGCCTGATCACACCCGGACAAACCGCCAAGGCTGAAGTGCTGTCGCTGAAGCAGGCGGATCAGACATTTCAACTGTTGCTCAAAGTCACCCTCGACAGCGGCCGCCAGACCACGGTCCAGGCCACCAGCACCCAGCCGCTGCCCCAAGGCACCAGCCTGGCGATCACCCAGCCGTCAGCGAGCAACCTGGCGATCACGGTGCAACAGGCCATCGCTTCCAGCGTCGCCACCCTCACCCGCATCGATACCGCACAATTGCCTGTCGGGACGCTGTTGCAGGGCAAAGTGCTGACCTCGCAGGTCCTGCCACAGGTGCCGGGCCAGCCGACCGTGTATCGTTCGATGGTGAGCCTGCTCAACACGGCGTTGAGCGGCAGCACCCTGAGCATCGAGAGCCCGACGCCACTGCGCATCGGCACGTTGTTGAGTGCCCTGGTGCAGGACACGCAAACCTTGAAGTTCGTTCCGCTGAGCAATCGTCAGGAGCAGTTGGCCGTCACCCAGCAATTGGTCAGCCAGCAGAGCCGCCAAGGCTCGCTGGATGGCTTGATCAAAGTCCTGCAAAACCTGCCGCCTTCGGACCAAACCTCCAGCGACCTGCGGGTTGCCGTGGAAAAGCTGCTGGCCGGTTTGCCGGACGTTCAGCAACTGAGTACCCCGAAAGGTTTGGCTCAGGCGCTGGC
Source organism: Pseudomonas sp. LBUM1656 (assembly GCF_059716065.1). Taxonomy (NCBI): domain Bacteria; kingdom Pseudomonadati; phylum Pseudomonadota; class Gammaproteobacteria; order Pseudomonadales; family Pseudomonadaceae; genus Pseudomonas; species Pseudomonas sp. LBUM1656. The sequence goes on along the minus strand of NZ_CP166800.1, from coordinate 1,800,407 downwards.
CAATAGCGGCGTGTTCCTCGAAGCGAAACTGCTGACCGGACAGAACCCGACACTGGCGCCAGACATGAAAGGCGATCTGCTCAAGCTGATCGCACAACTGACGCCAGGATTGCCGGCCAACACCAATCTCAACGCGATTATTGCGGCCAATACGCTGGTCCAGTCCATGCCGAATTTCGTGCGCAGCGCGTTGGGCATGCTCGGCCAGGTCAGCGCCAAGCCGCTGCCGACCAGTTTCCCGCTGCCCGAACGGCTGCTGCAAAGCCAGGACGGTGAAGACGATCTTGAGCACTTGCTGCGTCTGGCCGCGGCGGCCGTTTCGCGCCTGCAAAGCCATCAATTGTCGAGTCTCGAGCAGACCGGCGTCACTGACGATGGACGCCTGATCAGCACCTGGCAGCTGGAAATCCCGATGCGCAATCTGCAGGACATTGTGCCGTTGCAGGTCAAGTTCCAGCGCGAAGAAGCGCCGGAGAAAGAACAACCGCACGAACGCCGGGACGAACGCGAGCCGAAGCAGCAATTATGGCGCGTGGACCTGGCGTTCGACATGGAGCCGTTGGGCCCCTTGCAGATTCAGGCGCAGCTGATCAAGGGCAGCCTGTCCAGCCAGCTGTGGGCCGAACGGCCGTACACCGCCAGCCTGATCGAAAGTAACCTGGCCGCGCTGCGCCAGCGCCTGCTGGATTCCGGGCTGAACGTCGGCGATCTGGATTGCCACCTCGGCACGCCACCGCAAGGTCCGCAAACCCGTCTCGAACAACGCTGGGTCGACGAAACCGCATGAGAAACCCCAACACCCCACGCCAGGCCATCGCCCTCAAATACGACGGCACCCACGCCCCTACCCTCACGGCCAAAGGCGACGAAGCGCTGGCCGAAGCCATTCTGAAGCTTGCCCGTGATTATGAAGTGCCCATCTATGAAAACGCCGAGCTGGTGAAGCTGCTGGCGCGGATGGAGCTGGGGGAAAGTATTCCGGAAGAGTTGTACCGCACGATTGCCGAGATTATTGCGTTCGCGTGGAACCTGAAGGGCAAGTTTCCGGCGGGGCATGATCCGCAGGCGCCGATGGTGGAGAAGGACGTTACCGATCGCGGGGATGACTATTGATCTGTGTTGATGCAAAAAGATCGCAGCCTCGTTTCACTCGACAGCTCCTACAGGGGAATGCAGAACCCATGTAGGAGCTGTCGTGTGAAACGAGACTGCGATCTTTTGATCTTTCTCAGTTCTTGTGCAGCTTGCGCATCAACTCCGCTTCAGCCTGGGTCAACCCGCAAGACTGAGTCAGTTCATCGACGGTAGCCCCCATGCCGACCAGGCGTGCCGCCTGGGCAAACGACAGGCTCGACGGATCGCGCTGTTCCAGCTGCGCCAGTTTGTCCGGCAAGGGGCTGACGACGGCGCGCAGTTCGTGCAGGTCTTCACCCATGCGCACGTTGCCGCTCTGATAGTCGTCGACGCGCTTGGCCAGGTCCTTGATGCGCTGATCGCGCAGCGCATCACCCTGGGCCTGTTGCGCGGCAATTTGCCGTTGAGCGCGAATGTACGCCAGGAACATTGCCAGCGTGCCTGCCCAGAAAAGGAACAGGACAATGACCGCTACCTCAAGAATCAATCAGATGTTCTCCAGGTCCGACCATTCTTCTTCGCTCATCATCTTGTCCAGTTCGACCAGGATCAGCAGTTCGTTGTTCTTGTTGCACACGCCTTGGATGAACTTGGCGGATTCTTCGTTACCGACGTTTGGCGCGGTTTCGATTTCCGACTGACGCAGGTAAACCACTTCGGCCACGCTGTCGACCATGATCCCGACCACTTGCTTGTCGGCTTCGATGATGACGATACGGGTGTTGTCGCTGATCTCGGCATTCATCAGGCCGAAGCGCTGACGGGTGTCGATCACGGTGACCACGTTACCGCGCAGGTTGATGATGCCCAGCACGTAGCTCGGAGCACCCGGGACCGGGGCGATTTCGGTGTAACGCAGGACTTCCTGAACGCGCATCACGTTAATGCCGTAGGTTTCGTTGTCCAGTTTGAAGGTTACCCATTGCAGGATCGGATCTTCAGAACCTTTTGCATTCGTCGCTTGATTACTCATACCCTGACCCCTCGAAAAACCGCTTCTGGCGGCGTGTGCTCTGTTGGCGGCATTCAACAATGCCGTCGCATACTTGTTATGTCGGCAGCTATGTCGGTTTGTGTAGCGGCTTGCTGCCGCTCATGTGCTTTGCTCCACCGCTGGCGATCAACTCGGCCAGGGCTGCAACGTCCAGCAATGCACACATGTGCTCAATCACCGTGCCGGCGAGCCATGGCCGCTGACCTCGATGACTTCTCCATTTGATTTCGTTCGGGTCCAGGCGCAACGAGCGGCTGACCTGATGCACCGCCAGCCCCCACTCGTAGCCCTGAACCGAAATAACGTATTGCAGGCCCTGGCGGAAATCGTCGCGGTAGCGGTCGGGCATGACCCAGCGCGCGGTATCCAGGACTTTCAGGTTGCCGGCCTGGCTCGGCAGGATCCCGAGGAACCATTCCGGCTGACCGAACAACGGCGTCAGCTCGTGACCGGCCAAGGAGTAAATCGAGCCGAGGCACACCAGCGGCACTGCCAGGGTCAACCCGGCGACGTCGAACAGCAGGCATTCGAATGGCTCGGCAGCCCACGCCGGCCGACCGTCGGTTTCCACCGGCGGCGGCGTGTTGCTCGGTGGCAGATGGACTTCGACCAGCGGCGGCACCAGGGTTTGCAACAGCGGTGCAAGGGTTGAGACCGGCGCCAGAATCGGTGCCGGCGCTTCTTCGATCACCACCGGGGCTGTTGCGACCGGCGCAATCACTGGCGCCACGACAGGCGCGGCAGCGACAACGGACTTCTGCGCATCACGCGCCTGTTCTTCAAGCACGGCTGCCTGGAACTCGTCCAGTGCTGCTTCGACCTCGACCGCTTCAACGACCTCAATGACTTCAGCCACCGCTTCGACTTCCAGCGGCAACTCTTCAGTCGCCTCCATCAGCAAGTTGTCCAGATACGACTGGAGCGCCAGTTGCGGACGCGAGGTGATCTTCACCGGCCGATTCATCTCAGGCCACCTGCGGAACGAGTTGTGCCGCCAGCAAATGCTTGAGCAAGGCGCGGTAAGCAAGAACGCCACGGCTCTTGCCGTCGAATTGCGAAGGCGTCAGCCCGGCCCGGCTCGCATCCCGCAGGCGCGTGTCGATCGGGATATAGCCTTGCCAGATTTCTTCCGGGTATTTGTCGCGCAGCACGCGAAGGGTGCCGAGAGACGCCTGGGTACGGCGGTCGAACAGGGTCGGAATGATGGTGAACGGCAACGCCACTTTGCGTGAGCGGTTGATCATCGCCAGGGTGTTGACCATGCGCTCCAGGCCTTTGACGGCCAAGTGTTCGGTCTGCACCGGGATCACCAACTGTTGACTCGCCGCCAAGGCATTGACCATCAACACGCCGAGCAACGGCGGGCTGTCGATGACGGCGTAATCGAAGTCCTGCCACAGTTGCGCCAGGCTCTTGGCGATCACCAGGCCCAGGCCACTCTGGCCCGGCGACTGACGTTCAAGCGTGGCCAGCGCGGTGCTCGACGGCAACAGCGAAATACGTTTGTCACTGGTCGGCAGCAGCAATTGACCGGGCAAGCCTTGCGGCACGCTGCCCTTGTGCAGGAACAGGTCGTAGCTGCTGTGTTCAAGACTGTCGGGGTCATAGCCGAAGTAGCTGGTCATGGAACCGTGCGGATCGAGATCGACCACGACCACGCGCTTGCCCGCCTCGGCCAGTAACCCGGCTAAAGCGATAGAGGAAGTGGTTTTACCAACACCACCCTTTTGATTGGCAACGGCCCAGACTCTCATTCGGATTGTTCCTCCCGGCCGACATGATCGACCGAGAAATAGCTCAACGTGTTAATGCAGGCGACGGAGAATTGACGGCGTTCTCTCGTACCGGCGACTTGACCGGGGTCGGTGCAGTTTGTGTGCCAGCACGCTTCAACGCGGCATCCGGTTGCGCATGGGCGGTTCCGGTCCCGGTGAGGCTGCGGCGTACATCGAGATTGCGTGACACCACCAGCACCACACGACGGTTGCGTGCCCGGCCCTCGGCGGTGGCGTTATTGGCCACCGGCTGGAATTCGCCGTAACCCACCGACGCCAGACGACCAGGGTTCACACCCTGCATCGCGAGCATGCGCACGATGCTCGACGACCGGGCCGAGGACAGCTCCCAGTTGGTCGGGTATTGCGCGGTGCGGATCGGTTGATCGTCGGTAAAACCTTCGACGTGGATCGGGTTATCAAACGGCTTCAGAATCCCGGCGACCTTGTCGATGATGCTGAACGCCATGTCGCTGGGCATGGCGTCGCCGCTGCCGAACAACAGGCTGGAATTGAGCTCGATCTCGACCCATAACTCGTTGCCGCGCACGGTCATCTGGTTGGACTTGATCAAGTCACCGAACGCCGCGCTGATGTCATCGGCGATGCTTTTCAGCGGATCGCTGGAACCGGCGACACCGGCGTCGACCTGCTCGCTGTCCTTGACCAGCGGCTTGGCCGGGGTCACGGTTTGCGGCCGTTCTTCACCAATCGGAATTGGCTTGAGCGAGCGATCGGCATCCGTAAAGACCCCGATCAACGCTTGCGAAATGACCTTGTACTTACCCTCGTTGATCGAAGAAATCGAGTACATGACCACGAAGAATGCGAACAGCAACGTGATGAAGTCGGCGTAGGAAACGAGCCAGCGTTCGTGGTTTACATGTTCTTCAGGTTGCCGACGACGAGCCATGATCCATTTTCCCCATCAATCCATGAAGCCCTGAAGCTTCAACTCAATAGAGCGAGGGTTTTCACCTTCGGCGATCGACAAGATCCCTTCCAGAAGCATTTCGCGATAGCGCGATTGGCGCAAGGCAACGGACTTGAGCTTGGCGGCAACCGGCAGCAACACCAGGTTGGCACTGGCCACACCGTAGATGGTCGCGACAAAGGCGACGGCGATGCCGCTGCCCAGTTGCGTCGGATCGGCCAGGTTGCCCATGACATGGATCAGGCCCATCACCGCACCGATGATGCCGATGGTCGGCGCGTAGCCGCCCATGCTTTCAAAGACTTTCGCCGCTTCAATGTCGCGAGATTCCTGGGTGTAGAAATCCACTTCCAGAATGCTGCGAATCGCTTCCGGCTCGGCGCCGTCCACCAGCAGTTGCAGGCCTTTGCGCGAGTAGCTGTCAGGTTCCGCATCGGCCACCCCTTCCAGACCGAGCAAACCTTCCTTGCGCGCGGTCAGGCTCCAGTTGACGACGCGGTCGATGCCGCCGGCCAGGTCAACGCGCGGCGGAAACAGAATCCAGCCGATGATTTGCATGGCACGCTTGAAAGCGCTCATCGGCGATTGCAGCAACGCTGCGCCGATGGTCCCACCGAGTACGATCAACGCCGCCGGGCCGTTAGCCAATGCGCCGAGGTGACCGCCTTCAAGGTAGTTGCCGCCAATGATGGCGACAAACGCCATGATGATCCCGATAAGGCTTAAAACATCCATCAGATACACGCCTCGACCAAGTGCCTGCCAATGTCATCCAGACCGTAAATTGCGTCGGCGAGGTCGGCTTTGACGATGGCCATCGGCATGCCGTAGATCACGCAGCTCGCTTCATCCTGAGCCCAGATTGCACTGCCGCCCTGCTTGAGCAGGCGCGCGCCTTCACGACCGTCGGCGCCCATGCCGGTCAGGACGACCGCCAGAACTTTGTCACCGTAGGACTTGGCGGCAGAACCGAAGGTGATGTCCACGCACGGCTTGTAGTTCAGACGCTCGTCGCCTGGCAGGATTTTCACCGCGCCACGGCCATCGATCATCATTTGCTTGCCACCCGGCGCCAGCAGCGCCAGGCCCGGACGCAGGATGTCGCCATCCTCGGCTTCCTTGACGCTGATGCGGCAGAGCTTGTCCAGACGTTCGGCGAATGCCTTGGTGAACGCGGCCGGCATGTGCTGGATCAACACGATCGGGGCCGGGAAGTTGACCGGCAGCTGGGTCAACACCCGCTGCAGGGCAACCGGACCGCCGGTGGACGTGCCAATGGCCACCAGTTTGTAGGCTTTGCGTTTCGGTGCTGGCGACGACGGGCCCGACGATGTGGTCGCGTGGCTACGCGCCGGAATCGGTGCCGGAGCCGGACGCGCGGGCGTGCTGCTGCCGTAACTGCTGACGCTCGAAGGCGCAGGCGTCGGGGCTGGCGCGGCGACCGGGGCCGGTGCGCTGTAGGTGTTGGCGCGACGGTTACTGCGCGAGATGCTGAGAATCTTCTCGCACAGCAGTTGCTTGACCTTCTCCGGGTTGCGGGAGATGTCTTCGAAATTCTTCGGCAGGAAATCCACCGCGCCGGCGTCCAGCGCATCGAGGGTGACCCGGGCGCCTTCATGGGTCAGCGAGGAGAACATCAACACCGGAGTCGGGCAGCGCTGCATGATGTGCCGCACGGCCGTGATGCCATCCATCATCGGCATCTCGTAGTCCATGGTGATCACGTCTGGCTTGAGGGCCAGCGCCTGATCGATCGCCTCTTTTCCGTTGGTCGCCGTACCGACGACCTGGATATTCGGATCCGCTGAAAGAATTTCCGAGACGCGGCGGCGGAAAAACCCCGAATCGTCCACCACCAGGACTTTGACTGCCATAAACACTCCGTTAGGACGGAGCGAGGCTCAGTCGCCCCGCTCCACCAGAATCAAATACGCCGTGCGGCGTAACGCTTGAGCATGCTCGGAACATCGAGAATCAGCGCAATGCGACCGTCACCGGTGATGGTGGCGCCCGACATGCCCGGGGTTCCCTGGAGCATTTTGCCCAATGGCTTGATGACCACTTCTTCCTGGCCCACCAACTGGTCGACGACGAAGCCGATCCGCTGAGTGCCCACCGAAAGGATCACCACATGGCCCTCGCGCTGCTCTTCGTGAGCGGCGGAGCTGACCAGCCAGCGCTTGAGGTAGAACAATGGCAGTGCCTTGTCCCGCACGATCACCACTTCCTGGCCGTCCACCACGTTGGTGCGCGACAGGTCGAGGTGGAAGATCTCGTTGACGTTCACCAGCGGGAACGCGAACGCCTGGTTGCCGAGCATGACCATCAGCGTCGGCATGATCGCCAGGGTCAACGGGACCTTGATGACGATCTTCGAGCCCTTGCCCTTGGTCGAATAGATATTGATGGTGCCGTTGAGTTGGGCAATTTTGGTTTTCACCACGTCCATGCCCACGCCGCGTCCGGAGACATCGGAAATTTCGGTCTTGGTCGAGAAACCCGGGGCGAAGATCAGGTTGAAGCAATCGGACTCGCTGAGGCGATCCGCGGCATCCTTGTCCATCAAGCCTTTCTTCACGGCGATGCCGCGCAGAACGTCAGCGTCCATGCCCTTGCCGTCATCGGAGATGGACAGCAGGATGTGGTCGCCTTCCTGTTCAGCAGACAGGATCACCTTGCCGCTGCGCGGCTTGCCCATCGCTTCGCGCTCGGCCGGCTCTTCAATACCGTGGTCGACCGAGTTGCGCACCAAGTGGACCAGCGGGTCGGCCAGGGCCTCGACGAGGTTCTTGTCGAGGTCGGTTTCTTCGCCGACCAGCTCCAGGTTGATCTCTTTCTTGAGCTGGCGAGCCAGGTCGCGAACCAGACGCGGGAAGCGCCCGAAGACTTTCTTGATCGGTTGCATCCGGGTCTTCATGACCGCGGTCTGCAGGTCGGCCGTGACCACGTCGAGGTTCGACACGGCCTTGGACATGGCTTCGTCGCCGCTGTTGAGGCCCAGACGGACCAAGCGGTTACGCACCAGTACCAGTTCGCCGACCATATTCATGATCTCGTCGAGACGCGCGGTATCAACCCGCACGGTGGTCTCGGCTTCACTGGCCGGTTTTTCCGGTGGTGGAGCGGACGGTGCGCGGGCCGGAGCCGGTGCAGCGGCAGCCGCTGGCTTCGGCGCTTCGGCTTTTGGTTCGGGCGCTTTGGCAACCGGTTTCGGTGCAGCCGCCTTGGCGACTGGAGCAGCCACCGCAGTGCCTGTGCCGACTTCGGTGAACTTGCCTTTGCCATGCAATTCGTCGAGCAGCGATTCGAACTCGTGATCGGAGATCAGATCACCGCCGGCCGCTTTAGCGGTTGGCGCAGCCGGCGCCGGGACGGCGGCAATGGCCGACTCCAGCGCATCCACGGCAAAGTTGCCCTTGCCGTGCAACTGATCGAGCAGTGCTTCAAATTCGTCGTCGGTGATGTCGGAGCTGTCGCCTGCCGCTTTCGGGGCAGCCGGTGCAGCAGGCGCTGCCACCGCGTCGACGGCGAACTGGCCTTTACCGTGCAATTGATCGAGCAACGACTCGAACTCGGCATCGGTGATTTCGTCGCTGGCCGCGGAATCGGCGCCAGCCACTGGAGCAACGGCCGGCGCCTCGGCTTGAGCCTTGACGGCGTTCAGCGAGTCCAGCAGTTGTTCGAATTCGTTATCGGTGATGTCGCCCGATTCTTCAGCGGCCGGTGCTTCGACCACTTCGGCAACCGGTGCGGTTTCATCCGTCGTTTGCGGCTCGGCCAGACGGGCCAGTGCCGCGAGCAATTCAGGCGTGGCAGCCGTGATCGGGCTGCGTTCGCGCACTTCGGTGAACATGCTGTTCACCGCGTCCAGCGCTTCGAGAACCACGTCCATCAGTTCCGAGTCGACGCGACGTTCACCCTTGCGCAGGATGTCGAACACGTTCTCGGCGATGTGACAGCACTCCACCAGCTCGTTGAGCTGGAGGAAGCCGGCGCCCCCTTTTACAGTGTGAAAACCGCGAAAAATTGCATTGAGCAAATCCGCATCATCCGGTCGGCTTTCCAGCTCGACCAGCTGTTCGGACAGTTGCTCTAGAATCTCGCCGGCCTCAACCAGGAAATCCTGAAGGATCTCTTCATCGGCGCCGAAGCTCATTAAGGGGGTGCTCCTACAGGTCTAAAAACCTAAAAAACCTAAAATTCTAAAACCCTAGGCTGGATAGCAAATCGTCCACATCGTCCTGACCGGACACAACGTCTTCTCTTTTATCGGCATGAATCTGCGGACCTTCACCCTGAGAGAGATGTTTTTGCGGATCTTTTTCAGCGAGCATCGCATCACGGTCATGTTCGATACCCGCAAAGCGGTCTACCTGACTGGCCATGAGCACGAGCTTGAGCAGGTTGCTTTCAACTTCGGTGACCAACTGGGTCACGCGCTTGATCACCTGACCGGTGAGGTCCTGGTAATCCTGGGCCAGCAGAATGTCGTTGAGGTTGCTCGACACCGTGCGATTGTCTTCGCTGCTGCGTGTCAGGAAACCGTCGACCCGCCGGGCCAGCTCGCGGAACTCTTCAGCCCCGACTTCGCGACGCATGAACCGCCCCCAATCCGTGCTCAACGCCTGGGCTTCTTCGCTCAGGCTGTTGACCAGCGGCGTGGCGTTCTCCACCAGGTCCATGGTGCGGTTGGCGGCGGCCTCGGTCAGCTTGACCACATACCCCAGGCGCTCGGTGGCGTCCGTGATCTGTGACACTTCCTCGGCTTGCGGCATGTTCGGGTCAATCTGGAAATTGACGATCGCGCTATGCAGCTCGCGAGTGAGCTTGCCCACTTCCTGATACAGGCCGCGGTCACGGGTCTGATTGAGCTCATGGATCAGTTGCACCGCGTCGCCGAACCTGCCTTTTTCAAGGCTTTCGACCAGTTCGACCGCGTGTTTTTTCAGGGTCGATTCAAAATCGCCCAGTGAAGATTCTTTATGCTCCATAGCTCCCCCGTGGCGCAGTGGATCAACCGATGCGTTCGAAAATCTTCTCGATTTTTTCTTTCAACGCCTGGGCCGTGAAGGGTTTGACCACATAGCCGTTAACACCGGCCTGGGCCGCTTCGATAATCTGCTCGCGCTTGGCTTCTGCAGTCACCATCAGCACCGGCAGGTGCTTGAGCTTTTCATCGGCGCGCACGTGACGCAGCAGATCGATACCGGTCATGCCAGGCATGTTCCAGTCCGTTACCAGAAAGTCGATGCTCCCGCTGTTGAGAACCGGAATGGCGGTAGTGCCATCGTCGGCCTCGACCGTGTTGGTGAACCCAAGGTCACGCAACAGGTTTTTTATGATCCGCCGCATCGTTGAGAAGTCATCAACGATGAGGATTTTCATGTTCTTGTCCAATTCGACCTCCAAGCAGTCTTAAACGCGCCCAGCACCTGGACGCGCCATTTCAATCAATCCGGCAATGCACTCGATGACTGTCTGGAGCACAACAGATCGCGACCGGTGCAGTTCAACACTCCACCGGCCTCGTTCGCAGTGTCCCCACACTGCCTTCAGCGCGCTCGCCACTCCCCCAAACGCCCCCGCAAACGGGCCGCGCACTGGCTATGTAACTGGCTGACCCGCGATTCGCTGACCCCCAGGACCTCACCGATTTCCTTGAGGTTCAGCTCTTCGTCGTAGTACAGCGCCAACACCAGTCGCTCACGCTCCGGCAAATTGGCAATCGCGTCCGCCAGCGCTGCCTGGAAGCGTTCATCTTCCAGATCGCGTGACGGCTCCAGATGTGCACTCGCGCCATCCTCATGCAGCCCTTCGTGTTCGCCGTCCTGCAACAGATCGTCGAAACTGAATAACCGGCTGCCCAGGGTGTCGTTCAAAATCCCGTAATAATCGTCGAGACTCAATTGGAGTTCGGCCGCAACCTCATGATCTTTAGCGTCACGACCGGTTTTAGCTTCAATCGAGCGAATTGCGTCGCTGACCATGCGGGTATTGCGGTGGACCGAACGTGGCGCCCAGTCCCCCTTGCGTACTTCATCGAGCATCGCGCCGCGGATTCGAATGCCCGCGTACGTCTCGAAACTCGCGCCTTTGCTGGCGTCGTATTTGGTCGACACTTCAAGCAGGCCGATCATCCCGGCCTGGATCAGGTCTTCAACCTGGACACTGGCCGGCAGACGGGCCAGCAAGTGGTAAGCAATGCGTTTGACCAGTGGCGCGTAACGCTCGATCAGCTCGTACTGCGCGTCACGTGCCGACTTCTTGTAGAGGTTGTAGCCACTGGCTGTCATAGGACGGGTCCTGCGGTCTGTTGCACGAGGCGCTCGACGAAAAACTCCAGGTGCCCACGCGGGTTGGCAGGCAACGGCCAGGTGTCGACCTTCTGCGCGATCGCCTTGAACGCCAGGGCGCACTTGGAACGCGGGAAGGCTTCGTAGACGGCACGCTGCTTCTGCACGGCCTTGCGCACGCTTTCGTCGTAAGGCACCGCGCCGACGTATTGTAGGGCGACGTCGAGGAAGCGGTCCGTGACCTTGGTCAACTTGGCGAACAGGTTGCGACCTTCCTGCGGGCTCTGGGCCATGTTGGCCAGGACGCGGAAGCGGTTCATGCCGTAATCGCGGTTCAGCAGTTTGATCAGCGCGTAGGCATCAGTGATCGAAGTCGGCTCGTCGCAGACCACCAGCAAGACTTCTTGCGCGGCGCGAACAAAACTGACTACCGAGTCACCAATACCCGCAGCGGTGTCGATCACCAAGACGTCGAGGTTGTCGCCGATATCGCTGAAGGCCTGAATCAGGCCGGCGTGTTGGGCCGGGCTCAGATGAACCATGCTCTGCGTGCCGGACGCGGCCGGGACGATGCGAATACCGCCAGGGCCTTGCAACAGAACGTCGCGCAGCTCACAGCGGCCTTCGATCACGTCGGCCAGGGTACGTTTGGGTGTCAGCCCCAGCAGGACGTCGACGTTCGCCAGCCCCAGATCGGCGTCCAGCAGCATGACGCGCCGGCCGAGCTCAGCTAGAGCCAGGGACAAGTTCACTGACACGTTAGTCTTCCCGACGCCACCTTTGCCGCCGGTCACCGCGATCACCTGTACGGGATGCATGCTGCCCATGTTATTTCTTTACCTTGTCTTGCATAGACGGAGGCCACATTACTGGCTGCGCGTTCATCAACTGAACAATGCATGGCAGACCATCGATGTAGGTACAAAAACGGTTCATTAGTACCTCAGCCAACCTGCTTGGTCGGGCTGTGGTAAATATCAGCGAACATGTCAGCCATGGCTTCTTCGCTGGGTTCTTCTTGCATTTGCACGCTTACGGCGCGACTGACCAACTGATGACGACGCGGCAGATGCAGATCATCCGGAATACGCGGGCCATCGGTCAGGTACGCCACCGGCAATTCATGACTGATGGCCAGGCTCAACACCTCACCCAGACTTGCCGTTTCATCCAGTTTAGTCAGGATGCAGCCAGCGAGCCCGCAGCGCTTGTAACTGTGATAAGCGGCCGTTAGAACCTGTTTCTGGCTGGTGGTTGCCAGAACCAGATAATTTTTTGACTTGATGCCACGTCCAGCCAGGCTTTCGAGCTGCATGCGCAGGGCCGGATCGCTGGCCTGAAGGCCCGCGGTATCAATCAGCACCACGCGTTTGCGCAACAATGGATCCAGCGCCTGGACCAGCGATTGGCCCGGATCGACGTGGGTTACCGACACGTTGAGAATCCGGCCCAAGGTCTTCAATTGTTCCTGCGCACCGATACGGTAGCTGTCCATGCTCACCAGCGCGATGTTTTGCGCGCCGTATTTGAGCACATAGCGGGCCGCAAGCTTTGCCAGGGTGGTGGTCTTGCCCATGCCGGCAGGGCCGACCATGGCAATCACGCCGCCCTCTTCCAGTGGCTCGACTTCCGGTGTGGCAATCATCCGCGCCAGGTGCGCCAGCAACATGCGCCAGGCCTGACGGGGTTCGTCAATGTCGGTGATCATCGCCAGCAAGTCGCGGGACAACGGGCCAGACAGGCCGATGCGTTGCAGGCGACGCCAGAGATTGGCCTGGGCCGGACGGCTGCCTTGCAGCTGATTCCAGGCCAGGGAGCCGAGTTGCACTTCCATCAGTTCGCGCAGACTGTTGAGCTCGAAACGCATCGAGTCGAACGCCCGCGGGTCCACGCCGCCAACAGCGGGTGCCGGGGCTGGAGCGGAGCGACGAGGCTCGGCGTAGGTCGGTTCGATCAGCGGCTCGGCAGCGGTCAATGGCAGGCCGGCGAACAACTGGCGATTGGTGGTCTTGTCGCCTTCGGTCTCGCCTTCGCCACGCAGGCTCAATTCAGCCTGGGCAGTGACGATCCGCGACTGGGTCTTGCGCAGCTCATCCTCGAGTTCCATGTTCGGAACACGCGGGGCCAGCGCCGACAATTTGTAATCCAGGGCAGCCGTCAGCTCGACACCACCGGCGATCCGGCGATTGCCAATAATGGCGGCATCAGCGCCCAGCTCATCACGAACCAGTTTCATGGCCTGACGCATATCGGCGGCGAAAAAACGCTTAACTTGCATAAACCACTACCTCAGCCGTTGGGCCCTACTGTCGCAACGATGGTCACTTGCTTGTTGTCAGGAATTTCCTGGTAAGCCAACACATGCAAACCCGGGACTGCCAGTCGGCCGAATCGCGACAGCATCGCGCGAACCGGACCGGCTACCAGCAGAATCACCGGTTGACCTTGCATTTCCTGACGCTGCGCCGCATCGATCAACGAGCGCTGCAGTTTCTCAGCCATGCTTGGCTCCAGCAGCACACCCTCTTCCGAGCCTTGTCCTGCCTTCTGAAGACTATTGAGCAATATTTGTTCCAACCTTGGCTCCAGGGTGATAACTGGTAGCTCGGAGTCAGTCCCTACAATGCTTTGGACGATTGCGCGGGATACGCCGACGCGCACCGCGGCCACCAAAGCGGCAGTATCTTGACTCTTGGCCGCATTGTTGGCGATGGCCTCGGCAATGCTGCGAATGTCCCGCACAGGCACCTGCTCAGCCAACAAAGCCTGAAGCACTTTGAGCAGTTGCGAGAGCGAAACCACACCCGGCACCAACTCTTCAGCCAGCTTAGGCGAGCTTTTGGCCAGCAATTGCATGAGTTGCTGGACTTCTTCGTGACCAATCAGTTCGCTGGAGTGCTTGTACAGAATCTGGTTCAAGTGCGTCGCCACGACCGTACTGGCATCCACCACGGTGTATCCGAGCGATTGCGCCTGGGCGCGCTGGCTGATTTCGATCCACACCGCCTCCAGGCCAAAAGCCGGATCTTTGGCGGTTATGCCGTTGAGCGTGCCGTAGACCTGCCCCGGGTTGATCGCCAATTCGCGATCCGGGTAAATCTCGGCTTCGGCCAGGATCACGCCCATCAGGGTCAGACGGTAGGCACTCGGCGCCAGGTCGAGGTTGTCACGAATATGCACAGTCGGCATCAGGAAGCCCAGATCCTGGGAGAGCTTCTTGCGCACGCCCTTGATCCGCGCGAGCAACTGACCACCCTGGTTGCGATCCACCAGCGGAATCAGGCGATAGCCGACTTCCAGGCCGATCATGTCGATCGGCGTCACGTCGTCCCAGCCCAACTCCTTGGTTTCCATGGCGCGGGCTGGCGATGGCAGCAGCTCTTGCTGACGCTTGACCTCTTGCAGGGCCTGGACCTTGACCACGTTCTGCTTCTTCCAGAACAGGTACGCACCACCGGCCGCCAACGCGGCCATGCTCAGAAAGGAGAAGTGCGGCATGCCGGGCACCAGGCCCATCACCGCCATCAAACCTGCCGCCACGGCCAACGCTTTTGGCGAGGCGAACATCTGGCGATTGATCTGCTTACCCATGTCTTCCGAACCGGAAGCACGGGTCACCATGATCGCTGCAGCGGTCGACAACAGCAGTGATGGCAATTGCGCCACCAAACCGTCACCGATGGTCAGCAAAGCGTACACCCGGCCGGCGTCGCCGAAGGTCATGCCGTGCTGGAAGATACCGACCGCCATGCCGCCGATCAGGTTGATGAACAGGATCAGCAGACCGGCGATGGCGTCACCGCGCACGAATTTGCTGGCGCCGTCCATGGAACCGTAGAACTCGGCTTCCTGGGCGACTTCCATCCGGCGCAGTTTGGCCTGGTTCTGGTCGATCAGGCCGGCGTTCAAATCGGCGTCGATCGCCATTTGTTTGCCCGGCATCGCATCGAGGGTGAAACGCGCGCTCACCTCGGAAATTCGCCCGGCACCCTTGGTCACCACGACGAAGTTGATGATCATCAAAATCGCGAAGACCACGATACCGACCACGTAGTTACCGCCGATCACCACCTCACCGAAGGCCTGGATCACCTTACCGGCGGCGGCATGGCCGTCCTGACCGTGGAGCATCACCACTCGCGTGGAGGCCACGTTCAGCGCCAGTCGCAACAACGTCGCCACCAGCAGGATGGTCGGGAACACCGCAAAATCCAGCGGCCGCAACGCGTACACGCACACCAGCAGCACGACGATGGACAGCGCAATGTTGAACGTGAAAAACACGTCCAGCAGGAACGGCGGCACCGGCAGCATCATCATGGCCAGCATGACCAGCAGCAACAACGGCACACCCAGGTTGCCCCGACTCAAGTCGGCAACGTTTGTGCGGGCAGTGTTGAATAACTGAGAGCGATCCACCGGTTTTCCCCGTTTCTTTAAAGCAAACTTTTGACGCCCAAAGCAGGCGCAGGGCGGCTACTGCAAGAAGCCTTCCAACTTTTGCAGAGGATTGAAACAGAGGGGTTAATTGAGGATTTGTAGCAGCTGCCGAGCCTGCGAGGCTGCGTTCGAGGACGGAATCCTCGGAAAAAACCCTCACGACTGCTGCGCAGCCGAACGCCGCCTCGCAGGCTCGACAGCTGCTACAGGGTGCGGGATCAGGAATCGCGGCGCAGATCCGGCGGAATCGGCAGATTATCCTTGAGCGGATCCGGACGCTTGCCCATGCCCGCGCGGTACTGGCGGATCTGGTAGACGTAGGCCAGTACCTGAGCAACCGCCAGGTACAACCCACCGGGGATTTCCTGCTCCAGTTCGGTGGAGTAGTAGATCGAACGCGCCAAGGCTGGCGATTCGAGCAGCAGCACATTGTTGGCCACCGCGATTTCACGAATCTTCAAGGCGAGGAAATCACTGCCCTTGGCCAGCAACACCGGCGCGCTGCCCTTGTCAGGATCGTACTTGAGGGCGACGGCATAGTGAGTCGGGTTGGTAATGACCACATCGGCCTCGGGAATGGCCGCCATCATCCGGCGCTGGGACATCTCGCGCTGCAACTGGCGAATGCGCTGTTTGACCTCCGGCTTCCCTTCCTGATCCTTGTGTTCGTCGCGCACTTCCTGCTTGGTCATCAGCAGTTTCTTGTGGCTTTCCCACAGCTGCACCGGCACGTCGACGGCGGCGATGATGATCAGCCCGCAGGCCATCCACAAGGTGCTCCAGCCGACCACTTGCAGGCTGTGAATGATCGCCATGTCCAACGGCTCGTGCGCGATGCGCATCAGGTCATCGATGTCGGAGGACAATACCGCCAGCGCCACGAACAGCACGATGAAAAACTTCGCCAGGGCCTTGAGCAGCTCGACCAGCGCCTTGGCCGAGAACATCCGCTTGAGCCCCGCGCCGGGGTTCATGCGACTGAATTTCGGCGCCATCGAGCTCGCCGCAAACAACCAGCCGCCGAGGGAAATCGGGCCGATCAACGCCGCCAGCAACAAGGTGATCATCACCGGTTGAACCGACAACAAGGCAATCAGCCCCGAGTGCATCAGAAAGGTGCCCATGTTGCGCTGATCCAGAATGACTTCTCGCGACAGCGTGAAGTTCATCCGCATCAGTTCCATCAGGTCTTGCGCCAGGGCACCGCCGAAAATCAGCAACGCGCCAGCACCGGCGAGCATGACCGCCAGGGTGTTGAGTTCCTTGGAGCGCGCAACCTCCCCCTTTTCCCTGGAGTCCTTTTTGCGTTTCTCCGTGGGGTCTTCTGTTTTGTCCTGACCGCTTTCGCTCTCAGCCATGACTCAGCGCGCCCGTGCCAGTTCGCGTAACAACTGCAAGGCCTCGGAAGCCAGCGGTTGATACTGATTGATGATGTCCGCCAGACCGACCCAGACGATGAAGAGCCCGAGCACCAGGGTCAGCGGAAAACCGATGGAAAAGATGTTCAGCTGCGGCGCGGCGCGGGTCATCACGCCAAACGCAATGTTGACCACCAGCAGCGCCGTGACCGCCGGCAGCACCAGCAACAACGCGGCACCCAGGACCCAACCGAGCTTGCCGGCCAGCTCCCAGAAATGATTGACCATCAACCCGCTACCCACCGGCATCGTGGTGAAACTTTCGGTGAGGACTTCGAAGACCACCAGGTGACCGTTCATGGACAGGAACAACAGCGTCACCAGCATGGTGAAGAACTGCCCGATCACCGCTACCGAGACGCCGTTGGTGGGGTCGACCATCGACGCGAAGCCCATGCCCATCTGAATGGAGACGATCTGCCCCGCCACCACGAAGGCCTGGAAGAACAACTGCAAGGAGAAACCCAGCAGCGCGCCGATGAGGATCTGCTCGGCGATCAGCAGCAGCGCACTCAAATCCAGCGCATTGATCGGCGGCATCGGTGGCAGGCCCGGCGCAATCACCACGGTGATCGCCAGGGCGAAGTACAGGCGCACGCGCGTGGGCACCAGGGACGTGCCGAACACCGGCATGACCATCAGCAACGCGCCGATGCGAAACAGCGGCAACATGAACGTCGCCACCCAGGTACTGATCTGGGTATCGGTCAGTTGCAGCAGCGACGGCATGGTTTAGCCGATGACCTGAGGAATGCTGCCGTACAGCTGCAGGATGTATTCCATGAACGTCTGCACCAGCCACGGACCGGCGACAATCAGCGTCACCAGCATGACCAGCAGGCGCGGCAGGAAACTCAGGGTCTGTTCGTTGATCTGCGTGGCGGCCTGGAACATCGCCACCAGCAGGCCCACCAGCAGACTCGGAATCACCAGCACGGCGACCATCATGGTGGTCAGCCACAGCGCTTCGCGGAAGATGTCTACCGCCACTTCCGGCGTCATGGCGACACACCGCCGAAGCTGCTCGCCAGGGTGCCGATGATCAACGCCCAGCCATCCACCAGCACGAACAGCATGATCTTGAACGGCAGGGAAATGATCAGCGGCGAGAGCATCATCATACCCATGGCCATCAGCACACTGGCCACGACCAGGTCGATGATCAGGAACGGAATGAAGATCATGAAGCCGATCTGGAACGCGGTTTTCAGTTCAGACGTCACGAAGGCCGGCACCAGAATGGTCAGCGGCGCCTGATCCGGCGAGGCAATGTCGGTGCGCTTGGACAGCCGCATGAACAGTTCAAGATCGCTGCTGCGCGTCTGCGCCAGCATGAAGTCCTTGATCGGCACCTGAGCCTTGGCCACGGCATCCTGAGCGGTGAGTTTTTCCGCCAGGTAAGGCTGCAAGGCGTCCTGATTCACCCGGTCAAACACTGGCGCCATGATGAACAGGGTCAGGAACAGCGCCATGCCGGTGAGGATCTGGTTCGACGGCGTCTGCTGCAGGCCCAGGGCCTGGCGCAGAATCGAGAAGACGATGATGATCCGGGTAAAACTGGTCATCAGCATGACGAACGCCGGGATAAAACTCAGCGCCGTCATGATCAGCAGGATTTGCAGGCTGACCGAGTATTCCTGGGCGCCATTGGCGTTGGTACCCAGGGTGATCGCCGGGATCGACAACGGATCGGCGGCGAACGCCAGCGGCGCGGCCAGCATCAGGGCCAGCGTCAAGACGATGCGTAACGCACCCATTACTTCTTATCCTTCTGATCCTTGCCGAGTATCTTCAACAGATGCTGGGCAAACTCCGGAGTCGCTTTATCGGTGGTGGTCGGCACTTCGATCGGCTCTTTAAGCACATGCAACGCAGTGATCGTGCCGGGGCTGAGGCCAAGCAGGATCTGCTCGTTGCCGACTTGCACCAGCATCAAGCGGTCGCGAGGACCCAAGGCACGGGAACCGACAATCTCGATCACCTGCCCTTTGCCGGCCGGCCCGGCCTGCTGGACCCGGCGCAGCAGCCAGGCAAGGAAGAAGATCAACCCCAGTACCAGCAGCAAGCCGAACACCAACTGCGTCAATTGCCCGGCCACACCGCTACCGGCCGCCGGCGCAGCAGCGGCCGTTACAGCCGTGGCCACAGGTTCGGCTGCCAGAACACTGAACGGCAACGCAAGCAGAAGCCCCAGAACCTTGTTCACTTAGCGCAGCTTCTTGATACGTTCGCTTGGGCTGATCACGTCAGTCAGGCGGATGCCGAACTTCTCGTTGACCACAACCACTTCGCCGTGGGCGATCAGGGTGCCGTTGACGAGCACGTCCAGCGGCTCACCGGCCAGGCGATCCAGCTCGATCACCGAACCCTGGTTGAGTTGCAGCAGGTTGCGGATGTTGATGTCGGTGCTGCCCACTTCCATGGAAATCGACACCGGGATGTCGAGGATCACGTCGAGGTTCGGACCGTCGAGGGTGACCGGATCGTGGTTCTTCGGCACGCTGCCGAACTCTTCCATCGGCAGACGGTTGGACGGCGAACTGGCGGCGTCGGCAGCCAGCAAGGCATCGATATCGTCCTGGCCGGCATCACCGGTTTCTTCCAGGGCGGCAGCCCATTCGTCAGCCAGTGCCTGGTCGTCCTGGGCGTTCATATCGTCGTTCATCATGTGTCCTCGGCGGGCAACTGCTCAATCAAGAGCAGCCAATTAATAGGGGGGTTGGAGCGCCGGTCAGCGGCGCTCGATCGGCTCGATCACCTGCAACGCGAGGTTGCCTTTGTGCGAGCCCATCTTGACCTTGAAGGCCGGCACGCCGTTGGCGCGCATGATCATCTCTTCCGGCATCTCGACCGGGATCACATCCCCCGGCTGCATGTGCAGGATGTCGCGCAAGCGCAATTGGCGGCGGGCAACCGTGGCACCGATCGGCACGTCGACGTCCAGCACGTCCTGGCGCAGGGCGTTGACCCAACGCTCGTCCTGGTCATCAAGATCCGACTGGAAGCCGGCGTCGAGCATTTCGCGCACAGGCTCGATCATCGAGTACGGCATGGTCACGTGCAGATCGCCGCCACCGCCATCGAGTTCGATGTGGAACGTCGACACCACCACCGCTTCGCTCGGGCCGACGATGTTGGCCATGGCCGGGTTCACTTCCGAGTTGATGTACTCGAAGTTCACTTCCATGATCGCCTGCCAGGCTTCCTTCAAATCGACGAAGGCCTGCTCCAGCACCATGCGCACGACGCGCAGTTCGGTAGGGGTGAATTCACGCCCTTCGATCTTGGCGTGACGACCGTCGCCGCCGAAGAAGTTGTCCACCAGTTTGAACACCAGTTTGGCGTCGAGGATGAACAGCGCGGTGCCACGCAGCGGCTTGATCTTGACCAGGTTGAGGCTGGTCGGCACGTACAGCGAGTGCACGTATTCGCCGAACTTCATCACCTGCACGCCACCGACGGCGACGTCCGCCGAGCGGCGCAGCATGTTGAACATGCTGATGCGGGTGTAGCGGGCAAAACGCTCGTTGATCATCTCCAGGGTCGGCATGCGTCCGCGGACGATGCGATCCTGGCTGGTCAGGTCGTAGCTTTTGACGCTGCCGGGTTCGGCAACGTTATCGGTCTGTACCAGACCATCGTCGACGCCATGCAACAGCGCATCGATCTCATCCTGGGACAGCAGGTCCTGCACGGCCATGTCGTGTTCCTACTGCAGTACGAAATTAGTGAAAAGCAGCTGTTCGATAACCACTTTGCCGAGTTCTTTCTGCGCCACTTCCTGGACGCCGGCCGTGGCCTTCTGACGCAACATCTCCTGGCCGACCGGGGTCGCCAGCGTGGCGAAATCCTGGCCGGAGAACAGCATGACCAGGTTATTGCGGATCACCGGCATGTGCACTTTGAGCGCTTCCAGATCGGCCTGGTTGCGCCCCAGCATGGTGATGCTCACCTGCATGTAGCGCTGGCGACCGTTCACGTTGTAGTTGGCCACGAACGCCGGGGCCATGGGCTCGAAAATCGCTGGCTGCTTGCCGATCACAGCGGTTTCAGCGGCGGCAGGCTTGCTCTGGGCGCTGTGCATGAAGAACCAGGTCGCCCCCACGGACATGCCGATCGCCAGCAGCAGGGCCACCACGATCACAATGATCAGCTTGATCTTGCCTTTGGTTGCGGGGTCTTTTACTACTGCGTCGCTCTTCGCCATGCCAATAATCCGTCACTATTCTAGTTTTCACAGTCGCACGGCAAGGCAAGAGCAAGTGTTATGCCAGAAGTCTCGGGAGGGCTTTAGTCAGGGGGATTGGCATGCCACGACCCCTGTGGGAGCGGGCTTGCTCGCGAATACGGTTTTACATTCAACAATTATGTCGACTGTCACACCGCATTCGCGAGCAAGCCCGCTCCCACAAAGGTACTGCGTTGGGTCAGGCGTAGTAATCGACGGCGCTGGAGCCGATCACGCTGGTAGCGGTTGCCGCTACCTCAGCCACGCTCGGTGCGATCTCTTCATCCATGGCATCAAGACCACCGCCATTGGCATTGGTCCGACCGCCCTGCCCCTGTTGAGCCTGTTCCTGGCCCTGCCCTTGCCAGCCACGAGACTGGTCGGACACGTTGACGTCGACCTGACCCATACCCTGTTGCGTGAACATGTCACGCAGGCGATGCATCTGGCTGTCCAGCGCTTCGCGCACGCTTGGATGGGCGCTGATGAAGGTGACCTGGGTCTGCTGGTCCGGAACCATGTTGACCCGGATATCCAGACGCCCCAGTTCAGCCGGTTGCAACTGGATGTCGGCCGCCTTGAGGTTGGCGCTCGAGAGGTACATGACGCGGTTGACCACTTCCTCGGTCCAGCCGCTCTGGTGCATGGCGATCGGCTGATTCACCGGCAACGCATTGGCGGTTTTCGGAGTGGCCGCCTGGGTCAGTGCCGCCAGACGATTGGCGAAGTCATCGACACGGGTATCGCTGCTGGCGGAGGTCAAATCCTTGAGGCCGCTATCGATCAGACCGCTGAAAGCCTTTTCGCCGCCCTGGCTGGTGCTGTCCTTGTCGGCTTGCACATCGAGCATGCTGGCCATGCCGACGGCAAAGTTCTGCGCCGCCGTCAGTTCACCGTCAGCCTGGGTCTGGGCAGAACTGGCTTTTGGCTGGGCCTGGCTGCTGGCGGAGACGTGACCGCTCTGTTCCATGGCCATGCGCACGGCCGGCAGCGCGTCGAGGGGATCAGCTTCGGGATCGAAATCGCTATCGGTGACAGGCGCCGCTTGTGCGGTCGCGGCAACGACGGCGGCGGAGGCAACCGGCGCTTCAGCCTGTGGCTGTGCGGTCGTCACGACGGGCGCAGCGGTTTGCACGACCGGCACGGTCACCAACGGCTGCACTGCCTGCATCAACGCAGGATCGAGGGCAGGATCGAGGCTCGGATCAACAGGCGCCGTTTCGACCACTGGCGTTTCGGCGGTCTCGGGCTGGTCGTCGCTGGTCGTTGCGTCATCGGTCGGCGCCGGTTTCTCGGCGGGCAAGGAATTGCCGCTATCGGCAACCACCGGCTCCGGAGCGGCAGGCTTGTCACTGCTGACATCCGGTTTGCCAGCGCTTTGCGGGGCATTATCGGCAGCCGGTTTAATCGGTTTATCAGCGGCCGCAGAAGGCTTGTTCTGGGCTTGATTGGCGTAAACATCAGCGAAGCTGGACGCCTTGTCCCCTGGCTCAGAGCCTTGCGCCGGGGTATTGGCGGAGGCAACCTGAGTCTTGGCCGTCGCGACGGCCTGCAGAAGCGAATTGGGGGTAACGGGCATAAAACGGTCTCCGCTGCACTGGGATCGTAGGTACAGTTGAGTGAGATAGCTGCAAAGGTCGAGCCAGGTTGGCTCGACAGAGGCTAAAAGCGCCGGACGGTCGTATCAGTCTGCGAGGGAGCGTTGTCGCTCAGCTTCATACAGCGGTCGGACGATGGCGAATTCGCCGTCGATTTCTCCAACCAGTTTTTCAATACCCGCGAGGCTTTTTTGCTTGGCGCGCTGCTCCAGCTCGTGGCACAACTCAGCCAGGCGAACGGCACCCATGTTGCTGCTGCTGCCTTTGAAGCTATGGGCAGTGTTCATAAGTTGCGCAGCATCTTCAGCCTCGCGCAACACACTTAAACGCTCTTCGGAGTCAGCGAGAAAGGTATCCAGCAACGTCGGATACTCATCCTCCATGACTTCCTGCAACGCGCTCAGCACGTCGCGGTCCAGATGTGTGTCAGCCACTTGCTCACTCCTTGATCAAGAATGGGTGAATTATGCCAGAGCCTCCCAGAAAAACTCCACGCGGGCACTTCGACCATCGTCGGACCAGCTCGCGCTACGGCTCAGCTGACGGATCAGACTGACGCCGCGTCCCGACAGACGGCCACCCTCGACGGGACGCTCCATCACCCGCGCCACATCAAAGCCTTTGCCACTGTCTTCGACCCGCACAATCAGGCTGCCGCCCTTGCCGGTCGGCACGACCTGCAAATGCACCCGCACATAGCCATCTTGCAACGCCTCCAGCCGCTCACTGCGTGCCTGATAATAGCGTGCAAACCCCGAGGCATCGCGTTTGAGGCTTGAATCCAGCCCCAGCACGCCGTGCTCCAGGGCATTGGAATAAAGCTCTGCCAGCACACTGTAGAGCGCGCCACTCTGAGCCCGCAGGCCGTGGACCTCAAGCAGCAATTGCAACAGGTACGGCAGCGGATTGAAACGTTTGAGGGTCGCGGCACGAAATTCGAAACTTACCGACCAGTCCAGCGGACAGGACTGGCCGCTGTCGGAGTACACCGGCGCCGGTGGGATCAATTGCGCAGCCTCCAGCAGACTGACCTCGACCATGCTCACGTCATCGCGCGCCTCGCCACGGAAATCCCGCAGCGCCTGTTCGATTTCCTCGAACAGCGCATCTGGCTGGCGATTGGCTGCAAACACCCGCTGCAATCGCTCCACGCCAAATAACTGTTCGTTGGCATCGCAGGTGTCGATGACCCCGTCGGACAGCAGGAACACCCGATCGCCGACGGCCATCGGAAACACCTCGGTGCGGTCATTGAAGGTTTGCGGGCTCAGTACGCCCAGTGGCAAGTGCCGCGCCGGCAGCGGCGTGCGCTCCCCCGTGGCGATACTGTGCAAGTAACCGTCCGGCATTCCGCCGTTCCAGACTTCCACCGAGCGCCGCTGAAAGCTCAGGCACAACAAGGTGGCGCAGCAGAACATGTCCACCGGCAGGATGCGTTTGAGCTTGGCATTCATCTCGCGCAAGGTTTCCGCCAGGCCATAACCCTTGGCGGTCATGCCGTAGAAGACCTCCGCCAGGGGCATGGCGCCCACCGCGGCCGGCAAACCGTGACCGGTGAAATCCCCCAGCAGCACGTGCATGTCGCCAGCCGGGGTGAACGCCGCAAGCAGCAGGTCGCCGTTGAACAGCGCGTACGGGGATTGCAGGTAGCGGATGTTCGGCGCACTCAGGCAGCCCGAATGCGCCACCTTGTCGAACACCGCCTTGGCCACCCGCTGCTCGTTGAGCAAGTAGTCATGATGTTTGGCGATCAGGTCACGCTGCTGCAGCACCGTGGCCTGCAACCGGCGCAAGCGGTCCATGGCCTTGATCTTGGCGGCGAGAATTACCTGGTTGTAGGGCTTTGCCAGAAAATCGTCGCCACCGGCCTCCAGGCATCGGGCCAAGGCTTCGCTTTCGGTCAGCGAGGTCAGGAAGATGATCGGCACCAGGGTTTCCCCGGCCAGTGCCTTGATCTGCTGTGCCGCCTCGAAACCGTCCATCACCGGCATCATGGCGTCCATCAGCACCAGGTGCGGCCGCTGCTCGCGAAACGCTTCGACTGCTTCGGCACCATTGGCGGCCGTGAGCACCTGGTGGCCCTGGCGACGGACGATGCTCGACAACAGCATGCGATCGGCCGCACTGTCTTCGGCGATGAGGATCGTCAGCGGTTCGACCGGCTGCATGGCGGTCATGCAACGTCGAAGATTTGTTCGAAATTGGAGATGGCGAGAATCTTGCGCACATCGGCGTTGGCGTTGGTCAACGTGATTTCGGCATTCTCACCGCCGGCGTGATCGCGTAATAGCAAGAGCATGCCGAGCGCCGAACTGTCGAGGTAGGTGGCCGCTTTAAGATCCACCTCGAACGATTCGGGCTTTTGATCAAGCTTCTCGTAGGATTCACGGAATTCCTGGTGCTTGGCAAAATCGAATCGTCCCTCGACCGAAATCGTCAGCTTTTTCCCATCCTGGGAGACTTTTGTAACGACTGGCATTTATCGGCTTCCTTGTCATGGGTGAGCGTACGTGTACAAGGTTTAGCACTTGGCGGAGATGGGAGCAAGGCGGGAAGTTGTGGCGCCTGTCAGACCGCCTTCGCGGGCAAGCCCGCTCCCACAGGTTTTGTGTCGTTCACAGTATTAGGAACAACACGACACTTGTGGGAGCGTGGCTTGCCCGCGAAGAACGATAACGCGGTCCAACTGACTCAGTACGGATCATGCCGCGGCAACCGCTGGGACAACTCATCCAGCAGCTTCTGCTCGCGCTTGTCTTCGAGCTTGCGCGCCTCGTCCATGTAGCGCTGTACAAGTTTTCGCAAGCCTTCAACCCGGGCAAACGCCTGCTGCCAGGAATCCCGCGCCTTGTTCAGGTTGTTCTGGTGCCAGTTCAGGCTTTGGCGCTGCTGATCGATGGCGGTGCCCAGTTGTGCAAGAAAGCCCTGATAGCCGAGCAACCACTGGCCGGAAACGCCCGAACTGCCGCGCACAATCCATTGCTCCTGGTATTCGAGGCGGAAGTTTTCGAGGTCGGCGAGTTTGCTTTCCGCCACACGAACCTGGCCCTGAAAGTGCCCGAGGCGCATGACCGCGGTTTTTTCGGCCTTTTCGGCCATTTCCACCACGGGTGCCAGGCGTGCCGCGCGGCTCTGGGCCATGGCCGGTTAGCCGCCCGCTGCCGGGGCGAAGATGGTGGCGAGATGGTGTTCGCTGGCGCCCATGCCGATGTTGTCGTTCAAGCCCTGACGCAGATAAGTGGTCATGGCCGGTTGCAGGGAAATCGCGATGTCGGTTTCTCGATCACCGCCCGGCACGTAGGCGCCGACGCTGATCAAGTCGCGACTCTGCTGATAACGCGACCAATACTGCTTGAACATCTGTGCACGCGCCATGTGCTCGGGGCTGACCACCGACGGCATGACCCGGCTGATGGAGGCTTCGATGTCGATGGCCGGGTAATGACCTTCTTCGGCCAGGCGCCGGGACAGCACGATGTGCCCGTCGAGCACGCCTCGCGCCGAGTCGGCGATCGGGTCCTGCTGGTCATCGCCTTCGGACAATACGGTGTAGAACGCCGTAATCGAACCGCCGCCCTTCTCGGCATTACCGGCCCGCTCCACCAGTTTTGGCAACTTGGCGAACACCGACGGCGGATAACCCTTGGTCGCTGGCGGTTCGCCGATGGCCAGGGCGATTTCCCGCTGGGCCTGGGCGAAACGGGTCAGCGAATCCATGAGCAACAAAACGTTCTTGCCCTTGTCGCGGAAATACTCGGCGATGCGCGTGCAGTACATGGCCGCGCGCAGACGCATCAGCGGCGCATCGTCTGCTGGCGAGGCGACGACCACCGAGCGCTTGAGCCCTTCTTCACCGAGGATATGCTCGATGAATTCTTTAACCTCGCGACCCCGCTCACCGATCAGCCCGACGACGATAATGTCGGCCTCGGTGAAGCGGGTCATCATGCCCAGCAGCACGGATTTACCGACGCCTGTACCGGCGAACAGACCGAGACGCTGACCGCGACCGACCGTCAACAAACCGTTGATGGTGCGGATGCCCACGTCCAGCGGCTCGCTGATCGGTTCGCGCTTGAGCGGGTTGATGGTCGGCCCGTCCATCGGCACCCAGTCTTCGGCCTTCATTCCACCCTTGCCGTCCAGCGCACGGCCGGCGCCGTCGAGCACCCGCCCGAGCATGCTCATGCCCATCGGCAAGCGACCAGTGTCTGCCATAGGAACCACGCGGGCACCGGGCGCAATGCCGGCGACGCTGCCGACCGGCATCAGGAACACCTTGCTGCCGGAGAAGCCCATGACTTCGGCTTCGACCTGCACCGGGTGATAACTGTCGTCGTTGATGACCATGCAGCGGCTGCCCATGGCGGCACGCAAACCTTCGGCTTCGAGGGTCAGGCCGACCATGCGCAGCAGACGGCCTTCGAGGATCGGAGCCCCCGCCAGCGTAGTGACCTCGGCATAGCTGCCCAGGCGCTTGGCGAAGCTGGTGCGATCAAGGCGCATCGGGTGCGTCCAGGGCCGGCTCGACCGCAGGCTTTTCGTCGACCGGCAGTTCCAGGCTCAGATCCGGCGCGGCCGGGTGCAAGGCCTGGTCATGCAACTGATCGAACAGCTTGGCCATGACCTGGGCAACGCGGGTTTCAACGGTGGCGTCGATGCGACTGTGTTCGGTTTCGACCCGGCAACCGCCGGGCAGCAGGGACTCGTCCTCGACGATGCGCCAGGTTTCTTCATGGCGCTCGCGCAGGGCTTTGACCTGTTCGAAATCCTGCGGATTGATGTACAGCCGCACATTGCCCACGCCCAGCGGCAAGAGCTTGAGGGCTTCGCGCATGACGTGTTCGATTTGCGTCGAGTCGATGGCCAGTTCGCGTTGAATCACCTGTTTGGTGATGTGCTGCACGAGGTCGACCAGTGACTTTTCGATCTGCGTGTCTTGCTCGGCGATAGGCTCGAACAGGTTAGCCATCAGCTGTTCAAGGCCGGCGATCTTCGGCGCCAGCGCCGCTTCGGCTTCCTGGCGAACCTTGAGCGTGGTGCTATGGAAACCCTCTTTCTCGCCCACGGCGAAACCTTCGTTGTAGGCTTCCTGGCGAATCGCTTCGAGCTCTTCGAGGGTCAGTGGCTGGACTTCATCCAGCGGCACTTCTTCCATTTCCGGCGGTTCAGGCTCGGGTTCCGGCTCGGGCTCCGGCACAAACGGATCGAAGCTGGGCAACGCCCAGACGTCGAAACCGGCGACGGCCTGGCCTCGGATCAGGTCGGTCTGGGACTCATCATGTTTGGACGACATAGTGACCTTAGATCATCTCTTCGCCGCCCTTCCCGCCGAGAACGATTTCTCCGGCTTCGGCCATACGGCGGGCAATGGTGAGGATTTCTTTCTGCGCGGTTTCCACGTCGCTGACGCGCACCGGGCCTTTGGCCTCGAGGTCGTCGCGCAACAGTTCGGCCGCTCGTTTGGACATGTTCTTGAAGATCTTTTCCTTGACGCCTTCGTCCGAACCCTTGAGGGCCAGCACCAGCACGTCGGAGGACACTTCGCGCAGCAACGCCTGAATCCCGCGGTCGTCGACATCGGACAGGTTGTTGAACACGAACATGAGGTCTTCGATCTGACCGGACAGGTCTTCGTCGACTTCGCGAATCGAGTCCATCAGCTGACCTTCGATCGAGCTGTCGAGGAAGTTCATGATGTCGGCCGCACGCTTGATGCCACCCAGGGTGGTGCGCGAGGCATTCGAGTTGCCGGAGAACTGCTTCTCGAGAATCTGGTTGAGTTCTTTCAGGGCCGCTGGCTGCACGGTATTCAGCGAGGAAACCCGCAGAATGATGTCCAGACGCACCTTGTGATCGAAGTTGCCGAGCACTTCGCCGGCCTGATCCGGATCGAGGTACGCCACGACGATCGCCTGGATCTGCGGGTGCTCGTAACGAATCACGTCGGCGACGGCGCGCGGTTCCATCCACTTCAGGCTGTCGAGGCCGCTGGTGTTGCCGCCCAGCAGGATGCGATCGATCAGGCCGTTGGCCTTGTCTTCGCCCAGGGCCTGGGTGAGCATTTTGCGCACGTAGTCGTCGGAGCCGACGCCCAGGCTGGTCTGGTCGCCGACGATGTCGACGAACTCGCTCATGACCTGCTCGACCTGCTCGCGGTGCACGTTGCCCATCTGCGCCATGGCCACGCCGACGCGCTGGACCTCTTTGGGCCCCATGTGACGCAACACTTGGGCAGCATCGGTCGAACCCAGGGACAGCAGCAGAATCGCGGCTTTGTCGACCTTGGTCAGTTTGGCGGCAACGGCTCGGTTATCACTCATCTGCGTTAATCCACTCTTTCACGACCTGGGCCACGCGACCCGGATCTTCTGCCACCAGACTCTTGATTGCATTCAACTGTGCGTCATAGCCTTCGCTAGGGCTCGGCAGCAGGATGCTTTGCGGGCCGCCAAGGCTGACGCGATCGTTGGCCAGTTCGCCGTCCAGGCCGCCCATGCCACCCAACTCGACGTCGCTTCCCAAGCCAGCAAGCTGTTTGCCTTTGCCGCCACCGGTGATGTTGTTGAGCACCGGACGCAACACACCGAACACCAGCACCAGGATGAACAACACACCCAGCACTTGCTTGACGATGTCCCAGAACCACGGCTGGGAGTAGAACGGAATATCGGCAATCACTTCACCGCGCTCGGCGGAGAACGGCATGTTGATCACGCTGACGCTGTCACCACGGCTGGCGTCGAAACCGACCGCGTCCTGCACCAGGCGAGTGAAGCGCGCCAATTCATCGGCGCTCCACGGCGCGCGAGTGGTTTCGCCATTGGCGGCGTTGACCTTGACCTGGTCATCCACGACGACTGACACCGACAGGCGATTCAGACGACCCTGCTGTTGCTTGGTGTGGCTGATCGAGCGGTCGAGTTCGAAGTTCTTGGTGGATTGTTGACGCTTGTCCGCCGGGTACGGCGCCAGCATCGGCTGACCGGTGGCCGGGTCCATGATTTGCTGACCGTTGGCATCGATCAACGGCTGGCCTGGCTGCACCATGCCGGCGGCTGCGGTGCTGCCACCGGTGGTTTGCGGCGCGGAGGCTGGCGATGGCGGCTGGTTGCTCAAGGCACCCGGCACACCTTGCGGGCCATTGCTGGCGGTGCGTTGTTCGTTGACCGACTGCTCGCTGCGCAACGCCGGTTGATCCGGGTTGAACTGCTCGGAGGTCGACTCGACGGCACTGAAGTCCACATCGGCCGACACTTCAGCTTTATAGCGATCGTTGCCCAGCACCGGTTGCAGGATGTTGTGCACGCGCTGGGTCAGCATGGTTTCCATGCGACGGCTGTAATCGAATTGCTTGCCGGCCATGGTCAGTTCGGAATTTTCCGCCTGATCCGACAGCAGATTGCCCTTCTGATCCACTACGGTGATCTGGGATTTGCTGAGCTCGGGAACGCTGGTCGCGACCAGGTTGATGATTGCTACCACCTGGCCCGGCTCCAGCGAACGGCCGGAGTACAGCTCAACCAGTACCGAAGCACTTGGCTTGCGTTCGTCACGCACGAACACCGAGCTTTTCGGAATCGCCAGGTGCACGCGGGCGCCCTTGACGTTGTTCAGGCTGGAAATGGTACGAGCCAGTTCGCCTTCGAGGCCGCGACGATAACGGGTCGCTTCCATGAACTGGCTGGTCCCCAGGCCCTGGTCCTTGTCGAGGATTTCAAAACCGATGTTGCCATCGCTGGGAGTGACACCAGCGCCCGCCAGCTTGAGCCGCGCACGGGACAGGTCTTCGGCCTTGACCAGCAAGGCACCGGAGTTGGGTTCCACGGTGTAGGGAATATCGGCGGCGGCCAGGGTGTCCATGACCTGTTTGGCGTCCATACCGGCAAGGCTGCCGTACAGAGGCCGGTAGTCCGGCTGCTGCGACCACAGCACCACGGCAAAACCAATCGCCACGCTCGCAGCCAGGCCGACCAACAGGCCCACCTGACGCAACATGGTCATCTCGGAGAGGTTTTCCAGGAAGGACAACCCGAACAGCGGCGGTTTGCCGTCTATCGGAGTGGCCTTGGCCGGAACATTATCGGCGACTGCTTCTGCCATGACTCAATTCGTCCTTAAACCGGCATCTGCATGATGTCTTGGTATGCCTGAACCAGCTTGTTTCGCACTTGGGTCAACGCTTGAAAAGACACGCTGGCCTTCTGCGAGGAAATCATCACATCCGTCAGGTCGACGCCACTTTTGCCGATCTCGAAGGCACTGGCCAACTGACTGGACGCCTGCTGGGTGTCGTTCACTTTATTGACAGCCTGACCGAGCATGTCGGAAAAGCTGCTGCCACCCAGTTCAGGGACTGCGGCAGTCGATTTAGGCGCAGACATGGCATCCATTTGCATGGAACGCATATCCAGCATCAACCGATTAAATTCAATACCTTG
The DNA here is from genome assembly GCF_059716065.1 of Pseudomonas sp. LBUM1656. Classification (NCBI taxonomy): domain Bacteria; kingdom Pseudomonadati; phylum Pseudomonadota; class Gammaproteobacteria; order Pseudomonadales; family Pseudomonadaceae; genus Pseudomonas; species Pseudomonas sp. LBUM1656. Next base: position 1,769,152 of record NZ_CP166800.1, on the reverse strand, counting down.
GCTCATGGTCTACTCTCGTTGGCGACCCGCAATTTTTTGACACTCACTCGGCGGGTAGTGAGGTGTTAGCAACAAGGGTGCCAGCTCCGTGGCCGCTCTGAACAAAAGCCCTTCCTTTGCCCTCATTCCAATCTTTCAAGCCGCAACGCAACCTGCTACAAAAATCGAATCAGGTGGCGAACAGGTACGCTTCCACATCCATGCCGGCATCGCGCATCTGCGCCAGCTTGTAGCGCAAGGTGCGCGGGCTGATGCCCAGTCGCTCGGCGGCTTCCTTGCGGCGGCCGCGCTCGGTGCGCAAGGTGTCGATGATCATCTGGAATTCACGCCGGCGCAGGTCATCACCCAAAGCCCCGGCCGATTCAGCATCGACCTCCACGGCCCGTGCCGGCGCCAATGCCGGCAGCGGCGCACAGGCCACCGGGCCTGACAGGCAGAAATCCTGAGGCTGGATCAAACCACCCTGCTGCAAAATCAAGGCGCGCTGGATCGCGTTGTCCAGTTCACGCACGTTGCCCGGCCACGGGTAACCGATCAGGCACGCCTGCGCCTCGGCCGACAGTTTCGCCGCGGCATGCTTCATTTTATTGACGTGTTTGGCCAACAGTCGCTCGGCCAGCGGCAGGATGTCGGCGGTGCGCTCGCGCAACGGACGCCAGGCCAGCGGAAACACCGACAATCGATAGAAGAGGTCTTCACGGAACCGTCCCGCCGCCACTTCACCGGACAGGTCACGGTTGGTGGTCGCCACGACCCGGATGTCCAGAGTGATCGGCTTGCGCGCACCGACCCGTTCGACTTCGCGCTCCTGCAACACACGCAGCAACTTGGCCTGGAGCCCAAGGGGCATTTCAGAAATTTCGTCGAGCAGAATGGTGCCGCCATCGGCCTGCTCGAACTTGCCGGCCTGCGCCGCGATGGCACCGGTGAACGAACCTTTTTCGTGACCGAACAAGGTGGCTTCAAGCATGTTGTCGGGGATCGCCGCGCAGTTGATCGCAATGAACGGCTGACTGGCGCGATGGGAATGCTGATGAATGTAGCGCGCCAGGACTTCTTTACCGGTGCCGGACTCGCCGGAGATCAACACGGTCGAATCACTGCGCGCGACCCGCGCGGCCAGTTCCAGCAATTGCACGCTGGCCGGCTCGAAGGCAATCGGCCCTTCACTCTCGGTCGCGCCGAGCGCACCCAACGCGTGCCGCGCCACCAGATCGAGCAAAGCCTTGGGCTCGAACGGTTTGACCAGGTAATCTGCTGCGCCCTGGCGCATTGCATCGACGGCCCGCTCGACAGCGCCATGAGCCGTCATCAGCAACACCGGCAATTGCGGCTGACGCGCGCGCAACAGACCGAGCAGTTGATGGCCGTCCATGCCCGGCATGTTGACGTCGCTGATCACCAGGCTGAACGCCTCATTACCAACGGTCGCGAGCGCCTCTTCCGCCGAACCTACTGCGGTGTAGTCGTGCCCCGCGAGCAGCAGCGTATCGGCCAATGCTTCGCGTAGCGCGCGGTCGTCCTCGACCAGTAGAACCTTGATTGCCATGTCCTTCACTCCGCTCCGTGAGCGTTGGGCTGTTCACCGGAAAAAAGCGGCAGGATGACTTGCGCACAGGTGCCGCGCCCCGGCCGCGAGCGCAACTGCAATTCTCCCTGATGAGCACGGGCCACTGCCTTGACCACGGTCAGGCCCAGGCCGGTTCCGGTGGTTTTAGTGGTGAAAAACGGCTCGCCCAGGCGCGCCAGCACTTTGCTGTCGATGCCGCTGCCGCTGTCACTGACACACACGCGCAGGTTGTTTTCACGGGCGTAGAAATGCACCTTCAACCGGACATCGCCAGCGCTGGCCTGGATCGCGTTCTCGATCAGGTTAAGGATCGCGCCGACCAGGGTGTCGCGGTTGCACAGCAACTCACCGGCGTGACTGTCGCACTGCCAGCGAATCGGCAGGTCCTGCACATGAGTCAGCGCCGCCGATTGCAACGACTGCATCAGTTGCTTGGGCGTGACACGGTCAGTCAACGGCAACTCGCCGCGAGCGAACACCAACATGTCGCGGACCTGATGTTCCAGCTCATGCAAACGCTCTTTCAGGCGCCCGGCGAAACGCTGTTGCGTGGCGACCGGCAATTCCTGCTCAGTCAAATGGCTGGCGTAGAGCAAAGCGGCTGACAGCGGTGTACGAATTTGATGGGCCAACGAAGCGACCATTCGACCGAGGGACGACAGGCGTTCGTGTCGGGCCAGTTGATCTTGCAGATGACGGGTTTCAGTCAGGTCGTTGAGCAACACCAACTGCCCCGGCTCGGCATCCAGCGAGCGAGTGGCGATCGACAGACGCCGACCGTCCTTGAGGGAGATTTCGTGACCGTCATCTTCGCGAGGGGCAAAGCAGCGGGCAATGACATGGCGCCAGAGTTCGCCCTCGAGGGGCAGACCGAGCAGCTCGCAGGCCGCCGGGTTGGCTTCGCGCACGATGCCCTGGGCATCAATGACGATGACGCCGCCAGGCAACAGATCGAGGAGGTTTTGCAGACGGTTGGCCAGGCGTTCTTTTTCCGCCAGTTCTTGCATGCGCTGGGCGCTGACCACCGCCAACTCACCCTTGAGCTCGGTGACCCGGGCTTCAAGCATGCTGTAGGAATCAGTCAACTGGCTCGACATCTGATTGAACAGCGAGAACGCCTGTTCAAGGCCAAGCCGGCTTGCCTGCTCTACGGACGACGGTTGCCCCGAAGTGTCAGGGACAGGAGACATCTGGGCGGCTTGGGGCATCGTGCTCTCTCGCTTGGCTGACCGTCAGTTAAACGGAACGTTGCGAGGGATGTAGCAATACCCGTGCCTAAAAAAAACCGCCTATAAATGAACGACTTGAAAAACAGGCGTCAATCATCCGCCTGTTCATCACCGTCGCGACGGCTCATGCCGTACTTGCGCATCTTCTCCACCAGGGTGGTGCGACGAATACGCAGGCGTTCTGCAGCGCGGGCGACGATGCCATTGGCATCATCCAGCGCCTGCTGAATCAGCCCCTGCTCCAGACCACCGAGGTAGTCTTTCAAGTCGAGGCCTTCCGGCGGCAGCAGGGCGTTGGCGGTGAAGTCCGGGGTATGGCCGTTGATCGCCACTCGTTCTTCAAGATCGCTGCGCAGGCTGTCGACCAGTTGCTCATCTTCGTCATCGACGTAGCGGAATTTCTTCGGCAGTTCGACCACGCCAATCACCCCGTACGGGTGCATGATCGCCATGCGCTCCACCAGGTTGGCGAGCTCGCGAACGTTGCCCGGCCAGCCGTGACGGCACAGCGACATGATCGCAGCCGAGTTGAAACGTATCGAACCGCGCTTTTCGTGCTCCATGCGCGAGATCAACTCGTTCATCAGCAACGGGATGTCTTCGACACGTTCACGCAGTGGCGCCATCTCGATCGGGAACACGTTCAGGCGGTAGTACAAATCTTCGCGGAAGGTGCCGATCTCGATCATGCTTTCGAGGTTCTTGTGAGTCGCCGCAATGATGCGCACGTCGACGCTCTGGGTCTTGTTGCTACCCACACGCTCGAAGGTGCGCTCCTGCAACACACGCAGCAACTTGACCTGCATCGGCAACGGCATGTCGCCGATTTCGTCGAGGAACAGGGTGCCGCCGTTGGCCAGCTCGAAACGCCCGGCGCGGCTGGTGATGGCCCCGGTGAAGGCGCCCTTCTCGTGGCCGAACAATTCGCTTTCCAGCAACTCGGCCGGGATCGCCCCGCAGTTGACGGGAACGAACGGCGCGTCACGGCGCTTGGAGTGGTAATGCAGGTTGCGCGCGACCACTTCCTTGCCAGTGCCTGATTCGCCGAGGATCAGCACGCTGGCGTCGGTGTCGGCCACTTGCTGCATCATCTGACGGACGTGCTGGATCGCCCGGCTGGTGCCGACGAGGCTGCGGAACAGATTGGGTTCACGATGACGACCGCGCTCGCGGGCCTGGTCATACATCTCGCGATAGACCTGGGCACGGTGCAACGAGTCGAGCAATTTGCTGTAGCTGGGTGGCATTTCAAGGGTCGAAAGCACTCGGCGACGCTGGTCTTCAGGCAAGTCAACGGAAGAATTATCGCCCATTAACAAAACCGGAAGGAACTCATCCCAGGTTGCGAGTGTCTTTAACAAGCCCGGAAGTGCGCCAGGAGCATTGACCGTCCCGATCAGGACACAGATCACTTCACGACTTGATGACAAAGAGCCGACCGCCTGCTGCCAGTCATGGCTACCGCAGGGTAAATTTTCTTCGCCAAGAAAATTTAAAATCACCGCCAAATCGCGGCGACGGACGCTATCGTCATCAATCAGCAGAATTTTGGTTTCACGCCACATGCAATAGCAACTTCCCTAGTCAACTCAATGCCCAAAATGATGGGGCAAGCTAGACGCTTGCAGACACGTTATGCCTGTAGACGCCTGAAATCTGGAACCAGCCACTAGTTAAGTCAAAAAACCGTGCACAGTCAAATTTATGGCGCACTATGTTTGGATTAACTGAGGATTAATTAACCAAACAGATGGTAAACCTTTGCCGCACTCTGTGCTTGATGGATCTGCGACATCTCGTCGACTATCGCCTGCCTCTCCCCCGTCGCCGCCTCAAGAAGCTGCTTGTACACCCCCAGCAACTCCTCAAGATTATCGCGCAGGGCAGCTTCGTCCACCGAAGCTTCACTCAAGACGTCTTCCATGCAGGAACGACACGCCAGGTCCAACTCACCGATGGCCTCCCAGTTTCGATCGGCCAATGCGCCGACCAGGGCTTCGCGGGTGTGTTCGATACGCTGCAATACAAGACTCATGGTGATCTCCTTAAAACTGCGGACCCGGTGCGGCAATCGCATCCCAACCATCTTTGACTGTTCGAAGCAGATCAGCCACTTCGTCGAGAATCGCAGGATCAGTCTTGATGTTGGCCTCGGCCAGACGCTTCATCATGTAGGTGTACAGGTTATCCAGTTCACCGACGCTCTCAACAGAGTTCTCAAGGTCCAGGCCTTCACGCAAACCACCGATGATGCCGATGGCCTTGCCGATCAGGACGCCCTTGTTCGGAATATCTTTGCGCTCCATCGCGCCCTTAGCCTGGGCGATACGGTCCAGCCCGCCCTCCATCAACATCTGCACCAGACGATGCGGACTGGCTTCGGAAGTTTGCGCCTGAGCGCCAATCTTCTTGTATTGGCGAAGGGCTAACATTGGATTCATGTTGTACCTCATCAAAATTCTGTAGTTCGTCTAACCAGTGTATCGACGACGCGTCAAAAAACTTTAGATTCAAATGCAAAAAGCCCGGAGCGCTTGAAAACGCTGCCGGGCTTTTGGCGTTATGCGTGTTACGAGTTCTTCTGTTGCGCAGCCATCGCCTCAAACATACCGGTGATATTGCTGGCTGTCGCTTTCAACTTACCAACGAGCGTATCCATGTCGTTGTACTTTTTGGTCAGTACAGCGGTCAGGGTCTCGATTCGACGATCAAGTGCACCCTGGTCGGCGGCCAACCTGGTTTTGGTCACGTTCAGGCTGGTGGTGCGGGTATCCAGAATACCGCCGGTATCGGTGTACGGCTTGATCACATTGTTCATGCGCTCGAGCAGACCATTGGTACCGGTAAACAGGGTCTGAACCTCGCCGCCGAGCTTCTTGTCATTCATCGCCGCGGTGAACTTGACGGAGTCGAAGTTCAGCGCACCGGTTTTCTGGTCAGTGGTAATCCCCAACTGCGAGAGCACGGTCAGCTTGTCGCCGGCACCGGTCGTGGACAGTGGGCCACGCATGCCTGCCAGAATCGAACGCGGCATCGCGTCACCGGTCAGCGCAGCAGGGATGGTCGGCTTGCCATCGTCGTCCAGGGACGGCTTGGTCAAGGACGTCACAGCGTTGGCGACGGCGTTGTAGGCATCGACAAACTTCTGGATCGAAGCCTTCAGGCCATCGTTGTTGCCTGCGACGGTTACGGTGGTGGTGTCCTTGGACAGCAAGGTCATCGACAACCCGGAAACGTTGCTCACGGTGTTGGAAGGACTGCTCATCGCCAAGCCATCAACGCTGTAGAGCGCATCCACAGGCAATTCGCCGATGGCGCCCGAAGAAGTCGCAGTCGGCGTTGCCGCCATTTTCACTGTACCGTCCATGTCCAGACCGGCAATACCGCTGACCTTGAGCTCGGACCCAGCACCCGTTGTGCTGGAACCCAGCACCAGACGCGAACCGAAACTGTCGGTCACGATGTTGGCGCTGAGGCCACTGGACTGGTACTGAGTGTTGATGGAGTCGCGAACCGATTGCAGGGTGGCGCCCGCCGCAACGTTAACGGTGTAGGACTTGCTGCCCTGATTGATCGTCAGGGTGCCTGACGCGATCGGGCTGGTTGCACCACCGGCGAAGGCGGCACTGGCCACTTTCGAGCTGGTTGCCAATTGGGTGACGGCGACGGTGTAAGTACCGGCGACCGCTGAGTTGTTAGCGGTGGCGGTGACCACTTTGGCGTTGGCGGTGGTCGCTGCAAAACCTGTGAACTGAGGAGATGTCGTGCTACCCAGATCCTTGAGCGCGGTCTGGAACGTGGCCAGCAGCGATTTCAAGGTACCGACCCCGGAAATACTCGCCGAGTTGGTGGCGGTCCCACGGTCGATCTGACCTTGCTTGGCCGCTTTGTCAGCGTTTACCAAGGCTTTGACGATAGCACCGGTATCAAGGCCGGAGCCTAGACCCGTGCCCGGTAAAATTGGACTTGCCATGTAGAACTCCCTTCAGTGTGTCGCCGGTCTTTTGACCACTACAACGCCCAAAAGAACATAACAACAAAATTCGTGCCAGCTGTCAGGCTTTAGCGCTGAACAACAAGCTGCTTGCATCATTCAAACTATTGGCCAGTTTCAGGACTTCTTCGTTGGGGATCTGACGGACCACCTCACCGGACTCACTGGCAATGACCTTCACAACAACCTGACCTGAAGGCTCATCAATCGAGAACTCCAGATTACGCTTGACCGACTGAACGAACTTTTCAATTTCTTGAACAGCCATTTTCAGTTTGTCCTGCTCGGCTTGTGCGCTCTTGCGCACCTCCTTGACGTCGACCACTTTCGCGGGCTCCGCTCGAGGCTTTTCCGCAGGCTTGTCAGCAACAGTGGTCGCTTGCTTCGCCGTTGGATAAGACAAGTTCAGCTTCACGCTCATATCCATGTCCATCACCTCTAAAAGTAAAAAAGCGAGAGGGTACGACCAGCGCACACCCCTCGCCAAAACTCAATCAGCTATTACTGAAGCAGTTTCAGAACAGCGGATGGCAGTTGGTTGGCCTGGGCCAGAACTGCGGTGGAAGCTTGTTGCAGAGTTTGTTGCTTGGTCAGTTCTGCAGTTTCAGCAGCGAAGTCGGTATCTTGTACGCGACCACGAGCAGCACTGGCGTTTTCGTTGATGTTCTGCAGGTTGGAGATGGTGCTGGTCAGACGGTTTTGTGCAGCACCGAGGTCAGCACGCGCGCTGTTGATGGTCTGCAGAGCAGCATCGATACGGGTGATGGCAGCGGAGAACGAAGCCTGAGCGGTAGCCGAGCTGTTACCAGTGATCTGGGTGGTAGCCGAGTCAACCGACAGGGTTGCAGCGCCGAAGCCCGAAGCCAGAGTCAGGGTGATCTGGTTAGCCGAACCAGTGTTGGAACCAACCTGGAAGGTCATGGTGCCAGCAGTACCGTCCAGCAGGTTCTTGCCGTTCAGGTTGGTGGAGTTGGCGATACGAGTGATCTCGTCCGACATTGCCGCGAATTCTTTGTTCAGAGCCACACGGTCTTGAGTACCGTTCGAGTCGTTTCGAGCTTGTACGGCCAGTTCACGCATACGCTGCAGAATGTTGGTGGTTTCCTGCATCGCGCCTTCAGCGGTCTGAGCGATCGAGATACCGTCGTTGGCGTTTTTGATCGCCATGGTCTGACCGCGGATTTGCGCGGTCATACGAGTGGTGATTTGCAGGCCGGCGGCGTCGTCTTTGGCGCTGTTGATTTTCAGGCCGGAAGACAGACGAGTCATCGAAGTCGACAGAGCGTCGGAGGAGCGGTTCAGGTTCTTCTGAACGCTCAACGATGTGACGTTGGTGTTTACTGTTAAAGCCATGACGAATTCCTCGTTGGTTGGGTACTGCGGCTTCCGGCCCTGGCAACCGCCGGGTATGGCCTAGAGAACCTTCGTAATAGTTATCGTCGCCAATGCAACTTGCTTTAGGGGATTTTCAAAATTATTTGCCATCACGTTGCCACCCCCTGTAAATCAAGGGGTTGGCGACGTTCCAATAGCGAAAAAATGACGTCAGGGAAATGTCGGCGACAGATCGGCGAGGACTCGCCGGCACCGACAGAAGGGAAATGGCTTAAACAGACAGGCTTTCGGTCAGCAGCTCGACCAGTTCATATTCCAGGTAATCGGCCAGTGCGAGCCAGTTCTGCGCCTCCTGACACGCGAACATCTGGCCGAGCACAAACGCCCACTGCTGCTGAGCCTCCTGCGGCTTCGAATCGAACGCCGGGTGGACTGTACCGGCCAACTCGATCATCGCCAGACCGGCTTCGACATCACGCCCCAAGCGGAACAAAGCTGCACATTGCTGCGCGTCGGCAACGAAGGTTTCAAGCGCGCTCATGACGCAAACTCCGGATGAAAAACCGTGCCGGCGATCATCGCCCCTGCCCGACTGCTGTTATAGAAACGTACCTGCGGATGACCCGCAATAAAACGCTCCAGCTCACACAGATAGCTGCGGAAGTTGAGCTGAGTCTTGATGCGCTGACCGTGACCGTCCAGTACCCAGTGCTTGGCAGCCCCCAGTTGCGGCCCCAGATCACCATCGCTCCAGCCGGCGTGAGTCTTGTCACCCGGAAAGGCGAAGTCGGCGCCGAACAGCGTGACCTGTGCCGCGCCCATCTTCACCGCCAGGTCCGCCGCCGGATGGATCACGCTGCCACCGACATACAACTCACCCCTTGGCAATTGCCGACGTAACTGCTGGTAGATCGGGCTCGCGGAGTAACCGGTATAACGTGGCCCCTGCCAGGCTTCAATCACCACCGGATCCAGCATGGGCATGTACACCAGCGTGATGTCGGCCGTGCCTTCAGCCGGCAGGTGCCGGTCGGAAATGCGCTGGTCGATGCTGACGACAATGTCGGGACGAATGCCGTGCTTGAGCAGCGGGCGATAGGCCGTATCGACGCAGATGAACAACGGCCGCCCGGCTTCATTGCGAATCGCGCGCAAGGTCGCAAAGTGCTGTTCCAGGCTTGGCCCGGTGGCGATGACAAAGATCTCCCGCCCCGGCTGTGAACCGAACAACTCGGCCACATCGCGATCGCCCTGCACCCATTCGAGACTGACCTGCAAGCGCTCGATAATCTCAGGCGCCTGTGGATCGAATTCACGATTATTGAAAGTCAGGTGGGTTTCGCTGATCAGCCGATCACGGATCTTCGCGTTGAAATCGTCGGCCAGCACGAGCTCGGAGGGCAGGGCAAAAAACGGCAGCTGGATTTCCCCCAGATCACCGGCATACAACAGTTCGACCCGTGGATCGCTGAGCCACGCCTGTTGATCGAGCAGTTGCAGCACCAGGGCAAACACGGCGCCGTTGAGGATGTGCACGTACAACCGTTGAAGACTGGCACGTTGCAGCAACTCCGTTTGCAGATCGCCGAGCCCGGTGCCGTAGACATGCGCCACCGGACTGTCGACCGGCAAGCTGTCGGCCTGAAGCACGGCCTCGCGACTGCGATCATGGCGACTGGTCAGTTGAATGCCATTGATGCTCAACGTCGAGCCCAGGCCCTCCACCAGATCAGCCTGTAGCAGGTTCGTGTCTTCGACCAGCAAGCGCACAGCCAACGCCGGCCAGCGTTGCTGGATGACGTCGACGTTGTGCTCAAAGAACTCGCTCATGGCGCCTCGCTTTTGGTTCGGGCAAAAAAATAGCGCTCAAGATTACACCTTGAGCGCTTTTTTTGTGTCTGGCTTTCTTTGACTAAAGCACCGGGTTCAAGGGCGATAGAGAATCGCCGAGCCCCAGGACAGACCCACACCGAAACCGCTCAACGCGACGCGCTTCCAGTCGGAGTCCAGCACGTGTTTTTCCAACAGCAGCGGAATGCTCGACGACACGGTGTTGCCGGTCTCGACCATGTCCTTGATGAACTTCTCCGGCTCGCCTTCGAAGCGACGCGCTACGGCGTCGACAATTGCTGCGCTGCCCTGGTGAATGCAGAAAGCGTCGATGTCGTCAGCCGTCAGTTGCGAGTCGGCCAGCAGTTCATGCAAGTGCGCCGGCACTTTGAGCAGCGCAAAGTTGAACACCTGACGGCCGTTCATATAGAACACGCCATCGGTGACTTTCAGGTGCGGCGCACCGGAACCGTCGGTGCCGAACTTGGCTTTGCCCAGCTGCCAAGGCGCGTCTTCACCCATCCAGGTCGCAGTAGCGGCGTCGCCGAAAAGCATGGTGGTGTTGCGGTCTTCCGGGTCGACGATCTTCGAATACGGGTCGGCAGTGATCAGCAAGCCATTCTTCAGGCCGGCGGCTTCCATGAAGCCCTTGATCGCGTAAATGCCGTAAACGTAGCCGGAGCAGCCCAGGGAGATATCGAACGCAGCCACGGTGGTTGGCAGGCCGAGTTTGTCCTGAACGATGGCTGCGGTGTGGGGCAAGCCTTCTTCGTCACCGTTCTGGGTGACGACAATCAGTACGTCAATGGATTCGCGTTTCAGATCGGGGTTGTTGGCGAACAGCGCGTTGGCTGCTTCGACACACAGGTCCGACGTTTCTTGTCCGGCGTCTTTGCGCGGCAGGAAGGCCGAGCCGATTTTGCCCAGGATGAACTCTTCATCCTTTTCGAACTTTGCACCTTGTGCGTAATTGTCCACGCCGGCTACAGGAACGTAGCTCGCAATGCTTTTTATGCCAATCATTACGGCTTCCCAATAATAAACAGCCCAATACCACCGCTCGTAATGATTCGAGGGGCGCCGACAAACAGAGAAAAACGTCGCCCCATAGAGGCGACAGCGGAAAGAATAAAAGACTATCACTGGACCAAACAGAGACCAGGCGCCACCTTCCCGATTAATACAATACAGTGAAGATGCGCGTTATGACTCTCAGGTCACGCTATTTTGCCGAAACAGGCCTACAACGCGTTATTCGACCAACGACCAGTCCAGCGCGGTTCCACGCTTGATGGCGTGGCGGGCACGACGGCCCAGAAGGGTTTCAGCGTGTTTGGGCGCCAGCCCCAGGCCAGGACGGATGGCTCGCAGATTGACGACGGTGAACGGCTCGCCGGCCGCCATGTCTTGTGTGACATAGAGCGAACGTCGGTACACCAGGGACTTGCGCTCCGCTTCGGTGACACCGTAATGCACCTGGCCCATGGCTTGCCAGGCACGCTCGGTTTCGATCACCAGGCTTTCGAGTTCGGCCGGTTCCAGGGAGAAACTGGCGTCCACGCCGCCGGCCGAACGGTCGAGGGTGAAGTGTTTTTCCACCACCGTCGCCCCCAATGCCACCGCGGCCACGGACACGCCGACACCCATCGAGTGATCGGACAGCCCGACTTCGCAGCCAAACAACTCACGCAAATGTGGAATTGTGCGCACGTTACTGTTGGCCGGGGTCGCCGGATAAGTGCTGGTGCATTTGAGCAACACCAGGTCCTTGCACCCCGCCTCGCGGGCCGCGCGCACGGTTTCGTCCAGCTCGGCGATGCTGGCCATGCCGGTGGAGATGATCAAGGGCTTGCCGGTGGCCGCGACACGGCGAATCAGCGGCAGGTCGGTGTTCTCGAAACTGGCGATCTTGTAGGCCGGCACATCGAGGCTTTCCAGGAAGTCAACGGCGCTGTCATCGAACGGCGTGGAGAACGCCAGCATGCCCAGTTCCTTGGCCCGGGCAAAAATCGGTGCATGCCACTCCCACGGCGTATGCGCTTTCTCATACAACGCATACAACGAGGTCCCGGCCCACAGACTGTTGGGGTCCTTGATGAAGAACTCGCCTTCGGACAGGTCCAGGGTCATGGTGTCTGCGGTGTAGGTTTGCAGCTTCAAGGCATGCGCGCCGGCCTTGGCCGCGGCGTCGACGATTTGCAAAGCCATGTCCAGCGACTGGTTATGGTTGCCACTCATCTCGGCGATGATAAACGGCGGCGCGTCGGCACCGATCAAGCGGTCGCCAATCTTGAAGCTAGTCATTTCTGTGATCCTTCAATATGCGCGTGAACGCGCAAGCACTCTGAGTGAAACCGGCTTCGCGAAACACCTTCAGCGACGGCTGGTTGGTCGGCAACACTTGGGCGGTGATGACGGTCAGTTGCGGCCAGTGGGCTGTCACGAACGCCTCGCCGCGAGCCAGCAGCGCCCTGCCCCAGCCCAGGCCGATGCGATCTTCGAACAGATAAATCGAGACTTCGGCTTCAAAGCCGCGCAAGTCATAACGCAACACGCCCACCGGACCGTCATCGGCTTCAGCGATCAACAGCAAGCGCTGCGCATTGTTCAAACTGGCGGCCAGCCAGTTTAGATGTGACGACCATTCAATCGCCCCGGTCTCCAGCGACCAGCGCCGTACCGCCTCGGCATTACGTCCGTCAAACAAAAGCCGGGCATCGGTTGCGGTCGCCGGACGGATCTGTAACACCGCACCGGCCAAGGCCGCCGCCACCCGCTGCGCACCGCGGCCATCAACCAATTGCCGTGAATGGTCGGCCAGGCTCTGGCGTATCCCCTGATTGCCCGCGACAAAACCGATCGCCTGGCGCAACTGCTCGACGCTGACCTGCTCACGAGCGCCCAGATACACATGGGCACCCGAGGCGCCCATGACCTCGCCGTTGGCCTGCTGATTGTTCGAGACCGCAATGCAAATCGTCGGCAGCCCCATGGCCGCCCGTTCCCAACTGGTGCCGCCACCGGCGCCGACAAACAGGTCGGCCTCGGTCATCAGCCGGTGGAAATCGCTGACAAAGCGGTGCAAGCGCCAGTTCGGACGATTCGCTGCCATGGCCTGCATCGTGTCCCAGGCCGGGTTGTCGACACCGGCCACGAAGTCGACTTCCAGCGCGTTGAAATCCGCCATCGCCAGCATCGCGTGGTGAGTCTGCATCGCCGCATCGAAGCCGCCGAAATTCACCAGCACGCGCTTCGCCCGGGGTTTGATTTCGATCGCCGGGCAGCGAAATTCATCGCGCAACATGGCAAAACGAGGGCCGAGCAAGGTTTGGCAATCGTATTTGAGCAGCGAAGCGTAGGCCTGTGGCGTGCCGGACAAGTTTTGATTGAGCAACAAATCGACGCTGTACCGGCGAGTAGCAAGATCATCCACCGCAGCGATCCGTGGCGCCCAGCGCCGGGCCGCCGTCTGCCAGTGATGGTCGAGGCCATAGTGGTCGACGACGATCCAGTCGAACGCTGGACGGGTTTCCAGTGCGCGCGCCAACGCGTCGATGTCTGCTTGCCACGGCAGCATGGATTCGATGGCTTGCTGCGGGTCTTCATCGGGATAACGCTGCGGCAGCGCGAAGGTTTCAAAACCTTCGGCCGCCAACGCGTCCAGACGATGCCCCGGCAGCAGCCGACAGGCAAAGGCCACGTGCGAGCCCTGCTTGCGCAAGGTTCTGGCCAGGGGCAACAAGCGAGCGATATGTCCGCTGCCAATGGTCGGCGACGCGTCGGAGCGAATCAGCACCCTCATTGCAGTTCACCACCGGCCTTCAGCGCGGCGTACAGGTATTCAGCGCGCTTCCAGTCTTCGAGGGTGTCGATGTCCTGCACCAGATGCCGCGGCAGAATCACCGGCAGGCTCGCCGGGGAAAACAGCACATCGCCGCGCAACCAGGCCTCGCTGCGCCCCCAGTAGAACTGACCGGCGTCTTGAAAGGCTTCGGCCAGATCCTGCGAGCGAGTGTTGCGAAATTCCGGGTACAACGATGTCAGTGCGCCCTGCTCGTCAAGGGTCAAGGCACGCTGCACGGGAAAGCCGAACCCGGCCACGGAGAACGCGAAGGATTTATCCGGGTGCTGCTCCAGCAATTCAAATCCCTGCCGCAGAAACCGCGCCTGCAACAACGGCGCAGTCGCGTAGATACAGCAGGCATAGTCGAACGCCGGAAGCTCATTCAACGCATGCACCATCACCGCAGCGGTGCCGGTGAAATCGTCGGCCAATGACGCCGGGCGCATAAACGGCACTTGAGCGCCGTGCGCCCGCGCGACCTCGGCGATTTCTTCATCGTCAGTGCTGACGATTACCTGATCGAACAGCTGCGAATCCAGCGCCGTACGAATCGAGCGGACGATCATCGGCACGCCGTCGAACGGCTTGAGGTTCTTGCGCGGGATACGCTTGCTGCCGCCCCGGGCCGGAATAATAGCGATGCAACTCAACAGTCACTACTCCTCTAGAACCAGCCGCCGCAGTTGCTCGACCACATAGTCCTGCTGTTCGTCGCTCAGCAAAGGAAACAGCGGAAGGCTGATCGCCTCGGCGTAATAACGCTCGGCTTGCGGAAAATCACCTTCGGCAAAACCCAGGTCACGATAGTACGGCTGCAAGTGCACCGGAATATAGTGCAGGTTCACACCGACACCGGCCGCTCGCAAGCCTTCGAACACTTGTCGATGGCTGAGGTTGATCCGGTCGACCTGCAACCGCACCACATACAGGTGCCACGCCGACTCAGCCTCGGGCTGCGCACTGGGCAGCATCAGTGGCAAGTAGGCCAACAACCGGTCGTAACGCGCCGCCAGTTCACGACGGCGCTCGATGAAGTCGTCGAGTTTGTTCAGCTGTGACAACCCGAGGGCTGCCTGCAGGTCGGTGATCCGGTAATTGAAGCCGAGCTCCACTTGCTGGTAGTACCAAGGGCCGTGGCTGGGCTCGGTCATCTGCTGTGGATCGCGGGTCATGCCGTGGCTGCGCAAGCGCTGCAAGCGTTCGGCCAGGTCCGCACGATTGGTCAGGACCATGCCGCCTTCGGCGCTGGTGATGATCTTCACCGGATGAAAACTGAACACCGTCATTGCCGCGAAATCGCCGCACCCCACCGGACGTCCGGCAAAGGAGGCACCCACCGCGTGGGAGGCGTCTTCGATGACCGTGAAGCCATAACGCTCGGCCAGTTCGGCGATCTTGCGCATGTCGCAGCTTTGGCCTGAAAACGCCACGGCCACCAACACCTTTGGCAGCGTCCCGTCACGTTCGGCGGCTTCAAGTTTCGATTCCAGCGCATAGGCATCGAGGTTCCAGGTCAGCGGATCGATGTCGACGAAATCCACCTCGGCGCCACAGTAGCGACCGCAATTGGCGGAGGCCAGGAAGGTGTTCGGCGTGGTCCACAAGCGGTCGCCCGGCCCGAGTCCCGCCGCCAGGCAAGCGATGTGCAGCGCGGCAGTGGCGTTGCACACCGCCACCGCGAAATCAGCCTGGCAGCGCTCGGCCATGGCCTGTTCAAAACGCTCGATGGTCGGCCCTTGAGTCAGCCAGTCAGACTGCAACACAGCAACCACCGCGTCGATGTCTGCCTGATCGAGACTTTGCCGACCGTAGGGAATCATGCCGGCAACCCCGCGTGCAGGTCGGCGATCTGGCCCACCGACAGGAAATGCGGGTTGGTGTCGGAGCGGTATTCGAAGTCTTCACCCACAGGCCGGCCCTGCTCGCCTGTGTTGTCGACGGCAAAATCCACGTCGACGCTGGTGAAACGAATCGACGGCTGAATGGTGTAGTGATCGGCGAACTCCAGGGTCATGCGCGCGTCATCCAGCGGCACCATCAACTCGTGGAGTTTTTCGCCCGGGCGGATGCCAACGTTCTTGTGCGGCAAGTGTTCAGCCATGCCCAACGCCAGATCGACGATGCGGATCGATGGAATCTTCGGCACAAACACTTCACCACCGTGCATGCGGGCGAAGCTGTCGAGTACGAACTGCACACCGTGATCAAGGGTGATCCAGAAGCGCGTCATGCGCTCATCGGTGATTGGCAGCTCTGTTGCGCCTTCGTTGATCAACTTGCTGAAGAACGGCACGACAGAGCCGCGCGAACCTGCCACGTTGCCGTAGCGGACCACGGCAAATCGCGTTTGCTGTTCGCCGGCAATGTTGTTGGCGGCCACGAACAGTTTGTCCGACAGCAACTTGGTCGCGCCGTACAGGTTGATCGGGCTGGCCGCCTTGTCGGTAGACAGCGCGACGACTTTCTTCACGCCGTTATCGATGGCCGCGGCAATGATGTTTTCCGCGCCATTGACGTTGGTGCGGATGCATTCGGTCGGGTTGTATTCCGCCGCCGGCACTTGCTTCAGGGCGGCGGCATGCACCACGTAATCGATACCGCGCATGGCCTGACGCAAACGCTCGCCATCACGTACATCGCCGAGAAAGTAGCGCATGCACGGCGCATTGAACGTCTGCTGCATCTCGTACTGCTTGAGCTCGTCGCGCGAGAACACCACCACCCGCTTTGGCTGGTATTGCTCGAGCAGGCGGCGGATGAAATTGCGACCGAACGAGCCGGTACCACCGGAGATGAAAATCGATTTACCGTTGAACATGCCTTGAGTCCTTTTACCTGTCAGCAGGCTTAAGCAAGCAACTGCGCCCAGTTCACACTGGAAGCGTCGCCGAGGGTAAAGCCCTTGCCGGTCAAGGCCAGGTTCTGGTTGTAAGCCGAATATTGGGCGAAACGCGCCTGCCACTTGTCTTGCAGGGCCGCGGCAGTCTGCGGCGCGTCAGGCAACAGGCCCGGGTGCAGCATTTGCGCCTGAGGGCACCAGACGATCAGGTAACCGGCGTCGGCGGCTTTCAGGCACAGATCGATGTCAGCAAAGGCTTCGTCGAAATGCTCTTCGTCCAGACCGCCGACCGCTTCATAAAGATCTTTGCGAACCATCATGCAAGCCCCGGACACTGCCGAGTAGTTCTGCTCCACCTGATGACCATTCATGTAGCCTTTGGCATCTTTGCGCTCACCGATAAACACCGAGCCCAGCACACCGTTAAGGCCCAGTACCAGACCGGCCTGAGTGGTGACGCCGCGGAAGTCCATCAGCTTGGCGCCGACAATCCCGACTTCCGGACGCTGGGCCTGGTTGAGCAGGCTGTCGAGCCAGTTGGAGTTGACCACTTCGACGTCGGACGACATCAGCACCACGTAGGCACCCTTGGCCTCACGCACGGCAACATTATGCAGCGCCGAGGCGCTCAGTCGCTTGCCGGTACGCAGGATGCGCAGTCGATCGCTCTTGCCTTCCAGACTGGCGAGCCAGGTCGCCAGCTCTTCGGATTGACTGTGGTTATCGGCAATAAGAATTTCATGCTGCTGATAACGGGTGCGTTGCAGCACGCTGACCACGGCGCGCCGCAGCGACTCTAAATTGTCCTGACTGTGCAGGATGATCGAGACTTTCGGGCGCTCGGCGTGCTGGTAGTCGATCTGCCAGGTTTGCGGCAGCTCGGAGCTGACCTGGCCGCGATAACCGCGAGCCGTCAAGGAGCGGGTCAGGGTCTGACGTTCGTGAGGATTTTCCTCGGTGGACGGCGCGTTGCAGATCAGCAGCGGCTCCGCCAGATGTGCCAGGCCACCCAAGCCGCCGTCTTCGATCAGGCGCAGCACCAGATCGAACTCCAGTGCCGACGCGTATTCAGTCGAGTAACCACCGGCTTCGACCCATACGTCACGCTGGATCAGCCAGTGACGGGCCATCATCGACGGCACGGTTTGCAGCAGATCGAGGTTGACGCCCGGACGGAACACATCGCTCAGGGAACCGTTTTCCTGACGCTGGATTTCGTCCATGGCCACCGCGCGAACGCCCTCGGCGCCCAGCAATTCGAGGCTGGCACGCAGCAGGCCGCTGGCGGTGAATTGATCTCCGGCCTCGGCCAGCACCAGCCAGTCGACGGTGGACTGGGCCACACTCTGGTTGATGCGTTCAACGTAGTTGGCGGCGGTGACTTTGACAAAGTGCACGGTGTCACGCGGTGTGGTGGTCGCCGGCAAATCGCCGGTGGTGAACACCACCAGTTTGAACGCCTTGCAGTGGCCACTGACCAGGCTGTCGAAGGTGGCCTGCAACTTGACCATATCGGCGTCCAGGTCCAGCAGCAGGATGCCGAATTGTGGACCGCCGTTGTGTTTGGCCAGGTGTGCGCTGATTGACTTGAGTTGCTTGGCATCCGGGTTGCGCGCTTCGATCCAGTTCAGCAGGCGTCCGGACGGCATGTTTTCGAACAACGACTGTTCGTCCTGCTTCGGCACCGACAACAGGCGCTTGGCCCAGGCTTGCAGCTTGACGCCCTCGTCCTCATCTTCGGTGCCCTGCAACGACTCGGCCAGACGTGCAACCACGGTGCGGTTGAACGCATAGAGGCTCAGCGCTTCCCACAATCGGGCGCGCAGGGTGCGGTCGTTGTCGTTAGGGTGAACGCGCATCAGCTCATGCTGCTTGAGCAAAATGCCTTCCAGTTCCTGGAGCTGCAATTTGCCGGCGGGCATGGTGTGCAGGAGGAATTCGAATTCGGTCAGCAGGTCGAACACCGGCTGGTTGTAGAACGGCATTTCGACAAACTGCTCGGTATTGAACGTACGCACCGGCTCTTTGCCGGATTCGAGCCAAGCCGAGGTAAAAATCAGCGTGCCCTTGAGCGAACGCATGTTATTCAGGCAGTCGGCCATGGTGGCGAAACTGTCCAGCGCCACCTGCTTGCCCTCGGCCAGCGACTTGTGGCTCATACCGGTCGGCAACGAGGCCAGAAACTCGGCGAAGCGCTCGCGGTCGGCCACGGTTTTCGTGTCTTTAAGCGTCAACACCGTCAGCACGTTGGTGTTGTGCTCCGAGGCACCGTAGGGAATTTCCCGCACGGCGAACGGGATCGGCAAGATCCGCGCCTTGGCCCGTGCGAGCATGTAATAGGCATGCCCGATTTCCTGCCACTCGAAGCTGGTGTTCGGCAACAGCGCGTTGTGCCAGTCCTGCAGCAGCTCGGTGCGGCTGACCGCATAGAACGGCGGCAGGAAGTGCCCCATGAATTGCATCAGGCGATCTTCGGCCTGATCCGAGCAGTAATCTTCCGGCCCCTTGCGGTCGCGGCGGAAGTAATTCACTTCCGTGGCGCGGGCCAGGTACATGATCCCGTAACCGTGGGCCATGCCGTAGTCGGCGTTGTCCTCGAGGAACTCCAGCGACTCGGTGACCGCATCGTGCAGCAGGAAATCGTCATCGGCCGCCAGCACCATGTACGGCGTGGTCACCTGATTCACGCCGTAGGCAAGTTTTTCCTGCAACCCGGTGTAGGTGAACTGCGGCAGGTGCCGGTAATCGACCATCGGGTAATCCCGGGTGATGTTTTCGTCGCTTTTGAGCGAAGAATCCAGAACCAGGATCGTGCAGGGATAGCTGCTGTAATACTGCAAGGTACGCCGCAGGTACGCGTTGCGGTTGTGGGAAATCACCACCACCGTCAACCGGTCTTTCAGCGGTGCCACATCGTTACGAGCAGTGTTTTGAACGCGCATATCTCTATCCCCACAACCGGCCAAGCGCCGAGAACCCAGATTCAATAATGATTAACGAACGCGACGCAGATAGCCGTCCGGCGCCACGGTGATCAGCAGCTTGTTCTGCAACTGACGGTCGATTTCGAAGTCAGCGTTTTCTTCCAGGTATTTCCACACGGCGGTCTTCGGGTTGTCGCCCGGGCCCCATGGACGATCCGGGAAGAAGTCGGCTGGCATGTCTTCAACCACGGTGTCCATCACCACGCAGTAGCTGTCGACCGACACCAGTGGTGCGTACAGGCGCAGCTCTTCCAGCACGTGGTCGTGGGTGTGGTTGGAATCCAGTACCAGAATGACCTTCTTGCCTTCGGCCGCCGCGCGCACTTGCTCGGCGATGGCCGCGTCGATGCTCGAACCTTCGATCATTTTGATGCGCTTGCTCATCGGGTGGCTTTCGATGGCTTCGCGGTTGTGCGGGCGAATGTCGAGGTCGATGCCCAGCACTTCACCGTGGCCTTGCAGCTCCAGCAACGAGGCGTAATAGATGATCGAGCCGCCGTGGGCGATGCCGCATTCGATCACCAGATCAGGTTTGACCTGCCAGATGATTTCCTGCATCGCCATCATGTCTTGCGGCAACTGAATGATCGGACGGCCCATCCACGAGAAGTGGTAGCTGTACTTGTGCTTCGCCGACTGGTTGAAGAAATCCTGGGCCAGACCAGTGAGTTTCTGGTCGTCGCCCTGAGCAGCGATTTCTGCCTGGCATTGGGCTTCGAAGGCTGTATTGATGGTGTTGTCGGTCATTTTTCTAATCTCAATAGTCACTGGAACGAAGCGCTGTCGACGGCGTGATAGACATAGCGTCCATCGGTCATCCGCTTGATTTCTTCGAGGTAGTTGGAGTTCATCACAAACAGGTTGGCGCCTTCGGGCAACGCATCCATGGCCTCTTGCGGCGAGGACACCCGCACGCCGCTCAGGGGCAGATACCGGCCCTGTTTGGCCGGGTTGATATCCACCACGCGATCCACCGCCACACCGGCCCGTTGCAGGAACAGCGAATAGATCACGCCTTTGGACGACGCGCCCCAGATCGCCGAACCCTGTTCGGGCGCGGCTTGAATAATCTGCACCGCGCGCTCGAGGCTGCTGGTGAAACCTTGCGGCAACTCAAGGCGTGGCACCGGTTGCTCCGGGGTCAGGCGCAAGGTCGCCAGGTCCGCCACGATGTACAGGTATTGGCCACCGAACAGGTGACCGGCCTCGTGCACCGTGCCGAACATCCGGCGCAGGTCATCCAGGCGGAAGTAATTGACGTGCTCGTAGAACAAGTCGAACCAGGCGCGGTGCTCCAGGATCCAGTCGAAGCACGGCACTTCGATGTAGATCTGCCCGCCCTGATTGGCGTCGGCCATTTCGGCGAGGAAACTCACCGGATCCTGAATGTGTTCCAGCACATGGCGCAGCACAATGGCATCCGCCGCCAGGCCCAGACCACGCGTGAACGGCGCCTTGATCACATCGGCGTTGCTGCCTTCGTAGGCCGGGTCGATGCCGGTGATGGCGTAACCCAGGCTTTTCAGCAGCTCCAGAAAGTAGCCTTTGCCGCAGCCGACTTCGATCAGTTCCTGACCCTTGAAGTGGCGGGCGATGATGCCTTCGACATCGCTCAAGTGCTTCTGGAACTGGCCCGAGTGCGCCTGTTCGTTCTGGTAGTCAGCGTCGTAGCTGAGCTTGTCGGCATCGAAGGCCTGGTTGAAGATCAACCCGCTCTTTTCGTCCTGCACCAACAGCATGTCGGCGCTGGCCGATGCCCGGGCCGACTCTGGGTCGGCAAAGGTACGGTTCTGCAACACCGGCAGGTCGGCGACCCGATACAACTCATGCCTCATGCTCTGCTCCCAGTAGCTGTTGCAAACGGTCCGCCACGCCCCAGAACGCCATCGGCTCGTGAGTCGGGTATGGGTAGTGACCGAGGTTCAAACGGATCGCTGCGCCACGTTCGCGCAGTCGCTGCTCGACCAGCGCCCTAACCGAAACCGGCTGGCCGCTGGAACAGTTGATCACGCCGTCGAAATCACGCTGTTGCACGATGGCGGCGAGGTAACCGGCGACCGTCTCGATGGCCAGGTAATCGCGCAGCTGTTCGCCGGCCGACATATTGAAACTGTCGTCGCCGGCATCGATTGCCCGGTCCAGCGCCGCCAGCAAACTGTTCGGGTTTTGCCCCTCGCCGTGCAGGTAGAACAACCGCGCCCATTGCAGGGTGAACGGTTGAACCCGCTGCAGGTTTTCGAGGAACAGACGCAGGGTATTTTTTGCCAACCCATAAGGGTTACTCGGCAGCGGTGCGGTCTGCTCGCTGAGCGGCCCGCTCTGCAGGCCGTATTCAAAACAGGTGCCGGTGACCAGCACTTGCGAAACGCCCGCCTCGACCGCGCTCTTGATGAACCGGTAGTCGGCCATCAGGTTGTGCTCGAAGTGAAACAGCGCCTGATAGTTCGGCAACCCTGGCCAGGCCAAATGCGCCAAGGCATCAATGCCATCGGTCAGCGCGGCGATGTTCACATCGTCGGCGTGAATATCCGCCGCGATGAACTCCACGGCATTAATCCACGGCATGTTCGCAGCGGTCTCGGCGTTGCGTGCCACGGCGCGGATTTCGCAGCCACGGGCGAGCAAGGCCTCGACCAGATACCTGCCAACGAACCCGGTCGCCCCGGTGACCAGAATCTTCACAGGACGGTCAACTCAGGCACGGCGATGACAAAGCGCCCATCCCACTCGCGTACCTGGGCCAGTTGCTGACTGACTTCGTGCAGCAGGTTCCACGGCAGCACCAGCACGTAATCCGGTTTTTCCAGATCGATCTGCGCCGGCGACACAATCGGAATGCGACTGCCCGGCAGGTACTTGCCTTGCTTGTGCGGATTGGCGTCGGCGACCCAGGCCAACAGGTCCGGCTTGACGCCTGCGTAGTTGAGCAAGGTGTTGCCCTTGGCCGCGGCGCCGTAACCGACCACGCGCTTGCCGTCGGCTTTCGCCTGCAACAGGAAACGCAGCAGTTCGTGCTTGATGCGTTCGGCGGCGGGCGCGAGGGTCGCGTAGTACTCGGGGGTTTTCACCCCGGCGGCGAGTTCGGCTTGCAGTTGCTGTTGAACCGCTGGCTGGACTTCGCGGCGCACACCGTCGACGCGCTGAACGAACACGCGCAGCGAACCGCCATGGGTCGCCAACTGACTGACGTCGAACACTTCCAGACCGTTGCGCTCGCACAGCGTTTGCACAGCGGTCAGCGACAGATAGGAGTAGTGCTCGTGATACAGCGTGTCGAACTGCTGCCCGGCCATCAGGGTCAGCAACTGCGGAAACTCAAACGTCGCCACGCCGGTCGGCTTGAGCAACGTCGCGAAACCGCCGAGGAAATCATTGATGTCCGGCACATGGGCCAGCACGTTGTTGGCCGCCATCAGGTCGGCGGACCAACCGTCGGCGATCAACTGCGAAGCCGTGTCGCGACCGAAGAACAGCTCGCGGATCTCCAGGCCTTTTTCCCGCGCCGCTTGTGCGGTGCTACGGGTCGGCTCGACGCCCAGGCAAGGGATGCCGCGTCCGGCGACGTACTGCAACAGGTAACCGTCGTTCGCGGCGATTTCCACCACACGACTGTCGGGGGTCAAGCCGAAGCGCTCAACCATCTCGGCCACATACTTATCGGCATGGGCCAGCCAGGTGCTGGAGAACGAACTGAAATAGGCGTACTCGGCGTCGAACAGGCTGTCGGCGCTGGTGTAATCCTCGGTCTGCACCAGCCAGCACTGCTGACACACCGCCACTTTCAGCGGCACCCATTGTTCGGCTTGCTCAAGCTGATCGGCGCGCACATAGGCGTTGGACGGCGGCGAGGTGCCGAGATCGATCAGTGGCAAGGCCAGGGAAGTCCCGCAACCACGGCAATTCATACACGCACTCCAGCGAAGTGTTCATCGAGCAAGGGATGGCTGGAATCCCGTGCCGACAGATTATTGACAGGCAACGGCCAGGCAATCGCCAACCGTGGATCGTTCACACTCAAACCACCCTCGTGCGCAGGCGTGTAATCCTCGCTGTGCAGGTAGAGCAATTCGGCGTCATCGGTCAGGGTCTGGAAGCCGTGGGCGAACCCGGCCGGAATCAACAGGCTGCGACCGTCGCCGGCGCGCAGGTGTTCGGCATGCCAGTGCAGGAAGGTCTCGGAGTCGGGGCGCAAATCCACCGCCACGTCCCAGACTTCACCGCGCAGGCAGGTGATCAACTTGGCTTCCGGCGCGCTGGCGTTCTGGTAATGCAGACCGCGCACGCTGCCGCGTTCGCGAGTGCAGGAATGGTTGATCTGACGGATATGAAACGGTTGGCCGAAGGCGCCGAGGCTGCCTTCACAGAACAGCCGCGCAAAGTGCCCGCGCTCATCTTCGAAGCGTTTGTGCTGCACGCTGAACAACCCGGCCAGCGGCAATGGTTTCAACAGAAACTCGCTCACAGCGCGCCTCGGTACAGGTTCAACTGGCCCAGGGTGATGGCGCGCATGTCGTCGCCGTTTTGCCACGCCAGGTGCCAGTCGAGGGTCTGGGTCAGGCACTGCTGCAACGACCAGCGCGGTTGCCACGCCAACAGTTGACGGGCGCGGCTGCTGTCCAGACGCAACAGACCGGCCTCATGCAAATCACTCGGCTCGATGCGCAAACCACGGGCTTGCGGCCAGCGGCTGGCGAGCAATTCGACGACTTCGCCGACGCTGCACATGTCCGCTTCGCTCGGGCCGAAGTTCCACGCACCGGCAAATTCCGGACCTTTTTCGTAGAGGCCGGCGGCCAATTGCAGGTAACCGGCCAGCGGCTCCAGCGCGTGCTGCCACGGGCGCACGGCTTGCGGGTAGCGCAGGGTCACCGGTTCGTCGGCGGACCAGGCTTTGAGCACATCGGGAATCAATCGCTCTGGTGCAAAATCCCCCCCGCCCAACACGTTGCCGGCACGCGCCGTGGCCAGGGCCAGACCGTGTTCGGCATACTTTTCAGCCGGGAAGAACGAAGCAGCATAAGACTGCGCCAACAACTCGCAGCAGGCTTTGCTGCTGCTGTAAGGGTCGTGTCCGCCCAGGGCTTCGTTTTCACGGTACGGCCACAGCCATTCCTGATTGGCGTAGACCTTGTCGGTGGTCACCAGCACACAGGCGCGCACACCGCCGATCTGGCGGATGGCTTCGAGCAGGTTGAGGGTGCCCATGACGTTGCTGGAGTAAGTCCCCAGCGGGTCGCGATAACCTTCGCGCACCAGCGGCTGGGCCGCCAGGTGCAGGACGATTTCCGGCTGGGACTCGGCAATCAGCTCCAGCAATGCGCCGAGGTCACGCAGATCGCCGCGCTGATCGTTGATGCCTTCGCGCACCCGCGCCAGGTCGAACAGACTCGGCTCGGTCGACGGGTCCAGCGAAAAACCGCTGACCTCGGCACCCAGGCTTTGCAGCCACAACGTCAGCCAGCTGCCTTTGAAGCCGGTATGGCCGGTCAGCAGAACCCGCTTGCCGCGCCAGAACTCCGGACTCAGTCCCATTGTTTCCATGGGGCCTCCCCGCTCAGCCACAGTTGCTCAAGGTGGTTTTTGTCGCGCAGGGTGTCCATCGGATGCCAGAAACCGTCGTGCTGGAAGGCTTGCAGTTGCTGTTCACTGGCCAACGCGGCCAGCGGCTCGGCTTCCCAGGAGGTTTGATCGTCGGCGATGTACGGCAGCACTTTGGGCGACAGCACGAAGAAACCACCATTGATCCAGCCGCCGTCACCGCGCGGTTTTTCAATGAAGCCTTTAACGCTGTCACCGTCGCGCTCCAGGGCGCCGTAACGGCCCGGTGGCTGTACGGCGGTCACGGTCGCGAGCTTGCCGTGGGTCAGGTGGAAGTCCACCAATGCGCCAATGTTGAGGTCCGAGACGCCGTCGCCGTAGGTGAAGCAGAACGCTTCTTCACCTTCCAGGTAACGGGAGGCGCGGCGCAGGCGGCCACCGGTCATGGTGTCTTCGCCGGTGTCGATCAGGGTCACGCGCCACGGTTCGCTGTAGTTCTGGTGAACGTCCATGCGGTTGTTGCACATGTCGAAGGTGACGTCGGAGGTGTGCAGGAAGTAGTTGGCGAAGAAATCCTTGATCGCGTAGCCCTTGTAGCCAAGGCAGATCACGAAGTCATGAATCCCGTGGGCGGAGTACTGTTTCATAATGTGCCAAAGAATTGGCTTGCCGCCGATTTCGATCATTGGCTTGGGCTTGAGGTGCGACTCTTCGCTGATCCGCGTACCGAGACCACCTGCCAGAATTACTGCCTTCATCGCTGTCCTCTTGCTCTTCGCGCAGCCCTGCCACCCCCGCGAGGGTTGGCGAACCGTCAGATGCACATCATTTGCCCGCAGCCACTGGGGCCTTCACGTGTTTTGAGGTGAAGGTTTTATGGCGATATGCGGGGGACTTGCAGGAAGTGAGCCAATTGTCTGGGGTCGGCGACTGGTGGGGGTTGGAGGGATTTGGGATTTGGGATTTGTGTACATATCCGTTTCTGCGGTAACGGCGACTTATGGTTTCGCTCTTACAGCGACTCACTTTTCCAAACGCCGGAATGCCGGCCCAGCGAAAAGTAAGCAAAAGGCTTCGCCCCGGCGTACGGCGCCTCGCTGAGGCTCCGCGTTCCCTCCCTACGGTGTCCATCAGGGGGCATCGCCTACGGTCTGCTTCGCGACGACCTCCTCTCGATGTGTGCGGCTTCGCCGCACGGCGCTACGCGCCCACCCCCTGATGAACACCTACGCTCGGCCTGCCGAAGGGGCGAAAGATCAAGATCAAGATCAAGATCAAGATCAAGATCAAGATCAACGTCAAAAACCAAAAGCCAAAGCCAAAGCCAAAGCCAAAGCCAAAGCCAAAGCCAAAGCCAAAGCCAAAGCCAAAGCCAAAGCCAAAGCCAAAGCCAAAGCCAAAAGGATCGTAGCTATCGAGTAGCTTGCGTACATCCGAAAGAACAGGTCGGCTGTCAGGCCGCCATCGCTGGCAGGCCAGCTCCCACATAAAGCAGATCGGCGTACGGCTTTTGCTTCTCACCACTCATCAGGCCGAGCGTTAGCTCGCCTTCAGCTTTTGATCTACCCGCCCCTTTCGGGAGGCTGAGTGGAGGTGTTCATCCGGGGAGTGGCGCGCAGCGCCGTTCGACGCAGTCGAACACGCTGCATGTAGGTGCAGCGAAGCCAACCGGAGGGCAGTGTCCCCGGATGGATACCGGAGCGAAGGAACGCCGAGCCTTAGCGAGGGGCCGGACGCTTGGGGCGAGACCTTTTGGTTCCTTTTGGGGCGTTTGCCAAAAGGGACTCGCCGTAAGGGCGAAACCCTAAGCCGCCGTTACCGCAGCAACGGATATGTACACAGACAAAACAATCAGTCCGGCAACCACCCCCAAAGCCAATGCTGCAAATTATCCCCCCGCAACATAAAGTCCCGATGCACAGCCTCACGCAACTGATCCCCCATGCGATAACTGGCATCCGGATCAGCCAAATGCATCCGAATCGCCTGCAACCACTCTTCAGTGCTATTGCTCAAAACCTTGGTGCAAGGCAGGAACCCGTCATAAGCCCGGGTATCAGTACAAATCACCGGATACCCACAAGCGCCATATTCCAGCAACCGCAAATTACTCTTGCAGTCGTTGAAGATATGAAACTCCAGCGGCGCCAACGCCAAATCAAGGTTCAGGCTAGCCAACTTGTACGGGTAACTCTGCAAATCAATCGTGCCATGGAACTCATGGATGTACGGGCGCAAGGCATCCGGACACATACCGAAGAACACCCAATCCACCTCATTGGCCAACTCGCGAACCACATCGGCAATGATCTCCAGATCGCCGGTATGACTGGTCCCGCCACCCCACCCAACCCGCGGCTTCTTCGAGGTACGACGCTGACTGGTCAGCGTCAACCACGGCGCGGGCGGAAGCATGTTGGGCACCACGCGAATCTCGCTGTGCATGCTCGACAAAACATCGGCCAGTGCCTGAGTCGTCACCACCACGCGGTCGCACAGGGCAATGCCGTCACGCAACATCTGCTCCGTGTTGGTCGGCTTGTTACGGGCGTGGCTGTTCTTTTTCGGCGTGCTGACAATGTAGTCATCCAGCTCGAAAATCCGCAGGGCACTGGAATACTTCTTCATGCGCAGAATGTCGGCCGCCGAGCCTTCGCTATAGCGGCCCTGCAGAATAATGGTGTCTGGCGACAACCGCTCGATTTCCACGGTCGACGGCGATTCGTAAGCCACGCGCGCAATGACTCGCCCGGCCGCCTCAAGCTCTGCCAGAGGCGCGGTCACACGGTAATGCCCGATTGCTGATTCATTGACCGGCAAGCCGAGAATCAGCGGCAGGTCGCGATGGCGGAACGGGTTCCAGTTATTGCGCAGCGAAGGCTCCAGACTGAAGCTCGCCACACCGAGTGTCAGCGCCGGGTTGTAGGCCGGGTCACGAGAGATCGTCGGCAGCCACTTTTTGTAGAAAGTTTCATGCTCAGACACCTGCGCCTGCACCTCGACCTGCGAGGCTACAGGCGACGGGTCTTCGCCCATCATCACGGTCGCAAAAGGTGTCCAGACCACCAGGTAGCCGTTTTTGCCCGCCTTGAGGCACAGATCAACGCCACTGAGCCCGAGGTTGAATTCGGCTTCATCGCGTTGACCGAGGCTGTCGAACACCTCTTTGCGCACTATCAGGCAATCACTGCTGACGGCGCTCCAGTTCTGGGCCACTTGCAGGCGCTGCATGTAGCCACGGGCACTGACGTGCTCGCCGAGAAATGGCGAACTGGCCGGGCCGGCCAGCCCCAGGATCAAACCGGCAGAGACGATCGCATTGTTGGGACCAAGCAGCCGCGCGCCCACCACACCAACTTCCGGGCGCTGCGCGTGATTGAGCAGTTCGGCGAGCCAGTCGCCCTCGCGAATCACGCTGCGCGGGTTGAGCGTCAGCAGGTACTCGCCACGGGCATGCTCGGAGGCGAAGTTGACCAGGGTCGCCTCACCGCCACTGCCGGCATAACGCAGCACCCGCAGCAGGGCCGCGCCCATCTGAGCCATGGCGTTCAGCCAATCGGCCATCGCCGGATCGCCGCGACCGTCATCGACAATCAGGATTTCGTATTCGGAGTACGTGGTGTTTTCGATCAGGCTTTCGGTGCAGCGCTGCAACGCACCCAGCGACGTACCTGCGCCAATGATGATCGAGACCAACGGCCGGTGGCCGTGCAGGTAATCGATGCGATTAAGCAGCGGCAATTGTTCATGGCGAATCCGGTGTTCCAGGCCGATACGGGTCAAGTGCGCACTGACCAGTGCCTCACTGCCCTCGATAACCTCCGGCAACGACATCCAGTCCGGGAACGTCTGGGTCGACTCCACCTGAATCTCGGCAATGTGCTCGATGGTGTGCAACCCGGCTTC
The DNA here is from genome assembly GCF_059716065.1 of Pseudomonas sp. LBUM1656. Lineage (NCBI taxonomy): Bacteria > Pseudomonadati > Pseudomonadota > Gammaproteobacteria > Pseudomonadales > Pseudomonadaceae > Pseudomonas > Pseudomonas sp. LBUM1656. Next base: position 1,740,083 of record NZ_CP166800.1, on the reverse strand, counting down.
TTCCACCAGACGCCAGAGCAAATCCTGTGGCGCCAGCTCACCGTGCACCGAATCGAAACCACCCACCGCCAGAAAGCGCTGGCGCTCGAACGCCAGGGTTCGGCCGACGTAAGGGTAGGAACGCATCAGGTCGAGGTTGAAGTCAGGCTTGAACACCGGGTCGACGGATTCCCCCTCGACCAGCGCGCCTTCGTCGCTGTAGGCGCACAGCATGCCCGGCGTACTGGCGATGCGCTCGGCCAGCACCAGCAGCGCCGACTCGCGCAGCGTGTCACCCGCACGCAGCAGGTAGAACCAATGCGCGCCTTCCAGCTGCGGTACAACGGCATTGAGCTGTTGCGCCCAGTTCGCCTCAAGCGGCAATTGCAGGACTTTATCGTCGGCATCGCAGTCAGCGTTGGACAGCACCACGACCGCTTGCGGTGCATACAGTTGACTGGCAATGCTGGACAGCGTGGCTTTCAGCCCGACGCTGTCGGATTCGGTGTCGATGACGATCGGCACCAGGTTCGGACGCACGGCCCAGCGGCTGATGCGTTCCGGCATGTGCCGCGCTTCCGCCGGGTTGAAGGTGCGGACCGCCAGCCACTCGCGGTAGAAATCGGCGTAGCTGTCGCTGTTCCCGCCGACTCGGCCGTTGACCACGGTGTTGCGGTTGCCCAGCACCCGCACCACGCACAACTCTTCCCAATTGCGCGGTTCTTCAGCAGCCTTGCTCAGTTCGACGCTGCGCACCCAACCCGAGGCCGGCGCCGACTCGCCGCCGCGTGCAGTCAGCATTTGCGTCAGCCATTCCCATTCCTGCACAGCGGCCCGCGTCATTTCCAGGGTCTTGCTCAGGCGTTCCGGGTACTGGCGCTCGGTGCTCTGCACGGTGTTCAGCGCCGCCAGATTGCCGCGACGCAACAGGCACACGAACAAGGCGAAATCGAGCATCGCGACGAAGCCGGAACCTTCCTGGATCAGCGCGGGCAACAGCTCGAGCACATCGGCACGGCGCATCAGCGTCGAGCTGAAGTTGCCGATGAAGTTCTTCGGCGTACCTTCGAAAATCGCCAGCATGTCATCGCCCTTGAGCAACGAATCAATGGGCGAAAAACGGCAGTTGTCGATCCGTGGCGGCAAGATGAAGTTGTTGGCATCGCTCATCATGCGCAGGGCGCAAACGAGGGTGACCTCGGGATGATCGATCAGCACCTGCGCTTGCAGGGCAATAGCCGGCGCGAACAGACGGTCGTCGTCGCACAGCACTTTGATGAACTCGCCACGCGCGGCTTCGACGCAGCGCAGCAGGTTCTTTTGCAGGCCAAGACGCTTGGGGTTACGCAGGTAACGAACGGTGTGCACAGTGTCGGCAAACGACTCGACGATGTCGCGAATCTCGTCGGAAGACGAATCGTCACAGATGACGATTTCGACGTTCTCGTACGTTTGAGCGAGCGAACTTTCCAGCGCCTGGCTGAAGAAGCGCGGGTTGAAGGCGGGGATGACGATACTGACTAGAGGGTGTTGATTCACGACAAAACTCTCGAGCGGCGAACCCCTGCCCTTTCAGGCAGAGGCTTCAAAACCGCTTAGGAAAAGACGGTTGGCAGCTCGACAGGCACAGACTCAGATCTTGTTGAACAAGCCCAGTTGAGCAATCTTGCTGAAGGCCAGCTGCGACGCTTGCAACATGGTTTGTTGCAATGTCAGGCGGGTCATCACTGCGGCCGGATCGGAATCGCGGATCGCCGACTGGGTCTGGGTATTCGCCAGGACCAGACTCTGGTTGGTGTCGCTCTGCGTATCCAGGGCCGAACCGCGACCACCCACCGAACTCAGTGCACTGGACAACTGATCGTTGCCGCTCTTCAGGTTGCCGATGCCCGAAGCGAGGGAGGCTTGCAGCTTCTGGGTCAGGATCGGATCGCCATTGGTTGGCGTGTTCAGCGCCGATTTCAACTGGCTCACGGTGTCCAGAATGTTCTGGGTTTCGTGAGTGTTGACGGCCACGCTGAACTGATCGCCCGCCGCTGGTGTACCGGCCAGGTTGAAGCTCACGCCCGAGGCGGTCGCAACGCCGGCCACCACGGTGCCGGAAGACACCGGTTTGCTATCGGCCGTCAGCGGTGCTGCGTACAAATCGAATGCGGTGGCACTGGTGAATTTCATCACCGCCGAACCGGTCGGGAAACTGGCGTGGTAAGCCGTCGGGTTGGTGATGCTGCTGCCGGTCACTTGAGTCGCTGACGGGTTACCCGGGCTGCGAGTTGCGGTGAACGTGTCAGGCTTGGCCGCCAAGGTGAAGCTGTGGCCCGGCAACACGGTGGCTGCAGTGTCACCGGCCGCCAGATTGATGTTCAGGGTCAGCTCGACGCCGCGGAAAGACACGCCTTGGCCGGCTTTGGCGTTCGGGTCGAACGCACCGCCCTGGCTGGCTTCGGCGGTCACGTCGTTACCGCCCGAGTCGGTGATTTTCAACTGGGTGCCGCTGACGAAATCGACGGTGTACGGTTCGCCCGCACGGAATTTGTTGTTGTAGGTCACGCTCGACGAAACCTGGCCATTGGACAGGACGACACGCCCGTCATCCACGGCCGGCGCGGTCATGGTGACCTGGCTGCGGCTGGTGTTGATGGCCTGCTGGAACACTTCCCAACCGGTGCTGTTGGTCGCCATCGACATGGTGTCGCCGATCGCCAGATCGAGGGTCACCTGGTCACCGTTGTAGCTGTAGGTGCCATCGTCGTTGCGCGAGAACGGCGCGGTATCGCCCTTGGAACCGGCGAAGATGTATTTGCCGTTCTCGTCCTTGCTGTTCATCAGGCTCAGCAACTGCTCTTCGATCTGACCCAGCTCTTTGGCGTTGGCCTGACGGTCGGCGTCGGTGTAGCCACCGTTGCCGGCACCCACGGCCAGTTCCTGGGCACGTGCCAGCACGTTGTTGATGCTGGTCATCACCGCTTCGGTCTGACCCAGGGTCGCCTTGAGGGTGTTGGTGTTGGCCTTGTACTGATCGAGCATCGACGCCTGTTGACCCAATTGCAGCAGGCGCGAGGCGCCGACCGGATCATCGGCTGCGGTATTGACGCGAACCAGGCTGCTGGCCTCTTCGCTGCTTTTGACCACGTTGGCGAAGTTCTTCTGATAGTTCGCGGCAGAGGACTCGTAAAACTGGGCGGTAGAAATGCGCATGGGCTACGACTCCTTAAAGACTGTTGATCAGTGTGCTGAAGATTTCCTGCGCAGCCTTGATGATCTGCGAAGAGGCGGTGTAGTACTGCTGATACTTGACCAGGTTGCCGGTTTCCTCATCGAGGTCGACACCGGACAGCGAGTCGCGAGCACCTTTGGCGTTGGCCAGGATGGCGCCGGTTGCGGCACTGTCGAGCTTGCCCTGAGCGGCTTTGGCGCCCACACCTTCGACCAGTTTGCCGTAGGCGTCGGTCAGGGAAATGCCTTTGCTGGCGCTCCCGGTGTCCACGACCTGTTTGGTCTGCAAGCCGGCCAGGGCGGTGCCGTTACGGTTGTCCATCGTGCCTGGCTGCGCAACGTTGATGTCGATTGCGCTGCCGGTGCCCGGCGAGCCGGCCACGGTCATGTCGAAGGTCGCGGTACGCTGCACGGCCGGCGGGCCCGGATCCATGATCGGCGCACCCAAGGCATCCTTGAGCGGTACGCTCAGGCTCAGTGTGTTGTTCTGGTTTGGCTTGATGGTGCCGGTGCTGATCTGCACGCCCTTGGCGTCCAGCAACTGGTAAGTCTGGCTGGTGCCGTCGGCAGATGCCGCACCGAACACCACTTTGACCGGCGTCGAATTCTTGATGCCATTCTGGATCGCCGTGGTGGTGGCGGCATCGTAAATATCAAACTTCGTGGTCAGGGTAGGCTGACCGCTGGCCGGGATCGTCAAGGTGCCGCTGCCGCCCGGCGTAATGGCCGCGCTCAACGGTGCAGCGATGGCCAGACGCTTGGAGTCGGTCATCTCGGTCTTGATGTTCGCAGCCGCGTTGCGAGTCGGCGTGATCTTGAACGTGTCGCCCGCAGCGGCGGTGCCGCCGGTCAACTTCAACGAGAAACCATCAATCACCGGCGGCGGCGTGGTCAGGGTGCTGAAAGCGCCCATGGACGTGCCATCCGGCAGACGCGAAACGGTGTAGTCGGTGCCGGTGGTGAAGGTGATCTTGTAGTCGTTGATGGTCAGCTTGCCGCTGTCCGCGATGGTCACATCGAAGTTGCCTGAACCGGCGCTGTTGCCGACGGTGGCAACACTGCGGCTGGCCATCTGCGCGGCACTGTTGATGCTGTTGAACAGGTTCGAGCCGAACGCACCGTTCTTGTCGATGCCCTGGGCCTGGAGGCCGTTCATCTGATCGGCGACAACCAGAGCCACGCGGCCCAGTTCGTTCATGGCTGGGTCCAGCACGGTGTCGCGATAACGCAGCAGACCGCCCATTTCACCACCGGTCATCACCGAGGTGATGTCAACAGTGCTGCCGTTGCGATCGAGCTGGATGCCCACGCGCGAAGGATCTTTTTGGCTCGGCACCACCGACAGGGTACTGGCGGTGCCACCTATGACCAGCGGCTGGCCGCTGCCCAGGTAAACGTCGAGGTTACCGTCGCGCTCGATGACCTGCGCACCGGTGAAGGTGGAGAGCTGACGCACGGTTTCGTTACGCGCATCGAGCAGCTCGTTCGGCATGCCGCCGGACTTGGAAACTTCGGAAATCTTCTGGTTCAACTGCGCCACGGTGGCGGCAAGTTTGTTGACCTGATCGGCCATGTTCGTCAGGTTGCCGTTGATGCTCGCGCTCTGCTGAGTCAACTGGCTGGACACTGAGTTGAAACGATTGCTCAAGGCCTGGGCATCGCTCAGCAGCAGTTGACGCGACGCGTCGTCACCCGGCTTGGCATTGACGTTCTGCACCGAGGCGAAGAACTTGGTCAGGGCGCCATTGAGGCCGGTGCCGCTGTCCGACAGCAAGGCGTCGAGCGGGCTGATCTGCCCGGCGTACGCGGCCGCATCGCTGTTGAGCGACGTGGTGGTCTGCAATTGCGCATCGAGGTAGCTGTTGTAGACGCGGCGTACATCGGCCAGGGTCGTACCGGTGCCAATGTAGACGTTGCCGAACTGATTCGAGGCTTTGGTACTCTGCACGGTTTGCTGGCGTGAGTAACCGGCGGTGTCGGCGTTGGCAATGTTATTGCCGGTAGTCATCAACGAGGATTGGCCAGCGGCCAGACCCGACATCCCGATATTGAGCAAACTCATGGTTCAGACCTTATGCCTTGTGCCTATAGAGGCGTAGTGGAAGCGCCCGCCGCAGCGTAGTTTTGGTAACTCGTCATCTGCTTGGCTATCTGCGAAATCTTGCTTGCGTAGGCCGGGTCTGTTGCATACCCGGCTTTCTGCAGCTCGCGTACAAACTGTTCTGGGTTATCGGCAGACTTCAGAACATCTTGATAGCGATTGTTGGATTGCAGCAAAGTCACCAGGTCATGGAAGCTGTCTTTGTACGAATCGTAGGAACGGAACTCGGCCGTCTCCTTGACCATCTCGCCATTCCTGAATTCGCTGGTGATCGCGCGCGCCGATTCACCCTTCCAGTTGCTGCTGGCCTTGATGCCAAACAGGTTGTGGCTGCTGCTGCCATCCTGGGCACGCATGACCGATTTGCCCCAACCGGTTTCCAGGGCAGCCTGGGCCACCAGGTAACGCGGATCGACGCCGATACGGTCGGCGGCTTCCTTGGCCATCGGCAGCATGGTGTTGACGAATTCGTCGGCGGAGCTGAAGGCTTTCTTCGGCGGCGCCAGTGGAATCTGCGCCATCGCACGGCCGTAGACCTGCAAGCGTCCGCTCGATTTGTTATCGGTTGGCGAAGGCAGCCAGTCGCCATTGAACAGCGGCCCGGCACCGGTCACTACCGGCGTCGCGGCGCGTTCAGGCAGCACGGTTTTGTTCGGGGTTGTCGCGGCGGTCGTCGTTGCCGAAGGCACCAGACCGGCGAGCAAGCGATCAGCCAGTTTCGGCGGCAAGGCCAGGCGGCGCTGATTGATCAGCTCCATGTCATTGCGATGGGTGCCCTCGCCTGTCGGCGCCTTGACCGAACGCGAGGCCCACAACGGACGCTGACCATTGAGGCGCGACAGCGGACCGTCGGTAGCCACGGTGCCGGCAGCAATCGGGGTTTGCACTGCCGCTTTCGCCGCTTCCTGCTTGGCGGCGGACAAGGCCGCAGCCTCGCCCGGCGCCAGCGGTTTGTTCTTCGACATCTGGCGCATCAGCACGTCCGCCAGACCAATACCGCCGCCCTCGCGGGACATGGAAACGGCCAACTGCTGGTCGTACATTTCCTGGTATTGCTTGGCCGCCGGCGTGTTGAGCGGGTTGTCCTTGCCCAGCGCTTCGGTGGCCGAGCGCATGGACTTGAGCATTTCTCCGAGGAACAGCGACTCGAATTCCTGCGCCACCTTGCGCATGTTCGCGTCACTGTCCTTGTCGCCGACCTTGAGCTGGTTCAAACGATTCAAGTCCGAATAGGACCCCGAATCGTTGCTGCTCACACCCAGGCCACCTTTGCGCATATCCATGGTCGCTGTCCTCAGATCACGATCAGGTCGGCTTGCAACGCGCCGGCCTGCTTCAGTGCTTCGAGGATTGCCATCAAGTCACCCGGCGCCGCGCCGACCTGGTTCACCGCCCGCACGATTTCGTCGAGGGTGGTGCCAGGGCCGAACTTGAACATCGGCTTGGCTTCTTGCTGAGCGTTGACTCGCGAGCGCGGCACAACAGCGGTCTGGCCGTTGGACAGAGGGCCGGGCTGGCTCACGATCGGGTCTTCGGTGATGGTCACCGTCAAGCTGCCGTGAGTCACGGCGGCTGGCGAAACCTTGACGTTCTGGCCGATCACGATGGTGCCGGTACGCGAGTTGATGATGACTTTCGCCACCGCCTGACCCGGGTCGACTTCAAGGTTCTCGAGGATCGACAGATAGTCGACGCGCTGGCTTGGATCAAGCGGTGCACTGACACGAATCGAACCGCCGTCGATGGCCTGGGCCACGCCAGGGCCGAGCATGTCATTGATCTTGTCGACGATACGTTTGGCGGTGGTGAAGTCCGAACGGTTGAGGTTCAGGGTCAGGCTGTTGCCTTGGTTGAAACCGCTCGGCACCGAACGCTCGACCGAGGCACCACCGGGGATACGACCGGCCGACGGAACGTTGACGGTGATCTTCGAACCGTCGCGACCTTCCGCATCAAAACCGCCGACCACCAGGTTGCCCTGGGCGATCGCGTAGACGTTACCGTCGATACCCTTGAGCGGCGTCAGCAGCAAGGTGCCGCCACGCAGACTCTTGGAGTTACCGATGGAGGATACGGTGATGTCGACTTGTTGTCCCGGCTTGGCGAACGCCGGCAAATCAGCACTGATCGACACGGCGGCGACGTTCTTCAATTGCACGTTGCCCGAACCCGGCGGCACTTTGATGCCGAACTGCGAGAGCATGTTGTTGAAGGTCTGCAGGGTGAACGGGGTTTGCGTCGTCTGGTCGCCGGTGCCGTTAAGCCCGACCACCAGGCCGTAGCCGATCAATTGGTTGGAACGTACGCCGGAAATACTGGCGATATCCTTCAGCCGCTCGGCTTGCGCGTTGAACGCAGCCGAGAGCATCAGGGCAGCCACCATCAGGTGTTTAAGATTCAACGTAGCCACCTAGAAAGGGAACAGCGGGCTGAGGAAGAAACGGTCGAACCAGCCTGGCTGACTCGCATCGGCAAACGCACCGGTGCCCGAGTAGGTGATGCGTGCATCGGCGACGCGAGTCGACGACACGGTGTTGTCGGTGGCGATGTCATCGGCGCGCACCATGCCGGCAATCCGTACCAGCTCATCGCCGGTGTTGAGCGTCAGCCACTTCTCGCCGCGCACGGCGATGATGCCGTTGGGCAGCACGTCGGCGACGGTCACGGTGATCGAGCCGGTCAGGCTGTTGCTCTGGCCGGACTTGCTGTCCCCCTTGGTCGCACGGTCACCTTCGTAACCGACGTCCAGGCTCAGGCTACCGCTGCCCACCGGATCGCTGGTGCTCAGGCCACCGCCGAAAAACGAGCTCAGACCGATGTCGGTCTTGCTGTTCTTGCCGATTTGCGAGTTGGCGTTCTTGCTGGCCTGGGTGCGTTCGTTCAGGGTGATGGTGATGATGTCGCCGACCCGGAACGCCTTGCGGTCGCTGTACAGGTTCTGTTCGAAACCGGCCTGGTAGATCGAGCCGTTATTGGCGGCAGCCGGCAGCGGCGTACGCGGCAACACCGGGGCGTAGTAAGGGTCATTGGGCTTGGGCGGCGGAGCGACGCAGCCCGCGAGCACGACGACCCCACTCAGTGCCAGAACAGATACAAAGCGATTCATGACCCTACCTCACGGTGTTGCAGGCGGCCTCATGGCCGCCTCATAGACTGATTACAGATTCTGCGTTACGAACGAGAGCATCTGGTCGGCGGTGGAGATCACCTTGGAGTTCATCTCGTAGGCGCGCTGAGTGGTGATCATGTTGACCATCTCTTCAACGGTGCTGACGTTGGACGTTTCCAGGGTGTTCTGCAGCGTGGTACCGAAACCGTTCAGGCCCGGGGTGCCGATTTGCGGCGCACCGCTGGCAGCGGTTTCCAGGAACAGGTTGTTCCCCACAGCTTGCAGGCCGGCCGGGTTGATGAAGTCGGCGGTTTGCAGGTTGCCGATCACCTGGTTGGCCGGGTTACCCGGAACGGTGATGGACACGGTGCCGTCGCGACCGACCGTGAAGGTCTGTGCGTCGTTCGGAATGACGATGGCCGGTTCCAGGGCGAAGCCGCTGGCGTTGACGATCTGACCGTTGGAGTCAAGGTGGAACGTGCCGTCACGGGTGTAGGACGTGGTGCCGTCCGGCTGCAGGATCTGGAAGAAACCGCGACCGTCGACGGCCAGGTCCAACGGCTGCTCGGTGGTTTGCAGGCTGCCGGCGGTGAAGTTTTTCTGGGTGCCGACGATGCGCACACCGGTACCCACTTGCAGACCGGACGGCAGTTCGCTGTCCTGGGTCGACTGGGCGCCTGGCTGGCGTTTGATCTGATAGAGCAAGTCCTGGAACTCGGCGCGGTCACGTTTGAAACCCGTGGTCGACACGTTGGCCAGGTTGTTGGAAATGGTCGTCAGGTTGGTGTCCTGGGCGGACAGACCTGTTTTGGCAACCCATAGAGCCGGAAGCATTCGATTCTCCTCGTGCGCCTGTTTTACGGCGCGACGTTCTGATAATTAGCTGATCTGCAAGACCCGAGCCATGGCCTGGTCATCGTCTTTTGCGGTGTTCATCATCTTGATGTGCAGCTCGAACTGCTTGGCCAGCGCCAGCACCGAGGTCATTTCTTCCACGGCGTTGACGTTGCTCGACTCAAGGAATCCGGACACCAGCTTGACGCCCGCATCGGCTTGCGCCGGCTTGCCGTCCTTGGTGTGGATCGAACCGTCCAGGCCCTTGGTCATGTTCTTCAGGTCAGGGTTGACCAGTTTGATGCGGTCGACTTCAGCCATCACGCGCGGGCCTTCGCCCATGGCACGGATGCTGATGGTGCCGTCTTCGCCGACTTCGATCTGCTGCTCGGGCGGCACGGCGATTGGTCCGCCATTGCCCATCACCGGCATACCGTTGCCGGCCCGCAGCACGCCCAGGGCGTCCACGTTCAGGCTGCCAGTGCGCACGTAGCTTTCAGCGCCGTCCGGGGTCTGCACGGCGATCCAGCCATTGCCTTGCACCGCAACGTCGAGGTCGCGACCGGTTTCAACCAGCGACCCTGGAGAGAAGTCGGTGGCCGGACGCTCGGTCATGGCAAACGCACGCGCCGGAAAGCTGTCACCAAACACCGGCATCGAACGGGCCTGTTCCAGGTCCTTCTGAAAACCGTTGGTGGAGATGTTTGCCAGGTTGTTGGCATGAGCCTTCTGCGCCAGTGCATTCTGGCTGGCGCCGGTCATTGCCACATAAAGGTACTTATCCACACTCTTTCCTCTGCATGCCGGACGTTTGCCGCCCACCGCTGTACTGCTGAGCGATAAGCAATTTGCAGACCAACTTTCTTTTGACGGCGCGAGGCCCGGCAAACAAAGGACTTGAGGGGTTTTGCGGGGATTGGGGAAATGTATCGGAGACGAAAAACCGGCGGTGTTATGCCGTTTGGTGGCAAGTGTCAGCCTCGTGAGCTCAACGAAACCCTTGTAGCAGCTGTCGAGCACCGCGAGGCAGCGTTCGGCGGCGAAGCCGTCGTAAAACCAGCCCCCGCGGTGTAGCAGCAAAACCTTGCACGCCGGGTTTGCGACGGCTGCGCCGCCGAACGCTGCCTCGCGGTGCTCGACAGCTGCTACAGGGACCTAGGTGTTGCCGGGGTCTTTGCCCACTTCGTACTCACGCAACTTGTTGGCAATGGTCGTGTGCGAAACCCCCAACCGCTTGCCCAGTTGCCGACTGCTCGGATGCTCGGAATACAGCCGCTCCAGCACCGCTTTCTCAAAGCGCCCGACGATCTCATCCAGACCACCCTCAAGCGAAAAATCGCCAAGCGGCTGACGCACGCCGTAGTCCGGCAAGCGAATGTGCTCGGCCTTCACGGTCCCGCCCTCGCACAGGGAAACTGCCTGGAACAGCACGTTCTCCAACTGCCGGACATTGCCCGGCCAATGGTAATGACTGAGCCGCTCCAGCGCCGCCGGCGCCAGTTTCGGCAGCGGGCAACCGATCTGCCGGCTGGCCTGATCGAGGAAGTGTTCTACCAGCGGCGTCAAACCGTCGAGGCATTCGCGTAGCGGCGGGATGTGCAGCGACAGCACGTTCAAGCGGTGATACAGATCCTGGCGAAACTCACCGCGCGCGCACAACTCGGACAAATCCACCTGCGTCGCGCAGATCACCCGCACATCCAGATAAACCTCTTCATCACTGCCTACACGGCGGAAGCAACCGTCCTGCAGGAAACGCAGCAATTTCACCTGCAACCGCGGGCTCATTTCCCCGACGCCATCGAGAAACAGCGTACCGCCCGCCGTCAGTTCCAGCAGCCCGAGCTTGCCTTCGGCCCGCGCCCCTTCGAAAGCACCGGGCCCGTAACCGAACAACTCAGTCTCGGCCATCGATTCCGGCAAGCCGGCGCAGTTGAGCGCCATCAAGGGTGACTGGCCGCGAGGGCTCGCCAGGTGACAGGCACGCGCCAGCAACTCTTTACCGGTGCCGGTTTCGCCTTCTATCAACAGCGGCGCATCCAGCGGCGCCATGCGCCTTGCTTCACGCACCACCGCTGCCATCACCTTGGAGCTTTGGAAAATGCTGTCGAACCCACGCAATTCCTGCTTGCGCACGTTATAGATGCGCTCACCGACCCGGTCAGCCCGGTGCAGCGTCAACACCGCGCCCGCCATGGCTTCGCTGTCGTCATGCTCCGACTGCAATGGCGCGATGTCGGCGAGAAACACATCGCCCTTGACCTTGACCCGCAGCCCGTTGATCCGCGACTTGTTGGCGCGCACCAGTTCCGGCAAGTCGAAATCCTCGGCATAACGGGACAGCGGAATGCCCGGCACCTCATCGACCCGCACACCCAGCAACTGCGCCGCCGCACGGTTGGCCGCGACGATTGAGCCGCCCATGTCGATCGACAGCACCGGAAACTCCAAAGCGCCGAGCAAGGCATTGAGCTCCATGTGCCGACGCTCGCTGGGCATCAGCCCTACACGCTTGACGCCAAACACCCCGGCAATCGATTCGAATTTCGGACGCAACGCCTGGAACTGAATGTTGATCAGGTTCGGGCAATGCAGGTAGATCGCGTTGCCATGCTCACCGCCGACCTCACCACGAGCGACGTTGATCCCGTACTCGACCAGCAAGTTGAGAATGTCGCGCAGGATGCCGATGCGGTTCTGGCAGTGGACTTTGATACGCATATAAAAGACCTGATAAACGATGATTGACCTGTGGGAGCCAGCCTGCTGGCGATGGCGTCGCATCAGGCGATATTGATGTCGAATGACAGACCGCTATCGCCAGCAGGCTGGCTCCCACAGGGTTAGCGCCCGATTTTTCTGATAGGGCACTGAGAAAGCCGTCAAGATTATGTGACAGTCAAAGCGCTTTTCAAACCCGAGAATCTCAGCAACTACACGGCGGCTGCCGATTCGTAACGAATACTTTACGTTTTTCGCGATTTTTTCCTACATAGAGCGCCGATCACCTACTGCAAGGCCGCAATCATTGGGGTATTCCTATGTCCATAGCAACACATAACAAGAACGAAATCCCCTAGCAGGAGAGCAGCATGAAGCAGACGCAATACGTGGCTCGCGAGCCCGATGCGCAAGGTTTTATCGACTACCCCGCTGAAGAACACGCGGTGTGGAACACGCTGATTACTCGCCAACTGAAAGTGATCGAAGGGCGTGCGTGCCAGGAGTACCTGGACGGTATCGAAAAACTCGGTCTGCCCCACGACCGCATTCCGCAACTGGGCGAGATCAACAAAGTCCTCGGTGAAACCACCGGTTGGCAAGTTGCCCGCGTCCCGGCGCTGATCCCCTTCCAGACCTTTTTCGAATTGCTGGCCAACAAGCAGTTCCCGGTGGCGACGTTTATTCGTACCCGCGAAGAGCTGGATTACCTGCAAGAGCCGGACATTTTCCACGAGATCTTTGGCCACTGCCCGCTGCTGACCAACCCTTGGTTCGCCGAATTTACCCACACTTACGGCAAACTTGGCCTACAAGCCACCAAGGAAGAGCGCGTGTACCTGGCGCGTCTGTACTGGATGACCATCGAGTTTGGCCTGGTCGATACGCCAGAAGGCTTGCGCATCTGCGGCGGCGGCATTCTCTCCTCGCCGAAAGAAACCGTTTACTGCCTGTCGGACGAACCTGAGCATCAGCCGTTCGATCCGCTGGAATGCATGCGCACGCCTTATCGCATCGACATCCTGCAACCGCTGTACTTTGTCTTGCCGAACCTCAAGCGCCTGTTTGATGTAGCTCATGAAGACATCATGAGCATGGTCAAGCAAGGCATGCAGCTGGGTTTGCACGCCCCCAAATTTCCGCCAAAAAAAGCCGCGTGATCCGCAGCTTTTAGAATCAAGTGAGCCTGTCAGAAACCGACGCTTTGGTTTAGCGTGGGGTACTGACGGCCGATTTCCAACAATTCGATTTCAGGAACTCATCATGTCCACATTGAACCAAGCCCATTGCGAAGCCTGCCAGGCCGGCGCTCCACAGGTCAGCGACGAAGAACTGCCGGTACTGATCAAGCAGATCCCGGACTGGAACATCGAAGTTCGCGACAGCGTGATGCAGCTGGAAAAAGTTTTCCTGTTCAAGAACTTCAAGCACGCGCTGGCATTCACCAATGCGGTCGGCGAAATCTCCGAGGCGGAAGGTCACCACCCAGGCCTGTTGACCGAGTGGGGCAAAGTCACCGTGACCTGGTGGAGCCACTCCATCAAGGGTCTGCACCGCAACGATTTCATCATGGCCGCACGCACTGACGACGTAGCCAAGGACGCCGAGGGCCGCAAATAATGCATTTCGACGCCATAGGTCGAGTACCCGGCGACCCGATTCTCGGCCTGATGGAGGCCTATGCGCAGGACCCTAACCCGCGCAAATTCGACCTTGGCGTGGGCGTCTATAAAGATGCCCAGGGCCTGACGCCGATTCCCCAGTCCGTGAAGCTCGCCGAGCAGCGTCTGGTGGATCGCCAGACCACCAAGACCTACATCGGCGGTCACGGCGAACCGGCGTTCGGCAAGGCCATCAATGAGCTGGTGCTGGGCGTCGATTCCCCGCTGATCTCTGAAAAACGGGCCGGCGCCACCCAAACCCCGGGCGGAACCGGCGCACTGCGCTTGAGCGCCGACTTTATCGCCCAATGCCTGCCGGGCCGTGGCGTGTGGTTAAGCAACCCGACCTGGCCGATCCACGAAAGCATTTTCGCGGCCGCCGGGGTCAAGGTCAGCCACTACCCCTACGTCGGCAGCGATAACCGCCTCGACGTCGAAGCCATGCTGGCAGTACTCAAAGAAGCGCCGAAGGGCGATGTCGTTTTGCTGCACGCCTGCTGCCACAACCCGACCGGTTTCGATCTGTCCCATGACGACTGGCGCCGCGTGCTGGACGTGGTGCGCAGTCGCGATCTGGTGCCGCTGATCGACTTCGCCTACCAGGGTTTCGGCGATGGCCTGGAACAGGATGCGTGGTCGACGCGGCTGTTCGCTGCCGAGTTGCCGGAAGTGCTGATCACCAGCTCCTGCTCGAAGAACTTCGGCCTGTACCGTGATCGCACCGGCGCGCTGATTGTCTGTGCGAAAACCGCTGAAAAGTTAGTGGATATCCGCAGCCAACTGGCCAACATCGCCCGCAACCTGTGGTCGACGCCACCGGATCACGGCGCTGCCGTGGTGGCAACGATTCTTGGCGATCCAGAGCTGAAAAGCCTCTGGGCAGACGAAGTGGAAGCCATGCGTTTGCGCATTGCCCAACTGCGCAGCGGTCTGGTGGAAGCGCTTGAACCACACGGCTTGCGTGAACGCTTTGCGCACATTGGTGTGCAACGCGGGATGTTTTCCTACACCGGGTTGACGCCGGACCAGGTTAAACAGCTGCGTGATCATCACAGCGTTTACATGGTCGGTACCGGCCGTGCGAACGTGGCCGGGATCGACGCGACGAGGCTTGACCTGCTTGCCGAGGCAATCGCCGCAGTCTGCAAATAACCTCAAGCCCTACACATCCCCTGACTGATCGTTCCCACGCTCCGCGTGGGAATGCAGCCCGGGACGCTCTGCGTCCCAACAGCGGACGCGGAGCCTCCATTGAGGCATTCCCACGCAGAGCGTGGGAACGATCCCCCCCCCGTAGCTGCTACTGACCTGTCTAGACAACGCCATCCGTCGAAACAAATGGATATAAAAGTCTGATTGTCATTTCTCCTGCTGTATCCTGCCCAAGCTTTTTAAAAGCGCGGATCTACCAGATCTATCAACAGACTTTGCGAGGAGCGCGAACATGCACGAGATCCCTAATCTCCCCTTCCCAAGCCTGCACGAAACTGAGCAGACAACCACGCAACAAGCCGGTGCCCAACAGCCCGAGCCGAAAGAAGCCACTGAACGCCGCCAGGCCGACAGCGAAGACTGAAACACCTGCAATGCCAGACCGTGTGGAAAGCGCTAACATGCGCTTTCCACACCGCCTGAACCCCGAGTTCCACACCATGACTGATGACTTCTCTGAAACCCAGGCCAGCGTCCTGATCGGCACCGCCGAGAAGATGATCGAGATCTGGAATCGCCTCTCTCCCGAGAAACAAGCCGCGTTGCTCGCCCGTTTCGGCAGCGAAGAAAACGCCCTGGCCGCCCTGGTCACGACGCAACTGGTTGCCCCGCAAAAACCTGAATAACCCCCGCCCGGCAAATAGTTTTACTTTTCCACGCCTCGCGGCCGCTCGCGCCGCTATCATAAGCAGCCTATCTATCCTGCTTTCCCGTGGACCTTTACCCATGTCTGAAAACCAGCGCCCCCTGGCGGTCACGCTGCAAGTCGTTTCCATCGTTCTCTTTACCTTCATCGGCTACTTGAACATCGGCATTCCCCTCGCCGTATTGCCCGGCTACGTCCACAGCGACCTCGGCTTCGGCGCGGTGATCGCCGGGCTGGTGATTAGCGTGCAGTACCTGGCCACCCTGCTCAGCCGGCCATATGCCGGGAAAATCATCGACAACAAGGGCAGCAAACTGGCGGTGATGTACGGTCTCGCCGGCTGCGGCTTGAGTGGCGTGTTCATGCTGATTTCGGCCTGGACCCAGAGCCTGCCGATGCTGAGCCTGATCAGTCTGTTGATCGGTCGTCTGGTGCTCGGCAGCGCGGAAAGCCTGGTGGGCTCCGGCTCGATCGGCTGGGGCATCGGCCGGGTCGGAGCCGCAAACACCGCTAAAGTCATCTCCTGGAACGGCATCGCCAGTTACGGCGCATTGGCGGTCGGCGCGCCGTTGGGCGTGCTGCTGGTCAGTCAATTGGGCTTGTGGAGCATGGGCGTGAGCATCGTGCTGCTGGCCGTCCTCGGCCTGGCGCTGGCATGGCCGAAAACCGCCGCGCCGATTGTGGTCGGTGAACGGCTGCCGTTCATGCATGTGCTTGGACGGGTACTGCCCCATGGTTGCGGCCTGGCCCTGGGCTCGATCGGCTTCGGCACTATCGCCACCTTCATCACCCTGTATTACGCCACGCAACACTGGGACAACGCGGTGCTGTGCCTGAGTTTGTTCGGCGCCAGCTTCATCGGCGCACGGCTGCTGTTCGGAAACCTGATCAACCGCCTCGGCGGCTTTCGCGTGGCGATTGCCTGTCTGTCGGTTGAAACCCTGGGGCTGTTGTTGCTGTGGCTGGCACCGGATGCGCACTGGGCACTGGCCGGTGCGGCATTGAGCG
The DNA here is from genome assembly GCF_059716065.1 of Pseudomonas sp. LBUM1656. Lineage (NCBI taxonomy): Bacteria > Pseudomonadati > Pseudomonadota > Gammaproteobacteria > Pseudomonadales > Pseudomonadaceae > Pseudomonas > Pseudomonas sp. LBUM1656. The sequence continues at coordinate 1,723,596 of NZ_CP166800.1, read as the reverse complement.
GTTTCGGCTTCTCGCTGGTGTTTCCGGCGTTGGGCGTGGAAGCGGTCAACCTGGTGCCCGCCTCCAGCCGTGGCGCGGCGGTCGGGGCATACTCGCTGTTCATCGATTTGTCGCTAGGGATTACCGGGCCGCTGGCCGGTGCGATTGCAGCGGGATTTGGTTTTGCGTCGATCTTTCTGTTTGCCGCAATTGCCGCTTTGAGTGGTTTGGCGCTGAGCGTTTACTTGTACCGGCAAGCGCCTAAGTATCGTGGAGAGCGGGACACCCGCTAGAAATCGATCTTGCCGCGTCCAGCCTTGATGCTGCCGCGCTTGGTCTTGGACTCCAGCCGACGCTTTTTCGAACCTAGGGTCGGCTTGGTCGGACGACGCTTCTTCTCGACCTTGGTGGCGCTGAGAATCAACTCGGTCAGCCGCTCCAGCGCATCGGCGCGATTGGCTTCCTGCGTGCGGTATTGCTGGGCCTTGATGATCAACACTCCTTCACTGGTGATGCGACTGTCACGCAGCGCCAGCAGCCGCTCCTTGTAGAACTCGGGCAAGGACGAGGCCGGAATGTCGAAGCGCAGGTGCACGGCGCTGGAGACCTTATTGACGTTCTGCCCACCAGCGCCTTGCGCGCGAATGGCCGTCAACTCGATCTCGGCATCCGGCAGATGCACATTGTTGGAAATCACCAGCATGGAAAAAGCGTCCGGGTTCAGGGCCGCTAGAATACCGCGAATAGATTGATGGAATACGGACCTTGTGGGAGCGGGCTTGCTCGCGAAAGCGGTGGATCAGTCAACATCAACATTGCCTGACCCACCGCTTTCGCGAGCAAGCCCGCTCCCACAGGGGATTTGTGTAGGCACGGTGAAAACAACAAACCCGGCACATTGGCCGGGTTTGTTGTTTCTGCGTGCTGCGCTTACTTCGCGCTTGCCGCCTGCAACGCATGCTGAGCACTGCGCTTGTTCTTGATGCCGTAGCACACCCACATGAACGCGACCCACACCGGAATCGCATACACCGAGATCTGGATGCCCGGGATCAACAGCATCACGCCGAGGATGAACACCACGAACGCCAGGCAGATGAAGTTCCCGTACGGGTACCACAGGGCCTTGAACAGCGGCGTCTGTTTGGTTTTGTCCATGTGCTGGCGGAACTTGAAGTGCGAGAAGCTGATCATCGCCCAGTTGATCACAAGGGTGGCAACCACCAGCGACATCAGCAGTTCCAGCGCGTTTTGCGGGATCAGGTAGTTCAGCAACACCGCGATCAACGTTACCGCCGCCGAAGCGAGGATCGAGCGCACCGGCACACCGCGCTTGTCGATCTTCGCCAGGGCTTTCGGCGCATCGCCCTGCTCGGCCATACCCAGCAGCATACGGCTGTTGCAGTAGGTGCCGCTGTTGTACACCGACAGCGCTGCGGTCAGGACCACGAAGTTGAGGATGTGCGCGGCGGTGTCGCTGCCGAGCATCGAGAACACTTGCACGAACGGGCTGCCGCTGTAGGAATCACCCGACGCGTTCAGGGTCGCCAACAGGGCGTCCCACGGCGTCAGCGACAACAGGATGACCAGTGCACCGATGTAGAAAATCAGGATCCGGTAGATCACCTGGTTGATGGCTTTCGGGATCACGGTTCTCGGCTTGTCGGCTTCGGCTGCGGTGAAACCGAGCATTTCCAGGCCGCCGAAGGAGAACATGATGATCGCCATGGCCATCACCAGACCGCTGACGCCGTTCGGGAAGAAGCCGCCGTGGGCCCACAGGTTGGTCACGGATGCTTGCGGACCGCCGTGGCCGCTGACCAGCAGATAGCTGCCCAACGCAATCATGCCGACGATTGCCACGACCTTGATGATCGCAAACCAGAACTCGGCCTCGCCAAAGACTTTGACGTTGGCCAGGTTGATCAGGTTGATCAGGACGAAGAACCCGGCGGCCGAGACCCAGGTCGGGATGTGGGGCGCCCAGTAGTGGATGTACTTGCCGACCGCAGTCAGCTCCGACATGCCCACCAGAATGTACAGGATCCAGCAGTTCCAGCCCGACAGGAAACCGGCGAAACCGCCCCAGTATTTGTGCGCGAAGTGGCTGAAGGAACCGGCCACCGGCTCTTCGACGATCATTTCGCCGAGCTGGCGCATGATCATGAATGCAATGAAGCCGCAGATGGCGTAGCCGAGGATCATCGACGGGCCGGCAGATTTCAGTACGCCGGCCGAGCCCAGGAACAGCCCGGTACCGATCGCGCCACCGAGGGCGATCAGTTGAATATGGCGATTTTTCAGGCCGCGTTTCAGCTCGCCTGAATGCGAGTTTTGTCCACTCATGAAAAGGGTCTCACGCAAGGTTTGATGATGTTCATTAGACGTTGCCGCTCGGTTGCGATTTCAAGCAGCGCCGATCAAACCCCAGCGAAGGCAATAGGAGTTCAGCGTTTTTACAACGGTCATGCGTCACCTGTTTGTTTTTATCTGTGACGAAATCGAACCCGGCACGCTTGTGGCGCGGCGGAGTGAACAAGGCGGATAGCCTTGAGGTTTGCGCAGGTGCGCAGGAGGTCACAGTTAAAACGCGGCGCATTGTACACCTGTAACCCCCTGCTGCCAGACACCGCTGGATCAGCGTGTCGCTTGCCGGGATTGCCTGTGTCCGCCCCGAGGGTCTCGGGCGGCTGCAAAAACTGGGTCAGACCTTTGCGGGTCTTCGATAAGGGCGACGAGAAAACCGCCCCTTGGGGAGAAGTGGAGATGAGTCACGGCGTACATTGCGCCTCCTTCTTGTTATGCACCTGCACGACAGGCATGGGGCGCATCTCACCCTTCCAGCGCCGCCGAAACAAGCGGGCCAGAGCCTTGCAGAATCGCCGACCCGGCTATTTGCGGCAGGTTTTCCTTACACCCCTTCCGCAAGCGTCAATCCAAGGGCTTTAAGGCGTGAATCCGTCAGCATTTCTTTACAAGCTGTAACGCATATTTTCCAAATCAGATCGATCTGTAGGACGACTGCAAATTGACGGTAGGAAGCTTCCTAACGAAAAGGTCGAGTTAGTTTTTTGTTTTTTATCGATAAAAGCCTCGCCAAAAAACAGAATAAAAAGTTCAACAAAATCTAATTTGATTATTTTTTTGCAATTTAAAAACCTCTGGACTAGGTTTTCAGCGACTTGCCGAGACGCATCGACCGTCAAGTTGGCGGGTTATTCAATGACTGAAAAACACGCCGCTGCACTTACCGAAAAAGTCATCTAGGAGATTCACAATGCAAGCACTTGAAAAAGACTTGGAAACTGAACTGCAACTGGACGATTGGTTTGAAGCACCGACCCATGAAGCCGCCGTTGAAATGATGCAAGCCGATGCGGTCGTTCCGTTCGGCACGGCGATGTGGCCGCTGTAAGACACCCCGGCAGGTACGATCCGGCCGGTTGTGCCTGCCACTTTTTCTCGGTTTGTCAGGGAGGACTACATGGATAAGCAACGCGCCATTTCGCATTTCCTTTACTACCTCGAACACCACCCTGCCCTTGCCGGCATCAATCCGGCGGAGGTCTTGCTCGGCCACACCGCTGATTACCAGGCACTGACTGGCGCCATCGCCGAACAGGCCGGTGACAGCCAGCCCTTCCGCTTCAGCGCCGTGCGCCTGGACCTCGAACCGACAGAAAAGCTGGCCCAGGCGATTGCCGACAGCGATCTGTACATTTTCTTCTACGACTCTTCCACCCTGCCCAATCCACGCCCCGACGGCCCGGAGTTTGTCCGTGCGCTGCAAGACGTCATGGCCGAGAACTGGAAGAAGTCGCTGCTGTTCAAGGATTACGGCGATTACTTCTACGACACCTTCAGTGTCACTCCGCAGCGAATTGCGGGGCTGAACAGCCACTTGATCCAGCGCATGTCCCACGCGACAACCTTAAGTTTCAAAGATGATCACGGCTCATGGTTTGAAACGCCGATGCATAGCATCAAGAAGTGGACGGATATCAACGGTGTCGGCAACTTTGACTTGGCGCCCGGTGAAATAGCGACGCACAGCGAAGCGATTAACGGCCAGGTGAAGTTCATGGGGACTTTCCTCAGCACCATTCCGTTTGCCCGCAAGTACGGCGTGCTGGATTCGCCGCTGGAGTTGTGGATCGAGAACTCGACCATCCGCAAGATCGCCACGGAGGTGCCGGGGCTGGAACATGACTTCAACAAGTACCTGGAGGCCAATCCGTCGAATCGACGCATTGAGGAATTGGGGATTGGCACCAATGAGGGCGTGAAGAGTTTGTATGCGCGCAATGCCGGGTTTGAGGAGCGCCATTGCGGGCTGCATCTGGGGCTTGGAGGCGGGGCCAAGGGCAGCCATCATCTGGACCTGATCTTCTCCAGCGGCGTATTGGCGCTGGATGATGAGCCGGTGTTTGATGGGCGGTTTGTCTTCTGACTGATCGTTCCCACGCTCCGCGTGGGAATGCAGCCCGGGACGCTCTGCGTCCCATTGGAACGCGGAGCGTCCCTAGAGGCATTCCCACGAAGAGCGTGGGAACGATCAGCCAGACAAAAAAAAACGCCAACCCAAAGGTTGGCGTTTTTTATGCGGCGCTTACCGATTACTCAGGCTTGCGACGACCAAAGCCCGGACGCTGGCCCGAACCCGCTGGCGCACCACGGCGTTTGCCCGACGGTGCATCCTTGTCGACCAGAACGATGCCTGGGCGTTTCTTCCCGACAGGCTTGGCCGGACGCTTGGTGTCGGCCGGACGATCTGCCACTGGCGTACCGCGACTCGAATCACCACGAGGAGCACCGCGATCGCTACGACCACCGGACGGAGCACCGCGGCCTTCGCCACGCTCGGTGCGACCGTTGGCCGGACGTGGCGTGCGTGGACCGCGCTCGCCGTCAGCACGAGGTGCTGCTGGCTTGCGGGCTGGACGCTCGCCTTCGATATGCGGTTCACGCGTATCACGTGGAGTAGCAGCGGTCTGGTTACCGATGGCTGGACGCAACGAACGCACGCGCTCGGTCTTGCCCATCGGACGCGACGATTTACGCTGCATGCGGTCGAGCTTGTCTTTGCTCTTGGCGTTCATCTGCGGCATGGCCACAGGCGTCAGGCCCACTTCAGCACTCAGAATGTCGACTTCGTACTGGCTCATTTCGCGCCAGCGGCCCATCGGCAGGTCGGAGTTGAGGAACACCGGACCGAAACGCACGCGCTTCAGACGGCTGACCACCAGGCCCTGGGATTCCCACAGACGACGAACTTCGCGGTTGCGACCTTCCATCACCACGCAGTGGTACCAGTGGTTGAAACCTTCGCCACCCGGCGCTTGCTTGATGTCGGTGAACTTGGCCGGACCGTCTTCGAGGACGACGCCTGCTTTCAGGCGCTCGATCATCTCGTCGTCGACTTCGCCACGCACACGTACCGCGTATTCACGGTCCATTTCGTAGGAAGGGTGCATCAGGCGGTTGGCCAGCTCACCGTCGGTGGTGAACATCAGCAGGCCGGTGGTGTTGATGTCCAGACGACCGATGTTGATCCAGCGACCTTCTTTTGGTTTCGGCATCTTGTCGAAAACGGTCGGACGGCCTTCCGGATCAAGGCGGGTGCAGATTTCGCCGTCGGGCTTGTTGTACATGATCACGCGGCGTACCGACTCGGCGGCTTCTTCGCGCTTGATCACCTTGCCATCAATGGTGATGGCGTCGTGCATGTCGACGCGCTGCCCGAGGGTGGCGTCTTTGCCATTGACCTTGATGCGGCCGTGGCTGATCCAGGCTTCCACGTCACGGCGCGAGCCGACGCCGATACGGGCGAGGACTTTCTGCAGTTTTTCGCCTGCTGGGCCGATTTCCTGGTCGTCTTTCTGGTCGTTGATACTCATCTGGGCACCTCCCGGTGTGGTCTGTTCAGGCGGCCCTGAATTGAGCGTCCTGAAGCGATGTAAATCTAATCACTTGGCGAGGGGATCGCCGAAGGGTCGCGAATCATACGCTCATGGGAGCGTTTGCGCATCAGAGACTAGCTGATGATTGCCTGCTTATTTGCTTTTGCGCCGAACGGCACCGCCGAGTTTGATCAACCGAAGTGAGGCTTCGGCCAGGACGGTGCGCTTGTCGGCCTTGTCGAGTTTCTTCCAGGCCTTGATCTCACGCTTGCTGCGACCGCAGCCGAGGCAGATGTCGTCGGTGAACTTGCAGACGCTGATGCAGGGGTCTTTGGTTGAGCTCATCAAATACTCCAGTCAACACAAAACCCCTGTGGGAGCTAGCCTGCTAGCGATGAGGGAGTTTCAGTCGACATCATTGTTGCCTGACACTCCCTCATCGCTAGCAGGCTAGCTCCCACAGGGGGGCCTTCTTTGCCTACGGGATTTGGGTCAGTCGTCAAACTCGCGGCGTTCGGCCTCGATGGCTTCGGCGAGGGCGCGGGCTTCGGCTTCTTCGTCACTCAATTCGGGCTCGGGCTTGTGTTGTTCAAGGGCGGCGACAGCGGCGAGAAGTTTCTCGCGCGCCTCGGCAACACCGAGCACGTCGTCTTCGAGTTCTTCTTCCTGCTCTTCTTCGACTGTGGCTTCGGGCTCGACCTGAAGTTCAACTTCGATCTCCGGCTCAGGCTGATCCAGCACCTCTTCGGATTCCACCACCGCGCTATCGCGCAGGATGTCATCAAAGTCAGTCTTGATCCCCTCCTCCATGGTATCCAGTTCCAACAGCAACGTATGGAAACTGGTCTCCTCCTTCGGCTCTTCCGGCTCGGCGCTGGCATCGGCCAGTTCCTGCAAGCCCGCCGGCACCGGCGCGTCGTCGAAGTCGAGTACCGGATCGGGCTCCAGCTCGCGCAGGTCGGCGAGCGGCGGCAGATCGTCGAGGTTCTTCAGGTTGAAGTGATCGAGGAACGCCTTGGTGGTGGCGAACATCGCCGGTTTGCCGGGCACGTCGCGGTAGCCGACGATGCGGATCCACTCGCGTTCCAGCAGAGTCTTGACGATGTGACTGTTGACCGCCACACCGCGCACGTCTTCGATCTCGCCCCGGGTGATCGGCTGGCGATAGGCAATCAGGGCGATGGTTTCGAGCATGGCGCGCGAATAACGCTGCGGGCGTTCTTCCCACAACCGTCCTACCCACGGCGAGAACTTTTCGCGGATCTGCAGACGATACCCGGAGGCCACTTCCTTCAGCTCGAAGGCGCGGCCGTCGCAGGACTTGGCCAGAATCGTCAGGGCTTTCTTGAAGACCGGCGGCTCCGGCCGCTCGCCCTCTTCAAAAAGTTCGAACAGGCGTTCAAGCGATTGCGGTTTTCCCGAGGCCAACAGAAAGGCTTCAAGCAGTGGCGCCAGCTCGCGGGGTTCAGTCAGGTTCATGATTCAACTCGTTATTCGGCTCGGGCTCGCACGTGGATCGCCGCGAACGGCTCATTCTGCACCAGCTCGACCAAAGATTCCTTGACCAGTTCGAGGATCGCCATAAAGGTCACCACCACCCCCAGACGTCCTTCTTCAGCGGTGAACAACTCGACAAAGGGCACGAAACCGCCGCCCTTGAGCCGTTCCAGTACATCGCTCATGCGTTCGCGGGTGGACAGCGCCTCGCGGCTGACCTGGTGGCTTTCGAACATGTCGCCACGGCGCAGGACCTCGGCCATCGACAGCAATATTTCCGAAAGTCGCACATCCGGCAACAGCTTGCGCGCCCGGGCTTCCGGGGCGTCGAGCTTGGGCACCACCACGTCACGGCCGACACGGCTCAGGCCATCGATGCCTTCCGCCGCCGCCTTGAAGCGTTCGTATTCCTGCAACCGGCGGATCAGTTCGGCGCGCGGGTCGTCTTCTTCGTCTTCGATGGTTTCGGCACGCGGCAACAGCATCCGCGACTTGATCTCGGCCAGCATCGCGGCCATCACCAGGTACTCGGCGGCCAGTTCCAGGCGCACCGACTGCATCAACTCGACATAGCCCATGTACTGGCGAGTGATTTCCGCCACCGGGATATCGAGGATGTTGATGTTCTGTTTGCGGATCAGGTACAGCAGCAGGTCGAGCGGGCCTTCGAACGCTTCAAGGAAAACCTCGAGCGCATCCGGCGGAATGTACAGGTCCAGCGGCATTTCCATGACCGCCTGGCCATAGACCATGGCGAAGGGCAGCTCTTGCTGGGCGCCGGCCTGGCTGTCGACAACGGGTTCTACTGCCGACATCTACGCCTCGGCCATGAACGGCGTCGGGTCGCCGCAGCCAACGCGGATCACTTCCGGCTCGCCGTCGGCGAGGTTGATCACGGTGGACGCCTTGATCCCGCCAAAACCGCCATCGATGATCAGGTCGACCTGATGCTCAAGCAATTGGCGCATTTCGTAAGGATCGCTCATCGGGTCGGTGTCGCCGGGCATGATCAGGGTCACGCTCATCAATGGCTCGCCGAGTTCTTCCAGCAGCGCCAGGGCAATCGGATGGCTCGGTACCCGCAGGCCGATGGTGCGTTTTTTCGGGTGCAACAACAGCCGCGGGACTTCGCGGGTGGCGTTGAGAATGAAGGTGTAAGGCCCCGGCAGGTGCGCTTTGAGCAAGCGGAAGGTGCCGGTGTCGATCTTGGCGAACAGCCCCAGTTGCGACAGGTCGCTGCAAATCAGCGCAAAGTTATGCTTGTCATCCAGCCCGCGCAAACGGCGTACGCGCTCCACGGCAACCTTGTCGCCGATCTGGCAACCAATGGCGTAGGACGAGTCTGTGGGATAAATCACCACCCCGCCGTTGCGGATGATCTCGACAGCCTGTTTGATCAGGCGCACTTGCGGGTTTTCCGGATGAATCTGGAAAAATTGACTCACATTCTCTACCTGTTCAGACGGCGGCAATAATTGGGTCATGTTTGAATCGACACCACAGTGGTGGCAGATCCTCCGGGAGCGGGCGGTATTCGCCGATCTCGGACCAGCCTCCAGGGCCATGAAAATCACTGCCGGCGCTGACCAGCAGACCGAATTCGCGGGCAAGAATCGCCAGGCTGCCCACTTGTTCGGCGGGCTGATGGCCATTGACCACTTCAATGGCGTGGCCCCCGGCTTGAATATAGTCAGAAATCAGGCGGCGACGCTTGCTGCGAGTGAAATCGTAGTGCCACGGATGCGCCAGACTGACCCATGCCTTCGCGGCCCGAAGGGTTTCGACCGTGTCTTCCAGGGTCGGCCAGTGCTGTTTGACGTCGCCCAGCTTGCCGGCGCCCAGCCATTTACGGAACGCTTCGGCGCGATCCTTTACGAAACCTTCACGCACCATCCAGTCAGCGAAGTGCGGACGGGCCGGTGCATTGCCGCTGTCACCCAGCTCCTGCTGGATGGCCCGGGCACCTTCCAGCGCGCCGGGCATGCCTTTCAACGCCAGCTTGCGGCTTATTTCTTCGGATCGCAGCCAGCGGCCATCGTGCAATCTGGCGATTGCCTCGACCAACGGTACGGCATTTACGTCAAATCCGTAGCCGAGCACATGAATGGTCGCGCCGCCCCAGGTGCAGGACAATTCGACGCCGTTGACCAGTTGCATCCCCAGCGCGGTTGCCGCACTGCGCGCCTCATCAAGGCCTTCAAGCGTGTCGTGATCGGTCAAGGCCAGGACTCGCACGCCTTTCTCGAACGCACGCGCCACCAGGACAGCAGGCGCGAGAGCGCCATCGGAGGCGGTGCTATGGCAGTGCAAATCGACATTCACGGGGATGTGTTACCTCAAATCAGCTGGCGCTATCGCGCGCCCATATGTTTGTTATTATGCCGCCACATCCTGCTTCTGGCTGCCACTGTGAAACAATTCATCGATTTCATCCCGCTCCTGCTGTTTTTCATCGTTTTCAAAATTGATCCACGGGTCGTCGACATCGGCGGTCATCAACTGACTGTAGGCGGTATTTACAGCGCCACCGCGATGCTGATCATCAGTTCCCTGGTGGTTTACGGTGCGCTGTTCATCAAGCAGCGCAAGCTGGAGAAGAGCCAGTGGCTGACCCTCATCGCCTGCCTGGTCTTCGGTAGCCTGACGCTGGCGTTCCACAGCGAGACCTTCCTGAAGTGGAAAGCCCCGGTGGTCAACTGGCTGTTCGCCCTCGCATTCATTGGCAGCCACTTCATCGGTGATCAATTGCTGATCAAGCGCATCATGGGCCACGCACTGACCCTGCCGGACCAGGTCTGGACGCGCCTGAACATCGCCTGGATCGGCTTTTTCCTGTTTTGCGGTGCCGCCAACCTGTTCGTCGCGTTCACGTTCCAGAGCTACTGGGTCGACTTCAAAGTCTTCGGCAGCCTGGGCATGACGTTGCTGTTCCTGGTCGCCCAGGGTATTTACCTGTCCCGCCACCTGCACGACGCCGATACCACAACGCCAAAAACCGAGGACTGACATGCTTTACGCAATCATTGCCACAGACGTCGCCAATTCCCTGGAAGCCCGCCTGGCCGCACGGCCTGCCCACCTCGAACGCCTGCAAGTGCTCAAGGGCGAAGGTCGTATCGTATTGGCCGGCCCGCACCCGGCGGTCGACAGCAATGATCCGGGCGCGGCGGGTTTCACCGGCAGCCTGATCGTCGCCGAGTTCGATTCCCTGGGCGCCGCCCAGGCCTGGGCGGATGCCGATCCGTACATCGCCGCTGGCGTCTACGCCAGCGTTTCGGTCAAGCCGTTCAAGCAAGTCCTGCCGTAATTTCCTCTTGCGCGATGAACCTTGTCGGTTCATCGCGCTCTCAACGCTCATTATTCTCGTTCAGCGGCCGACAACCTGCCCAATACTCGTATTGGAATCAGGAGTGGCGATGCGCAAAGGTCCGTTGTGTCTGATGTTGGTGACGTTGTCGATGGTGGCCCCTGCCCACGGTGAAGAAAGCGCCGAGGGCGGCAGTTCGACGCCGCTGTCGCTGAGCGCCGGCAGCCAGATCAGTGAGTTGCAGCAGCGCTTGAAGGTAAGTGAGCAGCAACGGGAAGAACTGAGCAAACAACTGCAAAATACCGACAGCGAACGCGAAAGCGCTCAGCTGAGCCGTTTGCGCCAAGAGAATCAGCGCCTCAAGCTGCAACTCAAGGAAGCCCAGGCCAGCAACCCGCTGCCACGCCTGCTGACTGATCAGCAGCAATGGTTCGTAATCGGTGGTGGGGTTGCGCTATTGGCCCTGCTGTGCGGTATCTTCGCCAGCGGTGCCACCAGAAAACGTCGGCAATGGCTAAATTGAGTGAGTGATGAGCGAGCTGTTATTAATTGATGATGACCAGGAGCTGTGCGAGCTCCTGAGCAGTTGGCTGAGCCAGGAAGGCTTTCAGGTCCGTGCCTGTCACGACGGCCAGAGTGCCCGTCGTGCGCTGGCCGAAACCTCCCCCGCCGCCGTAGTGCTGGACGTGATGCTGCCGGACGGCAGCGGTCTGGAACTGCTCAAGCAATTGCGCAGCGACCACCCGGACCTGCCGGTGCTGATGCTGTCTGCGCGTGGCGAGCCCCTGGACCGCATCCTCGGCCTGGAACTCGGCGCCGACGACTACCTGGCCAAGCCGTGCGACCCACGGGAACTGACAGCCCGTCTGCGCGCCGTGTTGCGCCGCAGTCATCCGGCGGCGGTGTCCAGCCAGCTTGAACTGGGCGACCTGTGTTTCAGTCCGGTGCGCGGCGTGGTCAGCATCGACGAACAGGAATTCACCCTCACCGTCTCCGAAAGCCGTCTGCTTGAAGCCCTGCTCAAGCAACCCGGCGAGCCGCTGGACAAGCAGGAGCTGGCGCAAATCGCCCTCGGCCGCAAGCTGACCCTGTACGATCGCAGCCTGGACATGCACGTCAGCAACCTGCGCAAAAAGATCGGCCCCCACCCCGACGGCCGCCCGCGCATCATTGCCCTGCGCAGCCGCGGCTACTACTACAGCCTCTGAAACCGAACACGATCTCTCGTAGCAGCTGTCGAGCCCCGGCGAGGCTGCGTCCGGCTGCGAAGCAGTCGTGAAATCAGACAATGCGGTTTTTCAGGTAAACCGCGTACTCAGGTTTCACGACTGCTTCGCAGCCGGACGCAGCCTCGCCGGGGCTCGACAGCTGCTACAACGGTTGTGTTTCGTCAGGGGTATGGATTTGTCAGTTCGGCCAGAACTCGTCTTTACCCAAGCTTTACGCTCCGCTGACCGCCGCTGACCTTGATCTCCGTAATCTGAACTCATCCGGAACGTACCGGGAACGAGACAAGGAGATTCACCATGCGCAAGACTCTTATCGCTCTGATGTTCGCTGCCGCCCTGCCGACCGTTGCCATGGCCATGCCTGAAGGTGCCGGCCCGATGGGTGGCCCGATGGACGGCTCGCGCCACGGCGGTCAGATGCACGGCATGCACGGTAAAGGCCCGTACAGCCAGCTGGACCTGAGCCGCGAACAGCGCGAGCAGATCCGCAAAATCATGGGCGAGCAGATGCACGAGCGTAAGCAAGTGGTCGAGAAGTACCTGGAAAAACTCTCGCCGGCCGACCAGAAAGCCATGAAAGATGAAATGGCTGCCAACCACAAGAAAGCCGAAGCCGATGTTCGTGGCCTGCTGAAACCGGATCAACAGAAGAAATTCGACGAGATCCAGAAGAAAAAGGCTGAGCGCCGCGCCGAATGGGCCGAGTTCAAGGCGTGGAAAGCGCAACAACCGCAAAAAGCGCAATAATGCGTCAACCCGGACCCGACGGCTAACCCCGTTGGGTCTGTCTCCATTCAGTCTAATGTGGGAGCGGCGGTGCGACGATTCGACTTGCTCGCGAAGGCGTCCTTTTAGTCACGTTGATGTTGAATGTGCCGACGCTTTCGCGAGCAAGTCGAATCGTCGCACCGCCGCTCCCACATTGACTTGTGATTGTCTGAGGATTTTCTGTGCGCTCATTGTTCTGGCGTATCCTGGCCAGCTTCTGGCTGGCCATCGCTCTGGTTGCAGGGCTGTCCATTCTGCTGGGGCACATGCTCAACCAGGACGCGTGGATTCTCAGTCGCCACCCGGGCCTCAACACCCTCGCCGAACAGTGGACGCAAACCTACGAAGCCCAAGGCGAAGAAGCGGCCCAGGACCTTCTGGAACAGCGCAAGCGCCAGTATCACATCGATGTTCAGGTGCTCAACGAGAGCGGCGATCCAGTAGTGCGCGGCACCTTCCCCCGCCGTGCGGCGGCTTTCGAAGCACGGCAGAACAACGATGATCGCCGCCTGCCGTGGCGGCGCCTGACCGCGGAATACACCAGCGAAAAAACCGGCGACACCTACCTGCTGATCTATCGCATCCCACACCCGGAACTGGACTCATGGCACCGCGAAAGCCTGCTGTGGCCGTTGAGCGCGTTGGGCATTGCGCTGGTGGTGCTGACCCTCTTCAGCCTGTTCGTGACCTTGTCCATCACCCGCCCGCTCAACCGCTTGCGCGGCGCGGTGCATGACCTTGGGCAAACCACTTATCAGCAGAACAGCCTGGTGAAACTGGCCAACCGCCGCGACGAATTTGGTGTGCTGGCCAACGATTTCAACCGCATGGGCGCGCGCCTGCAAAGCCTGATCGGCAGCCAGCGGCAATTGCTGCGAGACGTGTCCCATGAATTGCGTTCACCGCTGGCACGACTGCGCATTGCCTTGGCACTGGCCGAGCGTGCCACTCCCGAAGAACGGGAAAAACTCGCGCCACGCTTGACCCGTGAGTGCGATCGACTCGAAGCGCTGATCAGCGAAATCCTGGTGCTGGCGCGGGTCGATGCCGACAACGCCAGCGCTGAAGATGTAGACCTGAATGCGTTGCTCAACACGCTGCAAAAGGACGCGCAATTGGGCTCGCCGGAGCAGACCGTACGCCTTGAAGCCGAACCGCAGCTGAACCTCAAGGGCTGGCCGACGATGATCGAGCGTGCCGTCGACAACCTGCTGCGCAATGCGCAGCGTTTCAACCCGCAAGGGCAGTCGATTGAAATGCAGGCAGTGCGCCAGGGCGAGCGGATTGTGGTCAGCGTCAGGGACCACGGGCCCGGTGTCGACGCCGAGCATCTGACTCAGCTGGGTGAGCCGTTCTATCGGGCGCCGGGGCAGACTGCGGCCGGGCATGGCTTGGGATTGGCCATTGCGCGACGCGCGGCGGAACGGCATGGCGGGAGTCTGGTGCTGGCCAATCATCCGCAGGGCGGGTTCATCGCCAGCCTGGAATTACCGTTGGTGCCTGGAGCCGTCGTCCAACCCTGAACCCTGAACCCTTTGGCGTCAGGGCTTGATCGTTCCTACGCTCCGCGTGGGAATGCCTCAAGGGACGCTCCGCGTTCCAATGGGACGCTCCGCGTCCCGGGCTGCATTCCCACGCAGAGCGTGGGAACGATCCTTACTGACCAGGCCAGGCGCTGACGAATTGGGCCAGGTCAACCTTCTCCGCCACGCGCGGTTCTTTCTGCGGCGTACCCAGGTAAAGAAACGCGATCACCTCCTCCCCGTCCGCCAAGCCCAACCCTTTTGCTACATGCGCCGAATAGGCCAGTTCACCGGTGCGCCACACTGCGCCAATGCCTTGCGCGTAAGCAGCCAGCAGAATCCCGTGAGCCGCACACCCCGCCGCCAGCAATTGCTCGGATTTCGGGTATTTGACGTGATCCTGTATCCGCGCGATCACGACGACCACCAGTGGCGCGCGCAATGGACCGTTACGCGCCTTGTCCAGTGCCGCCTCGGACACCTCGCTGTCTTGCAGCTTCGCCGCTTCGGCCAGCAACTCACCCATTTGCTCGCGCGCCGCGCCTTCGACTGTCAGGAAGCGCCAAGGCTGCAAATGGCCGTGGTCCGGCGCACGCATCGCGGCGGCAAACAGCACCTCGCGCTGTTCTGCAGTGGGTGCCGGTTCGAGCAGTCGTGGAACGGAAACACGGTTGAGCAAAGCGTCGAGAGCCTGCATCGGCCACCTCCTGAAAAATATGTGCGGCTATTCTAGCTTCAACTGCGTTGGCGGTGCCGGTTTACATGCCCTGCCCCGCAGGTAGAATGGCGCCCTTCCTTTCTTCAGCCCGAGCGGACTTCATGGCGTTGCCGACCTTACGTCTCATTGGTTTCATCATCGGCCTCTTCCTGATCACGCTGGCCATCGCCATGGTCGTGCCCATGGCCACCCTGGTGATTTACGAACGCACGGGCGATCTGCCGTCGTTCCTCTGGGCGAGCATGATCACCTTTGTCGCCGGCCTCGCGCTGGTCATCCCCGGTCGCCCCGAACACGTACATCTGCGCCCGCGCGATATGTACCTGCTGACCGTCAGCAGCTGGCTGGTGGTGTGCATTTTCGCCGCGCTACCGTTTCTGCTGACCCAGCACATCAGCTACACCGACTCATTCTTCGAAAGCATGTCCGGCATCACGGCCACCGGGGCGACGGTGCTCACCGGCCTGGACACCATGTCCCCCGGCATCCTGATGTGGCGTTCATTGCTGCACTGGATCGGCGGTATTGGCTTTATCGGCATGGCGGTAGCGATTCTGCCGCTGCTGCGCATCGGTGGCATGCGGCTGTTTCAGACCGAGTCGTCGGACCGTTCCGAAAAGGTCATGCCCCGTTCGCACATGGTGGCGCGTTTGATCGTTGCGGCCTACGTCGGCATCACCATTTTCGGCAGCCTGGCATTCTGGTGGGCCGGGATGAGCCTGTTCGATGCAATCAACCACGCGATGTCGGCGATCTCCACCGGTGGTTTTTCAACGTCCGACCAGTCTCTGGCCAAGTGGCCGGAGCCTGCAGTGCATTGGGTGGCGATCGTCATCATGATTCTTGGTGCCCTGCCGTTCACCCTCTATGTAGCGACCTTGCGCGGTAACCGTAGGGCCCTTATCAAGGATCAGCAGGTTCAAGGTTTGCTCGGCATGTTGCTGGTGACCTGGCTGGTGCTCGGCACCTGGTACTGGTGGACCACCCAACTGCACTGGCTCGAAGCGTTGCGGCATGTGGCGCTGAACGTGACTTCGGTCGTCACGACGACAGGATTTGCACTGGGGGACTACAGCCTCTGGGGCAATTTCTCGCTGATGCTGTTCTTCTACCTGGGTTTTGTCGGCGGTTGCTCGGGCTCGACGGCGGGCGGGATCAAGATCTTCCGCTTCCAGGTCGCCTACATCCTGCTCAAGGCCAACCTTAACCAACTGATTCACCCGCGCGCGGTGATCAAGCAGAAGTACAACGGTCACCGTCTCGACGAAGAGATCGTGCGGTCGATCCTGACCTTTTCGTTCTTTTTCGCCATCACCATCTGCGTGATTGCGTTGTTGCTGTCGCTGCTCGGCGTCGACTGGATGACCGCCCTGACCGGCGCGGCCAGCACCGTTTCCGGTGTCGGTCCGGGCCTGGGCGAGACCATCGGCCCGGCGGGTAACTTCGCCACCCTGCCGGACGCCGCCAAGTGGATTCTCTCGTTCGGCATGCTACTGGGCCGACTAGAGATCATTACGGTGTTTGTTCTGTGTATTCCTGCGTTCTGGCGGCACTGACAACCGCGGGCGTTTCCATCATCCGCGCCCGGTACTCGCCGGGCGTCGCGTCGAACCATCGCCTGAAGGCACGGAAGAAGTTGCTCGGATCGGCGAACCCCAGCAGGTAGGCAATTTCCAGCAGGGTCATGGTCGGCTGCGCCAGGTATTGCTCGGCCAGTTCACGCCGAGTGTCGTCGAGCAACGTCTGAAAACTCGTGCCTTCTTCCTGCAAGCGGCGCTGCAAGGTGCGTTGCGACAGGTGCAGCGTCTGCGCCACGGTATCGCGCTTGGGTTCGCCCTGGGGCAGCAAACGGCACAGCACCTGTCGCGCCTTGTGGGTCACGCGACTCTCGGAAAACCGCGCCAGGTATTCGCCGGCAAACCGGTCATGCAACAGCGCCATCGCCTCGTTGGCCGTCGGCAGCGGCGCCTCCATGTCGGCACGCTCGAAGATCAAGGCGTCATAAGGCGCGTTGAACACCAAAGGCGCATGGAAAGCGAGTTTATAGGGTTCAAGATCGACAGGCTGATCGCCCTGGATCAGCACCTTGCGTGGTTGCAACGTGCGCCCGGTCAACCAGCCGCACAGCGCCAGCGCACAGGCCAGAGACGCTTCGGCGCTCTGCCGGGTTGGCGGCAAGTGATCGCCATGCACCGTCAGAATCAGCGCATAACCTTCATCCAGCAGGCGAAAACTAAGGTCGGCACTTTCGGCAATGATCCGCTGATAACGCACCAGCCGCTGAAAGCCTTCGGCCAGGGTCTGGCTGGACATCAGGGCGTAGCCAGCCACATGGAACGAGGCCGGTCGCACCACCTTGCCCATGTTCAGGCCAATCGCCGGGTTGCCGGACAGCTCGACCGCGCGCTGCCACAGGCGTGTCATGGAATCTTGCGGGAAGCGCGCATCCGGATCATCCAGTGAGGCGTAGTCGAGCCCCAGTTGCTTGAACAGAACCCGGCAATCCAGGCCGTCCATCTCCAGTGCTTTGACAATCCCCATCGCCCAGCTTGCAGAAGTCGTTCGTTCGCTCATGGCGTTTTCTTACTGTTTTGTGAGCCGTCTACCGCGGCAAATTTGCGAAGGATACTAAAGTGGCGCCCATTGTCACTGGCTGATGCCAATGATCACTCTAGACTCAAATAAGCTACCCGCAGAACAACTTGCAATCAGAACAATAACCACAGAGATCGCAGTCGTGGAAAACATCAGACGTTTCAACAGCTTCGCTGAGTTCTATCCGTATTACCTCAGCGAACACAGCAACAGCACCTGTCGGCGATTGCATTTTGTCGGGACCAGCCTGGTCATCCTTATCCTGGCCCTGACCATCGGCAAAGGCGCCTGGCTGATGTTGCTGGCCTTGCCGCTGGCGGGTTACAGCTTCGCCTGGGTCGGGCATTTCTTCTTCGAGAAGAACCGCCCCGCCACGTTCCAGCACCCTCTTTATAGCCTGCTCGGCGACTTTGTCATGTACCGCGACATGATTCTGGGTCGCGTGCCGTTCTAGGTTCCAATGGCCACCAAAGCGTCCTGCGCAGCCAGTGCTATATTGGATCCAAGTTCTACACTCAAGACATCCCTTACGATTAGAACAAGAGGATAGCTGATGAACGCCAATGCACGATTCACCCACATGAAGGATGGCACGCAGGAAGACTGGGCAATCATCGCCGCCGACTTCAGTGCCTATGCCAAGCAATTGCCGTCACGAATTGTGGCGCACCTGAAGTTGCTGGAGGGTGATTTTGGCGGCTTCCCGGTGGATCGTCTGACCCACTCGCTGCAAACCGCGAGCCGTGCCTGGCGCGATGGCCGGGATGAAGAATATGTGGTCTGTGCGCTGCTTCACGACATCGGCGACACGCTGGGTACCTACAACCATCCGGACATTGCTGCGGCGATCCTCAAGCCATTTGTCAGCGCCGAGAACTTGTGGATGGTGGAGAAGCACGGGATATTCCAGGGGTATTACTTCTTTCATCACCTGGGGATGGATCGGCATTTGCGCGAGCAATTCAGCGGGCATCCGCAGTATCAGGCAACCATCGAGTTCTGCGCCAAATATGACGCCGCGGCGTTCGATCCGGCTTACGAGACGTTACCGCTGAGCTTCTTTGAGCCGATGATGGAGCGGTTGTTTGCGCATCCGAAGAACTCGATCTACATGGCGGCGATGGAAGAACATTCGCCAGCCTGATCGATCCGGTGGGACTGCTGCGCAGTCCATTCGCGAGCAAGCCCGCTCCCACATCAAACCGTGTCTAACTTGAAAACACGGTCAAATGTGGGAGCGGGCTTGCTCGCGAAGAGGCCGGCTCAAACACCCCAAATGTTAAGCCGGCTCTGCAATTTTAATGGCCTTCAACTCCGCCTCTCGCGCCTGCGCATCCGCCAACCGGTACAACTCGATCGACCCGTCCCAATGCTCGATCAACGCCGTGCACGACTCAACCCAATCTCCGCAATTGAGGTAATCCACCCCGCCGACCTTGCGAATCTCGGCATGGTGAATGTGCCCGCACACCACCCCATGCAACTCGCGTTTGACGCACTCGTGGGCGATGGCTTCTTCAAAATCACTGATGAAGCTGACCGCCGTTTTCACCTTGTGCTTGAGGTAGGCCGACAACGACCAGTAGCCGTAGCCATAACGGGCACGCCAGTGATTCAGCCAACGGTTGAGGGTCAGGGTGAACTCGTAGGCCGAGTCGCCGAGAAAGGCCAGCCAGCGGTGATACCGGGTGATCACGTCGAACTGGTCGCCATGGATCACCAGCAGATGGCGACCATCGGCGGTCACGTGCACCGCTTCGTCCACCAGCTGGATGTTGCCCAGGATCAGCTTCGAATAGCGGCGCAGGAATTCGTCGTGGTTGCCGGTGACGTAGATCACCTCTGTGCCGCGCTTGCTCATGGTCAGCAGGCGGCGAATCACATTGGTATGCGCCTGAGGCCAGTACATGCCGCCGCGCAGTTTCCAGCCGTCGATGATGTCGCCGACCAGATAGATCTTGTCCGCGTGGTAGCCCTTGAGAAACTGCGACAGGTGTTCGGCCTGACAGTCCCGGGTGCCCAGATGCACATCGGAAATCCACAAGGTCCGCACACGTTGCTTACGGCTGGGTTTGGCGAGCTCGGCGCTGGTCATGGACAACCCTCTGGGCAAGTTTTGGCAAGCTTGCGCCGATCCGGTTAATTGCCCATGACAACCGCGAGTCAATCCTGTGACAACACCCGGCCGGTGTAGACTGGCCGCATCTTGCCCGGGAGACCTGCGATGAGACCGATCCTCACGCTTCGCCAATACACCAAGGACCTGATCGTCCACAGCCACGACCACGCGCAACTGGTGTTCGGGCTGTCGGGTGCACTGGACTTCGAGGTCGGCGGGCATGGCAGTCAGGTAATTCAGCAGAGTTTCGTGGTGGTGCCGTCGGGCTTCCATCATGCCTGCGGCAGCAGCAATGGCAGCCGTTGCCTGGTGCTGGATGTGCCGAGCGATCAATGGGTTTCACAGTCCCTTGGCGATCACGCCGACGCCAGCCGACGCTTGCTCGACAACGCCGGTCGCCTGCCGCTGGATGCCGGGCAGAGCCAATTGGTGAGTTGGTTGGCAGGCAGTCAGGTCAGTGACCCGTTGATTGCCCAGCAAGGCGCAGTGCTGTTATTGGCCAGCCTCAACAACGCCAAGCCTGAAATCGTGGGCGGTCGGCGCCTGCCGTATGCGGCGCTGAATGCGCACATCGACCAGTACGCGGCTTATCCGCTTCAAGTCGCCGATCTAGCGCGCGTCGCCGGGCTGTCCAGCGCCCGGTTGCACGCGCGGTTTGTCGCTGAATGCGGGCAGACGCCGATGGATTACATCCGCAGTCGGCGGCTGCATATGGCGGTGGGACTGCTGCGCGATTCAACCTTGCCCATCGGCGAGATTGCCAGTCGGGTCGGTTACAGTTCCCAGAGCGCATTTGCGGCGGCGGTGTTGCGCGAGTTTGGTACGACCCCGGGCAAACTGCGACGCGAGGCTGGCGACAAAAGTCGATAGCCTGCCGACAGACTCGCGAGTGGCTACGCGGTCTAATGTGTAGCAGCTGGCGAAGCCTGCGTTCGGACGAAGCAGTCGTGAAATCAGTCAACGCGGTCTTTAAGTTAAATCCGGGATTCAGGGTTTACGACTGCTGCGCAGCCGAACGCAGGCTTCGCCAGCTGCTACAGGGGCGGTGGTGTCTGTCGGTCCGGTTTAAACGTTTATCAAGGAATAAAATGACTCCCCGTACCGCCCTTGGCGCACTGCATATCGGCGCATTGATGTTCGGCCTGACCGGTGTGTTCGGCAAACTCGCTGCCGCCTCCCCCGCCGTCATCGTATTTGGCCGCGCTGCATTTGCCGTGCTCGCCCTGGCGGTGTTCGCGCGGTTCGCCAGCAACACGCGCTGGTACAAGCTCGAAGCGCAGGACTGGCGCCGTCTGCTGCTCAGCGGTTTGCTGCTGGCCGGGCACTGGGTGAGTTTCTTCATTGCGGTGAAAGTCGCCGGCGTGGCGATCGCGACCCTGGGTTTCGCCAGCTTCCCGGCGTTTACCGTCATCCTCGAAGGGCTGATATTCCGTGAGCGGATCCGCGCCAATGAAATTCTCTTGGTCGTGCTGGTGAGCATTGGTCTGGTGCTGGTCACGCCCGATTTCGATCTGGCGAGTGGCGCTACCACGGGCCTGCTCTGGGCGGTCGGTTCAGGTTTGCTGTTCGCCCTGCTGTCGCTGACCAACCGCGCCAGCTCCGGAAGAATTCCACCGGTGCAGGCGGCGCTGTGTCAGAACGTGGTGGTCGCGCTGTGCCTGCTGCCGGTGGCGGCGCCGCAGTTGAGCGAAGTCCGCGCCATCGACTGGCTGTGGATCGGTTTGCTCGGAGTGTTCTGCACCGGCGTCGCTCACAGCTTGTTCGTCGCCAGCCTGGCGGTGATCAAGGCGCGCACGGCCGCCGTGGTGTTCGCCCTGGAGCCGGTATACGGCATCACCATGGCCTGGCTGTTGTTCGATGAAAACCCGACGCTGCGCATGCTGATCGGCGGCGCATTGATCATCGTCGCAATCGTGGTCTCCAGCAGACTGTCCGGCTCAAGCAAAAAGACCGTGGCAGCCGAAGCCGCGTCTCACTGAGTGCGGTCGTTGTGGCCAAGGTCGCGGTCAGGGTCGATCTGATCGCGGACCCGCTGCTTGAGCACCTTGGCCTCCGGGAAACCGCCGTCGGCCTTGCGTTCCCAGATCTGCACATCGTCACAGAAAATATGGAACACCCCGCCGGTGCCGGGCACCAGCGACACTTTGCCCAGGTCGTCGCCGAAGGTGCTAAGCAGTTCCTGGGCCAACCAGGCCGCACGCAAGAGCCATTGGCATTGCGTGCAATAGGTGATGATGATTTCCGGTTTATGCGTGGTCATGATGGGCAAGACTCCTGAGCCTGAGTGCGCCGCCATAGTAGTGGCTCAGCGGATTCCGGCCAACAGGCTCCGGGCGGTCTGCCTGAGCGGCTCATCGCCTTCCTTCAGCAACTCGTTGAGCAGTTCGATGGCGCTGTCCAGATCGCCGTCATCGATGCAGGTCTGGGCTTGTTCCAGTTTATCGGCGCTGGTCGGATCGGCCGGCTGCGGATTTATCGGCTCAAGCTCCAATGATGGGCCATCGCTGAATTCGTCAAGAAAATCGTCGTCCAGCGCCTGTGAGTCCGGTTCGGCGACCCACTCAAGCTCTGGCTCATCCAGCGTCGGTTCTTCAGGCATCTCGAACACATCGGGCAACACGTGCAGATTCGAGGTGAACGCAGGCTCTACTGCCTTGGGTGATTCGCCTGGAGATTTAGCGTTTTCGAAAGGGCTGACCAGGTCCCAGCTGGAATCCATGGACAGGTCATCCAGGTTCAACTGGAACTCGTCTGCAGGTGCCGCGTCTTGCGCGGGGGTGATGACTGCTGTGGCGGCCAACGGTGCCGCATTGCCGAGTTTAGGGGAGCGGGTGCGAATGGCCTGAAGTTTTTCTACATCGAACCCGCCGTCACGCAAGTTTTTCTCCTGTGCGTCATAAGCGAGGACATCACCTTGTTTGCCGAGGACTTCCAGCAGTTGCACGCCCAGGTCCGTGCGCTGTGGTTCCTTGATCAACGCTTCTCGCAACAAACCGACCGCTTCGGAAAAACGGCCATAGGCCAGGTAGATACCGACGCCTTCCAACACATCGCCGGTGGGCGTTTCTTCACGTTGGTCGGGAGCAGGTTTGAGCATGGGCTGTTGCACCGACGGTTGCGCCGGACGCTCCAGTACCGGCTCATGTGGCGAAGGTGAAGCGGGCAAAGACTCGGGCAACGCCTGAACCTGCTGGCGTTGACGTCGAACAAACAGCCCCAGCAACACCAACGCGATCAGCGCCAGCAAGCCGATGATCAGCGGCCAACGGCTAGTCTCGGGTTCTTCAGCAACCACGGAAGCAGGCGCCACCGCTACCGGCGTCGCCGGCGACGCCTGGTTGACCTCCGCCAGTTGAGTTTGCAGTTCGGTTACCTGTTTTTTCTGGCCCGCGATCTGCTCGTCCTGAACCTGAAGCTTTGCATTCAGCAAAGCGATGGTTTTTTGCAACTGCTGGTTTTGCAACACGCTGGCGGCCAGTTCTTCGGCAACAGAATCTGGCACAGGTGCGACAGGTTGAACCGCGGCAGGTGCTTGTGCGGGTTTCTTCGTTGCCGGTGCCACAGCAGTAGCCGGTTTGACTCTCGGGAATGGAGAGTTTTGTGGGCTGGCGACGGGTTCGTCGTCGGTCGGCACGATCCCCGGCGAACCCGGCGGATCGATCAGCACCGTGTACTCGCGCAGCAAACGGCCGTTGGGCTGATTGAGCTGCACCAGGAAATTCAGGAAAGGTTCATTGACCGGTTTGTTGGAGGTCACCCGGATCAGGCTGCGGTTGCCCCGCAGGACCGGCGTGAACTTCAGGTCGTTGAGGAAGAACACCCGATCGACGCCGGCACGGGTGAATTCCTCTACTGTCGCCAGGCTGACCGAGAGCTCGCCCTCCTCCAGCCCACCGACATCCACCAGGGCGATGTCGGCACGCAACGGCTGATTCAACGCGGAATGAAGGGTGATCTCACCCAATCCCAGCGCAGGGGCCAATGCCGAGTAAGTGACAGCACCACCGACCAGAAGCAGCCTGGCGCAACACCGCAAAACAACGTGCCAACTCTCGAGCATGAGCATCCCTTAGATAACCAGAACCAACCTGTACGCGTTCGCACATCCGGTACGAACACGATATTGCCTAGTAGTTCTTTATAGTCTGCCCAACGGGGTATCTCAAAAAGCTGACGCGCGGTTATGCCTCAAGATTTTTCCAGGTTGGCCAGAATGTGCCCGTGGACACGCATGCAGATCTTTAAATCCGCCTCGTCGACGCCGTCGAACAGTTCGCGGCGCAGTTGCGTGGCAATGGTTTCAATTTGTTCGATCAGAGGACGGGCCGGGGCACAGAGGACGATTTTTTTCGCCCGTCGGTCTTCCAGCACCGATTGACGCTGGACCAGGCCCTGGGTTTCCAGGCTGTCGAGCAACCGGGCCAGGGTCGGGCCTTCGACGCCGACACTTTGCGCCAGCTCACGCTGGGTCGGTGCTTCTTCGAAGCGCGCCAGGTGCAGCAGCACCAGCCAGCGCGCCTGAGACAGACCCAGACCCGCCAGACGGCGATCCAGTTCGGCACGCCAGCCGCGAGACATTTGGGCCAGTTGCATGCCAAAGCGGTGTTGATCGGTTAACGGCATAAAACACTCATGATTAGACTGAAATAGAGAAAAACTAATTATTAGTCAGCTAAGCATGGCCGTTGGCTTGAGGCAAGGTCTGGTCTGTAGTGAATCGTTACATCACTGTAACAGGTCATTTAAACCTCAAATTCGGACTGCAGTGCCGCCCGAACGCAGTACAAGACACCTTCCGGCACTCGACCAGCGAACAGCGCGGCAATCTCCGACACCGGTGGCAGTTCGCCCTCGCCATCGAGGAACGCATCCTGAACCTCGCCCATCAATTCCTCGGGCAGGTCCAGCGCTTGCTCCAGCGACAACTGCTGCTTGCCGATCGCTTCGGCGAGCATGGTGTAGACATTCTTTTCCGAACATTGCAGCTGACCGGCGATCTGCATTGGCGTCATGCCGGCGCGAGCGAGGGTGATCAGTTCGTGGCGCACGTCGGCGACCACTTTCGGCGCCTCGACCTGACCGCCCAGTACTTCGAGGAAGGCCTCGCCGTAACGCTCGAGCTTGCGTGCACCGACGCCGCTGACCGTGGCCATTTCCGCCAGCGAGGTCGGCTGGCTGCGGAGCATTTCCAGCAAGGTCGAGTCGGGGAAGATGACGTACGGCGGCACGCCGTGTTCCTCGGCGAGCTTGCGGCGCAAGGCCCGCAGGGCTTCCCACTGTTCGCGTTCTTCGCCGCGAACCAGTTGGCTCGCCTGGCTCTTGCTGCTTTTGGCCGTAGTTTGCGGCTTGAGGTCGCGGCGCAGTTCCAGGGTCACTTCGCCCTTGAGCAGCGGCCGGCAGGTGTCGCTCAGGCGCAGGCCGCCGTAACCTTCAAGGTCAATGTCGGCCAGACCACGGGCCACCAGCTGGCGGAACAGCGAGCGCCATTCACTCTCGCCCATGGCCTTGCCGACACCGTACACCGACAGATGTTGGTGGCCGAAGCTGCGGACCTTTTCGTTGTCCTTGCCCAGCAGCACGTCCACCAGATGCCCGACGCCATAACGCTGGCCGGTGCGGTAAATCGCCGAGAGCGCCTGACGAGCCGGCTCAGTGGCGTCCCAGGTCTGCACGCCATCGACGCAGTTGTCGCAATGGCCGCACGGCTCGGGCATGTCTTCGTCGAAGTAGGCCAGCAACGTTTGCCGACGGCAGCGGGTTTCTTCGCAAAGCGAGAGCATGGCGTCGAGCTTGTGCTGCTCCAGACGCTTGTGGCGCTCGTCGCCCTCGGAGTTTTGCAGCATCTGCTTGAGCATCACCACGTCTTGCAGGCCGTAGGCCATCCAGGCATCCGCCGGCAGTCCATCACGACCACCGCGACCGGTTTCCTGATAGTAAGCCTCAAGGGATTTCGGCAAATCGAGGTGAGCGACAAAGCGTACGTTGGGCTTGTCGATGCCCATGCCGAACGCCACGGTGGCGACCATGATCAAGCCTTCCTCGTTGAGGAAGCGCTTCTGGTGATGGGCCCGGGTATCGTTGGGCAAGCCGGCGTGGTACGGCAGCGCCGGGAAGCCTTGCTCGCTGAGGAACACCGCGACTTCGTCGACTTTTTTGCGCGACAGACAATAGACAATGCCGGCATCACTGCGGCGCTCGGCAAGGAATGCCAGCAACTGCTTGCGCGGCTGCTCCTTGGGCACGATGCGGTAGAAAATGTTCGGGCGGTCGAAGCTCGAAAGGAAGCGCTCGGCATCCTGTAAATGCAGACGATCGACGATTTCTTCGCGGGTACGCTTGTCGGCCGTGGCCGTCAGGGCAATGCGCGGGACGTTGGGGAACAGTTCCGCCAACTGACCCAGTTGCAGGTATTCGCGACGGAAGTCATGACCCCATTGGGACACGCAGTGCGCTTCGTCGATGGCGAACAGGGCGATTTCAAGGCTTTGCAGGAAGGCCAGCATCCGCGGCTGGACCAGACGCTCGGGCGCCAGATAGAGCATCTTCACTTCGCCGCGCTTGATTCGCGCAGCGAGATCGCGCTGCTGCTCGGCGCTGAGCGTGGAGTTCAATGCAGCGGCAGCGACGCCGAGCTCTTCGAGGGTCGCAACCTGGTCATCCATCAACGCGATCAGCGGTGACACCACCACCGCCAAGCCTTCGCGCAGCAGCGCCGGGACCTGGAAGCACAAGGACTTGCCGCCACCGGTAGGCATCAGCACCAGAGCGTCGCCGCCACGGGCCACGCGCTCAATGATTGCACCCTGGCGGCCACGGAAACTGTCGTAGCCGAAGATGTCCTTGAGGACGCGTTGAGCCTGTTCGAGCATAAAAACTCCAAAAATCACAAAAACATCCCTGCAAGGCTGGTTCAGAACCACCAAGGCTGCACCGACAAATCGTAAGTGCGCATTGCATGACGCTTCACATCACAGCCGCGACGCCAGCAGGGCATCACAAAACGCGCGAGTATACCCGACGCCTGCCCCGCAAAGGGTGCCGCTGAGAAGACACACGAATGCCGATGCAACACAAAACCTGTGGGAACGGGCTCCCACATTTGATTTGTGTACATCTGAGAGAGATTGGTCGGCTGTCAGGCCGTCAAGGTCAAGATCAAAAGATCGCAGCCTCGTTGCACTCGACAGCTCCTACAGGGAATGGTGTACACCCGCTTTTCACCACTCAACAGGCCGAGCGTTAGCTCGCCTGCAGCTCTTGATCTTGATCCACCCGCCCCCTCGGGAGGCTGAGTGCAGGTGTTCATCCGGGGAGTGGCGCGCAGCGCCGTTCGACGCAGTCGAACACGCTGCATGTAGGTCGTCGCGAAGCAGACCGTAGGGCAGTGTCCCCGGATGGATACCGGAACGAAGGAACGCCGAGCCTAAGCGAGGGGCCGGACGTTTGGGGCGAAGCCTTTTGGTTCCTTTTTGGCGTTTGAAAAAGGGACTCGCTGTAAGAGCGAAACCATAAGTGGCCGTTACCGCAGAAATGGATATGTACACCATCAACAAGAGCCTGGTCGGCTTTCAGGCCGCCAAGGTCAAGGGCGAGATCAAAAGATCACAGCCTCGTTGCGCTCGACAGCTCCTACAGGGCGGTGTTTGCGGGGCACCAAGGGTGCAAATATCCCGCGCGGCTGGCCTGGGCGCTCAAGAAGGCCTAGAATTCCCGCATCTGTTAATTCCCCAAGGTAGCCCTTTAATGTCCTTCGCTGAGCAACTAACCCGTTTGCAAGTCTTCCTCGACGCCGACGAACTGCATGACGAGGCGCTGGACTACGTGGCCGCCCACGGCTACCTCACTGCGCTTTCGATCTGTTCCGAAGAGGTTCCGGATCGTGAATGGATCGACGCCCTCTTCGCCGAAGAGCCGCATTACGCCGACGACACCGAGCGTGAAGCGATCGAATCCACCCTGCTGGCCCTCAAGGCTCACATCGCGCGCCAACTGGCTTCCGATGAAGAGTTCGAGCTGCCATGCGACCTGGACCTGGGCGAGGAGCCGGACGATTCCGACCTGCGCGGCTGGTGCATCGGATTCATGGAAGGCGTGTTCCTGCGCGAAGCAGCCTGGTTCGAAACCGCCGAAGACGAAGTCAGCGAAATGCTGCTGCCGATCATGGTCGGTTCGGGTCTGTTCGACGAACAGCCTGAGTTCGAAGACATCGCCAAAGACGCCAACCTGATGGACGACATGATCGTGCAGATCCCGGAAGCCCTGACCGCGTTGTACCTGCTGTGCCAGGCGCCAGACGAAAAACCGGCGATCCTCAAGCCACGTCACCACTAAGGTTTTGCCTATGGACAACCCCATAGGCAACCGCTCCCTGATGTTGCGTTACGTGCTGCTGGCCATCGGCTGGCTGAGCGTAGCGCTGGGGGTGATCGGGATTTTCCTGCCGGTATTGCCCACCACACCTTTCCTGCTGTTGGCCGCTGCCTGCTTCGCCCGCAGTTCACCACGGTTTTATCAGTGGCTGGTGGGGCATCCACGGCTTGGCCCGTGGATTCGCGACTACCTCGACGGCAACGGCATCCCGCTCAAGGGCAAGGTCTACGCCATCGGCCTGATGTGGGTGAGCATCCTCTTCTCCTGCTACCTGGTGCCCCTGCCGTGGGCGCGCGGGTTCATGCTGACCAGCGCGGTGCTGGTGACGATCTACATCCTCAAACAGAAAACCCTGCGCAAATCCTGAAACCAACACGGTCCCTTGTAGCAGCTGGCGAAGCCTGCGTTCGGCTGCGAAGCAGTCGTGAAATCAGGCAACGCGGTCTTTCAGTTCAATCCGGGATTCAGGGTTTACGACTGCTTCGCAGCCGAACGCAGGCTTCGCCAGCTGCTACAGGTCCGCGTGCCAACCCGACGATTTGTCCTGCCTCGCTGAAAACTCCGCCTAGACTTCAGTCATCTGCACCCGAGCAGCCAGACATGTCCCGTCGCCGGCGTAGTCCAGGATGGCAAACGCTCCGACTTCGGCTCGGCGGATGGCTGTTGCTGGCCTGTTTTCTGCTGACGGGCCTGGGCAGTGTCTGGGCCGACTGGGAATTTACGCAGATCCTGCAAATCGCCGAAAAGCGCTACGGCCCGCTCGGCCCCGCGCAAGGAAGAATCGAGGCCTGGAGTCAAATGCTCAAAAGCGAACTCAACCAACCCGAGCGCGAGCAACTGGACGCGGTCAATCGCTTCTTCAATCAACAGCTGAATTTTCAGGACGACACGCGCATCTGGCGTCAGACCGATTACTGGGCCACACCGGAAGAATCGCTGATCAAGGGCGCCGCCGATTGCGAAGACTACGCCCTGGCGAAATATTTCAGCCTGCGCCAACTCGGAATTCCCAGCGAGAAACTGCGCATCACCTACGTCAAGGCCCTGAACCAGAACCAGGCGCACATGGTGCTGACCTTCTACAGCAGCCCCACGGCCGAGCCGCTGGTGCTCGACAATCTGATCGGCGAGATCCGCCCCGCCTCCCAACGCAAAGACCTGTTGCCGGTGTATGCCTTCAACGCCGAAGGCCTGTACTTGCCGGGAGCCAACGGCGGCAAACGCAGCAGCGACTCGAAGAAATTGTCCCGCTGGCAGGACGTGTTGAAAAAGATGCAAGCCGAAGGGTTCGCCGTGGGCGAAGGCTAGTCGCCGTCGCAAGGAGCGTTTTATGTCACTGCGCAAACAGTTGTTTCTCGCCATTTGCCTGTTCTTGCTGGTGGCC
This sequence comes from Pseudomonas sp. LBUM1656, assembly GCF_059716065.1. Taxonomy (NCBI): domain Bacteria; kingdom Pseudomonadati; phylum Pseudomonadota; class Gammaproteobacteria; order Pseudomonadales; family Pseudomonadaceae; genus Pseudomonas; species Pseudomonas sp. LBUM1656. The sequence goes on along the minus strand of NZ_CP166800.1, from coordinate 1,694,207 downwards.
TTCAGCGGCAGTTTTTTTGTCAGCCTGGAAAGTTCTCGCGAACAGATGCTCGGCCAGTTGCGCTCCCACGCCCAGGACGCCGCCACCGCGCTGGGCCTGTCGTTGACCGCGCAGATCGACGACCCGGCGATGACTGAACTGATGGTCAGCTCGATTTTCGACAGCGGCTATTTCCGCAGCATCCGTGTCGTCACTATCGTTGATGACAAGGCGCTGGTTGAGCGCATCGCACCGGCGCAGATCGAAGGCGTGCCTGGCTGGTTTGTGAACCTGGTCAACCTGCGTCCGGAAGGTGGCGACGCGTTGATCATGCGCGGCTGGGAACAGGTGGCGCGGGTCGAAGTGCTGAGCAATCCGCAGTTCGCCCTGGCCAAACTCTGGGACAGTACCCTCGGCAGCCTGATCTGGCTGTTGATCTGCGGGCTGCTCAGCGCCTTGTTCGGTGGTTGGCTGTTACGCCGGCAATTGCGCCCGCTTGACAAGATGGTCAGGCAAGCCGAAGCCATCAGCAAACGCGAGTTCCTCAGCCTGCCCAAACTGCCACGCACGCCGGAACTGAGACGCGTGGTGCTGGCCATGAATCAGATGGTCGAAAAGCTCAAGGCGTTGTTCTCCGAAGAGGCCACACGCAGCGAAAAACTGCGCGCCGAATCCTATCAGGACAGCCTGACGGGCCTGGCCAATCGACGCTTGCTGGATGAACAACTGGCCGACCATTTGTTGGTCTCCGAGCAAAGCAGTGACGGCCATTTGCTGATGCTTCGGATCAACGACCTGATCGGCCTCAACCAACGCCTGGGCGGACTGCGTACTGACGGGCTGATCAGTGCCGTCGGCGAATTGCTCAAGCGCCTCACGCATCTGCCGGAACGCCGCACCTGGCTGGCGGCGCGCAACCGTGGTGGCGAATTCAGCCTGCTGACACCGGGCCTGGACAGCACCGAAGCGGCCCGCCTCGCCTCGGAAATCAGTGCCACCCTGGAAAATCTCAGGCTGACCGGCGCCAGCGATTGCATGCCCGTGGCACACCTGGGCGTGGTCGCCTACCAGCCCGGCGAACCGGCCAGCGATGTCCTGCTGCGCCTCGATCAAGCGCTGGCCCAGGCCCAGCAACATCCCGAACGGCCGTGGGTGCATCTGGCCCGTTCCAGTACCGCGACGAACCACACCCAACACGACTGGCGCACCTGGATCGACGACGCCCTCACCGAGGGCAAAATGCAGCTGTATTTCCAACCGGTCGTGCAATGCGCCGACACCAGCCAGGTGCTGCACCACAAAGTCCTCGCACGCCTGATCGACCCGCAAGGCGAGGCCATTGCCGCCGGGCACTTCCTGCCGTGGATCGAGCGTCTCGGCTGGTCGGCACGCTTCGACCTGGCAATGCTCGAAGCCACCCTCGACTACCTCATCGTCAACCGTTGGCCATTGGCGCTAAGCCTGTCTGGCAGCACCCTTCGCGACCCGGCGCAACTGCGGCAGATCATCGACATGCTCGAATCACTGCCCGAGCTGGCCCATCTGCTGATACTGGAAATCGACGAACGCCAACTGCCGCCACAGGACGAACTGCAGCGCCTGAGCCACAGCCTGCTCGACACCGGTTACCGCATCGGTCTGCAGCACTTCGGTGGCAGCTTCAGCCAGATCGGCAACCTGACGCAGCTGGGGTTGGCGTATCTGAAAATCGATGGGGCGTACATCCGTCACATTGATGAGCAGAGTGACAAGCGGCTGTTTATTGATGCGATATACCGGGCAACCAACAGCATTGATTTGCCGTTGATTGCGGAGATGGTCGAGACCAAGGGGGAATTGGAAGTGATCCGGGAGTTGGGATTGTTTGGGGTGATGGGGCGGTTGATCGGGCCGCCGGAGCCGATGTGAGAGATTGACCGTTCGTCTTAAAACCGTCGCTACCTGTCAGATCTGACAGTAGGCATGCTCCCATGCCGGCGATCTAATCCCTCCTTATCGGTGCCGCCCATTCGGGAAGCAGGGCGCCTCTATGGAAGGTACGCATTCATGAATACCCCAGTGACAAACTCCGACCTCGCGTCCACTGAACAAGTCGTTGTATTTCCACCCGATCGCAGCTTAGGCGTGTTGGCCGTCGACCCGCCCTACCCGGTTGGTTTCAAACCGCAGAATGACGGTGCTCTGGGGATCAACATCAATATGGTGCACGGTGACCGAGATGGATTACTGGTTTACATCCTGGCCTATCTGAACATGGCCATCGGAGACAACATTAAGGTTTACATCGACCTACCAAACGCTCCCGTCGCTGAATTCTCGGTCACGCAAGCGCATTTCGATGAAGACGGTAACGCGAAAAACATTCCTTTTTACATTCGCGCCTCAGTCATGGAAGCCAGGTTTCTTCAATCCGAGAACAAGCCCTTCTGGTTCAAGGTTGAACGCGTGAGCGGCAACGGCACCGAACAATCGCCGCCTGTTCAGCTGTTTTACAAACACCCGGCGCCGGGTGAAGCGGACACCGACGGCGGCAAGCCCTTCAACCAGGGTCTCAAATTGCCCGTTGCCTCGGAAAGCGTTGTCGATCAGACCGTGATCAATGACGGCATGTTCGTGACCGTGCTGGCGTACTTCAATCAGTCCGTCGGTGACGTGGTGGTGCTTGCCTTCGGGTCTTTACTCCTGGAAAGCACGGTCACCGCATTAGGCGATGTCATCTTTGAACTGACCCCGGCGATGCTCGCCACCTTGGCACCCACCAACAGCCTGGTGGTGCGCTGGGAAGTGTTCGATAGGGTGGAGAACTCCAGCGGCTGGTCGGATGCGCTCATCCTCACGTTCAAACCCGGCATGGTGTTGCTGACCGCACCGATTTTTGAACAAGCCGATCCCGACAATGTGGTGGATCACGATGGGCTCGCGGGCGCAGACATGCAGATCCTGGTCACCGGTGTCTTTGCAATCAGGGATGTGATCGAGCTGACTCTGGCCGGGCTCACCAAAGGTGGCGATCCGGTCACCCACACCTTCAGCAAGACGCTGACGACCGCCAGCAGGACAGTAACCTTTTCGGTGTTGAATGAGTGGGTACGCAACCTGATTGGTGGTTCGGCGCGGGCCTCTTATACATTGACCAGAGCAGGCAATACCCAGCGCTCGAAACCCGCCGATGCCACCTTTACCGGTAGCTCCCAGCCATTGGGCCTGCCGATTGTCGAACCGCTGGTCGACGACAAGCTTCCGGTCGACACCGCCATGGCCACGGTGCGGGTCGCCGAATACTGGCCCTTGAAGCAAGGCGCGATTGTCGAACTTCGCTGGCAAACCACCGATCAGGACGGGATCAAGGTGCTGTTTATTTTCCAACGGCTCGTCACCGACCCGACACAACCCGTCATCTTCCAGGTGCCTGCCAAATACATCGCCCCTTACGCCAATACTTCGTTGACCGTGCAGTGCACGGTGACCAACCCGGGTGAGGTGGAGGTGTTTTCCGACTTGCTGCGGTTGATGTTTGGCGATGCGGCGAAAATTGTGTTGGATCCGCCGGTTCTGGTAGCCGGCACCAACCCCCTCGATCCACTGAATCACCCCCGGGGGGTGGACGTTCGCGTCGCGTTTCGGGATGCGTTACCCGGTGATCAGGCTCGACTGAAACTGCTCAACCCCTGGCCGGATTCACCGACGTTTTCGGCGCAGCCGCTCGATCAGAACCGTCAGGCCACCTTTAATCTCGACACGAGGTTTCTCGGAGCATGGCACGGCAAAGTACCGCAGTTAGTGTGGGCGCTGATTCGGGGTGGGCGAGAGATTGCCGAGTCGGACGCGTTGGTGTTGACGGTGAATCCGATCATGGATGGGGATACGCGGCTTCCAATGCCCGTCATTGCTGGTTACACAGCGTCAGAGCTGGATATTAAAAAACTGGTGGCTGGCGATAAACTGAGTGTTGCGCAGTGGTTCCTTCAAGTGTTCGGGCAGTATGGGTGGTTGCGCTATGACGGGTTTGATAGCAACGGAACACCGATTTTCTATGATGATCTTTACGGCGTGCCGAACAACGAGACACTGGGACTGACCCGAGCCATACCCCTGGAGTGGTTGAAAAGACTCCGCAATGGGAGTGCGCTGAGGATTACATTGAAGATTAACTTTGCGAGAAAGCCGGATGAAGGGACGGCGGTAATCTTTCCGGAGCGAAGATATACGGTGAAGGTGGAAGCTGATCATCCTGAATTTATTCTGGACCCCTGTCCGATGACGATATCGGGAGCGAACCTTTCAATCGAGGGTTCGGGACTTAATTGGGAACGTTCCAGGTATGAACCACCTGGTACTTTTGCTGATCGTCCAGCATCAGGCGGCAAGCAACCGTATACCTACGTGTCATCAAATGAAAAAGTTGCATCGGTCGACAACATGGGACGGGTTACAAGCGAAGGAAATGGTACCGCCACTATCACTGTAACCGACGCTGCAGGTGCGACGGGATCATTCACCGTTACCGTTTCAAATGTAGGCAGACTCGTATTCAACGCTACGCCAATGACTCGCGAGGCGTCACGATCATGGATCCTTGCCAGAGGCGGTCAACTTCTGCACGCCGGGTCGCCCCATGGTTACTCAATCAATCGCTTCAAGGCCAAAAATTTCGCTTCTTTTTTTTACCACACTGGTATTTTCGACGCGAATTCTCCGGCTTTGACGGTCACTCGGAATGATTCGGATGGACGCATTTGGTACCAATATCCCGCAGACCACGGAAACCTACGCCCGTTTATTTACTACATGCGTTAGAAGTAAGTTGGAAAAAGATTGATTTGTCAGGAATACAAAAGAAACAAAAGGGGGGGTATTTATTTACCTTCCCTTTCCATCTACCTACATCTGAGTGAGCTTAAACAGCGATGTTTAAAAATCATCTCTAGACACTCATTCAGGCTACGCATCCTTGCGCCGTTGCCTACGACTGCGCCAGAATCCGCCGGCTTGTGCGCCTAAGGGCCGGGCTCTATTGTTTCCCGGTCGCTGACGAATCAGCGATGGGGTTTAGCGACCCGAACCTTTGTAGGCGCAACAGCGCTCCAAACTCTCTTGCAGATTGTGATGTCTGCGACTGATGTCATGGCGGCTGTGCGCGGGAGACCTTCGGGTCTGCCGGGCGCCTACACCCGGTTCGCTAACCTGCGTGCAGCCGCCACCCTTACTTGTTTAGCGACAGGTCTTGGTGGCTCCATTCTTGTAGGAGTTTCACCATGTTCAAGATCACACCCAACCCACCCGAAACCGACGACGTTTCCCCGTACGAAATCCCCGATTCTAAAAAGCTCAACGAAGCCGCCGACCGCGCCCTCGATTACTACCTCAAACCGGTCATTCCCAAAGACACTCCGCGTAAACCGAGCACGATTTACTCCATTGCTCCCGACACTAATGACGAAACCCTGCTGGTCAATGCTTGCGAAACTCTGGCATCGGCGAGTGTGATGCTGAGTAATTCTGCTGGGTTGATGGAGGGGTCGCATCGCAATACGGTGCTGGGGATTCAGCAGGTGGTGATGCTGGGGGAGTTGGCGGTGAATCGGATGCTGGATAATTTTGTTCCGCAGGGCTGACGAAGAAGCTGAGGCGAGGGGATTTAGCGAAACGTCACACCGCCCCGTTCGGCTGCGAAGCAGTCGTCATCCAGGCACATGCGGTTTAATTGCAGAAACCGAGGTGAATGGTTTTGGGGTTGCTTCGCAAACGGGGATAAATCCCCTCGCCACAATTGCATGGTCACTGCAGAGTTTTTCGGTGGTCTTCCGGGCCTCTTCGCGGGCAAGCCCGCTCCCACAGTGATCTGGGTTGTTTGCCAGTTTTGTGTTCACTGAAGATCAAAATGTGGGAGCGGGCTTGCTCGCGAAAGCAATCCAACAAGCACCGCATTACTAAATGTCGGACAAAAAAAACCGCCATTCCTTTCACAGGAATGGCGGGTTTTGTTGTTTCAGCCTTCAGATCACACGGTATCCACCTTCAGCGAATGGTCATTCAGCATGCCGTTGATGATGGTCGCCGTGTCGTGCCCGCCCGCCACCACCCCGCCCGCTCCCGGCGTGACGCCGTAGTGGCTGGCCAGGTTGACGCCGGCCAGGTCGATGGTCTGGTTCGGTGCCGCGCCGGCCATGGCGCTGACGTCGATGCTGGTCAGTACCGAGGCGCCGCTGCCGATGACTTTGAAGTGCAGGTAGTCATCCAGCGACGCCGCGGTGCCGTTTTCGCCTTGCAGCAGTTGCGACAGGTCCAGCTTGTCGGTGCCTGGGGTGAAGTCGGTGACGAGGTCGTGGCCGCTGTTGCCTTTGAGCCACTGGAAGGTGTCGGCCCCTGCCCCGCCGGTGAGGGTGTTGTTGCCCAGGCCGCCGATCAGGAAGTCGTCGCCGCCACCGCCCTTGAGTATGTCGTCGCCCAAACCGCCGGTGATGACGTTGCTCAGGTTATCGCCGGTGAGTGAGTCGTTGAAGTTGGAGCCGGTGAGGTTTTCGATCGCAGTCAAGGTATCGGTGCCGGCGCCTCCGGTGTTTTGCGCGGTGGCCACGCTCAGGTCGACCGTGACCCCGGCGGTGGCGTGGGCGTAACTCACGGTGTCGGTGCCGGTGCCGCCGTCGAGCAGGTCGTTGCCGGTGCCGCTGAACAGCAAGTCATTGCCGGCGCCGCCATGCATCTCGTTGTTGCCGGACCCGGCGGTAAGCACGTCGTTGCCGTCGCCGGCATTGAGGACGTTGTTGCCGGTGCCCGCCACCAGCACATCGTCGCCCGCCGTGCCGGTGAGGGTGTGGCCATCCTGATAGCTGATGGTCACCGCCGCGCCGTCGCTGCCGCCATGGTTGTCATTGGCGGTGTAGGTGCCGTGGGCGTCCGGGGCGATGTCGTGGCCGCCGGAGTAATTGAGGGTCATGGTCAGTTGGTAGTATTCCGCGTTGTTCACGCCGCTGCCGCTGGAGTTGGTGATGTTGGTGACGTGGATCTGATAGGTCCCGTCCGCTGCCGCGGTGAGGGTCTGTCCGTCCGCGAGAGGAATCCAGGCACCGCCGTTGAGCGAGTACTCCATGGCGATGTGACCACCCGCCAAATTGTGGTCCAGGTTGAGGGTTTCGCCCTGTTTGAGGTTGACGGTAATCCGGTCCTCATCGTTGGCGTTGCCGGTAGTTACCCCGCCCAGATAACCACTGACCACCAGCACCGCCGTCATGGTTGCCGCGTTCGCCGTAAAGGCGCTGCGCACGTTCGCCAGGACTTGGTTAGCGTTGTTGTTGCCGGTCGAGGAGAAGCTGATCGCCCCGGTGCCGGTGAAGTCGGCGCCTTTGGAAATCCAGCCGGTGTTGAAGGTGGTCGGCGAGGCTGTCAGCGGATCATGGTCAGGATCAGTGTCGTTGGCCAGCAGCAACTCGCCCGGCACCACGACGCTGCCCGAGAGCACGTTGGTGATGATGTGGTCATCGACCGCCACCGGCGCCGCGTTCGGAATGACTTTGACCGTCAGCGTGGAGCTGGCCAGGTCGCCGTCGTTGTCGCTGGCGGTGAAGCCGATGTTTTCGGTGATCACCACCGACGTGGTTTTTTGCGAGGTGTAGGTGTACTCGCCGGTGTCGAGGTTGACCACCAGGGTGCCGCCATTGTTGGTGGCGATGCTGATGCTGTTGTTCACCGTGTTGAACGTGCCGTGGTTGGCGCCGCCACTGAAGTTCAGCGCGCCCTGATTGCTGTTGCCTTTAGGGTCGTAGGTGTACGTGGTGCCGTCGACCACGAGGGTTTTGATGAAGCCGCCATCGGCGCCAAACGTACCGCCCTCGAGCAAGGTGCCCGTGACCGGCGCGCCGACCACCGTGCCTGAAAGCACCGAGTTGAGTTGGTTGAGATCAGTCACCACTACCGCGTTGGTGTTGGTGTGCGTGCTGCCGTCATAGGCCAGCGGGTCGAGGTAGGCGTTACTCACGCCACTGCCCAGGCCGATCGCGTAGTTCTTGATGCTGTTGGCGTCGAGGAAGGCTTTGAGCGCAGCTTCGTCTGCGCTGCCGATGTCGCCTTCGTTGGGTTTGCCGTCGGAGAAGAAGTAGCCGACGTTCTGCGCCCCGGTCAGTTTGCCCGAGGTGTTGAACGCGGTTTGCATCGTCGCGACAGCCGCGTCGTAGTTGGTGCCACCGCCGGCAGTCAGGCCGGAGATGATCGACTTGGCGGTCGCTACATCAACCCAGATCGATGTCTTGTCGGTGGCATTGCTGCTGAAGGTGACGATCTGCACTTTCACATCGCCCAGGTCGTCGTATTTGTCGAGCAAGGCACTGATCGCCTGCTTGGCCAGCGCCAACCGCGACAGCCCGGGTACGCCGGAGGGGTCGACCATACTGCCGGAGACGTCGATCACCAACAGCAGGTTGGAATCGATCTCGACCGCGGCCACCGAACGATCGGCGGCAACCGCCTTGGGCACGTCATCGACGATGCTCACCACGAGGGTGCTGGTGGTGCTGTTGCCCAGCGCATCCGTGGCTTTGTAGGTGAAGCTTTCGCTCAGGGTGTTGGGCCCGTCGTTGGCGTTCGGCGACGTTTTCGGCGCCGAGGTCAGGGTGTAGGTGTAGGTGCCATTGGGGTTGAGCAGCATTTGCCCGTACGTCCCGGTGGCGCTGCCGACCAGGGTGTAGGTGATGGCGCCACTCGCGCCGGTGACGGAGCCGACCAGGGTGCCGGTGGCCGTTTCGCCGGTGTTGCCCGGGTCGCTGCCGCTGACGGTGCCGGCCGCCAGGTCCAGACCGTCCTTGCTAAGATCCAGTGCTTTCTCGTAGACGGTCACGTCGGTATCGGTAACCGCTTTGATGCAGCTGTTCGACACATCGATGGTGATGGTGGTGGTGCTTTCATCGCCGTCGGCATCGCGCACGGTGTAGGTGAAGGTGTCCGTGGCGCCCGCACCGCTCACGGCGTTGGGATTGCTGTGATAGACCGCGTTGCCATTGGCATCCAGCGTCAGGTAACCGTAGGTGCCGTTGATGTTCGTGCCCAGGCCTCCGATGGCCGAGGACGACGTGTCCGAGCCTGCGCGCACGCCGACCACCGCACCACCGGGTGCCGCGCCGTCGGCGCCCTTGATGTCGTTGTCCAGCACATTGCCGCTGACCGTGCCGCCTTCTGCCACGCTCGCCGTGTCCGCTTTGGCCGTCGGCAGATCATCGACGATGTTGACGTTGATCTGGCCCGTCGCGGTGCTGCCGTCGGTGTCCGTCGCCACCACGTTGAAGTTTTCGGTGATGCCGTTGGCGCCGTTGGCGTTCGGATGGGTTTCGTTGTCCGCCAGGGTGTAGCTGTAGCTGACCACGCCGGTCGCCGGGTTGTAACCGGTGATGGTCAGCGTGCTGCCGAGCGGTGTGACCACCGATTGCGGGAAGCCGGCCGCCACGCCACCGGTGACCAGCGCAATGCCGCCGACGGTCAGGGTTTGCAGACCGTCCAGCGCGGTCACGGTGAAGGTGCCGCTCTGGGTCAGGGCCGGCGTGTTCGGGCTGGTGCCGTCGCTGAGGTTTTTCTCGTAGACGGTCAGCTCACCGCCGTACACATCGAGGCCGTTGAGGGTGACCGGGTCGTTGTTGTTGTGGATGTTCAGCACCAGGTTGGCGGTGCTGGTATCGCCGTCGGCATCGGTAAGGGTGTAGGCGAAGGTTTCGGTGCCGTTGCCGCCGCCGTGCAGGTTTTTGAAGTCCGCATCGTTGGTGTTCAGCGTGTAGGTGTACGTGCCGTTGGCGTTGAGTACCAGGGTGCCGTAAGTGCCGGTGAAGGTGCCGGGAGTGACAGGCCCGGCGTTCGGCCCGGTGGCGACGTGGTCTGCCCCTTGAACATCGTTGGTCAGAACGTTGCCGTTGAGCGTCAGCGCGGCCTCCGAAGCCGTGCCGGTGTTGCTGTCGTTGAAGGCTTTTGGCACGTCATCGACGATTTTCACCACGATGGTGCTGGTGGTGCTGTTGCCCAGCGAGTCGGTGGCCTGGTAGGTGAAGCTTTCGGTCAGCGTGTTCGCGCCGTCATTGACATGCGGCGTGGTGGTCGCAGGCGACGTCAGGGTGTAGGTGTACGTGCCGTTGGGGTTGAGCTGGAGCTGGCCATAGTTGCCCGTGGCGCTGCCCACCAGCGTGTAGGTGATCGCGCCGATCGCACCGGTGACCGAGCCGACCAGCGTGCCCTTGGCGGTTTCGCCGGTGCTGGTCGGATCGCTGCCGATGACCGTGCCGGCCGCCAGGTCTTGCCCGTCCTTGGTCAGGTCCAGGGCTTTTTCGTAGACGGTTACGTCGGCATCGGTGGAGGCGACGATGCAGCTGTTGGACACGTCGATTGTGATGGTGGTGGTGCTTTCGTCACCATCGGCATCGCGCACGGTGTAGGTGAACACGTCGATCGCGCCCGGGCCATTCACCGCGTTGGGATTGCTGTGGTAGGTCGCGTTGCCGTTGGCATCCAGTGTCAGGTAACCGTAGGTGCCGTTGATGTTCGTGCCCAGGCCACCGATGGCCGAGGTCGAAGTGTCGCTGCCGGCACGCACGCCAATCACGGCGCCGCTGAGCGCCGGGCCGTCGGCACCGCCGATGTCGTTATCGAGCACGTTGCCCGAGATGGTCGCGCCCTCGTCCACCGAGGCGAAATCAGGGTGCGCAGTGGGCAGGTCGTCGACGATGTTGACGTTGATCTGGCCCGACGCGGTGCTGCCGTCGGTGTCCGTCGCCACCACGTTGAAGTTCTCGGTGATGCTGTTGGCGCCGTTGGCGGTTGGATGGGTTTCGTTATCGGCCAGGGTGTAGCTGTAGCTGATCACGCCGGTGGCCGGGTTGTAGCCGGTGATGGTCAGTGTGCTGCCCAACGGTGTGACGATCGATTGCGGGAAGCCTGCGGCCACGCCACCGGTCACCACGTTGATCCCGCCCACGGTCAGGGTTTGCAGACCATCGAGCGCCGTCACGGTGAAGGTGCCGTTCTGGGTCAGGGCGGGCGTGTTCGGGCTGGTGCCGTCGCTGAGGTTTTTCTCGTGGACGGTCAGTTCACCCCCATAGACGTCGAGGCCGTTGAGGGTCACGGGGTCGTCGTTGTTGTGGATGTTCAGCACCAGGTTGGCGGTGCTGGTGTCGCCGTCGGCATCGGTGAGGGTGTAGGTGAAGGTTTCCGTGCCGCTGCCATTGCCGTGCAGCGCTTTGAAGTCGGCGTCGCTGGTGTTCAGGGTGTAGGTGTACGTGCCGTTGGCGTTCAGCACCAGGGTGCCGTACGTCCCGACGAACGTGCCGGGGGTGATCGGCCCGGCACTTGGGCCAGTCGGCACGCGGTCGGCGCCTTGCACGTCGTTGGTCAGCACATTGCCGTTAAGGGTCAGCAAGGTTTCCGAGGCGGTGCCGGCGTTGCTGTCATTCACGGCTTGCGGCAGGTCGTCGACGATGTTGACGTCGAGATTGCCGTTGGCGGTGGTGCCGTTGTCATCCACCACGGTGACGGCGAATTGCTCGGAGATGCCGTTGGCGCCATTCGCCGTCGGATGCGCTTCGTTATCGGCCAGGGTGTAGCTGTAACTGACCACGCCGGTTGCGCTGTTGAACCCGGTGATGGTCAGCGTGCTGCCGAGCGGCGTGACGATGGATTGCGGGAAGCCTGCGGACACCCCGCCGACCACCACGTTGATGCCGCCGACGCTGAGGGTCTGCACACCGTCGAGGGCGGTGATGGTGAAGGTGCCGCTCTGGGTCAGCGCAGGGGCATCAGGACTGCTGCCGTCGCTGAGGTTTTTCTCGTAGACAACGAGTTCTCCACCTTCGACGTTGAGGCCGCCGATCGTGACCGGGTCATCGTTGTTGTGGATCTCCAGCACCAGGTTGGCGGTGCTGGTGTCGCCGTCGGCATCCGTCAGGGTGTAGGTGAAGGTTTCGGTGCCGCTGCCACCGCCGTGCAACGCTTTGAAATCGGCATCGCTGATGTTCAGCGTGTAGGTGTAACTGCCGTTGGGATTGAGCACCAGGGTGCCGTATGTCCCGGTGAAGGTGCCGCCGATGATCGGCCCGCTGTTGGGGCCGGTGGGAATGCGGTCAGCCCCCTGCGAGTCGTTGGGCAGCACGCTGCCGGTCAAGGTCAGCAGGGTTTCGGAAGCGGTGCTGGCGTTGGTGTCATCGACCGCTTTGGGCACATCGTCGGTGATGTTTACATCCAGCGTGCCGGTGGCGGTGTCGCCGTTGGAATCACCGGCGACCACGGTGAACTGTTCGCTGAGGTTGTTGGCACCCTCGCCGGCCGAATGGGTGTCGTTGCCGACCAGGGTGTAGCTGTAACTCACCACGCCAGTGGCCGGGTTGTAACCGGTGATTGTCAGGGTGTTGCCCAGTTGCGTGGTGATCGACTGCGGGAAGCCGGCGGCCACCCCGCCCGTGATCACATTGATCCCGCCGATGCTCAGGCTGGTCAGCCCGTCGGGCGCAGACACGGTGAAGGTGCCGTTCTGGATCAACGCGCCCGGATTGCTGGCAGAACCGTCGGCAAGGTTGGCTTCGTTGAGGGTCAGTTCGCCCCCCGCCACCGACAGGCCCGCGAGGGTGACCGGGTTGTTCGGCAAGACGCCTGTGCCCCCTGAACCGGCACCGCCGTCGCCGTTGTCACCGTTGTCCGGGTCACCGGCCAGACGTTCCAGCGGAAATTCAGGAATGCCGTTGAATCCCGCAGTAGGGAAGCCGATGGTGGGATCGACCCGCCCGCCCACTTCTTCGAGCATGACGAAACTGTGGCCGCCGCCCGCAGCCCCGCCGGGTGCGCCGGTTGGAGCAGCTCCGGCCGCCGTGGCTTCAGCCGTTTGAGTCGGGTCTTCGCCGGCTGCGATAGCTTTTTGCAGTTGTTCGACATCGGTCAGTTGCGCCTGCGTCGGTGTCACCGCTTCAGCGGTATCCACATGGGGCGCCTGGTGCGCCAGTAGCTGGGAGGTCATTTGCAGGCTGCTGCCGCGTCCGAGGGTCAGCTCCTGGCCATTTTGCAGACGCACGGCCACCGCACCTTCGGCCCCGGTGATCAATTGGTCGCCGGCGAACAATCGATCGCCCTCGACCAGCACACGTCGGGTGCCACCGCTTTCCGCGAACACCTGACCAATGACTTTACTGACGATACCGATGAGCGTTGCCATGTGCATTTCCTCCGCTGCCAACCGCTGTCGGCACCCTGTTTGTGCGAAGAACGTGCTCATGGTTGAAGCAGGTTGCCGGGCGGATCACCCGCGGGGTGCGTTTACCTGAGTAAGCCGCTGCCCCGGCGATCGTCTCACCAAGCGTGCCGCTCGCGGGCAATGTGTGCGTTTTTGGCAAAACCCCAATGCAATCAACACGTTTGGGGGTCCAATCGCCGACCCATTGCCCTTCGAACGATGCGTAACGATTTTGAACCTAGCGAGTGACAAAAAAATGTCGCCTCAAAACCGTTTCGCTTCCCTCCCCTCCAGCACTTCTCCGCCCTATGTCGATAAGTGGATGGAACTTTCCTCAAACCCCCGAATACTCCTAAGAGCTCCTGAATCAAGGGCTTTCAGAGTGAACAATGTGCTGGATTTTGCAGAGCGCATAAGTTTTTTTTGGAATAAACCCTATGAAAAAAATTTCTTAGCTACGCTCTAGAATGTTCTTAGCTACGTTGTTACAAGCATGAAACGGTTTTGCCTATAAATGTCGTCAAATATTTGGCGACTGATAAAGAACCATCAGGAATCAGGGAGATGTACCCATGCGCGTTTTAACCCCCCTTTGCAGCGCAATTCTGTTGGCCATGGCCTGCACATCCCAGGCCCAGGCCATGTCGTTGACCGAGGCGATCCAGAGCACCATCGCAACTCACCCCGAACTGGCATCGCGGGTGGACAGCCGTCTCTCGGCCGATGAGCAAGTGAAAGTCGCCAAAGGGGGCTTTTATCCATCGGTGGACCTGAACGCCGCCTACGGGCGCGGGTACAGCGATAACACCAACACCCGGGCGTTCGGCAATCACCACACCGAAATCCTCACCTACACCCAATCCGAACTGCGCCTGCGGCAGATGCTGTTCGACGGTTTCAACACCGCGAACGAAGTCGAACGCACCAAAGGCGTGGTCAATTCCCGGGCCTATTACGCGCAAGGCACCGCCCAGGACCTGGCATTGCGCACCACCGAGGTCTACCTCGAAGTGCTCAAGCGCCGCGAACTGGTGACCCTGGCCACGAACAACCTGCAGGCTCACTTGCGGGTCAACGACCAGATCGGCCTGCGCACCCAGCGTGGCGTTGGCAGCAACGCCGACTCCGACCAATCCGGCGCGCGCCGGGCACTGGCGCAAAACAACCTCGACACCGCCGAGGTCGATCTGGCGGATGCCGAATCGAACTTCTACGCCGTCACCGGGCGCCTGCCCGATGAACTCGAAGCACCGCCGTCGATCCGCGGCGAACTGCCCGCCACCCTGCCGGAAGCCCAGCAGAGCATGGTGGAAAACAATCCGTACCTGAAATCCGCCCAGGCTGACGTGCAATCGGCCGAGAGCCAGTACGAGGTTTCCAAGTCGCCGTTCTACCCACGTTTCGATGCCGAAGCGGCGGTGGGCGCGAACAACAACGTGCAAGGCGATGAAGGCCACGACAACGAATGGCGCGTGGGTGTGGTGATGAACTACAACCTGTTCCGCGGTGGCAGCGACAAGGCGCGCCTGCAGTCCAATGCGCATCAGATCAACCAGGCGATGGACATCCGCAACAACGCCCTGCGCCAACTCAACGAGAACATCCACCTGGCCTGGAACGCCATGGTCAACGCCAAGAAGCAGACCCCGACGGCCCGCGAATACGCGGATACCAGCCGACGTGTGCGCGTGGCGTATCAGGACCAGTTCGGCCTCGGCCAACGCACCCTGCTCGACTTGCTCGACAGTGAAAACGAGCTCTACAACGCCAATCGCCGCTACACCGAAGTGCGCTACACCGAGGAATACTCGATGTACCGCGTGCTGGCGAACATGGGCCAGTTGCTGAGCAAACAGCGGGTGGTACTGCCCGCCGATGCGATCGCCTCCACCGAAGTGAAAAACGAAGCCCGTTTGCCTGAACTGAAGTAGGCCTGTGGAGAGATCAATTTGACCAGCATGGAACCCGGCAACACCGGTGTCGATCCGCGCCTGAGCTTCGATGACCCGCTACTGGACGGTCTGTTGATCCTCTGCAAACTCCACGGCGCGACGGTCAGTCGCGCCAGCCTGAGTGCCGGGCTGCCGCTGAACAAGCAGCGCTTGAGCCTGGACCTGCTGCCCCGAGCAGCCGCCCGGGCCAGCTTGCAGGCGCGGGTGCTGCGCCGCGAACTGGCGGACATTTCCGCGCTCAACCTGCCTGTGATGCTGATCCTCAACAACGGCCGCACCGCCATTCTTCGACGCTTCGGCGATGACGGCCGGTTGCTGATCCTGCCCAGCGAGGCGGACGGCGGTGAACAATGGGTCAGCCGGGAAGAGCTGGCCGAAAATTACAGTGGCCAGGCGTTGTTCGCCCGGCCACGGCATGAACTGGAAGACCTGCGCTCGCCGCTGGTGCCGCGCGTGGAAGCGTGGTTTCGCGACACCTTGAAGCTGTCGAAATGGCTGTACAGCGATGCGATTCTGGCGAGTTTCCTGATCAACCTCTTGGGATTGATGGTGCCGCTGTTCGTGATGCAGACCTACGACCGCGTGGTGCCGAACCAGGCCACCTCGACCTTGTGGGTGCTGTCGATCGGCTTGCTGATCGGCACCGGTTTCGAACTGGTGCTACGGGTGGTTCGCGCGCACTTGCTGGACACCGCCGGGAAGAAAACCGATGTGATTCTTTCCGCGACCTTGTTCGAACGCATCACCGGCATGGCGATGAAGGCGCGGCCGGCGACCATCGGCGGTTTCGCCCAGAGCATCCATGACTTCCAGGGCCTGCGTGAATTTCTCACTGCCGTTACGCTGACCAGCCTGATCGACCTGCCCTTTGCCGTGTTGATGCTGGTGGTGATCGGCTTGCTCGGCGGCTGGCTGGTGGTGATCCCGTTGCTCGCCTTTCCGATTACGATCATCTTCGCGATGGTGATTCAGGTGCGTCTGCGCGACACCGTGCAGAAGAGCTTGAGCCTCGGCGCCGAGCGCCAGGCGCTGCTGATTGAAACCCTCGGCGGCCTGGAAACCCTGAAAGCGTGCAGCGCCGAAAGCGAACGCCAGCACAAATGGGAAAGCACCCACGGCGCCCTCACCCGCCTCGACAGCCATGCGCGCAACCTCTCGGCACTGGCCACCAACGGCACGCTGTTCATCCAGCAATTCTCCGGCATGGCGACCATCGTCGCCGGGGTCTACAGCATCATCGCCGGCAACCTCAGCGTCGGCGCGCTGGTGGCGACCTACATGCTCGGCAGCCGCGTGCTCGCCCCCTTGGGACAAATCGCCGGTTTGATAACCCGCTACCAGCAAGCGCAATTGACCATGAAAAGCACCGATGCGCTGATGTCCTTGCCGCAAGAGCGCGATGCCAACCAGCGGCCGCTGGAGCGCACGCAACTGCAAGGCGCACTGGACGTCAGCGGTGTGACCTTCCACTACAACGGCCAGAACGCCCCGGCCCTGGCCAACGTCAGCTTCAGTGTCAAACCCGGCGAACGGATCGGCATCATCGGTCGCAGCGGTTCGGGCAAAAGCACCCTGGCGCGATTGGTGATGGGGTTTTATGCGCCGGAAGAAGGACAGCTGTTGCTCGATGGGCTGGACCTGCGGCAACTCGATGTCGCCGACCTGCGCCAACAGATCGGTTACGTCGCCCATGACCTGCCGCTGCTGGCGGGCAGCCTGCGCGACAACTTGACCCTCGGCGCCCGTTACATCAGCGACTCGCGGATGCTCGAAGTCGCCGAACTGACCGGCGTCACCGAGCTGGCGCGTCAGCATCCGCAAGGGTTTGACCGCCCCGTGGGCGAACGCGGGCAGTTGCTGTCCGGCGGTCAACGTCAGGCTGTGCTGCTGGCCCGGGCCTTGTTGCTGGATCCGCCGATCATGCTGCTCGACGAACCCACCAGCGCGATGGACAACAGCAGCGAAGACGTTTTGCGGCAGAAACTCCACGGCTGGGTGCAGGGCAAAACCTTGCTGCTGGTGACCCACCGCACCTCGATGCTCAGCCTGGTGGATCGGCTGCTGGTGCTGGACAACGGGCGGATCGTTGCCGACGGTCCGAAAGAAGCGGTCATCGATGCACTGCGCAAGGGCCGTGTCGGCTCTGCGGCTGTCTAGGAGCTACCCATGGCCCGTTCATCATCCGACACGCCACAAGACCGGGGCTACTTCGGCAGTTTCGGCAAAACCGCAGAAAGCGAATTCATGCCGGAAACCGCCGGCGCTTCGCTGCAGGATTCGCCGCGCTGGTCGCGAATCACCGTGTGGCTGGCCGCTGCGCTGCTGATTACCGCGCTGGTCTGGGCCAAGTTTGCGGTGCTGCAAGAAGTCACCATGGGCGAAGGCAAGGCGATCCCGTCGAGCAAGGTCCAGGTGATCCAGAACCTTGAGGGCGGCATCGTCACCGAGATCTTCGTGCGCGAAGGGCAAATGGTGAACAAGGGCGACACCTTGCTGCGCCTCGATGACACGCGGTTTCTGTCGAACAAGGGCGAGAGCGAAGCGGATCGTTATGCGCTGACCGCACAGGTCGAACGGCTGTCGGCCGAAGCGGAGGGCCGGCCGTTCAAGCTGTCACCTGAAGTGATCGCCAAGGCCCCGCAAGTGGCCGAGGACGAGCGCTCGCTGTACGAACAACGCCAGCGCCGACTGGCCAGTGAGCAACGGACGCTGACCGAACAACTGCGGCAAAAAACTCAGGAACTGGCGGAATTCCGCTCCAAGCAGGGGCAGTTCAGTTCGAGCCTGGCATTGCTGCAACAAGAGATGAACATGTCCGCGCCGCTGGTGGGCACCGGCGCGGTTTCGCCGGTGGAAATCTTGCGACTCAAACGCAGCGCGGTAGAGATTCGCGGCTCTTTGAATGCGACGACGCTGGCAATTCCGCGGGCGGAATCGGCGATCAACGAGATCAAAAGCAAGATTGATGAATCGGAACAATCCTTCCGCTCGGACGCGGCAAAAGAGCTGAATGAAAAACGAACCGACCTGTCGAAAATCACAGCGTCGAGCATCGCCATCGATGACCGCGTGACTCGCACCACCGTGGTGTCGCCGGTGCACGGGATTATCAAGGTGCTGAAGGTCAACACCATCGGCGGCGTGGTTCAACCGGGCAGTGACATGGTGGAAATCGTCCCCATTGAAGACAATTTGCTGATCGAAGCCAAGGTGCGGCCGCAGGACGTGGCGTTCCTGCATCCGGGGCAGAAAGCGATGGTGAAATTCAGCGCGTACGACTACACGATTTATGGCGGATTGACTGCGAAGCTGGAGTTGATTGGTGCGGACACGATTACCGATGACAAGGGCAACAGCTTTTATCTGATTCAGGTGAGGACTGACAAGAATCACTTGGGCGGGGACGTGAAACCGTTGTTGATTATTCCGGGGATGGTGGCGACGGTCGATATCATCACTGGCGAGAAGAGCGTGCTGGATTACCTGTTGAAACCGGTGTTGAAAGCCCGGACCGAGGCGATGCGGGAGCGGTAGTTTCGACCGGAATCTTTGATCGTTCCCACGCTCCGCGTGGGAATGCCGCCCGGGACGCTCCGCGTCCCTTCCCGGATGTGACGCAGAGCGTCACTGGATGCATTCCCACGCGGAGCGTGGGAACGATCAACACCCCAAAACACTGTGGGAGCGGGCTTGCTCGCGAAGAGGCCCTCTCAGGCAACGACTATTTCGGCCCATGGTTACGCTGGTAGACCTCCTCCCCCATCGCCGCAATCTGCCCTTCAATCAACGCCTCGAACGGTTTCAACAACGGTTCGAAACTGACAGGCGCTTCCAGCGTCTGCAACGCCTGGACAATCGCCTCCACCGTCGATAACGCCCCCGGCCCCGGGGCTTTGCGCAGTCGATATCGAGACACGCCGCCATCCACCAATGCCACCCTCGGCAACGCCGCCAGCAACGGATTGAGGTGCAACATCTTGCGCGCCTTGCGCCAGGTGCCGTCGGGCACGACCAGCAATAGCGGCGGGTCATTCGCGGTGTACGCCTGCAACGGTTGCGCATCGTCGGCAGGAAACAACAACCGCGCCTGATACCCCGGCGGGCTCAACAGCGCCGGTAAATCCTCGAACACCTCGCCCACAATCAGCTCGGCATTCTTCAAGCCCAACGCGGCCAGGCGCGCCGTGTTCAACGCATGGTTCACTTCGCTCGGATGCTGCAACAGCAACACCCGGGTGCGGCTGTCGAGGCTCGGGATCAACGGGCACAGGCAGTGGGTTTGTGGGCGCAGGCAGCGTGGACAGTGGATTCTGGACATGTTCTCAGGCCTGGTTCAGTTGTGCTTTAAGCAGATCGCGGAAGGTCTGGATCAGCGGCTCACGACTGCGGCCACGGCGCACGATCATCGAGAACGGCGCCTGATAGCCGAAGGTCGCCGGCAGCAACACCCGCAAATCGCCCTTGTCCGCCCAAGCCTGGGCATAGTGCTCCGGCAGGTAACCGATGTAGGCGCCGGAGAGCACCAGAATCAACTGCGCTTCCATACTTTCCACGGTGGCGGCGCTGTGCTTGAAACCGTGCCGGGCCAGTTCGGCCTGGCTCCAGTAACCACGGCCCACCATGCGCTGCTGGGTAATGACTTGCTCGGGAATGCGCCGCTCGGTGAACAGCGGATGGCGGCTGCTGCAATACAGCCAGTGTTGTTCGCGGTACAGCGGCATGTAGACCAGACCGCTCATGCGCGTGGAAAACGCACCGATGGCCAGATCGAGGCGATTGTCCTGCACGCCGAGCTGCAATTCGTAGGGGCTCATGACGGAGAGGTGCAAATGCACGGCCGGGTGTTCCTGGCTATAGGCGCCGATGGCTTCGGCGAACGGCAAGGCCTTGTCGCTGACGGTGGAGTCGATGACGCCGAGGTTCAGCGTACCGCGCAGCTCGCCCTTCAGCGCCGCCGCGTATTGCTCGAAGCCTTCGAGTTCGCCCAACAGACGCAGGGTTTCCTGATGGAACAGCTCGCCTTTGCTGGTCAGGCTGAAACCGCCACGACCGCGATGGCAGAGCACCAGGCCAAGGGCGGCTTCGAGCTGGCTCATGTAGGTGCTGATGGCCGAGGTCGAGAGGTTGAGTTCTTGCTGGGCGTTGGCGAACCCTTGATGACGGACCACGCTGACGAAGATGCGCAGGAGTTTCAGGTCGGGTAAAGCATTGGCCATGGGGGCCCTCCAGCGAAAAGCACGCAGACGATGAGGTCTTGTAGCAGCTGCCGAGCAGCGCGAGGCTGCGTTCGGTTCGGGCCGCGTTCGGACGCTGCAGTCGTGAAACCTGTACCTAAGGGTTTCCTGAAGAACCGCATCGCATGATTTTACGACTGCTTCGTCCGAACGCGGCCCGAACCGAACGCTGCCTCGCGGTGCTCGACAGCTGCTACAGAATTGAGTGCAGGCTCGGCAGCTGCTACATGAACACTGCGAGTCTATCGCCGTCATCGGCATTAGTTTAGAAAAATCTGAACTAAGTATTTGCCCGTAGCGATTCTTCCCGACCACTACATTTCGCAGAATCGGCCCCCAACGGTGCCCGTACCTCCCCGGAGTGGCGCAACCGACATAAATAAAACAACGACGATGAGGCCTTACCCGTGGACAAGATTCTTCACCAACCACTGGGCGGCAACGAAATGCCGCGCTTCGGCGGCATCGCCACCATGATGCGACTCCCCCATTTGCCTACCGCTGCCGGTCTGGATGCTGCCTTCGTTGGCGTTCCGCTGGACATCGGCACCTCGCTGCGCCCCGGTACCCGTTTCGGACCTCGCGAAATCCGCGCTGAATCGGTGATGATCCGCCCGTACAACATGGCCACCGGCGCTGCACCGTTCGACTCGTTGTCGGTTGCCGACATCGGCGACGTGGCGATCAACACGTTTAACCTGCTGGACGCCGTACGGATCATCGAAGAATCCTACGACGCCATCCTCGAACACAACGTAATCCCCCTGACCCTGGGCGGCGACCACACCATCACCCTGCCGATCCTGCGTGCGATTCACAAGAAGCACGGCAAGGTCGGCCTGGTGCACATCGACGCTCACGCCGATGTGAACGATCACATGTTTGGCGAGAAAGTCGCCCACGGCACCACCTTCCGTCGCGCCGCCGAAGAAGGCCTGATCGACTGTGATCGCGTGGTGCAAATCGGCTTGCGCGCTCAGGGTTACACCTCCGAAGACTTCAACTGGAGCCGTAAACAAGGCTTCCGTGTGGTTCAGGCGGAAGAGTGCTGGCACAAATCCCTGGCCCCGCTGATGGCCGAAGTTCGCGAGAAAGTTGGCGGCGGTCCGGTGTACCTGACTTTTGACATCGACGGCATCGACCCGGCCTGGGCCCCAGGCACCGGCACCCCGGAAATCGGTGGTCTGACGACCATTCAGGCGATTGAGATCATTCGCGGCTGCCAAGGCCTCGACCTCATCGGTTGCGATCTGGTAGAAGTCTCGCCCGCTTACGACACCACCGGCAACACCTCGCTGCTGGCCGCCAACTTGCTGTACGAAATGCTCTGCGTACTGCCTGGCGTGGCCCACCGCTGAGGATCGGTCATGAATGAACGCGATCAGGTTCTGAAAGCCGCCGCCGATCTGGTGTCCGCCTTCGCCCGTAACGATCGCGAAGCCTACTTCGGCGCGTTCAGCGCCGACGCCAGCTTCGTGTTTTACACCCTCGAGCAGCCCCTGCTGTCGCGCGATGCCTATCAGGCGTTGTGGGACACCTGGCGCGCCGAGGATGGCTTCGAGGTGCTTGCGTGCACTTCAAGCAACGCCTTCGTCAGCTTGCAAGGTGACGTGGCGATTTTCATCCATGACGTGGCCACCGAGCTGCGCATGCAAGGGGAGCAACACTTCAGCCAGGAGCGCGAGACGATTGTGTTTCGCCGACAACAACAAGGCCTATGGCTGGCCTGCCACGAACATTTGTCCGCGATGCCGGAAGGGCTGCCACCCCCTTAGCCAAACAGGTGACGCTCACACACGATGAGCGCGCCTTTATGATCGGAGCTGATCATGAATAACAACAACAAAGACCAAAGCCTTACGCAGATTGAAACCCACGGGGTCGAACAGATCCCGGACAACGAACGCACCGCAGGCCCGACGGACTTGTTCCGGATGATCTTCGGCGGTTCCAACACCTTTGCCACCGCCGTGCTCGGCAGTTTCCCGGTGCTGTTCGGCCTGTCTTTTCAGGCCGGCGTCTGGGCGATTGTGCTGGGCGTGCTGCTGGGTTCGCTGATCCTCGCGCCAATGGGCCTGTTCGGGCCACTCAATGGCACCAACAACGCCGTGTCGTCCGGTGCGCACTTCGGCGTGCACGGGCGGATCGTCGGTTCGTTCCTGTCGCTGCTGACCGCCATCGCCTTCTTCTCGCTCTCGGTGTGGAGTTCGGGTGATGCGCTGATCGGCGGCGCGAAACGCCTGATCGGCCTGCCGGAAACCGACCTGACGCTGGGCCTGGCCTACGGTCTGTTCGCAATCCTGGTGCTGACGGTTTGCATCTATGGCTTCCGCTTCCTGTTGTGGGTCAACAAGATCGCGGTGTGGAGCGCCAGTCTGCTGTTCCTGCTGGGCATCTTCGCGTTCGTCGGGCCTTTCGATGTGAACTACGCCGGCACCGTGAGCATGGGGCAACCTGGTTTCTGGGCAGCCTTCATCGGCGCTGCTTTGGTGGCGATGAGCAACCCGATTTCCTTCGGCGCGTTCCTCGGCGACTGGTCGCGTTACATCCCGCGTGAGACCTCGAAGCGCCGGATCATGGCCGCTGTGGTGATCTCGCAGATCGCCACGTTCATCCCGTTCCTGTTCGGCCTCGCCACCGCCACCATCGTGGCGATCAAGGCCCCGGACTACATCGCGGCCAACAACTACGTCGGCGGTCTGCTGGCGGTATCGCCGAGCTGGTTCTTCCTGCCGGTGTGCCTGATTGCAGTGATCGGCGGCATGTCCACCGGCACTACTTCGCTGTATGGCACGGGGCTGGACATGTCCAGCGTGTTCCCTCGCGTGCTGTCGCGGGTCAAGGCCACGTTGCTGATTGGCGTGATGTCGATTGCCTTCATCTTCATCGGGCGCTTTGCGGCGAACCTGGTGCAGAGCGTGTCGACCTTCGCCGTGCTGATCATCACCTGCACCACCCCGTGGATGGTGATCATGATCATCGGCCTGCTGGTGCGCCGCGGCTTCTACTGCCCGGATGACTTGCAAGTGTTCACCCGTGGCGAGAAAGGTGGCCGCTACTGGTTCACCCACGGCTGGAACTGGCGTGGGCTGGGTGCCTGGATCCCGAGTGCGCTGGTGGGTTTGTGCTTTGTGAACCTGCCGGGGCAATTCGTTGGCCCGCTGGGTGAACTGGCGGGAGGCATCGACATCAGCCTGCCGGTGACCCTCGGCCTGGCGTCACTGGTGTACCTGACGCTGCTGAGCCTGTTCCCGGAACCGGCCGCGGTGTTCGGGCCGAATGATGCACGCAACAAGGGCACCAACACCGTCGCAAAGCCTGAACTCCGTCAGCCCGCCTGACACAGATCCACCTGTGGGAGCGGGCTTGCTCGCGAAGACGGCGGCACATCCTACATCGATGTGACTGAAAGACCGCATTCGCGAGCAAGCCCGCTCCCACAGAGAGCAACCCCACTGAACATCTTTGTTTCACCATAAAAAAGACAATCGGAGACACGCCATCATGGCATTGGATTTATTCGTCGTTCTCATATACGCCGCCGCGATGCTGGTACTCGGCTACTTCGGCATGCGCAAGGCCAAGACCCACGAAGACTATTTGGTCGCCGGTCGCAACCTCGGCCCTAGTCTCTACATGGGCACCATGGCCGCAACCGTTCTGGGTGGCGCGTCCACCGTCGGCACCGTGCGCCTGGGCTACGTCCATGGCATCTCCGGTTTCTGGCTGTGCGCCGCACTGGGTTGCGGGATCGTCGCGCTGAACCTGTTCCTCGCCAAACCGCTGCTGAAGCTCAAGGTATTCACCGTTACCCAGGTGCTGGAAAAACGTTACAACCCGATGGCTCGTACGGCGAGCGCGACCATCATGCTGGCCTATGCACTGATGATCGGCGTGACTTCGATCCTGGCGATCGGCACCGTTCTGGAAGTGCTGTTCGGCCTGCCGTTCTGGGTTTCGATACTGCTCGGCGGTGGTGTGGTGGTGATTTACTCGACCATCGGTGGCATGTGGTCCCTAACCCTGACCGACATCGTCCAGTTCGGTATCCAGACCGTGGGCCTGATGTTCCTGTTGCTGCCGATCTGCCTGTACCGTGTCGGTGGCTGGGATCAACTGGTTGCCCAATTGCCAGCCGCCAGTTTCAGCTTCACCAGCATCGGCTGGGACACCATCATCACCTACTTCATGATCTACTTCTTTGGCATCCTGATCGGTCAAGACATCTGGCAACGGGTGTTCACCGCACGCAGCGAGAAAGTCGCCAAGTACGCGGGCACGTCTGCCGGGATCTACTGCATTGTCTACGGCTTGGTGTGTGCGCTGATCGGCATGGCCGCCCATGTGCTGATTCCGGACCTGGACAACGTCAACAATGCCTTTGCCGCCATCGTCAAAGTGTCCCTGCCGGACGGTATCCGCGGCCTGGTAATCGCTGCAGCACTGGCGGCCATGATGTCCACCGCCAGCGCCGGCCTGCTCGCCGCATCCACCACACTCAGTGAAGACCTGCTGCCGAAGTTGCGTGGCGGCAAGCAATCGAATGTGAATGTTAACCGCCTGTTCACCCTGCTCACCGGCATCGTCGTGCTGGGCATCGCACTCGTAGTCAATGATGTGATCAGCGCACTGACCTTGGCCTACAACCTGTTGGTGGGCGGCATGCTGATCCCGTTGATGGGGGCTATCTACTGGAAACGCGCCACTACGGCCGGCGCGATCACCAGTATGGCGCTGGGCTTCGTCACCGCGCTGGTGTTCATGTTCAAGGACGGTATGGACGCCAACACCCCGATCTACTACAGCCTCGGCGTAGGTCTGGTGAGTTTCGTCGTGGTCAGCTTGCTGTCCCGTCGCCCGGCAGCGATGGCGAGCGCCATCTAAGCTGAAAGGAATGGATTAACTGTTTCTTCGACGGGTGTGGCGTCGGTTGCCACACCCGTTTTTTTTCGTCTGAAGGAAACTGCTTATGAAGATCGTCAGCCGCGATCAGTGGTTCGAGGTGAAACAACTCAGCGACGGCATTCGCCTGATTCACGAGCCTTACATCCGACCCTTTTATCGCTGCAATCTCTGGCACATCCAGGGGCGCGACAAGGACTTGCTGCTCGATAGCGGTTCCGGGCTGGTGAGCCTGCGCGAGCAATTGCCTTGGATCACTGAGCGGCCGCTGGTCGCCGTGGCGAGCCATTGCCATTTCGACCACATCGCCGGTCACCACGAATTTCCTGAACGTCTGGTACATCCGGCCGAGGCCGACATCCTGGCGGCACCTGACGGCGAAAACGATCTGAGCCGGGCGTTTGTCGGTGACGAGATGTTCGAGGCGCACCCGGACTGCCCGCTGTGCTACGCCGAATACCGGGTCAAAGCCGCGCCGGCCACGGGAATGATTGAAGAAGGCGACGTGCTGGACCTAGGTAATCGCGTCCTGCAAGTGCTGCACACACCGGGGCATTCACCGGGCGGCATCAGCCTGTACGAAGCCGCGACCGAGACCCTGTTCAGCGGCGACATCATCTACGACGGGCCGCTGATCGAAGACGCCTACCATTCCAATCTCGATGACTACGCTCGCAGCCTGCAACGCTTGCGCGCGTTGCCGATCCGCACGGTACACGGCGGGCATTTCGGCAGTTTTTCCGGGGAACATTTGCGCACGATGATTGACGAGTGGCAGCGCTCACACGCCTGAAGCCTGCTGTACTCAAGCCCAGGGACAACAACAATAACGCCCTCGAAGAACCACCATGAAAAGAGCTGCCGTTCGTGCCGCCGTGTATCGTTTCATCAGCCGCCTGCTGGAGGGCCAGGATGACTTTGACGACAACGCCAGCCTGGCGCAGTTGGGACTGGATAAACAGGATATCGAAGAGCTGATCTTCCATCTGGAAGATGAGCTGGGGTTGACGGCGTTTACAGGGGAAGAAGACCGGATGCTCAAGAATGCCAGGACAGCGAATGATTTGAGTCGGTTTTTGATGGAGATCGGGCGGGATTAAATCCGCCACACTTAGAATTCACGCGGTCCTGTAGCAGCTGCCGAGCACCGCGAGGCTGCGTTCGGTTCGGGCCGCGTTCGGACGAAGCAGTCGTGAATCAGACGACGCGGTGTGTCAGGCAAATTTTGCAAACAGGGTTGACGACTGCTGCGCAGCCGAACGCTGCCTCGCGGTGCTCGACAGCTGCTACAACAACAGCAGCAGCGTTGCGATTACCGGCGGCGCTGCTGGCGTCGACGCTGTTCGTCATCAGTGCGAATAGGCACAGGTTGCAGAGGCGGTTCAATCAAACCGAGCGCAACACCCAGATCGTGCAGCCAGTTTTGGATTTTCTCTTTCATGGTGCCCCCTTCAGGGTAGTGCCGAGCGACCGGAATTCTGTAGCCGCTTCGCACTGATAATAGTCCGAAGTCCTACGTATTGCTCGCCCAAATCCGCAATGATCTGTTACTGAATGGATCAAAATACCTGACCAATAGTTCAAGCAATCGCCGAAGCCTGTATCGACACCGATGGATAGACCGCCTGCTGCTGCTCAATCCACGCGTTCAGGTTGGCGCCGAGCATGCCCTTGCGCCACATTAGCCAGGTCGTAGCGTGAGCGAACGGTTCCGCCAACGGGTGCACCGCCACGCTCTCGCGGCCCGGCAGGCTGGCAAGCATCGACTCCGACATCAGCGCCACGCCCGAGCCGGCAATCACACAGGCCAGCATGCCCGGATAGGATTCAATCTCCATCGCCCGGCCCATGGCCGCGTGGTCATGGGCGAACCAGGCTTCCAGGCGCATCCGGTAGGAACAGCCCTGACGAAAGGTAAACACCGAGCGCCCTTCCACATCCAGCGCGCTGCGCACCGGCGGGTGATCGGCCTCGCTGATCAACACCAGCCGCTCGTCGCATAACGGCACGCCGTCGAGGCCGGCCAGCTCCAGCGGTCCGTCCACCAATGCCGCGTCGAGACGACCGGTGAGCAAGCCTTCAAGCAATTCGCCGCTGGGTCCGGACTGCACTTGCAGGTTCACCGCCGGATACGTGCGGTGATAACGCGCCAATAACCCCGGCAGATGAATCGCCGCCGTGCTGTACATGGTGCCCAGCACGAAGTCCCCGGCTGGTTGCCCGCCCTGCACCGCTGCCTGGGCTTCGTCGCGCAAGCTGAAGAGCCTGGCGGTGTAATCCAGCAGGACTTTTCCCGCAGGCGACAACTGCAAACGCTGACGCTCGCGGACGAAGAGTTCTACGCCGAGCTGCTCTTCAAGTTGTTTAAGGCGCGTCGACAGGTTCGACGGCACCCGATGCAAACGCTCGGCAGCCCGGGTGATCGAGCCTTCTTGCGCCACTGCCTGGAAGATCCGCAACTGGCTGAACTCCACGATCTTCTCCAAATCAGAACAAGTTACTCACTATTATTCATTTTTAAAGAAAGTCAATCAGCCCTAGCCTGACGGTCATTGATCCTTTGCAGGAATTGAGACCATGTCTCCACTGATTCGCCTACTCGCCAGTTTTATTGCCCTGATGATGGCCATGGGCATCGGCCGTTTCGCCCTGACGCCGCAAATGCCGCACCTGCTCAGCGAAGGTCAAATCGACCTGACCGCCGCCGGTCTGATTGCCGCCGCCAATTACCTCGGCTACTTCGTCGGCGCCGTGGACGCCATGTTTTCTCGCCGTCCCGATCAGGTCCGCCGGCGATTGTTGGGCGGTTTGTGGCTGTGTGTGCTGCTGACGCTGGCGTCGTTCTGGGCCAACGGGTTCTGGTCGCACCTGGTGCTGCGATTCGGCACCGGCGTGGCCAGCGCCTGGGTGTTGGTGATGATCACGGCGCTGAGCCAGCCATTGGCAGCGGCAGCCGGTCGCCCACGTCTGGGCGCCCTGGTATTTGCCGGACCGGGTCTGGGGATTTTTCTGACAGGTTTGTTGGCCTTGGGCTCGAATCTGCTGGGGCAGACGTCTGCCACCTTGTGGCTGGTGTATGCCGTTGTCGCCCTGGCGATGCTGCTGGTGATTCTGCCTTTTCTACCGAAATCGACCGCGACGGTCGTTGCCGCCCCGAGCGCAGCCACCTCCAGTCATCAAGGCATTGGCCGTCTAGGTGTGATCTACGGGTTGTACGGTCTGGGCTACATCATCCCGGCCACCTTCCTTTCGCAAATGGCCAGCGCCCAGTTCCATGGCCAATGGCAGGCCGACCTGTTCTGGCCGTGCTTCGGCCTGGCGTCTGCTCTCGGGGTGCTGCTGGTCAGTTTGCGTCGACAAACCCCCAATGGCACTCGCCACTGGCTGATGGCGACGTTGTGGCTGCAAGCCGCCGGCGTCTTTGCCTGCCTGTTGGGCAGCGGCTCGGGCCTGGCGCTGGGGGTGATTCTTTGCGGCACGCCTTTCCTGGCCTGCATGCAATTGGTGATGCAATGTTCCCGGGAACTGGCGCCCCACGCCACTCAACGCAATGCCGGGCTGCTGACGGCCTGCTTCGCCGTGGGTCAGCTCGCCGGACCGTTGCTGGCGGCGCTCAGCAGTCATTTCAGTGGCGGCTTACAGCCAGCGCTGGTGGTTGCCGGCAGCGGCTTGCTTGTCGCTGGTGGTCTGCTGTTGCGTCCGGTCACTGCTGCCCAAGGGCTTTGCGCAAACGACGGCGCACCCACTGCTCAGCGCTGACAAAAGTGATACCCAGCAGCACCAGCACGGCACCGATGACGAAGTTCAGGCTCAGCTCTTCACCCAGCAGCACCACGCCGAATGTGACGCCGAACAGCGGCGTCATGAACGAAAATACTGCCAGGTTCGCCGCCAGATAACGACGCAACAGCCAGAACCACGTCAGGTAACTGAAGAACGACACCACCAGTCCCTGGAACAGCACACTGGCCACCGCCACGGTGGTCAGACTGACATGGGTCACCTGGCCGCTGAGGATCGCGATCAGCAGCAGGCCGACGAAGCCGACGATCAGTTGATAAAACAGGGTCAGCGTGACGGGGGCTTCGGACAGTCGCGAGGCGCGCACCACCACCGTGGTCGCGCCCCAGGATGCGCCGGCCAACACGCCTAACGCATCGCCCATCAACATGCGGTGATCGAGGTTGTCCCAGGACACGCCGCCGGCAAACGCGATGGCGATCCCGACGAACGCGAGGAAAATCCCCAGCCACTGCACGGGTCTCAACCGTTCGCTCGGCAGCAGCCAGTGCACGCCCAACGCGGTAAAAATCGGCGCGGTGTAAAGGAACACCGACATGTGCGCGGCTGTGGTCAGTTGCAAGCCTTCGGAAATGAAGAAGAACTCCAGGCCAAATAGCGCACCCGCCAACAAGCCACCGCGCCAGGTGCTGCTGACCTGGTCCCAACCGCCCTTCCAGCAGATCAACAATCCTACGAGCAACGCGGAAATACCCGACCGCCCCGCCGCTTGCATGACCGGCGCGATGTCGGGCGCCGCCCACTTGATCATCACCTGCTGCACGCCCCAGATCAGGCACAAGCCGATCATCACTTGCAGGGCAAACCCATCGGCGCTACGCCGGGTGGCGCTCATTGGAACGCCTCGATAACACACAACATGGCAGTCACTCGGCAGTAGAAAGCAAAGTCCCGGCGCAGGGCCGGGGCTTTTAATTACAGTCCAACCCGATGTAATCGGTGAACATAGGTTGGCTCAAGGTCAGCTTAGTTCAATGCGATCCGCATGAATGACGATCTGGCCATTCTTGTACAACGCACCGATGGCCTTCTTGAAGTTGCCTTTGCTGACACCAAACATGCTGGTGATCACGGTCGGGTCGCTCTTGTCGCTGACTGGCAGGGTGCCGTTGTTGTCACGCAACTTGGCGAGGATTTTCGAGTTGAGGCTGGTGGCCGCTTCTTCGCCTACCGGTTGCAGGCTCAGGCTTATCTTGCCGTCGGCACGGACTTCTTTGATAAAGCCCTTCTCTTCTTTGCCGGCGCGCATGAACTTGAAGATTTCGTTCTTGTGGATCAGGCCCCAGTGCTTGTTGTTGATGATTGCCTTGAAGCCCATGTCGGTCGCTTCGGCCACCAGCAAATCAACTTCCTGGCCCGGGGTGTAGTTGGCCGGGCTCTTGTCGAGATAACGGTCCAGGCGCGCCGTCGCGGTGATGCGGCGGGTGTGCTTGTCGAGGTAGACGTGCACCACGACATACTCGCCGGCCGTCATCTGGCGCTTTTCTTCAGAGTACGGCAGCAGCAGATCCTTCGGCAGACCCCAATCCAGGAAAACACCAATGCTGTTGACTTCAACGACTTTCAAACTGGCGAATTCACCGACCTGAACTTTCGGCGTTTCGGTAGTCGCGATGAGTTTGTCATCGCTGTCCAGATAAACAAAAACGTTGAGCCAATCTTCATCTTCGCTGGGAATATCTTTGGGAATATAACGATTAGGCAGGAGGATTTCGCCATCCGCGCCACCGTCAAGATATAAACCGAAGTTAGTGTGTTTAACCACTTGCAAACTGTTGTAGCGCCCGACTAAAGCCATTTCCAATACCCTCATTGCGTGGGCGGCATTCTACCCGGTTTTGCGGGCGGCGTTCCTGCGGCCAGCCCGGTGACACCGGAAAATCTTCTGAAAGCCTTCATTTTCCTGGGTTCTGATTCAGGCTTTCGGCCGCTCGTCAGGCCGTACGAGCAATCGCCCCCCCTTGCCACCCCCTCGAAAAACCCTATTTTCCTACCGTCGTTCTTATTTAAAACAGCAGCTTAGGGGCGCATTTCGAATAGTAACTTGTGCATAATTACACCCCTACGATGTGTATTTTGAGGGGATATTTGCCAAGCAATTGTCAAGTATTTCCTGTACGATGCCTGGCCAAGTTAATTTTCTACAGGTTAATGGCCGCCATGCGTGTAAAAGCATCCAACAGCAAAGCAAAGCCAGCTCCAGCCGTTGAAACCAGCGAATCGATCAACAACCAGATTGCTGCGTTCCTCAAGTCCGGCGGCGAGATCCAGCAAATTGCCAAAGGCGTCAGCGGCCAGACGTTCGGCCCGTCCAAGCAGATCACTCTGGGCAAGAAGTAACACTCACCCAAAGATCCGCCGCGTCACCTGGTCCGTAAGCGCTTTGAGCTTCGAAGCGCTTGGACTGGAACCTCCCCGCAACACCCCGCCAAACACATCAATATTTCAAAAATCGACGAACGGCCTTCAATGCCGAGCATTCGCCGGTATGCTTGCACACGTCTAGATCAAGCGTTTCAGTAGGTTTTTGTTCCTGCTCCTCGCTGTCATGGAGTGACGCATGCTCAAACCCTCCCATTTATTGCTCGGCACTCTGCTGTCGTGTTCGGTCGCCAACGCGCAAATCTTCCAGCGCGAGTTGGGCGACTTCGATCTCAAACTCGGCACCACCCCCAGCCGCAGCATGGCCCAGGGCCTGGTCAAGCCTTCCAGCACCGGCTCGTTTCACGGCGGCCTCGACTTGAGCCACGACAACGGTTTTTATGTGGGGCAATGGGCACCGAGCATGGGTTTGACACCAGGAGCCAAGCTGGAAGTCGACTCCTATATGGGCTTTAAACAGCCCTTCGATAATACCCTCGGGTACGAAGTCGGCATGATCCGTTACAGCTATCCGAAAGTGGATACCCTCGACAGCCAGGAGCTGTTCGGTGGCCTGACTTTTCTCGGCAGCCGCTTCGGCGCCGCGTTCAGCAACGACCCGGACAAACAGAACAGCACCGTCTTCGCCGACCTGGGCGGCAATCAGCCGTTCGGCATCGGGATCAGCATGAAATACACCACCCATCAGCTCAACACACCGGCGTCTGTCGACGGTGGTTATATCGGCAGTTTCACCGATTGGTCGGTGCAGCTTTCGCGGCCGTTCATGGGCGTTGACCTCAACCTGATCTACAGCGACTCAAACCTCAGCGGCAGCGATTGTTCCGCCTATTCCGGGCACAACAGCCAGTGCGACGGGCTGGTTACCCTCAAGGCCGAACGCGCCTTCTATTGATCGGCTGAACTGCCGGGCACATTCTGCGTTCACATAAGAATCCACTCTATAAGCCAGACCTTCGCAAGGACTTGCCCATGTCGCGCTGGTTGAAGTATCTCGCCGTCATCATCACCCTAAGTCTCACCCTTGGCGCGTGCAGCCGCGTGGGCCTGGCCTATCGCAACCTCGACGTGATCATTCCGTGGACGCTCAGCGACTACCTGGACATGAACGGCGAGCAAAAAGGCTGGTTCAACGAGCGCCTCAAGGAACACTTGAGCTGGCACTGCACCACGCAACTGCCAGGCTATCTTGACTGGCTGGACCGCTTGCAGACCATGGTCGAAACCAATCAGATCACCGACGCCGCGCTGCAGACCCGCACTCAGGAAGCCAAGGCCGCCATCGCCCAGACAGCCCGGGAAATCACGCCCTCGGCCATCGAACTGTTGCAGGGACTGGATGAGAAGCAAGTTGCGGAAATGAACGACGCCTTCGCCAAGGATCAGCGCAAACGCCAGGAGGATTACGTCAAGCCGTCTCTTGACCAGCAGATCAAGCAGCGCGCCGAGCGCATGGAAAAGCGCCTGAATGACTGGCTGGGTCCGCTCAGCCCGACCCAGCGACAACGGGTGGTCACTTGGTCGAACGCCTTGGGTGACCAGAACACGCAATGGATCGCCAACCGCGTCCATTGGCAGAAGCAGTTCAGTGCGGCGGTTGCGCAGCGCCAGAGTCCGGAATTCCCACAGCGTATCGAGACACTTCTGGTGAATCGTGAGAGTTTGTGGACGCCGGCGTACCGTCAGGCTTTTGCCAACACAGAAGCGCAGGCACGAAGTTTGTTTGTGGATTTGATGGCTGAGAGCACACCGGCACAGCGCCAGCGCTTGTTGAAGAAGATTGAAGGGGTTCGCAAAGACTTCAACGATTTGAAATGCCTGAAAGCTGCTCAGCGAGGTTGAACCCCAACACAAATCAAATGTGGGAGCGGGCTTGCTCGCGAAGGCGGAGTGTCAGACAACGATGATGTTGACTGACACTCCGCCTTCGCGAGCAAGCCCGCTCCCACATTAGTTATCGGTAGTGTTCAGGCAATCTGCGCCTTCGACGCCACCTCATCAAACGTCACTTCATCCAGCGCATCTTCCTGCTCATCCAATACCTGCCGCGGATGGTCATTACCCGGAATGCTGCTGTCGATCAGGCTCAACAGACTCGAACCCCGTGGCGTCAAAATGTAATTGGAGCCGGTGCCGCCCTGCTCTTCTGGCCGAGGTTCGATATAGCCGCGCGCCAGCAGTAATTTTTCGTACTCACCGGCAACCGCTTTGAGGTGGTCGAGGTTTTCAGTCTCTTCGCCTTCTGACGCTTTCTCCGCAGCGTACTGCTCGGCATACGGGCGCGGCGTGAAACTGGCCTCACCGTGTTGCACTTCGTGCAGCAAGCGTTCAATCAAATCCCAGTTGTAAGTTGTCATCCTGATTCAACCTCCAAAGCCTGTGAGTGAGATGGCCTTCTTAAGTTGTGACCGGCACCGCGCGCAGCCGTTCAGCCGATCTTTTTGCGGCTGCCGACAGGCGGTATGTCGATTTGGACGCAAGCCAAACGACTAGGCTCTGTAAGTCACCTCCCAGCACTGCGAAGGAGAAAACCTGATGAACGTTCAGAATCATCCCGTCGTGTCCCGCGAAGAATGGCTCGCCGCCCGCAAACAACACCTGGCCCACGAAAAAGCCTTCACAAAGGAACGGGACAAGCTCAGCGCCGAACGCCGCGCCCTGCCCTGGGTGAAAATCGACAAGGATTACCACTTCCAGGGCCCCCATGGCGAACTGAAACTCGCGGACCTGTTCGGCGGCCGCAGCCAGTTGGTCATCTACCACTTCATGTTCGCCGCCGGATGGGACGAAGGCTGCCCCGGCTGCTCGTTCCTGTCCGACCACATCGACGGCGCCAACCAGCATCTGGCTCATCATGACGTGGCCGTGGTGGCGGTTTCCCACGCACCGTTCGCCGAATTCCAGGCCTTCAAACGGCGCATGGGCTGGAAATTTGATTGGGTGTCGTCAGAGGGCTGCGATTTCAACTACGACTTCGGCGTCTCCGCCCGAGCCGAAGACGTCGTCGCGGGCAAAGCCACCTACAACTACGAAAAATCCGACGGCGCCGAAGAAGAACTCCCCGGCCTCAGTGTTTTTTATCGCAATGAAGCCGGCGACATCTTCCACACCTACTCCACTTATGCCCGTGGCCTCGACCTGCTGGTCGGCGCCTATAACTACCTCGACCTTATGCCCAAGGGGCGAAATGAAGAGCAGATCATGGAATGGGTGAAGCATCACGATCGGTATGACGACAAGGCCTCGGCAGGCTGCTGCCACGGGGGATAGAGCTCAGAGCCCGAATCGTGGCCTTCGCGAGCACGCCCGCTCCAGCCGCGGTGGTGGCTCGGACGTTCAATCCAGCGCCTTCACCCCGACCGTTCTCCTGAACAGCGGCAACGCAAACAACACAAACAGCGCAGCTGCAGCAGACAGCGCCAACGGCAAACCGTGGGCGCTGGTTGTCATGGCTGCGCCACTGACCAGGGGCCCGAGCAAACTGCCTACGCCCCATAAAAACCCGGCACTGGCATTCGCCGTGACCAGGTCGGGCCCCTTGAACCCTTCGCCGATCAGAATGATCGCCAAGGTGTAGACCCCGCCAGCGACCGCCCCGAGCACCACCAGGCTTGGCCAGAGCAAGAAGGGATAGTTCATCAGCCACGGCAGGCATACACCGATTGCCAGAGAAAGCACACCGCACCCCAAGTAGATGATCGGCCTGGGGACGTTGTCCGAGAGCCAGCCCAGTGGAAACTGAAAGGCCGCGTCACCGAGCAGAATCACCGTCACCATGAGCGCGGCGAATTTGATGGCGTAGCCGTGATCGGCGGCGTACACCGGAAACATCGACAGGATGACGCTATCGAAAAACGAGAAGAAAATGATGCCCATACACAGCGCCGGTGCCACTTGAATGAAGCCCAGCACCGAGAACGTCTTGCTCTCCGAGTGCCCAAGATAGCCCGCCTGTCTGGGCAAGGTGAACCAAATGACCCCTAGCGCCAAAAGATGCCCGGCAATCACCACACCGATCACCTGGGGTCCCGCGGTGCCGAACAGGGCCACCATTCCCGGTCCGAGCAGCTGGAAAACCGTGAAACAGGTGGTGTAAATCGCGACAACCCGGCCCCTGTGGGAGTCCTGGGCGATTTCATTCACCCAGGATTCCCCCAGAATGATGATGATCCCCGCCGCCAGCCCCATCACCAACCTGGCCAAAGCCAGGCCGTACATCGACGAGGCGAAGCCCTCGACGGCGGCCACACTCAGGACCGACAGTGTGAAACACCCCAAATAAATATGTCGACGGCTCAGCCGCTGGCAGATCCAGTCCACCATAAAGGCCGACAGCATCATGCCGGCCGCCGGTAATGCTGACATCACGCCGATGTGCACATTCGACGCGCCCGCCTGGTACAGGCGCAACGCGACCACTGGCACGGTCGAACCGATACACAACCCGACAATGGAAACGCCGAGTACCAACGCCGCCAACAATAATCTATCCATTCATCACACCTCAGGCTCTCTGCCCGTCGATAGCCGGCCCACTTACGTTCAAACCGCCACGAGATGCTCGTGGATGTCCCGTTGTGGCAACGTCGGTTTGGCGATCCGCTCGCCGTTCACGTAGAGGCAGGACGCCGCGACTCCATACCCACCGTAAGGGTTGTAACCCTTCTCCACGACATGCAGGTCGGTGTCGTTCAGCACCGTATTCGCGTCATGTTTGCCGGACGCCACCAGGCCGTCGATGTAGCCACTGCTGCCAAACAACGACACGTACATGGAGTTGGGCGCATAAAGTGGATGTTCGAAATAACCCGACAGCTCCGCGTCTTCGGCATAAGGTTGAACAAAGAACACCGGGGCAAAGAACTCTTTATAGTTACCGCCCAGCGACAATGGCCGCTCGAACACGGTCGGACGAATCAATCCGCTGATCGGATTGATCTCGCCGCCATAAGTGCAGTGTTCGCGATACTCCTTGAACATCTTCACCACTTTCAACGTATGGTCAGGGTCGCTGTTAGGCCCGACGATGTTCTCTTTGCGTGCGTAATCGCCCACATAGTCCTCGCACTTGAGCAGCTCTTCGCGCAACCGACGAATGAACTCACCGTAGACCTGCCGATGCACAAGGATGCTGTTGGGACCGGCGCAATCCTGCCCCTGGTTGTACAACACCACCCGCAGTGCACTTTCAATTGCGGTGTCGATCGATGCATCAGCCGACACCACCAACGGGTTATGACCCGCCCCGTTGAGAATGAACAAGGTGCGCTTGAGGTAGGACTTTCTGACCTTGGTCGCGTTTTCCGGTGTGCCGGTAAAAATAACCACATCGGACAGCGCTGCGGTCTGGCTGACGAACGTCTCTTTGTCGGCAAAAGAAACATTCAGGTTCGGAAAGAAACGCTCCAGCTGCAACGACTCCAGCAACTTCCTATAGTGCGCGTGCATCGCCGTCGGCGGCCGCAGCCAGGCTGAATCGGCCAGCAATGAAGGGATAATGCCAAAGCAAGTCGTGGCATAGATCGGCTGATTGAGCGGCAAGTAACTGGTGACGCAACGCACCCTGCGTTCAAAGAACGGCCTGTTAAGCTCCAGACACTCAAGAAACTCGACACACCGCTCAATCTCATCCACCGCCACGTTGTAACACTCGAACCCCGAAAGACTCTCGGCAATCGCCTCACTGTTGCTTCGAAGATGCTGCGCAAACGCTGCGGCACGGACTTTGACCTCTTCGAAATCGATGGCTTCCAGCACTCGTCCGGCCTCCCGCTGCAGATCGTTAGTGGTCATCGGGCACGGGGCTTCGGACAACTCGGTAGTAGCTTGACTGACCTGCACATCGCTCATGGTTTCACTCTCCCTGTGTTGAACAGCCTGTTTGATCCGTGATTCGAGTTCCGCACAAAAAGCCTGAACACCCAGACGATTGATGTACCCGTGCAGTCGCGGCCCGCTTTCCTCGCCGAACAGACAGGCGTAAAGCATCCGGTAACCTGCACTGTGACTGGAAACGCCAACCTGATCGAAGACTTGCGTGATCTGTTCGCGAGCAACCGGTCTTTGGTCAACCGTCAGTTGTTTGAACTGCTCAGAAATCCGATGCAGCACCGACTCCCCATACTCGTTGAGCAGCCGCGGCTGGAAACGTGGGGCAACCCGTTCCTGGTAATAGGTAAACGCTTTCTGTACCACGTCGGTAAAGGCGTCATCCGCCACGATGTCCTGCCGGGTTTTGTCGTGTTGCAGCAGGTAGTGGTAAGCCGCATCAATGTCACCTGGATGGCAGGCGGTAAAGATGTTCAGCATCCGCTGGTAGGTGGTGCAACGCTTGCCATGGATCGGTGGACGATGGAAATAACCGACGGGGTTGTCATCGTCTCCCTCGACCATGCGCGCATGGTCGGCGCGGTAATCGTCATACGCCTTGATCGACACCTGTGGGTGGAAACGCGTGGTGCGATAAGGGTTGTTGAACATGAAATGCTGCAACGCCCCCTCGGGCATGTACTTGCTGACTTGCTCCAGAGAAAACCCGTTGCCTTTGCTTTTGGATATTTTCTTGCCGGCGATGTCGGTAAACAGCCCGTACTTCATCAGGATCGGTGCTCGTACATCCAGTACCTGGCAGATGTCGCGCACCGTATTCGCCGAGTCAGTCAAATCTTCGCCATGCATTTCAAACGCAGTATTGCGGTGAATCAGGCGCATTGCCCAATCGGCTTTCCACTGCAACTTGCAGTGACCGTCCAACACTGACGTGGTGATGTCTTCGCCAATCGGCTCGTCAGCGTAGTACTCCTGGGACGTGATGCTGTATTCCTCGCCTGGCCGGTTGATCAGCAGGTCCGGCGGAATCTGATAGACAATCTCCCCACGCTGCAGATCAACGTGCCGGACCACCAGATGCTCGATGACCCGCCCGGAAAAACGCGAAACAGGCATAAACATGCTGTAGCTCTTTCTACGGGTAATCCCCAGACGTGAGGCCACAACCTGATTGATCGCCTCCATTCGAGAGAGGAATTGTCTTATGGTCGAGTTGTAGAAACCGGATCGATAAAGCGCACTGTTTTCAACTAATTGATAGTCCAGCGCATAGGGCATCAGGGCCTGATCAAGTCGAGCGTTAATACCTGCCGAGAGACTTTCTGCCTGTTCGAAAGGGTCGGGAATATCGCACAACGGCAGCCCCAGACAACCTTGCAGGAGCTGCGGCTGAGGGAATGTACCCGGTACTTTTCTCAGCGCGTCCAGATCGTCGGAAACAATAATCAGCCGGGTTTCTTTATCGGATATTTTCTCGAATGCTGTTCTTACGATGCTGACCCGCAACACCTCACACAACGTTCCGATATGGGGAAGCCCGGAGGGTCCGAAACCCGCGCCAAACGCGACGACCCCATTGTGGTCGGCAGTTTTTTCCTGAATTTGCCGAGCAAGACTCTTCCACCACATGCAGTGAACTCCCTGTTTGATGCATCAATAGACCCGCCCCACCCAAGAGGACGTCCCGTTAAAAAGGCTCAGGCAATCGCTGACAGGCAGGGCAAAGCACCCGGCCAGTTATCAGGAAGGCAATAGGTTCAATAACGACTTAGCGTTTTTGGGGGGGAGGAGAGAACGTAAAGGCGAACAAAATGCTGCGACGACGACTGTTCGCAACATGGCTATCGAAAAGGGCGACATCCGGGCGGACGCGCACGATGTATCGATGTGGACTCAGTACGGAAGGAGACATGAAAGTATCAATAACCAGATATTTGCGAACGCTTTTCCAACACACGCGCCGTGTTCGATTACAGGCAGGCAATAAAACGGTTCTGTCGCCCACCAACCCTTGTAAAAATGAAGCGTCCTGTCTGGTACTGATGTGTGCCGTCATCCGACTCAACCTTGAGAAATGACTGACACGATCAACGGAAATAGCCTACGTGAACCTCTAATCAGAAATCAATCCCCGGGCGGCATCCTTTCGAAACAAATCCACAAGGTTCCACTGTTCTGGTGATTGCATCGATTGCCTGACTGCAGCTGGGGACGCGCCCGTCAGTGTTTTATCGCAACGGGGCCCGGCGAAATTCTCCACGCCTTTGCGACCTATGCCCGGGACCTTGTTGGTCGGCGCCTACAACTACCTGGACCTCACGCCCAAGGGCCGCAATGAGGAGGAGATCATGGAATGGGTGCAGCACCACGACAAACAGGAAGACAAGACGTCCTCCAGTTGCTGCCATGGGAATAGCGCACTAAAACACATAACAACTTTCAGGCCGCAGGGTCTCGAACCGCCACGACCGGATCACGCCATCGGCCGCGGTGTACACCGAATAGTTGCAATCGAACAGCCAGTTGAAGAAGTAGCGATTACCGTCGCCCTCGACCACTCGCTCGTCGCGGTGTTCGTGATTGTTCGGGGACCACAATATGAGTCGGCAGCGAACGTCGCACGGGCCGTTTTCGATGTTGGGCATGGGTTGCCCCACCAGGCTGTTGACGCTATCGATCCATGCTGAACGAGAGGGTCCGCAAGCTGATAAAAATAAAGGAATAAAGAAAGGAATAAAGGGGACAGATTTATTTTCCGGCCACACAGCAAAATAAATAAATCTGTTCCCTTTCACTCAACAAATAAA
Organism: Pseudomonas sp. LBUM1656; assembly: GCF_059716065.1. Lineage (NCBI taxonomy): Bacteria > Pseudomonadati > Pseudomonadota > Gammaproteobacteria > Pseudomonadales > Pseudomonadaceae > Pseudomonas > Pseudomonas sp. LBUM1656. The sequence continues at coordinate 1,654,135 of NZ_CP166800.1, read as the reverse complement.
CCCGCCCCCTTTAGCATTCTTTTCTCCCCCCTCTTACCCTAAATGAATCTGCCCCCTTATCCCTGCTAAATAAATCTGTCCCCATATCCGTTGTGAGGTGGGGAGGCCGGCCAGATGATTCTCAGATTTACTTGCTTATGCCAAACAAACAAATCCGTCTCCTTCACTTTCGCTAATGCTTTTCTTCTCCCTTATAATCAAAATCTTTCGGCACCTCAGGCCACGAAGCATCTCGCAGTAGAATATCAAGATCGTCATATATATCTCGAAAAAAATTAGCGAGATCCATAAAATCCACACGAACATCTAATAGGGCTACTTTCAACATAATATCATCTTTGCTTTTTTGTGCAGCCATAGCCCTGGCAATATTATCAAATCCCTTCTCCATTCTTTCAGAGAACTCCACCCCCCAATTCAGCTTATAATCAGCCTCCCACTCACCACCATTAAAGTCACCTTTCCTATCCTTTACCAACTGAATAATAAAACTCTTTACCACATCTAAATCATTCATTTTAGTTTCCTGCCTGCTGCTATTGCCTTATCTGTCTTCTCAATATTCTTCGTACCGTCCAGATTTAAAACAAATTTCACATCCCCGAACTTATCAAATACTTCCAGATGATCCTTATGCAAATTATCCAAATATATTTGGTCGCCCTTCTTGATATTCGCTCCAATTTTTTCAGTCGCTTTAAATACACTCTGCCCCTGAAACCTTTTTGACGTTTTTCTAGTGCCCTCAGACAGCTCACTACCAAATCCAGGCTGATTAAAAAAATCTTCCATTTTTTCAATCTTTGTAATCGTAGGTCTGCTTGGGGTAGATACTGGATCAGTGCTTGGTTGTTTACCACCGACTTTTGTGCTGACTGCTAGTACCCTACCAACCCCCTTTATACCCTCACCTACCACAGTATCAATCAGGAAATCGATAGCCATGACGTAAGGCTCGCCTTTAAGAACGCCGCCGGCTTTCTTGGCCTTCTCGTGCTCTTCCCTCATGAAAACTGGATCACGGTCAGTCAGCGCGGCTGCCAAGTCGATCGCAGCTTCCTCTTTCAGCGCCTTGTATTGGTCCCCTACCTGCTTTTCGATCAATGTGTGTATTGCCACGCCGACCGCTAGTTTCAAGGGTCCCATGATTGCCTGAATAGACAGCGTTACGAACTGCATTTGTTCTGGGGGGAGCTTGTGGGCAAGTTCCAATGCACTTATGAGCGGCTTGAGCATGGCCTCGCCCGCGTTGCGAGGGAGATCGTTGATGTTTGTTACCCCCAGCTCCACAACCTGACCCCGCCGCCAGTTGTCTTGAGTGACGACTTTGCACGTCTGGCAGGCTTCGACCTTCCCATCAAAAACCGCCGCTTCTTTTGCAAACTTGTCCAGTTCGCTCAGAAGCCCCTCTGGCAGCAGATCAAAAGTTTCCGGGTCGATACCTTCTAGAACGAGGTTTTTGGTAATCGCGAGGGCGCGCTCGTCACCAAATGCTTCACGAACCTTTTGCGGCACGTCATTGATGTCTACATGTTGAGCCTGAATTTCATTCCATCTGGAAGCAATGGAACCAAAAATCTCGGTAGCCTGTTTTTTCTGGATCTCGTCGAAGTTGATGACATTGCTAGTCCATCTATCGAGTGTTTTTACCGGATCTCTCACCGCTTCAACTGAAGAACTGCTGACATACAGATCCGTACGATGCTCCTCGTCCCGAGTCACTTCATAGGCCTTGGTCACATCTCGATTAAGCCCAGCCGTGGAGTCCTGCCCGGTAGCCTTGTCGTGACGCACGACAATCTCGCCCGCCCCCACCGTAGCGTTCAGTGTCTGCTCGCGATCCTTTGTGTAGTTGTAACCCTCCACCGCCCAGCTATTTTTATCCCCTCCTTCCATGCCTTTATTGGGCTTGTCCGCCTGAGCCCCGCCGCTACTGCCGTAGCTACCGCTGACATTGAGGTAGTAACCGTGCTCGTTGTCCTTGCCAGTAATATTGCGGAAACCCAAAGTGTCTGTGTCGAGTTTGAGATTGCCATTATCAGCAGCAATCACAGAACCATCGAGTTGGGTGTGGTTTTCGGTGCGGATATCGACTTTGTTTTTGCCGCTGATGACCGTCTGATTTTCGACCCAGTTGGTTTTACCATTGGTTTGGCCATAACCCAGAGAACCGCTGGCCGTTACGCCGAAACTGACTGCCACAGTAAGGCTGGCATCGAACTCTTTGCCCTCGACCTTGCCGGTGTTCGGCACCGACGTCACGGTGAGGTTGCGCCCGACATCACCGATCACTTCGTCACCACGTAGTGTGGCACCCGCGATCGTAGTATCACGGCCGCTTTCGAAACTCAGACTATTACCTGCGTGCAGATTGGCTTCCTGCTGCTTGACACCTTGGCGGTCAAGATCGCCTATACCGACGTTGGCAGAGCCATAGACCCCAAAACCGTCCTGGCCGGCAATGATGCCGCCTTCCGCTCCCCAGCTGCGACGAGTGTTTTCGCTGCTGTAGGCATTTTGTGCCGACAGGATATTCAGGTCGTTGCCGGCCTTGAGTTTGATGTCCCTTTCGGCGGTCGCCTGTGTGCCGATGAGCGTCAGATCGTTTTTTGCGTCCAGGTTGATGCTGCCACCGGCATTAAGGTGCGTCGCAGAAGAGGTGCCTTGACTCGACTCTCCCTCGTTGCCGGCATTACTGATACCGACGCCCAGTTTGAAACCACCAGTGGTGCCGCCCTTGATGCCGCCCTTGCTTTGGGTCTGATTGTCTTCGCTGTTTTCGGCACCGTGTGCCACATCGAAGGTGATGTTGCGGCCAGTGACATTGATATCGCGACCGGCATCGAATTGGCTGCCTTTCACGTTGACATCATTTTCAGCCTCAAGCGTGATATCACCACCGGCCGTCAAGCTGGATGGACGATGTGTCACGGACGTCTGGGTCTGGGTCTGGCTGGTGCTCGAGCTGCCGATATGCCCGTCGAACTTCGGACCGCTGAAAAAATTATCCAGCGCATCGACCGACTTCAGAACGCTGGAACCCTTGCTGACCCCATCCTCACCTTTGCCGGTGCCTTTGAGGCTATCAACGGTGTTGCCAAAGTTGTAAGCAACAGTCGTGGTACTGCCCGTGCGTTTCACGCTGTCACGGGTGGTGACGATGCTGGCTTCTTCCGCCGCATCAATATTGATATTGCGCCCGGCTTTGAGCTTTATGTTGTTTTCGGCCTCTAGGTCGGCCCCCTGCTGGTTGATATCACGGCCGGCTGTGACATTGAGGTTCAGTCCGGCATCAATGGAGCTGCCCGCTGCGGTGTAACCGCTGCTGTCGACACCATGCTTGATGGTTTCATTACCGACAAACGTGGTGTACCCGTTGTTATCGACGGTTTGCTTGAGGCCGAAGCTCTTATCGGTTTCCCAGCTGTTGCTGCGCTGCTGATCAGTAGAAGCAACCACGTTGACATCGCGGCCGGCATCCAGCTTCGCGTTGTTATCGGCGCTGATGCCGCTGCCAATGATGTTGATGTCACGGGCGGCATTCAAAATCGCGTCATGCCCTGCATTGACCTGGCTGCCAACGCTGTTGGAACTGACGACTTCGCGTCCCTCCTTGTGTGACGCATTGAAGGTAATGTCACCTCCGAAACTTGGTGTACCGACCGCCCACCCCATTGCATCCTTGAGCGTCAGGCCAAGCTTTTTCTTGTATTCCTCGGCACGGCTGTAAGCCAGGTCATCGGCGGATGAAAGCGTGATATCACCCGTTTTATCCACCAGTCCGGCATGCAACTCAGCATCGTTGTCGGCGTTGATTTCACTCGCGTTCAAGCGCACGTCACGCCCCGCAATGACAACGGCATCGTGCCCGGCGCTCAGTTCGCTACCGATCTGAGTGACGGTGGTCTGCAGTTGGCTCTTGCCGCTGCTCGACATACCGAACAAGCCGGTTTTGGTCTTTTTGCTGTAATCGCCGGTCTCTTCGGTGGCAGAAAGAACCGCTACGTCGTTGGTTGCCCCGACCACCAGGTCGTTACCCGCTTTCAACTGACTTCCGATGATGGTGACATTGCGGCCGCCATCCAGGCTGACTGCACCATCCTCATCCTTGGAAGTGTTTACGGTAAGGTCGTGGCCGGCTTCGATCACTGAGGCAACGTTGGTGCTGTCGTAACTCTCTTTCTGGGTAGTGCTGCTGCGCCCGAACGAACCGGTCTTTTTCTTGTAATAGTAGGAAGAACTCTCGTCTTTTGCCGAGGCTACAGTGATGTCCTGAACCGCATCCAGGCTAATGTCTTCCTGAGCCTTGATGCGACTGGCAATAATTCCCAGATCGTTACCGGCATTAAGCGCTATGTCGCGACCGGCATTCAGCACGGACGCCTGCTGGGTGGTGCTGTGAGTTTCCTCCGCCCGTTTTTTGCTGCGCGAGACGTAATCGCTCTCGTTAGCCGCCGACGTAATGATGATGTCGTTGCCTGATTCGACACCGATATCCCGCTTGGCGTCCAGGCGACTGGCAACGACCGCGACATCCCGACCAGCACTGATCGACAGATCTCGGCCAGACATCACTTCTGCGCCGTACTGAGTAATGGTCTGATTGAGGAAATTGCTGCCACGTGACGTGGTATTTCGGTCCTGAACCGAGGTGATATTGACGTCTCGGTCAGCGTCAAGCTCCAGGTTCTGACCACTCTTCATCACACCGCCAATGTTGTTGATATCGCGACCGGCATCAATGCTCAAATCATTGGCCGCCTCGATCCGCGCCGCGTTATCCAGATAGTCACGGTGGCGCACATTCCCGCCCCCGATGGTGTCAACACTCGTCACATCACGCTGGTTGATCACATCACCATTGGTGGCCGTCAGCGTCACGTCACGACCGGAAATAATGCCCCCCGACTTGTTGACGATGTTGTTGCCCGCCTTCAGCGTCAGGCGATCACCCGCCTCGATCAGACCTGAGTTGGTCAGGTCATTTCCAGCCTCGGCTGACAGGTTATTGGTAGCGCGCAAGGTCCCGGCGTTGTTCAGATCCTGGCCGGCTATCAGGGTGACGTCGCCGCCCTGGATCAATGCGCCATTGGGCGCGAGACGGTTGTTCGCCTGGGCCAGATACAGCACGGGCACCAGCACTTTTTCACCATTCACCACATGTTCTTCGAGCCAGACGATGTCGCGGGTCAGCGCCGCGACTTGCTGTGCGGTAAGGGTGACGCCCATCGACAAATTCAGCTGGTTCTTGCTGGCGATGGCGTTGTTCATCAGGTACTTGAACATCGCTTCGTCAGAGGTCTGACCGTCGAGGAAACGCTGGCCGGTGCGGGCCACGATCGATTGCTGTACCAGGCGTTGTTCGAACAAGCCATCCCCCAGGCGCTTGGCGCTGGTGTCCGGGTTGTAGCCGAGGTTGCTCAGCAGGTAATCCGAACTCATGAACTGCTTGAGGTCGGTGAGTACAGGGTTGGTCTCGATCAGGTATTTGTGCGGGTTGGAGCGCACACTGACGTCGGGCAAACCCTGCACGCGCGGAACGCTCATCGGTCCACTGGCGCGGTTCGGCAACAACACGCCCACCGGGCCATCGCTAGCGGCGGCATTGACGCTGACCATTGCCATTTTGTCGCTGAAGTCCACCGGCGGACGGCTCGCCAGGGCCAGGTCACGGGCCTTGACCGAAACCGGGTCATTTTTGTCGAACTTGAACTCGGTAGCCTTCACCAACGTGGAGTCCTGATCGCGCTGGATCAGGTCTGAATTGATGTTGCCGATGACCCAGTCTTGAGCCGGAACCACAGTTTGCTCGGTGCCGTCTTTACGGCTGAGACGGAACAGACCGTTATCGCCGGTCGGCAGGGTGAAACCAGGAAGTGCCAGCGGGTTGACCTGTTGCTGCGCCAGGTCCGGCGGTAACTGTGAGTTGATGCTGATGACGGTCGGGGCGACTTGACCGGCGAGTTGCGTAGAGCCTACGCGCGGTCCTCGGGTGCCAGGAGCGTAGCCGTCACGAAGCACGGTATTGGTCAGATCTTTTGTAGCGTTGATGTACACCTTGCCGCCGGCCTGAACCACAGCATTGGCGGTGGACGACGGGCTGCTTTCGGTAATGGTGTTCTCAAAAAAACCGGCATTTTTGACGAGGGCAGGCGCTTCGGTGCGTACACCGCTGTTATAGCGAGGTGCGGGGACGCTGTATTTTCCACCGCCGAACTCGATCCACACAGGGCCAAATTTCACGTAAGGCGTCGACTCGCCTCCTTGCTTGGTCAGTACCCGCGTATACGATTCATCACCGTTACTGTTCCACAAACGAATGTTCGGTCGGACAAAATCCCCTTGACCGGCGATGTAGCCGAGTTCGCCAGAATCATAAAGTGGATCATTGGCTGCGTTGTAATCCAGTATCTGGTTCCAGAAGCTCAAGCTTTCGCTTGGAATCTCAAACGACCTCCTGACGCTATAAGTACCGACCGCCGCGCCTTCACTGGTGAAATTCTGAAGGTTGAGCGTCATGTCGTTTCCGGCAGTGACGGTGGACACCTTGTTAAGGAAAGTCCCGCCACTTACCAGCAGATTTCGTCCAGCGGTGAACGTCGCAGAAGCAGAGTCCTTGACGATTTCAGATTGATAGTTCTCCACCCACACCAGGTGGCTTGGGTATTGCTGCATGTAATTTTCAAAGGAAGAACAGGACTTGCACTGGACACCAATGGCGCCAGAAATCAGCCCGCCACCGGCCACCTCGAACACGTCCTTGCGGTTCTCGATGTAACTGGCTGCCATGGTGAGGTCGCCGACGCTTTCAATGGTCCCCGAGATGTTGTTGATCGATGAACTCCAGCCATTGCTGTCATCCCGGGCGATGCTGATGTTGCCCATGCCATAGATATCGGCGAAACGGTTGGTCAGTGTGCCCACCCGCAGGTCCATATCGCCGCCGCTGAATATCAGGCCGTTCTGGTTGAGCAACGAGTTGCTGTTGATGCGCAATTTTCCGGCGCTGCCGAGGGTGCCGTTGTTGATCAGCGAGGCGGCGTTGACGGTCAGGCTGTCAACTGACGTCATGCGCCCGAGGTTGGTCAGGCTGCCTCGGCTGGTGACCGTAGCGGTGGACGCACCGGTGATGCTGGCCGCGGCCGTCAAGTCGATCCGGGACGCGGTGAGCCCCATATTGCCGAGGCTGCTGATACGCCCGTTGCCCCCGTATGCCCCACTCAGGTCAAAATTCAAAGTCCCGCTGCTGGCAATGAGGCCATCGTTGGTCCAGTTAACGCCGCTGCCAACGAAACTGTCGGACGCCAATAACTGGCCGCCAGCGGTTTGCCTCAGATTATTGACATTGACCGTCAACCGTCCGGCCTGAATCACACTGCTGTTGGTCCAGCTGTCCGCATTCAGCGTCAACCCGCCACGGGTCACCATCGTGCCGCCGGCGTTCATGACGTTGGCCGTGGAGATGTCGAACTCACCGACACCCACATGGGTCACGGTGCCGCCGGAGTTCAGGAAGCTCGGCGTGTTCAGCGTCAGATCGGTGTTGGCGGTTTCCAGCAGGCCATTGCGGTTATCGAACTGGCTGCCGATCTGGAAATTGGTTTTGCCGCCGTAGCCCAACGCACGCAGTTTGCCGCTCTGGTTATCGAGGCTGACAGCACGCACTGCCAGGGCTCGGGCGCTTTCGATCAGGCCGCCGCGGTTGGTGAGAGCGCCATTGAACCCCAGATCAATCCCGTTGCCGCTGATCTGACCCGCGTTGTTGTTCAGCGAGCCGCCAACAACGTTGACCAGACCTTTGGCGTAGATCCCGCCGCCGCTGTTATCGATTGCAGCATTGCCGGCATTGAGCAAGATGTCGCCAGTGTTGGCGGCGATACGCCCGCCATCACTGTAGATTCCGCCCAAGGCTTGCAGGTCGAGGCGGCTGCCTTCGAGCTTGCCGCCCTGGCCGTTGCGCAATACGCCAGTGAGGCGGGTTTGCAGTAAACCTTTAAGGCTTGAGAGCACACCGCTGCGGCTGTCGAGATTGGCGGCGGTGATGGTGAGGTCGCCGTTTTGAGCGATGATTTTGCCGCTCTGGTTAGCGATATCGCCGCCGGTCACATCGAGAGTCATTGCGCCCAGGCTTTGCAATGCGCCGCCAGCGTTATTGAGGGATTTGGCGCTGAGGGTCAGGCCGGCGTCACGGCTGTAGATCAGGCCATCAGCGTCATTGCGGACGTTGCCGGTGGCGGTAAGGGCAAGCTGTCCGTTGGCTGACAAGGTGCCGTGCTGGCTGTTGTTCAAATCACCGGTCAACAGCGTCAACAGCCCTTGGCTGAGCAACTGGCCGCCCTGGTTGTCGATGCTGGCGGAACGCTTGATCACCAGTGGGCCGGTGCTGCCGAGCGCGCCATTGACGTTGGTCAGCGCACCGATCAAGTCGAGGGTAATGCTGTCTTTGCCGACCAGGCTGCCGTTGCTGTTGTCCAGGCTTGTACCGGTGAATGTCAGGGCTTTTTTGCCAGTGATGTCCCCGGTGTTGTTGTTCAGGCTCGACGCTTTGATATCCAAGGTGTCGTCGCTTTTGATCACGCCGCCCGCAGAGTTATTGATCGGGCCTTGGGTCATTGTCAGGGTTTGCTTGCCATAACTGCTGACGATGCCATTGCGGTTGTCGAGACTGGCCGCGGTAATGGTCACGTCGCCGTCGGCACCGATGCCGCCCTTGACGCCCTTGCCGGTATTGATCAACGCGCCGCTGAGGTCGATGCCCAGGTTACCGAACTGGCTGGAAACCGAGCCCTCCTGACTGTTATCGAGACTGCCGCCCGTCAGGGCCAGTTTCTTCCAGCCGGAAACCAGACCGCCCTGGTTGTTCAAACGGGTGGCGTTGAGCGTCAGTTGATCGTTGCTGATCAGATTGCCGCCTCGGTTATCCAGCGCATTGCCTGTCAGACTGAAGCTGTGGACGCTTGAAATTTCGCCTTGCTGGTTATTCAGGTCGCGCAGGTGAGCGATGCTCAGGACGCCTTTGGTGTTGATCAAACCATCCTGGTTGTTCAGGTCGGCCGGCGCGGTGCCCAAATCGATACTGATGCCTGTGCCACCGAACAGGTTACCGCCAAGGTTGTTCAAGCCGTTGCTGTTGAGGGTGAGTTGCCCGGTCGCGTTGATCAAGCCTCTTGTCAGGTCCTGGATCTGGTTTGTCAGCAGCCCGTCGACGGTGATCTGAATATCGCCATCACTGAGTATTTTGCCAGCGCTGGTATCAAGGCTCGCGGCACGAACCTGCAAGGCAGCGGCGGCGATTTTGCCCTTGACCGAGGTCAGCGCGTCGTCGATTTGCAGCGTGAGTTTGTGGTTGCTGAGCAGTTGGCCGTCGCTGTTGTCCAGTTGCCTGGCCGCCAGTACGAAGGCCTGTTCGCTGGAGATTTCGCCGTGACGGTTGTTCACGTCGGCAAGGTTTTTCAGTAGCAATTGGCCCGGCGCGTTGATGAAGCCGTCCTGGTTGTTCAACGCCCCGCCGTTCAGGTCAAGGCTCAAAGTACCCTTACTGAACAGCCGGCCACCCTGCTGATCCAGTCCGGTGATGTTAGCGATCAGCGAGGTGGCCGCGCTGACGCTGCCGCCGGTATTGGTGACTTGCCCAGCGTTCAGCTCCAGACGATCGCCTGCGTAAATCGTGCTTTGGTTGCTGTTATTGAGCGCGCCGGTGCTGATACTGGCGTTAGCTTTGCTGCTGATCGCGCCTTTTTGCTGGTTATCGAGGCTGGCGCTGTTGAGGGTCAGTGTCGTGTTGGTCAGTAGCTTGCCGCCCTGATTGCTGATGGCGCCCTGGGTGACGACCGTCAGCGCCTTGGCACTGGAAATTGTGCCACCGTTGTTGCTCAGGTTTTGTGCGTTGAGCGCCAGTTCACCTTCGCTGATGAGGCTGCCCTGATTGTTGTTCAGATCGGACGATAGGTTGAGCGCAAGATTTTTCTGTGTTGTGAGGCGACCGCTGTTTTCCAGGGTCTGTCCGGTCAGCGTCAACCCGGTATCGCCGGACAACAGGCCTTTATTGCGGTTGATGACGTTGCCCACGGTCAGCGCGAGGTTGCCGTCCGCCAGGATATGCCCGGCATCGCTGTTGTCGAGTTGTTGGCCGATCAGCGTCACATCCGCCTTGCTCGACAATTCGCCGCTTCGGTTATCGAGGTTGTCGACGGTCAGTTTCAGCGCTTTTGTCGCCCCTACCAAACCCTCCTGACGGTTATCCAGGCTGGCGGCTTTTACTGTCAGGCCGTCATCGGCAATGACCAGGCCGGCCTGGTTGTTGAAGGCATCGGTGACCGTAAGATCAACCTCGCCACGACCACGGATTTCACCGTTGTTGTTATCCAGGCTCGCACTGCGACTGGCGAGGCCAGCCGACTTGATCAGGCCATGGATGTTGCTCAGTGCGCGGTCGATGACGAGGGTGAGTTTTTCATTGCTCAGCAGCTTGCCGCCGTCGTTGTTCAGGCTTTTGGCGTTAATGCTGTAGGCCTTGGCCGCGGAAATTTCACCCCCGCTGTTGTTCACCTCGTTGAGGTTTTTCAACAGCAACAGACCCGGTGTGTGGATGTTCCCGCGCTGGTTGTTCAGCAGGCCGTTGTTCAAGTCGAGGGTCAGGTCGCTGTTGCTGAACAGCTCGCCGCCATCCTGATCCAGGCTCGTGACCGAGGCGTTCAACTGTTGCTGACTGCCAATCTGCCCGGCCGAGTTATTTACGTGCCTGGCCGTCAGGTCGAGGGAGCCGTCGGTTGCCAGACTGCCGCCGTTGCTGTTGTTGAATTCACCCGTGGTGACGGTCGATGAGGCTTTGGCGCTGATCAGGCCTTTGTCGCTGTTGTCGAGGCTGGCGCTGACCAGCGTCAGACCTATTTGCGAGCCGATCAAACCGCCCTGGTTTTGCAGGGCTGCCGCGACGTTGAGCGACATGGCCTGGAGGCTCGACAGGTTGCCCAGTCGGTTGTCCAGGCTGCCGGCGTTGAGCACCAGTGTGCCTTCGCTGCTGATCAGGCCTTGCTGGTTGTTCTTGAGGCCGTCGAAGGTCAACGCCAGGTTGTTCTGGCTGACGATCTTGCCGCCCGAGTTGTCGAGCCCGACACCCGTGAGCGTAACCGCGCCTTTGCTGACAATCTGGCCGGCAGTCTGATTGATGATCTGATCGACCTTGAGTGCCAGGGTCGTATTGGACAGCACTTTGCCGCTGTCGCTGTTGTTCAGGGCCGCGCCGTTGATGTGCAGGTCGGTCTGACTGGACAGCGAACCGCTGCGGTTGTCGATTTGATCGACGTTGACGGTCAGTGTTTTGAGGGACGCGACCAAACCGTCCTTTCGGTTGTCCAGCGACTTGCCGGTCAACGTCAGGTTGCCCTCGGCAATCAACTCGCCAGCCTGCTGGCTCAAGGCATCGATATTGGCTTCGATATCACCCTTGCCGGAGATACGGCCACTATCGTTGGCAACGTCTTTGGCCTTGATGGACAGCGGTCCGGTGGCTGTGAGCAGGCCACCATTGCGGTTGTCCAGTTTGCTGCCATCAAAGGTCAACGCCGCCTTGCTTTCCACCCGCCCCTTGTCGCGGTTATCCAGTTCGGTGACCTGCAGTTTCACCGCCTGATCGGCACGAATCACCCCGCCACGGTTGTCGATGTTGCTGCTGCTGACGTTCAGGGTATTCAGGCTGGAAATCTTGCCGTTGCGATTGTCCAGGCGCGTGGCCTGCACATCCATCGCGCCATTGGCCTGGATCTGCCCTTTGCTCTGGTTGTTCAGCAGGCCGCTGACGCGGGTGGTCAACTGACCTGCGCTGCTCAGCGTTCCTTGCTGACTGTTGTCGAGGTTTTGCGCGCGGACGGTCAGGGCTTGTTGCGCCCCCAGGGTGCCGCTGTTGTTGTTGATGGCGCCGCTGGCGGTGATGTCCAGCAGACGTCCAGCGGTCACCAGACCGGCGACGTTATCCAGTGCGGCCACGCTCAGCGTCATGTCGGCCAAGCTGCTGAGTTCACCGCTGTTGTTGTTCAGTCGACCGATATTACCGGTGAGAAGGCCGGTGCTGTTGATCACTCCGTTGGTGTTGAACACCTGACTGGCATTGAGGTTTAGCGTGCTGTTACTCAGTACTCGCCCCTCGTTCTGATTGTCCAGAGTGGCGGCGGTGATGCGGGTAGTTTGTCCGGTGAGCGTGCCGCCTTGGTTGCTTAATGTCTGTGCGGTATTGATCGACAGGTTGCGGCTGGCAACCACGCTTTTGCCGCTGTTGTTGAAATTCTGCGCGGTCAGGCTTACATCGCCATTAGCGTTACGACCGTAATCGGGATTAACCCCGGCCTCGATGATGCCGTTGTTGGTCAACTGCCCACCGGTGCTCAGGGCAATGCTGTCGCGGGCGGCGAGGGTTTGCTGGCTGCTCAGGTTGCCTTGGGTTTGCACGTTTAGCGCGGTGCCCGCATACACCGGACCGCGAGCGTCGAGGCTGGCGGCTTTGACGTTTACGGCGCCGTTGGTGGCCGAGGTGTCGACCAGGCTCAAGTGGCCGCTGGCATCGAGCTGAATGTCGCCACCGCTGGCGATCAGTTTGCCGTCGAGCTTCACCCCGACGCCCGACTCTGTGCCGACCAGTTTGATCGCCCCGGCATACATCCCGCCCAGCGCCGACGAGTCAATGGCCAGTTGCGGTTTCGCGCTGCCGTCATCGGCGCGCGCGGTGGCGTTGAGCGTCTGCGCGTTGACGTCGTTGCGACCGGCCACAATCGTCAGGTTCTTCGCCTGGATTTCGGCGTTGATCTTCGCGCTGCGGGTGATGATTTCGAAGCTGTCGACGTTGTTGGCGTTCAACCCGGCGCCGTCGATGGAGACGCTGCCCTGATCGACCTGGAAGCGATCCAGACGACCGTTGTCGAGCACCGGTTTGCCGGTGGTCAACGTCACACGCGGGGTGTTGATGAAACCGCAGCCGTTGCAACTGATGCCGTAAGGGTTCGCCACGATGACGCGTGCCGACTGCCCCGCCACTTCCGTATAACCGCGCAGCTGGCTCGGACTGCCGCCGACCACTTCGTTGAGGATGGTTTGCGCCGCGACCCGGTTGGTGAGGTTGGGGTTGCCGACGATGATGCCGCCCAGTTGCGTCGCACCGGTCTGGTTGGCGACGTTGTTGAGGATGACGCCTTGGGTGCCGACGTTGTAATCGTGAAACTGGTTATGCGACAGCCCCGTGCCATTGGGCGTGGCGATGTTGACGATCGGCACGCCATTGCCCGCCTGGCCGAGGCTGGTGCCCGGCGAGGCCACGACGATCCCCTCGGCTTGGGCCCACATCGGTTGCCAGAACATTACGTTGGCCAACAGGAACGCAAGTCCGCGCTTGGGCATGCCCCAAAAGTGCTCGCGGGCTTTCACGGCAGAAGAAGGCTGACGGCTCAGGAAGGCGAATTGACGGGCGTCCATGTCGAAGGTCTCGATGCGGCGAAATTAGAGGAAGAAATCCATGCGGAAATAGATCGGCGCTTCGCGCTCGGTCAGGGTGTCCGGGCGTTCCAGGGAGTGGGCAAAAGTCACGCTGGCGGCGAGGTGCTGACCGCGAGCGAACACCTCCACCGAGTTGCTGGAAAGGCGTCCGTGCTGGTCGCCGTTGTAGCGATCGCCACGAATCACGCCCTGGTCGTAACCGAGGCTGGTGCCGTATTCGGCGAACACCGGGCGCAGCCATTCCAGCGTCACTGGACGGCTCCAGCGCAGGTCGTTGCGCCAGTAACCGCCGCTGTCGCCGGACAATGATTGATCCTTGTAACCGCGGATCGACGACTGCCCGCCGAGGCTGGTGCGCTGCGGGCTGAACAGCACGTCTTCACTGCGTTGGCCGGTCATCAGGCTGCTGAAGCTGAACGACTCGCCCCACAGCTTGAACGGTTGCAGGTAACTCGCGGTGGCGGTGTATTTGCGATAGCGCGCATCCGGTTCGCCGGGCCCCGGGTGACCGTTGCCCTGCGCATCGAACGCGCCGATGCCTTGCTGCATGCCGAGGTCAAGGTTGACGAAGGCACTGCCGACTCGCCGACCGTGGTTGATGCCGAACTGCGCTTCGCTGATGCGGTTGCTGCTCAGTTTGAGTTTGCTGTCTTCGATGAAGTTGTTGGTGCGCAGGTACGACAGGCCGGTGCTGAGGGAGGTCTTGCTCACGGCATCGCGATGGATCACCCGCTCGGCGCGCAGTTGATGGTTCTCGCTGTCGCCGGTCTGCTTGAAGTTGAAACCGTTGGCTTGCGCCTGCGAGCGGTATTCACTCTGGCTGTAGGTGTAATTGAAGTTCCACCAGCCCCATGGCAGGTTGTAATTGAGCAGCGCGTTGTTGGAGGTGTGCTGGTGATCGGTCATCGCATCGTGACCACCGCGCAGATTCAACTGATCCGCCAGACCCAGCGGACTGTCCCAATCAAACGTGGTACCCCACTGCTGTTCACCGGTGCTGCGCTGGCCGTCGTTGCTGCGAGACAACCCGGCACGCCACGGCTTTTGCGGCGTGTTCTTGACCAGCACTTCGCTGCCCCCAACGTTCTTGCCCGGCGCCAATTCCATCTGTGCCTGATTCGACGGCAAACGGTTGAGCTGATCGACCAGTTGCTCGATTTCCCGCAGGTTGACCAGCTCACCGGTCTTGCCGGGAAAAGCCATGCCCAACTCGCGGTCCGACAGCTTGCTGCCCTGCGCACCTTTCAATCCTTCGAGCTTGCCTTCGACCACCAGCACCTTCAGATGCCCACCGGACAAATCCTGCTGCGGCAAGTAGGCACGACTGGTGACCAGGCCTTTTTCGATGTAGTGGTCGGTGATGACTTTCAGCAGTTCATTGAGCTGCGTGACGCCCAGGCATTGACCGATGTAAGGCTTGAGCAGGCGGTTTTTCTCTCCCTCGGAAAGGCTGTCGGCACCTTTGAGTTCGATGTCCTTGATCGGGAAGCAACGGGTTTCAGCAGGCGCTGCCGGTGTGGCGGGTTTGACTGCCTTGCCGGGTAATTCCTTGAGCTCTTCGAGACGCCGACGCTGCTCTTCGAGCAGGCGATCCTGGCGTTCACGGATGAGGTCGGTTTCCCCAGGAGTGGGGGCGGCGTAAGCAAGATTTAGCGGAGACAGGCACAGCAAAGCCAGGCACAACCTCGCCGCAAGGGCGGCTGGGTACATGTTCGATCCCTCGAAATGGAGACTGATAGCACAATAGTGGCGCGATATTAGATGGCCACTATTTTGGCGTCAATATATGGATCCATTCTGGGCTGGAGGCCGACGAACGGTAGATTTGAGAGAAATGGAAGGAGGTCACGTGAGGAGGCATAGGCCGCTGAGTAATGAAAAACGGGCGCCCTGTTGGTCGCCCGTTTTTTGCTTCATTAGTATCCCGCCCCGTTTTTTCTAAAGCTCCCTTTACTTCAGCGGTCCCAACACGTCATTGGTAAAAAATCGGGTAGCCTCATCCGAGGCCCGCTCCATTCCAAAGTAACAAGTAACAAACTCGAATTTCTTGGCCATTTCCTTCGAGAACGCAAAAAAATACCAATGGCATCGACATCCTGCAACCCGACATCATCCTCATCAAAACTAATATCAAGATCAAACTTACCTTGATACCTAACAACTCGAATGAGTGCTGAGTCTACGTTCACACCCATAAATTTCAAACTCCGGACATTGACAAGCACACTCAACGCGCCATCAAAATCAATTGCAGCGCGGACTGCATCGAGTTCAATTCCCCCATTGCTCCAGACCGGAAAATCTTCTGAACACTCAGCACTGACTACGGACTCACTCCGCATCAGCAACAACTGTTTCCAGCAAGGGCAACACCACGTCCTGCCTGACGTTCTCAAATACTATTTCCAATAGTCCGGCCATACTGCCATCCATTAATCAATGAACCCTTTGAATGAACCGTCCATATTCAATCTTACACCTCGCCCATCCACCAGCATTTTCTCAAGGAATGTCTGGCCTTATCCGTCGTGACAGGAGAAAGGGAAATAAGAGGAAAACAAAGGGATAGATTTATCTTTCAGCTCAAGTTACTGATTTAACGCTTGCATGATGATGCAAACTAACCCTCAAGCTATCTTCCGATATAAGAAAACTTCAAAAAATACAAAAACCAAAAAAAAACAAGCGGAGGGATTTGTTTTCTGGCCAATGCACCAGACCAAACAAATAAATAATAAAACCACTCCGCCTTTTCCGCTTACGCTCTCACGCCACGACTAAAACACCAAGATGGGACACACACCATGACGGGTAGAAACAACATAAGACTCTAAACCATTTCTATCAGCAACTATTCTAATGAAACTCGAATCTTCGAACACGAGTTCCAATACCCCATCGTCTGCGAAACTGGCAGACTGCACATCTTGATTAAGAAACCCATAAAGCAAAACAGAAGTGTAAACATTTTCCCCATGCCCTGACAGACGACCATTGCCATCCTCACACTCGAAAGGGCACTGACACATTACAGATGCGCCATTCGCAAATAGTAATATTTGCGAGCCAATCCCTACCGTTATGCCCACCAGACTGGTGGACTCCAACTCTATTAAATCTCTTCTCTCAAGCATTAATCTTTCCTCCTAACGAGGCGGCGGAGTGGTGTTTGGGGGTAACGGAACATGTGTATCGCCTCTTCCACCTGGTTTTCCTGTTGCTGGATTTATCGCCTGCCCTTTATTCATATAGACCCAATAACCATTCTGTAAGCCTGGAACAGGAGTTGAACCCGACGGCATCACCCTGATGAATGTACTGCCTTTGTCAGCCGGGTTAGTTCCAGGAGGGTAGTAAATCGTACTCCCAGGCACTCTGCCAGGTCGGCTTATCCAGCCCTGAGGAATGACAGGACCTTGCGGCGGATTTGTAAACGGCTCAAGTTTAGGAGGTATTTTGGGGCCCGATCCTGTCTGCCCACCACTGCTACCTGCACCAACCGGGTTTTTACCCAGAATCGCCATGCCCAGCGAAAACGTCAGGCCAGTGATCGCCGCTACCCGTTCGTCCAAAGACAACTTCCGCCCAGCCTGCACGTCAAGCCAACTGGTGTCCTTCACCCATTGATCTACCGCTGCCAATTCATCTGGCGTTAGCCAGCCCTCTTTGAGGTTCTTCGCAAAGGCAATTTGTTTATCCGAAGTAAACATGGCTCCCCAGCTATCGACACCCGGAGGAGGGATGGCAATACCCCCCGGATTCCCGGTGAGGAGCCCTGCCATATCGTAAGAGATGTTGCGCCGCAGGAACTCCATCAGATCCTTGGCGACGGGGGCATCCAGTGAGACAGCACTTTTCTGGATCGCATCCACACACGCTCTGCTTTTACAGGCATTCATCGCCGACGAACGTTGGGCCGACAGCTCTTCGAACCGTCCAACGATCTCGCGGATGTTCGCTGCGCTGCAGCCCTCAGTCGCCCGGCAGCCCTGAAGCTCCTTGAGCAGCCGCTCCGCTGAAGGGTGGTCGAGGTTGTTGTACTGGGTTGCGTTTGCCGTTACTGCAGCTGCGGAGTTCGGATCGCCCCCGGTAAAGGCCGCCGTCAACACGCCTATCAGTTGAGAGGCCGCCAGCAGCTTATTCACGCCTTGCTGATATTCCAGGCTGTTTCTATCGACGCCAACCGGTAACAACTTATCAGTCAGGAAATCAACCAATGCTTCATTCGCGCCCGCCGCAATCGCCCCCGTTCGGAAGTCCCCGCCCATTGCCTCCGCCATCAAACCACCCAACGCCGCGTGCATTACGACTTTGGAGAGCTTGCCGTCTTCGAACACAGTGATGTCGCCAATCTTGTTCGCCGTGACCGCACCACCAATGGTGATCGCCGAGCCAAGTGCCGATGCCACCAGGTTGTCTTTCAGACTGCCGCCCATGACGGCGGTTTTTGCCAAGGCGTCAGCCGCGGCCTTGATGGCTACGGTCTGCAGGGTGTCCACATCAAACTTCAGTTCGGTTGGAACAAAACCAAACTTGGCAGCGATGCCTGCCGTAACACCGGCAAGCACATAACCTTTGAGGCTCTCAGACGAGAAGACATCCTTGAACACGTCTCCAAGGTGGCCTTTGTTGTTGATGGTACTGACCGCCGTGGTACTGGCCATCGACGTCAGTACGGCGGAAGCGATGATGTTGCCCAGCCCGGCAGTCGTCGCCGCCGCGCCGGTGGTGGCTGCCGCCATCGTACCGCCCGCCGCGCCCAGGCTGCCACTTGCAGAAGCGACTGCGGCACTCGCCGCCCCCGCCGTCAGCACACTCACGATGATAATCACCGCCAGCATTGCCGCCGGCCCCATCCCCGAGTTGCTGTACTTGAAGGAGTCGTGCGTTTCCTTCACCAGGCGCCAGTCAACATCACCGCGTTTCTCGGCATCCTTGAGCCAGGCCAGCCCGGGATCAGCCTTGATCATGGCATCAATGGTCTGACTGACGGTGCTCTGGCTGATGTCCTTGATGTCGATGTTCAAGCCTTCGACGGCTTGGATCACCAGGTTGCCATTGGCAATCATTTCACTCTGGCGCAACGTCTCGTCGGTATTGCCCCGGCCCTTGGCCGAGTTCCAGACCATGCTGTTATTGCTTTTTGTGTGGCTTTCCTGGTGCAGGTCTTTCACGGCTTCGAAGGTGATGGAGCCGCCGCTGAGCAAGGAGATGTCCTTGGCACTGTCGAGCTTGGCCGCCTGATAGCGCTGATCACCGCTACTGAGCAGCGTAAGGTTGCCACCCGAGGTGATTTCAGTACCGACATTTCTTACATCGGTGACTTCATCACGCTTGGATTTTCCGGTGCCGAAACTGCCCTTTTTCTTCATGTCATACAGCGAGTAATCGCTGTCTTGCGCCGCCAGCAGCTCCAGGTTCCCACCGGCCACCAGATATGCCTCGTCACCAGCCTTTATCCGGCTCGACACCAGCGTCATGTCGGCGCCAGCTTTCAGGGTGACGTCGCCGCCCCCGGTAATGGTCGACGCGACTTGCTTGACATGGTCTTCCTGGCGCAGGGTGTGGCCGACTTTGGAGGATGTATGGCTTTCGTCTGCGGCCGACGTGACGAACAGGTTGTCGGTAGCCGTAATTGCCACGTCACCCTTGGCAGCGATGTCGCTGGCGACCACGGCGATGTCCCGACCGCTTTTGAGGGTCAAATTTCGGCCAGCGTCGATCGTCGCACCCAGTTGCGTGGTGCTGTCGTTGAGGTAGCGGTATTTGCTGTCGGCATTGCGCTCTTGCACAGACACAACATTGATGTCGCGAGTGGCATCGATGTAGGTGTCACCACCGCTTTTCATCACGCCACCGGCGTTGGTGATATCGCGCCCAGCCGAAGCGGTCAATTCGTTGGCCGCTTCAATCCGCGCGGCGGTGTCAACGTAGTCCCGGTGCTGCGTTTTGCCGGAGTAGCTGGCGTCCATGCTGGTCACGGTGCGTTCGTTGATCACATCGCCAGCGATGGAGACCATATTCACGTCGCGCCCGGTAATGATGCCGCCGGCCTTGTTCACCAGGTTATTACCCGCCAGCAAGTCAACACGGCCGCCCGCCTCGATCAGGCCACTGTTGGACAGGTCGTTGGTGGCCGTAGCGCTGAGGTTATTACTGGCGCGCAAAGTCCCTGAGTTCTCCAGATTCGCCCCGGCAATCAGCGTCACATCCGAGCCCTGGATCAATGCCCCATTCGGTGCTAGGCGATTATTGGCGTTGGCCAGGTACAACACCGGCACCAGGACCTTCTCACCATTCACTTCATGCTCTTCCAGCCAGACAATGTCGTGGGTCAGGGCTGCGACTTGTTGGGCGGTGAGGGTCACGCCCATGGAAAGATTGAGCTGATCCTTACTGGCGATGGCGTTGTTCATCAGGTACTTGAACAGGCCTTCATCCGTGGTCTGGCCGTTGATGTAACGCTGGCCGGTGCGGGCAACGACCGCTTGCTGAACCAGGCGCTGTTCGAAGAGGCCGTCGCCCAGGCGTTTGGCACTGACGTCCGGGTCGTAGCCGAGGTTGCTCAGCAGATAATCCGAACTCATGAACGATTTGAGGTCGGTGAGGACCGGATTGGTTTCGATCAGGTATTTATGCGCGTTGGACGGTGCCTTGACATCCGGCAGGCCGGTGACGCGTGCCGTTGGAAGAATACCGATAGCGGACTTGAGGGAATTGGTCCGTATATCGGCGCCAACGCCGGTCGATTTAACGCTCAAATCGAGTGTACTGGCATCGGTCTTGATGACCGTCGGCGTACGTCTGACCGGCTCTACCGCGCGATCATCCGTGGAAACAGCGGGCGGCCTGTCGATCGACAAATCTCGCGGGCCACCGCTGCTGGCGGCGGTTATGTGTCCCAGCGTACTGACGCTTTCGCTACCCACGGCCCAACCCGGCGGATGAATCGTGCCCGCCCCCGCTGGAGCGTTGTTTGTACCTTCCGCACTGAGGCGGAACAGGCCATTTTGCCCGGTTGGCAAGGCGAAGCCAGGCAGGCTCAGCGGGTTGACTTGTTGCTGAGAGAGGTCCGGTGGCAGCTGGCCGTTGAGGTGCACTAACAACGGCTTTCCGGTGCCACCACCCTGGGTGTTTTGCCGGCGATCAACGCCAGCAACAAAGGCATAATCCTCGTGGATAACGCTGTTGGTGAGGTTTTTGGTGGCGGTGATGTTGACCTTGCCGCCGGCCTGGACGATCGCATTCTGAACAGTGCCGCCGTCACGGGATACTTCGGTGTCTACTACCGAGTAGTTCAGGAGCTGAGCCGGTATCGACATCAAATTATTCGGGTCGTATTCCGACTTCTCGTAACGATCCGGATGATGCCAGGCGCCGTAGCCGATCAGTTTTCGGCCGGTTTCACTGTCCACCAGAATGTCGCGGACTTCCTCACTGCCTTTCCAGTAATACGTTTCGGTTGAATAATTGGCGGTGCGGAACTGACCGGCATTATCAATGTAGTGAAAGGTCAACGGGCCGTTGTCGTTGCGTTTGTTGTACTCCCACAATTCACCTTGCATGAATCGGGCGTGCGTACCATCGGTGATCCCGTCCGCGCTGAAGACCCGCGTGCGCTCGATGGTGCCGGCGGATGCACCGAGGTTGGTGAAATTGTTGGCGTTGATCGTGATGTCTCGTGCGGCGACCAGTTCGCTGCGGCTATTCAGGAAGTCGCCGCCGTTGAATGTGAAGTTACCGCCCGAGGTCAATTTTGCGCCCGGCGATTGATCAGAGACGCCAGCCTCGTAAATCTCCTTCAAGCCGTAATCGACGGAAAAAGTATCGCCGCTGCAATCATTGCAATGAACGGCAAGGAAGCTGGACACCAATTTGCGCGAAACCTCGAACTTTTCCCCGCGGTTGTTCAGCGTTGTGGCGTCGATCGACATGTTGCCGACGCTCTCCATGACCCCGGAGATGTTATCCACCACGTTGGCCCGAGCCGCACCGGCGTAGCCCTTGATCGTGAGGTCACCCAGGCTGTAGAAGTCGCCTTGGTTGTTGGTGAGGCTGCCGACTTCCAGCGCGGTATTTTCGCCACTGAAAATCAGGCCGCGATCGTTCACCAGGTTCGGCGTTTTGATCAGCACCGATTGCGAACCACCCAGCGTGCCGGTGTTGTTCAGGCTGCCGGCTTCAACGCTCAGATCGCCGTTGGAGGTCAGGCGTCCGGCGTTGTTCAGTAACCCGCCAATCTTGATGTCTGTGTCGCCGCCACCGGCAATACTGGAAACCGCGTTCAGGCTCAACTGCGCCGCCGACAGATAGAGTCCGCCGAGGCTCGACACCCTCCCGTTGCCGCTGTAGCTGCCGGCCAGTTGCATGTCCATCATGCCGTCGCTGGCGATCAAGCCATCGTTGGTCCAGTTGCCGCCGCGTGCTTGCAAATGATCAGCGGCGAGCAGTTGGCCAGTGGCGGTCTGACTGAAGTTGTTGACGTTGACGTTCAAGCGCCCGGCCTGGATGACGCTGGAGTTGCTCCAGGTATCGGCATTCAGGTCCAGGCTGCCACGGGTAGTGATGCCACCCCCGGCGCCAATCACGTTGGCGGTAGAGATATCAAACCGGCCACGCCCCACATGGTTGAGTTGGCCACCGGCATTCAGGAAACTGCCAACGGCTACGGTCAAGTCGGTATTCGCGGTTTCCAGCACGCCGTTACGATTGTCCAGCAGCCCGCCAATCTGGAAGCTGGTTTTGTCGATGCTGCCGAGCGACCGCAGCCGGCCAGTCTGGTTGTCGAGGCTGGCGGCTTTAACGGTCAACGTGGTGTCGCTTTCGACGATGCCGCTACGGTTGTTCAGGGCGCCATTGAGGTTGAGGTTAATGCGGTTGCCGGCGATTTGCCCGGTGCCGTTGTCCAGGCTGGAGCCGGTCACGCCCACCAGGCCTTTGGCGTAGAGGCCGCCGTTGCGGTTATCCAGTGCGCCAGTGGTGAGGGTGACGTCACTGACCTGCGCCGAGATCCGCCCACCGTTGTTGTCCAGGCCGGCCAATGCCGACAGGGTCAGGCGTTGACCTTGAATAACCGCTCCCTGGCGATTGTTGTTGAGGTCAAAACCGTTGCGCAGCACACCGACGGTCTGCGCTTCAAGAGCCCCCTTGATGCTCGACAGCACGCCACCGCGGTTATCGATGTTGGCCGCGTTAACGTTGACGTCGCCGTTTTCGGCGATGACTTTGCCGCTCTGGTTATCGAGGTCGCCGCTGACGTCGAGGGTCAGCCCGTTCTGGCTCTGGAGCGAGCCCTTACCGTTGACCAGGCTGGCCGCGTGCACTTGCAGACTGGCGTTCTTGCTGTAGATCAGACCGTTGGCGTTGTTCTGCACCGCGCCGCTGGCGGTGACCGACAAAGCGTCGTTGGCAGCCAGGGTGCCGTTGTTGCTGTTGTCCAGGGAACCGGTCAACAGGGTCAGCGTTTTTTGGCTGGCGAGTTGACCGTTCTGGTTACTGAGGTCGGTAACTCCCTTGATCAACACCGGACCGGCGCCGGCCAGTTTGCCGCCGTTGTTGTCCAGTTGCGCCAGCAGGCTGAGGGTAATCGCGCCGTTGCCGATGATTTGGCCGTTCTGATTGTCCACGCCGCTGGCGGTCGCGTTGATCGCCTGTTGCGCATTGATCACACCGCCAACGTTGGTGAGTGCAGCACTAGTGATGTCGAGAGCGGCGCCACTGTCGATCAGGCCTCCCAGATTGTTGTTCAGCGAGCCGCTCAGGTTCAGGGTCTGCCCTGCCGTGCTGCTGAGGATGCCCTTGTTGCTGTTGTCCAGACTGGTGGCTTTGACGCTCAGGCCGCCTTTGCTGACCAGAGCTCCGTCGTTGCTGTTGAGCAAGGCCCCCTTGAGGTCTACGGCGACGTCGCCCTCGCGGCTCGAAAGCGTACCGCTGGCGCGGTTATCCAGGCTGTCGCCATTGACGGTCAAACCTTCCCAGCCAGAAATCAGGCCCTTCTGGTTGATGAGCGTGGTGCCATTGAGAGCCAGCTTCTGGCTGGTGATCAGTTTGCCGGCGCTGTTATCCAGGGCCCGGGCGATAATGTCGAAACCGAGGTTGCTGGAGATCTCGCCGCTGTGGTTGTTGAGGTCACGCAGACGCTTGAGGGTCAACGGACCTTTGGCCGTGAGCAGGCCGTTACGGTTGTCGAAGTCACCGTTGGCCAGGTCCACGGTGACCGCTTTATCGCCCAGCACGCGTCCGCCGTTCTGGGTCAGGAACGTGAGCTTCAGGTCGATATCGCCCTTGGCCGAGATTTCACCGTCGTTGCTCGAGTCCAGGTTTGTCGCGGTCAGGCTCAGGTTGCCCTGACTATTGATCAGGCCGCCGTCACGGTTGTTCAAGGCCATGGCATTGAGGATGACTGCCGCACCGCCGAGTAGGCTACCGCTCTGATTGTTCAGGTCGGCGCTGTTCAGTTTCAGCGTTTGTACGGCGTTGATCAGGCCTTTGTCATCGTTGCGCAGCAGGCCGGTCACCGTCAGATCCAGATCAGCGCGACTGCTCAAAGTACCGCCACTGTTGTTCAGCGTGCCGGCGCGGGCGTCGAGCGTTGCGCCGCCGATCAGGCCTTTGACGTTGTCCAGCGCGTTGGCGATGCGCAAGGTAAGGTCCTGATTGCTCAGCAGTTTGCCGTTGTTGCTGTTGGCGAGGCTTTGTGCGGCGAGCGTGAACGCTTCGGCGCTGGAGATTTCCCCGCCCTGGTTGTTCACGCCGCTGAGTTGTTTGAGCAGCAATGCGCCGGGGGCGTTGATCAGGCCGTTCTGGTTGTTCAGTTGACCGTTGTTCAAGTTAAGGCTGAGGCTGCTGTTGCTGAACAGTTTGCCGCCCTGTTGATCCAGCCCTGTGACACTCGCCGTCAACGCGCCTTGGCTGCCGATGCGCCCGGCGTCCTGGTTGGTGACTTGGCCGGCGACCAGATCGAGGGTGCTGGCGCTGGTAAGTTGTCCGCCCTGACTGTTATCGAACGCGCTGGTGGTGACGGACACGGCACCCTTGCCGCTGATGCTGCCCTGCTGGCGGTTGTCGAGGCTGGCGCTGGTGACGGTGAGTGCGCCGTCGGTCACGACCGCACCGCCCTGGTTGGCGATGCTGCCATTACTGGTGAGCACCAGGTCGGCCGCGCTGGACAGGCTGCCTTTGGTGTTGGTCAATTGCGCGGTGTTTACGGTGAGGGCCGACTCGCTGCTGACACGCCCGTCACTGTTGTCGAAGGTGCCTGTCAGGTTCAGGCTCATGCTCTGCAGGCTAACGAGGTTGCCACCACTGTTATCCAGTAAACGCCCCAGCAGATTCAATGCGCCGGTGGCGTCGATCATGCCTTTATTGCGGTTGAGCAACTGGTCGAACGTCAGCGTCATCGCCTTGCCGGCAGTTATTTTACCGCCATCACTGTTGTCGAGTTTTTTACCGGTGATCGTCAGGTCGGCATTGGTGGTCAGTTCGCCCCCGCGATTGTCGAGATCATCGACTGTCAGGGTTACGTCTTTGGTGGCACCCAGCAAACCGTTTTGGCGGTTATCGAGTGTGTCGGCGGTGACCTGCAACGTGCCGGTGGTGATCAGCTTGCCTTGCTGGTTATCCAGGTGTTTGACCTTGACCGTCGCCTCGCCTTTACCGGCGATTTCGCCGTTACGGTTGTCAACGGTGTCGGCGGTGATCTGCAGTCCACCATCAGCGATGACCACACCGCGCTGGTTATCCAGGGTGCCATCGATGCTGAGTTCCAGCTCGCCGTGACTGCTGATCAAGCCTTCAGTGTTGTCGAGGCTGGCACTGTGGCTATCGATGGACGCGGCGGAAATTGCACCTTTGACGTTGTTCAACGCGTGGGCAATGCGCAGGGTCAGACCCTGACTGCTCAGCAGTTTGCCGTTGCTGTTGTCGAGGCTCTGCACAGCGAGTGTGAAGGCTTCGGCGCTGGAGATTTCCCCGCCCTGGTTATTCACGTCACTGAGTTGTTTGAGCAACAAAGTGCCGGGGGCGTTGATCAAGCCCTTTTGGTTGTTCAACTGGCCATGGTTCAGGTCCAGGCTCAAGCTGGTTTTGCTGAACAGCTCTCCGCCCTGCTGATCGAGCCTGGTGACCGAGGCGGTCAAGGCTTGCTGACTGGCAATCCGCCCGGCGGCGTTGTTGACCTGTTTGGCCGTCAGATCCAGGGTCGAGCCACTGGTGAGGCGCCCGCCCAGGCTGTTATCGAAATAACTGGTGACCACGTGCGTAGCGTTCTTGCCCGAGATCAAGCCCTTTTGACTGTTGTCGAGGCTCGCGCTGTCGAGGCTCAAGGTGCTGTCGGCGCTGATCGAACCACCCACATTGCGCAGTGCTCCACGGCTGGTCACTGACAACGCACCGGCACTGCTCAGGCTGCCGCCGTCGTTATCGAGGCTGCCCGCGTTGACAGTCAAGCTTCCTTCGCTGCTGATCAAACCGTCGAGATTGAGCAAGGCGGCGTCGAGGGTAATCACCAGACCGTTGAGGCTGTTGAGCGTACCGCCACTATTGTCCAGCAAGGTGCCAGTCAACGTCGTGGCGCCTTTGCCGACGATCAGGCCTTTGTTCCGGTTGATCAGGTTGGCGACGGTCAATGCCAGATCCGTGGCCGCCAACACCTTGCCGCCATCGCTGTTGTCCAGACGCTGGCCGTTGATGGTCAACAGCAGGCTGCTGGAGATTTCGCCTGCGCGGTTGTCGATGTCACCGACATTGAGTGTCAGCGCTTTAGTGGTGCCGACCAGACCTCCATTGCGGTTATCGAGAGAGGTGCCGGTCAGGCTCAGATTGCCCTGGGCGACCAGCGCACCGCCCTGTTGTTTCAGCAGGCCAATGACGGCGGTGAGATCGCTCTGGCTGGAGATGCGCCCAGCGGCGTTTTGCACTTCACTGGCGTTGAGCGTCACTGGACCCGCTGCGCTGAGCAAACCGCCCGTATTGTCAAATCGAACGCCGACATAACCGACGCCGGCCTTGCCGCTGATCAAGCCTTTGTCGCGGTTGTCTAGCTGGCCTATTTGCAGGTCCACCTGTTTGTCCGCCTGAATCACGCCACCGCGGTTATCGGCGGAAGCGCTGCCGACAGACAGCGTGTTTTTACCAATGACTTTGCCACCGCGGTTGTCGAGACTGCCGGTTTGCACATCGACGGCGCCCTTGGCGGTGATTTCACCGGTGTTGCGGTTGTCCAACAAACCGGTGATGTGTGCATTAAGGCTGCCATCGCTGACCACCACGCCTGCGTCACGGTTGTCGAGGCTGGCGGCGTTGATCGTTACGGTGGTGCCGGAGCCCAGCACGCCATCGCGGTTGTCCAGTGCGCCGCTGAGGTCGATGCTCAAACCCAGGTCACCGAGCACCTGACCGCTGCGGTTGTTCAATGTCATCGCGGTGAGTCGGGTAAGGCTTGTGCTGGACACTTCACCGTTACTGTTATTGAGCTGACCGATGTTGGCGGTCAAGTTGCCCGAACTGTTGATCAGTCCGTTCGAGTTGAACACCTGATTAGCCACCACGTTCAACGCGCCACTGCTCAATACTCGGCCGTTATTCTGGTTGTCCAGGGTGCCAGCGTTGATGTTGGTGGTTTGTTGAGCGCTAAGCGTGCCGCCTTGGTTGCTTAATGTCTGTGCGGTATTGATCGACAGGTTGCGGCTGGCAACCACGCTTTTGCCGCTGTTGTTGAAATTCTGCGCGGTCAGGCTTACATCACCATTAGCGTTGCGACCGTAATCGGGATTAACCCCGGCCTCGATGATGCCGTTGTTGGTCAACTGCCCACCGGTGCTCAGGGCAATGCTGTCGCGGGCGGCGAGGGTTTGCTGGTTGCTCAGGTTGCCTTGGGTTTGCACGTTTAGCGCGGTGCCCGCATACACCGGACCGCGAGCGTCGAGGCTGGCGGCTTTGACGTTTACGGCGCCGTTGGTGGCCGAGGTGTCGACCAGGCTCAAGTGGCCGCTGGCATCGAGTTGAATGTCGCCACCGCTGGCGATCAGTTTGCCGTCGAGCTTCACCCCGACGCCCGACTCTGTGCCGACCAGTTTGATCGCCCCGGCATACATCCCGCCCAGCGCCGACGAGTCGATGGCCAGTTGCGGTTTCGCGCTGCCGTCATCGGTGCGTGCGGTGGCGTTGAGCGTCTGCGCGTTGACGTCGTTGCGACCGGCCACAATCGTCAGGTTCTTCGCCTGGATTTCGGCGTTGATCTTCGCGCTGCGGGTGATGATTTCGAAGCTGTCGACGTTGTTGGCGTTCAACCCGGCGCCATCGATAGAGACGCTGCCCTGATCGACCTGGAAGCGATCCAGACGTCCGTTGTCGAGCACCGGTTTGCCGGTGGTCAGCGTCACACGCGGCGTGTTGATGAAACCGCAGCCGTTGCAACTGATGCCGTAAGGGTTCGCCACGATGACGCGTGCCGACTGCCCCGCCACTTCCGTATAACCGCGCAGCTGGCTCGGACTGCCGCCGACCACTTCGTTGAGAATGGTTTGCGCCGCGACCCGGTTGGTGAGGTTGGGGTTGCCGACGATGATGCCGCCCAGTTGCGTCGCACCGGTCTGGTTGGCGACGTTGTTGAGGATGACTCCCTGGGTGCCGACGTTGTAATCGTGAAACTGGTTATGCGACAGGCCGGTGCCATTGGGCGTGGCAATATTGACGATCGGCACGCCATTGCCCGCCTGCCCGAGACTGGTCCCCGGCGTGGCCACGACGATCCCCTCGGCCTGCGCCCACATCGGTTGCCAGAACATCACGTTGGCCAACAGGAACGCCAGTCCGCGCTTGGGCATGCCCCAGAAGTGCTCGCGGGCTTTCACGGCGGCAGAAGGTTGGCGAACAAGGAAAGCGTATTGGCGAACGTCCATGTCAAGAATCTCGATGCAGCAGGGCAAGGGGAAATAGCAAATCGAAGGTGAAGTAATCCCGCCAAGGTCAGCGCACAAGGCATTGGCCATCGGTCACGACAAAGATGGGCAGGGAGACGCCCGGATAAGAATGTCCAGTGCGTGGCGAACCGCGCCTTCGCTACCCTCAGCGACAGGCTGCTCGATTCCTCGAAACGGCAAAGTGATATCACTTTAGTGGCGCGATATTAAGTTGCCATCATTCTGACGTCAAATAGTGGATTGGGTGTTTTTTCGAAAGCGCTCTAGTACGGGGCTTCGCGTGATCAGCCTGAACTTTTCAGTGCGTTTAACCCTCCACTCAGTAACGTCGCGATCCCGATAAAAGAGGCCTGTCCGATGAAAACCCTGCTGAAACTAACTCTCGCCACCACCCTCGCCTGCGCCCTTCCCGCCTGGGCCTGCACCCCCGAGGAAGCCACGGCCAAGCGCGAACAGCTGGCCAAGGAAGTGACCAGGCTCACGGAACAGAATCCGGCCAAGGCCAAAGAGATCAACGATGAGCTGCAGAAGATGGATCTGGGCACCGCCAGCGCGGATCTGCCCGACAAATGCCAACTGATTGATCAGCGGTTGAAAGAGCTGAAGACGGCGGACAAAAAAGCCGAGAGCTGAAACCAGGGCCTTTGGATAGCTACAACGCAAGAATGACGGTTCCTCCGGCGCTGCCAAAGGCGCCGTTCTTTCGATCTGGAATTTGCACTAGTGCATTTAATTATTTGCACAAACGCATATATCTGCCTAAGGTTACCTCGAGCCCGGATCGGAGCCGGCCATCCAGCATGGCAAAACGCACACGCCGATCGCTCAGCAACACCGCTACAGACCCACTAGCTGGACGCTAGTTTTCACTCATGGAGGATTGAAAAATGTTAACCACTGAAGCAACGTCATTCACCGGCGAAACCCTGCCAAGGTGCCTGGCCGGTCGTCTACTCAACCCGCAACTGTCCGATGTCCAATCGGCTGCCCCACTCAACGCACTGGCTGCTGCCAGTCTCAACTTCACAATGCAGAAGCAAACCCAGACCAACTGGTGCTGGGCGGCAGTTTCCGCGTCGGTCGGCAACTATTACGGCACCGGGTCCTGGACCCAATGCGGCGTGGCTACCACTGCGCTCGACCGCAACTGCTGCAATCAACCGGGGCCGTGCAACGTGTATGGCTATCTGGATACGGCCCTGAGGATTACCCGCAGTTTCAACGGCATGAACCAGGGTTCGCTGCAGATGTCGGCCATCCAGAACCAGATCAACATGGGTCGGCCGATTGGTTTGCGCTGTGCCTGGTACGGTGGTGGTGCCCACTTCCTGACGATCTATGGCACCAACGGCAACTACGTGTTGGTTGCAGACTCGATCTACGGCTACTCGACCCGAGCGTTGAACTCGTTCCCCGGTTCTTACAACGGCGGCGGCAACTGGACCAACACTTACTTCACCGTGAAAAACTAGGAGGGCGACATCATGCAACTGACTTATCCAAAGGCGCCTTCCAACGGCGTGCAGACATTGCGTCCGGCGCTCCAAGCCGCCCTGCAAAACCAAGGCTTCGGCGTCAATCGCCAGTTTGCCAATGCCACGCCCGGCAAGATCAGCCTCAGCGAGGCCTACCGTGGTTACTCGCTCAGCCTGGAGGACGTGAGCCAGGGCAAAGGCCTGAAAGACGCCAAGATTGGCGATTGGCATTACCTGGTGTTTTCCGATGGCGTGACGATTGCCGATGCACAATTGGCCGACGTCCGCGGTCATGTCGAGTTCGCCTCGCTGAACCACGGAGCCATGGCGGCCGCGACGGTCGGCGCGTTGAAACTAGCGGAACAGTCGCCGCAACTGCAGGGTAAAACCGTTGAACTGCGGGTACTGTTTGTTTCGGCATTGCACTTGGTGGCGATCTGGCTGCATGCAGACGATAGCGACGTGCTGATCCCGATTGAGCCGACCCCCAGGGAACTGGCGGTCACTCAGTTGTACAGCGAGGCTGCCTTGCTCGCCTTGCTCAAACCGAAGGCTGATCAAGCCAAACAACGCTTTGATGCGGACACCCGTGGGCTGTTGGGGAGCTGACAAACGCTGGAGATAAAAAAACCCGGACACTGTCCGGGTTTTTTATTGGATCGCTACGGCGCTTTATTCAGCTGCCGGCGCTTCCGGCTTGCGGCGCTTGAGCGGCGCCATGCCGTCCTTGCTGACCAGCGACAGGGCGTCGGTCTTAGGGCGGTTGGCGATTTTGCGTTTGGTCGGGGCCTTGGCGCCGGTTTTCTTCTTGTCGCCTTTGGCGTCGACTTTTTTCTTCTTCACGCCAACGGCTTTGCCCGAGGCCTTGACCTTTTTCGGTCCGCCGTAGGTGCCTTTGACTTCCTTGATGGTGCGGCGCTCGAAGCTCTGCTTGAGGTAGCGCTCGACGCTCGACATCAGGTTCCAGTCGCCGTGGCAGATCAGCGAGATGGCCAGGCCATCGTTGCCAGCACGGCCGGTGCGACCGATACGGTGAACGTATTCGTCGCCGCTGCGCGGCATGTCGAAGTTGATCACCAGGTCCAGGCCTTCCACGTCGAGGCCGCGAGCGGCAACGTCGGTGGCGACGAGGATTTTCACGCCACCCTGCTTCAGGCGATCGATCGCCAGTTTGCGGTCTTTCTGGTCTTTGTCGCCGTGCAGCACGAACGCTTTGTATTCCTGCGCCACCAGACGACCGTAAATGCGGTCGGCCATGGCCCGGGTGTTGGTGAACACGATGGCCTTCTGGTAGGTCTCGTTGGCCAGCAGCCAGTTCACGATCTGTTCTTTGTGCTGATTGTGGTCAGCGGTGATGATCTGCTGACGGGTGGTCGCATTCAGATCGCTGACGTTGTTCAACTGCAAGTGTTCCGGGTTGTTCAGAACCTTGGCGACCATCTCGCGCAAGCCCGAACCACCGGTGGTGGCCGAGAACAGCATGGTCTGCTGACGGTTGGTGCACTCTTCCACCAGACGCTGCACGTCTTCGGCAAAGCCCATGTCGAGCATGCGGTCGGCTTCGTCGAGGACCAGCACTTCGACTTCTTTCAAGTCGAGGTTGCCGGCGTTCAGTTGCTCGATCATCCGGCCCGGCGTACCGATCAGGATGTCCGGTACCTTGCGCAGCATGGCGGCCTGGACCTTAAAGTCTTCACCACCGGTGATCAGGCCGGACTTGATGAACGTGAATTGCGCAAAGCGCTCGACTTCCTTGATGGTCTGCTGGGCCAGCTCGCGGGTCGGCAGCAGGATCAGGGTCTTGATGCTGACGCGGACTTTTGCCGGGCCGATCAGACGGTTGAGGATCGGCAAAACGAATGCAGCGGTCTTGCCGCTACCGGTTTGCGCTGTCACCCGCAGGTCACGCCCTTGGAGCGCCAGCGGAATAGCCGCTGCTTGCACAGGCGTTGGCTCGACAAATTTAAGCTCGGCCACGGCTTTGAGCAGGCGTTCGTGCAGGGCGAATTGGGAAAACACGGGTGCTACCTCGAAGAAATACAAAAAAACAGCTGCATAGGGTAACGGTTTCGAGCGCCGAGGCCGAGTTTCTTTATGCAAACGGCGGTAAACAGTGGCTTTTTTGTTGCCTGATTTGTCTCAAAACGTCATGCAAAGCGTCTTAGATGCTCTAATCGCCCCGTCGCGTCCTACAGAAGACCGTTTTCGCCCATGGATATCAAACAGCTCTGGCTCAACGCCCAAGACCTCTGGGGTGCCCTCGATCAGCACCCGCTCCTGCATTCCAGCCTGGCGCTGATCCTGCTGCTGGTGGTAGCGCTGGCCCTCGGACGAGTGGCGCGCTACCTCATTATTCACGCGACCAAAATACTCGGTCGCCAACCGGCCTTGCACTGGATCAACGACTTTCGGCATAACAAGGTCTTTCATCGCCTGGCGCAAATGACCCCGTCGCTGGTGATCCAGTTCGGCCTGTACCTGGTGCCGGAGCTGAGCAAGACCAGCCTGATTTTCCTCGGCAACGTCGCACTGGCGTTCACCATCCTGTTCCTGGTGCTGTCGGTCAGCGCCCTGCTCAGTGCCTTGCTGGACATCTACGCCCGCACCGAACACGCCCGCACCCGGTCGATCAAAGGCTACGTGCAGCTGGCGAAAATGGTCTTGTACGTGTTTGGCGCGATCATCATTGTCGCCACACTGATCGACCGCTCGCCACTGTTGCTGCTGTCGGGTCTGGGCGCCATGTCGGCGGTGATTCTGTTGGTCTACAAGGACACGCTGCTGTCGTTCGTCGCCAGCGTGCAGCTGACCAGCAACGACATGCTGCGGGTCGGCGACTGGATCGAGATGCCGCAAGTGGGTGCCGACGGTGACGTGGTCGACATCACCCTGCACACGGTGAAAGTGCAGAACTTCGACAAGACCATCGTTTCGATCCCGACCTGGCGTCTGATGTCCGAGTCGTTCAAGAACTGGCGCGGCATGCAGCAGTCCGGCGGACGACGGATCAAGCGCAGCCTGTTCATCGATGCCAGCGGCGTGCGGTTTATCCGCGATGACGAAGAGTTGAAGCTGAGCCAGGTGCATCTGCTGACCGATTACATCAGCCGCAAACAGGCCGAACTCAAGGCCTGGAACGAGGCTCAAGGCAACGTCGCGGCGATGTCGGCCAACCGGCGGCGGATGACCAACATCGGGACGTTCCGCGCGTATGCGTTGGCGTATCTGAAGAGTCACCCGGAGGTCCAGCCGAACATGACCTGCATGGTCCGCCAGATGCAAACCACTGCGCAGGGCATTCCACTGGAAATCTACTGCTTCACCCGCACCACGGCGTGGGCGGATTACGAGCGGATTCAGGGGGATATTTTCGATTACCTGCTGGCGGTGCTGCCGGAGTTTGGCTTGAGCCTGTATCAGCAGCCCAGTGGCGGGGATTTAAGGGCCGGGTTACTCCCGGCGATGCTGGGCGCGAGCCACATTCCTGAGCCAGAAAAACACATCATGTAGAACCACAAAACCCTGTGGGAGTGATGGTGTGAGGCTCAGCCGGCTTGCTGCTGGATGATTACCGTCTGCGCCGGCATCGGAGCCGGGAAACCGGCTTCACCGAGGGAATCCTTGATGGTGCGGTTGGTGTCGAAATACACCTGCCAATAGTGCTCGTTGTGGCAGTAAGGACGCACCGCCAACACCGGACCTACCAGATTGAACTCTAAAATCTCCACCTCCACGGCCGGCTCGGCAAGCACATTGGGGATTGCCGCAATGTGTTGTTTCAGCAAGGCTGCCGCCGCTTTCCAGTCGGCCGCACCCGATAGCTGGGCTTTCAGTTCGACACGGCGGAACGGGTTGTGGGTGAAGTTCTGGATGTTGTCGCTGAAAATCTTGTTATTACCGACCAGCGTCAGCACGTTATCCGGGGTGTTGATAGCGGTAGCGAACAGACCGATCTCGGTGACCGTACCCGTCACCCCACCCGCGCAAATGAAGTCACCGACCTTGAACGGCCGCAAGACAATGATAAACGCGCCAGCCGCCAGATTGGCCAACAACCCTGACCAGGCCAGACCAATCGCAAGGCCGACCGCAGCGAGCAGCGCGGCGAAGGTCGTGGTTTGCATGCCCAGGTAGCCGAGAATACCGATCACCAAAATGATGTTCAGCGTCACGGTAATGGCTGAGCCGACATAGCGCAGAACAGTCGGGTCGACCTTCTGCTTGGCCAGGGCCCGCTGCACCATTCCGACAGCAAAGCCTATCAGCCAGCGCCCGACGATCCAGAAGGCGATTGCGGTGAGAATCTTCACCGCGAAAGCGGCGCCATATACCTGTATCACCGTGACTAACGCGTTGAACTTCGCGGTGGTCACGTCAACGATCGTCTCGTCCATGGCAAGGGCTCATCGGAAAGATAGGTCCAAAAACACTAGCACAGCCCACACGCCCCGCCAGTCGACGGACTGCGGTGCGTACATTAATGGCCCCAAGGGTCAGGTCAGCGCCAAAGACTTTCGTACACCCAACCGACTGATCCACACCGCCATCAAGATCACGGACCCACCGAGGAACAGCCGCCCCAGCTCTTCATGCTGATTCCAGATCAGCAAATTGATCAGCAACCCCACCGGCACATGCAGGTTGTTCATCACCGCCAGCGTCCCGCCATTCACCAGGCAGGCGCCCTTGTTCCACCAATACAACCCCAACGCGGTGGAGACCAGGCCGAGGAACACCAGCACACCCCATTGCAACGGCGCCTCCGGCAGGAAATTCTGTTTGCCGAACATCAGGAACGCCGGCAATGCCACCGCCAGCGCGCCCAGGTAGAAGTAGCCAAAGCGTCGGTAGTGCGGAAGATCGCTCGGATGGCGCGCTACCAGGTGCTTATAAAGGACCTGCCCGGCGGCGTAGGTGAAGTTGGCCAGTTGCAGCAGCAGGAAGCCCATGAAGAAATCCGGGTTGATTCGGTCGTAACGAATCACCGCCGCGCCGAGCACTGCCACCAGTGCCGCGACCAATGCCCAGGGATTGAAGCGCCGGTTCAATGCATCTTCGATCAGGGTCACGTGCAGCGGCGTGAGGATGGTGAACAGCAACACTTCCGGCACCGTCAGCACCCGGAAACTCAGGTACAGGCAGACGTAGGTCACGCCGAATTGCAACGCACCGATCAACAGCATGCCGCGCATGAACGCCGGTTCCACCGAACGCCAGCGGGTCAACGGAATGAACACCAGCCCCGCCAACAACACGCGTACCAGCACCGCAAAGTAACTGTCGACATGACCGGCCAGGTATTCGCCGATCAGACTGAAGGAAAACGCCTGGATCAGCGTGACAAAAAGTAGATAGCCCATGCTCGCCTCGTTTCGAATGGCGGCGACGATAGCGGGTTTTATCCGTTATCGCGAACCCTCTGCCCACGCACAAATCCCATGTGGGAGCGGGCTTGCTCGCGAAAGCGTCGTGTCAGTCGATATTAATGTTGCCTGACCTATCGCATTCGCGAGCAAGCCCGCTCCCACAGGAGATCGGTGCACATCCACCAAATCCCAGGCAAAAAAAAGCCCGATCTCGCTAAAGCGTTCAATCGGGCGACAGCACTCAGGAGCAACAAGTGCAAAGGGAGGTTCGATGCGCGTAAAGCCTTGAAGGGGTTGCGCCAGGCCACTTGAACATCAAGGGATTATCTGGCGATTAAAGCCTCAAGCCACCTGGGAAAGCTTGGCGTTGGCCTGGTTCAGGCCTTTCTCCTGGAAGTCACCGCCCAGGTTCATGCCTTCGGCGTGAATGAAGGTCACGTCGTGGATTCCGATGAAGCCCATGACCTGACGCAGGTACGGTTCCTGGTGATCGGCCGTGCTGCCGGCGTAGATCCCGCCGCGAGCGGTCAGCACGTAGGCACGCTTGCCGCTGAGCAAACCTTGCGGGCCGGTGTCGGTGTACTTGAAGGTCACGCCGGCACGCAGCACGTGATCGAGCCAGGCTTTAAGGGTGCTTGGGATGGCGAAGTTGTACATCGGCGCGGCCATGACCAGCACATCGGCGGCCAGCAGTTCGTCGGTCAACTGGTTGGAGCGTTCCAGGGAGACCTGTTCGATGTCGCTGCGCTGTTCGGCAGGTTTCATCCAGCCACCCAACAGGTTGATGTCCAGGTGCGGCACAGGGTTGACGGCGAGGTCACGCACGGTGATCTGGTCGTTCGGGTGCGCGGCTTTCCACTGGCTGATGAAGGTCTGGGTCAACTGGCGGGAAACCGAGTCTTGCTGACGGGCGCTGCTTTCGATGATCAGAACGCGTGACATGGGATGTAGGCTCCATCTGAG
The DNA here is from genome assembly GCF_059716065.1 of Pseudomonas sp. LBUM1656. Classification (NCBI taxonomy): domain Bacteria; kingdom Pseudomonadati; phylum Pseudomonadota; class Gammaproteobacteria; order Pseudomonadales; family Pseudomonadaceae; genus Pseudomonas; species Pseudomonas sp. LBUM1656. The sequence goes on along the minus strand of NZ_CP166800.1, from coordinate 1,617,928 downwards.
AATGCTGTAAGGCGATGGAGTGAAGGTTAAACAGAGTCATATCGATGAAAAAGCGCAAATAACTGCTATAACCCATCAATAAATTCGTTTATAAGCTGAGCATGCCGCTCTGTGGGAGCGGCGGTGCGACGATTCGACTTGCTCGCGAAGGCGTCGTGTCAGGCGCTATCACTTTCGCCTGATGCACCGCTTTCGCGAGCAAGTCGAATCGTCGCACCGCCGCTCCCACAGGTTGTCAGTCATTTGGGGGTGCAGGTCAGGTTGATACGCATCTTGATAATGGTGCGGGTGAACTTGGCGGTGGCATTTTTGTGTTTGCCGGCGGCCACTTCGATAGAGCGGGTGCGCGGCGATTCCGGGCCATTGTTGAAAACAACCTTACAGAGCGCATCGGTGTCGCCGTAGTTGTTGACCTGGATGGAGGCGATGTCGTTATCCGTGTCGAACGCGTTGTAGTCGATCTTCATGCCATTGAGCTGCTTTGTCACATCGATCGGATACGCAAACGCAGTCAGCGGCAGCAGCGCCAGCACCACACAACCCGATACCACACTACAAAACTTTTTCATTCAGCAGTCTCCAATAAGGACTGCCAGCTTAGGACAAGAGGAGCTATTCATGAAAGCGCCCCGCGTGACCCTTGATCAATGGCGAACCTTGCAAGCCGTGGTCGACCACGGCGGTTTCGCCCAGGCCGCCGAAGCGCTGCACCGTTCGCAATCCTCGGTGAGCTACACCGTGGCGCGTATGCAGGACCAGCTCGGCGTGCCGCTGTTGCGCATCGATGGCCGCAAAGCGGTGCTGACCGAAGCCGGCGGCGTGTTGCTGCGCCGCTCGCGGCAACTGGTGAAACAGGCCAGCCAGCTGGAAGACCTGGCCCACCACATGGAGCAAGGCTGGGAAGCGGAAGTGCGGCTGGTGGTCGACGCCGCTTACCCGAGCGCCCGCCTCGTCCGCGCATTGACCGCGTTCATGCCGCAAAGCCGTGGCTGCCGGGTGCGTCTTCGCGAAGAAGTGTTGTCGGGTGTCGAAGAAGTGTTGCTGGAAGGTGTGGCGGACCTGGCCATCACAGGATTCAGCATTCCCGGCTATCTCGGCGCGGAATTGAGCGATGTTGAATTCGTTGCCGTTGCCCACCCCGAACACCCGCTGCATCGTCTGAACCGCGAACTGAACTTCCAGGATCTGGAAACCCAGATGCAAGTGGTGATCCGCGACTCCGGTCGCCAGCAACCCCGAGACGTTGGCTGGCTTGGCGCCGAACAGCGCTGGACCGTCGGCAGCCTGGCCACCGCGGCGACGTTTGTCAGCAGCGGCCTGGGTTTCGCCTGGCTGCCCCGGCACATGATTGAACGCGAACTTCGGGAAGGCACGCTCAAGCTGCTACCGTTGGACCAGGGTGGCAGCCGCAACCCGAGCTTCTATCTGTATTCGAACAAGGACAAACCCTTGGGCCCGGCGACGCAAATCCTGATCGAACTGCTGCGCACCTTCGACACCGCGCCGCTGGATGCGCCGTTCGCCGCCCCTGAACAAGCCTGATACGGAGTATCTGCATGGCCTATTTCGAACACGAAGGTTGCAACCTGCACTATGAGGAATACGGCCACGGCACGCCGTTACTGCTGGTCCACGGGCTGGGTTCCAGCACCCTGGACTGGGAAAAGCAGATCCCGGCGCTGTCCGCCCATTACCGCGTGATCGTCCCGGACGTACGCGGCCACGGTCGCTCCGACAAACCCCGCGAGCGTTACAGCATCGCCGGGTTCAGTGCCGACCTGGTCGCCCTGATGGAACACCTGAACCTTGGCCCTACGCATTACGTGGGCTTGTCCATGGGCGGCATGATCGGTTTTCAATTGGCCGTGGATCAGCCGCAAATGCTCAAGAGCCTGTGCATCGTCAACAGCGCGCCCGAGGTCAAACTGCGCAGCCGCGACGATTACTGGCAGTGGTTCAAGCGCTGGAGCCTGATGCGTGCCCTCAGTCTGGGCACCATCGGCAAGGCCCTGGGCGCCAAGCTGTTTCCCAAACCCGAACAAGCCGATTTGCGCCAGAAGATGGCTGAGCGCTGGGCAAAAAACGACAAACATGCTTATCTCGCCAGCTTCGATGCCATCGTTGGCTGGGGTGTTCAGGAACGACTTTCCAGAGTCGCCTGTCCAACCCTCATTGTCAGCGCCGACCGCGATTACACGCCGGTCTCACTGAAGGAAACCTACGTAAAACTGCTGCCCGATGCGCGGCTGGTGGTGATCGCCGATTCGCGTCACGCCACCCCGCTGGATCAACCCGAACGCTTCAACCAAACCCTGCTCGAGTTTCTCACCGCAGTCGACACCACCTCACTCAGGATCACTGACCCATGCTGAAAAAAATCGCCCTCGTCGCCGGCTCCGTTCTGTTTGCCGCCAACCTGATGGCCGCAACGCCCGTTGCCAAGGCGCCGCACGTGTTGCTGGAAACCACCAACGGCCAGATCGAAATCGAACTGGACCCGGTCAAAGCACCGATCAGCACCAAGAACTTCGTTGATTACGTCAACAGCGGCTTCTACAACAACACTATTTTCCACCGTGTGATTCCTGGCTTCATGGTCCAGGGCGGTGGTTTCACTCAACAAATGCAGCAGAAAGATACCAAGGCACCGATCAAGAACGAGTCCAAAAACGGTCTGCATAACGTGCGTGGCACGCTGTCCATGGCCCGCACCTCGAATCCCGACTCGGCCACCAGCCAGTTCTTCATCAACGTCAAAGACAACGACTTCCTGGACCAGGGTGATGGCTATGCCGTGTTCGGTAAAGTCGTCAAAGGCATGGACGTGGTGGACGTCATCGTCAACTCCCAGACCACCACTAAAGGCGGTATGAAAGACGTGCCGGCTGACCCTGTGTTCATCAAGTCTGCCAAAGTCATCGACTAATCTGCACAGGAGTGCTTGAGCGGCTGCCGGTCTCCGGCGCCGCTCATACCGTTTAAAGGAGAGCCCGCGCGCGGGCGGAGAACAAATGCTTTATCGCCGTTTTGAACAACTGATCGACGTCTTCCGTGACGCCCCGACGGCGGCTCCGCCCGACCGTGTTTTCCCCTTTTATACCTATTACCTGAAGCAGGTCTGGCCGAGTTTCGCTGCCCTGCTGACCGTCGGCCTGTTCGGCGCGCTGATCGAAGTCGCGCTGTTCAGCTACCTGAGCCGCATCATCGACCTGGCCCAGGGCACGCCGAACGTTAATTTCTTCAAGGAACACGGCATCGAACTGGCCTGGATGGCCGTGGTGGCGCTGATCCTGCGCCCGGTGTTCGTGGGCCTGCATGACCTGCTGGTGCACCAGACCCTGAGCCCCAGCATGACCAGCATGATCCGCTGGCAGAACCACAGTTATGTGCTCAAACAGAGCCTGAATTTCTTCCAGAACGACTTCGCCGGGCGCATCGCCCAACGCATCATGCAGACCGGCAACTCGTTGCGCGACTCGGCCGTGCAAGCGGTGGACGCGCTGTGGCACGTGCTGATCTACGCGATCAGTTCCCTGGTGCTGTTCGCCGAAGCCGACTGGCGCCTGATGATCCCGCTGCTGAGCTGGATCGCCGCGTACATTGGTGCGCTCTGCTACTTCGTGCCACGGGTCAAGGAGCGCTCGGTGGTGTCCTCGGATGCCCGCTCCAAACTCATGGGCCGCATTGTCGACGGCTACACCAACATCACCACGCTGAAGCTGTTCGCCCACACTAATTTCGAACAGCAATACGCCAGGGAAGCCATCGAAGAACAGACGGTGAAAGCCCAACTGGCCGGCCGCGTGGTCACCAGCATGGACGTGGTCATCACCAGCATGAACGGCTTGCTGATCGTCACCACCACCGGCCTGGCGCTGTGGCTGTGGACGCAGTCGCTGATCAGCGTGGGCGCCATTGCCCTGGCGACAGGCCTGGTGATCCGCATCGTCAACATGTCCGGCTGGATCATGTGGGTGGTCACCGGCATCTTCGAAAACATTGGCATGGTCCAGGACGGTTTGCAGACCATTTCACAACCGGTCAGCGTCACCGATCGCGATCAGGCCAAACCGCTGACTGTCGCCCGTGGCGAAGTGCGCTTCGAGTACGTGGATTTTCACTACGGCAAGAAGAGCGGGATCATTGGCGACCTCAATCTGACGATCAAGCCCGGTGAGAAAATCGGCTTGATCGGACCGTCCGGCGCGGGCAAATCGACCCTCGTCAACCTGCTGCTGCGCCTGTATGACGTGCAGGGCGGGCGGATCCTCATCGATGGGCAGAACATCGCCGAAGTCGGCCAGGAAAGCCTGCGCGAGCGCATCGGCATGATCACCCAGGACACGTCCCTGCTGCATCGCTCGATCCGCGACAATTTGCTGTACGGCAAACCCGATGCCACCGATGCTGAGTTATGGGAAGCGGTGCACAAAGCCCGTGCCGATGAGTTCATTCCGTTGCTGTCGGACGCCGAAGGCCGTACCGGTTTCGATGCGCATGTGGGTGAACGCGGGGTGAAACTTTCCGGTGGCCAGCGTCAGCGGATTGCGATTGCCCGGGTGCTGCTCAAGGACGCGCCGATCCTGATCATGGACGAGGCGACCTCGGCCCTGGACTCGGAAGTCGAAGCGGCGATCCAGGAAAGTCTCGAAACCCTGATGCAGGGCAAAACCGTGATCGCCATCGCCCACCGGCTCTCGACCATCGCACGGATGGATCGGCTGGTGGTGCTGGAAAAAGGCAAGATCGCCGAAACCGGCACCCACGCCGAATTGCTGGCGCATGGCGGTTTGTATGCGCGGCTGTGGCAGCACCAGACGGGGGGGTTTGTCGGTATCGACTAAATTGGACTCACCACTATCCCTGTGGGAGCGAGCTTGCTCGCGATGGCGGTGTAGCAGTCAACATTTATGCCGACTGACACTCCGCTATCGCGAGCAAGCTCGCTCCCACAATGATCCAAGACATCCTGAGCAACCGCTAACCCCCTCAAACGTGGGCAGGCTATTTGCGAAAATCATGCCTGCCGATAAGGCAACGCGGTCCTCGCTTCCTCAGCGTAAGCCAGCACGCCCACCCTTTCCTGCTCCAGAAAGTCCTTCACTGCGGCTTTCAGGCCGGGGTGACGCAGGTAATGCCAGGAATGCGTGATCACCGGTTCAAAGCCGCGAATCAACTTGTGTTCACCTTGGGCACCGGCATCAAAACGCTGCAAGCCATTGGCAATCGCGTAGTCCATGCCCTGGTAGAAACAGGTCTCGAAATGCAGACGGTCGAACTCCGCCAGGCAGCCCCAATATCGCCCGTAAAAACTGTCGCCGCCCACCAGGCTGAAGGCCATGGCCACGGGTCGTGAACCTTGTTTGGCCAGCACCACGCGAATGGATTCCGGCATGCGCTCGGCCAGCAGACTGAAAAATTCCCGCGTCAGATAAGGCCTTTGCCGACGCACCGCGTAGGTATTGGCGTAGCAGGCATAGACGAAGTCCCACTGCGCCTGATCCAGTTGCCGACCTTCAAGCCATTCGAACTCAATGCCCTGCCCCGCCACTTGCTCGCGTTCCTTGCGCATCTGTTTGCGTTTGCGCGAACTGAGGACGTCGAGGAAGTCCTGAAAATCCCGATAGCCACGATTCTGCCAGTGATACTGACAGCCAATTCGCTGCAACCAGCCGGGTTGTTCGGCCAGTGCCGCGTCGGTGAAAGGGTCTGTGAAGTTGATGTGGGCGCTGGAGAGTTCTTCGATCTCAAGGTAGCCCGGCAGGCTCTTCAGTAGCTCGAAACCGTCCTCGACACTGGCCGCCAGCAACCGTGGCCCGCTGACCGGGCTGAACGGCACGGCGGTCAACAGCTTGGGGTAATAGTCGATACCGGCGCGCTCGCAGGCATCGGCCCAGGCGTGATCGAACACGTACTCGCCGTAGGAATGCCACTTGCGGTAACTGGGCAGCGCGGCAATCAAACGCCCCTCATCGAGGTGCAACAGATGCTCGGGCTGCCAGCCGGAATGGGGGCCGAGGCTGCCGCTGTCTTCCAGCGCGCTGAGGAAAGCGTGGCGCAGAAACGGCTGATTATCCGGCACCAGGGCATCCCACGTGCGCGGACCAATATCGGACAGGCTTTCCAGACGTTGCAGCGGCATTGACACCCTCTCGACTACTTCGCGTAACAGCCCGGCGAGTATCGCCTATCGCCCGCCATTGCACATCCGCCAAAAACCGCTGACAGGGCTCTGGATCAAAAGTTCAGACAGTCTTTGTATCGTCATCGAGACGCCATCACTTTGCCACTGCTCTGTAATAAACCATCGCGATACTGGCGCCAGTTTTTAGAGCGTCGGGTTCTACCCGGCCACTGTTTCCGTCCGTCAATGGTCGGTTGTGTCCCGGATGGCTCAGTCATCCCCTTACATCTTCGGAGATTGATATGCGTCTTGCTTCCACGAAAACTGCGGCGGCCCTGTGTGGCGGTCTGCTGCTGGCCATGAGCGTTCCGGCCAGCGCCGCAGTCGACGCCAAACTGCTCGACATGCTCAAGGCAAACGGCTCGATTACCAACGCGCAATACAGCGAGCTGCAAGCCGAACTGGCCAGGGATCAGAAAGACCAGCAAATCGCCCGTCAGGCTCAGCAAGAGACCAATGAGCAGATCGCGGCCACTGCGAAGAAAACCAATGAGCTGAGCACCTTCGACCAGAAACTGGCCTGGGCCGCCAAGACCCAATTCAAGGGTGACGTACGTTTCCGTCAGGAGACGGTCAAGAACGATGGCGTTTCCAACAACCGCGACCAGGATCGTCAGCGCGTTCGTGCCCGCCTGGGTGCCTACACCGAGATCAACCCGCAAGTCGACACCGGTATCCGTATCGCTACCGGCAACAACGATGACGCGCGTTCCACCAACCAGAGCCTGGACAACTACTTCGACAAGAAGTCGATCTGGCTGGACCAGGGTTACGTCGACTACCACCCCGACTTCGCCAAGAACCTGCACATCGTTGGCGGCAAGATGCCACAGCAATGGGTGAGCATGGGCGACATCATCTGGGATAGCGATATCAGCCCTGAAGGCCTGGCACTGACTTACAAATACCCACTGGGCGCCAGCACCGAGCTGTTCGGTAGCGCCGGCCACTACACCCTCAAGGACAACGTCGACGGCGACGGCGTGCAGTTCAAGCACGACCTGCGTCTGTACGCCGGCCAGTTGGGCGCGCGCTTCGCCCTCACCGACAACCTGAAACTGACCCTGGGCGGCAGCGTCTACGGCTACGACAACGACGACGACATCACCGCAGGCGGCACCAGCATTCCATCCGTGCTGGCCACCAACGGCAACACCCCGAACGAGCAATTCAAACTGTACGAAGGCTTTGGTCAGATCGACATCACCGGCCTGCCACTGCCGCTCTCGTTCTACGGTCAGTACGTCAATAACAAAGATGCAAGCAACGATCAGGATTCTGCCTGGCTGGCGGGTGTAAAGACCAAGTTCTACGGCTTCGCTGTGGACTACAACTACCGCGACGTACAGCGTAACGCCGTGGTCGGCGCCTTCACCGACTCTGACTTCGCCAACGGTTTCACCGGTTCGCGTGGCAGCAAGTTGAAAGTGAGCTACGAGCTGGACAAGAACTTCGCCCTGGGCGCGACGTACTTCATGGCTAACTCTGACTACACCAACGCCACCCTCAAGGATTCGGACATCAACACCCTGCAACTGGACGCCGAAGCCAAGTTCTAAGCAGCACCGTTGCACGCCTCAGGTCATGGATGCTTGAGGCGCTTTACAGTCTGGCGTGGATGGATCGATCCCCATCATCCGTTCGATGCATCCACGCCGGCCTGCTTCTCTTCCCTGCGATAACACCCCGAATCTACGGAATGTCCTTGCGACGCTCCGCAGCGAGACGTTCGGCGAGTGCATCGAGCTCCGGCACAGGCTCCTCCGGCAAGACGCGCAGCGTTGCCTGCATCAAACGCATCTGACGAATGAACCGCCGGCAATTAGGGCAGAACATTAAATGATGCCGCACCATCAACTTCTCCCGAAAGCTCAACTGGCCATCGAGATAATCACTGGAACGTGCCACTTGTTCCTTACAGGTCAGCATTCACCGGTTTCCTCAAAATGCTCTACGGTCGTAAAGACCTTCAACCGTGCCCGATGCAGCAGCACGCGAACATTGGAGAGCGAGATTTCCAGAAGATTACAGATCTCGTCCAGCTCCAGGCCCTGACGTTCGCGAAGTAACAGAACATTGCGTTGCAATTGCGGCAAGCTTAGCAAGGTGTGTTCAAGGCATTCGCGCAGCTCGTTTTGGGTGAGCAACGCTTCCGGGGTGTCCTGATGCCAGGCGAACGGCGCGACCAGCCAATGCCCGTCTGCGGCGGAAAAACGATCGTCATCAACGGTGCCATGCGGCGATGGAAGGTCATCGAGCAACACTTCACGACGGTTTTGTTTGTAGCGACCTTTTGCCGAGTTTGCGGTGATGGTCAGCAACCAGGTCTTGAGGCTCGAACGCGCCTCAAACTTGCTCAGATGGCGCACGACTGACAGCCACGCGTCCTGCACCACTTCGTCGGCATGCCGGCTGCCTACGATCGCATAAGCCACCGCACGCATCGGGCTCTGATAAGTGCTGACCAACTCTTTGAAGGCCTGTTGCTCACCTGCCAGCAATCGTTCCAGCAGTTGCGCGTCGTCAGCCGCCATTCACAAATCCCCTTGTCCTGACCTCGAAAAATGAGTCAGCAGGACTCTGTCGTCGCAATGTCCTGCTGTCATTTCCGAAAATTACAGCGTCCCGACTGTTTCGAATGTAGGAATTATCCTACGTATCAGGGGAAAAGAACGACAGCCTTCCACCTCAACGCTTGCGCAAAATCACGCTACCAATCGAATAACCCGCGCCGAACGAGCTGAGCACGGCCAGGGAACCGGCGGCCAGATCATCCTGATGCTTGTGAAACGAAATCACCGACCCGGCGGAGCTGGTGTTGGCGTAGGTGTCGAGAATCACCGGTGCTTCTTCTTCGGTGGCTTCGCGGCCCAGCAGTTTCTTGACGATCAGGTGGTTCATGCTGAGGTTGGCCTGATGCAGCCAGAAACGCTTCACGTCACCGACGTTGAGCGTGTTCTCTTCCAGGTGTGTGGCGATCAGCTCGGCCACCATCGGGCAGACGTCGCGGAACACCTTGCGGCCTTCCTGAACGAACAGTTTGTCCTTGGCACCGATGCCCTCTTCCGCCGCGCGGTTTAGGAAGCCGAAGTTGTTGCGGATGTTGTTGGAGAACTTGGTCAGTAGTTTGGTGCTGACCACGTCGAACTGATACTTGGACGTCGCCAGGTCTGCACGCTCGATGATCACCGCCGTCGCCGCGTCACCAAAGATGAAGTGGCTGTCACGGTCGCGGAAGTTCAAGTGACCGGTGCAGACTTCCGGGTTGACCATCAGGATGGCCCGGGCCTGACCCAGTTGCACGCTGTTGGCGGCGGCCTGGATGCCGAATGTCGCCGAGGAGCAGGCCACGTTCATGTCGAAACCGAAACCCTGGATGCCCAGCGCTTCCTGGACTTCGATGGCGATGGCCGGGTAGGCGCGCTGCAGGTTGGAGCAGGCAACGATGACACCGTCGATGTCGGCGGCGGTTTTGCCGGCACGCTGCAAGGCTTGTTCGGCCGCGCCGATGGCCATCTGGCAAAGCACCGACCATTCGTCGTTGGAACGCTCAGGCAGACGCGGCGCCATGCGTTGCGGGTCGAGGATGCCGTCCTTGTCCATGACAAAGCGGCTCTTGATGCCGGACGCTTTTTCGATGAACGCAGCGCTGGATTCGGTCAACGCTTCGACTTCGCCACGGGCGATGGCGTCGGCGTTGTCGGCGTTGAATAGCGCGACGTAAGCGTTGAAAGACTGCACCAGCTCTTCATTGGAGATGCTGTTGGCCGGGGTATACAGGCCGGTGCCGCTGATGACGACGTTATGCATGGTCGTTTCTCTAATCTGTTCAGGCAGAAAGCGTTGGCACCGACGTACCAACACACAAAGGGTCTGTTCCCGTCACGGGAACCACACCTGGCATCGCTTTATTCCGTACCGCCCGAACCTTGAGAGGCTCAAAACCGCGGGACCGGCGCTTATAGGCGCGAAGTTTGCCATAAACATTGGGTTTTGGCCCTATTTGCAGGATCAAACACCTATCGACGGAGCGCCCCTATGATCATTCCCACGCTCTGCGTGGGAATGCAGCCCGTAACGCTCTGCGTCGCTGGGACGCGGAGCGTCCCTTGAGGCATTCCCACGCAGGAGCGTGGGAACGATCAGCGACAGATTATGGCTCGACCTGGGTCCATTGCTTGTTCAGGCGCTTGTCGGAGATCGGCACTTTGGTCCCCAATTGCTGGGCGAACAGCGAAACCCGATATTCCTCCAGCCACCAGCGATAAAGCTCCAGTTGCGGATCGCGCTTGCCTTCCTGGGCGTGCTTGCTGGCACGGGTCTGGTATTGGGCCCAGAGACCGGACAACTCACCACTCCAGACCCGGTCCCTCTGCACCTGAGCACCGATCTTCTCGAAGCGCTGCTCGACCGCTTTCAGGTAACGCGGCAGTTCCTTGAGCCACTGCATCGGCGTTTCCCGGACAAAACCCGGGTACACCAGATGACTGAGCTGCTGCTTGATGTCGTTCAGGGCCACGGCTTGCGCCAGATCGATCTTGCCCTTGAAGCGTTTTTGCAGGCCGTGCCAGTGTTTCAGAATCTCCAGCGTCAGTTTCGCCAGACGCTCGGCGTGCTCGGTCCAGCCACCGCGTTTGCGCTCGGCCAACGCCGCGAGCCCGGCGCCATCCCGGGGCAACGGGTCTTCACCGTCGAGAATGCAGCTGTCGAGACTGGCCAGCAGAATGTCCTCGACCAGACTGTCGATACGCCCCATGTCGCGGTACATCAGGCCCAGTTCGGTCAGCCCCGGCAATTTGCCGCGCAGGAACTTGGCCGTATCCGCCAGTTGCTGCATCAGCAACCGCTGCAAGGCGCGGCGATGCTGGAACTCGGCTTCGGCCGGTGTCGAGAAACGCCCTTCCTTGACCGTGCCGCTCTCCTCCACCAGCGCCGGATAGACCGTCATCGACAGTCCGGCGATCTTCTGTTGAGTCTTTTGCGCCACCGCCGCGAAGACTTTTGCCTCCACCGGCTGCTGGCTTTTCGCGGTTTGCGGCACAGCCAGCGCGGCCTGACTGGCTTCGGCAAAACGTGCGGTCAGTTCGCCCAGGTCTCGACCTTCGCCGAGAAACTTGCCCTGGCCGTCGACGATTTCCAGGTTCATGCGCAGATGACTGTCGACCTGTTGCGATGCTTCCGCCCAAGCCTCATCGCTGACCCGCGCGCCCGTCATGCGCAGCAGCTCGCGGCCCAATGCCTGAGGCAACGAGCCGTCGGCGAAGGTCATGCGCTGCAACGCGGCTTTGACGAAGTCCGGCACCGGTACAAAATTCTTGCGCAGAGCCTTGGGCAGGTTGCGTACCAACGCGATGCACTTGGCCTCGATCACGCCGGGCACGAGCCATTCCAGACGCTCAGGCGGCAGCATCGGCAACAGCGGTGCCGGTACGCGCAGGGTCACGCCGTCGCGCGGGTGATTGGGCTCGAAGTGGTAACTGAGGGCCAGTTCCAGATCACCGATATGCAAAGTGTCCGGGTAATGCAGGGCGGTGACTTCGCTCGCTTCGCGGGCCAGCACGTCTTCTTCGCGCATGATCAGCAGCTGCGGGTCTTTCTGGCTTGTGACCCGATACCAGCTGTCGAAGGTGGCGGTCTGGTGGATCTCTGCCGGCAGCCGCGCATCGTAGAAAGCAAACAGCGTTTCTTCGTCGGCCAGAATATCGCGACGACGGGCCTTGGCTTCCAGTTCGTCGAGCTGTTCCAGCAGTTGCTGGTTGGCCGTCAGGCACTTGGCCCTGGATTGAATCTCGCCCCGCACCAGGCCTTCGCGAATAAAAAACTCACGGGACACCACCGGATCGATCGGCCCGTAATGCACCGGCCGGCGACCGACCACGATCAGCCCGAACAGGGTGATTTGCTCGAAGGCCACGACTTGGCCGCGCTTCTTCTCCCAGTGCGGTTCGAAGTGGTTCTTCTTGATCAGGTGCCCGGCCAGCGGTTCGATCCAGTCGGAGTCGATCTTGGCCACCATCCGCGCGTAGAGCTTGGTGGTTTCCACCAGCTCGGCGGTCATCAGCCATTGCGGGCGCTTTTTGCCCAGGCCCGATGACGGGTGAATCCAGAAACGTCGCTGACGGGCGCCGAGGTAATCGCCTTCATCGGTCTTCTGGCCGATCTGGCTGAGCAGGCCCGAGAGCACGGCTTTGTGCAGTTTCGGGTAATCCGCCGGCTCTTTGTTGAGGCTCAGCTGCATGTCGCGGCAGATCAGGCTCAACTGACGGTGCGAGTCGCGCCATTCGCGCAGGCGCAGGTAATTAAGGAAGTTCTTGCGACACCAATTGCGCAGCGGGCTCGCCGTCAGCGCCTGGCGCTGCTCTTCGAAACCACGCCACAGATTGACCAGCCCGGCGAAATCCGAGTCCACGTCTTTCCATTGCGCGTGGGCCTGATCCGCCGCTTGCTGACGCTCCGGCGGACGTTCGCGCGGGTCTTGAATCGACATGGCGCTGGCGACGATCAGCACTTCCTGCAAGCTGCCGAGTTTCGCCGCTTCCAGCAGCATGCGTCCCATGCGCGGGTCCACCGGAAGGCGCGCCAACTGGCGGCCGAGCGGGGTCAGCTGGCTGTTGCGGTCCACCGCCGAGAGCTCTTGCAGCAGGTTGAAACCGTCACTGATGGCCTTGCCATCCGGCGGCTCGATAAACGGGAAATCGGTGATCTCGCCGAGGCGCAGATGCAGCATCTGCAGGATCACCGCCGCGAGGTTGGTCCGCAGGATTTCAGGGTCGGTAAATTCCGGGCGACCGATGAAGTCTTCTTCGCCATACAGGCGGATGCAGATGCCCGGCTCGACCCGGCCGCATCGACCTTTACGCTGGTTGGCGCTGGCCTGGGAAATCGCTTCGATGGGCAGGCGCTGGACCTTGGCGCGGTAGCTGTAACGGCTGATGCGCGCGGTGCCGCTGTCGATCACGTAACGAATGCCCGGCACGGTCAGCGAGGTTTCCGCAACGTTGGTCGCCAGTACCACACGACGGCCCGGGTGCGACTGGAAAATCCGCTGCTGTTCGGCTGGCGAAAGCCGAGCGTACAACGGCAGGATTTCAGTGTGCTTGAGCTGGGCCTTGCGCAGCATGTCGGCCGCATCGCGAATCTCCCGCTCGCCGGGCAGGAACACCAGCACATCGCCGGGGCTCTTGCGCTCGCTGCGTTCGAACGCGGCGATTTCATCGAGGGTGGCGAGGATCGCCTGATCCACGGTCAAGTCGTCCTCGACGCGGTTGCCCTCCTCGTCCTGCTCCAGGGTCAGCGGGCGATACCAGGTGTCTACCGGGAAGGTGCGGCCCGAGACTTCAACGATCGGCGCATCGTCGAAGTGCTTGGAGAAGCGCTCCAGGTCGATGGTCGCCGAGGTGATGATGACTTTCAGGTCCGGACGGCGCGGCAGCAGGGTTTTCAGGTAACCGAGCAGGAAGTCGATGTTGAGGCTGCGCTCGTGGGCTTCGTCGACGATGATCGTGTCGTAGCGTTCGAGGTAGCGGTCGTTCTGGGTTTCCGCCAGCAGGATGCCGTCGGTCATCAGCTTGATCAGGGTGTTGGAATCGCTCTGGTCTTCGAACCGCACCTGATAGCCGACCAACGCGCCCAACGGCGTCGCCAGTTCTTCGGCAACCCGGCTGGCCACGCTGCGCGCAGCGATTCGACGTGGCTGCGTGTGGCCGATCAGGCCATGTTGGCCGCGACCGATTTCCAGGCAGATCTTCGGCAGCTGGGTGGTTTTACCCGAGCCGGTCTCGCCGGCAATGATCAGCACCTGATGTTTGAGCAGCGCCTCTTTGATTTCATCGCGCTTGGCGGCGATCGGCAAACTGTCGTCGTAACGAATCACCGGCAGGCTGGCACGCCGCGCCAACACCTGATCACAGGACGCCTGCATGCGCGTCACCCACTGGGCCAGCTTGGCCTCGTCGGGTTTCTTGCGCAGCTCAAGCAACTGCCGCCGCAGCCGGTGGCGGTCGGCGAGCATGGCGTGATCGAGGTTTTTCAGCAGTTTGTCGATGGAAGGCGATTCGTCAGTCATCAGGTACGCAATAAGTGGTCTGGTGGCGCAGGGGGCGATTGTCGCAGATTTGCGCCCTGCTGTGATCGTTCCCACGCTCTGCGTGGGAATGCAGCCCGGGACGCTCCGCGTCCCAAAAGCGGACGCAGAGCGTCCATTGAGGCATTCCCACGCAAAGCGTAGGAACGATCGGTGTCGGGTGTGACGGTGTGGGGACTATTCGTTGTCGAGGCCTTTGCGCCGGTACGGGAACACGTCGATGACCTTGCCGGCACGGATGGCTTCCTGAAGGCTTTTCCAGTAATCGGCGTTGTACAACTCACCATGCAACTGGTCAAACAGCTTCCGTTGCCCCGAATCGGCGAACAAAAACGGCGGAAACTCTTCCGGAAACACATCCAGCGGCCCGATCGAATACCACGGCTCGGACGCCATTTCGTCTTCCGGTGTGCGCGGTTGCGGGATGTGGCGGAAGTTGGCTTCGGTCAGGAAGCAGATCTCGTCATAGTCATAAAACACCACGCGCCCGTGCCGGGTGACGCCGAAGTTCTTCAACAGCATGTCGCCGGGAAAGATGTTCGCCGCCGCCAGTTGCTTGATCGCCAGCCCATAATCCTCCAGCGCCTCGCGGACTTGCGCGTCGTTGGCGTTTTCCAGGTACAGGTTCAACGGCGTCATCCGCCGTTCGGTCCAGCAGTGGCGGATCAGCACGGTGTCGCCTTCCACCGACACCGTGGAGGCTGCCACCTCAAGCAGTTCTTCCAGGCACGCCGGCTCGAACTTGCTCAACGGGAAGCGAAAATCGGCGAATTCCTGGGTATCGGCCATGCGCCCGACGCGGTCGACGCTTTTTACCAAACGGTATTTTTCGATCACCGTGGCGCGGTCGACGTTTTTCGACGGCGAGAAACGGTCCTTGATGATTTTGAACACGGTGTTGAAGCCCGGCAGCGTGAACACGCTCATCACCATGCCGCGCACACCGGGGGCCATGATGAATTGGTCGTCAGTGTTGGCCAGGTGATTGATCAGCGCCCGATAGAACTCGGACTTGCCGTGTTTGTAGAAGCCGATCGAGGTGTACAGCTCGGCGATGTGCTTGCCCGGCAGGATGCGCTTGAGGAAGCCGATGAACTCCGCCGGCACCGGCACATCCACCATGAAATACGAGCGGGTGAACGAGAAGATGATCGACACATCGGCTTCATCGGTGATCAGCGCATCGATCTGAATCCCACGACCTTCGCGGTGCAACAGCGGAATCACCAGCGGCCATTGTTCGTCCCGGGTGTAGATGCGTCCCACCAGGTAGGCGCCTTTGTTGCGGTAGAGCACCGAGGAAAACAGCTCGACGCTCAAGTCCGGGTCCTTGCATACCCAGTCCGGCAGGTTCTCGCGCAGTTGCGCTTCGAGGCGGCGCAGGTCGCCGGCCAGGTCGGCGTAATCCTCGCTGAAGCCGTAATCGGCAAAAATGCTCGCGAGCATGCCGGACAACTGGCCCTGGGGCTTGTAGGTCCGGGTTTGCGCGGCCCGAGCCCGGCGCAGGCTGGGCCGGGTGGTATGAATGAACATGCAGCCGTCGCTGATCAGGTCATGGCTGAACAGCCCGCAGAAAATCGAGTTGTACCAGGTTTCGGACAATTCATCGTCGAAGCGCAGGTCAATCAAGGTGATGTAAGCGCTTTTGACCAGAGGCCAGCAACTGACGTCCAGCGTGTCGGCGTCAAATGCGATGCGCAGTCGTTCCACCGTTTCGCTGACTTTTTCTTCGTACAGATTGATCCGCGCGGCCGAGGCCACCTGCGCCTCCTGCCATTGGGCCTGCTCGAAGCGGGCCCGGGCGCCATCGGTGATCTGGCGGAAATGCTCGCGGTAATCGTCAAAGCCATCGAGGATCATTCGGGCGATGTCGGCGGCTGGCCATTGCTGCGGCATGGTGAGACCTCTGCGGGAATTCGTGAGCCCTGAGCTTAGCCAGTGAACCGGGTGCAGGAGAAGCGTAATTTTCGGCCCGGGTTAAATGCTCGATTTTCGGTTGCCATGGATAGAGCGCTCGGCAACACTCTCGTCCCCAGCAAGGAAGGAGTGCACCGTGAGCCCTGTCGATATTTTCCGTTTACTGTCGCTGGCAGCGATCTGGGGCGCGAGCTTTCTGTTCATGCGCATCATCGCCCCCGTGATTGGCACAATCCCCACCGCCTTCTTCCGCGTGTCGATTGCCGCCACCGGCTTGCTGGTGATCCTCGGGCTGATGCGCATCAGCTGGGATTTCAAGGGCAAGCTCAAGACGGTGATGCTGCTCGGGGTGATCAACTCCGGGATTCCAGCGACTCTCTATTCGGTGGCCGCCCAAGTGCTGCCGGCCGGTTACTCGGCGATTTTCAACGCCACCACGCCATTGATGGGCGTGTTGATCGGCGGCCTGTTTTTCCATGAAAGACTGACCGCTGCCAAGCTTGGCGGGGTGTTCCTCGGGCTGCTTGGCGTTGGCGTCCTGACCCGTGCCGGTCCTGTGGCGTTTGACATGGAATTGCTGATGGGCGCCGTCGCCTGCCTGCTCGCCACCACCTGTTATGGCTTTGCCGGGTTCCTGGCCCGCCGCTGGCTCGATCACGCAGGCGGTCTCGACAGTCGTCTTTCGGCGCTGGGCAGCATGCTCGGGGCGACGCTGTTCCTGTTGCCGTTGTTCGGTTACAGCGTGATCAGCCAGCCACCGGCGAGCTGGGGCGGCTGGAATGTCTGGTTGTCGTTGCTGGGGTTGGGGCTGGTGTGTACCGCGCTGGCGTACATCATTTACTTCCGTTTGCTTAGCTCGATCGGGCCGGTGAGGTCGATGACCACGACCTTCCTGATCCCGCCGTTCGGGGTGTTGTGGGGGGCGCTGTTGCTGGATGAGCCGCTGTCGATGGCGCATATCTATGGTGGGGTGTTGATTGCGGCGGCGTTGTGGCTGGTGTTGAAGCCTGCGGTGGTGAAGGCTGCGGCGGTGGCTGCCAAGTAATTTGTGGTGCGGCTGATGAGGCGTCGTCAATTGCCCGCGCAGACCGTGTAACGCTGCCGCCAGCGGCGCCCTATCCTCAACCTCGATAACGATGCAGCGATTTGCTCACCCCGCACCTGGAGCGCTTCGGGCAGCAGGAACACCGGGTTGATGCTCGACATCTCGACCCCCCCCGGGATCGGTTGCGGGCCGAGCACGCATTGGCCAAATGAAAAAGGCCCGGGGCAGATGCTCCGGGCCTTTTTGTTTTCATGCAGTTTTACGCTGTTTTACGGAATACGAAGACCAGACCGATGATGATCAACAGCATGCCGAGCATGCTCAATGCCGCCAGTCGATTACCAAAAATCAGGTAGTCCATCACCGCTGTCACGGCCGGCACCAGGTAAAACAGACTGGTGACATTCACCAGATTGCCCCGGGCGATCAAGCGGTACAGCAGCAACGTCGCCAGCACCGAGACCACCAACCCCATCCATAACACCGGCACGATGAAACCGCTGCTGTGTTCGAAATGAAACGGCTGGAACGGTACGAAGATCCCGCAGAGCAACAGCCCCGCCAGATACTGCACCGGCAGTGTGCCGAGCGGGTTGTCAGTGATGCGCTTCTGCATGATCGAACCGAACGTCATGCTTGCCAGCGCCAGCAAACCGAAGAGCATGCCCGCCAGTGACATGCCGGCCAGACCGATGCCTTGGTAAACCACCATGATCAACCCGGCCAGGCCCAGCGCCAGGCCGAACATTCGGCTGGCCGAGCGCTGCCGCTCCATGATCACCACCGTGAGAATCGGCTGCACGCCCATGATAGTGGCCATCACGCCCGGGGTGACTTTCAGGTCCAGGGCCAGCAGATAAAAAATCTGATAAGCCCCCAGCAGCACCACGCCCGTGGCCATCGCATACAGCATCGGCTTGCCGCCCTTGGGCAGTTTCAAATTGAGCAACGGCACCAGCAGCATCAATCCGCACAGGGCGATGACAAAGCGAATCAGCAAAAAGGCAAAGGGTGAGGCGTGGGCCAGACCCCATTTGGAGAAGATCGCCCCGCTGCTCCACAGCAGAACGAACAGGCTCGTGGACGCCGCCGCGAGCGCGGATTTTTTCGAAAGGACAAACATGAATACCACCTGTAGTCAGGCAAGAAGCCAACTCAGCCGAAGCTGAAATTCAGTAGTTTTTCAGGCGAAAACTTTTTGGACGGGCATGGGAACAGCAGAAAAAAGCTGATCAGCCCGAGAAGCCAACGCCCGGCGGTGATACGACTGCGTACACCGGCGTGCTACTGACAGGTGGGGGGTAATGACTGATCTGCGCAGGCTGCTGATTCCCGCACGGCACGACGCCAGCGTTGACCGCTGAATCGACTACCGCGTTGATGAGGGAAGCTGGCATGAGCTGATCTTTTTTGATGGGGTGGCCGGTGAGTTGGAGATCACCGAGCGCCGACTATAACCAGCGCGTGACACGGATTGCAATGACTTGGTCAAAGGGCCAGTAAAGACAGCATGTGCGGCTCGATCTACCTTGGAGGGGAATACAAACGCCCGATAATGGGGACATGGAATGCAAGAGATCACATGCCAAGGGAACGGACTCAACTTCGATATCAACTGTACAGATCCAGGGCACGAAAACTGGCCAATCTCTCTATAGCTGAGCCAGACGCCGTACTAGAGACTGATAGCACTCGAAACAACGATTTAGAGAGCGTTCGATTCGAAGCGATCAATGCGGATGCATTAACTGCGTTCAGCCTCTGGGATGAACCACACTTTTCATGGAACGAGGTCATTGCCTGGAAAGCGAAAGAGCCTATGGCACTGGATCTGGCTATCTGGTTCGGCCCCGAGCTATGTGGGTTGTGCTTTGCCAACCCCAACAACAGCCGACTTCGAGTCAGAATTGTCCGGCTCGAGGGAAAACCAGGCAGGCCCCGTCGCCTCAAGAACCGTATAGCCCCATTGGCCTTGATTGCGGTCGAACATTACGCACGAATCATCGGCAGCACGCTGATAGAAATCCAGGAACCGGCAGAAGGCGCGCTCCCTATTTATCAAAAACTCGGTTTCGAGTTCGACAACGAAGACCGTCTTGTGATGGCCATAGGGAGCGACTAGTATCGTGAAAACTGTTCAATTTGAGATCAAAAATGGAGGCAATATGCGAGCGCGCGTTAAAAAGTCTTCCGCCCAAGGCGAATCGCCCAAGGCAGTAACAAAACCCATGCCGACAAAGCTTTCGGCCAATCAGCTTCGCTTTCTCAAAGTAGCTTTGACGGGTACCCACATCGACGAACCGGATCTGCTCGCGGGACGTCCCTAGTACTCTCTAACTCAAAAAAAACCGCTCCCAAAGAGCGGTTTTTTCTTAATGTCGGTCGCCATTACCCAAACAACCAATACCCCAACATCGTCAGCACCACCACCGCCAACACCGGCCGCAGCACGCGGTATGCCTTGGGATGACGACGTTTCCAGCGCTTGACCGCACCGCTGACCTTGTCGCTGGAACTCTTGCTCCAGGCGTAAAACCGGTTGATCCCGCCGACACGTTCATCATCAAGGTTCTGAGGCGCGGTGGCGCGACCGAGCAGGCCGCTGATCCCGCGGTTGATACAGGTCATGACGCGGTTGCTCAACGGTCGTTCGATGTCGCAGAACAGAATGACGCGGGTTTTCTCGGTTTCGTTCTTGACCCAATGCACGTAGGTCTCATCGAACATCACGTCCTCGCCATCACGCCAGGCGTAGACCTGACCGTCGACGAAGATGCGGCAATCATCGGAGTTCGGCGTCGACAGCCCCAGGTGATAACGCAGGGAACCGGCAAACGGGTCGCGGTGCGGATTGAGGTGACTTCCGCCCGGCAGCAGCGCGAACATCGCACCTTTTACGTTGGGAATGCTGCTGACCAAAGCAACGGTTTTCGGGCACAGGGTTTCGGCTGATGGCAGGGGTTTGTCGTACCACTTCAGGTAAAACCGCTTCCAGCCTTTCTTGAAGAACGAACCAAATCCGGCATCGTTGTTCTTGTCGGCGGCGCAGATGTACCCCTCGTCAAACAGGTGCATGGCTTCGTCGCGGATGACTTCCCAGTTGTCCTTGAGCACGTTCAGCTCCGGGAATTTGCTGCGATCCAGATAGGGTTTGGACGGCACGCTGGAGAACAGGTACATCAAGGCATTGTATGGCGCGAACAGGGCCGAGTGATTGACGAACTGGCGCAGAACCGGCAATCGCGCCTTGCCGCGTAAATGCACATAGAGGGTGCTGCCCAGGAATAGCAGCAACACTGACGCTTTCGCGGCAAAGGAAAAGGTCATCTACGGCTCCTTGAGATTAGGCTCTTCGCACAACGCCATTTACCCGACGTGGCAGCCGGCCATGATAAACATTACCGGCCTCGGGAAAAACCCGCATAACTCGACATTCAGTATTAAGGTTTGTGCAACAAAGCACTTATTAACATAAGGTTCCTGAACGGGGGCTGACCTGAATCAGCCCTCGCACCATCCGTAAAAAAGATCCCGCAGACATGACCGCTCTTACTGCTGATTCTCCTGCTCGGTAAACAGATCACTGAACAGCATGCTAGACAGGTAGCGCTCACCGGAATCCGGCAGGATCACCACGATGGTCTTGCCCTGCATTTCCGGTGTTTCGGCCAGCCGCACCGCTACCGCCATCGCGGCGCCACAGGAAATACCGCACAAGATCCCTTCCTCCTGCATCAGGCGCAGGGCCATGGCCTTCGATTCGTCGTCGCTGACCAACTCAACCCGATCGACGATCGACAAATCCAGGTTCTTCGGAACAAAACCGGCACCAATCCCCTGGATCTTGTGCGGACTCGGCTTGATCTCTTCACCGGCGATTGCCTGGGTAATCACAGGCGACACCACTGGCTCCACCGCCACCGAGATAATCGGTTTGCCCTGGGTATTCTTGATATACCGCGAAACGCCGGTAATGGTTCCGCCGGTTCCGACGCCCGCCACCAGCACATCGACCGCGCCGTCGGTATCGTTCCAGATTTCCGGGCCGGTGGTTTTCTCGTGAATGGCCGGGTTGGCCGGGTTGTCGAACTGCGCCGGCATGAAGTACTTGGCCGGGTCGCTGGCGAGGATTTCGGCAGCCTTCTCGATGGCACCCTTCATGCCCTTGGTCGGCTCAGTCAACACCAGTTCGGCGCCCAGCGCCTTGAGAACCTTGCGACGTTCGATGCTCATCGAGGCCGGCATGGTCAGCATCAATTTGTAACCGCGGGCCGCGGCAACAAACGCCAGGCCAATACCGGTATTACCCGACGTCGGTTCGATGATGGTCATGCCAGGCTTTAGTTTGCCGGAGCTTTCGGCGTCCCAGATCATGCTCGCGCCGATCCGGCACTTGACCGAATAACCCGGGTTGCGCCCTTCGATCTTGGCCAGGATGGTCACACCGCGCGGGGCAATGCGGTTGATCTGCACCAACGGCGTATTGCCGATGGAATGGGCGTTGTCAGCGTAAATACGGCTCATGGCTGGGTCCTTGTACAGCGTTGAATAAGCTCCCAAAGGTATGCCTGTTGCCTGTGGTCGTCCAGTCAGGTCGAACGTCCAGTGACCGTCGCAGTCAATGGTTTTACATCGCCAGAGATTTGCCGTCATGAAACGTCGATACAGTTGGCCCCTGTGGACCCTCGCCGGCCTCGTTGTGCTGTTGATTGCCCTGCACATCGCCCTGCCCTACCTGGTGCGCGACTACCTAAACGACAAGCTGGCGGACATGGGCGATTACCGCGGCCAGGTGACCGACGTGGACTTGGCCCTGTGGCGCGGCGCCTACAAAATCAACGGTTTGAAAATCGTCAAGGTCGACGGCAAGGTCCCGGTGCCTTTCGTCAATGCGCCGCTGATCGACCTTTCTGTCAGTTGGCACTCACTTTGGTCGGACCACGCAGTGGTGGCCGAGGTGAAGTTCTTCAACCCCGAGGTGAACTTCGTCGACGGCGGTGCCAATAAACAAAACTCCCAGACCGGTCAAGGCACCGACTGGCGCGCACAGCTCAGCAAACTGGCGCCGTTCACCTTTAACGAAATACGCATCTACGACGGCAAGATCAGCTTTCGAAACTTCAATTCCAAGCCTCCCGTCAACATGAACGCCACCCAGGTCAACGCCAGCCTCTACAACCTGACCAACGTGGTTGATACCGAAGGCAAGCGCGACGCGCGCTTTGAAGGCAAGGCGCTGTTGCTGGGGCACGCGCCGCTGGAAACAACGGCAACCTTCGACCCGTTAAGCAACTTTGAAGATTTCGAGTTCCGTTTGCGGGCCAGGGACATTGAACTCAAACGCATGAACGACTTTGCCTCCGCCTACGGCAAGTTCGACTTCAACGCCGGTCATGGCGATGTGGTGATCGAAGCGCAGGCCAAGAAGGCCAAACTGACCGGCTATATCAAACCGCTGCTGAAGGACGTCGATGTCTTCAACTGGCAGCAGGACGTGGAAAACAAGGACAAGGGACTTTTCCGTTCCATCTGGGAGGCCATCGTCGGCGGCTCCGAAACCGTGTTGAAAAACCAGGGCAAGAATCAGTTCGCGACTCGCGTCGAACTGAGTGGCAACGTGCATCGACAAGATATCAGCGCGTTCCAGGCTTTTTTGCAGATTTTGCGCAATGGTTTTGTCCAGGCGTTCAATGCCCGGTATGAGCGGCCGAAGCCGGAGGCTGGTTAAGGTTTGCGCGTAACGGTGTAGCGCCCGGTTTCTTCGGCGGCCCGCATCGGGCTCGCCTGCTGCTGCAGGAAATCCCACCCCAGACAGGCCAGCGCCAATGATCGGGGTACCGCTTCACGCCCACTGCTATAGCGCGTGATGCTGCGGGCGCTAACCCCCAACGCTTCAGCCGCCTGATTGAGCGGCAACCCGGTTCGGGCGCGCCAATCGATAAAGATCCGGGTGTTTTCGTCCGATGCGTTTTGCGCGAGCGCATCCAGATAAAGGGTGTCGGCGCCAATCTGGATGTCCTGCTCCGGCCACTCGACACTCCAGCCATCATCACCCGACATTGCACTTTCAAAGGCGCCAGCCTCCAGCAATGGCTGCAACCCTGGATAGGCGTGCAAGTCGCGACTCAAATCGAGGGTCAGTTGCTGACCGTCGATAAAGGTCAGCGCCAAGCGGAAATCCGGCAGCGCCTGCACAGCCAACAGCCTTGGTCGTTTCATGGGTAACATCGTTTCCAGTCCTCCAGCAATTGCACCTGATGGGTCCTGACCCACTCCAGTGCTTCCTTGATAATCAGCGGCGGTGCCTTGCCCACCATCACTTCGACGGTTACCAGGCTCAACATGACATCCAGCCCGCCCCCCGTCAGGTGGACATGGGGCGGTGGATGATCCTTCTCACGCAACTGAATGCGGTACGTATCGCGAAATCGATATTTAGTAGACATACCCCGCAAGCTATCGCCAAAATGGCTATAGCTCAATACCGGCCAGCAGCCAAATCCGAGTCAAGATGTGACGCTCCATTCAGAGACTGAATAAGCCGTCTGCGTTCACAGTCGACCGGGCAGCGCGTTATAGTCGGGTACTACACTTATTGCGCCCCGCCCTGCCCCGTTCAGGTCGGCGTTACCGTTCGAGGATTAGCAGATGAAGTTCGAAGGCACCCAGGCCTACGTCGCCACCGATGACCTGAAGCTGGCGGTCAACGCCGCCATTACCCTGGAGCGTCCACTGCTGGTCAAGGGCGAGCCGGGCACCGGCAAAACCATGCTCGCCGAGCAACTGGCCGAGTCCTTTGGCGCCAAGTTGATCACCTGGCACATCAAGTCCACGACCAAGGCGCATCAGGGCCTTTACGAGTACGACGCGGTCAGTCGCCTGCGTGACTCGCAACTGGGCACGGAAAAGGTTCATGACGTTCGCAACTACCTGAAAAAGGGCAAGCTTTGGGAAGCCTTCGAGTCTGAAGAGCGGGTAATCCTGCTGATCGACGAAATCGACAAGGCTGACATCGAGTTCCCGAACGACCTGCTGCAAGAACTCGACAAGATGGAGTTCTACGTTTACGAGATCGACGAGACCATCAAGGCCAAGAAACGCCCGATCATCATCATTACTTCCAACAACGAGAAAGAGCTGCCGGACGCTTTCCTGCGCCGCTGCTTCTTCCACTACATCGCCTTCCCGGATCGCGTGACGTTGCAAAAGATCGTCGACGTCCACTACCCGGACATCAAGAAAGACCTGGTCAGCGAAGCGCTGGACGTGTTCTTCGACGTGCGCAAGGTACCGGGCCTGAAGAAAAAGCCCTCGACCTCCGAACTGGTGGACTGGCTGAAACTGCTGATGGCCGACAACATCGGCGAAGCGGTTTTGCGTGAACGCGATCCGACCAAAGCGATTCCGCCGCTGGCAGGCGCCCTGGTGAAGAACGAGCAGGATGTTCAATTGCTTGAGCGTCTGGCGTTCATGAGCCGTCGCGGCACCCGCTAAGAGGCTGATCGCCATGCTGCTCAACCTGTTCAATGAAATGCGCGCAGCCAAGGTGCCGGTCTCGGTGCGTGAACTGCTGGACCTGATCAATGCGCTGAAACAGCGCGTGACCTTCGCCGACATGGACGAGTTCTACTACTTGTCCCGGGCGATTCTGGTGAAGGACGAACGGCATTTCGACAAGTTCGACCGCGCGTTCGGCGCCTACTTCAATGGCCTGGAAAAACTCGACGACCACCTTCAGGCGTTGATTCCTGAAGACTGGCTGCGCAAGGAATTCGAGCGTTCCCTGACCGACGAAGAGCGGGCCGCGATCCAGTCCCTCGGCGGCCTGGACAAGCTGATTGAAGAGTTCAAGAAACGTCTCGAAGAACAGAAAGAACGCCACGCCGGCGGCAACAAATGGATCGGCACCGGCGGCACCAGCCCGTTTGGCTCCGGCGGCTTCAACCCGGAAGGCATTCGAGTTGGCGATGCCGGCAAGCGCCAGGGCAAAGCGGTCAAGGTGTGGGATCAGCGCGAGTACAAGAATCTCGACGATTCGGTGGAGCTGGGCACGCGCAACATCAAGGTCGCCCTGCGGCGCTTGCGCAAATTCGCGCGTCAGGGTGCGGCGGAAGAGCTGGACATCGATGGCACCATCGACCACACCGCACGCGATGCCGGCCTGCTGAATATCCAGATGCGGCCGGAGCGACGCAACACCGTCAAGTTGTTGCTGTTGTTCGACATCGGCGGCTCGATGGACGCGCACGTGAAGATTTGCGAAGAGTTGTTCTCGGCCTGCAAGACCGAGTTCAAGCACCTGGAGTACTTCTACTTCCACAACTTCATTTATGAATCGGTGTGGAAGAACAACATGCGCCGCACTTCCGAGCGCACGTCGACCCAGGACTTGCTGCACAAGTACGGCGCCGACTACAAAGTGATCTTCATTGGCGATGCTGC
This sequence comes from Pseudomonas sp. LBUM1656, assembly GCF_059716065.1. NCBI lineage: Bacteria > Pseudomonadati > Pseudomonadota > Gammaproteobacteria > Pseudomonadales > Pseudomonadaceae > Pseudomonas > Pseudomonas sp. LBUM1656. The sequence goes on along the minus strand of NZ_CP166800.1, from coordinate 1,592,257 downwards.
GATGGCGCCTTACGAAATCACCCAGGCCGGCGGCAGCGTCGAGCACTGGAACGAAGAAGCCGGTTATGTGTGGATGCAGCGGTTCATGGAGAAGTACAAGAAGGTCATCTGGATCAACCCGTATCCGAAAGATACGTGGGGTTATACGTCTTCGACCAATATCGTGCGGGACTTGATTGACGACCAGATGTACCCGCTGACGTTGCGGGGGTTGGAGGAAGGGATGAGGTTTCTTTCCAAATAGAGATTGTTGTCGTCTGTAATACCGCCTTCGCGAGCAAGCCCGCTCCCACATTTGATCTCCGGGGAACACAGTAACCGTGGGCGACCGGGATCAAATGTGGGAGCGGGCTTGCTCGCGAAGCTTTTAGCGGTTCACAAACCTCTGCAGGTACTCAATTTGTTGCCGATGCGCCACTTCTTGCACCACCGGCCTCAATCGCACCTTCGCCCCCGGCAAACACTGCGCCAGTCGAGCCAACGCCAACGGCGTCAACGCCCCCAACCGCGGATATCCGCCAATGGTCTGCCGATCATTGAGCAACACAATCGGCTGACCATCCGGCGGCACCTGGACTGCGCCGAGGGGGATGCCTTCGGAAATCATCGGTTTGCCCTGGTACTGCAACTCCGTTCCCAACAAGCGAATGCCCATGCGATCGGCACGACTGTCTAGGGTCCAGACGCTGTTGAACGCGTCGAACAGACTTTGCCCGCTGAACTCGCCGATCTGCGCGCCGAGGACCACATCCAGAGGCGAATCGACTTTGAAATCCGGCCGATGCTCTGTCGGCAACTCCCGTAGCAGTAACAGTGCACTGCCGCGATAGCTCAACGAAGCATCTTTGGCCAAAGGTCGGCCCAGACCATCCAGACCGCCGAGTTCTTCACGAACCACCGTCGAGCTACTGCCCAACACTTTTGGCGCATCGAACCCGCCCGGTGCCGCCAGATAGGCCCGCGCCCCGAGCAGCGGTTGAGTGAACTGTAATCGCTGACCTTTGTTCAGCCGGAAACTGCGCCACGGCGCCAATGCCTCGCCATTCACTTGCGCGCCCAGATCCGCGCCAACCAGCGCCAACACGCAATCTTCCTCGGCCACGACGCTGAATCCGCCGAGGGTGATTTCAATCACCGGCGCATCCAAACCGTTACCCAGCAGCCAGTTGGCCCACGACATCGAGCGCCAATCCAGGCCACCGCCCTGGGTCACGCCCAGATGCCGCACGCCAAAACGGCCAGCGTCCTGCAACAGGCACAGCGGCGTACTCGCCTCAATCAATAGATGGCTCATGCCTGGGCCTCCAATGGCGTGTCATCACCGCCCAGGTTGATGAACTCGGCATGACTGACCGCTTCAAAGCGCACGGTGTCGCCCGGTTGCATCAGGCTGTAGCCGTCGCGTTCGCGGTCGAACAGCTTGGCCGGCGTGCGACCGATCAAGTTCCAGCCACCGGGGGACACCATCGGGTAGGCGGCGGTTTGCCGCTCGGCGATGCCGACACTGCCGGCAGCGACCTTTTTGCGCGGCGTATTCAGGCGCGGCGCAGCGAGTACCTCCTCCACCAGCCCCATGAAGGCGAACCCCGGTGCGAAACCCAAAGCAAACACCTGATATTCACGCTCACTGTGGCGACGGATCACTTCGTCCACCGACAACCCGCTGCGCTGCGACAACAGGCTCAATTCCGGACCGACGCTCAAGTCATACCAGACCGGCAGCACATGGCATTTGCCGCTGGCGCGGGCATTGGGCGACAGGTCGATCAGCGCTTCGGCGATCAGTTCCCGAGCCTGAGCCGGACTCAACGCGGTCAGATCGTAATGCACCATCAACGTCGTATAGGACGGCACCAGATCAATCAGATGCCCGGCGAACGCAGCGCGCAGGTTTTCGCTGGCCGCCAGCATCCACGGCATGTTGGCCTCGGCAATTTCATCGAACAGCCGCACCATCAGACAATCCAGCGCCACCACCTCAACCCGCGGTTTCATGGTGCGCTCTGCTGATCAAGGGCTTCGCGAATCCGGCGCACGGCCGCCACCGAACTGGCGTTGTCGCCGTGGACGCAAAGGGTGTTGGCCTGCAGATGCAAGGCACTGCCGTCGCTGGCGGTGAGGGTGTCGCCACGGGCGATGGTCAGCGCTTGCTCGATAATTCGTTCGGGATCGTGGTGCACCGCCCCCGGCAGTTGCCGTGAAACCAGCATCCCGGCGCTGTCGTAGGCGCGGTCGGCGAAGGCTTCGAACCACAGGGTTACGCCGTATTCCTCACCCAGTTGCTGCGCGGCACTGTTGTCGCGCGTGGCCATCAGCATCAGCGGCAGGGTCCGGTCATACGCGGCCACAGCCTGCAGCACCGCACGCAATTGCGCCGGGTTGGCCATCATGTCGTTGTACATCGCACCGTGGGGTTTGACGTAACTGACACGACCGCCCTGGGCCCGGCAAATGCCGTCGAGGGCGCCGATCTGGTATTGCAGGATGTCCTGAAGTTCCTGGGCGGCGTAGGCCATGGAACGGCGGCCGAAACCCACCAGATCCTGATAGGCCGGGTGCGCGCCGATCTTCACGCCGTTGCTCAGGGCCAGGCTGACGGTCTTGCGCATGATGCTCGGGTCGCCGGCATGGAAGCCGCAGGCGATGTTGGCGCAATCGATGAAGGGCATGACCTCGGCGTCCAGACCCATGGTCCAGTTGCCGAAACTCTCGCCAATGTCGCAGTTCAATAGCAGGCGGCTCACGGTGAACACTCCTGTAGGCATCTTCTTTTTTTACTGCCGGGCAGTTGCCCCGCAGATTATCAGTTACTGGGCGTCGAGTTGTTTGCCACGGGTTTCCGGCAGGCTTAACGCTGCAATGATCACCACGCCGTAGGACACCGCTGCAAACGCCCCGATGCCTACGCTCAACGGCACCGTCTGACTCAACAAACCGATCAGCAGCGGGAACAACGCCGCCAGGGCCCGACCGATGTTGTAGCAAAAGCCTTGGCCCGAACCGCGAATCCGCGTCGGAAACAGCTCGGTCAGAAACGCACCCATGCCACTGAAAATCCCTGAGGCGAAGAAGCCCAGCGGGAAGCCCAGCCACAGCATCACGCCGTTACTGACCGGCAATTGGGTGTAGAGCAGCACGATGGTGAACGAGCCCACGGCGAACAGGATGAAGTTCTTTTTGCGCCCGAGGATGTCAGTCAAATACGCGCTGATGACGTAGCCGACGTAGGAACCGACGATCACCATCGCCAGATAACCGCCCGTGCCGAGTACGCTCAATCCGCGTTCGTTCTTCAGAAAAGTCGGCAACCAGGACGTGATGGCGTAGTAACCGCCCAGTGCGCCAGTGGTCAGCACCGAAGCGCGAATCGTGGTGAACAGGATACCGGGGGCGAAGATCTCGTAGAACTTCGCTGCGTTGCCGGGTTCCTGTTTGGCCTTGGCTTCGCGGTAGATTTCCGGGTCCTTGACCAGTCGACGGACGAAAATCACGAAGATTGCCGGCACGATGCCGAGGATGAACAGCGCGCGCCAGGCATCTTCCGGCGGCAGTACCGAGAACAGCAGCGCATAGAGAATCGCCGTCAGCCCCCAACCCAGCGCCCAGCCCGATTGCACCATGCCCACCGCTTTGCCGCGGTCCTTGGCGCGTATCACTTCGCCCATCAACACCGCGCCGGCGGTCCACTCACCACCAAAGCCGAAGCCCATCAGGGTGCGGCTGATCAACAGTTGCTCGTAGTTTTGCGCGAAGCCGCAGAGGAAGGTGAAGAAGGCGAACCACAGCACCGTCAGTTGCAAGGTGCGCACGCGGCCGATGCGGTCCGACAGAATGCCTGCCACCCAACCACCGATGGCTGAAGCAATGAGCGTGCTGGTGTGAATCAGCCCGGCCTCGCCGGTGGTGATGCCCCACATGGCAATCAGGGTCGGCACCACGAAGCTGAGCATCTGGGTGTCCATGCCGTCCAGGCCATAGCCGATCTTGCAGCTCCAGAAGGTGCGGCGTTCCTGCTGATTGATGTTGCGGTACCAGTCGAAAGGTCCCGGGCGAGACGTGGCTTTGGGGATGTCGAGCGTGTCGGGCGCACTCATGGCAAATCTCCGTGCAAATTTTATTGGTATTGTTCTGAGCCCCGACGACGCCTATCGTGGGAACCGGATGGCCTGATTTTTGGGCGCCTTGCCCTGTTGCGTCCAACTAATAAAACCCCGCCCTAGACATAAGAATTCTTTATCCCCGAGCAGATCCCATGAACCTGAAGTTTCTCGAAACCTTCGTCTGGGTCGCCAGACTCAAGAGTTTCCGCCTGACGGCAGACAAGCTCTTCACCACCCAGGCGTCGATTTCCAGCCGCATCGCGGTGCTCGAAGGCGAGCTCGGGGTGAAGTTGTTTTTGCGCGACTCGCGGGGCGTGAGCTTGACGCCCGAAGGCTTGAAAGTGCTTGAGTACGCCGAGCAGATGATGGACACCATGCAGGCCCTCAAGCAGTCGATCGAGACGCGATCGAGCAAGGTCGGACGCGTGCGGATCGGCGTGATGGACACGGTGATCCACACGTGGCTAAGCCCGCTGGTGGCACAGATGATGGATCACTATCCGCTGGTGGAGATCGAGCTGGTGGCCGATACGGCGCTCAACCTCTGCGATCAGCTGCAAAAAGGCTTTCTCGATCTGATCCTGCAAACCGACCTGGTGCGCCAGGAAAGCGTGCGCAGCCTGGAGCTGGCGAGCCATCCGATGGGCTGGATCGTGGCCAGTAATTCGATCTACAACCGCGAGTACTCAGACATTGCCGACCTGGCTCGCGAGCGGATCATTACCTACTCGAAAAACTCACATCCGCATCAGGATATTTTGAGCCTGATGCAGGCGAATGGGGTGATGACGCCCCGGCTGAACTGTGTGAATTCGGTGTCGGCGATTACCCGGTTACTGCGCGATGGATTCGGGATTGGCGCGTTGCCGCCGGTCCTGGTGGCCGAGGAGCTGGCGCGGGGGGAGTTGACCTTGCTGGCTATTGATCAACAGCTGCCGAATTTGCAGGTCGTGGTGTCGTGGCGGGTGGGTGTGGAATGGGTGGAGGAGATTGTCGCGTTGTGTCAGCAAGTGCTGGAAAGGTATGCGCGCAAGGTGGGCGAAGACTACATCACCCTGGCGCGCTGAACTGATCGTTCCCACGCTCTGCGTGGGAATGCAGCCCGGGACGCTCCGCGTCCCATCCGAAGCCGAACGCGGAGCGTCCGTTGAGGCATTCCCACGCGGAGCGTGGGAACGATCATCGTCCTAAAGGCCACGCACATCCCGGTCTTCGATCGGCCGGCTCTGGCGCAGGCGTTTGCCGCCCAGCACCACCCAGTCGATCAAACGGAACAGGCATTCAATGCCGAATGACAGCAGCAACGCCCCGCTCATTCCCCAGATCATCGCTTCCGGTGTCAGCAGTATCTGGTAGCTGTAGCCATTCCAGGTTTCCTTGCGAATATCCGGATCAGCCGCCAGCGCCACCTGCAGGACGCGGATGTACCACGGGCCCTGCATGGCCTGGAACTGTTTATCGAGGGCCAGCTGACGGGTGAGCAAGGTGCTCAGGCTGTCGGCGTCGCTGCGGAAAATCGGGTCTTCGCTGGCACGGTAATGGGCGACCAGCGCCTGCATATCGCCCTTGAAGAACTGATTGGCAGTGCCCTGGAAACCGCTCAAGCCGGTCTGCGCCTCAATCAGATGCGCTTCGACCCGTTTCGCGTAATCGCTGATGAACCCCGGCACCTGGACACCGATCAACAGGCCCGCCGCAAACAACACCAGCCGTAGATAACTGAGCAACATCGGGTGAGATCCTTATTCGGTCTTGCCCTGGCTGACGCATTCGCCGCGTCGCCAGAGGCTCCATTGGCCCGGTTCGTAGCGGGTCCAGGTTTCGTTTTCGGTCAGGGGTTCGGTGGCGATCACCGTGACCACATCGTTAGGCGTGGTTTCGGCCTGGAAATCGACGATCACATCGACATCCTTCAACCGCGCCGGGCCGAATGGCGCACGACGGGTGATCTGGGCCAATTTGGTCGAGCAATAGCAGAACAGCCAATCGCCATCGCTCAGCAGGCAATTGAACACGCCTTTGCTGCGGTATTCGGCGCAAGCGGCCACCAGGTCCGGCAGCAACGCTTCGATCTCGACCGGTTCCGGGAACGCTGCGCGAACACGGTTGAGCAGATCGCAAAACGCCGCTTCGCTGTCGGTATCACCGACGGGGCGGTAAAAGCTTTTGATCGGCTGAAAATCGGCAAGCTGGCCATTGTGGGCGAAACACCAGTTGCGGCCCCACAGTTCACGCACGAAAGGGTGTGTGTTGGACAGGCAGACCTTGCCGACGTTGGCCTGGCGTATGTGCCCGATGACCACTTCGCTTTTGATCGGATAGCGCTGCACCAGGTTCGCCACTTCGGACTCGCAGCTCGCCGCCGGGTCCTGAAACAACCGCAGCCCGCGCCCCTCGTAGAAGGCGATGCCCCAACCGTCACGGTGCGGGCCGGTGCGGCCGCCGCGCTGCATCAGCCCGGTGAAGCTGAACACGATATCGGTCGGCACATTGGCGCTCATGCCCAATAACTCACACATGCTCGGAATCTCGCTTCAAGGCCGGGTTACAAACGCGGTTCGACCCGCAAACGCTGAGGGTTGCTCGGCACTGGCGGACGACCGTAACGATCATCGCCGGCACCGCCGAACGGATGATCGTCGTCAGGATCGTCGGCCCGGGCCGCGGCCTTGGCGGCGGCTGCCTGTTCCTTGCGAGCGTTGGAGGCGCGTTCGAGCGGGAAGCGGATCGCCACGTAAACCAGGTAAATGCCGAAGGCGATCATGCCGTACATGAACAGATCGGAAACCGCCCGCCAGGCGTTGTTGCCCACCTTGAACAGCAGATCGAGCGCGGTGATGGCGATGGCCGGGGCCACTTTTTCCTTCACCGGGTCGATGATGGTCGGGCTGAACAGCAGCACCGCAACCAGCAGCCGCAGCGGTTCGCGCAGCCAACGCCACATCCAGCGGGTGATGCGCATCCACACCAACAGGCAGCCTAAAGCGGCAAAGGCGTAGAGGCCCCAGGCGATCAGATAGTCGTTCTCGGTCATGGTGTCCATGGCAAGGCAGGCAAAGAGGCGCTTATAGTAACGACTTTTCGCCCGTCAGGCTTGTCCCAATGCCGGGCCGCTACGCCTGACTCCTGTGGGAGCGGGCTTGCTCGCGAATGCGGTGTGTCAGCCAACACAGATGTTGAATGTGCAGGCCCCTTCGCGAGCAAGCCCGCTCCCACAGGGGTTTGCAGCGGCATCAAGACACGCGCGCGCCCTATTCCGTACATTGTCCGAGAGTCCTCCATGCCCTTATCCGCCAACGCCACCAGCGCCCCGATCGCCCGCAAGGCCGAGGGTGATGACCCGTATGCCTGGCTGCAGGAGCGCGACACCGACGCGGTGCTCGACTACCTCAAGGCTGAAAACAGCTACCAAGAGGCGCAAACCGCCGATCAGGCCGGGCTGCGCGAAACCCTGTTCGAGGAGATCAAGGGCCGGATTCTCGAAACCGACCTGTCGCTGCCCTCCCCGTGGGGCCCCTACCTGTATTACACGCGCACCACCGCCGGTGACGAATACGCCCGCCACTATCGCTGCCCGCGTCCGGCCGATGACAGCCTGCAGCTCGACGAAAGCCGGGAACAGCTGCTACTCGACCCGAACGAATTGGCCAATGGCGGCTTCTTTTCCCTGGGTGCGTTCAGCATCAGCCCGGATCATCAGCGCCTGGCCTACAGCATCGATTCCACGGGCGATGAGATTTACACGTTGTTCGTGAAGGAATTATCCAGCGGCCGTGTCAGCGAACTGGAGTTCCAGGACTGTGACGGCAGCATGACCTGGGCCAACGACAGCCTGACGCTGTTTTTCGGCGAACTCGACGACACCCACCGTCCGCACAAACTGTTGCGCTATCGACTGGACGGCACGGCGGCCGAAGAAGTGTTCAATGAGCCGGATGGACGATTCTTCCTGCATTGCTACCGCTCCAGTTCCGAACAGCAATTGCTCCTGTCGCTGGGCAGCAAGACCACCAGCGAAGTCTGGGTCCTCGACGCCTCCCAGCCGCAGCAGGCCTTTACCTGCCTGGCGCCCCGGGTCGAAGACCACGAATACGACGTCGATCACGGCACGCTGAACGGTGAATGGGCCTGGTTCATCCGCACCAACCGCGACGGCATCAACTTTGCCCTGTATAGCGCCATCGATACCGGCGTTGCGCCCACCGAGGCCGACTGGCAGAACCTGATCCCCCACAGCGATAGCACGATGATCGAAGGCATGAGCCTGAACGTCGGCGCGATGACCCTGAGCCTGCGGGTCGGCGGCTTGCCGGTCATTGAAGTCCACCCACAAGACCTGCCGAGCTACCGCGTGCAACTGCCGGATGCGGCGTACAGCCTGCATGTGCAGAACAGCCTGGAGTTTGTCAGCGACAGGATCCGCCTGCGGTACGAGGCTTTGAATCGTCCGGCGCAGATCCGTCAGCTTGAGCTGGACAGCGGCGAGCAGAAAGTCCTCAAGGAAACCCCGGTGCTCGGCCCGTTCGACGCCGACGCTTACGTCAGCCAGCGCCTGTGGGCGATGGCACCCGATGGCACGCAAGTGCCGATCAGCTATGTCGTCAAACGCGAAGCACTCGGGAAGCCGACGCCGCTGTATCTGTACGGCTACGGCGCTTATGGCGAAAGCCTCGACCCGTGGTTCTCACACGCCCGCCTGAGTTTGCTGGATCGCGGCGTGGCGTTTGCCATCGCCCACGTGCGTGGCGGCGGTGAACTGGGCGAAGCCTGGTATCGCGCCGGCAAGCAGGAACACAAGCACAACACCTTCAGCGACTTTATCGGCTGTGCCGAACACCTGATCGACAACGGTTTCACCACCTCGCAGCAATTGGCGATCAGCGGCGGCAGTGCCGGCGGTTTGCTGATTGGCGCGGTGCTCAATCAGCGTCCGGAGCTGTTCGGCGCAGCGATTGCTGAAGTGCCGTTCGTCGACGTGCTCAACACCATGCTCGACCCGGACCTGCCGTTGACGGTTACGGAATACGACGAGTGGGGCAATCCCGGAGAGCCGGACGTTTATGATCGGATCAAGGCCTACGCGCCGTACGAAAACGTCACCGCGCAAGCCTATCCGGCGACCCTGGTGATTGCCGGCTACAACGACAGCCGCGTGCAGTACTGGGAGGCGGCGAAGTGGGTGGCAAAATTGCGCGCGACCAAAACCGACACCAATCCCCTGCTGCTCAAGACCGAATTGGGCGCCGGGCATGGCGGGATGAGCGGTCGGTATCAGGGATTGCGTGACGTAGCACTCGAATACGCATTTGTTTTCAAGGTTTTGGGGATTGCCTGAGGAACTTGGCCCGGCGTGCTGGTCTTAACACCAGACACCGGGCTGACGCGGCTCCCTGTAATAGCAGCTGGCGAAGCCTGCGTTCGGCTGCGAAGCAGTCGTTAATCCGGCTTACTCGGTTTAACTGACGAACCGCGTTGGCCGATTTTACGACTGCTTCGCAGCCGAACGCAGCCTTCGGCAGCTGCTACAGGGAATCGCGACATTCTCGCCAGACCGGAACAGCAACAGACACAAAAAAAAGACCGTGCCGACATGTCAGAACCGACCTTACTGAACAACGAAATCCGCGACTGGCTGATGGACTGCGGCCTGTTCGATCAACTGCTGCCAGCGGACTTCGCCGCCGCCTCCGGCTACTTCAGCATCAGCACCATCACCGAAGGCGAAGAAATTTTCCATGAGGGCGATGCCGGCAGTTTCATGTGCATCATCCACACTGGCCAAGTGTCGGTGCAGAAGACCAGCGGCGACGGGCAACTGGTGACCATGGCTACCTTGCGCAGCGGTCGCTCGTTCGGAGAAATGGCTGTACTCGATGGCGAACGCCGCTCGGCCAGTTGCGTGGCCGCCAGCCACTGCCAGCTGCTGAACCTGGGCAAGGACTCTCTGGAAAAGATGATCAACGACGCGCCGAAAATCGCCGCCAAGATCATCCGCGCCCTCGCCGTCGCCCTGTCCAAACGCCTGCGCATGGCAGACGGGCAACTGCTCTCGCAGCAGGTTTAACCGCCGGGCGACTTGGTCTTCGTGCTGTTTGGCTCAAGGCCCGGCACTGGTTGATCCTTGACCGGTGGACTGGGCATGTTGATCGGCACCAGCGGTGGGCCGCCACTGCCAGGCCCGGTCCGGGGCGCAGTGGACGGGGTGATTTGCGGGTACGGCGTCGGGGTCGCGGTGCCGGGCGAACCGGGCATCGGCACCGGGCTGATCGGAACGGGTTGCAACTGCTGGGCCTGCACTGCAGTTATCGAGAGCGCGGCCGAGGCAATGACCGTTAGAATGGTGCGCTTCATCAATGGCTCCGTTGGCCTTGTTGTCATTGGCAGGCTACTCCCAACTGCCTCTGTTTGCCTTCCCCCAATTTGAGATTTCCATGAAACGTTTCGTTCTGCTCGACACCGCCCCTATCCCTGAAAACGGCGGCGCTTTGTGCCTGTTCGAGTATGGCGAGGATTTTGTCATCAAGATCCAGGGCGGCGACGGCGGGCAGTTGATGAACACCCGCATGCACGGTTCCGAAGATGCCCTGGCCGAGATCCCGTGCCGCAAGGTGGCCGGCCGGCCGAACTCGCGGGTGCTGATCGGCGGCCTCGGCATGGGCTTCACCCTCGCCTCGGCCCTCAAGCATTTGGGCAAGACCGCTGAAGTGGTGGTCGCCGAGCTGGTGCCTGGCGTCGTGGAGTGGAATCGCGGGCCGCTGGGGGAGAAAGCCGGCAATCCGCTGCTCGACCCGCGCACCGTGATCCGCATGGAAGACGTGGCCAAAGTGCTGCAAGCCGAGCCACAAGGTTTCGACGCCATCATGCTCGACGTCGACAACGGCCCCGAAGGCCTGACCCAACGGGCCAACAGCTGGCTTTACTCCGCCGGCGGCCTGAGCGCCTGCGCCAAGGCCCTGCGGCCCAAAGGCGTGCTTGCCGTGTGGTCGGCCAGCGCCGACAAGCAGTTTTCCGACAAATTGAAGAAGGCCGGTTTCAAGGCCGAGGAAGTCCAGGTCTTCGCCCACGGCAACAAAGGCACGCGCCACACCATCTGGATTGCCGAGAAGCTCAAGGGCTGAGCTAAACTTCGCTCATAACCGTCATTAGTCTTTTACAAAGGTGAACCCATGAGTTCGTCAACACCTCCGACCAACACGTCGAAACTGGACCGCATCCTTGCCGACAATCAGCGCGACAAGGAAATGGGTTACCGCGACAAGGCCCTGAAGATGTACCCGCACGTGTGTGGCCGCTGCGCCCGCGAGTTCTCCGGCAAGCGCCTGAGCGAACTGACCGTGCACCACCGCGACCACAACCACGACAACAACCCGCAAGACGGCTCGAACTGGGAATTGTTGTGCCTGTATTGCCACGACAACGAACACTCGCGGTATACCGACCAGCAGTATTTTCACGAAGGCTCGCTGAGCACGCCGAAAATCGCCAAGGCGACGCATAACCCGTTTGCGGCGTTGGCTGGGTTGATGAAGAAAGACGACTGAAGGTCTTCAGTGCCCCTACGGGCCTCATCGCTAGCAGGCTAGCTCCCACGGGTTCTTCTGTGCACATAAGTATTTGTGAACGCACAAGATCCAATGTGGGAGCTAGCCTGCTAGCGATAGCAATTGTTCAGACACCACAAGTCTCCAAACCGGACACCCCTCCCCCAATCCCCGTATAATCGCCGTTTTTTCCCCGAAGGCACCCCGCTCGTGGCAGACAAACGGTACAGCTGCATTGGTTTGTATAACCCCAAATCACCGGAAAACGTCGGCTCGGTGATGCGCGCCGCCGGCTGCTATGGCGTGGCGTCCGTGTTCTACACCGGCAAGCGTTATGAACGCGCCGCCGACTTCGTCACCGACACCAAGCGCGTCCACTACGACATCCCGCTGATCGGCATCGACGACCTGAAGAAAATCCTGCCGTTGGGCTGCGTCCCGGTCGCCGTGGAGCTGGTCGAAGGCGCCCGTTCGCTCCCCGAATACACCCACCCGGACCGTGCGCTGTACATCTTCGGCCCGGAAGACGGTTCGCTGGATAAAGAGATTCGCGACTGGTGCGAAGATGTGGTCTACATTCCGACCACCGGTTGCATGAACCTGGCCGCCACGGTCAACGTTGTGCTCTACGACCGCATGTCCAAGGGGCTCAACACCCGTTCCGGGGCAAAATTCCGCTGAATCACCGCACATTCGATGGAACAAGCGGACCGCCCCGGCAGTCAGCTTAACTATCTATTGTTGAAGCAGCCTTTCCTGCCTGGAGACAGATCATGAGCGAACTCAAACGCGTAGAACGCATCGAATCCACCCCTTTCCAGACTCATTCCGAGCAGAACGTACACGGCTGGGAGCGCGTCGGTTCCCTCGCCGGTGGCGTGCTGATGATGGGCAAGGGCCTGCGTCGCGGCGGCCTTTTCGGGCTGATTCAAGTGGCGATCGGCGGTGTCGCGCTGGCTCGCGGGATTACCGGGCACAGCTCGGCGAAAAGCCTGCTGGAGAAAAGCCGTCAGGACATGAACACCGTTCGGGCGAAGATCGAGCGGGCCGGGGAAGAATTGAGCAAGTTGAAGGCGAATGCCGAGGCGGCGACCAATACCGCTACGGTGACGGGCAATGATTCGTTGAAGTCGCCCAAGACCGGGGTTTGACGTTTTAAGATCAAAAGATCGCAGCCTCGTTTCACTCGACAGCTCCTACACGGATACGCGTTCCAATGTAGGAGCTGTCGAGTGAAACGAGGCTGCGATCTTTTGATTTTCTATTGCAACAGCTCGGTATCAAGCACCTTGGAAGACTCGCCAATCACGCTTTCGGCGAGCTGAACAAACTCCTTGGTATCCACGCTCTCCAGATGCATCGCCCCACGCAACACATCATCCAGCGAGCGTTTGTTGCGCGTCTTCAAGCGAATCTCTCGATCCAGTTCCTGCAGTAACACCACCGCTTTTGACACCTGCGCCGGGGTCACCTGTTCGCCACGCAACGTGGTGACTTTCTGGCTGTCCTTGATCAATTTGCCGTGCAAACTTTCATAGCGCTCATCACTCATGCCTCCGGCGCGGCGTATCAGTTCGATCGCGTAATACTCGGCAAACCCTTCGCTGATCCAGTCGCTGCGCTGCTTGTCGTTAATCCGCCCGGAGACTTGCACCAGTTCACGCACCAACGCGCTGGAGCCGCTTTCGCTGACCAGCGGCAGACGCGTGTTCAGGTAGATCGATTCACGTGCGGCCAGGCTGCCGCGCCACATCGGGTCGTTGGCGCCGACGATCAACAGTTTGGTCGGATGACGCGGGAACACCGCCTGGACCTGCGGCCAGACAAAGGTCAGCAGCGTCAGCACGTCCATGCGCCGCATGCCCCGGCCTCGGGGCGAGGCAACGGTGACTTCGGTTTCCCCAAGCCTGGTGCGACGGCTGCCGAGGTGGCCGGCGAGCATCCAGCCTGTCGGCCGGTCGAACAGCCGGGAAACGTTATCGATGCGGAATTTGTTCTTGCCGATCCGCGGCCAGGCCGTCTCGACGCTTTTCCAGCCTGTGGGCAATTCGAACTCAAGGCGTGAAACCAGCTCGATGCCGTCCTGCTGATCGAGTTTGGCCGGCGGTACCAGGTCGTCACCGCGCATCAGCGCCCAGGTCGGCGTCATGCGCGTATCGAAGCTGCCACTCTTGCGCCCATGGCTGATGCGCACGCGGTAGGTCAGGCTGGCCTTATCGGCGGAGGGACGCCAGACACCGCGCGCCTCCTTGCCCGGCGTGAGCTGCCATTGACCGTCAGCCTTAAAGTCGCTGTAGTGGCTGCCGTCGCCCAGATCGAAATCCAGGCTGCGCACCGCCGAGCCTTGGGCCAGCGTCAGCCGCACTTCGGCCTGATCGCTTTGCGGCAACAGGCGTACGTGATAGTCCAGATCGACCTTCTTCGCCGCCCACACGGACGAACTCAGGGCCAATAGCCCAACGGTCAACGCCAGCCGCAATCCCACAGCCATACACACTCCTTTGTAAAACTAACCTGCCCGGAAAATCAGGTGATCTTCCCAATCATCTTCGTCCACGCTGCCTTCGGCGAGCATGCGCCCGGACTGGGAAATACGTTCGTGGTGCACCGCATCGCGATCACCGCACACCAGGTGATGCCACAGGGGAAGGTCCTTGCCTTCGCTGACCAGGCGATAACCGCAGGTCGGCGGCAGCCATTTGAACTCGTCAGCCTTGCCCGGCGTGAGCTGGATGCAATCAGGGACGAATTCCCGGCGGTTCGGGTAGTCGGTGCACTGACAGGTGTTCAGGTCCAGCAGTTTGCAGGCGATGCGCGTGTAATAGACGGAGTTGTCGTCTTCATCTTCGAGCTTTTGCAGGCAGCACAGGCCACAGCCGTCGCACAGCGATTCCCATTCCTGTGGATCGAGTTGATCGAGGGTTTTTCGTATCCAGAACGGTTCGACTTTGGCGGCCATGGTTCAAGCATCGACATCAGGTGGTGAAAAGGCCGCCAGTCTAGTGCCAAGGCCCTTGCGGGCCAAGCATTGGCGACTGCCGGTAGAACGGGGCTTGTCAGTTATTGCGCCGCCACGTAGCTTTGCCAGTCGCAAGGAGCCATGCCCAAATGCCATTAACGCTCAACCGCGTTGCATTCAGGTGAACTGCCCGGCTCTCGAAAACCTTGGTGCTCAGCTCAACTGCGCCCGCAGGTTTCAGACGACCCTCACTTTCAAACGAAGCCAGGAATCTCTTGATGAGTGCAAATCCACGCGTTGCCGATTATGCGATCCACCCTCAGTTCACCGATCGCTGGTCGCCCCGCGCCTTCACCGGCGAAACCATTGCCGAAGAAACCTTGCTGAGCTTCTTCGAAGCCGCACGCTGGGCGCCATCGGCCTACAACTCGCAGCCTTGGCGGTTTCTCTACGCGCGTCGCGATACGCCGAACTGGGAACGCTTTCTGGGCCTGCTGAACGAATTCAACCGCGGCTGGGCGCAACACGCCTCGGCGCTGGTGATCGTGATCTCGAAAACCACGTTTGCGGTACCCGGCGCCACCGAAGAAACCCCGGCGCTGTGGCACACTTTCGACACTGGTTCGGCCTGGGGCCACCTCGCGCTGCAAGCGAGCATCAGCGGCTGGCACACCCACGGCATGGCCGGTTTCGACCAGGACCTGACCCGCAAGGAGCTGAACATTCCTGAAGGTTATGCACTGCACGCAGCGGTGGCCGTGGGCAAACTGGGCGACAAGGCAACGCTGGCCGATTACCTGCAAGCGCGCGAAGAGCCAAGCCCGCGTCGCCCGCTGAGCGAACTCGCGGCCGAAGGCGACTTCACCCTCTAACCCACACTGTATGATCGTTCCCACGCTCTGCGTGGGAATGCATCCCGTGACGCTCCGCGTCACATCCAAAGCGGAACGCGGAGCGTCCCCGGCGGCATTCCCACGCAGAGCGTGGGAATGATCAGTGGTGGGATCAGTAGCCGCGGTTGAAATCCACTTCCCCGCGCAACGCCTCACCCGCCTGATACGCCCGCAGGTTTTCGACGAACAGGTTCACCATCATCGATGGCGAGGTCGGTGCCGAGCTGTGGCCAGTCAACAGCAAGCCCCAAGCGGTCCAGAACGGATGACGCTGCGGCAGCGGCTCTTGACGGCAGACGTCAATCACCGCGCCGGCCAGATGCCCTTCTTTCAAGGCTTCCACCAGGTCCGCGTCGACCACGGCCACGCCACGCCCGACGTTGATGAACAACCCGGTCGGCTTGAACTGCTTGAACAGCGCCGCGTCGTACAAGTCGTGGGTATTGGGGGTGTTGGGCAGCAGATTGATGACGAAATCCACTTCCCCGACCAGACGAGGCAAGTCCGCCAGCGCGCCGACTTCAACAAACGGCGCCTGCTCGCGGGCTTCACTGGCGATGCCGTACAGCTCGACGCCAAATGGCACGAGGAACTTGGCCACGGTCTGGCCGATGTCACCGGTGCCGACGATCAGCACCTTGCGCCCCGCCAGGCTCTGGCCCTGACGACTGTCCCACTTGCGCTCGACCTGGCTGACCAACCGCGCCAGCACTTCGCGCTCATGACCGAGCATGTAGGTCAGGACGTATTCGGCCATGACCTGACCAAAAATCCCTACCGCACGGGTCAGGCGATAATCGCGGCGCAAACCGTCGGCGAGCAGCGGCGTGATGCCGGCCCAGGTCGATTGCAGCCATTGTGGCTGGTGGCCCTGGCGCAACAGGTTCGCCAACAGGTCCGGCTGGCCCAGCCAGATCGGGCAGTCGGCCGCCTGACGGGCCAGTTCGGCGGAGTCGCCGCTGGTCAGCACTTCCAGATCAGGCGCAGCCTGACGCAACAGTTGGGCGTACACAGGGTGGTCGTGTTCAGCAATCAGAACGCGCATGGTTCAAACCTTTCAAAAACAGTGCAGACGGCCGCCGACGGAGTATCGCTCCGTCACCCTGGCCATCGCCAAAATCATTCCAGTGTTTCACACAGACTCTGAACAGAGCCTGTCTGCCGATCACATCGGGTCGTTGCGGCGCAGCAATTCTTCCGGCAAGTGTTCGATGTATTCGTCTTCGGCCGGTGGCATTTGCAGGTGGTAGCCCTGCTTCTCAAGGTTTTCCAGGACCACGGTGATGTCCTCCCGCGACAGTTTTCGCTCGGGGGTCAGCACCAGATCGAAAGCGTGATGAGGTTTGCCGAAGGCGGCCATCAGACTTTCCGGGACACGCTCCAGTGCATCGCTTTTGAGCACATAGAGGTACATCTCGTTTTTCTTCAGGCTTCGGTAGATGGAGCAAATACGTTTCAAGGCTGTTCTCCGGCGGTGGCCAGGCTGTCGAGCAGCGCCTGGCCCATCAATTCGCGGCGCCAGCCACGCAGCGAATCAGGCAATTGGTAAGGACCGTTGGGGTAGCCGCTCTTAAGCAGCGCTTCCAGGGTTTTCTTGCGCAGCATCAGCTCCGGCGCAATGTTCAGGCGCTCGGCTTCGGCCTGGCCGATCGCACGCAGCTGTTTGATCAGGGTAGCGGCATCCACCGGCAATGGCTCCGGCACGGCGGGCGGCCATTGATCTGGCGACACACTGCCAGAGCGCTTGATCAGATCAAGCAGAAATTCGCCGTCCTGACGCACGGTACGCGGGTGCATGTCTTCAATTTTCGCCAGAGCGCCGAGGTTGTCGGGTTGCGTGCGCGCCAACGGCCACAGCGAGTGCTCGCGGACAATGCGATTACGCGGCAGGTCACGGGCGCGGGCTTCACGTTCACGCCAGGCGCAGAGTTCACGCAACACGGCGAGCTGGGCGCGGGAGAGCTTCCAGGCCAGTTTGGCGTCGCGATAGACCTCGTACGGATCGACCTCGCGGCGCAAGTTGGCCACCAGCTCGGCGCCGTCTTCCAGGACCCAGGCGTACTTGTCGTCGGACAGCTTCGGACGCAGCTGTACGAAAACTTCCGCGAGGTGCAAGGCATCTTCGGCGGCGTAGCTGATCTGGGTGTCTGAGAGCGGACGTTGCAGCCAGTCGGAGCGGGTCTCGCCCTTGGGCAGGTCGATGCCGAGCACTTCCTGCACCAGTCGCGAATAGCCCATCGAGAAGCCGAGGTTCAGGTAAGCGGCGGCCAATTGTGTGTCGAACAGCGGCGCCGGCAGGCTGCCGGTCAGGCGCAGCAACACTTCGAGGTCTTCACTGCACGCATGGACGACTTTGACCACGGCCGGGTTTTCCAGCAACGCGGCCAGGGGCTGCCAGTTGTCGATGGTCAGGGGGTCAATCAGGTAAGCGCGTACGCCATCGCCGATCTGCAGCAGGCCTGCGATCGGATAAAAGGTGTCGACCCGCATGAATTCGGTGTCGAGGGCAACGAATGGCAGCTGCTGCCACTCGGCGCAAAACTGACCGAGGCTATCGTTGTCGCGAATCCAGTGAATATCGATGGCCACACGGCTCTCCCTTGAAGAATGGCGCGCAGTATATATCGCCCCCGGCGATTTCCGCGCATCCACTGAACAAGAGCTTTAGCGAAAATGCCTGCTAGACGGCAAGAAGTGTCTGACAAGCGGAGGTTAACTGGCCTTACGCAGCACGTAGACCCGCATCCGCGCGCAACCGGGCAGGAAGTCCTGGTGACTGAGCAAGCGGAAACCCGCTTGCCTGAACTCGGCTTCGACCTCGGCCTTGTCAGCCAGCTGCCGGGGGTTAATGCCCGCTGCGCTTGATCGGCGGAGCTTGAAATGCGCAGCGACCCGTACCGCCACAATCACGGTATCGCGACTCACACGGTGAAACTCTTTGAGCAAGGCCAACCGATGCTCCGGGCTGACTATGTGCTGAAACAGTTGCATGCAAAAAATGCTGTCGACCGCGTTTGCCGACAATTGGAGGGTGAAGGCCGAACTCTGGAACGTCTTGATCCGCTGGAGCAGGCTCTGCGAATGGTGAGTCTGGGCGTGATTGAGCATGTCCTGCGAATGATCGGACGCGAGGATCACTCGATTCGTGTGCTCGACCAACACCGGCCAGTAACGCCCGGCGCCGCACGCCACATCCAGCATCAAGCCCGGCTCGCCGGCGACCTTGAGCGCATTGCGCACCAGCTGCTCGTCGCGCCAGAAGGTCAAGCGCCCCGCCAGGCCACGCGGTCGCGGCTGAAGGCAGACGCGGCTGTGTTCCTGATCGTAGCGCCGGGCGAACTCAAGCTCGATGGCGGAGGGGGGCTGCGCGGACATGTGCAAAGGCTCTTGTAGGAATATGTACCGGCCGCAGATTAACCACCGGTAGGTGAAAAAAAGGTCGAAACCCTTACTCTTTGGCCAACACACCGTCGATCACGGCCCCGCGGCAACCGGCAAACATGTCCAGATCCTGGTTGTAGACCTTGCTGTTGACCTCCAGCAGACCGAGCATCGAATGGAACAGGTTGTCCTGGCTCAGGGGCTTGTCGCGGCTCAGTTGCAGGCAATGGGTGTCCACCGAGAACGACTTTTGATAGCTGTCGGAGAACCACGCCAGCATCGCCACATGCTTCTGCTGATCCGGCGCGAGCATGTAAGGGGTGCCGTGGAGGAACAGGTTGTATTCGCCCAGGGATTCGCCGTGATCTGACAGATACAGCATGGCGGTATCGACTTTGTCCTGGTTGCTGCGCAACAGATCGATCAGGGTCGACAGCACGTGGTCGGTGTAAACCAGTGTGTTGTCGTAGCCATTGACGATGCTTTCGCGGCTGCAATTGTTCAGTGCGTTGCTTTCACAGACGGGCGTGAAGTGTTCGTACTCTTTCGGGTAGCGCTTGAAGTATTCCGGGCCATGGCTGCCCATCTGGTGCAGCACCAGCACGGTGTCTTTATCCAGCGTGTCGATGAAGTGCTGCAAACCTTGCAGGAGAATTTCGTCGCGGCATTCACTGTTTGCGCACAGCACCGGGTCCTTCAAGTTGCTGACGTCATCAAGGGTGACCCGGTCGCACGTGCCTTTACAGCCCGATTGATTGTCACGCCAGATCACGTCGAGACCGGCGCGCTTGAGTACGTCCAGCAAGCCCTCTTCATTCTTCGCCGTGCTGGCGTTGTAATTCTTGCGGCCCATGTCCGAGAACATGCACGGCACTGAGACGGCTGTTTCCGTGCCGCAGGAATGCACATCGGTGAAGGCAATCAGGCCGGCTTCCTTGTCCAGTTTGGGTGTGGTGTCGCGGTCATAACCGAGGATGCCGAAGTTCTCGGCCCGGGCACTTTCACCGACCACCAGCACCGTCAGGGATTTACGGCCGTGGGTTTGCCAGGCGGGATTTCGCTGGGCATCTTCACCGACTTTGACGAAGGGTTGCCGGGCGGAGACGACTTGCTCACGCAGATAACCGAACGTGGCCCCTATGTAATTGCTCGGCACCAGCATCAGGCGCAGTTCATGGTGATTGCGAAACAACGAGGACAGGCCCTGATAGTTCACCAGTGCGACGCAACCAACAACCGCAACCGACGCGACACTCACCAACGCCTTACTTATTAGCTCACGGTGCCAGCGGCGATAATTGACCGGAACTTTCCACAACAACCAGGAAGGTAAAACACCGAGAAAAATAATATAGGCAAGCAACTTGATCGACAGTAAGTCACGCACTTCCGTCGCGTTGGTTTGCGCGAAGTTACGCAACATGCCGGTGTCCATCAGCGCACCGTATTGACTCATGAAGTACGCCACGCCAGCGCTGATCATGAAGATCAGGATCAAGACCGGCTTCATCACGCGGCGGAACGCCAGCAGGGTCAGCACAATGTTGAAGGCTGCCAGAATCATCACGCCGAACGCGATGCGCATGACGATGCCTTTACCATCCGTGGCGGTGATATCAAACAGGTGCTGCCAGAGCACTAAGTTAAAGCCCGTTAAAAGAAAGGCGCTGGCAATCAGTGTCACCCATTCCGGGCGCACGGGTTTGAACTTCAACATGATGGTTGGCTGTTCCTGAAAAGAAGTGCCTTCGGTAAATGTGAAAATTTCATTTACCGCGATAGCACTAACTTTAGGTAGCCAACCATCAATTTTTTGTGAAAAAGAAGCCAACGATTAGTTGGCTCCTGTTGTGAGATCGATACTTTTAACTTATTTGAGAATGGTTCAGCTTTTGTTCAGGCCTGATGCAAATACCAACGCCAGTCCTGTTCACCGACTTCACCCATGAACTGCCGATACTCGGCGCGCTTCACCGCCAGGTACACGCCGAGGAATTCACCGCCGAACGCTTCACGCGCCCAGGTCGAACCTTCCAGCGCACGCAAGGTGGTCAGCCAGTCGGTTGGCAGCAACTCCGTGGCCTGGGCGTAACCATTGCCTTCCACGGGGGCGCCCGGGTCGAGTTGTTCGCGAATGCCACGATGGATGCCGGCCAGAATCGCCGCCGCCGCCAGATAAGGGTTGGCGTCGGCCCCGCAGATGCGGTGCTCGATATGCCGGGAGAAGGCCGGCCCGCCGGGCACGCGCAAACTCACGGTGCGGTTGTCGACGCCCCAGGTCGCTGCAAGCGGCGCATAGCTGTTGGTCTGGAATCGGCGGTAGGAGTTGGCGTTCGGGCAGAACAGCAGCAACGAATCGAGCAAGGTACTGAGCATGCCGCCGACCGCGTGTTTGAGCAGCGGCGTGCCGTCCGGGGATTCGCTGGCGAACAGGTTGTTGCCGTCCTTGTCCGCCAGGCTGACGTGCATGTGCATGCCGGTGCCCGCCAAGTCATCGAACGGCTTGGCCATGAAGCAGGCGGCCATCCCGTGTTTATGCGCGACGCCTTTGACCAGCCTTTTGTAGCGCACGGCTTCGTCCATTGCCTGCAGGGCGTCGGTGCGGTGTTCGAGGGTGATTTCCACCTGCCCCGGTGCGTATTCGGAAATCGCCGTGCGCGCCGGAATGCCTTGCAACTTGCAGGCACTGTAGAGATCCGCCAGAAACGGTTCGATCTGCTCCAGTTCACGCAACCCGTAGACTTGCGTCGAGCGCGGTCGCCCGCCATCAACATCCCTCGCCGGTTGCGGCCGACCGTTGCTGTCGCGCTGCTGATCGAGCAAATAGAACTCCAGCTCCGCCGCCATCACCGGGTAATAACCGTCGGCCTGCAAGCCTTCGATCACCTTCGCCAGCAGGTGCCGTGGATCGGCAATCGTCGCCGGCATGCCTTCCTTCGGGTGCATGCTGACCTGCACCGCTGCCGTAGGAATCAGCCGCCACGGCATGTGCGTCAGACTGCCGCTGATCGGGTACGCGCGGCAATCGATGTCGCCGACATCCCAGACCAGGCCTGAGTTTTCCACGTCATCGCCGTTGATGGTCAGGCCGAGAATGGTGCTGGGCAATGGCCGCCCGCTTTCGTACACCGCCAGCAGTTCATCGCGATGCAGCAACTTGCCCCGTGGCACGCCGTTGTTGTCGAGGATGAACAACTCGAACATCTCGATATCCGGGTTCTGTTCGAGAAAGGTCAAGGCTTCTTGTTTGGTGGCGAAGGATGTCGTGGCACTGCTCATGGGCATTCTCTTGTTTCCGCGTCAGGCAAACGCGCAGGCGTTGCCGGGTCTGATCCCGGCGCACAGCGCGGGACCTGTCAGAAGAATCAACGGGAAAGGCAGGAATCCGGTGGGCGCGCGTGGCGACAGTGCCATAGCGCCCAGAAGGCTAATTCGGAGGGAAGTGCGACGGGGCAACCGTCCATAGAAATAACCGCAGGAAACAGATGAGCAGCAGCGTCACACGGGCAGTCAGGTCGTTAAATCGGGATTTGAAGAACTTTGGGTGTGGATGGACTAAACAATCAATGTTCCAAACACTGAATATCCCCTGTGGGAGCGGGCTTGCTCGCGAAAGCGGTGTGTCAGGCTCCAGATGTGTCGACTGTCACACCGCTTTCGCGAGCAAGCCCGCTCCCACAAGGGATGGGGTGTGACGGAGGTATTTAATTTTTAAATACCTCTGCGGACTATCTGATTTGCGACCTCTTATCCTCGCGCGCCTAATCGGCCCCTGATTATTCAAGGTCCGATTGATGGAAAACGTTCGTGCAACCTCCCGCCCTGCCCTCTGGCTGATGGTCAGCATCATGCTTGTCGCCCTGAACCTTCGTCCGTCGATGGCGGCTGTCGGGCCCTTGCTGTCGGCCATCCGCGGTGACATCCCGTTGACCTACAGCCTGGCCTCGCTGCTGACCATGTTGCCGGTCATGGCCATGGGGCTGGCGATGTTCTTCGGGCAGAGCATCAGCCAACGCCTCGGCGAACGGCGCACGGTGGTGATCTCGCTCGTGATCATTGGCCTGGCCACGGTGTCGCGGCTGTTCGTGGACTCGGCAATCGAATTGATCCTCAGCGCCATGCTGGCCGGCATCGGTATTGCGCTGATCCAGGCATTGATGCCGGCGCTGATCAAATCCCGCTTCGGCGATAACGTTGCTGTGTGCATGGGGCTCTACGTGACGTCGATCATGGGCGGTGCCGCGATTGCGGCATCGTTTGCCCCATTGGTGATGACCCGAACCGGTAGCTGGCGTGCAGGGCTGGCGATCTGGGCGACGCTGGCACTGATGGCGTTGCTGTTCTGGACCGTCGGGCGTGCGGGAACCTCAACACCAACGGCACTTGCACCCTGCAACACATCGTTCTTCACAAATTCCCGCGCCTGGTTACTCGCCATCTTCTTCGGTCTGGGTACCGCGTCCTACACCTGTGTGCTGGCCTGGCTGGCGCCGTACTACGTGGAAAAGGGTTGGAGCGAACAAAATGCCGGTTTGCTGCTGGGCTTTTTGACGGCCATGGAAGTGCTGTCCGGACTGGTGACCCCCATCATCGCCAACCGCAGCCGTGACCGGCGCCTGGTGCTGGTGGTGTTGCTGGCGCTGATCATGACCGGTTTCTGCGGGTTGATCCTCAGCCCGCAACACTTCAGCCTGTTGTGGCCGTGCCTGCTGGGATTGGGCATCGGCGGCCTGTTCCCGATGAGCCTGATTGTGTCGCTGGATCACCTCGACAACCCGCAACGCGCCGGCGGGTTGACAGCCTTCGTTCAGGGGATCGGCTATCTGATCGCGGGGCTCTCACCACTGATGGCCGGGATGGTGCGCGATCAACTGGGCAGTTTCGAATGGGCCTGGTGGTGCCTGACCGGTGTCATGGCGCTGATGATCCTGATTGCACTGCGCTTCAATCCGCGACATTACGCCCGGCAATTTCCTACAGCAGCCTGAGTACACTGTTCATCAGCGTTCAGGGGTAAAGGCCTCTGGCCATGTTTGCCGGGATTAAATTCACACGTCGTGTTCGGAACATTTTCTGTCCCACAACTGACCATGAAACATCCTACAGGGCATTCTCCTGGCACCATCGTTCCGTTAGGATCGTTCGCACACGTTTGCGCACAGTCAGCGCAAGGAGCACAGCGAGACGGAACGGATGCTGAACAGTAACTTGCTTAGAAAGCTCGATATGCAGGACCTCATGGTGTTTGTCGCCGTGTATGAGCAAAGCAGCGTCACCGGTGTGTCGGAGGCGCTCTGCGTCAGCCAGTCCACCGTGAGTTACTGCCTGAAAAAATTGCGCACCAGTTTTGAAGACGAGTTATTCATCAATACCCGCACGGGTATGCGCCCCACGTACAAAGCCAGCACCATGTACACCCATGTGCTGAAGATCCTCGAAAGCATCAACCTCTGCCACGCCGGCGCCCAGGCCTTCGACCCGACCTTGCAACCGGTGACGTTCAATATCTGCGCACCGGAATACTTCGAGCAGTTGATCCTGCCGCGCCTGTTGAGAAGCTTCGATTTCGCCGATTTGCCGGTGATGGTCAACATGCACAAGTTCGAAACCGACATCCCCGCCGACGACCTGCGCGATGGCAACCTCGACCTGGTGATTTGTTTCGGCCCCCATCTTCATCGCAGCCACAGCGACTTCAAATCCCGGTTATTGCTGGAAGATGATCTGGTCTGCGTTTTCGACAAACGCGCCACGCCACTGGAGCCACGTTTAAGCCTGAAGGCGTTTGTCGAACGCCGGCATGTGTTTCCGACACCGTGGACGTCCACCACCAACATGGTTGATGGCTGGCTGGCGCGGCAGGCGCACAAACGGCAGATTGTCGCGCGCTCCAACAGTTACAGCGCGGCGCTGAAAATGATCACCGGCACTGACTTCATCCTGACGCTGCCCCGTCGCATCCAGCAATTGCTGGCCAACGAGGCGATCTTCAATCACTGCGAAGCGCCTAACGGCTTGCCGGGTTTCACCCTGGACATGCAGTGGAGTCAAAGCGTCGATCAGGACAGCGCCAACACCTGGCTGCGCGAGCAAGTGATCAAGGCCTGCGCCGAGCAGGAAATGGCCTGAAACTCAGTGGCCGATGGCAGTCTTGGTGTAGGCCTCTCGATCGATGTCGAGGATCTCCACGCACAACTGGACTTCAACGCCCGTCGGCCATTCACACAACTCTTGCACCACGGCCAGCAGGCTTTCGGACAGCTGCTTTTTGATCTGCGGCGGGCGACCGCTCAGCAGCGCCAGCTTCACATGCACAAACGCCCGTTCTGCCATCGCCGTGCCGACCTTGAACGTCTCGACCTTCACCGCACGGCTCTTGATATCGAACTCCGCCGCAAACTGACCGGACGCCACCAAGGCATTATTGAGCCGGATCAACGCCACGTCGGCGTTCAGCCCGGGCAGGTTGGCGGTGTATTCCATGTGCAGGTGGGGCATGGTTTGGCTCCTGATTAAATGGCAGTACTCAAAAAAGGACGTCGACGTTAGCCGTACATCTACTTGGATTTCCCAATGCCCCGTACTGTACTAGTGTTTCCAGATCAGGTCTGAAATTAGAAGTGCGCTGTTAATTGATCATGACGCTGAAAGCGTCCTCTCAAGCTGTGAGGAGGTAACCCGAAAATATACAGTTTCAAGGATCGAACACCATGAACCGTTTTTACGCATCAGTGGCCCTGTCTGCTTTTTCTCTCTGCGCTCACGCCCTGGACCCAGGCGAAGAAAGCATGGAGGGAGCGCCTAGCGCAACATTCGACTACCTCGCCTATGCCGTCACTTGGCAGCCAACGTTTTGCCGGTTGAAACCCACCACTGCGGGTTGCGACAAACCGAAAAACGTCTTTTACACCCACGGCATCTGGCCTTATTACAACAGCACTGACCGATCGGCCAATCGCCACCCTTCCTCCTGCATCAAGTCAGCGGGGTGCGGCCAGACTGAAACGGTTTGCGAACTGTCCGAAACAGACCAGAAACTGGCACAGGCCAATCACGGTTTTTCTGAAATTGTCACCGAATCGCCCGAATACCTGATGAAACACGAATGGAAGAAACATGGCACTTGCTATGGGGCCAACCAGACTGAATATTTCAGGGATTTTGTAAAGTTTCGCAAAGCCGTCAACTACAGTCCGAACTTCAACCAGTTTCAGGGCAAATCCCTGAAACTGGACAAACTAAAAGCGCTGTTTCCGAGCAACACCTCATTTCGGTGCGCCAGCCACGGCGGAAAACAGTATCTATTCGAAGTGTTCTTCCTGATTGATCGGCAGGGGCAGCCTTACACCAAGGATCAAAAGCTGCAAATCGGGGAAAAGTGTCAGTCTCAGGAGATCCATATTCCGGCGGCTTGATCACTTGCCTCGCGGTCCGGATGAATCAGCAGTTCCACCTGACAAATTTCAGATCGGCGACTCAAGACGCTCACTCATGAACGCCTCCAGCCGCGCGCGCAACCAGCGTTCGGCTGGATCGGTATCGACATGACTGAGCCAGACCATGGACAGGTCCAGCGTCGGGGTCTTGAACGGAAAGGCTTCCTTGAACAGTTGCCCTGAGGCGGCCATCGCCTCTGCCGTGTAATCCGGCAGGCTGGCGATCAGGTCGGTGCCGGCGAGCAAGGCCGGCAACGAACTGTATTGCGGCACCGATAGCACCACCTGGCGCGTACGGCCGATCTCCGCCAGCCATTCATCGGCATAGCCACTGACGTTGGCCGTGTGCGATACCAACACGTGCGGGCGGGCGCAATATTCATCGAGGGTCAGCGGGGTGTCCGAGGCATCGGCGCGCAAAATGCTCGGCTGGATGTGCCGCAACAACTTGCGCTTGGCGTTGGCCGGCAGTCCGCGGGTCTGGCTGATGCCGACCGTGATATCGCCGGACGCCAGCAAGTCGGGAATGCGCCAGTAATCGACATGCTGAACCACGAACACCACCTTCGGCGCTTCCTGGCGCAACGTGCGCAGCAGCGGCGGCAGCAGGCCGAACTCGACATCGTCCGACAGCCCGATGCGAAAGGTCATGGTGCTGCTGGCCGGGTCGAAATCGTGGGTCAGGCTCAAGGCGACCGACAACGAATCCAGCGCCGGCGACAGGTGCTGGATGATCTCCTCGGCCCGCGCCGTCGGCTCCATGCGATGACCGACGCGAATGAACAGCGGATCGTTGAACATCGTCCGCAGGCGGTTGAGCGCGGCACTGATGGTCGGCTGGCCGAGAAACAGCTTCTCCGCCACCCGCGTGACATTGCGCTCGAGCATCAACGTTTCGAACACCACCATCAGGTTGATGTCAGCCTTGCGCAGTTCGTTGCGATTCATTCCTTGCCCCCGGTCCTCAACACTTCAGGCAGTGTAGGAAGGCGCGACGGGGGCGTCTACGTGCGTCGGCGCTCAATTGACCGTCAGGGTCTTCAAGCCGAAGGCGAGTTGTCGGGCGTCCTCGCCTATCCCGAACTGTTTCGGGCTGACGGCGTCGGCGAACTGCATGTGCAAACTCAATACACCCTGACTCGACACCCGCTCTTGCATTTCGGTGGTGAGGCGCACATCGATAACGTTGCCATCGGCCTGCTGAAGTTGGGTCTTCAAGGCCGCAATGCCGTTGATGCTGATGACAACACGTTGGCCGGCATGCCCGGGAGGGAGAAACGCCGTGGCCTCCAGACGCAAGGAATGCACGGGCACCGGTACACGGAACATGACGTCGGCGTCGGGACCTTCAGACCAGGTGCCCCAGAGTTCGGAATCGGACCAGCCCCTGGCCAGAAACGCTCTCCCCTTGGTGCCGTAGTTGAATAGCGTTTTTTGTCCGGCTTCAAGGGAAGGGATCAGCGCGAGCGGGTCAGCTGGCGTATTCATCTGCAAGCAAGCGCCGCATTGTTTCCATCCCGGTGCAAGCACCGTAAATCCGTCAATCCGGGTAAACAGATCCTTTTGGGTATCGACGTTCATCGCGGCCTGAAGCAGCGCACGCTCATCCAGCAGGTACAACGTGTCGGCCTCATACTTTCCCGATGCCATTAACCCGGCAGTCTCCCGGTCGGCGCGTTTCCAATTGGCAGTATCCATTCGCCCCAGGTAAACCGCATTCGTTGCCATGCCATGGGCGCCGGCAAAATCAGCCACGGCCATCCAGTGCAGGGACAGATTCTGTGGAACGATCCAGCGAATGTTCTTGTAATGGGCCGCCGCGCTTTCCCAAAATGGATCGACCATGGGCGACGCCCACTTCGAAGCAGACTCAACCATCAATTGCTTGCGAACCGCTACCCAGCCGGCGTGAGTGTCCAGCACCTGAATCAGTAGCGCGAGTGACAGCAAGCTCACAGCGGTGCGTGGTGTATTGGCGCGAATCACCAGAAAAATGATGGCGAAGATAATCGCGTAGTACACCGGCCAAAACATCCGTCCCGAGGCGCGGAAGATGTTGGCAATGGAAATCACCACTGGCGGCAGCGGATAGGTGAACTCCAGCAAGCCCAGCGCCACATGGTTTGAAATCGCGAAAACAGTCAGCCCCACCAGCGCCAACAGTAAGAAGGGGCGCCGCCCCAGTTGTTGCCCGAAGCCGGTATTGCCTTGCAGTAAACCGACCACGGCACAGATGCCCAGCGTGATCAGCCCAAGTCCGAGAAAGACAAACCCTTCGCCGTCACCGAACCCTTGAACACCGGGCAGATCCTTCAGTAAATAGGACCAGTTCCCCGGATCGACCAGTGACAGCAAGTTCATGGCGTACATGCCAAAACCATCGGATACCGCGCCGTCGGCGCCCACCGAAAAATACCCCGCCTGCCAACAGCAGAAGCTGACCAACGAAAACAGCACGATAAATTCAGTTAACGTCGACCGTAACGTCAGTTTTTTCCTGGACCAGCCGGCAGCGAGACTGGCAACCCAGATCACTGCAACCATTGCCAGAAAGTACGCGTGGACCAACGCGGCCGCCGCCAGCAACGCGCCCCATTTCAGTTGTCGACGCTGCAGTTGCGGATGCAGCCCCAGGTACAACGAGGCCAGCACCAGAAAATGCCCGCCCAGGGACAAATGAAAGGGCATGCGCATGAGCATCGGCGGAACAAAAAGGAACAACGCCGCGCTCACGGCCCGTACACCGACGTGCGAAGAAATCAGCCCGACCAGTTTCCAGGCGAACCACGCCTGCAGGACGAAGCAGGTCAGGAGCCAGAGGCCAAAATACTGAAAAGGCATCGGCAGCAGCGAGGCGAACGGTTTGAACAAGAAAGCCAGCAGCGGATTGGAATCAGAAAAAATGATGCCATTGCCCAGTTCCAGCCCGTAGGACGGATTGAGCCCGATGGGAAAGCTCCAGGGTGACTGCCGGAAAAACACCCAGCCCAGATAATGCGTCGCCGGGTCACCGTTGCCCAGCCACGCAATGTTGAGCGGGTTCAGCGCCCTGGGTCCGACGACGAGGAAAAAGGCTACAACACCGATCAACAGGGGCACAAGGTTGAGCGGCAGGCGTTTAGCGAAATCCGTCATCGATACGTCCAGAAGTTATGCAATACAAAGGTGAAGGCCGGAAGGGTCAGCGCCACCGCGCCAATCCCCAGCAAATAATGCAGCCCGGCCATTTGTGCGGCCCAGGCCACCAGCATCGCCAGCAGAAAACCGGCAACGGAAACCATCATGAAGCGCAGCAGCGTTCGCCCATGCAATCGGGCGGAAAAACTCCACGTGGTATTGATCAGGTAGGACACCACGGTGGCCACGGCAAACGCCGCGCCGTTGGCCAAGGGCGGCAGTGGCAGCACGTAGTTGATGAACAACACGGCCACCAGCGCGTGCAGGGCCGTGACGAACAATCCGGTCACGGCAAAGCGCAGGCCACGCTGGATCAAGGCGGATTTTTCGGCTGACGTCACGGCTTCTGCGCCAGGACAAACACCGTCAACCCCGCCAGACGATTTGCGCCCATGAACGGCAGTTCGACGCTGCACAGCGTTTTCAAAATCGTATTCACCAGTGGGTGGTGCTGTTTGAGCTGCGAGCGCGGCGGCGACGGTTGCGCACCGTTGGGCAGCAATCGCAGGGTGGCGGCAATCGGGAACACCAGACCGAAATAGTACGCCCCCTGCTTCACCGTCAAACCGGCATCCCGGGCCACCGTTTCCAGCTGCGGCAAGGTATAGCGACGCTTGTGATCGAGGAAGTCATCGTGCCCGCTCCAGAGAAACTGGAACGCCGGCACCGTCATCAGGAATCGGCTGCCGGAAGGGACTTTATCGACGTAAGCCTTGAGCAACCCGACGTCATCATCGACATGCTCCAGCACGTCCATCAGCAGCACCAGATCGGCGTCCACCGAGTCGATGCCGCGACGGTAATGCACCGGTTTACCGGCGGTTGTGGCGTCTGAATCGGCGTCGTAACTGATGTCGACACACCATGCTTCACCGGCCGCTGAATGCGTCAGTAAATGGTGGGAAAAGAACCCGGAGCCTGCGCCTACATCGAGAATCCTTTTGAGCGGCGTGTTGCCCAGCATTCGCGTCGTGGCCGCCGCTTTGGAGGCGTAATACCAATGCTGGTCGATGCTTGAACCGAGGATGTCGGTTTCCTTGAGATCCATGGTTCAGTCCTTGGGGTCGTAGACACGGCGCACCAGATACACCGGGCGGCGTTTTGACTCGATGTACGTCCGGCCGAGGTATTCACCCAGCACGCCGATGCCGATCAATTGCAGGCCGCCCAGAAACGTGACGGCGACCATCAGCGAGGCATAACCCGGCAGATCAACGCCGGAGATCAGGGTGCGCAAGATGATAAAAATGGCGAACGAGAAAGAGATCAGCGAGACGAACAGCCCCAGATACGTCCAGATGCGCAGCGGTTCGGTGCTGAAACTGGTGATGCCTTCCAGCGCGAAGTTCCACAAGCGCCAGCCGTTGAATTTGCTTGCCCCGGCGACCCGCTCGAGACGCTCGTAATTCACGTAAGTGGTGCGAAACCCGACCCAGGCAAACAGGCCTTTCATGAAGCGCCGGGACTCGGGCAAGGTTTGCAAGGCATCCACCACACAGCGGTCCATCAGCCGAAAATCGCCGACGTTTTCCGGAAGGTGTTGCTCAGCGATTTTGTTGTGCAGGCGATAAAACCAGTTGGCCGAGGTTTGCTTGGCCCAGGAGTCGGTCTTGCGGCTCACACGATGGCCCAGCACCACTTCATAGCCTTCACGCCAAAGCGCGATCATTTCGAGGATGACTTCGGGCGGGTCCTGCAAATCGACATCGATCGGCACGACCACCTGGCCGGTGGCGGTCTGCAAGCCGGCGGTCAGGGCCGCTTCCTTGCCGAAATTGCGGCTCAGATCGACGATGCGCAGGCGCGCATCGGTCTGTTGACGTTCCAGTAGCAGGTCGAGCGTGGTGTCGGTGCTGCCGTCGTTGACGAAGACCATTTCCAGACTGACCAACGTTTCGTCCTTGAAGACGTCAGTGATCCGCGCGATGAACAAATCAATGGTCGCCGCTTCATTGAACACCGGGATCACAAGCGAAAGCTGTAAATGCCCGGTCAGTTGCGTTCCGTGCTGATGAGTCAATTGATTGCTCTTTTTTATAGTGATTTTTCTACAATCCGAGGTCGCCGACCGCTGTTCGACGCCATGAGCCGTGTCGTATTAAGCAGGACCGAGGGAGGTGATGCAAGGGCGAAACTGCGGGGGTTTTGGCCATTCGTACCGGCCCGGTTGCGCTGGCCGAAATATTTTCAAATGCCTGGAAACAAATGCCTGATGGTCAAAAAAGCCAGCTCCGCTAGGCTTGCCCCCGATGCGTCACACAGGTTGTCGCAATTACCCATCGCATGGAGCGAGCAGAATGTATTTCGAGATTTACAGGCAATCCAAAGGCACGCCAAGCACCGGCAAAGGACAATGGCGCTGGCGCTTGAGGGCGGGGAACCACGAGACGATCGCCAGTGGTGAATCGTATGTGAACAAGGCGGATTGCCTGCATGCCATCGGGTTGATCAAAGGGGTTGAGGGTGAGACGCCGGTGAAGGAGATCTAAACCGATAGCCAATGCCGAAGCTGTTCGGGTGCTGTGAACAGCTTCGGCATTTAAGGTTGAGCTCACTGGCCCCATCGTGAGCAGGCTCGCTCCTGGGGCCCGAAAGTTCACCATCCAACTATTGGCCAATCTCCCCTTTTAGCCAGGCAACGGATACAACCCATCATCAAACTGCGACAACCGCGGAAACTGCATCGGCTGATCATCACTCACGTGTTCCAGACGCTGCTGATAACTCTGCAGGAAATCCTTGCGCGCTTCGTCACTGATGTACGGCACATGCCAGGCCACGAACGGCTCCAGCACATCAAACCCGACATACGCCAACGTGCCGCGCAGAATCGGCCGCAACATGTCTTCCAGCGGACCGTGGATCGCGCCATCACCGAACATATGCTCACGGCCGCCCAAGGTGATGGAAACCAGCGCCTTCTTGCCGCTCAATCCGCCCTGGTCGTAAAAGCGTTTGCCGCCGTAGCAGATCCCCGACACCAACACCCGGTCAATCCAGCCCTTGAGCATCGCCGGGGCGGAGAACCAGAAAATCGGGAAGTTCAGAATCAGCAGGTCAGCCCACAACAGTTTATCGAGTTCTTGCTGGATGTCCGGCGCCAGCGACTGGCTCTTCACCCCCAGGCGTTGTTCCAGCGCATACACCAGGTACTCGGGATTCTCCCGCGAAGAAAAGTCATCGGCGCTGGCCACCGGGTTCCAGTTCATGGCGTACAGGTCGCTGACCCGAACCTCATGCCCCTGGGCCTCAAGTGTCGCCACCGCCTGATCACGCAGGGCGGCGGTAAAGGATTTCGGCTCCGGGTGAGCGTGGACAATCAAGACTTTCATGGCAATTCCCTAAACGTTTACAGGTTTTGAATCGGAGGACGATAACGCGCGCGTGGCCAGCAACCGGTCGAGCCAGTCGGGGTCCATTTGCGGTTCGGATGAAAACAGCAGCCCGGTGTAATCCTGATGCGGCGGGGTGAATATGGCGCTGCGCGAACCGTGGTCGACCACCCTGCCCCGCTGCATCACCAACACCTCATCGGCAATTGCCCGAACGGTGGCGACATCGTGGGTGATGAACAAATAAGCGACGCCCAGTTGCTGCTGGATACGGTTGAGCAGTTTGAGCACGCCTTCGGCCACCAGTTGATCCAGCGCCGAGGTCACTTCATCGCAAATGATTAGTTGCGGATCGGCCGCCAATGCCCGGGCGATGCACACGCGTTGCTTCTGCCCACCGGACAGTTCGCGGGGCTGGCGCTCCATGAAAGTCGCCGGATCGAGCTCGATCATTTCCAGCAACTCGGCCACCCGCGCCCGCATCGCCTTGCCCTTGAGCCCCAGGTAAAACGTCAGCGGCCGACCGATGATGTCGACGATGCGCTGACGCGGGTTCAGTGCCGTATCCGGGATCTGGTAGATCATCTGGATGCGCCGCAGTTGCTCCTTGCTACGCTGGCGAAAGTCCGCCGGCAGCGCTTCGCCGTCATACAGCACCTGACCCGACGTCGGCGCCAGCAAGCCGGTGATCAATCGCGCGGTCGAACTTTTGCCGCTGCCGGACTCACCGATCACCGCCAGGGTCTGACCGCGATACAGGCTCAACGAGACATCGTGCAACACCGGTTGATGACCATAACTGGCGCAGCTCTTGCGCAATTC
This sequence comes from Pseudomonas sp. LBUM1656, assembly GCF_059716065.1. Classification (NCBI taxonomy): domain Bacteria; kingdom Pseudomonadati; phylum Pseudomonadota; class Gammaproteobacteria; order Pseudomonadales; family Pseudomonadaceae; genus Pseudomonas; species Pseudomonas sp. LBUM1656. The sequence goes on along the minus strand of NZ_CP166800.1, from coordinate 1,558,616 downwards.
CAGCAGCGGTTTTTCCTGCTGCGGGCACGGCTTGGGTTCGGTGCGAAAACTGCGCACCGCCCACAGGGACTTGGTGTAATCCTCTTGCGGATCACCCAGCATCTTGCGGGTTTCGGCTTCCTCCACCAGTTTGCCGTGGCGCAGCACCATGATCCGGTCGGCCATTTGCGCGACCACCGCCAGGTCGTGGCTGATGTAGATCGCCGCGCTGCCGTAAGTCGCCACCGCATCGCGAATGGCCGCCAGCACTTCAATCTGCGTGGTGACGTCGAGGGCGGTGGTCGGTTCGTCGAAGATGATCAGGTCTGGATGGCAAGCCATGGCCATGGCGGTCATGACCCGCTGCAACTGCCCGCCGGACACCTGATGCGGATAACGCTGACCGATCTGCTCCGGGTTGGGCAAGCGCAGCACCCGATACAACTCCACCGCTTCTGCCATCGCCTGGGCGCGGCTCATGCCACCGTTTTTCACCGCGGTTTCCACGTGCTGATCAATCAGTCGATGGGCTGGATTGAACGAGGCAGCAGCACTTTGCGCGACGTAGGCGATCCGCAGGCCACGCAGTTTGCGCAGCGCTTCGGGCTTGGCGCGCAGCAGGTCGATGCCGTCGAACTGCACCGAGCCGCCGGTGATCCGGCAGCCGTCGCGGGTGTAGCCCATGGCGGCGAGGCCGAGGGTCGACTTGCCGGCCCCCGACTCGCCGATCAGCCCCAGCACTTCACCGCGTTGCAGGGTCAGATCAATGCCCTTGATCAGCGGGTGCCAGGTGTCTTCGTAATGACCTTCGATGTGCAGATCGCGGATTTCCAGCAACGGTTTTTCTTCGGTGATCGCGTTCATGTTCAGCACTCCTTAAGGCCGCTGGATTTGTGCAACATCCAGTCGACGACGAAGTTGACGCTGACCGTGATCAACGCCACGGCCAGGGCGGGCAGCAAAGGGCTGACGTCGCCGAAAGTAATCAGCACTGCGTTGTCGCGGACCATGCTGCCCCAATCGGCGGTGGGCGGTTGAATGCCCAGGCCGAGGAACGACAGCGCGCTGATGAACAAAAACACGAAACAGAACCGCAGGCCGAACTCGGCAATCAGCGGCGCAGCGGCGTTGGGCAACACTTCGCGGGTGACCAGCCACCACAGGCCTTCACCGCGCAGGCGGGCGGCTTCGACGAAGTCTTGCACCACCACGTTCATCGCCACGGCCCGGGACAGGCGAAACACCCGGGTCGCGTCCAGCAGCGCGATCACCAACACCAGCGAAGTCGCGGTGGTGCCGACCACACTGAGGATCAGCAAGGCGAAGATCAGCTGCGGAATCGCCATCAGAATATCGACGACCCGCGACAAGCCCTGATCAACCCAGCCGCCCTTTATCGCGGCGACCAAACCACTCAGGCCGCCAAGCAGAAATGCCAGCACCGTGGTCAGGAACGCGATGCCCAAGGTGTTGCGCGCGCCGTAGACCAGGCGGCTGAACATGTCGCGCCCGAGGTTATCGGTGCCCAGCAGAAACTCACCGCTCCACGGCGCAAAGCCTTCGCCCACCACTTGGGTTTCGCCATACGGCGCCAGCAACGGCGCGAACAGCGCCACGAGGATGTACAGGATGATCACCAGCATTCCGAACTGGGCACTCAGCGGCGCCCGGACCAATTGTTTGAGCAGGCTCATGTTCTACCCCTTCGGATGCATCAGGCGTGGGTTGCTGGCGATTGAAAGCACATCCGCCGTGGTGTTGAGCAGGATGTAGGTCGCCGCGAAAATCAGGCTGCAGGCCTGGACCACCGGGATGTCGCGCTTGGCCACCGAGTCCACCAGCAACTGGCCGAGGCCCGGGTAGACGAACACCACCTCGACCACCACCACACCGACCACCAGGTACGCGAGGTTCAGCGCCACCACGTTGACGATCGGCGCCAGGGCGTTGGGCAAGGCGTGGCGGAAGATAATGCGCGACTGGCTGATGCCCTTGAGCCGGGCCATTTCGATGTACGGGCTGGCCAGCAGGTTGATCAGCGAGGCGCGGGTCATGCGCATCATCTGCGCGATGACCACCAGGCTCAGGGTCGCGACCGGAAGCACCGAGCGTTCGAGCACGGTGCCAAACGAAGCGTCCGGTGCCAGGTTGGAAATGCTCGGGAACCAGTTGAGCTTCACCGCGAACACCAGGATCAGGATGTAGGCGACGAAGAACTCCGGAAACGACACCGCACTCAAGGCGCTGGTATTGAGCAAGCGGTCGAACCAGCTGTTGCGATAGAGCGCCGCGAGCATCCCCAGCATTAACGCGAGCGGCACCGACACCAGTGCCGCCAGCGCCGCGAGGCTGAACGTGTTGCCCAGCCGCGAGGCGACCAGTTCCGCGATGGGCCGCTGGTTGGCCAGTGAGACGCCGAGATCACCTTGCAGCAGGTGCCCGATCCAGTGCCCGAAGCGGGTCAGCGGCGGCAGGTCCAGGCCCAATTGTGTACGGAACGCCGCGACGGTTTCCGGGGTGGCGGATTGGCCGAGCATGGCCTGGGCGATGTCACCCGGGAGCATGCCGACGGCGAGGAAGATAATGACTGATACCGCGAAGAGCGATAACAGCCCCAATGCCAAACGCTGCAGGAGCAACTTGAAAATACTATTCATCATGCGATTCCTTGAATCGGGCACGCTCGCGAAAACTGCGAGTTTCCAATGTGGGAGCGGGCTTGCTCGCGAAGGCGGTGTGCCTGTCAACGAATGTGTTGAATGTGAAATCGCTTTCGCGAGCAAGCCCGCTCCCACAGTTGATCTTCACTGTTTTGAGATTCCTTACGCCTGCCACCAGCGCTCGATCACGCGCAACCCATCCAGTTCGCCATAAGGCGCGGTTTGCCCGCCATGCGCTACGCGGTTCGACCGCGCCGCCACCGAGCTGGCAAACAACGGCACAATCGCCCCGCCATCGTCCCGGCACAGCGCCTGCATTTCGTTGTACATCTCGCGGCGCAACGGGTCGTTCATCTCGCCGCGGGCGGCGTTCAGCAGTTGGTTGAAACGCGGGTTGTCCCAATGGGTTTCGTTCCACGCCGCGCCCTTGGCGTAACCGATGCTGAACATCCGGTCGGCGGTCAGGCTGCTGTACCAAAAGGACGTGGTGAACGGTTGTTTCATCCAGACATTGGAAAAGAAACCATCCGCCGGTTCACGAACCACATCGATATCAATCCCGGCCTGACGCGCCTGCTCCTTGAACAGCACCGAGGCATCCACCGCGCCGCTGTACGCCGCATCAGACGCTTGCAGGCGCACCTTGAGCGAGTCGACACCGGCCTGGCGCAGGTAGAAACGCGCCTTGTCCGGGTCGTAGGTACGTTGCTCCAGCGCCGTGTTGATAAAGCGGCTGCCGGGCTGGATCGGGTGGTCGTTGCCCACCAGGCCATAGCCATACAGCACCGAGGACAGCAGGGTTTCGCGATTGATCGCGTGCTTCATCGCCATGCGGATGTTGCTGTCCTGGAACTGCTGGCTGTCGCACAACATCGGGAAGGTGTAGTGCTGGGCGCCTTTGGTTTCTTCGATCACCAGGTTCGGATTGCGCTTGAGCAAGGCCACGGTTTTCAGGTCGACCTTGTTGATCACATCGACTTGCCCGGTGACCAGCGCATTGATCCGCGCCGCGCCGTCGGCAATCGCGATCAGCTCGGCACTGGCGAAGTGCGCCCGGCCCGCTTTCCAGTAATCGGGGCTGCGTTCCAGACCCATGCGCACGCCCGGCTCGAAGTCCTTGAGGCGATAACCGCCGGTGCCGACACCGGCCTGCCAGTCCGCCACACCGTCCTTGGCCGGCATGATGACCAGATGGTAATCGGCGACCACATAGGAGAAATCAGCATTACCCGACTTCAGTTCGAACACCACGCTGTCCGTGCCTTGGGTGCTGACCTTGGCGACGTCGCCCAACACGGTCTTGGCTGCCGAGGTGGATTTCTCGCTGAGGTGATGCTGGATCGAGGCGACCACGTCGTCGGCAGTCAGGGTCTTGCCGTTATGGAAGGTCACGCCCTGACGCAGTTTGAAGGTCCAGATGCGCGCGTCCGGTGTCGATGCCCAGCTCTCAGCCAGTTCCGGGATGGCGGTGCCGTCGACGGCGATTTCAGTGAGGGTGTTATAGACCGCAGAGAAGCCGACGAAGGTGAAGGTGTCGACCCAGGAACCGGGATCTTTTGAGTCGGTGGTGCTGCCGCCCGCCAGGCCGAGGCGCAACACGCCGCCCGGTTTGGGCGTGGCTTCCTGGGCGAAGGCGCCCATCGGCAACCCCATGGAAAACGCCCCTGCTACGGCAGCAGCAGTGGCGCTGTACCTCAGGAAGTCGCGACGCGGAAAACTGAATTCATGGTTCGCTTGAGTACTGTTGTTTTTGTTATCGCTCATTGCATTGCCCCTGATCACAAACAGAGTGAGTAATGAATTACCGGTTTGAAACCACGCAAAGCACCGGGCCAGGGCCCGGTGCGAAGATCATTTGAATCGTCAACGGTCACACTTGAATCGCCTTCACTTCGACGAACTCGTTGAGCCCTTCTTCCCCCCATTCCCGGCCATTGCCCGATTGTTTGTAGCCACCGAACGGCGCCTGATAATTGAACGCCGCACCGTTGAGAAAGCATTGCCCGGCGCGCAACTGACGCCCAAGGTGCAAGGCGCGTTCAGTGCTGGAAGCCCAGACACCGCTGGACAGACCAAACGGCGAATCGTTGGCGATCCGGATCCCTTGCGCTTCATCGGCGTAAGGAATCAGGCACAGCACCGGACCGAAAATTTCTTCCTGGGCGATGCGCATGCGGTTGTCGACATCGGCGAACAGCGTCGGGCTGACGTAGTAACCGCGCTCGAAGGCGTGCGCCGTATCGCCGCCACACAGCAGCCGCGCACCTTCCTGTTGACCGACCTGAATGTAGTCCTGCACGGTGCGCCGCTGCGCCGCCGAACACATCGGCCCGAGGAAACTCCGCGGGTCCAGCGGATCACCCATGCGCAGGCTTTGGGTTTCGGCAATGGCCAGTTCCACGGCCTCGGCGTAACGACTGGCCGGCAGCAACATGCGGGTCAACGCGGTGCAGGTCTGCCCGGAGTTGATCATCACGTCCTGCACGCCGTAGCGCACCGCGGCGGCCAGGTCCGCGTCCTCGGCAATCAACAGCGCCGACTTTCCGCCCAGCTCCAGGCACACGCGCTTCACCGAAGGCGCCGCCGCTTGTGCCACGCGAACCCCGGCGCCGGTGGAGCCGGTGAACGAGACCATGTCCACGTCCGGGTGCTTGGCCAGTGCTTCGCCGACCTTCGAACCCGGTCCGCTGACCAAGTTGAACACCCCCGCCGGCAAGCCGATCGCTTCGATCATCTGCGCCAGCAAAAACGCATGCAGCGGGGTTTCCTGACTTGGCTTGACCACCACGGTGCAACCGGCGGCCAGCGCCGGGGCGAGCTTGCCGATCAGTTGATGCAGCGGGTAGTTCCACGGGTTGATGAAAGCGCACACGCCGACCGCTTCGCGAATCACCAATGAATTGCCGACCTTGCGTACCTCATCCATCAAGCCGGCGAGTTCGACGTATTGCTCCAGGCCGATGATGGGCCCGTCGACCTGCACCGAACGGCACCATTGCACCGGCATGCCCAACTCAGTAGTAATGACCGCGGCCATCTCGTCGGCGCGCGTGCGCAACTGCTCGGCAAGCGCTCGGATGTATCCGGCGCGAACGCTTGAAGGCGTGCGCGACCATGGACCGAACGCTCTGCGTGCGGCGGCCACCGCGTTGTCGACATCACGCTCATCGCCCAGCGGCACCGAACCGGCGACTTCTTCAGTAGCCGGGTTAATCACTTCGGCAATGCCTTGCCCCGACGGGGTTTGCCAGCGGCCATCGATAAACAGCGTCTTGTGGTTATGCATAGACTTGGGCTTCCATCAGTTCAGTGGCGCAACGAGTGATTCGCTGGCAGGCGTCACGCAAGGGTTCTGCGCCCAACACCAGTCCCAGACGAATGTGACCGGCAGCGCTCGGGCCGAAGGCTTCACCGGCCAGCACCGAGACGCCATGGCGGTCGAGCAAGCGGTCGGCAAACGCCTGGGCACTGAGCCCGGTGTCGCGGATATCGACCATCACGAACATCCCGCCATCGGGTTTCAAGGCGCGCACGCCGGGGCAGTCGGCCAGGCATTCGCAGACCAGATCGCGACGTTGGCGATAGGCTTCGCGCATCGCGTCCAGTTCCGGCAGGTTGCTTTCCAGCGCGACGACGGCGGCGTCCTGCACGAAATCCGGCAACCCGTAGAGCATGCACAGCGCGAGGTTTTCCAGATGTTCAGCCAGTGCTGGTGGCGCGATCGACCAGCCGATGCGCCAGCCGGTCATGGCATGGGATTTCGACAGACTGTTGAGCGTCGCGGTGCGCTCGGCCATGCCCGGCAAACTGGCCGGGCTGATGTGTTCGCCCTCGAACAACAGTTCGCTGTAGACCTCATCGGAAATCAGCCAGAGGTCGTGGGTGATGCACAAATCTGCAAGTGACTGCCACGTGCCGCGCGACAAACTGGCGCCGGACGGGTTGTGTGGGCTGTTCAGCGCCAGCGCCCGAGTGCGCGGCGTGATGCGGGCCGCGACGTCTTCGGGCAACACCCGAAAACCGTTTTCGGAACGCACCGGCACCGGAATCACCACCGCGCCACAGGCACCGAACACCGCTTCGTAAGTCACGTACATCGGTTCGGCGACGATCACTTCATCGCCCGGATTGAGCACGCACTGCGCCACGCAGAACAACGCGCATTGCGCCCCGGCGAGCACAGTTACCTGATCCGCCGAGACCTGTTGGCCACTGCGTTTCCCGTAGTGTTTAGCGATGCTTTCACGCAGTGCGCGTTTGCCGCGCACGTCGGCGTAGTGGGTGTTGCCGGACAACAGGCTGTCGATGGCCGCCTGCACAATCGGCACCGGCGTGTCGAAATCCGGGTCGCCGACTGACAGCAGCAGGATGTCTTCACCCTGTTCCAGCAGCGCCAGTGCGCGGTAATGAATGCCCCAAGCGGCAGCGCCGTCACCGGCGATACGTTGAGTCAGGTCGGAAAAACGCATGGCGGTATCCTTCTAAAATGGTCAGAGCGCGCACGCATGCTTGAGTTCGATCAGGGTCACGCCGTTGCGCTTGAAGCCGTGGCGCAAATCGGTTTGCAACTCGGCCAGGCTTTGCGGCTCATTCACCGTGCAACCGAATGCGCGGCCAAGGGCGGCGAAGTCCGGGTTGCGCGGCAGCACGCCAATCGGCTCGATATCCAGCCCAATCATGTCGTCGCGGATCTGCCCCAGCGCGTCGTTGTTCCAGAGCAACACCACCAGCGGGCTGTCCAGCTCTTCGACGGCGGTCGCCAGTTCTTGCGCGGTGTAGAGAAAACCACCGTCGCCGACCAGCACCAGACCAGGCCGCTGCGGTGCGCCGAACTTGGCGCCGATGCCCGCCGGCAAGCCATAACCCAACGTGCCGTAACCGGTCGGATGCAACCAGCTGCGAGGCGCCTGGCTGTTGAAGGCGTAGTTGCCGGTGTAGGCCAACTGGGTCATGTCGGTGCTGATGAAGGCCTCGTCCGGCAGCTCGGCGGCGATCCGTTCGAGAATCGCCTGATGGATCGACTGCAACGGGCCGTGGCTGTTTTTCACCGCTTCACGCAGTGCTGCGACGGACGCAATCGCGGCACTGGCATCACGCTTGGCGGGGGACAGACGTTCGAGCAATGCGGCGAGGGTGTGTTGCGCATCGCCTTGCAGCGCCACCGCACACGGGTAGAAATCGTTGAACTTGCGCGGATCGATGTCCACGCGCAGCAGTTCGGCATTCAGCGGCAGACGCTCGCGCCAGAAATCGGTGTCGGCCATTTCGGTGCCGACCGCCAGCACCACGTCAGCCTCGGCGATCAGTTGCCAGCCCGGCTCTACGCACAGGCTCGAGCCAGCGTTGAGCGGCGCATCCGGCGGCAACAGGCCTTTGCCGGCCACGCTGGTGAACAGCGGCGCGGCGAGCCGGGTGCTGAGTTCATGCACTTGCTGCTGCGCATTCAAGGCGCCACCGCCAGCGATGATCATCGGCCGCTTGGCGCTTTGCAGTTTGGCCACAGCCTGGTCCAGCGCCGTGGCTGCCGGTACGCCACGGCTTGGGCGGCGCACCACTTCATTGCTCCAGTCGCGGGTGATTTTTGCGGACAACACATCCAGCGGCACCGAGATGTGCACCGGGCGCGGGCGTTCGCTGTCGAATACCGCGTAGGCACGGGCAATCAACTCGGGCAGGTCTTCGGCACTGAGCGCCACCGCCGAGAACGCGGTGATCGGCGCGGTGATTGCGCGCTGGTCCTGGGTTTCGTGCAGGCACCCCCAGCCTTTACCGAGGCTGGCCGTGTGGTTGACGCTGGAAATCACCAGCATCGGAATCGAGTCGGCATACGCTTGGCCGATGCCGGTCGCGGCGTTGGTCACGCCCGGCCCGGTGATGATGAAGCACACGCCCGGTTTGCCGCTGACCCGCGCGTAGCCGTCGGCCATGAAACTGGCGCCCTGCTCGTGGCGCGTCAGCACGTGACGAATGCCGCTGCCGGGCAAGCCGCGATACAACTCCAGCGTGTGGACGCCGGGGATGCCGAACACGGTGTCGACGCCGTAGTTGGCCAACAGGCGCACCAGGGCCTGGCCGCCGGTCAATGTTGTGCTTTGCATGTTCACTTCCTCACTCGTGGCCGAGGCGAATCAACGCATCGACCGCAGTCGTGCCGTGGGCACCGACCAACAATGGGTTCACATCGAGTTCCAGCAACTGCCCGGCGTTCTCGCAGGCGTAATCGGCCACCGCACGAATCGCCGCCACCAGCGCGTCCAGATCCGCCGCGTCGCGACCACGAAAGCCTTGCAACAACGGGGCACTGCGCAGGCTCAACAATGCTTGGCGGATGGCGCCATCGGTGGTCGGCAGCAGCAGGCTGCGGCTGTCCTTGAGCAACTCCACCAGAATCCCGCCCGCACCAATGACCAGGGCCAGGCCAAAGTCGTTTTCGCGTTTGATGCCGACGATCAATTCCGCCAAGGGTGGTGTGGCCATCGGTTCCAGCAGCACCTGATCGAACGGCACCTGCGGCGCGTAATCGGCAATGCTCGCGCGCATTTTTTCCAGGGCGGCGCTCAGGGCCGCGGCGTCCTTGAGGTTCAACGCCACGGCGCCGGCTTCGGTTTTGTGCGGCAGCTGGGCACTGACCGCTTTCAAGACCAGCGGATAACCCAGCGCGTTGGCGTCACTCAACGCGTTGTCCGGGGTGCTCAATACGCCGTTCGGCGTCGGCAGGCCAAAGGCGCGCAAGGCTTTTTTGGAATCCCATTCATCGAGCAAGCGACCTTCGCCTTCCAGCGCCTGCGGGCAGTGCGGCACCAGCGCCGATTCACCGAGCGCCAGCAGCGCCTGACGATTGCGTTGATAGCCCGCAATCCGACCCCACGCGGCCAGCCCGTCTTCCACGCCTTGCAACGCCGCCACGCCTTGGGCATGCAGACGCTCGCGAGCATGGGCCGGCAGCAATTCCGGGAACGCCGAGGTGACAAAACCGGTCTTGCCGTGGCGGACCAGGGCGGCGCAATACAGCTCCAGCAGCAGGTCGCATTCCTTGCGTTCGCCGGTAAATTCCGCCGGGTAATCGAGCACCAGCATCGCTGCATCGGCCTCGGTGCGCAGGGCGCTGTCGAGCATACGGTTCAAGGCTTCGCCGTCACCCCAGATCGCCGTGGTGAAATCCAGCGGATTGACCAGGTTGGCGTAGCTCGGCAGCACGTTCGCCAACTCTGCACGCTGCCCCTCATCGAGTTTCGGCAAAGTCAGGTCGTTGCGTTCGGCGTAGTCGGCAATCAGCCCGGCGTCACCGCCTGAACAGGCCAGCGCGATCAGGCTGTTGCCCGCCGGCAGCTTGCCGCACGCCGCCGCTTTCAGGGTTTCGACAAAACTCACCGGGCCGCTGACGCGGATTACGCCGAGGCGCGCAAACAGACTGTCGTACAGCGCATCGGAACCGGACAGTGAGCTGGTGTGACTCAGCGCCAGTTCGGCACCGATCTGCGACACGCCGGTTTTCAGGGCGATGATCGGAATGCCCTTCTCCAAGGCCTTGTGCGCGGCGCGGGCGAATCCCGGGACGTTTTTCAGGCCTTCGAGGTGCAAGCCGATGGCGGTAACGCGCGGCTCGTCGAGCAGCACGTCCATCAATTCGGCGACGCCCAGTTGCGCCTGATTACCGACCGAGGCCATGTAGGCCACCGGCAGCGAGCGGTCACTCATCGACAGGTTATAAGCAAAGTTGCCGCTTTGGGTCAGGACAGCGACGCCCTTCTCCACCGGTTTGCCGCCATGGGCCACCGGCCACAGCGCTGAGCTGTGCAGGTAGTCGAGCAAGCCGTAGCAGTTGGGGCCGAGCAAGGCCATGTTGCCGGCCGCCTGAAGCAATTGTTGCTGCAAGGCCTGACCCTCGGCGCCGGTTTCGGCGAACCCGGAGGCGTAGCAGATCGCACCGCCCGCGCCCTTGGCGGCCAGTTCGGCAACGCAGGTCAGGGTCAGTTCGCGGTTGGTCGCGATGAACACCGCATCCGGGCCGCACGGCAGTTCGGCGATGCTGCGCACGCAGGGTACGCCTTCAAGGCTGTTGTGCTGCGGATTGACCAGCCACATTTCACCAAGGTAGCCGCCTTCGGCGCAGCGCTTGAGCGCACGGGCCATGCTGCGGCCACCGACAAACGCCACGTGGCGCGGTGCGAGAATGCGTTTGAGGTTGTCACGAATCGTTTGCGACATAGCCATTCTCCGGGCGGATCAGCGCAACAGTGGCCGCAGCAATTCGCGGGAAATGATGTGGCGCTGGATCTCCGAGGTGCCTTCCCAGACGCGCTCGATCCGCGCGTTGCGCCAGATGCGTTCCACCGGGCATTCATCCATCAGGCCCATGCCGCCAAAGATCTGCACCGCCTCATCGGCGACCTTGCCGAGCACTTCACTGGCGAACAACTTGGCCATGCCGGCCTCGCCATCGGTCATGGTGCCCTGGTCCATTTTCCAGGCGGTGTGCAAGGTCAGCAGCTCAGCGGCGCGGATCTGCGTGACCATGTCGGCGAGCTTGAACGAGATGCCCTGGTAGGTGCCGATCGGCTGACCGAACTGCTTGCGATCCGCCGCCCATTGCAGCGACACATCGAGCGCGCGCTGTGCCTGGCCGACGCAGTTGGCGGCGACCATCACCCGCCCGGCGGTGAGCCAGGCATTGGCCACGTCCCAGCCCTTGCCGACTTCGCCCAGCACTTTATTGGCGGGGACGCGGCAGTCGTCGAAGAACATTTCGAAGGTGTGGTAACCGCGGTTGCTTACGCACTTGGGACCACGGCGAATGGTCATGCCCGGTGTGTCGCGGTCGACCAGGAACGAGGTCACGGCGTTGCGCTGTTTACCGTTGTGATCGTAGGTGTCGGTGACGGCGAAAACGATGGCGAAATCGGCGTGCCCGGCGTGGCTGATGAAGTGTTTGCTGCCATTGAGAATGAAGTCATCGCCATCGCGCACGGCGCGGGTCTTGATCGCGTTGGCGTCGGAGCCGGCGCCCGGTTCGGTCAGCGCGAAACAGTCAATTTTCTCGCCCTGGATGCACGGCAGCAGGTAGTCGTTGATCTGATCACCGGTGCAGGCCATGAGGATTTTCGACGGCCGCGCGACGAACACATGCAGCGCCCACGAGACCTTGGACAGTTCACGTTCGATCAGCGCCTGGGACAGGTAATCGAGGCCGCCACCGCCGACTTCTTCCGGCATGTTGAAGGCATAGAAACCCGCCGCAATCGCCTTGCCGCGAATCTGTGCCGCCAATTCGGGGGAGACGTCGTCGGCGCGGTCGACCGCTTCCTCATGAGGCAGCAGTTCCTTGGCGACAAAGCTGCGTACTGCGTCCACCAACATTTCTTGTTCTTGGGTCAGTTGGAAATTCATGGGGCTACCTGTTGTTCATGTGCTGAGTAGATGTTCGGGCAAGCCGGCGGGCTTATTTGCCGCTGAAGTGTGCCGGGCGTTTTTCGATGGCGGCGCGCAAGGCTTCGGCGCCGTCGTCGCTGCGACCGCAGAGCAGGCCGGCGGCGAGCTCGGCTTGCAGTTGCTCCGGCAGGCTGCGCTGGGCGCCTTCGCGCATGAGTTTTTTGGTCTGGGCGAACGCGAACGTCGGGCCGTTGGCCAGGCGCGTGGCCAATTCAGTGGTCACATCGTGCAGTTGATCATCGGCGCAGACTTCGCCGACGAGGCCGGCAGCCAGGGCACGGTCGGCGCCCCACAACTCGTCGAGGAACAGCAGGCGTTTGGCTTGCTCGGTGCCGATCAGACGCGGCAGATGCCAGCTGGCACCGGCGTCCGGCGAGTAGGCCATGCTGGTGTAGCCGGCCTTGATGCGAGCCGATTGCGCGGCGATGCGCAGGTCGCAGCACAGCGTCAGGTCCATCCCGGCGCCGACGGCGGTGCCATTGATGGCGGCGATGGTTGGTTTTTCGAGGCTGTACAAGCGGCTCATCAGGGCGTGGGCGGTTTCGGTCCAGCCGTAGCTTTCGAGGGCGCCACGGGCTTCGGCTTCGGCCCACTCGGCGAGATCCGCGCCGGAGCAGAAACTGCGGCCGCTACCGGTCAGCACCACGACTCGAACGGAGGGATCGGCGTTGAACTCATCGAGCAAGGCGTGCAGGTTTTTCAGGGTCGGAATGTCCAGCGCATTGCGCTGATCAGGGCGATCAAGCGTGATCCAGGCCACACCGGCTTTTACCTGGCAGAGCAGAGAAATGAGAGTAGTCATGCGAATCCTCGAATTATTGTGTTTGGCATGAGGTGGTGCGACTTGAGGCCATACTAAACGAGTGTTCAGTAAGACGGCAATTGGCGAAAGAATTGGCTGTAACAGCCTTACCAATAATCTATCTGTTTGTATTTAAAGGATTTAATAGAAAATATCGGCGCTGCGAGGATTGCACTGTTACAACTTCGAACAACTGCCTACAGCCCGCCGCAAACAACTGTGGGAGCGAGCTTGCTCCCACAGGAAATGCGCTTTGAATCAAAGATTTAAACGGTTGGCAGGCTCGGCGCCAGCACCGCCTGACGCTTGCGTTGAGTCAGGAAATACGCGGCGTAGCACACCGCGATAAACCCGAAGCCCCAATACAGCGAAGGACGTTGCGTCTCATCCAGCGCCAAAAACACAAACAGCGAACAGCACAGCGCGATGCACGTCAGTGGCAATAGCGGAAACCACGGTGCGCGGTATTTCAAATCGCTGAGCTTGCCGCCATCGCGCAGGTAAGCCTTGCGGAATTTGTACTGCGCCAGTGCGATCACAATCCAGGTCACCGTGCCCGACATGCCACTCACCGCCATCAGCACCATGAACAGCGTGTCCGCCGCGACAAAACTGGTCATCAACGACACCAGCGCGAAGCACAAGGTGATGCTCAGCGCCCGCAACGGCACGCCGCGCTTGCTCAACGGCGACAGGCTTTTCGGCGCCATGCCGGTCTTCGACATCGCCCACAGAATGCGCGTCGAGGCATACAGTCCGGAGTTGCCCACCGACAGAATCGCGGTGAGGATCACGAAGTTCATCAGGTCCGCAGCGTAAGGAATGCCGACCATGTCGAACACCTGCACGAACGGACTCTCCATCAATCCGGCCTGCTGCCACGGCACGATCGCCGACAGCACCACGATCGCCAGCACATAAAAAATCAACACGCGAAACACCACGTTGCGGACGGCGCGCGGGATGCTTTTTTCCGGTTGATCGGTTTCGCCGGCGGCCACGCCCATGATCTCGCAACCCTGGAAGGCGTAGACCACGGTCATCATCACCGCGAACACAGCGGACAAGCCATTGGGGAACAGCGAGTCGCCAATCAGATTGTTCATCATCGGCGCCGGTGCACCGCTGGTCAGCGGGATCGCGCCGAAGATCACCAGCACGCCGACCACGATAAAACCGAGGATCGCCGCGACCTTGATCCCGGAGAACCAGTATTCCGCTTCACCAAAAGCCCGCGTCGCCAACGCATTCAGGCCGAACAGCACCACCACGAACAGCGCCGACCAGTACCAGATCGGAATGGTCGGGAACCAGCGCTCCATCAGCATGCCTGCCGCCGTGAACTCCAGGCCCACGGTGGTCGCCCAACTCATCCAGTACACCCAGCCGATCATGAACCCGGTGGCCGGCCCGATGAATTTGGTGGCGTGGGTTTGAAACGAGCCGGACACCGGCATTTGCACGGACAGCTCGCCCAGGCACACCATCACCAGGTACATCAGGAAGCCGGCGACCAGGTAGGCCAGAATCGCCCCCACCGGCCCGCCCTGATTGATCGTCACCCCGGAGCCCATGAACAGCCCGGTACCGATCACGCCGCCCAGGGACAACATGAAAATGTGCCGGCTCTTCAGGGCGCGGGTCAGATGGATGCCGTTACGTTCGGTAGATTCGCTCATGTCCGCACCCCATCAGCGAGGTGCGCGTGGCGCGAGGAAGGATCAGCTTTACGGCCATTCATTATTATTATCTCCAATAAGCTTCGAAGACCGCGCTGTGGCGGTTGCCTCGATTATTGGAAGGCCATGTAAGCTCCCGTTGACCGTAAAGATCGAAGTTGTAAAAAGTCGTAACGAACTTGTACGTCAGCTGTGCAGCAGCTCGGCCAGGGTCTGTTGCGAACGCTGCAAGTGCGCATGAACCTGCGGCGCCAATGCCCGCAACCTTGATTCGTCGTTGACCTGCGCGGCCTCTTCCAGCGCACGCAGCACAGTGGCCAATGCCCGAAAGCCCAATGAATCGCTGCTGCCGGCCAGGCGATGCGCCAGATGAGCGACTTCGGTGCAATCGTCGGCCTCGATCGCTTCCGTGAGCGCCTCGCGATGCTGGCTGATCGAATCGCGCAACACCGCCAGCAATCCCAGGAGTTTCTGTTCACCGAGCAAGGTGCGATGAGTGTCCAGCAGCGGCCAGTCCATCGCCTCGTCATCAAACTGCGGCGCGGGTGTCGGTGAATGCCCGTCCAGCGCCTGACGCAGGTTCTCGAGCTTCAGCGGTTTGGCGAGAATGCCGTCCATCCCGGCATCCAGATAACCGCGCACCAGCGCCGGCTGCACACTGGCGGTCAGTGCGAAGATTCGGCAGTGGCGGTTCGGGCCTTCGGTGCGGCGGATCTGTATGCACAACTCGACGCCGCTGATGCCCGGCAAGTGCACATCGAGCAGGATCAAATCGAACGTCTGCGCGGCGCATTGCATCAAGGCCTGTTCACCGTCTTCGGCGAGCCAGACCTGATGCCCGTCCCGTTGCAGCAAGCCGCTGACCACGTCACGGTTCAGCGCGACATCCTCGACCACCAGAACCTTCAGCGCGTGACCGGGCTCGTGGTGCATTGGCAACTCGGCAAACCCGGTAGACGCCGGCTGCAATGTCACTTCAAACCAGAAACAACTACCCCGCCCGACCTCACTCTCAACGCCGATCTGCCCGTCCAACTGCTGCACCAGATGTTTGCAAATGGCTAATCCGAGCCCGGTGCCACCGAATCGTTGCGCCACTTCCTCGCTGGCCTGAGTGAAGCGCTCGAAGATCTTTTCCTGCACTGCTGGAGCAATGCCGATGCCGTTGTCCGTCACACTCACACGCAGCCGTTGCCCGGTCGGTTCCGGGACTTGAGCCAGCAGCGCAACGTCCACTTTGACCTGACCGCCTTCGGTGAACTTGATCGCGTTGGCCAGCAAGTTGCTCAACACCTGACGCAAGAATTGTTCGGCACCATGGTGCCGGGCGGCGACCTGCGGATCGATCCGGCAGTGCAGCGTCGTGTCGTTGCTCAGCGCGCGCGGTTCCAGCAGCGTCAGCACCTCATCCAGCAATTGCCGAAGCGAAAAATCCACCGGCTCCGGGTGGCTGACGCCCTCCTCCAGTCGAGCGAAATACAGCACTTCATTCAGAATCGACAACAACCCTTCGCCGGCCTTGTACAGCGCATCCAGACGTTTGCCGTCGCGCGCATCCAGGTTGGCGTCGCGCAGCAATTCGGCCATGCCGAGAATGCCGTTCAGCGGTGTGCGCAACTCGTGGCTCATGGTTGCCAGAAAGCGCGACTTGGCGAGGTTGGCCGCCTCGGCTTCGTCCTTGGCGCGCATCAGGCTGGCAGTGCGGCGCTCGACCATTCGCAGCAATTCATCGCGGTTGTCTTGCAGGGCCAGTCGATCGCTTTCCCGGCGATCAATGTCGCTGAGGATCGCCCGGCGCATGTCGTCCAGCGCATGGGCCACGGTGTCGATTTCGTCCTCGTCAGCGCTGCGGCGTTTGTCCAGTTGCAAGGGTTCATGCCAGTCACCGGCGGCGATGCGTCGGGCAAACCCGGCCATGACTTGCAGGTGCCGCGTCACCAAGCGATAAAACAGTCCCGACAGCGTCACCGCCAGCCCGCACAAAAACACGCTCATCCAAAGCAGGCTGGTCAAACCGGTGGCGTACAAACGCTGATGCACGGCGCCCAGATCAGTGCTGACCTCCAACTGCCCCAGATGCCGCAACGGCCCGGACGGTGGCTGATAGTCCAGTGGAAAACGCTCGATGCGCAGTGGCCCGATCGGGTCCGCGCTGCCATGCAGCAGATCGAAATCAGGGCTGGTCAGATGCACCCGCGCCACATCGGAGAAATCCACCAGACCGCGCAACTGCACATTCAATTGCTCCTGGTTCAAGTCCCAGAGACTGCGCTCCAGGCTGGCCAGATACCCGGCACGAATCAGCTCCATGCGTGAGTCGATGTCACGCATCTCCCGGCGGTATTCGAAGTACAACTGCACGGTGCTCGCCAGCACGGTGAAGCACAGGCTGAAGAGCAAAATGAACAGCAGCAGACGCCGCAACAGTCCACCGGGCCGAGCGCGGATCATGGCGAATTCGCCGGCAGGTTGATCATGTCGCGATAGGTGACTTCGCTTTCGTTGAGCAAACGGTCGACGTCCCCGGCATCGACCATGCGCTTGAGTTGCGCATCGATGTCCGGCATGCGGCTTGCCAGCGGGGAACGGCGTGATACCGCAATCCGCAGGTAGTCCACGCTCAAGGACGTGGGCAATGCGACGATGTCTTGCGCGCCCGGCAGGCTTTCGACGTAGAGCTCGCCGGTGCGTCGCTCCGAGGTGATGAAGTCGATGCGCCCACGAATCAGTTTGCCGAAGTTCTGGCGGCTGTCAGAGACCCACTCGATGTTCTGGTGCTGTGCGACCAAGCGGTCGAATTCCACGCCGTAACTTTCACCAAACAACAATCCGCCACGGTAATTGGCCAGGTCCACCAGACGCTCGAATTTCACCGGGCGCTGGCGGTTGATGAACAACGCGACCTCTTCACGCAGCACCGGCACCGTGGAAAAAATCATGCTCTGCTCCCGTTGCGCGGTGTTGTAGGCCAACACCACATCGACCCGGCCTTCGGCGGCGTCGAGCAGGCAGCGTTTCCAGTTGCCGAGCACGACGATTTCCACTTCGTAGCCGAGTTTTTCAAAGAGGTTTTTCACCACGCTCGGGGCCAGGCCGCGCACCTGTTTGCCGTCGCTCCACGAGATCGGCGGGTACACCGGATAGTCGCAGTAGCGAATCTTTTGCGCCGCCATCGCGCTGTTCGCGACCAGTGCCAGCAGCAACGCGAACACTCGCCACATAAAACTCAGGCCGCCACGCTGGCGGTGAACAGGTAACCGGCGCCGTGGATGGTGATGATCAGTTGCGGCTCGGCCGGGTCGTCGTGCAACTTGCGCCGCAAGCGTCCGACAAGCACGTCGATGGAGCGATCATTGGGCACCCACTCGCGGTTGCGGATCTGGTCCATCAACTGATCGCGGCTCAAGGTATGGCCGCTGTTGCGCAGGAACACGCTGAGCAATTGGTACTCGCCGTGGGTCAGCAGGGTTTCGCTGCCGGTGGGGTCGATCAGCCGCCGGCGATCGGTGTCCAGCGCCCAGTCGGCGAATTGTTTGACCGGTTTTGCGATGGCCGCCACCGGTTGGGGCACCTGCGCGTGACGAACCCGGCGGATCAGGTTTTTCGCCCGGGACACCAGCTCGCGTGGGTTGAGGGGTTTGATCACGTAGTCATCGGCGCCGCATTCGAGGCCGACGATGCGGTCGATCTCATCGTTGCGCCCGGTGATCAGAATGATCCCGACTTCCGAACGGACCCGAAGCTCCCGGGTCAGCGTCAGGCCGTCCTTGCCCGGCAGGCGGATATCGAGCATCACCAGATCAACCGCCTGGCTCGCCAGAAAGGTTTCGGCCAGCTCCGCCGTGGCCGCGCAATGCACGTCATAACCTTCCTGGGACAGGTAGGCGTGCAGCAGTTCGCGAATCAGCGGATCGTCATCGACGATCAGTACCCGAGGAGTCATCGCTAGGTGTCCCGCGTATGCCCGAAGGCGTGTTTCTTATTAGAGTGTTGTGTTGCCTTGGCGTCAGAGAGTATCGGCAGCTGAACGACCGATCAACAGCCCGTCGTCTGGACGCAAAACCGTTGGCGACCACCGGCCTGCAATCCGTCGACCCAGGCTTCGCAGATCTGGATGCCTTGCTCTGGGGTAAAGGTGCCGGGGTTGAGGCCCGACTCCAGCCACAAACCGTCGAGCAACGCACTGAGGCTGATGGCAGCCAGATCGGCGTCGAAGTTTTCCCAGCCCTCCTCCTGCGCCAGCTCGGTCAGGACTTTGCGCAAGATGCCGCGGTACTCACCGTAGGAATGCTCGTGCGCGAGGTTGATTGACTCCGCCGTACGCACCGCGCCCCAGAAGGCCAGCCAGGCATCGATCAGTTGCGGGTCGAGCAGTTCGGCGGAGAACGACCCACGGAAAAACGCCGACAAACGCTCGCGGGCGGTGGGCGCCGCGTGCTGCATCGCCTCGCGCAGCAAACTCATGACCCGCCCGGTAATTGCCCGGTAGGCCTCCGCCACCAGTTCATCCTTGCCGGAATAATGATGGCTGATCAACCCGACCGAGACACCGGCCTCGGCGGAGATCTTGCGGATCGACGCGCCCTGGAAGCCGTGGCGCTTGAGACAAACCAGCGTGGCTTCGATCAGGTTGGCCTTGCGCAACTCCGGCTCCATGCGGGAAAAACGGGCTTCCTGACTCATGCGCGACACTCTCCGTGGATCAATCGTTTAGGGCGCGGCTGGACAAACCGCGAGCTGAACGACTGTACAGCAAGAGTGCCGTAAGTCTCTAGTCAGTTGCACGCCCCAGAAACCGGGTCAGTCCCGATAACCCGGCGCCACCCGCTCAAGCAATCGCAACAACGCCGCCCAGGCCAACTGCATGGCATCCGGATCGCTTAGCTCGCCGTCGTCCAGCGGACGGCCAGGATCATTAAACTGACGCTCGGTGTGTTCGCACACCTCGCTCGGCGGCAAAACCAGCTCACCGGCAGCCTGCGCGGCGAGCTGGATTTCGCACGCTTTTTCCAGGTAATACATGCGCAAGAAGGCCTGGCTCACGGTCTCGCCAACGGTCAACAAACCGTGGTTACGCAGCATCAGCACCGGCTTGTCGCCAAGGTCCTGCACCAGACGCTGCTGCTCGCTCATGTCCAGCGCCACGCCCTCATAGTCGTGGTAGGCAACCCGCCCATAGAACTCCATGGAAATCTGGTTCACCGGCAACAACCCGCATTTCAACGCCGCGACCGCGCAACCGGATCGAGTGTGGGTGTGCAGCACGCACTGCGCGTCTTCACGTGCACCGTGGATGGCGCTGTGAATTACAAACCCCGCCGGATTCACCGGATACGGCGACGGCTCCACAGCTCGACTATCAAGGCCAATTTTCACCAGATTCGACGCAGTGATCTCATCGAACATCAGCCCGTACGGATTGATCAGGAAGTGATGATCAGGCCCCGGCAGCCGCACCGAGATGTGGGTGAAAATCAGATCGGTCATGCGAAAGTGCGCGATCAATCGGTAACAGGCAGCCAGCTCTTCGCGCAGACGCTGTTCCGTCGCGCTGCGCAGGTGGTGGGCGATCTCGTTCATTGTTGTGGTTCTCCAGGCTGATCGACTGCGCAAAACAGTAAGGCCGGACGCGGTGAAACGTCCAGCCGCTTGCGATTACTTGCTGGCCCAGGCATTGAAGCGCTCTTCGAGTTCTTCGCCGTGATCGACCCAGAACGCCACGTCCATCGACAGCGCGCCCTTCAGGTTTTGAGGCGCGGTGGGCACCCATTGCGCTAGTTTGCCGTCCAGTCTGGCTGCTGCTTCAGTGTTGGTTGGGCCATAAGGGATCTGCTCGACATACTTGACCTGGGCGTCCGGCTGATTGGCGAACGCAATAAAGCGCTTGGCCTGATCGACATGTTTCGAGCCCTTGATGATCGCCCAGTAATCCATGCCATACAGACTGCCCGGCCAGACCAGCCCGAGATGACTGCCGCTTTGCGCGGCGGCGGCCACACGTCCGCTATACGTCGAGGTCATCACCACATCCCCGGCCGTCAGCCATTGCGCCGGTTGCGCGCCGGCCTCCCACCACTGGATATAGGGTTTGAGTTCGGTGAGTTTGGCGAAGGCCCGGTCGACACCCTTCGGCGTGTTCAACACTGAATAGACGTCCTCGACCTTCACCCCGTCGGCCAGCAAGGCGAACTCCAGGTTGTACACCGCACGTTTGCGCAGCCCGCGTTTGCCGGGAATTTTCTGTACATCCCAGAAGTCGGCCCACGAGGTCGGGGCCTGCGCCAGCTTCTGCGTGTCGTAGGCAATCGCCACGCTCCACACCAGCGCTGCCGAACCGCACGGCTGCGCGGCATCGGGAATCAACTGCTCGACGCGCCCCAGGGTTTTCCAGTCGAGTTTTTCATACATGCCTTCGTCGCAACCGCGCATCAGGTCCGGGCCTTCAATCTGCACCACGTCCCAATCGGCGTTGCCGGTGTCGACCATCACTTTGATCCGGGCCATCTCGCCGTTGTATTCACTCTGGATCAGCTTGCTGTGATCCGCGACGCTGAACGGCTGAAAAAACGCCACATCCTGGGCTTTCTGGCCGGCGCCTCCGTAACCCACCACCACCATGTCCGGTGCTGCCTGAGCGCTGCCAAGGCCCATGGCCAGAGACAGCAACAAGGGATAAAAACCGTGCTTGAGCGTATTCGATTTCATCAGTGGTTCCTCTTGCAGGTGCCACGCGAATAACGTCCACGTGACCCTTTTTTATTGTTGTGAGGTTTGCCCCAGGTCCGGGCGCCAAATGAATCTACTGCGAGGCATAGTAAAAAAACAAGTTGATTTTTTACTACAGGTAAATTTCTATAGGCAAATAATAACAACGCCGAAAACCCGGCCTTTCGGCTTCAGCCTGCCTGGAGTACCCGTCCCATGCCGACCTCGTCCCCTGCTTTTGCGCACCTGTTCGAACCCTTGCAGCTGCGTGGCAAACGCCTGAAAAACCGCATCATGTCCAGCGGTCACGACACCTCGATGCCCACCGACAACCTGGTCAACGAACAACTGATCGCCTATCACACCGCACGGGCCGAAGGCGGTGTCGGGCTGATCGTGTTGCAAGTGGCCGGTGTGCATGACAGCGCCCGGTACACCTCACACGTGCTGATGGCCACTGACGACGCGTGCATCGAGGGCTATCGAAAAATCGCTGACAGTTGCCATGCTCACGGCACCGTGGTGCTGTCGCAGATTTTCCATCCGGGTCGGGAAATCATGGAGTCCAGCGATGGCTTGCTCGCTGTCGCTTACTCGCCTTCGGCGGTGCCCAACGAGCGTTTCCGAGTGATGCCCCGGGCGCTGGATCAAGCGATGATCGATGAGATCGTCGTCGGTTACGGTGCCGCCGCCCGGCGCCTGTATCAGGCCGGAATCGATGGAGTGGAAGTGGTCGCCAGCCACGGCTACCTGCCAGCGCAATTCATCAACCCGCGGGTCAACCGTCGCACCGATGGCTACAACGGCGAGCTGGAACAACGCCTGCGTTTCTTGCGCGAAGTGATCGCCGCCGTTCGCGCCAACACCGATGAACACTTCATCATCGGCCTGCGCATTTCCGCCGACGAACGCGATCCTGAAGGGCTGACCGAGGATGAATCCCTGGCCGCCGTGCAATCCCTGCAACCGTTTCTGGATTACGTGCACATCGTCGCCGGCACTTCGGCGTCGTTGGGTGGCGCGGTGCATATCGTGCCGCCGATGGCGATCGAAGCCGCGTATCTGGCCAAGGAAGCCGGAACCTTCAAGGCCGGGCTGTCGATTCCACTGTTCGTCACCGGGCGCATCAACCAGCCGCAGGAAGCCGAAATGATCCTCGCGCGCGGCCAGGCCGATGTCTGCGGCATGACCCGTGCCCTGATCTGCGACCCGCAAATGCCCAACAAAACCGACACCGGCCACGTCGAGGATGTGCGCGCCTGTATTGCCTGCAATCAGGCGTGCATCGGCCACTTCCACAAAGGCCTGCCGATTTCCTGCATCCAGCACCCGGAAACCGGGCGCGAACTGATCTTCGGCCAGCGGCAACCGACGGGGCAACGCAAACGCATCATGATTGCCGGCGGCGGGCCTGCCGGGATGAAAGCCGCCGCCGTCGCCGCCCAGCGCGGACATGACGTGACCCTCTACGAAGCCAGCTCGCAACTCGGCGGTCAGGTCTTGCTCGCGCAATTGCTCCCTCGACGCGCCGAATTCGGCGGCGCCAGCACCAACCTGCAACGTGAAATGGAACTGGCCGGCGTGCGCGTCGTACGCAACACCCGCGTCGACCGGGCGCTGGTCGAACGCGAACGTCCGGACATGGTGATCGTCGCGACCGGCGCCGAACCGTATTGGCCAACCTTCGAGCGCGGCGGCGAATTGCAGGTCGTCGACGCCTGGCAAGTGCTGCGCGATGAGGTGCAAATCGGCCGCTCCGTAGTGGTCGTCGACTGGCGCGCCGACTGGATCGGCCCCGGCATCGCCGAGCGCCTGGTTCGCGCCGGGCACCAGGTGCAATTGGCCGTCAACGGCACCCACTGCGGGGAAAACCTGCCGCTGTACGTGCGCGATCAATTGGCCGGCGAACTGCACAAACTCGGCATCCCGATCACCCCCTACGCCCGCCTGTATGGCTGCGACGACAACACTGTCTACCTGCAACACACCGCCAGCGGCGAACCGATGCTCTTCGAAAACATCGACACACTGGTGCTCTGCCAGGGCCATCAACCCGTTGATACCCTCGGCGCCGAACTGCAAGGACTGGTGGAATTTCGCCGCATCGGCGACTGCCTCGCTCCGCGCACTGCCGAAGAAGCCATCTACGAGGGTTTGAAAGTCGCCTGGACACTTTGAGGCTGTTTTATACTCCGGGGCTTTTACACAGTCCCCGGTTTGGAGCACGCCATGAGCAACAGCAGCAAGATGCCGCCTGCCAGCAGCGCGCCCACACAGGACAGCGCTACGGCAGCACCGCACTTTCTCGGCACACGGATTCGTGGGTTGCGTAAACGTCGGGGCATGACCCTGGCGGAGTTGGCACAGATGAGCGAGCTGACGGCGGGGTATATCAGCCAGCTGGAGCGGAACCTGGCTTATCCGTCCATTCCTGCGCTGTTCAATATCGCTCGTAGCTTGGGTGTGACCATTCAGTGGTTCTTTGCCAGCGAGGGCAATACGGCACCTGAAGATAACGGCGTTGTGGTGCGCAAGCACACTCGGATGAGCGTGCATTATGAAGACGGGATTGTGGACCAGCTGCTGACACCGCAGCCGAATCGGCAGTTGGAAATGCTGCATTCACGGTTTCCGCCCGGGACTTACAGTCAGCAAAGTTACAGCCATGAAGGTGAAGAGGCCGGGTACGTGCTATCGGGAAGTTTTGAGCTGTGGGTGGGGGAACGGTATTTCCAGCTGAATGAAGGGGATAGTTTCAGCTTTTCGAGCCAGGAGCCCCATCGCTATGGAAACCCTGGGGAGGTGGATGCGGTGGTGATCTGGGTGATAACACCGCCTTCGTTTTGAGGGTTTGGCAGCCGTCTTGGTGCATGAAGCATTCAGGCGGCTCGACCACTGCATAAAAAACCGGCGCCTGGCCGGTTTTTTGTTCGTCGTTTACAACCAGCCGAATCCTTTCCCCATGACCGCCGCCAAACCCAGCGCGGCGGTAATTAAAGCGCCGAACAGCAGACGAAAGTCCGTTCGAGCTTCTTGCCGCTGCTCACGAAAATCAGTGCGAAGGTCACCGAGGTCACGCCGGACGTATTCGATGTGCGTTTCAAGTTTGGATACACGCGGTTCCAATGGGTTTTCTCCTGGAGGACCTGGTGGTCTTCGTCCATGTTCTTCCCCGCCACTCCTTTTGTTGCTCGGGAAGCGGTCGGGGTAATGCTCATCAAGGTTTACCAGCACAAAAGGTTCACTCATCGCAGACCTCCAGCGCTACGGTTTTGCTGCCGTCTTCGACGACGATATCTGCCAGCACACTGAGCGAATGCAGGCGAATGAATCCGCAGTACGTGCAGTTAAGCATCACCGCCGGTGTGCCAGAACGTAAGTACTCCTTGCCACATGCCCAAGGCAACCCTACGCCCGTAGCCCCGACCTGCAGTGGTAACTCCCACTCATCATGCTCACAGAACGGGCACTCGGTATTCTTTATTCGCGCTTTGAAAATGTTGGCCAACCGCCCGGTATCGAGATGAAGATCCCCAGGCATTGGCTTACCTCGTGACACCCCGGTCTGATCATCGCCCTGAAAACCTTCTTCACTGCCGCTGTACATCGCTACCTCCTCCTTGAGGGAATAAATCATCGATTAACCGATCAACCAGAAGATGGTGCGTAACGTCCAGCCACCTGCTCGACCACGAAGTCATGACTGATGTCTTCGCTGAAAAACGAATATACCTTCGATCAATCTCGGACGTATCCGCGTACGAAGTAGGACGATTCGCTTGTTTGTGTCAGGCCGGAATTATGGCTGTGAGATTTGTCCAGGCGGCTCTAATTCGAAGTTTACCAGCGTCAGGGTCACGGGTTTCCAAGATGAGTGGGGTCTTCAGTTGGAAAGGTCAGTGGCCGCTCCGGCGTTGCGCCGGCATCGCTCTGAGGTTCGGCATGAGGTCTGGAAATGATCTGGGCCACCAATCCCGACACACCCCTTTCAATCAGTGAAAGCAGTCCGAAAGTTATAAAGCCAAAGATCAGCCCGGCAACCAGTATGCTCAAAGGGTGAATTTGCACGGCATCGGCGCTTTCCAGCATGTAGAGAAAAGCCTGGACAGCGACGGCCACGCAGGCCGCAACAGCTGCTATCAGCTTGATAATCAACCAAAGCCGCCGCCATCTGTTCATGCTATCCCCCGCTATCCGGTGATTTAGCTCTTTATTGCATGATAGCTAATGGGCGGGATGTGCCTGGTTTCCTTGCATATCTTCAGATAATCAGGGGCGGCCTCTTCAAACGCATCTCGAAGCCCCACTCTGCGGTGCGTTGACAATAGTGGCCGGCCATGGCCTTTCGTTGCTCGGTGTTTCCGCGTCTACCGCACCTTTTTTTTGGCGGTATTATCGACTTGGTAGGCGTGGAAGGAACCCGCGCCGCAGCCAGGAATTTTTTCAAGCGCAAGGAGGCCTCACAATGATTTCATTACGTCACGGCGACCGCTCGCAAGCGGTACGCCATCTGCAAACCACCCTGAACAACAACGGCGCCCGTCTGATCGTTGACGGGCACTACGCCGATAATACCGAAGCGGCCGTGCGTGCTTATCAACTGAGCATCGGTCTGGTGGCTGATGGCATCGCCGGCCACAAAACGCAGACAGCGCTCGCCGGCAATGACTGCCAGCAACTACTGAAAAACGCCGACCTGGTCAACGCCGCGCAACGGCTCGATGTGCCGCTGGCAACCCTCTACGCCGTCAACGAAGTCGAATCAAAAGGCCGAGGTTTTCTCTACAGCGGCAAGCCGGTGGTCCTGTTCGAGCGGCACATCATGTACCGCCGTCTTTCGAAAGTTCGACACCCAAACGATAACCCCGCCGACCTCAAACACCACGCCGATCAACTCGCTGTCGCTCACCCGGCCATCGTCAACCCGAAAGCCGGTGGCTACGTCGGTGGTAGCGCCGAACATCAGCGGCTGTACAGCGCTCGCGTGCTTCATGACATCGCCGCCCTGGAATCCGCGTCATGGGGCGCCTTCCAGATCATGGGCTTTCACTGGGAACGACTGGGATTCGCCAACGTGCAGGATTTCGTTGCAGCCATGAGCGCGGATGAATCGCAGCAGTTTGATGCGTTCGCGCGCTTCATCGAAACCGACCCGGTTTTATACAAAGCACTGAAGGCACGCAATTGGGTCGAGTTCGCCAGGCTCTACAACGGGCCGGACTATCAGCGAAACCTTTACGACATCAAGCTTCAGCGCGCTTACGAGCGGCACGAGAACTGCGGTTGTGGTCAGTTGGTGGCCGCATGATCCAGTCTTGCATCGCTTATCGGGGCATCAATCCCAAAGGCGATCATGAACAAACCCGACAACCTGTGGATGGTCGCCTCGCAACGCCTGCACGACAGTCCTCACCGGTCTGTTCAGCGATCAAATCCCAACCAACGCTGACCGCGAAAGCCTGCACCGCCGAACATACCGCGATGGTACGTTAATTGGGTACGACAGCATTGCTCATCACCTCAATGCCACGCTCGTCGATGGCGGTACCACCACCCTGATCAGCCCGGTGGCGTCCGTATTGCGGGCCCGATCACTCATGAGGGCGACTACACCCAGACCGGCAATCAAACCATCTCCGGTAAATTTACCGTCTCCAAGTACGTAGTCGCGGCTTATTATCCGTACTCCACATTCCATCGAGTGAACGAGAGCAATTTTCCCTGAAAATGCCCTAACCCAAACGCCAGAAACGAAAAAGCCCCTGAAATCTTTAACAATTTCAGGGGCTTAGTCTTATTCAATAATGGCGGAGAGATAGGGATTCGAACCCTAGGTACCGGTGAAGGTACAACGGATTTCGAATCCGTCCCATTCGGCCACTCTGGCATCTCTCCAACGGCGCGCATCATAACAACACTTTCGCCGGAAGCGAACCCCCTAAGCGAAATTTTTCCGTGCTATCAGATGCTTGCGTCGATTAAAGCGGTACGCCCAGACGATTGGCAACTTCTTCGTAGGCTTCGATGACGTCACCGAGGCCCTGGCGGAAGCGGTCCTTGTCCATTTTCTTGCCGGTGGCCTTGTCCCACAGGCGGCAGCCGTCCGGGCTAAATTCGTCACCCAGGACGATGGAGCCGTCGGAGAAGACGCCGAATTCAAGTTTGAAGTCGACCAGCAGCAGGCCGGCGTCGTCGAACAGTTTGCTCAGGACTTCGTTGACCTTGAGCGACAGTTCTTTCATGCGAACCAGTTGCTCGGCGGTGCCCCAGCCAAAAGCCACGACGTGGGATTCGTTGATGAACGGGTCGCCCTTGGCGTCGTCCTTCAGGAACAGTTCGAAGGTGTAAGGGTTGAGCTTCATGCCTTCTTCGACGCCCAGGCGCTTGACCAGGCTGCCGGCCGCGTAGTTACGCACGACGCACTCGACCGGAATCATGTCGAGTTTTTTCACCAGGCATTCGTTGTCGCCCAGCAGTTTGTCGAATTGGGTCGGCACGCCGGCGGCTTCGAGTTTCTGCATGATGAAGGCGTTGAACTTGTTGTTCACCATGCCTTTGCGGTCGAGCTGCTCGATGCGCTTGCCGTCGAACGCCGAGGTGTCGTTGCGAAACAGCAGGATCAAGCGGTCAGCGTCGTCGGTCTTGAAAACCGATTTGGCTTTGCCGCGGTAGAGTTCTTCACGTTTTTCCATGATGGGCTCCGCTTGCTAAGTAGGTGGGCTAGGCGATGTGTCGCCAGTCGAGCCCTGAATCTTGATCGGCCAGTTGCAGCCAGTCCGGGTCGCACCCAAGGGTGTCGACAAAACATTGCCGGGCCAGCTGCGGCAGGTTGTTCTTGCTGCTCAGATGGGCCAGGACCAGGTGTTGCAGGCCTTGCCAGCCCAACTCGGACACCAGGAATGCCGCCTGGTGGTTGTTCAAATGTCCCAGTTCCCCGCCCACCCGCTGCTTCAGGAAGTACGGGTAGTGACCGCGAGCCAGCATGTCTCGGCAATGGTTGGACTCGATCATCAACGCATCGAGGTCCCGATAACCGTCCAGCACCTTGTTGCAATACGAGCCCAGGTCGGTCAGCAGGCCGAAGCGCCGCTCACCGTCGCTGAACACGTACTGCGTCGGTTCCTGTGCATCGTGGGCCACGGCAATGACGCCGATGCTCAGTGCGCCGATCTGCAGTTGCTCACCGCCGGCCAGAAGGCCAGCCGGTTCAATCGGTTTGCGCATCCCGCGCAAGGTCCCGCGACTGAGGTAGACAGGCAGATTGTAGCGCCGAGACAGCAAACCCACGCCATGCACGTGGTCGGCATGTTCGTGGGTCACGAGTATCGCGCTCAACTGCGCAGGGTTCACACCCAGGCGCAGCAGGCGTTTTTCGGTTTCCCGCAGGGAAAAACCACAATCCACCAGCACATACGTGTCAGCGCTGGCTATCAGCGTGCCGTTCCCTTGGCTACCGCTGCCGAGAACGGCAAAACGCATGTGATCAGCCCAGGTTGTCCTGAATAACGCTCAACACTTTGCGCGCCACTTCTGCCGGCGCCACGGTGTTGATGTTTTTCTCGACGGTGACCTGGACGTTCTCGCCAACCTTGCTCAGGCGAACCTGATAACGCTCGGCACGGGCTTCAACTTCTTCCTTGCTCGGCGCGCTGCCGAACAGGCTGCTGAAGAAGCCAGGCTTCTCGTCTTTCTTCTCGGCTTTTTCGGAGAGGTTGATGTAGTACAGACCCAGGCTGCGGTTGATGTCTTCAACGCGCCATTCGCCCTGTTCCAGCGCACGACCGACGCTCGACCAGGCACGATCCAGGTCGTTGCCGACGTTCAGGACCGGGTTGCCGCTGCCGTCTTCACTCAGGCTGACACGATTTGGCGTATCAAAATCACGTGAAGCCAGCATCGAGACCGAACCGCCCTTCTCCGAGATGCGGCTCATGCTTGCGAGCATGTCGTCGACCAGTGCCGCGTCCAGGCCAGTGTTGACCGAACGGTTGGTGAAGGCCACGTCGGCGGTGCTGCCGGCAGGACGTTCGGCACTGACCACGTAGACTTCACTGGTGTTGCGTTGCACGCCCGGCTCGATACGAACCCGGACGCGGGTTTCGCTGTCGGTGCTGACCCCGGCGGCGCTCAGGCGCTTGGCCATCGCTGCCGACAGTTCGTCGGAATGCTGCCAGGTGGTGGTGAATTCGCCGGTTTGCGGCTTCTGTTCGTCCAGACGGAAACCGTTGTCCTGGAAGAACTGCACAGCCACTGGCCAGACTTCGGCAGGTGGGTTCTGGGCGACGATCCAGCGCGAATCACCGGTCTTCTGCAGCGAGTAGGCGCTGGCGTCGGCCCCAGCCGTCAACGGCTGTGGACGCGGCACGATGTACTCGCCCTTCGCGGTGTCATCGGCCACGTTACGCGGGATCGGCAGCAGCGGATCCAGACGTTTGGCGGTGCTGACATCCGTTGGCAATTGCATAGGTGCAGTCTGTTGCGCTTCCAGGTAATCGCTACCACGGTCACGGAAATAACCTTCCGGGCCCCAGACCCATCCACAGCCACTGGTGCTGGAGATAATCAAGGCAAGTGCGGAAAGTCCGGCCAATCGCTTCATGCGTAGTGCTTCCTCAATTAAACCAGTACGCCGGACTGGCGCATGGCCTGCCGCAGCGGTTCGTGACAGGCAGCGCTGAGCCAGGTGAGCGGCAGACGGATACCGTCCGGCATCAAGCCCATTTCATGCAATGCCCATTTCACGGGGATAGGGTTGGATTCGATAAACAGGGTTTTATTGAGCGGCATCAGCTTTTCGTGAATCGCACGGGCCGTGACGGCGTCGCCTTTCAGGGCAGCGTTGCACAGGTCGCTCATGTCGCGCGGAGCGACGTTGGCGGTGACCGAGATGTTGCCTTTACCGCCGAGCAGGATCAGCTCGACCGCGGTGGCGTCATCACCGGACAGCACCACGAAGTCTTTGCTGACGCCGTCGATGATGGCTTTGGCACGGGCCAGGTCGCCGGTGGCTTCCTTGATACCGATGATGTTTTTCACGGTCGACAGGCGGATCACGGTTTCGGTCAGCATGTCGCAGGCCGTACGGCCCGGCACGTTGTAAAGAATCTGCGGGATGTCGACGGCTTCGGCGATGGCCTTGAAGTGCTGGTACAAGCCTTCCTGGGTCGGCTTGTTGTAGTACGGCGTGACCAGCAGGCAAGCATCGGCGCCGGCGGTCTTCGCATTGGTGGTCAGCTCGATCGCTTCGCGCGTCGAGTTCGCGCCGGTCCCGGCGATCACCGGAATGCGCCCTGCCACCTGCTTCACCACGTAACGAATCACTTCAATGTGCTCGTTCACGTCGAGGGTGGCCGATTCACCTGTAGTGCCGACCGCCACGATCGCGTGGGTGCCGTTCTGCAGGTGAAAGTCCACCAGTTTGCTCAGGCTGTCCCAGTCGAGACGACCTTGTGCATCCATGGGTGTGACCAGTGCCACCATACTGCCCGCAATCATGCAACCGCTCCTGCCGGAAAAAGAGAGCGGTAATGGTACTGGCGCCAAGATGCTTGTACAAGCAAAGTACTGCGCTGCTGCCATTCCCCTTGGCGCTGCTTTTCGCTACCCTTCAGACTTTGATCGGTACTGACAAGCTAGTACGCCGGGTTTCAGCCTCCATTTTCGGCATCACAAGCCCCGATCCAGCGTTGCCACCCCTCGCTCCTGCCTTGATGGAGCACGTTGCAACCTTCGGCCCGGGTTTTCTGAATTCGCATCCGCAGGCTCGCCCCCGGTAGTAAAAGCCCGTAAAAGTATCGACCGCTCATCGCTTTAGGAATGCTGCATGTCCACCCCCACAGTTCGCGAACAATTCCTTGTCATCAGTGCCCTCGGCGCCAACCCCATGGAGCTGACTAACGTCCTGTGCCGCGCCAGCCATGAAAACCGCTGCGCCGTGGTCACCTCCCGCCTGACCCGTCATGGCGAGTGCAGCGCGTTGATCCTCGAGATCTCCGGCAGCTGGGACGCCCTGGCGCGCCTGGAAGGCAGCCTGTCGGGCCTCGCCAAGAAGCACGCATTCACCGTTAACGTGGTGCGCAGCGCAGCGCTGGAGAATCGTCCGCAGGCCTTGCCTTACGTCGCTTATGTCAGCTCGGCCTATCGCTCGGACATCATCAATGAGCTGTGCCAGTTCTTCATGGACCACAACGTCGAGCTGGAGAACCTGACCTGCGACACGTATCAGGCGCCGCAAACCGGTGGCACCATGCTCAACGCCACGTTTACCGTGACCTTGCCGGCCGGCGTGCAGATCAGCTGGCTGCGTGATCAGTTCCTGGATTTCGCCGACGCGTTGAACCTGGACGCGCTGATCGAACCGTGGCGCCCACAAAACCCAATGTAAGGAAGCTTTCATGGCCGTTGCCATCGACCAACCGGTTACCGACTTCGAAGCACCTGCCACTAATGGACAGACCGTCAGCCTCGCAGGCCTTAAAGGCAAGCAAGTGGTGATCTATTTCTATCCGAAAGACAGCACGCCGGGCTGCACCACTCAGGGCCAGGGCTTTCGCGATCAGCTTGATGCCTTTAAAGCGGCTAACACCGAAGTCTTCGGCGTGTCGCGCGACAGCTTGAAATCCCACGAGAACTTCAAGGCCAAGCAGGCGTTCACCTTTGAGCTGATCAGCGACAAGGAAGAAGCGCTGTGCCAGTTGTTTGATGTGATCAAGCTGAAGAAGCTGTATGGCAAGGAATACATGGGCGTTGATCGCAGCACTTTCCTTATTGATAAGGACGGTGTGCTGCGTCAGGAATGGCGCGGTGTGAAGGTGCCGGGGCATGTGGATGCGGTTTTGGCGGCTGCACAGGCGTTGAACAAGGCCTGAATTTATCGGCGGCTGTTCCGACGTCATCGCGGGCAAGCCCGCTCCCACAGGATTAACGCAAACCCTGTGGGAGCGGGCTTGCCCGCGAAGAGGCCATCAGCCTCACTGCAAAATTAGAGATGACGGTTAAAGCAACGGCGCCACCACCGGCTCTTTGCGCGGCCATGCGTCCAGTACGGCCTTGAACAAGGTTGCTAGCGGAATCGCAAAGAACACTCCCCAAAATCCCCACAACCCGCCAAACAACAGCACCGCGCAGATAATCGCCACCGGATGCAGATTGACCGCTTCCGAGAACAACAGCGGCACCAGCACATTGCCGTCCAGTACCTGGATAATCCCGTAGACCGCCATCAAGTAAATGAACTGATCGCTCCAGCCCCACTGGAACAGCGCAATCAGCAGGACCGGCACGGTCACCACCACCGCCCCGACATACGGCACCACCACCGACACCCCCACCAGCAATGCCAGCAGCGCCGCGTAGTTGAGCCCCAGCACGACGAAACCGATGTAGGTCACACCACCGCAGATGAAAATTTCGATGACTTTGCCGCGAATGTAATTGGCAATCTGCCGGTTCATCTCATGGGCAACCCGGGTGATCAGCGCTCGCTCACGCGGCAGATAACCGCGTACCCACTGGCCGATCATCTCGCGGTCCTTGAGGAAAAAGAACACCAGAATTGGCACAAGCACCAGGTAAATCATGATGTTCACCAGCAACGGCAGGCTCGACAGCGAGAACGTCAGCGCCCACTGACCGAACTTGCCGATCTCGCCCCGCGCCACCTCGATGGCCTGCAGCACCTGCTCGTCGGACACCAGATGCGGATAGCGCTCGGGTAGCAGCAACAGCAGTGATTGCCACTTGGCTAGCATGCCGGGCAGCTCGTTGAACAGCGTGATCAGCTGATGCCAGAGCAACGGCACCACGACAATGATGAACACCAGCAACACGCCCATGAACAAGGCGAAGACCAGCCCCACCGCCACCCCGCCGGGCATGCGAAGGCGTTCGAGGGTGACGACCAGGCCTTGCATCAGGTACGCCAGCACCATCCCGGCGAGTACCGGTGCGAGCATGCCGCCCAACGTGAGCACGGCGGTAAAGGCCAGAAACAACAGCACGGCCAGCACCACGGCTTCTTCATCGGAAAAGTAGCGCTGAATCCAGTCGCGTAACACCTTGAACATCAATAATCCTTAGAAATGAACGCAGCAGGTTTCAGGCTTTCTTCAACCAGTAGCGGTAGACACCCGCCTCATCTTCTTCGCGAAGCAGCGTATGACCGGCCAATCGGGCAAAGGTGCGAAAGTCGCGCTGGGAGCCCGCATCGGTGGCAATCACCTTGAGTACCGCGCCACTGGCCAATCGATTGAGCTCCAGCTTGGCCTTGAGCAACGGCAAGGGGCAGTTCAGGCCACTGGCATCCAGTTCGGCGTCATGGGCTACAACGTCGGTCATTACATCGCTCCGGGTCAGGTGGTGGAGTTGCCTAGAATATCTGGTCCCAAGCCAAGTGTCCGGCTACAGTAAGGTCTTTGTCGACTAAGGCTTTGTGCATGACTTTTTTGCGCCCTACCCTGCTGACGCTCGCTTGCCTGCTCGCCTCACCGGGCTTCGCCGACGATCTGCCGTCACTCGGCGACGCCAGTTCTGCCATTGTCTCGCCGCAACAGGAATACCAATTGGGCCGTGCGTGGCTGGCACTGTTGCGCAGCCAGGTCTCTCAGCTCAACGATCCGCAGCTCAAGGATTACGTCGAATCCAGCGTTTACCGACTGGTGGAAACCAGCCAGGTTAATGACCGGCGCCTGGAGTTCATCCTGATCAACAGCCCCCAGCTCAACGCCTTTGCAGCACCGGGCGGGATTGTCGGGGTCAACGGTGGTCTGTTCCTCAATGCCCAGACCGAGGGCGAATACGCTTCGGTACTGGCGCACGAATTGGCTCACTTGTCGCAACGCCACTTTGCCCGTGGTGTTGAAGCCCAACAGCGCATGCAAGTGCCGATGATGGCCGCCCTGCTGGCCGGTATCGTCATTGCGGCTGCCGGTGCCGGTGACGCCGGGATCGCGGCGATTGCGGGTACTCAGGCGGCGGCGATCCAGGAACAGCGCCGGTTCTCGCGCCAGAACGAGCAGGAAGCCGACCGCATCGGCATCCTCAATCTGGAAAAGGCCGGTTACGACCCGCGGTCGATGCCGACCATGTTCGAGCGGTTGATGCGTCAATACCGCTTCGACGCCAAGCCGCCGGAATTCCTGCTGACTCACCCGGTCACCGAATCGCGGATCGCCGACACCCGCAACCGCGCCGAACAGGCCAAACCGGGCGGCGTCGAAGACACCATGCGTTATCAGTTGATTCGTGCACGCGTTCAGCTGGTCTATGAAGAAACCCCTGGCCTGGGCGCCAAGCGTTTCCGTGCGCAACTCGATGAGAACCCGAAAAACGACGTCGCACGTTATGGCCTGGCGATTGCCCAGATCAAGGGCGGCCAGTTGAACGAAGCTCGTGAGAACCTCAAGCTGCTGCTGGCCAAATCACCCAACGAGATCATCTACAACCTGGCGCAGGTCGACCTGGACATCACCAACAATCGTCTGCCCGATGCTCAAACGCGGGTTGACCGGATGCTGACTCAGTACCCCGGCAACTATCCGCTGAACCAAGTGCGTGTCGATCTGCTGCTGAAACAAAACCGCGCAGCCGATGCCGAAAAGGCACTCGAAGGCCTGCTCAAGTCACGCCCGGACGATCCAGACGTTTGGTATCAGGTGGCCGAGACGCGCGGGCTGTCGGGCAACATCATCGGTCTGCATCAGGCTCGAGCAGAGTATTTCGCCCTGGTGGGTGACTATCGCCAGGCCATTCAGCAACTGGACTTCGCCAAGCGCAAGGCCGGCAGCAATTTCCCGCTGTCGTCGCGTATCGACGCCCGACAGCGTGAGTTGATGGAGCAGGAGCGCATGGTCAAGGACATGATGGGCTGACCTGCTTCAGGAGCACAAAAGCTTCAGGCACAAAAAAACCGCCTCTTTCGAGGCGGTTTTTTATTCAGCCGACAACCGGTTTATTCAGCCAGTTTGAAGGTGATGAAGCTGGCACGACCTTGACGCAGAACCCGCATGGACACCGAACGATTCTTCGGCAGTGCCTTGGCGATTTCAGCGAACTCCTTGCTGTCGTTGATTGCCTGGTTGTTCAGGTGAGTGATCACATCATTGGGCTGCAAGCCGATGAGCGATGCAGGACCGTCCTGAACTTCCTTGATCACCACACCACCTTTGAGGTCGTAGGTTTTCTTCTGCTCGGCAGTCAGATCAGCGACGGCAACGCCCAGACGATTGCTATTGGTTTCGACACCGGACTTGAGTTTCGAGTCCAGCTCTTTGCCTTCGTCAGGGATTGCGCCAACTGTCAGCTCGACATTCTTGCGCTTGCCGTCGCGAATCACTTCAAGTTTGGCCTTCTCGCCTTCCTTCAGTGCCCCCACCAGGTGCGGCAGATCGGCAGACATGACGATCGGTTGACCGTTCATGCTCAGGATCACGTCGCCGACTTGCAGATCACCCTTGGCAGCCGGGCCATCTTCCTGGATCTGGGCCACCAGCGCACCGGCTGGCTTATCCAGACCAAACGACTCGGCCAGATCCTTGTTCACTTCCTGGATCACGACACCCAACCAGCCACGGCTGACTTTGCCGCCACTTTTCAATTGATTGGAAACATCCATGGCCACATCGATAGGGATCGCGAACGATACGCCCATGAAGCCACCGGAACGGGTGTAGATCTGCGAGTTGATCCCGACCACTTCACCGGCCAAGTTGAACAGCGGACCGCCTGAGTTACCCGGGTTGATGGGCACGTCGGTCTGGATGAACGGCACATAGTTTTCATTCGGCAGGCTACGACCAACAGCGCTGACGATACCTTGGGTCACGGTATGGTCGAAACCGAACGGCGAACCGATCGCTACAACCCACTGGCCGGCCTTCAGGTCCTGGGACTTGCCCAGTTTCAGGACGGGCAGATCCTTGCCTTCGATTTTCAGCAGCGCCACGTCGGAACGTGGATCCGTGCCCACAAGCTTGGCTTTCAATTCACTGCGGTCGGAGAGACGAACGAGAATTTCGTCGGCATCGGCGATCACATGGTTGTTGGTCAGGATGTAGCCGTCTGGAGAGATGATGAAACCCGAGCCCAGAGACTGCGCTTCACGCTGGCGATCACCGCGAGGCGAGCGTGGCTGCTGCGGCATGCCCCGCTCGAAGAACTCGCGCAGCGCGGGTGGCAAGCCTTCAAGGTCGGGCATCTGGCCGGACACTCTGCGGTCCGGCAGCTTTTGCGTGGTACTGATGTTCACCACCGCGGGCGAGGCTTGCTCGACCAGTTGGGTAAAGTCAGGCAATTCGACTGCTTGAGCAGTGACCGCCTGACCGAGCACCAGCACGGTGGCAAAAATGGAAAGATAAGACTTCAAGCGTGGTATCGACATACGGCTCCCGTTACGACGAGCATGGTTAAGCGATATGGAGCAAGGAACACCGGGAAAGATACGCCGGTATTTTTGTTCCGGGAACAACAAAACAAGGCCAGAGCCGTGAGGCTCTGACCTATAGAAAAATTCAGGTTTTTTTGCAAATTGAAATGCTCACCAAACATTTCGATATCAGCCCACTACTTGGTTGCAGTGGCATCGGAGCGCATGGACAGCGCAATCCGTTCAGCAGTACCAATTGGTATTTCACCGACCACAGTCACCATCATCTCGCCTTGAGGGGTCGTCAAGCGTCGAGATACAGCAACGGTTGGGCCTAACTGGGTGCGGGTGTCAGTGATGGTGGCACCGTTCAATGGCTCAAGGAATACCGAGAACCGTGCCAGACCGTCGTCGTACATCAGACTGTTGACCTGGGTTTTGGTCTCTGGATCCTTGCGGGAGCTGCTGCTGGTCAACTCGAAACCGGGGGGAAGCCAGTCCGAATGCCAAACTTGGGCGGCCTTGACGGCGGAAGCCTTGTCACTGTCGAGGTTGACAGCCTTGCAGTCGTCGCCTGCCTGCAAGTCACTGTCAGACGGAACGCTGGTGGTATTCAACTGAGTGAATTGAAAACGCTCCAGCAACTGCCCTTTGTCATTAAGCAGCAATGACTTCAGCGGCAAGCCGGTTTCCTTATCCAAGTGAAGTTCAAAACCGTAACGATGCTGATCACGTGGTTTAAGTGAAACAATCACTGCCGCACGCCCAGCCACACGCGACTTGCCAATGACGGCAAGCTCATACCAATTTTTCAGCTTTTGTGGATCGAGTGCACGAGCCGCAGAATTAGGTGAGTCCCCAAGCCCTGCTATCAGGGCGCCGCTGACGCATTGAGTATGTCCATCAATGCGCACGACTTCCTGTGCGGAGCCGTCGAGCTGGAGTAAACGCTCGCGGACCTTGCCATCCTGGACACGATGCCAAATGTTATGGGTAGAAAAACTACCGTTACGCTCGTATACGAAAGTGCCGTGAAAGCTTTGCTGTTGCTCGGCCTGACCAAGACGGGTCAACCAGTCCTGGGCTTCATCGGCGTGGGCTGGAACAACAAACCAGCCACCGAGCAGAAGCGAAAGTAGAGGTATGGCGCGCATGATCCTCCTTAACGGTTTTCCAAGCTTGCTGCACGAGCGTAAGGCAGAGCGCTCTCAGTACCTTTCAGTGCAGCTTGTTGAGCATGTTGGCGCAAGTAACCTGGCAGACGCTGATCATGCCAGCCTGGCTGACCTTGCAATACGCCGTTGGCCATAGGGCCAGTGGCTTCCGAACTCTCATTGTAGCCTGCCAATACAGCTGGACCCTTGACCTGAGGAACGGCCAGACCCGGCTGACTGGATTGCTGAGCCAGCTCGACACCCGCGATCTCGTCCTGGTTGTACAGACGCACACCTGCCAGCACGGCAACGGTCACCGAAGCAGCGACAGCCAGACGACCCAGGCTGCGCCATGGACCACGGGAGGCTTTAGCCGGTACGGCTTCGTCGGCCAGAGCAGCAGAAACTGCCGCGGCGATGTCCAGACGTGGAAGCAGCAAATCCTTGTGCATAACTGCCCGAGCGATCTGATAACGAGCCCATGTTTCACGGGTTTCAACATCGTCAAAGGCATTTAATACCCGACGCAATTCCAGTTCGTCCGCTTCGTTATCCATCACTGCGGACAGCGATTCCTGCAGGGCTTCACGACTCATGGCGTTCCTCTCTTGGCTATCGCCGCTGTCTCAGTTTTCCTGCAACAACGGCTGCAGGGCTTTATCGATGGCCTCCCGAGCGCGGAAAATCCGGGAGCGCACGGTACCCACCGGACACTGCATGACTGCCGCAATGTCCTCGTAACTCAGACCATCGAATTCACGTAAAGTTAACGCCGTACGCAAATCTTCTGGCAGTTGCTGAATGGTTCGATGGACGGTGCCTTCGATCTCATCCCGCAGCAATGCACGCTCTGGCGACTCGAGATCCTTGAGGCCATGATCGCCATCGTAGAACTCTGCATCTTCGGAACTGACATCGCTATCCGGCGGCCGACGGCCGCGTGAAACCAGATAATTCTTCGCCGTGTTGATGGCGATGCGGTAAAGCCACGTATAAAACGCGCTGTCTCCGCGAAAGTTTCCAAGTGCGCGGTAGGCCTTGATAAAGGCTTCCTGTGCCACATCCTGGGCTTCATGGGTGTCGTGCACGAAACGCACGATCAACCCGAGAATTTTGTGCTGGTATTTCAGCACTAGCAGATCGAAAGCTCGCTTGTCGCCGCGTTGAACGCGCTCGACGAGCTGCTGATCCTCTTCCTGGGTTAGCATGAACACTCCTCGATAAGCTCGGAGGAGGCTTGCATAACTAAACGACCAGACTTGCAAACATAGACTCGGGCTTTTCGCAAAAGTTCTCCCCCTCCAAGCAAGTTTCCTGCGGGCTCTGATTTGGCACGCACGAAAAGCGCAGCTCGGCATGACCCGGCTGCGCGAATAATCTTGTTGTCGGATTCACTGGCAAGGACCAAACCACAGGTCCCGTCCTGAAACCGACACTGTCCTTCTTTTCAGGCACCGTCTATTGATCTTGGGCCTTTGGCAAAAGTTCCAAATATTTATAGACGGGCGAAAGGGGCATTGTGCAACCGTGAACAGAAAAAGACTGTTAAATCGTTGATACAGTCGCCTTGTCCCCGAACCGGGGGGAAAACCATCCGACGAAGCGTCAGGTATTTTCCGTCACAGTAGTTTCACAATGCCATACGCGCTCGGGTATTGTGCCGCTCCCCCCCTCTATATACTAGTGGGCTGTGTGGCTGCCTTGACTCGCCGTTCCAGGAGTCTTGCGCCAACCCCGACCCGGGTCGCTTTGAGCGGAATCCTGAAATGAGCCAACAGTTTCAACACGATGTTCTGGTCATTGGCAGCGGCGCTGCCGGTTTGAGCCTTGCGCTGACCTTGCCCGGACATTTGCGCATCGCCGTACTGAGCAAGGGCGACCTCGCCAACGGCTCGACTTTCTGGGCCCAGGGCGGCGTCGCTGCCGTTCTGGATGATACCGATACTGTCGAATCCCACGTCGACGACACCCTCAATGCCGGCGGTGGGCTCTGCCACGAAGACGCCGTGCGTTTTACCGTCGAGCACAGTAAAGAAGCCATCCAATGGCTGATCGACCAAGGCGTACCGTTTACCCGTGATGAACAGTCCGGCACCGAAGACGGCGGATTCGAGTTTCACCTGACCCGCGAAGGCGGTCACAGTCATCGGCGCATCATTCACGCCGCCGATGCCACGGGCGCAGCGATCTTCAGAACCTTGCTCGCCCAGGCCAGACTGAGACCCAACATCGAACTGCTGGAACAGCGGGTCGCCATCGACCTGATCACCGAAAAACGCCTGGGCCTCGAAGGCGATCGCTGCCTCGGCGCTTACGTGCTGAATCGCGGCACCGGTGAAGTCGACACCTACGGCGCACGGTTCGTGATCCTCGCCTCCGGTGGCGCGGCCAAGGTCTACCTCTATACCAGCAACCCCGACGGTGCTTGCGGTGACGGCATCGCCATGGCGTGGCGTTCGGGCTGCCGGGTGGCGAATCTGGAATTCAACCAGTTTCACCCGACCTGCCTTTATCACCCGCAAGCCAAAAGTTTTCTGATCACCGAAGCCCTGCGCGGCGAAGGTGCACATCTCAAGCTGCCGAACGGCGAACGCTTCATGCAGCGCTTCGACCCACGCGCCGAACTCGCGCCCCGGGACATCGTCGCTCGCGCCATCGACCATGAGATGAAGCGCCTGGGTGTCGACTGCGTCTATCTGGACATCAGCCACAAGCCCGAAGCGTTCATCAAGACGCACTTCCCAACGGTGTATGAACGCTGCCTCGAGTTTTCCATCGACATCACCAAGCAACCGATCCCGGTGGTTCCGGCGGCGCATTACACCTGCGGCGGGGTGATGGTCGATCAGAACGGTCGCACCGACGTACCGGGCCTGTATGCCATCGGCGAAACCAGTTTCACCGGCCTGCACGGCGCCAACCGCATGGCCAGCAACTCGTTGCTGGAGTGTTTCGTCTACGCCCGTTCGGCGGCGGCGGACATTCTTGAACAGTTGCCGCAAGTGTCGATTCCAATCGCCCTGCCCGTCTGGGATGCCAGCCAGGTCACCGACTCCGACGAAGACGTGATCATTGCGCACAACTGGGATGAATTGCGGCGATTCATGTGGGACTACGTCGGCATCGTGCGCACCAACAAGCGCCTGCAACGCGCGCAGCACCGCGTGCGGTTGCTGCTGGACGAGATTGACGAGTTCTACAGCAACTATAAGGTCAGTCGGGATTTGATCGAGCTGCGTAACCTGGCCCAGGTGGCGGAGCTGATGATCCAGTCCGCCATGGAGCGCAAGGAAAGTCGCGGCCTGCATTACACCCTCGACTACCCAAATATGCTGCCGGTCGCGCTGGACACTATTCTGGTGCCGCCCACCTACGCCGACTGAATGCGAGCCTCACCCGCAGGCGTCGGTGCACATCCGCCGCCTGCGAGTCCCGGGGAACGCAGATCGATCTGACTTGCCGCTCGCCTCGCAGTCGAAAACGCAGCACCACGACCAACGGCAACGCCAGGCTGTCCGGACGCAACTGCACAGGCTGCCAGCCTGAGGCCTGATTCCACAATTGCCAGCCATCGGCATCGCGTCGCAAGCCGCGGTATGCCTGTGGATGCGTCAGCAGAATCTGTCGCGCCAGCAGCCAAACACCGTGAACCACGCACAGCGCAATGCCGAGCAGACTGGCCCAAAGCGGTATAGAAAGAAGAAACAGCGAACCCAGCGCGAACAGCTGGGCCACAAGATACGCCGCCAGCAACTGCCGTGAGGCATGCCAGCGGCATTCGAACGCATTACTTGGGCTGGACACGATCCAGGATCATGCGAACCATGCGCTGAAGCTCCGGATCTTCCGATTCGGCGCGCTCCATGAACCAGCCGAACATGTCCTGATCTTCGCATTCGAGCAGCTTGCGGTAGCAATCGCGGTCGACGTCGTTGAGGTGCGGGTAGACCTCTTTCACGAACGGCACCAGCAATACGTCAAGCTCGAGCATGCCGCGGCGGCTGTGCCAGTAGAGGCGATTCAGTTCAACATCTTCGACCATGGAGCGCTCCTCAAATAGGCGGCAAGTATACAGCCCCGAGCCCGGTCGAACACTCGGCTTTGGTCGGGCGCCATCGATCCTTTGTGAACTACCCATTTCGAGAGCGCCCCCTTATGATGTCCCCCAGACTCTTTACCCTGCGATGACCCATGGCCGATTCTGCTTTTTTCTGCACCCTGTCCCATGAAGGCGTTCTTGCAGTCCGCGGCGCGGACGCCAGCAAATTCCTGCAAGGCCAATTGACCTGCAACCTCAATTACCTGAGCGACACCCAGGCCAGTCTCGGTGCCCGCTGCACGCAGAAAGGCCGGATGCAATCGAGTTTCCGCATTGTGCTGGAAGGTGACGGCGTTCTGCTGGCAATGGCCACCGAGCTGCTTGAGCCACAGTTGGCGGACCTGAAAAAGTATGCCGTGTTCTCCAAATCCAAACTGACCGATGAAAGCGCCGCCTGGGTCCGCTTTGGCCTCGATCATGGCGATGCCGCACTGAGCAGCCTGGGACTTGAGTTGCCGGCAGACACCGACAGCGTCGCGCGCCATGAAGGTGTGATCGCCATTCGCGTTTCGCCGGATCGCGCCGAACTGTGGGCCGCTGCCGATCAAGCCGACACCATCAAGGGCAAGCTGTCCGCCCTGCTGGCCGAAGGCACTCTGAATCAATGGCTGCTTGGCCAGATCCGCGCAGGGATCGGCCAGGTCATGCCGAGTACCCGCGAGTTGTTCATCCCGCAGATGCTCAACCTGCAAGCCGT
Organism: Pseudomonas sp. LBUM1656; assembly: GCF_059716065.1. Classification (NCBI taxonomy): domain Bacteria; kingdom Pseudomonadati; phylum Pseudomonadota; class Gammaproteobacteria; order Pseudomonadales; family Pseudomonadaceae; genus Pseudomonas; species Pseudomonas sp. LBUM1656. Next base: position 1,516,051 of record NZ_CP166800.1, on the reverse strand, counting down.
CGGTGGCGTGAGTTTCAAAAAGGGTTGCTACACCGGCCAGGAAATCGTCGCGCGCATGCAGTACCTGGGCAAACTCAAGCGCCGCTTGTATCGCCTGACACTGGATGCCAACGAATTGCCCGAGCCCGGCACGCCACTGTTTTCTCCGTCCCACGGCAGCTCCATCGGCGAAGTGGTGCTGGCCGCCAACGCCGGGCAAAACATTGAACTCCTGGCCGTGCTGCAAGCCGAAGCAGCAGAAGGTGGCGATATTCATCTGGGCGCCCTTGAAGGGCCGGCCCTGCACCTGCTCGACCTGCCTTATCAACTGGATCGCGATCGCGAAATCCAGCGTTAACCGCAGCACTTGTTGCAACACCCTAGAGAAAAGAAATGAGCGAGCTGGCGGATAAGGTCCAACAGGATTTGGTTGAGGCCATCGATAACGATGACCTGGTTCTGCCAACGTTACCGGAAGTGGCCCTGCAGATTCGCAAGGCTGCTGAAGATCCGGAAGTCAGTGTCAGCGCCCTGAGCAAAGTGATCGGCCGTGATACGGCGTTGTCGGCGCGCCTGATCAAAGTGGTCAATAGCCCGCTGCTGCGCGCGACTCAGGAAGTCACTGACCTGCACACGGCGATCACACGACTGGGCGTCAACTACAGCAGTAATCTGGCGATCGGTCTGGTGATGGAACAGATTTTCCACGCCCGCTCTGAGGTGGTGGAACAGAAAATGCGCGATGTCTGGCGTAAAAGCCTGGAAATCGCCGGGGTCAGCTATGCGCTGTGCCGCAGTTACACGCAGCTCAAGCCTGATCAGGCAGCCCTTGGCGGGCTGGTGCATCAAATTGGTGTACTGCCGATCCTGACCTATGCCGAAGACCATTATGAATTGCTGTCTGACCCGGTCAGCCTCAACCATGTCATCGACCGCATTCATCCCTTGATCGGCGACAAGCTGCTCAGGGTCTGGGAGTTTCCGGAAATGCTGGTGCAGTTGCCGGGGTTGTACCTGGATTTCAAGCGCCAGTCGGAGCGGGTCGATTATGTCGATCTGGTGCAGGTGGCCAGCTTGTATTGCCACAAGGACACCGATCACCCGCTGGCGCGTATTGACGCGTTCAGTGTGCCGGCGTTCAAGAAACTGGGGATCGACCCGGAGAATGAGTCGATGTGCCGGGATCTGGAAGAGTCGCGGTCGATGTTTTATTGATCAAGACCGCAGCGCCCCCTTCGCGAGCAAGCCCGCTCCCACACTGATTCGAATCGAACACAAATACTGTGTCCGCTGGAGATCAAATGTGGGAGCGGGCTTGCTCGCGAAGGGGCGATGACAGACACCATCACTCCCCCGCAATAAAACTCACCCGCACCTTCAACCCTGCCGACTCACCATCGTGCAGGCTGATCTGTGCCAGGTGCGCGCGACAGATCTCGCCGACAATCGCCAACCCGAGCCCCGAACCAGCGACCTGCTGATTACGCCGGTAAAAGCGCTCGAACACCCGGTCCCGCTCATCAATGGGAATCCCTGGCCCGTCGTCTTCGACCTCCAGCACCGCCGGCGCCGTGACCCGCAGAATCACATTGCCGCCCGGTGGCGTGTGAGCGAGGGCGTTGTCCACCAGGTTGCTCAGCAATTCGTTCAACAGCGTCGGCTCGCCGCGCAGCCACACCGGTTCGTCCGCTTCCAGCGCCAGGGCTACGCCGCGTGCGTGGGCCAAGGGCGCCATGGCCATGCCCAGTTCGCGCGCCAACTGACTCAGGTCCAACAACTGTGCGCCGCCCTCGGCAATCGCCCGGGCTCCGTTTTCTACCCGCGCCAGCGAAAGCAATTGATTGGCCAGGTGCGTCAGACGATCGGTACCTTGGGCAGCGGTTTCCAGGGTACTGCGCCAGGTTTGCGGTTCGTTTGAACGCAGGCCCAGTTCGAGTCGCGCCTTGAGCGCCGCCAACGGCGTACGCAATTCATGCGCGGCATCGGCAATAAACTGCGCCTGCCGCTCGAACTGCCCGCGCAGACGCTCGGTAAAGTGATTGAGCGCGCGCACCAGCGGCCACAACTCGTGCTGCACTTCCACCAGTGGCAACGGCCGCAAATCATCCGACTGACGCTCTTCCACCGCCGTGCGCAAGCGCTCCAGTGGACGCAACGCCGCGCTGACTGCAAACCACACCATCAACAACGCACCGACCGCCAGCATGCCCAAACGCAGCAAGGTGTCTGTCGCCAGACTGCGGGCCATGGCGACCCGCGCCTCGTCGGTTTCCGCGACGCGGATTTCCGCCATGCCGTTCATGTTCGGCTCGCTCACGGGCTTGAGCAGGCTTACCACGCGTACGTTCTGCCCTCTGTATTGGGCGTTATAGAAGCGTGCAAGTGCCGGATAGTCATCGGTACGTGGCGTTCCCGGGGGCGGTGGCGGGAGGTTTTCGTAACCGGAAATCAGCTTCTGATTGATGTCGTTGACCAGGTAAAAAATCCGCCCGGCGCTGTCGTAGGCGAATGTATCGAGGGCGACGTAAGGCACGTCGGCACTGAGGCTGCCATCGCGTTGGGACACGCCGGCGGCAATGGTTCGCGCCGACGCCAGCAGGGTCCGGTCATAGGCCGTGTCGGCAGCTTCGCGACCATTCCAGTACGCGCTCAAACCACTGGCGAGCATTAACACCACCAACAACAGCGCGAGGTTCCACAGCAACCGCCAGCGCAGGCTGCTGGGCTTATGCATCGCGGCTTTCCAGCAAATAGCCGAGGCCGCGGAAGGTCACAATGGCGACCGGTTGGCCGTCGAGTTTCTTGCGCAGGCGATGGACGTAGATTTCGATGGCGTCCGGGCTGGCTTCTTCATCCAGGCCAAACACCTGAGCAGCCAGTTGCTCTTTGCTCATCACCCGACCGGGCCGGGCGATCAACGCTTCGAGGACCGCCTGTTCGCGGGAGGTCAGGGTCAGCAATTCCTCACCGAGGGTGAAGCGCCGAGTATCCAGATCGTAGGCCAGCACGCCGCAGCGCTGCTGACGCTCACCGCCCAGCACACTACGCCGCAACAAGGCTTTGACCCGTGCTTCAAGTTCGGTCAGTTCGAAAGGTTTGGCGAGGTAATCATCAGCACCGAGGTTGAGCCCGTGAACCCGGTCCTTGACGTCGCTGCGCGCGGTCAGCATCAACACCGGCAGGTTCTTGCCCCGGGCCCGCAGGCGCGCCAGCACTTCGAATCCATCCATGCGCGGCAGGCCGACATCGAGGATCGCCACCGCGTACTCCTCGCTGCTCAAGGCCAGGTCGGCCGCCACGCCGTCGTGCAGCACATCCACGGTCAGCCCGGTGCTCTTGAGCGCCTGGGCGACACTTTCGGCGAGCTGCAGATGGTCTTCGACGAGCAGGACACGCATGGATCTTTACCTCATTCAGGGATGGTCGACGCCATTCTTTGGCGCGGAGTTTACAGCTGCATCCGCCACTGTGAAGTCTGAACACCGCGAAAGTCTGCTGAAAGGTTAGCGAAAGGTTAGCCCGTTAGAGTCCAACTACGGACAGTTTCGACTGCCGTCGCTACGCACATAGCGATACGAAAAACGCCTCGAAGCGTTTTCGCCAAATAAGAACAATAAAACGGAGTATTTCACGATGCTGTCTACGCAGCCTCAGGCTCGCCCGCCTGTTCGTTTTTCTCGCCTCAGCCACACCGCCCTCGCCAGTGCCGCCGCCTTCGCCGGCTTTTCGCCCTTGGCCCAGGCTGCCTTCTTCGAAGACAGTACGGCAACCCTCGAAACCCGCAACATGTATTTCAACCGTGACTTTCGCGACGGCACCAGCGCCCAGCAATCGAAGCGGGACGAATGGGCTCAGGGGTTCATGCTCAATCTGCAATCGGGTTACACCGACGGTACCGTGGGGTTCGGTGTCGATGCGTTGGGCATGCTCGGCGTCAAACTCGATTCGAGTCCGGACCGCACCGGTACCGGCCTGCTACCGACCCACGATGACGGTCGCGCGGCGGATGAATATTCCAAACTGGGCCTGACCGGCAAAGTGAAAATCTCGGCGACGGAACTGAAGATCGGCAGCCTGATTCCGGAGCTGCCGATCCTCAAGCCCAACGACGGGCGCATCCTGCCGCAGACGTTTGAAGGCGGCCTGTTGACCTCCAAAGAGATCAAGAACCTGACCTTCACCGGCGGGCGACTGGAAAAAGCCAAGGACCGCGACAGCACCGATTTCGAGGACATTGCCCTCAACAACAAGAACAGCCGCTTCGCCGGCACCGCGGCCGGTAAACACTTCGACTTTGGCGGCGTGGACTACAAGTTCACCGACAAGATCACCGGCAGTTACCACTTTGCGCAACTCGATGAAGTCTATAACCAGCACTTCCTCGGCATGGTGGCCTCGGAAAAGTTCGGCCCTGGCACCTTCGGCACCGACCTGCGCCTGGCCATCAGTGACGATCAGGGCGCAGCCCGTGGCGGCAAGATCGACAACAAATCCCTCAACGGTCTGGTGAGCTATGCCCTGAGCGGGCATAAATTCAGTGCCGGTTATCAGCACATGTCCGGCGACAGCGCGTTCCCGTACGTTGATGGCAGCGATCCATACCTCGTCAACTTCGTGCAGATCAACGACTTTGCCGGCGCCGAAGAACGCTCCTGGCAGGCGCGCTACGACTTTGACTTTGCCCGGCTCGGCATTCCCGGCCTCAGTTTCATGAGCCGTTACCTCAGCGGTGACAACATCAAGCTCAAGAACGGCGACGAAGGCAAAGAGTGGGAGCGCAACACCGAGATTAAATATGTTGTACAAAGCGGCGCCCTCAAGGACGTTGCCGTACGCCTGCGTAATGCCACCTACCGTTCCAACTACTCCGCTCGCGATGCCGATGAAGTGCGTCTGCTGGTGAGCTATAGCGTTGCCCTTTGGTAATTCAGTACGTCCATAACAAAAACTCTTAAGGAGACAAAGATGAACTTATCACTGCGTAAAGTTGCTCTCGCCGCCAGCTGCATGCTGTTCGCCGGCCAACTGATGGCCGAGCCAAAACGCCCTGAATGCATCGCCCCGGCCTCACCAGGCGGCGGTTTCGACCTGACCTGTAAACTGGCGCAAAGCGCGCTGGTGAACGAAAAACTGCTGACCAAGCCGATGCGCGTGACCTACATGCCCGGCGGTGTCGGTGCGGTGGCGTACAACGCGGTGGTTGCTCAACGTCCGGCCGACGCCGGCACGCTGGTGGCGTGGTCCAGCGGTTCGCTGCTGAACCTGGCCCAGGGCAAGTTCGGTCGTTTCGATGAAACCAACGTTCGCTGGCTGGCCGCCGTCGGCACCAGCTATGGCGCCATCGCGGTGAAAAGCGATTCGCCCTACAAGTCCCTGGACGATCTGGTCCAGGCGCTGAAGAAAGACCCGAGCAAAGTGGTGATCGGCTCCGGCGGCACCGTCGGTAGCCAGGACTGGATGCAGACCGCGCTGATCGCCAAGGCCGCCGGGATCAACCCGCGCGACCTGCGTTACGTCGCCCTCGAAGGCGGCGGTGAAATCGCCACCGCCCTGCTTGGCGGTCACATCCAGGTCGGCAGCACCGACATCTCCGACTCCATGCCGCACATCCAGAGCGGTGACATGCGCTTGCTCGCCGTGTTCTCGGAGAAGCGTCTGGACGAGCCGGAAATGAAAGACATCCCGACCGCCAAAGAGCAAGGCTACGACATCGTCTGGCCAGTGGTTCGCGGTTTCTACCTCGGGCCAAAGGTCAGCGACGAAGACTACGCCTGGTGGAAAGAAGCCTTCGACAAACTGCTGGCGTCCGAAGACTTCGCCAAGCTGCGCGATCAGCGTGAGCTCTTCCCGTTCGCCATGACCGGCCCGGAGCTGGACACCTACGTGAAGAAGCAAGTGTCGGATTACAAAGTGCTGGCCAAAGAGTTCGGCCTGATCCAGTGATCGCCTCTTTCTAGCGGTGGCGGTCCCGTTCTAGCAGGGCCGTCGCACAGGAGTTTCCCATGCTCTTACAACGCATTTTTGCTTCGGTGCTATTGCTGGCCTGTGTTGGTCTGGCACTGATGGCCTGGCCGTATCAGGCCGCATTTTCCTATGAACCGGTCGGGCCCCGTGCCTTCCCTTTGTTGATGCTCAGCCTGATGGGGCTGGGGCTGCTGTACATGCTGTTTCGCCCGACGCCGATCGTGCACAGCGAAGACGACCCGAAACTCGACCGTGAAACCCTGAACAAAATCGGCATCTGCGTGGTTCTGCTGCTGATCTTCGCCGGACTGTTCGAACCTCTGGGCTTCATTCTCAGCAGCATCCTGATCGGCATCCCGATGGCCCGTCTGTATGGCGGTCGCTGGGGCCTAAGCATCGTGGTCACCACGCTGATGAGCATTGGCCTCTACCTGCTGTTCGACAAGTTGATGGACGTGCCGCTGCCTCTGGGCCTGCTCGACGTTCTGGAGAACTGATATGGATACTTTTGCTTATTTGGGCCAAGGCTTCGGCGTCGCGCTGAGCCCGTACAACCTGGTGACTGCCCTCTGCGGCACCCTGATCGGCACCGTGGTTGGCCTGTTACCGGGCCTGGGGCCGATCAACGGCGTGGCCTTGCTGATCCCGATCGCCTTCGCCCTGGGTCTGCCGCCGGAGTCGGCGCTGATCCTCCTGGCAGCCGTGTACCTGGGTTGCGAATACGGCGGACGGATCAGTTCGATCCTGCTGAACATTCCCGGCGAAGCTTCCACCGTCATGACCACCCTCGACGGCTACCCGATGGCCCGCAAAGGCCTGGCTGGTGTGGCCCTGTCGCTGTCGGCGTGGAGTTCGTTCATCGGTGCTTTCATCGCCACCTGCGGCATGGTGCTGTTCGCGCCGTTGTTGGCGAAATGGGCGATTGCCTTCGGTCCGGCGGAATATTTCGTGCTGATGGTCTTCGCGATTGTCTGCCTTGGCGGCATGGCCGGCGATCGTCCATTGAAGACGTTCGTTGCCGCGCTGATCGGTCTGTTTCTGTCGACCGTCGGCATCGATGCCAACAGCGGCGTGTACCGTTTTACCGGGGACAACATTCATTTGACCGACGGTATTCAGTTCGTCGTTCTGGTGTTGGGCCTGTTCTCGATCAGTGAAATCCTCCTGCTGCTGGAAAAAACCCATCGTGGCCAGGAAGCGGTGAAAGCCACCGGCCGGATGATGTTCAACTTCAAGGAAGCGTCGTCGGTGTTCGTGGTGAATATCCGTTGCGGCCTGTTGGGCTTCATCATGGGCGTGCTGCCGGGTGCCGGCGCCACACTCGCCAGCGCCGTGGCCTACATGACCGAAAAACGCATCGCCGGTCCCAAGGGCACGTTCGGCCAGGGCGACATGCGCGGCCTCGCCGCACCGGAAACCGCGATCGGCGCCTCTGCGTGCGGCGCTCTGGTGCCGATGCTGACTCTCGGCGTTCCTGGCTCGGGCACCACGGCGGTGATGATCGGCGCCCTGTCGCTGTACAACATCACGCCGGGTCCGCTGTTGTTCCAGCAACAACCGGACATCGTCTGGGGCCTGATCGCGTCGTTGTTCATCGCCAACATCATGCTGGTGATCCTCAACATCCCGATGATCCGCATCTTCACCCGCATCCTCGCCGTGCCGAACTGGGCATTGGTACCAGTGATCGCGATCATCACCGGGATCGGCGTCTACGCGGTGCACGCCACCACCTTCGACCTGTTCCTGATGATCGGCATCGGCATCTTCGGTTACATCTTGCGCAAGCTAGACTTCCCGTTGTCGCCCGTGCTGCTGGGCTTCATTCTCGGTGGTTTGATGGAGCAGAACCTGCGTCGCGCGCTGTCGATCTCCAACGGTGCGCTGGAAATCCTCTGGTCGAGCCCGATCACCTTCGGTGTCTGGGTACTGACCGCGTTCATGCTGTTGATGCCGCTCCTGCGGATCTGGCGCAAACGTTCGGTTGCGCGGCGCGTTATCGCCGATGTCTGATCGAACACCTTTCAAAGCCTGGTGGGGTACGCCGCTGGTCGGCGCGCTGGGCGGTTACCTCGCCAGTCTCGTTGGCTGGCCGCTGCCGTGGATGGTCGGCTCGTTGCTGGCGATCATCCTGGTGCGCTGCCTGACACCCTGGCAATTGGCGGAAATCCCTGGCGGCCGCAAGTGCGGCCAGTGGGTTGTCGGCATCGGTATCGGCCTGCACTTCACGCCGGTGGTGATGGAGCAGGTGTTGAGTCACTTTGGTTTGATCTTCTTCGGTGCGTTGATCACCAGCCTGTCCGCCGTGGTCGGGGTCTGGCTGATGCGGCGCACCGGGGAGGATCGCGCCACCGCGTTCTTTTCCAGCATGCCCGGCGGCTCCGGGGAGATGGTCAACCTCGGCGCGCGCAACGGCGCGGTACTCAGTCGCGTGGCGGCGGGGCAAAGTCTGCGAGTGTTGGTGGTGGTGCTGTGTGTGCCGGCGGCCTTCAAGTACTTGCTGGGTTACGGCGCACCGATCTTGCATCCAACCGCCGTCAACGGGTGGTGGCTGGCCCTTCTATTCCCGGCAGGCGCGTTGGCGGCCTGGCTCTGGGAACGTCTTCGTCAACCCAATCCGTGGCTGTTCGGGCCGTTGCTGGTCAGTGCGGCAGTAAGCATTGGTTGGGATTTGCACATTGGCTTGCCCAATGGTGGCAGCCAGATCGGCCAATGGCTGATCGGCAGCGGTCTGGGCTGTCATTTCAATCGGCAGTTTTTCCGGCGGGCGCCTTCGTTCATGGGGCGGACTTTGATTGGCACAGTACTGACCATGTTGATCGCCACAGCGGCGGCACTGGGACTGAGCGCGCTGACGCATCTGGATTTGCGTTCGCTGACGCTGGGCATGATGCCCGGCGGTATTGCAGAAATGAGCCTGACGGCAGAGACCCTGCAATTGTCCGTACCGCTGGTGACGGCGATGCAGGTGATGCGGCTGTTGTTTGTGCTGTTTCTGGCGGAGCCGTTGTTCAGGTATTGGAATCGCGAGCCCGACGCCCTCTAACCTGATCGTTCCCGCGCTCTGCGTGGGAATGCCTCAACGGACGCTCCGCGTTCGGCTTTGGATGGGACGCAGAGCGTCCCGGGCAGCATTCCCACGCGGAGCGTGGGAACGATCATTAGGCGACTGGCGGCAACCGCCACTCAATCGGCGTTTCGCCATTCTGCTCAAGAAACTTGTTGGTACGGCTGAAATGCCCGCACCCAAGAAAACCGCGATAAGCGGACAGCGGTGATGGATGCACCGACGTCAGCACCAGGTGCTTGGTGGCATCGATCAGTTTCTGTTTGCTCTGTGCATGCGCGCCCCACAGCATGAACACCAGATGCGGTTGCTGCTGGCTGACCACTTCAATGATCCGATCCGTGAAAAACTGCCAGCCCTTGTCCTTGTGTGCATTGGCATTGGCTCGCTCCACCGTCATCGTGGTATTGAGCATCAACACGCCCTGCTCGGCCCAGCTCTGCAGGTAGCCGTGATTGGGGATGTCGATGTTCAGGTCACGTTTCAACTCTTTATAAATGTTCACCAGCGACGGCGGTGCCGGTACGCCCGGTTGCACCGAGAAGCACAACCCGTGGGCCTGTCCCGGGCCGTGATACGGGTCCTGGCCGAGAATGACGACCTTGACCTTGTCCAGCGGCGTGGAGTTAAGTGCGTTGAAAATCATCGGGCCCGGAGGATAGATCTCCTTGCCTGCCGCGCGCTCCTGCTGCAGGAAATTACGCAACTCTGCCATGTAGGGCTGGTCGAATTCGGCACGTAGCGCCTCCTTCCAGCTCGGTTCGAGTTTGATACGGTCATCAGCAGTCATGGTTACATCCGGCAAAAACAATGGGGCGAACCCTAGGAAAGCCCATCACGCTTGTCAATTGATCTGACGCAGATCCGGCACTTTCTTGTACAGCGATCATACTGAACGCTCAATTTCCCTATCGAGGTCACGATGAATCTGCACTTCGAAGAACTCACCGGCACCGACGGCGCGCGCATCGGCGTCGCCAGCCTGGATGCCGAAAAGTCGCTCAACGCCCTGTCCTTGCCAATGATCAACGCCCTGCGCGATCAGATGGACGCCTGGGCCAAGGATCCACAAATCGTCTGCGTTCTGTTGCGTGGCAACGGCGCCAAAGCCTTTTGCGCCGGCGGCGAAGTGCGCAGCCTGGTGGAAGCCTGTCGCGCTCACCCGGGGGAAGTGCCGCCCTTGGCCGCGCACTTCTTTGCGGCGGAGTATCGCCTGGACTTCAACTTGCACACCTACCCCAAACCGCTGATCTGCTGGGGTCATGGTTATGTGCTGGGCGGTGGCATGGGGTTGTTGCAAGGGGCAAGCATCCGGATCGTCACGCCGAGCAGCCGTCTGGCAATGCCGGAGATCAGTATCGGTCTGTACCCGGATGTCGGCGCCAGTTGGTTCCTGTCACGGTTGCCTGGCAAGCTCGGCATGTTCCTGGGACTGACCGGCGCGCACATGAACGGTCGCGATGCGATCGACCTGGACCTGGCCGACCGTTTCCTGCTCGATGAACAGCAAGAAGAGCTGATCGAAGGCTTGCTGCAATTGAACTGGCAGGAACAGACGCCGATGCAGCTCAACAGTCTGCTCAAGGCTTTGCAGCAGGAAGCCGTTGCGCAAATGCCCGAAGCGCAGTGGCTGCCCCGGCGCCAGCAGATCGATGAGCTGCTGGATGTCAGCGATGTGCGCTGCGCCTGGAAAGCCATCAGTCATCTGCGCGACCACACGGATCTGCTGTTCAGCCGAGCGGCGAAAACCATGACTGAAGGCTCGCCCCTGACCGCGCATCTGGTGTGGGAACAGATCGCACGCGCCCGGCACATGTCGTTGGCGGAGGTCTTTCAGATGGAATACACAATAAGCCTCAACTGCTGCCGTCATCCGGAGTTCAGCGAGGGGGTGCGGGCGCGGTTGATCGACAAGGATCAGAAACCTCATTGGCACTGGCAGGACGTCAACACGGTGCCGGATGCGGTGGTCGAAGCGCATTTCCACAAGGTCTGGGAAGGCCGGCATCCGCTGGCGGATTTGACGGAATACTAAAAAAAATGTGGGAGCCGGCTTGTTCGCGAAGAGGGTGTATCAGTCGACGATAATGCCGTCTGATACACCGCCTTCGCGAGCAAGCCCGCTCCCACAGGTATTGCGTTTATCGGATGAGGTTAACGACGGCCGCCTCGGCCATCGTGATCGCCGCGACCGTTATGGTCGCCTCTCCCGCCGTGGTTGTTGCGTCCGCCATGACCACGGTTGTCATTGCTCCAACCGCCGCGGTTCCGCCCGTCCCAACCATGGGCCCGGTAGTCGCCTCGTTGCGACTGGTAATAACGGGGTGCCGGTTGATAAACCCGCGGCTGGTGGTAGTACCGCGGTGTTGGCTGGTAGTACCGCGCCGGTGGCGCGTAGTACCGGCGTGGCTGCGTGTAGTAACCCCCGCCACCTGAATAATAAGGGCCGCCGCCGGAATAATAGGCTGGCGCTGGCGAGGTATAGACCTCGGAACTGTAGTAGCTGCCTCCTCCATCGGAATAGGGCACGCACGCACCAAGAGACAATCCCAATACTGCAATCAGAAGAATTCGGTGGACCTGTTTTCGACAGAGCATGGCGGCCTCCTGGACCGCGAGTGAGCCACACCAGCGACGCTGGCAGGCGACAGTCAATTATTCGGTGACTGTCGAAAGATCAGACATCGATTTCGGAATCCGGTGCGTTCTTGAAACAGATTGAAACAAGTCGCCGATGAAAGGTTTTTCATCTATTCACCCGCTGATTAACGGTGGCCACCGCGATATCCACCACCGTAATGACGTGGCCCGTGCCCGCCCCAATAGAAGTAACGATAGCCACCATAAAAGCGTGGGCCATAGTAATAGCGGGGACCGTAATAGTAGGAATAAGGGGAATAGCCGGGGTAGTAGTAAGGCGCGGAATAAACATCGTAGCCACCGGCGTAGTAATAGCAGCCGGACAAGCCCAGACCGAGAACAACACCGAACAACAGTCGACGAAACATGGCGGCCTCCTGAAAGACCACAACCGGAACAGGCCGGCTGACACCCCTTTTGACTGGCAACGCTGCGCCAAGTGCCGAGCGGCGCGGACCTTCAGATCAGCGGCCAGCCCGATCCATTGCGGTGCACCCACGCACCATCACAAGGCAACGCCGCCACCTCCCCCCAACACGCTAACCGCGTAATCCCCCGCGCTAGAGCCCTCAAGCCGACTTGGCACGGCTCTCGCTTTAGCAAACCCGTGCAGGAGTCATCACAGGTTCGCGGCACCACAATTTCCAATGGCTGACTAGGGTTCCGGCTCGCTAAGGCGAGTGGCTGGTCCGAGAGTTGGCGACCTCCAGTTGAGGTTACACGGCGGGACAAAAGCCCGGGAGACAAGCCACCGTTCGCGGTGCCGCGTTGACTCCTGCCCGCCCTTGATCAACTGGAGAACCACCCATGCTCAAGCTTCGTTTACCCGCCCTGCTCGCCGCTGCTTTCGCAGCCCTCGTGAGCGTCTCTTCCCAAGCCGCCCAGAAAGACCACTTCAGCGTCTGCTGGACCATCTACGCCGGCTGGATGCCGTGGGAGTACGCCGGCAGCCAAGGCATCGTCGACAAATGGGCGAAGAAGTACGGCATCAAGATCGATGTGGTGCAGCTCAACGACTACGTCGAATCCATCAACCAGTACACCGCCGGTCAGTTCGACGGCTGCACCATGACCAACATGGACGCGCTGACCATCCCGGCGGCCGGTGGCGTCGACAGCACCGCGCTGATCGTCAGCGACTTTTCCAACGGCAACGACGGCATCGTCCTCAAGGGCGACGGCAAGAAAGTCACCGACCTCAAAGGCATGGACGTCAATCTGGTCGAGCTGTCCGTCTCGCACTACCTGCTGGCTCGCGCGCTGGACTCGGTCGATCTCACCGAGAAAGACCTGAAAGTGGTCAACACCTCCGACGCCGATATCTCGGCCGCTTTCAACACCGATCAGGTCAACGCTGTCACCACCTGGAACCCGATGCTCTCGGACATCAAGGCCAAGCCCGGGGTGACCGAAGTCTTCAATTCCAGCCAGATCCCCGGCGAAATCATGGACATGATGGTGGTCAACAGCGCCACCCTCAAAGACAACCCGGCCCTGGGCAAGGCGCTGACCGGTGCATGGTTCGAAGTGGTCGAGTTGATGAACGCGAAAAACGCCGCCAGCCAAACCGCGCTTGAACACATGGCCAAAGCTTCGGGCACCGACCTGGCCGGTTTCCAGTCGCAACTCGACACCACCAAATTGTTCGCCACGCCCAAGGAAGCCCTGGACTTCTCCACCAGCAAGCAGTTGCCGGAAACCATGCGCAAAGTCGCCGAGTTCTCGTTCCAGCACGGCTTGCTCGGTGAAGGCGCCAAGGACACCAGCGCGGTCGGCATGGCCTTCGCCAATGGCGTGACCAGCGGCGACAAGACCAACCTCAAGCTGCGCTTCGACCCGACCTACGTGCAGATGGCCGCTGACGCCAAGCTGTAAACCGGAGGACTGGCCATGCGCCTGATCAATCGCCACCCGGATCGCCCGAGTCGCCTGCTGCTGGTGATCCTGCCGTTCGCCCTGGTGCTGTTTGCCTACTTCATGGGCTCGGCCGAGCGGCTGATGGATAACCCGAACGACAAGCTGTTGCCGAGCGCCGTGCAGATGACCGACGCGGTAAAACGCCTGGCTTTCACTGCCGACACGCGCACCGGTGAATACCTGTTGTGGCAAGACACCGCATCCAGCCTGCGCCGCCTGGCCATCGGACTTGCCATCAGCGCGCTGGCCGGGCTGTGCCTGGGCATCGCCGCCGGGACGTTGCCGCTGTTCGGCGCGCCGTTGTCGCCGTTGCTGACGGTGCTGTCGATGGTGCCGCCGCTGGCGATCCTGCCGATTCTGTTCATCGTCTTCGGGCTGGGGGAATTGTCGAAAGTGATGCTGATCGTGATCGGTATCACCCCGTGCCTGGCCCGTGATCTGGAACAGCGTGCCCGGGAAATTCCGGTCGAGTTGCTGATCAAGGCCCAGACCCTCGGTGCTTCAACCTGGACGTTGATGCTGCGCGTGGTACTGCCGCAACTGCTGCCACGCTTGTTGATCTCACTGCGACTAATGCTCGGCTCGGCGTGGCTGTTCCTGATCGCGGCTGAAGCCATCGCGTCTACTGACGGCCTCGGTTACCGGATTTTCCTGGTGCGCCGTTACCTGGCGATGGACGTGATTTTGCCGTACGTGGTGTGGATCACCCTGCTCGCCTGGCTGATGGATTGGGGCCTGAAGCGCCTGACTCAGCGTGCTTTTCCTTGGTATGAAGGAGCCCGCGCATGAGTTTCATCACGGTGAAAAACGTCTGGCAGCAATACGCCGATCAAGTGGTGCTCGAAGGGTTGAACCTGAGCGTCAACGAAGGTGAGTTCTGCACCCTGGTCGGCGCCTCGGGTTGCGGTAAATCGACCTTCCTGCGGCTGCTGCTGGGTCAGGAACGCACCAGTCGCGGCGAGATTCTGCTGGATGGCCAGGCCCTGGCCGGCGAACCGGATTCGAGCCGTGGCGTGGTGTTCCAGCGTTACTCGGTGTTCCCGCACCTGACCGTGCTGGACAACGTCGCCCTCGGTCTCGAACTACCGCGTTCGCCGTTACTCGGGCGCTTGTTCGGCAGTGCCAAAAAAGAGGCCCGCGAACAGGCCTCGGTGCTGCTGCACAAAGTCGGCCTCGGCCACTCGCTGGACAAGTACCCGGCGCAGTTGTCCGGCGGCATGCAACAACGGCTGGCCATCGCCCAGGCGCTGATCATGAAGCCCCGCGTGTTGCTGCTCGACGAACCGTTCGGCGCCCTCGATCCGGGCATCCGCAAAGACATGCACGACTTGCTGCTGGAGCTGTGGCGCGAGACGCAACTGACGGTGTTCATGGTCACCCATGACCTGTCCGAAGGTTTCAGCCTCGGCACTCGCCTGCTGGTGTTCGACAAGGTCCGCGTCGACCCGCACGCCCCCGGTGCCTATGGCGCGCGCATCACCTACGACATCCCTTTGAACAGCGACCGCCGCGTCAATCGCGCCGCCGTCGACGCCTTGCCGGCAGAACTGGCAGGCACGCTTCGTATCGCTTAGAGGAATTTTGAAATGACTGATTCGACTCAACTGTTCCCGCCCTTCGCCGAAGAAATGCTCCCTGGCGGCGGCCATCGCTCCTTCGTCTTGAAGCGCGGCCAACTGCTGCGCCTGACCGACCTGCGCGGCGGTGCCAACGTCAGCCTGACGCTGCTCAACGCCAATGAAAAAACCGAACGCCTGAACCTGCCCGACAGCCTCAAATGCCAACACACCGCCAAGCTCACCACCGGCCATTGCCTCTACTCGGACATGGGCCGCGTGCTGGCGGCGATCACCGCCGACACCTGCGGCTGGAGCGACAGCCTCGGCGGCGTGCTCTGCGCTGAAGAAGTCGCGCAAAAGTACGGCGCGGGCCGCTATCAGGAACTGCGCAACGGCTTCTTCCGCAACGGCACCGACAACCTGTTGGTGGAACTGGGCAAGTGGGGTTTGGGCCTCTCGGACCTGCTGATGACCCTCAACCTTTTCAGCCGCGTGAACGTCGATGAAGCCGGGCGTTTCCACTTCGTCGAAGGTAATTCGAAGGCCGGCGATTACATCGAGTTGTACGCGCCGATGGACACCCTGGTCGTGCTCACCGCGCTGCAACATCCAATGGATCCGTCGCCGGAATACGCACCGAAGCCCTTGAAGTTGAGCTGGATGAACGCCGACGCCAGCGTCGCCGAACACTGCCGCACCTCGCGCCCGGAAAACGAGCGCGGCTTCATCAACACCGACCGCCTGTTCGCCTGAGGATCGCTGCCATGTCACTTGCAATCGCTACCGCTCAACAGTCTCCTGAAACCGCGGTCTACCGCGCCACCATCCCGGCCGGCGAACCGTGGCTAATGGAGGTCAAGGCTGGCCAGACCTTGCGCATCCTCGACCTGGAAGGCAATCAGGCCGTCGACACTTTGTTCTACAGCGTTGCCAATCCCAAGGAACGTTACGACGTGCAGCGCACGTTGCGCCGGCAGAACAGCGTCTACCTGAGCACCGGCAGCGTGCTGTATTCCAACCTCGGCAAGCCGATGCTGACCATCGTCGCCGACACCTGCGGGCGTCACGACACCCTCGGCGGCGCCTGCGCGCAAGAGAGCAACACCGTGCGTTACGCGCTGGAAAAACGCTACATGCACAGCTGCCGCGACAACTACCTGCGCGCCTGCGTCCATGACGGGCGACTGGGCAAGGGCGACATCGGGCCGAACATCAACTTCTTCATGAACGTGCCGGTCACAGCGGATGGCGGACTGACGTTTGAAGACGGCATTTCGGCGCCGGGCAAGTACGTCGACCTGCGGGCCGAGATGGATGTGATTGTGCTGATCTCCAACTGCCCGCAACTGAACAATCCGTGCAACGCCTACAACCCGACACCTGCGGAGTTACTGGTATGGAACTGAAATTGACGCGGTTGCGTAGATGGTTGTTTGCCTTGTGCCAGGCCCGGTCCGGGCAGTGCATCAAAACTCCAGAACACCACTAACCCCACTGTGGGAGCGGGCTTGCTCGCGAAGAGGCCGTCACATTCAAAATTGATGTCGACTGACACGCCACTTTCGCGAGCAAGCGCGCTCCCACAGGGATTCGGTGGTGGTTTTGAGTGAAGTGATTCTGCCGTCGGGGACGACCCCGGCGCTCATCGAAAAACTGCGGGACGGCCCGCATCCCCTTCAGGGGTTATGCCATGTTCGAAAAAGTCCTGATTGCCAACCGTGGCGCCATTGCCTGCCGCATCCTGCGCACCCTGAGTCAATTGCAGGTCAAAGGCGTTGCCGTTTATTCCGAAGCCGATGCCGCCAGTTTGCACATCCTGCAAGCCGATGAAGCCCAAAGCCTCGGTGAAGGCGCGGCGGCCGGCACCTATCTGGCGGTCGACAAAATCCTCGCCATCGCCAAAGCCACCGGTGCCACGGCGATCCATCCCGGCTACGGTTTCCTTTCGGAAAACGCCGCGTTCGCCGAAGCCTGCGAAGCCGCCGACATCGCCTTCATCGGCCCGACGCCAGAACAACTGCGGGTGTTCGGCCTCAAGCACACCGCGCGCGCCCTGGCCAAGCAACACGGCGTGCCGATGCTCGAAGGCACCGAACTGCTCGACAGCCTCGACGCGGCGCTGATCGCGGGTGAACAGGTCGGCTACCCGGTGATGCTCAAAAGCACCGCTGGCGGTGGCGGCATCGGCATGCGCGTGTGCCGCAGCGCGGCCGAGTTGAGCGAATCCTTCGAAGCGGTGAAACGCCTCGGCCAGAACAACTTCAGCGACGCGGGTGTGTTCATCGAGAAGTACATCCAGCGCGCCCGTCATCTGGAAGTCCAGGTATTTGGCAACGGCCGTGGCGACGTGATTGCCCTCGGCGTGCGTGACTGCTCGGTGCAACGGCGCAACCAGAAAGTCCTCGAAGAAACCCCGGCACCGAACCTGCCCGACGGCATGGCTGAAGAGCTCTGCGCGGCGGCAATCAAACTGGCGAAAGCGGTGAATTACCGCAGCGCTGGTACCGTAGAATTCGTCTTCGACAGTGAGGCTCAGCGTTTCTACTTTCTCGAAGTGAACACCCGTTTGCAGGTGGAACACGGTGTCACCGAGCAAGTGTGGGGCGTCGATCTGGTGCGCTGGATGGTGGAACTGGCGGCCGGTGATTTGTCGCCATTGAGTGTGTTGAGCCAAGGTTTGAAAGCCGACGGCCATGCGATTCAGGCACGGCTTTATGCGGAAGATCCGGGTCGTGATTTCCAGCCAAGCCCTGGCTTGCTGACCGCCGTTAACTTCCCTGTCGCCGACGGCAAAAAATTGCGCATCGACACCTGGGTCGAGGCCGGCTGCGAGATCCCGCCGTACTTCGATCCGATGATCGCCAAGGTCATCAGTTGGGCGCCGACCCGTGAAGAGGCCGCTGCCGATCTTCATCAGGCGTTGAGCGACAGTCTGCTGTATGGCGTGGAAACCAATCGCGATTTCCTGCGGCAAATCCTCCTCGATGCACCATTCGCCAGCGGCCAGCCATGGACCCGTTGCCTGGAAGGTCTGGTGTATCACGCCAACACCTTTGAAGTGCTCAGCGCCGGCACCCAGACCAGCGTCCAGGACTATCCCGGCCGCCTCGGTTACTGGGCGGTGGGCGTGCCGCCGTCGGGGCCGATGGACAGTCGCGCGTTGCGTCTGGGCAATCGTCTGCTGGGGAATGACGAAGGCGCCGCGGCGCTGGAAATCACCATGAGCGGGCCATTGCTGCGCTTCAATTGCGATGCGGTGGTGGCGGTCACCGGCGCGGTGATTCCGCTGACGCTTAACGGTGAAATCGTCGCGATGAACACGGCGCTGCTAATCCCGGCCGGCGCCACGTTAAGCCTCGGCACGATTGCAGGGGCCGGCGCTCGCAGCTACCTGTGCCTGCGTGGCGGCTTGCAGGTGCCGGATTATCTGGGCAGCAAAAGCACGTTCACGCTGGGCCAGTTTGGTGGGCATGGCGGTCGTGCGTTGCGGGCCGGTGACGTGTTGCATGTGCCGGCCCTGATCGACCGCAACGTCGGTCAGCAACTGGACCGCGTCACCGAGTTACCGGCCGTGCGGCAGATCCGGGTGATCTACGGGCCCCATGGCGCACCGGAATACTTCACCGAAAACTACATCGGCACCTTCTTCGCCACCCAGTGGGAAGTGCATTTCAACTCCAGCCGAACCGGCGTTCGGTTGATCGGACCGAAGCCTGAATGGGTGCGGGCCGATGGGGGTGAAGCGGGGCTGCATCCGTCGAATATTCATGACAATCCGTATGCCATTGGGGCGGTGGATTTTACTGGGGACATGCCGGTGATCCTCGGTCCCGACGGCCCAAGCCTCGGTGGGTTTGTTTGCCCTGTGACGGTGATCGAAGCTGACCTCTGGCAGCTTGGGCAGCTCAAGGCAGGGGATAAAGTGCAGTTCCTGCCGGTCGATCTCAAAACCGCCCGAAATCTCGCCCTGAAATGGAATTCCCCTTGTGGGAGCTGGCCTGCCAGCGATGGGGACAGACCAGACACCGCATCAGCTTCATCGCTGGCAGGCCAGCTCCCACAGGGTCTTTTGTCGCCTGTGGTTTTGGACTTGGGTCTGGGGGATACGCAGCTGGTGGCGAGACTGTCTGGTGACACTCATCTACTGCTGGAAATCGGCGCACCCGAACTTGATCTTGTTTTACGCTTCCGCGCCCACGCCCTGATGCAAGCACTGGAAAGCAAAAACCTGCACGGTGTCATCGACCTCACCCCGGGCATCCGCTCCCTGCAAGTGCACTACCAGCCCGAGCAACTTCCCTTGGCCGACTTGCTCGGCATCGTCGCCGGTGAGTGGGACGCGGTGTGCGCCGCCAAAGACCTGCAAGTCCCCTCGCGCATCGTGCATCTGCCGCTGTCCTGGGATGATCCGGCCTGCCAACTGGCGATCGAGAAATACATGACCACCGTGCGCAAGGACGCACCGTGGTGCCCGAGCAATCTGGAGTTCATCCGCCGCATCAACGACCTGCCGAACCTAGACGAAGTGCAGCGCACGGTATTCGACGCCAGCTATCTGGTAATGGGTTTGGGCGACGTCTACCTCGGCGCACCGGTCGCCACCCCGCTCGATCCGCGTCATCGTCTGGTGACTACCAAGTACAACCCGGCCCGCACCTGGACCGCGGAGAACTCGGTGGGCATCGGTGGCGCCTACATGTGCGTGTACGGCATGGAAGGCCCGGGCGGTTATCAGTTTGTCGGACGCACGTTGCAGATGTGGAACCGCTACCGCGAAGTCGCCGCGTTCGACGGCAAACCGTGGCTGCTGCGCTTTTTCGACCAGATCCGTTTCTACCCTGTGAGCGCCGATGAACTGCTGCGCATCCGCCGGGACTTCCCGCTCGGGCGCTTCGATCTGAACATCGAACACAGCCAGCTGAATCTGGCGGACTACCAGGCCTTCCTGACAAAAGAAGCCGAGACCATCGCCGCGTTTCGCGATCAGCAACAAGGCGCGTTCAACGCCGAGCGCGAACGCTGGATCACCAGCGGCCAGGCGCATTTCGACAGCGAAGAACCGGCGCCGGAAGCGACCGAAGATGCACCGCTCGCCAGCGGTGAAATGAGCGTCGACAGCCACATCGCCGGCAACCTCTGGCAGGTTCAGGTCGAGACCGGCAGCCGCGTCGCCGCCGGTGACGTGCTGGTGATTCTGGAGTCGATGAAGATGGAAATTCCGCTGCTCGCACCCATGGCTGGCGTGGTACGCGAGATCCGTGTGCAACCGGGTTCTGCGGTGCGTGCCGGACAGCGCGTCGTGGTGCTGGAACTCGACTGAACCCATTTGAAAAAGGATTAACGCCATGATTATCAATCTGCAACTCGACGCCCTGCGCAGCGCTTATCGCCTCGGCAACATCACGCCCCGTCAGTTGCTGTTGGGCCTGCGCGACAAAGCCGCGGCGCTGAACCCGGACTATCACCTGTTCATCCACTTGCTCAGTGTTGAAGAACTGGAACCGTACCTCGCCGCGCTCGACGGTCGCGACCTCGACAGCCTGCCGCTGTATGGCGTGCCGTTCGCGATCAAGGACAACATCGACCTGGCGGGCATACCCACCACGGCGGCGTGCCCGGCGTTTGCCTATGTACCGGAACGTTCGGCGACCATCGTCGAGCAATTGCTGGCGCTGGGCGCGATTCCGTTGGGCAAGACCAATCTCGACCAGTTTGCCACTGGCCTCAATGGCAGTCGTTCGCCGTATGGCGCGTGCCCAAACAGCGTGCTGTCGGAGTATCCGTCGGGCGGTTCCAGTGCCGGGTCGTCGCTGGCGGTGGCGTTGGGCGTGGCGAGTTTTTCGTTGGGCACGGACACGGCGGGGTCGGGACGCGTGCCGGCGGCGCTGAACAATCTGGTCGGGTTGAAAGCCACCAAAGGACTGATCTCAACGGCCGGTGTGGTGCCGGCCTGTCGCACGCTCGATTGCGTGACGACGTTCACCGCGACCGCTCGGGAGGCCAGTCAGTTGCTGGCGCTCACCGCACATCTTGATCCGCGAGATGAATACAGCCGCCGCAACCCGCTGTGGAATGACGGCTCGGCGTTTGGCGCTCCGCGCCCTTTCCGTTTTGGCGTGCCGCGTGCGCAGGACCTGGAATTCTTCGGCTGCCCTGAAGGGCCTTTGTTGTTCGGCGATGCTATCGATCGGCTCAAGGCGTTGGGGGGTGAAGCGGTGGAGCTGGATCTGACGCCGTTCCTTGAAGCGGCGCGTTTGCTCTATGAAGGCCCGTGGGTCGCCGAGCGCTACAGCGTGGCGGGCGAGTTGATGGAGCAGAATCCTGAAGCCGTATTGCCGGTGATTCGCGCGGTGCTGGCCAAGGCGCCGGCGGTGAGCGGCGTGCAGACCTTCCGTGCCCAGTATCGGCTGCAAGCCTTGAAGGCCCTCTGCGACCAGGCGCTGGAAGGGCTCGATTGTGTCGTCACACCCACAATCGGCCGCCCCGTTACGCTGGCGGAACTGGACGCCGAACCGGTGCTGCGCAATTCGGAGCTGGGTTACTACACCAACTTCATGAACTTGCTCGATTACGCCGCCGTCGCGGTGCCGAGCGGATTTATGGGCAATGGTTTGCCATGGGGCGTGACGGTGTTTGGTCGGGCGTTCACCGATCAGTATTTGTTGGGTGTAGCGGATGCTCTGCAGCGCCATTCGGCTGAGCCTGCAGCGACGACTGTCGCCCGTAATGATCGCGCACGACTGGTGGTGTGCGGCGCGCATCTGGATGGGCTGGCGCTGAACTGGCAATTGAAGAAGCGCGGGGCTCATTTGGTCGAGACGACGTTCAGTTCACCGGACTATCACCTGTATGCGTTGGCCGGCGGCCCGCCGTTTCGTCCGGGGATGGTGAGGGTGAAGGACGGTGGCGTGGCGATTGCCGTGGAGGTGTGGGAATTGCCGAGCAGTGAGTTAGGTTCGTTTTTGACCGGGATTCCGGCACCGCTGGGGTTGGGCAAGGTGCAACTGGCGGACGGGCGTTGGGAGAGTGGGTTTATTTGTGAGGCGTATGGGTTGGAGGGGGCGGTGGATATCAGTCGTTTTGGGGGGTGGCGTGCATATCTGACAGATCTGCAGTGATCTCCCGATTCGTCGGATCGCCGCCCGGAGCAAGCCCGCTCCCACAAGGACCACGTTATCCCTGTGGGAGCGGGCTTGCCCACGAAGGCGTCGGCGCGGACGCCACGGCCCCTGATCCTTGCCGATTCACCTTGCAAATGCAGGAGTCATTTCCCCGCAGTGCCATTAGAATGCCTGCCATCGGGTCACTGCCAACGGAATCGTCATGCCGCTTCACTCGCCGCTGTATTCGCAACGTTCGTTGGTCCTCACGCTCATCGCGTTGCTGGGCGCAGGCTTTCTGGCGACTTCATTCCTGAGTTACTACGCCTCGCGAGCCTCTATCCGCGACAGCATCGTCAACACCGAACTGCCGCTGACATCGGACACGGTCTACTCGGAAATCCAGAAAGACCTTGTCAGACCGATCCTGATTTCCTCGATGATGTCCCGCGACACCTTCATGCGCGACTGGGTAGTAAACGGCGAGCAAGACCCCGAGAAAATGACCCGCTACCTCAACGAGGTCATGACCCACTACGGCGCCTACACTGCATTTTTCGTCTCCAACACCAGCCTCACCTACTACCACGCCAAGGGCGTGCTCAAACAGGTCAAGTCCACTGAACCCCGCGATGCCTGGTATTTCCGCGTCCGCGACATGGCCGACCCCTACGAGATCAATGTCGACCCGGATCTGGCCAACAAGGACAACCAGACCTTCTTCATCAACTACAAAGTCTACGACTACAACAACCGTTTCATTGGCGCCGCGGGCGTCGGCCTGACGGTCGATGCAGTGATCAAGCTGATCGACAAATACCAGCAGCGCTACCAGCGCAGCGTGTACTTCGTCGACAACTTCGGCCGCCTGGTGCTCACCGGCGCCGAGGGCGGCCCGCAAGGCGCGCATATCGGCCAGAAACTCGGCGAACTCGACAACATGAAGGAGCTGGTCAGCCAGTTGCCCAAACCCCACAGCGGCAGCTACGAATATTCCGTCCACGGCCAGGGACATTTCCTCAACGTGCGGTTCATTCCGGAGTTGAACTGGTACCTGTTCGTCGACAAACGCGAAGACGGTGCCCTCAGTGAAATCCGCCAGTCGCTGTACCTCAACCTGCTGATCTGC
The DNA here is from genome assembly GCF_059716065.1 of Pseudomonas sp. LBUM1656. Lineage (NCBI taxonomy): Bacteria > Pseudomonadati > Pseudomonadota > Gammaproteobacteria > Pseudomonadales > Pseudomonadaceae > Pseudomonas > Pseudomonas sp. LBUM1656. Next base: position 1,492,696 of record NZ_CP166800.1, on the reverse strand, counting down.
CTGCTCGTCACGCTGATCGTGCTGGCCCTGCTCAACCGGGTGATCAAGCGCTACCAGGGCAAGATCCAGGCGCAGGCAACGCTTGATAGCCTGACCGAACTGCCGAACCGCCGAGGCTTCGACCTGTTGGCAGCGCAAGCCATGCACGAGGCCGAGCGAGAGCCCAAGCCGCTGACCGCGTTGTTGCTGGATCTGGATCACTTCAAGGCCTTGAACGACACCTACGGCCACTTGGCCGGCGATCAGGTGCTGATCGGCTTCGCCCGGGATCTGGAGAGTTGCCTGCGGCATTCCGACATCGTCTGCCGCTGGGGTGGCGAAGAGTTCATCGTGCTGCTCAAGGACACCGACGGTGAGACCGGTCTGATGGTCGCCGAGAAAATTCGTCAACATGTCGAGCAACAGCGTTATGCCTACAACGATCATGCCTTGCAGCTGACAGTCAGCATTGGCCTCACGACGCTGCAACCGGATGAAACCTTGCACACCCTGCTCTCCAGGGCCGATCATGCGATGTATCGGGCCAAGCAATCCGGCCGTAACCGAACCTGCGTGGAAATGCCTCACACCAGTTATGCATAGTCCTACATGAACAAACCTGAATTCTGCCCCGCCTGCGGCGCCTCCAACGCCTGCACCCTGGCTGACCCGCGCACCGTCGATCAGGCGTGCTGGTGCTTTGGCGTCAGCATCGACCCGGCGGTGCTCGAAGCGCTGCCGGCCGAACTGCGCGACAAATCGTGCTTGTGCCCGCGTTGTGCCGAGGTCGAGGCGCAGTTGTAAGCACGCGCCCGGCCGATCACGTAAGATACGCGGCCCTTTTCCAACTGATCCCCAGCCATGCGCGTTGACCGTTTTCTCAGCAACCTGCCGCGCTTCAACCGTAAGCAGGTGCGCCTGTTGTTGGTGGAAAAGCGCGTTCGGGTCGACGGAAAAATCGTCACCGACCCGCATGCCGAGGTACTCGAGTTCAGCCTTGTCGAGGTCGATGAGCAAGTGCTGCAAGTCGGCAAACCCGCACGCTACTTCATGCTGCACAAACCGCCGGGCTGCGTCAGCGCCACCCGCGACCCGGAGCACCCGACCGTACTCGACCTGATCCACGAGCCGGACAGCGATGACCTGCACATCGCCGGGCGCCTGGATTTCAACACCACCGGCCTGATGCTGATCACCAACGATGGCAGCTGGTCGCGGCGCCTGACCCAGCCGCAAACCAAACTGCCCAAGGTCTATTACGTCGAGACCGAGCAGGAGATTGGCCCGGAATACGCATTGAAATTCACCGAAGGGTTGTACTTCGCTTTCGAAGACCTCACCACGCAACCGGCCGAGCTGATCGTGCTCGGGCCGAAGTCGGCGCGGCTGAGCATCGTCGAGGGCCGTTATCACCAGGTGAAGCGGATGTTCGGCCACTTCGACAACAAGGTGCTGCGCCTGCACCGCGAACGCATGGGCCCGCTGGTGCTCGACAATGCGCTGAAACCGGGCGAGTACCGCGCATTACGCACCGAAGAGATCCATTTGATCTAAGCAGCCTACCGCCGAGCAGAAGTTGTCGAACAATTTACGAAAGGCACTTGCGCGATCACGTGACCCCTGCTTGAATCAGGACGTCGGCCGAAATGTGACCGACGAGTCACAACATACTTCTAAGAAACTTTTTGCCGGTTAGAGAACCCTCAGGTTCCGCCTCAGACCGGCAGACTGCCCGCCAATAACAATACCCGTCGACCTGCTGTACGGATCGACATGGGCCTCCAAATTTCAGGCGTATGCCTACCTGTCACAAAGCTCGTGCAATCTCATTTGCGCGCATACCCGCTTGCTTGGAGTCTGATGACATGAGGCCAGAAATCGCTGTGCTGGATATACAGGGTCAGTATCGGGTTTACACGGAGTTCTATCGCGCAGACGCCGCAGAAAAGACCATCATCCTGGTCAACGGCTCGATGGCCACGACCGCGTCGTTTGCACAAACCGTGAAAAACCTTCATCCGCAGTTCAATGTGGTCTGCTACGACCAGCCCTATGCGGGCAAGTCAAAAGCTCACAACCGGCATGAGAAATTGCTGACCAAGGAAGTCGAAGGGCAGATCCTCCTGGAGCTGATCGACCACTTCGCCGCCGAACACGTGCTTTCGTTTTCCTGGGGTGGCGCCGCGACCCTGGTCGCCCTGGCACAACAGCCACGGCGCATCGAAAAGGCCGTGATCAGCTCGTTCTCCCCGGAGATCAACGCGCACATGCTCGACTACCTCGAGCGCGGTGTTGACTATCTCGGTAGCCGTGACGGCGATCGGGTCGGCAATCTGGTGAACAGCACCATCGGCAAACACCTGCCGACGCTGTTCAAGCGTTTCAACTATCGCCATGTCAGCTCCCTGGCCGAGCATGAATACGGGCAGATGCACTTCCACATCAGCGACCTGCTGCACAGCGATCGCCAGTGCTTTCTCAAAGCCGCAGAGAAAATCAACGTGCCGGTGCTGTTCATGAACGGCGAATGGGACGAATACACCGCCGCCGATGGCGCCCGGTTGTTCGCCAACCACGTGCAAAACGCCACCTTCAGCACCCTTCAGGCCACCGGCCACTTTCTCGATATGGAGCACAAAGCTGCCTGCCGAGACAGCCGCGACGCACTGCTGGGCTTCCTGAAACCGGCGCAACACGCAAGCCGACCGCGTTACCACTACGTCCAGGACCAACATGCACTGGCTATCTGAATCAGCGTCATCGCGAGCAAGCTTCGCCCTACAGTATTGAACGCATTTCTGTAGGCGCGAGGTTTGCCCGCGAACGACCGTTACGCGGCCTGATGTCTTGCTTCACCTGCTCTAAAGCTATCCAGCGCAAAGAAAAACTTCATTTCCACGCGCACATCTGGTACAAAGTCAGCCGCTCTGAGCGGGTGTCGTATAATGGCATTACTCCAGCTTCCCAAGCTGATAACGAGGGTTCGATTCCCTTCACCCGCTCCAATCGAATTTTTTCTCACGTTGTTTTTTGACGGGGGATGCAGGTAAAGAAAAAACCGGCCTTGATGGCCGGTTTTTTTGTGTCTGGGGCTTGTGTTTCATCGCGAAAATTAACTTTTTTTTGTCACAAAAATGGTGTTTTGTTAGCGTTTTTCTTGCCCCAGTAACGGTTTTGTCGGCACCCTTTGCCCAGTATGACCAGATCAACGCGGAGACCGTGGAATGAACCTAAAGCCAATTCACAGCCAAGAAGACCTGAACGCTGCATTTGCTCGCGTGGAGCAGCTTTGGGGTGCAGACATTGGTTCGCCTGAAGGTGATGATCTGGGGATTCTGGCGCTGCTCATCGAAAAATACGAAGACGAGCATTACCCAATGCCGCCCTCCGATCCGATTGAGGCCATTAAATTTCGTATGGATCAGCAAGGCCTGACTCGTTGAGAACAGGATTTAGTGAACCGCTGATTTTTCATCTTGAATGATCTATCAACGCCTGCCATTACCTGTCGAGACCCCATTCGCTAGTGGCATGAAAGTGGCCAATTATCGAAAAGGCAGGGTCCTACACTACGGTGGGAATTGTCCGTAGACTTGCGCATTGCTGCCCATTTGCATCGAGGCCTATAGTCGAGCCGGCGCCAAAATGGCGCTTCGGGTTTGGCGACTCGATCCAATGAACAAGAGCTTCCGAGCAGTTTTCGGATCGCTTTAAAGCACTTAGCTGCCTGCTTTTTGGTGGCTGTGCGCGGGAGACCTTCGGGTCTGCCGGGTTGTCCATTGTCCGGTTCGCCAACCTGCGTACAGCTGCCACCCTATTCGTTTGGCGACGATTGAGTGGTAGACCTCTTAACCCAATGGAGCTCTACGCATGAATGAGTACATGGCTTTAACCAGCAACGCCGACGACCTTCCCTCGCTCTACGTCAACACCACCCAACCGCTGCATTCGCTGCTCAGCACCGCCAGTTACAGAATCCGGGCCGTGACGCAGCTTCTTGAAAACCTCGCGATGCGAGGCGACATCACGTCTGATTCGGTCATCCTCAGCGACTTTGCATTGCTCTGCTGTGTGCCCTTGCGCGACGGTTGTGATGTGCTGGATGTCATTGCTCGACGCATGGATGCAGAACCGTCTTGACGAGATTTGGGGACGCCTTTCGAGGTGTCCTCAATTTGTAGCAGCTGGCGAAGCCTGCGTTCGGCTGCGAAGCAGTCGTGAAATCAGACTTTGTGGTTTTTCAGGATGACCTTGCGCTCAGGTTTTACGACTGCTGCGCAGCCGAACGCAGGCTTCGCCAGCTGCTACCAAAGTATGTGTTGCCCCTGCAATTTCCTTACTGATCGGCAATTCCCTGAATGGTCGGTGTTCTTTGATTTGAGCTCCGCTTACAAATCCCCAACGCTCAACCCGTTTCCCCTCCCCGCTCTACCCGCTAGCATCTCCCCTATCTTTAATCGCCCTCTCCCCTGCGCGGGCATCAACGAACACGCGCCATCACTCTTCGAGGGAACCCAATCGTCCGCACATCAGGTGCCGCCCGTAAACGATCTCAACAGAGCCCCGAACATGACTCAAAACATCTACGACGACCCGGAGTTTTTCCAGGGCTACAGCCAAATGGCCCGCTCCATCGGCGGTCTCGACGCAGCTCCCGAATGGCCTGCGCTAAAAGCAATGTTGCCACCCATGAAAGGCCTAAAGGTCGTAGACCTTGGTTGCGGTTACGGCTGGTTCTGCCGCTGGGCCAGTGATCAAGGTGCCGATAGCGTGCTCGGCCTGGACGTCTCGGAAAAAATGTTGGAGCAAGCGTGCAACACGACGTCGGCAACCAATATCCAATACGCCCGTGCCGACCTGGAACAACTCGACCTACCCGCAGCCAGTTTTGATCTGGCATACAGCTCTCTGGCGCTGCACTACATCAAAGATCTTTCAGGTCTGTTCGCCAAAATCCACGCAGCCCTTAAACCCGGTTCACGCTTCGTATTTTCCATCGAACACCCAATCTTCATGGCACCGCGTAATCCGGGCTGGCTGATTGATAGCGAAGGGAACAAACGCTGGCCGGTGGACAGTTATCAAATTGAAGGCGAACGCGTAACCAACTGGCTGGCCGAAGGCGTGATCAAGCAGCACCGCACCATCGGCACGTTGCTCAATACGCTGATTGGCGCAGGTTTCAGCATCCAGCAGGTCAACGAATGGGGCCCGACCGATGCACAGGTAGCGGCGCAACCGGCCCTGACCGAAGAGCGGGAGCGGCCGATGATGATGCTGGTCGGCGTTCAGCGCTGAACACCAGGCCGGGTATTCGTAATTTTTGCGTATGGATTCAGGGAAGCCAGTAAAGAAGCAGTAGCGCTGCGTCGGACCTGACCACAGAACCTTTATTGTGTCAGCTCACACATCGCCAAGAGATCAACATGGACCATTCAGAGTTGGGGATCATGATCATTACGATGATCGGGTTGTTCGGCTTTGCTTCGTTTATTTTTGAATATTTGAGTGCTCGGCGAAGGGACAGATAACGTTCGGCGTGATCCGTCCCTTATACGCACTAGCGAGTCGCGACGATGAACAACCGCGGGAATGGCAACAGCACCGAACCATCGCTCAGCGCCGGATACGCCTGCTTGATCGCGGCCTGGTACTGCTTGAGGTATTGCGCTTTTTCCGCCTCATCCAGCGGTTCGAGAAATGGCCGCAAGCCGCTGCCCTTGAACCACTCGACCACGCCCGACGCGCCGCCCGCGAGCGGGTGATGGTAGGTGGTGCGCCACACATCGACACGCGCACAGTGCGGTCGCAGCATTGAGTAGTACTCGCTGGTGCTCGCCATTTCCGTGCGTTGCCCGGCGGCGTCCGCCAACTTGCTCGCCCACGGCCCATCGGCAGCGACTTCGCGCATCAGGCGATGGGACGGCTCGTTGAGATTGTCAGGCATTTGAATGGCCAGGCTGCCGCCCTGGGTCAGTCGGGCGGCCAGCGAAGGCAGTAACGCCGCGTGATCGGGCACCCACTGCAACACCGCGTTGGCGAAAATCACATCGAACGGACCGGGTTCGCTCCAGGTATCGATGTCAGCCGTGTCGAATTGCAACTGCGGCAAGCGCTTGCGGGCGGCCTCGATCATATCGGTCGAACTGTCCAGGCCACGCACCGTGGCAGTGGCAAAGCGCTCCACCAGCAACTCGGTCGAATTGCCGGGGCCGCAACCGATGTCGATGGCCGAGCGCGCGTCCACGGGCGGGATCGCCGCGAGCAAATCGCGGGCCGGGCGTGTGCGTTCATCTTCAAAAGCGACGTATTGTTTGGCGGACCAACTCATTGCGTTCTCCTGTCGGTGCGTTGTTGTGGCCAGCGGCGCACAACCGGTTCGCTACGATACCTCGACCGGTGCGCCCTGCCCTATCCGACCTATGGCGAAAGATGTCAGTTGACCCCCTCATCGAGTGAAACAGCAAAATTTGCCCCCCTTTCCAGCCATGCTCCTGCCTGGCCCACTGATCTTGTAGCAGGTCATTTCTGTCTATTGCCTGAACTTGCATCACTTGGCGTCGGTGGAGCAAAGCGGTTTTGAATGAGCTGTTTTTTATCGCCAAATCATCGGAAGTCATAACTATATCGACCGCTCGTCGAACATGCAGTCCAGCAATTTTGACAGCCTCTGTTTCGCATCTATAGTCCTAATCGCGGCCGTCGGAAGGAACCCGACTTATCAGTTTGCACGCAGGGAGCAAGGCCAACTTATCTCCCGTGATCGGTGGGTTCCGCCCGTAGTGTTTTCGCAACGGCCGCAAGGCAAGCAAGCGTTGTTGTGCCTGGAAAGATGCCAGGCGCTCACTATGAACAAGGAGCTTTACTATGTCTCGAGTCACGGATGTTCTTGTTTCAATCGACACTGAAACCATTCTGAAAAACTACCCGAACATCAGCAAAAACCCCGCCTCGCCGACGCTCATCGACGTCAATCATGTGTACATGGTGACCAACCGGGACAACGTGATTAACGGCCAGGCCGGTGGCGAACTCAATTTAAAAGCTCAGGTGGGCGACCTGATTCGCTGGCGTGAAACCAGCCTGTCGCAGAGCTTCGAGACGGCAGTGATTTTCTACAAGTTCATCGGCAACGTCGGCAACGAATTGATCTCCACACCCACGCCGCGCAAGGCTACCGCTTGCGTCGCCGTCCCCAACACCAGCAACCCGTCGGTGCCGAGCTGCCAGAAAGTCGATAACCATTACTGGTCTTCGGAAACACTGTCGTGCGGCAGCGTGACCTACCACTTCCACTTCCTGATCGTGGATCGCGATTGCAAGATTGTCGGCTGCTGTTCGTGGGATCCGTTCATTACCATCCGTAACTGAAGATGGTCCGACCCCTTGGCGACAAGGGGTCTGCCAAGTTCGTTGCCGCCTCGACAGGAACGGGATGTCTTGCATGAACCGAAGCGGCTGCCGTTTTGCGTCAACATCATGAAAGGAATCCATGATGACTTCCGAACCGATCAAATCCCCTTCGACCAGTGTTGCGCCCCCCCACAATGTGTTGCTGGTTGTCGATGCCGAGTCTCTGCTTTTACACTATCCGGAACCCAGTCTTGAGCCCGAAAACCCGACGTCTATTGCAGATGGCTTCATCTTCGCCATCAACGGATCTCCGACACCACAAAGTACAATAAACGACAGCTCAATTACGCTAATCCTCGGCACTGGATCGACTTTCCATATTCGCAGCAGAACCGTCAGCTTGCTCGCTGAGCACAGCGTGGTGTTTTACGGGATGTCGGTAGGCGATGCCGGCGTACTTTCGACGCCTGAATTGTTGGTGAAGGAAAACCTGACCGTGCCTGCACCCGATCCTGAAAACCCGACCGTACCTGGCAGCCATTCGGCCGATGATCATTTTTGGCAGTGCACGCAATTGGCCTCGGGGGTCGAGGCGTGTGAACTGAGCTTCATGCTGATTGATAAAAACTGCGAGGCGCTGGGATACTTCCGTTGGGCAGTTGATGTGAAGGTGACGGACTGAACGCCAAGTAAGCCGCAACTCGATCCGTAGCAGCTGGCGCAGCCTGCGTTCGGCTGCGTAGCAGTCGTAAAATCCGACGATGCGTTTTTTCAGGAAAATCGCGAACTCAGGTTTTACGACTGCTACGCAGCCGAACGCAGGCTTCGCCAGCTGCTACAAAATTTCGTCGAGACCAAATGTAAGTAGAATTATCAACACGCCGTCGCTGTCTGAAATTCAGGCGCATCCCGATAAGGAACACGGCAATGAAATTCGCAAAAATCTCGCAGAAACTCGCCCTCTGGGCCGGCAGTCCCAAGACGTTCATGGGGGCTCTGATTCTGATCGCTGTATGGGGAATGAGCGGGCCGATTTTTGATTACAACGACACCTGGCAACTGATCATCAACACCTCAACCACCATCATCACATTCCTGATGGTGTTCCTGATCCAGAACACGCAGAACCGCGACACCGACATCCTGCACCTGAAAATCGATGAGTTGTTGCGGGTGAACAAAGAGGCGCAAAACGCGATGTTGGGGCTGGAATTGCTAGACCTCAAACAACTTGAGGCGCTGCGCAAACACTATCGCGCCATGGGCGAAAAAGACGTGCATGGGCTGGCGGGGCTGGCGGCTTCGAGCAAGCGCAAACAGGATTTGAATGAGTGCTGAGCAGAAACAAAACGGCGCGTGATGTGAATCACGCGCCGTTTGCTTTGAACGCCGTCAAACTCGGTGCTATCGACCCGCTTGCAGCGCCCTGGCCATTTGCAGATGGTTTTGCAATTTGGGCAGCGTTTCCTCAGCGAAAGCTTTGATTTCCGGCACATCGGTGGTCTCTGCGGTTTGCTGAAGTTGCTCAATGGCTTCCTGGGTGGTTTTCACCTGACTGGCAGCGTAGGCCTGGTCGAAGGTGGCGTCGTCCTTCACTTCCGGCATCAACGCTTTGGCCTTGTCGACCACTTCTTCCCGAGGAGCAACCGGCAAATCCAGCTGCTTGGCGATTTTCGCCAGATGCTGGTTGGCGGTCGTACGGTCGTTGATGACCACGATGGTGTAATCCTTGACCTCTTTGGATTCGGATTTCTGATGCACCAGGCGACTGGCTTCGATGTCGGCCATGCCTTTGGCCGAGGCATCGTTGATGAATTCGGCGGGCGACTGGGCGAAGGCACTGTTGGCAAACAGGCCCAGCAACGTGGTAAAACTGGCAGTGCGTAATCGGGTGGCCATCCGGCTCATGGTCGCGCCCTCCTTCTGAAAAAATTCAAGCGGGAGCTTTCGCCCCCGCCTCTCAATCAAAACTACCTTCACCGACTATTTCGATTTCTGACCGCCTTTGCGGCCCATATCGGGTTTCGCAGGGTCTTTATCGACAGTCGTAGTGGTAGTTTTCCCACCTTTGCGACCGGCTTCAGACGCCTTCGTTCGATCGTTGGCGAAGTTTCCCGAGTTCGAGTTTCTTGAATTAGGCATGATTCTCTACCTCTTGGTGATGATCGCGGCGAGCAGGAGCCCGCATAGAATCTGAATTTCGATCGCCACAAAGGTTTAGAAAAAATGAAATCGCCGCGACGAACGGTGGACGATTTTTCAGGCCCCGAGGCGCTGGTGGTTTCGGCGCTTGGCCGCGTACATGGCCTCATCGGCATGCCGGAAAAGCTGCTTTTCTTCAGTCCCATGCTCGGGGTAATGCGCGACGCCGATACTCGGCTGGATGTTCACGCTGTGCCCGTCCAGGCGCAGGGGTTGGGCCAGAACCTGACGGATTTTTCCCGCGACGTTTTCAGCGTCTTCCGACGCGTGGATGCTGTGCAACAACACCACGAATTCATCCCCTCCGATGCGCGCCACCGTGTCGCTCTCGCGCACGCAGCCCTTGAGCCGATTGGCGACCGCTTGCAACAGCATGTCGCCGACCGCGTGACCGTGGGTATCGTTGACCTCCTTGAAGCGGTCGAGGTCGACATACAGCAATGCCATTCGTCCAGAATCGGTGCGAGCCAGCGCCAGTGAATCTTTGAGCCGGTCGCGCAGCAACGCTCGGTTGGGCAGTTGAGTCAGTTGGTCGTATTGGGCCATGCGTTGCAGCCGGGCATGCAATTGCTTGCGCTCGATCGCGGTGGCTACCTGGGCGCAGACGTATTGCAGCAGTTCCTTGTCTTGCTCGGTGTAGCGCTCACCACCCGGTACGCTTTTGACGATCAGCGCGCCGATGGTGCCGTTTTGCGAATTCAATGGCACACCCAGCCAGCAAGGGGCATCCGGCCCGGCGACCAGCACTTCGAAGCCTTCTGGCGGGTTGTCCTGGTCCGGGGTCAGCAATATCGGCAGGCCGCTGCGGATCACTTCGGCGCAGAGGCGGCCGGTCACGGTGCCGGGCTGCTCGGGTTGCAGTTCGTGGTCATTGACGTGATACGGGAAATTCAGCTGCGCGCAGTGCTCGTCATACAGCGCTACGGAGAAATTCAGCGCCGGCAGCCATTCGCCGATAATCAAATGGACGCGTTTGAACAACGCCAGCAAATCTTCCGCGGCGTGGGCCGCCTCGGAGATTGCATACAACGCCGCTTGCCGGGACTCGGCCTGCTTGCGCTCGGTGATGTCCCGGGCCACGGCGATGCGCAGCTGATCGACTTCAGACCAGCGCGCCGACCACAGGATATGCACCACCGCGCCATCCTTGCGCAGGTAACGGTTTTCGAAGTTGAGTTTGGGGTCACCGCCCATGATTTCGCGCGCGGCGTCGAGGGTGCGCTGGCGATCGGCGGGATGCACCATGTCAATCATCGGCTGGCCGATCAGTTCGTCCGGGGTGTAGCCGAAAATACGCTCGCAGGCCGCGCTGACAAATACGAAGCGACCTTGTTTATCCACCGCACAGACGGCGTCCAGCAAGAGATCGATGTAGCTCGCCAACGGCGCGGAATTTCTGGTTGCCATGGTGCGATGAGCGTGTCCGGACAATGCAGCAAAAAGAACCCTCCCTGACCGTTCAGTACAGCTGACGCATCCGTGCGCTCAACTTCAAGCCTTGTTCGACACCAGCCCCGGTAGCGCATGAGCGAGGGCGTTGATGGCGAAACCGATAAACATCACCCCGCACAACCGGGTGATCGCCAGTTCATGGCGTTGATACAAGGTGCGCACCTGCCGCGCACCGACGATGCCAATGAGGATAGCGTAGGCCATCAGGCCACCGACGAAGCTCAGGGCAATCAACCACGGCAACATTGACCAGTGCAGCAATTCCGCACGGCTGGACAGCAGCGCAGTGAACGTCGCCACCGCCACGGGGTAAGCCTTCGGATTGGTCAGGCCGAACAGAATGCCGTGCCAAAAGGGCTGGCGAGCCGGGCCTTGAGGGGCATCAGCACTGCTGCGCTTCGCTCGTATGGCGCGCAAACCGAGCCAAAACAGGTACAGCCCGCTAAGTACGCCCAACACATCGAACGCCGTGCTGCCGATTTCCCGTGCGCCGACAATGGCGATCAGCGCCGTGCTGCACCAGACCACGTCCCCCAGCAAATGCCCACAGAGAAACCCCGCCCCGGCCCGTCGTCCACGCGCCGCACCGATGCCAAACACCGCCAATACGCCCGGCCCCGGCGTGATGCCGTAGATAAAACCCGAGGCGAGAACGGCCATTAGCAGCGATGGGGTCATTTGAGAGCCTTTTAACTATTTGGTGAATGGGCGCAAGTCTATATCAGGTCCCGGGAATATCGACTGACTGATCGTCGAAGAACTTCATTCCCGCATACGGATGCTCGCGGCAGGCTGCCAGCCGGGACGTCAGGTCCCCGACGTGGGCTTCGAGCTTGTGGCCGTCCGGGTCGAGGAAATAGAAGGACGCGCCTTCGCTGCGGTTATCGCGCCATTCCTGCACGTTGGCGGATCGCAGGCGTTCGACGAACACGGGGAAATCCGTTGCGCTGAGGGTGAAGGCGTAGTGGGTGTAATCGGCGGCGGGTTCGGACTTGCGCAGTGGATCGAGGGAAAGGCACAGCCACAGACCGGGCAACGAGAGATAGGCGCCGCTGTCCCAAGTGGCTTCGACACGCAATTGCAGCAGGTCTTGATAGAACGCCACGCTGCGGTTCAGGTCGGTGACGGCGAGGGTCAGGTGGTTGAGGCCTGTCAGCAATGTGTTCACCTCAACGGTTAAATGATGAGCCGGTGGTAAGGTCGATTGGCACTATCCCCTGCCCAATCCGCCCATTCAACCAGTTCAACGCCTGATCCCCGCCCCGCCGCTTGTGCCAGACCAGCACAAACGTAAACGACGGAATATGAAATGGCGGCGCGACCACCATCAACGAGCGCTCATCAATCTCGCGCAACCCACGTGATGCAACGGTAAGAATCAAATCCGTGCCACTAATGAATTCCGGGGCGACGCTCCAGTGCGGCAGGCTGATCGCGACGCGACGGCGCTCTCGCAGTGCAGTCAGGGCGCGTTCGATTTCCGGGGTGCCGCTGCCGCGCATTTCCAGCAGGACGTGTGGCCGCGCGAGGTAGGTCGACAGGTCGAGAACGCCATTGGCAGGCAAGCTGTTGCGGTCCACCAGGCAAGCGTAGTGCTCTTCGAACAGCGGGGTGCTGCGCAGTTCGTTGGGCAGCTCCGGAAAGACCCCGGCCGCAACGTCGATGTCGCCGTTGAGTACCGCGTCGAGCATGCCTTCACGGCTGGCGTGGCTGATTTGCAGGTCGATGCCCGGTGCTTCCCGGCGCAATGTCCGAATCAGACCTGGCAGGACGATGGCGGCGCCATAGTCGGACATCGCCAGACGGAAGGTGCGCTTGGCCGTGGCCGGGTCGAAGGCGTTCGGCGCCAGCAGCGATTGCACTTGGGCAAGTGCCTCGGCCAAGGGTGCGATCAACTCCAGGGCTCGAGGAGTGGGCACTAACGTGGCGCCCGTGCGTACCAGCAGCGGATCGCCAAGCAGATCGCGTAACCGCCCCAAGGCATGACTGACCGCTGGCTGACTCAGGTGCAATCGCTGCGCCGCACGCGTGACATGCTGCTCACTGAGCAGGGCGTCAAGGATCACCAGCAAGTTGAGGTCAATACGCCGAAGATCATTCATCTAGTGCATGTTCTGGATAGCAATTTGGAATTTAAATCTGCGCGACGAATACTTTAGAGTCCAGCAAAACCTGTTGGAGAATAATCATGAGTACATTGCATTGGGCCGGGCTGTTGCTGCTGGCCGTGATTGCCGGGGCGGTGGTGCCGTTTCAGAGTGCGATCAACGCCAACCTCACGCGTGGGTTGGGTCATCCGTTGTGGGCGACACTTGCGTCGTTACTGGTGAGCATCGTGGTGTTGCTGCCGATCATGTTGGCGATGCGCTTGCCGCTGCCGTCGCTGGCGTTCATCACCAAAGCGCCTTTGTGGATGTGGGCCGGCGGTGCATTCGGGGTGTGTTTTATTTCGTTGGCCTTGATGCTGCTGCCCAAGCTTGGGGCGTCGGGGTTTATTGCGTTGGCGCTGGCGGGACAGGTGGTGGCTTCGCTGGTGCTGGATCACTTCGGGTTGTTTGGGTTGGTGGAACGGCAGATGACGTTGCCGCGGGTGGTTGGGGCGGTGTTGTTGATGGCGGGGGTGGCGATGATTCAGTTCAGTGCTGCGCCGACCAGAGCGCTGATCGCGACATCCTGATCGTTCCCACGCTCTGCGTGGGAACGCAGCCCGTGACGCTCCGCGTCACTGGACGCGGAGCGTCCCTAGAGGCATTCCCACGCAGAGCATGGGAACGATCATCAACTTTGGATCGCAGCCTTCGCCGGCCTCTGCAAGGATGCGTGGTCGATGCAGGGACCGGCGTAGCCTGCGAAACGCTTAGTACTTGTCGAGCGTACGCAGTTTCTGCGGCAACCCCCACAGCAGCAGCGCAACAGCGATCAGCGCGCAGACGCCAATGACATACAACGCCGGGGTGGTGCTGCCGGTCAGGTCCTTGATTCGCCCGACCATGACCGGACTGACGATGCCACCGAACTGCCCGAGGGTGTTGATCACCGCGATCCCGCCAGCAGCCCCGGCGCCGGCACCGGCCAGCAGTTTTGGCGGCAGGGTCCAGAAGCTCGGGATGGAGGCGATAATCCCGGCACCGAGCAGGCCCAGCGCGACAATCAGGAAGGTCGTATGGTTGGCAAAGATCCCCGCACAGAAGAACCCCACCGCGCCCACCGCCACCAGACCGGCAACAAACTTGCGTCGTTCACCAGTCGAGTCGGACAACCGTCCGATCACCACCATGCTGATCGCCCCGCAGATGTACGGAATCGCCGTCAGCAAACCGATCATCACCGGGCTCTCGGTGCCGGCGCTGCGGATCAGTTGCGGTGCCCAGAAATTCAAGCCGTAGGACGCCACCTGAATCAGGAAGTAGATCAGCCCCAGGGTCAGGAACCCCGGAATCCGCAGCGCGGCGAGCAGCGAGCCGCCACTCTTGTGCGGTTCATGGTGAGCAATGCGGCTGGCCAGCAGGGTTTTCTCCGACGGCGTCAGCCAATGGGCGTCCTCGATGCGGTCCTTGAGCAAGGTCAGCACCAGCAAACCAAGCCCGATGCAAGGCACGCCGCCGAGCAGAAACAGCCAATGCCAGCCGCGCATATCCATAAAGCCGTCGAGGTGTTGCAGCACCAACCCGGAGAACGGTGCACCGACCAGACCGGCAAATGCCGACGACAGAAACAGCATCGAGGTGATGCGCCCGCGATAGTGCTGCGGGAACCACAGCGTCAGGTAATACAGGACTCCCGGCGCAAAACCGGCTTCCATCGCGCCGATCACGAAACGCAGCGCGTAGAACTGCCATTCGCTGTTGACAAAGACCATCGCGGCGGTGGCGAGGCCCCAGGACATCATGATCCGGGCGATCCAGCGTCGGGCGCCGACCTTGTACAGCATCATGTTGCTCGGCACTTCGAAGATCACGTAACCGACCACAAACAGCCCGGCGCCGAGGCCGTAAGCGGTGTCGCTCAGGCTCAGGTCGGTCTGCAGCTGGAACTTGGCGAAGCTGATGTTGATGCGGTCGAAAAAGGCGAACAGGTAGCAGACCATGATCAGCGGCATCAGGCGCCAGGCGACCTTGCTGACCAGGGCTTTTTCTTCGTCGTGGTTAACGGACGGGCTCGCGCCCGCCTCCAGTACATTGAGACTCATGGTGCTTTCTCCAGGCGGACTTCCCTTGGGTGTCCGATTGTTTTTGTTGTCTGGTTCGTTGTGGTTCGTTCTGTAGGAGCCAGCTTGCTGGCGATGTGGCCAGCACATCCAACATAAAGGTTGCCTGACCCACCGCTATCGCCAGCAAGCCGGCTCCTACAAGGGGTTCGGTGTGTTTAGGAGGGTGTCGGGTGCAAATCGCAATTACGGCCGGCCTTGGCCAGCTGACCGGGCACTTCGTGGCCCAGCAGCGCGGGTAATCCCCGGGACAATTGCAGCAACAGCGGCAGATCAATGCCGGTATGAATGCCGATTTCATCACACAAGTTGACCAAATCTTCGGTGCAAATATTGCCCGAGGCACCCGGCGCAAACGGGCAACCGCCGAGCCCGCCGAGGGCCGCATCGAAGCGTCGGGCGCCAGCCTCGTAGGCGGCCAGCACATTGCACAAACCGAGGCCGCGGGTGTTGTGGAAATGCAGGGTCAGATCCGCCGGTGAAACCCGCTGCAAGACCCGCCGCACCAGTCGATCCACCTGCCGCGGATTGGCCATGCCGGTGGTGTCGGCCAGGGTGATGCCCTGAATGCCAAGCTCCTGATAGGCCTCGACGATTTGCAGCACGCGATCCTCATCGATCTTGCCTTCGAACGGGCAGCCGAACGTGGTGGCGATGCTGCCGTTGAGTCGCACCGGCGTGCCACCGACGTATTGCACGATCTCGCCGAACGCCGCCAACGAGGCTTCGCAACGCATGCGCATGTTGGCCAGGTTGTGGGTCTGGCTGGCGGACATCACCAGGTTCAGTTCGTCGGCCCGCGTCGCCAGCGCCCGTTGCGCGCCTTTGAGGTTGGGGATCAACGCGACGTAGATCACCCCCGGTTGCCGGGCGATGCCCTTGAACACCAATTCACCATCGCGCAGCGCTGGAATCGCCTTGGGCGATACGAACGAGCCGGCTTCGATGCGGCTGAAACCCGCCAGCGACAGCTGATCGATCAAGGCAATCTTGTCGACGGTTTCGACCCAGGTCGGCTCGATCTGCAAGCCGTCGCGGGGGGAGACTTCCTGAACAATCAGGGTCTCGGAAAAATCAGTGATCATTGCACCACCCCTTCAGCTTTCAGCCGTTCGATGTCCAGCGCCGTAAGGCCCAGCCCCGCAAGGATGCCGTCGGTGTGCTGGCCCAGACTCGGCCCGGACCAGTTCACGCCGCCGGGGGTCTCGGACATTTTCGGCACGATGCCGGGCATCTTCACCGTGGCGCCGCCCGGCAGGTCGGCGCTGAGCAGCATGTCCCGCGCCTGATAGTGCGGATCGGCGACGATGTCGGCGACGGAATAGATGCGCCCGGCCGGGACTTCGGCGGCTTCCAGCGCTGACAGGACTTCGTCGATTGGCAGGCTGCTGGTCCAGTGAGTGATCGCCGCATCGAGCACGTTACTTTTCAATGCTCGGCCGTCGTTATGAGCAAACTCCGGCGCATCGGCCAGGTCACGACGGCCGACCACTTCCATCAAACGCTTGTAGATCGGGTCACTGTTGCCGGCGATCACCACGTAGGCGCCGTCGGCCGTCAGGTAAGTGTTGGACGGCGCGATGCCCGGCAAGGCGCCGCCGCTGCGTTCACGCACATGGCCGAGCATGTCGTATTCCGGCACCAGGCTTTCCATGACGTTGAACACGCTTTCGGCCAGCGACACATCGACCACTTGCCCGCCGCCCTGCCCGGTCTTGACCCGCAGCAACGACATCAAGGCACCGATCACCGCGTGCAAGGACGCCAGGGAATCACCGAGGCTGACGCCGACCCGTGCTGGCGGCGAACCGGGAGTGCCGGTGGTATAGCGGATCCCGCCCATGGCCTCGCCGATGGCACCGAAACCCGGACGGTCGCGGTAGGGGCCGGTCTGGCCATAACCGGAAATCCGTACCAGCGTCAGGTTAGGGTTGAGGGCGTGCAACACGTCCCAACCCAGACCGAGTTTTTCAAGGGCGCCGGGGCGCAGGTTTTCGATCAGCACGTCGGCGCTGGTCGCCAATTGCTTGACCAGTTCGATGCCTTCGGCGGATTTGAGGTTGAGCGCCAAGGACTTCTTGTTTCGCGATTGCAGGTACCACCACAGCGACGTACCTTCGTGCAGCTTGCGCCACTTGCGCAGCGGGTCGCCCTGGCCCATGGCTTCGATCTTGATCACTTCGGCGCCGAACTCGGCGAGCATGCGCGCAGCGAACGGCGCGGCGATCAGCGTGCCGATTTCGATCACTTTGATTGCACTCAAGGGGGCAGTCATCGCGGGGTACCTCTATGTTGTTCTTGGAATATGAGCCAAGGCTAGAGGACCAGGGGGCGATGAATCCAACCTTCAGTTGGCAACGTTCGTTCGCGAAACGCGAACGCTCCCGAAGATTACCGCGACCTCAGGTCCGCCTTCGCGAGCAAGTCGAATCGTCGCACCGCCGCTCCCACAGTGGATCTGCGGCGTACACAAACCCTGTGGGAGCGGCGGTGCGACGATTCGACTTGCTCGCGAAGGGGCCGGCCCAGCCAATCAAGATCTATCAGGTCTGCCCACTCAACTGCTCAAACAACATCCGGCTCACCGGCGACAACGCCGCTTCATCACGCACCACCAGAATCAGCGCACGATCCGACCAGTCATCCGTCAACGGCACCGCATGCAAACCCAACGCCCGGCCAAACAGTTCATAGGCCTTTTGCGGCAGGATACCGATGCCCATGTTGGCCTGGACCATCCGGCACATCGCATCAAAACCCGGTACATGAATCCGCAACCGCAGCACTTTGCCGGCCTTGCGCGCCGCCGCGTGGGTGCGCATGTTGATCGAACTGGCGGAATGCAGTCCGACGTAATCGCTCTCCAGCGTATCGTCGAAGGCCAGGCTGGAGCGACTTGCCAGCGGATGATCGGGCAGCATCAACACCACCAGTTTGTCCTGGCGATAAAACACGCTGTGCAAACCTTTGACGTCGCTGTCACTGGAACAGATCCCAAGGTCCGCCACACCGTCCAGCACACCCTGAATCACTCCGCTGCTAGGCCGTTCTTCGAGGTCAGTCTTGACCTGGGGATGGCGCTCGGAAAAATCCCGCAAGTCTTCGGGCAGAAACTGAATGATCGCCGACAAGTTGGCGAGCATCCGCACATAACCGCGCACGCCGTGGCTGTGCTCGCCCAGTTCCAGGCCCATTTTCTCGACGTTGAACAACATTTGCCGGGCATGGTGCAGCAGGGTTTCGCCAGCCGGCGTCAGGGTCATGCCTTTGGCCTGGCGCACGAACAGGCTGATACCCAGCGCCTCCTCCAACTCCATCAGCCGCTTGCTGGCCGCCGACACCGCGATCGCTTCACGGGTCGCGGCACGGGTCAGGGTGCCTTCTTCATGGACGGCGACAAACAGTTGGAGGGTGATCAGGTCGAGGCGGCGGATCAGGCTTTTTTGCAGCATGGAGGGCTCGATGACTTCAGTTCGGCTGAGCCGGCAGGATAGCCCGGTTTTGGCCCACAACATCACACGCCGTCGCCCTACACCTGAATCTCATTGGCCGATCACGACGGGAGATCGCTGAAAAAGTCGCGCGACTTGATGTAGCTTTACGCACCCACGACGGGGACGTCGGTTTCTGAAACCCAAGGAGACTCAATGAAGAGCAGCACCACCCTCCTAGTCACCTGCAGCACGGTGTTTCTCGCCCAACTGGGCATGAGCATTTACCTGCCGGCGCTGCCGGACATCGCCCGGCATCTGTCCGCCGATGCCTCGCAGGTGTCCTGGGGATTGGCGGTGTACCTGATCGGCATGGCGCTGCCGATGTTGTTCTGGGGCGGTCTGGGTCAGCGTATTGGCCGAAAACCGGTGTTGCTCGCCGCACTCGGCATCTACGGGTTGGGTAATCTGGCTCTGCCCTTGGGCCAGACGCTTGAGTCGTTCCTGTTGTGGCGACTGGTTCAGGGGATTGGTGCCAGCGGGATTTCGGTGATGGCGCGGGTGCTGATCCGCGACAGTTTCCGCGGTGACCTGCTGGCCAAGGCACTGTCCTGGATATCGATTTCCTTTGTGGTGGCGCTGGGCATCGGCCAGTACCTGGGGTCGATCATTCAGGTGGCGCTGGGCTGGTCGGCGATTTTCTATCTGTTGGGTGGCGTGAGCCTGTTGATGGCGTTGGTCGTGTCGCGTGTCAGCTTTCCAGTGCTGGCTGAGGACAATGTTCTGTCGTCCGCCTGGCCCAGTTACGGGCGCATTCTGCGTGATCCGGCCTTCCTGCTACCGGCCCTCGCCGGCGGCCTCGGTTATGGCGTGATCATCGCGTTCAACACGGCGGCGCCGCTGATTCTGCAAGGCCCCTTCAACTGGTCGGCCGTGGAGTACGGACTGTTGGGCTGGCCGATCAGTGCGGCGTATTTTCTGGGCGCATTGGGGGTCAATGCCTTCGTGCTGCGCACCGGTCAACGCCGGCTGATGACGGCGGGCGTGGGGCTGGTGCTGGCGGGCAGCGTGGTGATGTTGCTGGGCAGTCTTGCGGGCACAACCGTTGCGCTGCTGTTCTGGTTGCCCTACTGCTTTGCGGTGTTCGGGCAGTCTTTGAACTACCCGATCAGCCTGTCCCTGGCCAATGACGGCTCGCCGGTCGGCGGGGCGTATGCGATGGCGTTGAGCGGTTTCATTCACCAACTGATGGCCGCCATCATCGGCGCGATTGCCAGCCTGATCGCAAGCCAGCAGGCGTGGCCACTGTCCCTGTTTTGCACCTTGCTGGCGTTGGGCGCGATGCTCTGCGTGATGCTCGCGCGCGGTCGTCATACCGGTTAGAACGCGTTGCGGAAAATCTCCTCGATCTGGCGCTGATCCGCCACCCGTGGATTGGTCAGGCCGCAGGCGTCTTTCAACGCATTGATGGCGAGCGTCGGAATGTCGTTGAGCTTGGCGCCGAGCTCACGCAACCCGGCGGGGATTTCCACGTCTCTGGACAGGCTGCGGATCGCGACGATGGCTGCCTGGGCGCCCTCTTCCGGGCTGACACCACGGGTGTCGGCGCCCATCGCGTGGGCCACATCCGTCAGGCGCGAGGCGCACACCAGCGCATTGAAACTTTGTACGTGGGGCAGCAACACCGCGTTGCACACACCATGAGGCAAGTCGTAGAACCCGCCCAACTGGTGAGCCATGGCGTGGACATATCCCAAGGATGCGTTATTGAACGCCATGCCGGCGAGGAACTGTGCGTAGGCCATGTTTTCCCGTGCAGCGATGTCGCTGCCGTCGCGCACAGCCAGGCGCAGGTTGTTGCTGATCAACGTGATTGCCTTCAGTGCGCAGGCATCGGTGATCGGGTTGGCTGCGGTGGACACGTAGGCTTCGATGGCGTGGGTCAGTGCGTCCATGCCAGTGGCGGCGGTCAGGCCCTTGGGCATGGCGACCATCAGCGCCGGGTCGTTGACCGACAACAGCGGCGTGACGTTGCGGTCGACGATGGCCATTTTTACGTGACGCGATTCGTCGGTGATGATGCAAAAACGGGTCATCTCGCTGGCCGTGCCAGCGGTGGTGTTGATCGCGATCAGGGGCAGTTGTGGCTGCGTGGATCGGTCGACGCCTTCGTAGTCGCGGATCTGCCCGCCGTTGGTCGCACACAACGCGATGCCCTTGGCGCAGTCATGGGGCGAGCCACCGCCGAGCGACACCACGAAATCGCAGAGACTTTCCTTGAGCAGGCCCAGGCCGAGCTCGACGTTGGCGATGCTCGGGTTCGGTTTGGCGCCGTCGAAGATCACCGAGTCGATGTCCTGCATCGCCAGTTTCTCGGCAATCATTTTCGCCACGCCGGCCTTGGCCAGCCCGGCGTCAGTGACGATCAGTGCCTTGCGAAAGCCGTACTTGCCAATGGCGTCCATGGCTTCGTCCAGGCAATCGTTGCCCATGATGTTCACGGCGGGAATGAAAAACGTGCTGCTCATGAGCGTGTCTCCTGGTGGGGTCGAACCCGCAATGCCGATCCAGCGGGTACCCACAGGATCGACCTATCGGTTACGCAGTAACTTGATCTGGCTCAAGTCCCGGTCGTGATAAAGTCGCCGCCCATCAGACCACTTGCTTTGAGACTTTGAACCGCAATGACCGATTTCCAGGATGTTGATGCCCAACTTGAAGACTGGAACGCCTTGCGCGCCACCGCCTCGTTCAGCGGCTTGATGGTGGGCAACGGTGCGAGCCGCGCGGTGTGGGACGACTTCGGCTATGACTCGCTGTTTGAAAACGCCCGCACCGTCGAAGAAAAACCCCTGAGCCAGTCCGAGCTGAGCGTATTCGACGCCATGCAGACGCGCAGTTTCGAGCAGGTGCTGAGCGCGTTGAAAACCACCAGCCGGGTCAACAAGGCCCTGGCCGTCAGCTCCGCCGCGCCGCGCAATCGTTACTACGCGATCAAGGAAGCGCTGATCAACACGGTTCACGCTGTTCACATTCCATGGCGGCTGGTGGTGCCTGCGACCCTGGCGAGTATCAGTCAGGAACTGAGCCGCTATCGAACGGTGTTTACCACCAATTACGACTTGCTCAACTACTGGGCGATCCAGCACCAGCCAGAAGCGATCACCGATCTGTTTCAGGGTGCCGAACCGGGTTTCGACTTGAGCGCCACGGCGACCGATAAAACCCGTTTGCTGTACCTGCACGGCGGTCTGCATCTGGTGCGCAATCAGGACGGCACGGCGCGCAAGCTGATGTCGACCGAGGGCACGTTGCTGGGCAGTTTCGCCATCAACAATACGATCAAGACGCTGGATGACGTGCCGCTGTTTGTGAATGAAGGGCCGAGCGCGGACAAGCTCAAGACCATTCGCAGCTCGGATTATTTGTCGTTTTGCTACGACCAGTTATTGAGTCATGGCGACGGCTTGTGCCTGTTTGGTCATGCCCTGGGCGAGCAGGACAGCCACATCATTCATGCGTTGCGCCAGGCGAAACCGAAGGTGGTGGCGATCTCGATTTACCCGCGCAGCAAGGCATTTATCCAGCATCAGAAGCGGCATTACACGAAGGTGTTTGAAGGGACGGGCTCGGAGTTGCGGTTTTTTGATTCGAAGACGCATGCGCTCGGCAGCCCGAAGCTCACCGTACCTGTTGAGGTTTAGGTCAAGATCGTTCCCACGCTCTGCGTGGGAATGCAGCCCGTGACGCTCCGCGTCACTGGACGCGGAGCGTCCCCAGAGGCGTTCCCACGCGGAGCGTGGGAACGATCATGTCAGCGCTATTCCTCAGCGCTATGCACCACCACCAGCAATTGCGCCTGAACCTCTCCCACTGACCGAATCCGGTGCGGCTTCTGCGCATTGAAGTGCAGCGCGTCCCCGCGATTGAGCAGCACGCGCTCGTTCATGAAGTCCACTTCCACCTGCCCTTCGTGCACGAACAGAAACTCTTCCCCCACGTGTTCCTTGAAGGTTTTATCGGCGAATTCGTTCGGCGGATAAATCATGAACGGCAGCAGGTTGCGCTCGCTGACCTGATGAGCCAGCACCGCGTAGCCGGGGCTTTCGTCGCTGGCCGCCAGGGACTGGCGTTCGCCGCTGCGCACCAGGCTGTAGCTGTCGAGGCTGACGTTGTCTTCGGAGAACAACTCCTCGACCTTCACATTCAGCGCCTTGGCCAGTTTCAAGGCAGCCGCAATCGACGGCGTGTTTAGCCCGCGCTCGACTTTCGACAGGTAACTCTTGGTCATGCCCGATTTTTCGGCCAAGGACTCCAGGGTCACGCCTAGTTTTTTTCTCAATAATTTCAAACGGATAGACATGAAAAACGATTAATCCATCAAGAAGGCGACGATTGACCCTTGCCAATGACACTTTGTGTCATATAGTCTCGTTTGTGTCATTTGCATTCACCCCTGACCTTGCGAGCAACGAGTGAACGGCAAACCCGACGTCCATTGAACCACCCAAAGGACACCGATATGGCCAAGACCTTAGCACTACCTAAAGAGCAACTGGTGAAGCAAGCGCTGACCCAGATGCAAAATACCCTGGCGGATAATACGTGGACCGACCGGCAAAAGCTGGCCCTGACCTGCCGGATTCTGTTCGAGAGTGGTCACGACTCCGGCTTGGCCGGGCAGATCACCGCCCGAGGCCCGCAGCCCGGCACTTACTACACTCAACAACTGGGCCTGGGTTTCGACGAAATCACCGCCAGCAATCTGTTGCTGGTCAACGAAGACCTGGAAGTGCTGGAGGGCCACGGTATGCCCAACCCGGCCAACCGTTTCCACAGTTGGGTGTACCGCGCCCGGCCCGATGTGAACTGCATCATTCACACGCACCCGACTCACGTCGCGGCGCTGTCGATGCTCGAAGTGCCGCTGCAGATTTCCCACATGGACCTCTGCCCGCTCTACGACGATTGCGCGTTCCTCGAAGGCTGGCCGGGCGTGCCGGTGGGCAACGAAGAAGGTGATTTGATCGCCGGCGCACTGGGCGACAAACGGGCCATCCTGCTGTCGCACCACGGCCAATTGTCCACCGGCACCACCATTGAAGAGGCCTGTGTCATCGCTCAATTGATCGAGCGCGCCGCGAAGTTGCAACTGCTGGCGATGAGTGCCGGGACGATCAAGCCGATCCTGCCGGAACTGGGCCGCGAAGCCCATGACTGGATTTCGAAACCCAAGCGCCACGGCGCTGCGTTCAACTACTACGCTCGGCAGAACCTGCGTCAACACGCCGATTGCCTGAACTGACCCCACCCATTTTCTAAAGGAGAGACGACATGTCGACCCCAACCATTCACGGCATCATCGGCTACACCATCACCCCGTTCACCGCCAACGGCGAAGGCGTTGATCTCGACGCGCTCGGGCGTTCCATCGACCGTTTGATCGACGGCGGCGTCCACGCCATCGCCCCGCTGGGCAGCACCGGCGAAGGCGCTTACCTGAGCGACGCGGAGTGGGATCAGGTCAGCGAGTTCAGTATCAAGCATGTGGCCAAACGCGTGCCGACCATCGTCAGCGTGTCCGACCTGACCACCGCCAAAGCCGTGCGCCGCGCCCGTTTCGCCGAAGCCCACGGGGCTGATGTGGTGATGGTGCTGCCGACGTCCTACTGGAAACTCAGCGAAGCGGAAATCCTCGCCCACTACCGTGCCATCGGCGACAGCATCGGCGTGCCGATCATGCTCTACAACAACCCGGCCACCAGTGGCACCGACATGTCGGTGGACCTGATCCTGCGGATCGTCAATACCGTGGAGAACGTGACCATGGTCAAGGAGAGCACCGGCGACATCCAGCGCATGCACAAGCTGCAACTGCTGGGCGAAGGTCAGGTGCCGTTCTACAACGGCTGCAATCCGTTGGCGCTGGAAGCCTTTGCCGCCGGTGCGAAAGGTTGGTGCACGGCCGCGCCGAACCTGATTCCGCAGCTCAATCTTGATTTGTATGAAGCGGTGTTGGCCAACGACCTGGGCAAGGCGCGGGAGTTGTTCTATCGCCAGTTGCCGGTGCTGGACTTCATCCTCAAGGGCGGGTTGCCGGCGACGATCAAGGCGGGATTGCGTGCGACCGGGCTGGAAGTGGGCGATCCGCGGTTGCCGGTGTCTCCACTCGGTGAGGCTGGGATCAGCCAGTTGCAAGATTTGTTGAAAGCTTTGCGCTGATCTCGAAGTTCACAAAAAACCAATGTGGGAGCTAGCCTGCTAGCGATAGCGGCCTGACATTCAACATCTTCGCCGAATGTTAAGCAGCCATCGCTAGCAGGCTAGCTCCCACAGTGGATTTGTTTTGAGTTGGAAAGGTGTGGTCAGAGCACCGGCAAAGTCTTGTCCTTGATCACGGTGGTCGGCCCATTGGCCTTGACGCTGGCGATGCCTTTATCCATCGCGCCAGTGGAAGAGTAGGTCTCGCTGCTGCCGATGATCTCGTGGTTACCGGCCTTGAGATTGAAGTAAGGATGACCATCCTTGGTGGTTTTCTTTTCGTAGCGCTCATCCAGCGGGCTGTTCTTCTGCACCGAAGCAATGCCGTTGTCGGCAGCGCCGCGCGTGGTGTACAGCTCGCTGGTCAGAATGGTTTCGGCGTTGGCGGCCTTCAGTACAAACTTGAACTGACCGTTGCTGCTTTTGCTTACTTCGTACCATCCGGACATGCTCTTACTCCTTGGCAATTGAGAGGTTTCGCGCTTCAGAGTAAAGACCAGCCTGTGATATCTGTCGCCTGTCCGGGCCCTTTCGCGAGCAAGCCCGCTCCCACAGTAGACCGAGTCTGTCTGGACAACTCGGTCTACTGTGGGAGCGGGCTTGCTCGCGAAGGGGTCGAAGCGGTCTAAGCTACTTCACCACCGCCCGCACCACCGACAACTCCGGCGCCTGCACCCGCCGCTGACTCAGATACCGCGTACAACTCACCCGCAAAAACGAGGCGAAATTCACCACTTCCCCACGGTAGTCCATCACCTCTTCATACAGCTTGGCGATCAACTGGTTGGTGGTCATGCCGTCGACCTCGGCGATTTCGCTGAGGATGTCCCAGAACTGATTCTCCAGGCGCAGGGTGGTGACCACCCCGCAGATGCGCAGCGAGCGGGAGCGCGATTCGTAGAGAATCGGATCGGCTTTGACGTACAGCTCGCACATGGAAAGTCCCTCGTTACAGCGTGATTTTGGTGCCCAGCAACCCGAGGAAACCGGCGAGCCAGCTCGGGTGCGCCGGCCAGGCGGGCGCAGTGGCCAGATTGCCTTGTACGTGACCTTCCGTCACCGGGATATCGATGAACGTACCGCCGGCCAGGCGCACTTCCGGCGCACAGGCAGGATAAGCGCTGCACTCGCGACCTTCGAGAATCCCCGCTGCCGCCAGCAATTGCGCACCGTGGCACACGGCGGCGATCGGCTTGCCGGCCTTGTCGAATGCGCGCACCAGTTCCAGGACTTTTTCGTTCAGGCGCAGGTATTCCGGCGCACGACCGCCGGGGATCAGCAGCGCGTCGTAGTCGGCTTCAGCGACTTTCGCGAAATCGAAGTTCAACGCGAACAAGTGGCCAGGTTTTTCGCTGTAGGTCTGGTCACCTTCGAAGTCGTGGATCGCCGTGCGCACCGTCTGGCCAGCGGATTTGTCCGGGCAAACGGCGTGCACCGTATGGCCGATCATCAGCAGCGCCTGGAAGGGCACCATCACTTCGTAGTCTTCGACGTAATCGCCGACCAGCATCAGGATTTTCTTGGCAGCCATGGGGAGGACTCCTCTGGGAAAGACGTGGGCCTGCAGGAGTATTCAAGGTAGTCCTTATCTGCGGGGTCGGGTAATAACCGGGTACTACCGGAAGACCGCGTTATCGTTCTTCGCGGGCAAGCCCGCTCCCACAGGTCCTGCGTCGTTCTTGCGGCCGAGGCAAAACCTGTGGGAGCGGGCTTGCCCGCGAAGAGGCCCTCAAACTGTACGGATAACTCTGCGCCTAGCTGTAACAGCGGCAGACGCCGAGTTTATGGCTAGATGAGGACTCTTCCCGCCATCTTCGATTCTGGTCCCCCATCATGTCCTCGCGCGAAAACACCGGCATGGCCCTCGGCCTGCTGGGCGTTGTGATCTTCAGCCTCACCCTGCCCTTCACGCGGATCGTCGTGCAGGAACTCCATCCGCTGCTCAACGGTTTGGGGCGGGCGCTGTTTGCGGCGGTTCCGGCTGCGATGCTGTTGCTGTGGCGCCGGGAAAAATGGCCGACCTGGAAACAGGTCAAAGGCCTGACGCTGGTGATCGCGGGCGTGATCCTCGGCTTCCCGGTGTTGTCGGCCTGGGCGATGCAAACCTTGCCAGCCTCCCACGGCGCGCTGGTCAACGGTTTGCAGCCGCTGTGCGTCGCGCTGTACGCCGCGTGGCTTTCCCATGAGCGACCGTCAAAGGCTTTCTGGGCCTGTGCCGCATTGGGCAGTGCGCTGGTGCTGGGTTATGCGCTGATCAGCGGGGCCGGCAGCATTCAGGCCGGTGATTTGCTGATGCTCGGGGCGATTGCCGTGGGCGGTCTGGGTTATGCCGAGGGCGGCCGGTTGGCCAAGGAGATGGGCGGCTGGCAGGTGATCTGCTGGGCGCTGGTGTTGTCGACGCCGTTGTTGATCGGGCCTGTGGTGTATTTGGCACTGCAACACCAGGGCGAGATTTCGGCCAAGACCTGGTGGGCGTTTGGTTATGTTTCGCTGTTTTCGCAGTTCATCGGGTTCTTCGCCTGGTACGCCGGGCTGGCGATGGGCGGCATCGCCCGGGTCAGTCAGATCCAACTGTTGCAGATCTTCTTCACCATCGCGTTTTCGGCGTTGTTCTTCGGTGAACACATCGAGCCGATCACCTGGCTGTTTGCGGCCGGGGTGATCGTGACCGTGATGCTCGGTCGCAAGACCGCAGTCAAACCTGCACGCATTGCCACCGCATGATCCTGGCCAAACACGAACGTATTGCCACCGCATGACTCTGTAGGAGCCGGCTTGCTGGCGATGGCTTCACTGCGGTCAGTCAGATACACCGCGGTGATGCCATCGCCAGCAAGCCGGCTCCTACAGGTAATTGTCAGCCCGCAGTAGGGTTTCGAGGCAATGCTCGGTGATCTGGTAGAAATCCTTCAATTCCTGGATCTTCACCAACAGCTGGGCCGGGTCCACCGGCTCGGCGCGTTTGACCGCCAGAATCATCTTGTTCTTGTTGGTGTGGTCCAGTGAGATGAACTCGAACACTTTGGTTTCGTAACCACAGGCTTCCAGGAACAGCGCACGCAAACTGTCGGTGACCATTTCCGCTTGCTGGCCCAGATGCAGACCGTATTGCAGCATCGGCTTGAGCAGCGCAGGGCTCTGGATTTGCAGGCGGATCTGTTTATGGCAGCACGGCGAACACATGATGATCGAGGCGCCGGAACGGATGCCGGTGTGGATCGCATAGTCGGTGGCGATGTCGCAGGCGTGCAGCGCGATCATCACGTCCAGCTCGCTCGGCGCGACAGTGCGCACGTCACCGCACTTGAACACCAGCCCCGGGTGCTCGAGCTTGGCGGCGGCGGCATTGCACAGGTTGACCATTTCTTCGCGCAACTCGACGCCGGTCACTACGCCTTCGGCCTTCAAGGTATTGCGCAAGTAGTCATGGATCGCGAAGGTCAGGTAACCCTTGCCCGACCCAAAATCCGCGACCTGCACCGGCTTGTCCAGCGCCAGGGGTGAGGTGGTCAGCGCATGGCTGAAGACTTCGATGAACTTGTTGATCTGCTTCCACTTGCGCGACATCGCCGGGATCAGCTCGTGCTTGCTGTTCGTCACACCGAGGTCGGCGAGGAATGGTCGGTTCAGGTCGAGGAAGCGGTTTTTCTCGCGGTTGTGCTCGGCGGACGGCACTTCACGCAATTGCTGAGGTTTGCTCTTGAACAGCGAAGACCTGCCCTTTTTGCTGTATTCGAGCTGGGCTTCGTCGGTCAGCGACAGCAAATGCGCATTTTTGAACGAGGCCGGCAACAACGCGGCAAGGGTCGCCACGCCCTCGACAAGCGGCAGGTTCTTGGTGATGTCGCGGGTCTTGTAGCGGTAGACGAAGGACAGGCAGGGCTGATCCTTGACCGTGAGCTGTTTGATGATCAGCCGCTGCAAATCGGCTTCGGTGCCGACGTACTTGGCCAGCACCAGTTTGATGAAGGCATTCTGGTCGAGGCTGGTTTGCAGCAGGTCGATGAACTGGGCGTGGTGGTCCGGCGCGAGGCTGGCGGGAGTGGCGGTGACGGACATGGAAAAAACGGCCTCGGGCGGAGCGAATCGGGGAATGGCGGGTATTTTAGGGGGGGATGGCATGCGAGGGCACGGCTAATTTCCCGAACGGTGCGACCTGTAGCAGCTGGCGAAGCCTGCGTTCGGCTGCGCAGCAGTCGTGAATTCAGACGCTGCGGTCTTTCAGGCAAACCCTGCACACCGGTTTTACGACTGCTGCGCAGCCGAACGCAGGCTTCGCCAGCTGCTACAGGGAATGCGTCGCGGCTTGGATTCAGCCCAACACCACCAACCGGTTCGGCAACTCATTCCTCACATGCGTCACCGGCACATGCACCTTGAGCAACTCGCCACACGCCTCCACACAGGTCACAAACCCCTGTAACGTCTGACCCTGCTTCACCTGCTGCGTGAACGCTGCAACAATCGCGTCCCAGTTCTTGTTGTCCAGCCGTTTGGAAATCCCTTCATCCACCAGGATCTCCACATAGCGCTCGGCTTCGCAGACAAAAATCAGCATGCCGGTGCTGCCCACTGTGTGGTGCAGGTTCTGCTCCAGGAACTGCCGACGCGCCAGGTTGGAGGCGCGCCAATGGCGTACCGAGCGCGGGATCAGATGGGTGGTGACTTTCGGAATGCGGAACACCAGGCACAGCACGATGAAACTGATCCATTGCACCAACAGCAGGCTGTGCATGGTCAGCCAGCCGGTCAGGTAATGCACGACACCCGGCACCACCAGCGCCAGCAGGCTGGCCCAGAGCAGCGGGATGTACGCATAGTCGTCGGCGCGGGCCGCGAGCACGGTCACCAGTTCGGCGTCGGTGTCGCGCTCGACCCGGGCAATCGCCTCGGCGACTTTGCGTTGTTCGTGTTCAGTCAGTAATGCCATGTTTAACAGTGCTCGCTCATTATTATTCTCACCAGCCGCCCGACGAACCGCCGCCCCCGAAACTGCCGCCGCCACCGCTGAAGCCCCCGCCTCCACCACCGCCGCCAAAACCTCCACCGCCGAAACCGCCGCCCGAACTGCCTCGGCCGCCACCACCGCTGGGCAGGATCCCGAGCATCTGGCAGACGAAAATCGTCAGGATGAACAGCATCACCAGAAACACGAACACGCCCGGATGACGTGACAGGAAATCGTCGCCCTCATCCCCGCGCGGCTCGTAGACCGTCGACGGCTCATCCAGCGGGTTGCCGCCCAACACCACCAGCATCGCCGCGACCCCGTCGCTGATGCCTTTGCCGAAGTTGCCGGTTTTAAACGCCGGCGTGATCACCTGGTTGATGATCACCGAACTCTGCGCGTCGGTCAGGCGATCTTCCAGGCCGTAACCGACTTCGATGCGTAATTTACGATCATCGCGCGCGACAATCAGCAGCGCGCCGTTGTTCTTGTCCTTCTGACCGATGCCCCAGTAGCGTCCAAGCTGATAACCGAAGTCTGCGACATCGGTGCCCTGCAGGTCCGGCACCGTCACCACGACCAATTGCTCGCCGGTGGCTTTTTCATGGGCCTGGAGTTGTTGCGTCAGTTGCTCGCGCACCGACGGCTCGATCATCTGGGCGTTATCGACCACCCGTCCGGTCAGTGGCGGAAACTTCAACTCGGCCTGGGCTGTCAGGGCAAACACCCACAGCAACAGCACCAGGCCCACTTTCAACACGCGCATTGGCAACCTCATCCGTGGTGATGCGTCAAGCCGATCAGAACTTCACTTCAGGCGCTTTTTCAGCATTGGGGCTGGTGGCCTCGAAGGTTTCGCGGATCGGCAGATCGCTGTACATCACGGTGTGCCACAGGCGACCCGGGAAAGTGCGAATTTCGGTGTTGTACTTCTGCACCGCGAGGATAAAGTCGCGACGCGCCACGGCGATGCGGTTCTCGGTGCCTTCGAGCTGCGATTGCAACGCGAGGAAATTCTGGTTGGCCTTGAGGTCCGGGTAACGCTCGGACACCACCATCAAACGGCTCAAGGCACCGGTCAGCTGATCCTGCGCTTGCTGGAACTGCTTGAGTTTTTCCGGGTTGTCCAGGGTGCTGGCATCCACCTTAATCGACGTCGCCTTGGCCCGGGCTTCGATCACCGCGGTCAGGGTTTCCTCTTCGTGCTTGGCGTAGCCCTTGACGGTTTCCACCAGGTTGGGGATCAGGTCGGCGCGGCGCTGGTACTGGTTCTGCACCTGGCCCCAGGCGGACTTGGCCTGTTCGTCGAGGGTCGGAATGTTGTTGATGCCGCAGCCGGCCAGCAGCGTGGTGAGCAACATCAAGGCTGCAACCTGCAGGCTCGACCGATAGTGGTGTCGTACATTCATCTGGTTGACGCTCCCTTGCACATTCCGTTGAAAAACAACCCGCAACCTTCTGAGCGGTCTGTTGGGGCATAATCTGCCGCCGCCACTGGATTGCATCGAGCCAATGGGCTAAAAGATGCCCCAGCGCTAAAACACTGCGCAAGTGTGCATGCATTTACCTGAACAACAATAGTCGCTCCCTAAATTTTGGCTGACCGGCGCGTATTCACTGCCGTTTAGGCCTTTGAGAAAACTATTCATGAAGAACCTGTGTTTGCTGGGCCTGTTCGTCAGCCTGGCCAGTCATACCGTATTGGCCGCCACGACGCCCGCACCTCTAGAGAACAAGGACGCTTTCATCACTGACCTGATGAAGCAGATGACCCTCGATGAAAAGATCGGCCAGTTGCGCCTGATCAGCATCGGCCCGGAAATGCCTCGGGAGATGATCCGCAAGGAAATCGCCGCGGGCAACATCGGCGGTACGTTCAACTCGATCACGCGCCCGGAAAACCGTCCGATGCAGGACGCGGCCATGCGCAGCCGGTTGAAGATCCCGATGTTCTTCGCCTATGACGTGATCCACGGTCACCGCACGATTTTCCCGATTCCGCTGGCTCTGGCCTCTAGCTGGGACATGGACGCCATCGGCCTGTCCGGGCGCATTGCCGCCAAGGAAGCTGCGTCGGACGGCGTCGACCTCACCTTCGCGCCAATGGTCGACATCTCCCGTGACCCACGCTGGGGCCGCACGTCCGAAGGCTTCGGCGAAGACACTTACCTGGTGTCGCGCATTGCCGGCGTCATGGTCCGGGCCTTCCAGGGCACCGGCGCGAACGCGGCCGACAGCATCATGGCCAGCGTCAAGCACTTCGCGTTATACGGCGCGGTCGAGGGCGGTCGCGACTACAACGTCGTCGACATGAGCCCGGTCAAGATGTACCAGGACTACCTGCCACCGTACCGCGCCGCGATTGACGCGGGTGCTGGCAGCGTCATGGTTGCGCTGAACTCGATCAACGGCGTGCCGGCCACCGCCAACACCTGGCTGATGAACGACCTGTTGCGCAAGGACTGGGGCTTCAAAGGCCTGGCGGTCAGCGACCATGGTGCGATTTTCGAACTGATCAAGCATGGCGTTGCCGCTGACGGTCGCGAAGCTGCGAAGCTGGCGATCAAGGCCGGCATCCACATGAGCATGAACGACACGCTGTACGGCAAGGAACTGCCAGGGCTGCTGAAGGCGGGCGAGATCCAGCAGAGCGACATCGACAACGCCGTGCGTGCGGTGCTCGACGCCAAGTACGACATGGGCCTGTTCAAAGACCCGTATCTGCGTATCGGCAAGGCTGAAGATGATCCGGCCGACACCAACGCCGACAGCCGCCTGCACCGTGCCGAGGCCCGTGACGTAGCGCGCCGCAGCCTGGTGTTGCTGAAGAATCAGGGCGAAACCCTGCCGCTGAAGAAAACCGCGAAAATCATGCTGGTCGGCCCGTTGGCCAAGGCTCCGATCGACATGATGGGCAGTTGGGCCGCCAACGGTCGCCCTGCCCAATCGGTGACGCTGTTCGACGGGATGACCACCGCACTCGGTGCGCAATCGACACTGATCTACGCCCGTGGCGCCAACATCACCAGCGACAAGAAGGCGCTGGATTACCTGAACTTCCTCAACTTCGATGCCCCGGAAGTGGTGGATGATCCGCGCTCGGCGCAAGTGCTGATCGACGAAGCGGTGAAAGCTGCCAAGGATGCCGATGTGGTCGTCGCCGCCGTCGGTGAGTCACGTGGCATGTCACACGAATCGTCGAGCCGCACCGATCTGAATATTCCGGAAAATCAGCGCGAGCTGATTCGCGCCTTGAAGGCCACCGGCAAACCGCTGGTGCTGGTGTTGATGAACGGACGTCCGCTGTCGATTCTCCAGGAGAAGGAACAGGCCGACGCTATCCTGGAAACCTGGTTCAGCGGCACCGAAGGCGGCAACGCCATCGCTGACGTGCTGTTCGGTGACTACAACCCGTCGGGCAAATTGCCGATCACCATCGCGCGTTCGGTGGGCCAGATTCCGACCTACTACAACCACCTGAGCATTGGCCGGCCGTTCACGCCGGGCAAACCGGGCAACTACACCTCGCAGTATTTCGATGACACCACCGGGCCGCTGTTCCCGTTTGGTTTCGGCCTGAGCTACACCGACTTCAGCCTGACCGACATGGCGTTGTCGTCGACCACGCTGAACAAGACCGGCAAGCTCGACGCCAGCGTGATGGTGAAAAACACCGGCAAGCGTGACGGCGAAACCGTGGTGCAGTTGTACATCCAGGACGTGACCGGCTCGATGATCCGCCCGGTCAAGGAACTGAAGAACTTCCAGAAAGTGATGTTGAAAGCCGGCGAACAGAAAGTCGTGCACTTCACCATCACCGAAGACGACCTTAAGTTCTTCAATGCCCAGCTCAAGTACGCGGCGGAACCAGGCAAGTTCAACGTGCAGATCGGCCTGGATTCCCAGGACGTGACGCAGCAGAGCTTTGAACTGCTTTAACCCCTGCGCGGACTGATCGTTCCCACGCTCTGCGTGGGAATGCAGCCCGTGACGCTCCGCGTCACTGGACGCGGAGCGTCCCTTGAGGCATTCCCACGCAGAGCGTGGGAACGATCTGACGCCACTATCCGCGGCGATCCAGCAGGTTCACCACCAACCGATCCACCCATCCCCACACCCGTTGCTTGACCCGCCGCCACAGCGGTCGGCGTTGCCATTCCTCCAGGCTGACTTCCTGGCTCAACGCAAAATCCTTCTCGAAACTCGCCACCACGGCCCGCGTCAGCCCCGGGTCCAGCGCTTCGAGGTTGGCCTCCAGATTGAAGCGCAGATTCCAGTGATCGAAATTGCACGAGCCGATGCTCACCCAATCATCGATCAAGACCATTTTCAGGTGCAGGAAACACGGCTGGTATTCGAAGATCTTCACCCCGGCCTTGAGCAGTCGCGGGTAGTAGCGGTGCCCGGCGTAGCGCACCGACGGGTGATCGGTGCGCGGCCCGGTCAGCAGCAGACGCACGTCGACGCCCCGGTTGGCGGCCCTGCGCAACGAGCGGCGGACTTTCCAGGTCGGCAGGAAATACGGCGTGGCCAGCCAGATGCGGTGCTGGCCGCTGTTCAGCGCACGAATCAGCGATTGCAGAATGTCGCGGTGCTGGCGGGCGTCGGCATAGGCTACCCGGCCCATGCCCTCGCCCATGGACGGCACGCGTGGCAGACGCGGCAGGCCGAAATGCGACGAGGGTTTCCAGGCGCGGCGATGGCGGTTGGCGATCCATTGCCGATCGAACAGCAGTTGCCAGTCGATGACCAGGGGGCCGGTGATTTCCACCATCACCTCGTGCCATTCGCTGGTGTCCTCGCCCGGCGTCCAGAACTCATCGGTGACGCCCGTTCCGCCGACCACGGCCAGGCTTTGGTCGACCAGTAACAGCTTGCGGTGATCGCGGTAGAAGTTACCGACCCAACGCCGCCAGCTCAGGCGATTGTAGAAGCGCAGCTCCACACCCGCCGCCGTCAGACGCTGACGCAAGGTCAGGGTGAACGCGAGGCTGCCGTAATCATCGAACAGGCAGCGAACCCGCACACCGCGTTCGGCGGCCTGGACCAACGCCTGCACCATGGCCTCGGCACAGGCCCCCGCCTCGACCAGGTACAGTTCCAGCTCGACCTGTTCTTCGGCGCGGGCAATCGCGACCAACATGCGCGGGAAAAACTCCGGGCCATCGATCAGCAGTTCGAAATGGTTACCTTCACGCCAAGGGAAAATTGCCCCGGCCATGTCAGCGCGCCGTGAAAATCAGCACCGCACCCACCGGCACCGACAGACTGATGGCCGACAAACCGGCGACCTTGCGCAAACTTTCCAGCCCCGGTGCCAGATCGAAGTCTTCGGCATTGATGATCAGCGGCTCAAGGGTCACCACCTGGAAGCGTCGGTCATCGAGACGGGTCGCCAGCAGTTCGGCGTTGTATTCGTGGGTTTTACCGTGAAGGTTGACGGTCAGCGGCAAGCGCAGCTCCAGCTGGGCACCGGGCGCGAGGTCGTTGATCGGGCGCAGATCAATCTGCGCGGTGATCAACGCTTCGGGATAGGTCTGGATTTCGAACAGCTCCTTGCGCATGCGTTCATCACGCAGCGGGATGCCGCTGTTCACCGACTCCATCTCGACTTCCACCTCGGCCAGGCCTTTGGGACTGACCTTGCCGTGCAGTACCAGGAAGCGCTGCACTTCGGAGATGTTGGCGTTTTTGGTGCTGACGAACGACAGCCGCGAGGACTCGCCGTCGAGGTACCAATTGGCCTGGGCCGACAACGAAGCGCCGGCCAGCAGCAGGAAGGCGAAGGTTTTGGAAAGGGACCGCTTGAACATAAAGACTCGTGGGGGAAATAAACCTGAGCGAACCTTAACCGCCCGTGAGCCAATTGCATACTTGTAGCAGCTGACGAAGCCTGCGTTCGGCTGCGAAGCAGTCGTGAATTCAGACACATCGGTTTTTCAGGAGGATCTAGGTGGCTGGATTGACGACTGCTGCGCAGCCGAACGCAGGCTTCGCCAGCTGCTACAAAGGTCATTTGTGTTCAGGGAGTCAGGCGGCAACCTTGGCGGTCGCCGATCCATTGCGCGCTGTTGCTGCGGCCCATGCCACTAACCGTCACGCGCTTGCTGGCGGCATCATCGGTGAAGCCGCTGGTCGGCAGCCACTGCTTCACATAGCTGTGGCAATACTCGGCCTGATTGCCCATCACGTACCGGCACGAACAATACTCCTTGGCGGTATAAGCGCTGATGATGTCCGGGAACGCCAGCAGCGCCACCCGCTCCTGCCAGATCCAGCCGAGCAAGGCGACCAGCAATACCAGCAACAACGTGCTGAACGGCCGACGACGCACAAAACTGCGACTCATGGCTGCACCTGCCCGGCAAATGCCTTGAGCGCAAGCTTGAGCAATTCGTTGTGTTGATAGCTCTCATCGCGGTCATCGCCGTAGCGCACGATCAACAGCTTTTCGCTGGGAATCACGTACATCGCCTGGCCCCAATGGCCCAGTGCGGCAAAGGTATCGGCGGGCGCATCGGGCCAAGGTCGGGCGGCACCACCCACCGTACGGTTGAGCCACCAATGACCGCCGGGCACCGCATCGTCCTGATTGGCTTGATAGTGAGCGAAGGGTTCGCGGTTGAAGGCAACCCAATCCTTGGGCAGCAGCTGGCGATCACCCCAGCGCCCGTCTCGCGCCATCAGCAGACCGACGCGCGCCAGGTCGCGGGCGGTGAGGTAGGCATAAGAGGAAGCCACGAAGGTGCCCGTCGCATCGGTTTCCCAGACGGCGTGGCGAATGCCTAACGGCTCGAACAGCGCGGTCCATGGATAGTCCGGGTAACGCACCGGACCGACGATGTTTTTCAGCGCCGCCGACAGCAGGTTGCTGTCACCGCTGGAATACCGAAAGGCCTGGCCGGGCCGCGCGTATTCGTCGTGATCGGCGGTGAACGCCGCCATGTCGTGATGCCCCCGGGTGTAGAGCATGGCCACCACCGAGGACTTCAACGGGGCGTATTCGTAGTCTTCCTGCCAGTCCAGGCCTGAGGCCCAGTGCAGCAGGTCGGCCAGGGTGATCGCCGGGTGTTTTGCCAGCGGCTGATAAAACATCAGCGCCGGGTCCTGGAGCTTGAACAGGCCTTCGCCGTAGGCCACACCGAGGACCGTCGCCATCAGACTTTTGCTGATGGACCAGGTCAGGTGCGGCGTGTCAGCCGTGGTCGGGCCGGCGTAGCGTTCGTAGATTAATTGACCGTCACGGATCACCAGCAAGGCATCGGTGCGGATACCTTGTCGGGTCGCGTCGTCGCGGGGCGGGAAGGCGTAAGTCTCCAGGGCCTGAAGTGCTGGGCCGATGACTTTCGGACCCGTCGACCATTGCTCGGCGGGCCAGTGTTCGGCATGGGCCGTGAGGCTGAGCAGCAGCATGAAGATCAGGGACAAGCCTTTGAACATGGTGGGGGCTCGGAGGGATTGGCTGGGTGAGCCTAGTCGAGGTTGATGACAGTTCTGAAATTTGTGTCGCCCATCAGTCCGTCATCGCGAGCAGGCTCGCTCCCACAGGGGAACGCATTTCAAAATGTGGGAGCGAGCCTGCTCGCGATGAGGCCAGTCAACTCAACGAAGATCCCGCGAGTGCTTTAGCCAATCGCTTACCTCTAGCCCCCGCCGCCAAATCCATCACCGCCTGATCCCGCTGCCACATCGCCGCCCAATGCGGCGGGCCATCGGCCAGTGCCTGATTGATCTCAGCCTTAAGCCCGTCGAATTGCGCAAACAATCCCCCCAGCACCACATGCCCGGCCAGATTGTTCGGCGCTTGCCGGCTGACTTCCGCGCACCCGGCCAGCAGCGCCAGCAATCGCAGAAGCAAGCTTTGTAGCCAGTCACTGTCATGACCGACGCCGTACAGCCACGCCGTCATCGCGCTCAGTACATAAATGTCTTCCAGCGTGCGGAACGGCTTGACGTAGGCATCCCAACCATCCCCCGCGAGCAATTCGCACTGGGCGTTGTCCAGAAACAACCGACCGTGGCTGATGTCCGGCATCAACGGGATCGCCGGGAGTTTTTCCAGGCGCACGCCCGGTTCATCGGGATAGACCACCGCCAGACTCAGGCGCGGACTTTCGCCGGGCGCTTCACTGCGTGCGGCGATCAGCAGCCAGTCGGCCGCATCGCCAGCGGTGACGAAATCCTTGCGCCCGCTCACGCGTAAATCGCTCAGGCGAGTCTGCATGTCCGCCACCCGCAGGCTGCGCTGTTCAGTGGCACACAACGCGCCGAGGCTCGGCGGCGCACTCGGCCAGAGCATGCGCAACGCCGCCTGATACCCCACCAGAAACGCCAGCCCCGGGGTCGCCATCAGCCGCCCGCCGACCACCGCCAGTTCGAACGGCGTGACCGTGCCCAACGTATGCAACAAGGTTGCGAAACCCTCCGCCAGATCCGGATTGGCGGGCAGGCGATCGCGGCGATTCAACAGGTTTTGCCAGGGCATAAGAGGCTCCTTGTGGGCTGTCATATAAGCATCACCAAAGCTTCATGGCGATGACACCGGGGCTACATAGCCTGACTTTGCACAACACGGCTGCATAAAGAAAGTCGACCGGCTTGCAACCCAAGACGGGTGAACAGCCCGCACGGAGATTCCCAATGACTCAGATCGCCCGCATCAGCGACACCGGCAATGAACGCCGCCTGCAAGCCGAACGCCTGGTGGGCGCCGAGGCATTGCAGGAAGCCCAGGCCTTGCGCTTCAACGTCTTCAGCGGCGAGTTCAACGCCAAGCTCAAAGGCGCGGAGCTGGGTCTGGACATGGACGACTATGATGTTCACTGCGCCCACATCGGCGTGCGTGACTTGAACACCGGGCGCTTGGTGGCGACCACCCGTTTGCTCGATCACACGGCGGCCAGCAGCCTGGGCAAGTTCTACAGTGAAGAAGAATTCAGCCTGCACGGTCTGGTGCATTTGAAGGGCCCGATCCTGGAAATCGGTCGCACCTGCGTCGACCCGGCGTATCGCAACGGCGGCACCATCGCGGTGCTTTGGGGTGAACTGGCCGAAGTGTTGAATCAGGGCGGTTACAGCTATTTGATGGGTTGCGCGAGCATTCCGATGCAGGACGGCGGGATTCAGGCCCACGCGATCATGCAGCGTCTGCGTGAGCGTTACCTGTGCACCGAACACCTGCGGGCCGAGCCGAAGAAACCGCTGCCGGTGCTGGACATCCCGTCCAACGTGATCGCCGAAATGCCGCCGCTGCTCAAGGCCTACATGCGTCTGGGCGCGAAGATCTGCGGCGAGCCGTGCTGGGACGAAGACTTCCAGGTCGCCGACGTGTTTATCCTGCTCAAGCGCGATGAGCTTTGCCCACGTTATGCCAAGCACTTCAAGGCGGCGGTCTGATGAGTCGGTTGCGGGTGTACGCGCGAATTGCGCGAGTGCTGGTGGTGGTCGCGCTGGGCTTGAGCATGGCCAGTGTGTTCGGGCTGTTCGAGCGCTTGGGGATTGCTCATTCGATGGTTCGCCGCCAGCGCTGGTCGCGGTTTTTCATGGCGCGGTTGAGCAACGCCCTGCCCTTTCGCGTGACGGTTCACGGTGAACTGCCGAAAGAGCCGATGCTGTGGGTCAGCAATCATGTGTCGTGGACCGACATTCCATTGCTGGGCATGCTCACGCCGATGTCGTTCCTGTCCAAGGCCGAAGTGCGCACCTGGCCGGTGGCCGGCTGGTTGGCAGCCAAGGCCGGCAGCCTGTTTATCCGTCGCGGCTCGGGTGACAGCCAGTTGATTCGCAAACAGATGACGCGCCACCTGGCACAGGAACATCCGCTGCTGATGTTCCCGGAAGGCACCACCACCAATGGACGTTCGTTGCGTACGTTTCATGGCCGCTTGTTGTCGGCGGCGATTGACTCTGAGGTAAAGCTGCAGCCGGTGGCGATTCGGTATCTGCGTGACGGCGAACTCGATTCCCTGGCGCCGTTCATTGGCGATGATGATTTGCTGTCGCACTTGATGCGTTTGTTTACCAATGATCGCGGGGAAGTGGAAATCAAAGTGCTCAAGCCGATTGCTTGCGAAGGTCGCGAGCGTGCGGCGCTGGCGTTCGAGGCGCAGCAGGCGGTGCAGAAGGCGTTGTTTGGGGCGATTCCGCAGGCGCAACCGGAACCGCTGCGGCCCGCGATCGCGGCCTGATATAAATCCCCTGAAGAAACACAAATCCCTGTGGGAGCGGGCTTGCTCGCGAATGCGGTGTATCAGCTGGCATCAATGCTGAATGACACACCGCATTCGCGAGCAAGCCCGCTCCCACAAGGGTATTTAGGGTGTTGGATAGTTCTGGGCGAAATCCTGAAGCTGCGGATAGAACAACCGAAAATCATCGCTCAACGGCTCATACAACAACCGCAATTCCTGCATCGCCCCCGCCAGCTCCTCAGGCCGGGTCAGCCGCCGGGAAATCCCCCGCAGCACCTGCTCCAACACTTCAAACTCCTGATAAGACCCCAACCAGTCATTCGCCACCATGTGCGGCGCGATCCTCGCCAGCCGTTCCGGCAATTGCGTCTCGGTGGACAGCACCCGATACACATCCGAAGTGAACCGCTCCAGTGGCTGGTCCGAGTAGAGCGTCCAGTCCCGCGCCAGGCAGTGGTCGAAAAACACGTCGAGTACGATCCCGGCGTATCGCCGGCGCGTGATGGAAAAACGCGACAACGAGGCATCCACCAACGGGTGGCGGTCGGTAAACACGTCGATGCTGCGATGCAACTGGATGGCCGCTTCGATCTCCGGGTCGAACTGCCCTTGCAGCCGTCCCTTGACGAAATCGCCATACAGACTGCCGAGCCATTGACCGGGGCGCTGGCCACCGAGGTGTAGATGTGCGAGATAATTCATGGGCGCAGCTTAGCACTGCGCCTTTATATGTTCACACCCAGAGTATCGTTATAACCCGA
Source organism: Pseudomonas sp. LBUM1656 (assembly GCF_059716065.1). Classification (NCBI taxonomy): domain Bacteria; kingdom Pseudomonadati; phylum Pseudomonadota; class Gammaproteobacteria; order Pseudomonadales; family Pseudomonadaceae; genus Pseudomonas; species Pseudomonas sp. LBUM1656. The sequence goes on along the minus strand of NZ_CP166800.1, from coordinate 1,451,912 downwards.
TATACCGATTTATGCGGTCGTCAGACCAAAATCATATTGGTATATCGCGAAGTAGCGATTTAAAGTTCGCCTCATCGCGATATAGCGTTTTACTCATCACGAGCCCAAACCCATGACCATCGACCTCGACGAAATAATAAAAGCCCTGGCACACCCAGTACGCCGAGACATTCTCATCTGGCTGAAAGACCCGAAGACCCAGTTCCCGGAACAGATCCATAACCATGAGTACGGCATTTGCGCCGGACAGATCGATCAACGCTGCGGCCTGTCGCAGTCGACCGTGTCCGCCCATCTGGCGACCTTGCAACGTGCGGGGCTGATCAGCAGCCAGAAAGCCGGTCAATGGCATTTCTTCAAACGCAACGAGGACGTGATCCAGGCGTTCCTCGCGGCCATCGTCAAGGAGCTCAGCGCTCCGACAAGGAATTAAACAATGCCCCTCTCGCTCCTCATTCTGGCCTTGAGCGCTTTCGCCATCGGCACCACCGAGTTCGTCATCATGGGCCTGCTGCCCGATGTGGCGGCTGACCTCGGCGTGTCGATCCCCGGCGCGGGCTGGCTGGTGACCGGTTACGCCCTGGGCGTGGCCATCGGTGCGCCGTTCATGGCACTGGCCACTGCCAAATTACCGCGCAAGGCTGCATTGGTAGCGTTGATGGGCATTTTCATCATCGGCAACCTGCTCTGTGCCATGGCCACCGATTACAACGTGCTGATGTTTGCCCGTGTGGTCACCGCCCTCTGCCACGGTGCATTCTTCGGTATCGGCTCGGTGGTGGCGGCAGGTCTCGTCCCGGCGAACAAACGTGCTTCGGCCGTGGCGTTGATGTTCACCGGGCTGACCCTGGCCAACGTGCTCGGCGTCCCGCTGGGCACTGCGCTCGGTCAGGAAGCCGGCTGGCGTTCGACCTTCTGGGCCGTGACGGTGATTGGTGTGATCGCACTGATCGGCCTGATCCGCTTCCTGCCGGCCAAGCGCGATGAAGAGAAACTCGACATGCACGCCGAACTGCGCGCCCTCAAAGGCGCCGGGATCTGGCTGTCGTTAAGCATGACTGCGTTGTTCGCCGCGTCGGTATTCACCCTGTTCACCTACGTCGCCCCGCTGCTCGGCGATGTCACCGGCGTCTCGCCCAAAGGCGTGACCTGGACCCTGATGCTCATCGGCCTGGGCCTGACGGTCGGCAACATCATCGGCGGCAAGCTGGCGGACAAAGGCCTGGCCGCGACGCTGATCGGCGTCTTCATTTCGATGGCCGTGATCTCGACCGTACTGACCTGGACCAGCGTCGCGCTGATCCCTGCCGAAATCACCCTGTTCCTCTGGGCCACCGCGTGCTTCGCCGCCGTGCCCGCCCTGCAAGTGAACGTGGTGACTTACGGCAACGCCGCGCCAAACCTGGTCTCGACCCTGAACATTGGCGCTTTCAACATCGGCAACGCCTTGGGTGCCTGGGTTGGCGGCAGCGTCATCGCCCACGGTTTCGGCCTGACCAGCGTGCCTCTCGCGGCAGCGGCATTGGCGGTACTCGCCCTGCTGGTGACCCTGATTACTTTCCGTCAGCGCGGTAATCCCGAACTGGCTCCTGCGACTAACTGATACCTCACGAGGGTTGTACTGAAATGACGACTATTTTCGATCCAATCAAACTGGGCGACATCGAACTCGCCAACCGCATCATCATGGCGCCACTGACCCGCTGCCGCGCCGACGAAGGGCGTGTGCCGAACGCGCTGATGGCCGAATACTACGTACAACGTGCCTCGGCCGGCCTGATCCTCAGCGAGGCCACGTCGGTTACCCCAATGGGCGTCGGCTACCCGGACACCCCGGGTATCTGGTCCAACGATCAGGTGCGTGGCTGGGCCAACGTGACCAAAGCGATCCACGGCGCCGGCGGCAAGATCTTCCTGCAACTGTGGCACGTCGGCCGGGTTTCCCACGAGTCGTACCTGAACGGTGAAGCGCCGGTCGCACCGAGCGCCATCCAGCCAAAGGGTCACGTCAGCCTGGTTCGCCCATTGGCCGACTACCCGACGCCGCGTGCTCTGGAAACGGCTGAAATCGCCGACATCGTCGACGCTTACCGCACCGGTGCCGAGAACGCCAAGGCCGCCGGTTTCGACGGCGTGGAAATCCACGGCGCCAACGGTTACCTGCTTGATCAGTTCCTGCAAAGCAGCACCAACCAGCGCACCGACCACTACGGCGGCTCCCTGGAAAACCGTGCGCGCCTGTTGCTGGAAGTGACCGACGCCGCAATCGAAGTCTGGGGCGCTGGCCGTGTGGGTGTGCACCTGGCTCCACGTGCCGACTCCCATGACATGGGCGACGACAACCTGGCCGAGACGTTCACTTACGTCGCTCGGGAACTGGGCAAGCGTGGCATCGCCTTTATCTGCTCCCGCGAGAAAGAAGCCGGCGACAGCCTCGGCCCACAACTCAAGGAAGCCTTCGGCGGCCCGTACATCGTTAACGAACGTTTCACCAAGGACAGCGCCAACGCCTGGCTGGCCAGCGGCAAGGCTGATGCGGTCGCCTTCGGTGTGCCGTTCATTGCCAACCCTGACCTGCCGGCACGCTTGAAGGCTGATGCGCCGCTTAACGAAGCGCGTCCAGAGCTGTTCTACGCGAAGGGCCCGGTGGGTTACATCGACTACCCAGTGATGTAAACATCGCCCTTGAAATGCAAAAGCCCCGACTCGAAAGAGCCGGGGCTTTTTACTGCAGCATGGTTATTCACATGGCTTCACACCGATTCACACGCGCGACACAAAATCCCTACAAAATACGGAGTTCGCTACCTTTCAACCTGGCGACTGTGCGGTTATAAAAGCACCCCATTGCAATAAGGCGAACATTGAAGGGATTAACGCTCGCCTAATGGTTGACATAACCGGATCCAATTACGCATTTTGTTTCATTTGCGCAGACTGGGGCTCAGACGCAGCATGTCCAACCCTGCATTGACCCAACGCTCGGCTTCGGTGTGCAGTTGAAAACTGTCGGGGGCCAATAGCCACTGGTACAACATGCCATCGATGTAGGCATGCAGGCTGATGGCCGCGCGGGCCGTGTCGAGGTCTTCGGGCATCTGCCCCCGATTCACCGCATTACTCAGGGCCAGGGCGATTCGCACGTTGCAATCGAGGCTGACCTCACGACGTTGCTGACGCAGGTCGCACATTTCATCGGTGAATTCGCACTTATGAAACAAAATCTCATTGATGCGTCGGGTTTTCGGGTCCAGGGCAACTTGATGAAACAAATGAATCAGCAGTTTGCGCATGCAGCCCAGCGGATCGAGTTCATCTTCACTTTCACTGGCCCTGGCCATTTCATCCAGCGGCTCTTTCAAGCTGTCCAGCATGGCCTGCACCAGATCCGCCTTGTTGCTGAAATGCCAGTAGATGGCTCCGCGAGTCACGCCGGCCAGGGTCGCGATGTCCGCCAGCGTCGTACGCGCCACGCCCCTTTCATAAAAGGCTTTCTCTGCCGCTTCCAGAATCTGGCTGCGGGTTTCCTGAGCTTCCTCTTTGGTACGACGGACCATGGCAGTAAAACCTCAATCAGGATGCTTCAGCGATGTCTGAACAGCCGCTGAACAAAAGTGGGGCGAGCGCTCTCGGGTCTCGTCCCCGGCTTACAATTCGAACCTTTGACGGGCGTAGGTAACAGGGTGGATACGCAGTCAAGGTGTTTACAAACAACCATGAACGTAAGTATATTCCTTAGCAAGCTACTTATCCACCCGGCACTCATTTTTTACCCTTCCACATTTCTTGTGCGTTTCTTGCGCGCCTGACCCGAGGATTTTCATGCAATTCAAGCCAGCCGTTACCGCTCTGGTCGCCGCCGTCGCCCTCGCATCACTGCTCAGCGGATGCAAAAAGGAAGAAGCGGCACCCGCCGCACCGCCTCCTCAGGTCGGCGTGGTTACCCTGCAACCTCAAGCCTTCACCCTGACGTCCGAGCTTCCGGGGCGCACCAGTGCGTTCCGTATTGCCGAAGTTCGCCCGCAGGTCAACGGCATCATTCTCAAGCGCCTGTTCAAGGAAGGCGGTGACGTCAAGGCCGGCCAGCAGCTGTATCAGATCGATCCGTCTGTCTATGACGCTACGCTGAAAAGCGCCGAAGCCAACCTGCAACAGACGAAGTCGATCTCTGATCGCTACAAGCAGCTGGTCAACGAACAGGCTGTCAGCCGTCAGGAATACGACACAGCCGTGGCCAACCGCATGCAATCGGAAGCCGCGCTGCAAACCGCTCAGATCAATGTGCGCTACACCAAGGTCTACGCGCCGATTGCCGGCCGCATCGGTCGCTCGAACGTGACCGAGGGTGCGCTGGTCAGCAACGGCCAGGTCGATGCCATGGCGGTGATCCAGCAACTTGACCCGATTTACGTCGACGTCACCCAGTCTTCGGTCGAGCTGCTTGAGCTGCGTCGCGAACTGGAAAGCGGTCGCCTGCAAAAGGCTGGCGACACGGCAGCGGCGGTCAAGCTGACCCTCGAAGACGGCAGCCAGTACAAACAGGAAGGCAAACTTGAGTTCTCCGAAGTCTCGGTTGATCAGACCACCGGCTCCGTGACCTTGCGTGCAGTGTTCCCGAACCCGGATCACACGCTGCTTCCAGGCATGTTCGTGCACGCCCAGCTCAAAGCCGGTGTGAACGCCGCCGCGATTCTGGCGCCGCAACAAGGCGTGACTCGCGACCTCAAAGGTACGCCGACCGCACTGGTCGTCGGTCCGGACAACAAGGTTGAACTGCGTCAGCTCAAGGCCAGCCGCACCGTCGGTAGCCAATGGCTGATCGAAGACGGCCTGAAGGCAGGCGATCGCCTGATCACCGAAGGACTGCAATTCGTCAAACCTGGCATCGAAGTCAAAGCCAGTGAAGCGACTAACGTTGGCGCAAAGAACCCGGCCCCCGCACAGGCAGCTGAAAAGGCTTCCAGCGGCAAAGGGGAGTAAACCATGTCGAAATTCTTTATCGACCGTCCGATTTTCGCCTGGGTAATTGCCCTGGTGATCATGCTGGTCGGGGCACTATCGATCCTCAAACTCCCGATCAACCAATACCCGAGCATTGCGCCTCCGGCCATTGCGATCCAGGTAACCTACCCAGGCGCTTCCGCACAAACCGTGCAGGACACCGTGGTCCAGGTCATCGAACAACAGCTCAACGGTATCGATAACCTGCGTTATGTCTCCTCGGAAAGTAACTCCGACGGCAGCATGACCATCACCGCGACCTTCGAGCAGGGCACCAACTCCGATACCGCGCAGGTTCAGGTCCAGAACAAACTGAACCTGGCCACCCCGCTGCTGCCGCAAGAAGTGCAGCAACAGGGTATCCGCGTGACCAAGTCAGTGAAGAACTTCCTGATGGTGATCGGCGTGGTGTCGCGCGACGGCAGCATGACCAAGGACGACCTGTCCAACTACATCGTGTCGAACATGCAGGACCCGATCTCGCGGACCGCCGGTGTCGGTGACTTCCAGGTCTTCGGTTCCCAGTACGCGATGCGGGTCTGGCTCGACCCGGCCAAGCTGAACAACTTCAACCTGACGCCCGTGGACGTGAAAGCAGCCATCGCGGCGCAGAACATCCAGGTGTCCTCAGGTCAACTGGGCGGTCTGCCAGCTGCGCCCGGCCAGCAGTTGAACGCCACCATCATCGGCAAGACTCGTCTGCAGACCGCCGAGCAGTTCAACAAGATCCTGCTCAAGGTCAACAAGGACGGTTCGCAAGTGCGTCTGTCCGATGTCGCCGACGTAGGTTTGGGTGGTGAAAACTACAGCATCAATGCTCAGTTCAACGGTGCACCGGCTTCCGGCCTGGCGGTGAAACTGGCCAACGGTGCCAACGCCCTCGACACGGCAAAAGCACTGCGCAACACCATCAACACGCTCAAGCCGTTCTTCCCGCAAGGTATGGAAGTGGTCTTCCCGTACGACACCACGCCGGTGGTGACCGAGTCGATCAAGGGTGTGGTTGAAACCCTGGTCGAAGCGATCGTGCTGGTGTTCCTGGTGATGTTCCTGTTCCTGCAAAACTTCCGTGCCACCGTCATCACCACGATGACGGTGCCGGTGGTATTGCTGGGTACGTTCGGCATCCTCGCGGCGTTCGGTTTCAGCATCAACACCCTGACCATGTTCGGTATGGTGCTGGCCATCGGTTTGCTGGTGGACGATGCCATTGTTGTGGTGGAAAACGTCGAACGGGTCATGAGCGAAGAAGGCCTGTCACCCAAGGAGGCCACCAAGAAATCCATGGGGCAGATCCAGGGTGCGCTGGTCGGTATCGCCCTGGTGCTGTCGGCGGTACTGCTGCCGATGGCCTTCTTCAGCGGTTCCACGGGCGTGATCTACAAGCAATTCTCGATCACCATCGTGTCGGCCATGGCGCTGTCCGTGATGGTCGCATTGATCTTCACCCCGGCCCTTTGCGCCACCATGCTCAAGGCAATTCCGAAAGGCGAGCACGGCACACCGAAACGCGGCTTCTTCGGCTGGTTCAACCGCAGCTTTGACCGTGGCGTCAAAAGCTACGAGCGTGGCGTGGGCAACATGCTGACGCACAAGGCGCCGTACCTGCTGGCGTACCTGATCATTGTCGTCGGCATGATCTGGCTGTTCACCCGCATTCCAACGGCGTTCCTGCCAGAAGAAGACCAGGGCGTGTTGTTCGCCCAGGTGCAGACCCCGGCCGGTTCCAGCGCCCAGCGCACGCAGGTGGTGATCGATGAGATGCGCTCCTACCTGCTGGATAAGGAATCGAGCGCTGTAGCCTCGGTGTTTACCGTCAACGGTTTCAACTTCGCCGGTCGTGGCCAAAGCTCGGGCCTGGCGTTCATCATGCTCAAGCCGTGGGATCAGCGGGATGCGGAAAACAGCGTGTTCAAACTCGCCGCCCGCGCCCAGCAGCACTTCTTCACCTTCCGCGATGCCATGGTGTTTGCCTTCGCGCCACCGGCGGTACTGGAGTTGGGTAATGCCACCGGTTTCGACGTGTTCCTGCAAGACCGTGCCGGTATCGGTCACGACAAGTTGATGGAGGCTCGCAACCAGTTCCTCGGCATGGCGGCGCAGAGCAAGGTGCTCTATCAGGTGCGTCCGAACGGCCTGAACGACGAACCGCAATACCAGTTGGAAATCGACGACGAGAAGGCCAGCGCATTGGGCCTGACCCTCACCGACATCAACAGCACCCTGTCGATTGCCTTGGGCAGTAGCTACGTCAACGACTTCATCGACCGTGGTCGGGTGAAGAAAGTCTACGTGCAGGGTCAACCCAATTCGCGGATGAGCCCGGAAGACATCAAGAAATGGTATGTGCGTAATGCCGCAGGGACCATGGTGCCCTTCTCGGCCTTCGCCAAGGGCGAGTGGATCTACGGGGCGCCGAAGCTCTCGCGTTACAACGGCGTAGAAGCAATGGAAATCCTCGGCTCCCCGGCGCCGGGCTACTCCACCGGTGAAGCCATGGCGGAAGTCGAGGCCCTGGCCAAGAAACTGCCGGCCGGTGTCGGTATTTCCTGGACCGGTCTGTCGTACGAAGAACGGCTGTCCGGCTCACAAGCGCCGGCGCTGTACGCGTTGTCGCTGCTGATGGTGTTCCTGTGCCTGGCGGCGCTGTACGAAAGCTGGTCGATTCCGATCGCGGTGATGCTGGTGGTTCCGCTGGGGATCATCGGGGCACTGTTGGCCACCAGTCTGCGGGGACTCTCCAACGACGTTTACTTCCAGGTGGGCCTGTTGACAACCATCGGTCTGGCAGCGAAAAACGCCATTCTGATTGTCGAGTTCGCCAAGGAGCTGCATGAGCAAGGGCGCAGCCTGCGCGAAGCGGCGATCGAAGCGTGCCGGATGCGTTTGCGGCCGATCATCATGACCTCGCTCGCCTTCGTCCTCGGCGTAGTACCGCTGGCGATTTCCACGGGCGCAGGCTCAGGTAGCCAGCATGCAATCGGTACAGGCGTTATTGGCGGTATGATCACCGCCACGGTCCTGGCGATCTTCTGGGTCCCACTGTTCTTCGTTACCGTGTCATCCATTGGCCAGCGCAAAAAAGCCGACCAGGACGACGCAATTGAACCTTCTAAAGAGGCTGGCCAATGAGCAAGTCGCTACTCTCCATCGCAGTCGCCGCCTTCGTGCTGAGCGGCTGCTCGCTGATCCCCGATTATCAGCAGCCTGAAGCACCGGTGGCAGCGCAATACCCGCAAGGCCCGGCGTACTCGCCGGCCCAGGCGCCTGCACAGGCCGCCGCTGAACAGGGCTGGAAGCAGTTTTTCCATGACCCGGCACTGCAACAGCTGATTCAGGTTTCACTGGAAAACAACCGTGACCTGCGTGTTGCGGCCCTGAACATCGACGCCTTTGCGGCTCAGTACCGCATCCAGCGTGCCGATCTGTTCCCGGCGGTTTCGGCCAATGGCACCGGCAGCCGTCAGCGCGTTCCGGCTGACATGTCGCAGACCGGTCAAGCCGGCATCACCAGTTCCTACTCGGCTACAGTCGGCATCAGCGCCTATGAACTCGACCTGTTCGGTCGGGTTCGCAGCCTCAGTGAAGAAGCCCTGCAGAAGTACTTCGCCACTGAAGAAGGTCGTCGCAGCACGCAGATTAGCCTGGTGGCCAGCGTGGCCAATGCCTACCTGACCTGGCAGGCTGACAAGGAATTGCTGAAGCTGACCCAGGACACCCTCGGTGCGTTCGAGGAGAGCTACAAGCTCACCTCGCGCAGCAACGAAGTCGGTGTCGCCTCGGCCCTGGACCTGGCCCAGTCGCGTACCTCGGTGGAAAACGCCCGGGCGCAATTGGCCAAGTACACCCGTCAGGTCGCGCAGGACGAAAACAGCCTGGTGCTGTTGCTCGGCACCGGTATTCCGGCCAATCTGCAAGCCGCCAAGCCACTGGCTGACGACCTGCTGAGCGATGTGCCGGCCGGTCTGCCATCGGACTTGCTGCAACGTCGCCCGGATATCCTCCAGGCCGAGTACAACCTGAAAGCGGCCAACGCCAACATCGGCGCGGCACGGGCGGCGTTCTTCCCGAGCATCAGCCTGACGGCCAATGCCGGGACCTTGAGCCCGGACCTGTCCGGTCTGTTCAAGGGCGGTTCGGGCACCTGGCTGTTCTCGCCGCAGATCAACCTGCCGATCTTCAACGCCGGCAGCCTGCGCGCCAGCCTGGATTACTCGAAAATCCAGAAAGACATCGGCGTGGCGAACTACGAGAAGTCCATTCAAACGGCCTTCCAGGAAGTCGCCGACGGCCTGGCCGCCCGCCAGACCTACACCGATCAATTGCAGGCGCAGCGCGATTTCGTCACCGCCAACCAGGACTACTACCGTCTGGCCGAGCGTCGCTACCGCATTGGTGTCGACAGCAACCTGACCTTCCTCGACGCCCAGCGTCAGCTGTTCAGTGCGCAACAAGTGCTGATTACTGACCGCCTGGCGCAGCTGGTCAGTGCGGTCAATCTGTACAAGGCACTGGGTGGTGGCTGGAACGAGCAGACGGCGAAAGTCGAACCGCTGAAAGAAGAAGCGCCGAAGATGAGAATGTTCTGATAGCGCTGCTTTAAACACGAAGCCCACCTTTTGGTGGGCTTTTTGTTGGCTGCGGGAAAGTTGTGGCGTCTGGGAGGGCCCCTTCGCGAGCAAGCCCGCTCCCACAGGTTTCTATGTTTGCCACTAATCGCATACACGCAATAGGTCCACTGTGGGAGCGGGCTTGCTCGCGAAGAGGCCAGCACATACAACACAAAAACCTCAAACCAACATGCGTTCGATAACCGCCCAAAACCCGCTTTCCCCGATTGAACCGCCTGGTTCATTCCCCGCACCATTCGTCGCACAAGACCAATAACATCAGGTTCGACACCATGTCCCCGCGCCCTGCCCTGTCCGGCTGATCCCGCTCCCGTTTTTCACGAAGTCGCATCCCTTGTCTGCAACCCGTCGTTGCGGCAGGGCCCCGTTTCATCCCTAACAATTAGAGAGTCCCGAGCCCATGACGCCTTCCACCGCGCAGTATTACCTCCCAAGCCTGATTGCCATCGCCCTGGCCAGCACGGCCCTGCCCGCCATGGCCGAGGAATCGGGTTTTGTCGAAGGCGCCAAGGTCAACCTGAACCTGCGCAATTTCTACATCAACCGCAACTTCACCAACCCGACCAAGGCCCAGGGCAAGGCTGAAGAGTGGACGCAAAGCTTCATCCTCGACACCAAATCCGGCTTCACCCAGGGCACCGTCGGCTTCGGCATGGACGTGCTGGGGCTGTACTCGGTGAAGCTCGACGGCGGGAAAGGCACGGGCGGAACGCAGTTGCTGCCGCTGGATCACGACGGTCGCCCGGCGGACAACTTCGGTCGCACCAACGTGGCGTTCAAGGCCAGGCTGTCGCAGACCGAAGTCAAGGTAGGCGAATGGATGCCGGTGCTGCCGATCCTGCGCTCGGACGACGGACGCTCCCTGCCACAAACCTTCCGTGGCGGTCAGATCACCTCGAAAGAAATCGCCGGCCTGACGCTCTATGGCGGCCAGTTCCGCGCCAACAGTCCGCGCGACGACAGCAGCATGAGCGACCTGTCGATGACCGGAAAACCGACATTCACCTCCGACCGCTTCAACTTCCAGGGCGGCGAATACGCCTTTAACGACAAGCGCACCCAGATCGGTGTGTGGAACGCCGAGCTCAAAGACATCTACAGCCAGCAATACATCAACCTGATCCACAGCCAGCCCGTCGGCGACTGGACCCTGGGCGCCAACCTCGGTTTCTTCTACGGCAAGGATGACGGCAGCGCCCGGGCTGGCGATCTGGACAACAAGACCTGGTCAGGTCTGTTTTCGGCCAAATACAGCGGCCACACCTTCTACGTCGGCCTGCAAAAGCTCACCGGCGACAGCGCCTGGATGCGGGTCAACGGCACCAGCGGCGGCACCCTGGCCAACGACAGTTACAACGCCAGTTATGACAACGCCCGGGAAAAATCCTGGCAGGTGCGCCACGACTACAACTTCGTCGCCCTCGGCATCCCCGGCCTGACCCTGATGAACCGCTACATCAGCGGCGACAACGTGCACACCGGCACCATCACCGACGGCAAGGAGTGGGGCCGCGAAAGTGAGCTGGGCTACACCGTGCAGAGCGGCGCGCTCAAGGACCTCAACGTCAAATGGCGCAACTCGACCATACGCCGGGACTTCAGTAACAACGAGTTTGATGAGAATCGGTTGATCGTCAGCTATCCGATCAGTTTGTTGTAACCGCATTCCACAGAGCCCGGACACAGGCCACACCGGAAGTGGCCTAATCAAAAATAGCGGAGAGCAGCTGATTATCGCATTTGATCAAGTTATAACGGATTGTCTGCCCCACTATTATTAAAAGAACTTAAAACCTGTTAGTTTTTACAGTAGCGTCCTTCCTATCGGACTTCTAGAATCTGCCAGAAGTAATATTCAGCAGTTTCAACCTTGGAAGGAAACACTATGAACTGGTGGCAGCTCGACATAATGATCATGGCCTCTTATGGCATTGTTCACTCCTGCCTTACTACCCGACCGGCGATGAAACTTTACGAAGTTTTTTTTCCGGAGTGGAGCTGGAATATTGGGATGTGCGTCTTTTCCGCCGCCACCCTGACTCTTGGTATTTACTACTGGCAACCCTCAGGACAATACATCTACGTCCTGATACCAGGAAGCCCGCTGTTTCACTTCGCAGCGTTATCGATGGTGACTCTATTGGGTCTTACCATTTACTGCTTTCGTTATACCTCTACGTTTTGGCAATGGCTCGGCGCTCATCAATTAATTGCCAAATTGAGAGGGCAAAGAATCCCTGCACCCTATCGAATGCAAATACAGGGTATCAAACGTTACGTACGCTTTCCCCACCATACTTTTCTAATGCTGTTTTTCTGGGCCCACCCGATTATGACGTACGACACGCTACTCTTTTCGATCGGGGCCACGATCTATATGTATATAGGCACATGGCACATGGATAAACGCCTTGAATCCATATTTGGTGATGAATGGCGAGTTTACAAAAAAGTTACCGGATTAATGCTGCCTTCCCCAAAAGCATGGTCACGACTTTTCGCAGATCTCCGCCAACCGCGCACTGCTCTCTGACATAGCGCTAGCCCCTCTTTCATCGTCTTCGCAAGGACGCAACCCATGTTTGAAAAAGAACTCGGGCCTTATCAGAATCGGTTGGCCCAACACCCTATTTATGAGGCCATTCGCTCGATAGAACACGTCAGACTGTTTATGAGTCACCACGTATTTGCAGTGTGGGACTTCATGAGCCTGGCCAAACGTCTGCAACGCGACTTCACCTGTGTCGAGCTACCCTGGATACCGGTGCAGAATGAAGATAGTGCCCGCCTCATCAATGAAATCATTACCGGCGAAGAATCGGATATTGGCCATGATGGCCGCCCGGCCAGTCATTTCCGCCTGTACCTCGACGCAATGGCTGAAGTCAGTGCACCCACTGAAAGAATCGATACATTCATCAATCAATTCACACACTCTTTTTCGCTAGGGAAGGCACTCAACCAGGCCCGGGTTCCGGCGTACGTACAAACGTTCGTCAAACACACAATTAAGACAGCACGTAAGGCCTCGACTGCCGAAGTGGCCAGCAGCTTTCTTTTTGGCCGGGAAGACCCGATACCCGAAATGTTCCAGACTCTTTTAGAGCGCTGGGGACTAAATATTCATCAGGCCCCGAAGTTGACGTACTACCTGAATCGACACATCGAAGTAGACAGTGGCGACCATGGCCCTGGTGCGCAAAAAATATTGTCTCGATTAATCACCACGCCAGACCAGCAGGAAAAAGCATTGAAGGCGGCCATTGACGCGATCGAACACCGAATCAAATTGTGGAACGGCATCTATGGCGAAATAAAAAAGTCGGATGCAGGTGCCTAGTCACTCACCGACCACTCATGGACAGAGAGGATAACCTCATGCCCCCTCGACTCAAGTCGGCTCCCGTAAATCGCGACTGGGATCCCACGGCTTACCAGCAATTCTCCCGGCTTCGACAACGCCCCGTGATCGAGCTACTCGACCGCGTCAACCTTGAAAACCCCAAACGCATCTATGACCTCGGGTGTGGCACCGGCATTGCGACGCAAGCCCTGGCCAAGCGCTGGCCCCATGCGCACCTGATGGGTGTCGACAGTTCGGAACAGATGCTTGGGGAAGCTCGATGCTTGCCGATCAAGGCGCAGTGGAAGCAGTGCGATCTGCAGAACTGGCAGCCGGAGCTACCCGCCGACCTGCTCTTTGCCGCCGCCGTGCTGCACTTCATCGATGGTCACGAACAACTGCTGCCGCGTCTGCTCGGTTATCTCAATGGGGGTGGTTGTCTGGCGGCGCACATGCCCGACTGGCGGGATGCGGTGTGGTATCAACTGATGCTCGACACCCTCAACGATGGAGGTTCCGACGGCAAACCGCTGGGCTCCCCGCAATTGCGCAAAACCATGGCCAGGCGGTCACTGTTGTCCCTGGAGGGTTACTACCGTTTGCTGGCACCGATCTGTGCATCGCTGGATATCTGGGAGACCGAGCAGTTGCAGGTCGTCGACGGCAAGTCGCCGATTTATGACTGGATCAAGGTGTCGGCCTTGAGGGCGGTGATGCAAGGATTGAAGGATGAGGAACAGGCGCGGTTCATTTATCACTTCATGATGCGGGTGCACGCGCATTACCCCCATGAAAGCGATGGACGCACGCTGTTTCCGTTCAAGCGGATTTTCATTGTCGCCACGGTTTGATTGATCGCGAAGTGGTTATCCAGCCAATTGATGTATCAAGCCCATCACCGCTTTCGCGGGCAAGCCACGCTCCCACAGGACCGCGGTGAACGTCTGTTTTGTGTTCACCGCGGACCTGTGGGAGCGTGGCTTGCCCGCGAAGGCGTCAGCTCTAACAATGCAAAACCCGAAGATCAATCCCGCGATTCAACCCCAAGCTCATCCCAAACCGACTCCGCCAAATGAAACGTCGCATTGGCCGCCGGGATGCCGCAGTAGATCGCGCTCTGCATGATCACTTCCTTGATCTCGCTGCGGGTCACGCCGTTGTTGGCGGCGGCGCGCAGGTGCAGTTTGAGTTCTTCGTTGCGGTTCATGCCGATCAACATGGCGATGGTGATCAGGCTGCGGGTATGACGCGGCAGGCCCGGACGGGTCCAGATGTCGCCCCACGCGTGGCGGGTGATCATTTCCTGGAACTCCGAGTTGAACTCGGTCAGCGCATTCAGGCTGCGGTCGACATGGGCGTCGCCGAGCACTGCACGGCGGACGTTCAGGCCCTCGTCGTAACGTTGTTTTTCGTCCACAACAATCCCCTTAATGAGCCAACAAAAACGCCAGCACACGGTTGCTAAAATCATCCCCGGCCTGGACGTTGGACAGGTGCGCGGCATAGAACTCGGCGTACTCGGCGCCCTGCACATGCTCCTGAATAAAGTGCCCACCGGACGGCGGCGTCACCGCATCTTCAGTGCCGGCGATGACCAGCAGCGGCACCTTGATCGAGGACAGATGATCTCGGAAATCGGCATCGCGCACCGCCGCGCAATTGGCCGCATAACCTTCAGGCGAAGTGGCCGCGAGCATGTCGGTAATCTGCTTCGCGGCAGCAGGATTCGCCTCGGCAAAATCTGCGGTGAACCAGCGCGCAATCGACGCATCACGCAAAGCGACCATTGCGGCCTGACCGTCACGCAGCACCATTTCGATCCGTGGATCCCACACCGACGGATCGCCGATTTTCGCGGCGGTGTTGCACACCACCAGTTTGTTCAATCGATCGCCGGCATTGATGCCCAGCCACTGGCCGATCAAACCACCCATGGACAGGCCGCAGAAATGCGCCTTTTCAATGTGCAAGGCATCCAGCAGCGCCAGCACGTCGTGGCCCAGTTGCTCGATGCTGTACGGCCCCTGCGTCACCAGCGACTGGCCATGACCACGGGTGTCGAAACGCAGCACCCGAAAATGCTCGGAGAACGCAGCAATCTGCGCGTCCCACATGTGCAGGTCGGTGCCCAGCGAGTTGGACAACACCAGCACCGGCGCATCGTCCGGCCCATCAATTTGGTAATGCAGTTCGCCCTCGGCGAGTTGTACGAAAGCCACAGCAATCTCCTTCAGGCAGTCAACGCAGAATGTTCAGCCACCGCTCGCTCGACCCAGGTATGGGCCTGACCGAGGTAATGGGCGGGGTCCAGCAGATGATCGAGTTCAACGGCAGACAGCTCGGCGGTCACTTGCGGCTCGTCGCCGAGTACCGCTCGCAGATGACGTTGCTCGGCCACCGCACGTTTGCAGCATTGCTCCAGCAGATGGTGCGCAGTGTCGCGGCCGACCCGTTGCGCGAGGACTATGCTCACCGCTTCGGCTAGCACCAGGCCCTGGGTCAGGTCGAGGTTGCGGACCATACGATCAGCGTCCACTTCCAGTCCATCCGCCACCAGCAACGCTTGCTTGAGGCTGCCGGACACCAGGCAGCAGATCTCCGGCAAGGTTTCCCATTCGGCATGCCACAGGCCCAGGCTGCGTTCGTGTTCCTGCGGCATGGCACTGAACAGGGTCGAGAGCAAACCGGGAATCCGTGTCGCTGCACTGATCAGCACCGCCGCGCCGACGGGGTTGCGTTTGTGCGGCATGGTCGAGGAACCGCCCTTGCCCGGTGCTGCCGGTTCGAACACTTCGCCGGCTTCGGTCTGCATCAACAGGCTGATGTCGCGGCCGAGTTTGCCGAGGCTGCCGGCGATCAAACCGAGCACCGCGCCGAACTCCACCAGGCGATCACGCTGGGTGTGCCAGGGTTGGTCCGGCAACGTCAGTTGCAGCTCACCGGCCAAGACTTTGGCAATCGGCATCGCCTGCTCGCCGAGGGCCGCGAGGGTTCCGGAAGCACCGCCGAATTGCAGCACCAGCAGGCGTGGTTTGAGTTCTTGCAGACGTTGGCGGCTGCGGGTCACAGCGCCCAGCCAACCGGCGATTTTCATGCCAAGGGTGACGGGCGTTGCGTGCTGCAACCAGGTGCGTCCGGCCAGCGGCGTGGCAACGAAGCGTAACGCCTGGGTCGCCAACGTTTCGCCCAGTTGCGCCAGATCGCTTTCGATCAGTTCCAGCGCGCGACGCAGTTGCAACACCAGACCGGTGTCCATCACGTCCTGACTGGTTGCGCCCAGATGCACATAGCGCTCGGCCTCAGCATCGTTGGTCGCGATCTGTTTACCCAAGGCCTTCACCAACGGAATCGCCGAATTGCCCGCCGTGGCAATCGCCTCGCCGAGCGCAGCAAAGTCGTAATGTTCGGCACGACATGCCGCTTCGATCCATGCGACAGCCGTTTGCGGAATCAAACCCACCCGCGCCTCGGCCCGGGCCAGTGCCGCCTCGAAATCGAGCATGGCCTGAACCCTGCCCTGATCGCAGAACACCTCACGCATGTCGCGGGCCGTGAAATAGGCATCGAACAATTGATTGCCCGGTCGCTGGTTCATAAACAGTCCCTGAAGGCGTGGACCGCTCGGGCCCACGCGGATGGATCAAAGGTCGTGGTGCAAGTACTTGGCCTGTTTCGGCAGGCGCAGGCTGAACAGGAACGCCACCGCCATCATCACTGTCACGTACCAGTAGAAGGAGTTTTCCATGCCCACGGCTTTCAGGCTCAGGGCGACGTATTCCGCCGAGCCACCGAAGATCGCATTGGCCACTGCATACGCCAGGCCGACACCCAGTGCGCGCACTTCCGGCGGGAACATTTCGGCTTTCACCAGACCACTGATGGAGGTGTAGAAACTGACAATCGCCAGCGCAACGGTAATCAGCACAAAGGCGAGGAACGGACTGCTGACGCTTTTCAAGCTGAGCAGGATCGGCACGGTGCACAGCGTCCCGAGGGCACCGAACCAGAGCATCGAGTTACGTCGGCCGATCTTGTCCGCGAGCATGCCGAACAGCGGCTGCATGCACATATATAGAAAGAGCGCGCCGGTCATGATGTAGCTGGCGGTCTTGGCGTGCATGCCGGCGGTGTTCACCAGGTACTTCTGCATGTACGTGGTGAAAGTGTAGAAAATCAGCGAGCCCCCGGCGGTGTAACCGAGCACGGTAATAAAGGCCGCCTTATGGTCGCGAAACAGTGCGCGGATGCTGCCGGCGTCCTTGTTCTCGCGCATTTCCTTGCTGGTGGTTTCCTTGAGCGAGCGACGCAGGAACAGCGAGATCAATGCGGCCACTGCACCAACCACAAACGGAATCCGCCAGCCGTAGGCACGCAGGTCATCTTCAGTGAGGAACTGTTGCAGGACCACCACCAGCGACACCGCCAACAGTTGCCCGCCAATCAGCGTCACGTACTGGAACGAGGCAAAAAAACCGCGCTGGCCCTTGAGGGCGACTTCGCTCATGTAGGTCGCGGTGGTGCCGTATTCGCCACCCACCGACAAGCCCTGGAGCAAGCGGGCGAACAGCAGCATGATCGGCGCCCAGACGCCGATGTCCTTGTAGGTCGGCAAGCACGCAATGAGCAACGAACCGAAGCACATCATCAGAATCGAGATCAGCATCGAATTCTTGCGCCCGTGCTTGTCCGCGACACGGCCGAAAATCCAGCCGCCAATCGGCCGCATCAGGAACCCGGCTGCGAACACGCCGGCGGTATTCACCAGTTGCACAGTCGGGTTATCGGACGGGAAAAAGGCGGGCGCGAAGTAGATCGCGCAAAAGGCGTAGACGTAGAAGTCGAACCACTCCACGAGGTTGCCGGACGAGGCGCCGACAATCGCGAAGATGCGCTTGCTGCGCTCTTCGCCGGTGTAGTGCGCTGGAATAGCGGTGGGGGTTGTCATTGTTTTTCACTCTTTGGGGACCATGACAGTCTAGACACACTTTGCAACAGTCCCGTTCCACAGATGCAGTCTTCACACTGATCGTTCCCACGGTCCCCGTGGGAATGCATCCCGTGACGCTCCGCGTCACAGTGGACGCAGAGCGTCCATGGCGGCATTCCCACGCAGAGCGTGGGAACGATCATTCCCACAAGCAATGCCCATTCAGTAATCGAAGAACACCGTCTCGGCATCAGTGCCTTGCAGGATGACATTCCACTGATAAACACCGGACGCATCCTTCTTCGCCAGCAAGGTACTGCGACGCTCAGCCGGCACACACTCCAGCAGCGGGTCCTCAACGTTCGCCGGTTCGCCCTCAAAGTAAATCCGTGTGAGCAAGTGCTTCACCAACCCGCGAGCAAACACCAGCACCACGAGATGCGGCGCCTGGGTCGAGCCCTTCAGGCCTTCCACCGTGCCCGGCTTGATCGTGGTGAACCGGAAGCGCCCTTCGGCATCCACCGGCACCCGGCCGAAGCCTTCGAAGTTCGGATCCAGGGGTTTGGCCTGATCGTCTTCGGGGTGGTCGTACTTGCCGGCGGCGTTGGCCTGCCAGACTTCCAGCATCGCATCGTTGACGAAATCGCCGTTGCCATCGACGACTTGCCCGGTGATCGCCACGCGCTCGCCGAGGGTCTGTGCAACGGTCAGGTCTTCGCGGTTCAGCCAGGTCAGGCCGATGTGGTAATACGGCCCGACGGTGTGGGACGTGGTCGCGTTCAGCGTCATCTTATTTCTCCATCGGCGTGGCTTCGCGGCCGCGCAAGACGATGTCCCAGCGATAACCGAGGGCATAGGAAGGGATGGTTTTTTCCAGATCGAACGTGGCGATCAAACGCTCTTTAGCACGGGTATCGGGCACGCAGTTGTAGATCGGGTCGTAGGCCAGCAGCGGGTCACCCGGAAAATACATCTGCGTGACCAGGCGCGTCAGAATGCTCGGCCCGAACAGGGAGAAATGGATGTGCGCCGGGCGCCAGGCGTTGTGGTGATTGCCCCACGGGTAAGCCCCGGGCTTGATGGTCTGGAACTGGTACCAGCCATCGGCGTCGGTCACGGTGCGGCCGGTGCCGGTGAAGTTCGGGTCCAGCGGCGCGTCGTGCAGGTCGCGGGCATGGTTGTAGCGACCGGCGGCATTGGCCTGCCAGATCTCCACCAAAATCCCCGGGACTGGCAAGCCGTCTTCATCCAGCACGCGGCCGTGGATGATGATGCGTTCACCCAACGGTTCACCCTGGTGCTGAGCGGTCAGATCGCTGTCCTTCTCGTTGATTCGCTCGGCGCCGATGGTCGGGCCGGTGATTTCCGACAACGAATGAGGCAAAAACACCAACGGCTTGGACGGCGCGCGACGGTTGGTGGATTGATAAGTCGGGTGCAGGTACTCCGGCTGGGTGCCTTCCTGCGGGCGACGGTAACCAGGCTTGTCAGTCATTTCGCTTTCCTCTGTTCTTATGAGTCTGCCAGGTGTCAGACGCGTTCGATGGCCAAGGCCAGACCCTGACCGACGCCGACGCACATGGTCGCCAGACCTTTCTTGCCACCCGTTTTTTCAAGCTGATGCAACGCGGTCAAGACCAGACGCGCACCGCTCATGCCCAACGGATGACCCAGGGCAATGGCGCCTCCGTTCGGATTGACCTGGGTCGCGTCGTCCGCAATACCCAGCTCACGCAGCACCGCCAGCCCCTGGCTGGCAAAGGCTTCATTGAGTTCGATCACGTCGAAATCGCTGACGGCCAGGCCGAGGCGTTCAGTCAACTTGCGCACCGCCGGAACCGGACCGATGCCCATCACTCGAGGTGCGACACCGGCGCTCGTCATGCCCAGCACTTTGGCGCGAGCGGTCAGGCCGTGTTTCTTCACCGCTTCGGCGGAGGCCAGAATCAAGGCTGCCGCACCGTCGTTCACACCGGAAGCATTGCCGGCGGTGACGGTTTTGTCGGGACCGTTGACCGGTTTCAGCTTGGCCAGGGTTTCCAGGGTGGTGTCGGCACGAGGATGCTCGTCCTGGCTGACGACGGTTTCCCCTTTCTTGTGGGCAATCCGCACTTCAACGATTTCTTCAGCGAAAAATCCTGCAGCTTGCGCGGCGGCCGTGCGCTGCTGACTGCGCAGGGCGAAAGCGTCCTGATCCTCGCGGGACACTTCGTAATCGTCGGCCACGTTGTCGGCGGTCTGCGGCATCGCATCGACGCCGTATTGGGCTTTCATCAACGGGTTGATAAAGCGCCAGCCGATGGTGGTGTCTTCCAGCTTCATGTTGCGCGAGAACGCCGCATCGGCCTTGCCCATCACGAACGGTGCGCGGGACATCGACTCGACGCCGCCGGCAATCGCCAGTTCCATTTCACCGCTGGCAATGGCACGGAATGCGGTCCCAATGGCGTCCATGCCCGAAGCGCACAGGCGATTGAGCGTGACGCCGGGAATGCTTTCCGGCAGCCCCGCCAGCAGCAGCGCCATGCGTGCGACGTTACGGTTGTCTTCGCCGGCCTGGTTGGCGCAGCCGAGGAACACCTCGTCCACGGCGTTCCAGTCCACTGACGGGTTGCGCTCCATCAAGGCCTTGATTGGCACGGCAGCGAGGTCGTCAGCACGAACCGCCGACAGGCCACCGCCGAAACGGCCGATGGGGGTGCGGATTGCATCGCAGATATAAACGTCACGCATCACGCTTCTCCGGGTGCTTGGCCGTGGGCCGCGGCGGTGCGGGCTTCCAGATCCCTCAACGCTTTGAGTTCAACCTCGGTTGGCTCGGCGGTGTGTTCAACCGTGTCAGCAAAACGAATCGCCCAACCGGTGGCGGCAATCACTTGCTCGCGGGTGACGCCCGGGTGCAGCGCGGTGACCACGAATTCATGGGTGTCCGCTTCCGGTTCCATGATGCACAGGTCGGTGATGATGCCGACCGGACCGGCGCCCGGCAGACCAAGACGCTTGCGCGAATCACCGCCCTCACCGTGGCCGACCGAGGTAATGAAGTCGAGTTTGTCGACAAAGGAACGCGCGGACTGTTTAAGGATGATCAAAACGCTTTTCGCCGAACCGGCAATCTCCGGCGCGCCACCGGCACCCGGCAGGCGCACTTTCGGCGCGTGGTAATCGCCCACAACCGTGGTGTTGATGTTGCCGAAACGATCGACCTGCGCGGCGCCGAGAAAACCGACGTCAATGCGCCCGCCCTGCAACCAGTAGCGAAAAATCTCACCGGTCGGAACGACGGTGTCGGCGGTTTCCGCCAGTTCGCCATCACCGATGGACAGCGGCAGTACGCTCGGCTTGGCACCGATCGGACCCGATTCGTAGATCAGGACCACGTCAGGCGAAGACGTCAGGCGCGCCAGGTTGGCCGCTTTCGACGGCAAGCCGATGCCGACGAAGCACACCGAACCGTTCTTCAGGCGGCGGGCGGCGGCGACGGTCATCATTTCATTGGTGGTGTAAGTCATTACTTAGCCTCCGAAGCAGCGGCCAGCTTGGCCTGGAACTCGCTGAAGTCAGCGCAGCCGTGGATGTATTCGTCGATCCACGCGGTGAAGGTTTCACGGTCGCGGGCAATCGGGTCCCAGGCCTGGTAGAAACGGTTATCACGCTCGTTATAACCGTGGGCGTAGGACGGATGCGCACCGCCAGGCACGTGGCAGACCGCGCTCAAGGCCCAGGTCGGTAGCACACAGGAGTTCATCGGTGCATTGAGGTCGTCGACGATTTCCTCAACGGTAACGATGCAGCGTTTGGCGGCCAGCGCGGCTTCTTTCTGTACGCCGAGAATGCCCCACAGCAGCACGTTGCCTTTGCGGTCGGCTTTCTGCGCGTGAATCACTGTGATGTCGGGGCGCACCGAAGGCACGGCCGCCAAGACTTCGCCGGTGAATGGGCAGGTGACGGTTTTGATCAGCGGGTTGACCTTCGGCAGGTCGGAGCCGGCGTAGGCTCGCAGCACCGCAAACGGTAGGCCGGAAGCGCCAGCAACGTAGGCATTCGCCAAGTCCGCGTGGCTGTGTTCTTCAATTTCCAGCGCGTGTGGCCACTGCTTCTCGACGGCATCACGCAAACGGTGCAGCGAACCGACACCCGGGTTGCCGCCCCAGGAAAAAATCAGCTTGCGGGCACAACCGGCACCGATCAACTGGTCGTAGATCAGGTCAGGCGTCATCCGCACCAGCGTCAGATCTTTCTTGCCCTGACGAATGATTTCATGACCCGCCGCCGTAGGGATCAGGTGAGTGAAGCCTTCGAGCGCGACGGTATCGCCGTCGTTGACGAATTGCTTCACCGCGTCGTGCAGCGAAAGGATTTCAGCCATGGGGCAGGCTCCCGTTTTGTTATGAACCGACAGTGGATGAAAAAGGCGCGAGGTTCAGCGCCGGAATGACTGAAGGTTAAGCCTGTGTAAAACGCCAAACAATCCGATAATCGACTGAGTGTTCGTTTATCGAACAGATTGTTGCCTCGCTACCGATCCCTTTTTTTGACCAGATCGTTCCCACGCTCTGCGTGGGAATGCCTCAAATGGACGCTCTGCGTCCGCTTTTGGGACGCGGAGCGTCCCGGGCTGCATTCCCACGCGGAGCGTGGGAACGATCAAGAACGCGCCAAAGAATCTGGATCAGACGATCAGGTCGCATCTGCATGACTGACCATGCCCTTGATCACCACCGCCGTGGTCGCCACCGCCGCCGGAATCACCAGCGCCGTAAGCACCTGTTCAAAGTTCCAGCCCAGGCCCAGCAACGTTGCGCCCATCCACGCCCCGAGAATCGCGCCGAACCGGCCAATCCCCAGCATCCACGAGACCCCGGTCGCGCGCCCCTGGGTCGGATAGAACCGTGCCGCCAGCGAGGGCATCGCCGATTGCGCACCGTTGACGCACATCCCTGCCACCAGCACCAAGGTCGCCAAAATCGTGATGTTGCCCAGGCTCTGCCCTACCGCGTAGGCAAACACCCCGGCCATCAAGTAGAAAATGCCGATGACCTTGTGCGGATTGAACCGGTCCATCGCCCAGCCCACGCCCACAGCGCTCAGCACACCGCCAAACTGGAACAACGCCCCAATGAACGCCGCTTGTTCCATACTCGCGCCGCTGTCACGCATCAATGTCGGCAACCAACTGGTCAGCAAATAAACGATCACCAGGCCCATGAAGTAGGTCAGCCACAGCAACAGGGTGCCGGTGCTATAGGTGCCGGAGAAGATCACCGCGAATACGTTGCGCGCCTTCACGGTTTTCTGTTCCGGCACGCTGAAGCTTGACGCCTGGGCGACGACGGTGGGGTCGAT
Source organism: Pseudomonas sp. LBUM1656 (assembly GCF_059716065.1). NCBI lineage: Bacteria > Pseudomonadati > Pseudomonadota > Gammaproteobacteria > Pseudomonadales > Pseudomonadaceae > Pseudomonas > Pseudomonas sp. LBUM1656. The sequence goes on along the minus strand of NZ_CP166800.1, from coordinate 1,428,664 downwards.
GGGCGCGAGGGTCTTGCGCACTTTGTCGGTGCCACGGTTGCGCACGACCAGGTAGCGCGCCGATTCCGGCAGCCAGAACAGCAAGACGACGGTGAGGATCAGCGGCAGGATCCCGCCGATCAGCAGCAGACTGTGCCAGCCGAAGGCAGGAATCAGCTTCGCCGAGATAAACCCGCCACCGGCCATGCCGAGGTTGAAGCCGCAAAACATGCTGGTCACCAGCAGGGATTTTTTGCGCTCCGGGGTGTATTCCGACAACAGCGTAGTGGCGTTCGGCATCCCGGCGCCGAGGCCCAGGCCGGTAAGGAAGCGCAGCACCAGCAGTTGATCGACGTTGGTGCTGTACGCCGACGCCAGGCTGAAGGCACCGAACACCAGCACCGCGCCGACCAGTACGACTTTTCGCCCGAAGCGATCAGCCAAGGGGCCGGAGCCCAGTGCGCCGAAGACCATGCCGATCAGCGCCGCACTCATCACCGGGCCGAGACTGGCGCGGTCGATGCCCCAGTCCTGCGACAAGGCAGGCGCGATGAAGCCCATGGCCGCGGTGTCGAGGCCATCGAGGAAGACAATCAGGAAACACAGGATCACCACTCGCCACTGATAGCGAGAGATGGGTTGAGCATTGATGAAGGACTGCACGTCGAGGCAGTTTCCTACAGCAGACTGAGGCTGGTTCATTATTTTTATTCCACGCAAGAACGCAGTCGGACAGGTGCCAGCCTTGGGCTGGCGCTGCCGCGACAGTAATGATCCTGGGGAAACAGCGTCAATTCGATAAACGCGACTCTGTGCGTTTATCGAACAGCTTAGGCAAACAACTGGGCGCTGAGGTCGCGACTGGCACTCAGCAAGCCCGGCAAGAAACGTTGCTCCAGCTCGTTGCGGCTGACCCGTCCGGCGTGGGTACTGACGTTAAGCGCCGCCACCACCTGGCCGGAAGCGTCGTACACCGGAACGGCAATCGAGCGCAGGCCTTGCTCCAGTTCCTGATCGACGATGCACCAGCCTTGCTGCCGCACTTCCTGCAAACATTCGAGCAACGCCTCGGGGGTGTGCAGGGTCCGGCTGGTCTTGGCCTGGAACTCCGCATGGTCGAGGTATTCGCGCAGCGACGTGTCATCCAGTGCCGCAAGAAGGATCCTGCCCATAGACGTGCAATACGCCGGCAACCGCCCGCCCACCGACAGATCGACGGAAATCAGGCGCTGGGTGGTCGCCGAGCGAGCGATGTACAAAATGTCATCGCCCTCCAGCGTGGCCATGTTGCAGGCCTCGTGAAGCTGCTCGCTCATGCGGTCCAGATACGGCTGGGCGGACACCGCCAACGGCGTCGAAGACAGGTAGGCATGGCCGAGCGTCAGCACTTTGGGTAGCAGCGAATAGGTGCGGCCGTCAGTGGTGGCGTAGCCGAGTTTGATCAGCGTGTGCAGGCAACGTCGCACGGCGGCGCGGGGAATTTCCGTGCGGTGACTGATCTGGGCAATGGTCAGGTGTCGCTTGCGCTCCTGGAACGCTTGGACCACCGCCAGGCCACGGGCCAGGGACGTCATGAAATCCGGGTCGCCGGTCAGGGCCTGTATTCGCTTGGCAGGCGAGGCCACGATCGGCGGCGCCACTGAAGCGAAGGAATTGCGCAGTTGATCGTTCATATCAGGTCATTTTCCTACACGGATCAGCGGCTATTACATGCGGCTTCGGGTCCCGCACACAAGCCATAGGCCACAAGATTGGGCGATTATCGAACCATCGACCGATAATCGCAATCCACCTTAAAGACGATGCCTACCTGCGCGCGCTGATCCGCGCAGTGCCCGCTACATGCTTTTATTCTTCGCTGATTTAAAGGGCAGATGTAATGGGGTTAACTTGTTCGACTTTATGGCGTCAGAAAGACATCGTTGCAATGTGACATCACCGACACCCTAGTTGCCGCTGAAAGTTGCGAGTAACAAAACAATCACACAGCTGGAACTACTTTTAACTCTCAAGAGATAGTGTTCTTCGGATCGACCGCTATAATGCACCTCAGTGGCGAAGCGGTTTTTACGTGCCGATTCCGTCACTCGGCAGCCCGGTATCCTATCGTCGCTGCCTGCAGCAAGCGCTTGCCACTCATTTCATATGCTCCGCCAACGCGCTCGCTGAAACAGGTAACTGATGCTACGTCAGCTGTTTTTCTCTGGTGTCGTGGCCGCCTGCAACATGGAAGTATTGTTCGCATGCCGTAAAAAACGATGCCTTTGTCGGGCATTGTCCTTTCGACGAGTGTGGTCAATAGATTTCAGCAGTGCGTTTCACCAGAATTTATCTCAACTCATACAGGTAGCACTGTGACGAAAGACGAACTGCGCGCGGAACTTGAGCGCCAGGAACAACGTTACAAGGAAGTTTACGGCGGGGAAGTCACCACCTACGCCGCTCAGCCCGAACCCGAACGCAAACCCTGGCGTAAACGCGCCACCGTTCAGGATCAGGCATTCACCCAGGAATTGCAGAAGATGGAAAAGGAACTCAAAGCCGAAGAGCCATGATCTCCTCGGCCTGAATCCTTCCAAGGGTCTGCATCGGCACTCGTTAAAAGCGCGGTGTACTGATGTTGCCTTTCGCGCCCGCTACAAGCGGGCAGCGGCCACCTCACCCTGCGGATGAGGCAAATGGCACATGCCTGACCCTCTTCTCAGATTTTTCACACAAGTGTTCAAGTCTCTCGATTTCACGAGAGAAACCCTTGCGGCTGCGGCCTTTTCATCTGAATTCAATGACTTGCAAAACCCGGAAAAAACCTCGGGGATCAGCTATCGTCACAAACTAATTCATTGAAGAATGTTACCGATGAGCACCTAGTGCATCGATTAGCAGTCTTTTCTGGCATAATCGCGCCCCCTTATGACCGGGTCAGAAAACCTTCATGATCGATTTATTCAGCGGACTGGATGCTTGGGTGCTTGTGAGCCTCTTGCTCGCCCTGGCCTTTGTCCTCGCCTTCGAGTTCATCAACGGCTTTCATGACACCGCTAACGCGGTGGCCACCGTTATCTACACCAAAGCCATGCCGCCTCATCTGGCGGTGTTCTTTTCCGGTGTGTTCAACTTTCTCGGCGTGCTGCTGGGCGGTGTCGGCGTGGCGTATGCCATCGTCCACCTGCTGCCGGTAGAACTGCTGATCAATGTGAACACCGGTCACGGGCTGGCCATGGTGTTCTCGCTGCTAGCCGCCGCCATCACCTGGAACCTGGGCACCTGGTACTTCGGTATCCCGGCCTCCAGTTCCCATACGCTGATCGGGTCGATCCTCGGTGTCGGCCTGGCCAACGCGTTGATCAACGACATTCCGTTGGCCGATGGTGTTAACTGGCAGAAAGCGATCGATATCGGTGCGTCCCTGGTGTTCTCGCCGATGGCGGGCTTCCTGGTCGCAGCTTTGATATTGATCGGCCTTAAATGGTGGCGTCCACTGTCGAAGATGCACAAGACACCGGAACAGCGCCGCAAGATCGACGACAAGAAACACCCGCCGTTCTGGAACCGCCTGGTGCTGGTGATCTCGGCGATGGCCGTGAGCTTCGTGCACGGCTCCAACGATGGTCAGAAAGGTATCGGCCTGATCATGCTGGTGCTGATCGGTATCGTGCCGGCGCAGTTCGTACTCGACCTGGGCAGCACGACCTACCAGATCGAACGGACCCGCGATGCGACCCTGCACTTGAGCCAGTTCTACAAGCGCAACGCCGACACCCTGGGCGAATACCTGGCCCTGGGCAAAAGCGTGGAAGGTGATCTGCCGGAGAAATTCCGTTGCAACCCGCAACAGACCGAACCGACCATCACAGCCCTGCTCGGCACCCTTAAAGGTGTAGCGGACTACCACTCGCTGTCGCCGGAAAGCCGTATCGAAGTACGCCGCTACCTGCTCTGCCTGGACGACACGGCGAAGAAAGTCGGCAAGCTGCCTGGCCTCGCTGCCCGTGAAAAGGCGGACCTGGACAAACTGCGCAAAGACCTGACCACCACCACCGAGTACGCCCCGTTCTGGGTCATCCTGGCGGTCGCCCTGGCCTTGGGTCTGGGTACCATGGTCGGCTGGAAACGCGTAGTGCTGACCATCGGCGAGAAGATCGGCAAGCAGGGCATGACTTACTCCCAAGGCATGTCGGCACAGATCACCACCGCCAGTTTGATCGGCATGGCCAACATCTTCAGCCTGCCAGTCTCCACCACCCACGTCCTGTCCTCAGGCGTTGCCGGCACCATGGTCGCCAACAAAAGCGGCCTGCAAGGCGGCACCGTGCGGACCATCCTGCTGGCCTGGGTCCTGACCCTGCCCGCAACAGTGGCCCTGTCGGCCGGCCTGTTCTGGCTGGCGTCGAAGGCACTGGGCAGCTGATTTACTGCTGCGACAAAGAGGCGCGTTCCGTGAGGTTCGCGCCTTTTTATTGTCTGCAGTTTGGCATTGCGGGACTGTTGAAAGAGATTGGTTGGCCGTGAGGCCGCCATCGCTGGCAGGCCAGCTCCCACAATGGATCGGCGTTCGGCTTTTGCTTCTCACCACTCAACAGGCCGAGCGTTAGCTCGCCTGCAGCTTTTGATTTTGATCTACCCGCCCCGTCGGGAGGCTGAGTGGAGGTGTTCATCCGGGGATTGGCGCGAAGCGCCGTTCGACGCAGTCGAACTCATCGCATGTAGGTGCCAGCGAAGCCAACCGGAGGGCGATGCCCCCGGATGAATGCCGGAGCGAAGGAACGCCGAGCCTCAGCGAGGGGCCGGACGCTTGGGGCGAGCGTTTTTTTTGCTTACTTTTTTTAGGCGCTTGTAAAAAAAGTGAGTCGCCGTAAGGGCGAAACCATAAGCAGCCGTTACCGCAGGAATGGATATGTACACCTGAAAGAGACTGGTCGGCTACTAGGCCGCCATCGCGAGCAGACTCACTCCCACAGGGTTCTATATTGTCAGTGAGATTTTCGGGGGCAAAAAAAAAAGGGCAACCGAAGTTGCCCAAAATGCCTTGCGTGCTCATTACATCCAGAAAGAACTACGGCTTACGCTTATGCGAATCCTTCCAGATAAAAAATCCAAACCCTGCGAAAAACAGAACCATGAGGCCGACTGTCAGCACTCCGGCGATCACCACGTTGTCGAAAAACATGACGGCTCTCCTGCACTTGCCCTGTTGCGATAGGGCTAAGTTAACCAATCAGACAGAAGAGAAAATTGACCAGGATCAATGTCGCCCGAGACAGGGCGTAAAGGAGGGGAAATAACTGACCTGCATCAACCGATGCAGGGTGTTTCAGCGCTTTTTCGGCTTGTTCTTCGGTTTCTTCTTGGCTTTACCCAACGGCATCGCCTGCTCAAACGCCTGGCGAACTTCATTCAGACGCTTTTCATTAAGGTCATGAACCCGCTTGGCGCGTTCAGAGTTAAGGTCAATCAGCTTGTCATCTTGGCTCATGGTGCTCAGGACATCGTATGGCAGGGTTTTAGCAATAATGCGGTCTCGCAGCAGCGCTGACCAGCCGCAACCTCAAATCTGGATATCAACCCACAACCCCTGGCGCGGCTGATCTTCCATCAATGGCGCGACCGGCACAGTATTGTCAGCATTCAATTCGGTACCGGGAATCGCCATATGCTCCTCCGGATCTTCATCAGCCTCGCGACGACGCCGTTCCCGCTCCTGCTTGCGCCGCTGTTCCTCGCGCAGCTGAAAAGCCGCTTCCTCGGGATCGCGTTGTTGCAGGTCGATGGTGCTTTCGTTGGAACTTTCCTGCACCGGCACGACAGGCGGAATATCCGGGCGCTGGCGGATCGGGTCCTGCTGTGACGTGATCGGCACGGCACTCAGGGGGAGCATCGGTGGCAGCATAATTATCAGTCTCCTGTCAGCAGGCTGTCGGCTGCGGGGATGGCGACTTGAGCCATCGGTCGCAAACTGTGACCGGTTTGGCACCGATTGGTGCCCCGACCGGCAAGCATCGCATCGCTGGGCTAACGTAAGACTGCGAGTTTTTATGAGAGTCCTTTGGCCCTGAAGCCCTCATTCCGTTAAGATAGCCCGCTTTTTCAAGGTGGGAGTCAGGCAGCATGGCGCAGCAGTATCAACCGGGGCAACGCTGGATCAGTGACAGCGAAGCCGAGCTGGGTTTAGGCACCGTTCTGGCACAGGACGGCCGCTTGTTGACCGTGCTCTATCCGGCCACTGGCGAGACTCGCCAGTACGCGCTACGGAATGCGCCCCTCACCCGCGTGCGGTTCTCGCCGGGCGACTCCATCACTCACTTCGAAGGCTGGAAACTGACCGTCCAGGAAGTCGACGACGTCGATGGCCTGCTGGTCTACCACGGCCTCAACGCGCAAAACGAAGTGGTCACCCTGCCGGAAACCCAGCTGTCGAACTTCATTCAGTTCCGACTGGCCAGCGACCGTTTGTTCGCCGGGCAGATCGACCCACTGGCCTGGTTCTCCCTGCGCTACAACACCCTGGAACACACCAGCCGCCAGCTGCAGTCCTCACTCTGGGGCCTGGGCGGCGTGCGTGCGCAACCGATCGCGCACCAGTTGCACATCGCCCGTGAAGTCGCCGACCGCATTGCGCCGCGGGTGTTGCTGGCCGACGAAGTGGGCCTGGGCAAAACCATCGAAGCCGGCCTGGTGATCCATCGCCAACTGCTTTCGGGCCGCGCCAACCGCGTGCTGATCCTGGTGCCGGAGAACCTGCAGCACCAGTGGCTGGTCGAGATGCGCCGCCGCTTTAACCTGCAAGTCGCGCTGTTCGACGAAGAACGCTTCATCGAAAGCGATGCCGCCAACCCGTTCGAAGACACCCAGCTCGCGCTGGTTGCACTTGAGTGGCTGGTGGATGACGAGAAAGCCCAGGACGCGCTGTTCGCCGCCGGTTGGGACCTGCTGGTGGTCGACGAAGCGCACCATTTGGTGTGGCACGAAGAGAAGGCCAGCCCTGAATACACGCTGGTCGAGCAACTGGCCGAAGTCATTCCCGGCGTGCTGCTGCTGACCGCGACCCCGGAACAACTGGGCCAGGACAGCCACTTCGCGCGTCTGCGCCTGCTTGACCCGAATCGTTTCCATGACCTGCACGCCTTCCGCGCCGAGAGCGAAAACTATCGCCCGGTGGCCGAAGCCGTTCAGGAGCTGCTGGACAAAGGACGCCTGTCGCCTGAAGCACACAAGACCATTCACGGCTTCCTCGGCAACGAAGGCGAAGCTTTGCTGACCGCCGTCAACGATGGCGACACCGAAGCCAGCGCCCGCCTGGTCCGCGAACTGCTGGACCGTCACGGCACCGGCCGCGTGCTGTTCCGCAACACCCGCGCCGCCGTGCAGGGTTTCCCGGAGCGCAAACTGCATCCGTACCCGCTGCCGTGCCCGGACGAATACCTCGAACTGCCGTTGGGCGATCACGCCGAGCTGTACCCGGAAGTCAGCTTCCAGGCCCAGCCGGATGCCAACGAAGAAGAACGCTGGTGGAAATTCGACCCGCGCGTCGAATGGCTGATCGATCAGCTGAAAATGCTCAAGCGCACCAAAGTGCTGGTGATCTGTGCCCACGCCGAAACCGCCATGGACCTGGAAGACGCCTTGCGCGTGCGCTCCGGGATTCCGGCCACGGTCTTCCACGAAGGCATGAACATCCTTGAACGTGACCGCGCCGCCGCCTACTTCGCCGACGAAGAATTTGGCGCGCAAGTGCTGATCTGCTCGGAAATCGGCAGTGAAGGTCGCAACTTCCAGTTCTCGCACCACTTGGTGCTGTTCGATCTGCCGTCGCACCCGGACCTGCTGGAACAGCGGATCGGTCGTCTGGACCGGATCGGCCAGAAGCACATCATTGAGCTGCACGTGCCCTACCTGGAAACCAGCCCGCAAGAACGGCTGTTCCAGTGGTACCACGAAGCCCTGAACGCCTTCCTCAACACCTGCCCGACCGGCAACGCCTTGCAGCATCAGTTCGGCTCGCGCCTGCTGCCGCTGCTGGAAAACGCCGACGATGGCGAGTGGCAAGCGCTGATCGACGAAGCCCGCGCCGAGCGTGAGCGCCTGGAAGCCGAGCTGCACACCGGCCGTGACCGCTTGCTGGAGCTCAACTCCGGCGGCGCTGGCGAAGGTGATGCGCTGGTCGAGGACATCCTTGAGCAAGACGATCAGTTCGCCCTGCCGATCTACATGGAAACCCTGTTCGACGCCTTCGGCATCGACAGCGAAGACCATTCGGAAAACGCCCTGATCCTCAAGCCGAGCGAAAAAATGCTCGACGCCAGCTTCCCGCTGGGCGACGACGAAGGCGTGACCATCACTTACGACCGTAACCAGGCGCTGTCTCGCGAAGACATGCAGTTCATCACCTGGGAACACCCGATGGTGCAGGGCGGCATGGACCTGGTGCTGTCCGGATCGATGGGTAACACCGCCGTGGCGCTGATCAAGAACAAGGCGCTGAAACCGGGCACCGTGTTGCTGGAACTGCTCTACGTCAGCGAAGTGGTTGCGCCGCGCTCGCTGCAACTGGGCCGTTACCTGCCGCCGGCCGCCCTGCGCTGCCTGCTCGACACCACTGGCAATGACTTGTCGGCCCGGGTGTCGTTCGAGACCTTGAACGACCAACTGGAAAGCGTGCCCCGTGCCAGCGCCAACAAGTTCATCCAGGCCCAGCGCGATCAACTGACGCCACGGATCAACGCCGGCGAAGAGAAAATCTTCCCGCGTCACGCCGAGCGGGTTGCCGAAGCGAAGCGTCGCCTGGCAGCGGATACCGACGAAGAGCTGGCGCGCCTGACCGCACTGCAAGCGGTCAACCCGACCGTGCGCGACAGCGAACTGGTTGCCCTGCGCAAGCAACGCGAACAGGGCCTGGCCATGCTCGACAAGGCTGCGCTGCGACTGGAAGCGATTCGGGTGCTGGTGGCGGGTTAACCGCCCTGCTCCACCGCTGAAAACAAGAAGGCCCGCAGCGATGCGGGCCTTTTTTATTGCCTGAAATTTGATGCAGTGATGCTGATGGCCGCATCGCTAGCAGGCTAGCTCCCACAGGGGATTTGTTAACGCTGTAGATCCAATGTGGGAGCCAGCCTGCTGGCGATAGCGATTATGCAGTCGCCACAGAAACCCCAGGCTCAACGACAGCCACCAACCCGTCCTTCATCCGCTTGGCATCGCGCACAAAACACCGCGAAGCCAAAAACAGAAACACCATGGTGAAAAACAGCGCCACCGGGATCAAATACATCGCGTCATGCAAGCCGACCGCCTTGAACGCCTCGGTCATCTGCTCGGCGCCAGCCGCGGCCATCGCCGTGTGTGCGAAGTGATCGGACAAACCGCCCACCACCACCGGCCCCAAGCCACCGCCCAGCAAGTACAACCCGGCAAAGAACAGCGCCATCGCCGTGGCCCGCAAGCGCGGTTCGACCACGTCCTGAATCGCCGTGTAAACGCAGGTATAGAAGTTATAAGCGAACAGCCAGCCCACACTGAACACCGCGACGAACACGCCGATTTCGATCCGTCCGGCATGCAACGCCCACGCGGTACACACCGACGAGATGATCAGGCTGAACGCGGCAAACAGCAGCCGCCCATTGGCCACCCGCTGGTGAATCTTGTCGGCGACCCAGCCACCGAGCGTCAACCCGAACAACCCGGTCACGCCGACGATCACCCCGGTCGCCACTGCTGCTTCCTGCAATGGCATCAGGAAGTAACGCTGCAGCATCGGCACCAGAAACGAGTTGCAGGCATAGGTGGCAAAGTTGAAACACAGCCCCGCCATCACCAGCCACAGAAAGGTCGGCACCGCTAACACGCGACGGATCGGCCGGTCGATGCGTTCCTGGGAGACTTGCACGCTCTCTGCAGCACCGCGTTTTGGCTCCTTGATGTAGAACATGAAGATCGCCAGGATCAGCCCAGGTACCGCCGCAATAAAGAACGGCGCGCGCCAACTGTCGAACGCCTTGACCATCGCGCCAATAGTGAAGAAGGCCAGCAACAGGCCCAATGGCAGACCGAGCATGAAAATGCCCATCGCCCGCGCGCGGCGGTGAGCGGGGAACAGGTCGCCGATCAGCGAGTTGGCGGCCGGCGCGTAACTGGCTTCGCCGATACCGACGCCCATGCGCACGATCAGAAACGCCCAAAAGTTGCCCACCAGCCCATTGACCGCCGTCAGGCCGCTCCACGCCGCCAGGCCCCAGCCCATCAGTTTGCTGCGCGAACCGGTATCGGCCATCCGCCCCAGGGGCAGGCCGGCAATGGCGTAAACGATGGTGAATGCAGTACCGATGATGCCCAGCTGAAAGTCGCTGAGGTGCCATTCCATGCGAATCGGTTCGATGATGATGGCCGGGATGGTGCGATCGAAGAAATTGAACAGGTTGGCCAGGAACAGCAGGAACAGAATGCGCCAGGCATTCGCCGCTTGGGTCGAGTTCTGCATGGAGTCCGTCTCTTTTATTGTTATTGGGGCCTCGCTGTCCCCGGAACCTCCAATCTAGTCAGGCCCGCCGGAGCTGTCTGTAATTATTCGTAATGCTGATACCAACCCATGACGCAATACCCCACCTGTGGGAGCGACGGTACGGCGATCCGAGTTGCTCGCGAAGAAGCCGGCACATCCGACATAGAGGGCGACTGATCCGCCGACTTCGCGAGCAAGCCCGCTCCCACAAGGCATTTGTGGTGTGGGTAAGGTCGGTGTTTTCACCGCCATTGGTCGCATAAAAAAATATCTTTGCGCCCCTCTTCCCAAGTCAATGGCGAAGCCTAGAATAGCGGCCTTGCCTGCCCCACCAATCCCCCATCCCTCTTTGATTATCGCCCATGTCCGAAGCCAGTCCGTGTCTGAATTGCGGTGCCTGCTGTTCTCATTTTCGCGTGTCTTTTTTCTGGGGTGAATGCACCTCGGCGGGGGGAACGGTGCCTGACGAGCTGGTCGCTCCCATCAGCCCCAGCCGGGTGGCCATGCTGGGCACGGACTGCAAACCCACTCGCTGCATCGGGCTGGTTGGCGACGTCGGCAGCACGGTGCAGTGCTCGATTTACGACAAGCGTTCCAGCACCTGCCGGGAGTTCGACGCCTCCTGGGCCAATGGCGAGGCAAATGTGGATTGCGATGCGGCACGGGCAGCGTTCGGCCTGCCGGCCCTACAACCGGAATTCGAGTTCCCTTATGAGCAGATCGCCTGATTCCTGACGCTGTAATTTCAAAATCATCAGCAGCAATGTGCCACTACCGTTTGCACTCTTTGTATGACCTCTATACTCCAACACATTCGCCAGGGTTCATGGTGTCGGCTGGATAAATACGGGGCGTCCGATGGAGTGGCCTGCTTTATATTTTACGAACCAACTGCCAGAGACCGGCCAGGTCATACTCAATTGCGTCCACAACCCTTTTCTGGTGTTGCTCGCTTACGTGGTCGCCTGTGCGACCGGCTTCGCCACGCTGGACATTACCGAACGGGTTGGCCACGCCGAAAAACCCGCATCCCAACGACTCTGGCGCTGGGTCGGTGCCGGGTGTCTGGCGGGCGGTATCTGGGCCATGCACTTCATCAGCATGCTGGCGTTCCAGGCCCCGATCGAAATCAATTACCAGCTGCCCATCACCCTTATTTCACTGTTATTTGCACTGACAGCTTCGTGGCTGGCGATGCATACCCTCAGCCATCCTCATGTGAGTTTCTGGCAAACCCTGCGGGCCGCGGTGTGGATCGGCCTCGGCATCGCGACCATGCACTACGTGGGCATGGCCGCCATGCAGTCGAGTGCGACGGCTTATTACGACCCCGCCCTGTTCGCCCTCTCCATCGTGATCGCGATTGGCGCCAGCCTGGCCGCCCTGCTGATTTCCCGTCACCTGCGCGAAGGCAGCGGTGTGGCTCATCAACTGCTCAAATACACCGCCAGCCTGGTGCTCGGGGCCGGCATCGTCAGCATGCATTTCACCGGCATGGCAGCGCTCAGCCTGGTGCTGCCCATCAATAGCGCCCAGCCGCTGCCCGGCGACAACAACCACCTGCAACTGGGATTGACGGTGGCGATGATGACGTTGCTGATCATCGGCAGCAGCATCAGCGCGGCGCTGGCCGACAAGAAACTGCAACACAAGGAAGGCGACCTGCAGCGGGTCAACACGCTGCTCGGCCAACTGGATCAGGCACGTATGTCGCTGCAACAAGTGGCGCACTACGACGCGCTGACCAACCTGATCAACCGCCGTGGCTTCAACCAGATTTTCGTCGAAAAACTGCTCGAGAAGACCAACGAAGGCGGGATGCTGGCGGTGATGTTCCTCGACATCGACCACTTCAAGCGGATCAACGACAGCCTGGGCCATGACGCCGGCGACGAATTGCTCAAGGTCCTGGCCGGGCACATCAAGGATTCGGTACGCAGCCAGGACGATGTGGTGGCGCGCTTTGGCGGGGACGAGTTCTGCATCCTCATCGACCTGCATGACCGTGAAGAAGCACAGCAAATGGCCCAGCGCATCATGCTGAAAATGAAAGACCCCATCGAGCTGGCCGGGCGCAGCATGGTCATGACCACCAGCATCGGCATCAGCGTGTTTCCGCAGGACGGTACAACTTGCGAGGAGCTGCTGAAAAACGCCGACCTGGCGCTATATCAATCCAAGGGCAGCGGGCGCAACGGGCTGCATTTTTTCAGTCCGCACATGAAAACCCGCGCCTCGCTGGAGTTGCAGCTCGAAGAAGAACTACGGCACGCCCTGAAAAATGACGACGGACTGACCCTGTATTACCAACCGATCTACGACCTGAAAACCAGCCAGGTCACCAAACTCGAAGCGCTGATTCGCTGGCAACACCCGGTTCACGGTCTGCTGGCACCGGATCGATTCATTGCCATTGCCGAGGCCAACGGCCTGATCGCTGAACTGGACAACTGGGTATTGCTCAAGGCCTGTGGGGACCTAGCCGAACTGTCCCGCCAGGGGCGCGACGAACTCAAGATCGCCGTGAACTGCTCGCCGCTGAACCTCGCCCGCGAAGAGCTGGCCGATGAAATCGAAAACGCCCTGCGCATCGCAGGGGTATCGCCCCAACGCCTCGAACTGGAAGTCACCGAAAACGCCCTGATGGGCAACCTCGCCAACACCCTGGTACTGCTGAAGCAGATCCGCTCCCTCGGTGTGTCACTGTCGATCGACGATTTCGGCACCGGCTATTCATCCCTGGCCTACCTCAAGCGCCTGCCGCTGAACACACTGAAAATCGACCGCTCGTTCATTCAGGACGTCCCCAAGGCCACCCAGGACATGGAAATCGTCCACGCCATTATCATCATGGCCCACACCCTGCATTTACAGGTCATCAGCGAGGGTGTCGAAACGACCGAGCAATATGAATTTCTCGAACGCCAGGGCTGCGACCTGGTTCAGGGCCACCTGTTCAGCCGTCCGGTGCCTCTGGCCGAGCTGCCGGCGGTGCTGGACGAAATCAATCAGCGCAAACATTCACGCAGTGTCAGTTCTCTAAGCCTGGCGTGCGGTACAACTGCACTAACGTCGACGGATCCTTTTCCAAAAAGCCCTGCCCCCCATGCAGGCGCATCAGTTGTGCGGCCAATCCGCTGATCGGCGTGGCCGAACCCTGTTCGCGGGAGAATTTCACCGCGGTGTCGAGGTCTTTGAGTAGCGTGCGCACGTGCCACTTCACCGGTTCGAAACGACTCTCGGCCATTTGCGGGGCGAGGATCTGCAAGGGTCTTGAATCAGCGAACCCTCCCGCCAGCGCCTCGGCGATCAGGCTGGCGTCGACCCCGGACCGCTCGGCCAGCGCCACCACTTCAGCAATCACCAGCGCATTGCAGGCAACGATCATCTGATTGCAGGCCTTGGTCACCTGCCCGGCGCCGACTCCGCCCATGTGAGTCACCCGTTGACCGAGATTCAGCAGCACCGGTCTGACTCGCTCAAGGTCTGCCGCGTTGCCGCCCACCATTATCGCCAGGCTGCCGGCCTCGGCACCGACGACCCCGCCGGACACCGGCGCGTCGAGCCAGTGCATGCCGGATTGGCTGACCAGCGCCGAGGCCATTTCCCGCGTCGCGCCAGGTTCCAGACTGGAAAAGTCCACCAGCAACTGGTCACTTTTAGCGCCCTCGGCAATCCCGGCCGGGCCGAAAACCACCTCGCGCACCACCGCCGTGTCCGCCAGGCACAGCATCACCACGTCGGCGTGCTGAGCCAACTCGGCCGCTGTCGCCACCTGCCGGGCGCCGGCTTCGACCAGCGGTGCACACCTGGCCGGATTGCGATTCCAGACCGTCAGCGGATACCCCGCCGCCAACAGACGACGGCACATGGGCAAGCCCATCAGGCCGATTCCGGCAAAACTCAACGAAGGTAGGGTTGACATCATTTAGCCTCCTTTTGATTAAAGATCGCCGAATATTGGCCGATTCATCATGACTAAGGAAAGGATTCCCCCGAGCGATGCTCAGGCTTTAACCCTGACGCTTGGGCAAAATACGCGCTAAAAAAAGTCGCGAGATCCTATCCGTGAAGGTTCGACGACACCGTGTCGCCGAACTAACCAGCCCAGGTACATGGCGCCCAATGACTTCTAAAAATAATCCGGCCACTACGGTTTCCGATCTGACACTGAGCCCCGCAGCGAACAGCCCCTCATCGTCGAAGCCATTGATCCCGTCGCGTCCGCTGGCCAGTCAGCAATACCTGTATTTCACCGAAACCAACACCGACCGCATCCTCGATAACCTCGATGGCCTGCGCGACATGGTGTTCCCGCGCCCACCGCACCTGGAAGGCGACAACGAACAGCACAACGACCAGGAATTCCCCTCGGTGTGCCTGATCGGCCTGGGACGTTGCGGTTCCAACATTGCGCTGGACGTCGCGGAGCTGGTGTACAACGCCCGCAAGTTTTACCTCAACGAATTCAACAACGAAGACCGTCTGTCGCCGGACAAACGCTACGCCGAAAAGGGTTACAGCCCGGCGCAATGGATCCGCAACAACCTGCGCCTGGGGACGAACAAGGCCACCAAACCGGTGTTTCTGGTCGAGCCGCTGGTGATGCTCGGCGACCTGGACAAGGACATCGCCGGTCGCATCCGCTTCTCGCGCAAGGGCGAAAAAAGCGGCTTCCTGCGCGACTACAGCAAAATGAAGATCATGGACTTGTCGGAAGTCCACGCCGGTGGCGCCGGTAACGCGCCGATCCTCGGTCAGTACCTGGCCAAGATCATCCTGAACAAGGACACCCAGCGTTTCTCCAGCCCTGACTGGAAGATGATTCACTCGTACCTGATCGACAGCTGCGGGATCAAGGCCAACCAGTCGCGCCTGTATTTCTCGATCTTCAGCGCCGGCGGCGGTACCGGTTCGGGCATGGCTTCGGAATTCGGCCTGGCCCAGCAGCACTCGTACATGAACAAGACGTTCGACACCAAGCCGATGGATGAACACGACGGCAAGAGCGGTCACTCCTTCGTCTTCGAGCCGATCTTCACCAGCGGCATCTGCGTGCTGCCGAACATTTCCGATCACCGCAGCGAAATGTCCGAGGCGCTGCACATCAACGCCGGTCGGCTGCTGTGCAAATACCTGTCGGAAGAGTGGGACTTCTCCTACAACTTCGCCAACGAAGACAGCAGCGAAGCCAGCGTCATGGGCCGTATCCGCCCATGGAACGCCATGATGCTGATCTCCAACGACATCATGCGTTATGCCGAAGAAAGCGATGACGGCAACATCCAGAACATCGACGTCAACGCGATGGAAAAGCACGCCAACCAATACATCTCGCAGCAGATCTTCAACATTCTGACGGCGCAGGCGGTCACGACTGACTACGACCAGAACTATTTCCGTCGTGCCGGCATCGACATCGGCGAAACCATTCGCCTCGACGCCAACGACCTGTTCATGAGCCTGGCCGGCCCGGTGGCGATTGCCTACGCCGAATCCGTGGTGCCGGAAACCCCGCCACCGAGCAGCGACAAGTTCAAGGTGTTCGAGAAAGAGCCACAGCGCCTGAACATCGACGACCTGTTCTTCCGCTCCATCGACCTGCCGCACTTCAACAAGGTGACCCAGGCGATCGAAGGCATCAGCCTGTTGCCTATCGAATCCAAGCGCTATCGCGCCTCGCTGGAGCAGTACAAGAATTCCGGTTATGACGCGGCCGCGTTGCACGACCTGCACTTCTTCAAGAATTGCTCGTCGGTGGTGTCGATTGTCTCGCTGCCGAAAGACTACAAGCTGTCCTACATGGACCTGAACCGGTTGAAGACCCACCTCAACAGCCTGTTCCCGAACACCACGCTCAAGCGTTATGCGCTGGTGATCGGTGCTTCGGCCAACTTGTCGTTGACCACGTTGATCGCCAAGAGCCCGTGCCTGTCGGACGATTTCCTGACGCTGATCGTCGCGTTCATCAAGCGCTGCTTCGCGAAAAACCCGTACCGCTTCGACGACACGCTGGATAACTCGATCCTCGACTTCATCATCAATGAGGACTTCGACGAAGACCTGATCGACGACTTGCTCAACGAGTTCGAGAACCCGGCGAAGATCCTCGACACCAACTGGTACGCGATCAAACCGATGTACGAGAAGAAGTACCGCGAGCTGATCAACGACAAAGACAAGTTTGTCTCGATCAACGACATTCGTTTGTCGCGTGATTGCGTGAAGAAGGCGATCAAGTACCTGCGCGAGATCTACCGTCACCGGATTGGCAAGACCAAGGTTATTTCGTTGAATAACCACACGGGTAAGACCTTCTCGGTCTGACTTGCCACCGCTTCGCCGCCTTCGCGAGCAAGCCCGCTCCCACATTTAACCGCGTTCATTCAGAAAGAATGCGGTCGAATGTGGGAGCGGGCTTGCTCGCGAAGAGGGCCTCACATTCAGCACAAATCCCAACATTCAGAAACAATTAAGCAGCCCGAAGGCTGCTCAATAAACTGTTCCCGTTACGTTTACGTCACCCTCGCCAAGACCCTTCTGTGGCCTTTCTCTACGGCAACGTGCCATCACGCTACTCACCTACACACTTTTAGCCGCACTAGAGGCGCACCAATAAAGTGCAGGCAGTCAGTTCGTCGCCCTTTCCTGGATCAGAATCCACGGCGAAACCACCACGGCCCACAGCTGCGGGTCGCGTTCAAAAAGATCCAGAGCCCGTGTTTCAGAGAGCTTGGCGACCCTGTCGGCGGCCAGCCAGGCAGCCACTTTCTCACCTTCATCCGTAGCCACCGCTTCCGCAGCGGCGATCAAATCCAGGCCGGGGTCGACCCACAATAGGGCACCCCTGGCGAAGAAGGGCTCTAACTCTTTCCACGTAATAGATGCGGTTTCACCAAGCAGCTTGGCATAGAGGGTGCTAGGTTCTTGATTCATGGGCGCTGTCCGGAAAAGAAATCGACGCGAATGATAACGTCGGTGGTCTGGCAGAAAAACCCGGATGCAATTGAGTGACCGAATGAAAAGAGCAGGAAAGCCAGGGAATGCAGCTGAATCAAGCAATTAGCCAGCTAACATCCCGCCGCGATTCTGTCTTTTTCTTTCAATAAAGCGACACCCTCAGGGTTTGCCCCCCGGCGCCAGCTTCCCAGGCTAACAATTGGCGCTCTACACTGTACCGGTACAGTTGCCGGGGGCATTTTCCGGAGGATATCGAAGATATCTGACCCGGTTCTGCTGCTACGGCGCCAGGACTATAAAAACTACAACAGTAAGAGTGGAGCACTATGACTAAGGCTACTAAGCAGATTTCCAAACTGTTTGCCGCTATGGTTCTGGCCGGGGTTGCCAGCCATTCGTTCGCAGCTGACACCATCAAGATCGGCATCGCCGGCCCTAAAACCGGCCCTGTAGCCCAATACGGCGACATGCAGTTCAGTGGTGCCAAAATGGCCATTGAACAGATCAACGCCAAAGGCGGCGTAGACGGCAAGCAACTGGTCGCCGTTGAATACGATGACGCCTGTGATCCAAAACAAGCGGTAGCGGTCGCGAACAAAGTCGTCAACGACGGCGTCAAGTTCGTGGTCGGTCACCTGTGCTCCAGCTCCACTCAACCGGCTTCGGACATCTACGAAGACGAAGGCGTGATCATGATCACCCCGGCTGCCACCAGCCCGGACATCACCGCCCGTGGTTACAAAATGGTGTTCCGCACCATCGGTCTGGACAGCGCCCAGGGCCCTGCCGCCGGTAACTACATCGCCGACTTCGTAAAACCGAAGATCGTTGCTGTTCTGCACGACAAACAGCAATACGGTGAAGGCATCGCCACCGCCGTCAAGAAAACCCTGGAAGGCAAAAACGTCAAGGTTGCCGTGTTCGAAGGCATCAACGCCGGCGACAAGGACTTCTCCTCGATCATCGCCAAGCTCAAGCAAGCCAACGTCGACTTCGTCTACTACGGCGGCTACCACCCGGAGCTGGGTCTGATCCTGCGTCAAGCACAGGAAAAAGGCCTGAAAGCCAAGTTCATGGGTCCGGAAGGCGTGGGTAACGACTCCATTTCGCAGATCGCCAAAGAATCTTCCGAAGGCCTGCTGGTGACTCTGCCGAAATCCTTCGACCAGGATCCGGCCAACATCGCCCTGGCTGATGCGTTCAAAGCGAAGAAAGAAGATCCGAGCGGTCCGTTCGTGTTCCCGGCCTACTCGGCTGTGACCGTGATTGCTGACGGCATCAAGGCTGCCAAGTCCGAAGACACTGCCAAAGTGGCTGCTGCCATCCACGCAGGCACCTTCAAGACGCCTACCGGCGACTTGGCCTTCGATGACAAGGGCGACCTGAAAGACTTCAAATTTGTGGTTTACGAGTGGCACTTCGGCAAACCAAAAACTGAAGCCAAGCCTCAGTAAGGCGTTGCCTGACTGACTGCCAATAAAGCCCACGGCGTGCCGTGGGCTTTGTTTTACGAATGTATTGGGCCGCGCTGGCGTGATCCGCCAGTCTCCCCACCTGAAAATCTCAAAACCGTCATCAGCGGTTCGCTGGCAAACCTCGCGTTCGAAGTGGATGCAGATCCACGGGGCTCGAGCGGGAAAATGACTCCACCAGTGAAATGCGTATCAGGTTTTTAGGAGCGCTGTAATGCCTGACATCTATCACTTCTTCCAACAGCTGGTTAATGGTCTGACCATTGGCAGTACGTATGCCCTGATCGCCATCGGCTATACGATGGTTTACGGCATCATTGGAATGATCAACTTCGCCCACGGCGAGGTGTACATGATCGGCTCCTACGTGGCGTTCATCGCCATCGCCGGGCTGGCCATGATGGGACTCGACAGTGTTCCGCTGTTGATGACCGCCGCTTTCCTCGCGACCATCGTCGTAACCAGTGCCTACGGTTACAGCATCGAACGGATCGCCTACCGCCCCCTGCGCGGCAGCAACCGTCTGATCCCGCTGATTTCCGCCATCGGCATGTCGATCTTCCTGCAGAACACGGTTCTGCTGGCGCAAGACTCCAAGGACAAATCCATCCCCAACCTGATTCCAGGCAACATTGCCTTCGGACCAGGTGGCGCACATGAAGTGCTGATTTCCTACATGCAAATCGTGGTGTTCGTGGTGACCCTGGTCGCCATGCTCGGCCTGACGCTGTTCATCTCCCGCTCTCGCCTGGGTCGCGCCTGCCGCGCCTGTGCCGAAGACATCAAGATGGCCAACCTGCTGGGTATCAACACCAACAACATCATCGCCCTGACCTTCGTCATCGGTGCTGCACTGGCGGCCATCGCGGCCGTGCTGTTGAGCATGCAATACGGCGTGATCAACCCGAACGCCGGTTTCCTCGTCGGCCTCAAGGCCTTCACCGCCGCAGTACTGGGCGGTATCGGCAGCATCCCCGGCGCCATGCTCGGCGGGCTGGTGCTGGGTGTCGCAGAAGCCTTCGGTGCCGATATCTTCGGCGACCAGTACAAGGACGTTGTCGCGTTCGGCCTGCTGGTTCTGGTGTTGCTGTTCCGGCCAACCGGCCTGCTGGGTCGTCCGGAGGTTGAGAAAGTATGACTAGGAATCTTAAACAGGCGTTGTTCAGCGCCTTGCTGGTGTGGGCCGTTGCCTACCCGGTACTGGGTCTGAAGCTGACCATCGTCGGCATCAACCTCGAAGTCCATGGCACAAGCACTGCAACGCTGATCACCATCGCCGTCTGTTCGGTGCTGATGTTCCTGCGCGTGCTGTTCGATCCACAGATCAGCTCGGCCTGGCGCTCGTCGCCAAACATGCCGCTGATTCCGGCCAAGGCCAGTAACTTCCTGACCCTGCCGACCACCCAGCGCTGGATCATCATCGCGTTGATCGCCGGCGCGCTGGTGTGGCCGTTCTTCGGCTCTCGCGGTGCGGTGGATATCGCCACCCTGGTGTTGATCTACGTGATGCTCGGCCTCGGCTTGAACATCGTGGTCGGCCTGGCCGGTCTGCTCGACCTGGGTTACGTCGGTTTCTATGCCGTCGGTGCCTACAGTTATGCGCTGCTGTCGCACTACTACGGCCTGAGCTTCTGGATCTGCCTGCCAATCGCCGGCCTGATGGCGGCCACGTTCGGCTTCCTGCTCGGCTTCCCGGTACTGCGTCTGCGCGGTGACTACCTGGCGATCGTGACCCTGGGCTTCGGTGAAATCATCCGTCTGTTCCTGCGTAACCTGACCGGCCTCACCGGTGGCCCGAACGGCATCAGCAACATCGAGAAGCCAACGTTCTTCGGCCTGACCTTCGAACGTAAAGCGGCCGAGGGCATGCAGACGTTCCACGAGTACTTCGGCCTGGAATACAACTCGATCAACAAGGTGATTTTCCTTTACCTGGTTGCGCTGTTGCTGGCCCTCGGTGCGCTGTTCGTGATCAACCGCTTGCTGCGCATGCCATTGGGTCGTGCCTGGGAAGCATTGCGTGAAGACGAAATCGCCTGCCGTGCACTGGGCCTCAATCCTACGGTGATCAAGCTTTCGGCCTTCACCCTCGGCGCGGCATTCGCCGGTTTTGCCGGCAGCTTCTTCGCTGCCCGTCAGGGCCTGGTGACACCGGAGTCGTTCACCTTCATCGAGTCGGCGATCATTCTCGCCATCGTCGTATTGGGTGGCATGGGCTCGCAGCTGGGCGTGATCCTCGCGGCCGTGGTGATGATCCTGCTGCCGGAAATGATGCGTGAGTTCAGTGAGTACCGCATGTTGATGTTCGGCGCCTTGATGGTGCTGATGATGATCTGGCGTCCTCAAGGCCTGCTGCCCATGCAACGTCCTCACATGGAGCTGCGCAAATGAGCCGCGAGATCCTTAAAGTCGAAAATCTGAGCATGCGCTTCGGCGGTTTGCTGGCGGTCAACGGCGTGGCCCTGACCGTGAAGGAAAAACAGGTAGTTGCGTTGATCGGTCCTAACGGCGCCGGCAAAACCACGGTGTTCAACTGCCTGACCGGTTTCTACAAGCCGAGTGGCGGCAGCATCCTGCTGGACGGCGAGCCGATCGAAGGCCTGCCGGGCCACAAGATCGCCCTCAAAGGCGTGGTGCGCACCTTCCAGAACGTACGGTTGTTCAAGGACATGACCGCGGTCGAGAACCTCTTGATCGCGCAGCACCGTCACCTGAACACCAACTTCCTGTCCGGCCTGTTCAAGACCCCGGGGTTCCGCAAAAGCGAACGCGAGGCCATGGAATTCGCCGAGTTCTGGCTGGACAAGGTCAACCTCACGCAGTTCGCCAACCGTCCGGCCGGCACCCTGGCCTATGGTCAGCAACGTCGTCTGGAAATCGCCCGCTGCATGATGACCCGCCCGCGGATCCTCATGCTCGACGAACCGGCCGCCGGCCTGAACCCGAAGGAAACCGAGGACCTGAAGGCGCTGATCAGCATGCTGCGTGAAGAGCACAACGTCACCGTGCTGCTGATCGAACACGACATGAAACTGGTCATGAGCATTTCCGACCACATCGTCGTGATCAACCAGGGCACGCCTCTGGCCGACGGCACGCCGGAACAGATCCGCGACAATCCTGAAGTGATCAAAGCCTACCTGGGGGAAGCGTAAATGCTGCAATTCGAAAACGTTTCCACCTTCTACGGCAAGATCCAGGCGCTGCACAGCGTCAACGTCGAAGTCCGCCAGGGCGAGATCGTGACCCTGATCGGCGCCAACGGTGCCGGCAAGTCGACCCTGCTGATGACCCTCTGCGGTTCGCCGCAAGCCCACAGCGGCAGCATCCGCTACATGGGTGAAGAGCTCGTCGGCCAGGACTCGTCGCAGATCATGCGTAAAAGCATCGCGGTCGTGCCGGAAGGTCGTCGGGTGTTTGCCCGCCTGACCGTGGAAGAGAACCTGTCCATGGGCGGATTCTTTACCAACAAGGGCGATTATCAGGAACAGATGGACAAGGTTCTCGAACTTTTCCCACGCCTGAAAGAACGCTTCGCCCAACGCGGCGGCACCATGTCCGGCGGTGAGCAGCAAATGCTCGCCATCGGCCGTGCGCTGATGAGCAAACCCAAACTGCTGCTGCTCGACGAGCCATCGTTGGGCCTGGCACCGATCATCATCCAGCAGATCTTCGACATCATCGAACAGCTGCGCAAGGATGGCGTGACCGTGTTCCTGGTAGAGCAGAACGCCAACCAGGCGCTGAAAATTGCCGACCGCGCCTACGTTCTGGAGAACGGCCGGGTAGTGATGACAGGCACTGGCGAAGCACTGCTGACCGATCCGAAAGTGCGCGAAGCGTATCTGGGTGGTTGAGTCTTTGCGGTAAACAAAAAACGGCCTTCGGGCCGTTTTTTTGTGCCAGACACAAACCCACAAACGATGAAAACCCCTTGTGGGAGCGGGCTTGCTCGCGAAGGCGGAGTGTCATTCACCCGTTATGTCGACTGGCACGCAGCCTTCGCGAGCAAGTCGAATCGTCGCACCGCCGCTCCCACAGAAGGCCAAGGTGATTTGAGGTTTTTTAAAAAAGTCTACATCGGGCTGTAACGCATCGCGATGACCTTTCTCTAGAGGGGTAAGCCAGCACAAACGCGGCTTACCAAAACTCAAACAACGGAGAAACATCATGACTGCTACTACCCGCACCCTGTCCGCCACCGCCCTGGTTCTGGCCCTTGGTTCTGCGCTGAGCATGGCCGCTGTCTCCACCGTCCAGGCCGCCGACAACAGCAACATGGAAAAATGTTTCGGCGTAGCCATGAAAGGTCATAACGATTGCGCCGCAGGCGCTGGCACCACGTGCGCGGGCACCGCGAAAACCGACTTCCAGTCCAACGCCTGGAAACTGGTTCCTAAAGGCACCTGCGCCACCACCGAAAGCAAGACCTCGCCGACCGGTTTCGGTCAGATGGAAGCCTTCAAAGCCAAAGCCTGATCCGCCTCCCAGCCTGAGTGTCGACCATGAACCATTCACCGTTCGGGCTCCCGCCCCGCGCCGGGCTGGGGCTCAAGACCGGGCACTTTCGTGAAGTGCTCGGTTCGCAACCGGACATCGGTTTCTTCGAAGTCCACGCCGAAAACTACATGGTGGCCGGCGGCCCTTTTCATCACTATCTGGGGTTGATCCGCGAGCAGTATCCGCTGTCGCTGCATGGCGTTGGCCTGTCCATTGGTGCCGACGGTCCGCTGGACCTTCAACACCTGCAACGCCTTGCCGAGTTGATCGAGCGTTATCAACCCCACTCCTTTTCCGAACACCTGGCCTGGTCCAGCCATGGCCCGGTGTTCCTCAATGACCTGCTGCCGCTGGCCTACGACAACGCCACGCTGAACCGTGTCTGCGAACACATCGATCAGGTGCAGGCCACGCTCAAACGCCCAATGCTGCTGGAGAACCCGGCGACGTACCTGGCGTTCAAGCACTCGACGATCGACGAAGCCGACTTCATCAGCGAAGTCATTCGCCGCACCGGTTGCGGGTTGTTGCTGGACGTGAACAACGTCTATGTGTCGAGCATCAATCATCAACGCGATCCTTTGGCCTACATCGACGCCCTGCCCCTTCACGCCGTCGGTGAGATTCATCTGGCCGGATTTGTCGAAGACACCGACAACCTTGGTGACCGTCTGCTGATCGACGATCACGGCGCGCCAATCGATAACGCCGTGTGGGCGCTGTACGTGCAAGTGCTGGAACGCGTCGGCCCGATGGCGACGCTGATCGAACGCGACAATCAACTTCCGGCCTTCAGTGTGCTGCACGCCGAAGCGCGTCAGGCCGATGAGTTATTGCTGTGCGCCGAGGTCCGGTCATGAGCAATCACGCCGATTTCGCGGCCGCCCTGCTCGATCCGGAGCAGCCCTGCCCCAACGGATTATTCAGTGCAAATGGCGCTGATCCGGCCAGCCGTTTTGCGGTGTATCGCAACAATGTGCAGAGCTCGCTGATCAACGCGCTGACGGACAGTTACCCCGTGGTTTTGCAATTGGTCGGCGAAGAGTTTTTCCGGGCCATGGGTGGGATCTATGTGCAAACCACCCCGCCCCGCAGCCCTTTGATGAATGGCTACGGCGATGATTTCGCAGCCTTCATCGAAGGCTTTGCACCCGCCGCCAGCGTGCCTTATCTGGCGGATGTCGCCCGACTGGAACGCCTGCGAGTCATGGCCTATCACGCGGCCGATGCTCAGCCATTGGGTCACGAACAGATCGCCACAGCGCTCGCCGATCCGCAAGCCCTGAGCGAGCTCACCGTCGAACTGCATCCCTCCCTCAACCTGTTGAATTCAGCTTACGCCGTGGTCGCGATCTGGGCTGCGCATCAACAGGAAGCGACGTTGGCGGGGATTGATCTGAACCAGGGACAACACGCGCTGGTGCTGCGTAACGATCTGGACGTTGAAGTGTTTGCCATCGATCAGGGTGCCAGCGCATTCATTCAGAGACTGCAAAACGGCCAGTCGCTGTTGCAGGCGCTGGAAGCCGCGCCCGCCTTCGATCTTAGTCAAACCCTGGCGCTGCTGATCAGCCGTAACGCCATCACCGACCTCCACAAAAACAAGGTATCGCCATGAACACCCGGACTGAATCACAGAACCCCATCGCCCGCGCCATCGCGTTACTGGAGATGATTCCCCACAGCCTGATTGCCTTTATCGCGCGCTTTTCCATCGCCGCAGTGTTCTGGAAGTCCGGGCAAACCAAGGTCGAAGGCCTGGCCATCGACCTGTTCGACGGCTCCTTCCAGCTTGGCGTGCCACACCTGGCGGACTCGACCATCCCGCTGTTCCAGAGCGAGTACCACGTGCCGTTGCTGTCCCCGGAACTGGCGGCGCACCTGGCCGCCTTCGCCGAGCATTTCTTCCCGATGCTGATCCTGATCGGCTTCGCCACGCGGTTCTCGGCGCTGGCCCTGCTGGGCATGACACTGACCATTCAGCTGTTCGTGTACCCCGATGCTTATCCAACCCACGGCACTTGGGCGGCAGTGCTGCTGTATCTGATGGCGACCGGACCGGGGAAATTGTCGATCGATCACCTGATCGCCCGACATTTCTCCCACTAACACGTCCCCCCTGTGGGAGCGGGGGTTGGGCTGCTATTGCTGAAGACGCGCCAACGACTCGCCGCTGCGTTTGAACCAGTCGATCAGGTAGTCCGCCAACACCTGCGTGCGTTTCGGCAACCCACCCTGATACGGATGCACCAGGTACATCGGCATGCTCCGCGTCTGATAATCGCGCAGGAGCCAGCGCAATCGCCCGTCAGCCAATTCCGCTTGCAGCAGGTAAGAAGGCAACCGCGCAATGCCGGCGCCGGCCAGTGCCGCTTTTTTCAGAAGGTTGTAATGATTGCTGGCGAACGGCCCTGACACCCGCACCCGCAGTAATTCGTGCTGCTGGTGATAGAGCCATTCTTCGCGACCACTGTAATGGCTGTTGAGCAGGCAACGATGTTCAGCCAGCGCATGGGGCGTCTGCGGTTCGCCGTACTGCTCGAGATACGCCGGGCTGGCGCAGGTCATTTCGTGCCAGGCCAGCAGCGGTCGGGCAACCAGGCGTTCGTCATTACTGACATCAGAGCGAACCGCCAGATCAAAACCGTCGCGGGACAAATCACGGTAGCTGTTGCTCAGGTCCAGCTCAATCTGCACTTCGGGGTACTTGCCGGAGAACTCCAGCAACAAGCCATCGAAGAACGTTTCCCCCAGCGACACCGGCACCGTCATACGCACCGGCCCGGCCATGTCGTCCTTTAACCGCGCCAACGCCTGACGCGCCTTCTCGACTTGTACCACCAGCGCCTGAGCTTGCGGCAACAGCGCCGCACCTGCCGCCGTCAAACTCAAACGGCGGGTAGTGCGTTGCAGTAAAACCACGGAGAACCGTGTTTCCAGCAAGCTGATGCGCTTGGACAACTGTCCTTTACTGCAGCCCAATTGCTGCGCCGCCAAGGTGAAACTGCCCGCTTCGATCAACACCGCAAACGCCGCCAGATCATCCATCTCGCTCATGGATTGTTTCCATTTGAAAACCAAAGGTTGCCTATTAGCGCGCTTATCAACAGAAAAAACCACTCTAGACTGCAACCTCGTTCAACCACTTCGAGGAACAGCACGATGAAAATTCTTTTGATAGGCGCAGGCGGCACCATCGGTTCAGCGGTCGACAAGGAGCTGTCCCAGCGCCACGACATCATCCGCATCGGCCGTAACAGCGGCGACTTCAACGTTGATATCAGCGACAGCGCTTCGATCCGCAAGCTGTTCGAGCAAACCGGCAAGTTCGATGCCCTGGTCTGCGCTGCCGGCAATGTCACCTTCGCGCCGCTGGATGAAATGAGCGAAGAGAGCTTTGCGCTGGGCCTGAAAGACAAGTTGATGGGCCAGGTCAACCTGCTGTTGATCGGCCGCGAATTCGCCAATGACGGTGCCTCATTCACCTTCACCACGGGCGTGCTCAGCCACGATCCAATTCGCAGCGGCGCCTCGGCGGCATTGGTCAACGGCGCGCTGGACAGCTTCGTTCGTGCGGCGGCCATCGAACTGCCTCGCGGCCTGCGGGTGAACTCGATCAGCCCGACCGTCCTGCTCGAAGCCATGAGCAGCTACGCGCCGTACTTCCGGGGTTACAAGCCGGTTCCCGCAGCGGATGTGGCGTTGGCCTACGCCAAAAGTGTCGAAGGCTTGCAAACAGGTCAGACCTTTCACGTGGGCTAAACCCTTGTGATGAACGGTCAGGCTGCGTAACGTGGCGGCACTTGTCTGGAGAGCCAAAGATGCGTGTTGCCCGTTCCTTAGTCCTTGTTGCCCTGCTTCCCTTGTTCGCCGCCTGCAGTTTGCTGGATGGCCCGCGTGAAAGCGCCTCCCACGTGGGCCAGACCCGCCTGCAGGGCCAGTTGACGGCGGCGGACGGCAAGTTACTGTTCCAGCCGTGCAATGAGCAACGCAGCTATGTGGTCAACGACACCGGCGGCACCAGCGTCCTGCAAGAAGCGGCGACCCTCGCCGATGCCCAGGGCAAGCTGTTCGCCGATGTGCGTGGGCGAATCGTCGACAGCCGCCTTGATCTTGAGCAGCTGTACCGCGTCGAACGCTCCGGCACCGCCTGCGATGATCCCAATTTCAAACTGCTGATCCTGCGCGCCGCCGGTCACTCGCCAGAGTGGAACGTCAAGGTCAGCGGCAAAGGCATGGTCATCGACCGCGTCGGTCAGCCACCCCTGGCCGTGCCGTACGTTGAAGAACAACTCGGCGATGGTCGCTTCAATCTCAGCACTGAAGCCAATAACCAGCACATCGAACTGTGGGTCGCGCCGCAACGTTGCGTCGACAGCACCACCGGCAGCGTCCAGCACATGAGCGCCGAGCTGCGCATCGATGGTCAGGTGCAACGCGGTTGCGGGTATTTCGGCGGCGCGCGTAACGACTGATCGCTTTTGCCTCACAGGAACGGCGTTTGGGGCTTATAATCGCCGCCTTCAAACGCTTTGGCGCAGTTGTGCGCCCCGCGAACCGGATCCTGTCATGTTACGAATCACCGAACTCAAGTTGCCGATCGACCATCCCGAAGAAGACCTGCGCCCTGCCATCGTGCAGCGCCTGGGCATCGCCAGCGATGACCTGCTCGATTTCACCTTGTTCAAGCGCAGCTACGATGCGCGCAAAAAGTCCTCTGAACTGTGCTTCATCTACACCATCGACCTCACCGCCAAAGATGAGGCCGCGTTGCTGCACAAGTTCGCCGATGACCGTAACGTCAACGTGGCGCCGGATGTCAGCTACAAAGTGGTCGGCCAGGCGCCGGCCGATCTGGAGCAACGTCCTGTCGTCGTAGGCTTCGGTCCGTGCGGGATTTTCGCCGGGCTGCTGCTCGCGCAAATGGGCTTCAAGCCGATCATCCTCGAACGCGGCACCGAAGTGCGCCAGCGCACCAAAGACACCTGGGGCCTGTGGCGTAAAAGCGTGCTCAACCCCGAATCCAACGTGCAATTTGGCGAGGGCGGCGCGGGGACATTCTCCGACGGCAAGCTCTACAGCCAGATCAAGGACCCGAAATTCATCGGTCGCAAAGTCTTGCACGAGTTCGTCAAGGCCGGCGCGCCGGAAGAAATCCTCTACGTCAGCAAACCGCACATCGGTACGTTCCGTCTGACCGGCGTTGTGGAAAACATGCGTGAACAGATTCGCGCGCTGGGTGGCGAAGTACGCTTCCAGCAGCGGGTCACCGACGTATTGATCGAGGACGGCCAACTGGTCGGCGTCGAGCTCAATGGCGGCGAACAGATTCATTCCAAACACGTGATTCTTGCCTTGGGCCACAGCGCCCGGGACACCTTCCGCATGCTCCACGGCCGTGGCGTGTTCATGGAAGCCAAGCCGTTCTCGGTGGGCTTCCGCATCGAACACCCGCAGTCGCTGATCGACCGCGCGCGCCTGGGCAAATACGCCGGCCACCCGAAACTCGGGGCGGCCGACTATAAGCTGGTGCACCACGCCAAGAACGGCCGTTCGGTCTACAGCTTCTGCATGTGCCCGGGCGGCACTGTGGTGGCAGCAACGTCCGAGCCGGGCCGCGTGGTCACCAACGGCATGAGCCAGTACTCGCGTAACGAGCGCAACGCCAACTCCGGGATCGTCGTCGGGATCACCCCGGAAGTCGATTACCCGGGCGGCCCGCTCGCGGGCATCGAGTTGCAGGAACGCCTGGAGTCCCACGCTTACGTGCTGGGTGGCAGCAACTACGAAGCGCCGGCGCAACTGGTGGGCGATTTCATTGCGGGCAAACCGTCCACCGAGCTGGGCAGCGTTGAACCGTCCTATAAGCCAGGCGTTGCCTTGGGTGATCTGGCGCTGGCTCTGCCCGCGTTTGCCATCGAAGCGATTCGTGAAGCACTGCCAGCATTCGAGAAGCAGATTCGCGGCTACTCGCTGCATGATGCCGTGTTGACCGGGATCGAGACGCGCACCTCGTCGCCGCTGCGGATTACCCGTAACGAATCGATGCAGAGCCTGAACGTGAAGGGGTTGTTCCCGGCGGGTGAAGGCGCGGGTTATGCGGGCGGGATTCTGTCGGCGGGTGTGGACGGGATTCGGATTGCCGAAGCCGTGGCACGCGACATCCTCGGCCTGGAAGCCTGATCAGCACGACCTGACACACCACAAAACCCTGTGGGAGCGAGCTTGCTCGCGATAGAGGATTTACATTCAACAGAGGTGTTGACTGATCTACCGCTATCGCGAGCAAGCTCGCTCCCACATTGGATTTCGGTGTATCAGATGTTTGCGCGTAGAACGGTATCCGGCAACGGCTCACCACGCTCCACACTCGCCGCCACTACATCCATCAACCCACTCAACTCATACCCCTGGGCCTTGAGCCAGTCCTGATCGTAATAGCTGGTCTCATAACGCTCGCCACCATCACAAAGAATCGCCACGATCGACCCCGACTCGCCCGCCGCTGCCATCTGCCCCGCCGCCATCAAGGCGCCGATCAGGTTGGTCCCGCTCGATCCGCCGACACGACGTCCCAAATGCTGCGCCAGGTAATGCATGGCCGCCAGCGACAACGCGTCCGGCACCTTGACCATCGCATCGATCACCTTGGGCAGGAACGACGCCTCGACCCGTGGCCGCCCAATGCCTTCAATCCGCGAACCGTGATCCAGTCGCAAGCTGGCATCACCGGTCTTGTAGTAATCGAAGAACACCGAACGCTCGGCATCGGCGCACAGCACGCGGGTGCAATGCTGGCGATAACGCACGTATCGACCGAGGGTCGCGGTGGTGCCGCCGGTGCCGGGGCTGGAAATCAGCCAGCTCGGTTCCGGGTGCCGTTCGAACCGCATTTGCTGGAAGATCGACTCGGCGATGTTGTTGTTCGCCCGCCAATCAGTGGCACGTTCGGCGTAGGTGAACTGGTCGATGAAGTGACCGTCGTGCTCGCGGGCCAAGCGCTCGGACTCGGCGTAGATCTGCGTCGGATCGTCCACCAGGTGACTCTTGCCGCCGTAAAAGGCGATCTGCGCGATCTTCTCTTTGGACGTGGTCGCCGGCATCACCGCAATGAACGGCAACCCCAGCAACCTGGCGAAGTACGCTTCGGAAATCGCCGTCGAACCGCTGGACGCTTCAATCACCGGCGCGCCGGGTTTGAGCCAGCCGTTACACAAGGCATAGAGGAACAACGAGCGGGCCAATCGATGCTTGAGGCTGCCGGTGGGATGGCTGGACTCATCCTTGAAATACAGTTCGATGCCCGGAAAACCCGGGAGCGGCAAGGGGATTAGGTGGGTGTCGGCGCTGCGCTGGAAGTCGGCTTCGATGATCCGGATGGCTTCGCGGGCCCACTGTCGGTTGTCGCTCATGATGGTTTTCCCGTTGAATCGGACAAGAGTTCAGCCTTGTCGCATGGCTCAGCCAATAAGCTTAGGAAAAATCCCACGTTAAGCACAGATACAGCTGAGGCCCAATACGTCTGGCAACTGCTAGGCTCAGGTCCGTGCCGGCCCTTCGCGTTGTAACGGCATATAACAAAAAAGAATATAACTTTTGTTTTAACAACTAACGGTACGGGTTAGGGTGTGCCACCTTTTTGATTATTCGATGGAGAGCGACCTTGCCTCTGCGTAGCACTTTCACGCGTTTCTTTCAGTTGGAAGCTGCCAGCGGTCTGTTATTGATCGCTGCGGCAGCCCTGGCTTTGATCATTAACAACTCCCCGTTGTCGTGGCTTTACAGCAGTTTTCTGGACACGCCGGTGGTGGCGCAGGTCGGTGCGCTGCAAATCGCCAAACCGGCGCTGCTGTGGATCAACGACGGCCTGATGGCCCTGTTCTTCCTGCTGATCGGCCTGGAAGTGAAGCGCGAAGTCCTCGACGGTCAACTGTCGAAACCTTCGCAGATCGTTCTGCCCGGCGCGGCAGCGATTGGTGGCATGGTGGTTCCGGCGCTGTTCTACTGGTTTCTCAATCGTGACGACCCGGCCGCCCTGAGTGGCTGGGCCATCCCGATGGCCACCGACATCGCCTTCGCCCTCGGCGTCCTCGCCCTGCTGGGCAAGCGCGTGCCGGTGTCGCTGAAACTATTCCTGATGACCCTCGCGATCATCGACGACCTCGGCGCCATCATCGTCATTGCGATCTTCTATTCCGGCACGCTCTCGACCCTTTCCCTGGCATTGGCCGCAACCTGCATCGTCGCGTTGATCGCGATGAACCGGCTCGGCGTGGTCAAACTCGGGCCGTACATGATCATCGGTTTGATCCTCTGGGTCTGCGTGCTCAAGAGCGGTGTCCACGCGACACTGGCCGGCGTGACCCTGGCGTTCTGCATTCCATTGCGCACGAAAAACGCCGAACCGTCGCCGCTGCTGACCCTCGAACACGCCCTGCATCCCTGGGTGGCCTACGGCATCCTGCCGCTGTTCGCCTTCGCCAACGCTGGCCTGTCCCTGAGCGGCGTGACCATGGAAAGCTTCACCCACCATGTGCCGATGGGCATCGCCGTTGGCCTGCTGCTGGGCAAAACCCTCGGTGTGTTTGGCCTGACCTGGCTGGCCGTGAAAATCGGCATCGCCGCCCTGCCCCAAGGCGCCAACTGGGGCCAGGTATTGGGTGTGGCGGTCCTCTGCGGGATCGGCTTCACCATGAGCTTGTTTGTCGGCTCCCTGGCGTTTGAACCGGGTGTCAGTGAATACGCAGGGATGGACCGGATGGGCATTTTGACCGGTTCGATTCTGGCGGCCTTGATCGGTTATGCGGTGACGGCGGCAGCGAGTCGCAAGCGCACCGCGCTGCCATCCTGAGTAAAAGAGAACACTCTTAGCGACATTCAGGATTCGTCCTACAGCCACGTTTGACCTCGTTCGTTAACGTCGCACAGCCCACTTTTTTGGGTTGTCGACGTACGAACGCAAGGAAGATCAGTGGCTGGCAACAAGGAAATCCCCAGGGTTAAAAACCCACCGTCCGGTGACGGTCATCACGTCACGCATCGCTTCATGACGGCCACCGAACTGGCCAAGAGGGACGCCCGACAAAACGCTTACGATGCGATGCTCGCCAGGCAAGACGCCTTCGAGCGCGGTCGTGAAATCGCCCCCAAAAAGGACGAATCCGTTCGTGCCGGATGCGTCTTCGCCAAGTCCTGCAAGCTGCCGGACGCCATCATCGATTACTCGAATCCCTCGGGCATGGTGCCCACCGACAGCCTCAAGGATTACGGCGAAGTCGCCTGGCTCGGCGCTCGTGAAGCAGACGATGCCGGGCTGCTGAATCTCGAAACCATTAGCGGCAGTACCGTTTCGCTTGGCATTGGCCGACTTGCACTGAGTGCCCCGGCGCTCGCTGCTCCGGTCGCAGCAATCGGCGCGGGTGGTGCCGCCGCATTGGCCACAGTGGTCGCGCTGTTCTGGACGCCAAGCCTGGGCGACAGTGCGCTCTATACCGAAGATCAATTGCGCGCCTTGAAGCAGGCCAGAACCCGGGTTCGCCTCCGGGTTGAGCAACAGGCTGACGGCAGTCTCAAGGGATACGGCTTCTACACCGGCAAGAATCGCGACTGGGAAATGGTTGATGTTGTGCAGTTCACGCTGCGTGAGAGCCAGCAGGTGGCGGATCTGGGGGATGGGGTTGAGCTGATCTGGACACCAGCTGTGGATGGGTCGGACATCCTCGGTATTCCAGCGTTGGAAGCTGCACCGCAAGCGCCGCATATTTGGGTTTATCCGCCGACGAAAGCGGCTGACAGCATTATCGTGAATCCGGTTTACCCGCCTGAGTACAAGGATTTCATTCTTGTGTTTCCAGCGGATTCGGGGGTAAAGCCGGTTTATATTGTCCTCAGTACTTCTCGTAAAGGTTTGCCAGCTGCAAGTCACAGCTACCATCCAGTACCAAAGACCGAAGAAATCATTGCATTTCCTGGCCTAAAACCAGCCAAGAGAATGAACCCTGTACAAGGAGGTGGGGGCTTAAGGCCGCGGTGGACAGATGCAAAAGGTAAAAAGATCTATGAGTGGGACTCCAGGCATGGAGAGTTGGAAGAGTATCGCGCAAGTGATGGCAGCCACTTGGGAGCATTTGATCATGTATCGGGTGAGCGACGTGACGATGCTCAATCTAAACGAAACATTCCTAAAAAGTACTTGTGAGACGACGATGGGATTAAAACTAAGGCTGGAATGGTTTGACAAGCAAACGGAAAATTTTCAGGGCGAGGAGTTCTCTGATGATCTGGGCGATGATGAATCAGTACTCAATGCTCTCGGAATCCCTGTAGAGAACAACATCAACAACGGAGGTTTTAATGTTGGTGGCCAATGGGTCGCCATTATCCAACCTTACTTTCGCCACACGATTGAAATCACCGATTCTGACTACCAAATCTCTTTTGACTACCGCGAAAGTTGGTAATCAAACAACTACGCTGGTGGCAATGGGTAAAGGAAGCAGGCACAAAAAAAACCCGACCAGTCACCTGATCGGGGTTTTCTTTTACCGCTCGTTCCCGCTTAGTGCGAAACGCGGCTCGTACCATCTACAGTAGCAATCCGCACCCGCTCGCCCACACGGAACACCTCATTCTCCTGAACCTGTTGCACATAGGCGCGCATGCTGCCGTCGTCTTCGCGAACGGTGATTTCGACGCCCTGTGTGCGGGTCAGGCCTTCTTCGGTGGCCGAACCGAGCAGGCCGCCAGCGACGGCGCCGATGACCGCTGCGACGATACTGCCTTTACCGCCGCCGATGGCGCTACCGCCGACACCGCCGACGACTGCGCCCGCTGCGCCGCCGATCGGGGTCTTGGTGCCTTCGATTTTCACCGGACGCAGAGATTCGATGGTGCCCATGCGAACGGTCTGCACACGACGCGCTTCGTCACGGGAGTAGGAGTCACCGGTCAGGCTCGATTGGCAGCCGGTGAGCAACATCGCCATCGTGGAAAGGGAAGCAACCAGCAGAACAGACTTACGCATAGCATCAACTCCAAAGGACAGGTATTCATTAAACTCCGCAGCTTGACGCCTGTCACGGCATTGCCCGGATAAAAATGGTTTCATTCAGGCCCGGTACAGGCGCCTCGGACTCACCACACAGTAGCGGCAAATTGAAAAATCTGCGCCACAGACCCAAGGATTTTCATGGATTACTTCATCATTGTCGTCACCACTGTCGCCGGTTTGTACTTCCATTGGTGGCTGTACGTGCGGATCAAACGCTGGATGGACCGCGATCTGGCGTTGTCACTGGCGGGTAAAGACGAGCAGAAAAAAGCGTTCATGCTCGAACAGCTGGCCAACGCTCAGGCGCAGAAGATCAAGCGCCGGGACCTGCCACAGTGGCTTGAAGCTGCTGCGACGGGCTATCCCGATCGGTAGACTGCTTAGGGTGCCAGACGTTCAAGAATCCAGTCGGCGCCTTGCTGACGGTAGTTGAGGCGATCGTGCAGGCGGCTCGGACGGCCTTGCCAGAACTCGATGCGCTCGGGTAGCAAGCGGTAACCGCCCCAGTGGTCCGGGCAGTGCGGCTGAGTGTCGCTGAAACGTTGCTCGGTGTTCTTGAGCAGCGCTTCCAGTTCAGCGCGATCGGCGATCACCCGGCTCTGGGGCGAAGCCCAGGCACCGAGACGACTGCCCAGCGGGCGGACCTGGAAATAGGCGTCGGACTCTTCAGCCGTGACCTTCACCACCCGCCCTTCGATGCGCACCTGGCGCTCCAGGGTCGGCCAGAAAAACGTCATGGCAGCGAACGGGTTCGCCGCCAGATGCTGGCCTTTGGCGCTGTCGTAGTTGGTGAAGAAGGTGAAGCCCTCTTCGTCCAGGCCCTTGAGCAGCAGAATGCGGCAATGCGGCCGACCGTCCTGATCGACCGTGGCCAGGGTCATCGCATTGGCCTCCACCGGTGGTTGCTCGGTTTTCACCGCGTCGGCAAACCACTGATGGAACAGCCCGAACGGCTCGGCCGGGGCTTGCGCCTCGGTCAGGCCATCACGGGTGTAGTCGCGACGCATATCAGCCAGGCCCTGGGTCATGGCGCATTCCTTTTGGTTAACGAATTACTTTTTGACCGCATCGGCGGCAACGACTTTCTTGTCAGCTGCGGCGGCTTTGGCTGGCGCTGTCTTCTTCGCCGGGGTGGCGGTTTTAGCCGGTGTTTTCTTCGCTGGAGCCTTGGCGGCTTTCTTGGCCGGGGCTTTTTTCGCCGCAGGCACAGCCGCTTTCTTCGCCGCAGGTGCAGGAGTGACAGGCTTGACCACTGGCTTGACGTCCGTGGCAGCGACCATCTTCACGGGCGCCGGGGCCGGCATGTTGTACTTGCTCAGCAGCGCAACCATGGTGTTTTGCGGAGTCACCAGCAATTCCACACGACGGTTCAAGGCACGACCTTCATTGCTGTCGTTGGCAGCACGCGGAGCTTCACCGCCCATGCCGCGAAGCATCAGACGATCACGTTGCAAACCGCTGAGGCGGAAGATTGCGGCCACGGATTGTGCACGCTCCTGGCTCAGTTTCACGTTGGCCGGCGCGGCGCCCGAGGTATCGCTGTGACCCAGCACCAGTACGGCGGTCTTCGGATCGACTTCAAGAATTTTCGCGACGCGAGTGAACGGGCCGAGCGTTACCGGCAGCAACATGGCCGGACGGTCCGGGTTGAACGAACCTTCTACAGGAGCGATCACCACCAGCACGTTTTCACGGCGTTCGAGTTGCAGGTTGCTGTCCTTGATAGCCTCGCGCAGGCGTGGCTCGTAATCGTCGAGCCAGGCCTGAGTGACTTTAGGATCCGGCATCGGCACGACTTTGGCGGTTGGTTGGTCTTTACCACCGAACGGCCACCACCATTTGCCACCGGCATCGGCTTCAGCCTTGGCCACTTCCACGGGCTTGGCTTCAGGTTTTACTTCTGGTTTTTTGTCGAGCGCTTCATCCGAACCGAACGGCCAGTACCACGGGCTGGAGCTTTCAGCCTTGGCCACTGGAGCGGAGACGGCAGGTTTCAGCGCAGCAGGAGCAGGAGTCGGTGCTGGGGCTGGGGCTGGGGCGGAATCTTTCGCCGCGACTTTGTCGGAGGAGCCAAACGGCCACCAGCTGCTGCCATCCGAATCACTTTGTGGAGTCTGTGCACAACCGGTGACAGCGACGCACAGGGCCAAGGCAAGGGTGGTTTTATTGAATGACATTGGATATCCACAAAAATGAAGTCATAAAAAATCAGGCCGGCGTGACCCGGATAAACAGACGCTTGGAAAACATAAAGGCCTTCGGGTTCCGGCCCTGGAGCCCGAGAGTGCGTTTTACAGACAAGTGGCCAGTACCCGCGCAAGCTTCTGCGCGCGCGGATCCATCAAGACGTACGGCCCCAGGGTATTTGTCACAAATCCAAAGGCCACATCGTGTTCCGGGTCAGCAAAACCGATGGAGCCGCCAGCGCCCGGATGGCCGAATGCCCGAGGGCCGAGGCCATAGGTGGCATTGGGAACATCCGGTTGATCGAGCATGCAACCCAGGCCAAAACGGGTCCGGGTCAATAAAGTCTTGTCTTCGCCAAGGCAGTGTTCGCGGGTCAGCTCCTCGAGCATTTCGCTTTCCAGCAGACTGCCGTCGAGCAGGCCGGCGTAGAAACCAGCGAGGCTTCGGGCGTTGCCGTGGCCATTGGCGGCCGGTTGTTGCATCCGGCGCCATTCGGGCTTGTTGGTGCTGGTCATGATCGACGGTGGGTTGGTGAAAGCCCGGGTCGTCATGGCGGTTGGCTCGCGCATGGTCACTTGCAGCAAACGCTGGGCCGCGGCATCGCCAACGTTGCCCTTGCCACGGGCGATGTGCGCCACGCGGTGGAACTCTTCGTCCGCCAGGCCAACGTGGAAATCCAGTCCCAAGGGCTTCGCAACCCGCGCCACAATCGATGCGCCCGGCCCACGACCGTCGACACTACGCAGCAACTCGCCCACCAGCCAGCCGTAGGTGATCGCCGCGTAACCGTGACCATCGCCCGGCGTCCACCACGGCGTTTCGGCGGCCAAGGCATCGACCATGGTGTACCAGTCGTAAAGCGCTTCGGGCGCCAGCAACTCGCGCAGCGCCGGCAGACCGGCCTGATGGCAGAGCAACTGACGCAAAGTCACGGATTCTTTGCCGGCGGCGGCGAATTCGGGCCAGTAGCGAGCCACCGGAGCGTCCAGTTGCAGCTTGCCTTCGGCCACCAATTGCAGGGCCGTGACGGCAGTGAAGCTCTTGGTGCAGGAGAACAAGTTGGCGATGGTGTCGCTGTGCCAGGCTTCAAGGCCATCCTTGTCGGAAGTGCCGGCCCAGAGGTCGAGGACGGTTTCGCCACCGACCCGGATGCACAACGCCGCGCCACGTTCCTGAGGATCGTCGAACAGCGCCGCGAAAGCTTCGCGTACCGCTTCGAACTTAAGCTCGTAATGACCCTGAATCTGCACCCGCAACTCCCCGAATTTTACAAATTGGTCCGCATTGTTCCAGCCCTTGGGGGATTTGGGAACAGGTGCGGGCTGGGCGGTCGCTTGCCCGTGGATTGGATCAGAAATTCATGGCGCCTTTGAGGCCCCCTTCGCGAGCAAGCCCGCTCCCACAATGGATCACCGCGATCCTGTGGGAGCGGGCTTGCCCGCGAAGAACGATAACGCGGTCTGACAGAACTCAGTGGCCATTGGCAGAATGCCCGCCCGCATGGCCAGCATCCTGCCCTGCACTTTTGCCGGCATCAGCTTTTCTTCCGCCCTCGCCTTCATGGCTGGCTTTATCCGCTTCAGCCCTGGCCTTCTCGGCCTCTTTACCCAACTGATCGACGGTCGCCAGGTTGCTCTTGCGCACGCTATCGACGAAGCCCTGGAATGGCAGATCGGTAATGCCCACCAGGCCAAAGTGACCGTTCTCGCCATCCAGCAGACGGCCGGTCACCGGTTGGTCGAGGTACTGGAACCAGTGCACACCGACAATCGACGGTTCGCTAAGCGCTTGTTTGAGGAAGTTGGCATACGCCGGGCCACGGTCCTCTTCCTTGGCCAATGGCGTCACACCGCCCCAGAACGGGCCGCGATCCGCCGAGCCGAAGTTGAACTCGGTGATCAGCACCGGTTTGTCCAGGCTGCGCAATTTGGCGAAGTCATAGCCGTCCTGCGGCTTCAGGGTGTACAGGTTGAAGCTCACCACGTCGCAATACTGCGCGCAGGACTCAACGGCTTCCGGGGTGCTAAGGGCGAAGCGACCGCCCAGCAACAGCTGGTTCGGCGCATGCCACTTGAGCGAATCGGAGAGGGTCTTGAAGTAGGTATCGGCGAAGACCTTCTGGAAGTATTTGAAGTCGGCCTCGATTTCCGGGTGTTCGGCGCTCGGCAGCGGCGGCACGAAGCCTGGGTCTTCCATCAATTCCCAGGCCGGCAAGTCGATGCCCCACGCCTTGGACAGGCCGGCCTGGTTGCGGTACTTGTCGCGCAATTGCTTGAGGAACGCGCGTTTGGCCGGCACGTCGGTGGTCATTTTCAAGGTGCCATAGGCCAACGCGTAACGGGCTTTCGGATCGTCGCCGGGACCGGCCCAGGCCAGTTCGTTGTCGGCGAAGTAACCGATCAGCCAGGGATCATCGCGATGATCGCGGGCGGCGATGGCCACGGCGCGTTCGGTTGCCATGGCAAAACGCGGGTCAAACGGGTCGGGCATGCCGCCCCACCAATCAGTGCCGGTACTGATGCTGGCATAATCGCCGACGATCGACAGCGGCAAGGTGTACGGCACACGGTCAGCATTGGCCAGCGCAGGGGCGCTCCAGTTGCCGACGGTGTTGAAACCCCAGGCTTGCAAGCGATCCAGGGTGTGGCTGGTCCAGCGTTTTTCATCCACCACCGCTTTGCAGGGTTCGGCAGGGGCCTGCTCCGCGGCTTTCGCGACGGTCGCTTCCTCGGCGCCAGTCTTGGCGGCTTCGGCGACACCGGATTCGGCAGTCGTAGGCGCGACAGGTGGCTCGGCGGCCTTATCGGCCGTGGCCTCGACCGCGTCAGCCTTGGCCGCTTCGGCGACGCCTGCCTTGGTGTCGCTGCCCAGCACGCATGGCGTGCCATACAGGCGCTGCAAGTTAGCGCCATAGAAGTCGTACCAGCGCCCGGCGTTATAGCCACGGCCCTGATCGGCGCCGTTGCCGCCACGGTTGTCGCCTTCGCCATAATGACTGGCCAGCGGTTCTTCCGGTTTTGGCAGGGATTCAAACATCCACTCGCGGCCGGCGACGTAGGTCTGATTGACGTCCGGGGAGACGGTGTTGACCCCCAGCGAGTAGAACGGATGCCCTTCCGGGGTCACCAGGTACCAGCGGCCGTCACGCTTTTCAGTGCGGAAAAAGCCGCTGGCCTTGAATGTCGGTCCTTTGTTCCAGCCGCCAAACTTGTCCAGGGACGACTTCTCGCGCTCGGCGAGCCAGGTTTTGGTTTGTTGCTGGTCCTTGGCGGCGGCGCTTTTGAGTTGCTCTTCGCTACTCACCTTTTCCGGCCATTTGGTCCGGGTCGATTGACCGTAAGCATCCACCAGGCCGCCATAAGCCGCCTTGGTCACCGCGTCACCGTCCTGCACGCCGAAGCGCTCAAGCAAGATGCTTTGGGCCACTTTCGGCTGGTCCATCGACAGCGTCACCGACACCACCTGGCTGCGGTCCAGCTCACCGGCGCTGCTGGCCAGCAATACTCGCTGACCGTCAAACGTCATTGGCATCGGCGGCCCGGCCTTCATGCCCTGGCTCAGCGGCGAACTCGGTTGCAGTGGTACCAGCAGGGTCTGCGCCGGTCCGGCCGGCAAATCGACCCGACTGATCAGGGTCTTGCCATCGTTGCTCTGGATTTTCACGTACAGGGTCACGGCCCAGTCCATCGCGCTCTGGATGCGCAAGCTCATCACGCCTGACTGCGACCAGTCCCAGGCCCCGGTTTGCGGGCTCAGACGCAGGGTCGGTTGCGCCACCGGGTTGAACGTCACCCGACGCAGCACTTCGCCTTCGGCCGTTTGCTCCGCATTGGATTGCGGCAGGCTGGCATCCTGAGTCGCCACCTGGACCACATCGGCAGGGCGCACAAAGTTGAACAGCGTCTGTTGGCCGGCAGGGGCTGCCAGCAAAGGGGCTGAGAAGATCAAGGCGAATACAGCGGGCAACGAACGGCGAATCATAGGAACGTGGTTCTCCCTAACGACCAAATGGGCCAATGGAAAAGCGGCGGCTGAACGATAGACAACGCGGCGGGCTAAAAAGCCCACCGGTGTTTCAGGAAATTTCGCGACGGAATGGCGGCAGTGCGTTGAGGATCGCTTTGCCGTAACGCTGGGTGACCAGGCGCCGATCCAGCAGGGTGATGGTGCCGCGATCTTCTTCGGTGCGCAGCAAGCGACCGCAGGCCTGGACCAGTTTCAGCGAAGCGTCCGGCACGGAGATTTCCATGAACGGATTGCCGCCACGGGCTTCGATCCATTCCGCCAGCGCTGCTTCGACCGGGTCGTCGGGCACCGAGAACGGAATCTTCGCAATCACCACGTGTTCGCAATACGCGCCGGGCAAGTCGACCCCTTCGGCGAAACTCGCCAGGCCGAACAGCACACTGGAATCGCCGCCATCAACTCGCGCCTTGTGCTTGTTCAGGGTCTCCTGTTTCGACAGGTTGCCTTGAATGAACACTTGCTTGCGCCAGTCGCGGTCCAGGCCGTCGAACACGTCCTGCATCTGTTTGCGCGAGGAGAACAGCACCAGGGTGCCGCGGGAACCTTCCACCAGTTGCGGCAGGTCACGAATGATCGCCGCGGTGTGTGCCGGTGCATCACGCGGGTCGGCTTTCAGGTCCGGCACCCGCAGCACTCCGGCATCGGCGTGATGGAACGGACTCGGGACCACGGCGGTCACGGCTTTTTTCGGCAGGCCGGCGCGCATCCGAAAGCGGTCGAACGTACCGAGCGCGGTAAGGGTCGCCGAGGTTACCAAGGCGCCGTAGGCCACGTTCCACAGATTGCGCCGGAGCATTTCCGCCGCGAGGATCGGGCTGGCGTTGACCTCAATGTCGAACAGCGAACCACTTTCGGCCAGGGTCAGCCAACGGGCCATGGGTGGGTTGTCTTCCGGGTCTTCAGCGGTGAACGCGACCCACAATTCCCAGTTGCCAGAAGAACGCGACAACAGGCTGCCGAACAACGGATACCACTCTTCGGCCTGGTTGCTGGCGATGCCGATGTTGACCTCGCCGTCCATGCCTTCCTTGAGCAGTTCGGTGAGCCGGGTAAACAGGTCGGTGAGACGGGCAAAGCCTTTCTTCAACTCGACGCCCATTTCGCGCATGTGCTCGGGAATCACACCGCCGACGAAGCGATGACGCGGCCGTTCACGACCCTCGACGTCTTCGCCGGGTTTGAAATCGGCGACCTGTTCGCAGGCAGAGAACATGAACTGTTGCTGGGTTTTGATTTCCCGCGCCAGCTCCGGCACCTGTTCGATCAACTTGCCCAGATCACCCGGCAGCGGGTGCTGGGCGAGCAATTTGGTGAGGTTCTTGGCGGTGGTTTCCAGCCAGTCGGCGGTGGAACGCAGGCGCGTGTAGTGAGCGAAGTGGCCGATGGCCTTGTCCGGCAGGTGGTGACCTTCGTCGAACACATAGATAGTGTCGCGCGGGTCCGGCAGCACGGCGCCGCCGCCCAGGGCCAGATCGGCCAGGACCATGTCGTGGTTGGTGACGATCACGTCAACCTTGCCCATGCCTTCGCGGGCCTTGTAGAAGGCGCACTGGCCGAAGTTCGGGCAATGACGGTTGGTGCACTGGCTGTGATCGGTGGTCAGGCGCGCCCAGTCGGCGTCTTCCAGGGCGGTGGACCAACTGTCGCGGTCGCCGTCCCATTTATTGCCGGCGAGCTTCTCGATCATGCTGGTGAACAGCTTCTGACTGGCCTCATCGACCTCGATCTTGAAACCTTCTTCTTCGAACAGCTGCGCCGTGGCGGTTTGCGCGTGACCTTCCTGCAGCAACATGTCGAGCTTGGACAGGCACATGTAGCGCCCGCGGCCCTTGGCCAGGGCGAAGCTGAAATTCAGCCCGCTATTGCGCATCAGGTCGGGCAAATCCTTGTAGACGATCTGCTCTTGCAGGGCCACGGTGGCCGTGGCAATCACCAGGCGTTTGCCCGCCGCCTTGGCGGTGGGGATCGCCGCCAGGCTGTAGGCCACGGTTTTACCGGTACCGGTGCCGGCTTCCACCGCGACTATCGCGGGGTCGCCACTGCGCCGGCCTTCGTCGTCGGTGTCGATGTCACCGAGGACTTTGGCGATTTCGGCGATCATCAGGCGTTGGCCGTAGCGCGGTTTCAGGCTCTTGGCCTCTAGAAAACGCGAGTAGGCGCCCTGGATCGTGGTTTTGAGTTCGGTGCTGATCATGGATTGTCGGGCGCAAAAAACGCTGGATAAATTTTCAGTGGTTCGGATCGGCGGCTATCATACCGCGCTAATTAATCCCGCGCAGAACGGAGTACCTCAATGACACCTTTTGGCATCGTTTACACCCTGCATGTCCTGTCCGCCCTGGTGTGGGTCGGCGGCATGTTTTTCGCCTGGATGGTCTTGCGGCCCGCGGCGATGAAGGCTCTGGAAGGTCCCGCGCGGTTGAAGCTGTGGGTGGAAGTGTTTCAGGGTTTTTTCCGCTGGGTCTGGGTGGCGGTGGTGCTGTTGCCGATCAGCGGGGTGGGGATGATTCATCTGCAGTACGCCGGGTTTGAGGCCGCGCCACGGTATGTGCAGGTGATGATGGGGTTGTATGTGGTGATGACCGCGCTGTTTATCCGGATCCAGGCGTTGCTGTTGCCGGAGTTGCGCACGGCGGTGACGGCGCAGGATTGGCCGACCGGGGCTGCGACGCTGGGGAAGATTCGCAAGTTGGTGGGGATCAATCTGATTGTCGGGTTGGTGCTGGTGGCGATTGCTGCGGCCAGACCGTGATCGTTCCCACGCTCTGCGTGGGAATGCCTCAAGGGACGCTCCGCGTCCAGTGACGCGGAGCGTCACGGGCTGAATTCCCACGCAGAGCGTGGGAACTATCGGACAACTCTTACAACCGCTGCACAGTCACCGAACCCGCAGCACCCGCTGGCCCCGGCTGTCCGTCAACGCCTGGACGACCGCTTTTGCCGCCATCAGCTTCGTACACCAGGCAACCCTTGGCCTTGCCGCCGGCACCCGGTTTACCGCCAGTCCCCGCAACGCCACCGGCACCGCCTGCCACCTGAACCTTGATCTGTTCAACGGGGTAATCACGCGGCACTTCCAGCCTGACCAGCCCTCCCGGCGCCCCCGGCTGACCATCACTGCCGTTGCTACCATCGGCACCGCGACCCGCCTGGCCCCAGGTGCAACCCGGTGCCTGACCGTTGGCCCCATCAAGGCCAACAAAACCTGGCGCGCCCGCGCCACCGCGAGCGTCCAGCGACAACTGCGGTGCATTCAGCGCCTTGATCTGCAAATTCAGGTTGCGTCCCGAACGGGCCGCCTTGAGGTAAGTCCCCGGCGCTCCGCGCGCCGTGATCTGGCTGCCTTCGGACAACTCGGCACGGCTGACTTTCAATTCCAGCGCCTGCTCACTCGGCACGATGGCGATCCGCGCTTCACGCCCCAGGTGCAATTCGCCCACGGTCACTTCGGTCACGTTCGAAGGAATCAACAAAGTCCCGTAATCGGCGACTTCCAGGCGTTCAAGCTGCAAGGTGCTGGCGGTGTTGGGCAGGCGCATCAACGAATTGGTTTCGACACTGACCACCTGAGCGCAGGCCAAAGGGCTGATGAGTGTGGCGAGCAGACAGAGTTTACGCATGGGAAGCCTTCGATGCGGTCGGAGCCGGGAGGGTTTGCAAGTGAAAGACGCCGAAGAACAGGATCTTCAAGCGATCACGCCAAGGGTGGGCACGCCCCCTGAGGCTGCGGAAACAGAACACCGCCTCAAGCAGATGAAGGGACGCCAACACACCGCCGGCCAGGTCGACCAACTGGTGCAGCGGATTGACGAACGGCATCAGCAGATTGACCAGCACCACCAGCCAGAACAGCAGGGTCAATAACTTCCCCAGCCCCCAGATCACCTTCATACGCCCCCCGTTGAGAATTATTCTTTGCGCGCACAGTAACGGCTTCCGCGAGGGATAAGCCAGAGGGCAACAGAAAATTCTTCATGAAGGCCGCCGAATGGCCGTCGGATCAACTATACATGTCGCCCGACGGCTCTATTTCGGGGGTTAGCGATTAATGTGCAATTCCACCCGACGGTTCTTCGCGCGTCCTTCATCCGTTTCGTTATCGGCCACCGGCTGGGTTTCACCCTTGCCTTCGCTGGTGAGTTTGTTTGGCGCCAGGCCCTGGCTCAACAGA
This sequence comes from Pseudomonas sp. LBUM1656, assembly GCF_059716065.1. Taxonomy (NCBI): domain Bacteria; kingdom Pseudomonadati; phylum Pseudomonadota; class Gammaproteobacteria; order Pseudomonadales; family Pseudomonadaceae; genus Pseudomonas; species Pseudomonas sp. LBUM1656. The sequence goes on along the minus strand of NZ_CP166800.1, from coordinate 1,383,824 downwards.
TAGGCCGCCACGCTGCTGGCGCGGCGCTCCGAGAGTGCCTGGTTGTATTCATCCGACCCCACACTGTCGGTATGGCCGATCACCTTGATGCTCACGACATCGGCGTTTTGCAGTTTGCTCATCAGCGCATCCAGCTGACTCTGCGCGGAGGGAGTCAGTTCAGACTTGTTGAAGGCAAACAGCACGTCGCCGGGCAGGGTAATGACTTCGGGTTGCACAACTTCGGCAGGTTTCACGCTGGCCGGATACTGCGGCAGCGGACAACCATGATGTTCGACAGGGGTATTGGCGGGCGTATCGGGGCAGCGATCACGTCGATCGAAGACACCATCGTCGTCCTCATCGCCATCCTGGGCGTAACAGATCAGGCCACCGGTCAAGATCCCGAGCGCTGCTCCACCGCCTGCCCAGCCGGCACTTTCAATCGCGCCCAAGCCTCCGCCGACCAGTCCGCCGATGACGCTGCAGATCGGCCAGGTACGTTGATTGAGGGGGGCGGTGCCATCGCTGTGAGTTGCGCAACCGGTCAACAGGCTGCCTATTAGCAGAACCGGCAAGACGGTCCGTGTGAGAACGCTCATATGGAAAGCTCCTGTGTTACCGGCCCATACCGGTTACACAGGAGTAAAGACCCGCATCCGCGACTGCACAAGCCGCGGAGCGGATGGGGCTTAACGGTTGATTTTGATTTCCGTGCGGCGGTTCAGTGCACGGCCGTCCGCAGTTTTGTTATCGGCAACCGGCTGGCTTTCACCGGCACCGGCCACAGACACGAAGCTGCTGCGTGGCACGCCTTGGGAAATCAGGTATTCCACCACCGAGTGCGCTCGGCGATCCGACAGTTTCTGGTTGTAGGCATCGCTGCCAACGCTGTCGGTGTGACCGGTCACGGTCAATTGGGCGGTGCTGGATTCCTGTTTCAGGCGAGTGGCAATAGTGTTGAGTACATCTTTGTCGGAAGGTGTGAGTGTGGCTTTGTCGAACTGGAAGTGAACATCGCGGATGACAATGACTTCTTCCTTGACCACCACGGCTTCTTCGACCACTGGCGCAGGCACCGGTGGAGGGCAGCCATCGGCATCGACTTTCACGCCTCTAGGCGTCCCCGGGCACTTGTCGCGGCTATCCGGCACACCATCGCCGTCTTCGTCGCCATCGCCATGCACCCAGCAATACGCCGCCGCCAAACTGCCGACGGCCAGCGCGCCATACCCCGCCCATGCCGAGCTCTCGGTTGCACCGAGCCCCGCACCGATGACACCGCCGACCCCCGCACAGGTCGGCCAGTCGGTTTTCTGCAAACCTGCGCAACCAGTCAACACACTGGTTAGCAGAACCAAGGGTAATGCTGTCCGAACTATGCTCATCTAGTTTTCTCCTGAGGGATCGGCTTAAAACCGATTCAGGGAGTAAAGACCCGAGTTTTAATCTCCGCCAGCAATAGGCCACCGCTGTTTTGCCCTGCATTCACGGCAGTTCGCCGATTTTGACGCAAACCCGCTCTAGGCCCGGACGTTTGAGCAGGCTAGTCTTGGTGCTCTGATTGAGGATCTCTGATGATTGCAGGTATTTCTTCGCGCACGCCCCAGCAGGCGTTGGCCGCTTTGCTGGATCGATACGCCCCCGCGCGTCTGTTGTTGATCGGCGCCAGCGCGTTTCCCGCGCTTGAGGCTTTCAAGCTCGCGCACCCGGATTGCTGTGTGGCCTTTGCTGCTCCCGGGCCACTGCCGGCCGAACTGGCGGCGCGCCGTTTTGACCTGGCGCTGGTGGTCGATTGCCTTGAACACCTGCCAAAGCGCGACGGTCTGAATCTGTTAGGCGGGATTCGTAATCTGAACGCCAGTCGCATTGCGGTGCTGGCGGATCTGCCGGCCAGCGGCTGGCAGGAGACGGATTTCTTTTCCCTGGCCTTGCAAGCCAGTGAACGCTTCCAGCGCGATGAGCAAGTGCTGACGCTGTTCACCTACGATCTGCTTGACTATAAACAGGTGCCCGACTGGCTCAACTCGCGGTTCTGGGCCAATCCGGAAAACTTCGGGAAATATTGGTGGTAACGCAATGAGTACATCCATTTGCCCTTGCGGCAGCGGCACCCTGCTCGATGCCTGCTGCGGCCATTACCATGCAGGACATCCGGCGCCGTGTGCTGAAGCGTTGATGCGCTCTCGCTACAGCGCCTATGTGTTGGGGCTGATCGACTACCTGGTGAGCACCACCCTGCCCGCACAACAGACCGGCCTGGATCGTCAGTCCATCAGCGACTGGAGCGCGCAAAGCACCTGGCTGGGCCTTGAAGTGGAAAGCTCCGAGGTATTGGGCGGTCAACCGGAACACGCGTTCGTTACCTTCACCGCGCGCTGGCATGACGGTGGCGGTGAACACAGTCACCGCGAGCGCTCCTCGTTCGTGCAGAACGCCGGACGCTGGTACTTCATCGACCCCACTGTGCAACTCAAGGCCGGTCGTAATGATGCCTGTCCGTGCGCCAGCGGGCAGAAATTCAAGAAGTGTTGTGCGGGGTATTTCGGCAGTTGAGGTGAACCCTGTAGCAGCTGGCGGAGCCTGCGTTCGGCTGCACAGCAGACGCAAGTCCTGCTGACTCGGTCCGCCTGAAACACAGCGTTGCCTGATTTCACGACTGCTTCGCAGCCGGACGCAGGCTTCGCCAGCTGCTACAAGGAGACGTCACCATGACCACCCAGCGGCGCGTGTTACAGATGCTTACCTTGCTCCTGTTTCTCGGGCTCGGCGGCTGCGCGTCCTGGTTCGGTGACGATCTGCCCGATCCGCAGGTGCATCTGGTGAAGGTCGAAGTGGTCCGGGCGAAATTGATGGAGCAGAAATTCATCCTGCACTTTCGCGTCGACAACCCCAACGACAGCGACCTGACCGTGCGCGGCCTCGAATACCGCATTCACCTGGGCGACATGCTGCTGGCCGAAGGCGAGCATGAACACTGGTTCACCGTCGGCCCCAAGCGCAGCGCCTATTTCAAGGTGCCGATCCGCACCAACCTGTGGCCCAAGGTGCGGGACGTGGTGAAAATGCTGAAAAAACCCGATCAGCCCATCCCCTATCGGCTGGAAGGTGAAATGGAAACCGGTTTATTCATCGCGCACTACGTGCACCTGGCGCGCAATGGCGTGATAATCCCCGCCGATTTAATTCCGGAGCAAAACCGATGACCCAGCAACCCCATGTCCATGGCCCTGACTGCAACCACGATCATGACCATCACGACCACCATGATCACGACCATGGCCATGTCCACGGCCCGAACTGCGGCCACGCCCACCAGGAACCGGTGCGCAATGCCCTGAAAGACGTCGGCCGCAACGACCCTTGCCCATGTGGCAACGGCAAGAAATTCAAGAAGTGCCACGGCGCTTGATGCTTCGGGCGAAGCTCTTCTTCGCCGGTTGAATCGCTATCGCGAGCAAACTCGCTCCTACAGGGTTATGTGGCGGACACAAAATAGGTGACCACCCATACTCCAATGTGGGAGCGGGCTTGCTCGCGAAAGCGGTGTAACTGACAAATGGATCGTGACTGTGCCGACGCCTTCGCGAGCAAGCCCGCTCCCACAGGGATTTCAGTCAGCCTTCAAAATTTGTGTGCTGCTGACCACCGTCGCATATTCCCCATGTAAATTCCCCAGCGACATTGCATGCACTTCTTCAGCTGAATGCGCGTGGCCAAAATAATCGGCCTTGTCGAACGTAAAGCACGCATCCTCCGCCACCCACGCCTCAAACCCCAGATTCCCGGCGGTTCGCGCGGTGGACTCCACCGAGTTGTGGGTCGCAACGCCAACGATGATCAACTGCTCGATCCCCGCCTCGCGCAAACTCGACTCCAGCCCCGTCGCACAAAACGCATCCGGCACTTGTTTGGAAATCAGCTGCTCGCCGGCCAACGGCTGGAAACGTTCCTGAATCTCCACACCCGATTGCTGCGGCCAGAACACTGAATCCGGAGAGCGGGAAAGATGCTGCACATGAATCACCGGCCGCCCGGTTCGACGCCAATACGCGAGCAAATCAAGAATTCGTTCTTCGGCCTGAGGATTATTTCGGCGACCGAGTCTGGGCTGCAGGATGCCTTTTTGCTGGTCGATGATGATCAGTGCTGCGTTGGTCTTGAGCTCCATGCCGACTTCTCTCACACCAGGTCATTGAATTTCACACACTTCAGCATCACCTCCTCTTGCAGGCAAGCCATCGAATGCAAACAGGACGACCTGATGCCCGCGGTCGCTGTCCGACCCTACGACGTCTCTTGATGTGGAGTACTTCATGATCGACCTGTATTACTGGACCACCCCCAACGGCCACAAAATCTCGATATTCCTGGAAGAAGCCGCCCTGCCGTACAACGTGCACCCGATCAACATCAGCCAGAACGAGCAGTTCCAACCGCATTTCCTGAAAATCTCCCCGAACAACAGAATCCCGGCCATCGTCGATCACGAGCCCGTCGATGGCGGTGAACCGCTGTCGGTGTTCGAGTCGGGGGCGATTTTGCTGTACCTGGCGGAGAAGACCGGCAAGTTCCTGCCCAAAGACCTGCGCGGTCGTCAGCAAGCGCTGCAGTGGTTGTTCTGGCAGATGGGCGGCCTGGGACCGATGGCCGGGCAAAATCATCACTTCAGCCAGTTCGCGCCTGAGAAAATCCCTTACGCGATCAAACGCTATATCGATGAAACGGCCCGCCTCTATGGGGTGCTCGACAAACAGCTGGCCGATAAAGACTTCGTCGCCGGTGACGAGTACAGCATTGCCGACATGGCGATTTACCCGTGGATCGTTTCCCACAAATGGCAGAGCCAGAACCTGGAAGACTTCCCCAACGTGCTGCGCTGGTTCAACCACATCCAGAACCGTCCTGCGACCGTAAAAGCCTATGCCTTGGCGGCCAAGGTCAACCCACCAAAACCCTGACCTCGGATCGTTCCCACGCTCTGCGTGGGAATGCCTCAACGGACGCTCCGCGTCCGCTTTTGGGACGCGGAGCGTCCCGGGCTGCATTCCCACGCAGAGCGTGGGAACGATCATCGTGAAGAAATAACCCTGCCGCCGCTTGCGCGCCCTCCTCCTGCTCTCTAACGTAGCGCCTTTATTGCGCCTCTACCCCCGCAGGAGCTTTGCCATGGCCTCGCCAGCCCTTACACATTTTCTTCCCCGGTTCGGCGTTGCCGCAGCAGTGGCCGGTGTTTTGAGCCTGACCGGTTGTCAGACCTGGAACACCCAGGACACCCTCGCGCCAACCACCGGCGTGCAGCCGCTCAAGGGCCTGGCGCAGAACGTTTCGGTACGCCGCAATGCCATGGGCATGCCGCTGATCGAAAGCAACAGCTTCCACGACGCACTGTTCGCCCTCGGCTACGTCCACGCCAGCGACCGCCTCACGCAAATGGTCACCTTGCGCCTGCTGGCCCAGGGCCGTTTGTCGGAGATGTCCGGTTCGGACCTGCTGGACGCCGACCGCTACATGCGCGCCGTCAACCTGAAGAAAAGCGCGGGCGAGTTGTACAAAGCGTCTTCACCGCGTCTCAAACGTTTCTTCGAAGTCTATGCGCGTGGCGTCAACGCCTACCTGTTCCGCTTCCGCGACAAGCTGCCGGCCGACCTCGCCGCCACCGGCTACAAGCCTGAATACTGGAAACCGGAAGATTCGGCGCTGATTTTCTGCCTGCTGAACTTCAGCCAGTCCGCCAACCTGCCGGAAGAAATTTCCGCGCTGATGCTGGCCCAGACCGTCACCACCGACAAACTCGGCTGGCTGACGCCGTCCGCGCCCGACGAAAAACTGCCGCTGGGCGAAGCCGAAAAACTCCAGGGCATCAAGCTCAATGGAGCCATCCTGGGCCTGGCCGACCTCAGCAAAGCCGTCGGGCAACTGTCCGACCTGAATCTGTTGGGCGCTACCTCGTCGAACAACTGGGCCATCGGCCCGCAACGCAGCCGCAGTGGCAAAAGCCTGCTGGCCAGCGACAGCCATGGCCCGTTGGGTGTGCCGTCGTTGTTCAGCTACGTGCAGATTCGCGCACCGAAATACCAGGCCTCTGGCGTGACGATCGCCGGTTTGCCCATGGTCCTCGGCGGTTTCAACGGCAAAGTGGCGTGGAGCATGACTTCGGTCATGGGCGACAACCAGGACCTGTTCCTGGAGAAAATCAAACGCCAGGGCAACGGCCTTACTTATGAAGTCGGCGGCAAATGGCAGCCGGCGATCGTGCGCAACGAAACCTACTTCGTCAAAGGCCAGCGGCCGATTCGCGAAGTCGTCTACGAAACCCGCCACGGGCCTCTGCTCAACAGCGCTCAAGGCACGACACTGGCCAATGGTTTCGGCCTGGCCTTGCAGACGCCGAACTTCACCGATGATAAAACCCTGGACGCGTTTTTCGACCTGTCACGGGCGCAGACCGTCGAGAAAGCCTCGGACGCCAGCCGTGAAATCCGCGCCATCGCCTTGAACCTGGTGTTCGCCGACGCCAGCAATATCGGCTGGCAGGTCACCGGGCGTTACCCGAACCGCCGCGAAGGTGAAGGCCTGCTGCCGTCTCCGGGCTGGGAAGGTCGCTACGACTGGGACGGTTACGCCGACCCGATGCTCCACCCGTACGACCAGGACCCTGCTCAAGGCTGGCTCGGCACCGCCAACCAGCGGGTCATTCCCCATGGCTACGGCATGCAGTTGTCCAATTCCTGGTCGGCACCGGAGCGTGGCGAACGCCTGGCCGAACTGGCGGGTGTGGGCAAACAGGACACGCGCAGCGTGATCGCGATGCAATACGACCAGACCACGAAGTTCGCCGCCAAACTGAAGAAAATGTTTGAAGCACCGGGCATGGCCCAACCGCTCAAACAGGCCATCGAAGCACTGCCGGTGGCCGATCGCGGCAAGGCTCGCGAGGCGTTTACCCGCTTGATGGCGTTTGACGGCAAACTCAGCCCGACCTCCGCGGATGCGGCGATCTACGAACTGTTCCTTCAGGAAAGCACCAAACAAATCTTCCTCGATGAACTGGGCCCCGAAAGCGGCCCGGCGTGGAAAGCCTTTATCGCCAACGGCAAGTTGTCCTACGCGGCGCAGGCCGACCACCTGCTGGGCCGTGAAGACAGTCCGTTCTGGGATGACGCGCGCACGCCGCAGAAAGAAGACAAACCGGCAATCCTCGCCCGCAGCCTGGCGGCGGCAATCAGCGCCGGTGACAGCCAATTGGGCGGCGATCACAAAGCCTGGCAGTGGGGCAAACTGCACCGCTATGAGTGGAAGAATGCCAGCGGCCAGACCGTGCGCGGTCCATTGGCGGCCGGAGGCGATCACACGACGCTGAACACTGCGGCGTTCACCTGGGGCCAGGACTTCAACACCACGCTGGCACCGGCCATGCGCTTTATCGTTGATTTCGGCCAGGCGGAACCGTTGATGGGGCAGAACGGCACCGGTCAGTCCGGCAACCCGGCGAGCCCGAATTACCTCGACAGCATTGATCCATGGCTGAAGGGGCAATACATGAGCCTGCCGATGCAACCGCAGAACTTTGACAAGGCTTATGGCAAGACACGGCTGACCCTGACGCCTGGCAAGTAAGGCAAAAGGCAAGATCAAAAGATCGCAGCCTCGTTTCACTCGACAGCTCCTACATGGATACGCGTTTCAATGTAGGAGCTGTCGAGTGAAACGAGGCTGCGATCTTTTGCTTCTGATCTCTGAAAAATCAATAGAACTTCTGGCTTCGCGCAAACCTCATAGCTAACAAGTCCCCCCATTTGGGTAACAACATGGATCTTGTTATCGCGCGCCCCGAAGGTTTGTACTGCCCCGCCGGCGATTTCTATATCGACCCGTGGCGGCCGGTCGAGCGTTCGGTCATCACGCATGCTCACGGCGACCATGCCCGTACCGGCAACCAGCATTACCTGGCGGCCGCGCCCGGCGAAGGGATTTTGCGTGCGCGACTGGGCCAGGACATCAACTTGCAAACCCTGCCCTATGGCGACCGCTTGCAGCACCACGGCGTCACCTTGAGTTTTCACCCGGCCGGCCATGTCCTCGGCTCTGCCCAAGTGCGCCTGGAATACGGCGGTGAAGTCTGGGTGGCCTCGGGGGATTACAAAATCGAGCCCGACGGCACCTGCGCGCCGTTCGAACCGGTGCGGTGCCATACCTTCATCACCGAGTCGACTTTTGGCCTGCCGATTTATCGCTGGCAACCCCAGGCGCAGGTCTTCGCGGAGATCAATCAGTGGTGGCAGGCCAATGCCGCCGTCGACAGAACCAGCGTGCTGTTCTGTTACTCCTTCGGTAAGGCCCAGCGAATTCTCCACGGTATCGATGCCAGCCTCGGCCCCATTTTGGTGCACGGCGCGGTAGAACCGCTGAACAAGGTGTATCGCGAGAGCGGCGTTTATATCCCGCCGACGATCTATGCCGGCGATGTCCTGAAAAGTGACCCGATGATGCGCAAAGCGCTGGTCATCGCCCCGCCATCGGCCGGCGCCAGCACCTGGATGCGCCGGTTTGGCGATTACAGCGATGGCTTCGCCAGTGGCTGGATGCGCTTGCGCGGCACACGGCGCAGACGCGGTGTCGACCGTGGCTTTGTGCTGTCGGACCACGCCGACTGGCCCGGCCTGCTCTGGGCCATTGAACAGACCGGCGCCGAACGGGTGATGGTCACCCACGGTTCGGTGGCGGTACTGGTGCGTCATCTGCGCGAGCAAGGCCTGGATGCCATGGGTTTCAGCACAGAATACGGCGACGATGAGGAAGATAACGCCACCGTCGAAACAGAGAGCGCCGAGGTGCTGCCATGAAGGCTTTCGCCGAGCTGTATGCCGAACTCGACGCTACCACTTCAAGCAATGCCAAACTGGCCGCCATGCAGTCCTACTTTGCCCAGGCCGCCCCCGAAGACGCCGCGTGGGCGGTGTACTTTTTGTCCGGTGGGCGCCCACGGCAACTGGTGCCGGTACGCGTGCTGCGTGAGCTGGCCGTCGAGTTTTCCGGAATTGAACCCTGGCTGTTCGAAGAGAGTTACCAGGCGGTCGGCGATCTGGCGGAAACGATTTCGCTGGTCCTGCCCGAAACCCTGCACAGCTCCACCGACGGGCTAGCGGTATGGATTGAAGACAAACTGCTGCCACTGCGCGGCGAATCCCCGGAAGCCCTCGTCCAACGACTGCCCGCGCTCTGGGCGCAACTGGACCGCCACAGCCTGATGCTCTGCATCAAACTCATTACCGGCAGTTTCCGCGTCGGCGTCTCCAAGCTGTTGGTAACCCGTGCCCTGGCGGCCATGGCCGGGCTAGACAGCAAACGCGTGGCCCAGCGACTGGTCGGTTACACCGACCTGTCCAATCGTCCGAGTGCTGCCAGCTACCTGAAATTGATCGCACCGGAATCGTCCGACGAACATGCCCAACGCGGTGGCCAGCCCTACCCGTTTTTCCTGGCCCACGCTTTATCACAACCGGTCGAGCAGTTCGAAGCAATGCTCGGTCCGGCGACCCAGTGGCAAGTGGAATGGAAGTGGGATGGCATTCGCGCTCAGGTGGTCAAGCGTGAGGGGCGCCTTTGGATCTGGTCACGCGGCGAAGAACTGGTGACCGAGCGCTTTCCCGAACTCGACAGCCTGTTGCACGGTTTGCCGGACGGGACAGTGATCGATGGTGAAATCGTCGCCTGGAGAGCTCCTCGACCGAACACCGACGATGCCTTCAACCCGCAATCGCCGGCCGCTCCCGCGGTCATGCCGTTCGCCTTGTTGCAGCAGCGAATCGGCCGCAAAACCCTGGACAGGAAAATTCTCGAAGAAGTGCCCGTGGTGGTCCTCGCCTACGACCTGCTGGAATGGCAAGGCGAGGACTGGCGCAGTCAGCCTCAGGTGAAGCGCCGCGCGCAACTGGACCAACTCGTCGCTACCTGCAACAACCCGGTGTTACTCACCTCACCGGTGCTGACCGGCGAAGACTGGTTCGACCTCGCCAGACAACGCGAAGCCTCTCGCAGCCTCGGTGTCGAAGGCATGATGCTCAAGGCCCGGGATGCGCTGTATGGCGTTGGCCGGACCAAGGACATGGGCGTCTGGTGGAAATGGAAAGTCGACCCCTTCAGCGTCGACGCGGTGCTGATTTATGCGCAGCGCGGTCATGGTCGCCGGGCGAGTCTTTACAGTGATTACACCTTCGCGGTCTGGGACGGGCCGGCTGACGCCAGCGAACGTGCCCTGGTGCCGTTTGCCAAAGCCTATTCCGGGCTGACCGACGAGGAAATGCGTCAGGTCGACAGTATCGTGCGCAAGACCACAGTGGAGAAATTCGGCCCGGTGAGCAGTGTGAAACCGAGCCTGGTGTTCGAGCTGGGGTTTGAGGGCATTGCCCTGTCGAAACGGCACAAGAGCGGGATTGCCGTGCGATTTCCGCGGATGTTGAGGTGGCGGCAGGACAAGTCGGTGGAAGAAGCAGACAACCTCGCAACGTTGCAGGATTTACTGGGCTAACCCAATCCTCCCTGTGGGAGCGGGCTTGCTCGCGAAAGCGGAGTGTCAGTTGATACAAATGTGCCTGACGCACCGCTTTCGCGAACAAGCCCGCTCCCACAGGAATTTGTGCCATTCTGAACCAAGATGGTGCAGCAATTTTCCGACGCCCGATTTCGTGCACAAATCCCCGTTTGCCATTTCTTGAATCACCTTTTAAACGCTTGTTCGGGACTCTGGTTCGGAAATTGCTACTTTCATTAGGTCTTACGCTTTCCAGTAACAATAATTCTGCGCCACAAGCGCTCATATTGGTTCTTAGGGATTGAATAATGAAAAAAGCATTGCTGACCCTTTCTGCACTGGCGTTGTGCATGGCGGCTGGTTCCGCCATGGCGAAGGAATACAAAGAACTGCGTTTTGGCGTTGACCCTTCCTATGCTCCGTTCGAGTCGAAAGCGGCCGACGGCAGCCTGGTGGGCTTTGACATCGATCTGGGGAACGCAATCTGCGCCGAGCTGAAGGTCAAGTGCAAATGGGTCGAAAGCGATTTCGACGGCATGATTCCGGGTCTCAAGGCCAATAAATTCGACGGTGTGATCTCTTCGATGACCGTCACCCCTGCCCGCGAAAAAGTCATCGACTTCTCCAGCGAGCTGTTCTCCGGCCCAACCGCTTACGTGTTCAAGAAGGGTTCCGGCCTGAGCGAAGACGTCGCTTCGCTGAAGGGCAAGACCGTTGGCTACGAGCAAGGCACCATCCAGGAAGCCTATGCCAAGGCCGTATTGGACAAGGCTGGCGTGAAAACCCAGGCCTATCAGAACCAGGATCAGGTGTATTCCGACCTGATGTCGGGTCGTCTCGACGCGGCGATCCAGGACATGCTGCAAGCCGAACTGGGCTTCTTGAAGTCGCCAAAGGGCGAAGGCTACGAAGTCAGCAAGCCGGTTGACAGCGAATTGCTGCCGGCCAAAACAGCTATCGGTATCTCTAAAGGTAACAAAGACCTCAAGGCACTTTTGGATAAAGGTATCAAAGCGTTACACGACGATGGCACCTACGCCACCATTCAGAAGAAACACTTTGGCGATCTGAATCTGTACAGCGGCAAATAATGCCCGGCGCCCATCTCGCGATGGGCGCTTTTTTCACCCGATCAGGTTGCTGATTTATGTTCGAAAACCTATTACAAAACCTGGGGCTCTCAGCCTTCAGCATAAAGGGCTTCGGTCCGTTGCTGATGGAAGGCACCTGGATGACCATCAAATTATCGGCATTGTCGCTGCTGGTGGCCGTATTGCTCGGCCTGCTCGGCGCCACCGCCAAACTGTCAAAAGTCAAACTGGTGCGGGTTCCAGCCCAGATCTACACCACGCTGATTCGCGGCGTGCCGGACCTGGTGCTGATGCTGCTGATTTTCTACAGCCTGCAAACCTGGTTGACGTCGTTCACCGATTTCATGGAATGGGAATACATCGAGATCAACCCGTTCAGCGCCGGGGTCATCACCCTGGGCTTCATTTATGGCGCGTATTTCACCGAAACCTTTCGCGGGGCGATTCTCTCGGTGCCTCGGGGTCAGGTCGAAGCCGCCACCGCTTATGGCCTTAAACGCGGACAGCGTTTTCGAATCGTGGTGTTCCCGCAAATGATGCGTTTCGCCCTGCCGGGTATCGGTAACAACTGGATGGTGATGCTCAAGGCCACCGCGCTGGTGTCGATCATCGGCCTTGCCGATTTGGTCAAGGCTGCACAGGACGCCGGTAAAAGCACCTATCAACTGTTTTACTTCCTGGTGCTTGCCGCGCTGATTTACCTGGCCATCACCAGCGCCTCGAACGTCGTCCTGCGCTGGCTCGAACGCCGTTACGCCGCCGGTTCCCGGGAGGCCGTACGATGATCGAACTCTTGCAGGAATACTGGAAACCCTTCCTCTATACCGACGGCTACAACATCACCGGGCTGGCCATGACCATGTGGCTGCTGACCGCCTCGATTGTCATCGGCTTCCTGGTGTCGATCCCGCTGTCCATTGCCCGGGTATCGCCGCATTTCTACATTCGCTGGCCGGTGCAGTTCTACACCTACCTGTTCCGCGGCACGCCGCTGTATATCCAGCTGCTGATTTGCTACACCGGTATCTACAGCCTGGCCGCGGTGCGTGCGCAACCGGTGCTGGATGCGTTCTTTCGCGATGCGATGAACTGCACGATCCTGGCCTTCGCCCTGAACACCTGCGCCTACACCACGGAGATTTTCGCCGGGGCGATCCGCAGCATGGCCCATGGTGAAGTCGAAGCGGCCAAGGCCTACGGCCTGACAGGCTGGAAGCTGTATGCCTACGTGATCATGCCGTCAGCCCTGCGTCGCTCGTTGCCTTATTACAGCAACGAAGTGATTCTGATGCTGCACTCGACCACCGTGGCGTTCACCGCGACCATCCCCGACATCCTGAAAGTCGCGCGGGACGCCAACTCGGCGACCTTCCTGACCTTCCAGTCGTTCGGCATCGCCGCGCTGATTTACCTGACGATTACCTTTGCGCTGGTCGGCCTGTTCCGCCTCGCCGAACGCCGATGGCTGGCGTTCCTCGGGCCGACCCACTAGGACCAGGAATAAAGAGACGAACATGCGCCACCAGATACATGACTTGTTGGCCCCGCTGCCGGGGACCGCACGACAGATTCACAGCTTCCACTTCGGCCCGACCTCGGCCAAAGGCAAGATCTACATCCAATCGTCCCTGCACGCCGATGAAATGCCCGGCATGCTGGTGGCCTGGCACCTCAAGCAGCGCCTGGCGGAACTTGAAGCCGCCGGCCGCCTGCGCAGCGAGATCGTGCTGGTGCCGGTGGCCAACCCGGTCGGCCTGGAGCAGGTGCTGATGGATGTACCGCTGGGCCGCTACGAGCTGGAAAGCGGGCAGAACTTCAACCGCTGGTTCGTCGACTTGAGCGAAGCGGTGGGCAACGAAATCGAAGGCCAGCTGGGCGATGATCCCCAGCGCAACCTCGAATTGATCCGTGAAAGGCTGCGCAACGCCCTCGCTGGGCAGACCGCCAGCACTCAACTGCAATCCCAGCGCCTGACCCTGCAACGGTTGGCCTGCGATGCGGACATGGTGCTGGACCTGCATTGCGATTTCGAAGCGGTCGCCCACCTCTACACCACCCCCGAAGCCTGGCCCCAGGCCGAACCGTTGGCGCGCTACATCGGTGCCGAAGCGAGCCTGCTGGCCACCGACTCCGGCGGTCAGTCGTTCGATGAATGCTTCACCTTGCTGTGGTGGCAGTTGAAAGAACGCTTCGGCGAGCATTTCAACATTCCGCTCGGCAGTATCTCGGTCACTGTCGAACTGCGTGGCCAGGGCGACGTCAATCACCCGTTGGCCAGCCTCGATTGCCAGGCGCTGATCGATTACCTGATTCACTTCGGCGCCATTGCCGGCGAAGCGGCGCCACTGCCCGAGCTGCCCTACCCCGCCACACCGCTGGCCGGCGTCGAGCCGGTGTCGACACCGGTGGGCGGCCTGCTGGTGTTCACCGCGCTGCCGGGGGAATACCTCGAAGCCGGGCAACTGATCGCCGAAATCATCGACCCGATCAATGATCGCGTCACCCCTGTTCATTGCACCGCCGCCGGCCTGATGTACGCCCGCTCGCTGCGGCGCATGGCCACTGCCGGCATGGTGATCGCGCACGTCGCGGGCACCGAGGCCTATCGCAGCGGCTACCTACTTTCGCCTTGAGGATGCATGCCCCATGTACAAACTGACCATCGAAGGCCTGCATAAAAGCTATGGCGATCATCATGTGCTCAAAGGCGTTTCACTCAAGGCCAACACCGGCGACGTCATCAGCCTGATTGGCGCCAGCGGCTCGGGCAAAAGTACCTTTCTGCGCTGCATCAACTTTCTCGAACAACCCAACGACGGCGCCATGACCCTGGACGGCCAGAACATCCGCATGGTCAAGGATCGCCACGGCATGCACGTGGCCGACCCCGATGAACTGCAGAAAATTCGCACGCGCCTGGCCATGGTGTTCCAGCACTTCAACTTGTGGAGCCACATGACCGTGCTGGAAAACATCACCATGGCCCCGCGCCGGGTGCTGGGTTGCAGCAAAGAGGAAGCTGAAGACCGCGCGCGGCGTTATCTCGACAAGGTCGGGCTGGCGGCGCGGGTGGCGGATCAATACCCGGCATTTCTTTCCGGTGGCCAACAGCAACGCGTGGCGATTGCGCGGGCATTGGCCATGGAACCGGAAGTCATGCTGTTCGACGAACCGACCTCGGCACTCGACCCGGAGTTGGTGGGTGAAGTGCTCCGAGTGATCCAGGGCCTCGCTGAAGAAGGCCGGACCATGATCATGGTGACTCACGAAATGAGTTTCGCCCGCAAAGTGTCGAGCCAGGTGTTGTTCCTGCATCAGGGCCTGGTCGAGGAAGAAGGCGCGCCGGAAGACGTGCTAGGCAATCCGAAGAGCGAACGCTTGAAGCAGTTCCTGAGCGGCAATCTCAAATAACACTCCCCCCTTTGTAGGAGCCGGCTTGCTGGCTCCTACAGGATCGCGTTTCTTCATTAAACCTTTGCCCTTGCGCCGCGGTCACTGAAAGAAGACTTTCAGAGCGCACACCGCCAGCATGGGATCCTCCCCCGACTACGCAAAACAATGGTTCAGCGCCCGCGACTGGAAGCCATTCACCTTTCAGAAGCAGGTGTGGACGGCCGTTAAACGCGGTGAGTCCGGTTTGCTGCACGCCAGCACGGGCGCCGGTAAAACCTATGCGGTCTGGTTTGCCGCGCTCAATCGCTTCGCCAAGTCGAGCGCCCCTGTAGAAACCCCTCGCAAACGCAAACCTCTTGCCGAACCGATGACGGTGCTGTGGATAACCCCCATGCGCGCCTTGGCCGCCGACACCGCTCGCGCCCTGCAAGCGCCGCTGCACGACCTGCAGATCCCGTGGAGCGTCGGCCTTCGCACCGGCGACACCAGCAGCAGCGAACGTGCACGACAGAGCCGGCGCCTGCCCACAACGCTGATCACCACCCCCGAAAGCCTGACCCTGATGCTCGCCCGTGCCGATGCGCAAACAGCGCTGTCGACCTTGCGCATGGTGGTGGTCGACGAATGGCACGAACTGCTCGGCAACAAGCGCGGCGTGCAGCTGCAACTGGCGCTCGCTCGTTTGCGGCGGTGGAATCCGGACCTGATCGTGTGGGGCGTTTCCGCGACGCTGGGTAATCAGGCCCACGCCGAACAGGTATTGATCCCACAAGGTGGCGGCATCAGCGTGCAAGGCCAGACCTCGAAGGAGCTGCAGGTCGACACCTTGCTGCCGCCGGCCATCGAGCGTTTTCCATGGGCCGGGCACATTGGCTTGAAGATGTTGCCGCAGGTCGTCGCCGAAATTGATTCAAGCCCCAGTAGCCTGGTGTTCACCAACACCCGCGCGCAATCCGAGATCTGGTATCAGGCCTTGTTGGAAGCGCGCCCCGATTGGGCCGGATTGATCGCTTTGCATCACAGCTCCCTGTCACGGGACACCCGCGACTGGGTCGAGCGGGCGCTGAAGGAAGGTCAACTCAAAGCGGTGGTCTGCACCTCAAGCCTCGATTTGGGCGTGGATTTCCTGCCGGTGGAACGGGTACTGCAAATCGGCTCGGCCAAGGGCGTGGCGCGCCTGATGCAGCGGGCCGGGCGGTCCGGTCATGCGCCGGGGCGGGTGTCACGGGTGACGCTGGTGCCGACTCACAGCCTGGAGCTGATCGAAGCCGCGGCGGCTCAAGACGCCGTGGCGCAGCGTCGCATTGAGCCCCGCCAGTCGCCGCATAAACCGCTGGATGTGCTGGTGCAGCATCTGGTCAGCATGGCGCTGGGCGGCGGGTTTGTGCCCGATGAGTTGTATGAAGAAGTCCGTGGCGCCTGGGCCTATCGAGACCTCACCGTGGAGGATTGGACCTGGGCACTGGCGTTCGTACGCCACGGAGGGCTTTCCCTGACAGCCTATCCGGATTATCGCCGGGTCGAGCCTGACGAGCAGGGCATCTGGCGCGTACCGGATGCGCGACTGGCGCGACGGCATCGCATGAGCATCGGCACCATCGTCAGCGATGCGAGCATTCAGCTGAAGTTCTGGAGCAAGGGCGGTGGCGGCAAGCAGCTGGGCAGTGTTGAGGAAGGCTTTATTGCGCGACTCAAACCGGGCGACGGTTTTCTGTTCGCCGGGCGCTTGCTGGAATTGGTGCGGGTGGAAAACATGACCGCTTACGTCAAACGCAGCACCGCGAAAAAAGCCGCGGTGCCGCGCTGGAATGGCGGGCGGATGCCACTTTCCAACGAACTGGCGCAAGCGGTGGTCATGCGCTTCAGTGCGGCACAGCAAGGCGAGTTCATCGGCCCGGAGATGGGGGCGCTGCGGTCGCTGCTGGAGGTGCAACAACGCTGGTCCGGTCTGCCGACCTCAAACACGTTGCTGGCCGAAGCGCTGAAATCCCGCGAAGGCTGGCACCTGTTCCTTTACCCCTTTGCCGGACGCCAGGTGCATCTGGGACTGGCGAGTTTGCTGGCGTGGCGAGTCAGCCAGCAGCAGGCGGTGACGTTTTCCATCGCGGTCAACGATTACGGACTCGAATTGCTCAGCGCCACGGCTGTGGACTGGTCAAAGGTATTGACCCCCGAACTGTTGAGCCCCGAGCATTTGTTGGAAGACGTGCTCGCCAGTCTGAATGCCGGCGAACTGGCGCTTCGTCGCTTTCGGGAAATCGCGCGAATTGCCGGTCTGGTGTTTGCCGGCTACCCCGGCGCACCGAAAAGCACGCGGCAGGTTCAAGCCTCCAGCGGGCTGTTCTTCGAGGTGTTCAAGCAGTACGACGCGGGGAATCTGTTACTGGCCCAGGCCGGAGAAGAAGTCCTACGGGAAGAACTGGATATTCATCGCCTGGAACAGACGTTGGCGCGCATCAATCAACTGAAAATGGACTTGCACCCGATCAAACGTCCTACACCACTGGGGTTTCCCCTGCTGGTTGAGCGCATGCGGGAAAGCATGAGCTCGGAAAAACTCGCGGACCGAATCCGACGCATGGTCACCGACCTTGAAAAAACTGCCGAAACCGGAAAAACCTGATGAGTACGCCCTATCCCGTGCAACTGGCCGGTGAAGAACTGTGGTTGCTGCCGGAAAAAGCCATTTACTGGCCGGCGCAACAAGCGTTGCTGATCGCCGACGTGCATTTTGGTAAGGCGGCAGCGTATCGAAGCCTGGGTCAGCCGGTGCCCCATGGCACCACCGCCAGCAATGTCGCGGTGCTGGACGGGCTGTTGGACGCCCTGCCCTGCCGTCAGCTGATTTTCCTGGGGGACTTTCTGCACGGGCCTGGCTCCCATGCCACCGGCACGTTAAGCGCACTGGCGGATTGGCGGGCGCGGCACCCGGACCTGCCGATGACGCTGATCCGCGGCAACCACGACAAACGCGCGGGGGACCCGCCCGCCTCGTTGAACATTCGCGTAGTGCCTGAGCCGATGTTGCTCGGACCGTTCGCCTTGCAACATGAGCCCGATCCCCATCCGCAGCGGCATGTGCTCGCCGGGCATGTGCATCCGGTTTATCGGCTGAACGGCAGAGGTCGGCAGCGTTTGCGCCTGGCGTGTTTCAGATTGGGAGAGGACATCAGCCTGCTCCCTGCCTTCGGCGCATTTACCGGCGGGTATCAGGTCGAACGGGACGACAGCTGCAGGATTTTTGTCATCGGCGACAAAGAAATATGGCCAGTCAGCTGAAGTCTTCAGGGACTACAGCTGACTGGCCATTCATTTTCGACGCCAGATCAGGCTACGGGCGCGGGAGGCGGCTCATCCGGCAGGGTGGGCTCACCGGGCTCGGTAGGTTGTTCGTTGGGGGTATCGGGATCAGGCTGGCCGGGGATGCCCCCTGCCATGCTGATAGGTGGATGTGCCAACAAGGACCAGGCCAACACGCCAACCTGATTGGGCTCAAGCCTTGCCAGTTCGGCACTTATTTGCGGATCGATCTTCATAAAGCACTCCTGAGCAATGGCCCGTCCGCTGTGCGCGAACCGGGCAGTACACCCAATAGAGTGTCTACCCGCTCAAGAATTCCCGCGACCTGCCAGATGAATGGATCAGGTGCGTGGCAGGGTCACGCCGCGTTGGCCCTGGTACTTGCCGCCACGGTCCTTATAGGACACTTCGCACTCTTCGTCGGATTCAAGAAACAGCATCTGCGCCACGCCTTCGTTGGCATAGATCTTCGCCGGCAGGTTAGTGGTGTTCGAGAATTCCAGGGTCACGTGGCCCTCCCACTCAGGCTCAAGCGGGGTGACGTTGACGATGATGCCGCAGCGGGCGTAGGTGCTTTTGCCCAGGCAGATGGTCAATACGTTGCGCGGAATACGGAAGTATTCGACGGTGCTGGCCAGGGCGAAAGAGTTCGGCGGGATGATGCAGACGTCGCTGTGGATGTCGACGAAGCTGCCGGCATCGAAATTTTTCGGGTCGACAATGGCCGAATTAATGTTGGTGAACACCTTGAAATGACTCGTGCAGCGAACGTCGTAGCCGTAACTCGACACACCGTAGGAGATCACACGGTTATCGTCGCTGCCGCGCACCTGGCGCTCGACGAACGGCTCGATCATGCCGTGTTCCTGCGCCATGCGGCGAATCCACTTGTCCGATTTGATGCTCATGGCGGGTGTCCTGAATAGCGAGGTGGAAAAATTCTGTCCGGCATCTTACCGGGCGCGCGCTCCGGGTTCAAAGTCCGAGGCACAATTCTCGCCGATCCCCCGTGATATCTGGGCCTACACCGTAAATCGATGCACCGTCAGTCATGAAAACAGAGAAACCTTTGCAGGAAGGATTGGCACGTTCCGGAAAAAGGGTTAAGGTGGCGCCACTGTGCTGCTTGTGTCACTGAGAATCTCTACACGATATGTTGAATTTCGATCCAACCATCTACAAGAATTTTTCCTGCTCTTTGCACTCAGTCTCGGCCAGGGTTCTTCCTGCGTCGCAGTTATCTTTGTTCAAGGAGTTACACCATGTCTAATCGCCAAACTGGTACCGTTAAGTGGTTCAACGATGAAAAAGGCTTCGGCTTCATCACTCCACAATCCGGTGACGACCTGTTCGTTCACTTCAAAGCTATCCAATCCGACGGCTTCAAAAGCCTGAAAGAAGGCCAACAGGTTTCTTTCATCGCTACCCGCGGTCAGAAAGGCATGCAAGCTGAAGAAGTTCAAGTTATCTAACTTGTACTTGCTTTAGTAAAAAGCCCCGCCCTCAAAAGCGGGGCTTTTTTGTGCCTGTGTGTTTTTTGCAGGCAAAAAAAATCGCAGCCCATGGCTGCGATTTTTTTGCGTCTTACCAGGCGACGCCAAACCCTGCGGTGTAACGGGTCTTTTCCAGATCGGCATCGTCGGTGCCGCTGATGACGTCTCGCTCGGCCTTCAGGTTAAGCGAAGCCCACTCGGTGACCTTGTAACGCAGCCCAACCTCGGCATCCAGCGCGTAATCCGCCACGCCCGACAATGGCTTGCCCACCTCGCCGTTGGTGAAGAACTCGACCTGCTTGCCGATCAGGTAACGGTTGTAGTCCCACTTCATCGCCAACGAATAGAAGTTTTCCTTGCTGCCATCGGAGAACTGATAGTCCGTGCGGTTGACCAGCGAGCCCAAGGAGAATGCGCCTAGCTCGTCATCCCAGAACTGATAACCCGGACCGGTACCCACGGTGCGCTGACGGGAGAGGTCTTCAACCTTGTCGCGTTTATAGACCGCACGACCCTG
This sequence comes from Pseudomonas sp. LBUM1656, assembly GCF_059716065.1. Classification (NCBI taxonomy): domain Bacteria; kingdom Pseudomonadati; phylum Pseudomonadota; class Gammaproteobacteria; order Pseudomonadales; family Pseudomonadaceae; genus Pseudomonas; species Pseudomonas sp. LBUM1656. The sequence goes on along the minus strand of NZ_CP166800.1, from coordinate 1,363,517 downwards.
CCAGAACCATTTCTCGGTCAGGAAGCGGTCCAGCGAGTATTCGCCCCGCCAGTTGTCGGTGGTGACCACGTCATCCTGGAATTCGCGGTTGTACTCGCCTTCCGCGATATGCCGCCATTTGCCATGGCGCGCAGTGGTCTTGAAGTCGATGTCGTAGTCATCGGTATCTTTCTCCGCCCGCTGGTAATCCAGCGCCGCGTCGATATTCCCTTTCCACACCAGGTCTTCGACCACCGGCTTGGGCTTGAGGATCTGCTGGATACTGGCCAACTCGACGGTCTTGGGCGCCTCGCCATTTTCCAGCGTGACCTTGCCATCGTCTGCCGCATGCAGCGACTTTGCCTTCTCGCCGGTGTAGGCATCCTGCTTGACCAGTAATTCCTGATCACTTTCCAGGGTCTTGACCTGTTTCCAGTCGATCGGGATCGCACCGGCATACTCGGTCTGGATCAGCAATTTACCGCCATCGAACAGCGTGATCTTGCCGCTCAATTTGTCACCGTTCTTCAACCAGACGGTATCAGCGAGCAACGGCGTGGAGGCACTGAGGACAGCGAGGCACAACAGGGTTCTGGACACCATAAGCAGATACAGGCTCAAGTTTGCGAAAAAAAGTCGGCATTATCCCTGAGAATAAGACCCTAGCAAGGACTGACCCGACTATTTCTATTGAGTTCATTTCTCAATTGCCAATCCACGACTTACTCTACAAACGGTAAGGCGACCTTTTTCAGGAACCACGGACGTGACCGACTCAACCGCTGAAACCGACAGTGCGGGGCAAATCCGACGCACGGCTCTCTACTTGACCCTCGCGCAAGTGCCCGAAGGCAAAGTGGTGAGCTATGGCCAACTCGCCGAGCTGGCCGGATTGGGCCGCGCCGCTCGCTGGGTCGGACGCACACTAAGCCAACTGCCCGGCGACACTAAACTGCCGTGGCACCGCGTACTCGGTGCCGGCGGCCGGATCAGCCTGCCCGTGGGCAGTCCTTCGGGGGATGAGCAGCGCGCGCGACTACGCTCCGAAGGGGTCAGTATCCTGAACAATCGTGTTGATATTCAGCGCCATGGCTGGCGCCCGGTAGAGCACAGCGGTTAGAGTGCGCGCTTTGTTTCCGTAATTCTTGAGGCAGACTCCAGCCCATGCCCCGTAAAACCTGGCGCGCCGCGCTCGCCGCCTATGCCAGCCCCTCGACGCTTGTGTTGTTGTTGCTTGGTTTCGCCGCCGGCCTGCCCTACATGCTGGTGTTTTCGACGCTCTCCGTCTGGCTGCGTGAGGCCGGTGTGGCCCGCGAAACCATCGGCTATGCAAGCCTGATCGGCTTGGCCTATGCCTTTAAATGGGTCTGGTCCCCGCTGCTCGACCAATGGCGCCTGCCATTCCTCGGCAAGCTGGGTCGACGACGTTCCTGGCTGGTGCTTTCCCAGGCGCTGGTGATCCTCGGCCTGATCGGGATGGGTTTCTGCGACCCGCAAAAGCATTTGTCCTGGCTGATCGCCATCGCCGTGGTCGTTGCCTTCGCCTCGGCCACGCAGGACATCGCGGTAGACGCCTATCGCCTGGAAATCGCCGACGACACGCGCCAGGCCGCGCTCGCGGCCAGCTATATGTCTGGCTATCGGATCGCCGCATTGCTGGCGACGGCCGGCGCGCTGTTTTTCGCTGAAGGCTTCGGCTCCACCGGCTTCAACTACAAGCATTCGGCCTGGGCCGGCACCTACTTGCTGTTTGGCGCCCTGATGGTTCCGGCGCTGCTGACCACGCTGTTCATGCGCGAACCGCCCGTCCCCCTGCGCACGCAACTTCAGGCCGGTCGCTACAGTTTCATGCATCAGCTGATGTCGGTGTTCGTGCTGATCGTGCTGCTGGTGTCCGTGCCGGCCATGTTTACCCAGCTCTACAACACCGATTTCGCCAGCGTGCTGTTCGAAGGCGTGAGCCCGCTCGACCTGCTGCTCGAAGACCGCGCCTTCCTGCGAGCCATCCTCTATACCACGCTCACGTTTATGTGCCTGTCGGCCATGGGCCGCCGTGGCCTGGCGCCGGTGCTGACGCCGATCAACGACTTCATTCTGCGATACCGCTGGCAGGCGTTCCTGTTGCTCGGGCTGATCGCCACCTACCGCATGTCCGACACGGTCATGGGCGTGATGGCCAACGTGTTCTACATCGACCAGGGCTTCACCAAGGACCAGATCGCCAGCGTCAGCAAAATCTTCGGCCTGATCATGACCCTGGTCGGCGCCGGCATGGGCGGCCTGCTGATCGTGCGTTTCGGCATCCTGCCGATCCTGCTGATCGGCGGCATCGCGTCGGCCGGCACCAACCTGCTGTTCCTGATGCTCGCCGACATGGGCGCCAACCTGAACATGCTGATCCTGACCATTTCCCTGGACAACTTCAGCTCGGGCCTGGCGACGTCGGCGTTCGTCGCCTACCTGTCGAGCCTGACCAACCTCAAGTTCTCGGCCACCCAGTACGCCCTGCTCAGTTCGATCATGCTCCTGCTGCCACGCCTGATCGGCGGCTATTCAGGGGTCATGGTGGAGAAATTCGGTTACCACAACTTCTTCCTGATCACGGCGCTGCTGGGCGTTCCGACCCTGCTGTTGATCGCCCTGCACTGGTTCCAGGAGAGCCGCCGTGCAGGTCCGACGCCGACACCCGAACCGGTGCCGACCCAGGTCGCGGAAGAATCGTAGGACATTTCGCAGAGGGCGCGACGATTCCCGCCCTCGTGCCACACCGCCGACCGCACGCCTGTACGCCAGCAGATCTCGCCCGTACAATGCTCCGTCATTTCTCGTCATCAGCAACCGACAACGGCCAACCATGCGCACCAGTCAATTTTTGCTCGCCACACAGAAAGAAACGCCTTCCGACGCGGTCGTCATCAGCCATCAGCTGATGCTGCGCGCCGGCATGATCCGCAAACTCGCCTCGGGCCTCTACACCTGGCTGCCGATGGGCTTGCGAGTGATGCGCAAGGTCGAAGCCGTCGTTCGTGAAGAAATGAACGCCGCGGGCTCTCTCGAAGTGTTGATGCCGAGCACCCAACCGGCTGAGTTGTGGCAGGAATCCGGTCGCTGGGAAGAGTACGGCCCTGAATTGCTGCGCTTCAAGGATCGCCACGGTCGCGACTTCTGCGCCGGCCCGACTCACGAAGAAGTGATCACCGACCTGATGCGCAACGAGTTGAGCAGCTACAAACAGCTGCCGATCAACCTGTACCAGATCCAGACCAAGTTCCGTGACGAAATCCGCCCACGCTTCGGTTTGATGCGCGGCCGCGAATTCATCATGAAGGACGCCTACTCGTTCCACGCTGACCAGCCTTCGCTGCAGGTCACCTACGACCGCATGCACCAGGCGTATTGCAACGTGTTCACCCGCCTGGGCCTGAAGTTCCGCCCTGTAGAAGCCGACAACGGCTCCATCGGCGGCGCCGGCTCCCACGAGTTCCACGTACTGGCCGAGTCCGGCGAAGACGATATCGTCTTCAGCAACGGTTCCGACTACGCCGCGAACATCGAGAAAGCCGAAGCCGTGCCGCGCGAAACCTCCCGCGCCGCGCCGACTGAAGAGCTGCGCCTGGTCGACACACCGAACGCCAAGACCATTGCGCAACTGGTCGAAGGCTTCAACCTGCCGATCGAAAAAACCATCAAGACCCTCGTGGTTCACGCTGAAGAGCAAGGCAAGCTGATTGCCCTGATCATCCGTGGCGACCACGAGCTGAACGAAATCAAGGCCGCCAACCAGCCAGGCGTTGCCAGCCCGCTGGTCATGGCGTCCGAAAGCGAACTGCGCGACGCCATTGGCGCCGGTGCTGGTTCCCTTGGCCCGATGAACCTGCCGCTGCCAATCATCATCGACCGTTCCGTCGAGCTGATGAGCGACTTCGGCATCGGTGCCAACATCGACGACAAGCACTACTTCGGCGTGAACTGGGAGCGTGATCTGCCGGTTCCGACCGTTGCCGACCTGCGTAACGTTGTCGCCGGCGACCCAAGCCCGGATGGCAAGGGCACCCTGGAAATCAAGCGCGGCATCGAAGTCGGGCACATCTTCCAGCTGGGCAACAAGTACAGCAAAGCGATGAAGTGCGAAGTGCTGGGCGAGAACGGCAAGCCGGTGACCCTGGAAATGGGTTGCTACGGCATCGGCGTTTCCCGCGTGGTGGCTGCGGCCATCGAACAGGGCAACGACGAAAAGGGAATCATCTGGAGCGACACACTGGCGCCGTTCCAGGTTGCCCTGGTGCCATTGCGCTACGAAACCGAACAGGTTCGCGAAGCCACCGACAAGCTGTATGCAGAACTGACTGCAACCGGCTTCGAAGTACTGCTGGACGATCGCGACAAGAAAACCAGCCCGGGCATCAAGTTCGCGGACATGGAGCTGATCGGCATTCCTCACCGGATCGTGGTCAGTGACCGCGGCCTCGCCGAAGGCAATCTGGAATACAAGAGCCGTACCGAACCTGAAGCGCAAGCGCTGCCGGTTGCTGACGTGCTGTCTTTCCTCCAGGCCCGTATCCGCCGCTGACACCAGATAGAGAAGTCATGTTCAAGCGAAACACCTTAGGCCTCGGTGGTGCCGCCCTGTGCGGCACCCTGCTGGTCAGCGGCTGCGCCAATCACATGTCGCAACGTAGCGAGCACGAGGAACGTGTCGAGCGCAAATTGCTCGATCACAGCCTGCAGATCGATGTCGGTGAGCCCAAGGTGCTTGAGCTGCCGCAACGGCGGGTGAAAATCCACGAGCAGAAGACGTTCGAAGTCACCGAATTCGAAGTCACGCGCCACTACGATCGCTACACGCCTTACCAACCCTGGCGGGAGGTCTACGAGATCCCGCTGGGCGCGGTGGCGGTGGTCGGCGGTGTCGGTGCGAATGTGGTCAACGTGTTCACCCTCGGCAATCTGCCGGACAGCGTGACCAAGGATTGGCTGAGCTACGGTTTTGCAGGGCTCAACCCGTTCATGAACGTGCAGTCCAACGGTCGGGCGCAGCAAAACCTGGCCGGCATCGACGAAATCCAGCTCGACAAGCGCACCGAATACTCGAGCCTGCCCTGGAGCGAGCGTCCAGTGGTGGTGAAAGCCGGCAAGGAAACCTTCGACCTGAACACCGACAAAAACGGTGTCTTACGCATTAACCTGCTGGACAGTCCGTTCGCTGAACATGACATCAATCATCTGAGCCGACTGCTGATCAGCGTCGAAGACGGTCAGGACGATGTGCATACCGATTCGTCCCTGGCAGTCAGCAGTGGCTTGCGTGGCAAGCTGCTCGAAGCGCATGGCCTGATTTATGACGACCTCGAAGACGACGAAGTGAGCCAGTGGGTACACCGGGTCAAGCGCTTGTCGGAACTGGGTCTGGAAGAAGAAGCCAGCGAGCTGGAACAAAGCCTGATCGAACTGACCCGCAATGATCCAGAGTTGCAGACCGAATTCCTCAAGTCGTTGACCAAGGATGCCGGGCGACTGGTGGCGGATCCGGGACCGAATTAAAAGCAAAAGCTTCGCTAGCAGGCTAGCTCCCACAGGGGATTCGAGGCGGTCACATATTGTGTGTCCACAGCAAATCCAATGTGGGAGCTAGCCTGCTAGCGATGACGGCCTGACGTTCACCATCACATCAAAACCCTGCCACTACCGCTCAAACAACTCCATCTGCTCAAACCCACCCCGCAAATCCTCCAGCCTGACCCCAATCCCCAACAACCGCACCGGTTTCCCGCCGCGATTGAACGCTTGGGTCAGCAACAGCTTATAACTCTGAAGATCCCGCCCTGCCCCGGCCTGCTCCAGAGTGGTCTGGGTAAAGTCATGGAATTTCACTTTGACGAACGGCTTGCCCGGCCGATAGCTGCTGTCGATCCGCGCCATGCGGCCCGCCAGGGTTTCCAGCAGCTCGGGTAATTTATCCAGACAGCTCACCAGATCCGGCAGATCCACGTCGTAGGTGTTTTCGACACTGATCGACTGCCGACGGCTGTCGTTGTGCACCAAGCGCTCATCAATCCCACGGGCAAGGCTCCAGAGTCGCTCGCCGAAACTGCCGAATTCACGCACCAGCGCCAACTTGTCCCACTCGCGTAAATGCGAGCAATCGACAATGCCGAGCTTGCCCAGCTTGTCAGCAGTCACTTTGCCCACGCCATGCAGCTTGCTGACGGGCAAACCGCTGACAAAGTCTTCCACCTGATCCGGCGTGATCACAAACAAACCGTTGGGCTTCTTCCAGTCACTGGCGATCTTGGCCAGAAACTTGTTCGGTGCCACGCCGGCCGAGACCGTGATGTGCAACTGATTGGAGACCCGGCGGCGAATGTCCTGGGCGATGCGCGTGGCGCTGCCACCGAAATGCGCACAGTCCGACACGTCGAGGTATGCCTCGTCGAGGGAAAGCGGCTCGATCAGGTCGGTGTAATCGCGAAAGATCGTGTGAATTTCCTTCGACGCTTCTCTATAGGCCTCCATGCGCGGCTTGACGATGGTCAGGTCCGGGCACAGCTTCAAGGCATGCCCGGAAGACATCGCCGAACGCACGCCATGGGCCCGCGCCTCATAGTTACAGGTGGCGATCACCCCGCGCCGATCCGCCGAACCACCCACCGCCAGGGGTTTACCTGCCAGGCGCGGGTCGTCACGCATCTCGATGGCAGCGTAGAAGCAGTCACAATCGACGTGGATGATTTTTCGCTGGTTCATATAGAAGCGGTGTTCATGGTGAAGAAAAGGGCGTAATGGCGTGTCGGATCGGCAGTATCTCACTGACACCTGTATATAGCACCAGTAGTCTGAATCTTCTTCCCCGCGGGTAGGAAAAGTACCGGTGAATTTATTTTCTTAATCGAAAACGCCCACTCGATAGAGCTGAAAGCCTTGCCATACCTGACTTGCAGCCGTTCGTCCCACCCCTTATCCCAGCTAAGCGATTGAACCAGAACAGGTTTTATCCGAATTGAAGGTTGACAGCCCCGCGTTCCTCTGTAGAATGCCGACACACAGACGCGGGATGGAGCAGTCTGGTAGCTCGTCGGGCTCATAACCCGAAGGTCGTCGGTTCAAATCCGGCTCCCGCAACCAAACATCAAAAAAGGCTACTCGAAAGAGTGGCCTTTTTTGTGCGCGTCTGTTTTGTGCCGCTATTTTTCACCAGAAGCGAGAAATCGTTCTGATTCCGAAACTTAAGCCTCCCCTGCGACCGTTCGCCGCTTATTCACGCTTATTTGACCCGGTTCCAGATTAACGGTTGACACACAGGCGTATCTCTATAGAATGCCGCCACACAGACGCGGGATGGAGCAGTCTGGTAGCTCGTCGGGCTCATAACCCGAAGGTCGTCGGTTCAAATCCGGCTCCCGCAACCAAACATCAAAAAAGGCTACTCGAAAGAGTGGCCTTTTTTGTATCTGTTGAAAAAGTCCTTTCGCAACAATGACCTGTCACTGTGTAGAGAAGCGTTCGGGATCACCCTGGCTGTGAGTTCAGACTATGCTGAATCCCAGACAGAACCCTCTACGACCAATGACATGCCATCGCCGCCAACCGGTGAGAGGCGTTAATATTTGTGATTATTTTTTTCTACAGGGATTGGTAACTTGGCTGGATACCCCCATCCTGTCGCGCACAATCCAAGAGGTGATTGATGCGCGCCAACTCGTCTGATCCACAAGACACCGTCACAGCGACACAACCGATCAAGGCCGGGCGTCTGCGCTGGCTGGATCTGGTCAGCAAGTACCGTCAGCCTATCGGCCTGGCGGTCACTCTGCTGTTGTTCGCTATCGCGCTGATTGCCTGTCGTCATCTGTTGAGCGAACTCGATCTGTACGCTTTGCATGACTCGATCCTGGAAGTACCGAAGCCGGCATTGCTCGGCGCATTGGGTGCAACCGTGGTCGGTTTCATCATTCTGCTGGGGTACGAATGGTCGGCCAGCCGCTACGCGGGCGTGACACTCGCGCCGCGCATCCTCGCGCTGGGTGGTTTCACTGCGTTTGCCATCGGCAACGCCATCGGTCTTTCGATGCTCTCGGGGGGCTCGGTCCGCTACCGTTTATATGCACGTCATGGTCTGGGGGCTTCGGAAGTCGCTCACATGACGCTGTTCGCCAGCCTTTCACTTGGTTGCGCCCTGCCACCGCTGGCCGCCCTGGCAACCCTCAGCAACCTGCCTGCCGCCTCAGCTGCCTTGGGCCTGTCCGAAGGTTTGCTGGGCGCAGTTGCCGCGGCCGTTTTGCTGCTCTTCAGCGTATTGGCCATCGGCATCTACCGCCGTCGCCTTTCGGAGCAGCCTTCCAAGGACAACCTGCTGGTCAAGGTCGGACGCCGCACCTTGCGCCTCCCGGGTCGCCGCCTGACCTTCCTGCAACTGATCATCACCGCCCTGGACGTGGCCGCCGCCGCGACCGTGCTTTATTTGTTGCTGCCGGAAGCGCCGCCCTTCGGTGCGTTCCTGCTCGTGTACCTGCTGGCCTTGGCCGCTGGTGTGCTCAGCCATGTGCCCGGCGGCGTCGGCGTATTTGAAGCCATCCTGTTGGCCGCTTTCGCCGACACACTCGGCGCCGCCCCACTGGCCGCCGCGCTGCTGCTCTATCGCCTGATCTATGTCGTGCTGCCCCTGCTGGTGGCGTGTGTGTTTCTGCTGATCAACGAAGGCCAGCGCCTGTTTCAGTCGCGCCAGTCCCTGCGGGCCGCTTCCGGTCTGGCGGCGCCGATTCTGGCGGTGCTGGTGTTCCTGTCCGGCGTGGTCCTGCTGTTCTCCGGTGTGACGCCGGAAATCGACACCCGCCTGGAACACATCGGTTTTCTGATCCCGCATCGACTGGTCGACGCTTCGCACTTCGGCGCCAGCCTGATCGGCGTGCTCTGCCTGCTGCTGGCGCAAGGTCTGCGTCGTCGGCTGTCCGCCGCGTGGATGCTGACCACCATCCTATTGCTGGTCGGCGCCCTGCTCTCTCTGCTCAAAGGTTTTGATTGGGAAGAAGCCTGCCTGATGACCCTGACGGCGAGTCTGCTGGGGGTGTTCCGACGTTCGTTCTATCGCCCGAGCCGCCTCACTGAATTGCCGTTCTCGCCGCTCTATCTGGTTTCCAGCCTGTGCGTGCTTGGCGCGTCGATCTGGTTGCTGCTGTTTGCCTATCAAGACGTGCCGTACAGCCATCAACTCTGGTGGCAGTTCACCCTTGATGCCGATGCCCCACGCGGCCTGCGCTCATTGTTGGGCGCCGCCGTTCTGCTGGTGGTCGTGTCGCTGACCTGGCTGCTGCGCACCGCTCGCCCGGTGATTCACTTGCCGACGCCTGATGAACTGGATCGCGCCGTAAAGATTCTCATGGCCTCCGCGCAACCGGACGGTGGCCTGGCCCTGACCGGTGACAAGGCGTTGCTGTTTCACCCCAACGACGAAGCGTTCCTGATGTACGCCCGCCGTGGCCGCAGCCTGGTCGCCTTGTACGACCCGATTGGCCCGACCCAGCAGCGGGCGGAAATGATCTGGCAGTTCCGCGACCTCTGCGACATCCACCACGCTCGCCCCGTGTTCTATCAAGTGCGCGCCGAGAACCTGCCGTACTACATGGACATCGGCCTGACGGCGATCAAGCTCGGCGAAGAAGCCCGGGTCGATCTGCAGCGCTTTGATCTCGAAGCCAAGGGCAAAGAGATGAAAGACCTGCGCTACACCTGGAACCGCGGCACCCGCGATGGCCTGTCGCTGGAGATCTTTGAGCCGGGCCATGCGCCGATGGATGAGCTCAAGGTGATTTCGGATGCCTGGCTGACCGGCAAGAACGTGCGCGAGAAAGGCTTCTCACTCGGCCGTTTCAGCGACGACTACATCAAGCATTTTCGCGTGGCGGTGATTCGTTTCGAAGGCCGCCCGGTGGCGTTTGCCAACCTGCTCGAGACTTACGGCCATGACCTGGCCAGCCTCGACCTGATGCGCGCGCACCCCGAGGCGCCGAAGCTGACCATGGAATTCATGATGGTCGGTCTGATTCAACATTATAAGAGTCACGGATACGCGCGCTTCAGCCTGGGCATGGTGCCGTTGTCGGGGTTGCAACCCCGGCGTGGCGCACCGCTGACCCAGCGTCTGGGCTCGATGGTTTTCCGCCGTGGAGAGCAGCTCTACAACTTCCAAGGTTTGCGCCGCTTCAAAGACAAATTCCAGCCTGACTGGGAACCCCGTTATATGGCCGTGCCCGCCGGACTCGATCCGCTGGTTGCCCTGGCCGATACTGCTGCCCTGATTGCGGGCGGCTTGACTGGATTGGTGAAACGCTGATGATTCAACGCTCCTTGCGGTACGTACTGGGCACGCTGGTCGTGCTGGCCCTGATTCTCGGTGGCGGTTACTGGTACCTGAAACGCCCGGCACCCGAACCGACCCTTGAACTGCTGACACCGGCCGATGGTGCGGCGATGACCCGCGTCATCCCCGGCAACACGCCGCGCGCCCAGGTGCTGGTGGCGGTCAACGAAGACCAGAAACTCAGCGACAAACAATTGATGACCCTGAGCCGCACCGGCTCGGCGCAGATTGTTCAGGTGATCCTGCCCAAAGACTGCCTGCTGCAAAGTCGCGCCCTGCAATCGGGCCTGCGCGAACTCAAAGGCCCGGCGACCCTGGTCAGCGGCATCGGCCCTGGCGCCGTGCTCGCGTGGCGCTGGTTGTCCGAGCAAAAGGACGAAAAGGCTCAAGCTGTCTCCGTCGACCTGGCCCTGGAAAAACCCGGCTGCACCCACCTGCTGCCGAAAAGCGCCGCTCACGGTCACTGGCTGGTGGCCTGGAACGACAACCCGGACGACACCAGCGCCGGCTTCGTGCGTGACCAAGCCAATGCCGAAACCAGCATCAGCGACTACGACATCAACCTGCCGCAAGTGCTGAACAACGAACTGCGCAAGCTCCTTGTCGGTGGCGACAAAGCCGCTGGCGGTCTGCAGATCCCGGTGGTCGAAGTCCCGGCCGGCCAGGCCAAAGACACCGTGACCCTGTTCCTGTCCGGCGACGGCGGCTGGCGTGACCTGGACCGCGACGTCGCGGGCGAGATGGCCAAGATCGGCTATCCGGTGGTCGGCATCGACACCCTGCGCTACTACTGGCAGCACAAGAGCCCGGAGCAAAGCGCCCTTGACCTCGCCGAGCTGATGCAACACTACCGGCAGAAATGGGGCACCAAGCGCTTCATCCTGACCGGTTACTCGTTCGGCGCCGACGTCCTGCCGGCGATCTACAACCGCCTGGAGCCAGCAGAGCAGCAACGCGTCGACGCAATCATCCTGCTGGCCTTCGCCCGCACCGGCAGCTTCGAAATCGAAGTCGAAGGCTGGCTCGGCAACGCCGGCAAAGAAGCCGCCACCGGCCCGGAAATGGCTAAGCTGCCACCGGAGAAAGTGGTGTGCATCTACGGTGAAGAAGAAGTCGACGAAAGCGGCTGCACCGACAAGAGCGCCGTGGGCGAAGCGATGAAACTGCCTGGCGGCCACCACTTCGACGAGAACTACCCGGCGCTGGCAAAGCGCTTGGTGGACATCATCGAGAAGCGCCAGGCCAAGGGTGAGACGGTTCAGGAGTGATCTGAGGCCTGCCCACGAAAAAGCCCCCACAGCCGTTTGGTTGCGGGGGCTTTTTCATATTTACCGACTCAACTAAGCACCACAGCTCCCTGTGGGAGCGGGCTTGCCCGCGATAGCGGTATGTCTGTCACATCAATGTCGGATCTGCAGCCGTCATCGCGGGCAAGCCCGCTCCCACAGGATCTGCGTATCGCCTGAGCAGATGCGTCTACCGCCCTCGAGACTGCCGCCTAGTCTTTCCTGGCGTACCGTGCACGCATATCGTCGTGACTGACTACCCTGGATTGATCAAAACCGGTCAATCGCCCCGTAGCCGCTGCTTCAACGCGAAGATCCTTAAGCTCGTCGAGCATTTCCTGATAGGCATCGACATTGATCATGACTGCTACTGGCCGATTAGCTTTGAAAATGACCAGACGCTCATTGGCACGACTGGAGATCTCGTTGAGTCTCGCACTGAAGCCCCTGACCAATGCAGTCATCGATATTGCTTGGTCAGCACGCTCAAATGATGCCGTCACATTCACCTCTCTTCACAATCGTGCAAATTTTTGAGCACGCTGTTCAACGTATCGCTTACTTAAGGTGTCGCAATATCGGATGACGCCCGCAGACCTTGTAGGCAAACTCCGAATCTCGCGTTTGGGCACTTTGCCGCCTTGTTGCGTTTTTCTTCGACGGGATACTCTCCGGACGTCGCTGACCATTCAGCGATCGGGCTTGGAAACCCGACGAGCGAATTGCAACAACGTGCCCAACATGACTGCGGACCTTTACGGCTGCAATCTTGTGTCATGGTGGCTGTGCGTGGGACGTCTCCGGACGTGCCGGTTTCCTAAGCTCCCGGTTTTCCAACCTGCGCACAGCTGCCACCCATTCGCTTGGAAACGAACGTGGCAGCTCCTCAAGCTTAGGGAATAGACATGACTAAAATTGATGCTTCCGCGATTTCAGATTTAAAAACCATAGGCTTCACCCCCCTCATCTACTGCCCGGACCAGGCGTTGTTCAACGTCCGAGCCGGTGTCCCCATCGTTCAAGCATTGTCACAAGCCTCCGATCTGCTGTTCCTCGCCAAATCCTTTTCCGAGGATGCCGCCTACGCAAGAGACACCGACCGCCACGCCTGGGCCGCTCACTATCTGACGGCGATGGGTAAGGCTGTGATTGATGATGTGGTGAAGGTCCTGACGCCGCGACCGGCCCGGACAAAGACTGAATCCGAAGAAGAGCTGCCCGGAAACAGATAACACCGCAAATCCCCTGTAGGAGTGAGCCTGCTCGCGATGGCGGACTGATATCCACCATTGTTGTCGACTGACAGACCACAATCGCGAGCAGGCTCGCTCCTACAGGGGTTCATCGCCAGCCTCTGAATCTCAGGCACAAAAAAGCCCCCGCTGCCGCAAAGGCAACGGGGGCTTTTCGATAAGGGCTTACATCTCGACCTGAGTACCCAGTTCAATCACCCTATTCAGCGGCAAATTGAAGAAGCGCAAATTGCCATTGGCATTCTTCAACATGAAGGCGAACAGCGCCTCGCGCCAGCGGGCCATGCCTTCTAGTTTGGAGGCGATCACCGTCTCGCGGCTGAGGAAGTAGGTGGTGCGCATCGGGCTGAAGTCGAGGTCATCGAGATGACACAGCTTCAGCGCCTGCGGCACGTCCGGCTCATCGACGAAGCCGAAGTGCAGGATCACGCGGAAGAACCCTTCACCGTGGGATTCAACCTCGAAGCGCCGTGTCGGCGGTACGCGCGGGATGTCTTCGTACACCACGGTCAGCAGCACCACTTGCTCGTGCAATACCTGGTTGTGCAGCAGGTTGTGCAACAACGCGTGGGGCACGGCGTCTGGACGTGCGGTGAGGAACACTGCGGTGCCCTGGACCCGATGTGGCGGTTGCACGGCGATACTGCTGATGAAAATCGGCAGCGGCAGCCCGCCCTCGTCCATGCGCTCCACCAGCAGTTGCTTGCCGCGTTTCCAGGTGGTCATCAGCACAAACAGCACGATACCGGCGATCACCGGGAACGCACCACCCTGAATGATTTTCGGCACGTTGGCCGCGAAGTACAGACCGTCCACCAACAGGAAACCGAGCAACAGCGGCACCGCGAGGATCGGAGGCCATTTCCACAGCAGCAATATCACCGCCGAGACCAGGATGGTGGTCATCAACATGGTCCCGGTCACCGCCACCCCGTAAGCCGAGGCCAGGGCGCCGGAGGATTCGAAGCCGATCACCAGCAGAATCACGCCGACCATCAGCGCCCAGTTCACCGCGCCGATGTAGATTTGGCCCTGTTCAGCGCTGGAGGTGTGCTGGATGTGCATGCGCGGGATGTAACCGAGCTGGATCGCCTGACGGGTCAGGGAGAACGCGCCGGAAATCACTGCTTGCGAGGCAATCACCGTGGCCAGGGTCGACAAACCGACCAACGGGATCAACGCCCAGCTCGGCGCCAACAGATAGAACGGGTTGCGAGCGGCTTCCGGATCTCCGAGCAGCAAGGCGCCCTGACCGAAGTAGTTCAGCACCAGCGCCGGCAGCACGAGAATGAACCACGCACGGGCAATCGGCTTGCGACCGAAGTGGCCCATGTCGGCGTACAGCGCTTCGGCACCGGTCAGTGCCAGCACCACCGCGCCGAGAATCGCCACGCCCATGCCCGGGTGAACGATGAAGAAGCGCACGCCCCAGACCGGGTTCATCGCTTGCAACACTTCCGGGTGTTGCAGGATGCCGTAGACACCCAGCGCGCCCAAGACCAGAAACCAGGTGACCATGATTGGCCCGAACAGGATGCCGATGCGCGCGGTACCGTGGCTCTGGATCAGGAACAGCGCCACCAGCACGACCAGCGACAACGGCACTACCCAATGGTCGATGCCATCGAACGCCAGCCCCAGGCCTTCAATCGCTGAAAGCACGGAAATCGCCGGGGTGATCATGCTGTCGCCGTAGAACAGCGCTGCGCCGATCAGCCCGCAGACCACCAGCAACCCTCGCAATTTGCGATGCCCCGCCGCCGCCCGCCTGGCCAGTGCGGTCAAGGCCATGATCCCGCCCTCGCCCTGGTTGTCGGCGCGCAACACGAACATCATGTATTTGATCGAGACGACCCAGATCAGCGACCAGAAAATCAGCGCCAGGATGCCCAGAACGCCGTCATGGTTGACCGGTACGCCGTAGCTCCCGGAAAACACCTCTTTGAGGGTGTACAGCGGGCTCGTGCCGATATCGCCATAAACCACCCCGACCGCTGCGACCAGCATGCCGATCGGCTTCGCCGCCGAATGCTCGGCACCCGCCGCCTGACTACTTGCCTGACCCATCCACCACTCCTACTACCCAGACCGGACTTCTTTGAAAGAAGCACTATGCTTTGCCACGCAGCATGCGCTGTTTTACATGACGTTACAGACGTTTCATTGACTGTAAAGAATAGGTAAAGCGTAACGGCGCGAAGCATAGCGCAGCACTCGTCGTATTTCCCTGCATAAAGCTGGTCAAGTGCGCCTCTCATCGCTAGAATTGCGCACTTTTTGATCAGAGGCACAAAACGTCCTGTCTCGCGAATACTGCTGATTTTTGACGGCGCCTGTTGTCGCCATACTGCGTTGCCGCTTCTCGCCATAGCAAGCTATGGCTCGGCGCGGCGCCTTGTCTGGCAACAACAGTCACTCGTCAAAAAACAGCGTATTCACGAAACAGGACGTAAGTGCCCGCTTGTCGCCTTGC
Organism: Pseudomonas sp. LBUM1656; assembly: GCF_059716065.1. Classification (NCBI taxonomy): domain Bacteria; kingdom Pseudomonadati; phylum Pseudomonadota; class Gammaproteobacteria; order Pseudomonadales; family Pseudomonadaceae; genus Pseudomonas; species Pseudomonas sp. LBUM1656. The sequence continues at coordinate 1,348,172 of NZ_CP166800.1, read as the reverse complement.
CGTCTTCGGCTGGAGGCGTCACAAATACCGAGGTTAGACATGTCCACCACTCCTGCGCCGGCCAATCCAAAGGTTGGCTTCGTATCCCTGGGTTGCCCCAAAGCACTGGTCGACTCCGAGCGCATCCTTACCCAGCTGCGCATGGAAGGTTATGACGTTGTGTCCACCTACCAGGACGCCGACGTCGTGGTGGTCAACACCTGCGGTTTCATCGACTCGGCCAAGGCTGAATCCTTGGAAGTGATCGGCGAAGCCATCAAGGAAAACGGCAAGGTCATCGTGACCGGCTGCATGGGCGTCGAAGAAGGCAACATTCGCAAAATTCACCCGAGCGTGCTGGCCGTGACCGGTCCTCAGCAATACGAGCAAGTGGTCAACGCCGTGCATGACGCCGTGCCGCCGCGTCAGGATCACAACCCGCTGATCGACCTGGTGCCGCCGCAAGGCATCAAGCTGACCCCACGCCACTACGCGTACCTGAAGATTTCCGAAGGCTGCAACCACAGCTGCAGCTTCTGCATCATCCCGTCGATGCGCGGCAAACTGGTCAGCCGTCCGGTCGGTGACGTGCTCGACGAAGCCCAGCGCCTGGTCAAGGCCGGCGTCAAAGAGCTGTTGGTGATCTCGCAAGACACCAGCGCCTATGGCGTCGACGTGAAATACCGCACCGGTTTCTGGAACGGCGCGCCGGTGAAAACCCGCATGACCGAACTCTGCGAAGCCCTGAGCACCCTCGGCGTCTGGGTGCGTCTGCATTACGTTTACCCGTATCCGCACGTCGACGAGCTGATCCCGCTGATGGCCGCCGGGAAAATCCTGCCGTACCTGGACATCCCGTTCCAGCACGCCAGCCCGAAAGTCCTGAAGTCGATGAAACGCCCGGCCTTCGAAGACAAGACCCTGGCGCGGATCAAGAACTGGCGTGAAATCTGCCCGGATCTGATCATCCGCTCGACCTTCATCGTCGGCTTCCCGGGCGAAACCGAAGAAGACTTCCAGTACCTGTTGAACTGGCTGACCGAAGCCCAGCTCGACCGCGTCGGCTGCTTCCAGTACTCGCCGGTTGATGGCGCTCCGGCCAACGATATGGACCTGGAAGTCGTTCCGGACGACGTCAAGCAAGACCGTTGGGACCGCTTCATGGCGCACCAGCAGGCCATCAGCTCGGCGCGTCTGCAAATGCGTGTTGGCCGTGAAATCGAAGTGCTGGTCGATGAAGTCGACGAGCAAGGCGCCGTTGGCCGCTGCTTCTTCGATGCCCCGGAAATCGACGGCAACGTGTTCATCGACAACGGCAGCAACCTGAAGCCGGGCGACAAGGTCTGGTGCAAAGTGACCGACGCCGACGAATACGACCTGTGGGCTGAACAGATCTAAACGCAAAAAATACGAAAAGCCCTGCTCTCTTGACGAGATGCGGGGCTTTTTTACGTCTATCGTTTTGTGAGGAAAGGATTCTCGACACTCACAGGAAAAGGGGCATCTGGCTATGCGCCAACATTCGGTTATCCACACGCCGAAACACAGCGATTACGAAGAACTCACGCAAGTCTGGGAAGCCTCGGTGCGCGCCACCCACGACTTTCTGCCGGACAGCTACATTGAATTGCTGAAGAACCTGGTGCTGACCCGCTACCTCGACGCGGTGATGCTGATCTGCACCAGGGACTCGCGCCAGCGCATCACCGGGTTTGCCGGGGTGGCGGCGGGCAAGATCGAAATGCTCTTCATCGACCCGGCCCACCGTGGCCAGGGTTTGGGTAAGCAATTGCTGCGTTACGCCATGGAACACTTGAACGCTGATGAACTGGACGTCAACGAGCAGAACCCGCAAGCGCTGGGGTTCTATTTCAAGCAGGGCTTCGAGGTGATTGGCCGTTCGGAAGTCGATGGCATGGGGCAGCCGTATCCGTTGCTGCACATGCGCTTGCGCCAGGCGCAACAAAAGACACGCAATGGCTGACACAACATAGAACTCTGTGGGAGCTGGCCTGCCAGCGATGCAGACGCTACGGTTGGTCAGATACACCGAGGTGATGCAATCGCTGCGATGCGGCGGCCCGACAGGCCAGCTCCCACAGGAAATGCAACCGCATTGAAATGGAGCCGGGATTAACCGGCGCCACGCAGGTACAATGCCCACCCCTTTTTTGTTACGGCCCTGTCATGACTGACCCGATTCGTCTCTCCAAACGCCTCATCGAACTCGTCGGCTGTTCCCGTCGGGAGGCTGAGCTGTTCATCGAGGGCGGCTGGGTCACCGTGGACGGCGAAGTCATCGACGAGCCGCAATTCAAGGTCGACACCCAGAAAGTCAAACTCGACCCAGAGGCCAAGGCCACTGCACCGGAGCCGGTGACCATCCTGTTGAACGTGCCCGTTGGTATGGACGCGGAAACGGCGATGGCGACCATCAGCGCCGAGACCCTGAGCGAAGAACATCGCTTCAGCAAACGTCCGCTCAAGGGCCACTTCCTGCGCCTGACCGCCAGCACCGACTTGCAGGCCAACGCCAGCGGTCTGCTGGTGTTCACCCAGGACTGGAAGATCTTGCGCAAATTGACCGCTGACTCCGCCAAGATCGAGCAAGAGTATGTCGTCGAGGTAGAAGGCGACATGGTGGCTCACGGCCTCAACCGCCTGAACCACGGCCTGACCTACAAAGGTAAGGAACTGCCGCCGGTCAAGGCCAGCTGGCAGAACGAAAACCGCCTGCGTTTTGCGATGAAGAACCCGCAACCGGGCGTGATCGCCCTGTTTTGCCAGGCCGTTGGCCTGAAGGTCGTCGCCATCCGCCGCATCCGCATCGGCGGCGTGTCCATCGGCAAAGTGCCGTTGGGGCAATGGCGTTACCTGTCCGGCAAAGAGAAGTTCTAAGACTTTTCACGCCGCCACACATTTCGGCGCCGCTGTTGATGCGGCGCCCACTGCTGAATATCAGGATTGCACACCATGATTCATAACGACGTACTGCGCAGCGTGCGCTACATGCTCGACATCAGCGACAAGAAAGTCATCGAGATCATCAAGATCGGTGGCATGGACGTGTCCCTGGAAGACCTGCTGACCTACCTCGACAAGAAAGAGGAAGACGAGGAAGGCTTCGTACGCTGCCCGGACGAAGTCATGGCGCATTTCCTCGACGGCCTGGTGATCTTCAAGCGCGGCAAGGACGAAAGCCGTCCGCCGCAGCCGATCGAAGTGCCGGTGACCAACAACATCATCCTGAAGAAGCTGCGCGTGGCCTTCGAACTGAAAGAAGACGACATGCACGCGATCCTCAAGGCGTCCGAGTTCCCGGTGTCCAAGCCTGAGCTGAGCGCGCTGTTCCGCAAGTTCGGCCACACTAACTACCGTACGTGCGGCGATCAGTTGCTGCGCAACTTCCTCAAGGGCCTGACCCTGCGCGTTCGCCCGCAGTAAGCCCGCCGCGCGCCCTGTAGGAGCCGGCTTGCTGGCGAAGGCGATCTTGAGAACGCCATCGCCAGCAAGCCGGCTCCTACAAGAGCGGTCGCAGGCCATTCTGTATAGATGTTCATTCCTCGCAAAAATAGTGGCTCCGCTTCCGGCGGCTGACGACTAGGGTGTATTGACCCTCAGCTCTCAGGATTCGCCATGCACCCGTACTTTTCCCTGCAAGGCCGCACCGCTCTGGTGACCGGCGGCACCCGTGGTATCGGCAAAATGATCGCCAAGGCTTATGTCGAGGCCGGCGCCACCGTGTACGTCTGCGCGCGGGATGCCGAAGCGTGCCAGCAAACGGCTGATGAGCTGAGCGCCTTCGGGACGTGCCGCGGCGTGGCGGCCAACCTGGCCAATGAAGAAGGCGTGTTGCAACTCGCCACGCGGCTGGGCGAACAGATTCCTCATCTGGATATTTTGGTGAATAACGCCGGCACCACGTGGGGCGCACCGCTGGAAAGCTACCCGGTCAAGGGCTGGGAAAAGGTCATGCAGCTCAACGTGACCTCGGTGTTCAACTGCATCCAGCAGTTTTTGCCACTGCTGCGCAAGGCCGGCTCGGAAGCCAATCCGGCGCGGATCATCAACATTGGTTCGGTGGCGGGGATTTCTTCCTTTGGCGAACAGGCCTATGCCTACGGGCCGAGCAAGGCCGCCCTGCATCAACTGTCGCGGATTCTCGCGCGGGAGCTGGTGAGCCAGCACATCAACGTCAACGTCATCGCGCCGGGGCGTTTTCCGAGCAAGATGACGCAGCACATCGGCAATGATGAGCAGGCTCTGGCCGACGACACGGCGTTGATTCCAATGAAACGCTGGGGCCGGGAGGAAGAGATGGCGGCGCTGGCGATCAGTCTGGCGAGTACGGCCGGCGCTTACATGACTGGGAATATTATTCCTTTGGATGGTGGGTTCAGCCTCTAGATTGGCGGTGCGTCCTTCGCGAGCAAGCCCGCTTCCACAGGTTTTGTGCTGAACACACATTGTGTGTTCGCTCGAGAACCCTGTGGGAGCGGGCTTGCTCGCGAAGGGACCCTACCGGTCACCACCGATTCCAGGGTTGATCGGGTTATCATGCCCGCCCAAATTCCCGCCTCGACCCAAATCATGACCTACAGCGTTTCCCCCATCGGCTTTGTGCGCTCCTGCTTCAAGGAGAAGTTCGCCATCCCGCGCCAGCCGCAACTGGCCCCGGCCGCTCGCGGTGTGCTGGAACTGGTGGCGCCGTTCGATCAGGGCGATGCGGTGCAAGGGCTGGAACAAGTGAGCCACGTCTGGCTGCTGTTCCTGTTCCATCAGGCCCTGGAAGAAAAGCCACGCCTGAAGGTCCGCCCTCCCCGCCTGGGCGGCAACAAATCCATGGGCGTGTTCGCCACCCGTGCCACGCATCGGCCCAATGGCATCGGCCAATCCGTGGTGAAGCTGGACAAGGTTGAAGCCAATCGCCTGTGGATCTCGGGAATCGACCTGCTCGACGGGACGCCGATTCTCGACATCAAACCCTACGTGCCTTACGCGGACATCATCGACACGGCCTCCAATAGCATCGCCAGCGCTGCGCCGCAGCTGATTCCCGTGCAGTGGACGGACTCAGCGCTGCAACAGGCTCATGGTCATGCTCAGCGCCTTGACGAGCCGTTGGTGGCGTTGATCGAGCAATGTCTGGCACAAGATCCACGCCCGGCGTACCAGGTTCCTGCGCCAGAGCGGGAATATGGCGCGCAGTTCTGGGACCTGGATGTGCGCTGGCATTACCCCGAGGCCGGGGTAATCCGCGTCCTTGAAGTCATTCCCGCAAAAACCTGAACCCCAGAAACAAAAAAGCCCGCGCTGCCTTCTCAGGCAACGCGGGCTTTCCAAAATCAGCGCAAAACTAATGTGGGAGCAGGCTTGCTCGCGAAAGCGGACTTTCAGTCAACAGTATCGTTGAATGTGAAACCGCATTCGCGAGCAAGCCCACTCCCACAATGACCGAGTTTCTTACTTCTCGACGAACGCGCGCTCGATCAGGTAATCACCCGGCTCGCGCATCCGCGGCGACACTTTCAGGCCGAAGCTGTTCAACACTTCGCTGGTCTCGTCGAGCATGCTCGGGCTGCCACACAGCATGGCGCGGTCGTCCTGCGGGTTGATCGGAGGCAGACCGATGTCGCTGAACAGCTTGCCGCTACGCATCAGGTCGGTCAGGCGACCTTCGTTCTCGAATGGCTCGCGGGTCACGGTCGGGTAGTAGATCAACTTGTCACGCAGGGCCTCGCCGAAGAACTCGTTCTGCGGCAGGTGCTCGGTGATGAACTCGCGGTAAGCGACTTCGTTGACGTAACGTACGCCGTGGCACAGGATCACTTTTTCGAAACGCTCGTAGGTTTCCGGGTCCTGGATGACGCTCATGAACGGCGCCAGGCCGGTACCGGTGCTGAGCAGGTACAAATGTTTGCCAGGCTTCAAGTCATCCAGCACCAGCGTGCCGGTAGGCTTTTTGCTGATGATGATCTCGTCGCCTTCCTTCAGATGCTGAAGTTGGGAAGTCAGCGGGCCATCAGGCACCTTGATACTGAAGAACTCGAGATGCTCTTCCCAGTTCGGGCTGGCAATCGAGTACGCGCGCATGAGCGGCCGGCCGTTGGGCTGTTGCAGGCCGATCATCACGAACTGACCGTTCTCGAAGCGCAGACCCGGATCGCGGGTGCACTTGAAGCTGAACAGAGTGTCGTTCCAGTGATGAACACTGAGGACACGCTCGTGGTTCATGTTGCTCATGTACGTGGGACTCCTGGGAGATTTTGCCTGCGCCGCTGATGTGCGCAATTGCATCGCATTCTAATGGCAGCGACAATATCTGTTAAATGGATTATTAAGATAAGGGTTATCGGTTATATAGATATGCGATTTACTCTCCGTCAACTTCAAGTATTCGTCGCCGTCGCCCAGCAGGAAAGCGTATCCCGTGCTGCCCTGACGCTCAACCTCTCGCAATCGGCGGCGAGTACCTCGATCACCGAGCTAGAGCGCCAGTCCAGCTGCCAGCTGTTCGACCGCGCCGGCAAACGGCTGAGCCTCAACGCCCTCGGCAAACAGTTATTGCCGCAAGCGGTGGCCCTGCTCGACCAGGCCAAGGAAATCGAAGACTTGCTCAACGGCAAGTCCGGTTTCGGCTCCCTGGCGGTCGGCGCGACCCTGACCATCGGCAATTACCTGGCCACCTTGCTGATCGGCAGCTTCATGCAGCGCCATCCCGAAAGCCAGGTGAAGCTGCACGTGCAGAACACTGCCAACATCGTGCAGCAAGTCGCGCACTATGAAATTGATCTGGGTCTAATCGAAGGCGACTGCAGCCATCCAGACATCGAAGTGCAGAGCTGGGTCGAGGATGAGCTGGTGGTGTTCTGCGCGCCGCAGCATCCGCTGGCCAAGCGTGGCAGCGCGACCATGGAAGAACTGACCCACGAGGCCTGGATTCTGCGGGAACAAGGCTCTGGCACGCGACTGACCTTTGACCAGGCCATGCGTCACCATCGCAGCGCATTGAATATCCGTCTGGAACTGGAACACACCGAAGCGATCAAGCGCGCGGTGGAATCAGGCCTGGGGATTGGCTGCATTTCGCGACTGGCGCTGCGCGATGCCTTCCGCCGCGGCAGCCTGGTGCCGGTGGAAACACCGGATCTGGACCTGGCGCGGCAGTTCTATTTCATCTGGCACAAACAGAAATATCAGACGTCGGCGATGCGCGAATTCCTCGACCTGTGCCGCGCCTTCACCGCCGGGGTTCAGCGCAGCGACGAGATCGTGCTGCCCACCATCGCTTAAAGCAGAATCACCGCCCACACCAGCGCGATCATGCTCAACGCCACGAACTGAGCGGCGCTGCCCATGTCCTTGGCGTTCTTGGACAGCGGGTGCAATTCAAGGGAAATGCGGTCGATGGCCGCTTCCACGGCCGAATTCAGCAACTCGACGATCAACGCCAACAGGCAGACCGCGATCAGCAATGCCTGCTCGACACGGCTGACGTTCAGAAAGAACGATAGCGGGATCAGGATGACGTTGAGCAACACCAGTTGCCGAAAAGCCGCTTCGCCGGTGAAGGCTGCGCGCAGGCCGTCCAGCGAATAGCCGGAAGCGTTGAGGATGCGTTTGAGGCCGGTTTGGCCTTTGAATGGAGACATAGAGTAGGCAACTGACCAAAAAGGAGTGGGAAAGCTAGATCAACCAAAGTCAAAAAAGCGTGAACAGGCCAACTCTTAGTGGCTCGAAATTGACTCAAGTTGTTGCAGAAGCAACGCAGCCTGGGTGCGAGTCCGCACATTCAGCTTACGGAATATCGCCGTGACATGCGCCTTGATGGTCGCTTCGGAGACGCTCAACTCGTAGGCAATTTGCTTGTTCAGCAAGCCCTCACAGACCATGGTCAGCACCCGAAACTGCTGCGGCGTGAGGCTGGCAAGGCCTTCACTGGCGGCCTTGGCTTCAGCGGAAACGCTCACGGCTTCAAACGCCTGCGGCGGCCAGAACACATCACCATCAAGCACCGCACGCACGGCTTTCTGGATGACACTCAGGTCACTGGATTTGGGAATGAAACCACTGGCGCCGAATTCACGGGACTTCACCATGATCGAGGCTTCTTCCTGGGCCGACACCATGACCACCGGTATCTGCGGGTACTGACCGCGCAGCAGCACCAGGCCGGAAAAACCGTAGGCCCCCGGCATGTTGAGGTCCAGCAGCACCAGATCCCAGTCAGACTTTTCGTCCAGTCGGGTTTCCAGTTCGGCAATGCTTGCCACTTCCACCAGACGGACATCCGGCCCTAGGCCCAGGGTCAACGCTTGGTGCAGGGCGCTTCGAAAAAGAGGGTGGTCATCGGCAATCAGGATTTCGTATGTGGCCATTTTTCTAATGATCCTGTTTTTCTAACAACTCAAGGCACAGCCACGGAGCTGCACCAACAGGGCACGTTCAACGCCAATTACGTGGCTATCACGCAAAGAATACGGCGTATCAAACTTTGGCCGCGCCCCAATCGGCGCCAAGCATGCCCAGCGGAACCGGGGTGGTCAAGGTGCATGGCCGGTACAGTTCTTTGCAGTATGGGCGACAATCAGCCGATGACCGGGGCCGCGTTCTGCACGAAAGGCATCAGTTCGGTGTGGGCCGGCGTTGCAACGTTCATGTCCAGCTGATGTTTCGCGTCCAGGTAATGCTGGCTGAACACGTCAAAATAAGCGTCCAGCGCCGATGCCGCCTCCGTATCGCCCGCAAGATCCAGGCACAAAGCCGCCACTTCGGCGGTGCACAAATGCTCGCTGCGGGTCGACCTGCGCAACCGGTAACGGGACAGTTTCTCGGGCAGCAGGCTCAGGATCGGCAGCCGATCAAAGTACGGGCTTTTACGGAAAATCTTCCGGGCCTCGGTCCAGGTGGCGTCGAGCAGGATGAACAGCGGCCGCTTGGTGCTATCGGCTTCGACGGTGTTCTTCACTCGCTCAGGCTCGACGTACTCACCCGGAAAGACCAGATACGGCTGCCATTGCGGGTCGGCCAACAGCGCCAGCAACTGCGGATCCGTTTCCGTGCGGGACCAGATAAAGGCATGGTTGTCGCGCACCACGTCGGCGATCAGCCAGCCGGTATTGCTCGGTTTGAACACTTCTTTATTGGTCATTATCAGGCACACGCCCGAGCGGGCCTCGACCTGCGGGCGCCAGTTGCACAGGCAGTGACTCTCGATCACGCGGCAGGCGCGGCAACGCGGTGCCCTCCAGCCCCGGGCCTGAATCGGCTTGATGCCCTCCTCCTCTCGCTGGTCGCGCAAGCGGGCGACGGCGTTTGCAGCGAAATGTGGAGTTACGGGGCTCATCGCAGGCAACACCGGAGGGGAAAGAAAGTCGACACGAAAAATACTCGAAAAATCAGAAAGTGGCGGCAGTTTATCAGAGCGGCCGGCGCAAGCCTGTACCGTCCAGGCCTCGTCCCCTATAATTCGCCGCCACTGAACGCACAGTCATGTGACGGGTCGAACCACCAGTCACTGAACCAGGAGAGTTTCATGCTGCGCCTTATCGTTCCCACCGCTGCCATTTTGCTGGCGTCGTCTTTCAGCGCTCAGGCTGCGTCCTTGAGTGAGCAGAATCTCAACCGAGAACTGCGAAACGTCGCCGCACAAAGCAGTGCAGGCACTCCACGGGCGATCAACGAAGACATTCTTGATCAGGGCTACACCGTCGAAGGCAACACGCTGATCAACCACCTGAGCGTACAAAGCAGCCACGCCAACAAGATGCGTGCTGACCCCAAAGCCGTGTATTTCCAGCTGGGCGCCTCTGTGTGCAACAACCCATCGTTCCGCAAACTGATGGCCAAGGGCGCGGTGATGCGTTACGACTTCACTGAAGTGAAGACCAACCGCTCGGTCGGTTCCGCCAGCTATCAGGAATCGGATTGCCCGAAAGCAGCACCGTCCAAGAAGAAGTAATTATCGGGAATTGGCGCGCCGCTGTTCATCCTCGGCGCGCAGTTCTGCCACCAACGCCTGCAAATAACGCGAACGCCGCTCAGCGCCTTCCAAACGCCGGCAACACTCTTCTTCAAGACTCAAATGATGGGTCTCGGCGGATGACTTCAGTAATCGATACAGATGCGTATCGATTTCCAGAATGACTCTGGCCATCGTTTACAGCCTCCCTGCACCTCGCCCTGTTTGAGCGAAAAATCCTTGAACCGCATGAACCGTGCGCCCTGCCTTTGACGCAAAGTTGTCGTGTCACGCCTGTAACTTAGTAAATCAGAGCGTTGGACCCGTGGTTGGCGTTCGGACGAATGGTGAATTCACCTTGCAAATAGTCAATAAGCGGTTGCCAGGAAAGACTTTGCGGCGCAATGATCAAGTCAGCGAGAATCTCTGCAAGGGTCTAGATTCAGAGTGTTCACGATCACTTTTCAGGGCAGGAAAGGGGCTGCCCGTCGCGTGTCTTGTTGTGCGAACGTTTCTTTCATCCAAGGGAAAAACAGAGCCTGTATGGACGACTCGAACCGAGTCGGGTGGAGCGCCCAGGCATGGGCTTGGGCAGACAGCGACACATGAGGTGTCGCGGCGCTGACGACTGTTTTGTCGGTGCCAAGGGTTCTGTGCAGAAGGAGAAGTTGAATGCCTTACCAACCGAATGACCTCCTGAGCCGTCATTTCGAAGAAAGCGGCCACGACCTCATCAGCAAGGTCGAAGAGCAACTCAACCTGGTTTCACCCAACAGCCCCAACATCCCGATTTACCGCGACATGATCCTGACCGTGCTGCGCATGGCCCAGGAAGATCACAACCGCTGGAATGCCAAGATCACCCTTCAAGCCCTGCGCGAACTGGAGCATGCGTTCCGCGCGCTCGAACAGTTCAGAGGGCGACGCAAGGTCACCGTTTTTGGCTCGGCGCGCACACCGATCGAACACCCGTTATATGGCTTGGCCCGGGAACTCGGCGCCGCGCTGGCGCGCTCGGACCTTATGGTCATTACCGGTGCCGGTGGCGGCATCATGGCGGCGGCCCATGAGGGTGCCGGCCTGGAACACAGTCTGGGGTTCAATATCACCCTGCCCTTCGAGCAACATGCCAACCCCACCGTTCAAGGCACCGCCAACCTGCTGCCCTTCCACTTCTTCTTTACCCGCAAGCTGTTCTTCGTCAAAGAGGCCGATGCGCTGGTCTTGTGTCCAGGTGGTTTCGGCACCCTGGATGAAGCGCTCGAAGTGCTGACGTTGATTCAGACCGGTAAAAGTCCGCTGGTGCCTGTCGTGCTGCTGGACGCGCCGGGTGGCAAGTTCTGGCAAGGCGCGCTGGACTTCATTCACCATCAACTGGAGGAAAACCGCTACATCCTGCCAACCGACATGAAGCTTGTGAGCCTGGTCTACAGCGCCGAAGAAGCAGTGGAGCAGATCAATCAGTTCTACGGCAACTTCCACTCCAGTCGCTGGCTCAAGCATCAGTTTGTGATCCGCATGAACCACAAGCTCAGCGACCAGGCGCTGGAACACATGCAGGAAGCGTTCGCTGATTTGTGCCTGAGCGATCACTTTCATCAGCATGCCTATAGCGGCGAGGAGCACGATGACGCGCAGTTCAGTCATCTGGCGCGCTTGGCGTTCAACTTCAACGCCAGGGATCACGGCCGCCTGCGGGAGCTGGTGGACTACATCAACCTGCCGGAAAACTGGGCCCATTCCAAACCCCAGGCGCAACAGCGCACGCGAGAGCCGTCCAAGGTGACGTGAGGCAAAATCGAGGCAAAAAAAACGGCCCGCTATCGAAATAGCGGGCCGTTTTTATTAATCATCCATTCCCCGACCGCTGAACAAGCGGCCGATCATTTCCATGGAGTATCCCCGATAACTCAGGAAACGCCCTTGCTTGGCGCGTTCCCGGACGTCTATCGGCAGATGCCCGGCAAATTTGCGTCGCCAGGTCTCTTCCAGTTGTTCCTGCCAGTTGATACCGCTCTCGCGCAAGGCGAGTTCGATGTCGTTACGTTGCAGGCCGCGCTGGCTCAGCTCTTCGCGAATACGCAACGGACCGTAGCCGGAACGAGCACGGTAGGAAACGAAGCTTTCTAGGTAACGGGACTCGGACAGCAGGCCCTCTTCCGTCAAGCGGTCGAGTGCTGTGTCGATCATTTCAGGGAGAGCGCCGCGCTGACGCAGTTTACGCGTCAGCTCGACTCGACCGTGCTCGCGTCGTGCGAGCAGGTCCATGGCGGTTCGCCGCACCGCGACGAGTGTATCGAGTACGGCGGTCATCGGATCAATCAGATATCAGCATCAGCCAGGTCATCAGCCGTCTCTTTGACTGGCGATGCTTTGACGTCCGGCGCCGGGGTCAGCAACTTGTCACGCAGTTGCTTCTCGAGCTTGGCGGCGATTTCCGGATTGTCTGCCAGGAACTTGGCCGAGTTAGCCTTGCCCTGACCGATCTTGGTGCCTTCATAGGCATACCACGCGCCGGACTTCTCAACGAAACCGTGCAGCACGCCCAGGTCGATCATCTCGCCGTTGAGGTAGATGCCCTTGCCGTAAAGAATCTGGAACTCGGCCTGACGGAACGGCGAAGCCACCTTGTTCTTCACAACTTTAACGCGGGTTTCGCTACCGACGACTTCATCACCTTCTTTCACCGCGCCAGTACGACGGATGTCCAGACGAACCGAAGCGTAGAACTTCAGCGCGTTACCACCGGTGGTGGTTTCCGGGCTGCCGAACATCACGCCGATTTTCATACGGATCTGGTTGATGAAGATCACCAGGCAGTTGGCGTTCTTGATGTTACCGGTGATTTTACGCAGCGCCTGGGACATCAGACGGGCTTGCAGGCCCACGTGCATGTCACCCATCTCGCCTTCGATTTCAGCCTTTGGAACCAGAGCCGCCACGGAGTCGACGATGATCACGTCAACCGCGTTGGAACGCACCAGCATGTCGGTGATTTCCAGGGCTTGCTCGCCGGTGTCCGGCTGGGAAACCAGCAGATCGTCGACGTTGACGCCCAGTTTGCCGGCGTATTCAGGGTCGAGGGCGTGTTCGGCGTCGACGAATGCGCAGGTCGCGCCGGCTTTTTGAGCCTGGGCGATCACCGACAGCGTCAGCGTGGTTTTACCGGAAGATTCAGGACCGTAGATTTCAACGATACGGCCTTTTGGCAGACCGCCAATGCCGAGTGCAATGTCCAGACCCAGAGAGCCAGTGGAGATAGCCGGGATCGCCTGACGGTCCTGATCGCCCATACGCATTACGGCACCCTTGCCGAATTGACGTTCGATCTGACCCAGGGCCGCAGCCAAGGCTTTCTTCTTGTTGTCGTCCATTAAAGTCCTCACGTAATCAATAAGGCCTGACGGCCAACACCTGTATAAGTAGCCAGTATTATTCCACAGCGTTTCAGGATCGCCTACCCCTGATTTGAGATTTCTCCAGCGGCATGACGCAGCAGCCCCTCTAGCGCGGCCTTAACCGTTTGTCGGCGGACCTCATCGCGGTTACCGGCGAAGTGCTGTACCTCGCTGAACAGCTGCTCACCGACGCCCCAGGCCAGCCAGACCGTGCCGACCGGCTTGTTCGGAGAACCGCCATCCGGGCCGGCCACACCGCTGACCGCCACGGCAAAATGCGCCCGGCTTTTTTCCTGCGCGCCGCGGACCATCGCCTCGACCACTTCGCGACTGACCGCGCCTACCGAAGGGAACAATTCGGAAGGCACGTTCAACTGCTCGGTTTTCTGCCGGTTGGAATACGTCACATAACCGGCCTCGAACCACGCCGAACTCCCGGGAATGCGAGTGATCGCTTCCGAGATCCCACCGCCGGTACAAGACTCGGCCGCGGTGACGTGGGCATTGAGAACCTGCAAGCGCCTGCCAAGTTCAGCGGCCAGTTGAGTGATTTCTTTCACGGTCATCTCCTGAGCGAGCGGAATGAGCACCACCGTACACGAGCAGATTGCGCTTGCAAGGCACAGGATCGATCAAAATGTTAGCGAACGATGGCTCTGACATAGGCCTGGCAGGCCTGCAAGGCAATCAGTCCGCTGTCGCCGGCATCGGTGATGGCGATAATTCGTTGAGCATGCGCCGGGTCAAGTCGGGCTCGCGCCGTTCCATGATCCACGCCGCCGGCACCGGAGGTGGCTGACATTGAACAGCCTGAGGCAGCGTCATTGGTATCGAGGAGGACTGACAAGCGCAGATCAGCAGTGGCAAGACGATCGCGCAGGCGACCTTGATCACGTTGGGCATCGCTAAGCGCTCGGTAATGGGTTTGTTCACTGGCTGACAGACGCTGCTCCAGCGCCAGACGCTTGTCCTGTTCGGCCTGTTGCTGCGTTGCGGCGGCCAGCGTCAGCAGATTGAGGGCCTCGGCGTGCAGCCGGGCCTGTTCCGCGAGTTGTCGGCCATAACGCCAATCCTGAACGTGCCAGGCCAGCGCCGCCGAGACAGCGGCCAACAACGCCAGGAACACAACAAGGCCGATTGCCCGGTAAGAAACCGGCATCAGACCGAGGGCTGGCATAGCACCGCCCTCGCCCGCGCCCACAGTTGCAGACGATCCTGCAAACCGTTCAGGCCGCCGTTAATGCGGCGGGTGATGCTGTTGAATTGATCGCGGTCGGCGAGTTCGTTGAGGCCGTTTTGCTCCCAGAACCAGGCGGCTGATTCGGCGGCCCATTGCGGCTTCTCCAGCAGTTCGGGCAAAAACAGCAAACGATCATCGCCGAACAGTCCGAGGCTGCATTGACGATAGTTATCACGACCAGTGATCTGGATCAGCCCTCGGCCGCGGTACTTTTGGCCGTCGCCGTCGAGCGCTGGTGTATTGCCCAAACGGGTGGCCAAAGTGCCGGTGTCGTACTTGCTGAGGTATTGATCGCTGCCCAACTCTCGAACGTACTGCAACTGCCCTGACTCGTGCCCGACTTGTGCCAGAAATGCAGCGATGCGTTTGGGTGTATTGATGTTGAATCGCCCCATGGCGATGTTGAGACTGGCAATAAAAACGCCCGCTTGCTGGCGGGCGTTGGGCAGGATGCTTTGCAACATGTGTTGAGTAACCGACATGATCCCCCCAGAGAGAGAATGGAAAATAGCGTGAAGTGATTGGGTTGGCGCATTCACGAATCGAACAAGGGGCGTCAGGCCTTTGCGTCCAGGCAGGTTGCGTCTATCGAGCAGCGATAGCTTTTCTCCCGACTGCCGCTGGCGGTGACCTTGTCGATCGACCAGCGACCGCGCATGAAATCCGGCCAGGTGGGGTCCAGCAGTACGACGCCTTCGGCGGACAATCCAGGATTGCCCGGGCACTCGATCTTCACTTTAAGAGCTTCACGCAGCATCCGGCGGACCTCGCCCTCTGCTGCTGCCCGGGCATCGCCTGCGCTCTGGTAGCGCTGGCGCATCGTCTTGAACGGTGCGATGCCGCTCTCCACCACCTGCACTTTGCCGGCTGCCGCGTCCCACCAACCGGTTTTGCAGCCCTGATATTTCGCCCGGGCAGTTTCCTGCAGGACCGCAGAAATAAAGGCGTTGTCGCCTGGGCGATTGTTGGTCGTCACCGACAGCTCTATGTTCGGAAGAACTTTGCCCGACAAGGATTTCGCCTGACCGCGCCGCGCCAATACATACAGTTCGTTGATCGGCTTGGCGACGGCGTCATGACGGTGGGCCAGCCGGGTCAGAAAACCCATGTCCGTTTCGTTGGACTGATCGATGTGTTCGATTCCGATCAGCGCCAGCTCGGGTGCGACACGAGGCGAAAACCCGTGCCTGGACGTCAGCTGGCGAAACAGCTCACCCAATGTCGTCGGACCATGGCTGACCGATCGACGCTGCTTGAAACCGGTCTGGTCCGCCGCACTGAACGGTGCCGCCGTGGCCACCAGCATCAGACGCAACGGGAACAACGTCGGCGTACGTCGTGTAATGACGAACTCGCCTTTGTCCACCAGCCCCGACTCACGATAACCGACCCGCAGGCCGATCTTTCCACCCAGGTCCGGCAAGCCTTCAATCCCGTCCAGACTGATGGTCAGCGTCAATTGATCGGACTCGATTCCCGCCGCATCGACGTGCTGCCAGGAGAGCAATCGTTCGTTGAGCAGCGCAGCGTTGGCGCCATAAATTTCCACCGCGGGGGTGAATCCCAGTGACATGTTGCCTCCTTAATCCCAGGCCGAAAGCGGCGTGGGTGCAACGGGTTTTGCATCCACTTCCGGCAGGACCACCCACACCCCCGCCGGCAATACTGCAGCGTATTCGGCCAGCCCCGGATTGAGCCGCCAGAGCGCTTCCTCGACGGCGTCGTCACAACGCTCGAGCTCGCGGTAGAGCAACAGGTTCACCGAATCACCGGCAATACTTCGAACCCTACGCATTGGCGACCTCCATCAGCTCAATCGCCCAGTCGACCACCATCGCGGTACCGTCATCAATGATGTTGTTTTGGGTTTCCGACACATCGTTGATCCGCCACAAACCCCAGTTGCGACCAATGCCGTCAACCAATGGCAAAGGGACGCGCAGCGCCTGCAAGGCACGCAGTTCATCGAGCCGATCCATGGCGGTCGCGTACATTGATTTGCCCGAGATCGTCAGGGTTTGCAGGCCTTGACCGGTCTGGCTGGACTTGGGTTTGCTGGTGAGAATGTCGATGTTCGTCCAGCCCCCGCTCGACTTGTGCACCAGGGCGCTGTAGGCGAAGTTTCTGGACAGGCCGAAAATGAAACTGCCCAGGATCATTTGCTGGCGCATTACGTACCTCCGTCGGTCAAGGCCGCGTCACTTCGCACAGAGAGCGGGTTAATCATCATCGGCATAAACTCGCCGCTGAACTGCATGCGCAGATTCGCCATGATTTTTTCTGTCAATCGATCAGAGTCTGTGGGATCGGCCCCGGTGATCTGGATGACCGGCGAGTAGTTGATCTGACGGTTGTCCGCGGGTGTGCCCGTCAGGTCTTTACTGACCTGGTCCGGTGAGCGAAGCCGGTCAACCTCGGTGTAGAGCGTCTCACCAAGCATTTCCCCACCCTCACTACCGACGTAGGAACCGATGAGGCCGCCGACCAAAGCGCCAATGGCAGTGCCCACGACCGGGACCGGGATGAAACTGCCGATCATCGCGCCGGTGGCAGCGCCCGCATAACCGCCGGCCAAACCGCCGATGCCCGATCCGAGAGCTCCGGAAGCGGCTTTGTAATCACCCGCCAGCAGCGCTTTAACGCCGTCGTAACTTGCGCTGGCGACCGCCATAGGAGCACCCAGCCGACCGGTGAAGGTCTTGGCTCTGGCCATGGAGGTGACCAGTCGACTGCGCATCGCAGGACGTGGGGCTTTGGTGTCAGCAGCACCCTGTGGTTTCTGTTTACCGTTGTCGTCCGGCGTACCGTCGCCTGTCTTTTTCTTGTCTTGACCCACGACCTCGTCACTTCCCGGCGGCTTAATGGCAGCGTCCGGTTTCAGCAGCTCTGTTTTTGCGGAAGAAACAATCGACGTCAGCTTGTTCATGATCGCCCCGCGAAACGGGGTCGAGAGCGCGGCACCCAGCAAGGACAATCCGGCGATGACTTTCGGGAGTGTCTCAACCACCGAACTGACGCCGCTGACCACAAGATCGGCGCCGAGTATCGCAAGATCCGTGATGGGAGCGACCGCGTTACCGAGCGCCGTATAAAGACGGGTCAGGCTTGCGTCCAGCGCACTCCAGCGTGCTTGCGAGGTATTGCCACGGGCGTCGGCAGTCTCTGCCGTTGAGCCCTTGTCCTTGTCGGACGCCACCGTAAACGCGGTATTCAGGTCGTGGGGGCTCTTCAGCAATTCGCGGATGCCGGCATCGCCCTCAAACAGCGTCTTGATCAATGCGCCCTGTTGCTCGGCAGGCTTGCTACTCAGCGCCGCCAGCACATCCTTGATCACTCCCGATGCGTCCGTGCGCATCCTGCTGGCCAAAACCCCCGGTTCGATATCAAGCTCGGCCCAGGCGGCCCGTTGCTCTGGCGTAGCCTTGTCGCCCTTGCCGAACGCCGTGCCCAGCGTTTTCAACGATGCCCCGGCGCCCTCCTTGCTCACGGAAGCGCTCAGCAGGGCCGCTGCGATTGCAGCCACATGCTCGGGCTTCATGCCCGCCGCCAGACTCGTCCCGCCGCCGTTTTTCACCACCGAACCGATGTCTGCCGCGGAGGCCTTTAAATCGACACTGGCGCCAAGGCGGCTGGCCGCGTCGCCCAGATCGAGACTTTTTGCCCGATCAAGTTTCAACGACGTATGCCAACCGGCCATCAGCTCGCCGGCCTCCTTGGCGTCAATCTTGTACGCAGACGCAATGATGCCGGTGTCGCGAGCGAAATCCGTCAGCACGTGCGACAGGTCATCCGGTTTGACGCCTTTGACCAGGCCCGAATTAACCGCCGCCAATTGAGCCTGCACCAACTGCACACCCGTCGTACCACTGGGAGCGGTGCGTTTTTCAGCGGCTATTTTCGAGATTTCATTCGACAGCGCCTGAAGCGTTTCCGGGTCCAGCTGCACCTTTTGATTGAGATCGACCAGGGCCGTCTGCATCGCCATTGCCGGCTTTAACTCCTCCGGTGGCGCACGCTGGTCAACCTCGGCCTTGAGCTTTGACTTTGCCTCACCGGCTGGCGCATTTGCCTTGAGCAGCGACTGCTGCGAAGACAGGGCGCCGTTCAACAACACCAGGGTTTCGCGCAGCTTTTCCTGCGCCTCCATCAACAGACGGATGTCGAGGCTGGCCGTGGTGAGCGCCAGATTAAGCCCCGACAAAGAATCCGTGATACCGGCAAGTCCCGGTCTTTCTGATGCACTGCCGAGTGGCGGCAGTTCCATTCGTATTATCTCCGCACCGGGCGGCGAATATTTGCTCTCTGCCATCCCGCTCTACTCCTGTTTCACGCCAAGACGACTCATCGCAATCTCGTAGCGGCGCAATGCCTTGCCGGCGTCCCATTCCAGAATGTCCGCCTCACTTACCGGGTAAATGAGCGGCACCACATCGAGGATTACTTCGATGTCGCGCTCCGAAAGTAGTCCGCCGGTTTGTTTAAAAAATCGTCGATGCGTACCTGAAGCTGTGTCCAGTCGGGCACGGTCAGAAGGTCAAGATCGGGAAGCATCAACCCGGTGCAATGGGCGGTGATGAACTCGGCGCGTTCCTTGGCCGTTTTCAGTTTTTTCATCGCTTTGGTGGCACGCAGTACCGGCATTTCCAGGGCAAGAGAGGTCAGGCTGCGGCCCGCTGCGTTGAGCGGTTGCAGCAGTTGCACGTGGTCTGGATCCTCCGATGCGGCGTCAGCTTCGGTGTCCTGCTGAAGAAAATACGACGCCGGACGAGTCGACATCTCATGCACGTACTGCGCGATGCTCACGTAGTCCGGGCGTTTGAGCTGGTCGAGTTCCTTGACTGACAGGCCGGTGGCCAGTTTCGCCAGCTCGAAAAACTGATCGTCTTCATCATCGCCGGCTCGGGTAAGGGCTTCTTTCTGTGCGGCGTAAAACAACGGTTTGAGCTGGATATGCTCGAGCGTCGATTGATCGTCGGCGGTAATCGGCGACAACAGTTCATGTTTGGGTGGCATCCAGGACATGGAAGAAATTCCTTGGTGAATCATGGAAGGGTGCTGCGCAGGGAGCTGTTCGCCACAATCCTTGTGGGAGCGAGCCTGCTCGCTATAGCGTCGGGGCAGTCAACAATGATGTTGAAAGTGAAGCCCTCATCGCGAGCAGGCTCGCTCCCACAGGTAGTGCGCCTTGGTGGGTCTTGGTGTTACGGGATCAGCACTGCGCGACGGGCGTCGCCGAGAATGTCGACGCCGTTGAGCACGAACTTTTGCGTGCGCACGTCGATATCGATCACCGGGATGCCGTTTTCGAGACGGTTGTAAGTGCGGCAGGAAAGCTCGAGGGTGGTCTTGGGTTTGTCGTTCATTTTGAGGACGGCTTCCTCAAGGGATTTCAACTTGCCGCCGACGGTGTGATAGGTGAACCAGGTGTTACCGTCCTGGTCCTGACCGGCTTCACGCACGTTCAGCAGAATATCGTCGCCCAGCTTCACGCCGAGGGCGAGCATGATCTCCGGTCCGGCGCCTTGCAGGATCAGCTTGGAGGTCAGCGCCTTGCCACTTTTGGCCATTTCTTCACCGATGAAGCGGCCGCCGACCATGTTTTCCATCTCGAACTCGATCTTCGGCGGGGTAAATTCTTCCACCGTCGCCGACAACGGCAGGCCTTGCAGGGTGGCCGCGATGGCCTGTCTTACGCGGTTGGTAAACATTAGAGAACGTCCTCCAGGAACTGCTCGATGATTTCATCGCGGGCGTTGAGTTGATAAACCATGTGTTCGTTCGGCGCGTAGCGGCCGTAGTCGATGACGATGAACCAGGTGCCGTTCTTGTATTTCTCGACACTGTTCAATTCCGGGTGCAGGTACACGCTGCCGCCGGGGATGGTTTCGTCGGCGACCAGGGTTTGCAGCCAGTCGTTGATGCGCTTGACCTCCTGATCCATGAACGACTTGGTCAGGTTTTTCGCCATGGCTTTCTGACCGGCCTTGACCAGCTTGCGGCTGATTGCATCTTCGAGGCCGACGTAGCTGATGAACTTGCCGGTGATGGAGCGATTACCCAGCAGCGAGAAACCGCCGAGGATGGTCCGGGCGTAATAGCTGATGCCGTAGCGGTTGAGCAGATCGCCTTCAGTGGATGTGTCGAGGAGGTTGTATTCCACCACCCGCGACACGTCTTCAGCGTAGGTCACCTGGTTGCCCGGGCTCTCCCACTGCTTGACCTTGGCCAGGGCGGCGATTGCAAGGCTCGATGGCGACAGGAAAACGTTCTTCTTCGCTGCTTTGGAATAAACGGCCGGCATGTTGTGCACGACCAGGCAGCGGTCGAAACCGAGGTCCGCACCGCCCAGTTCCTGGCTGTAGGTCACTTGATCGGCCACCGCGGCGTCCTTGCCGTCGAGTACCACACGCGCCTTGATGCGCTTGCCGAACGAGGCGAACTCACTGGCGACGGCTTTGGTGCCGGTGAAGCCTGGCGCACCGATGATGGTCAGGTCTTCCGGCACGCCGCTCAGTGCGGCCAAGCCCAGTTTGCGACCGGTCACGGGCTCGATGCCGCCGATCACGTTATTCATCGTGTCCGCCGGGGTCGCGCCTTCTTCGACGATGACCACGTAGACCGGCACCTTGACCACTTTCAGAATCTGGAACACTGCGTGGAACAACGTGCCCGACTCGGTGCCGGTCGGATCCAGCAGCGCCTGGGTAGTGAAGCTGTTGATGCGAAACGGCGCATTGCGCGGGATCAGCGGATCGGCCTTCGGCGCGGTGCCGATCAGACCGATGACGTTGTCGCCGAGGCCGCCCATGGCCTCGGGGGATTCGGTGGCATTGACGGTAATGCCGTTGTGCTCGAAGTTCAGAACCTCAGCCATGTTATTCAGCCTTCTTGGCAGCGGCCTTCACGGCCTTGGTGGATGTGGATTTCAGCTCCAGGCGACCGGCGCCGAGCAGAGCGTTGGCTTCGACGTCGAGCAGATCCAGCTCTTGACCGGCGGTGGACCAGTGACCGCGCCCGACGGGGAACGGGACGAGGACGGTGTAGGTTTGGCGGATAGACATTTGCGAATTTCTCCAGACGCAAAAACACAAAAGCCCCGTCATGGGGTGTTGTGCGGGCGAAAAAAAACCGCTTTCGCGGTGGGGGTTACTTCACGAAGGCCGGGAGTTCCGGCCACACCAACTCAGCAGGGTGTTCAGCCATCTCAGGAATATCCCGCAGCGCCTTACGGTAAGCGGTGACCTGGGCCAGTTGTGCAGCCGTGGCCGGATAATCCGGCAACTGGGTAAAATCCGTTGCGCGCAGAAGCTGATCGCGACGCGTGCGAATAGCAGCCCATTCGATATCAGGGGTCGGCACCGCAAGCGGCCACTCTGTGCTGTTGACAGGTGTATCAGACATTATTAACTCCTTAACTAAATGCTACGGTTTCAGCCAATGACAGTTTGGTTTTCAAATCACCCAAATTAAACAACCGACCATTACCCACTCGCATCGTGTCGATGCGCACCGTGGTGTAATAAATATTAGGGATCAGAATACGCATAACGACGTTCCCGTTAGTATCAACATAAACAGCAGGCGTCATGTTGCCGAACGTCGATACATTTTGCAGTGTACGGGTGGGTTGGTAGCAATAACCGACCAATGTTTCTTCGATAATCTTCGCTGTACCGTAACTGTAGCCCTTGATATTGAACCAAAACATCTCCGAGTTGACGTTAATGTTCAGCGGTATCTTGAAATGCATATAAATATTTGTGCTGGTACCCAGGTCGGTCGACACGAAGTCGCCCTGCCCTCCAACACCTTGCACGCCGCCGGTACCCGGGACAAATCCCTGCAACAGGTTGCGGCGAATAGTGCCGAGTGCTGCCGGGTCTCCTTCAACGTCCTTGAGATTGCGCCATTCGTTGAACTGGCCCAGTGCGGTGGTCATGGTGCTGTTGATGCTGCCAATCTTTCCATTGACTACAGTGGTCAGGTTATTGGCCGCCGTCACCAACGATGCGACAGTAGTTTCTAAACTCACGTTTCAAATTCCTATGCAATTAATAAGGCTGGCATAGTATTCAGATACAAATACTTTCCATGTGAATACTTCTTATCGTCTTACTTGCTTTGCAGCGACATCACTCGAAGCAACAACTCCACATGACGTGCCATGTTGTCAATGTCGGCGCAGGCGAGTGCTGTAAACTCTTCACTCAACAAGATATTGAGATTTTCCGATCCTACAATCACCGTTACGCTTTCCGTTGGTAACGGTGAAACATCCAATGTGAACTTCTGCAGGACTCGAGCGGCGGCGGCCTTATACGTCAGCAAACTACCGGCAACGGAATAAACCGCAAGCAAAGTGCCGCTGGCAAGATAAAAACCGAACTCACCAATTTCATATTCATCCGGGCCACTGAACAGCGCCCCCATCCGGAGTTCCCCGGCGCCCAGGTCCTCATAATCAACAATCGCCACCCGCTGGCGCTCATCACGAAGAGCCGTTTCCGAGCCATTCGGGTCATAACGAGCCGTCCCGGCCCCGATATGGGTAATTTCTCCTTTCAAGCCTTGGTTCTTTGCCTGTAACACTTCTGCCAGACCGGCGGAAGTGAAGCGAACCAAGCGCGTAATTTCATCTGTCATGGCAGCGCCTTGAGATCGTCGTTCGTTAATGGTTTAGCACCAGGAGGCCCCGGCGCCGATAAGTCCGGCCGTTAACCTTGACCGGGCAGTGCGGCGCGAAGAGGCAACTCGCCAACTGAAAGCGGTATCCACATCGCACTGCTCAACACCAGCGAGCCGCTGAGTTTCACGTCAGGCAAAGCGACTGGCTGGCTGTCGTCGCGGACAGTCAGTACAGGATCCGCCGCGGCAGTCATCCGCAGGCCACCGCGGGT
The DNA here is from genome assembly GCF_059716065.1 of Pseudomonas sp. LBUM1656. Lineage (NCBI taxonomy): Bacteria > Pseudomonadati > Pseudomonadota > Gammaproteobacteria > Pseudomonadales > Pseudomonadaceae > Pseudomonas > Pseudomonas sp. LBUM1656. The sequence continues at coordinate 1,324,697 of NZ_CP166800.1, read as the reverse complement.
TTCATGCACGATGGTGATGGTTGCTTGGTCGCGCTCGCTTTTGGCCGCATTGATGCGGCGTATCAAGCGCGTGTGATCGCCGCTCGACCAACTGCGCCCGACAGTCGCCTGTACGTCGAAGGTGTAGGGATTGCCGCGCGGTTGCTGTTGGTACCAGGGCGAGATGTGGGGCGTAAAACCCATCGACTCGACAGCGTGACTCAACGCTTTGTCAGTGCCGGCCTGACGCTGGATTTGCCAGGAAAGCGCGACCGTCAGGCGCTTTTCCGATTCACTGGCCTGCGTGTCCCACTCGCCGACTCCGCGATCCAGCGCAAGGTACGGAAGGAATGCGAAGGGGGTGGCGGATGGCTCCATCAACTCTGGAAACGGAGGCTCGATACGCTCAAGCAATGTGCCAAAGCCAAGATCGAGGGCTTTTTCCAACAATGAACTGTTGGCAGGCAACAGGCTCGGACGAGGCATGTCGTCACTCATAACGTATTCACCTCGACCTCGACGCCCGTGCAATAAGGTGCTTCGAAGGCCGTTGTCACGATCGGCTCGACCGGTTCGAGAATCTGCAACTGAACCGCGCCGGCACTGTGCAACGTGTAGTCGATCCAGCTCGGATCCACCCGCCCTTCCAGTCGATGACAGGCATCGGCATACGCCTGCAACTGCTGTTGCGCAGCCACCTTGGTCAACCCGGAATCAGGACCGGCGTTGATCTTCGCCACGACACGTATTTTGTAGGTCTTGATGTGCGCCCCCTGCACCGTGACAAGGTCTGTTTCGGGGCGCACATCAGGTCGGGCGAAATGCTGGCGAACACCCTCAAGCAATGCTTCGGATGGCGTGCCACCACCTTCCCGGGCAAGCACGGTAACCATCACCTCGCCGGGAGCGGTGCGGCGTCCATTGCCATCCTTGACCTGTGCCGCGTAGCCGTCCGGGTCGAACGTGTAGGTGACCGTCACCACGCCCGCGGCGGTGGTTTCCACCTTCACGGCAGGTCGCTCACCAAGGGTGAACACCTCACGACGGTATTGCATGCGCGACCCGGCCGCCGGTGCATGGGGTGCCAGGTAGTAGCGCAACCGGGCGTCATCATCGCTTTCATGAACCGGGGCCACCGGCGGGAATGCTGCCGGGTCCCCCGGTTCCAGCAACTGTCTTTCAAGGCCCATGTCCGCCAGTCGCGCATCGAGATTGCTACCGGTCGCCCACCACGCCAGCATCTGCTTGATGCGGGCGTTGTACTTGCGTTCGTGGATTTGCAGACGCACACAAAAAGCCTCAAGGGCCAGGGTCAGCAACTCGCTTTCGTTGTCGAGACTGACTTTGAGTTTTACCGCACGCTCGGGAGAGCGGGCTGCGACGTACTCGACGACAAACGTCTTGAACTCCGCGAGCAAATCCTCGAACGCTTCGACGGTGACGATCGCAGGTTCGGCCAACTGATTCTGGCCAGGTATCAACATACTCATGTCACCACCTCGAATGTCTGATTACGGTTTTTCCAGAGGCCGGCGAAACGCAACAGCAGCCCTGCCCCGTGGCGGCTGGCAACAATGACCTGAGGCTGGAAATCACCAATGCCGTTCTGCTCGTTGTAAAACGCCTGCGCCGCATGGCTCTGGGCAAGCATCAACAGGTCGTCGCCGAGGTTCTGGCCCAGCAGGTCCGGGATCAGGGAGCCGTACAAAGGGCGTTTCTGACGAGTGCCCAAGGGGGTGGTCAGGGCCCGGGTTGCGCGCTGTACAAACTGCAGCCAGTCGTCGACCGCTACGCCGGTGTTTCTATCGATTCCAATCATGGAAAACTCTTTATGCAGTGCTAATGACTCGACCCTGGTGATCCACCAAGGGGCCGCTCAGGTGCACACCGGATGCGTCGAGCAGCAGGCCGGTCGTGCCCAGTTGCAGTTGGATCGCCTCAGGTGTCATGACCAACCGGGCCGGGCCGATGCTCAGTTTGAGCGATTCGCGAGTGCCGATGAAGGCGGCCGGGCCGTTTTGCCAGCGCAGGGTATGGCTGGCGTCGTCGTAGCCAGTTTCGGTGCCGTCCTGATAGCGGCGACGCGTCAGCGAAGCCTGCGTTGAGACCGGCGGAAACTGGCCACCATTGAGGCCGAACAAAGCAACGGACTGACCGCTGCTGTCGCCGCCGCCATGGTTCAGCAACACGCACTGTTCACCGACGGAGGGAATGCGCGACTCGCTTTGTGCACCAGCGCTGGGGTTGAAAAAGCGGATGGCCGGGGTTAGCAACTCACCGTGGCGGACCCTGCACGTGTTGCTGCTCGCATCGACTTCCTCGCACACGCCAATGCGGCAAAGGCTGTCGGCACGCCGATGCAGGTCTTCGATCTCGGTTTCCATTTCGGCCAGACGCTCGATGATCGGGCCCAGTTGCTGGTTGAACAGTGCATCGAACATGGATTACGCCTCGAGTGGCTGGTACTGGTCCGGATCGTCGATGTTCGACACCTCCCAGGTACGGGCGAATTTCGGAGTGCCCACCGGGTCGTCCAGCAACAACGGGCCGAGGTACAAGGTCTGGGTGAAGGAGACAGTCCAGGTGGCGTATACCCGGACGCCGCTGTTGAATGTGGACGCAATGCCATCAATGCCCAACGGCAGATCGCATTGATCGGCGGGCAGTTTCCAGCGGTTGTCAGTGATCAGGTTTTTCAGCTGGCTGCCCAGATCGCAGGCGGCCAGCGCGGAAACGGGCGACACGACCTGCAATGAAACGGTCATGGCATGAGCGATGCGTCCGTCATTGCCACGGTCACCGGGGGCGTCGTGTTCCAGTGCAATCAGCACCCAATCGGAATCAACCGTACTGTCGAAGTCTTGATGACGGGTTACTTTCAAACCTGCAATGGCAGTGCGTAGCGCCTCGGAGACGGCGTAAACCAGCTGCGAAGGTTTTTCGATGATGGCGGGCATTAGTAACCTCCTTTTTCTTTTAGCAATGTGAAGATCGACGAGGCCTGGTTACTGTCGATCAGAGCGAGAGTCGCGCGGCGGCACTTCGCAGACACCGATTCGCTTGGCCGCCCAGCGCTCATAAAGCCCAATGGCCACGTCCGCCCCGGCCATCGCCGTCAGGCAGCCAAACGCGCAAGCGGCCCAAATCGACACGCCGGCGGCGTACAGCAGCATGATGGCCGAGACCCCGCAGATCACGCAGGCCCCGGAGCGCAAGGCCAGACGCCGCAGCAGTGACCAGCCACGGGCACCGTCCTTGTCGGCGCGCCACATTTCGCCAGACACCCCGCCCACCAGGGCGAGCACGATGACCAGCCATATCGGCATGTCCAGCAACGCTTGTTGCTCGTTTGTCATGTCACGCCTCCTGGGGGTGATTGATGAGTGATGTGTGGTTCTTTCAAGCGGTGTCTCTTGGAGTGTTGAAGGTAGGCATTCCAAAAAGCCCGGCGCTTGCCGGGCTTTTCAGTAATGCGGTCCTTCGCGTTGATCTTTCGGCGCTACTGGCGCGGTACGGATCCATTCAGATTGTTTTTCCGACCGCGGTCCATGCCCGCCGGATAACTGCTTCTGGTGCTTTACGCTGCACACCCGGGTCAGTTGCCAACCCTCTGAACCGTTGAGGCCGGTTCATCGCTGCCTTTGTGATGGAACTGAAGAGCTTCGTTTCGAGCTGCTTTGTTGAGCGGCTTGAGACAAAGAATATGCATGGATGCATATCCAGTCAATGCATAAATGCATTTATTTATGCACTTCAAATGCACTGACGCATTAAAGTCCCGAAAACATAAGCGCTGAGGGTTTTTGGCAGGCGAAAAAAAACCCGCTCTCGGGCGGGTTTCAGCGGACAGCGGTGAGGTTAACGGGCGTACATGCCCCACCAGAAAACGTGACCGAGGATGACGATTTGCTCTTCCTGGACTTCCTGGAAGGTGTAGTCCTCGTCCGGGTGTTCATCGCGATTGAAGCTGCGCAGGCGAATGCCGGTGGGCAAGCGATAAAGCTGTTTCACGCGCAACTGGCCGTTATGGTTGATGGCATACAGGTCGCCATCAATAATGTCGCCAATCCCGCACTTGCCCGCATTCACGCCAACGGTGGCGCCATCACGCAGCACCGGTAACATGCTGTTGCCGCGCACCGTCACGCATTTGGCCTGATCGAACTGCACACCGTTGTGGCGCAAGCTACGTTTGCCGAAGCGCAGGCTAGAGCGCTCGCTCTCTTCGATGACGAATCTTCCTGATCCAGCAGCCAATTCAACCTCGCGAAGAAAGGGGACCGACACCTCGTCGTCATCGACGGGCGTGTCGTCATCCCACAGACTTATGTCCTTGAGTTCGGAATGCAATTCATCGCGCCCGGTATTGGCGGTGGACGCAACATCCGCGCGCCCCCGCAACTGATCGGTGCTCACGGCGAAGTACTCGGCGATTTTCGAGATGTGTTTATCCGAAGGATCGACGATCTTCCCGCTGAGGATCCGCGAGAGAGTGGATTGAGGCACGCCGGTGCGACGGTGAAGCTCCGTGGGGGAGATCCCGTGCTGATCGAGCAGCGCTCTTAAGACGGTAGAAACATTGCGTTTTTGCATAACCGGCATAGTGCTTGATCTTTTTTCGGGAGGCAAATGCCGAATTGCATAAATCGTGCATAAACAGCAGAAATGTATCGCAGGGGTTTCATGCCTGCGTCCGGCAGAGCGCTCATGTTAACCTTGCGCCCATCGCGGAAAAGCCGGGCCGATGTCCCTCCTTTGCCCCACACCTTTCAACGAATTTGCCTGATATCCGATGAATAAAGCACTGTCCGATCTGTCCTCCCACACGCCAATGATGCAGCAGTACTGGCGCCTGAAGAACCAGCACCCCGACCAGCTGATGTTCTACCGCATGGGCGACTTCTACGAGATCTTCTACGAAGACGCGAAGAAGGCCGCCAAGTTGCTGGACATCACCCTGACCGCCCGTGGGCAGTCGGCTGGCCAGGCGATCCCGATGTGTGGGATTCCTTACCACGCCGCCGAAGGTTACCTGGCGAAACTGGTCAAGCTCGGCGAGTCGGTGGTGATTTGTGAGCAGGTCGGCGATCCGGCCACCAGCAAGGGGCCGGTGGATCGTCAGGTGGTGCGGATTATCACGCCTGGGACGGTCAGCGATGAAGCGCTGCTGGATGAGCGTCGGGACAATCTGATCGCGGCGGTACTGGGTGACGAGCGCCTGTTCGGCCTGGCCGTGCTGGACATCACCAGCGGCAACTTCACCGTGCTGGAAATCAAAGGCTGGGAAAACCTGCTGGCGGAACTGGAGCGGGTCAATCCGGTGGAGCTGATGATCCCGGATGACTGGCCAAAGGACCTGCCGGCGGAGAAACGTCGTGGGGTTCGTCGCCGTGCGCCGTGGGATTTCGAGCGTGACTCGGCGCTGAAAAGTCTTTGTCAGCAGTTTTCCACCCAGGATCTGAAGGGTTTCGGCTGTGAAAACCTGACCCTGGCCATCGGCGCCGCCGGTTGCCTGCTCAGCTACGCCAAGGAAACCCAGCGCACCGCCCTGCCGCACTTGCGCAGCCTGCGGCATGAACGCCTGGACGACACCGTGGTGCTGGATGGCGCGAGCCGTCGCAACCTGGAACTGGACACCAACCTGGGAGGCGGGCGCGACAACACGCTGCAATCGGTGGTCGATCGTTGCCAGACGGCCATGGGCAGCCGCCTGCTGACTCGGTGGCTGAACCGTCCGCTGCGCGATCTCACCGTATTGCTGGCGCGCCAGACTTCGATCACCTGCCTGCTCGACGGCTACCGCTTCGAAAAACTGCAACCGCAGCTCAAGGAAATTGGCGACATCGAGCGGATCCTGGCGCGGATCGGCCTGCGCAATGCCCGCCCTCGTGACCTGGCGCGTCTGCGCGATGCGCTCGGTGCGCTGCCAGAATTGCAAGTCGCGATGGCTGAGCTGGAAGCCCCGCATATCATTCAACTGGCGAAGACCACTAGCACCTACCCGGAACTGGCGGCTCTGCTGGAAAAAGCCATCATCGACAACCCGCCGGCGGTGATCCGTGACGGCGGCGTGTTGAAAACCGGTTACGACGCAGAGTTGGACGATTTGCAATCGCTCAGCGAAAACGCCGGCCAGTTCCTGATCGACCTCGAAGCACGCGAGAAGGCCCGTACCGGTCTGTCGCACCTGAAAGTCGGTTACAACCGTATTCATGGCTACTTCATTGAGTTGCCAAGCAAGCAGGCCGAGTCGGCACCGGCCGACTACATCCGGCGCCAGACGCTCAAAGGTGCCGAGCGCTTCATTACGCCGGAACTGAAAGCGTTCGAGGACAAGGCGCTGTCGGCCAAGAGCCGCGCCCTCGCCCGCGAAAAGATGCTTTACGAAGCGCTGCTCGAAGACCTGATCGCCCAGTTGCCGCCGTTGCAAGACACCGCCGCGGCATTGGCCGAGCTGGACGTGCTGAACAACCTTGCCGAACGCGCCCTGAACCTTGACCTGAACTGCCCGCGCTTCGTTGACGAACCATGCATGCGCATCACCCAGGGTCGCCACCCGGTGGTCGAGCAAGTGCTGACTACGCCATTCGTGGCCAACGACCTGAGCCTCGACGACAATACGCGCATGCTGGTGATCACCGGGCCGAACATGGGCGGTAAATCCACCTACATGCGTCAGACCGCTTTGATCGTACTGCTGGCGCACATCGGCAGTTTCGTGCCGGCGGCCAGTTGCGAATTGTCACTGGTGGACCGCATCTTCACCCGGATCGGTTCCAGCGATGACCTGGCGGGCGGGCGCTCGACCTTCATGGTCGAAATGAGCGAAACCGCGAACATTCTGCACAACGCCACCGAACGCAGCCTGGTTCTGATGGACGAAGTCGGCCGCGGCACCAGCACCTTCGATGGTCTGTCCCTGGCGTGGGCCGCCGCCGAACGCCTGGCCCATCTGCGAGCCTATACGCTGTTCGCCACCCACTACTTCGAGCTGACGGTGCTACCGGAAGCGCAACCGCTGGTGGCCAACGTTCACCTCAATGCCACCGAGCACAACGAGCGCATCGTCTTCCTGCACCATGTGCTGCCCGGGCCTGCCAGCCAGAGCTATGGTCTGGCGGTGGCGCAGTTGGCCGGTGTGCCGAGCGAAGTGATCGTGCGCGCCCGCGAGCACCTGGGCCGACTGGAAGCGACTGCCCTGCCCCATGAAGTCCCGAAACCGACTAAAGGCAAACCGGCCGCGCCGCAGCAGAGCGACATGTTTGCGAGCCTGCCGCATCCGGTGCTGGATGAGCTGGCCAAACTTGATCTGGACGACATGACACCGCGTCGGGCGCTCGAAATGCTCTATACACTAAAGACACGGATCTAACGCACTTGCCTGCAAGCTGTTAGAATCTCGCGCGGTTTGGGATGCTGCTGGCTTATAGCCTGACCAGCAGACTATCGCTCCCAAACCTGGCGACCCCAACGTGAAGGGGCTCCGCTGCCGCCGCCTGAGGAGAAAATTAGAAATGACCTTCGTCGTCACCGACAACTGCATCAAGTGCAAGTACACCGACTGCGTAGAAGTCTGTCCGGTGGACTGCTTTTACGAAGGCCCGAACTTCCTGGTGATTCACCCGGATGAGTGCATCGACTGCGCACTGTGCGAACCAGAATGCCCTGCCGTGGCCATCTTCTCTGAAGATGAAGTGCCGCAAGACATGCAGGAATTCATTCAGCTGAACGTTGAGTTGGCCGAGATCTGGCCTAACATCACCGAGAAGAAAGAATCGCTGCCAGACGCTGAAGAGTGGGATGGCAAGAAAGGCAAGATCAAAGACCTCGAACGCTGATTTCCCCCGCGTTCTCGAAAAGGCCCCTCGCGGGCCTTTTTGTTTTTCTGCAGGCAAAAAAAGGGGCGGTTTGACCCGCCCACATTTTTTCCCTATTCCCTGTGTTCCTTTTCATCGTCCTGATGAAACGCTCCCTGCGATGTCCTTTCCCCTCATCCTTGAAGGGTGTGTCTGTCCGTCGACACAGTTCAGATACTAGAGAATTCTCCACCGAGAGCAATCGACCAAAAACACTGAAACTGTCTGTCACATGCATTTAATAATTAATAATAACCATATAATTCATATAGATAGAAACCAACGCAGCGAAAGATGGCCTACTGCCATGCTGTAAAAATAACGAACACTTACGAAAGAGTAAGCCAAGACTTACAGCGCAAGACTACAAAGCCGAGTCGATTGCCATTCCATATTCCAGGCATTAAAAAACCCCGAACCAGTCGGGGTTTTTTAATGCCACTCAAGCTCGTCGCTTATTGAAACAGCGACTCGCTCGACAGGCCGTTCTTCTCGAGAATCTCGCGAAGACGTTTCAGGCCTTCCACCTGAATCTGTCTGACCCGTTCCCGGGTCAGGCCGATCTCCAGGCCCACATCTTCAAGCGTGCTGCTCTCGTGGCCGCGCAAGCCGAAGCGGCGTACCACCACTTCGCGTTGCTTGTCGGTCAGTTCCGAAAGCCATTGATCGATGCTCTGGGACAGGTCGTCATCCTGCAACAGCTCACATGGATCGGTTGGTCGGTCATCGGTAAGGGTGTCCAGCAGGGTTTTATCCGAATCCGGACCCAGCGAGACGTCGACCGAAGAAACCCGCTCGTTCAAGCCCAGCATGCGCTTGACCTCTGCCACTGGTTTTTCCAGCAGGTTGGCGATTTCTTCGGGTGAGGGTTCGTGATCGAGCTTTTGAGTCAGCTCTCGTGCAGCCCGCAGGTACACGTTGAGCTCTTTGACCACATGGATCGGCAACCGGATGGTCCGGGTCTGATTCATGATTGCGCGCTCGATGGTCTGACGAATCCACCAGGTAGCGTAAGTCGAGAAGCGGAAGCCGCGTTCAGGGTCGAATTTCTCCACTGCGCGGATCAGCCCGAGGTTGCCCTCTTCGATCAGGTCCAGCAGCGACAGGCCACGATTGACATAACGTCGGGCGATTTTCACCACCAGCCGCAGGTTGCTTTCAATCATGCGCTTGCGCCCGGCCGGATCGCCACTTTGCGACAAGCGCGCAAAATGAACTTCTTCTTCCGGGGAGAGCAATGGGGAAAAGCCGATTTCATTGAGGTACAACTGCGTGGCATCGAGTGCCCGCGTGTAATCGATATACTTGTGTTGCTTTAACGAAGCGGAGTGTTTGGATTTGGCACGAACGGAAGGTGGAGCAGCCCCTTCATCATTCGACATCGAATCCGTACCGATGCCGGTCTCCATCAGGAGAACCTCATCGTCGATGTCAAACTCCGGCACTTCTTTACTGAGAGCCATTGTTATAGTCCTTTGGTGAGTTCGACCTCAAGCTCAAGCGGCGCCTCTATCCTTGGCAACGCTGGAGCCTGTTCCCTCTACGTGACGGAACAGGCTGGTAACAAATCAACGACGTGGCAGGAACTGCAGTGGATCTACAGGTTTACCTTGTCGGCGAATCTCAAAATGCAGCTTCACCCGGTCTGTACCCGTTGACCCCATCTCGGCAATTGTCTGTCCGACCTTGACCTGCTGCCCCTCCCGAACCAACAGCCTGCGGTTATGTCCGTAGGCACTGACGTAGGTATCGCTGTGTTTGATGATGACTAACTCGCCGTAGCCCCTTAAGCCACTCCCGGCGTATACCACCGTCCCATCAGACGCAGCTAAAACAGGCTGTCCCAAATCTCCGGCGATATCAATTCCTTTATTCAAACTACCGTTTGAGGAGAACTTTCCTATGAGAATGCCATTAGATGGCCATCCCCAGCCGGTCGGGGCCGGACCGGCAGGAGGCATCGGAGCGGGGGTCGGCTTGTTGGCGACGGACGGTGCAACCACCGCTGTGCTGGTAGTTGCGCCATTCGGTTGGCGTCGGATTACCGTGGTTTTCAGCGACGACGAAGGCGTTGAATCGGTAGTGCTGGCCATCGGTGCCGGGGTTGAACCGGAGCGACCGTCGAAGCGAATTGTCTGACCCGGATGGATCGTGTACGGCGTAGGAATATTGTTCCGTGCGGCGAGGGCTTTGTAGTCCCAGCCGTAGCGAAAAGCGATCGAGAACAACGTATCTTTTGGTCGAACGACATACTGACCCGTGGTCACGGCCGGACGCTGGGCAACGCCCTTGTTACGATCGACGACACGCACATCACTCGTTTTGGAACTGGAGCAACCGACCAGCAAGGTGCTCAAGACGAGGCCAGTCACCAGGCACTGAAAGCTCTTTGTACCCATACGCTGCGCAATGACTGTGAGACTCACCCGCCGCTCCCTTTGTGGTGGCTGAAATTGTGGATTGCCGTATTTCGGCACGAAATGTCGCAAGTATAACGGGCCAGACAGGCTTTACCTTTAATGAAGCGAAATCGCTTCGCGCACACGTTTGCTGCCTGCCGATGAATACCGTTTAACCCATCGATGCCGCTGTAAGACCCGGGCAATCGAAGAGAATTCAGCGCGCCTGAACAAATGCTCAGGCGAGTGGCCCGTTGAGCAGAGGCACGAAGCGCACCGACCCCAAAACACGACGGGAAAAACCGTGCTCTTCGCGGATGATCAGCATCAGTTGCTGCACCTCACCGGAGCCGACAGGAATCACCAGTCGCCCGCCCGGCGCCAACTGATCGAGCAGCGCCTGAGGAACATCGGTGGCCACCGCCGTCACGATAATGCCGTTGTACGGCGCCAGCGCCGGCCAGCCTTCCCAACCATCGCCCCAACGGAACACCACATTGCGCAGGTTCAACTCGACCAGGCGTTCCTTGGCCCGGTCCTGCAAAACCTTGATGCGCTCCACGGAGAACACCCGTTCAACCAGCTGCGACAGCACTGCCGTCTGGTAGCCCGAGCCGGTGCCGATTTCCATCACCTTGTCCAAGGGACCTGCTTCCAGCAGCAGCTCGCTCATGCGCGCCACCATATAAGGCTGGGAGATGGTCTGGTTGTGCCCGATCGGCAGCGCCGTGTCTTCGTAGGCGCGATGAGCGAGCGCTTCGTCGACGAACAGGTGACGCGGTGTACGGCGGATGACTTCCAGCACCTTGGCGTTGGAAACCCCTTCTTCATACAGGCGTTGAATCAGGCGCTCGCGGGTTCGTTGCGAAGTCATCCCGATGCCACGGCGCAGAATATCGTCTTGTTCACGAGCCATTAGCGCAGCCCCTCCAACCAGCCATCGAGACTTCTGAAGGCATCATTGAAGGTGCGATCCAGTTGCAGCGGGGTAATCGACACATAGCCCTGCATCACCGCATGGAAATCGGTGCCCGGGCCGCCATCTTCGGCATCCCCGGCGGCGGCGATCCAGTAACCGGATTTGCCGCGCGGGTCGACCACTTTCATCGGCGCCGCAGCACGTGCGCGGTGCCCGAGACGGGTCAGCTGAATACCGCGAATGTGATCCAGCGGCAGATTGGGAATGTTCACGTTCAATACCGTGCGCGGTGGCAAGTCGAGGTCCGCGTGGGCCTCGACCAGTTTGCGCGCAAAGTAAGCGGCTGTGGGGAGGTTGTCCACTTGCCGTGAGACCAACGAAAAGGCGAACGAAGGACGCTCGAGGAAACGCCCCTCAAGTGCTGCAGCGACGGTGCCGGAATACAACACGTCGTCCCCCAGGTTGGCGCCCAGGTTGATACCGGAAACCACCATGTCCGGTTCGCGCTCCAGCAAGCCGTTAAGGCCCAGGTGCACGCAATCGGTGGGTGTGCCGTTCAGGCTGATAAAGCCGTTGGCCAGGGTTTGCGGGTGCAACGGACGGTCGAGCGTCAGCGAGCTGCTGGCGCCGCTTTTGTCCTGGTCCGGGGCGATAACCACGCACTCGGTGTAATCCGCCAGCGCAGCATAAAGCGCGGCGAGACCGGGTGCGGTTACCCCATCGTCGTTAGAAATCAGAATACGCATGGGCTGTCCGTCTGCCCTACCGGCACCAGATCAACAAGCTCGCGCACCAATACGGTGGCAAAGCATCCGGCCGGGAGGACGAATTCCAGTTGCAGAATGTCAGGCTCGGGATAATGCCACGTCAACCCACCAATGGGCAGCCGCAGGATGCGACGTTCGTGGCTCATTCCGGCGTTAATCAACCAATCGCGCAGATCCGCTTCGCGAGCGGCGATTGCCTGCTCCAGTACATGGACAGCGCCGGTCGCCGGCGAGTCACCTTCGCCCCACTGTGGACCGGTCGGGTGCAGGTCGAGAATCGCCAGGCGCGGGTCGCTGCATTCGGCTTCACCTGCCGGAAAAAAGCTGCGGCTGTCGGTGAAGGCCAGCAGATCGCCGACCTGCGCTTGCTGCCAGGTGCCATCCGCCACACGCGCCGCCAGCACTTGGTTAAACAGAAAACTGCGGGCGGTTGAGAGCAGGCGCGAACGCACATTGCGCTGCTCCGGCAATGCCTTGCGCGCGGCCCAACCTCGGGCGTCGACCACATTGCCACCGTCAAAGCCGAAACGCTGGGCACCGAAATAATTGGGAATACCTTGCTTGGCGATCAGTTGCAGACGCTCTTCAATCGCGGCCTTGTCGCCAGCAAATTGCGTCAGGCGCAAGGTGAAGCCATTGGCCGAATGAGCACCGCGTTGCAGCTTGCGTTTGTGTCGACCGGTCTTGAGGATTTTCAGCGTGTCGTTTTCCGCCGCCGACAAATCAGGATCCGCCTTGCCCGGCAGTTGCACGCTGAACCACTGGCAAGTCAGCGCCTGGCGATCCTTGAGGCCCGCATAACTGACGGTGCGCAATGGCACACCCGCCGCCTTGGAAATCCGCCGTGCGGCTTCTTCAGTATTCAGGCCGCGTTTTTCCACCCAGATCCACAGATGTTCGCCATCACCGCTGAGGGGGATGTTGAGCACTTCATCGACCTGAAAATCTTCCGCCGTGGCTTTTAAAACCGCCGTACCGAGGGCGTCGCCATAGGCTCGCGGGCCGAGCAATTGCGCTTCGTTCATGCGCGCAGCAACAAGGCAACGGAATGCACGGCAATGCCTTCTTCGCGACCGACAAAGCCGAGCTTTTCGGTGGTGGTAGCTTTCACGTTCACTTGATCCAACTCAACTTGAAGATCCGCGGCAATCAGCGCGCGCATCGATTCGATATGCGGGGCCATTTTCGGCGCCTGGGCGACGATGGTGTTATCGACGTTGCCGACTTTCCAGCCTTTGGCGTGGATCAGTGCGACGACGTGACGCAACAGCACTCGGCTGTCGGCGCCCTTGAATGTCGGGTCGGTGTCCGGGAAATGCTTGCCGATATCACCCAGCGCCGCGGCGCCGAGCAAGGCATCGCTCAAGGCGTGCAGCAGGACGTCACCGTCGGAGTGAGCGAGCAGCCCGAAGCCGTGTGCAATGCGCACACCGCCCAGAGTAATGAAATCGCCTTCAGCGAAACGGTGCACATCATAGCCGTGGCCAATACGCATAAAAAAACGCCCCGATTTTTGTCAGGGCGTGATTCTACCTGCTTTGTCGGACATTAGGCGCTTAGAGCGCGCGCATGATGTTGCAAGTGGTCGTCGATGAAACTGGCGATGAAGAAATAGCTGTGGTCGTAGCCCGGTTGCAGGCGCAACGTCAGCGGATGACCGGCCAGTTTGGCCGCCTGTTGAAGGGCTTCAGGCTTAAGCTGAGTGGCTAGAAAATCATCGCGATCACCTTGATCCACCAGCAGCGGCAACTTCTCGTGAGCTTCGACAATCAACGCGCAGGCATCCCATTCGCGCCACTTCGAGCGGTCTTCGCCCAGGTAACGGGAAAAGGCTTTCTGGCCCCACGGGCAATCCATCGGATTGTTGATCGGCGAGAACGCCGACACCGACTGATATCTCCCCGGATTGCGCAAGGCACAGACCAGCGCACCGTGGCCGCCCATGGAGTGACCGCTGATGCCGCGCTTGTCCGACGCCGGGAAATGGGCTTCGACCAATGCAGGCAATTCCTGCACGACATAGTCATGCATCCGATAGTGCCGCGACCACGGTTCCTGCGTGGCATTCAGATAAAACCCGGCGCCGAGGCCGAAGTCCCAGGCGCCATCCAGATCGCCTGGTACATCGGGACCGCGAGGGCTGGTGTCCGGCGCGACGATGATCAACCCCAGCTCAGCGGCCATGCGCATCGCGCCGGCCTTGTGCATGAAATTCTCGTCGGTGCAGGTCAGGCCGGACAACCAATACAACACCGGCAGTTTGCCGCCCTGCTCCGCTTGCGGCGGCAGGTAAACGGCGAACACCATGTCGCAGCCGAGCACATCGGAGCGGTGCTTGTAGCGTTTGTGCCAGCCGCCGAAGCTTTTCTGGCAGGAAATATTTTCCAGGCTCATGACCGACCTCAGAAATGGATGACGCTACGGATGCTTTTGCCTTCGTGCATCAGGTCGAAAGCCTTGTTGATGTCTTCCAGGCCCATGGTGTGGGTGATGAACGTATCCAGCGGGATTTCGCCGGTCTCGGCCATTTCGACGTAGCTTGGCAGCTCGGTACGACCGCGCACGCCGCCGAACGCCGAACCGCGCCAGACGCGACCGGTCACCAACTGGAAGGGACGGGTAGAGATTTCCTGGCCGGCACCGGCCACGCCGATGATCACCGACTCGCCCCAACCCTTGTGGCAGCACTCAAGTGCGGCGCGCATCAATTGCACATTGCCGATGCATTCGAAGGAAAAGTCGACGCCGCCATCAGTCATGTCGACGATGACTTCCTGGATAGGACGGTCGAAATCTTTCGGGTTTACGCAGTCGGTTGCACCGAGCTGTTTGGCGATCTCGAACTTGGCCGGGTTGATGTCGATGGCGATGATCCGCGCCGCCTTGGCTTTGACCGCGCCGATCACGGCCGACAGACCAATGCCACCGAGGCCGAAAATGGCCACGGTGTCACCCGGTTTCACCTTGGCGGTATTGAGCACCGCGCCGATGCCGGTGGTGACACCGCAGCCCAGCAGGCAGACTTTTTCCAGTGGCGCTTCTTTCGCGATCCTGGCGACGGAGATTTCCGGCAACACGGTGTACTCGGAAAACGTCGAGGTGCCCATGTAGTGGAAAATCGGCTGGCCCTTGTAGGAAAAACGCGAAGTGCCATCCGGCATCAGGCCTTTGCCTTGAGTCGCGCGAATCGCCTGGCACAGGTTGGTTTTGCCCGACAAACAGAATTTGCACTGGCGGCATTCCGGGGTGTACAGCGGGATCACATGATCGCCGACGGCGACGGAGGTCACGCCCTCGCCAATCGCTTCAACCACCGCGCCACCTTCGTGACCGAGGATAGACGGGAAGATGCCTTCCGGGTCAGCGCCCGACAGGGTGTAGGCGTCGGTATGACAGACACCGGAGGCAACCACACGCAACAGAACTTCACCGGCCTTGGGCATGGCGACATCGACTTCGACGATCTCGAGGGGTTTCTTGGCCTCGAAGGCAACGGCAGCGCGCGACTTGATCATGTGGATTCTCCAGTGAATAAAAACGAGACAGGGAGTGTAATACACCGCCTTACGAGGAATAATCCGGACAAAAGCAAAACATTATTGCCATACAGGGATAATCCTTGATGTCCGAAAATCGCTGGGAAGGGATCGACGAGTTCGTCGCCGTGGCCGAGTGCAGTCAATTCACGGCGGCTGCGGAACGGTTAGGGGTTTCTTCCTCCCACATCAGTCGACAAATCGTACGCCTCGAAGAGCGTCTTCAGACCCGTCTGCTTTATCGCAGCACCCGCCGGGTCACGCTGACCGAAGCCGGGCAAACCTTTTTGCAGCATTGCCAGCGTTTGCAGGACGGGCGGGAAGAAGCCTTGCGCGCGGTTGGCGACCTGACCAGCGAGCCCAAAGGCATGCTGCGCATGACCTGCGCCGTGGCGTATGGCGAACGCTTCATCGTGCCGCTAGTGACCCGCTTCATGGGCCTCTATCCGCAACTGCGTGTCGACATTGAACTAAGCAACCGCCCGCTCGATCTGGTGCACGAAGGGCTGGACCTGGCGATCCGTCTCGGTCGCCTTCAGGATTCGCGACTGGTCGCCACACGCCTGTCACCACGGCGCATGTATTTGTGCGCATCACCGTCCTACCTGGAGCGGTATGGTCGCCCACACAGTTTGTCGGAACTCAGCCGCCACAATTGCCTGATCGGTAGTTCGGACATGTGGCAACTGGAACAGAACGGGCGGGAATTTTCGCAACGGGTACAGGGAAACTGGCGCTGTAACAGTGGGCAAGCCGTGTTGGATGCGGCGCTACAGGGTGTGGGTTTGTGTCAGCTGCCGGATTACTACGTGCTGGAGCATCTGAAAAGCGGTTCGTTGATTTCATTGCTGGAGGCGCACCAACCGCCGAACACCGCCGTGTGGGCGCTTTACCCACAGCAACGGCATCTGTCGCCGAAGGTGCGCAAGTTGGTGGATTATTTGAAGGAGGGGTTGGCGCAAAGGCCGGAGTACCGCGTTTGAAGATCAAAAGATCGCAGCCTCGTTGCACTCGACAGCTCCTACAGGTGCCGTACGGTAAACGTGGACAATGTAGGAGCTGTCGAGTGCAACGAGGCTGCGATCTTTTAGCGACGGTTAGCCCAACGCTGGCGCAGCCACTCTAGGTCTTCAGGGCGTGTGACTTTGAGGTTGTCGGATCGACCTTCGATCAAACGAGGAGCCAAACCCGCCCACTCCATGGCCGAAGCTTCATCCGTCACCAACGCATCCGCCACCAGACTGTCCGCCAAGGCCCGATGCAAGGCCCCAAGACGAAACATCTGCGGCGTATACGC
This sequence comes from Pseudomonas sp. LBUM1656, assembly GCF_059716065.1. Classification (NCBI taxonomy): domain Bacteria; kingdom Pseudomonadati; phylum Pseudomonadota; class Gammaproteobacteria; order Pseudomonadales; family Pseudomonadaceae; genus Pseudomonas; species Pseudomonas sp. LBUM1656. The sequence continues at coordinate 1,307,944 of NZ_CP166800.1, read as the reverse complement.
CTGCCAGATCACGCTACGATCCACGGTTTCGACGACACGACCGTGCTTGTCGACCCGTTTGAGCGTATCGCGGGCAGGCACTGCCAGCAGCCCGCCAACTGGATCGTCCGCTAACTCACTCAACAATTTATCAAGATCATCACGCGAAAGATTCGGCCGTGCGGCGTCGTGAACCAGCACCCAATCTTCATCGTCCGCGCCCTGAGCATGCAAATGCAGCAACGCATTGAGCACCGAACCGGAACGCTCGTCGCCACCGTCAACGCGCTGAATGCGCGAGTCAGACGCACACGCCAGGTTCGGCCAGTAAGGATCATCAACAGCAAGACTGACCACCAACCCCTTCAGGGCAGGATGATCAAGGAAACAGCCAAGGCTGTGTTCGAGAATAGTACGCCCGCCCAGTTGCAAGTATTGCTTGGGACGGTCCGCAGCCATACGGGCACCGACGCCCGCGGCAGGAATCACGGCCCAGAAGGCCGGTAACGACTGGATCATTGGGCCAACTGGTAAAGGGTTTCACCGTCCTTGACCATGCCCAACTCATGGCGAGCCCGCTCTTCAACGGTCTCCATGCCTTTTTTCAACTCACTGACCTCAGCGTCCATGACCCGATTGCGCTCAAGCAGGCCCTCGTTCTCAGCATGTTGATCCGCGATCTGCTGAGTCAGCTCGGCCACTTGCGCCAGACTGCCATTACCCACCCACAGGCGGTATTGCAGGCCAGCCAGCAGCAAGAGCAAGACGAGGAACAACCAATTGGGACTGCGCATCGAATATCAGGTATCCAGTGGAAAAAGACAGCCATGCCAAACTATGAAGCTTCTGATAGCACGAAGCCTGGAAGACCCAGGCTTGTGCTGATAAGGCATCAGATTAGTGGCAAATTCATCGCTGTAGCGACTTTTCCGACACAATCCGGTGTCTTTTTACCAGTTAACGATTAGCCGCGGAATTCGCTGCGACCGTTGTACTTGGCTTTGCCATTCAACTGCTCTTCGATACGCAGCAGTTGGTTGTATTTGGAAACGCGGTCCGAACGGCACAGGGAACCGGTCTTGATCTGGCCAGCCGCGGTACCCACAGCCAGGTCGGCAATGGTCGAATCTTCGGTTTCGCCGGAGCGGTGCGAGATCACGGCAGTGTAACCAGCGGCCTTGGCCATCTGGATGGCTTCCAGGGTTTCGGTCAGGGTGCCGATCTGGTTGAACTTGATCAGGATCGAGTTGGCGATCTTTTTATCGATGCCTTCTTTCAGGATCTTGGTGTTGGTCACGAACAGGTCGTCGCCTACCAGCTGAGTCTTCTCGCCGATCTTGTCGGTGAGGATTTTCCAGCCAGCCCAGTCGGACTCGTCCAGGCCATCTTCGATGGAGATGATCGGGTAACGCTCGGTCAGGCCTTTGAGGTAGTCAGCGAAACCTTCAGCGGTGAACACCTGGCCTTCGCCGGATAGGTTGTATTTGCCGTCTTCGTAGAATTCGCTCGCCGCGCAGTCCAGTGCCAGGGTCACGTCGGTGCCCAGCTTGTAACCGGCGTTGGCTACGGCTTCGGAGATCACTTTCAAAGCGTCTTCGTTGGAAGCCAGGTTTGGTGCAAAACCACCTTCGTCACCGACAGCAGTGCTCAGGCCACGGGCCTTCAGAACGGCTTTGAGGTGATGGAAAATCTCGGTGCCCATGCGCAGACCTTCCGAGAAAGACTTGGCGCCAACCGGCTGAACCATGAATTCCTGGATGTCGACGTTGTTATCGGCGTGCTCGCCACCGTTGATGATGTTCATCATCGGAACCGGCATCGAGTAAACACCCGGGGTGCCGTTCAGGTTGGCGATGTGAGCGTACAGCGGCAGGTCCTGGTCCTGTGCTGCTGCCTTGGCCGCAGCCAGGGAAACGGCAAGGATCGCGTTAGCGCCCAGGGAACCTTTGTTTTCAGTACCGTCGAGCTTGATCATCGCGTGATCCAGCGCTTTCTGGTCGCTTGGGTCTGCACCTTTCAACAGGTCGCGGATCGGACCGTTGATGTTGGCGACGGCTTTGAGCACGCCTTTGCCCAGGTAACGGCTCTTGTCGCCATCACGCAGCTCGAGCGCTTCACGCGAGCCAGTGGAAGCACCGGACGGCGCGCAAGCGCTACCGATGATGCCGTTATCGAGAAGCACGTCCGCTTCCACGGTGGGATTGCCACGGGAGTCGAGAACTTCACGACCTTTGATGTCGACGATTTTTGCCATTGTTGTAAACACTCCAAAGTTGACGAAAACGACGCAGCTAGAGGAAATCTTTTACCGTCGGCAAGTGGTGTGCAGCGGGCAGACTTGCGGACGATAAGGCTCAGGCCCGAGGGCCTGAGCAACAAATCGTGCGGTACTTTACCGGAGAAATGAGGTTTACGCGGTTTCTACCGTCGGAAAACTCTTCACCAGTTCGTCCAGAGCTTTGAGCTGGGCCAGGAATGGCTCCAGTTTGTCCAGGCGCAAGGCGCAAGGGCCGTCGCATTTGGCGTTGTCCGGGTCCGGGTGGGCTTCGAGGAACAGACCGGCCAGCGACTGGCTCATGCCTGCCTTGGCCAGGTCAGTGACCTGGGCGCGACGACCGCCGGCGGAATCGGAGCGACCGCCGGGCATTTGCAGCGCGTGGGTCACGTCGAAGAATACCGGGTATTCGAACTGCTTCATGATGCCGAAGCCGAGCATGTCGACGACCAGGTTGTTGTAGCCAAAGCTCGAACCGCGTTCGCAGAGGATCAACTGATCGTTACCCGCTTCCACGCACTTGCTCAAGATGTGTTTCATCTCATGCGGGGCGAGGAACTGGGCTTTCTTGATGTTGATCACCGCGCCGGTCTTGGCCATCGCGACCACGAGGTCGGTCTGGCGCGACAGGAAGGCCGGCAGCTGGATGATGTCGCAGACTTCAGCGACGACCGCGGCCTGATCAGGTTCGTGGACGTCGGTGATGATCGGCACGCCGAAGGCTTGCTTGATGTCCTGGAAAATCCGCATGCCCTCTTCCAGGCCGGGGCCTCGGTAAGAGGTCACGGAGGAACGGTTGGCCTTGTCGAAGCTGGCCTTGAACACGTAAGGGATACCGAGTTTCTCGGTGACCTTGACGTACTCTTCGCAGACCTGCATCGCCATGTCGCGGCTTTCCAGCACGTTCATGCCACCGAAAAGCACCATTGGCTTGTCGTTGGCAATCTCGATATCGCCTACACGAATGATCTTCTGCGCCATTGGAATTACGCCTTCTTCTGGTGTTGAACCAAAGCTGCTTTAACGAAACCGCTGAACAACGGGTGACCGTCGCGCGGTGTCGAGGTGAACTCAGGGTGGAACTGGCAAGCGACGAACCATGGATGATCCGGGGCTTCAACCACTTCGACCAGCGCGCCATCACCGGAACGACCGGAGATTTTCAGGCCGGCCTCCATGATTTGCGGTAGCAGGTTGTTGTTCACTTCGTAGCGATGACGGTGACGCTCGACGATCACGTCCTTGGCGTAGCAATCATGCACCAGGGAACCCGGCTCAAGCAGGCAATCCTGCGCGCCGAGGCGCATGGTGCCGCCCAGGTCGGAGGTTTCGGTACGGGTTTCGACGGCGCCGGTGGCATCTTCCCACTCGGTGATCAGACCCACGACCGGGTGACCGCTTGCACGATCGAACTCGGTGGAGTTGGCGTCTTTCCAGCCCAGCACGTTACGAGCGAACTCGATCACGGCCACTTGCATGCCCAGGCAGATGCCGAGGTACGGAACCTTGTTTTCGCGTGCGTATTGGACGGCGGTGATCTTGCCTTCCACGCCACGCAGACCGAAGCCGCCCGGTACGAGGATCGCGTCGACACCTTCGAGCAGCGCGGTGCCCTGGTTTTCGATGTCTTCGGAATCGATGTAGCGCAGGTTGACCTTGGTGCGGTTGCTGATGCCGGCGTGACTCATCGCTTCGATCAGCGACTTGTAGGCGTCCAGCAGTTCCATGTACTTGCCGACCATCGCGATGGTGACTTCGTGTTCCGGGTTCAGCTTGGCGTCAACCACGGCTTCCCACTCGGACAGATCGGCGCTGCCGCATTGCAGGCCGAAACGCTCGACAACGAAATCATCCAGGCCCTGGGAGTGCAGGATGCCCGGGATCTTGTAGATAGTATCGGCGTCTTCCAGCGCGATCACTGCACGTTCTTCAACGTTGGTGAATTGCGCGATCTTGCGACGCGACGAGATGTCGATCGGGTGATCGGAGCGGCACACCAGCACGTCCGGCTGCAGACCGATGGAACGCAGTTCCTTGACCGAGTGCTGAGTAGGCTTGGTTTTGGTTTCGCCGGCAGTGGCGATGTACGGCACCAGTGTCAGGTGCATCAGCATTGCGCGTTTGGCGCCGACTTCGAACCGCAATTGACGGATCGCTTCGAGGAACGGCTGGGATTCGATGTCACCTACGGTGCCACCGATTTCGACCATGGCCACGTCGGCATCGCCGGCGCCCTTGATGATCCGGCGCTTGATTTCGTCGGTGATGTGCGGGATCACCTGAATGGTGGCGCCCAGGTAATCACCACGGCGCTCTTTGCGCAGGACGTGTTCGTAGACACGGCCGGTGGTGAAGTTGTTGTTCTGGGTCATGGTCGTGCGGATGAACCGCTCGTAGTGGCCCAGGTCCAGGTCGGTCTCGGCGCCGTCGTGGGTGACGAACACTTCACCGTGCTGGAACGGGCTCATGGTGCCCGGGTCAACGTTGATGTACGGGTCCAGCTTCAGCATGGTGACCTTAAGTCCCCGCGCCTCCAGGATGGCCGCCAATGAAGCCGAGGCAATGCCTTTCCCCAATGAAGAAACAACACCGCCCGTGACGAATATGTAGCGCGTCATGAAAAACCCTAGAAGTCTGCGTTAAAGCGGTCCGAGCCGCCGGGGAAAGCGAAGGAAGGCCGAAGCCCCCGATCACCTGCATTAATCACAGTGCACCTTTCAAAAAAACCGCCGCGTTGGGACAGACCGGCAGATGAAACACCGGTACGTTGCTCGCTACACATTTTTTGGAATCGCCCAGCAAAGACTGCTTGGTAATCGGCAACTTCTGTAATTCAGGCGAATCCACAGAAGTTGTATCAAGAAGGGAGCGTAGTCTACCGGAAAGCCCCTTTCAGCTCAAACCTTGATCTTCGCTCAATGGGTCCCAATGCAAATGCCAGCCTTCCTGCTCACAGCCATCAAGGCCCCGCAGGTTGGCCACCGCCAGCAATTGCGCACCTCGGTAGAGCAGCGGCAATCTGCCACGGACGAAGCCCGGAACACCGCGTTCGTTGAGCAAACGCTTTAGATCACGGTGGCCGCGATCAGGCAGATTCATCACCTCGCCTCCCTCACGATAGCGGATATGCAGCGGGCCAGCGGGGATTTGGCCGTTGAAGGTGAGTACGCCATTTTCCGGTAACACCAGCGACGTCGAGGGCTCGGCCCAGACGCCGGCGGGTGGTGGATTAAGCAGCCAGCTGCCTGATAGCCACCAGATACGCCCGCCCGCACGATGCAATTCGCCATCGGCCAGCCGCCAGACTGGACGGGCATCGCCGGTGGCATCGCGTAAATCGTCCCAACCCGACCAATGGTCGCTGTCCGGCAGCCGCGTCAACGCTGTGAGCCAGTGACTCAGGGCGTTGCGTTGGCGCGCGGCAGAAAGTTTTGCAATCGGCGCCAGCTCCAGAGACGGCACGCCCAGCCAATCGAAATCACTGACGGTGTTGGCATTGGCCAGATCGATTTGCGCCAGATCATCAAGCAACCCCTGCGCTTCGCTCAGATGCGCGGCGCTGCGGGCCATGGTCGCCATCGCTTGCGGCCATCGCTCGGTCAGGACCGGGAACACTTGATGGCGCAGGTAATTGCGAGAGAACTGACGATCCTGGTTCGAAGGGTCTTCGATCCAGCTCAGCTGGTGCTCGGCCGCGTAAGCCTCAAGTTCGGCGCGCGTGACATCGAGCAACGGACGCAGAAGATGCCCGCGACCCAAGGCGCGTTCGCGAGGCATTCCCGACAAACCTCTCACCCCCGCCCCACGCAACAACCGGAACAGCAGGGTTTCCGCCTGATCGTCCTGGTGCTGCGCGGTCAGCAGCAGTTCATTGGCTTGACTGGCTTCAACGAAGGCGCCATAGCGCGCATCCCGGGCGGCACGCTCAAGGCTGGCGCCGGGCAGAACCTGAACGTGAACTACCTGTAGCGGCACACCCAGCGCGTCACAGACCGACTGACAATGTTGTGGCCACGCATCAGCAGCAGCCTGAAGGCCGTGATGAACATGAATGGTGCTGAGCGCTGGAAGTGATTGGTTTTTTGCGAGGTGGGCGAGCAGGTGCAGCAGGACGGTGGAATCGAGCCCGCCGGAGAAGGCGATGCGCCAGGTTGTGGCGTTGCGCCAGGGTTTCAGATTCAGCAGAAGCCTGGTAGACAGATCACTTGTAGGCAGACTCATATCGATCACTTCGCACAAATCAAATGTGGGAGCGGGCTTGCTCGCGAAGGCGGCTCAACATTCAACACATCGGTTGACTGTCATACCGCTTTCGCGAGCAAGCCCGCTCCCACATGGGTAAAGCGCGGTCAGATCAGAGACCGTAGCTCATCAGACGCTCGTAACGACGGGCCAGCAGCGCTTCGTTATCGAACTTCTTCAGCATCGCCAGTTGCGAGCTCAGCTCGGCACGGATCGAAGCAGCCGCCGCCGCAGGATCGCGGTGAGCGCCGCCCAACGGCTCGCCGATCACTTTGTCGACGATGCCCAGGCCTTTCAGGCGCTCGGCGGTGATGCCCATGGCTTCAGCAGCGTCCGGTGCTTTCTCGGCGGTTTTCCACAGGATCGAGGCGCAACCTTCCGGCGAAATCACCGCGTAGGTCGAGTACTGCAGCATGTTCAGCTGATCGCAAACGCCGATCGCCAGAGCGCCACCGGAACCACCTTCACCGATCACGGTGGCGATGATTGGGGTTTTCAGACGAGACATGACGCGCAGGTTCCAGGCAATTGCTTCGCTCTGGTTGCGCTCTTCAGCGTCGATGCCAGGGTAAGCGCCCGGGGTGTCGATGAAGGTCAGGATCGGCATTTTGAAACGTTCGGCCATTTCCATCAGGCGGCACGCCTTGCGGTAGCCTTCCGGACGCGGCATGCCGAAATTGCGGCGAACCTTCTCGCGCACTTCACGGCCCTTCTGGTGACCGATGATCATCACCGGCTGATCGTCCAGTCGGGCAATGCCGCCAACGATCGCAGCGTCGTCGGAGAAGTGACGGTCGCCGTGCAGTTCGTCGAACTCGGTAAAGATGTGTTCGATATAGTCCAGGGTATACGGACGTTTCGGGTGACGCGCGAGACGTGCGATCTGCCAGCTGGTCAGCTTGCCGAAGATGTCTTCGGTCAGCGTGCTGCTTTTGTCCTGCAGGCGGGAGATCTCATCGCCGATATTCAGCGAATTGTCGTTACCGACCAAGCGCAACTCTTCGATCTTGGCTTGCAGGTCGGCGATCGGCTGTTCGAAATCTAGAAAATTCGGGTTCATAGGCGTCCGTCTTGGGTCGACGTCCAAGAGAGCTTGGGCCGGCCGGTTGTCTATTCGCGCCCTACCTTAAGGGACAGGCGCGTTCAGGTCGAGATTAAAAATTCAGGTCGAGATCAGGGCCTTCGGCGGAACCTGACCGTCAACGGTATTGGAGGAAGACGTTGTCTCGCCCGAACTGGTCACGCAAGGCTTGAATCAACGCATCCGCCGGGTCGATCCGCCAGGTCTCGCCAAACTGCAGCAAGGCCTTCGCATCGGGACTCGTGTACTCCATGGTGATCGGGCAAGCGCCGCGGTGACGCTTGAACAACTCACCCAGCCAGCGTAGCTGATCGCCCTTCAAATCCTTGGTCTGCAGCTTCAGGCGCAGGCTTTCGGCGAGGTTGGTGCGCGCATCTTCCATGCTCATCACCCGCTTGACCCGCAGGCGCAAGCCGCCGGAGAAGTCGTCATTGCTGACTTCGCCTTCGACCACCACCATCGCGTCGGTCTGCAACAGCGATTGCGCGGAATGGAACGCTTCGGCAAACAGCGAAGCTTCGATTCGCCCGGAGCGGTCATCGAGGGTGATGAAACCCATCTTGTCGCCCTTTTTGTTCTTCATCACCCGCAGGGCGATGATCATGCCCGCGACAGTCTGTGTGTCACGAGCCGGCTTCAGGTCGATGATGCGCTGACGGGCAAAACGGCGGATCTCGCCTTCGTATTCGTCGATCGGGTGACCGGTCAGGTACAGGCCCAGGGTGTCTTTCTCCCCTTTCAGGCGTTCCTTGAGGGTCAGTTCCTTGGCCTTGCGGTTATTGGCGTAGACATCGGCGTCTTCTTCGACGAACAGACCGCCAAACAGGTCGACGTGGCCGCTGTCTTTGGTTCGCAGGGTTTGTTCGGCGGCCTTGATCGCCCCTTCCATGGCGTTCAGCAGGACCGCACGGTTGCGGTCGATATTGGCCTGGTAGGCTTTCTGCTCGTCATGGAAGTAAGGACCGAGACGATCCAACGCACCGCTGCGGATCAAACCGTCCAGGGTGCGCTTGTTGATTCGCTTGAGATCGACGCGAGCGCAGAAATCGAACAGATCCTTGAACGGGCCGTCCTGACGCGCCTCGGTGATCGCTTCCACCGGACCTTCGCCCACCCCCTTGATCGCGCCGAGGCCGTAAATGATCCGGCCTTCGTCATTCACCGTGAACTTGAACTCCGAAGTATTCACATCCGGCGCGTCGAGACGCAGCTTCATGGTGCGAATTTCTTCGATCAAGGTCACGACCTTGTCGGTGTTGTGCATATCCGCCGACAGCACGGCGGCCATGAACGGCGCCGGGTAGTGCGTCTTCAGCCACGCTGTCTGGTACGACACCAGGCCGTAAGCGGCGGAGTGGGATTTGTTGAAACCGTAACCGGCGAATTTTTCTACCAGGTCGAAAATGTTACCGGCAAGGTCGGCCTCGATATTGTTGGTCTTGCAACCTTCAATGAAACCGCCGCGCTGCTTGGCCATTTCCTCAGGCTTTTTCTTACCCATGGCCCGGCGCAGCATGTCCGCACCGCCGAGGGTGTAACCGGCCATGACCTGGGCAATCTGCATCACCTGTTCCTGATACAGGATGATGCCGTAAGTCGGTGCCAAGACGGGCTTGAGGCCTTCGTACTGGTAGTCCGAGTGCGGGTACGCCAGTTCAGCGCGGCCGTGCTTACGGTTGATGAAGTCGTCCACCATGCCCGATTGCAGCGGGCCCGGACGGAACAGGGCCACCAGTGCGATCAAGTCTTCCAGGCAGTCGGGCTTGAGCTTTTTGATCAGCTCTTTCATGCCGCGCGACTCAAGCTGGAACACCGCGGTGGTCTCAGCCTTTTGCAGCAGTTGGTAAGTCGGTTTGTCATCCAGCGGGATGAACGCGATGTCCAGCGGCGGCTCGTCGACCTTGGCGCGGTCGCGGTTGATGGTTTTCAGTGCCCAGTCGATGACCGTCAGGGTCCGCAGACCCAAGAAGTCGAACTTCACCAGGCCAGCGGCCTCAACGTCGTCCTTGTCGAACTGGGTCACCAGACCATCGCCGGCCTCATCACAATAGATTGGCGAGAAGTCCGTCAGCTTGGTCGGGGCGATGACCACCCCCCCGGCGTGCTTACCGACGTTACGCACAACGCCTTCGAGCTTGCGCGCCATCTCCCAGATTTCCGCGGCCTCTTCATCGACCTTGATGAAGTCACGCAGGATCTCTTCCTGCTCGTAGGCTTTTTCCAGGGTCATGCCGACTTCGAACGGAATCATCTTCGACAGACGATCCGCCAGACCGTAGGACTTGCCCTGCACCCGCGCCACGTCACGGACCACAGCCTTGGCGGCCATGGAACCGAAGGTGATGATCTGGCTCACCGCGTTGCGGCCGTACTTCTCGGCCACGTAGTCGATCACGCGGTCGCGACCGTCCATGCAGAAGTCGACGTCGAAGTCGGGCATGGAGACCCGTTCCGGGTTAAGGAAACGTTCGAACAGCAGGTCATATTCCAGCGGATCGAGGTCGGTGATCTTTTGCACATAGGCCACCAGCGACCCGGCACCCGATCCCCGGCCAGGACCCACCGGTACGCCATTGCTCTTGGCCCACTGGATAAAGTCCATAACGATCAGGAAGTAACCCGGGAAACCCATCTGGATGATGATATCCAGCTCGAAATTCAGCCGGTCGACGTAGACCTGACGCTTGGTTTCGTAATCTTCGGTGGTGTCTCGGGGCAGCAGAACACTGAGGCGCTCTTCCAGACCGTCGAACGAGACCTTGCGGAAATACTCGTCGATGGTCATGCCATCAGGGATCGGGAAATTGGGCAGGAAGTGAGTGCCCAGCTTCACTTCAATGTTGCAGCGCTTGGCGATCTCGACGGTGTTGGCCAGCGCCTCGGGAATGTCGCTGAACAGCTCGGCCATTTCCTCGGCGCTTTTGAGGTATTGCTGATCGCTGTAATTCTTCGAACGCCGCGGATCGTCGAGGGCGCGGCCCTCACCGATGCAGACGCGGGTTTCGTGAGCGGCAAAATCTTCCTGCTTGATAAAGCGCACGTCGTTGGTCGCGACCAGCGGCGCACCGATTTTTTCGGCCAGGGCCACGGCGCCGTGCAATTGTTCTTCGTCGTTGGGGCGGTTGGTGCGCTGGATCTCCAGATAGAAACGATCCGGGAACACGGCCATCCATTCGCGGGCGAGGTTTTCCGCTTCAGCCGGATTGCCACTGAGCATGGCCAGGCCGATCTCACCCTCTTTTGCCGCCGACAGCATGATCAAGCCTTCGCTGGCTTCGGCCACCCACTCGCGCTCAATGATGATCGAGCCATTGCGCTGGCCGTCGATGAAGCCGCGGGAAATCAGTTCTGTGAGGTTGCGATAGCCCACAGCGTTCATCGCCAGCAGGCTGATCCGGCTCAAGGCGTTGTCCGGATCCTTGTTCGACAGCCACAGGTCGGCGCCGCAGATTGGCTTGATGCCTGCGCCCATGGCCGCTTTATAGAATTTGACCAGGGAACACATGTTGTTCTGGTCGGTGACCGCTACGGCAGGCATGTTCATGCCGACCAGGGTCTTGACCAGCGGTTTGATCCGCACCAGACCGTCGACCAGGGAATATTCAGTGTGCAGGCGTAGATGAACGAATGAAGCCGGCATAGTGATCCTGTCTAGAAACGTGAAGACAACAAGGCCCGGATTGTACCGGGCCTTGAGTAAAACATCAGCTGCGACTAACTCACGATCAGGTTTTCCCGCGCCTCATAAGCCAGGCGAACCGGCGCGAATGAGCGACGGTGAATCGGGGTCGGCCCCAAGCGGGCCAGGGCTTCCAGATGAACGGGGGTCGGGTAGCCTTTGTGGCCACCGATCCCGTAACCCGGGTAAATCAATTCGAAAGCAGCCATTTCACGGTCACGGCTGACCTTGGCCAGGATCGATGCTGCAGCGATGGCCGGCACCTTGCCGTCGCCCTGCACCACCGCTTCGGCGCGCATGGACAGTTTCGGGCAACGGTTGCCGTCGATCATCGCCAGTTTCGGCTGGATGTGTAGGCCTTCGATCGCGCGCTGCATGGCCAGCATGGTGGCATGGAGGATGTTCAGCTCATCGATTTCTTCGACTTCGGCCCGGGCGATACACCAGCTCAGGGCCTTCTCGCAGATTTCGTTGTAGAGCTTTTCGCGGCGGGCTTCGGTGAGCTTCTTTGAGTCGTTGAGACCGAGGATCGGACGGTTCGGATCGAGGATCACCGCGGCCGTTACCACGGCACCGCAGAGCGGGCCGCGGCCGACTTCATCAACGCCGGCAACCAATTCTTCGACTTCAGCGACCAGGGTGAAATCGAGGCCCATCTGTTGTGCTTTTGTCATTGTGTTTTGCCGATCAGATTCAGTACCGCGTCCGCTGCCTGATTGGAGGCGTCCAGACGCAAGGTACGGTGGATTTCATCGAAGCCGCGGGTCTGTTCTTCGCCACCTTCGATCAGCGGCGACAACGTCTGGGCCAGCGCTTCAACCGTCGCATCATCCTGCAGCAACTCAGGCACCAACAGGCGCTGGGCCAACAGGTTCGGCAACGAGACGTAGGGGCTCTTGACCATGCGCTTGAGAATCCAGAACGTCAGCGGCGCCAGGCGATAAGCGACGACCATCGGCCGCTTGTACAACAACGCTTCAAGGGTAGCCGTTCCGGAGGCAATCAACACCGCGTCGCAGGCTGCGAGCGCCAGATGAGACTTGCCGTCAAGCAGGGTCAGCGGCAGATCGCGACCGGCGAGCAACTCTTCAAGCTGCGCGCGGCGCTGAGGGCTGGCGCACGGAATAATGAACCGCACGCCTGGGCGCATGGCGCGCAAACGCTCGGCGGTATCAAGGAACAACGCGCCCAGGCGCCCGACTTCGCCACCGCGACTGCCCGGCATCAGCGCGACCAATGGCCCAACAGGCAAACCGAGCTCGGCGCGTGCGGCGAGACGATCCGCTTGGAGGGGTATCGCATCGGCCAGGGTGTGCCCGACAAACCGCACCGGCACGCCCTTCTCTTCATAGAATTTGGCTTCAAACGGAAACAGCGTCAGCATCAGGTCGCAGCCTTCGCGGATCTTCAGCACCCGCTTCTGCCGCCACGCCCACACCGACGGGCTGACGTAATGAACGGTCTTGATCCCGGCCTGACGCAGTTTGAGTTCGATGTTGAGGTTGAAGTCCGGGGCATCGATGCCGATAAACGCGTCAGGCTTTTCGGCGATCAGGTCGGCAATCAGCTTTTTACGACGCGCCATCAACTCACGCAATCGCCCCAGCACTTCCACCAGGCCCATGACCGAAAGACGTTCCATCGGGAAATACGAAGTCAGGCCTTCGGCCTGCATCAGCGGGCCACCGACACCGATGAACTCCACCCCCGGATGCTGAGCCTTCAACGCGCGCATGAGACCCGCGCCCAGAATGTCACCGGAAGCCTCACCCGCCACCAGCGCAATACGCAGATTAGCCATGATTAACGTGTGATGCCGCGGGTCGAAGACTGGATGGAATCACGGAACACCGCGACTTCCGGGAACTGGTCCGAAGGTTCGGCCAATTCGGCGAGTGCCTGTTCAACCGTCAGGCCTTGGCGGTAAACCACCTTGTAGGCACGACGCAGGGCGTGGATCGCGTCTTCGCTGAAACCACGACGGCGCATGCCTTCGAAGTTCATGCTGCGCGCTTCGGCGGGGTTGCCGAATACCGTGACGTACGCTGGAACGTCCTTGCCAATGGCGGTACCCATGCCGGAAAAGCTGTGGGCGCCGATGTGGCAATACTGGTGAACCAAGGTAAAACCGGACAGGATCGCCCAGTCTTCGACGTGCACATGACCCGCCAACGCGGTGTTGTTGACCAGGATGCAGTGGTTGCCGATCACGCTGTCGTGGCCGATGTGGGCATAGGCCATGATCAGGTTGTGATCACCCAGGGTCGTTTCCGAACGGTCCTGGACGGTCCCGCGGTGAATCGTCACGCCTTCACGGATGACGTTGTGGTCACCGATGACCAGACGGGTTTCTTCGCCTTTGTATTTCAGATCGGGCGTGTCCTCACCTACCGAAGAAAACTGGTAGATGCGGTTATGCTTACCGATTCGGGTCGGGCCCTTGAGAATCACATGCGGCCCGATCACTGTCCCCTCGCCGATTTCCACACCTGCGCCGACGATCGACCATGGGCCGACCTCGACACCTTCGGCCAGAACGGCCGTCGGATCGATGATTGCGCGAGGGTCAATCAAACTCATAGTTTGCGTTCCGCGCAGATGATTTCAGCGGAGCAGACTGGCTTGCCATCGACCGAAGCCTGGCACTCGAATTTCCAGATTTGGCGCTTGCAGCTGATGAAGCGGGCTTCGAGAATCAACTGATCACCGGGGGTGACAGGCTGGCGAAAACGCAGCTTGTCGGAGCCGACGAAGTAGTAAAGCGTGCCGTCGGCGGGCTTCACGTCGAGCATTTTGAAGCCAAGGATACCGGCAGCCTGAGCCATCGCTTCGATGATCAACACGCCCGGCATGATTGGATGCGCAGGGAAGTGGCCATTGAAGAACGGTTCGTTGATGCTGACATTCTTGTAGGCGCGAATGCGCTTGCCTTCCACATCCAGATCCACGACCCGGTCCACCAGCAGGAACGGGTAACGGTGAGGCAGGTATTCGCGAATCTCGTTGATGTCCATCATTTCGGGGGGAAGCCTATGTAAAGATTGGGAGCGCGCGACTGACGCGCACCCCTCTAGCAAATCAAGGAGGCAGTCTAGCGGCTGTGCACACTTGATATGGAAATGGTATCAGCCATCTGATGAAGCATTACCGTCAGGGGTCACGTCCCCTACACGCTTTTCCAGCTGTCGCAAACGTCGCGCGATGTCATCGAGCTGACGGATACGGGCCGCGCTTTTGCGCCATTCGGCGGCTGGTTGCATCGCCGTACCGGAAGAATAGGAACCCTTTTCGGTAATCGAGTGGGTCACCATGGTCATCCCGGTGATAAAAACGTTGTCGCAAATTTCGATATGCCCCACCAGCCCTACGCCACCGGCGAGCATGCAATGCTTGCCGATTTTGGTGCTGCCGGAGATCCCCACGCACGCGGCCATGGCGGTGTGATCACCGACCTGCACGTTGTGGGCGATCTGAATCTGATTGTCGAGCTTCACACCGTTACCCAATACGGTATCGGCCAGGGCACCGCGATCGATAGCGGTATTCACGCCAATCTCCACATCATCACCGACCAATACACCACCGATCTGGGCGATTTTCTGCCAGACACCTTTCTCGTTGGCAAAACCGAAGCCTTCGCCACCGAGTACCGCGCCGGACTGAATCACTACACGTTTGCCGATGCGCACGTCGTGGTACAACGTAACCCGCGGGGCCAGCCAGCCGCCCTCGCCGATTTCGCTACGGGCACCAATGAAGCAATGCGCGCCCACGGTCACACCGGCAGCGATACGCGCGCCGCTTTCGATCACAGCAAAGGCACCGATGCTCGCCGCCGGATCAACCACTGCGTCCGCAGCCACTACCGCTGTCGGGTGAATACCGACAGGCGCCTTGGGCTTGGGATCGAACAGATGGGAAATACGTGCGTAGGCCAGATACGGATCAGGCACCACCAAGGCATCGCCGTCAAAACCTTCAGCGTCTGCGGCCTTTAGCAACAGCGCCGCGGCCCGGCAGTCCACCAGGTATTTACGGTATTGGGGGTTTGCAAGAAAGCTCAACTGAGCTGGGCCAGCCTCTTGTAAAGTGGCTAGCCCAGTAATTTCTTTCTCCGGGTCGCCACGTAGCGTGGCGCCGAGGAACTCGGCCAACTGGCCGAGCTTTATAGTCGCTGTCATGGATTACTTCAGCTGATTCATGCGCTCGATAACCTGGCGAGTGATGTCGTACTGAGGTTTGACATCAATCACTGCGCCACGCTCGAAGACCAGGTCAAAAGCACCTTTCTTGATGACTTCTTCCACAGCGCTGTCCAGTTTCGGCTTGAGCTGCTTCAGCATTTCACGGTCAGCAACGGCTTTGGCTTCGTTCAGTTCCTTGGACTGGAACTGGAAGTCACGAGCCTTTTGCTTGAACTCGAGCTCAAGGCGTTCACGCTCGCCTTGCTGCATCTTGTCGCCGCCAGCCATCAGACGATCCTGGATACCTTTGGCGCTGCTTTCCAGCGTCTTGAGCTTGGACAGTTGCGGACCAAACTTCTTCTCGGCATCCACAGCGTATTTCTTGGCCGCGTCGGATTCCAGCAGGGCCATCTGATAGTTCAGAACGGCGATTTTCATGTCGGCAAAAGCCGGGCCTGCTACCAGTACGGTCGCCAGGAGAACCAATTGAGTCAACTTACGCACGATGCACTCCTACAAAATCCATTGTCGTTATTTTGGGGCAGACGCTTAGAACGTCTGGCCGAGAGAGAATTGGAACACTTGAGTCTCAGCGTCATCCGGTTTCTTGATCGGCATGGCCAACGCGAAGCTCAGAGGACCCAGTGCGGTGACCCAGGTCACGCCCACACCGACGGAACTGGCCATGTTGCTCAGGCTGATGTCGTTGCACTTTGTATTGGACGCCGAACCGTTTGCGTTGGTGGTGTCTTTGCACTGCGAGTCAAATACGTTACCCACATCCCAGAATACCGAGGTACGCAGAGAGCGTTGATCCTTGACGAACGGCAGAGGGAACAGAAGCTCTGCACCACCCTGGATCAGGACGTTGCCACCAAATGGCAGTGGATCCTGGTCCGGATCGGCCAATGTACCCGGGTTTGTACCACGGCTAGGTGTACTGCGCGGACCCAGGGTGCTGTCCTTGAAGCCACGAACCGAGTTGAAACCACCAGCATAGTAGTTTTCATAGAACGGCAAGCCATCGGTCGAACCGTATCCGTCGCCATAGCCCAGTTCGGTGTGCAGACGCACGGTGTAGTTTTCAGACAATGGCTGGAACAACTGGCCACGGTAATCAACTTTGAAGAATGACAGGTCGCTACCTGGCGTGGTGGTTTCCAGTGTCAGGCTCTGGGAACGTCCACGGGTCGCCAACACGCCTTTGTTCAGGGTGGACTCGGACCAGCCGGCCGACGCCTTGAAGTTCAGGTAGTTGTCGCCTTCCTTGTTTACGAAGTCGAAAATCTCGTCAACGGTGTACTGACCGGTCTTGATCTTGTCCTGTTGCACGCTCAGGCCAAAGGTCAGGCGCGACGTCTCGCTGATCGGGTAACCGACGTTGACGCCAGCACCCAGGCTGTCCACGGCATAGCTGGCTACGTCGACATCGAGGTCATCGTAGTCGGTGGTGCGATAGAAAGCGTTGTAACCCAGGCTCACGCCATCAGCAGTCCAGTACGGATCGACATAACCGAAGTTATAGCGGCTCTGGTATTCACTTCGGGTCAAGCCGACGCTGACCTTGTTACCAGTACCCAGGAAGTTGTTCTGGGTAATCGAGCCACCGAGAATCAGACCGGCGCTCTGGGCAAAACCGACGCTGGCGGTGATCGAACCGGAAGCCTGCTCTTCAACGCTGTAGTTCACGTCAACCTGGTCATCGACACCCGGTACGGCAGGGGTTTCGACGTTCACTTCTTTAAAGAAGCCCAGACGCTCAAGACGGGTCTTGGATTGGTCGATCAGGTAGGTAGAAGCCCAACCGCCTTCCATCTGACGCATTTCACGGCGTAGCACTTCGTCTTCGGACTTGGTGTTGCCACGGAAGTTGATGCGGTTGACGTAAGCACGCTTGCCCGGATCGACGGCGAAAGTGATGTCGACGGTGTGATCTTCATCGTGCGGCTGCGGCACGCCGTTGACGTTGGCGAAGGTGTAACCCTCGTTACCCAGACGACGGGTGATCAGTTCGGACGTAGTGGTCATCAGCTTGCGCGAGAACACCTGGCCTTTTTGCACCAGCAGCAGGGACTTGACCTGGTCTTCAGGGACTTTCAGGTCGCCGCTCAGTTTGACGTCACGAACGGTGTATTTCTCGCCTTCGTTGACGTTGACGGTGATGTAGACGTGTTTCTTGTCCGGGGTAATAGACACCTGGGTCGAAGCGATATCCATGTTGATATAGCCACGGTCCAGGTAGTAGGAGCGCAGACGCTCCAGGTCACCCGACAGCTTTTCACGAGCGTACTTGTCATCGTTCTTGAAGAACGACAACCAGTTGGTAGTCTTCAATTCAAACAAGTCGATCAGGTCTTCATCAGCGAAGACCGTGTTACCCACCACGTTGATGTGCTGGATAGCTGCAACGGTGCCTTCGTTGATGTTGACCTTCAGGCCGACGCGGTTACGCGGCTGCGGCACCACTTCGGTGTCAACAGTAGCCGAGTAGCGACCCTGGGCGACATATTGGCGCTGCAGTTCGTTACGGACACCTTCGAGGGTGGCACGCTGGAAGATCTCGCCTTCAGCCAGACCGGATTGTTTGAGCCCCTTCATGAGGTCTTCAGTAGAGATCGCCTTGTTACCTTCGATCTCGATACTGGCGACCGATGGACGCTCGACTACCGTAATGACAAGGACGTTGCCATCGCGGCCCAGCTGGATATCTTGAAAGAACCCGGTTTTGAACAGCGCACGAGTGGATTCCACCAGGCGACGATCATCCGCCTGTTCACCGACGTTTAACGGCAAAGCACCAAAGACGCTACCCGCGGAGACCCGCTGGAGGCCATTGACGCGAATATCAGAGATAGTGAAGGACTCGGCGTGAACTTCGGCGATCATCAATACGGTGAGAACCGCAGTTAGCAGCAGACGTTTCATGAAGTCCTTTCTTATTCCAACTGGCAATAAACAAACTGCCGCAAAATGCGGCAGATTCGCAATTCAGCGAAGTGTTACAGACGGCCCAAATCATTGACCAGAGCAAGCAACATCACCCCGACCACCAAACTGATACCGATCTGTATCCCCCAACCCTGCACCCGATCCGACAAGGGACGACCACGCGCCCACTCGATCAGATAAAACAACAAATGTCCCCCATCCAGTACAGGAATGGGCAACAAATTCAGAACCCCCAGGCTAATACTCAGATAAGCAAGGAAATTCAGGAAATCAGCGACACCCGACTGGGCAGAAGCGCCCGCCACTTTAGCAATGGTTATCGGTCCACTCAAGTTTTTTACCGAGAGCTCGCCGAACAACATTTTCTTGAGCGAATCGAGGGTCAGTACGCTCATGGTCCAGGTGCGTCGAGCACCCTCGCCAATTGCGGCCAACGGACCATAACTGACTTCACGAATCATCTCTGGTGGCCAATCGACCGCTTTCACCCCAGCGCCCAGATAACCGGTGGGCGCCTTGCTCTCGCCGCGAGCGGCCAAGGTCACAGGGACGTCGATTTGAGCACCATCGCGCTCAACGCGCAGCATGATTTTGGTATCGGGACGCATACGAACGGTATCGACCACCTGCTGCCAGTCATCAAGCGACTTGCCATCAAGGGCCAACAGCCGATCACCGGTCTTCAGGCCCGCAGCCTGTGCCGGCCCTTTCGAATCAAGCTCAGCCAACACCGGCGGCAGCGCCGGACGCCAAGGGCGAATACCCAACGAACGAATCGGATCCGGTTCGTCAGCACCCTTGAGCCATTTATCCAGCATCAGCTCACGAGGCGAATCCGCCGTGGAGCCCTGCTCACGCACCAATAACTGAAGAGAACCGCTCTCGCCAAGCCGACGGACCAGTTGCAGATTTACCGCGCCCCAGCCAGAAGTCGGCTCGCCGTCAATGGCAATAATTTCCTGACCAGCACCCAGACCGGCCTTGGCCGCAATGCTGCCAGATTCGACCGCGCCGATGACCGGCCGCACCTGCTCGCTGCCGAGCATGGCCAACACCCAGAAAAACACCATTGCCAGTAGAAAGTTGGCGATCGGTCCTGCGGCCACGATAGCAATACGCTGACGGACCGATTTGCGATTGAAGGATTGATCGACCTGATCGGCCGGCACTTCGCCTTCGCGCTCGTCGAGCATCTTCACGTAGCCGCCCAACGGAATGGCAGCCACCACGAACTCAGTGCCTTTCTTGTCGTGCCAGCGCAGCAGCGGCATGCCGAAACCCACGGAGAAACGCAGCACTTTGACCCCACAGCGACGTGCGACCCAGAAATGGCCGAATTCGTGGAAGGTGACCAGCACGCCCAACGCAACCAGGGTGCCGACAATCATATAGAGCGCGCTCATCTACTTTCTCCGCAATCCTATCCAGTGCCGCATGGGCCAACGTATTGCAGCACTTACCGCCCGTGACGGCTCAACCATTGCCCGGCCAGTTCTCGCGCTTTCGCGTCGGCCGTAAACACCGCCTCGAGATCATCCACCGCAACGACCGGCTCGAGGTTTAACACCTCCTCGATGATACTCGCGATTTCCGGGTAGCGAACCCGCTCGTCGAGAAACGCCGCGACAGCTACTTCATTCGCCGCATTAAGCATGGCCGGCGCGCTGTTGCCAGCTTCGGCAGCCTGACGCGCAAGGCGCAGGCAAGGGAAGCGCTCTTCATCGGGTGCCTGGAAGTCCAGGCGCGCGATGGCAAACAGATCCAGCGGCGCTACGCCCGAATCGATACGCTCCGGCCAGGCCAGGGCGTTGGCGATCGGCGTGCGCATGTCCGGATTGCCCAACTGCGCCAGCACCGAGCCATCGACATAGTCGACCAGCGAATGAATCACGCTCTGAGGGTGAATCACCACTTCGACCTGGGACGGCTTGGCGTCGAACAGCCAGCAGGCTTCGATCAACTCAAGCCCTTTGTTCATCATGCTGGCCGAATCGACCGAAATCTTGCGACCCATGGACCAGTTCGGGTGCGCGCACGCTTGCTCAGGGGAAACATGCGCCAACTCGGCCATCGGCGTCTGTCGGAACGGACCACCAGAGGCGGTCAGCAGAATCCGGCGCACACCAACCGCACCAAGCCCGCGAGCGAAATCCTGTGGCATGCACTGAAAAATCGCGTTGTGCTCGCTGTCGATCGGGAGCAACACCGAACCGCTTTTGCGCACCGCCTGCATGAACAGCGCACCCGACATGACCAGCGCTTCTTTGTTGGCCAGCAGAATTTTCTTGCCGGCCTCGACCGCCGCCAGGGTCGGACGCAAGCCCGCCGCACCAACGATGGCCGCCATGACCGCATCGACTTCAGGGTCGGAAGCCACCTGACACAGCCCCTCCTCCCCCACCAACACGCGAGTCGACAGGCCGGCGGCGCGCAGGTCGTCCTGCAAGGTCCGGGCAGCGCCCGCCTCCGGCACGACGGCGAACCGCGGCGTATGACGCACGCACAAGGCGAGCAACTCGCTCAGGCGGGTGAAGCCGCTCAAGGCGAATACTTGATAACGCTCGGGATGGCGAGCGATCACGTCCAGGGTGCTCAGACCGATCGAGCCGGTCGCCCCCAGAACGGTAATCTGCTGTGGGCGGCTCACGGTGCAGCCATCCACAACAGCACGGCAAATACGGGGATCGCGGCCGTCAGGCTGTCGATGCGATCCAGCACACCGCCATGCCCCGGCAGCAGATTACTGCTGTCCTTGATCCCGGACTGGCGCTTGAACATGCTTTCGGTGAGATCACCCACTACCGAGATAAACACGATAATTGCCGCACCGATCAGCCCTTTGAAAAGCTCGGCGACCGTCCAGTCGCGAACAAGGCCAACAATGACGGTGATGACCAGGCTCAGCGCCAGGCCGCCATACACGCCTTCCCAGCTCTTGCCAGGACTGACCTGCGGCGCCAGCTTGCGCTTGCCAAAGGCCCGACCGGAAAAGTACGCGCCGATATCCGCACCCCAGACCAGCACCATCACCGCCATGATCAGCCAGTTGCCCAACGGGTATTGTTTGATCTGCACCAGACCCTGCCAAGCCGGCAGGAGAATCAACAGGCCGATGACCAATTTGGTCGCCGCACTGGACCAACGTTCGCTCGAACGCGGATACGTCAGCACCAGATACGTCGCCACGCCCCACCAGAGCACCGAAGCGCCCAACACCCAAGGTGCGAGCCCCGGCAGGATGTGCATGACAAACAGCATCAATGCGACCACTACCGCATAGGCCACGCGAGTCGGCTGGGCGTTGAAGCCTGCCAGGCGAGCCCACTCCCACGCACCGAGGGTCACGACCAGCCCGATGAACAGCGCAAAGCCTGTGCCTTCGAGCAGGAAAAACCCGCACAAGGCGATCGGCAGCAGGATCAGCGCGGTGATGATTCGTTGTTTGAGCATTAAACCCGGGCTCCAGACTCGACCTGCTCGCTCGTTTTACCGAAGCGGCGCTGACGAGAAGCGAAATCGGCCAGCGCGTTACGCATGGCGTCGTGTTTGAAGTCCGGCCAGAACAGGTCGGAGAAGTACAACTCGGCGTAGGCCAGTTGCCACAGCAGGAAGTTGCTGATGCGGTGTTCGCCGCCGGTGCGGATGCACAAGTCCGGCAACGGCAGATCGCCGGTGGCGAGACAGGTCTGCAACAGCTCAGGCGTGATGTCCTCCGGACGCAGATGCCCGGCCTGAACCTCCCGCGCCAGACGTTGCGCGGCTTGCGCGATGTCCCACTGACCGCCGTAGTTGGCGGCGATCTGCAAGACAAAGCGGTTGGCACCGGCGGTCATAGCCTCGGCTTCACGCATGGCAGCCTGAAGCTCTGGATGAAAGCGCGAACGATCACCGATGATGCGCAGACTGATGTTGTTGTCATTGAGGCGCTTGGCCTCGCGACGCAACGCCTTGAAGAACAGATCCATCAAGGCACTGACTTCATCGGCCGGGCGCTGCCAGTTCTCACTGGAGAAGGCAAACAGGGTCAAGACCTCGACCCCGGCCTCGGCGCACACCTCGATCACTGCGCGAACGGCATCCACGCCCGCTTTATGCCCGGCGACACCCGGCATAAAGCGTTTCTTCGCCCAGCGATTATTACCATCCATGATGATCGCGACATGGCGCGGCACCGCGGACGGCGCAGTCTGCTTAGTCTTTTCCATGAAAACGCGACCCTTATACGGCCATCAGGTCGGCTTCTTTCTGCTTGGTGGCCGCATCAATGTCAGCCTCAGCCTTGTCGGTCAGCTTCTGGATATCGGCAGCGGCACGACGCTCTTCGTCTTCGCTGATTTCCTTGTCTTTTACCAGCTTCTTCAAATCACCCAAAGCATCGCGACGGATGTTACGTACCGCCACACGAGCGTCTTCGGCAGCGCTACGCGCCTGCTTGGTAAAACCTTTGCGGGTCTCTTCGGTCAGCGCCGGCATCGAGATCAGCAGCAGCTCACCCAGGTTGGTCGGATTGAGGTTCAGACCTGCGCTCTGGATAGCCTTGTCGACAGCGGCAAGCATATTGCGCTCAAACGCTACTACTTGCAGGGTGCGGGAGTCTTTTACGGTGATGTTGGCCACTTGGGTGATGGAGGTGTCTGTGCCGTAGTACGGCACCATCACGCTACCCAGAATGCTCGGGTGTGCCTTGCCAGTGCGAATCTGGCCGAATGCATGATTCAGAGAATCCAGGGATTTCTGCATACGCTCTTGAGCGTCTTTCTTGATTTCATTGATCATTGTTGGCCTTCCTCGATCAGAGTCCCTTCAGCGCCGCCATGCACGATATTCAGCAGGGCGCCGGGCTTGTTCATGTTAAAGACGCGCAACGGCATCTTGTGGTCGCGGCACAGGCAAATGGCCGTCAGATCCATCACACCCAGCTTGCGATCCAGTACTTCATCGTAGGTCAGATGATCGAACTTCTCGGCATGCGGGTCTTTGAATGGGTCAGCGGTGTAGACGCCATCGACCTTGGTCGCCTTGAGCACGACATCGGCGTCGATTTCGATCGCTCGCAAGCAGGCTGCCGAATCCGTGGTGAAGAACGGATTACCGGTACCGGCCGCGAAGATCACCACTTCCTTGGCGTTCAGGTGACGCATGGCTTTGCGGCGATCGTAGTGATCGGTCACGCCCACCATGGAAATGGCCGACATCACGATGGCCGAGATATTGGCACGTTCCAGCGCGTCGCGCATGGCCAAGGCGTTCATCACAGTGGCCAGCATGCCCATGTGGTCGCCAGTCACCCGATCCATGCCGGCCGCGCTCAGCGCTGCACCGCGGAACAGGTTGCCACCGCCGATCACCAGACCGACCTGAACACCGATGCCGACCAGTTGGCCGACTTCGAGCGCCATGCGATCCAGAACTTTCGGATCGATCCCGAACTCTTCCGAGCCCATCAGGGCCTCGCCGCTAAGCTTGAGTAGAATGCGTTTATAGCGAGCCTGATAACCACTGCCCTGCTGAGCCATTGCGAATCTCTCCTGCGGCGTATTTTAAAATTCTTTGCGAGCTGTTTACAGCTGGCGTTCACTCTAGCTTGGCGCTGCTTCAGCGCCATCGGAACATGGCTTTGTAAGCCAGTTCCAAAGGGAAACCAATAAAAATTGGTGCCCCATCTGAAAAGAGGCTGCGCGCGTAAGCGGGCAGCCTCTTCAGGGCGACAGTTAAAAAACCGTCTTATTGCTTGGCGGCAGCCAGCTGGGCAGCAACTTCTTCAGCGAAGTTGTCGACCGGCTTCTCGATGCCTTCGCCTACTTTGAAGTAGGTGAAAGAAACGATTTCTGCACCGGCCTTCTTGGCCAGTTCGCCAACCTTGATTTCAGGGTTCTTGACGAACGCCTGCTCAACCAGGCTCGCTTCAGCCAGGAACTTGCTGATACGGCCTTTGACCATGTTTTCAACGATGTTTTCCGGCTTGCCGGCGATCTTGTCAGCGTTGAGGGTCAGGAACACGCCTTTCTCGCGCTCGACCGCTTCAGCGGAAACTTCCGATGGCAGCAGGAATTCAGGGTTGGTGGCCGCTACGTGCATAGCGATGTCTTTGGCCAGCTCAACGTTGCCGCCTTTCAGAACAACTGCAACACCGATCTTGTTACCGTGCAGGTAACCACCAACAACATCACCTTCAACGCGAGCCAGGCGACGAATGTTGACGTTTTCGCCAACCTTGCCGACCAGAACCAGGCGATCAGCTTCTTGAGCTTCGATCAGCGGAGCAACATCTGTCAGCTTGTCAGCGAATGCTTTTTCAACGCTGGAAGCAACGAATGCCTTGAAGTCGTCCTGCAGAGCCAGGAAGTCGGTCTGCGAGTTCACTTCCAGCAGAACGGCGGATTTACCGTCTTCCTTCAGAGCGATCGCGCCTTCAGCAGCTACGTTGCCTGCTTTCTTGGCAGCCTTGATGGCGCCCGAAGCACGCATGTCATCAATGGCTTTTTCGATGTCGCCGCCGGCCTTGGTCAAGGCCTTTTTGCAGTCCATCATGCCTTCGCCAGTACGCTCACGCAGTTCTTTAACCAACGCTGCAGTAATCTCTGCCATTTCAAAATTCCTCTTGGATAGGTTTTCAACCATTCCACCCGATCGAACGGGCGATCAATTCTTCCCGACCCCACTTGTTAGCGGCTGCACGTTACAAAGGCTGTAGCTGCGCTGCTCACAAACGGTTTTCGAGGTGGCAAAAAGGGGGCCAAGCCCCCTTTTTGCTTACTGAGTCAACGCCAGGGCGTCAATTACTCAGCTGCAGCTGCCGGAGCTTCTTCAACGAACTGCTCGGTGCCGCCAGCAACGTGGTTGCGACCGCGGATGACTGCGTCAGCCATCGAACCCATGTACAGCTGGATAGCGCGGATTGCGTCATCGTTGCCTGGGATGATGTAGTCAACGCCTTCCGGGCTGCTGTTGGTATCGACTACGCCGATAACCGGGATGCCCAGCTTGTTGGCTTCGGTGATCGCGATGCGCTCGTGATCAACGTCGATAACGAACAAAGCGTCTGGCAGACCGCCCATGTCCTTGATACCACCCAGGGAACGATCGAGCTTCTCAAGATCGCGAGTGCGCATCAGCGCTTCTTTCTTGGTCAGCTTGGCGAAAGTACCGTCTTCGGCTTGCACTTCAAGGTCACGCAGACGCTTGATGGAAGCACGGATGGTTTTGAAGTTGGTCAGCATGCCGCCCAACCAGCGGTGATCGACGTACGGCGAACCGCAACGTGCTGCTTCTTCAGCAACGATCTTGCCAGCGGAACGCTTGGTGCCGACGAACAGAATCTTGTTTTTGCCCTGGGCCAGACGCTCTACGAAAGTCAGAGCTTCGTTGAACATTGGCAGGGTTTTTTCAAGGTTGATAATGTGGATCTTGTTACGCGCGCCGAAAATGTACTTGCCCATTTTCGGGTTCCAGTAACGGGTCTGGTGACCGAAGTGCACACCGGCCTTCAGCATATCGCGCATGTTGACTTGGGACATGATAGTTCCTTAATAAGTCGGGTTTGGCCTCCACGTATCCCAATGACCAACCAGCAGCATCAGCTGAAGGCACCCAGGTCATCGTGTCGACACGTGTGTGGATTTAAGCCTTTCGGGGTATCCCCGGAAAGCGGCGCATTTTATATCACAGGACTGCAAAAAACGGAACCCGGATTCTCGATTCCTGATGCGCGACTTCAACCGGGCCCTTGGAATCGCCCAAGAATGCGCCAATCTATAGAGAGAAGCGATGCACAGAGGCTCAGATTTGCGCTGATCGTCTGTTAGAATCGCGTTTTTCAGGGCCGCGAAGATCAACCGCGCAATGCCCATTCCGTTTTAGCAAGCGCCATCGAGCGCAGAGAGAGCCTGTATGACCGTCACCCTCAAAACCCCCGAGGACATCGCAAAGATGCGTGTCGCCGGCAAACTGGCCGCCGATGTGCTGGAAATGATTGCCGAACATGTCAAGCCGGGGATCACCACCGAAGAACTGGACCGCATCTGCCACGACTACATCGTCAACGAGCAGAAAGCCATCCCTGCCCCGCTCAACTACAAAGGCTACCCGAAGTCGATCTGCACCTCGATCAACCACGTGGTCTGCCACGGCATCCCGAACGAGAAGCCGCTGAAGGATGGCGACACCTTGAACATCGACGTCACTGTCATCAAGGACGGTTTCCACGGTGACACCAGTCGCATGTTCCACGTCGGCACCGTGCCGGTCTGGGCCGAGCGCCTGTCGCAAGTGACTCAGGAATGCATGTACAAGGCCATCGAGATCGTCAAACCCGGCTGCCGCCTGGGCGACATCGGTGAAATCATCCAGAAACACGCTGAAAAGAACGGTTTCTCGGTGGTTCGCGAGTTCTGTGGTCACGGCATCGGCAAGGTGTTCCACGAAGAGCCGCAGATCTTGCACTATGGCCGCGCCGGCACCGGCATGGAACTGAAAGCGGGCATGACCTTCACCATCGAGCCGATGATCAACCAGGGCAAGGCTGACACCAAGGTATTGGGCGACGGCTGGACCGCGATCACCAAGGACCGCAAGCTGTCGGCCCAGTGGGAACACACACTGGTGGTGACCGAGACCGGATACGAGATCTTCACCCTGCGCGCCGATGACACCATCCCGCGCGTTTCGGCCTGATCCGACCCCAGGCAGTTCCCAGCCTTATAGATAGATAGGAAAGCCAATCGATGCCGCAGGTGGATCCCGAACTCTTCGACCGCGGCCAGTTCCAGGCTGAACTGGCCCTGAAGGCAAGCCCGATCGCGGCCTTCAAGAAGGCGATCCGCCAGGCCCGCGAGGTACTCGACGGGCGCTTTCGCAGCGGCCGGGACATTCGCCGGCTGATCGAGGATCGCGCCTGGTTCGTCGATAACATCCTGCAAAAGGCCTGGGAGCAATTCAGCTTGAGTTCCGAAGCCGACATCGCGCTGGTCGCGGTTGGCGGCTACGGTCGCGGTGAGTTGCACCCTTATTCCGACATCGACTTGTTGATCCTGCTGGACAGCGCCGATCACGAAGTTTTCCGTGATTCCATCGAGCGTTTTCTGACGCTGTTGTGGGACATCGGCCTGGAAGTCGGCCAGAGTGTTCGCTCGGTGGACGAATGCGCCGTCGAGGCCCGCGCCGACCTGACGGTCGTTACCAACCTGATGGAAAGCCGCACCATCTGCGGCCCCGAGCGCTTGCGCCAGCGCATGCTCGACGTCACCAGCACTGCGCACATGTGGCCGAGCAAGGACTTCTTCCTGGCCAAGCGCGCCGAGCAGAAGGCTCGTCACCACAAGTACAACGACACCGAATACAACCTGGAACCCAACGTCAAAGGCTCGCCCGGCGGCCTGCGGGATATTCAGACGATTCTGTGGGTGGCCCGTCGCGAATACGGCACCCTGAACCTGCGAGCCCTGGCCGGCGAAGGTTTCCTGGTCGAAAGCGAAAACGCCCTGCTGGCCTCGTCCCAGGAGTTTTTGTGGAAGGTACGGTACGCGCTGCACATGCTCGCCGGGCGCTCTGAAGACCGCTTGCTGTTCGACCACCAACGATCGATTGCCAAGCTGCTGGGTTTCGAAGGCGATGACGCCAAGCAATCCATCGAAAACTTCATGCAGCAGTATTACCGGGTGGTCATGAGCATTGCCCAGCTCAGCGACCTGATCATCCAGCACTTCGAGGAAGTCATCCTCGCGCCAGAAGACGAAGCGCCGCCCCAGCCGATCAACTCGCGGTTCCAGCTGCACGATGGCTATATCGAAGCACGCAACGACAACGTGTTCCGGCGTACGCCGTTCGCCATGCTCGAGATCTTCGTGCTGATGGCCCAGCAGCCGGAAATCAAAGGCGTGCGCGCCGATACCATCCGTCTGCTGCGCGAGCACCGTCACCTGATCGACGACGATTTCCGCAATGACATTCGCAACACCAGCCTGTTCATCGAGCTGTTCAAGTGCAAGATCGGTATCCACCGTAACCTGCGCAGGATGAACCGTTACGGGATCCTCGGGCGTTACCTGCCGGAGTTCGGCTTTATTGTCGGGCAGATGCAGCACGACCTGTTTCACATCTATACGGTCGATGCCCACACCCTGAATCTAATCAAGCACCTGCGTAAGTTGCAGTACACCCAGGTGTCGGAAAAATTCCCGCTGGCCAGCAAGCTCATGGCCAAGCTGCCCAAACCCGAGCTGATTTACCTGGCGGGCCTGTACCACGACATCGGCAAGGGCCGGCATGGCGATCACTCGGAAATTGGTGCGGTGGATGCCGAAGCCTTTTGCCAGCGCCACCAACTCCCGGTGTGGGACAGCCGCCTGATCGTCTGGCTGGTGCAGAACCACCTGGTGATGTCGACCACCGCCCAGCGCAAGGACTTGTCCGACCCGCAGGTGATCCACGATTTCGCACAAGCCGTCGCCGACGAAACCCGTCTCGATTATCTGTACGTGCTGACCGTCGCCGACATCAACGCCACCAACCCGACGCTGTGGAATTCATGGCGCGCCAGCCTCTTGCGTCAGCTCTACACCGAAACCAAGCGCGCCTTGCGCCGCGGCCTGGAAAACCCGGTGGACCGCGAAATGCAGATCCGTCAGACCCAGAGCGCAGCTCTGGATATTCTGGTGCGCGGCGGTACCGATCCGGACGATGTCGAACAGCTGTGGTCGCAATTGGGCGATGACTATTTCCTGCGTCACACCGCCGGCGACGTCGCCTGGCACAGTGACGCGATCCTCCAGCAACCGGCCGATGGCGGGCCGCTGGTGTTGATCAAGGAAACCACCCAGCGCGAATTCGAGGGCGGCACGCAGATCTTCATCTACGCACCCGACCAGCATGATTTCTTCGCCGTGACCGTGGCCGCGATGGACCAGCTCAACCTGAACATTCACGACGCCCGGGTCATCACCTCCAGCAGCCAGTTCACCCTCGACACCTACATCGTGCTCGATACTGACGGCGACTCGATTGGCGATAACCCGGCGCGGGTAAAACAAATCCGCGAAGGCCTGACCGAAGCGTTACGCAACCCGGACGACTACCCGACCATCATTCAGCGCCGCGTGCCGCGCCAGCTCAAGCATTTCGCGTTTGCGCCACAGGTGACGATTCACAATGATGCTCAGCGTCCGGTGACGGTGCTGGAACTCAGTGCTCCGGATCGCCCGGGGCTGCTGGCACGGATCGGCACGATCTTCCTTGAGTTCGACCTTTCGCTGCAAAACGCCAAGATTGCGACCCTCGGCGAACGGGTGGAAGACGTGTTCTTTATTACCGACGCGAACAACCATCCGCTGTCCGACCCGCTGCTGTGCACCCGCTTGCAGGATGCGATCGTTGAACAGCTGACCGTCAGTAATGAACCCGATATCAAATTGTCCCGACTCAGTATCTGAGTTAACAAACTTCCCCCTGTGGGAGCAGGCTCACTCCCACATTGAAAGAGGCCCCCATGAACAACGCTTTGTCCCAGTTGCAGCCCTACCCGTTCGAGAAGCTCCGCGCCCTGCTCGGCAGCGTCACGCCAAACCCGGACAAACGCGCCATCGCGCTGTCCATCGGCGAGCCTAAACATCGTTCGCCAAGCTTCGTCGCCGAAGCCCTGGCAAGCAATCTGGACCAGATGGCCGTGTACCCGACCACTCTGGGCATCCCGGCCCTGCGTGAGGCCATCGCCGCCTGGTGCGAGCGCCGCTTCAGCGTCCCGACCGGCTGGCTCGACCCGGCCCGCAACGTGCTGCCGGTCAACGGCACCCGTGAAGCGCTGTTTGCCTTCACCCAGACCGTGGTCAACCGTGGCGCAGACGCACTGGTGGTCAGCCCGAACCCGTTCTATCAGATCTACGAGGGCGCGGCGTTCCTCGCCGGGGCCAAGCCTCACTACCTGCCATGCCTGGACGAAAACGGCTTCAACCCGGATTTCGACGCGGTTTCGCCGGACATCTGGAAACGCTGCCAGATCCTGTTCCTGTGTTCGCCAGGTAATCCGACGGGTGCGCTGATCCCGGTCGAAACACTAAAGAAACTGATCGCCCTCGCCGACGAATACGACTTCGTGATTGCCGCCGACGAGTGCTACAGCGAACTGTATTTCGACGAACACACCCCGCCGGCTGGCCTGCTCAGCGCCTGCGTCGAACTGGGCCGCAAGGATTTCAAGCGTTGCGTGGTATTCCACAGTCTGTCCAAGCGCTCCAACTTGCCAGGCCTGCGTTCAGGTTTCGTCGCCGGCGACGCCGACATTCTCAAAGGCTTCCTGCTCTATCGCACTTACCACGGCTGCGCGATGCCGGTTCAGACCCAACTGGCCAGCGTTGCCGCGTGGAACGACGAAGTGCATGTACGCGCCAACCGTGCGCTGTACCGCGAGAAGTACGATGCGGTGCTGGAAATCCTCGGCCCAGTGATGGATGTACAGCGACCGGATGGTGGCTTTTACTTGTGGCCGAATGTTGAAGGCGACGACGAGGCGTTCTGCCGTGATCTGTTTGTTGAAGAACACGTGACGGTGGTGCCGGGTTCTTATCTGTCCCGAGAGGTTGATGGATCCAATCCGGGTGCAGGTCGCGTGCGCATGGCCCTGGTCGCGCCGCTGGCCGAATGTATAGAAGCCGCAGAACGTATTCGCGCGTTTATTACCCGCAACAAATAGTCTCCCGCCCGCACTGTGCAACGCAGTGCGGGCACACTTTTATAACCGGTAACACGTCAGCCGAAATAGCATTGAAGTGCCATATTAGCTGCTTAGACTGCGGACAGGCCGTTGCACCAATGTCGCATCGCCCTTGCACACCGCAATCCATGTGGGAGCAAGCTCGCTCCCACAGCTTTTGCGGTGGCATACAACCACGGCCGACGCGAAACCGTCCGGTCATGGCATAATCCGTCACCTTCAATTTCCAGCACCTGCAAAGGGGGCAATTCCTTGACCGTTTCAAGCAAAACGTTGCACCTTTTCGGCATCAAAGCCTGCGACACCATGAAAAAGGCGCGCACCTGGCTCGATGAACACGCTGTCAGCTATGACTTCCATGATTACAAGACGGTCGGAATCGACCGTGAACACCTGACCCAATGGTGCGACGAGCACGGCTGGCAAGTGGTGTTGAACCGTGCAGGCACGACCTTTCGCAAGCTCGACGACGAACGCAAAGCCGATCTCGACCAGCGCAAAGCCATCGAACTGATGCTCGCACAACCCTCGATGATCAAGCGCCCGGTGCTTGATCTCGGTGACCGAACCCTGATTGGCTTCAAGCCAGATATCTACGCGGCAGCTCTCAAGTAAGGCAGCCCGTTCCATTTTGTTAGAGGTATCAACATGTCCACTACTCTGTTCAGCCTGGCCTTTGGTGTCGGCACTCAAAACCGTCAAGGCGCATGGCTGGAAGTGTTTTACGCACAGCCACTGCTCAATCCGTCGGCCGAACTGGTCGCGGCCATTGCGCCGATTCTGGGCTACACCGAAGGCAATCAGGCCATCGCATTCAGCACCGCCCAGGCCTCGCAACTGGCTGAAGCGCTGAAGGGCGTCGATGCTGCACAGGCTGCCTTGCTGACCCGTCTGGCCGAGAGCCACAAGCCGCTGGTCGCGACCATTCTGGCTGAAGACGCTCAGCTGACCTCCACGCCTGAGGCTTACCTCAAGCTGCATCTGCTGTCCCATCGTCTGGTCAAGCCGCATGGCCTGAACCTGGCGGGCGTGTTCCCGCTGCTGCCGAACGTGGCGTGGACCAGCCAGGGCGCCATCGACCTGGCCGAACTAGCCGAGCATCAACTGGAAGCCCGTCTGCGCGGCGAGCTGCTGGAAGTATTCTCGGTAGACAAGTTCCCGAAAATGACCGACTACGTGGTTCCGGCTGGCGTGCGTATCGCTGACGCGGCGCGTATCCGCCTGGGCGCTTACGTCGGCGAAGGCACCACCGTGATGCACGAAGGCTTCGTCAACTTCAATGCCGGCACCGAAGGCCCGGGCATGATCGAAGGCCGCGTTTCCGCTGGCGTCTTCGTCGGCAAGGGTTCGGACCTGGGCGGCGGTTGCTCGACCATGGGCACCCTGTCGGGCGGCGGCAACATCGTGATCAAGGTCGGCGAAGGCTGCCTGATCGGCGCAAACGCCGGTATCGGCATTCCGTTGGGCGACCGCAACACCGTTGAGTCCGGCCTGTACGTGACCGCGGGGACCAAAGTGGCGTTGCTGGACGAGAAAAATCAGCTGGTTAAAGTCGTGAAGGCCCGCGAACTGGCCGGTCAGCCTGATCTGCTGTTCCGCCGCAATTCGGAAACCGGTGCCGTGGAATGCAAAACCCACAAATCGGCGATCGAACTGAACGAAGCGCTGCACGCTCACAACTAAGCGTCGCGGGCAACGAAACTGAACCTGTGGGAGCGGGCTTGCTCGCGAAGGGAGCTTTTGAAGCCGCCAAAAGCTTCGCGAGCAAGCCCGCTCCCACAAGGTCAGGCGCATATCCGCCCATGTTCACCAGGGCCGAACAACATGATGACTCCCTCTCCCTGGCGCGCCGATTTCCCGGCCATCGCCGCGCTGCAACGGCAAGACCAGACCTATCTGGACAACGCCGCCACCACGCAAAAACCTCAAGCCCTGCTGGATGCCCTGGCGCATTACTACGCCAACGGCGCGGCCAACGTGCATCGGGCGCAACACTTGCCCGGCGCCCATGCCACCCAGGCGTTCGAGGCCAGCCGCAGCAAAGTCGCCCAATGGCTGAATACCGGCGAGTGCGGGCAGATCATCTTTACCCACGGCGCGACCTCCGCGCTGAACCTCCTGGCGTATGGCCTGGAACACGTATTCAAACCGGGCGATGAGATTGTCATCAGCGCCCTGGAGCATCACGCCAACCTGCTGCCGTGGCAGCAACTGGCCCTGCGTCGCGACTTGAAACTGGTGATTCTGCCGCTGGACGCTGACGGCTTGATCGACCTTGATGCCGCCGCGCAGTTGATCGGTCCGCAAACCCGCTTGCTGGCGGTCAGTCAGCTGTCCAACGTACTCGGTGCATGGCAGCCCTTGCCCGCCTTGCTGGCGATGGCCCAGGCACATGACGCATTGACCGTGGTCGATGGCGCGCAAGGCGTGGTCCATGGCCGGCATGACGTGCAGGCGCTGGGTTGCGACTTTTATGTGTTTTCCAGCCACAAGCTCTATGGCCCCGACGGTTTGGGCGTGCTGTTCGGTCGCCATGAAGCGCTGAAACAACTGCGCCATTGGCAGTTCGGCGGCGAAATGGTACTGGATGCGGATTACCACAGCGCACGCTTTCGCCCTGCTCCATTGGGTTTCGAGGCGGGCACACCGCCGATTGCCGGTGTGATCGGCCTGGGGGCAACGCTGGATTATTTGGCGGGGCTTGATCAGGACGCCGTGTCTACCCATGAGGCGGCGCTGCATGACTATTTGTTGAAAGGCCTTGAAGCGCGCAATGGCATTCGGCTGCTGGGCAAGCCGCAACTGGCGCTGGCCAGTTTTGTCGTCGAGGGTGTGCATAACTCGGATCTGGCGCATTTACTGACGGAACAGGGCATCGCCGTGCGCGCCGGTCATCACTGTGCCATGCCGTTGCTCAAAAGTTTCGAACTGGCCGGAGCAATCCGGGTGTCGTTGGCGCTGTACAACGACTCCGAAGATTTGGAGCGGTTCTTTGAAGCGCTGGATCAGGCGCTGGAGTTGTTGCGATGAGCTTGCCGGCCGATGCGGTGACGGCGCTGGAAACCTTTCAGAGCGCGGCTGGCTGGGAGCAGCGGGCGCGGTTGTTGATGCAATGGGGCGACCGCCTGCCTGCGTTGAGTGATGTGGACAAGGTAGATGCCAACCGCGTGCATGGTTGTGAAAGCCAGTTGTGGTTGGTGGGGTCGCTGGAGGATGGTCACTGGCAGTTTGCGGCCAGCAGCGATGCGCGGATGATTCGCGGGTTGGTGGCGTTGCTGCTGGCGCGGGTCAACGGGTTGTCGGCGGATGAGTTGCGGCAGGTCGACCTACCTGACTGGTTTACTCAGCTAGGTCTGTCGCGACAACTATCGCCTTCGCGCAGTAATGGCCTCAATGCCGTGCTACAGCGGATGAATGAGTTGGCTCAGTAACTGATCGTTCCCACGCTCTGCGTGGGAATGCCTCAAGGGACGCTCCGCGTTCCAGCTTTCGAAAGGGACGCAGAGCGTCCCGGGCTGCATTCCCACGCAGAGCGTGGGAATGATCACGGGTCAGGCAGGCTTAACCCGATCCGCCGGGCGCCGAACCCCCGCCACAATCTTATCCACAGCCTTGGTCGCCGCGACCATACCGAACGTCGCCGTGACCATCATCACCGCGCCAAACCCGCCGGCGCAGTCGAGCTTCACGCCATCGCCGACAAAACTCTTCTGCAGGCAAATGCTGCCATCCGGTTTCGGGTAGCGCAGTTGCTCGGTCGAGAACACGCACGGCACGCTGTAATGACGCGTCACGGTGCGTGAAAAGCCGTAATCCCGACGCAGAGTCGAACGCACTTTTGAAGCCAGCGGATCATTGAAGGTCCGGTTCAAGTCGCAGACCTGAATCAGCGTCGGGTCGATCTGCCCGCCCGCACCGCCTGTGGTGATGATCTGGATCTTGCGGCGTTTGCACCAGGCAATCAGCGCAGCCTTCGCATTCACGCTGTCGATGCAATCGATCACGCAGTCGATGTTCGGCGTGATGTATTCGGCCATGGTCTCGCGCGTCACGAAATCCGCCACGGCGTGCACGGTGCAGTCCGGGTTGATCCCGCGCAAGCGCTCAGCCATCACCTCGACCTTGGGTTTGCCGACGGTGCTGTCCAGCGCGTGCAACTGACGGTTGGCATTGCTGACGCAGACGTCATCGAGGTCGAACAGCGAAATCTCGCCCACACCACAACGGGCGATGGCTTCCGCCGCCCAGGAACCGACGCCACCGACGCCGACGATGGCCACATGGGCTGCGCGCAGGCGCTCAAGGCCGTCGATGCCATACAAACGGGCGATACCTGCAAACCGCGGATCTTCTGTACTCATGAGCATTACCCCAAAAACCGGCGCGCATTATAGGGCTAGTACGACAACAAGATCTAAGTTACCGCGACAAGTGAAAGAACTTATGCGAAACGGGATTGCCAAACGTAGGGCATTTCCCTGTCAGCTATACGCTCAAGGAATGCCCGGTGTAGGATGCGCGCCCCTTGGCACACGCCGACCGGTCCTTCGTTCCACAGCCTTTGGAACCTGAAATAACTATGTCATCGCGTAAATTTGGACTCAACCTGGTCGTGGTGCTTGCCATCGCAGCCTTGTTTACCGGCTTCTGGGCGCTGATCAATCGCCCGGTGACCGCTCCCAACTGGCCTGAGCAGATCTCCGGCTTTTCGTACTCGCCGTTCCAGCAGGGTCAGTACCCACAAAAAGAGCAGTACCCGACCGACGATGAAATGCGTCGCGACCTGGAGATCATGAGCAAGCTGACGGACAACATCCGTACTTACTCGGTCGACGGTTCCCTGGGAGACATTCCCAAACTGGCGGAAGAATTCGGTCTGCGGGTCACCCTCGGTATCTGGATCAGCCCGGACGAGGTACGCAACGAGCGTGAGATCCTGCGCGCCATCGAACTCGCCAACACCTCCCGCAGTGTGGTTCGCGTGGTCGTAGGCAACGAGGCGATCTTCCGTAAGGAAATTACCGCCGCAGAACTCAGCATCATTCTGGATCGCGTTCGCGCGGCAGTTAAAGTGCCGGTAACCACGTCCGAGCAATGGCACGTCTGGGAAGAGAACCCGAGCCTGGCCAAGCACGTCGACCTGATCGCTGCCCACGTCTTGCCGTATTGGGAACATGTGCCGATGGAGCAATCCGGGCAGTTCGTACTCGACCGTGCCCGCGATCTGAAAAAGATGTTCCCGAAAAAGCCGCTGTTGCTGTCGGAAGTCGGCTGGCCGAGCAACGGCCGCATGCGCGGTGGCGCCGATGCATCACCCGCGGATCAGGCGATTTACCTGCGCACGCTGGTCAACAAGCTCAACCGCCAGGGTTTCAACTACTTCGTGATCGAAGCGTTTGACCAACCGTGGAAGGCTAGCGACGAAGGTTCGGTGGGCGCTTACTGGGGCGTGTTCAACGCCGCACGCCAGCAGAAATTCAACTTCGAAGGCCCGGTCGTTGCGATCCCGCAATGGCGCGTGCTGGCGGTTGGCTCGGTGGTGCTCGCGCTGCTGTCTCTGACCCTGTTGATGATCGACGGCTCGGCCCTGCGTCAACGCGGCCGCACCTTCCTGACCTTTATCGCCTTCCTCTGCGGATCGGTGCTGGTGTGGATCGGTTATGACTACAGCCTGCAATACAGCACCTGGTTCAGCCTGACGGTCGGGGGCCTCCTCGCCCTCGGCGCACTCGGGGTCTTTATTGTGCTGCTGACCGAGGCCCATGAACTGGCCGAAGCGGTCTGGACCCACAAGCGCCGGCGTGAATTCCTGCCAGTAGTGGGCGATTCGGACTACCGACCAAAAGTGTCGATTCACGTCCCTTGCTACAACGAGCCGCCGGAGATGGTCAAACAGACCCTCAACGCCCTGGCCAACCTCGACTATCCGGACTTCGAAGTCCTGATCATCGACAACAACACCAAGGACCCGGCGGTCTGGGAACCGGTGCGCGATTATTGCGAGACCCTCGGCCCGCGCTTCAAGTTCTTCCACGTCGCGCCGTTGGCCGGCTTCAAGGGCGGCGCGCTGAATTACCTGATTCCGCACACCGCCAAGGATGCCGAAGTCATTGCCGTGATCGACTCGGACTACTGCGTCGACCCGAACTGGCTCAAGCACATGGTGCCGCACTTCGCCGATCCGAAAATCGCCGTGGTGCAGTCGCCACAGGATTATCGCGACCAGAACGAAAGCACCTTCAAAAAGCTGTGCTACGCGGAATACAAAGGCTTCTTCCACATCGGCATGGTCACCCGAAACGACCGTGACGCGATCATCCAGCACGGCACCATGACCATGACCCGGCGCTCGGTGCTCGAGGAACTGGGCTGGGCCGACTGGTGCATTTGTGAAGACGCCGAGTTGGGTCTGCGCGTGTTCGAAAAAGGCTTGTCGGCGGCGTATTACCACACCAGCTACGGCAAGGGTTTGATGCCCGATACCTTTATCGACTTCAAGAAACAGCGATTCCGCTGGGCCTATGGCGCGATTCAGATCATCAAGCGTCACACCACCAGCCTGTTGCGCGGCAAGGGCACCGAACTCACCCGTGGCCAGCGTTACCACTTCCTCGCGGGCTGGTTGCCGTGGGTCGCGGACGGCATGAACATCTTCTTCACCGTCGGCGCGCTGTTGTGGTCGGCGGCGATGATCATCGTGCCGCAGCGGGTCGATCCGCCGTTGCTGATTTTCGCGATCCCGCCACTGGCGCTGTTCGTGTTCAAGGTGGGCAAGATCATTTTCCTCTACCGTCGTGCGGTCGGGGTCAACCTGAAAGATGCGTTCTGCGCGGCACTGGCCGGGCTGGCGTTGTCGCACACCATCGCCAAAGCGGTGCTGTACGGCTTCTTCACCAGCAGCATTCCGTTTTTCCGCACACCGAAGAACGCCGATAACCACGGCTTCTGGGTGGCGATTTCGGAAGCGCGCGAAGAAGTGTTCATCATGCTGCTGTTGTGGGGCGCGGCGCTGGGGATTTACCTGGTGAACGGCATGCCGAGCAACGACATGCGCTTCTGGGTGACCATGTTGCTGGTCCAGTCGCTGCCGTACCTGGCGGCGCTGATCATGGCGTTCCTGTCTTCGCTGCCGAAACCGGCACCTGTAGCTGAAACGGCACCGGCAGTCTAAATCTGCGCTGATGCACTAAACGGCGGCCAATGGTCGCCGTTTTGCTTTAAGATAACCGCCATTTTGCGGGCCTTGGCGGGACTCGGTTTAACGGCCGAACTCAATACCTGTGGGAGCGGGCTTGCTCGCGAAGGCGTCGTCACTGACGCCAAAAGCTTCGCGAGCAAGCCCGCACCCACATTTAGACCGCGCCCATATTCAAGTTTTCCGGAGTTTTCCATGACGGCCCACGCCGACCTTTCGCCGACCCTTCAACTCGCCATCGACCTGATCCGCCGTCCGTCCGTGACGCCGGTCGACGCCGATTGCCAGAAGCAGATGATGCAGCGCCTGGGCAATGCCGGTTTCACCCTGGAGCCGATGCGCATCGAAGATGTGGATAACTTCTGGGCCACCCACGGCCAACACGACGGCCCGGTGCTGTGCTTCGCCGGTCACACCGACGTGGTGCCGACCGGCCCGGTGTCCGCCTGGCAGATCGACCCGTTCAACGCGCTGATCGACGAACACGGCATGCTCTGCGGCCGTGGCGCGGCCGACATGAAAGGCAGCCTCGCTTCCATGACCGTGGCGGCCGAGCGTTTCGTCGCCGACTACCCGGACCACAAGGGCAAGGTCGCGTTCCTGATCACCAGCGACGAAGAAGGCCCGGCGCACCACGGCACCAAGGCTGTTATTGAGCGCCTCGTCGCGCGCAAGGAACGTCTGGACTGGTGCATCGTCGGCGAACCGTCGAGCACCACCCTGGTGGGTGACGTGGTCAAGAACGGTCGTCGCGGCTCCCTCGGCGCCAAGCTGACCGTGCGCGGTGTGCAGGGTCACGTGGCGTATCCGCATCTGGCGAAAAACCCGATCCACCTCGCCGCCCCGGCCCTGACCGAACTGGCCGCCGAGCATTGGGACCACGGCAACGATTTCTTCCCGCCAACCAGTTTCCAGATCTCCAACGTGAATTCCGGCACCGGCGCGACCAATGTGATTCCGGGCGACCTGGTGGCGGTGTTCAACTTCCGCTTCTCCACCGAATCCACCGTTGAAGGCCTGCAAAAGCGCGTTGCTGACATCCTCGACAAACATGGCCTGGACTGGCACATCGACTGGGCACTGTCCGGTCTGCCGTTCCTGACCGAGCCGGGTGCGCTGCTGGATGCCGTGGCGTCGAGCATCAAGGACATCACCGGCCGTGAAACCAAGGCATCCACCAGCGGTGGCACCTCCGATGGCCGCTTCATCGCGACCATGGGCACGCAAGTGGTTGAACTGGGCCCGGTCAACGCAACGATCCACCAGGTCAACGAGCGTGTACTGGCTGCCGACCTCGACGTGCTGACCGAAATCTATTACCAGACCCTGATCAAGTTGCTCGCCTGATGCTCGCCTGCCCGATCTGCAGCGAACCGCTGAACGCGGTGGACAACGGCGTGGCCTGCCCCGCCGGGCATCGATTCGACCGTGCGCGGCAGGGTTACCTGAACCTGCTGCCGGTGCAGCACAAGAACAGCCGCGACCCTGGGGATAACCTTGCCATGGTCGAAGCCCGTCGCGACTTCTTGAACGCCGGCCATTACGCGCCGGTGGCCAAGCGCCTGGCGGAGCTGGCAGCGCAATACGCGCCCCAGCGCTGGCTGGACATCGGTTGTGGCGAGGGTTACTACACTGCGCAAATCGCCGAGGCGTTGCCGAATGCTGACGGTTACGCCCTGGACATCTCCCGGGAAGCGGTGAAACGCGCCTGCAAGCGCAATCCGCAGCTGACCTGGTTGATCGCCAGCATGGCGCGGGTGCCATTGGCCTCGGGCAGTTGCCAGTTTCTCGCCAGCGTCTTCAGTCCGCTGGATTGGGAGGAAGCCAAGCGCTTGCTCAGCCCCGGTGGCGGCTTGATGAAAGTCGGGCCGACCAGCGGCCATCTGATGGAATTGCGCGAGCGCCTGTACGACGAAGTCCGTGAATACACCGACGACAAGCATCTGGCCCTGGTGCCGGAAGGCATGGCGCTGCAACACAGCGAAACCCTGGAATTCAAACTGACGCTTTCAAAGAGTCAGGACCGTGCCAACCTGCTGGCCATGACGCCTCACGGCTGGCGCGCCAGTGCTGAACGCCGCACAGCAGTGATCGAACAGGCCGAGCCGTTCGAGGTCACCGTGTCGATGCGCTACGATTATTTCGTACTTCAATAATTTTTGGTTTCGAGCAATGGCTCGAGGCCGGCTAAATCCGCGAATGGATTTTTCAGACCCGCAGTGAGGACATCCATGCGCCAACCCGATATCGAGATTTACCTGAAAGACGCCGACGTCGACTACAAGGCCATTGCGGCCTGGCTCGGCGCCGCTATCGGCCCATGCACCGACTGGGTTCAGAAAGGCCAGACCTACAAGTGCAAGGCCGGCAACGTGCCCGTCACCTGGCTGCCGAAGGCGGTAGGCAAATGGAACAGCCTGTACCTGGAAAGCGACCAGACCCCATGGGACGACGACATCGCCTGTGCCCGCGCAGCCTTTGCCGCACTGAACGTCGAAGTGCGTTGCGCGCCGGGTACATGGGTCGAGGAGGAAGGCGAAGAGACAGCCGACCGCTGGATGCGCATCAGCGCCGACGGCGAAGAAGAAATCACCTGGAAAACTGCTTAAGAGCGACACCGACCAAATGTGGGAGCGAGCCTGCTCGCGATGAGGCCCTTTCAGTCAACATTGATGTTGAATGTCAGTCAGCTATCGCGAGCAGGCTCGCTCACACAGTAGGTTTGGGGTGATCTGAAGAGTGGTTTTACAGACCCACCACATCCTCAGCCTGCAAGCCCTTCTCGCCAGTCACCAGGCCGTATTCAACCTGCTGACCTTCAGCCAGCGAGCGATGCCCCTCACCGCGAATCGCGCGGTAGTGCACGAACACGTCCACCCCGTCCTCGCGCTGAATAAAGCCGTAGCCCTTGGCGTCGTTGAACCACTTCACATTGCCGGTTTCACGTGTTGCCATCTGTTCATACTCCTTTCTTATTATTGATCGGGCTTTTCGCAGGAAAGCCTCGGGAACATTGCTTGCACTGAGAGGTGCCACTGTCTGGCCAGTGCGGGCACGCCGAGTATATGTCAGAGGTTAAAACTCTCAACTGGAGTTTACTTGCGCGCTTTTTTGCCGATTTTCGGCGAATCCGGCACACTATCGGCCGCCCGAGCATTTGCTCGGTTTTACTCACTCACGCAGATGCCGTATGACCCGTTCCCCGTTCCGCCGTCTTGTGTTTGGCACCCTGCGCCGGCTGCTCTATCTCTGGGTTCGCTCGGAGACGATCAACCAGTCGTCGTTCACCCTCAACCTCGACCGCAGTCGTCCGGTGTTCTACGTCCTGCAAAACCCTTCGCTGACCGACCTTGCCGTGGTCGACACCGAATGCAGCAAGGCTGGTTTGCCCCGTTCGGTGCTGCCCGTGTCGGTGGGCAACCTGGTGGAACCCGCCGCGTTTTTCTACCTGACGCCGGAGCCCGACTGGCTTGGTCGTCAGGACAAACGCGGTGCACCGCCCACCTTGACCCGCCTGGTCAGTGCCCTGAGCCAGAACGCCGCCGAAGACGCGCAGATCATTCCGGTCAGCGTGTTTTGGGGCCAGTCGCCGGACAGCGAATCGAGCCCGTGGAAACTGCTCTTCGCCGACAGCTGGGCGGTTACCGGGCGCCTGCGCCGCTTGCTGAGCATCATCGTGCTGGGGCGCAAGACCCGCGTGCAATTCTCCGCACCGATCCACTTGCGCGAACTGATCGACCACAACAAAGGTCACGAGCGCACCGTGCGCATGGCCCAGCGGATCCTGCGCGTGCACTTCCGCAACCTCAAAGCCGCCGTGATCGGCCCGGACATCTCCCACCGTCGCAATCTGGTCAAAGGCCTGCTCAACCAGCCGCTGGTCAAGCAAGCGATCCTCGATGAAGCCGAGCGCGAAAACATCTCCCCGGAGAAAGCCAAGGCCCAGGCCCTGCGCTACGGCA
Organism: Pseudomonas sp. LBUM1656; assembly: GCF_059716065.1. Lineage (NCBI taxonomy): Bacteria > Pseudomonadati > Pseudomonadota > Gammaproteobacteria > Pseudomonadales > Pseudomonadaceae > Pseudomonas > Pseudomonas sp. LBUM1656. The sequence continues at coordinate 1,265,695 of NZ_CP166800.1, read as the reverse complement.
ACGAGATCGCCTCGGACTACACCTACACCGCGATCCGCTTTATGGAAGTGGTGCTGAGCTGGTTCTGGAACAAGATCTACGACGGCATCAAGGTCAACAATATCGAAGGCGTGCAGAAGGTCGCCCCGGGTTACGAAGTGATCTATGTGCCGTGCCACCGCAGCCATATCGACTACCTGCTGCTGTCCTATCTGCTATTTCGCAACGGCTTGACCCCGCCGCACATTGCCGCCGGGATCAACCTCAACATGCCGGGCATCGGCGGTCTGCTACGTCGCGGCGGCGCGTTCTTCATGCGCCGTACCTTCAAGGGCAACCCGCTGTACACCTCGGTGTTCAACGAATACCTGCACACCTTGTTCACCAAAGGTTTCCCGGTCGAGTACTTCGTCGAGGGCGGCCGTTCGCGCACCGGGCGCATGCTGCAACCGAAAACCGGGATGCTGGCGATTACCCTGCGTAGCTTCCTGCGTTCGTCGCGCATGCCCATCGTGTTCATTCCGGTGTACATCGGTTACGAGCGTGTACTGGAAGGCCGGACCTACCTCGGCGAACTTCGCGGCGCGAGCAAGAAGAAAGAATCGATCTTCGACATTTTCAAAGTCATCGGCGCACTCAAGCAGCGTTTTGGCCAGGTGGCGGTGAACTTCGGTGAGCCGATCAAACTCGCGGAATTCCTCGACAGCGAACAGCCTGACTGGCGTAAACAGGAACTCGGTCCGCAGTTCAAACCGGCCTGGCTCAATGAAACCACCAACCGTCTCGGCGAGAAAGTCGCGCAGCACTTGAACGAAGCAGCGGCGATCAACCCGGTCAACCTGGTGGCCCTGGCGCTGCTGTCCACCACGCGCTTGGCCCTGGACGATCGCGCCATGGCACGGGTGCTGGATTTGTATCTGGCGCTGTTGCGCAAGGTCCCGTATTCGCCGCACACCACCCTGCCGGAAGGTGACGGCCGGGCGCTGATCGAACATGTGAAGGACATGGACCTGCTGTCCGAACAGAACGATGCCTTGGGCAAGATTCTGTACCTGGACGAGCAGAACGCCGTCCTGATGACCTACTACCGCAACAACGTGCTGCACATCTTCGCCCTGCCGGCGCTGCTCGCGAGTTTCTTCCAGAGCGCGTCGCGCATGAGCCGCGAACAGATCCTGCGCTACACCCGGGCGCTGTATCCGTACCTGCAATCGGAGCTGTTCATTCGCTGGACGCTGGACGAACTGGATGGCGTGATTGACCAATGGCTCGAAGCGTTCGTCGAGCAAGGGTTGTTACGTTTCGAGAACGACGTCTACCTGCGCCCTGCGCCAAGCTCACGGCATTTTGTGTTGCTGACCTTGTTGTCGAAGAGCATCGCCCAGACGCTGCAACGCTTCTACATGACCGTGTCCCTGCTGCTCAACAGCGGCCAGAACAGCATCAGCGCCGAAGAGCTGGAAGATTTGTGCACCGTCATGGCCCAGCGCCTGTCGATCTTGCACGGGCTGAATGCCCCGGAGTTCTTCGACAAGAGCCTGTTCCGCCACTTCATCCAGACCCTGCTGGATCTCGACGTGCTCAAGCGCGACGAGGCCGGCAAGTTGAGTTATCACGAACTGCTGGGTGAACTGGCAGAAGGCGCGGCCAAACGGGTGTTGCCGGCGGAGATTCGTTTGTCGATCCGTCAGGTGGCGTTGCATCGAAGTGAAGATGCGGCGGACCAGGCTAGTTGAAGTAGCCCGTAACTTTCTGACAATGTCTATAAGAACAAGGAAGTTCTTATAATCGGTCAGTTATGGATTAATAGAGATCCATTTAATCCAGATACGGATATCGCAATGAACCCTTTGGAAGACACCAACCATTACGTCACCCTCACCTTTAGTTTGCCTGAAGGCTTTCTGCCTCCAAGTGATGGCGAAACTTGTATAAATGTTCAAACTGCCAACACGTCTCCTCCCGTCAACGTAGCGCAATCCCGTGAACCGATACTACGCATTGGGCGCTGGAACTTTTCATTTGCACACAACTATTCCGATGTCAGCGTCAAATACCGTGTGACGATCAACATGACCCATAACGGAGCTCCCCTGTTGATTGACCTGGACTACTTTGTGATTGTCCATCGCGCCCCGCACCGACAGACCCTGCATCTCAGTCCGATCGGACGCCTTTATATCCAGGCACAAGCGCCTCGATCGGTCGAACCCGAGCAGGCCGTTACCGTTGCCGCCCACGAACACGACGACCCCCATGCACTCGTCACTCAGATAGATATAAGCGAAAGAATGGCGGAGGCATTTTATCTGGAATACGATCCAGCCACTGTCGTTCCCGGCAAGCGCTATACCCTGACCGCCACCGAAAACGAATACCGAAATTCAATCGCAGTCTATCCGGGATCCGTTGTATTGAAGCCCTTTGGCACGGTTTGAAAGAGGTTCGATAATTCCACCTTCGTCGCTCGCCATCTATTTCGCTGCCTATTCGCTCAGCAAGTAAGGAAACACCCTACATAGGTTCGTTGCTCTCGGCGATATGCTGACGACTCGTCATTCCCGACGATTCTTTTGATAAGGAAATCAAAATGAGCAACGATTACGAAAAGAGCATCAGCGGCACCGTACACTATCTGCTAAGAATTCAGTTACCAATAAACTCGACACTTCACGTCAATCTATTGGATATTACTTCAGCGGACGCCCCGGCCAAAGAACTCGCCCAGCAAGTCATTCCCCACGCAGAAACAACAGGGTTGGACTTTAGCTTGCTGTACAAGATGGCCGATGTGCTGACTGGCCACCGATATGTAATCCGTGCACGAATCGAAACCACCGAACAAGTGATCTTCGCGACCACTAAAGATCACGCAGTGGAGTTGGGTGTCGACCACCTCCGTCCTGAGGACGTTATTGTCCGCAATGTTCGTACCAAACCAGACAGTAACTTCTAAGCCTTGAGCTGAAAAAATCCGTTAAATTGTCGTTGGCGCCGGTCTTCTTCGGGCGCCAGGGACAAGGATTGAATTCATGAAAAAACTCTCGCTTCTGGGGCTGACTGCTTTGCTCAGCGCCTGCCAAACCCTGCAACCTGCCGCGAAAACCAGCCTCGACGGCGAAGTCTTCTACCTGCAACGCATCGCGCTGCCGCCAAGCGCCACCTTGAGCGTCAGCCTGCAGGACGTGTCCCTCGCCGACGCGCCCGCCGTTGTCCTCGACGAACAGAAAGGCCCGGTCAAAGGCCAGGTGCCGCTGCCGTTTCATCTGAGGTACGATCCGGCCCAAGTCAAACCCGGCCGTCGCTATTCCGTCAGCGCGCGCATCGAAGTCAACGGCGAACTGATGTTCATCACCACCGAACACCACGCCGTACAGCTTGATGGCAGCGATCCGCAGCCACTGAAAATCCGCGTCGAGGCCGTCCGCTAATTTCCTCTTTCAAACAAGGAAGCTGCCATGCTCCGCCCTACCCTCCGCTTCGCCGGCCTCTGCGCAGGCTTGATGATCTCCGCCAGCGCGCTGGCACTGTCGCTCAGTGACCTGTCACAAAAAGACGCCACCGGCGGCCTCAAGGATGCCCTGACCCAAGGCGCGCAACTGGCCGTCAAACAACTCGGCACACCGGGCGGTTTCAGCAACAACCCGGACGTGAAAATCGAACTGCCGGGCAAACTGGGCAAAGTCGCCAGCAAAATGAAACAGTTTGGTATGGGTGATCAGGTCGATCAGCTGGAAACCAGCATGAACAAAGCGGCTGAAACCGCCGTGACTCAAGCCCAGCCAATCCTGGTGGACGCGGTGAAGAAGATGAGCGTCGAAGACGCCAAAGGGATTCTCAGCGGCGGCAATGATTCGGCCACCCAGTACCTGAGCAAGACCAGCCGCGAACAGATTCGCCTCAAGTTCCTGCCGATCGTCAAACAAGCCACTGACCAGGTTGGCTTGGCCAAGCAATACAACACCTTCGCGGGCCAAGCGGCGACGATGGGTGTGCTGGATACCAAGAACGCCAACATCGAAAGCTACGTCACCGAGCAGGCTCTGAACGGTTTGTTCGAAATGATCGGCAAACAGGAAGAAACCATCCGCCAGAACCCTGCGGCGGCGGCGACGAGTCTGGCGAAGAAGGTCTTCGGCACGCTCTAAGCCTTAACACCGATCCTGTGGGAGCGGGCTTGCTCCCACAGAAGATCAGATCGCCGATGCTGCACGCAGAAAGAACACCCATTCACGTCCCATCTTTCTCTTCTCAAATACATTCAACTCCACCAGCCCGTTCAACGTGGCTGATGCGGTGTTGTATGAGCACTCCAGATTCTCTTTCACATTGACCGCCGTGAACTCTTTGGCCATTCCGCTCTTGGCTACTTGGTAAACGGCGCGCTGCTTCTCGGTCAGACGATCAAAAAATCCGGATTCTGTCAGCCAGCGATCAAAGCGTTCCGTATACGTCAGACTTTTCCGATACGCCTCGGTAAAACCACTGACAGCTCGCAGAATCACTGAGCACTGAAAGTCGATGAAATAAGTCAGATCCAGATCATCAGCCTCGGTATTCAAATAGGATCGCCCATATTTCACCGGCGCATTGCGCAGCAAAATACTGATCGCTACGTAACGGAATGCAGAAAAATCATTCTTGAACATGAACCAGTAGAACAGCGCCCGCGCGACCCGGCCGTTGCCATCACGGAAAGGATGCTCATAACCCAAGGCAAAATGCAGCGCGGTGCCTTTAATCATCGGATGCAGATAGTCCGCTCGTTCGGGATCGTCGTGTGACTGGTTGATCCATTCCGACAATGTCCGCAATCGCGAAACCAGACCCATGGCAGGTGGCGGGATATGAACGGTGTTCCCCTCGCCGTCCTGCACCACCACATCGTCGTTGGCCCTGAATTCCCCGGGCGAATACTGTGCATCTTCAATCCCCTCGACACCGACGCGGTGCATCGCCGTTATCAACTGGACGCTCAGGGGTTCATAACGCTGTTCCCAGGCGAAATTCATCATCTTGTAATTGCCCACCACCATTCGCTCATCCGGCGTGCTTGGCAGCCTTTTGCGCTTAAGCATGTCCTTGGCCACCCGCGTGGTGGTTGCCGCACCTTCGAGTTGGCTGCTGCTGATGGCTTCGTCTTCGATCAGGTCGTTGAGCAGATAACTGAAATGCGCATGCTCACCGATCCGGCTGGTCATGTATTTCAGCGCAGCTGTCGTGGCCTGTCGGTCTACCGCCGAGATGGCCTTTTGCGCCAATGGGGTCAGGACGAAGTTGCCCCACTGAACGGGCTCGCCCAATGGCAGCAGACTTGAATACTGTGCGGTCCGGGCTTTCTTCACCAACGCCCAGCACAGACTCGAGTCCATTCCTGGGGCCCAGCGGTAGCGTAATTCGTGGAATGGCAAGTAACGCCCTTGGTCATCCAGCGGCTTGAGCAAGGCGAGATAGTCCGTAAGGCGCTCTTTGTGGGGCGACTGCGCCAACAGATCAAACACCGGGTCCGACCGTCCCGAGAACAAGGGTGGTTTTTTCACTATTGCTGTCTCAAAAGCTCATTAAACTGAGCCTCGAGTACAGCATCCGGATCTCTCTGACTCAATATCAGAGGGATCCGAGATTGTTGTAGGAAGTCAGACCGACTCTTTCTTGATCCTGAACCACGCCGCATACAACGCCGGCAAAAACAGCAGCGTCAGCGCCGTCGCCACGATCAGCCCGCCCATGATCGCCACCGCCATCGGCCCGAAGAACACGCTGCGGGACAACGGGATCATTGCCAGCACCGCTGCGAGCGCGGTCAACACGATAGGCCGGAAACGCCGCACCGTGGCTTCGATAATCGCTTGCCACGGCTTGAGCCCGGCGGCGATGTCCTGCTCGATCTGGTCCACCAGGATCACCGAGTTACGCATGATCATCCCGGACAGCGCGATGGTCCCGAGCATCGCCACAAAACCGAACGGCTGGCGGAACACCATCAAGAACAGCGTCACACCAATCAAGCCCAGCGGCGCGGTCAGGAACACCATCACCGTGCGTGAGAAACTGCGCAATTGCAGCATCAGCAAGGTCAGCACCACCACGATGAACAGCGGCACGCCGGCCTTCACCGAGTTCTGGCCACGGGCCGAGTCCTCCACGGTGCCGCCGACGTCCAGCAAGTAGCCATCCGGCAATTCGGCGCGAATCGGGTCGAGGGTCGGCATGATCTGCTGCACCAGCGTCGCCGGTTGTTCCTTGCCGTAGATGTCGGCGCGGATCGTCACGTTCGGCAGGCGGTTGCGGTGCCAGATGATGCCTTCTTCGAAGCCGTATTCCAGCGTCGCGATCTGCGAGAGTGCGACGCTGCGACCGTTGTCGGTCGGCACCGCCAGGCTCGGCAGCAACGACAGTTCGGTACGCTCATGCAAGGTGCCGCGCAGCAGGATCTCGATCAACTCGTTGTCTTCGCGGTACTGACTGACGCTGGAACCGGTCAGGGAGCTTTGCAGAAACTTCGACAGGTTCGCCGTGCTCACGCCCAGCGCCCGGGCGCGGTCCTGATCAATATTCAGGTAAACCACTTTGCTCGGCTCTTCCCAGTCCAGATGCACGTTTACCACATGCGGGTTCTCGCGAACCTTGGCCGCCACTTTACGGGCCAATGCGCGAACTTCCTCGATGTGCTCACCGGTCACCCGAAATTGCACCGGATAGCCAACCGGCGGACCATTTTCAAGGCGTGTAACCCGCGAGCGCAGGGCCGGGAATTGTTCGTTGAGGGTTTCGATCAGCCAGGTGCGCAGGGTTTCGCGCTCCTCGATGGTCTTGGCCAGGACGACAAACTGGGCAAAGCTCGCCGCCGGCAGTTGCTGATCCAGCGGCAGGTAGAAACGCGGCGAACCGGTGCCGACGTAGGCCACGTAGTTGTCGATGCCGGCGTGATCCTTGAGCAAGGCTTCAAGGCGTTTGACCTCGTCGGCGGTGTTGCTCAGGGACGCGCCTTCAGCGAGTTTCAGATCGACCATCAACTCGAGCCGACCCGAAGCCGGGAAGAATTGTTGCGGCACAAAGCGGAACAGCACGATGGAGCCGATGAACAACACCACCGTCAGCACGATGACGGTTTTACGCCAGCGCACGCACCACTCCACCAAGCGTCTGACACGCTGATAGAACGGCGTACCGTAAGGGTCAGGCTGGCCCGCGCCATGTTTGGCAGCATGAATCTTCGCCAGGTCCGGCAGGAGTTTTTCCCCCAGATATGGCACGAAAACCACCGCCGCAATCCACGAGGCCAACAACGCGATGGTCACCACCTGGAAGATCGAACGCGTGTATTCGCCTGTGCCCGATTGCGCGGTGGCGATCGGCAGGAACCCGGCAGCGGTAATCAGGGTGCCGGTGAGCATCGGGAACGCGGTGCTGGTCCAGGCATAACTCGCGGCCTTGATGCGGTCGAAGCCCTGCTCCATTTTGATCGCCATCATTTCCACGGCGATGATCGCGTCGTCCACCAACAGGCCCAGCGCCAAGACCAGCGCACCGAGGGAAATCTTGTGCAGGCCGATGCCAAGGTAATACATGCAGGCGAAGGTCATCGCCAACACCAGCGGAATCGCCAGCGCCACCACCATGCCGGTGCGCACGCCGAGGGAGAAAAAGCTCACCAGCAACACAATTGCCAGGGCTTCCACCAGCACCTGAACGAACTCGCCAACGCCGGTTTTCACTGCGGCAGGCTGATCGGACACCTTGCGCAGTTGCATGCCGGCCGGGAGATTCTTCTGGATGCGGTCAAACTCGATTTCCAGCGCCTTGCCCAGCACCAGAATGTCGCCGCCGTCCTTCATCGCTACGGCCAGACCGATGGCGTTTTCCGCCATGAAGCGCATGCGCGGTGCCGGCGGATCGTTGAAGCCACGACGCACGTCCGCCACATCGGAGATACGGAAGGTGCGATCACCGACGCGGATCGGGAAGTTCTTGATTTCGTCGACGGTCTGAAAATTCCCAGAAACCCGTAGCTGCAATCGCTCGCTGGTGGTTTCAAAGAAACCGGCCGTGGACACCGCGTTCTGCTCTTCAAGGGCTTGCTGCACGGCGGCCAATGGCAAACCGAGTGTCGCCAGTTTGACGTTGGATAGCTCGATCCAGATCTTCTCGTCCTGCAGCCCGAGCAGATCGACCTTGCCCACATCCTTGACCCGTTGCAGCTGAATCTGGATGCGGTCGGCGTAATCCTTGAGCACCGCGTAATCAAAACCGTCGCCGGTCAGCGCATAGATATTGCCGAAGGTGGTGCCGAACTCATCGTTGAAAAACGGCCCCTGAATGCCCGGCGGCAACGTGTGCCGTATGTCGCTGATCTTTTTGCGGACCTGATACCACAGCTCCGGTATTTGCACCGAGTGCATGGAATCCCGGGCAATGAAGGTAACCTGGGATTCGCCGGGGCGCGAGAACGAGACGATGCGCTCGTACTCGCCGGTTTCCATCAGTTTCTTTTCAATGCGCTCGGTGACCTGGCGCGACACTTCCTGCGCCGTGGCACCCGGCCAGTTGGTGCGAATCACCATGGCTTTGAAGGTGAACGGCGGGTCTTCGCTTTGGCCGAGTTTGGTGTAGGAAAGCGCGCCGACGATGGCCAGCAAGAGCATCAGGAACAGTACGATCTGGCGATTGCGCAGCGCCCATTCAGAAAGATTGAAACCCATCGGGGATTACTCCTTGTCCGCCAGATTGACCACGCGGTTGGAGCGATCCACCGGGCGCACTTGCTGCCCTTCAAGCAGGACATGGACGCCAGCGGCCACCACCCAGTCGCTCGCATTCAGGCCTTCGAGCACCGGCACGGTTTTCTCGCCGAAGGCACCGACCCGGACCGGGGTTTTCTTCAAGGTATTGTTGGCACTGACGACCCAGACGTAGGTCGCGCCGTTTTCCGCCGTCAGTGCCGACAGCGGAACAGACAGCGGTATCACGTCAGCGGTCTGGACGAACACCCGGGCGCTCTGGCCGAGTTCGGCCGGGACCTTGCCGCCAGTGAATGAAATGCGGGCAGCGAAGGTGCGCGACTTGGGATCGGCAGCGGGTGACAGCTCACGAATGCGCCCGGCGAAACGCTGATCGGGTTGAGTCCAGAGTTCCACCGACACCGGCTGACCGACCTTGAAGCGGCCGAAGCTCTGCTCCGGCAAGCTGATCAACACTTCGCGCTCACCATCGGTGGCAAGGGTAAACACGGTTTGCCCCGCCGCCACCACTTGCCCGACTTCAACTGCGCGTTTAGCCACCACGCCATCCTGGGGCGCACGCAGCACCGCATAGCTGGCCTGATTGGTCGACACGTTGAATTCGGCTTTGATTTGCTTGAGGCGTGCTTCACCGGATCGGTAAAGGTTTTCGGCATTGTCGTATTGCGAACGGCTGACCATCTGACGGTCCATCAGGGTCTTGTAGCGATCACGCTCGGCGCGCACCAGGCTCAGATTGGCCTCGGCGGCGGCAACCTGGGCGCGGGTGGCTTCCAGTTGCAGGCGAACGTCCTGAGGATCGAGTTCGGCCAAAGGCTGATCAGCCTTGACCCGCTGCCCTTCTTCAACCAGTCGTCGGCTGACCTTGCCGCCAATGCGAAACGCCAGGTCCGGCTCATAACGAGCCCGCACTTCACCCGGAAAGCTTTCCATTGCCTGGGCCGAAGGCTCTGGCTGCACGACCATGGCCGGGCGGACAGTGGCTTTAGGCGCCTCTTCGTGGCCACACGCAGACAATAAAAGCGCCAGGCTGACTGGCAACGCGAGGGGCAAGGCATAGCGGAACATGGTGAAGGACCTTTCGCTAATGGTGCTTGGAATAATTATACTGGCGAGTATGTTATTAATAGCAAACTCACCAGTCCAGTATTAAAAGCGAAGAATGTCGAACAATCTTTCAGCACCCAACGGTCCGGGCCGTCCCAAGGATCTGGCCAAGCGTCAGGCCATCCTCGATGCGGCGAAAATTCTGTTTCTGAGTAATGGTTACGCCAGCACCAGCATGGATGCCGTGGCGGCTGAAGCCGGCGTGTCGAAGCTGACGGTCTACAGCCATTTCAACGACAAGGAGACGCTGTTCTCCGCCGCCGTGATGGCCAAATGCGAAGAGCAGCTGCCCACGCTGTTTTTCGAGTTGCCGGACGGCATTTCGGTAGAAACGGTGCTGCTGAACATCGCCCGTGGCTTTCATCAGCTGATCAACAGCGATGAATCGGTGAACCTGCACCGGCTGATGATGGCCCTGGGCAGCCAAGACCCAAAACTCTCACTGATTTTCTTCGAGGCCGGGCCGCAGCGCATGCTGCATGGCATGGAGCGGTTGCTGGCCAAGGTTGATCAGAGCGGCGCGTTGAGCATCGATAAACCACGCAACGCGGCCGAGCATTTCTTCTGTTTGCTCAAGGGTGCGGGGAATTTTCGCTTGCTGTATGGCTGCGGCGAGCCGGTGACCGGCGATGCGGCCGAGGAGCATGTGAGGGAAGTGGTGGGGTTGTTTATGCGGGCTTATCGACCTGAGACAGCCTGATCGATTTGGGTTGCCTGGTCTGGCGCCTTCGCGAGCAAGCCCGCTCCCACAGGGTTAGCAGAGATCCTGTGGGAGCGGGCTTGCTCGCGAATGGGGCGATGCGGTCTTACGGCTTGAGCGCTTTCTTCGGATAAATGTCATACCGACTGGATTTCCCGTCCAGCGCATGGCTCGGCTTGGGCCCGGCAATACAAGGCGCCTTGCGCGGTCGCTTGACCACCACCCGATGGCTGGCCAGTGCCAATGCAGCTTCGAGCAGTGCCGGCGCGTCCGGGTCATCGCCGACCAACGGCCGGAACAGACGCATTTCCTTCTTCACCAACGCCGTTTTCTCACGGTGCGGAAACATCGGGTCGAGGTAGATCACCTGCGGCGGCTCGCCTTCCCAGTTGCGCATCACCTCGATCGAATTGCCTTTGAGCAACTTCATTCGCGCCACAATCGGTGCGACATCGAAATCTTCCGCGCCACGGGCCAGTCCATCCTCAAGCAACGCCCCAATCAACGGCTGCCGCTCGATCAGGCTCATCTCGCAGCCCAGGCTCGCCAGCACGAACGCATCCTTGCCCAGCCCCGCCGTGGCATCCAGTACACGGGGACGCACGCCCTGGGCGATGCCAACCGCCTTGGCGATCATCTGCCCCGTGCCACCGCCGAACAACCGGCGATGCGCCGCGCCACCTTCGACGAAGTCCACCCGCACCGGCCCCGGTGCGTCCGGCCCGAGTTGTTGCAGCTGCAAACCCTGTTCGCCCACCTGCAAGGCAAACTCGCCGTCATCCACGTGCAAAGGCAAGCCCAGGCGTTCGGCCCATTGCTCGGCTTGTGGCTGAAACGCCGGGGCCGAGGCCTCGACGTGGATGCGGCAGGCCGCAGGTTGCTCAATCATGGGAAAACACGCTCAAAAAATTAATGATCGGCAAAAACGGCCGATAACAAAACTAACGAGCATTTTGCCAGAGCTGAGCGTTGACCGAGAAAAATGTCAGGCATTCAATCCACATCCGTAGGTTACCTATCGCGTCATGGCGATTATGGCTTGCGAAATTCACAGGCACTGAGCGGCGTCAGTCACCTGTGGCAGGATTTTTTTGCCCAGGCAATGGCCGAACAGTCGACCGATGTGGTGCCGGCGTGCGGGACTTTCCCACCGGTTGATCTTGAAAGCCCGGTCGAGCCTACCGTTGGCAGCGAGCTGCTGGCGCACATCGTCAGCCAGCGCGAATGCGATGTGAAAGAAACCGAAGTCAAGCCACCCGAGCCGCTGTTCCTGCCGATCGCCGAGTTCGAAATGGACCTGGCCGACAAACCTTTCCCGCCGTTCCCGGCTGAAGAAATCGTCGCGCAACAGAAACAACAAGACTTCGAAAGTGGCTGGGTGCGTCCGATCGTGCTCACCGCTGGCCAGCCTGCGCCCGAAGCCGGCCCGGCGCCACAACCGCGCCCGCTGCGTTTGCCGATCGCTGAATTCGAAATGGACCTGCTGGACAAACCCTTCCCGCCGTTCTCCGCCGAAGAACTGGTGGAGCAACAGAAACAACTCGATTTCGATAACGGCTGGGCTCGCCCGATCGTCCTGCAAAACCTGCGCATCGCCGCCTGATCTTCAATAACAGGCAGTCAGCGACACACCCACCACGGCCCGACATCGACATGAAAGTGATTGCGATGAGCGGCGTTGTAGTCCGGGCTCAACACCACACTGAACAGGCCACAGGCGCCATCGCGAACCTGGCGCAGAAACCGTGCGTCCTGATTATCCTTCGGCCAATCCCTGAGCACGCTGATGGCTCGACCGTCCGCCAGGCGGAAACCGGCAATATCCAGCGCATCGGCGCTGGCATGCTGGCTTCGCCGGCCGTTTTCGCGGCCATAGACGTTGCGGCAGGCAAAGCTGCCGAGATGATCGACCCGGCTGACGGGCTGTCCATACACCGCTTGAGCAGCAGGTTGCAGGGCATGGTGTTCGAACAGGGCAAACGAAACCGCCAGGCGGCAACTGGCGAGAAAGCTGCTGCTTAGCGCGACATCGCCGCCCTGCACACGCAAGGTGTTCATCAAGGGACACGTCGCGCCAGGGCTGTCGGCCTGATGTGCAACGCGTAAACCGGAACTGCTCAAGGCTTGGTCACACAACTGCGGATCATCACGCAGGCGCATCAGTTTGTAGCGCGTCAGGAAGTTCGGTTCAGCCTTCACGTCCAGCGGTGCCCAAGGGTTCCACTGGGGTGGCAGCGAGATCCAGCCGCGCCAGACGCTCACGCCTGCCGCACCAATGATCAACAGCATCAACAACAGCCACCACCGAAACCGCATCGTCAGCCTTTGAACAATTGATTGGCCTGCGCATAGGGCATGGACCGCGACGTGAACCCGAAGGTGCCCGACGTCTTGATCTCTTCGGCGGCGCGGAAGAACTCGCCATAGGCCGCCAGGGCCAGGGCCGAACCGACGCTGATGCGTTTGACGCCCATCTCGCTCAACTGCTGGACCGTCAATTTGAGCCCGCCAGACATCAACACGTTGACCGGTTTCGGTGCCACGGCGCGGACCACCGCCAACACGTCTTCAGCGCTGCGCAGACCCGGCGCGTACAACACGTCGGCGCCCGCCTTGGCGAACGCCTGCAAGCGGCGGATGGTATCGGCCAGGTCAGGATTGCCGTGCAGAAAATTCTCGGCGCGGGCGGTCAGGACAAAAGGGAAAGGCAAGCTGCGAGCGGCTGAGACGGCGGCTTCAATGCGCGCCACAGCATGTTCGAAGCAATAGATTGGCGCTTCTTCACGGCCGGTGGCATCTTCGATCGAGCCACCAACAGCGCCGGCCGCGGCAGCCTGCAAAATGCTTTGTGCGCACTCGGCCGGGTCGTCTGCGAAGCCGTTTTCCAGATCCACCGCCACCGGCAAGTCGGTTGCCGCGACAATCGCCCGGACGTTCGCCAGCGTATCGTCCAGCGTCAACCCGCCATCGGGGCGCGCGTTGGAAAAAGCATAACCGGCACTGGTGGTCGCCAGCGCCTCGAAACCCAGGCTGGCGAGCATCTTCGCCGAGCCGGCGTCCCACGGGTTGGGAATGACAAAAGCGCCCTCGCGTTCGTGCAGTGCTTTGAACGCCTGGGCTCGAAGGGTTTGCGCATCCATTGGCAGGCTCCTGAAAAGGGGGACGAATCCGCCTCAGAGCAGGCCAAGTTGCTCGGCGGCGGGCTCTCTGTATAGCTCAGGCAACGGCGGCAAGCCAGGCAAACGCAGCATCAGTTTTGCGTGAAAACGTTGCGCCAGTTTCGCGGCCAGCAGGTTATCGGCGGTGTGCAGGAAGATATAGGGCGTGCGGCCCTCTTCGATCCACACGGCGACTTTCTCGACCCACGGCTCGAGGAACGGATCATTCGCCTCAAGCTGTGGATGGCCGATGAAGCGCACTTGCGGGAACTGGGTGAACGCTGCCGGACGCGGCGGCACCCTGGGCTTTTTCGATTGGGCGTGGAGTACCGAAGGCTCGGTCGACGTGCAACTGAACAGCGCTCGCGGATCGAGGCAGATACGCTCGACGCCGCGGTCCAGCAGCAGGCGATTGAGCATCCGCTCGTTATCACCCTTGGCGAAGAATTCGTCATGCCGTACTTCAACGGCCAGCGGGCGCTCAAGTGCATCAATGAAACCGGCGAGTTCGGGCAATCGGTGAGGCGTGAAGCTTTTCGACAATTGCAGCCACAGTGGCGAAACCCGTTCACCGAGCGGGCTGAGCAATTGCAGGAAAGTTTCGGCGGCGGTCAGTTGTTCGCGCAGGTCACCGCCGTGACTGATCTCACCGGGAAACTTGGCGGTGAAGCGAAAGTGTTCAGGCATGGTTTCGGCCCAGCGCTGCACGGTGCTGGCAGCCGGGCTCGCGTAGAAGGTTGTATTGCCTTCTACGGCGTTGAATACCTGGGAATAGAGGTTCAGAAATTCGGCGGGTTTGGCGTCTGGCGGATACAGATAATCGCGCCAGGCGTTTTCACTCCAGGATGGGCAGCCGAGGTAGTAAGGCAGCAACATCAGATGTACAGGTCGAGGCCCAGCACATCCGTATCCCAATCGACAAAACCGGCGGTACTCAGGTAGCTGGCGAGTGCCATGGCTACGCTTTTCTTCATGGCGCGGTGATAGATCATGTCTTGTTGACGAGCAGGAAGATTGCTCAGGCGTTGCGCGGAAGCTTTGGCGGCACGGGCGGCCATTTGCTCTTCGGACGGAATTTCCAGTTCGCCGTCGATATCGACGTAATCGTCATCCGCCACCGGGCCTTTGCGGGGCTTGCGCTTGATGGGGTAGGACTGGGAGGAAACGCCGTCTATACGCATGGAGTACATGTCCGGTATCAGTAGTGGCAGTCTAGTGGCACATAACCCACTTCGCAAACCGCCGAGTGATAACTAGAACACAGAAATACGAAAAGGTTTAAAAGCCAGGGGATAAATCGACGATTGGCTGCAGTTAAACGCTGATTGTGGACAGGTCACTGACCTGTGGGAGCTTGCTTGCTCGCGAAGGCGGTGGGTCAGCCAATATCTATGTCGACTGACACTACGCCTTCGCGAGCAAGCCCGCTCCCACATGGACCGAGCAGATCAACGCGCTTTGGGGGTCGCCACTTTGTCGCGCAGGTAAACTGGCTGAGCCTCATCCGCCACAATCGCCTCACCACGTTCCCAGGCAAACCGCGCCAGCGTCAGCAGGTCTTCAGCGTGGGGCAGCATGCCTGCGTCCTGCCCGCTCAGATTGACGGCTATGCGCTCGGCATATCCCCAACCCGTGCCGGCGCCGAACCATTCACCGTTGGCATCGGCCGGCAATGCGGCCGCTTCCGGGGCCAACACCGCTTCATTGCCGACCAGGCGCATCTCCCCCGCCGTTTCACGGTAGCAGCCCCAATACACTTCATCCATCCGCGCATCGATGGCAGCCGCGACCTGGCTCACGCCGTGTTCGCGATACGCCCGCTGCGCCAACACCGCCAGGTTGGAGACCGGCAACACTGGGCGATCCAGTGCAAACGCCAGGCCTTGCACCACACCGATGGCGATCCGCACGCCGGTGAATGCGCCCGGGCCGCGACCGAAGGCGATGGCATCGACCGCTTGCAGGGTGGTCCCGGCATCGGCGAGCAACTGCTGGATCATCGGCAACAGCTTCTGCGCATGCAGGCGCGGGATCACCTCGTAATGGCTCGTGACTTTGCCGTCATGCAGCAAGGCAACGGAGCAAGCTTCAGTCGCGGTGTCCAGGGCCAGCAAGGTGCTCATCGATGTTTCCGTAAGAGAGGTCAGAAAAAGTGCGCCAGTATAAACAACTACGGCCCGCAAGCGGGCCGTAGACGATAAAGCGATTCAGTCTTTTCAGTTCAGCGCTTCGAGCACCTTGCCGGTGATCGCTTCAACCGAGCCAACGCCTTCGACGTGGCTGTACTTCGGTTTGCCTTGAGCGACGGACAGTTCCTGGTAAAACTTCACCAGAGGCTCGGTCTGGGCGTGGTAGACCGACAGGCGATGACGCACGGTTTCTTCGGTGTCGTCTTTGCGCTGTACCAGCTCTTCACCGGTGATGTCGTCTTTACCGGCAATTTTCGGCGGGTTGTAGACGATGTGGTACACGCGGCCGCTGGCCTCGTGAACACGACGGCCAGCGATACGCTGGACGATGTCTTCGTCTTTAACGTCGATTTCCAACACGTGGTCCAGCTGAACGCCGGCTTTCACCAGGGCTTCAGCCTGAGGAATGGTGCGCGGGAAACCGTCAAACAGGAAACCGTTGGCGCAATCGGCCTGGCTGATGCGTTCCTTGACCAGATTGATGATCAGGTCATCGGAAACCAGGCCACCGCTGTCCATGACGCTCTTGGCGATCAGGCCCAGCTCGGTGCCGGCCTTGACTGCGGCACGCAGCATGTCGCCGGTGGAGATTTGCGGGATGCCGAACTTTTCGGTGATGAACTTAGCCTGAGTACCTTTACCGGCCCCGGGAGCTCCCAGCAGAATGACGCGCATCGATGTGCTCCTCAATTTTTTATATAGATAACAACGGATTCGCCTCGTGGGGCCAATCTCAAAAACAGGGTCGTGGCCGCCCAAACGGCCAAAGGCTGATCAAGATACACAGCAGGCCCGGACCACACAAGCCGCCGAAAGTCGGAGAAACCCGCGCCTTGTGTGACCTTGCGACGGGGTACCCCAAGTCGCAACCCCATCATTAACTGTCGCCTGGCAGACCTTTTTCGCTCCTCGCCCACCGGCACCCGAACCTCGCGCCGGGCGCCTTTCCCCACGACGAAAACCTTAGCCGGTATTTCGCAAACCGGCAGCAATCCCCGCCACAGACACCAGCAGCGCCTGTTCTACCGGGCTGCCCTGCGCCACTTCCTGTTGCCGCGAACGGGCCAGCAGTTCAGCCTGCAATAGATGAAGCGGGTCGAGATAGGTGTTGCGCAGGCGGATGAATTCGAGGGTGGCTGGGCTATGTGCCAGTAGTTGAGACTGTCCAGTCAGCCCAAGGACCACGGCGCAGGCCTGCGACAATAGGTCGCGTAAATGCGCACCCAAAGGGAGCAAATCCGGCTCGACCAGGCGCTCATCGTAGGATCGGGCGATGTCGGCATCGGCTTTGGCCAGGACCATTTCCAGCATATCGATGCGCGTGCGGAAGAACGGCCACTGTTCGCGCATCTGCCCCAACAGCTCACCTTCGCCACGTTCCAGCGCCTTGCTCAGCGACGCTTCCCAGCCAAGCCAGGCCGGCAACATCAGGCGCGTCTGGGTCCAGCCGAAGATCCATGGAATGGCGCGCAGGCTTTCTATACCGCCAGCACGGCGCTTGGCCGGGCGGCTGCCCAGCGGCAAACGACCCAATTCCTGTTCCGGGGTGGACTGGCGGAAATACTCGACGAACTGCGGGTTTTCCCGCACCACGGCGCGGTAAGCCTTGACGCCATCGGCAGCCAATTCGTCCATCAGATGGCGCCAGGCCGGTTCCGGTGGAGGCGGCGGCAGCAAGGTCGCTTCCAGCACGGCGGCCAGGTACAGATTGAGGTTTTGCTCGGCGATGTCCGGCAGGCCAAATTTGAAACGAATCATTTCCCCCTGCTCGGTAGTACGGAAACGCCCCGCCACCGAACCCGGCGGCTGCGACAGAATCGCCGCGTGCGCCGGACCGCCGCCGCGCCCCACGGTGCCGCCACGACCATGGAACAACAACAGCTCGACTTGCTGCTCGTGGCAGATATCGACCAAACGCTCCTGCGCCCGGTACTGCGCCCAGGCCGCCGCAGTGGTGCCGGCGTCCTTGGCCGAGTCGGAATAGCCGATCATCACTTCCTGCGGCCCTTGCAGGCGCGAACGATAGCCCGGCAGCAGCAACAGCTTTTCAATCACTGGACCGGCGTTGTCGAGGTCGGCGAGGGTTTCGAACAGCGGCACCACGCGCATCGGCCGCAACACGCCGGACTCTTTGAGCAACAGTTGCACGGCGAGCACGTCGGAGGCGGCGCCGGCCATGGAGATCACATAAGAGCCAAGCGAAGCCCCCGGGGCCGCTGCAATTTCCCGGCACGTCGCCAGTACTTCGGCGGTGTCGGCCGACGGTTTGAAATACGCCGGCAGCAACGGCCGACGGTTGTTCTGTTCACGCACCAGGAAGGCGATGCGCTCCTCTTCGCTCCAGTCTTCGTAGCGACCGAGGCCGAGGTAATCGGTGATTTCAGTCATCGCCGCGGTATGCCGCGACGAGTCCTGACGCACATCGAGCCGGACCAGGAACAGGCCGAAGGTCACCGCGCGGCGCAAGCAATCAAGCAACGGACCATCGGCGATCACGCCCATGCCGCACTCGTGCAAAGACTGGTAACACAACTCCAGCGGATCCAGCAGGTCGCGGTTGTTGTGCAGCACATCGGCGGGGGCCGGGGTGGTGGCCGTCAATGAGGCGTGAGCCCAGTTACGCGTCGCCCGCAGACGTTCACGCAACTGTTTAAGCACCGCGCGATAAGGTTCGGCGCTGTCCCCGGCCTTGGCTTTCAGCGCATCGCTGGCCTGCTGCATCGACAGTTCAGCGGCGAGGTGATCGACATCGCGCACGTACAAATCAGCGGCCATCCAGCGCGCCAGCAGCAATACTTCGCGGGTCACGGCGGCCGTCACGTTCGGGTTGCCGTCGCGGTCGCCGCCCATCCACGAAGCGAAGCGGATCGGCGCGCCTTCCAGCGGCAGATGCAGGCCGGTGGCGGCATGCAGGGCTTTATCGGCCTTACGCATGTAGTTGGGGATCGCTTGCCACAGTGAATGCTCGATCACCGCGAAACCCCATTTGGCTTCGTCCACGGGCGTCGGGCGGGTGCGGCGAATTTCTTCGGTGTGCCAGGCTTCGGCGATCAGGCGCTGCAACTTCGCCTGGATCTGCTCACGCTCGGCGGTGGTCAGGTCGCGATGGTCCTGGGCGGCCAGTTGCGCGGCGATGGCGTCGTATTTCTGGATCAGCGTGCGGCGCGCCACTTCGGTCGGGTGCGCGGTGAGGACCAGTTCGATCTCCAGCCGTCCCAGCTGCCGGGCCAGGGATTCGCCGCTATGGCCTTCGGCGCGCAGGCGCTCGAGCAGTTCCGGCAGCACCCGTGATTCGAACGGGGCCGGCTGCGACTCTTCGCGGCGGTGAATCAGCTGATATTGCTCGGCGATATTGGCCAGATTGAGAAACTGGTTGAACGCCCGCGCCACCGGCAGCAACTCTTCTTCGCTCAATTGGTTGAGGCTGGCGCTCAGTTCAGCGTCCATCGAACCGCGACGGTCAGCCTTGGCGCCCTTGCGGATCTGCTCGATCTTGTCGAGAAAGCCGTCCCCGTACTGTTCACGAATGGTGTTGCCCAACAGCTCACCCAACAGGTGAACGTCCTCGCGCAAGCGTGCATCAATATCGGTCATCAGCAGTTCTCCAGCGAAAATCCGGGTGTCTTGGAATGCCATGCTCTGATAGCAGAGAGTGCCGCTCTAAAGCGCTTCTTACAAGCAGACGACGAAGGGACGTTAAACCTTGTGCGTTCGAGCTAGTCTGAAGAGTAAGCCGTATAACGGCTTGCCGCCGACCATTGGCGGACACTCACACCGCCTGCCACGAGCAGGAGCGCAATGAGGTTTTTATGAAAATCCGCGAACTTGCCCAGCATTGGGAAGAAAACGCCAAGGGTCGCCTGACCGACACCGGTTACAGGATTCATCTGGACATGGAAGCGGCCGCACGGCTGGCGGCAATTACCGAGATGTACCCCAAACGCCAGCCCGAAGAACTGCTTGGCGAGCTGATCGGCGCCGCGCTGGAAGAGCTCGAAAAGAGCTTTCCGTACGTGAAAGGATCGACCGTGGTGGCTACCGATGAAGAAGGTGATCCACTGTACGAAGACGTCGGCCCGACCCCGCGTTTTCTCGCGTTGTCCCGTCGTCACCTGCACGATTTGTCATCGGGTGACGACAAGCAAAAACACTGATTCCCCACGAACCCTGTGGGAGCGGGCTTGCTCGCGAAGGCGTCGTGTCAGTCGCCATCTGCTTGACTGATGCACCGCTTTCGCGAGCAAGCCCGCTCCCACAATGGATTTGTAAATCCCTTCCAGATAACGAGTTTCCGAGCCTTGAAAAGGTCGGGCATACCGCTGCAGGTTGCCAAAGTTCCCGATTTAGAGCCTTGTCCGTTCGGTCAAAGTATTTTCAGGCGATGGGCCATCTTCTCTGAACTTTTGAAAAACCCCTCGGGTCACAGCCATTAACCACGCCTGGGACGGCCGTTTCAAAACACCCCGGAAATTGACGGTTACGGCTCCTTGCCCAGCATGGATTTTTAAGTTTTTCAGGAGTTATACCAATGGAGTTGAAGACCATGAAGATCAGCACTGCCAAGAACTCGTCCAATCACCTGCACGGTCTGAAACTGGCTGCCCTGGCAATCGGCAGCAGCTTCGTATTGGCCGGGTGTGCCGGCAACCCGCCGACCGAGCAATTCGCCGTGACCCAATCCGCAGTGAATGGCGCCGTCAGCGCCGGCGGTACCGAGTTTGCCGCCGTGGAAATGAAGTCCGCGCAAGACAAGCTCAAACAAGCCGAAATCGCCATGCACGACAAAAAGTATGCCGAGGCCAAAGTGCTGGCCGAGCAGGCTGAGTGGGACGCACGCGTAGCCGAACGCAAAGCTCAGGCGATAAAAGCCGAACAAGCTGTGAAGGACTCTCAGAAAGGGGTTCAGGAACTGCGTCAGGAAAGCCAGCGCACCGTGCAGTAAGCGCGCATCCCGTCATCAGACTTGAAGCTCTTATCGATAGAAAGGACGAATTATTATGCGTAAACAATTGATGATCCCCGCTCTCCTGGCCGCAAGCGTTGCACTGGCTGCCTGCTCCACCCCGCCTAACGCGAACCTGGAGCAGGCCCGCACCAACTACACCGGCCTGCAAACCAACCCGCAAGCGAGCAAGGTCGCGGCGCTGGAAACCAAAGACGCCAGCGATTACCTGGACAAGGCCGACAAGGCTTATCTGGACAAGAAAGATCCGAACGAGGTCGATCAACTGGCCTATCTGACCAATCAGCGTGTTGAAGTGGCGAAGCAGACCATTGCCCTGCGCACTGCTGAAGCCAATCTGAAAAACGCTGCCGCACAACGTGCCCAGGCGCGTCTCGATGCTCGCGATCAGCAGATCAAGCAGTTGCAGGACAGCCTGAACGCCAAGCAGACCGATCGCGGTACGCTGGTGACCTTCGGCGACGTGCTGTTCGCCACCGACCGTGCAGACCTGAAATCCAGCGGTCTGGTGAACATCAACAAACTGGCGCAGTTCCTCTCGGAAAACCCTGATCGCAAAGTGATCGTCGAGGGTTACACCGACAGCACCGGCACCGCGAGCCACAACCAGTCGCTGTCCGAGCGTCGTGCGGGTTCCGTGCGCATGGCACTGGTGAAAATGGGCGTTGATCCCGCGCGCGTCGTTGCGCAGGGTTACGGCAAGGAATACCCGGTTGCGGAAAACACCAGCACCTCGGGTCGTGCGATGAACCGTCGGGTGGAAGTGACCATTTCCAACGACAACCAGCCCGTGATCCCGCGTTCGGCTGTCAGCTCGAACTAAGCCTCACCTGCTGAAACACAAAAGCCCCGCCTGAGTCGATCAGGCGGGGCTTTTTTGGTCTTCACCGAACCTGTGGGAGCGGCGGTGCGACGATTCGACTTGCCCGCGATGGCAGACTGTCAGGCAACAAAATGGTGAAAGTGCCGGCCTCATCGCGGGCAAGCCCGCTCCCACAGGGGATCTTTGGTGAATTCCGGATTGGTTATTGCTCGAGTTTTTGCGGGGTTTCTTCGCCCATGCAACGCACGGCTTTTTTCTTGCTGTTGATCAGCACACCGGTCAGGCCTTTTTGTTCGGTGTCGAACATCACCAGCACGCCATCGATGCATTGGGCCACTTGCGCTGCGGGTTCCAGGGAGACTTTGTAGTCTTCACCCGGCACGGTCTTGAGCATGGTGAAGTCGCTGAGCAGCAGCGCATCTTCGGGTTTGGCGAAGTGCAGATAGCCGTAGAACCACAGGGCACCGACAGTGCCGAGGATGCTGCAGATACCGGTGATGATCAGCGGGATGGCGTTACGTTCTTCACTCATTGCGGACTCTCTGAGGGTTCATCTTCTGAATTCGGGGGTGCCGGGTAATTGGGGATTTCACCCAGGCGGCGCAGACCGTTGAAATGCTGCGGGTCGTCAAGATAACGCAGCATCACTTTGCGCCAGACCGGGTCGGCGAATGTCTGCACATGACCGCCACGGGTCAGTTGCAGCACGCGCGGCGGCGGCGCAGCTTGATACAGACGGATGCCGTTGGAAAGGGGCACGATCGGATCATCGATGCTGTGGTAGATCAGTTTCGGCACGCCGTTGAGCTGAGCCATGGAGTTGATCGCACTGTCGCCGTCCGGCACCAGCCACGAAAGCGGCACCTGGAACGCCCAGGTCAGCCAGGAATTGCTCAGGGCAAACCGGCCGATGCTGCGATAACTGGCGGGCACGCCGTCGAGGACGAAGGCCTTGAGTTGTTTCTGGCGTTCAGGATGCTGAACCAGGTAATGCACGGCCATCGAACCGCCGAGGCTCTGGCCGAGCAGAATCAGCGGTTTGCCTTTGACTTCCGGCGCCTGGTCGAGCCATTTGAAGGCGGCATCGATGTCCTGATAGATCGCCGGCAGGCTCGGTTCGCCTTCGGACAACCCGTAACCGCGATAATCGATCAGCAGCACTTGGTAGCCTTCCTCAGGCAACCACCAACTGCCGCCCAAATGCATCGGCAGATTGCCGCCGTTGCCGTGCAGATGCAGCACCGTGCCCTTGACCTCGACGCCTTTTTTCGCCGGCAGCCACCAAGCATTCAGCCTGAGGCCATCGGCGGTGGTGAGGGTCACTTCGCGGTAGTCGAGCTTGGCTTTTTCCGGGGTGAACAGCTGGCCGGGTTCGGGGTAGAACAGCAGGGAGCTGCAACCGTTCAGAGTCAGAAGAAGGCAGAGGATGCCGAGGATTCTCATCCGTTGAAACCTCGCGAGAAATGGAGTTGAAACACAATCCTGTGGAGAGACAATTAACCTGTGGGAGCGGGCTTGCCCGCGATAGCGGTGTGTCAGGCGACACCAATGTTAAATGTTAAACCGCAATCGCGGGCAAGCCCGCTCCCACAGGTGTTGTGCTGATCACAGGATGTTCGAGTAATCCGCTTCGATCCGGTCCAGGCTCAGGTGGTTGAGGAAGTTGGAGAAGCACATCCACGCCGACAGCGCATTCAGGTCACGGAACTGATCCGGTAAATACTTGGGTGGCACCACCAACCCTTCGTCTACCAACTGGCGCAAGGTGCGCATGTCTTCCAGCGTGGTCTTGCCGCAAAAAAGCAGCGGAATCTGCTCAAGCTTGCCTTTGCGCACAGCCAACTGAATGTAGTTGTAAACCATGATAAAGCCCTTGAGGTAGGACAAGTCTTTGGTAAAGGGCAGGCCGGTCGGTATCGAACCACGGAACACCCGGCTGGCGTTGCCGTAGCTTTCAGCCATTTCAAAACCTTGCTCGCGGAAGAAATCGAAGACCTGCAAGAAGTCCGCGCCCTCTTCCACCATGTGAATGGCACGGGTGCGGTTGGTCAGTTTGCGCAGGCGGCTCGGGTAGGACGCGAAGGTGATGATTTCCATCAGGATCGCCAGGCCTTCCTGGGTCACCGTCGACGACGGCGGACCTTTGGACAGGAAGGTGCAGATCGGCTGGTTGAGCCCGTTGAGCGTGGTGCCCACGTGCACCAGCCCTTCGTGGACTTCCAGGGCACGCACGTCGCGTTCGTTGAACATCGCGTCGGTGCGAATCTTGATGTAGTCAGCGCCGGCCGCCGCGTCGGCCACGATGCCGTCGGACTCGAACACCCGAATGGTTTCTTCTGCTTCGCCAAACACTTTGCTCAAGCGGGTTTGCAACAGATGCACGGCATCCTTGGCGGTGAGGATTTTCGGCTCGTCCTTCAGGTCTCCCCGGCCATCGATGTTGTTCAGGTAATCGGAGAGCATCAGGCCGAGGTCGGACAGGGTCGGGTCGCCGGCATGGAACGCGTCGGACGCGGCGCCGTACAGCTCCTGGGAAATCAGCCCGAAATCCTCGGTGCCGCGCGCTTCGAGCATGCGCACCACCATCCGGTATTCCTTGCACATGCGCCGCATGATCTGGCCGACCGGGTTGAACTGGCCGAGCTGACGGGTGATGTCACGCTCGATGTTCTGGAATTCCAGTTTCACTTTGCTGGAGTCGAACGACAGTGGCCGATTGAGGTAATAGTCGCGATCCACCGCCGGCATTTCCTTGCCCTTGGCCTTGAGGAAACCCTTGCGGATGCTGTCATCCCACTTGACCGCATCGAGGACGCGAATCGGCGTCTGTGCCAGCACAATGCGATCGGACAAAATGCGTATCGTCTGCTGGTAATCGTCCACCCGTAACTCCTGTAGAAAAACCGTTATGTGCTGGCTTATTTAACTTTAGCTTTGGCCAGGCGCTGATAGCGCGCCGCCTCGACGAAGACATCAGAATTGGCCGGATCATCGAGGTAAGCAAAGACCTGGTCCATGCTGTTGCTGATCAGCACGCCGTCGCCATCATCGGTCTGGAAGCCTTCGCCGTTCAGGACTTTTTGACCCATGGCTTGATTGATCTGCTCGAGATCGAGGTTGTAGACCACCAATTCGTGCTTATCGGTGAGTTCAAAACCGGCAATAGTGAAATGCCCACCGAACTGCGCCGGCACCTTCGCCGACAAATACCAGCGGTTGCCATGGCGCGACACTGTAAACGGGTAGGCCTCGCGCTCCTTGGGTTTGGCCTTGAAATAGCTGACCGCCTGATAGCGATTGTCGCCCAGACGCGTCAGCTCCAGGTTCATCGGCTCACCCCAGGCGTTGGTGCTGGTCCATTTGCCGAGCAGACCTTTAGGCGCGGGGTCGCTGGCGGGCAGTGGGTCCTTGAAGGTCACCAGACAGCCACTGAGCAGCAGGAACGACAAGGCGATCACAACGACACGCCAGGCTTTCATTCAACACTCCCTATGAACACAACGCAGTCCTCAGGTGAGCAGCGACCCTGTGTGGGAGCGGGCTTGCTCGCGAAGGCGATTTAACATTCAACATTTGCATCGACTGTCACACCGCCTTCGCGAGCAAGCCCGCTCCCACAGGATCGCAGTCCCGCAGGTGTTACACCGACGCCAGTACCAGGTGCATGTAGCGATTGAGGATACCGAGCATTTCAGCCTCGGAGACAGGCTCGGCGTCGTTGAGCAGGCCCTGATATTCCATCCGTCCGATAATCGCCGTCAACACCTTGGCATCCTGTTGCGGTTCGCGCGAACCCAATACCTGGAAAAGCTGGCACGTACCCTGTAGCAGAATCTGCTGATGTGAGCGTACCAACAGCGCCAGGCGCGGGTTCAACAGCGCTTCCTGGCGGAACGCCTGTTCGGCCATCAAGTGTTCGCGGCGGTTGATCAGTTGCCGGTGTACATAGTCCGCCATCAACCGCGCAATGTCGTCCGCCAGTTGCGAGCGCGACTCGGGACTGCCGTCGCCGCTGACCACCATCTCGCGCAGCAGGCCCTCGTTGTTCACCCACAGCTTGGCCATGAACGCCGCACTGCGCTCCACGTATTGGGCGAAGGTATCGGTGAGCAGGTCATCGATATCCTTGAAATAGTAAGTGGTGGCCGACAGCGGCACCCCGGCCTCGGCCGCTACCGCACGGTGCCTTACGGCCCGTACGCCATCGCGCACGACAATGCGCATCGCCGCATCGAGAATGTCCTGTCGACGCTGCTCGCTGCCCTGTCGGCTGGCCTTGCGGCCCTGGTACTGAACGCTTTCAGCGACCGCAGTGGCGATGCCCGCTGCACCTTCTTGAGCAATTGCACGGTTCACGACAGGTAGTCCTCTCTTACTTCAAAAGTAACCATTTGATACGTTTGTACCAGACAGGCAATAAAAAGCCGCCTGTTATAGGCGGCTTTTTTATCGAAACACTTACGCTTGCGGCCGCATGTGCGGGAACAGGATCACGTCGCGGATCGACGGTGAGTTGGTCAGCAACATCACCAGACGGTCGATACCGATACCTTCACCCGCCGTTGGCGGCATGCCGTACTCCAACGCACGAACGAAGTCGGCGTCGTAGTGCATGGCTTCGTCGTCGCCCGCGTCCTTGTCGGCCACCTGAGCCATGAAACGCTCGGCCTGGTCTTCCGCGTCGTTCAACTCGGAATAGGCGTTGGCGATTTCGCGGCCACCGATGAACAGTTCAAAACGGTCGGTGACGCTTGGGTTCTCGTCGTTACGACGGGCCAGCGGCGACACTTCGAACGGGTACTGGGTAATGAAGTGCGGCTGCTCCAGCTTGTGCTCGACCAGTTCTTCGAAAATCATCACCTGCAATTTACCCAGGCCTTCAAAGCCCAGCACCTTGGCGCCGGCCTTCTTGGCGATGGCGCGAGCCTTCTCGATGTCGGTCAGGTCGTCAGCGGTCAGCTCAGGGTTGTACTTGAGGATCGAGTCGAACACCGACAGACGCACGAACGGTTCGCCGAAGTGGAACACCTTGTCGCCGTACGGCACGTCGGTGCTGCCCAGAACCAGCTGCGCCAGTTCACGGAACAGCTCTTCGGTCAGGTCCATGTTGTCTTCGTAGTCGGCGTACGCCTGGTAGAACTCCAACATGGTGAATTCAGGGTTGTGACGCGTCGAAACGCCTTCGTTACGGAAGTTGCGGTTGATCTCGAACACTTTCTCGAAGCCGCCGACAACCAGGCGCTTCAAGTACAGCTCAGGCGCGATACGCAGGAACATTTCCATGTCCAGCGCGTTGTGGTGCGTCTCGAAAGGCTTGGCCGCAGCGCCACCAGGAATGGTTTGCAGCATCGGCGTTTCGACTTCAAGGAAGTCACGCTTCATCAGGAAGCTGCGAATGTGCGCAATCACTTGCGAACGCACGCGGAACGTCTGGCGCACTTCTTCGTTGACGATCAGGTCAACGTAGCGCTGGCGGTAGCGCTGTTCGGTGTCGGTCAGGCCGTGGTGCTTGTCCGGCAGCGGGCGCAGCGACTTGGTCAGCAGGCGCACTTCGGTCATTTCAACGTACAGGTCGCCCTTGCCGGAACGGGCCAGGGTGCCAACGGCGGCAATGATGTCGCCCATGTCCCAGGTTTTCACCGCGGCCAGGGTGTCTTCGGACAGGGTCTTGCGGTTGACGTAGACCTGAATGCGCCCGGTCATGTCCTGGATCACCATGAACGAGCCACGGTTGAGCATGATGCGACCGGCAACCTTGACCGGGATCGCAGCCTCTGCCAGCTCTTCCTTGGTCTTGTCCGCGTACTGTTTCTGCAAGTCTTCGCAGTAGTTGTCGCGGCGGAAGTCGTTGGGGAAGGCATTGCCCTTGGCGCGCTCGGCAGCAAGCTTTTCCTTGCGCAGGGCGATCAGGGAGTTTTCTTCCTGTTGCAGGGCTTGCGGGTCGAGTTGTAGGTCGCTCATGTCTTTAAAAATTCCATCACAGGTTCGTTGCCCCCACCGAGGGCAGGGGACTTAAGGTCTTGACTGGCGGTTTACAGCCCTTGTTTCAGGCTCGCCACCAGGTATTCGTCGATATCGCCGTCGAGTACCTTGTCGCAGTCACTGCGTTCGATGTTAGTGCGCAAATCCTTGATTCGCGACGCATCAAGCACGTAAGAGCGAATCTGGTGACCCCAGCCGATGTCCGACTTGGTGTCTTCCAGGGCTTGGGAGGCGGCGTTGCGTTTCTGCACTTCCTGCTCGTACAAGCGCGCCCGCAACATTTTCATCGCGGTGTCTTTGTTGGCGTGCTGGGAGCGTTCGTTCTGGCAGCTGACCACGGTGTTGGTTGGTACGTGAGTAATCCGTACGGCCGAGTCGGTGGTGTTTACGTGCTGGCCACCGGCACCCGAGGAGCGGTAAGTGTCGATGCGCAGGTCCGACGGGTTGATGTCGATTTCGATGTTGTCATCGATTTCCGGCGACACGAACACGGCAGAGAACGAGGTGTGGCGACGGTTGCCGGAGTCGAACGGGCTCTTGCGCACCAGACGGTGCACGCCGATCTCGGTGCGCAGCCAGCCAAAGGCGTATTCGCCCTTGATGTGGACCGTGGCGCCCTTGATCCCGGCGACTTCACCGGCCGACAGCTCCATGATGGTCGCGTCGAAACCGCGTTTGTCAGCCCAGCGCAGGTACATGCGCAGCAGGATGTTGGCCCAGTCCTGGGCCTCGGTACCGCCGGAGCCGGCCTGAATGTCCAGGTAGGCGTTGTTGGCGTCCATCTCACCGCTGAACATGCGACGGAATTCGAGTTTTTCCAGCGACTCGCGCAGGCGCTCGACTTCGGCAGCGACGTCATCGACGGCGGCCTGGTCTTCTTCTTCGGCGGACATCAGCAGCAGGTCTTTGGCATCGGCCAGACCGCTGTGCATTTCGTCGAGGGTTTCGACGATCTGAGCCAGCAGCGACCGCTCGCGGCCCAGCTCCTGAGCGTACGACGGGTTGTTCCAGACAGACGGATCTTCAAGCTCGCGATTGACTTCAGTCAGACGCTCATGCTTTTGATCGTAGTCAAAGATACCCCCGAATAGTTTCGGAGCGCTCGGACAGGTCCTTGATACTGTTAAGGATCGGGTTGATTTCCATGGCGGGCAGCACTCGTTGGCGAACTTTTGAAAGCCGGCGAGTATAACGTAATCAAGCTGTCACGGCAGCCCGCCTGGCGGCTTTAGGGGCGAATGGTTTGCGAACACC
Source organism: Pseudomonas sp. LBUM1656 (assembly GCF_059716065.1). Classification (NCBI taxonomy): domain Bacteria; kingdom Pseudomonadati; phylum Pseudomonadota; class Gammaproteobacteria; order Pseudomonadales; family Pseudomonadaceae; genus Pseudomonas; species Pseudomonas sp. LBUM1656. The sequence continues at coordinate 1,236,799 of NZ_CP166800.1, read as the reverse complement.
TGTAGCAGCGGTCGAGCCCCGCGAGGCCGCGTTCGGTGCGGGCCGCGTTCGGACGAAGCCGTCGTAAACCATACAACATGGTCTTTTAGACAAACCGCGTACACAGGACTGGCGAGGACTTCGTCCTCGGACGCGGCCTCGCGGGGCTCGACCGCTGCTACATGGGATCGTATTTCAGCAACGAATTACTCAATCCCCACCTGATTGCGCCCATTGTTCTTCGCCAGGTACAGCCCCTTGTCCGCCGCCGAGATCAGTTGCCGGCAATCGCTGCCCGGCTGCGGGACCATGGTCGACAGGCCGATGCTGATGGTCAGGCTTGAGCCTTCACTGGGGAAAATGTGCGGAATCTTCAGCGCTTCCACGGTCATGCGCAGTTTTTCCGCCACCAGTCGTGCGCCACCCGGCGTGGTGTTGGGCAACACCAGGACAAACTCTTCCCCGCCGTAACGGGCGGGCAGGTCCGACGGGCGGGCGCTCGCATCGCGAATAGCGGTGGCGACTTTACGCAGGGCTTCGTCGCCTTCGAGGTGGCCAAAGCTGTCGTTGTAGGACTTGAAGTAGTCGACATCAATCATCAACAGCGACAATTGGCTCTGATCACGCAGCGAACGGCGCCATTCCAGCTCCAGGTATTCGTCGAAGTGCCGGCGGTTCGACAGCCCGGTCAAGCCGTCGGAGTTCATCAACCGCTGCAGCACAAGATTGGTGTCGAGCAACTGCTGCTGGCTGACCCGCAACGCGCGATAGGCCGCATCGCGCTGCAACAATGTCATGTAGGAGCGCGAGTGGTAGCGAATGCGCGCCACCAGTTCGATGTTGTCCGGCAGCTTGACCAGGTAATCATTGGCCCCGGCCGCAAACGCCGCGCTCTTGATCAGCGGGTCTTCCTTGGTCGAGAGAACAATGATCGGGATGTTCTTGGTCGCCGGGTGGTTGCGGTATTCACGCACCAGACTCAGGCCGTCCAGGCCCGGCATCACCAAGTCCTGCAGGATCACCGTCGGTTTGATACGAATCGCCTGCGCAATGGCCTGATGCGGGTCGGCGCAGAAGTGGAAGTCGATATTTTCTTCATTCGACAACCCGCGGCGCACCGCTTCGCCGATCATCGCCTGATCGTCCACCAACAGCACCATGGCGGCGTTTTCGTCGGTCTTGAAGTCGTCGAGCTGTAAGTCATTCATGTGCGGTCACCTGAATACTGCCTGGGCCAGGATTGCTGCGAAAAGTCTTCATTTGGGGAAAATCTCCAGCAATCGTGGCGCTATCTTGTCCAGTGGGCGAACTTCCACGGCGGCATCGATGGCCGCTGCCGCTTTCGGCATTCCGTAAACCGCACTGCTTTGTTGGTCCTGAGCGATGGTCAGGTAGCCCTGTTGGCGCATGAGTTTAAGCCCCTGCGCGCCGTCGCGCCCCATACCGGTGAGCAAAACCCCCACGGCATCGCCGTTCCAGTAACTGGCCACGCTCTCGAAAAACACATCGATCGAGGGCCGATAGATCTCGTTGACCGGTTCGGCGGTGTAGGCCAGCGTGCCGTTTTTCAGCAAGCGAATATGGTGGTTGGTGCCCGCCAGCAACACCGTGCCGGCCTGTGGGGGCTCGCCTTCCTGGGCCAGTCGAACCTTCAGGCCGCTGGCACTGCTGAGCCATTCGGCCATGCCGGCGGCGAACACCTGGTCCACATGCTGCACCAACACGATCGCGGTCGAAAAATCTTGTGGCAGGCCCTTGAGCAAGACTTCCAGCGCCGCCGGGCCGCCTGCGGACGAGCCGATCGCGATCAGGCGCTGGCGCGAAGCCGAGCTGCGCAGCGGGCTAGGGCCCGGTCGTTCGCGATTGCCCTTGTCACCAATCAGCCAGCCAATGTTCATGATCTTGCGCAACAGCGGCGCCGCCGCCTCTTGGGCATTGCCGGCACCGAGGGCGGGAGTGTCGACCACGTCCAGCGCGCCGTGGCCCATGGCCTCGAACACCCGGTGCACGTTCTGCTGGCGGTCGACCGTGACAATGACAATGGCGCAGGGCGTCTCGGCCATGATCCGCCGGGTAGCTTCCACGCCGTCCATTATCGGCATGATCAGGTCCATCAGGATCAGGTCCGGGGTATTTTCGGCGCAGCGTTGCACCGCCTCGGCGCCGTTGCCGGCGACCCAGACCACTTCATGCGCCGGTTCGAATGCCAGGGCGCGGCGCAGGGCCTCCACGGCCATGGGCATGTCGTTGACGATCGCTATTTTCATGCCCGCGCTCCTCCGATGAGCTCAACCACTGCATCAAGCAGGGCGTCGTCATGAAAACTGGCTTTGGCTAGATAATAGTCGGCTCCGGCGTCCAGTCCACGACGACGGTCTTCTTCGCGATCTTTATAGGACACCACCATAACCGGCAGCGATTGCAGGCGATTGTCCTGACGCAACAAAGACACCAGTTCGATGCCGTCCATGCGCGGCATATCAATGTCGGTGATCAGCAGATCGAAATCCTCCGAACGCAGGGCGTTCCAGCCATCCATACCATCGACCGCCACGGCCACGTCGTAGCCACGATTGAGCAGCAACTTGCGCTGCAACTCGCGAACGGTCAGCGAATCGTCGACCACCAGAATCCGTTTACGAGCCGCCTCGACGGCCTGGCTGCCTTGACGGGCAATCCGCTCCAGACGTCCGGTGTTGAGCAGCTTGTCCACCGAGCGCAGCATGTCTTCGACGTCGACAATCAGCACCACCGACCCGTCGTCGAGCAAAGCCCCGGCGGAAATGTCCTGCACCTTGCCCAGACGTTCATCCAGCGGCAATACGACCAGCGTCCGCTCGCCAATAAACCGTTCGACCGCGACACCGTAAATCGCCTCGCGCTCGCGGATTACCACGACTTTCAGGGTTTGCTGGCTGCTCGTGCTCGCCGGGCGCTGCAACAGCTGACTGGCGGCGACCAGCCCGACATGCCGGCCTTCGTGCCAGAAGTGCTGACGCCCTTCGACCTGAACGATGTCCGCCGGCTCCAGATCACGCATGCGTTCGATGTGCGCCAGCGGAAAGGCGTACGCCTCGTCACCGACTTCCACCACCAGACTGCGCACCACAGACAGCGTCAGCGGCACTTCGAGGTGAAAACGGCTACCCTCGCCCGCCGTCTGCTCCAGCACCACCGCGCCGCGCAACTGACGGACCATGTGCTGAACCGCGTCCAGGCCGACGCCCCGCCCGGACACTTCAGTGACCTTGTCGCGAAGGCTGAAACCCGGCAGGAACAGGAACGTCAGCAGCTCTTCTTCGCTCAACTGGGCAGCGGTTTCAGCCGGGGATAACTGCCGCGCGATGATGCTGCGGCGGACTTTTTCCAGATCGACGCCGTGACCGTCATCGCTCAACTCCAGCACCAGCAGACCCGCTTGATGGGAGGCGCGCAGACGAATCAGGCCTTCTTCAGGCTTGCCGGCCAGCAAGCGTAGCTCGGGGGACTCGATGCCGTGATCCACCGCGTTGCGCAGCAAGTGCGTCAACGGCGCTTCGAGCTTTTCCAGGACGTCGCGATCAACCTGGGTTTTCTCGCCCTCGATCTCCAGCCGCACCTGTTTACCGAGGCTGCGACCGAGGTCGCGGACCATGCGCACTTGCCCGCCCAACACGTCGGCAAACGGCCGCATGCGACAGGCCAGCGCGGTGTCGTACAACACCTGCGCCCGTTGACTGGCCTGCCAGGCAAACTCATCCAGTTCGGCGTTTTTTTCCACCAGCAATTGCTGGGACTCGGCCAGCAGCCGCCGGGCATCGGCCAAGGCTTCCTGGGCTTCGAGGCTCAAGGCATGTTCCTTGAGGTGGACGTTGAGGTTTTCCAGCGCCCGCAGGCCATTGTTCTGCATGCGTTTGAGGCGCTGCATCGTGGCCAGGTGCGGCTTGAGTCGCTGGGTTTCCACCAGGGATTTGCTCGACAGGTCGAGCAGGCTGTTCAAGCGTTCGGCCGTGACGCGCAGCACGCGTTCGCCATTATCGGTGGTGCGCCGGGTCCTTTTCGCTGGCTCTGCGGGTGGCGGTTCGGCGACCGGAATCAGGGCTTCGACCATCGGCGCGAGCGCTTCAGGCTCGGACTCGGTGATGAACGGTGCAATCGGCGTGCTGATCGGCATGGCCAACGCGAGCGGATCCAGCAACCGCGCCATCAGTGCCACATAGGCCTCGATATCCGCCGCCCCGGGATTGTTATTCGGCGTCGCGATACGCATCAGCAAATCGGTGCCTTGCAGCAAGGCGTCAATGTGCTCGGGCCGCAGGTACAGGCGCCCTTCCTGCGCGCTGACCAGGCAATCTTCCATCACATGCGCGACGCTGACGCCGGCATCGACCCCGACAATCCGCGCCGCGCCTTTGAGCGAGTGGGCCGCGCGCATGCACGATTCAAGGTGATCAGCCTGGGTCGGATCGCGCTCAAGCGCCAGAAGGCCTGCGCTCAGCACCTGGGTCTGCGCTTCGGCTTCGAGGCTGAACAGCTCCAGCAACGAAGCGTCGCGCATTTGCTCGGGGGTCATGTGAGGCTCCGGGTCACGGCGGACAACAGCTGTTCTTCATCCAGCCAACGCAGGCTGCGACCTTTGAATTGCAACACGCCCCGGGTGTATTTGGCGCTGGCCTGGTTGCCGGACGGCGACGCAGCATCGAGGATGCGCTCGTCAATGGCATGTATGCCGTCCACTTCGTCCACCGGCACCACCACCGGCCCGCCGTGCGCAGCAATGATCAGCATCCTCGGCATCACTCGCGTACCAGACGCCACGCTGCTGGTGCCATCGAGACCGAGCAGTTCCACCAGGGACAGGCACGCCACCAAAGCACCGCGCACGTTCGCCACGCCGAGCAGGGCCCGGGAGCGCTGGTGCGGCAAGGAATGAATCGCTTGCAGCGGCGCTACTTCGACCAGACTGCGGGTGGCCAGGCCCAGCCATTCTTCGCCCAGACGAAACATCAGCAGCGAGCGGGTTTTCACGTCAATTTCGGCCGCCACCGAGACCTGCTCGCGATCGTCCTGTTGCAAGGCGTAGCGGTCGAGCAAGCGCGTGGCCGCGGCGGAATACACCGCGCAGTTGCGACAATGAATGTGTTCGATCAGCAGCGGGCAGGATTTGTCGCCGTGGATACCGATGCGGTTCCAGCAGTCGTCGATGGCCTGGGCATCTTCATGGGTGACGCTCAAGGTGTCGGAGCCGTTCATCGTTTACGCTCACTGTCGGCGGCACGCTCGCTGCGGGCGGCGCGGTCCTGCAATCTTTTGGCACCCGCCGTGTCGCCCTGGGATTGCAGCAAGGCTGCCAGGTGCATCAACGCGTCGGGGTGTTGCGGTTCGAGGTACAACGCCTTGCGATAAAACCCCTGGGCTTCGAGGACTCTGCCGGCGACATCGCTGAGCAGCCCCAGCCAATAAAACACCTGGGCCACCGGTTCGTGACTGCGCAAATAACGTTCGCAGGCAGCGCGGGCATCGGCGCTTTTGCCTTCGTTGGCCAGCGCTGCGATGTTCGCCAACAAGGTGGCAGCGTCCGAGGCTTTCGGGGTGACGGTCGGCGGCAAAATGGTTGCGAACGGACGATTGCGCACGGGCGGCGGTGTCACGCTGCGCACCGGTTGGCGCACCGGCAGCGGTGTCGGGACGAAGACTGACAGAGGTTCGGGTGCAGGCGCGCTCTGACGGCTGAACGCAAAAGACTGCGGGATGCCAATCGAGCGCATGCCGAAACGACCGAGCAAACTGCCTTCGGCCGGGCCGATAAACAGCACGCCGTCGACATGCGTCAGGCGTTTGAGCACTTCGAAGACTTGCTGCTGGGTGGGCAGGTCGAAATAGATCAGCAGGTTGCGGCAGAACACAAAATCATAAGGCGACTCGCTGGCCAGCAGCGCCGGATCCAGCAAGTTGCCGACCTGCAAACGCACCTGTTCAAGCACTCGTTCGTTGAGGCGGTAGCCGTCTTCTTCGGCACTGAAATGGCGCTCGCGAAACTCGATGTCCTGGCCACGGAATGAATTCTTGCCATACAACGCACGCTTGGCTTTTTCCACCGACAGCGGGCTGACGTCCATGCCTTCGACCTTGAACTGATGCGGCTTGAGTCCGGCATCGAGCAAGGCCATGGCGATGGAGTACGGCTCCTCGCCAGTGGAACAGGGCAGGCTGAGAATCCGCAGCGCGCGCAGGTTGTTGATGTCGGCCAAGCGTTTGGTGGCCAGTTTCGCCAACGTCGCGAAAGATTCCGGGTAGCGGAAAAACCAGGTCTCTGGAACGATCACCGCTTCGATCAGCGCCTGCTGTTCGTCCCGCGAACCTTGCAGCGTGTGCCAATACTCATCCGCCGTCAGCGCTCTGGAAGCGGTGCTGCGCTGGCGCACCGCGCGCTCGATGATCGCCGGCCCCACTGACGTCACGTCGAGGCCGATGCGTTCCTTGAGGAAATCGAAAAAGCGCTGATCGCTGCTCATGGCCGTTCCTCAAGCAGCGCCAGGTCCAGCGGTGACGAAGGAAACAGCAGCGCGCGCACCTGATCATCGAGCAAATCAGCCACCCGCACCCATTGCAGCAAACCCTGGGCATCTTCACGAACCGGCCCCAGGTAGGGCGCCTGGCGATTGTCCAGGCCATAGGGTTTAAAGTCCGCCGGGTTGCAGCGCAAGGTGTCGGTGGCTTGCTCCAGAATCAGCCCGAGCAACTTTGCAGGCGTTTCCTCATCCGGCCAATAGTGCACAAGTACCAGCCGCGTGCTGGTGCGGGCTTGCGCCGGTTGACCAAAGGTCAGCGCGCTGAGGTCGATCACCGGCACCACCGCGCCGCGATAGGCGAACACCCCGGCGACCCAGTCCGGCGCCTTGGCAATCGGCTTCAACGGCAGACGCGGCAGCACCTCGGCCACTTCGCGCGCCTGCAAGGCATAACGCTCGTTGCCGATGCGAAACAGCAGAAACAACGCGTGTTTTGCCGGCATCACCGCACCGCGTTTGACCACAAGTTCGCTCATCAGACTTTGAATCGCGAAACGCCGCCCCGCAGCCCCACGGCCACCTGGCTCAGCTCGTCAATGGCGAAACTGGCCTGGCGCAGGGACTCGACGGTCTGGCTGCTGGCATCGCCCAACTGCACCAGCGCATGGTTGATCTGCTCGGCGCCGGTGGCCTGCGCCTGCATGCCTTCGTTGACCATCAACACCCGCGGCGCCAGCGCCTGAACCTGGTGGATGATCTGCGACAGCTGCTCGCCGACCTGCTGCACTTCGGACATGCCGCGGCGCACTTCTTCGGAGAATTTGTCCATGCCCATCACCCCGGCCGACACCGCCGACTGGATCTCGCGCACCATCTGCTCGATGTCATACGTGGCCACGGCGGTCTGGTCCGCCAGACGCCGCACTTCGGTGGCGACCACGGCAAACCCGCGACCGTACTCACCGGCCTTTTCGGCTTCGATGGCGGCGTTCAACGACAAGAGATTGGTCTGGTCGGCGACTTTGACGATGGTCACGACCACCTGGTTAATGTTGCCGGCCTTCTCGTTGAGGATCGCCAGTTTGGCGTTGACCAGATCGGCCGCGCCCATCACCGAGTGCATGGTCTCTTCCATCCGCGCCAGGCCTTGCTGCCCGGAGCCGGCCGCTACCGAGGCCTGATCGGCGGCGGTGGAAACTTCAGTCATGGTGCGCACCAGATCACGGGAGGTGGCCGCGATTTCACGGGACGTCGCGCCGATTTCGGTGGTGGTGGCGGCGGTTTCGGTGGCGGTGGCTTGCTGTTGCTTGGAGGTGGCGGCGATCTCGGTCACCGACGTGGTGACCTGGACGGAGGAGCGCTGGGCCTGAGACACGAGCGAGGTGAGCTCGGCCATCATGTCGTTGAAGCCGGTTTCCACCGCATTGAACTCGTCTTTGCGCTCCAGGTTCAGGCGGCCGCTGAGGTCGCCAGTGCGCATGATTTCGAGGATCTGCACAATCCGGTTCATCGGCGCCATGATTGCGCGCATCAACAACAAGCCGCAGAGGCCGGCGGCCAATACCGCGACCAACAGGGAAATGCCCATGATGATTTTAGCGGTGACCACGGCGTCATCGATGTTCGCGATGTCCTGGTCGGCCACGGCTTTGTTTTCGCGGAGGATGTCATTGAGCTTCATTCGACCTGCGGTCCAGGCCGGAGTCAGTTGTTCGTTGAACAACTTGATAGCGTCAGCCTCTTGATTGCGCTTGTGCAAGTCGAGCACCGCGGCCAGGAGCTTGCCGTACTCCGCATGGAGTTTTTCGAATGTCGCGAATTCGACCTTGTCTTCCTCCGTAGTCACGGTGCCGCGATAGTTACTCATCGCTTCCTGCACACGCGCTTCGTAGCTTTTGAAGTCTGCGGCGTCTTCGGCACTGATGCCCTGCCCTTCCTTCAGGCCCAGCATTTCCTGAATATGGAGAAAACTGTCGACCCAGGCACCGCGAATCGTCGAGCTGTAATAGACCCCGGGCAACGCGTCCTCACGAACGCTGGCTTCGCTGATTTCGATCTTCAGCAGCCGGGAATACGAGACGACGACCATCAGCAACATGATGGCGATAATCACCGCAAAGCTCGCCAAGATGCGTTGGCGCAACGTCCAGTTCTTCACAGTCAGTCCTCGGGGCGGTTCAAATGCTGCGGAGTATAGCTGAGGGTGTTTCATTTATAAGACGGGTGTCATGCCACTGTTGCACTTGGCGAGAACCCGTTCTGTGGCTCACTTTGTAGGCCGAGAGGTCTGCAGCGTGCGCCACTCACTCCCGAAAGTAGGGATGCACCAAAACTGCCAAAGAACAAAATGGACTGTGGATTGCGCCAAAGGATTTGTTGGGCAGAAGACGCCTTCGCGAGCAGGCTCGCTCCCACTAGGACTGCGATCGTGTTGACAACCCGGTCAAGTGTGGAAACGAGCTTGCTCGCGAAGAACGTAGACGCGATTTATAGACTGCGCTTGTGATGTGGAGAGAGCCAGATTAAAAACCCGCCCCCCGAACAACCGCTGTATTTTCCTCGTTAACCACGTTTAACCGTAATGTTATCAATGAGAAATTGGCCATTCGTCCTGATTTGTATCTTCCTGATACCTTCGAGACGACCGGAATCAACCATTCTTTCGAGAAAAGTATAGGGTGTTCCAACAAAATGCTGAGCGTTGAGTTCATTATCGAACTCGTCAAAAAACCACACATCCACATAAGGGATACTTGATCCGATATTACCGCCAGCCACCCAAAAAACCACCGAAGTTGCGACACCCACAACTAACTCTAGAGAATACACCATCCTATGGTCGGCAAAAACATCAAAATTATATAGCAAGTTTCCTTTTACCTGCTCACCATTCCAACCGATATTGGCAAATTCCAACGATTGTCCCGGGTCTGACTTTTCGAGTAATGTCACATTAAAAATACGGGTCGACATCACCTCCTTGACCTCCGTAATTTTTTGCAGTTCTACGGACTCAAAATCTTCTGTTTCTTCAGATGGAGTAGATCTGAGACTGATAACCGAGACGGAATTAGCAGTCAGGTTTGCCGTACACACAAAAGAACCGGTGCAATCAACTGCAATATCCACAGGGTCGCGTCCAACACCCAAACGCCCAACCTCTTTGAATGTATTGAGATCGATGACGCTGACACCACCTTCATCAAGCGCAACATACGCATGCTGATTATCAGGGCTTATCGCGACAGCCCAAGGTGAACTTTCAACAGGAGTTGTCGAAACCACTCGCTCATCTTCCAGATCGACAAATGAAATAGTTTTATCTTGAAAATTACAGACACAAAGGAGACTATCGTCACTGTTTATGGCAACATCGAATGGATTTCTCCCTACTTCAATACTACTGATTACCTGCCCAGTATTTGTATCCAATACATTGACCACATCATTGCCACTTGAAAAATAAGCTTTGGTCTTGGTTTGACTGATCGCAATCGCATCTGGTGATCTGGCATCGCATATTGAGTGCAGTTCTTCCTTAGTTTCAAAATCCAAAATCACTAACTGGGGCGCGCTCAGCTTGCAAAAATACAGGCGTTTTCCATCAGGGCTAAACCCCACCGAAACGTCAGAGCCAATTAGTTCGATCTCAGCCACTACTTCCAGGGTGTTAACACTGATAATAAATGTTCCGTTCTGCCAACACACAACAATATATTTATTATCTGGACTAACGGCAATTGCGCGCACCGCCACGCCAACTTTTATAATCTTGATTTCCTTCAATGTCGCAAGATCTATTATAGTGACAGCGCCATCAGAAGTATCGTGAGTCACAATGGCAAGTTTTCCATCACGACTACAAGCAATGCCGATTGGCCTGTCACTGACCGGAATATCGAATCTTTTATCTGTTAGTGCCGTTGTGCTGTTGACTGGGTTGGTGGTCATGGTAATGGCTCCTGCCAATGGTTTTGACAGGGCTATTGAGAACGCGAAAGAGGATGACCGTCTACTGTCAGATCTGACAGTAGCCGGCGTATTCCGATGAGCGGTGATATCGCATATTCAACTCGAAACAGTTGCCCGCAGGCGCCTGGATCGACCTACATAGCAGCCTGCCGCACCTGCTTCTCCAACTCCGCCTTCAACCCCGGCTCAAGCTTCAACTGCCGCGCCAGCTCATCCAGGTAGGACTTCTCCATGAAGCTCTCCTCATCCACCAGCATCACGCTGGCGATGTACATCTCGGCAGCCATTTCCGGCGTGCTGGCCGCGCGGGCGACTTCCGTCGGGTCAAGCGGCTTGCTGAGTTCGGCGTGCAGCCACTGCTGCAATTCCTGATCGTTGTCGAGCTTGGTGAATTCACCTTCGATCAGCGCACGCTCACGATCGTCGACATGGCCATCGGCTTTGGCCGCGGCGACCAGCGCCTTGAGAATCGCCTGGCTGTGCAACTCGACCTGCGCGGGTGGCAGACGATCGAGTGTCTGCGGCTCAGTCTTCGGCGCAGTGCCCTGCTGGGCCTGCCAATTGCCATATGCCTTGTAGGCAATCACGCCGAGCGCCGCGAGGCCACCGTAGATGGCGACTTTTCCGCCAACGTTGCGGGCCTTTTTGCTGCCGAGCAACAGGCCCATGGCGCCGGCCGCCAGTGCGCCACCGCCCGCGCCGGAGAGCAACCCGCCGAGGCCGCCCGAACCACCGCTGCCGCCGAGCAACCCGCCCAATCCACCGCTGGACGCCTTGTGTTGAGCGCCACCGGCCTTGTTCTGCATCAGGTCCTGACCGGACTTGAGTAGTTGATCGAGCAATCCACGCGTATTCATTTTGCCGCCTCCACGAAAGGGGTTAACCGGACACTAAGGCCACCAGCCTAGAACGAAAGTGCCCGTCGACCGGGGACGAGAGTGCTTCTGGATGTTGCTTGGAAAAACTTGGCCATCGATTAAAGCGATATACACTCAAGCGAATCTATAAAACCGCCCACTGGGTAATTCCCCATGATGACCTTGCGTCAGATCCGTCACTTCATCGCCGTGGCCGAGACCGGCTCGATCTCCGCTGCCGCGCAAACCGCGTTCATTTCCCAATCGACATTGACCCTGGCGATCCAGCAACTGGAAGAGGAGATTGGTGTCGGCCTGTTTAATCGACACGCCAAGGGCATGAGCCTGACCCACCAGGGCCATCAATTCCTGCGCCAGGCGCACCTGATCCTGGCCACCGTGGACAACGCCAAGCGCAGCCTGCAACAAAGCACTGATCAAGTCGCCGGGCAGTTGATCATCGGCGTGACCAGCCTGGTGGCCGGTTATTACCTCGCGGATTTGCTCACTCGTTTTCAGCGCGCCTACCCCAACGTCGAAATCCGCGTGATGGAGGACGAGCGCCCGTACATCGAGCATTTGCTGGTCAGCGGCGAGATCGATGTCGGTGTATTGATCCTTTCCAACCTCGAAGACCGCCACGCCTTGCAGACCGAGGTGCTGACTCACTCACCCCATCGGCTGTGGTTGCCGGCCCAGCATCCGCTGCTGGAACACGACAGCATCAACCTCGCCGATGTAGCCCGTGAGCCGCTGATTCAGCTCAACGTCGATGAAATGGACCGCAACGCCCACCGCATGTGGTGCGGGGTCGGCCTGCAACCGCGCATCACCCTGAAAACCGCGTCGACGGAAGCGGTTCGAAGCCTCGTGGCTGCTGGGCTGGGCGTATCAATTCAGCCGGACATGACTTACCGCCCCTGGTCTCTGGAGGGCGACATCATCGAAGCTCGGCCGATTGCCGACCTGAGCCAGACCCTCGATGTGGGCCTGGCCTGGCGTCGTGGCACCGCGCGCCCGGCATTGGTGGACCCGTTTTTGACCGTCGCCCGGGAGCAACCCCACGGCGGACGCAAGCCATCTATTTAATCGAACGCCACCTTCAGTATTTAGAATTTGTCGACCTCGGGCCCGCGCACTAGTCTTGCTACATCTATAAGACGGCCAGGCCCAGTCTCAGGGAGCACCATGGCCACACAAGAAAAGAGAACCCGAAAAATGGCTGGCGCGCAGACCCCGTTGTTCACCGCGTTGTTGATCGATGGCGAATTGGTCGCGGGCCAGGGTTTTGTCGAACCGATCCTCAACCCGGCCACCGGGGAAGTGCTGACCCACATCGCGGAAGCCAGCACCGAGCAAGTCGAAGCCGCCATCCTCGCCGCCCACCGCGCCTTCGCCGGCTGGTCGCGGACCACGCCGCAGCAACGCTCGAACCTGCTGCTGGACATCGCCAACGCCATCGAAAAACAAGCCGACCTCCTCGCCCGCCTCGAATCCCTGAACTGCGGCAAGCCGCTGCACCTGGCCCGTCAGGACGACTTGAGCGCGACGGTCGATGTGTTCCGCTTCTTCGCCGGGGCCGTGCGCTGCCAGACCGGCCAGCTCAGCGGCGAATACCTGCCGGGTTACACCAGCATGGTCCGTCGAGATCCGATTGGCGTGGTCGCGTCGATTGCGCCGTGGAACTACCCGATCATGATGGCTGCGTGGAAAATCGCCCCGGCCCTCGCGGCCGGCAACACACTGGTGTTCAAACCGTCCGAACACACGCCGCTGTCGATCCTGGCCCTGGCACCTGCGCTGGCCGAGATCCTGCCACGCGGCGTGATCAACATCGTCTGCGGCGGCGGTGAAGGCGTTGGCAGCCACTTGGTCAGCCATCCCAAAGTGCGCATGGTGTCGCTGACCGGCGATATCGTCACCGGGCAGAAAATCCTCCAGGCCGCGGCAAAAACCCTGAAACGCACGCACCTTGAACTCGGCGGCAAAGCGCCGGTGATCGTCTGCAACGATGCGGACATTCAGGCCGTGGTCGAAGGCGTGCGCACCTACGGTTACTACAACGCTGGCCAGGATTGCACCGCGGCGTGCCGGATTTATGCACAGGCCGGGATTCATGACCGGCTGGTGGCGGAACTCGGCGCGGCGGTCAGCAGCCTGCGCTTCGCCGGTAAACGCGACGCCGACAACGAAATCGGCCCGCTCATCAGCACTCGCCAGCGCGACCGCGTGGCCAGTTTCGTCGAGCGCGCCCTCGGTCAGCCGCACATCGAACGGGTGACCGGCGCGGCGGTGCATTCCGGTGCCGGCTTCTATTACCAGCCAACCTTGCTGGCCGGCTGCAAACAGAACGATGAAATCGTCCAGCGCGAAGTGTTCGGGCCGGTGGTCACCGTGACCCGTTTCGATGAACTCGAACAAGCCGTGGACTGGGCCAACGACTCGGAATACGGCCTCGCCTCGTCGGTCTGGACCCAGAACCTCGACAAGGCCATGCAAGTGGCGGCGCGGTTGCAGTACGGCTGCACCTGGATCAACAGCCATTTCATGCTGGTCAGCGAGATGCCCCACGGCGGCCTGAAACGCTCGGGTTATGGCAAAGACTTATCCAGCGATTCGCTTCAGGACTACAGCGTGGTGCGGCACATCATGGCGCGCCACGGACAGCATCTCTGACTACGCTAATAACAAGCCGCTCACGGCATGCTTCACCACGTTCACAACTGCCCCGACCATAATTAAAGAAGAGGGAATTCCCATGTTCGTGCACAAGACCGCACTGTTCAGTGCAATCACCACGGCGCTGTTGGCCAGCGCCAGTATCCAGGCCGCCGAACCGCTGAAAGCCGTCGGTGCCGGCGAAGGTCAGTTGGATATCGTGGCGTGGCCCGGCTACATCGAACGTGGCGAAAGCGACAAGGCTTACGATTGGGTGACCGGTTTCGAGAAGGAAACCGGCTGCAAGGTCAATGTGAAGACCGCGGCGACGTCCGATGAAATGGTCAGCCTGATGGCCAAGGGCGGCTATGACCTGGTGACTGCATCCGGCGATGCCTCCCTGCGACTGATCGCCGGCAAGCGTGTGCAGCCGATTAACACGACGTTGATCCCGAACTGGAAGAACATAGACCCTCGCCTCAAGGATGGCCCTTGGTACGTCGTCAATAAACAAACCTACGGCACCCCGTATCAGTGGGGCCCGAACGTGTTGATGTACAACACCAACGTGTTCAAGACGGCGCCGGATAGCTGGAGTGTGGTGTTCGAAGAGCAAACCCTGCCGGACGGCAAGTCCAACAAGGGCCGGGTTCAGGCATACGACGGCCCGATCTATATCGCCGATGCCGCCCTCTACCTCAAATCAACCAAGCCGGAACTGGGCATCAAGAACCCGTACGAGCTCAACGAAGTGCAGTACAAAGCGGCGCTGGACCTGCTTCGCAAGCAACAGCCCCTGATCCACCGCTACTGGCATGACGCAACCGTGCAGATGAGTGACGTCAAAAACGAAGGCGTCGTGGCTTCAAGCACCTGGGGATACATGGTCAATGGCCTGGTCGCTGACAAGCAGCCGGTCGCCTCTGTCATCCCGAAAGAAGGGGCTACGGGCTGGGTGGACACCACCATGATGCACGTCGAAGCCAAGCACCCGAACTGTGCTTACAAGTGGATGGACTGGTCGCTGCAACCAAAAGTGCAAGGCGACGTATCGGCTTGGTTTGGCGCGCTTCCAGCCGTGCCTGAAGGCTGCAAGGCCAGCGAGCTGCTGGGCGCCGAAGGGTGTGCGTCCAATGGCTACGCTCAGTTCGACAACCTGGCCTTCTGGAAAACCCCGCAGGCTGAGGGCGGCAAATTCGTGCCGTACAGCCGTTGGACCCAGGATTACATCGCGATCATGGGCGGTCGCTAGTCCCTTGTAGCAGCTGCCGAGGAACGAGGCTGCGTTGCGTGTCCGCAGGACCGCCCTCGGGGGCCGCTGCGCAGCCCGACGCAGCCTCGTTCCTCGGCAGCTGCTACAGATCGCTCCCACAAAATCACCGCAAAATCTGTGGGAGCGAGTCGGCTCCGACGATGCTTTTGAAGATTCAGATTTTTGGAGTTGAGCACCATGACGCTTGCAGTCCAGTTCACCAACGTTTCCCGTCAGTTCGGCGAAGTGAAGGCCGTTGACCGGGTTTCCATCGATATCCAGGACGGCGAGTTCTTTTCCATGCTGGGCCCTTCCGGCTCGGGCAAAACCACGTGTTTGCGCCTGATCGCCGGTTTTGAACAACCGAGCGCAGGCTCCATCCGTATTCATGGCGAAGAAGCCGCCGGGCTGCCGCCGTATGAGCGTGACGTCAACACCGTGTTTCAGGATTACGCGCTGTTCCCGCACATGAACGTCCGCGACAACGTCGCTTACGGTTTGAAGGTCAAAGGCGTCGGTAAAACCGAACGTCATAAACGTGCCGAAGAAGCCCTCGACATGGTCGCCCTCGGCGGCTACGGCGAACGCAAACCGGTGCAACTTTCCGGCGGTCAGCGCCAGCGTGTGGCCCTGGCCCGCGCTCTGGTCAATCGCCCACGCGTACTGCTGCTCGATGAGCCGTTGGGCGCGCTCGATTTGAAGCTGCGCGAACAAATGCAGAGCGAGTTGAAGAAGCTGCAACGCCAGCTCGGCATCACCTTCATCTTCGTCACCCACGACCAGACCGAAGCGCTGTCGATGTCCGATCGCGTGGCCGTCTTCAACAAGGGTCGCATTGAGCAGGTCGACACTCCGCGCAACTTGTATATGAAACCGGCCACCACATTCGTCGCGGAATTCGTCGGCACGTCCAACGTGATTCGCGGTGATCTGGCGAAGCAATTGAGCGGCAATCCACAGCCGTTTTCGATACGCCCGGAACACGTGCGTTTCGCCGAAGGCCCGCTGGCCAGTCACGAGATTGAAGTCAGCGGCTTGCTCCACGACATTCAGTACCAGGGCAGCGCCACGCGCTATGAACTGAAACTGGAAAACGGCCAGACCCTCAACATCAGCCAGGCCAACGTGCAGTGGCTGGACGTCAGCGCCCAGCACCAGACCGGGCAACGCATCAGCGCACGCTGGGCGCGCGAGGCGATGATCCCGCTGCACGACACCGTTGTCGGCGGAGTGTGAGATGACCACCGTGGCTATCCCTCAAACCCAGGCCGGCGGTTCGCCGCTCCGCAGGTTTTCCAACCTGTTGTACCGTCGACCGAATTTTTACCTGTCGCTGCTGCTGGTGCCGCCGTTGCTATGGTTCGGCGCGATCTACCTCGGTTCGCTGCTGGTGCTGCTGTGGCAAGGCTTCTACACCTTCGATGACTTCACCATGGCGGTCACCCCCGACCTGACCCTGGCGAACTTTGCAGCGCTGTTCCAGCCGTCGAACTTCGACATCATCCTGCGCACCCTGAGCATGGCCGTTGCCGTGTCGATCGCCAGCGCCATCGTCGCGTTCCCGATTGCCTATTACATGGCGCGTTACACCACCGGCAAGACCAAGGCGTTTTTCTACATCGCGGTGATGCTGCCGATGTGGGCCAGTTACATCGTCAAGGCCTACGCCTGGACCTTGCTGCTGGCCAAGGGTGGCGTGGCGCAGTGGTTCGTTCAACACTTGGGACTGGAGCCGGTTTTGCAATTCGTGTTGGGCATTCCGGGGGTGGGCGGCAGCACGCTGTCGACCTCGCATCTGGGTCGTTTCATGGTGTTCGTCTACATTTGGCTGCCGTTCATGATCCTGCCGATCCAGGCTTCGCTGGAACGTCTGCCGCCGTCTCTGCTGCAAGCGTCTGCCGACCTTGGTGCCAAGCCACGCCAGACCTTTATGCAGGTGACTCTGCCGCTGTCGATTCCAGGCATCGCGGCCGGTTCGATCTTCACCTTTTCGCTGACCCTGGGCGACTTCATCGTGCCGCAACTGGTGGGGCCGCCGGGGTACTTCGTCGGCAGCATGGTTTATGCCCAGCAAGGCGCGATCGGCAACATGCCGATGGCGGCGGCCTTCACCCTGGTGCCGATTGTGTTGATCGCCATCTACCTGACCATCGTCAAACGACTGGGGGCTTTCGATGCACTCTGAGAAGGCTTCACTGGGTTTGCGCATCGCAGCCTGGGGCGGGTTGGTGTTTCTGCACTTCCCGATCCTGATCATCTTCCTGTACGCCTTCAACACCGAAGAAGCGGCGTTCAGCTTTCCGCCCAAGGGTTTTACCCTGAAGTGGATCGGTGTGGCGTTCTCGCGGCCCGACGTGCTGGAGGCGATCAAGTTGTCGGCTGAAATTGCCGCCATCGCAACGTTGATCGCGATGGTCCTTGGCACCCTCGCCTCGGCCGCGCTGTACCGGCGGGATTTCTTCGGCAAGCAAGGCATCTCGCTGATGCTGATCCTGCCGATTGCGCTACCGGGGATCATCACCGGGATCGCGTTGCTGGCGACCTTCAAGACCTTGGGGATCGAGCCGGGGATGTTCACCATCATCGTCGGCCACGCGACCTTCTGTGTGGTGATCGTCTACAACAACGTCATCGCCCGTTTGCGCCGCACTTCACACAGCCTGATCGAGGCCTCGATGGACCTCGGCGCCGATGGCTGGCAGACCTTCCGCTACATCGTCTTGCCGAACCTCGGCTCGGCGCTGCTGGCCGGCGGCATGCTCGCGTTTGCGCTGTCGTTCGACGAGATCATCGTCACCACCTTCACCGCCGGCCATGAACGCACCTTGCCGCTGTGGCTGCTCAATCAACTCAGTCGCCCACGGGACGTGCCGGTGACCAACGTCGTCGCGATGCTGGTGATGATGGTGACCATGCTGCCGATTCTCGGCGCGTATTACCTGACCCGGGGTGGTGAAAGCGTGGCCGGTAGCGGCGGGAAATAACGAACAACTCAATATCCACTGTAGAAACCGGCCCCTGTAGGAGCGAGGCTTGCCCGCGAAGGCGTCCTCAAGAAAGCCAAAAGCTTCGCGGGCAAGCCTCGCTCCTACAGGGATCCGGTTCCGGCAGAAAAATAATAGCTTCGAAGAGGACAAAGCCATGCAAACCAAACTCTTGATCAACGGCCAACTGATCGATGGCGACGGCCCCGCCCAACCGGTGTTCAACCCGGCCCTCGGTCGTGTGCTGGTGGAAATCAACGAGGCCAGCGAAGCCCAGGTTGATGCCGCCGTGCGTGCCGCCGACAGCGCCTTCGAAGGCTGGTCGCAAACCACACCAAAAGACCGTTCATTACTGCTCCTCAAACTCGCCGACACCATCGAAGCCCACGGCGAAGAGTTGGCCAAACTGGAATCGGACAACTGCGGCAAACCCTACAACGCCGCGCTGAACGATGAGATCCCGGCGATTGCCGACGTGTTCCGTTTCTTCGCCGGCGCCAGCCGTTGCATGAGCGGTTCGGCGGGCGGCGAATACTTGCCCGGCCACACCTCGATGATCCGCCGCGACCCGGTCGGCGTGATCGCCTCCATCGCGCCGTGGAACTACCCGCTGATGATGGTCGCCTGGAAAATCGCCCCGGCCCTTGCCGCGGGTAATACCGTGGTGCTCAAGCCGTCGGAACAAACCCCGTTGACCGCATTGCGTCTGGCTGAACTGGCGTCGGAAATCTTCCCGGCCGGTGTACTCAACCTGGTGTTCGGTCGGGGTCCTACGGTGGGCAGCCCACTGGTCACCCACCCGAAAGTGCGCATGGTCTCGCTGACCGGTTCGATCGCCACCGGTTCTAACATCATTTCCAGCACCGCCGACAGCGTCAAACGCATGCACATGGAACTGGGTGGCAAGGCCCCGGTGATCATCTTCGACGACGCCGACATCGACGCCGCCGTGGAAGGCATTCGCACCTTCGGTTTCTACAATGCCGGCCAGGATTGCACCGCCGCTTGCCGCATCTACGCGCAGGAAGGTATCTACGACAAATTCGTCGAGAAACTCGGCGAAGCGGTCAGCAGCATCAAGTACGGGTTGCAGGATGATCCGTCGACCGAGCTGGGGCCTTTGATCACTGCGCAGCACCGTGACCGCGTGGCCGGGTTCGTCGAACGTGCCGTGGCGCAACCGCATATCCGTTTAATCACCGGCGGCAAGTCTGTCGAGGGCAATGGTTTCTTCTTCGAACCCACCGTCTTGGCAGATGCTCAGCAGGACGACGAAATCGTGCGTCGCGAAGTGTTCGGGCCGGTGGTGTCGGTGACCAAATTCACCGATGAAGCACAAGTGCTGGGTTGGGCCAACGATTCGAACTACGGCTTGGCGTCGTCGGTCTGGACCTCGGACGTTGGTCGCGCGCATCGCTTGTCTGCACGCTTGCAGTACGGCTGCACCTGGGTGAATACGCACTTCATGCTGGTCAGCGAAATGCCCCATGGCGGTCAGAAACTGTCCGGCTACGGGAAGGACATGTCGATGTACGGGCTGGAGGACTACACCGTCGTTCGGCATGTGATGTTCAAGCATTAAAAGCTTCGCGAGCAGGCTCGCTCCTATAGGTAATCGCATTCCCCTGTAGGAGCGTGGCTTGCCCGCGATGGCGTCACCTCGGTTTCAAGGCCGAAACCGGCATTACGTACCATCAGGTTCCAAAGCAGAAAACCAAAACAATAACCACCGATCCGGGCAGCGCCTTCAAGGCCCCGCCACGGTTTCGGACATCCGAAATCTGCCGATTTTCCGGAGCTGACACACCATGAGTACACCCGAACTCTCTCCATCCATCGCCGACAGCGACGCCGAACAGCTACGCAAGCTGGGTTACACCTCGAACTTCAACCGCAGCATGAGTCTGTGGGAAAACTTCGCCCTGGGCTTCACTTACCTCTCCCCGGTCGTAGGGGTTTATACCCTCTTCGGCCTGTGCCTCGCCGCCGGTGGACCACCGATGTTCTGGGCCTATTTGCTGGTCGGTTGCGGCCAGTTGCTGGTGTGCCTGATCTTCGGCGAAGTGGTCTCGCAGTTCCCGATTTCCGGCGGCGTGTACCCGTGGGCCCGTCGCCTGGTGGGCAAGCGTTGGGCTTGGATGGTTGGCTGGATTTACTCCATTGCCTTGTGCGTGACCATCGCTGCTGTTGCGGTTGGCGCCGGCCCGTACCTGGCCGCGATGATGGGTTTTGAACCGAGCAATAACACCAACATCGTCATCGCGCTGTTCCTGACGCTGTTCGCCACCCTGGTCAACCTCAGCGGCACCAAAGTGCTGGCGCGGATCGCCATGTTCGGCTTCCTCTGCGAACTGATCGGTGCGGTGATCGTTGGTGTTTATCTGTTGATCTTCGAACGTCACCAGTCGATCAACGTGTTGTTCAACACCTTCGACATCAGCATCGACGGCTCGTACCTGCCGGCCTTCCTCACCGCCTCGCTGGCGGGGATGTTCCTGTACTACGGCTTCGAGGCCTGCGGCGACGTGGCCGAAGAAACCCCGAACCCGAGCAAGCAGATCCCGGTGGCCATGCGCATGACCATCTACATCGGCGGCATCGCGGCAATGTTCGCCTGCCTGGCGCTGATCCTCGCCGTGCCAGACATGCAAGCCGTGATCAACGGCACCGACAAAGACCCGGTCACCACCATCCTCAACAACGCCTTCGGCCCGGTCGGTTCGAAAGTGGTGATGGGCGTGGTGATGATTTCCTTCATCTCTTGCGTCATCAGCCTGCAAGCGGCGGCGAGTCGTCTGCTGTATTCCTACGCCCGGGATGAAATGGTCGTCGGCAGCTCACTGCTGAAGAAGATCTCTCCTACGACGCAGGTGCCAGTTGCTGCGCTGTTCGTGTCCGGCGTCCTGCCAGCGTTGATCATTATTCTTGGCTTCTTCCTGCAAGACGCAGTGGCAACCATCGTCAGCTTCGCCGCGATCGGCATCTACCTGGCGTTCCAGATGATCGTGCTCGCGGCGCTCTATGCACGCATGAAAGGCTGGAAACCAAGCGGCAAATTCACCCTCGGCGCTTGGGGCTGGGCGGTGAATATCGGTGCGCTGGTTTACGGTGTCGGCGCGATCATCAACATGGCTTGGCCACGTACGCCGGACGCGGCGTGGTACATCAACTATGCGATGGTGCTGAGTACGGCGATCGTTATCGGGTTGGGGTTGTTGTACATGTGGATTGCCAAGCCGTATGACCACGGGACTGCGCCTGCGGGGGATGCGTGGAAGGTTAGTCGTAATTAATGTGCCCAGCCCGCAGCGATGCGGGCCTGGTTCATGGTCGGTTTCTCCTACAGACTAACCCTTCCTGAAAAAGCTCCAATTCCTACAACACGCGGCGCCAGAGTAGACTTGGCGCCGCGAGCGCCTGACCGATAGGCTTTACCTCGTCGCTGCCAAATCAGCGACCCGGGGTCGAAGCCGGGAAATCATCAACATGGCGCATCCGCGCCCCCATATGAAATGGGGCAATTTTTTGCCTTTCAGTTTCGCTTTATGGTGGGCCGTGTGGCGCGGGCCTCTTGGCTTGCATGTTGATCGAGAATGTCCCGACTTCGAACGCCGCACGGTCCGCCACCCAAATCTGTCGAAGGATTAGTGGCGGCTCCTTTTTCAACATGGAGTCGAAAAAATGCTCAAACACACGCTAAATCCGTCTGAAAATCATCCTCACTTCATTCCCACCGTCTTCACTCGCCACAACCGTTTTCTCCACGCTTTCATGCAGGACAACCAAGCCTGGTTCTGCGTCCAGGATCTGGGTCGCTTGATGGGCCGTCCGATGGACCAACGCCTCACCCTTAAACTCGATCCCGATCAACGCCGATACGTCTGGTTGCTGAAGGACGGCAAAACCGTCGAATCGCTGATGGTCAGCGAGTCAGGTATGTACGCCCTGTTGGTTCATCATTTCGTCCCGGAAAACCGAAACCTGCGCCAATGGCTGAGCAACGAAGTCATTCCAATGTTGCGTGATTTGAATGCTTCATCTGTGGATAACATTCCAAGCCTGAGTTCGTTGCAATGGGGCGGGCTCTCGGTGCCACTGCTGCACTGGCAACACTCGGCCTGGATCAAGGCGGGATATGCCGGATTTGGTTCAGTTACGGCGACCGTTCCCGATCATGGGCACCTGTAGGTGAAGACAGGGTGAATCAGCGAGTGTAAAGCAGCCCGGTGTAGGAGTAAGCCTGCAGCGATGCTTGGGAGATACGTCGGTCAACGAGTTTGCCCTGGTGCCATCAATGGCAGTGGGGTACTCATAGCATTTCGAAATAAATCCCCTCCTCTCGTTCTTCTTTCGCCCGCTAAGGTTTCTTCAACAGATGCACGATGAGTGGTTGACGAACAAGCCGGCAAGACCTAGGGTGTTTACGTCGTTTACAGCGTATACATCTCTAGGAGAGCCACCATGGCCTCACCCGTTTTGTCCTTTCGCGTTGAAGAAACGCTAGCCCAACAGCTGGATAATCTGGCGGCGGCCACCGACCGAGACCGTCAGTACCACCTCAAGCGTGCATTGGTTCGATATGTAGAAGCCGAGTCATGGCATCTGCAAGCCATAAGCGACGGCATAAAAGACGCCGACGCAGGAAAACTCACCGATCTGGATGCCGTAAAGGCTAAGTGGGCAAAACGTGCCGAGCGTAGTACTGACTGAAAAAGCTGAAAGTGACCTCGATTCTATTCATGAGTATTACCAAGGCGTCCTTGGTGCTGATGCCGCACTGGAGGTCATAGCGATTTTTCTGCAATCCTTCCATCAACTGGAGCAGTTTCCAGGCTCAGGAAGGCCTTCAGTAGTTCCGGATGTACGTGAGCTGGTTTTCGGTCGTTATCCATTCATTGCTCCCTATCGATTGATGCATGGCCAGATACAGGTATTGCGTGTTCTGCACCAGCGGGCAGAGCGATCGCAAAATTGGTAATCGGCGACATTCAGCCGCAACACTATCGCCGCGGCTGAACGTCTGACCTCCTCAAAACCGCGAAACACTCCGCATCGCATCCACCAGGTACCGCATCGCAATCCGGTCGCTTTCCGACAATTCGCGGTACCGCTCCAACAGCTTCATTTCGTCCGAATTGAGGCGATGCCTTCGCCGCCCGGTCGCCAGGCAGGGAAAGATTCCTAACATTTCGGTGATGCCTTGTACTTTCGTCATGGACGAC
This sequence comes from Pseudomonas sp. LBUM1656, assembly GCF_059716065.1. Classification (NCBI taxonomy): domain Bacteria; kingdom Pseudomonadati; phylum Pseudomonadota; class Gammaproteobacteria; order Pseudomonadales; family Pseudomonadaceae; genus Pseudomonas; species Pseudomonas sp. LBUM1656. The sequence goes on along the minus strand of NZ_CP166800.1, from coordinate 1,213,384 downwards.
GTCCTTCTATAAGACCGAGAAAACTTCAAAAACCGCATCGCCCTATCCTTTTATGAGTCGCCGGCCTGAAGGGCAGAAACCGGTCATGAACACAGAATAGGAAGATTCCCGGCGCTGAAAAGCAGTTTTTAGAGTAATTAGTCAAAAAAAGCAGAAATGCCCTATAAATCAGAAAGTGCTGTCGGAAAACTTAACCGACATTTCTTGTTTCATTGCCGCATCATCAAAGTGCTACCAATCATTTTTTCTCTGCAACCGAACGGTTTAAGCTATTCGGCATCTGTTTAAAGTCCGTTGCGTTTGGCCGAAGGCATGTCCGAACCGATATTTTTGATCCAGCACGTGCCAGGAACGGCGCGGGATTGTTCACGACAGGTTTTACTTATGCATCGCAGGAATTTGCTCAAAGCGTCCATGGCCATCGCTGCCTACACCGGCTTGTCTGCCACCGGCCTGCTGGCCGCCCGTGCATGGGCGGGCACCGGCGCCGCGGATGGCGAGGCCCAGGCGTTCGATTTCGAAACGCTGAAGATTCAGGCCAAGCAACTCGCCGGCAATCGCTATCAGGACACCAAGCAGGTGCTGCCGCCGACGCTGGCGACCATGACGCCGCAGAATTTCAACGCGATCCGCTACGACGGCAACCACTCGCTGTGGAAAGACTTGAACGGTCAGCTGGACGTGCAGTTTTTCCACGTCGGCATGGGCTTCAAGCAGCCGGTGCGCATGTACAGCGTCGATCCGAAGACGCGTCAGGCACGTGAAGTGCATTTCCGCCCTTCCTTGTTCAATTATGAAAAAACCACGGTCGACACCAAGCAGCTCACCGGCGACCTGGGGTTTTCCGGATTCAAACTGTTCAAGGCACCGGAACTGGACCGGCATGACGTGTTGTCCTTCCTCGGCGCCAGTTATTTCCGTGCGGTAGACGCCACCGGCCAGTACGGTCTGTCGGCCCGCGGCCTGGCGGTCGATACCTACGCGAAGAAGCGCGAGGAGTTCCCGGACTTCACCAAGTTCTGGTTCGAGACCCCAGGCAAGGACAGCACCCGCTTCGTGGTCTACGCCCTGCTGGACTCGCCGAGCGCCACCGGTGCCTACCGTTTTGACATCGATTGCCAGGCCGAACGCGTGGTCATGGAGATTGACGCTCACATCAACGCGCGCACCGCCATCGAACAACTGGGCATCGCACCGATGACCAGCATGTTCAGCTGCGGCACCCACGAGCGCCGCATGTGCGACACCATTCACCCGCAAATCCACGACTCCGACCGACTGGCCATGTGGCGCGGCAACGGCGAGTGGATCTGCCGCCCGCTGAACAACCCGGCGACCCTGCAGTTCAACGCCTTCGCCGACACCGACCCGAAAGGTTTCGGCCTGGTGCAGACCGATCACGAGTTCGCCAATTATCAGGACACCGTCGACTGGTACAGCAAGCGTCCAAGCCTGTGGGTAGAACCTACAACGGCGTGGGGCGAGGGCTCTATCGATCTGTTGGAAATTCCTACGACCGGCGAAACCCTCGATAACATCGTCGCGTTCTGGACCCCGAAAAAACCGGTCGCGGCCGGTGATTCCCTGAACTACGGCTACAAACTCTACTGGAGTGCCCTGCCACCAGTAGGTACGCCGTTGGCGCGGGTCAACGCGACCCGTTCGGGCATGGGCGGCTTTATTGAAGGCTGGGCGCCGGGCGAGCATTACCCGGAAGTCTGGGCACGACGCTTTGCCGTGGACTTCACCGGTGGCGGCCTGGACCGTTTGCCGGAAGGCGCGGGGATCGAGCCAGTGGTGACCTGCTCGAACGGCGAGGTGAAGGACTTCAACGTGCTGGTGCTGGATGACATCAAGGGTTATCGGATCACCTTCGATTGGTACCCGACCAATGACAGCGTGGCGCCGGTTGAGCTGCGGTTGTTCATTCGCACCAATGACCGGACGTTGAGCGAGACCTGGTTGTACCAGTATTTCCCGCCGGCGCCGGATAAGCGTAAGTACACCTGATAGTAAGAGGTTGTCTGGGCCGGCCCTTTCGCGAGCAAGCCCGCTCCCACAGGGGATCTTCGTTGGATACAGAAGCTGTGTCTCATGGAGATCCAATGTGGGAGCGGGCTTGCCCGCGAAGACGGCCTGACAGACAACAAACATCCCGGCACAGAAACACAAAAGCCCCGATCACATCGATCGGGGCTTTTTGGTTTTACAGCCGCATTCAGTCCCGCAAATCCGACTCATGAATCGGCTGATCCCGATGGGTCGCCCGCTGATACTGCGCTGGCCAGATCGCCTTGCGACCGCCCAGATCATCATCGGCGTGCAGCGGCCAATAAGGATCGCGCAGCAACTCCCGTGCGAGGAAGATGATGTCCGCCTGGCAGGTACGCAATATGTGCTCGGCCTGGGCTGGTTCGGTAATCATGCCTACCGTACCGGTGGCGATGCCTGACTCCTTGCGCACACGTTCGGCGAAACGAGTCTGATAGCCCGGTCCTGTAGGAATTTCCGCGTTGGCCGCCGTACCGCCCGACGAAACGTCAATCAGGTCCACGCCCAAATTTTTCAAGCGCCGCGCCAACTCCACCGTTTCATCCGGGTTCCAGCCGTCTTCCACCCAGTCGGTGGCCGACACTCGCACGAACAACGGCAGTTCTTCAGGCCAGACAGCACGCACCGCTTCGGTGACTTGCAGCACCAGCCGGATTCGGTTCTCGAACGAACCGCCATATTGATCGCGTCGCTGATTGCTCAGTGGAGAAAGAAACTGATGCAACAGGTAACCGTGAGCGGCGTGTATTTCGACTACTTTGAAACCGGCGGTCAATGCCCGCTTGGCTGAGGCGACAAAGGCGTGGATGACTTCGGCGATCGCGCTTTCATCAAGCTGCGTGGGGTGGGTGTGCTGCGGGTCGAAAGCAATCGGCGAAGGCCCCACCGGCACCCAGCCACCGTCTTCGGGTTTGACGCTGCCATGCTTGCCGATCCACGGCCGATGGGTGCTGGCCTTGCGCCCGGCGTGCGCCAGTTGAATGCCGGCCACGGCGCCCTGAGCGGCGATGAAGCGCGTGATGCGTTGCAGGGGTTCGATCTGTTCGTCATTCCACAAGCCGAGATCCTCGGCGGTGATGCGCCCGTCAGCCGTGACCGCCGTGGCTTCGGTAAAAATCAGGCCAGCCCCGCCGACGGCGCGGCTGCCGAGGTGGACCAGGTGCCAGTCATTGGCCAGCCCATCGACGCTGGAGTACTGGCACATCGGTGACACGGCAATGCGGTTGAGCAGGGTCAATTGACGAAGGGTATAGGGTTCAAGCAGCAGACTCATGGGGCACCTCTCGAATCAGTGGGCAGGCTCCAGGGTTCTGTTTGAAAAGTCGACGAGTGACAGGAAAAAGGCGCAGCACCCGCCCCCGCGGGCAAAAATTGGACAAGACGTCACAAGGATAATCAAGCAGTGCTTAGAGCCTAGTCGACATCGGGGGATGAGGGAGGGTTCAAGAAATGAAACACATCGAATTAGAGGTCAACGCAGAACCCTGTGGCGAGGGAGCTTGCTCCCGCTGGGCTGCGCAGCAGCCCTAAAACCTGCAATCGAATTTTGCCAGACACACCGCACCAAATGGTTTACGACTGCTGCGCAGCCGAGCGGGAGCAAGCTCCCTCGCCACAAAAGCAATGGGCCACTATCTGGGTTCGATATGGGCAATCATCAACTGCACCGTCTCGTTCCCGCGAAACTCGTTGAGGTCGAGTTTGTAGGCCAACTCCACCCACTTGATCGTCGGGTTCGGCCAGATGTCGCGGTCAATGCCGAAGGCAATGCCATCGAGCTTCACCGAGCCGCATTCGCTTCTCAGCACTACCTTGAGATGTCGCTCGCCGACCACGCGCTGCTCAACCAACTGAAACACGCCGTGAAACAGCGGCTCCGGGAAGTGCTGCCCCCACGGCCCTGCATGGCGCAGGGCACGGGCCAGTTCAAGATGGAATTCTTCGACAGCCAACACCCCGTCCGACAGCAGACGTCCGGTCAGGTCTTCTTCGCGCAATTGCCTGCGCACTTCAGCGTCAAAGGCCTCGGCGAACAACGGAAAATTCGCTTCCGGCAAGGTCAAACCGGCCGCCATGGCATGGCCGCCGTATTTGCTGATCAGGTTCGGATGCTGCGCTGCCACCACGCTCAAGGCGTCACGGATGTGGAAACCCTGCACCGACCGCCCCGAGCCCTTGAGCAAACCATCGCCGGCATCGGCGAAGGCAATGGTCGGACGAAAATAACGCTCTTTCATGCGCGAGGCGAGGATTCCGATGACACCCTGGTGCCACTCGGGATCAAACAGGCACAGGCCAAACGGCATCGACTCGACGGGTAGATCCTTGAGCTGAGCCAGCGCTTCACGCTGCATGCCCTGCTCGATGGATTTGCGGTCCTGGTTCATACCGTCGAGTTGCACGGCCATTTCCCGCGCCAGACCCGCATCGTCGGTGATCAGGCATTCGATGCCCAGGCTCATGTCATCCAGACGTCCCGCCGCATTCAGGCGCGGGCCGACAATGAAGCCCAGGTCGGTCGAGGTGATGCGCGCCGGTTCACGCTTGGCCACTTCGAGAATCGCCTTGATGCCCGGGCGGGCACGCCCGGCACGAATCCGCTCCAGGCCCTGGTGCACCAGAATCCGGTTGTTGGCATCCAGCGGCACGACGTCGGCGACGCTGCCCAGCGCCACCAGATCCAGCAACTCGCCGATGTTCGGCTGCGGCGTGTTTGCGTACCAGCCGAGGCTGCGCAACCGCGCGCGCAGGGCCATCAATACGTAGAAAATCACCCCGACGCCGGCCAGTGCCTTGCTCGGAAATTCGCAACCGGGCTGGTTCGGATTGACGATAGCATCGGCCAGCGGCAGTTCGTCGCCGGGCAAGTGGTGGTCGGTGACCAACACGCTCAAGCCGGCGTTTTTCGCCGCCGCCACGCCTTCGACACTGGAAATGCCGTTGTCGACTGTGATCAGCAACTGCGGCGTGCGCGTCAGCGCCACTTCAACGATTTCCGGGGTCAGGCCATAGCCATACTCAAATCGGTTCGGCACCAGGTAATCGACATGCGCCGCACCCAGCAGCCGCAACCCCAGCACGCCCACGGTACTGGCGGTCGCGCCATCGGCGTCGAAGTCGCCGACAATCAGAATCCGCTGACGCTGTTCCAGCGCCGTCACCAGCAATTCCACCGCCGCATCGATGCCCTTGAGCTGCTGGAACGGAATCAACCGCGCCAGGCTCTTGTCCAGTTCCGCCTCCGATTGCACGCCCCGCGCCGCGTAAAGACGCGTCAGCAGAGGCGGCAGATCACCGAGGAATGGCAGGGTGTCGGGCAACAGGCGAGGTTCGATGCGCATGGGGTGACAGGTGCTTCTCTTGAATACGTAGGATAAAACCGGATAACGCGACGGAACGGCGAAATATCAGCCGCGTTCGCCGCTCAGCCACTGCAACTGGACTTCGTGCTGACCACGGTCGTCGGTGACGAAAATCGTTCCTTCGCTGATCATCACGTCCCACTTGATAACACGGGGCATGTCTTTGGCCAGGGTTTCCAGGATGTCCTGAGGTACGGCCGCGATGTGCACGTTTTTCAGGTTCTTGATCGCCGGAATCACTTTGGTTTCCCAGACGCGCAGGCTGCCGTAGGCCAGCAGGCTGGTGCGCTCGGTACGGCGCGAGCACCAGGTCAGGCGATCGGCGTCTGGCTGGCCGACTTCGATCCAGTGCAGGACGCGGTCGTCCAGGCTCTTTTCCCACAGGGCGGGTTCATCCACGTCTGACAGACCGCGTCCGAACGACAGCTGCTCGTTGTACCAAAAGGCGTAGGCCAGCAGCCGCACGGTCATGCGCTCTTCGGTTTCCGAAGGGTGGCGGGCGATGGTCTGCTTCACGGTCTCGTAAACGCTGCGGTCGAGGTCGGTGAGGTTCAGTTCAAACTTGTAGGTCGTGGACGGCTGGGCCATGAACGGGCTTCTTGATACGAGGAAAGGCGGCAAGTCTAACCGATGCAGTAGGCAATCAACGAATTGAAGGCGATGAACCTTGGTCGTCTGACATTGGGCTATGTTAAAAGGCTATATCCGCTCAGCCTTTGTCCTACAGGATCCAGCATGCCGTTCACCGCCAAACCGCTCTCAGGTCTGAAAGTCATCGAATTGGGCACCTTGATCGCCGGGCCGTTTGCCTCGCGAATTTGCGGTGAATTCGGCGCCGAAGTGATCAAGATCGAATCCCCCGACGGCGGTGATCCGCTGCGCAAATGGCGCAAACTCTACGAAGGCACCTCATTGTGGTGGTTCGTCCAGGCCCGCAATAAAAAGTCCCTGACCCTGAACCTGAAACACCCCGACGGCTTGGCGATTCTAAAAAAACTGCTGACCGAAGCAGACATCCTGATCGAGAATTTTCGCCCTGGTGTACTGGAAAAGCTCGGTCTGGGCTGGGACGTCTTGCACGCCCTCAACCCGAAACTGGTGATGGTGCGGCTGTCGGGGTTCGGCCAGACCGGACCGATGAAAGATCAGCCCGGTTTCGGTGCGGTCGGCGAATCCATGGGCGGCCTGCGCTACATCACCGGTTTCGAAGACCGGCCACCGGTGCGCACCGGGATCTCCATCGGAGACTCGATTGCCGCGCTGTGGGGTGTGATAGGTGCGCTGATGGCATTGCGTCATCGCGAGGTCAACGGCGGCCAGGGCCAGGTGGTGGACGTGGCGCTGTATGAAGCGATCTTCGCCATGATGGAAAGCATGGTGCCGGAGTTCGACGTGTTCGGTTTCATCCGCGAGCGCACCGGCAACATCATGCCGGGCATCACCCCCTCCTCGATCCATACCAGCGCCGACGGCAAGCACGTGCAGATAGGCGCCAATGGCGACGCGATCTTCAAACGCTTCATGCTGGTTATCGGTCGCGAAGACCTGGCCAACGACCCGGTGCTGGCCAGCAACGACGGACGTGACAGCCGCCGCGACGAGATTTACGGGGTGATCGATCGCTGGGTCAATTCGCTGCCGCTGGACACCGTGCTGGCGCAGCTGAATCAGGCCGATGTGCCCGTCAGCCGGATCTTCAGCGCCGAAGACATGTTCAGCGATCCGCAATACCTGGCCCGGGAAATGTTCCTGCAAGCCAAGCTGCCGGACGGCAAAGACTTCAAGATGCCGGGGATTGTGCCGAAACTCTCTGAGACACCCGGCGATTGCGAATGGGTCGGGCCACAATTGGGTGAGCACAACGCACAGGTACTCAACGATCTTGGTTACGACCAGCAACAGATTGCGAAGCTGCGCGAAGACGGGGCCATCTAAGCTGAAACGCCTGCTTTCAACAGCCATTCACACCACCCGCAACTGGCGTACAGCGGCGGTGCTGGGGCTATTGGCCGGGCTGGCGACACCGGTTTTGGCGCAACCCAAAGAGACGCTGATCTGGTTACTGCGCGACTTGCCACCCACGATGATCTTCGAAGGTCCGAAAAAAGGTCAGGGGATTGTCGATCAGATCCTGCCGCTATTGATTGCCGGCATGCCGCAATACGAGCACGCCCTGATGCGGGTCAACCGGGCTCGTGGCATGCAGATGCTTCAGGAGGAATCGTTTACTTGCGATCCCTCGCTGGTCTGGACCAAGGCGCGTGAACAGTGGATTGCGTTCTCCATTCCGGCCTTCCGTGCGGTGAGCAATGGACTGGTCGTCCGCCGGGCAGACCGCGCGGTGCTGGATCCTTTTCTGATCGACGGCGAAGTCGATCTTGCAGCACTGCTGGCCAGTGGCGGAAAAAAAATCGGGGTCGTCGCCGAGCGCAGTTATGGCCAGGTCCTCGACGCGTTGCTGAAACTGGCGCCCCCGGACGCGCTGACTCCTCATTACGGCAACGATGCCCTCGCCAGTCTGTTGCAGATGCAGCGCCTGGGTCGTTTGCAAATAGTCTTGGGGTACTGGCCGGAGATTCGCTATCAGGCCAATCGAGAGCACATCGCCGACGATCAGCTGGAGTTTTACCCGGTCAGGGGCACGGGCAAATACCTGTCCGGGCACATTGGTTGCTCCAATACGCCCCAAGGCCGACAAGCCATCCTCGAGATCAATCAGTTGTTGCGCACCCTGCCCCATGATCGATTGGATCAGCTGTACGCTGACTGGCTGGACCCGGAAAGGCGCAACGACTACCTGAAAGAAACCAAAGCCTTTTTCGAAAATCAGGCAGGGCAATGACAAATCGCAGGCAAAAGAAACCCCGAGAAGTGGGGAGACGACTCGGGGTTAAACGTGGCCTACATAAAGACCAGTAACAGCAGGCTACAATCACCGGAGCACAATGCTTGATCCTGCTGTTACATGGTCTGACGACCTGAGCGCAGGAAGGTTCCCACAAAAGAACAATTCAATTTCGACTGGCCAGAACCTTGTCCTGAGCCGCATTGCGCAAAGCCGCGATGACGCAGGGTTCCAGCCTTCCTTCGGCAATCAGTACGTCGCGGTGCAAGCCGTCGACGACATCCGTCAGCAGGCGGTAATCGGTTAACTGGGCTTGATTGAACGCCCGTTCGACCACGATCGCGCCGGTCGCATTCTTCAGTGTCACCAGGCATTCGCCATGGGTGCCCGACGGGGTCAGCGTGACCTGATACGGGCTCAGAGCCTCACCGAGCAATAGACTGATACTTTCCATCTCGATCACCACTCAATAGTCCGAAAACAAGTGCCTGGGGCGTGTTCACAGTAAGTGACCACAGGCCCGAGAAGAAAGTTCTGGATTCCAGCTGCAGACGCGTCGGCGTCCCTGGTCGATTGAGCATGCACGGCAAAGATGACAGGGAAAAAACAGCCGATTCACGTTTGCCTTGTGCGACGACCGATATCGGTCCATCCACCCAGCAATCCTCGCAACTGACCGTCGGCGCTGTAGAACGGCACCGTCCATTGGTAGATATCCCGGACACCGTTGTTGAACATCAATTGACGCTCACTGAACCTGGGCTTTCGAGTCTCCATTTGCGCCATGAATTCAGCATGCAGCAGCGTTGCAGTCTCTTTGGGCAACACATCAAGTTCAATCAGCCGTCGCCCCTGAGCCTGATCAAAACGAGTGCGCAGGCTTTCTTCGTAACTCTTGTTGCACATGATCAAGCGCCCTTGCAGATCACGAACAAACATCGGGTCGGGCATGGCGTCCATCAACGCTTGCTGGAAGGCAAGCTGGTCGCCAAGACCTTTCTCTGCGTCCACCCGCTGCTTGATCAGCGCCGCGAGCCTGCGGTTCCAGAGCAAGGAAAGCAGGCCGAACAGACTGACGATAAACATGCCCCAACAAACCCAGTGAGTCATTTTCCGCCAAGGAGAGGGTGACTGAACGGGAGCGATCCCATTGAGCCATTTCAGGCGAATGGCGCGCAATTCCGCCGTTGGAAAGGCCTCAAGCGCCTTGTTCAGAATACTCAGCAACGGCGCCTGACCTTTGCGTACTGCCAGGTGATCAGCCTCCCATTTGCCCTCCACCGCATGCCCGACCTTGAGCTGGCCCAACGGATAGAGCTGCGCTCCGATTTCATTTTCGATGGTGGCAAAGGCTTCACCACTTTCAACCAGTGCCCTGGCTTCGGCATACGTCTTGACCGAGCGCAACTCGATAGCCGGGTGGTCGCGGCGAATCATGCCTTCGAGTGCATGCCGGGCCGGCAATACCAGGACTCTTTTCGCCAGCTGCTCCAGAGAGTGCACGACGGGAGCATCTGCCCGCCCGACAAACACCCATCCAGCGCCACCGAACGCATGGCTGAAATCCAGAAACACCCTGCGCTCGTCATTCATGGCCAGTGTGGTACTCATGTCCGCCTCGCTACTTTCCAGACGCCCGAGCAACTGATCGGTAGAGAACGACTCTTCATGAACAAACTGCAAGCCCGTCATGGCGCTGATGCGATTGAGCAGATCGTTGTTCAGACCGCTCCACTGACCGTGTTCATCCTTGAACAGATAAAGCGGGTATTGCACCGATGAGACGATGACTTGCGGGTGCTCGGCAATCCACCTCATTTCCTGAGCGTCCAGCTCGATGGTTGCATCGACGCCCGAGCTCCAGGACTCGGGCGTCGCCAATTGCGCGGCCATCCCCCCGTGAGCAAAGCCCAGGACGCCGATCAAAAACATCCAGCACGCAGCTGGTTTTAACCCTCTGAAAAACAGCATTACCACTTCCTTCGCGATCAACTCGCCCGTCCTTTCTGGGGCGAAAACGCGACAAGTGTGGCATGCAGAAATGAGAAAGCCCGTCAGGAGACGGGCTTCAAAATGTGACAGGTTTTACCGGTTACAGAGGCTTGCCGCGGTTGCCATGCTGACTGACAAAGGCCTGCACGGCTTTCAAATCATTCGGCAACACGGTGCAACGCTCATCTCTCTCAAACAAATCAGAAAGATGTGCAGGTAGTTCAAGCTCTTTTCCTACGCCGGCTTTCTCCACTGCATCAGGGAATTTGACCGGATGGGCCGTGCCGAGAATCACCATTGGAATATCCAGGCTACGACGGCATTCGCGCGCAGCCTTCACACCGATGGCGGTGTGCGGATCCAGCAGCTCGCCGGTTTGCTCGTAGACTTCGGCGATGGTTTCGCAGGTTTGTGCGTCATCCACGGCCAGGGAATCGAACAGTTTGCGGGCTTCGGTCCAGCGCTCCTGTTCGACGCTGAAACCGCCACCCTGCTTGAAGTTGTCCATCAAACCGGCAATCGCTGCACCGTTGCGACCGTGCAGGTCGAACAGCAGACGTTCGAAGTTCGACGAGACCATGATGTCCATCGACGGCGACAGCGTGGCGTGCAGGGTTTCCTTGACGTACTGGTTGCCGCTCATGAAGCGGTGCAGGATGTCGTTGCGGTTGGTGGCGACGATCAACTGATTGATCGGCAGGCCCATGTTGCGTGCCAGGTAACCGGCGAAGATATCGCCAAAGTTGCCGGTCGGCACCGAGAACGACACCGAACGCGCCGGGCCGCCTAATTGCAGGGCTGCGTGGAAGTAGTAAACGATCTGGGCCATGATCCGCGCCCAGTTGATCGAGTTCACGGCGACCAGACGCGTGCCTTTGAGGAAGCTCTGGTCAGCGAAGCTGGCCTTGACCATTTCCTGGCAGTCATCGAAGTTGCCTTCAATGGCGATGTTGTGGATGTTCTCGCCGAAGATAGTGGTCATCTGCCGACGCTGCACCTCAGACACGCGGTTGTGCGGGTGCAGGATGAAGATGTCGACGTTTTCGCAGTGCTTGCAGCCTTCGATGGCGGCCGAACCGGTATCACCGGAGGTGGCGCCGACAATCACCACGCGCTCGCCGCGTTTTTCCAGCACGTAGTCGAGCAAGCGACCGAGCAGTTGCAAGGCGAAGTCCTTGAACGCCAGGGTGGGGCCGTGGAACAGTTCCAGCACCCATTCGTTGCCGTTCAACTGACGCAACGGCGCCACGGCGTTGTGCGAGAACACGCCGTAAGTCTCTTCCAGAATCTTTTTGAAATCGGCATCCGGGATGCTACCGGTGACGAACGGGCGCATCACCCGGAAGGCCAGTTCGTGGTACGGCAGGCCGGCCCAGGACGCGATTTCTTCCTGGGTGAAACGTGGCAGGTTTTCCGGGACGTACAGACCGCCGTCGGTGGCGAGACCGGCCAGCAGGACATCTTCGAAATTCAGGGCCGGTGCCTGGCCGCGGGTACTGATATAACGCATGACTGGCTCCAATAGACAGTGTTCGTAAATCCGGGCTCGCACGCGAGCCCGGTGAACGATAACGGCTTAGTTCAGGTGCTCGACGCGGATCCGTACGACCGGACCGACCACGCCTGTCAGGGCTTCCAGGGCGGCGATTGCGTCGTTCATGTGCTGTTCCAGCACGCGGTGAGTCAGCAGGATCATCGGCACCAGACCGTCATGCTCTTCGACTTCTTTTTGCATGATCGATTCGATGTTGATGCCGCGCTCCGACAGGATGCTCGCCACCTGGGCCAATACGCCCGGATGGTCCTTGGCCTGAATGCGCAGGTAGTAGGCGCTTTCGCAGGCTTCGATCGGCAGGATCGGGTGCGCCGACAGCGAATCCGGCTGGAAGGCCAGGTGCGGCACACGGTTTTCCGGGTCGGATGTCATGGCGCGAACCACGTCCACCAGGTCGGCGATCACCGACGAAGCGGTCGGCTCCATGCCAGCACCCGCGCCGTAGAACAGGGTCGAACCGGCGGCGTCACCGTTGACCATCACCGCGTTCATCACGCCGTTGACGTTGGCGATCAGGCGATCGGCCGGGATCAGCGTCGGGTGCACGCGCAACTCAATGCCGGACGCGGTGCTGCGAGCGACGCCGAGGTGCTTGATGCGATAGCCCAATGCTTCAGCGTAGTTCACGTCAGCGGTGGTCAGCTTGGTGATGCCTTCGGTGTAGGCCTTGTCGAATTGCAGCGGGATGCCGAACGCGATGGAGGCCAGGATCGTCAACTTGTGGGCCGCGTCGATGCCTTCAACGTCGAAGGTCGGATCGGCTTCGGCGTAACCCAGGGCTTGCGCCTCGGCGAGTACGTCTTCGAAGGTGCGACCCTTCTCACGCATCTCGGTGAGGATGAAGTTGCCGGTGCCGTTGATGATCCCGGCAACCCAGTTGATGCGGTTGGCGGACAGGCCTTCACGGATCGCCTTGATCACCGGAATCCCACCGGCCACAGCCGCTTCGAACGCCACGATCACGCCTTTCTCGCGAGCCTTGGCGAAAATCTCATTACCGTGAACGGCGATCAGTGCCTTGTTCGCGGTGACCACATGCTTGCCATTCTCGATGGCCTTGAGTACCAGCTCGCGGGCAACGGTATAGCCGCCCATCAGCTCTATAACGATGTCGATCTCAGGGTTCGTGGCCACTTCGAAGACATCGTTGGTAATCGCAATACCGGTCGTTTGGAACTGAGGCTTTGGCGTGCGCATGGCAATTTGTGCCACTTCGATTCCACGCCCGGCACGACGAGCAATTTCCTCGGCGTTGCGCTGAAGTACGTTGAAGGTACCGCCACCGACGGTCCCTAACCCACAGATGCCTACTTTGACCGGTTTCACTGTGAACTCCCCATAAAACGGCCGACTCAAGGCCGGCCGTGAAAACAGCCGCATACTCGCGGCTCTCTATTAATGGCCCGGCAAATGCTGCCGCCGGACCATGCTCGTCAAAGGCTGGCCGTGACGATGCGAATTATTTCGCGCCCAGCGCCAGTTTGGCGACTTGTGGCGCAGGCTGGTAGCCCGGAATGACCTGACCGTCCGCCAAAACGATGGCCGGTGTGCCGTTCACGCCGATCGACTGACCCAGGGCGAACTGTTTGGAAACCGGGTTCTCGCACTTGGCGGCCTTGATTTCCTTACCGTCGACCATTTTGTCCATGGCGGCTTTCTTGTCTTTCGAGCACCAGACCGCTTGCAGCTGTTCGTCACCCGGCGAGCCCAGGCCCTGGCGCGGGAACGCAACGTAGCGCACTTCGATGCCGCGCTTGTTCAGCTCAGGCACTTCGGCGTGCAGCTTGTGGCAGTACGGGCAGGTGGTGTCGGTGAACACGGTGATGTGCGACTTGGTTTCGCCGATCGCCGGGTAGACCACGGTTTCCGCGACTGGAATGGCGTTGACCAGTTTGGACACGCCCAGGCGTTCGGTCTTCTCGGTCAGGTTGACCGGTTTGCCGTCCTTGAGCTGGAACATGTAACCCTGAACCACGTATTGACCGTCGGCGCTGGCGTAGAGCACGCGGCTGCCTTGCAGTTTGACTTCGTACAGGCCCGGCAGCGGACTCGCGGAGATGCTTTCTACTGGCACTTCAAGCTGGAGGTTTTCCAGGCTTTTACGAATGGCTTTGTCGGCCGCGTCATCGGCGACGGCAAAGGTACTGACCAACGCAATGGCTGCGGCGGCGAAAATCTGGATCAGACGCATGAGAACTCCTGAAGGCGGACAAATGGGACGATCAGAACGCCCGTGCCGAAACACCGGGTCATAACCGCCCATCGTGCAAACCGGCAAAGCCTACCACATAAGGCCCCTGTGGCCGAATGCGCCTGTCGCAACACTTGGGACAACGCTAAACCTGTGGGAGCGGGCTTGCCCGCGAAGAGGCCATAACATTCAGAGTAGCTGTTGACTGTTACATAGCCTTCGCGGGCAAGCCCGCTCCCACAGGGATTGTATTCAGCCGCGCGGGTGATGTTTGGCGTGCAGGTCTTGCAAGCGCGCGCGCGCGACGTGGGTGTAGATCTGGGTGGTGGACAGGTCGCTGTGGCCGAGGAGCATTTGCACCACCCGCAGGTCGGCACCGTGGTTGAGCAGGTGCGTAGCGAAAGCGTGGCGCAAGGTGTGCGGCGACAGCGACTTGCTGATCCCGGCGACCTTCGCCTGGTGCTTGATGCGGTGCCAAAAAGTCTGGCGAGTCATCTGCTCGCCGCGCTGGCTGGGGAACATCACATCGCTGGGACGCCCACCGAGCAGCTCTTGGCGGCCATCACGCATATAACGCTCTACCCAGACAATCGCCTCCTCGCCCATCGGCACCAGGCGCTCCTTGCTGCCCTTGCCCATCACCCGCAGCACACCCTGGCGCAAGTTGACCTGCTCCAGTGTCAGGCTGATCAGCTCCGTCACCCGTAAACCGCACGCGTAAAGCACTTCGAGCATGGCACGGTCACGTTGGCCGATAGCCTCGCTCAAGTCCGGTGCTTTCAGCAGCGCTTCCACGTCGGCTTCCGACAGAGACTTAGGCAACGGCCTGCCCAATTGGGGCATATCGACACGCAAGGTTGGATCGACGGCGATCAGCTTTTCACGCAGTAGATAACGATAAAAGCCGCGTACGCCCGAGAGAAATCGCGCAGTGGAACGGGGTTTGTAGTTCTGCTCCAGGCGCCAGGCCAGGTGATCGAGGATCAATTCACGGCCGGCGTTGATCAACTCCAGACCCTTCTCCTGCAGCCAGCCGTTGAACAGGGCCAAGTCACTGCGGTAGGCATCGCGGGTGTTATCGGAGAGGCCTTTCTCCAGCCACAGGGCGTCGAGAAACTGGTCTATCAAGGGATGATCGATGGCGGGCATAAAGACTCAGACAAGACCGACAGTACGGCCTAGGAAGATAAATCGCAGGCAACAAAAAAGCAGCCCGCAGGCTGCTTTTTTTGCATCGGAAGCTGGACTTAAGCCAGTTTTTCCTTGATGCGAGCTGCTTTACCGGACAGGTCACGCAGGTAGTACAGCTTGGCTTTGCGTACGTCACCGCGACGTTTAACGGCCATGCTGTCGATTTGCGGGCTGTAGGTCTGGAAAGTACGCTCTACGCCAACACCGTTGGAGATTTTACGAACGGTGAAAGCACTGTTTACGCCGCGGTTACGCTTGGCGATAACAACACCTTCGAACGCTTGCAGACGCGAACGGTCGCCTTCCTTCACTTTCACCTGAACGACAATGGTGTCGCCCGGGGCAAAGGTAGGGATCTCTTTGGTCATCTGCTCTGCTTCGAGTGCAAGGATGATTTTGTTAGTCATGCTGTGCTCCTAAGGTAAATCAACGGACTTACCATCGATACGTTGTTAACTATCGTCCCGCTCGCGGATGTATTCCTCGAGCAGCTTCTTCTCTTCTCCAGAAAGCGAGCGGCTTTCCAGAAGATCGGCGCGTCGTTCAAAGGTCCTACCAAGGGACTGCTGTAAACGCCAACGCCGGATATGCGCGTGATTGCCACTTAGCAACACGTCGGGAACACGCTGATCCGCATACACCTCAGGTCGGGTGTAGTGCGGGCAATCCAGCAAACCATCCGTAAAGGAATCTTCCTCGGCGGAGTCCGCATGCCCTAAAGCTCCAGGCAGCAGTCGTGTAACCGCATCGATCAGGACCATCGCCGGCAGCTCGCCGCCAGACAGTACATAGTCGCCAATCGACCACTCTTCATCGACATGAGCATCAATAAAACGCTCGTCAATGCCTTCATAGCGACCGGCAATCAGGATCAATGCATCCAGATTCGCCAACTCGCGTACCGCCGACTGAGTCAGTTGACGGCCTTGGGGGGACAGGTAAATCACCTTCGCCGCCTCCCCGGCTGCTGCCTTGGCCTGAACCAGAGCATCTTCCAGGGGCTTGATCTTCATCACCATGCCCGGACCACCGCCAAATGGGCGATCGTCCACAGTGTGATGTCGATCCGTCGTGTAGTCTCGCGGATTCCAACAGGTGAGCTGCAACAGCCCCTGTTTCACCGCACGACTGGTGATGCCGTACTCGCTGATGGCGGAGAACATCTCGGGAAACAAACTGATCACTTCTACGCGCAAGTTAGCCACGCTTAGAAGTCCGCATCCCATTCCACCTTCATCTCGCCTGCGGCAAGGTCGACGGCCAACACGCATTGCTCCGTATAGGGCAACAGGCGTTCGCGATCATCCAGGCTGCCAGCGCAAGGCTTGACCACCATTACATCATTGGCGCCGGTTTCCAGAAGATGATCGATTTTCCCGAGCAATTGCCCGAGTTGATCAATAACCTTCAGACCTTCCAGCTGGTACCAGTAGTACTCGCCGTCGGTCAATTCAGGGAACAGGTTGCGCGGCACGCAGATCTCATAACCGGCCAGAAGACGAGCTTCTTCGCGATCATCCAGACCCTTGAGCTTTGCGACCAGGAACTTGTCGTTCCCACGTCCGCTGACCAGCTCGACCTGTTTCACATTGCCTTCGCGCTTGAGCGTCCAGGTTTTGTACTGCAACAGGTTTTCAGTCGGATCAGTAAAGGAATAAACCTTCACTTCGCCGCGAACGCCATGAACAGAGTAAATCTTGCCGATAACGATCAAATCATCAGCAGCAGCAGGCGTCGCGTTCATATTGCTCAGGCCGCAGCCTTAGCAGCGTCCTTCAACAACTGAGCAACACGCTCAGAAGGCTGTGCACCAACGCTCAGCCAGTAGGCTACGCGCTCTTGGTTCACGGACAGACGGACTTCTTGACCACGAGCAACAGGGTTGAAGAAACCAACCTGTTCCTTGTGCGAACCGTCGCGCGGGTTGCGGCTGTCGGTTACGGTCAAGTGGTAAAACGGGCGCTTTTTGGAGCCGCCAAGGGCAAGACGGATTGTTAGCATGTGAACATCGTTCCTGTAGTCGGTGCTGCAAATCTAAAGGCACAGCGGGCATAGGTGCCCGAAAGGCCGCATATTCTAAGGAATATCCGGACTTTTGCAAATGACTTTTTCCGACGGCCTTTCGGACGCCATCAAGATTTGCTATAGAGCCGTCGTTGAAAACGGCCAGTCAGCTCCCGCCAAGTGCGGGTTTGCTGGAGATCCCGCATCCCTGCGGGTCTGCGCCGGTGCGATGACCGGCGCGGATTCTTTACATCTTGGGCATGCCGCCGCCGGGCAACATACCGCCCATGCCGCGCATCATTTTGGCCATTCCGCCTTTCGCGGAGAATTTCTTCATCATCTTCTGCATCTGCTTGTGCTGCTTGATCAAGCGACCGATGTCCTGCACCTGGGTGCCGGAACCCATGGCGATCCGGCGTTTGCGCGAACCGCTGATCAACTCAGGGTCGCGGCGCTCGGCCGGGGTCATGGAATTGATGATGGCTTCCATCTGCTTGAACTGTTTCTCTGCCGCGCCCTGGGCATTGCCCATCTGCGCCAGGTTCACGCCGCCGATGTTCGGCAGTTTGTCCATGAGGCCGCCCAGGCCGCCCATGTTCTTCATCTGTTGCAGCTGATCGCGGAAGTCTTCGAGGTCGAAGCCCTTGCCCTTCTTCAGCTTCTTGGCCAGCTTGTCGGCCTTGTCCTTGTCGAGCGTCGCTTCCGCTTGTTCGATCAGGCTGAGCACGTCGCCCATGCCGAGGATGCGCGAAGCAATACGCTCGGGGTGGAACGGTTCGAGCGCTTCGCTCTTCTCGCCCATACCGATGAACTTGATCGGCTTGCCGGTAATGGCACGCACCGACAGGGCGGCACCGCCACGGGCGTCGCCGTCGACCTTGGTCAGGATCACACCGGTCAGCGGCAATGCGTCGCCGAAGGCTTTGGCCGTGTTGGCGGCATCCTGGCCGGTCATGGCGTCGACCACGAACAGGGTTTCGACCGGGTTGATCGCGGCGTGCAAGGCCTTGATCTCGCCCATCATCTCTTCATCGATGTGCAGACGACCGGCGGTATCGACGATGACGACATCAATAAACTTAAGCTTTGCTTCTTTTATAGCCGCTTGCGCGATCTCGACCGGCTTCTGGCTCAGGTCGGACGGGAAGAAGGTAACGCCGACTTCACCCGCGAGCATTTCCAACTGCTTGATCGCCGCCGGACGGTAAACGTCCGCAGACACGACCATGACCGACTTCTTCTTGCGCTCTTTAAGGAAGCGCGCGAGTTTGCCGGCGGTGGTGGTTTTACCCGCGCCCTGCAAACCGGCCATCAGCACGACGGCTGGCGGAACGGCGCTCAGGTTCAAATCTTCGTTGGCGACGCCCATCAGGCTTTCGAGTTCGGCCTGGACGATTTTCACGAAGGCCTGGCCCGGCGTCAGGCTGCGTGACACCTCGGTGCCGACGGCGCGCTCCTTGACCGAATTGACGAAGTCCTTCACCACCGGCAAGGCGACGTCGGCTTCGAGCAACGCCATGCGCACTTCGCGCAGGGTGTCTTTGATGTTGTCCTCGGTCAGCTTGGCCTTGCCGGTGACATGGCGCAGCGTCTGCGAGAGACGGTCGGTTAAGTTTTCAAACATTGCGCGATCCTTTCAGGCCCTGTGTAGACCGGGATAATGGCGGCCCAGACCGGAATAAACGTGTGCTCGGCGAGCCTGCGGCGTGGGCAGGTCGCGGATTATAGCGAAGACTGCGTCTGGCGGACACCTCGTCGTCAGGTTGCATGGTCTTTCGTGCTGCGGGGGTTCTATGCCAAACTCAGCGCCTTTCGGGCTTGCCTAACAGGATTTATGCTCCCCTTGTCACCCAGTTTGCTGACTACCCTCGCCGCCGCCTGCTTATATGCCGCTGCGACTATCTATCAAGGCACTCGTCTGGCCACCGGCGCCAAGGCGAACAAACGCCTGCTGGTCACGCTCGGCGTGCTTGCCGTGCTGGCTCACAGCGCCAGCCTGTTCGCCCACCTGCTGACACCGATCGGCCTGGGCCTGGACTTCTTCAGTGCTGCCAGTCTGATTGCCGCAGCAGTCATCGCCCTGACCCTGCTGGCCTGTTCGCGGATACCGGTGGAAAACCTGCTTATATTGCTGTTCCCACTCGGGGCCGCCACGGTGCTGCTGGCGCAGTTCGCCCCCGCTGGCACGGTACAAGTCATCGACGAGGAGCCGGGCATTCTCGCCCATATCCTGCTGTCGATCCTCGCCTACGGCATGTTCACCATCGCGATGTTCCAGGCCTTGTTGCTGCTGGTCCAGGACCATCAGCTCAAGCACAAGCATCCATCAGGGCTGATCAAGAACTTCCCACCGCTGCAAACCATGGAAAGCCTGCTGTTCGGTTTCCTCTGGGCCGGCTGGAGCCTGTTGTCGCTGTCGCTGATTTCCGGCTGGCTGTTCGTCGACAACCTGTTCGCCCAGCACCTGGTGCACAAAACCTTGCTGGCTTGCCTGGCCTGGATCGTCTTCAGCGTGCTGCTATGGGGCCGTAACCGCCTCGGCTGGCGCGGACACAAGGCCATTCGCTGGACCCTCGCCGGTTTCTGCCTGCTGATGCTGGCGTACTTCGGCAGTAAGCTGGTCCGTGAATACATCCTGCACATCTGACGGGCGGCATTAATGGACGACTTGCCCATAGGGCCGATGCTCGCGGTATTGGCCTTGCTGATTTTATGGTCGGGGCTGTTTACCGCCATCGAAACCGCGCAACAGTACTTGTTGGCCCAGCGAACCGCCTCGCGCTCCAGCGATAAACCGGTCGCGAAGCTGAGCTTCCCGCTCAACAGCCTGATCTTCTGCAATACCCTGTGCCGCGCACTGGCCGTGGTCATCAGCACCTTGCTGGCGATTTTCATATGGGCGGAAAACGGTCCGTGGATTGCCTGTGCAGGCGCCGGTGCCGCGCTTCTGGTGTTTGCCGACTACCTGCCGCGCACCCTCGCCGTGCGCTATCCCGACGCCGTCCTGGCCCTGGGCAACACGTTGCTCGGCGCGCCCCTGAAGATCATTTACCCGGCCGCCTGGCTGCTCAATGGCTTCACTCAGCTGCTGATGCGACCGTTTGCCCGCAAAGTCAAAGTGGTGCAACAGAGCGAAGACGAGAGCCCGAACGACCGGAAGGACGATTACGATCAAGCCGTCTGCCGCCCGCACCCGCTGTCGGGCATTCACGCGCTCGACAACATCACGGTCAATGACATCCTGGTGACCCGCAGTGACGTCGACGGGATCAACCTCGACGACTCCCTCGCAGAAATCATCGAGCAACTGCGCAACAACAAGCGCACGCGCCTGCCGGTGTTCCACAGCGACATCAACCAGGTCGAAGCGGTGCTCAATACCCGGCAGATCCGCCACTTGCTGGCCGATGCGAGCCTGACCCTGGAAGCACTGCTGGCCGCCAGTCACGAACCGTACTTCGTGCCGGAAAGCACCCCGCTGCAACTGCAACTGCTGAATTTCCACAAACAGCAGCGACGCCTGGGCATGGTGGTAGACGAATACGGCGAAGTGCTCGGCATCGTGACCCTCGAAGACATTCTCGAAGAAATCGTCGGCGAATTCGAAAGCCAGCACAGCCTGGATAACCCGCATATCCACCCGCAGGCCGATGGGCGCTTGATGATCGAAGGTGCGGCGTCGATTCGCGAATTGAACAAGAGCCTGGGCTGGCACCTGCCCAGTGATGGCCCGAAAACCCTTAACGGGTTGGTGACCGAGGCGCTGGAGACAATTCCGGACAGCGCGGTGTGCCTGAAGATCGGGCGTTATCGGCTGGAAATTCTGGAGACGGAAGATAATCGCGTTACTCGGGTGCTGATCTGGCATACCAGTTCGGTTCCCGCCCTCCAATAACCACCACCGATTACGCTCTGTAGCAGGTGGCGAAGCCTGCGTTCGGCGGCGCAGCCGTCGTGAAATCTGGCGACGCAGCCTTTCAGGTCAATCGTGGATTCTGGATTTACGACGGCTGCGCCGCCGAACGCAGGCTTCGCCAGCTGCTACAAAGGCCTGCCACTTGTTTGATCGTTAGCCTCCTTCCTATAATCAGATCCGCTTACCCAAGCCCCGCCGGACCACGTGCTTACCCCGCACGCAGCAGGTTCCGGCCAGTCCATCGGCAATATCCGCAGCACACCGACGACTGTTCCTACCTTGAACAGCGGCCGCGCCTCACTCCCACATCCCTGGGTGTTCGACCATAATAATTCGCTCCACTGGGGCACATGACTGTCAGGGATAACCGCATGACGACCAGCACGACTTATACCGAAACCACACCTGCGCAACCGACGAACTCCGCCACCCGCGTAGCGACGGCGAGTTTTATCGGCACGGCCATCGAGTTTTACGACTTCTACGTTTACGCCACCGCTGCGGCACTGGTGATCGGTCCGGTGTTCTTTCCGCAGACCTCCGGCACCGCCCAGATGCTGTCAGCGTTCCTCACCTTCGGCATCGCCTTCCTGGCCCGACCATTGGGCTCGGCGTTGTTCGGGCACTTCGGTGACCGCATCGGGCGCAAATCGACACTGGTCGCTTCATTGCTGCTGATGGGCGTGTGCACCACGCTAATTGGCGTGCTGCCGGGTTACGACAGCATCGGGGCCTGGGCGCCAATCTTGCTGTGCGTGCTGCGTTTCGGCCAAGGCCTCGGCCTGGGCGGCGAATGGGGCGGTGCGGCGTTGCTGGCGACGGAGAATGCGCCCAAGGGCAAGCGCGCCTGGTTCGGCATGTTCCCGCAGCTCGGCCCGTCGATTGGCTTTCTGGCAGCGAACGGCTTGTTTCTCACCTTGGCAATGACCCTGGATGACGAGCAGTTCCGCTCGTGGGGCTGGCGGATTCCGTTCCTCCTTAGCGCCGCGCTGGTGATGGTGGGTCTGTATGTGCGACTCAAACTCCACGAAACCCCGGTGTTTGCCAACGCGATGGCCCGTCAGGAGCGAGTGAAGATCCCGCTGGTCGAGCTGTTCAGCCAGTATTGGGTGCCGATGCTGCTGGGGGCCGGGTCGATGGTGGTGTGCTACGCGCTGTTCTACATCTCGACGGTGTTTTCGCTAAGTTATGGCGTGGCGACACTTGGCTACAGCCGCGAAACCTTCCTCGGCCTGCTGTGTTTCGCCGTGCTGTTCATGGCCGCTGCCACACCGCTGTCGGCCTGGGCCAGTGACCGCTACGGGCGTAAACCGGTGCTGATCATTGGTGGCGTGCTGGCGATTCTGTCCGGCTTCTTGATGGAGCCGCTGCTGACCCAAGGCTCGACCTGGGGCGTGGCGCTGTTCCTGTGCATCGAGCTGTTTCTGATGGGCGTGACATTTGCGCCGATGGGCGCGCTGCTGCCGGAGCTGTTTCCTACGCATGTGCGCTATACCGGCGCGTCGGCAGCCTACAACCTGGGCGGGATCGTCGGGGCCTCGGCGGCGCCGTTCTTCGCGCAGAAACTGGTGGCGATGGGCGGTTTGAGCTATGTCGGCGGGTATGTGTCGGGGGCGGCGGTGTTGAGTTTGATTGCGGTGCTGTGCCTGAAAGAGACGCGGCATAACGATCTGAATCGGGTGGCCTGAATCAGCAGCATCGCCAGCAGGCTGGCTCCCACATGGAAATTGGGTGTACACAAAATCTGTGACCAACCAATAATCCTGTGGGAGCTAGCCTGCTAGCGATCGCCGCGCCGCGGTTACAGCTCGACTACGACCGCCTGAGAAGCGCGAGTCGCTTTTGCACGAGCCGCTTCAATCGACTCATCCCGCGCCAACGCCACACCCATCCGACGCTGACCATTCACCTCAGGTTTGCCAAACAGACGCAACGCCGTATCCGGTTCGCTCAACGCTGCCCCCAAATTGGCAAAAGCAGTCTGGGTCGACTGCCCTTCCACCAGAATCACCGCCGACGCCGACGGCCCGAACTGACGGATCAACGGAATCGGCAGGCCCAGGATCGCCCGTGCGTGCAGTGCGAACTGCGACAGGTCCTGGGAAATCAGCGTCACCAGACCGGTGTCATGCGGACGCGGCGACACTTCGCTGAACCACACCTGATCACCCTTGATAAACAACTCGACACCAAACAGACCACGACCGCCCAGGGCCTCGGTGACCGCTTTGGCAACGCGCTCGGACCCAGCCAGGGCAATCGGGCTCATGGCTTGAGGCTGCCAGGATTCCTGATAATCGCCCTTCTCCTGACGGTGACCGACTGGCGCGCAGAAGGTGGTGCCGCCGACGTGACGTACGGTCAGCAAGGTGATTTCGTAGTCGAAGTCGATGAAACCTTCAACGATCACGCGACCTTTACCGGCGCGGCCGCCTTCCTGCGCGTAATCCCAAGCGGTTTTCACGTCATCGGCGCTGCGCAGCAGGCTCTGGCCTTTGCCCGACGAACTCATCACTGGCTTGACCACGCACGGGAAGCCCAGGTCCTGGACGGCCTTGCTGTAGTCCTCGAAAGTGTCGGCGAAATGGTACGGCGAGGTCGGCAGGTCCAGCTCTTCGGCGGCCAGGCGACGGATGCCTTCGCGGTTCATGGTCAGTTGCGCGGCGCGCGCGGTCGGGATCACGGTGAAGCCTTCGGCTTCCAGTTCCACGAGGGTCGCAGTGGCGATGGCTTCGATTTCCGGCACGATGAAGTGCGGCTTCTCGGCTTCGATCACCGCACGCAAGGCGGCGCCGTCGAGCATGTTGATCACGTGGCTGCGATGGGCGACTTGCATGGCCGGCGCGTTGGCGTAACGGTCGACGGCAATCACTTCAACGCCCAGGCGTTGCAGCTCGATCACCACTTCCTTGCCCAACTCACCACAGCCACACAGCAATACGCGGGTCGCGGTTGGCGACAATGGAGTTCCGATACGGGTCATCTCAGGTCCTCAAGAAGCGGATCATCGAGGGATGCAGCGCCTGGCGCGCTTCCCATGGGGAGAAAGCGCGGCATTTTACATGAACCGCGGGGTTTGGCTTCAGCTGGCGACGGCCTGTTTGCGCAAGCGCCAGGCCATGATCAGCCACACGACTGTCACGCCCGCGAACTTCGAGCCCATGGCGGTAAGGATCACGGCCGGAGTGAAGGCGTCGATCATGCCGAAGAAGATGAAGGTATCGAGGGGAATGCTCAGGGCCGAACTTATCCACAGGCGATCATGCAAAGGGCGCTTGGTGATGCTGAACACCAGCCAGTCGATGCACTCGGACACCGCGAAAGCTGTGGCGCTGGCCAAAGCGATGGACGGATCGGAAGTGACATAGGACAGGACCAGCGCCGCGAGCATCGCCGCGATGGCGCCATGGCCGAAGCGGGTTTGCACCATGTCGCGCAAGACAAACACCAACCCGCCCCAGGCGGACCAGATGATGTCCAGGTGCGGGGCGGTGGAAAAGGCGTAGTTGATCAGCACGACGCTGCTGATGTAGGCGATCAGGAAGAGCATGGGGTGGCGGGATACCTGTCAATTTGGCGCGTAGATTACTTCAGCCATGCACAAGCACCAAATCCAAACGCGATTCCTGTAGCAGCTGCCGAAGGCTGCGTTCGGCTGCGCAGCAGTCGTAGATTCTGAGTTCACGGATTACCTGAAAAACCGCGGCGACTGATTTTACGACTGCTGCGCAGCCGAACGCAGGCTGCGCCAGCTGCTACAGGTCCGGGGTTTTTCCCAGCATCCAGATCAACCCACTGGACTTCGCCCGCTCATGACACAACCCCAACACCGTCCGGCGTTCGTCATTACTCATCCGGCTCCAGCGCGTGATCTCTTCCACCGTACGCTGACACCCGGTGCAAACGTCATCGGCGTCCAGCGCGCAGATATTTACACAGGGCGAACGGACCGGGCGTTCGGGCGTGTTCATTCTTCCTGCTCAACCAGATCGCGAGCGTAACGCTGGGAGTTATGCACATAGTGCGCAGCGCTGGCTTCTAGCATTTTCTTCTGCTGTTCAGTCAGCTCACGCACCACTTTACCGGGCGAACCCATAACCAGCGAACCGTCGGGAATCTCCTTGCCCTCGCCGATCAGCGAGTTGGCGCCGATGATGCAGTTCTTGCCGATTTTTGCGCCGTTGAGAATTACCGCATTAATGCCGATCAGGCTGTAATCGCCCACAGTGCAGCCGTGAAGCATGGCGTTGTGGCCGATGGTCACGCCGGTGCCAATGGTCAGCGGGTAGCCCATGTCGGTGTGCATCACCGTGCCGTCCTGGACGTTGCTGTTCTTGCCGATCAGGATCAGTTCGTTGTCGCCACGCAACACGGCGTTAAACCAGACGTTGGCGCCCTCTTCCAGTTTAACCTTGCCCACCAGCACGGCATTGGGTGCGACCCAGCTCTGCGGATGGGTGTCGACGCGGGCGTCGCCCAGGCGATATTTCATCTTATTGTCCTCAAGGCTCAGGCAGCCGCGTTTCACGCCATACGAACGATGGCTTCACGTATTGATATAGCTTTTGGGTGGGTGGTGCAGGCTGATGTCGGCGTCATAGAGCAGATTGATCAACTCGACGATCATGATCGCGGTCAGGCCCCAGATTTTGTATTCGCCGTAACGATAACTCGGCACGTACCAACTGCGCCCCTGGTAATCGATGCGATGGGTGTGTTCCCGAGGATCCTCGCGGAAGAACTCCAGGGGCACGCTGAACACTGCGGCGATCTCGGCATCGTTGGCCAGGTATTCGACAAAATCCGGAATCACTCCGACATAGGGCGTGACCTTGATGCCGTGCAGGGAGATCAGCGGGCTCAACGGGCCGATCACTTCGACCAGCCCCGGCGGCAAGCCGATTTCTTCTTCGGCTTCCCGTAGCGCGGTGAAAATCAGGTCCGGGTCTTCGGGGTCGCGCCGCCCGCCGGGGAAGGCGACTTCACCGCCATGGGTCGAGAGCCCACTGGCGCGCAGGGTCAGAACCAGTTCCGGTTCGTCACTGCGAGTGATGGGCACCAATACCGCGGCTTCGGGGAAACGTTTGTCGGTTTCCAGTGTGCGAGGGGTGTGGTTGCTTACTCGATGCAGTAGCTCGTCCAGCATGAGACTTCTCGATTTATTCGCTACCTCGCATCATGCACCAATCACACCGGCCGCCCAACCCCATAACCACTGCATGTCGCTAAACGACAACTTGCCGACAGGCACCGACGCACGCCAAGATAGGCGCAGCATTCAGGAACCCCAGCATGAAATTTTGCAGTCAGTGCGGCAACCCGGTCACCCAGCGCATCCCCGAAGGCGATTCGCGCCTGCGTTTTGTCTGTGACAGCTGTCAGGCGATTCACTACCAGAATCCCAATATTGTCGCCGGCTGCGTGGCGACCTGGGGCTCGAAAGTGTTGCTGTGCCGACGCGCCATCGAGCCTCGGCTCGGTTACTGGACCCTGCCCGCCGGCTTCATGGAAAACGGTGAGACCATCGAGCAGGCGGCCATTCGCGAGACCGCCGAAGAAGCCTGCGCGCGGGTGCGCAACCTGAGCATCTATACGTTGATCGACGTGCCGCACATCAGCCAGGTGCACGTGTTCTTTCGCGCGGAGCTGGTGGACCTGGACTTTTCCGCCGGCCCCGAGAGCCTGGAAGTGCAGCTTTTCGACGAAGCCGACATCCCGTGGTCCGAGTTGGCTTTCCGCACGGTGGGCCGTACCTTAGAATGCTTCTTCGCTGACCGGCGGACCAAGGTCTACCCCGTGCGGTCGGAGTCGATCCCGCCGCTTGCTCAGCCTGCCATCACCTAAAGCTCCTTGCTCCAAAATCACCTATAACTAACTAAATAGTCGCGACACCTTTCAGGGATATCGTTTCAATGCGCTGGTTGCTTGCCGTGTTTTGCTTGTCGTTCGTCGCCATGTCACAGGCTTCCGTTGCGGAGACCCTGAACGGCAAAGTCATCGAAAAAGTTCTGGTGCTCAAATCCGCCCATCAATTGCAATTGATTAATGACGGCAAGCCGCTCAAGACCTATCGCATCTCCCTGGGCAAACGCCCCAAGGGCCCGAAGCTGATGGAAGGCGACAAGCGCACGCCTGAAGGTTTCTACTGGCTGGACTGGCGCAAGGTCAGCGACAAATTCAACCTGTCGATGCACATCTCCTACCCGAACATCAGCGACTCGGCCCGCGCCCGGCGCGAAGGCGTCGAGCCGGGTGGCATGATCATGATCCATGGCACCCCGGACACCGAGGACACCCCGGAAGACCTGTTCCACACCCTGGACTGGACCGACGGCTGCATCGCCATGCGCAACATGGACATGCGCGAAGTGTGGGGCCTGGTGCCGGATGGCACGATGATCGAGATTCGCCCGTAACGGCTACCTTTGGTCGCTCCTCGAAAAATAAATTCAAAAGATCGCAGCCTGCGGTAACGCCTGTCGGGAAGATACCAATCCTCCCGGCAAGCATTACTGCAGGCTGCGATCTTTGCGCTCAAAACACCCACCTCTAATACCACTTAAAACCAAACCCTAATCCCACCCTCCAACAGGGCAGGCTTTACGATGCCAACAGCAAAGTACTGGCATTGACATGGTATTCAAGTGGTATTAATTTCCACCCATCACCGAGCGACAACAATCCTACATCCGCATCGGACCAAACCTACATGAACGACCTCCAGGCCCTACGCCCTGACGACTCCCAGCCCACGCCGTTGTACCTGCAACTGGCGCGTAACCTGGAAGTGGCGATTCACGCCGGCCAGTGGAAAGCCGAGCAGGCGATGCCCTCGGAACGCAGCCTCAGCGAACTGCTGGGCATTTCCCGCGTCACCGCTCGCAAGGCGCTGGAAGTGTTGTTCGAGCAAGGCCTGATCCGCCGCAACCAGGGTTCCGGCACGTTCATCACGCCGCGCCTGGAACAGCCGCTGTCGCGACTCTCGGGTTTCAGCGAAATGCTGCGCCTCAAGGGCTTCGTCCCCGGCTCGCAATGGCTCGAACGTGAAATCACCCCGCCGACCCACGAAGAACTGATTCGCCTCGGCCTCTCGCCCAACGACAAGGTCGCGCGGCTCAAACGCCTGCGTAAAGCCGACGACACGGTGATGGCGATCGAGATGAGTACCCTGCCCGCCTCGATCATTCCCAAACCACAAGCAGTGGGCGATTCCCTCTACGAATACCTCGACGGCATCGGCAAGCCGATCGTCCGCGCACTGCAGCACATCCAGGCGATCAACGCCTCGGACGAATTCGCCGCCCTCGTCGGCATCGCGCCCGGCACCGCCATGCTGCTGATGACCCGGGTCGGCTACCTGGAAGACAACACACCGATCGAAGTCACCGACACCTATTGCCGCAACGACTACTACGACTTTGTCGCAGAGCTTCGTCGCTAGACAAGCAACCGAGAACCGATCATGTCCGAAGACAACATCCTCACCGCCCACGGCTGGGTTCGCGGCCGGCTGATTCACGAACACGGCAAGGTCGTGTCCATCGAAGGCGTGCCCTGCGATCCGGCCGACAACGACCTGCCTTATCTGCTGCCCGGCTTCATCGACCTGCACGTTCACGGCGGCGGCGGCAAAGACATCATGGAAGGTGCACCGGCCTTCGAAACGATCAGCAAAACCCACGTGCGCTTCGGCACCACATCGCTGTTGGCGACCACGATGACCGCGCCGCCGGAAGAGATTTCCGGCGTACTCAAAGCCGTCGGCGAGTTCTGCGAGCAGCGGCCGAAAGGCTGCGCCCGAGTGCTCGGTGTGCACCTCGAAGGCCCGTACATCAACCCCGGTAAACTCGGCGCCCAGCCGAATTTCGCCCACACCGCGTTGATGGCCGAAGTCGAGGAATACCTGGCGCTGGCGCCGATCCGGGTCATCACCATTGCCCCGGAAATCGCCGGTCACGATGCCTTGATTCGTACCCTCAGTGCGCGCGGCATCCGCATGCAGATCGGCCACACCCTCGGCAGTTACGAGGAAGGCGTCGCGGCGCTGGCGGCCGGTGCCAGCAGTTTCACTCACCTCTACAACGCCATGAGCCCGCTGCATCACCGCGAGCCAGGCATCGTCGGCGCAGCGCTGGCCCACGCCACATACGCCGAGCTGATCCCGGACTTGCTGCACGTGCATCCCGGCGCCATGCGGGTGGCCTTGCGCTCGATCCCCTGCCTGTATTGCGTGACTGATTCCACCGCCGCCGCTGGCATGCCGGACGGTGAATACAAGCTCGGCAGCCACACCGTGACCAAGTGCCTGGGCGGCGTGCGTTTGCCCGACGGCACTCTGGCCGGCAGCACGCTGACCATGGATCAAGCGCTGCGCAATCTGGTGAAGATCGGATTGCCGATCGCCGAAGCGTCGCAACGTCTTTCGCAATTCCCCGCCGATTACCTCGGCCTTCAAGAACGCGGCCGCCTTGCACCGGGCAGCTGGGCCGACTGCGTGCGGCTGGATCGCTCACTCACACTCACCGCCGTCATGGTCGAAGGAGAAGACATTGACTTCAAAAATGCTTGAAGAGGCGCTGTCCTCGTTCGAGGCCGTGCAAGCCCAACTGCAACAGCTCGACCCGCAGATGATCGAGATCGCCGGACGCCTGCGCCGTCAGCCACCGCAAGTGGCGATGACCGTCGCTCGCGGCAGCTCCGACCATGCCGCCAGTTACTTCGCCTACCTGACCATGCAGCAACTGGGCATCCCGGTGGCGTCGCTGCCGATGTCGGTGGTGACCATGCTGCAAGCACCGTTGAAGGTCAGCGGCCAGGTGGCGTTTGCATTTTCGCAGTCGGGGCAAAGTCCGGACCTGGTGAATAGCCTGCGTCTGTTGCGCAAACGCGGCGCCTTGAGCATTTCCATGGTCAACGCCGAAAGTTCGCCACTGGAAGCGGCCTGCGAATTCAGCCTGCCGCTGTGCGCCGGCACAGAAAGCAGCGTCGCTGCGACCAAGAGTTTTATCGCCACCCTCAGCGCCAGCGCCCGTCTGATCGCCCATTGGAAGGAAGACGTGGAATTGCTGGACGCCGGCAACGCTTTGCCGGAAGGCCTGCGCGAAGCGGCGAAGCAGGACTGGAGCCCAGCCATCGACGCCCTGCGCGATTGCCAACGCTTGATGGTGATCGGCCGCGGCGCCGGTTTTGCCATCGCTCAGGAAGCGGCCCTCAAATTCAAGGAAACCTCGGCGATTCAGGCCGAGGCCTTCAGCAGCGCCGAAGTCCGTCACGGCCCAATGGCATTGATCGACGAGAACTACCCACTGCTGATCTTCGCCCCACGCGGTGCCGAACAGGCCGGGTTGCTGAGCCTCGCCGCGGACATGCGCCAACGCGGCGCTCGCGTTCTGCTGGCAGCACCGGATGACATCGCCGAACGCGAACTCACCCTGACCCGCGCCGAACACCCGGTCCTTGATCCGATTCTGGCGATCCAGAGTTTCTACGTCATGGCCGCCGGCCTGGCCGTGGCCCGAGGCATGGACCCGGATCAACCGCGGCACCTCAGCAAAGTCACGCGAACCCACTGAGCCGAATTGAAACAACCCTGTAGCAGCTGTCGAGTGAAACGAGGCTGCGATCTTTTCAACGCAGAATCAAAAGATCGCAGCCTCGTTTCACTCGACAGCTCCTACAGGGGGCGAGCTGATCCGAACCGTAGTTTTTACTGATGAGACCGAGCCATGCATAACAACAATAAAGAGCTGACCCTCAGCGCCCCGCTCAGCGGCCCGGTGCTCACGCTCGCCAAAGTCCCGGACCCGGTGTTCGCCAGCGGTGCCATGGGCGACGGGATCGCAATCGACCCGCTGAACGACACCCTTCACGCCCCGTGCGCTGGCGTCGTGGTGCACGTCGCCCGCAGCGGTCACGCCGTCACCTTGCGTGCCGACAACGGTGCCGAATTGCTCCTGCACCTGGGCCTCGACACCGTCGAGTTACAGGGCGAAGGCTTCTCGATGCTGGTCAAGGAAGGCGCGCGGGTCAGCAACGGCCAGCCGCTGTTGCGCTATGACCTGGACAAGGTCGCGCAGCAGTGCAAAAGCCTGGTCAGCCTGATGATCCTGACCAACAGCCAAGAGTTTCAGGCACGGCCCATCACGCTGAAATCGGTGAAGGTCGGCGACCCGTTGCTGCACATCATTCGTCGTCTGGCGCCCGGCGCGCAGGCTGAGGCAGACCTTTCGGGCGAAGAGCTTTTCGGCCACGTTTGCATCGCCCATCGTGGCGGTTTGCACGCTCGTCCGGCCGCGCTGATTCGCCAGACCGCGCAAGGGTTCAAGAGCAAATCGCAGCTGCATTTCGCCGGCAAATCGGCAACCTGCGACAGCTTGATCGGGCTGATGAGCCTGGCCGTCGGCGAGCAGGACGAGGTTCAGGTCAGCTGCCAAGGCCCGGATGCCGAAGCGGCGTTGCAAGCGTTGCTGATCGCCTTGTCCACGGCACTGGCCGAAGACAGCCACGCCGCCGCGCCTGCGCCGATCACCCGACGCCATCGGACGGCCGAAGCCGGCGTGCTGCACGGTGTGTGCGCCGCGCCCGGCCTGGTCGGTGGGCCGTTGTTTCGCTTGAACGCCATCAGCCTGCCGGTGGATGCCGGCAGCCACGATCCCGAGCAACAATTGCACGCCCTCGATACCGCGCTGAGCGCCGTACGCTGCGAAATCGACCACACCTTGGCCCAGGCCAGGAAACACAAAAACACTGACGAAGAAGCGATCTTCACCGCGCACCTCGCCTTGCTCGAAGACCCGGCGCTGCTGGATGCGGCCAACGCCTCCATCGCTCAAGGCATAGCTGCGACGCACGCCTGGAGCCAATCGATCGACGCGCAATGCGACGTCCTCCAACAACTTGGCAGCACGCTGCTGGCCGAACGCGCCAACGATCTGCGCGACCTCAAGCAGCGGGTGCTGCGTGCCTTGCTCGGCGAGGCCTGGCATTACGACGTGCCGGCCGGCGCCATTGTTGCCGCCCATGAACTGACGCCGTCGGACTTGCTGCAACTGAGCGAGCAAGGGGTCGCCGGGTTGTGCATGGTCGAGGGTGGCGCGACTTCTCACGTGGCCATTCTGGCGCGCGGCAAAGGCTTGCCGTGCCTGGTTGCGTTGGGTTCGGCGCTGCTGGATCAGCCGCAAGGCCAAGCGATGGTGCTGGATGCCGACGGTGGTCGTCTCGAATTGACGCCGACGGCCGAACGCCTGGCCGAAGTGCACCAAGCGCAACTCGATCATCAACAACGCCGCGCACTTCAACAATCTCAGGCGCACACCCCGGCGCTGACGCTCGACGGCGTGCACATCGAAGTCGCCGCCAATGTCGCCTCCAGCGCAGAAGCGGCCGACGCGCTGGCCAATGGCGCCGATGGCGTCGGCCTGCTGCGCACCGAGTTTCTGTTTGTCGACCGCAACACCGCGCCAGACGAACAGGAACAACGCCTCGCCTATCAAGCCGTGCTCGACGCCATGGGCGACAAGTCGGTGATCATCCGCACCATCGATGTCGGCGGCGACAAACAACTCGACTATCTGCCGTTGCCGGTCGAAACCAATCCGGTGCTCGGCTTGCGTGGCATTCGTCTGGCTCAGGTGCGCCCGGAATTGCTCGATCAGCAACTGCGCGCGCTGTTGCACGTCAGCCCGCTGTCGCGCTGCCGGATCCTGTTACCCATGGTTACCGAGGTCGATGAGCTGCTGCACATCCGCCAGCGCCTCGACGCGTTGTGCACTGAACTCGGTGTGAGTGAACGCCCGGAGCTGGGCGTAATGATCGAAGTCCCGGCCGCCGCGCTGCTGGCCGAACAACTGGCCGAACACGCGGACTTTCTGTCCATCGGCACCAACGACTTATCGCAATACACCTTGGCCATGGACCGCGACCACGCCGGCCTCGCCTCTCGCGTCGACTCGATGCATCCGGCACTGCTGCGGCTGATCGCCCAGACCTGCGCCGGTGCAGCGGTGCATAACCGTTGGGTGGGCGTCTGCGGCGCACTCGCCTCCGACCCGCTGGCCACGCCGGTACTGATCGGCCTGGGCGTCAGCGAGCTGTCGGTCAGCCCGGTGCAGATCGGTGAAATAAAGGACCGCGTGCGCCACCTCGACGCCGCCGAATGCCGACGCATCAGCCACGACCTGCTCAAGCTGAGCAGCGCCGGGGCGGTGCGTCATGCCTGTCACCAGCAATGGCCTGTGAGCTGAACAACAAAAAGAATCCAGGGAGATACGCCATGTACCAATACTTTATCGAAGGCCTGCAGCGCCTCGGCCGCGCGCTGATGCTACCCATCGCAATCCTGCCGATTGCGGGGCTGCTGCTGCGACTGGGCGACACCGACCTGCTGAACATCGCGATCATCCACGACGCCGGCCAGGTAATCTTCGCCAACCTGGCAATGATCTTCGCCATCGGCATCGCGGTCGGTTTCGCCAAGGACAACAACGGCACCGCAGGCCTCGCCGGGGTCATTGGCTACCTGGTGATGATCTCCACGCTCAAGGTGCTGGATGCAAGCATCAACATGGGCATGCTCGCCGGGATCGTCAGCGGCTTGATGGCCGGCGCGCTGTACAACCGCTTCAAGGACATCAAGTTGCCGGAGTACCTGGCGTTCTTCGGTGGCCGGCGTTTTGTGCCGATCGTCACCGGCTTCGCCGCCGTCGGCCTGGGCGTGATCTTCGGTTTGATCTGGCCGCCGATCCAGCACGGCATCAACGGCTTCGGCACGTTGATGATGGAGAGTGGCAGCATCGGCGCCTTTATTTTCGGCGTGTTCAACCGCCTGCTGATCGTCACTGGCCTGCACCACATCCTCAACAACATGGCGTGGTTCGTCTTCGGCAACTTCACCGACCCGACCACAGGCGCGATGGTCACTGGCGACTTGTCGCGCTACTTCGCCGGTGACCCGAAGGGTGGCCAGTTCATGACCGGCATGTTCCCGGTGATGATCTTCGGCCTGCCCGCCGCCTGCCTGGCAATGTACCGCAACGCCCTGCCGGAACGCCGCAAGGTCATGGGCGGGATCTTCCTGTCCATGGCGCTGACCTCGTTTCTGACCGGCGTCACCGAGCCCATCGAATTTGCGTTCATGTTCCTCGCGCCGTTTCTGTTTTTGCTCCATGCGCTGCTGACCGGTCTGTCGATGGCAGTCACCAATGCGCTGAACATCCACCTCGGTTTCACCTTCTCCGGCGGCTTCATCGACATGGTGCTGGGCTGGGGCGAATCCACCAATGGCTGGCGGGTGGTGCCGGTGGGGTTGGCGTATGCGGTGATCTACTACGTGGTGTTTGATTTCTGCATTCGCCGCTTCAATCTCAAGACACCGGGGCGTGAAGAAGTGCCAACCGGTGACAAGGTGGTGGTCGCCGAGAATGAGCGGGCCGGTGCTTACATCAAGGCGTTGGGTGGTGCGCAGAATCTGATCACCATCGGGGCGTGCACCACTCGGTTGCGCCTGGACATGGTGGATCGCAACAAGGCAAACGACGCAGAGTTGAAAGCGCTGGGGGCGATGGCTGTCGTGCGTCCGGGCAAGGGCGGGAGTTTGCAGGTGGTGGTCGGGCCGATGGCCGACAGCATTGCTGATGAGATTCGGTTGGCGATGCCGGCGTTGGGTCGAGCGCTGGTCTCCTCCCCTCCTGCCGTTGTCGATGCGCCTGAACCTGCATCTGTAGCGAAGTCAGAGGCGCAGCAATGGCTGAAAGCGTTGGGCGGCGGGGACAACGTATTGCAGATGGATTGCGTGGCCATGACCCGGATTCGGCTGCAACTGGCGGATGGCAAGGCATTGTCGGAAGGTGATTTGAAGGCGCTGGGTTGTCAGGGGGTCAGTCAGCTTGAAGGGGGTGTCTGGCACTTGCTGATTGGTGACAAGGCAGCGATTTTGAGTGGGGCTTTGGAGGCGTTGGTTAATCGCAGTGAGGTGAGTGCCAAGGTCTAATTTAGCGGCGCCTCTTAGGGCCTCATCGCGGGCAAGCCCGCTCCCACAGGGATCTGAGGAGTACGCAGCAATTGTGAATGACATAAAACACTGTGGGAGCGGGCTTGCCCGCGATAGGGCCCTCATTTCCACTACAAATCCAGGGCAATGAAAAACCCGCTGATTTTCATCAGCGGGTTTCTCATTTCAGCAGCCGGGAAGATCAGAAATCCTCCAACCGCCACACCTCATAAGCCGGCGTCTCGTAGGGATGGCTGAGTTTCAGCGCGGCCACCGCAGCCACGATCAACTCATCCGCCACCACCAGCTCAACCTTCCATTCCTCGGATTGCTCGACCTGACCCGCTTCACCAATAAACGGCTGGCTGCCATCCAAAGGTCGAAACTGACCTAACCCAAGCACCTGCCACGCACAATGATCATACGCGCCGATCCGTCCGCCACCGGCGGCGAATACGGCACTTTTGACCTGTTCCACATGGCTGGCCGGAACAAAAAAACTGAGCTTATACACAGCCTTTAGTTAACCCAGACGCGCGCGTTACGGAACATACGCATCCAAGGTGCGTCTTCGTTCCAGTCTTCCGAACGCCACGAGTTCTGCACGGCGCGGAACACACGTTCCGGGTGCGGCATCATGATCGTTACGCGACCGTCGCGGCTGGTCAAACCGGTGATCCCGCGCGGCGAGCCATTCGGGTTGGCCGGGTAGTTTTCAGTGACCTTGCCGTGGTTGTCGACGAAACGCATCGCCACGCAACCCGACAGATCGGCTTCCAGCAATGCTTCTTCGCTGGCGAACTCGGCATGACCTTCACCGTGAGCAATAGCGATCGGCATACGCGAACCGGCCATGCCTTGCAGGAAGATCGAGTTCGATTCCTGGACCTGGACCATTGCCACACGCGCTTCGAACTGCTCGGAACGGTTGCGCACAAAGTGCGGCCAGAACTCGCTGCCCGGGATCAGCTCGTGCAGGTTGGACATCATCTGGCAACCGTTGCACACGCCGAGGGTGAAGCTGTCGGTACGTTCGAAGAAGCCCTGGAATGCGTCACGAGCACGGCTGTTGAACAGCGCAGATTTCGCCCAGCCTTCGCCGGCACCCAATACGTCGCCGTAGGAGAAACCGCCGCAAGCGACCAGACCTTTGAACTCGTTCAGGTCGACACGGCCGGCCAGAATGTCGCTCATGTGCACGTCGATCGCGTTGAAACCGGCGCGATCGAACGCAGCCGCCATTTCCACCTGACCGTTGACGCCCTGCTCACGCAGCACGGCAACCTGTGGGCGGATGCCTTTCTTGATGTAAGGCGCGGCGACGTCCTGATTGACGTCGTAGCTCAGCTTGACGCTCAAGCCCGGGTTGTCTTCTTCCAGCAGCACGTCGAATTCTTGCTCGGCGCAGTCGGCGTTATCGCGCAGACGCTGGATCTGGTAGCTGGTTTCAGCCCAG
Organism: Pseudomonas sp. LBUM1656; assembly: GCF_059716065.1. Classification (NCBI taxonomy): domain Bacteria; kingdom Pseudomonadati; phylum Pseudomonadota; class Gammaproteobacteria; order Pseudomonadales; family Pseudomonadaceae; genus Pseudomonas; species Pseudomonas sp. LBUM1656. Next base: position 1,176,833 of record NZ_CP166800.1, on the reverse strand, counting down.
GTACGTTGCAGCAGACGACGCTGACCTTCGAACACGGTTTCGCCGTTGAAGGTGATGTTGATCTGGCCGTTGTTCATCGGCTGACCGATCACCGAAACGCAATCGCCCAGACCGGCTGCGCTGAACTGCGCGAGGATGTCCGGCGTGGCGTCCTGGCGAACCTGGATCACAGCGCCGAGTTCTTCGTTGAACAGGATCGCGGCGATGTCGGCGGAGGTTTCTGCCAGACCGTCGAGGTTCAGGCTCAGACCGCAGTGACCGGCGAAGGCCATTTCCACCACGCTGGTCAGCAGACCACCGTCGGAACGGTCGTGGTAGGCCAACAGGTGACCGTCGGCGTTGAGGCCCTGGATCACGGCGAAGAAGGCTTTGAGGTCTTCGGCATCATCGACGTCCGGCGCCTGCGAACCGAGCTTGCCGTGAACCTGGGCCAGGATCGAAGCGCCCATGCGGTTCTGGCCACGGCCCAGATCGATCAGGATCAGGTCGGTGGTGCCCTTGTCCATGCGCAGTTCCGGGGTCAGGGTCTGACGGATGTCAGCTACTGGCGCGAAACCGGTCACGATCAGGGACATCGGCGAGGTCACGGTCTTGTCGACGCCTTCATCGTTCCAGCGCGTGGCCATGGACATCGAGTCCTTGCCCACCGGAATGGTAATGCCCAGGTCCGGGCACAATTCCATACCGACCGCTTTCACAGTGTCGTACAGACGCGCATCTTCACCCGGGTGACCGGCAGCGGACATCCAGTTCGCCGACAGTTTGATGTCGGAGATCTTGTTGATGCGCGAAGCCGCGATGTTGGTCAGGGTTTCGCCGATGGCCATGCGGCCCGACGCCGGAGCGTCCAGCAGGGCCAGCGGAGTACGCTCGCCCATGGCCATGGCTTCACCGGTGTAGACGTCGAAGCTGGTGGCGGTGACGGCAACGTCGGCCACCGGAACTTGCCACGGGCCGACCATCTGATCACGGGCAACAAGGCCGGTGATGGTGCGGTCGCCGATGGTGATCAGGAAGCTTTTGCTCGCCACGGCCGGGTGATGCAGAACGCGCTCGACGCAGTCTGCAATCTCGAGGGTCGACGGATCGAAGTCGTCGCCCAGTTCGTTTTCGCGAACGGCCGAACGGTGCATGCGCGGGGCTTTGCCCAGCAGCACTTCGAGTGGCATGTCTACCGGGCTGTTGCCGAAGTGGCTGTCGGTGACAGTCAGTTGCGGCTCGGCAGTGGCTTCGCCGACCACGGCAAACGGGCAACGCTCGCGCTCGCAGATCGCCTGGAAGCGCTCGAAGTCGGCCGGGCCGACTGCCAGAACGTAGCGTTCCTGGGATTCGTTACTCCAGATTTCGTGCGGGGCCATGCCCGGCTCGTCGTTTGGAATGTTGCGCAGTTCGAAGCGACCACCACGGTTGCCGTCGTTGACCAGTTCCGGGAAGGCGTTGGACAGACCGCCCGCGCCGACGTCGTGGATGAAGCTGATCGGGTTTTTGTCGCCCAGTTGCCAGCAACGGTCGATAACTTCCTGGCAGCGACGTTCCATTTCCGGGTTTTCGCGCTGTACCGAAGCGAAGTCCAGGTCGGCCGAACTGGTGCCGGTGGCCATGGAGGAAGCAGCGCCGCCGCCCAGGCCGATCAACATCGCCGGGCCGCCGAGCACGATCAGCTTGGAGCCGACGGTGATCTCGCCTTTCTGTACGTGTTCGGCACGGATGTTACCCATGCCGCCGGCCAGCATGATCGGCTTGTGGTAACCGCGAACTTCGTCGCCACGGGGGGTGGTGATCGACTGTTCGAAGGTACGGAAATAACCGGTCAGGGCCGGACGACCGAATTCATTGTTGAACGCGGCGCCACCCAGTGGGCCTTCGATCATGATGTCCAGCGCGGTGACGATGCGCTCGGGCTTGCCGTACGGCACTTCCCACGGCTGTTCGAAGCCCGGGATCTGCAAGTTCGATACGGTGAAACCGGTCAGGCCAGCTTTTGGCTTGGCGCCACGACCGGTAGCGCCTTCGTCGCGAATCTCGCCACCTGAACCGGTGGACGCGCCCGGGAACGGGGCAATCGCGGTCGGGTGGTTGTGCGTCTCGACTTTCATCAGGATGTGCACCGGTTCCTGCACCGCGCCGTACTGGCGGGTTTCAGGGTCCGGGAAGAAACGGCCGGCGACGTTGCCGACGATCACCGAAGCGTTGTCCTTATAAGCCGACAGAACGCCTTCGCTGTGCATCACGTAGGTGTTCTTGATCATGCCGAACAGGCTTTTTTCCTGGCTCTGACCGTCGATGTCCCAACTGGCGTTGAAGATCTTGTGACGGCAGTGCTCGGAGTTCGCCTGGGCGAACATCATCAGTTCGATGTCGTGCGGGTTGCGCTTGAGGCCGACGAAGGCGTTGACCAGGTAGTCGATCTCGTCTTCGGCCAGGGCCAGGCCCAGCTCGGTGTTAGCTTTTTCCAGCGCGGCGCGGCCGCCACCCAAGACGTCGATCGCGGTCAGCGGTTTCGGCTCGGCGTGGCTGAACAGGCCGGCGGCCTGTTCGAGGTTGGCGAGGACGATCTGGGTCATGCGGTCGTGCAACGCGTCCGAGATCAGCTGGGCTTCGGCGTCGCTGAACTGGCCGGCGACGTAGAACGCAATGCCGCGTTCCAGGCGCTGGATCTTGCTCAGGCCGCAGTTGCGAGCGATATCGCTGGCCTTGCTGGACCACGGCGAGATGGTGCCGAAACGTGGCAACACCAGGAACAGACGACCGGTTGGCTCTTGTACCGGAACACTTGGGCCGTACTTCAGAAGGCGCGCGAGCACCTGCTGTTCGTCGCCGGTCAGGACGCCGGTAACTTCAGCGAAGTGGGCGAATTCAGCATACAAGCCGCTGACAGCCGGGACCTTCTGGCTCAGTTGCTCAAGGAGTTTGCTGTGGCGAAAGGCAGAAAGGGCAGGAGCGCCGCGCAGGATCAACATCTTCGGGACAGCCTCGGGAAGGGGTGTGCTTTGAGGCCGTGCATTCTAGCCTAAACAGCCCGCGACATCACCCGAAACGGTGCGCGCGGCCGCCCCCGAACGTCGGGCCGGGTATTTGGAGCTTAAACGGCGGTTCATCGAGCGTTATTTTTTATGTCAAAAATTAGCGTTTGGGCCCATTCCTGCGGGCTCCAAGCGGCTTTTTCGCTCCCTAGCAGACAAGCCCCTCGCTGTCGAGATATGGCGGTCGTGGTCCTTTGCGTATACTGCGCAGATGTTTTCCCCAACGGCTTTGCGTCCGCGATACGCCAAATGGCTGATCGCAACCGGACTCTTCCTGATGCTCAGTGGCTGTGTTGATAAACCCAACACGCTGGAGCGCGTAAAGGAGGATGGTGTGCTGCGGGTGGTTACCCGAAACAGCCCCGCCACCTACTTTCAGGATCGCAACGGTGAAACCGGCTTCGAATACGAGCTGGTGAAGCGCTTCGCCGACGATCTGGGGGTGGAGCTCAAGATCGAGACCGCCGACAACCTTGACGATCTGTTCAACCAGGTGGGCAAGCCTAATGGCCCGGTGCTGGCTGCTGCCGGTCTGGTCAGCAGCGAGCAACGCAAACAACAGGTGCGGTTTTCCCATTCCTACCTGGAAGTCACCCCGCAGGTCATCTACCGCAACGGCCAGTCACGGCCGACCGACGCGGGCGATCTGGTCGGCAAGAAGATCATGGTGCTCAAGGGCAGTACCCACGCCGGCCAGTTGGCGGAGCTGAAAAAGAAATACCCCGGCATTGAATACGAAGAGTCCGACGCAGTTGAAGTCGTCGACCTGCTGCGCATGGTCGATGAAGGCCAGATCGACCTGACCCTGGTTGATTCCAACGAAGTGGCAATGAACCAGGTGTATTTCCCCAACGTGCGGGTCGCCTTCGACCTCGGTGACGCCAGCGATCAGAGCTGGGCCGTGGCGGCTGGGGATGACAACAGCCTGCTCAACGAGATCAACGCCTACCTCGACAAGGTCAAGAAAAACGGCACCCTGCAACGCCTGAAAGACCGTTACTACGGTCACGTCGATGTTCTCGGCTACGTGGGCGCCTACACCTTTGCCCAGCACTTGCAGCAACGGCTGCCCAAGTACGAACAGCACTTCAAGACGTACGCCAAGAAAGAAAAAGTCGACTGGCGCCTGCTGGCGGCCGTCGGTTATCAGGAATCGTTGTGGCAAGCGGCGGTCACGTCCAAGACCGGCGTTCGCGGGCTGATGATGCTGACCCAGAACACGGCGCAGGCCATGGGCGTGTCCAACCGGCTCGATCCCAAGCAAAGCATCATGGGCGGCGCCAAATACCTGGCTTATATGAAGGATCAGCTGGACGAATCGATCCAGGAGCCGGATCGCACCTGGTTTGCACTGGCGGCCTACAACGTCGGCAGCGGTCACCTGGATGACGCGCGCAAACTGGCGGCGAAGGAAGGGCTGAACCCGGACAAGTGGCTGGACGTGAAGAAAATCCTGCCGCGCCTGTCAGAGAAAAAGTGGTACAGCAAGACGCGTTATGGCTACGCCCGGGGCGGCGAGCCGGTGCATTTCGTGGCGAACATCCGTCGCTACTACGACATCCTGACGTGGGTTACGCAGCCACAGCTTGAAGGCAATCAGGTCGCTGAAGGCAACCTGCATGTGCCGGGGGTCGACAAGACCAAGCCGAATCAGGAAACCCCGCAGCTCTAAATCTTCGCTGCGTTCAAAGACGCCATCGCGGGCAAGTCGGATCGCCGCACCGCACGCTCCCACAGGTCCGCGTCGAACATACAACTATCGTTCAACGCGAACCTGTGGGAGCGTGCGGTGCGGCGATCCGACTTGCCCGCGATGGCAGCGCCTCGGTCTTAGCCCTTTAACGCGGCGGCCAGGATCAGCGCTTTCATTTCGGACACAGCCGACTTGAAGCCCACGAACAACGCATGCGCCACCAGCGCATGGCCGATGTTCAGTTCGTTGATGCCCTTGATCGCGGCCACGGCTTCAACGTTGTGATAATGCAGACCGTGACCGGCATTGACGATCAATCCCTGAGCCAAACCAAACGCCACGCCATCCGCCACACGCTTGAGTTCTTCAGCCACTTCAGTCGGCGTCTCGGCATCCGCATAACGGCCGGTGTGCAGTTCGATTGCCGGTGCACCCACACGACGGGACGCTTCGATTTGCCGCTCGTCCGCATCGATGAACAGCGACACTTCACAACCAATCTTCGCCAGGCGATCCACCGCTGCCTTGATCCGCGCTTCCTGCCCCGCCACGTCCAGACCGCCTTCGGTGGTCAGCTCCTGACGGGTTTCCGGAACCAGGCAAATGTGCGCCGGGCGGATGCGCTCGGCGAACAGCATCATTTCTTCAGTGACGCCCATTTCGAAGTTCATGCGGGTCTGCAGCACGTCCTTGAGCAACAGCACGTCGCGCTCCTGGATGTGCCGACGGTCTTCGCGCAGGTGCACGGTGATGCCATCAGCGCCCGCCTCTTCCGCGTCCAGTGCAGCCTTGACCGGATCCGGGTAGCGAGTGCCCCGGGCCTGACGCAGGGTGGCAACGTGGTCGATGTTCACGCCAAGAAGAATGCGATTGCTGGTGATCACGGAAGCGCTCCTGAAAATGGGAAAGTTCGGTGCACAGCATACACGGGGAATTTACGGCTTTCGAAACAACTCGCGACTGACCAGCGGACGACCGCCCAAGTGAACGGCCAGTGCCTGCCGCATCAACCGTTTGGCAGCGGACAATGCACCGGGTGCGGTCCAGTCGGCGTCGGCCATGGCCAGTAACTCGGTGCCGTTGAACAGACCGGGTTGCAGCAGGTAGACCTGCTCCAGACCGGCGTCCACTTGCAAGCGGTAGAGGCCATCCGGGGCGATGGGTTCGCCGTGTATGTCGGTGGTCAGGGCAAAACCGTAACCGAGGTCGTCGAGCAGGCGCCACTCGAAAGATCGCAGCAGCGGCTCCAGCGGCCGACCTTCGGCCAGCGCGAGCAACGTCGCGGCATAGTGATCAAACACGCCAGGGTGCGGGTCTTCGGCAGGCAACAGGCGGATCAGCAGTTCGTTGAGGTAGAGGCCGCTGAACAGCGCCTCACCGTTGAGCCAGGTTGAAACACCGGCGGCTTCCATTCGCCCAACGTTCTTCAGCTCTCCCCGCCCGCGAAACTCGACTTCCAGCGGCACGAATGGCCGGGCCAATGTCCCGGCCTTGCCCCGCGCGCTACGCAACACCGCCCGCAGCCGACCTTGCGGCGTGAGGAAGTCCACCAGCGCGCTGCTTTCGCGGTAGGCGCGACTGTGGAGTACGAAAGCGGGTTGGCCGATGGGCTGGGACATGGATTTCTCAATGACGGAACGCAACTTTACTAACAACCCGAAACCAATGTGGGAGCGGGCTTGCTCGCGAATACGGTGTGACAGTCAACATCAAGGCTGAATGTTACATCGTCTTCGCGAGCAAGCCCGCTCCCACAGGGTTTCTTCGGTGTATCGGGAACCGAGACTTACAGGTCGCCGTAACCCAGCGAACGCAGAGCACGTTCGTCGTCGGACCAGCCGCCTTTCACTTTCACCCAAAGGTTAAGCATGATCTTGGAGTCGAACAGCAATTCCATGTCCTTGCGCGCCTCGGTGCCGATGCGTTTTATCCGCTCGCCCTTGTCGCCAATGATGATTTTCTTCTGGCCATCACGCTCGACGAGAATCAAGGCATGGATGTGCAGGGTTTTGCCTTGCTGCTTGAATTCTTCGATTTCGACGGTGATCTGGTACGGCAGCTCGGCGCCCATCTGGCGCATGATTTTCTCGCGCACCAGTTCAGCGGCGAGGAAGCGGCTGCTGCGGTCGGTGATCTGGTCTTCCGGGAAGAAGTGATCGTTTTCCGGCAGGTAACCGGCAATCACACGCTCCAGCGCTTCGAGGTTATGCCCGTGCTGGGCCGAGATCGGCATGATCTGCGCATTCGGCAGCTGCTCCTGCAACCAGCTCAGGTGCGGCATCAGCTCGGCTTTGTCTTCGATGCGATCGGTCTTGTTCAGCGCCACGATCAGCGGGCCGGTCACGTACTGGACGCGCTCGAGGACCATCTGGTCTTCGTCGGTCCACTTGGTGCGATCCACCACGAAGATCACCACGTCGACGTCTTTCAACGCCGCCGAAGCGGTCTTGTTCATGTAGCGGTTCAGGGCCTTCTCGCCGCCCTTGTGCATGCCCGGGGTGTCGACGTAGATCGCCTGCACGGCGCCTTCGGTCTTGATGCCCAGCATGTTGTGGCGGGTGGTTTGCGGCTTGCGCGAGGTGATCGCCAGCTTCTGACCCAGGATGTGGTTCAGCAGCGTGGACTTGCCCACGTTGGGACGGCCGACGATGGCAACATAGCCACAGCGAGTTGCAGTTGAATCAGTCATTGCCATTCTCCACACCCAGGGCAATCAGTGCTGCGGCGGCCGCTACCTGTTCGGCAATACGACGACTCACACCCTGACCTCGGCTTTTTTCATTCAGTAAGGTGATTTCACATTCGACGAAGAACGTCCGGCAATGCGGCTCACCCTGGATATCCACCACTTCGTAACGCGGCAGCTCACACCCACGCGATTGCAGGAATTCCTGCAGGCGGGTCTTTGGATCTTTGTTGGTGTCGACCAGCGTCAGGCCTTCGAACTCACCGGCCAGCCAGGCCAGCACGCGCTCGCGCGCCATGTCCATGCCGGCGTCCAGGTAGATCGCACCGATCAGCGCTTCGAGGGCATCGGCCAGAATCGACTCGCGACGGAACCCGCCGCTTTTCAACTCACCGGAGCCCAGACGCAGGTATTCGCCCAGGTCAAAACCGCGGGCCAGTACGGCCAGCGTCTCACCTTTCACCAGACGTGCGCGCAAACGCGACAACTGGCCTTCGCGCGCCAGCGGGAAGCGATCGAACAGCGCCTCGCCAGCGACGAAGTTGAGGATGGCATCACCGAGGAATTCCAGGCGTTCGTTGTTGCGCCCGGCAAAACTGCGGTGAGTCAGGGCCAGGACCATCAGTTCCTGATCCTTGAAGGTGTAGCCGAGCTGACGCTCTAGACGGCTTAAGGAGACGCTCACGGTTTACCCACGCTGAGTTCGTGGCTGGATTCCACCGCCATGGCCGTGGTGCGGCGCAGGCTTGGGACAATTAACGCTGTGTTCAAAAATAACGTCCTGAATATCGTTGTTTTCATGCTTCTGTCGCCGATTATGCCGACTCCAGAAATGCATTCGGCGCTGTGTTCAACAGCGCCGTGTGTGATTACTTGATCAGGCCAACCCGCGAGAAATTCGGCAGGTGACTGAGTTTGGGTTCCGGCCAGCTCATCCAGACTGCGAAGGCCTTGCCGACGATATTCTTGTCGGGAACCATGCCCAGCAGATCCTTGGGAATGCTCGGATCATCCCAGTAGCGACTGTCGTTGGAGTTGTCGCGGTTGTCGCCCATCATGAAGTAGTGCCCGGCCGGCACGGTCCACGAATGGTCCGGCGTGGCGCGGTAGCGGCTCATTTCCTTGCGGATCAGGTGCTCGGCCACGCCGAGTTTTTCCTTGTAGAGCTCGGCGCTGCCCAGCGTGCCCGGCTCGGAGCCGACCAGTTGCTCGGCGATCGATTCGCCGTTGACGAACAGACGCTTGTCGGCGGTGTAGCGAATCTGGTCGCCCGGCAGGCCTACTACACGCTTGATGTAGTTGACGTTCGGATCGCTCGGGTAGCGGAACACCATCACATCGCCGCGCTGCGGATCACCGACTTCGATGACTTTCTTGTCGAGCACCGGCAGGCGGATCCCGTAAGAAAACTTGTTCACCAGAATGAAGTCGCCGACGTCCAGGGTCGGTTTCATCGAGCCGGAAGGAATCTGGAACGGTTCCACCAGGAACGAACGCAGCACCAGCACGATGAACAACACCGGGAAGAACGACTTGCCGTATTCGACCAGCAGCGGCTCTTTGTTCAGTTTCTCGACGACCACCATGTCAGCCTGGCTGACGCTCCCCTGATAGGAGTTGATGGCAGCCCGACGCCGAGGCGCCAGGAACAGCAGATCGAGCAACGCCAACAGGCCGCAGACGAACACGGCGATGACCAGCAACAGCGGGAAATTTAGTGACATAGGACCTAACTATCCAACCTGAGCACCGCAAGGAAGGCTTCTTGTGGAATTTCCACGTTGCCGACTTGCTTCATGCGTTTTTTACCGGCCTTCTGCTTTTCCAACAGCTTGCGCTTACGGCTAACGTCACCGCCGTAGCATTTGGCCAATACGTTCTTTCTGAGAGCCTTGACGGAGGTCCGCGCAATGATCTGCCCGCCGATGGCGGCCTGGATCGCGACGTCGAACATCTGGCGCGGAATCAGTTCTTTCATCTTCTCGGTCAACTGGCGACCTTTGTAGTGCGCATTGTCCCGGTGCACGATCAACGCCAGGGCGTCGACCTTGTCACCGTTGATCAGCACATCCAGTTTCACCAGACTAGCCGATTGGTAACGGTCGAAATGGTAATCCAGCGAAGCATAGCCGCGGCTGGTGGATTTCAGACGGTCGAAGAAGTCCAGGACCACTTCGTTCATCGGAATATCGTAGGTCACCTGGACCTGGGACCCGAGGAACAGCATGTCGTGCTGCACGCCACGCTTCTCGATGCACAGGGTAATGACGTTGCCCAGGTGCTCTTGCGGCACAAGAATATTGGCCCGCACGATCGGCTCGCGCATGTCTTCGATCGAAGACACATCCGGGAGCTTCGACGGGTTGTCGACGTAAATCGTTTCACCGGTTTTCAGCAACAGCTCGAAAATTACCGTCGGCGCCGTGGTGATCAGGTCCAGGTCGTACTCGCGCTCCAGGCGCTCCTGGATGATTTCCATGTGCAGCATGCCGAGAAACCCGCAACGGAAGCCGAAGCCCAGGGCGTCGGAGCTTTCCGGGGTGTACTGCAGGGACGAATCGTTGAGCGTGAGCTTTTGCAGGGCTTCACGGAAATCTTCGAAGTCGTCGGAGCTGACCGGAAACAGGCCCGCGTAGACCTGCGGCTGAATGCGTTTGAAACCCGGCAACACGTCAACGTCTGGCGTGGAGTTCAAGGTCAGGGTGTCACCGACCGGTGCACCGTGAATGTCCTTGATGCCGGCAATGATGAAGCCCACTTCGCCGGCCTTCAGGTCAACGGTGGCGGTGTGTTTCGGGTTGAAGACACCGACGCTGTCCACCAGGTGGATCTTGCCGGTGGACTTGACCAGAATCTTGTCGCCCTTCTTCACACGACCGTGACGCACGCGTACCAGGGAAACAACGCCCAGGTAGTTGTCGAACCAGGAATCGATGATCAACGCTTGCAGCGGATCTTCGTAGTTGCCGGTCGGCGCAGGAATGGTGTGAACCAGGCGCTCGAGTACTTCGTCGACGCCCAGGCCGGTCTTGGCACTGCACTCGACCGCATCAGTGGCATCGATGCCGATGATTTTTTCGATTTCTTCCTTGACGCGGTCCGGATCGGCCTGTGGCAGGTCAATCTTGTTCAGGACCGGCATGACTTCCAGGCCCTGCTCGATCGCCGTGTAGCAGTTGGCAACCGACTGCGCTTCAACGCCCTGACCGGCATCGACCACCAGCAACGCACCTTCACAGGCCGCCAGCGACCGGCTGACTTCGTAGGTGAAGTCAACGTGGCCCGGGGTGTCAATGAAGTTCAGCTGGTACTTGATGCCATCGCGAGCGGTGTAATACAGGGTGACGCTGTGGGCCTTGATGGTGATCCCGCGTTCACGTTCCAGGTCCATGGAGTCCAGCACCTGGGCTTCCATTTCGCGCTCGGCAAGGCCGCCGCACATCTGGATGAAGCGATCGGCCAGCGTCGACTTGCCATGGTCAATGTGGGCGATGATGGAGAAATTGCGGATATGACTCAAATCACTCACGGATCAACACTCAAAAAGGCTGCAGGCATAGCCCGCCGAAAAATAGCCGGGAATTGTACCTGATCCACGGCGCAAGCGTCACGTTCACAGGTCAGACGGCGCCTACAAAAACGCCCCGGTCTTGCGACAGGGGCGTTTTTTATCACCAGCGAGGTCGTACAAACCCCGTGATCAGCCGGCTCGGCGCAACAGCCAGACACCGGCCAGGGCACAGACACCCGCCGGAACCAGCACCGCAAACAGCGGCGAGAAACCGAACACCAGGCTCGAGGGCCCCAGCAAATCCTGGACGATGCGGAAGGTGAAGCCCACCAGCACGCCAGTGAAGACCCGCTGACCCAGGGTCACCGAGCGCAACGGGCCAAAGATGAAGGAAATCGCCATCAGTACCAGCGCGGCGGTTACCAGCGGCTGCAACACCTTGACCCAAAACGCCAGCCAGTAACGGCCGTTGCTCAGGCCCTGGTCAGCCAGGTAGTGGATGTAACCCCACAGGCCGCTGATCGACAGTGTGTCCGGCGACATCACCACCGTGCTCAGCAGTTGCGGACTCAAGGCGACGTCCCAGCGCTCGACCGGGGTAGTGACCACTTCGGTGCTCTTTTCATGGAACAGCGTGGTGGTAACGTCGCTCAATTGCCAGTGATCCTGATCGAACTTCGCCCGCTTGGCGAAACTGGACGACAGCATATGACGCTCATTGTCGAAGCGATAACGGGTGACGCCGTACAGCAGACCGTTCGGTTGCACAGAATTGACGTGAATGAATTCGTCACCCTGGCGATGCCACAAACCATGCTTGGCGCTCTGCGCATCACCGCCCCCCTGAGCCAGGGAGCGGTTGGCCTGAGCGGTGACTTCGGTGGCCGGCGCGACGTATTCGCCGATCAGCACACCCACAACCATCAGCACCAGCATTGGCTTCATGACCGCCCAGACAATCCGGCCGACCGACACACCGGCGGCGCGCATGATGGTCAGTTCGCTGTGGCTGGCCAGGCTGCCCAGGCCGATCAGGCAACCGATCAATGCCGCCATCGGCAACATGTCATACAAACGACGAGGCGCGGTCAACAGGACGTAGCTCAAGACGTCGATCAAGGTGTAGGTATCGCTGACCTCACTCATCTCATCGATGAAGGCAAACAGCGTCGCCAGGCCAAGGATAATCCCCAGTACCGCGAGGATGGCTACGAAGACGCTGCTACCGATGTAGCGATCGAGCTTAACCACGGGCCACCTCCAGCGCACTGCGGCGACTCGCCATCTTCAAGCGTAACGGCTCCCAGTAGAGCAAGCCCAGGCCAATGGCCAGGAAGATTGCGTGAACCCACCACAACCCCAGCGCCGGCGGGATCTTGCCCTTTTCGAGGGCGCCGCGCGCGGCAATCAGGATGCTCAGGTAAGCCATATAAAGAAGAATCGCCGGCAGCAGCTTGAGGAAACGGCCCTGACGGGGGTTGACCCGCGACAGCGGCACCGCCATCAGGGTCACGATGAACACCAGCAACGGTAGGGACAGGCGCCATTGCAGCTCAGTGCGCGAGCGAATGTCATCGCTGCCGATCAACGAGCTGGTGGTCATTGCATCACGGTCGGTGACTTCGTCGCTGACGTCCGGCTTGGGCAGCAATACGCCGTACTCCTCGTACTTGATTGCCCGGTAGTCGGCCTGCCCCGGGTTACCGTCGTAGCGATAGCCGTTGTCGAGAATCAGGTAGCGGTTGCCGTCTGGGCGGATTTCCTGACGGCCCTTCTCGGCCACCAGCACGGAAATCCCGCGATCCTTCTTGTCAGAGCTGATGTTCTTTTGCGAAATGAACACACCGCCCAGATTGATGCGGTCATCCGACAATTGTTCGGTGTAGGTCACCCGGGTGCCGTCGCGCAGGGCCTGGAAGCGACCCGGCTCCAGCGTATCGAACTCGGTCAGCGCATCCTGCTTGTTCAGCAGCAGCTGGAACTGATTGGCACCTTGTGGCGCCAGGCTCAGGCTCAGCCAGGCCACGACCAGCGCCACCAGCGTGGCCGGAAACAGCGTCATGGCAAGCAGACGTTGCTGACTCATGCCGGTGGCCGACAACACGGTCATTTCGCTTTCGAGGTACAGGCGACCGTAGGCCAGCAGGATCCCGAGGAACAGGCCCAGTGGCAGGATCAGCTGCAGGAAACCCGGCAGACGAAAGCCCATGATCAGGAACAGGGAGCCCGGATCCAGCAGGCCCGAGGCCGCCTGGGCGAGGTATTTGATGAAGCGCCCGCTCATGATGATGACCAGCAGCACGGCGCTGACGGCGCTCAAGGTCAACAGGACTTCGCGGGACAGATAACGGAAGACAATCAAACCAGACACTCCAGGGTTGTCAGGCTAAGGCGGCCAAACAAGCAAACGTATCAGGCAGCCCGCAGGGCAGGGCCGCCGAAAAAGTTGGCGCATTATCCTGTGATTGGGTGCGCCTGTCACTGCGCATGCTCAAGCAGGCGGGTAATGCGTTGAAGATCGTACAACCGAGGGTTGTCAGGCGCAGGGAGCGAGGTTCAAACTGCGGCCTTTGTCGCGGGCCGTGACCTGCGTCTTTCTATTTATAAGCAAGCGTCTGTGCGCCGCCGTTTTGCCCGCGCACGTTGACCATTAATTCAGGGACCCGGACATGGAACTGGTTGTAAAAAGCGTTAGCCCAGAAACGTTGAAGACCGCCACTCTGGTGGTCGCCGTCGGCGAAGGCCGCAAGCTCGGCGCCGTGGCAAAACAACTCGACGAACTGAGCGGCGGCGCCATCAGCGCGGTACTCAAGCGCGGCGACCTGGCCGGCAAAGTCGGCCAGAGCCTGTTGCTGCACAGCCTGCCGAACCTCAAGGCAGAGCGCGTTCTACTGGTCGGCGTAGGCAAGGACGAAGAGCTGGGCGACCGCCCGTTCCGTAAAATCATCGCCGGCGTTCTCAACACCCTTAAAGGCCTGGGCGGCAACGATGCGGTGCTGGCGCTGGACGAAGTCGTGGTCAAAGGCCGCGACAGCTACGGCAAGACCCGCCTGCTGGCCGAAACCCTGGTGGACGGCGAATACACCTTCGACCAGTTCAAGAGCCAAAAAGCCGAACCTCGCGCCCTGAAGAAAATCACCCTGGTGACCATCAAGGCTGCACAGGCCGAAGTCGAGCGCGCCGTGGCCCACGCCACTGCGATTGCCAACGGCATGGCGTTCACCCGCAACCTGGGCAACCTGCCGCCGAACATCTGCCACCCGACATTCCTCGGCGAACAAGCCAAGAACCTGGGTAAAGAATTCAAGAGTCTGAAAGTCGAAGTCCTTGATGAGAAGAAAATCAAGGACCTGGGCATGGGCTCGTTCTACGCCGTCGGCCAGGGCAGCGCCCAGCCACCACGCCTGATCGTCATGCAATACAACGGCGGCAAGAAATCCGAGAAGCCGTACGCACTGGTCGGCAAAGGCATCACCTTCGACACCGGCGGCATCAGCCTGAAGCCGGGCGCCGGCATGGATGAAATGAAGTACGACATGGGCGGCGCTGCCAGCGTATTCGGTACCCTGCGCGCCGTGCTTGAGCTGAAACTGCCGATCAACCTGGTGTGCATCCTGGCCTGTGCCGAGAACATGCCAAGCGGCAACGCTTCGCGCCCAGGCGACATCGTCACCACCATGAGCGGCCAGACCGTGGAAATCCTCAACACCGACGCCGAAGGCCGTCTGGTGCTGTGCGATGCATTGACCTACTCCGAGCGCTTCAAGCCACAAGCCGTGATCGACATCGCGACCCTGACCGGCGCTTGCGTCGTTGCACTGGGCGCGCACACCTCCGGCCTGCTGGGCAACAACGACGAGCTGATCGGCCAACTGCTGAGCGCCGGCAAGGCTGCCGACGACCGCGCCTGGCAACTACCGCTGTTCGATGAATATCAAGAACAGCTGGACAGCCCGTTCGCCGACATCGCCAACATCGGCGGCCCGAAAGCCGGCACCATCACCGCCGCCTGCTTCCTGTCGCGTTTCACCAAGAACCTGAACTGGGCGCACCTGGACATCGCCGGCACCGCATGGACCAGCGGCGGCAAGGACAAGGGCGCCACTGGCCGTCCGGTTCCGTTGCTGACCCAATACCTGCTGGACCGCGCCAAAGCCTGAAACCGATGACCTCGGGCGGCGTTACTTTCGGGTGACGCCGTTCGTGGCTCAGGAACCGCAATGACCAAAGTCGACTTCTATATCCTGCCCAGCGCCGATCCGTCGGCACGGCTGGATTTCGCCTGCAAACTCACCGAAAAAGCCTGGCGCATGGGCCACCGCATTTACCTGCACTGCAGCGATGCCGCCCAGCGCGAGGATCTCGATGCACGTCTGTGGGCCTTCAAGGGTGAAAGCTTCGTGCCTCACGGGCCTGCCGAAAGCGAACCCGAAGGCTTGATTGTCCTGGGCCTGGGTGATGACTGCGGTCCGCATCAGGATCTGCTGGTCAATCTCGACCTGAAAGTGCCGGTATTCGCCAAACAGTTCGCCCGAGTGGCGGAAGTGGTGGTGGAAGATCCGACGATTCGTGCGGCTGCGCGGGAGAGTTTCCGTTTCTATCGCGAACAGGGCTATCCTCTGCAAGATCACCGTTTACAGCGACTTTGAGCATTCCGATGGACACTCCAAAACCGCAACAGAAGTCCGCGCACCTGCTGGATGACCTCGAGTCGATCCGCCAACTGCTCGGCGATGACAACCTGCAACCGCCGCTGCTGACCGACACGGTCAATGACGGTGATCAGGAACAGATTCCGATGTTGTTCGACTCCGTCAGCGTCGCGTCGCAGACCGTCGAACCGACACCGCCCGCCCCTGCCGCGCAACCGGCTCCGGTAGCCAGCAAAGGCCCCGACGCCTTGCTGCACCTCGATAGCGAACTGCGTGCTGCTGCACTGTTGATCATGCAGGACGTGATCGATGACTTCGCGCCGCACATTGAAACCGAGATCAAGCGCCGGCTGGATGCGCGGATGGAGCGGTTGCTTAGCCAGTACGAATAACACCACCATTCCAATGTGGGAGCGGGCTTGCTCGCGAAAGCGGTTTCACATTCAGCATCGTTGCTGACTGGAAGACCGTATTCGCGAGCAAGCCCGCTCCCACATTGGATCTATGGTGTTGCTGGTGGTCAGGTTCATCCCGCGATCAACTCGCCCTCCGCCCCATGCCCCGCTATACTCGTCGGCTTTTCCTGAATTAATGCCAATAGGGTCCCGCCGCGCATGGATAAGACCTACCAGCCGCACGCCATTGAAACTTCCTGGTACAACACCTGGGAGTCTGAGAATTACTTCGCCCCGCAAGGCGCGGGCGAGTCCTACACCATCATGATCCCGCCGCCGAACGTCACCGGCAGCCTGCACATGGGTCACGGCTTCAACAACGCGATCATGGACGCCCTGATCCGTTTCCGCCGCATGCAGGGTCGCAACACCCTATGGCAGCCGGGTACCGACCACGCCGGTATCGCCACGCAAATGCTGGTGGAGCGTCAACTCGAAGCTCAGGGCCAGAGCCGACACGACCTGGGCCGCGAAAAATTCCTTGAGAAAGTCTGGGAGTGGAAGGATCAGTCCGGCGGCAACATCAGCCGTCAGATCCGCCGCCTCGGCTCGTCCGTCGACTGGGGCCGCGAGCGCTTCACCATGGACGACGGTCTCTCGGAAGCGGTTAAAGAAGCGTTCGTGCGCCTGCACGAAGACGGCCTGATCTACCGCGGCAAGCGACTGGTCAACTGGGACACCAAGTTGCACACGGCGATTTCCGACCTCGAAGTGGAAAACCACGACGAGAAAGGTTTCCTGTGGAACCTGAAATACCCGCTGGCCGACGGCGTCAAGACCGCTGAAGGTAACGATTTCCTGATCGTCGCGACCACTCGCCCGGAAACCATGCTCGGCGACGCCGCCGTAGCGGTAAACCCGAACGATGAACGCTACCAGGCCCTGATCGGCAAATTTGTCGAGCTGCCGCTGGTCGGCCGCCGCATCCCGATCATCGCCGACGATTACTGCGACCCTGAATTCGGCACCGGCTGCGTGAAAATCACCCCGGCCCACGATTTCAACGACTACGAAGTCGGCAAGCGCCACAACCTGCCGCTGCTGAACATCTTCGACAAGAACGCTGCCGTACTGCCAGCCTGTCAGGTGTTCAACCTCGACGGCAAGCTCAACGAAAGCATCGACGGCAAGATCCCGGCCGAATACGCCGGTCTCGATCGCTTCGAAGCGCGCAAGCAGATCGTGGCGGCGTTCGACGCCGCCGGCCTGCTGGTCAGCGTCAATGACCACGCGTTGAAAGTGCCGAAAGGCGACCGTTCCGGCACCATCATCGAGCCGTGGCTGACCGACCAGTGGTACGTGTCGACCAAGCCGTTGGCCGAGCCTGCGATTGCTGCCGTTGAAGACGGTCGTATCCAGTTCGTGCCCAAGCAATACGAAAACATGTACTTCTCGTGGATGCGCGACATCCAGGATTGGTGCATCAGCCGTCAGCTGTGGTGGGGCCACCGGATTCCGGCCTGGTACGACGAGTCGGGCAAGGTCTACGTCGGTCGCGATGAAGCCGAAGTCCGTGCCAAGCACAACCTCGGCCCGGACGTTGCGCTGCAACAGGACAACGACGTTCTCGACACCTGGTTCAGTTCGGGTCTGTGGACTTTCTCCACGCTCGGCTGGCCGGAGCAGACAGAATTCCTTAAGAAATTCCACTCCACCGACGTGTTGGTGACCGGTTTCGACATCATTTTCTTCTGGGTTGCCCGGATGATCATGCTCACCATGCATTTGGTGAAAAACGAAGACGGCACGCCGCAGGTTCCGTTCAAGACCGTTTACGTTCACGGTCTGGTGCGAGATGGCCAGGGCCAGAAGATGTCCAAGTCCAAGGGCAACGTCCTGGACCCGCTGGACATCATCGACGGTATCGAGCTGGAAGACCTGGTGCAGAAACGCACCTCCGGCATGATGCAGCCGAAACTGGCGAAGAAGATCGAGAAGCAGACCCGCGACGAGTTCGCCGACGGCATCGCCAGCTACGGCACCGACGCCCTGCGCTTCACCTTCTGCTCGCTGGCGTCCACCGGTCGCGACATCAAGTTCGACATGGGCCGCGTCGAGGGCTATCGCAACTTCTGCAACAAGATCTGGAACGCCGCGCGTTATGTTCTGGACAAGGGCGAAGACTGCGGCCAGAACGGCGAGGCTTACGAGCTGTCGCTGGCGGATCGCTGGATCATCTCACAGCTGCAACGCACCGAAGCCGAAGTGACCCGTCAACTGGATCAGTTCCGTTTCGACCTGGCCGCACAAGCCTTGTACGAGTTCATCTGGAACCAGTATTGCGACTGGTACCTGGAACTGTCCAAGCCTGTGTTGTGGGACGAGAACGCTCCGGTAGAACGTCAGCGCGGTACACGTCGCACGCTGGTTCGGGTACTGGAAGTTGCGCTGCGTCTGGCGCACCCGTTCATGCCGTTCATCACCGAAGAAATCTGGCAGCGCATCGCGCCGCTGGCCGGTATCGAAGGCAAGACGATCATGCTGCAACCTTGGCCAGTGGCCAACGAAGAGCGCATCGATCCGGCGGCCGAGAACGACATCGAATGGCTCAAGGAGCTGATGCTCGGCACGCGTAACATTCGGGGCGAGATGAACATCGGTCCGGGCAAGCCGCTGAACCTGTTCCTGAAGAACGTCAGCGCCGAAGACCAGCGTCGTCTCACCGAGAACGAAGCCCTGTTGAAGAAACTGGCTCGCCTCGAATCGATCACCGTGCTGGCTGCTGGCGAAGAAGCACCGCTGTCCGCTACTGCACTGGTGGGCGAGATGGAAGTGCTGGTGCCGATGGCCGGCCTGATCGACAAGGACGCCGAACTGGCGCGCCTGGACAAAGAAATCCTGCGTTTGCAGGGCGAAGTTCAGCGCGTGGGCGGTAAATTGTCCAACGCCGGTTTCGTTGACAAGGCCCCGGCCGAAGTCATCGAGAAGGAACGCGCCAAACTGGCTGAAGCTGAACAGGCTTTGGGCAAGCTGGCCGAGCAGCATGCGCGGATTGCCAGCCTGTAACGGCAAGTCGTGATGAAAGAGGGAGGCCCGAAACGGCCTCCCTTTTTTATGCCCGCCACTTTCTCCCAAACACCACTAAACCCCTGTGGGAGCGGGCTTGCTCGCGAATGCGGAGTGTCCAGTCAACTTCAATACTGCCTGACAACACCGCATTCGCGAGCAAGCCCGCTCCCACAGGTATTGGGTTCACAAGGCCTGGATGTGGGACAATACCCGCCACTTTCAGCCATACCCGAATCGACCACGCCAATGAACGCCCCCCGCACTCCAAGACCTGCGCGCAAGAAGCCTGACACCGCGACCCCGGCCAAAGCCGTTGAGCCGCGTGAAAAGGCCAGCCTGCACCCGCGTAATCGCCATCAAGGTCGCTACGACTTCCCGGCGCTGATCAAAACCACGCCGGAACTGGCGAAGTTCGTGATCATCAATCCTTACGGCAAGGAAAGCATCGACTTCGCCAGCCCGGATGCGGTGCGCGTGTTCAACCGGGCGCTGCTCAAGTCGTTCTATGGCATCGCCCATTGGGACATCCCGGCCGATTACCTCTGCCCGCCGGTTCCGGGGCGCGCGGACTACGTGCACTTCCTGGCCGACCTGCTGGCCAGTGTCAACGACGGCGAAATCCCGCGCGGCGCACCGGTCAAAGTGCTCGACATCGGCATGGGCGCCAACTGCGTCTATCCGTTGATCGGCTACAGCGACTACCGCTGGCACTTCCTGGGCTCGGAAATCGACCCGACGGCCGTGGCCGCTGCCAAAGCCATCGTGCAGTCCAATGGGCTGAACAAAGCCATCCAGTTGCGCCAGCAAAGCAATCCCAAGCACATTCTGCTGGGCCTGCTCGAACCCGGCGAACGCTTTGACCTGACCATGTGCAACCCGCCATTCCACGCCTCGATGGATGAGGCGACCAAAGGCAGCGAGCGTAAATGGCGCGCCTTGGGCCGCGCCGACCCGAAACGCAAGCTGCCGGTGCTGAACTTTGGCGGTCAATCGGCCGAACTGTGGTGCGAAGGCGGCGAAGCCCGGTTTGTGACGCAGTTGATCGCCGAAAGCGCGCATTTCCAGCACAAAGTGCTGTGGTTCAGCACGCTGGTTTCGAAGGCGTCAAACCTGCCTTCGATCCAGACGGCGCTGAAAAAGGCCGGCGTACTGGAAAGCCAGGTCGTGGAAATGTCCCAGGGCCAGAAGCAAAGCCGCTTTGTTGCCTGGACCTTCCAGACCAAATCCGAGCAGCAGGTGTGGCGCGAACGTTGGGCTCGCAAGAGCTGAGTAAAGGCAGGTTAGCCGCCCATTCCTGAGCTGCGAAAATCAAATGTGGGAGCAACTGTCTTGATGTCTTTTATTTTGAAGATAGATCAGAGGGCAGCCGAACTCCCACAGTCGCAAACCATGTGGTTTTCCAGATGAGCACGCAGTCTGTTTAGGCTGCCTGCTCTCTCCAATCGGTTTTGTCTCGGATCATGGCGTTCAGCCGTATCAACAACACCCGCATGCAGGCGATCAGAGCTACTTTCGCGCATTTACCCTTCTGACGAAGCGCGTCATATCGGGTTTTGAACTCGGGCTGTCGCCGAATCACAGTCCAGCAGGCCATGTACATCGCGCGCCGCACAGCAAATCGGCCACCGCTTATATGACGAGGCCCTTGATGTTTGCCGCTGTCGTCGTTGTATGGGGCGATACCTGCCAGCGCTGCAATCTCGTGCCGTCCAACCTCTCCGATCTCAGGCAGGTAGGCCATTATGCTGGCTGCAGTGACAAGCCCTATTCCCTTGACCGAGCACAAGCGGGCAGCTTTTTCACTATCCAGATCTTTGACGCTTTGGCAGATCAACTTTTCTATCGACTTTATTGCCTGATCCAAATAGTCGATATGGCTTTGCAACAAGGGTTTTACCGAGTCAGCAGACGCCGTTTTGATACGCCGCCTATCGTCACTTTGCTGCTGAACAACGTTTTCGCGTTGCTGTACCAACGCACGCAAATTGTCCTGCTCAGCGCTTGTGATTCGGCTATCGGAGTCCTTTATAACTGCCGCAAACTCGGCAAGAAGCCGCGCATCTATCGGATCGGTTTTAGCGCGATAACCCATCGCCCTGGCAAAATCCTTCGCCCGACGAGGATTGATTCGAAAGACCTCAAAGTCGGCCCTTTGAAGCGCCTTCATGGCGTTTCGCTCATAGCCGCCGGTGGCTTCCAGCAATACGCGAGTGACTTCGTAGCGCTTTAACCAATCAATCAGCGCCGGGAAACCATTGGCGGTATTGGGATAACTCGCGCCAACGTCTTGGGGATTAATCCGGACTTCCAGACTGTCTTTGGAAACATCAATGCCTGCGCAGGAAAACATGGCCAAACCCTCTTACACTCATAGGTGAGAGCGCTCTGGCTGGGCACCACGCTTGTAATGTTCGAGGTCGGCTCGTTCAACTGTTCGGGCTCAATAACCAGAGTGGAGAGGTGAGTGGCAGCATGGGCTCCCACACGTGCTGCGAGCACTCCGGGCATTCAGCTTGCCACTCACCGCTCTCATCCTCAGTCTAAATCCTGCGTAAGACACAAGCGGGCTTGCTCGCGAAAGCGGTGTATCAGTTAACTTCAATGGTGACTGACACACCGCTTTCGCGAGCAAGCCCGCTCCCACATTGGTTGTAGGGTGTTTGCGGGTAAATCACAGACACAAAAAAGCCGTGCCCGGATTGCTCCGGAGCACGGCTTTTTTTACTGCGTCTTACTTGTTAACAGCGTCGGTCAGGCCTTTGGCCACAACCAGCTTGATAACTTTCTTGGCAGCGATTTCGATGGCAGCGCCAGTCGAAGGGTTGCGGCCGGTACGGGCTGGACGCTCGGTCACTTTCAGTTTGCCGATACCTGGCAGAGTGATTTCGCCGCCGTTTTCCAGCTGATCGGCAACGATTTGGCCCAGTTGGTCCAGAGCGTTACGCGCGGTGGTTTTTGGCGCGTCGATAGCTTCAGCGATGTCGGCGATCAGTTGGTCTTTAGTAAGAGCCATGTAGTGTTCCTTCCCTATCAAATTCATATGGATTGCAGAGTGCAGTGTCAGCCATCGAGCCCGATCTTCTGGATCTGGCACCCTCGGCCAATAACCACGGGATCGGGGTTATAGATACCGAAATCAGGGTTTGGTTCGACCTGACAAATGCTGAATGCACGCTTAACGCAGTGACTTCGCGTAAGACGGGGCAAAACTAGCACAGAGACGGGGAAATATCCGCCTCTAGCTACCCATTTGGTCAGCTTTATTGCTCTAAAACGGCAAAAAACTGCATAAGGACCGCCGGACGCCTGCGAATTGCCCTACGAGCCGCGCCAAAACCAGTGGTTGCGGTACACTTGGCACTTTTTCGGGAGCCTGCCCTGCTCTCTCCAACCATCCGCTTCAAACAGCCGAGAAGCCCATGCCGATCCGTCATTGCATCGTCCACCTGATCGACAAAAAACCCGACGGCACGCCCGCAGTTCTCCACGCCCGCGACTCTGAACTGGCCGAGTCGAGCGCCATCGAGAACATGCTTGCCGACCTCAACGAGAGTTACAACGCCAAACAAGGCAAGGCCTGGGGTTTCTTCCATGCCGAGTCCGGGGCGCATCCGTTCAGCGGCTGGCTGAAGGAATATCTCGAGGGCGGCAAGGATTTCACGGCGTTCAGCCGCGTGGCGGTGGAACACCTGCAAAAACTGATGGAGGAGTCGAACCTCTCAGTGGGCGGCCACGTGCTGTTCGCCCATTACCAGCAGGGCATGACCGATTACCTGGCGATCGCCCTGCTGCACCACAGTGAAGGCGTTGCAGTGACCGATCAGCTGGACGTGACCCCGTCCCGACACCTGGATTTGGGCCAGCTGCACCTGGCGGCACGGATCAACGTGTCCGAATGGCAAAACAACAAACAGTCCAAGCAGTACATTTCGTTCATCAAAGGCAAGAACGGGAAAAAGGTTTCGGAGTATTTCCGCGACTTCATCGGCTGCCAGGAAGGCGTCGACGGCCCGGGCGAAACACGCACCTTGCTCAAGGCCTTCAGTGATTTCGTCGAAAGCGAAGATTTGCCGGAAGAGTCCGCCCGCGAGAAAACCAAAACGTTGGTGGATTATGCCAGTAGCCAGGCGAAGCTCGGCGAACCGATGGGCCTGGAAGAACTCTCGGAACTGATCGACGAAGAGCGTCCGAAAGCTTTCTACGATCACATCCGCAACAAGGATTACGGCTTGTCTCCGGAGATTCCAGCGGATAAGCGCACGTTGAACCAGTTCCGCCGCTTCACCGGCCGCGCTGAAGGCCTGTCCATCAGCTTTGAAGCGCACCTGCTGGGCTCGAAGATCGAATACGACGAAGAGGCCGGCACGCTGATTATCAAGGGCTTGCCCACTCAGCTGACTGACCAGCTCAAGCGGCGCAACTGATGCTCGGCAACGTACTGAAGAAATGCCTGCTGATTCTGCTGGTGGTCGTGGTCTATCAGAACTGGGGCAAGATCGAGCGGGTGTTCAACCCTTCGCAAGGGGTGTCGGAGCAGACTCAGGCCAAGGCCAGTGTCGTGCTCTACGCCACTGAATGGTGTGGTTACTGCAAACTGACTCGGCGCTTTCTCGATCAGAAAGGTATTCCGTATAAAGAATTCGATATCGAAAAGGATGCCGAGGCGCGCAAGGCCTATGAGGCGCTGGGTGGCGGCGGGATTCCGATTATCGATGTAAACGGGACGTTGATTCGCGGGTATGACCCGGATGCAATCCTTGCCGCCCTGAAGTAACCCTTCTGACTTACTCAATCCCTGTGGCGAGGGAGCTTGCTCCCGTTGGACTGCGCAGCAGTCGTTATCCGGTGGATGCTGTTTCTGATTGAAATGCTGGGGCCGCTTCGCGACCCAACGGGGGCAAGCCCCCTCGCCACAGGGTGTGTGTTGATCAGTGTTTTTCGATGCGAAATCCAAATCGCGGAAAGTGCACATGCACCACGCCGCCACGCTCGTCTTCTCGACGCAGAATCAATTCTTCCCTGCCCGCAAACAGCAACTCCCCGGCCACCGGGTCAACCCCGTAATCGGTCGCTGCGATCAGCACCTGCTGACCCGCCTCAAAACCATTCGGTTCATCAAACTGCTCATCCGGCAGCGCGGCCGGTGAGGCGTTGCGCGCCACCGCCAACGCTTCCTCGGAGGTCATCTCGCTGGACGCGCCGTGACCGAAGCCCATCACCCGCCCTAACCACGCAGAAACCGCTGGATAAGCATCGACCAACGGTGCCGTCACCGGCGTCGCCTTGAGGAACCAAAGGCAGTGAGCCAACGCAAAATCGGCAATCGACGGCTCGCCAAACAGAAAATCACCCTGCTCGCGCTGAAGCTGCTGCTCAAGGCGCCCCATGATCGTCGGCCATTGATGCCGTGCTTGCTCGGCCGACAACTTCGCAGCACTGCCGCCAGTGAACAACCCGGCACGATCAGCCAGGAATGCCTTGATCGCTTCCGGCGGAAAATTGCCGAAACGCACCGCTATCGATTCCGGCTGAAACACCAGGCTGACCACATGCTGGAACACCACCGAATCCGCCCAGGCGGCGAAGCTCGCGGCGATCATTTCCTGACCTTCCGGGAAGAACGCCGGCAAGGCTTTTTCCTGCTCCAGACGACGGGCGATCAGCGCGGTATCGCAATAAATATCAGCACCAATCTGCAACACCGGGGTCTTGCGATAACCGCCCGTCAGGGCCGTCAAATCAGGCTTTGGCATCACCGGCGAGATCTTCACCGAGCGCCAGGACAGCCCCTTGAAGCCCAGCAACAGGCGGGCCTTTTCGGCGAAAAGGGACGTCGGGTAATGATGCAGAATCAACTCGGACATGCTCGGCTCCGGCGCACGGATAAGGAATTCGCAGCTTAGCGCGCAATCCGGGGGCAGCCTACAGATCTGCCTGATGGGCACTTATCAGTCAGGTTGATAAGCCCGCAGCAAAAGTAGCTACCAGGCATTCCTTGGCGCTTTTCCTGAGTTTTTTGATCAGCCGTTCCTGACGCAGTGCTTCGCTTTTGTCGCGGCAGACTTCGGTATAGACCAAGGCCACGGCGGGACTGGAGAGAAAGAAGCGCGCGCCTTTGCCGTTCTGGTGAGTGGCGAAGCGGCGGACGGGATCGTCGCTGATCCCGCAGTACAGCGAACCATTGGCCGCGCGAACGAGGTAGACGAACCACGGCTTGTTGACCGGTGCCGGTTCGGCGGCAATGACGGGAGATTCGCTCGGGGTGTTCACGTGACGATCAAGGCTTGAAAGGAAACAAGCCGCGATCTTATCAGCGACTGGCCTGGAATGCCTTCAACCCCTTCAAGGCTTGCGCGCGAACGGCACTTTTCACTGCTGGCGACCAGCCAAGCAGCAGCCCTTTGAAACCCAGCGCCTGCCGCGACCAGGCCCACATATCGAAGCTGTCATGGTGCTCGCAAATCTTGCCGTCTCGAAACACGAACTGCGCCTGGATATCGTTGACCACCGTGTTGCCGGTCTGGCTGAACAGGTAAGTTGCGACCCAATGCGCGCCTCCCGTGCGTTCTTCGGCTCGAACGTTATCGAAGGTCAGGGAAAAATCCTTCGCCCGAGTCGTGAGCATGCGCCACATGTCGCCGGCATCACGGCCGCGCAGTTCGCCGAACGCCGGATCGCTGAACAGCACATCGTCGGTATAGCAGGCACTCATGGCCTCGGCATCCAGCCGCTGGAAGGCTTGGTAGAACTGGGTGATCAATGCGCGGTTGGCATCACTCATGGACAGGCTCCGAAGTTTTTACAGAATTGCTTGCACGATAGTCTGCAAATGCACGGAACACTATTGGCATTCGCGGCAGGAATACCCCGAGGTGCGCCAAGATCTAATGCACCATGCCGTTGTCACGGGCATACGCAAAGAGATCCACATCCGTGGAAATGCCCAGCCTCTGCATGGCCATGCTTTTTTGTTTGCTGATCGTCGAAACGCTGCGTTTGAAGTAGCTGGCGATTTCACTGACGGTCATGCCGCTGGCGAGCATTCTCACCACTTCATGTTCTTTGGCCGACAGCGAAGGGGAACACGACTGAGCGGCGGTGTCTGCCTGAGCCAGCGCCGTGCGCAAGGACTCGCTGATGAAGCGCCGGCCTTCGCGCACCGACTTGATCGCCAGGGGAAGTTCCGTCGCCGAAGCATCCTTGGCGACGATCGCCATCACGCCATGAGCGAATGCCACTCTCAGCGTCGCAACGTTGGCAAACATCGTGACCAGAATAATCGGCGTCGAAGCGTAGTGACGTCGAACCGTGCTCAGCAGCTTCAGTCCATCGGCCTGTTGGTTGCCCGGCATGGAAAAGTCCGTGATCAACAGATCGCAAGGCGTGGTTGAGAGAAGGCTCAACAGGCTGTCCGGACCATCAGCCTCCCCCACGACCACACACGTGCGGCTTAAATCGATGAGCATCCGCAACCCGATGCGGACGACAGGATGATCGTCAGCAATAATTACGCGCATTGTCGGATTTATCCTGTTTGGTGACTGGAATACGCGAAAAATAACGCCGTCCTATTCCGACCACAACGTCCAATCTCGACCGCATAATCACTTCCCCCAACGTATCCGGGACTCTGTCCTTTCTCTGATAAAACAAAAGGAACCGCCCTACGTTTTAAAGCTACGCAGCTCACACAAAAAGACTACAGACAACACGTCGAAAAATGAGATCTGTAGCCCGCCATGAATTTTCATACACCCGGCCCTCCTTTTTCGTATTAGTTGCATTCCGCCCGGCTACCCCGACCGATAGATTGCGCCCTGCCTGCACAGGGCGAACTCCAAACAATCTTTCATCAAGGAAGAGCCGACACATGAACAAATCTTTATCCCTCCTGACGTCTGCGTTTCTGCTCACCGGCGCATCGTCCGTTTTTGCCGCCTCCAGCACGGACCTGACCGTTAAGGGGCTGATCACGCCGAACGCATGCACGCCAGTACTGGCCGGGGGCGGCATCGCCGACCACGGCAAGTTTTCCGTACAAGACCTCCATCCCGACAAAACCACTTACTTGCCTGAAATAATCATGCAAATGACAGTGAACTGCGATGCGGCTACGCCGTTTGCCATATCCCCGATTGATAACCGTGCAGGCACAGGCACTGCGGGTAATTACTTTGGCCTGGGGCTGATCAACACCAACGAAAAGCTGGGCCACTTTCGCGTTATTCCGCGCAATGTGATGGCGGATGCCTCCCACGCTCAAGCCATTCTCTCCACTGATGGCGGCGAGACCTGGCTCAAGGAAGGGTCTACAGCATTCTGGGGGGTCAACAACATCTGGAGTGTCGGCGCCCTGGGTGCCGTCATTGCGCCAATCGCGATGAAGGAGTTGAGCCTTGATCTCTATGTGCGTACCGGCATCGCCCCAGCCGACAGCCTGACCCTGACCGACGAAGTCACCCTCGACGGCTCCGCAACCCTGCAGATCAAGTACCTGTAACCCTCCGTCAGCAATGCGCAACGCCCGGCACGCGGCGATGCCCGCTCACTCAAAGGACGACCCATCATGGAAAGATGCTCCCTCGCTCTATTGATTCCCCTGCTGCTCATCGGTGCGCCCGCAGCCTTCGCCGCCAGCAGCACCGAACTGAGCGTCACCGGTCTGATCACACCGAGCGCCTGCACACCCAGCCTGTCCGGCGGCGGCATCGTCGACCACGGCAAAGTCACGGTGAAAGACCTGAAACCAGACCAACCTACGGCCCTGGAAAACGGCACGCTGTATCTTGAGGTGAATTGCGATGCCGCCACGCCGTTTACCCTGACCACGATCGATAACCGCGAAGGCTCTTCAGCCTTCCACCCCAACAGTCACGGGCTGGGCGTCATCAACGACGACCAGAACCTGGGCAGTGTTGCATTCGGCCTGTTCGATACGGTGGCCGATGGGGCGGCGGTGAAAACCATCATTACCCTCAACGACGGTGCCTCCTGGCGAGTGTCCTCCTACCTGGGGCACGCCGGCCAGACCGCATTCGCGGCGTTGAGCGACCTGAGTACACCAATAGCCATCAAGGATTTGCGCGCGCGGCTCACGGCGTTTACCACCATCGTTCGCGCGAACGAACTGACGCTGACCGACGAAATCCCCATCGACGGGCATGTCACCGTGCAGCTGAACTATTGATAGGTCGGTTATCCCGGCTGCAAATTTTTTTGAACATTCAACGAGACACGTCATGACGATGTTTACCAAAGTCACCCGTCATCTGTTCCATTCCGGCATCGGCGCATTCGCCCTGCTGCTGACCGCGCAAGTTCAGGCCGACGGCATGGTGCCGAACACTTCTGTGGTCATCGTCAACGAGGCCGACGGCGAAGCGTCCGTGTCGGTGACCAACACCGATGCCAACCTGGCGTTGATGCACGTCACCCTCGAAGACATTGCCGAGGACAGCGAATCGCTGGTGTTTGTGACGCCACCGCTGGCACGCGTCGAAGCGGGCAAAACCCAATTGGTGCGCTTCATTCTGCAATCGGATAAACCCCTGCTCACTCAACGTTTGAAGCGGGTGATCTTCGAAGGCATTCCCCAGGGCAAAGCGGCCGCCGAGGCGGGTCAGGCACGGGTCGGTGTGACGGTGCGCCAAAACTTGCCGGTGATCCTGCACCCCAAGGGACTGGCGCCCAACCGCACGCCGTGGACCGATCTGCAATGGTCGCTGAAGGACGGTCAACTGACCGTGCGCAACGACACGCCTTACGTAGTCCGTCTGGGCCAGGAAGTGCAATTGCTGCCGGCGGCAGGCAACGCGATACTGCCAAAAACCTATGTGCTGCCCGGAGAACACATCAGCATCAAGGTGCCCGAAGGCGCCGCCACGCAGGTGCGTTTTCAACCGGCGACGGTCTACGGTTTTGCGGTGCCGCATTACGAGGCGCCCATCCAGTCCTGAACCACCCTGACAGCGTCCTCAAGGAACGATGAGCACCCATGTTTCAAGGCGACGGCCGCTTGGCCGTTGCCACAGGCGTGCCTGTAACCGCACGCCGCAATAACCCAAGTGAACCCGATGACCACAGTATCGATTTACCGTGATGGCGAAGCCGTGCCCGTTATTC
This sequence comes from Pseudomonas sp. LBUM1656, assembly GCF_059716065.1. Classification (NCBI taxonomy): domain Bacteria; kingdom Pseudomonadati; phylum Pseudomonadota; class Gammaproteobacteria; order Pseudomonadales; family Pseudomonadaceae; genus Pseudomonas; species Pseudomonas sp. LBUM1656. Next base: position 1,147,682 of record NZ_CP166800.1, on the reverse strand, counting down.
GGGCCAGCGCTCGCTCTCATCCATGGCGGCGGCGAACCACGGTGACGTTGCTGCTGAGCAACGCGCTGATGATCCACGATGCCCACGGCGAGGCGTCGTTCGACAGGGACACGCTGCAGCAGCGAGGCATCGATCCGGCGCTGGCGACGTTGCTGATGCAGGCACCGCAGTTCACGGCCGGCCGGCACCCGGTCACGCTTTCCGTCAACGGCCAGCGCCAGGGGCGGGTCGACGCCACGTTCGATCGCGAAGGGGCGTTGTGCTTCGATCGCGCGCTGCTCGATGCGGCGAACTTGCAGGTGCCCACGCTTACCCTGGACGATGGCCAGTGCCACGATTTTCTTGGCGTCGCGCCGCAGACTGTCATCGAACCGGACCCTGCGAGCCTTACCCTGTCGTTGATCGTGCCCACCGATGCGATACGCTCCGTTACCCGGGATTTTTCTGGCTATCAAACCGGTGGTATTGCCGGTTTGCTCAACTACGACGTCACCGGTTTGCACAGCCGTTCAGGGGACAGTTCGAGCCGCTACGCCTCGGCCAACACCGAACTCGGCTTCAATGCCGGTGACTGGATCGTGCGCAGCCGTCAGGTCCAGACCTGGCAGGACGACATTTCCCGTACCACGCACATTGCGGCCTACGCCCAGCGCACCTTCGCCAGCCAGGAAGCGGTGCTGCAAGCAGGTCAGATCAACCTTTACAACCCGGTGCTTGCCGGTGCGCAGATCACCGGCGTACAGGTGCTCAATGAGCAAGCACTGCAGGTCGAAGGGCAAAGCGCGGTCATTGAAGGGATCGCCAACAGTCAGGCACAGATCGAGGTCCGCCAGAACGGTTCGCTGATCCATTCCACGGTGGTGCCTGCCGGCCCGTTCGTGCTCACCAACGTGCGGCGGCTCAACCAACGCTCCGACGTGGAAGTCACGATCAAGGAAGACGATGGCAGCGAGCGCCGTTTTACCGTGCCCGCCGCAATGTTGGGGGTCAGTTTGCCTGCGCCCGGTTATTCGCTGGGCGCCGGTCAGGTGCGCAGTGTCGGGGATGCGCAGGGAGCCGATCCCTGGGTCATCAGCGGCGGCTGGAGCGGTGCGCTCACCCCGCAAGTGTTGCTCAGCGCCGGCCTGACCGGCGCCGCCGACTATCGCGCGGCGGGCGCCGGCGTCGGTCTGTTGCCCTCGCCCGCCACCCAGGTGCAAGCCACGCTGACCGGCGCGGACGCCAGCGGCAGTCAAGTCAGTCAGGGGCTTCAGGCGGACCTGAGCATCTCGCTCCGGTTGAGCGAGCAGTGGGCACTCAATGCCGGCAGTTCCTACCGAACCCTGGGCTACCGGGAACTGGAAGAGGCGGTGTTCGACACCACTTCCGACAACAGCCAATCACGTTATCGCGATCAGCAAAGTGCGGCCCTGTCGTGGTCGCATCCATGGCTCGGCGCCTTCAGCAGCGGCTTCAGCCGATCCAGTTCGTTTGATGGCCAAAGCAGCAGCCGCGCCCTCGCCTCCTGGGGCACCAGCATCGGTGGTGTGTCGGTCTCGGCGACCGCCGAATGGCAGGTCAGTGGCGCGAGCCGCAACGATGACAGCGTCTACCTGAACCTCAGCATTCCGTTGGGCGAGAACCGCCGGGCGCGCACCTGGGTGCGCAGTTCCGCCGGCGAATACCGCAGCGGCGTCGGCTTGAGTGAGCAGGTCAACGATCAACTGGGTTACCGGGTCGGCGCCGAACACGACACGCGCGACAAACAGGTGCAGTCCACGGCCGGCGTTTCGCTGCTGCCGCGCTACACCCAGCTTGATCTCAACTACACCCGCGCCGACGCCGAACGCTCCAGCTATCAGGCCAGCGCCCGGGGCGGCGCCGTGTTCCACGGTGGTGGCGTGACGCTGTCGCCCTACCCGGTGAGCGACACCTTTGCGCTGTTGTCGGTGGGCGACATGGGCTCCATCAAAGTGTCGACGCCCAGCGGTCCGGTGTGGACCGACTGGCAAGGTCAGGCGGTGATCCCGCAAGTGACGGCTTACGGCAACAGCCCGGTGGAAGTCGACACCAAAACCCTGCCGCGCAACGCCGACATTCAAAACGGGCTGGCGGTGATTTCGGCCGGTCGCGGTGCCGTCGACACCGTTGAATTCGGTATCACGATGACCCGCCGAGTCTTGCTCAAGACCACCACCGCCAACGGCGCGCCCCTGCCGCGCGGTGCCGCCGTGAACAACGCGGATGGCGAGTTTGTGACTCTGGTGCAGGACGGCGGCCTTGTGTTTTTGCCCAACGTTCTCGACCGCCGCGCGCTGTGGATTACCGCACCGGGGCTGGAGCGCTGCGAACTGCACTTCGAACTGCCCGCCGACGCGGACACCCACGCGTATTACGAGACCGCCCCCGCCAAGTGCCGAGCCCTCTGAGGATGACTTCATGAACCTGTCCCGCTATTTCCTCCTGACCTTCGTGCCGCTGGCACTGAGCAGTTTGACTCCACTGGCCTCGGCGTCCACCGACGACTGCCAGTTCAACCTGAGCCAGCCGGTGCTCGATTATGGGCTGATGAACCGGGCGATCCGCCCCGACTCGGCATTGGAAAGAAACCTCGGTGAACGCCCTCTCAGCCTGACCTTGAGTTGTTCGCAGCCGATCGACATGAGCCTGTTCTACCGGGCCATGGCCGCGACCACCGAACGCTTTCACTTTGCCGAACGCGGCAGCTATCAGGTGCGTATTCGAGATGCTGTGCTTGACGGCCAGTCGGTGGAGATCGGACTGATTGCCGGGATCGGTCAGCCGCCGGCAGAAACGGCCTCGAACCTGATCTGGCGACCGGAACACGGGGTCATTCCGATGCGGGCTGGCGTGCCGGCACAGGGTCGCAGTTTCTCGGCGCAACTTGAGCTGAACGCCTGGGTTCAAGAGCAAGGGATGCAGGTGCGTGACGCGGTGACTTGGGAAGCCTACGGGGTGTTCGACGCCATCGCCGCCGGACGCACCCGCGAGGCAACCTTGCGCGCCCGTTTCGCTCCGGCAGCCTGCGAGCCGGTGCTGTCCAACGGCGGCGTGGTCGACTTCGGCACTCTTTCAAAGAAAGACCTGAACGCAGACAAGGACACACCCCTGCCGCCCAAATCGTTGACGCTGATGGTCGGCTGCGACGCGCCGACTGCTTTAGCCTTGATCATGCATGACAACCGCTCAGGCTCAGCCACGCTCGACGACGAGAATCACTACGGCCTGGGCAAGGACAGCCGCGGCAACAAGATTGGCCAGTACTCACTGAATGTGGACCCTGCCGGCGCCAATGCCGACGGCTTCGCCCGCCTCTATCGAACCGACTCCTCCACCGCAGGCACAGCCTGGAGCACCGGCAGCGCCAACCCGATCCCCATCAGCCAGACCCGTTACCTGGCGTTCACCGACAGTGCCGGCAGCAGTACCGGCCCGGTACTGATCCAGAACCTCAGCACCATGGTGACCGTCGATGCCGTTATCGCCCCCACCAACAGCCTCGACCTCAGCAGCGCCATCGAGCTCGATGGCGCGGGGACGATCGAGATTATTTACCTGTAACACCCAACCCGATCCTGCCGGATCCGGAGCGCACTGAGCGTTTCCGGGCAGTCAGGACACAACCGTAGAAGTGAGTAAACAATGATTAAAAAGTACTTTGCAGCACTCTCCGCCACTGCGCTGATTGGCGTTGCGCCTGATGCATTGGCGGCTTCGAGCATTGACCTGACTGTCACAGGCCTCATTACGCCGAAAGCGTGTACACCTTCGCTGTCCGACGGAGGAATGGTCGACGTCGGCAAAGTGCAGGTAAAAGACCTTCATCCAACACAGCACACAACAGTAGGCAGGCAACCGATGCAATTGACCGTTGCGTGTGATGCGTCAACTCTATTCGCACTAAACGGTATAGATAATAAAGCCGGAACATCATCGTCCAACTCTTATTTCGGACTGGGCTTGACCCGCAATAACGAAAAAATAGGTTACTTCACGCCATTGATCCAAAGCGCTCTTGCGGACGGACAGCCTGTGCACTCGATCAGATCAATTGATAACGGGGCGAGTTGGACGCGCATCTATCAGATCCTCAAGGACAACCTCACATCGACAAGCGCTGTCGGCACCCTCATTCCAATCTCCGTAAAAGATCTCACTATGGAATTGATGGTTCAAACCGTGATTGCCCGCGCCGACAGCCTCACCTTAACCGACGATGTCCCGTTCGACGGTTCAGCAACCTTTGAAATGAAGTACCTGTAAGCCGTGCACCTTGCCCGAGGTCATGCTTCGGGCAAGGACTGATTCCGCTGACGACACAAAGCGAAAACTTTCCCATGAAAAAGACTCCACACGCTCTGGCGATGGCGTTCATCGTCCTGACGTCGACGCCCACGTTCGCCACCTCGTCGACGGATCTGACCGTCACAGGCCTTATCACCCCACTCGCCTGCACACCGATGCTGTCCAACAACGGCGTCGTCGACTACGGAAAAATTTCCCGGCAGGACCTCAACGTCGACAAGCGCACGCGGCTGCGCGACCAGACGCTCAACCTCAGCATTCAGTGCAATGCACCCGCGCGTTTTGCCCTGCGGATGCGCGACAACCGCGACGGCTCGGCCATCGTCAACAGCGAGATTTACTACGGCCTGAACCACGACCACAGCCACAATAAAATCGGCTTGTATTCGCTCAACTTCGATCCGGCCAGCACCGTGGTGGACGACCTGACGCGGGTCTATCGAACCGACTCCACCACGGGCGGCAAAGCCTGGAGTTCGTCGAACAGCCAGGCCATTCCGATTGGCGCCAAAAGCTATCTCGGCTTCACCGACAGTGCGGGCAGCAACGCCGGCCCGATTGCCATCCGCACACTGACCAGCCGGGTGACGGTCGAGACGGTCATCGCACCCACCTCCGAGCTGGACCTGAGCGCCGAGGTGCAACTCGACGGTTCGGCGACGCTGGACGTTGTTTACCTGTAGTCAGACCTTTTCGCTGACCACCTGCACGTACAACGAACGTCCAGCGCCGAGGCCGGCGATGATGGCGGCGAGGCCGATCACGCCGAAGATCCAGCCCACGGCGCTCCAGCCACCGGTCCAGTCATGCACGATGCCGACCGCGAATGGCCCCATCGACGCCAGCGTGTAACCGAAGCCTTGGGCCATGCTCGACAGGTTGGCCGCGACATGGGCATCGCGCGAGCGCAGCACGATCAGGGTCAACGCCAGGCTGAACGCACCGCCCTGCCCCAGGCCGAGCAGGATCGCCCAGCCCCATAAGCCTTCGATCGGTGCGTAGAGGCAGCCGAACAAGCCTCCAAGGGTCAGCAACATGACCACGACGATCGCCAGCCGCTGATCCTTGCCGCGCGTCGCCAGCCACGGCGCCGCCAGCGAACTGGCCAACTGCACGATCACCGAACCCGAGAGCACCAGGCCGGCCTGGGTCGGGGTCAGGCCGCGGCCGATCAGGATCGACGGCAACCAGCCAAAGACGATGTACGCCAGGGAGGATTGCAGGCCCATGTACAACGTCACTTGCCAGGCCAACGGGTCACGCAACAGGCCGCGCACCCGATACGCGACGTTATGTGCGCCGTGTTTCTGGCCAACTTGCGGCAACCAGAAAATCGCCGCGACCAGCGCCGGCACCACCCAGAAACCGAGCCCCAGGGCCCAGCTCTTGTCGAAATGCTCGCTCAACGGCACGGTCGCACCCGCCGCCATCGCTGCGCCCAGACACAAGGCCATCGTGTAGACGCCGGTCATGGTCCCGGCCTGTTTCGGGAAATCACGCTTGACGATACCCGGCAACAAAACGCCGATCACACCGATGCTCGCACCGGCCAGCACACTGCCGGCAAACAGACCGACCTCACCGAACGAACTGCGCAGGATGATCCCGCCGGCCAGCATCAGCAAAATCCCCAACACCACGCGCTCGGCGCCAAAACGTCGCGCCAGCAGGGGCGCCAGCGGAGCAAACAAACCGAGGCACAGCACCGGCAATGTTGTCAGCAATCCAGCCTGGGCCGCCGACAAGCCGAGGGTCTTTGAAACTTCGCTGAGCATCGGCGCCATGCTCGACAGCGCCGGGCGCAGGTTCAGCGCCACAAGGATCAAACCCAGCAGCAACAGCCACGGACGACCCAGGATCGGGTGCCGTTGCTGGACCTCTTCGTCATCTGCCTCGGCATCGATCAGCAACTCTTCGAGTTCTGCCGTGCGCTTGGGTTGAGTGATGTTGTTACTGCTCGACATGGAATTCTCGGTTTCAAGGTTCATTGATCAACTGCCTCGACAGGGCTTTGGCCCGTTCCGGGTCGCGTTGCTCGACGGCATCAAGCAGTTCGATATGCAGGTCGAACACCTCTTGGCGTCGGGGGGTGATGTTCAGGGTCTGGCGCAAGTGCGCGCCGACGATGCTGGAGAAATAGCGATACAACTCGCTGAGGGTCGGGTTGTGCGCGGCGTCCACCAGACGGCGGTGAAACACCAGATCGCAGGCGATGTAGCTGTCGAGATCGCCGTGGTAGTGACTGCCGCTGACGCCCAATGCTTCACGCAATGCCACCAGGTCCTCATCCGTTCTGCGCAGGGCAGCAAGGCCAATGGCCTCGACTTCAAGGATGTGCCGGGTTTCCCGAGCCTGTTCGTGGGAGCAGCGTGATAACGCTTTCATGGTGTCCAGCGGATCGATCACCGCCCGCAAGTAACTGCCGTCGCCCTGACGGATTTCGATCAACCCGGAAAACGCCAATACGCGCATGGCTTCACGCACGGTATTGCGGCTGATGCCCAGCTCGGCGGACAGCTCGGGTTCGGTGGGCAAGCGTTGGCCGACAACCCAGATGCCTGCATTAATGCGCTGGCGGAGCTGGTCCAGCGCCTGGTCAACCAAAGATCGCTTAACTAGTGGAGAAATGTCTGACATGAAATTCGCCCTTTCATCCAATCATAGGATGAATTTTCTGACATGTTAGTCAGCTTCGCCGGACAAGGCAACGGAGTCACCGCAAACCTGTAGGAGCCGGCTTGCTGGCGATAACGGTTTCACATTCAACACTGATGACGACTGATTCACCGCTATCACCAGCAAGCTGACTCCACCGAGCAGCAGGTGGAGCATTTCATCAGACAAAAATAAACCCGGAACTCAGTCCGGGTTTATTTCAACGCCTGCAATGGATCAATGCAGAATCTGGCTCAGGAACAGCTTCGTCCGCTCATTCTGCGGATTATCGAAGAAGTCGTTCGGCGCAGCCTGCTCGACGATTTCACCCTTGTCCATGAAGATCACGCGGTTGGCCACGGTGCGGGCAAAGCCCATTTCGTGGGTCACGCAGAGCATGGTCATGCCGTCTTCGGCCAGGCCGATCATGGTGTCCAGAACCTCTTTCACCATTTCCGGGTCGAGTGCCGAAGTCGGTTCGTCGAACAACATGATTTTCGGTTTCATGCACAAGGCACGGGCAATCGCCACACGCTGTTGTTGACCGCCGGACAGTTGCCCCGGGAATTTATGCGCCTGCTCCGGAATGCGGACGCGCTCCAGGTAATGCATGGCGATTTCTTCGGCCTGGCGCTTGGGCATCTTGCGCACCCACATCGGCGCCAGGGTGCAGTTCTGCAGGATGGTCAGGTGCGGGAACAGGTTGAAGTGCTGGAACACCATGCCGACTTCACGGCGGACCGATTCGATCTGCTTGAGGTCATTGGTCAACTCCACGCCATCGACCACGATGCGACCCTGCTGGTGTTCTTCCAGACGGTTGAGGCAACGAATGGTCGTCGACTTGCCGGAACCCGACGGGCCGCACAGGACGATTCGCTCGCCCTGCTTGACGTTCAGGTTGATGTCTTTCAGTACGTGGAACTGGCCGTACCACTTGTTCACGCCCTGCATCTGAATAATGCCTTCGGGGCTCACTGTCTTTTTGATTGCTTCGCTCATTACAGAACTTCCCAAATTAGGTAGCGACTTAGCGCTTGTGCCCAGTGTCGAGCTTGCGTTCCAGATGCATGGAATAGCGCGACATACCAAAACAGAAAATCCAGAACACCAGGGCCGCGAACACATAGCCTTCAGTGGCCATGCCCAACCATTTCGGGTCGGCGGCGGCTTGTTTGACGCTGTTGAGCAGGTCGAACAGGCCGATGATGATCACCAGGCTGGTGTCCTTGAACAGCGCAATGAAGGTGTTGACGATGCCAGGGATCACCAGCTTCAGGGCTTGCGGCAGAATCACCAGGCCCATGCTGCGCCAGTAACCGAGGCCCATCGCTGCGGCCGCTTCGTACTGACCTTTGGGAATCGCTTGCAGACCGCCACGCACCACTTCGGCGACGTAGGCCGACTGGAACAGGATCACGCCGATCAGCGCCCGCAGGAGTTTGTCGAAGTTCATGCCTTCAGGCAGGAACAACGGCAGCATCACCGAGGACATGAACAGCACCGTGATCAACGGCACGCCGCGCCAGAATTCGATGAAGGTCACGCAGACCACGCGAATCGCCGGCATGTTCGAACGACGGCCCAGCGCCAGCACGATCCCCAGCGGCAATGCACCGGCAATACCGACGGTGGCGATCACCAGGGTCAGCATCAGGCCGCCCCATTGGCTGGTCGCCACTTGGGTCAGACCGAAAACGCCGCCATGCAACAGGCACCAGGCAATGATCGGGTACAGCACCAGGAAGCTCAGGCCATACACGGCTTTATGGTGGAAGCGCGAGATGAACAACGGAGCCACGCCGATGACCGCCAGCCAAACGGTCAGGTCCACGCGCCAGCGAAGTTCCGGCGGGTAGTAGCCGTACATGAACTGGCCGAAGCGCTGCTGGATGAACACCCAGCAGGCGCCTTCCTTGGTGCAGTCGGCCTGGGAGGTGCCGACCCAGTTGGCGTCCAGGATGGCCCACTGCAGGATCGGCGGAACCACCAGATAGATGAGGTAGAACGCGAACAGGGTCAGCAGGGTGTTGAGCCAGCTGGAGAACATGTTCGCGCGCATCCATGCGACCACACCGATGCTGCTGCTCGGTGGAGGCATGTCAGGTTTGAATGTATGAGTACTCATGCGCTTTTCCTTACCGCTCGATCAGCGCAATGCGCTTGTTGTACCAGTTCATCAGCAGGGAAATGCTGATACTGATCGCCAGGTACACGCTCATGGTGATGGCAATCACCTCGATCGCCTGCCCGGTCTGGTTCAGCACCGTACCGGCAAACAGCGACACCATCTCCGGATAACCGATACCGGCCGCCAGCGAGGAGTTCTTCGCCAGGTTCAGGTATTGGCTGGTCAGCGGTGGAATGATCACGCGCAGGGCTTGCGGGATGATCACCTTGCGCAGGGTCGGACCGTTGCGCAGGCCCAGCGAGTGCGCCGCTTCGGTCTGGCCGTGGCTGACCGACTTGATGCCCGAACGCACGATCTCGGCGATAAACGCCGCGGTGTACACGGTGAGGGCCAGGGTCAGCGCCAGCAGTTCCGGGATCAGCACCCAGCCACCAACGAAGTTGAAGCCTTGCAGCTTCGGCATTTCCCAGTGCACCGGTGTGCCGAAGATCAGTGCGCACAGCGCCGGGATCACCAGGAACAGCGTCAGGCCGACCCAGAATTTATGGAATGGTACGCCGGTCGCCTCGAAGCGTTTGTTCGCCCAGCGGCTCATCAGCACGATGGCGACGATGGCCACGACGATGCTGACCACAAAGGGCCAGAAACCGTCCGCGGTCAACGCGGCCGGCATGTTCAGGCCACGACTGCTGACGAAGAAGGTGTCGCCGAAGTTATGGCTGTTGCGTGGCCCTGGCATGGTCAGGAACACCGCAAAGTACCAGAACAGGATTTGCAGCAGCGGCGGAATGTTGCGGAAGACTTCCACATAAACAGTCGCCAGCTTGGCAATGATCCAGTTCTTCGACAGCCGTGACACACCGACGATGAACCCGAGGATCGTCGCCAGGATCACGCCGATGAAGGTCACCAGCAGCGTGTTGAGCAAGCCGATGACAAACACCCGGGCATAGCTGTCCGATTCGGTGTAGTCGATCAGGTGTTGAGCGATGCCGAAACCGGCACTGCGCTCCAGAAAGCTGAAACCGGAGGTAATGCCCCGGTGTTGAAGGTTGGTCTGCGTGTTGTCGAACAGGTACCAGCCCATCGAGACCACCGCCACAATGGTGATGATCTGAAATAGCCACGCACGCACTTTGGGATCGCTGAGGCTGAGCCTCTGCTTTGGTGCGCCGATTGAATTTTGCATGAAGTGCCCCGGATGTAATGGAACAGAACATCACCCGGCAGTTGGCCTACCGGGTGATAGAACCATCAGCGCACTGGTGGTGCGTATTGAATGCCGCCAGCGTTCCACAGAGCGTTCAGCCCGCGGTCGATGGCCAGTGGAGTGCCCTTGCCGAGGTTTTTCTCGAACACTTCACCGTAGTTACCCACTTGCTTGACGATCTGCACGACCCAGTCTTTCTTCACTTTCAGGTCTTTGCCGTATTCACCGTCAGCACCCAGCAGACGAGCAACGTCCGGGTTCTTGGTGGCTTTGGCTTCAGCTTCAACGTTCTTCTGGGTGATACCCATTTCTTCAGCGTTGAGCATGGCGAACAGGGTCCACTTCACGATGCTGAACCACTCTTCGTCGCCTTTACGCACGACCGGGCCCAGAGGCTCCTTGGAGATGGTTTCCGGCAGAACGACGTAGTCGGTCGGCGTCGCCAGCTTGCTGCGTTGTGCGTAGAGCTGGGATTTGTCGGAGGTCAGCACGTCGCAACGACCGGATTCCAGCGACTTGGCGCTTTCATCGGAGGTGTCGAAAGTGATCGGGGTGTATTTCAGACCGTTGCCACGGAAGTAGTCGGAAACGTTCAACTCGGTGGTGGTACCGGCTTGAATGCAGATGGTCGCGCCGTCGAGCTCTTTAGCGCTTTTCACGCCCAGCTTGTTGTTCACCAGGAAGCCGATACCGTCGTAGTAAGTCACGCCGGCAAACACCAGGCCCATGCCCGAATCGCGGGAGCTGGTCCAGGTGGTGTTACGCGACAGCACGTCGATTTCGCCGGACTGCAGCGCGGTGAAGCGCTCCTTGGCGTTCAACTGGCTGAACTTGACCTTGGTCGCGTCGCCGAATACGGCAGCGGCCACAGCGCGGCAGACGTCAGCATCGATACCGATGATCTTGCCAGTGGAGTCCGGAACCGAGAAACCCGGCAGACCGTCACTGACGCCGCATTGTACGAAGCCTTTCTTCTGCACTGCATCCAGGGTTGCACCCGCCTGAGCGAACCCGCTGACACCGAGTACTGCGGCTGCAGTCACGATAGCCAGGGTGGATTTCAACATCTTCATTCAAACCTCCAGTTTTGCTCTTGTTGTGTCGGAGCTTGAGTCCTGTCGCACCCTTATGAGGCGTAGTCGACCCGTGTTGGCTTTTTTTGGGGTCAACCGACGTAGGACCTGCGCTATGAGTCTAGTAGGAGAAAATCCACATCATGGACCACTCACTTCTCACCAATCGGCCGAACGGGCTGTAGCCCTTTCATGTTCGCGAAGCCCGTAGCGGCCACTGGCGAACATCCATCACCGGATTTTTTTGCTATCCCACCAACCACAATGGCCTGATAGTGTTACCGACAGGCGTGGGATTTTCAGTACAGGCTTTCCCATAGCAAAGCCCGTACCAGACCGCTCGCCGAAGCCGTTCGGCGACAGGTCAATAGCAAAACTTGTAGCCTTGCGACATCTTCTTAACGGATCAACCAGACGCGCAACCACCTCTCGCACTCAATGAGAGCGCACGCACACAATTGGAGCAGCCATGACCGAGCCCTTGATTCTTCAACCCGTGAAGCCCGCAGACGCCTGCGTTATATGGCTGCACGGCCTGGGCGCTGACCGCTACGACTTCCTGCCGGTGGCCGAAGCCTTGCAGGAAAGCCTGCTGACCACCCGCTTCGTTCTCCCGCAGGCACCGACCCGCGCCGTCACCATCAACGGCGGATACGAGATGCCGAGCTGGTACGACATATTGGCCATGAGCCCGGCGCGCGCGATCAGCCGTGAGCAGCTGGAAGCGTCGGCGCAACGGGTGTCTGATTTGATCGAAGAACAGAAGGCCAGCGGAATAGACGCCTCGCGGATTTTCCTGGCAGGTTTTTCACAAGGTGGTGCCGTGGTATTGCACACCGCTTTCCTGAAATGGCAGGGGCCGTTGGGTGGCGTACTTGCCCTCTCTACTTATGCACCGACGTTCAGCGATGAGCTGGAGCTTTCGGCCAGCCAGCAACGCATTCCTGTGCTGTCTTTGCATGGCCAGTACGATGACGTCGTTCAAAACGCCATGGGTCGCACCGCTTACGAGTTTTTGAAGCAGCATGGTGTCACCGTGACATGGCAGGAATACCCAATGGGCCACGAAGTGTTACCCGAGGAAATTCGCGACATCGGCGTCTGGCTGACCGAGCGTTTACGCTAATAACTACCCATTGATCCATCCCACTACGCCGCGCCCGATTCTTGCATTACACTGGCCGGCGTATATTCCTTAACCAATTGATGAGATGACCGTGCTCAAAGCACTCAAGAAAATGTTCGGTAAAAGCGAGACTGAGCAGCTCGCGCCAGTTGCCAGCGCTCCGTCTCACATCCCCAGCCACCGCACCGACGGTAATCAGCCTGGCCGGACCGCAACCGTAGCGGCACCGAAACAAACGCCTGCGACCACACCGGCCGCCCAACCTGTCGAGATTATCGCCGCCGAGCCACCGCGCAGCGAAACGCCGAAACCGGCAAAACCGCGCCGCGAACCGAAGCCGAAAGCGCCGGTCATTCCCTGGAAACTCGAAGACTTCGCCGTCGAACCCCAGGAAGGCAAAACCCGTTTCCACGATTTCAAACTCGCCCCGGAACTGATGCACGCCATCCAGGACCTGGGCTTCCCGTATTGCACACCGATCCAGGCGCAAGTGCTGGGCTTCACCCTCGCGGGCAAAGACGCCATCGGTCGCGCCCAGACCGGCACCGGCAAAACCGCTGCGTTCCTGATTTCGATCATCACCCAGCTGCTGGAAACCCCGCCGCCCAAGGAACGCTACATGGGTGAACCGCGGGCACTGATCATCGCGCCGACCCGCGAGCTGGTGGTGCAGATCGCCAAGGATGCAGCCGACCTGACCAAGTACACCGGCCTCAACGTCATGACGTTTGTCGGCGGCATGGACTTCGACAAGCAGCTCAAGCACCTCGAAGCCCGTCACTGCGACATCCTCGTGGCCACCCCGGGACGCCTGCTCGACTTCAACCAGCGCGGCGACGTGCACCTGGACATGGTTGAAGTCATGGTGCTGGACGAAGCCGACCGGATGCTCGACATGGGTTTTATCCCGCAAGTGCGTCAGATCATTCGCCAGACGCCGCCGAAGAACGAACGTCAGACGCTGCTGTTCTCCGCCACCTTCACCGAAGACGTGATGAACCTCGCCAAGCAATGGACCACCGACCCGTCGATCGTCGAGATCGAGTCGCAGAACGTGGCCAGCGAAAACGTCGAGCAACACATCTACGCCGTTGCCGGAGCCGACAAATACAAACTGCTCTACAACCTGGTCAACGACAACGGTTGGGAGCGGGTGATGGTGTTCGCCAACCGCAAGGATGAAGTGCGGCGCATCGAAGAACGCCTGGTGCGTGACGGCGTCAACGCCGCGCAACTGTCCGGCGATGTGCCGCAGCACAAGCGCATCAAGACCCTGGAAGGTTTCCGCGAAGGCAAGATCCGTGTGCTGGTCGCCACCGATGTGGCCGGTCGCGGCATCCACATCGACGGCATCAGCCACGTGATCAACTTCACCCTGCCGGAAGTCCCGGACGATTACGTGCACCGTATCGGTCGTACCGGTCGTGCCGGCGCAGATGGCGTGTCCATCAGTTTTGCCGGTGAAGATGACTCCTACCAGCTACCGTCTATCGAGGCGTTGCTGGGTCGCAAAATCAGCTGTGAGACACCGCCGACGCATCTATTGCGGGCGGTTGAGCGTAAGCGCCCGTAACTCGGGCCTTACTGAAAAAGGCGCAGCCGGAAACGGACTGCGCTTTTTTTTCGTTCCGATATTGCCCAAGACAACTAAAAGTCCATAATGGACAAATTAGTTTACTTTCAGCATCCGGAGCCGACCATGACCAGTACGCCTTACGTGATCACCCAACCCCAGGCCCGGGAGCTGCTGGCACAGGTCGACGTGCCGCAGATCCTGCGCAAGCTGTTCCGTGACCTGGCTGCCGGGCAAGCAGTGCAACCGGCGCAACAGCTGGTGGAATTCCCTCAAGGCGCTGGCGACTTCATCAACTACCTGGGCGTGCTGGCTGAGGATGGCGTCTATGGGGTCAAGACTTCGCCTTACATCGTGCGTGAGCAAGGTCCGCTGGTGACGGCCTGGACGTTGTTGATGTCGATGCAGACGGGCCAACCGTTGCTGCTTTGCGACGCCGGCGAACTGACTACCGCTCGCACGGCCGCGACCACCGCCGTCGCCGTCGATGCCCTCGCCCCTTTGAAGGCGCAGCGCCTGGCGATTTTCGGCAGCGGCAAGGTCGCTCAGGCACACCTGCATTACGTTAAAGGACTGCGTGACTGGCAGAGCATCAGCCTCTATTCGCCGAGCCTGAGCGATAAAAATCCTGAAACGCTGGCACGGCTCAAAAGCCTCGATCCACGCCTGACCATCGCCGACAGTCGCGAAACAGCGATCCGGGACGTCGACGTGATCATGCTCTGCACTTCGTCCGCCGGCCCGGTGATCGACCCGTCAAGCTTGAGCAAACCGGCGCTGATCACCTCGATCAGCACCAACGCCCCGCGTGCCCACGAAGTGCCGCCGCAGAGTCTCAATGACATGCAGGTGTTCTGCGACTATCGTCAGACCACCCCGGGATCGGCGGGCGAAATGCTGATTGCAGGCGAACAACATGGCTGGGACAAGCGCGCGATCGTTGGCGACCTGCCCGATCTGCTCAGCGGCAAGGTGCAGCGTCCTGACTACAACCGCCATGTGTTCTTCCGTTCCATCGGCCTGGGCCTGGAAGACATTGCGCTGGCCAATGCCATCTACCGCTTACAACAATAACACCACGATCCCCTGTGGGAGCGGGCTTGCCCGCGATGCAGGCGCCGCGCTCTGTCAGGCACACCGCGGTGATGCCATCGCGGGCAAGCCCGGCTCCCACAGGGTTTATCTATAACCATGGCATTTGCGCTCGACAGGAGACGTTCATGAGCCAGGCAGATTTCATCATCATCGGCGGCGGGATTGCCGGCGCTTCCACCGGTTTCTGGCTCTCGCAGCACGCCCGGGTGATTGTGCTCGAACGCGAGTCCCATCCGGCTTATCACTCCACCGGACGCTCCGCCGCCCTGTATACCGCAGCCTATGGCACACCGCAGGTGCGCGCACTGACCCAGGCCAGCCGCGACTTCTTCGACGCCCCACCCAGCGGTTTCTGCGAACACCCGCTGCTGACCCCGCGCGGCGAGATGACCGTGGACTTCACCGGCGACCCGGCTGAGCTGAACAATCAATACCTGAGTGCCAAGGCCACGGTGTCGGAGATGCAATTGCTCAGTGCCGACGAAGCCTGCGCGCGCCTGCCGATCCTGCGCCGGGAAAAAGTCCATGGTGCGATCTACGACCCGACCGCCAGCGACATCGACACCGACGCGCTGCATCAGGGTTACCTGCGCGGCATCCGGCGCAACAAAGGCGAAGTCCACACCGACAGCGAAGTGCTGGGCCTGACCCGCGATGCCGAAGGGCAGTGGCAGGTTCAAACCAACAGTCAGACCTTCAGCGCGCCGATCATCATCAACGCGGCAGGCGCCTGGGCCGACAAGATCGGCGAACTGGCCGGCGCCAAGCCGCTGGGCCTGCAACCGAAGCGTCGTGCGGCTTTCATTTTCGCCGGCCCCGAGGGCGTGGACATCCACCATTGGCCGATGCTGGTCAGTCTTGATGAATCCTTCTATATGAAACCCGATGCGGGGATGTTCCTAGGCTCGCCGGCCAACGCCGACCCGGTGGAGCCCCATGACGTGCAGCCGGAAGAACTGGACATCGCGATGGGCATCTACCAGATCGAAGAAGCCACCACCCTGACCATCCGCCGTCCGACCCGCACTTGGGCCGGCCTGCGAAGCTTCGTCAGCGATGGAGATTTGATCAGCGGCTTCGATCCGCAAGTGCCGGGGCTGTTTTGGGTGGCAGCCCAAGGCGGTTACGGCATCCAGACATCACCCGCCATGGGCCAGGCCGGCGCTGCGCTGGTGCGCGGTGAAGCCTTGCCGGATCAGCTCAGCCGTTTCGGTCTGGACGCCGAGATGCTCTCCCCTGCTCGCCTGGGCTGATTGTCGTCCTCAGGTGACGTGTCGACACGATTGCGGCAAACTTCCAGCGCCCTTTTTGCAGGGCGCTGATGCTGCCTGGAGCTCCACTGTATGAACGCACCTGAAAACGACCCGGCTGTGGATAACACCTCTCTGGACAACTACCGTGCGATCGCCGACGCCATCGCAACGCTGTTCTTCCCTCACGCCGAAGTGGTGCTGCATGACCTGCGCACGCAGAAGGTCGATTACATCGCCAACAACTTGTCCAAGCGCGAAATCGGTGACGATTCGGCACTGGAGGACATGCTCAGCGACGATGTCAGCGAACGAAACATCGGGCCTTACGAAAAGCTCAATTGGGATGGCCAGAAGATTCGCAGCCTGAGCAGCGTGTTGCGTGACAGCGAAGGTCATCCGCTGGCGGTGCTGTGCATCAACCTGAATATTTCGCTGTTCGAAAACGCGAAGGCGGCACTGGATCTGTTCCTGTCGCCGAGCAAGCTGATCCCGCAGCCGGACTCACTGTTTCGTGATGACTGGCAGGAGCGGATCAATACGTTTCTGCACGCCTGGCTGCGCGAACGTCAGCTGAGCCTGAACCTGCTGACGCGCGACCACAAACGCGAGCTGGTGTTGGCGTTGCACGCTGAAGGGGCTTTCAAGGGGAAAAGTGCTTCGAACTATGTGGCCAATGTGCTGAACATGGGACGGGCGACTGTTTACAAGCATTTGAAGGAATTGAAGGGCTAGGCCCAAAGATGTGTATTGGCTGATTCGGCCTCTTCGCGAGCAAGCCCGCTCCCACATTTTGCCCTGTGTTCGCAGGACTAATGTGGGAGCGGGCTTGCTCGCGAAGACGGTTGATCAGTCGCCGTAGATATCGGACTTGAAATACTTCTCGGAAATCTTCTGGTATTCGCCACTCGCGCGAATGCCATCAATGGCCGTGTTTAGCTCGGCCACCAACTCGCTGTTGCCCTTGCGCACCGCAATCCCGGCACCCTCGCCCACGTATTTCGGATCCTTCAACTCCGGCCCGACAAACGCATAGCCCTTGCCACGGGGCATCGCCAGGAAGTCACTCAGCGGAATGGTGTCGGCAAAGACGGCGTCGAGGCGACCGGCGGCCAGGTCCATGTAGATTTCTTCGTTGTTGCCGTAGCGCTTGACGTTGATGCCTTTCGGCTCAAAAACGTCAGTGGCATAACGGTCAGTGGTGGTTGCGCGCTGCACGCCCACAGTCTTGCCTTTGAGGCTGGCGTATTGGTCATCCACGGCCGCGCCTTCCTTCATCACCAGGCGCGATGAGGTGAAGTAATACTTGTGGGTGAAGTCGACCGACTTCTTGCGGTCTTCGTTGATGGTCATGGACGACAGCGCCATGTCGATTTTCTTCACTTTCAGGGAAGGAATCAGACCGTCGAATTCGCCTTCGACCCACACACACTTGACCTTCATCTGCGCGCACAAGGCATTGCCGATGTCGTAGTCGAAACCGACGATCTCGCCTTTGTCGGTTTTGGATGCGAACGGCGGATAAGCGGCTTCGATGCCGATGCGCAGGGTTTTGTCAGCGGCGAACAGAGAGCTGCACGCCAACAGGCTCAGCGCCAGACCGGTGATGAGGGGGAATTTCTTCATGTTCGTTCTCTCGCGGGTTGTTGTTGGTTTGGCAAGACAGATGAAGAGCAGAAACGGGAGAAACCTTTTTTGTACTTATAATTCCATACTGGACTTTTATGTACAAACCGTCAATTGGGGGAAATGGAGAAGTGCCGGCCGGTGGTCGGGCGGTGGGTCATTGGGATTTTGGGTGTTGCTGATGGCCTCTTCGCGGGCAAGTCGAACCGTCGCACCGCACGCTCCCACAGGTACTACGTTGTTCACATAATCTGTGTACGACACAAAACCTGTGGGAGCGGCGGTGCGACGATTCGACTTGCCCGCGAAGGCTTACTTGTAGACACCACAGGAATCACTGCTTCCAGCGATCCGCCGCCGCATGATCACTGTCACGTCCCTCAACCCAGCGCGCCCCGTCACGGGTGTTTTCCTTCTTCCAGAACGGCGCACGGGTTTTCAGGTAGTCCATGACAAAGGCGCAGGCATCGAACGCCGCCTGGCGGTGGGCGCTGGCGGCGCCGACGAAGACGATCGGCTCGCCCGGCTCAAGAGCGCCGATACGATGCAGCACTTCAAGCTTCAACAGCGGCCAGCGCTGCTCGGCCTCAAGGGCGATTTTGCCGAGGGCTTTTTCGGTCATGCCCGGATAGTGCTCGAGAAACATCCCGGCCACATCGAGCCCGTCATTGAAGTCGCGCACGTAGCCGACAAAGCTTACCACCGCGCCAACACCGACATTGGCGGCGTGCATCGCATTGACTTCAGCGCCCGGATCGAAGGCCGTGGACTGCACGCGAATCGCCATGATCAGCCCCCGGTCACGGTCGGAAAGAATGCCACTTCATCACCGTCAGTCACCGGCTCGTCGAGTTGGCAAAGGTCCTCGTTGCGTGCACACATCAGGTTCTGCTCGCTCAACACCTCGGCACCGTCACGCTGAGCCAGCAGCGCACGCACATCGTCGACCGTGGCGAAATCGCCTTCAACCTTGACCGAGTCCACGCCAATCGCTTCTCGGTAACGGGCAAAAAACTTCACGGTGAGGTTCATGGCTGATCTGCCTGAAAATGGCCGCTTTTGCCGCCGAGTTTTTCCAGCAACCGAACGCTTTCGATGGTCATGCCACGGTCCACGGCCTTGCACATGTCGTAGATGGTCAGCGCGGCAACACTGGCGGCCGTCAGCGCTTCCATCTCGACGCCGGTCTGTCCGGACAGCTTGCAGCGCGCGACGATGCGCACGGTGTCGTCGCCTTCGGCACTGAGTTCGACCTTGACGCCGGTGAGCATCAGCGGATGGCACAGAGGAATCAGATCGCTGGTTTTCTTCGCCGCCTGAATGCCGGCGATGCGCGCCACGGCAAACACATCACCCTTGGGGTGACCGCCACTGACGATCATTTGCAGGGTTTCGGGCAGCATGCGCACCAGCGCTTGAGCTGTCGCCTCACGGAACGTCACGTCTTTTTCGGTGACGTCGACCATGTGGGCGCGACCTTGGGAATCGAGATGAGTCAGCACAGGGTTACTCCTGATCAGGAGCGTCGATTGTAAACCTGTGGGTCAATTTTCCGCACGTTTGATTATGTGTTCACCACAAATCCAAATGTGGGAGCGGGCTTGCTCGCGAAGGCGGCGTGTCAGCCAATATCAATGTGACTGACACAACGCTTTCGCGAGCAAGCCCGCTCCCACAGGTTTTGTATTGGGCATAAAAAACCGGGCGGCTTTTGGGGCCGCCCGGTTCTGGTGACGCGGTTACAAATGCGATTCGGCGTATTCGGCCAGAATCGAACGTGGCACCCCTTGCAGGGTGATATGCACACCGTTGGGGAAATCCTTGAAGCGTTCGGTCAGGTAGGTCAGCCCGGAGCTGGTCGCGGACAGGTAAGGGGTGTCGATTTGCGCCAGGTTGCCCAGGCACACCACTTTGGAACCGGCGCCGGCACGGGTGATGATGGTTTTCATCTGGTGCGGGGTCAGGTTCTGGCATTCATCGATCAGGATCAGGCTCTGCTGGAAGCTGCGGCCTCGAATGTAGTTGAGGGATTTGAACTGCAACGGCACTTTACTGAGGATGTAATCGACGCTGCCATGGGTGTTTTCATCGTCCATGTGCAAGGCTTCGAGGTTATCGGTGATGGCGCCCAGCCAGGGCTCCATTTTTTCCGCTTCGGTGCCGGGCAGGAAGCCGATTTCCTGGTCCAGGCCCTGCACGCTGCGCGTTGCGATGATCCGGCGGTAGCGTTTGCTGACCATCGTCTGCTCGATCGCCGCCGCCAGGGCCAGGATGGTTTTACCCGAGCCGGCGGCCCCGGTCAGGTTGACCAGGTGGATATCCGGATCGAGCAAGGCGTACAGCGCCAGGCTTTGATAGATGTCACGCGGTTTCAGGCCCCAGGCTTCCTGATGCAACAGGGGTTCCTGATGCAGGTCGAGAATCAGCAGGCGGTCTTCCTCGATCTCCTTGATCCAGCCGACAAACCCCTGTTCGTCGATGATGAACTCATTGATATGCACGGCCGGCAGGTTGTCGATCAACTGCACCTGATGCCAGGTGCGACCGTGGTCCTGACGGGTTTCGACATTCTTCACGCGATCCCAGAAGGAGCCGTCCATGTTGTGATAACCATTGGGCAGCAGCGATACGTCGTCGACCAGTTGGTCGGTGCTGTAGTCCTCGGCCGCGATCCCGCACGCCCGGGCCTTGAGGCGCATGTTGATGTCTTTGGTGACCAGCACCACCGGCAGTTTCGGCTCGCGCGCGTGCAAGTCAATCAACTGGTTGATGATGATGTTGTCGTTCAGGTGTTCGGGAAGAATGATGTTCGGTTCGGCACGCTTGCTCATCAGAATTGACAGCAAACCTTTGGGTCCGCTCTTGCCGCGCTGGATCGGCACACCCAGTTCGACATCTTCCGGGCTGGCATCGCCCAACGTCTTGTCGATCAGGCGAATCGCCTGACGGCACTCTGCAGCCACGCTGTGATGCCCGCTCTTGAGCTTGTCCAGCTCCTCAAGCACGGTCATCGGGATGGCAACGTGGTGTTCTTCGAAGTTAAGCAGGGCGTTTGGATCGTGAATCAATACGTTGGTATCGAGTACATAAAGGATTGGCTGGTTGGAGGAAGAACTACGTCCGTGATCATCCATACTCGGTCACCTTTGTGGGAGCCAGTCGACGCAATACCGTGACAGTGCTGCGCCTCGATGTGGCCACCGAATTCACCTGTTGGGACTCAAGTGAACTGCATCCATAGCTGGGTCTTGGAAGACGCCACCTGTGTTGCAGGTTTCGGCGGTCTGTCTTCGTAATACTCCAAAACCCATGACAGAAAAAAGTACTTTGACGCTTTTTTGAAGTTTATTTTTCAGAGTGACCAATAGCACTAGGCGGATGGCCATCACCCCGTTAAAGTCGGAAGTCCGCCTGCATCGAATTCTTCGCGAAAATCACCCCGCCGCACCCTCCTCCCCAATGATTCCGGGCTTTTTACGGCTTCAGCGAAACGCGTCCTGGCAGTCCTCCCAACCGATCCCGCTTTGCGCCGTTTGCGTGATGAGCCAGGGCAGCGACGTTTTCACTGCATCCTGCTTCACATTGAGGTTGATCACCCCGTGTCGCCACAGCAGCATCAGCGTCAACACACGCTGCGCGCTCGGGTTGCCCTTGAGCTTGCCGGCGCCGTCCTGGGCATCGATGTCCCACAGCGCCACCTGCAAACCCTGAGCCTTGAAGAAGCCTTCGGCATCCGAACGGCGCTGGCCATCGGGCGGGCGGAACAGCGGCACGTAATTCTCCGGCAATTTGCTTTTGACCAGCTCGACGCTGCGGCGTACCGAGTCCTGCCAGTCCTGCCAGTGGCTGTGGGAACGAAACTCCCAGCCTTGCACGCCGATGCACTGCGTTGAATACGTCGCTTGCAGGCTGGCCACCGAACGCTCGGCCAGACGCGCCTGGATGTCTTTGCCCAGCACGAAGAACGTGCCGCTCATGTTCGACTTGCGCAGGTACTCCGTGACCCACCCGGTATTGTCCGGCGTGACATTGGCGGCGCTGTCGAAGGTCAGCAAAAACAACCGGTCATGCATCTCGTCGCCGTTGCGCTCATAGTCACCAAAACGATCGACTTCGCTGCTGCTCTGTGGAAACAGCGCTGCCTTGCGCAGTTGCTCGTCCAGATACTGGGCGTGGAACAACCGGCTCGGCTCCGACCACTTGATGTAGTAACTGTCGTCGCTGACCTGAAACTTGGCCGCTTGCTGGCGCAGGGTGTCCATGTCCTCGACGAGGAAACAGAACGAAGCATCCTGATCGCAGCTCTGCTGGGCGAAGTTGTAGTTGGTGAGCAGGCGCTGCCACAGGCGCTGGCGCAGACTGTTGATTGCCTCCAGATTAATCTTGCGCAAGCCCAGGCGCTGGGCCAGGGCGGGTTCATCCAGTGACTCGCTGGCCAGCAACACCCGCGCGAACATGAGGATTTCGGCGCGTGATGCCACGTCGAACAGCGTCGGGCTGCTGAGCTGTTCCGGCCAGGTGCTGCGATCAAGCGTCGCCACGTCACCCGGCGCCGCCATGGCACCGACGCTCAAGAGCCACGCCGAAAATAGAAAAACGATACGCAAAGGGATGTCTCCATAACAAAACCCGCGCGGCACTATATCGCGGGAGGATCAAAAGATCGCAGCCTCGTTGCACTCGACAGCGCCTACAGGCCTGCGCAATCCCTGTAGGAGCTGTCGAGTGCAACGAGGCTGCGATCTTGTCCCATGACACCACCGATCACCTATGACACCCATAGCTGGAGTCAACACGGACAACCCCCTAGAATCGCCCCCACGATTAAAGGAGACGACTTCATGCTGATGGTGATTTCCCCCGCCAAGACCCTCGACTACGAAACACCGCCGGCGACCCAGCGCTTCACCCAGCCGCAATACCTCGACCATTCCCAGGAACTGATCATGCAGCTGCGCGACCTGACGCCAGCGCAGATCAGCGAGTTGATGCACGTCTCCGACAAGATCGGCGGCCTCAACGCCGCGCGTTTCGGCAGCTGGACGCCCGCGTTCACCCCGGAGAATGCCAAGCAGGCGTTGCTCGCCTTCAAGGGCGACGTGTACACCGGCCTCAACGCGCAAACCTTCAGTGAAGCCGATTTCGATTACGCGCAACAGCACTTGCGCATGCTTTCAGGCCTGTACGGCTTGCTGCGACCTCTGGACCTGATGCAACCGTATCGGCTGGAAATGGGCACCAAACTGGCGAATGCCCGCGGCAAGGATCTGTATGCGTTCTGGGGCACGCGGATCAGCGAATGGCTGAACGAAGCCCTGGCCGATCAGGGCGACGACGTGTTGCTGAACCTGGCCTCCAACGAGTACTTCTCGGCGGTCAAACGCAGTGCCTTGAACGCGCGCATCATTAATACCGACTTCAAGGACCTGAAGAACGGCCAATACAAGATCATCAGTTTCTACGCGAAAAAAGCGCGTGGAATGATGAGTCGTTTTGTCATTGAAGAGCGCGTCAACGACCCGGCAGACCTCAAAAAATTTGACGTTCAAGGGTATCGCTACAGCGCCGAGCAGTCTAAACCGGACCATTTGGTATTCCTGCGCGATCACGCGCCAGAGTAAGCACCCGGTCGGTGCACGACCGCAAAAAAACGTCGTGCGCCGCCGTCTGATCGTCCAACAATTCCCCGTCTGTTTCGTCGACTTATTGGCGCCAAAAACCCATCGCCCGATTTTCTAACTTTAGTTTCACTCGACTTTGATGATTTTTTTCAGTAGTGGCACTGAAAATTTTTATCGGTAGTGGCACAAAAGTATCTATCCCGATAATTGGCCTATATATAAAGGCCCAAACGGCAAGTGCTATCAATATGAGAGCAGTGCCATCTTTCTCAATATTTCAAGAAATTTCAGAATTCACGATGGGCGGACCGGAACTATGTCCAAATGCGTAGTTCATACCACCGGTAACGATTCTCCCAGCGATTGTGCGAGATAACTTACGCAGAGAAGAGAATCACCTAGCGAAGTTGTCACATGAACTTCTGCACACTGGGCCTCTAATTTGGGCAACACATAAAGGACAGGAGATACGCTTATCAATATCCCCTTCAAGGCCAAGGCTGCGCCCCTATAAACGTGCTCATCTGAGCACCCAACCGCTTGATTTACGGGCTTCTTGCCTGGCATCGAGCGCGCAAGACCTTTGCTCACGGTCCTCTGATTAGAAGATCGGCTGCATAACAGGGCACATCAGAACAATAAGGCCTAGTTGCGCACATCTTGAGTGCACTTATTTAGACACTCGGAACTTTGTATGCCTGCACGCGGCACTGTGGCGCCTGTAAGCCGCACTTCCGAGTGCACTATACCGCTGAACACCATTAACTCCGGCCATGTAATGGCTTGATAAAACACAGAGGTAATTGCGATGCGCATCAGCATATTTGGTTTGGGTTACGTCGGCGCAGTATGTGCCGGTTGCCTGTCTGCACGGGGCCATGACGTCGTTGGCGTCGATGTTGCCAAAGACAAAATCGATATGATCAACGCCGGCAAATCGCCGATCGTTGAACCGGGTCTGGGCGAACTTCTGAAGAAGGGCATCGAGACGGGCAAATTGCGCGGCACGACCAACTTCGCCGAGGCGATTCGTGACACCGACCTGTCGATGATCTGCGTCGGTACGCCGAGCAAGAAGAACGGCGACCTGGAACTGAACTACATCGAAGCCGTGTGCCGCGAGATCGGTTTTGTCCTGCGTGACAAGACGACCCGCCACACCATCGTGGTTCGCAGCACCGTTTTGCCGGGCACGGTCGCAAACGTTGTCATCCCGATCCTCGAAGACTGCTCCGGCAAGAAAGCCGGCGTTGATTTCGGCGTGGCAGTGAACCCTGAGTTCCTGCGTGAAAGCACTGCGATCGCCGACTACGACCTGCCGCCAATGACCGTCATCGGCGAGTTCGACAAGGCTTCGGGCGACGTTCTGCAATCGCTGTACGAAGAGCTCGACGCACCGATCATCCGCAAGGACATCGCCGTTGCCGAAATGATCAAGTACACCTGCAACGTGTGGCACGCCACCAAAGTGACCTTTGCCAACGAGATCGGCAACATTGCCAAGGCGTGCGGCGTCGACGGTCGCGAAGTGATGGAAGTGGTCTGCCAGGACAAGACACTGAACCTGTCCCAGTACTACATGCGCCCAGGCTTCGCGTTCGGCGGCTCTTGCCTGCCGAAAGACGTGCGCGCCCTGACCTACCGCGCCGGTGCCCTGGACGTGGAATCGCCGTTGCTGAACTCGCTGATGCGCAGTAACGAGTCCCAGGTGCAAAACGCCTTCGACATCGTTTCCAGCCACGACAAACGCAAAGTCGCCCTGCTGGGCCTGAGCTTCAAGGCCGGCACCGATGACCTGCGCGAAAGCCCGCTGGTGGATCTGGCGGAAATGCTGATCGGCAAGGGTTACGACCTGAGCATCTACGACAGCAACGTCGAATACGCCCGTGTCCACGGCGCGAACAAGGACTACATCGAGTCGAAGATCCCTCACGTCTCGTCCTTGCTCAACGCTGACTTCGACGACGTCATCGCCAACTCCGACGTGATCATCCTCGGCAACCGTGACGAGAAATTCCGCGCCCTGGCGCAGAACGCTCCGCACGGCAAGCAAGTCGTCGACCTGGTCGGCTTCATGTCTCAAGCCACCAGCGTCAAAGATCGCACCGAAGGCATCTGCTGGTAACCCGACTGTAGGAGCTGTCGAGTGAAACGAGGCTGCGATCTTTCCCGGGTCACTTGAGCCCCGAGCGAACGCTCAAAAGACCGCAGCCTTCGGCAGCTCCTACACGACCTTCGCCAGTTTTTGTAAGCCTGCCTTAACCCCATCGGGCCACCCCACAGGCTCGCCCGAGATAGAGACGGATGCAGATTATGCACAGGCTAAAGCACGGCCTACTTCAGGCCGCCGGTTGGCTGTTTTACCTAAGTTTATTGATGGGCATCGCCATGGCGTTGCCTGCGTCCACATTCGATTCCGATTCGAAGGACTTTATCTTCCTCATCGGTTTCATCGGCATCTGGCGCTACTCGATGGGCGCCACGCACTTTGTGCGCGGGATGCTGTTCCTGTACGTGGTCTACCCGCACCTGCGGCGCAAAGTGCGCAAGCTGGGTGACGCGGCAAACCCGTCCCATGTGTTTCTGATGGTCACCAGTTTCCGTATCGATGCGCTGACCACCGCACAGGTCTACGCCTCCGTCATTCGCGAAGCGATTGACTGCGGCCTGCCGACCACCATGGTTTGCTCCATCGTCGAAATGTCCGATGAGAAGCTGGTGAAAAGCCTTTGGTCGAAGATGAATCCGCCGGATCGGGTCAAGCTCGACTTCGTGCGTATTCCCGGCACCGGCAAGCGCGATGGCCTGGCTTACGGTTTCCGCGCCATCTCCCGCCACCTGCCGGACGACCGCGCAGTGGTTGCAGTGATCGATGGCGACACCGTGCTCGCCGAGGGCACCGTGCTCAAGACCGTGCCGTGGTTCCAGCTGTTCGGCAATGTCGGCGGCCTGACCACCAACGAGTTCTGCGAAGTGCGCGGCGGCTACATCATGAGCGAGTGGCACAAACTGCGCTTCGCCCAGCGCCATATCAACATGTGCTCGATGGCCCTGTCCAAGCGCGTGCTGACCATGACCGGCCGGATGTCGGTGTTTCGCGCGACCGTGGTCACCAACCCGGACTTCATCGCCGACGTGGAAAGCGACTCGCTGCAACACTGGCGCCTGGGCCGCTTCAAGTTCCTGACCGGTGACGACAAGTCGAGCTGGTTCAGCCTGATGCGTCTGGGTTACGACACGTTCTACGTGCCGGACGCCGCCATCCACACCGTGGAGCATCCGCCGGAAAAAAGTTTCATCAAGGCCAGTCGCAAACTGATGTTCCGCTGGTACGGCAACAACCTGCGCCAGAACGCCCGCGCCCTGGGCCTGGGGGTTAAACGCCTCGGCCTGTTCACCTCGGTGGTGCTGTTCGATCAGCGCGTGTCGATGTGGACTTCGTTGCTGGGCCTGACCGTCGCGCTGATCGCCAGCTTCAAGTACGGCACCGCGTTCATCCTCGTGTACCTGCTGTGGATCGGCATTACCCGCCTGATCCTGACCGTGCTGCTGTCCTTGTCCGGTCACCGGATCGGCCCGGCTTACCCGGCGATTCTCTATTACAACCAGATCGTTGGCGCGCTGGTGAAGATCTACGTGTTCTTCCGCCTCGACCAACAGTCCTGGACTCGCCAGCCCACTTCCCTGACCCGTGATCTCGCCAGCTTTCAACGTTGGTTCAACACCTGGTCGTCTCGGACCATGACCTTCTCCGCCGGCAGCATCTTTGTTGCCGTGCTGCTGATGATGGTCTGACCGCCCCCTTATTGAATTAACCAGGAAAACGCCCCTATGAATACCGCCGTCAACGCCAACGTAGTGCATGAGTCAGAAGCCCAGCGCCAACACGCCCGAGTGAAAATCCCGGCCAAGCTGCGTTTCTTCGGTCCCGACCGGACCCCGATGGAAGCTCGAGTGATCGACCTCTCCGCTGGCGGTCTGGCGTTCAACGCCGGTCAGCTGCCACTGAAAATCGGCGACGTGTACAAGGCTCGCCTGCAATTCGTCATCGATAACCTCGGCCTGGCCATGGACGTGGAGCTGCAAGTGCGCTCCTTCGACCGCCAGACCGGTCGTGCCGGCTGCCAGTTCCAGAACCTGGAACCACAAGACATCTCGACCCTGCGCCACTTGATCACCTCGCACCTGGCCGGTGACATCGTCAGCATGGGCGAAGTGTTGGCGACCCTGCAGCGCGACAACTTCACCAAGGCGCGCAAGATGAAGGATGGCGGCCACGGCATGTCGGCGTTCGGTCGTCTGCGTGCGGTGACGTTCAGCTTCGCGATTTTCCTCGTCGGCCTTGCAGCATTCGGTTTCATCTTCAAGTCGGTGTACGGCATGTACTTCGTCAGCCACGCCCAGGCTGGCCTTGTCAGCGTGCCGGGCATGAACATCACCATGCCGCGCGACGGCACCGTGCAGAGCCTGATCAAGGACGACGGCGTTGCCGCCAAAGGCGCTCCGCTCGCGACGTTCAGCACCAGCATGCTCGATGTGCTCAAGGGCCATCTTGACGACAATCAACTGCAACCGGCCAAGGTTGAAGAGCTGTTCGGCAAGCAAATGACCGGCACCCTGACGTCGCCGTGCGATTGCACCGTGGCACAGCAACTGGTCGCCAACGGTCAGTACGCCAGCAAGGGGGACGTGATCTTCCAACTGGTACCGCGCAACAGCGAAGCCAACGTTGAAGCACGCTTCACCTATCGCCAGTTCGCCGATGTGCGTCCAGGCAGCACGGTCAGCTTCCAGATCGCCGGCGAAGACACCACTCGCACCGGCAAGATCGTCAGCAGCACCAGCCTGAAAAGCGCCGACCTTTCTTCCGACATCCGCGTGCTGATCCAGCCCGACGAGCCACTGGACAGCAAGTTCGCCGGTCGCCCGGTTGAAGTGAACGCCACCCGTGGTCCGAACCTGAACTGGCTGATCGACAAAGCCATGGCTTCCGGTCTTTAAGCAGAGGACATGCCTGTGACTATCTCAAAAATCTCGAATACGCCGCAGTCTCTGTGGGAGCGAGCCTGCTCGCGATGGGATCGCCGCGGTTTGTCTGATGTACCGAGTCGCTTGAATCGCCAGCAGGCTGGCTCCCACATGGGTACGGTGTGTGCTTTGGCGTTGGCCGTGAGCCTCGCCGGTTGCGCCGGCCTGCCCGACCAGCGTCTGGCCAACGAAGCCCTCAAGCGCGGCGACACCGCGCTGGCGGCGCAGAACTATCAGCAACTGGCAGACCTGGGTTACAGCGAAGCCCAGGTTGGCCTGGCCGATATCCAGGTCGACAGCCGCGACCCGGCACAAATCAAACAGGCCGAGGCGACTTACCGCGCCGCGGCCAGCGTCTCGCCGCGAGCCCAGGCTCGTCTGGGTCGCCTGCTGGTGGCCAAGCCGGGTTCTACCGAAGCCGAACAGCACGAAGCTGAAGGCCTGTTGAAAAAAGCCTCGGCCGCAGGCGAAGGCAACACCCTGATCCCGCTGGCGATGCTGTACCTGCAATACCCGCACAGTTTCCCGAACGTGAACGCTCAGCAGCAGATCAGCCAATGGCGCGCCGAAGGCAAACCGGAAGCAGGCCTGGCCCAAGTGCTGCTTTATCGCACCCAGGGCACTTACGACCAGCATCTGGACGAAGTGGAAACCATCTGCAAAGCCGCGTTGAACACCACCGACATTTGCTACGTCGAGCTGGCCACGGTCTATCAGAAACAGGCCAAGCCTGAGCAACAGGCCGAGCTGATCAAGCAGATGCAAGCCGCTCACGCTCGCGGCACGGTCACCGCTCAACGCGTGGACAGCGTCGCTCGCGTATTGGGCGATGCGACCCTCGGCAAGACCGACGAGAAAACCGCTCAGTCGCTGCTCGAAGGCATCGCTCCGGGCTACCCCGCTTCCTGGGTCAGCCTCGCGCAATTGCTCTACGACTTCCCGGAACTGGGCGACGTCGACACCATGATGAAGTACCTGGACAACGGCCGCGCCGCTGACCAGCCGCGTGCCGAACTGTTGCTGGGCAAGCTCTACTACGAAGGCAAAATGGTGCCGGCCGACGCGAAGGCCGCCGAAGAACACTTCAAGAAAGCCGTCGACCGGGAAGTGGCCGCCGATTACTACCTCGGCCAGATCTACCGTCGCGGTTACCTGGGCAAGGTCTATTCGCAGAAAGCGCTGGACCACCTGCTCAAGGCGGCGCGCAACGGCCAGAACAGCGCCGACTTCGCCATTGCCCAACTGTTTTCCCAAGGCAAGGGCACCAAGCCCGACCCGCTTAATGCTTACGTCTTCAGCCAATTGGCCAAGGCGCAGAACACCCCGCAAGCCACCGAGCTTGCACAAACACTCGAAGCGCAACTGCCGCCTGCCCAGCTCGCCGAGGCCCAACGCCTGTTGAAACAAGAACAGGCCGTGCGTGGTGCCTTGAGCCAGAACACGCTGGAACTGCATGCCCTGCAAGAAGAAGACGGCGAGGAATCCCTATGAAGTTGAATCCATTTGTGAAGGCCGGTATCGGCCTGTCATTCGCCCTCTTGTGGTCGTGCCCGACCCTGGCGGCCCTGACCGAAACCCAGAACTACGGCCTTGATGTAAAAATCACTGCCCAGTCCGAAGATGACACCGACCTGGGTACGGCAAGCGGCGGCGACGTCAACGGCGTCGGCCTCGACCTGCGTCCATGGATCTACGGCGAGAGCGGCGCGTGGAGCGGCTACGCCATGGGTCAAGCCGTGACGTCCACCGACATCATCGAGACCGACACCCTGCAGCAGTCCGACAGCGACGGCACCCAGGCCACCGACAACGGTGATCGCAAGAGCAAGAAAAACTACCTGGCGATGCGCGAGTTCTGGGTCGGCTACAGCGGCTTGACCCCGTACCCTGGCGAGATCCTCAAGCTCGGTCGTCAACGCCTGCGCAACGACGACGGCCAATGGCGCGACACCAACATCGAAGCCCTGAACTGGACCTTCGACACCACCCTGTTGCGCGCCAACGCCGGTGTTGCCGAACGCTTCAGCGAATACCGCACCGACCTCACCGAGCTGGCGCCGAAAGACAAGGATCGCCTGCACGCTTACGCCGACGCGGCGTACCAGTGGAACCCGGGCAACTGGGTTGGCATTCGTGGTCATCACACCCACGATGACGGCAAGCTCGACTACCCGCAACCGGGTGTTCCCGCCGATTCTCTGGACAAGAAAGAGAATGGCGACATCAGCTGGATCGGCCTCACCGCCGATAGCGATGCCTACAACTGGCGCAACACCAACACCGTCAATTACTGGGGCAGCGTCACCGGCATGAGCGGCGACCGCGACACGGTCAACCCGCTGAACGCCGACGGCACTCCGCCGGCACAAGCCAAGACCAGCGGCAATGTGGATGGCTGGGCCACTGACCTGGGCGTACGCCTGCGCCTCGATCCGCAATGGCAAGTCGGTGCAGCCTACGCCCGCGCCAGCGCCGATTACGAACAGAACGGCCTGGAAAGCAACCGCTCGAACTACACCGGTACCCGTTCCCGTGTTCATCGTTTCGGCGAAGCGTTCCGTGGCGAAATGAACAACATGCAGACCGCTACGTTGTTCGGTTCGTGGATGCTCAACGACGAATACGACGCCAGCGTGATCTACCACAAATTCTGGCGCGTCGACGGCAACAAGCCAGTTGGCAGCAACGGCATCAACGCCGTGCAGAACGACACCGACGACGTGACCGGCGCCGTGCTCTCCAGCACGTCCCTGCCACTGGAAGATGGCAACAAAGACCTCGGCCAGGAAATGGACGTGGTCGTCACCAAGTACTTCAAGCAAGGCCTGCTGCCGGCCTCCCTGAGTCAGTCGATCGATGAGCCTTCGGCCCTCGTGCGTTTGCGTGGCGGTGTGTTCAAGCCGGGTGATGCGTATGGCAAAGGCGTCGACTCGTACATGCACCGCGCGTTTATCGACGTGATCTGGCGCTTCTGATGCGAAGCGCGAAGGGAGTTCCTGACATGAACAGTCCGAAGAGAGGCTCGTTGACCTTGCTGGCCGGCGCGATGCTGCTGGCCAGCTCAGCGGCCTTCGCCACGGCGGAGCCGGCAGCGCCCGTGCAGAAAGAGCAGCCGGCGACCATCGCCAAGGGCTTGCAACAGGCCAAGACCTACACCGTCAGCAGCGCGCCGACCGAGCCGCTGGAACTGGCTGCGCCGAAACTGCCGGACACTTCCGGGTACACCGCCGAAGCCATCGCCGCGAAAATCGTGCGCACCAAGGCCGGCAAGATCAGCGTGCGCCGGATGATGCAGGAAGACGCCTTGAAGGATTTCATCGGCGGCGACAACAAGATGGCCGAGTGGGTGGTGCGTCAGCACGGCATCCCGCAGGCGATCTTCGTCGACGACGGCTACATGAACCTCAAGGACCTGGCCAAGAAAGTACCCAAGCAGTACTTCAGCGAAACCTCGCCGGGCGTGTTCCTGGCGAAGTTGCCGATCGTGGTCGGCAAGAACGGCATCCTCGAAATCGACAAGCAAACCCAGGAATTGCGCCTGTCCCAAGAGGCCGGTTCGTTCCTGGTCAACGACGGTCAGTTGTTTGTGCGCGATACCAAGATCACTGGCTGGCGCGAGAAGGAAAACGGCCCGGCGACGTTCAAGTCCCCGAAGGAATTCCGTCCGTTCCTGCTGGCCTGGGGCGGCACCCAGACCTACATCGCCAACAGCAAGATGGCCAGTTTCGGCTACGCCAACAGTAAGTCTTACGGCGTGAGTATTTCCCAGTACACGCCGAACATGGCCAAGGTGCTCAAGCGTCCTGAACCGACTGGCTGGATCATCGGCTCCGAGTTCTCGGACATGTGGTACGGCTTCTATTGCTACGAAACCCGCGACTTCGTGGTCAAGGGCAACACCTACAAAGACAACATCGTCTATGGCATTGACCCGCATGACCGTTCCCACGGTCTGATCATCGCCGACAACAACGTTTTCGGGACCAAGAAGAAGCACGGGATCATCATTTCCCGTGAGGTCAACGACAGCTTCATCTTCAACAACCGCAGCTACGACAACAAGTTATCGGGCCTGGTCATCGACCGTAACAGCGTCAACAACCTGATCGCCTACAACGAGATCTACAAGAACCACACGGACGGCATCACCCTCTACGAGAGTGGCGACAACCTGCTGTGGGCCAACAAGGTGATCAGCAACCGTCGCCACGGCATTCGTATTCGTAACAGCGTGAACATTCGCCTCTACGAAAACCTCGCCATGGCCAACGGCCTGACCGGCGTCTACGGCCACATCAAGGACCTGAGCGACACCGACCGGGACATCAAGCTCGACCCGTTCGACGCCCAGGTGTCGCTGATCATCGTCGGCGGCGAACTGGCCGGTAACGGCAGCGGACCGCTGTCCATCGACTCGCCTCTGAGCGTCGAGCTGTATCGCGTGTCCATGCTCGCCCCGACCAAATCCAGTGGCATCAGCTTCAACGGGATTCTTGGCGAGCGCCAGGATGAAATTCTCGACCTGCTGGTGCGCCAGCAGAAAGCCGTGCTGATCGACCCTGTCGAACGCCAGACCGAAATGCAGGACTGAGGATAATTTTATGCACCCACACTTGATCAAATTACTCAGCCTGTCGGCCCTGACCGCCGGCATTCTCGCGGCCAGCGCCGGCGTCCGGGCCGATGAAGTCAAGGCGCCCAGCTTCAGTGCCGAACCGTGCTGCAACCTGTGCCCAGAAGCCCACGACGCGAAGAACTACACCACGCGTTATCAGCAGAACTTCACCACGCTGGTGCAGGCTCAGGGCGACTGGCTGTTCCGTACGCAGGAAGACTTGCGTACCGAATTCGACACCACGCCCGCTGGCTACAAACGCATGAAAGAGCTGCACGATGCGTTCAAGAGCAAAGGCGTGGAACTCGTTGTTGTTTATCAACCCACTCGTGGCCTGGTGAACCGCAACAAGCTGAATCCGGAAGACAAAGCCAAATTCGATTTCGACAAGGCCCTGAAGAACTACAAGACCATGCTCGGGCGTTTCGCCGCCATGGGTTATGTGGTTCCGGACCTGTCGCCGCTGACCAACGAATCGCTGCCCGACACCCTGCCGGCGCACGACTTCTACTTCCGCGGCGACCAACACTGGACACCGTATGGCGCCCAGCGCACGGCGAAAATCGTCGGCGAGAAAATCAAGCAATTGCCTGAGTTCGCGGACATTCCGAAGCGCGAATTCGAGAGCCATAAGTCGGGTCGCATGGGCAAGACCGGAACATTACACAACATGGCCGGTCAACTCTGTGGCACCAGCTACGCGATCCAGTACATGGATCAGTTCACCACAGAGCCAAAGGGCGAAGCCGCCGACGGCGACCTGTTCAGTGACTCCGGCAATCCAGAGATCACCCTGGTCGGCACCAGCCACAGTGGCAAGAACTACAACTTCGCCGGTTTCCTCGAAGAGGCCATCGGCGCCGACATCCTCAACGTAGCGTTCCCCGGCGGTGGCCTGGAAGGTTCGATGCTGCAGTACCTGGGCAGCGAAGAGTTCCAGACCAAGCCGCCGAAGATTCTGATCTGGGAATTCTCGCCGCTCTATCGCCTCGACCAGGAAACCATCTACCGCCAGATGATGGCGCTGCTGGACAACGGTTGCGAAGGAAAGGATGCACAGTTGACCGGCAGCAAAACATTGAAACCGGGCAAGAACGAATTAATGGTCAACAGCAACAACCTGAACCTGCAAAACGGCAGTCACCAGGTTGACATCCAGTTCGCCGATGCGTCGGTGAAAGTCCTGCAAGCCACCCTCTGGTACATGAACGGTCGCCACGAGGACATCAAAATCGAAAAACCGGAAACTTCCGACACCGACGGGCGTTTCGCCTTTGAGTTGCGTACGGACGAAGACTGGGCCTCGCAGAATCTGCTGGCCGTCGAAATCCAGGGCCCTGAAGCAGGTGCCACGCCACAGAAAGTCGAAGCGAAAATCTGCAAACGCAACGTGTTCTCTGGTCCTGGGCAGCGTACCGCTCAGGCCGGGCAATGAGGCAATTATGCAAACCCGAACTTTGAAAAAGTTACTCGCACCATCACTGCTGACGCTGGCCATGTTTGCCGGCGCCACCCAGGCCGCCGCACCACTGCGTCCGCCACAGGGTTACTTCGCGCCGATTGAAAAAGTCAAAACCGGCGACAAGAGCGAAGGCTGTGATGCCATGCCGACGCCATACACCGGCTCGCTGCAATTTCGCAGCAAGTACGAAGGCTCCGACAAGGCCCGTTCGACCCTGAACGAAGCCTCGGAAAAAGCCTTCCGCGATACCACTGCAGACATCACCAAGATTGAGCGCGGCACCAGCAAGCGCGTGATGCAGTACATGCGTGACGGTCGTCCGGAACAACTGGAATGCACCCTGAATTGGCTGACCGCGTGGGCCAAGGCCGATGCGTTGATGTCCAAGGACTTCAACCACACCGGCAAGTCCATGCGCAAATGGGCGTTGGGCAGCATGGCGTCGTCCTACATTCGCCTGAAGTTCTCCGACTCGCATCCGCTGGCGAACCATCAGCAAGAGTCGCAGTTGATTGAAGCCTGGTTCAGCAAAATGGCGGATCAGGTGGTCAGCGATTGGGACAACCTGCCGCTGGAAAAAACCAACAACCACTCGTACTGGTCCGCCTGGTCGGTGATGGCAACGTCCATCGCCACCAACCGTCGCGACCTGTTCGACTGGGCGGTGAAGGAATACAAAGTCGGCGCCAATCAGATTGACGCCCAGGGTTTCCTGCCTAACGAGCTGAAGCGCGAGCAACGCGCCCTCGCCTATCACAACTATGCACTGCCGCCGCTGTCGATGATCGCCAGCTTTGCGCTGGTCAACGGTGTGGATCTGCGTCAGGAAAACAACGGCGCGCTGAAACGCCTGGGTGATCGAGTGCTCGCGGGTGTCGAAGACCCGGAAGAATTCGAGAAAAAGAACGGCAAGGAACAGGACATGACCGACCTCAAGGTCGATTCGAAATTCGCCTGGCTCGAACCGTTCTGCACGCTCTACACCTGCTCGCCGGATGTGCTCGAGAAAAAACACGAGATGCAGCCGTTCAAGACCTTCCGCCTCGGGGGTGACCTGACCAAGGTCTACGACCCGGCCAGCGAGAAAGGCAAAGGTTCTTAGGGCCAACACATAACCCCTGTGGGAGCGGGCTTGCTCGCGAAAGCGGTGTGTCAGTCGACATCATCGGTGAATGTCAGACCGCATTCGCGAGCAAGCCCGCTCCCACAAGGGTCAGTGCAAGATTTGAGTTGAGTGATATTCCCCCGGTTTTCGGTGGGGGGTTTGGGGGGGCCGTTGGCCCTTGACTGTTGGTTAAACATGGAGAGACCGGGATGGTATTTTCATCCAACGTGTTCCTGTTTTTGTTCTTGCCGATCTTTCTCGGCATGTATTACTTAAGCGGAATACGCTATCGCAACCTGCTGCTGCTGCTCGCCAGCTACGTGTTCTATGCCTGGTGGCGTGTGGACTTCCTTGCGCTGTTCGCAGCCGTCACGCTGTGGAACTACTGGATCGGCCTCAAAGTCGGTGCCGCAGGCGTTCGGACCAAACCGGCACAGCGCTGGTTGCTCCTGGGCGTAGGCGTCGACCTGTGCATCCTCGGCTACTTCAAGTACGCCAACTTCGGCGTCGACAGCATCAACGCGATGATGACTTCGGTCGGTCTGTCGCCGTTTATCCTGACTCACGTGCTGTTGCCGATCGGGATCTCGTTCTACATCTTCGAGTCCATCAGCTACATCATCGACGTCTACCGGGGTGATACCCCGGCGACCCGCAACCTGATCGACTTTGCCGCGTTCGTGGCGATCTTCCCGCACTTGATCGCCGGCCCGGTGCTGCGTTTTCGCGACCTCGCCGACCAGTTCAACAACCGCACCCACACCCTCGACAAGTTCTCCGAAGGTGCCACGCGGTTCATGCAGGGTTTCATCAAGAAGGTCTTCATCGCCGACACCCTCGCGGTGGTGGCCGACCATTGCTTCGCCTTGCAAAACCCGACCACGGGCGATGCCTGGCTCGGCGCCCTCGCCTACACCGCGCAGTTGTACTTCGACTTCTCCGGCTACAGCGACATGGCCATCGGCCTGGGCTTGATGATGGGTTTCCGCTTCATGGAAAACTTCAAGCAGCCATACATCAGCCAGTCGATCACCGAGTTCTGGCGTCGCTGGCACATCAGTCTGTCGACCTGGTTGCGTGACTATCTGTACATCACGCTGGGCGGTAACCGCAAAGGCACGTTGATGACCTATCGCAACCTGTTCCTGACCATGTTGCTCGGTGGTCTGTGGCACGGCGCGAACATCACGTACGTCATCTGGGGCGCCTGGCACGGCATGTGGCTGGCGATCGAAAAGGCCCTGGGCCTGAACACCTCGCCACGCAGCATCAACCCGATCCGCTGGGCGCTGACCTTCCTGCTCGTGGTCATGGGCTGGGTGATCTTCCGCTCGGAAAACCTGCACGTCGCCGGTCGCATGTACGGCGCAATGTTCAGCTTCGGCGAATGGTCGCTGTCGGAACTCAACGCGGCCAGCCTCACCGGCCTGCAAGTGGCGACCCTGGTGGTGGCTTACATGACCCTGGCGTTCTTCGGCATCCGCGATTTCTACAGCAATCTGCCGCCTGAGAAGACCAAGCCTGTGGTCAACGTCGAGGCCGATGGCCCGGCCGCCGCTCAGCCTGGAATGATCAAAGCCGTACCGGGCGACAACCCGGCCAGCATCCACGAGCCTGGTTACACCGTCGGCGTTGAAGCCACCGTGCAACCGGCCTACTGGACGGCGGACTGGTCCCGCTACGTGATGCGCACGCTGGTTCTGGTGCTGTTCATCGCCTCGATTTTCAAACTCTCGGCGCAAAGCTTCTCGCCGTTCCTTTACTTCCAGTTCTGAGGGATCTGACCATGACCCGCTCATTACGTATCTTCTACATCGCCCTGTTCATGGTGACCCTGCTGGTGCTGGGCCTGTGGTCGACACGCAGCTTCTTCGGCTTCAGCACCAACGCCGATGCGACGGTGCTCAATGGCCGCTGGGCCAAAGCCGTGGAAACACACTACGACGACGAGTTCCCGATCAAGCGCCTGGGCACCAACCTTTGGGCCGCGCTGGATTTCAAACTGTTCAACGAAGGTCGTCCGGGCGTGGTGCTCGGTCGCGATCAATGGTTGTACAGCGATGAAGAATTCAACCCGATCGTCAACGAAGAACTGAACCTGCAAGGCAACTACGCCCTCGTAGAAGGCGTGCGTCAGGAACTCAAGGCGAAAGGCGTAAAACTGGTGATGGCGATCGTGCCGGCCAAGACTCGCCTGTACCCGGAACACCTGGGCGCAGTGAAGCCTTCGAGCATTCACGCCAACCTCTATGAAGACTTCCACGCTCGTGTGGCGGCCAACAAGATCATCGCGCCCGACCTGTTCGGCCCGATGCTCAAAGCCAAGCTGGATGGTCAGCAAGTGTTCTTGCGCACCGACACCCACTGGACCCCGGAAGGCGCACAAATCGCCGCCGAGACTTTGGCCAAAACCATTGCCGAGAAAACCCCGCTCAGCGGCGAGCCGCAACGCTTCGTCACCGAACCTGCGGAGAAGGTCACGCACAAGGGCGACCTGCGGTTGTTCCTGCCGCTGGACCCGCTGTTCGAGAACCTGATGCCGAAGACCGAACCGTTGCAAAAGCGCAACACCGTGGTCGCGCAAGACCAGCCTGCCGGTGATGACGCGCTGTTCGCCAACACTGAAGTGCCGGTGGCCCTGATCGGCACCAGCTACAGCGCCAACCCGAACTGGAACTTCGTCGGTGCGCTGAAACAAGCGCTGAACAGCGACGTGGTCAATTACGCCGAAGACGGCCACGGCCCGATTCTGCCGATGCTCAGCTACCTGAAAAGCGATGCTTTCAAGAACAGCCCGCCACAGGTGCTGATCTGGGAGTTTCCTGAACGTTATCTGCCTGTGAACAACGAAATCGGCGACGCCGACCCGCAGTGGGTCGCAGAGCTCAAAGAAGCTGGTGCTCGCCAACAAAACGTAGCCGCAAACACTAAATCCGAGACGCCCGACCGGGCGCAAAACTGAAAGAGAGAGGTACTACCATGACTTTCACTACTACTCCTCGCCGTCTCGCCAAGACCTTCGCACTCGTTGCAGGCATGAGCGTGTTGTCGAT
The DNA here is from genome assembly GCF_059716065.1 of Pseudomonas sp. LBUM1656. Taxonomy (NCBI): domain Bacteria; kingdom Pseudomonadati; phylum Pseudomonadota; class Gammaproteobacteria; order Pseudomonadales; family Pseudomonadaceae; genus Pseudomonas; species Pseudomonas sp. LBUM1656. The sequence goes on along the minus strand of NZ_CP166800.1, from coordinate 1,108,754 downwards.
GTCCGCCTTCGCTGGCGACGCCGCACTTTATGGCCCGACTGCACCAAAAGGTTCGAGCTTCGTACGTGTCTACAACGCCGGTAACGCTGAAGTCAGCGCCACCGTCGGCAGCACCAACCTGGCCGAAGTCGCGCCGCTGTCCAGCACCGATTTCAGCTTCATGCCGGGCGGCGACTACAGCGCCAAGGTCGGCAGCCAGACCCTGCCGGTGAAACTGGCCGGCGACCACTATTACACCCTGGTCAACAACGCCAGCGGCGCGCCGCAACTGATCGAAGAGCCGCCATTCAAGAACAAGCAGAAATCCCTGGTTCGCGTACAGAACCTCAGCGACAAGGCCCTGACCCTGAAAACCGCTGACGGCAAGACCGAAGTGGTTCCGTCCGTAGCGGCCAAGGGCCGTGGCGAGCGTGAAATCAACCCGGTCAAAGTCAGCCTGGCCCTGTATGACGGCGCCACCAAAGTCGGCGACGTGAAGCCGGTTGCCCTGGAACGCGGTGAAGCCGCCGTGCTGTACGTCACCGGTAAAGGCAGCAGCCTGTCGCCAGTCTGGGTAAAACGCCCGGTTTCGACGCGCTAATCAATTTTCCTGACTGACCCCGCCCCTGTGGGAGCGGGCTTGCTCGCGAAAGCGGTCTGACATTCAACAACGATGTCGACTGATACACCGCCTTCGCGAGCAAGCCCGCTCCCACAGTGGACCGAGGCGTCCAGTCGGGCTACGGAATAAGAACAAGAGTGAAACGACAGAACGCAGTAGCTCTGACCCATACGATTTTCAAGGAGTAACAACATGATTCCGGTGATCTTGTCAGGTGGTAGCGGCTCACGTCTTTGGCCGCTTTCCCGTAAGCAGTTCCCTAAACAGTTCCTCGCCCTGACCGGCGAACACACGCTGTTCCAGCAAACCCTGGAACGCCTGGTGTTTGAAGGCATGGACACCCCGATCGTGGTCTGCAACAAAGACCACCGCTTCATCGTCAACGAGCAGTTGACCAACCGTAAACTGGAAACCCAGCGCATCCTGATGGAACCGTTCGGCCGCAACACTGCGCCGGCCGTGGCCCTGACCGCGATGATGCTGGTCAACGAAGGTCGTGACGAGTTGATGCTGGTGCTGCCGGCCGATCACGTACTGGAAGACCAGAAAGCCCTGCAACGCGCCCTGGCCCTGGCCACCGTCGCTGCCGAAAACGGCGAAATGGTGCTGTTCGGCGTCCCGGCCACCAAACCGGAAACCGGCTACGGCTACATCAAGTCGACCAATGACTCGCTGCTGCCGGAAGGCGTCAGCCGCGTCTCGCACTTCGTCGAAAAACCGGATGTGAAACGCGCCACCGAGTTCGTCCAGTCCGGCGGTTACTTCTGGAACAGCGGCATGTTCCTGTTCCGCGCCAGCCGTTTCCTGGAAGAGCTGAAAAAGCACGATCCGGACATCTACGACACCTGCCTGCTGACGCTTGAGCGCAGCGAACAGGATGCCGACACCGTCACCATCGACGAAGCCACGTTCGCCTGCTGCCCGGACAATTCCATCGATTACTCGGTGATGGAAAAAACCCAGCGCGCCTGCGTCGTACCGCTGACCGCCGGCTGGAGCGATGTCGGTTGCTGGGCGTCGCTGTGGGAAGTGAATGACAAAGACGTCAACGGTAACGTCACCAAAGGCGACGTGGTCATCCAGGACAGCAAAAACTGCATGATCCACGGCAACGGCAAACTGGTGTCGGTGATCGGCCTGGAAAACATCGTGGTCGTCGAAACCAAGGACGCCATGATGATCGCCCACAAGGACTCGGTCCAAGGCGTGAAACAGATGGTCAACACCCTCAACGAGCAGGGCCGCACTGAAACCCAGAACCACTGCGAAGTCTATCGTCCGTGGGGCTCGTACGACTCGGTGGACATGGGCGGCCGTTTCCAGGTCAAGCACATCTCGGTCAAACCGGGCGCGTGCCTGTCGCTGCAAATGCACCACCACCGCGCCGAACACTGGATCGTGGTCAGCGGCACCGCCGAAGTGACCTGCGACGACAACGTGTTCCTGCTCTGCGAAAACCAGTCGACCTACATTCCGATCGCTTCGGTTCACCGTCTGCGCAACCCGGGCAAGATTCCACTCGAGATCATCGAAGTGCAATCGGGCAGCTACCTGGGCGAAGACGATATCGAGCGGTTTGAAGATATCTACGGTCGCTCCACCCCGATCGAGCGTGGCGTATCGGTGAAAACCATCGCGCAGTAAGCGTTCAGTAAAACCAGAAGCCCCCGTCCAGTCCGCTGCGTTTTCCCTATCCGCAGCGGGTTGGGCGGGGGCTTTTTGCTGGTATCAGCCCTGTGACACCTGCCGAACCGGAGCTGAACGGGACCTTCCACTTAACGATTGCCGTCTACCGGCATAAGGCTTGGGCGCGACAAGCCCGATCAAATCCTGGTTTCTATTCAATTGCTGAACCACCTCCCCCGTTTGCGAGGAGAGTTCGGCAATATCCTCAAAGGCTTTCGGGTCCGAACTGCCGGAGCCGGCGAACTCGGTTTTGATTGCCTGCATCCGGAACTCCAACATGTCGATCACCGCCGGCGTATCGTCGTAAACCTCGCTGAGCGATGCGGCGTTCAGTCCCTGTGACGCCTTGTAAAACTCCAGGCCTGTCTTGATCAGACCTGGCGCTTCCGATCCCAGCTGACTGCCGACCTCATCGACAACTTTATCAACCACTGCTTTGTGGAACTTTTTCCTCAGTTTTGTTCGCCCATCGCTTGTCCGCGGGTCTAGCGCCGACAGCTCCAATTTTACCAGTCTGGAATTGGGTATTTTTTTCGGTTCGACGCGCTCAATGAATGACTTGGGGTTCATTTCGTTACCCTTGAAGCTGATCGGGCGATCCAGCCGATAGGTGCTCACCGCTTTGGAAATCATAGCCTTCGCGGCCTTCGTGCCGATTGCCGCCCCAGCCTTACTTCCCCATGCGCCGGTCGCAGGGCCTGCCAGCCCACCAATGGCACCGCCCGCTGCGGCCCCCGCCGCCGCACCGGCCGAACTGACAGCGCTGCTGGCAAGCTGGGTAATCACACGCCTGCCCAACGCCTTAAAACGATGCTGCGCATAGACGTGATTGAGTAGCGAATTCTTGAAATCAGACGCGCCACCTCCCACCGATTTCAACAAGGCACCCTGTTTGTCCAGGCCTTCGTTCAGCGGCGAGGTTCCGATCAATTCGCCGCCGTCGCTGTCGACGTAAGTCATGGGAGAATTTCCCACCATCTGATACAGGTTGGGCCCATCAATGAAGCCTTTGGGGTCAGGATTGAGCCACCGGAACAACCACGGTACGTAGTAGCGCAATCCATAGTAATAAAGCCCCGTCGCATCCCGCTCCTTGCCCGAATAACGAATGGTTTTATAGTCGCTGTCTACCACGTCCGGCCCGGCGTACCACGCGGTTTCGCCGTAGGGGTAAAAGACTTCCTGGCTGATGATCTGTGCGTCGTCTGCCAGTTCCACGGTGCAGGAGCTCAGGTGATCAACCAGGGTGTAGCGGTACTGATCGTTGACCCCGGACGGTGGAACGCTTTCCCAATGCAGCACCCGCACGGAGTTGAGCCCGGCTTGAGCGGTGATGACCTGCAGCACCTCTCCGGTGCCGTTGTCGGTACGAAGTTCCAGCCCCGGCAAGTAACGCACTTCGGCCGTGACGGTTCGGGCATTGGTTTGCAACAAGCGGATTTTGCGCACCCGCTGGCCAGCGCCATCGTAGAGATAACGTTCACAGTCATTGCGTCCGGAATCGCGCTCTACCGGGCAGACCGAGTGCAATTGATTACGCAAATCCCAGGTCAGAAAGCGCCCCGGATCCAGTTCCAGCAAATTGCCGTTGGCATCGAATGCGGCGGCGATGTCTGCTTCGGTCGGCGGCACGCCGTTGCGCCAGGGCAGGCAGCGATTGCTGTAACGCGCGGCGGTCAGTTCACGGCCCGGGTTTTGTGCGCCGACATGCGTCAGCTTCAGCAGGTTGCCGCCTTCGTCATAGCGGTAGGTCTGATGGTAATTGCTGACCGCCGCCGGATCAGCACGACCGACTGAGTCCGGCCCTTGGGTGGGACTGCCCGCCTCCCAGCCCAACGCCTGGATCAATTGATAAAGGCTGTCGTAGATAAAAAGACTGAGCGGATCAATACGCTGGTTGTTGAAGAAACGCACTGGCAGCGCCTTGTCTTCGATGCTCAAGACATTGCCCATTCGGTCATAGAGGTAGAACAAATGTTGTAGCAATCCGACGCCTTCACCGTAGGCCCGTCGCTCCATCAGCCGACCATCCTCGGGCTCATACGTGAGCGTTGTCTGAACGCCGTTACCCGCCACTTCCCGCAGGGTCTGCCCGTCGGCGTTGTACTCGATCTCGCTGACCAGTGTTTGCCAAGTGGTTTTGCCGGCTAGCATCAAGGCGCTTTGGCGCAGCCGGCCATCCACGGTGAAGGCGTAAGTCTGGCGATTCTGCCGGGCATCGACCGTTTCCAGCACATCACCCAACGGCCCGTAACGCCACGTCGAGACGGCACCCTCGCCCGGTTCCAGCAGTGTTTGCCGATCGACTATCGGTTCCGGCCAATCCGGCGCAACGGCTTGCCGGGTGAAGTGCTGAACGTGCCTGATGCATTGGCCGGTGATCGCAAACGCCTCAAACAGCACGGTTCCGCCGGGGCCATCCTGGCGAATCAATTGGCCGCACTGGTTACGATCGCGGTAAACCGGGTCGGCCCCACCATATTCCATACGTTCGGCACATTGGGAGGGTTGCGTGGCGACCTGCTCAAACACCGTCACGGGACGAAGCAGGTCGTCGTAGCGAATCTCGCGTCGGGTACCGCGACTGTCCCAGCTCTGCCGCACTTCACTGGCCAAACCGAAAAGACTGATCTGTGAGCCGGCATCGACACTGACCGTGCGGACGGGATCACCGGGCAACGAATGCACGGTCATGAGATTGGCCGGGGCCGAGGGGTCGTCCTTTTGCAACGCCCACAGCCGCGGATCCCACTGCTTGATCGCGAAACCTGCGATATCGTGGAGAGTGCGGTTGATGCGCGCCTGAGCCGGGGCACCTTCGATCTCACGCCAATAATCAACCGAACGAACCGGCAACCCTCGCGGATCGACGACGGACAATCGGGGTGTTTTGTGGTGCATTCCCGTCGTCGATGCCTGCATGCCGGTTTGTCCTTGTTTACCTGCGGTTATCTAACCCCGTGTGTTAAGGGCTGGCTACTGTCAGAAATTACAGGTCCGACCAACGGTGATCGCGGATAATCCGTGAATGTCCATTCCCGTAGTCGTTCGGTAGGATGGTGATCATGAGTTCAAGGAGTGTTCAAACATGTTCATCGGCGTCCTGCTGGTCATCACCTGGCTGATTTTATTGCTGCGCTACCCGGCCAAGGCGTTGCCCGTCTCTGTGGCGGCCGCCATCGGGCTGGGTCTGGTGGCCACGTGGGTGATCTGGATGGACAACCGCGAGGTCAAGCAACTGGCGCGCCTGGAGTTGCGCATCACCTATGCGCCGGAACATTGCCCGGCGGACCGGCCGTTGCAGCTGACCATGAACAATGGCAACGATGTGCCGCTGACCGAGTTGCGCTGGCGTGTCGCCGCGTATGCGCCGGGCGATACGGTCAATCTGGCCGACAATCAATACGCTGCCCCGCGCTATCGCGGCCCCGGTGAATTGCAGGCTGGCGCCAATTGGGAAGACTGCTTGCCCCTGCCACCCCTGCGTCCAGGCTATCGCCCACAAACCCTGGAGTTTCGCGCCGAGCGTTTGCAGGGTAGTTTCTCCGACTGATCCCTCTATTTCTTTTTGTACAAGGACCGCGCCATGCCCGTTGCGTTGATTACCGGTTGCTCCAGCGGCATTGGCCGCGCCCTCGCCGACGTGTTCAAAGGTGCCGGATACGAAGTCTGGGCCAGCGCCCGCAAGGCTGAAGACGTGGCGGCTCTGGCCGCCGCCGGCTTCACCGCCGTGCAACTGGACGTCAACGACGGCGTGGCCCTTGAGCAGTTGAGCGAGCGCATCAATCAGCAACATGGCGGCCTCGATGTGCTGATCAACAACGCCGGTTATGGCGCCATGGGGCCGCTGCTCGACGGCGGTGTACCGGCGATGCAGCGGCAGTTCGAAACCAATGTGTTTGCGATTGTCGGTGTGACCCGCGCACTGTTTCCGGTGCTGCGTCGGGCCAAAGGGATCGTGGTGAACATCGGCAGCGTTTCCGGGGTATTGGTCACGCCGTTTGCCGGCGCGTACTGCGCCTCGAAAGCAGCGGTGCATGCGTTGAGCGATGCATTGCGCATGGAGTTGGCACCGTTTGGCGTGCGCGTGATGGAAGTGCAGCCGGGTGCGATCGAATCCAGCTTCGCCAAAAATGCCGGGCATGAGGCGGAGCAGTTGATCACAGAACAATCACCGTGGTTTGCGCTGCGCGAAGGCATTCGTGCGCGGGCCAAGGCCTCTCAGGATAAACCGACACCGGCCAAGGAGTTTGCCGAAGGTTTGCTCAAGGCTGTGCAGCAGGGCAAACCGCCGCGTTTGATTCGTTTGGGGAATGGCAGTCGGGCGTTGCCGTTGTTGGCGGGGTTGTTGCCAAAAGGGCTGTTGGAGGCGGGGTTGATGAAGCGGTTTGGGCTTAAGGGGCAACTCTGAATCGAGGCGCCCCCTTCGCGAGCAAGCCCGCTCCCACAGGTTTCGCAGCGCCCTTTGTGGGAGCGGGCTTGCTCGCGAAGGCGTCAGACCGGTCGCTGCATAATTTCAGGAAACAACCATGACTGACTACACCGAATACTTTGACGAAGTGATCCAGGCCCATGTCGCCATCGAGCAATGGCTGGCCGAGGACCAGGACGAGTCCGCACTTGAACACCTGCTGACCCGATTTTCGCCACAGTTTTCCATGATCTCGCCGTTGGGCCGTGTGCTGGATTTCGCCGCGTTGAACGAGTTGTTCCTGCTGGCGGGCGGAAGGAAGCTCGGCTTCAGGATTGAGCTCAGCGATTTACGGGGTATCGCGCTGTATGACGGTGGCGCGGTGGTGAGTTATCGCGAGCAGCAGAAAGATGCGACCGGCCTGCACTCTGATCGCCGGTCGACGGTGGTGTTTGAGAAACAGGCCGGTGGCAAAGTGGTTTGGCGGCATTTGCATGAGACGTTTTGCAAAGGCTGAGCCTTTGTCTTATGTCTGATGGACCGAGTCGCGGCCTTCGCGAGCAAGCCCGCTCCCACAGGGGATTTGTGTCGTTCGCTTAGTCCGCGTCCGACTCGATCAGTGTGGGAGCGGGCTTGCTCGCGAATGAAACGACTCGGTCTACAGGCTAGTTAACGACGACGGTACACGTAATCCCCGCCGCCAACAGCACCCCCTCCGGCACTTCATCAATGTGTATCCGCACCGGCACCCGCTGCGCCAGGCGCACCCAGTTGAACGTCGGGTTCACGTCCGCAATCAGCTCGCGACTCTCTGGGTTATCCCGGTCATAGATGCCGCGAGAAATGCTTTCCACATGCCCCTTCAACACCTCGCCACTCATCAACTGCATGTCGGCTTTATCCCCCACGCGCACGTGCGGCAGTTTGGTTTCCTCGAAGAAGCCGTAGACCCAGAACGAGTTCATATCGACCACGGCCATTTTCGCTTCGCCGATGCGCGCGTAATCGCCGCGATGCACGTTGAGGTTGGTCACGTAGCCGTCCACCGCAGCGCGGACCTCGGTGCGTTTGAGGTTCAGTTCGGCCGCTTCCAGTTGCGCCTGGGCATGCTGGTAATCGGCCAGGGCCGAGTCGGCGATATTGCTGGCGTCGTCGCGGTTTTCTTTGGAGATCACCAGCGCGTCCATGTCGGCGCGGCGATGGGCGTTGACCTTGCGCATCTCCCAGGTCGACTTGCGTGAAGCCACCAGTGCCTGCGCCTGTTTGACCGCGATGCGGTAGTGCTCGGGGTCGATGCGCATCAGCAAATCGCCCTTCTTCACCTGTTGGTTGTCACGTACCGGCACCTCGACCACTTCCCCGGTAACGTCGGCGGCGACGTTGATGATGTCGGCTCGCACCCGGCCGTCGCGGGTCCACGGCGTGTCCATGTAATGCACCCAGAGGGTCCGGCCGATCCATAGCGCGAGGGCCAGCACCAGCAGGGTCGCGAGCAGGCTGAAAAGCTTTTTCATCGGTGCCTTCTTCAGAGATAGAGAGTCAACGGTAGACAGTCAGCGCCAGGACGCCGAACAGACAGGTAAACAGGCTCAGGCGCAGCAGCGCCGGGTGCCAGAAAAAACGGTACAGGTCGAACCCGGACAGAAACCGGTCCAGTGCCCAGGCCAATGCGGCGGCGATGAAAAACATCAGCGTCATGGTCGGCATGTACACGCCGTGGAAGGCGATTTCACGCGGCATGTTCAACTCCTTGGGGCTGAGTGATTGCGTAAGCGGCAAGTGGCGATTGCGGGTCCAGTAATGACGTGCGGATGAAGTGCAAATAACTCTTCACCCGACGTAACGCGGAGGTGTCGAAGTGCGGCGCGAACGGTTCATCGGTGGCCTGCACACGGCTGATCGCATGGTCGACCGCGATCAATCCGCGGTCCAGATTGCTCTGGCTCGGTTGCAGAAACAGCCGCACCAGCGAACGGCCCATCACACGGATCGCCTGGCGCCACGACTGGGATTCGGCGTAGGCCGGATGCACCGGCAGAATCGCCTGTTCCTTGCGCAACTCAATGATCGCGTGGCCGACCTCCAGCACCACGAACATCCAGCGCAGCAAGTCCCGTTGCACCTGCGGCTGACCCGCCGCAAGGCCGTAAGCCTGATGCAGCAAGTCCCGGGTACGGCTTTCAAAACTCGAGGCCAGGCCCTTGAGTTTGCCGCTGATCGCGTACACCACTTGCCCGCGCAAATCCTGCTCAAGCCGGCGCCACAACCAACGGCTGTTCGGCGGAAGAATGATTGCTCCGGCCGCCGCGCACACCAGCATGCCGAGCACCATGGCGATGTAGTCGTTGATGAACGCGTAAGGGTTGTAGACGGTGAGGTTGTCCGGCACCGAACCGGTGCTGAAGAAGATCAGTAACCCGAGTCCGACACCGGCATAGTGCGGCCGCGAGGTGAGGAACGAACCGAGCACGATCACCGGTGCGAGCATCACGCACAGCAATGGAAAACCGTCGATCCACGGGAAGATGAAAAACATCTCGACGAAGCCGATCAGCGCCCCGAGGAAAGTCCCGCAGGCCATCTGGAATGCCATGCGTTTCGGGTTCGGCGTCGCGGCAGAAAGGCCGACGGTGGCAGCGGCAATCAGGGTCATGGTCGCCCCGCTCGGCCACGCCGTCGCCACCCAATAACTGCCCAGCACCACCAGAATGAACGCTGCACGAATCCCCGAAGCCGCCGAGGCCATCCAGTTGGTTTGCGGGGTGAACGGCTCGTCCCATTGCTCCCGAGCATGGCTGTGATCGGCCAGCGAGGCGTGGGTCTGTGCATAACTGTGCAGCTCGTCGACGAAGCGATAGAGCAGTTCGTACGCGGTGTGGAAATCGAGCTGCTCGGCGTCGCTCGGATCGCTCTCCTGAAAGGTCGCCCGCAAGCTGCGAACCCGCGCCGGCAGGTTTTCCTTGTAGGTGGTCAACGCGCTGGTCAGGCGTGCGGCGTCGGGGCTGGTCAAGGCGCGACCGCTGAAGCCGTCGAGCAATTCCGCCAGGTCCTGCAAGCCCGGTTTGATTGCCGCCACCACGTGGTCGGTGCCGCTGCTGCGCAAGCGTTCAAGCAACTGGTGCAAGGCGTTGAACCGCGTGGTGATGCCCATGAATTCGCTGTTCAAGCGACTCAGTCGGCCGTTGCGCCGACGCATGTGCGGGTCTTCGAACACGGTGACGCTGCGCAGCCCTTCCAGCCCGACCGCTTCGGCGATAAAGCGCACGTTACTGGCTTCGAAGGCCTCTCGTTTGCTGCGACCGCGCAGGCCATCGGTAACGAACAAGGCGAACACACCGAAGCGCTGATACAAGGCGTTGCGCATCGCCGCGCTGGCGGTTTGCGGCAGGATCGCGGCGCTGACCACGGTGGCGCAGAGAATCCCCAGGGAGATTTCCAGCACCCGCCAGACCGCCGCCATGAAAGCGCCGTCCGGGTGCGCCAATGCGGGCAAACCGACCATCGCGGCGGTGTACCCGGCGAGCACAAAACCGTAAGCGCGAAAGTTGCGATACCGCGCGGCGCCGGCCGAACAGATGCCGACCCAGATCGCCAGCGAGCCGAGGAACAGTTCAGTGTTCTGGGCGAACAAGGCGATCAATGCCACCATCACCGCCGAACCGGCCAAGGTGCCCAGAAAACGGTAAAAACTCTTGGCGAATACCTGACCGCTTTGCGGCTGCATGACGATGAACACGGTGATCATCGCCGTGCGCGGCTGCGGCAATTCCAGACGCATTGCGAGCCACAGGGTCAGGAACGCGGCGAACAGCACCTTGAAAATGTAGACCCAGGTCACGCCATCACTGCGTGCCCAGTCGAAGAAACCCCGGCGCCATTCGAGGGAATACAGCCAGCGCAGAGGTGCGGGCGAGGGGGTCATGGAATTCTGCTCAATGAATTTAAGTTCAGACTCAGAACCTGTGGGAGCCAGCCTGCTGGCGATAGCGGTGTGTCAGTCAATGCTGATGTCACCTGACACACCGCAATCGCCAGCAGGCTGGCTCCCACAGGTTGTGTGTTCACTTAAGAAGAACCGGAGTTTTCGGTGCAGCGGTCCGGCTGTCTTCCGGCACATCGTTCCCCGCACCAACACCGCCGCCGAGCGCCGTCACCAATTCAGCATGAGCACCAAGACGCGCCGCCTGAACCTGCTGCTGGACTTGCTGCTGCTTGAACAACAAGGTCTGCGCATTGAGCACATTGAGGTAATCGGTGAGCCCTCGCTGATACGCGATCATCGCGATGTCGTAAGTCTTCTGCGCAGTGGCCACCGACTCGGCGGCGAAGGTTTGCTGCTTGTCCATGGACTCGCGGCGGATCAACTGGTCGGAGATGTTTTTCAGGGCGTTGACCAGCGTCTGGTTGTACCTGGCCACGGCGATGTCATACCCGGCCGAGGCTTCGCCCAGTTCCGAACGCAAGCGCCCGCCATCGAAGATCGGCAACGAGATCGCCGGGCCGACGCTGTAGTTGAGTTTCTTGCCGGTCAAAAACTCCAGCGCCCCGCCACCGGTGGCCATGTAGCCGAGGCTGCCGACCAGATCGACGTTGGGGTAAAAACCGGCGTGAGCGACATCGATGCCCCGCGCCTGGGCCGCTACTTGCCAGCGGCTGGCGACCACGTCCGGGCGTTGCCCGAGCAATTGCGCGGGCAGCGCCGACGGCAGTTTCAGCGGCGCGGCCAACGACAGCGTGGGTCGTTGCAATTGCGCGCCCTCGCCCGGGCCTTTGCCCGCGAGGGCTGCCAGTTGGTTGCGACTCAGGGCGATTTCTTCGTCCAGCGCGTCGATCTGGCGATGGGTTTCCGGCAGCGGCGTTTCAGCCTGGCTGACTTCGAAATGGGTGCCGATACCGCCGTTCAGACGTTTTTGCGCGAGGTCGAGAATTTGCTGCTGTTGGTTCAGGGTTGCCTCGACAATGTCCCGCTGTGCGTAATGCAACGACAGTTCGATGTAGGCGCGGACGATGTTGTTCTGAAGTTCGAGTTGCGCCAGACGCGCTTCAGCGGCCGTCATGTGCGCCATGTCCACGGCGCGCTCGGTGGCGTTGCTTTCGCGTCCCCAGAGGTCGAGGGCGTAGCTGAAACCCAGCGCGGCGTTGTTGTCCCAGGTCGTGGTATTGGCCAACTTGCCCGGCCCGTAGAACTGATCGGTCGGCCAGTTGTGGCGCTTGAGGGTGGATTCGCCATTGATCTGCAACGATTCGGCGGACTCCGCAATCCCGGCCATGGACTTGGCCTGACGCACTCGCGCGGCGGCCATGTCCATGGTCGGGCTGCCTTGCACGGCGAGGTCGATCCAGCGGTTCAATTGCGGGTCGCCATAAGCCCGCCACCATTGCGCGGTGGGCCAGTGAGCGTCCTGTTCGGCGCTTTGGATAGCTTCGTCGGTGGCCAGTGAATTGGCCTCCAGTGCCTTGCCCTGCGGGGCAATACCTGCGGTTCCGATGCAGCCGCTGAGGGTCAGGGATAAAGCCAAAACACTGAGCGTCTGAAGCGCTCTGCTGATGCGACGCGGCACTGCTGAAAATTCCTGAGGAGAGATAGATCCCCTGTAGGAGCTGTCGAGTGAAACGAGGCTGCGATCTTTTGATGTGCTTCTAAAAGCGAAGATCAAAAGATCGCAGCCTCGTTTCACTCGACAGCTCCTACAGAGGTGGACGCAATTCTAGGGGTGGGTCTTAAGGGCGATAAGCTGGGAATCTTGTGAATCTTTGTTACCGTTAACGCGATAATCCCTTGGTCGGGGTCACCGCCCCCGCAACTTCGTGTCACAATTTGCCATCGCACCCGAGAGCACCCCATGGACACTTTGCAAAACATGCGCGCCTTCAGTTACGTGGCCGAGGCCGGCAGCTTCACCGCCGCCGCCGTGCAACTGGACACCACCACGGCCAACGTCTCGCGCGCGGTCTCCAACCTGGAAGCCCACCTGCAAACCCGCCTGCTCAACCGCACGACCCGCCGCATCGCCCTGACCGAGGCTGGCAAGCGCTATCTGTTGCGCTGCGAGCAAATCCTGGCCTACGTCGAAGAAGCCGAAGCCGAGGCCAGCGACGCCCACGCACGCCCGGCCGGGCAGCTCAAAGTGCACACCATGACCGGCATCGGTCAGCACTTCGTGATCGACGCCATCGCCCGCTATCGCAAAACACACCCCGACGTCACCTTCGACCTGACCATGGCCAACCGCGTGCCGGACCTGCTCGACGAGGGCTACGACGTGTCCATCGTGCTGGCCAGCGAACTGCCGGACTCAGGCTTTGTCTCCCAGCGCCTGGGCATCACCTACAGCATCGTCTGCGCCTCGCCGGCCTATGTGAAAGCCAACGGCTGCGCACACAAGCCCAGCGACCTGCTGAACCACGCGTGCCTGCGCCTGGTGAGCCCGGTGATCCCGCTGGAAAAGTGGACCTTCGACGGTCCGGAAGGCCAGGAAATGGTCACCATCAACAGCTCACCGTTCCTGGTGAACTCGGCTGACGCGATGAAGACAGCGATCATCAGCGGCATGGGCGTCGGCGTATTGCCGGTTTATGCGGCGATCGAAGGATTGCGCAACGGCACGCTGGTGCGAGTGATGCCGAACTACCGGTCGCAGGAACTGAATCTGTATGCGATCTACCCGTCGCGGCAGTATCTGGATGCGAAGATCAAGACGTGGGTCGAGTACCTGCGGGGGTCGTTGCCGGAGATATTGGCGGCGCATCAGGCGGAATTGGTGGCGTATGAATTGAGTGGGAGTCTGGGTGGGGTTCGGGTGGCGAACTGATTTCACGGTCCTACAGACGTGATGATTTTGGGGAATGTTTCCGACGGGTTCTGTCGGTTGTCGGGTCGGACGGGAAATGGGTAGGCTTTGTGGGTCGCTGCAAAATCAGCGGCCAGGCTTGGAAACCTGATATTCCCATCACAGCACATGGCATACTGCTGCGCTTTTTTCTGCACGCATCTCTTTGTTATGGCGGCTGTGCGCGGGAGACCTTCGGGTCTGCCGGTTTTGGTGGGATATCCGGTTTTCCAGTCCGCGCATGGCTGCCACCCTTTCGCTTGGAAACGAAAATGGCAGCTCGATTAATCCCATATCAAGTAACTTTTTCATGATTAAAGAAACACCGAATCCCCCGGAAACCGACGACGTTTCCCCCTACGAATCCCTCGATTCAAAAAAACTCAACGAAGCCGCCGAGCGTGCGCTGGATCACTACCTCAATCCCGCAGCCCTCAAATACCCCGTCACCCGCAAACCCAGCACGATGTTTTTGATTGCCTCGGATATCAAAGACGAAGACCTGTTGGCCCATACCTGCGAGTCATTGGCCCAGGCCAGTGTGATGGCGAGCGATTTCGCGGACTATCTGGAAGGCCCGCACCGACACAAGGCAATGGCCATTCAACAGATCGTCATGCTGGCCGAACTGGCAGCGAACCGGATGCTGGATAACGTCGCCGTACCAAAACCTTCGTCACACAGCTGATCCCCTGTAGGAGCAAGCCTGCTCGCAATTGCGGTCTGACATCTGGCATTGATGTCGTCTGACACTCCGCGATCGCGAGCAGGCTCACTCCCACAGTTGAATTGGGTACATCAGCAAGATATTGGTCGGCTGTCAGGCCGCCATCGCTGGCAAGCCAGCTCCCACAATTGAATTTGGTACTTCCGCAAGATCTTGGTCGGCTGTCAGGCCGCCATCGCTGGCAGGCCAGCTCCCACAATTGAATTTGGTACTTCCGCAAGATCTTGGTCGGCTGTCAGGCCGCCATCGCTGGCAGGCCAGCTCCCACAATTGAATTTGGTACTTCCGCAAGATCTTGGTCGGCTGTCAGGCCGCCATCGCTGGCAGGCCAGCTCCCACAGTGGAATTTTGTACATCCGCAAGATGTTGGTCGGCTGTCAGGCCGCCTTCGCGGGCAAGTCGGATCGCCGCACCGCTCGCTCCTACAAGGGATCGGTGTACACCGTTCGCTCCTCACCACTCAACAGGCCGAGCGTTAGCTCGCCTGCAGCTCTTGATCTTGATCTACCCGCCCCGTTCGGGAGGCTGAGTGGAGGTGTTCATCCGGGGAGTGGCGCGCAGCGCCGTTCGACGCAGTCGAACACGCTGCATGTAGGTGCAGCGAAGCCAACCGGAGGGCAGTGTCCCCGGATGAATACCGGAGCGAAGGTACGCCGAGCCTTAGCGAGGGGCCGGACGTTTGGGGCGAGACTTTTTGGTTCCTTTTGTGGCGTTTGACAAAAGGGACTCGCCGTAAGGGCGAAACCGCCAGCCGCCGTTACCGCAGGAATGGATATGTACCCGGTCAACCACAACATGGTCGGCCCGAAGGCCGCCATCGCTGGCAGGCCAGCTCCCACAGATACCCGCGAACCCGAGCACTCGCACAACGCTGGAAAAGAATGTTAGCGTGCTTGGCATTCTCCAAGCCCCGACGAGCCCTCCCCCCATGAAAAAGACCGTCCTCGCCTTCAGCCGCGTCACCCCGGAAATGGTCGAACAGCTGAAGCAAGACTTCGACGTCATCGTCCCCAACCCGAAAAACGGCGACATCAACGCCCAATTCAACGAAGCCCTGCCCCACGCCCACGGCCTGATCGGTGTCGGCCGCAAACTCGGCCGCGCGCAACTGGAAAACGCCGCCAAACTTGAAGTGGTGTCCAGCGTCTCCGTCGGCTACGACAACTACGACGTCGCCTACTTCAACGAACGCGGCATCATGCTCACCAACACGCCGGATGTCCTCACCGAAAGCACCGCCGACCTGGCCTTCGCCCTGCTCATGAGCAGCGCCCGCCGCGTCGCCGAACTCGATACCTGGACCAAGGCCGGCCAATGGCAAGCCACCGTCGGCGCACCGTTGTTTGGCTGTGACGTGCACGGCAAAACCCTGGGCATCGTCGGCATGGGCAACATCGGCGCGGCCATTGCCCGTCGCGGACGGCTGGGCTTCAACATGCCGATCCTCTACAGCGGCAACAGCCGCAAGACCGGGCTGGAGCAAGAACTCGGCGCGCAGTTCCGCAGCCTCGACGAACTTCTGGCCGAAGCCGATTTCGTCTGCCTCGTCGTGCCGCTCAGCGAGAAAACCAGACACCTGATCAGCCACCGCGAACTGGCCCTGATGAAGGCAGGCGCCATCCTGGTCAACATCTCCCGCGGTCCGGTGGTCGATGAGCCTGCGCTGATCGAAGCGCTGCAAAACAACCGCATTCGCGGCGCAGGCCTGGACGTCTACGAGAAAGAACCGCTGGCCGAGTCGCCGTTGTTCCAATTGAAAAACGCGGTGACATTGCCGCACATCGGCTCCGCTACCCATGAAACCCGCGAGGCCATGGCCAACCGCGCATTGGCTAACTTGCGCAGCGCACTGCTGGGTGAGCGGCCACAAGATCTGGTTAACCCGCAAGTCTGGAAAGGTTAACTAAAACGGGCAGACACTTTTAAAGTATCTGCCCGCTTTTACATAACTTGCAATTCAGTCAACGCACTAAAATCAATTAAGCGCTATACACTCCACACCACTTATCCGAGCCTACGGAAAACAGTGACGGAGCATACTCACCTTGAACAGCCTCACCACCGACAAAATCATCAGATACAGCAAGTTTTCATTGATGGCTTATATAAGCTTTTTTGGACTTCTGGTGATGTACAGCAACTTCACCGACTATTCATCCAACTATGAATACGTGGGCCATATTTTGAGCATGGACACCACCCGGGAAAACATCAACCTAAACTACCGGGCAATCACATCGCCCATGTTCCACCACCGGATCTACTGGCTAATTATCACTCTTGAAGTGATTTATACCGCCTTCTGCCTGTTTGGCGCGTATCACCTTTACCGAAATATGAATGCGTCCGCCGAGGTGTTCCATGAGGCCAAAAAGTTTTCACTCATTGGACTGATGATCGCTATCTTTGTTTATTACGTCTGCCTGCAAGTGATCGGCGTCGAGTGGTTCAACATGGATGAATCGCAAGTATGGAACGCCAAGGACTGGGCTCGGCATATTGTCGATTTCATGCTTCCGTTGCTGATATTCGTCGCCCTCAGGACCGAGCGCTGAGCGCGCTCGGGCCCAGGTTTTTCAAGCAAGCTTGCCATTGCCTTGCGCCATGGACACTTTGGGTTTACGGAACACCAGCACATTACCCAACATCACCAACACTAACCCCATCAATGCCGGCGCGGTCCATTGATAGCCTTCGGCAAATGCCGAGACATTCAGTGCCACCACCGGGAACAGCACGGTGCAATAGGCCGCACGCTCCGGGCCCATCCGCCCGACCAGCGTCAAGTAAGCGGTGAAGCCGATGACCGAGCCCGGAATGACCAGGTACAGCAGCGAGCCGATGTAACGCGTGTTCCATTCCATGTCGAACGGGATGCCTTTGACCAGGCACCACACCGACAACATCGCGGCGCCATACGCCATGCCCCAGGCGTTGGTGGTCAGCGGCTTAAAACCGGCCTTCTGTTGCAGGCTCGAGAGCATGTTGCCGGCCGAGAAACACAGGGTCCCGAGCAGTGCCAGACCCAACCCGAGCAAGGTTTCCGGGCTGGCCGTGTGGCCGGCCAGTTCCGGCCAGAACAACAGGCCCAGACCGGACAAGCCTAACGCACCGCCCATCAATACGTTGCGGGCGATTTTCTGACCGAAGAACACCCGCGCATTGAGCGCGTTCCACAGGGTGGCGGTGGAAAACACTACGGCGACCAAGCCGCTGGGAATCCACTGACTGGCGGTCAGGAAACACATGAAGTTGACGCAGAACAGGCACAAACCCTGTGCCAGACAAATCAAATGCCCGCGACGGTTCATCACTTGCAGGCGTCGGCTGAGCAGCAACAGGACAAACAGCACCAGCGCAGCCAGGCCGAAGCGATAGACGATCGACACGGGAATGGCCACCACGCCCAGCTGCCATTTCAAGGCAATCCAGGTGGTGCCCCAGATCAGCACGGTCAGCAAATACAACGAAAGGTTCATGGCTAGGCTCCTCAATAGGCGTTCAGTGTCCTGCGCCAATCCTTTTCGCACTTGCATAAACTTGCGCTTTTGTCGGCCGACGGGCTGGCAGGCCGAAGTCTACGGAGTAGGATGCGAAGCGTTGGAGAGAAAACGATCATGCCCGCACTGGAAACCCTGCAAGTCTTTCAAGCCCTCAACCGCTCGCCCAATGCTCGCCTCGAGCACAGCGCCGAGCTCGGTGACGGCATGGCTGCAGCCTTGTGGAGCAACCATCACGACGCCCAGGACTACGAGGCGCCAAGCCACCACACGTTGTCCTGCTACATCGCCGGCGGCACCGGCACTTTTCGCCGCGACCAGCCCGGTACCAAGGGCGGCCCGGACAAGCTGTGCATCCTGCCGGCCGAGCATCAATCGGGCTGGGTGATCAACGGCGACATTCGCCTGGCCCACCTCTATTTCAGCCCCGAACAATTTGCCCTCGGCTGCGTCACGCTGCTGGACCGCGAACCTCGCGAACTGCAATTGCGCGAAGCCACCTTTCTTGACGATCCGGCGCAAGCCCGTCGCTTTCGGCAGATGCTCACCCTCAACTGGGACGAACCCGGCGAACGCTTGCTCACCAGCAGCCTCGCTCACGAAATGCTCAGCCACGTGTTGCTCGGCCAGGTCGGCATGCGTGAAGGCTTGCGGCTCAAGGGTGGACTCGCGGCGCATCAGCGGCGGCAGTTGGTGGAGTTCATCGACAATCAGTTGGCCGAAGCGATCAGCCTCGGGCAATTAGCGGTGTTGTGTGCGCTGTCGGAATATCACTTCGCGCGGATGTTTCGCGAGAGCTTTGGCTTGCCGCCGCATCAGTATGTATTGGCACGACGTATGAGCCGGGCGCGGGAGTTGTTGCGTTCGACTTCGCAGCCGTTGGGGGAGATTGCATTGGCGTGCGGGTTTGCCAGTGCGAGTCATTTCACCAATCGGTTTCGGCAGGTTTTGGGCGGGACGCCTGGGGAGTATCGGCAGGCGTTTTTGCGTCAATCCTGAGACTTTTGGTGCCTGTACAGCCGCCTTCGCGAGCAAGCCCGCTCCCACATTTGAAATGCATTCCCATGTGGGAGCGGGCTTGCTCGCGAAGAACGATGACGCGGTTTTCCGTCAGAACTCCAATGTGCTGGACAACGAAACCTGCCGCGAATCCCCCATCGACACAAAGAACCGGCTCGCCGCCGATGTGTAGTAGGTGCGATCAAACAGGTTCTTCACGTTGAGTTGAAACTTGACCTTCTGCCCTTCGACCTTGGTGTCGTAAGTCGCGAAGGCATCGGCCACGGTGTAGCTCGGCAGGTCGAAATCGTTCACGGCGTTACCCGCCCGCTCGCCGACATACCGCGCACCCGCGCCGACGCGCAATTGATCGCCGCCGATAAGGGTGCCGAAGTCGTAGACCGCCGACAACGAGCCACTGTTCTTGGCCACGTTTTGCAGTTTTTTGCCCTTGTAGACCGGGTCTTCGGTGACTTCGGCGTCGGTGTAGGCATAGCTGCCGATCATGCTCCAGCGGTCGCTGAGCTGGCCGGTCAAATCCACTTCCAGCCCTCGGGAGCGCACTTCGCCGGCGGCGCTGTAAATCGTCACCGGGCCTTCGGAATTGGCCACCAGCACGTTACGTTTCTTGATGTCGAACAGCGCGACGTTACCGGTCACGCGACCCGGCATGTCGAGCTTGGCGCCGATTTCCCAGGACTTGGCTTCTTCCGGCGCCACGCTGCCGTCGAGTACGGTGCTGCTGCCACTCAACGGTGCGATGGTCGAGTTGGGTTTGAACGATTCGGTGTAGCTGCCGTAGAACGACAGTTCATCGGTGAAGCGATAGACCAGGCCGGCACGCGGCACCCACTTCTGGCCATTGCTGTCGGTGTTGGCCTGGAACGGCACGCCTTTGCCGGCGTACTGGTCGTATTCCTGGAAGCGTGCGCCAGCGACGAAAATCCATTGATCGGTGAGGTGAATCGAGTCCTGCAGGAAGATCGAATCGCTACGTAGCTCATCGGTCTGCGCGCTGTCGGCCGCGCTGACCGTGGTGCCGGCGACTTCGCGGCCATAGACCGGGTTGACGTAGCTAAAGGTGCTCAGGCTTCTCTGGCGGATCAGGTCTTCGCGGTAGATCTTGCGGTACTCGTCATCGACGCCGAACACCAGGTCGTGTTGCATACCCAGCACGTCCACCTTGCCTTCGAGGCTGGCGGTGGTGAAACGGTCAGTGCTGATCGCGTTCTGGGTGCCGTCCATGCTGCGGGTCAGCGTGCCCCGTCGGGTGTCGATGGCGGTGACGCGCACCTGGCTGGCGTCGTAGGTTTCGCGGTTCCAGCTGTAGCCGAAGTGGGCGTTCCAGTTGTCGTTGAGTTCGTGATCGGCCTCGAAGTGGTACAGGTCCGAGCGGCCTTCCATGTTGTTGAAAGGCTCGTCCAGCCGCTCATTGCGCGAGATGTCCAACGGGTGAATGGTGCGCGGATCGATGATCGTGCCGCGGTCGAACGGGGTCAGAAATTCGCGGTGTTCGTAGGAGAACAACAGCTGGGTGCTTTCGCCGAACCAGGCCAGTGACGGCGCCACCAGCGTCTCGCGGTGGGTGCCGAAGTTGCGCCAGTAATCTTCGTCCTCGTGGTCCAGCACCATGCGGTAAGCGAAGCCGGAATCACCGAGTGCACCGGTGCTGTCGAGGCCGCCGCCGCTGCCGTTTTTGCCGTCGCCGTAGGTCGAACCGCGCAGCGTCAGGGCGTTGTATTGCTCAAGCTCGGGCTTCTTGCTGACCATGTTGACCACGCCGCCCGGGTCCTGGATGCCGTACAGCAGCGAGGCCGGGCCCTTGAGCACTTCGACCCGGTCCACGGTCGCATTCATGCCACGGCCCTGCACGATCGGCATGCCGTCGCGCATGATCGAGCCGTTGCGGTTGTCGCCGAAACCGCGGGTCATCACCGAATCCTGGGTGCTTGCCAGCGTGTTGCCCTGGGTGATGCCACTGACGTTGGCCAGCGCGTCGTCCAGATTGCGCGGTGCCTGATCGCGAATGACCTGGGCCGGGATGACGTTGACGGTCTGCGGGATTTCCTGGAGCAAGGCCGACGAGCGCATCACCGAACTGGTGGGCGGCGGCTGATAGCTCATGGATTGATCGGCCACCGAGTTGATGGTGGTGGTGCCCAGATTCAACGTGCCGGCGGTGGGCAGCGGTTCAAGCACCAAGGTGTGAGCGTCGCTGCGGCGGAAGGTGAAACCCGAACCGCCGAGCAAACGCTGCAGGGCATGCTCGGCGCTCAACTGGCCATTGATCGCCGGGGCAGTGAGACCGTACGGCGCTTCGTCGGTATAGACCACGCTGATGCCGGTGACCCGGCTGAAGTCGCTCAGGGCCTGGGGCAGCGGTTTGGCAGCGATGGCGAAGCTGAACTGCGTAAGCGGCTGCGTGTTGGCCGCCTCAGCGGCGGATGCGACGCTCGATGGCATCAAGGCCAACGCCGACATGCTCAGTGCAGAAGCACCCAACCACTGTTTGACCGAACCCGATTTTGCCCTGGACTTCATTGCTCAATGACCTGTGTAGAACCTACGGGATGCGAATGACTCGCAGTTTCAGTCACTACACGGATGGGGGTTGGGTTTACCTCACCATAATTTTGAAAATAATTTTATTGGGAAGTCGATGGTGTTTGATCTGGCCTCATCGCGAGCAGGCTCACCCCCACAGGGGATCAGAGTTGAGCCACATTTGTGTGATCAACACCTACCCCTGTGGGAGCGAGCCTGCTCGCGATGGGGCCAGTTGATTCAACGCAAAATAATCAGATGCCCCATCAGCTTGGTTTGCTCAAACCCCAACACCCCCTGCAACGAACCCAACACCGCCTCTGGATCCTTGCTCGGAAAACTGCCACTCACCCGCCGCGCCGCCAATTCATCGTTGAGCAGCACAATCCGCCCCGGGTAATACCGCCCCAAATCCTGCACCACCTCAGCCAGCGTGGCCTTGTAGTAATTGAGCCACCCCTGACGCCACGCCAGCTGCGCTTCGCTGTCGACCGCACGCAGCTGTTGCGCCGAACCTTCCCCATACGCCACTTGCTGGCCGGCGATCAGAATCTGTTGCTCGCCGTGCTTGTCCGCGGTCACGCCGACCCGCCCGGACAACACCGTGACCTGCGCGCCTTGGGGTTGAAGGCGCACTTCAAACTGCGTGCCCAACACCCGCGCCTGACCCTTTTCAGCGTCGACCACAAACGGATCCCCTGTGTGGGTCACGCTAAAAAAACCGGCACCGCGACGTAGCTGAACATGGCGTTCACCGCGACTGAAATCCACGGCGATGGCGCTGTCGGCATCCAGCGTGACGTGTGACTGATCGGCCAACGTAATGGTGCGAACTTCCCCCGGTCCAGACACGTAGTCCGCCCCCAGATCATCGATCCAGCGCATCGGCTGCAAACCCGCACCGAGGCCAATCATCAGCACCAGGCATGCGGCCATTGCCAGCGCGCCAGACCAGCGCCGCACGCTGGAGCGTCGAGATTGGTTCATGGCATTAAGGTAACCCTGCAAGGCAAACGCATCTTCATCGGCCAGGGTTCGCGCCGGCACTTCGCTCAATTCCCACAGCACTTGCACCTGAGCGTAAGCCTCGGCGTGGGCGGGATCGGCCTGCAACCAATGACTGAAGGTGAGTTGATCGGCGCTGCTGGGCTGGTCGTGCAACAGGCTCAGCCAGGTGAGCGCGGCCTGCTCCTGAGCGGGCGTCGGGGTGACGCGGTCGGGTTGATTCACGGTGCTTTCCCTGGCGTGCGCGTTGGCGGTTCCCGCAGGCTGGCCTTGCAGGCATCGAGGGCACGCATCATATGTTTTTCCACAGCGCTTTGGGACAGGCCCATCGCCTTGGCGATCTCGGCGTATTTGCGCCCGTGGATGCGGTTGAGCAGAAAGATTTGCCGGGTGCGTTCCGGCAACGCGCGCAACGCCGCTTCGACGTGACGCAGGTCGTTGCCCGCCTCCAGCGCGGCTTGCGGTTCGCTGCCCTGGCTGTCTGGCTGATCCGGCATCCAGCCTTCGTTGGCCCGCGCCCGTGTACCTTCGCTGCGCAGATGGTCGATGGCGATGTTGCCGGCGCAGCGCAGCAAGTAAGTGCTGAGTTCTTCGACTTGCACCAGCGGCCGCCGCCAGAAACGCAGGAACAAATCCTGCACCAGATCGGCTGCGGTCGCTCGGCAGCCGACACGCCGGCTCACCAGCGCTTCCATCTGCGAACGCTGGGACAGGAACACCTGAAGGAAATGCGCGCGGGCGCCGCGATGCTCTTCGTCGTGTGATTCAGGTGGCTTGGTGATCATCACTGCGCAAACACGGCGACGGGGCTGGCGAGCACGCTCAACCCGGCCAACCCCAGAGCCAGACGCGGTCGATACGGCAGCAACAGCACCAGCAGCAAAGCGCTGAGCATCAACACCGCGAACCACTCCACCAATCCCAAGCCCCAACCGGTTTGCGACACCGCCGCCCATAAGGAAACCGTCAGCAGCAACCAGCCGCTCAGCTTGAACATTTTGCGCCGCCGGGCCGACGACTTGTACCCCAGCAATTCGACATGATGCCGATCCATCGATAGACACAGCGCGGTGAAGCCGCCGTAGCACAGCAGCAAGGCCAACAGCATTCAGTTCACCTTCTGCTCAAGCGTGATCGGTCGGGCTCGTTCTTTGGCAACGCGAACGGTCTGCCCGGCGCGCTGCATTTTCCACGCAGCCCAGGCTAGAAACAGACCACTGCCCAGGCACGTCAAATCGAAACCGGCGAGCGTCCAGTCGCCTTGAGCCAGCGTCACGCCCAAGTGGTACGGCGTGGTCAGCGCGTTCAATAGCGGCACGCCACAGAACATCAACGCGGCCAACGCCAACTGCTCGACCCACGCCGCGCGGCCACGGCGCACCACCGCATGAATCACGCTCACGCCCCAAACGATGAAGAAGCTGTTCACTTCCCAATCCGCTCTTGTCGCCATCTCGACCGGCAGCAACCGATTGGCCCAGAAGAACGCCGCGACCGCGACCACCAGCCCGGACATGCTGGCAATGTTTAGCACTTCCACCAGCCGCAGCTCGAAGGGCATCACCGCGCTTTTCGCATGTTTGAGCTGCCGCTTGCCGAGCCAGATCACCAGCCCGGTGCCAATCATCGCCGTGCTCGCCAAACCGCAAATGAAGTACAGCCAACGAAGAACGGGGCTCGCGAAATGGCCCATGTGCAAGCCATAGAAACTGCCGGCGATGGCCATCGGCACCGGTTGCTGCGGCGTGGCGCTGAGTTGTTGGCCGGTCACGCCGTTGAAGGTCACCGCGCTGCTGGCGTCATAAATCACGCGGTCGGCGTCGTCCCTTGAGACGACAATCGAGGCATTCGCATCTCCCGGATTGTTCACCGACAAACGTTCTGCCCGACCGCCCGACCACTGCGCGCGCGCCCGCTCCAACAGCGGCGCCATCGGCGCCAGATCAGCCGGTTTGCCGGCGAGTTCAGGTGTGCTGGAGGCCGGGAACACCTCCGCGTAAAACGCGCGGGCATCACCTTTATACGAGGCCAGGATGCTCGCCGGCATCACCATCGCCATGAAAATCACCAGGCTGCTGTAAGTGATCATCAGGTGAAACGGCAACACCAGAACGCCCACCGCGTTGTGCCCGTCCAGCCAGGAACGCTGGCCTTTGCGGGGGCGGAAGGTGAAGAAGTCCTTGAAGATTTTCTTGTGGGTGATGATCCCGGTGATCAGGCCGATGAACATCACCATGGCCGCGATCGTCGACAACCAGCGGCCCCACGGATAGGGCATTTGCAGCTGGAAGTGGAAGCGATAAAAGAAGTCGCCGCCCCTGGATTCACGGCCCTGCACTTCGCTGCCGGTTTGCGCGTCGAGGAGCTTTTCAGTGAATTGTCCACGCTCGCCGGGTTTGGCCGGTGTCTGTTGCCAGCGCACTGAAAGACCCGGTTCTCGGGCACTCGGTAAATCGATCAGCCAGCGCGAGGCACCCGCTGCGTGTTGCTGAAGGTAATTTTGCGCCAGCGTCAAACTGGCTTCGGAGGTCACCGAACGCGCCGGTATTTCGGGCTGCATCCAGTGACTGATCTCGTCCTTGAAGTAGGCCAGCGTGCCGGTCAGGAAAATCGCGAACAACAACCAGCCGAAGATCAACCCGGCCCAGGTGTGCAACCAGGCCATCGCCTGACGAAAACCCTCTTTCATACGTGGCCCATCCAATACGCCAGCCCTGACACCGCCGCCAGCACCATGCCCGACACGATCAAGCCGAGCCAGGCCAGCCACGCACTGCGACAGGCAAAACACCAGAGCACCGCGACCAGATAGACCAGAAACGAGGTCATCATCCCGGTCACCACCGCTTCGGCCCGGGCCATCGGCAGCCATAAGCTCAGGCTGACACTGGCCAGCGCCGCAACGACATAACCGCCCAACACCGCGGCCAGCACGCGGGAAGTGACGGCCAGTCGATAAGAAACGGGGAGCGTGCTGATTTTGCCTTTCATGTTTCGACCTTGAAACCGGGTGAGGCCGCGTGAAGGTCACGGGCCAGCAAGCGCGCAATATTAATGATAAATATTCTCATACGCAAAACAGATACGATTGCCGGGGGCTGCTGCACACCCCTACAATGCGAACAATTCTTGTTCTCTAACGTATCTGTTTGTGTCGGAGTGGTTCTGTTGCAGCCCGCCAATCCCGTCGAAGTCCTCTATCACGCCCACCACAACTGGCTCACCGGTTGGTTGCGGCGCAGGCTTGGCTGCCCGGACAGCGCGGCGGACCTGGCTCAGGACACGTTCATTCGCGTGCTAACCGCCCGGGAAACACCGCAGATCATCGAACCGCGAGCATTCCTCACCACAATCGCCAAACGCGTGCTGTTCAACCATTACCGTCGCCAGGACCTGGAACGCGCCTACGCCGAAGCACTGGCGCAACTGCCTGAGGTGTACGCGCCGTCCGAGGAAGAACGGGCGATCATCCTGCAAACCCTGATGGAGCTGGACCAGTTGCTCGACGGTTTGCCGCGACTAGTCAAACGCGCCTTTCTGCTGGCGCAGGTCGATGGCCTGACTTATCCACAGATCGCGGTCGAACTGGGGATTTCCATTGCCACGGTCAAACGCCATTTGAGTAAAGCAGCCATGCGCTGCTACTTCGCCTTATGAACGGCACTGCGGATTTTTCCACACAGGTCGCCGAGCAGGCCGTGTACTGGCTGATGGAAATACAGCAAGGCCCGCTGAACCCGCGTCAGCAATTAGCCTGGCAGCAATGGCACGATGCGCACAGTGAGCATCAAAGGGCGTGGGAGCATATCCAGCGGGTCAACCAGCGACTTCGCGGTTTGTCTTCACCGCTGGCCCACGCGGCGCTTAATGCGCCGAAGTCCGGCGGCCGACGCCAGGCGCTGAAACTGTTGCTGATTCTAGGCGCCGGTTCTGCGGTCACCTGGGGCATGCGCGAACACAACGTGCTGCCGCCGTTGCTCGCCGATTACCGCAGCCCTATTGGCCAGCGGAGCAAGGTGGCGCTCGGCGCCGGCAATCAGTTGCAGCTCAACACCGCGAGTTCGGCGGATGTGCGGGTGGAGGGTCAGCAACGGTTGATCCGTTTGCTGGAGGGCGAACTGCTGCTGACCGCCACCCAGGCGTTTCAGGTGCAGACCGCGCAGGGTGTTTTGACGACACAAGGCGGGCGATTCAACGTCCGGCAGTTCGCTGATCGCACGCAGGTGGCGGTGTTCGAGGGCAGCGTCGAGGTGACCCTGGACGGTGGAACTCCACTGATTTTGCCAGCCGCCCGGCAACTGGGTTTCGGCCCGCGAGGCGTGGGCAAACCGCTGCCGCTGGACGCCAACAGCGGCGCCTGGGCCGACGGCATGCTGGTGGCCGCGCACATGCGCCTCGGGGATTTTCTCGACGAGCTCGGCCGTTATCGTCGCGGGCAGCTTAAGTGCGATACGCAAGTGGCGGATTTGTTGATCTCCGGGACGTATCCGCTGGATGACAGTGAGCGGATTCTGGATCTGCTGGAAATCAGTTTGCCGGTGAAGGTGAAGCGGTTTACGCGGTATTGGGTAACCGTCGAAGCCCGTACTTGAATATCGTTCCCACGCTCCGCGTGGGAATGCAGCCCGGGACGCTCCGCGTCCCTTCCAAAGCCGAACGCGGAGCGTCCGTTGAGGCATTCCCACGCAGAGCGTGGGAACGATCTTCGAAATAAATGAGCCGTTTTTCAGATCTGGCGTGACAGAGAAGGAAAGCCCCCTTGATTTCACCTTCTCAGGATCGTCCTCCATGCACCCCACCCGCCTCACCCCGCTGGCCCGCACCGTGCGCCACCTCTTGCTGGGCGCCAGCCTGAGCTTCGGCGCGTTGCCGCTCGCATTCGCCGCCGATGCCAAGCCGTACCACATCGCACCGTCCTCGTTGGAAAACGCGCTCAACCAGTTCGGCCGTGAAGCCGGCGTGTTGATCACCTTCGGTTCGCAAGTCACCCGCGGTGTGCAAAGTCGTGGCCTGGAAGGCAACTTCACCCCGTCGCAGGGCCTGGACGCCTTGCTCGAAGGCACCGGCCTGCAAGCGCGCGCCGAGGGCGACAACGCCTTCAGCCTGCAACCGGCGGGAGACACCGCGCTGGAGCTGGAAACCTCGAAAGTGGTCGGCGACTGGCTCGGTGACGCCGCGCAACTCAACGTCTTCGAGCATCCCGGCGCACGTGATGTGATCCGTCGCGAAGAGTTCGAACGCCAGGGCGCGACCCAGGCCAAGGACGTGCTCAACCGCATCCCCGGCGTGAACGCGCCGGACAACAACGGCACCGGCAGCCACGACATGGCGCTGAACTTCGGCATTCGCGGGCTCAATCCGCGACTGGCTTCACGCTCGACCGTATTGATGGACGGCATCCCGGTGCCCTTCGCCCCTTATGGCCAGCCGCAGTTGTCCTTCGCTCCGGTGAGCATCGGCAACATGGATGCGGTGGACGTGGTGCGCGGCGGCGGCGCGGTGCGTTACGGCCCGCAGAACGTTGGCGGCGTGGTCAACTTCGTGACCCGTGCGATTCCCGATGAGCCAACGGTGAAAGGCGGTTTCCAGACCGAAACCAGCCCGTCCTCCAGCCACGACGGTTTCAAAACCACCGGGAACTTGCTGGCTGGCGGCACCGCCGACAACGGCCTGGGCGGTGCGCTGCTGTACTCCGGCACCCGCGGCGGCGACTGGCGTGAACACAGCGACACCGAAATCGACGACCTGATTCTCAAGGGCAAATATCAGCTCGATGACGCCAACAGCTTTAACGCGATGGCTCAGTATTACGAAGGCAAGGCCGACATGCCCGGCGGTCTGAACGTCGCCGATTACGACGCCGACCCGTACCAGTCCACACGCCCGAAAGACCAGTTCTGGGGCCGCCGGACGATGTTCAACTTCGGCTATCGCTATCAGGAAGATCGCCGCGAATTCACCGCCAACACCTTCTTCACCAAAACCCTGCGCAGCGGTTATCTGGATCAGGGCACGTTCCTGTCGCTGTCGCCGCGCGAGTATTGGGTACGCGGTCTGGAAACACGATTCGCCCAAGGCTTTGACCTCGGCCCGACCAGCCATGAAGTCGGCGTCGGCTATCGCTACATCAATGAAGCCGGCCATGAACTGCGCTACCGCGAGCCGATCGCCAACAACACCTTCCCGACCACCAACAGCCGCAATGACCGCGACACCCGTGGCGGCACCGAAGCCAACGCGTTCTTCGTCGACGACCGGATCGACATCGGCAAGTGGACGATCACCCCAGGCATTCGCTACGAGATGATCGATTCGCAGCAAACCAACAACCTGACCAACGTGAAGTACAAGGGCGACTACAACACCGCATTGCCGGCTCTGAATGTGCTCTATCACGTGACGGACACCTGGAACCTCTACGCCAACACCGAAGGCTCCTTCGGCAGCGTGCAATACAGCCAGATGCCTAACCGGGTGACCAGCGGCGAAGTCAAACCGGAGAAGGCGCGTACCTGGGAACTGGGCACCCGTTACGACAACGGTGCGTTGAGAGCGGAGATCGGTGCGTTCCTGATCAACTTCGACAACCAGTACGAAAGTAATCAGACCAATGACTCGGTGATCGCTCGCGGCGAGACGCGTCATCAAGGGATCGAAAGCAGCATCAATTATTCACTCGATGATTTGAGCCCGTCGCTGGCCGGCTTCGATGTGTACGCCACTTACGCCTATGTGGACGCGACCATCCGCGAAGACGGACCGAACAAGGGCAATCGTGTGCCGTTCTCCTCCAAACACAAAGGCACGATCGGGGTGGGCTACACCGAAGGCGCCTGGAAGCTGAACCTGGACAGCAACTACCAGAGCGACCAGTTTGCCGACAACGCCAATACCTCGGCCGAAAGCGCTGATGGCAGCACGGGCAAGATTCCTGGGTACATGTTGTTCAGCAGCCGCGCGGCGTATGACTTCGGGCCGAAGTTGTCGGATTTGAATGTGGCGGTGGGGGTGAAAAACATCTTCAACCACCAGTACTTCACCCGCTCGTTTGATGACAACAACAAGGGCAAGTACGTGGGGGAACCGCGGACGGTTTATGTGCAGACATCGGTGGCTTTCTGAAGCTTAAGACATAACGCGATTTGTAGCAGCTGGCGAAGCCTGCGTTCGGCTGCGCAGCAGTCGTAAAATCAGACGGCGCGGTGGATCAAGAACACCGCGCATTACGGTTTTACGACTGCTTCGCAGCCGAACGCAGGCTTCGCCAGCTGCTACATAGAGCGCGTCACAGTTAAGGTCACTGAACACTGAAACCAAAACGGGCCTGCATTAGCAGGCCCGTCTTCAGTGGGAAGGTAAAAATCAAATCAGGCTTCAGCCGTTTTGCGCAGCCTGTTCGTTCTCGAGAAACTCGTCTTCCAGCAGCGCATCGGCAGCGACTCTTTCGAACGGCACCACAGCGGCACGTGGTTTGCCCCGCAGTTTGCCGAACAGATGCTCCAGCGCATGTTCAAGTTTTTCCGCCGCACCGTCGATCGCTTGCTCCAGGGTGTCGGCTTTATGAGTGACAGAAATCGGTTGGTGGCCTTTTGGCCGCGCTTCCAGCTGGCAGCGCATGTCATGGGGACCTGGCTTGTCGCCATTCTCGTCCCGCAGATGAACCTCGACGCGCGTCAGGTCCTCTTCATAACGTTCGAGCGTGCTCTCAATGGTAGTACGTACCCACTCCTCCAGTCGGATGCTGCTTTGAATATGGTTATCACTGTTGACTTGGATTTGCATAGTTCATCCCTTATTTCAGCTAGCTCGCGAGAGGCACATCGGCTGGCCCTTGGGCGTCATCACCGTGACCTCTTACTTACACAATCGGTCTGCGCGCAGAACATTTCAACCCCTAAAAAAAGATAAATATGGATTCGCAAAAAAAGCCGGACAACGGCCAAAAGCGCTGTTAAGGTCGGGAGTTGGGTCGCCCCTCTCTTTAGTCACAATTGCTCACATCTGCCGCTCCGCCAGCGGGTGCAGACTCCGGAAAATCCCCGCCTCCTCTACCAGCCAGTCATGTACCGCACGCACACCCGGATGGCTCAGCGCCCCTGGCGCATAGAGCAGCATGTAACGTTTGTGATTGGGCACCGCCAGGCCGAACGGCACAATCAAGGTCCCGCGCTCCAGCTCATCGTTGAGCAACGTTCGCCGCGCAATCGCCACGCCCATCCCGGCAATCGCCGCTTCGATGGTCAGGTGATTGCGATTGAAGGTATGCCCGCGCCGCACGTCCGCGCCCTCGAAGCCGATGGCATTGAGGTAGAACTCCCATTCCGCGTACTCGTAACTGCCGCGCCAGGCGGTGATGTCGTGCAGCAATGGGAAGTGCACCAGGCCTGCCGGACCGTGCAGCGGTGGCCGGCCACGCAGCAGGCTCGGGGCGCAGACCGGGAAGATCTGCTCGTCGAGCAGGGTTGTGGATAACAGTCCCGGATAGCTGCCGTCGTTCAGGTCGATCGCCAGGTCGAAGTCACCCTCGTGCAACGGCACGCTGCTGTCCTCGGCCACCAGGCGCAGTTGAATGTCCGGGAAGCGCTGCTGCAAGCGCGGCAGGCGAGGGGTCAGCCACTTGCTCAGGAACGATGGAATCGAACGCACCCGCAGAATCCCGCTGATCATTCCCGCGTCCAGTCGTCGCAACTCCGCATCGATGCTGCCGTAAGCCTCGTTGACCGTAATGGCCAGTCGCTGGCCTTCGGCGCTCAACTCCACGCCGCGAGCACGGCGGTGAAACAAGCGAAAGCCCAGGCGTTCTTCCAGTTGACGGATTTGCTGACTGACGGCACCCGGCGTGATGTGCAGTTCTTCAGCGCATCGGGTGAACGACAAGTGCCGCGCGGCACAGGAAAACACGTGCAGCCAGACGTAAGTCTGGGCGTGCAATTGGCGACTCATTGTTTAGTCCTGCTAAAGGCTGTCTTAGGAAGTTTCGTTGGTCACGTAGGACCGAGGTAGGCAGTATCGCCGACATTGCGCTTGTCCTACAAAAATGGCAGCGATTTCTCTTCCATTGCTTGTATAGGCTTTAGCATGGCTATCAGTGTTTTCGATCTCTTCAAAGTCGGCATCGGTCCGTCCAGTTCCCACACCGTCGGCCCGATGCGCGCCGCGGCGACATTTGCCCAGGCACTGATCGATCAGGATTTGCTCGACGCCGTCCATCGGGTGGAAATCCGTCTGTACGGCTCCCTCTCGGCCACCGGCATCGGCCACGCTACTGATCGTGCCTGCGTCATGGGCCTGATGGGCGAATGGCCGGACAGTATCGATCCGACCACCATCGACAGCCGCATCCAGACCCTGCGCGAAACCGGCGAACTGTCTCTGGCCGGCCAAAAGACTATTGCCTTCAAGTGGCAACGAGATCTCCTGCTGCTCAATGAGAGCCTGCCCTACCACCCCAACGCCATGTCTCTGACAGCCTTCGGCGAAACCGGTGAACTGTCGGAGCAAACGTACTACTCGATTGGCGGCGGCTTCATCATCGAAGCGGCGGAAGCCGAGTCCGGCATCGCGCCGACCAGCGACGTGGTGTTGCCGTACGATTTTTCCAGTGCCGCCGAATTGCTCAAACTCTGCAACCAACACGGTCTGCGCGTTTCCGAGTTGATGATGGCCAACGAATTGGCCTGGCGCAGCGAAGCCGAGATCCGTCAGGGCTTGCTGCACATTTGGTCGGTGATGCGCGAGTGCGTCGAGCAAGGCATGCGTCACGAAGGCATCCTGCCGGGCGGTCTGAATGTTCCCCGTCGCGCTGCGAAATTGCACCGCAGTCTGTTGGAAATCGGCAAGCCGAATGTCATCACGTCCACCCTGTCGGCCATGGAGTGGGTGAACCTGTTCGCCCTCGCCGTGAACGAAGAAAACGCAGCGGGCGGGCGTATGGTGACAGCACCGACCAACGGCGCGGCAGGGATCATTCCGGCGGTGCTGCACTACTACATGAAATTCAACCCGGACGCGTCGGACGATGACGTCATCGCGTTCTTTTTGGGCGCGGCGGCCGTAGGCATTCTCTGCAAGAAAAACGCGTCGATCTCCGGTGCCGAAGTCGGCTGCCAGGGTGAAGTCGGTTCCGCCTGCGCCATGGCGGCTGCCGGTCTGGCCGACGTACTCGGCGCGACGCCCGAGCAACTGGAAAACGCCGCCGAAATCGGCCTGGAACACAACCTCGGCCTGACCTGCGACCCGGTCGGCGGCCTGGTGCAAGTGCCGTGCATCGAGCGCAATGCGATTGCTGCAGTGAAGGCAATCAACGCCACGCAAATGGCCCTGCGCGGCGACGGCAAACACTTCATTTCCCTGGACCGGGTCATCCGCACCATGCGCGATACCGGCGCCGACATGCACGACAAATACAAAGAGACTTCACGGGGCGGCCTGGCAGTGAGCTGGGTGGAGTGCTGAGGAGCATTCCCTGACCGCCCGTAACCGTGAGCCCGAGCAAGAACAATAACGAGGCCAAACGATGACCGATGTACGTACACCTGCTGCCGATAATCCTGCTGTAGAACTCAAACGCGACACAGCAACAGCCACCAAAGGCTGGAGCAAACACGACACCACCTGGATGCTCGGCCTCTATGGCACGGCCATCGGCGCCGGCACCCTGTTCCTGCCGATCAATGCGGGCGTGGGTGGTTTCTGGCCGCTGCTGATCCTGGCGGTGCTGGCATTCCCGATGACCTACTTCGCTCACCGGGGCCTGACCCGCTTCGTGCTGTCCGGTCGCTCCGGAGACATCACCGAAGTGGTGGAAGAACACTTCGGCGTTGGCGCCGGCAAGCTGATCACGCTGCTGTACTTCTTCGCGATCTTCCCGATTCTGCTGGTGTACAGCGTGGCGCTGACCAACACCTTGAGCAGCTTCATGGAGCATCAATTGCACATCGCCCCGCCACCCCGGTCGATTCTGTCGCTGGTGCTGATTCTCGGTCTGATGGCGATCGTGCGGTGTGGCCAGGGCGTCATCGTCAAGTGCATGAGCGTGCTGGTTTACCCGTTCGTCGCGGCGTTGCTGCTGCTCGGTTTCAGCCTGATCCCGAACTGGAACGGTGCGTTCTTCGCCACCGCCAGCGAAGGCATGCCGATGCCGCTGTTCTTCAAAACCTTGTGGCTGGCGATCCCGGTCATGGTGTTCTCGTTCAACCATTCGCCGATCATTTCCGCGTTTGCCGTTGACCAGAAACAGCGGTACGGCGAACAGGCCGAGCGCAAGAGCAGCGGCATCCTGGCCATCGCCCACGCCATGATGGTGGTGACGGTGATGTTCTTCTGCTTCAGCTGCGTGCTGGCGCTGTCCCCGGCCGATCTGGCGGCGGCGAAGGCACAGAACATCTCGATCCTGTCGTACCTGGCCAACCACTTCCAGACCCCGGTCATCGCCTATGCCGCGCCGCTGATTGCGCTGGTGGCGATCACCAAATCCTTCCTCGGCCACTACATCGGCGCCAGTGAAGGCTTTCAGGGCCTGATCGTGAAAAGCCTGCGCGGCCGTGGACGGGTGATGTCGGCGAGCTGGCTGAATCGCATCACGGCACTGTTCATGATCCTCAGCTGCTGGGCCGTGGCGACCTTCAACCCGAGCATCCTCGGCATGATCGAAACCCTCGGCGGGCCGATCATTGCGTGCCTGTTGTTCCTGATGCCGATGTACGCCATCCGCCGCGTGCCGGCCTTGCGCCAGTACTCGGGTCAGGCGTCGAATGCGTTCGTGGTACTGATCGGTTTGATTGCACTGTCTGCGATCATCTATTCATTCATGCCCTGAATCGGGCAGGCAAAAAGAAGGCGGGCTGTAGCAGCTGGCGAAGCCTGCGTTCGGCTGCGCAGCAGTCGTCAAACCTGAGGACTCGGTCCTACTGAGGCACCGCATCGCCTGATTTCACGACTGCTACGCAGCCGAACGCAGGCTTCGCCAGCTGCTACACGGATCGTGTTGCAGCGTGAATACTCAGCATTAGCCTCAGTGCCCGCCTCTTTTTTGCCGTGATCATTGTTCGACAATTTTCCCGGCATGGCCCTTGCTAAGTCTTGTCTGAGGCAAAAGGACTTTTGAAAACCTCAGCGAGCGGCCTGCCAATGGTCCGGTAATGCGAACCAACCCGATCATGGCCGGTCAACAACTGCACGTTCAATCAAGCGGTGACGCATCATGGACAACCCTTTTCAGCTCATTACCGATGCCTTTGCAGCGGACTATCAGATCAACCTGAGCATTCAGGGGCTGGACGGCAGCATCATGCTGACCCTGTCCAACAGCGGCCACGTGGTTGCCAAGCGGATGATCAGCGCCGAACAGCGCAATGACCCCAAGCGCCTCAAGCGCCTGGTGCAAAGCATTCAATTCGGCATCGCCATCGAACAGGGCCACAGCGCCATGTCGATCCTTGAAGCCATGACCGATGGCGACAATCGCAACCTGCCGCCACCTCAAGTCAAAGCCAAGCCCCGCCCAACCATGGGGCTTTAAATCTCGCCCTTCTCCACTTCGGGATGTTCACCGGAACCCGCACCGACCTTGCGTTGCGGGTTCTCGATCTTCACCGAAGGGAATTGCGACGAAGCGTAACGCACCACCAGAATCGCAAACGCCAGCAGCAGAATCCCGCCGCACAGGTAGATGATGCCGATGTCCGGCGGATTGTGGTGCGAGACGTTGGAAATCAGCAGCCGCGTCAGCGCCGTGATCGCCACGTAGATCAGGAAGCGCACCGGCATGTGGTTGGTCTTGAAGTAAATCCCGACCATCGCCCCCAGTTCCAGGTAGATGAACAGCAGCAAGATGTCATCGATCTTGATGTGCCCCTCTTCGATCATCCCCAGAAATTCCATCACCGCCGCCCACGCGGTCACTGCACCGATGGCGAACAACGCCAGGTAATGGAAGGTCTCGACGAACAGGTTGCCCAGGGACTCGGCCAATTGATGCACGTTCTGCCGCAGTTTCTCGGCCCAGTTGATTTTCACGATGATTCTTCCTTAGCTCGGTTCGAGCGGATGATGCGGGTTTGACGTGACGATTGTTCTGCATGCAGAAAAAAGGCCAGAGGCGTTGGGTGAGATGGCGATGGGCTGCTATTGGACACTTTTGTAGTGTCTGAACCGACGCCTTCGCGAGCAAGCCCGCTCCCACAAGGATCAGCGGTGATCTTGTGGGAGCGGGCTTGCTCGCGAATGGAGCGACACGGTTTAACTGACAAACGCTGATTTCGGTCTACATTAAAAAGCCACTACCCAAAGCGCAGGGATTCGCTTATCCTTTTCGCTGTATATAAATACAGTGGTCGAAACAGACAACTATCGTGAAGGCATGTGAGGTGGTGAATGGCCGTCGAAGTGGTATACCGCAGCAGCCGAGATCTGGAGCGTTTGTTCATGGATAAAGCCGAAGCTGACCGTCATGACAAAATGCTCGAACTGGCTGAATTGCTGGCTGAAGTGTTGCAGAAAGCCGTTCCGTCCCTGACCGAACAGCAAGTGGAAGAAGCCGGGATCTACATGGCGAAGAATCGCGATGTGTTTGCCAAGGCGTTCAAGAGCCAGCCGGATGCTTTGTCCGAGCTGCTGAATGCGCCGGCCGAAGTAATTGAAAAGGCTGAACCGGTTGAAGAAGTTGCCGCCGCTGAGCCGACCAAGCCAGCCAAAGCCGCCAAGGCACCGAAGTAAGCAATGCCCGAATTGAATAGGCCCTGAGTCGAATGGCTCAGGGCCTTTTTCATGTCTGGAATAAAGGTATGTCTCAGCGGTACAGCACTTTCTCCGCCAATTCGTCCGCCACCCGCGCCGGTGAGCGTTTTTCCGCCTGCGCGTGGGCGAAGACTTCGGTCAGCCGCGAGGCAATTTTCGACAGGTGCGCAGTGATGGTCGTGAGTTCTTCGCCGCGGTGTTTAAGCGAAACGTAGATCAGCCCACCGGAATTAATTACATAGTCCGGCGCATACAAAATGCCCCGCCGTTCCAGTTGATCGGCGACTTCCAGATGAGTCAGCTGATTGTTCGCCGAACCGGCCACCGCCGAGCAGCGCAGTTGAGTGACGCTGTGGCTGTTGAGCACGCCACCGAGGCCGCAGGGCGCGAGAATGTCGCACGGCGTGCTGAGCAGCGCGTCGTTGG
This sequence comes from Pseudomonas sp. LBUM1656, assembly GCF_059716065.1. Classification (NCBI taxonomy): domain Bacteria; kingdom Pseudomonadati; phylum Pseudomonadota; class Gammaproteobacteria; order Pseudomonadales; family Pseudomonadaceae; genus Pseudomonas; species Pseudomonas sp. LBUM1656. The sequence continues at coordinate 1,072,288 of NZ_CP166800.1, read as the reverse complement.
CGATCGGGTGAGCGCCCAGTTGCTCCATCGCCAATTGCACCTTGCCGTGATCGATGTCGCTGACCAGCAGTTCGGCGCCTGCGGCGTGCAGTTGCTCGGCCAAGGCATAGCCGACATTGCCCAGGCCCTGGATCGCGACCCGCAAGCCTTCGAGGTTATCGCTGCCCAGACGGGCCATGGCGGTGGCACGAATGCCGGTGAACACCCCCATCGCTGCGTGAGGCGCGGGGTCGCCCGCCGAAGTGGTGCTGGTGACGTGTTGGGTCTGTTGGGCGATGCAATCCATGTCCGCCACCGAGGTGCCGCTGTCGATTGCGGTGATGTAGCGCCCGTCGAGCTGATTGATGCATCGTCCGAAGGCTTCGAACAGCGCGGCGCGGTTTTCCACATGCACTGGCCGAACAATCACCGCCACCCCGCCGCCCTGGGCGAGGCCGGCCAGCGCCGCCTTGTAACTCATGCCCTGCGCCAGGCGAATGGCATCCTCGACCGCAGACTCGTCGCTGGGATAGGCAAGGTAACGACATCCACCCAGGGCAGGCCCCAAGCGGCTGTTATGAATGGCAATGACCGCCTTCAACCCGGTGACCGGGTCGACGCTCAGATGCAGCGATTCAAGGCGAGTGCTTTGCATGAGAGCAAACATCGTAAGGCTCCCGAATCACTTCTTGTAGTCGCCAGTATAGGCTTGCGCCCAAAATTTGCAGAAGCGCACCGGAATAAGCAGCGCCGCGATGCAGGCTTTCGGACATATCCTGATACCGCAGGTGTGCAGCACTGGACGAATGCCGGCGACGGGGCTAAAACGAGGCATTGCCCGGAGATTTCGATGACCCCGCGCCAGCATTTTTTTGACTGCCTGCAACGATCACCGCCCGCGCTGTTCGAGGCGGCGCTGTGGATGGCGGCTGAACACGACAAAGAGGTGAATCCCGAGAAGGTGCTGGCAGACTTTCGCGATCTGCAACAGCGGGTCAGCTATGGCTTGCCGATGCTGCCCGTGAGCGAACTGGCCCAGCCGCTGTTGCGGCGCATGAATGACCTGGGGTTTGCCCAGGACGACTTTACGCCGCTACGTCCACAAGTGGCCTTGATCAATAAGGTGCTGGAACTCAGGCGCGGCCAGCCGCTGTCCTTGGGGTTGATAGCACTGGAGCTGGCTAGACGCCTGGAGATCCCGTTGGTCGGGGTCAACTTCCCCGGACATTTCCTGCTGAGGGTACCGGGCGCCGATCATCTGCTGGACCCGTGTGGCGGGCGTCGTTTGTATCCCAACGATTGCCGTGAACTGCTGCAACGCCAGTACGGCCCGAACATGAAACTCAACGCCGAGCATTTGCTGACCGCCGAACCGGTGCAGATGCTGCAACGGCTGTCACGCAATCTGCGCCAGTTGCACCTTTCCCACGATGACTATATCGGCGCGCTGATCGACGCCGAACGCGTGCTGGAACTGGGCAACGCAAACGCCTCCGATTACCTGGCCCGGGCGAGCCTCTATCAACGGCTGGACTGCCCGAACGCCGAACGCTTCGACCTGGAGCATGCGCTGCTGCTCAGCGACGATCCGATCCAGCGGATTCGCCTGACTGAGCGGCTGGGGCATCTGCCGCCCAACTCCATCGTCCATTGACCACAACTCCTTGTGGGAGCGGGCTTGCCCGCGATGAGGTGTGTCAGTCGACATTCATGCAGCTGACACGCCGCCATCGCGGGCAAGCCCGCTCCCACAGGGGTGGCGGTGTCAGGTCTCAGGGGTGTCCGGCTGGTTGGCCGGGTGAGCCTTGATGAACGCGGGATGCTGCGCCGCCAACGCCGCTACCCGGCGAATCCGCGGGTACGCCTCAAGCGAAATGTTGAACCGGTCAGCCGCGTACAGCTGCGGGATCAGATAGACGTCGGCCAAGCCTGGCCGCGGCCCAAAGCAATACCCCTCATCCCCAATCAACTGCTCGACCGTCGCCAGCCCCTGGCTGATCCAGTGCCCGATCCACTCCACCACTTGCGGTTCATCGTGGCCCAATTGCCGCAGTTTGTTGAGCACGCTGACGTTGTGCAGCGGATGCACGTCGCAGCCGATCACCGCCGCGACACCACGCTCGTGAGCGCGTGAGGCCAGGTCCTTGGACAGTAGCGGCACCTGTGGATAACGCTCCTCCAGGTACTCGATGATGGCCGGCGACTGAATCAACAGTTCGCCTTCATCGGTGCGCAAGGCCGGTACCCGGCCTTGCGGGTTGATGGCCAGATACGGCGCTTGCCGATGTTCGCCACCTGACGGCGCGATCAGATTCACCGGCAGCGCCTGGGCATCCAGGCCCTTCAGCGCCAACGCAATGCGCACCCGGTAAGACGACGTGGAACGGTAGTAAGTGTAAAGCTCCATGACCCGATCCTCTTAGCGTGCCGCGATCACTTTGCCACGGCATTCGCCGAAACCGATGGAGGCAAAACCGTCGCGGCTGCAACGGGCACGCAGGATGATTTCGTCGCCGTCTTCGAGGAACTTGCGCACCTCGCCCGACGCCAGCTCGATCGGCTTTTTCCCGCCTTCGGTAATTTCCAGTAAGCTGCCGAACTGACCGTTTTCCGGCCCCGACAACGTGCCCGAACCGAACAGATCACCGGCCTGCAACTGGCAGCCGTTGACGCTGTGGTGCGCGACCATTTGTGCCACGGTCCAGTACATGTGTTTGGTGTTGCTGAGGGTCAGGCGATGGGCCGGCAGTTTTTGCTCGCGAAGGCCTTCTGTGAGCAGCAGCACTTCCAGCTCGATATCGAATGCGCCAGCGGCTTGATCACGTTTGTCAGACAGATACGGCAGCGGCTGCGGGTCTCCCTCAGGGCGCGCCGGCTGAGCACGACGGAACGGTTCCAGTGCTTCGGCCGTCACGACCCACGGCGAGATGCTGGTGATAAAACTTTTCGACAGGAACGGCCCCAGCGGCTGGTATTCCCAGGCCTGGATATCCCGCGCCGACCAGTCGTTGAGCAGGCAGAAACCGGCGATGTGATCGGCAGCGTCGCCAATGGCGATCGAGTCGCCCATTTCGTTGCCCTGACCGATCCAGATGCCCAGTTCCAGTTCGTAATCCAGGCGTGCGCACGGGCCAAATGTCGGCTCGGTCTGACCGGCCGGCAAGGTCTGGCCTTTCGGGCGGCGAACGTCGGTGCCGGACGGGCGAATGGTCGAGGCACGGCCGTGGTAGCCGATCGGTACGTACTTGTAGTTCGGCAACAACGGGTTGTCCGGACGGAACAGTTTGCCGACGTTCTGCGCGTGTTCGATACCGACGTAGAAGTCGGTGTAATCGTTGATTTTCGCCGGCAGGTGCATCTCGCAATTCGCCGCCAGTGGCAGCAGTTTTGCGCCTTGGGCTTCGATCTTGCCGTGCAGGGTGCTGCCTTCAGCGAAGAGTTCCAGCAGACGTTCACGCAAGGCAACGCGAGCCTCACGGCCCAATTCGAAAAACGCATTGAGCTGGCCGCCACGGGTGGCTTCTACTGCGGTTTTTGCGAGGCCATCGAACAGGCCAGCGTCCAGCGCCGCTTCCAGATCAAAAATGTGTTCGCCAATGGCGACGCCACTGCGCGGTGCCGAACCCTTCACGCTGAACACGCCCAATGGCAGGTTTTGCAGCGGGAAATCAATATGGCCGTTGGCGGAAGAAACCCAGCTACGAGTGATGGAAGTCTGAGTCATGGGTTATCTCCGGGTCGGGTCGAAAGTGGCGGGCAGCGTGGCCCAGCAGGCATCGTAGTTGTTTTGCAGTTGCGGGCAATCCAGCGCGAAACGGCTCGGGCGCAACACCTGGCTGGTCTCGAACATGAACGCCATGGTGTTGTCGATTTTCGCTGGCGCGAGTTCAGCGTTGATCGCCTTGGTGCAGGTTTCGCCATCCGGGCCGTGGGCGCTCATGCAGCTGTGCAACGACGCGCCGCCAGGCACGAAGCCCTCGGCCTTGGCGTCGTATTCGCCCTTGATCAGGCCCATGAATTCGTTCATCAGGTTGCGGTGGAACCACGGCGGACGAAAGGTTTTCTCGGCGACCATCCAGCGTGGCGGGAAGATCACGAAGTCGAGATTGGCCAGACCGTGAACGCTGGTTGGCGAGGTCAGAACGGTGAAAATCGACGGATCCGGGTGATCGAAACTGACCGTGCCGATGGTGTTGAAACGGCGCAGGTCATATTTGTACGGCACGTTATTGCCATGCCAGGCGACCACGTTCAGCGGCGAATGATCGAGCTCGCAACCCCACAACTGGCCGAGGAATTTCTGCACCAGAGTAGTCGGTTGCTTGAGGTTTTCGTAATGCGCAACGGGCGTCAGGAAATCCCGGGCATTGGCCAGGCCATTGCTGCCGATCGGCCCCAAGTCTGGCAGGCGCAGTGGCGCGCCGTGGTTTTCGGCGATGTAGCCGCGCGCTTGCGGGTCAAGCAATTCGACGCGGAATTTCAGACCCCGCGGCAGCACGGCGATTTCCAGCGGCTCCAGTTCCAGCACGCCCAATTCGGTGACGATGCGCAGGCGTCCCAGCTCAGGCACCAGCAGCAGTTCACCGTCGGCATTGAAGAACACGCGCTCCATGGACCGGTTGGCGCGGTAGCTGTAGATGCTGATCCCGGCCGGTTTGTCCGCGCCCGAGTTGGCGGCCATGCTCACCAGCCCGTCGATGAAATCGGTCGGCTCGCTCGGGATGTCCAACGGGTTCCAGCGCAGGCGATTGGGGGTCACTTCACCCAACGGACCACCGGCCAGTTGCCGATCCAGTTTGACGAACGCCGGGTGATTGGCCGACGGCTGAATCCGGTACATCCAGGTGCGCCGCGCTTCACTGCGGGCCATGGTGAACGCGGTGCCGGAAAACAGTTCGGTGTAGAGGCCGTAAGGGGCTTTTTGCGGGGAGTTCTGGCCGACAGGCAGTGCGCCGGGCAACGCTTCACTGCTGAATTCGTTACCGAAGCCTGACTGATAAGCCAGCGCTGGCGTCGTTGAATCGAGGTTCATGGAGCCTCCTGAACAGGGAGTAGGCAATGGCCTGTCGCTCTGCTGCAGAGGTCTCGGCACGCCCGGGTTATTTTTGTCGTAATTCGATTACGCATAACGTAATTTGATTGGTATTGACCGTCAAGCTATAAAGACGCCCATTCGTCCCGGGATCAAACCGCCTCCATGGAAACGCCGCGCAACAACGATAAGCAGAAAGTCCGCTCGGCCGAGGTCGGTACCGACATCCTCAAGGCTCTCGCCGAGTTGTCGCCCTCGACCTCGTTGTCACGCTTGGCCGAACATGTGCAGATGCCGGCGAGCAAGGTTCACCGTTATTTACAGGCGCTGATCGCCAGCGGTTTCGCCGAGCAGAATACCGCCACCAACCACTACGGCCTCGGCCGTGAAGCCTTGCGTGTCGGCCTTGCCGCACTCAACAGTATGGACGTGCTGAAAGTCGCCGCCCTGCCCTTGGCCGAGTTGCGCGATGAACTGAATGAAACCTGCTTTTTAGCGGTGTGGGGCAATCAGGGCGCGACCGTGGTGCATATCGAGCCGGCCGTGCGCGCGGTGACGGTGGTCACGCAGTTGGGCTCGGTGTTGCCGTTGCTCAGCTCATCCACTGGCCTGGTGTTTGGCGCATTTCTACCGAAGCGGGAAACTGTGGACTTGCGCCATCAGGAACTGCAAAACGCCACCGACCACGCCTTGGCGAATGATCAGACTTATGGGGACTTGTGCGAACAGATCCGCGAGCGCGGCCTGCATCATGTGCATGGTTTGTTGATGCCCGGGGTGGACGCCTTGTCGGCACCGGTATTCAACGCCGTGGGAAATGTCGCGGCGGTCTTGACCATTGTCGGTCCGACCTCGCTATTCCACGCCGACGAAAACGGCCCGGCGGCGCAGCGATTGCTGGCGGCGACGCGGGCCGTGAGTTGGCGGATGGGGTATGAACACGTCCGACCCGCCTGACACTATCCATTATCAGGCGGTCATTCACCCACCTGGAATCAAATCAGGGTGGTTTTGCTCCTGTTGGCATCTTCTTCATCAAGCACTTGCTGGATAATCTCCTGCAGGCGCTCATGCCCCAGTGTCTGCCCCGTCGCCTTGGCGACCAGGCTCACCAAAGACTTTGCCTCGCCCATCAGGTGAATCAAGCCTTTCTGCACCTTTGTTACTTTCCCGGTGCCCGAGATTCCCTTGCTCAGCGTCACAAGACCAACGAGAGCATCTTTGAAGTGGGTAAACGAAGCGTCGTAATCCCCATAATATTGAGCTTTTACACCATCGTAGAAACTTTTACTCACTTCGACAGCGGTGACTAACAAGCCGACTGGAGGGACCACCAGACTTATAATAGTTGCAGCTAACAAGACATTATCGTAAATCAGACCCGCAATGATTTCGTTGAGACTCATAGTCTGCGCGTCAATATCGTCAATAACTCGTTTTATTCTAATCTCGTAAGATGTACGTAGGTTTCTGACCCTCACATTGACCAAGGGCCCAGGCGCTTTCACAGCATCGACCGTAGCCTGTAATTCATCGAAGTAATCATTTACGATCTTCTGATCAAGTATTTTGACCCGGTTGATGTAGTAACTCCGCATCAGTCCTCGACGATCACGAATGGAACCAACAAAGCTGCTTGCTGCGCGAAATGCAACGCCGTCGGGCGCATTTGGTGTGTACAGGAAATCATCAAGACGAGTCCCGACACGAGCCCTGAATATGTAGACCCCTTCAACTTCCCGTGTGGTTTTCAGACGGAATTTATAGACACTCTCACTGTCGACGACAGGATCCGAATGGGGTTCTGGTACCGGAACTTCAAGGCTGGTGACAAGACGGGTCAAACCAGCGAATTGGTCAGAACTCAGCCGTCCTTCAAAATACTGGGATAGCAAATCCCGATTCATCTCACCGATTACACGCTTGAAATTAACCTCGCGCCTGATTTTTCCGGCCGGAAGACTGAACGTTAAGTAATCAGACTTGAGCAACTCAATGTATTTATCCCCCGAGCGCAAGGTTTTTGACCACCCGGAAATATGGCGAATGTCAAGCTTATCGATGGCCGGGTGCCCTGAAGTCACATAAAACTTGGGATAAGATCCCGGAAGCGGCTGAGGACTACGATTAGGTTCGAAACTACGCCCCTCGACAATGAGGTTTGTCAACGACATCTGCTCGTCGCCGTTTATCTGTACAAAGATAAGATCCGGGTCGACAGAGACATAACTTCCTTGGGAGCGAAGCACCTCTTCAACCTTGTCTTTGATCAGGTTGCGCGAGAATGCTTCAAAAGAAGGTAATCCAAGTTCACGAGCCTCTAATGTGTAGAGGGCCTTAAGTTCAGTGCTAAGTCGGGCATGCTGCTGGCGCAATGAGCGCTGCGCACGCCGGTAATTTAATGGAGCCAATCGATTGACCTCTGCAAGCGTCCACCGATAAGCCATCAGCGCAAAACCATCCGGCGCCGTTTGCGATGTGCTTCTGAGAGGCGCAAGGCCTACCGGGATTCGCTCCAGGATATGTTGCAATTCGCGCAAGACTTCACTCACCCGGACCTGATCATTGGGATTGACAAGCGAGTTGGCATACGCGGGATCCTCACTCATCCAGCGCTTAAGGTGAGCTGCAAAATCGGTGAAATTATTAAACCGTAAAAACTCGTACTGTCCTTCGGGATTCCTCAAGAACACTTGCTGCGTTCCATAAGTGGATTGCGGGCCTTGAAAAACCAGTACGTCTTGTAGCGGATAAGTTGCCCCTGCGACATTAATACCGTTTACGGAAACTGCTGAGTCTCCCAGCATTCCACGATTGACCAGATTCACATCGGCGTCATTGAATTTGCCTGAATAGCGAGCCACATACAGTTCATATTCAAGCTTGCTTCTCTGCTGATTGCGAAGGGCATCGAAATACTCCATGGGTGGCACGGACGATTGCATCTCAACGAAGTCCACCCGCACGTCGACGGTCTGCAGCCAGCTTTCCAGTCTGGCAGCGGTCAGGCCGGTCAGGGAGGCTGCCCCGTCCAGACGTATCGAAACCCGCTGGCCGGCGTCGTGCAGACCAAACGTAACAAACTCCGTCAGTGTTCGGCTGTCTTCCTGAATGATCGTTTTTCCTTCGACCTTTATTTGATAGCGACTGTGTACTTGCACGGTATCCGAATCGCATTGGATACCCAACGCACTCTGGCTCCACTGCGAAACTCGCCTGCGTGCATATTCCTTAAGCGAAAAAAATTTGTTGAATGCTGCCTTCAACTCTTGCTGATATTTAATCTGTGAATAGTCAAGCTCCTCATAACGTTGCTGTATTGCCTGGGGTGCAGACGTTAACCATGCTGGCCATTCAGTGCGTTTTATGGCCCCTCGCAGCGATTCAAACTGCGCCAGCCAATCATTTTTAATCGCAGCCATGGACTGGACAGTTTCCAGTGCAGCGGCCCGGAGTTGACCGTCGACCTCTTGCCTGCCAAACAACTTCGTAAATTCAGCTTTCTGGTATTTCAATCGAACACTGGCAAAATACTCAAATACACTTCCTTCCAGATTAATATATTTAATATCATCACCAGGAACAGACAATCGTGAGCAAAGCACCGCGTGCAGCTCATTGCTCGTATCTAAATATTCAAAGCCATAATCCGGCGTGTATACCACATAACCATAGGCATCACCATTAAGCGGCAGTTCACTGGGTGAGAACCCACTGGCATGCACTACGAAACTTGCCGTCAGACGAAGATCTACGTTTTCATTATTGCTAAATATCTTGTATACAGATTTCCCGGTATCCGACATCACAAGTTCAGCAACACGCCGTCCTTGGTGCTCGCCTATTTTGCCGCCAATAACACTTAACGACAATTCCGCCAACAACGTGCGCGTCAAGGAGTGTTGCAAAACATCTTTGTGAGTACTGCCTGGCATGCCCGTCACAGGCGCCGCCCAATAGTTTTTTATGGCCGCCTGATGTTCTGTATGCAGATACCTCAAAGACTGATTCAGAATTTTTTCAATTTTTGCGATATCCAAGCCCGCGACACTGAATTCCTTGGCATTGGTATCGGGGCGATTGAAAACACCATCTTCACCAATAACATAGTTAGGAAAAATGCCACTATTCATACACTCAAAAAACACGACCAACAACGAACCCGTCGGTCGGCTTTCCAGATCTTCTGCATAGCGGCCACGATTAATGAACACCTTGTCTATATCTGCATTTGGATTATAGGCACGGACTTTTTCGATCAGTCGTTCGCGCACCATCGTCTTGAACGAAGGAATGGCTTTCAACACATCAACCAAACGTTCTCCTGCCAATGTGGCTCTATCCAGCTCACTGGCACTACTGGTTTTCTGCCCCATCGAATCAATCATAAAACTTGTATATACCTTGCCCATCTTCACTGATCCTTTATAGAGTTAAGACCTGGAGTAGCTCCTGCCACCCCAAAAACGCTGCCAACTCTATCGACTAACTTTTCCCAGCAAAAGAAGTGCTTTATTTCAACTCATGTTAACTACCACAACTTCAGAAACTTGGCCTTTGCAACGGCTTGCGTTCGCCGCTCAACCCCCAGCTTTCCATGAATCCTTCGCGCATGTGTCTTTACGGTATGCACTGAAATATAAAGTTGCTCGGCAATTTGCTGATTCGAACTACCCTGAGCAATTAACGTCAACACTTCCAATTCTCGGCGGCTCAGTAGACTGTCGGTGATTGACTCTGTTTTTTTCAGCACGCTGGATGAAAGCAGATCAGGTTGGCGCAGACTTAGCTCTCGCAGTGATTGCTGCAAATTACAGCGTTCAATCAGGCATAACCCTATTTGTAAAATCTCTTGAGATTGAGTGACATTGCCCCTTAACCATTCGACTTGAGCGAGCACCAGATACAATTCGGCTTCCAGGCTGACCATGCCTTGCTGCTGCGCCGCATCCAGACAATGTTGAAGCTGGGCCAGGGGGGCATTGGCCGGTTCAAGCTGCGTATCGGCAATGGCCAGCAGGTATTCGATACGTGGAATAAGTTCCAGCGTTGCGGGAGGGGCTTGTCGTGCGCATGGCCCTCGGTAATGGCGCAGTACGCGAGTCAACGCTTCATGAGCCAGCTGTGGACGATTTTGCTGTAACCAAAAATGGCTACTGACTTGCAGCAGGACACCGCGGTAAACCGTGTCCGGAATCTGCCGTTGTTGCATCAGCCTCTCTGCGTCGCGCAGCAAGACGAATGCCTGGGCATAGTCGCACTGGTTGGCCGCCAATTGCGCCAGACCGAGAAAGCCGTAAAGCACACGTTTGTCGTGGCTGCGCAGGCACTGTTCCAGGCCGGTCCGAAAGAACGCCTCGGCGCGCTCATCATGTCCCTGGCACAATGCAAGCCGCCCGCGACGCAGCGCGATTCGCCCCAGCAACGGCACAGGTCGCTCGACTGGCTGACTCAGCAATTCATGGATGTTCGCAAGCAAGTGTTCGGCACGTTGGGGAGCCCCCCGCTGCTCCAGCAATTGTGCATGATCAAGCTCCAGCAGCCCCTCGAAGACCAGTGAACCTTGCGCACGCGCCAGGCACAAAGCATCACGGTTCATCGCCTGAGCGACATCCAGTTCGCCCCGCAGCAATGCCTGCTGCGTCAACCCCGACAAGCACATCACGCGCACGGTCCAGAGCTCTGGGCCGAGGTCATTCAGCGCTTCGAGAAAATGCGCACGCGAACCGTCCATCCGCCCTTGAAGATGCAACAGCCAACCCTGCTGAGCCTGCCACCGTGCGATCAGTTGCCGCTGCAGAATCGCCGACGGTTGCGGGGTGAACCGAGACAACTGCTCAATGCAATCGCCAGCTTGCTCGAATCGCCCGGCAAACAACGACGCCGCCGTGATCAATCCGACCAATTGCGGCGAGCCGAACATCAGCGCTTCGCCTTGTTGCTCGTACAACCGCAACAACAGCACGACCGTCTGCGCCTCGAACAAATGCTCGAAACTGAAATGCTGCAACAGGCTGACCGCGACCTCGAACTCCTCAGCCAGCAAGGCCTGTTCGAAGGCGGCTTTCCAGTCCAGTTCGGCAGCGAACCACTGACAGGCGCGGCGATGCCAGGAACGTCCGGCCGGCCATTGCTCATCGCGCATCAATTGCGTGAGTGGAGGGAAGATCTGCAGCCAGTCGGCCGAGTCCTGCCACGGCTCGATGAAGCACCCCAGGTCCTGCAACGTCTTCAGACATTGCGCGCCCTCCCCCGCGCCAAACAGGTGATCGCACAGCCGTGCATTGAATCGCGGCAAATGTGCGAGCACCCGCCAGGCTTCCGTCAGCTCCGGGGTCAGGCTGGTGAACAGTTCGTGCTCGAGGTAATCGAGCAACGTGTCCGGTCGGCTGTGATGCGGGTCGTTGCGCGACCAGTCGCACTTTTGCAGCAGCGCAACGCGGACACCGGCGCACCAGCCGCCACTGCGCTGGATAATCTTGCTGGCGGCGGTGTTGGCTTCGGCCGGTGTCAGGTGATGCAACAGCGCGGCGATTTCAACTTGATTGAAAGCCAGCGTGGCGCGCTCACATTCGTACAATTCGTCATCGAGCAGCAACCGAGGCCAGTTGCATTGCGGGCGACGGCGGGCGCCCAGCCACCAGGTCAGCATCGGGCTGCTGACGGCCAGCATGCGATCCAGCAGGTGATCGAGTTCCGGGTTCGGAACGCGGCAATAGTCATCGAGAAACAGCCGGGTTGGCGCCTGCAATCGAGCCAGCGCGCCGAGCATCGCCGACTCTTCTGACGAAGCCATTCCCAACGCATCTGCCACACGCTGACGAAAATCCGCCGCACTCATCGCCACGCCGGACAACGGCAACCAGCACACCCGACAGTTCGGCGGCGCCTGCAACAGGCAGTCGGCGAGCAGCGCGGTCTTGCCGCTGCCAGCTGGCGCACAGAGTAATTTCACCCGAGATGTGGAAGCCAGCAAGGGCTCGGTCAATCGATCACGGGACAGGTGATGAGAGGACAGACGGGGCAGGAATCCAGAACGGTCAAGACACGGGGTCATGGCGGTCATTGCGGCGTGCCTATTTATAATTGTCCGGCAACCCTAGCCCTCTCCAACCCGCTTGTTTAGAAGTATTCAGGACGCTGATTGACGCCCATAAAAAAGGCGACCAAGCGGTCGCCTTTCGCACAGCGAATGTATCAATTGCCTTACCGAACCCCCTCGGCACGCAATGCCGATGGCGTGTAGTCGGCGGCCTTGGCTTCGAAGCCGAACTCAAAGCTGTGCTTCTCTTCGTTCTTCATCCCCAGCGCAATGTAGCGACCGGCAATGATGTCGTAGAGCGCTTCCAGTGTGTACGCCTGGGCCTGGTGATCGTAGTAGTACTGGGCGTGCCCCTCCGCCACTCGCCACAGTTGACCGCGACCGTCGTAGTGGTCCACCAGCGCCACTTGCCAGCTGTCTTCGTCGATGTACATGTGGCGCTTGGCGTAGATGTGTCGCTCGCTCGGCTTGACCGTGCCGATCACTTCCCAGACGCGGTGCAATTCATAGCGGGTCAGGTCCTGGTTGATGTGGCCGGCCTTGACGATGTCGTCGTACTTGAGGCTCGGCGAGTCGAGTTTGTAGCTGTTGTAGGGGATGTACATTTCCTTCTTGCCGACCAGTTTCCAGTCGTAGCGATCCGGCGCACCCGAGAACATGTCGAAGTTATCGGAAGTGCGCAGGCCGTCAGCGGCAGTACCCGGCCCGTCATAGGCTACTTGCGGCGCGCGACGCACACGGCGTTGGCCGGCGTTGTAGATCCACGCCAGACGCGGTTCTTTCACCTGGTCGAGGGTTTCGTGCACCAGCAGCACGTTACCCGCCAGACGCGCCGGCGCCGTGACCGACTGCTTGAAGAAGGTCAGCACGTTGGCGGCTTTTTCCGGGTCCAGGTCCTTCATCAATTGCGGGACGGCGATCTCTTCTTCAAAGCGGATCGGCGTGTAGCTGCCGTTGGTCTGCGGCGTCACCTGAGTGATGATGCGGCGCAGGTTGCCGCCGTGATAACGGGTGATGTGGTTCCACAACACCTCTACCCCGGTCTTCGGAATCGGGAACGCGTAGTAGCGGTTACCGGTGAAGTTGGCCAGGCCGTTACCCTCGTTGATGCTGTTCACGTTCAGCGCACTGCGCTTGGCCGACTCGTAAATTTCCGGCGGCACGGCCACGGTGCGGTGCGTCGGGTAGACCGGGATCTTGTAGGTTTCCGGGTAGCGCTTGAACATCGCCACCTGGCCTTCCGATAGTTTGTCCTTGTACTTGTCGACGTTGGCGGGGGTGATCACGAACAGTGGTTTTTCGCTGGCGAAGGGGTCAGCCAGGAAGCCTTTGCTGTCCACCGCGCCCGCGTTTTTCGGGATGCCACCGGTCCACGCCGGGATCGAGCCATCCGCGTTACCGGCCTTCTCGGCGCCGAGCGGCGTGAGGCTGGTGCCGAGCTTGTTCGCTTCGTCCGGCGAGACCGCCGCCATCACGTTGGCCGCCAGCAGGCTCAGGGCCAGGGCGCCGCATTGCAGAATCATTTTGCGCATCAAATTCATCCTTCTCAGCCAGATCAGAAGTTCACGCCGAAGCTCAGTGCCAGAAAGTCGCGGTCTTCCAGGGTGTTGTAGTCACCGCCGAAGAAATCGGTGTAACTGAGGCTCGCGGTATAGGTGTTGCGGTAGTCGGCATCAACGCCGACGCTGACCGCCTTGGCGCCTTCGTTGAACAGCCCGTTGGGGCCGTAGCCAGCGACGTCATGGGACCAGGACAGATTGGGTTTGAGGTTGATCCCGCCGATCACGTTGGCGTAATCGAGGATCGCCCGCGCGCGGTAGCCCCACGAAGTCGAGGTGACGAAGCCTTCGGTATCGCCGCCGAAACCGTACTGGCCGTAGACCGAGTCGCGGCCGTAACGCAGATTGCTGCGCGATTCCAGGCCACCGACGTGAACCACCGCCGCTTCGCCAACCAGGGTCAAGCGCTGGGCGCCCCACACTTGATCGAAGAACTGCGTGAAGGTGGTCTGGACTTGCGTGACTTCCTTGCGGCGGTAGCCTTTGTTGTCAGCGCCAGGGGTGGTGGCAATCGGTGACGCAGTGCCACCGGCAATCGGGTTGACCATTGCCAGGGTCAAGTCGTTGGTGCTGAGCTGCACCGGAGCATTCGGGCGATAGCTGATCTCACCGCTCCACGCGGTGCCGGTAGGCAGGGTGGTGGAGAAACTCGCGCCATAGAGACGAATGTCTTCCGGGTATTCGAGGTAGTACTGACCGCGTCCGAGCATCACGCTTTGGGCCAGGCCTGCTCCGCTGCCCGGCGCCAGTCGGTTGGCCACACTCACCATGCCCGGCAGGCTGGCCAGCGTCGACAGGCCGGCGGTGGTGGTGCCGACCGTCGGTGTGCGGCTGTGGTAATTCATGAAATACAGGCCGTATTCGGTGTCGTCACCGAGCCAGCGCAACGCCGTGCCCCACTGCCCGGAATCCCGCGCATCGCGGTCGCCGCCACGGGGAACGACCACGCCCTCGCGGGTCACCTGGATCGGTTGACCGAAGGCAGCCGCCAATGGCGCCAACGGGGCAATCGCGGGGCTGCCGACGGTGTAGTTGTTGTTGCAACCATCCGCCACCACGTCGTTGCCAAAGAAGGTGCCGCAGTTGTCGACGACCGTCTGGTCCCACTCCAGTTGATAGAACCCTTCCACCGAGAGCTGATCGGTCAGACCCTGGGAGGCGAACAGCATGTTCACCGGAATCAGCCCTTCCTTGATCTCGGCGCCCGGACGACGGAACGCCGAGACGTCGATCGGGTTGATGCTGTTGATCGAGTTGCCGATGAAAGTACTTTCACCCCAACTGACCACCTGTTTGCCGGCGCGCACGGTGCCTGGCAAATCGGCGATGGAATAGTTGTGATAAACGAAGGCATCGAGAATCTGCGCGCCGGAAGACTTGGCGCCCTCCTTGCGGCCACTGTCGCTGATCGGCTTGAACTCGCGGTCTTCGTCCTTGAGCTCGAAGTCGTACCAGTACTTGCCACGGACGAACACGCCGGTGTCGCCGTATTTCAATTCGAGGTCGTGCAGGCCCTTGAAGATCTTGGAGAAGGTTTCGCCCTTCTTGAAGTTCAGCCGGCCATCATCACCAGTCGAAGATTGACCGGTCCCGCCGTTGACCGTACCCACCAACGATCTATCGGCATCGCGCATGCCCCAACTCGCGCCGACGGAGAGCGAGGAGTCGAAGGTCCCCTCGATTTCGCCAATGTTGAATGCAACCGCTTGCGCCTGGGCGCAGCAGCCCAAGGCAACCGCAGCGGCCAGCGCTTGCGGCGTGAAGATGGCGCGCATTGTTGTTTTTGTCATGCGTCTTCCCCGGTGAGTGACAGAAGGCCCCACCCTACTGCCGCACGTGGGGAGCGATAAGCGCACCAAGGAGGTATTCGTGGTGTACCTCTAAAGGATGAATGGCCTGATGGTGCGGGGGTTTTCGCCGGGTATGGATGGGCTGGATGGGGGGTTATCAGCAGAACGCATGGATGGCACCGCCCCCTGTAGCAGCTGTCGAGCAGCGCGAGCCTGCTGCTACAGGGGACGTGGCGAGGCGCACTGTTACTCATGCTGCAACAGTTCATGTCGCGAATCGCTATTTTTCCTTTGGGCTCAAGGCCTTATTCTTGCCGGGCTTTCACGGTGAATAGCCAGGAAGCGCGAAGCGATGGTGTGTGATCAGCCCGTGCCATGGCGACAGGATCCAGATGAATCGACGCTTTTCGATTGATCGCCCCGTGTTCACTGACGTTGATTTGTAGCTCCTTGATCCAACGTCTTACTTTGGCCGCTGCGTTTGCAGCGGCCTTTTTTATGGGCGATGGTTTTGTGGCTGGTGGGGTGACAGGGATTTTTCGCTCAAGCACCTCATGCAAGATATTTCCTATAACGAGATAAGAAACATCTCTTTACGCGAAAGACATTCGCAGGTTTATTCCTGCCGCATAGAAACCTCTCTCAACTCTATATGTAAGGGCCTACACATTTCTCGGACCCAGACTTTCAGTTTTGGTTGTAACGTTTTATGGCACGCCCCAATAACTCGAATTTTTTAGAACATGCCACTAATACACGGCATCTAAAACACCCTGCACATTCAAAAGGATATGAATATGCAAAAGCCACCAAGACCAGGTTTTCTGGATATCAGTGAACCTGTCCATACGATCGGCCAAGCACCCGATCACATGACACCTGCACCGAGAACATCGACCACAGTGATTACGGGCCCACACGGGCACGGCATACCGGTTTACTACCAGAATATCAACACAATTAAAGCCACTTCTAATGCGCTGGAACAGGAATATAAAACCAAGTCCAGCCAACTGCCGCAAACCATTGAAAATGAACTCGCCACCACTCGGCTTGAGGGCTCAACTGATCCACTTCCGCCTGTGCAATCGATCATTCGCGAGCTGGACGTACGAAGCAGACTCATCGATCGAAAAACGGCTGAGTTCCAAAACAAAACAGCTGTCGCCAATTTTTTCTATGGAGGAGATCCATTTAACAGACACATCAACGAATTCATGACGAAAGCCACAACTATTGAAAAGAGGCCAGTGCCGAACGGCGTTGCCATGCAGGCATTGTTTCACTCCCTTCGGGCGGCCCACGATGCAAGATTGTTGGCTCAAGGCCTCGAATTACTAAGACAGCAGAACGTCAATGTGCAGAACTTTCTCAGTGCTGTGCAGGCCAATGAGCAAGCCCAGAAAGCGGCTGAAGAGTTGGTACGCGTAAATGAGGAAGCAGCAGCCCGGGTTCGAGAACAAGCGCGACTTGCAGCATTGGAAAGTGCGCGGCGGGCGGCGGCCGAGCAAGCTCAAGTCGCGGCGCAAGCGGCAGCGCAGCAGGTCGCCGCCGAAAAGGCCCGTCTTGATGCACAAGCCAAGGCCAAGTGGGAAGCAGAATTGGAGCGGTTCCGCAAACAAAGGGAAGCAAACACACGGGAGTTGATGGAAAAGCACGCCGAGTTCGTTCGGCAAAACGAGCAGGCGCGAATTGAAAAGCAACAGGTGGAGAGAGAAAAGGCGCGCCTCCATGCGCTATGGAGCACGCAGGTATACCAGGCCAGTCTGACGTTCGCCAACGCAGGATCGACAGCGGCATCGGGCCCCGTATTCTCCGGAACAAACGGAACCGTGGACGTTAGCCGCGAGGCCTCTTTAGCCCTTAAGGCTGCGCTGCGAACTGCGGTAGCCGCCGTTGTCGAAGCGCTCGCAACAGCAACGGCGCCGACCCTTATGGGTTTCGCCGCGCTGATCGTTCCCGCCAGGCTAAGCAATAGTGATCTTTATTCTGTCAGCGTTCCCCTGTCAGAACTCGCGTCCCTTCCGACCGCTAATCTGTACGAGCAAGCAGTCACCGGAGGAGAAATTGAGCTGCCGGTGACAATCGGCTCGACGACGTTTCGCAATAGAGTGGAGCTCTTCGTCGTTGCCACTGACAGCGTTACGGTCCCCGACAAAGTGCCAGTGAAGCTTGCTCACTTTGACCCACAGAAGAATGTTTACACCTCCGGCAGCACCACCACAAACGGTCCCGTCATTACCTGGACGCCATTGGTTGACCCAAAAAATACGTCGACTGACTTCCCTCTGACCGAAACAGACCTGCCGATCTATGAAGGCGCCACTGTCACTCCCCTCACCGGACGAATCGATCCATTTCCGGAGTTTGATCGCTACGGTTTTGGCGGATTCATCACCGTCTTTCCGATCGACTCTGGCCTTCCTCCGATTTTCACCCTGCTCAGGGATTGACGGCAGGATTCGGGTATTGCCATAGGCGTTGGTGAGTCGGTTTCAGGAAATTGGTTGGGTGCGGCCGCGACGCTGGAAGGCGCGCCAATTCCCACGCGGATTGCGGATAAACTTCGTGGGAGGGAGTTTTCGAGTTTCGATGCTTTTCGGAGAGAGTTTTGGAGGAAGGTGGCGAATGACGACCTTTTGATGGACCAATTCCCCTTCTTCAACAAGATTGATATCAGGAGAGGGCTTTCTCCAAGCGCTCTGCCATCAGAGCAAGTGGGTGGACGGCAAAAGTTTGAAATTCACCACATCAAGCCAATCAGCGAAGGTGGTTCGATCTACGATCTAGATAATCTTCGAGTACTAACACCAAAACAGCACATCAGAATCCACTCCAAAAAAGGAGATAAATGAGATGACCTTTCAAAAAAAATTCGAAGAATACACAGAATCCGAATATATGAGCCTGATAAATCGATTAATTGAAGACGACTACTTATCGGAGAAAGAACACGACGCAATTGTCGACCACATCGTAAGCACTTCAGAACACCCAAACGGAACAGGTATTTTGTATTATCCCGCGCCGGGCGTTGAAGACAGCCCTGCCGGCGTACTAAAAGCCATCAAGGAATGGCGAACCGCCAACGGAAAACCAGGCTTCAAACCCGAAGAATAAACATAAGGGAGCAAGCATTCATGCTTGCTCCCCCTAAACTGTTAAATCGAATACTTCTGCAAATTCCCCATCATCTCCTTCAACGCCTCAATATTGTCCTTCGGATGCGCGGCCCCTTCGAAATCACAAATCTGCTCCCACTGCGCCGCCACGTCTTCCGGGGAGAAACCCACCCGCGGATCAAACCCGGCTCCCAGGCTGCGTTCCCAACGTACCTTGCCCATCCAGCCGCCACCGACTTCAAACAACCCGGAAGTCTCCTGGCAATTCTCACTGGCCAGGTACACCACCAACGGGCTGACCAGTTCGGGCTTGAGTTGCTCGAACACTTGCGGCGGAATCAGGCCTTCGGTCATGCGAGTGCCGCCGGTGGGCGCGATGGCGTTGACCAGGATGTTGTTCTTGCGGCCTTCGATGGCGAGGGTGCGGGTCAGGCCGTAGAGGCCGAGTTTGGCCATGCCGTAGTTGGACTGGCCGAAGTTGCCGTAGATGCCTGAGGTCGAGGCGGTGAAGATCACGCGGCCATAGTTTTGCTCGCGCATGTGCGGCCAGGCGGCGCGGGTGACTTTGTAGGCGCCTTCGACGTGGACGCGGTAAACCAGGTCCCAGTCGGCGTCGTCCATTTTGTGGAAGGTCTTGTCGCGCAGAATTCCGGCGTTGTTGACCACCACGTCAATGCGACCGAACGCGTCGAGGGCGTGCTGGACGATTTTGTCGCCGTCGGTGACGGAGTCGTGGTTGGCTTCGGCGATGCCGCCCGCCTCGCGGATTTCCGCCACTACGCGGTCTGCTGCCGACGCGTTCGCGCCTTCCCCCTGAGCCGAGCCGCCGAGATCATTGACCAGCACTTTGGCGCCCTGCTTTGCGAACAGCAGTGCGTGAGCCCGGCCCAGGCCGCCGCCTGCACCCGTGACGATCACTACTTTATCTTCGAAGCGCACAGACTCATTCATGGGGAACTCCAGCAGACCAGGGACAATAAGTCCGAGTGTCAGGCACCAGGCTGCTGGTCACAATAAACACGGGTAGAGCTGAATGGTGCCCGATAAGGCAGGGGGATAGTCAGGAACACGCCACCCTGCGTGGTGGTGAAACCAGCCGATCCCGAAACTCCAGGTAATGCTTGAGCACCTGCGCCGGCGCTTCGGTCTGTGGGTAATGGCCAATATCAGGCAGCAAGACCGTGTCCGGGTCGGGGACCAGCTCCCGATAGCGCTTGACCATGTGAGCACCGGAAATCGGATCGACCTCGCCGTCGATGACCCGCAGCGGCACTTCACCGCGCTGCATGGCGCTGACCCAACGCTCGCGCTGGACACGCCGTTCAGGGATGTAGGCGATGAGTTTGTGCATGATCCGCGGGCCGTGATTGCTGTCGATCAGCCCCCAGAAATCATCCATCTCGCTTTCGCTGGGTCGCGTCTGCGGACCGAAGATCTGCCGGAAACTTTTCACCAGTCTGTCGCGGGTAAAGGCTCGCCCAATCATCCAGCCCAAGGGGCTGAGCAGCAGTTTTTGCATCAATACCGGGCGATGGGTTTCAGGAAACAAGCCACCGTTGAGGAACACGCAACTGGCGAGATCAATGCGGGTTTCGTAATGCCGGGCCAACAGCTCCTGAGCTACGCTGTCGCCATAATCGTGGGCCAGCACGTGCACCGGCTGCTCGACGTCCAGGTGCGCGAGCAAGGCCTGTTGCAGATTGGCCTGCTCCAACAGGCTGTATTCATGGTTGACCGGTTTGGCTGAGTCGCCAAAGCCGAGCATGTCGCAGGCAATCACCCGATAGCGTTGCGCCAGCGGTTGCCACAGGTAATGCCAGTCCCAACTGGCAGTCGGGAAGCCATGAATGAGCAGCAGCGGCTCACCCTGCCCCGCCGTCCAGTAACGGATGGCCTGGCCACGGAATACAAACGTCTGGCCCCGTTTGCGCCAGACACACAGGGGGATCTCGGCGAGTGCCATTAGAGTTTATAACCCGGGTCTTGTTGATCGAGTTTGCGCAGCAACGCCGGCCAGGCCAACGCGCCGCCCATCCCTTGAGCACTTTTGGTCACGCCAGCGATCATCGCCTTGGCGCCCGCCAGAATCTGCGGCTCGATGGCGATCAGTTCGGTACCACCGTTCTGCGCCAGCACCTGGATATCGCAGGCACGCTGGAAGGTGAACATCATCAGGAACGTGTCGGCGATGGTGCTGCCACAGGTCAGCAAGCCGTGGTTGTGCAGCATCAGGAAATTGTTTTCGCCGAGGTCGGCTTGCAGGCGTGCCTTCTCTTCATGGTTCAGGGCAACGCCTTCGTAGGCGTGGTAAGCCAGGCTGGACAGCACAAACAATGACTGCTGACTGATTGGCAGAATGCCCTGCTTTTGCGCGGACACCGCCACACCTGCGGCGGTGTGGGTGTGCAGCACGCAGACCACATCGTGACGCACTTCATGCACGGCGCTGTGAATGGTGTAGCCCGCCGGGTTGATCTCGTAAGGACTGTCCATCAGCTTGTTGCCGGCCTGATCGACCTTGACCAGGCTCGACGCGGTGATCTCGTGAAACATCAATCCGAACGGGTTGATCAGAAAATCTTCGGTGCCCGGCACCTTGGCGGAAATGTGCGTAAAGATCAGATCGTCCCAACCATGCGAGGCGACCAGACGATAACAGGCAGCCAGGTCGACGCGGGTCTGCCACTCGGCGGCACTGACCTGGTCTTTGACATTGTGGGGGGATTGGACGGGAGCAACGTTCACGGCAAGGACCTCCTGTTCTTATTGTTTTACTGTCGTTACAGCAGTCTAGTCAGCCCCCCGAGTTCGTGTAGTTGCATTGGCAGCCAGCTTGATGGCCTAACGAGTCAGTTCAGAAGAAAGCCTGGATCCATGTCAAAGGACCGCCGCCAATAACGGGGCGGCAAACAGGTTCAAAAGTCCCGTCAGCACCATGACAAGCCCCGCGACCGAGCCTTCTTCACCGCCCACTTCATGGGCCCGACTGACGCCGGCACCGTGCGCGCCGACGCCAAACAACGCGCCGCGCGCAAGGGCACTGCGCAACGGCAGCCACTTCAACAGAATGCCGCCGAGCATCGCCCCGAACACCCCGGTGAACATCACGAACACCGCCGTCAACTCGGGCACCCCGCCGAGATCGTGAGCCAGTGGCATGGCAAACGGCGTGGTGATGGAACGGGGCACCAGCGACATCGTCACCGAACTGTCCAGCGCCAACGCCTTGGCCAGTCCGAACGAGGTGCCGATGGACGCCGCACTGCCCGCCAGCATTCCGAGCAGCAACGCCGACCAATGCCGCATCAGCATCTGCCGTTGCTGCCAGATCGGCACGGCGAACGCGACGGTCACCGGCCCCAGCACCAACATCAGCCAATGGGTGTTGCTCGAATATTCCGAATACGCGGTGTGCAGCGGCACAGCGAGGGCCAGCAGCAGGGCCGGAACCAGGATCAGCGGTGACAGCAGATAACGCCCGGTGCGCCGGTAGATCCAGCGACTGAACCAATAGGCCAAGAGCGTGAAGGCCAGCCAGAACATCGGCATCAGCTCAAGCTTCATGGGACCTCCTCAACCGCACAACACATTCCACGGTAAACGCGGTGACCAGCATCACCATTAGTGTACTGACACCAATCACCAACAGAATCCGCCAGCCGTCATCGCGCATCAGGCCGCCGTAGTCGAGCAGGCTCATCAGCGCCGGGATAAAAAACAGCAGCATCTCGGCCATTAACAGGCCGGCTCCCATTTGCAGTGCCGCGGGTTTGATCGCGCCAACGGCGAACGCCAGCAGCAACAGCGCCATACCGACGACCCCACCCGGGATTGGCCAGGCAAACCATGCGGCGATCTCACAACCGAGCAGGTAGATGCCGAGCAGCACGGCCAGTTCAGCGGTCAATCGAGCCAGGCGTTTCAGGGTGCATGCATTCATGGTTTCGGTCCTCAGGCGCTCATTTTACGGAGCGGGCTGCTATCCCCGAAACGAATTGTTAGACTCAGTACTATTCCAATCTGGAATCATGCATATGGAATTTAAACAGCTCCGCAGCTTCGTCGAAGTGATGCACCAAGGTGGTTTCACCCAAGCGGCCAAGACGCTGCACATCAGCCAATCGGCGGTCAGCAAGCAAATCGCTCAGCTGGAACAGAGCCTGGGCACCCCGCTGCTCGAACGCCTGGGTTCGCAACTTCGCCTGACCGCCGCCGGCAATGTGGTGCTGCAACGGGCCGAAGGCATGCTGCGGCTGCGCAACGAGTTGCTCAGCGAGCTGGACGATTTGAGCCAACTGGCACGCGGGGAATTGCGCCTGGGGCTGCCACTGCTGGGCAGTGATGCACTGTTCGCCGGGCTGTTTGCCGAATACCGACGGCGTTATCCGAATATCAGCATTCAGTTACTGGAGGGCGGCAGCCTGAACATCGAGCAGGCGGTATTGAGCGGTGAGCTCGAACTCGGTGGCAGTCTGTTGCCGAAGGATCCGCAGTTCGCCTTTCAGCCGTTCTGTGACGAGCCGCTGGACGCGCTGATACCGGCGGATCATCCGCTGGCGACCCAGTCGGTAATCGGTTTGGAGGAATTGGCCGAGACGCCGTTCCTGCTGTATCAACGCAGCTTCGTGCTCAACGACCGTTTGCTGCAGGCGTGTCACCAGCTGGGCTTTACGCCCAGGGAAGGTGGACGCAGTGGCCAGGCGGATTTTCTCGCGGCGCTGGTGGCCGCCGGCCAGGGCGTGGTGCTGTTGCCCAGCGTGGTGGCGCGTGGGCTGGTGCGGCCGGGGGTGGTACGCCTGACCTTGAATGCCCCGAGCTATTTGCGTTGGGACATTGCCTTTATCTGGCGTCAGGGGGCGTACCTGTCGAAAGCCGCGCAAGCCTGGCTCGCCCTGTTGCGCGAGCGGCCGGTCAGCCCCGCAGCGCAGTAATCAACTCGGTCAGCCAAGGTTCGGCGTCGGTTTCCGGGGTCACGCTTTCGCTGGCGTCCAGGCGTAGCATCGGCAGCACTTCGCGCAGGCCCAGTTCGCCGAACAATTCCCGCATCTGCTCACCGCCACCGCAGAACGTATCGCCATAACTTGCATCGCCCAAGCCAATCACGGCACCCGGCAGGCCACGCCACGCGGCGGGCAACAGATCGCGAATCGTCGAGTACAGCGGCTGCAGGTTATCGGGCAACTCACCCATGCCGGTGGTCGACGTCACCGCCAAAAACGCTTCCGGGCCGAATGCCTGGACATCGGCAAGCGTTGCCCGCGGGTTGTGCCAGGTTTCGAAACCTGCTTCTTTTAAAAGAGTGGCTGCGTGACGGGCAACTTCTTCAGCCGAGCCGTACACCGAGCCGGAAATGATGGCAACTTTCATCAAACTGATCCTGAAGCTGAGTAAAAGACACAGATATTAACAGCACAGGCTCATTTGATCTTTTAGAATGCGGCCCTCAACCCACTCGGAAAGGACTCTCCGATGATCAACGCTCAACTGCTGCAAATGGTGATCAACGCTTCCAACGACGGCATCGTGATTGCCGAAAAGGAAGGCGAACAGGACAACATCCTGATTTACGTAAACCCGGCGTTCGAGCGTCTGACGGGTTACACCAGCGAAGAAATCCTCTACCAGGATTGCCGTTTCCTGCAGTCTGGCGACCGTGATCAAGAAGCACTCGCTACGATTCGCGAGTCGTTGAGCAGTGGCGGCTCCTGCCGGGAAATCCTGAGAAACTACCGCAAGGACGGCACGCCGTTCTGGAATGAACTGTCCCTTTCTACAGTGAAAAATCCGAGTGACGGACAAACCTACTTTGTTGGCGTGCAGAAAGACGTCACCGTCCAGGTCAAGGCACAGCAGCGAGTTGCGCAGCTGGAAGCGCAATTGGCTAAGACGCAAGCCGAACTGGCTGCGCTGAAAGCGACGAACGGCGAAAACAAAACAGCGAATTAATTGTCATTAACTACAATCACCGATGACTTTGTAACTTTTTCTTTCGAGTTAGCCATGCAACGCGACGCACTCCTGACACAGGATGAGCTGGATTTCATCCAGACCATGCAACACAACCCGCAACTGAATGTGCGGGATGCGACGTCGAGCCTGCTCGTCAACGGAGGATCGCAAATCCGTGATTTGCTCACGCGCCTGGCGGCACATGAGCAAGTTACCATTCAGGCGAACTTCGAAAACCAGCAAATGACCTTTCCGCTGCACCTGGTGGAAGACGAGTTTCACGCGCTGCATTTGCGCCTGGGCGTGCCGAGTATTTTTGAAGACGGGCCGATGGTTCGTCCATGGCGCTTGTCACTTGAAGAGCCGGTGGCGCTGGAAAATGCCAAAGGCCAACCCGGCACTATGTGGGTGCATGAAATATCGTTCAAAGGGGTTTTGCTGGAAGTGCGCAACAAGACCAAACCACCCAAGCACTTTGCGCTGTGGTTCAGCCCGTCAGGCTATGAGCGGATTGCATTGCGCGGCACCTTCGAGCGTGAAACCGAGCAAGGTTTCTACGCCTACGAATTGAGCCAGAGCGACAAGGACGAGACCGAGCGTCTGCGTCAGTACATCCTTCAGCAACATCGCCTGACACATCCCGCCCTGCACATCTGATTCAGGTATCCAGGTTTCCTGCCAGGAACTGTTTCAGACGCTGACGCATCACCATTCCCTCATTCCCCAGGCACCCGATCGACGTTCCGGCCAGGCTGTCCTGGACCAGGTCGGACGCATCGCCGGCCAGCAGCAACTGACAATCCAGGCTCAGGGCCAGACGATTCAAACGTCGAGGCAACTCAACGGCCGGCGCGTGATTGGACACCAGCACCAGTGCCGTGGGCTTGATCCGCTCGCAAACCAGGGTCAACTCGTCGAAGGGCTGCCCGATCGCCAGCAATTGAATGGCCGAGTCGACACTGCTCAGATACAACGCCGTGAGCAACACTTCGAGTTCATGGGCCTGATCGGCCAGGGCGCAGACAATCACGCGTCGCGGTTGCATGACGCGCACCAGCAACATGCGCTGCAACACGCGAGATCGCAGAAAACCATCCAGAAAAAGCCATTCGCTGGTCTGACCGAACGCTTCATGACGCTGCAGCATCAGCTTCCAGATCGGCATCAGGATGTCCTGAAACACCACAGTCAGGGGATAACTGGAAAAAATCTGTCCGTAGATCTGCTCCAGCTGCACTTCATCAAACGCCGTCACGGCCACCTGAACCTGCTGCTGCCACTGGGCATAGTCGGCCTGAACGAGTTCGTCCGGAATGATGTTCGCCAGGACTCTGAGCGGTTCGGTCTTCGCCAGTATCTTGCCGACCTTGCTGACCGCGACGCCGCGATCGATCCAGCCGAGAATGCTGCGAACCTTTTCGATATCGGCCATCGAGTACAACCGATGCCCGCTTTCGGTGCGTGTAGGCTGGATCAGGCCATATCGCCGCTCCCATGCCCGCAAGGTGACGGGGTTGATACCCGTCAAACGCGCGACTTCACGAATGGGAAACAGCTCCTCTTTTTCCAGCGAAGTACCTTGCTGCAACGCTTGGGCACCCTCGGTCAGGACAGGCATTAGACAATTGACGTCCGTGTGCAAAATTGGATCCCATTCTAACCCTTCTACCCCGGACCTGTTCAAGGCTGATAAACGACGAATGTCGCTGGTGTATCCCTCAGAATCAGGAATAATCCTTGCTTGTCTCAAGACGCAGCCCATTACCCCGGCGCTGCGCCTGGCGAATCTCCTACCCGGAGTGACGCGTTTGTTATACGGAGATTCACCATGTCTACCTCACCCGTCACGCTGATGGTTGCGCGCCGCGTCGCCGATGGGCGTTATCAGGACCTGATGGCCTGGTTGCGCGAAGGCGAACAACTGGCCACCGACTTTCCTGGTTATCTGGGCTCAGGCGTGCTCGCTCCGCCCCCCGGCGATAACGAATTCCAGATTATTTTCCGCTTTGCCAACGAGCAAACCATGCACGCCTGGGAGCATTCCGCTTCGCGTACCGCATGGCTGGCCCGCGGCAGCGATCTGTTTGCGCACAAGACGGAACATCGCGTGAGCGGCATCGAAGGCTGGTTCGGCGCGGTCGGCCAGCGTCCCCCCCGCTGGAAACAGGCCGTAGCGATCTGGCTGGCATTCTTCCCGGTTTCGCTGCTGTTCAACTTTATCCTGGGGCCGTTGCTCGGCGACATGAGCCTGCTGCCTCGCGTGCTCATCAGCACCCTGTGCCTGACGCCGCTGATGGTGTATCTCTTCATTCCGCTGTCCACCCGCCTGCTGGCCGGCTGGCTGGACAGCACTCCGGCGCGCCCGTTGCCCGCAAAGCCCTCCACCCAAAACCACTGATCTCCTTGTGGGAGCGGGTTTGCTCGCGAAACGGATTGTCAGTCAAATAATAATGTCGACTGCTACACCGCTTTCGCGAGCATGCCCCGTCCCACAATAGGTGCTCTCCTCCCGTCGCTGGTATAGTTTTGCTCTCTCCGCGACGCGAGCCGTTCATGACCTCTTCCGCAGCTCCGATCCTCATCACCGGTGCCGGCCAGCGTGTCGGCCTGCACTGTGCGCAGCGTTTGCTCGAAGACGGCCATCCGGTGATCTTCAGCTACCGCAGCGAACGCCCAGGCGTACAGAATTTGCGCGACCTGGGTGCCACCGCGGTATTTGCAGACTTCTCCACGGAAGCGGGCATCCTCGCGTTCATCACCCAACTGAAAACCCACACCGACAGCCTGCGAGCCATTGTCCATAACGCTTCCGAATGGCTGGCCGAAACCCCGGACACCGACGCCGAGGCCTTCACTCGCATGTTCAGCGTGCACATGCTGGCGCCCTACCTGATCAACCTGCACTGTGCCGACTTGCTCGAACGCTCAAGCCCCGCCGACATCGTGCACATCAGCGATGACGTGACTCGCAAGGGCAGCAGCAAACACATCGGCTACTGCGCCAGCAAAGCCGGGCTCGACAGCCTCA
The DNA here is from genome assembly GCF_059716065.1 of Pseudomonas sp. LBUM1656. Lineage (NCBI taxonomy): Bacteria > Pseudomonadati > Pseudomonadota > Gammaproteobacteria > Pseudomonadales > Pseudomonadaceae > Pseudomonas > Pseudomonas sp. LBUM1656. The sequence goes on along the minus strand of NZ_CP166800.1, from coordinate 1,044,787 downwards.
CCCTGTCCTTCGCCGCGAAATACGCGCCGACAATCAAGGTCAACGGCATCGCGCCAGCCCTGCTAATGTTCAACCCCGACGACGATGCCGCTTACCGCACCAAGGCCCTGGCCAAATCTGCGCTGGGCATCGAGCCCGGCAGCGAAGTGATCTACCAGAGCCTGCGTTATTTGCTCGACAACCCTTATGTCACCGGCACGACCCTGACCGTCAATGGCGGACGGCACATCAAATAAGCGGCCCCCGCGAGGATGTTCCATGACGTTATCCCTGCCCCAGAACTCACTGTCCCAGAGCTATCGCGAGATCCTCATCGGCCTCGGTGAAAACCCCGACCGTGAAGGCCTGCAAGACACCCCGGCTCGTGCGGCAAAAGCCATGCAGTACCTCTGCCATGGTTACGACCAGAGTGTCGAAGAGATCGTCAACGGTGCACTCTTCGCTTCCGACAACGATGAAATGATCATCGTCGACAACATCGAGCTGTACTCGCTCTGCGAACATCACATGCTGCCCTTCATCGGCAAGGCGCATGTGGCTTATATTCCGACGGGAAAGGTGCTGGGCCTGTCGAAGATTGCGCGGTTGGTTGACATGTTCGCCCGTCGCCTGCAGATCCAGGAAAACCTCACCCGGCAAATCGCCGACGCAGTGCAGCAAGTGACCGGCGCGGCGGGTGTCGCGGTGGTCATCGAAGCCAGGCACATGTGCATGATGATGCGCGGCGTCGAGAAACAGAATTCGACCATGAACACCTCAGTGATGCTCGGCGCCTTCCGCGAGTCGAGCAACACCCGCCAGGAGTTCCTGCAATTGATTGGACGGAGCAAGTAGCAATGCCACAACTTCAACCAGGAATGGCACGTATCCGGGTCAAGGACCTGTGCCTGCGGACCTTCATCGGGATCAACGAGGATGAAATCCTCAACAAGCAGGATGTGCTGATCAACCTGACCATCCTGTATGCCGCTCAGGAAGCTGTGCGTGACAACGATATCGATCACGCGCTGAATTACCGGACCATCACCAAGGCGATCATCGCCCACGTGGAGGGCAATCGCTTTGCGTTGCTCGAACGCCTGACCCAGGAAATCCTCGATCTGGTCATGGCCAACGCATCGGTGTTGTACGCCGAGGTCGAAGTCGACAAGCCGCACGCCCTGCGATTCGCCGAGTCGGTGTCGATTACCCTGGCCGCGAGCCGCTGACCGCGTCTGGCGCATTGTCCGCCAGACTTTTATCATCCGCGCCACGATTGGATTGCACAGAGCCCGCCATGAACGATCAACAACGCCTGGAACTTGAAGCCGCCGCCTTTCGCCGGCTGGTCGCCCACCTGGACAGCCGCAAGGACGTGCAGAACATCGACCTGATGAACCTCTCGGGTTTCTGCCGCAACTGCCTGTCCAAGTGGTACAAGGCCGCCGCCGACGAACGCCAGATCGAGGTCAGCCTCGATGACGCCCGCGAAGTGGTCTACGGCATGCCGTACGCCGAGTGGAAAGCCCAATACCAGCAAGAAGCCAGCGCCGAACAACAAGCCGCGTTCGCCAAGGGAAAAACCAATGAGTGATTTGAATACCCTGCGTGCCAGCCTCAATAGCGGCGAACACGTTTTCGCCGACACCCTGGCGTTCATCGCCGAGAGTTACGACTATCAGCCTCAGGCTTTCAACAACGGTGGCGTGGAAAACGCCGCCGGGCAGAACGAAGGTTCGTGCAAGACTTTGGGACTGGCGCTGCTGGAAGGTCTGAGCAATGAAGAAGCGCTGTTGGCCTTTGGCGAGCATTACCGCTCGGTGGTGGCCACGCCTGAAGGCAGTGACCACGGCAATATCCGTGCGTTGATCGCTCATGGTCTGTCGGGCGTGAAATTCACCCAACAGCCGCTGACTCGCCGCTGATTCAAAAGCAAAAGATCGCAGCCTCGTTTCACTCGACAGCTCCTACATGGAAATACGATCCCTGTAGGAGCTGTCGAGTGAAACGAGGCTGCGATCTTTTGATCTTCCAGGGCACATCCCGACTTTTAAGATTGACCCGGCCACTTTATTTCGTTTGCCCCAAACCACCGCTCGCGGCTTAGATAAAAAGAAGCATCCCTTCTTCAGAGTCGGTCATCCATGAGCAGCGAAACCATCAGTCAGTCGATCAACGTCGTTCATCCCGTCACGCTCAGCCACGGCAAAAATGCCGAGGTCTGGGACGCGGATGGCAAACGCTATATCGACTTCGTCGGCGGCATCGGCGTACTGAACCTCGGCCATTGCCATCCGCGGATTGTCGAAGCCATTCGCGAACAAGCCACCCGGCTGACTCACTACGCGTTCAACGCCGCCCCGCATGTGCCCTACCTCGAACTGATGGACCGTCTCACCGCGTTCATGCCGGTGGACTACCCGGTCAGCGGCATGCTCACCAACAGCGGTGCAGAAGCGGCGGAAAACGCCCTGAAGATCGTCCGCGGTTCGACCGGTCGCACGGCTGTCATTGCCTTCGACGGCGCCTTCCATGGCCGCACCCTCGCTACACTCAATCTCAATGGCAAAGTCGCGCCTTATAAACAGAAAGTCGGCGTGCTGCCGGGGCCGGTGTTCCATTTGCCGTACCCAAGCAAGGACAACGGCGTGACCTGCGCCGAAGCCTTGAAGGCCATGGATCGCCTGTTCAGTGTCGAGATCGACGTTGAAGATGTGGCCTGCTTTATCGTCGAACCGGTGCAAGGCGAAGCGGGATTCCTGGCAATGGACGTGGAGTTCGCTCAAGCGCTACGACGCTTCTGTGATAAAAAAAACATCCTGCTGATCGCCGACGAAATCCAGTCCGGCTTCGGCCGCACCGGCGAGCGTTTTGCCTTTTCGCGACTCGGCATTGAGCCGGACCTGATCCTGCTGGGCAAAAGCATCGCCGGGGGCGTGCCACTGGGCGCGGTGGTCGGACGCAAGTCGCTGCTCGACACCTTGCCCAAGGGCGGACTCGGCGGCACCTACTCGGGTAATCCCATCGCCTGCGCCGCCGGGTTGGCGACGCTGGATGAAATGACGGATGCCAACCTGCACGCCTGGGGCGGTCAACAGGAAGAAGCGATTGTCAGCCGCTACGAATTCTGGCGCGCCAGCAAGCTGTCGCCGTACCTGGGCCGCTTGACCGGCGTCGGTGCAATGCGCGGTATCGAACTGATCAACGCCGACGGCTCGCCGGCCTCGGCGCAGTTGACGCAACTCCTGAGCCTTGCGCGCGACGCGGGCTTGCTGCTGATGCCCAGCGGCAAGTCGCGCCACATCATTCGGCTGCTGGCGCCGTTGACCACCGAGGCTGCCGTGCTGGAGGAAGGGCTGGATATTCTTGAGGCGTGCCTGAAGAAACTGATCTGAATATAAAGTCCCTGCAGTCCCTGTGGGAGCTAGCCTGCTAGCGATGGTGTGTCAGCTACATCGATGTGACTGACACACCATCGCTAGCAGGCTAGCTCCCACAAGGGTTTGTGTTGACCGCACTTTCTGTTGGCACAAAAAAACCGGCCGAAGCCGGTTTCTTCATTTCAACAGACTCAGAACGAAGCGTTCTGCAGGCCGTCGAGGTAACGTTCGGTGTCCAGTGCCGCCATGCAACCGGCGCCGGCCGAGGTGATGGCCTGACGGTAAACGTGGTCAGCCACGTCACCGGCCGCGAAGATGCCTTCAACGCTGGTGGCTGTTGCGTTGCCGTCACGGCCGCCGTGGACAACCAGGTATCCGTCTTTCAGCGTCAGCTGACCTTCGAACAGCGAAGTGTTCGGGGTGTGGCCGATCGCGATGAACACGCCGTCGACTGTCAGCTCGTCGAAGCTGCCGTCGTTGTTCTTCAGGCGAGCGCCGGTCACACCCATGTTGTCGCCCAGGACTTCGTCCAGGTTCGAGTTCAACTTCAGGATGATCTTGCCTTCGGCAACCCGGGCATTCAGCTTGTCGATCAGGATCTTCTCGGCGCGGAAAGTCTCGCGGCGGTGGATCAAAGTCACGGTGCTGGCGATGTTGGCCAGGTACAGCGCTTCTTCGACAGCGGTGTTGCCGCCACCGACCACGGCCACTGGCTTGTTGCGGTAGAAGAAACCGTCGCAGGTCGCGCAGGCCGAAACGCCTTTGCCCATGAACGCTTCTTCCGACGGCAGACCGAGGTAACGCGCGCTGGCGCCGGTGGCGATGATCAGGGCGTCGCAGGTGTACGTCGCACTGTCACCGATCAGGGTGTACGGCTTGGCAGCGAAGTCGACGGCATTGATGTGATCGAAAACGATCTCGGTTTCAAAGCGCTCGGCGTGCTCTCTCATGCGCTCCATCAGCGCCGGGCCGGTCAGGCCGTGGACGTCGCCCGGCCAGTTGTCGACTTCGGTGGTGGTGGTCAGTTGACCGCCGGCCTGCATGCCGGTGATCAGCAGCGGCTTGAGGTTGGCACGGGCGGCATAGACCGCGGCGCTGTAACCGGCAGGGCCGGAACCGAGAATAATCACTCGCGAATGACGGACTTCAGACATGACCTGCTCCTGTTGACCGGCCCGGAACACCTGGCACGGAACGCCGGGTTGCCGGCGGGAATAAAAAAGGACCGTTGAATGCCTTGGGGAAGGCTCGGGTTCGACAGTCCTGTAAAAAGAATGGGTGCAGCGTATCGAGGGGGCGAAGATTAAGGAAATACGGTTTAACAATCCAGCTCATAGGTGGTCTCTATCCCGTCACGCTGAATATAGAGACGCCTTTGTTACAGTTGATGTCGATGCTTCGACCGCGCTTTCGCCTGTCAGGCAAAGCCGGTAAGGTCGGCGCGTTTTCCCTCTGCTCGGAGCACGTTATGCCCGCCCCCGTTCTGTCCGGCCCGCAATACCTGCGCGAAGGCCTCAAGTTGATCCTGAGCCCCAGCCTGCGCTTATTCGTGTTGCTGCCCCTGGTGATCAACCTTGTGCTGTTCGTCGGATTGATTTACCTGGCCAGCCATCAATTCAGTCTGTGGGTCGATACGCTGATGCCGTCCCTGCCCGACTGGCTGAGTTTTCTCAGTTACGTCCTCTGGCCGATTTTTGTCGTGTTGGTGGTATTGATGGTGTTTTTCACCTTCACCATGCTCGCCAACGTCATCGCCGCGCCGTTCAACGGCTTCCTGGCGGAGAAAGTCGAAGTGGTGGTGCGCGGCACCGATGACTTCCCGGCATTCAGCTGGGGCGAGCTGATCGCCATGATCCCCCGCACCTTGTCCCGGGAAATGCGCAAACTCGGCTACTTCCTGCCGCGAGCGATCGGGTTGTTCATTCTCTCGTTCATCCCCGTGGTGAACATCATTGCTGCGCCATTGTGGCTGCTGTTCGGGGTGTGGATGATGGCGATCCAGTACATCGACTACCCGGCGGACAACCACAAGCTGGGCTGGAACGAGATGCTGGCCTGGCTGCGCGAGAAGCGCTGGCAGAGCATGAGTTTTGGCGGCAGCGTTTACCTGGTGCTGCTGATTCCGGTGGTCAACATCCTGATGATGCCGGCGGCCGTGGCGGGTGCGACGCTGTTCTGGGTGCGTGAGCGTGGCGCGGAGAATCTGGTGACCCAACGCTGACACCGTCACAAATCCATCATCGAAACGCCACAATGACGACATGGCCTCAGCCGACACTGGGGTCATGACGACAGCTCTGCATATCACTCTGATCACCGAAACCTTCCCACCGGAAATCAACGGCGTGGCCAACACCCTCGGCCGCTTGTGTGATGGCTTGCGCGCGCGCGGGCATCAGGTCGAGCTGGTGCGGCCACGTCAGGGCTGCGATCAGCAGTTGGGCAGCAACGATGAGTTGTTGCTGTGTCGCGGCTGGCCGCTGCCAGGCTATCCCGGTTTGCAATGGGGTCAGTCGTCGATGCACAAGCTGCTGCGGCGCTGGAAGCGCAATCGCCCGGACGTGCTCTACATCGCCACGGAAGGGCCGCTGGGGTTGTCGGCATTGCGAGCGGCACGGCGTCTGGGGATTTCAGTGGTCAGCGGCTTCCACACCAATTTCCAGCAGTATTCCAGTCAGTACGGGCTCGGATTGCTGTCGCGCTTGCTGACTCACTACCTGCGCTGGTTTCACAATCGTTCTACGTTGACGCTGGTGCCCAGCATCAGCCAGCGACTGGAACTGGAGCGGCGTCATTTCGAACGTCTGGCGCTGTTGTCCCGAGGGGTCGACAGCCAATTGTTTCATCCGGTCAAACGCCTGCAATCGCTGCGCGAACAGTGGGGGCTGGGCGAGAAGGACATCGCAGTCATCCATGTAGGACGTCTGGCGCAGGAGAAGAATCTTGGCGTGCTCAAGCGCTGCTTCGACGCGCTGAAAACGACTTATCCCCAGCGCAACATGAAGCTGATTGTGGTCGGCGACGGTCCGCAGCGAGGCGCCTTGGAGCAGGCACTCCCCGAAGCGATTTTCTGTGGCTCACAACGCGGCGAGGTTTTGGCCAGCCACTATGCGTCGGCGGATGTGTTTCTGTTTCCGAGTTTGACCGAAACGTTTGGCAACGTCGTGCTTGAGGCATTGGCCTCGGGATTGGGCGTGGTGGCTTACGATCAGGCAGCAGCGGCTCAGCATATTCGCCATGGCTACAACGGCGTGCTGGCGATGCCTGGGGACGAAGAGGCGTTCTGCGATGCGGCAACGTGGTTGCTGGAAGAACGCGAAACCTTGCGCTGCGTGCGGCTCAATGCGCGCCAGCATGCGAGTCGTCAGGGCTGGGCAGCGATTATCGAGCAGTTTGAGGGGCAGTTGCGGGGGGCTTGTGTGGGGGAGCAGGTGGTGCCGAATGCACCAACCTTGCCCCGAGCCTAAGGTGACATTAAGTCAGTCATCGCCAGCAGGCTGGCTCCCACAGGTTCCGTGTACACCGCAGAACCCCTGTGGGAGCCAGCCTGCTGGCGATGAGGCCTTGCCAGTCGCCGCTTAAACCAAGGTCATCAACGCCTCACGGCTGAACGGCAGGATGTCTTCCTCACGACCATCACGCACTTTCTGCGCCCAGTCCGGATCAACCAGCAGCGCACGCCCTACCGCCACCAGATCGAATTCATCGTTGTTCAACCGCTCCAGCAGTTTTTCCAGGCTGGCCGGCTGTGCGATCTTGTCGGTGTTGACCATGAACTGCAGGAACTCGCCGTCCAGGCCAACGCTGCCCACAGTGATGGTTGGCTTGCCGGTGAGTTTGCGGGTCCAGCCGGCCAGGTTCAACTCGGAGCCATCGAACTCCGGTTCCCAGAAACGGCGCGTCGAGCAGTGGAAAATATCCACGCCGGCGTCTGACAACGGCTTGAGGAACTCGCCCAACGCTTCAGGGGTTTGCACCAGACGTGCGGTGTAATCCTGCTGCTTCCACTGCGAGAAACGGAAGATGATCGGAAAGCCTTCGCCGACCGCTGCACGCACGGCTTGAATCAATTCAATGGCGAAACGCGAACGACTGGCCAGGTCCCCACCGTATTCGTCGGTGCGCTGGTTGCTGCCTTCCCAGAAGAACTGATCCACGAGATAGCCGTGGGCACCGTGGATTTCCACGCCGTCCATGCCGATGCTTTGGGCATCTTTGGCAGCTTGGGCGAACGCGGCGATCACATCCTGGATGTCTTGTTTGGTCATGCCGTGAACCACAACCTGACCATCCTTCAATTTTTCCGACGGACCGTAACCCGGCACGCTGGCATCCGGCTCGGTGCCTATGCGGCGCACGCTGCCCACATGCCACAGCTGAGGAACGATCTTGCCGCCCTCGGCGTGGACCGCGTCGACTACTTTCTTCCAGCCGGCCAGCGCTGCATCGCCGTAGAAATGCGGAACGTTCGGGTAGCCATTGGAGGCCTTGTGCCCGACGGTGGTGCCTTCGGTGATGATCAGGCCGACGCCTGCGGCGGCACGACGACGGTAGTACTCGATCACTTTGGAATTAGGCACGCCGCCCGGCGAGAACGAACGGGTCATCGGCGCCATGACGACGCGGGTCGGCAGTTCGAGGGTGCCGAGGTGGAACGGTTTAAACAGGGCTTTGACGGGCATGGGACGCTCCACGAAAACGATATCGACGGGATACAAATTTTATGACGGCGATAATATGCGTGACCGGAGACGATGCACAGCACTATTGATCTGGGTGATTAAGGGTCAAAAGGCAGGCATAAAAAATCGCAGCTCGGTGGCTGCGATTTTTGGGGGTTCAGCTCAGCGCTTTTTCAATCGCATGGATGACCGTCGGATCATCCGGTGACGTACGCGGCGAGAACCGCGCCAACACGCGCCCATCCTTGCCCAGCAGGAATTTCTCGAAGTTCCAGGTAATGTCCCCCGGAAACTCCGCACCCTCGCCCGCCAGCAGACGGTACAACTGATGACGATCGTGACCGTTGACTTCCAGCTTGCTGGACAACGGAAAGGTCACGCCATAGTTGAGGCTGCAGAAATCCTGGATCTCTTGCTCGGAGCCCGGTTCCTGCCCGGCAAACTGGTTGCACGGCAAGCCCAGCACACTGAAACCCTGGCCTTTGTACTTCTGGTAAAGGTTTTCCAGTGCCGCGTACTGTGGGGTCAAGCCACATTTGGAGGCGACGTTGACCACCAGCACGACGTTCCCTTTAAAGGGCGCCAGTGGTAGCTCCTGTCCATCCAGGGCTGTCAATTTAAGGTCGTGAAAAGCACTCATGACGAACTCCAGATTCCCGTGTTCTACTCGAAACAGCCACTTGGCGATGTCGCCAGGGACAGCCGCGGACTAAAAAGGCGCCCCTCGGGCGCCTCTCCAGTTCTCTGAGCTTAGCGCAGAAAATCAGTGGTGATGGCCACCTTCGCCATGGACGTGACCATGAGCGACTTCTTCCTGGCTGGCGTCACGGATGTCGATGATCTTGACCTGGAAATTCAGGCGCTGACCAGCCAACGGGTGGTTGCCGTCGACGGTAACTTCGTCGCCGTCCAGATCGCGGATGGTAACGATCTGCATCTGGCCGTCCGGCGCGGAAGCGTGGAACTGCATGCCCACTTCCAGTTCGTCGACGCCTTCGAACATGCTGCGGCTCAGGGTGCTGACCAGTTCGGCAGCGTATTCGCCGTAAGCATCTTCAGGTTCAACGGCTACGGTCAGCTCGTCGCCGACTGCTTTGCCTTCCAGTGCCTTTTCCAGGCCCGGGATGATGTTACCTGCGCCTTGCAGGTAGACCAGCGGCGCGCCGCCGGCGGAACTGTCGATGACCTCACCAGCGTCGTTGGTCAGGGTATAGTCGATGGAGACAGCCTTATTGGCGGCGATCAGCATGGGGCGAGACCTTTTGCATAAGAATGAAGAAAGGCCAAGTTTAGCGAAGCAATCGTCCGAAAGCGAACACAACCCGGACAGACGGATTGCGGCGAAAGCCTCGACGGTCACCGGTTTCCATCAGGATGAGGATGGCCATTGGGTGGCCGAGCTGTCCTGCGGCCACACCCAGCACCTGCGTCACCAGCCACCGTGGCAATCGCGCGTCTGGGTCCTGGACCCTGCGCAACGTATTGAAAAAATAGGCCAGCCCTTTGATTGCGGTTGGTGCGCACAAGGCTCGGTTAGCGATAACCTTGGCGACTGAATTTAGGTAGATCGTCAGATATAGATGATCACCATTGCCATGCTCCCTTAGAGAATCCGCATGCAAACTTTTTTTATCGCACCCACCGATTTTGGTGTGGGTCTGACCTCCATCAGCCTCGGGCTGGTGCGCACCCTTGAGCGGGCCGGCCTCAAAGTCGGCTTTTTCAAACCGATTGCCCAGCCGCACCCGGGTGACACAGGCCCGGAACGCTCCACTGAACTGGTGGCGCGCACTCATGGTTTGAAACCGCCTCAGCCACTCGGCCTGGCGCACGTCGAGCGCATGCTCGGCGACGGTCAGCTGGATGAGCTGCTCGAAGAAATCATCACCCTTTATCAGCAAGCTGCCGTCGGCAAGGACGTGCTGATCGTCGAAGGCATGGTCCCGACCCGCAGCGCCAGTTACGCCGCCCGGGTCAATCTGCATTTGGCCAAGAGTCTCGATGCCGAAGTGATCCTGGTCTCGGCACCGGAAAACGAAGTGCTGACCGAACTGTCGGGCCGGGTGGAGTTGCAGGCACAATTGTTTGGCGGTCCGAAAGACCCGAAAGTCCTCGGTGTGATCCTCAACAAGGTCAAGACCGAAGAAAGCATGGAGGCCTTCGCCTCCCGCCTCAAAGAGCATTCGCCGTTGCTGCGTAGCGGTGATTTCCGCTTGCTCGGCTGCATCCCGTTCCAGCCGGAATTGAACGCCCCGCGCACCCGCGACGTCGCCGACCTGATGGGCGCGCAAATCCTCAATGCCGGCGATTACGAAACCCGGCGCATGACCAAAATCATTATCTGCGCCCGCACCATGCGCAACACCGTGGAGCTGCTCAAGCCAGGCGTGCTGGTGGTGACGCCCGGCGATCGCGACGACATCATCCTCGCCGTCAGCCTCGCCGCCATGAACGGCGTGCCGCTGGCCGGCCTGTTGCTGACCAGCGACACCCTGCCCGACCCACGCATCATGGACCTGTGCCGGGGCGCGTTGCAGGCGGGCTTGCCGGTGCTGTCGGTGAGCACCGGTTCCTACGACACCGCCAACCAGCTGAACGGTTTGAACAAGGAAATCCCGATAGACGATCGCGAGCGTGCGGAGATCATCACCGACTTCGTCGCCAGTCATCTGGATGCCGACTGGCTGCACCAGCGTTGCGGTACGCCGCGCGAAATGCGCCTGTCGCCAGCGGTGTTCCGCTATCAATTGATCCAGCGCGCCCAGGCCGCCAACAAGCGCATCGTTCTGCCCGAAGGCAGCGAGCCGCTGACCGTGCAAGCTGCAGCGATCTGTCAGGCGCGCGGCATCGCCCGTTGCGTGTTGCTGGCGAAACCGGAAGACGTCGAAGCCGTGGCCCGCGCGCAAGGTATCGAGTTGCCGCCGGGGCTGGAGATTCTTGACCCGGACCTGATTCGCGAGCGCTATGTCGAACCGATGGTGGCGCTGCGCAAAAGCAAAAGCCTCAACGCACCAATGGCCGAGCAGCAACTGGAAGATACCGTGGTGATCGGCACCATGATGCTGGCGCTGGATGAGGTCGACGGCCTTGTGTCCGGGGTCATCCACTCCACCGCCAACACCATCCGCCCGGCCTTGCAGCTGATTAAAACCGCACCGGGCTGCACGCTGGTGTCGTCGGTGTTCTTCATGCTGTTTCCTGAGGAAGTGCTGGTCTACGGCGACTGCGTGATGAACCCGCACCCGAGCGCCAGCGAACTGGCCGAGATCGCCTTGCAAAGTGCCGACTCGGCGGCGGCGTTCGGTATCATCCCGCGCGTGGCGATGATCAGTTATTCCAGCGGTGAATCGGCCAGCGGCGAAGAAGTCGAGAAAGTTCGCGAAGCAACACTGCTCGCCCACGAACAACAGAACTCGCTGCTGATCGACGGCCCGTTGCAGTACGATGCCGCCGCCAACGAAACCGTGGCCCGGCAACTGGCGCCGAACAGCCAGGTCGCCGGTCGCGCCACGGTGTTCGTGTTCCCCGACTTGAACACCGGCAACACCACGCACAAAGCCGTGCAGCGCAGTGCCGATTGCGTCAGCCTCGGGCCGATGTTGCAAGGCCTGCGCAAACCGGTGAACGACCTGCCGCGTGGCGCGCAAGTCGATGACATCGTGTACACCATCGCGTTGACCGCGATTCAAGCTGCCAACCGACCTATGGATCTCTAAATGCTGGCTTTTCTACCTGCCGCCGTGCGCGGCGTGATTGCATCGTTGTTGCTGGCGTTGAATACCATTGTGCTGTGCTCGTTTCTGTTCTGCGTGGCGATCTTCAAGGTGCTGCCCTTTGCCCTCACCCAGCGTTTCACGCTCTGGTTGATGAGCCATACCCATGAAGCCTGGATCAGCAACAACAAGGCCTGGATGAACCTGGTCTGCCGCACCCGCTGGCACCTCAGCGGCCTGCAAGGGCTGGATTATCAACACTCGTACCTGATCACCAGCAACCACCAGAGCTGGGTCGACATCATGGTGTTGCAGTACGTGCTCAACCGCCGCATCCAGCCGCTGAAGTTCTTTCTCAAACAGGAACTGATCTGGGTGCCGGTGATTGGCTTGGCCTGGTGGGCGCTCGGTTTTCCGTTCATGAAGCGCTACTCCAAAGCCTACCTGGAAAAGCACCCGGAAAAGAAAGGCAAGGACCTGGAAACCACCCGCAAGACCTGCGACAAGTTCCGCAATAACCCGGTGGGGATTTTCAATTTTGTCGAAGGCACGCGCTTCACTGAAGGCAAACATGCGCAGCAGAAATCACCGTTCAAGTACCTGCTCAAGCCCAAGGCCGGCGGCATTGCGTTTGTGCTGGATGCGATGGGTGAGCAGCTGGAGTCGATCGTCAATGTGACGATTCACTATCCGGGCGGGCGTCCGGGGTATTGGGATTTGCTCTGCGGGAACGTTGCGGATGTGGTGGTGCATTTTCAGGAGCTGAAGATTCCGCCGCAGTTCATTGGCAAGAATTACGACCAGGATGGGGAGTATCGATTGCAGTTTCAGGGCTGGATCAATCAGCTTTGGGAAGACAAGGATGCGTTGCTGGAGCAGATGCATCGCGAATATCCAGCCAAACACTGACCTACTGTGGGAGCCAGCCTGCTGGCGATAGCGGGTTCACATTCAGCAGATTTATTGCCTGAATCACCGCAATCGCTAGCAGGCTAGCTCCCACAGTTGACCGAGTTGACCCACAAAAAAACCCGCCGATGATCACTCATCGGCGGGTTTTTTATTGGAGCGGCTAACGCTTAGATCGCGCCACGCTTGCGCAGCAGATCCAGCACTTGCTTGACGCTTTCTTCCAGCGACAGCGACTGGGTGTCGACCACGAGGTCGGCGTCCAGCGGCACGTCGTACGGGAAGGAATCGCCCGGGATGTTATCCCCGGCCGCTGCGTACAGGCCTTGTGGGTCACGCTCGGCACAGACCGTCGGCGAAGCCTGGACGTAGACCGTCAGCAGACGCTCCTTGCCGATCAGTTCCCGGGCTTGCTCACGACCTTCAGCACTCGGCGCCACAAAGGCCGCCAGGGTGACCAGGCCGGCTTCGTTGAACTGACGCGCAACGTGCGCGGCACGGCGCCAGTTCTCGGTACGTCCGGCGCGATCCTGTGGCAGACCTTTGTTCAGGTCGTGACGCAGGTTCTGGCCATCGAGTACAAACACCGCACGGCCCATGTCGAACAGCTTGCGTTCAACCGCATAGGCCAAGGTGCTTTTGCCCGCGCCCGACAAGCCGCTGAACAACACGGTGGCCGGTTGCTGGCCGAAACGCTGAGCGCGCTCTTCGGTGGCCACGTGCGCCAGTTTGCCGTGGTGCGTACTGCTGCCATGCGCCAACGGCTGAGCGATGATCATGCCGGCGGCAACGGTGCCGTTGGTCAAACGATCAATCACGATGAACGAACCGGTGGTGCGGTTGCTGGCGTAACCGTCCAGCGCGATCGCGGCGTCGAGGCTGACCTTGACCCGACCAATCTCGTTCAGTTGCAACGCGCTGGCAGGACCTTCTTCCAGGGTGTTCACGTCAACACGATTGACGATGCTGGTGATCGAACCCGGCACGTAACTGGTGGCGCGCTTGATGTCGTATTTCTTGCCCGGCAGCATCGGTTCTTCGGCCATCCACACCAGCATGGCGTCGAAGGCGTCAGTCACTTGCGGCAGGTTGTCGGCGTGCACCAGCAGATCGCCGCGAGAGATGTCGATCTCGTCTTCCATGGTCAGCGTCACCGCTTGACCTGGACCGGCATGTTCCAGCTCACCTTCGAAGGTGACGATGGACTTCACGCGGCTGCTCTTGCCCGACGGCAGCACAACGACTTCGTCGCCCTTGTGCACGACGCCGCTCGCCAGCGTGCCGGCGAATCCACGGAAGTTCAGGTTCGGACGGTTGACGTACTGCACCGGAAAACGCAAATCGGTGTAGTTGCGGTCGTTGGCGATCTCGACGGTCTCGAGAATTTCCATCAGCGACTGGCCGGTGTACCACGGCGAGCGCTCGGACTTGTTCACCACGTTGTCGCCCTTGAGCGCCGACATCGGCACAAAGGCCATGGTGGTCGGCTTGAACGCGATGCCTTCGGCGAACTTCAGGTAATCGGCCTTGATCGACTCGAAGACGGTTTCGTCGAAGCCGTTGAGGTCCATCTTGTTGATGGCGACAACGATGTGCTTGATGCCCAGCAACGAGGCGATGAAGCTGTGGCGACGGGTCTGGGTCTGCACGCCGTAGCGGGCGTCGACCAGGATGATCGCCAAGTCACAGGTGGATGCACCGGTGGCCATGTTGCGGGTGTATTGCTCATGGCCTGGGGTGTCGGCGATGATGAATTTGCGCTTGGCGGTAGAGAAATAGCGATAAGCGACATCGATGGTGATGCCCTGCTCACGCTCGGCCTGCAGGCCGTCGACCAGCAACGCCAGGTCGATGTCTTCGCCGGTGGTGCCGACTTTTTTCGAGTCGCGGGTAATGGCTTCCAGGTGATCTTCGTAGATCATCTTGGAGTCGTGCAGCAGGCGCCCGATCAGGGTGCTCTTGCCGTCGTCGACGTTGCCACAGGTCAGAAAGCGCAGCATTTCCTTGCGTTCGTGCTGGCCCAGGTAGGCGAGGATGTCCTCGCTGATCAAATCAGATACGTGCGACATGACAACCCCTTAGAAATAACCCTGACGTTTCTTTTCTTCCATCGAGCCTGCGCCATCGTGGTCGATGACCCGGCCCTGGCGTTCGGAAGTTCGCGTCAGGAGCATTTCCTGAATGATGTCGGTCAGGCTGGTGGCCTCGGACTCGACCGCACCGGTCAGCGGGTAGTCACCGAGCGTACGGAAACGGACCTTCTTCTTGACGATGCGCGCCTTGTCTTCGTCGCTCAGGTGATTGAGCAGGCGTTCGTCGTCGATCATGATCCAGGTGCCATTCATCTCGATGACGTCGCGCTCGGCGGCGAAATACAGCGGCACGATCGGGATGCCTTCGAGGTAGATGTACTGCCAGATGTCCAGTTCGGTCCAGTTCGACAATGGGAACACACGAATGGATTCGCCCTTGTTAACGTTGCCGTTGTAGACGTTCCAGAGCTCTGGACGCTGGTTTTTCGGGTCCCAGCGGTGCTTGGTGTCGCGGAAGGAATACACGCGCTCTTTGGCACGGGACTTCTCTTCGTCGCGGCGAGCGCCACCGAAAGCGGCGTCGAAACCGTACTTGTCGAGGGCTTGTTTCAGGCCTTCGGTTTTCATGATGTCGGTGTGCTTGGCACTGCCGTGGGTCAGCGGGTTGATGCCCTGCGCGACGCCATCGGGGTTCACGTGCACGATCAGGTCCAGGCCGAGCTCTTCGACCATGCGGTCGCGGAACGCGTACATTTCCTTGAACTTCCACCGGGTGTCGACGTGCATCACCGGGAACGGCAGTTTGCCCGGGAAGAATGCCTTGCGCGCAAGGTGCAGCATCACGGCGGAGTCTTTACCGACGGAGTACAGCATCACCGGGTTATCGAACTCGGCGGCGACCTCGCGGATGATGTGGATGCTTTCGGCCTCCAGCTGTTTCAGATGCGTCAGTTTGTCGACCATGGCTACTCACGAAAACGATCTTATGGACGGCCAGCGGGCCGTGTTCGAGCGGGGAATCCTAGCACAGCGACCTCTTCTAATCAGGACGCCGACTAGATCGAAAGGGTATATGAATATACCCCCTCGTTTGGGCGCCGAAACCACTGTGGGAGCGAGCTTGCTCGCGAAAGCGGTGGATCAGTCAACATCAATGTTGAATGTCAGTATGCCTTCGCGAGCAAGTCGAATCGTCGCACCGCCGCTCCCACATTTGATCTGTGGTGTGATCTCAAATCGGATTCGGGCAATCAATGAAGATGTGCTCAAGGGCAAACCGCCGGGCCAGGTAGTCGCCCAATGCCTGCACGCCGTAACGCTCGGTGGCGTGGTGACCGGCGGCGATGAAGCTGATGTTGTTTTCCCGGGCGCTGTGGAAGGTTTGTTCGGAAGCCTCGCCGCTGAGGTACAAATCGACCCCGGCCAGCACCGCCTGATCGATGTAACCCTGGCCACCACCGGTGCACCAGCCAACACGACGAATCATCTCGCTGCCTTCGATCAGCAGCGGTTCGCGACCCATGACCTCCTGCACACGACGAGCAAAATCACGCGGTGTCATCGGTTCGTTCAACGAGCCGACCAGGCCGACAACCTTGAGGTTGTCCAGATCCAGCGGGCCTTCGACCGTGATGTCGAGCTGACGCGCCAACTGCACGTTGTTACCGACGTCCGGGTGCAGATCCAGCGGCAAGTGATAGGACAGCAGGCTGATGTCGTGCTTGAGCAGGGTTTTCAACCGGCGCTGCTTCATGCCGGTGATGCACGGGTTCTCGCCCTTCCAGAAATAGCCGTGATGCACCAGCACCAGATCGGCCTGCGCTTCGACGGCGGCGTCCAGCAACGCCTGGCTGGCGGTGACGCCACTGACGATGCGCATCACTTGCGGGCGGCCTTCGACCTGTAAGCCGTTGGGGCAGTAATCGGCAATCCTGGCACTGTTAAGGTAACGGTCGGCTTCTTCGACCAGGGTGCTCAGAGCGACGGCCATAAAAGACTCCTAAATATCCCGTTCAGAGGCGAGCTGCGCCTCGTATAATGCGCGACATTATGGGCGGTCTCATACCGCCTGCAACCTCTCAGGACGTGCTTAATGCTCAAGGCGCTGCGTTTTTCCGGCTGGCCGCTGTTGGCCGGCGTGCTTATCGCTCTGTTGATCATCCAGCGTTACCCGCAGTGGGTCGGGCTTCCGAGCCTCGACGTCAACCTGCAGCAAGCCCCGCAAACCACCACCATGCAGCAAGGTCCGGTGTCCTATGCCGACGCGGTGACCACCGCCGCGCCGTCGGTGGTGAACCTGTACACCACTAAAGTCATCAACAAACCGAACCATCCACTGTTTGAAGATCCGCAGTTCCGCCGCTTCTTCGGCGACAACTCGCCCAAGCAGAAGCGCATGGAGTCGAGCCTGGGCTCGGGCGTGATCATGAGCCCGGAAGGTTACTTACTGACCAACAACCACGTCACCAGCGGCGCCGACCAGATTGTGGTCGCGCTCAAGGATGGTCGCGAAACCCTGGCCCGGGTAATCGGCAGCGATCCGGAAACCGACCTCGCGGTCCTGAAGATCGATCTGAAAAACCTGCCATCGATTACCGTCGGCCGCTCCGACAATATCCGCATCGGTGACGTCGCCCTGGCCATCGGCAACCCGTTCGGCGTCGGCCAGACCGTGACCATGGGCATCATCAGTGCCACCGGGCGTAACCAGCTGGGCCTGAACAACTACGAAGACTTCATCCAGACCGACGCCGCGATCAACCCCGGCAACTCCGGCGGTGCGCTGGTGGACGCCAACGGCAACCTGACCGGCATCAACACAGCGATTTTCTCCAAGTCCGGCGGCTCGCAAGGCATCGGTTTTGCGATCCCGGTCAAACTGGCCATGGAAGTGATGAAGTCGATCATCGAACACGGCCAGGTGATTCGCGGCTGGCTCGGCATCGAAGTGCAACCATTGAGTCAGGAACTGGCGGAGTCGTTTGGCCTGTCGGGACGCCCGGGGATTGTGGTCGCAGGGATTTTCCGCGACGGTCCGGCGCAGAAGGCCGGCCTGCAACTGGGTGACGTGATTCTCAGCATCGACGGCGAACCGGCCGGCGATGGTCGTCGTTCGATGAACCAGGTCGCGCGGATCAAACCGACCGACAAGGTCACCATTCAGGTGATGCGCAACGGCAAAGAGCTGAAGCTCACCGCTGAGATCGGCCTGCGCCCCCCGCCGGCGCCGGCTAAAGAGAAAGAGAAAGAAAAAGAAGAAGACTGACGCCAGCCCGAGGATCTCGGGCTAATAGAAGACATTCTCATTGGACATGTTATATTGTTTCAATATCTATATTGGAACAACATAACATGTCGTCTCGAACAATGGTTTCCGTGGCAAGTCTTGCCCTTGGCCTGCTGGCGGATCCGGTCTTCGCCGAAAAGCCCGGCACCCTCGAACTGGACGCCATCAGCGTCACCTCCGACTACGAATCGCCCACCGGCCCGGTCAAGGGTTATCGCGCCACGCGGTCTTCCAGCGCGACCAAAACCGACACCGCGATCCGCGAGATCCCGCAATCCATCAGCGTCATTCCCGTCAGCGTGCTCAACGACCTGGGCAGCACCAGCGTCGAACGTGCCCTTGATTTTGCCGGCGGCGTGTCGAAGCAGAACAACTTCGGCGGCCTGACGCTTTACGAATACAGCGTGCGCGGCTTCACCACGTCGGAGTTCTACAAGGACGGCTTCAGCGCCAACCGGGGTTATCCGAGCACGCCGGACGCGGCCAACATCGAGCGTATCGAAGTGCTCAAAGGCCCCGCCGCCAGTCTCTATGGACGCGGCGATCCCGGCGGCACGGTGAACATCGTCACCAAAAAACCGCAACCCGAAGCGTTCACCACCCTGCACACCAGCGCCGGCAGCTGGGATCGCTATCGCACCGCCCTCGACGTCAACACGCCGCTGGATGACGACGCCAACGTGCTCTCGCGAATCAACCTGGCCGTCGAGGACAACCACAGCTTCCGCGATCACGTCGACAGTCAGCGAGTATTCGTCGCGCCCTCCTTCAGTTGGCAACTGAACCCGGACACCAGCCTGTTGGTGGAAAGCGAATTCGTCCGTCACAGCTCCACGTTCGACCGCGGCATCGTTGCGCCGAACAATAAATGGAGTGGCGTTTCTCGCTCGACATTCCTTGGCGAACCCAATGACGGCAACATCGACAACCACAACAACCTGCTGCAAGCCACGCTCGAACACCATCTCAACGACAATTGGAAACTGCGGCTGGCCAGCCATTACAAGGAAGGCAAACTCTGGGGCTACGCTTCCGAAAATCGCCCGTTGAATGCCGACGGCCACACCCTCAACCGACGCTACCGCGAGCGCGATACCAACTGGCACGACAGCATCACCCAGCTCGAATTGCGCGGTTTGTTCGACCTCGGTAGCTGGCAGCACGAATTGCTGATTGGCACCGAGTACGAGAACTTCCGCAAAAACGAACGGGTCACGACCATTGCGGGCGGCCCCTACGCCATCGACGTTTATCAGCCCATCTACGGTCAGCCGAAACCCAACGGCACGCGCTCCGGTACGGATTTGTTTGAGCACGTCGAAAGCCAGGCGCTGAACCTTCAGGACCAGATCGTCTTCACCGACAAACTGCGCGGCATGCTCGGGGCCCGTTTCGAACACTTTGAGCAAAGCATCGACGATCACAGCCGCGGCGCCACCAACCGCCAGAGCCACGATGCATTGACCCAGCGGGCCGGCCTGCTCTATCAGCTGACACCCGAAGTCGGACTGTTCGCCAACGCCTCCACCTCGTTCAAACCGAACAACGGCCTGGACGCTGGCGGCAAATCCTTCGACCCGGAAGAAGGCGTCGGTTACGAAGTGGGGATCAAGAGCGAGCTGTTCGATGACCGCCTGAGTACCACCCTCGCCGCCTTCCATATCGAAAAGGAAAACGTCCTCGCACTCGACCCGGGCACGGACACCAGCCGCGCCATGGGCAAGGCTCGCAGCCAGGGATTCGACCTGCAAGTCACCGGGCAAGTGACGGACGCCGTGCGGGTGATCGGTGCATTCGCCTACATCGACGCCGAGGTCACTCAAGGCGACAAGGTGATTCCCACTGGCAGCCGCATCCTCGGCGTCGCCAAGCGCAGCGGCAGTCTGTTGGGCGTCTATGAATTTCAGGATGGCCGTCTACGAGGTTCGGACGTCGGCGCGGCGTTCACCTATGTCGGCGATCGCTCGGGCGAATCCGGCAGCGATTTCGAACTGCCGGCCTACCACACCGTCGACTTGCTGGCCCATTACAAGGCCAGTGAAAACGTCACTCTC
Organism: Pseudomonas sp. LBUM1656; assembly: GCF_059716065.1. NCBI lineage: Bacteria > Pseudomonadati > Pseudomonadota > Gammaproteobacteria > Pseudomonadales > Pseudomonadaceae > Pseudomonas > Pseudomonas sp. LBUM1656. The sequence continues at coordinate 1,024,751 of NZ_CP166800.1, read as the reverse complement.
GGCCTGAACCTGAACAACCTTTTCGACGAAAAATACTACGAGCGCTCGTACAGCAATTACTGGGTCAACCCCGGCGAGCCGCGCAATTTCACCGTCAGCCTCACACTCAATCTGTAAAAGGAAGTTCCCGTGCACCACCTCAATCCCGCACTGCTCGGCCTGCTGCTCGGCCTGTTGTTTACCGGCCAGGTCTCGGCCCATGGCCTCTGGACCGAACAACGTCGTGGCAACATCGAAGTGATTTACGGCCATGGTGCCGAAGACAACGCCTTCAAGGCGCAGAAAATCAGCGGCGCCTGGGCCTATGACGTCAGCGGCAAAATGATCCCGGTGACCGTGCAACGCCTGGCCGATCACGCACGCCTGCAACCGCTGAAGCCGCCCGCCGTGATGGCGGTGGCACTGGACAACGGCATGTGGTCGCAGACGGCGGATAAAAAATGGATCAATGAAGGACGCAGTAAAGTACCGGGGGCGATCGAGTCGACACAGACTTTCAAATACAGTCTGGCGATCTATCAGCCGGGGGCGGAGTTGCCGAAGCTTGATCAACTGAAACTGCTGATTCTGCCGGAGGTCGATCCGCTGACAGTCGGGCCGGGCAAGTTGCTGCCGGTGCGGGTGCTACTGGATGGAAAACCGGCGGCGGGAGTGAAGTTGACTGGCGACTATCGCAGCGCGCCGAATACGTTGAGCACTGAGACCGATAAGGATGGCCGGGCGCAGGTGGTGGTGCGTAATGAGGGGTTGAATGTGATTTCGGCGCAGATGGAGATTGTGCTCAAGGACAATCCGGATGTAGCGACACGCGGGCTGTTCAGTTCGTTGACGTTTTTGGGCGAACCGCATCACGAGTAAGACACACCCCCCTGTGGGAGCGAGCCTGCTCGCGATAGCGGTTTTGCATTCAACATCAATGCTGAATGTTATGACCTCATCGCGAGCAGGCTCGCTCCCACAGGGCCGGGGGATGGCTTAGAGGTCGCCGAGGCCGTCGATCAGCGCCTTGTTCTGCTCAGGCGTGCCGATGGAGATCCGCAGGAACTGTGCAATCCGCTCCTGCTTGAAGTGCCGAACGATCACGCCTTGCTCACGCAGCTTCGCAGCCAATCCCGCCGCGTCATGCTTCGGATGGCGCGCGAAGATGAAGTTCGCCGCCGACGGCAGCACTTCAAAGCCCTTCCCTTCCAGTTGCGCAACCACCCACTCGCGATGCTCGATGACCAACCGGCAGGTCTTGTCGAAGTATTCACGGTCTTCAAACGCGGCGGCAGCCCCGACATTTGCCAGGCGATCCAGAGGATAGGAGTTGAAGCTGTTCTTGATCCGCTCCAGCGCCTCGATCAAATCCGGATGCCCCACCGCCAGACCAACGCGCAGGCCAGCCAGTGAGCGGGACTTGGACAGGGTCTGAGTCACCAGCAGGTTCGGATAACGGTCCACCAAAGTGATCGCCGTCTCGCCGCCGAAGTCGATGTAAGCCTCATCCACCACCACGGCCGAATCCGGGCTGGCTTTCAGGATTTGCTCAACGGCGTCCAGCGCCAACAGACAACCGGTTGGCGCGTTCGGGTTCGGGAAGATGATCCCGCCGTTCGGCCTGGCGTAGTCCGCCGGGTTGATCTGGAACTGCTCGTCCAGCGGCACCGCATCGAACTGGATGCCATACAACCCGCAATAGACCGGATAGAAGCTGTAGCTGATGTCCGGGAACAGCACCGCTTTGTCGTGTTGCAGCAAGCCGTGGAAGATGTGCGCCAGGACTTCATCGGAACCGTTGCCGAGGAACACCTGATTGGCCTTCACGCCGTAATACGCAGCCACGGCGTTTTTCAGCAGATCGCTGTTCGGGTCCGGATACAGGCGCAGATTGTCGTTGAGTTCGGTCTGCATCGCCGCCAAGGCTTTTGGCGATGGACCGTAAGGGTTTTCGTTGGTGTTGAGCTTTACCAGCTTCGCCAGTTTCGGCTGCTCGCCCGGCACGTAAGGCACCAGATCCTTGACGAACGGGCTCCAGAATTTACTCATGTTCAGTTCCCCTTTTGCTCGTCAACGATGCGGTATTCGGCACTGCGGGCGTGGGCAGTCAGGGACTCGCCACGGGCCAACACGGAAGCGGTTTTGCCCAGTTCGGACGCACCCTGCTCGGAGCAGAAGATGATCGACGAGCGTTTCTGGAAATCGTACACACCCAGTGGCGAAGAGAACCGCGCGGTGCCGGAGGTCGGCAATACGTGGTTCGGACCTGCGCAGTAATCGCCCAGGGCTTCGGAGGTGTGACGGCCCATGAAGATCGCGCCCGCGTGACGGATCAGCGGCAGCCAGGCTTGCGGATCGGCCACCGACAACTCCAGGTGTTCCGGCGCAATACGGTTGGCCACTTCGATGGCTTGCTCCATGTCACGAACCTGGATCAGCGCGCCACGGCCATTGACCGAGGTTTCGATGATCTCGGCGCGTTCCATGGTTGGCAGCAGTTTGGCAATGCTGGCGGCGACCTTGTCGAGGAACTCGGCGTCCGGGCTGACCAGGATCGCCTGGGCGTCTTCGTCGTGCTCGGCCTGGGAGAACAGGTCCATGGCGATCCAGTCCGGATCGGTGTGGCCGTCACACACCACGAGGATCTCGGATGGGCCGGCGATCATGTCGATGCCGACCTGGCCGAACACGTGGCGCTTGGCGGTGGCAACATAGATGTTGCCCGGGCCAACCACCTTGTCGACCTTCGGCACGCTTTCAGTGCCGTACGCCAATGCGGCAACCGCTTGCGCGCCGCCAATGGTGAAGACGCGGTCGACACCGGCAATGCAGGCCGCGGCTAGTACCAGTTCGTTGATTTCACCGCGCGGAGTCGGTACCACCATGACCACTTCGGTCACACCGGCGACCTTGGCCGGAATCGCGTTCATCAGGACGGAGGATGGGTACGACGCCTTGCCGCCCGGCACGTAAAGGCCAGCGCGATCCAGCGGCGTGACCTTCTGGCCCAGCACCGTGCCGTCGGCTTCGGTGTAGCTCCAGGAGTCCTGTTTCTGCTTTTCGTGGTAGCTGCGCACTCGGGTCGCGGCTTTTTCCAGCGCTTCACGCTGAGGCACAGTGATCCGGGTCAGGGCCAGTTCCAGGCGCTCACGCGGCAGGATCAGATCCGCCATGGACGCAACGTCCAGGCCGTCGAACTGCCGGGTGAAGTCCACCAACGCCGCATCGCCACGCTCGCGCACGGCTTTTATGATGTCCAGCACGCGCTGATTGACCGAGTCGTCAGACACACTTTCCCAGCTCAGCAGATGATCCAGATGATGCGCGAAATCCGGGTCAGCAGCGTTGAGTCGGCGAATTGCAGTCGGTGCGGTCATAGCGAGAGCCTCATAGGAATGGCGAAAACTCAGGTACCCGAAGCTACCATCGATCCGCTTGGGCACCTGAGAATTCTGGCTATGAGGCGGATAGACGGGCGCGACTTAACGTCGCGCAGGTGAATCAGCCGCGGTGTCGAGACTCCACTGCCTTGCGCAGGGTGTCGATCAACGCCTGGATACGGGCGTGTTGCATCTTCATCGAAGCTTTGTTGACGATCAGCCGGGAGCTGATGTCGGCAATGAAATCCTGGGGTTCCAGGCCATTGGCACGCAAGGTGTTGCCGGTGTCGACCACGTCGATGATCTTGTCCGCCAGACCGATCAGCGGCGCCAGTTCCATCGAGCCGTAAAGCTTGATGATGTCGACCTGACGGCCCTGCTCGGCGTAGTAACGCTTGGCAACGTTGACGAACTTGGTCGCCACGCGCAGGCGGCCCTTGGGCTCCACGTCGCCGACACGGCCGGCGGTCATCAGCTTGCACAGGGCAATGCGCAGGTCCAGAGGCTCGTACAGCCCCTGGCCGCCGTATTCCATCAGCACATCTTTACCCGCGACGCCCAGGTCCGCGGCACCATGCTCGACGTAAGTCGGCACATCGGTGGCGCGCACGATCAGCAGACGCACGTCGGCCTGGGTCGTGGGGATGATCAGCTTGCGGCTCTTGTCCGGATTCTCGGTCGGCACGATGCCCGCTTCAGCCAGAAGCGGCAGGGTGTCGTCAAGGATGCGGCCCTTGGACAGTGCGATGGTCAACATGGGAAACGTCAGTCCTTATCAGGCTACTGATGCCCGGTCGCAAACGGCGCCGGACACACTTCGAGGGTGTTCTCAATAATGAAAAGACACCCTCGACTTGAAACGAAACCAGTGGGCACCTCCCTGTGCCCATACAGCAGAAACTAGCCCGGTACGCGGCGGATCTTGGCGCCGAGCATCTGCAGCTTCTCTTCGATGCACTCGTAACCACGGTCGATGTGGTAGATGCGGTCGATCAGGGTGTCGCCTTCGGCGATCAGCGCCGAGATCACCAGGCTGGCCGAAGCACGCAGGTCAGTGGCCATGACTGGCGCGCCCTTGAGCTTTTCGATGCCGGTGACGATGGCTGTGTTGCCTTCGACCTGGATGTGAGCGCCCATGCGGTGCAGTTCGTAAACGTGCATGAAGCGGTTTTCAAAGATCGTCTCGATCACAGCGCCGGTGCCTTCGGCAATGGCGTTGAGGGAGATGAACTGCGCCTGCATGTCAGTCGGGAACGCCGGGTATGGAGCGGTCCGCACGTTGACGGCTTTCGGCCGCTTGCCGTGCATGTTCAGCTCGATCCAGTCTTCGCCGCAGGTGATTTCAGCACCCGACTCGCGGAGTTTTTCCAGGACGGCTTCAAGGATGGTCGGATCAGTGTCCTTGACCTTCACGCGACCGCCGGTCACGGCTGCCGCCACCAGGTAGGTGCCGGTTTCGATACGGTCAGGCATCACTTTGTAGGTGGTCGGGTGCAGACGCTCAACGCCATCGATGGTGATGGTGTCGGTGCCGGCGCCAGTGATCTTGGCACCCATGGCAATCAGGAAGTTCGCCAGGTCGATGACTTCAGGTTCGCGAGCGGCGTTCTGCAACACGCTGCGGCCCTTGGCCAGAGCGGCGGCCATCATGATGTTTTCGGTACCGGTCACGCTGACGGTGTCGAAGAAGAAGTGCGCACCGCGCAAGCCGCCTTCTGGCGCCTTGGCCTTGATGTAGCCGCCTTCGACGTCGATGACCGCGCCCATGGCTTCGAGACCACGGATGTGCAGGTCAACCGGACGCGAACCGATGGCGCAACCGCCAGGCAGTGCGACTTCGGCTTCACCGAAACGGGCAACCATAGGGCCCAGCACCAGGATCGATGCACGCATGGTTTTCACCAGTTCGTACGGTGCGATCAGGGTCTTGATGGTGCGCGGGTCGATTTCGACGCTGAGCTTCTCGTCGATCACCGGCTCGATGCCCATGCGGCCGAACAGCTCGATCATGGTGGTGATGTCGTGCAGGTGCGGCAAGTTGGCAACGGTTACCGGGCCATCGCACAGCAGGGTTGCAGCCAGGATCGGCAGGGCAGAGTTCTTTGCCCCGGAGATGCGGATTTCGCCATCAAGACGAACGCCGCCAGTAATAATCAATTTATCCATAAGAATCTCGACGCCCTTGGGCTCAGGTGCGCTCGGCCCAGGCCGCGCTGCTGAAAAATTTCATAGTGACCGCATGGATGCTGCCATCGGTGATCCATGGGTTCAAATGGGCATAGATCTGCTGCTGACGCTTCACCGGGCTCAACGCCGCCAGTTCATCGCTAATCACGTTCAGCTGGAAATTGCAGCCTTCGCCCTCGACTTCTACCAACGTTCCGGGCAGCTTTCCTTCAAGGAAGCTCTTCACTTCTACGGCCTGCATGCTCAACCTCAATCGGCGCCCTGTGCGCGCGGGTCGGACATCATACAAAAAAGCCCCGCGCCTGCGAACCCCGCGAAGCAGGACTCTGACGGGGGGCTTCTTTATAGATGCTGGTTAGGGATGCGCCAACAGCTCGGTCAATTCGCTGACCTGAGCGATTTCGCGCATGTCTTCTGGCATCCCGCGGATGCTCAGCGCCTTGCCGGCCGCCTCAGCATCACGCATGAAACACAGCAGCAAGGACAAGCCTACGCTACTGGACTTCAACACTGCCGAACAATCGACCACCACTTCAGTAGCCGTGCTGGATTTGATCAACGCCTGCCCCTGCTTGCGCAAACCGGGACCGGTACGGTAATCCAGCATGCCGCTAAGGCGCAGCTCGCCGGTTTCGCTCATGCGAATGGCCGACACGCTCATTGGGCAGATTTCTCGGTGGCGTCCGCGGATTTTTCCTTGGCTTTGGCAACTTCCCCGGCCCAACCGTTGATGGTCTTGTCCAGGTCATTGCCATTGCGCTGCATCGCATCCGCGAATTGATCTCGGAACAGCTTGCCGATATTGATACCGTTGATGATCACGTTGCGCAGTTTCCACTCGCCATTGATCTTCTCGAGTGTGTACGACACAGGATAGATCGAGCCGTTGGTGCCCTTGACCGTCATGGCAACGCTGGTACGGTCGCCGGACTCATCCTTGGCAGGATCGACGGTGATGCCCTGGTTGTTGTACTCGAGCAAGGCGTTGCCATAGAACTGGAACAGACCCTTCTTGAAGTTCTCTTCGAAGGTCTTCATCTGCGCCGGCGTGGCTTTGCGCGAGTATTTGACCGTCATGATGCTTTTGGAAATGCCCTCGGCATCCACGACCGGCCCGACGATGGTGTTCAGCGCCGTGTAAAAGTCTTGCGGATCCTGCTTGTACTTCTCTTTGTTGGCCGACAGATCGGCAAGCAGCCGATCGGTAGTGTCTTTCACGATATCGTGCGCTGAGGGCGCTGCCACGGCGTGAGCCATCAACGGCAAGGCCGCGAGTAATATCAACAGGCTACGTCGCAAGGTAGAGATCATTCAAAAGCTCCTCATTTGGCGTCTTTGCTAACGGTATTGAGCAGGAATTTACCGATCAGGTCCTCGAGCACCAGCGACGACTGCGTGTCGTGGATGGTTCCACCATCCTTGAGCAGGGCTTCTTCCCCGCCCACACTGATACCGATGTACTTCTCGCCCAACAGGCCAGCCGTCAGAATAGATGCAGTGGAGTCAGCCGGCAGGTTGTCTACGCGCTTTTCCAGTTGCATGGTCACCCGACCGGTGAAGCTGTCGCGGTCCAGATCGATCGCCGTGACCTTGCCGATGGTCACACCGGCCATGGTCACTTTAGCTCTGACCGTCAAACCGGCGATATTGTCGAAATAGGCATAAAGTTTATAAGTATCGGTGGTGGCGCTCGGGGACAGGCCACTGACCCGCAACGCTAGCAACAGCAAAGCCAGGATGCCAGCCAGCAAGAAAAGGCCGACACCGATTTCCAGGGTGCGGTTTTGCATCAGAAATCTCCAAACATCAAGGCGGTCAAAATAAAGTCCAGGCCGAGCACAGCCAAAGAGGCATACACCACGGTCTTGGTAGTGGCACGACTGATCCCCTCGGAAGTGGGCTCGCAGTCATAGCCTTGGAATACGGCGATCCAGGTCACGACAAAGGCGAAGACGATGCTCTTGATGATGCCGTTGAGCACATCATCGGTGAACGTCACGCTGTTCTGCATGTTGGACCAATAGGAACCTTCATAGACACCCAGCCAGTCGACAGCCACCCACGAACCACCCCAGATACCCACCACGCTGAAAATCATCGCCAGCACCGGCAGGGAAATGAAGCCGGCCCACAGGCGCGGGGCAATGATGTACTTGAGCGGGTCGACACCAATCATTTCCAGACTGGACAACTGTTCAGTGGATTTCATGTTGCCGATTTCGGCGGTCAACGCCGAACCTGCGCGCCCGGCGAACAGCAAGGCCGTTACCACCGGGCCGAGTTCACGCAACAGCGTCAGCGCAACCATCTGCCCGACCGCCTGCTCCGAACCGTAGCTGGACAGAATGTTGAAGCCTTGCAGCGCCAGCACCATGCCGATGAACACCCCGGAAACCACAATGATCACCAGGGACATTACGCCCACCGAATGCAATTGCTTGATCAGCAGGCCAAAACCGCCGCCGATACCGCCACGGCCGAGCAAGGCATGAAACAGAAAAATCGCCGAACGCCCGAACACCGCCAATACATCGATGCCGCCGTGGCCGAATCGACGCACGCGTTCTAATAGTGAAATCTTGCGCATCAACGCTTCCCCAGGAGATCTGCGCGGTAATCCGTCGCTGGAAAGTGGTATGCAACCGGACCGTCGGGCTCGCCGGTCATGAATTGACGAATCCGCGGTTCCTGCGAGTTCATCAGCTCCTCGGGAGTACCCTGCCCCAGGACTTGCCCCTCACCCACCACATAGATGTAATCGGCAATGCTGGCGGTCTCGGCCAGATCGTGGGAGACCACGATACTGGTGATGCCCAGCGCATCGTTGAGCAAGCGGATCAGGCGCACCAACACCCCCATGGCGATAGGGTCCTGGCCGACAAAGGGTTCGTCGTACATGAGAATCTGTGGATCGAGGGCAATCGCCCGCGCCAGCGCGACACGACGCTTCATGCCACCGGACAGCTCGTCGGGCATCAGGTCGATGGCGCCACGCAACCCCACGGCCTGCAATTTGAGCAGGACGATGTCACGGATCATTTCTTCCGGCAGCTCGGTATGAACGCGCAGCGGAAAGGCGACGTTCTCGAACACATCGAGGTCGGTAAACAGCGCGCCGCTCTGGAACAGCACGCCCATGTGCTTGCGCGCATCGAACAGATCGCTGCGCGACAGCTTTGGCAGGTTCTGGCCGTTGACCCAGACTTCGCCCTTGGTAGGACGCAACTGTGCGCCCATCAGACGCAACAGCGTGGTCTTGCCACACCCGGAAGGCCCCATGATGCCGGTGACCTTGCCGCGCGGGATACGGATATCGACGTTATTGAAAATGCTGCGCGCACCGCGCTTGAAGGACAGTCCCTTCAGCTCGACCGCGTAGGCGTTATCGGCACTCATCTAAACTCCTTGCGATGCAGCCTCACACTCGGACGCCTGGCTTCCTGACGAAAGCACATACCTCCCCGGGCAGGCCGAACTGGCGGCGAACTATATCACTGCAAAGGCCAAGCGCCCAAGGCCCAAGCCGGCCCATGTTCAGCAACATGACAGGCAAAAAGCCTCGTCCGGAGGGGATTCGGTAACAGGGAATGACAAAGCATGACGAACTTGCGTGAGGGTTTTGATCATTACCGCTATAATCGCCGCCTTTTCATCAGGCTATACGATTTCTGACATGAGCCAATCCAGCGACCTGATTCAATCTGCACAACGCACCATCCGCCTCGAACTGGAAGCCGTACAAGGCTTGCTGACCCATATCGACGCAGATTTCGTACGCGCTTGCGAGATGATTCTGGAGAGCAAAGGACGCGTGGTCGTGGTCGGCATGGGCAAATCGGGGCACATCGGCAACAAGATCGCCGCCACCCTGGCCAGCACCGGCACGACGGCGTTTTTCGTGCACCCGGCCGAAGCCAGCCATGGCGACATGGGCATGATCACGCGCGACGACATCATCCTGGCCCTGTCGAACTCCGGCTCCACCAATGAAATCGTCACCCTGCTGCCCCTGATCAAACGCCTGGGCATCAAGTTGATCAGCGTGACCGGCAACCCGGACTCCGCGCTGGCCAAGGCTGCCGAGGTCAACCTCAACGTTCACGTCGAGCATGAAGCCTGTCCGCTGAACCTGGCGCCGACTTCGTCGACCACCGCCGCACTGGTCATGGGCGATGCCCTGGCCGTTGCGCTACTGGAAGCCCGCGGCTTTACTGCTGAAGACTTCGCCTTTTCCCATCCGGGCGGCGCGCTGGGCCGACGCCTGCTGCTGAAGGTCGAAAACGTCATGCACGCCGGCCAGGAACTGCCACAGGTCCAGCGCGGCACGTTGCTCAAGGACGCGCTGATGGAAATGACCCGCAAGGGCCTAGGCATGACCGTGATCCTGGAAGCCGACGGCAAACTGGCCGGAATCTTCACTGACGGTGACTTGCGCCGAACGCTGGACCGCAGCATCGACATCCACAGCGCCACGATCGATCAGGTCATGACTGCGCACGGCAAGACCGCTCGCGCCGAGATGCTCGCCGCCGAAGCCCTGAAAATCATGGAAGACCACAAGATCAACGCACTGGTCGTGGTCGACAGCGAAGACCGTCCGGTCGGCGCCTTGAACATGCACGACTTGTTGCGTGCGGGAGTAATGTAATGAGCACGGACCTGCTGCAACGCGGCAAACAGATCAAACTCGCGGTGTTCGACGTCGATGGCGTGCTGACCGACGGGCGCCTGTACTTCCTCGAAGACGGCAGTGAATTCAAGACGTTCAGTACCCTCGACGGCCAAGGCATCAAGATGTTGATGGCAGCCGGCGTGCAGACCGCTATCATCAGCGGCCGCAAGACCCCGGTGGTCGAACGTCGAGCGAAGAATCTCGGCATTCCTCACGTTTATCAGGGGCGCGAAGACAAACTGGTGGTGCTCGACGAACTTCTGGCTCAACTCAACCTGAGCTATGAGCAGGTCGCCTATCTGGGCGACGACTTGCCGGACCTGCCGGTGATTCGCCGCGTGGGCCTGGGCATGGCGGTAGCAAACGCCGCCAGCTTCGTGCGTGAACACGCCCACGGCATCACCCTGGCCCGTGGTGGCGAGGGTGCCGCTCGCGAATTCTGTGAATTGATCCTGCGCGCCCAGGGCCGCCTCGATGCGGCCAACGCCGCGTACCTGTGAGCCCACTATGCTGAGCAAAAAGATTCGCAACATCCTGATGTTCGGTTGCATCGCGGCGCTGTTTGCCGCGGTCGGCTACTGGAACATCAGCCCGGAACGCTTCCTCGACAAACCCGTGGTCAAGGTCGATGAAACCGCGATCGACTATTACGCACTCAACGCCCACAGCGTGCAGTACCTGCCGGACGGCAAATTGCAGTACGAAATGACGTCCGACAAGGTCGAGCACCTGAAAGTGAGCGAGGTGACGTTGCTGACCAACCCCGACCTGAACATGTTTCGTGGCACCGAGTTTCCCTGGCACGTCCAGAGCGAGCACGGCGAAGTCAACCCGGACGGCACTCAGGTCGAGCTGATCGACTCGGTGCGCATCACGCGTTTCGACGAAAAAAACCGCAAAACCCTGATTACCACCACCCGAATGACGGTGTTCCCGCAGCAGCAATATGCGCAGACCGATCAACCCGTTAGAATCGACGGCGCTGGCGGTGTATCGACAGGCAACGGAATGAAAGCGTACTTGAAAGAAAGCAGGATACACCTGCTATCGAACGTAAGAGGACAGTATGAGGCTCGTTAAAACTCTCCCTATTTTGCTCAGTCTGGGCGCAGCACTGGGAAGCGTGAGCGCCTGGGCTCTGCCGAACGATCAAGAGCAGCCTATCCGCATTCAGGCCGACGACGCCCAACTGGACGACAAGAATGGCATTGCCACCTATAAAGGTGACGTGATCATTACCCAGGGCTCGATGAAGGTTACCGGCAACACCGTGACCATCACCCGCACCGCGGCTGGTGACATCGACGTGGTGACTTCGGTGGGCAACCTCGCCTACTTCGAGCAACTGCAAACGGCCGGTGACACCAAGCCTGTTCAGGGTTGGGGTGTGACCATCCAGTACCACGCCTCGCAAAACCGCGTCGTGCTGATCGACAAGGCGAAAGTTGTCGACAAGGACAACAACGTCACCCAAGGCGAAAAAATCGTCTACGACACCGCGAAAAAGCTGGCGAGCGCCGGGCGTGCTACGGGCAGCAAGGTTACCGAGTCGCGTCCGCGCATTGACATGGTGATCCAGCCCAAGCCGAAAACCGACGAGAAAAAGGCCCAGTAATGGCAACTCTGAAAGCTCAGCATCTGGCCAAGAGCTACAAGAGCCGCCAGGTCGTGCGTGACGTCAGCCTGTCCATCGACAGCGGTCAGATCGTCGGCCTGCTGGGTCCTAACGGCGCCGGCAAGACCACCTGTTTCTACATGATCGTTGGCCTGGTGCAGGCCGATCAGGGTCGCGTATTGATCGACGACCTCGACGTCAGCCACCAGCCTATGCACGGTCGTGCAAAGGCCGGTATCGGCTATCTTCCGCAAGAAGCGTCGATCTTCCGCAAACTCTCGGTGGCCGACAACATCATGGCCATCCTCGAGACCCGCAAGGAACTCGACAAGGCCGATCGTCGCAAAGAGCTGGAAAGCCTGCTGCAGGAATTCCACATCAGTCACATCCGCGACAACCTTGGCATGAGCCTGTCCGGTGGTGAACGCCGCCGCGTGGAAATTGCACGTGCACTGGCCACCAACCCGAAATTCATCCTGCTCGACGAACCTTTCGCCGGTGTGGACCCGATTTCGGTGGGCGACATCAAACAGATCATCTATCACCTCAAGGCCAAAGGCATTGGCGTGCTGATCACGGACCACAACGTCCGTGAAACCCTGGACATCTGCGAAACCGCCTACATCGTCAACGATGGCCAACTGATCGCCGAAGGTGACTCCGCTACCATCCTGGCCAACGAACTGGTCAAGGAAGTGTATCTGGGCCACGAGTTCCGCCTTTAAGCACCAAGGTGTCTGGCTGATTGTCCGAGCGTTTGTCTCGATAAAAAATCAACATTTTTTTATTGTTACAGCGCTCTAGGCAAACGCTGGCCTCAAAGATGTTCAGCTATCAGCAAGGGCAGCTCGTCAATAAGACTTTAAAAGTTTTTATTGTTACAGCGCTCTAGGCAAACGCTGCAGTTTCGGGCATATAATTTGCTTATGTTTGGCGCTCCGGCGCCCTGTAGTGGATGGCGCATGTGCGCCGGCGAATAAGGTGTTAAGCCCCTGCCATGAAACCATCGCTAGTCTTGAGAATGGGCCAGCAGCTGACGATGACACCGCAGCTGCAACAGGCCATCCGCCTGCTCCAATTGTCGACCCTGGACCTGCAACAGGAAATCCAGGAGGCCCTGGAGTCCAATCCGATGCTCGAACGCCAGGAAGAAGGCGACGACTTCGATAACGCCGACCCCTTGGCCGACAAAGCCGAACAGCTCCCCAACGCCGATGTCTCGGAACCCTCCTACCAGGAAACCGCCCCGACGGTGGACAACCTCGAGGAAGGTGACTGGAACGAGCGCATTCCCAACGAACTGCCTGTCGATACCGCGTGGGAAGACGTCTACCAGACCAGCGCCAGCAGCCTGCCGAGCAACGATGACGACGAGTGGGACTTCACCACCCGCACATCGGCCGGCGAAAGCCTGCAAAGCCATTTGCTGTGGCAACTGAACCTTGCACCGATGTCCGACACCGATCGCCTGATCGCCGTGACCCTGATCGATTGCATCAACAATCAGGGCTACCTGGACGAAACCCTCGAAGAAATTCTCGAGGCCTTCGATCCGGAGCTGGACATCGAGCTGGACGAGATCGAAGCCGTACTGCACCGCATCCAGCAATTCGAACCTGCCGGCATTGGCGCCCGCAACCTGGGCGAATGCCTGCTGCTGCAACTGCGCCAACTGCCCGCCAAGACGCCTTGGCTGGCCGAAGCCAAGCGTCTGGTCACTGATTACATCGACCTGCTAGGCGGCCGCGACTACAGCCAGCTGATGCGCCGCATGAAGCTCAAGGAAGATGAACTGCGCCAGGTGATCGAGCTGGTGCAGAGCCTCAACCCTCGTCCGGGTTCGCAGATCGAGTCCAGTGAAGCCGAGTACGTTGTTCCTGACGTGATCGTGCGCAAGGACAATGAGCGCTGGCTGGTGGAGCTGAACCAGGAATCCGTGCCACGTCTGCGGGTCAACGCCCAGTACGCCGGCTTTGTGCGCCGCGCCGACACCAGCGCCGACAACACTTTCATGCGCAATCAGTTGCAAGAAGCCCGCTGGTTCATCAAAAGCCTGCAAAGTCGCAACGAAACCCTGATGAAAGTAGCCACCCAGATCGTCGAGCATCAGCGCGGCTTCCTGGAGTACGGCGACGAAGCAATGAAACCGCTGGTGCTGCATGACATCGCCGAAGCGGTGGGTATGCACGAATCGACGATTTCCCGGGTGACCACGCAGAAATTCATGCATACCCCTCGGGGCATATATGAACTGAAATACTTTTTCTCCAGCCACGTCAGCACCTCCGAAGGCGGTGAATGCTCGTCCACAGCGATTCGCGCGATCATCAAAAAACTGGTTGCCGCGGAAAATCAGAAAAAGCCGTTGAGTGACAGCAAGATCGCTGGTTTACTGGAGGCACAAGGCATTCAGGTGGCTCGCCGCACCGTCGCCAAGTACCGCGAATCCCTCGGGATCGCGCCTTCGAGCGAACGCAAGCGGTTGATGTAGAGCCACGCCACAGCGTTCCAGTGGCAGGCATTTCTGCCTGCCGCTTTATGCACTGGCAACGAAGGAGAAGCTGTATGCAAGTCAACATCAGTGGACACCAACTGGAAGTGACCGAACCTCTTCGCACCTACATCGGCGAAAAACTCGAACGATTAGAGAGGCATTTCGACAAGATCACCAACGTGCAGGTCACGATGACGGTCGAAAAGCTCAAGCAAAAAATCGAAGCCACGCTGCATATTCCCGGCAATGAAGTGGTCGCCAACGCGGAGCATACTGATATGTACGCGGCGATCGACGCATTGACCGACAAGCTCGATAAACAACTCAAAAAGCATAAGGAAAAGACCCAGAGCCTCCTACAGGGCGCGACCGGTCGTTAACACTCCCAACCCATGATCCGACTTGAAAGCATCCTGACCCCCGGCCGTTCCCTCGTGAACGTGCCGGGCGGCAGCAAAAAGAAAGCCCTCGAGCAAATTGCCAACCTAATCCATCGCGAAGTGCCGGATCTGGCCATGCAGGATGTTTTCGAGAGCCTGGTCGCCCGTGAAAAACTCGGTTCTACCGGTTTTGGCAACGGCATCGCCATCCCCCACTGTCGCCTCAAGGGTTGCACCTCACCCATCAGTGCCTTGATGCACCTCGATGCACCCATCGATTTCGACGCCATCGACGGCGCCCCGGTTGACCTGTTATTCGTTCTGCTGGTCCCGCAAGCCGCCACCGATGCGCACCTGGAGCTACTGCGCCAGATCGCTAGCATGCTCGATCGCAAGGAGGTGCGCGAAAAACTGCGCAGCGCCCCGAGCAATGAAGCCTTGTATCAGGTTGTCCTGGACGAGCAAAACGGTCACTAATCATGCGCTTGATCATTGTCAGTGGCCGTTCCGGCTCAGGTAAAAGTACCGCACTCGATGTTCTCGAGGACAACGGCTACTACTGCATCGACAACCTGCCCGCCGGATTGCTGCCGGAGCTGGCCGAGCGCGCGCTGATTCATACCGAACTGGCACAACCGCTGGTTGCCGTCTCCATCGACGCGCGCAACCTGCCGAGTCACCTGTCGCGGTTTCCCGAATTACTCGAAGAAGTCCGCAGTCGGCATATCAAATGCGATGT
Source organism: Pseudomonas sp. LBUM1656 (assembly GCF_059716065.1). NCBI lineage: Bacteria > Pseudomonadati > Pseudomonadota > Gammaproteobacteria > Pseudomonadales > Pseudomonadaceae > Pseudomonas > Pseudomonas sp. LBUM1656. The sequence continues at coordinate 1,009,305 of NZ_CP166800.1, read as the reverse complement.
GCTGTATCTGGACGCCGATGAAGAAACGTTGCTCAAACGCTTTTCGGAAACCCGTCGACGCCACCCTCTGAGCACTGCGCACCGTTCGTTGGCCGAGGCGATTCAAGACGAGACCCAGTTACTGGGCCCTATCGCCGACCTGGCCGATCTCAAGGTCAACACCACCAACCTGAACCTGTATCAGCTGCGCGATACCATCAAGTTGCGCCTGTTGAACCAGCCTGAAGCCGGTACTGCGTTCCTGGTGGAATCTTTCGGGTTCAAGCGTGGCATGCCGGTGGATGCCGACCTGGTGTTCGACGTGCGCTGCCTGCCCAACCCTTACTGGAAGCCCGAATTGCGCGAGCAGTCCGGGCTTGATCAACCGGTGGCCGAGTACCTGGCGGCGCAACCGGATGTCGAAGAGATGTTCCAGGACATCTCAACGTACCTGCTCAAGTGGTTGCCGCGCTTTGCCGCCAGCAACCGAGCCTATGTCACCGTTGCCATTGGCTGCACTGGCGGGCATCACCGCTCCGTCTACCTGACCGAACGTCTGGGCCAGGTCCTGCAACAATCCCTGAAGAACGTCCAGGTTCGCCACCGCGACCTCAGCTAAAGGATTCACATCGCGATGCCTGCTCTGGAAATCGAAATCATCAACAAGCTGGGCCTGCATGCGCGCGCTTCGGCAAAATTCGTCGGTGTTGCCGGTGAGTTCAAGGACTGCACGATCAGAGTAGGACGCACGCCAGAATCCACGGTCGATGGCAAAAGCATCATGGCGATGATGATGTTGGCGGCGGGCAAAGGCACAAAGATTCACCTGAGCACCGAAGGTGAAAAGGCTGATGAGGCGCTGCAGGCATTGGTGGATTTGATCAACGACTACTTTGGCGAAGGCGAATAAAAGTCAAAAGATCGCAGCCTCGTTTCACTCGACAGCTCCTACAGGGATCCGCGTAGGCCTGTAGGAGCTGTCGAGTGAAACGAGGCTGCGATCTTTTGATCTTGTCTCAAGCCAACGCCGTATCCATCACCATCATCAAACAAAACCCGATCAACAACCCAAGGCTCGCCAGCTTGTCGTGGCCATTGCGTCGCGACTCGGGGATGACTTCATGGGTGACCACCAGCAACATCGCCCCCGCCGCCAGCGCCAATCCCAACGGCAACAGCAATTCGGCCAGGCTCACCAACCACGCGCACAACAACGCGAAGACTGGTTCGACCAGCCCTGATGCCGCACCGATCAGGAACGCCTTGACCCGCGACATACCCGCCCCTGCCAGCACCAGCGCGATCACCAGCCCTTCCGGTACATCCTGCAACGCGATGCCCATGGCCAGGCTGTCGGCATCCGGCATTCCGCCACCGGCCGAAACCCCGACCGCCATGCCTTCAGGAATGTTGTGGGCAATGATGGCAAACACAAACAACCAGATCCGTGGCGGGATGACTGGCCGTTCCAAGGTTCCGACAAGCATTTCCGGCGAGGCGCCCGACACTTTTCGGTCCACCAGAAACAGCCCGAATGCGCCGAGCATGATGCCGAAGCTGATCAGGCCGCTGGCCGCCCAAGGTGTCAGTCCCAGGCTTTCAGCGGCGGAGATACCCGGAACGATCAGCGAAAACGCCGTCGCCGCTAGCATCACCCCGGCGCCAAAACCCAGCAGTGTATCGCTGACCGCCTGCGGCATCCGCCGAATCACCAGCACCGGCACCGCACCCAACGCCGTGCCCAAGGCGCAAATCGCCCCGCCCTGCAGTGCGCGCAACAGTTTGGGTTCGAGATCGAGCCACGCCAGTCCATGGGCAACCAACAACGACATGCCCGCCAGCAGCAATAGCGACCCCAATGCGTAACGAAACATTCGTCCGCTTCCGATCGCCAGTGTTTCAGTGCCCATAGTCAGCCTTGGATTGTTTTTATAGAGGACTTAAACCAGCGCAGCCTGATAACGCGCAGCGACTTCGGGCCAATTGATCACGCTGTAGAACGCATTGATGTATTCCGGACGGCGGTTCTGGTATTGCAGGTAGTAGGCGTGCTCCCAGACATCCAGGCCGAGGATTGGCGTGTTGCCATTCATCAACGGGCTGTCCTGGTTACCGCTGCTTTCCACGATCAGGGTCTTTTGCGACGTGACACTCAGCCAGGCCCAGCCACTGCCAAAGCGGGTCAGCGCGGCTTTGGTGAACGCTTCCTTGAAACTCTCCAGGCCACCCAGTTGCTCATCAATCGCCTTGGCCAACGCACCTTCGGGTTTGCCGCCGCCGTGAGGCGCCATCACTTCCCAGAACAGCGAGTGGTTGGCGTGGCCGCCGCCCTGATTGATCACCGCCGCGCGGAGTTTTTCCGGCAGGTGCTGGACGCTGGCCACCAGTTTTTCCACCGACCATTCGGCAAATTCGGTACCTTCCACCGCGGCGTTGAGATTATTGATGTAGGTCTGGTGGTGCTTGGTGTAGTGGATCTCCATGGTCTGCGCATCGATATGCGGTTCCAGGGCATCGTAGGCGTAAGGCAGGGCAGGCAAGGTAAAAGCCATTTCAATGGACTCCATGATGTAGAGGCGCACGCGATGCGGTATCGGTGTGCAGCAAACGGTGCGTGCGCGGGTATTCGCCATGCTCGCTGATGAAATTCAGCAGCTCGACATAGGTTTTGCTGCTTTGGCGCAGCGCGGCTTCACGCAGGGCCGGGGCCAGGCGCGGGTCCTGCATGGTTTGCAATAACCGCTGATGGATCGCGCACAAATATTCGGCGCTCTCCTCCGGCTGGTTAAGACGCAAATGCAAGTCGGCCAGGTTGTGATGGGAAATCACGCAGGCCGCCACCGCTTCGTCGGCATCCGCCCAGCGCTCGAACAACACCTGGGCCAGAGCCAGGGCCTGCAAGTAAGCCTCGCGGGCATCGACCAATTCGCCCAGCATGAAATGGCGATTGGCCCTTTCGATCGTGCGTTTCCAGTGCTCCATGGTGAGCCTCCAAAGCGGTAGCGGTGATTACACGCCGCCTGCGGTGAGCGTCTCTGGGTTGAGTAATTCTTCCAGTTGGCTGCGCGTCAGGTCGGTGTGTTCCAGGGCGACATCGATCACCGGGCGACCCTGCTGATAGGCCTTCTTGGCGATTTCAGCGGCTTTTTGGTAACCAATGATCGGGTTGAGTGCGGTCACCAGAATCGGGTTGCGCGACAGCGCCTCTTTGATCCGCGACTCATTGACCTTGAAGCTGGCGATGGCCTTCTCACCCAGCAGATGGCTGGAGTTGGCCAGCAATTCGATGCTGCTCAGCAGGTTCTGCGCGATGATCGGCAGCATCACGTTCAATTCGAAATTGCCCGACTGACCGGCGATGGTGATAACGGTGTCATTGCCGATCACCTGGGCGGCAACCATCGCGGTGGCTTCCGGGATCACCGGGTTGACCTTGCCGGGCATGATCGACGAACCCGGCTGCAAGGCTTCGAGTTCGATTTCACCGAGTCCGGCCAGCGGACCAGAGTTCATCCAGCGCAGGTCGTTGGCGATTTTCATCAGCGAAACCGCTGTTGCTTTGAGCTGGCCGGAGACCGCCACCGCGGTGTCCTGGGAGCCGATCAGCGCAAACAGATCCTTGCCGGGCGTGAATTGAACGTGAGTCAGTTCGCTCAGCTGTTGGCTGAAACGCGCGGCGAATTGCGGATGGGCGTTGATCCCGGTGCCTACCGCCGTGCCGCCCTGGGCCAGGGATTGCAGGCTCGGCAGCAAGTCCTGTAAATGGCCGATGTTGGCCTTGAGCTGCTGCGCCCAGCCATTCAGCACCTGGCTCATGCGCACCGGCATCGCGTCCATCAGGTGCGTGCGACCGGTTTTGACGTGGTGATGAACCTCTTCAGCCTTGCGCTCAATGACCTGTGCCAAACGCACCAGCGCTGGCAGCAGTTGCTCATGCAACGCGAGCGCAGCGCTGACGTGGATGGTGGTCGGGATAATGTCGTTGCTGCTTTGGCCGCAATTCACGTGATCGTTAGGGTTCACCGGTTCGCCGAGCAGACGGCTGGCCAGGGTGGCGATCACTTCGTTGGCGTTCATGTTGGAACTGGTACCGGAACCGGTCTGGAAGATATCCACCGGAAAATGCTGCATGAAGTCGCCCTGAAGCAAACCCAGTGCCGCATCGACGATGGCTTCGCCCCGGGACTCGCTGATTTGCTTGAGCTCGACGTTTGCACGGGCGGCGGCGGCTTTGGCCAGAATCAGCGACCGGATGAACTGCGCGGGCATCGGCTTGCCGCTGATCGGGAAGTTATCCACCGCACGCTGGGTCTGCGCGCCATAGAGCGCGTCCACCGGGACCTGAAGCTCGCCCATGCTGTCGCGCTCAATACGAGTCTTGTTCATCACTAAATCCTTGCACCAGTTCTATAAGAGGAATCGAGGGCTGCAACTCGCAGATCGCCAGTTGCCAGGTGTAGCTTTGCCAGCGCTTGAGGCGGCATTTGCACAGAGAGAGGCGTTCCAGATCGCGCAGCGGGCGCCAGGCCTGGTCCAGGCAGTAAGTCCGCCAGTGCCAGGGCAGCGCGACATCGGCGGCGGTGTCGAGCAACAAACGGAAAGAGGTTTCTGCGATGGTCCACGGCGAGGTTGCCGTGCAACAGGCCAGATAACGGCCTTCAGCCAGGTAATGTTCGATCAGGCGCGGTTCATCGGGGGCCATCGCGCAACGGATCTGGCGACTCATCCAGCGCCAGCTTTCGAGGTAAGGCTGCTCGTGCAAGGCAGAACTCATGATCCGGGCTCATTCGGTAATGAGATTTATTATTAGATGATAATGAGAACCAACACAACCCCGAGAGAACACGACACATTCCTTGTGGGAGCGGGCTTGCTCGCGAAGGGGCCATCACATTCAGCATCTTTGTTGACTGATACACCGTCTTCGCGAGCAAGCCCGCTCCCACAGGGGGTCGATGTAGGGCGCATAAAAAAGGCGCGCCATCCGATTGGATGGCGCGCCTTTTTGTGTAGCGGTAAGCGTCAGCTGCCCGCGACGGTCATCCGCTCGATCAACACCGAACCGGTGCGAATGTTGCTGCGCAGTTCCAGGTCATTACCGACGGCAACGATCTGCTTGAACATGTCGCGCATGTTGCCGGCGATGGTCACTTCCTGGACCGCGAACTGGATTTCGCCGTTCTCGACCCAATAACCCGCCGCACCACGGGAGTAATCGCCGGTGACCATGTTCAGGCCCTGGCCCATCAGCTCAGTGACCAGCAAACCGCGACCCATGCGGCGCAGCAACGCGGCCTGATCTTCATCACCATGGGTGACGAACAGGTTGTGCACGCCCCCCGCGTTGGCGGTGCTCGGCATGCCCAGTTTGCGACCGGAATAGGTGCCGAGGATGTAGGACACCAACTCGCCTTTTTCGACGAACGGTTTGGCGTAAGTCGCCAGGCCATCGCCATCGAACGCCGAACTGCCCATGGCGCGCATCAAGTGCGGGCGCTCATCGATGGTCAGCCATTCAGGGAATAGTTTCTGACCCAGCGTGCCTTCAAGGAACGACGATTTGCGATACAGGCTGCCGCCGGAGATCGCCGAAAGGAAGCTGCCAAACAAGCCACCGGCCAGTTCAGCGGAAAACAGCACCGGTACTTCGCAGGTCGGCACCGGACGCGCGCCCAGTCGGCTCGCGGCCCTTTGCGCCGCCCGCTGGCCGATGCTCACCGGGTCGGCCAACAAGTTGCCCTGACGGTTGACGTCGTACCAGTAATCGCGCTGCATCTGGCCGTCGGCCTCGGCGATCATCACGCAGCTCAGGCTGTGACGAGTCGACGCATAGCCGCCGATAAAACCGTGACTATTGCCGTAAACGCGGCAGCCTTGATGGGTGCTGAGGGTGGTGCCGTCGGCATTTTTGATCCGGCTGTCGGCAGCAAATGCCGCTGCTTCACAAGTCAGCGCCTGCTCAATGGCTTGCTCCGGGGTGATATCCCATTCGTGGAACAGGTCGAAATCCTGCAGATCCCTGGCCATCAACGCGGCGTCTGCCAGGCCTGAAGCTTCGTCTTCGGAGGTATGCTTGGCAATGGCCAACGCTGCCGCGACGGTTTCACGAATCGCCTCAGGACCGCTGGCCGAAGTGCTGGCCGAGCCTTTGCGCTGACCGACATACAAGGTGATGCCAAAGCCTTGGTCGCGGTTGAATTCGACGGTTTCAACTTCACGCTGGCGCACCGAGGTGGACAAGCCCTGCTCCAGGGACACGGCCACTTCACAGGCACTGGCACCCTGACGCTTGGCTTCAGCGATGATCTGCTCGACTTGTTCTTGCAGTGCCGGCAACGCTTGTGGGCCGACGCTTTCAACTGCACTCATGCTGTTCTCCACTCAAATTCTGCTTTCGGCTAGGGCCTTCGAGCGACCGGGCCGGACAAGCGGCCCCCGACTGGTTATCATGGCGGCGTTTCTTTGCGGACGGCCACCATGGTTGATTCTTACGACGACTCCCTCGATACGGGAGAAAAAAGCAAATCCCAGGTTAAACGCGAGCTTCATGCTCTGGTTGACCTCGGCGAGCGCCTTACAACGCTCAAGCCTGACTTGCTGGCAAAACTGCCGTTGACCGACGCTATGCGCCGGGCACTGGCCGATGCGCCCAAGCACACCGCGAATATCGCGCGTAAACGGCACCTCATGTTCATCGGCAAGTTGATGCGCGATCAGGACACTGACGCCATTCTGACCCTGCTCGATCAACTCGATGCCTCCACCCGGCAGTACAACGAACGTTTCCATGGCCTGGAACGCTGGCGCGATCGCTTGATCGCGGGCGACGATGCGGTCCTGGAGAAGTTCGTGCTCGACTACCCGGAGGCTGATCGTCAGCAGTTGCGCTCCCTGATCCGTCAGGCCCAGCACGAACTGGCGACCAACAAGCCACCGGCATCGAGCCGTAAAATCTTCAAGTACATCCGTGAGCTGGACGAGACTCAACGCGGTCTGCGTTAAGTCCCGAATCGGGTGAATCGCCAAGCGATTCACCCGAGGCTCCATCCCTTATGATCCTGTGCCACCCACAGTGATCGCATCAATTTTCAGCGTTGGCTGGCCGACACCCACCGGCACCGACTGCCCATCTTTGCCACACGTGCCCACGCCGCTGTCCAGCGCCAGATCATTACCGACCATCGACACCTTGCTCATGGCTTCCGGGCCGTTGCCGATCAACGTTGCGCCTTTGACCGGGGCAGTGATTTTGCCGTCTTCGATCAGGTACGCCTCGCTGGTAGAGAACACGAATTTGCCGCTGGTGATGTCCACCTGCCCGCCGCCGAGGTTGGCGCAGTAGATGCCGCGCTTCACCGAGGCGATGATTTCCGCCGGGTCGCTTTCGCCCGCCAGCATGTAGGTGTTGGTCATCCGTGGCATCGGCAGGTGCGCGTAGGATTCACGACGACCGTTGCCGGTGCGGGCCACGCCCATCAGGCGCGCGTTGAGCTTGTCCTGCATGTAACCCTTGAGTACGCCGTTTTCGATCAGCGTGGTGCACTCGGTCGGGGTGCCTTCGTCGTCGACGCTCAGGGAACCGCGGCGACCGGCCAGCGTTCCGTCATCGACGATGGTGCACAGCTTGGAAGCAACCATCTCGCCCATGCGCCCGCTGTAGGCCGAACTGCCCTTGCGGTTGAAGTCGCCTTCCAGACCATGGCCGACCGCTTCGTGCAACAGCACGCCGGACCAGCCCGAGCCCAGCACCACCGGCAACGTACCGGCCGGCGCCGGAATGGCTTCCAGATTCACCAGCGCTTGACGCAGCGCTTCACGGGCGTAGCCCATGGCGCGGTCATCGCTGAGGAAATAGCGGTAATCGGTACGACCGCCGCCGCCATGACCACCGCGCTCGCGACGACCGTTTTGCTCAACGATCACGCTGACGTTGAAGCGCACCAATGGCCGCACATCGGCGGCCAGGCTGCCATCGGTCGAAGCAACAAGAATGCGTTCCCAGACACCGGCCATGCTCACGGTGACTTGCTGGATACGCGGGTCGAGGGCGCGAGTCGCGACGTCGATGCGCTTGAGCAGTTCGACTTTTTCCGCGCGGCTCATCACTTCTAGCGGGTTGTCCGGCCCGTATAACTGGGTGACGTCCGCGGTAGTGAAGGCCTGCACCGAGCCGTTCTGACCGGCGCGGGAGATCGAGCGGGCCGCACGGGCCGCAGCGCCGAGGGCTTCAAGGGTGATGGCGTTACTGTAGGCGAAACCGGTTTTTTCACCCGATTGCGCACGCACGCCCACACCCTGGTCGAGGTTGAAGCTGCCTTCCTTGACGATCCCGTCTTCCAGCGCCCAGGACTCGGAAATCTGCCCCTGGAAATACAGATCCGCGGCATCGATGCCCGGGCCGGCCAGATCGCCGAGCACGCCTTGCAGGCTCTCGATCGTTACGCCACCGGGCGCCAGGAGGTGTTCACTGACGGAGGACAACAACTCGCTCATATTTTTACGCCTTAAATTCGTCGTTCCGGGCAGGTCGCTGTGCGCCCTGCGAGAAAAAGCGCCGGTGACTGGACACCGGCATCCGCGCCCTGATGGACGCCTGTTCGCTGCTATCGCGTTCGGCCAGCAGCACGGCCTCGCCTTGATCCTGTTGGGCCAGCACCCGACCCCAAGGGTCGACAATCGCGGCATGCCCCCAGGTTTCCCGAGGCCCCGGATGCGTCCCACCCTGGGCGGCCGCGAGCACATAACACTGGGTCTCTATGGCCCGTGCGCGAATCAGCACATCCCAATGCGCCGCGCCGGTCACCGCGGTAAACGCCGACGGCGCGGTAATCAATTGCGCGCCCGCAGCACGCAGTTCGCTATACAACTCCGGGAAACGCAGGTCGTAACATACCGTCAGGCCAACCCGGCCGACAGGCGTGTCCGCCACCACGACCCCACTGCCATAAGCATAGTCATCGGACTCGCGATAACGCCCGCGATTGTCCGCCACGTCCACGTCGAACAGGTGCAACTTGTCGTAGCGCGCCACCGTTTCGCCCTGATCATTGACCAGCAACGAGCAGGCATGGGCTTTGGACGTCGGATGGTCCACCGGCGGCAACGGCAACGTGCCAGCCACTATCCATAACTTGAGGTCGCGAGCGGTCTGTTTCAACCACGGCAGGATCGGACCTTCACCCAACGCCTCGGCGCGGCCGATGTCGGCAATGTCGCGACGGCCCATGGCCGCGAAGTTTTCCGGCAGCACCGCCAGTTGCGCACCACCGGCCGCGGCCTGTTCGAGCAGACGCCGAGCCTGGGCCAGGTTAGCCAGCACATCGCTCTGGCTGACCATTTGAATCACCGCGAAAGTCATGGCGCGCTCCTGGGTCGCTTTTTATAAGGACAGGCCGCCATGCTACTCCATAGGCTTGGGGAGTGCCTTTTCAAAAAAAAACTCAAAAAGGCTTGTCGAAGGTGATTTTCGGCTCTTTCCAAGGGCCTTTGACCGTGTATTTGACGCTGGCAAAACGTGCCACGCGGTCACCGATCAGCTTGTCGATCAGGAACAGCGCGCCGCCGATGGCCGGTGCGCCGACGATCAGCGCGGCAATCGGCAGGTTGTTGGTCACCGGTAAAGTCACTAGCAGCTTCGCGTCAACTTGATCGGCCACCAGGTTCAGGGTCCCGTTCAGTTCGATGTTGCTCGACGGGCCGGTCAGCAGGATCGGCTCCTGCGTCACATAAACCCCGTTGGTCGCGGCCAGCAGACCCTTGACCCGGTCATAACTCAAGCCTTTGCCGAACAGATCGGAGAAGTCCAGACGCAGACGGCGGCCGATGGAATTGAAGTTGAGCAGGCCGAAGACTCGCAGGGCCTGGGCGCTGCCCTCGACTTCAACGAACTGGCCTTTATTCAGCGAAGCATCGAGGGTGCCGGAGAAACGTTTGGTGGCCAGCCACGCCGGTGAGCCGGGCCAGCGACCGTCGACATCCATATGAAACTCTTCACTGGTGACACTCGGCGCAAAGCCCCAGCCCTTCAGCACGTCAGCGAGATTCTTGCCGCTGATCCGCCCTTTGTACCAACTGCTGGAGCTGCCGGGTATGCCTTCCCAGCCGCCAGTGCCCTGCAACAGAATGCCCTTGAGGCCCAGGTCCAGCGTATTGAGCGCAATGCCCTTGGCGGTCGGACGGACTTTCAAGTACCAGGCACCTACCAGGTCCTGGCCCTGGTACAGCTGGTTGATGGTGATATCCAGCGCAGGGATTTTCGTCGGGTCGACCGAGGCCAGCGGGTCCGGCGAGTTCTCGTCGGCCAGCACTGTCGGGTCTGGCGCGGGCAACCGCACGGTTTGCAGATTGATCGCAATCGGCGCGCCTTTCGCATCAGGAATGCTCGCGCTGCCCTTGACCTGCTGACTGTCGAGTTGCATGGCCCACGCTGCGGCTTTGCGGTTCAACTGCACCGACGCCTGATCGAGTGTCGTGCCGATACCGCTGAGCTTGCCCACCTTGAAGTCTGCACTGCTGAGCAACTGCTTGGCATTGCCGCCCGGATCCTGGCCGGCGTACTTGTCCACCAGATCTTTCCACGGGCCGACGTCCAGTTCGGACAGCACGCCGCGCACACGCAGCCCTTTGGCGCCGGGCAGCACGGCATTGCCGCCCCCCAAGAACAACTCGCCACGACCGTCGGCAAAATTGCCGGGCGGCGCCGCAAACGTGAAGTCTGCCAGCCCACCATAGGTGACCCAATAGCGCCGTTCCGGTCCCTGTAAGGTCATGCGGAACGTGGTGTCGCGGCCGACATCGGCGGCCATGCCGAACGGCGCCGGCAAATCGATCGCCACGCCATTGAGGCTGGAATTGACCATCAACTGGCTATCCGCACCATCCAGGCTCAATTGCAGCTGATACGGGATCAAACCGGACACCGGCAATGGCTGGGTGACGCCCAGCCAGTCCGTGAGTTTTTTGACCTCGACCTGACCGGATGCAGTAACGCGGGTCTTGAGGTTGCCTGCGCTGCCATCGGCAAATATCTGCGCGGTGACCGGTTTATCGAAGGCGCGTGCGGTGATGTTCTGTCCGCTCAAGCCCTTGGCGCTGTCGAAGCGAAAATCACCCTTGAGCTGCGTCAGCTCCAGTGAAGGATCAGCCAGCTTCAAACGCGCCTTGGCGGTCTTGAAGTCGACGAGAATCTTCGGCTGCTCGCCTTTGACCAGCGGAATGTCCAGCTTCAGCTTGCCTTGCAGATCACCTTCGCCTTCCCATCCGGCAAAAGTTTCAGCGGTGCCGATCGGCGCTTCCTGAAGAATCTTCAGGCCATCACCCAATCCGCCGGAAAACCCGCCGTCGAGTAGCAGATGAACGCTTTGCCCTTGCGGCGCATGGGGAATATTCACGTAAATGTCGCGAACCTGCGTGTCGAGCAATTGGCCCTTGCTGGCCAGGATCCGCACGCCGCTGTCTTCAACAAACACATCACCGGTGACTTTGCTGACATGCGGCCAACCCGGCTGAAACGCCAGTTCGGCATCGTGCACCTTGAAGAACAGGCTGATGCTGCGCGCCGTCTCGGCGGCACCGTGGTTCAGCGAACCTTGATACTGGAAGAAGCCCTGGTCCACCGCGCCTTTGAGAATCGCCGTGCGCAGCCATTCGTCCAGCGCCGGGCTAAGCATGGTCGGCAGGTACTTGGCGGTGTAGCGACCGTCGCCGTCCACCAGGCCGACCCGCAGGTCCATGTAGTCTTCCTGGGTGTGGTCGAAATGCAGGCGGATCAGGAAGTCACCGGCAATCTTGCCCTCCTCGCCCAGCACCTTCAGGTACGGCGCGATCAGGGTGAAGCGTTCTTTGTCGAGCTTCCAGGTCAGCCGGGCGTTGGCCTGGATGTATTGCCATGGCTTGGCGAAAATCGGGTCCAGGTGCAGGACAAAGTCTTTGCTGTCCATCCGCAGCTCGCCCTGACCGAGGTCACCGCTGATGCTGCCGCTGACATTCCGTGCCGCCGGCGCGCCGTGGTAGGCGTTAAAACCGACTTGGTCGAGGTTGGCGGCAAAGCTGAACTTGCTGTCATCGGTGGCATTGGGCCGCATATCGATCAGCACGTTGCGCAAGCCACCGGTCACCTTGAGTCGCTCGACCGCCGTGGCAACGCCCTCGGGCAGTGGCCCCAAAGCATTTATCAGCGGGGTCAGCGGGGTGAGGTCGAGGCGGTCGGCTTGCAAGTGCCAGAGTTCTTCCGACTTGTCGGTGGCGGCGGTCTGTCGAAGTTGCAGATGCGACTCCCAGCGGGTCTCGCCGAAGTTCATGGCCAGGGAATCCAGAGTCACCAGCATGCCTTCGCTGCTGCGCTGGAAATAACCGTTGAGCGCCAGGTTATTGATCTGGATCGGCTTGCGTTCGGCGTACGCACCCTTGAGTTGCGGTGCGTTCAAGCGAATCGCACCGCTTTGCAGCGCGCCCTTGCCCCAGTTCACCCAGAGTTCGCCACCGGCCTTGAGCTCGGAGAAGTTCCATTGCCGGGTCACGCGCTCGGGCAGCCATTTTGACCAGTCGCTTTGCGGCAGGCTCAGGTAGGCCTCGGCCTCGCCGTCCTTCCACTGGCTGGCACGAATACGCGTACGCACACTCATGGCCACCGGCTGGCCGTCGGGCAGGGTCAAACGGGCATCGAGGCGCTGGCGGGAGACGCCGGTTTTCAGATTCAGGCCAACGTAGGTCAAGGTCAGCGGCGGGTGGTCCAGTGGTTGCAAGGTCACCTGGCTGTCGATTACCGACAGCTGCTGGACCATTTGCATGCGATTGAGCAGTTGCTCCGGATCAAGCGGCTGGTCTTGTTGCACCGGCAACCCTTCCAGCGCCCATTGACCGTCCGCGCCTTCCTTGAGGCTGATCTTCAGGCCGTTGAGTTCCAGGTGGGCGATGCGAACCTCACGAGCCAGCAGGCTTTCCCAAAGATCCGGTACCGCCCGCACCTGATCCAGGTGCAGGGCGTTGGCGCCCTCGCCGACCGTCACATCGTGGGCCAGCAAAATCGGCGCGAAACCGCTCCAGTTACCTTCCAGCTTGCCGATCTGCAGCGGCATGCCCAAAGCGGCGCTGGCTTTGGTTTCGACGTCGGCACGGTATTCGGCCACCAGGGGCGTCAGCTCCCGGCCGAGGCTGACGTACAACGCCATCAACACCAGGACCAACGCGCACAGGCCAAGACCCCAGCGGGTCAGTGCGGCCAAAATGCGTGTCAGACGTTCCATGTCAGTTGGCTCCCATAGCGAAAATACTGCAAAAAGCTGAGGCCAGCCGTTCTAGTAAGGGTGAAACACAGCGATTCAGAGCAGCACCACGTCGTATTGTTCCTGGGAATACATGGTTTCCACCTGGAACCGAATGGTGCGTCCGATAAATCCTTCCAGCTCGGCGACATTTCCCGACTCTTCATCGAGCAAACGGTCGACGACTTTCTGGTTTGCCAATACACGATAGCCTTCCGCTTGATAGGCTCGCGCCTCGCGGAGGATTTCGCGAAAAATTTCGTAGCAGACCGTTTCCGGCGTCTTCAGCTTGCCGCGGCCCTGACAGCTGCTGCACGGTTCGCACAGCACTTGTTCGAGACTTTCGCGGGTGCGCTTGCGGGTCATCTGCACCAGGCCCAACTCGGTGATGCCGATAATGTTGGTCTTGGCGTGATCGCGTTCCAGCTGCTTCTCGAGCGTGCGCAGCACCTGGCGCTGGTGCTCTTCGTCTTCCATGTCGATGAAGTCGATGATGATGATTCCGCCCAGGTTGCGCAGACGCAGCTGGCGGGCGATGGCGGTCGCGGCTTCGAGGTTGGTCTTGAAAATGGTTTCTTCGAGGTTGCGATGGCCGACGAACGCCCCGGTGTTGACGTCGATGGTGCTCATGGCTTCCGCCGGATCGACCACCAGATAACCACCGGACTTGAGCGGCACTTTGCGCTCGAGGGCTTTCTGGATTTCATCTTCGACACCGTACAGGTCGAAAATCGGCCGCTCGCCTGGGTAATGCTCAAGACGATCGGCGATTTCCGGCATCAGTTCGGCGACGAACTGCGTGGTTTTCTGGAAGGTTTCCCGAGAATCGATGCGGATCTTCTCGATCTTCGGGCTCACCAGGTCGCGCAAGGTGCGCAGCGCCAGGCCGAGGTCTTCGTAGATCACACTCGGGGCGCCGATGGTTTTGATCTGTTCGTTGATCTGGTCCCAGAGCCGGCGCAGGTAGCGGATGTCCATGAGGATTTCATCGGCACCGGCCCCTTCGGCAGCGGTACGCAGAATGAAACCGCCCGCCTCTTTGATGCCTTCTTTGGCCACGCAATCGGTGACCACTTGCTTGAGACGTTCGCGCTCGGCTTCGTCTTCAATCTTCAGCGAAATGCCGACGTGGGCCGTGCGCGGCATGTACACCAGATAGCGCGACGGAATCGACAGCTGGGTGGTCAGGCGTGCGCCCTTGGAGCCGATCGGGTCCTTGGTGACCTGGACGACCAGGCTCTGACCCTCATGAACCAGCGAGCTGATGCTTTCGACCGTCGGGCCTTCGCGCAGGGAAATTTCAGAGGCATGAATGAACGCGGCGCGGTCCAGACCGATATCGACGAAGGCCGCCTGCATGCCCGGCAATACCCGCACCACCTTGCCTTTATAGATGTTGCCGACAATCCCGCGTTTTTGCGTGCGCTCGACGTGGACCTCTTGCAGGACGCCGTTTTCGACCACCGCCACGCGCGATTCCATCGGCGTGATGTTGATCAGGATCTCTTCACTCATGGCAGGGTCTCGTTCAGGCATGTTCACGATAATGGCCGCATCTTGTCAGTACGACGCTCAGCGCGCGTTAAGGGTTTGCCAACAGGGTATGCCGAAATGGCCGAGCAGCTCAGCGGTTTCGCACAGCGGCAGTCCGACCACCGCCGAGTAGCTTCCAATCAGCTGAGCGACAAACACCGCGCCCAGTCCTTGAATGCCATAGCCACCCGCCTTGTCCCGGGGTTCGCCGCTGGCCCAGTAGACCGCCGCCTCATCACGAGCGATGTTGCGAAAACGCACCAGACTGCGCACCACCCGCGACTCACAACGCTCACCGTCGAGCACCGCGATGGCGGTCAACACTTCGTGTTCCTGACCGGCCAACATCATAAGCATGGCGCACGCATCGGCTTCGTCCACCGGTTTGCCGAGAATTTTCCCGTTGAGTACGACAGCTGTGTCAGCGCCCAGTACGCAAAAATCGGTGTCGGACACAAACGCGCGTCGCCCGGCCTCGGCCTTGCCGCGCGCCAGGCGCTCGACATAGGCCGACGGGGATTCATCTTTTAAAGGGGTTTCATCGATGTCCGCACTGATGGCGCAGAACGGCACGCCGATCTGCGTGAGCAGTTCACGCCGACGCGGCGAGCCTGAGGCGAGGTACAGCTTTCTCATCAAGACATCTCCCTGTCGAGGTGCGGGCAAATGCCTGACCGAATTAATTGATCTTGTAGCGCCGACGCAGACCGCGCAAACCGTAGCTGATCCAAGGCCAGAGCAATGCGCTGACCAGTGCCGGCAGAACAAGTGCCAGGGTTGGCTGACGGTTGCCGGTCAGGGCGCTCAGCCATAGTTGAACAAGCTGAGCGAGGCCGAAGATCACCAGGATCACCAGGCTCTGTTGCCACATCGGGAACATGCGCAGGCGCTGTTGCAACGACAGCACCAGGAAGGTGATCAGGCACAGGATCAACGCGTTCTGGCCCAGCAACGTGCCGTAGAGAACGTCTTCAGCCAGGCCCAGGCACCATGCGGTGACCATGCCGACTTTCTGCGGCAGGTACAACGCCCAGAACGCCAGCAGCAAGGCCAGCCAGAGCGGGCGGAGGATTTCCATGAATTGCGGCAGCGGCGAAACGCTGAGCAGCAGGCCAATGGCAAACGTCAGCCAGATCATCCAGCCATTTCGGGATGCGGTAGCACCGACCATTATTCTCGTCCCCCAGTGGAAGCCGGTGCGGAGACAGGCGGTTTGGCGGCAGGCTTCACCGCAGCCGGTTGAATGGCTGGCGGTTTGGTTGCGGCAGGTTGCGATGCTGGCGGCTTGGCGGCTGCAGGTTTGGCCGGGGTTGTCGCCGGAGCCGGTGCCGGTGCCGCCGGAGTTGCAGCAGGTGCAGCGGCTGCGGCGGGCACCACCACGGTCGCAGGCACCGGTTTAGGCACGGTCGCCGGAATGATCGGCCCACCACCGTGCTGGTCCAGCGCTTCTTGCGCCTGGGCAGCATCGTTGGCGCGCTCTTCGGCGGTACGGCCGTCGGTGAACACCAGCAGCAAGTAACGGCTGCGGTTCAACGCGGCGGTCGGCACGGCACGCACAATGGCAAACGGCTGGCCGGAATCGTGAATCACTTCCTTGACTGTCGCCACCGGGTAACCGGCCGGGAACCGCTGACCGAGGCCGGAACTGACCAGCAGATCGCCTTCCTTGATATCCGCCGTGTCGGCAACGTGACGCAGTTCCAGGCGTTCCGGGTTGCCAGTGCCGCTGGCAATTGCCCGCAGACCGTTGCGGTTCACCTGCACCGGAATACTGTGGGTGGTATCGGTCAACAGCAGCACGCGGGAGGTGTAAGGCATCAACTCGACCACCTGGCCCATCAGGCCGCGGGCATCGAGCACCGGCTGACCGAGGACCACACCGTCGCGCTCACCTTTATTGATGATGATGCGATGGGTGAACGGGTTGGGGTCCATGCCGATCAACTCGGCCACTTCGACCTTCTCGTTGACCAGCGCAGAGGAATTGAGCAACTCGCGCAGCCGAACGTTCTGCTCGGTCAGGGCGGCAAGCTTTTGCATGCGGCCCTGCAACAGCAGGTTTTCGGTCTTGAGTTTTTCGTTTTCGGCGACCAGCTCGGTACGGCTGCCGAATTGGCTGGCCACACCCTGCCATAGCCGCTGCGGCAGGTCGGTGATCCAGTAAGACTGCATCAGCACCAGCGACATCTGGCTACGCACTGGCTTGAGCAGTGTGAAGCGGGCATCGACCACCATCAGCGCGACCGATAGCACGACCAGCACCAACAAGCGCACGCCCAGTGAAGGCCCTTTGGTGAAAAGCGGTTTAATAAGCCGCTCCTCCCAGGCAAATGTTTTGTTTATTCATACGGCAGACCGGCCTGGATACAGACTGACAGAAGGTAAACGCAAACAGGCAGCACTGCAAAGTGCCGCCTGCGCGCTCAACAGCATAGAGGCGATCCGGCGACTTATTCGCTGGAAAGCAGATCCATGGTGTGTTTATCCATCATTTCCAAGGCACGGCCACCGCCGCGAGCAACGCAGGTCAGCGGGTCTTCGGCAACGATCACCGGCAGACCAGTTTCCTGGGCCAGCAACTTGTCGAGGTCACGCAGCAAGGCGCCACCACCGGTCAGCACCAGACCACGCTCGGCGATATCGGAAGCCAGCTCCGGAGGCGATTGCTCCAGTGCACTTTTCACAGCCTGAACGATGGTGGCCAGGGACTCTTGCAGAGCTTCCAGCACTTCATTGGAGTTCAAGGTGAAGGCACGTGGAACGCCTTCGGCCAGGTTACGGCCACGAACGTCGACTTCACGAACTTCGCCGCCCGGGTAGGCCGTACCGATTTCCTGCTTGATGCGCTCGGCGGTGGATTCGCCGATCAGGCTGCCGTAGTTGCGACGCACGTAGGTGATGATCGCTTCGTCGAAGCGGTCGCCGCCAACCCGTACGGATTCGGCGTAAACCACACCATTCAGGGAGATCAGTGCAATTTCAGTGGTACCACCACCGATATCGACGACCATCGAACCGCGTGCTTCTTCAACCGGCAGGCCGGCACCGATCGCAGCAGCCATTGGCTCTTCGATCAGGAACACTTCACGAGCACCGGCACCAAGGGCCGATTCACGGATGGCACGACGCTCAACCTGGGTGGATTTGCACGGAACGCAGATCAGCACCCGCGGGCTAGGCTGCAGGAAGCTGTTTTCGTGAACCTTGTTGATAAAGTATTGCAGCATCTTTTCGCAGACGCTGAAGTCGGCGATCACGCCGTCCTTCATCGGACGAATGGCAGCAATGTTGCCCGGCGTACGGCCGAGCATGCGCTTCGCCTCGGTGCCGACAGCAACGACACTTTTCTGGTTACCGTGTGTCCGAATAGCCACAACCGATGGCTCATTCAGGACGATACCGCGCTCGCGCACGTAAATAAGGGTGTTGGCAGTGCCCAGGTCAATGGAGAGATCGCTGGAAAACATGCCACGCAGTTTCTTGAACATGGGAAAGGGACCCTAGGCAACGCGTGGGTAAAAAAGTGCGGCAAACTCTAACAACGACAGGGATTTTGGGCAAGGCGCCAATATGTTAAATTGGCCGCTTTTCTGTGCACCAACCCCCACAATCGCGGCCTTATGACCGTAGAAATGCGGTAGTGTTCCGACAATCTAACACACGGATAGCATCCGTTCTGTTTTCCTTCCACTGGAGAATCCCATGACGCTTGAACGCTCCGACGTGGAAAAAATCGCTCATCTGGCCTGTCTGGGCCTCAATGATGCCGATCTTCCACACATCACTTCGGCCCTGAACAGCATTCTGGGACTGGTCGACGAAATGCAGGCGGTCAATACCGACGGTATCGAGCCGCTCGCCCACCCACTGGAAGCCAGCCAGCGCCTGCGTGCAGACGTCGTGACCGAGACCAATCATCGCGAGGCCTATCAGTCCATCGCACCAGCGGTCGAAAACGGCCTGTACCTGGTTCCGAAAGTCATCGACTAAAGGGAAAGAGCCTGCAATGCATCAATTGACTCTGGCCGAGATCGCCCGCGGACTCGCCGATAAAAAGTTTTCTTCCGAAGAGCTGACCAAAACCTTGCTGGCGCGTATCGCCCAGCTCGATCCTCAGCTCAACAGCTTCATCAGCCTCACCGAAGACCTGGCGCTCCAGCAGGCGAAAGCCGCCGACGCACGCCGGGCCAATGGTGAGAGCGGCGCCCTGCTCGGCGCGCCGATCGCCCACAAAGACCTGTTCTGCACCCAGGGCATCCGCACCAGCTGCGGCTCGAAGATGCTCGACAACTTTAAAGCACCGTACGACGCCACCGTCGTCGCCAAACTGGCCGCTGCCGGCGCCGTGACCCTGGGCAAGACCAACATGGACGAATTCGCCATGGGTTCGGCCAACGAGTCGAGCTACTACGGCCCGGTGAAAAACCCGTGGAACCTGGAACATGTTCCGGGTGGTTCGTCCGGCGGTTCGGCCGCAGCCGTTGCCGCTCGTCTGTTGCCGGCAGCCACTGGCACCGACACCGGCGGCTCGATCCGCCAGCCCGCCGCACTGACCAACCTCACCGGCCTGAAACCGACGTACGGTCGCGTTTCGCGCTGGGGCATGATCGCCTACGCGTCCAGCCTCGATCAGGGTGGCCCTCTGGCCCGCACCGCCGAAGACTGCGCGATCCTGCTGCAAGGCATGGCCGGTTTCGACCCGCAGGACTCCACCAGCATCGACGAGCCCGTGCCGGATTACAGCGCCAGCCTCAACGGTTCGCTGAAAGGCCTGCGCATCGGCGTGCCGAAGGAATACTTCAGCGCCGGGCTCGACCCGCGCATCGCCGAGCTGATCCACAACAGCGTCAAGGAGCTGGAAAAGCTCGGCGCCGTGATCAAGGAAATCAGCCTGCCGAACATGCAGCACGCGATCCCGGCGTACTACGTGATCGCCCCGGCAGAAGCCTCTTCCAACCTGTCGCGTTTCGACGGCGTGCGTTTCGGCCACCGCTGCGAAAACCCGGTCAACCTGATCGACCTGTACAAGCGTTCCCGTGGCGAAGGTTTCGGCCCGGAAGTGCAGCGCCGGATCATGGTCGGCGCCTACGCGCTGTCGGCCGGTTACTACGATGCCTATTACCTGAAGGCGCAGAAGATCCGTCGCTTGATCAAGAACGACTTCATGGCAGCCTTTAATGAAGTCGACATCATCCTCGGCCCAACCACACCGAACCCGGCCTGGAAGCTTGGCGCCAAGAACAGCGACCCGGTGGCTGCGTACCTGGAAGACGTCTACACCATCACCGCCAACCTCGCGGGCCTGCCAGGCTTGTCCATGCCCGCCGGTTTTGTCGATGGTCTGCCGGTCGGCGTGCAACTGCTCGCCCCGTATTTCCAGGAAGGCCGCTTGCTCAACGTTGCGCACCAGTATCAGCTGAACACTGACTGGCACACCCGCACCCCAACCGGCTTCTGAGGAGAAACACATGCAATGGGAAGTCGTGATCGGGCTGGAGATTCATACCCAGCTCACCACCCGGTCGAAAATCTTTTCCGGTAGTTCCACCACTTTCGGTTCCGAGCCGAACACCCAGGCCAGCCTGGTAGACCTCGGCATGCCCGGCGTATTGCCGGTGCTGAACCAGGAAGCGGTGCGCATGGCGGTGATGTTCGGTCTGGCCATCGATGCCGAAATCGGCCAGCACAACGTGTTCGCCCGTAAAAACTATTTCTACCCGGACCTGCCGAAGGGCTACCAGATCAGCCAGATGGAATTGCCGATCGTCGGCAAGGGCCACCTGGACATCGCCATGGAAGACGGCACGATCAAACGTGTCGGCGTCACCCGTGCGCACCTGGAAGAAGACGCCGGTAAAAGCCTGCACGAAGAGTTCAACGGTGCCACCGGCATCGACCTGAACCGTGCCGGCACGCCGCTGCTGGAAATCGTTTCCGAGCCGGACATGCGCAGCGCCAAGGAAGCCGTTGCCTACGTCAAGACCATTCACGCGCTGGTGCGCTACCTCGGCATCTGCGACGGCAACATGGCCGAAGGCTCGCTGCGTTGCGACTGCAACGTGTCGATCCGTCCGAAAGGCCAGGTCGAATATGGCACCCGCTGCGAGATCAAGAACGTCAACTCGTTCCGCTTCATCGAGAAGGCGATCAACAGCGAAGTGCAGCGTCAGATCGAGCTGATCGAAGACGGCGGCAAAGTGATCCAGCAGACCCGTCTGTACGATCCGAACAAGGACGAAACCCGTCCGATGCGCAGCAAAGAGGAAGCCAACGACTACCGTTACTTCCCCGATCCGGACCTGCTGCCGGTGGTCATCGAGAACTCGTTCCTCGACGAAGTCCGCGCCACCCTGCCGGAATTGCCACCGCAGAAACGCGAGCGCTTCCAGGCGCAATTCGGCCTGTCGGTGTATGACGCCAGCGTCCTGGCCACCAGCCGCGAGCAAGCCGATTACTTCGAGAAAGTCGTGAGCATCAGCGGCGACGCCAAGCTGGCGGCCAACTGGGTCATGGTTGAACTGGGCAGCCTGCTGAACAAGCAAGGCGTGGAAATCGACCAGTCGCCGGTCTCGGCCGAGCAACTGGGCGGCATGCTGCTGCGCATCAAGGACAACACCATCTCCGGCAAAATCGCCAAGGTCGTGTTTGAAGCGATGGCCAACGGCGAAGGCAGCGCAGACGAGATCATCGACAAGCGCGGTCTGAAGCAAGTGACCGACAGCGGTGCGATCTCGGCGGTGCTGGACGAAATGCTCGCGGCCAACGCCGAGCAGGTCGAGCAATACCGTGCGGCAGACGAAGCCAAACGCGGCAAGATGTTCGGCTTTTTCGTCGGCCAGGCCATGAAAGCCTCCAAAGGCAAGGCCAACCCGCAACAGGTCAACGAACTGCTGAAAAGCAAGCTCGAAGGCTGATGCGAATGGAGCCAGCCTTCAAATCTGGCTCCACTCCTTGTGGGAGCCAGCCTGCTGGCGATAGCGGTCTGACATTCAACATATCCATGTCTGACACTCCGCAATCGCCAGCAGGCTGGCTCCCACATTTGTTTTCGGGAAACCTTCAATGAAGCGTCTGCTCAGCCTTTGCGCCCTGCTCTCTCTGCTAGCCGGTTGCGCCAGCAACGACATCATTGATCCACACGGTTACGACAAGACCGGCACGGCTTCGTATTACGGCGCCAAACACCAAGGCAAACGCACCGCCAGTGGCGAGCGTTTCAACAAGAATTCCCTGACCGCTGCCCATCGCCAGCTGCCCTTTGGCACACGGGTGAAGGTCACCAATCTGAATAACGACAGATCCTGCGTGGTGCGTATCAACGACCGCGGGCCGCATACCCGTGGGCGCCTGATTGATCTTTCACACGAGGCCGCCGAACAACTGGGTATGCTCCGAAGCGGCACAGCGAAGGTTCGCGTGCAAGCCCTCGACGATTAACAGACGGAGCCCCGACCATTTTCGGACTTGCCGATTTACCCCTGATCAGCGTGATTGAATTGCTCGGCGGCCTGCTGTTGCTGATCGCCGGCGCCGAGTTGATGGTCCGTGGCGCCGTCCGGCTTGCCGCGCGCTTGCAGGTGCGACCGCTGATCATCGGCCTGACCATCGTCGCCCTGGGCAGCAGCGCGCCGCAAATGGCGGTCAGCCTGCAAGCCACCTTGGCGCAAAACGCCGACATCGCCGTCGGCAGCGTGATCGGCAGCAGCATCTTCAACATCCTCGTCACCCTCGGGCTGTCGGCGCTGATTATTCCGCTGCGGGTATCGCGGCAATTGGTGCGCCTGGACATTCCGCTGATGATCGGCGCCAGCCTGCTGGTGTTTTTACTGGCGTGGAATGAGGAACTGAACCGCGTCGACGGCATGATTTTGCTCGCCGCCCTGGCGCTGTATCTGGGCTTGCTGCTGCGTCAGTCGCGGCATTCCGTCCGTCCGCCCTCCCATGACGGAACACCCCAAGCACCGTGGTTCAGCAGCGCGCTGATGATCGTCGCCGGACTGGCGATGCTGGTCTACGCCGGGCACTTGTTGCTGGGCGCCGCCGTGGCAGTCGCAACCGATCTGGGGCTGTCGGAGCGGGTCATCGGCCTGACCATCGTCGCGATCAGCACGTCCCTGCCGGAACTGGCCACCTCATTGATCGCGGCGTTGCGCGGTCAACGGGACATTGCCGTGGGCAACGTGATCGGCAGCAACCTCTTCAATCTCCTGGGCGTGCTCGGCCTGACCGCGCTGGTCGCACCCTCACCGCTCTCGGTCTCGCCCAATGCCCTGGATTTCGACTTGCCGGTGATGCTCGGTGTCGCGGTGCTGTGCCTGCCGCTGTTTTACACCGGTTACCGGGTGACCCGCGCCGAAGGTCTGCTGTTTCTGGGGCTGTATTTCGCTTACGGTCTGCATGTGGTGTCGTTCACCACCGGCATGCCACTGGCCGGCAAGCTTGAACACCTGATGCTGTTTTTCGTCCTGCCGGCGCTGGTGGCTTATCTGCTGTTCACATCGCTGCGCGCCTGGCGTCGCCAACACCACAAGAGGGAAATGCCGTGACCGACAATAAGAAGCCTGGCGTTGAAGTCCGCCGCCAAGTGATGGGCGATGCGTTCGTCGACCGCGCACTGGGCAATGCCACCGAGTTTACCCAGCCGCTGCAGGATTTCGTCAATGAACACGCGTGGGGCAGCGTGTGGAATCGCGAAGGTCTGCCGCTGAAAACCCGCAGCCTGATCACTCTCGCCGCACTGACGGCTTTGAAGTGCCCGCAGGAATTGAAGGGGCACGTGCGCGGTGCGCTGAACAACGGTTGCACGGTGGAGGAGATTCGTGAGGCGCTGCTGCATTGCGCGGTGTATGCCGGTGTGCCGGCGGCGATCGATGCGTTTCGGGCGGCGCAGGAAGTGATTGATACCTACCAGAAGCCCGAGTAATTAGCCGCCATTTTTGGTGACTGTTCGGCCGTCTTCGCGAGCAAGCCCGCTCCCACATTTTGACCGCATTCTCATGTCGGATACGGTCAAATGCGGGAGCGGGCTTGCTCGCGAAGAGGCCCGACAAAACGCCACAAATCCCGAAGCTAAATCCACCCACCCCACTGCAACAAAAAGATCCCTATGTTGGTGGTCACCGCCGCCATCAACGTGGTGATAACGATGATCGCCGCCGCCAGTTCATGATTGCCATCAGCCTGTCGGGCCATGACAAAACTGGCCGCTGCCGTCGGGCTGCCGAAGTACAGAAACAGAATCCCCAACTCCGCCCCGCGAAAGCCCCAAAGCCACGCCCCCAGTGTCGCCAGCACCGGCAGGCCGATCATCTTCACCAGGCTTGAGCTCAGCGCCATCGAGCCGCTCTTGCGCATCGCCGCCAGCGACAACGTGCCGCCGATGCAAATCAGCGCCAACGGCAACGTGGTTTGCGCCAGGTACTGACCGGAGGTTTCCAGCCAACCCGGCAAGCCGATCTTGAAATAGGCAAAGGGGGCTGCTGCAAACACGCTGATGATCAGCGGGTTCACCATCACGCTTTTACAGATACTCCACGGATCGGATTTGATCACCGGGCTGTACACCGCCAGCACGATGGTCGAGAGCGTGTTGTAAAACAGGATCACCAGCGCCGCGAGAATCGCCCCGAGGGAAATCCCGTAATCGCCGTACATGCTCGCCGCCAGTGCGAGGCCGATGACACCGTTGTTGCCGCGAAACGCACCTTGGGTGTAAATCCCCCGGTCTTCCCGTGGGCACTTCCAGATCGCCCAGCCCCAGGCGATGGCAAAACCCACCAGCGTGGCCAGCGAGAAATAGATCAGCAGCGCCGGTTGCAGCGCGGCTTGCAGGTCGGCATGCAGGATGCCCAGAAACAGCAACGCAGGCATGGTGACGTTGAACACCAGGGCCGACGCGGTGTGGATGAAGTTGTCGTTGATCCAGTTGATGCGCTTGAGCACCACTCCCAGAAACAGCATGGCAAACACCGGCGCGGTGATGTTCAGGGTTTCGAGGAAGATAGCCAGCATGCCGGGGGGAACCTTGGGTGAGCGTCGTTAGGGGGCTAATGATAAGCCACTTTCACCCAGATCGTTCCCACGCTCTGCGTGGGAATGCCTCTTGTGACGCTCTGCGTCACGCTTTTGGGACGCAGAGCGTCCCGGGCTGCATTCCCACGCAGAGCGTGGGAACGATCAATAATCCAACACCTAACTCAAGTGATCGGCGCCGGGTTAAACAAGGTGATGTCGTTATGCAGCTTATGCTGCTCCGCCCACGTCTGTTTCTTGCCGCTGGCCACGTCCAGGTAGTAATGAAACAACTCCCAGCCGAGGTCTTCAATCGAGGCCCGCCCGGTCGCAATCCGCCCGGCATCGATGTCGATCAGGTCCGGCCAGCGCTGCGCCAGTTCGGTCCGGGTCGACACCTTCACCACGGGCGCCATCGCCAGACCATACGGTGTGCCACGCCCGGTGGTGAATACATGCAGGTTCATCCCCGCCGCCAACTGCAACGTCCCGCAGACAAAATCACTGGCCGGGGTCGCGCAGAAAATCAGCCCTTTGCGCTTGAAGCGCTCGCCAGGGCCAAGCACGCCGTTGATCGCGCTGCTGCCGGATTTGACGATTGAGCCCAGAGACTTCTCGACAATGTTCGACAACCCGCCCTTCTTGTTCCCCGGCGTGGTGTTGGCGCTGCGATCCGCCTCGCCTTTGGCCAGGTAACGGTCGTACCAGTCCATTTCCCGCACCAGTTCCTGAGCGACTTCCTCAGTCTCCGCGCGAGAAGTCAGCAGGTAAATCGCGTCGCGCACTTCGGTGACTTCGGAAAACATCACCGTCGCACCGGCGCGCAATAACAGGTCCGAGGCATAACCCAATGCCGGGTTGGCGGTGATGCCGGAGAACGCATCGCTCCCCCCGCATTGCATGCCGAGAATCAGTTCGGACGCCGGCACGGTTTCCCGGCGACGCAGATCGAGCTTCTTCAAACGGGTCTCGGCCAGCGCCATGATCTGCTCGATCATCTCGGTGAAACCGTGACTCGAATCCTGCAAGCGGTACAACCACGGATCACTCAGATCCACCGAACTGTCGCCCTCGTGCATCACCTGCCCGGCCTGCAATTTCTCGCAGCCCAGGCTGATAACCAAGGCTTCGCCACCCAGGTTCGGGTTGCGCGCCAGGTTGCGCACGGTGCGGATCGGGATGTACGCGTCGGTGGCGGTAATCGCCACACCGCAGCCGTAGCTGTGGGTCAGCGCCACCACGTCATCGACGTTCGGATAACGCGGCAGCAACTCGTCCTTGATGCGCTTGACCGCATGGTCCAGCACACCGGTCACACACTGCACGGTCGTGGTAATCCCGAGAATGTTGCGCGTGCCGACGGTGCCGTCGGCGTTGCGATAACCCTCGAACGTGTAGCCTTCCAGCGGTGCCTGCGCCGCCGGCACTTCGGTGGACAGCGGCAAGCTGTCCAGCGGTGGCGCGGTGGGCATGCGCAGTTGATCTTCCTTGACCCAGCTGCCGCGCGGAATCGGCTGCAACGCGTAACCAATAGTCTGGCCGTACCGAATCACCTGGCCGCCCTCAGGAATGTCTTCCAGGGTGACTTTATGGCTCTGCGGCACGAAGTCCACCGTCACCAGGCCATCGGGAAACTCGGTGCCGGCCGGAACGCCTTGGTCATTGACCACAATCACGACGTTGTCCCGCTCGTGCAGGCGGATGTAGCGCGGCGAGTCGGAATGTTCAATCAACTGCATGACGCCGCTCCTCAGGAATGCGCTTGAGACAATTTGTTGTTGGTTTCAGGACCGCTGACCGGCGGCTCTTTAAGCACCACACGCTTGATCGGGCCAACGATCACCAAGTAGCTGAACACCGCGACCAGTGCGTTGCAACCGACAAACACCAGCGCCCATTTGAACGAACCGGTGGAGCTGATGATGTAGCCGATCACGATTGGAGTGGTGATCGAAGCGATGTTGCCGAAGGTGTTGAACAAGCCACCGCTGAGACCGGCGATCTGTTTTGGCGAGGTGTCGGACACCACGGCCCAACCCAACGCACCCACGCCTTTGCCGAAGAACGCCAGGGCCATGAAGCCGACGACCATCCATTCAACATCGACATAGTTGCACGCCACGATGCTGCTGGAGACCAGCAAGCCAGCGATGATCGGCGCCTTGCGAGCGAAGGTCAGGGAATGGCCTTTGCGCAGCAGGTAATCGGAAATCACGCCGCCGAGCACACCACCGATGAAGCCGCAGATCGCCGGCAACGAGGCAATGAAACCGGCCTTGAGGATGGTCATGCCGCGTTCTTGCACCAGGTACACCGGGAACCAGGTCAGGAAGAAATAGGTGATGCCGTTGATGCAGTACTGGCCCAGATAGACGCCGAGCATCATGCGATTGGTCAGCAACTGGCGGATGTAGTCCCACTTCGGACCGTCAGACTTTGTACCTTTGCCTTTGTCCTGGTCCATGTCGACCATGCCGCCGTTGTCGGCGATGTGCTTGAACTCGGCGTCGTTGATCATAGGGTGTTGGCGCGGGCTGTAGATCACCTTCAGCCAGATACCCGAGAAGATAATGCCGATCACGCCCATGACGATGAACACGTGCTGCCAGCCGAAGCTGTAGACGATCCAGCCCATCAGCGGTGCGAACAACACGGTGGCGAAGTATTGCGCCGAGTTGAAGATCGCCGAGGCCGTACCGCGTTCAGCCGTCGGGAACCAGGCCGCCACAATGCGCGCATTGCCAGGGAAGGATGGCGCTTCGGCCAGGCCCACCAGGAAGCGCAGCATGAACAGCGCAACCACTGCCGTGGACATGCCGAACTCACCGACATAACCCTGCAGCACGGTGAACAGCGACCAGGTGAAGATGCTCAATGCGTAGATTTTTTTCGAGCCAAAACGGTCCAGCAGCCAGCCACCGGGAATTTGCCCGGCCACATAGGCCCAACCGAATGCGGAGAAGATATAACCGAGAGTGACCGCGTCGATGCCGAGGTCTTTTTGCAGGCTGGAGCCGGCGATAGCGATGGTCGCCCGGTCGGCGTAGTTGATCGTGGTCACCAGAAACAGCATGAGCAGGATCAAATAGCGGACGTGAGTCGGCTTCTGGGTCGATTGCATGTAGATGTACTCCCACTGATTATTTTTATGCGCGGGTGAAACTGTTGACCCCTGTAGCAGCTGACGAGTGAAACGAGGCTGCGATCTTTTGATCTTTAAAAGCAAAGATCGCAGCCTCGTTTCACTCGACAGCTCCTACAGGGTTGCGGTGTCCGATAGGACCGGACACCGCGATGTTGCGTATTACGAACCGATGTAAGAGGTCTTCACGACCGTGTAGAACTCTTGCGCATAGCGACCTTGCTCACGTGATCCATAGGATGAACCTTTACGCCCACCGAATGGAACGTGGTAATCCACGCCCGCCGTCGGCAGGTTGACCATCACCATCCCGGCCTGGGAGTGGCGCTTGAAGTGGTTGGCGTACTTCAACGACGTGGTGGCGATGCCCGCCGACAGACCGAATTCGGTGTCGTTGGCCATGGCCAGTGCGGCGTCGTAATCGGCAACGCGAACGATGTTGGCCACCGGGCCAAAGATCTCTTCACGGCTGATGCGCATTGCGGCTTCGCTGTCGGCAAACAGCGTCGGCGCGAGGTAGTAGCCTTCGGTATCGCAAGTCACCAGACCGCCACCGCTGACCAGACGTGCACCTTCGGACTGGCCGATGTCGATGTACTTCAGGTCCTGTTCCAGCTGGGCTTGCGAGACGACCGGACCGATGTCGGTGCCGGTTTTCAGCGCGTGGCCGACCTTGATCGACTTCATGCGCTCGGCCATGGCTTCGACGAATTTGTCGTGGATGCCGGCAGTGACAATGAAGCGGCTCGAAGCGGTGCAACGCTGGCCGGTGGAGTAGAACGCGCTCTGCACCGACAGCTCGACCGCTTGTTTGAGGTCGGCGTCGTCGAGAATGATCTGCGGGTTCTTGCCACCCATTTCCAGCTGAACCTTGGCCTGGCGCGAGACGCAGCTGACGGCGATCTGGCGACCGACGCCGACCGAACCGGTGAAGCTGATGCCGTCGACTTTCGGGCTCTGCACCAGCGCATCGCCCACCACACGACCGCTGCCCATCACCAGATTGAACACGCCGGCCGGGAAGCCTGCGCGGGAGATGATTTCAGCCAGCGCCCAGGCGCAACCCGGCACCAGATCGGCCGGTTTCAGCACGACGCAGTTGCCGTAGGCCAGGGCCGGAGCGATTTTCCACGAAGGGATCGCGATCGGGAAGTTCCATGGCGTAATCAGGCCAACAACGCCCAATGCTTCGCGAGTGACTTCGACGTTCACACCCGGACGCACCGACGGCAGGTAGTCGCCGGACAGACGCAGGCATTCACCGGCGAAGAACTTGAAGATGTTGCCGGCGCGGGTCACTTCGCCGATGGCTTCGGGCAGGGTCTTGCCCTCTTCCCGAGCGAGCAAGGTGCCGAGTTCTTCGCGACGGGCGAGGATTTCGGTACCGACTTTATCCAGCGAATCGTGGCGAGCCTGAATGCCCGAAGTGGACCAGGCCGGGAACGCGGCGCGCGCGGCGTCGATGGCGGCGTGGACTTGGGCCAGATCAGCCTTGGCGTAGTCGCCGATGGTATCGGTCAGTTCGGACGGGTTGATGTTGGCGCAGTAATCACTGCCCGCTACCCATTCGCCGTTGATGTAGTTATCGAAACGCTTTGTATCTGCCACTAGAAGATCTCCTCACGCAAAAGGCCGCTGATTGCTCAGCGGCCTTGTTTAATCGTTTTTACTGCGCGCCCTGCTTGTCGATCAGCGCGGCCAGAGCTTCGTACTCTTCTGGCAGCAGATCGGTCAGCGGTGCACGCACAGGACCTGCGTCATAGCCGGCAATTTTTGCCCCGGCCTTGACGATGCTTACCGCGTAACCGGCTTTGCGGTTACGGATGTCCAGGTACGGCAGGAAGAAGTCGTCGATGATCTTGCCGACGGTGGCGTGATCTTCGCGGGCAATGGCGTGGTAGAAATCCATCGCGGTTTTCGGGATGAAGTTGAACACCGCCGAGGAGTAGACCGGTACGCCCAGCGCCTTATAGGCAGCGGCGTACACTTCGGCAGTCGGCAAACCACCCAGGTAGCTGAAGCGATCACCGAGGCGGCGACGGATCGACACCATCAACTCGATATCGCCCAAGCCATCCTTGTAGCCGATCAGGTTCGGGCAGCGCTCGGCCAGGCGTTCCAGCAGCGGCGCGGTCAGGCGGCAGACGTTGCGGTTGTAAACCACCACACCGATTTTCACCGATTTGCACACAGCTTCAACGTGGGCGGCAACGCCGTCCTGGCTGGCTTCGGTCAGGTAGTGCGGCAGCAGCAGCAAACCTTTGGCGCCCAGGCGCTCGGCTTCCTGTGCGTATTCGATGGCTTGGCGAGTCGAACCACCCACACCGGCCAGAATCGGCACGCTGGTTTCGCAGGTGTCGACGGCCGTCTTGATGATTTCCGAATATTCGCTGGCCGCCAGAGAGAAGAACTCACCGGTGCCGCCCGCGGCGAACAACGCCGTGGCGCCGTATGGGGCCAGCCATTCGAGACGCTTGATGTAGCCAGCGCGATGGAAATCGCCCTGGGCATTGAAATCGGTGACCGGGAAAGACAGCAGGCCAGAAGAGAGGATGGACTTCAGTTCTTGTGGATTCATTATTCGAACACCCTGGGTAGCGACGTTTGTGTGAGAAAAGCGTTCAGCCTGTGGCCGAGTTGTAGGTCATCGTACAACTTAAATAATAACCGTCAACTGCATTTCATCGGTGTGCCCGGAATTTGTGTCGGAAAGGGATTTTCTTGACGTAGGAAGTTTCTCGCCTAAGCTTTGAATAACTGTATATACATACAGTTATTTTGAACCGTACCGACGACATATCAAGGAGCCAGAAATGTCAGGTCTACACACTCAATCGCAGGAAAACCCCGAACAGATCATCGCTAATTTGGATGATCTTTTTACCAAAGACGGCATCGCCGTCACCGCCAACAGTTCGCTGATGCTGCAGCTCGGCGAACATCACGACGCACCTCAAACACCTCACGCTACGCCTGGCAAAGCCTTGAAAGGCAAGCCTCAGCTGAAGTTCGAAGGCGGCGAGCACACAGCCATCGGTGACAGCACCCTGCTGCGTTTCATCAAGGACGCGCCTGCTGTCCCGGCTTCGCAGGTGGAGTTGCATCTGCCGAATGGACTGGCGCTGACTTACGGCCAGATCATCGCCCTGGGTGGCGATTTTTACGGTATTCCCGATCAACCGGTCAGCGAAGGCGCCGCCCCTGCCGATCGCATTCAGCGATTTATCAATGCCTTCAACTCGCTGGCTGTTCTGCCTGCGTCCAATGCCGAAGCCAAGCTGATCCTCGGCGTCATGCAAAAGGAAATCGCCGCCGTTAAACAGGCGATCAAGGACGACAAGCAACCTCATGAGGCGTATGACGCCCTCGGAGATACGTTGTCCGAAGAGTGGAACAAAATCACTGGCGGCGGCAGTTTCGTTTCGGCGCTGTTTCCATTGGGGCGCTATCTGAAACTGGCCGCCAACAATGCCGATCACTTTGCCGAGTGGGCGCTGCTGGCGTACATCGCCGGGCATGCCGCGGCGCTGCAACAAGCGGTCAAGGCTCATAACAGCGGCGATGAAAAGCAGCTGGAACTGGCCTACGCAATGAACGCGTTTGCCGATCATTACCTGACCGATCTGTTTTCCGCCGGCCACTTGCGCGTGCCGCGTAAACAGTTGGCAGCGGTGGTGACGCCGAGTGATCTGGGCTCGTTGATTACCCGCTTCATGCACGACGAAGACAGCAAGTTCGGCCTCAACGTGCGCAACGGCAACCGCGATCAATGGCGGGCGTACGGCGACAAACGCTACTTCGACGCCCTCTCCAGCGCCAATCGCGTCCAGGTTAATCAGGCGGTCCAGGTGTCGGCGGACGAAGTATTTGCCGCGTACCTCACCGGCACAGCCCCGGCGCCCGGCAACTTCGGCGCCTTGAAAAAGACGCCGGATCTGCAAGCCGTGCTGAACCTGGCGAACAACTTTTCACCACTGTTCCGGGTTGAAGGCAGCAAGGTGCTGCGGCGCAAGGACGTCAACAACCTGAACGACACCGCCACCGTTGATGACTGGTGGGGCTGGAGCACTTACTTGCTGCTCAAGGACTACAACCCCACTGGCAACGTGGCCTGATAAGGAGATCGATGATGACTGTCAAATTGAAACTGGAACTGGCGTCGGGGCAATCGCTGAAGGGTGCGCCGTTGGAGTTGTTGTCCAAGGGTGTGGTGATTGGGCGGGCGATGGTGGATGAGCGTGGGGATGTGACGTTTGATGCCAAGCCCGGGGTGGCTGAATTGGCTGTGCGGGTGGATCGTTCGATTCTGCGCTCAGGCTGACAATTAAGTATTAAAGCTGCCGGCCCAATCGCTAGCAGGCTAGCTCCCACATTTATCGAGGGTGAACACCCATAGTGGGTTCACTTGAGATCCACTGTGGGAGCTAGCCTGCTAGCGATGGCTATCTGTCAGGCAACCATCCTCCAGCCTGGAAACCTAACCCCGCTGCGCCTCAGCCTCTTCATGCGCATGGCGCAGCCGCTCGCGGCTATTGGTCAAATGCAAACGCATCGCAGCCCGCGCCGCATCCGAATCCTGGCGTGCAATCGCGTCGTAGATCTCTTCGTGCTCACGGCTCAGACGATTCATGTAGTGCTGCTGATCATCATGGGCCAGGCGTGCGGAGTTGAGGCGGGTGCGCGGAATGATGCTGGTGCCCAGGTGGGTCATGATGTCGGTGAAGTAGCGGTTGCCGGTCGACAGGGCGATTTGCAGGTGGAACTGGAAGTCCGACGCCACGGCATCGCTGGCGTGGGAGACGCTTTCATTCAGCGCGTCCAGCGCGGCCCTCATCAGACCAAGCTGCTCGGGGCTGCGACGTTGAGCCGCGAGGCCGGCGGATTCCACTTCGAGGCTGATGCGCAGTTCCAGGATCGCCAGTACATCCCGCAGGGTAACCACAGTGGCCGGGTCGATACGGAAACCGCTCGGGCTCGGGGTGTCGAGCACGAAGGTGCCGATGCCGTGGCGGGTTTCCACTTGGCCAGCGGCCTGCAAACGGGAAATCGCTTCGCGCACCACGGTGCGGCTGACGCCATGGGCATCCATGATTGCCGACTCGGTGGGCAATTTGTCGCCGCGCTTGAGGTGGCCGTCGCGGATCTGCTCGGACAGCACCGTCACCAATTCCTGTGCGAGGCTGCGGCGCTTGCGAGGGAGGCGTGGTGCGTCGATCGGGTTTTCCATGGTGAACGTCTGTCTCGAAAATTGCGGCTGAAACCGCATCATAGCTCAACGCGGTTGTACGATCACCATCACCCCTTTTGTAGGAGCGAGCTGTGTTCATGCGGTCACGGTTTGGTCCACCAAATGCCCATTTTCAATGCGCACATGCCTTGGGTGGAAACGCTTCAGACTGCTGCGATGCCCGACGCTGACAATGCTCAGCCCCGGAATCTCATCGATCAACGCCTGATACAGCGACGCTTCATCCTCTTCGTCCATCGCCGACGTCGCTTCATCCATGTACAGCCACTGCGGTGCATAAAGCAGCGCACGGGCGAAGGCCAGGCGTTGCTGTTCACCCGGCGACAGCATGCGCTGCCAGTGATTGGCTTCGTCCAGACGTGCAACGAGGTGCGGCAAGCGACAAGTTTCCAGCACGTGAACATAACGCTCGTTCGGATAGGTCTCGCCGGCCTGTGGATAACTCAAGGCCTCGCGCAACGTACCGATCGGCAGATACGGTTTTTGTGGCAGGAACAGATAACGCGCCGTCGGCAGACGAATGCTGCCGTGGCCCGCCGGCCACAGATGCCCCATCGCCCGAAACAACGTGGACTTGCCACTGCCGGAACGGCCACTGATCATCACGCGCTCGCCCTCCTCCACGGTCATATCGGCGTTGGTCAGCAGGTGACGGTCATCTGCGAGGTCGAGGCCCAGGTTATGCACTTTCAACGCCGAGCCTGAATTCTGCACGTCGATCGCGGGTTCGCGCTCTTCGTTGTCGGTCATGGCCTGACGGAAACTCAGCAGACGATCACAGGTGGCCCGCCACGACGCGAGGTTCTGGTAGGCACTGATAAACCAGCTGAAACTCTCCTGCACATTGCCGAACGCCGAACTGATCTGCATCAGCTCGCCGAGTTCGATCTTGCCGGACAAGTAACGCGGCGAAGCGACGATGAACGGAAAGATGATGGCGGCCTGTTGGTAACCTGCGGTAAAGAACGTCAGACGCTTGGACACCTTCATGATGTCCCAGAAGTTGTGCCAGACCATCCCGAAGCGGTTGCTCAAGCGACGGTTTTCATTGGGCTCGCCGTTGTACAGCGCAATGCTCTCGGCATTCTCGCGAATCCGCACCATGGAGAAACGCAGATCGGCTTCGAAACGTTGTTGCTGGTTATTCAGGCCGATCAAGCGACGACCGATCAAATGTGTCAGCCAGCTGCCGATCACGGCATACACCAGCACACACCAGAACATATAGCCGGGAATGGTAAAACCAAACACTTCGATACTGCCCGACACGCCCCACAGAATGATCGAGAACGACACCAGGCTGACAATATTGCGCAGCAATCCGATGCCCAGTTCCAGAGTATTAGAGGTGAAGTTGTTGAGGTCTTCGGAAATCCGCTGGTCCGGGTTATCGGTGTAACCGCCCTGCTCCAGCTGGTAGTAATTCTTGTTGCCGAGCCAGCGGGCGAAATGCTTTTCCGTGAGCCAGGCACGCCAGCGAATGGTCAGCATCTGGGTCAGGTAGAGCCGGTAAACGGCACCGACAATCGCCACCGCTGCAATCCCGCAGAAATACAGAATCAGCCGCCAGAACGCCGCTTCGTCTTTTTGCTGCAGCGCGTTGTAAAAATCCTTGTACCAGGTGTTGAACCACACCGAGATCCCCACGCTGACCAGGGACAACACAATCACCGCAATCAGCAGCGTCCAGGCCTTGACCTTCTCCTCGCTGCGCCAGTAAGGCGTGATCATCGCCCAGACTTTTCGAAAAAACTGCCCGCGCACAGCATCGTTGACCGCGGAATACTCAGCGTTCTGATTCATGGAAAAGGCTCGATAAAGAAAAGAACACACACGAACCGATCATAGATGATCGGTTCGGGTTATCGCGAGGGCTGGCGATAATCGTTCAGCGTCCGTTCAGCGGCGGACCGGGCGCTTCTGCAGTTTGCGCTGCAGGGTGCGACGGTGCATGCCCAGGGCGCGGGCGGTGGCGGAGATGTTACCTTCGTGTTCGGTGAGCACGCGCTGGATGTGTTCCCACTGCAGGCGGTCCACCGACATCGGGTTTTCCGGCACCAGGGTATCGAGGTCGGCGTGTTCGGAGAGCAGCGCGGCCAGCACGTCATCGGCGTCCGCCGGTTTGCACAGGTAGTTGCAGGCGCCGCGCTTGATCGCCTCGACGGCGGTAGCGATGCTCGAATAACCGGTGAGGATTACCACGCGCATTTCCGGGTCGAGTTCGAGCAGTTTAGGCAGCAACACCAGGCCTGAGTCGCCGTCCATTTTCAGGTCCAGTGCGGCGTAGTCCGGGATATCAGCCTGGGCGATGACCAGCCCTTCTTCGGCGGAACCGGCGGTGCTTACCCGAAAACCACGGCGGGCCATGGCGCGGGCCATCACGCGGGTAAAGGTTGCATCGTCGTCTACCAGCAGCAAATGCGGCAGTTCTTCGCCTTCAACTTGGATCTCGTCACTCATGTTCGTCTCCTCGGGCGACACGGGGCAGGCGCAGCTCGGTGAGCGTGCCGCCTTCCTCATGACTGTAGAGTTTCACTGAGCCGCCGGCGCGTGTCACGCTGGCCTTGCTCAAAAACAGGCCCAGGCCGAAACCTTTGCCCTTGGTGGTAAAAAAAGGTTTGCCGATCTGTTCGGCAATGGCCAGTGGCACACCGGCGCCGTGGTCGCGAATGCTGATCGTCAGGTCCTCGGCATTCCAGTCCAGCGTCACCTGCAACCCTTCTGGACAGGCATCGGCGGCATTGTTCAGCAAATTCAGCAGGGCTTGCGTCAGGTCTGGCGGCGGCGCCATGCGCGGCACGGTGCCTTGGCCCAAGCGCTGGAAGCGGTAACTGGCTTCCGGGCGCATCAGGTGCCAGCGGTTCAATGCTTCGTCGAGCCAGTCGGTGACGTCCTGCATCTCCACCGCCAAGCGGCGATTGGCCTCGGCGGCGCGCACCAGTTGCTGCAAGGTCTCTTTGCAGAGTTTGACCTGATCCTGCAACACGCTCAAATCGTCCTGCAACAACGGGTCGGGATGGTCCTGGCGCATTTCCTTGAGCAGCACGCTCATGGTCGCCAACGGCGTGCCCAACTCATGGGCCGCCCCCGCCGCCTGAGTCGCAACGGCCAGCAATTGCTGGTCGCGCAGGCCTTCTTCACGGCGGATGGCGCGCAATTCCTCCTGACGGCGCAACTCTTCGGCCATGCGCGCGGCGAAGAACGTGATGACCGCTGCGGCGAGGGCGAAACTCAGCCACATGCCGTAGACCTGCAGATTTTCCCGGGCGATGGGGAAGGTTTCCAGCGGATAGAACCGCGCCAGCAACAACGTATAAAGCGCCAGCGCGATCCCGGACAGAATCACCGAATAGCGCCATGGCAACGTCACGGCGGCGATGGTCAGCGGCACCAGGTAATAGGAGACGAACGGGTTGGTCGAGCCACCGGAGAAATACAGCAAGGCACTGTGGATAAACAGGTCGCAGGCCAGTTGCAGAGCATATTCCAGCTCCGTCACCGGCCACGAGGTACGCAGACGAACCGCGGTGAACGCGCACAGCAGCGTTGAACAACCCAGGGTCATTGCCAGTTGCACCCACGGCAACGGCAGCAGATCGAACCAGTAGGCCAAGCCCACGGAACCGGCCTGGGCGGCGAGTACTAAAGTGCGGATGAACGTGAGCCGCCAGAGGTTCTGGCGAGTGGCGGAAGTGATTTGAACGGGGGCGAGCATGAGCTCTCCTGATGAGCGCTCCAGGCGGATCGCACGGAGTATAACCAAGCACGGGGGCTGGCAGGCAAAAGTGCGGCAAACAGCCACATGCCCCCAGCCTCCCCTCCGCCCTTGTAGCAGCTGCCGAAGGCTGCGTTCGAGCGCGCAGCGGTCGCAATCGGTCTGACGCGTTTTTCCTGCAGAACTGAGGTCTCAGGTTTTACGACCGCTGCGCGCTCGAACGCAGCCTTCGGCAGCTGCTACACAGGAACGCGTCGATCTGTATAGAAGTTGTAACTGTGCGAACCGGATCATTAAAGCTAGAGTCTGATGGTTTCACGCAGGCTCGGACCTTAACCCCTGCGCACCGCCCAAGGAGTTTTCATGCACAGTTTCCGCCGCAGCGCCGCCCTTCTTGCCCTTAGCGTTGGCACCGTCGCCAGCCTCCCGGCCCTGGCCGCCGACGAGCTTCATTACAATCAGATCGCCCTGCGTGCCGAAGTCAGCCAGGAAGTCGCTCGCGACCTG
Source organism: Pseudomonas sp. LBUM1656 (assembly GCF_059716065.1). NCBI lineage: Bacteria > Pseudomonadati > Pseudomonadota > Gammaproteobacteria > Pseudomonadales > Pseudomonadaceae > Pseudomonas > Pseudomonas sp. LBUM1656. The sequence continues at coordinate 971,908 of NZ_CP166800.1, read as the reverse complement.
ATGATCGTGACGCTCTACACCGAAGAACAAAACACCGACCCGGCCAAACTCGCGGCCGACGTCAGCACCACCATGAACAAAGCGCTGGCCCAGGCCAAACAGGTCAAGGAAGTCACCCTGCGCCAGGGTAGCCGCAACAGCTACCCGATCTACGACACCAAGGGCCAGAAAATCACCGGCTGGCGTGAACGCGCCGAACTGCGCCTGGAAAGCTCCGACTTTGCCGCGCTGTCGAAACTGACCGGCGAACTGCTGACCGACCTGAAAATGGGCGGCATGGATTTCGCCATCGCCACGCCAACCCGCAAGGCCAGCGAGGACGCGCTACTTAAAGAAGCCGTCACCGCCTTCAAGGCCCGCGCGCAGCTGGCGACCGACGCCTTGGGCGGCAAGGGTTACAAAATCGTCAGCCTGAACCTGAATAGCAGCGGTTATCCACAACCGTACCTGCGCGGGCCAATGATGATGAAAGCGGCCGGCATGGACGGCGCACCGGTGACGCCTGAAGTTGAGGCCGGCACGAGCCAGGTCGGCATGACAGCGGATGGGGCGATTGAAGTGTTGATGCCTTGATTCGATAACTCGTACAAAAAAACGGCGATCATCGAAATGGTCGCCGTTTTTTATTGCCCGCCAAAAGTCAGGTGAACCCGTCAGTTTTTGTGGTGAATGATCTACCGCCATCGCCAGCAGGCTGGCTCCCACAGGGGTCGAGTGTGTAGACGGATTTTGTGTACGGCAAAGATCAAATGTGGGAGCGAGCCTGCTCGCGATGAACGATTACGCGGTCTACGCCGGATCGACGTTATCCAATGCCCGGTTCACCGCCAACTCCGCCAGCATGATGATCTGCTGAATAGCCAACACCGTATTGCGCTGCGGGCCGATCAGGTTCGCGGCGAAATCACTGGCCATGACACTCTCGGAAGCCAATGACTCGCAAGCTTGTGCCAGGAGACTTTCGCTATCCATGTCCGGGGCGATCATGAACATGGTGCTGGGACGGCGGGGTTTGAGGGCGTATTGGTCGGGGGGATCGAGGTAGTAATCGAGGGCGCGTTTTATGGCTTCGCGGTCCCTGAGGAGCGCTTCGGCTTCGGTGGATTCGGGATTAGGAGTGGTGGTGTTGACGGGTGGATCGGGGACAATTTTGTTCATTTGATTTCCCTGTTCATTTTGGGAGCCATCACTTTTCGTTTCTCACACGAAAAGTGGTGGCAGCTATGTGCAGGGTGAGAAAACCGGGAACAGAGAACCGGCCGGACCGAAGTCCGCCCGCACACAGCTGCCATAGAGCATTGCAGGCAGCGAATAGCTGGCGGCAATTATGGTGATGCTGGCGCTAGATTCATACATATCTGTTACCGGGTTCTCACACCCGATCGCTGAGTTTTTCAGCGACAGCCAGAGGTTAGAGACACTGCTTCCTACCCGGCAACCTGAAAAATGCGTGGGAAAGCGCTGCGTTTTTTTACACATCGTTCAACACAAAAATGGAACGCGAAGCGTCCCGGGCTGCATTCCCACGCAGAGCGTAGGGAACGATCAATCGGGGGAAGGAGAAAGAGATTGGTTGGCTGTCGGGACGCCATCGCAGGCAAGCCAGCTCCCACAGGGAACGGGGTACATCCGCAAAATACAGGTCGGCTGTCAGGCCGCCATCGCAGGCGAGCCAGCTCCCACAAGGATTGGGCGTGCACTCGCTTCTCACCACTCAACAGGCCGAGCGTTAGCTCGCCTGCAGCTGTTGATCTTGATCCACCCGCCCCGTCGGGAGGCTGAGTGGAGGTGTTCATCCGGGGAGTGGCGCGCAGCGCCGTTCGACGCAGTCGAACACGCTGCATGTAGGTGCAGCGAAGCCAACCGGAGGGCAGTGTCCCCGGATGGATACCGGAGCGAAGGAACGCCGAGCCTAGGCGAGGGGCCGGACGTTGGGGCGAAGACCTTTGCTTCCTTTGGGGCGTTTGCCAAAGGGAGTCGCCGTAAGGGCGAAACCGCCAGCAGCCGTTACCGCAGGATTGGATATGTACACCTGAAAGAGACTGGTCGGCTATCAGGCCGCCATCGCGAGCAGGCTCACTCCCAACATCTGACACTCTCCAGAAATTGCTCATTTATCAGACATTCAAAATTGTGAAAAAACCAAAAGCGCCACCGCAAGCAACAAAGGGTTGCACCCCAGGTACTACCAACACGCCAACGCAGCCCCCCACCAAATCCCAAATCCAAAACCCACCCACAGATGTCCACCGACAAACAGTAACGAAACAATCTGCCCCCACAGACACAACATCCCTTTAAACAACAACCACCTACCCACCAAACTGGAACTCAATCTCATTCACGCCCGCACTGCCCATTCACACCCCTCGATGATGGGTATAAATAAGTAACACCGCGCTCCAATCGAGTGCGCAAGAGGTTCAGAACGCCCCTCGCAGGTGCGCCGATTGCACCGAAAAAACCCTGCGCAAACGGTCAAATGCGCATGAATTTATACATATGCGACATTAAGGTACGTTCGTGCCACCGTTTAACGCTTGTGGTCGCTCAGGATCTTGCAATGGGTATGGCCCCTGCATAAGTATCCGCAGGCACGACTCACGAGGTCGTCCTCTAATTCCAAAAATGACAACAAATCATGAGGCCAACATGCTTAAACACGCGGTCATTCCGTTTTTAGTCGGCGCAGGCTTGTTAGCCTCCGCACCTTTCGCCCAAGCGGCGACTAACCTGGTGTTTTGCTCCGAAGGGAGCCCGGCCGGTTTTGATCCTGGTCAGTACACCACCGGAACCGACTTCGACGCCTCTGCAGAAACCATGTTCAACCGCCTGACCCAGTTCGAGCGCGGCGGCACCGCTGTGATTCCTGGTCTGGCGACCAAGTGGGACATCTCCGATGATGGCCTGACTTACACCTTTCACCTGCGTGAAGGCGTCAAGTTCCACACCACTCCGTACTTCAAGCCGACTCGTGAGTTCAACGCCGACGACGTACTGTTCACCTTCAATCGCATGATTAACAAGGATGATCCGTTCCGTAAGGCGTACCCAACCGAATTCCCGTACTTCACCGACATGGCGATGGATACCAACATCACCAAGATCGATAAAGTCGACGATCACACCGTCAAGTTCACCTTGAAAGAAGTTGATGCCGCGTTCATCCAGAACATGGCCATGAGCTTCGCGTCGGTCCAGTCCGCCGAGTACGCCGCCCAGCTGCTGAAAGAAGGCAAAGCCGCCGACATCAACCAGAAGCCGGTCGGCACTGGCCCGTTCGTGTTCAAGAGCTACCAGAAAGACTCCAACATCCGCTACACCGGGAACAAAGACTACTGGAAGCCTGAAGACGTCAAGATCGACAACCTGATCTTCGCGATCACCACCGATCCGTCAGTGCGCATTCAGAAGCTGAAAAAGAACGAGTGCCAGATCACTCTGTTCCCGCGCCCGGCCGACCTGGCAGCGCTCAAGGCCGACAAAACCCTGAAGATGCCTGATCAGGCTGGTTTCAACCTGGGCTACATCGCCTACAACGTGATGGACAAGGTCAAGGGCAGCAACGAGCCGAACCCGCTGGCCAACCTTAAAGTCCGTCAAGCACTGGACATGGCCGTCAACAAGCCAGAAATCATTAAATCGGTGTATCAGGGCGCTGGCCAACTGGCCGTTAACGCCATGCCGCCAACCCAGTGGTCTTACGACACCACCATCAAGGACGCGCCGTACAACCCTGAGAAAGCCAAAGAGCTGCTCAAGGAAGCTGGCGTCAAGGAAGGTACCGAGATCGTCCTGTGGGCAATGCCGGTACAGCGTCCGTACAACCCGAACGCCAAACTGATGGCCGAGATGCTGCAGTCCGACTGGAAGAAGATCGGCCTGAACGTCAAGATCACCAGCTACGAATGGGGCGAGTACATCAAGCGTTCCAAGGGCGGTGAAAACCAGGCGATGATCATTGGCTGGAGCGGTGACAATGGTGATCCGGACAACTGGCTCAACGTTCTGTTCGGCTGCGACTCGCTGAGCGGCAACAACTTCTCCAAATGGTGCGACAAGAAGTTCGACGGTCTCGTCAAAGAAGCCAAGCGCACAACCGACCAGGGCAAGCGCACCGAACTGTACCAACAGGCGCAACACGTCCTCAAAGACGCTGTTCCGATGACACCTATCGCTCACTCGACGGTGTTCCAACCCATGCGCGACAACGTGCAGGACTTCAAGATCAGCCCGTTTGGCTTGAACTCCTTCTACGGCGTCAGCGTCAGCAAATAAGGTTTTGCAACGGCGACGTCTTTAACGTCGCCGTTGCTTTATCTGCCGAGAAAGTAGGAAACCGCCTACATCCAATTCCGTCGCGGAAGACCGCCGTGGCGTCGGATGCGTTGCCTTTTCCCACAAGTCTTTCGGACTCTACGCATTTACTGCCAGACCTACGGCTCCTACCGTCGGGATCTGACCAGTGCATGCGTGGGTTCTCGGTTTTGCTGCATGCCATGGTTTGAACTCAGTGGTGCCTCCACGTCCGCGGACGGGACGGCGGCTCATTGAAAACACTTAGCGAACGAGAAAAGGGAGCGTCATGCGCCATACCTTGGTTTTATCCGCATTGCTGGGCACCGGCCTGTTGGCCGCCACTTCCATCAGCCAGGCCGCCAATAACAGCCTGGTGTTCTGTTCCGAAGGCAGCCCCGCTGGCTTCGACACGGCGCAGTACACGACATCGACCGACAACGATGCCGCCGAGCCGCTGTACAACCGATTGGCAGAGTTTGAAAAAGGCGCCACCAACGTCGTACCAGGCCTGGCGACGAGCTGGGATATTTCCGAGGACGGCCTCAAGTACACTTTTCACCTGCGCGAAGGGGTGAAATTTCATACGACCAAGTACTTCACGCCGACCCGCGATTTCAACGCCGACGACGTGCTGTTCACGTTCAATCGCATGCTCGATCCGCAGCAACCTTTCCGTAAGGCTTATCCGACCGAGTTCCCGTATTTCAACGGGATGAGCCTGAACAAGAACATCGCCAAGGTCGAGAAGACCGGGCCGCTGACGGTGGTCATGACGCTCAACAGCGTCGATGCCGCGTTCATCCAGAACATCGCCATGAGCTTCGCCGCCATTCTGTCCGCCGAATACGCCGACAAACTGCTGGCAGAAGGCAAGCCGAGCGACATCAACCAGAAGCCGATCGGCACTGGCCCGTTCGCGTTCAAGAGCTACCAGAAAGATTCCAACATCCGCTACACGGGCAACAAGCAGTACTGGGACCCGAGCCGGGTCAAGCTCGACAACCTGATCTTCTCGATCAACACCGACGCTTCGGTACGTGTACAGAAGCTCAAGGCCAATGAGTGCCAGATCACCCTGAGCCCGCGCCCCGCCGACGTACCAGCGCTGAAGAACGACCCGGCACTCAAGCTCATCGAGAAGCCTGGTTTCAACCTTGGCTACATCGCCTACAACGTCCGGCACAAACCGTTCGACCAGCTCGAAGTGCGTCAGGCGCTGGACATGGCGGTGAACAAGCAAGGCATTCTCAACGCGGTGTACCAAGGCGCCGGGCAACTCGCGCAAAACGCCATGCCGCCGACCCAATGGTCTTACGACGACACCATCAAAGACGTCGCCTACAACCCGGAAAAAGCCAAGGAATTGCTCAAGGCGGCCGGCGTGAAGGAAGGCACCGAGATCACCTTGTGGGCGATGCCCGTGCAGCGCCCTTACAACCCGAACGCCAAGTTGATGGCCGAGATGCTCCAGGCTGACTGGGCAAAAATCGGTCTTAAAGTGAAGATCGTCAGCTACGAATGGGGCGAGTACATCAAGCGCACCAAGAATGGCGAACACGACGTCAGCCTGATTGGCTGGACCGGCGACAACGGGGACCCGGACAACTGGCTCGGCACGCTTTACAGCTGCGACGCCATTGGTGGCAACAACTACTCCATGTGGTGCGATCCGGCTTATGACAAGTTCATCAAGCAGGCCAAGGTCGTCACCGACCGCGACCAGCGCACCGTGCTCTACAAACAGGCGCAGCACTATCTCAAGCAACAAGTGCCGATCACGCCTATCGCCCATTCGACGGTCAACCAGCCGTTGAGCGCCAAAATCGAAGGATTCAAGGTGAGTCCATTCGGTCGTAACGTGTTCTCGGGCGTCAGTATCGACCAATAACCGATTAGCCAGAACGCTGGGGGCGCATTGCGCCCTCACGCAAGCGTATTGCCTTAATTCGCCAATTCGGCCTACAGCAAACGTTTGCGAAGCCTTGTATGAGTCCTAAACCAAATAGCCGGATCACCAAAAAAGACCGGCATTAAAAAAAAGAAAGTAAGGAGCTTCACCCATGAAACTGAGCAGCACCGCGTTATTGGCCCTGGCCATCAGCAGCGTAACCGCCACGGCTTACGCAGAAACCCAAAGCCAGGCGTTCACCCCGGTTACCGTGAAAGAGAAAAGTGCCCAAAGCGAAGCCACTGGCTTTGTTGAAGGCCAATCGATCACCGGTTCCACGCGTAACTGGTATGCGAATGAGTCGTTCAAGCGGGGCGCGACGCTCAACTATCGTAAAAATGGTGAGACTCGTACGACTGACCGTCGCATCAACTGGGTTCAAGGCACGATCATCAAGTACAACTCGGGCTTCACCGAGGGTACTGTCGGTTTCAGCACCGAAGTGGCGGCGTACAACGCCATTGCTCTGGACCGCGATCGCAAAGACCTCGCATCCGGTAACGGTGGTGCTCCCGAGCCAGGTCGTGGCGGCCGTGGCAACAACCGTACTTTGACTGAAAATGGCGGTGACGCTGTTGATCAGTGGAGCAAACTGGGCCTGGCCAACGTCAAGGCACGTTTCTCCAACACCACGCTGACGGCCGGTCGCCAGAACTTCAGCAGCCCGCAAGTGGATGTCATCGGTAACCGTCCACTGCCTTCGAGCTTTGAAGGTGTCAGCCTGCACAGCGAAGAGCTGGAAAACCTGTCTTTTGACATCGCCACCTTCGACCGTAACTCCCCGCGTACCGAACAGAGCCAGCGCAAGTTCCGTTCCGAATACGGTGACGGTACCGCTGAAGCCGATCACGTCAACACCGCCGGTATCACCTACACACCTTTCGCCAGCCTGACCACCAGCCTGTGGGGCACCCAGGCAGAAGACCTGTGGAACCAGTACTACTTCGGCGCCACCCACGTTCTGGGTGACAGCTCGGTACTGAGCCTGACCACCGGCCTGAACTACTACAAGACCGTTGATGAAGGCAAAAAGCTGCTGGGCGAAATCGACAACGACACCTACTCCCTGTCGCTCGGTTTGACTCACCAGGCACACAGCCTGACCTTCTCGTACCAGGAAGTGAACGGTAACGAGTACTTCGACTACCTGCACGAAACCAACGGCATCTACCTGGCCAACTCCCTGCTGTCGGACTTCAACGGCCCGAACGAGAAATCGTTCCAGATTGCTTATGGTCTGAACATGGCTGAATACGGCGTTCCAGGCCTGAAGTTCAACATCTACCAGGCTCGCGGCTGGGGCATCGACGGTACCCACTATGCCGGCGGCGGTTACGACGGCGTGCAGTCGATGGACGGCGAAAACCACTATGAATACGGTATCGGTACGTCGTACGCCGTGCAGAGCGGGCCGCTCAAGGCCACCACTGTTCGCGCGACCTACACCGCTCACCGCGCCAGCGATAACCAGGCGGATGGCAGCCTCAACGAGTTCCGTCTCGTGACCACCATCCCGTTCAACATTCTGTAATACACCTGCCGAACGGCTGATTCAGTGACGAATCGGCCGTTCGGCTTTTGTCCTTTAACCGATTGCAGAGGGTTCTTGATGAAAATGCTTCCCCTACGTGCGGCCATCGCAGCCGCGTTGCTGAGTGTCGCTGTTGGCGTCTCGGCCAAACCCCTGGTGGTCTGCACCGAAGCCAGCCCGGAAGGCTTCGATATGGTCCAGTACACGACTGCAGTCACAGCCGATGCGGTGGCCGAAACCATCTTCAATCGCCTGGCGGACTTCAAGCCCGGCACCACTGAAGTGATTCCGGCACTGGCCGACTCCTGGGACATCAGCGAGGACGGTCTGACCTACACGTTCCACCTGCGCAAAGGCGTCAAGTTTCACACCACCGAATATTTCAAGCCGACTCGCGACATGAACGCCGACGACGTGGTCTGGAGCTTCCAGCGTCAGCTGGACCCGAACCACCCATGGCACAAACTGTCGAGCGTGGGCTTCCCGTACTTTGAAAGCATGGGCTTCAAGGAACTGCTGAAAAGCGTCGAGAAAGTTGACGACAACACCGTCAAATTCACCCTGACCCGCCGCGAAGCACCGTTCCTGGCCGACATCGCCATGGCCTTCTCCTCGATCTACTCCGCCGAGTATGCCGACCAGCTGCTCAAGGCCAACAAGACCGGCGACCTGAACAACAAGCCAGTCGGCACCGGCCCGTTCATTTTCCAGCGCTACGCCAAGGACGCCCAGGTTCGCTTCAAGGCCAACCCGGACTACTTCCGTGGCAAGGCGCCGGCTGATGCGTTGATCCTGGCCATCGCCACCGACAACAACGTGCGCCTGCAGAAGCTGAAAGCCAACGAATGCCAGATCGCGCTGTACCCGAAACCGGATGACATCCCGAGCATCAAGAGCGACACCAAGCTGAAGGTCGATGAGCTGAACGCGATGACTGTCGCGTATATCGCCATCAACACCACGCACAAATACCTGAGTGATGTGCGCGTGCGTAAAGCCATCGACATCGCCTTCGACAAGGAAGCGGCCGTCAACGCGCTGTTTGGCAAAGGCAATGCGACCGCTGCGGTCAACCCGTTCCCGGACACGCTGCTGGGTTACAACCACACCCTGAAGAATCCGGCCCGCGACCTCGACAAGGCCCGCGCCCTGCTCAAGGAAGCCGGCGTACCGGAAGGCACGGTATTCACCCTGTTCACCCGCAATGGTGGGGGTGCGACCAACCCGAACCCGATGCTCGGCGCGCAGATGATGCAGGCCGACCTCGCCAAAGTGGGCATCAAGATCGATATCCGCGTGATGGAATGGGGCGAAATGCTCAAACGCGCGAAAAACGGCGAGCACGATATGGTATCCGCCGGATGGGCGGGCGATAACGGCGACCCGGATAACTTCCTGACGCCTATGCTCAGTTGCGAAGCCGCGAAGAACGGCGAAAACTACGCGCGCTGGTGCAATGAAAAGTTCCAGACCCTGATCGATCAGGCCCGCGAAAAAACCGACCCGGCCGAGCGAGCAGCGCTGTACGAACAGGCTCAGGTTATTTTTAACCAGGACCAGCCATGGATCAGCATCGCTCACACTAGAATGTTCACCGCAATGCGCAACAACGTAGAGGGCTACCACATTAGCCCCCTCACCACTAATAACTTCGCCACCACCCAGGTGAAGTAGATAAGAAACTACCGGCATTCCTGACCCAGGAATGCCGGGCACGCCTAACCGGCTGATGAGGTACACCACAAGATGTTTAGTTTTATTGCCCGCCGATTGGGGTTATTGATCCCCACATTCTTCGGCATCACCTTGCTGACTTTCGCGTTGATTCGCATGATTCCTGGCGACCCCGTGGAAGTGATGATGGGCGAACGTCGGGTCGACCCCGAAATGCACGCTCAGGCAATGGAACGCCTTGGCCTGAACAAACCGCTGTATGCCCAGTACCTGGACTACATCGGCAAGTTGGCCCACGGCGACCTTGGCGAATCCCTGCGTACCCGTGAAAGTGTCTGGACCGAGTTCAGCTCTCTATTCCCCGCGACCCTGGAACTGTCCATGGCCGCACTGTTGTTCGCCGGCATCCTGGGCCTGTTGGCCGGGGTGATCGCGGCACTCAAGCGAGGATCCCTGTTCGACCACGGGGTGATGGGCATCTCCCTGGCGGGATATTCGATGCCGATCTTCTGGTGGGGCCTGATCCTGATCATGTTCTTCTCGGTGTCCCTGGGCTGGACCCCGGTGTCCGGGCGGATCGATTTGCTCTACGACATCGAGCCGCGGACCGGCTTCATGCTGATTGACACGCTGCTGGCCGATGACGTCGGTGCGTTCTTCGATGCCCTGCATCACCTGATCCTGCCGGCCATCGTGCTTGGCACCATTCCGCTGGCGGTGATCGCGCGGATGACCCGCTCCTCGATGCTCGAAGTGCTGCGTGAAGACTACATCCGTACCGCTCGCGCCAAAGGCCTGTCGCCGTCGCGCGTGGTCTTTGTTCACGGCCTGCGCAACGCACTGATCCCGGTACTGACCGTGGTCGGCCTGCAAGTCGGCACATTGCTGGCCGGTGCGGTCCTGACCGAAACCATCTTCTCCTGGCCCGGCATCGGCAAATGGCTGATCGAAGCCATTGGCGCACGGGACTATCCCGTGGTGCAGAACGGCATCCTGTTAATCGCCTGCCTGGTGATTCTGGTCAACTTCGTGGTGGACATCCTCTACGGCTTTGCCAACCCACGCATTCGTCACCAGCGCTGAGATCATCATGACCATGACCACTCCAGCTTCAACTACAAATCAAGCGGTAACAGTCGATCAAAGCCTGCTGTATCCGTCTCCGTACAAAGAATTCTGGCAAGCGTTTTCCAAGAACAAAGGTGCCGTTGCCGGCCTGATGTTCATGCTGCTGGTTATTTTCTGCGCAATCTTCGCGCCGTGGGTTGCTCCGCATAACCCGAGCGAGCAATACCGTGACTTCCTGCTGACCCCGCCGTCCTGGCTGGAAGGCGGGCAGATCCAGTTCCTGCTCGGCACCGATGAGCTGGGTCGCGACCTGCTGTCGCGCTTGATCAACGGTTCGCGCCTATCCCTGCTGATCGGCTTGTCGTCGGTGGTGATGTCGCTGATTCCGGGCATCCTTTTGGGTCTGTTCGCCGGCTTCTTCCCGAAACTGCTCGGCCCGACCATCATGCGTCTGATGGACATCATGCTGGCCCTGCCGTCGCTGCTGCTGGCCGTGGCGATTGTCGCCATCCTCGGCCCTGGCCTGATCAACACCATCATTGCCATCGCCGTGGTTTCGTTGCCGTCCTATGTTCGTCTGACCCGCGCCGCGGTGATGGGCGAATTGAACCGCGACTATGTGACCGCCGCGCGTCTGGCCGGTGCCGGTCTGCCACGCCTGATGTTCGTCACCGTGCTGCCCAACTGCATGGCGCCGCTGATCGTTCAAGCGACCTTGAGCTTCTCCTCGGCGATCCTCGATGCCGCGGCACTGGGCTTCCTCGGCCTTGGCGTACAACCGCCAACCCCTGAGTGGGGCACCATGCTGGCTTCGGCACGCGACTACATCGAACGCGCCTGGTGGGTCGTCAGTCTGCCTGGTTTGACCATTTTGCTCAGCGTGCTGGCAATCAACTTGATGGGCGACGGTCTGCGCGATGCGCTGGACCCGAAACTCAAGAACGCCGCCTGAGGAGATTCAAATGTCACTGTTAGAAATCAAGAATCTCAACGTCCGCTTCGGCGACAAAAACGCCGTTCCGGTGGTCGATGGCCTCGACATTACCGTGGACAAAGGCGAAGTCCTGGCCATCGTTGGCGAGTCGGGTTCCGGTAAATCCGTGACCATGATGGCGCTGATGGGCCTGATCGAACACCCGGGGATCGTCACCGCCGACGCGCTGAATTTCGACGGCAAGAACATGCTCAAGCTCAGCAACCGTCAGCGTCGGCAAATCGTCGGCAAAGATTTGGCCATGGTCTTCCAGGACCCGATGACCGCGCTGAACCCGAGCTACACCGTCGGTTTCCAGATCGAAGAAGTGCTGCGCCTGCACCTGAAAATGTCCAGCAAGCAAGCCCGCAAGCGCGCCATCGAACTGCTGGAAAAAGTTGAAATCCCGGGCGCTGCCAGCCGCATGGACGCCTACCCGCATCAACTCTCCGGCGGTATGAGCCAGCGTGTTGCGATCGCCATGGCGATTGCCGGCGAGCCGAAACTGCTGATCGCCGACGAACCCACCACCGCACTGGACGTAACGATTCAGGCGCAGATCATGGACCTGCTGCTGGCGTTGCAGAAAGAGCAGAACATGGGCCTGGTGCTGATCACTCACGACCTCGCGGTCGTGGCCGAAACCGCTCAGCGTGTGTGCGTGATGTACGCCGGCCAGGCGGTCGAAGTGGGTCAGGTGCCTCAGTTGTTCGACATCCCGGCGCATCCGTACAGCGAAGCGCTGCTCAAGGCGATTCCGGAACACAGCCTCGGTGCCACACGCCTGGCCACGCTGCCGGGCATCGTTCCCGGTCGTTATGACCGTCCGCAGGGTTGCCTGCTGTCGCCACGCTGCCCGTATGTGCAAGACAGCTGCCGCGCGCAGCGTCCGGCCCTCGACCCGAAAAGCAACAGCCTCGCCCGCTGCTTCTACCCGCTGAATCAGGAGGTGGCGTAATGGCCGTCGTACTTACCGCCCGCGACCTGACCCGCCACTACGAAGTGTCCCGTGGCCTGTTCAAGGGCCATGCGACCGTGCGCGCCCTGAACGGTGTGTCGTTCGAACTGGAAGCCGGCAAGACCCTCGCCGTCGTAGGCGAATCGGGCTGCGGCAAATCCACCCTGGCCCGTGCCCTGACGCTGATCGAAGAGCCGTCCTCAGGTTCCTTGAAAATCGCCGGGCAAGAAGTCGCCGGTGCCGACAAGGCTCAGCGCAAGCAGTTGCGCAAAGACGTGCAGATGGTGTTCCAGAGCCCGTACGCGTCGTTGAACCCTCGGCAGAAAGTCGGTGATCAACTGGCCGAGCCATTGCTGATCAACACCAGCCTGAGCGCGGCCGAACGTCGTGAGAAAGTCCAGGCGATGATGAAGCAGGTGGGCTTGCGTCCTGAGCACTACCAGCGTTATCCGCACATGTTCTCCGGCGGTCAGCGCCAGCGGATCGCCCTCGCTCGCGCAATGATGCTGCAACCGAAAGTACTGGTGGCGGACGAACCGACCTCGGCGCTGGACGTATCGATTCAGGCGCAGGTATTGAACCTGTTCATGGATCTGCAGCAAGAGTTCAACACCGCCTACGTGTTCATTTCCCACAACCTGGCGGTAGTGCAACACGTTGCCGATGACGTGATGGTGATGTACCTCGGCCGTCCAGTGGAAATGGGCCCGAAGAACGACATCTACGAGCGCCCTCTGCACCCGTACACCCAGGCGCTGCTGTCGGCCACCCCGACCATTCACCCGGACCCGAACAAGCCGAAAATCAAGATCGTCGGCGAGTTGCCTAACCCGCTGAACCCGCCGTCCGGCTGCGCTTTCCACAAGCGCTGCCCGTACGCGACCGAGCGCTGCAGCACCGAAGAGCCGGCCCTGCGCCTGCTCGACAGCCGCCAGGTGGCTTGCCACTACGCCGAGCAATTCCTCGACGGCGCGGCGTAACAAACTGTGGGAGCGAGCCGGCTCGCTCCCACAGGGATTTGCGATCTGTTCAATAACCCCTTCTGCCCCAGCTGCGTATCAGTCGGGGGATAAGGGGTTTTCTTTTGCCTGCTACCTAAGCCCCTTCATTTTCATCGGTATCGGCATCGGGATCGTCAGTAGTCGAGTCGTCATCGTCCGCGCTGCCACCCTGCCCCTGATCACCCGGCTCTGATTCGGACTTGGCAAGCATCAAATCACCCTGCACCACCGTTGCGCTCGACGCCTGAGTATCGTGATCCTCACATTCGGCCCACACCGCCGAACTGCCGAGGGACAACATCACCACCACCTTCAACAGCAATAAAACCCGTAGAAATCTGTTCATAGCCGATTCCATCCTTTTACAGGTGAAACACAAGTGCCTGACTGGCGCTGTATGAAATCTAGTAGCGCTCAGCCGGGTTCTCCAGATAGGACGCTATCGAATGGGCAGAAATGCCGTCGATTTCCAGATTGGTTTCGAATAACCCCCATAATCGAATCAGCTAAGCGAAGTGGCGCTCCGCGCTTGCGGATCAAGCTCTTTTGAGGCGCCCAAACGTGTAGCCTGATAAACCAGTGGGGTGGACAACAAGGCCAGCGCGGCGCTGGCCCACCAGACAATGTGCCCGCCGAAATGGCCATAGAGCTGACCGCCAAGTACCGGTGAAAGCAGGGCGCTCGCACTCCAGCACATGAAGAACAGGCCAAAATACTGGCCGCTTTTTCCGGCTTGCGCGTGCTGCATGACGAGTACATTGAGCGGCGGCATGAACAGGGCTTCCCCCAGCGTCCAGACCACCGTCGACAGGCAGGCGTAAAACACCCCGGAACCGAGCGGTAACATGCCAAGTCCGACTGCCAGCAATACACATCCCGCCATCAGTTGCCGGCGCGCGCCCCAGCGTTCGCCCCAGTGCGACAGCGGTATTTGCAATACCACGATCAGCATCGCATTGAGCCCGAACTGCCAGCCGATGGCTTCAGTGCTCAACCGGTAGTAATCGCGCAGGTAATTGCCGAGCATGCTGTAGATCGAGTCGAACGCCATGCCGAGCAGGATCACCGCTGCCAGCAACCAGAGGAATGGTCGATCTCGATAAGGGACGCCTGTGCCTGCGCCGGCATCGCGCGTTTCGTCAGGCATCAGCACCGGTCGGTGCCATGTCGTGCGGACAAACCAGAGCAATGCCAGCAGCGTCATGGCCGCACTGACAAAAAACACCCAGCGAAAATCGGTCTGCGCCAGCACCCCGCCCGCCAAGCCGGCGGCAGCCATCCCAAGATTTCTGGCGACACGGCTCAAGGCCTGCGCGCGAGGGCGCTGCGCCACCTCGCAGTACTCCATGATCAGCCGCTGATGCAGCGTACGAATCGCCCCGTCGAGTGTCCCGCTGAGCAAAAGCAAACCTGCCAGCAGCGGCACCTGCGTGGTCAGCCCGAGCAAGACCAGCGTCCACACCGAGGCAAAAAACAATGCAGCGGTCAGCCGCGCCGTGGGCACACGATCGCTCAGCCATCCGCCCAGCATCGAGCCGATCAGCAGCCCGGCGCCATAAGCGGACAACAGCCAGCCGACGGTTTCAATGGCCAGCCCCAGTTCCTGACGCAGGTAGAGCGCCATGAACAGCTTGACCATGCTGCTCAAGCGATTGATGAAAAGCAGCGCCGCCAGCACCCAGGCCATGGTGCAGAAATAGCCGTCCAGCCGCAGCAGGTGAGTCAGCCGACTCGTCATTCCATTGATCCTTAAAAGGCAGCTATTTGGGAATTGCCTTTCGAACAGTAGATGGCTACGACTGAGTTGTCTCGAGTAAAACCACCAATGACGAATAAACAGAGTCGAGCTACCCGGCCAAGGGAAATAACCTACAGAAGCGTGGGAACGATCAGGCTTCAGGCAATAAAAAACCCCGAGGCTTTCGCAACGGGGTTTTTCGGTATAGCCACTCAGCGCTTAGTGATGCTCACGCGTCGCACGGAATTTCACGTCCGGCCAGCGCTCTTCCATCAGTGCCAGGTTGACTCGCGTCGGGGCCAGGTAGGTCAGGTGACCACCACCGTCGACCGCAAGGTTTTCCACGGCCTTGACCCGGAATTCCTCGAGCTTCTTCTTATCGTCGCAATCGATCCAGCGCGCGGAGTACACAGTGATCGGCTCGTAAGAGCACTCGACCTTGTATTCCTCTTTCAAGCGGCTGGCGACCACATCGAACTGCAGCACACCGACGGCGCCAAGGATGATGTCGTTGCTGCGCTCGGGGAAGAACACCTGGGTGGCGCCCTCTTCCGCCAGTTGCTGCAAGCCCTGACGCAGTTGCTTGGATTTCAGCGGGTCACGCAGGCGCACGCGCCGGAACAGTTCCGGGGCGAAGTGCGGGATGCCGGTGAAGCCCAGGACTTCGCCTTCGGTGAAGGTGTCACCGATCTGGATGGTGCCGTGGTTGTGCAGGCCGATGATGTCGCCGGCAAACGCTTCTTCCAGTTGCTCACGCTCGGAGGAGAAGAAGGTCAGGGCGTCGCCGATCCGCACGTCCTTGCCGGTGCGCACGTGGCGCATCTTCATGCCTTTTTCGTATTTGCCGGAGCAGATACGCATGAAGGCGATACGGTCGCGGTGTTTCGGGTCCATGTTCGCCTGGATCTTGAACACGAAGCCGGCGAATTTCTCTTCAACCGGTTCCACGGTGCGCTCGTTGGCGACACGGGCCAGCGGTTTCGGCGCCCAGTTGACCACGGCGTCGAGCACGTGATCGACACCGAAGTTGCCCAGTGCAGTACCGAAGAACACCGGAGTCAGTTGGCCGTCGAGGAATTCCTGTTGATTGAATTCGTGACAGGCGCCCTGCACCAGCTCCAGCTGATCGACGAAGCGATCGTACTCGTCGCCCAGGTGCGCGCGAGCTTCATCGGAGTCGAGCTTCTCGATGATTTTCACATCGGTACGTTCGTGGCCGTGGCCCGCGGTGTACACGATGATGTAATCGTCGGCGAGGTGGTAAACGCCCTTGAAATCGCGGTAGCAGCCGATCGGCCAGGTGATTGGCGCCGCCTTGATCTTCAGGACCGCTTCGATTTCGTCGAGCAGTTCGATCGGGTCGCGGATGTCACGGTCGAGTTTGTTGATGAAGCTGACAATCGGCGTGTCCCGCAGACGGCAGACATCCATCAGCGCGATGGTCCGTGGCTCTACACCCTTACCGCCGTCGAGGACCATCAATGCCGAGTCCACCGCCGTCAGGGTGCGGTAGGTATCTTCGGAGAAGTCTTCGTGACCCGGGGTGTCGAGCAGGTTGATCATGTGATCGCGATACGGGAACTGCATGACCGACGTGGTAATCGAGATACCACGCTGCTTTTCCATTTCCATCCAGTCGGAGGTGGCATGGCGGTCGGATTTACGGGATTTCACCGTGCCCGCAATCGCAATCGCCTTGCCCATCAGCAAGAGCTTCTCGGTGATGGTGGTTTTACCGGCATCGGGGTGGGAAATAATGGCGAAAGTGCGGCGTTTCGCGACTTCGGCGGCCTGTTTGGTCATGGGAAATCGCCTGGCAGGTGATTCAAAAAAGGGCGGCGAGTATAGCGCAAACACTGCCTTACGGACCACCGTTCGCCCGTAGCAGCTGTCGAGCTTGCGAGGCTGCGTTCGGCGGCGAAGCCGTCGTAGAGTCGACACTCGCGGTCGGTCAGATACACCGTATTGCCTGGTTTTACGACGGCTCCGCCGCCGAACGCAGCCTCGCGCTGCTCGGCAGCTGCTACACGGGTAAACGAGATGCGTGGTAGCTAAATGCTGCTAAATATGGAACCTTTTAAAAGGTGGAGGCGTCCACTCCCCTGTTACAGCTCTCGTAGCAGGGTTTGAAAAACCTGCAAGTTAGCCTGACGAGGCTGCGCTTATGGCTCGATCTCATGCGGTTGCATCAGCATGAAGAGCTGCTTCTCGCGAACGTTGTTTTTCCCGGCAGCCAGGAATGGCATGCCACACGGGACTGCGTTCGCCGACAAAGAAAAAAGGAGTCCGCCTGTGGCTATTCGCTATGGCAAGGGGCTGATAGGAGGTGCGGTTGTCGTCGCACTCCTGGCCCTGCTGGTCCACTGGATTGGCATCAACACGATCGAACATTACCGCGACGATTTGTTGTTTTACCTGCAAGCTCACCTGATTCTCGTCCTTGTTTCCATGCTGGCCGCCCTTGTTGTGGGCATCCCCGCCGGTATCTTCCTCAGCCGCCCGACCATGGTGGGCCGCGCTGAACGCTTCATGCAGATCTTCAACATCGGCAACACCGTGCCGCCTCTTGCCGTACTGGCCATCGCCCTGGGGATCCTCGGCATCGGCAGCGGCCCCGCGATCTTCGCCCTGTTCCTCGCCTCGCTGTTGCCGATCGTGCGCAACACCTATGAAGGCCTGAAAAACGTTCAGGGTTCTTTGAAAGAAGCGGCGGTCGGCATCGGCATGACGCCTACGCAAGTGCTGTGGCGGGTCGAACTGCCGAACGCCGTACCGATCATCATCGGTGGCGTGCGCGTGGCCCTGGCGATCAACGTCGGGACGGCACCGTTGGCGTTCCTGATCGGCGCCAACAGTCTGGGTAGCCTGATTTTCCCGGGGATCGCCCTGAACAATCAGCCGCAACTGCTGCTCGGTGCGGCCTGTACCGCCCTGCTGGCCTTGCTGCTCGACGGTCTGGTGACACTCGCCAGCCGCCTCTGGCTCGAACGCGGCCTACGCCCGTCTTAAGCCTCGGCAAAGGAATAATCATGAAAAAATTAAGCTTTCTAATAGGCTGCGTCCTGCTGTTCTCGGGAATCGCCCAAGCCGCTGAAAAACCCGTGATCCGCATCGGCGCCCGGGTGTTCACCGAACAAACCCTGCTCGCGGAAATCACCTCCCAGTACCTGCGCACCAAGGGTTACGACACCCAGGTGACCGGCGGTCTGGGCAGCAACCTCGCCCGCAGCGCCCACGAAAGTGGCCAGCTGGATTTGATGTGGGAATACACCGGCGTATCGCTGGTGGCTTATAACCACATCACCGAGAAACTCGACAGTGCCCAGTCCTACGCCAAGGTGAAAAAACTCGACGCGAAAAAAGGTCTGGTCTGGCTGACCCCGTCGAAGTTCAGCAACACCTACGCCCTGGCCCTGCCGGAAAGTACCGCAAAGGCTTACCCGCAGATCAACACCATCAGCGAGCTGAACACGGTGATGCAGGCTGAGGCGAAGACCAATCACCTTGTCGCCCTGGACACCGAGTTCGCCAATCGTTCCGACGGTCTGGACGGCATGGTCGACCTCTACGGCATGAACCTGACCCGCAAAAACATCCGGCAGATGGATGCTGGTTTGGTCTACACCGCCCTGCGCAATGGCCAGGTGTTTGCCGGCCTGGTCTACACCACCGACGGTCGATTGAACGCCTTCAAGCTCAAACTGCTGGAAGACGACAAGCACTACTTCCCGGACTACACCGCCGCGCCGGTGGTGCGTCAGGACTACCTCGACGCCCATCCAAAACTGGCGGACGAAATCAAGCCGCTGGCCGAATTGTTCGACGACGCCACCATGCGCCAGCTCAACGCGCGGGTCGATGTCGATCACGAAAGCCCTTCATCCGTTGCCGCAGATTTCCTGCGCCAGCATCCCCTGAACTGAGGAGGAGAAGACATGGAATTTCTGAACGCCTTTTCCCATCTCGACTGGCCGCTGGTGCTGCACCTGACCTGGCAGCACATCACCCTGGTCGGCATCGCTGTGACACTGGCGATCCTCGTTGGCGTGCCACTCGGCATCCTGATGACGCGCTTCCCGCCCCTCGCCGGCCCGTTGCAAGCCAGCGCCACGGTGCTGCTGACCGTGCCGTCGATTGCCCTGTTCGGTCTGCTGCTGCCGTTCTACTCGAAATTTGGCCAGGGCCTGGGTCCGATGCCGGCGATCACCGCCGTTTTCCTGTACTCGCTGCTGCCGATCATGCGTAACACCTATCTGGCGCTGACCGGTGTCGAGCCGGGCATTCGCGAAGCCGCCCGTGGCATCGGCATGACCTTCGGCCAGCGCCTGCGCATGGTCGAACTGCCAATTGCGGTGCCGGTGATCCTCGCCGGCGTGCGCACCGCCGTGGTCATGAACATTGGTGTCATGACCATCGCCGCGACCATCGGCGCCGGTGGCCTCGGTGTACTTATTCTCGCTTCAATCAGCCGCAGCGACATGTCGATGCTGATCGTCGGCGCCGTGCTGGTCAGTCTCCTGGCCATCTTCGCCGACCTGCTTCTGCAATGGCTGCAACGCACGCTGACTCCAAAAGGACTGCTCAAATGATCGAACTTCAAAACCTCAGCAAGACCTTCCAAAGCAACGGCAAAGATGTGAAAGCCGTGGACTCCGTCAGCCTGACCGTCAATGAAGGCGAAATCTGCGTATTCCTCGGACCATCGGGCTGTGGCAAAAGCACCACGCTGAAAATGATCAACCGCCTGATCAAGCCGACTTCCGGCAAGATCCTGATCAACGGCGAAGACACCACCGACCTCGACGCCGTGACCCTGCGCCGCAACATCGGTTATGTGATCCAGCAGATCGGTCTGTTCCCGAACATGACCATCGAGGAAAACATCACCATCGTTCCGCGCCTGCTCGGCTGGGACAAGCAGAAATGCCACGACCGCGCCCGCGAGTTGATGAGCATGATCAAGCTCGAACCCAAGCAGTATCTGAATCGCTATCCACGTGAATTGTCCGGTGGCCAGCAGCAGCGGATCGGCGTGATTCGTGCGCTGGCAGCGGATGCACCGTTATTGCTGATGGATGAGCCGTTCGGCGCGGTCGACCCGATCAACCGCGAAATGATCCAGAACGAGTTCTTCGAGATGCAACGCGCGCTGAACAAGACCGTGATCATGGTCAGCCACGACATCGACGAAGCGATCAAGCTGGGCGACAAGATCGCAATCTTCCGCGCCGGCAAGCTATTGCAGATCGATCACCCGGACACGCTGCTGGCGCATCCGGCGGATGACTTTGTCAGCAACTTCGTTGGCCAGGACAGTACGCTCAAGCGTCTGTTGCTGGTGAAAGCCGAAGACGCGGCAGACAACGCCCCGTCGGTAAGCCCGGAAACGCCGGTGGCTGAAGCCCTGGAGTTGATGGACGAACTGGACCGTCGTTATGTGGTGGTCACAGACGGTGAGAACAAGGCGATGGGTTATGTACGACGTCGCGACCTGCATCGTCAGACCGGTACTTGCGCGCAGTATCTGCGCGAGTTCAACGCCACGGCGGCGTTTGACGAGCATCTGCGCATCCTGTTGTCGCGGATGTACGAGTTCAACCGTTCGTGGTTGCCGGTGATGGATGCGGAGCGGGTGTTCCTCGGTGAAGTGACCCAGGAATCGATTGCCGAGTACCTGAGCTCCGGCAAGTCTCGTGGGGGCAAGACCAGCATTGTTTCGCCTGCCGAGACTGCTGTCGCCTGATCTGACGCTATCGCTAGCAGGCTAGCTCCCACATTGGATCTGTGGTGTGCATGCAATCTGTGCAACAACATAAATCCCCTGTGGGAGCTAGCCTGCTAGCGATTGGGGCAAACAAAATTCCCGCCTGAAACACCTCAAATATCCCTGCCAGGGGAACATCACACTGTCATGCAGGTCGGTTACATCAGTAACTGTCGAGGACCGCACGACGGAAGCGTGCAAAAACGCGACATTTTTTGTTGATCTCAAGCCCCTCACGCCCTAAAGTTCGCGCCGAACGTCCATGCTGGAAACGATCCATCCGGCTCAAGTACTGACGACGAGACAGCAAGGCCAAGGGAAGCACCGCCTCCCGTGGCCTTTTTGCTTTCGGCGACATGCCTTGGGAAGTAGGCGAACCAAAGTGGGGATACGGAGGACGTTCATTTGCACCCATTGAATAATCTAGTTTGCCAGTAGGAGTTCCCAGCATGTCGATCAACGTCGAAGACTATTACGCGCGCGATACCTTCAACAAATTGAAGGCGTTCGCCGACACGCAAGAAACCCCTTTCGTGGTGATCGACACCGCGATGATCAGCCAGGCCTATGACGACCTGCGCGCCGGTTTCGAATTCGCCAAGGTCTACTACGCGGTCAAGGCCAACCCGGCCGTGGAAATCATCGACCTGCTCAAAGAGAAAGGCTCGAGCTTCGACATCGCCTCGATCTACGAGCTGGACAAAGTGATGGACCGCGGCGTCAGCGCCGACCGTATCAGCTACGGCAACACCATCAAGAAATCCAAGGACATCCGCTACTTCTACGAGAAGGGCGTGCGTCTGTTCTCCACCGACTCCGAAGCCGACCTGCGCAACATCGCCAAGGCTGCACCGGGTTCGAAAGTCTACGTGCGCATCCTCACCGAAGGCTCGACCACCGCTGACTGGCCTTTGTCGCGCAAATTCGGCTGCCAGACCGACATGGCCATGGACCTGCTGATCCTCGCTCGCGACCTGGGCCTGGTGCCTTACGGCATCTCGTTCCACGTCGGCTCGCAACAGCGCGACATCAGCGTCTGGGACGCGGCGATCGCCAAGGTCAAAGTGATCTTCGAACGCCTGAAAGAAGAAGACGGCATTCACCTCAAGCTGATCAACATGGGCGGCGGCTTCCCGGCCAACTACATCACCCGCACCAACAGCCTGGAAACCTACGCCGAAGAAATCATCCGTTTCCTCAAGGAAGACTTCGGTGATGAATTGCCGGAAATCATCCTGGAGCCGGGCCGTTCGCTGATCGCCAACGCCGGCATTCTGGTCAGCGAAGTGGTGCTGGTGGCGCGTAAATCCCGCACCGCCGTCGAGCGCTGGGTGTACACGGATGTGGGCAAGTTCTCCGGCCTGATCGAAACCATGGACGAAGCCATCAAGTTCCCGATCTGGACCGAGAAGAAAGGCGAGATGGAAGAAGTGGTCATCGCCGGTCCGACGTGCGACAGCGCCGACATCATGTACGAAAACTACAAGTACGGTTTGCCGTTGAACCTGGCCATTGGTGATCGTCTGTACTGGTTGTCGACCGGTGCTTACACCACCAGTTACAGCGCGGTTGAATTCAATGGCTTTCCGCCGCTGAAATCGTTTTACGTGTAAGCGCTACTCGTAGAAATGAAAAAGCCCATGACGTGTCATGGGCTTTTTTGTGTCTGGAATCCGCATAGTCGAAGAAATTGTCTATCGGTCTTTCCGCACATGCCACAGGCGAAGTATGTAGAGGGAGGAGCCTTGAATCTCGTAGCGCATTTCGTAAGGACCAACTAGCAACCTCCGCACATCTCGCGGCTCGAACTCTTCGACCCGTTCTCCAATTCTAGGATTACCCAGCAAGGCGGTTGGGGCCTGAGTGAGCGATTGCACAGTGCGCGCTGCTGCCGGTCGATTGACCACTGCAAGAAACTCAAAAAGCCGAGCCAAATCCGATAACGCTTTACTCGTCCACTTCAACTCCATTAACGCGGTACCGGCAACGGGTTTTCAGTACTCAAACTTTCTGCCCATGCCTGGACAGACTGATGATCAATTACCTTTCCGGCGTCAACGTCCGCCATTGCCTCGCGAGTAAGTCGGCTTCGCTCTTCTTCCAGATCTACCCAGTCGGCAAGTGCCTGCTTCACAATCCAGCCGCGTGAACGTTCCATCTTGGCCGCCATTTGATCGACCTTATCAGCAAGGTCCATGGGCACATGTGCAGTCAAAACTTTGGTTGCAGCCACGGTATCTTCTCCACGAAACAACATGATTAGATGTGATTGACTTCCAATCATAGTGATTTAATCCAATACAACACCCTTCGATTCACTCCGCCCGTCGGTCTTCTGAACCATGTGCTGGCGATAGATTGCTGCGAATTCGCGAATTTCTGCATGTGGAGCGCCTAGCAGCGCTTTACTCGCCACCTGCAGAAAATTCAGATTTCCCCCAGCCAGTGCTTTTCGTAACCAAACCAGCGCCTCATCGATGTTGCCTTCATCCGCCACCACAGCGGCATAACTGAACTGCCCACGAAAATCCCCGCCAAGCGCCGAGCGTCGATACCAGTCACGTGCAGCTTTCGGATCAGCCGGACAAACCCGTCCCTCTTCCAGATAACGACCGAACAGGTTCATTGACTTCGCATGGCCCAATTCTGCGGCGTGACGATAAAGATTCAGCGCTTGCACCTGGTCCTCGACCACTCCGCGCCCGGTGGCGAGCAGGTTGGCGTAGTTGTACATCGCCCAGTCCAGCCCGGCTTCGGCTGCGATTCGATAATGCCCCGCAGCCAGCTTGACGTCGGTAGCGCAACCCCAGCCATGCTCATGACAACGACCGAGCATGTTGCGCGCCATCAAATGCCCACGCCGGGCAGCAATCTCGAACCAGCGCAGCGCCAGCGGTTGATCCTGCTCGATGCCCTGCCCGTCCAGCAGAATCTGCCCAAGCAAGGCTTGAGCGTCGAGTAAGCCTTCGCGGGCAGCGATCAGAATCGCCTGCGCCGCACGAGCGGGACTTTCCTCCAGCATGGCCTTGAGCGCATCACCGTCGAGGACTTCCTCGCGGCGTAATTGATAGCTCATACCTCGACCCAGCGACGCAACAGGTTGTGATAAGTGCCCGTAAGGCGGATCAGCGACGGGTGATCAGGCATGTCCTGAGTCAGTTGCTGGATCGCCCCATCCATCTCGAACAGCAAGGCGCGCTGACTGTCCTCGCGCACCAGGCTTTGGGTCCAGAAGAACGAGGCATAGCGGGTGCCGCGGGTGACGGCGTTGACCTTGTGCAGGCTGGTGCCGGGGTACAGGACCATGTCCCCGGCCGGCAACTTCACGCGCTGGGTGCCGAAGGTGTCCTGGATTTCCAGTTCGCCGCCGTCATAGTCCCCCGGTTCGCTGAAAAACAGCGTCGCCGACAGATCGGTGCGGACTCGTTCGATGCTGCCCTTTGGCTGGCGCACGGCGTTGTCGATGTGGAAGTCGAAACTGCCGCCCGCCGTGTAACAGTTCAGCAACGGAGGGAAGACTTTGTGCGGCAGCGCCGCGGACATGAACAGCGGATTCTTCCACAGCCGCTCAAGCATCGTCGCACCCACTTCCTTGGCCAGCGGGTGGCCTTCGGGCAACTGCAGATTGTGCTTGGCTTTGGCCGACTGGTAGCCGGCGGTGATTTTGCCGTCGGCCCAATCCGCTTGCTCCAAAGCTTCGCGGATGCGCTGCACTTCTTCTTTCGCGAATACGCCGGGAATGTGCAGCAGCATGGGAGGACACCTGAGGGTAAAGAGGCGGCAATGGTATTGATTCTTATTGACTGTGTAAAACCCCCACGACGAACGAATCATCAAAAACCGTAAGGCTAAATTGTAAAGAATGTAAATTCTTCGCGAATAGTAACGTTTCGCAATTGATACAAATACGCGTCTACCCTATATTCCGCGGCCTCAAATCCTTGGGGAGGGGAATTCACATGTCACGCCAACAATTACAATTACCAGTCAGTTCACCGCGTTTGCTCGCGTCTGCAATTGGCGTGGCGCTCACTGCCAGCTCCGCCGGCCACATGGTTTTCGCGGCTGAAAAGGCCGACGAAAAAGCGCCTGGCAATGCGATTTCGCTGGGGGCTACCGCGATCACTGGCGAAGCCCAGGATGCGACTTCCTACAACGTCGAAAAAGCCTCCTCGCCCAAGTACACCGCACCGTTGGTGGACACACCGCGTTCGATCACCGTAATCCCGCAACAGGTTCTCAAGGATACCGGCGCCCTCAATATGCAGGACGCGCTACGCACCGTTCCGGGCATCACCTTTGGTGCCGGTGAAGGTGGCAACCCACAAGGCGATCGTCCGTTCATTCGTGGTTTCGACGCTCAGGGCGATACGTATCTGGACGGCGTGCGCGACACGGGTTCGCAGAGCCGCGAGATCTTCGCCGTCGAGTCGATTGAAGTCAGCAAAGGTCCGAACTCGGCCATTGGCGGCCGTGGCGCTGCGGGCGGCAGCATTAACCTGGTGAGCAAAAAGGCGCACTTGGGCGACTCGTTTGACGGTGGTTTTACCTGGGGTTCGGACCAGACCCAGCGCTACACCCTGGACGGCAACTACCAGTTCACCGACACCGCCGCTGGCCGCCTGAACCTGATGAGCCACGAAAGCAACGTCGCCGGCCGTGACAGCGTCGATTACGACCGCTGGGGCATCGCGCCGTCGCTGGCGTTCGGCCTGGGCACCGACACTCGGGTCAACCTCGATTACTACCATCTCGAAAGCAACGACACGCCGGACTCTGGCATTCCGTACACCATCCCCGTCGCCGGTTCCGCCGCCCGCACCAAGTCCAACCCGGACAAGCCGTTCGCCGGCGGCGATCACAGCAATTTCTACGGGCTGGATCGCGACTTCCTCAAGGGCCGCACCGACACGGCAACCTTCGCCATCGAGCACGACCTGAGCGATGCGCTGACCGTCAAGAACACCCTGCGCCACGGCAGCAGCATGCAGGATTACATCCTGACCCAGCCGGACGACAGCAAGGGCAACGTCAATAACGGCAGCGTCTGGCGCCGGGCCAATACCCGCGTCAGCAATACCGAGACCACCACCAACCAGACCGATCTGTTTGGTGACGTCTACATCGCCGGCTTCAAGAACAGCTTCGCCACCGGTATCGAGTTGAGCCGTGAGGAAAGCCAGAAATCCTCCTACAACGTCAACGTCGACACCACCCCGCGAACAGCGGCTTCGACCACCAACTGCTCACCGGCATTGATTGGCGCGCCAAGCGGCTACAACTGCACCTCGCTGGCCAACCCGAACCCGAACGATCCGTGGAACGGTGCGATCTCGCGCAACTACGCCGGCACCGACACCCAGGCCGACACCTACGCGCTGTATGTGTTCGACACCCTGGAATTGTCCGAACAATGGCTGGTGAACATGGGCCTGCGTTACGACCATTTCGACACAAAATACAAAACCTACAACGCCTCCAGCGTGACCACGTCCAAGGGCGATGACGTCAGCGAGTTCGTGACCGGCCAATTCGGCGTGGTTTACAAACCAGCGGAAAACGGCAGCATCTATGCGTCGTACGCCACCTCCGCCACTCCGCCAGGCAACACCCTGGGCGAAGGCCAGGAAGGCAACCCGTTGGGCGGCACTCCGGATCGCAACGGCAACCTGCTGAGCAGCGACATGGAGCCGGAAACCACCAAGAACTACGAAATCGGCACCAAGTGGGATTTGCTGAACGATCGCCTGTCGCTGACCGCCGATATCTTCCGCACCGAGAAAGAAAACGCCCGCGTTCAAGTCGATACCACGTCCTATGAAAACGCCGGCAAAACCCGCGTTCAAGGTATCGAACTGTCGGCCACTGGCAAGATCACCGAAAAATGGCAGGTCTTCGCCGGTTACGCCTACATGGACAGCGAGCAAGTCGATGGTGGTGACCTGACGGCCAACAAAGCCAACAACGGCAACGAACTGCCAAACACCCCGAAAAACAGCGCCAGCCTGTGGACGACTTATCAGGTAACGCCGAAGCTGACCATCGGTGGCGGCGCGTTCTATGTCGACGACGTATTCGGTAGCGTGGCCAACACCACCATGGTGGATTCCTACGTTCGCTACGACGCAATGGCCGCGTACAAGTTAAGTAAAAACGTGGATCTGCAACTCAACGTGCAGAACCTGACCGACGAAACCTACTACGACAAAGCCTTCTCGACCCACTTCGCCAACCAGGCGGCGGGCCGCACGGCATTGCTGAGCACCAACTTCCACTTCTGATAGCCAGCCACACCGCAATCCCTTGTGGAATGTGGTGGAGACTGAAATCAGGGTCAGGCCCCGTTCATCCACATGTACGGGGCTTTTCTGCGTAAAAAAGAATGTTTCTCAGCAACCCACGGCATAATGCGCGCCGTGATGATTATTTCGAACGAACAAGGCGAGCGACGTGTTGAAGAAAACCCTGTTCCAGTTGCACTGGTTTTTCGGCATCAGTGCCGGGCTGGTCCTGGCCCTGATGGGCATCACCGGGGCGATGGTCTCGTTTGAGGATGAAATCCTCAGCGTGCTCAATCCTTCCGTGCTGCAAGTCGAGAAGCAGGTTGCCGGCGTCCTGCCGCCCGCCGAACTGGTGGAAAAAATCGAGGGTGCCTCCGGTAAAAAAGTCGCGATGCTCTGGGTCGAGACCGACAGCGGCAACGCCGCACGGGTTAGCTTCACGCCGCCACCGGGCGAACGCCGGGGCGAGATGCGCTACTTCGATCCGTACACCGCCGAATTCATGGGCGACGCCACCGGCCAGGATTTCTTTGGCCTGATGCTGCAACTGCACCGCTTCCTCGCCATGGGCGATACCGGGCGGCAGATCACCGGAGCCTGCACGCTGATCCTGGTGTTCTTCTGCCTGTCCGGCCTGTACCTGCGCTGGCCGCGCCAATGGAAAAACTGGCGCGCCTGGCTGACCCTCGACTGGAAGAAAAAGGGCCGCAGCTTCAACTGGGACCTGCACTCCGTGGCCGGCACCTGGTGCCTGGTGTTTTACCTCCTGTCAGCGCTGACCGGGTTGTCCTGGTCCTATGAGTGGTACAACAAGGGCCTGACCCAATTGCTTTCCGACTCACCGCAAAACGAGCGCGTTCGCGGCGGTCGTGGTCCTGCACCGAGCGGCCCGGCGCCCACCGCCGACTATGCCGTCATGTGGAGCAGCATTTATAGCGCCGCAGGTCCGGCACTCAGTGCCTATAATATCCGCATGCCGCCAGTGGCTGGCCAACCGGCCACGGTTTTCTACCTGTTGAACACCTCGCCCCATGACCGCGCGTTGAACCAGATCAGCCTCGACCCGGCCACCGGCGTCGTCAAACGGCATGACCGTTACAGCGACAAGAGCCTCAAGGCACAGCTGCTGACCAGCATCTACGCGCTGCACGTGGGCAGTTACTTCGGCATTGTCGGGCGGATCATCCTGACCCTTACCGCGCTGACCATGCCGCTGTTCTTCATCACCGGCTGGTTGCTGTATCTGGATCGTCGTCGCAAGAAAAAGCAGATCAAGGACGCGCGCAAAGACTTTGCGCAAACGGGCAGCAACACACCGGCCTGGTTGATTGGCTTCGCCAGCCAAAGCGGGTTTGCCGAGCAACTGGCGTGGCAGACCGCCGGGCAATTACAGGCGGCCGGCTTGCCGGTGAAGGTTCAGCCGCTGGCGACTGTCAGCGAACAGGATTTGCGTGAATCCAGTAACGCGCTGTTCGTGGTCAGCACCTTCGGCGATGGCGAAGCACCGGACAGCGCCCGGGGTTTCGAACGCAAAGTACTGGGCCAGGCGTCGAACCTGGAAAGCCTGAACTACGCGGTACTGGGTCTCGGTGATCGCCAGTATCAACACTTCTGCGGATTCGCCCGACGCTTGCACACCTGGCTGGGCGAGCATGGCGGCAAGACCCTGTTCGCGCCGGTGGAAGTCGACAGCGGCGACCCTTACGCCTTGCGTCACTGGCAGCAGCAACTCGGTCTGCTGACCGGGCAAGCGCCGGTCGACACCTGGCAAGCACCGAGCTTCGACAACTGGACCCTGACCCGCCGCGAGTTGATGAACCCGGACAGCAGCGGCTCGCCGGTGTATTTGCTGGGCTTCACTGCCCCGACGACCAGTAGTTGGCTGGCCGGGGATCTGGTGGAAGTGTTGCCACGCAATTGCCCATGGGCGATCGAGCATTTCCTTGGTGGGCTGGGCATTGAAGGCCGGGCGATGGTGACCTTCGATGGCCTGTCGCAACCGCTTGAGCAAGCCCTCGCCAGTCGCCAACTGCCCGAGAACAGAGCGCATCTGGTCGGCCTGCACGCGCAAGCGCTGGTCGACGCCCTGGTGCCGTTGGCCATGCGCGAATACTCCATTGCCTCGATCGCCGCTGACGGTGTGCTGGAACTGATCGTGCGTCAGGAACTGCATGCCGACGGCAGCCTGGGCATCGGCTCCGGCTGGCTGACCGAACATGCGCCGGTGGGTGGCACTGTCAGCCTGCGAGTGCGGCGCAACAGTAGTTTCCACCTGCCGACCGAGCCGGTACCGATGATCCTGCTGGCCAACGGCACCGGGTTGGCCGGGCTGCGCAGTTTGCTCAAGGCGCGCATTGCCGATGGGCAGCAACGGCATTGGCTGCTGTTTGGCGAGCGCAATCGGGAGTACGACTACCTGTGCCGCGATGAGCTTGAGGATTGGTTGATTTCAGGCGATCTGGAGCGACTGGACCTGGCGTTCTCGCGGGATCAGGCCGAGAAGATTTATGTGCAGGATCGCCTGCGCGAGTCGGCCGATCTACTGAAGCAATGGCTGGCCGACGGCGCCGTGATTTACATCTGCGGCAGCTTGCAGGGAATGGCTTCAGGCGTGGATCACGTGCTCAACGAAGTACTCGGGATTGAAGAAGTCGATCGCCTGATCGAGCAGGGCCGCTACCGCCGCGACGTCTACTGACACCACACCACCAAATATGTGGGAGCGGGCTTGCTCGCGAAAGCGGTGTGTCATTCAACGATGATGTTGACTGATCCACCGCGTTCGCGAGCAAGCCCGCTCCCACATTGATCGAAGCCAGCCTGCTATTTCATCTCAAACCGGCTGAAGCTTTTTCTCAAACACCGCCACCCCATCCAGATCCCGCAACACCACCCCCATCTCCCCCGTCCGCCCATCGATATTCACCTCGCCAAAAAACTGAAACCCGGCAAACGGCGAGGTGTTCTGTGCAGGTGGTGCCTTCTCGAAAATCACCTCGGGCCCGAACGTCTTGTCCAGGGGATTAGGCCCGTAGCTCCCGGCATTCAACGGCCCGGCCACAAACTCCCAGAACGGTTCGAAATCCTGAAACGCTGCCCGATCCGGGTGGTAATGATGGGCTGCGCAGTAATGCACATCCGCTGTCAGGAAAACGAAATTGCGCACCTGTTGGGCACGTAGAAAGCCCAACAACTCAGCGATTTCCAGTTCACGTCCCTGGGCCGGTCCGGGATCACCGTTGGCCACCGCCTCCCAGCGCGACACACCCGGGCTGACCTCTCCGTCGGGGACGCCGAGGCCGATCGGCATGTCGGCGGCGATGACTTTCCATTGCGCATTGGAGGCTTTCAACGACGCCTTGAGCCAGTCGAGTTGCTCACGACCGAGAAAGGGTTTGGCGCCGCCGAGGTTGTCGTCATTGGCCCCGCGATAGCTGCGCATGTCCAGCACGAACACATCCAGCATCGGTCCATAACCGAGCTGGCGATAGATCCGCCCGCCGCCATCGGCGCTCTGCAAACGCATGGGCGCATATTCGAGCCAGGCTTGCCGGGCCCGGCCCACCAGGCTGTGGATATCTTTGCGCTTGTAGCGCTCATCCAACTGCTTGCCCGGCGACCAGTTGTTCACCACTTCGTGGTCGTCCCACTGCCAGATCTGCGGAACTTCGGCGTTGAAGCGGCGGACGTTTTCGTCCATCAGGTTGTAGCGGTAGTTGCCGCGGTAGTCGTCGAGGGTCTCGGCGACTTTGCTCTTGGCTTCGCTGGTGATATTGCGCCACACCCGGCCGCTTTCGGTGGTCAGTTGCGCCGGCACCGGGCCGTCGGCGTAGATGGTGTCGCCGCTGTGGATAAAAAAGTCGGGCAGGCGCAAACGCATGGCTTCGTAGATGCGCATGCCGCCAATGTCCGGGTTGATGCCGAAGCCTTGGCCGACGGTGTCGCCGCTCCAGACGAAACGAATGTCGCGCCGGGTTTGCGGCACACTGCGCAAGTGACCGAACCAGGGTTCGCTGGCAACGCCGCTTTGGGCGTCTTCGAAATAGACGCGATAGAAAATCGCCTGATCGGCCGGAAGACCCGTGAGCTCGACCCTTGCGGTGAAGTCGGTGCGCGCATCGGCCAATGGCGAGACGAATCGACGAGGGTTGCCGAACAGGCTGCGGGTGTCCCATTCCACCACCATCCGCGCCGGCCGGTCACTGCGACTCCAGATCATCGCCCGGTCGCCCTGCAAATCGCCGGACTGCACACCGTCGGTGAGTAGGGGACGATCCTTGACCGAGGCGATGACGGCCGGTGCCAGACCTGGAAGCAACAGCCCGGCGCCGACGGCCTGCATGACACGGCGACGGCCGAGGTCGAATTCGCTCATGGTGTTCTCCCTGAAAAGGGGAAACTAAAGCACGTGCGCATGAAACCGGTGTGACACAAAAATCTGCCAACACACTGATCCCCTGTAGGAGCGAGCCTGCTCGCGATGACGGTGTGTCAGACAACATCATTGTTGACTGACACACCGTCATCGCGAGCAGGCTCACTCCCACAGGTTTTGTGGTGTGTCAGGCCTTGGCGGGTTCTAGCGCCATCTCTACAAATTCCGGCCGCTTGAGCAGTGCATACGCCACCGCCGTCAACAGACTCCCGGCCACAATCGCCAACAGATACAACAGCGCATGGTTGATCGCATTCGGGATCGCCAGCACAAACAACCCACCGTGCGGCGCCATCAGTTTGCAGCCGAAATACATCGACAACGCACCGGTCAGCGCGCCCCCGGCGATGCTCGCCGGAATCACCCGCAGCGGGTCTTTGGCGGCAAACGGAATTGCGCCTTCGGAGATGAAACACAGTCCCAACACCAGCGCTGCCTTACCGGCCTCGCGCTCGGCCTGGGCAAACTTGCGCCGTGCGATAAACGTGGCGATGCCCAAGCCAATCGGCGGCACCATGCCGGCGGCCATGGTCGCGGCCATCGGTGCGTAACTTTGCGAGGCCAGCAACCCGACCGAGAACGCATACGCAGCTTTGTTGATCGGCCCGCCGAGGTCGACGCACATCATCCCGCCGAGCAGCACACCGAGCAGAATCGCGTTGGTGGTGCCCATGCTGTCGAGGAAGTGCGTGAGCCCTTCGAGCATCCCGGCCACCGGTTTGCCGACGATGTAAATCATCACCAGACCGGTGAACAGGCTCGCCAGCAACGGGATGATCAGGATCGGTTTCAGCGCCTCAAGACTTTGCGGCAGACGCGCGTATCGATTGATCGCCTGTGCCGCATAACCGGCGATGAAACCGGCAATGATCCCGCCGATAAAACCGGCGCCCAGGGTGCTCGCCAACAGGCCACCGATCATCCCCGGCGCCAGGCCCGGACGGTCGGCGATCGAGTAGGCGATGTAACCCGCCAGCAGCGGCACCATCAGTTTGAACGCGGTCTCACCGCCGATCTGCATCAGGGCGGCGGCGAGTGTGCCCTCCTCCTTGAACGCGGTGATGCCAAACACAAACGACAAGGCGATCATCAGACCGCCCGCCACCACCATCGGCAGCATGAACGACACGCCGGTCAGCAGGTGTTTGTAGACGCCGGTTTTCTCTTGTTTGGCGGGGCCTTTGGCACCGGTCGCAGCGGTTTCCTGCTTGCCTTCGGCCAGTGCTTTGTTGAGCGTCGCTTCAGCCTGCTTCAACGCAATGCCGGTGCCGCAACGGTAAATCTTCTTGCCAGCAAAACGCTCAGTGGCGACTTCGATATCGCAGGCCAGCAGCACCACATCAGCATCGGCAATCACTGCAGCGCTGAGTGGATTGCGCGCACCGACCGAGCCTTGGGTTTCCACCTGCAGGTCGTAGCCCAGACGCTTGGCCGCTTGCTGCAAGGCTTCAGCGGCCATGAAGGTATGGGCGACGCCGGTCGGGCACGCGGTAATCGCGACCAATCGCGGTGCACTTTGGCTAGCCGCAACAGGCTCGGCGACGGCTTCGGGCGCGACGTAAACCTGAGCTTCTTCAGCGCCTCGGCGCAGCACCGCTTCGACATCCTGCAACGCCTGGGCCGGCGTACTCTGGAACACGCGTTTGCCCACAAACCGCGACATGTCCACCGGCGTGCTGGTCACCAGCAACACCCACTCGGCGGCTTCAATCGTGGCTGCCGACAGCTGACGTTCCGGATGCGCGGCGTCCACCACTTCGACGCTAGTGCTCCAGCCCTGACGCTGGGCCGCTGCATCAAGCAAGCGGGCGCACAGCACACTGGTGACCATGCCGTTCGGACAGGCCGTAACAATGGCTAACTTCATGACAAACCCTCTTATTGTTCTGTCAGGGTGCGCATGCGCACGCCCTGTTCGAGCTGCGCCAACTGCGCCGCATCGCCAATGCCGAAACCGATCTGGGTGACCGCCATCGCGGCAATCGCCGTGGCGGTGCGCAGGGTCTGTTCAGGCGTGTCGGCGCTGAGCAAACCGTGGAGCATACCGGCCAGCAACGAATCGCCCGCGCCCACCGTGCTGACGACGCTGACCTTGGGCGGCGTGGCGTGCATCGCAGAGCCGACACTGAACCAGTTCACGCCTTCGGAACCGTGGGAAATCACCACATGCTCGATGCCTTGAGCGTGCAAACGGCTCGCTGCTTCGGCTTGCGCCGCCACCGAGATCACTTCACAGCCGAGCGCGTCGGCCAGTTCTTCGGTGTTCGGTTTGATCAGCCACGGACCGGCCTTGAGTGCCGCGCGCAACGCTTCGCCGCTGCTGTCAAGGGCGACGTTCAGACCCAGGTTTTTCAAACGCTCAATCAACGCCTGCAACCACTGGGGACTGATCCCTTGCGGCAGGCTGCCGGCTACGACGACCGCGTCATGACCGGGTGCGATCTGATCGAGTCGATCCAGCAACGCTTGCTGCGCCGCCTCATTGACCATCGGCCCCGGCCCGTTGATGTCGGTGATGCGCCCATCGTTTTCCGCCAGTTTGATGTTACTGCGAGTCTCGCCGGGCACCCGAATGAACGCATCGACAAAACCGCGTTTGGCGAACAGGGTTTCGAAGGCTTGAAGATTGTCCTCCCCGAGGAAACCGCTGACCGTCAGTTGATGCCCGAGGTCAGCCAGCACCTGCGCCACGTTCACGCCCTTACCGGCAGCGTGGGTATGCATCTCGTCGCTGCGATTGACTTGGCCCGGCTCAAGGCGAGGTAGCTGCACCGTCAGGTCCAGCGCAGGGTTGAGCGTCAGGGTCAGGATTTTGGCCATTACAGGGCCTCCACTAATGCGCGCACTTCATTGGCGCTGCCCACGGCCAAGGCCTGCTGGGCGAGAATTTTGGTTTGGCTGAGGCTGAGCTCGCGGATGCGCGCCTTGACCTCGGCAATGCTGCGGCCCGACACGCTCAACTCATCCACGCCGAGGCCGACCAACACCGGCACCGCCAGCGGATCGGCCGCCAGCTCGCCGCACACGCCGACCCACTTGCCGTTGGCATGAGCCGCGCGCACGGTGATGTCGATCAGTTGCAGCACCGCCGGGTGCAAGCCGTCCGCCTGGGCCGACAAGGTTGGATGACCCCGGTCGATGGCCAGGGTGTATTGGGTCAGGTCATTGGTGCCGACGCTGAAGAAGTCGACTTCCTTGGCCAGCACCGGAGCAAGCAGCGCCGCCGATGGCACCTCGATCATGATCCCCAGTTGCAGGTCGGCGACCGGGATTTCCAGACGCAGGCGTTCGGTCATGTCCCGCGCCTGGCGCCACTCATCAACGCTGCCGACCATGGGGAACATGATCCGCAGCGGGCGGTTGTCGGCAGCACGCAGCAAGGCGCGCAATTGCGCTTCCATGATCTGCGGACGTTGCAAGGTCAGGCGAATGCCACGCACACCGAGGAACGGGTTTTCTTCTTTCGCAATCGGCCAGTACGGCAATGGTTTGTCGCCGCCGACGTCGAGGGTGCGAACCACCAAGGGACGACCGGCCAGGCCATCGAGTACACGACGGTATTCGACTTCCTGGGTGGCTTCGTCCGGCGCTTGGGAATGGGCCATGAAAATCAGTTCGGTGCGCAGCAAACCAATGCCTTCGGCGCCCTGCTCCACCGCGCTGGTCACACCAGCGCTTTCGCCGATGTTGGCGAACACTTCGACCGCATGACCGTCGGTGGTCAATGCCGGTTGATGGCGTTGTTCGGCGGCCGCTTTGAGGCGTTGCTCGCGGGTTTCACGTTCTTCGGTAGCGCGTTGCAGGGTCGCCGCGTCGGCGTCCACGTGCAGGCGACCGCGCTGGCCGTCAATCAGCAACGGCGTGCCCGGCGCCAGCAGCAACACCGCCGCACCGGCGCCGACCAAGGCCGGAATGCCCAGCGCCCGGGCGACAATCGCGCTGTGAGCGGTCGCGCCGCCACGGGCCGTGAGAATACCCGCGACGCGGGTCGGGTCGAGACGCGCGACATCGGACGGACCGACTTCGTCCATCACCAGAATGTACGGTTGATCGGGCTCACTTGGGGTTTCGACGCCACAGAGTTGCGCCAGTACCCGACGGCCGATGTCGCGCAAGTCGGCGGCACGTTCGGCGAGCAAGGCGTCCTGCAACGATTCCTGTTGTTTGGCCGCCGCTTCGATCACCGCCATCCACGCCGCTTCGGCGCTTTCGCCTTGCTTGAGGCGGGTGTCGACTTCATCGGTCAGTTCCGGGTCGTCGAGCATTTCCTGGTGGGTGATGAAAATCTCGCGGATGGCCTTGGACTTGCTGCGTTCGATCAGGCCTTCGATGTCGCTACGCACGTGCGCCAGCGCTTGCTTGAGACGCTCGCGCTCGATCGCGGCAGATTCGCCACGCAGCGGGTAATCGATGGTTTGCAGCACTTGAATATGCGCTGGACCGATGGCGATGCCCGGTGCGGCGGCAATCGCCTGGACCAGACTGCCGGACGCTGGCGCCAAGAGCACTTCGGCGACATCGGCAAACACTTCGCGCTGCTGGCTCACGGCGGGCAACGGCTCGACTTCTTCACCCAGGCCTTCTTCGATGGCGGCGAGCAAGGCTGGCAGCGCATCAGCGGCGATGCTCGGTTCGGCGACAAATTCCAGCACCTGACCGCGACGGGCGCCGAGGCTGAGCAGTTTGCTCAAACTCTTCACCGATACGGCGCTGTCCTGGCCATCGACGATGCGCACGCGGATTTCGCCTTCAAAACTTTTTGCCAGTTGCGCGAGGATCTTTGCCGGACGGGCATGCAAACCGTGGGCGTTGGCCAACGCAATGCGCGCGCTCGGCCAATCCGCCGGCAGTTCACCGCCCAGGACTTCGAGGACTTTACGGCTGCTGGTGGCGCGGCCCAATTCGTGGCCACGGCCTTCGATCAGCAACGCACAAAGGCGTTCGAGCAAAGCCTGATGCGCCTCGCCGAGGCTCGCCAGACAAAACAGGCCGCTGAGCGGCTGGCCGAGGTAACGCATGGGTTTGTCCGGCGTGACGAAGGCCAGGCCTGGGCGCTTGACCGTTTGCTCGCTGTGCAACCACCACAGGCCATCGCCCAGCGGCAGCGCTTCGACTTGCTGCAACACGGCGGAGAAACCGTTGCTCACGCAATCCGCCTGGCGCAGCAAACGCGCACCGCGCCACACCAGTTCTTCGAAATCGTCCGCCGAGACACCGAGGCCGATCATCTGTGCATCCAGCGCCAGTTCCTGCGGTGCGCCTTGCAGCAGTTTCAACAAGGCTTCGGCGGAACTGGCACGACGCAGGGCCTGGCCCAGGTCGGTTTCACCGAGGGCCCGGGTCAGCAGTTGCAGCAGTCGCAAGTGCTCATCGGATTTGGCGGCGATGCCGATCGCCAGGTAGACGATCTGACCGTCGCCCCAGTCCACACCCTCGGGGAACTGCATCAGTCGCACGCCGGTGGAAAACACCTGATCGCGGGTTTCCGGGGTACCGTGGGGGATGGCAATACCTTGACCGAGAAAGGTCGAGCCCTGGGCTTCGCGTGCTTGCAAGCCGGCAAGGTAACCCTCGGCCACCAGGCCATCGGTGACCAGATGCCGGGCCAGCAGCTGCAAGGCTTCGGACTTATCCACAGCCGACTGGCCCATGGATATCTGCTCTATGGTGAGCTCGAGCATGCTTTCTCCTTTTTGGCGTCTGTTGGCGCCAGGTATTGTTTTGAATGATTCCAGCTTAGGCGCTTAGTCTTCACTTTTGGCGGTTTCGCGGCAGAACCGGCCAAATGCGCTTACAACGTAGAAAATACGCTTGCTGAAACGTTTAATCTAGAATGATTGGCACGTTACTCGATTATGTCCCATCCTTGAAGTCCAACTTGTCGGAAGCGTTGCGACAATGGTCGTCTACCGGAATCGGGTAGGATTGGCGAAAATGTCGGCCGTAAAACAAGGAAAGCCCGCGTTGAAACTCAGTGATATCGCACAATTGGCCGGTGTGTCCGTTACCACCGCCAGTTATGTCATTAATGGCAAGGCCGAACAGCAACGTATCAGCAGTGCCACCGTCGAGCGCGTTCGTGCGGTCGTCGAACAACATGGCTTCACTCCTAACCCCCAGGCCGCCGGGCTGCGCAGTCGGCACACCCGCACGTTGGGCTTCATTCTGCCGGACCTGGAAAACCCCAGTTACGCACGCATTGCCAAACTGCTTGAGCAAGGCGCCCGGGCGCGCGGTTATCAATTGCTGATCGCCAGTTCCGACGACGCACCGGATAGCGAACGGCAATTGCTGCAACTGTTCCGCGCCCGACGTTGTGATGCGCTGATCGTCGCCAGTTGCCTGCCCGCCGGTGACGACAGCTACCGTCAGTTGCAGGCCAAAGGCATGCCGATCATCGCCATCGACCGGGTGATGGAGCCTGAGCATTTCTGTTCAGTGATCAGCGATGATCGCGAGGCCAGCCTGCAACTGACCCGCAGCCTGCTCGATCCGCTGCCCAAGCAAATCGCCCTGATCGGTGCCCGTCCAGAGTTGAGCATCAGCCAGGAACGGGCCGCCGGATTCAAGGAAGCCCTGACCGGGTTCAAAGGCGAAGTGTTGATCGAGCACGCTGAGTCGTTCAGCCGTGAGTGCGGCAAGCAGTTGATGGAAGAACTGCTTCAGCGTCTGGGGCATTTGCCGGATGCGCTGGTGACCACGTCCTACGTGCTGCTTCAAGGCGTGTTTGATGCCTTGCACGACTACCCGCTGAAACCCCGCCCGCTGCGCCTCGGCACATTCGGCGACACGCAGTTGCTGGACTTCCTGCCACTGCCGGTCAACGCCATGGCCCAGCAGCATCAGTTGATTGCCGACAAGGCCCTGGCACTGGCCCTGGCCGCCATCGAGCAGTCCGATTACCAACCCGGCGTGCAGGCCATCGCGCGGACCTTCAAGCAGCGTATTCGCCAGGACTGAACCGTGGAGCTGATCGACAGCCACACTCATCTGGATTTTCCGGACTTCGACGAGGACCGCGCGGCGCTGCTCGCCGAGAGCCGCGCCCTTGGAGTGCGGCGGATGGTGGTGCTGGGGGTTTATCAGGGGAATTGGCAGCGGGTTTGGGATCTGGTGCAAAGCGATCCCGATCTGCATGCGGCGTTCGGGTTGCACCCCGTTTATCTGGATCAACATCGCCCTGAAGACTTACCCGAACTCGGAGATTGGCTGACCCG
The DNA here is from genome assembly GCF_059716065.1 of Pseudomonas sp. LBUM1656. Taxonomy (NCBI): domain Bacteria; kingdom Pseudomonadati; phylum Pseudomonadota; class Gammaproteobacteria; order Pseudomonadales; family Pseudomonadaceae; genus Pseudomonas; species Pseudomonas sp. LBUM1656. The sequence goes on along the minus strand of NZ_CP166800.1, from coordinate 933,021 downwards.
CCTGGCGGGCCATCGGCAATTGTGTGCTGTGGGCGAGATCGGACTGGATTACTTCATCGAAACCCTCGACCGTGAACGCCAGCAGGCGTTATTCGACGCGCAGCTGCAACTGGCAGTGGACTTCAACCTTCCGGCGCTGATTCATGTGCGGCGCAGCCATGCGGCGGTGATTGCCACGCTCAAACGTTTCCGACTGAAACGCGCGGGCATCATTCATGCCTTCGCCGGCAGCAAGGAAGAGGCTCGCGAGTACATCAAGCTGGGTTTCAAACTCGGCCTGGGCGGTGCCGCCACTTGGCCGCAGGCGTTGCGCATGCACCGCGTGCTCGCCGAGCTTCCGCTTGACGCGGTAGTGCTTGAAACCGACTCGCCGGACATGGCGCCCGTCATGTTTCCCGGTCAACGCAACAGCCCGACGCATCTGCCAGCGATCTGCTCGGCACTGGCCGGGATCATGGCGATCAGCCCCGAGCAATTGGCCGCCGCCAGCACGGCCAATGCCTGCGAGTTGTTCAACTGGTAGTCAATCGTTGCGCACATTCCATGTGGGAGCGGGCTTGCTCGCGAAGGCGGTGTATCAGTCACGCATGATGTTGACTGACACACCGCTTTCGCGAGCAAGTCGGATCGCCGCACCGCCGCTCCCACAGGTGATCACTGCGTACCTTCAGACCCGGAACGCGCTGATCAGTTGTTTGAGTTCCACCACCTGAGCCGACAACGCACGACTGGCATCTTCAGTCTGGTGCGCACCTTCGGCTGTACGTTCACCTGCGCGGTTGATCTCAACGATGTTCTGGTCGATGTCGTGGGCCACCGCGGTCTGCTGCTCCACCGCCGCCGCGATCTGCTGGTTCTGATCGACGATCATGCCGACGGCGCCGAGGATGTTTTCCAGCGCCTGCTGGACCTTTTCCGACTGCCCGACGGTGCCATCGGCCACCTGATGACTGACGCCCATGGCTTTCACAGCCGCGCCGACACCAGTCTGGAGCTTGGTAATCATCTGCTCGATTTCTTCGGTCGATTGCTGGGTGCGCTTGGCCAGGGTCCGGACCTCATCGGCCACCACCGCAAAACCACGCCCCTGCTCACCGGCCCGAGCGGCTTCGATTGCCGCGTTGAGCGCCAGCAGGTTGGTCTGCTCGGCGATGCTTTTGATCACTTCCAGCACGCGACTGATGGATTGGCTGTCGCTGGCCAGTTGATTGATTACCCGCACCGACTGATCGATCTCACTGGCCAGTTGCGCGATGCTGCCCTGCTGGGACGCCACCAGGCCGCGACCGCTGATGGTCTCGTCGTTGACGCTGTGAGCGCTGCTGACCGCCGCGGCGGCACTGCGCGCCACCTCAAGCGAGGTGGCCGACATCTGGTTCATGGCCGTGGCGACCTGCTCGATCTGTGAGCGCTGCCCCGCCACCGCCTGGTTGCTCTGGGCAGAAACACTCTCGACCTGCCCGGCCTGGCGCTCGACCTCATTCACGGTCTGGCCTACACGTTCGATCAGGTCGTGGATCTTTTTCACGGTGCCGTTGAACACCTCGCCCAACTCGCCCAGCTCATCGCGACTTTCGGCGCGGAACGTGACGGTCATGTCGCCCGCCGCGACTTTATCCAGCGTCGCGCCGAGGCGTTTGAGGGTGGTGCGGGTCGAGGCGTAGAAGCCGCCGTAGAGGTAGAAAATCAACACGAACACCACCGACAGCGCCACGGCCTGCAAGACCATGTGGGTGCGGTTCTGCTCCAGACGCTGCTGCAACTGGGTGCCGAGGAATGTCAGGGTGGCTTCGTTGAGTTGGTAGGTCTGGTCCATCAGGCCGGTGACCTGATCGTAAAAGGCCTGCCACGGCGCATCGAGGGTGTCGGCCATCACCACCTGTTCTTCGAACAGTTCACTGGCCTTTTTCAGCGAGGCCTTGCTGCTTTCGGCCTGGGCGGCCAGGGTTTCACGCGCGGCCTTGCTGGAGCCCAATGCGTCATTCAGCTTCAGGCCGTATTCGCCCTGGAGCTTTTCGATCTGCGCCAGCAGTTCATCGAATCGAGTGCTCGACGACGAATTGAGAAAACCTTGCCCCAGCGAATAGGAACCCATCGCCCGGCCGTCGCCCAGGATCTGGGTCACCGGTGGCGTGACGTTGGTAATGAGTTCGCTGAGCTGACGCATGTCGCTTTGACTGTCGCGACTCAGGCCGGCTTGAGTGGCAATGATCTGGCTGAAAATCTGCGCGTTACCGAGCAGTTTGCCGATCAGCGCGCTTTTACTTTGCAGGGAGGTTTCCGCTTGCTGGGCCTTGAACGCCGCGATCATCTCATCGCGCTTGCCATCGAACACCGTGATCTGCTCCGGGTCCGTGGTCATCGCCGTCAGCCCTTGCAGGCGGGCCAGAACACTTTGCTCCAGGGTGCTGATCTTGGTCTCGACGTTGCCAGCCTTGCCGGACTGGCCGAGGGTGACGTTGATCTGCACCAGGTTGTTCAGGGTTTCCAGATCACGCCGCAGGGTCAGGCTGCTGCCGAGCAGGTCGAGGCTTTGCAGCTCGACTTGGGTGCCCTGGAATTCACGATAGGAATCGCGGACCAGATAGAAGTTGGTCACCAGCATCGGCACGAGGAATAGCACACTGATCAGGCTGAATTTCATGCCGAAGCTCAGGCGATTCATCAGCGCGACGGCGGGATAGAGCAAGCTCTTCACTGGAAGTCTCCCTTTTGATTCTTATTTTTATTGGCAGGCGCGGGTCGACGGCAGATAGCCACTATTTAGCGCTGACTCTGTATAGCTTAAATCGGCAGGGGGTTTTGTAACTTAAGGTTAACGGGGCGCGCGGACCTGTAGCAGCTGGCGCAGCCTGCGTTCGGCTGCGCAGCAGTCGTGAATCCTGCTGACGCGATCAATCTGAAAAACCGCAGCACCTGAATTCACGACTGCTGCGCAGCCGAACGCAGGCTGCGCCAGCTGCTACAGGGGATCGGCGTATCAGGGGAGGACCGTCCACAACGCAAAACCGGCATACCAGAGCACCGCCGCACGCAGCAGTAACTCCCAGATCCGGTCCAGGCTGTTGATGCCATCCGGTCCGACGACCGGCGCAGGAATTTCACCGGCCACCAGTCCAACTTTCTCGATCAACTGGGCAGCGCTGATGTTCCAGTTCAGCAGTTCATGCAGCATCACCCGGCTGACCGCAACAAAGTTTCCGACCAGCGCGAAACTGGCCGCCAACAGACGCACCGGCACCCAATCAAACGCGTGCCGCAACTGTGCAGCGCGTTCGACCACGGCCGGGTTCTGCCCGTGCTCTTCGGCCAACGCCAGCAGCCGGTAGCTCAGGGCGGCGACCGGGCCCAGCACGAAGTACCAGAAAATCACCGCGAAAAAGCTCTGGTAAGCCTCCCACAGCAAATGGCCTTCGACCCGCTCAAGCAGTTGCTCACCGTTATCGGCGCAGATGTCCAGGTCGCGCTTGGCCACATGGGCCGCTGCTTGCAGGTCCTCCCGGCGCCAGGCATCGCGAAACGGCCCGAGGCCGGCCAGCAAATCGCCGCGACCCAGGCTGTAAATCACCACCAGCAGGTGCACCGGCAACGCCAGCAACCCGTAGGCCACCGGTTCCAGCACCACCAACAACAAACCCAGCAGCGCCACCGGCAACAACACCAGCACCACCAAAATCAGCCATGGCCGATCGATCAGACGCGGGCTGACTTCAAGCTTGTTCAGCTCACGCACCCAACCGCCATCACGCTGTACCCGATGGCGCAGGGCCGAGAATTTCTCGATCCAGACAGCCAACAGCAACACCAGAAAACTCATTGTCCTTCCTCTTGTTCCAGAGCGGCTTTTGCCAGGGCGGCGCGGTAGCGTGCCCAATCGAACGCGGGTCCCGGGTCCGTCTTGCGCCCCGGTGCGATGTCGCTATGCCCACAAATGCGCTGCGAGGTGATTGCCGTAAACGTGCTTTGCAGCTGCCGGGTCAGCTTGGTCAACGCTTGATACTGAGCATCGGTAAACGGCAGATCATCCGTACCTTCAAGCTCGATGCCCAAGGAAAAATCGTTACAGGTGTCCCGCCCCTCGAAACTCGATACACCGGCGTGCCACGCGCGCTCAAGACAAGAGACAAACTGAGTGACGGTGCCGTCACGTTCGATCAAAAAGTGCGCAGACACCCGCAGGTCAGCAATCCCCTCAAAGTAGGGATGCTCCGTGACATCCAGACGATTCTGGAAAAATTCCTGCACCTTGCCGGTGGCGAACTGCGCGGGCGGCAGGCTGATGTTGTGGATCACCAGCAGGGAAATTTCGCCCGAGGGGCGCGCATTGAAGTTGGGCGAGGGGCATACACATACGCCCTGACACCAACCGCTCGCGGGGTCCAACTGCATACAGGTTCCTTCAACGACGATTGTGTTGGCGCCCAGTATGCCGCGATAGACCCTCGGGGCGCGATCACTTGCCGCGATTGAGACGCCGCAGGTTGCCCAGCACCGACTCCAGAGCCCGGTCGAACAGCAAGGTGTCGTCCAGCGCCCGCACCGCACCGCGACGAAATTCCAGGGCCAGGCCGGTGCGGCTGCGCTCCCATACTTTCATTCCGGTGCGGTCGACGAAGATGTATTTCCCGGTGGCATCGATGATCGCCGCCAGCTTGCAGCGCAGGGTGTTTTCATCGTCCTCCTGGATCTCCACCCAACTGCCGGGACGCAGTTGATCGACCTGAAGCAAACCGGCATCGTCCGCCGGCAAACGCACCGACACCGTATCGTCCGGCCCCTCGTCGGCGGTTCGCAACACGATGTGCTGCAGCACTTCGACCATCACCGGCGGCTCGACGGGTTGTTCCCCCCCCTGGCCTGGGCGCTCGAACAGTTGCACGTGCAAGGTTTCCAGCTCACTGAAAAACCCACTGGTGGCGAACGGATCGAACGCCGAGCTGCTCAACCCGTCGCGCAATGCCTTCAGCAGCCCGGGCACCAGTGCCAATAAACGCTGGACTGCATCAGGCTCGTCATGGCGCTGCACGCTCCAGATCAATTGCTCCATGGTCTGCACATCGGCCTGCCATTGCGCCGATGCCTCGCCATGCTTGAGGCAGGTCAACAACAGCACTTTGCTCCAGGCCTGCTGGACGAAAATCACCACACCTTGTGGCAACACTTTGCCCAGCAACGCCTGATTCAGCGCCTGCTCGACACGCTGGCGTGCCAGTTCAGTCCTGGCGCGACCTTCTTCGGCGTCACGGGTACGCTGCTCCAGCAGTTCACTGCGACGGCGCTCGTCACTGGTGAAGGCGAGAAAGTCCGCCAGCAGTTCTGAGAAAATGGCCGGGTCGTCAACAAAGTCGTTCAACAGGCGCTGCACCACTTGCTCGATGCGCAGGTACAGGCTGTCACGCTCGTGGTCATCGCACTCGCCCCAGCCCATCGCCGCGGCGGCGATTTCGTTGAGCAGGCGCCGGGCCGGATGGCTGGCGCGGCTGAAGAAGCTCTTGTCGAGCACCGCCACCTTGAGCATCGGGATCTGCAAACGGCCAATCAGCGCCTTGAGGGAGTCCGGCAGGTTGCGGTCATCAAGAATGCATTCAAAAAGCATGGCAATCAGGTTGATTACGTCTTCGTCGGCCACGCCGACTACACGCGACTTGCCGCTTTTGACGCTGACCCGGGTCAGCAGTTGTTCGAGCTGATTACGCAGATCGAAGTCGTCCTGAGTCGCCAGCGCCGGCACGTATTGCTGCAAGTGCGAGAGCAGGCGCAACAGGTCGCGGGTGGAAATGGGCTGGGTCTGGGTACTGGCGTCGAGGGTGGGTGCGACGCTGCCGCGCACGTGCAGCAGCAACTCCTGTAATGCGGCAAAGACTTCCTGCACGCCGTCGTCAATCGGCGTATTGCTTGAGTGGACGCCGGCCTCGATCGGTTCGGCATGGGCGCTGGCGGCCGCATGATCGGTGGCTCGCCGCGCGGGAGCGGGCTTGAGGTCGGGTAACACGCCGGTAGCGATGAGCAGTTGATTGGCTTCGGCGTACAGCTGATCCGCGCTGCTTAGCACGTAACGGTCGAACAGTTTGAGGATGATCAGCTTGACCTTGATCTCCACCCCAAGGTTGCGCCAGGCCTGCAAGAAATACTCGCAGAGCTTCGCCGGCCCCAACGGGTTGTGCTGATCGTCCAGCGCCTTGCCCAGCAGAGCGCTGAGTCGGGCCGTCAGTTGGTCCAGGGCGAAGCCGTCGCGGTTCAGCACCTTGCTGACCATGGCGTCCACCGCGACGCTGCGCTCCAGATCGTCATTGGGTAAAGCATCGGCATCGAACGTCAATGTCTGAGGCAAGGTCGCGTGGGTGCTGTCGTACTGCGAGAGGCTGACGAACGCCTCAAAAAATTGTTCGAGAAAACCGCGCTCGATGCTTTTTCGCTTGAGGCGCAAGTCGCGCATGGCTTCGAAAAAGAGGTTCTGCTCGACGTCGTTGCGGGCCCGATCGGCCATTTCGAACAGCGTGTCGTCGGCGTTATCAAACAGTTCCTGCAAGCCATGCCTGAGCTGTTGAGTGGCCTTGTCGCGAACCTGAAGCAGAATCACCGGCAGGCGGGCGAGCGGCGATTGCGTCGCCTGATCGGTAGTCGCCTTGTGCAAAGGCACTACATTCCCGTCGTTGTGCATCCAAGCCTCCTGAAACGGTGATTCTGCGAATAGTTTTTAACCCAAGAACACGTCAAAGCCATGACGTCAAAAGCAAGGCGGATTATCTTGTAAAAGAGCCCTCGTGTGCCAGCAGACTCTGTGCTTCGCATTGAAATAGACGCGTAGGGGAGACGCTGACTTAGTGCGGATGACTCAAGGGAATCGACCAAAGGCAGGTTCGCAAGTGACAGGAACGCTTCTGATGCCTTGGGTTGCCTTGCGCCATGGCCCTATAATCGGACCACTTTGTTTGTGGAGCCCGTTATGCCGAATCTACGTCTCGCCGATTTGACCGCCGAAATCGAAGCCAACGTGCGCCGTGCGTTGCTCGAAGACATCGGCAGCGGCGACATCACCGCGCAGCTGATCCCGGCCGAACGCCTGGCCAAAGCCACCATCATCACCCGCGACGCCGCGGTCATTGCCGGCACCGCTTGGGTCGATGCCGTTTTCCGGCAGCTTGATCCACGGGTCGCGGTGCACTGGCAGGTGCGCGACGGCGAACGAGTGAAACCGAATCAGGCATTGTTCCACCTCGAAGGCCCGGCACGTTCGCTGCTGACCGGCGAACGCTGCGCACTGAATTTCCTGCAACTGCTATCGGGCGTGGCCACTCGCGCACAATACCTGGCGGATTTTGTCGCCGAGACGCAGGTGAAGCTGCTGGACACACGCAAAACCCTGCCAGGGCTGCGTCTGGCGCAAAAGTACGCCGTGACCTGCGGCGGTTGTCATAACCACCGCATCGGCCTGTACGACGCCTTCCTGATCAAGGAAAACCACATCGCTGCCTGCGGGGGCATTCCTGAGGCCATTAACGCCGCGCACAAGATCGCCCCGGGCAAGCCGGTCGAGATTGAAGTGGAAAGCCTGGATGAGCTCAAGGAAGCCCTGGCGGCGGGCGCAGACATCATCATGCTCGATGAGCTGAGCCTGGATGACATGCGTGAAGCGGTGCGCCTCAACGCGGGCAAGGCGAAACTGGAAGCCAGCGGCGGCATCAACGAAAGTACGCTGCTGCCGATCGCCGAAACCGGGGTGGATTACATTTCGATTGGTGCGATGACCAAGGATGTGAAGGCTGTCGACCTGTCGATGCGCTTAAGCCTCTGATCGAGAAACGCATCGCAAATGTGGGAGCGGGCTTGCTCGCGAATGCGGTGTGTCAGTCGACATTTCTATTGACTGACACACCGCATTCGCGAGCAAGCCCGCTCCCACATTACGCTGGCGTTTTTGTCAGACCACCAGATTGTTCATCTCGCAATACTCTTCCCACTCGACGCCCAACACCTCGGCCGCCTCCTTGTGCAGCACCAGGCGCGCAGCCTCGAACTCTTCAGGGGTCGAGGTGTACTTGAGCGTCAGCTCCCACGGCTGCAAGCCCTGGGATTCCGCCTCATCCTCAAATGCCCACTGAATCTGGTCTTTCTGATCGTCGGCGGGCAGGTCCTTGATCTCTTCAGCCAGCTGGGGTGTATCCAGCAGGTACTTTTTCAGCGCTTCTTCGTGTCTGGCTTCTTGACTCAATTCTTTAACGGTCATGGCGTTCTCGCTGATCTGGGGAATGGAAGATGGATCTGGATCATCAAGGATCTCTCTGACGCAAAAAACCGTTTGAAGCCCGGTTTGTCTGGCCTTCAGAACCATTCGGGGATCATCTGAAAACTGCAAAGTGGTACGTGTGCAACGTTCGAATATAGGACGTTTGGTCGACGATTTATATGGACTTTTACATCAAATCTACAAAAAACCCGTTGATCGCACATTCTGCAAATTTTCCTTCGCTACCCAGGAACAACGTTCAAAAGGTAAAGTCATAGCGATGTGCCATCTAGGCACTTCACAAGGAACCCGGTGATGCGCAATTTCTCCAAGCTTTCGTCCATCTTGTCTGCAACCGGCATGGCTGCCCTCCTTCTAGGCAGCCTGGCACTGTCCAACACCGCTCAAGCCGGTCTGGAATACAAATCCGACAGCGCTAATTCTTCCGATAAGCTCCTTGTTTTCCATAACTATTACGGCACCGACGTGATGGTCAAATCCGGTATCAGTATCGAAGACGTGGAAAAATTACAAAGGATGGTTAAAACCAATACGGCCGATCTGGAAGAGCTGAAGAAAACCGTCAGTGCACAGGCGCGGCTCATCGAAGAGTTGAAAAAGAACACGGTGTCCGGTTCGAGTTCGACTGCCAGCGAAGTGGACAAACTCAAGCGCACCGTCAGTGATCAGGAAACGGCGCTGAAAAACCTCGCCAAGGCCATGGACGAGTTCAAACGCAACAGCGGCTCGAGTTCCAGCTCCAGCGCCGGTGAAGTTAACGACCTTAAACGTACGGTCAGTGAGCAGAACACTGGTTTGGTAAACCTCGCCAAGGCCGTGGACGAACTCAAGCGCAATAGCACCACGAGTTCCAGCTCAAGCTCCAGCGAAGTCAACGACCTCAAGCGTACGGTCAGCGAACAGGACAACGGGCTGAAAAAACTCGCCAGTCAGATGGACGATCTCAAGCGCAGCAGCGGCTCGAACTCCAGTTCGAACTCCAGCTCCAGCGAAGTAAGCGATCTCAAGCGTACGGTCAGCGAACAAGACAACAACCTGAAAAAGCTCGCCAGTCAGATGGACGATTTCAAACGCAGCAGCGGCTCGAACTCCAGTTCGAACTCTAGCTCCAGCGAAGTGAGCGACCTCAAGCGTACCGTCAACGGACAGGAAAACGACCTGAAAAGGCTTGCCAGCCAGGTCGAAGACCTCAAGCGCAGTGCCGGATCGAGCTCCAGCTCAAGTTCCAGCGACCTGTCCAGCCTTAAGCGGGAAGTCAGCGATCAGGACAATCAACTGGATCAGCTCAAACGCACCGTGGAAGATCTGAGCCGGAAGGTGAAGTAACAGATAATTTTTGCCCGAGACAGGAATCGAACCTGCGACCTTCGCGTTACGAGTGCGCTGCTCTACCAACTGAGCTACACGGGCGGTGAGCTAAACCTAGCACAGCTTTCGCGAGTCGCAACCGCAAGTCCATCTCGGTTTATTGCAGACAAAAAAATGCCCCGCAGCTTTCACTGCGGGGCATTTTTTACAACGTTGAAACGGTCAGGCGGGGGGTAATTAAACGCCCGAAGCCTTGGCCGCTGCTACGTCTTTGATGGACAGCTTGATACGGCCGCGGTTGTCCACGTCCAGTACCAGTACTTCCACTTCCTGGCCTTCTTTCAGGATGTCGGTCACTTTCTCTACGCGAGCGTCGCTCAGCATCGAGATGTGAACCAGACCGTCCTTGCCAGGCAGGATGTTGACGAATGCGCCGAAGTCGACGATGCGCTCAACCTTACCGACGTAGATCTTGCCGATTTCAGCTTCTGCGGTGATGCCCAGAACGCGCTGACGTGCTGCTTCAGCCGCTTCCTTGGTTTCGCCGAAGATCTTGATCGAGCCGTCGTCTTCGATGTCGATCGAAGCCTTGGTCTCTTCACAGATCGCACGAATGGTCGCACCGCCTTTACCGATGACATCACGGATTTTGTCGGTGTCGATTTTCATCGCGATCATGGTCGGAGCGTTTTCCGACAGTTCGGTACGCGACTGACCAATGATCTGGTTCATCTGGCCGAGGATATTCAGGCGCGCTTCAAGGGCTTGGCCCAGAGCGATTTCCATGATTTCTTCGGTGATGCCTTTGATCTTGATGTCCATCTGCAGCGCGGTAACACCTTTGGCGGTACCGGCTACTTTGAAGTCCATGTCGCCCAGGTGATCTTCGTCACCCAGGATGTCGGTCAGGATGGCGAATTTCTCGCCTTCTTTAACCAGACCCATGGCGATACCGGCAACCGGTGCCTTCATCGGAACACCAGCGTCCATCAGGGCCAGGGAAGCGCCGCAGACCGAAGCCATGGAGCTCGAACCGTTGGACTCGGTGATTTCCGATACAACACGAATGGTGTACGGGAACACGTCGGCAGCAGGCAGCATGGCGGCGATCGAACGACGGGCCAGACGGCCGTGACCGATTTCGCGACGACCAGCGCCACCCATGCGACCACACTCACCTACCGAGAACGGAGGGAAGTTGTAGTGCAGCATGAACGGGTCTTTTTTCTCGCCTTCCAGGGTGTCCAGCAGCTGTGCATCACGGGCGGTGCCCAGTGTTGCAACGACCAGAGCCTGGGTTTCGCCACGGGTGAACAGTGCCGAACCGTGGGTCTTTGGCAGAACACCGACTTCGATGTTCAAAGGACGTACGGTCTTGGTGTCGCGGCCGTCGATACGTGGCTTGCCGTTGACGATGTTTTCGCGAACGGTGCGGTATTCGATTTCGCCGAAAGCCGCTTTGACTTCGCTGGAGGAAGGCTGGCCTTCTTCACCGGACAGCTTGGCAACCACCTGGTCTTTCAGTTCGCCCAGGCGAGCGTAACGGTCGGCCTTGATGGTGATGGTGTAAGCCTGGGAGATCGCGTCGCCGAACTTGGCACGGATAGCGCCCAGCAGAGCGGTGGCTTCTGGCTGTGGAGCCCAGGTCCAGGTCGGCTTGGCAGCTTCAGCGGCCAGTTCTTTGACGGCGTTGATCACCACCTGGAACTCGTCGTGAGCAAACAGTACCGCGCCCAGCATCTGGTCTTCGGTCAGCTCTTTGGCTTCCGATTCAACCATCAGAACGGCTTCCGAAGTACCGGCTACGACCATGTCCAGGCTCGAAGCTTTCTGTTGTTCGTAAGTCGGGTTCAGCAGGTAGCCGGTGCTTTCGTGGAACGCAACGCGGGCAGCGCCGATCGGGCCATCGAAAGGAATGCCGGAGATGGCCAGGGCAGCCGAGGTACCGATCATCGCAGCGATGTCCGGATCGGTCTTCTTGCTGGTGGAAACGACGGTGCAGACTACCTGCACTTCGTTCATGAAGCCTTCTGGGAACAGCGGACGGATCGGACGGTCGATCAGTCGGGAAGTCAGGGTTTCTTTCTCGGAAGGACGGCCTTCGCGCTTGAAGAAACCGCCAGGGATCTTACCGGCAGCGTAAGTCTTTTCCTGGTAGTGAACGGACAAAGGGAAGAAGCCCTTGCCTGGATCGGCTTGCTTGGCACCGACCACAGTCACCAATACGCTGACGTCGTCGTCAACGGTGACCAATACTGCGCCGGAGGCCTGACGGGCGATACGGCCGGTCTCGAGGGTAACGGTCGACTGACCGAACTGGAATTTTTTGATTACCGGGTTCACGGTGTCCTACCTTCTTTTGTGGCTCTTGGGGAACTTGTCTTCTTGCGAAATTCTTGGGCAATGTCGGGAATCGGCCCAACGCCTGTCCAGGGTAAAACGACTATCCAGATAAAACTTGAGGCTGGGAGCCTGCCATGTGCCTGCGGGAAACCCGCTGACACACAGCAAACAACCAACCTCTAGCGCAATCGCTTATTAGCGACGCAGACCCAGGCGACCGATCAGAGCCTGGTAACGGCCCAGATCCTTGCCTTTCAGGTAGTCCAGCAGCTTACGACGCTGGTTTACCATGCGGATCAGACCACGACGGGAGTGGTGATCTTTACCGTTGGCCTTGAAGTGACCTTGCAGCTTGTTGATGTTGTGGGTCAGCAGTGCAACCTGCACTTCTGGCGAACCAGTGTCACCAACAGCTTGCTGGTAGTCAGCTACGATTTGAGCTTTTTCTTGAACGTCGAGAGCCATGAGGCAATCCTTTTATCAGGAAACCATCCAGAGGACGGTTTCAACAGGCCAGGGACAAATCCCTGTATCTAAAAATGAGTAGTGACCGTGCCTGTTGACAGCCACCCTCGTCCGGTCATTCTGACCGAATCAGTCGACGCGGCGCGATGCGCCCGTCTTCGCTCACTTCACCGATGCCGATGAAGCGACCGTTGTGATCCTGTACCCGCACCATGCCGAACTTCGGTGCATCCGGGGCTCGTACCGGCTGGCCGTTAAGCCAGTAGAACGAGCTGTGCTCCGAGAACTGCAACAGTGGCCAATCCAGCAAGCCGCTGTCCGATGGCATCAGGAAGCGGTCGACCGCTTCGTTGCCGCCTTCGGCATGTACCGCTTCCAACTCTTCAAGCGTGACCGTCTGCGCCAGCGTGAAAGGCCCGGCCTGGGTACGTCGCAATTCAGCCACGTAAGCGCCACAACCGAGTTGCTCACCGATATCCTCCACCAGGGTGCGAATATAGGTGCCTTTGCTGCAATCCACCGCAAGCCGCGCAGTATCACCCTCAAAGGCGAGCAATTCCAAGCGCGCAATAGTAACAGAACGCGGTTCGCGCTCCACTACTTCGCCTGCACGGGCCAGCTTGTACAGCGGTTGGCCATCACGCTTGAGCGCCGAGTACATCGGCGGTATCTGACTGATTTGCCCACGAAAACCCGGCAATACGGCTTCGACATCGGCGCGACCAACGGTCACCGGACGCTCCTGCAAAACTTCACCTTCGGCATCGGCCGTGGTGGTGGTCTTGCCCAGTTGCGCCAGGGTTTCATAAGCCTTGTCGGAATCGAGCAGGTACTGGGAGAACTTGGTGGCCTCACCGAAGCACAACGGCAACACGCCGGTGGCCAGCGGATCGAGACTGCCGGTATGACCGGCCTTCTCGGCGTTCAGCAACCAGCGAACCTTCTGCAACGCGGCATTGGAGGTAAACCCCAACGGCTTGTCGAGCAGAATGATACCGCTGACGTTACGACGGATACGTTTGACCTGAGCCACCGATTACTCCTTGGCGTCTTCGGGTGCAGCCGCTTCCGGGCGCTGGCTGTCTTCAGCCACTGCACGTTCGATCAGGGCGGACAGGTGCGCGCCACGCACAACACTCTCGTCGTAGTGGAAGTGCAGCTGCGGAACGCTGCGCAACTTCATTTCGCGGGCCAACTGCATACGCAGGAAACCAGCGGCGGAGTTGAGCACCTTGATGCTTTGTGCGATGTCTTCGGCATTGTCCTGCCCCATCACGGTGATGAAGATCTTGGCGTGACCGACGTCACGGCTGACTTCAACAGCGGTAATGGTAACCAGGCCGACGCGCGGGTCTTTGACTTCACGACGGATCAGCTGTGCCAGCTCACGCTGCATCTGATCGCCGATACGTTGGGTACGGCTGTATTCTTTTGCCATGTCTTGTTACCTGTTACTGCCCCACGGTGAAACCCGAGGGGTCTGAAAGCGGCAAACGCCCGGCCTGACAAAAGCCAGACCGGGCGTTGCGTTTAGAGTCCTGCCGTGCCGCGCACTCGCATGCGGCGGCTCGCCGTGGCCCTTGAAGTGCGCGAGTTAGAGGCTGCGAGCAACCTGAACCTTCTCGTAGACTTCGATCTTGTCGCCAGCTTTGACGTCGTTGTAGCTCTTGACGCCAATACCGCATTCCATGCCGGCACGTACTTCGGAAGCGTCATCCTTGAAGCGGCGCAGGGATTCCAGCTCGCCTTCGAAGATAACGATGTCTTCACGCAGTACACGGATTGGACGGTTACGGTGAACAACACCTTCGATAACCATGCAACCGGCGATCGCGCCAAACTTCGGCGAGCGGAACACGTCACGCACTTCAGCGGTACCCAGGATGTTCTCGCGAACATCGCTGCCCAGCATACCGGTGAGGGCTTTCTTGACGTCTTCGATGATGTCGTAGATCACGTTGTAGTAACGCATATCCAGACCTTCCTGCTCGACGATCTTACGAGCGCCAGCATCGGCACGCACGTTGAAGCCGAACAATACAGCGTTGGAGGCCAGTGCCAGGTTAGCGTCGGACTCGGTGATACCACCGACGCCGCCACCGACAACACGCACTTGCACTTCGTCGTTACCCAGGCCATTCAAGGCGCCGTTCAACGCTTCGAGGGAACCACGGACGTCAGATTTGAGGACGATGTTGAGCGTCTTCTTCTCTGCCTGGCCCATGTTTTCGAAGATGTTTTCCAGCTTGCCAGCGTGAGCGCGAGCCAGTTTGACTTCGCGGAACTTGCCTTGACGGAACAGAGCCACTTCACGGGCTTTCTTCTCGTCTGACAGCACGCTCATCTCGTCGCCAGCGTCCGGGGTACCGTCCAGGCCGAGAATCTCGACAGGAATGGAAGGACCGGCTTCCTTGATTGGCTTGCCGTTCTCGTCGAGCATGGCACGTACACGGCCATAGTTCGAACCGACCAGCACCATGTCGCCTTGGCGCAGGGTACCGTCTTGAACCAGAACGGTTGCAACCGGGCCACGACCTTTGTCGAGACGCGATTCAACTACAACACCACGGCCTGGAGCCGACGGAGTTGCCTTCAGTTCCAGAACTTCGGCTTGCAGCAGAACAGCTTCGAGCAACTCGTCCACGCCGGTACCGACTTTCGCCGAAACCGATACGAACGGGGTGTCGCCGCCCCACTCTTCCGAGGTCACGCCGTGAACCGACAGTTCGCTACGGATGCGATCGAGATCGGCGCCCGGCTTGTCGATTTTGTTCACAGCAACGACCAGTGGAACACCGGCAGCCTTGGCGTGCTGGACAGCTTCAATGGTCTGCGGCATCACGCCGTCGTCCGCTGCAACGACCAGGATCACAATGTCAGTCGCCTTGGCACCACGGGCACGCATTGCGGTAAACGCAGCGTGACCCGGGGTGTCGAGGAAAGTGACCATGCCGCGATCAGTTTCAACGTGGTACGCACCGATGTGCTGGGTGATACCGCCGGCTTCGCCAGCAGCTACCTTGGCACGACGGATGTAGTCGAGCAGCGAGGTCTTACCGTGGTCAACGTGGCCCATTACGGTCACAACCGGTGCACGGGAGAACGATTCACCTTCAAACTTCAGGGACTCGGCCAGGGAATCTTCCAGGGCGGTGTCGCTGACCAGGGTCACTTTGTGGCCCAGCTCTTCAGCAACCAGTTGGGCAGTTTCCTGATCCAATACCTGGTTGATGGTCGCTGGAGTACCCAGTTTGAACATGAACTTGATGATTTCAGCTGCCTTGACCGACATCTGCTGTGCGAGATCGCCAACAGTGATGGTCTCGCCGATCTGCACATCACGCACGACAGGACCGGTTGGGTTCTGGAAACCGTGAGCGTTGCGTTTCTTCAGCTTGGCCTTGCCGCGACCACCGCGACGGAAGCCATCGCTTTCTTCGTCGGTAGTACGAGGCGCAACACGTGGAGCAGGCGCTTTTTCTTTAACCGAAGCACGATGTGGAGCGTTTTTGCGCTCACCATCGCCACTGCCACGACGATTGTTATCGTCGGCACGTGGTTTGTCCGGACGGCGCTGTTCGTTCTGCTTGTTGCGAACATCAGCAGACGGCGCTGGAGCAGCGGCTACAACCGGCGCGCTTTCGCGTACTGGTTCGGCAACTGCAGCAGGTGCTGCAACGGCGTCGTTAGTAGCGGTTTGCGCAGCAGCAGGCTGGCGACGCGCTTCTTCTTCGGCGCGACGCTTGGCTTCTTCTTCAGCCTTCTGACGAGCAGCATTTTCTACTGCGCGACGTTCGTCCAGCTCGCGTTTGCGCTCGGCTTCGATTTCTTCCGGGCTGCGCTGTACGAAGACTTTCTTCTTGCGTACTTCAACGCTGATGCTTTTGCTGCCAGCAACACGCAGGGTGCTGGTGGTTTTGCGCTGCAATGTAATCTTGCGCGGTTCTTCCACTTTCGCCTTGTGGCTGCTCTTCAAGTGAGTCAGCAAAGACTGCTTCTCACTATCGCTCACACCTTCATCGGCGGCGGTGTGCGGCAGACCTGCCTCACGCATCTGCTGCAACAGGCGCTCTACCGGTGTTTTGACCTCATCGGCCAGTTGTTTCACCGTGACTTGCGTCATGCACTTCTCTCCTCAGGCCGCGCCTAATTACTCGAACCAATGGGCTCGGGCGGCCATGATCAACTTGCCGGCACGATCATCGTCAATGCCGTCGATGTCGAGCAGATCGTCAATAGACTGCTCGGCCAGGTCTTCGCGGGTAATTACGCCGCGCACCGCCAGTTCCATCGCCAAATCCTTGTCCATACCCTCAAGCGAGAGCAGGTCTTCGGCCGGATGGGCGTCTGCCAGCTTTTCCTCAGTAGCGATGGCTTTGGTCAACAAACGATCCTTGGCACGAGCGCGAAGCTCGTTGACGGTTTCTTCGTCAAAGCCATCGATGTTGAGCATTTCCTCCACCGGTACGTAGGCAATCTCTTCCAGGCTGGTGAAGCCTTCATCTACCAGCACCTGTGCCAGGTCTTCGTCGACTTCCAGCTCGTCGATGAAGTTGCGCAGGATGTCGCCGGTTTCTGCTTGCTGCTTAGCCTGGATGTCCGATTCGGTCATCACGTTCAGGGTCCAGCCAGTCAATTGGCTAGCCAGACGCACGTTCTGACCACCACGACCAATGGCCTGAGCCAGATTGTCTGCGCCAACGGCGATGTCCATTGCATGGGCATCTTCGTCAACGATAATTGCCGCAACCTCAGCCGGGGACATGGCGTTGATTACGAACTGAGCCGGGTTGTCGTCCCACAGGACGATATCAACACGCTCACCGCCCAACTCACCCGACACTGCCTGGACGCGCGAACCGCGCATACCGATGCAAGCGCCTTGCGGGTCAATGCGTTTGTCTTTCGAGCGGACCGCGATCTTGGCACGCGAACCCGGGTCACGGGACGCAGCCATTACTTCGATCAGGCCTTCAGCGATTTCCGGCACTTCGATGCGGAACAACTCGATCAGCATTTCCGGCGCGGTACGCGACAGGATCAGCTGCGGGCCGCGGTTCTCGGTGCGGATTTCCTTGAGCAGCGCACGCAAGCGCACGCCAACCCGGAAGGTTTCGCGAGAGATGATGTCTTCACGAGCCAGCAACGCTTCAGCGTTGTTGCCCAGGTCGACGATCACGTTGTCGCGGGTGACTTTCTTCACGGTGCCGGAGATGATTTCCCCCAGGCGCTCGCGATAGGCGTCAACGACTTGAGCGCGCTCGGCTTCGCGAACTTTCTGCACGATGACTTGCTTGGCAGTCTGTGCAGCAATGCGGCCGAACTCGATGGATTCGATTTTCTCTTCGACTACATCACCCACCTGGGCGCCCGGGTGCGTTTCGGCAACCTTGCTCGGCCAGGTTTCGATGGCCGGATCATCCAGGTCTGCTTCTTCGACGACCGTCCAGCGACGGAAGGTCTCATAAGCACCGGTGTGGCGATTGATTTCCACACGCAGATCGACTTCGTCCTCAAAACGCTTTTTGGTAGCAGTGGCCAGAGCCAGCTCCAGCGCTTCAAAAATTACGTTTGCCGGTACGCCCTTTTCATTGGATACCGACTCAACAACCAGCAGTACTTCTTTGCTCATCGTACGCCTCGCCTTTCGCAAGCCATTGGATCCGCGGGATCCGCGTCTCAGTCAAAACTGGGAATAATGTTGGCCTTGTCGATCATATCGATCGGCAACAGGAACTCATGGTCTTCTACCTGCACCACGACGTCCTGCTCTTCTACACCGCGCAGAAGGCCCTGAAAGTTGCGTCGTCCTTCAAAAGGCGAGCGCAGCTTGATCTTCACTTGTTCACCGGCAAATTTTGCAAACTGCTCAATAGTGAACAGTGGGCGTTCCATGCCAGGCGAGGAAACTTCAAGGGTGTATTCAACGGCGATTGGATCTTCAACATCCAGCACACCGCTGATCTGACGGCTGACGATGGCACAATCGTCCACCAGCACACCGCCCTCTTTATCAATATAAACGCGCAACATTGAGTGGCGACCTTGAGCCGAAAACTCAATACCCCAGCATTCATAGCCCAGGGCCACGACCACCGGGGCCAACAAGGCCTGCAACTCTTCTAGCTTGCTC
This sequence comes from Pseudomonas sp. LBUM1656, assembly GCF_059716065.1. Lineage (NCBI taxonomy): Bacteria > Pseudomonadati > Pseudomonadota > Gammaproteobacteria > Pseudomonadales > Pseudomonadaceae > Pseudomonas > Pseudomonas sp. LBUM1656. The sequence goes on along the minus strand of NZ_CP166800.1, from coordinate 914,524 downwards.
GACACCTGAACCCCCTCGTGCATGTATGTGCATGCTATGCAAAATAAAAAAATGGGCGAAACGCCCATCCTTGAAACGCCGTCGAACAGCGGCGTAGAAAGTGTCCAGCTAACAAAAAGCCCCTTAAAAGGGGCTCCTTAAACTGGTTGCGGGGGCCGGATTTGAACCGACGACCTTCGGGTTATGAGCCCGACGAGCTACCAGACTGCTCCACCCCGCGACAAAGCTGGGGCGGAAGTATACGACCGATCCCTGACAGGGTCAATGTAACCTTCCACCTACAAGAAAGCCCGCAACAGCGGGCTCTCCTGATAATTGGTACCGAGAAGGGGACTCGAACCCCTACACCCTATGGGCACAACCACCTCAAGGTTGCGTGTCTACCAATTCCACCACCTCGGCAATACTACGTTTGAAACCCTTCTTACTTTTGCTCTTGAGCTGGAGGCACGTCAGTCGCTGGAGTAGCCGACTTTTGCTCTTGAAGCACCGGTACATCATCAGAAGCCGGTTGTTGCTTTGGAACTTCCAACACTGCCGGGTTTGGCAAACCTACTTGAGTCAGCTGTTGAGCTTTCTCTTTAGCAAAGTAACCTAACCCCAAGCTGGTTATGAAGAAACCGGCGGCAAGTATAGCAGTAAACTTACTAAGAAAGGTAGAGGAACCTTGGCTTCCGAACACAGTATTTGAAGCACCTGCTCCGAAAGACGCGCCAGCATCCGCACCTTTACCCTGCTGCAGCAATACCAGAGCAACTACGCCCAATGCACCCAGCAGATGAAAAACGACTACGACTGTTTCCAGCATTTTTTCAGTTTCCCGCGGCGCGACAGATCGCACCGAACTCATCTGCATTCAGGGAAGCTCCACCAATGAGCCCCCCATCGATATCCGGCATGCCGAACAGTTCGACCGCATTGGCCGCCTTCACGCTGCCGCCGTATAGAAGCCGCACACCTTGCGCGACTTCAGAATTCTCTGCCGCCAACTGAGCGCGAATGGCTGCATGCACATCCTGCGCCTGTTGCGGCGAAGCAGTCAGCCCGGTACCAATGGCCCAGACCGGCTCGTAAGCAATTACTGCATTTGCAAAGGCATCGATACCCAGCTCCTCTATGATACTGCCTAGCTGACGCCCGACAACCTCAAGAGTTTTACCGGCTTCGCGCTGCTCAAGGGTTTCCCCTATGCACAACACCGGAATCAAGCCACATGCCTGTGCCGCTGCGAACTTGCGAATCAGCATACCGTCCTGCTCGCCCATAATCTGGCGGCGTTCGGAGTGCCCGACAAGAACCAGGGAACAACCTGCATCCACCAACTGACTCGGCGCAACTTCACCGGTCAATGCGCCTTGCATGGATTCCACCGCAGAATTCTGCGCGCCGATCAAAATCGACTTGCCTTCCAAGCCACCAATCACTTGATTGATATACAAGCAAGGCGGGAATACCGCCACATCAACACCGCTCGGCAAGGCCATATCACGCAGGCCATTGATCAGCTCAGCGACGCTGGCGCGGGTACCGTGCATCTTCCAGTTACCAGCTACCATAGGGCGACGCATGCTGTACCTCGTCGGTCAAAGTGGGCGCAGATGTTACCCAACACAATCATGGCTGGCAAGCCGAATTCAGGCAGAAACTTCAGTAACCAGTTTTGCCAGCTCTTCGGCGTAGCCGCGAACCTGTGTTTCGTCCTCGCCTTCGACCATCACCCGCACCAGCGGCTCTGTCCCGGACTTGCGCAACAGCACGCGCCCACGACCGGCCATAGCCTCGGTGACACGGGCACTGGCCTCCTTGACTGCCGGATGGTCGAGCGGACTCGCCCCGCCGCCGAACCGGACATTAATCAGTACCTGAGGGCACTTGCGCAGCGCCTGACGGGCTTGAGCCAGACCTTCCGAGCGAGTTTTCAGCGCCATCAGTACCTGCAATGCAGCGATGATCGCATCACCTGTGGTGGTGTGGTTGAAGCAGACGATATGACCCGAGTTCTCACCGCCTACCAACCAGTTGCGCTCCAGCAGGTCAGCGATCACATAACGGTCACCGACGTTGGCACGCACGAAAGGAATCGACAGATCCGCCAGGGCCAATTCCAACCCCAGGTTACTCATCAACGTACCAACCACACCGCCTTGCAGCTTGTCGCGCTCATGCAAGTCGCGGGCAATGATGTACAGCAACTCGTCACCATCAACAATGGCGCCAGTGTGGTCGACCATCAAGACGCGATCACCGTCGCCGTCAAAGGCAATACCCAGATCGGCGTGCTCGGCCAGTACGGCGGCCTGCAATGGACCCATATGGGTCGAACCGCAATTGTCATTGATGTTCAGGCCATCAGGCTGTGCGGAAAGCACAACGACTTCGGCACCCAGCTCGCGAAATACGCTGGGTGCAACCTTGTAGGTCGCGCCGTGAGCGCAGTCGATCACGATCTTCAACCCAGAGAAGTTGGTACCGGTCGGTACGCTGCTCTTGCAGAATTCGATATAGCGGCCAGAGGCGTCGTTGATGCGCGACACTTTGCCGATCTTGCTCGATTCAACCACGGTCATCGGGGTGTCGAGCAACTCTTCGATCATCAGTTCGACTTCGTCCGGCAGCTTTGTGCCCTTTCCGGAGAAGAACTTGATGCCGTTGTCGTCGTGAGGATTGTGCGAGGCACTGATCACAATACCGGCTTCAGCATGGAAGGTGCGTGTCAGGTAGGCGATCGCCGGCGTCGGCATCGGGCCCAATAGCATCACGTCAGCACCTGCCGACGTCAGCCCAGCCTCGAGCGCGGACTCAAACATGTAACCGGAGATCCGGGTGTCCTTGCCGACCAGCACCTTGCAGGCGCCCATTTTGCGGAACGCCATGCCTGCCGCCCAACCAAGCTTGAGCATGAAATCAGGAGTAATCGGGTATTCGCCGACCCGACCACGAATACCGTCGGTGCCAAAGTATTTTTTGCTCATAAGTGCTCCATAATTCTTATTCGGCTGATTCCACTGCGGCGATCATCCGCACCACGTCCACTGTTTCGGCGACATCATGGACGCGCAATATACGCGCCCCCTTGGCCGAAGCCAGCGCCGCGAGTGCCAGACCGCCAAACAGGCGCTCTCCAACCGGGCGACTCAAGGCCTGGCCTATCATGCTCTTTCGCGAAACCCCGACCAACAGGGGCCGCCCCAAGGCATGCAGGTCTTCCATATGCTTGAACAAGCTTAGATTGTGCTGCAAGGTTTTCGCGAACCCAAAGCCTGGATCAAGAATAATCCGCTCGGCCGGAATTCCCACCAGCGCACATTGAGCCATGCGCTCGGCGAGAAACTCGCCGACCTCCCTGGTCACGTCCCCGTAGTGCGGATTGTCCTGCATGTCGCCCGGCTCTCCGAGCATATGCATCAGACACACCGGCAATCCGGTGGCAGCTGCCGCATCCAGGGCGCCGTCTCGACGCAGCGAACGCACATCATTGATCAATCCCGCCCCCAGTCGTGCGGTTTCGCGCATGACCGCTGGAGTGGAGGTATCGACCGAAATAATTACATCCAGCTCGCGACTGATGCGCTCAACGATAGGCGCTACACGCTCCAGTTCTTCAAGTGGCGAAACCGCCCTTGCGCCAGGACGTGTCGATTCGCCACCGACATCGATCAGCGTGGCGCCCGCCGCAACCATCGACTCGGCGTGGCGCAGGGCCGCATCGAGCTGGCTGTATCGGCCGCCATCAGAAAAGGAATCGGGAGTGACATTGAGAATGCCCATGACATGCGCCTGGGCCAAATCAAGAACCCGGTTGCCGCAAGGCAACCGGGTCGAGGACTGAACAGAAGTCATTTCAAGCCTTATACGTCAGCAGCCGGACCGCCAATCGGTGTTTCCGGACGCTCATCCTGCACCACCGGAGGTGTACCGGAAGTACCGGTACCGCCACCCGACCAGTCGCGTGGTTCGCGAGGCGTACGACCGGCCATGATGTCATCGATCTGATCGGCATCGATCGTTTCGTATTTCATCAAGGCATCGGCCATGGCGTCGAGCTTGTCGCGGTTGTCCGTGAGGATCTGCTTGGCCGTGCCGTAGCACTGGTCAATGATGCTGCGTACCTCGGAGTCGATCAGCTTGGCTGTCTCACCGGAGAAGCTTGCACCCTGACCACCACCGCCGCGACCGAGGAACACTTCGCCCTCTTCTTCGGCATACATCAACGGACCGAGTTTTTCGGACAGCCCCCACTTGGTCACCATGTTCCGCGCAATCTGGCTGGCACGCATGATGTCGTTGGAGGCTCCAGTGGTCACACCGTCGAAGCCCAGGGTCATTTCTTCAGCAATACGGCCACCGTACAGCGAGCAAATCTGGCTGATCAGTGCACGCTTGGACAGGCTGTAGCGATCTTCTTCCGGCAGGAACATGGTCACACCCAGCGCACGACCGCGCGGGATGATCGAAACCTTGTAGACCGGATCATGCTCTGGCACGACACGACCGACGATGGCGTGACCTGCTTCGTGATAAGCGGTGTTCTGCTTCTCTTTCTCGGACATGACCATGGATTTGCGCTCGGCACCCATCATGATCTTGTCTTTGGCCAGCTCGAATTCTTTCATTTCGACGATGCGCTTGCCGGTACGGGCAGCGAACAACGAAGCCTCGTTCACCAGGTTAGCCAAATCGGCACCGGAGAAGCCAGGCGTACCACGTGCGATGACCGCAGGAGCGACGTCGTCACCCATTGGCACTTTGCGCATGTGAACCTTGAGAATCTGTTCACGACCACGAATGTCCGGCAGCCCGACCACGACCTGACGGTCGAAACGGCCCGGACGCAGCAACGCAGGGTCCAGTACGTCTGGACGGTTGGTTGCGGCGATGACGATGATGCCGTCATTCATTTCAAAGCCGTCCATCTCAACCAGCAATTGGTTGAGCGTCTGCTCGCGTTCGTCGTGACCACCACCCATGCCGGCGCCACGGTGGCGACCGACGGCGTCAATTTCATCGATGAAGATGATGCATGGCGCGTGCTTCTTGGCCTGCTCGAACATGTCACGAACACGGCTGGCACCGACACCGACGAACATCTCGACGAAATCGGAACCGGAAATGGTGAAGAACGGCACTTTGGCTTCGCCGGCAATCGCCTTGGCCAGCAAGGTTTTACCGGTACCCGGAGGCCCCACCATCAGCACGCCGCGTGGAATGCGGCCGCCCAGGCGCTGGAATTTGCCCGGATCACGAAGGAACTCGACCAGCTCACCGACCTCTTCCTTGGCTTCGTCGCAACCGGCAACGTCACCCAAGGTGGTTTTCACCTGATCTTCGGAGAGCAGGCGTGCCTTGCTCTTGCCGAAGCTCATCGGCCCGCCCTTACCACCTGCACCACCCTGCATCTGCCGCATGAAGAACATGAACACGGCGATGATCACGAGGATCGGGAAGCTTGCGACCAGGAGTTGAGTCCAGATGCTTTGCTGCTCAGGCTGCTTGCCTTCAACCACAACGTGGTTATCCACAAGGTCGCCGATCAGACCGTTGTCCTGGATTGCAGGACGAATGGTCTTGAAGCTGTCGCCATCGTTGCGTTTGCCGGTAATCACATAGCCGTCAACTGCTACGCGCTCGACCTTGCCATCCTTGACCTGCTGGATGAAGTCGGAATAGTTGAGGGTCTGCGGCTCGTTAGGGCTGGAGAAGTTGTTCATCACTGTCACCAGGACAGCCGCGATGATCAACCACAGGATCAGATTCTTTGCCATATCGTTCAATTAACTACCCTCTGAAGCAAGCTCCGCTAATGGCGCGCGCTTCGCATGATATTCACCGGCCTAACTTACTACATTACCTACGACTCTGGCAGGCGCCGTCTGTAACCCTTTGTGAAACACTTTCTACACAATATTCGCTATTTCCCACAGGGCGAAATACGAAAATCCTATCGACCCGCAAAAAAACCTCGATTCACTCACTACGGCCGCGGTAGCCCCAAGCCAGCATGTATTGCTCGCGGGAACTGCCACGGGAGGAGTCCGGCTTGATCATCTGGACCTTGTCGAATTTCTGACGGGCGTCCTTCACGTAAGCATCAAACCCTTCGCCCTGAAACACCTTGATCACGAAATTACCGCCTGGTTTGAGTATCCGAGCCGCCAGATCAAGAGCCAGCTCACACAGAAACATGGCTTTCGGCATGTCCACCTCAGGCGTACCACTCATATTGGGGGCCATATCGGAAATCACAAGGTCCACCTGCGAATTACCCACGGCTTCAAGGATCTGAGCGAGCACTTCGTCCTGGGTGAAGTCACCCTGAATGAAAGTCACGTCCGGAATGCTGTCCATTTCCAGGATGTCCGAGGCGATCAGACGCCCCTGACCACCGATCAGCCGACTAGTGACCTGCGACCAGCCGCCGGGTGCCGCCCCCAAGTCGACAACGCTCATACCCGGACGGATCAGCTTGTATTTTTCCTGGACCTCCAGAAGCTTGTAACTCGCACGCGAGCGGTAACCATCCTTCTGCGCCTGCTTCACATAGGGATCATTGACATGTCTTTGCAGCCATTTAAGGCTTGTCTTGGAACGGGCCACGGGCCACCTCGAAAATAAAACGGGTCGTGATTAACTGGGCGGTCCCGGACTCGCTCGGGTAAACTGGCCGCCGCTTTTTACAAGATCAGACGCAGGGGTCAGATTATGCCGCTCACTCAAGAGCAGAAGAAACAGTACAAATCCATTGGCCACCATCTGAAACCGGTTTTGATCGTGGCTGACAACGGTTTGACTGAAGGTGTGTTAGCCGAACTTGAACGCGCTTTGGCGGATCACGAGCTGATTAAAATCAAGCTCAACATCCTCGATCGCGAGTCGCGCCTGGCGAACATTGCAGAACTGTGCAAGGTCGGCAAAGCGGACCTGGTTCAGGTCATCGGCAAGATGGCACTGATTTACCGCAAGAACTTCAGCGTCAACAAGCAGCTGTCGAACGTTCATCGCTTCAAGTGATGGCAAGGGTCAAGGGTGTGCTTCGCGCACCCTGCCACTCCATCCCGGTACCGGTTGCAACACCAGCACCAGCCCGGAAAAGCCCAGAACAAGAAAGCTGAACACCTGCCAGCGCACCGCATCCGGCCAACCGACGCGCACCGCGAAAAACATCGCACACGCATACAGCGCCATCAGCAGCATTTGCCCACGAATATCGCGCCATAGACTGGCAAGGCCCTCGGCCTGAATCAGCACCAAAGCCTGAAAAATCACACACGCTGTGGCGAAACCCACCACCAGCGCATTCAGCTCGCCTGCAATTTCGTCGATCAGCAGCGGCGCCAGACCTATCTGGCCCAGCACCGGCAGCAGACCGATGTGCAACAGCCACAGACCGCCAACCCATAACATCTGAGTCAGCTGCCAAAGCATGGCGCCCGCACGGAGCGGGCGCCTTCTTTCAGATGTGGCGGACTTCGACAATCTCGTACTCGATTACGCCACTCGGCGTCTTCACGGCAACCACGTCACCCTCTTCCTTGGCAATCAAGGCGCGAGCCAGTGGCGAACCCACCGAAATCTTGCCGAGTTTGAAGTCAGCCTCATCCTCACCCACGATGTGGTAAGTGACGCTTTCATCAGTCTCGACGTTGGCGATTTCAACGGTAGTGCCGAAAATCACTTTGCCGGTATGAGGAATGGACGTGACGTCGATGATGACCTGATTCTGAATCCGGCCCTCGATGTCACGAATCCGCGCCTCGACCATCCCTTGCTGCTCGCGAGCAGCGTGGTATTCGGCGTTTTCCTTCAAGTCACCCAACTCGCGGGCCGTCCCGATGTCCTGGCTGAGCTTCGGACGGACGACCTTCGTCAGGTGAGCATGTTCTTCTTCCAGGGCTTTCGCGCCCTGGACGGTCATTGGGTACTTGATCATGCCTTCAATCCTGCGTGTAGATCCTGCAAGCGGCGCACGGTCTTCTCGGGACCGAACTTCAGCGCTTCGCAGATGGCTTCGCCAGCAGCAATGGTGGTGGTGCAGTAGATCTTGTGCTGCAAGGCATTACGACGAATGGAGTACGAGTCGGCGATCGACTGACGACCTTCGGTGGTGTTGATGATCAGGGTGACTTCGTCATTCTTGATCATGTCGACCACGTGCGGACGACCCTCGGTCACCTTGTTCACACGACGCACTTTCAGGCCTGCGGCTTCGATCAGCTTGGCAGTACCGGCAGTGGCAACCACTTCGAAACCCAAGTTGATCAGATCACGGGCCACGCCTGCAACCAGTGGCTTGTCGTCGTCACGCACGCTGATGAACGCAGTACCGCCGGTCGGCAGCACTTCGCTGGCGCCCATCTGGGCCTTGGCGAACGCTTCGCCGAAGGTGTCACCCACACCCATCACTTCACCGGTGGACTTCATCTCCGGGCCCAGGATCGGGTCCACGCCAGGGAACTTGGCGAATGGGAACACCGCCTCTTTCACGCTGTAGAAGTTCGGAATGATTTCTTTGGTGAAGCCGATTTCTTTCAGGGTTTTACCGGCCATGACGCGAGCCGCGATCATTGCCAGGGAAACACCGATGCACTTGGACACGAACGGTACGGTACGGGAAGCGCGCGGGTTGACTTCGATGACGTAGATGTCTTCGCCTTGCAGCGCCAACTGAACGTTCATCAGACCAACAACGCCCAGCTCCAGGGCCATTTTCTTGACCTGTTCGCGCATCTCGTCCTGGATATGCGCCGGCAGCGAGTACGGCGGCAGGGAGCATGCGGAGTCACCGGAGTGAACGCCGGCCTGCTCGATGTGCTGCATGATCGCGCCGATCACCACGTCGGTGCCGTCGCAGACCGCATCCACGTCCATTTCGATGGCGCAGTTGAGGAAGTGGTCGAGCAGCACCGGGCTGTCGTTGGACACTTTCACCGCGTCACGCAGGTAGCGCTTGAGCTCTTCTTCTTCGTAGACGATTTCCATCGCGCGGCCGCCCAGTACGTAGGACGGACGAACCACCAGCGGGTAACCGATCTTGCTGGCTGCACGAATCGCTTCGTCTTCGCTGCGCACGGTGGCGTTTGGTGGTTGACGCAGGTTCAGGCGCTCAACCATTTGCTGGAAGCGCTCACGGTCTTCGGCACGGTCGATGGCGTCAGGGCTGGTGCCGATGATCGGCACGCCGGCTTCTTCGAGGGCACGGGCCAGTTTCAGCGGGGTCTGGCCGCCGTACTGGACGATCACGCCTTTTGGCTTCTCGACTCGGCAGATCTCCAGTACGTCTTCCAGGGTCACTGGTTCGAAGTAAAGGCGATCGGAGGTGTCGTAATCGGTGGAAACGGTTTCCGGGTTGCAGTTGACCATGATGGTCTCGTAGCCATCTTCGCGCAGAGCCAATGCCGCGTGTACGCAGCAGTAGTCGAACTCGATGCCCTGGCCGATACGGTTAGGACCGCCGCCGAGGATCATGATCTTGTCGCGGCCCGACGGCGCTGCTTCGCACTCTTCCTCGTAAGTCGAGTACATGTAGGCGGTGTCGGTGGCGAACTCGGCCGCGCAGGTGTCAACGCGCTTGTAGACCGGGAAGATCTCGAGCTTGTGACGGTGGCGACGCAGAGCCTTCTCGGTCACGCCCAGCAGCTTGGCCAGACGCATGTCGGAGAAGCCTTTGCGCTTGAGCTTGTACATCAAGTCGCGGTCGATGCTGGCCAGACCCAGGGTCTTGACCTTCTCTTCTTCCTTGATCAGATCTTCGATCTGCACCAGGAACCACGGGTCGATCATGTTCATGCCGAAGATGTCTTCGACCGACAGGCCGGCGCGGAAGGCGTCAGCCACGTACCAGATACGCTCGGCGCCCGGCACAGTCAGTTCGCGCTTGAGCACGCTCATGCTTTCCGGGTTGCTCAGGTCGAGCTTCTCGTCCAGACCGCAAACGCCTACTTCCAGACCGCGCAGGGCTTTCTGCAGGGATTCCTGGAAAGTCCGGCCAATGGCCATGACTTCACCGACCGACTTCATTTGAGTGGTCAGGCGGGCGTCGGCTTTCGGGAATTTCTCGAAGGCGAAGCGTGGCAACTTGGTGACGACGTAGTCGATCGACGGCTCGAAAGACGCAGGGGTAGCGCCGCCGGTGATTTCGTTCTGCAGTTCGTCCAGGGTGTAGCCGATCGCCAGCTTGGCAGCGATACGCGCAATCGGGAAACCAGTGGCTTTCGAGGCCAGCGCCGAAGAGCGGGATACACGCGGGTTCATCTCGATCACGACCATACGGCCAGTGTCCGGGCAGATGCCAAACTGAACGTTGGAACCGCCGGTTTCCACGCCGATCTCACGCAGTACCGCCAACGAGGCGTTACGCATGATCTGGTATTCCTTGTCCGTCAGGGTCTGTGCCGGAGCAACGGTGATCGAGTCACCGGTGTGCACGCCCATCGGGTCAAAGTTTTCGATGGAGCAGACGATGATGCAGTTGTCCTTCTTATCGCGGACAACCTCCATCTCGTACTCTTTCCAGCCGATCAGGGATTCGTCGATCAGCAGTTCTTTGGTCGGCGACAGGTCCAGGCCGCGGGCGCAGATTTCTTCGAACTCTTCACGATTGTAAGCGATACCGCCACCGGTGCCGCCCATGGTGAAAGACGGACGGATGATGCACGGGAAGCCGAGCTTTTCGAGGACCGCGTTGGCCTCTTCCATGCTGTGGGCGATACCCGAACGCGGGCAGTCCAGGCCGATGGATTTCATCGCCTTGTCGAAACGCGAGCGGTCTTCGGCTTTGTCGATGGTGTCAGCGTTGGCGCCGATCATCTCTACGCCGAACTTCTCCAGAACGCCTTCGCGCTCCAGGTCCAGTGCGCAGTTCAGGGCGGTCTGGCCACCCATGGTCGGCAGCAGCGCGTCCGGACGCTCTTTCTCGATGATCTTGGCAACGGTCTGCCACTTGATCGGCTCGATGTAGGTGGCGTCGGCCATGTCCGGGTCGGTCATGATGGTCGCCGGGTTGGAGTTCACCAGGATGACGCGGTAACCCTCCTCGCGCAGGGCTTTGCAGGCCTGGGCGCCGGAGTAGTCGAATTCGCAGGCCTGGCCGATCACGATCGGGCCAGCGCCGAGAATCAGGATGCTTTTTATGTCTGTACGTTTTGGCATGGGTTTGTCACTCAAATCCGCAGGTCAGTCGGCAAGCCGTCTTGTTCAATCTGTGAAGCCTTGAGAGGGGCCGCCGGTGTTCGGGTCCGCCCCTCAAGCTATGCAACATCAAGGCGAGCGATTAGCGTCGCTTGGCCATTTCGTTGATGAAGCGATCGAACAATGGCGCTACGTCGTTCGGGCCAGGGCTGGCTTCCGGATGACCCTGGAAGCTGAAGGCGCTCTTGTCGGTACGCTCGATGCCTTGCAGGGTGCCATCGAACAGCGATTTGTGAATCGCGCGAACGTTGGCTGGCAGGGTCGCTTCGTCTACCGCAAAACCGTGGTTCTGGCTGGTGATCATCACCACACCGCTGTCCAGGTCCTGGACCGGGTGGTTGGCACCGTGGTGGCCATGACCCATTTTCAGGGTCTTGGCGCCGGAGGCCAGGGCCAGCAGCTGGTGACCGAGGCAGATGCCGAATACCGGAATCTCGGTTTCCAGCACGTCCTTGATCGCCTGGATCGCGTAGTCGCAAGGCTCCGGATCACCAGGACCGTTGGACAGGAACACGCCGTCCGGCTTCATCGCCAGAACATCGGCGGCTGGCGTTTGCGCCGGCACCACGGTCACGCGGCAACCGCGCTCGACCAGCATGCGCAGAATGTTCAGCTTGACGCCGTAGTCGTAGGCCACCACGTGGTACGGCAGCTCGGAAGCGTCGATGGTCGCGTGGCTGTCGGTTTTCAGGTCCCAGACCGTCGAGCGCCATTCGTACTGCTCTTTGGTGCTGACGACTTTCGCCAGGTCCATGCCTTTGAGGCCTGGGAAACCCTGGGCTGCGGCGATGGCGGCTTCTTCGGAGATGTTGTCACCGGCCATGATGCAGCCGTTCTGTGCGCCTTTCTCACGCAGGATGCGCGTCAGGCGGCGAGTGTCGATACCGGCGATGGCCACAACATTGTTGGCTTTCAGGTAATCGGACAGGGACATCGTGTTACGCCAGTTGCTCGCAACCAGCGGCAGGTCACGGATGACCAGGCCAGCGGACCATACGCGGTCGGACTCGGCGTCTTCCGGCGTGGTGCCGGTATTGCCGATGTGCGGGTAAGTCAGGGTAACGATCTGTTGGGCGTAGGAAGGATCGGTAAGGATTTCCTGATAGCCGGTCATGGCGGTGTTGAACACCACCTCACCAACGGTCTGACCGTCGGCTCCAATTGCTTCGCCGCGAAAAATGCTGCCATCAGCAAGGGCGAGTATGGCTGGCTTAGTCAAGAAGACCTCCCGTAAATAAAGCCTGAAAGGGCGATCGCAGGTGTAAAAAAGCGGAGTGACGTATGGACACGTCACCCCGCTCATTCACTGAATTATTCTGCGCGCTTTTAGTGAACACACTAAAGCTGTAGCTTACAGAAAAAGGCATTTTTGGTCTACCGCCAATGAGCCTTAAAGGCCGGAGAATGCGACAGGACGTCGCTTGGCGGAGTAAAACCGGGCTCAAACGCTGTGTTTGAACCCGATTTCAGGCACTCTTAACGCAGGTCAAGTACGTCTTGCATGTCATAAAGACCAGGCTCGCGACCGTCCAGCCACAAAGCTGCCCTTACGGCACCTTTGGCGAAGGTCATGCGACTGGACGCTTTGTGCGTGATTTCGACACGCTCACCATCGGCGGCGAACAGCACAGTGTGATCACCGACGATGTCGCCGGCACGCACAGTGGCGAAGCCGATGGTTTCGCGAGCGCGTGCGCCGGTCTGGCCTTCACGACCGTAAACCGCCACCTTCTTCAGATCACGCCCCAGCGCATCGGCAATCACTTCACCCATGCGCACGGCAGTACCGGACGGCGCATCGACTTTATGCCGATGGTGGGCTTCAGTGATTTCGATATCGACATCATCACCCAACACGCGAGCAGCGGTGTCGAGCAGCTTCAGGCACAGGTTGACGCCGACACTGAAGTTAGCCGCAAAGACAATCGGAATGTCCTTGCCCGCTTCCGCCAGCAACTGCTTCTCTTCAACACTGAAACCGGTGGTGCCGATGATCATCGCCTTGTGATGCTTGCGGCAGAACGCGAGGTTTTTCAGGGTTACCGTCGGATGCGTGAAGTCGATCAGCACGTCGAACTCGTCGACCACCCGATCCAGATCACCCGACAGTGGCACACCGATACGACCCAGCGCAGCCAGTTCGCCGGCATCCGCACCGACCAGCGAGCTGTCCGGACGATCAATGGCCGCCGTCAGACCTGCGCCCGGCTGTTGCTGCACGGCTTCGATCAGGGTTTTGCCCATGCGCCCGGCGGCGCCCATCACTGCAATACGTCGCATGCCTGTCTCCTTACAAATCGCCGAAGAAGCGCTTTACGCCTTCGAACCAACCGGTGGTTTTCGGCGAATGGCTGTTGTCGTCCGCCAGCGAACTGCGGAACTCTTCCAGCAATTCGCGCTGACGACGACCCAGATTGACCGGGGTTTCGACCGCCACACGGCACATCAAGTCACCGGCACCGCCGCCACGCACAGGCGCGACGCCCTTGCCGCGAACACGGAACTGCTTGCCGGTCTGAGTCCCTTCAGGGATTTTCAGTTTGACTCGACCATCAAGGGTCGGAATCTCCAGCTCGCCGCCCAGCGCCGCATCAACAAAGCTGATGGGCACTTCGCAGAACAAATGCTTGCCGTCACGCTGGAAGATCGCGTGTTCGCGCACATTGATCACCACGTACAGGTCGCCCGTCGGACCGCCCTGCGCACCCGCCTCACCTTCGCCGGACAGACGAATGCGATCACCGGTATCAACACCGGCCGGCACTTTCACCGAGAGGGTTTTGTACTCTTCGACACGGCCTTCGCCGTTGCAGGAGTTGCACGGGTCGGAAATGATCTTGCCTTGGCCATGGCAGCGCGGGCAGGTCTGCTGCACCGAGAAGAAGCCTTGCTGCATGCGCACTTGACCGATACCGCCGCACGTCGGACAGGTGACCGGCGAGGAGCCTTTCTTGGCGCCCGAGCCGTCACACGGCTTGCAGTTGACCAGTGTCGGAACGCGGATATTCACGGTCGTGCCGCGTACCGCTTCTTCCAGGTTCAGCTCAAGGGTGTAACGCAAGTCGCTGCCGCGCTGAGCGCCGCCACGGGAACCGCCGCGACCGCCACCGAAGAAGTCACTGAAGACATCACCAAAGATGTCGGAGAAGTTCTGACCGCCAAAGCCAGCACCGCCGCCACCCATGCTCGGGTCGACGCCGGCATGACCGTACTGGTCGTATGCCGCGCGCTTGCTGGAATCGGACAGCACTTCGTAGGCCTCGTTGGCCTCCTTGAACATCTCTTCCGACGCTTTGTCGTCAGGATTACGGTCCGGGTGGTGCTTCATCGCCAGGCGACGGTAGGCCTTTTTCAGGTCCGCTTCGCTTGAGCCACGCTCAACACCCAATACTTCGTAATAGTCACGCTTTGCCATAAGTCTTTGCACTCTTAAGGACGTTCAGCAAACCTCTCCTGAGCCTCGCCAAACTCGTTGAGCCCCAATACAGGCCCGGACCCAACTCACGTCAATTCAACGATCCTGGTCTTTGATTCAATGCGGTACTTTCGGCTCGAGAAGCAGGAGCATTCCCGGCCATACCATCAGCACCCGAGCGTTGTCGCATGCTGTAAAAATTCGCTAACTCCAGACACGCCAACGCGGGAGCAAGCTCCCGCGCGGCGACATCCTACCAGTCACCGCCTGAAGGCAGTCAACCGGGCGACCAACAACTTACTTGTGGTCTTTGACTTCTTCGAACTCGGCATCGACAACGTCATCAGCCTTTTCAGCCTTGTCGTCCTGCGGTGCCGCGCCTTCAGCAGGCTGGGCCTGTTCGGCGTACATCTTCTGCGCCACTGGAGCGGAGACTTTCGACAGCTCTTCAACCTTGGCTTCGATGGCAGCCTTGTCGTCGCCTTTGACAGCGGCTTCCAGGGCAACAACAGCGGCTTCGATTGCAGTCTTCTCTTCAGCAGTCACTTTATCGCCAGCATCAGCGACCATTTTGCGCGTCGAGTGAACCAGCGCATCACCCTGGTTACGGGCCGCTGCCAGCTCTGCGAACTTGCTGTCTTCCTCGGCGTTGGCTTCAGCATCGCGAATCATCTGCTGAATCTCTTCCTCGGACAGACCGGAGTTGGCCTTGATCACGATCGACTGAGTCTTGCCGGTGGCCTTGTCTTTGGCGCCTACGTGCAGGATGCCGTTGGCGTCGATGTCGAAGGTCACTTCAATTTGTGGCACGCCACGCGGTGCTGGTGGAATCTCGGCCAGGTCGAACTTGCCCAGGGACTTGTTCTGAGCCGCTTGCTTACGCTCACCTTGCAGCACGTGAATGGTCACGGCGCCTTGGTTGTCATCGGCAGTCGAGAACACTTGCGATTTCTTGGTAGGAATCGTGGTGTTTTTCTCGATCAGCGCGGTCATCACGCCACCCATGGTTTCGATACCCAGGGTCAGCGGGCTGACGTCGAGCAGCAAAACGTCTTTCACGTCACCGGCCAATACGGCGCCCTGGATGGCAGCACCCATGGCAACAGCTTCGTCCGGGTTCACGTCTTTACGAGCTTCTTTACCGAAGAACTCGGTCACCAGCTTCTGAACCAGTGGCATACGGGTCTGACCGCCGACCAGGATCACGTCGTTGATCGCGCCAACGTCGATGCCGGAGTCTTTCAGAGCGATGCGGCAAGGTTCGATGGTGCGCTGAACCAGGTCTTCTACCAGCGCTTCGAGCTTGGCGCGGGAGATTTTCACGTTCAAGTGCTTGGGACCGGTGGCGTCTGCAGTGATGTACGGCAGGTTCACGTCGGTCGACATGCTCGAGGACAGTTCGATTTTGGCTTTTTCAGCGGCTTCTTTCAGGCGCTGCATGGCCAGCGGATCACCTTTAAGGTTCATGCCGCTTTCTTTCTTGAATTCGTCGACGAGGTAGTCGATCAGACGGATGTCAAAGTCTTCACCGCCCAGGAACGTGTCACCGTTGGTGGCCAATACTTCGAACTGGTGCTCGCCATCGACTTCAGCGATTTCGATCACGGAAACGTCGAAAGTACCGCCGCCCAAGTCGTAAACGATCACGGTGTGATCGCCCTTCGCCTTGTCCATACCGTAAGCCAGAGCGGCTGCAGTAGGTTCGTTGATGATGCGTTTTACGTCCAGACCCGCAATACGGCCGGCGTCTTTGGTGGCTTGACGCTGGCTGTCGTTGAAGTAGGCCGGAACGGTAATCACCGCTTCAGTCACTGGCTCGCCGAGGTAGTCTTCGGCGGTCTTCTTCATTTTCTTCAGAATTTCAGCCGAGATCTGTGGCGGCGACATTTTCTGGCCGTTCACTTCTACCCATGCGTCGCCGTTGTCAGCCTTGGCGATTTTGTAAGGCACCATCTTGATGTCTTTCTGTACGACTTCTTCGTCGAACTTACGACCGATCAGACGCTTCACCGCGTACAGGGTGTTATGCGGATTGGTCACAGCCTGACGCTTGGCCGACTGGCCAACCAGGATTTCGCCATCGTTGGCGTAAGCGATGATCGACGGCGTGGTGCGCGCGCCTTCAGCGTTTTCAATAACTTTGGCTTTGCCGTTTTCCATCACGGAGACGCAGGAGTTGGTAGTCCCCAGGTCGATACCGATAATTTTGCCCATGTTAACTCTCCCGAAACTTTGGATTTGGTTGCCGCAGCAGTGGTGGCTAACTGCGGTAGCACTTAAACGCTTGACTTATAAATGGGGGCCTTGCGGCCAATTTCAAGCCTGCTCGTCAATCGAGGGCGAAACTGGCGCCACAGCCTTGCTGACCACGACCATGGCCGGGCGCAGCAGGCGTCCATTGAGCTGGTAGCCCTTCTGGAACACCTTGAGCACGCTGTTCGGCTCAACGTCGGCGCTTTCCTGCATGGCCATCGCCTGATGAAGAACAGCGTTGAACGGTTCGCCATGCGGATCGATGGCTTCCAGCTGATAACGTTTCAGGGTGTCCTGGAACATTTTCAGGGTCAGCTCGATGCCTTCGCGCATTGGGCGGATGCTTTCGTCATCCGGGTTGGACAACTCCAGACCACGCTCCAGGCTGTCGATGATCGGCAACAAATCACCAGCAAATTTTTCCAGGGCGAATTTGTGCGCTTTTTCTACATCCTGCTCGGCGCGACGGCGGACGTTCTGCAGATCAGCTGCTACACGCAAAGCCTGATCATGAGCGCCAGCCAATTGCTCTTCGAGCACTTGTACACGAGCCGCCAGTTCATCACCCGAATTCTGGGCAGCCTGATCGGCGTCTAGATTTTGCGTATCCACTGTCTGTTCGTCAGCCATAGAATTCTCCTTTCAATAACGTCCGCGAGCTCAACTCGCGCTTCTGTCCCGGTATATGGGGCCGCAAAAATCAGCTTCAAGGGGTGGCTTACGATTAACCCTACAAAAAACGCTGCATTGCGATTGCTCGATGGACTAAGCATTTCGTCAGACCGAGCAAATCGAGCTAAGCGAGGGCATTGTCAGCCGCAAATAAAACACTGTATAAATAACCAGACCTAAAGCCTGGGAGCGGCCTTTATGCTGGTGCACCTGTCCGTACATAACTACGCCATCGTTGAACATCTCGATCTCGAGCTCGATCGCGGGATGAGCGTGATAACCGGTGAAACCGGCGCCGGCAAGTCGATCATGCTCGACGCCCTCGGCCTGACCCTGGGCGATCGCGCCGACAGTGGCGTCGTCCGCCCCGGCGCCGACAAGGCCGATATTCTTGCGACTTTCGACCTGATCGACATCCCGGAAGCCAGCGCCTGGCTGGCGGAGCGCGACCTGGAGAGCGATGGCCCATGCATCCTGCGGCGGGTAATCACCGCGGAAGGACGCTCGCGCGGCTATATCAACGGCACACCCTGCCCGCTCGGCGACCTCAAGGCCCTCGGTGAACTGCTGATTGATATCCACAGCCAGCACGAACACCAATCCCTGCTGAAGACCGACACTCACCGCCGCCTGCTCGACGAATACGCCGGTGCCACCGACCTTGCCCGCCAGGTGCAACTGGCCGCCCAACGCTGGCGCCAGACTCGTCAAGAGGTGGAGCGCCTCTCCAACTCCGGCGATGAGCAGCGCGCTCGCCATCAGTTGCTCAGCTATCAACTCGAAGAGCTGGAAAACCTCGGCCTCGGCGAAAACGAGCTGGAGCAACTGGAGCAGGAACACAAGAACCTCACCAACGCCGAAACCCTGCTGGGCATCTGCCGGCAAGTGGTTGAGCAATGCAGCGAGAGTGATTCCGGGAATGTCCTGAACGCGCTGACCGCCAGCCTCAACCGTCTTTCGAGCGTCAATAACTCGATCGGCGCGCTGGGTGAAGCCAGCAGCCTGTTGACCAGTGCACAGATACAGGTTGAAGAGGCCGTGGGCGAACTGAACCGCTTCCTCGACAACTTCGACGCCGATCCGGCGCGCCTTCAGTACCTGGAAGAACGCCTGGATGCGATCTACACGATGGCGCGCAAACACCGCATCCAGCCGACGGAGGTCGCGGAGATGCAGCAGCGCTTGCTGGATGAAATCGAAACCCTGAACGCCAACGACGAGTCCATCGAGCGACTGAGCGATGAGCTGGCTTCTTATGCCCGTCATTATCAGGAGAAGGCACGGGAGCTGAGTGATTTGCGTCATCAAGCCTCGAACAGCCTGGCCAGCGCCGTGGAGCAGGAAATCCAGCGACTGGGCATGCCCGGCGGGCGCTTCACCATCGAGTTACGCCCAAACAGCAGCGATGAACTGCTGCCTAATGGACTTGAGCAGGTGGAGCTGCTGGTGAGCGCCAACCCCGGTCAGCCACTGAAAGCGCTGGCCAAAGTGGCCTCGGGCGGTGAGCTGTCACGGATCAGTCTGGCTATTCAGGTGATTACCGCGCAGACCTCGCGCGTACCGACGCTGGTGTTCGATGAAGTGGACGTGGGCATCGGTGGCCCGACTGCCGAGATCGTGGGCCAGTTGCTGCGTCGGCTCGGGGAGCGCGGGCAGGTGCTGACGGTGACTCACTTGCCGCAAGTGGCCGCTCAGGGCCATCAACATCTATTCGTGCACAAGGTGCGTGGCGAAGAGGCGACCCACACGGCTGTTTCCAAGCTGAGCAAGAATGATCGCGTCGAAGAAGTGGCGCGGATGCTCGGCGGCATCGATCTGACCAAGGAGTCCCTGGCTCACGCGAAAAAAATGGTCGTCACCGCCAAAATTTAAGAACGGTAGACAGCACGAAGGCGACCCGGGGGTCGCCTTCGCTCGTTTCGCGAATGTGAAATTCGCGCGACATGCTTACTTTTTCTTGCGTACGTACAGCACCAGATTGTGATCAACCATCTCGAAGCCGTACTTATCGACGATGGCTTTCTGCAGGCGCTCGATTTCTTCGTCGAAGAATTCGATCACTTCGCTGGTTTCGACGTTGACCATATGGTCGTGATGCTTGCCGTCATCCAGCTCGAAGACCGCATGGCCTCCGTCGAAGTTGTGCCGCACCACAAGGCCAGCTGCCTCGAACTGAGTCAGTACACGGTAAACCGTGGCCAGACCGACGTCCTCACCAGCCTCCATCAGCGCCTTGTAAACATCCTCGGCACTCATGTGGCGTTGCTCGGCGGAATCGAGCATTTGCAGAATTTTGACCCGTGGAAGGGTCACTTTGAGGCCGGCTTTGCGTAGTTCGCTATTTTCAACCATGGTCAGCTTTCTCGCGATGCTGCTTCGCAGCTTCTCTTAATGCGGGTATGATCGGCGTTTACGTTGTCCCAGCCAAGATAGTGGAAGTCGCCCACCGATGCAAAACACCAAGCTCTTGCTAACCAGTTTCACCTTTGTGGGACTGCTCGCACTCGCCGGTTGTTCATTCCCCGGGGTTTACAAAATCGACATCCAGCAGGGCAATGTCGTCACGCAGGACATGATAAACCAGTTACGCCCGGGAATGACCCGTAAGCAAGTACGGTTTATCATGGGCAATCCCCTGCTGACCGACACGTTCCATGCCGATCGCTGGGATTATCTGTACAGCCTGCAACCGGGTGGCGGTGAACGCCAACAGGAACGCATTAGCGTTATCTTCAACCCAAATGACCAACTTGTCAGCCTCTCTGGTGATTTCATGCCAGGCGTGAGCCGCGACGAAGCCATTCTCGGCAAGGACAGTGGCACGACAGTCACTGCACCAGCAGAAAATGCCGAGAAGCCGAAACCGGAAAAACCGGTCAAGCCAGGTTCGTTGCTGGACCAGATCCAGAAGGACGTAGACGGTGTAGAAACCGTTCCGGTCCCGACGCCAGAACCGTTGGATACTTCGCCGCAATAATGTGCGACGCAATAAAAAACCCGGCATGTCCGGGTTTTTTATTGCCTTGCGTTTGGGCTGCTTACTGATTCCGGGCTTTAGCCTCAGCAGCCTTGGCGGCACGCAGCCGACGCACCTCTTTCGGATCTGCCAGCAATGGCCGGTAAATCTCGATACGATCCCCCGCCTGGACAGGACGACTGTCCGCATCAGTGATCACTTTACCGAAGATCCCCACTGGGCAATCGGCCAGATTCAGCTCCGAAAAGGCTTCGCCGACGCCCGACTTCAGCAAAGCCGCGCGCACGGTCGTGCCTGCCGGTACCGCCACCGAGAGCAGCACTTGACGATCAACTGCGGCGTACACCACCTCGACGTCAACCATCGACTCAACCATGCATTTGTTTGGCGCGCTGGCAAAACGCGTCCACCAGCGTATTCGCAGCTTGATTGAACAACGGCCCCAAGGTCGCGCGGACAATCGGCCCGGCGTAATCGAACGACAGGTCCAGACTGATCTTGCAGGCCTTTTCGCCCAACGGCTTGAACACCCAAATGCCGTGCAACTGGGTGAAAGGACCTTCCTCGAGGTTCATCTCGATCGAATGGCCGGGCACTAACGTGTTTCTGGTGACGAAATGCTGACTCAATCCACCCTTGGCCACACCGACGCTGGCACGCATGTGCTCGGGCGTGCTTTCCAGCACTTCGGCAGTCGAACACCACGGCAGAAACTCCGGGTAACGCGCCACATCATTGACCAGGTCATAAAGCGCTTGCGCCGGGTATGGCAGCAGAGCCGAACGTTGAATGTGCGTCGTCATGTCAGCGTCACTTCCACAGCTGTGCGGCAAACACTACGAGAATGCCGATGGGCGCCACATAGCGCATCAAGAATAAGGACAGGGCGAACCACGCGGGGTTGCGGATCGACAACTCGTCGCGTACCGCTTCACGCCCCATCACCCAGCCTGCAAACACCACGAAACACAAACCACCGAGTGGCAACATGATCCGCGACGTGAAGAAGTCGATTACGCCAAAGAAGTCCAGACCACCGGCCGCACCCCATTGATAGAGATGGAAAAGCCCGCCTTCGTTCACGAAAAATTTGGCTTCCTTCCAGATATTGAAGGAAAACACCGTACCCAGACCGACAAACCAGCAGATAAACGCCAGCCAGAAGGTTACCCAGGCGCGACTGACTTTCGTGCGCTCGACCAGGTAAGCCACCATCGGTTCAAGCAGGGAAATCGCCGAACTCCAGGCAGCCACCGCGACCAGTACGAAGAACACTACGCCCATCAACTGGCCGAACGCTACGTTACCGAAGGCAAACGGCAAGCTGACAAACATCAGGCCCGGGCCTTCGCTCGGGTTCAAGCCTGCGGCGAACACAATCGGAAACAATGCCAGACCGGCTACCAGCGAAACGAAGGTGTCGAGCAGCGCCACGCCGACCACCGTGCCAGAGATCGACGAATGCTTCGGCATGTACGCACCGTAAATCATGATCGAACCAACACCCACGCTCAGGGAAAAAAACGCGTGCCCCATGGCTGGCAACAAGCCGTCGAGGACTTTTTCCGGGTGGAAGTCGAACATGAAATGCACACCTTCCATGAAATGCCCGGTGGTCATGCTGTAACCCAGCAGCACCAGAATCATCACGAAGAGCAGCGGCATCATGATCCGCAGGCTGCGTTCCAGCCCGGCAACCACGCCTTTGGCGATGACGACGGCAGACAGCAGCATGAAAATCGTGTGCCAAAGTGTCAGACGCCACGGATCGGCGATCACATTGCCAAAGTACGCGCCGACCTGATCAGGCGTCGCCCCCTGGAAGTCGCCGCGGCCCATGTCGATGATGTAATCCAGCGACCAGCCGCCAACCACGCTGTAGAAAGACAGGATCAGCAACGCCGTGATCATCCCGGCGAATGCACCCCAGGACCACTTGCCCGAATGCCCCGCCTCCACCGCCAGCACCTTCAAGGCGTTGGCCGGGCTCTGCCGCGCGCGGCGGCCAATCAGGGTTTCAGCCAGCATGACCGGCACACCGATCAGCGCGATACAGGCCAGGAACATCAGCACGAAGGCGCCGCCGCCGTAGACGCCGACCATGTACGGGAATTTCCAGATACTACCCAGGCCCACGGCCGAACCGGTCGCGGCGAGTATGAAGACCCAGCGGCTAGCCCAACTGCCGTGGACAGAAACCTTGTCTGTCGACATCGTTATCACGCCCAAGCGTTCAAAAAAGAGGGCGCATTGTCCGGGATTCAATCAACCTGCTCAAGCACGTAGCGATACCGTAGCCGACTTGCTTGCAACTCCCTATAATGCCGCCCCTATGGCTAAACAGAAGAAACACCCTACAGGGACCATCGCGCAAAATAAAAAGGCGCGACACGATTACTTCATCGAACATCGGTTCGAGGCTGGTCTGGTCCTGGCCGGCTGGGAAGTAAAAAGTCTGCGGGCAAGCAAGCTGCAACTGGTTGACAGTTACGTGCTGCTCAAGGATGGCGAAGCCTGGTTGCTCGGCAGCCACATTACGCCACTGATGACCGCCAGCACTCACGTCATTGCTGATCCGACCCGCACCCGGAAATTGCTGCTCAACCGCCGCGAGCTGGAAAAACTCGCCGCCGCCGTGCAGCAAAAAGGCTACGCCTGCGTGTGCCTGTCCTGGTACTGGAGCAAGCACATGGTCAAGTGCGAGATCGCTCTGGGCAAAGGCAAGAAGGAATACGACAAGCGTGATACCGAGCGCGAACGCGATGCCGGTCGCGAGTTGCAGCGTGCGGTGCGCAACAAGGGCAAGGAAGAGTAATTCGTTCGCCTTGATTGCGCTTTCGCGAGCAAGCCCGCTCCCACAAGGTCCGTGGACGCCGATATTTTTGCGTCCAACCGGAAATCCCTGTGGGAGCGGGCTTGCTCGCGAATGCAATCGCACATTCGCCGATAAACCATCTGGCTACATCCCCTTGCGCCGCTCCGCCCGGGCCACGCGCTGCACTTCCTGACGCACCTCTTCCAGCACTTCCTGCACATACAGGATGTGTCGGCTGGACACTTCCCGCGCCTGCTCGGCCCTTCCCTCGATAATCGCCATGTACAACTCCCGGTGCTGCGTAATCAGCATGTCGCGGGTTTCCGTGCGCTGCTTGTACATGCCGCCAATGTTGGTCACCACGTTGCGTTTGAGCAGATCGAACAGCCCACGAATGGTGTGCAGCAACACGGCGTTGTGACTGGCTTCGGCAATCGCCAGGTGAAATTTCGCATCCGCCGCGCCCTCTTCCACCCGGCTCACTTCATCGTGACGCGTATAGCAGTCCTGTAACTCATTGAAGGCTGCCGTCAATCGCTCGCGATCGACATCCGTGGCGCGCAATGCCGCGTAATAGGCACAGGAGGCTTCCAGCGTATGGCGAAATTCCAGCAGATCGCGCTGGGCTTCGGGGTTGCTTTCCAGCAGATGCAGCAGCGGATCGCTGAAGGTTGAACCCAGCGACTCCACCACATAATTGCCACCGCCCTGGCGACTGACCAGCAAGCCCTTGGCCGCCAGTTTCTGGATTGCCTCGCGCAACGAAGGGCGTGACACGCCGAACTGCTCGGCCAACGCGCGCTCGGCCGGCAAGCGTTCGCCAGACTTCAACGTGCCTTCGAGGATCATGCCCTCGAGCTGCTCGACAATATCGTCAGACAAACGGCGCTGACGAATCTGATCAAACCCCATAACTCAATTCTCCACGGTCCCGGCGGCTCGCCGGGCTCTCTATTCTGGCCTATCGGCGCTGTGCCAGCACCTACCAGACGGCATTTGTTAAAGCGGATCAAGCATGCGCAACAGCGCTTATTCGACAAAAGTTTTAGGGCGACAAATTGACACGCCGCCTACAACGCTTTTACCCTAGCCAACAGCGATTGTAAATTGGTATTACCAATTATCCAAGAACGCTGACCAGTGCCTGACCAACAACAATTAGGGGCCACCCCATATGCAAACCTGGCAACAGCTCTATACCCCGCTCGGCAGCCTTGGCTTCTCCGCGCTCGCCGCCGTTATCCCCATCGTGTTTTTCTTCCTGGCGCTGGCGGTGTTCCGCCTCAAAGGACACGTGGCCGGCAGCATCACGCTGGCGTTGTCCATCGCCGTCGCAATCTTCGCTTTCCAGATGCCAGTCGACATGGCCTTCGCCGCCGCCGGCTATGGCTTCGCCTATGGTCTTTGGCCGATTGCGTGGATCATCGTCGCCGCCGTGTTCCTCTACAAACTGACGGTCAAGAGTGGTCAGTTCGAAGTGATCCGCAGCTCGGTGTTGTCGATCACCGACGACCAGCGTTTGCAGGTTCTGCTGATCGGCTTCTGCTTCGGTGCGTTCCTGGAAGGAGCCGCCGGTTTCGGTGCGCCGGTAGCGATTACCGCCGCATTGCTGGTAGGACTCGGCTTCAACCCGCTGTACGCCGCGGGCCTTTGCCTGATCGCCAACACCGCGCCAGTGGCCTTCGGCGCCTTGGGCATTCCGATCATCGTGGCCGGGCAAGTGACTGGCATCGATGCGTTCAAGATCGGCGCCATGACCGGTCGGCAACTGCCGCTGCTGTCACTGTTCGTGCCGTTCTGGCTGGTGTTCATGATGGACGGCCTGCGCGGCGTTCGTGAGACCTGGCCGGCAGCGCTGGTGGCCGGTTTGAGCTTTGCCATCACCCAATACTTCACGTCGAACTTCATCGGCCCAGAGTTGCCGGACATCACCTCGGCCCTGGCCAGCCTGATCTCCCTGACGCTGTTCCTGAAAGTCTGGCAGCCGAAACGCGCCGCCGGCCAACACATCGCTGGTGCCGTATCGGCCTCAGTGGTGACCGCCAGCGCCGGTGGTTTCGGCCAGCCGCGCACCAGCGTGGCGTCCCCTTACAGCCTGTTCGAAATCATCAAAGCCTGGTCGCCGTTCCTGATTCTCACCGTGCTGGTCACCATCTGGACCCTGAAACCGTTCAAGGCCATGTTCGCCGCCGGCGGTTCGATGTACAGCTGGGTGTTCAACTTCGCCATCCCGCACCTTGATCATATGGTGATCAAGGTCGCTCCGATCGTGACTGCTCCGACCGCCATCCCGGCGGTGTTCAAGCTCGATCCGATTTCCGCGACCGGCACGGCGATTTTCTTCTCCGCGCTGATCTCGATGCTGGTGTTGAAGATCAATTTCAAAATTGGTCTGACCACTTTGAAAGAGACCTTCTACGAGCTGCGCTGGCCGATTCTGTCCATCGGCATGGTCTTGGCCTTCGCCTTCGTCACCAACTACTCGGGCATGTCTTCGACCATGGCGCTGGTATTGGCAGGCACCGGCGCGGCCTTCCCGTTCTTCTCGCCATTCCTTGGCTGGCTGGGCGTGTTCCTGACCGGTTCCGATACCTCCTCCAACGCGCTGTTCAGTTCGTTGCAAGCGACCACCGCGCACCAGATCGGCGTCAGCGATGTGCTGCTGGTAGCGGCAAACACCAGCGGCGGCGTGACCGGCAAGATGATCTCGCCGCAATCGATCGCCGTGGCCTGCGCCGCAACCGGCCTGGTGGGCAAGGAATCGGACCTGTTCCGCTTCACCCTCAAGCACAGCCTGTTCTTCGCAACGATCGTCGGCCTGATTACTTACATCCAGGCCTATTGGCTCACCGGCATGCTGGTGCACTAAGTCCTACACGATAAAACGCAAAAACCGACGCCGGACCACGATTCCGGCGTCAGCTATTCACAACCCGGTCTGTAAGGCTGCTGAAAGTTTCCCCCTTTATATTCAGCAGCCTCAGCGGACGGATAACCGGGCCCACCCGGAGACACGCCTGATGAGCGAGCTTTTTTACAACGCAGTGCCGAACGCGACCCGTGTCGCCCCGCCACTGCCTGAGCCTCGGAAATACCCCAGCGAGAAACCGTCACGGGTCTACCTGTTCGGAACCTGCGTGGTCGATCTGTTCTACCCCGAAGCCGGGATGGACGCGATTCACCTGCTGGAACGCGAAGGCATTCGGGTCGAATACCCGCAGGGGCAAAGCTGCTGCGGACAACCGGCCTACACCTCGGGTTACACCGAGCAGGCAAGGACCGTGGCACGCTCGCAACTGGCGCTGTTCGCCGGGGATTATCCGGTGGTGGTGCCGTCGGGATCGTGTGCCGGGATGTTGCGCGAACACTATGCCGACTTGTTCAAGGACGAGCCGCACACCCTGAAACAGGTTCAGGCATTGGCTGCCCGGACCTATGAACTGGCCGAGTTCCTGCTGTTTGTCTGCAAGGTGCAGCTCAAGGACAGCGGCACGCCTGTGAAAGTGGCGTTGCACACCTCGTGTTCGGCGCGTCGTGAGATGAACACCCACCTGCATGGTCGCGAGTTGTTGTCGCAACTGAGCAACGTGGAGCGAGTCGACCACAGCCACGAAAGTGAATGCTGTGGCTTCGGTGGGACTTTCAGCGTCCGTATGCCAGACATTTCCGGCGCGATGGTGGCTGACAAGACCCGGTCGTTGAAGGAATCAGGTGCGAACAAGGTACTCAGTGCCGATTGCGGTTGCCTGATGAACATCAACGGCTCGCTGGAGAAACAGAAGGAAGCGTTGCGCGGCCAACACCTGGCCAGTTTCCTTTGGCAGAGAACCGGAGGTGTTCTATGAACGCTTCCGCGATTATTCCTACGGTTGCCGTGGAAGAAGACTTTCGTACCCGGGCTCACAAGGCGTTGGGTGACAAGCAACTGCGAAATAACTTTCGCACGGCGATGGATTCTCTGATGACCAAACGGGCAGCGTCCTTCAGCGATGCCCACGAACGAGAACATTTACGAGTGCTGGGCAATGCTGTCCGCGCCCGTGCGTTATCCAAGTTGCCCGACCTGCTCGAGCAGCTTGAACAGAACCTGACCCGCAACGGTGTGACAGTGCACTGGGCGGAAACGGTGGACGAAGCCAATGGCATCGTCCTCTCGATCATCCGCGCTCACGAGGGGCGGCAAGTGATCAAGGGCAAATCGATGGTCAGCGAAGAGATGGAGATGAATCACTTCCTCGCTGATCGGGGCATTGAATGCCTGGAATCGGACATGGGCGAGTACATCGTCCAGCTCGACCACGAGAAGCCTTCACACATTATTATGCCGGCGATCCACAAGAATGCCGGTCAGGTCGCGTCCTTGTTCCACGACAAACTTGGCGTGGAGTACACCAAGGACGTTGACCAACTCATTCAGATCGGTCGCAAAGTCTTGCGACAGAAATTCTTCGAAGCGGACATCGGCGTCTCCGGCGTCAACTTCGCCGTGGCCGAAACCGGCACCTTGCTGCTGGTGGAAAACGAAGGCAACGGCCGCATGACCACCACGGTGCCGCCGGTACACATCGCCGTCACCGGTATCGAAAAAGTCGTGGAAAACCTGCGCGACGTTGTGCCGCTGTTGTCGCTGCTGACTCGCTCGGCTCTTGGTCAGCCGATCACCACCTACGTCAACATGATCTCCGGCCCGCGCAAGGAACACGAACTCGACGGCCCGCAGGAAGTGCATCTGGTCCTGCTCGACAACGGTCGCAGCCAGGCCTTCGCCGACAGCGAATTGCGCCAGACCCTGAACTGCATTCGCTGCGGCGCTTGTATGAATCATTGCCCGGTCTACACCCGAATCGGCGGCCACGCCTATGGGGAGGTGTACCCTGGGCCTATCGGAAAAATCATCACCCCGCACATGGTCGGCCTGGCGAACGTCCCGGACCATCCGAGCGCGTCGTCGTTGTGCGGCGCTTGCGGTGAAGTCTGCCCGGTAAAAATCCCTATCCCGGCGCTGCTACGTCGCCTGCGGGAAGAAAACGTCAAAGCCCCGGACAGCCCGCATCAAGTGATGCGCGGCCAAGGTAGCAAGTATTCGCGCAAGGAACGCTTTATCTGGAACGCCTGGGCCAGGCTCAACAGTTCGCCGATGCTGTATCGTCTGTTTGGCTTCTTCGCAACGCGACTGTGCGCACTCGCGCCGAGCAACGTCGGCCCCTGGACGCAAAACCACAGCGCACCGAAACCCGCTGCCCGCTCACTGCACGACATGGCCCGCGAGCATCTGGCCAAACAGGGAGATCGTTGATGAGCGCCAAGCAAAACATCCTCGCCAAATTGCGGAATAGTCTGACCGGCACCACGCCAGTGTCCGACGAATTCGACGTCGAACTGGTGACTGCGCCTTACACCTACACCGCCGAGCAACGCATTCCGCAATTGCGCAAACTGATGGAGGCGGTGCACACCGAAATCCACCTGACGTCCGGTGAGGGCTGGCCTTCATTGCTTGCTCAGTTGTTGCGGGACCGCCAATTGCCGAGCCTGTTGATTGCGCCGACTACGCCTCACGGTCAACGTGTCACTCAACACTGGGCGAACAATCCGGGTCTGCCGACACTCAAGTCCTACGACCGCCCGGTTGAAGAATGGAAAACCGAGCTGTTCAACGACACACCGTCCAGCCTGACCACCACCCTCGGTGCAATCGCCGCGACAGGCAGTCTTATCCTCTGGCCGACACGGGAAGAACCGCGCCTGATGAGCCTGGTGCCGCCGGTGCATTTCGCCCTGCTCAAGGCCAGTGAAATTCGCGACAACTTCTATCAGGTCCAGCAGGAATTCAACTGGTCCCAAGGTATGCCGACCAACGCCTTGCTGGTGTCCGGCCCGTCGAAAACCGCTGACATCGAGCAAGTCCTGGCCTATGGTGCGCACGGTCCGAAAGACCTGGTGGTTTTGATTCTGGAGGACCAATGAGTCTACCGGCGGCTTTCCTGCGAGATGCGCAGCAACTGATTCCCCAAGAGCGACGTTTCGACGACCCGCTGTCGACATTGGCCTTCGGCACCGACGCCAGTTTCTATCGGCTGATTCCGAAACTGGTGATCCGTGTCGAGTCCGAAGATGAAGTGGTCGCACTGCTGAAACTGGCGCAACGGGATCAAGTCCCGGTGACCTTCCGCGCTGCCGGCACCAGCCTGTCCGGCCAGGCCATCAGCGATTCGGTACTGATCGTACTTGGGGACAACTGGAACGGTCGCGAGATCCGCGGCCAAGGCACGCAAATCCGCCTGCAACCGGGCGTGATCGGCGCGCAGGCCAACGCATGGCTGGCGCCGTTCGGGCGCAAGATCGGCCCGGACCCGGCCTCGATCAACGCCTGCAAAATCGGCGGCATCGTCGCCAACAACGCCAGCGGCATGTGCTGCGGCACCGCGCAAAATACTTACCACACGCTGGCCGGTATTCGACTGGTACTGGCCGACGGCAGCCGTCTCGACACCGAAGATTCAGCGAACGTCGCGGCGTTTCGCCAGAGTCATGCTTCGCTGCTTGAGCGTCTGGCGACCTTGGGCCGCGAGACCCGCGCCAATGCCGAACTGGCGGCAAGAATCCGCCACAAATACCGTCTGAAAAATACCACCGGCCTGTCACTCAATGCGCTGGTGGATTTCGACGAGCCTGTGGATATCTTGAGCCACTTGCTGGTGGGTTCCGAAGGCACGCTCGGCTTCATCAGCGCGGTGACCTACGACACGGTGATCGACCACCCGAACAAGGCCTCGGCGCTGATCGTGTTCCCGGATGTGGAAACCTGCTGCAACGCGGTCACCGTGCTGAAAAGCCAGCCAGTGTCGGCCGTAGAACTGCTCGATCGTCGCAGTCTGCGTTCGGTACAAGACAAACCCGGCATGCCGGCTTTCGTACAACTGCTGTCGAACAATGCCTGCGCGCTGCTGATCGAATCCCGCGCTGCATCGTCCACTTTGCTACAGGAACAACTGGCGCAGATCATGGCGTCATTGACTTCATTCCCGGTGGAGAAACAAGTCGACTTCACCGAAGACCCGCTAGAAAACGCCCGGCTCTGGTCGATCCGCAAGGACACCTTCCCCGCCGTCGGCGCGGTGCGCAAAACCGGCACCACGGTGATCATCGAAGACGTGACCTTCCCGGTGGAACAACTGGCCATCGGCGTGAACCGACTGATCGAGCTGTTCGACAAACATCACTACGACGAAGCGATCCTTTTCGGACACGCGCTGGAAGGCAATCTGCACTTCGTCTTCACTCAAGGCTTCAACAACCCGGAAGAAGTCGCACGCTACCAGGCGTTCATGGACGACGTGGCGCAGTTGGTAGCGGTGGAATTTGGCGGTTCGCTGAAGGCCGAGCACGGCACCGGCCGCAACATGGCGCCCTTCGTCGAACTGGAATGGGGCAGCGATGCCTATCAGCTGATGTGGCAGCTCAAACGGCTGCTCGATCCCAATGGGATTCTCAACCCGGACGTGGTGCTCAGCGAGGATCCGCAGATCCACCTCAAGCACCTGAAACCGCTGCCGGCCGCCGACGAGATTGTGGATAAGTGCATCGAATGCGGTTTCTGCGAACCGGTGTGCCCGTCTAAAGGACTGACCTTGAGCCCGCGCCAACGCATCGTGATCTGGCGGGATATCCAGGCAAAGAAACGCGCAGGCGTCGACACCTCCGAGCTTGAAGCCGCCTACGAATACCAGGGCATCGACACCTGCGCTGCCACAGGGTTATGTGCGCAACGTTGTCCTGTAGGCATCAACACTGGCGAACTGGTGAAAAAGCTTCGCAGCCGCAAGGCGACGCACACGAAAACCGCCAACTGGCTTGAAGGAAATTTCGCCACGGCGTTGCAAGGCGCGCGCTTCACCCTGCATGTGGCCAACGGCGCGCGGATGCTGCTCGGGGCGCCGCGCCTGGCCAAGCTGTCGGCGACGCTGACTAAATTGTCCAAAGGCCAAGTCCCGCAATGGACCAACGCCATGCCGCAGCCTGAACGGGCAATCCGCTTCAGCCCGGCGTCGACTGATGAGCGCCCGCGAGTGGTGTACCTCGCTGCCTGCGTCTCACGCGCCATGGGACCGGCGGCTGGCGACAAGGAACAAATGTCACTGTATGACAAAACCCGTGGCCTGCTGGAAAAAGCCGGCTATCAGGTGGTGTTTCCGGACAACCTGGACAACCTCTGCTGCGGCCAGCCGTTCGCTTCCAAGGGCTATGCCGAACAAGCCGAACACAAACGCCAGGAGTTGATCGGCGCATTGCTCCACGCCAGTCGTGGTGGACTCGATCCAATCTATTGCGACACCAGCCCCTGCACCTTGCGTCTGGTTCAGGACCTTGGCGATGTTCGACTGGACCTGTACGACCCGGTGCGTTTCATTCGTACGCATTTGATGGATCGTCTGGATTTCACACCGCAGGAAGCGCCTATCGCGGTGCACGTCACCTGTAGCACCCAGCACCTTGGCGAGAGCCAGGCGCTGATCGATCTGGCGCGAAAATGCAGCAACAACGTGGTCATTCCCGAGGGCATTCACTGTTGCGGGTTTGCCGGGGACAAGGGATTCACCACCCCCGAATTGAACGCTCACTCACTGCGCAGCCTGAAAGACGCCGTGCAGTTCTGCGCAGAAGGCATTTCCACCAGCCGCACCTGCGAAATCGGCTTGAGCCAACATGGCGGGATCGACTATCACGGCTTGGTTTACTTGGTGGATCGTGTGACGCAAGTGCGTCCGGCTTGAGGGTACTTGGGTGAAAACGGGGCGATTTCGCCCCTTTTCATGTACTGCTGTTGTGCCAATCTTGTCGACACTCCTTCAAAAAAAAACCGAACTCCAGCATGCGGCTATAGTCATTTAGCTAGGCCCTGTGAACGGGCTTATAACCACCTCGGCCAGCAGCCTGCTTCACCGGCAGCACCGAGCCCTCATGCGCAAGGAGATACCCATGAAGCACTCTGCTATTGCTGGATTGTTCATCACCGCCGCACTGTTGGCCTCGCCGGTGTTTGCGGCTGATAAAGACCTTTGCAAACAAAACATAAGCCAAATTCAGCAGGCTCTGGATTCTGATCCCGCCACATCTGAAAACGCCGAGGACAACATACAAGCCGGCTTGGACAAAGCAAAAGCAGCCCAAGCCGCAGGGGACGACAAGGGGTGCATTGGAATAACTGGCGGTTTGCTTGAGAAAATTCAAACGCGCAACCCAACCAACAAGTAATCCCGTGTGACCAGGCCAACCTTCGGGTTGGCCTTATCCACTGCGGTGGCGTAAACAGCGCACGCTTGTTGCTTTCTTCGAATCACAGAGCAACAGCCTCGGAGCTGTTCAGGATTCGACGCCGGTTTAAGCGGCTGAAATTTACACAACTCGCCCCAAAACAAACCCGCCAAGTGCGGGTTTGTTGCATCGCAGGATTGGTCATGCGTGCGATACAGAGGCAATTGCCCGCAATTTTTTAGCGCCACTGCTCCTATCGACTATCAAACAGTCTTTTCATAGCCTTTCTGAAAAAACCGAATTTCTGCGCGGCGTCGTAGTCTTTTAAGTAGCTCCCCATCAATCGTGGCTTATTTTTCGGACTCGCCCGAGCCCCCGCTCATACGGCAGCACCGAGACCATCAGTACAAGGAGATATCCATGAAACGTACCGCACTCGCTGGTCTGTTCATTTCTGCTGCAATGTTGGCCTCTCCCGTATTTGCTGCGGACAACGACCTTTGTACGAGCAAGCTGCAAGAGCTCAAAAACAAAGCAAATTCACTGCCGGCGAGCTCCGGCAACACCGCAATGGAGATCAAAAGACTGATGTCCAGCGCCGAAGCTTCCCAAGCCTCCGGGGACGACAAAAAATGCGTCACCGAGGCCACCCAGGGCTTGTCACTCGTTGACCAGCAGCGCAACCAACCCACCCCATAATTTGTGCTGGCCAACCTTCGGGTTGGCCTTCTCGCGCGTGTTGGCGTACACTGCACAGGCTTGTTGCTCACCATGATTCACAGAGCAACAGGCACGGGGCCGTTTAGGATTCGACGCCGGTCGCGAAACTTTAGGTGCATGCCGAGTTGGTAACAGAACTCGTAAATCCACTGTTGCAACTACTTATAGTTGCCAATGACGAAACCTACGGCCAGGAATTCTCTCTCGCTGCGTAAGCAGCTTTAGATCCTGAGCTTCTGGTACCTTCGGGTCC
The DNA here is from genome assembly GCF_059716065.1 of Pseudomonas sp. LBUM1656. Taxonomy (NCBI): domain Bacteria; kingdom Pseudomonadati; phylum Pseudomonadota; class Gammaproteobacteria; order Pseudomonadales; family Pseudomonadaceae; genus Pseudomonas; species Pseudomonas sp. LBUM1656. The sequence continues at coordinate 880,980 of NZ_CP166800.1, read as the reverse complement.
AGCAATCACCAGGGGATGTCTGTAAACCCAAAGTGATTGTCATATAGAACAGAATCGCCGTGCAGTACGTTGTGGACGAAGCGGCTAAAACTTACACAACTCGCCCAAAGCACCCTGCCCTTCGGGTCGCTGAGGGTTAACTTAATAGAAACGGCTACGCATGTAGTACCGACAGCGGAGTACTGGCGGACGGGGGTTCAAATCCCCCCGGCTCCACCACTTCATCATCTAAAGACGTCCACGGACGTCTTTTTTTGTGCCTGCGATCCAGTAAATACGCGGCCTCCAGCGCTTTTGCGGTCCTCTAAGATTTTTTGAGTTCCAGCCATTCTGGTATTCCAAACGGTATCCCAGCCCATCCGGTACTAATCTTTGGAATACCGAATCAGTGCCTGAGGACAATCTCAAGCCTGCCCAAAACCTCCGCCTCTCCGATCGACAGCTCAAGGGAGTCAAACCCGCGTCCAAGGATTACGTCCTCACTGACGGTGACGGTTTGCAGCTCCGCATACGCAGCAACGGCTCGTTGCTGTGGAATTTTAACTACCACGAACCGCTCAACAAAAAGCGCATCAACATCGGCTTCGGGACCTACCCCGAACTGTCACTGGCGAACGCACGAAAGAAGGCAGTCGAGGCGCGCGAGCTGCTCGCCCAGGGCATCGATCCGAAGGCGCAGCGCAATACGTTGAATGAAGCCAAGCGTGCAGAAACGGAACACACCTTCGAGAACGTGGCCACCGCCTGGTTCGAGCTCAAGAAAGACTCGGTCACTCCGGCCTACGCTGAGGACATTTGGCGGTCGCTCACGCTGCATGTGTTCCCCGACTTGAGGACGACACCACTCGTGAAAATCACCGCACCGATGGTGATCGGGTTACTTCGTCCAATCGACATGAGCAAGCCATTCGATATGGAGTTGTTCTTGGCTGGCGTGCTGATCGGTTCGCACGCAACGCGGCAACGTCATTTGCGCCAGGCGAAAATCATTCAGGTTGAAATCGCAAAGCGCTGGCTGCGAAAAAACCCGTGGACTTGGCAAAGGAAGCATGTAGCGTGGTTTCTTGAGCATCGCTTAAATCAACGCAGCGATTCGACACGGTATTACTACTTGCTGACAGTGCGGCTGCTCGCTCGTCGTTTACGAAAAACATGGGGGTTCAGTCGCTGAGTGAGACCGGCCGCTATAAACTGTGCCGCCACTAGCGGAGGGTAGCTGGCGGCCCGAAGCGGCCATTCGAAGGTGTCTACGAATCTAGGGGCAATTCAATGCTAGCCTTTCGAAGAAGCACCGGATGAGCGCGCCACCCATCTTGAGTTCGGTGGAGTTTATGGAGCGCTTACGATACACCATCGCTATGTACACATCTCTAGTCGACTCATCATTGAGCAACTTGGGCGCCATACTGGCATGGCTGCTCACTGCGCGAACATTGAGTAGCACAAGGCCCCCTCAACAAGACTGGTTCACGCGCAAACTCACGCGAATTTTGCCCAGTGCCTGCGTTGAATGGGGCCACCTATGAAAATGCTCGCTCAGCTTTTTTTATACGCTCCCACCCACACCTTTGAACTTCTCGACAAACGTAGCGATCTTTTGCAAGACGCTCTGCTTCTTGGTCAGGTATTGCGGGTTCAGCGGGCTCATCTTGGGTAGTACGGCGTTGAGTTCTGTACCGTTGTCGCTGGCGAACTCCCGCTTCAGAGAGGTGGTGATATAGCGTCTGGCCGCTTCCGCATTAAGGTTCTCAGCGCTAATCAATTCCTGAGCCTCTCTTTGTTGTTCCGCTTGGGCAAAGATGAAGAAGGCGTCTATCACACTGGCCTTATCGCCAATCTGGTCAAGGTCGGTTTGATTGATGAAGTCCACAAGCAAGCTCTCTTTGGCGCGATTGCCCAGACTTGCGCGAATCACGCGACGCACCTCATCCACTAGGTCGGACTTGCTCTTGATCTTTTTGTTGTGCTCGAAGATCAGCTCAAGGATGTAATCTAGGTTGATTTCTTGCGACTTGAGCAGGTCCACCTCAAAGACCACATCATCCCAATCGATAGTTGATTTTTCTTTGTCGTTGGAGGACTTCTCCCGACGCAGCCAATCGCGAACATCGTTATAGGTTGAGCGATAGTCCTGAATTTTCCGCTCTGCTGGTATCTTGATTGCTTGCAACACAGCCAGATCTTCATCGTTTAAATAGTGCTTGGCCTTGAATGCCTCAACTGCCTCCGGATCATCCAGGCCGACACTTTGCAAGACCTTCAGGCTGGCAAATTCATCGTAGTTCTGAAGCACGTTCTCAACGCGCAAATATTCGCCGAACAGTTTCGCGAAGGCCTTTTTATCGGACTCTTTTTCAATGGCTGAAGGGTCAGGAAAACGCTGTTCCAACTCTTTCACCACTTCCACAAAACCGCGTCGCGCTTCACCGGTGACCACATCGGTAAAGCCTTCCATGTATTCCTTGTAGCTCTTCTCCAACACCACATTCTTGGTATTTTTATCTCCAAACAAGGTAATGGCGTCGATGGTCGCCTGTTCCAGGTCGCGGAAGGTAACGATATTGCCAAAGGTCTTGGTGGCGTCAAAAATTCGATTGGTGCGCGAGTAAGCCTGCATCAAACCATGGTAGCGCAGGTTCTTGTCCACAAACAGGGTGTTCAGCGTGGGGGCGTCAAAGCCGGTCAGGAACATGCCGACCACGATCAGCAGGTCAATTTCCTTGGCTTTGACCTGCTTGGCCAGATCACGGTAGTAATTCTGGAAGCCATTGCTGTCCACACTGAAGTTGGTTTTGAACAGCGCGTTGTAGTCGACAATGGCCGCGCTCAAGAACTCCTTGGCACTGCTGTTCATGGCAGCCACATCAAAACTTTCGTCCTGAATGTCGCCAATCGCATCCTGCTCCTCGTTGGCAGCGAACGAGAAGATAGTGGCCACCCTCAGTGGTTTGTCGCTGCTCTTCTGCAGTTCCCTGAAGCACTCGTAGTACAGCTTGGCTGCATCCACGCTGCTAACCGCAAACATGGCGTTGAAGCCTTTTGTCGCAGATTGCAGGCGGTGGGTTTTCTGCCGGAAGTTATTCAGAATGTACTGCGTAATCTCGCGGATACGATCGGGGTGCAACAGGGCTTGCTTGTTCTCTGCCGCGCTCAGCTTTTTCTCGTCCTTCTCGGTTTCGATGGCTTTGAACTGCGGGCGCACATCGTTGTAGTCCACCTTAAACTTGAGCACCTTTTCATCACGAATGGCGTCGGTTATTACATAAGAATGCAACTCTCGACCGAACACGCTGGCAGTAGTGTCCGCGCCCAGGGCGTTTTGCGGGAAAATCGGCGTGCCGGTAAAGCCAAACTGATAGAACTTTTTGAATTCCTTCTTCAGATTTTTCTGAGCTTCGCCAAACTGGCTGCGGTGGCATTCATCAAAAATAAACACCACCTGCTTGTTGTAGATAGGTAGGTCGCCTTCGCTCTTCATCAGGTTATTGAGCTTCTGGATCGTGGTGACGATAATTTTGTTGTCGTCCTTATCCAGATTGCGCTTCAGGCCGGAGGTAGAGTCAGAGCCGTTCACGCTATCCGGTGAAAAGCGCTGGTATTCCTTCATGGTCTGGTAATCCAGATCCTTGCGATCCACCACGAAGAACACTTTGTCGATGAACTCCAGCTCGGTAGCCAAACGTGCCGCTTTAAAACTGGTCAGCGTCTTGCCTGAGCCGGTGGTGTGCCAAATAAAGCCGCCGCCCTCAAGCTGGCTCCAGCTCTTGGCCTGATAGGCGCTGTTGATCTTCCACAAAATTCGCTCAGTGGCGGCAATTTGGTAGGGACGCATTACCAAAAGCGCATTGCTGACATCAAACACCGAATAATGCAGCAACACATTGAGCAGGGTGTTTTTCTGAAAGAACGTAGCGGTAAAGTCTTTCAGATCTTTGATCAGGCTGTTATCCGACTTTGCCCAATTCATGGTGAAGTCGAAGCTGTTTTTGTTGCGCTGGGTGGTGTTGGCGAAATAACGGCTATCGGTGCCGTTGGAAATGACAAACAGCTGCAGATACTTGAACAAAGACTGCTCGCTGTTAAAGCTTTCTTTGCTGTAACGGTGCACCTGATTAAAGGCTTCGCGAATCGCCACGCCTCGCTTCTTCAGCTCCACCTGCACCAGCGGCAGACCATTGACCAAGATCGTCACATCGTATCGGTTGGCATAGCTGCCCGCTTGCTCAAACTGCTTGATCACCTGCACCTTATTGCGGGCAATATTCTTTTTATCCAGCAGGTAGATGTTCTGAATATGACCATCGTCAAACACAAAGTCATGGATATAGTCATCATGGATCTTGCGGGTTTTATCGACAATGCTGTCGCTGGGCCTGTCCAGATAGGTTTCCACAAAGCGCTGCCACTCGCCTTCAAGAAACTGCATGCTGTTCAATGCCTGCAACTGCTCGCGCGCATTGGACAGCAGTTTCGCAGGCGTGTTTAAACCAAGGGCATACTCGTAGCCTTGATTCTGCATGTCTTGAATGAACTCTCGCTCTAGGTCGCCTTCGCTTTGGTAGTTTTCCGCGACCTTCCATTCTTGGGTGTATTTGTCCAGAACGATGAAGCTATTCAATTCGGCGATGGGCTTTGTGTAATCAACCATTTTGATTTTCCTGCTGCCAAAATCTGTAGGTGCTCGCCAAGTGATTAAGCAATAGCGCGACCGTATTTTTTTCTGGCTCACTGGGCTCGGCGACGGTTTCATGGGATAAGGTGCTATGACTGGTAAATTGAATAATAAACTTTAAATAGGTTTGTTTATCATCCGGCAAAAGCTCCGCCCATCTTGGATAGCCCAGATAACTGGCTGTTTTCTCGTATAAATTACGCAAGAGTGTAAAGTGATATTTTTGCACCTGATTATCAGCAATTGCTTTCTCAAGAATTTTCTTAAGGTGCAAGTGATAGGAAAAGCTCGTATCGGAGTCACCCTGCTTTTCAGCCAGATCAAAGGTACCATCCTCAAGTCGCCCTAACATATAACAGGTTTTATTTTTTAGCTCATTGTGCAGCACGTTATAAAACAGCGGACTGTGCGTTGTAATGATGAACTTTAGAGAAGACTGACTGGATTTTATCAAGCTCGCCAAGTTGACAGCCAATTCAATTAAATGGTTCTCATCCAGAGAGCTGACCGGATCATCAATAAACACATACTCCAACTTGTCGAACTGGTTGGTTTCTCTCTCGCTAGGCTCGACGACATTTAAAATCGTTACCACCTGATCTAGCAGAGTGTGAAAAACGCTCCAAATGAAGTTACTTTCTTCGCCTTTTGATATTTTTATATGACCGGTACGTTCATCGTCACCTCGCTCTAATGAAAAGCTAACTTCAGTAAAGTCCTCACTGAAATGCGGAGTTAGTTTGTCATTCGCATATCGCTGGAAGTAGGTAACGATGTTTCTATCTTGACCCAGATCTTTCAGTAGAGTGAGCAGCCAGTCTGTATAAGTATTGGGCTGAATTTTGAGTTTCGGTTTTGCATCACTCTCCAGATCGTTATCCCAATAAAACAAGTCCTCGGTAAAAGCGTTGTAATAAAGGACTTTGTTGCGCGTCAACTCAGCCTGATTGGGTTCATCATCGCCCTCATTGTCATCGGCTTTAGGCGCAATCAGCTGCTTGAACTCCCGTGAAAGGCGTGTCTTGCCTGTACCGTTAAAGGCATATATCAGCTGCACCTTTGGAACCGGCTTGGCTTCTTCAACCTCCTTGGTTTTTTCAGGTACAGTTTTTTTAACTATTTTTGGTGTACTCAGTTGTTGAGCAATTTCCGTTAGCGTCTTGCTCATGTTATGTCGCCACTTCTTCAGGCTTAGGGAAGCTCAGCAGCAAATCGCGGTAATGCTCGTACTGCTGTTGACGCAAGGCAATTTCGCGGGGCAAGCCTTCGCTGATGAAGTTGCTGAGGGTGTCGAATTTATCGAGAATGTAAGCAACACGCTTTTGCTCACTAATGGAAGGCAAAGGGATCTTTAACCCTTGCAAATTCCCAACTGCAAGGCCAGGTTGAGCAGATTGCGAGGCATATTGATTTAAATTCATCACGGTTAGTATATGAAAAGCCCAATCAATATCGATTTCATTATTAGTGGTAACAACTACAGCATGTTCAGTGGCATAGAATTGACCTTTCACTCTCTGAACATTACCGCAGAGTGCGCCTTGCCTCCCAATTAGCAAATATTCTCCATCATGACTTTTATTTTCAACAAAACCTCGAACTCCATTGCCCCCGAAACATGGATAAGAATACTCATCGCTAGAATTCGGCATGATTTTGCTTGCTGAAATATGTTGTCCGGCACGCATCTGAAGAACCGCCCCCAACGTCTTCCACTCCACTTCCCCCTCATCAAAACTCAACAACTGGTCGCGATAGTGGTTGTATTGTTTTTTGCGGGCTTTAAGTTCGCTTGTAAGCTCGCTTGTAAGGTCGCTTGTAAGCTCACTAAATGCGTCCAGAATACGAACGATTTCGCGCTGCACTTCAAGCGGAGGGACGGGAACTCTCAGCTCGTTCAACACGGTTTGAGTTTGGCTCGGAACGCCGCCCGCTTGGTTCATGTCGCCAAGACCTACCGTTGTCAAAAAGTAGTAAAGGAATTTCGGGCGAATCTGTGCTTCGTCAATTTCCGTGTAGAAGATGGTGTCAACATTCCAGAATGGAACATCGACGAAGAACAGATTACCAAGCGAGCCTTTCCTTGGAATCAATACCGAAGGCTTGTTGTAGGCGTAGGTGTCGGCGTATCGCATGATTCCACCGGAACCGTAAACTGGGAATTTGCCATCGCTAAGGGTCTTGTGGTCCTTGCCGTTCTTGATGCGCACAATGTCGCCAAGACGCCTGAACTTCACTCCATCTGGGCAGTGCTCGGCGATTAGGTCATCAATACGACTCATACTTCAGTCTCCCCGCCATCAATCTCGGCCACGATGGAATCAATCTCCGCACGCAGTTTGTCGATCTTGGCCACGGTGATTTTCAGCTCGGCGTTGAGCTCCCCAATGTTAACCATCTCACGGTTGTCCTTGGTGTCGACATAGCTGCTGACAGACAGGTTGTAGTCCTTAGCAGCGATGGTCTCAAAACGTACGGACTGGGCGAAGTGGTCGATGTTCGCCTTGCTGTCGAACACTGCCATGATTTGCTCGATATGCGCGTCCAGCAGCACGTTGTTATTGGTTTCTTTTTTGAACAGACCGCTGGCATCAATAAACTGGGTGTGGGTGTCTGTTTTGTGTTTGGACAGCACCAGAATATTCACCGCAATGGTGGTGCCAAAGAACAGGTTGGGTGCGAGCGAAATCACGGTTTCGACGTAATTGTTATCCACCAGATATTGACGGATTTTCTGCTCCGCGCCGCGACGGTAAAAAATACCGGGGAAACAAACGATCGCCGCGCGGCCTTTGCTGGAAAGATAGCTGAGCGCATGCAGTACAAAAGCAAAGTCGGCTTTGGATTTGGGTGCCAGCACACCGGCAGGCGCAAAGCGGTCATCGTTGATCAGGGTGGGGTCGTCTGCGCCTATCCACTTCACCGAGTACGGCGGGTTGGAGACGATGGCGTCAAAAGGTTTGTCGTCGCCAAAATGCGGGGCGATCAGGGTATTGCCCAGTTGAATATTGAACTTATCGTAGTTGATGTTGTGCAAAAACATGTTCATACGAGCAAGGTTGTAAGTGGTGTGGTTGAGCTCCTGGCCCCAAAAACCATCTTCAATGATGTGTGCGTCAAAATGCTTTTTGGCTTGCAGCAGCAACGAGCCAGAACCGCACGCCGGGTCATAAATTTTGTTGACGCTGGTTTGCTTGTGCATGGCCAGTTGGGCAATCAATCTGGACACATGCTGCGGGGTGAAAAACTCACCGCCAGATTTTCCGGCATTGGCGGCGTAGTTGGAGATGAGGAATTCGTAGGCATCGCCAAACAGGTCGATGTGGTTGCCTTCAAAATCACCAAAATTCAGTCCAGCCACGCCTTTGAGCACGGCGGCCAAACGGGTGTTTTTGTCGGTGACGGTGTTGCCAAGGCGGTTGCTGGTGGTGTCAAAATCGGCAAACAGGCCTTTGATGTCGCGCTCGGAGGGGTAGCCGTTTGCTGAGCTTTCGATAGCGGCAAAGATGGCGGCTAGATCGGTGTTCAGGCTTTCGTTGGTGTTGGCACCGGCAGCGATAGTGGCAAACAACTGGCTGGGGTAGATGAAATAGCCCTTGGTCTTAATGGCATCGTCTTTGATATCTGCGGTGATGACCTTATCGGGCAACTCTGCGTATTTGATGCTGTCGTCTCCGCCTTCAATGTAGCTGGCGAAGTTTTCGCTGATGAAACGGTAGAACAAGGTGCCAAGCACGTACTGCTTAAAGTCCCAACCATCGACTGCGCCACGAACATCGTTAGCAATTGCCCAAATCTGGCGTTGCAGGGCGGCGCGTTGTTGGGTGCTGGTCATGGGTTATTCCTATTGATTATCTAGATGTTTTTCATTTGTTTGATGTGGTTAAGACGTTTGCTTGTGATCTGGAGCCTTGGCGGAAGCGCCATCTATGTTTGTCTAAGCTCAAACAGATCGCCTACTCGGCATTCAAACAGCAGGCACAGCCTCTCAATGGCTTCCAGATCCACTTTCTGCGCTGTTTCTTTGTAGAGCAGGGTTACCGTGGCGCGGCTGAGTCCTGTTTCTCTGGCAACATCAGCAATGCGCATCTTGTGCTCGCCCATCATGCGGGCGAGGTGGCAGCGGATCATGGCTGTGCCCCCTAGCAATTTGTCTTCTCGCGAAACCCTGAGAGTAACGCGACGCTTTTCTTGGTACGACATTTTGTTAGTCAAACTCAAATTTTTCAATCAAAAACAACTTTTATCGATTATTGGCTTGCTTGGAGATTTAGCCCAAGTAGGAGATCCGCTTCAGCCGCTATTCGGCAGGCGCCTTCGTGGGCTAGCGAGGTGCAACAGCAGCTCGACACTGACCGCATTATCGGAATGCAGCGCGCGACTGAGGGCTAGGCTGGCGAGTTCGGATTGAGCAACCGCATCCACATCAAGCCAAAACGATTCCGGTGCCAGGCGTTGATCAAGAAAATGATGCTGGCATTCATCAAGAGTACGGCCCTTGTTGAGTTCTGGCGGATTCAGTTCGTACACCGACTGGTAGTGCTGTCGGCAGCGCTCTACTTTCTGTCATCCCCCAGCGCTCATATCAGCCTATAGTCATGGCCAGGGACTAAACCATCGGCAGGCTTGGGCCCACCAAACACGAAACAAGACAAAACCCGCCAAGTGCGGGTTTTGTTGCATCTGGGGGTTGGTGATTTGCGGTTGAACACAACTCGACCTAGGCTGGCGATCTACCCGCAAGGATGCCACCATGAAATTCAAAGTACTGATTGCCGCGCTATCCCTTTCCCTGACGTCCGGTTGTGCGCACTACAACGACCGCACCACCGACACCAATAAAAACGGGCGGATTGCCTGTGATGCCGAGCCCAAGAATCAGGCTGGCTGCTATACGAAGCAGTCGAAGGACTGGAATTGGGGTGGGCTGAAGTTTGGGGTTGGGGCTTCGAACTAGATTCTGGTCTTGTAGGAAACCGCCGGGATTGAAGGCGTTTTTTTAAACAAAAAATCTCGCCCTGATCCTACAGACGCGGTGATTTTCGGGGATGTTTCCGACAGGTCACGGCGGTTGTCGGGTAGGAAGGCGAGTGGATAGGCTTTGTCGGTCGCTGCACATCAGCGACCGGGCCTGGAAACCCGAGGGAATAGAGCTAATCAGTAGTCCACATGACATACTGCGGCGTTTTTTTCAGCCTGCAGTTCAATGTTATGGCGGCTGTGTGCGGGAGACCTTCGGGTCTGCCAAGGGTTAGCTCCTACCTCGGTTTCCAGCCCTCGCACAGCTGCCACCCACTCGCCTGGAAATGAAAGTGGCAGCTCCAATTATTTAGGAGCTTTTACCATGATCAAAGAAACCCCAAACCCGCCCGCCCCGGACGACGTTTCCCCCTACGATTCCCTCGATTCAAAAAAACTCCACGACGCCGCCGACCGCGCGCTCGATCACTACCTCAACCCCTCCGCGCTGAAATCACCCAAAACCCGCAAACCAAGCACGATGTTTCTCATTGCGCCGGACATCAAGGACGAAGACCTGCTCGCCCATACCTGTGAATCATTGGCTCAGGCCAGTGTGATGGCGGGTGATTTTGCCGGATATCTGGAAGGCCCACACCGACACACGGCGATGGCGATTCAGCAGATTGTGATGCTGGCGGAACTGGCGGTGAATCGGATGCTGGATAACGTTGAAGTGCCGAAATCTGCGCCACGCAGTTGATTCATTGTGGGAGCGGGCTTGCTCGCGAAGGCGGCGGATCAGTCGACATAATTGTTGAATGACAAACCGTATTCGCGAGCAAGCCCGCTCCCACATTGGTCAGGGGTATGGCAGGGATTTTCTCAGTGCATTCAAAGCACTTTCAGATCCACCGACACATGCCCACGCGTCATCCGCGAATACGGGCAGATCTGATGCGCAGCCTCTGCCAGCTCCCGCTTCACCTTCTCCTCCAACCCGGGAATGTTGACGTTCAACCTGACCGCCAGCTGAAAGTCCCCGCTACCGACCTTGCCCAGGTCCACCTCGGCATCCACCGACGTGTCTTCCGGCAGTTTGATTTTCATCTTGCCCGCCGCCACCTGAATCGCGCCGATGAAGCAGGCGGAATACCCCAGCGCAAACAGTTGCTCCGGATTGGTGCCGGGTTTGCCCGAGCCGGGTGAGCTGAATTTGACGTCCAGCTCGCCATCGCTGGATTTGCCGGTGCCGGTGCGGCCGCCGACGGTGTGGGTCTTGGCTGTGTAGAGAACGGTTTCCAGTGCAGCACTCATGACAGTGACTCCTGATAAGGATTGAACAACCGCGAGGTCATTTCGAGGCCTCGCCCAAGGTGCCGGTGTAGTGCGCCAGGCGTTTTTCGACGTCGGCTTTTTTCTGCAGGCCAAGCTCCATCAGCTGGGTGATGCGTTGCTGCGCCGCCGGGCGTTTGACCGAGCCGATGAAACCCTCCCATTCGGCGGCGATGGCTTCGTTGGGCGGCAGGCTGGCGGCGTCGACCAGGCGTTTGATGTCGGCGATCGAGTGTTTGTCGAAGCGAGCGATGCGCCGGGCCATGGTGTCGACGAATTGATCGAGTTCGGCGTCGGGCAGCGCGCGATTGACGTAGCCGTAACGTTCGGCGAGTTCGCCATTGATGTCGTTGCCGGTGAGCAGCACTTCCAGCGCGCGCCCACGGCCCATCAGCCGAGGCAGGCGCGCCATCGGGCCGCCGCCGGGCACCAGGGCGGCACCTATTTCCCATTGCGAGAGGATGGCTTTTTCGCGGCTGGCGAAACGCATGTCGCTAGCCAGTGCCAGCTCGCTGCCGACACCGGTGGCGCGGCCGCGAATCGACACAATCGAGACCACCGGCGCCTTACTCAATCGCACCAGCATGTCGGGCAGCGGCGGCAGGCCGGTCGGGCCGTTGGGCAGGCTGGTGGTGTCGGTCAGTGGCGGGACGAAGTCGTAGTGGGTGAGGAAGAAGTCCGGGACGTCGCTGTCGAAGACCACGACCACCACTTTCGGATCAGTCTCGATGGCCGTGACGACCTCGTTCAGCTGCGGCATGGTCTCGGGGCCGTAGATGTTGTACGGCGGGTTGTGGAAGGTGACGCGCCAATATTCGGGGGTGATGCGGGTGAGCTTGATCTCCTGTTTTACCGCGCTGGCGGGTTGTGTCTTGTCAGGTTGTGAGGCGGATGTGGACGCTGCTTCACCGGCGAGAGACGAACCGGTGGCCGCCATGCTGGCGACAATGATCGCTGCGTTGAATAGCTGCAGTCTCATGGGAAAACCTCCAATGGAAAAACATGGGTTCCCGCGTACAACGTTCTACAGTTTGATGCCGTTTTCGGGCAGGCCGGAAAGGTCCGGGCTGAACAAGCCTAGCAGCGTAACGTCGACTCACAAGTGACGTCAGTCGGACGAAAAAAAAGGCACTGGCGATGATCGCCAGTGCCTTTTTTGTCCGACCGTAACGTCAGCGAGACAACATGAAGGTGTCGTACTCCAGATCTTCCAGCGCCGTCGAAAGCCTGTGTAAACCCAGCAATACACAAATCAGCAACGACAACGTAAACCCATACCCGAAGAAGCTTGGCCCCAGGTACATGCTGAACAGCGTCAACATGGCGTTCAACACCGCGAACAGCACGCACAGCTCCAGCACCACGGTGCGTTTGTCGAGGTAGAAGAACACGTTGAGCAACGCCATGAACACCACTTGAATGCTCACACCGATCAGGTCGATGTAGAACAGCGGCAGGTAGTAACTGGAGATGCCCAGCCATTCCAGCAAGCGCGGCGCGAACAGGAACAACAGCACTGCCGTCAGCCCCTGGACCTTGCAGATTTCCAGCAAACCCTGGCGGATCGACAAGGTCATTTCGGTTTTCAGCTGGCCGATGTGTTGCAGAGTTTCGCCTTCGCGGATCGCCCGAAACAGGCGGTCGTACCACTCGGCAAAGTCGGTCTCGATGCGCACCAGAAACACCGCCATGCCGGGGATGATCGCCAGGTACGCGAGGAAGATCGGTAAGTCATAAAGGATCGAAGCGCGCAGCGGGCCGACGATTTCGTTGGAGGTGCCGGGGTTGAACCAGAACAGGAATTTGTCGATCCAGATGCCCAGGTTGTAGAAGAAACCGGTGGCCAGCAGGCTGAGGAACACGTTGCGCCGATCGAGGAAATCGAAGGCGATCAGTTTCTCGGCGCGGTACTCGCGCAGGATGTCGTAGAGGAACAGAAACAGCAGCGTGCTGTGCCCGATCAACAGCGCCAGCAGCAAGCCCGGCATCTGCAAAAAGCTCAGCACGTAGGCACTCGCGACCATCAGCGAATACCCCACCAGCATCACCAGCAGAATGCGGTTATAAGCTTTCATCCCCGAGAGGAAGATGATCACCAGCCACAAATTGCACAACACCACGAAGTTCGCCAACACCAGCACGCGGTAAATCAGCGGCTCATCGAACAGCAAGCCCAGCACCACAATGCCCAACAACCCGGCGCCGAGGGTGACCAGCAACAACACGCCCAGCAGGTTGGGCAGGATCTGATCGTACTTGTGTTCGAACAAGCGGTCGGACACAAATCGGGTGAAGAACAGCTGCAAGCCGCCCGTCAGGATCAACGAAGTGGCCATCAGGTACGTCACGGTCACGAGGAACTGCCCGACCAACATGTTCGGTAGCAGCAAGCCGATGCTGATGATGCCCACCAACATCACGCTGATGATCGACAACACCCACGGGCCAGAGCTGATCAGCCCGGCGTAGACGTAGGCGTGCAAGGTCGCCGTGTAGGAATCGCGCGAAAGGATTTTTCGCAGTTCAAAGCCAATACCAGCCATTTAGCTGTTCTCCATGGCGGCTTGATACAGGTCGCGGTAACGCTGCAGCATCAAGGCTTCGGTGTAATAACGGGTGACCCGCAACAAGCCGCTGGCCTGGGCGGCCTGCCAGCGTCGCGGGCTGCGCAACAGTTCAAGGATCGCGTTGCAGGTGGCTTGTGGATCGGCAATCGCCACCACTTTGCCGGCGTGCCCGAGGTCGCGGTCTTCGGCGCTGCCACCTTCGATCAATTCGCGGCACGAACCCACGTCGCTGCTGACCACCGGCGTACCGGCGGCCCAGGCTTCGAGGATCACCAGCGGCTGCGCTTCACTGATCGAGGTCAGCACCATCAAACCGAGTTTCGGCAGAATGTCCTGGATGCGCTGGAAGCCAAGGAAATGCACCTTGCCTTCCAGGCCCAGACTGGCCATCAGGCTGCGGCATTCGCTGACGTATTCCGGGTCTTCCTCTTCCGGGCCGACGATCCACCCCTCGGCTTGCGGCATGGCGCTGATCACGCCGCGCATGGCCCGCAGAAAGGTTTTCACGTCCTTGATCGGCACCACACGCCCGATCAAACCAACCACGGGCGCAATGCCGTGAGCGCGGGATTCCAGCGCTGCGGTCCAGACCGGCAGGTCGATACCGTTCGGAATGACTTGAGTGCGGGCCGCGAGGGCACCGTCCTTGATTTGCCGCTGACGGTTACCGTCGTAGAGCGCGATGATGTTGTCGGCGCTGTTGTACGTCAGCTGGCCGATGCGTTCGAAGAAACGCACCCACAACGTGCGGATGTAACCCGAGCCGGCATCGAGGCTGCGGTTCAGTGCCTGGCCGGAACTCTCGGCGATCCAGCTGGCCTGGGCCAGGTCGATCTTGCGTTCCTTGGTGTAGATCCCGTGCTCGCTGAGCAGATAGGTGCACTTCCAGCGTTGCTTGAGGATGCAGCCGAGGAAGCCCGCATACCCGGTGGAAATCGAATGCAGCACCCGCGCTTTCGGCATCCGTTGCGCGGCTTCCGCGAGCATCAGCAACGGCGACTGCATTGCGCGCAGGGTCCAGAAATAATTGACGAAGGACGGGTCGGCGCAATGCTGACGATAACCTTCGCTCAACGACTCCCAGCTGGCGCGGCTGCGCAGTACGTCGTCGAGAGTCATGCGGCCTTGGGCGATGCAGTCGAGCAAGCGTTCGCCCAATGCAGGGTCCGGCGCATCCGGGTGATGCAGGAAGCGATACAAATCTTGCAGCTGCTGTTCGTCGGCCTCGCGGGGCACCAGTAGCTTGTCGGCCGGATGGGTCGCATCCTCGAGGAATACTTCTTCGATGTGCAGCACGTTCGCCGGCACTTCGTAGCGCCGGGCCGGATACGCCTGACGTTGGCCGCCGATGAACATCACCGAAAAAGTCAGTTCCGGCAGGCCGAGGATCATCTGGTGAATCCAGCTGGAAACGCCGCCGCGCACGTAAGGCCAGGTGCCTTCGAGCAGCAGACAGATGTCGGCAACCGGTGCCTGTTCCTTGTGACTCATGTCCAGCTCCTGACCAATGCGGCGAACGGCGGCCGCTGACGGGTTTCCTCGGGGAGGCGTGCGAGTAGTCCGGGAATTTCGTGGTAACGACCGGCCTCGAACGCCAGCTCGGCGCGAAATGGCAGCACCTGCGCGGCGCCCATGCCGTTCTCTTGCGCCTGACTGAGCAGCACTTCGGCACGCTCGACGTCACCACGCTCCAGCGCGATGCGCCCGGCCAGCAGGAACAGCTCGCCGCCCTCGCCCGCTTCCAGGCCTTGCTCGGCATGTTCGCTGGCCTGGGTCAGCACGTGGTCGAGCACACTGCCTTGCGCCAGGCCCAGATATGCAAGTTCCCAATACCAGCGCGCCAGCCTGCCATGCAGCGCACCCGCCGCCTTGGCAGTGGCACCGGCCAGTTCGCCGAGTGCGATCTGGATGTGCAGGTTGATGTCGCTTTCCTGCTTGTCGAGCATCGAGTACGCCAGCAGCCGCACATCGTCACTCGGGTCCCCGAGGGCCAGTTTGAGGATCGGCACCGCTTCTTTGCCGGGCATGCGTCGCGTGGCCAACAGAGCGGCCAGACGTTGATCCGGATCGGGGGCATGCCGCAACACGTCCTGCAAACCGCCATCGGCGAAGATCGGCGAGTGCAGTTGCAACTGCGCCCGGAACGGCAGTTTCGGGATGCCCACCGCTTGCCACGCTTGCTTGTCGCGTTTGCGCGGCAGGTACAGCGCCGGGAAGATCGCCGCCACCACGCCGACCGCGCCGAGCACCGGCACGAAGAACGCCAGGCTGAAGATAAACAGCGGGCTCCACGGCAACGGTGAACGGTAGCGCGCCGGCAGCAACAGCCACACGGCCCCGCACAACATCACGCAGGCCAAACCGTGGCTGAGGGTGAACACCAGCAATTGTTGTAACTCGGGGGCCGCGAGCCACAAACTGGCCCAACTGCCCGCCTCTAACAACAAGGCTCCGCTAAACAGCCACTTGCTGATCATTCAGGCCACACTCGTTGAACAGGAAATTACGCAGCCCGTTGCGTTCACAGCCAGGCTCCAGGTTGAACGGCAACACGCGCACGCCGAGGCTGTCGAGGCTGCTTTCAATGCCGAAGTGTTCGTGCAGCATCAGGTTCATCCGCGCAAGATAACCTTCGGTGCCTTGCGGACTGGTCAACGGCAACAGCACCAGCAACAGCTGATGATCGCGGTTGTTACGCAGCGGCAATTGCAGGTCGAGGCCACGCTGGCTGCGTTCGAACAGACGCGACAGCTCATCGTTGGGACGGGTCATTTCGAAGGCGAAAAGACCGGCCGCCAGTTTGTGCTGTTCGACATCCACCAGCGAACGCTTGAGTTGCAGCGTGAACTGCTGCGCATCGGCGTCGGCCAGTTGCAGCACTTGCGGGTCGCGGCGCAACAGGTCGGCGATGTGCCCGGCAAGCAACGCCAACAGGCTCAGCGTACGATCTTGAAACGCGAAAAACGGCATCTGCCGCACCGCCAGGATCGCCAGCAAACGACCTTCGGCATCGATCAGCGGGATGCAGGCCTGCAACGACGAAAACTGTGCCGAGCTGCCGGCATCAATCAGTTCCTGACGCACGCTGACCAGTTCACCGCGCTCCAGGCACAGTTTGACCAGACCGTCTTCGGTGCCCAGCGGGCCCATGACGCCAATGGTCGCCAAGGCTTCGGGCAACACGTTCTCTTCGCGCTCATCGACGCGATACAACCCGGCCACACGCAACGCGCCGTACTGACCCAGCATCGCCACGATCGGGTCGGCCAGCGCGGCCAGGGCATCACCTTCGTCCGGCATCACCCGCAGCTTGTCGCGCAAGCCGAGCAACGAACTGCGCAGGCTCTGATCGCTGCCTGCCACGCGCTGCTCCAGCAGGTCGTGGGAGACCCGCAGAATCTGGTGCGCGCGGGTGAATTCGTCGAGTCGATACTGGCGGTAATCGTTGGCCATCTGCAGGCGCTGCAAGCGCCGCTCCCACAGATCGCGAACCTCGCCCACCAGCATGCCACTGACCAGCACGCCGACAATAAACGACGGATCAAGCTGCGCGTAAGCTTCATGCCCGATGTAACGCAGCGCAAACAATGCCGCCACCAACAGGCTGGCGCTAAGCAGGCCACGCACAAAACCGTAACGCACACCCAGCAGCAGCGGCGCCAGCACCGGCCAGGGAAAACCGGCGTGCATTTGCAACGGGTCTTCGGGGGTCAGCCACAAGCCCAGGCCGATCGCAGCACCCGTGACCAACAGCGTTTCCAGCCAAGACACCGGGCCGCTGGCACGCGGCGCGAGGGTGTAATCCATGTGAGGAGAATTCATTGCATTCACTCGAACCGAAGGGCGCCAACAAGTGTGTCGAGCACCGTTTGCGCGGTGCCGGCGAGGCTTTCACGGGACCAGCCCGCACGCGCGCCGCTTTTGCTCCAGAGCACACGACCGCTGCTGGCTTCAAGCACGCGCAGGCTGATGCCCACGGCCGGTTCGCCGTCCAGACCGTTCTTGTACTGCCACTCTTCAACGCTACCGGCGACCACGTAATCAAGCTTCTGATCCCGAGCCCAATCGAGGGCGCCGGCCAGGCGTTCGTTGTCGTCCATCAGCGCTTGTTCGCCCTGCGTGCTGACCGGGTAAACCCGTGGTTGCAGACCATGGCTGCTGAGCACGCTGAGCAGGATCTGCTCGGCGCGTTCACCGGCTTGCGGGGTTTGCGAATAGTTGATCATCGGCACAGTGCCCCACTTCGCAGTACGCGGAAGGTTCGGGCTGGTGTCGCCGGTGAAGCTGGCGCAACCGGCGACGAACAGGACTGCCAGAGCCAGGCTCAGATTACGAATTGCTTGCATCAGTTTTTCTCCTGTAAACATTTCATGATCAGCGTCCGAATCGCACGCCGTAGCTCACACCCAGTGTTCCGCCCGCTTGACCATCCCCGCCTTGTGGCGCGGATTGGTAGCCGACGGTGAGGGCCAATTCGTCACCGCCCAGCACCTCGACGCCGATCCCGGTGTTGATGCCGTAGTTGAAGGTTTGATCCAGCCATTGCCAGCCCGCCGTCACGTCCACCAGCCAGGTGTATTGCGGGCGAGTGCGCACCAGCGCGCCCGGCAAACCGCGACGCCAGGAGCTGCCGACATACAGTTGGCCGTAACGGCTTTGCAGCAGATCGTCGGCCGTCACGACCGTGGGGTCGTCCGAGTCATCAACGCTTTTCACCGGACCGCCGTTGGCGCTGGACAAGTAGTCCAGGGTGCGGTCCTTGACGTTGTTGTGCTGATAATCGACACCGCTGCGCACGGTCCAGTTCGGCCCGGCGAATTCCAGCGTGTGGTTGTATTCCATCTTCAGCGCCTGGCCGTTGCCCAGGGAATCGCCCGCACGGGTGGAGAACGATTTCTGCGCCACTTCCCAGCTGATCTGATCCCGCGCCGAGAGCCCGTGACGACCGCCGACCCACACGCTGTCGTGCTGGCCGAAAGCGCGCATCAGGCCGCTGTCTTCGCTTTTGCGATGCCAGTCCACACCGGTCTCGATCTGGTCACTGGCGCTCAACTGCCACGTCCGGGACAGGCCCAAACCGTTACGGTCGTCGTCATCGCGCTGGCTGGTGTCGGCGAACAGTTTGTAGCCGCCATCCTCCACCGAACGTTGCAGGGTCAGCGCGGCGTTGCGCTCATCGCCCATGCGCGATTCGATCAGTTGATCGCTGTTGTAGGTGCCGTTCTCCAGCTCAAGATTGGCGTACCACTGAGCGCCAAGGTTGTGCGCGATTTGCAGACGCGGGGCGTTGAATTCCAGGCCACCGAAATCCTGCTGATGCCAGGACAGCTGCGCGCCTTGCGGCGTCAATTCCTGAAGTTCCACGGCCTGACGGCGCAGTTGCTCGCGCACGGCGGCCGGCTGATCGTCACCCAGCGCGGACTGGCTGAGGTCGAGGGCTTCATCGAAGCGGCCGAGACGACTCAGCGCCTGAGCGCGTTGCGCCGGGTTCAGGTCGCTACTGGCCAACAGCGTTTCGACTTGCGCCTTGTTACGGCTGCGCAAGGCTTGCTGAATTTCTTCGTAACGCTGGACCTTCAAGCCCTGGCCGCGCGCCCACTCCAGCCACTGGTCTTTCTGCGATTCCTGGTTGGTCGCGTCGAGACGCGCCAGCAAACGTTCGAACCACAATTGCAACATCGCTGGCGAGCCGTCCTTCCACTTCGCCACTTCCTGCTGCGCCTTGCCCGGCGAATAACTGCTGGCCATCAACCGCAACCAGATCGCGTAACGTTGGGACGATGGCTGAATGTTTTCGCCTTCGGGACTGCGCAGCAGCTTCAAGCGCAAGCGTTGAGCCGCGTCCTGATAACCGGCGCTTTCGAGGGCATCGGCATACGCCGCGCGCACCAGCCAATCCTGCGGACTGGTCTTGAGGTACAGGCGATACCAGGCCAACGCTTCGGTATCGCGGCCGAGCATCTGACTGGCACTGGCAAACGGCAGCCAGAGGATTCGGTCCTGACGTGCCTGGGGTTTCCATTCCGTCAGCAACGGCTTGAGCGCGGCGGTGTTGCCTTGATCGACGTACAGCCACATTAAGCGCTCGCGGAACAGGTTGTCATCCGGGAAACGCGACAGGCCCAGCAGGTACAAACGCTGTGCCTCGTCGACGTTGCCCTGCTGCACCGCCAAGGCACCGCGTATCGCCAGCACTTGTGCTTGCTCGTTGGCGTCCGGGTATTGCTCGGCGTCTTTGAGCAGCGCGATCACTTGCGGCCAGTCCTGCAATTCCTGGGCTTGCTGCAAGGATTCAACCAGACGCTGCGGATCACGGGTGCGCTTCCAGCTGCCGACCATCATGGTCAGGGCGCGCTTGGGATCGCTGGTGCGATACATGGTGATCAGCTGACTCTCGTCACCACTGTTGAGCGAACCCTTGAGCGCGAGGAGTCTTTCCAGGGAAACCTGCAATTCATCATCGAGTTCCAGATCCCACGCCAAGGCAGCGCGCAGGCGCCAGTAACCCTCATCGGTGATCTTGCGGTTATCGACCTGCAACACGTCCCACGCCGCCTGATTATCAAACAGCTTGAGGTCGGTGTTGGCCCAGTCGATGCGCTCGGTCGTCGTCAGTGCGAAGCGTTTCGAGTAGCGCTTGTAGACTTCGGTTTTCTGCGCAAACTGCCCGGTGTTCTCTAGGTTTTGCAGCAAGCGTGTCCAGGCCAGACGGTGCGCCGGGTACTTGCGCAAGTAAGCGTGCAACCAGGTTTCGGCTTGGGTCGGTGTGCCGCGGGACTCGTGGGCGTAGTTCAGCGCGTCGAGTTCGATATCGGTCAGCGCACGCTGCTCCATGATCTCGGCGAGCAAAGGGATCGCCCGGTCGAAATCGAACTGCTGGCTGGCCAGACGCCAGGCGTGTTCACGGGTTTGCGGGTCCTCGTGCAGCTTCAGCAGACGAATCCAGTAACCCAGGGCGGCCTGACTGTCGCCACGCCACTCGCCCAGATGCCCCATTTGCTCGAGCAACGCCAGGTCATCCGGGTGTTCAGCCACGAGCTGCTGACCACTGTCCCACGCACCGGACAGGTCGCCGAGGGCCAGACGCATGCTGAATTCCTCGCGCAGGATTTGCGGATTGTCCGGCTGCAACACGCGCCACTGATCCAGAAAACGCTGGGCCAGATCGAAGCGCTTGCTGCCCACGGCAACGTCGACGCCCTGCTCCAGCCACGGCGAATCGGTTTGCGGATCCTTGAGCTGATCCAGTTCATCGGCCAGCACACGCGCGGCCTGTTCGCCGCGACCGGCGGCCAACAGACTGTTGAACGCCAGTTGCGCGTATTCACGTCGCTCGGACGATTGCTGGCTATCTTGCTTGAGCAGTAGATAAATGTCGGCGGCGCGGCCAGGTTGCTCGCCGGCCAGGTACCACTGCGCGGCGGACTTGAGCGCAGCAATGCGCTGAGCTGGATCGCGGTCGGCGATTTCTTCGTAGACGCTGGCCGCGAAGGCTGGCGCCTGTAATGTCAGCGCCAGCTTGGCCAGGTTCTGCAATTGCGGCAGCGGCAACAGGCGGTGATCGAAGCTTTTCAGGCGTTCGATCAAGGCTTTCTGCGCGATTGGATCGTCGGCCTTCGCCGCTTCCAGCGCATCCAGTTCCAACCGGTAATACGCCTGCAACTCAACGACCGGTTTCGGCCAGTTCTCAAGGTGCTGGCGCGCCTTCGGGTAGTCGCCGAGACGGATCAACAGATCGACCAGTTGCAAGCGCAGGTGATCGTCATCCGGGTGCGCCGCCAGCAGCAATTCGGCGTAATTGGCCGAGACCGCATCCGGCTCGCGGCCGTCAGGCTGGAACACTTCTTCGCGCTGGAACGTCAACCACAGCAGGCCGCCCACGGCGACCGCGACCACCGCCAATGCCCAGGGATTGAGCAGGCGGCGGCTTTTGGTTGCTGAGGAGTTAGATGCAGTAGAGCTGACCATGACTCACCTGCTTCATTGGTAATTGAAAAGTCCACAGGCCGGCGGATGCCTTGCCTGCAAATTGTTGCCCGTCCACGTCCACCCGGCAGCTGCTTGCCGAGCGCACGGAGAAGGTCAGGTCGACCTGCCCGGCAAACGAAAAGCTCACGTGCTTTTCGTCCACATATTTCCAGTCCAGCAACGGCAGATTGGCCTCCTCCAGCGCCGGCCGTGGATCCCGGTCGGAACGCAACACCAGCAACGCCTGGTCGCTGCTCAACGCCACATACCGGCCTTGCGGCAGGTCGCGAACACCGGCGACGCCTTGCGAACGCAGCAGATCCGGCCAACCCATCTGCGGGTCGAGTCGCAGGGTGCGCAACGCATCCATCCCGCGAACCTGCCAGTCGCCTTCGGCGGTGCGCGCCAGACTGGCTTGATACAAACCGTGCACGCGATCGAGGTAATCGCTCATCCACAGCGACATCGGTTGTTGGTCCTTCATGTAGCCGTAGATCTCGTTCATCGCCTTGATCGAGGCCTGCTTGGTGCTCGAATAGAAGTGGTAATACAGGTGCAGGCCGCGCAAACGCCGTGGGCTGTCGGTGAGCTCGAAGGTGTCGATCACATCGCGGAAACCGTAATACGGTCCCTTCCACAGGTTGGTGTAGAGGTTCTCGTTGATGATCGGCGCGTAGTACTGCAAGCCGCCTTCGGTGGGGCGCAGTAAGGGGTTGAGACCGGTCAGCGACGGGTTGGCCTTGGTCAGCATGGTCTCGGCGCCGTTGACGTTTTTCAGGCCCGCGTCGTAGGCCAGCTTCAGAGTGGCTGCCGAGGGCAAGGCATCGCCCGGCCAGAAGATCAACTTCACCGGTTTTTCCGGGGTGGTGAGCTGCTGGTTGATGTAGTCGCGCGAGCCAAAAATCTCGCGGCGGAAATCGATTTTGTCGTAGCCCGGGATGGCCATTTTCAAGCCGTATTCCGGATTGAAATTCTCACGTTTCTGCGCCACTTCCGGCTGCATGAAAAACGGATGGCTGAAGGTGTGACTGGCGACTTCAACTTTCGGGTTGGCAAACAACTCACGGGCAATGGGTTCCAGCTCGCGGGCCAGGAACGGGAACATACCGCGCGGTGAAATCTCGCCTTCGACAATCGACACCGACGTCAGGAACGGGTTGGGCCGAATGAAATCGTCGAGCACCTGTTTGCCGGCATACGGCGTGCCGCGCACTTCGGCGCGCGACGGAAAACCATCTCCGTCGATGTGCACGGTGGCGATGCGGCGGCCGTTTTCAGTGGTGGTGTCCGGACGCGGCTGAACCGGCAAGCGCAGGCTGGCCTGGAGGAAGGCGAACGGATCGAGAATCCAGCGGCTGCGCTCGTTGTTCGTTTCGAGAATGTACGGCGCCAGGGCCACACCGCCCCACTCGGCGGTCGCCACCGGAGCGAATGTCTGGCCGTCCGCAGTGGTCAGCAGCAACGCGGCTTTCGGACCTTTGGGCAGCAGGGAGATCGCGGTCAGGTCACGGGAGCGCGGCTGCACCGGCGCTTCGAAAGCGCCGATCAGCGCCTTGTCCTGATAGTTGATGGTCAACGCTTGAGTGCCAATGGGCGCCGAGCGAATCAGGCCCAGACGCTTGAGCAGCAGCGGGTCTTGAATCGGCAGCCCGGAAAAGAACACCACCGGGACGTGTTCGTCCAGACGCTTGCCGATCCAGCTATTGAAAGCCGATGCATCCTGCGGTGGGCCACTGGTCATCCAGGTAATGATCCCGGCGTACAAACCGCTGAATCGGTGTTCCGGCAAGGTGCTGTCAACGGGCAGGTAATCCACCCGATAGCCGAGGTATTCGAGCAAACCGCCGAGCAAGGTGTGCCCGGCGTTGCGCACCAGGTCACCTTCGCGCGGATCGTAAAGCAGCGCGATTCGGCGCGGCTGGATTTCGATGCTGCTGATGCCCATCGAGTCCAGCTCGGGCGTGCTGATGTAAGGAATGAAGCCCTCATCGCGCAGCCGCTTGGCCAGTTTGCGCGCTTCATCGCGACGCTCCGGTGGCAGGTAGTCGATCGCTACCAGCGGGATGCCTTTGGCACGCAGCGGCTGGATCTGGGTTTCCAGCCACTCGCGGTCGGCTTCAGGCACCGGGCGATAGCGCTTGGCAGAAGCGTCCCAGCCGGCGTGAATCGATTCGATCGCCACGGCGGCGGCCACGCCATCGAGGTCAGGCAACACTTCAAATCCACGGTTGAAAAACAGCTTCAGGTTCGGCTGACGCTGATGCAATTCCCGCAGGAACCCGGCGAGGGCCACACGCTGTGTTTCTCGCGCCGACTCCGGCAGCAACTGGAAGCTGTCGAGGGTGTCGAGAAACAAACCGGCGTAGCCTTCGGCCTGCAACGCCTTGGCTCGGCCGAACAAATGTTCACGCCAGGCGGGTGCTGCGAGGTCCATGACCTGACTGTCCCACGCGCCATTACGCACCGGGCTGACCGCCCCCGAGAGAGATGCCTTGTCGAGTTCGGCCTTGCCACCGTGGAACTCGCCCACCGACAGGTAGGCGAACGGCTGGCTGCCCAATTTGCGCAGGGTTTTGACGTCGCCCACGGTCATGTGCCCCGGCTCGACCACCGACCAGTCGAACTGAGCCAACTCGGAAATGGGCGGTTGATCGGCGTACCAGAAAACCACGCTGGCGGGTTGCGGCAATGCTGCGGCCTGGACGGCGGGCCCGCTGACGAACAACGCTAAAGCGGCGAGCAGCCGTTTAGCGGCCGCGCGGACACGCGTCCTGCGAAAAACGATTTCCATAACTCACTCTTGAATTGACTGAACCGATACTGCTTGGATGTCGGACAGTAGAACCGGCCGGATTAGAGGCTGCGGATTAGCTGCGCCAGGCCCTTGCCGATGGCGGTCGGTTCCGGGAGCGCGAAACGCTCGAGCAGGCGACTGTTGTTGGCGCGCGAATGGCGAATGTCGCCTTGACGTGGCGCGTGATGAATCACCTTCAACGGGCTACCGGTGACGGTACCCAATTCGGCAATCAGGTCGTTGAGGCTGGTGGAACGACTCAGGCCAACGTTCACCGCGCCGGGGCTCGGTTCGCTGACTTCCAGGGACTGAACGAGGATGCTCACCAGGTCCTGGACATAGACGAAGTCGCGGGTCTGCGCACCGTCACCGAAAATCGCCACCGACTGCTCCGCCATGGCCAGCTTGGTAAAAATGCTGATCACGCCGGAGTAAGGCGATGAAGGATCCTGGCGTGGGCCGAAGATGTTGAAGAACCGAAAGATCATCGGTTCCAGGCCATGTTCGCGGCGATAGAAATCCAGGTATTGCTCACTCGCCAGTTTGTCGCTGGCATACGGCGTGAGCGGGGATTTTGGCGTGTCTTCGTGAATCGCCGTGCCTTCGCCGTTGTTGCCGTAGATGGCCGCGCTGGAGGCGAACACCACGCGCTTGATCCCGGCCTTCACCATGCTTTCGCACACGTTGAGGGTGCCGACGAAGTTGCTTTGATGGGTGCTGACCGGATCATCCACCGACGCTTGCACCGAGGCCACCGCCGCCAGGTGAACAACAGCACCGCAATCGCGCATGGCCTGTGCCACCACGGCGCCGTCGGCGACATCACCGATGACCAGGCTCAGATTGGCATTATCCATCGGCAGATTGCTGACCTTGCCGGTCGACAAATTATCCAGCACGCGGACTTTGTAGCCTTTACCCAGCAAAGCTTCTACAAGGTGCGACCCGATGAAACCTGCACCGCCAGTCACCAATACTCGCTCAACAAACATGAAATCTCTCCCTGAACAGTAGAGCGGATACGAGTGGTTGAATTCCGCCGAGTTTGTGGCGCAAGGCCATCAAAACGCGGCCGATAATGGGAGATCAGATTGCCACTGTCAATACTTTGTCTAACTTATCGCCGAGCGGTATTTTACCCCGAAAAACGTCACTTATTTGACGACATTTATTAGCTACAGGCTGTCATGCAATTGCCAT
Source organism: Pseudomonas sp. LBUM1656 (assembly GCF_059716065.1). Lineage (NCBI taxonomy): Bacteria > Pseudomonadati > Pseudomonadota > Gammaproteobacteria > Pseudomonadales > Pseudomonadaceae > Pseudomonas > Pseudomonas sp. LBUM1656. The sequence goes on along the minus strand of NZ_CP166800.1, from coordinate 855,485 downwards.
TTCAGGCCGTCAAACTACGTCTAGAACGGAACTTTCGCCTTTCCTTAAGCCCTCCTTATCATCGACGTCCAACCAGCTTTTCCCCACCGTAATGGCTCATCGACGGCATCCGGAAAATCCTCGGCAGCCTGCCCAGCGTCGCCACCGTCGAACATCACGACGAATCAAAAACACCCTTTGAGAAACAACTTGGATGGCACCCTGCATCGGACGATGACAGCCTGATCGAGGCGGATCGCTTCTTTATCAACCACTCGGATGGGGGCGTTGGGGGTGAGACTTTAGGAGCATCATTTCAAGCACACGATGAGGTCGGATGAACTGTAATCAACAGGGAGCGCTGCTCTAAGGAAGATAAATATGAACATCTGGATCACTGCCGCCCTTGCGGCCATGGTTTCCCTGTCTGTACACGCCGCGACCGAAGTCGCGCCCCGTGTCGAGCAAGTCCCTTACGACAAGGGCACCGATGCCGTCGAGATCAAACAGTCCATCCAGGGCCGGCTCACTGCGCAATACCGTGTGAGTGCGAGGGCAGGCCAGATGCTGACCGTCGACCTCAAGCCTTCCAACACGTCTGCCTACTTCAATATCACCGCCAACGGCGCGGACTATGCGCTGTTTAACGGCTCAATCATGGGCAACCATTTCATGGGGCCGTTGCCCGTCGACGGCGAATATACGGTTCAGGTGTACCTCATGCGCAATGCCGCACGGCGCAACGAGGTGGCGAACTACAACCTTTCCTTGAACCTCAGCCCCTCCGACACCTCGAACAGCACTCAGCCGTTTGACCAGACGCTTGAACTACAGGGCATCCGTTTTCATGTGACGGGGAAATGGGTCGACGGCAACCCTGCCGTGAGCATCTCGCCTCAAGGGCTGGAGATCGATAACGCAGAGATCACCCGGTCGCTGACCGGCAATATCGTCCGGGCGGAGGTGGCGGACCTTGATCGGGATGGCTCGCCGGAGATTTACGTCTTCGCCAGATCGCCCGGACGTGGAATGCCGGGGGAGTTGCTTGCCTATGCGGCCAATCGCAAGAAATCGCTGAGCGAGATTTATCTTCCGGTTGTTAGTGAGAATGCGAAAGCGGCGGAGGGGTATCAGGGCGAGGATGAGTTTGCGGTGGTTGAGGGTGTGTTGGTGCGGCGGTTTCCGGTGTATGAAAGTGCGGATGAGGGGGCTGGAAGGACGGGGAAGATGCGAGAGGTTCGGTATCGGTTGGTGGCTGGGGAGGCTGGGTGGGTTTTGCGGGGGGATGGGGTTGCGGAGTATTGAGATAAGCAGTTACTTGGCTTGTAGGAACGTAGTACTCGTCCTAGGAAACTTCCCGCAACTCGTGTCGGCTTTCATGAACTGGCGGAAGGTGTTTTGCATCGATAGCCTTCAGGTGTCGCTGCAAAAACAGCGAACGGCTTTGACAGGCTGAAGAACCGCAAGCTTTCACTCCTCCGGATAAAACGGCATCCTTTCACGTGTGCAGTTTCGTTTTGGTGGCTGTGCGTGGGGCACTTTCGGGTGCACTGGATGCTTGCGTTTCCGGTCTGTCAACCCGCGTACAGCCGCCACCCAATCCTGTTTGACAGCAGGGGACTGGCAGCTCCCAAACAACGCAAGGAGTTCCAGCATGAAAAAGATCACCCCAAATCCGCCCGAATCTGCGGCACATTCAGATGCAGACGCACCCGATTTAGGCCAACTTTCCAAAACCACCGAACGCATCATCAGCGCCCGCCTCCGCAACCCAAACCACCCCGACCCCATCAGCCACGTTTTCACCCTCCTCCCCGACGTCGACACACCCACCCTGCTCGCTCACGCCTGCGAAACCCTCGCCTCGCTCAACGTAATGACCACCGACCTGGCCTGCGAACTTGAAGGCTCGCGCCGCAACGTGGCATTGGCGATTCAGCAGTTGGCGTTGCTCGGCGAACTGTTGGTAAACCGAGCGCTGGACAACCTCGACCCGCCCGATGGCGTGGCCAAAGCTCCGTCCGCCAGCCACAACTGAGTGGTCGCGCTCTTTTACCTAATGGAGGTTTTGTCATGGATCGATACATGCCTGTCACCGGCATCGACTGCACCATCGCGTCGCTGCTGATCGACACTGAAGCACCGCTGGACGTATTGCACGAAACCGCGGCTTACCGCATCCGCACGGCGACTCAATTGCTGGAGAGCTTTGCTGTGAGCGAAGGTGTTCACAGTGAATTGGCGCGGGTGTTAGTGACTTCACTGCGCGATGGCTGCGATTTGATGGATGTGGTTGGGCGAAGATTGCAGGCGCAGGTTTCGTCGATGTAAATACCAAATCATCGAATTCGCCCATCAAAAAAAGGCACCTGACGAGAATATCGCAGGTGCCTTTTTGGGCTTGGGCTCAACAGAAGGTTTCATAAACTGTAACTTTCTGTCGACTCAATTGACTCCCCTTCCCTCGATCCGTCGCAAGAGCGAATTACAGAAATTTGATCAGGTAAAGATTTAACGCTCGCCATTCACTAAAGTGATTGCCTTCATTCACATCGATAAGCCACGACGCTCCGCTGGTCCCTCTAAAAAATCCTACCCAAACGTCAGCACAAATGGCGCCGCCGCTTCTTGAATGGCAGCAACAACATGAGGTGCACGTTCCCGATGCTCGGGATACCGCCCAAGCACCACTTCAAGTGCCGCAAGTAAGCTCTGAATACGTTCCTTGGGCTGGGCGATCTCACACGTTCGTGCAAACTCCAGCAACCCTTGGCGAGACGCAAACAATGACTTGTTGCCCGCCAAATCCAGCGCCAACACATCCTCCGGGATATAGGCCGTGGTGTTGACGATGTCGTAAGCGGGTGCCAGGCGTGCATCGCGTTGCGTAGGCTCGGAGTACAGCAAGCCAAAATTCTTCAGGTGAGCGTCACCGTTTCCGACGATGCAACTCAAGGCGATGCTATCGAACAGTTGATCAAGGGAAGATCGCAGATGCTTAGCGGGGCAGAAAAGCCGTACAGCCTTGGCGATTGCCGCGTAGCTTTTGCTGTACTTCTGATCGGCCGAAAGCCCCATCAACGCCGCCATGTCTTCGAAACCAATCGGGTCTTGCTGATCGTCTCGGTCAAAGCGCCGCATGACAAAAAGCTGCGCATTATCGGACAGGAAAAACTCCGGAACGGGAATGCCTGCTTCCTTGGCAATGGACATGCAAAGAAACTCGTTGATGGCCAGCCCCGGAAACTCCTCTCGACCACTTTTGATGATCAAGTCCGGGGTTTTCGAGGTGACCCGCGGCGAGGCAGTTTCCTGCCGTTCAGGCACTAACACTTTGGGTTGAACACCTGAAATGCCCGCCCGCAGGATGTAGCGATCGAGCAGATCAGAGAAGATATCTTCAGTACCGTCCCACGTCAGAATCTCTTCGAGCCTTTCGCCAGGAAACTGCTGTCCAGCAAGCAAGGAATCGACCGTTTCGGAGCGCACCAAAACACGACCAATGGGTGAACTGCTACCAGACAATGCCAACAGCAGCATTGGATCGACGTTAACGGTTTTAGCCAAGCGATTACGTATTTGCTCCAGGACATAACCTTCCGGCAGGTTCATCTGGAAAATCGGGTGCAGCTCTCGGCGACGAAACTCGTCAGGCCGTACAGGCATCGACAAGCTGATGGCCGTAGGGGGTAATGCGTCTTCGTCATAGCGAAACAGGAAATCCTCTGCGCTGGTCAGGATTCTGCCGCTACTCCCTTCTGGCGTACTGACTTTGAGCGACGTCATTTTCATTCGAACAGATCCCCAAGCTCTTCAAGTGTCGGCATAGCCGCTGGAATAACCGCTAACTCGCAATCCAGCGCAGCCAGAATCCGCGCATAGGCGATCATTCCTACAGAAAGTGTCCCCTTCTCTATGGCAATGACTTTGTATCGTGTCATCCCTGCGAGTTCGGCAACCTGAGCCTGAGTCAGGCCACGATTCATACGTTTTTCGCGTATCTGGTTGCCGAGACGGGAAATGAGCAGACTGTAATCCATGTGTAGTTACCGCAACATTGATAGAAAAATGTAACGCATACGGAACATTACAGCCAAATCAAATTTTGGTTTAATAGATCCGCCCCCTTGCCCGCCTCACCCCAATCCCCACCAATATCCCCAAAACAATCGCCCCCAACGGCACCGCGCCTACCCAAGTCATCGTCGGAAACACCAGCAAAATCTGCGAATCATTTCCACCCAGCATCATCGATGCACCAATCCCCATCATCACCCCCGCCAGTAAATGCTTCACCGCTGCCCTCCATTCAAACCGCTGATAGCTGAAAGTCCGTCGATGCAGCGTGTAACTGAGCATTCCCGCCAACAGCATGACGAACACCGCCACGCGCTGGCTGGTCAGCGAGTTGTCGCCCGAGGACCAGAACATTTGCGATAGGTTGTAAAAGAACACGCTCGGGGTCCACAGCGGTTCGAAGGTGTAGAGGGCGCTGGTCAAGGCGCCCAGGAGCATGCTGGACAGCACCAGGTGTTTGTCGCCGTGAACACGGATCAGGAAGAGTATTGCCGCCAGCAAGATGCCGATGGTCAGCCAGTATTGGTGGCTGGAGATCGTCGGCATTTGCAGGGTTTTGTGTTCGGTCAGCATGTTCAGGTGATACCAGAGGACGATCCCCACCACCCAGCCAATAATCGTGAAGGCTTTGCTGAGGTTGCCGCTGGCGAGTTTGGTGAGGGTGCCGACGCTGCAACCGTCGTTGAGCACCGAGGCGATGCCGAACAGCAACCCGCCTCCGACCAGCGACAAGTAGCCGACTTTGGGAATGAACAACGGCTGACTGACATCAAACAGACTATAGAACGGTGCCAGTAACAGGCCGAACAGACCGCAAGAGATGAGCGAAACAAACAGCGTCGGCCGGCGCCTGAGCAACAACCCGGTGGCATTGACCAGGCACATGCCCATCCGCTGGGATACCCAACCGATGAGGAAGGCCAGGAGCAGCGAAATCAGCAGTGAAAGCACAGGCCTCCTTGTTTCCAGCCCCAGACATTGAACATGTTCCTGAAGGATAGATCAGCCGCAGCCCAAACTTCGGGTGAACCCGCGAAGGCCTTCTACACTAAAACCGCAAACGCCCCAACACACTCACTCAAAGAGCTCCCATGACCACCCTCAAAGACCGCTTGAAGCAAGGCAAGGATGCTCGCAAGAACTGCCCCCGCAATGCTCAAGCCTCAACGGGGAAAATAACCCGCGACCCGCTCCCGCTGATCAAAGCGTCCAGTAGAGACCGCATCAAATCCCTGGTCGAATTACGCTACGGTCGGATGCTCGATTCCCCCTTCACTTTCTATCGCGGCAACGCGCTGTTGCAGGCCCACGATCTGGCCACCACGCCAACCATGGGACTGACATCGCCCATCTGCGGCGATTGCCACCTGATGAACTTCGGCGGTTTCGCCACGCCCGAACGCAATCTGTTGTTCGGCGTCCACGACTTCGATGAGGTCCATCCCGGCCCTTGGGAGTGGGACGTTAAACGGCTGGTGACGAGTGTCGTGGTGGCCGCCCGCGACTTGCGTCATAGCGAAACAGTCGAGGAAACGGTCTGCCGCGAAGCGGTCGGCGCCTACCGGGAAACCATGTTTGAGTGCGCCGAACAAAGCTCGCTGGAAACCTGGTACGAGTCCATCCGATACGACGACCTGCGCAAGCAGGCGAACAAAAAAACGTTGGAGCATATCGAACGCGCCATCGAAAAAGCCGAGGGCCGCTCCCACGCCGAACTGCTGCCGAAAATCAGCGAGCGTGACGCCCATGGCCGTCTGATCATTCGTGATGACCTGCCGGAAATTTTCCATCTGCACAAAAACACCACGCTGCTGGATGCCAGCGATGACTGGCTGCGCCTCTCGGATTGGCGGCCGATCTACGACGCCTTCATGCGCAAGTATCCCGGCACGCTGCAAGCTGACCGACGAGCGTTGTTTTCACGTTTTCATGTCCAGGACATGGCGTTCAAAGTCGTAGGTGTGGGCAGCGTCGGTACTCGGTGCCTGGTGGCTCTGCTGACCGATGATCAGGAGTTCCCGCTGTTTCTGCAGTTCAAGGAAGCACGCCGTTCAGTGCTGGCCAATTACGTGAAGACAAAATCAAAAGAGCGGCACAACGGTCAGCGGGTGGTCGATGGTCAACGGTTGATGCAGGCGGCCAGTGACCTGTTTCTCGGTTGGACCACCGGCCCCAGCGGTCGACACTTCTATGTGCGGCAGTTGCGCGACATGAAAATCTCGGCCGAACTCGAGACGTTCGATGCGCAGACCTTCGCCGCTTATGGACGCGTCTGTGGTCGCGCCCTCGCCCGCGCACATGCCAAATCATCCGGGCAGGCCGCGCAGATCAGCGGCTACATCGGCAAAAGTGATGCGCTGGCCGACGCGCTGTTCAAGTATGCCAATAGCTATGCTGTACAGAATGAACGCGACTTCGAACGCTTCCAGCAGGCCTGCCACGAGGGACGGTTGCGGGCACGTTCGGAGGCAGACTTTGCGGCAGATCATTTGCCGTAAGCGCTAACCCGGGGATCTCCCTCCACATAAATTTTTCTTCACCCCGCCGGCCCTCTCCAACCGGTACAGTGCGCTCGCTCATTCAAGAAACTACGGTTTGCCCGCCCTCCCGCGGGCTTTTTTTTGCCTTTTGATTGATTAGCTGCGGGTTGGCATCCAAAACCCTGCGCCCTGATGCAAATCACACCCGGCCGCTTCATTGGGTGTAGCATGGATGTCTGTCCATCAGATATCAGTTAGCCATGTCCACGCTAAGCGAAGAGAGCCGCCAGATCGTAGCTTCTCTGGCGCACCGTGTTGGCCCCAATGCTGACATCGCAAGGATCGCCCAGGCGATCATTTCAACCTTGCAGGATATGGATGTAGCCCTCACGCCCATCATCGGCCCGCAGGGAGTTGCTGCGCTTTATCGCCGCAGCCTCCACCTGTGCGCCTCTACTCATCCGCGTTTAGCCGGCATCTATGACAAAGTGCCGGCCGGCATGGACCTGACTGCCCTCAAGTCCGTAATCGTTGAGCAAAACGACACCGATGCGCTGTTTTTTGGTGAAGTGTTGCTGACTACCTTTTACGAGCTGCTGACCACGCTCATCGGGCCCTCGCTTACCGAACGCTTGCTTCGTGGCATGTGGGAACCTTCTTTGAGCGACACCCCTTCGCAGGAAAATTCGCCATGAGCACCAAAGTGACTATCAACCGCCTGGCCACCGGCGTGCCAGGACTGGACGAGGTGCTGGGCGGGGGATTACCGGAGTTTTCGTTCAACCTGATCGCCGGCCCGCCTGGCTGTGGCAAGACCACCCTCGCGCATCAGATGATGTTCGCCCTGGCGACACCTGAACGCCCGGCGCTGTTTTTTACCGTGCTGGGAGAGCCGCCGCTGAAGATGCTGCGCTATCAACAGCAATTCGATTTTTTCGACAGCGAAGCGATCAACCATTCGATTCGCTACATCAACCTGGCCGACGACACCCTGGCGGGGAATCTGGACGAGGTGCTGCGGCGCATCGTCAGCGAGGTGGAAGCTCACTCACCGGGGCTGGTGTTTGTCGATTCGTTCCGCTCCGTGGTGCTGGCCAGCCAGACCCAGGACAACCCCAACAACAACCTGCCGCAATTCGTTCAGCAACTGGGCATGTTGATGACCACCTGGCAGGCGACGACCTTCCTGATTGGCGAATATTTCACCGAAACCGACACCAACCCGATTTTCACCGTGGCCGATGGCCTGATCTGGCTGCGCCAAAGCGTTCAGCGCAACTCCATGGTGCGCAAGATGGAAATCATGAAGATGCGCGGCCAGCCAACGCTGCCGGGGCTGCATACCTTCCGTATTGCGACGTCGGGGATCAAGGTCTTCGCACCGGCCTCCGCCAACCCGGTTGAAGCACCGCTGGAATTCCCGAGTAAACGCCTGAAAATGGGCGTGCCGCAGCTCGATGACATGCTCGGCGGCGGCCTGCCCCGGGGTTATTCCTTGCTGGTGGCCGGGCCGTCGGGCTCGGGCAAAAGCATTCTGGCGTCAACCTTCCTGGCCGAAGGCGCGCGCAATGGCGAAACCGGCGTGATCGCGGTGTTTGAACAACGGCCGAACCACTCCCAGAACTCCACTTTGGCGGGACTGATTCAAAGCGGACAAGTCGGCCTGGTGGACAGCCGTGCGCCGGACCTGTCCATCGACGAAATCGTGCATTTGCTGCTCAGCGAGATCAGCCGACTGAAAGCCACCCGTGTGGTGATCGATTCGTTGTCGGGTTTCGAACTGGCGCTGGCACCGACCTTCCGCGAAGACTTTCGTGAATCACTGTCGCGCATGGTCACGGCACTGACCAGCATTGGTGTCAGTGTGTTGCTGACTTCGGAACTGGAAGACCGCTACACCGACCTGCGCTTCAGCCCTTACGGCACGGCGTTTCTCACCGACGCAATCATCGTCCAGCGCTATATTGAAGTGCAGAGCCGCTTGTTGCGCATCATGGCGGTGGTCAAGGTTCGGGCCAGCGCCCACTCCGACGAATTGCGCCTGTACCGCATCGACAATAACGGCTTGCAAATCGGCGAAATGTTACCGGATCAGGAAGGATTACTGGGAGGCCGGCCAACCCGGCAGCTCACCAAGGACGAGGGGTAAAAAGGGACTATGACTGAGGCCAATGGCACGAACGCGCAAACGATGGCCTCGGCCGCTCGTGAGTTGTTCCTGATCGGCCAGAAAACCGTCGAAGCCCGTGCGGTGCTGGCGGCGCTGAAAAAAGAACTGAGCGATACCAATAACCAACTGGTGGACGCCCAGCAAATCGAGCAATTGGTCGAAGCCAATCAGCAATTGGTGCTGGCCATCCTGCTGGCACAATCGGATGCGGAAAAACCCCAGCGCTCGCAAGAAGAGCAGCGGCTGTTTCTGGAAATGCGCGAGGCCAACGCACAATTGGTGATCGCGGCCCTCAGCGCGCAAAACCTGCAAGCCTCGGCAGAACATATGCTGGCGCAGCAACGCAACCTCCTCACGCTGGTCGCCCATGAACTGCGCAACCCGCTGACCCCCATCAGCATGATCGCCGGCCGACTGGTGCGGGCGCCCAGTGAAGAGCTGCCGCGCATGCAGGCATTGATCGAGGGCCAGGTGCGGCACATGACGCGGCTGGTGGATGACTTGCTCGACGTGTCCCGCGCCAGCACCGGCAAGCTGCGCCTCGATTGCCGGATCGTCGACATGGTGCAGATTATCCATGAGGCCATCGAGGTGTGCCGCCCGGTGATGAACACCCGACAGCTGCATTTCACCACCGAACTGCCCGCATGCACACTGTCGGTGGACGGCGACCCGGTGCGGCTGACGCAGATTCTCGGCAACCTGCTGGGCAATGCAGCCAAATACACACCCTCGGGAGGCCACGTCACGCTGTCAGTCACGGCCAAGGACAACGTGCTGGAAATGAGCATTAGCGATGACGGCATCGGAATTTCCGCCCAGGCCCTGCCGTTTATCTTCGAGCCGTTTGTACAAGACGTTCACGCCGTCGGTTTCAACGGCGCAGGCCTGGGCATTGGCCTGACGGTGGTTCGCGAATTGGTTGAAGCCCATGGCGGCAAAGTGATCGGTAACAGCGACGGTGACGGCAAAGGCAGCACCTTTATCGTGACATTGCCGCTGGCGGTTTGAGTTTTTCCGTTGGCCACGTAATGCTTGCGCGACGATCCCCTCGAACCGGAGCGCCCTATGCCGCTGTTGTCCCTGCCCTGTAAACGCTTGACGCTGGCGGTGCTCGACCCTGAGCAGGCGGCGCTGGAAAGCGACTTCTACCGGCGCAACCATCGGCATCTCGCCCGGTGGTCGCCGATTCGCCCCACCGATTACCACAGCCCTGAAAACATCCGCCCGCGTCTTGAAGTGCAAGCCAGTGCGTTCCAGGCCGGCCTGGCGGTGCATTTCGCGCTGCTGGACCTGGACAACGGCCAGATGATCGGCGCCTGCAACTTCAGCGGCATCACTCGCGGGGCGTTTCAGGCGTGTTATCTCGGTTATCACATAGACGAGTCCCATCAGGGCCGGGGCTTGATGCAGGAAGCGCTGGAAGCAGCCATCGGCTACATGTTCGATGAGCAGAAACTGCACCGGATCATGGCCAATTACATCCCCGGCAATGAGCGCAGCGCACGGCTGCTGGAGCGTCTGGGATTTGAACGTGAGGGCTACGCCAAGGCTTACCTGAGCATTGCCGGGCGCTGGCAGGATCACGTGTTGACGGCGTTGATCAACGATCGCTTTGAAGCCCCGGAACAGCGTTGGTCCAGACCTCTCTCGTAATACTCGCAAGCCGTTCACAATTCGTTAAGCATTCGCCCCGTATGCTCGGGCTTCCCGGTCCACCTCCTCGGTAACCAGAAGCCTATGTCGCGTCCCGCCACTTCCCTGTTTCTGCTTGCCGCTGTGCTGTTTTTCTTTGCCTTGGGCAATCATCAACTGCAAGGTTCCACGGAGTCCCGGGTGGCCGGGATCGCCATGCAAATGCACCTGGACAACGACTGGGTGACGCCCCGTTTGTTCGGCGAACCGTTTCTGGAAAAACCGCCCTTGAGCTTGTGGCTCGATGCCGGCGCCATCCGCGCCTTTGGCGGCACGCCGTGGGCGGTGCGACTGGCCTCGGCGTTCGCCGGATTGTTCAGTGTGATGCTGTTGTACGCGATGCTGCGCCGGTTCGGCCGGCCCAAGGCGATTGCCTGGACGGCGGGGATCTTTCTGGCAACCATGGCCAGTTACTGGAGCAACGTGCGCGGCGTCGGTGAAGACGCGTTGCTCGCCCTCGGCGTGAGCATGGCGCTGCTGGCGTTCTTTCAGGGGCAGCGACAGTCGACGCTCGGCAACGCGTTGCTGTTTGCCTCGGGAATCGCCATCGCCACATTGAGCAAAGGCGTATTGGGCCTGGCGATGCCGGGCGTGGTGATTTTCGCCTATCTGCTGGCCCAGACCTTGATGGACAAGCGCCTGAAACTCTCGGACTGGCTACGCCCCGGTTTACTGACGCTTGCGGGATTGATCCCGCTGATGGTCTGGCTCGCCGTGCTGTATCAGCGCGGTGGCGCTCAGGCCGTGGGGGAAGTGCTGCTAACCAACAGCGTCGGACGCTTTAGCGGATCCTTTGTCGAGGCCGGGCACTACGAGCCGTTCCACTACTACCTGGCCAAGCTGCCCCAGGCGTTTCTGCCGTGGAATATCCTGGTGTACATGGGACTGTGGCATTTCCGAAAAAGCCTGATGGCCAATCGTTACTTGCTGTTTTTCACGCTGTGGATTGTGGCGCAGTTGGTGATGCTGACGTTGGCGTCGAGCAAGCGCACGGTGTATCTCATGTCGATGACGCCAGCGGCGGCGGTGATTGCTGCGGAGTATGCGAGCGTCCTGTTCGAGCGGCTCAAGGTACGCGAAGGGGCTTCGAACCTGTTGGGGCTCATCGCACGACATCGACGTGGCGTGGCCATTGGCGCCCTCGCGTTGGTAATCGGCATTTATCTGGCCGCCGCTCAATGGGCACTGCCCCATGCCGATCGTAAACTGTCGTTTCTGCCGTTGACCGCACAGATTCAGACGATGCAGGCCAACGGGCAACACGTCGCCCTGTTCCAGGCTAACGAACGGGTGGGCGGCGCCAGCGTGTTCTACACCCAGCGAGTGCTCAAGGGGTTGGACACCGAGGCGCAATTGCATGAATTTCTGACCGCCTCCCCTTCCAACGTGGCAGTCATGTCCGGTGAAACCGAACCGGCCGCGCCCTTGAAAGTGCTCAAGTCCATGAAGGTGGGACGTCAGGCTTACTACTTTGTAAACCAGTAAGCGGCTCAGCGGCCGGCCGTTCGGCCTTTTGCAGCACCGGCATCTCCAGGCGCGCTCGCCCGTAAAACGCCAACGCCGTCAGCAAACACGCCAGCCACACGAAGATCCCGGCCCAGAAGGTGTGGGACATGTAATGCCAGCCTTGCAGAACCCGCGTCGTGCCGTAGACGAAACCGAGCAGCAACGAGCCATACATCAGCGCTTTGGAATAACGCCAACGGTAACGGCGAGCCACGAAGTACAGCGCAAGCATGGTGAAACCACCGGAAGCATGACCGCCCGGCCAGCAACGGCCATCACCGGCTTCCTTGAAGAGCTGGAAGTTTTCGTACCATTCAATGTGCGGCATTTTCCCACCGTAGAGGGTCGTTTCAATCGGACAGTACACGCTGGTGTGCGCCTTGAGGAAATGGATCACGCCGGTGCAGATGGCAAACGCGAAGACCACAAACAGAAAATCCCGACGATGCTCATGGGCAAATCGCAGCACCGCCGCCGCTTTGCTGCGTTCGAGAAAGTGGCCGAGACGCGGAGACTTTTGCGTGTTAATCAGCGGCCAGACAAACGACAGCATCGCGCCGATCAAGGCAATCTCGGCCGTCCAGTTCGGAATGATGCGCGCCCACTTGTGAGTCAGCTTCTCGAAGAAGTGAACCTTGTCGAGCGGAAAGATCTGGGTGACGGGATCAAACAACAGATTACTGAAGGCGATGTCGATTCTGGTCATGTCGAACATCAGGAAAACCACGGCCGCGCAGAACAGCGGGATACCGAAATTCACCCAGTAAAACCGATGGCACGAAGACGTCAGCATGGTGTGTCCTGATCCAGAAGGAATACTCATTCGGAGGTCACCGAGCGCCAGTCGGAGGCTTCGATGAAACCGAGCATGCGCGGTGCTTTATGGGTTTTGGCGGAGATAAAAAGAGAAGCGCCGTAACCGAGCGTGGAGGTCGACACCTTGAGGTCTTTCTCAAGTTGCGCCATGCATTCGCTGTGGGTCACCAGAATCAGATTGCGACCGGCCACTTTGTGCGCCAGGGCATCACGCAGCATCGTGCCCCTGCAGCTGATCAGCCAGTCCTCGCCCACACCGACCTTGTTGAACATGTAGCTGGCCGTCTGTGACGTACGCATCATGGGGCTGTTGTAGATATCGGCCTTTTCCAGCCCCAATTGTTCGAACTGCGCACCGACACCCACCGCGACGCTGCGCGAGCGATCGGTAATCCCGTCGTTGCCGCTCAGGCACGCGGCTTTCGAGTGATCGCAACGCTCGACGTGGCGTACCAGCACGATCACATCGCCTTTGGCCCAACTCTTGGCCAATGCTCGTGCGCCGGCCACATTGCCATGCGCCAGGTCCGGCACTGCGGCCGGCTGCAACAGCCATACGGTCAATGGAATCACCAACAACGCCGAGGCCAGCACCACCGCGGTGTTTCGATAACGGACCAAAACGCTCAGATTGATCGAGCGTTTTATCCCGAACAGATTCAGTCTCAATTCCACATCAAACGGCCTCACCCGCATGCACCATTGTCATTCGATACCGCGAGGGTAGAGAGGCGCGCGTCGGCGGTCGGTGAAACCCATGTGAAAAAAAGCTTAAGCCTCCCACAAAAACCTTGTTACAGAATCTGTCCGACAAAATCCTTTCAGCTCTCGCGTTTGCTGCCGATACAGACCTGCTACACACCCTTGCTGGCTCCTAAAAACAACAATCTTCCAGCCAACCGACGATCGAAAGCGCAACGTTCCTGGAGGAATTTGATGAATAGCTGGTTCGGCAACATCAGCGTGAACATGAAGCTGGGCCTGGGGTTCGGCCTGGTCCTGGCACTTACCTGCGTACTGGCCCTGACCGGCTGGACGAGCCTGGGCGGGTTGATTGACCGCAGTAACTGGATGAGCGACATCACCCAGCTCAACTCCGGCCTGACCAAGCTTCGTGTGGTTCGCCTGCAATACATGCTGACCAACGGCGATGAAACCGCCGCTCAGAACGTACAGACCACCCTAGATGCCTTCTCCGCTCAGCAACAATCGCTGTTGTCGAAGTTCAAGAGCCCGGAAAACCTCAAGCTGCTCAAGGAGCAAGGCACGTACATCGACGCCTACAAGACGTCGCTGAACAAAATGCGCAGCGCTTACCGCACTGGCAATAGCGCCCGCGACACCATGGCCGCCAATGCCGAAACGGCCAGCACGCTGATCGACGCCATCAGCGCCCGCGTGCAACAAATGCCCCTGAGCGATCAGCGTTTCGAACAATTCCAGGCTGTCACCGCCGCCAAGGAAGCGTTCATCCTGGCCCGCTACGAAGTGCGCGGCTACACCGCCACCACCAATGCCGAGACCGAGCAAAAAGCCGTCGTCCAACTGGATTCGACGATTGCCAGCCTGAAACCGCTCAACGCGCAGTTTGCCGAGACCCAGCAAGACGCCCTGCGTCAGCTGGAAACCGCGCTCGGTAACTACCGCAGTGCGTTGCTCGCCTATAAAGCGGCCAACACCGATGCTGTGCAGGCCCGCAAGGAAATGACCGACCAGGGCGCTGCCATCGTGACCCTGAGCGATCAGCTGTATCAGATCCAGCTCGATCGTCGTGACGTCGAAAGCGCCCAGGCGCGCACGCTGCAGCTGATCAGTACGTTGCTGGCGTTGTTGGTGGGCATCATTGCTGCCGTGATCATCACCCGTCAGATCACCGGCCCGTTGCGCGACACCCTGGCCGTGGTCGAACGCATCGCCAGCGGCGACCTGTCCCAGGACGTCAAAGTGACGCGCCGCGACGAACTCGGCGTATTGCAGCAAGGCATCGCCCGCATGGGCGTGACCCTGCGTGACTTGATCAGCGGCATCCGCGACGGTGTCACCCAGATCGCCAGCGCCGCTGAAGAATTGTCCGCCGTCACCGAGCAAACCAGCGCCGGCGTCAACAGCCAGAAGATCGAGACCGATCAAGTGGCCACTGCCATGCACGAGATGACCGCCACCGTGCAGGAAGTCGCGCGCAACGCCGAAGAAGCCTCCCAGGCTGCAGCCGCCGCTGACGGCGAAGCTCGCGAAGGCGACAAAGTGGTCAACGAAGCCATCGCCCAGATCGAGCGTCTGGCCAGCGAAGTGGCGCGCTCCACTGAAGCCATGAGCGTGCTGCAACAGGAAAGCGACAAGATCGGCAGCGTCATGGACGTGATCAAGGCCGTCGCCGAACAGACCAACCTGCTGGCCCTCAACGCCGCCATCGAAGCTGCGCGTGCCGGTGAAGCCGGTCGTGGTTTTGCCGTGGTTGCCGACGAAGTCCGCGGCCTGGCGCAGCGCACTCAGAAATCCACCGAAGAAATCGAAGGCCTGGTAGCCGGTCTGCAAAATGGCACTCAACAAGTGTCGGCCGTGATGAACAACAGCCGCGCCCTGACCGACAGCAGCGTCGCCCTGACCCGCAAGGCGGGCGTGTCGCTGGAAAACATCACCCGCACGGTGTCCAACATCCAGTCGATGAACCAGCAGATCGCCGCCGCTGCCGAGCAGCAAAGCGCCGTGGCCGAAGAGATCAGCCGCAGCATCATCAACGTGCGCGACGTGTCAGAGCAGACCGCCGCCGCCAGTGATGAAACCGCTGCGTCCAGTGTCGAGCTGGCGCGGTTGGGGGGGCAGTTGCAGCAGATGGTCAGCCATTTCCGAGTGTAACGCCGCGATCCTGACCCTCCGGTATCTTGCTGGAGGGTCAGGGGCTTACCGGCGAATTTCATTGCCATCACCCTTAAAAATCCTACAGCCTTCCCGCCCCTCTTCCCCTGCCCAGTGACGAAACTTCCAGCCTGCCCTGAATGGAAGAGCTGACAGCGTTCCCCCCTGCTAGTCCGTAATGTCGATATCTCCACATTGGAGGCTCATCGGCATGGACGACAATTTCGCAACCGATAACAAAGAAAATCCCCTGCTCGATATGTTGATCGGGGCCTTCGCTCCCGAGGGCGAATCGATAGCCTTTGAAAAACTCTTCAAAGAAAAGCTGAACATCACTTCCGTGTTCGACATCACGGGGATGACCGAAGCCGAGTTCAAGGACCGTTTAGCGACCGCGATCAATAGCGACGAAAAGCTCAAGGCACACGCCGAAAGCATCGACTCCGGTGCGCTCTACAAAGACGCCAGATGTTACGCCGCCCAGATCAGTCACCTTTACCGGGAGCAGCGGACATCGGACGGAACGGCACAGCACCACTGGCATCCCCCGGGCATTCGCGCCGTCGAGAAACAGGGCCCCACCTACACCCATCTGTTCAAAGAGAATTGGGACGACGCGTGCAAGAACGATTCGATCGCCGCCATCGATTCACCGGTCGCCTACCTCAGAGCGCTGTACCGGTTTGCGCTGCAACTGGAGTCCAGCGCCTCGTCAACAGAGGGAGAAAAAGACAACCGGATCACGCTGGATAAACGCCGTCCGGATCTCGCAGATCTGTCGATTGATCAGCAAAGCACCTTCACCGCGCAACCGATGCTCGGGATCGTCAATGCGATCCTGGGCCAGAATATTCAGGACGCGCTGAAGACCACCGACGACAGAGGCAGATCGATCTATGACGTTTTGGCGCAAAGGAATTACCCCTTTGCCCTTCCGTACGAGTTTTTCCATCATCAGTGCCTGCTGGGTCTGAGCGCGGACAAACCAACGCTCGGAGAGCTGAATTACCTCGTCAGCGAATACCTGCCTGTCACGAAAAACTACGGTTCTCGTTTCGGTACGGTGCAGAACGTCTCCTCGGCTCAAGCTCAGAGGCTGATGTCCGGGCTGGGCCCGCAACAACAGGCGCTGCTGAAAGAACTTCCTTGGGCTGAACAGATCCTGGCTGATACGGCATTCGCCAGACTGCCCTCCGGAGAGCAGAGCAAGAAAAAAGAAAATTACTGGATAAAGATCTACGGCACAGCATCAATTTCCGACCTGAAAAAAATACAAACTTTCCTTGAGCGAACCGAACTTAAGGCCGAACAACTGGAGGCCTTGCTGGCGCAAGGCAAGCACGCGCCCTATACCTCTGCGCATTACTTGTTGTCGGCACCTTACAACCAGCCCTACGGCGCTCGGTACGTAAACGGCCCTCTCGCCCCCCCTGAAAAAAGCATGACGCTGGACAGAGAGAAAAGCCCCGGGGCGATCGCTGATGCGACAGAGGACCAACTCGAACGCCTGCATCGAATGATTCGCCTCCAGCGTTGGCTCGACATTCCTTTCACAGAGCTGGACAGTCTGCTGTGCAGCGCATTTGAATTGAAGCGGCCGCGTAATGCCCAGATGCAGCTCGACTGCCATGCCATCCGTGCCCTTGGTGCTTATCGATACCTGAATCGCAAGTACTCAATCACCGCTGAAGAGTTTGGCGCGCTGCTGCACCAGGTATCACCCTGCGCGACCGGCGATAACATCACGCTGTTCGATAAGGTGTTCAATCAGGCCCGGGTATTTGACGCACCGCTGAAGCTCAATGGCCGTGTCTTTCGGGCGGAAAATTCGGACCCTGCCTCTCACACCATTCTCCAGCACCTGAGCATCAGCCTTGGCTTGCCTCTGACAGAGGACTCGCTATTGCAGGTCGTCAGAAATACGCAAAAACACATGGGTTCTCTCAAGTGTGATTTGCCCACGCTGTCGTCCATCTATCGCCAGGCGCGTATCGCGCGGATGTTCGGTCTCTCGATCAGCGACAGTTCGACGCTGGCCAATTTGCTGGGAGGGGAAAACATTTCCAGGTGCCTGGCAACGGGCAACGACGGCATGCGGACACTCAGAATAAGGGGCCAAAATGGAACGCAGTTTTTCGAGCTGATCGCACATTTTCTGCTTCCGGAACAGCACGGCCCGGGCAGCGCCACCCTCCTTGCGGGGTCAAGCCTGCAGACCAACACGTCATGGTTCGCAAACAGCACAACAGACAAAAGGATTGACCTGAGCTTTACCAAAGAATCAGGTGAGATGGATGAGCCGTCGATCTACATCAACCAGACACCAACCACTGGTTCGACAGGCATCACTTCGCTGGAGGGCCAGAACATCAAATGGAGTGGCGCTGGTTTCGATGAATTGACCCACCGGAAAAATCCGCGCCTGATACTGCAATCCATTTATCAGGGAGGGGGATTAACCTCGATTGGCACCTTGACTGGCCAGATAACTGAAGTGCTTTTGAGTCATGAAGCCCCCCAGGGCGTTTTTGCATTCGACCTCATCGACGTCCTGATGCAATTGGACTGGATAACCCGCTGGATCAAAGAGTCCGGCTACGACATCCCGATGCTGCAACGTGTCCTTGAATTGCAAACCAGTGCCGATTATCCGTTGGGGGATTTGCAGCAGTACCTCACTAAATTCATCGCCGACACCCACGCGAGTGTGGTCACCGCACAAGAGTGGGCGGCGCTGGCATTGCCGGGGAAAGTTGATTGGAGGGCGATGCTGGCGAATACCCTGTTAGATGACAAAGGGCTGGTAAAAAACTTCGCCCCCACGATCAAACACGATGTACCACAGACGTTGACCGCCGCACTGAACAGACTCGTCGATGACGACTCCATCAAACTGGACGACGATCACGGAAAAAACCGCAAGCTCAAAGACGAGAGCAAGCAGAAGCTCAAGAATTTTCTCTTGCTGGCCCATGATCGTCAGCAGCATTTGATCGAAGCGTTTTTGCAGGAAACATTCTTGCTGCCCATGAACTGTGCAAAAGACGTCGTGATATGGGCGAGCACTTCAGTCCATCAGATTCTCTGCGCAGCTCTGGTCTCTAAAGACTCACATGAGCTCGCGCGCACCTTGCATCCGCTTCTGCGCCACACCGAGGCCGCTGTCCGGTTGCAGTTGAGCAACAAGGCCCTGCGCGCACTTCTGAGCACTGCCCGCTGGCTGGACACGCCGGATGGACAACTGAGGCTCTCGTTCAAAACCTTGTACCTGTTCGATCGCTTCAACCACTTCATGAGCACTTATCAGCAGCCGGAAGAAAACCTGCTGAGCTACCTGGAGTTCGCCAATTTTTATGGCCGCGAGACAAGCGCTGTCAACGAGCGTCTGGCCCAACTCCTGAACTGGACAGCGGCAGAAGTCACCGTGCTTACCTCGCAGTTGCCGTTACGCATGGCCCAAACCATAAAGGACATCGATTGGGTCATGCGCTGTCACAGCGCCTGTAACGCCACCGGGCTGGGCACGAGTGCGTTACTCGGTGCTATTGCTCTCAACGACAACAGTTCGACAGCGCAATGGAAAACGGTCGGTGAAGCCATCATGGCGGCCAGTCACTAATCCCCATACATGCTCAAGGAGTGAACATGTCTGTTGCTATTGAAAAACAACTGAACGAAAGCCTGCGTGATGCGCAGCTCGGGCTCTATCTGTCTGCGATTGTTGAGCAAGACAAGACGCTGCAAGCCTTGAAGATCTCAGAACACCTCAAGACGGCTGATGACCTCTACCACTATTGGCTGCTTGATGTGCTGGTCAGCCAGGATGTACCGACCAGCCCGGTAGCCTGCGCAATTGCCAGTCTTCAGCAGTACATCATCAGCATTCTGGCCAACATGGAACCGGGGTATCACACCGCGCAGATTCCAACAGACCAGGTCGACACCTGGCACGCCGTCATGCATCACTATCAGGACTGGGCCACCCATCAGCGCCTGTACTATTTTCCGGCGGCTTATCTTGATCCGACGCTGCGCAAGACCCGCACCGCAAGCTTCGAGCAACTGGAAAACGACCTCAACCGTAACCAGCTCACAGCCGAGTCCGTGCAAACAGCGGTGCTGGCTTATCTGACCAGACTGGAGGAAGTGGCCAACCTGCAAATCGTCAACGGTTACATCGACGGCAGCGATTTCGCCAACAGCACTTATTACTTCATTGCCAAATCCCGTGCTGCCAATACGTGGTACTGGCGCTCGCTGGACATGGCGTGTCGCCCCTTCGTGGCCGGCTCCCGGACTGCCAAATATGATGCTCCGGAGCCGCAAGCGTGGTCCGACTGGCACCGCATCAACTTACCCGTTTCGGACAGCACCATTGAACACACCATCCGTCCGGTCATGTTCAACAATCGTTTGTATGTCATCTGGGCGGAATGCGTTTTTCAGGATCAGATGAGCAAAGAAGATAACAAGAACAAAACCTCTCCCTTGTTTCGTCTGAACCTGTGTTTCAAGAAATACGACGGGAGCTGGAGTACGCCGCAAACATGCATTCAACATTACTGGTCGGCCGAATCAATTGAAGGCATGAACCTGGCGGAATTGAAGGTGAACACGAGAACCATTGCCGCCTGTCATCACACGTCCTCATCCCTGTTCGTCGCCTTGTATGTCAATAAATTGAGTCGAGAAGAGTTTGGTATTTATCTCGACTTCTGCCTGTCGATCGTCATCGACAAAGACGCCGTTATCCAGTCGACCGTTCACCTTAAAACACTCGATAAAGATAAAGACAAAACACTTATTGAGCTGATCGGGAAGTGGCCACCTTCCAACCCGAGAATGCTCCAGTGCAGTCACTCGTCAACCTTGTCGCACGCTCCCAGTATCGAATCACGTCTGGACAACGTATTAGGTACAACAGAATTCATCGACTTCTCGAAGTCCGAAATAAAGAATAGCGAGAGTCCAAAAGCCCCGCCTCGCCAACCTATCCGAATGAACATCACCTTCGCCCGGCATCTGATCAAGCGCGCAGAAACCGGCATGGACACGTTGCTGAGCTGGTCCTCCCAGCACCTGCAAGAGCCTCCCTTCGAAAGCGGCAAACCGCCCGAGCAACTGGACTTCTACGGCGCCTACGGTCGTTACTTCGTCGAGTTGTTCCTCTATCTGCCCTGGCTGGTAGCACACCGCTTTAACCAGGAGCGCCAGTACGGCGAAGCCGAACGCTGGATTCAATCCCTGTTCAATCCCGCCCGAAAAGCAGTCAGTGGCAGCAACCCTGACTACTGGAACGCGGTGCCCCTGATCTCCGGCACGCCCAAGCCCGGCCAACCCAGCTACGCCCTCCAGGGACCGCAGGACCCACACCAGATTGCACTGAGTCACCCTGCGCACTTTCGCAAAGCCCTGTACATGCTCTACCTCGATATTCTGCTCAATCGTGGCGACACCGCTTACCGCCAACTATCTCCCGACAGCCTGACCGACGCGAAGCTCTGGTATCTGCGCGCCCAGGATCTGTTGGGTCCGCGACCGGATATCAGGCAAACCGATCTATGGGCAAAGATCACATTGAAAGCGTTCAGCGAGGAGCCCAATACAAAACTGCGTGCGTTTGAAAAAACCTTGGGAGAAACAGGCAAGCACCTACCGACAACCGCCGCCCCGGGGCTAGCCCCTCAGGTGTGTGTCCGTCCTTACGTCCACTCACATTCAGCCCACGCGATTGACGCACCGCATTCGCGCTTGCCCTTCAACCCCGTGCTGTTCCCGCGCTGGGAAAAGCTCGAAAGCCGCCTGCATAACCTGCGACATAATCTCGACATTGTGGGTCGCCCCCTGAGGCTTGCGCTCTTCACAGCTCCAGCCGCTTCAAACAAACAGCTCGGAGCCAACTCTCCTCGCGCTGCAGAACCGGGCCTGGCCCAGCGACTGGGGACAGAGATTCCGCCTTACCGTTTCAGTGCCCTGCTTGCCCATGCCATGAGTGCGGTAGACACGGTGATTCAGTTCGGCGAAACGCTGATGTCGTTCATCGAGCGCAGCGAGCAGGCCAGCTATCAGGAACTTCAGCAGCAGCACCTCTGGGATATCGCCACCCTTGCGGTAGACCTGCAGACCCAGGCCCTGAAGATTGACCAGAAAACCCTGGAAGCGTTACTCGCCAGTAAGGCCATCGTTGAAAGCCGCCATGATTACTACAGCCAGCTGGTCAACGAGGTCGTCAATCTGGAAGAAGTGACGGCTGCCGCGTTCCATCTGGAGGGGCGTATCGCTGAAGCAGGCGCCCATGCGGCACATGCCGGCGGTCAGGGCCTGAAAGTAGTTCCCAACATTTTTGGTCTGGCGGACGGCGGGGTTCGCCTTGAGGGCGGGCCGCTCGCCATGATGGCCATGCAACAAGGGGTAGCAACTGCCGCTTATGGCGCGGGCGAAGCCCTGGAACGTGCCGCGCAGTATCGACGTCGTCATCAGGATTGGACTCTCGCCCGCGACCAGGCAAAGCTCGAAATCGCCCAGATTGATGCACAGCTTGCACTGGAGGCTGAACGCGAGACTGCTTCGCGACTGCTTCTGCAACAGACTCAAACATCGCTGGCCCAAGCCCGGTCCTCCTACGATTTTCTCAGCCAGCGCTTCACAAACTCGCAGCTTTACCAGTGGTTCACCCACCAACTCTCCAGCTTTTACTACCAGGTGTATGACTCGACGTTCTCGCTGTGCCAGTTCACCGAACGCAGCTGGCGTTACGAGATGGCCGACACCACCACTCAAGCGATCTTCCAGAACCAGACCTGGAACAGCACCTACCGTGGACTGGGCCCTGGCGAGCGTATGAAGCTGGGCTTGATGAAGATGAAGAATGCCTGGCTGCTGGGCAACGAGCGCGAGCTGGAAATTCGCAAGACCGTATCGTTAAGCAAGCTCCACATGCAGGAAAACATCACGCCATCATTCAACAAACCCTGGGACGGTACGCTCGCAGCAGACAACACGTTCATCAAAGGAATGAAGGCCATCCTGCTGGACACGGGCTCCTGCGAGTTTGAATTGACGCAAGCTCTTTTTGACAACGACTACCCGGGGCATTGCCTGCGCCGGATCAAGAGCATCAGCATCTCCCTGCCGGCCGTCCTCGGCCCTTATGAAGATATCCGCGCAACGCTGACCCAGACCGGCAGCGAAGTCGTCCTGCCCGGTGACGACAAGACGGTCCTGAAGAGTCTGCGCGCCAATCAGCAAATTGCCCTGTCCACAGGCATCGACGACAACGGCCTGTTCACCTTGAGCTTTCAGGACGAACGCTACCTGCCCTTCGAATACACCGGAGCGGTATCGAAATGGCTGTTGTCGTTCCCCAATCATGGCGCTCAGAAAAGCATGCTCGAATCACTGACCGATATCATCGTGCACGTGCAGTACTCGGCCAGGGCAAAGGGAGGTGCACAATGAGCGAACACGCGGCCCTGCCCGTCACCTCGCCGGCCTTGCCCAAGGGCGGGGGGGCAATTCAAAGCATCGGCAATGGTCTCGGTGCAATCGGCTCCAGCGGGGCCGCTTCCTGCGAGATTCCGCTGCCCGTTTCATCCGGTCGCGGATACGCCCCGGCCCTTGCCTTGCGCTACAACAGCGCTCAAGGCAACGGGGTGTTCGGTCTGGGTTGGACACTGCCTCTGCCGATAGTCTCACGACGCACCCAGATGGGTGTTCCGGCCTATACCCGCGATGATTTGTTCATCGGCCCCGACGGCGAGGTCTTGATGCCTGAACGGAACCGGGCCACCGGAGTGATCGAATCCAGTCAAAAGCTTTGCAGCGACGGCACACAGCAGGTGGCACACACGGTCGTGCACTATCGACCGCGCATCGAAACGGCGTTCAACCTGGTCGAGCATTGGTCCAGCGCAACAGACGAACCGGGCTTCTGGCTGATACACAACGCTGACGGCACTCAGCATCTGTTTGGAAAAACGCCATCGGCACGCCGTGCGAATCCCGATGCACTTTCGCACGTGGCCGAGTGGTTGCTTGAAGAGAGCATGAACCCTCATGGCGAGCATATTGTGTATGAGTACAACGCGGACCCGGCCTCGGCGCAGGCCCCTGCCGACAGCCGCGCCCAGCGTTATCTCGGGCGGGTACGCTATGGCAATTTCGAAGCTGACGCTCAGTTGTATCTAGGCAAAAACGGGGGGCTGAACGGTGTACGTTGGCACTTCGAAGTGTGCTTCGACTACGGTGAGCGCAGCACCGCACTGGATGAAAAACCTGCGTATCGAGCTACAGAAACGTCGCCGCTACGGAGCGATCCCTTTTCGGATTTTTCCTATGGGTTTGAACTGAGAACCCGACGCTTATGCCGGCAGGTTCTGATGTTTCACTACTTCCCCGATGAAACATCAATGGGTCCCGAGCCGGTACTGGTTCGCCGCACCGCGTTGGAGTATCAGACCAGCCCCCACTCCTACAGCTGCCTGGGCGCAGCGCTGGACCAGGCTTTCGGCGCAAGCACCGATGAATTCCATCCGCCCCTCGAATTCACCTACACCGACTTCTCGCTGGAGCCCGACGTTCAGCGCTTCATCCCATTCGAGGCGCTTTCCGGGCTCAATCACCAACAGCGCTTTCAGTTCGTCGATCTACTGGGAGAAGGTCTTCCCGGCATCCTGCACCGTACCGACAAAAGCTGGCGCTATAGCCAACCGGTGCGCGATGACCTGGGAGGGGATCATGTCACGTACAAGGCGTTGAGCGAGCTGCCGCAACTCCCGGCAGGCGACAGCCGCAAACCCACCCGACAGTTTCTCGGCAACCTCAATGCAAGCGGTCGCCCGGACTGGATCCTGGCACAGCCCGGGCTCAGTGGTTTCTTCACGCTGAAACCCAACGGCACCTGGTCGAACTTCACCTCGCTTGATGCCGTTCCGACAGAGTTTTTCCATCCTCAAGGGCAACTGGCCAATCTGATGGGCGCCGGGCTCAACGATCTGGTGATGCTTGGTCCGCGCAGTGTTCGTCTGTATGCCAACACGAACGGCACAGGCTTCGCCGCTGCAACTGAAGTCGATCGCGGGACTGATGAGGATGACCTGCCACCGCCCGGCAATTCATCCCGCGAACTGGTGGCGTTCAGCGACCTTCTGGGCACCGGACAACAGCATCTGGTTCGTATCCGCCGTAACGAAGTGAAATGCTGGCCGAACCTCAGCCGGGGACGCTTTGGCAAAGGTCGGGTGATCGCCACGCCGGAGCTTTCATTGGAAGAATTCGATGCATCGCGTCTGTTGCTGGCCGACCTGGACGGTTCTGGAAGCGCAGACCTTATTTATCTGGAGCCCCACTGCGCGCGCATTTTCATGAACCTGTGCGGCAATGGCCTGAGCCCGGCGATCGACGTGCCATGGCCCACAGGTCTGAGCTATGACCGGTTCTGCCAGGTCAGTGCTACCGACCTGCAAGGACTTGGTTGCTCCAGCCTGGTTTTAAGCGTGCCGGGAGCAACTCCCCGGCATTGGCGATGCGATTTCGTCAGCACCAAACCCTATTTACTGCAAGCGACCAACAACAATATGGGTGCAGGGGGCAGCATCAACTATCGCAGTTCGGCACAGGAGTGGCTGGACGAAAAAGAACAGGTACTCAAAAACAGAAAAACGGCGGTTTCACGCTTGCCGTTTCCATTGTTTCTGGTCAAACAGCAGATTCGATTCGACGAAATTTCCGGCAATCGCCTGACCCAAAAATTCAAATATCGACGCGGCGTCT
The DNA here is from genome assembly GCF_059716065.1 of Pseudomonas sp. LBUM1656. Lineage (NCBI taxonomy): Bacteria > Pseudomonadati > Pseudomonadota > Gammaproteobacteria > Pseudomonadales > Pseudomonadaceae > Pseudomonas > Pseudomonas sp. LBUM1656. The sequence continues at coordinate 830,135 of NZ_CP166800.1, read as the reverse complement.
ACGACGGTAATGAACGCGAATTCCGGGGTTTCGGCCTGCTCGTGCAAACCGACATCGGTGGCGATAAAACACGCAATCCGCGCACCGTACGAACATTGACCAAAACCTGGTTTCACATCGGCAAAGAAGTTGATCCCGTCATTCATGATCGAGATAACAGCGACAAAAATGCCGTGCGGCTCAAAAGCACCATCCAGAACCTGGGAGAAAGCTGGACACCACGCAGCGATCGGGATATTCCGGCCAACACCCGGTCCAAAGCCCGCCGGCTTGAAATTGCCCGGGCGCTGAACGGGCGTATCTTGCGGGTAGAAATTTACGGCCAGGAACAGGGCGACAAGTCAAAGCTGCCGTACTCGGTGCAACAACACCGCTACAAGGTCAACGAGCTCAAGGGCATGGGCACGCACAGCCCTTACTCGATCCTGCACCCGGTACTCGTGGAGTCGATTCATTATCAGTACGAGCGCTTCCCGCAAGATCCGCGCTGTACCCACACGATCAATCTGAACTGGGACGCCTACGGTTACCTGACTCACCATCTGGAGATCAGCTACGCCCGGCGCATAACGGCGGACGATGCCTGTCCCTTCACCGATCCCTGGGAGAAAAAATGGTGGGTCGACGCCCATGACGAGGCCCAGCAGTTCTTCTACGTGACCGAACATAAAGCCCAATTCATTCACATCATCACCCCGCAGAACAGGCGACTGGGCCTGCCTTATCTGCAACGCACGAATGCTCTGAAACTGCCGAAAGTACCGCTGGCCGATGGCCTGGCGCCTTCTGGCATCAACCATGAGGCACTGCTGAACCTGAGCGTTTCGGCGGCCTGGAAAGCGCGACAGGTCATGACCGGCCTGTCTTTGCAGCGTTATGGAAAGCCTGATGCCGGTGGTCTCTATGCAGATGGAGAAGCCAGTGTCGAAGCGTTGGTTGATCACACGGAAACCGCCGAACTCAATGAGCTGGCATTGAAGGCTTACGACGTGCTCAAGTCGCAGGCTCCGTCCTTTGATTTGACCCGCCGCCTGGAACTCGCAGGCTACAAAAAAATGCCCACCGCCTTACCGAGTGACGCTGAGTGGGATAAGCAGGACAAACTCTGGTCGGTACAACGCCACTTCGTCGCGTACAAAAAACTGGAGGGTTTCTTCAAACCTTCGAGTTTTAGACAGAGTTCGCAACAGGGGCCAACCACCTTCACTCATGACTCCTATTTCTGCCTGACCACTGGCATCAAGTTGCCGGACGATTGCACGACTACAGCCTCCCTTATTGACTACAGACTCCTCCAACCCACTCGGGTAACCGACGCCAATAACATTGTTCAGGAAACGTCGTACGATGCATTCGGACAGGTTCACGCCATCACCCATTTCAAAAGCAGTGCCGATGGCCAAATCGGGTTCGCGCCACTTTCCACCTATATCCGTCGCTATCCCGGCCGGCCGGACCTTGCAATTGAAAACCCGCAGCAGGCATTACAGCAAGTCGCCAGCGCTTACTTCTACGATGCGTTCAGCTGGATGGGACGTATTGCGCTCACAACACAGCAGGAGCAGGCCTGGTGCAAAGAGGCAATTGCCAAAGGCGATCTGCTGCCCGGTGGGCACATCCGTGCCAGCGCACGTGCGCGTCTGGCCCGTAGCGGCATCAATAAAACCCCTTACGAACAAGCACTCCAGACAAAGATCGAAAACGTGCAGCGCGAACCGGTCCACTGCGCCACATTGCAGGCCGATCGACATCTCAACGATTCCGAAAGCAAAAAAATCCGCATCAGAGTCGAGTGTTGGGATGGCTTTGGCCGGCCGTTGCAAAGCAAACATAAGGTTGGGCCAGGAACAGCGTTAGCGGTCAACGAAGACGGCACATTGAAATGGATAAGCTACAAACCGCAAGAACACGAAACCATCCTTCGCTGGCGTGTCAGCCAGCGCACTGAATACAACAACGAAGGCCTGGTGACTCGCACTTATCGGCCTTACTTCAGTGATCGGCACCGCTACATCAACGATGAATCCCTGCGCAAATCAGGCCTTTGCGACCAGTATTTTCATGACCCCATGGGCCGACTCATTCGCGTCATCAATGCCAAGGGTGACGAACGTCATCACACCTGGCACCCCTGGTATTCCATCACCGAAGACGAGAACGACACCCAGCCCGAGTTGCCGGCTCAAGGAGGTGCGCAATGAGCGTGAATGTTCATCGCCACACTCCGACCCTGAACGTCATCGACGGCCGTGGTCTTGCGCTGCGCGAAGTCCGTTACTTGTGCAACGAATCGGTCAAGACGCCAGAAGCCCGTGTCACACGTTACTTGCATGACCTCAGCGGTCAGATCATCGAGCACTTTTCGCCCGCAACTCCGGTCGGCTTGACCACCGCTGACTCAAGACAAGTCCGCAGCCTGTCGGGCGCGACACTCCTGATCGACAGCATCGATGCCGGCTGGCGTCTGACGTTTTGTGGAGAAGCCGGCCAGACGCTGGACACGTGGGACTCGCGCGGTAGCCATTGGCAAACCGACTATGACAATCAGCTACGCCCACTGGCGATCCACGAAGAATCTGCCCAGCAATCCTGTCAGGTCATCGAGCGCTTCACCTACGCAGCCAGCTCCACCGACGAAGCGAAAACCAACCGATGTGGACGGTTGATTCGTCATGATGATCCGGCAGGCAGCGTGCTTTTTTCCGGGTATGACCTGGCTGGAAAACTGCTCAGCCAAACGCGCCATCTGCTGAAAGATCAGCGCGCCGCCGACTGGCCGGAAGATCTCAACGAGCGCAAGGGGTTGCTCGAAAGTGGTGCCGGCCATACCACCACTTGGCAATACGCTCCGACCGGCGAAATCATTAAGCAAGTAGACGCCAAAGGACATACGCAACGTTTCTGGTTCGATGTTGCCGGTCAGCTGGAGAAAGTCACCCTGCAACTCAATGGCACGACTGAGCAGAGGCTGGTTCTCGATCAAGTCAGCTATAACGCGCAAGGTCAGATAGAGTCGCAGGTGCTGGGAGGCAAGATCACCAGCGCGGCGATGTATGCGTCTGAAAACGGCCGCATGATCCAGCGCAGCCTTTCACGTGCAAACACCCACGTTCTTCAGGAACTGCACTACGCCTACGACGCAGTCGGCAATGTGTTGAGTGTCGAAGACCACAGCAAACCCGAGCAGTACAACGCCAATCAATGCGTAAGGCCGGGCAACTCTTATAGTTACGACAGCCTGTATCAGCTGGTCAAGGCGACGGGCCGGGAAGAACAGTCAGCAAACATCCGCGCGGCGCTTCCTGCCTGGCTATCCAGCCCGGCCGACCGCAGCCGACTGCTCAATTTCACTCAACATTACACCTACGATGAACGCGCCAACCTGACCAAACTGCAGCATCAGCGCGAAGGCAACAACTACACCCGAGAGATGGGTATTGCCCCCACCAGCAATCGGGGGCTGTCATGGAAAACCGGTGACCCGCCACCCGATTTTGCAACTGCCTTCGATGCCAACGGCAATCTGCAAGCCCTGCAAACCGGCCAACCGCTGCTGTGGAACGCACGTAACCAATTACAAAGCGTGACCCTGGTGGAGCGTGACGAGCAGCAAGAGGATACAGAGAGTTACCTCTACGACGGCAGCGGCCAGCGCATTCGCAAACGGCAAACCCAAAAGTCCCACGCCCTCACCCACTACCGCGACGTGTTGTACTTGCCTGGCCTGGAGATCCGGGAAAGCACGACGGAAAAATTCGAGGTCATCACTGTTCAGGCGGGAACCTGCAACGTTCGGTGCCTGCACTGGAGCCTGGGAACACCTTCAGGCATCACCAATGACGCGTTGCGCTTCAGCTTCGACGATCACTTGGGGTCCAACACTATGGAGCTGGATGGCGAAGGCAACCTGATCAGCGAGGAAGGTTATTACCCCTTTGGCGGCACCGCGTGGAGAGCGGCGCGTAACGTGCTGGAAGCGAAATACAGAACCCTTCGTTACTCGGGCAAAGAGCGTGATGCCAGCGGGCTGTATTACTACGGCCAGCGGTATTACGCGCCATGGTTGCAACGCTGGATCAGCCCGGACCCGGCGGGCACGGCTGACGGGTTGAACCTGTATTGCATGGTGGGGAACAACCCGGTGCGATTTGCCGACTCACAGGGACTGGTGCGCGATGATCTGGTCAACGTCCCCATCGTTCTCGACTTCTACGACCGGTTTTCAGAAAAAACCGTTTCGATGACTGATGCTCCAAGGCTATTTGCAGAAGCAAAGGACGGGAAACTGGCCGCACTGAAAGCTCAATTTCCCAATCGGACGAATCCTCTGACACCCAAGGAAATCGCCGGGGTCGAAGCCGCTCACCCACCGTTCAGGGCCTACACGAAAAAGAAGTTGAATGAGTACACCGCACACGCAGCGGTCACAACGGCGGACGGAAGCTTTTCGTCCTGGGATCATTTCAACTTCCCTGAACAGCTGGGGGACAGGCCCTATCCCGGGATCGCCCTCTTTCGCAATCCGTTCCCCTCAACAAGCGGGCCGGGGGATTTGGGGATCTTTGAAGTCACCCAACCAGAAACCTACATGGCTCAAGTTGAACGCGATTACGCCAATCAGAATGACGTCACCCTCCACCCGGCGCTGGCCAGGGACATTCGCGACCATATTGGTGACTCCGGACATTTATTCCCCATCCAGTCCGGCACCCCTGGGCGTCATGCGGAAGTGCGGGGCAGAAACGCTTTGCTACACAGCCCATTGAGTGCAGGCGTCCCACTTGAAAACATCTTTGTGATGACTCAACGACTCAAGGGCGTTTCCAATTCCCGGCGCGCCACCGATTTCCCCACCTGCATGAACTGCAACGCCTTGATCCCGAGGGACATCAACATCCCCACCGGCCGATTGGAGCCCATTGACTACGCCGCGCATGTGCAATCGATGCGGTCATCCAGAACCCATTATCAGCGCGTCGCCAATCCGTAAGTCGGTGTTGCTTACATGCAGATCGCGTTGGTAAACACCAACCGGTTACCGAACGGATCACTGATCGTCATGTCCTGGCTTCCCCAGGGCATGGCCTGGATCTGTGGGTGGGAAAACGAATATTCCTTCGCCAGCAGTTGCTGCTGAAATGCCTCAAGTTCATCGGTCTCGATCCGCAAGGCCGAACCCGGCGTGCTGTCACCATGGTGCTCGGACAGGTGCAGCACGCATTCGCCACGGGAGACTTGCAGGTACAGCGGGAAATTCGCTTCGAAGCGATGCTGCCAGTCGACCGTGAACCCGAGGAAGTCGACGTAGAACTCCAATGCTTTGGTCTCGTCGAAAATCCGCAAGATCGGGGTGGTTTTGCCGAAGCTCATAGGGTCGCTCTCGCCAAGTAAGAAAGGCCCGCACGCGACGGGCATTGATTCAAGAACAGAGTAGCCATCAACGTGCAGTCTTGATGCTTGCGTCTTGATAGGACTCCACATTTTTGTCGGTACGGGCGTAGAAGAAGTAGCCGTAGTCCTGCAAATAATAATAGGTGTTCAGGCGATGGTACTGCGACGCCTGCAATTGGCATTTGAGCTCTTTGGCGCTGCCGCTCAGGCTTGCATTAAGCTCGCTGGCCGGTAAGTCACGGGCAACTGTACAGTCCATGGAGGATTCGTACCGGTTAGTTTCACCGAGCATCGAGTTGACGTTGCGGTACTTGGTGCTGAAACCCACCTGGCTGTTGATCGGCATCTGTCGCCAGTCGCCATGAAAAATCAGGCTGGTGGTGCTAGTGATGTCTTTGACGGAAGTGTCCGTCAGATCGGTGAAGCGCATTTGCGCCGTCAGGTCAAACAATCCCCTGAAACTGATTTTATTGTCCTCGAACCCCTTCCCCACAGAACGCTCTCTCAATTGCTGAGAAGCCTTGTCGACATCGATGAAATACTCCTGACGCAGCTCACTGCTCTTTCCCTTATAGGTGTGAGTTCCGACCACTTCCAGGTAGCTCAGTGTCTTGATCGGTGGCGGCAGGTTCAAGCCCTGAATCGCGGACGCGACCGCGTCAGACAACGGAGGCAGGGACACGGGTGAGGTTTTTTTCGCACGCGGGATAAATACCGGCAATTGCGACACCGCTTCGGGCCTCCCGCAGACCAGCCCGAACAACCGCTGATGGTTCTCGTTGTTGCCGGAAATGGCTTGTGGCGCCAGCGGGAAATTATCCTGCCCATCGGTCACGGTGTTGCTGGCATTCACGTCGTACACGGCCACCCGACGATAATTTTGCTGGGCGCAATCGACGGCGTAGCGTTCACGTTTTTGCGCAGAGGGCGCGTTGTAAAGCTCACTAAGGCCGACGACAGGGCTATCGTAAGCCGCCCAGAAGCGGATCTCGGGCCCGTCAGCCTTGAGGCTGTTGCGATCCAGCAATACCCACTGCTGGTCGCCACTGCCATTAACGAGGCGCCAGTCCGATTTCGGTGTATTGGCGCAGGCCTTGATGAAGTCCGGATTATTTTTCAACACTGGGTAGATGGTCGCCGGAATGGGCTGGCCCGCGGTGTACTGCTGATTGTTGGCTCCTGTATACAGGCGTCCGTCACCCGTCAAGTAGAGCAGGCTGGCTTGCGGCGTTGTGCAGGACGCTTCCAGTTGAGCGGCCAGTCCGGCGCCTTTCTGCGCCGCACTGAACTTGCTGAGCTGAAAGCTCAGGACGTCGCCTTCTCGCATGACCGAATCGACGGCGATGGGACGGGAAAGCAGCCCGCCATAAGTTTTTTCGGCTTGTGCTGCCTGCCGTGCCTGAGGGCCGACACATCCGGCCAACAGCGTGATCGCGGCCAGTAAAGTAATGCGTTGCATGAGTCCCCTCGGCGGCAGACGCCAAATCCTTTGAATGCCAGCACTTCGGCTTGGCGGCGAGATTCTTTAATCTCACAACGCCACCACTGCACCCGCCTCATTGAAACCCGTCACGCAAGTCGCCTTCACGCGCCAGAAACCGCCCTTCCCGTTTGCCGTTCGCCTGGCCTTCGCTGTAACTCAAAACCCCGTTGATCCACACCCCCTCAATCCCCTCCGCCGCCCGTTGCGGGTCACTGAAGTCCGCCACGTCGCGAATGGTCAGCGGATCGAACAACACCAGATCCGCCCAATGTCCTTCACGGATTTCACCCCGATGCTTCAAGCCAAAACGCGCCGCCGACAGCCCGGTCATTTTGTGTACGGCAGTGTGCAGCGGAAACAGCCCGACGTCGCGACTGAAATGTCCGAGCACACGTGGGAAAGCGCCCCACAAGCGCGGATGCGGGAACGGGTCTTCCGGCAAGCCGTCAGACCCCACCATCGACAACGGATGGGCGAGGATTCTTCGTACATCGGCCTCGTCCATGCCGTAGTACACCGCGCCGGCCGGCTGCAGTCGCCGGGCGGCCTCGAGTAATGGCAGGTTCCATTCGGCGGCGATGTCCATCAGGTCGCGACCGCCCAGCTCCGGGTGCGGCGTCGACCAGGTGATGGTGATGCGATGGGCGTCGGTGACTTGCTTGAGGTCCAGGGTCGAAGAACTCGCCGCGTAGGGATAACAATCGCAACCCACGGGATGAGTTTTCGCAGCCTCCTCAAGCGAGGCCAACACTTGCGGACTCCGCCCCCAGTTGCCGGCCCCTGCGCATTTAAGGTGGGAAATAATCACCGGGGATTTCGCATGCCGACCGATCTGGAAGGCTTCGTCCATGGCCTCCAGCACCGGCTCGAATTCGCTGCGCAAATGGGTGGTGTACACCGCGCCGAATGCCGTCAGTTCTTCGGTCAGTTGCATCACTTCATCGGTGGACGCCGAGAACGCGCTGGCGTAGGCCAGACCGGTGGATAAGCCCAGGGCGCCGGCCTCGAGACTTTCGCACAGTTGCTCGCGCATCGCGCTGATTTCATCCGCCGTGGCGGTGCGAAACAGGTCGTCGAGGTGGTTGCTGCGCAACGCGGTGTGGCCCACCAGTGCAGCGACATTCAGCGTGGTGTTCGCGGCTTCGACCGCTGCGCGGTAATCGCTGAACGTCGGATACACAAAGGCTGCCGAAGTGCCGAGCAGATTCATCGGGTCCGGCGGATCGCCGCGCAAACTCACCGGTGACGCGCTGATTCCGCAGTTGCCGACAATCACCGTGGTCACGCCCTGGCTGAGCTTGGGCAGCATCTGCGGCTGACGGATCACCACCGTGTCGTCGTGGGTGTGCACGTCGATAAAACCGGGCGCCAGTACGCGGCCGGCGGCGTTGATTTCTTCACTGGCGGTGGCCTCGCGCAGGTCGCCGATGCACGCGATGCGACCGTTCAGAATCGCCACGTCGGCGGGATAGCCGGGGCTGTTGCTGCCATCGATGACCAAGGCGTTGCGAATCAGCGTGTCGTACATCATGTCAGTCTCCCAGCGGCAAGTGATCGTCGCCGCCGCGGTAATCGTCGAGGGCGAGTTTGATCCGCCGCAGACGTTCTTGATTGTTTTCAGGATTGGCCAGCGCCAGCTCGGTGGCAAGCACGTCGATGGCCAGCAGCATGCCGTAGCGCGCTGCCGTGGGTTTGTAGATGAACGAGGTCTCGACGCCTTGCAGCGGCAGCAACACATCGGCCAATTGCGCCAGCGGCGAATCGGCGCGGGTGATGGCGATAATCCGTGCGCCGTAGTTGCGCGCCAGTTCGACGGCTTCGATGAGTTCGGGGGTGATGCCGGTCAGCGAGCAGGCAATCACGGCGCGTTCGGCATCGAGACTGGCGGCGGTGACGCGCATCATCACCGGGTCGTGGCACGCCGCAATGGGGTAGCCGAAGCGCACCAACCGCACTTGCAGTTCATCGCTGCACAAGGTCGAGCAACCGCCCATGCCAAACGCATGAATCATCCGCGCCTTGCCCAGCAGCTTCACCGCATCGGCGAAACGCGACTCGTCGAACGCCGACAAGTGCTGACGCAAGGTCGACTCGATATCGCCGACGATCTGGCCGTAGAACGCCGACTGGTCAGGCGTGCCCGCCGGGTCGAGGAAACGGCTGCCGACGCCGCTCGCCTGGGCCAGTTGCAGGCGCAGATCGCGCAGGTCGCGACAGCCCACCGTGCGGGCAAACCGCGACAGCGTGGCGGTGCTGACTTCCGCTCGCTGCGCCAGCTCATCGAGGCTGGCGGCGGAGGCAAAGCCGACGTCGTCGAGCATCAGTCGTGCGATACGCCCTTCACCGGCACTGAAGGAATCCTGGCGGGCGCGGATCTGATAGAGGATGTCCATGGCAGGCGGCTCCGGTTAAATCAGGTAAGAAAGACCGACGGTCAGCGCGAAAGCGACCACCGAAATAATGGTCTCAAGCACGGTCCAGGTCTTGAAAGTCTGGGCAACGGTCATGTTGAAGTATTCCTTGATCAACCAGAAGCCGCCGTCGTTGACGTGAGAAAAAATCACTGACCCGGCACCGGTTGCCAGCACCAGCAGTTCCGGATGCGGATACTCCAGACCAATGGCCACCGGCGCCACGATGCCCGAGGCGGTGGTCATCGCCACGGTGGCCGAACCGGTCGCGATCCTCATCAGTGCAGCAAACAGCCAACCCATGATCAGCGGTGACAGGTGAAATTCGTCGGCGAGGCTGACGATCTGGTTGGTCACCCCAGCGTCCACCAGAATCCGGTTCAAACCGCCACCGGCGCCGACCAGCAAGGTGATGCTGGCGGTCGGTGCCAGGCATTCGTTGGTGAACTTGAGGATCGATTCGCGGTTGAAGCCCTGGGCGATGCCGAGGGTCCAGAAGCTCAGCAGGGTTGCCAGCAGCAGCGCGATCACCGAGTTGCCGATAAACAGCAGGAACTGGTTGAAACCGCTGCCCGGCGTGGAGAGCAGGTTGGCCCAACCGCCGATCAGCATCAGCACCACCGGCAACAGGATGGTCGCCATGGTGATGCCGAACCCTGGCAGGCTGTCGCGCGGTTCGCGGTCGAGGAACTGCCGCTCCAGCGGGTTTTCCGCCGGCAGTTGAATGCGCGGCACGATGAATTTGGCGTACAACGGACCAGCAATGATCGCCGTCGGAATGCCGATCAGGATCGCATACATCAACGTCTGCCCCACCGACGCTCCATACACCTGCACTGCGAGCATGGCCGCCGGGTGCGGCGGCACCAGCGCATGCACCACCGACAGGCCGGCGACCATCGGCAAACCGACCATCAGGATCGACACGCCGACCCGGCGCGCCACGGTAAAGGCAATCGGCACCAGCAACACAAAACCGACCTCGAAGAACAGCGGCAGCCCGACCAGGAAGGCGATGCACACCATGGCCCAGTGCGCGTTCTTCTCGCCGAACCGGTCGATCAAGGTCCGCGCCACCTGCTCGGCACCGCCGGACTCGGCCATCATCTTGCCGAGCATCGTGCCCAGCGCCACCACCAGCGCGATGTGCCCCAGGGTTTTGCCGACTCCGGCCTCGTACGCGCCGACCACGCCGGACGGCGGCATGCCGGCCAGCAGCGCGAGGCCGATGGAGACCAGGGTGATGACAATGAACGGATTAAGCCGGTAACGGGCGATCAGAACGATCAGGGCAATGATGGCGATAGCGGCATACACCAGCAGCCAATAGCCGAAGGACAGGGTCATGCGGTACTCCTCGAAAGGGTCACGTCGAAAGTTTTGTGAAACTCTTAAAACATTTCGAGACGCGATATTCAAACGAGGTGAAAGTTATTTTCGTGCAGAGGTAAGGGATGTCGTGCAGAGGTATGTGAGGTCGGTGGATATGAAAATCAGGCAGGCGGATTTACATCGCACCTGCGTGGATCTCAGTCGTGATTCACGCGAGCGCGCTTGAGCAGTTTCTTGCAGCGCTCGGACAAATGCAGCACGCGCAAATGCTTACCGGCCTTGGCGTAGCGCTCACGCAGCGTCTTGAGCGCGGCGATGGCCGAGTAGTCGACAAAGCTCAAGTGGCGGCAGTCGATGGTCACGACAGGCGGATCGTTGGCAGGATCAAACTGATTGAGAAAAGGCGTGGTCGAGGCAAAGAACAGCGTGCCATGGAGATGATAGAGCTTGCTGCCATCGGTTTCGAGATGAGCGTCGGCATACAGCTCGCGGGCCTGCTGCCAGGCAAAGTTGAGCGCCGCGATGATGATCCCGCACAGCACGGCGGTCGCCAGGTCGGTAAACACGGTGATGACCGTTACCGCGACAATCACCAATACATCGTTCAGCGGGACCTTGTTCACCACCCGCAACGACGCCCATGCAAAGGTCTGTTGCGACACCACGAACATCACGCCGACCAGCGCGGCCAACGGTATGCGCTCGATCAGCGGCGACAGAAACAGAATGAACAGCAGAATCAGCACCCCGGCCACCACACCGGACAGCCGGCCACGACCACCGGAACTGAGGTTGATGACGGTCTGCCCGATCATCGCGCAACCACCCATGCCGCCAAACACACCGGACACCATATTGGCCGCGCCCAACGCCACGCACTCGCGATCCGGAAAGCCACGGCTCTCGGTGATCTCGTCGGTGAGGTTCAGGGTCAGCAGGGTTTCCAGCAGACCGACCAGCGCCATCAAGATCGCGTAGGGCGCGATGATGCGCAGGGTCTCCAGGCTCCACGCAATGTCTGGCAACGCGAACGCCGGCAAACCGCCAGCGATATGCGCCATGTCGCCCAGGGTGCGCGTCGGCAGGCCGAGTAGATACACCGCCAGCCCGACACTCAGGATCGCCACCAGCGCCGGCGGCACGGCACGCGTCAGGCGCGGTAGCAGGTAAACGATTGCCATCGTGACCACCACCAACCCGGTCATCATGTACAACGGCGTGCCGCTGAGCCAGGTTTCGCCATCCTTGAAGTGTTCGAGTTGGGCCAGGGCAATGATGATCGCCAGGCCGTTGACGAAACCGAGCATCACCGGATGCGGCACCATGCGTACCAGTTTGCCCAGTCTCAGCAGCCCGAACGCCAGCATGATCAGGCCACCGAGCAACACGGTCGCGAGTAGATACTGCACGCCGTGCTGCACCACCAGCGCGACGATCACCACCGCCATCGAACCGGCCGCACCGGAGACCATGCCCGGGCGCCCGCCGAAAAGCGCGGTGAGGGTGCAAATGATGAACGCACCGTAAAGCCCCATCAGCGGATTGAGATGGGCCACCAGCGCGAAGGCAATGCATTCGGGGAGCAGGGCAAAAGAGGTGGTGAGTCCGGCCAGGACATCGGCGCGCAGACGTTTGGGTTTCATGGAAGGTCGGACACAACAGGGAAAGAGGGAGCGGATGTTACGGAATTGAGCACGGCCCGGCCAGTTGTCGGGCTGCCGAAAACGCCTTCGCGAGCAAGCCCGCTCCCACAGTGGATCTGCGCTGCACACAAAATCTGTGTCCTATGAAGATCAAAATGTGGGAGCGGGCTTGCTCGCGAAGGTGGCGACGTGGTCTAAAGCGAACTCAAACCATCTCGTCCCGAATCCACTCAACCACCGACGTCCGCTTCGGCACCCAACCCAGCAATTCACGCGCATGCTTGCCGCGCACCCGGCTGTTGGAACCCAAACCATAGTTGGCCATTTCATAACCCCACTCGGCTTCGGCCTCTTTCAACGGCCAGTCTTGCGCCTTGCCCAGTTTCAGGGCTTCAGCCATGGCGGTGGTCATGTCGATGAACGACGCCTCACCGCTTTCGACGAAGTAAAACGTGCCCGGAACATTCTTGGCCAGCGCCAGCAGGTACAGGGACACCACGTCTTCGATGTGCACATTGGACCAGATGTTCTGTCCCGTGCCGACATGCCGGACCACACCGCTTTTACGCGCCTGTTTCAGCAAGCGCGGCAGTTGCACGCTGTCACGATTGACGCCCAGGCTGTGGCCGTAAATCAGGGTGTTGCAGATCACGGCCGAGTTCACGCCGTCTTTTGCCGCCGCAAGGATCAGGTTGTCGATGGCCACGCGGGCGGCCTTGTCGACGGTCGGTTCCGGCAGGCTGTCTTCGAAGTAGATGACGTCGCTGGATTTACCGCCCGACGCATCGCCGACGATGCTCGAACCGCTGGTGTGCAGGAACACTTTGTGGGAGCCGCGCAAGGCATTGAGCAAGGCTTCCACCGCGCCACGATGGTCGCTGCTGGCGGCATTGATCACGGCATCGGCTACGCGGGCCTGTTCGGCCAATAGTGCGCTGTCGTCAAGAGTGCCGATCACCGGGGTAATGCCCAGTGCGCTCAGTTCAGTGGCTTGTTCGGCATTGCGAACCAGGCCGGTGACCTGGTGGCCCGCCCGAACAAGACCGGTAGCGATGGAGCCGCCGATGAATCCAGCGGCGCCGGTAACGAATACGTTCATGGAGAAACTCCCTGCGTGAATAAGTGATGCATTGAGTATCGAGGACCGTCCCGTGACGAAACAGACCCGCTGACCCAAATCACTCTTGCGCAGGAGTCACGAATCAGCCTTTGAAGTCCGCATTCGCATACGCCGCCAATTTGCCCTGGATGAAGTCCAGGAAGCACTGGATACGCAGGGCAAGTTGCGAGTTGCGGTAATACACCGCGTTGATCGGCTGGCGATAGCCACTGTTGAAATCCGCCAGCAGCACCTGTAATCGACCGGCGCGAATGTCGTCGATCGTCATGAAGTGCGACAGGCAGGCAATGCCCTGACCTTCCAGCGCCAAGTGCCGGATCGTCTCGCCGCTGGAGGCACTGATCGAAGCCTGAATCGGCCAACGATCACCGTGCACATACCGCAACGGCCACTGGTTGAGGCCTTCGTTCTGGGTGAAACCCAGCAACGCATGCCCGGTCAGGTCGGCAACAGCGGCCGGGGTTCCGTGTTGCTCAAGGTACGCCGGGCTGGCGACGATGTGCAGCGGGCTGCAACCCAGCGAGCGCGCGTGCAGGGTCGAATCGGCCAGTGTGCCGATGCGGATGGCGATGTCGGTGCTTTGTTCGAGCAAGTCGATGATCAGGTCGTTGCTGTTGAGTTCGAGCTGGATGTCCGGGTAGAGCCGGCGGAACTCGTCGATGTACGGCACGATGGCGTGCAGCATGAACGGCGACGCGGCGTTGATCCGCAAACGCCCGGACGGGGTTTGCTGGCGTGAGGTCAGGCGTTCTTCGAGCTCGTCCATCTGATCGAGAATCAGCTTGGCGTGTTCAAAGAAATACTTACCCTCCTCCGTCAAGTCCATGCGCCGCGTAGTGCGGTTGATCAGCGTGGTATCGAGTTTGGCCTCCAGCCGAGACAGCGTGCGGCTGACCGCCGAAGGCGTCTGCCCGACCTGTTCGGCCGCCGCGGAGATCGACCCGCACTCAATCACGCAGACGAAAATCTGCAACTCATCGGATCTGGCTTTCACGGATGCCCCTCATTCAAAACTGGCTTGATAGTAGCTGGATGCGGGGCAAAAGGAACCTCACGCTGGCAGACCGAACACCTCAGTCAAATGCTGTTCATAGCGCGCCACGTCGCCTTCGATATCCGGACGTTTCATCACATCGACCGCCAGGAAGGTCGGCAAACCGGTCATGCCAAGGAATTCGTTGGCCTTGTGGAACGGGAAGTAAACCGCGTCCACGCCCTTGCCTTCGAAGAAATCGGTCGGGTCGTCAAAGGCTTGCTGCGGTGCGTTCCAGGTCAGCGACAACATGTATTGCTTGCCGTGCACCAAACCACCGCTGCCGTACTTTTGCGAGGCGTCGGAACGGGTGCGGCCGTCGCTGGCGTAGAGGCTGCCGTGGCCTTCGGTGAAGACTTCGTCGATGTACTTTTTCACGGTCCACGGCGCGCCCATCCACCAGCCGGGCATCTGATAGATGATCACATCGGCCCAGAGGAACTTGGCAACTTCTTCGGCAACGTCGTACCCCTCGTCGATAAAAGTGGCTTTCACATCGACACCACCACGATCCAACACGCTCAGCGCAGCTTCATGCAGGGTGGTGTTGTAGCGGCCATCAGAGTGGGCGAACTTTTTGCCGCCATTGAGCAACAGGACTTTTTTCATGAGCAGTCTCGGAAGGTTGGGAATTCGATGGCGGCAGAGTAACGACCTGCCTCGCGCGGAATAAGCGTTGAATTCGCAAAATTCATTTGACCAATACGCACGAATCGACAGGCGATTGTTGCCATACACTTGCGCCGATTCTGAACTTGAGGGGATTTCTGATGAGTGAAATGCAAGGCTTCATCCTGCACGCCAAGACCCGCCCGGAAAAATCCGACGCCTTCGAAGCGTTTTTCAGCGGCTACGTAGAAGCCAGTCGCGCCGAGCCCGGCTGCATCGAGTACCACATGCTGCGCGACAAACAGGACCCGACGCTGTTTATCTTCTACGAGATCTGGCAGTCCCAGGAACATCTCGACGTGCACTCGAACCTGCCACACATGCAGCAGTTCCGTGACATGCGCATGGAGTACCTGGAGCGGGATTTCGATATTCGCGCCATAGAAATGCTTAGCCCGTCTTCCGCTACCCGCTGATCAGCAAGTGGCCGCCGAGCAGGCCAAGGCCGATGAAGAACACGCGTTTGAACAGCACGGCGCTGATCCGCTGGCGAAGCCATTGACCCAGCAGCATGCCGAGCACCGCCGGAACCAGCGCCAGCAATGACGCGCTCAACTCGCCACCGCCGAGGGCACCGCGCCATAACAGTCCGGCGGCCAGGGCGAGGGTCGAGACGGTGAACGACAGGCCCAGCGCCTGCACCAGTTCATCCTTGCTCAAACCCAATGCTTGCAGATAAGGCACCGCCGGTATCACGAAGACGCCGGTGGCTGATGTGATAACGCCTGTCAGCACGCCGCACAGCGGACCGAGCCAGCGTTCGGTTCGACCTTCGACGCGCAAGGCTGGCAGGAATAAACCGCTCATCGCATAGAGCAACAGCGCAGCGCCCAACCCCCGCACCACCCAATGACCACCGGCCATGCCGATCCATACTGTGCCTGCCCCGGTGCCGATTAAGATCGCCAGCAGCATTGGCCACAACCGTTTGATCAAACCGAGCAAATGCCCGCCGAATACCAGTTGCCAGACATTGGTGAGGGTTGCGGGAATGATCAACAGCGCCGCAGCCTGCGACGGCGCCATAGCCAGACCGAGCAGGCCCATGGCGATGGTGGGCAGGCCGAGGCCGATGATGCCTTTGATCATGCCGGCCAGTAGAAAAGTGGCGATTACCAGCAGGGAAAGGGCCAAACCGAGGTTTTGATAGAACGCGGTCAGAGTATTCATGGGGCAATGGTGTGCCTGGATTGGCGGCTTGAAAATCTGCCATATACTGAGACTGCCTATTGCATGGCAAGAGGCTGATAATTTCGCTGCGGTTGCTGACGCCTTCGCGAGCAAGCCCGCTCCCACAGTGGACCGAGCAAGCCCGGACGACGCGGCCACCTGTGGGAGCGGGCTTGCTCGCGAAGGCGCCCGTCCAGACAACACACCTTCCGAGGCTGCACCGATGCACTTCGACCTGACCGACCTGCGCCTCTACCTGAACATCCTCGACACCGGCAACATCACCGCCGGTGCCGCCCGCAGCCATTTATCCCTGGCAGCCGCGAGCGCACGAATCCGCGCCATGGAAGCCTCGCTGGGCATCGACTTCCTGGACCGCGGTCGTCGCGGTGTCACACCAACCCCGGCCGGCAAAGCCCTGGCAAAACACGCCCGGGCCCTGCTGCAACAAGCCGAACGCCTGCAGCAGGACCTGGCCGAATACGCCAAGGGCGTCAAAGGTCAGGTGCGGTTGTTGTGCAACACCACTGCGATCACCGAATACCTGCCGGAGCTGCTCGCCGATTTTCTACGCGAGCATCCGAACCTCGACATCGACCTTCAAGAGCTGCCCAGCGCCCGCATCACCCATGCGTTGCGTCAGGGGGCGGCAGACCTCGGGATCGTGTCCGACGCGGTGGACACCGATGACCTGCACACCCGACCGTTTCGCGATGACCCGCTGGTGTTGATCCTGCCCCCGGAACATCCCCTGACCAAACACCCGTCACTGACCTTCGCCGACACCTTGAGCCACGACTATGTGGCCTTGACTGCCAGCAGTGCCTTGGCCATTCACCTGGAAGAACAGGCCCTGCACATTGGTCAGCGCATGCCGATCCGCATTCGTGCCGACGGCTTCGATGGGGTCATTCGCATGGTTGCGCGCGGCGCAGGATTGGCCATCGTGCCTCGGGTAGCCATCGAGCGATGGCCACAGGCACAAGCGGTCACGACCCGCTCTCTTCCCGAAGACTGGGCCAACCGCACCCTGAAAATCTGTGCTCGCGACTTCGACAGCCTGCCCGGTTACGCCCGGGCCTTGCTGGAGGCACTGACGCCGGGAACGCCTTGACTCTACCGTTAGGGGCAGACTCTATGCTGCGGGCTTCATTTCAGGAGTACACGCGATGAGCAAACGAATGCTCGTGATTCTGGGTCACCCCTCCACCGACAGTTTCTGCGGTGCGCTGAGCGAAACTTACGTCCAGGCCGCCAAGGATGCTGGTCACGACGTGCGGCTACTGCGTCTGGATGCGCTGGACTTTGATCCGGTCTTGCACGACGGCTATAACACTATTCAGCCGCTGGAGCCGGACCTGTTGCAAGCCCAGGCCGATATCACCTGGGCCGAACACCTGACGTTCGTTTATCCGATCTGGTGGGGCGGGATACCGGCCTTGATGAAAGGCTTTCTCGACCGCATTTTCCTCCCCGGTTTTGCCTTCAAATACCGTGAAGGCAAGGCCTTCCCCGACAAACTGCTCAAGGGCCGGACCGCGCATTTACTGGTGACCATGGACACGCCGCCCTGGTATTACAAATGGGTCTATCGCATGCCCGGCCTGCACCAGATGCGCAAGACGACCCTGGAGTTCTGCGGCATCAAGCCGTTGAAGACCCTGACTTTCGGGCCGATCCTGGGCTCCAAGTCGACCCAGCGCGACGCCTGGCTGGAACAGGCCCGGGTCACCGCCGGTAGCTGACGCACCCTTCGCTGCCTGCTGACGGCGCGCCCTCGCCGTCAGCCCGTCCCCACGTCCCCCTCTCAAGCGGTCGTTCGTCGGCTGTGCGCGTCATTTACACGCCGCTGCAACCTTTGAATGTTATTCACTATATTATTCGCTCCGATCAGGCATGAGGCCTGGTCGCGCTACGCCCTGTTTGATCATCGAGACGGATCTTTATGTATATCGGCAAAGCCGCCCAGCTGTCGGGCACCACAGTCAAAAGCATTCGCCATTACGAAGAAATCGGCCTGCTGCCCGAGCCCAAGCGTGAAGGCAAATACCGCATCTACAGCCAGCAGAGTGTCGAGGTGTTGACGTTCATCAAGTGCGCCCAGCAACTGGGTTTCAAGCTCAAAGAGCTGCAGGTGATGTTGAACAACTACCACGGTGACGAATTCCCGTGGGACATGGCGCAAAAAGCGATTGCCGAAAAAAAGGCCGAGCTGGTCTCCCAGATCGGCGCTCTACAGCAACTGCACAATGGCCTCGAAGAATTCGAGAACAACCTCAACGATGCCCGAGAAGAATGTCAGTTCGAGCGCATCGCCCGCTACGGCGAAAAAAACCCGGGCAATACACTGAACTGAAGACTTTGCTGCGCTGGATGAGCCGGCTCGCAGGCCGACTTAGCGCCTGCGGTGCCGGTCATCAGATCAGCTCAAGGCGGGCTTCCCCACCGCTCGATCTTTTTCCGGCACTGGCGCGACCGGAACAATCGCCGCGAAGAACCACGGTGACACCAGCGTCACCAGCAGAATGGTCATGACACCGCTGGAAAACAGCGCCATCGCCACCAGCGCGCCCAGATCGACAATAGGCTTGAAGTCGGAAAACAGCAGCGCCATGAAACCCACGGAGAAAATCACCACGTTGACCACGGTTGAACGGCCGACGCTGTGCATCGCCTGCAAAATAGCCGCATCAATATGAATGCCTTGCTGCACCAGCAGTTTGATCCGTGACAGCAGGTGCACCGCGTAATCGACCACGCCAACCACCAGGAAGGTCACCAGCGTCGTGCCGATGTTCAGCTCGATGCCGAACAGGAACATGAAGCCATACACCGTCACCGAGGTGGTCAACAGGGTCAGCATGCCGAGTACGCCCAACCGTACCGACTTGAGCCAATACATCATCATCAGCGTGACCACCAGCAACGCCAGGGAAAAACTCAAGACCTGGCCCTGGGTGATTTCCTGCAACACGCCGGTCCAGATCAACGGGGTGCCAGCGTGCGTCACCTCGAGGTTGGCCGGTTTGTTCACCAGCAACCAGGCATCGAGCCGATCCAGCATGGCCTGGTAGTCGCTGGCCACCGACGACGTCATGGTGTACAGCGTCAGCGCCTTGGAATAGTCGGCGTTGAGCACGTTGTTGAGGTCCGAACCGCCGCCGTTCTCGAACAGCATCACGTGCTGCTCGATCAGTGAGTTGCCCGCCACCTCGAACCGTTCGACCTGCCCCTCGTCATTGACCGACGTGACTTGCTCCAGCGCCTGAGGCACGCGCAAGTAGTCGGGGTTCATGTCGTTGAGCACCAGGTTCATGCGCTTGACGTAGGTCGCCAGGGAGTAGCCGTAACTGACGTGCGGTTGCTGCTTGATGAAGTGGTCGAGTTTGTCGATGAACTGCACCACCTCCGTGGTCAGCACGCCGCGCGGCTCTTTGCTGTCGATGGCGATCCAGCCCGGTGCCGTGCCCGCGACCTTGGCCTGGTTGATGAACTGGTCCGAAACTCGGATATGACTCTCGGGCTTGAAGTAGGCGATGCCCGAGTCTTCGATATCGACACGGAAGGTGAACACTGCCATCAAGACCAGCAACGGCAGGGTCACCATCAGGATCGGCTTGCGCCACTGAATCAGTCGCGCACAAAACGCTACCAGATAGCGCGAGATGATCGATTCCTTGTGCACCGCGGCCAGGGTTTTCGGGGTTTGATCCTTGCCCCAGATCGAGATCCAGGCCGGAATCAGCAACAGTGAAATGATCAGCGCCGCCGTCAGACCGATGGACATGAATACGCCGAAATTGCGAATGCTGACAATGTTGTTGGTGGTGGAAATCATAAAGGTGGCGATGGTGGTCACCGTCGTCAACACCACAGGCACCACCATCAGCCGTTGCGTCTCGCGATTGGCTTCACGGTTACTCTTACCGGCGTTTTTCTGCTCGTAATACTCGGCCATCACATGGATCGCATCCGAGCAGCAAATGGTGAACAGAAACACCGGCAGGACGCTGGTCAGCAAGTCGAACGGCACTCGCAGCAAGGCCATCAGGCCCAGTGTCCAGATGGTGCAGAACAGAATATTGAACAGCGGCAACAGCACGCCCAGCGGTTTGCGGAAAAAGAAAATCAACAGCAGGGTGATCAGCAGAAAGACAATCGGAAACAGCACCGCCAGGTCATGGTCGATGATCTCCTGCTGGGCTGCGATGAAGATCGGCATGCCAGCAATGAAGATCTCATCCTTGAACTCGGGGTGCGCCGCCTGATAGTCCGCGACGATGCCGCGCACGATCTGGTAGGCGCGCAGTTGCGCCTGGGCGTCGTCCTGTTTGGTGCCCAGTTCCGCCACCAGCATCGCGACTTTTTTGTCCTTGGAGACCACCCCGTCGACCATCAGCTCATTGCCCATGATCTGCGACTCGACCAGTGCCGGGTCCATGTCGTAGGCGTTGAGGGTCTTGTGGATCAGCAACTCGCCATCGTCGGTCAGCACGATGTTTTCCAGATCGCCCATCGACGCCATTTCGCGAATCGGGTTGATTCGCTCGGCGAGAAAAGTCAGGAATTGCTGATCATGGACATCCCAGTCCTGGCGCTGGGCGTAATCACGCAGGGCCTTGGCCTGGGCGTAGTCGTTCTGGGAAAACCCGTTCTCCAGAATGTCCCGCGCCAGCAACTGTGCACGGCTGTCGTCCGGATGCCTGGCGACGAGTTGCGTCAACTGCGCCTTGTCGGCGTCGTTGGCCAGGATCATCTTGCGCAACGATTGCGACATCGAAAACAGTGCGTTGAGGGTCGGCTTGTTGAACACCGTCTGCGGGTTGTTGATGGCCACCATCACCGAGTCGAACGTGCCGGTGAATTCGCTTTGCAGGTCGATGATGGTCTTGCGCGCCGGATGAGTTTCCTTGAGCAGATAAGGGTTGGTGTCGGAGATCAGCGCGCCCAGCGTATAGGTGAAATACGCCGTGACCGCCACCAGCAGAAAAACGATCGCCCGCGCATAGCGCTCGACGAAGTTCAGGTATCTTTCCATGATCATGCGTTCCAGGGTCGTCGGGGTCGGTGCTTAGCGGGCAGACACGGCAAAGTCCGGCACGTCGCCGGTTTTCAGCCCGCGCTTGATGGCGGTCTGGGTGAACAAGCGGTCTTCCAGTTGCACGTTGTATTGCAGGTGGTTGAAGCGCATCTCGGAACGCGTGCCGTCGATGAAGTGCTCGGTTTCGCTCAGCACGATGCTGTCGATCGAGTCGATGGTGTCGACCTTTTGCGTGCGCATTTGCTTGACCAGCACGCCTTTGACGTCAAAGAAGTCCTGACGCATGACCAGGAAATTCTGCTTGTCGATCCACACTTTCAGTTTGTTGTAGCCGGTTTTGGCCAGCACCTCGGGCGACGCCGGCTCACGCTCGATCACGTAGCAATCGCGGCCCTTGACCTGCTCTTCGCCGACCAGCGTCTGGGTGTAATCCTTGACCCGGATCTTGTCCAGGTCCGCGTAGGAGTACTCACTGCCCATGAACGAGCCGCGCTTGTCGGTGGTGGAGATCCGCCGCGTCTGGCGGCTGACCGGCAAGTACATCCACTGGCTGTCTTCCAGGCCCAGGGTTTCGTGGGGGTTTTCGATATGAAAGGCCACGTCGCGCACGTCGGTGGGGGCCGAGAAATACATGCTGAATTTGTCGCTGTCCGGGTAATCCTTTTGCAGGTAAGTGAACTCGCGAACCCGGGTATTGCCCTTCTTGTCGTGGAGGATCAGCGACACTTGGGACATAAAGCTTTTGCCGTCATTTCGATCCCGCACCTGGCGGATGATTTCATCGGCATTCTGGCCGTCGGCGGCGGTGGCGCAAGCGCCGCTCAGGATCAATGCGGCGGCGGTCAGACTTTTGAATAGCGGCAACATGGGAACTTCCCTTTTCGTCAGATGAATATGGTCGAGCCAATGCGCCAGGGGCACGCAGGCGTCATGGGGTTAAAACAGATAACCGGCGGACAGCCGCACTTGATCGCGGTTGTCGTACTCGCCGAAGGGCTTGTCGGGCTTGCCGAAGAACACATCCACTTCCAGCCCGAGCTTGATCCAGTCCACCGGTTTGTAGGTGAAGATGCCTTGCAACAGCGCATCGTCGCTAAACGGTGGCGAGGCAGCGACCACCAGCCGGCTCTTGAGTCGGTCCTGCCAATGAGTGCCCTCGGCGGATAAGGTGAACAGGTGCTCGCGCTTGTCTTGCAGCATGCCGTCCTGCCAGTCGAGCAGTTGCTGTTGCTGCCACTGCACGGAAATCAGCCAGTCGCGCAGCAGGTAATCGACACCCAGCAACGACTTGACCATCGGGGTGCTGTCGGCGCCGTAGGCACGGGTCGGATTGGTCACCCGCCAGTTGTCGAACCAGGCAATTTCGCTGCGCACCACGATGCTGTGACCGGCGTCGATCGCCAGTCCCGCGCCGCCCATGGTGTAACGGGGAAACTGGCGTTCCAGTCGCGTGCGGCCGTCATCGGCCAGGCCTTCTACGGCGTACACCGGGTCCTGCTGGCGTGCGTTCAGTGCGACGAAACTGGTGTCCACCGAACCGATCCGGCCGTTGGCGCTCAGGCCATACGAAAAGCCCTTGTCACCGTCGTAGCCGGGCTTGGAATCCAGCAGGAAATACTGAGGATCCGGCGCGGCAAACAGCGGCGCGTCGAACTCGCTGCCAGCCACCGGCGGCTGGTTTCTCACAAAATCGGTGACCCACAGCGCCTCCAGTTCCCACTCGCCCACCGGTTGCGCAAATCGCACCATGGGCACCGCGATGCGGCTGTCTTCCAGTAGCGGAGTCAGGCCATCGCGATAGTCCACCGGGTTGATCTGGTCGAGCACCCGTAACTCATCGGCACGCCCCCAGACCACTTGCTGCCAGCCGATAGTCACCTCGCCGTCGCCCACCGACTGGCCCCAGTACAAATGCCGCCAGTCAGCGTCGAAGCGGTATTTGTCCCGCGCCCGTTCGCTGTACGGATTGTTGCCGTCGTAGCGGGCGTCGTAACGCACCCGGCCCTTGGCCTTGTAGTAACCGCCGTCCCAGTTGTCTTCCAGGTTGGCCTTGAAATACATGGCCTTCTGGGTGACCTGGTCGTCACCGTGCAAGCGCAACGCAGTGGCCACGCCGACTTCGGCGTCGGCGTAATCCGGTTTGAAGTCTTCGACCGTCAATTCAGCCAACGCTGGCGGTGTGACCATGCAGGCCAATACCGCCCACGCGGCGCGGTTGATGTGTGATCCCGGCATGGCTACATTCCCAACCCGACACCGCCGTCGATCACCAGGCTCTGGGCGGTCACCCCGCCCGCTTCGGGGCTCGCCAGGTAACGCACCATCGCCGCGACTTCCTCGCTTTGAATGAAGCGGCGCATCGGCAGTTTCTTCTTGGCGTTGCGCAGGATCTGTTCCTGGGTCAGCCCGGCAATGGCCGCTTGCGCCGCCAGTTCACCTTGCAGCATGGGCGTATCGATCCACGCGGGCAGAATCGCATTGACGGTGATCAGCCGGGGTGCCAGGTCCATCGCCAGGGCTTTGGTCATACCGACGATGCCGTGCTTGGACGCGCAGTACGCGGTGTTGCGGACCTTGCCGGCGCGGCCGAGGATCGAGGACATGTTGATGATCCGCCCGCGATCCGGCATCAACGGCAGGCACAACGACGTGACGTAGAACGTACCGTTGAGGTTGACCGAAATCACCTTGTGCCAGTTGTGCAAATCTTCCGGTTCATTCTCGTTGCAGATGCCGGCGCTGTTGACCAGCACATCGACATAATCCACTTGTTTTGCGAGCATCTTGAAGAACGCTTCCATGCCCGGCAGGTCGGCAATGTTCGCGGCATGGGTTTCGACCCGGGCCTTGATCTGCCCGTGCTGCTCGTCGACCCAGCGTTGCAGTTCCGGCAAATCCAGGTCCAGCAGGATCAAGCGGTGCCCGGCGTCGGTGGCAAAATTCTCTGCTACCGCGCGGCCGATGCCTTTGGCGGCACCGGTAATCAGAATGGTCCGGCTCATGGCATTTTCAACCCGCCGTTGACCGGCAAGACCTCACCCGTCAGGTACAAACCGCGATCGGCGATGTACAGCACCGCCTCGGCAATCTCATGAGGTTCGGCGTAACGCTTGATCAGCAACCGCGACTGGATTTCCTGTTCCTGACTGCCGATCAGCGCGGTGCTCATTTCGGTGTTGACGATGCCCGGGGCCACCGCATTCACCCGAATGTTGCGCGGCGCCAGCTCCACTGCCAGAGCACGGGTCAGCGCTTCGACGCCGCCCTTGGCCGCGGCATAGTTGCTTTGGCCTTTGCCTGGCTTCTGCGCCGCCACCGAGCTGATGTTGACGATGCACCCGCTGCGCTGGCGCATCATGGACGGCACCACTTGCTGACAGCAGAGCAAGGTGCCGATCAGGTTGGTTTGGATGACCTCGATGATGTCGAGGCTCGGCATCGTCGCCAGCAACCCGTCACGGGTGATGCCGGCGTTGTTGACCAGCAAATCGATGCGCTGGAAATGCTGGTCGACCCGTTCAAAAAAGCCTTTGATGCTGTCGCCACTGCTGACATCGCATTGCAGCGCCAGACACTCGAGGCCCAATACCTGGACCTCGTCACGCAAGGACATGGCGGCCACTTCATCGCGTACATAACTGAATGCGATCTGATAGCCCGCGCCGGCCAGGGCCAGGACAATCGCCCGGCCGATGCCACGACTGCCACCGGTCACCACTGCTACTTTATTCGGCATGACCGTTCCTTAGAGTGAGTTGTCAGTCTTGAACTGGGCGAGGCTGAAGCCGTGGGTCGCGGCCAAGGCACGAATCTGCTGCACTTGCTCGCGGCTGATATCGCCATAGGAGTAGTGCTGCTTCATCCCGGACAACCCCATCAACACCGACTCCGCCATGCAGGCGTACAGCTGGCCTTCCTTGAGGTAGGCGCGCACGTTGCGGATCAGGCCATCGCCCAACGGGGTCTGGACAATCCCGCCGTGCATGTACAGCACGTCGGGCCGTTGGCTGGAGAGGTTCTGATCGACGTTCAGCGGTACCGCGATGTCGCAGATCACGCTGTTTTCGGCGAAGTGATCGGCACCGAGAAACGGTTGAGGGGCGTTCGCCGCACAGAGCACGATGCGCGCCTGTTTCAGCACATCGAGGTCATTGCTGACGGTGATGAATGCATTCGCACCCAGGTGCTCTTCGACCAGGCGCTGCACTCGCAAACCGAGGTCGGCGCCAGCACCGTGGGCCTGCAACAACGCGTCGATGCCATCGAGTTTCTGCAAGCGGCTGGCGAGGCGGTCGTGCTCGGCGACACCTTTGAGAATCGCGCGGGCGGCCTCGGCGTAAATCAGCTGGGCGGTCTTCTCCAGACGCCGCAGGGAGCCGTCGCGGCCGCTACCGATAAGAATCAGGTGTTCGACACTGGTGGACAGCAACGAGGCGTAAGTCGAAGCAATGTTGCCGGCCGCGCCGACCACTGCTGCCGTCTGCTGGCTCAGTTCCAGGCCTTGCTGCTTACAGCCCTGCTCGATCGCTTCCAGGCCCATGCCGATGGTCAGCGCATTGCCCGAGGTCAGCGCCATGTCGGGGATCTTCAGCGCCTGACAGTTGTTGGTGACGATCGAGGTGTACATGCCCAGACCGGCCACGCTGTAGCCATCGGCCCGGGCATCGCGGATACGATTGCCGACTTCATCACGAATGGTGTCCAGGTCACCACTGGCGATGTACGCGGCCATGGCATCGGAGTCCATGCACAACGGGTACAGGGTGAACTCCACGGCGGTGCCGAGTTTCGACCGGATCAGCACCGGGCCGATTGGCGCAGCACGTCGCTCCGGGGCCATGCGCTTGATGAACTCACGTTTCTGTTCGGCGCTGAGGGTGGACAGCGATGGGTCGACATCACTGAGCATGTCCGAATCGATCAGGTGATTGATGAACGCCACACGCGCCACCACGCGAACGTTCTCGTCAGGCTTTGGGAGATTTTCAGGCTCCTTGAAGCTCACCTCGCGGGCCGGTACTTCGGGGATGCTGTCGGCGCACACCCCGGCCGCCAGCGGGAAGGCATCGCGGCGACGCAGCATGTCGCAGACCTTTTGCAACGAGCCGATCAAGCCGTCGATTTCCTCGAAAGTGATGCACACCGGCGGCTCCAGGCGAATCACGTTGGCGTTGCTGCCCGACGGGGCGACCCGCAGCGATTCGAATTGCAGCAGGTAGCCGGCGATGATGTAACCCAGCGCATCGTTGTACTGCGCCGACGCCTGCACCAGCGAACTGGTACCGGTCAGGTCGTGCAGTTCGAAGCCCAACAACAAGCCGCGACCCCGCACATCGGCAATCACGTCCGGGTACGCGGCTTTGAGTTCGAGCAACGACGACTTGAGGTATTCGCCTTTTTTGTTCACGTCCTTGAGCATTGCGCTGTCGTTCTCGAACAAGCGGCGCAACGCCGACAGGGCGATATGGCATGAGGCATCGTCCTCGGCAAAGGTCGAGCTGTGGATGTAGCTGAAATCGTTTTCGTAGTGGCTGGCGCGGATCACTGTCGCGGCAATTTTCATCAAGCCACCGCCCAACGCCTTGGACAGGCAGTAGTAATCGCCCTGCAAGTTGAAATGGCTGGCGCCGAGCAACGTGCCGGTGCGGCCGAAACCCGATTGCACTTCGTCGATGATCAGCGGGCATTGCTGCTCGTTGCACAGGCGACGCAGGCCCAGGTAAAACTCGCTGGCGAACTCGTTGATGCCGCCCTCGCCCTGGATCGGCTCCAGCAACACCGCCGTGATCGCGCTGAAAGCCTCACGGCGCACCTGCAAGGTCTCGCCACTCCACTCCAGGCTCAGCCAATGCCGCGTGTGACGGGCCGGTAAATCCTGAAGTTGTTGGGGTTGTTGCGGATCGATGAACTCGACGTTGAGGCCAAAGCGGGCGAACGGCTGGCGGTACTGTTTGCCGTACGTCAGCTGAACCGTGTTCACCAGTTTGCCGTGGAAGCTGCCGCGCAGGGCGACGAACACCGGCTCGACATGCAACTGCGCGAGGTTGTGTTGACGCACTGCTTCCACGACTTGGCGCACGGTCACATAAGTCAGATTGTCCGGCAGCAAGCCCACGGGCAGGTCGAGGTCATCAACGTCCAGTTCGACATAGGCCTTGTCGCTGGCGGTCAGGTTGGCCAGGGCGAAATCCCGTTCGTCGAATTGCTTCTGCAAGGTTTTCTGACGGCGGTATTCGGCATGCTTGACGGCTATTTCCACCGACTCGGCGCCACTGTTGGAGAAGGTCGAAATGTAGCGCTCGTTGTTGTTCAACTCCCGGTTGAAGGCCTCGCTGAGTTCGCGCCCCAGCATACCGGCGGCGCCACGCACGGACATCTGCGCATTGAACGGCACATCGGCGCGCAACAGGCCGCAGAGTTGATCGACGAACTGCGGGTCATTGTGGCCATACAACGCAGCGCCGTAACCACCGAGAAAGTCGGTGACGGTCACCTCGGCGCCTTGTTTGTCGCGGTAAAACAGCTTGCTGCCCAGCGCCCGGTGGAACTGGCATTCCAGGCCCAGGGCCTGCATCAATTCAACGAATTTAGGTCGTACGTAATCGCGGTAATCCATGACAGTCATATCCCTTAAACAGAAAAATAGAAGTGATTCAATGCGCTCAAAACGGCTGGCCGGCCGACTGATAATCGAGTTGGTAACAGGCGCTGAAACCGTTGTCGTCGCGGTTGATGATCAGGCAGTCACGCAACACCGCGTCCCGGCCCTCACCGAGCACAAACGGCAGCTGCGGATCCACCGACTGCTGCATCCCGATGATCGGCGGCACACGCTGTGCGTGCAGTGCGTTGCGGGCCAGGATCAGGTCGACCAGGCTGGGCGCGCCGCTGAGAATGCCGGTCACCGGCACGCTACTGGTGATGTGCGCGGCACCGGCGCGGGCCAGCGTGCGGGCCAGGTCGGCGTCCTTGTGCGGATCGCCAGTGGCGCTGCTGACCAGCAAATCGACCTGCTTGTCCGGCAGGTTCAACGACCCCAGACGTGGGTGGGCGGAAAGTCCCGACAGCCAGGTCTGCGGCCCATCCGGTAAATCGTCGGCCCGGCGCAAAATCAATGCCGCCGCGCCTTCACCGGCAATCCCGCCCGTGCCTTGGCGATCAAATGCACGCAAGGTTTGGGAACCATCGGTGCTGATCACGCCCGCCTCGGCCAGTGCGGCCAGCGCCAACGGATCGAGTTCACTGCCGGCGCCGACCACAATCGCCGCATCGATACGACCGCTTTGCAACGCCGCGCACGCCTCGCGCAAGGCCGCCAGATTGCCGGCCACGCCTTGCATGTAAGCGTTGCATTCGCACTCCAGTTTCAGCGCCAGGCTGACAATCCCGAGCAAGCCGTTGCTCAGGCTTTTGAGCACCAGGAACGGGTCGAGCGCGCGCTCCTGCAACACCCGTTGAGCGAGGCGCCGCATGTCGGCGCCGGACTCATCGCGGCACTCGTGAAGCAACTCGCCATAGGCCGCCAACGACGGATGGGTGTAACCGCCCTGACAGCAATAGAGGCCATAACGCAGCCCGTCGTTGCCCGGTTCAAGCCCGGCTTCGGCCAGGGCCTGACGCACCGCGCTGACACCCCAGATCACGGCCGGCGGGCAGTAACGCTGGAGGTTCTGGGCCACGTCCTGGCGACTGGTTTGATGGTCTTCATCACTGACATGCCCGAAAGCCGTCACGCGCTCACTGTGAAACAACTTCGACTGCAGCAAAGCGATGCCGCTGCGGGCCTCACTGGCCGCCGACCAGAAGCGTTGCACGCCCCAGCCGCTGGGTAATACGCAACCGCTGCCGGCGATGGCAACGCGCACAGTAGCGCCCGTCATTGTCCGTGCTCCCGGTATTTGCCCAAGGCCAGCGAAGTGTTGAGTCCGCCAAAACCGAAGGAGTTGCTCAAGGCAAAATCCACTCGGCGGCTGACCGCTTGCCCGGCGCAATAGTCCAGGTCGCACTGCTCATCGACGTCATGCAGGTTCACGGTCGGCGTGACCAGATCGTTCAGGCATGCCAGTGCCGTGACCATGCATTCGGGTGCGCCGGCGGCGGCAATCAAATGCCCGAACTGCGATTTGTTGGCACTGACAGCCAGGGACCGGTAATGCTTGTGCTCGGCGAACACACTTTTGATCGCCAGGGTTTCGGCGACGTCATTGAGCGGTGTCGAAGTGCCGTGGGCGTTGATCAGATCGATTTGTTGCGCACGCAGGCCGGCGTCGTCCAGCGCGGCTTGCATTGCCAGCGCTGCGCCCCGACCTTCGGGTTGCGGGGCGGTGACTTTGTAGGCGTCCAGGCTGCTGCCGAAGCCGAGCACTTCGGCATACGGCGTCGCACCTCGCGCCAGCGCATGCTCAAGGCTTTCCAGCACCACGAAACCACCGCCCTCGCCGGCAATCAGGCCGCTGCGGTCACGGTCGAACGGCCGGCACAGATCGACACCCCAGCGCTGTTCGCTCGAGGCCGCGCCGAGCAGGTACAGCGCGGCCATGGTGTCGAGGTTCAGCACCGAATCGGCGCCACCGGCAATCGCCACGCTCACTTCACCGCGACGAATCATCTGGAAGGCGTTGCCGATGGCCTGGGAGGCTCCGGCGCACGCGCTGCTGATATTGATCACAGGCCCTTCGCAGCCCAATCCGTCGGCAATCACCCGCGCCAGTCGATCATTGCTTTGACGCAGCGAGCCCTCGGCACTTACCTGATCGGCACGGGGCATCAGGTGTTGCCAGCCCGGGGCTTGGTCATCCGGGGCCTGGGTCAACAGCATGTCGGCCAGCATGTGTTGGGGCGCGCCCGAGGCGCAGAGCACGGCGGCTTCACGTAGCTGCTCAGGCGCAAGTCCGCTGTCTTTCACCGCTTGAGTGGCGGCCACCCAGCCAAAGCGGCTGCGTTTTTCCAGGTCAACGCTCCAGGCCGGATGGCCCTTCAAGGCCTCGGGCAACAGGTTCATATCCACGGCCGCGGCGTAGCGCACCGGGAACGTGCCGTCCTCCACCCCGTCGGGCTGCCATGGACGTACACAATGTTCGGCGCCGAGCATTTTTTCCCAGAGGGTCTGCCATTCGAAACCGAACCCGGTCACGGCGCCCATGCCGGTGATCACAATCCGTGTCGCGCTCATGTGTGCTTCTCCATGGTTTCACTGGCCAGCAGCAAGGCGCCCCAATGACCGGCGCGGCTATGGCTGATAAACAGCGTGTAGCCCGGTGTCGCCGAGGCGTTGTGGGTATCGTGCAAGGCCAGCGCGATGTCGGTCAGCAAGGCGCTGGCGCCAAGATCGCCGGTCAGGGCACGAGTGCTGCGAACGTCCCGTGGGCGCCCGGCGAACAAGCTCATCAATTGCGCATCCTCGGGATTGGCGACGATTTGCTCGACGTCACCGAGGCACAGTTTTTCCAGACTCAGTGCCTGGTCGATCACCCGCCGGGCAACCGCGGCGCCCCGTTGCGGATCAGCGCTGTAACCCCGGGCGAACCCGGCAATGCGCAAGGCGTTCGGGGTGGTGCGCGAAGGCGCCGAGCTGAGCAGCAGCGCCGCGGCACCTTCGCCATAAATCGCTTCGTCGGGCTGATGGGGCTCACGCAGATACAGAGCCGGCGTCAGGTTCGGACTGCTGCTGACCACCAGCGCAGCGTCGGCGCGTTGCTCGACAATTTGCTGGCACGCTTCGATCAGCGCATCGAGCCCGGCGTTGTCCTGGGAACAAAATCCGCCCATCGGCCCGTGACATTGCAACGCTTCGGCGACGTAGGCCATCACGCTGCTGTTGAGCAGCGTCAGGGCATGCAGCGGCGGTGTGTTGGCCAACAGCTGTGCCAGAGGCTTTTGCGGTTGCTCGCCGATCGCTTGCACCGCGTCCCAGCATGGGCTTGGCGCGTCGACCTCAGGAATGGCCGCCGTCAGGGCGATCCGTGCCGGCGGCAGTTGCAGGGCTGCCAGCACGGGGGCCAGGCGCGCCGCGCAATGCAACAGGCGCAAGCCCTGGGGTTCGACGCTGCGCTGGATCTTGCGGTCGAACAGATCGCTGGCCAGGCGCGGCGTCGGCAGCGAGTAAGCCCGCCGAGTCGCGTCAAATGCCAAGGGTTGCGACGACGGTGGCGTCCCGAGCAGGTCGGCACATTCGCTGCCGGCGGCGTTCAATACGGCCGCCGAATGGATGTAAACGGCAAGGCTCATGTCATGCCCTCCCCAGAACCAGCGAGCTGTTGACGCCGCCGAAACCGAACGAGTTGGACATCACCACGTTGATCGACTGGCGCATCGGTTCGCTGAGAAACTTCAGTGAGGGGTATTCGGCGCGGTCGTGATCGTAGTTCAGGGTCGGCAACAGCACGCCATCCCGCAGGCTGATCAATGACAGCACCGCTTCAATCGCGCCGCTGCCCGCCAGGGAATGACCGATGGCCGATTTGTTGGCGGTGAACGTCACGTGTTCCTGGCACTCGCCGAACACTCGCTGCAGAGCCAAGGCTTCGCAGCTGTCGTTGGCCTGGGTGGACGTGCCGTGAGTATTGACGTGTTGCACGGCGCTGCTGAGCAACCCGGCGTCTTCGATTGCGGCTTCCATGCATTCCTCGTATTTGCTGCCATCCCGGCTGCTGGAGGTCATTTTTTGTGCCTCGCACACATTCGCGTAACCCAACACGCGCCCCAACGGCGTGGCTTTGCGACGCTGGGCATGCTCGGCGGATTCGAGAATGATCATCGCCGCGCCTTCGCTGATCACGAAGCCGCAACGGTCCGGCATGAAGGGTCGACTCTGCTCGCTGGCCGGCAGGTCGGCCTGGCACAGCGCGCCGAGGCTGTTGAACATGTAATACGGCAACTCGTTGGCCATCAGTTCGACGGCGCCGCAAATGGCCAGGTCGATTTCGCCGCGCTCGATCGCCCGGTAGGCGCTGCCGATCGCCATGGTGCCGGCGGCGCAGGCATCGGAGTGGGTCGAAATGTGATCGCGGATACCGAGCGTCTCGGCCAGGTGCAGCGTCTGCTGATCGACCCGGCGACCGAAGACCGCGCTCGACGCTGCCGGGTTATCCAGCAGTTGATCCAGATCGACACGTCCCGCCTCATCCATGCAGCGACTGGCCCGATGCAGATCGTGACTGTCCGCGCAGTACTTGTTGGCCCCAAGGAACAATCCACTGCGGGTGTGAGCAAAGGCTGTCGGCGTCAGACCGGCGTGCTGCATGGCTTGTCGAGCGACAAACCCGGCCAGCACACTTTGCCGCGGATGCAGCGCAGCATTGCCGCCGAAACCCGCAGCGATCTGCTGCCACTGGCCGTCATCGATAAACCCGGCAGCGCTGTTGTTGAAGCCCAGCGCCTTGAACCGTGGATGTTCGCGAACACAGGACTGCTTCTGGCAGATCCGCTCGAACAACGTGTCGGCGTCCAGCGCCATGGGCGCCACCAGACCGAATCCGGTCACATAGACTTCTCGTGCCCGCATGAGAACTCCTACACCGTCTCTTGGGCGTGAGTGGCCACAAATTGCTCCACCAGCCGGCGTGAAACCTCGTCGCCGTCGGCCGGCACCAGCCGTGCACTGCAAGCGCCACACACCACTTGCTGACGTTCGTTCAGCACGGCTTGATGAGCGCCGCAATCGGGGCAGTTCTGCGGCAGATAGTTGAAGAGGTTGCGGCACTGTTGCGCCCAGTTGCGCACGGTGGTGGCGGCAAATACCTGCGCCGGTTGCATGCCGGACTGAAGCTGATCCGGGGAGTAGGCGCTGAGGCTCTGTTCGAGCAAGGCCTTGCCGTTTTCGGTAATGCGACCGCTGGCCAGGAACTCGCTGGCGTCGCCGCAGACAGTGACGGCGTGATCAAGCACGCTGGTTTTGGGCAAGGTGCAGCCATACTGACGGCCCAGCTGAAAACTCAAGTCGACGATATCCAGCGAATCGGCGCTGAGGTCCTCGACGATACTGCTGTTCTCATCGATATCATCGGCGCTCATCACCAACAGTTGCGCGAGGATCTCGCGGGTGCTGGCAATGACGTTTTCCAACTCCAATGGATTGTTCATCTCTATCTCCCTTTATCGTGATTTTCTTCATGAATTCCGTATGCTTGAAGTAACTATTCCCACAGCAACTTCTCACGCGGCGGAAATCTAAACTCTGCCCTTAAGGGGAGAGTCAACGAACTATTCAAAGTTTTTTAACAACTTGAGACAGGCGTCCTAACAAGCCCGCGCACAGCACTCGATTGGTGCGAAGCCCCATGCCAGCCGACTTATTTACTTAACAAAGGCTGCGTATGGTGGGGGGCGCGCACTGTATCGCGGGCTAAATAGAGAGGGGCTCGAAAGTACTAACTTCCGGCTGACAGCACAGACGTACAAATAATAAAAACCGGATAAGAAAATAGTTATAACTTCATAACTATCAGCGTAGCCGTCAAACAATGTGTCTTGAGGGTTTAGAAGCCGATCAGGCAAATCGGCACAGCGCTTCTGGGTAACTGAGTGTCGAGCACAGACAACTGACCGAATGCGCGGCGCTATAGGGTGCGGCTTCAGTTCTCTAATCCACTGCCCGGAGTCCACATGACCGCACCCATTACCGTTCTTCGCGACACACACCCGCTACCGGTACTCGACGCCTGCAAATGGGAAAAACTCGAAGGCGACCCGCACACCGTCAACCTCAACGCCTACACCAGCGAAGACGGCAGCAAGATCATGGGCACCTGGATCTGCACGCCGGGCAAGTGGTACGTGGAATATGTGAAGTGGGAATACTGCGATTTCCGCGAGGGGTACTGCATCATCACGCCGGAAGGCAAAGAGCCGATCCATCTGCGTGCCGGTGATATTTTCGTGATCGAGCCGGGGATGAAAGGCACGTGGGAAGTGGTTGAAACCGTGCGCAAGTATTTCGTGTTTGCCTGATGCAAAAAACCGGGAGATCACCCGACGTGATCTCCCGGTAAATGTCGATGCGTAGATGCAGTACCTGTGGGAGCGGGCTTGCTCGCGAAAGCGGTGTTTCAGTCAGCATTGATGTTAACTGACACTCCCTCTTCGCGAGCAAGCCCGCTCCCACACTTCGTCAAGCTCACTGCCTGACTTGGTTCTACTTACTGGGGTTTGCGATAGCTGTTGATGATCGCCGAGAAGTCTTTACCACCCTCCCCACGCTGACTCATCGCCTGATACAACTGCTGGGCCACCGCGCCGAGTACCACCGGCTGGTGCGCCTGACGTGCCGCTTCCGTGGCCAGCCCCAGGTCCTTGAGCATCAGTTCGGCACCGAAGCCGCCGGTATAGCCGCGCGAGGCCGGCGCCGTTTCGACGATGCCCGGCCACGGGTTGTACATCTCCGAACTCCAGCAACGCCCGGTAGAACTGTTGATAATCCCCGCCAGCACGGTGGTGTCGATGCCGAGCGCATCACCCAGCGCCATGGCTTCACTCACGCCGACCATGGAAATCGCCAGAAGCAGGTTGTTGCAGATCTTGGCGATTTGCCCGGTGCCGACTTCGCCGCAATGAACGATGTTGCGGCCCATCTGCGCCAGCACCGGTTGCAGGGTAGCGAACAGTTCAGGGGTGGCGCCGACCATGAAGGTCAGCGTTCCGGCCGCTGCGCCGCCAG
Organism: Pseudomonas sp. LBUM1656; assembly: GCF_059716065.1. Taxonomy (NCBI): domain Bacteria; kingdom Pseudomonadati; phylum Pseudomonadota; class Gammaproteobacteria; order Pseudomonadales; family Pseudomonadaceae; genus Pseudomonas; species Pseudomonas sp. LBUM1656. The sequence goes on along the minus strand of NZ_CP166800.1, from coordinate 795,188 downwards.
TACCGCCAGACACCGGCGCATCGGCCATGGCCACGCCTTGCTTGGCCGCAGCAGCCGCCACATCTCGCGCCGTCTGCGGATCAATGGTGCTGCAATCCACCGCAGGCACGCCTTTGCCGATACCGGCGAGTACGCCGTCTTCACCCAGCCAGACGCTGCGCACATGCACAGCGGCGGGCAACATGGTGATCACCAGCTCTGCACCCTGTGCCGCTTCACGAGCCGAAGCGCTGATGCTGCCGCCCAGTTGCTCCAGTTCAGCCAGAACGGTTTTGTTCAGGTCGACCAGGCTCAGCGCGTGGCCGGCCTTGATCAGGTTGCGCGCCATCGGCGCGCCCATGTTGCCGAGACCGATAAAAGCGATTTTCATGCCTGGCTCCTTAACGCAAGTTGATGGTGGTGTTCACACCGTCGTTGACGCTGTCGTCATCGAACCAGCGACTGGTGACCGTCTTGGTCTGAGTGTAGAACTGCACCACTTGCTTGCCATACGGACCGAGGTCGCCGAGTTTGGAGCCGCGCGAACCGGTGAAGCTGAAGAACGGGACCGGCACCGGAATCGGGATGTTGATGCCCACCTGGCCAACGTCGATTTCCGTCTGGAATTTACGCGCCGCCGCACCGCTCTGAGTGAACAGGCCAGTGCCGTTGCCGAACGGGTTGGCGTTGACCAGCGCGATGGCCTCGTCGAGGGTATCGACTTCCAGAACCACCAGCACCGGGCCGAAGATTTCCTGGGTGTAGATCTGCATCTCTGGGGTTACGCCGGAGAACAGGGTCGGGCCGACAAAGTTGCCCTTCTCGAAGCCTGGAACGGTCACGTCGCGACCATCGAGCTCAAGCTTGGCGCCTTCCTTGATGCCGCTTTCGATCAGATCGAGAATCCGGGCCTTGGCTTTTTTGGAAATCACCGGCCCCACATCAGTGCCCGGCTCGCTGCCGGCATTCACTGTGAGTTTCTGTGCCAGTGCTTTCAGGTCTGGCAGCCATTGTTTGGCCGCGCCCACCAACACCACCACGGACGTGGCCATGCAACGTTGACCCGCCGCGCCGAAACCGGCGCCGACCAGTGCGTTCAGTGCTTGCACGCGATTGGCATCCGGCAGCACCACGGCGTGGTTCTTCGCGCCCATCATCGATTGCACGCGCTTGCCGTGTTTACCGGCCAGGTCGTAGACGTGAGTACCGACCGCAGTCGAACCGACGAAGGACACAGCCTTGATGTCTTTGTGGGTGCAAAGCGCGTCCACCACGTCTTTGCCACCATGGACCACGTTGAGCACGCCCGCCGGAACGCCGGCCTCGATCGCCAGCTCCACCAGCAGCATGGTCGACATCGGGTCCTGTTCGGACGGTTTGAGTACGAAGGTGTTGCCGCAGGCAATGGCCATCGGGAACATCCACAGCGGAATCATCGCCGGGAAGTTGAACGGGGTAATGCCGGCGCAGACGCCGATGGGCTGACGCAGGGTGTAGGTATCGACGCCGCCGGCAACGTTCTCGGCGAACTCGCCCATTTGCAGGCTGCCGATGGAGCAGGCGTGTTCGACCACTTCAAGGCCGCGGAAGATATCGCCTTCAGCGTCGGCGATGGTTTTGCCCTGCTCGTTGCTGAGCACCACGGCGATGCGCTTGGAGTGCTCGCGAATCAACGCCTGGAGCTTGAGCATGATGCGCATCCGCGCGCCGATCGGCGTCAGCTTCCAGGTCTGGAAAGCGCGATGGGCGGCGCTGATTGCAGCGTCCACTTCCTGCGCGGTGGCGAACGGAACCTTGGCCAGCACTTGCTGGGTCGCCGGGTTGACGATGTCGTGCCACTCGGTGGTCTGGGACTCGACCCACTCGCCGTCGATCAACAGCTTGACGTTCTGGACAGTGGTTTCGTTGGGCGTGAGCGATGCGTTCATGCTGGTCTCCTGGACTTGTTGTTATGCAGGGAGCCAAGGCGGGTAAGTCGCCTTGAGATGAGGCGTGTGTCGCGAATTGGTTGTCGGACTGTTTTTGGAGTATAGATGTGCAAACTTCTAATAAGAACGCACATAAAAGCCGGTCCATCATGCAAAAAAACATCACGTCGTTAGGTTCGTTGAACTGGGATGACCTCAAGTTTTTCCTCGAAGTCGCCCGCACCCGCAAGGCCAGCACTGCGGCCAAGCGCCTGGCGGTGGACTACACCACCGTGTCGCGGCGCATCAGCTCGCTGGAAGCGGCATTGGGCACATTACTGTTCGAGAAATCCCGGACCAGCGGTTTTGTCCTGACCGCCGAAGGCCAGCGGTTGCTCGGTTACGCCGAGTCGATTGAAAGCACCCTGCACATGGCCTGCGAACAGGTTTCCGGTTCTGGCGTGGCGCTGTCCGGGCATGTGCGCATGGGTTGCACCGAAGGTTTCGGCAGTTTTTTCATCACCCCGCAGTTGAGCCATTTCGTCGACGCCTACCCGGCCATCTCGGTGGACATCCTGCCGCTGCCGCACTTCATCAGCCTGTCCAAGCGCGAGGCGGACATCGTCATCGCCTTGGAGCGTCCGGAGCATGGGCCGTACGTCTGCTGCAAACTCTGCGACTACAAACTGCAGCTGTACGCGACTCAGGATTATCTCGACAAGCACCCGCCGATCCGCCGCCCGGCAGACTTGGGCAAACATTCATTCATCAGTTATGTAGACGATCTGGCGTTCAGCTCGGAGCTGTTGTACCTGGCGAACGTGTTGCCCGGCGCCAGCGCCAACTTGCGTAGCACCAGTGTGATCGCGCAATTCGTGGCGGCGCAGCAAGGACGCTCGCTGGCGATTCTGCCGTGCTTCCTCGCGGCTCAGGACCCGCGTTTGCTGCCGGTGTTGCCGGAAGAGATCAACATCACCCGGCAATTCTGGATGTACTGCCGGGAGGACCTGCGCAAGCTCAAGCGGATTACCCTGTTGTGGGATTACATCCGCGCCGTTACTGAGCAGAATCAGGGCCTGTTGATGGGCGAAAGTCGGGAGATGCTGTTCGCCGATTAGTCGGCGCTCACCACGATCGATACCCGGCGGTTCTCGGTGCGGCCCGCCGCCGTGGTGTTCGACGTCACCGGCTGACTGCTGCCGAGACCGCGCAGCTGAATGTTTTCTTCTTTCATGCCTACCGTGGTCAGGACGTTACCGACGCTTTTAGCGCGACGCAGGGAGAGTTGTTCGTTGTAGGACTCTTTACCCGAGGCATCGGTGTGCCCGTCGACCCGCACTCGCTCGATGCCTACACCGAGCAATGCCTTGCCGATCTTTTGGACGATACCGGTACTGGCGGCGTTCAGGCTGTCGTCGTCACTGCCAAACAGCACTTTGCCGGACAAACCAAACGCCCAGCCCTCATCGGTCAGCTCGAAACCTTGCTGTTTGAGTACCGTGATTTGCGCCGGGGTCAGACCCTTTGGCGGTGCGGTCTGGCACCCGGTCAATGCCAGCACGGCCATGAACAAGGTGATCGCGAAAAATCGCAGGGAACGAGGGGTGATTGAGAACACAACAATTAGCTCCTGGTTTGAACGTGGGCGACCGGGTGCTCCGACCCGGACGTGTGTTGTGCACCTCGGGAAAGGCGTTTGGCCTGGTACATGGCCGCGTCGGCGGCATTGAGCAACGCGCCCGGAGTGGCGCCATGATCCGGATACACGGCGATGCCGATACTGAGCGAGGTCAAGACCTGGGTATGACCCGGTAACGGGATTGGCACTTCCATGCTGGCGAGGATCTTGTCAGCAATCCGCTCGGCATCTTCGGTTTTGTGCAGCGGTGTCAGTAGCACCGCAAATTCATCGCCGCCCAGACGTGCCACCAGATCCTCTTCGCGCAACTGCGCCCGAACCCTGCTGGCCACTGCAACCAGCACGGCATCGCCGGCGGCATGACCGAAGCTGTCATTGATTTCCTTGAACCGGTCGCTGTCGAGAAACAGCACGGCCACGCGCTCATTGAGCTTTTGGGCATTGCGCAGCGCACGAATCAGACGGCCTTCGAAGAACGCCCGATTCGGTAACCCGGTGAGACTGTCGTGGCTGGCCTTGTGCGCCAGGGTTTCATTTTCGCTTTGCAAATGGGTCTGCCAGGACTCGAGTTCATCGAGCAAGGCATTGAAGTCGTTGCCCAGGTTGTCGAGTTCGGCGATGTCGGCGGGCGGCACACGGCGGTCGAAGGCTCGATCGCTACGGGCGGCGTGGGCAACGGTGGCGAGGCTGCGCAGTGGCCCGGTTATGCCGCGAAGTTGTCGGCGCGCCAGATAGAGGGCGACCCAGGCGCTGATGGCCGTGCACAGCACGATCCCCACCAGACCACTGAGCAGAAAGCGCATCAAGCTGCCACCGTGACCGGTGAGCTGGATGCTGCCGATTTCCCGACCTTGATGAACGATCGGCATGTCGATGGGTTTTTCCAGAAAGGTTTTGGCGATCTGCAATTCCAGATCGGAGAACAACCCGTTTTCCGGTCGCTGCCAACGCGCCAGTAACCGGCCTTTTTCATCCAGCACCTTGGCGTCGGCGACTTCTTCCGTGGAGGCGATCAACGCCAGCACCTCAGTGGCCGCGGCTTTGTCGTTGAACACCACCGCGGCTTCCACCGTGTAATTGATTGAACGCGCGATCAGATGCAGGTTGTGGTCGGCATACACCCGCAACGCCAGAACACCCAGCAGTGTCAGCGAGATGCTGGCCATGGTCACGCCTACCAGAGCGACGATCAAGTGGCCGCGGCCGATGACCGAGCGCAAGGTTGGGCGACTACCCGGCTTGAATAGACTCATGGCGCCGCCGACTTGCGACGGGACAGTTGCAGCACGCTGGGGTGAATGCGCACACCGCTGCGGGCGACGGAGTCGAGGTTGACCTCGAAAGACACCTGATCATCAGTGACCCGGAGGCAAAACAGACTGCCGACAGCGCATTGATCATCGCTTTCGCTGATGCTCAGCACCGGACGCCCTGTCAGCGAAGCAAAGAGTTGGCTGCGCTCGTCACCGGTCAACTTGCCGATATACACCGCATCGCATTCACTGATAATCGACGGGTTGTCGGCCAACAGCCGGCGCACGGTGACGGGCCGGCCGGTGGCTTGGGTCGTGCCCTTGACCAGGTCATCAGTATATTCGGTGGGGCCAACCACACACAGGCGCAGTTGCGCAGGCTCAACAGGCCAGCGCGCGTAACTGAGAATCCCGAGGACGACCTGCGTGACGGATTTGGCGCGTTGGTCGGCCATGCTCGCCGGAGCTTCCGATTGAGCGAACACAACACCGGTCAGCAAGCAGAGAAAACCCGCGAGCAGCACTTGCTTGCGGCCAACGACACGCCCTGTCGTCCAGACAGCCAACTTCATGCAGGGATTCTCTTCGATGTTACGAAATAATGCCGCAACGATAGCATAGCGTTGAAACCCCAGCGAGGCGGCGCACTACGGCACTTCGGACAGTTTTCGTCATCCGGTGCCACCCTTTCAATGGCTCGGTTCGATCCCATCTTCCAACTCCAGCATCAACCCGCTTAAACGCTTGACCCTGCGCCGCACCGCCTCCTCGAACACCCCGGCACGAGGCTCGATAAGGGTGAACCAGTGCTTGGCCCGGGTGATCCCGGTGTAGATCAGTTCCTTGGTCAGTACGGGGTTCAGGGCATCCGGCAGAATCAACGCTGTATGGGCAAACTCCGACCCCTGGGATTTGTGTACGGTCATGGCGTAAACCGTTTCGACATCGTTGAGCCGGCTCGGTAGAACAAATCGCACGCCACCCTGCCCGTCGTTACGCGGGAACGCGACACGCAGTACGTGCTTCCCGGCCTCGAGACCATCACGCTCCGGCAGTTTGAGGGCAATGCCGATGTCGCCGTTCATCAACCCCAAGCCGTAGTCATTACGCGTCATCAAAACGGGGCGGCCTTCGTACCACTGCTGGTCGCTGTCGATCAGTCGAGCCTTGAGCAACGCGGCGGTCACACGTTGATTCAAACCCTCTACGCCCCACGGCCCTCTGCGTACTGCGCATAGCAATTGGAAGGCGTCGAAGGCTTGTAACACCTGTCGCGCCCAATCGGTCCAGCGTGGATCATCGAGCAGACTGTCGAGCGGTGGCCGTTGGCTGCGAAGAAGGCTCAAGTAGTGACGATAACCTTGCGGTCCCTCGCCATGGCCTTCGAGCAGCAAGCGTTCCAGCGCCCGGTCCTGCTCTCCTTTGAGGGGCAAGGAAAACACGTCGGCGTGACTTCGAGCCGCCAGCAACGTGCGCGCTTCTTCCGGTTGTTGCTGGTTGACCCAACGTGCCAACTGGCCGATGCCGCTGCCCTCACCGAACCGGCGCGAGTGGCGCAGCATCACGACTTGCTGGGCCAAGGGGTGAGTTCCGTCAACGTCTTCCTGCAAACCGCTGGCTTCAAGGCTTTCACCACTGACCGTCTCCAGCCACTGGCGAGTTGGCGGGCTGTACCAACCGGCTTCGGCGTCACGGCACAGATCTCCCAGCACGGCGCCGGCCTCCACCGATGCCAGTTGATCCTTGTCGCCGAGCAACACCAGCCGGGCATGGGCCGGCATCGCGTCGAGCAGGTTGGCCATCATTTCCAGGTCGATCATCGAGGCTTCGTCCACCACCAGTACATCCAGTGGCAAGCGATTACCGGCATGGTGACGGAAGTGCCGGGTGCCGGGCCGACTGCCCAGCAACCGGTGCACGGTAGTGACATCAGACGGGATCTTGCCTCTTACGTTTTCATCGACTTCCAGCGTCCGGACTTGCTGGCTGATGGACTCTGTCAGCCGTGCCGCCGCTTTGCCGGTAGGTGCGGCAAGGCGGATGCGCAGCGGTTTTCCAGCCTCTACCGCAGGCGCCTGAAGCAATGCCAGCAACCGCACGACCGTGGTGGTCTTGCCGGTCCCCGGGCCGCCGGTGACGATACTGAACGCACTGCGGGTAGCGAGGGCACAAGCGAGTTTTTGCCAGTCGATCACTTCACTGGATTTGGCTGGACCGAATAAGCCAGTGAGTCGCAGAGGCAAGTCATTCGGCGTTGTTTCGTGCTCAGCCAGGCGCAGACGCAGGGCATTGTCGATGCGTCGTTCGTAAACCCAATAGCGGCGCAGGTACAGACGCTTGCCCGATAAAACCAAGGGCCGGGATTGCGCGGCCTCACGACCATCGACGGCCAGCGCCACCAGACGACTGGACGCCAGGACCTTGCACCAATGGGCGCCGTCCAGCGCTTCAAGCAGTTGCGACGGCAACAACATCGCGCCACTTTGCAGATCGCCTTCCGGTGGCAGCGACAGGGCAAAATCCGGTTCTTTCAGTGTCTCGAACAGATCCAGGCAGACATGGCCGTGACCCAGTTGGTGACTGGTCAATGCAGCGGCGAGCAGCACCAGCGGATCGTCGTCGGGGGCAAGCTCGTGGAGGAAGGCCACAAAGGCCTTGTCCAGCGCCCGCAGCCAGCCGCGTTCAACCCAGCGCGTCAGCAACAGCAACAAATCATCGGCGCGACTCAGGGGCGCGAGATCCGCCAGGCTTTCGGCTGCCAATGGCGTGGGCAGCAAATCGGCGAAGGTGCGACTCATAGCAGTACTCCCTGTTCCCAGGCGGGTTCGGCCTTCGGTTCTGCTTTGCCCTGAAATAGACGGTCCAGACGCTCGATCAGTTCTCTGGGCGGACGGGCGAAATACACGCCTTGGGTGGATGCCCGCGTACCGCGCAGGAACAGGTACAGCGCGCCACCGACATGCCGGTCGTAATCGTAGTCGGCAAGCCGCGCCTTGAGCTGGCGATGCAAAGCCAGCAGGTACAACACGTATTGCAGGTCGTAACGATTGTCGAGAATCGACTGTTCCATGGCCTGTTCTGTGTAAGCCGCGTCATCGGGCCCCAGCCAGTTGGATTTGTAGTCGGCGACGTAATATTTGCCATCGTGTTCGAACGTCAGGTCGATGAAGCCCTTGAACATACCGTTGAGCAATACCGGCTCAGCGGCCACTCGGGCAACGCCGTTGTGGGTATGTTTATGCACCAGTTCATCAAGCTTGAGCACATCGACTTTATGACTGGCGAACCAGAATTCCATCTCGACGCGATATTGGGTGAGCTGCTCGAACACGACCGGAGCCTGTCCCCCGCCGAGGTGCAACGGAGACTTGAGCAAGTGTTGCAGCCAATCGCTCAAGGTGGTGATCCAGCCTTCCCAGCCACGGCGATTGCAGCGACGGGCAATGGCGTCTTCCACGAGTTGTGGCGTAGCAGAAAAACCTTCATCACCGGCCCATTCCAGCAAACCATGGAGGAAGGTCCCGGGGTTTGGGCCGCGAGGGAATCGATGGATATCGGCACCGCCGGCGACCACTTCTCGTGGTGCGTCCGGATCGAGGCGTTCGTCGTCGAATAGCTTTTGTGCTTGCGGGTTTTCCGGCGCTTCGTCACTGCCCACGCTCAGACTGTCGCCGATGCGCAAGGCACTGTACGAGGCGATCCACCAGTTTTCACTGGCCTTGCGCTTGGGTATCAGCGGCGCAAGTAACGTCGCATCATTGCGGGGGGGATGATAATGCTCGGCCGTTGCTTGTGGCATATCACCATACAGAAGTGCCGGGCAGTCCTGCTGGAGGTCTTCGAGCCAGCGTTTCAAACCTGCGGATTCAGCCAGTGGAGCTCCGCCGCCCAACAAGTAACCCAATGCCGAAAAGTGCAGCACCGAGCTGTTGTTATTACCGCGCTTGAGATCGGTCACCCCCAGCCAGCAGGCATGTTGCGCCCGGGTCAGGGCGACATAGAGCAAACGAAGATCCTCGGCCAGACGCTCATCATCGGCCAGGGCGATCAACTCGGCAGTCGGCTTCAAAGTCACCTGCGCCTTGCCGTTTGCATCGTGATAATGCAGCGGCAAACGGCTGCCATCCACGGGTTTTGCCGAGCAGATGAACGGCAGAAACACCAAGGGATACTCAAGCCCCTTGGATTTGTGAATGGTCACGACCTTGACCAGTTGTTCATCGCTTTCCAGACGCAGAATCTGTTCTTCGCCGGCCTGACCGGACAACGCCAGATGCTCGGACAGATGACGAATCAGTGCTTGCTCGCCATCGAGTTCGGCAGCGGCCTGCTGCAACAGCTCGGAGAGGTGCAGCAAGTTAGTCAGTACCCGTTCACCGTCGCTGCGGGCGATCAACGACCGAGGCAACTGAAAGTCATGCAGCAAGCGTCGCAACATGGGCAGCACGCCTTGCTTGCGCCACAGCTCGCGATAACCGCGGAACTGCATGACCCGTGCCTCCCAAGCCAGTTCGTCCTGATTCAGCCGTTCCAGTTCCGCCAGGGAAAGGTTCAGCGTGATGCAGGCCAGCGCGGCTCGCAGCGGCCGCTCGACATCCGGCTCGGCACAGGCTTTGAGCCAGGTCAGCAGGTCGTGGGCTTCTTGAGCGGCGAATACCGAATCCTTGTCCGACAGATAAACGCTGCGCACACCCCGGGCAGACAATTCGCCGCGAACGGCCTGAGCCTCTTTGCCGTCGCGGACCAGGATCGCAATGTCCGCAGGCAGCAGGCCCCTGAAGTCTTTGTCCTTCTCGATGAAACCTGCCCGGCCTTGTTGGCCGCCATTGAGTAGTGCGGTGATCTCACTGGCGCACGCGGCGGCGAGTTTTTGTCGGTACTCCGCGCCGGACATTGGCTGATCGGCTGACAGGTGCCAGATGTTCAAAGCTGGCACGAGCTGGCCGTCAATGTGCAGAACTTCTTTGCGCCCTTGGGATTCGACGGGCAGGAACGGGACCGGGTTGTCGCCGTTCTTTTCACGAAACAGAAACGCGCCGCGCCCCAGTTCACGTGACTCGGCGCGCTCGAACACATGGTTCACCGCATTGACCATGCCATGGCTGGAGCGAAAGTTCGTACCCAGGGTATGCAAACGGCCAGCGGTGGCCTGGCGGGCGCGCAGATAGGTATAGATGTCAGCGCCGCGGAACGCGTAGATCGCTTGCTTGGGATCGCCGATCAGAAACAGGCCGCATTCGGGGTTGTTGTCTTCGATGCGATAGATGCTTTCGAAAATCCGGTACTGCACCGGGTCGGTGTCCTGGAACTCATCGATGAGCGCTACTGGAAACTGCTCGCGAATGAGGGTCGCCAGGCGTTCACCGCCATCGGACTGCAACGCCGCATCGAGGCGCAGCAGCATGTCATCGAAGCCCATCTCCGCGCGGCGACGTTTCTCTTCCTCGAACCGAGCACCAACCCACTGAGCTGCATGTTGTAGAACTGCAGCGTCGGGGGTCGGCAAGCCGTCGAGACTGGCCTTGAGCCCGGCCATGGCGTCCAGCCCCGGATGACTGGGTGCGTCGCCCTTCCAGGCTTCGGCCATACCGTCAGGCGTCAGGCGATTGAACCCTGTGCCAATATCCAGTTGCTCAAGGGACTCATCTTCAGCCCAGGCTTTCAGTTTCTCAAACCAGGGCTCGAAATAACGGGCCTGCATCTTTCGACCGTCGACGCTCTTGCTCGCAACACCCTGGTGGCAGATGGTGAGCAGCTCATCTGCCCACTGGCGCCATGGCATCTTGAGTTCAAGCAAAGCTAATCGTCGCTCCTGCAAGCACTCGGTGATCAGCTCGGCAGGCTCCTTGCCTTCAACGCTGTCACGCTCGCTGGCGAACAAACTGCGTACACGCGGCAATAACGCAGCCGGGCCACCCCAATTACCCCGTACCCAGCTCAGCGCATCACCTTGCATCGGGTAGCAGAACAGCCGCCAGTAATCACGCAGGACTTCGCCGAGCAAATCGCTGTGGTCGGTTTCCAGGGTCTGGGTAAACAGGCTGCCACTGTCGAACGCATGCTCACGCAGCATGCGCTGGCACCAACTGTGGATGGTCGAGACGGCTGCCTCATCCATCCACTGCGCGGCGATGTCCAGACGGTTTGCGCAGCCGGACCATTGTTCGGGCAGGTACTGATCACGCAGTTCAGCGATGAGGCTATCGGGTGCCTCGGTCTCATCACGAAAGTATCGCGCCGCCTCGGCAAGACGGGTGCGAATACGTTCGCGCAGCTCTTTGGTTGCGGCATCGGTGAACGTTACAACGAGGATTTGCGGCGGCAACAGTTCACGCCCAAAACCACTCGATTCGCCGCCGTGGCCAAGAACCAGACGCAGGTACAACGCGGAAATGGTGAAGGTCTTGCCGGTACCGGCGCTCGCTTCGATCAGTTGGCTGCCGCTCAGGGGGAATGCCAGGGCCAGCGGTGTTTTCGCGGTCATGAGCGCGCCTCCTCGCTGGTCAATGAACGCCAGGGGGCTTCAAGCATCGGTTTGTACAAAGCGTTACACCAATCGGGGAAGGTCTCGTCAGCGGTCAGAGCGTCGTAATCGGTGAACTGCCGGGCGAGTGCCGGGCTTTCGCGGCGCTCGCCGTCGGTGGTTTGGCCGTCGCCTTCATAGGCCTTGCGAGCGGCAGCGTCGGCTTTGACCGGGTCAGTTTGAGAGAGCCAGGCGAAGGCGGTTTTTACGGCAATCGGAAGGGGTTGGCGCATGCCTGTTTGCCATGCTTGCAACAGGTTACTGAGGGCATGACGTGCAGCGTCCTCCTCCAAAGTGGCGAGTAGAAGAGTGTCATCGCTGGCCACTAACGCAGTGGTCATCGACATGCCGCTGGCGCAAGCGACCAAATGATTGACCCAGGGGCGCGTCAGACGATGCCACTTGCGGGTCTTGATCGAACCGATGCTGTTGGGAATGGTGGTGACAGACAACAGGCCACCGTCTGCACGTTCATGCAGGCCACTGAGCCAGCCTTCCAGATGCAGACCTTCCAGTTCCAGGTTGACTGGTAACGCACTGGCAAGTGGTGTCGGCCACAACGCAAGGAGCTGTTGATAACGCTGCAACAGATCCGGCAATGGCTCGATCAACTCCCGCTGCAGACATTCACCGAAACCGGCCATGGGCAAGAGCCCGCTGTTTTGCAGACGCTTTGCCTGGGCCTCAAGCGCGATATCGGCGCGATCCAGTTGCCCGAGCGCCGCTTCGAGCAGACTGTCACTGAGGCTATAGCGTTGGAGAGCATCGAGTACAAAGGGCTCTTCATCGGCCAAGGGCGCTTCAGCCGCTTCGAAGAACACCTTGAGCCGCTGACTGAAAAAATGTCGCACGGGATTGCGCAGGAAATCCTGCAATTGACCGAGGCTTAGCGGCTCTTCCTGAACGTAGGCTTCAAGGACCTTGGTGTCGGTTGCCTGCTCACTGGTTTGATGAAGCACCTGCCACTCGCTGGCATAGCTGAACAGGGCGTCTCCTTCATGAAAATAGCGGGCGCTGAAGGGTTGCAGCGGGTGCTCCTGAGTCATGGCCCCAAGCAGCTTTTCATTGTCGGCCTGCAATCGCCAGCCGCCGGCCAGGTGATCGCGCAGTTGGCTAATCAGTACCGAAGCCGGACGCTCGCTATTGTCCCGAATGCTGCGGCCGACCCAGCTGATATAAAGTTGGTCACGTGCCGACAACAGGGCTTCCAACAAGAGATAACGGTCATCCTCGCGTCGGGAACGGTCACCCGGACGGTAGTCGCTGCCCATGAGATCGAAGTCCAGTGGCGGTTGCGCTCGCGGGTAATCGCCGTCATTCATCCCGAGCAGGCAGACCAGCTTGAACGGAATCGCTCGCATGGGCATCAAGGTGCAGAAGTTAACGGCCCCGGCCAGAAAACGCTGGGACAAGCGGCCCTGGTCGAGGCCTGCCAGCCAGGCTTCTCGGACCACGGTCAACGGCAGTTCATCATGCAAGCCCACTGACTCGCAGGTCTCGAGCCAGGTTTCCCGCAGCTCTTCGAGTTGGGCCAGCAAGTAGTCGTCATGCTCATTGCTGGCCTGGAAGAACAGTTGCACCAACGCTTGCAACCGAACGCCCCATTTTTGGGGCGGTGCGGGCTGCGTCAACTCCAGGTGGGCAATCTCCAGCGCATCCAGCAGTGCAACCAAAGGACCGATCAGCGCAGCGTCCAGCCCGCCAATCTCGTCGTAAGGCTCAATGCCTTCGCAGGCAGTGGCGCTGCCGACGGCATAACCAAGCAGCATCCGGCGCAGGCCGAAACGCCAACTGTTTTGCTCCAATTCTTCAGGCAAGCCCAGACCCGCGCGCTGCTCGGCATTCATTCCCCAGCGAATACCAGCACCTTCGATCCAGCGGTGCAGGGTCGGCAGATCACGCTCCTCTACACCGAAGCGAGCGCGCAGCGCCGGAACATCTAGCAAATCGAGGATCTCGCTGACGGGAAATCGGCTGTCGGGTAGCTTGAGTAGATGTTCAACAGCGATCAGCAACGGATCACGACCGCGTTGGCCTTGATCCGCGAGTGTGAAGGGAATGAAGCGCGGGTCGAAGCGATCAAGTTGACCAAATACTGCCCGGATATGCGGTGCATAGCTGTCGATGTCCGGGACCATCACGATCACATCGCGAGGCTTCAAGTCTGGATCTGCACTGAAGCGTGCGAGCAGCTGATCGTGGAGGATCTCCACTTCGCGCTGGGCGCTATGTGCGATGTGGAAACGAATTGATTCGTCCTGATTGATATCGATAACCGGCCAGCGCTCGCGAGTTTCGTTCAGGGGGCGCAGTTCAAGGATGTCGTCCTGAAGCTGGTTGAGCATGTTCTGTGGCTGGCTATCGCTGAACAAGTCGATGCGCCCATCACGGAATGCCGAGCGGTAGCTGTTGGGATCGTCGTAGCTGTCGAGCAGATTGATGTAGTCCCGCCCCTGCTTGCCCCAAGCCGCCAATAGCGGGTGAGCATGCTGGTGAAGGGTTTTCGGATCGAGCACAACAGGCATGCCGCTCTTGCGAGCCTGACGCTTGTATTGATGCCGCAACAGGTCTTTATCGGCGACGATATCTGCCCAATGGTGACGACATGGGTTGTGCACGCAAAGCAGAACCTGGCTGAATCGGGCCAGTCCCGCAAGTGCTTCCAGCGCTTGTGCCGGGAGAGAAGAGATCCCGAAAACGATCACCCGAGAAGGTAATCCATGGGGTGCTACGTCGAGGCTGTTGATACGTTCGATGAACCGTTGATGAACACCGGCACGGCTTTGCGCCATGCCTTGCTCACCCACATCCACTAACAGAGCACGCCACAATTCTGCCTGCCAGCAGTTGGCTGGGGTCAGGGGTTTGGATTCACCTCTGCCGTTTCGCAATTGATGACGACCTTCTGCCCAGTCTTCGAGCCAGTCGGCCCGGTATACCTGGTATTGGTCGAACAGATCCGCCAGCCGCTCGGACAACTGGTAACGCTTGCGCAGATCGGTGTCATTGGTCAGGAAGCGTTGCAGCGGTTCGAAATGCGGCTGATTGATCAGCTGCGGAAGCAGACGCATCAGGCGCCAGGTCAGTGGAGCCTTGTCGAGCAGGGATTTGACCGGAATTTCATCGCGACCCAGAACCATGCGGTAGAGCTGCCACATAAAGCTGCCCGGGAGTTGAACGTCGATGGCTGCCGCAATTCCGCAACCGCCCATGTCGTCGTCTTCAGGGTCTTCAGCCAGAGCCAGCTTCAGCCACTGGGCGATGCCGTTACTCTGAACCAGGGCGATTTCATTTTCCAAGGGAGCCAGCGGGTAGCGCCGCATCCAGCTGACCACCAGGCTGCGTAACTCGTCCAGGCGGTTACCGTGAACCACCATAAAACCAGCACTGAGGGACGTCGCGTCCGGCATAAAGGCTTCCTTGGGAAAATACAAAAGCTAGGGCCGAACCTTAGCATTGTCGGGAGACTGTGACAGCCGGGAGCCGTCCGATGTTGCTGTACGAACTTTCCTGCGGACAAAACAAAACCCCAACTGCTTTCGCAATTGGGGTTTCGGAATTTAATCTTGACGATGACCTACTCTCACATGGGGAAACCCCACACTACCATCGGCGATGCATCGTTTCACTGCTGAGTTCGGGATGGGATCAGGTGGTTCCAATGCTCTATGGTCGTCAAGAAATTCGGTAGCCAGGTCGTGTTCTCTTGCGAGATCACGCTCCAGCGAATGGGTATGTGATAGTCAGGTGTTTTGTGAGTGTCTCGAACTTTCGGTTCGTTTCGTCTTCACACACCGCAATCTGGCCTCTTTCGAGTCACAAATTGCTTGGGTGTTATATGGTCAAGCCTCACGGGCAATTAGTATTGGTTAGCTCAACGCCTCACAGCGCTTACACACCCAACCTATCAACGTCGTAGTCTTCGACGGCCCTTCAGGGGACTCAAGGTCCCAGTGAGATCTCATCTTGAGGCTAGTTTCCCGCTTAGATGCTTTCAGCGGTTATCTATTCCGAACATAGCTACCCGGCAATGCCACTGGCGTGACAACCGGAACACCAGAGGTTCGTCCACTCCGGTCCTCTCGTACTAGGAGCAGCCCCTCTCAAATCTCAAACGTCCACGGCAGATAGGGACCGAACTGTCTCACGACGTTCTAAACCCAGCTCGCGTACCACTTTAAATGGCGAACAGCCATACCCTTGGGACCGGCTTCAGCCCCAGGATGTGATGAGCCGACATCGAGGTGCCAAACACCGCCGTCGATATGAACTCTTGGGCGGTATCAGCCTGTTATCCCCGGAGTACCTTTTATCCGTTGAGCGATGGCCCTTCCATACAGAACCACCGGATCACTAAGACCTACTTTCGTACCTGCTCGACGTGTCTGTCTCGCAGTCAAGCGCGCTTTTGCCTTTATACTCTACGACCGATTTCCGACCGGTCTGAGCGCACCTTCGTACTCCTCCGTTACTCTTTAGGAGGAGACCGCCCCAGTCAAACTACCCACCATACACTGTCCTCGATCCGGATAACGGACCTGAGTTAGAACCTCAAAGTTGCCAGGGTGGTATTTCAAGGTTGGCTCCACGCGAACTGGCGTCCACGCTTCAAAGCCTCCCACCTATCCTACACAAGCAAATTCAAAGTCCAGTGCAAAGCTATAGTAAAGGTTCACGGGGTCTTTCCGTCTAGCCGCGGATACACTGCATCTTCACAGCGATTTCAATTTCACTGAGTCTCGGGTGGAGACAGCGCCGCCATCGTTACGCCATTCGTGCAGGTCGGAACTTACCCGACAAGGAATTTCGCTACCTTAGGACCGTTATAGTTACGGCCGCCGTTTACCGGGGCTTCGATCAAGAGCTTCGCGTTAGCTAACCCCATCAATTAACCTTCCGGCACCGGGCAGGCGTCACACCCTATACGTCCACTTTCGTGTTTGCAGAGTGCTGTGTTTTTAATAAACAGTCGCAGCGGCCTGGTATCTTCGACCGGCATGGGCTTACGCAGTAAATGCTTCACCCTCACCGGCGCACCTTCTCCCGAAGTTACGGTGCCATTTTGCCTAGTTCCTTCACCCGAGTTCTCTCAAGCGCCTTGGTATTCTCTACCCAACCACCTGTGTCGGTTTGGGGTACGGTTCCTGGTTACCTGAAGCTTAGAAGCTTTTCTTGGAAGCATGGCATCAACCACTTCGTGTTCTAAAAGAACACTCGTCATCAGCTCTCGGCCTTAGAATCCCGGATTTACCTAAGATTCCAGCCTACCACCTTAAACTTGG
Organism: Pseudomonas sp. LBUM1656; assembly: GCF_059716065.1. NCBI lineage: Bacteria > Pseudomonadati > Pseudomonadota > Gammaproteobacteria > Pseudomonadales > Pseudomonadaceae > Pseudomonas > Pseudomonas sp. LBUM1656. The sequence continues at coordinate 778,605 of NZ_CP166800.1, read as the reverse complement.
ACAACCAACGCCAAGCTGGCCTAGCCTTCTCCGTCCCTCCATCGCAATAACCAGAAGTACAGGAATATTAACCTGTTTTCCATCGACTACGCTTTTCAGCCTCGCCTTAGGGACCGACTAACCCTGCGTCGATTAACGTTGCGCAGGAAACCTTGGTCTTTCGGCGTGGGTGTTTTTCACACCCATTGTCGTTACTCATGTCAGCATTCGCACTTCTGATACCTCCAGCAAGCTTCTCAACTCACCTTCACAGGCTTACAGAACGCTCCTCTACCGCATCACCTAAGTGATACCCGTAGCTTCGGTGTATGGTTTGAGCCCCGTTACATCTTCCGCGCAGGCCGACTCGACTAGTGAGCTATTACGCTTTCTTTAAAGGGTGGCTGCTTCTAAGCCAACCTCCTAGCTGTCTAAGCCTTCCCACATCGTTTCCCACTTAACCATAACTTTGGGACCTTAGCTGACGGTCTGGGTTGTTTCCCTTTTCACGACGGACGTTAGCACCCGCCGTGTGTCTCCCATGCTCGGCACTTGTAGGTATTCGGAGTTTGCATCGGTTTGGTAAGTCGGGATGACCCCCTAGCCGAAACAGTGCTCTACCCCCTACAGTGATACATGAGGCGCTACCTAAATAGCTTTCGAGGAGAACCAGCTATCTCCGAGCTTGATTAGCCTTTCACTCCGATCCACAGGTCATCCGCTAACTTTTCAACGGTAGTCGGTTCGGTCCTCCAGTTAGTGTTACCCAACCTTCAACCTGCCCATGGATAGATCGCCCGGTTTCGGGTCTATTCCCAGCGACTAGACGCCCTATTAAGACTCGCTTTCGCTACGCCTCCCCTATTCGGTTAAGCTCGCCACTGAAAATAAGTCGCTGACCCATTATACAAAAGGTACGCAGTCACCCAACAAAGTGGGCTCCCACTGCTTGTACGCATACGGTTTCAGGATCTATTTCACTCCCCTCTCCGGGGTTCTTTTCGCCTTTCCCTCACGGTACTAGTTCACTATCGGTCAGTCAGTAGTATTTAGCCTTGGAGGATGGTCCCCCCATATTCAGACAAAGTTTCTCGTGCTCCGTCCTACTCGATTTCATGACTAAGAGATTTTCGCGTACAGGGCTATCACCCACTATGGCCGCACTTTCCAGAGCGTTCCGCTAATCTCAAAGCCACTTAAGGGCTAGTCCCCGTTCGCTCGCCACTACTAAGGGAATCTCGGTTGATTTCTTTTCCTCAGGGTACTTAGATGTTTCAGTTCCCCTGGTTCGCCTCTTAAGCCTATGTATTCAGCTTAAGATAACCATCTTATGATGGCTGGGTTCCCCCATTCAGACATCTCCGGATCAAAGTCTGTTTGCCGACTCCCCGAAGCTTTTCGCAGGCTACCACGTCTTTCATCGCCTCTGACTGCCAAGGCATCCACCGTATGCGCTTCTTCACTTGACCATATAACCCCAAGCAATCTGGTTATACTGTGAAGACGACATTCGCCGAAAATTCGATGCTGCTCAATTAAGAGCAACTCACAAATTTTACCTTAGCCTGATCCGTTACCAGTGAAAGTAACGTTCAGTCTATCTTTCTATCACATACCCAAATTTTTAAAGAACGATCTAATCCAAAGACTAGAAATCAACATTCACCATCATCACAATGGAATGCTCATTTCTAAGCTTTCAACAAACAGAAGCAGTAGTGGTGGAGCCAAACGGGATCGAACCGTTGACCTCCTGCGTGCAAGGCAGGCGCTCTCCCAGCTGAGCTATGGCCCCGTATTTCTACAGGTTCCCACACAAAATTGGTGGGTCTGGGCAGATTCGAACTGCCGACCTCACCCTTATCAGGGGTGCGCTCTAACCAACTGAGCTACAGACCCAATTTCGGGCTGCTTCTTATCGTCTTCTTCAATGAATCAAGCAATTCGTGTGGGAACTTATGGAGCAGCTGATGTCGTCGATTAAGGAGGTGATCCAGCCGCAGGTTCCCCTACGGCTACCTTGTTACGACTTCACCCCAGTCATGAATCACACCGTGGTAACCGTCCTCCCGAAGGTTAGACTAGCTACTTCTGGTGCAACCCACTCCCATGGTGTGACGGGCGGTGTGTACAAGGCCCGGGAACGTATTCACCGCGACATTCTGATTCGCGATTACTAGCGATTCCGACTTCACGCAGTCGAGTTGCAGACTGCGATCCGGACTACGATCGGTTTTCTGGGATTAGCTCCACCTCGCGGCTTGGCAACCCTCTGTACCGACCATTGTAGCACGTGTGTAGCCCAGGCCGTAAGGGCCATGATGACTTGACGTCATCCCCACCTTCCTCCGGTTTGTCACCGGCAGTCTCCTTAGAGTGCCCACCATTACGTGCTGGTAACTAAGGACAAGGGTTGCGCTCGTTACGGGACTTAACCCAACATCTCACGACACGAGCTGACGACAGCCATGCAGCACCTGTCTCAATGTTCCCGAAGGCACCAATCCATCTCTGGAAAGTTCATTGGATGTCAAGGCCTGGTAAGGTTCTTCGCGTTGCTTCGAATTAAACCACATGCTCCACCGCTTGTGCGGGCCCCCGTCAATTCATTTGAGTTTTAACCTTGCGGCCGTACTCCCCAGGCGGTCAACTTAATGCGTTAGCTGCGCCACTAAGAGCTCAAGGCTCCCAACGGCTAGTTGACATCGTTTACGGCGTGGACTACCAGGGTATCTAATCCTGTTTGCTCCCCACGCTTTCGCACCTCAGTGTCAGTATCAGTCCAGGTGGTCGCCTTCGCCACTGGTGTTCCTTCCTATATCTACGCATTTCACCGCTACACAGGAAATTCCACCACCCTCTACCATACTCTAGCTTGTCAGTTTTGAATGCAGTTCCCAGGTTGAGCCCGGGGATTTCACATCCAACTTAACAAACCACCTACGCGCGCTTTACGCCCAGTAATTCCGATTAACGCTTGCACCCTCTGTATTACCGCGGCTGCTGGCACAGAGTTAGCCGGTGCTTATTCTGTCGGTAACGTCAAAACACTTACGTATTAGGTAAATGCCCTTCCTCCCAACTTAAAGTGCTTTACAATCCGAAGACCTTCTTCACACACGCGGCATGGCTGGATCAGGCTTTCGCCCATTGTCCAATATTCCCCACTGCTGCCTCCCGTAGGAGTCTGGACCGTGTCTCAGTTCCAGTGTGACTGATCATCCTCTCAGACCAGTTACGGATCGTCGCCTTGGTGAGCCATTACCTCACCAACTAGCTAATCCGACCTAGGCTCATCTGATAGCGCAAGGCCCGAAGGTCCCCTGCTTTCTCCCGTAGGACGTATGCGGTATTAGCGTCCGTTTCCGAGCGTTATCCCCCACTACCAGGCAGATTCCTAGGCATTACTCACCCGTCCGCCGCTCGCCACCAGGTACAAGTACCCGTGCTGCCGCTCGACTTGCATGTGTTAGGCCTGCCGCCAGCGTTCAATCTGAGCCATGATCAAACTCTTCAGTTCAAACATCTTTGGGTTTTTAAGAAACCCTAAACTTGGCTCAGCAATCGTTGGTTACATCTTTGATTTCTCGCGGAGTAACTTGTGATGCTGATAATCTTGTTGACTATCAGTCTGACTCCACAAGCACCCACACGAATTGCTTGATTCAGTTGTTAAAGAGCGGTTGGTTAAGATCTTTCGTCTCAACCGAGGCGCGCATTCTACAGCAGCCTCTGTTGCTGTCAAGCGGTTATTTTCAGAAGTTTTCAAAGTTTCCTTTGCAACTTCAACCACTTGCGCTTTCGATCTCTCGTTAGCGGGAGGCGAATTCTACAGCGTTACTCGCTGCTGTCAACACCTCTTTTTCTCCGCTTTCGACCGAGAAGATCGAACCGTCAATCAAGCCAAACAACCTCGCTTGATCAACTCCTTCTGGGCTTCGATGACCTGAAGCAACTCGCTGTCGAAAACTGCGTAACTCTTTGTTTACCAAGGAGTTTTCCGTTTCGACTGCGCCGGAAGTGGGGCGAATTATAGACTTCCAGAATCTGCCGTCAACCCCTATTTTCACATTTCTGTCATATAGGTCAGTAAAGCCCGGAAACAAGAAGGCCGAGCCCCTTGGGGCTCGGCCTTCTGCCCTTCTACTTACAAGCTAGGGAATGCGAATTGCGACGCTTCATGGCTCGCACGCTGAGGCCAGCGCTGGGTAATGGCCTTGCGGCGGGTGTAGAAACGCACGCCATCCGGACCATACGCATGCAGATCGCCAAACAGCGAACGCTTCCAGCCACCGAAGCTGTGATAAGCCACCGGCACCGGCAGCGGCACGTTGACGCCGACCATGCCGACTTCAATCTCGTCACAGAACAACCGGGCCGCTTCCCCGTCACGGGTGAAGATGCAGGTGCCGTTGCCATATTCGTGATCGTTGATCAGCTGCATCGCCTCTTCCAGGCTGTTGACCCGGACCACACACAACACCGGCCCGAAGATCTCTTCTTTATAGATGCGCATCTCTGGCGTGACGTTATCGAACAGGCAGCCGCCCAGGAAGAAGCCTTCCTCATGACCGGCCACGCTCAGACCACGACCATCGACCACCAGGGACGCACCCGAAGTAACGCCGTCTTCTATATAGCCACTGACTTTGTCGCGAGCCTGACCGGAAACCAGTGGCCCCATGTCCAGGCCACAGGTCGTCCCGGCACCGATTTTCAGCGCCTTGATTTGCGGTACCAACTTGGCCACCAATGCATCCGCCACCTGGTCGCCTACACACACGGCCACCGAGATCGCCATGCAACGCTCACCGCAAGAACCGTACGCCGCGCCCATCAGTGCGCTGACAGCATTATCCAGATCCGCATCCGGCATCAGCACCGCATGGTTCTTCGCGCCGCCCAGTGCCTGGACGCGTTTGCCGCGCTTGGTGCCTTCGGCATAAATGTATTCGGCAATCGGCGTCGAGCCAACGAAGCTCAACGCTTTGACTTCCGGCGCTTCGATCAACGCGTCCACCGCCGCCTTGTCGCCATGAACGACACTCAGCACACCTTTCGGCAGGCCAGCTTCCAGCAACAGTTGAGCAATCAACAACGTCGAACTTGGATCACGCTCGGACGGCTTGAGGATGAAGCAGTTGCCGCAGACGATCGCCAGTGGATACATCCACAGCGGCACCATGGCCGGGAAGTTGAACGGAGTGATACCGGCCACCACGCCCAGCGGCTGGAAGTCCGACCAGGCATCAATGTTCGGGCCGACGTTACGGCTGTACTCGCCCTTGAGGATTTCCGGTGCGGCGCATGCGAACTCGACGTTCTCGATACCGCGCTTCAGTTCCCCGGCAGCATCTTCCAGGGTCTTGCCATGTTCTTCACTGATCAACTGAGCGATGCGCGCTTCGTTCTGCTCAAGCAGTTGCTTGAAGCGGAACATCACTTGCGCACGTTTGGCCGGCGGCGTGTTACGCCAGGCCGGGAACGCAGCCTTGGCCGAGTCGATGGCTTTCTGAATGGTTTCGCGGCTGGCCAACGGCAGCTTGTGGATGGCCTGGCCGGTGGACGGGTTGAACACGTCGGCCGTGCGACCGTCTTCGGTCACCAGTTCGCCATTGATCAAATGTGGGATAAGGCTCATGCGGGGCTCCTGAAAAGTTGTCCACGGGCGCCCTTCAAAGGGCGCCTCTATATAGAAGGGAAAAATCAGTCGATTTTGTTCAGCACTTCGCCGACCGCGTCGAACAGACGATCAAGGTCTTGCGGCTTGCTGTTGAAGGTTGGGCCGAACTGCAGGGTGTCGCCGCCGAAGCGCACGTAGAACCCGGCTTTCCACAGCGCCATGCCCGCTTCGAACGGACGCACGATGGCGTCGCCGTCACGTGGTGCGATCTGGATCGCGCCGGCCAGACCGTAGTTACGAATATCGATAATGTTTTTCGAGCCCTTCAGTCCGTGCAGCGCATTTTCGAAATGCGGCGCGACTTCGGCCACGCTCTGCACCAGGTTTTCCTTTTGCAGCAGATCGAGTGCCGCAAGGCCAGCGGCGCAAGCAACAGGGTGCGCGGAGTAGGTGTAGCCGTGCGGGAATTCCACCGCATATTCCGGCGTCGCCTGGTTCATGAAGGTCTGGTAGATCTCGGAACTGGCAATCACCGCGCCCATCGGAATCGCACCGTTGGTGACTTGCTTGGCGATGCACATCAGGTCCGGGGTTACGCCGAAGCTGTCGGCACCGAACATCGAGCCGGTACGGCCGAAACCGGTGATCACTTCGTCGAACACCAGCAGGATGTTGTGCTGATCGCAGATCTCGCGCAGACGCTTCAGGTAACCCTGCGGCGGAACGAGCACGCCAGCGGAACCGGCCATTGGCTCGACGAATACAGCGGCGATGTTTGAAGCGTCATGCAGCTCGATCAGCTTCAACAATTCATCCGCCAGCGCGATACCGCCCTCTGTCGGCATGCCACGAGAGTAGGCATTGCTCGCCAGCAAGGTGTGCGGCAGGTGATCGACGTCCATCATCGCCTGACCGAACATTTTCCGGTTGCCGTTCACACCGCCGAGGCTGGTGCCGGCGATGTTCACACCGTGGTAGCCACGGGCGCGGCCGATCATTTTGGTCTTGGTCGCCTGGCCTTTCAGGCGCCAGTAGGCACGCACCATCTTCACTGCCGTGTCGGCGCACTCGGAACCCGAGTCGGTGAAAAACACGTGGTTCAGATTGCCCGGGGTCAGGTCAGTGATTTTTTCAGCCAGTTGAAACGACAACGGATGGCCGTACTGGAAACCTGGCGAGTAATCGAGCGTACCAAGTTGCTTGGCGACGGCTTCCTGGATTTCCTTGCGAGTGTGCCCGGCGCCACAGGTCCACAGACCCGACAGCGAATCGTAGACCTTGCGCCCCTTGTCGTCCGTCAGCCAGCTGCCTTCCGCCGCCACAATCAGTCGAGGATCGCGCTGGAAATTGCGGTTCGCGGTGTAGGGCATCCAGTGGGCATCGAGCTTGAGCTGGCTGGCCAGGGAAGTCGGGGCGTTTTCGGGCAAGTTCATGGGCAAAACCTCGCAGGGCAATAAGCGGCATAGAGATCAAAAGCGTTCTTGCAGCTAAATTGCCACGAGGATAAAGTCGGTGAAATCCAACTCTTCTAACGTTCAGTCAGGCCACCACTAAACTATGAGTAGCCGTCGCCCCGATCCACTCGCGCAAGTCAGCGACTTTGATATCCGCCTGCTGCGGATTTTCCGCAGCGTGGTGGAATGCGGCGGCTTCTCCGCGGCGGAGTCGGTTCTGGGGATCGGCCGCTCAGCCATCAGCCAGCAGATGAGCGATCTGGAACAGCGCCTCGGCCTGCGTTTATGCCAACGCGGTCGCGCCGGGTTTTCCCTGACCGAAGAAGGCCGTGAGGTTTACCAATCGGCGTTGCAGCTATTAAGTGCGCTGGAAAGTTTCCGCACCGAGGTCAACGGTCTGCACCAGCATCTTCGCGGCGAATTGACCATCGGCCTGACCGACAACCTCGTCACCCTGCCCCACATGCGCATCACCCATGCCCTCGCGCAGTTGAAGGAGCGCGGGCCGGACGTGCAGATTCAGATCCGCATGATCGCCCCCAATGAAGTCGAACAAGGTGTGCTCGACGGTCGCTTGCACGTCGGCGTGGTGCCGCAGGCCAGCGCACTGTCAGGGCTGGAATATCAGCCGCTCTACAGCGAACGTTCGCTGCTGTATTGCGCGGTCGGCCATCCGTTGTTTTATGTCGATGACAGGCAACTGGACGACGAGCGACTCAACAGCCAGGACGCCATCGCGCCGACCTTCCGTTTGCCGGCGGAAATCCAGGCCCATTACCAGGCGCTCAATTGCACCGCCAGTGCCTCAGACCGCGAAGGCATGGCGTTCCTGATCCTCACCGGGCGCTACATCGGCTACCTGCCGGACCACTACGCCAGCCTTTGGGTGCAGCAAGGCCGGTTGCGGGCGCTTAAACCCAAGACGCGGTTCTATGACCTGAGCCTCGCATCGGTCACGCGCAAGGGTCGTCGTCCGCATCTGGTGCTAGAAAGTTTTCTAGAGAGTCTGGCCGCGACGCGCTAGAAACCTGTGGGAGCGGGCTTGCTCGCGAATGCGGTGTGTCAGTGCATTAATGTCGACTGACACTCCCTCTTCGCGAGCAAGCCCGCTCCCACAGGGGATTGGGGGTGTTCAGGTTTTATCGCGTCAGGACTTGTCTGAAGGCTGTGGGTGCGCTATCAACGCATTTGGTTGCACCCACCCATCCTGTTCGGAAGTGCCTATGACCTTTGAAGTCCCCGCTCACGGCGGCAAACCTGCCAGCCGCATTCGTCAGAAGAACGAAGAGACCATCATCAAAGCCGCCGAAGACGAGTTCGCCCGTCACGGATTCAAAGGCACCAGCATGAACACCATCGCCCTGAATGCGGGGTTGCCCAAGGCGAACCTGCATTACTACTTCACCAACAAACTCGGTTTGTACGTGGCGGTGTTGAGCAACATCCTCCAGTTGTGGGACAGCACCTTCAACACCTTGACTGCCGAGGATGATCCGGCCGAAGCACTGACGCGGTACATCCGCGCCAAAATGGAATTCTCCCGACGCCAGCCACAAGCCTCGCGAATCTTCGCCATGGAAGTGATCAGTGGCGGCGAGTGCCTGACCGAGTATTTTAATCAGGACTATCGCGCCTGGTTCCAGGGTCGGGCGGCGGTGTTCCAGGCATGGATCGACGCGGGCAAGATGGACCCGGTCGACCCGGTGAACCTGATCTTCCTGCTGTGGGGCAGCACCCAGCATTACGCCGACTTCGCCACACAAATCTGCCGTGTCAGCGGCCGCACCAAGCTGACCAAGCAAGACATGGAAGACGCCGGCAACAACTTGATCCGCATCATTCTCAAGGGCTGCGGCCTCACGCCAGCTATCTAAGACACTTATGCCTTTTACCCTCAGCGGTTTTTGCGAATACCGCGAAGAGATTCGCAAAAGCCGTTTCATCACCTTCGCCGGGCCGATCTCCAGCCCTGCCGAAGCCCAGGCGTTCATTGATCAGCACAGCGACTTAAACGCCTCGCACAACTGCTGGGCGTGGAAGCTCGGCGATCAATACCGCAGCAACGACGATGGTGAACCGGGCGGCACCGCAGGGCGACCGATTCTGGCGGCCATCGAAGCGCAGGATTGCGATCAAGTCGCGGTACTGGTGATTCGTTGGTACGGCGGCATCCAACTGGGCACCGGCGGCCTCGCCCGAGCCTACGGCGGCGGCGCGAACAAATGCCTGCAAGGCGCCGCGAAAGTCGAGCTGATCAGCCGGGTGCCGGTGAGTTGTGCCTGTGCATTTGGTGAGTTGGCGCTGGTGAAACTGCGCGTCGCGGAATCGGGTGGCTTGGTGGTGGAAGAAACCTTCACCGCCAATGGCGTGGAATTGCAATTGGCGATCGGCAAAGAGCAGATCACTACCTTGCAAACGCAGCTGGCCGACCTGAGTCGCGGGCGCATTGTGTTGCAGCACTGATCGCACCAACAACGTTCACTTTCCTTTTGTCGAGCCTGTTCACTTGCCCACATCTACTGTGCACCCGGCTGTGGATAACCTGCGCATATCCTGCTGTAACCCTTCTGTCATGCGGCTTTGCGGGCTTTGCTCATTTTTCGTCCAATTTTCCGCACCAACGACTAATTCCACGAAAAAACAAACAGTTAGGTTCGGTTATCACCTTTAGAAGATAGCCGCACAGTGCTTATGCCCGTGCTTTCGGCTTGCGCACAAATACTGTGGAACAACCTGTGGATAACCCGTTCATGGCTGGCGCAGCCCTATATCCGGCATAGGCTGCCGCGTGTTGCTCGTTTTTTGACCAATAACCGGCGAGCAAAATCAGAGCCTGATCAAGGACTTTGCCCCCAAGTAGTGCCTGATCAGGAATCGAAAGATGGCGAGGTACCGACCTCGATGCCTTTGCCTACAGGGATTTGTGGTTTTCCTGACTCAATGGCCAGGAAATTGCTTTATCCACAGGCATACCTTCTGTCGACCCGAGCCAGTCATGCCCAACCCCGTGCCGATCCCCGATCAAACGCCCCGCCTGCAATTGCGCAGAATCAGCAAACGTTACCCCGGTTGCCTGGCCAACGACGCCATCGACCTGAACATTGCTCCCGGCGAAATCCACGCCCTGCTCGGCGAAAACGGCGCGGGCAAAAGCACGTTGATGAAAATCATCTACGGCGTTACCCACGCCGATTCCGGGGAAATGATCTGGCAAGGCCAGCGCGTGAGCATGCGCAATCCGGCGCAGGCTCGCACATTGGGGATAGGCATGGTGTTCCAGCATTTCTCGCTGTTCGAAACCCTCAGCGTGGCGCAGAACATTGCCCTGGCGATGGGGGCGGCGGCCGGCACGCCGAAACAGCTTGAGCCAAAAATTCGTGAAGTCTCCCGGCGCTATGGCATGGCGCTGGAACCGGAGCGACTTGTCCACAGCCTGTCGATCGGGGAGCGGCAACGGGTGGAAATCATTCGCTGCCTGATGCAGGACATTCGCCTGCTGATTCTCGATGAGCCGACGTCGGTGCTGACTCCGCAGGAGGCCGACGACCTCTTCATCACCCTGCGCCGACTCGCGGCCGAGGGCTGCAGCATTCTGTTTATCAGCCACAAACTCGGTGAGGTGCGCGCGTTGTGCCACAGCGCCACGGTGCTGCGCGGCGGTCGAGTGGCCGGGCATTGCGTGCCGGCCGAGTGTTCGGATCAGCAACTGGCAACGCTGATGGTGGGTGAGGCGGCTGAACTGATTACTGATTATCCGAAGGTGATTGGCGGCGATGCATGTTTGAACGTGAACGGCTTGTCGTGGCACAACCCCGACCCGTTCGGCTGCTCCCTGACGGACATTGACCTAGAAGTGCGCAGCGGCGAAATCGTCGGTATCGCCGGCGTTGCAGGCAACGGTCAGGATGAGTTGCTGGCCCTGCTAAGCGGCGAAGAACGGCTGAGCCGAAACGATAACGCGACGATCCGTTTCGGCGGGCAGCCGGTCGCCGATTTGCGGCCCGATGCACGACGCAAACTCGGCCTCGCGTTCGTTCCTGCCGAGCGTCTTGGCCACGGTGCGGTGCCCGAATTGAGCCTTGCCGACAACGCCCTGCTCACTGCATTTCAACAAGGGCTGGTCAGCAACGGGCTGATCCAGCGGGCCAAGGTCGAAGCGTTGGCGCAAGAAATCATCCGCCGCTTTGGCGTGAAGACACCCGATACCCAAGCGCCGGCCCGCAGCCTTTCAGGCGGTAACTTGCAGAAATTCATCCTCGGCCGCGAGATCCTCCAACAACCAAAATTACTGGTGGCCGCGCACCCGACCTGGGGCGTGGACGTCGGCGCCGCCGCCACCATTCACCGTGCATTGATTGCCTTGCGCGATGCCGGCGCGGCGATCCTGGTGATCAGCGAGGACCTCGACGAATTGTTCCAGATCAGCGACCGCCTCGGCGCCTTGTGCAGCGGACGTCTGTCGCCGCTCAGGGCCACGGTCGATACGCGCCTGATCGATGTCGGCGGCTGGATGGCCGGCCAGTTCGACGCCCCTCAACCACTCGCATCCGCAACGGTTTAACGGAGTTTCACATGCTGCTTTCTCTCGAACCCCGTGGCCAGCAATCGCGCCTGATGCTGTGGTGCTCGCCGTTGCTGGCGGCTGCCCTGACATTGGGCTGTGGCTCGTTGCTGTTTATCGCGCTGGGTCATGACCCATTGCTGACCTTGCACACCTTGCTCATCGCACCGATCAGCGACCTATATGGCGTCTCGGAACTGTTGGTCAAAGCCTTGCCGATTCTGCTTTGCGCGCTGGGTCTGGCGGTGGCGTATCAGGCGCGGATATGGAACATCGGCGCCGAAGGCCAATTGCTGCTCGGCGCCCTGGCCGGCAGCGCATTGGCGGTGAACATCATCGACATGCAAAGTCGCTGGGCGCTGGTGCTGATCCTGCTCGTCGGCACCCTGGCCGGTGCCGCGTGGGCCGGGCTGACGGCATGGTTACGCACACGTTTCAACGCCAACGAAATCCTCACCAGCATCATGCTCAATTACATCGCGCTGAACCTGCTGCTGTTCTGCGTGCATGGGCCGCTGAAGGACCCGGCCGGGTTCAACTTTCCGGAGTCGGCGATGTTCGGCGATGCCAGCCGCTTGCCGCTGTTGATGGAGGACGGCCGGGCTCACGCCGGGGCGTATTTCGCCCTGCTCGCGTTGGTGGCGGTCTGGGTCCTGATGCAGAAAAGCTTTGTCGGTTTCCAGATCAAAGTGCTCGGGCTGGACAAGCGTGCGGCGGGTTTCGTCGGGTTTCGCGAGAAGCGGCTGATCTGGCTGGCGCTGCTGATCAGCGGCGCATTGGCAGGGCTGGCCGGGGTGTGTGAAGTCACCGGACCGATTGGCCAACTGGTGCCGCAAGTCTCGCCCGGTTACGGCTATGCGGCGATCACCGTGGCATTTCTCGGGAGGTTGAATCCCATCGGCATTCTGTTTTCCAGCCTGCTGATGGCGTTGCTGTACATCGGCGGCGAGAGCGCGCAGATGAGCATGAATCTGCCGCAAGCGATCACCCAACTGTTCCAGGGAATGATGCTGTTTTTCCTGTTGGCCAGTGACGTGCTGATTCTCTACCGGCCGCGTTTGAACCTGCGCTGGACTCGCCGCGCGCAAGTCACCGCCTTACACGCAGGAGCGCAGTGATGGATATCGATCTGTTGAGCAATATTTTCTACGCCATGGTCCGTTGCGGCACGCCGCTGCTGTTGGTGGCGTTGGGGGAATTGATCTGCGAGAAAAGCGGCGTCCTGAATCTGGGTCAGGAAGGCATGATGCTGTTTGGCGCGGTGATCGGTTTTATCGTCGCGCTGAACAGCGGGAACCTGTGGCTCGGCGTGTTGCTGGCGATGCTCGCCGGGATGCTGTTGTCGTCTCTGTTTGCGCTGGTGGCGCTGGTATTCAACGCCAATCAGGTGGCCACCGGGTTGGCGCTGACGATTTTCGGTGTGGGCCTGTCGACGTTTGTCGGCGCGGCGTGGGTCGGTAAACCGCTGGCGGGTTTTGAACCGTTGGCGATTCCGTATCTGAGTGAGATTCCGCTGATCGGGCGGATGCTGTTTGCGCAGGATCTGCTGGTGTATCTGTCGTTCGCACTGTTTGCGCTGGTGGCGTGGGTGATTCTGAAAAGTCGCGTCGGGCTGATCATTCAGGCCGTCGGGGAAAGCCCGGATGCGGCCAGCGCCATGGGCTTGCCAGTGTTGGGCATACGCACGTTGGCAGTGCTGTTTGGTGGGGCGATGGCGGGATTGGCCGGGGCCTATTTGTCCCTGGCCTACACGCCGATGTGGGCGGAAAACATGAGCGCCGGCCGGGGCTGGATTGCCTTGGCACTGGTGGTGTTTGCCAGTTGGCGGGTGTGGCGATTGTTGCTCGGGGCGTACCTCTTCGGGCTCGCCAGCATCCTGCACCTGGTGGCGCAGGGGTTGGGGCTGGCGATACCGTCGAGTCTGCTGGCAATGCTGCCGTATGTCGCGACGATTGTGGTGTTGGTGCTGCTGTCGCGAGATGCGGTGCGCACGCGGTTGTATGCGCCGGTGTCGTTGGGGCAGCCGTGGCGGGCTGGGCATTAGCGGACTGTTCGGACGCTTTCGCGAGCAAGCCCGCTCCCACATTTGACCGAGTTAAACGCGGCATTTTTGACCGACACAAATCTACTGTGGGAGCGGGCTTGCTCGCGAAGAGGCCCTGACAGGCAATACCTGAACCACGCCCCACGCCAATTCAAAGACCAGGAAAATCACCAACAATGAACTGGCCCCGTGGAGCAATGCATAGAGCTGCCAAGCAGAGAACAGGAATCTCCCAACCGCGTCATACCGCCCAAACACCAACTGCGGATCACGAATCCGCAGCACCGCCCAGACACACACAATCGAACCCAACAGATTCACCATCAACATGTGCATCGGCTCAAACGTCGGAAGCTCTCCAGGCAAATCGAACGCCTGGCTCACACTCGACAACACCCCATGCAACGCGGCAAAACTCCACGGCGTGATAAACGCCGCCGTCACGATCAAGTCATACCAGGCGCTGCCGCGCACCAACCGGCGATATTGCGTTGAAGTCCACATCGGCCTTGCTCCATAAATTCAGGGAGCAACAAGGCTAAAGCCTGGAGTAAGCTCCAGGGTCAAGCCCCTCTCGAGACGTCATGATGCGCATCGGTGAATTAGCCCAGGCCAGCGCCGTCAGCCGCGACACACTGCGCTTCTACGAGCAGCGCGGGCTGATCGCTGCGCAACGCAGTGCCAACGGCTACCGCGACTATCCGCCAGACATGGTGCAACTGGTGCTGTACATCAAGACGGCTCAGCGGCTGGGCTTTACGCTGGGCGAGATCGGCAACAGCGTCGCGACGATATGGCAATCGCCCGATCCTGACACCGCCGTCACGCAATTGCTGCAAGACAAGCTCAAGCTGATTGAAACCCGTATGGACGAACTCGGTGCATTGCGCCACGAGTTGCAACAACGGCTCGGGCAACGCTGTCCACTGAGTCCATGATCCTCACTTATCAAGGAAGCTACTTATGTCCAAGGCAAAAACCGCACTCATCATCGGTGCCTCCCGGGGCCTGGGCCTCGGCCTGGTGAAAACCCTGCTGGCCGACGGCTGGCAAGTCACCGCCACCGTGCGCAACCCGCAGAACGCCGAGGCACTGCAAGCGTTGGGCAAGGTGCGGATCGAAAAACTCGACATGGATGATCAGCAAGCCGTCATCGCCTTGAGCCAGCAGCTCAAGGGCGAAGTGTTTGATTTGCTGTTCGTGAATGCCGGGGTCAAGGGGCCGGAGGTGCAGACGCCAGGCGGCGCGACCCTGGCCGAGGTCGGTCAGTTGTTCTTCACCAATGCCGTGGCGCCGATCAACCTGGCGCAGCGTTTTGCCGGGCAGATTCGTCCCGATACCGGCGTGCTGGCGTTCATGAGTTCGGTACTCGGTAGCGTGACCATGCCGGACGCGCCGGAGTTGGCGCTGTACAAGGCGAGCAAGGCTGCGCTGAACTCGATGACCAACAGCTTTGTGACGCAATTGGGCGATCAGAAACTGACCGTGCTGTCGTTGCATCCGGGTTGGGTGAAGACCGACATGGGCGGTGAAGGCGCCGATATCGATGTCGAAACCAGTACCCGTGGGTTGGTTGATCAGGTGAATGCTTATGTCGCCAAGGGCGGTCATCATTTTGTGAACTACCGAGGCGAAACCATTCCCTGGTAATCACCACGGCCCTCCTGTGGGAGCGGGCTTGCTCGCGAAGGGGCCGTGTCAGTCAATATCAATGTCGACTGACACACCGCTTTCGCGAGCAAGTCGAATCGTCGCACCGCCGCTCCCACAGGGTTTTGCGTCGTCTGGTCGGGCCGGGCTTGCCGGCCAGGCGGTTTTGTTCGAAACTCCGCACCTCGCCCCCGCGGCGACCCTGGATCAGCAGACAGGGTAATCACTGAGCTGGCTAACCTGAACCCCACTTTCAGAGGAGCCGGCCAACATGCCTGCGACCCGTACCTGGTTAAAAAATCCCCTCGCCATTTTCACTGCCAATGACCTCGATGCCCGTGGCGGTCTGGTTGTGCAAGACGGTGTGATCGTCGAAGTCCTCGCTGCCGGTCAGCAGCCGTCCGCGCCCTGTGGACAAGTGTTCGATGCCCGCGAGCATGTGATCCTGCCGGGGCTGATCAACACCCATCACCACTTCTATCAAACCCTGACCCGCGCCTGGGCGCCGGTGGTCAATCAGCCGTTGTTCCCGTGGTTGAAAACCCTCTACCCGGTCTGGGCACGCCTCACCCCTGAAAAACTCGCCCTCGCCACCAAAGTCGCCCTGGCTGAATTGCTGCTGTCCGGCTGCACCACCGCCGCTGACCACCATTACCTGTTTCCGGAAGGCCTGGAAAACGCGATCGACGTGCAAGTCGAGAGCGTCCGCGAATTGGGCATGCGCGCAATGCTGACGCGCGGTTCCATGAGCCTTGGCGAAAAGGACGGCGGCCTGCCACCGCAGCAGACCGTTCAGGAAGGCGAAGTGATCCTCGACGACAGTCAGCGTTTGATCGCCGAATACCACGAGCGGGGTGATGGCGCGCAAATCCAGATCGCTCTGGCGCCGTGCTCGCCCTTTTCGGTGACCCCGGAAATCATGTCTGCCAGCGCCGAACTGGCGAACAAACTCGACGTGCGCCTGCACACGCACTTGGCCGAAACCCTCGACGAAGAAGACTTCTGCCTGCAACGCTTCGGCTTGCGCACCGTGGATTATCTGGACAGCGTCGGCTGGCTCGGCCCGCGGACCTGGCTGGCCCACGGCATTCACTTCAACCCGGATGAAATCACCCGCCTCGGCGCCGCGGGCACCGGGATTTGCCATTGCCCGAGTTCGAACATGCGCCTGGCCTCCGGCATTTGCCCAACCCTGGACCTGACCGCTGCTGGCGCGTTGCTGGGTCTGGGCGTGGACGGGTCGGCGTCCAACGATGCGTCGAACATGATGCTCGAAACCCGTCAGGCGCTTTACATTCAGCGGCTGCGTTATGGCGCGGAGAAGATCACGCCGGAACTGGTTTTGGGTTGGGCGACCAAGGGCTCGGCGAGTTTGCTCGGGCGTACCGATATTGGTGAGCTGGCGGTGGGCAAGCAGGCGGACCTGGCGTTGTTCAAGCTCGATGAGCTGCGCTTCTCCGGCAGTCACGATCCGGTGTCGGCGTTGCTGCTGTGTGGGGCGGATCGGGCGGATCGGGTGATGATTGGCGGCAAGTGGCGAGTGATTGATGGGCAGGTTGAGGGGCTGGATCTGAAGGGGTTGATTGCCGATCACAGCCAGGCGGCTCGACAACTGATCGCCGGCACCTAAGTTGATGGAGATCTAATGTGGGAGCGGGCTTGCTCGCGAAAGCGGTCTATCATTCAACATTGATGTCGACTGACACGCCGCTTTCGCGAGCAAGCCCGCTCCCACAATTTGTTTTGTGGTGTGTTCAGAGGCCCAGCAGCGACAACATGATAAACGTCGCAAACAACACGAAATGCGTCATGCCTTCGATGGCATTGGTTTCGCCGTCGTTGAGGTTGATCGCGCTGACGATCAGGGTGAGGAAGATCATCACCGTCTGCACCGGGGTCATCGCCATCTGGAACGGCTGGCCGGTGTAGAGCGCCATTGCTTCCATCACCGGCACCGTCAGGATCACCGTCGACAGTGACGCCCCCATGGCGATGTTGACCACCGACTGCATGCGGTTGGCCAAGGCCGCGCGCAACGCGGTCAGAATCTCCGGCGCGGCGGAAATGGCCGCCACCAGGATCGCCGTGATCACCGGCGGTGCGCCCGTGCCTTCCAGGCCCAGGTCGAGGGTCTTGGACATCACTTCAGCCAACGCGCCAATGACCACCACACCGAACACCAACGTGCCGATACTCAGCGCCAGATTGACCGGTTCAGGTTCTTCCTCCGACACTTTCTTGCGGCGTTTTTCCGGGTAGCTGTAGCTGAAAAAGTAACTGTGCGGCCCGACCTGCATACGCAGGAACAGGGTGTAGAGCACGACCATCGCGCCGATGGTGAATGCCGAATACAGCTTCCAGTTGGCTTCGGGAATGAACTCCGGCACCACCATGGAAACGCCCATGGCGGTGAGGATCATCACGCTGTAACTGCGGGCCGAGTCGTCGTTGTAGGACTGTTCGCCATGCTTGATCCCGCCCATCAACGCGGCCAGGCCGAGGATGCCGTTGATGTCGAGCATCACCGCCGAATAAATCGTGTCCCGCACCAGAGTCGGTGAAGCTTCGTTGCTCATCATGATCGCCAGAATCACCACTTCCACCAGCACCGCCGCCAGGGTCAGGATCATCGTGCCGTAAGGGTCGCCGACTTTTTCGGCGAGCAGTTCGGCGTGATGGGCGACGCGCATGGAGGCGACGACAATAAACGCGATCAGCACCAGGCCCGCGGTCAGCGCGATGGGTTGGCCGCTGTGCAGCATCCAGTGTTCCAGCGGGTACGCGACGACGGCGGCAATGACGGCCAGCAGCAGAAATTTTTCTTGCTTGAGGAGTGTGAGCATCGCGGGCCTTTTTGCCGAATGGAGCGAACAGAGTGATGAGCTACTGACTGCGGGGCGGCGCTAACGTTTCGTTACACCTTAGCGCACCAGTGGATGGCGACCGTGCCCGGCGATGCACTTTTATTGACCTTGCGGGCCCCTTCGCGAGCAAGCCCGCTCCCACAGGGGAATGCGATCCAATGTGGGAGCGGGCTTGCTCGCGAAGGCATCACCTCGGTTTAGGAGGTTTTGTTGTCTTGTTGGTCAGCAATTTGCATTGCCCCTGCCAACCTCACCACAACATGGAGTTCGAATTCATGCACAAACGTCCGTTGAAGAAGCTGCTTTGCGCCGTTGCCGCGGCCATCGGTCTGAGCGCAAGCCTGACCGCCAGTGCCGCCGACCCGCTGAAAGTCGGCTTCGTCTATATCGGTCCGATCGGTGACCACGGCTGGACGTATCAGCATGAACAAGGGCGCAAGGCGCTGGCCGAGAAGCTCGGCAATCAGATCACCACCAACTACGTGGAAAACGTCGCCGAAGGGGCCGACGCCGAGCGGGTGATCCGCAACATGGCCAAGGACAACTACGACCTGATCTTCACCACATCTTTCGGCTACATGAACCCGACCCTGAAAGTCGCCAAGCAGTTTCCCAAGGTGACCTTCGAACACGCCACCGGCTACAAGCAGGACAAGAACCTCGGCACCTACCTGGCGCGCACCTATGAAGGTCGCTACGTCGGCGGTTTCCTCGCGGCGAAGATGACCAAGACCAAGAAAATCGGTTACGTCGCATCCTTCCCGATCCCGGAAGTGATCCGCGACATCAACGCCATTCAACTGGCCTTGAACAAATACAACCCTGGCACCGAGATCAAGGTGGTGTGGGTCAATTCCTGGTTCGATCCGGGCAAGGAAGCCGACGCCGCTAACGCGCTGATCGATCAGGGTGTGGACGTGGTGTTCCAGCACACCGACAGTCCGGCGCCGATCCAGGCAGCTGAGCGTCGCGGCGTGTATGCGGTGGGCTACGCTTCGGACATGGCGCACTTCGGGCCGAAAGCTGTACTGACTTCAATCGTCAATGACTGGGGGCCGCATTACATTCAAGCGACCCAAAGCGTGCTCGAGCACACGTGGGAGTCGCAGGATTACTGGGGCGGTTTGAAGGAAGGTACGGTTGAGTTGCCGATCAGCGACCTGGTGCCTGCGGCGGTGAAAACCGAGGCCGAGCAGATCATTGCGGACATCAAGAGCGGCGCCTTCCACCCGTTCACCGGGCCGATCAAGGATCAGGCCGGCACCGAGAAAATCGCAGCGGGCGCGACGGCCAGCAATGCGGAACTGGCGTCGATGAACTACTACGTTGAAGGCATGAAGGCCGACATCCCCAAGTAATTCCTTTCACAGGATCATTCCCACGCTCTGCGTGGGAATGCCTCAATGGACGCTCCGCGTCCGCTTTGGGGACGCGGAGCGTCCCGGGCTGCATTCCCACGCGGAGCGTGGGAACGATCATTACCGAGATAGCGCGACATGAACCAACTCCCGATCATTGACATCGCCCCGCTCTACAGCGATGACAAAACCGCCTGGCAATCCGTCGCCAGCAAAATCGACCGCGCCTGCCGCGAATGGGGCTTTTTCTACATCAAGGGGCATCCGATCAGCCCTTCGCGCATCAACACCGTGCTCGACCACGCCCAACGCTTCTTCGCCCTGCCCGCCGCCGAAAAGCTCAAGATCGACATCACCCAGACCCGCCATCACCGCGGCTACGGCGCTATCGCCACCGAGCAACTCGACCCGAGCAAACCCAGCGACCTGAAAGAAACCTTCGACATGGGCCTGCACCTGTCGGCCGACCATCCTGAGGTGCGGGCGGAAAAACCGTTGCGCGGGCCCAACCGTCATCCAGCAATCCCGGGATGGGAAGTGCTGATGGAGCAACACTACGTCGACATGCAGGCGCTCGCCCAAACCCTGCTGCGAGCCATGACCCTGGCGCTGAACATCGAGCGCGATTTCTTCGACACGCGCTTCCATGAGCCGGTCAGCGTCCTGCGGATGATTCACTACCCACCGCGCCACACCGCCAGTTGCGAAGAGCAGCAAGGCGCCGGCGCCCACACCGATTACGGCTGCATCACCCTGCTGTACCAGGACGCCGCCGGTGGCTTGCAAGTGCGCAACGTCAAAGGCGAATGGATCGACGCGCCGCCAATCGAAGGCACGTTCGTGGTCAACCTCGGCGACATGATGGCGCGCTGGAGCAACGACCGTTACGTATCGACGCCGCACCGGGTGATCAGCCCGCTGGGCGTCGATCGTTATTCGATGCCGTTCTTCGCCGAACCGCACCCCGATACGCCGATTGAATGCCTGCCCGGCTGCCAGGACCAATCGCACCCGGCGAAGTACCCGGCCACCACCTGCGCCGAATTCCTGCTCTCGCGTTTCGCCGAGACCTACGCCTATCGACGTGAACAGACTGCGATGTGATGAACCGGCTGGTCAGGTTTTGCTAATTGTTTATACGGGCATCTGTAGAATGCTCGCCATCTGCACCTGATGAGAAAAGACTATGTACGACTGGCTGAACGCCCTGCCCAAGGCAGAACTGCACCTGCACCTCGAGGGTTCGCTGGAGCCTGAGTTGCTGTTCGCCCTGGCCGAACGCAACAAGATCGCCCTGCCGTGGAGCGATGTCGACACCCTGCGTAAGGCGTACGCCTTCAACAACCTGCAAGAGTTCCTAGACCTGTATTACCAGGGCGCCGACGTGTTGCGCACCTCGCAGGATTTCTACGACCTGACCTGGGCTTACCTGTTGCGTTGCAAGGCGCAGAACGTGATTCACACTGAACCGTTCTTTGATCCGCAGACCCACACCGACCGTGGCGTGCCGTTCGAAGTGGTCCTCAATGGCATCGCCGCTGCACTAAAAGATGGCGAGCAGCAACTGGGCATCACCAGCGGTTTGATCCTGAGCTTCCTGCGCCATTTGAGCGAAGAAGAAGCTCAGAAAACCCTCGACCAGGCGCTGCCGTTTCGCGAGGCGTTTGTGGCTGTCGGCCTGGACAGTTCGGAAATGGGCCACCCGCCGAGCAAGTTCCAGCGCGTGTTCGATCGTGCTCGTCACGAAGGTTTCCTGACCGTCGCCCACGCCGGTGAAGAAGGCCCGCCCGAGTACATCTGGGAAGCCCTCGACCTGCTGAAAATCCAGCGCATCGACCACGGCGTGCGCGCCATCGAAGACGAACGCTTGATGCAGCGGATCATCGACGAGCAGATCCCGCTGACCGTGTGCCCGTTGTCCAACACCAAGCTCTGCGTGTTCGACCACATGTCCCAGCACAACATCCTCGACATGCTCGAGCGTGGCGTGAAAGTGACCGTGAACTCGGATGACCCGGCGTACTTTGGCGGGTATGTGACCGAGAACTTCCATGCGCTATACACCGATCTGGGCATGACCCAGGATCAGGCCAAGCGACTGGCGCAGAACAGCCTGGATGCGCGGTTGGTGAAACCTTAAAGGTCACCAAATAACCGTGTGGGAGTGAGCCTGCTCGCGATTGCAGTCTGTCAGTTGACTTAGATATTAACTGACACACCGCCATCGCGAGCAGGCTCGCTCCTACAGGTTCTGTATTCAGCCTGCTTCCGGTTTAGCACATCAATCGTCTCTAAAGCGCCATTTCCAGTTCGGTTTCCTTGGCGAAACGATGGATTTCACGCTGCCCCGCGGCCGTGATCTGCAACGCTCGTGAATCGCTGGGCAGGCTCAACCAGCCGGACTGCATGAACAGCTGCAACAACGCAGCGCCCAGCGACCCGCCCATGTGCGGGCGTCTTTCGCTCCAGTCAGGACACGCGCAGGCGACTTTGCTGTTGCGATGGGCCAGTGCCTGGATGTACACGCCCCGCGAGGCCAGTTGTGTGGACCCCTTGTGGGTGATCATGACCCGCTGCTCGAACTGCTCGATCCAGCCGGCATCCAGCAACCGCTGGTAAAGATCGGCGGCCAGGGTGCCTCCCAAATGGTCATCGCACAGTCGGGCCCGCAACAACGACGATGGCGCCGCCTGAGGTTTGGCGATGGGGCTGGTGCGTTTGAAAACGTCCGGGACTGGCTGCGGGGTACTGGCCAGCGTCGCGCTGGCCAACGCTTCGATTGCCGCGCCGACTTCAGGCGCGGCCAGGCGGAAAAAGCGTTTGCGCCCCCGGATTTCGACTTTCAACAGACCTCCGGTGGACAAACGCCCCAGGTGTGCACTGGCCGAAGACGGTGACAGGCCGGCCAATAATGCCAGCTCTTCGGTCTGCCGCGCCGAGCCGTCCATCAAGGCCCACATCATTGCGCTGCGCTTGGGGTCAGCCAGCAACGTGGCGATCTGGCTGATGCAAGGTGCATGTTCCATGTATTCACTCCCTGTTGAATCGTTTCGTCTGCTGCTCAGAGACATCTTGACCAGTAATGTGTCGTCGGCCAAGACGCGGAAACCGCCATAAGCCGGGCAAAGCCCCGCTCACCCATGCCATTGCTTCGCAGGTATGGCGAAGGTCTGGTGATTGACCGTGAGGCCATCGCCATCGCGAGATCGACGGTGCGTACATGAGGCGGGCGCTAGTATAAGCGGGTTAACCGCCGGTTCCTGCCCTTGGGAAAGCGTGGGTGGTGATAGTTCCTGACAGAAATTTCGCTATTTACCTGCGACTAATGATCGATGCCCGATATCGTCGGAAATTGGCTGCCTAAATGAGCGCATCGGCTGGCAAGCATTTCCCGCAAAAGGTTCACCGGCTTACTCAATTGTGCGCGATGGGCGCACAGCAAATTCAGCGGTGCGCGCTCACAGAGCAACTCTGGCATCAGCACTTTCAACCGGCCGGCGATTACATCGGCGGCGACATCGAGCCAGGACTTATAAGCAATCCCCGCCCCCGCCACGGCCCACAGCCGCACGACATCGGCATCGTCACTGAAGCGATCACCGCTGACGGTCAGGCCGACTTCGCGTTTGCCGTCGTGGAAACTCCAGTGGTCATGGACCCGGCTGCCGAGCATGAACAATAAACAATTGTGCTGCGCCAGTTGTTCCAGATGCCGCGGCTCGCCATGCCTGGCCAGATAACTCGGTGCAGCGCAAAGCACGCGGCGGTTCTGCGGGGCGATGGGCAGTGCCACCAGGCTTGAGTCTTCCGGTTCGCCGTAACGCAGGGCAATGTCCACTGGTTGGCGGAACAGGTCGGCGATGCGATCACCCAGCAACAGGCGCACGGTCAGCTTCGGATGCTCACGCTGGAATTCGTCGAGCCACGGCAATAACAGATTGCGACCAAAGTCCGACGGCGCCGACAACTGCAAGATCCCGCTGACCTGGTCCTGACCGCTGGCCAACAAACGACGGCCTTCATCGAGATTGCTCAGGGCGGCCCGGGCATATTCCAGGAAGCCCTCACCTTCGGCGGTCAGGCGCAAACTGCGGGTGGAACGCGCCAGCAAACGCGCGCCGAGTTGCTGCTCGATGCGCTTGAGCGCCGCACTGGCCACCGCCGCCGACATGTCCATCACCCGCGCCGCTGCCGACAGGCTCCCAAGGTCGGCAGCCCGGACAAACAACTGCAAGTCATCGAAACGCAGCATTTCCAACCCCGATTATCAAAAAAATATTGAAAGAGACTGCTCTTTTAGCGGGTTTTATCTTGCAGAGAAATAGCCAATCATCTGTCCCATCGAAATCATCCCGCTTCCGGAGTCGACCATGTCCCAGCCTTTCACCGCCATTGCCACCCTCATTGCCAAAGCCGGCCAGCAAGACGCCCTTGAACAGCATTTGCGTGCGCTGGTTGAACCGACCCGCGCCGAGGCCGGTTGCGGTCAATACGACCTGCATCAGGACCTGGCCAATCCTCTGGCGTTCTACATGATCGAACACTGGAGCAGCGACGAAGCCCTGCAAGCCCATGACGCCAGCGCCCATGTCCAGAACTTCCGCGCCAAGGCCGGCGACTTTCTCGAACACTTCGAACTCAAGCGCCTGCGCACCGTGGCTTGATCCCTTCTTCCATTACAGTTCAGGAGCCCTACATGAAAGCCATCGCCTACTACGCATCTTTGCCGATCAGCGACGCCAATTCCCTGCAAGACATCGAACTGCCAGAACCTGTGGCCGGTCCGCGCGATCTGCTGGTGGAAGTCAAAGCCATCTCGGTGAACCCGGTCGACACCAAGGTCCGGCAGAACGTCCAGCCTGAAGGCGGCACGGCAAAGGTGCTGGGTTGGGACGTGGCCGGTGTGGTCAAGGCTGTCGGCAGCGAAGTCACGCTGTTCAAGGCGGGCGACAAGGTGTTTTACGCGGGCTCCATCGCCCGTGCGGGGGGCAATAGCGAATTGCACGTGGTGGACGAACGCATCGTCGGCCATATGCCAAAAACCCTCGGTTTCGCCGAAGCTGCCGCGCTGCCGCTGACCGCCATCACGGCCTGGGAGTTGCTCTTCGAACGCCTGCAAGTGCGCGAAGGTAAAACCGACGAGGGCCAGAGCCTGCTGATCGTCGGCGCGGCGGGCGGTGTGGGCTCGATCCTCACGCAACTGGCCAGCCAGCTCACCGGGCTGAAGGTCATCGGTACTGCTTCTCGCCCGCAAACCCAGAGCTGGGTACGCGAGCTGGGTGCCGATCTGGTGATCGATCACAGCCAGCCGCTGAGTGAAGAACTCAAGCGTGCAGGTATCGAGCAGGTGACCCACGTCGCCAGCCTGACCCAGACCGATCATCACCTGGATCAACTGGTCGAGGCGTTGGCGCCGCAAGGCAAACTGGCACTGATCGACGATCCGAAAGCGCTGGACGTGACCAAGCTCAAGCGCAAGAGCCTGTCACTGCACTGGGAATTCATGTACACCCGCTCGCTGTTCGAAACGGCGGACATGATCGAGCAGCACAAACTGCTCAACCGCGTGGCCGGGCTGATCGACGCCGGAACCCTGAAGACCACGGTTGGCGAGCACTTTGGGACCATCAACGCGGCCAACCTGCGTCGTGCCCATGAGCTTCTGGAAAGCGGCAAGTCCAAGGGCAAAATTGTGCTTGAAGGGTTCTGAAACAAGATGAAACAGGTGTCGTCCATCTGGACGACACCGTCAGTCCGAGAGTTGACCGTTGTCACAATTGCGATCGTATTCGGGTCTACAATCGAAACCTCTGCGATGCATTCTTTTACGTAACATCTTTTAAGAGAGGAGAGTTCAGCAATGAAGATCCTGATAAAAGAAGTGGCTAAATCCCAGTGGCAGGTCCGTCTGGACCAACACGCGGTAACGTTCCGTAGCGAAGCTGAAGCACTCGCCTTCACCAGAACCCTTGAAGCGCGATTGTTCGCGCCCCATCAATTTCCCGACCGCCAGCAGCGCGCCGCTGGCTGAGTCTGTCCTCAGACCTGGGCTTGCACCAATGCCCGGGCATTTTGCAAACGCCGGGTGAGCATCGCCGCGCTCACCACCAGAATCCCGCACAGGCTGATGACTATCGCCATCGGCACGGCGCTGCCATCGTGTAAAACACCGACCAACGCTGCCGCTCCGGCGGCGACGCTGAATTGCAGGCAACCAAGCATCGCCGACGCACTGCCGGCGCGTGCGCCCTGCCCGTTCATGGCGCAGGCCGAGGCGTTGGGCAGGATGCAACCGAGGCTGGCGATGCAGATAAACAGTGGAATCAGCAACGGCCATAACTGTTCGGTGTGCAGCGCACTGACGGCGAGCAGCGTCAGGCCGGCCCCCACGTAGATCCATACGGTACGCACCAGCAGGAACGCCGGGCCACGCTTGGCCAGCAATCGCGCGTTGACCTGCGCCACCAGAATGAAACCCGCGGCGTTGGTCCCGAACAGCCAGCCGAAATGCTCGGCCGGGACGCCGTAGAGCTTGATGAAGACGAACGGTGAACCGGCGATGTAGGCAAACATCCCGGCAATGGCGATACCGCCGGTCAAGGCGTGGCCGAGGTAGACCGGATCCGCCAACAGCCGACCGTACTGACGCAACGCCCCCGACAACGGTTGGCGGGGCACATGGGCCGGCAGACTTTCCGGCAACCCGATCGCCACGGCCAACCCCGCCAGCGCACTGAAACCGGTCAGCACCAGGAAGATTGACTGCCAGCCCGTGGTGTTGACCAGCAGTCCCCCCAGCATGGGCGCGAGAATCGGTGCCAGGCCCATTACCAGCATCAGCTGCGAAAAGACTTTCGCCGATCCCACCGCATCGCATTTGTCACTGACCACCGCACGGGCGATCACCATCCCTGCGCAACCACCGAGCGCCTGAATGAACCGCGCACCGATCAACCATTCCAGATTCGGTGCAAACGCACAGGCCAGGGAGGCGACGGTGAACAACCCGACGCCCGTCAACAAGGGAATCCGTCGCCCGAAGCGATCCGCCACCGGGCCGTACGCCAGTTGACCGAGGGACAGGCCGAGGAAATACGCGGCCAGCGTCAGCTGAACGTGTTTTTCGTCGGTGCCGAACGCGAGCGCCATCGCCGGGAAGGCCGGCAGGTAGAAATCGATCGCCAAAGGGCCGAAAGCGCTCAGGGCGCCGAGAATCAAAATGGTACGGAAGTTCATCAGGCATCCAGTTGGGCATAAGTCGGCAGCCCGACAGTCTAGCCGCGCAGGGGCGGCTTGAACATTCCGATAGCTCGCTAACTATTAAAAACCCCTGGACCAACACAAATCCCCTGTGGGAGCGGGCTTGCTCGCGAATGCGGAGTGTCAGTCGCCGTCAATGGTATCTGACACACCGCATTCGCGAGCAAGCCCGCTCCCACAGGGGATTTGTGTATGGCCTCAGGCGAGTTTTGCGTCGTAGCCTTCTTCGGTGATCGCAGCGATCACCTGTTCGTTCGTCAGCGCGCTTTCAACGCCGACTTCTTTTGCCGCCAGATCGATCCGCACGCTGGCCGCAGGATCCTTGGCTTGCAGCGCCTGGGTAATGGCTTTGACGCAATGACCGCAGGACATGCCTTGAACGTTGAACACTTGCATGGTGTGGCTCCTTTGATGAGGTTGCGAGCAGTCTCGAGCTTGCCACCATGGCAAGGTCAAGTTCTGCAGAAACCTGCCGGGCTGGCAATCGGCGACGCGCTCGGCCAAGCTGCGTGCATCAATGACTCGACTTCAGGAGATTCAGCCATGCGCTGGTCAGCTCTCAGCCTGTTTGGCTTCCTCAGCCTCTTTGCCGCGACACCTTCGGTTCAAGCCGCCGGGGAGGACTATGGCGTACTGATCATTTCCCGCGAGCGCCTGGAAGTCGCGACCTCCTGCGAGATCGGCGTGTACATCCAGGATCAACTGTCGGCGCGGCTGTTCCAGGAGCAAAGCACCTCGTTCAACCTGCCGCCGGGCAATGTGTCCCTGCGCCTCAAACTGTTGCCGGGCCAGGCACCGGGTTGCAACCCGGGCATGCTCGCACCGGGCTCGCAGAACATCTCGCTCAAGGCCGGGGATGTGTTGAAGTTCCGGATTGCGATGACGCAGGAAGGGATGTACCTCAAGCCGACGGCTCTCGACTACTAAGCGCCACACCGATCATTTGATCTGAGACATAGCGCTTGACCTTGCCAGCATGGCAAGGTTGATCCTGTAGGCATCTTCTACAGGGAGCGCGACCGATGTCCGAATCCACTACGTTCGATCTGCCGATTGCAGGCATGACCTGCGCCAGCTGCGCGGGGCGTGTCGAGCGTGCCTTGAGCAAAGTCATCGGCGCCTCTGCCGTCAGCGTCAACCTCGCCACCGAGCAGGCCCGGGTGCAGGCACCCAGCAACAGTTTGCCGGCCTTGATGGACGCGGTGCAGCAGGCCGGTTACAGCGTGCCGCAGCACAGCCTGGAATTGAGCGTCGACGGCATGACCTGCGCCTCCTGCGTCGGCCGCGTTGAACGGGCGCTGGCCAAAGTGCCAGGGGTGAAAAGCGTCAGCGTTAACCTCGCCAACGAACGTGCCCACCTTGAACTGCTCGGACACATCGACCCGCAAGCCTTGATCGCCGCAGTGACCAAGGCTGGCTATAACGCCAGCGTCCGGGAAGTCGAACATCCGCAAACCGACCAGCAACAACAGCGCCTGCATCGTGAGCGTTGGGCGTTGATCATGGCGATCGCCCTCGCCTTGCCACTGGTGTTGCCGATGCTGCTGCAACCGTTTGGCGTGCACTGGATGCTCCCGGCCTGGGCGCAATTCGCGCTGGCCACGCCGGTGCAGTTCATTTTCGGCGCACGTTTTTATGTCGCCGCCTGGAAAGCCGTACGTGCCGGGGCCGGCAACATGGACTTGCTGGTCGCTCTGGGCACCAGCGCCGGCTATGGCTTGAGTCTTTATGAATGGGCCACCGCGGCCGGGCGCATGCCGCACTTGTATTTCGAAGCTTCGGCGGTGGTGATCGCCTTGGTGTTGCTCGGCAAATACCTGGAAAGCCGTGCCAAACGCCAGACCGCCAGCGCCATCCGCGCCCTCGAAGCCTTGCGCCCTGAGCGCGCCATTCAGGTGATCGACGGTCGCGAACAGGACGTCGCCATCAGCGCCCTGCGCCTCAATGACCTGGTCATGGTCAAACCCGGCGAACGTTTTCCGGTGGACGGTGAAGTGGTCGAAGGCCAGAGCCACGCCGACGAAGCGCTGATCAGCGGCGAAAGCCTGCCCGTACCGAAACAGCCTGGCGATAAAGTGACCGGCGGCGCAATCAATGGCGAAGGTCGGCTGTTGGTTCGCACTCAGGCCCTGGGCGCAGAAACCGTGCTGGCGCGGATCATCCGTCTGGTCGAAGACGCACAGGCCGCGAAAGCGCCGATCCAGAAGCTGGTGGATAAAGTCAGCCAGGTGTTTGTGCCCACCGTTCTGTTGATCGCGCTGGCGACATTGATCGGCTGGTGGTTGTACGGCGCACCGATGGAAACAGCGTTGATCAACGCCGTGGCGGTGCTGGTGATTGCCTGCCCTTGTGCATTGGGCCTGGCAACGCCGACCGCGATCATGGCCGGCACCGGCGTCGCGGCTCGCTACGGAATTTTGATCAAAGACGCCGAAGCCCTGGAACGTGCGCATGAAGTCAGCGCCGTGGTGTTCGACAAGACCGGCACGCTAACCTCGGGTGCGCCGCGCATCGCTCATCTGAGTGCCATCAACGGTGACGAAGCCGCCCTGCTGCAAATGGCCGGCGCACTGCAACGGGGTAGCGAACATCCGCTGGCCAAGGCGGTTCTGGACGCTTGCACCGAACGTGGCTTGACCGTGGCCGATGTCAGCGACAGCCAGTCGCTGACCGGGCGTGGCATCGCCGGCACCCTCGACGGTCGTCGCCTGGCGTTGGGCAATCGCAGGCTGCTGGAAGAAGGCGCAATGAGCGCAGGTCAACTGGCGGACTCCGCAACCGCATGGGAAACCGAAGGCCGCACCCTTTCCTGGCTGATCGAACAAGGCCCCAAGCCAAAGGTACTGGGCCTGTTCGCGTTCGGTGACACGTTGAAAACCGGCGCACTGCAAGCCGTGCAACAACTCAGCGCACGCAACATCAGCAGCCACCTGCTGACCGGCGATAACCGCGGCAGTGCCAAAGTAGTTGCCGAAGCGTTGGGCATTACCGATGTCCACGCCGAAGTCTTGCCGGCAGACAAAGCCGCCACGGTTGCCGAACTGAAGAAAGCCGGCGTGGTAGCAATGGTCGGCGACGGCATCAACGACGCCCCGGCCCTGGCGGCCGCCGACATCGGCATCGCCATGGGTGGCGGCACCGATGTGGCCATGCACGCGGCCGGGATCACCCTGATGCGTGGCGATCCACGGCTGGTACCCGCCGCGCTGGACATCAGCCGCAAGACCTACGCAAAAATCCGGCAAAACCTGTTCTGGGCGTTTGTCTATAACCTGATCGGCATTCCGCTGGCCGCGTTCGGCTTCCTCAACCCGGTGCTGGCCGGCGCGGCGATGGCGTTGTCGAGCGTCAGCGTGGTGAGCAATGCGCTACTGTTGAAAACCTGGAAACCCAAGGAACTGGAGGACAACCGATGAACATCGGCCAAGCAGCCCGTCATAGCGGCCTGAGCGCAAAGATGATTCGTTATTACGAGTCCATCGGCTTGCTCAAGGCCGCCCATCGCACCGACAGCGGCTACCGCGTTTATGGTGACGACGACCTGCACACACTGGCGTTCATCAAGCGCTCCCGGGACCTGGGGTTTTCACTGGAAGAGGTCGGCAAATTGCTGACCCTGTGGCAGGACCGCCAGCGGGCCAGTGCCGACGTGAAAGCCCTGGCCCGCCAACACATCGACGAACTGAACCAGAAAATCCGCGAACTCGGCCAGTTGCGCGACACCCTGCAGGACCTGGTCGAGCACTGCCAGGGCGACCATCGCCCCGACTGTCCGATCCTCAAGAACCTGGAGTCGGGCTGCTGCGCGCAATCTGTTCGTGCCTGATCGCTAAAGTCAGGCGGATTGATTTTGAAGGTGACGGCCCCATCGCGGCATCGGTATCTACACATCTCCCGATCCTGGTCTATAAAAGGACGGCATGGATATCAAATGACCGGGCTAGATGCCCGACTGGCAAAACGATACGACGA
Source organism: Pseudomonas sp. LBUM1656 (assembly GCF_059716065.1). NCBI lineage: Bacteria > Pseudomonadati > Pseudomonadota > Gammaproteobacteria > Pseudomonadales > Pseudomonadaceae > Pseudomonas > Pseudomonas sp. LBUM1656. The sequence continues at coordinate 747,840 of NZ_CP166800.1, read as the reverse complement.
GTTAGTCATGGGACACAGTAATGGATTACCGGCGCTGGCCGCCGGGATGAAAGCCTTGCCGCGAAGCGACAAGGCTTTTGCACAGACGCAAGCCCTTTGGCGATTTTTGAGCAATGACCGAGTCAGGCCCGTTGATCTGGTTAAACCGCTGCTGGCGTTGGCCCACGAAGGCTGTCGGGACGACTGTGATGACTATGCCTTGGTCATGCATGACTGGTCTCGGCTCAATTACATGCACCACCACAGCAAGGCTGATCGCCTGCAAATGACCCACCGGGGCGACATCGGTTACGAGCTGCAAAGCAGTCTGCTAGTCACGGATCGTGACGGTGCACCGATCTGTACTCCTGCTCAGAATCTAGCGACCAGGGACGGCGTGCTCAGCACGCGAACCGAAGAAGTGCTGGCCCCTGAAAAACATCTGGATGAGCTAACCGCTCGTATTGCTTGGTTGGAGCAGCAAAAATTTGCCAAGCCTCTGGTCCATATTGTGGATCGAGAAGCTGACTCTGTGGCTCACATGAGGCAGTGGCAAGCTGAGAACTGGAACTGGCTGTTACGCGTAAAAGCGGGCTCTACAGCGAGTTATGAAGGCCAATCTCAGCCGCTAAGCCAGATCGGCAAGGGGCTCATTTACAAAGAAACCCGCAAGGTTGAATACAAAGGCAAGCCCGCGATTCAATGGATCGGGGAAACCTCGGTCGTACTGACTCGCAAAGCTCAGCCGTTTCTCAAAGACAGAACCGAGCGCAAGACGCGGCATAAATCTGGAGAGCCATTACCGGCGCGGTTGATCGTTAGCCGAATCACGGGGGCGGACGGTCATTTGCTGGCCGAATGGTATTTGCTGAGCAACCTTGAACAAGAGGTCGCGGGTGAACGATTGGCGCTCTGGTATTACTGGCGCTGGCGTATCGAGTCCTACTTCAAACTGCTTAAAGGGGGTGGGCATCAGCTAGAAAACTGGCAGCAAGAGAGCGGTGAAGCCGTGTTCAAACGGCTGCTGATCGCTAGTCAGGCGTGTGCAGTTAGTTGGCGTCTGATGCGGGCAGAGGGTGAGTTTGCTGAGCAAACACGGGACTTTTTGGTCCGTCTGTCCGGTCGGCAGATGAAGCGCTCGCAGCCGGTAACGGCTTCTGCGGTGCTGGCCGGTTTGTACATGCTGTTGGCCATGTGCGAGACGCTGGAGCAATACACTCCCCAGGAACTGGCGGGTTTTGCTAAAGAAGCCATCGGCTGGGTGGCCAGCCGAAGACTTTAGAGATGTGTAGATACCGATGCCCATCGCGGGCAAGCCACGCTCCCACAGGATTGGTGTCGGCCATGAAGTCCGGGGTTGACACAAATCCTGTGGGAGCGTGGCTTGCCCGCGATGCAGGCGACCCGATATAGAGTTGATCCCCTCTTACAAAAAACCCGGCCGAAGCCGGGTTTCTCGTTAACCGATTACTGCATCCAGGGCGGAGGCGGTTCTTCGGTTTTGCCCGGTGGCGCGTCGTCTGCCGCGCGCACCGCTTGTTTACGCTCTTCATCCAGGCGTGCCGCCTCGATCTCGCGCATGATCCCGCCCACGTCAGCCAACTCTTCCGGCTCGTCGAACTCGCCGGTCAAGATACTGGCCGGGTGCAAGGTGCCGGCTTCGTACAACGCCCACATTTCCTTGGCGAACCGGGTCTTTTTCAACTCTGGCGCAAAGCGGCCGAAGTAGGACGCCATGTTGCCCACGTCCCGCTCCAGCATGCTGAACGCGTGGTTGTTGCCCGCCGCGTCAACCGCTTGCGGCAAGTCGATGATCACCGGGCCGGTCGGGGTCAACAGCACGTTGAACTCGGACAGGTCACCGTGCACCAGACCGGTACACAGCATCAGCACGATCTGCGAAATCAGGAACGCGTGATATTCGCGCGCCTGGTCCGGTTCCAGCACCACGTCGTTCAGACGCGGCGCGGCATCGCCGTATTCGTCGGCCACCAGCTCCATGAGCAGTACGCCTTCGAGGAAGTCATACGGCTTGGGCACCCGAACACCGGCACCGGCCAGACGGAACAGGGCCGCCACTTCGGCGTTCTGCCAGGCGTCTTCGGTTTCTTTCTTGCCGAATTTCGAGCCTTTGGCCATCGCTCGAGCCTGACGGCTGTTGCGCACCTTGCGGCCTTCCTGATATTCGGCCGCCTGACGGAAACTGCGTTTATTCGCCTCCTTGTAGACCTTCGCGCAACGTAACTCGTTACCGCAGCGCACCACATAAACAGCTGCTTCTTTACCACTCATGAGTGGGCGCAGCACCTCGTCGACCAGACCGTCCTCGATCAGGGGTTCAATGCGTTTTGGAGTCTTCATCAGCTTTTATTGTGGGTCCTTTATTACCAAACACGCGAAAGTCATTCGTTATACGGCAATCCACTCGTTCGGGGGAGGGGTTGCCGACCTATGAACGTCGTGATGCACACAATGTGCCGGATAAATCAGTCAATCGCCGCCGGTCATTATCGGCCGCCCGAGATCATAGCTGAGCCTGCGCTTCTGGGTGACAAAGGGGTGTGAGGGCATTTACGACAGACGCTGACATCCGAATTCATACCCTTCGTAGGATTTTTCTCAACCGACCTCAATTTCCTCTTCATTCAGCCGAAGTCCTCAATGACAGAGTGATTTGTCCGACAATCGTTCCGACCACAAAAACGATGGCGCGCTCAAGGATCAGGGTTGATCAACAACGTTTACGGCTGCCAATAATCCGCGAGTCATCTGCACTGCGTGGGCCTACAAGAAAAATCTGGAGCGCGGATGAACATCAAACAAAAGTTGACCTGGGCGTTTGCAATCATCGCCTGCCTGCCCGTGGTGCTGGTCGCCACCCTCGTCGTGCTGAACTTGCGCAGTGACGCCAAAGAGAATTTCGTCGACAGCAGTGGCCGTGAAATTCGTCAGGTCAGCAATGCCATGCAATTGTTTTTCGACGGCATCAGCCAGAACGTCGATTACCTGGCCAAGCAACCGCTGATCAAGGACTCCGACGACAGCCTCAAGACCTACATGAGCGCCAACGCCGAGAGCATTCCGCAAGGCGAGATGGACAAGAAAGTTTTCAGCCTCCTGCAAGACCTGGGTAACAGCCATCCGTCCTACGCCTATGCGATCCTCGGCACCGCGGCGGGCGGTTACGTGTCCTGGCCGGACGATGCGAAGCTGAACAATTACGACCCGCGCCAACGCCCCTGGTACAAGGCGGCCCAGGCCAAACCGGGCAAGCCGTTTCGCACCGAGGCCTATTACTGGGCCCAGGATGATGCGACCTACGTCAGCACCGTGCGCACCATCGACAACAAATTGGGCAGCAACGGCGGCGTGGTCAGCATCGACGTGACGCTAAAACAGCTCACCGAAATCGTCAAACAGATCAAGCTGGGTGAAACCGGCTACCTGATGTTGCTGGAGAACACCGGCACCGTGCTGGTCGATCCAAAGCAACCGGAACACAACTTCAAAGCCTTGAGCAGCCTGGGCGAGGGTTACGCGCAACTGGCCAAGGCCGGCAAAGGCCTGGTGGAAGTCGAGTTGAACGGCGAGCGCTACATGGCCAACGTCTGGCCGTCGGAGCAACTGGGCTGGACCTTCATCGGCCTGATCAAGCAAAACGACGTGATGAGCTCCGCGACCCAACTGACGTGGCTGATCGCAATCATCGCCGCCGTGCTGGCGGTGGTCTTCGCCGTCCTCGGCGCCAGTTTCGCCAGCGTCATCGTGCGGCCGATCCGCAGCGTGGCCAGCGGTCTGGAAGGCATCGCCCAAGGTGAAGGCGACCTGACCAAGAATCTGGAAATCCGTGGCAGCGACGAAACCGCGCAACTGGCCAACTGGTTCAATCAGTTCCTGACGGCGATTCGCAACCTGATCCAAAGCATCGGCGGCGCCGCGACCAAGATCCTCGCCACCTCCAAGAGCTCGACCCAGGTCTCCAGCGACATGGCTGAAGCCGCCGGGCGCCAGCGTGAAGCGGTGGACATGGTGTCCACTGCGTTCCACGAAATGGTCGCCACCGCCAACGAAGTCGCGCGCTCTTGCAGCCAGGCCGCGGAATCCGCCGACAGTGGGCAGCGCCAGGCGCGTCAAGGTCAGCAACAGATTGATGCGGCCGTGACCAGCGTTGATCGCCTGAGCCAGGAAATCGAACAGTCGGCGCAGTCGATGCAGCAGCTGGAACGCGACAGCAACGACATTCAGTCGATCCTGGGGACCATTCGCTCGATTGCCGAACAGACCAACCTGCTGGCGCTGAACGCTGCCATTGAGGCTGCACGGGCCGGAGAGCAAGGTCGCGGGTTTGCGGTGGTGGCGGATGAAGTCCGGGCGCTGGCCAAACGTACGGCGGATTCCACGGCGGAAATCGATGGCTTGCTGGGCAACCTGGCCAAGCGCACCAGCCAAGTGACTCAGCAGATGCATGCGAGCCTGGAAGTGTCGCAACAGTCGGTGACCCGCATCGGTGAAGCGCGCAGCAGTTTCGGGCTGATTCGTGAGTCGGTGGACGTGATTCGCGACATGAACACGCAGATCGCCACGGCGGCGGAAGAACAGCATCAGGTGGCGGAAGACATCAATCGGCACATCAGCCAGATCCATGGCGATGCGCAATTGGTGGCAGAACTGGCAAACTCGGCGCGACTGGATTCCCAGAGCCTGGCTGGATTGTCGAATGAGCTGGATGGGTTGGTTCGCCGGTTCCGAACCTGACCCTCAAGAGCGCCGCAAATCGAGTGTGGGAGCGGGCTTGCTCGCGAAAGCGGCCTGTCAGTCAACAACGATATCGACTGATACACCGCCTTCGCGAGCAAGCCCGCTCTCACATTGATCTGCGGTGTTACTGCTTGAAGAGTTCTCCAGGGGTAAACCCGAATAGCCCCTTGAACGCCGCAATAAACGCCGACGTCGAGTCATACCCGCAAGACAGCGCCGCATTGGTCACGCTGTCGCCCTCCTCCAGCAAACTCAACGACGACAGCAGCCGCATCCGCTGCCGCCACCCGCGAAAACTCAACCCGGTCTCGCGCTGGAACAAGCGCATCAGCGTCTTCTCCGACATCCCCGACCGCTGCGCCCATTCCTGCAACGTCACGTTGCGTTCCGGGCTTTCGATCAGCTCATTGCACAACCCGAGCAGCCGCTCATGCCGCGGCAACGGCAGGGAAAATGCCACCTCCGGCAGATTCGCCAACTGATCCAGCAGCACATTCACCAACCGTGCTTCCTGGCTCTCCCCCTGTGGATACTCCACCGGCAGCAAGCAAAAACTCTTGATCAGCTCCCGGGCCAGCGGCGTGACTTCCAGCACCCGGCAACGCCCGTCCGCCCATTCACAATCCTCACGGCGCACATAGAGGCTGCGCATCTCGGCGCGCATCGAGGTCACCACCTGGTGCTCAAGATCCGCCGGAATCCAGATTCCCCACTGCGGCGGCGCAAAGAAGCTGCCCTCCGCAGTGTGCACACCGAGAACGCCGCTGATGGCGTAGGAAAACTGCACCCAATCGTGGCGATGTGTCGGCGTCCATGACCCGGCATTCAGACTTTCCGCCCGCGCGAACAACGGTCGCGGCAACGCCTTCAGCGTCGGAATCGTTCGTTCGAGGGAAAGTTGTCCGTTAGTCGGCATTGATTGGCCTTATGTCGCAAGACGGCAGATAGGGCCGACGTTAGGCTAAGTCATCAATTCTTACAAATGTATTCGGTGCCTGTTATGCATGCCTTCAAACACCTCAAACGTGTGGTCACCGACTGGTTCTTGTGCGGCATGCTGATCGCCACGCTGCTGTCGTATTTCTTCCCGGTCTTCGGCGCCACGGGCGGCGGAATGCACGCCGAATACGTGATCAACATCGGCGTGTTCCTGGTGTTCTTCCTGCACGGGGTCAACCTGTCCAGCGAGCAGATCAGCCATGGATTGAAGAACTGGAAGCTGCATGTGATGGTTCAGGGCTTCACCTTCGCGGTGTTCCCGCTGATCTGGTGGCTGAGCGACAGGCTGGTGGGTTCGCACATTCCGTCGCTGCTGATGCTCGGCTTCTTCTACCTGTGCGCCCTGCCCTCAACCATTTCGTCTTCCGTGGCCCTGACCGGCAGCGCAGGCGGCAACGTGCCGGCGGCGATTCTCAACGCGAGCCTGTCCAGCGTGCTGGGGATTTTTCTGACGCCGTTGTTGGTGAGTCTGGTGGTCGGCAGCGGTGCCGGCGGCATTGATCTGGGCTCAACTCTTCTCGACCTCTGCGCCATGTTGCTGTTGCCGCTGGTACTCGGCCAACTGTTGCGGCCGCTGTTGGGCAAATTCTTTGCCCGCCACAAGCGCTACACCAACATCGTCGATAAGCTGGTGATCCTGCTGCTGGTCTACTCGGCCTTTTGTAATTCGATGGTCTCGGGCATGTGGCAGCAACAGGGCAACAGCGTGATTCTCAGCGCGCTGATCGGCAGTGCGATCCTGCTGGCGATCATCCTGTGGATGACCACCCGCACCGCTCGCGCCTTGAAATTCAGCCCGGCCGACGAGATCGCGGCGGTGTTCTGCGCCAGCAAAAAATCCCTGGCGGCGGGTGCGCCGATGGCCGCGTTGATCTTCGGCGCTAACCCGGGTCTCGGCTTGATCCTGCTGCCGATCATGATTTACCACCCGTTGCAGCTGATCGTCTGCTCGGTGATGGCCGAGAATTACGCCAACCGCAACCGCGAACGCCTCGCGCAACAGAACGTTGAACTGATCAGCGCTCGATAATCGCCGTCACGCCCTGACCACCGGCGGCGCAGATCGAGATCAAGCCTCGGCCCTTGCCCGCTGCGTCGAGCAACTTCGCCAGGTTGGCGACGATGCGCCCGCCGGTCGCGGCAAACGGATGCCCGGCCGCCAGTGAACTGCCTTTGACATTGAGGCGGCTGCGGTCGATGGCGCCCAGCGGCGCGTCGAGGCCGAGGCGGGTTTTGCAATACTCCGGATCTTCCCAGGCCTTTAGCGTGCAGAGCACTTGTGCGGCAAAGGCTTCGTGGATTTCGTAGTAGTCGAAGTCCTGCAAGGTCAGGCCGTTGCGTGCCAGCAAACGCGGCACCGCGTAGACCGGCGCCATCAACAGCCCCTCAGCGCCGTTGACGAAATCCACCGCCGCGGCCTCGCCGTCACGCAAATACGCGAGGATCGGCAAGCCGCGTTCCTTCGCCCATTCTTCACTGCCCAGCAGCACCAGCGACGCGCCATCGGTGAGCGGCGTAGAGTTGCCAGCCGTCATCGTGCCCTTGGCGCTTTTCTCGAAAGCCGGTTTCAGCGACGCGAGTTTTTCCAGGGTCAGGTCCGGGCGCAGGTTGTTGTCACGGGTCAGGCCAAGGAACGGTGTCATCAGGTCGTTGTGCCAGCCTTCGGTGTACGAGGCCGCGAGTTTCTGGTGACTCTCCAGCGCCAGTTGATCCTGTTCTTCGCGGGGGATGTTCCAGGTCTGGGCCATCAATTCGCAATGCTGCCCCATGGACAACCCTGTGCGCGGTTCGCCGTTACGCGGGAACTCCGGGATCAAGTCCCGGGGACGCAGTTGCAGAAACGTTTTCAGTTTGTCGCCGGTGGTCTTGGCGCGATTGGCCTGCAGCAGCACCCGGCGCAAACCTTCACTGACGCTGATCGGCGCATCCGAGGTGGTGTCGACGCCACCGGCAATGCCGCAATCGATCTGTCCCAGGGCAATCTTGTTCGCGACCAGCAACGCTGCTTCAAGACCCGTGCCGCAAGCCTGCTGGATGTCATAGGCCGGCGTATAGGGAGACAACCGTGAACCGAGCACGCATTCGCGCGTCAGGTTCATGTCTCGGGACAGCTTGAGGACCGCCCCCGCGACCACTTCGCCAATGCGCAGGCCATGCAGGTTGTAGCGTTCGATCAGGCCTTCGAGCGCTGCGGTGAGCATCGCCTGGTTACTGGCGGTGGCGTACGGCCCGTTGGAGCGGGCGAAGGGGATACGGTTACCGCCAATAATCGCGACGCGGCGCAGCTGAGTCATGAAAAGCTCCTGATCAATTTTCTGAAAGTTAAACCGTCCCCTGTGGGAGCGGCGGTGCGGCGATCCGACTTGCTCGCGAAAGCGTCGGGTCAGCCAACAGAGATGTTGAATGTGCTGGCCTCTTCGCGAGCAAGCCCGCTCCCACAGTGACCTCATTGCCCACAAATCCGGTGTTCCAACTAATCTGCTGAGTTCAAGCGTAGGCCTAATCTCGTGGATCGAACGACTGATTGCCATTCGTGGTCCACACTTTGAACCCCAGCTGCCGGAGTGCGTTCCATGTCTGACCGTTATATCGACTTCGCCAATTCCTCCATCGGCCATCGTCTGGTCGGGGCCATGGGACTGCCGTCTCCGGTGCGCCTGGAGCGTTGGCAAGCAGGACGGCTGCGGCCTGTCGAAGGGGCGCTGTTGATTGGCGGCGGCCCGCTGGCAGAGAAAGTCAGCGCCTTCGCCAACCGCTTGACCGACGCAATCTACAGCTACGGTGCCGAGCCGTCCCTGGCCACCGCGTGGTTTCCCGGCCACGGCCCCAAGCTCAAGGCCGTGGTGTTCGACGCCAGCGACCTGGTGCAGACCGATCAGCTCAAACAGCTGCGCGAGTTTTTCCAGCCGCTGATAAAAAACCTCGACCACAGTGCGCACCTGGTAATTCTGGGGCGTGCGCCCGAGACATTGAGCGACCCGTTCGCCGCCAGCGCCCAGCGTGCGGTGGAAGGGTTCAGTCGTTCCCTGGCCAAGGAATTGCGCAGTGGCGGCACCTTGCAGCTGATCTATGTCGGTGAAGGCGCCGAGGATCAACTCGAAGGGCCGCTGCGGTTTTTCCTCTCGCCCAAAAGTGCGTTCGTGTCCGGGCAAGTGGTTCGCCTGAAAGCCTGCGCTACGCAGGTATCGGACTGGACTCGCCCACTGGCCGGACGCAAGGCGCTGGTCACGGGTGCCGCACGCGGCATCGGCGCCTCCATCGCCGAAACCCTGGCCCGTGACGGCGCCGAGGTCATTCTGCTTGACGTGCCCCCGGCGAAAACCGATCTCGATGCACTTGCCGCACGCCTCGGCGGGCGCAGCATCACCCTGGACATTTGCGCCGAAGACGCCGCCGCACAGTTGATCGAATTGCTGCCCGACGGCGTCGACATCGTGGTCCACAACGCCGGCATCACCCGCGATAAAACCCTGGCCAACATGACTCCGGAATTCTGGGACGCGGTGCTCGCGGTCAACCTAAACGCGCCGCAAGTGCTGACCAAGGCACTGCTCGACAGCGGAGCCCTGCATGACAACGGTCGTGTAATTCTGCTGGCGTCCATCAGCGGCATCGCCGGCAATCGCGGGCAGACCAATTACGCGGCGAGCAAGGCCGGGCTGATCGGTCTGGCCCAGGCCTGGGCGCCGCTGCTGGATCAGCGCGGCATCAGCATCAATGCGGTGGCACCGGGGTTCATCGAAACCCAGATGACCGCGCACCTGCCGTTCGGCATCCGCGAGGCCGGGCGACGCATGAGTTCATTGGGCCAGGGCGGCTTGCCACAAGACGTTGCCGAAGCGGTCGCGTGGCTCGCTCAACCGGGGACCGGCGCGTTCACCGGGCAAGCGTTGCGGGTCTGCGGACAAAGTGTCTTGGGGGCATAAAGATGATCACCGACTGGCACACACTCAACCGCGAACCGAGCCTGACGGGTCTGTATATGCAGGCGGCACTGCGGCGCAAAATCACCGGTACAACGCTGCCCGACAAGGGTTTGCGCTGCTGGGTCGAGGTCGATCCGCAACGCCTGGCGGCGTACCGCAAGGTCTGCGGTTTTGCCGACAACGGTTTGCTGCCGCCGACCTATCCACACATTCTGGCGTTTGCCTTGCAAATGCAATTGCTCACGGCCAAAGACTTTCCGTTCCCGCTGCTGGGGCTGATTCATCTGAGCAATCGCATCCGCGTCTTGCGCCCCATGGGCGGGGTGAACCGCGTGCGGGTCAGCGTGCAAGTACAGAACCTGCAACCCCATGCCAAGGGTGCGACGTTTGATCTGGTGACGTCGCTCGACGATCAGTTGGGGCCGCTGTGGGAGGCTGAAAGTCAGATGCTGTGTCGCGGGGTCAAGCTGGAAGGCGAGCCGGTCGAGGAAGTGTTGGCATCGACAACGGCGCTGACAGAAGTGGCGCGCTGGAATGCCCCGGCAGATATTGGCCGGCAGTACGCGAAAGTGTCCGGGGACTACAACCCGATTCACCTGAGTGCCGTCAGCGCCAAATTGTTCGGGTTTCCGACAGCCATCGCCCATGGGTTGTGGAACAAGGCCCGAACATTAGCGGCGTTGAGTGAGCATCTGCCCACGGCGAATGTCGAGATCGCGGTGCAGTTCAGGAAACCGGTGCGGTTGCCGAGCGAGGTGACGTTGCTGGCCAGCGCGGCAGGGTCCAGTGGAGACTTCCAGCTGGTGGGCGCGGGGGATCTGGAGCACATGGTGGGGCATTGGCGGCCGATTGCCTGATTGATCTCTGGTGCCTGTCAGACCGCTTTCGCGAGCAAGTCGAATCGTCGCACCGCCGCTCCCACATTTGACCTTTTGCGATCACATATTTTGTATTCGCTGGAGATCCAATGTGGGAGCGGCGGTGCGACGATTCGACTTGCTCGCGAAGGCGGTGGTTCAGACACTACCGAGGAGGATCAGAACGCGTACCGCACCTTCGCCGTAAACGTATCGGCATTGAAGTCGCTGCCGGTCACGTAGTTATACGAACCACCCACGCTCCAGGCGCCCACACGGTAGTTGGCACCGAGGCCTAGTTCATAGCTGTCACGCACTGGCGTCGTACCACGCGTGGTGAACGAATCGCCACCCAGCACGAACGCCGAAGTGGTGGCGGTCTTGTCGCCGATGAAGTCGTGCCAGGCCATGACCTTCGCTTCAGGCTCAAGACTGCCAGCGCCGACACCAAACGCCGCGGCCAGCCGCGCACCAACGCCCATCTCGCCGACTTCATATCGCTGACTGCCGACATTCAGCGACGCCGAACTGCCCTTCTCGCGATAAGCATCCATGCCTACGTTGGCATAACGTGCACCGATCTGCGGCTCCAGCAGAAGGCTGTGATTGAGGCGAAAGCTGTAACCGGCCAGCGCACTCACGCCAAAGATGTCGCTGTCGTAATCGCCCTTGGCACGTGTGCCGGCGATGTAGCGCCTGGATTCGTTGTCGTTCCAGCCGTACATCAGTGATGAGTCCACGAACCAGTTGTCGTGGGTCCAGTTGCCGTACAGCGTCAGCGCATGACCGGTTACGTCGGTTTTGCTGCCGGCGTCGGATTTCACATCAGTCGTGAGGTAGCTGTACGCCAGACCGAGGGTGGTGTCGGCGTTCAACTGGCCGTCCGCACCTACGGCGATACCCTGGCTGTCGGCGTCGTAGCCATCGACCCCACGGCGGGCGTCCTGGTCGGCGTTGCTGGTGAGCGCTTGCAGCCACACGCCTTTTTCAGTGGATGAGTTCAGTGTGCGCGCGCGGCTCGAACGATCATTGATCGCGCTCGACACCAGCGTCTGACTGTTAGTGGCGGCGTGCAGCACCCCACGGCTCACGTCGGGGCTGAGTTTTTCAGCCAGTGCTGCCAGCTCGGCGTCGGTGCCGGCATTGGCGAATGCCTGGAACACCGGGTCTTGTTCGTCGAGCCCGGGCATGACCGCCGAAGAAAAACGCCCGACTGCCGTGGCGGCGTTGCGGGTGCCGCCGGCAACCAGGGTGTTTTGCGCCAGCACCTCTTCCGACTTGGCGCTGACCAGCGCCTTCACATCGTTACCTTCGACCCCGAAGCTTTTGACGTCCAGCAAGGCCGAGGTGGAAGAAATGCTCAGGTTCTCGCCACCAATCAGTTCCCCCGAGCTGATCAGGGTGTAGCGATTACCGCCCGCGGTCGTGCGGAAATCGCTGGAACGAGCCTGTAATTCAAGACGTGCGCCAGCGCCGATGTCAGTCGTACCCGTAACCTTGAGCACTGGTTGATTGACGTCGGTATCGTTGCCCAGGAACAAACCCAGCACCGAGTTGGAATCCTGCATGTCCAGATCGCCGATGATCGTCGTGTGCGGGCGCAACAGCGTCAGTTTGCCGTACTGCACATCCACGTAGCCGGACTGGATCGTCGTACCGTCAAAGGTCACGTCATTGTCGATGAGCACCCCGGATAGCCCCATCAGGTTCCCTTTCACATCACCGCCATTCCAGTAGAAATAGCTGAAGCCATCGTCGACCTGAATGGCCGCCGTACCGCCCTCGATCAGCCCCTGGCTTTGATAAATATTGAATGAGCCCTGACCCGCAGGCTGTTGGCTGACATGAATACCAATGGATTGGCCGGAGATCGTGCCCGAGTTCCACACGTCGTAGCGGTTGGTGGCCGGAGAGATAACCCCATAGAAACTCAACGCTTGGGCATTGTTCCCGGTGGCGCGGATACTGCCGCTGTTATTGACGGTGCCGCGCAGGTTCGCGCGGTCTATCAACACCGCCACTGCGTCATCACCGCTGACTCCGATGATGCCTTGGTTGTCGATACCCGCCAGCGCCGTGTGCGACAGCAAGATGCCGGACGCTTCTGTACCGCTGACTGAAATCTCACCACGATTGATCAGGCTGCCGGTCAGCTGGCTACCGATGTCGTAAAGGCCCCTGAAAAGATTGCCACCCGCTGCGCCATTGATTTTGATTGAACCGTCATTGACCAGATTGCCGCCAATGACCGAGGCACTACCACCACCCGGCCCCACCACGATACCGATACCCGAGGTGGCGCCGTCAATATTGATCGAGCTTTTATTGATCAGGTCATTTTGCGTGGTCAGCCCGTTCAGGCGCACAGCAAAAGTCAGACCCGGGGAAGCAACGGTCACGACATTGGCGCTGCCGGAAAACGTCAGGGTTTGCCAGTTATCCTGAAGCGTTGAATAAGGTCCATTGCCCACGTTGTAGTCAAGGTTGGCGGCAACGACAGCAGAAGTATGAGAAGCGGCAGCAACAGACAGCGCCAGCAGCGAGCGGCGCAGGCAAGAGGTGTTCAATCGAGAATCCCTTCCGAAACGTGAATGTTCCAGCAGGGTTCACAGTTTCAATGAGGCATCCCTACCGGCCCGTCAGCAGGCTGCTTGTTCAGGCGCGGCAAATGTACACGAGCCATCATTTAGACACTACACAAAAGTCAAAGTGATGGCGTCAAATTATGAGGCGTCGCAAGCGGGGGAGAAAAAGCAGCGCTCCAACAGGGGGTGTTTGAGATTCGGTGTTTAGTGCGGCGGATAGTTGGCGAGGATCCGCCCCACGGTTTCGCGTATCGCCGTGCTGCGGTCCGACGGATTCGTCGTGCGACTGAGCATTTGTTCATCGCTGCCACGCCACACCAGCTTGCCGTCATTGCCATCGAGCAGGTCGATCTGGATGGTCGCCACCTTGTAGGTCACGTTGCGGGTTTCGTTGTACATCGGCCCGCCCCAGTAACCGTTCCAGGGATTACCCCAACCGCCGCCATAGTTGGTGGTCACCTGTTGCTGGCGCTCTTCGATGATCAGGTAGGTCTGGACGTTCAGATTACCTTTGCTGCCGGCCGCGGCCGGGCGCAGACCACGCTGATCCAGTTGATCGGCCACCGATTGGCGGATGCGCTGTTCGGTCAGGTCGCTCTTGATCCGTGGGTCATCGGGGCGATATTGCAGGGCGGGTTCTTTCCAGGTCCAGCTGCGATAGGCGGCGAAGTCGCGGCTGGCATCGAAGTCATTATTGACCTGGTTGGCGGCGCAGGCACTGAGCAACGCGGCCACAGCCAGTAAAGCGAAACGGCGGATCATGATGGTTCTCCGGTTGAAGACATGAACCTGTGAAAGGCTTCCAGATAACAGAAGCTAACTGGGAGGATACGCCGACATGGCCTTTTCTACAGCCTCCCTTATCGCGTCGGCACGCTCGCTCTGGCTGCCCCGATTACCGGTTTCGGCGCTGGCACTCCACACCGGTTGGCCGCTTTGAGCGTCGAACAAATCGACCCGCACCACCACGACCTGTTCCTGATAAGTGCGCACGATTGGCACCGTGTTGTACATGCCATAACCGTTGCCGTAACGGTTATAGCCACCATAACCACCGCCGTAATAACCGTAGTCGTCCCGGACCTGGCGCAAACGGGTTTCCAGATGCAGATCGGCGCTGACAAACAGGTCAGCCGGACGGTTGTTATCGTGCAACGGGCGCAACCCGCGCTGATCGAGGGCGTTGCTGACCGCTTCGGCGACCTGGGCCGAGTCCGCCCAGGCGCTGCCCGGTGGCAGTTGCCCGTTGAGCCAGGCCCAGCTGCGATAACGCCCATAGTCACGCGGCGGTGCCGGATAGGCGCTACGGTCGAAGGTCTTGGCCGCCTGAGGCGGTGCCGGCGGCAACGGGTTGGAGGTCGCCACATAAGGGTTGGTGCCCTGGCAGGCCGCCAACCCGAGACAGATCACCAGTAACCCTGAACGACTTTTCATGTTGCGCTCCGATCAGACCGGCCGACAGATCCAGTGCAGATAGCGCCCAAGCCCGGCAAAGCTTGGGTGGCGACGGTGGGCCAGCTCCATTTCGAGCAAGTCCACGAGTTCGGCGCGGGCCTGGAACTCCACCGGCATGTAGTCGTGAAAAACCCGCACCCCGCTCTGGGTTTCGACCTGCCACAGGCCCTCAAGTTGCGCCGCCAGCTCACGCGGATCAAGGGGCTGCTGCGGGGTCAGGCTCTGCTTCTCGCCAGCCATGTCATTCTTACGCATCTTGCGAAAGTGGCCCTTGAGCAAGTTGCGATAAATCAGCGCATCGCGGTTGTAGAAGGCCAGGGACAGCCAGCCGTCCTGCCTGGTCAACTGATGCAGCACCGGCAGGATCGCGTGGGGTTCGGCGAGCCATTCCAGCACGGCGTGGCACAGCACCAGGTCGTAGGGCTCAGTGAGCTGACCGAGCAACTCCTGCCACGGCGCCTGAATGAACGTGGCGGTCTGCCCGGCGTCGGCGAAGCGCTGTCGGGCGCCTTCGAGCATCGGTTCGGCGGGTTCGGCCAGCGTGACGTCATGACCACGCTGGGCCAGCCACAACGACATGTGGCCCAGGCCCGCGCCGATATCCAGCACGCGCAGCGGCCGGTCCGGCAGGGTTTCGACCAGGTCGGCCTGAAGCACTGCCAGGCGGATCGCGCCTTTGGCCCCGCCGTAGATTTTCTCGGCAAACCGGGTCGCCAGTTGATCGAAATGACGATCGCTCATCAGCTGAACCTCTTTTCGCTGTCTGCGAGTTTGCTGCGTACCACTTCATTCATGTCCAGGCCCAACTCGCTGCACAGCAGCAATAGATAGAGGACGATGTCGCCGATTTCCTGCCCGGTGTGGGCGAGTTTGTCCGCCGGCAACTGGCGCGACTGGTCTTCGGTCAGCCACTGGAAAATCTCCACCAGCTCGGACATTTCCACGCTCGCGGCCATGGCCAGGTTTTTCGGGCTGTGAAATTGCCGCCAGTCATTGCGGTCACGGATGGCGTGCAGGCGTTCGGTCAGTTCAACAAGGTTCATCGGGCTCTCCTGAAGGCGTATAGCTTCGGGGGGATGGCCGGGGATGGCAAGGGTGCTTTTCTGTGGGAGCGGGCTTGCTCGCGATAGCGGACTGGAATTCAACGTAGAAGTTACCAGATACACCGCCTTCGCGAGCAAGCCCGCTCCCACAGGGTCTATGCAACCCTCTATGCTTGTGGGGAACTCGGCAGCGCAATCCATGGCCCAAGGCTCAAGTCCGGCAAGCACGCCACCACTTACATCAGGACGTTCAAGACATGCAGGTAGAAAGTTTTTTCGAATGGCTCGGCCAGGCACTCGGTTCGGTCATCCGGTTTATCGTTGACGGCCTCAGCGGCTTGTTCAACCTGTTGAGCCATGCCGGCAGCAACTTTGTCGAAGGCTTGTCCCGTGCGCTGGGGATGGATACGTCGATCATCAGCATCATCGCGCTGATCCTGGGGTTGATGCTGTTGTGGTCGGCGATCCGGGCGTTCATGAATGCGTCGATCATCATGGGGATTATCTGGTTGCTGTTGGGGCTGTGGTTGCTGAGCTGGATTATTCATTAACCATCTGATCCCCCTGTGGGAGCGGGCTTGCTCGCGAAAGCGTCGGCACATCCGGCATCACCTTGACTGATACACCGCCTTCGCGAGCAAGCCCGCTCCCACAATGGATCGCTGCAGATTCCGAATGTATCGCTACAATGCCCGCTCCCCCAAGGAGCCTGCATGTCCAACCTGATTGCCGACTGGCGCGACCGCCCTACCCATCGTCGGGTCTGGGCGCTGGCTGCGCCGATGATTCTTTCGAACATTTCCGTTCCGCTGGTGGCGTTGGTCGACAGCACCGTCATCGGTCACCTGCCCCACGCCCATCAGTTGGGCGCCGTGGCGGTCGGGGCCAGCCTGTATACCTTTCTGGCCTGGGGCATGGGTTTTCTGCGCATGGGCACGACCGGTTTCGCGGCCCAGGCCGCCGGGCGCGGAGATGGCGCGGCGTTACGGCAGATTTTGTTGCAGGGCTTGTTACTGGCGATGGGGCTGGCGATTGTCCTGGGAGCATTGGGTGTCCCCCTGAGCGGTGTCGCGTTGCACTTCATGCAACCCTCGGCCGAGCTCGACCAACTCACCCGCGAATTTTTCCACACACGGCTATTCGGTCTGCCGGCGGCACTGGCCAGTTATGCGCTGGTCGGCTGGTTCCTCGGCACCCAGAACGCCCGGGCACCGCTGGCGATTCTGTTGAGTACCAACCTGGTAAACATCGCGTTGAACCTGTGGTTCGTGCTCGGGCTGGACTGGGGCGTAGTCGGCTCGGCCAAGGCGTCGGTGATCGCCGAATGGACCGGCGCCGTAATCGGCCTGCTGATGACTCGCAAAGCCCTGCGCGCCTATCCCGGCCACATCGCCTGGGCCGCGCTGGCACTGTGGCAGAGCTGGCGACCACTGCTGGCCGTGAACCGCGACATTTTCATCCGTAGCCTGGCGCTGCAATCGGTGTTTTTCCTGATCACCGTACAGGGCGCGCGGCTCGGTGATGCCACCGTCGCCGCCAACGCCCTGCTGCTCAACGGCTTGCTGCTGACCGCCCACGCGCTGGATGGCCTGGCCCATGCCGTGGAGGCCCTGTGCGGGCATGCCATCGGCGCCCGTGATCGCGAGGCGCTGCGTCGTTCATTGGTGGTTGCCTGCGGCTGGTCGTTGCTGGCGAGTCTGGGTTTTGCGGTGCTGTTCGCCTTAGCCGGACACCTGTTCATCGAGATGCAGACCGACATACAGAGCGTGCGCGACACCGCATTCATCTACCTGCCCTACCTCGCCGCGCTGCCGCTGATTGCCGTCTGGAGTTACCTGCTCGACGGGCTGTTCATCGGCGCAACGCGTGCCCGGGAAATGCGCAATGGCATGCTGCTGACAGTCATTTTGCTGCTGCCGTTCGCCTGGGCACTGCAAGGTTTGGGTAACCATGGACTGTGGATAACGTTCCTGTTGTTCATGGCATTGCGCAGCCTGACTCTCGGCGCGTTTGCCTGGTTCCTGCGCAAAAACGACGGTTGGTTTACAGGCAGGGCTCATTGAGTCAGCCTGCGCCGGTCAGGGGTCGCCTCTCAATGTCGAACCCCGTGTTCAGGATTGACCTCTCTGCCACAGGTTGCGCAGGCTATCGAGACGTTCCTGCTGAGTAACCCCCGGCAATGGTTGCGCGGGTGTAGCCCCCGGGTACTGCAAGCGCAACCATAGCCAGCCATCGAGCACCGGGCGCTCGCTGAAACCCAGCGCCAGCCCTTCTTGCACATGAGCCCACAGACGGGTGTAGTCGGTTCCGGTGGACCGGCTCCAATGCCAGGCGTGCTGTTCAAGCAAGCAGGTTTGCAAGGTGTCCCGTTGACGAGGCGTCAGGTTTTCTTCGATGGCCAACGGGCTGACAGCAAGCCCCGGATTAAACAACTGCTGCCAGCCCTGACTGCCAATTGCCCGGTCGGCCCAGGTTCCGCCAAACCAGCGCAACTGACTGATCGGCCCCAGCCAGCGACTCAGTTCCAGGGCATCGCAGGCATCGAAAAAGTAACTGGCGGTGTGGGGGTTGTAGTAACTCAACAACGCGCGGTGATGCAGGCCAAAGGTGACCGTGAGCATGCGGCGCAAATGCTCGAGCAACTGCGACGGCGACGCCTCACTGAGCAGCAACAAACCGCTCCAGCTGTGCGGTTCGCGCAGGCACAGCTCGGCCAGCGCCGGGCAGCCCTTGAGGTCGACCAACAGCGGCCCGTGCTCGCGTAACGGCTGAAACTCGGTGCCATCGAACAGCCAGAACCGTCGCGCCTGCGCGAACTGCTCGTGCAGCATCGCACCAGTCTCAGGCTCTCCCGGCACGTCGAGCAACAGCCATTGCGCGGTTGAGTCCGGCGCCTGGGCGACGATCATGCCGCACCGCTCTGGCCAAGCTGCGTTGCTGCCCGGCAAGTGCAGAAGGCTTGCGCGCAATGGCTGAAACTGCCCCCGCCGGGCATCAGACACAGCAGCACGATCGGTTCACTGGATTGCAACGTACGCAACAACCCGTCGAGCACCCCGTTGTCATCTATTGCTGCGGCGGGTGGAAGTTCGGGCAAGTCGCACGCTTGGGTGCGAGGTGGGCCAGGAAGAAACCCGGTGATTAACGGTTGATCCGGATCGCCTTCGACAAAGCTCACCAGCACCTGCGCGCCTTCACTCAACGACAGGGCGTGCGCATCGCCCAATTCTGGCGCCAGCGGTAGCCAGCAGTGGCTGGGCTCAGCGCCTTCGCCTTGATAGGTCCAGTCAAACTGCACGGCAACAGGCCTGGACGAATCGGGTTGCGGCTCATCGACGTCAACCACCCAGGCCCGCTGCAGGCTGTGCATCCGGAGGGGCTTTACCGAATCAGGCACTGGGAGCGGTAACGCCCCGGCAACCGCGCGGATCTGGTTGCCATAAGCCCCCCCCGGCATTTGACCACCCTGATGCTCGACATGGATCAGCAGCCAGAGACGATTCCAGTCGGTACACGGATGACCGGAGAGCAGCACACGCTGGCCGCTGCGTAGCGTGGCCAGGTTCGTCTGACCTTCGCCAGCCTGTGCGCTGCCTTGAACCTTGAACTGCTGCACGCCAGGTTGTTCGATGTCGGGGTCAAAAACCATCTCGGTTCCTCGCTGAAATTGCCCTGGCTCATCACCAATGACCAGACAATGTCCGCGCCGGCGATGCTCGAAGTGGTAGTGAAGCCGCTCCTGTGCGCACAGTCGCTGGAGGAACTGCAGATCCGACTCCCGGTACTGCGTGCAGAAGTCACGGGGCGGATAATCGCCGCTCAAGTCAAAGCGCCGATCCTTGCCGGCAATGCCATGCTCCTTGAGTACCTGGGCGAGGATCTCGGGTACAGAACGGTTGCTGAAGATGCGCTGGCTGAAACGCTGGGCCAGGCAGGCCAGTTTCGGTTTCAGGCGCACACGACAAAGCCTGGGCGCAGCACCCTGGCCAGCCTGGACGAGTTCATGCAACTGGCCGTGAAAACCGGTCACCGACGATCCGAGATGCAAAAAGGCCGGGCGGTACAGCAGGCTTGCCAGGTCCAATGTCGGGTCATCGATCAACAGATCCACGTCGAACACGAAGGGTTCGCTGATCGCTTCATTGCCGGTAAAGGCCAAGACCTCAACGGGGTCGGGCAGACCCTCTACATCCAGACGAAATGACGGCTCGTTGACTGGATCGAACATCGGCGATTCTCTACAGGAGGGGCGGCCGGGGATTCTCTCCGAGAGAGTTGGCCGAGTAGAGTGCCGAAGTACAACTTAGGAAATGACCTACGCGAAAAGAGGACCACATCGCTTGGATAGCCGGGGATGTGAGTCATTTCGCTTTGAATCAGGGGAGCGTCCCACCAGGTCATCTGAAATTTCCCGCACCGAGCGGAATATTTTCAGACAACCTGCTGAGAGCGGTGCCTTACCTCAAGAAGACAGGTAAGACGAACGGGTCAGGCCCAGACGCAGTGCGTCGAGGAACTGAGTGCGCTCGGCGGCGGTGATGCGCGCACTGGCGCATTTGTCGCGGTAGTGGGTCATCAGCTCTTCCGGCGACAAGTGCACGTAACGCAGCATGTCTTCGATGGTGTCGTGGGTTTCGATACCGGCGTGGTACACGCTGCCGTCAGCGTTCTGGTAGATGTTCACCGAGTCGGTGTCACCAAACAGGTTGTGCATGTCGCCAAGGATTTCCTGGTAAGCGCCGACCAGGAAAATACCCAGCAGGTAGTCCTCGCCTTCGTTCAAACCGTGAACCGGCAAGCTGGTTTCGATGCTCTGCTCATCGACGTATTGCTTGATCTTGCCGTCGGAGTCGCAGGTCAGATCCTGCAGCACGGCGCGGCGCAGCGGCTCTTCGTCAAGACGGTGCAACGGCAGGATCGGCAGGACCTGGCCGATGGCCCAGGTGTCCGGCAGGCTCTGGAATACCGAGAAATTGCAGATGTACTTGTCGGCCAGCTTGTCGTTGAGTTCGTCGAGTACCTGGCGGTGCGAACGCTGACGCGCTTTCAACGAGTTGTGCAGGCGACGGCACACGGCGAAGTAGCATTGCTCGGCCAGGGCTTTCTCGGCCAGGGTCAGTTTGCCATCGGCGTACTGGGTGGCCACGTCGCTCATGTAGTGAGTGGCGCGCCAGTACGTTTCAGTGACCATCTCGATGTCGGTCGGGCCCAGCAGGTCAACCAGCCACTGTACGGTTTCCGGCAGCTCTTCCTTGTTGTCGATCTTCGGCACGTCGTCGTTGTGTTTCTCGACGTCGGTCACCTGCACCACCAGCATGGCGTGGTGAGCGGTCAGCGAGCGGCCGCTTTCGGAGAAGATGTTCGGGTGCGGCAGGCTCTGCGCGTCGCAGAATTCCTTGAGCATCCCGACCACGACACCGGCGTAATCGTCCATGTCGTAGTTGATCGAGCTGGCGTTGCGCGAGTGGGTACCGTCGTAGTCGACGCCCAGACCGCCACCGACGTCGATGTGGTCAACCGGCAAGCCGAGGTTGCGCAGTTCGCCGTAGTAACGAATCGCTTCCTTGAAGCCGTGCTGGTAGTCCGCCAGGTTGGCGATCTGCGAGCCCATGTGGAAGTGCAGCAGGCGGATGCCCTGATCCAGGCCGGCCGCGCGGAAACGCTCGACCACCGACAGCAGCTGCGCCGCCGACAGACCGAACTTGGATTTCTCGCCACCGGTGTCCGCCCACTTGCTGGAGGCCAGGGACGACAGACGCACGCGCAAGCCGACTTGAGGCTTGACCTTCAGCGAGGCAGCTTCTTCGATCACCAGAGCGACTTCGGATTCTTTCTCGATCACGATGAACACGTTGTGGCCGAGTTTCTGACCCATCAGCGCCAGACGGATGAACTCGCGATCCTTGTAACCGTTGCACACGATGGTGCCGCCCTTCGGCGCCAGGGCCAACACGGCCAGCAGCTCAGGCTTTGAGCCGGCTTCCAGGCCGATGGAAACGTCCTGGGTGGCGATGATGTTTTCGATCACCGCTTCTTGCTGGTTCACCTTGATCGGGTACAGCGCGGTGTACTTGCTCTGGTATTCCAGGCGCTCGATGTTGGCGTCGAACGCACCGGTCAGCTGACGCACGCGGTCTTGCAGAATGTCCGGGAAACGCACCAGCAACGGCAAGGACAGGCCGCTTTTGCGCAGCTGGTCGACTTGCTCGAAGAGGTCGATAGGCGAACTGGCCGGACCGTTCGGACGAACTTCGACGCGACCGGCGTCATTGATCGCGAAGTACCCGGCCCCCCAATGGCGAATCCCGTAAACACTGCGGCTGTCCGCAACTGTCCATTGGCTGCCATCGTCTTTGCGTGTGCGTCGTACGGACATTGAAGTCCCCTATAAAGAAGTCATAGAGCGTCGCCTGGGTTCAGGCCGGCGCAGTCTAAAGAATGAAAATGACGATTAGCCTGCATGCAAGGGCCATAGACCTCACATTCAGCGCTGAGTTTAGAAACCGGTCAGAACAGGCTCTGTGAAAACCATGTAGACGACGCCAGGCCAGAGTTGAATCGGGACTGGATCAAGCCGAGGGTGGTTTTCACAGAGGCTGCTAGCCGCCGGACTTCTTCGCTTTGAAACCCAGCTTGATCAATTCAGCCAAGAGTAGCTCGACATGATCGCCCTGGATTTCGATGATTCCGTCCTTCAACGCTCCACCGGTCCCGCACCGTTTCTTCAACGTGGTGGCCAGGTCCTTGAGCGCTTCTTCTGCCAACGGTACGCCGGTGATGGTGGTCACCGTCTTGCCGCCGCGGCCCTTGCTTTCGCGACGCACGCGAGCGATGCCGTCGCCGGCCGGGATAACGGTCTGTTTGCAGATGCAGGCGTCCACCGGTTTACTGCAATCGGGGCAATGACGACCTGCGTCGGTGGAAAATACCAGGCCACCAAGGGCGGCGAAGGATGCGGCTTTTTTGGCCACCGGCAATCCTCTTGGGAGGACAAAGACTGGTCGCGGCAACTTGGGAAGCTGCCATCGACCGCGAAGCCCCACTCAGGCAGGGGCAGCGCTACCGAAACGGTAATTCCCTATGTAGCAGCTGTCGAGTGCAACGAGGCTGCGATCTTTTGATTTCGATTCAAAAGCAAAGTCAAAAGATCGCAGCCTCGTTGCACTCGACAGCTGCTACAAAGAGCAATGCCGGCTCAGCTTGAAAAGGTCGCGCAGTGTAACGGCAAAAAGCCGACTTGCTAAGAGCCAATCGGCGCCAATTTATGCCTCTTTTGCGACGTCATCCCCGCGAGCCCGAAGGTAGCGCTTCAACGCAGCCAGAGAGTCCGGGCAATAAGGCTTTTGCTGGATTTCCAGCAGGACCTGATCGATGGGGATGAAGCGCGCTTCCAGCACCTCTTCCGGTTGCAGGATCAACGGACCGTCCCACACCGCCGAAAACGCCGAACACCAGAGGCGATTGCCGGTGTCCTCGAAGAAAAAGTGGTCATGGGCGCTCAGTTCCACGCCGCTCACACCCAGCTCTTCTTCCAGTTCACGCGCGGCCGATTCGGCGTACGTCTCGGTGGCGAGCACCATGCCGCCTGCCGCTACGTCCCAGTAACCGGGGTAAATGGCTTTGCTCAGGGTTCGACGGTGAACGCACAGTTCACCGGCCGAATTGAACAGCATGATGTAGGTGCCACGCCCGATCAGCCCGCGTTCGCGCAGGTCGGAACGGACCAGGGCGCCGAGCAGGTTGTCCTGCTCGTCGACCCAGGCGATCTGTTCGGCATCCGAGGCCGCGCGATGGGCGGCCTCTTTGGCGTTATCGACCATGACTCAGCCCTGATTGAGCAATTGACGCAGATCGATCACTGCGGCGTTGGCCCGGGAGATGTAGTTGGCCATGACCAGCGAGTGGTTGGCCAGCACGCCGAAGCCGCTGCCGTTGAGGATCATCGGGCTCCACACCGGCTCTTGCGAAGCTTCCAGCTCACGAATGATCTGGCGCACGCTGACCGTGGCGTTCTTCTTCGCCAGCACATCGGCGAAGTCGACTTCAATGGCGCGCAGCAGATGGGACAAGGCCCAAGCCTGGCCGCGGGCTTCGTAGAACACATTGTCGATCTGCATCCAAGGTGTCTCGACGATTTCCTCATCGACCTGCGGCACCTGACCCGGGGCCAGGACTTCGGTTTTCAGCGCGGTGTTGAGTTTCACCCGGCCAACGCTGGCCGACAGCCGTTGTGACAACGAACCCAAACGGGTACCGACATCGCCCAGCCAGTTGTTCAGGTTATCGGCGCGAGCATAGAACAGCGCGCTTTTCTGACTCGGATCGGACAGGCGAGCCTGATAACGGCTCAGGGAATTGATGCCTTCCTGGTATTCGGACTCACTGGAAGGCAGCACCCAGCTCTTGTTGTCGAAGTTGAAACGCGGCTCGGCCTTGGCCAGGTCAGCGTCTTCAGTGGATTGCGACTGGGAGCGGGCGAAGTCTTTACGCATGGCACGGCTCAGGTCGCGGACCTGGACCAGCACGCCATATTCCCAGCTCGGCGTGTTGTCCATCCACAGGCCCGGCGGGAAACGGTCGTTGGAAATATAGCCACCTGGTTTGCTCAGCAACGTACCGGCGACAGTCTTGAGGGTTTCCACCGTGGTGTACCCGATGACCATCTGCTTGCCTTCTTTCTCGGCAGCCGCCTGAGCATTTTGTTGAACAGGGAACAGCGCAGGCTCCTGGCTCCAATACCAACCCAGCCCGATCGCTACCAGCAGGTAAAGGCCAATCAGCGTAGCCAACGCCCGGCTGAACAACAGGCCGCCAACGTAACTGCGGGTGGCCGATTTCGGTTCAGCGGCACGTTCAGGCGCGCTGCCCGCGCGATTCTTCCAGTCCAGCATGGCGATATCCTTTCAATCACTTGAGTTCATCGGTTCGACCACAACCCTACGCCATCGTGCCTCGTTTGCCACACAATCGCATCGTCGAGGCGCCACTATAAATGAAGCACACGCCTTTGTAGCAGCTGGCGCAGCCTGCGTTCGGCTGCGAAGCAGTCGTAAAACCTGAGCGCGAGATCTTTCTGAAACACCGCATCGACTGATTTGACGACTGCTCCGCAGCCGAACGCAGGCTTCGCCAGCTGCTACAAGTATTGCGTACCGCGGCGAGCCTATGCGACCAGCCAGTCAGAAACTGAATGTTGCCGCTTTGCAGATTATTGACACACGACGCTCATGGGATTGAAAAGAGGTGCTAGCATAGAGCCACCAGTCGATCTCAGCATGCACCCTAACTAGTAGTCAGGATATGACCGAGCCAGAAGACCCCAGCCGTGAGCGCCTCAAGCACCACTTTGCCCAGCGGGTAATTCATCAGGCACGTCAAATTCTTGAGATATGGCAGCGCCTGCAACGCAGCGAGTGGTCCACCACCGATTTGTCGGAACTGAGCGAGGCCAACCTGCGCCTGCTGCGCTTTGCCGAGCGTTTCGAACAACCGGAACACACTCAACTGGCGCGCCACATCGGCCTGTCGCTGGAGGCGGTCGACGCCAATCGCGGACGCCTGAGCAGCGGCCTGATCACTGACCTCAATCGCTTGATGCAACGCCTGTCGCGCACCGGCCTGCGCCACGGCGACCAGCTCGAACAAACCTTCCTGCCGCCGTTGCGCAAGCCGATCTACGTGATGCTGCAGGATCACGACCGCGCCGAGCGCCTGGCCAAGCAGCTGGAGTTTTTCGGGCTCAGCGCCCAATCCCTGGACAGTGTGGCGGCGTTTCGCTCCTCAATGGTCGAGCGTCTACCCGCGGCAATCGTCATGGACGTGGACTTCAGTGGCACCGGCATCGGCCTGAAACTGGCCGCCGAGGCCCAGGTCGGACTGGACGAGCCTTTACCGCTGCTGTTCTTCAGTTTGCACGAGACCGACACCCCGACCCGCCTCGCCGCCGTGCGTGCCGGCGGCCAGGAATTCCTCACCGGCACTCTCGAAGCCTCGAGCCTGCTGGAGAAGATCGAAGTCCTGACCTGTGTCGCCCAGTACGAACCGTATAAAGTGCTGATCATCGACGACTCCCGCGCCCAGGCCTTGCACACCGAGCGTTTGCTGAACAGCGCCGGGATCGTCACGCGCACCTTGATCGACCCGATTCAGGCCATGGCCGAACTGGCGGACTTTCAGCCGGACCTGATCATCCTCGACATGTACATGCCGACCTGCACCGGCACGGAACTGGCCAAAGTGATCCGGCACAACGACCGCTACGTCAGCGTGCCGATCATTTACCTGTCGGCCGAAGACGACCTGGACAAGCAGCTCGACGCCATGAGCGAAGGCGGCGACGACTTCCTGACCAAACCGATCAAGCCGCGGCACCTGATTACCACCGTGCGCAACCGCGCGGCGCGGGCGCGCAATCTGAAAGCGCGGATGGTCCGCGACAGCCTGACCGGTCTGTACAACCACACCCACATCCTGCAATTGCTCGAAGACTGCAGCTTCCGCGCCCGCCGCGAGAGCAAGCCCCTGAGCTTTGCGATGCTCGACATCGACCACTTCAAACGGGTCAACGACAGCCACGGCCACCCCATGGGCGACCGCGTCATCAAGAGCCTGGCGCTGTTCCTCAAGCAGCGGTTGCGCAAGACCGACTTCATCGGCCGCTACGGCGGTGAAGAGTTCGCCATTGTCATGCCGGACACCGATCTCGAAGCGGCCCACAAAGTGCTCGATGAAATCCGCCAGCGCTTTGCTGAAATACACTACCCGGCCCAGCCCCAGGATTTGTGGTGCACGTTCAGTGCCGGGGTGGTGGAGCTGTGCGACCACTCTGACAGCCTGATGATGGCCAGCCAGGCCGACGAAGCGCTGTACCGCGCCAAGGACGGTGGACGTAACCGTGTGCAGGCGGCGCGGACGTCAAAGCAAAGTGCCACTTTTTCATCGGAATGGACCCATTCGGTCATAACCCTGTAATAGAAACGCAATAACTTCAGGCGCTTACCATTCTGCCGTTGGTAGACCCGTGATGCGCCTTAAGCTGCTGACCAATCTCAACACCCTCCTTTTAGTCGCCGTGTGCGTCGCCCTTGGCGCGACGCTCTGGTGGTCGCAAAAAGCCCTCGAACGCCCTTATCTGCTGATGGAGCGTTACCTGGGGCTGTCCCAGCAATTTCAGAATGAAGTGGCGCGCAACGTCGAGGACTACCTCGCCAGCGGCGATGCCCTGCGCCTGAGCAGCGCCAGCCAGGCCATTGACAGCCTGCAAAAGGAACTCGGTGAACTGCCGCCGGCCTTGGCCGACACGTTGCGTCCGAGCCTGTCGAACCTGAATGAATTCAGCAAAACCGACCTGCTGGCCGCCGGTAAACTCGCCGGTGATCCTCAGGCGCTGTTGCTGCAAGCCGAACGCGAACTCGGCGCCAGTCTTGACCAGCTCAGCCAATACGCCAGCGGCAACGCGGCGTACCTCGCGCCTTTGCTCGCCGCGTCCCAGCACTTGGGCAAACTGTCGTTGGCCCGGGACAAACTGGTCAGCAGCGGTCGCAGTGAATTGGCCGCCGATGTCGAACGCGAAGTCGCCAGCATCCGCGCGCAGTCCGAGCTGATCGGCGCCTTGCCACTGCTCGGCGTGGCCGCCAGCAATGAATCCGGCACCGATGATTTCGCGGCGATGATGGGATTGGATAGCAGCGAAAAAGCTGTCGCCGAAGATGCCGGCGTCGGCCTCAAGCGGGAACTCAACAGCCTGCTGACGCGCTACCCCGCTGAGCTGGCGCGGACCCGGGATCAGATCCAGAAACGCACCGACCTCAGCACGGCGACGCACCTGAAAATCGCCGACGTGCAGCAGGCCATCGCAGGGCTGGAGCCGGTGGTCCGCGCCCAGCACGGGCAGATCCAGGGCGAAGTGCGCTTGATGCAGGGCGTGATGATCGGCCTGATTCTGCTGATCGCCTTGTTGATCGACACCTTGCAACGGAAACTGGCCCGGACGCTGACCAACCTCGCCCCCGCCCTTTCGACCTGGGCCGAAGGCGACTTCAGCCAGGACATTCAACTGGGCAAAACCAATCGCGAACTGCACGACATTGAAGCGTCGCTCAATCGCATGCGTGCGTACCTGGTGGACCTGGTGGGGACCATTCGCCTGAATGCCGAGCAGGTCGCCGGCAGCAGCCGCACCCTGGCCGAGTTGAGCAACGACTTGCACAGCGGCGCCGAACACCAGGCCGGCGACACCGCGCTGATCCGTGACTCTCTCGGCGAACTGGAGGCGACGATTCAACAAGTCGCCGGCGATGCCAGCCAGGCCGCCGACGCCAGTCGCCATGCCGGTCTAGCGGTCGAGCACGGACAGAAAGTCATTGGCCTGAGCCTCACCGGCCTGCACGCGCTGGTGGGTGAAGTGCAGGGCAATGCGCAGATGATCGAGCACCTGGCTGAAGAGTCGGCGACCATCGGCGGCGTGCTGACGGTGATCCGCTCGATTGCCGACCAGACCAACCTGCTGGCCCTGAACGCCGCCATCGAAGCCGCCCGCGCCGGGGAAATGGGTCGCGGGTTTGCGGTGGTAGCGGAAGAGGTTCGCTCACTGGCGCAACGTACGGCGGGTGCCACGGCCGAGATCCAGACGTTGATCGCCGGCCTGCAAACCGCCGCACGGCAATCGGTGGAAGGCATGCGCGCCCAGGTCGAACACGCCGAAGCCACGGCCAACCAGGCTCAGGCGGCCGACGGCGCTTTGGATAAAATCGTCGGGGCGATCCAGACCATCTCCGACACCGCGGTGCGCATTGCCGATGTCACGGCGCAGCAGAGTGGTGCGGTCAGTGAGATTCGCGATCACAGCGAGCGGATTCATCAATTGGGTGGGGATAACTTGCTGCGCATCGGCGAGGGACGTGTGCAGGGGGAGAACTTGTTGGTGCTGGGTGGGCGACTGCATACAGCCGTTCAAGCCTTCCGCGTCTGATGGCTTACTGATGATCGTTCCCACGCTCTGCGTGGGAATGCCTCAATGGAAGCTCTGCGTCCGCTTTTGGGACGCGGAGCGTCCCGGGCTGCATTCCCACGCGGAGCGTGGGAACGATCAAAAACGCCCCGCCCTGCACACCCGGCCGACGTCCGCTATCATGCCCCCTATTCCGATACGCGAGATTGTCATGCGCCGTTTGCTCTGCCTGCTGCTTTTAGTACTCGCCCTGCCGGCCACCGCCGCCGGGTTGCTGGAGAGTCGGCCCAGTTCCACCCTGGGTTCGATCAACAACAGCGCCGACTTCCTGCCGGTGCGCGAGGCATTTCAGCTGAGCCTGGTCGACAGCACGCCGCAATCGATCAAGCTGCGTTTTGTCGCGACCGAGGGTTACTACCTTTATCGGCATCGCTTTCAGTTTCGTGCCGAGCCAGCCGAGGTTGTCCTGGGCGCGGCGCAATTGCCCAAGGGCGAGCAAAAGCACGATGAGTACTTTGGCGATGTCGAGGTCTATCACGGCATTCTCGACGTCGAAGTGCCGCGCACCGATCCGCGCGCCTTCACATTAGCTGTGACCTATCAGGGCTGCGCCGACAAAGGCCTGTGTTATCCACCGGAAACCGAACGCCTGAACATTGATGGCATTGGCGCACCGACGCCCACCACGGTACAGAGCTGGAGCTGGCGCGAGCTCGCCTTGTTCTTTCTCGCAGGCCTGGGTTTGACCTTCACCCCTTGTGTGCTGCCAATGCTGCCAATCCTCTCCGGCGTGGTATTGCGCGGTCAGGTTGGCGGGTTGCGCGGCTTCAATCTGTCGCTCGCTTACGTACTGCCAATGGCCATCTGCTTCGCCCTGCTGGGAGCGTTGATGGGGATGTTCGGCGCTCAGCTCAACCTTCAGGCGCGCCTGCAATCGGCATGGGTGCTGGTGCCGTTCGCGATGTTTTTTGCGGTGTTTGCCCTGGCGATGTTCGGCGTGTTCGAACTCAAGTTGCCACAGGTCATCAGCAGTCGCCTGGACCGGATCGCCGGGCGCACCCAAGGCGGATCGCTGTGGGGCGCCGCAGTATTGGGCGTGGTTTCGAGCTTGCTGGTGTCGCCCTGCGTTTCGGCGCCGCTGGCCGGTGCATTGCTCTATATCAGCGCCAGCGGCGATGCGCTGGGGGGCGGATTGAAACTATTCATGCTCGGCCTCGGCATGGGCGCACCGCTGCTGCTCGCGGCCACCGGCGGTGCAGCCTGGCTGCCGAAAAGCGGGCCGTGGCTGGTCTATGTGAAGAACGCGATTGGCGTGTTGTTGCTGGGATTGGCGATCGGGCTGGTCAGTCGCGTATTGCCGGGCCAGATCACCTTGCTGCTGATCGGCTTGCTGGCCGGTGGCGTCGGCTTGTTCATGGGCGCGCTGGAATTCGTCTACAAACCTCCGCGAAAACGCCTCGGCCAATTGCTCGGAATGTTCCTGCTGTTTTACGCACTGGCCTGTTGGTTCGGGGCGTTCAGCGGTCAGACCGACCCGCTCAACCCGATTGGCCAGCCGCGCATTGTTGCCGGCAATGAACCGTTGCAAAACACCAGCGCCTGGCAAACCATCACTACCCCGGCGGACCTGGACCGGGTCCTCGCCGATGCAAAATCTTCAGGCACCCCGCTGCTGCTCGACTGGTACGCCGACTGGTGCATCAGCTGCAAAGTCATCGAACGGGAAGTGCTTAACGACGCCACGGTCATCGAACGTTTGAAAGGCTATCGCCTCGTGCGCTTCGACATCACCGCCAGCAATGCCGAGCAGCGTGCACTGCTCGATCGCTACAAACTGTTCGGCCCTCCGGCCCTGATGTTTTTCGGCAAGGACGGTGTCGAACGCGCCGATGTGCGAGTGATCGGAGAGGTCAACGCGACAGACTTCGCCGAACGTGTTGCCAAAGCAAATGACCGGATTTAATCACGCGGTCACATATTTCGCGCAAACATCGGCCATCGTGCTGGCTATTGCATAGAACTGGACAGTCACAAAGGCTTTGCGGCATAGTCGCCGGGTTCTGACAATTGCACACAGATAACAAGGAACAGCAGATGGCGACGCTATTGGTTCTGCACGGACCCAACCTGAACTTGCTCGGCACCCGTGAACCGGGCACCTATGGCGCTACGACGCTGGAGCAGATCAACCAGGACCTGGAACGCCGTGCCCGTGAAGCCGGCCATCATTTGCTGTACCTGCAAAGCAACGCCGAGTACGAATTGATCGACCGCATCCACGCCGCGAAAGGCGAAGGTGTGGACTTCATTCTGATCAACCCAGCAGCTTTTACGCACACAAGTGTCGCATTACGTGACGCGCTGCTGGCGGTGAGCATCCCATTCATCGAAGTGCATTTGTCTAACGTGCACAAACGCGAACCTTTCCGCCATCACTCTTACTTCTCCGATGTAGCGGTGGGAGTGATCTGCGGCCTTGGCGCCAGCGGTTATCGACTGGCCCTGGAGGCCGCCCTGGAACAGCTTGAAAGACCGGCAACGGCTTGAATAACAAGCGTAACGCCCCTGACCGACCCTTGGGAGTTGATGATTCATGGATATCCGTAAAGTTAAGAAACTGATCGAATTGCTGGAAGAGTCCGGCATCGACGAGCTCGAGATCAAGGAAGGCGAAGAGTCCGTACGCATCAGCCGTCATAGCAAGACCCCGGCTCAGCAGTACTACGCACCGGCTCCAATGCATGCTCCGGCTCCAGCGCCAGTTGCTGCCGCCCCGGTTGCCGCTGCAGCGCCTGCTGCTCCGGCCGCGCCAGTGCTGAACGGCACCGTTGCCCGTTCGCCGATGGTCGGCACCTTCTATCGCAAGTCTTCGCCAAGCTCGCCGTCCTTCGTTGAAGTCGGCCAGACCGTGAAGAAAGGCGACACTCTGTGCATCGTCGAAGCCATGAAGATGATGAACCACATCGAAGCTGAAACCAGCGGTGTGATCGAATCCATCCTCGTCGAAGACGGCCAGCCGGTTGAGTACGACCAACCGCTGTTCACCATCGTTTGAACCGCGGAGAAACTTTGATGACTGCGAAGTTGGAAAAAGTTCTGATCGCCAACCGCGGTGAGATCGCCCTGCGGATTCTGCGTGCCTGCAAAGAGATGGGCATCAAGACTGTCGCCGTTTACTCCAAGGCCGACAAAGAGCTGATGCACCTGGGTCTGGCAGACGAATCCGTCTGCATCGGTCCGGCCTCGGCCGCACACTCTTACCTGCACATTCCGGCCATCATCGCTGCGGCTGAAGTGACCGGCGCCACCGCCATTCACCCTGGCTACGGTTTCCTTGCGGAAAACGCTGATTTCGCTGAACAGGTCGAGAATTCCGGCTTCGCGTTCATTGGCCCGAAAGCCGACACCATTCGCCTGATGGGCGACAAGGTTTCGGCCAAGCACGCCATGATCGCTGCAGGCGTTCCAACCGTTCCGGGCTCCGACGGCCCACTGCCTGAAGACGAAGAAACCGCTCTGCGCATCGGTCGCGAAGTCGGTTACCCGGTGATCATCAAAGCCGCTGGCGGCGGTGGTGGTCGTGGCATGCGCGTTGTGCATAAAGAAGAAGACCTGATCTCCTTCGCCAAACTGACCCGCACCGAAGCAGGCGCGGCGTTTGGCAACCCGATGGTCTATCTGGAAAAATTCCTGACCAACCCACGTCACGTGGAAGTTCAGGTACTTTCCGATGGCCAGGGCCACGCCATCCATCTGGGCGACCGCGATTGCTCGCTGCAACGTCGTCACCAGAAGGTTCTTGAAGAAGCGCCGGCACCGGGCATCGACGAGAAGGCTCGCGCTGAAGTCCTCGCACGCTGCGTCAAGGCGTGCATCGACATCAACTACCGTGGCGCGGGTACTTTCGAGTTCCTGTACGAGAACGGCGCGTTCTATTTCATCGAAATGAACACCCGCGTTCAGGTTGAGCACCCGGTTTCGGAAATGGTCACCGGCATCGACATCGTCAAGGAGATGCTCAGCATCGCCGCTGGCAACAAGTTGTCGTACACCCAGGAAGACGTGGTTATCCGCGGTCATGCTCTGGAATGCCGAATCAACGCCGAAGACCCGAAAACCTTCATGCCAAGCCCAGGCACGGTCAAGCATTTCCACGCTCCAGGCGGCAACGGCGTTCGCGTCGATTCGCACCTGTACAGCGGTTATGCCGTTCCGCCGAACTACGATTCGTTGATCGGCAAGCTGATCACCTACGGCGCAACCCGTGACGAAGCGTTGGCACGCATGCGCAATGCGCTGGACGAAATCGTTGTCGACGGGATCAAGACCAACATCCCGCTGCACCGCGACCTGGTCCGCGATGAAGGCTTCTGCAAAGGTGGGATCAACATCCACTACCTGGAACACAAGCTGGCTGGCGAGAAGCACTAAGCTTTAGCCCGATCAACAAAGCCGCCCTCGGGCGGCTTTGTTGTTTCTGGAGGTTTCATTCTGCCCCTCTTGTAGCAGCTGGCGAAGCCTGCGTCCGGCTGCGAAGCAGTCGTGAATGCTAGCGACGCGGTATTTCAGGTAGACCGTGCACTCAGGTTTTACGACTGCTTCGCAGCCGGACGCAGGCTTCGCCAGCTGCTACAGGGGGGCGTTGCAACCGGGCTTCTGTGTTCGGAGGCACCGACTCCCACAAAAGCTTCGCGCTCGCGTAAACTTGCGCGCTTCTCGCAGCCCGCTAGGCTGCAATCAATATTTTTCAAAGGTGCCCGCCATGCCTTGGCTGCAAGTCCGTCTCGCCATCAGCCCAGAACAAGCCGAAACCTACGAAGACGCTTTCCTCGAAGTGGGCGCCGTGTCGGTGACCTTCATGGACGCCGAAGACCAGCCGATCTTCGAACCCGAACTCAACACCACGCCGCTGTGGTCGCACACGCACCTGCTGGCCCTGTTCGAAGGTGGCACCGAAGCCGCCAGCGTGCTGGCCCACCTTGAGCTGCTGACCGGCAACCCACTGCCGGAGCATCACAGCGAAATCATCGAAGACCAGGACTGGGAACGCAGCTGGATGGACGATTTCCAGCCCATGCGCTTCGGTCAACGCCTGTGGATCGTTCCAAGCTGGCACGCGGCCCCTGAACCCGACGCCGTGAACATTCTGCTGGACCCGGGCCTGGCGTTCGGTACCGGCACGCACCCGACCACCGCGCTGTGCCTGGAATGGCTCGACGGTCAGGACCTCAAAGACTGCAACGTGCTCGATTTCGGTTGCGGCTCGGGGATTCTGGCGATTGCCGCCCTGTTGCTGGGCGCCAAGGAAGCTGTCGGCACAGACATAGACGTGCAAGCCCTGGAAGCCTCCCGCGACAACGCCGGGCGCAACAACATCGCCGACGCACTCTTCCCGCTGTATCTGCCGGAAGACCTGCCGCAGGTTCAGGCCGACGTGCTGGTGGCCAACATTCTTGCCGGCCCGCTGGTTTACCTGGCGCCGCAATTGTCCAGCCTGGTCAAACCCGGTGGTCGTCTGGCGCTTTCGGGCATCCTCGCCGAGCAAGGTGAAGAAGTGGCCAAAGCCTACGCCCAGGACTTCGATCTGGACCCGATCGCCAATCGCGATGGCTGGGTGCGCATCACTGGCCGTCGGCGCTAGAATGAGCGCCTGCATAAACCGGATCGCCGCATGACCGACAGCTTCGTCACCCAGTGCCCGCATTGCCAAACCAGCTTCCGCGTCAGCCATGCTCAATTGAGCGTGGCCCGCGGAGTGGTTCGTTGCGGCTCATGCTTGCAGGTGTTCAACGCTGCCAGGCAGTTGCTTGAGCAGCGGGCCGACAAGGAAGCCGTCACACCTGCAGCCCCGGCCATTGTCGAGCCGCCAGCACCGCGCGCTATCAGCCAGAAGCAGTGGTCCGCCACGGAAATGGATCTGGATAGCCTGGACCTGGACGAAGAACTCGCCCGGCTTGAGCAACGGGAAATCCAGCCGACCACCGAATTCGGCCGGCACCGCGAAAACGGTCTCAGTGCTCGGCGCGACTCTGCCGAGCACGACGATGAACCCTGGTCCGACAGCCTCTTCAGCGAATCGGCGGCCGATCGCGCCCAGGCGGTCGAAGCCGACCAACGGGAAACGCAGCCAGAACCGGTCAAGCACTCGCGCACCGAACCTTCGTTCTCGCTGGAACCGGTTGATCCGGACGACGAGCCTCAGGTGCCGCAACTGCGCCTGAATGACCCGCTCGACATGCCCCTGCGCCATGATCGCCTGTCGGCAACCGATGCACCTGACGACGACTTGCCCCCGATTGCCCCGCTGCGCAAGCGACACGAACGCAGCGAGTCAACCGAACGTGCTGAGGCGTTGCAGGACCTGTCCGACGACCCGCTGCAACTGGACTGGCAAAGACGTCGCTCCCCCTGGGGCCGGCGGCTTTTCTGGCTGCTACTGGTGCTGCTCGGCGCTGTCGCACTCGCCGGACAATACATCGCTTATCACTTCGACGAACTGGCGCGTCAGGACCAATACCGTCCGTGGTTCCAGCAACTGTGCCCGCAAATCGGTTGCACCGTTCCATCGAAGGTTGATATCGCGAAAATCAAAAGCAGCAACCTGGTGGTCCGCAGTCACCCTGAATTCAACGGTGCGCTGGTGGTCGATGCGATCATCTACAACCGTGCGCCCTTCTCCCAGCCCTTCCCGCTGCTGGAACTGCGCTTCGCCGACCTTAACGGCCACCTGATCGCCAGCCGTCGTTTCAAGCCCGGCGAGTACCTCAACGGTGACCTCGAGGGCATGGCGGAGATGCCGCCGCAAACACCGATCCACATCGCACTGGATATCCTCGATCCAGGCTCCAAAGCGGTGAATTACAGCCTGAGCTTCCATTCGCCCGAGTGAAACGCTTCAGTGTTACGGCTTTGACGGCGTATTTCTGACTTCGACCGCTCATACCAAACCGCTGGCGATAACAGAATTACTGTTCAGATTTTGTTCAATTCAGCCTTTATCCAGTCATCGAGAGCGGGTATCATGCCAACCCTTTTTCGAACTCTCATGATCCGGCCCCACAACAGGGAAGTCCTATGTCGGCGGTACGCATCGGTCCATATACATTGCACAACGGCTTGATTCTCGCCCCCATGGCGGGCGTCACCGACCAGCCCTTTCGTCAGCTGTGCAAGCGACTGGGCGCAGGGCTTGTAGTCTCGGAAATGGTCACCAGCGACATGAGCTTGTGGAACACCCGCAAATCACGGATGCGCATGATCCACGAAGGTGATCCCGAGCCACGCTCGGTCCAGATCGCCGGGGGTGATGCACAGATGCTGGCGGATGCGGCCCGGGCCAACGTCGAACTGGGCGCACAGATTATTGACATCAACATGGGCTGTCCGGCGAAGAAGGTCTGCAACAAGGCCGCCGGCTCCGCCCTGTTGAAGGATGAAGCATTGGTCACCGAGATCCTGCAGGCCGTGGTGGCTGCGGTTGATGTGCCGGTCACCTTGAAGATCCGTACCGGCTGGGACCGGGACAACAAGAACGGCCTGACGGTGGCGAAGATCGCCGAGCAGGCAGGCATTACGGCGTTGGCGGTTCATGGCCGTACCCGTGCCGATCTGTACACCGGTGAAGCCGAGTACGACACCATCGCCGCGATCAAGCAGGCGGTGTCGATGCCGGTCTTTGCCAATGGCGATATCGATTCACCCGAGAAGGCCCGGTACGTGCTCGACGCGACCGGTGCCGATGGCCTGCTGGTAGGCCGGGCCGCCCAGGGGCGGCCGTGGATTTTTCGTGAGATCGATCATTTCCTGCGTACCGGCGAGAAACTCCCGGCGCTGGAACTGATCGAGGTGGAACGCATTCTGCTAGAGCATCTGGCTGCGCTGCACGTCTTCTATGGAGACGTCATGGGCGTGCGGATCGCTCGAAAGCATGTGGGCTGGTATCTCGCAACCTTGCCGGGCGCCAGGGAGTTTCGCGCCCACTTCAATCGTTTGGAAGATACGGAAGCACAATGCGCCAACGTTCAGGGCTTCTTCGCCGAACGTTACAAGAGCCTGACAGGGGACGGAGAAGGGGTGGCCGCATGACGATGATGACCGAGACTTTAGTGAGTGGAACAACACCCGTGAGCGACAACGTGAATTTGAAACAGCACCTCAATACGCCGAGCGAAGAAGGTCAGACCCTTCGCGGGAGTGTCGAGAAGGCGCTGCACAATTATTTCGCCCACCTTGAGGGCGCTGCCGTCACGGATGTGTACAACCTGGTGCTCTCCGAAGTCGAGGCGCCCCTGCTCGAGTGCGTGATGAACTACGTCAAGGGCAACCAGACCAAGGCCAGCGAGCTGCTCGGGCTGAACCGAGGCACGCTGCGCAAGAAACTCAAGCAGTACGATTTGCTGTAAGCATTCAATCAAACCAGAAAGGCGCCCGCGTAAAACCGGTCGCCTTTTTTGCTGACTCCTTTGCTTTTGATGGAAATTGAAATGACCGACCAGACTACCCGCCTGCCGATCCGCCGCGCCTTGATCAGCGTTTCCGACAAGACCGGGATCCTCGAATTCGCCAAGGAGCTCGAAGCCCTGGGTGTCGAGATCCTCTCCACCGGCGGAACGTTCAAGCTGCTGCGCGACAACGGTGTTGCCGCAGTGGAAGTCGCGGATTACACCGGTTTCGCAGAAATGATGGACGGTCGGGTAAAAACCCTGCACCCGAAAATCCACGGCGGGATCCTCGGTCGTCGCGGTATCGATGACGCCATCATGAACGAGCACGGCATCAAGCCGATCGATCTGGTGGCGGTCAACCTGTACCCGTTCGAAGCCACCATCAACAAGCCAGGCTGCGACCTGCCGACCGCGATCGAAAACATCGATATCGGCGGCCCGACCATGGTCCGTTCGGCAGCAAAAAACCATAAAGACGTGGCCATCGTGGTGAATGCCAGCGACTACGCCAGCGTCCTCGAAGGCCTGAAGGTCGGCGGCCTGACTTACGCTCAGCGTTTCGACCTGATGCTCAAGGCCTTCGAACACACCGCAGCCTACGACGGCATGATCGCCAACTACATGGGCACCGTGAACCAGGCCGCTGACACCCTCAGCACTGAAGGTCGCAGCGAGTTCCCGCGCACCTTCAACAGCCAGTTCGTCAAGGCGCAGGAAATGCGCTACGGCGAGAACCCGCACCAGAGCGCGGCGTTCTATGTGGAAGCCAAGCCTGCCGAAGTCGGCATCGCCACCGCGACCCAACTGCAAGGCAAAGAACTGTCGTACAACAACGTGGCCGACACCGACGCCGCGCTGGAATGCGTGAAGAGCTTCGTCAAACCCGCCTGCGTGATCGTCAAACACGCCAACCCGTGCGGCGTTGCAGTCAGCCCGGACGCCGAAGGCGGTATCCGTCAGGCCTACGAACTGGCCTACGCCACCGACACCGAATCCGCGTTCGGCGGCATCATCGCGTTCAACCGTGAACTGGATGCTGAAACCGCCAAGGCCATCGTCGAGCGTCAGTTCGTCGAAGTGATCATCGCGCCAAGCGTCAGCGAAGAAGCCCGCGCCATTGTGGCTGCTAAAGCCAACGTGCGCCTGCTGGCCTGCGGCGAGTGGTCGGCTGATCGCGCCGCTGCCTGGGACTACAAACGAGTCAACGGTGGTTTGCTGGTACAAAGCCGCGATGTCGGCATGATCGGCAGCGAAGACCTGAAAGTCGTGACCAAACGTGCGCCGACCGAACAGGAAATCAACGACCTG
Organism: Pseudomonas sp. LBUM1656; assembly: GCF_059716065.1. NCBI lineage: Bacteria > Pseudomonadati > Pseudomonadota > Gammaproteobacteria > Pseudomonadales > Pseudomonadaceae > Pseudomonas > Pseudomonas sp. LBUM1656. The sequence goes on along the minus strand of NZ_CP166800.1, from coordinate 709,537 downwards.
ATCTTCGCCTGGAAAGTCGCCAAGTACGTTAAATCCAACGCCATTGTCTACGCCAAGAACCGTCAGACCATCGGCGTCGGCGCTGGCCAGATGAGCCGCGTGAACTCCGCGCGTATCGCCGCGATCAAGGCTGAACACGCCGGTTTGCAAGTGGCAGGCTCGGTGATGGCATCCGACGCGTTCTTCCCGTTCCGTGACGGCCTGGACAATGCGGCCAAGGTCGGCATCACTGCGGTGATCCAGCCGGGTGGTTCGATGCGTGATGCGGAAGTGATTGCAGCTGCTGACGAAGCCGGCATCGCCATGGTATTCACCGGCATGCGCCACTTCCGTCATTGATTCAACTCGATCCAAATGTGGGAGCTGGCCTGCCAGCGATAGCATCTCCTCGGTCTAACTGATGAACCGAGTCGCCTGCATCGCCGGCAGGCCAGCTCCCACAGAAAAGCAGCTTCAGCGCTGCCCACAGAATTAGCGTCATCCGAGGTTTTTAAAATGAATGTTTTGATCATTGGCAGCGGTGGCCGTGAACACGCACTGGCCTGGAAAGTGGCTCAGGATCCGCGTGTGCAGAAAGTGTTTGTTGCCCCGGGCAACGCCGGCACCGCCACTGAAGCCAAGTGCGAGAACGTCGCAATCGACGTATTGGCCCTTGAGCAGCTGGCCGACTTTGCCGAGAAGAACGTTTCCCTGACCATCGTTGGCCCGGAAGTGCCGCTGGTCGCCGGTGTTGTCGATCTGTTCCGCTCCCGCGGCCTGGATTGCTTCGGCCCGACGGCCGGTGCTGCGCAGCTGGAAGGTTCGAAAGCCTTCACCAAGGACTTCCTGGCACGCCACAAGATCCCGACGGCCGATTACCAGAACTTCACCGAGATCGAGCCAGCCTTGGCTTATCTGCGTGAAAAAGGCGCGCCAATCGTGATCAAGGCCGATGGCCTGGCCGCCGGCAAAGGTGTGATCGTCGCCATGACCCTGCGCGACGCCGAAGACGCCGTGCGCGATATGCTCGCAGGCAACGCTTTTGGCGACGCCGGTTCACGCGTTGTGATCGAAGAATTCCTCGACGGCGAAGAAGCCAGTTTCATCGTCATGGTCGACGGCAAGAATGTGTTGCCGATGGCCACCAGCCAGGACCACAAACGCGTCGGCGACGGCGACACCGGCCCGAACACTGGCGGCATGGGTGCCTACTCCCCTGCCCCGGTCGTGACCGCTGAAGTGCACAAGCGCGTCATGGACCTGGTGATCTGGCCGACCGTGCGCGGCATGGCCGATGAAGGCAATGTCTACACCGGTTTCCTGTATGCCGGTCTGATGATCGACAAGGCTGGTAACCCAAAAGTTATCGAGTTCAACTGCCGTTTCGGTGATCCTGAGACCCAACCGGTGATGCTGCGTTTGCAGTCGAGCCTGGTGTTGCTGGTCGAAGCGGCCCTGGCGCAAGCCCTGGACAAGGTCGAAGCACAATGGGATCCGCGTCCGAGCGTCGGCATCGTGCTGGCGGCGGGCGGCTATCCTGGTGACTACGCTAAAGGCATTGCCATCAACGGTCTCGATGCAGCTGCCGCACTGGAAGGCAAAGTCTTCCACGCAGGTACTGCACTAAAAGACGGTCAAGTGGTGACGGCCGGTGGCCGGGTGCTTTGCGCAACCGCCATGGGCGCCAGCGTTGATGCTGCCCAGCAGCAGGCTTACAAGCTGGCGGCCAAAATTGATTGGGAAGGCTGTTTCTATCGCAAGGACATTGGCTACCGTGCCATTGCCCGTGAGCGCGGCGAAAATCAGGAATAAGCGATCCGTTCGGCAGGGCTTGGGCTTCAGGCCCTTGCCGGACTGTTCCGGCGCCGCGCATAGTTATAATCTGGCATCAACCTACGAAGGGATTTCGCCGTGCGCTGGCTCAGGATTGCCATAGGTTTCACTGTCACGCTGCTGACCTTGCTCTGCATGCTCCCGGCACAGGCCGCGCAAGGCAGTGGTTGGGCGGTATTGCTTGACGAACAGGGCGACCTGCAGCTGAGCGATATCCGCTCATCTCGCTACACCAATCAATTCAGCCCCACCGAACTCGATCGCCTCACCGCGGCCGAGCCCGATGGCGCGTTGTGGCTGCGTTTCCGGCTGGCGCCCGGCAAGCACGAGCAATTGCTGCGAGTGTTCGCCCCCGACCTGTCGCGCCTCAATCTGTATGTGCTCGACGGCGACACGCTGATCGATCAATTGAACACCGGCACCGGCCAGCCCCAGGCTGACCGTCCCCTGCCCAGCAGCGATTTCATGTTACCGCTGCCGCAAAGCGACAAACCCCTCGACGTCTACCTGCGGCTGGTGTCCGAACACCAGTTGCGGCCGTACATCACCCTGCAATCGGCGATCATGACCGCGGCCAATCAGAACCAGATGCTGATTTACGGCCTGTTGTTCGGTTGCATCGGCATGCTGATCCTGCACAACCTCGTCCGCTATGCCTATACCCGCTCGCGCAGCAGCCTCTGGCTGGCCGGATGCGAAGCGTTGTTGATGCTCAGCCTGTTGCTGTTGCTGAATCTGGCAGGGCCCTGGCTACCCAACTGGCACGCAGTGCAGACGCCCGGCGCGTATCTTGCCTTGCTGATGACGGCGCCCTGCGGCCTGATGTTCGCCTATCGCTTCTTCGCCCCCCTCGGCTCGCATCCGCTGAACAAGCTGTTGCTGGGGGACATTCTATTCATCGTGGTCTGCGGCTTGCTGTTGTTGTTCGTCAACACACTGCCTTTGAACATCATTACCTACGCCCTGGTCGCACTCGCGGGCCTGAGCATGTTGTTCGTCGGCGCCTATCACTGGCAAAAGGGTTATCGCCCGGCGCGCCTGTTCGTGGCAGCGATGGTGGTGTTCAACATCGGCACGCTGATCATCTTGCCGGCGCTATTGGGGCTGACACTGGTCGCACCTCAAGGCTTGATCATGACGCTGCTGGCGTTCATCTGCATCAGTGGCCTGTTGATGAGCATTGCGTTGGGCGAACGCCAGCGCAGCATTACCGAAGACCGTTTCAGCGTCAGCCGCGATCTGGCAGCCAGCAACGCCGAGATCAACGCCAAGGCCGAGTTCCTGGCGAAGATCAGCCACGAAATCCGCACCCCGATGAACGGCGTGCTGGGCATGACCGAACTGCTGCTGGGCACACCGTTGTCGGTCAAGCAGCGTGACTATGTGCAGACCATCCACAGCGCCGGCAACGAACTGCTGACCCTGATCAACGAGATTCTCGACATCTCCAAGCTCGAGTCCGGGCAGATCGAACTGGACGACGTGCAGTTCGACCTCAACGCCTTGATCGAAGACTGCCTGAGCATCTTCCGCGCCAAGGCCGAACAGCAGAACGTCGAGCTGATCAGCTTCATCCAGCCGCAAGTGCCGCGTGTCATCAGCGGCGATCCGACGCGCCTGCGCCAGACCTTGCTGAGCCTGCTGGAAAACGCCCTGAAGAAAACCGACGAGGGCGAGATCCTGATTGTCGTCGCCCTCGACGAACGCAGTGCCAAACCGCGCCTGCGCATTGCCGTGCAGGACAGCGGCGTGCCGATGGAGGCCGAAGAACGCGACGCGCTGATGCACGCCGAACTGCACAGCAAGCACTTCCTCTCGGCGACCAGTCTGGGCGGCAATCTGGGGCTGGTGATTGCCCGTCAGCTGATCCGTTTGATGCAAGGGGAATTCGGCATCAAGAGCGGCGCCAACCAAGGCAGCACCTTGTGGCTGACCCTGCCCCTGGACCCTGATCGTCTCGAACACCCGACTTCCGACCTCGACGGTCCGCTGCAAGGTGCGCGCGTGCTGGTGGTGGACGATAACGACACCTGCCGCAAAGTGCTGGTGCAGCAATGCAGCGCCTGGGGCCTGAACGTCAGCGCCGTGCCATCCGGTAAAGAGGCGCTGGCGCTGCTGCGCACCAAGGCTCACCTGCGCGATTATTTCGACGTGGTCCTGCTGGATCAGAACATGCCCGGCATGACCGGCATGCAACTGGCGGCCAAGATCAAGGAAGACCCGAGCCTGAACCACGACATTCTGCTGATCATGCTCACCGGCATCAGTAACGCGCCGAGCAAGATCATCGCGCGCAACTCCGGGATCAAACGCATCCTCGCCAAACCGGTGGCCGGCTACACCCTCAAGACCACCCTGGCCGACGAGCTCAACCAACGCAACAAGGGCCCGGCCGTCTCGCCGCATTTGCCCACCGGCCCGACGCTTCCGGTCAAGGTCCCGAGTGATTTCCGTATCCTGGTGGCCGAGGACAACAACATCTCGACCAAGGTGATTCGCGGCATGCTCGGCAAGCTCAACCTGCAACCGGACACCGCCAGCAATGGCGAAGAAGCCTTGCAGGCCATGAAAGCCCAGCGTTATGACCTGGTCCTGATGGACTGTGAAATGCCGATCCTCGATGGCTTTTCTGCCACCCAGCAGCTACGTGCCTGGGAAGTCGGCAACCAGCGGATTCGCACGCCAGTGGTGGCGCTGACCGCACACATCCTGGCAGAGCATAAAGAGCGTGCACGCCAGGCCGGCATGGACGGGCACATGGCCAAACCGGTCGAACTGTCGCAGTTGCGCGATTTGATCGAGCACTGGGTTGCCCAGCGCGATCAACACAACCGGGCAGCGGCGCCTACCTCTTGAGCCGACAGACCCCGTAACGCCTGATAGACTCCCCCTCGACTTCCCCAGACTGTGAGCCTGCACCATGCTCCACGTGTTATTCAGCGTTTACCTGAAGATGCTGGTGCTCTACAGCCCGTTCTTCGTGTTGTCCTGCTTCATCAGCCTGACTCGCGGTTATTCACGCAAGGAACAGCGACGCCTGGCCTGGAAAGTGGCAACCGCCACACTGGTGTCCAGCATCTTGCTGTATCTGTTCGGGCGGGTAATTTTCAGTGTCTTCGGCATCACCGTGGACGCGTTCCGCATCGGTGCCGGCAGCGTGCTGTTTATCTCGGCGCTGGGCATGGCCCAGGGCAAGTCGGCGGTGCAGACTGACAACGTGCAGCAGGACGTGACCATCGTCCCGCTGACCATTCCATTGACGGTCGGCCCCGGCACCATTGGTGCCTTGCTGGTCATGGGCGTGAGCCAGCCGCATTGGGACGACAAACTCACGGCCATTCTCAGTATTGCCCTGGCCAGTTTTACGGTCGGCGTGGTGCTTTACCTGTCCAACCGTATCGAGCGGATTCTCGGAGACCAAGGCTTGCAGATTGTCAGCCGGTTGATGGGACTGTTCGTGTGCGCGCTGGCGGCACAGATTATCTTCACGGGCGTGAAAGGTTATCTGGTGCCGTAGTCAGCGAGGGAATGCACGCTCTAAATAGCCGGCTCCGCGATCACCTCGAGCTGATAATTCGACATCAGCTCCGCCAACGTTGCGCTGCCGGAAACACCCTTTTGCCTCAGCAACTCGCTCACTATTTCCGAAACCGCACGTGATCGATAGCCATTGAGCGAAAGAAACACATCACCCCGCAACGCCACATCCGCTGAGTAAACGCCACGAAAAATCAGGCTATGCCCGCTATCCACGCCGTTCATCACCAAGTGTTCATCGACCAGGCTGACCCATAACTGATCCATGATCGAAGCGTCCAGAATCAGTTTCCCCGGAATCAAGGGTGGACGCTCAAGCGGATAACGACAATCGACGATCACCGATTCAAGTTTCAACCAGGCCGCTCGGTTCAGCCGGCCAGTCGTTGCCCCCTGCCCCATTTTGAGCACCAGGATGCTGACATCATCGGCAATCAACGGCAGAAGGTCAGTGACCGTCTTCGCCCCCTCGACCACCAGCACTTCGGCGTTTCGCTGCACATAGTCGAGTGGCCCGACAGAGCTTTTCTGCGGATAGGTGTGCAACAGCCCATCCCCGCTTTCGTGCAGCATCACATTGGTTTGATCCCGGGTGCCCACCAGCGTGTATTGCGCAGTAATGGCGGCTTTCGGAATCCGGATCAATCGTCCGGTCCGGACCACATACCATTGAAGGTACTCAGGGTCTTTGACCGACAGGAAATCGGCGCATCGATATTCGTTGGCCAGCGCCGCCAGCCCCTCACTCAAGGGGCCTTCCAGTGCCATGACCCAGCGGCTGTCCACACCCCTAATACGTACCAGTTCGTTGTGCTGTAAATCCACCTCCAGGCCATCGAGCGTCGTGGCCGTCAAGCCTGCACCCTCCACCTTCACGTCGGTAAAGATCCAGGGTGCCCACTCCTGCATCGGGGCGGGTAATGCCTCAGCGTGCAAAAGTCTGGTTCCTTGGCCGAATGCAGTGCTCAAAAGTTTCGAATCGATAAAGCGCTGGCGCAAAATCCTGCCCGTTGAGAGATCGAACAACCAGGCGGCTTGACTGTCTGGAGCGATACTCAGCAACCGCACTTCTTTGCCATGGCCGAGATCCGCGAGCAACAGACGATCCTCCAGGTACCAGGCGCACAATCCGGCGTCCCCCGCAAAGTTGGTCAACCCAAGGAGGGCGAAACTCGACACCGGGTAGCGCGTCGACACCGCTGGCAATGCAGACCACCACTGGGTTCGATCCTTGAACCAGGTTTCGGTCAAGCCGCCCAAGCGCAGATACCCGTCCGGCGTCATATTGAAGAACAGACCGGCGTCGGTCAGGGCGAGGTGGCCCTGCTCAACAGCAACAACATTTTTCAGCCCGGGAGGGGCAATTTCCCTGGACGACCATTGCACGCGTCCCTCCACCATCGATCGTTGCTGTCGCATGAGGCTTCCAACAGGCTTGTCGTAAGTGACGAACACCTCTCCCTCGGCACCAGCGGGAGCGACAAGCAAAAGGGTATTCAAAGCCTTGATCGAATCTTCCCATCCCCTCGCATGGTGACGTCGGGCAGCCGCACGGATGATCAACCCGTCCACATCGCGGACCCAGACCAGATCACGAGACGTGTCTTCGAACTGCCAACAAATCGAAACCAATGCAGCGGGGCGCCAATTTACGGTATCGATGGACTCTGCCGGCAACACATAGTCGCCCAGTACCTGCTTCCAGTCCGTGAGCGTGTCGCCCTGTAAAACGGCCTGCAATGCCGGATCGTGACCGCGGGTGATTGAGCCAAGCAACACGGCCCCTTCATGGATCATAAAAGTCAGCTCATCGTGCGGGCCATCCTTTGGCGTGGACTGCTGCACGACCTGAATGCCGCCGTTGGCCACAGCCTCACAGCGGGTAATGGTCAAGCCCTCGCTGACCAGCAAACGATAGCGTCGGACCAGCGTGCCGGTGGTCGCGTCGACCTGCCAGACATCGAAACTCTCGGGGTGATAGAAAAAGGCCGAGTCTTCGACCACCGCTCCCAACACAACCTCATCGGCCAACAAGACATTCGGGTCGCGGATATACAGAAAACGATCCTGAGCCGAGTCGTAATAGGCGACCACCGTCCTCGGCTCGTCCGGTTTTTCAAACGGCACCACAAAGTTGTGAACGGCGGTGTAAGGCATGGCCAGTCGGTGTGCACGAGCCAGTGATTTAAAGTGATCCAGCAACGCTTCCTCTCCGAGCGCCGGATCGGCCTCTTCTTCGACCACCTCCAACGTCAGGGCAACAAGATCAACGCGCATGATTGTGTTACCCGCAAGCTTGAGCAACACATCGTGAACACCGCCGCCTGTGAACGTCACACCCAACGTAGTCGAAATGAGGCGACCACCAGCGGCTATCCGGATGTCTGCCTCGGCCAGCCAGGGAGCCTGCAGCACCCAGCGCATGGCCGTGTGGCCGGGCGCCTCGAGCTCAAGGTTCACCCCGGGATTGAGCAGCACGGAGCATTGGGCACCGGCACCTTCGATCTGGTAGCTAACCAGGCCGTGCCACGCTTTTGGCAGAGCAGGCACCACCAGCGAGCGCTCAACGTTGTCGAGACGAACGTTGAACACCGTTGCTTTGTAGACAGGGTTCAGCCGGTTGACCACGTACTCGCCGGGAAACGAGTAGAACGAAAACAGAAACTGCCATTGCCCCTGTTCGTTCTTTTTCTCCAGGCGACGTGCCGTATCAAAGCCGCCGGCATGACGAAACGAGACAAACGGCAGCAACTTGTACTCATAGCCGTACCAGGTTTTTGGGGTGGCGGGCAATACGATCGTCTGCCCGGGCTGCGGCGAAAAAGACGCCGAGTCGGGCAACCCCAGGCCCTCGCGGATATCGGTGGCGCGTTCGTAATCCACATCGAAATCCGGGACCCCGAAATGGTCGCGAAGCGGGAACAGTTTCGGGCTGTCGAAACGTGCCGCCGATGCGCGCAAATCAAGCTCGGCGAATACCAGCAAGGGATGCGCAATCCAGGCATTCGAGGCCTTCTCCAGATGATAGCCGCCCTGTAGATAAGCCTTTTCCAGCCCCTCAAAAAACCGGGCGACTTCTTTGGCTTCCTCGGCAATGGTGGCAAATCCTTCGGCCAGCGCAGCGACGCCCACCGCCAACCCGCCCAGAATCACCCCGGCACCGCCCAGCACCGCCGCCACGGTACCGGCGCCCGCCAATGCCGCACCCAGCCCGGCTGCGCCCAACACGGCGCTCGCGGAATCGAACGCCAACTGCGTCCCGAACTGCGCCTTTTCAATGTCATTGGTGGCATGGCTCAACTGGTAAATATCAAACCCGACATTCACCATCCCCAGTACCGTACCGACGCCTTCATTGGCCACATGACCCAAGGCCTTTTGCACCAACGGCGCACTGGTGCGGGCGATCAGCTTTTCATCGTCCAGCGCCTGTCGCACCAGTGCCACAACGCCAATCACATCCACCACGTTGCCGTGGACCAATTGGGCGTAGTTGACGTAGGCATGCAAGCGAATGGCAGTGGTCAGTGCCTTGTCACCACCGCTGTCCGCGCCTTCGTGATGACGCAGTGCGTTCATCAAGGCTTGCACGGTGAAACCGGCATTGAGCGTATGGACGCTGCCGGCGTCCGTCGGGTCAGACAGGCTCGCCGCTTCATGCGGTTGCGCTGCCAACGCATGGAAGGTTTGCGAGAGGTAATTCTTGATCCTCAGGAATCGCGGATCATCGGTGGTGACGCGCACAATGGTGTGAGCTGGATCGGTATCGACCAGACTGATTTTGTACTCGCCTGCCGGGGTTATCTCCAGGGTCTCGAACAACGCGACGGTGCCCGACGCCAGCCCGTGTTGCTCCTGCAACTGCCGTGTCGCCTGCGCGATCTGTCTGCCCCACCAGTGAGCGTCCAGTTCCAGTAACGAACTGCCCAGCACCGCGTTGTTGACCAGCGACTGCCCTCGCGCACTGGCCAGCCGCTGCCTGACTCTAGGCACCTGTTCTGGCAGGCTGCCCGAGTCGGAAAGACTGGACACCCGGACACCCGACGGCAGTACTTTTGCATTGAGCCTGGCGGCGTCGAGTTCAATCAAATCAAAGGTCGGACGAGCGGGTTCGCCATAAACGGCGTAAGGCCCCGCCATCTCTTGGCGAACAAAAAAATGGGTCAACGCTGTGCTGAGCGCTACAGCGGTATCGAACTCGAACACACCAAAATTCGGGTCGTAGAAATGATAGGTACTGCGCTCACCAACACGACTTTTGGCCAGCAGCATCGAGTGATTATCCGAGTTGAGCATCAACGTGCCGCTGCCGGTTTTCCCTTCAAGCGTCGTGATCACCTGTGTCAGATCGGAGCGCACTACCGGTCCGCCGAGGTCATGGACGTCGACGTCGCGAAGCTCTTCGAGAATGCTCACGAATGCACTCGAGTCGCGGGTATCGGGTTCAATGACCGCCAGGTAAAAACGCTCACGAAGGATGTTGCCCGCATCGCTCCCCTTGCCGATCGCCGCCGCCATGGCCAATGTCAACGGGTAACAACGCCCGGCGATCCGGTCACCGGCGCCCTGAAGCAACAAGTCTTGAGGCACCAGTTTGAAACTGCCGTGATCGAAGCTTTCCAGCACACCGGTCATGCGCTCGCTGATGCGGTCACGGAATTCGAGTTTTGCCACCTGCTGAATCCGGGCGACCTGGCGCCCCCATTGCAGCAAGGTCAGTGATTGCTCCAGCGCCTGCCTCTTCAGCTCGATGCTGGTCTCGGAAAAGGCTACGGAAGGTGTCGAGGCACTGGCCAGACCGTCAACGAACGCAGGGTGATTCTCCTTGAACAACTCCCGCTCAATAGCCCCGTAACGGTGTGACACACCCAGTTCAGAGACGTTGTTGGCGAGGTTTTCCAGCCGTGCGCGGACCTGGTCAAAGTTGCGTTGATCCATGGCTCGCGCGCCCAGCAAAGACCCCATCAAAAAACGCTGCCGGGGATCAAGTTGCTCAACCTGCAAAGTTCCTCGGCCAATGCGGTGAAGCAATTCATCCAGAGGTAAATCCCTGGTAGCCGGCTCACCGACCAACGATGGGGGTAGAGCGACCTCCTGCGCAAGAATGGATTGACGCTCGTCAAAACTCAGCGGCAACGGCTTGTCGAAAGTCACCTCACCGGTGGTCCGCTGACTCATCGCTCGCAAAAAGGGTTCACCAAGCTGTTGCGCCAGGGATTGCAGCAATTCGGTCGATAACACATGTCGACCTTCAATAACGGGCCAGCCATGGTCGAAATGGATGGTCTGGCTCTTCAGCAACTGATCCACTTTGCCAACGTAACGCGCCTTGAACTTTCCGCTTTCCCAACGTTGCCGTTCGTTCTTGAGCCAGGCATCGGCGTTACTTTCGTTTTCTTTCCAGGAATGGTCTTGCTCCTCCTCCGTCTGCCGGTTCACCGTTGCGATGGGGTCAATAGCCACATCCTTTCGCCAGGCGCCTGCGGCACGAGGGGTGAAATGCATTTTTGCGTAATCAGAGAGCGCATCGCGCATCGCAGCAGGCCCGGTCAGATAGATGGTCACTTCGCTTTGGGGGCGAATGCCGTCGCTGAAGTAAGACGCTGCGGCCTGGGCCAGAAGAAACTGCGCAGGTTCCAAATGTGTCGGCAGAGCATGCAAGCTGGCGAACTTTTCTTCGACGACTTCCAACGCAATACCACTCCTGGCCTCACCGTCAATAGCGGCGATCCGGCGTTCCATGGCCAAGCGGGCCGTGGTATCAACGATCTCATAATTGAGTTTGAAGCGATCGATGACCGCGTTCAACATCGCCGACCCGGGATGAGCCATGAGAAACGCATTACTCAGGCTGCCCTCCTCGGCGACCGCTCGCAGTCCGTTCGGACGAACGAGACGTTCTTCGGGCGCGCGAAAAACACTGGTCAACGGCGGGTGATTTTTCGCGAAATGTTCCAGCGTCGGGCGATGCTCTTCAGGAATATGCTCAAGGTAACTTTCATACTGACTTCTTGATGCTTCGCGACCAGGCATCCATTGCGGGTTTTGGTCCAGCAACAATTGCAGCACGCCCAAGCGTGCATCGCTGCTGAATTGACTGATGTCCACATCGCCCATCATCCTCACAAGAGGTGGCAGGTTATCGACATCCGCATAATTCCCACCTTCAGCCATCAAGGCCTCAATGCGTGCCACATCGGAGGCCGCGGCGAAGTTTCCTCGCAGACTGATTTCCCGTTGGTAAATGTCCTGCAAGTGAAGCGGAGTTACATTCGCCGCAAGATCACGAAGTTCCATCCCGCTCTCGCCCAGTACCGAAATACTCTGGTCATTTTTATCACGCAAGGCTTTCAAGCTTGCTTCATTCTGGCCATATCCACGGACCAGAAGATCAATTCGTGCTTCATCCGCGCTAACACCGCGCCCTACCGCTTTATTAATATGGGCGAACATTTGTTGTTTGAGAACAATGGCCCGCTCCTCATATTTATCACCAAGATCAAAATGCGATTTGGCGCTTTGACCGCCATTCACCATCGCGTCAGCCTTCGCCGCCTCGACAATGATCCGGTTGGTTTCATAGGCCAGTAACGCATCGCTGTCGTACCAGAGCTTTACGGTATAGCCCTCTCCAGCCAACACCGTTCTCCAGACATTGATGTAATCGCGCTGAATCGTTCCGAGGCCACCTCCAAGCCAGACGAAGTGCAGATTTTTCGGCACTTCTGTGGCCGTGGCACTCAGGTGTTCAATGCTGTCGGACAGGCGAACCTGAAAGCCTTCAACTCTGTCTCGGATTTCCGTCAGACCCAGGGCCGCAGCGCCCTGCTGTGCAGTTGGCGTTTCTATTCCCGTCGCACGTCGACGCCGGTGACTGGGCTCGACAAAAGACCCGAGCGCCTCGCGCAGCAACCCCAGTGGGGCAAGCATTCGCGGAAAATCGAGCATGGCGATACAAGCGAAGTAATATCGAAACACCGCATCGTATTCGTCTGTCCCTTTATGTTCCTGTAACGCTTGTTCTAGATCAGACAGTTTAAATAGATCAATAAAATTGACGTAGCCGTTCACATGACGAGCTGCTTGCTCACCCATAAAGATACTTCCCTGTAAAAATAACAGCGGGCGACCCACCAAGGCGGCCTTCTCAAAAAACACTAACCGAAGGAGCTTCCAGTCTCAAAAAAGAAAACAAACAATTGATGACCAACCGAACATTCAGAAACTTTAAAACCACAAAAAACCACAAACAAAAAACAATTAAAAAGACAGCCATCAACGAAGGCGGCAGTTCTCTTTACCCCAGAGCAAACATTAACTTACATCAAGACATCGAACCGTCTGCCACAAAGACTTCCTGTTCATTCACGACAGACCGGTTATAAAAGCGGCCTCAGGACGAGGCCGCCGACTTTTACGAAGTTGGCTTGTCGCCGTACCAACGAGGCGTATACACCCAGCTGCCACCTTCGGCGCGCGGGAACACGCAGGTGGTGGAAGAACCGATCAGCACCATGGTGCGCATGTCGACCTGATCAGGGGTCAACTCACCGAGCGTGGTGACACGCAAGGTCTGGCCCGGACGACCAATGTCGCGCCCCAACACCACCGGCGTTTCAGCGGTGCGGTGCTGCGCGACAATCTCCAGTGCTCGCCCCAATTGCCAGGGACGCGATCGAGAGATCGGGTTATAGAACGCCAGCGCCAGGTCAGCCTGAGACGCCAGGTCCAGCCGCTTCTCGATAATTGCCCAAGGCTTGAGGTTGTCCGACAAGGACATCACACAGAAGTCGTGGCCCAGCGGCGCGCCAGCCTGAGCCGCTGTTGCGAGGGACGCAGAGACGCCCGGAAGAATCTCCAGATCAACGCTGTGCCAGCCCGGCTCACTCGACTCGTGCAACGCTTCGAGTACTGCCGCGGCCATGGCAAAAACACCCGGATCGCCGGACGACACCACCACCACCGACCGTCCTTGAGCCGCCAGTTCAAAGGCGTGACGAGCGCGCTGCATTTCCTCGCGGTTGTCGGTGCAATGCAGCACCTGATCCTCACGAAACGGCCCGGCCATGCGCACGTAGGTTTCATAACCGAGCACATCGTTGGCGCGCGCCAGTTCGGCCTTGACCGCAGGCACCATCAGTTCGGCGGCGCCAGGGCCCAGGCCGATCACGGCCAAACGACCGCGTGCGCGACCGATCTGTGCAACCTCCAGTGGCTGGCTGGCCACCGCGATGGCGATGCCGGTATCCGCCGACACCACGGTTGCGCTCGGCACGGTGTGACGGGCCAGCTCGCTGACATCGCCGTTGACCGAGGTAAACCGCAGCGGCACGCCCAGCTCAAGTGCCGCCTCACGCAACGCAGGATTGGCCATGTGCAGTTCGCTGGCCAGCAGACACGCCAGCGACTGCACGGCAATGTTCGCCTGATGCAGCGCCGTGCGAATCGCATTCGGCAGATCCGCCACCTCGGCGCTGACCGCCACCAGCACGCTGCGTGGGTAGATCAGCAATTCATTGGTCGCCGGCGTGCGCTCGGCACTGCCGACGTGGATCGACAACGGCGCCTGTGGGTCTTCCGGCAGGTGCGCTTGCGCCAGCCACGGCGCGGCGCCTTCGATGCGCACGCTTTGACCCGCGAGCAAATCCGAGACAAAGCGTTTACCCAGTTCCAGGTCGCCGAGGGCGTAACCGCTCGGTGGATTGAGCAGGCAGGTGCCGAAGCGCAATTCGCCGCTGGTGGTGATCGCCGCAGCGACCTCAAGACCGGCAGCAATCTCCCGCGCCATGACGTTCACGCCACCGAGGCCGCCGAGCAGCGGCACCACGGCGCTGCCATCTTCGGCCACGGCCAGCACCGGTGGCTCCGCACCCTTCTCCAGCAGCAATGGCGCCAGTGTGCGAATCACGATACCCGCCGCGCACAAAGCCACGATCGGCGTGTCCTGCTGATAGAACTCACGCAAGGTCGCGCCGAACTCGTGATAGACCCGGTCCGCACCTTCAACCCGCTCGGCCAGGCCATGGATCAAGGCGCCGGGATAGACCTGCTGAATCTTGCGCGCGGTCGCAAGGCTCCCGTTGCCGAGAATGACAATCGCCGGAACTGGACGGGCCATCAGCCTTGCCACCTTTCACCGGGAACGATGATCAGCGAGAAGTACGGCGAGGACATCGGCTCGACCTGATCCAGCGGGACGATTTTCTGATTGGCCATGGTCGCGCGTTCGACGTACAGCGCGCGCTCTGCCAGACCGAGTTCTTCGAGTACCTGACGGACCTTGGGGAAGTTGCGCCCCAGCTTCATGATCACCGCCGCGTCGGCATCGGCCAGACGACGCTTGAGATCGTCGGCGGGCAATACACCCGACAGCACCGACAGACTCTGATTGCGATACACCAACGGCGCACCCAGCACCGAAGCGCCACCCAGCATCGAGCAGACGCCCGGCACGACTTCGGCTTCGTAGCGTTCGGCCAGGCGATCGTGCAGGTACATGTAGGAGCCGTAGAAGAACGGATCACCTTCGCAGATCACCGCCACGTCACGACCGGCATCCAGATGCGCAGCAAGTTCTTCGCCGGCTGCATCGTAGAAATCGCTGATCACTTGCTCATACGACAGCGGTGCCGGCAGCGCTTCGGTGGTCACCGGATATACCAGCGGCAGCAGCGTTTGCGCGTCCTGCAAATGCGCTTCGATGATGCCGAAGGCGTTGCCCTTTTTGCCCTTGGCGACGAAGTACGCCACCACCGGCGACTCGCGCAGCAGGCGCAGGGCTTTAACGGTAATCAGCTCCGGATCACCGGGGCCGACGCCCAGGCCGATCAAGCGTCCAGGGGTCTGCATCATTCGATCTCCGTGGCGAGGGCGTTGACGGCAGCGGCGGCCATGGCACTACCGCCCAGCCGGCCTTGCATGATGACAAACGGCACGCCGCGACTGTCTGCCGCCAGCGCTGCCTTGGATTCGGCGGCGCCGACGAAGCCGACCGGGAAGCCGAGGATCAGCGCCGGTTTCGGTGCTCCGGCATCGAGCATTTCCAACAGATAGAACAACGCGGTCGGTGCGTTACCGATCACCACCACGCTGCCTTCCAGATGCGGGCGCCACAGCTCCAGCGCGGCGGCGGAACGGGTGTTGCCCAGCTCACGGGCCAGCTCAGGAACGCTTTCATCGCGCAGGGTGCAGATCACTTGATTGTTGGCCGGCAAGCGCGTGCGGGTCACGCCTTCGCTGACCATCCGCGCGTCGCACAGGATCGGCGCACCCGCGGCCAGCGCCTCGCGTCCGGCCTTGCCTGCGCCTTCCGAGAATTGCAGGCCGTCGATGGCATCGACCATGCCGCAGGCGTGGACCACCCGCACCGCGAGTTTTTCCAGATCGGCCGGGATGCGCTCGAGGTTGGCCTCGGCACGAATGATCGCGAAGGAGTTGCGATAGATCTCCTGACCGTCGCGGATGTAATCAAGCATTAAGGGGGCTCCGTGAGCGGGCGTCGAGCAAGGCCGCGACCGCTTCAATAGTAAGGTTGCGTGCGTGCAGCGCGCCGAAACCCGGCTGCGCTGCATCGCGAAAATAGAGGTCGTAGTGACCGGAAGAAACCGCCAGCAAGGTCACTGGTGCAATGTGCGCGGCCGCGCAGGAACGTTGGCAGCCGGACAGATGAACGTTCAGCGTCTGACCGTGGCGTTGCAGCAGTGCCGCCAGTTGTCGGGCGTCACCCTTGGTGTCGGTCAGGCCTTTACCGCAACCGGTCGAGCCGGTGCAGGCGATGAGATGCGCCAGGGCATCGTCAGGCGAGCAGCGCAGACCGAGGTGTTCAAGGTTGTGGATAACTTGAGGCGCATTTTCGCCATGAACACCGGGCAGTAACAGGCTTTGCCAAGGCGTGAAACGCAGAGTGCCGTCACCCTGTTCACGCGCCAGTTGTGCGAGGCCTCTGAGCATCGCCGGGTTGAGGCGGCCCAGCGGCGGTACTGCACCGATGTACACACGTCCGGCGTCCCGCTGTGGGTGAGCGCCGATGTGCAGGACACTTGGAGTTGCCTCGCGGTGCCAAGCCTTGATCGACATCAACGGCACACGCTCGGCGAGACGCGCGAGAAACGTGTCGAGCGCACACTCGGCGAGCAGGTGCCGCATGCGGGTCTGCTCGGGGCGCGCCAGTTCCAGAAATAACTCCATCACCGCGACCACCAACGCATGCCCCCGCTCCAGCGACACTGCGCCTGCGGGCGTTTCGACAAGGCAACCCGCCAGACCGAAGGCAAACACTCGCTCACCGTCGCGTTCAGCAGCGGACAACCAAAGATCATGAGGGTGTTCGAGCATCGCCAGACCTTCGCCGCCATCCAGTTGCACAGCGAACTTGGCGCTGAGATCGTGAAAGCGCTCATCGCTTTGCAGCGTGGTGAGGATCTGTTCGGCCAGCGGGCGGGTATCGATCAGCATCTGCCGATCAATGCCGGCGCCGGGGCTGAGCATCAGATTGCGCACGTCATCGCCCGCCGCGCTGGTCGGGCCGAGCCCGGTCGCCATCAGGCTATCGATCAAGACCCCGTGTTCACTGCCGATCCCGCGAATCTGCAGGTTGGCGCGGTTGGTGGCCTCGATCACCCCGCCAGCGAAGCGCTCGGCGGCGTCGGCCACCGCCTCGGCTTGAGCCGCGCTGATTGAACCGCCAGTCAATTTGATCCGGCAGATGCCGCCATCCAGTGCCTGGACAATACGCAGCAACCCCGGGCAGGCCGAGGGGCGGAAGGCTGAAGACATCGGGCGTTCGTTCAAGGGGGCGACCGGCTATGGGGAAAGACGCTTCGAGGGCGAAGGCGCGGTATTATGCCTGCTTTGTTCGACGGCATGAAAAGCCTGCCCGTCGGAACAGCTCGTTTGCGACTATTTTTGAGGGCTACAGATGTCACCCTGGCTGACAGTAGTGGGAATCGGCGAAGACGGCTTCAAGGGCCTGGACAAAAACGCCCGCCACGCCCTGTTGCGCGCTTCGCGGATCATTGGCGGTCAGCGGCAACTGGATTTGCTGCCGGCCTGCATCCGTGGCGAGCGGCAGTTGTGGCCCAGTCCGTTTTCCCTCGACCCGGTTCTGGCACTGCGTGGCGAACCGGTCTGCGTGTTGGCCAGCGGTGATCCGATGTTCTTTGGCGTCGGTGCCAGCCTGGCCCGGCAACTGCCCAGTGATGAAATGCTGATCCTTCCCGCGCCCTCCTCCTGCTCGCTCGCGGCGGCGCGAATGGGCTGGCCGTTGCAGGAGGTAGTGACGCTTTCGGTAGTTGCCCGGCCCATCACCGCACTCAACGCGCAGCTGTTCAGCGGCGTGCGCTTGCTGGTGCTGAGCAACGATGGCCAAAGCCCCGCCGCCGTTGCGGCACTGCTGCGTGAACGCGGTTTCGGTCCAAGCCGTCTCAGCGTGCTGGAACATCTGGGCGGCTCAGCCGAACGACGCATCGACGGGGTGGCCAATGACTGGAACGACCCGTCGGTCGCCGATCTGAACCTGATCGCCATCGAGTGCATCGCCGAGCCGAATACCCCGCGTCTCTCTCGACTGGCCGGCCTGCCGGATTCGGCCTTCCAGCACGACGGTCAACTGACCAAACGCGACGTCCGTGCGATCACCCTTGCGCGCCTCGCACCGGTCCCCGGCGAACTGCTGTGGGATGTCGGCGCCGGCAGCGGTTCGATCGGCATCGAATGGATGCGCGCTCACCCCGGTTGCCGCGCGCTGGCGATCGAAGCCGATGAAGGTCGGCAACGGCTGATCGAACATAACCGCGATGCCCTCGGCGTGCCCGGTTTGCAGCTGATTCGTGGCAGTGCACCGCAGGCCCTGGCCGGGCTCGAACGTCCGGATGCGATTTTTATTGGTGGCGGGGTCACCCGTGACGGTGTGCTCGACACCTGCTGGGCGCAGCTCAAACCCGGTGGTCGACTGATCGCCAACGCGGTCACGTTGCAAAGCGAAGTGACCCTGATGGCCTGGCGCGAACGCCACGGCGGTGAGCTGACCCGCATTCATGTTGCTCAAGCCCAACCGCTGGGCGAGTTCGACACCTGGCGTCAGGCGCTGCCGATTACCCTGCTGGACGTGACGAAGCCCCTCGATGCGTGACGAAACCGCCGAACAACCCGCCCCGCTGCGCAGCGGCCTGACCACCGGCAGTTGCGCCACCGCGACCAGTCTCGCGGCGGCACGTTTGTTGTTGAGCGGGATGGGTGCGGACGCCGTGGAAATCGTGTTGCCCAAGGGCAAGCAGGTGCAGATGCGTCTGGAGTTCTGCCGACTGATCGACAACGGCGCCGAAGCCGGAACGATCAAGGACGCCGGGGATGACCCGGACGTGACCCATGGCGCGCTGTTGTATTCCCAGGTTCGACTGAGTGGCGAGCCGGGTGTCCGTTTCAACGCCGGTCGCGGTGTCGGCACGGTCACCCGGCCGGGGCTGGTGCTGGGTGTCGGCGAGCCGGCGATCAACCCGGTGCCGCGCAAAATGATCACCGAGCACTTGACGCTATTGGCCGACGAACTCGGCTACGGCGGCGGCTTTGAGGTCACGGTCAACGTCGAGGACGGCGAGGCGCTGGCGTTGAAGACCATGAACCCGCGACTGGGCATTCTGGGCGGGCTGTCGATCCTTGGCACCAGCGGCATCGTCCGGCCGTTTTCCTGCGCGGCCTACATCGCCTCAATCCACCAAGGCATCGACGTCGCCAAAACCAACGGCTACCTGCACATCGCCGCGTGTACCGGCAACGCCAGCGAAGACACCATGCGCCGCGTCTACGACCTGCCGGAAATCGCCCTGATCGAAATGGGCGACTTCGTCGGCGCCGTCCTTAAACACTTGCGCAAAGTGCCGGTGGATAAACTCAGCCTGTGCGGTGGCTTCGGCAAGATCAGCAAACTGGCGGCCGGGCACATGGATTTGCACAGCCGGCATTCCAGCATCGACCTGCCGCAACTGGCCGAGTGGGCGGCGGCGATTGGCGCCGATGAGGTATTGCAGCAAGGCATTCGCGAAGCCAACACCAGCCAGCAAGCCCTAGCGATGGCCAGCGCGGCGGGCATCGCCCTTGGTGATGCGGTGTGTCAGCACGCGCTGGACTTTGCTCGCAGCGTGGTGCCGGCGCAGGTTCAGGTTGAAGTATTTGCCATCGATCGCCAGGGCGGGATTGTTGGCCATGCGGGAGCTTTTCAATGAAGCGCATTTTGCTGCTCGGCGGCGTGACCGAAGCCCTGGCCATCGCCCGCACGCTGGGGCCGGAACACATCTACAGCCTGGCCGGTGTCGGTCGCGTGCCGACGGACCTGACCTGCCAGGTGCGCGTCGGCGGTTACGGCGGAGCCGAAGGCCTGGCGCAGTTCATTCGCGATGAAGGGATCGACCTGCTGCTGGACGCGACCCATCCCTACGCTGCACAAATCAGCCAAAACGCCGCCACCGCCGCGAAGCAGACCGGCATTGCATGCTGGGCGTTGCGGCGCCCGGCCTGGCAGCCGCAAGCCGGAGATGACTGGCGGGACGTCAGCAATTGGGCGGAACTGATCGAAGCCCTGAAACCCTTCCGCCGACCGCTGTTCACCCTCGGCCGCGAACCCTTGCAGCACCTGCACGAAATTCCGCCGGAGCAATTCTGGACCCTGCGTGCACTGGACGTTTACCCCGGCAACGAACGCTGCGAAGTGATCGGCGCGCGCGGGCCGTTCCTGATCGAGGATGAACGTGAGCTGTTTGAGCGGCGACAGATTGATGTGTTGATCAGCAAGAACAGCGGCAGCACCGCGACCGAGCCGAAGCTGGAAGTGGCACGGGAATGCGGGGTGCCGGTGATTGTGTTGCGGCGGCCGGTGTTGCCGGGGGTGGATCGGGAGCTTGGGTCGGTGGCAGATGTGCTGGCAGCCCTAACCGCAAAATCCACCACATGACGTGTAGCAGCTGGCGAAGCCTGCGTTCGGCTGCGCAGCAGTCGTAAATCCTGACACCACGGTTTACCTGCAGAATCGCGCTGCATGATTTTACGACTGCTTCGCAGCCGAACGCAGGCTTCGCCAGCTGCTACAAAAAATGTGTGAGGTTGAGCCGGGCGGTACTGGCAATCCGAAATTCGCGACTATCATCAAGGTTATGAAAGCATGGCGCTGCGACACCACACCGCACACCGCTTTTTTACTTATCGGCCCTGATCAGGCTAAATAGCCGCGCCTGATCGCCCACCCAACGGATTTTGTCCCATGTCCCGACAACGGCTCGCAATTGCCTGGATCGCCTGCTTCGCAGTGCTGTTCAACATGCTCGCCATGCCGATGACCGGAGCCATGGCGCAGTCGGCGAAATCACCCGCCGAGCAATTGTTGTGGGGCAGTTTCTGTACGTCCAGCGGCACGAAGATGGTGGCTATTTCCCTGGGCGACCTTGAGCAAAAAGCCCCACAGAACGACGATCATTCCAACATGCAGCATTGCTGGTGCTGCTCAGGCTTCGCATCGCTCGTGGCGTTGCCTGGGCATGTGCCGCAGCTGTATTTCGCCCGTTTCGAGGCCAATCGAAGCGTGCCTGCCACCGCTCTCGAAACACCCACCCCGCGCCAGCAATGGCCGAGCCTCAACCCCCGCGCTTCCCCTCTGGTGTGATTCCTTCTCGCAATTGAACTGCGTCTTGAATCGCTCTGGAGAACCGCCATGTTGAACAAACTCATCGTTCTGGCTGCGTTGCTGCTGCCTGCCTGCTTTGCCAATGCCCACGAATACAAGGCTGGCGAACTGGAGATCGCTCACCCGTGGTCGCAGGAGTTGCCGCCCAACGCGCCAACCGTAGCGGCCTATTTTGTCATTCAGAACCCAGGCAAAACCACAGACCGCCTGCTCGGCGTCGACTCGCCGATTGCCGGTGAAGCTCAATTACATGAGCACATCATGCAAAACGATCTGATGAAAATGCAGCAAGTGCCGAGCGTCGAGATTCCTGCCGGTGGCAACGTGACGTTTGCGCCGATGGCCTATCACGTGATGCTGGTAAACCTGAAAGACCGCAGCCTGCTGAGCGACGGCAAGCGTTTTCCGCTGACGATGCACTTCGAAAAGGCCGGTGATGTGACGGTCGAAGTCTCGGTGCAGAAGAAGCCGCCGGAAGATTCGCAGATGCACGCCCACGCCCAGTAATCGACTGAGCAGAACACGCCATGCGCCCGCTTAGCGCCAGGTCATCCGCCCACCGTCGTCAGTCGTCTAGCCTGACGCGCGGCAGCTGGATCAGCCTGTTCGCCATGCTGATGATCTTTATCGGCCCGCTGATTTCTCAGTCGATGCCGATGGATCAACGCGCCTCGTCGATGTCGATGAGCATGTCGATGGACATGAGCATGGACATGTCGGCCATGGAGCACGCCGACCACGGCGCGCAACCCGCCGCCGAGCACTGCCCGCCCAAAGCCTCGCACCACGCGCTCTGGGAAAAGTGCGGCTATTGCAGCCTATTGTTCAATTGCCCGGCGCTGACCGGCGGCCAGACCTTCGCCGCATTCGACACGCCAACCGCCACCACCTTCACCACCCCTTCCCCGCGCCTGGGCCACGCCCGGCAAACCTTTTTCCCTGGCGCCCGAACCCGCGCGCCACCCATCGTCGCGTAAACACGCACCACTGAGTTCACACGGTTTCGAAGACAGCCACAGGCTGCCGGCCGTGTCGTTTACGACTGTTCGATGGAAATTGTCATGTCCAGGTTTGCTGCTGACACACGCTTGAGCCCTGCCCAAGCTTCTTTTGCCCTGAACGAATCGAGTATTCGTTTCAGGCACGCCACCGCCGTCCTTTGCGGCGCATTGCTGACACCCTCGGTGTTGGCCAACGAACACGCGGGCCACAGTGAAGATCTGAGCCCGACGGTGATCACCGCCATCGCGCCGAGTTCGCCACTGACCATCGTCACCAACCCCAAGGACCCGCGCCAACCGGTTCCGGCCAGCGACGGCGGCGACTACCTGAAAACCATCCCCGGCTTTGCCTTGGTTCGCAATGGCGGCACCAACGGTGATCCGGTGCTGCGCGGCATGTTCGGTTCGCGCCTGAACATCCTCACCAACGGCGGCCAATTGCTCGGCGCCTGCCCCGGCCGTATGGACGCGCCCACCTCCTACATCTCGCCGGAAACCTACGACAAACTCACCGTCATCAAGGGCCCGCAAACCGTACTGTGGGGACCGGGCGCATCGGCGGGCACCATCCTCTTCGACCGTGAACCGGAAAGCTTCGGCGAACTGGGTACGCGCGTGAACGCCAGCGTATTGGCCGGCTCCAACGGCCGTTTTGACAAAGTGGTGGACGCCGCAGCCGGCGGGCCGTTGGGTTACGTGCGGGTGATCGGCAACACCGCGCATTCCGACGACTACCGGGACGGCAACAACGACACCGTGCCGTCGCGCTACGACAAATGGAACGGCGACGTGGCACTCGGCTGGACGCCGGACGCCGACACCCTGCTGGAACTGACCGCCGGCAAAGGCGATGGCGAAGCGCGTTACGCAGGGCGCGGCATGGACGGCTCGCAGTTCAAGCGTGAAAGCCTGGGCCTGCGGTTCGAGAAGTCCAACATCGGCGACGTGCTGGACAAGGTCGAAGGGCAGATCTACTACAACTACGCCGACCACGTGATGGACAACTACACCCTGCGCACGCCGTCGGGCACCGGGATGATGGCCGGCCCGATGGCCTCCAACGTCGACCGCCGCACCCTCGGCGCGCGAATCAAGGCCACCTGGCGCTGGGCCGATGTGCAGTTGATCAGCGGCATCGATGCGCAGACCAACGAGCATCGCCAACGCGGCAGCATGGGCATCGATACCTACAAGGACCTGCCGTATACCAAGGATGCCGACTTCCATAACTACGGTGTGTTCAGCGAACTGACCTGGTACGCCACCGACCGTGACCGGCTGATTACCGGCGCGCGCCTGGACCGTGCCTCGGTCAAGGATTATCGGCAGACCACCGGTTCCGGGATGACGACCCGCCCCAACCCGACCGCCGACGACACCCGCGTGGACACCTTGCCGAGCGGCTTCGTCCGCTACGAGCATGACTTGGCCGACAGCCCGACCACGTTGTATGCCGGCCTCGGTCACACCCAGCGTTTCCCGGATTACTGGGAGCTGTTTTCACCCAAGTCCGGCCCCGCCGGATCGGTGAATGCCTTCGATTCGATCAAGCCGGAAAAAACCACCCAGCTCGATTTCGGCCTGCAATACAAGACCGAAGACCTCGAAGCCTGGGCTTCGGGTTACGTCGGGCAAGTGCGCGATTACATCCTGTTCAACTACACCCCGACCATGATGGGCACCACTTCCCAGGCTCAAAACATCGACGCGCGAATCATGGGCGGCGAACTCGGCGCGGCCTACCAACTGACCTCCAACTGGAAAGCTGACGCGACCCTGGCCTACGCCTGGGGCAAGAACAGCAGCGACGGCAACGCATTGCCGCAAATGCCGCCGCTGGACGCGCGTTTCGGCCTGACCTACAGCGAAGACAACTGGAGCGCCGGGGCCTTGTGGCGCGTGGTCGCGGCGCAGAACCGCATCGACCGGAACAAGGGTAACGTCGTCGGCAAGGACTTCGACAAGACCTCGGGTTTTGGCGTGTTCTCGCTCAATGGCGCCTACCGTATCAACAAGAACTGGAAGGTCAGCAGTGGCGTCGACAACCTGTTCGGCAAGGCGTACGCCGAGCATTTGAACCTGGCCGGCAACGCCGGTTTTGGCTACCCGGCCAATGACCCGCAGGCCATTAAAGAACCGGGGCGAACGCTCTGGACCAAGGTGGACATGAGCTTCTAAGAGCATCGCGGGCAAGCCAAACGCTACCCCTGTGGGAGCGGGCTTGCTCGCGAAAGCGGTGTGTCGGTCGATATCAATGTTGGCTGTGCCGCCGTCTTCGCGAGCAAGCCCGCTCCCACAGGGTGGTGTTGAGGCCAGGCCCGCGATCGATTGCCAAACAACTAAAAGAACCAAGCCAAAGCGGAGCAGACGTGATGAAACAGCCCAAAGTGAATTTCTACAACCTGGCCTGGCGCTGGCATTTCTATGCCGGTCTGTTCGTCGCGCCATTCATGGTGATGCTGGCCCTGACCGGCGTCATTTACCTGTTCAAGCCGCAACTCGATCCGTTGATGTACGGCAGCCTGATGAACGTCCCGGCCGGGCATCACAGCGTCCCGGCCGACGACCTGCTCAAGCGGGTGAAACAGGCGTATCCACAAGCCACGATCAAACAGTACCTGCCACCGGTCAACGCCGAGCGCAGCGCTCAATTTGTGGTGATCAATGGCGGTACCGAGCTCAACGTCTTCATCGATCCCTACCAGGGCGACATCCTCGGCGAGCAAGACGCCAAGAAGAATCTGCAAGCGGTGGCGCGAGCGATTCACGGTGAGTTGATGATCGGCACTGTCGGTGATCGGCTGGTCGAACTGGCCGCTGGCTGGGGCGTCGTGCTGGTGGTTTCCGGCGTGTTCCTGTGGTGGCCGCGTGGCCAGGCCGCGGGTATTTTGTGGCCGCGCCTGACCAGTCGCGGTCGGGTGTTGTGGCGCGATTTGCATGCCGTCACCGGCTTCTGGGGCGCGTCGTTGCTGCTGGTGATGCTGCTCAGCGGCATGACCTGGACCGGGTTCTGGGGCCAGAAATACGCGCAGGTGTGGAACGTGTTCCCTGCCGCGATGTGGGACAACGTGCCCAAGTCTGACATCGAGGCCCGCAGCCTCAACACCGCCACCCGCCAAACTGTGCCTTGGGCCATGGAAAACA
This sequence comes from Pseudomonas sp. LBUM1656, assembly GCF_059716065.1. Lineage (NCBI taxonomy): Bacteria > Pseudomonadati > Pseudomonadota > Gammaproteobacteria > Pseudomonadales > Pseudomonadaceae > Pseudomonas > Pseudomonas sp. LBUM1656. The sequence goes on along the minus strand of NZ_CP166800.1, from coordinate 684,373 downwards.
CGCCGATGCCGATGTCCGGCGACCACGCCGAACACATGGCCCACGACGGCGCACAAGCCGGCCCTGCCGCGCCGACCATCAGCCTGCAAGACGTGCAGAACATCGCCGTGCAGCGCAAGGTCGAGCCGGGTTACAGCATCACCTTCCCAACCACTGCAACGGGCGTATTCACCATCGCCGTGTTTGCCGACGACCCGCGCAACGACGCCACGCTGCATGTCGATCAGTACACCGGCGATGTCCTCGCCGACGTGCGTTACGAACAATACGGCACCGTCGCCCGCGCCACGGAAATCGGCGTGATGTTGCACGAAGGCAAGATGTTCGGCGTGTTCAACCAGATCATCGTGTTGCTGATCTGCCTGATGATTTTGCTCAGCGCGGTCAGTGGCGTGGTGATCTGGTGGAAGCGTCGCCCGCAAGGCAAGTTCGGTGTTCCGCCGTTGCGCCACGACCTGCCGAAATGGAAAACCGCGATGGTGATCATGTTCGCCCTGGCCGTGGCATTTCCGTTGGTGGGGGCATCGCTGGTCGTGGTGTGGGTGCTGGATCGCGTGCTGTTTTCGCGGTTTACACGCCAAACTGAATCGGCCTCATCTTCATCATGAAACAGGCGAGATGCGCGGTTTAGAGGGATCTGTAGACTTTCCGCGCTTATCTCCCGGTCAAATTTAGTGTTACGGTATAACCACAAAACACCCTTCTGATTCAAAGGCCCCATCGCGAGCAGGCTCGCTCCCACGGGATTTGCGCGATCCCTGTGGGAGCGGGCTTGCCTGCGATAGGGCCATCAGCCGCACCGAAAATTTCAGAGTTAACGCATGACCTCGCTGAACCTCACAAACCTCGCCTGGACTCCCCTGGGCCACGGCCATTGCCATCACCAGTTCCAGCTGCGTGATGCCTCCCTGCACGTGGCCGGCGGTGAGTTGGTCGGGTTGATCGGCCCCAACGGCAGCGGCAAGACCAGCCTGCTGCGTTGCGCTTATCGCTTCAGTAAGCCGGAGAGCGGCGAGGTCCGGCTTGACCACCACAACGTCTGGAAGCAATCCTCTCGCTGGTGCGCCAGACGCATCGCCGTGGTGTTGCAGGAATTCCCCGACGCCTTCGGCCTGACCGTAGACGAGGTGGTCGCCATGGGCCGCACACCGCACAAAGGCCTGTTCGATGGCGACACCAATGAAGACCGAAATCTGGCGACTCAAGCATTGGAATCCGTCGGCCTCAAAGGCTTCGAAGACCACGCCTTCGCCACCCTGTCCGGGGGAGAAAAACAACGTGTGATTCTCGCCCGCGCCCTGGCCCAGCAACCGCAATTGCTGATTCTCGATGAGCCGACCAACCACCTCGACCCGCGCTATCAGCTCGAACTGCTGCAATTGGTCAAACGCCTGAAAATCGGCACCCTGGCCAGCATCCACGACCTCAATCTGGCCGCCGCCTTCTGCGATCGTTTGTACGTGATCAATCACGGTCGCATCGTCGCCAGCGGCACACCGAAAGAAGTCCTGACCGCCCCGCTGCTGCGCGAAGTATTTGGCGTGGAAGCGTTGATCGATGAACACCCCTTGCACGGCTACCCACGAATCACCTGGATAACCCAACCATGACTTTGCGTTCCCTGCTTTGCGTCACCCTGTTGCTGGGCAGTGCCCAAGCGTTGGCCGAAGCCACGAAATACCCGTTGACGATCCAGAGCTGCAACCGCGAAGTGACGTTCAGGCAAGCGCCGAAACACGCGGTCAGCCACGACATCAACATGACCCAGATGATGCTCGCCCTCGGCCTCAAGCCGAGCATGGCCGGGTACAGCGGCGTCACGGGATGGAAGTCGGTCACGCCCGAGATGCAGACCATCCTCGACGGTTTGCCAGAGCTGGCAGCCAAATACCCGTCGGTGGAAACCCTGCTCAACGCCAATGTCGATTTCTTCTTCGCCGGCTGGGATTACGGCATGCGCGTGGGCGGTGACCTCACGCCGCAAACGCTCCAGCCATTGGGTATCAATGTCTACGAGCTGACCGAGTCCTGCGCCTTCGTCATGAAGCGCCCACCGGCCAGCCTGGAAGACACCTACAACGACCTGCGCAACCTCGGCAAAATCTTCGACGTACAAGATCGCGCCAATGCCCTGATCGCCGACATGCAGGCGCAAGTCGCCGAAGTGCGCAAGGATTTGCCCGCCGATAAGCCGCGGGTGTTCCTCTACGACAGCGGCGAAGACCGCGCCATGACCTCCGGCCGACTCGGCATGCCACAGGCGCTGATCGATGCAGCGGGCGGGCGCAACATCCTGGACGACGTCGAGGCCAGTTGGACTCGGGTCAACTGGGAAAACGTGGTCGAGCGCAATCCGCAGGTGATCGTGATCGTCGATTACGGCGAAGTCACCGCCGAGCAGAAGGAGCAATTTCTGCTCAGTAACAAGGCGCTGCAATCGGTGGACGCGATCAAGAACCAGCGCTTCATCGTGATTCCATACGTGCAGGCCACCCCGGGCATCGACAACGTGCTGGCGGTTGAAACCCTGGCCAAAGGTTTCCACGGCGAATGATGGATCGTCGCTATGCCTTGCTGCTGGTGGCGCTCGGTGCGTTGTTGCTGGTGTCGTGCGTGGTGACGCTGGGCTTTGGCCCGGCGCGGGTTCCGGTGGACGTGGTATGGCGGATCCTGCTGCACAAGATTTTGGGTATCGGCGTTCCGGACTGGACCGCCGGGCAGGAACACATCGTGTGGTTGATCCGTGTGCCGCGCATGCTGCTCGGTGCGTTGGTGGGTGCTGGCCTGGCGCTGATTGGCGCAGTGTTGCAAGCGGTGACGCGCAATCCGTTGGCCGACCCGCATCTGCTCGGGGTCACGTCTGGCGCGACCCTTGGCGCGGTGATCGTGGTGCTGCATGTCGGTGAAATCGTCGGGCTGCTGACCTTGCCGATCGCAGCGTTTATCGGCGCGCTGCTGAGCATGTTGATCGTGCTGATGATCGCCAATCGTAACGGTCGCCTGGACAGTGATCGGCTGTTGTTGTGCGGCGTGGCGGTGTCGTTCGTGATGATGGCGATTGCCAATTTGCTGCTGTTCCTCGGCGATCACCGGGCGAGTTCTGCGGTGATGTTCTGGATGCTCGGCGGTCTCGGGTTGGCTCGTTGGGAGTTGCTTGCGGTGCCGGCCGCCAGTGTGTTGCTGGGTTTGGTTTTGCTGCTGGGCATGGCCCGACCGCTGAATGCGTTGATGGCCGGTGAACAGACAGCCGTGACCCTCGGCCTCAACGCCCGGACCGTGCGCCTGCGGGTGTTTTTGATTGCGTCGCTGATGACCGGCGTGCTGGTGTCGATCAGCGGGTCGATCGGGTTTGTCGGGCTGATGGTGCCGCATATTGCCCGTCGATTGGTCGGCGCCGAACACCGGCGTTTGTTGCCGGTGTGTGTGCTGTCGGGCAGTGTATTTCTGGTGTGGGTCGATGTTGCCGCACGCACCCTGATCGCCCCCGAGGACTTGCCCATTGGCGTGGCCACGGCGGCGATTGGCGGGTTGTTTTTCATCGGCCTCATGCGCAAGCGTTGACCGGGTGCGACGGGGTCAGGCTGCTGACACGGTTACAACTCATCCCGGGGAAGCTGGACGGATACGTCGGGATACTGTTGGCGTACATTTTTCCAGTCGGTGCCCATACGCCCGGCGAGGCGCCAATAACCGCCGGCCTTCAACACTTCTAGATGGCTGTTGTTAGCCAGCCTGGAAATGAACGCATCGAACGACAACACAGTGGTCCATTGATCATTGGGGGGTTGCACCAGTTTGACTTTAAGCAGTGCTTGCTCCGCGATCGAATAGGTCGGTACGTATTTCAACAATGCACCGTCGCGTGACGAATAGTAGAACGCCGTAAGACCAAAACCTTTGTTTTTCACGACCTGGGTGTGCGAATGAATCGAGTCGGGAGAGGCGAAATACGCAGCGTCGACATTTGATCCCGGTCGCGCGTCATCTGATTGAGCAATCTGATGGCTGGCCATCCATGTGTAACCGTCAGGCAAGCGCGGCAATCGGGTGCTGGGGGAAGCCGAAACGTCGCTCGCCGTGCGGAAGATCAGCCCGATGGCTGCGTCGGGATCACGGGTGCCTGCGAGGGGTTGCATGCCAACGTATGAATAGGTACCGGGTTTAGTCAGGATTGCGCCTGTACACGCCATTCCTCGATTGAACCGTGCCGCTCGAAGCTGAGCATAACGAGCGGCATCGTCCGGATGATGAAACATCGGTCCAAACGGCAGCCTGGCCTTGCTTGCCCACCTGGCTTCGACGGACACAGACGGCATACCAGCAATCCAGTCCTGACCCACCTCCCCCGGCCGGGACCAGTAAGCGCTGGTCAACAGCACCTCCAGTTTCCCCGCCGCCGCCATACGTCGAACGTAATCGGTCATCGTGAATGAGCCACGGTTGATAGCGTCCTGATCACGTTGAGCCTGCGCCGTTGTCGCAAACGGATTGTCCCTGACCTGGACCTGACCAAATCTGTCCTGAGACACAACCGGATCGAATGGGGCGAGTTCAAGACGTAGCAATGCGCCGTCGCCACAGGAAAAATAAATCGGCCTGTACCCGTTGGACGTACGGACGCCGTCACGCGCCAGGCTTACGTCCATGGGTGAAAAGAAGTGCCGATAGTCATCGTCCGACAACCCCAGCGGCGTAGCGGTTGCACACAGGATGAGCCCACTGTCCACGTAGCGGTAAGGCAATACACCGGGGAAGACACGGTCATACGCCAACCGTGAGTTGCGCACACTCACGGGCAGCGTTGCGAGGAATGAACCGTCGCGAGCGTTGCGCAGGATAAATCCAAAGCCGAGGAGTGAGCGACTGCCTGCCTGTTCGTGTGCCAGACGTGCGGCATCCTGCTCCTGGATGCAGACAGCGCTATAAGCCGGTTCCACCAAAGCCCTCGGGTAACCTGTCGTATGGGCTATTGCCTGATACGGTTCAAACTCCGTGACGTCACGAGCCGCCCCCCAGAGACGGCTACCTGCAACCACCTTCAGATATCCGGAACTGACCAGCTTTTTAACCCACGCGGTCGGCGTCAAAGCACCGGCATGGATCTGCTCCTTGATCCAGGTGGCATCCAGATCACGAGCCGGTTTACCCGACATGCTTATCGCAATGCCCAGATCCGCGCGGATTCGCTCCCAAGTGCCGATTCGGTAACGGATGATCGCTCCGTCGGGTGCAAACAGGTATTCATCAAACGCCTGCGTTTTACGCATGAAGGCGGTGTAAACGGAGTCGACAGAGAGCATGTTGCGATAGAGTTCTTTGTCGACGTCCGATAACAAGACGGGTAACGCGCGCAGCACTCGGGAGCGATAACGAGCAACGACCGTACAGTCTGGCGGAAACTGGCCGAGCTCAACCGCTGCCTCCGCAAAGATCCACTTGATATCAAAGTCTTCCTGGGGAATGTAGGCAGGGTCAGTGGCCACATACCTTCCGTCAGAGCGCTGGAGAATCAGGCCACCGAATGCTCTGGGCGTGCCGGCGGGCACCTGCGAACGCGCATGCACGGCGGCGTCATCGGCCGTCAGGAACACCGGACCGAGCGAACGACGCTGCAGGTTCTGGTTCGGCACCCAATGAATGCCGACCAGCCCTTTCCTGTCCCAGCACACACTGGTGCGCAACACGTGCAACTCATCATTCCTGGCGACCGTCGCGACAAAATCGGTTGCGCTCGACACGCCCTTGGCGAGATTGTTTTGAATCGCCTCCAGGCCCATGTTCGGGACGTCGTTGTCAAACAGCGGGGTGTCCGGGCGGGGAACGTACTTCAGCAGTGCGCCGTCCGGTGTCGACACGTAGAGGAAGGCCGGAACTCTTCCCCCAAAGACAAGGGGTGGTTTGGGAATTATTGTTTTTTTTGCGTTGTAGACAGCGACCCACAAATCTTTCGGAACAATGAAATGCTCGGCCAACCAGCGTCGTGGATCATCCCGCTCATTGTTGACCCGCTGGCGCGAATAGAAATAGGAGTGAGGGGTGAATGACTCTGGATAGACATACTCCCCGGACTTTGGGGAGCTCCGGAACAGACTGCGCTCCAGGAAAAGCCTGTCTCTTGGATAACTGACGGGAACCAGTTCTGAAGCGACATATTCTTCTTTGTCCTTGTGCTTGAGAATGAACCCGAACCAGGTCTGTCCTTCATCGCGTTGTACGGTGCTTCGGGCATAACGATCGAGCGCCGCTTCGTCGGCTGACTGGAAAACCGCACCCAGCGACACCCACTCCGGGACATTCCGCTTCCAGGGGCCGGGAACGAAGTGCTCCGTGACCTTTCCCCGTGGTCGCCATCGACCGTTGCTGATAATGACCTGCAAATCGCCGGCGGCCGCCGCCTCTGTCACGAGTTGTTCCGGTTTGACCACGCCCTTTTCCAGGTCGAGGGCAAGCTTGCCGGGCGATACGGTGGTTCCCAACTGTTTGAGCAGCGCCAACGAGCGCGGGCTGCTGTCGGGGGTGAATCGGATCAAGCTGTCTTCGGCCCCCGACAGATAGGCGGACAGGTCGGTTGCAAGGATGTTGCGCAGCGCTTTGACACTCAACATCAACAAGCTCGTCGTCGCATCATCGACGGACCATTCCAGATCCGCGACCTCGTGTGCATCGAGTGTCGAAAGCGCAGCGTGAGAATAAAAAAGACTGTGCAAGACATGGTTGTCGGGGACGAGCTCGTGATGCGTACTCGAACTGGACGAATGTTCGACGGGATCAGTAATCACGTAGCGTTGATCTTTTCGCTGAAGGATATAGCCGTAACAGCCACGATTACGGCGCCGCCCTACCCGTTCGTGGGCATAACAGGCGGCGTCGTCCGCCGACAGAAAGGTCCGGCCCAATACACTTAGTGTTGATACAGCGTTCGTCGAATCGGGCTGTTGTGGTTGCTCATCCATGAGGGGGTGCTCCATTGAGTCTTTATTGAGTACTCACTGTCGCACTGTCGAATACGACCATGGCGGTACATAGTTATTCCTCCTCCCCTGACTGTTTGCGTTCGCGTGGGCACGACTCATCAGGCGCTCTGGCCGATAAAAGCAGCGCTCTACAGTTCATCACGGCCTGGCTTCACCTCCGGTTGTACAGCGGGCGTCCAGGTCGAATTCAGACGTCCGCGGTGGCGCCAGTAACCATCGGTGTCCACGACTTCAAGCCGGCCGACGCTGGCGAGCCCTGCGAGGTATGCGGCGACCCCGTCCTTTGCCCCCCCATTGAAAAATGCGGTTTCCTGCGCCGAGAAGCTGGGGGTGAATTTGAACAGCGCGCCCCCACGACCGGTGAAGTAGCAACAGCCACCGGAGACCCCGCTCTTTTTCACCACGTCCCTGCTGAACCACAGGTCGGCCAGGGCCAGGTTGTCCAGCAGCAACTGGTCAGATGCGCTGGGGTCCTTCACGAACAGATTGAAGCGTTTGTAGAACTGATGAACCGCGATCCATTTGTAGCCAGGAGGAAATACCGGTAATGGCAAAGCCGGAAAACCGGGTACGGTAACCGGGGCAATCGGCCCGCCCGGCCCTGAGTAAAACAGCGCGCTGGCAGCAAAACTGTCGATGCCGTCTTCAAGCGGCTCGACGGCAACGAACGAAGCTGTGGCCTCATGCATCAAAACACCACCCAGGTACTGCTGGCCGACGTACTCGCCAATCAGCCTCTGCGCCGAGCGAGCCGCATCGTCGGCATGGGCGAATACTGGCCCGAGAGCAAAACGGTTATCCGGGGCCCACCTCACCAGACCGATGCCGGTTTTGACACCCTTGGCATCCACCCTGAACGGCGACCAGAATGCGCTGCGCACCACGGCCTGCAACTCACCGTTCGCGATCACTTTGCGCAGATACTCGAACAGCGTTTCGTGCCCTGACTGCAGAATTTTCCCGTAGGCGACCGCGGCATTTAACCGGGTCCACTCCGGTGCGCTGGCCTTGGGTTTGTATCGCAACAAGGCGCCATCGGCACAGGACACGTACATATTCAGGTATGAAGTCACTGCGCCTGTGCGCACACGGACAGCGTCCAGCCCGTACGTCAGGTCCCGAGGCGCGATGAAACTCTGATTCAAGTCATGCGGTTGTTGCTCTGTCCCGGTAGACGGGCACAGATATATTCCCTCAACGCGGTACCCCGAGGGTAACAGCCCATCGGGAAACACCTTCTCGACGGCGAGACTTCCTCGCCGCCCGTCAATCGGCAACGTTGTCATATACCGCTCCTCGTTCAGTGCCTTGAGCACGAATCCGAAACTCAATCCGGTTCGAGCACCACCTTCTCGATGAACATGCCGTACGGCGTCGTCCATTTGCGTGAAGACCGGACTGAGCGCCGGGTCAGCGATGGCCGACCGATGCACTTGCGATGGGCCTCCTGTGAAATAAGCAAGCCATTCTGACAACTGCCTGGCCTTGCCCCATAGTCGACTGCCCTTGATCACCTGCAACCGGCCGGCTCTTGCAACCTGATTGACGTATTCACTCGGGGCCAGCGTACCGTTGCGCATTTGCAGTTCTATCGGGGTGTGTCTGCGCTGCAATTGACTCGGCGCCGCCAATGACCGCGCGAGTTGTTTTTCAGCAGCACTGGCGCTGAGGGTGTAGCTGATCAGGCTGCCATCGAGTCCCAGCAGATATTCCTTGCCGGGCGACAGCGACGGCGAAAGCCTGGAGCCGTTCAGAATTGCCGCCAGAAAATCGGTGGAAAACATAGCGAGGTACACATCCCGCTCCCGGTTCGACAGCGCGAAAATCGGCTCGACCTGGATTCTCGAATGGTAGCGGGCAACGATCGTGCTCCCCGCCAGAAACAATCCCTGCTCGGTCAATTCATCAAGGCGAATCCAGCTCGCGGGAAAGTTCTCGACCTCGACGGCCACCGGTAACGTGGCGACAAACAAACCATCGCGCCGACGCAGCACCAGGCCACCGTAGACCCGCTCACGTCGCGCGCCCAACTGCGCCAGCGCGTAGCGCACCGCGTCATCCTGCGACACAAAGACCGGACTGAGCGCTCGCCGCTGGATCTGCGCGTAGGGTTTCCAATCCGCACCGACAACGCCCGCCTCGTCCCACAGTTCACTGGTACGCAGCACCTTCAGTTCTCCGGCCTTGGCGATCAATTGAATGACGTTGGCATAGGGCGGCGTGTCGTTGAGCAACAGCAACTTCAGTTGCTGCAAACCTTTAGCGTCGAACTGTGTTGAGGTGGCCGAGTATTGATACCGCAACAAGGCCCCATCCAGGGTCGCGACGAAAACGCTCAGGTCCTGAAAATGCGTAAGACGTTGCGTGCCTTCGTCGTCATAGATCGCCGCAGCCAGTTCGGTCAGGGAAGCAAAATGCCGGGCAAACCAGGCATCCGCTGTCGATAACCCGTCAAGAATCCAGCTTGCCGAGTAATAAAGCGTGAGCGTGCGAAACTCGTCGATCAATACGGGAGCGCCGAAGTCGCTCGCCTGGTTCAGCGCACCCAGGCGGCCGGCAGATACCGTTTCTGTCGCCACGTACTCTTCGCGATCCTTGTGTTTCAGGATAAATCCCCAACCCGCCGCAGCCGTGCGGTAGTCGAGCCTGGCTCGATGACGGGCGTTCAGTGCGGCTTCTTCGGCACTGGTAAAAATCTGCCCGAGCACCGGAGCGCAAACGCCTGCGGGAGTTGGCTCATCACCCAGTACCGTTCCTCGCGGGCCCCACACATCATTGCCTGCTACCACACGCAGTCGGCCAGTCCCGGCCAGTTCGTTGACAACGGCATCGGGTGCCAATGTGCCGGCCTTCAGTTCCAGGTCGATCAGGGTGGAGCCATCGGCGAGCATGGCGACTCGTTCTTTCACCTTGTCGCGAGCGGTCACTTTCGATGAATCGGGGCTGTAAATCAAAAGGCTGTCTGGCGAGCCCGAGAGGTAGAAATCGACAACATGCGCGCTATTGGCGAGCACCGAGCGAATGTCCTCAGTGGTGAACATCTGCGCCTGCGTCAATTGCTCTTGTACGTCGGCACGCACAACGGCGCTTGAGTCGGATTGCCAGCGCGAAGCGTACAGGCCATAAAACGAGTATCCCTCGAGCAACACGATCGGTGCCCCTGAAGCGTCAAGAGGGCAGAGCCAGTCCAGGGCAAACCGTGGCTGCGCGCCGATAACCGGCTCGGTAGCTACGAACCGTTTGTCTTGATCCTGCAAAATCAGCCCGACATAGCCTTGTTCACGTCGGCTGCCAATGTACTCGTGCGCAAAACGTGCGGCATCGTCCGCCATGAGGAAAGCAGGACTCAAACGCCGCGACCTGGCATAGGGTTGCCAGTCGGCGCCAATAATCCCGACAACATCCCACAACGAGCTGTCCTTCAGCACCGTCAGTTCGCCGGCTGCAGCCACTTGCCTGATGTAATCCGAAGGTTTGAGCGTGCCAGCCTTCAAACGAGCGTTGAGATCCGCGCTGTCCTTCAGCGCAACTTCACGCAGGTGTGCCGAAGGGCGGTACTGCAACACGGCTCCTTCCTGGGTCCGGGCGTACACCTTCAGAAAGTCGGGGTATTCCTGCCGATAGACATCCCATAGCGAAAACCTGATGCCCGCAGCCAACTCGTCCGGTGAAAAAAATCGCTCATAAAGCCAAGGCTCGCTGGCGCTCTGAGCCGCTTCGCCCTGGGGCAGAAAGTAAACGCCGTTCAGGTCGAAATCGAGCAGGGGCTCCAGCTTGCGATCGGCTTTCATCGCAAAGGTCTTGAACAGTTCGGCTGCCGGCTCGCTGGAAAGTACCGGATAGGTCGCCATGCAGTCCGAGCTGCCGGCGGAGGTCACGACAAACCCCAAATGAACGCTGCCGGTAGACGGGGACACCGTCGCGGCGGCCGCTTCGATGGCCTTGTCCACTTGATCGAACACACCACAAAAAAACGGCTGTACCGGCGTCGGATCTCGAACCGCCGCGGCACCGAGGGTCCAGCTCGCCGGCACGTTTCCTCGTACACCGCCCCACTGTTCATTGGCGACCAGTACGGTAAGGGTGCCGGTTTGGGCCACTTTCCGAATCAATTGTTCGACATCGGAGAACGGCCCGAAAGCCTTGAACCCCTGCTCAAAAAGCTGTTTCTCTTCTGCCGGCTGAGTGGACTCGTACTTGATCAGCGAACCATCGGGCCCCGACAGGTAGTGACGCTGGCCATAGGCGCCCGGGTCCTGCATGTGGCTGAGGATATGTCCTCTCGAAAAAAAACCGAGGCTCAACTTGATCTGCTCGGCCGTCCAGCGGGGATGAGTACGCAGGACTTCGGCGTGACTGGCCGAATGGGACAGGTAATACGCCGCCCCACTGTAGCCAATAGGGGCAAACAGTTCTCCGGCAGTCCCGGTAGACAGCATCGTGTCGAAATCGAAATGCCCCATCCTTCCCGCCACGGGCAATGTCGGCTGAAACTTTCCGTCGCCACGCTGCACGATCACCCCGCCATAAGCCCTGTCACGGCGCGCGCCGATCTGCCGGTGTACCCAATACGCCGCATCATCCGCACTGATGAATGACGGCCCCAAGGCAGGAAATCTGGCCGCTCCTCCGGGTTTTGAAGGTGTGCTGATAGAGGTGCTGTCCATGCGCTGCTCACTTGATTGAGAAGCCACGATGATCAAGATCCTGGAGCGCCGCAGGTGGTACATATTTATCGCCAACAGGATTTCTGCTTTTTGGCGCAGCCGGCACCAATGCCGCGCACGACGATGCACCCGCGCCTTGATCAAGCCCCAGTCTGGTGCGTCGCCAGAATCACCGAGAGCTCTATCACGCTGTTTCCCTGCCTGTGCCAATCAGGCACAGCCCTTGCTAAAGACCCTTCAGTAGTCCGCATCTGCCAACCCAGAAAAATTACTAACGTTCATGGAGATCGCACAATGAAGCGTCGCAGCTTGATCAAGGCTTTCACACTCACGGCAAGCATTGCCGCGATGGGCATGACCTGGACCGTCCAGGCCGCCGAGACCATCAAGGTCGGTATTCTGCATTCGTTGTCCGGGACCATGGCGATCTCCGAAACCTCGCTCAAAGACATGGCGTTGATGACCATCGACGAAATCAACGCCAAGGGCGGCGTGAACGGCAAGATGCTGGAACCGGTGGTCGTCGACCCTGCGTCGAACTGGCCGCTGTTCGCGGAAAAGGGTCGTCAGTTGCTGACCCAGGACAAGGTTGCCGTGGTGTTCGGTTGCTGGACATCGGTGTCGCGTAAATCAGTGTTGCCGGTGTTCGAAGAACTCAATGGCCTGCTGTTCTACCCGGTGCAATACGAAGGCGAAGAAATGTCGCCGAACGTGTTCTACACCGGCGCCGCGCCGAACCAGCAGGCGATTCCGGCGGTGGAATACCTGATGAGCGAAGAAGGCGGCAGCGCCAAGCGTTACTTCCTGTTAGGCACCGACTACGTCTACCCGCGCACTACCAACAAGATTCTGCGCTCGTTCCTGCATTCCAAAGGCGTGGCGGACAAGGACATCGAAGAGGTCTACACCCCGTTCGGCCACAGCGATTACCAGACCATCGTGGCCAACATCAAGAAATTCTCGGCCGGCGGCAAGACTGCGGTCATCTCCACCGTCAACGGCGACTCCAACGTGCCGTTCTATAAAGAGCTGGCCAACCAGGGCTTGAAAGCCACCGACGTTCCGGTCGTGGCGTTCTCGGTCGGCGAAGAAGAACTGCGCGGCATCGACACCAAACCGCTGGTGGGCAACCTCGCGGCATGGAACTACTTCGAGTCGGTCGAGAACCCGGCGAACAAGAAGTTCGTGGCCGACTGGAAAGCCTACGCCAAGAAACACAACCTGCCGGGCGCCGATAAAGCGGTGACCAACGACCCGATGGAAGCCACGTACGTGGGCATCCACATGTGGGCGCAAGCGGCTGAAAAAGCCAAGTCCACCGACGTCGACAAAGTCCGCGAAGCCCTCGCCGGCCAGACCTTTGCCGCACCGTCGGGTTACACGCTGACCATGGACAAGACCAACCACCATTTGCACAAGCCAGTGATGATCGGCGAGATCCAGGCCGACGGTCAGTTCAACGTCGTGTGGCAAACCGAAGGGCCGATCCGTGCCCAGCCGTGGAGCCCGTTCATTTCGGGCAACGACAAGCGGCCGGATTATGCGGTGAAGAGCAACTAAGCCACTGGATGTCAGGGTCTGGGCAGGAAGCTTGGGCCTGACACAAATCCCTGTGGGAGCTGGCTTGCCTGCGATGGCATCACCTCGGTGCATCAGATAAACCGAGTCGTCTGTATCGCCGGCAAGCCAGCTCCCACATAGTCCGAGCAAGGCGACTCTTTATGCCCACTGCCCTTTACCGCTTCATCCTCGCCATCGCACTTTTGCTGCCGATGGCCGCGCATTCAGGCGACGCCGAAGACTTCGTCGCCGCCAACCCCGTGCAGCAAGCCAAGCTTCTCGAATCCTGGGCCGCGCAGCCCGACCCGGCCCGTGTAGAGCTGATCAACGCCCTGCAACAAGGCGAGTTGACCGTCGACGGCCAACCGAAAACCCTGCGCCTGAATAACCGCCTGCGGGGTCTGATCGACACCGCGCTGGCCAGCCACCAACTGCTCGCCGCCGACGCCAAAATCCGTCTGGCCGCCGCGCAGCAATTGCAGAAAAGCGCCAAACCCGCGCAGTTGAAATACCTGGATCGGCAACTGACCGGCGAAAAAGATGAAAGCGTCCATGCCGCATTGAGCCTGGCCCTGGCCAACCTGCAACTGGTCGACACCGACCCGGCCGTGCGCCTGGCGGCCGTGCGTCTGCTCGGCGAAACCGGTGATCCACTGGCGCGCACCCGCCTCGAAAGCCTGCTGGAACCGGGCGTCGAAGCCGACGCCAACGTCCGCACCGCCGCTGAAACCAGCCTGGCGCAAGTCAAACGCAAACTGCTGATCGGCGAGATCCTCGGCCAGGCCTTCAGCGGCATGTCGCTGGGTTCGATTTTGCTGCTCGCAGCATTGGGCCTGGCGATTACCTTCGGCCTGCTCGGCGTAATCAACATGGCCCACGGCGAGATGCTGATGCTCGGCGCGTACTCGACGTACGTGGTGCAACTGATGTTCCAGCGCTTCGCCCCGCAAGCCATCGAGTTCTACCCTTTGATTGCGTTGCCGGTGGCATTTTTCGTCACCGCCGCGATCGGCATGGCGCTGGAACGTACGGTGATTCGTCACCTCTACGGCCGCCCGCTGGAAACCCTGCTGGCGACCTGGGGCATCAGCCTCATGCTGATTCAGCTTGTCCGGTTGCTGTTCGGTGCACAGAACGTTGAAGTGGCCAACCCGGCGTGGCTCTCGGGCGGTATTCAAGTGCTGCCCAACCTCGTGCTGCCGTACAACCGCATCGTGATCATCGCCTTCGCCCTGTTTGTGGTGGTACTGACCTGGTTGCTGCTGAACAAGACGCGCCTCGGTTTGAACGTTCGCGCCGTTACCCAAAACCGCAACATGGCCGCCTGCTGCGGCGTGCCGACCGGGCGGGTCGACATGCTCGCGTTCGGCCTCGGTTCCGGCATTGCCGGCCTTGGTGGTGTGGCGCTCAGCCAGATCGGCAACGTCGGCCCGGACCTCGGTCAGAGCTACATCATCGACTCGTTCCTGGTGGTGGTGCTCGGCGGCGTCGGTCAGTTGGCCGGTAGCGTGCTGGCCGCGTTCGGCCTGGGCATCGCCAACAAAATTCTCGAACCGCAGATCGGCGCCGTACTCGGCAAGATCCTGATCCTCGCGCTGATCATTCTGTTCATCCAGAAGCGTCCGCAAGGCCTCTTCGCACTGAAAGGACGGGTGATCGACTGATGAACCAGCCTCTGATGCTCACGGCCAGCCAAAAGGCCGGCCCCAAAGTCACGATCGCCGTCGGTGCGGTGGTCCTCGTTCTGTTGCTGGCGTTGCCGCTGCTCTCGCTGTTGTCGCCGGACAGCGCGTTTCATGTCTCGGCCTACACGCTGACGCTGGTGGGCAAAATTCTTTGCTACGCGATTGTCGCGCTGGCCCTGGATCTGGTCTGGGGTTACGCCGGCCTGTTGTCGCTCGGCCACGGCCTGTTCTTCGCCCTCGGCGGTTATGCGATGGGCATGTACCTGATGCGCCAGGCGTCGGGCGATGGCTTGCCGGCGTTCATGACCTTTCTGTCGTGGACCGAATTGCCGTGGTACTGGATCGGTACCAGCAGCTTTCTGTGGTCGATGTGCCTGGTGGTGTTGGCGCCGGGGTTGCTGGCGCTGGTGTTCGGGTTCTTCGCCTTCCGCTCGCGGATCAAGGGCGTGTATTTCTCGATAATGACCCAGGCCCTGACCTTCGCCGGAATGCTGCTGTTTTTCCGCAACGAAACCGGGTTCGGCGGCAACAACGGCTTCACCAACTTCCGCACGATTCTCGGGTTTGGCATCACTGAACCGGGTACTCGCGCGGTGCTGTTTTTCGCCACGGTGGTGTTGCTGATGGCGAGTCTGTTTATCGGATGGAGGCTGGCGCAAAGCAAGTTTGGCCGGGTGCTGACGGCGCTAAGGGATGCGGAAAACCGCCTGATGTTTTGCGGCTACGATCCACGGGGTTTCAAGCTGTTCGTCTGGGTGTTGAGCGCGGTGCTGTGTGGCTTGGCCGGTGCGTTGTACGTGCCGCAGGTCGGGATCATCAACCCGAGTGAAATGTCGCCGACCAACTCCATTGAGGCCGCCGTTTGGGTGGCCCTCGGTGGACGCGGCACGCTGATCGGTCCGCTGCTCGGCGCCGGTGTGGTCAACGGAATGAAGAGCTGGTTCACCGTGGCGTTCCCCGAATACTGGCTGTTCTTCCTCGGCGCGCTGTTCATTGTCGTGACCTTGTATTTGCCCAAAGGCGTGATCGGTCTGCTGAAAAAGAGAGGTGAATCATGAGAGTCACTGCGACGGCGGAATTCATGCTCGAACCGGCGTTTTTTCCGCCACTGGAACCCAACCGCGACGCCGGCAGCAGCCGCGATGCCATCGGCCTCGGGCAACGTGTCGGCCCCGGTCTGAATACGCGCCACGGCACGATCCTGACCCTGGAAGACATCAGCGTCAGCTTCGATGGCTTCAAGGCCCTCAACGATCTGAACCTGTACATCGGCGTCGGCGAATTGCGCTGCATCATCGGCCCCAACGGCGCCGGCAAGACCACGCTGATGGACGTGATCACCGGCAAGACTCGCCCCAGTCACGGCAAAGCCTGGTTCGGTGAAACCCTGGACCTGACGTCGATGAGCGAAGTGCAAATCGCCCAGGCCGGCATCGGTCGCAAGTTCCAGAAGCCGACGGTGTTCGAAGCCTTGAGTGTGTTCGAGAACCTGGAACTGGCGCAGAAAACCGACAAGTCGGTGTGGGCCAGCCTGCGGGCTCGCCTCAGTGGCGAACAGAAAGACCGCATCAGCGAAGTGCTGGAAACCATTCGCCTGACGGCCTCGGTCAATCGCCCCGCGGGGTTGTTGTCCCACGGTCAGAAGCAGTTTCTGGAAATCGGCATGCTGCTCATGCAAGACCCGCAACTGCTGCTGCTCGACGAACCGGTGGCGGGCATGACCGACGCCGAAACCGAGTTCACCGCCGAACTGTTCAAAAGCCTGGCCGGAAAGCATTCGCTGATGGTGGTGGAACACGACATGGGCTTCGTCGGCTCCATCGCCGACCACGTCACGGTGTTGCACCAGGGCAGCGTGCTGGCCGAAGGGTCGCTGGAACAGGTGCAGGATAACGAGCGGGTGATCGAGGTGTACCTCGGCCGATGATTTTGCTCCCGTAGGAGCGAGGCTTGCCCGCGAAGCTTTTGGCGGCCTTGAGGTCCCCTTCACGGGCAAGCCTCGCTCCTACAGGGGATTGAGGAGGATTTGAGAATGCTGCAAGTCGAAAAGCTGCACCAGTATTACGGCGGTAGCCACATCCTGCGCGGCCTGACGTTTGACGTGAAGGTCGGCGAAGTCACTTGCCTGCTGGGGCGCAACGGCGTGGGTAAAACCACTCTGCTCAAGTGCCTGATGGGTTTGCTGCCGGCCAAAGAAGGCGCGGTGAACTGGGAAGGCAAACCGATCACCACGTTCAAGCCGCACCAGCGGGTGCATGCGGGGATCGCTTATGTACCTCAGGGACGCGAGATTTTCGGCCGGCTGACCGTGGAAGAAAACCTGCTGATGGGCCTGTCGCGATTTCCTGGCTCTGAAGCCAAGGAAGTCCCGGCGTTCATCTACGAGCTGTTCCCGGTGCTGCTGCAAATGAAGCAACGACGCGGCGGTGACTTGTCCGGCGGCCAACAGCAGCAGCTGGCAATCGGTCGTGCACTGGCCAGCCGTCCTCGGTTGTTGATTCTCGATGAGCCCACCGAAGGCATCCAGCCGTCGGTGATCAAGGAGATCGGCGTAGTGATCAAAAAACTCGCGGCCCGCGGAGACATGGCGATTCTGTTGGTCGAGCAGTTCTACGACTTCGCCGCCGAACTGGCCGATCAGTACCTGGTGATGTCCCGGGGCGAGATCGTGCAGCAAGGTCGCGGCAAAAACATGGAAGCCGAGGGTGTACGTGGTCTGGTTACGATCTAATCTGAAGCGTCCTGACGATAATTAGAAAATATGAATTCACCTCTCCCCACTGCCCTGTTTACCCCGAGCTGGCACGCCGAGCTGGAACTGGCTTACGCCCGTTTCGGCGATAGCACGCGCCCGGTCCAGCGCCGACACAAAGGCCCGCTGCGGGTGCAGAAGCACCTGTATGCCGAAGGGCCCGAGGTGTGCCAACACATCATCGTTCATCCGCCAGGAGGGATTGCCGGCGGGGATCGACTGGATATCTCGGCCAGCGTCGGCACGCACGCCTGGGCGCAAATCACCAGCCCGGGTGCTGCCAAGTGGTATCGCGCAGCGGGGCCCGCCTATCAGCGGCTGGCATTGAAAGTGGCGCCCGGTGCGACACTGGAGTGGCTGCCGCAAGAGACGATTATCTTCAGCAACGCTCAGGCCGAACTCAGCACCTCCATTGATCTGGAGGGCGACGCCCGGTTGTTTTACTGGGACGTTGTAGCACTGGGCCGGCCGGCCAGTGGCGAGCGCTTCGACCTCGGTCATTTTCAGGCGCAACTGGATATCCGCCGTGACGGCCGGTTGCTCTGGCACGAACGCCAGCGCATTGTCGGGGATGACGGCCTGCTCGACTCGCCGATTGGCCTGGATGGGCAACCGGTGTTTGCGACGTTGCTGGTGACGGGGGAGATTGATAGCGAGTTGCTGGAAACCTGTCGTTCGCTGCCCAATGACGTGCGCGGGGATCTTACCCAATTGCCTGGTTTGCTCGTCGCCCGCTGCCTGGCCGGTGAAGCGTTGTTGGCGAGAGGTTGGTTGATAGATTTATGGCGATTGCTCCGGCCTGCGTTACTCGGCCGAGAAGCCGTCCCACCCCGAATATGGAGCACCTGAAATGCAATCCAATGTGGGAGCGAGCCTGCTCGCGATAGCGTCGGCACATTCAACAAATCAGTTGCCAGACACACCGCCATCGCGAGCAGGCTCGCTCCCACAGGGGTTTTGTATTCACAGATCCGATTACTTTTTTATCTGCCCAGATGGATTCCAAACAATGGACCTGACCCCACGCGAAAAAGACAAGCTGCTGATCTTCACCGCTGGCCTCGTGGCCGAGCGGCGTTTGGCGCGCGGCGTGAAACTCAATTACCCGGAAGCCATGGCCTATATTTCCGCAGCGCTGCTCGAAGGCGCGCGTGACGGCCAGACCGTGGCCGACCTGATGCACTTCGGCACCACCCTGCTCAGCCGTGAACAAGTGATGGAAGGCATCCCGGAAATGATCCCGGAGATCCAGGTTGAAGCGACCTTTCCCGACGGCACCAAACTGGTCACCGTTCACCAACCCATCGCCTGAGGACGCGCCATGAGCTATCAAATCCGCGATGCGCTGTACGCCGACCTGCCGGCGATCCGCGACATCTACAACGACGCCGTGCTCAACACAACGGCGATCTGGAACGAGCAGGCCGTGGACCTGGGCAATCGCCAGGCCTGGTTCAGCGCCCGGCAAGCCCAGGGTTATCCGATCCTGGTGATTGTCGACGGTGATAACAGCGTGCTGGGCTACGCTTCATTTGGCGACTGGCGGCCGTTCGACGGATTCCGCCACACCGTCGAGCATTCGGTCTACGTGCGCAGCGACCAGCGTGGCAACGGTCTCGGCCCGCAATTGATGACGGCGCTGATCGAGCGCGCCAAAGGCTGTGACAAACATGTCATGGTCGCGGCCATCGAAAGCGGCAACGCTGCTTCCATTCGTTTGCATGAACGGGCGGGTTTCTTGATCACCGGAGAGATGCCCCAGGTGGGCACAAAATTCGGTCGCTGGCTGGACCTGACCTTCATGCAACTGACCCTCAATCCTGGCGCGGAGCCGCCGCCCGCCAACAAGGAGTAATTGCCGATGAACGCTGCCCAACTGCGCCGCGTCAATGTTGAAAGCTTTGCGCACTATCGTCAGGGGTTGATCGATCTGCTGCTCGACGCCGTCGGCTATGGCGCCAGCGTCGGGTTCATGGCCAATCTGGACGCCGCTGCGGCCCGCGCCTATTTCGATGACGTTCAGGACAACCTGAACAAGGGCAACGTGCTGCTGTGGGTGGTGGTCAAGGACGAGCAAGTGCAGGCCAGCGTGCAGCTGACCCTGTGTCAGAAAGCCAATGGCCTGAACCGTGCCGAAGTGCAGAAGTTGCTGGTGCGCGAACATGCGCGCCGCCGGGGTCTGGGCCAACAGTTGATGAGCGCGCTGGAACAGGCCGCGCTCCAGCACAAGCGCGGCATGCTCTACCTCGACACCGAAGCCGGCTCCCCCGCTGAAGATTTCTACAAAGCCCTGGGTTACACCAAATCAGGTGAAATCCCTGACTACGCCTGCGACCCGAGCGGCCAGTACAAACCGACCGCCCTCTACTACAAGATTCTCCAGGGGGCCCATTGATGATTCCCGGTGAATACCAGATCCAGCCCGGTGACATCGAACTCAATGTGGGCCGCCGCACTGTCAGCCTGAAAGTGGCCAACAGCGGCGACCGTCCGATCCAGGTCGGCTCCCATTACCACTTCTTCGAAACCAACGACGCCCTGACCTTCGACCGCGCGGCCAGTCGCGGCATGCGCCTGAACATCCCCGCCGGCACCGCCGTGCGCTTCGAGCCGGGGCAGAGTCGTGAGGTCGAGTTGGTCGACCTGGCCGGACATCGCCGGGTGTTCGGGTTTGCCGGCAGGATCATGGGTGACCTGTAACAAATGCGGTGTCTGTTCTGGCCCCTTCGCGGGCAAGCCTCGCTCCTACAATTGATCGCATACCCCGTAGGAGCGAGGCTTGCCCGCGATAGCGAGCTATGCGAGCGGTCTTCAACACAATTGAATCTCAAGGCAAGCCCATGAAAATCTCAAGACAAGCCTACGCCGACATGTTCGGCCCCACCGTCGGTGACAAGGTCCGTCTGGCCGATACCGAGCTGTGGATCGAAGTGGAAAAAGACTTCACCACCTACGGCGAAGAAGTGAAATTCGGCGGCGGCAAAGTCATCCGCGACGGCCAGGGCCAGAGCCAGCTGTTGGCCGCCGAAGTCGTCGACACCCTGATCACCAACGCGCTGATCATCGATCACTGGGGCATTGTCAAAGCCGACGTCGGCCTCAAGGACGGCCGCATCGCCGGCATCGGCAAGGCCGGCAACCCGGACGTCCAGCCAAACGTGACTATCGCAATCGGCGCCAGCACCGAAGTCATCGCCGGTGAAGGCATGATCCTCACCGCCGGCGGCATCGACACGCACATCCATTTCATCTGCCCGCAGCAGATCGAAGAAGCGTTGATGAGCGGCGTCACCACCATGATCGGTGGCGGCACCGGTCCGGCCACCGGCACCAACGCCACCACCTGCACCTCCGGGCCGTGGCACCTGGCGCGCATGCTCCAGGCCGCTGACGCGTTCCCGATGAACATCGGCTTCACCGGCAAGGGCAACGCCAGCCTGCCGGAGCCGTTGATCGAGCAGGTCAAGGCCGGCGCCATCGGCCTCAAGCTGCACGAAGACTGGGGCACCACCCCGGCGAGTATCGACAACTGCCTGAACGTCGCCGACCAATACGACGTGCAGGTCGCCATCCACACCGACACCCTCAACGAGTCGGGCTTCGTCGAAACCACCCTCGCCGCTTTCAAGGGCCGCACCATCCACACCTATCACACCGAAGGCGCGGGTGGCGGCCACGCCCCGGACATTATCAAGGCCTGCGGTTTTGCCAACGTGCTGCCGAGCTCGACCAACCCGACCCGGCCGTTCACCCGCAACACCATCGACGAACACCTCGACATGCTGATGGTCTGCCACCACCTGGACCCGAGCATCGCCGAAGATGTGGCCTTCGCCGAAAGCCGCATCCGCCGCGAAACCATCGCCGCCGAAGACATCCTGCACGACCTCGGCGCGTTCTCGATGATCAGCTCCGACAGCCAGGCCATGGGCCGCGTCGGTGAAGTGATCACGCGCACCTGGCAGACCGCCGACAAGATGAAAAAGCAGCGCGGCCCGCTAACCGGTGATGGCGAGGGCAACGACAATTTCCGCGCCAAACGCTACATCGCCAAGTACACGATCAACCCGGCGATCACCCATGGCATCAGCCATGAAGTGGGCTCGGTTGAAGTGGGAAAATGGGCGGATCTGGTGCTCTGGCGGCCGGCGTTTTTTGGCGTCAAACCGACCTTGATCCTCAAGGGCGGCGCCATCGCGGCCAGCCTGATGGGCGATGCCAATGCGTCGATTCCGACACCGCAACCGGTGCATTACCGCCCGATGTTTGCCAGCTACGGCGGCTCGTTGCACGCCACCAGCCTGACCTTCATCAGCCAGGCAGCGCAGGAAGCCGGGTTGCCCGAAGCCTTGGGTTTGAAGAAGAAAATCGCGGTGGTCAAAGGTTGCCGCGACGTGCAGAAAACCGATTTGATCCACAACGACTACCTGCCGACTATCGATGTCGACCCACAGACTTATCAGGTCAAGGCTGACGGTGTTTTGCTGTGGTGTGAGCCAGCGGAGGTGCTGCCGATGGCCCAGCGTTACTTCCTGTTTTGAGCGTTCGACAGGCTTGACAAACCGAATCGAAATCCCAGGGCCTGGCATGCCAGGCCCTGGGAAAACCAGGAGCAATCAGCTATCCGGCTGTACGACAAAGGGGATTTCTACCCTTTGCAGTTTTGCCCGGTCGATTGCCTGCTGTGTAAGGCTTTTGACCAACGCATTCTTTTCTTCATCGATCACATTCAACTCAGCGGCGTATTGCGCATCGGTCATGACCCGTCCCGGCGCAAACTCGCTTTCCGGTTTGTTCAATTCAGCGCCGAGCACCCTGAGCTCTTCCTTCACCTGAGCCTTTTGCTCAAGGGAAAGCGTGGTGTCGGTCGCGCGCTTGTCCAACGCCATGTAGAACTCTGTCGTGGTATCGATCCGGCGCCTGAAGCCTTTGAAAGCACTTCGGTTAGAGCCCTCGACGTAGGATGACCAGAACGGCTGCTCAATCAGTAAATCACAGAGCAGTTCACCTTCCTCCAGGTCCAACACACGTCGGTACGCAGACTCGATCATCTCTGGCGTCACGCCAGCAATCTTTCTGAACTGCATGTTTCGAGACTGCCATGGCAGGTCCAGTCTATCGGCAAGGTCCGTCATGAATGCCAGGTGAACTTCAACTTCATCAATCGTGCCTGTCACCTCGTCCGTGGCATTCACGCGTCTGAATTCCTCGCCCATCGCCTCGCGCTCGGAAATCGTTTTGCGGGCAATTCTGCTCAGTTCATCCAGCCGCGACTTGCCCCGCGCCAACGTCACCAGTTCGGTCTCCACCAGTCCGGGGTTGGCCAGTTCATAAGCCTCATGAATAAGCACCTCCAGCCCCATTGCGTTGAACAGCTGTGCACCGGCATCGACGCACGCCGTGGGCACGGTGGTCATGGTGAAGAGTTTTTGGCGCAGCTCGGTATTCTTGGCCATGGCTTCGAGCATTCGCCAGACCTTGGCGGTCATGTCGACACGGAACGCACGGTCGTGCTGGAAATGCCCCGATTCGGTGAGTTTACGAATCTCATTGAAAAACCCGACCGAACCCATCTCATCTTCGACGCTGTTCCAGACCTCTTGTTTCGCCACCCACTCCGGCCGTGTCATGCCCGTCTCCCAGTCGAGACTGTCGCGCACACCGCGCGGCGGATAGGGTCGATCAGGGTCCATGCCGACGGACTCGGTGTAGTCCCTGAGCGTCTGCAGATTGGCCTCCGCCAACCACCGCGGTTCCCGGTTCAACATTGTGCGCGCCAGCAGTTCTGCCTGGACGGAACCACGGGGTACCGTCGGGATTTGCGTGATTGGGTTGTGCTGCATATCAAGGAAAAAATGCCGGAACCGAGGCTGTGCGAACAAACCATCGGGCCAGGTATGAATACCAGTGTCACTCAGGATCAGGGTATGCAACATCCTCATGCTGCCAATATCCGGGACCCTCCCCAACGGATTACCGAGCAGGTCCAGGATCTGAAGCCGCGTCAGGTTGCGCAGGTCAGCGATCGCCCGTGCATCCAGTACAATCCGGTTTCCTCGCATGTTCAGTTCCGTCAACGCGCGCATTCGGCCAATAGCCCGAGGAAACCGCAAGAGTGCATTGCCCTTGACGTTGAGCGAACGCAAACGGGGGAAATGATCGAGAAAGGACATATGCGCGTCGGTCAATTCGGTCAGGGACAGATTGAGGCGTGTGACATGATCGAAATTACCCTCTAGTGCGGGCACGGTCCCCAGATGACGCCCCAGCGGGAAGTTTTCCAGGTCGAGTACCGCGCCGTGCTGATCGCCGAACGGATCCACATCGCGCAACCCGGTTTGCTGCCAGCACTCCCTGACCGCCTTGTACAAAGCATTTCTGGACTGCCATTCGGCAATGCCGGCTGGCGTGAAGCTGTACGCTTCGGTGGGTGATTTCAACCAACGTTGAAAATTGGCGTTGAGCCGATCGAATTCCGCTTCGAGTGCGCTCGCCCTCTGCTCCAGACTGACTTCGCTGCCACCCGCCTGCAGATAAGCCAGGGCTTCGGCCTCTGTCCATCCGGGGCGCACGACACGGACCCGCTCTTGCGGCGTGATGGGTCCCCTGACTTGACGCACCCCTTGAGGAACCCCGCGCATGCCGCCACGCAGGCGCATCGTGGCGGGATCGAACGCCGGTTTGCGCACGGGGTTGTCCACGAGAAGGGCGCTGAACGTGTCGCGTGGCAACGGCGCTTTTTGAATGGCGTGCTTGAGCGTGGAGCCTTGATTGATTTGATATCCCAGCGCATTTCGTTCAGCGTCAGGCAGGGCATGCAACACCGAAGCGTAAAGAGTGTCGGCGCCGTGCAAATGAAGATCATCGGCATCGCGTGCCTGGTACTGACCGTCCTCGCTGACCAGGATTCTGCGGTGGGCGGCATCTGCCGGGCCGACGCTGTCGCGCAACGGACCGTCGAATGAAGATTCACGGATTTCGATCCGAACGTTTTCGGGCCAGTTGGGCAGTGCTTGCAACGAGCGCAGTGCCAGCCGCTCGGTGTCCGCTCCGTACGCCAAATCGAGGAAGAGCCCTTCATAGGCACGCGCGGCTCGTATCGCCTGCAAGGTGGCTCTCACACGTTCTCTGAGCTGCAACGGAATGCGCGACGGTTCGGTAATGTTGAGCAGGTCTTGCGGTTCGATGTCTGCCAGCAACTCCCGCGCCACCGCAGTGGGGAGTTCGCCGAAGGCGTCCTGGAGCACCAGCACTTGCGGGTTACTGGTCTGTTGCATACGACGATTCAGCGCGTCAAACAGAGGCCCACGCCTATTGCCGGCTCGCTCGGCAAGCTGGTTTTTCAAGGCATCGATTCGGATTTGCTCGTCAGTGGAAATGCCTTGCCCGAGCATCGCATGGATGTCGGTCTCGTTCACAAACTTCACGGCAAGCTTCGGCAGTTTCCCTGCACGGACCTCGGCACGGCTTATCTTCAGTGTGTCGGCCGGCAAGGCATCGACGTTGCCAAACTTTATGGAGCGCCCTCCGTGCCCGGCACCGTCAATAAGCTCGATGCTTTTTAGCTCAGGCCATCTCGGCAGTTCAACCAGCAACCGGGGCACCTGCTCGACGAACGCTTGCGGAACCTCATTGAGCCTTATCTGCCCGGGCAGCTTCTGCACATCAGCCCAGCTCCTGAAGCGCTCGATGGTGTTGGTCAGCAACGCTGGCGCCGGATCGCTGACGACATGCAACCTGCGCAATTCCTCCTCTTCTATTCCACTGACGAGACGAATCTGCTCCAGCGTGTTTTCAGAGAAACCCTCGACTGTCGGCCCCATGCGCCGCATGAGTGTGGTTTTGTCCCACTCGAGCGGGCGGTCGAGTTCTGTCTTCCAGATGCCGGCACCGTTGTGCTCCAGCTTCGGTTGATACGCCTGTGGCCGGTTTGGGTGACGCAAGCGCGGCTGGCCGGTGCCTGGATCGTTGATCACTTCGAAGTGTTTGCTTTCATGCCTGAGGATGTCTTTTTCGCTATGCCGGTACATACCCAGTTCGTTTGACTTCGCCTCATTGGGCAGCACGATGTCATGGGCGTAGGGCGAAAGGTCCGGGTTCCACAGGCGCGTCTTGCCATCAGCCAGCTCGACTTTTTTCAACTGGTCGATAAAAGCCGATGGTTTGACAGTCGCAGCTGCACCAGAGGGTAAGACATGCCCGGCGGCCATAATGGCCAGCTGCGCAAAATTGATCATGACACCGGTGAGATGGGCCGCCGCCTCTTCCTTGTCGCCCTTGCTCCAGTCTTCGATGCCTTCCATGGTTTCGAAGAGCATCTGCCCGACCATGATGGCCAGCATCGCTTCGCCCAGGTAGGGAACCAACATGGCCCCAAAGTTGAACACGTTCCAGCCGATGTTCAGATAGCTGCTCAAGCGATTCCAGCGGGTGGTGGCGTCTTCATCGTCGGTCGGCACGGCGATTTGCCGCGCATCTGCAATCGCTTTCGCCCTGCGCCACAGACCCATTTGCGGCCAGAGATCATCAGGGATGATATTGGTGACAGGCTCTGGATCGGGATTCTCGACTGCGGTTTCCCGCCACCACGGCCCCATGCTCAGGGGTTCACGCTGTTGCCAGGTGAACGTCGAGAGACGCTCGCGAACTCGGGCAAAAAACTTGCCCTTGTCTTTTTGCGCCACGAAACGGCTGAAAAACTCTTGATAGCTCGGCGAGCGCAACTGGCTCGTCAGTTCCTTCATGAAATCAGTGAAGGACTCGTACTCTTTGAAGGGATGCTCGGGATCATCCGGGACATACGCAATCAACGTCCCGTCGAGACGGCTTTGTTGATAAACATCATCTCTTTGCAACATGGCGTCGACGAGACCGCTGGGGCCATTGGCAAAAAACGCCTCGAGCAACTTGAACTGTTCAAACTCCTGTCCCGGGAGCAGGGTCAGACGGCGTGACCAATCCAGCATCGTTCGTTGATGCTGCGGAATCAGCGCGTCGTAAGTTCTTTTGATTTTTGAAGGGTCCGCCACCGCACTGAACAACACAATCCCGGACAACCTGAAACCCATGAGCGAAAGCCGATGGTATTGCAAGGGACGACGCCCCATCAAAATGCCTGGTTCATTGTCACGAATCTGCCGAAGCTTCCCGTAGCCATAGGACGTGATGTCTTTTTTCAGATACGCGATCAGCGCCGATTCGTTGAAAGCGGCTTTTTCACTGGCCGTGCATTGCCGCATAACTGTCGCTTTGGCCGCGACCTCTTCGGGGGCCAGTAATGCCTTGATGTGCGTCTGATATTGCGCACCGATATCGAGGGTCCGGCACAGGGCAGCAAATCGTTCGACCGTCAGTGCCTGCCGCTGAAGTTCGTTTTCGTCATCCCTGATGAAGATGCCCGATCCATCGCGAAATGCGCCCGCCTGCGTTTCGGGCGCCTCGAAATTGTGCAGCGCCGCTTCCAGCAATGAGGATTGTCTGAGCCGACTGGCATTGGTATCGATGCCGATAGCCAGTTTGGCAGGGATGTACAGTCGAATCAGCGTCGCATTGACGTCCAGTTCCAGATTCAATTGTTCTTTTAATGCCTGAACCAGCAGGGGTTTGGCAAAGGCATGAATGTCCTGCTGCACGTTCTCCAGCGTCTCGTCCAATGGACCCTGGAGGCGCCAATGCTCGTCGATCAACTCCTTGAGGTACTGGCGATCCATGGCCCTTGCATTCAAATACCATTCAGGAAATTCCGGTCTCGAATGGGCAAGTGAAACAAGGCGTGAGGCGGGTGCATCTTTGATCGGCGAGGGCAGTTTGCTCAGAAGATAATCACGATAGACATCGGGTTCTCCCTCTTCTCCTGCGTACCCGGTCGTTATCTGCAACAACGGAGTGCCCGAAAGTTCGCTCATTTCGCAAATCCTTATGCGATGAAAGGAACGCCCAGACTATTGATTGGCGACAAAAACAAAAGCGCAAAAAACAGCTCAGAAATCAGTAATACATCACAATCGCATCGGATTTCAGAATGCAAAAAACAAGTAATTACCACCCGAACGCCGCCGAAAAGAGCCTCCCGCGTAATGGTAGTTTTTAGCCAGTAACAAAGAGGCTAAGATGCGCCAGACTTCCCCTCAGGACTCCGGCCATGCGCCTACCCGAATTCATCAGGCAACACGTGGACCGTATCGTCGATGAATGGGAGCAGTTCGCCAGCACCATCACGCCGGCGGCCGAGCACATGGACAGGGTCGCCTTGCGCGATCACGCCAAGGCCATTTTGTTGGCCGCGGCACGCGACATGACCTCGGCGCAAACCTCCAGGGAGCAGATGGCCAAGGCCAAGGGTGAGGGCCCGGAAAAAACCCCGAGCCTGGATGAGGCTGCCGCCAGCCATGGCGAACTGCGGCATACCGTGGGGTTTGATCTGGTGCAGATGACGTCGGAGTTCCGTCATCTGCGGGCGTGCGTCATCCGTTTGTGGGTCGCCAGCCTGGAGTCGCCGGACCTGGCCTATTTCCAGGACATGATCCGTTTCAACGAAGCCATTGACCAAGCACTCGCCGAATCCACCGCCGCCTACGCCGAACAGGTCAATCGTTCGCGGGATATCTTTCTGGCGATCCTCGGGCATGACCTGCGGGCACCTTTGCAAGCGGTGAGCATGTCCACCGAATTGCTGATGCGCAAAGTAACGCTTGATGGCGATGCACTGGCCTGCGCGATCAATATCAAGCATGGCGCGCGGCACATGGCGGTGATGGTCAGCGATTTGCTGGAGTTGGTGCGCAGTCGACTGGGTAAAAGCCTGCCGATCGAACCGGCACCCATGGTCCTGGCCGATGCCGTCCATGCGGCGATTGCCGAAGCCTGCGCCGGTAATCCGGAGTGCAATCCGACGATCGACGTAGTGGGAGACACCCGAGGTGTCTGGGACGCCGGGCGGGTTGGCCAACTGCTGCAGAATCTGATCGGCAACGCGTTGCAGCATGGTTTGAACAAACGTGACGTAACAGTGACCCTGACAGGCGAGCCAGACACGGTTCGCCTCACGGTGCATAACTACGGCGTGCCGATTTCCGAGGACGCGATCGGCACGATTTTCGATCCGCTGGTGCGCAGCGCCGACGAAGAACTCGGCCAGCCTTCCACCAGCCTTGGCCTGGGGTTGTTTATCGTCAAGGAAGTGGTAGACGCGCACGGCGGGACGATTGAGGTCAGCTCCAGCGAGGCTGGTGGCACGTTGTTTACCGTGGTGTTGCCCCGGAAGATGTAAAGCAAGGAAACCGAGTCATCGTTCATCGCGAGCAGGCTCACTCCCACATTGGATCAGGTTCTTCCAGAAAGAATACGGTCGATTGTGGGAGTGAGCCTGCTCGCGATAGCGTCCGAACAGGCACTGCAGAAACATCAGAACACTTACTCGACCACCAACCGCCCCAACCGCTGCTTGAGCATGCGATTCTCGGCCCGCAGCTGCTGGACCTCTTCAAGCAGGTCCAGCGCCAGGGCGACGCCTTCCCATTCCAGCTCCAGGTCGCGCCGCAGCTTGGCGGCGCGCTTGGCCAGGGCCAATTCATAATCGTTGAAACGCCAATCCTTGGGCTGCTTGCCCTGAGGTTCGAGGATGCCGTGTTCGACGATTTCGATCACGTAGACGTCCGACAGGTCGGTCGCCTCACAGAATTCTGCCATGTCCAGTTGAACGATCAGGGGGTTGCTCATGATGGGCTACTCCGTCTCTTGGATCAGAAGTTTTCTCTCGGGTTGAACGCTGCTTTTTCTGCCAACTGCTGCCACAGCGCCTTGACCTCATCGCTCGAGGTTTTAGGCATGACCGCCTTGAGTTGCACAAACAGGAAACCGCGCTCGCCCGCCTTGTTCAGCAGACCGTGCCCCTTGGCGCGCATGCGCTGGCCGTTCTGGCTGCCGGCCGGCACCTTGAGGTTGATCTTGCCTGTCAGTGTAGGCACTGCCACTTCGGCCCCCAGCGCCAATTCCCACGGCGCCAGCGGCAAGGTAATGATCAGGTTCTCGCCTTCGACGTCGAATTTTGGGTGCGGCGCAAAACGAATGATCAGGAACAGGTCGCCATTGGCGCCGCCACCGGTGCCCGGTGCACCCTGACCCTTGAGGCGGATGCGCTCGCCGTCGGCCACGCCGGCCGGGATCTTCACGTTCAGGCTTTTACTGGTGTTGCTGACATGCTGGCCTGCAGCGTTGTACTGCGGCACCTGGAAGGTGACCTTCTTCGATTCGTTCGAGAGGGTTTCTTCCAGGAAAATCCCGAGTTCCATTTCCACGTCTTGCCCTCGACGCCCGGCGCTGCGGCCCGACTGCCCACCACCAAAACCAGGACCACGGTTGCCGAAGATCGAACTGAAAAAGTCCGAGAAATCGCCCGTGTCCTGACCGCCACCACCGAAACCACCGCCCCCACGCCCCTGCCAGCCCGGCGGGCCCTGGAATGGCTGGCCGTGCTGGCCATACTTGCGCAAGTCGTCGTATTCGGCGCGCTTGTCGGCGCTTTTCAGCGCTTCATAGGCTTCCGAGGCGTCCTTGAACTTGGACTCGGCATCCTTTTCCTTGCTGACGTCGGGGTGATACTTGCGCGCCAGTTTGCGATAGGCGGCCTTGATCGTCTTATCGTCCGCGGTCGGTTCCACACCGAGTATCTTGTAATAGTCTTTGAAGTCCATCTAAGGATCACCATCCGTTATCGATATCGCGCCACCACCGGCAGCATGCGCTTATTGGCAGCCGCGAGGTTGACCGATCTCAAGGTTGTGACCGGGCAGCGCATCAGAAGTTTATCGGCAGCAGCAGGCGGTTCTTTCGACCGTCCCGGGGCTGCCAGGTGCAATGCAGACAAGTTTGGGGCATCTCGCCATCTTTACAAGGCGCCAATCACCGAGATTTAGCGGATAGTCGGCCTTCGAATATTCGCCGCACTGACATACACTGCGCGGCCGTTTTTTAACCGGAACTCGAAAGACATGAAAAACGCATCTCCAGCCCGTGCCTGTGGTATCGACTTCGGCACGTCCAACTCCACCGTCGGCTGGCTGCGCCCCGGCATGGAAACGCTGATCGCGCTGGAGGACGACAAGATCACCCTGCCCTCGGTGGTCTTCTTCAACATGGAAGAACGCCGCCCGGTGTACGGCCGGCTGGCGCTGCACGAGTACCTGGAAGGCTATGAAGGCCGGCTGATGCGCTCGCTCAAGAGCCTGCTGGGTTCCAAGCTGATCAAGCACGACACCAGCGTCCTCGGCACGGCGATGCCGTTCAAGGACCTGCTCGGCTTGTTCATCGGCCAGCTGAAGAAGCGCGCCGAGACTGCCGCCGGTCGGGAGTTCGATGAAGTGGTGCTGGGTCGTCCAGTGTTCTTCGTCGACGACGATGAAATGGCCGACCAGGAAGCCGAGAACACCCTGGTGGACGTGGCGCGCGCCATTGGCTTCAAGGATGTGTCGTTCCAGTACGAACCGATTGCGGCGGCATTCGACTACGAGTCGACCATCGAAAAAGAAGAGCTGGTGCTGATCGTCGACATCGGCGGTGGTACGTCCGACTTCTCGCTGGTGCGCCTTTCCCCGGAGCGCCGCGCCCACGACAACCGTCACGATGACATCCTCGCCACCGGCGGCGTGCACATCGGCGGGACCGATTTCGACAAGCAGCTGAGCCTGCAAGGCCTGATGCCGCTGTTCGGCTACGGCAGCCGCATGAAGAGCGGCGCCTACATGCCGACCAGTCACCACATGAACCTGGCGACCTGGCACACCATCAACTCGGTGTACTCGCAGAAGTCGACCCTGGCGCTGGGCAGCATGCGTTACGACATCGAAGACACGGGCGGCATCGACCGCCTGTTCAAGCTGATCGACCAGCGCGCCGGTCACTGGCTGGCCATGGAAGTGGAAGAAACCAAGATCCAGCTGACCCACGCCGACAGCCGCCACGTGCCGCTGGACCGCATCGAGCCGGGCTTGAGCGTGGAGCTGAGCCGGGCGCTGTTCGAATCGGCGATCGACAATTTGCTGGAGCGCGTACGCAACAGCGTCACGCAATTGCTGGACGATGCCAACGTGCGAGTCGATCAGGTCGACACGGTGTTCTTCACTGGTGGTTCGAGCGGGATTCCTGCACTGCGCAACAGCGTGTCGGCGATGTTGCCGAATGCGCGGCATGTGGAAGGGAACATCTTTGGCAGCATCGGCAGCGGGTTGGCGATCGAGGCGATGAAGCGTTACGGCACAATGGATTGATCTGAGACCGAGTTGCGCCCTTCGCGGGCAAGCCACGCTCCCACAAGTTTTGTGTCGCAACTATTTTCGGCGAACGACACAGAACCTGTGGGAGCGTGGCTGCCCGCGAAGGCGTCAGATCAGGCAATACACATCTACCGAATCAAACCATCCCCACCTGCTTCAACTCGCTCTTCAGGTACGCGTAATAAATCGGCCCCGCCACCACCCCCGGCAGGCCGAACGCGGCCTCGAACACCAGCATTGCCAGCAGCAACTCCCACGACTTGGCACTGATCTGCCCGCCGACAATGCGCGCGTTGAGGAAGTATTCGAGCTTGTGGATAACAATCAGGTAACCCAGCGCCGCCACGGCCACCCAGATCGACAGCGACAGGCCGACGATGGTGATCAGGGTGTTCGATATCAGGTTGCCGATCACCGGCAGCAGCCCTAGCAGGAACGTCAGCACGATCAGGGTTTTGGTCAGCGGCAGCTTGATGCCGAACATCGGCAGGACCACCGCCAGGAAAATCCCGGTGAAGAAGGTGTTGAGCAGGGAAATCTTGATCTGGGCGAACACGATGTTGCGAAACGCCTGGACCAGCAGGTGCAAGCGGTCGAACAGCGCGGCGGCCAATGGCTTGCGCTTGGTCAAGTCCGGCACGCGCTGCAAGGCAATGATCGCCCCCAGCACCATGCCGATCAGCAGCGTCACAAACATGTGCGCCGCGTCCTTGCCCACCAGTTGCAAGTCGCTGAGGTGCTTGCTCATCCACTCGCCAATCGCCACGCGAAATTCGGCGGCACTGGCGGGCAGATAGGCGTCGATGAACGGCGGCAGTTGCCCGCGCGCGCGGTCAACCACGAGCATGAATTTGTCGAGGGACGCTCCGGGGTTTTCCGCCTCGTGCAGCAGAAAACTGATGGCTCCGGCAAAGATCAGCGTCAACACGCTGACCACTAACGTTCCCAACAACGCCACCGCCAGCCAGCGCGCGCGCCGGCCTTCGATCAACCGCTGCAATTGCGGGGTGAGCATGTTGACCAGTTCGAACACCAGCAACCCGGCCAGCAGGCTGGGCAGCAATCGCAACGGGATCACCAGCAGCAAACCACCAAAGATGATGACCCAACTGATCAGCAGCAAAACTTGGCGTTGAGAAAACGTTGGCATACAGCCTCAAAACGAACGGCGTAAAAGGATTGGCAGTCTGCCAGCGTTCGGAGGCCAGCACTAGGGATTGTGTAGGTCGACCTTAGTGGGACTTTTCTTGTCCTTTCCGGCCTCATTGCGGGCAAGCCCGCTCCCAAAGGGATATCTGGGGCCTGCACATTCTTAGTTCAACATCGAAACCTGTGGGAGCGGACTTGCCCGCGATGAGGCCAGCCCGGTCACTGCAAGTATCCACCCCCAAACAAATGTCTATTTTTTCTTCAGGCAATCACTCATGAAGGCTTTACGCGCATCGCCCTTCAGCGCCTGGGTGGCAGCGGTGGCGTTGCAGGTTTTCATCTTCTCTTGCTGAGGGGTCAGGGTCTTGCCGTCATTGGCGGCCGGTGCCGCTTTGAGACAGGTACTCATGAAGGCTTTGCGCTCGTCGCCCTTGAGGCTTTTCGCAGTAGCGTCAGCGTTGCAGGTGGTCATCTTGTTCTGTTGCTCAGTGGCGGCGAAGCCCTGGGCGCAAAGCATCAAACCGATCATCAACAAAGGGACACGCAACATCTTCATGGAGTTTTCTCCTTGTTGCCGCACCGAGGGGTGCGGCCTCATTCTGGAGTGTAGACAACCCCTGTTACACCTTCATCCACCGACGCATCAGATTGCCCTCAATCGGTATCCGCCTCCTCGTCCAGGAGATCCTTGAACGCCTCCCGGTATCGATCGTATGCATCAATCCGGTTTTCAATGACCGATGCGGGCATCCGCTCGAACGAAACCGGCGTGCCGCCCTCGACAGCGTATGTTTGGCCAGTCTCACCCAACGACGTCCATTGCGCGTATGCCGCTGCCTCCTTCTTATACAGCTTGTCGATTTTTATCTGCCGGTACGTGTTCGCCTCGGAAACCGCAGGCAATGCCGCCGGGCCTGGCGGTACTTCACTGATAAAGCTGTAATCGGTCACGGCTGGTCCGGGTGGCAGTGTCATCAAAGGCGATCTGTCAAACTGGAAGTAGCCATTGCTGGCCAGGTGCGCAGCGGGAAATTCCGGCCAGGAGTCAGCAACGACCAGTCCATTGAGATTGTTCAAATCATCACCAATCACCACATATTGATGATCAAAATCGGAGACTTTGACGATATGAATGCTGGACGTCCGGGTTTGGTTGGCGAGGATCGAAAACGTTACCTTCGAGTTCTCAGAGCAGGTGCCACCCTTGATTTCGATGGCTTTGCGAGCGGCTTCGGCAGTGGTCAGTTTTGCGGTGAACCCGCCGTCCTCCAGATCCAGCCCTCGGAGACCTTTTATTTTCGCGATTGCCGAACCGCCCTTTTCCCACATGCTCGGCAACTGATTACCCGACAACGGCAGGAGTTCCTTGGCTCGATAGATCGCTTCCTGTGCCATTTTCAAGTTGGCCATGGTTTGAGCCGAAACCTGAATCGGCTCTTCGGTCGTGGCTACGGGCCGGGACAACAACTCTCCATAACTACTGATATCGGCCAACTCCGGACTTAACGTTACCGCGTTATCCCGGACTGAGCGTAACAGCGCCTGGTATTCAATTGCGCGTCCGGTCTGTTCCAGATTCCGCGCATTCATGCCGAGTTTTCGTTCTGACTCCGTGAGCGGCACCACGCCTTCTTCCGTAAACAGTCGTCCGGTTAATAAGTCAAACTGCTCAGGCAGCATCAGCTTCTGCAAATCAGGCAAAGCTTCAATGCTTTGAATAATTTCCTGACCGGGCCCGGCCTCGCCGGTAGCATTGGCGGCGTCCAGTGCATCCAACAGATCGTAGAAGTAATCCTGCGCAAAGCTCTCATGCATCAGTCTCAGGCCACGCAGATAATCGAATTGCTTGAACTCTGAAACAGAAGGATGGAACGCTAACTTGACCAGATCGCTGTACTGGCTGCCGATTCCTTCCAAGTCTGCACGCTCGCTGCCAGCGTTCGGCGCACCGCCGCGCAGGCGCATGAATCGAGGATCGTAAGTGACGCGGTCCAGGACCGGGAGATCGTCCAGCACCTTCAGCAGCTGATAGGGCTTCAATGCGTTTTCCCGCAGGGCCAGCTTCAGTTTTGGCCCTTGGCCGATATGGATGTTCAGCGCGTCGCGCTCGGCATCCGGCAATGCCTGCAACATAGAGGAAAACAAATCCATGCCCGAATGCAGGCCGTTACCCTCTTCGTCATAAGCGACGAACGTCGAATCCTGAAGCTCGACGAGTGTGCGCTGAATCCCTGCGTCGCTCTTGCCGATGCTGTCGAGCAGGCGACCACCGTACTCGAACCGCCGGACTTCAATGCGTACATCGGGATTCCAGCCGCGAAGATTCTCAAGCGAGTGCAGCGCCAGTCTGTCCATATCGGAACTCTCGACCGAGTCCAGGTAAAAACCCTCATAAGCGCGACTGATCCGCACGTCTCGAAGGCCCCAGCTCGCGAGGTTTTCCAGCCTCTTGGGTAACTGACCGCGCTCAATCGCCTGGACTTCCGAAGGTGTGGCGATTGACAGCAACTCACGGGCGACAGTGCCAGGAAGGCCCGGAACTTTGGCCTGGATCGTTTTTGCGTTGCCTAGGGTGGCGGCATCGATACGACGATAACGCGCTTCGAACAACGATGTGCGCTTGCTCTTGGCCAGTTTCGTCAATTCTGCCCGAAGATTCTTGGCGTTCAGTTCGGGCGTGCTCAGTTCGATGCCAAACTCGACAGTCAACAAGGTTTTCAGCTGCGCGTCATCAAGGTGCGATAACAGCATCTTGACCAGATCGACGTCGGTCAGACGATTGCTGTTTATCCGGACACGTCGCCCGCCCGCGCGACCAATGACTCGAAGTACTTCGCCACTGGCGTTTGCCAGTTCAATCGCCGTGCCGGGCCACACACCGTCGAGCAGCTGAAACTGCATGTCGGGATCGGCACTTGAATAGTCGCGCACCTGTTCGCTGCCCAGTTGCTCGATGAAGGTCTGAATGTCGCGGTCGATGCGGAACCGGGTCACGGTATCGCTGAGTAAAGGCAGGGGCCGTTCATTGTCGGCATACATCCGGCGGATCGCGTTGGCGTCGGTCTGGCTGACCGCCCGGATGTCCCCGTAGGACTCGGCCAGTTCGTCCATGTCCGGAGAGAGTCGCGCCATCAAAGTCGTGTCATCCCATGTGTGAGGCTGCTCGCCTTCAATCTTAAATGCACCTTCGCCGTTGCTGTCCACCACGGGTTGATAGGCGTCGAGACGGGTCGGATGTTTAACCCTGTGTTTGCCGGTCTGCCGATCTTTCGTGAGTTCGAAGTGTTTGGTGTCCAGTTTGAGAATCGGCTTGCCCTCATGCTGGTGCAGCCAGTTTTCATCAGGCTTTGAATCTGCAGCCAGGATCAGGTTTTGTTTCTCGTAGGGTTCGAGGTCCTGGCTCCACAGGCGTTTGGCGCCGTTGGGGAGGGTGACCGGTTTTGTCGACTCGATGAACGATGAAAGTATGGGCAGTACAACCTCGCTGCCGATTTTCATGCCGCCGGCGAATGCCACTAACTGGATCACGCTTTCGAAGAAACCAATGATGTGCTCGGCCCCTTCCAGATAAAGACCTTCAGCCAGATCCACGATGCCTTCGATGACCTCGCTGACCAACTGATAAACCATGTAACCCATCATTACCTCACCCACAAAGGGTATGAACGGCCCCACCACCATCAACGCGGCATTGAAGATATCGGAAAGCATTTTTTCCAGATTGTCGAACCACGCCCAGCGTTCCATGCGATCGGCATCTTGCGTCGAGATGACCATCTCCCGGGCATCGTTGAGGATTTTGTTTTGCTGTTGCTGATAGAGATATAACCAAGGGTCGCCAATAAAGCGTGTATCGATGTCGTTCTCGAATCGAATGTGGTCGAATTGCAGGCGCGGATTCTCCACGGGCGTTTCGCGCCATACCGGCTGATCGACACCCGGGACTTTGTCGTGCTGGGTTATTTCCACCAGTGCAGCGTTGAGCGCCGCAAAGAAGTGTCCTCGTTTCTGATGGTCGACAAAGCGGCTGAAGAACTGCTGATAGCTCGTTGCGGAATCAGCTGGGTCCTTTGCGGTGTCACGTAACTGGCGAGTGAGCTCGCGGGCGAACTCGGCCTTTGAAGCGTACTCTTTCAGCGGATGTTCCGGATCGTGCGGTACATAGGCAATGACTCGCCGGGCAGCGGCGTCGTGAAGATAAAGATCAGGCGCTATCAGCACGATCCCTCTCAACTGAACATCAAGCATTTTCAGCTGATAGTAACGAACAGGAAGACCATCCATCGTCGACTCTTTGGAATCCTTTAGCAGACCTTTTATCGCCAGAAAGCCATCATCCGAGATATCTTTTTTCAGCTTGGCCAGATACAGGGCTGCATTCAGAGCAGCTTTTTGGCTTCTGGTAACTTTGCGTTGCAACATGCCACGCGCCACCCCATCGACAGGACGCACATAGTTCTCAAGATAGGCCTTATATCGGGCGCCGATGTCCAGGCTGCGACATAGCACCTTGAACTGTTCAATACTCATTTTGTTGCGGACATCGGTTATTTCGAATCGGTTCGATTTATCGGGTCGGGTAATGAACTGCGAATCGGACGTTAATACTTCTTTCTCGGAAAAATTATGCAATGCCGCATCAAGCAGCGATACAACACGGGAGACCACCCCGCTATTGAAATTCATCGCCCAAGGAGATAAGTGAACTGGAGAAAACAACTGCAAAAAAGTTTCTTTTACATCGACATCAACGCCATATTGATTCTTCAGCGCCTGACGGAGCAGAGGCTCGGCAAAGGCGTACACATCTTGCGCTTCGCGCAGTATGTGGTCGACATCATTTTGCGCGCGCCAACTTTCCTCGATGGCACTTTTGAAAAGCCCATACTCAATCGGCGAGGCTGTCTTAGCCCATTCCGGAAGTGGGGCAATGGCGCCTTTTAATGCACTTATTCTGTGCAGCGAAGCCTGGTTGATCCACTCTGGAATAGCGCTTTTTATAAAATCGTGGTGAACGCTTTTTTCTTGCACTGCGGATATCAGCACTTCACGGATCGGAATGACAGTGGCCACATTTACACTCTGCATAAGTAAGTTGAACAGGAACAGCTTATGCAACCAGCGTACAACGTTAATCCTGCGACCAAATGAAGTGCATTTCCGATTAGTCTGTAAGAAACGTCTCCACTACAAACTCTAAAACTGTTCTTACAAATAAACTTACATCACGCGTTGCCGCCGATACTGCTCTGGCGTACATCCAGCCTGGCGTTGAAACATCGCGATAAATGCCGAGCCCGTGCTGTAACCCATGTCGAAGGCAATGTTCTGAATGCTGCGCTGGCTGTCCAGCGCTTCGATCGCGGCGAGGAAGCGCAAGCGTTGCCGCCATTCACCGAAACTCATGCCCAGTTCGCGGATAAATTGCCGGGCCAATGTCCGTTCACTGACATGGATCTGCTCGGCCCAGTGCGCCAATGGCCGGTTGTCCCCAGGCTCGGCTTGCAGGGCCTCCAGTATCCCGAGCAATCCCGAACTGCTGGCGTATGGCAAATAACACTCGTGGACGGGCGCCTGTTGCAGTTGATCCACCAGCACTTGCGCCAGACGCTGGTCGGCGTCCTGCTCGGGAATTTTCACGTCACGGGCGGCGAAGTCCTTGAGGATCGCCTTGAGAATGTCGCTGATCGCCAGGGTGCAGGCTTGTTGCGGCAACGCGCGGCACAACGTCGGTGCCAGGCAGACCGCGCGATAATTGATCGGTTGATTGCTGTAGAAACTGTGCTCGGTCTCGGGCGGTACCCACACGGCGTATCGCGGCGGCGACATGAAGCGACTGCTGCCGATTTCCATGTGCAACACACCGTTGGCCGAATACTCGAGGGTGCCCCACGGGTGACGGTGAGCCGAGGCGTATTCGTGGGTGTTGAAGTCGGCGTAGCGGAAATACACCGGGGCCGGCAGTTCTGCGAAGTCGAGCAGGTCGATGTGTTTGCTGTTCATGCTGTCCGTCATCAGGGGCAGGTTGTCTGGATTGAAGTATAGGCTTGCATCCAGACAGGCGGATAATCGCTCCTTACTAACGTTGATGGTTTTTCTGATGCAATACGCTTATCCCCTGCTGGCCATTTTCATTTGGGCCGGCAATACCGTGATCACCAAGATGTCAGCCGGGGCGATCTTCCCCGCCGAGATTGGTTTCTACCGCTGGCTGCTGGCCGGGATTCTGTTTACACCGTTCATGCTCAAACCGGTGATTGCCCATTGGTCGCTGATTCGCCCGAACCTGGGCAAGATTTTCATCCTTGGCGTGCTCGGCATGGCGGTCTATCAGAGCCTGGCGTACTTCGCCGCGACGCTGACGACGGCCACCAACATGGGGATCATTCTGTCGCTGATGCCATTGATGTCGCTGGCCATGGCGATTGTCAGCCTCGGCCAGCGCTTGACTGCGGGCGCACTGGCCGGCGCAGTGTTGTCGTTCGCCGGGGTTTTGGTGGTGGTGTCGTCCGGCAGCCTGGGCGCGCTGCTTGAGCATGGCGTGAACCTGGGTGACGCGATGATGTTGATCGCCACGCTGGCCTATGCGATTTACAGCACCCTGCTGAAGAAATGGCAGCTGCGCTTGCCGCCGCTCGTGTTGTTGTATTTGCAGGTGCTGGTGGCAGTGGTGGTGCTGTTTCCGCTGTTTGTCGCTTCACCGAAGGTGGGGCCGACCTTGCAAAACGTTCCGCTGGTGCTTTACGCCTGCCTGCTGGCTTCGATGGTCGCGCCGCTGGCGTGGATGCAGGCCGTGGTGCGCCTGGGACCGAGCCGGACCACGCTGTTTTTCAATTTGCTGCCGTTGATTACCGCATTGATTGCGGCGCTGGTGTTGCATGAACAACTGGCGCTGTATCACCTGATGGGTGGGATGTTGACGTTGGGCGGGGTGGTGCTTTCGGAGCGGTGGACTACCGTGTTGAGCCGCAAGATTGCCGCTGCCTGACCCGACGCCTTCGCGAGCAAGCCCGCTCCCACCTGTTGGAATGCATTCTCCTGTGGGAGCGGGCTTGCTCGCGAAGAACGATGACTCGTTCAGAAGGTTAAACCCCGGCGGCCTTTAACCGGGCCGCATGCTCGACAAACAACCGCACCGGATCAGCCCCCTTCCCCACCAGCCCCAGCGACTGATTGACGATGTCGAAGTGATCCATCGGATATTCATCGCCAATCACCGTCCCAAGGTGCGAGCTGTAACGCCCGACCATCCCGTCGCAATGCCCGGTTTCGCGCACAAACGTTCTGGCAAACAAGCGGCAGCTGCGATTCGTCCCGTCGAACAGGTTACCGCCGCGATCCGTCTTGCCCGGCTGCAAGGTCCCGGACCAGGAGTAATAGCGCACGCCGTTGACCTCTTCCGGCCCGTGCCCACCCCAGGTTTCAGGCAGGCCCTGTGGATAACGCTGATTGAACGCCGCCACGCCTGCACTCGTCAGGGACTCATGGGAAGCGTGGATATCCACCGGTAGTTTCGGCCCGCGATACCCGGTTTCCAACAGGCTCATCAACGCGCCAATGAACCGCAGCAATACCGCCAGCAGCCGACCTTTGGCGGTGTCGGCCGGGTAGTGTTTTTCCAGATAATCCGCCAGCTCCGAACCATGATTGGGCCCTGCGACTGAAGTGACGGACGCCACGCGATCCGGGCGTTTGGCGGCTGCGTAACGGGCCGTGAGTGAGCCTTGGCTGTGGCCGATCAGGTTGACCTTCTCGGCCCCGGTTTCCCGCAGAATCTCCTCGATCCGCGCCAGCAACTGCTCGCCGCGCACCTCGCTGGAATTGAGCGGCGAGACCTGCACCGCAAACACCGTCGCCCCGCCCCGGCGCAACGCCGAAATGATCCCGTACCAGTACG
Source organism: Pseudomonas sp. LBUM1656 (assembly GCF_059716065.1). NCBI lineage: Bacteria > Pseudomonadati > Pseudomonadota > Gammaproteobacteria > Pseudomonadales > Pseudomonadaceae > Pseudomonas > Pseudomonas sp. LBUM1656. Next base: position 643,419 of record NZ_CP166800.1, on the reverse strand, counting down.
GATACAGCACCAGACGGATAAACCCGAGCATTCCCGGGACCAGCACCAACGGGTAACGCGTAGCGGAACCTTGCGACATGGGCGAACATCCTTGTGATCGATGAGATGAAGCAAGGCGCGATGCAAGACGTCAGCCAAGCATCGTCACCCAAGATGACAACTCGACGACCAGTCTATGACATCCACCCTACTTCAGCCCCACCACGCCCGCCACAATCAGCCCCACCGACACCAGTTTGACCGCTGTCAGGCTTTCGCCCAGCAACGCAAAGCCGAGAAACACCGTGCCCAGTGAACCGATGGCGGTCCATATCGGGTAGGCGATGCTCACCGGCAACTCGCGCATGGCCAGGGTCAGGAAGTAAATCCCGCCGACGGCCGCCACCACGGTGATCAGCGACGGCCAAAGCCGGGTGAAGCCTTCGGCGTATTTCATGCCCATGGCGAAGGTGACTTCAAACCCGGCGGCGATCAGCAGAAACAGCCAGGCCATCTAGAACTCCCGGGCCAGCGTGAGCAGTTGCTGTTCAGCCTCGGCCGCCGAAATCTCGAAGGTTCGTGCGGCAGACTCTTCGCCTTCGGCGGCCACCACGGTGATGTCGGTGATGCCGATGAACCCCAGCGCGGTGCGCAGCAACGGATCGGCGTGGTTCATGGCCTCCAGCTCACCGCCCGGCCCGAAACCGAAGCCGCCGCGACTGGTGACAATCAGGGCTTTTTTGCCCTGGACCAGCGGTTCGTACTGGGCCACGCCGTTGTCCAGGGTGTGATTGAACGTGAGCCCGAGCCGCACTATCTGATCGATCCAGGCCTTGAGGCCGCTGGGGACGCTGAAGTTGTGCATCGGCGTGGAAATCACCAGCAGATCGTGGTCGAGCAATTCGCCGACCAATTCATCGCTGAACGCCAGGTCGGCCTGCATCGATAACGGACGCGCATTGGGCTCTGGGTAAAACGCTGCCGCCACAAAGGCTTCGTTAACCGGCGGAATCAGCGCCCGACCGACTTCGCGGCGGGTCAGCTGCGACTGAGGGTTACGCGCCTGCCAGGCTGAAAGAAACACCTCAGCCAGACGCCGGGAGTGGGAACGTTCGCCGCGTGGGCTGGCATGAATAGCAAGAATCTTACTCATCTGAATCTCCTCAAGGGCTAAACTGCTTGTGGCCTGCAGATTGAAGCTTGCAAGCGCCCTTCTTCAAATGAGCAGAAATCAGTCTGGATGAATTTGTTTCATCCATGGAGTTATTGAATGTTTGCCTCGTTGCCGCTGACCGCCCTGCGCGCTTTCGAATCCGCCTCGCGCCTGCTGAGTTTCAAGGCTGCCGCCGAAGAACTCTCTGTGACGCCGACGGCGGTGTCCCATCAGATCCGCTCGCTGGAGAGTTGGCTCGGCGTGCCGCTGTTCGAGCGCCTGCCACGGCAAGTACGCCTGACCGACTGCGGCGAACGGCTGTTCCACAGCCTGCATGGCGCCTTGCTGGAAGTGGCGCAAAGCGTCGACACCTTGCGCCCGCAACGCAGCGGCGCAAGCCTGACGATTTCCACCACGGCCGCTTTCGCCGCGCTGTGGCTGGTGCCGCGACTGGGCCGTTTTTACGCCCGCCATCCGAACATCAGCCTGCGCCTGGACACCCATTGCGAAGTGATCGATTTGCATCAGGACGCCAGCGTCGATCTGGTGGTGCGCTACAGCTTGGGTGACTACCCGAACCTTTATGGGCTGTGCCTGTTCGACGAATCGTTCGGCGTCTATGGCTCGCCCGAACAGGTAGCCCTGGCAACTGACCGGCCGCCTGCGCTGATTAGCGTGCGCTGGCACAACTCCAAACTGTATGCCCATGGCTGGGCGGCCTGGTGCGCGCAGTCCGGCGAGACCTGGCTGACGGGTCAACCGGCGGTCCGTGAATACGACGAAGAGCATTACGCCCTGCAGGCGGCAATCGCCGGCCAAGGCCTGGTGCTGGCGAGCAACATTCTGGTGTCGGAAAGCGTGGCCAGCGGTTTGCTGGTGGCTTACCGGGGTGAAGTTCAGGTCGATGGCGCCGGCTACAGCGCGCTTTGCGTGCCAGGGCGCGAGCGACATCCGCCGGTTCGGGCGTTTTTTGCGTGGCTGCGCGAGGAGGCGTTGCTCTCCGGTCATGCGTTGGCGTGATCGTTTCGACGGCCAAATTACATCAAACTTTTCGCAATGCCCGTCACTCACACTTTAAGTAGCGATCACTTCCCCAGAAGGTGACGCAAACCGGATTAGCCTCCAGGAGAACGAGATGAGTGACATGCATTTGTCTGACGTAACCACCCTTCGCGAACGCGCCCGCAAGAACGTCGAGAACGGCGCGGTGACCGAAAGCTATAGCGCCGATATTGAGGAAGTGCTGCGCCTGCTCAACGAATCGCTGGCCACCGAACTGGTCTGCGTGTTGCGCTACAAGCGCCACTACTTCATGGCCAGCGGCTTGAAAGCCAACGTCGCAGCCGATGAATTCCTCGAACACGCGAAACAGGAAGCCGAGCACGCCGACCGACTGGCCGAGCGGATCGTGCAACTGGGCGGTGAGCCGGAGTTCAACCCTGACCTGCTGTCGAAAAACTCCCACGCGCAATATGTCGCGGGTAACAGCCTCAAGGAAATGGTCTACGAAGACTTGGTCGCCGAGCGGATCGCCATCGACAGCTACCGCGAGATCATTCAGTACATTGGCGAAAAAGACCCGACAACCCGACGCATCTTTGAAGACATTCTGGCTCAGGAAGAAGAGCATGCGGATGACATGGCCGATATCCTGAAAGATCTGTAGCGCCTGTCAGATTGCTATCGCGGGCAAGCCCGCTCCCACAGGAGTGAGGGTGAACACAACATCTGTGATCACCCCCAAAACCTGTGGGAGCGGGCTTGCCCGCGATGGCGTTTTCACAGACGCCGCACATTTACCTGGTGGGTTTAACGGTCACCGGCGCCTTGCCCGCCTTCATCTGCTCCAGCAACGGCGCACACTGATTCGGCTCACCGCCACTCGGTGCCACCAACGCCAGCAACCCCGCCGCCGGCGCCGCAATCAGCCCCAACGCAACCATCCCCGCACCACGCAAAATCAGCGGCACCGCCTTTACACCCGCATCCGGCTTGATGAACTTGCCCCGCACATACAGCGGCGACCGCAACGAAATCAATCGCCAGCCTTTGGACTCCGGGGTAATCGTCAGGTCCAGTTGCTCCGTCGCCATATTCGCCGTGCCATCGATGTAGATGATCGCGTTCTCGGTATCGAAGACAAACAGGCGAGTGGTGGCTAAACCGGTCTTGATGTCGAAGTCGGCCGCCGCGCAATTGATCTTCACTTCCTTGTCGCCAAAGATCTTGCCCACCACATAGTTGCCGACGTTGAGCCCCGCCAGTTCCATCAACTCGCGACTGATGGCGCCGTCGTTGATCAGCATCTTCAGGTTGCCATTGGCGCCGCCCAACAGCTTGGCCACCGAGTTGCCGCGGCCGGTGATGTCGGCATCGCCATTGAGCTCGCCGAAACTGGTTTTCATCGGTTCAAAGGTCGGGAACAGTTGTTTGAGCTTGAACTTGCGCGCAGTGAGTTTGGCCCGGCCTTCCAGGGGTTCGGTGCGGCCATTGAGGCGAATCTGCGCATCCAGGGTGCCGCCCGCCACGCCGAAACGCAGGGGTTCGAGACTCAGAACACCGTCGGTCAGCACCAGATGCGTGTAGAGATCCTTGAACGGCAGTTTTTCGCTGTGGACGATGCGCTTGCCGGTGAATTCGACATCAGCGTCCATGTCGCGCCAACGCTCGGTCTTGAACTCCTCGACCGGCAACACCTTGTCCGTTGGCTGCTTGCTTTCGCCACCCCGGGCCTTTTGCTTGGCGTTGGAATCAGCGCCGATCAGCGGCGCCAGGTCGGCGAACAGCAGTTGATTGGAAACCAGCGACCCACTGAGCTTCGGCCGCGGCTGGCTGGCGACATAGGCCAGGCTGCCATGGATGTCGCTCTCGCCGATCTTGCCGTTGAACGCTTCATAGCGGAACACCGCGCCGCCCGGCTCATGCAGCTTGGCGATCAAATGCCCATCGGTCGCGTACGGCGGTGTATCCGGTAGCGTCACACCGGTCAGCGCATAGAGATTGCCCAAGCTGGTGCCGGCCAGTTTCAGGCGCAAGTCCAGGGCGCCAAGGTTCAGCGGATCGGTCAGCGTGCCGGCCAGTTCGACGCTGGTGTCGGCGATCTTTACGTTCGCCTGAAGCGGAAACGGCCTGGCCGCGTCCTGCAACGCCAGCAACCCGCCGATCTTGCCTTCGCCCGCGAGCTTCTGATCGTGGTATTGGCCTTTGACCTTCAGCGCGAACGCGTAATCCTGTGGCGCTGCGCCTTTCTCCTGCACGGTTTTTGCGGCTTTGTCGCCGACGATATCGCTGAATGGAATGGGTTTGCCCAGCGGATCGATCAGGACATCGAGCTGAGTCTTGAGGTTCTGGTCGTCGAGGGTGACGTGGCCCTTATCGAAGCCGATGGCGCCGATGTCCACCACCCAGCTGGAAGGTTCGGCATTCGGGTCTTTGGGGTCGAATTTAAACGTCCAGTTGGCGCGGCCATCGGCCAGCCGCTGCAGGTCAGCATTGGGTTCAGTCAGGTCAATGCGCGGAATGACCACCCGCTGCGTCAGCAATGCCAAGGGTGAGATGCGCAGTTCGACGCGTTTGAGGGTGACCATCTGCGGCTTCTTCGACCAGTCCGGGTTGCCCAGGCTCAGGTCTTCAGCCACCACATGCGGCCAAGGCACCCAGGCCCGCCAACCGCCTTCGTCAGGCTCGCGCTGCCAGACCACCGCGAGGTTGCCATCGATGGCGAACGGACGATGCAGCTCTTCGGAGACTTTGGCATTAAGGGACGGTTTGATCCGGTTCCAATCGAAGAACACGATGATCAGGACCAATACCGCCAGCACGACAATCAGGCAGGCGAAGGTCCAGGTAACAATTTTACGAGTGCGCGTCATTGCACAGGGCTCCTGATACGACTGAGCGCCCTGACTGCGACGCACGTGTGAAACGTTAGGCCAGAACCGGCCTGCCATGGAATCTACGACTGAAAAACCGCCTGCAGGTTTAACCAAATCGCCGATTAATCCTCAAATAATCGGCCGGGGACAGACTGCCCCCGAATCCGGCGTTACCGCCTCCGCACTTTTGTGCGGCACGAGTGGGTCGAAAATACCCACCTCAGGGCAAAAACGATCGCCGGAAACGCCCGTTCTAGAGCGCCGCGGCAGAACAATCAATTCCGTTGATTATTACCATTGCGTTTATGAACTTTTATATCGACTTATCGAGAGTAGCATTGCCCTCGTACCCACTTTATCGCCCCCCCAAGGAGCAACCCATCATGAAACGCCAATTACTGCTTAGCCTTTCCCTTTCACTGCTGGCCAGCACCGCATTTGCCCTGCCAGCTGCTGACCAAGCCACTCCGCAAGTCAAAGACAGCCGCTCGGTGTTCAGCCAAACCGTCGCTGCCGATGGTTCCGACCGCACTCCACAGGGCCAGACCCTTGCCGAAGGTGGTAATGATCGCCTGAAAGAAAAAGGCTTGATCACCCAGGATGGCTCGGACCGTACTCCACAAGGTCAAACCCTCGCCGCTGACGGTTCCGACCGCACTCCACAAGGTCAAACCCTGGCTGCTGACGGTTCTGATCGCACTCCACAAGGCCAAACCCTGGCTGAAGGTGGTTCCGATCGCACCCCACAAGGCCAAACCCTGGCTGCTGACGGTTCCGACCGCACTCCACAAGGTCAAACCCTGGCCGAAGGTGGTGGTGACCGTGTAATCGAACGCAACAGCGCTGTGAGCTGAGCCCATGGCGGCCCTGAAAAAAAGCCCAATCCCCGGATTGGGCTTTTGACTTTATAGGGTTTGACCGCTTTAAAGCTGCACATCCCCGCTTGATCCCCCGATAGTCGTTCGACGCCAGCGAAGCCGATTTGCTAGAGTGCGCCGCTGTCCCTGTCCAGAAAAACAACCTTGCGATGCTGCCCCGCGCCGAACAGAAACAACAAACCCGCAACGCCCTGATGGACGCTGCCCGTCACCTGATGGAATGTGGCCGAGGATTCGGCAGCCTGAGCCTGCGCGAAGTGGCGAAAACCGCCGGCATCGTGCCCACCGGTTTCTACCGGCATTTCGCCGATATGGATGAGCTGGGCCTGGTACTGGTCAGCGAAGTTGGCCAGACCTTTCGCGAAACCATTCGCCTGGTGCGCCATAACGAGTTCGTCATGGGCGGCATCATCGACGCTTCGGTACGGATCTTTCTCGACGTGGTCTCGGCCAATCGTTCACAGTTTCTGTTCCTGGCTCGCGAACAGTACGGCGGATCGCTGCCGGTGCGTCAGGCCATTGGCCGCCTGCGTGAAGACATCAGCTCGGACCTGGCAGCCGACTTGTCCCTGATGCCTAAACTGCAGCATCTGGACATCGCCGGTTTGAGCGTCATGGCTGATCTGATTGTCAAAAGCGTGTTTGCGACCTTGCCGGACATTATTGATCCGCCAGCGGAGGCGTTGCCCGAGCATCTGACGCCACAGGCGAAAATCACCCAGCAACTGCGCTTTATCTTCATCGGCCTCAAGCACTGGCAAGGCCTCGGAAGCACCGAATAACCCTTGTGGGAGCGGGCTTGCTCGCGAAGGCGGTGTGTCAGAAACACATGTATTGGCTGACACACCGTCTTCGCGAGCAAGCCCGCTCCCACAAAAAGCATGTAAAGCATCAATTTGGTGCCACCGAAAAATCCCCGCACCATTCCAGTTCAAAATCCTGCAACATCCCGAATCACCCACTGCGCTCCGACAGGTATTTCCTACGTATCGCCCGATTGGCAAGGCCCTTGCTCTAGCCTGAGCATTGTCCATTGCTGGAAGCCTTCCGATGCTGGTGATTCATCGCAGAATCGACCCTCAACCCGTCTGGGCCGCCGAGTTGCTCTTGACCTTCGAAGCCCGGAGCAAAAGCCGTTTGCGCTGTTTCAGTGCCGAAGGCGAAGACGTCGGGTTGTTTTTGGAGCGCGGTCAGCCGCCGCTGTATGACGGTGAATGCCTGCAAGCCGAAGACGGGCGCATCGTTCGTGTCTGCGCCCGCCCCGAGCTATTGCTGCACGTCACCTGCGCCAACGCCTTCGAACTGACCCGCGCCGCCTATCACTTGGGCAACCGCCATGTCGCCCTGCAAGTCGGCGATGGCTGGCTGCGCCTGCTCGACGATTACGTGCTCAAGGCCATGCTCGAACAGCTGGATGCCCGAGTCGAAAACATCGAAGCCCCGTTCCAGCCGGAGCACGGTGCGTATGGCGGCGGCCATCACCATTCCCGCCACGGCGACGAGGACTTCAACTACCCGCCGAAACTGCACCAGTTCGGCGTCCGGTTATGAACCCGGCCTGGGCGCTGCTGCGCCTGGCCAGCCCACAACTGCCGATCGGCGGCTACAGCTATTCGCAAGGCCTGGAAATGGCCGTGGATAACGGCCGGGTGAAGGATGCAGACAGCGCGCGACGCTGGATCAGCGATCAACTGCTGCTGAACCTCGCACGTTTCGAAGCGCCGCTGCTGCTCGCCCATTGCGTGGCCGCAGCCGAAGAAAACTGGGCAGAGTTGCTGCAACGCTGCGAAGAACACCGCGCCAGCCGGGAAACCCGCGAGCTGCATCAGGAGAGCCGGCAGATGGGCTATTCGTTGCAGCAACTGCTCAATGGCTTGCCGGAGCTCGATGCGCCGGCCCGCGCCTTTCTCGAACAGCGCCCCGAACCGCACCTGGCCCTCGGCTGGGCGCTGGCCGCTCGCGCCTGGACGATCAGCCCGCAAGATGCGCTGGCGGCGTGGCTCTGGAGCTGGCTGGAAAATCAATTGGCGGTGTTGATGAAAACCCTGCCGCTCGGCCAGCAAGCCGCGCAGCGCCTGACCAGCGAACTGCTGCCGCTGCTGCAACAAGCCCAGCAAGACGCCACCCGAATCAATCCCGAACACTACGGCAGCGCCGCGTTCGGCCTGTCCCTGGCGTGCATGGCCCATGAGCGCCAATACAGCCGTCTGTTCCGTTCCTAGGGCCTTTTAATTTGGAGAACCACATGAACACACAACCCCTGCGCGTCGGCATTGGCGGCCCGGTCGGCTCCGGCAAAACCGCCCTGACGCTGGCGCTTTGCCTGGCCCTGCGCGACCGCTACAACCTGGCCGTCGTCACCAACGACATCTACACCCGCGAAGACGCCGATTTCCTGGTGCGTAACGAAGCCCTGGCGCCTGAGCGCATCATCGGCGTGGAAACCGGCGGCTGCCCGCACACGGCAATCCGCGAAGACGCCTCGATCAATCTCGAAGCGGTGGATCAACTGAACCGCCGCTTTCCGGGCCTGGATCTGATTCTGGTGGAGTCCGGCGGCGATAACCTCTCGGCGACCTTCAGCCCGGAACTGTCCGACCTGACCATCTACGTGATCGACGTCTCGGCCGGCGACAAGCTGCCGCGCAAGGGTGGACCGGGGATCTGCAAATCCGACTTGCTGGTGATCAACAAGGTCGACCTCGCGCCTCTGGTGGGCGCGTCGCTGGAGATGATGGACAGCGACACCCAACGCATGCGCAACGGCAAGCCGTTTGTCTTCAGCAATCAGAAAACCGGTTTGGGCCTGGAAGCAATCATCGCCTTCATCGAACGCCAGGGACTGCTAACCGCAGCCTGATCAAGACTTATCAACAAGGAAGCTTATCCATGACACTTCAACGCATCCTGGGCGCCATGGCCCTGCTGCTGACCCCGGCCATCGCCTTCGCCCACCCGGGACATGGCGATAACGGTTTGCTCGCCGGCATTAGCCACCCGATTGGCGGCCTTGATCACTTGCTGGCGATGGTTGCAGTCGGTCTGTGGGCAGCGCAGCAGAAAGGCGCCGCGCGCTGGGCGCTGCCGTGCACATTCGTTGGCACCATGTTGATTGGCGGGTTGCTGGGGTTTGAAGGGCTGAACCTGCCGGCACTGGAAAGCGGGATTGCGGCTTCGGTGCTGGCGTTGGGTCTGGCGGTTGCGTTGGCGGTGCGTCCGCCGTTGAGCGTGGCGGTGGGGGCGACTGCTTTGTTTGCGCTGTTCCATGGGGTGGCGCATGGGCTGGAATTGCCGGACATGTCGAGCCCTTGGGCGTATGCCGCAGGTTTTGTGGCGGCGACGGCGGCGTTGCATGCAGTGGGTTATGGCGTAGTGCGCGTGTTGCCGCAAGCAGCGGCGCCGTTGGTTCGATTGGCGGGAGCGGCTTCGGCGGCGACTGGTGTGTGGTTGCTCGCAGGTTAATCTTTTATTGCCTGTGATGGCCTCTTCGTCGGAACGCCGCCCGGAGCAAGCCCGCTCCCACAGGGATTGATGGTGTGTCTGTAATCCTGGATACGCCACCGCTCCCTGTGGGAGCGGGCTTGCTCGCGAAGGCGGCGTGACAGACACCGCATCTCTCAGGCCTGCTAACATGTCGCGCAATCAACCCTGCCGTGACGACGCCAGCCAATGCCGCCTGTTTCCCGCTCCGCCTCCCAGCCTGAATTGACCGCTCTGTTCGCCTCGGTGCAACAGCATTTCCAGGACGTGATCGTGCCGCTCTGGCAAGACCCCGGCTGGAATGCCGAGATGGCGTTGCCGTATGAAGCGCTGGACGCCGGGCATTTGCCGTTGCCACCCCAGCGCTACCGGGCGATGGCCTGCGCGCGGCAGCTGTATCTGTTTTCCAGCCTGATCGGCCAGGTGCCGGCCGCCGAGGAGCGCGCTGCGGCGCTGTTTCGTTCCTTGCAACAGCATTTCCACGACGCCGAACACGGCGGCTGGTTCTACAGCATCGACCCGCAAGGTGCGCCGCTGGATCAGCGCAAAGACCTCTACACCCATGCCTTCATCCTGTTCGCGTGCGCCCATTACTGGGACAAGGTTCGCGAACCGCTGGTGGAATCGGTGCTCAATGCCACGCTGGAAGTGCTGGCGCGGCGCTTCGCCACGGGCGACGGCCTGTATGAAGCCAGCCTCAATCGTGACTGGTCCTCGCTCAACTCCGGCCCCCTGCAAAATCCCCTGATGCACCTGGCCGAAGCCTTTCTCGCAACCCTGTCGGTGCGCGAAGACATTGCCGTGCAGCGTGCGCTGGTCGATTTATGCACAGCCATGCAGAAGCGTTTTATCGACCCGCAACACAGCGTGTTGATGGAGAAACCGCTGGGTGCTGTGGATAACTGGTTTGAACCGGGGCATCAATTTGAGTGGTATTTCCTGCTGGAGTCATCGCCGTTGCTTCGCGGCACTCAGCTGCATGCTTCGCTGGAGCGTGCGTTTGTGCTTACCGAAGAACTGGGCGTTGATCCGCAAACCGGTGCAGTGACGGCGATGCTTGATCTGAATGGCTCGGCGAAAGATGCCACCCAACGCATCTGGGCCCAGGCTGAATACCTGCGCGCCCTGACCTTGCGTCCGGACAGCGAAGCCTCGGTGCAACGCCAGTTGCAGGCGTTACAGCAGCGCTTTCTGCATGTGGGAGGTTGGTATGAGTGTCGAGATGAGCAGGGCGAAGTCAGCCGCAAGGACATGCCTTCGACGACGCCTTATCACTTGGCGACCTGCTATCGCGGGTTGGTCGATTATCTTCGCTGACTGACAGATAGCTATCGCGGGCAAGTCGGATCGCCGCACCGCCGCTCCCAAAAGGATCACGCTGACCTGTGGGAGCGTGGCTTGCCCGCGATGGCCGTTACGCGGTCTTAAGCCTTGTTATGACGCTCAATCGCAAACCCGGCCCACGTCTGGCTCACCGGCATCAGTTCCAGGCTGTTGATGTTGATGTGCGCCGGCGCATTGAGCACCCAGAAAATGGTCTCGGCGATGTCCTGCGGCTGAATCGGCTCGGCACCGGCGTAGGTCGCATTGTAGCGTTCCTGGTCACCCGCGAAACGCACCAGCGAGAACTCGCTCTCGCACAGGCCCGGTTCAATATTGCTGACGCGCACGCCAGTGCCTTGCAGGTCGCAGCGCAGGTTCAGCGAGAACTGTCCAACGAATGCCTTGGTCCCACCATAGACATGGCTACCCGGGTACGGATAGTTGCCGGCGACGGAGCCGAGGTTGACGATACCGGCACCGCGACCGTGGGCGATCAGGCGTGGCAACAGCAGGCGTGTGGCGTACATCAGGCCTTTGATGTTGGTGTCGACCATGGTGTCCCAATCGTCGAGATCGCACTTCGGCGCCGGGTCAGCGCCCAGTGCCAGGCCAGCGTTGTTGATCAGCCCGCGCAGCTTGGCAAAGGACGGCGGCAGATTGGCGATCGCCTCCTCCATGGCCTTGCGATCACGCACGTCGAGCACCAGGCCATGGACCTCGGTCTGTTTCGACAACTCGGCGCACAGGGCGTTGAGGCGTTCTTCACGACGGCCTGTCAGCACCAGTTTCCAGCCGGCATCGGCAAAACGACGGGCACAGGCTTCACCAAAACCGGAAGTCGCGCCGGTAATAAACAGGGTGTTGGACATCGTGTTCTCCTTGCTTCGGCTGACGGTCAGCCATTGGAATAGAAAATCAGCTGGCAGCATGCCCGGCCCCGCTCCCACGGGCAACCATCGTATTTTTGTATGAAAAGTAATCAATCATGGCAACGCCTTGCCTGGCGTGGCCTGCAGCTATGTACGCGCACGTTATCCACAGGCGGGTCCACAATTTCCGGGGGCAAGTGGAAAAGCTGGGAGCCGCTATCCACAAGGCTTTGCGGGCAGATTACAAAGTTTTTCGCTTGACCCTCAGGTGCGAGCTGTGTAGCCCATGGCATTTTGCACGATGGGAAGATCAAACCGACGATGGCGCCAAGCCAGTAACTACGGCCCTCAGCCGAGTCTTTCCAGAGTTTAACCACAGACTTATCCACAGGCAGGCCCAGCACATTTCGCGCCACTTTAGCTGCCAACAAAAAGGTTGACAAAGCCGACTCCGGGTCCAGCAAAAACGCCTGATCAAAAAACAACCACATCGCTGCAAGCCACGGATTTAAAGGCTCGCAGACAGCTACTCCCACGTTATTCACAGCCAGCTCCACAGCAAACGGGGACAAGTCAAAAGCGAGACAAAACAACTATTTGCAGCGGCTTTATGTCGCGCTTTGAGAGCTTGTGAATATTGTTTTCCACAATTTCCAAAAAGCACACAGCTACCCCTATGGGAGCGGGCTTGCTCGCGAAAGCGGTGGAATATCCAGCATCAACGTGACTGACACACCGCTTTCGCGAGCAAGCCCGCTCGCACAGGGAATTTTGGTGTATTGGAGGTGTAAAAAAGCCCCGGCGATTGCTCGTCAGGGCTGTGGATATTTCGGCGGCGTGTCAGTGCCCGCCGAGATAAGCGTTACGCACCTCCTCGTTGACCAGCAACTCCTTGCCGGTGCCGGTGATGCGGATCTCACCGTTGACCATCACGTACGCCCGGTCCGACAGCTTCAGCGCGTGGTTGGCGTTCTGCTCGACCAGGAAGATGGTCATGCCGGTACTCGCCAGTTCCCGCAGGGTCGCGAAGATCTGTTTCACCACGATCGGCGCAAGCCCCAGGCTCGGTTCATCGAGCAACAACAGCTTGGGCCGACTCATCAACGCACGTGCGATGGCGAGCATTTGTTGCTCGCCGCCGGACATGGTCATGGCGCGCTGGTTACGGCGTTCCTTGAGTCGCGGAAACAGCTCGAACATGCGCTGCATGTCTTCGGAAGCGTACTTGTCACCGATAGGAATGGTGCCCATCAGCAGGTTTTCCTCGACGGTCATGTCGGGGAACACCCGCCGGCCCTCAGGCGACTGAGCAATGCCATTGGACGCAATGTAGTGCGACGATTTGTGTGTGATGTCCACGCCTTGATAGATAATCTGCCCGCCAGCCGCCCGCGGCTGGCCGAAGATCGACATCAGCAAGGTCGATTTACCGGCGCCGTTGGAGCCGATCAGGCTGACGGTTTCGCCTTCTTCGATATGCAGCGAGACTTTTTTCAGGGCCTGGATCGGCCCGTAAAACACATCCAGATCCTTGAGTTCGAGGATGGGTTGGCTCATAGCACCACTTCCTCTTCATCAGCGCCCAGGTAGGCCGCAATCACTTTCGGGTCGTTGCGAATCGCTTCAGGTCCGCCCTCGGCGATGACGATGCCGTGGTCCAGCACCACGATGTGGTCGGAAATGCTCATTACCATGCCCATGTCATGTTCGATCAGCACCACGGTCAGATCGTGCTCGTCGCGCAGCAGACGGATCATCGCGCTCAGCGCTTCGGTTTCCTGAGGGTTGAGGCCGGCAGCCGGTTCGTCGAGGCAGATGATCTGCGGCCGTGTGCACATGGCACGGGCGATTTCCAGACGGCGTTGCTGGCCGTAGGACAGTTCACCCGCCAGACGGTTGGCGCAATCCACCAGGTCCACGACTTCCAGCCAGTAGAAGGCGTGGTCCAGCGCATCGCTTTCGGCCTTGCGGTAGCCCTTGGTGTTGAGGATGCCGGCCAACATGTTGCGATTGACCCACATGTGCTGGGCCACCAGCAGGTTTTCCAGCACCGACATTTCCTTGAACAGGCGAATGTTCTGGAACGTACGCGCCAGCCCGGCACGGTTCACCAGGTGGGTGCCGCCGAACATCTTGTAGCGCATCCGGGTGATGAAGCTTTTCGGTGAAACGAAATCCGTGGCTTTGAACGATTCACCCAGCAGCTGGATGACATCGGTGCGCTCGCCGCGGGTATTGAGTTCGATCTTGCCGCCGGAGGCCTTGTAGAACCCGGTCAGGCAGTTGAACACGGTGGTCTTGCCGGCGCCGTTGGGTCCGATCAGGGCGAAGATCGAGTTGCGATGCACCTTGAGGCTGACATCGCTCAACGCCTTGATGCCGCCGAAGTGCATCATCAGCTTCTCGACCGAGAGTACGACTTCGCTCATGGCGCTACTCCTTTACGCGGGGTCACACCGGTACGGCTGATCCGAATCAGGCCGCGCGGTCGCCAGATCATCATCAACACCATCAACACGCCGAACAGCAACACGCGATATTCCGCAAAGCCGCGCAGCAGTTCCGGGGCAACGGTCAGCACGAAGGCTGCAATCACCACGCCGATGGTCGAGCCCATGCCGCCGAGTACCACGATGGCGAGGATCAGGGCCGATTCAAAGAAGGTAAACGAGGTCGGGTTGACGAAGCCTTGATAGGTGGCAAAGAACACCCCGGCCAGGCCGGCCGTCGAGGCACCAATGGTGAACGCCGAGAGCTTGACCAGTACGTGGTTCAAACCCATGGAGCGGCAGGCGATTTCGTCTTCACGCAGGGCTTCCCAGGCGCGGCCGACCGGCATCTTGACCAGACGATGCTTGATGTACAGCACGGCCAGCACCACCAGGAACAACACCGCGTAAATGAAGTAATACTTCACGTCCGGGTTATAGGCGATGCCGAAGAACTCATGGAACGGGACACCGCCCTCCTTCGCGCGCTTGCCAAACTCGAGGCCGAAGAAAGTCGGCAACGGAGCCGCCATGCCATTCGGACCGCCGGTCAGGGACAGCCAGTTGTTGAGGACCAGGCGAATGATTTCACCGAAACCCAAGGTCACGATCGCCAGGTAATCACCGTGCAGCCGCAACACCGGAAAACCGAGGATGCAGCCGGCCAGGCCAGCGACGATTGCCGCCAACGGCAGCACCGTCCAGAAACCCAGCCCGAGGTATTGATAACCCAGCGCCAGGCCGTAGGCACCGATGGCGTAGAACGCCACGTAACCCAGGTCGAGCAGACCGGCGAGGCCGACCACGATATTCAGGCCCAGGCCCAGCAATACGTAGATCAGCCCGAGGATCACCACGCCCAGCAGATAGGAGTTGGAGAAAAACGGGAAGACTACGGCAACGAGGATCAACAGCGGGATGATCCAGCGCAACCGGGACTTGTAATCAGGCGGCAGTACATGAACCCCGGAGCCGGTGCTTTCAAAGCCTTCAAGAATCTTCAGGCCCTTGGGTGTTTGCAGGAACAGGCTCAGGGCAAACCGGCCAGCCATGACGATGGCGACAATCCACGCCACCCGGGTCGTTTCCATATTGAAGCCGTAGCCGTCGAGGACCACGCCGACAATCGGGCCGAACACAATCAGGGCGACAAGGCCGGCAAGAATCGCGTCAACCAGGCTTCTTTTGAGATCAATGGTTTTTTTAGTGGTTGAAGACATCGCTTACACCTTCGACACAAGAGGACGGCCGAGCAGGCCTTGGGGCCGAAAGACCAGAACGAGAACGAGCAGCGAGAAGCTGAAAACGTCTTTGTAGTCCGAGTTGACCAAACCGGAGAACAGCGACTCGGAGATCCCGAGAATGATCCCGCCGAGCATCGCGCCAGGCAGCGAGCCGATGCCGCCGAGTACCGCTGCGGTAAACGCCTTGATGCCGATGATGAAGCCGGCATAGAAGTCGAACGTGCCGTAGTTCATGGTGATCAGCACGCCGGCCAGGGCCGCCATCGCTGCACCGATGATGAACACGTAGGAAATCACGCGGTCGGTGTTGATGCCCAGGATCGAGGCCATCTTGCGGTCTTGCTGGGTAGCGCGGCACATGCGGCCGAGCTTGGTGTACTTGATGATGTAGGTCAGCAGGGCCATGCCGGCAAATGCGGCAATCAGGATGAAGACCTTGGTGTAGGTCAACTGCACGAAACCAGTGCCGATTTCGACGCGCCAGGCTCCCGTCAGCAAGGTCGGAACGCCTTGTTGCTTCGCGCCTTGGGCGATCTGGGCATAGTTCTGCAGGATCAGCGAAATCCCGATGGCGCTGATCAGCGGTGCCAGTCGAGTGGAGTTACGCAGAGGCTTGTAGGCGACGCGCTCAATGACCCAGCCATACACCGCCGTAACCACGATGGTGAAGATCAAGGTGCCGAGCATCAGTAGCGGGAAGGATTCAATACCGAAGTATGCCAGCAGAGCCAGACTGATTGCCGCGAGGTAAGCGGAAATCATGTAAACCTCGCCGTGGGCGAAGTTGATCATGCCGATGATGCCATAGACCATTGTGTAGCCGATGGCGATCAGGCCATAGACCGACCCGAGGGTCAGACCGTTGACCAGTTGCTGCAGGAAAATACCATCCATAACGCAATCTCACGCATTTGAGAGACTGCACAGAAGCGGGGTGCGACGGACCGGGGTTCAGCCGCCGAAGCAACTCGGTTTTGTGCAGCTCTACGAGAAAAGACAGGTACTGCACGGACATGTTGTTTGATTGCCCGGCGCACAAGGCACCGGGCGAATCAGCAGTTCATATCACTTCTGCTTTTCCAGTTGGTGGTATTTGCCGTCCTTGTCCCACTGGTAAACCACGTAGTCGGAGACTTTCAGGTCGCCCTTGGCGTCCCAGGTCTTCTCGCCCATCACGGTTTTGACCGGGTTTTTCTTCAGCCACTCAGCGGCTTTCTCGCCACTGTTGGACTTGGCGCCGTTGAAAGCTGCAGCCAGGGTCTGAACCGAAGCGTAGGCGTACAGGGTGTAGCCTTCAGGCTCGGTGCCTTTCTTGCGGAACTCGTCTACCACCGTCTTGCTGTCTGGCAGCAGGCGTGGATCGGCGCCGAAGGTCATCAGCACGCCATCAACGAATTGCGGGCCGCCCGCGGTGGTCACCAGTTCGTCGGTCACGATGCCGTCATCGGACATGAACTTGACATCTTTCAGACCTTGCTCACGCAGTTGACGAACCAGAGGACCGGCTTCCGGGTGCAGACCGCCGAAGTAGACGACGTCGGCGCCAGCGCCGCGGATTTTGGTAACGATGGTGCTGAAGTCTTTCTCGCCACGGGTCAGGCCTTCATACAGCACAGGCTTCACGCCGCGTTTTTCCAGCTGGGCCTTGGTAGCGTCCGCCAGACCCTGACCGTAGGTGTCCTTGTCGTGCAGGACGACGACTTTTTTGCCCTTGAGCACGTCGACGATGTAGTCACCGGCCACGATGCCTTGCTGATCATCACGCCCGCACATACGGAACATGGCGCTCAGGCCGCGTTCGGTGACTGCCGGGTTGGTGGAACCAGGGGTGATTGCAATGATGCCCGCTTCGTCGTAGATCTCGGAGGCCGGGATGGTCGACGAGGAGCAGAAGTGACCGACCACGCCAGCGACTTTCTGGTTGGTCAGGTCCTTGGCGACCGTCACAGCCTGTTTCGGTTCGCAGGCGTCATCGCCCTTCACCAGTACGATTTTTTCCCCGTTGACGCCGCCCGCCGCGTTGACCGCGTCGGCTGCAGCCTGTGCACCCTTCATGTACTGCTCGCCAAATGCCGCGTTGGCACCTGTCATCGGACCCGCCACACCGATTTTCACATCAGCCTGTGCAAACGCAGAAACACCCAACGCAGTTGCCACTGCGAGGGCCAGAAAGCCTTTCTTGTAAAACGTCTGGGACATGAGGTGGTGCTCCAAGGTTTTTTTTAGTTGGCACTTCGACTTCTCTGAATGCTCAGAGCAAGGGCCGTGCCATCGGTTTTTTATTCTGAGAAAAGTCGCTGCTTTATTGTTATTTCGACTGTTTCGATCCCATTTTCATTGGGCGTGCAACCGTCTAAACCGCGGAAGGTGAAACCATTTATTTTTAAAGGCGCAACCCGCGCGCGCCATCATTGCAACCGCGGCGCCAAACGACGTGCAACCAGCCTGTAACAACGTGCGTCACCGAAGTGCACACTGCTGGTGCGGTACTGCTACAACCCGCACCTTTTACAGGCTAGTCGCTGCGCGAAAAAGCGCCGCTTCCAGCAACAAATTTCAACAATCAAATAACGATCCGCAAGCACTGGCCTGCGTGATACAGCGAAAAACCAGCCTCGTACAGACAGCTGCGCAAACCCACCCCCGCCAGTGGCTGCATGGGGGCGAAGGGGATCGGCAGCGCCTGAGGATTTCCGTTACACAGATAATCGGCGAAGGCTTTGCCAACCACCGTCCCCGTTGTCACGCCCCGGCCGTTATAACCGGTGACTGCCACTAAACCGGGCGCCGGCTCGAATAAACGCATCAAGTGATCGGGGGTAAACGCGATGCAACCGGTCCAGGTGCATTCCCATTCCACGGGTTTGAGGTAGGGAAAATAGTGCTGCTGCACCCGATCGGCCCAGGCCTTGAGGAACCAGGTCGGTTTCTGATTGCCATTGCCGAGGCTGCCGAGCAGCAGACGACCGTCTTTATCGCGACGAATACTGCTGAGTACCTGGCGGGTGTCCCAGGAACCCTGGCCGCCGGGCAGGATTTGCTGCGCGGCGTCTTCGGTCAGCGGAACCGAAGCCACCTGATAGTAATAACCGGGGAAAAAATTGCGTCGCAGCTCGGTCCAGTCGCCTTCGGTGTAAGCATTGGAGGCGATGACCACTTGCTCGGCGAGCACCGAACCCTGAGCGGTTTGCACCGACCAGCGTTGGCCCTGACGTTCGAGCCGGGTGACCGGGGAATGATCGAACAGCTGACCGCCGAGGTTGATAGCCGCTTTGGCCAGCCCCGTGGTGTAAGCCATCGGATTGATCGTACCTGCACGCTTGTCGAGCAATGCGGCCGCGATTTTTTTGGTGCCCGTCGCTTGCTCGCAGGCTTGTCCGGTCAGCAGCTCGACCGGCGCCCCGCGACGTTTCCATTGTTCTTCACGACTGCGCAGATCGGCTTCGCCACGGGCGTTGTGCGCCATGTGCAGCGTGCCTTCGCGGCGTAACTGGCAATCGATGTTGTATTTGTCGACCAGGCTGAACACCAGGGACGGCGCCGCACCCAGCATGCGATTAAGCTGACTGCCTACCGCTTCGCCGAACCCGGCTTCGATCTCGTCCGGTGGAATCCACATCCCGGCGTTGACCAGCCCGACGTTGCGCCCCGATCCGCCGTGACCGGCGCGATGGGCTTCCAGCACACAAACAGTCTTGCCTTTTTCCAGCAGATGCACCGCCGCCGACAGACCGGTGAAGCCGGCGCCAATGACGCAGACGTCGACCTTCACTTCGCCCTTGAGCGCGGCATTGTCAGGCCTTTGCGGCGTCAGTTTTTCCCACAGACACTCTTCGCGTAACGGCATTGCCAGACTCCAACAGAAACCTAACCAACACACAAATCAGTGTGGGAGCGGGCTTGCTCGCGAAAGCGGTGTATCAACCACCATTGATGTCGGCTGACAGATTGCATTCGCGAGCAAGCCCGCTCCCACAGGGAATCATTGTTCGACTGGAGGATCAGTCGAACGTAATGCCCTGCGCCAACGGCAACTCCAGCGAATAGTTCACGGTGTTGGTCTGGCGGCGCATGTAGCCGCGCCATGCATCGGAGCCCGACTCACGACCGCCGCCGGTTTCTTTCTCACCACCAAACGCGCCGCCGATTTCCGCGCCGCTCGGGCCGATGTTGACGTTGGCGATGCCGCAGTCGCTGCCGACCGCCGACATGAACTGCTCGGCTTCACGCACGTCGGTGGTGAAGATGCACGAGGACAAGCCTTGTGGCACGGAGTTGTTCAGGCGCAGCGCCTCGTCGAAATCCTTGTAACCGACCACGTACAGAATCGGCGCGAAGGTTTCGTTGCAGACCACATCGCTTTGCTCCGGCATTTCAACGATGGCTGGCGAAACGTAGTAAGCATTCGGGAATTTGTCTTCCAGCTGACGTTTGCCGCCAAATACCCGGCCGCCTTCGCTCAAGGCCTGCTCCAGCGCGTCCTGCATGTTGTCGAAACTGTGTTTGTCGATCAGCGGGCCGATCAGGTTGCCTTCCAGCGGATTGCCGATACGCACTTTCGAGTAAGCGGCTTTCAGGCGGGTGACGATTTCTTCTTTCACCGATTCGTGAGCGATCAGGCGACGCAACGTGGTGCAACGCTGACCGGCGGTGCCGACGGCGCTGAACAGGATGGCGCGAACGGCCATGTCCAGGTCGGCGCTTGGGGCGAGAATCATGGCGTTGTTGCCGCCCAGTTCCAGAATGCTGCGGGCGAAGCGTGCGGCGATTTTCGGCGCCACTTCACGGCCCATGCGGGTGCTGCCGGTGGCGCTGATCAGCGCAACACGCGGGTCATCGACCAGGGCTTCGCCGGCATCGCGGCCGCCGATAATCACTTGGCTCAGGTGTGGAGGTGCGTCGCTGAAGTTCTTCAGTACGCGGTCGAACAGTGCCTGGCAGGCCAGCGCGGTCAGCGGGGTTTTTTCGGACGGTTTCCAGATCACCGGGTTGCCGCACACCAGCGCCAGCGTGGTATTCCAGGCCCAGACCGCGACCGGGAAGTTGAACGCACTGATCACGCCGACAACGCCCAACGGGTGCCAGGTTTCGCGCATGTGGTGGCCAGGACGCTCGGACGCGATGGTCAAACCGTACAGTTGACGGGACAGGCCGACGGCGAAGTCGCAGATGTCGATCATTTCCTGAACTTCACCCAGGCCTTCCTGAGTGATCTTGCCCGCTTCCCAGGACACCAGCTCGCCGAGGTCGGCCTTGTATTCGCGAAGGATGTCGCCCAACTGGCGCACCAGTTCGCCACGGCGCGGTGCCGGGACCTTGCGCCACAATTCGAACGCATGATCTGCACGACTGATGTGCTGCTCGACTTCAGCAGCGCCTTCCCAGTTAACAGCGGCAATCTGGCTGCCATCGATCGGCGAATGCACCGGCACTTTGCCGTTCTGGTACAGGGCCGGGTTCACACCAAGACGATCAAGCAATGCGGCAACCATGGGTCACTCCTCAAGCAAAAAACAAAAAACGTGCAGCCGGATATTCACGACTGATCAGGCCTGTAGTTTTAGCTCCCCGGAGGTTACCCAACAAACGACCTTTAAGAGAGATATCATTCCGTTTATTCATGCTTTGAATTGCTGGCAGTAAAAGAAACAAGAAAAAGGACCGTCCATGCTGAATAAACGCTACTTGCCATCGATCACCGCGCTGCAGTGTTTCGAGGCCGTCACCCGGCATTTGAGCTTCACCCGGGCCGCCGAAGAGCTGAACCTGACCCAGAGCGCCGTCAGCAAACAGGTCGCGCAACTTGAAGAGTTGCTGCAGCACCTGCTGTTCCGCCGGGTGCGCCGACGCCTGCAAATGACTCCGGCCGGTGATTTGTACCTGGTGGAAGTACGAAAAATCCTCACGCAGGTCGAGATGTCGACCCATTACCTGCGTTCCTACGGCGGCGAGACCGAAGTCTTGCGGGTTTCAACACCGCCGACCTTCGGTGCCCGCTGGCTGGTGCCGCGCTTGAAAGGGTGGCGCCTGCGCCATCCTTCGATCCATCTGGACCTGTGCAGCGAGCAGGAAGCCGATGATCTGCTGCAAGGTCGCAGCGACCTTGCGTTCTATTTCGGCCAGGGCTCCCGTCCCGGCACCGAATGCCTGAAGCTGTTTGGCGAGGAGCTTGTTCCTGTGTGCGCACCGGGCAGCCTGCCGGACACGCCGTTCACCGATCCTACGCAACTCACCGACCTCGTCCTGCTGCAAAACGCCTCGCGACCCCAGGCTTGGCACGACTGGTTCAACAGTCAGGGCTATCACACCGAACACAGCTACCACGGCCCGCGCTTCGAAACCTTCTACATGTGCATCCGCGCCGCTCAGGTCGGCTGCGGCGTGGCGTTGCTGCCGCGTTTCCTGGTGGAAGAGGAATTGGCCGACGGCAAACTGGTCATACCCTGGCAGCACGCGATGCCCAGCACCGATGCCTATTACCTGGCGTATCCCGAGCACTCAGCGGAAGTGCCCAAGGTGCGGGACTTTGTGAAGTGGATGCTGGAGCAGATTGATAGCCCGGAAATGTCACTTATCTAGGGTTGCGACCAAACCCTGTGGGAGCGGGCTTGCTCGCGAAAGGGCCGGCACATTCAACATCAATGTTGGCTGACCCACCCCCTTCGCGAGCAAGCCCGCTCCCACAGGAATCTGCTGCGGTCTAAAAATTGCTGGCAATACACACCACTGATATGCGCCACTAGCCCCATTCATTGAAACAGCTGAAACGTCGCGACCACGGGCCGCGGCCAGCCTGGAGACCCCCGTTATGAGCGAGAGCGTGTTTGGCGATCGCATCGTGCAGAACCTGCTCGACACCGACTTCTACAAACTGACGATGATGCAGGCGGTGCTGCACAACTACCCGAACGTGGAAGTCGAATGGGAGTTTCGTTGCCGTAACAGTGAAGACTTACGCCCATATCTGGCGGAAA
Organism: Pseudomonas sp. LBUM1656; assembly: GCF_059716065.1. Taxonomy (NCBI): domain Bacteria; kingdom Pseudomonadati; phylum Pseudomonadota; class Gammaproteobacteria; order Pseudomonadales; family Pseudomonadaceae; genus Pseudomonas; species Pseudomonas sp. LBUM1656. The sequence continues at coordinate 621,155 of NZ_CP166800.1, read as the reverse complement.
TCCGCTTCCAGATCGAACGCCTGGCCGAGTTGAGCCTAAGCGCCGACCAACTGAGTTTCATGGAGCGCATCAGCTTCATGAAACCGGACTTCCTGCGTTTTCTCGGGCTGTTCCGCTTCAATCTGCGCTACGTCCACACCGGCATTGAAAACGGCGAACTGTTCATCCGTCTGCGCGGTCCGTGGTTGCATGTGATTCTCTTTGAAGTACCGCTGCTGTCCATCGTCAGCGAAGTACGCAACCGCTATCGCTACCGCGAAATCGTTCTGGAACAGGCTCGCGAGCAGCTCTACCGCAAGTTCGACTGGCTCACCGCCAATGCCAGCGCAGACGAATTGTCCGAATTGCAGGTGGCGGATTTCGGCACGCGTCGGCGTTTTTCGTACCGCGTGCAGGAAGAAGTGGTGAACGTGCTCAAGCACGATTTCCCCGGGCGTTTCGTCGGCACCAGCAACGTGCATCTGTCCCGGGAGCTGGACATGAAACCTCTGGGTACCATGGCCCACGAGTGGATCATGGCCCATCAACAGCTCGGCCCACGGCTGATCGACAGCCAGATTGCCGCCCTCGACTGCTGGGTGCGCGAGTACCGTGGCTTGCTAGGGATCGCCCTCACCGACTGCATCACCATGGATGCCTTCCTCAACGACTTCGACCTGTACTTTGCCAAGCTCTTCGACGGCCTGCGCCATGACTCCGGGGATCCGGTGGTCTGGGCAGAAAAGGCTATAGACCACTATCAAAAGCTGGGCATCGACCCGATGAGCAAGACGCTGACGTTCTCCGACAGCCTGACACTGCCCAAAGCTCTGGAAATATTCCGGGCGTTGCGCGGCCGGATCAATGTCAGCTTCGGTATAGGCACCAACCTGACGTGTGATATTCCGGGTGTCGAACCGATGAGCATCGTGCTTAAAATGGCGGCCTGCAACGGTCAGCCCGTGGCAAAGATTTCCGATGAGCCTGGCAAGACTCACTGCAAAGACCCGAATTTCGTCGCCTATTTGCGACATGTTTTCAAAGTACCTGCCGCCCTTTCCAGCACCACTAGCAAGGAGTGAATTCATGCAAGCCGTACAGCGTGAGATTGCTGAGCAGCTCAACGTTCAACCGCCGTTCGCCGACCATGCCGCCCTCGAGGCCGAAGTCGCCCGACGGGTCAGCTTCATTCAGGAGTGCCTGGTCAATTCCGGGCTCAAGACCCTGGTGCTGGGCATCAGTGGCGGCGTCGATTCCCTGACCGCCGGCCTGCTGGCCCAACGCGCCATGCGTGAACTGCGCGATCAAACCAACGACAAAAGCTACAAGTTCATCGCCGTGCGCCTGCCGTACGAAACCCAGTTCGATGAACACGACGCCCAGGCCTCGGTGGATTTCATTGCCCCGGACGAACGCCACACGGTGAACATCGGCCCGGCGGTGAAATCCCTGGCCAATGAAGTCGCGGCCTTCGAAGGCAAGCACGCGGTCTCGGTGGATTTCGTACTCGGCAACACCAAGGCGCGGATGCGCATGGTGGCCCAGTACACCATCGCCGGCGCAGCGCAGGGCCTGGTGATCGGCACCGACCACGCGGCGGAAGCGGTGATGGGCTTCTTCACCAAGTTCGGTGATGGCGCCTGCGACCTGGCCCCGTTGAGCGGCCTGGTGAAAAACCAGGTTCGAGACATTGCCCGCAGTTTCGGCGCGCCGGAATCGCTGGTGGAAAAAATCCCGACGGCCGACCTTGAAGACCTGTCGCCGGGCAAACCGGACGAAGCGTCCCACGGGGTGACCTACGCCGAGATCGACGCGTTCCTGCACGGCCAGTCGGTGCGTGAGGAAGCGTTTAAGATCATTTGCGATACGTATAAGAAGACGCATCACAAGCGCGTAATGCCGTTTGCACCTTAAATCTGTTGGCGTCTGTTCTGACGCCATCGCGGGCAAGCCACGCTCCCACAGGTATTGTGTCGGACGCCGGTATTGAGTACGACTCAAATCCTCTGGGAGCGTGGCTTGCCCGCGATGAACGATGATGCGGTCCTCTGTCAGGCACAAAAAAAGCGCCCTAATTGGGGCGCTTTTTTTATGGGCTCGAATCGATTACTTCAGCGTAACCGTACCTTTCATCATCGAGATGTGGCCCGGGAACGAGCAGAAGAAGCCGTATTTCTCGTTGGCATCAAGCTTCGACACGTCGAAGGTCACCGAGTCGGTTTCCTTGGCACCAATGATTTTGGTGTGGGCGATGACGCGGGCATCACCTTCCGGCAAATATTGCTTGTCGATACCAGCGGCCAGGCCTGCGGTGGCGATCGGCTGCATGTCAGCTTCTTTACTCAGAACCCAGTTATGGCCCATGACGTTTTTCGGCAAGCTGCCGGAATGAGTCAGTTCGACGGTGAACGTCTTGCAGCTTTTGTCGATTTCGATGGCCTTGGTGTTGAAGGACATCTGATCGGTGGAGTCGACAGTGACCTTGCATTCGGCAGCCATCAGTTGGCTGCTGGCCAGTGTCAGCAGGGATACCGCAACAAGTTTGGCAAACATGGTGAATCTCCAGGGCAGGGTTAAACAAAAGTGCGAATGGACAGAAGACTGCCTGAAAACTTCGCAAGTTCCTATGACCTGAATCAAAAATTGTATACAACTTTCGGGCTATGACACCTATCGAAACAATCTACCAGCCAGACGTCTACCCCGGCTCTATCATCAGCGCGTCATCCCTCATCTGGAGCGCCTGTCATGTCCTTTAACAGCCTGTTACGCAGTTTACTCGCCGCTTATGCCTGTGGCGCCAGCGGCACCTATGAAACACCTGAACGCGAAGTTTAGACCTTGGAGCGCCGAGCGCCTGCCTTTACTCTGTGGCCATCCTGACCATGGAGTAAGGCATGTCTTTAACGTCCGTTTGTGTATTTTGCGGTGCCAGCACCGGCACCAACCCGGCTTATCGTGAAGCGGCTGTCGCCCTCGGGCGAGCATTGGCTGAGCGCAAGCTGACTTTGGTTTATGGCGGCGGTGCCGTCGGGCTGATGGGCATCGTCGCCGATGCGGCACTGGCGGCTGGCGGTGAAGTGATCGGGATCATCCCGCAAAGCCTGAAAGACAAGGAAATCGGCCACAGCGGCCTGACTCGCCTGGAAGTGGTCGACGGCATGCATGCGCGCAAGGCGCGGATGGCAGAGCTCAGCGACGCCTTCATCGCGCTGCCCGGCGGCCTGGGCACCCTGGAAGAACTGTTCGAAGTCTGGACCTGGGGCCAGCTCGGCTACCACGGCAAACCGCTCGGATTGCTGGAAGTGAACGGTTTCTACAGCAAATTGACCGGTTTTCTTGATCATATCGTCGGCGAAGGCTTCGTTCGCGAAGCGCACCGTGACATGCTGCAAGTGAGCGAATCGCCGCAAACCCTGCTCGATGCCCTCGACGCTTGGCAGCCGACAGTGGTGCCCAAATGGACAGAGCAAAAACCCAGCTAACGGCTCGGCACCGATACAGGGCAGAATATGCGCCGCTCAACCTCACCTTCGACCCCAGAGGATCGCCCATGGCTAAACCTAATTATTCCTTCGCCAAACGTCAGAGAGACTTGGCCAAGGAGCAGAAGAAAGAGGAAAAGCTTCAGCGCAAGAAAGCTACAGCTGAAGAAGAAGCAGCAGCACTGAACCCGGATGCCGAAGGCGAAGTGGCTACAGACGAAACTGAAGCACCGAAAGATCAGGCGCCCGACGCCTGAGACCCTCAGGGCCCGATGATCTGATCAGGCCCACCGGATCTGTGTCCAGGGTCAGCAGCGACGTTGCTGACCCTCACAGCCCCCTCTGAAATACCCCATCCCCAAAGAACTGCACACTCTCCTGTGGGAGCGGGCTTGCTCGCGAAGGCGTCGGCACAGCCAACATCTATGTGACTGTGAAACCGCTTTCGCGAGCAAGCCCGCTCCCACAGGGGATCGTGGTTAATCCAATGGCATCACGGTGACGCGGACTTCGGGATCATGGCTTCCACCACCCAGAATCACCCCTCGCAACGGCGACACATCGGAGAAGTCCCGGCCCCAGGCCAGGGTGATGTGTTCAAGCGCGGGTTGCACATTGTTGGTCGGATCAAAATCCACCCAGCCCAGCACCGGGCAAAACACTGAAACCCAGGCATGGGACGCATCGGCACCGATCAGTCGCGGCTGGCCGGGCGGTGGCTGGGTCAGCAGGTATCCGCTGATGTACCGCGCCGCCAGTCCCCGGGAGCGCACGCAAGCGAGCATCAGGTGAGCGAAGTCCTGACAAACCCCGCGCCGACGCTCCAGCACTTCCACCAGCGGCGTCGCCACCTGGGTCGCTTCGGCGTCGAAGGTGAACTCGCTGAAAATTTTCTCCATCAACGCCTGGACGCCCAGCAACAACGGCCGCCCGGGTGGAAAACAGCTTTCCGAAAAATCGACAAAGTTGCGTTTCAAATGCACGTAGGGCGATTCGAATCGATAACGGCACGCTTCCAGCAACTCAGGAGAAAGCGGCTGGCTACTGTAGGTCAGCGCGTTACGGGTTTCTTCCCACGCGGGAGACTGATGGAAATCCAGCGTTGGCCGGGCCAGCACCTCGACGGTGAGTCGGGCGTTGACCAGCAATTCATCATGCGGCCGCTCAAACGCCAACCGGGTAAGCGGATTGCCAAACACATCCAGCTCATCCCGGCGCGAGGTCGGTTCGGGACTGATCTGCAAGTGTTGCTCGGTGCAACGCTGCCAGGCACAGGCCCGTGGCCACAGGTGCGCGAGTTGCTGGGCCAGGGACACCGGGCTGTCGTAGTGATAATGGGTGTCGTGGAGAATCTGGTAATGGGCGCTCATCAGACGGACACCGTGCGCTGGCTGACATCATCGACATGGGCGAAATGGCGCAAGGCCAGACGATCCGACACCTGTCCGCTGGCATCGGCGATCTCTTGCAGCAAATCGGCCAGGCCATTGATGGCAGCGCGAACGCTGGCTTCGCCGAACAGCGAATTCTCCAGGCAGCCCAGATCGAAACGCGCCAAGCGTTCCACTAGATCCGGCAGGCCCGCTTCACGAGGTGCCCCAAAATCATCGTTCAAGCGTTTCAGTGTGCGGGTGACCAGTTTCAACTGGAACAAAACTGCATGGGGGTTTTGCTCGTCGAGCAGCAAAAGATCGAGCACCGGAATCAACTGCGCCACTGCCAGATACCGCGAACGATAGGTGATGCTGCTGTTGCCCAGTTCCAGCAGCCATTCCAGCCCGGCCTGATCAAAAGCACCGGCACCGCGCAGAAACGCCGCCAGGCTGGCGCTGAGAAATTGCAGGCGTTCGATCCGCCGACCGATCATCAGGAACCGCCAGCCTTCATCCCGGGTCATGTCGTCCAGGGCAAAACCGGAAAGCGCCGCCAGGGACATCACCAGACGGTTGAGGAAATCCAGTAACTCGCCAAAATCCGGCTCTTCGGTTTCCAGCTCCATGGCTTCACGCTGCAACTCCACCAGCGCCTGCCAGTTTTCCCGCGAGAGCTTGCCGCGCACTTGCGAGGCGGCCCACTGCAAGCGCTGCAGGTTGGAGCGCAGACTGAAAGGCCAATCATCGCCAAGTAACGCGGCCAACAGGCGCTCGGGCAACTCGCCTTCGTCCGGCAACAGATTCAGGCGCTCACCCAGATCGACCGCCGCTTCCAGGGCCTGTGGATCATCGCCATCGACGTAGCGCGCCAGCATGATCCGAAGCAGTCGCGCGCTGTCATCACAACGTTCGCAATAACGGCCAAACCAGAACAGGTTCTCGACCACCCGCGACGGCAGGTACGGATCCCGTCGAACCAGGTCATGCACGCCGATCGTACGCTGGGTTTTCCATTGCTCGCCGCTGGGAGGACGATCCCCCAATACCCAAGTGTCCTTGCTTGCGCCGCCGCGCTGCATCGACACCACTTCGGCATCCGCTTCGGCGGCGACGCGGGTCAGACCGCCGGGCAGCACTCGATAGCCGTCGCGGCTCGCCACCGCATACACACGCATACCGATGGCTCGTGGTTGCAACTGACCGTCCTCGGCCTGCCAGATCGGGGCCTGGGACAATTGCGCCAATTCTTGCGCGACATAGGCGTAAGGCCGTGCCTGCATGCGCTCGGCCAAAGCAAAGCGCTGTTTTTCACTCAGATCGCGACCAAACACAGGTACGAAGCTTTGCGAGGGGAACGCTGGTTTGATCAGCAACTCCGGCAGTTTCTCCAACGCCTGGGCCAGCACCGGCGTTTCACCGCACCACCAGGTCGCGATGGACGGCAGGATCAGTTCTTCGCCAAACAGGAATTGATTGATCTTCGGCAAGAAGCCCAGCAAACCCGGCGACTCCAGCACACCGCTGCCGAGGGCATTGGCCACCAGCACCCGCCCCTGCCGCACGGCTTCGAGCAAGCCCGGCACGCCGAGGGCCGAATCGGTCCGCAACTCCAGCGGATCGCAGAAGTCGTCGTCGAGCCGACGCATGATCGCGTGAACCCGACGCAGGCCACTGAGGGTTTTCAGGTACACCGTGGCATCGCGCACCGTGAGATCGCCGCCTTCCACCAGTGGATAGCCGAGCTGGCGCGCCAGATAGAGATGTTCGAAATAGCTTTCGTTGAAACGCCCCGGCGTCAACAGCACGATCAGCGGCACGTCATCATCGGTTGGCGCCTGACGGGCGAGAGTTTCCTGAAGCGTGCGGAAGAACCCGGCCAGGTGCTGCACCTTCAGGTCGCGGTACAACTCGGGAAAGGCCCGGGACACGATGGTGCGGTTTTCCAGCGCATAACCGGCACCGGAGGGCGCTTGAGTCCGGTCCGCCGTCACCCACCAGCGGCCATCCGGCGTACGCGCCAGATCGACGGCATACAAATGCAGAAAAGCCCCGTCCGGCGGTGTAATGCCCTGACAGGGCCAGAGGAAGTTGTTGTGACCGAACACCAGCTCTGCCGGCAGCAGCCCTTCGGCAATCAAGCGTTGCGGGCCGTAGAGGTCAGCCAGCACGGCGTTCAACAGTCGAGCCCGCTGGGCGATCCCGGCCGATAACTGCTGCCACTCATCCGCAGCAATCACATGCGGCAGCAGGTCGAGTTCCCACGGCCGGTCGGCCCCCTTGGGGTCGGCGTAGACGTTATAGGTCACGCCGTTTTCCTGGATCTGCCGGGTCAACAGTGCCTGACGCTGCACCAATTGCGCTGGCGTGCTGCGTTGCAATTGGTCGAACAACCGGCGCCAATGCGGCCGTACGGCGCCGCTGTCGTCGAGCAGTTCGTGATAAGTGCCCGCCGTCAGCGGGTAGCGGTCAAGCAGGTCAGGCATGGAAAGCTCGGCAGACAGCAAAGAACGGTCAGACTAACGCAGGCTCATGACGCCCGGATATACGAAAAATCCGAGCGTCGCGTACGGTTTAGAAACGTCGTAAATCGAGCGTCATCGGCAGCTCGTCGTTAATGTCCAGAATCGGCACAGGAAGTTTCCCCGGGCTGTGTCCGATGCGGAAGAAACGCGCCATTCGCCGGCTCTCGGCCTCATTGGCGTTCACCGGCAGGCTGTCGTAGTTGCGCCCGCCCGGATGGGCGACGTGGTACTGACAGCCACCCAGCGAGCGCTGCATCCAGGTGTCGAGCAGGTCGAACACTAACGGTGCGTGGACCGGGATGGTCGGTTGCAGGCAGTTGGCCGGTTGCCAGGCACGAAAGCGCACACCAGCGACGAACTCGCCGACGCGTCCGGTCGGCTGCAAAGGCACGGGAACGCCGTTGCACGTCAGCAAATAACGCTGCGGCGCCAGGCCGGTGAGCTTGACCTGCAAGCGCTCCAGGGACGAATCCACGTAGCGCACCGTGCCGCCGACCGCGCCCTCCTCACCCAGCACATGCCAAGGCTCCAGCGCCTGACGCACTTCCAGTTCGATGCCGCTGACGGCGTAATCGCCGACCTTGGGAAAACGAAACTCCAGGTGCGCGGCAAACCACTCCGCCCGCACGGGATAGCCGGCGGCATTGAGATCGACGATCACATCCGCGAAATCCTGCTCGATAAAGTGCGGCAACAGGAATCGGTCATGCAGCTCAGTGCCCCAGCGCGCCAGTTTCGGCGGCGCATAAGGTTCGCGCCAGAACCGCGCGACCAGCGCCCGCAGCAGCAACTGCTGCGCCAGACTCATTCGCGCATGCGGCGGCATTTCAAAGGCACGTAATTCCAGCAATCCAAGTCGTCCCGTAGCGCCATCCGGGGAATAGAGCTTGTCGATGCAGAACTCAGAGCGGTGCGTGTTGCCGGTCACGTCGATCAGCAAGTTGCGCAGCAACCGGTCGACCAGCCATGGCGCGCACTCCTCGCCCGGTTCGGGCATCTGGGCAAAGGCAATTTCGAGTTCGTACAACGCATCGTTGCGCGCTTCATCGACGCGCGGCGCCTGGGACGTCGGGCCGATGAACAATCCGGAAAACAGGTAGGACAAGGACGGGTGGTTATGCCAGTAACTGATCAGGCTGCGCAGCAGATCGGGACGGCGCAGGAACGGCGAGTCAGCCGGCGTCGCGCCACCCAGGACGAAATGGTTGCCGCCGCCCGTGCCGGTGTGCCGGCCGTCGATCATGAATTTCTCGGTGGTCAGTCGGGTCTGGCGTGCTTCTTCATAGAGAAACTCGGTGCGCTCCACCAGCTCATCCCAGGTGGCGGATGGCTGCACGTTGACCTCGATCACGCCCGGATCCGGGGTGATGCGGAAGTTGCTAAGGCGCGGATCGCTCGGCGGCTCGTAGCCTTCCAGCAACACCGGGCAACGCAGTTCCTGAGCCGTGGCCTCGATTGCGGTGACCAGCTCCAGATAGTCCTCGACCCGTTCCAGCGGCGGCATGAACAGGTACAACCGCCCTTCTCGAGCCTCGGCGCAGAACGCGGTGCGGGTCAGCCAGTCGGCGGATTCATCGACCTCCAGATCCCGCTCGATTGCCTCGGCCGGTGCGCCCGGACAGTTCAACTGCTGAGTGTCGGGAAGCGCAGGGAATTCCTGATTGGGGTCATTCGGGTAGATAAACGGGTATTCGGCCGCTTTTACCCAAGGCTGCGAAGCCAGCGGCAAGCGATAACCCAGCGGCGAATCCCCCGGCACCAACCGACAATGCTCGTCACGCAGGTACCAGCGGCCGCTTTGCCATTGATCGCCCTTGGCGGTACGTGCCAGCGGCAGGACCTGACCGATCACCTTGTCCAGCCCCTGACTGAAGACTTTACGCAGACGCGCCCGCTCCAGCGGTTCCTCGAGACGTGAGTCTTCGGCGCTGACGTTCAGCGGCAACGTGCCTTCGCGCCAGAGGTAATAGAAATTGTCTTCGTAGGCCGGGAACACAAAGCGTGTCGGAATTTTCAGGCGTTCGGCGACACTCGACAGAAAACGCCCGGCCAGTTCGCCGTCAGCGCCATAGTCTTCCTGCTCATCGGCGATCAGTGCGCTGTTGTGCCAGATCGGCACGCCATCGCGGCGCCAGTAGCAGTTGAGCGACCAGCGTGGCAGTTGCTCGCCGGGGTACCACTTGCCCTGGCCGAAATGCACCAGGCCTTTGGGCGCGTAATGTTTGCGCATGCGTTGGAACAGTTCAGCGGACAGGCGACGTTTGTCCGGCCCGAGCGCGGCGGTGTTCCACTCGGCGCCGTCCGGGTCATCAATGGACACGAAAGTCGGCTCCCCGCCCATGGTCAGGCGCACGTCGCCTTCAAGCAGGTCGGCATCGATCTGCCGTCCCAGTGCCTGGATCGCCAGCCACTGATCTTCGGTGTAGGGCTTGGTGACCCGCGGCGCTTCCCAAATCCGCTCCACGGACATTTCGTGGGTGAATTCACACTCGCACGGTTCCACCAAGCCACTGATCGGTGCCGCAGAGCCCGGATCGGGACTGCACGCCAACGGAATGTGTCCTTCACCGGCAAACAGCCCCGAGGTCGCGTCCAGGCCGATCCAGCCGGCACCGGGCAAATAGACCTCGCACCAGGCGTGCAGGTCGGTGAAGTCGACTTCGGTGCCCGAAGGGCCGTCGAGGCTTTTGACGTCGGCGGTGAGTTGAATCAGGTAGCCGGAGACAAAACGCGCCGCCAGCCCGAGGTTGCGCAGCAGTTGCACCAGCAACCACGCCGAGTCGCGGCAGGAACCGGAGGCGTGTTCGAGGGTGTGTTCGGGAGTTTGTACGCCCGGCTCCATGCGGATCAGGTAGCCGATGTCTTCGCTCAGGCGCTGATTGAGCGCCACGAGGAAATCCACACTGGGCAGCGGCGTGCGGTCGATGCCATCCAGATAAGCCTTGAACGTCGGCGTCAGGGGCAAGGTTTCCAGGTACGGCGCCAGTTCTTTGCGCTCGTCTGCGGCGTAGGCGAACGGGATCTTTTCGGCGTAGGGCTCGAGGAAGAAGTCGAATGGGTTGAAGACCGCCATCTCCGCCAGCAGATCGACCTCGATCCGCAGCTCATTGGTTTTCTCCGGGAACACCAACCGGGCCAGGTAATTGCCCTGGGGATCTTGCTGCCAGTTGATGAAATGCTGCTCAGGGGAGACTTTCAGCGCATAGGACAGGATCCGCGTGCGACTGTGAGCAGCCGGGCGCAGGCGAACGATCTGCGGACCGAGCTCGACGGCGCGGTCGTAGCGGTAATGCGTGACGTGGTGCAATGCGACATGAATCGACACGGCGTGCCTCCTGCGAGCCTTAAGCGTATCGGGAAAGCGCGCAAGACTTATGCCATCCAGCGGCACTGGCGCTTTCTTCGGTTGCTTGAGGCAGTACAGCACCAAAATCGGGCGATGCGGGAATTTGGTTGGGAGGAGTTGCACGCAAATGTTGCGAGGCATCCAAGATCGTTCCCACGCTCTGCGTGGGAATGCAGCCCGTGACGCTCCGCGTCACTGGACGCGGAGCGTCCCTAGAGGCATTCCCACGCAGAGCGTGGGAACGATCTGTGCCTGAAACGAAAACGCCAACCCGAAGGTTGGCGTTCTTTTATCAGCGGTCAGCGCTTAGCGCGGCACAACCGGCTTGCGCGCAGGCTTGGGCCCTTTGCCTTTCGCCGCGTCCTTGCGCTCCTTGGCCGCCTGCTGGTTGCGGGCAAATGCCGCAGCCTTGGCCTGTTCACGCTTGTCCCAAGGGTTGCCGCCATCACTGGCGCGCGGTGGCAGCCCGGTGTGCTGGGTCAGGATCTTGGTGGTCTTCTCCCCGGCCACTTTATGGCTGCCGACCGGCGTCGAGTTCTTGCGACGGGCGCTCTGGTAGCTGTCGGTCGCCGGCTGGTGCAGCGGGATCAACTGATTCTTGCCCGGCCCGATCAGGTCGGCGCGGCCCATGCGGGTCAGCGCTTCGCGCAGCATCGGCCAGCCTTTCGGGTCGTGATAACGCAAGAACGCCTTGTGCAGGCGACGCTGCTCTTCGCTCTTGACGATGGTCACGGCGTCGCTCTTGTAAGTGACCTTGCGCAGCGGGTTCTTGCCCGAGTGGTACATCGCGGTGGCGGTGGCCATCGGTGACGGGTAGAACGCCTGTACCTGGTCGGCACGGAAGCCGTTGCCCTTGAGCCACAGGGCCAGGTTCATCATGTCTTCGTCGGTGGTGCCCGGGTGGGCGGCGATGAAGTACGGAATCAGGTACTGCTCTTTCCCGGCTTCCTTGGTGTACTTCTCGAACATGCGCTTGAACTTGTCATAGCTGCCAATGCCCGGTTTCATCATCTGGTTGAGCGGACCTTCCTCGGTGTGTTCCGGGGCGATCTTCAGGTAACCACCGACGTGGTGGGTCACCAGTTCCTTGACGTATTCCGGCGACTCGACCGCGAGGTCGTAACGCAGGCCGGACGCGATCAGGATTTTCTTCACACCGGGCAACGCACGGGCGCTGCGATACAGCTGGATCAGCGACGAGTGGTCGGTGTTCAGATTCGGGCAGATACCGGGGAACACGCACGACGGCTTGCGGCACGCGGATTCGATTTCCGGGGTCTTGCAGGCAATGCGGTACATGTTCGCGGTCGGGCCGCCGAGGTCGGAAATGACGCCGGTAAAGCCTGGCACCTTGTCGCGGATCTCTTCGATTTCGCGAATGATCGACTCTTCGGAACGGTTCTGGATGATCCGGCCTTCGTGCTCGGTGATCGAGCAGAACGTGCAGCCACCGAAGCAGCCACGCATGATGTTCACCGAGAAACGGATCATGTCGTAGGCCGGGATTTTTTCCTTGCCGTACGCCGGGTGCGGGACTCGTGCGTAAGGCATGCCGAACACGTAGTCCATTTCTTCGGTGGTCATCGGAATCGGCGGCGGGTTGAACCAGACGTCGACTTCGCCGTGCTTCTGCACCAGCGCACGGGCGTTGCCCGGGTTGGTTTCCAGGTGAAGCACGCGGTTGGCGTGAGCGTAAAGAACGGCGTCGCCACGGACTTTTTCAACCGACGGCAGACGAATCACGGTCTTGTCGCGGGTCATCTTCGGGCTGGCCAGGATCTGCACGACCTTGGCTTCGCTCGGATCTTCAACCGGACCCTTTTCCTGCTCGATGGCGCAGGCCTGGGTGTCCTGGGTATTGACGTACGGGTTAATGATCTTGTCGACCTTACCCGGTCGGTCGATACGCGTGGAATCGACTTCGTACCAGTCTTTCGGCGTATCGCGACGGATAAACGCCGTGCCGCGCACATCGGTGATGTCTTCGATCTTGTGACCGTAGGACAGGCGCTGGGCAACTTCGACGATCGCACGCTCGGCATTGCCGTAGAGCAGGATGTCGGCGCAGGCGTCGATCAGGATCGAGTTGCGCACCCGGTCCTGCCAGTAATCGTAGTGGGCGATGCGGCGCAGGGAAGCTTCGATGCCACCGAGCACGATCGGCACGTCCTTGTAGGCTTCCTTGCAGCGCTGGCTGTAAACCAGGCTCGCGCGGTCCGGACGTTTGCCCGCCATGCCGCCGGGGGTGTAGGCGTCGTCGGAACGAATTTTCTTGTCGGCGGTGTAGCGGTTGATCATCGAATCCATGTTGCCGGCCGCGACGCCGAAAAACAGGTTCGGCTCGCCGAGCTTCATGAAGTCGTCTTTGGACTGCCAGTTTGGCTGGGCAATGATCCCGACGCGAAAGCCTTGCGACTCCAGCAGCCGGCCGATGATTGCCATACCGAAAGACGGGTGGTCGACGTACGCATCACCGGTGACGATGATGATGTCGCATGAATCCCAGCCAAGCTGATCCATCTCCTCCCTGCTCATCGGCAGGAATGGCGCCGGACCGAAACATTCGGCCCAGTACTTGGGATAGTCAAATAACGGCTTGGCTGTTTGCATGACGATGACCGGTGTTGAGATGAAAAATCGCGGGCGCGGAATATAGCACAAAAAATAACCAATTCCGACGGCTATGGTCGGAAATTACGCGCAACCCATGTGGGAGCGGGCTTGCTCGCGAAAGCGATACATCAGTCAACATTGATATCGACTGACACTCCCTCTTCGCGAGCAAGCCCGCTCGCAGGGTTACTCGTCGTCGAAGTTGTAGCTGCCCGGCGCGAGGTTTTCGAAGCGGGTGTACTTGCCGATGAACGCCAGTCGTGACGTACCGATCGGGCCGTTCCGCTGCTTGCCGATGATGATCTCGGCGATGCCTTTGTGCTCGGTTTCGGGGTGATACACCTCGTCCCGGTACACGAACATGATCACGTCAGCATCCTGCTCGATCGCTCCGGATTCCCGGAGGTCGGAGTTGATCGGGCGTTTGTTCGGTCGCTGCTCCAGGGAGCGGTTGAGCTGGGACAACGCCACTACCGGGCAGTTGAATTCCTTGGCCAGGGCTTTCAAGGAACGGGAGATCTCGGAAATCTCGTTGGTCCGGTTATCACCGCCCGAACCCGGGATCTGCATCAATTGCAGGTAGTCGATCATGATCAGTGCCACGTCGCCGTGCTCACGCACCAGACGCCGGGTGCGTGCACGCATCTCCGACGGGCTGATACCGGCCGTATCGTCGATGAACAGCTTGCGATCATTCAGCAGATTGACCGCCGAGGTCAGGCGTGGCCAATCGTCGTCGTCCAGGCGACCGGCACGAACCTTGGTCTGGTCGATACGGCCGAGGGACGACAACATACGCATGATCAGCGATTCGCCTGGCATCTCGAGCGAGTAGACCAGAACGCACTTGTCGCTGCGCAGCACGGCGTTTTCCACCAGGTTCATCGCAAAAGTGGTTTTACCCATGGACGGACGGCCGGCGACGATGATCAGGTCGGACGGCTGCAGGCCGCTGGTCATGCCGTCGAGATCGGTATAACCGGTGGAGAGGCCCGTAATCGCGTTGTCCGTGTTGAACAGCGTATCGATACGGTCGATGGCTTTGGTCAACAGGTCATTCACGCTCACCGGGCCGCCGGTTTTTGGCCGGGCCTCGGCGATCTGGAAGATCTGCCGTTCGGCTTCGTCGAGAATCTCTTCAGCTGTGCGGCCTTCCGGGTTGAAGGCGCTATCGGCGATTTCGCTGGCGATGCCGATCAACTGCCGCAACGTTGCCCGCGCACGGACGATCTGCGCATAGGCCTTGATGTTGGCGACGGACGGCGTGTTTTTTGCCAGCTCCCCCAGATAGCCGAGGCCACCCACTTGCGAGGTCTGACCTTCCTTGTCCAATTGCTCGGCAAGGGTCACGACGTCGATGGGGGAGTTCTGGTCGGCGAGCTTGGCGATCGCACGGAAGATCAGGCGGTGGTCATGTCGATAGAAATCGCCGTCGGAGACTTGATCAAGCACGCGTTCCCAGGCGTTGTTGTCCAGCATCAGACCACCGAGCACGGCCTGTTCGGCCTCGATGGAATGCGGCGGCACCTTCAGGGCAGCGGTTTGCAGATCGTATTGCTCGGGAGCGGAGATATCGTTCATGGCCACTTGAATAGTTATGAAAATCAGGAACTGCAGAAAGACAAAGGGCACGACCTGTAAACAGGATCGTGCCCGATGTTAACCGTCTGACAGACAAGCCGCCAGCCGATCAAGTGTTGCTTAAGCTGCTACCACGACAACGCGTACGGTGGCTTCAACTTCGGCGTGCAGGTGCACGGCTACGTCGAATTCGCCTACGTTGCGGATGGTGCCGTTCGGCAGACGAACTTCGCTTTTTGCCACTTCAACGCCAGAGGCGGTCAGTGCATCAGCGATGTCGTGAGTACCGATCGAACCGAACAGCTTGCCTTCGTCACCAGCGGTGGCAGTGATAGTCACTTCCAGCTCAGCCAGTTGGGCGGCACGGCTTTCAGCCGAAGTCTTACGGTCTGCTGCGGCTTTTTCCAGCTCAGCGCGACGCTCTTCGAACGCGGCCAGGTTGGCAGCGGTCGCAGCGGTCGCTTTGCCGTAAGGCAGCAGGTAGTTACGACCGTAACCAGCCTTAACGTTTACTTTGTCACCCAGGTTGCCCAGGTTGGTGACTTTTTCCAGAAGGATCAGTTGCATGTGAAAATCCTCTTAACTTTTAACCTTCACCGTTCGCGCTATCGGCGTCTTTCGGCGCCGAACGACCGCGAAAATCAATCAGGCTGTCGACGATGGCCAAGACCACCAGCAACGGATAGATCAGCTGCATGAACAGCAACAGCGTGACGTACAACCCCACCAGCCAGAATCTGCCCAGTTTCTTTTGCGCCACCAGCCCGTGAATCAGGGCCAGCCCGGCGAACACCAGCGGTACGCTGCACAACGGCGTCAACATGGCCATCTGAGGACCGATATTCGGCCCCAGAAGCATGAACGCCAGCAGCAACATCGCTGGTAAAAGCGGGAATCGGATGGCGCGAAACTCGCGACCAAAACCACCCGGGTTGTACAACAACGCCTGCCAGTAGCGCCCGACAATCAGGCTCAGCACACTGACGATTTGCAACAAGGCCGCAATCAGGCCGGTCAGGACCGGTGCAATCAGGGACGCAAAATGCGCTTGCTCGTCTACCGACAGCTTCTGGTAGACATCACCGAGTAGCGACGGCATGACTTTTATCAAAGCCTGCGCCAGCATCTCGATTTGGGGAGCAAAAACTGTCCCCAGCACCACTGCAAACACCACTCCCATCGCTATGCTGACCAGCAGCACGCGGTTCCAGGACTCGCTTGCGCGCAAAACCAACGCAAGGCTCGAAGACCCCAGCAGCACCAGAAGTGCGCGTGGGTCATCGGAGTAAAGCCACCAGGCCAAGGCCGGCAACAGTCCCAGAGCAAGGACACCAAAGGCGTCCTTCAATCCGCGCCGCAGGAGCACGAAGCATCCAGCGGCAGCACCCAACCAATACAACAACGGCAATGCCGCGCATCCAGCCACTACGAGAGTGGCCTGCATACGGCCGCGCATGATGAACTCAGCTATGGCACGCATGCATTCAATCCTTTGCTACGTGTCGACTGCCCGGTCTCAGCGGCCGTGGCTGTCGGTGTAGGCCAGCAGGGCCAGGAAGCGGGCGCGCTTGATAGCGGTGGCCAGCTGACGCTGATAACGAGCTTTGGTACCGGTGATGCGGCTTGGAACGATTTTGCCGGTCTCGGATACGTAGGCTTTCAGAGTGTTGAGATCTTTGTAATCGATCTCTTTCACGTCTTCAGCGGTGAAGCGGCAGAATTTACGACGACGGAAGAAACGTGCCATTTGATAGGCTCCTTAAAAGGTCCGTGGATTACTCGTCAGCGTTATCGCTGTTGTCGCTGTCATCACTATCAGCGCTTTCAGCGCCTTCGTGCTCAGGACGGTCGCGACGCTCACGGCGCTCACTGCGGTTTTCTTCAGCCTTGAGCATCTCGGATTGGCCGGTAACGGCTTCTTCGCGACGGATGACCAGGTTACGGATCACTGCATCGTTGTAGCGGAAGTTGTCTTCCAGCTCGGCCAGGGCCTTGCCAGTGCACTCAACGTTCAGCATCACGTAGTGAGCCTTGTGAACATTGTTGATTGCGTAGGCCAGTTGACGACGGCCCCAATCTTCCAGACGGTGGATTTTGCCGCCGTCTTCTTCGATCAGCTTGGTGTAACGCTCTACCATGCCGCCGACTTGCTCGCTTTGATCCGGGTGGACCAAAAAGATGATTTCGTAATGACGCATGAATGCTCCTTACGGGTTGTAGCCTGCCGCTAAAAAGCGGTCAGACAAGGAGTGAATGACACTTATGGACTTGCTTGCGAGAGACACATGCGTGCCTGCCGTCACAGCAAGGGGCGCAATTGTAGAGAAGGGACAGGAGAGGTGCAAGGCAATTGGTGATTATTTGAACAGTTCGTTCACACCACCAATCTTTGCATTGGTACATAACCAATGTGGGAGCGGGCTTGCTCGCGAATGCGGTACATCAGTCAACATTGATGTCAACTGACACTCCCTCTTCGCGAGCAAGCCCGCTCCCACATTTGGATCGCATGCGGCTTAAGACTTCTTGGCGGTTCCGGCGGCTTTTACGCTGCGCTGACGCTGGGCCTCGAACAGGCACACTCCAGTCGCCACGGAAACGTTGAGACTGCTGACGCTGCCGGTCATCGGCAAGTGCACCAGGTAGTCGCAAAGGTCGCGAGTCAGGCGACGCATGCCGCTGCCTTCCGCGCCCATGATCAGGATTGTCGGCCCGGTCATGTCTTGCTGATACAGACTCTGTTCCGCCTCGCCCGCCGTGCCAACAACCCACAAGCCACGCTGCTTGAGTTTTTCAAGTGTGCGCGCCAGGTTGGTCACGGCGACCAACGGAATCACTTCCGCCGCACCGCAGGCAACTTTACGCACTGTCGGGGTCAGGGTCGCAGACTTGTCCTTCGGCACAATGACCGCCAGCGCACCGGCCGCATCGGCCGAACGCAGGCAAGCGCCGAGGTTGTGCGGATCGGTCACGCCGTCGAGCACCAGCAACAACGGCGCACCTTCGGAGCGATCCAGCAACTCGTCGAGCATCGCCTCGCCCCAGACCTGGCTCGGACTCACGTCCGCGACCACGCCTTGGTGCACGCCATCCACCCAGGCATCGAGTTCACGACGCTCGGCGTTGCCGACGGGCACGCGATTTTCATTCGCCAGCGCGATCAGCGCCTGTACTCGCGGCTCACTGCGTCCTTCAGCCAGCCAGATCTGCTTGACGCGTTTCGGGTGGTGACGCAGTAACGCTTCTACAGCATGTACGCCGTAGATCTTTTCCAACTGACTCATGGCTTGGCCTTAGGTTTACGCGCCCCGCCGCTTTTGGCTGGGGCCGAACCCGCTTTCGGCGGGCCTTTACGGTGTTTGCTTGGTTTGCTGCCGGGAGCCTTGTCAGGCGCCGACCGTCCGGTCTTTCCCCCAGACGCCGCTTTACCGCCGCTTTTCGCTTCAGACAGCAACGCCTGTTTCAATTCACGGCTTTTACGCAACTCGGCATTTTTCGCCGCAGCATCGCTTGGGCGATAGGCTTCGACAGCCTTTTCCTTGGCAGGACGACGACCGGTTTTCGCCGAGGCCGGCTCTGCCGCGGTTTTTGCGGCCGTCTTGGCGGCTGGCTCAGCCTTTTCAGTCCCGCGCTTCTTGCGGCCGATCGGCGCGCTGATGGTTTTTTCAGCCATCTCGAAATCGATCTTGCGCTCATCGAGGTCAACGCGCATCACGCGCACTTCAACGGTGTCGCCAAGGCGGAAGCTGCGACCGGTACGCTCACCGGCGAGGCGGTGGTGCACAGGATCGAAGTGGTAGTAATCGCCCGGCAGCGCGGTGACGTGCACCAGGCCTTCGACGTAGATGTCGGTCAGCTCGACGAACAGGCCAAAACCGGTCACGGCGGTAATCACACCCGGGAACGATTCGCCCACGCGGTCTTTCATGAACTCGCACTTGAGCCAGTTCACCACGTCGCGGGTCGCTTCGTCGGCACGGCGCTCACTCATCGAGCATTGCTCGCCGAGCTGTTCCAGCGCCGCTTCGTCGTACGGATAGATGCGCGCTTTCGGAATGGTCATCGCGCCGGCACGGCGAACGTGCGGCGTGTCCTGCTTGGAATGGATGACGCTGCGGATCGCCCGGTGCGTGAGCAAGTCCGGGTAGCGGCGGATCGGCGAGGTGAAGTGGGTATAGGCTTCGTAATTCAGGCCGAAGTGGCCCTGGTTATCGGCGCTGTACACCGCCTGGCTCAACGAGCGCAGCATGACGGTCTGGATCAGATGGAAATCCGGACGGTCCTTGATGCTGGCCAGCAATGCCTGGTAATCCTTCGGCGACGGGCCGTCCTTGCCTTTGTGCAGGGACAGACCGAGCTCGCCGAGGAAGGCGCGCAGTTTTTCCAGACGCTCCGGCGGCGGGCCGTTGTGAACGCGATACAGCGCAGGGATTTCGTGCTTCTTGAGGAATTCAGCCGTGGCCACGTTGGCCGCCAGCATGCATTCTTCGATCAGCTTGTGTGCATCGTTGCGAACGGTCGGACGGATCTCGGCAATCTTGCGCTCGGTGCCGAAGATGATCCGGGTTTCCTGCGTTTCGAAATCGATCGCGCCACGTACGTGACGAGCGCCCAGCAGAACCTTGTACAGCGCGTAGAGCTGCTTCAGGTGCGGCAGAACATCGTTGTACTCGCCGCGAAGCTGACGCGCCTCGGTGAGTTTCGGCGTCTCCAGCATCGAGCTGACCTTGTTGTAGGTCAGGCGCGCGTGGGAATGAATCACCGCTTCGTAGAAGCAGTAATCAGTCATCTCGCCGGTTTTCGAGATGGTCATCTCGCAGACCATGGCCAGGCGATCGACGTGCGGGTTCAGCGAGCACAGTCCGTTGGACAGTTGCTCCGGCAGCATCGGCACCACGCGCTCCGGGAAGTAGACGGAGTTGCCGCGGACCTGGGACTCGTTATCCAGCGCCGAACCGATTTTCACGTAGCTGGAGACGTCGGCGATCGCCACGTACAACTTCCAGCCGCCGGAGAACAGTCGCAGCTTGCCCGGCTTGGCTTCACAGTAAACCGCGTCATCGAAATCGCGCGCGTCCTCACCGTCGATGGTCACGAACGGCAGGTGACGCAGGTCGATGCGCTTCTCTTTGTCTTTCTCTTCGACTTCAGGCTTGAGCTTGGCGGCTTCTTTCAAGACCGCTTCAGGCCAGACGTGCGGGATATCGTACGCGCGGAGGGCAACATCGATTTCCATGCCCGGCGCCATGTAGTTGCCCACGACTTCGACCACGTCGCCTTGCGGCTGGAAGCGTGGGGTTGGCCAGTGAGTGATCTTCACTTCGACGAATTGACCGACCTTGGCATTGGCGTTGCGACCCGGGGTGACCAGCACTTCTTGCTGGATCTTCGGATTGTCCGCCACCACGAAGCCGATACCGCCCTCTTCGAAGTAACGACCGACGATGGTCTCGTGGGCACGGGACACCACTTCGACGATCATGCCTTCGCGGCGACCGCGACGGTCGAGACCGGAAACACGGGCCAGCGCACGGTCGCCATCGAACACCAGGCGCATTTGCGCCGGGCTCATGAACAAGTCGTCGCTGCCGTCATCCGGAACCAGGAAGCCGAAGCCGTCACGGTGACCGCTGATGCGGCCGAGGATCAGGTCGAGCTTGTCCACCGGCGCATACGTACCGCGCCGCGTGTAAATAAGCTGGGCATCGCGCTCCATGGCGCGCAGGCGGCGACGCAGGGCTTCGATCTGGTCTTCTGTGGTCAGACCAAACTCTTCCACCAGCTGCTCGCGGTTAGCAGGCGAACCCCGGTCAGCAAGATGCTGAAGGATCAGTTCGCGGCTAGGGATAGGGTTATCATATTTTTCCGCTTCACGAGCGGCCTCGGGATCGAGGGACTGCCAATCGGCCATTAGAGAGTTTTCACCTTGTCTATATGCGGGTTAGTTTGGCATAGGCGTAATGAAACGGGAAATTTCAGGCTGTGACAGCCCATCTAAAGCCTTATATCGACAGCGCAAAGCTGATTTAAATGCCGCTGGTAAAATTTTCCAGGTTTTTTTGATGCCAGGGGTTTACAGTTAAAAAGACGCTCCGTATAGTGCGCGCCATCGACGACGCACTAGCGTTGCCGATACTGCCCAGATGGTGAAATTGGTAGACACGCCAGCTTCAGGTGCTGGTGACCGCAAGGTCGTGGAAGTTCGAGTCTTCTTCTGGGCACCAATTCAGAGCTTGAGATTAGATCAATTTCAAGGCTCACACAAAAACCCGCGAAAGCGGGTTTTTGCATTCTAAACATCTGATTTATTAAATCTAAATCAGGGGTTTACAGATCAAAACGCTCTCCGTATAGTGCGCCACATCAACAGCGGCGACGCTGAAGATTATGCCCAGATGGTGAAATTGGTAGACACGCCAGCTTCAGGTGCTGGTGACCGCAAGGTCGTGGAAGTTCGAGTCTTCTTCTGGGCACCAATTCAAATTCAAGGTCACGATCTTGAATTTCACAAAAACCCGCGAAAGCGGGTTTTTGCGTTTCTGGCATTCAAAAAACCAGAAGCGCGGAGCTCCCCACGATCCTGTAGCAGCTGGCGAAGCCTGCGCCAGCTGCGAAGCAGTCGTGAGTTCAAGCGACGCGGCGCAACAGAAAGACCATGTGCTCAGGTTTTGCGACCACTTCGCAGCCGAACGCAGGCTGCGCCAGCTGCTACAAGTGCCTGCGACAGCCGCTCTAGCAACCACTTCCCAGCCCCGCAAGGCGCACTTGAGAAACAATATCGTTTATCATTGTTTCAAGTTTTTGCAATGCGACAGTGAGGAACCCTGCGAATGATGTTTCGAAATACCCTGCGCCGAGGCCTGACCTTCACCCTCCTCGGCCTGGCACTCGCCACTCCCCTCACCCAGGCTGCTGATCCAGTTTCCCTGACCCTCTACAACGGCCAACACAAAGAAGTCGGCGATGCCATCGCCAAAGCCTTCGAAGCCAAGACCGGCATTCACGTCAACGTGCGCAAAGGCAGCAGCAATCAGCTCGCCAGCCAGGTCGTCGAAGAAGGTGATCGCTCCCCTGCCGACGTGATCTACACCGAAGAGTCGCCACCGCTGAACAAGCTCGGCGAACAAGGCCTGTTGGCTCAGACCGATGCCGCCACCCTTGCCGTTCTGCCGAAAGACTACGTCGCCGGCAATGGCACCTGGATCGGCGTCACCGCTCGAGTTCGCGTGGTCGCGTTCAACCCGAAACTGATCGACGAAAAAGACCTGCCGAAATCGGTGATGGAATTCTCCGATCCGAAATGGCAGGGCAAGGTCGGCTTCGTGCCTACCAGCGGCGCGTTCCAGGAACAGGCCGTAGCAATCATCAAGGTGCACGGCATGGACGCGGCCGAAGAATGGCTGACCGGCCTGCGCGCATTCGGCAAGACTTACAGCAACAACATGGTTGCCCTGAAGGCGGTGGAAAACGGCGAAGTCGCCACCGTGCTGGTGAACAACTACTACTGGTTCGCCTTGCAACGGGAAAAAGGCCAGCTCGATTCGAAACTGCATTACTTCACCGGCGGCGACGTCGGCGGGTTGATCACCGTTTCCAGCGCCGCGGTGCTGAAATCCAGCAAGCATCCAAAAGAAGCCCAGCAATTTCTCGCCTATATGGCCAGTGAAGAGGGTCAGCGCGTGATCACCCAGACGACCGCCGAATACCCGCTGCACAAAGGCATGGAATCGGATCGCGGCCTCAAACCGTTCAGCGAACTGCAAGCACCGAAAGTCACCCCGGCCGACCTCGGCAATGCCGAAGAAGCCCTGGACCTGGAACGTGACGTTGGCTTGAACTGATGAGCGCATCGTTATCCGCCCCCGCCTCGCGCGGGGGTTACGTACCACGGCGCAAGCGGCCGTCAATCTGGCTGCTGCTGCCGGTTTTGCTGTTGGTGGTGCTCAGTCTTTTGCCGCTGGTGTACGTCGGACTCAAGACCTGGCAGGCCGGCTGGGCCGAGGCGCTGCACCTGCTGTGGCGGCCTTATGTGTTCGGGCTGCTGCGCAATACGTTGGCACTGATGATCGGCGTGACGGTTGCTTGCGGCGTGATCGGTTTGTCGCTGGCGTGGCTGCTGGAACGCAGCAATCTGCCGGGACGGCGGTTATGGGGCGTGATTCTGTGTTTGCCGTTCGCCGTGCCGGCGTTTGTCAGCAGTTTTACCTGGGTGTCCCTGAGCGCGCATTTCGAAGGCTTGGGCGGGGCGATCCTGGTGATGACCCTGTCGAAATACCCGCTGATTTTTCTGCCAGTCGCCGCGACCTTGCGCAATCTCGATCCGTCTCTTGAGGAGTCCGCACGGACCCTTGGGCAGAACCGCTGGGGCGTGTTTTTCAGAATCACCTTGCCGCTGCTCTGGCCGTCATTGCTCGCCGGCTCGCTGCTGATCGCGCTGCACATGCTGGTGGAATTCGGCGCCCTGTCGATCATCGGCCTGCAAACCTTCACCACGGCGATCTATCAGCAATTCGAACTCGAATTCAGCAACGCCAACGCGGCGATGCTGTCGGCGGTGCTGCTGGCGCTTTGTCTGGTGTTGTTGTGGCTTGAGCTGCGCGTACGCGGCAAAGGCCGGCACGTGCGCACCGGCCAAGGCGCTGCGCGGCGCGCGGAGCAGGTTCGACTGGGGTCGTGGACGGTCGCCGGACAGGTTTACTGCCTGGCACTGGCGATTATCGGCAGCGGCGTTCCACTAGGGATGCTCGTCTACTGGCTGGCAGTGGGTTCGTCGGCGGCGTTCCCGGTGGCGGCAATCAGCGAAGCACTGCTGTCTTCCCTCGCCCTATCGCTGGGCGGCGCTGCGCTGTGCCTGGTGCTGGCGGTGCCGTTGGGGTTGCTGGTGGTGCGTCATAAAGGCCGACTGGCGATCTGGGCCGAGCGCTTGCCGTATCTGCTACACGCGCTGCCAGGCTTGGTGATTGCGCTGACGCTGGTGTATTTCGCCCTGCACTATGTGCCGGTGCTGTACCAGACTTCGGCGTTGCTGCTGATCGCTTATGCGTTGCTGTTTTTGCCATTGGCCCAGGCGCCGATTCGTACGGCGCTGAATAAGGCCGCGCCACAACTGGAAGAGGCGGCACGCACGCTGGGGGCGTCGTCTTTCAGCGCGTTTTGCCGGGTGACACTGCCGATCATCTTCCCGGCACTGGGGGCGGCGTTTGCGCTGGTGTTTCTGGATGCGATGAAGGAACTGACGGCGACGCTGCTGTTAAGTCCGACCGGGCTCAACACACTGGCGACTGAGGTTTGGGCGCATACCGCGAATGTGGAGTTTGCGGCGGCGGCGCCTTATGCGGCGTTATTGATTTTGGTGTCGGGGTTGCCGGTCTATTTGCTTACTACCCGAATGTATTTGAGCCGTTGAGATCGCCTTCGCGAGCAAGCCCGCTCCCACATTAGATCCAGGGTGCTCACACATTGTGAATTCACTGCAGATCCAGGTGGGAGCGGGCTTGCTCGCGAAGAGGCCAGCCAGAACAACACAAATCTTAAGCCCTGAACTGCCCCAGGCTCGCCTTCAACTGCGCCGCCAATCCATCCAGCACCTTGCCGCTGGCCGTGGTCTCCACCACCGCCTGAGCTGCTTTCTCAGCCTGTGCATGAATGGTCTCGACCCGACCCCGCACCGCTTGCGCGCCTTGCGCCTGATGCGCCGCTGCCTGCGTCGCCAGACCAATCGCCGCATGCACCTGCTCGACCGACGCCTGCACCGATTGTTGCAACCTTGCGCTATCACGCAACACCAGCAAACCTTCATTGGCTTGACGCCCGGCCTGGCCAATCGCGGCCACCGCTTCCCGCGCACCTTGCTGCAAGGCAACGATGTGCGCCTGGATGTCGCCGGTAGAGCTCTGGGTCTTGCTTGCCAGCGCTCGGACTTCGTCCGCCACCACGGCAAAGCCGCGACCGGTTTCGCCGGCACGCGCCGCTTCGATGGCGGCGTTGAGTGCCAGCAGATTGGTTTGTTCGGCGATCCCGTGAATCACCGTCAGCACCACCTCAATCTGCTCGCTCTGCTGCGCCAGCCGCTCGATGACTTTCGACCCGGTATCGACCTGCCCGGCCAACGCCTCGATCAGGCTGCCGACTTTCGCCGAGGTCCGGGTGTTCTCATCGGTGGCCGACCGAATGTCCACCACCTGCTGCAACGCTGCCTGCATGGCGTGGCTTTCTGACTGGGCTTCATCCGCCATCTGCGACAACGCACGCAAGCTCTCGGCCACTTCATCGCGCTGCATGCCCGCCGCTTTATCCGCTCCGGCATTGCGCAGGGTCATGGCGCCGATTTCCACGCCGGTGCGCTGAGCCACATCCCCCGCTTCGCGCACGATTGGCTGCAACTTATCCACGAAGCGGTTGACCGCGGCGGCCATGTCGCCGATTTCGTCTTTGCTGTTGATCTGCACACGCTTGGTCAGGTCGCCCTCGCCCGCCGCCAGGTCATCCATCGCGGCGATGAGCAATTTCAAGCGATTGACCACTCGACGGCCCAACACAACAGCGAGCAACAGCAGCACACCGCAACCGACCAGCGCCAGGAACATCCCGATGCGCCAGCGCAATGTCGATGCCGCTTCCTGCACGGTACTGGTGGTGTTGGCTTTCATTTCCGACGCCGTGGCCTGCGCGGACGTCAGGCGTGCACGCATCGCCGTGGCGCTGTCGGCAGCAGCACCTTTGAGGCTGTCGCCGACCAGTTGATCACCGCTGGCGATCAGCGCCGCAAAACGTTTATCCAGGGCTGCCAGATCGGTTTCCACCGAAGCGGTCGAAACGCCCATCAAGACCTTGCCGATTTCCACGCCATTGGGATTGATCGAGGCTTCGAGGTAGTAGACCGACGGATCGTTCTTCGCCGCATCCAGCACCTTGTCCAGCGCACGCTCGCCCTGGCCTTTCTCCAGCAATGCCTTGTTGATCGGGTTTTCGCGGTTGAGGTAGCGCGTCAGGTGCTGACCCGTCGCATCGTCATACACCACGAACAACACGTTGGGATTGCGCTGGGCCCGGCGGGCGAATTCGGAGAGGGTTGGAACGTCGCTGTCCCACATGGCACGCGGAGCGACCGAGGCCAGCAGTTGCGCCATGTCATTGGCCGAATCCTTGAGATCCTTTTCCAACGTCGCACGCAGTTGCAGCTGCTCGTCTTTCAATCGCGTAGACAGGCCGGCGGTGAGTCGCTGGCGGGTACTGGTGGAGAGGCTGTCCAGGCTCGACGTGACTTCACGCCCCGCCTGCTCAAGTTCGCCAGACAGTTTTTGGCTGTCGGCACCCAGGCGAGCAGCCAAATCGGCTTCAAGCGCAGTCACCGTGCTCCGAGTCAGGGCAACAGCCACCAGCACCTGCACCAAAAGGGCGATACCAAGGGTAACGAACACAGGCCGCAACAAACGGCTTTGTAACAGTGAGAGAACGGCCGACACTTGGAATCCCTCTGCTTTGGCGCCATTAAATTGATGGCGCGCTGGAAGCGATGCTTTTATTCAACATCACAGCAAAGGTCATGCCGTCCGGCAGGCAGAAACGACAAAGGGTCCAATCAAGGACCCTTTGCTTTTTACATCAACGACTTATTAAGCGAACGGGTGACGCAAAACGATGGTTTCGTTGCGATCCGGGCCCGTCGAAATAATGTCAATCGGCGCACCGATCAGCTCTTCGACCCGTTTGATGTAGGCACGCGCGTTAGCTGGCAGCTCTTCCAGGGCTTTGGCACCCACAGTCGACTCGGTCCAGCCCGGCACTACTTCGTACACAGGCTGCAGACCCACGTAGCTGTCAGCGTCAGTCGGGGCAACATCGTTACCTTCGGCATTTTTGTAGCCGACGCAGATATTGATGGTTTCCAGACCGTCGAGTACGTCCAGCTTGGTCAGGCAGATGCCCGAGATGCTGTTCACATCGATAGCGCGACGCAGGATAACAGCGTCAAACCAGCCACAACGACGGGCACGGCCAGTAGTCGCACCGAACTCGTGACCTTGTTTGGCCAGGTGCGCACCGACTTCGTCGAACAGCTCAGTCGGGAACGGACCCGAACCTACACGCGTGGTGTAAGCCTTGGTGATGCCCAGGATGTAGTCGAGGAACATCGGGCCAACTCCCGAACCGGTAGCAACGCCACCAGCGGTAGTGTTAGAGCTGGTCACGTACGGGTAGGTACCGTGGTCGATGTCCAGCAACGAACCTTGGGCGCCTTCAAACATGATGTCTTTGCCGGCGCGACGCAGGTCGTGCAGCTCGGCCGTCACGTCCAGCATCAGCGGCTTGAGCAGCTCAGCGTATTCTTTGCATTCAGCCAGGGTCTTTTCGAACTCGATGGCCGGCTCTTTGTAGTAACCCACCAGCATGAAGTTGTGGTAATCCACCAGTTCACGCAGCTTTTCTTCAAAGCGCGGCATGTTTAGCAGGTCGCCAACACGCAGGCCACGACGCGCAACCTTGTCTTCGTAGGCCGGGCCGATGCCGCGACCGGTCGTACCGATCTTCAGCTCGCCACGGGCCTTTTCACGAGCCTGGTCCAGCGCTACGTGGAAGGACAGGATCAGTGGGCAGGACGGGCTGATACGCAGGCGCTCACGCACTGGTACGCCTTTCTCTTCCAGCTTGATGATTTCCCGCAGCAGAGCGTCGGGTGCAACCACCACACCGTTACCAATCAGGCACTGCACGCCTTCGCGCAGCACGCCCGACGGGATCAGGTGCAAGACGGTTTTTTCGCCATCGATCACCAGGGTGTGACCCGCGTTGTGGCCACCCTGGTAGCGCACTACGGCGGCAGCATGTTCGGTCAGCAGATCAACGATCTTGCCTTTGCCCTCATCACCCCATTGGGTGCCCAGGACTACGACATTCTTACCCATAACACTTGTCCTCATTCGCGCAAACTTGGTGCCGGCCGCAGCCGGCAGGAAAACTCAAGAAGCCAGTGGCGATACTTGCCAAAGCCCGTTCTGCTGGATCAATTGCCGGTCGCAGTCCGCTTCACGGGCGGCGGCCAAAGGTTGTCCAGGCAATGCCTGAACGACACGCTGACCCTCACTGCGCAACTGGCAAACCTGCTGCCAGAGTGCCGCATCCGTACTGTCAGGCATCCAGATACCGCCAGACGGTAGCTCGATCTCAGCACGCCCCAGGGTCACCAGGGTTTTCAAATCGGTAGAGAAGCCGGTGGCCGGACGCGCGCGACCGAAGTCGGCGCCGATGTCGTCGTAACGACCGCCCTGGGCAATGGACTGGCCAACGCCCGGTACGAACACCGCGAACACGACACCGGTGTGGTAGTGATAGCCGCGCAGCTCGCCCAGGTCGAAGTAAAGCGGTAATTCCGGGAAACGCGTGGACAGTCGCTCGGCTATCGCCAGCAAATCATCCAGCGCCGCCAGAACCGGCGCCGGCGCATTGGCCAGACGCTCGCGGGCAGCGCTCAATACTTCGCGGCCGCCACACAAATCGACCAACGCTCGCAGCATTCCTGACAGATCGGCAGGCAAGCCTTCGGTCAAGGTAATGACCTCGTCGATCGCCTTGCGTTGCAACGCATCGAACAACTGCTGTTCAACTTCACCGGACAGACCGGCCGCACGGGCCAGGCCACGGTAGATGCCGACATGACCGAGATCCATGTGCACATCCGGCACATCGGCCAGTTGCAGCATGGCCAGCATCAGGCTGATGACTTCCACGTCGCTGCTCGGGCTGGCATCGCCGTACAACTCGGCGCCCAGCTGGATCGGGCTGCGCGAGGATGACAAGGCGCGCGGCTGAGCATGCAGCACGCTACCGGCATAGCACAGACGGCTCGGGCCTTCGCGGCGCAGGGTGTGCGCATCGATGCGCGCCACTTGCGGCGTGATGTCGGCACGAAAGCCCATCTGCCGGCCCGATTGCGGGTCGATGACCTTGAAGGTACGCAGATCGAGGTCCGAGCCCGCGCCGGTCAGCAGGGATTCCAGGTACTCGATATGGGGAGTCACGACAAACTCGTAACCCCAGCT
The DNA here is from genome assembly GCF_059716065.1 of Pseudomonas sp. LBUM1656. Taxonomy (NCBI): domain Bacteria; kingdom Pseudomonadati; phylum Pseudomonadota; class Gammaproteobacteria; order Pseudomonadales; family Pseudomonadaceae; genus Pseudomonas; species Pseudomonas sp. LBUM1656. The sequence continues at coordinate 592,217 of NZ_CP166800.1, read as the reverse complement.
CTGGAACAGATCCAACACCTGACGACGCGCGACTTCAATACGCGCCGCCTCTGGTGGCAGTACTTCTTCGATGCCATCTGGCAGCAGCCAGCGGTCTACCGTTGCCATTACGCCATTCCCCTATGATCCGGGCGGCCAGCCGTTGGGCGAGCCTTGAGTGAAGCAGAAAATGGTCGGTTCATGTGCAAACCACGCGCATAAACAACGTGGCGAAAAGCCTGAAACCGGCTTCGCCAACCACTTTCCTCGAAAAACCTGTCGAGTCATTCAACTCGGGCGCCTGCATAACAAACAGCAATCAAACGTGCAGACGCAAAAAAGCCGGGAATTTCCCGGCTGCCGCATCATACACACGTTTTCCCAAAGGATCACCCCGCCCGAGGCTTTAGCCGCCAGGCGGGGGATGATTCAGGTCAACGCTGTATCAAGGCTTGGCTTTTTCCAGGTAACGGAAGAAGTCGCTGCTTGGGTCCAGGACCATGACGTCGGATTTGTTCGCGAAGCTTTCACGGTAGGCGCGCAAGCTACGGTAGAAACCGTAGAACTCCTGGTCCTGGCCGTAAGCCTTGGAGTAGATCGCAGCGGCCTGGGCATCACCGTCACCGCGAACCTCTTCAGATTCACGATAGGCTTCAGCCAGCAGCACGCGGCGTTGACGATCGGCGTCGGCACGGATGCCTTCTGCCAGTTCGTTACCCTTGGCGCGGTGCTCGCGAGCTTCACGCTCACGCTCGGAGCTCATACGCTCGAACACACTGCGGTTCACTTCTTTAGGCAGATCGATGGCCTTGACCCGAACATCGACGACTTCGATGCCCAGCTCTTTTTCCGCCATCTTGTTCAGCGACGCCGTGATATCGGTCATCAGCGCATCGCGCTCACCGGAAACCACTTCGTGCAACGTGCGCTTACCGAACTGGTCACGCAGGCCCGATTCCAGACGACGGGAAAGACGCTCGTCGGCAATCTGCTTGAGGCCGGAGGTCGCGGTGTAGTAACGCTCAGCGTCCTTCACACGCCACTTGGCGTAGGCATCGACCATGACGGCTTTCTTTTCCAGCGTCAGGAAGCGTTGTGTCGGTGCATCCAGCGTCATCAGGCGTGCGTCGAATTTGCGCACCTGGTTAACGTAAGGCACTTTCACATGCAGGCCCGGCTGAACATCAGTCTGGACCACACGACCGAACTGCAGCAGCACCGCACGCTCGGTCTGAGCCACGATGTAGAAGCAGTTCCAGGCAGCGATGGCCACGACGACGCCGACAATAAGGGCGATCAGCGATTTATTGCTCATCAGCGACTCTCCCTGGTACGTGCTTGCTGTTGCTGCAGATCAGCGGCTGCACGCGCATTCGCTTCATTGCTGGTGGCTGCCGCACCGGTCACCGGAGTGCTGGTGTTGCGACCACTTTCGACCATCTTGTCCAGCGGCAAGTAGAGCAGATTGCTCTGGCCATTCTTGTTGCCGGTCACGAGAACCTTGCTGGTGTTGGTGAAGACTTCCTGCATGGTGTCCAGGTACAGACGCTCACGGGTCACCTCAGGTGCCTTGCGGTACTCGCTCACCAGTTTGGTGAAGCGATCAGCCTCACCCTTGGCGCGCGAGACGGTTTCGTCACGGTATCCGTTGGCATCTTCGATGATGCGCTGGGCCTGACCACGGGCTTCCGGCACGACGCCGTTGGCGTAGGTTTCAGCCTGGTTGCGCGAACGCTGCTCGTCTTCACGGGCACGGATCACGTCATCGAAGGCTTCCTGTACTTCACGCGGTGCCGCTGCGCTCTGTACGTTCACCTGGGTAACGGTGATACCGGTGCGATAAGTATCCATGAAGCGTTGCAGACGCTCCTTGATTTCGCTGGCCATCAACTCACGACCTTCGGTCAGCACCTGGTCCATCGCGGTAGAACCCACCACATGGCGCAAGGCACTTTCGGTCGCGTGCTGCAGGCTGATTTCCGGCTGATCGACGCTCAGCACGAAGTCCTGCAGGTTGCTGATCTTGTACTGCACGGTCAGCGGCACTTCGACGATGTTCTCGTCCTCAGTGAGCATTTGACCCTGCTTGGTATAGGCACGCTCACGCGTGACGTTTTCCAGGTACTTGCGATCGATCGGCGGGAAATAGATGTTCAGGCCCGGGCCGACGGTTTCGTAGTACTTGCCGAAGCGCAGCACCACGGCTTGCTCCTGCTCGTCGACTACGTAGACCGCACTGTACAGCCACACGGCCGCCAGCACGACCAGGCCGATGCCGAGCAGGCCGCCGAAGCCGCCACTCTTGCCCGAACCACCGCCGTCATCACCACGTTTCTTACCACCACCGAACAACCCGTTCAGGCTTTCCTGCAGCTTTCGGAAGGCCTCGTCGAGATCCGGTGGTCCCTTGCGGTCGCCGTTATTGCGGCGCTTGCCACCCCAAGGATCCTGATTATTCGAGTTGCCACCCGGCTCATTCCAAGCCATAGCGCTCTCCATCTGATAAAGCAAAGACGCACCCACGGCGCGCCGACCAATGCTACAGAATGCCTGTCACCGCGGCACAACCGCTTTCTCAGGCTTTTATTGCAAAGTGTGTTGCTCGATGAACTCCGTCGGCACAACGCCTTCACGGCTGACCAGTCGATTGAGCTCCGAGCGCGGCAATCTAACGGCCAGCAAGCTGACACCTTCTTCGTCGTGTTCTTCTTTCTGCACCGCTCCGAGTTCGAAGAACTGCGCACGCAGTCGAGCGAATCGTTGCGGCAAGCGCAAGGTACCGACAAACAAATCACCGCCCAGTAACTCGGCAATGGCTTGCTCAAGCAATTCCAGACCACTGCCATCACGCGCCGACAGCCAGACCCGTTGAGGTTTGCCGTTTTCGTCGCGCTGGATTTGTGGCTCAACGCCTTCAAGCAAATCGAGTTTGTTATAGACCTCGAGGATCGGCAAGTCCTGGGCACCAATCTCGCCCAGCACTACCATCACCTGCTCGATCTGCAACATGCGATCCGGTTCGGCCGCATCGATCACGTGCAACAGCAGGTCGGAGTTGCTCGACTCTTCGAGCGTAGACCGAAATGCCTCAACCAGCTTGTGAGGCAAGTGGCGGATGAAACCCACAGTGTCGGCCAGGACAATCGGCCCCAGGTCGTCCAGTTCCAGACGGCGCAAGGTCGGGTCCAGCGTGGCAAACAACTGGTCAGCTGCGTACACGTCGGATTTCGTCACGTTATTGAAAAGCGTGGATTTACCGGCGTTGGTATACCCCACCAAAGACACGGTAGGGATATCTGCACGCGTACGGCCACGTCGCGACTGTTCGCGCTGGCTGCGCACTTTTTCCAGCCGACCCTTGATCTGTCGCAGGCGAACCCGCAGCAAACGGCGGTCGGTTTCCAGCTGGGTTTCACCCGGGCCACGCATGCCGATACCGCCACCTTGACGCTCAAGGTGAGTCCAGCCACGAACCAGCCGGGTGCTCATGTGGTCAAGCTGGGCCAGTTCTACCTGGAGCTTGCCTTCATGGGTACGGGCGCGTTGGGCGAAAATATCGAGAATCAGACCGGTGCGGTCGATCACGCGACACTCGAAAACACGTTCGAGGTTACGTTCCTGACTGGGCGTGAGGGTGTGATTGAAAATCACCAGATCGGCCTCTTCGGCATGGACCAGGTCGCGTAGTTCCTCGACCTTGCCACTGCCGATCAGGAATTTGGCGGTTGGCCGATGACGCGGCACGTTAAAAAACGCAACGGTCTCGGCGCCGGCCGAATTAGCCAACTCCTGAAACTCCTGCGGATCTTCGCGCGCCTCAGGGTCCTGTCCATCCAAGTGAACGAGGATCACTCGCTCACCACCACCGTGGCGCTCAAAGAACAAAGGAGACTCCTATCAGGCGTTACCTGGCTCAGCGTCACCTGCTTCGGATTCGGTTGCACTAGGCAGACGAATTGGACGAACCGGCACCACTGTAGAGATAGCGTGTTTGTAGACCATTTGGCTGACGGTGTTCTTCAGCAGGATAACGAACTGGTCGAAAGACTCGATCGTGCCTTGCAGTTTGATCCCGTTGACCAGGTAGATGGACACCCCAACTTTCTCTTTACGTAAAGTATTCAAGTAAGGGTCTTGTAGCGAATGCCCTTTTGACATGTGCCGCACTCCTTTAAGGATTCAATATAAAAAATAGGTAAACAGATGGCTTGTGGCCGTCACACCCCCAAGGATAGACGGCAATTGCAAGGACTCAGCTCAATATGGAGATGGTCCCAAGGTATTTCAAGGCGCGCGGCAGATTGTCGCAATCCAGGCTGTCCAGCCAGTGTAAATCAGCCCAACTGCGCAGCCAGGTGAACTGACGTTTTGCCAATTGGCGCGTGGCAATGATTCCACGTTCCTGCATCTCGGCTTGTGTCAGCTTGCCATCCAGGTAGTCCCAGACTTGTCGGTAGCCTACCGCACGTATCGACGGCAACCCTGAATGCAGGTCACTTCGCTTACGCAGGGCTACGACCTCGTCAATGAATCCCTGTTCCAACATAACTGTGAATCTTTGTTTAATTCGCTCGTGCAATACCTGGCGATTTGCCGGAGCAATGGCCAAGTTCGCGACAGTATAGGGCAATTGTTGCAGTCCCGAAGCGGCTGCTTCAGTACTTTGCGCACTTTGTCTCAGTCGCAGCTCGGTCATGCTCTGACCGCTGACGCGATAAACTTCCAGTGCTCGACTGAGTCGCTGGGGATCGTTCGGATGAATTCGCGCCGCCGATACCGGATCGACGAGCGCCAACTGGTCGTGCAGGGCTTGCCAGCCAAGGCGTGCAGCCTCTTCTTCGATCTGCGCGCGAACCTCGGGATCGGCCGCCGGCATTTCCGCCAGTCCTTCGACCAAAGCCTTGTAGTAGAGCATCGTGCCGCCTACAAGCAACGGAATTTTGCCTCGCGAAGTGATCTCGGCCATCGCCTCAAGTGCATCACGACGAAATTCCGCCGCCGAATAGCTCTCGGCCGGGTCGAGAATATCGATCAATCGGTGCGGAAACTCGGCCAGAATCTCTTTCGAAGGCTTGGCGGTGCCGATGTCCATGCCGCGATAGACCAACGCCGAATCGACACTGATCAGCTCGCAAGGCAGGACCTTGGTCAGCTCGATAGCCAGATCAGTCTTGCCCGCTGCGGTCGGGCCCATCAGGAAAATCGCAGGAGGGAGCTGGCTCATCAGCGACCGCGCAAGAACAGTTTGTCCAGATCGTCCAGGCCCAGTTGGGTCCAGGTCGGTCGGCCATGGTTGCATTGACCGCTGCGCTCGGTGTTTTCCATGTCCCGCAGTAGACCGTTCATCTCCGGCAGCGCCAGACGCCGGTTCGCCCGAATCGCGCCGTGGCAGGCCATGGTGCCAAGCAGTTCGTTCAGGTGTGCCTGGATGCGATCGCTGGTGCCGTATTCCATCAGGTCCGCCAGCACATCACTGACCAAGCGGTTGGCTTCGGCTTGCTTGAGCAAGGCCGGGATCTGCCGGATCGCCAGTGTTTCCGGGCCAAGTCGCTGCAGCTCGAAGCCAAGACGCTGGAACCACGCGACGTTTTCTTCGGCGCAGTCACCTTCGCGCTCGCTCACTGCCAACGATTCCGGCACCAACAGCGGCTGGCCGCTCAGGCCTTCGCTGGCCATGGCGACTTTCAGGCGCTCGTACATGATCCGCTCGTGGGCGGCGTGCATGTCCACCAGCACCAGGCCCTGGGCGTTTTCCGAGAGGATGTAGATACCTTTGAGTTGCGCCAAGGCGTAACCCAGCGGTGGAATATCGTCCTGTCCGGCCGGAAGTGCAGCAGCGTTGGCTTCTGGCAGCGGCGCAAAAAACTCCTTGTACGCAGACTGAGCCTCAGCCGCCGGCACGCCGGACTGAGGACGCGGCGTGTATTGATACTGATAACCGGCGCCAGCGCCCGAGCCTGCCGGCGTGTTGAATGACGGCTGTGCCTGCGGCTGCTCCAGCAACGCATTGGCCGCCAGGCGCATTTCACCCTGCGGCCCGAACTCGCCGGCATCGATACCGGACGGGCGAACAATCGCCGTCGCCACCGGTGCAGCCAGGTGATCATCCGGACGCACATCGCCCAAGGCGCGGTGCAAGGTGCCGTAGAGAAAGTCGTGAACCATGCGCCCGTCACGGAAGCGCACTTCGTGTTTGGTCGGGTGAACGTTGACGTCGACACCGGCCGGATCGACTTCGAAAAACAGCACGAACGTCGGGTGCCGACCATTGAACAGCACGTCGCGATAAGCCTGGCGCACCGCGTGGGCCACCAGTTTGTCGCGTACGGCGCGACCGTTCACAAAGAAATACTGCAAATCCGCCTGGCTGCGGTTGAACGTCGGCAAACCGACCCAACCCCACAAATGCAGGCCGTTGCGTTCGATTTCTATCGGCAGCGCCTGCTCGAGAAAACCCGAACCGCAGATGGCCGCCACTCGCCGGGCGCGGGCCGCGTCGTCATGGGCTTCGTGCAGGCTGAGGATGGTTTTGCCGTTGTGACGCAAATGGAACGCCACATCGAAACGTGCCAACGCCAGGCGCTTGATCACTTCTTGCAGGTGATCGAATTCGGTTTTTTCAGTCTTGAGGAATTTGCGCCGCGCCGGCGTATTGAAGAACAGGTCGCGCACTTCCACCGAGGTGCCCACCGGATGGGCCGCGGGTTGGACGCGAGGCGCCATGTCCCGACCTTCGGTCTCGACCTGCCAGGCCTGGTCGGCATCCTTGGTGCGGGACGTCAGGGTCAGACGCGCCACGGAGCTGATCGAAGCGAGGGCTTCACCACGAAACCCGAGGCTCATGACCTGCTCGAGGTCTTCCAGGTTGCGGATCTTGCTGGTGGCGTGTCGCGCCAAGGCCAGCGGCAAGTCATCGGCCGAAATGCCGCTGCCGTCATCGCGCACCCGCAGCAGCTTGACGCCGCCCTGCTCCACATCGACATCAATACGCCTGGCGCCGGAGTCGAGGCTGTTCTCCAGCAACTCCTTGATCACCGAAGCCGGACGTTCAACCACCTCACCGGCGGCAATCTGGTTCGCCAGTCGCGGGCTGAGCAGCTCGATGCGAGCCGTATGGGTCAACACCTGGTTCATTCTTTGGACGCCAGTTCTGTGCCGGGAATGGTCAGGGTCTGACCGATCTTCAGCTCGTCGCTTTTCAGGTTATTGGCGCTGCGCAGGGTCGCGGGAGACACTTGATAACGCACGGCAATCATCGCCAGCGTCTCGCCCGGATTCACCCGATGATCACGTGGCCCCTGGGCGATCTTGCCGGAATCACGCAGCCAGGCAATGTAGGTGCCCGGCGGCGGGTTCTGCTGGAAGAACTGGCGCACGCCGCTGCTGATCGAACGCGCCAGCGCCTGCTGGTGGTTCGCTGCGGCCAGTTTGGAGGCTTCGTTGGCGTTGGAGATGAACCCGGTCTCCACCAGGATCGACGGAATGTCCGGCGACTTCAGCACCATGAACCCGGCCTGCTCCACGCGCTGCTTGTGCAGCGGCGTGACGCGACCGATGTTGCTCAAGACTTTCTGGCCAACGTTGAGACTGGAGGTCAGGGACGCGGTCATCGACAAATCGAGAAGCACGCCTGCGAGCATACGGTCCTTATCGTCGAGGCTGACGTTGCCGGCACCGCCGATCAAATCGGAACGGTTTTCGCTATCGGCCAACCAGCGCGCGGTCTCCGAGGTAGCACCACGATCAGACAGGGCAAATACCGATGCACCGAACGCTGCAGCCGAAGGCGCGGCATCGGCGTGGATCGAGACGAACAGGTCAGCGCCTTTCTTGCGGGCGATTTCGGTACGGCCGCGCAGAGGAATGAAGTAGTCGCCGGTGCGGGTCAGTTCGGCGCGGAAGCCTTTCATGCCGTTGACCTGACGCTGCAGTTCGCGGGCGATGGCCAGCACCACGTCTTTTTCACGCTGACCGCGTGAGCCCGAGGCCCCCGGGTCTTCGCCGCCGTGGCCGGCGTCGATCACCACGATGATGTCGCGCTTGCCGGCAGGCGCAGGCGGCAGCTTCACGGCAGGCTCCACCGGAGTCACTGGTACCGGGGCCACCTTGGCGACGTTGGTCTGCACAGGAATCGGCGCGGCATCGGCAGGGTTATCGAACAAGTCGACCACCAGGCGATTGCCGTACTGGGCGTTTGGCGCCAGGGTAAAACTTTTTGGCGTGACGGCTTTTTTCAGGTCGATGACCACCCGCAGATCGGTCGGCGTGCGTTGAGCCGAGCGCATGGCAGTGATCGGGCTATTGGCGCTGTTGACGTTCAACGGCGCACCAAGGGTGGCGCCATTGATGTCGATCACCAGCCGATCCGGTGAGGTCAGAGTGAACACGCTGTGCTGCACTGGCCCGGTCAAGTCGAACACCAGCCGTGTGTTGTCCGGCGCCCGCCACAGGCGAACGCTGTTGACCTTCGTCTCGGCCACAGCGTCGACGGTCACCGCCAAAAACAACATCCCTACGGCAGCTACCATCGCGCGAAAGCGCATACCTGACCCCATCATTTAATTGGTTTCCAATGCCAAAGCGGCACACCAGGACTCGCCGCGCGAGCCTTGGGACAAAATTTTCAGCGAACGCCCGCTGTCTTGCGGGCTAATGGTAATGGTCAGGTCGGGCTTTGGCAAAAAGCCTGCACCTTTCTGGGGCCATTCGATCAGGCACATCGCGTCATCTTCGAAGTAATCACGGATGCCGAGGTACTCCAGCTCTTCCGGATCGACCAGTCGATAGAGGTCGAAATGGAAAGCCCGGATGTCGCCGATCTCGTAGGGCTCGACCAAAGTGAACGTAGGACTCTTTACTGCCCCGACATGCCCCAAGCCACGGATGATGCCCCGTGACAGCGTGGTTTTCCCCGCCCCCAGATCGCCCTCGAGAAATATCAGACCGTGCCCTTGAGTAGTTTGTGCGATGCGTGCGCCAAAGGCGGTCATCGCCTCTTCATCGGCCAGGTACAGGGTTACTTCAGACACGGTGCTTGCTCCTCCAACAACTGACGAATGGCTGGGATCAGATCACTGGCCGCCAGCCCACGGCCCGATTTACCTGCTTGCGCGCCGGCATTGGCGTGCAGCCAGACCGCCAGGCAGGCGGCGTCGAACGCGTCCATACCCTGGGCCAGTAATGCGCCGACCAGACCGGCCAGTACATCACCCAAACCGGCGGCGGCCATGGCCGGATGGCCCTGATGGCACAACGACAACCGCCCATCGGGGCTGGCGATGAGGCTGCCGGCGCCTTTTAGAATCACCACAGCTGTATATTTTTTGCTCAATGCATGGGCGGCCGCCGGGCGATCAGCCTGAACCTCGGCGGTGCTTATCCCCAGCAACCGTGCCGCTTCACCCGGATGCGGTGTGATCACGCAGTCCTTGGGCAAGCTCACGTGCTTTGAGGCCAGCAAATTCAACGCATCGGCGTCCCAGACTTGCGGCAACGGTGCGTTGGCCGCCGCCGACAACAGACTGCGCCCCCAGGCGGCCTGCCCGAGGCCCGGGCCGACCACCAGTACGGAAACCTTTTGCAGCAGTTCCATCAGTTGATTAGCCGAGGAAGTGCCCAGCACCATGGCTTCGGGGATTCTCGCCAGTGCTGCGGCCACATGTTCACTGCGGGTGGCTATGGACACCATGCCGGCGCCACTGCGCAGCGCACTTTGTGCACTCAGCAGAATGGCACCGCCGAAACCGCGATCACCGCCGATCAGCAATACATGGCCGAATTTGCCTTTATGGGAAGTTGGCGTGCGACCTGCCAGACGCGGCAAGTTACCGACTGTCAGGCGGATAGCATCAATGTCGCCCCCGTCAAACGACTCGGGGGAGGCTTGGAGATCGTTGAACACCAGCTCGCCGACCACGTCCGCCGCATCGCCCGTAAACAGGCCCAGCTTCAGACCAATGAAGGTCACGGTCAGATCAGCCCGAACTGACGAACCGAGCACGCGCCCAGTATTGGCACAAAGGCCGGAAGGGATATCCACAGCCGCCACCGGCAGGCCGCTGGCATTGATCGTCGCGATGACACTCGCGTACGGCTCTCGCACTTCGCCCGTCAGACCGGTGCCGAGCAAGGCGTCCAGCACAACACCACGCAACTCGGATTGCGCGCTCCAGCCCTGAACGGCGACACCTTCAGCAAGGGCCTCGGCATGGGCCAGTGCCGCATCTCCCCGCAAACGCTGAGGATCACCAGCGGCCAACACCCGGACATGCCAACCGGCACGCCGGGCTAATACCGCCACCAGATAGCCGTCACCGGCGTTGTTGCCATGGCCGGCAACCACCGTCAATTCGTTCGCCGACGGCCATTGACGGACCAGCGCACGCCAGGTCGCCCGCGCTGCGCGCTGCATCAATTCGAAGCCCGGCGTACCGGCCGCGATCAGGTTCGCATCAAGGGCTCGCACGTGCGCGGCGCTGTACAGCGCGTCGGGTAAATCATCTTTAGTGTGCGGCATGCGTCTTCGGGCTCCGATGTCTGGCAGAATTATACGCACCTCAGCTCCGGTTTCTCTCGCCTCATGCCCGCTATTACCACAGACCTGCCCGCCCTCGCCCAATCCATCAAGGACTGGGGCCGCGAGCTGGGCTTTCAGCAAGTCGGCATCAGCGGCCTCGACCTGGCCGAGCATGAGCAGCACCTGGAGCGCTGGCTGGCGGCCGGCTACCACGGCGAAATGGACTACATGGGCGCCCACGGCAGCAAACGCTCGCACCCGGAGGAGCTCGTCCCCGGCACCTTGCGCGTGGTTTCCCTGCGCATGGACTACCTGCCGGGCGACACCGAAATGGCCAAACGTCTGGCCCAACCGGAAAAAGCCTACGTATCGCGTTATGCCTTGGGCCGCGATTACCACAAATTGATCCGTAAACGTGTGCAACACCTGGCAGAAAAAATTCAGGCGGTCATCGGGCCGTTCGGTTACCGCGCCTTTGTCGACAGCGCGCCGGTGCTGGAAAAGGCCATTGCGGAAAAGGCTGGCCTGGGCTGGATCGGCAAAAACACCCTGGTCTTGAATCGCAAGGCCGGCAGTTACTTCTTCCTCAGCGAGCTGTTTGTTGATCTGCCGCTGCCGGTCGACCCGCCTCACAGCACCGAACATTGCGGCCGCTGCACCGCGTGCCTCGACATTTGTCCGACCAATGCCTTTGTCGGTCCGTATGTGCTGGATGCCCGGCGCTGCATTTCTTACCTGACCATCGAACTGAAAAGCGCGATCCCCGAAGACTTGCGCCCGCTGATCGGCAATCGGGTGTTCGGCTGCGATGACTGCCAGATCGTCTGCCCGTGGAACCGCTTCGCCCGCCCGTCCGGCGAAAGCGACTTCAAGCCACGGCACAATCTGGACAACGCCGAACTGGCCGAGCTGTTCATGTGGGATGAGGACAAGTTCCTCAGCAGCACTGAAGGTTCGCCGCTGCGCCGCGCGGGTTACGAGCGTTGGCTGCGCAATCTGGCGGTAGGGTTGGGGAACGCTCCATCGAGCATTCCGGTGCTGGAAGCGCTAAAGGCGCGGCGAGACTATCCGTCGGAGTTGGTGCGCGAACACGTCGAGTGGGCACTGAAACAACACGGACTCCTGTAGCAGCTGCCGAAGGCTGCGTTCGGCTGCGGAGCAGTCGTCATCCTGCAAGCGAGTCCTGCGGCCTCGAACGCAGCCTTCGGCAGCTGCTACAGGGACCGTGCGGAAATCAGGCCTCGTCGTTATAGACGAACTTCGGCATTTCCCAGTGGAAACGAATCGCCAGCAACCGCAGCAGGAAGCCGCCAAACAGCGTGATCAAAATCGCCTGCTCGCCGGGTAATTGCAGGTAGATGCAGAACATGTAGCACCACGCCGCCGCGAACGAGACGCTGGCGTAGAGCTCACGGCGGAAGATCAGCGGGATGTCGTTGCAGAAGATGTCGCGCAGGATGCCGCCGAACACCCCGGTGATCACGCCGCTGACCGAGGCCACCAACATGCCGTGGCCCATTTCCAGGGCGGTCATGCAGCCGATCAGGGTGAATGCCACCAGACCCACGGCGTCGAGTACCAGAAACAGCGAGCGCAGATGGCGCATCCAGCGTGCAGCGAAGACGGTGAACATCGCCGCGATCGAGGTCAGCACCAGGTATTCCGGGTGTTTGACCCAGGTCAGCGGATAGTGACCGAGCAGCACATCACGCACCGAACCGCCGCCGAGCGCCGTGATGCATGCGATCAGCACCACGCCAAACCAGTCCATCCCGCGACGGCCTGCGGACAGGGCACCGGTCATGGCTTCGGCGGTGATGGCGATCAGGTAAAGCATCAGCAACATGGTGGCGGTCCCTGCAGAAAGGCGCGCAGTCTAGCCATTTCGGTGCGGCACCAAAAGAGGGCGAGAACAGACACTGAAAACCTGTGGCGAGGGGGCTTGCCCCCGTTGGGTCGCGAAGCGGCCCCAAAATCAGGCAATGTGTTTTTTCAGGCAATTCGCGCTGACGGGATTTCGACTGCTTCGCAGCCGAACGGGGCGATGCGGCGTTCCGACAAGCCCCCTCGCCACAAAGGCACCGCAGCATCAGAACTTGATGAAATGCTTGCGGTAGTGCTGCAGCTCGGCGATGGATTCGCGGATATCGTCCAAGGCCAGGTGGGTACTGCCCTTCTTGAAGCTGTCGCGCACGTCCGGCGCCCAGCGTGCGGCCAGCTCTTTAAGGGTCGACACGTCGAGGTTGCGGTAGTGGAAGAAGCTTTCCAGGGACTTCATGTGGGTATAAAGGAAGCGACGGTCCTGGCAGATGCTGTTGCCACAGATCGGCGACTTGCCCTTCGGCACCCATTGCTCCAGGAAGACGATGGTTTGGGCTTCGGCTTCGGCCATGCTGATGCGGCTGTCGCGCACCCGTTGGGTCAGGCCCGAGCCGCCGTGCTGACGGGTGTTCCACTCGTCCATGCCGGCGAGGATCTCGTCGCTGTGGTGGATAGCGATCACTGGCCCTTCGGCCAAGGTGTTCAGGTCACTGTCGGTGACAATGGTGGCCATCTCGATGATGACGTCGGTATCAGGGTTCAGACCGGTCATTTCCAGGTCGATCCAGATCAGATTCTGCGGGTTTTGCATGTGTCGGCTCCTAGGCAATGCTGCGCAGTTTAGCCTAGGGCGGCGCCCGGGCGTGCTAAACTCGCGGCCGTTTTACCTAATCGCTGCATTCTTGATACGGAACACCCATGGCCAAACGCCAACTCAATCGTCGTCAAAACTGGCGCATCGAAAAGATCCAAGGCGAACGCGCTGCCCGCGCCGCCAAACGCGAGTCCTCGGCTGTCGAGGCACTTGAGGGCGGCGACCTGGGTCCGGAACAGACCGGCCTGGTGATCGCGCACTTCGGTGTGCAGGTCGAAGTCGAAGCCCTTGAAGGCGAATTGGCCGGCGAAGTGTTCCGTTGTCACTTGCGCGCCAACTTGCCTGCACTGGTGACCGGCGATCAGGTGGTCTGGCGTGCCGGCAACCAGGGCATCGGTGTGATCGTGGCGCAACTGCCGCGTAAAACCGAACTCTGCCGTCCGGACAGCCGTGGCCAGCTCAAGCCTGTAGCCGCCAACGTCGACATGATCGTCATCGTCTTCGCCCCGCTGCCCGAGCCTCATGCGAACCTGATCGACCGTTACCTGGTTGCAGCTGAGCACGCCGGCATCCGGCCGCTGCTGCTGCTCAACAAGTTCGACCTGATCGACGAGCAGAACGCCCCGGCGTTGAATGCCTTGCTGGCGGTTTACCGCACGCTGGGTTACCCGGTGCTGGAAGTCTCGGCGCACCACGGCAACGGCATGGAACAACTGCAGAAGCAGCTGGACGGACGCATCAGCGTCTTCGTCGGCCAGTCCGGCGTCGGCAAGTCCTCGCTGGTCAACAGTCTGCTGCCGGAAGTCGAAGCCCGTGTCGGTCCGTTGTCCGAGTTGTCCGGCCAGGGCACCCACACCACCACGACCGCGCGGTTGTTCCACTTCCCCGGTGGCGGTGAGTTGATCGACTCCCCGGGCATCCGCGAATTCGGCCTGGGCCACGTCAGCCGCGCCGACGTCGAAGCTGGTTTCATCGAGTTCAACGACCTGATCGGCACCTGCCGCTTCCGCGACTGCAAGCACGATCGCGAGCCGGGTTGCGCCCTGCTCAAGGCACTGGAAGAGGGTCGCGTGCAGCAACAACGAATGAACAGCTACCGCTCGATCATCGCCAGCCTGCCCGAAACCAGCTACTAAACAGAAACGCCCACCGCCCCGAGCCTTTCGGGGCGGTGGGTGGCTCGTCCGTCCTACAAAAATCCTTTCGAATTAAACGTCAGACCTTTCTGTAAGGCCTCTTCGCGCCTGTTTGAAGGACACTTCTCTTTAACCGCTCAGACCTTGTTGCGGCCATCCAAGTGCATACATTCAAGCCCTCTAAGCACTCCGGCGATACCGAGGGACATCCATGCAAACCTATCATTTGTTCATCAGCCACTCGTGGAGTTATCCCCACGCCCACGACAACCTCGTGCGGCTGCTCAACGCAAAACCCGGCTTCACATTCAAAAATTTTTCAGTGCCGACGGACAACCCGATCATCGGCGCGCAGACCGATAAACAACTGGAAGAAGCCATCGAGAACAAGATCAGGCCCTGCTCGGCGGTCCTGATCATGGCAGGGATGTATTCCACGTACAGCAAGTGGATCAACAAGGAGATCGAGATCGCCCGGCGCATGGGTAAGGTGATCATTGCGGTCAAACCGTTTGGTGCGGAGCGGATTTCTGCCGTGGTACGTCAGGCGGCACATGCCGAATGCGCCTGGAACACCAACAGCATCATCAGTGCCATTCGCACTCACGCGGCGGGGTGAACCATGCGCAAGGGATTGTTCATCGGGATCAACCATTACGCTCACGTCTCCCCTTTGAGCGGATGCAACAACGACGCGATGGCCATGGCCTCGGTGCTGGAGCGTCACGCCAATGGGCGGCCGAACTTCAGCAGCAAGGTGCTGACCTCGGCCGAAGATGACCTTTCGCTGACGGCCATGAAGCGGCACATCCAAAGCCTGTTTTCCGGCGATTGCGATGTGGCGCTGCTGTATTTCGCCGGCCACGGCCAGTTCGATACCAGCATCGACGAGGGGCTGCTGATCCCTCAGGACTTTGCTCCGGGTGGCGATGGCATCCGCATCAGCGACCTATTGAGTTGGGCGGACAACGCTCCCCACATCAAGAACAAAATCATCATTCTCGACTGCTGCCAGGCTGGCGCAGCCGCCGCGATGCGCGGGTTACGCGGCGGCAGCAGCGTCATCGGCGAAGGCATGACCATTCTCACTGCCTGCAAAAAAGATCAGGTTGCGCTTGAAGGACGCGGCCACGGCGTGTTTACCGATCTGCTGCTGCAAGCGCTGCACGGTGGAGCCGCCAACGTATTGGGCAAAGTCACTCCCGGCAGCGTGTATTCGTTCGTCGACAACGCACTGGGAGCGTGGGAACAACGGCCAGTGTTCAAGACCAACGTCTCGCAATTTGTCCCCTTGCGTGAGGTCACTCCACTGATCGCCGAAGAGACCCTGCGCAAACTCAAGGACTGGTTCCCGGAGCCCAGCCATGTCTTTGCGCTCGACCCCAGCTACGAACCGACCGAAACATCGTTCGACCCGGACCACGGCGAAGTTTTTGCTCAATTGCAAAAGTGCAATCGCCACAGCCTGATTGAACCGGTGGACGCCGAGCACATGTACTACGCCGCCTTGAACTCCACCGGTTGCCGCCTCACCGCCCTCGGCGCCTATTACCGCGAACTCGCGATCAAGGGACATTTCTGATGCCAGTGTTTATCAGCTACCGGCACACCGACCGCGCCCAGGCAATGGTCATCAATGCACGCCTGAAACAGGCGAACATCAAAACCTATCTCGATGTGCTGGACACCGAATCCCAGCAAACCGACGACATTACGACCGTCATCACCCGCAACATTACCGAATGCACGCACTTGTTGGCGGTGGTCTCGCAGGAGACTGCCATGTCCTGGTGGGTGCCGTTCGAAATCGGTGAAGCGACCATCAGTGATCGCAGGATCTGCTCCTACAAGATCGGGGCCAGCGCGCTGCCGCTGTACCTCGATAAATGGCCGAAACTGAGCAACGATGTCGACCTCAGCTTTTTCATCGATGCCTACCGCAAAGAGTCCATGTCCAAACGCTCAATAGGAATGGAGTCCTTCAGCGAATCCGTTGGCGGCACCTACAAGAGCGACGCCGACCTATTTCACGACCAGCTCAAAAACCGCATCCGTCGCGGCTTCTGACAGGCACAAAAAAGCCGCGATCATCTCGCGGCTTTTTTGTGGGTCACTGCTTCGGCGGTTCCGCCGGTTTCGGTGCCGGGTCTTCGAAGATATTCAGTCGCTCGCGTAGCTCATGGGCCGGCAGCGGTTGTTTATCCGCCGGCAAGGCGTTCGGATCGACCGGCGCGGTCGGCACTTCGCCCGGACCGCCCTGACCTTGCGCTGGAGCAGGCGCCGGTTCAGCACCTTGCGAACCTTCGATGGCGCGCTGGGCTTTCTTGGTCAGCACCACGATGTCGATCCGGCGGTTGACCGGGTTGAACGGGTTATCGCGATCGAACAGCGCCGACGAGGCATAACCGACCACCCGCGCCACTTGCTGATCCGGATAGCTGCCGGCGACCAGCGCACGGCGAGCGGCATTGGCACGGTTGGCCGAGAGTTCCCAGTTGCCGAAATCACCGGTGCCCGAGTACGGCTTGGCATCGGTGTGGCCGCTGATGCTGATCTTGTTCGGCACCGCTTTGATGGTGTCGGCCATGGCCAGCAGGATGTCTTCGAAATACGGTTTCAGACGCGCTGAGCCTGAGTCGAACATCGGCCGGTTTTCCGCGTCCATGATCTGGATGCGCAGGCCGTCCTGAGTGATCTCGAACAGGATCTGGTCCTTGAATTTCTGCAACTGCGGATTTTCATCGACCTTGTTCTGCAACTCTTGCAGCAACAGTTCCAGGCGTTCCTTCTCGACCTGCTCGGCCATGCCTTCGACCTGTTCGGTGTCGACGGTGACGCGGTCCGGCTGCGGCTGAGACTTCACCTCGGGGTTGAGGGTGTTCTCGGGCGCCAGGGTCGGGGAACCGCCCAGATCGATGATGTACGGCGTGCCGCTTTCGGAAAAGCCGACCGGGTCCTTGAAGTAACCGGCGATGGCAATCTTCTGTTCCGGCGTGGCGGTGGACAGCAGCCACAGCACCAGGAAGAACGCCATCATCGCCGTCGCGAAGTCAGCGAAGGCGATTTTCCAGGAGCCCCCGTGATGCCCGCCCGCGTATTTTTTTACGCGCTTGATGATTATCGGCTGGTTATTTTCCATGACTTAGCGACCGCGAACCGCTTGTTCCAGCTCAGCGAAGCTAGGACGGTGCGCCGGGTACAGAACCTTGCGGCCGAACTCCACCGCCAGCGATGGCGGCATACCGGAAGCCGAAGCCACCAGCGATGCCTTGATGGCTTCGTAGACGTTCAGTTCTTCCTTGGCTTCGTGGGCCAGGGCATGGGCCAGCGGGCCAAAGAAACCGTAGGCGGCGAGAATACCGAAGAAAGTACCCACCAGTGCCGCACCCACGTGTACGCCGATCATTTTCTGATCGCTTTCACCCAGGGAGGCCATGGTCACCACGATACCCAACACGGCCGCGACGATACCGAAACCGGGCATGGCGTCGGCGATGCCGTTCACCGCATGAGAAGGATGATCCAAATCTTCCTTGAGGCTAGTCAGCTCCATGTCGAACAGGCCTTCGAGCTCGTGGGGAGCCATGTTGCCGGAGGACATGATGCGCAGGTAATCGCAGATGTACGCGGTCATGCGGTCATCTTTCAGGACGGCCGGGTACTTGGCGAAAATCGGGCTCGCGGCGGCATCTTCGATGTCGCCTTCGATCGCCATCATGCCTTCGCGGCGGCTCTTGTTGAGGATCTCGTAGATCAGGCCCAGCACTTCCAGATAGAACGTGTGGTTGAAGCGCGAGCTGAACATTCCCAAGGATTTCTTGAGAACGTGTTTGAACATGTGACCCGGGTTGGCCTGCAGGAATGCACCGAGGGCCGCGCCCCCGATAATCAACACCTCGAAAGGCTGGATCAGGGCGGCAATCTTGCCGTGGGAAAGCACGTATCCGCCGAGCACGCTCGCGAATACGACGATGATGCCGATTAATTTAGCCATAGGTAGGAGAGCACTTACTGAGTCGGGTTCAAGGTCATATTCGGAAGTTAAAAAATCTCTTCTTCTACTTATCGGCAAAACTGCGCCAGACTATAGCCAGTTCAAGCGAAAAGCTAATTTAGCCCTCTGGGGGCATAGGTAATGCAGACGATGATCACGTCCAACCATGGCTAACGAAACGAACATCCCAACCCCGAAACCGACCACGCTTGAAGGCTGGGTAAAGCTTCTCGATGGCGTGCGCCTGCCGGTTCCGCAAGACAGTCACGACCGCGTCTGCAAGGCCCTCGCCGATAACCGCAGCTCGCTTCGCGACATCGCCGAACTGTTGCAGGACAGCCCGGCCCTGGCCTTGAGTGTGATTCGCGAAGCCAACCGCCACACCCACGGCAGCATGACCGAGCCTGCTGAGAACCTTGAGGTGGCGATCAATCGACTCGGGTTGAAACGCACCGAAGAATTGCTCGCCCGATTGCCTGCCGAACCTCAATCACAGATACCCGTGGCGCTGCGTCAGTTGCAGCTGATCAGCCAGCATGCGACTCAACAGGCCAACGGTTTTTTCGCCGGTCGCCTGGCGCGCCTGTGGCAGGACATCCACTGGGGCAGCCTGCTGTTTCTCTCGC
The DNA here is from genome assembly GCF_059716065.1 of Pseudomonas sp. LBUM1656. NCBI lineage: Bacteria > Pseudomonadati > Pseudomonadota > Gammaproteobacteria > Pseudomonadales > Pseudomonadaceae > Pseudomonas > Pseudomonas sp. LBUM1656. The sequence continues at coordinate 573,331 of NZ_CP166800.1, read as the reverse complement.
CGCTGTGGCCGATGGCGTTGACTCATCCGCAGTTGCTTGAAGAGTGGGAACTGCGGGTCATTCATAAGGGCCAGTCAGCGCGCAAAGTCGAAAAGGACCTGTTCGGCGTTCGCCTGCTGGACATCTGCCAGGCACTGGTGGACATCTGGCGCCTGCCGATCTGGGTGCAACAAGGTTATCGGTTGCTGCTCAACGAGCAGCGCGAACTGGTCAAAGTCCTGCGCATTGCCCGGGACAGCGAGCATCCCCTGCGCCAGCAAAACCGTCTCGATGACGATCCGACCCTGCGGCGCTGGCTCAACCAGCCGGCCAATACCGTGTTGCTGGCCAACGGGCTGGCACTGTCGGCGCAACAGGCCTGGGACAGTCCGCACAGTGAGCGCTGGCAGTACCTGACCAGCCTTTACCTGCAAATGCCGATGAGCGACGTGCAGCAGCAATTGCATCAACAGGCCGCCAACAGTGCGCGCCAGCATGCAATGCCGGACCTCTGGCACCCTGCCGTCTCGCTGATCTGGCCAGCGGGCGTAAACCGCATTCACGCCGGTTTATTGCCGGCACCGGCGCCGACCACCGAAGACCTGACGGCGTGGCGTAAACAATGCGCCGAGCTGCTGGTCGAGCCGAGCCGCTTCACCAATGCGATGCACCTGACCACCTCTGCCCGAGACGCCCTCGTCGCGTGCGGCATGCGTCGGGTGATGATTTTGATGGCCGACCGCACCCACGCCAATCTGCGTGCGCATCAAACGGCCGGGCTAGAGAAAGAAGCGGCGGGCCTGAACGTGGTCGTCAGTCAGAGCACCGTGCTGCAACGGCTGCTCTCGCAACAGGCCCAAGTTCGATTGACCCCGGCCAACAACGCCCAGTTTACGGCCTTGTTACCCGCCAGCCTGCGTGCGCAGTTTCGCGGTGAACACTTGCTGCTGCGCTCACTGGTCAATAATGGTCGGGTGATCATGGTAGTTGTTGCGGATCAGGGCGGCGGACCCTTTTCGGAAATTACCGTGCAAGCCTTTGGCAAAACCGCGCAGTGCATTGAAAAGGCACTCCATAGCTTTAGCCAGCGCGGCCAATAAGGCTGCGCTACAATCCTCCCCTTTGTGCTCTGGAGACCTCACATGTCTGACTTCTCTGGCTTGGCGCTGGTCATCGAGCCGAGCGACTTGCTCCCTCGCCTTGAGTCCCGCGAACTGATTCTGGTGGACCTGACCAGCAGCGCCCGCTATGCCGAAGGGCATATTCCCGGTGCGCGTTTTGTCGATCCCAAGCGTACGCAACTCGGTCAGGCGCCTGCGCCAGGGCTGATGCCGCCGCAAGCGGCACTCGAAACGTTGTTCGGCGAGCTGGGACACAACCCCGATGCGGTCTACGTGGTGTATGACGATGAAGGCGGCGGTTGGGCCGGGCGTTTTATCTGGCTGCTGGATGTCATCGGTCATAAGAAATACCACTACATCGACGGTGGCCTGACGTCCTGGCTGGCAGATGGCATGCCCATGTCGATCCAGATCCCGGCGCCCGTTGGCGGCCCGGTTGCACTGATCCTGCACGACGAACCGACGGCCACCCGCGAATACCTGCAAAGCCGTCTCGGCGCCGCTGACCTGGCGATCTGGGACGCGCGCGGCCCGCTGGAATACTCCGGCGAGAAAGTCCTGGCAGCCAAGGCCGGGCACATTCCCGGCGCGGTGAATTTCGAATGGACGGCCGGCATGGATCAGGCGCGCAACTTGCGCATCCGCACGGACATGCCGCAGATCCTCGAACAACTCGGCATCACCCAAGACAAAGAAATCATTACCCACTGCCAGACTCACCATCGCTCTGGCTTCACTTATCTGGTGGCCAAATCCCTCGGTTATCCGCGGGTCAAAGGCTACGCCGGTTCCTGGGGCGAATGGGGCAACCACCCCGACACGCCCGTAGAGATTTAAGGTTTTTAAGGACAGTTAATGAATAAGCGTCTGTTTATCCTCAGCCAATACCTGCTGCCTCACCACTTGCTCTCGCGACTGGCCGGCTGCATTGCCGAATGCCGCGTGCGCTGGTTCAAGAACGCCTTTACCGCCTGGTTCGCCAAGCGCTATCAGGTGGACATGTCCCAGGCGCTGGTCGAAGACTTGACGGCTTACGAGCACTTCAACGCGTTCTTCACCCGCGCATTGAAAGAAGGCGCCCGTCCACTGGATGAAACCCCGGGCGCGATCCTCAGCCCGGCCGACGGCGCAGTCAGCCAGCTCGGCCCGATCGAACACGGTCGCGTGTTCCAGGCCAAGGGCCACAGCTTCAGCGTCCTGGAGTTGCTGGGCGGTGATGCCGCGAATGCGGCGCCGTTCATGGGCGGCGATTTCGCGACGATTTACCTGTCGCCAAAAGACTACCACCGTGTGCACATGCCACTGGCTGGCACCTTGCGTGAGATGGTCTACATCCCGGGCCGGATTTTCTCGGTCAACCAGACCACCGCCGAAAACGTGCCGGAACTGTTTGCCCGCAACGAGCGCGTGGCGTGCATTTTCGACACCGAGCGCGGGCCGATGGCCGTGGTGCTGGTGGGCGCGATGATCGTGGCGTCGATTGAAACCGTGTGGGCCGGGCTGGTGACGCCGCCGAAACGCGAGCTGAAAACCTTCCGTTACGACGAAGCCGCCCGTGCGCCGATCCATCTGGAGAAAGGCGCGGAACTGGGTCGCTTCAAACTGGGTTCGACCGCTGTCGTGCTGTTCGGGCCGGACCAGGTGAAATGGGCTGAAGAACTGGCGGCCGGTTCGCCGGTACAGATGGGCCAGGGCATGGGCCTGCCAAACGCCTGATCTGGCTAATCCGCCCCGTCGAACGTCTTCGAAGGGGCGGACATTTCGGTAGCGCCGTTACTCTATCTGCCCACGAAAACCGATCGGCCCTTCGTTGGCGTAAGTATTGGTGCCACTGAGGTTTTTCCCTCCATCATTGGAGGTGACGCTCAACGCGACAACGTTCTGATTATCACGGCCGCCGATGACCCACTTGCCACCCGGATGCCATGGAGCGTCGTTGCCGCCCCACTGATTTTCCACGTTGTACTGGTTCTGGCCCGTGCGTTGAGCCTTGAAGCCAATGGGACCTTCACCGGCGTAAGTCATGGTGCCGGTGAAGCTCTTCCCGCCATCGCCCGATTTGATCTCGATCGCGACCACGTTCTGGTTGTCCCGCGCGCCTAACACCCAGTCTCCGCCCGGATGCCAGGGTGCCGAACTACCGCCCCATTAATTTGCCACTACGTATTTAGACATGAACCTCATCTCCTTGAAGTTACAAGAGACCTGCCCTGCGTAGGCAGCAGGCCATACGACTGTGCGTATCCAGTCGCACGTGTGTCAGATTAGTAGTACACCCGAGCAGCACTCGGCTGACAGACAAACGGTCGACATCTGTAGGTGCTACAGTCAGGTCATTCACTGCCCATTTTCCGGTTGGAGTTTTCCACGGCATGAATGAGACCAGTCCCCACCTGCTGCTACGTGCACCGATCCCGACGCAGTTGCGCCTGTCGTTCTGTGAACCGACGCCACGCGACCTCAAGCGCTGGATCGCCAACCTGCCCAAAGCCAACATCGGCGAAACCGCTCGCCTGCTCTATCAAGGCTTGAGCGAACTCAACCAACTGCTCACCCCCAGCGACAATCGCCTGCAACTGCTCGAACTGTTGCGACCCGAGGTGTATTACGTCTGCAAACACCTGGAACGGCATTTCCTGCATCAGGCGATCGTGCTCGACGAGCGTTCGCGCAAGATCGCCAACCTCTGCCAGGCCCTGCAAAGCCACTTGGCGATTGGCTACAAACAGATCGTCGTGCGCATCACCCCTCGCTTCAGCAAGGATCGAGCCTCGCTGTTGACCCAAGCGCTGCAACGGGCGATCCATTGCCTGAACGGCCCGTTGATTCGCTCGACTCAACTGTATTGCCCGGTGCCGGAAGGCCTGTGGCTGGAGTTGCATCAGCTGTACCGGATCGCTTGCGCACATAAACTCCAGCACCTGAGCCTGCGCGATGAACTGGCCAGCCAGACGCAAACCCTCAGCATCGAACAGACTTACGTAACCGCCCTTCTGCTGGGCGCCTCACGCTGCAATCAACTGCGCCAGAACCAGATCGCCCGGCTCGCCGAGGTACTGGAGCCCTGGAGCCAATGGATCAAGTTGCAACCCGGCCAACCCGCGGATGGATTGTTTGCTGTCGCGCCGGACCTGGATACCGGGCCGCGCTATCGCTCGAAGTTCCGGGCCGAGCAGCAGGACAGTTTGCTGGGGATTGATCCGCAGCCACTGGTCGCCGCCATTGAAGCGCATTTGCAAGGCACTGTCGGCACACCGCCGCTGCCGGTACCGAGCGGGCTCAGCCTGGATACGCTGCAACACTTGCATGCCGCGTGGGGCCAGGCGGCCGAGCGCAGCTTTCAACGCACCGTCGGCCACGGCACCTTGACCCTGTGCGTGGGCATGAGCGCGCTGCACTTCTATCTGGGAGGGGAACGTTCGTTCAGCGATATTCTGAAAAAACCCGGCACCCGGCTCGCGCAGTTCTCCGCCACGTCTCCGGCGGGACGGGCAAGCGATCAATGGAGTCAGGCGTTCGACGCGGCGCCCCACGCCCCGGCCGATGCCTTGCTGCCTTACGAAGAAATTGAATACCCGCACCTTCAGAACGACGACAGTCATGAGGCGGCTGATAGTAATCGGCATTTTCCGACGTACGCCCTGCCGGTCATCAACCACAGCCCCGGCGGTTATTGCCTGGCATGGCCCAACGCGGTGCCCGCCGAGTTGCAGGCTGGCGAGATGGTTGGCATCCAGGACTCTGCCAATCAGGGCTGGAGTATCGCGGTGGTGCGCTGGATTCGTCAGGTGCGTGGCGGTGGTACGCAGATGGGTATCGAACAGGTCGCGCCTTACGCCGAGCCTTGCGGGCTGCAACTGGTGAGAACGCGGGACGATCACAGTCAGTATTTGCGTGGCCTGTTGCTGCCGGAAATCAGCGCCATCGACCTCCCCGCCACACTGCTCGCCCCGCGCCTGCCCTTCCAGGAGGGCAGCAAAGTGCTGATAAACACCAACGGCCAGGAACGCCGCGCCGGACTGGATCGGCGGGTGGCGAGCACCAACAGCTTTAATCAGTTTGCTTATCGCTCGCTGGAGGCGAGCAGAAACGACAACGCCGCAGTGAGCGGCGTCGAGGAGGATTTTGATTCGTTGTGGAAGTCGCTTTGAGATGGTCTGAAAAACCGCGGCGCCCCCTTCGCGAGCAAGCCCGCTCCCACACTGGATCTCTGGTGCTCACAAATAGTGTGTCCACAACAGATCAAATGTGGGAGCGGGCTTGCTCGCGAAGAGGCCCTATCAATCAATACAAATCTCAGAGCTGCCCGTCACGATCCCGAAAGCCCAGCAGATACAGCACGCCATCCAGCCCAAGGGTGGAAATCGCCTGCTTCGCCGACTGTTTCACCAGCGGCTTGGCCCGGAACGCCACGCCCAGACCGGCAATCGCCAGCATCGGCAAATCGTTGGCGCCGTCGCCGACCGCAATGGTCTGCTCCAGACGCAAACCTTCCTTGTGCGCCAGTTCCTTCAGCAGATCCGCCTTGCGCTGTGCATCAACAATTGGCTCAACCGCCACGCCGGTAACCTTGCCGTCGACCACTTCCAGTTCGTTGGCAAATACGTAGTCGATACCCAGCTTGGCCTGCAATTGCTTGGCGAAGTAGGTGAAGCCGCCGGACAGGATCGCGGTCTTATAGCCCAGGCGCTTGAGTTCGGCGAACAGGGTTTCGGCGCCTTCGGTCAGACGCAACGAAGCACCGATCGAGTCCAGCACACTGACGTCCAGCCCTTTGAGCAAGGCCAGGCGCTCCTTGAAGCTCGCGCGGAAATCCAGCTCGCCGGCCATCGCCCGCTCGGTGATTTCCGACACTTGGTCACCCACGCCGGCAGCCTTGGCCAGTTCGTCGATGACTTCGGCTTCGATCAGGGTCGAGTCCATGTCGAACACCGCCAGGCGGCGGTTGCGGCGGAACAGCGAATCTTCCTGAAAGGCGATGTCGACATTCAGTTCCTGGGCAACGCTGAGGAATTCGGCCCGCAGCGCCTGCGGATCAGCCGCTTCGCCACGCACGGAAAACTCGATGCAGCCCTTGCCCTTGTCGGCCGGGGTGTCCAGCGGCATGCGCCCGGACAGGCGATCGATGTGATCGATGTTCAGGCCATATTTGGCGGTGATCGAGCTCACGGCCTGCAATTGCCCGGCGGTCACTTTGCGGGTCAACAGCGTCACGATGTGGCGCTTTTTGCCCTGGTTGCCGACCCACTGCTGGTAATCCTCTTCGGACACCGGGGTGAAACGCACCTGCTGATCGAGCTCGTAACCCTTGAACAGGATGTCCTTGAGCACCGACTTGCCTTGCTCGGTATCAGGAATTTCAACCAGGATGCCGAACGACAGGGTGTCATGGATCACCGCCTGACCGATGTCGAGAATGTTCACACCACCCTGGGCCAGAACGCCGGTGATGGCCGCAGTCAGACCCGGTCGGTCGACTCCCGTGATGTTTATCAGGACGATTTCGCGCAAGGCGCACCCCCGCAAGTGGAAAAAAACCGCATTCTACCCACTTTCAGTGACCATCGGGCACCGTGAGCGCTTTGCCGGTCTAGGGCCTGTCGCTATACTGCGCGTCAACTTCACGGACAAAAGAGCCGAGCTCAAGTGAACCGGCCCACGCCAGTAAAAACCGATAACTTCTTTCTGCTGATCTTCCGTGCACTGCGCCACCGCCGTGTACCGATTGCATTGCGCATCGCCAGCCATAACGTGATCCTGGTCGCTCTGGCCCTGGTGATCTATGCCTGCGTGATGGGTTTGCAGTTCAAGCAGGCCATGCACGAGCAGGCGGATGCGCTGGGCGAAAGCCTGACCACGCAGACCGCCACCTCCGCCACGGAGCTGTTGGTGTCCAACGACATCCTCAGCCTCAACGTGCTGCTCAACAACCTGACCAAAAACAAGCTGGTGGCCCACGCCGCCATCTACAGCGTGGATAACCGCATCCTCGCCGAAGCCGGTCAGCGCCCCAAGCACAGCCTGTTGGGCGAAGCAGAGGGCATGTACCAGAGCAAGATCACCTTCCAGGACGTGACCGCCGGGCAACTGCGCATCAGCCTGGACATGGATCAGTTCCAGCAGCCGATGACCATCAGCCTGCAAAGCATGGGCATTTTGAGTGCGATTCTGCTGGCCCTGTCCCTGGCCTTGAGCTTACGCCTGGGTCGGCACATCTCCACGCCGCTGCTGCAACTGCGCGTGTGGCTTCGCAATATCGACGAATACACCCCGGCCACCGAGCGTCAGGACGAGATCGGCGACCTGGCCCGTCAGCTGCACGCCAACTTCGCGCCGGAGCCGGCCGAACCGGAACCTGTGCCTGAGCCGGAATACGACGAAAGCGACTACGAAGACGCCGACGACAACGAGCCGAGCTTCGAAGTGCGTAACCTGCGGGATCCGAGCTTCGATGAAAGCAAGCCCGTGGCTGGCCTCAAGCCTGCGCCACGGCGCAGTGTCAGCACCGTTGAAGACGACGATGACGATGATGCGTTTGCCGACTTGCGTGACGAATCGACCGACGTTGCACCGAAACCGGTCGCAAAACCGGTGATCTCGAACGTGCCTCAACACAGCGCAGTTCTGGCCGTGCAACTGGGCGCTCAGGAACAACTGCGTCGCCTGCCCCGTACACGTCTGGAAGAATTGCTCAAACGCTATCGCGATTGCCTCGATCAGGCGGCCTCGCTCTACCAGAGCGAACTGCACACCCTGAACGATGGCAGCACGCTGATGTTGTTCCACACCGAAGACAGCGGCGACGATTACCTGACCAACGCGATCTGCTGTGGTGAATTGCTGCGAGCGCTGGGCCATCAGTTGCAGATCGAAGTCGCTGACAGCGGCATCACCCTGCAATTGCAGCTGGGGCTGACACTGGGCGACGAGTTGTTCGGCCTGAGCCAGATCGATCTGCTGTTGACCGAAGCCGCTCAGGATGCACTGGCCTTGTCGCAACACAGCCGCAACCTGCTGCTGGTGGAGCGCAAGATCAGTGACGACGCGTTGATCCGCCAGCGTGCACGGATCCGCCCGATCGCCAGCCCTGAGGGTGCGTGCTGTGTGGAGCGGTTGATGGAGCCTTATCCTTCAATGCTGGAGCGGCAACTGGCGCGGATGCATGAGCGTCGGGCGTAAATAGCCCCGTTACAAAGAAGCCCGCACACGAGTGATCGTCTGCGGGCTTTTTATTGGCTTCATGTAGCAGCTGCCGAGCCTGCGAGGCTGCGTTCGACTGCGCAGCAGTCGTAAGGGGCAATGGGTGCATTCGGATATAACGCACTCACAGGATTTGCGAGGACTTCGTCCTCGAACGCAGCCTCGCAGGCTCGACAGCTGCTACAAGCCCCTGCAGAAACAACAAAGCCCGCTTCTCTGCGGGCTTTGTGTTGAATCAATCCAGGCTTAGAACCTGAACACTTCCATATCGGTGCGGATTGGCGAAGCCATCGGGATCTTCGGCTGTTTCTCTTGTTCTGCCGCCGGAGCCACAGGCTTGGCAGCCGGTTTTTTTGGCGCTTCGGCAATCGGTGGCTGGTTAGCCAGTGGCTTGAGCGCTACCGACAACTGCTCGGCTAGACGCTGCAGCAACACACCCTGTGCCTGAACCTGAGCCGCCGTGCCGCCTGCGTGCTGCTCCTGCAGGTGAATGATGCGGTTGTCGCGAACCTGGCCACGACGGTCGATCAGACGCCATTGCGCATCCAGGATCGCCGGTTGCGATTCGCCCGAGTCCAGTCGAGTGATCGTCATCAGCACCTGAACATCCGGCGTGAAGCCGGCGGTCGCAGGCGCCAGCACGACGCGCTGGCTGTCTAGATGACCCGCTACCTGACGCAGCAATAACTGATCGATGTCGGAAGACAAGCTGCCCGCCCAACGACCGTCAAGCGATGCCTGCAGGCTGCCATCGGGTTGTCGCTGCAACAGGGTTTCGCGCTGCAGGTAATCCGCAACCGTTACCGGGCCCAGCAAAACCGCCATGCCCGCGCTTTGCGCAGGCTGAGCCGGACTTCCGCTGTCCAGCTGATACAGCGACACCGGTTGGTGAACGCTGCAACCCGCCAGGCCAAGAACGCCGGCGAGCATCAAAATAAAAGGAAGGCGCAGAGCAGTCATCGTCCCATCCAGGTGGTTGCCACAAGGCTAACCACAGTGAAAATACTCAATAAATATGAAGAACGCTCGGCCACGCCGGCGCTTGAAAGGCCATATCATCCGTGAATATGCGTTCCGACTCCAGCGGCAAAGCGTCGATCTACGCGTTAAATCGTAGATCGAGCGCTCTAGGACGCTTAATTGAGGTTTTCGACGAGCAGCGCATCGACCCGCTGGAAGCCACGTGGCAGTTTGTTACCACGACGTCCACGCTCACCTTTGTAGTGTTCGAGGTCGTCCGCTTTCAGCGACAACGTACGTTTTCCGGCCTGAAGCACCAAGGTGGCGCCATCCGGCAGTACGGCGATGTCCGTGACATATTCTTCGCGACTGGCTACACGCTCACCGTTGATCCCGATGATCTTGTTGCCTTTGCCCTTACCTAATTGTGGCAGATCACTGATTTTGAAGATCAGCAGGCGACCTTCGGTGGTCACCGAGGCCAGCCAGTTGTTCTCGCGATCCGTTACCGGGCGCGGAAGAATGACCTTCGAGTTGTTCGGCAAGCTCAACAACGCCTTGCCGGCCTTGTTCTTGGCTTGCAGGTCTTCACCCTTGACCACGAAGCCGTAGCCGGCGTCGGAGGCGATCACGTACAGCGAATCGTCATCCGGCATCAGCACGCATTCGAAACTCGCTCCTGGCGGCGGCGTCAGACGGCCGGTCAACGGCTCGCCCTGGCCACGGGCCGATGGCAACGTGTGCGCGGCCACCGAATAGCTGCGACCGGTGGAGTCGATAAACACCGCAAACTGGTTGGAACGCCCCGGCGCCAAAGCCTTGAAACCATCCCCGGCCTTGTAGGAAAGCCCGGTAGCGTCGATCTCATGGCCCTTGGCAGAACGGACCCAGCCTTTTTCCGACAGCACAACGGTGACTTTCTCGTTCGGCAGCAGATCGTGCTCGGTCAGGGCCTTGGCTTCGGTGCGCTCAACGATGGGCGAACGGCGGTCGTCGCCATAGGTTTCGGCATCCTTGATCAGCTCGGTGCGCACCAGTTTTTTCAGCTTGGCTTCGCTGCTCAACAGAGCTTGCAGCTTGGCTTGTTCTTTGAGCAGTTCGTCCTGCTCGGCACGCAGCTTCATCTCTTCCAGTCGCGCCAACTGACGCAAACGGGTATCGAGGATGTAGTCGGCCTGGATTTCGCTGAGGGCGAAACGCTCGATCAGCGCGGCTTTCGGGTGTTCCTCGGTGCGGATGATGTGGATCACTTCATCCAGGTTGAGGTAGGCAATCAACAAACCGTCCAATAGGTGCAAGCGACGCTCGACCTTGTCGAGACGGAATTGCAGACGACGACGTACGGTCTGGACCCGGAACTCCAGCCACTCGACCAGCAGCGCACGCAGGTTTTTCAGCTGCGGCTTGCCGTCCAGGCCGATGATGTTGATGTTGACCCGGTAGCTCGACTCCAGCTCAGTGCTGGCGAACAGGTGCTGCATCAGTGCGTCGTGGTCAAAGTTTTTCCGCGCGCCCGGAATGATCACGATCCGGCACGGGTTCTCGTGGTCGGATTCGTCGCGCAGGTCAGCGATCTGCGGGGCCTTGGACGGTTTGGCCTGCATCATCGCGGCAATCTGTTCCAGCACCTTGGCACCGGAGACCTGATGCGGCAACGCGGTGACGATGATGTCGCCGTCTTCGATGTGGTACACGGCGCGCATGCGCACCGAGCCCTTGCCGGTTTCGTACATTTTCAGCAGATCGGTGCGGGGCGTGATGATTTCTGCTTCGGTCGGGTAATCCGGGCCCTGAATGTGTTCGCAGAGCTGCTCGACGGTGGCTTTTGGCTCATCGAGCAAACGCACGCAAGCCGTCGCGACTTCGCGCAGATTGTGCGGCGGAACGTCAGTGGCCATGCCCACGGCGATGCCCGTGGTGCCGTTGAGCAGGATGTTTGGCAAACGTGCCGGCAACACCAGCGGCTCGTCGAGCGTACCGTCGAAGTTCGGGCCCCAGTCCGCGGTGCCCTGGCCCAGTTCGCTGAGCAGCACTTCGGAATAACGCGACAGCCGCGCCTCGGTGTAACGCATGGCGGCGAAGGACTTGGGATCATCCGGCGCCCCCCAGTTACCTTGGCCGTCGACCAGCGTGTAGCGGTAGCTGAACGGCTGGGCCATCAGGACCATGGCTTCGTAGCAGGCCGAATCGCCGTGCGGGTGGAATTTACCGAGCACGTCACCGACGGTACGCGCCGATTTCTTGTGCTTGGAATCGGCGTCCAGCCCCAACTCGCTCATCGCATAGATGATGCGCCGCTGTACCGGTTTCAGGCCGTCGCCGATATGCGGCAAGGCACGGTCCATGATCACGTACATGGAGTAGTTGAGGTAGGCATTTTCGGTGAAGTCAGCCAGCGATCGGCGTTCTACGCCGTCTAAGCTGTCTGCAAGGATGTCGCTCATGCGGGCCTCATCGGTTCGTTGTCTGGCGCAGCAGCATGGTGCCACCGCGCTGAGTAAATTCAAGTTTGTTCAGCGCGCTCATACCGAGCAGCACTTGCTTGCCATCCAGGCCTGGCACGACGATGGCGCGCACATCACGCAGCACAATGTCGCCCAGTTGCAGCCGGTCGACGCGGGTTCGATAACCCTCGGTGCGACCGTTGGCGGTGCTCAGGGTCACCCCGAAGCCTTGTTCCAGTTTCAGCCGTTTGGCCATTTGGGCCGGGATCGCCACGTCGGTTGCCCCGGTATCGAGCATGAAATCCACCGGCTGGCCGTTGATCTGGCCGCTGGCGACGAAGTGCCCCTGGGTGTTACTGGCCAGTTTCACTTCGATAAACCCTTCGCCCTGCTCCGAGCTGACGACCACATTGGGATTTTGCTGCCGATCCTCCCACTGCCCGAAAAACCGCGTCGCCAGAAACAGCGCCGCGCACCAGGCCAGCACCATGAACACCCGGCCGGCGCGTTTCCCCGGCGTCTGCTGGCTCACGGCTTGGCACTCCAGCCACCTTCAGGCGCGGCGAAGCGCCAGACAACCGGACGAACCTCGCCATCGGCGCGGGCATCGTTGTTGTTGTCAGTGCCGACCCAGGCACCCTCGGCATCGACTATCAACGCTTCGGTCAGACCAAACGGATTTTGATAGCGGCGGTGTTCCTGCAAGGCTTCATCGGCAAACGACCAGCAACGCTCGACCTTGGCCGTCGCCGGGTCGCGGCGGCAGATCTGGTAAGCGTTGCGATCAAGGGTAAACAGCTTGCCGTTGAACAGCGATACATCGGCGAAGTCCCGAGTGACGGCTTTGGCCCGCGGAAATTGTGCCGGCTGCATTTCTTTCCCCGCCTCGCTCAGCAACACGCAGCCACCGTCGCAATCCCACACCGTCTGTTTGCGCTTGATCAGCAGCAAGCCACGGCTTTGACGCTCGGCGGCGAGCCACATTTGATCGCCTGCCGGATTGATCGCCAGGCCCTCGAACAGCGCATTGAATTGCAACAGCATGCCGCTGGCCCGCGCTTCGCGAACCAGCATCGGCGAGATCTTCAGCCAGGACGAAGGCCCAACGGGCGGCACTTGCAGGACTGCCGCATGGGACTCGCTGACGATGTAGCGATTACCGGCGCTGTCGCAGGTGATGCCTTCAAAATCCAGGTCGCCGCCTCGTACAAACGCCGCGACCCAGGCCCGCGAACGCAAACCCCAGGGCAAACCGCTGTCCGGCACCGGCGGAACGCCGATGCCCACGGTTTCGGCCTGCCAGACGGTGTCGCGGGTATCGAGGCGGTAGATCTGGTCATCATCGCGATCGGAGATCGTCCACAAATCCTTGCCACACTGGGCCAGCCCCGACAGGTTGCCGCCGCGCATACCGTCGACGGGATGCTCGGACAACAGGCGCAACTCCGGTGCCGGTTCGGCGAATGCCGAAACGGAAGTCAGGAGTAACGCACACGCCAGGGCAAAGCCAACCCGCATCAGCCAAGGACCTCGGCGAGGTTGCCTTTGGATTCGAGCCAGGATTTACGATCACCGGCGCGTTTCTTCGCCAGCAACATGTCCATCATTTCTGCGGTTGCGTCGTAATCTTCCAGCGTCAGCTGCACCAGACGCCGAGTGTTCGGGTCCATGGTGGTTTCGCGCAGCTGCGGCGGGTTCATTTCACCCAGACCTTTGAATCGGGTGACCTGCGGCTTGCCGCGTTTCTTCTCGGCCACCAGACGATCGAGAATGCCATCGCGCTCCGCATCGTCGAGGGCGTAGTAAATCTCTTTGCCCAGGTCGATGCGGTACAGCGGCGGCATCGCGACATAGACGTGACCGGCATCCACCAACGGGCGGAAATGCTGGACGAACAAGGCGCAAAGCAAAGTAGCGATGTGCAGACCGTCGGAGTCGGCGTCGGCGAGGATGCAGATCTTGCCGTAGCGCAGCTGGGCGATGTCCGCCGAGCCCGGATCGACACCGATGGCCACGGCGATGTTGTGCACTTCCTGGCTGGCCAGTACTTCGCCGCCGTCGACTTCCCACGTGTTCAGAATCTTGCCGCGCAATGGCAGGATCGCCTGGAACTCTTTGTCCCGCGCTTGTTTGGCCGAACCGCCAGCGGAATCACCTTCCACCAGGAACAGCTCGGAACGCATCGGGTCCTGCCCGGCGCAGTCGGCAAGCTTGCCCGGCAGTGCCGGCCCCGCGGTAATGCGCTTGCGCTCGACCTTCTTGCTGGCCTTGAGACGACGGCCGGCGTTGTTGATCGCTAGCTCCGCCAGCAGCATGCCGGTTTCCGGATGGGCGTTGAGCCACAGGCTGAACGCATCCTTGACCACACCGGATACGAAAGCCGCCGCTTCACGGGACGATAGACGTTCTTTGGTCTGGCCGGAAAATTGCGGCTCCTGCATCTTCATCGAAAGCACGAAAGCGATGCGCTCCCAGACGTCTTCCGGCGCCAGCTTCACACCGCGCGGCAGCAAGCTGCGGAATTCGCAGAACTCGCGCATCGCATCGAGCAAGCCCTGACGCAGACCGTTGACGTGCGTACCGCCCTGCGCCGTCGGGATCAGGTTGACATAGCTTTCCTGCACGCTATCGCCACCTTCCGGCAGCCACAGCAGCGCCCAGTCGACCGCTTCCTTGTTACCAGCCAGGCTGCCGCAGAACGGCTCGTCCGGCAGGCGCTCGAATTCGTTGACCGCGTCGACAAGGTAGGAGCGCAGGCCGTCTTCGTAATGCCACTCGACTTTCTCGCCGGTGGCCTTGTCTTCAAAACTGACCAGCAGCCCCGGGCACAGAACGGCCTTGGCCTTGAGCACGTGCTTGAGGCGGCTGATGGAGAATTTCGGCGAATCAAAGTATTTCGGGTCCGGCGCGAAGAACACGCTGGTGCCGGTGTTGCGCTTGCCGACGGTGCCGATCACTTCCAGATCGGTTTTCTTGTAACCGTCGGCGAAAGTCATCTGGTATTCGTTGCCGTCACGCTTCACGCGCACCCGGACTTCGGTCGACAAGGCGTTGACCACCGAAATACCCACCCCGTGCAGACCGCCGGAGAACTGGTAGTTCTTGTTGGAAAACTTGCCGCCCGCGTGAAGCTTGGTGAGGATCAGCTCGACCCCGGAAACGCCCTCTTCCGGGTGAATGTCCACCGGCATGCCACGGCCGTCATCGCTGACTTCCAGGGAGTGATCGGCGTGCAGGATGACCTGCACCGACGTCGCATGCCCGGCCAAGGCTTCGTCGACGCTGTTGTCGATGACTTCCTGGGCGAGGTGGTTCGGCCGACTGGTGTCGGTGTACATGCCGGGGCGTTTGCGCACCGGGTCGAGGCCCGAGAGGACTTCGATGGCGTCTGCGTTATAAGAGCTAGCGCTGGGAGTGGCCATGGGGTCTCGTCGTCCGCCTGTAAAAAGAGTGTTCAGTGAAAAAGAGGCGACGACTCACAGTGCTGTGAAATCGATCGCCTGATACAAATCTGCGCCGATGCCGGCAAAACTCAACATTGCCGGCAATTGCGCGGCAAAACCCTGGAAACTATGGTCGCCGCCGGCCTGGATACGCAAGGCACAAGCGCGGTAATACTGCTGGGCGAGGCGATAGTCCAGCGTTTCGTCGCCGGTCTGCAACCACACCTGATACCGCTGCGAATCCCGGGGCGCCGGCACTTCCAGCTCGGCCAGGGCCGTCACGTGGTCGTGGGTCAATTCCCAGGCCTCATCGGTATACAGGTTTTTCTGCGTCCCCAGATACCCGTCGAACATCCGGTGCGGACTGACGGCAGGGTTGATCAACAGGGCCTTGAGGCCATGGCGCTCGGCCAGGTGAGTCGCATAGTAGCCGCCGAGTGAGCTGCCGACCAGCAGTGGCCGCCCCAGCTCTTCAATCGCCTTGTTTAGCTGACCGATGGCTTCGCGCGGATGATGATGCAAGGCCGGAACGCGCAATTGATCGCTCAAACCCAGCCGTTCCATCACGTGCACCAGCTGCGTGGCCTTTTTCGATGAAGGCGCGCTGTTGAAACCGTGGATATAAAGGATCGAACCGGACATTTGAACTCCCTGTGCGTCGGGTAAAGAAGGCGGAGTTTACAGGGAGTCGGGTGGATCGGGGATATCCTCGGGATTACAGGCGCCTGAACTGACGCTTTCGCGAGCAGGCTCGCTCCTACAGGGGGATTTTGTACATCAGCAAGATATTGGTCGGCTGTCAGGCCGCCATCGCTGGCAGGCCAGCTCCCACAGTGGATTTTGTACATCAGCAAGATATTGGTCGGCTGTCAGGCCGCCATCGCAGGCAAGTCAGCTCCCACAGGGGAATTTTGTACATCCGCAAGATATTGGTCGGCTGTCAGGCCGCCATCGCAGGCAAGCCAGCGCCCACAGGGGAATTTTGTACATCCGCAAGATATTGGTCGGCTGTCAGGCCGCCTTCGCAGGCAAGCCAACTCCCACAGGGGAATTTTGTACATCCGTAAGATATTGGTCGGCTGTCAGGCCGCCATCGCTGGCAGGCCAGCTCCCACAGTGGAATTAAGTACATCAGCAAGATATTGGTCGGCTGTCAGGCCGCCATCGCTGGCAGGCCAGCTCCCACAGTGGATTTTGTACATCAGCAAGATATTGGTCGGCTGTCAGGCCGCCATCGCAAGTCAGCTCCCACAGGGGAATTTTGTACATCCGCAAGATATTGGTCGGCTGTCAGGCCGCCTTCGCAGGCAAGCCAACTCCCACAGGGGAATTTTGTACATCCGTAAGATATTGGTCGGCTGTCAGGCCGCCATCGCTGGCAGGCCAGCTCCCACAGTGGAATTAAGTACATCAGCAAGATATTGGTCGGCTGTCAGGCCGCCATCGCTGGCAGGCCAGCTCCCACAGTGGAATTGGGTACATCAGCAAGATGCTGGTCGGCTGTCAGGCCGCCATCGCAGGCAGGCCAGCTCCCACAGGGGGGTTGGTGTACCTCTGCAAGAAATTGGTCGGCTGTCAGGCCGCCATCGCAGGCAAGCCAGCTCCCACAAGGATTAGGCGTGCACTCGCTTCTCACCACTCAATAGGCCGAGCGTTAGCTCGCCTGCTTTTGATCTTGATCCACCCGCCCCTTCGGGAGGCTGAGTGGAGGTGTTCATCCGGGGAGTGGCGCGTAGCGCCGTTCGACGCAGTCGAACACGCTGCATGTAGGTGCAGCGAAGCCAACCGGAGGGCAGTGCCCCCGGATGGATACCGGAGCGAAGGTACGCCGAGCCTAGGCGAGGGGCCGGACGCTTGGGGCGAGACCTTTTGGTTCCTTTTGGGGCGTTTGCCAAAAGGGACTCGCCGTAAGGGCGAAACCCTAAGTGGCCGTTACCGCAGGAATGGATATGTACCCGATCAACCACAACATGGTCGGCCCACAGGCCGCCAAGTTCACAACCGTCAATAACCGTTGGAACCGTAATCAACCTGGAAGTCGAACCCGGTCACCCGCTCAACGCCAGTTTCAATCAGGCCATCCGGTAACAAGCGCAGCCAACGGTAACCGGGCGCCTGCTCCCCAACCTTGAAATCATCACTCCCCGGCTCAAACTGAATACAAGTCGAAGGCGAAGCAATCAACCGCACCCCATTGCGATCCCGATCAATCTCCTGATGCACATGCCCCCACAACACCGCACGCACCTGCGGAAAACGATCCAGCACCGCAAACAACGCCTCAGGATTACGCAACCCGATCGGCTCCATCCACGCACACCCAATCGACACCGGATGATGGTGAAAACACACCAAATGATGCCGCTCAGGCGCCTCACTCAGGGAACGCACGAGCAACTGCAACTGCTCATCCTGCAAAAAACCCGGCACCGACCCCGGCACCGCCGAATCCAGCAAAGTGACCCGCCAGTTACCAACATCCACCACCGGCTCCAGCAACGCACTTTGCACAGCCGCCTCGGCCATGATCCGCGGTTCATCGTGATTACCGGGAATCCAGCGCGCCGGCGCATCAAGCTGCCGGGTCAGGTCGCGAAACAGCTGATACGACTCCAGCGTCCCGTCCTGAGACAAATCACCGCTGGCAACGATCAGATCAATCTGCGGCTGCTGAAGGCGCACCAGCTCAATGACCTTTTGCAGGCTGTCCCGGGTATTCATGCCCAGCAACGTCCCGTCCGCTTCGGCAAACAGATGACTGTCGGACAGTTGCACCAGCAACGCCGAATCGGCGGTGGTCAAAGTGGATACGCTCGGCAAGGCGTTCTCCCAGGCTGAATCACGGGATCGGATAAGTGCCGCAATTATGCTGGGGGACGATCAAAAGAGGAAACCTGTGAACCTGACGCAGTTCACATCTATCGAACGACGGCGTACTCATGTCCGCAGGCCAGACAATGGCTCAGCCATTCACCCAGGAACATATTCAACTGGGCTTTTTCGTCCGGCTGATGCATCGAGGCATTCGGGTAAGGATAGATGCCGCGAAAGCGTCGCGCATGTTCGGCGCTGACCACTTCGGCCATGCATGCGTCGTGATAAACCTGCACTTCCAGTTGCGGCACCGGCAACCACGGCAGGCTATGTTCCTGGCGCACTTGCAGAGTCGTGGTGTACGGACAGACCTGCAGCACTTCGAGGGCCAGTACGCCGAGCATCTGGTCGCCGTGGGTCACGGCAATGCGCCGCGCCTCCGGTTCGTTGCGCATGTCCGGCAACAGTCGCATCAGGCGCGCGTAGTTAGCCTCGCAGGAGGCTTGCAAACCCACGAGGTCCACCCGATAGCGATCGCGCAACTTGTTTACGACCATAGCCCCCTCACTTCAGCGCGGTTCAAAGCTAACCATTGCAAGGCAATGATGCTGGCCGCGTTGGCAATTCGTCCGTCGCGTACGGCCTGCAGCGCATCTTCGAACGCCCAGACCGTGACGCGGATATCTTCTGCTTCTTCCTCCAGCCCATGCAGGCCGCCAACTCCGGTGCTGTCGCAACGCCCCAGGTACAAATGCACAAATTCGTTGCTGCCGCCCGGCGATGGAAAGTATTTGGTCATCGGCCAGAGCGCCCCGAACACAAGCCCAGCTTCCTCCTGCGCTTCGCGGTGAGCAACTTCTTCCGGTACTTCATCCTTGTCGATCAGACCGGCGACCAGCTCGATCAACCACGGGTTCTCGGTCTTGCCCATGGCGCCGACGCGAAACTGCTCGATCAGCACCACTTCATCGCGCTGCGGATCGTACGGCAGCACGCACACCGCGTCATGGCGAACAAACACTTCACGATTGATCTCGCGACTCATGCCACCGGCAAACAACTCGTGGCGCAAGTGCACACGATCGAGCTTGTAGAAGCCCTCGTAGCACTTTTCGCGCCGAACGATATCAACGGCGGTCGGAATGGCGTTGGCAAAATCAGTCATGACAATCCTCGTTTACTGCAAATCCGTGACGAGGTTCCTATTTGTTACTTGCAACCTCGACTTCGCGCCATCCTAACGCGCTCGCGCCGTTTGATGCAGCCCCTTTCCGTCAGCGAGATAGACGGTGAGGGCGAAACCAACTCTAATTAGCTTAGTGGCGAACTGACTGCTTCGTTGAGAGTCGAAGCGGATAACTTTTTGCCTTTCCCTGTTTTATGAAGGACGCCCATGTCGCTTTTTAAAATCGCCTCCGTGGCCGCAATCGCCCTGACCCTGGGTGCCTGCCAGAGCTTGTTCCAACCCAACTACCGGGCACCGCTGGAAACCACCCGCGATGCTACCGAAACACTGAAACCGGGTTGCACGACACCTGAATGCCCACTGGTGAATATCGATACGCTGCGCTTCCCGGACGAGCCTCAGCTGGACGGTATTATCGAAAAACGCCTGCTGCAAATGACCCGTACCTCGCCCGACGCCCCTGCGGCACCGACGCTGGCGGCCTATCGCGATGAGTTTTTGCGCACCGCCGGCCCACGCAGCAGCAGCTACCTGCAAGCCAAGGTACGTGAGCAGCATGACGGCTTGGTGATCGTCGAATTTTCCAGCTACCTGGACACCGGCGGCGCCCATGGCACGCCGGGCCGCAGCTTCATCAACTATTCGCGCCAGCAGCATAAAGTGCTGACCTTGTCCGACATGTTGGTGCCGGGACAGGAAGAGGCGTTCTGGAAAGCCGCGCAAGTGGCGCACAACAGCTGGCTGATCAGCACCAAGCTCGATCAGGAACCGGAGTTCCTGAAGGAATGGCATTTCCAGAAAACCCAGAACGTGGCGCTGACCTACGGCGGGGTGATCCTCAAGTACGAAACCAGCACCATCGCGCCTTACGCGCTGGGCCACGTCGAACTGAAGATCCCCTACCCGCGCCTGAACGGCATCATCAAGCCCGAGCTGTTTCCCGGCCGTAACTGAAGGCCCGGCCCAGCACTAGCTGGAGCAACCCCGCCACAATCAACGCCGGCAGGGTTGCGCCGATGTCCGGATACAGATTCGCCAGCAAGTGATAAGTGCTCACACCGCCCAACCAGGCGAGCAGCGCCGGCCAGCGCAATGCGGCTGACGCCACCTGAGCACTGCGTTTGCGCAGGATGAAGTGATCCACCAGCACCACGCCGAACAGCGGCGCAAACACCGAGCCGATCAACAGCAGAAAGTTCTGGTACTGGGCCAAGGGCGCCAGGCACGCGATCAGTGTGCAGATCACGCCAATCGCCAAGGCCAGATGCTCGACTTTCAAGCGCAACAGAATCCCGCTGGAAACTGCCGCCGAGTGAATGTCGGCGAAGGCATTTTCCGACTCGTCCAGCAGAATCAGCAGCAATGGAATCCCCAGGCCTGCACCGGCCAATGCCAACAGTAAGGCATTTACTTCACCGCTTGGCGCGAACGCCAGGGTGTACGCCACGCCAAGGCTCATCAGCCAGAAGTTACCGATAAAGAAACCAATGGCGGTACCGCCGAAGACGTTTTTTGCACGCTTGCCGAAACGTGAGTAGTCGGCAATCAGCGGCAGCCACGACAGCGGCATGGCGATGGCAATGTCGAAGCCCACAGCAAACGGCATCGAACCGTCACCGGCCTGCGCCCACAATGCGGCCAAATCGGCCTTGGCGAACAGGTTCCAGGTCAGCCAGATGCACGCGGCCAGCAGCAGCCAGATGCCCCATTTGCGCAGGATCTGACGGACGAATGTCAGCGGACCGCTGACGGCCAGCAAGGTCGCCAGAGCACCGAAGAACACGGTCCAGAGCAGCGTATTCGACAGCAGACTGCCTTCGCTGAACGCCCGCGCGCCGAGCAGGCTGGCCGCGTCGCGCATGACGATGATTTCGAACGAGCCCCAACCGATCAGCTGCAGCAGGTTCAGCACGGCAGGCAGGCTCGCGCCATGTTTGCCGAGGCTGAGTTTGAGCGCGGCCATCGACGACAGGCCGGTGTCGCTGCCGATCACGCCGACAGCGGCCAGCAGCAGAACGCCGACCAGCGTGCCGAGGAAAATCGCCAGCAACGAACCGGACAAGCCCAGACCTGGCGCGAGCAATGCGCCGGTCTGCAGCACCATCAGGCCGATGCCGAGGGAGAACCACAGGGAAAACAGATCGCGACCGCCGAAGACACGTTTGTCGGTCGGCACCGCAATGTCAGGGGAATAAGTGCTGGGTTGAATGCTCAAGGGTGTTATCTCAGAGGGACATTTGTTGTTGTGTAGATCGCTATCGCCAGCAGGCTGGCTCCCACAGGGGACATGTGAACGCCACAGATCCAGTGTGGGAGCCAGCCTGCTGGCGATGGGGCCTGTGCAGGCCCCACCCTTTCAGGTCAGATCAAACCTTCTTGTACAGCTGACTGCCTTCCTGCTTGAACCGCTCAGCCTGCTCCGCCAATCCCTGGGCGACTTCGGCGTCGACGGTTTCGATGCGCTGGTTGGCCGCGTATTCGCGAACTTCCTGGGTGATTTTCATCGAGCAGAATTTCGGCCCGCACATGGAGCAGAAGTGCGCGACCTTGGCCGAATCCTTCGGCAGGGTTTCATCGTGATACGAACGGGCGGTGTCCGGATCAAGGCCCAGGTTGAACTGGTCTTCCCAACGGAATTCGAAACGCGCCTTGCTCAAGGCATTGTCGCGAATCTGCGCGCCCGGATGCCCCTTGGCCAGATCGGCGGCATGCGCGGCGATCTTGTAGGTGATGATCCCGGTCTTCACGTCATCCTTGTTCGGTAGGCCCAAGTGTTCCTTCGGCGTCACGTAGCAAAGCATGGCGCACCCGAACCAGCCGATCATCGCCGCACCGATACCCGAGGTGATGTGGTCGTAGCCCGGCGCGATGTCCGTGGTCAGCGGGCCGAGGGTGTAGAACGGCGCCTCGTCACAGCATTCCAGCTGCTTGTCCATGTTCTCTTTGATCAACTGCATCGGCACGTGGCCCGGGCCTTCGATCATGCACTGCACGTCATGCTTCCACGCGATCTTGGTCAGCTCGCCGAGGGTTTCCAGTTCACCGAATTGTGCCGCGTCGTTGGCGTCGGCAATCGAGCCCGGACGCAGGCCATCGCCCAGCGAGAAGCTGACGTCGTAGGCCTTCATGATTTCGCAGATGTCTTCGAAATGGGTGTAGAGGAAGTTCTCTTTGTGGTGCGCCAGGCACCACTTGGCCATGATCGAACCGCCACGGGAAACGATACCGGTGACGCGCTTGGCGGTCAGCGGCACGTAGCGCAGCAGCACGCCGGCGTGGATGGTGAAGTAATCGACGCCCTGCTCGGCCTGCTCGATCAGCGTGTCGCGGAACAGCTCCCACGTCAGGTCTTCGGCCGCGCCGCCGACTTTTTCCAGCGCCTGATAAATCGGCACCGTACCGATCGGCACCGGCGAGTTACGGATGATCCACTCGCGGGTTTCGTGAATGTGCTTGCCGGTGGACAAGTCCATGACCGTGTCCGAACCCCAGCGAATGCCCCAGGTCAGTTTCGCCACTTCTTCTTCGATGGACGAACCCAGTGCGCTGTTGCCGATGTTGCCGTTGATCTTCACCAGGAAGTTACGGCCGATGATCATCGGTTCCAGTTCGGTGTGGTTGATGTTGGCCGGAATAATTGCGCGACCGCGGGCAATCTCGTCACGGACGAATTCGGGGGTGATGATTTTCGGCACGCTGGCGCCGAAGCTGTGACCGGCGTGTTGCTGGTCCAGCAGCCCGGCAGCGCGAGCCACTTCGAGCTTCATGTTTTCGCGGATGGCGACGTATTCCATCTCGGCGGTGATGATGCCTTTGCGGGCGTAGTGCATCTGGCTGACGTTGGCCCCGGCCTTGGCGCGGCGCGGGTTGTTCACGTGGGCGAAACGCAACTTGGTCAGCTCGGCGTCGGCGAGGCGTTCCTGGCCGAAGTTGGAACTCAGGCCGGGCAGACGTTCGGTGTCGCCACGGGATTCGATCCACGGCGAACGAACATCGGCCAGGCCTTTGCGTACATCGATGATGACGTTGGGGTCGGTGTACGGGCCCGAGGTGTCGTAGACAACAACTGGCGCGTTGATCTCGCCGCCGAAATCGGTCGGGGTCACATCGAGGCTGATTTCGCGCATTGGCACGAGGATGTCCGGGCGGGAACCCTGGACATAGATTTTTTGCGAGCGGGTAAACGGTTGAACCGACTGTTGATCGACTTGGGCCGAGTCACTCAGGTTCGTCGTATTTTTTAGTTTTATCGTCATCACGGGCTCTCCAAACACATCCAGGCAGTGGATTTTTGTCGGAGCGAACCTGTAATCGAATGGACGCACGGGCGCTGGGAAAACCAGCAGTGCTGTGCTCAGTGCACGAGGGGTGTTCGATTGTCGAACAACATCCCGGACGAAGCACAAGAGGACTCGCCGGGTGACGAGAAATCTTGTTCCCTACGCAGGCGCTAACCTGATCAGGTTCAACGGGATCCGAAATTATTCGATCTCAGCCTCATAGCAAGGCACCCCGACAAGAACCCGGCCAGTCTAGACACAACTGCCAAAGAACGCCAACACCGCGGTAAACACCATGATGAATGGCGCAATTACAGGATTGTTGCCATCGTTGCGCACAACTACACTCGCCAAGCCATGCTGCGCCTTGACGCTGTATGGGCCGCGCCGTAGCCTTGGCGCTCAAATTATCAGCGTAATTTTTAGGGATGGCCTCATGCTGCGCAAACTCTCACTGGCCCTTGCCGTGTCTTGTGCGTCCAATGGAATGGCCTGGGCAGCAGAAGCGCCCTTATCGACCAAGACCGATCTGGTCAGCGTCTACCAGGAAGCGGTGGACAACAACGCCGACCTGGCCGCCGCCCGCGCCCAATACGGAGCCCAGAAAGAAGTGGTGCCCCAGGCCCGCGCCGGTCTGCTGCCCAATCTCTCGGGTGGCGCTGAACTGGCCAACGTGCGCACCGCAATCGATCAGCCATCGGCCACCGCCAACCGTAACGCTCATTCCTATCAAGCGACGTTGGCTCAACCCTTGTTCCGTGCCGATCGCTGGTTCCAGTTCCAGGCCGCCAAAGACGTCAACGAGCAGGCTGCACTGCAACTTTCGGCTACCGAACAGGACCTGATTTTGCAAACCGCTGAAAGCTATTTCAACGTGTTGCGCTCTCAGGACACCCTGGCCTCGACCAAGGCTGAAGAAGCGGCGTTCAAGCGCCAACTCGACCAGTCCAACGAACGCTTCGATGTCGGCCTGTCGGACAAGACCGATGTGCTGCAATCGCAAGCCAGCTACGACACCGCACGTGCCAATCGCATCGTCGCGCAGCGCCAGGTGGATGATGCTTTCGAAGCCCTGATCACCCTGACCAACCGTCAGTACAATTCGATCTGGGGCATTTCCCATACTTTGCCGATCCTGCCGCCCGCACCGAACGACGCCAAGGCTTGGGTCGATACGGCCGCCAGACAGAACCTCAATCTGCTGGCCAGCAACTACGCCGTGAGCGCCGCCGAAGAAACCCTCAAGCAACGCAAGGCCGGCCATGCGCCGACCATCGATGCCGTGGCGAAGTACGAGAAAGGTGACAACGATGCGCTGGGGTTCAGCAACCCTAACGCTTTCGGCCAACCGTACAAAGGTAACGTCGAGCAGACGTCGGTTGGGCTGCAACTGAACATCCCGATCTACAGTGGCGGCCTGATCAACTCCCAGGTGCGCCAATCGTATGCACAACTGGACCAGTCCGAGCAGCAACGTGAATCCCTGCGCCGGCAAATCGTGGAAAGCACGCGCAACCTGCACCGTGCGGTGAACACCGACGTTGAGCAGGTGCAGGCGCGCAAGCAGTCGATCATCTCCAACCAGAGCGCGGTGGAAGCCACCGAAATCGGTTATCAGGTGGGGACGCGCAATATTGTCGACGTGCTGGATGCGCAGCGTCAGCTGTACACCTCGGTGCGCGACTACAACAACACTCGCTACGACTACATCCTCGACAATCTGCGTTTGAAGCAGGCCGCCGGCACGTTGAACCCGGGGGATTTGCAGGACCTGGCGCGCTGGCTCAAGCCTGACTACAACCCGGACAAGGACTTCCTGCCACCGGATCTGGCCAAGGCTGCGGCGGAACAGCTGAAGGCCAAGCCTACGCAATAAAAAGCAAAAGCTTCGCGAGCAAGCCCGCTCCCACATTTGATCTCTGTCGCGCACAAGTTTTGTGTTCACAGGAGATCAAATGTGGGAGCGGGCTTGCTCGCGAATGCAGACGACTCGATCTAACGATCGATCAACCGCCCCAACCCATCCAGCAGCCGCTGCAACGCGCCCTGATTGGTGCGCATCACTTTCAACCCTGCCTCCGCCATCCGCTGCGCATCCCGCGGCAATTCGAATAGCCGCTGCACCGCCAGCGCCAGTCCTTCTGCATCCTCCACTTCCTGCAACGCCCCGGCGCTGCGCAATTGCGCGGCGATTTCGAGGAAGTTGAACAGGTGCGGGCCGCTCAGCACCGGTTTGGCCAGCGCCGCCGGTTCCAGCAGGTTATGCCCGCCGTTCGGCACCAGACTGCCACCGACAAACGCGCTGTCTGCCAGGGCGTAAAGAAACAGCAACTCGCCCATGGTGTCGCCCAGCAGCACCGAAGTATTTGCCGTGACCGCCTCGCCGGAGGAACGACGCACCGTGGCGCCCCCCTGCTGCTGGCACAACTCATACACCGAGTTGAAACGCTCCGGATGACGCGGCACCAGAATCAACAACGTATCGGGATGATTGGCGAGCAACTGACGATGGGCCGCCAGCACCACTTCGTCTTCACCTTCGTGAGTGCTCGCGGCGATCCACACCGGACGTTCCTGCGCCTGCCATTGCGCACGCAATTCGGTGGCGCGCTGAAGCAATGCAGGGTCGATCGTCAGGTCAAACTTGATCGAGCCGGTCACTTCCACGGTGTCCGCACGCGCACCCAAGTCACGGAAGCGCTGCGCCTCGGCTTCGGTCTGCACCGCGAACAGGCTCATCTCGGCGAGCATCGGCCCGGTGAGTTTGCTGAAGCGGCCGTAGCCCTTGGCCGAACGCTCGGACAATCGCGCATTGGCCAACGCCACCGGAATCCCGCGCCTGGCGCACTGATGGATGTGGTTCGGCCAGAGCTCGGTCTCCATGATCACCGCCAGTTTCGGCTGGACCCGATCAAGGAACCTCGCCGCCGCGCACGGCAAGTCGTAAGGCAGATAGCAGTGCTGGATGCGCGGCTCGTTGGCAAACAGTGCGTGGATGCGCTCCGAACCGGTCGGGGTCATGCAGGTCACGGTAATCGGCAGCTGTGGATAACGTTGCAGCAAGGCGTGAATCATCGGTGCCGCGGCAATGCTTTCGCCCACGGACACCGCGTGCACCCAAATGCCGCCCGGCTTCATCGCCGGCAGACCGAGGGAGAAGCGCTCGCCAATGCGCTTGGCATACGCTGGCGCCTTGCGCGAACGCAGCCACAGCCGAATCGCTACCAATGGCAGCCCCAGGTAAAACAGCGCGGTGTAGAGAGTTCTATTCATGGCGGCGGAGTTTATCGGTTTTTTCGCCGATCGCCTGCAAATGCACGGCAAAACGTTCCGCCAGCCAACGAGCCGCCGGGCCTAGGGGCTCGTCGCGACGCCAGACCAGTTCCACGACCAGCGCCGGCGGGGTCCATTCGCTGTCCAGTTCGATCATCAGATCCTGATACGCAGGGTATTGCACCACGTGGCGCGGCAGCCAGGCCCAGCCGAGGCCGCGCACCAGCCATTCAGCCATCACGTAGAAACTGTCGGCCCGCCAGACCTGCGGGCTGGCCGGCTCGCTGCCGGGGTAGACGCTGGACTGCGTCGACATCAGCAACTGGCGATGCTGCGCCAGTTGCTGACAATCAACCTGCGTCTGTTTCGCCAACGGATGACCGACGCCGCACACGGTGACCATCTCGACGCTGCCGAGCACTCGACGCTCAAGTGCTTCGGGAATCTGGTCGTGATAAAACAGCAGCCCCAGATCGGCCCGACGCTCGACCAGTTTGCGCGCCACATCACCTTGAGCGGCGCTGGTCAGCTGCACTTCAAGGCTGGGGAATTTCTCCGCCAGAGCCTCGAAGCTTTCGATGATGGGCTGATAGGGCATCGCCTCATCCTGAGCCACGCGCAGACGCGCTTCCTGTCCGCGCATCATCGCCAGCGCCCGACCGTTCAGGCGTTCGCACTGGCGCAAGACTTCGCGCGCCTCCTCCAGCAAGGCATTGCCGGCCTCGGTGAGTTTCGGCTGACGACCGCTGCTGCGATCGAACAGGCTGACACCGAGGTCTTCTTCCAGAAGAGCAATCGAACTGCTGACCGCCGACTGCGCCTTGCGCTGATCCCGCGCCACAGCGGAAAACGAACGCTGCTCCGCTACGCTGACAAACAAGCGCAGCTGTTCCAGATTCCATTGCGTGTTCATGAGACAACCCATCTTCAGAACAGATAGGTAATGACTTTACCGCATCTGGAGAATCTCTAAAATGCCGATCTCAGAGAGCAACACTTCACATGAGGACGCACCTATGACCGCTTATTACTACCTGGCCATTGCCATCTGCGCCGAAGTGATCGCGACCGTTTCGATGAAAGCCGTCAAAGGCTTCAGCACCCCGCTGCCGCTGATTCTGGTGATTGTCGGTTACGGGATTGCCTTCTGGATGCTGACCCTGGTGGTGCGCAGCGTACCGGTGGGCGTGGCCTACGCAGTGTGGGCCGGCATGGGGATCGTGATGGTCAGCGTCGCGGCGCTGTTTATCTACGGGCAGAAACTGGACGTGCCTGCGATGTTGGGGATGGCGCTCATTGTTTTGGGCGTTGTAGTGATTCAGTTGTTCTCGAAAACCGCCGGACACTGAAGCACGCTTTTTTTGTAGCAGCTGCCGAAGGCTGCGTCCGGCTGCGAAGCAGTCGTAAACCTGACGACGCGATCTCGCAGGTAGATCGATGGCGAGGACTTCGTCCTCGAACGCAGCCTTCGGCAGCTGCTACAAAGCGCTCGGCATGAGTCTGTATACTGCGCCCTCGTCTTGAACACTGAGGTCGCTGCATGCCATCCGTTATTTCCACCGACGTTCTGATTGTCGGCGCTGGTGTCGCCGGCCTCTGGCTGAATGCGCGCCTGCGCCGCCAGGGTTTTTCGACCGTGCTGGTGGAAAGCGCCAGCCTCGGCGGCGGGCAGAGTGTGAAGTCCCAGGGCATCATCCATGGCGGCGCCAAGTACGCGTTGCACGGCGCCCTGACGGGTGCCTCGGAAGCCATCGCCGACATGCCGCGCCGCTGGCGTGAAGCCTTGGCCGGCGACGGCGAACTGGATCTGTCCGGCGTGCGCCTGTTGTCCGAAGCGCATTACCTCTGGTCCCCCGGCACCCTCGCCGGCAACCTCACCAGTTTCTTCGCCAGCAAAGCGGTGCGCGGCCGTGTCGATCAGGTCAAGGGCGACCAACTGCCGCCGGCCCTGCAAGACAAGCGCTTCAAGGGCAAGGTTTACCGATTGGCAGAATTGGTGATCGACGTGCCGAGCCTGATTCAGCGCCTGGCCGATCTGGCCGGTGATGGCCTGCTCGCCGGCCAGAAGATCGAGCCCTTGCTGGAAGGTGGCGTCCTGGTGGGCCTGAAAGTCGACGAGCGCGAGATCCGCGCCCAGCGCATCGTGCTCAGCGCCGGTGCCGGCACAGCAGCGCTGCTCGAAGCCCTGGGACTGAGCCAGCCGGCCATGCAGCGACGGCCGTTGCACATGATCATCGCCAAAGGCCCAAGCCTCAAACCGCTGTACGCCCACTGCCTGGGCGGTGGTACCAAACCGCGACTGACCGTGACGACCCATCCGGCCGCCGATGGCCAATGGGTCTGGTACATGGGCGGCGACATCGCCGAAGCCGAAGGGGTTGCCCGCGAACCCGCCGAGCAGATCGCCACCGCGCAGAAAGAGCTCGGCCAGTTGCTGCCATGGATCGACCTGAGCACCGCGCAATGGGCGACCTTGCGCGTGGATCGCGCCGAACCGCTGCAATCGGGGCTGACTCGTCCTGACAATGCATTCCTTGCCGAAGAAGGCCGGCTGCTGGTTGGCTGGCCAACCAAACTGGCGCTGGCGCCGGACTTCGCCGACCGAGTCATCACGTCCTTGCAGCGCGACGGCATCCAGCCAAGCCATCCGGCGCCGTTGCCCGAGCTGCCAAAACCACCGATTTGCGTACCAGCCTGGGAGCAACTGCTGCCATGAGCGTAAAGACCCTGCACGACCTGCATCGCCCCCTGGGCAGCACTGGCCTGTTGGTTTCGCCCTTGGGCCTGGGCACGGTAAAACTGGGCCGCGACCAAGGCGTGAAGTACCCCAACGGCTTCCAGATTCCCGGCGATGACGAAGCGCGCATGCTGCTCAAACTCGCACGCGACATGGGCATCAACCTGATCGACACCGCCCCGGCCTATGGCCGTAGCGAAGAGCGCCTCGGCCCATTGCTGCGAGGGCAGCGTCAGGCGTGGGTGATCGTCAGCAAGGTCGGCGAAGAATTTGCCGACGGCCAGTCGAGCCACGACTTCAGCGCCGCCCACACTCGCCGTTCAGTGGAGCGCAGCCTGCAACGCCTGGAAACGGATGTTATCGACCTGGTGCTGGTGCACTCCGACGGCAACGATCTGGCGATCCTCAATGACAGCGAGGTCTACGCGACCCTCGCCGCGCTCAAGGCCGAAGGCAAGATTCGCGGCTTCGGTTTTTCCGGGAAAACTGTCGAAGGGGGTTTGAAGGCTCTGGAACAAGGTGATTGCGCCATGGTCACCTACAATCTGAACGAACAGAGCGAGAAGCCAGTCATTGACTATGCTGCTGCTCACGGTAAAGCCATTCTGGTCAAGAAAGCCCTCGCCAGCGGTCACGTCTGCCTGAGTCCGGGCGTGGACCCGGTGCGCGCCAGCTTTGAGTTGTTGTTTGAGCACCCGGGTGTTGCCAGTGCTATTGTCGGGACCATCAATCCGCTGCACCTCGCCCACAACGTCGCGACCGTTGCCCAGGTCCTACGTAGAAACTGATGCCGCCCACGCGGCCTTAAGCAGGAGCCGACATGCCGCGTACGCTCATAAGAAAGAACCCGAGCAACTTCAAGACCCTGCCGTTATACGTCGAAGCGACTCCCGAAGGCCTGAGTTACCAGAGCGTCGGGATGCCGCTCAATTTCTCCCAGACCCTGCAACGCCGCCGTCCGGTGACGGTGCCCGACACTGAGCGGTTCGCCCTTGAACTGGCCAACCTAGGGGTCTCGGTACGCCTGACCCTGCATTGGCAAAATCGCGATTACTGGGTGTTGGTGCGTCAGCGCCGGCAGGACCGTGGCGATGTGGTGCTCAAGCTGATCTCCGGTTACGTGCCGGCCCATGAGCTGAACCTGCCGCTGCACACGGCGATCCAGGAGATTGCCGAAGAGTGCCTGCTGGAAACGCCGGAAGGCTGGCTCGGCGGACGTTTCAATGACACCTGGCTGCCAGCGCCCTACTCGTCCGCGCTGCATTATCGCGAGGCGCTGCCCTTTCGCCTGACGCCGTTGTCGGGCTCGGCGCGGCCGGTGCGTTGCGCCAAAATGCAGTTGATCGAACGTCCACGGGCTTACGTGCACTTGCCGACGGCCTCGTTGCAATTGATCTATGACTTGCGCCTGGACGTGCCCAAGGAAGCCAAATCCCTGAGTTTGTTTCATGTCGACGAACGACTGGAAGGTGATCAGCTGGTGGCCCGGCTCGATCGCAAGCGCCCCGATCTGTATTTGATGCCGCTGCAGGACGGCCAGCCGATGGCCGAGCTGTATACCTTGAAAAAGGATCAGCTGTACCCGGCGAGTACGCGCGGGTTGTATCTGGCAGAGAGCTTTGCCCAACAGGAAGGCTGGCTGGTGCGCGATGAGCGGATTCGATGGAAGGATTGGGTGCGCCAGCAGGGGTTGAGTCCGCCAGGGAAGGATTCGGGTCTGGCGCGGTTGCGTGGGAAGGCGAAGCTGCTGTTGAAGAAGATTGTGCCGCGCAAGAAAGTCAGCTCTTAAAGCAAAAGATCGCAGCCTCGTTTCACTCGACAGCTCCTACATTGAAATGCGATTCCCTGTAGGAGCTGTCGAGTGAAACGAGGCTGCGATCTTTTATGGCATTACTCGGACTTGCGGATTTTCTCGACAATCGCGGTAGTCGAGCTGTTTGCCACCAGCCCCAGCACTTTCACGGTCCCGCCATAAGCGGTGACGATGTCTGCGCCGACCACCTGGTCGATCCCGTAATCACCGCCCTTGACCAACACGTCCGGCTTGACCTCGCGCAGCAGGTTTTCCGGGGTGCCTTCAGGGAAGCTGATCACCCAATCCACGGCGCCCAGACCGGCCAAGACCGCCATGCGACGGTCGACGCTGTTGATCGGACGACCCGGCCCTTTCAGGCGACTGACCGAGGCATCGTCGTTGACCGCAACGATCAGACGATCGCCTTGGGCACGAGCCTGCTCGAGGTAGGTCACGTGGCCCGCGTGCAGGATGTCGAAACAGCCGTTGGTGAACACGATCTTCTCTTTATGCGCACGCGCATCGTCGACCGCCAGCAACAACTGTTCAAGGCCCAGCACACCTCGCTCGGAACCTTCTTCACGCTGAATGGCACGACGCAGTTCCGGGGCGCTGATCGCCGCCGTACCGAGTTTGCCGACCACGATGCCCGCCGCCAGGTTGGCCAGGGCCACCGCGTGAGGCAGTTCTTCGCCCGCGGCAATCGCGGCCGCCAGCGTGGAAATTACCGTGTCACCGGCACCGGTCACGTCGAACACTTCACGGGCCCGGGCAGGCAGGTGCAACGCCGGATGATCCGGACGCAGCAAGGTCATGCCGTGCTCGCCACGGGTCACCAGCAACGCGCCGAGGTCGAGGTCGTGCATCAGCTGCGCGCCCTTGCTCACCAGCTCGTGCTCATCGGCGCAACCGCCGACGATGGTTTCGAATTCACTGAGGTTCGGCGTGATCAGGCTGGCGCCACGGTAGATCGAGAAATCCTTGCCCTTGGGATCGGCCAGCACCGGAATGCCACGAGCACGGGCGGCCTGGATCAGCACCTGATGGTTTTTCAGCGCGCCTTTGCCGTAGTCGGACAGCACCAGGACCTTGATGCCTTCGAGCAGTTCGTCGACTTGCTCGCCAAGCGCCAGGGCGTCGGTGGCGAAAGGTTCTTCGAAGTCGATACGCAGCAGTTGCTGGTGACGGCTCATGACACGCAGCTTGACGATGGTCGGCTGGTGCGCGATGCGCTGGAACAACGCCCGTACGCCAGCGCCCTTGAGGCTGTTGGCCAGGCTGTCGGCAGCTTCATCGTCGCCCGTCACGCCGACCAGCGAGGCTGGTGCGCCGAGGGCGGCAATGTTCAACGCAACGTTGGCGGCACCGCCCGGGCGGTCCTCGATTTGCTCGACCTTGACTACCGGTACCGGCGCCTCAGGGGAAATCCGTGAGGTACCACCATGCCAGTAACGGTCGAGCATGACATCGCCGACCACCAAGACAGGGGCTTGATCGAATCGCGGCATGGACAACTTCATGGAGCAACCCACATACAAAATGAACAGGGGCGCGATATTACCACAGGGTTGGCGCTGGCTTGCGCGACGGCTGCAAAGGGATGTTTCGGCAATGAAAACTGGTTGTTTTTTGAGCAGAAATGCCGATAAGCGATACACATCACCGGGCGCATTGCGCGCCCGGTGAACAAGGGTCAGGCGATGTCTTCCGCCGGGGCGTCCAGCCCCATGGCGTTCAGTCGGGCGTAGTAGCCGTTGTGCGCCAGGAGTTCAGCGTGGGTGCCGCGCTCGACGATCCGGCCCTGGTCCATGACCAGAATCAGGTCCGCTTTTTCGATGGTCGACAAGCGGTGAGCGATCACCAGGGTGGTCCGGCCTTTCATGACCTGGTCCAGCGCTGCCTGAATATGCCGCTCGGACTCGGTATCGAGGGCCGAGGTGGCTTCGTCGAGAATCAGCAACGGGGCGTTCTTCAACAGGGCCCGTGCAATCGCCAGGCGCTGGCGCTGACCGCCGGACAGCAACACGCCGTTCTCGCCGACCTGGGTGTCCAGGCCTTCGGGCAACTGCTCGATGAAGTCCATCGCATAAGCGTCTCTCGCCGCTTTTTCGATGTCTTCACGGGGCGCGCCAGCCAGGTCGCCGTAGGCAATATTGTTGGCCACGGTGTCGCTGAACAGGGTCACATGCTGGGTTACCTGAGCGATGTGCTTGCGCAGGTTCAGCAGTTTGTACTGCTCCACTTCAACGCCATCGATCAGGATCTCGCCCTTGTCGTGGTGATAGAAGCGCGGAATCAGGTTGGCCAGCGTCGACTTGCCGCTGCCCGAACGCCCGACCAGCGCGACCATTTGCCCCGGCTCGACCGAGAAACTGATGTCGTCGAGGACCTGGCGATCGGTATCGGGGTAAGTGAAGCTCAAGTTGCGTACGTCCAGACGACCACTGACGGCGTCGCGCTCGACGGTGCCCGTATCGACTTCAGGCGCGACGTCCAGCTGCTCGAAGATGCTCTCGGCACCGGCCACGCCTTTCTGGATGGTCGAGCTGACTTCGGACAATTGACGGATCGGCTTGGGCAGCAGGCCGGCCAGGGTGATGTAGGCGACCATGTCACCCGCCGACGCATCGCCGCGCAGGTACAGCACCAGGAACATCAACACCGCCATGGCGCTGTAGATCACCAGTTGCAGCAACGGCGTATAGATGGCGCCGGTACGGGTCATGCGCAGTTGTTTGTCGGTGTTGCCCTGGCTGGCCGCGAGGAATCGCTTCTGCTCGAAGACTTCGCCGCCGAAGCTGCGCACCACGCGATAGCCCTGGATCGTTTCCGAGGACACGTGCGTCACGTCACCCATGGCCGCCTGAATCTTCTTGCTCTGCTTGCGGAATTTCTTGCTCGCGGTGCGCACCATCACGGCGATCAACGGCAGGATCGCAACCATCACCAGGGTCAGCTTCCAGTTCATGAACAGCAGCGAGGCGAACAGGAAGATCACCGTCATGCCTTCACGGATTACGACCTTGATCGCATCTGTGGCCGCCCCGGTGACCATCGTCACGTTAAAGGTGATACGCGAAATCAGATGACCCGAGTTATGCTTGTCGAAATACCGATTGGGCAAAACCAGCAGGTTATTGAACAGCTGCACACGCAAATCATGCACCAGCCCAAGGGAAACCTTAGCCAGGAAGTAGTTGCCCAGATAAGATCCCAACCCCTGCCATGCGGCGATCAGGATGATCAGCAACGGCACCGCCTGCAGCAGCTGCAGGTCACGCAGGTAAGGCACGGTTGGAAACAGCACCGCCTCAGGGTTGGACAGGCCGTCGACGAAGTACTTGAGGATGTAGCCGAGCATTGGCTGCGTCGAAGCGAAAATCAGAAAACCGACGATGCTGATCAGAAACAGGCTGATATACGGCCGGACATAGCCGAGCAGGCGGAAGTAGATTTTCAAGCTCGAAGGGCTTGCGGAGAGACTGGAGTCGGTCATATCACGCGAATGTCGATAAAAAGGACGCTGACTTTAGCACAGCTTCTTCAGGGTTCTGGCAATCGCATAAAGGCTGTTATTGTTACGCGTCAGATTAAGCATCAAATAGCCATCACCCCGAAATGGCCGATCAACTTCAGGATTGAATCTCTCAGCATGCAACTCAGCGGTTTCAATAGCGTGTCCAATCGAGTCTTCGATTTCATCTGCCTCTGGATTCTACCGGTCGGCTATTTCCTGCTCCTTTGTGCGCTGTTTTTCCTGCCGGGCCGAAGTTTGCACCACAAGCTTTTTTATGGGCTGTTCAGCATTCCAGCGCTGATCACCCTTTGTTTGCGACCTCGTGAATTCAAGGAGTTACTGCGCGAACCCATCTTCATCGCTGCGTTGCTGTTCGCGGCCTGGGCGCTGATCAGTTTGTGTTGGGGGCCTGGCAGCGACCGCATCGCCGCCCAGTTCAAACCACCGCTCCATACGCTGTTGCTGTTCGCCGGCTGCTACTTGCTGGTGCGTTATCGCAGCGAAATCGTCCAGCCTTTGCTGTTCACCGCTGCGATGGTCGGGCTGATCGGCACGATCTACAACCTGTTCATGTTCGCCCGCATTTACGAGCCAGGCTTGCGCCTGATTGGCGGAGGTGCATTCGATAACCCGCTGCTCGCCTCCCACATGTACGGCTTTTTCTGTGCTTACTGGCTGAGTCTGAGCATGCTCTGCAAGCGCCGGCAGATGCTCTGGCTGAGCATCCCTGCAATGGCCATCATGTTCGCTGCCGTGATCGCCACCGGCTCCAGAACCCCCCTGGTCGCCCTGACACTGGCCGCGCTCTGGCTGGGCTTTATCTGCTGGAACCGCCGCTCCGTTGTATTACTGAGCGCTCTGATCGTCAGCGGTGCGGCCGTGGCGGCAATGTTTTCCCACATGATCATCGAACGCGGCGATTCCTTTCGCATCGAAATCTGGCAGTTGGTCCTGCAAAAAATTGCCGACCACCCATGGATCGGTCATGGCTACAACGCCGATCTGACTCTCGACCCCGGCATTGGCTACTCTTTGCAGGAACCGCATAGTTTTGCCTTGGGCGTGCTCTATTACGTCGGTATTTTCGGTTTGTTGCCGTGGTTGTTTTTCCAGGCGTGGGGATTATTGAGCAGCTGGCGCAATCGCGTGCAACCGCTGTTCATCATTGCCTCAACCTGGTTGATATTTGGCATCGGCGCGGGTTTGACCGAAGGTGGCGGGATCATTTCCCGACCGAAAGAACACTGGTTCCTGCTGTGGATTCCGCTGGCGCTGATCGCCGCACTGAGTATCAACCAGCGTGCCAAACGTTTATTGGCGATGCCGGTCAAGCCACTGAAATCGACCGTCATGCACACGATGACTGCCAATGCGCAGGTGATTGAAGAGGATGGCCTGGGCCCCAAAGTGCTGCGCCTGGTCGATGGCAGCTTCCTCAAGCTGTTCCGTCGCCGTCGCTGGTACACCTCGGGCAGTTTCAATCCATATTCCGAGCGTTTCGCCACCAACAGCATTCAACTGCGCAACCTGGGTATTCCAACGCCGCAGATCCTTGATCTGTACCGTCTCGCGGACGGCAGCAGCGCCGTGCACTATTC
The DNA here is from genome assembly GCF_059716065.1 of Pseudomonas sp. LBUM1656. Taxonomy (NCBI): domain Bacteria; kingdom Pseudomonadati; phylum Pseudomonadota; class Gammaproteobacteria; order Pseudomonadales; family Pseudomonadaceae; genus Pseudomonas; species Pseudomonas sp. LBUM1656. Next base: position 536,984 of record NZ_CP166800.1, on the reverse strand, counting down.
CCCGCTGCCGGGCAACACGCTGCGTCAGGTCCTGCAAGGCATTACCGCGCCAGCGGTGCGTCAGGCACTGGTGGAGCGTTTCGGCAAGTTCATGGCTCAACTGCATGAGCAAGGCGTCTATTTCCGCTCGCTGCATCTGGGTAACGTGCTGGTGCTGGAGGATGGCGAGTTCGGCCTGATCGATGTGGCCGACATGCGCCTCTATCCTTCGTCGCTGAGCCTGTCACTGCGTCAGCGTAATCTGCGCCATATGCAGCGTTACACGGTGGATAAGCGCTGGTTGTTCGAAGAACATTTCGAAGCGCTGCTACAGGGATACGCCCTGATGGCGTCCAAATCTGCTGTCGATAACTTGCAAAGGCAAGTGCTGTCCGGGAGTTCCCCGGCCCGGGCTCATTGATGACTGAAACCAACCCGTTCATTGCGCTGGCAGCCTACCTGCTGGCCATCGTGACCGCCGCCCTGATGCTGCGCGCCGTTCCGAAAATTGCCCGCCACCTGGAGCATTCCGGCGAAAGCCGCTATGCCAGCATTGATGGGCTACGCGGCTATCTGGCGTTTGGTGTGTTCGTGCACCATTCGATCATTACCTGGATCTTCCTGCGCACCGGCGTTATCGAATTTCCGCCGAGCAACTTCTACTCGCAGCTCGGACAAGGCAGCGTTGCGCTGTTTTTCATGATCACCGGTTTTCTGTTCTGGAACCGGTTGCTCACCCAGGGACGTCAACACGACTGGCTGGCCTTCGCCGTTTCCCGGGTTTTCCGCCTCTATCCGTTGTACTTGCCGTTGATGCTCATTGTGTTTGTCACGGTGTTCTATTTGCAGAACTGGGAACTCAAGGAGCCCGGCATCCGCCTGGTCGGGCAGATCCTGGCCTGGCTGACCTTCGACCGACCGGACGTCAACCAGTACCACCAAACCGGCATGCTGATCTCCAACGTCACCTGGACGTTGGGCTACGAGGTGTTTTTCTACCTGGCATTGCCATTGGCCGGCATGGTCTTCATCTATCGCGGCAGCTGGCTGCAAGTGGTGCTGTGCCTGATCGGCATTTACGCGCTGTACCAGTTGGTCGGTTGGGAGCACTCACTGAAGAAGCACTTTCTGGCGAGTTTCCTGGGCGGCATTGGTGCGGCGTACTGGGTACGCCGGCCACAACTGGTGGTTTGGGGGCAGACGCGACTGGCGGGGATTATCGCGTTGCTGGCGCTGGCGATAGCATTTACGGCATTCAACCGCGCGTTCAAACTGGCGCCGCTGCTGCTGCTTTCCTTGTTTTTTGTGATCGTGGCCTCGGGAAACACCCTGTTCGGCGCCCTCAAGCCGCGCAGCATCCGCTGGCTTGGGGAGATCAGCTACAGCACCTATTTGCTCCACGGGTTCGTGCTTTGGGTGATGGTGCAACGCCTGCCGCGGGTGCTGCAGCTGGACGCTCGTGACACCTGGACCTACCTGTCGCTGCTGGCCGTGTGCACTTGCCTGCTGATCGTCATCAGCAGTTTGACGTTCCTGTACGTAGAGAGGCCAGGCATGGCGGCCGGCAAGAAAGTCTTGCAGTGGCTGCGCCAGGGCAAAAAGGTCGACAAGGGCCTGGCAGAAAAGATCGCTCGCTGAAGCTTTCAACGCACCCTTTCTGAAGACGAATCCTGTGTAGCAGCCGGACGCAGGCTGCGTCAGCTGCTACAGGGATCGCATTCGACCTTAGTCTTTTTCCAGTGGCGAGAAGTACAGTCGCCCCAGACCACGCCAGGTTTTCTTGTTCCAGGCCTTGAGCGGGATCTGCGCCAGCAGCTCGCGGGCCAGTTTGCGATCACGGTTGGCGGTCTTGAGGAACATCGAACTGAGGAACTTGTAACGCACCTCGTCGTACTGCGGATGATCGCTGAACAGCGCGTAGGAGCGCAGGATATTGTCGATCATGAAGCGGTGGTTCTTGTAAGAGTTGGTGGCGTGCTTGCGATAACGCGCCATCAGCACATTCAGGCCATCGATGAAGTAACCGGCACGGGTCACCTTCAGCTCGATCAGCAGGTCTTCCAGTCGGATGTTCGGATCGAACCCACCCACCTTGTCCAGCGCTTCCCGGCGAATCATCAGGGTTGGCGCGGGCGGATAAGGTTTGCGCTCCAGGAACATGTCATCGAAGTCCAGGCGACGGAACGGCACATCACGACGCTGACGCTTCTCCGGATACAGATTGCCGTCGGCGTCGATCAGCTCGATGTTGCCGGCGCAAATACCGACCTCGGGCTTGCCGTCCATGTACGCCACCTGAGTCGCAATGCGCTCCGGCAGCATGATGTCGTCGGAACCGAACGGCACAATCAGGCTACCGCTGGAACGTGCGATAGCACCATTGAGCGTGTTGGTCAGACCCTGATTCTGCTGGACCCGGAAATCGAAACCGTGCTGCGCCTGCAACACCTTGATGCGCTCGACGCTGTCATCCTTGGAGCCGTCATCGATCACCAGAAGCTCGATGCTCTTATAGGTCTGGTTGAGAACGCTGAGAATGCTTTCCTCGATGTAGCGAGCGTGGTTATACGACGCGATGATGACGGTTACGAGAGGTTGCGCGTCGCTCATGGTTGTTCCTTGCGGGCCTGATCCAGGCCGGATTCGATCAAGTTCAGGTACTCCTGGCGGAACACCTCGATGTCATGTTCTTGCTGGAGATAACGGTAGGACTGTTCGCCCTTGGCCTTGAGCTCGTCATCCGACAGCCCGAGATAATTATCCAGCGCCGCAACCAGGCTCGGCACGTCCTTGGGTGTTATCGCCAGACCGCCCGCGCCTTCGATCAGCGGCAGCATGGCCGGCACATTGGAGGCGATCACCGGCAGGTGCCCGCTCATGCCCTCGAGCAGCGCCAGACCCAGGCCCTCAGCCAGGGACGGCATGGTCCAGACGTCGAACGCGCGAATGTACTGCAAGGCGATTTCCTTGAAGCCCAGCAGGTGCGCACGACCGGTCAGGCCCAGGCTTTCGATCTCGGCTTTCAGGCGCGACTCTTCGCGACCGGCACCGATGATCGCCAATTGAGTGTTCGGGTATTTGTCCTTGAGGGCGGCAAACGCCTGCAACAGATAGGTGTGGCCCTTGATCGGCACCAGGCGACCCAGCGCCCCGATCAAGCGCACCGACGGATCGATGCCCAACAACTCGCGGGCACGCTCGCGGCTGTGCTGCAAGCCTTCGGCCTGTTCGATGTCGATGGCGTTGGTAATGGCGTAGGTATTCTGGTCGGTGAAACCGCAGTCACAGTCCAGCAGGTACTGCTTGACCGCCGGCGACACGCCGACGAAGCGCCAGTGACGATCAATCAGCCGCTGGGTCTGGCGGCGCCGGTAAAACCGGTCGTATTCACCAAAACCGTGGGAAATGCCGATGCACAGCGGGACTTTCAACCAACGGTTGAGCGTCAGCATCATGTTCACCGGTTTGAAGCGGTTACAAATCACCACGTCGAACTTTTCCGCACGACAAAACTTGTACAACGTCCACATCGCCCGCAGGCGCATGCCCTTGAGGGACTTGTCGGAAAACTCGAAATACACCGAACGGTCGGCTCGGCTCACAGCTTCGCCTGGCCCTGGCTTGCCACGCAGGAACGCCGCCGTGACTTCATAGCGATCACTCGGCAGCGCCTTGACGATTTGCTCCGCGAGGTCGGCAAAATCATGGGCTTTGACGTTGTAGTCAGGCTGCAATTGCAGAACCTTTGACCGTTGACTCATAACTCTCCTCGGTGAAAACCTGTCGCATCGATGTCCCAGGCCGGTTCGGCGGCAATACGCCTGACCTCGGCTGGATCGGGTGGAGGCAACCGTGACCACTCGTTGCGTTTCCAGCACACGAAGTGGAAGTACGGAAACCGGCGATCGCCATCGCGATCATTACTCAAACAGCCATTGCGCCAATACCAGTGATGCGGAAAATCATCCGTGCCGTCGTGCCACTTGATGCAGCCACCCGGCGTGCTGAACGCCTCGGTGAACTCGCTGCGCCGACGCCACGGATTGAGCTTGCCCACCAAGGTGAACAAAGGCTCGGGAAAATTCTTGCGCCAGAGGAAGATCCGACTGAATGCGCCCTCGTCCAGCGCGTGGTGCGCCTGATCAGTAAAACGCTTTCGCCAGTCCTTGATCTGCATGAACAACTCACGCTTGCGGGCGTTATTGCGCATCAGGCAGAGATGCCCTGCTACCCGTCGCTCGTGAGTCGAGAACAGGTCAAAACCGGCCAGGCGATCGGGGGTGAAGTAACTTCGCAGGTCACCATACACCAGATCAATATCGCCGAACCCCCAGAAATCATAGCCTTGCAGCCGGTCGGCATGAATATGCCCCAACGCCGGCTTGATGTCGCAGAGCTTGTAAGCCGCATCCGGAGCAAAGTCGATATCCAGCCGTTGCGACACCAGTGCGCAGTAATCACGGAACGTCATGCACTCGACCGTGACATTGGGCGGAAGATTCTCGGGCGTGCCGCAGTCGCTGAACAGCAACCAGTCGATATCGGCATTACGACGACAACTCTCCAGGAAAAACGGCATCCAGAACGGCCATTGGCCGAAATACGGAATCAGAAAAACAATACGCGGGCATGGGTCGATCACAGAAGTATCACTGCTGAAGCTAAAGACGCGGTCATGCTAGGCCGCGAAGTGCTTCATTTCTGCTGTTGAGATGTTTCACCATGCTTCAAAAGCCAAAACAATTCATGGCGTCTGACCGCTTTGCGAAAAAACTCGTTCTCGCCATAAAGGGGCGGCACTCTACGGGCCAGCAGCCGTTGTATCAACCGACGCAAACGTCGCTTGAACGGCATGGGCGGTTGCAGGTCGTGCATCATGCCCAGCGCCATGGCTTTGTCACGCTGAAGATCCAGCGACAGCGGCAGGCAGCAAGGCTGCATCGGCGTCGCCGGGTCGAAGGCCGGCGGCAGCGCGATACCGTGCCCCGCGTCGCCCATCGGCCAGCGATCGTTATCGTGCAGATGATTGGCGTAGCCGAGCAAGGTGGTCGGCTGCCATTCCAGGCCTTTCAAGGCTTCAAGGACCGCCTGCTGGGCGCAGAGATGATCGGGATGCGGATCGAGCGTCGGGTGCGGCAGCACGATCACTTCAGGGCGCGCGCGCAACAACAGTTCACGCAGATCGGCCAACAGATTGTTCCAGGTTGGCGCGCCGTCGATGTCGCCCGGCAGGGCAAATGGATTCAACTGGCGATAGACGCGGGTGTCGCTCAACTCGGCTTCACGGGAACCCATCGGCTGCGCCGGGGCGGCTTGCATCGCCGCCAGTTGCAGACAGAAATAACCCAACTGCACGCAATGCGCTTCAGGCACGCCCGCCCAACGCGGCACAGCGATGCTGTCCCAGGCGCGCAAACGGCCCTTGAGTCGGGCGGCCTCGACTTTGCTCAGGCCGATCTGTTGATAATGTTCGGCTTCGATTTCGCCAGCCGTCAGGGTGACAATCCAGGCTTCGTCAGCCTGGCTGTACAAACCGTAGGCGGCCAGTTCGGCGTCGTCGGCGTGGGGCGCGATCACCATCACCCGCTGGCGGCGATAATCCGGTTGCTCCAGCGCCCACAGCACCGGCTCGCCGAGCAAGCGGCAGAAGCGTCCGTGCAGGCGCAACTCGCCACGCGACAACACGTCTGCCTGACCGCTGAGGTTCAGGTAACGCAGGCCATTCACACCGCGCTCAAACGTCTGGCGGTCCGGGTTTTCGCCACCCAGCAATTCGACCACCGGGTCTATAAAACGCCCCAGCCACGTGCTTTTTACCCGCAGCGCCAACATCAGCGTCGCGTCGTCGACCAGCATCACGCCTTCGTCCAGGCGCAACCGCTCACCGTCCAGATGCACCTTGGGCTGCGGGGTGTAAGGCGGGAAGCTGTAGTGGTAATCGTCTTTTGGCGAGTAGAAGAGGTGATCGGCAAACCAGGCTTCGTGAGCAATCCAGCCCAGCACTGCGAGCACCAGCGGCAACCACCACGCCACCAGCACGCCGATGACAATCATCAGCACCAGCGCGATCAACAGGCCGATGCGTTTGTTGCGCCGATGGCGCTTGAGCAGTAGCTGTTTGCGGCTCATGGGTTCACTCACACAGTGAAGACCGGCACAGGATTGCACCAGCGGTCCTTGTATTCCCGGTCGGCGCGGCCGAAGGAAAACCGCAAGGGTTTACCCAGGGCGCGGGCGTGTTCCCAGGCACTTTGGGTGTTGAGGAAACTCAGCACGCTGCCGGGACTGAACTCGCGTGTTTCAGGATCGACGCCGCCATTGATGTACTCGACGCTGATCCACTCCGGGGCCTCGACGCGGTACACCAGCTGAATCGCAATCGGGGCATCGTTGAGAAAAATCACCGAGCCGATCAGCAAATCCCGCAACAGCTCGATCACCTCGCCCATACGTTCGGCTCCAGTGGCCGGGAAACCCCAGCGCCGCTGGAACAGGTCGCAGTAGATCGCGGCCAGCTCAGCGCTGGAAAAGTCGGCGACCGGCCGCACCACCCCGCCCGCTTCTTCCAGCAGTCGCAATTCACGGCGCTGGTTGTAGCGAAACTTCTTTGACAACTCTTCGGGTGTGCGGGCCATGGCCAGCTGTTCGGTCTGCAACTTGATATCGGTGAAACGGCCTTCGCTGAGCGCCGATAAATAACGTCCGCGATGGCGCAGAGGCGCCTGGGCGCCAGCGGCGGCGGGCAGGATCAACTCGGCATTGCCGAGGTCGAACAAGCCTTTTTTACCGCGGCGCTTGAGCACGTCTTTGGACAGTGCCAGGTCGCGCCCCCAGGTCGGGATGGCGGCTTTCACTTCACCGTTCTGCTCCCAGGCCAGGTAACGCACCGGGATGTCGGCCAACTGTGCCAGTCTTTCAACCACCAGCGGATGGGTCGCGACGCTGCCGCCAAAACGCTGCCAGGCTTGTGCATAAGTCGAGGCGTCGACTACCGCCCAGCCACGCTCGCGCCAGCCTTGAAATCGGTTGAGCATCAGCCCCTCGGTGCCAGTTCGGTGACGTGTGGCAAATGCCAGAAAGCATCGCGTACCGCGCGGTCGGAGAAACGCTCACGCAGGCGATCGAGCATCATCTCGGCGCACTGGTGACGTTGCTGGTCGTCCATCGCTGCCAGGTGTTGCAGCCCTTGGGCCAAGTGTTCGGCATCGCCCAGCGGGAACAGAATGCCCACGCCTTCAACGACTTCCTTCGCCCCACCGCAAGCAGTGGCGAGCAACGGTACACCGGCGGCCATGGCTTCGAGCAGCACCATGCCGAAGGGTTCGTGATCAGAGCTCAGGGCAAACACATCGAATGCACGGAAGTAGCGGCGGGCATCCGGCACTTGACCGAGAAACAGCACGCGATCACCGATACCCAGTTCCCGGGCCAGGGCCTTGAGGTCCTGTTCCAGTCGACCGCTGCCGAGGATCACCAGTTGGCTGTTGGGCGGCAAGCCCGGCAATGCCTCGGCAAAACCGTGCAGCAGCGTGGTCTGGTCTTTGTCCGGATGCAGCCGCCCGACGTTGCCGACAATCCAGGCATCCGCCGACAGGCCGAGGGTTTCCCGGGCTTCGCGCACTGACACCTGGCTGGTCTGCAAGGCCGGCACATCGACACGGTTATAAAGCGTCTGAATCCGCCCGGCCGGCCATTTCGGCAGGCAACGACGCATGTCGTCACGCACCGCATCGGAGACGCCGAGCAGGCTCAGGCGCTTGCGGAAAATATGCGCGAACAGTTTGCGGGTGCCGCGTTTGTAATCGCCAAAGGCGTGATGCACACCAATCACCGGCAGCGAGGTGCCGAGCAAGGCGATGTAGATCGGTTTGAAGCGGTGGGCAATGCAGAAACTGAAGTTGCGCGAGGCGGCGATCTTGCGCAGATCGCCGATGGCGCCCAGTTTCAGGCCACGAATGGCCTTGGAGCTGTATTCCATGAACAGCACTTCATCGGAAGCGCAGTTCGCGGCGACTTCGCTATCGGCGGCCCCGGTCAAAAAGACCGTGGTCACACGATAGCCAGTCCCCGCGAACAGGCTGGCGTACTGCCGGGCGCAGTCCAGGAACGGCCCGTCATAGCCGTGGCAGAACTGCAACACATGGCGTTCAGCCGAGCGTGTCATAAGCGTTGGCGCCCTCTTTGACCACCAGGATGTCTTCCATGATCAGATACTGTAGATCGGAACCGAAGAACATGTTCAGCGCGTCGGTCGGCGAGCAGATCATTGGCTCGCCACGACGGTTGAGCGAGGTGTTCAGCGACACGCCGTTGCCGGTCAGCACTTCCAGTGCCTTCATCATGTCGTAGTAGCGCGGGTTGTATTCGCGCTTGAGCACCTGGGCCCGGGACGTGCCGTCTTCGTGGACGACTTCCGGCACGCGGGTTTTCCACTCTTCCGCCACTTCAAAGGTGAAGGTCATGAACGGCGCAGGGTGATCGATCTTGATCATCTGCGGAGCCACGGTGTCGAGCATCGACGGGCAGAAAGGCCTCCAGCGCTCGCGGAACTTGATCTGGTGGTTGATGCGGTCAGCCACGCCGACAGCACTCGGGCAACCGATGATCGAACGACCGCCCAAGGCGCGCGGGCCGAACTCCATGCGGCCCTGGAACCAGGCCACAGGGTTGCCGTCGACCATGATCTTGGCAATGTTTTCCGGCATGTTTTCGAGCTTGCGCCATACCGGCTTGCTCGGGTGACGGGCACACGCGGCGACAACGTCTTCGTTGCTGTAGGACGGGCCGAGGTAGACGTGTTCCATCTTCTCGACCGGTACACCACGGGCGTGGGACACATAGGCCGCAGCACCGACCGCCGTACCGGCATCGCCGGACGCAGGCTGGACGAACAGTTCCTTGACGTCATCGCGAGCGATGATTTTCTGGTTGAGCTTGACGTTCAACGCACAGCCGCCGGCGTAGGCCAGCTTGCCGGTTTCCTTGAGCACGTCGCCCAGGTAGTAGTCGATCATCTGCAGCGAGATTTTTTCGAACAGCGCTTGAATGCTCGCGGCGTAGTGGATGTAGGGCTCGTCGGCGATATCACCTTCGCGCTTCGGACCCAGCCACTCGATCAGCTTCGGCGAGAAGTAGTAGCCTTTGCCCTTCTCTTTATAACGACGCAGGCCGATGACGTTGGCGTAGTCGGTGTTGATCACCAACTCGCCGTTTTCGAACGAAGCCAGGCGCGAGAAATCGTATTTGCTGGCGTCGCCGTACGGCGCCATGCCCATGACCTTGAACTCACCGTCGAGCATATCGAAACCGAGGAACTCGGTGATCGCGCCATACAGGCCGCCGAGGGAGTCCGGGTCGAAGAATTCCTTGATCTTGTGGATCTTGCCGTTTTCGCCGTAACCGAAGAAGGTCGTGGCGTACTCACCCTTGCCGTCGATCCCCAGGATCGCGGTTTTCTCTTTGAAACCGGAGCAGTGGTAAGCACTGGAGGCGTGGGCCAGGTGATGCTCAACGGGTTCGATCTTGATTTTCTTCGGATCGAAGCCCAGTTGCTCGAGGCACCAGACGATCTTGTTGCGATAGCGCTTGTAGCGACGGTTGCCCATCAGGATCGCATCGAGGGCGCGGTCCGGGGCGTACCAGTAACGCTTGGCGTACTGCCACCGAGCCTTGCCGAACAGGCTGATCGGGGCGAATGGGATCGCGACCACGTCAACGTCGGACGGCTTGATGCCTGCTTGCTCGAGGCAGAACTTCGCCGATTCGTAGGGCATGCGGTTCTTTGCATGTTTATCGCGCACAAAGCGCTCTTCTTCAGCCGCCGCGACCAGCTTGCCGTCGATGTACAAGGCTGCGGAAGGATCATGGCTAAGGGCGCCGGACAGGCCAAGAATCGTCAATGCCACAGGGGTCTAGCCTCTTTAGTCTGCATGCAGGCGACAAGCGCCTCAAAAATTGATGTGCCCCTCGCAAGGGGCGAGAGACAGCTAAAGGGCGGGATTATAGCGTAAAAGCGGCGGCAAGCCTCTAGCGGGAAGTGGCATGCTGGCGCGTTGACAGATGAAGGACCCCGACATAAACTCCTGCGCAAATGGACTGGGGGATCCCGGTCGGCGTTCTGGCCTCGGTGAGTTTCATCGGGGCTTTTCGCTTTCTGAAAGAGGGAAAATTTTCAAACCCCAGTTTTCGAAACCCTCCCCCACCTTTTCGCGACCACCACTGCAGTAGAACTTACGCTTGAGCACGTCAAAGGCACGATTTTCTTGCCCTGACCGTAAAACGCTCATACCAATGGGTCTTGCAACAAGATCCGCTAGCTGTAACCCCGTGGAATTCACTTGCTTGGTTGCAAAGACGATGGTCGAACGGCAACTGAATGCTCAGCCGGTTCGCGCCATCACACATCCGACGAAATTCCAGTTCAAGCTCGTTATCCTCCCTTTTTCCGCGACGCTCGAAAATCACATGAGTCAACGCACTCTGCTGATTCTTTTCCTGTAGAAATTCATAAAGCGTTTCCAGGCAGAAGCCGAGGGCGACGTGATAAGGATTGTGAACAGGACCTTGTTTTTCGCGAAGAGCGGCTTTTGTCGATAACGCAACTGATTAGCACGAAATTGCTTGCGTTAATGATGGCCGTCAACTCTTCCAGAAAGGCGTGTTTGTGATGCCTGGATGTGAACAGGCTAGAGAACGCTCCCTTTTCTTTCCGGATTTCCAACTCATGCAGACCGACCAGGTCGTGCCCCATATGATTGAACTTAAACTTCTGAATGGCAGGGATAACCTTCTCGCAATAATGCCTTTTATGAAATACACAAAATGCGAGCACAAACATTGGATAGTTTGGATCTAATGTTTGCATCCCATGATCGCCGCTTTCATCCACATAAATTATGAAATCGCTATACCTCCCGGACGGAGGTAAGAGCTTTTTCGCCTCAACATTTGCTTCGAATTCGCTTTCGTTTTCAAAAAGAAAAAACTGTTGAGAGGGCAAAGTCGGGGTCGACACTGAGCAAGTCTTCCTTATTTTTTTGAGCCAGGTGCGTTTGGTGCAGCACTGACACGCTGGAATACAACAGCGTTACCCACGACCTGCCCGCCAGTAAATACCGAGATTGCCGTCGGTGGCCTGCCGATAAATCGTGTAGGGCAAGGAAACCGTGTCCATGACCCCCGACAGGGTCAGGTCCAGCAATACGAAGGGGACGAGGAAGCCGGTGGGATCAGGCGGGGCATTCAAGATGCAGAAGTCGTAGGCCAGTCCGCTGTAAATGCGGGGGATGGACTGGCAGTAGGTTTTTTGCTTGCGCAGGCCGCGAGCGGCGTCTTCGTCATCTTGCAGCACCGTCAGTGCGGTGCCGCAGCCCGATAAAACCAGTGAGAAAGTACCGATTGCAACAGCCGTTTTTATGGTCAAGATTTGCCCTCCGTGAACGTCAGGCAAACTAGCATCGTGGCTATTCGGGGCACAGTTCATGGGGTCTGTGGATCATGTAGGACTGTTCACAAAAACTTGTCCCCTTAATCTCGGGTGTCTGTTCTGGCCCCTTTCGCGAGCAAGCCCGCTCCCACAGTGGTTTTGTGTCGTACACATATTTTGTGTGCGACGCAGAACCACTGTGGGAGCGGGCTTGCTCGCGAAAGGGTCGAAGACCCAATTCAGGCAGCGTCAGAGATGTCTTTGGGAAGCCGCTGATCAATGACTTGGTAGAGCGCGCTTTCTTCGGGCCAGTTACGCATGAACCGAGCCCGGTCCCGCGCATACGCGGGGGCAAAGCTGCTTGCCGAGCCGTGCTGACACATCGAATCCAGATCGATCAGCGCCCAGCGATCCTGCTGCCAGAACAGGTTGTGCCCCTTGAAATCCCCATGACTGATCCGCTCGCGAATCAGCTCGGCAAACAAATGATCCAGTGCCGCCAATTCAGCCTCAGGCGCATCACCACGTTCAACGTAGGGCGCAAAGCGCTCGATGATGTCCGGCCCCGGCAGATATTCGGTGATCAAGTACGCCCGGCTGCGCAGCCAGAAAAAACGCTTCTCCAGCAGTGCCAACGGTTTTGGCGTAGCGATACCGAGGAAGGCGAGGCGATTGCCTTCGCGCCACGAGTGCCAGGCACGACTCGGGCGCCAGAAGCGTTTGAGCCAGTGTGCAAAGCCTTTGATGTTGTAGCGCTTGATCACCAGCGTCCGACCATCAACCTCGACTTTTCCTACGCTCGCCGCGCCGCCGGTCTTATACAGATGACCCTGATCGAGCAAGGCATCGGCCTGCTCCAACACGGGCAGCATTGCCGCTTCTTCCTCGCGACGAATAGCCCGCAGGCCAAACGCCCCACGCTGGACGCAGAACAACGTGCATTCGCGACCCGCCTTGATCAGGTAATCCTTCAAACGCCAGCTGCGAACCTTGTCGATCTGCTTCTGCAACGCTTCCATCGGCAATGCATGTTCGCCATTGCTCAGCAGGTAATACACCAGCAATTCTTCGGTGAACGGCTCCAGCGACTTGGGCAACTGGGCGAAAAATACACCGAGGTTTTCCAGGACTTTCTGCCGTGACAGCGGCTGGCCCGGGGTTTCAGCACAGACACCGCCGCCATCGATCAGGTACAACCGACCTCGCTGACGCAAGAGATTGTCCAGATGCAGGTCTTCCTGCCAGAGCCCCTTGCGATGCATTTGGCCAATGGCACCCAACGCCTCGGCCAGCACGGCGCCTTGCATGTCCGCCAGCACCGGTAGATGTTCGACTTTTTTCCAGGTATCACCGAGGCTCTCGGCGCCTTCGAGGAAGTCGAACAACAGCCAGCCACCCTGGCCCTCGTTCAAACCGTCCGCCAACAGCTGCGGCGTGGTCAGGCCTTGATCGGCGAGCAAACGCACGCCGTCCCGCTCACGTTGAAAATGCCGCGCCGCTTTACTGCCGACCAACAATTTGGCCAGCACCGGACGGCCGCGCCATACACCGGCGCCGACGTAACGCTGCCCCGGCAGGACTCGCAGCAGACTCAGCAACTGCAACTCGGCGGGACCGGCAGCATCGGCCAGCGAAATGCTCATCGGCAGGCGCGGGCTGCGACCGGCGTTTTTCAGTTCAGACAACCGCATCAGCGCGTCTCCTTGCGACTGCGCCGCGCAGTCAGGCGCGACACCCAACTGTCCACCAGCGAACTGTCCCGCGGCTGATCCACGTACACCGCCAGCAACTCGCGCAGCTGCGCTTCAGTCCACTCCGGCGCGCGGCGCAGCAACGGCTCAAGGTCCTTGATCCGGTCACGCTGACCGAACAGTAACGGTCGGGTCTTTTCCAGGTCGATCAACTGCGCCTGATAACCGTCGCCCGTGGCCTGCAGAAAAATGTGTTTAGGGTAGAAACACCCGTGAAGCTGGCGTACGCCGTGCAGGCGTCGCGCCAGTTCGCCACAGGCTTTCATAATGGCCACGTGCTGCGCCTCGCTCAGGTCCGACCAGCGCTGCAACAGCGAATCCAGGTCATCCCAACCGTCCAGCGCGCGGGTCAGCAGTACCGCCCGCACTTCCCCGTCGACTTTGCGCTCACCGAAAAACGCTGCCTGCAGCGCTGGAATGCCCAGCTTCTGATAACGACTGATGTTGCGAAACTCGCGGGCAAAACTCGGCTCGCCCAACGGCGCATGGAAGGTGCGCGTCAGGTAGTTGCTCTGGCGCTTGAGGTAATAGCCATGACCTTCCAGATCCAGCCGAAACACACTGCTCCAGCCGCCACCGACAGTGTTGGGTTCATCCACCGCGTCGAGCTGCTTGGCCCAGAGTGCATCGAACGTGCCGAGACCATGACGCTCAAGCAGCGCACGGTCTTCAGCGGCCAGAAAATCAGTCATTCGCGTCCCTCGAAAAATCTCACCACGTGCCGGATGCGTTTTTTGTCGTCGGCATTCAGCCGGTCACGCTGGCGGTATTGCAGGTAAAAGCGCAGTCGCTGGGTGGCCGACAGGTGATATTTCGCCACCTTGTCGAGGCAGGCCAGGTCCTTGGTGATCCGGTACTTGAGCCAGAAGCCGCGCCAGAAATCGCCGTTGGGGCAATCGATCAGGAACAGCTTGGCCTCATCGTCGATCAGCAGGTTGCGCCACTTCAAATCGTTATGGGTAAAACGGTTGTCGTGCATGGTCCGGGTATAACCGGCCAACTGACGGCTGACGGTATCGACCCAGGCGCGGTCCGCCAACTTGGGATCGTGCCGGTCGGCGAGGGCCGACAAGTCTTCGGTGTTCGGCAGTTCACGGGTGATCATCGCGCCACGGGCATAGGCCGCGCCACGCCGCTCCAGGCCCCAGGCAACCACTTCAGCGGTCGGAATGCCCCACTTGGCGAAGCGCTTGAGGTTCTGCCATTCGGCCTTGACCCGAGGCTTGCCCAAATAGCGGCGCAGGCCTTTGCCGGCGCCGCTGTAGCGCTTGACGTAATAATTGACGCCGTTGCGATTGACGCGGATGACCTCGGACAGCGGGTCGCGGGTCAGGCGTTCGCCCTGAAGCGCGAACACCGCTTCCAGGCTGCCAAAATCTTCCGTCAGGTCGCTGTAAGCAGGTTCCAGTTTCCAACCGGGCATCAGAGCGCATCCCCGTATCGCTGTTTACGGTCGTAGAGTTTGTTGGCCTTGCCTTCGAGCCAGGCGAGCAATCCGGCTTCCTCGCCCAGAATCTGGCGCAAGGGCCGCTGGAAGTAGCCTTTGAGGAATCGCAGTTTGTCGCGCTTGGACAGGCCGATATCCAGGGCCGAAAAGTACAGCGCCGCCAGATCCTTGTTGCGCCAGCGCTGGGTGATCGTCGGACGAGTCTGGGCACGGTGCAGGTCGATCACCGAAAGCTTGAAGTCGTCAGCTGTCACCGGTTTATCGGTGTGCAGCAGGAAGTGACAGATGTAGCAGTCGCGGTGGTTGACCCCGGCGCGGTGCATCATGCCGGTCATGCGTGCGACTTCGGCGATCAGGGCGCGCTTGAGTCTGGGTTCGGGCGGGTTCTTGATCCAGTCGATGCTGAAGTCTTCGAGACTGACGGTCGGCGCCAGCTCTTCGGTGACGATAAACGAGTGCTGATCCGCCGGATTGCGGCCCTTCTCGCCGTAAGCGACTGCGGTCATGGTCGGCACGCCGACTTCTTTCAGGCGCTGAATGGCCTTCCACTCCTGACCCGCGCCGAGTACCGGCAGCTTGGCCGTCAGCAGGTTCTTGAAAATCTCGCCCCAGCCGATGCCACGGTGGATCTTCACGAAAAAACCATTGCCGTTCACTTCAGTGCGCAAGGTGCGGCGCGCTTCCAGTTCACGGTAAACCTCGCCCTGCAAGCCTTCGACTTCGGTGAACGCATCGCGTCCGGCCCAAAGGCTCTTGAACGGTTCAGCCAGCATCAACTTCATTAAGCGTGCTCCGCCAGAATCACATCGGCCGCGTGCTGCGGCATGCTGTAGAGGTCGGCCGTCTCAGCGAAGGCCAGACCGTTGCGGCTCCAGGCCGCCCGTGCTTGAGCGTCGTTCAACATGCCGGTCAGGTACTGGGTCAGTTGCGACTGATCGAACGGTTCGTCCAACACCAGGCCCGCATCGGCCTCGGCGATGTAATGGGCGTAACCGCACACCGCGCTCACCAATACTGGCAACCCGGCCACCAGGGCTTCGAGCAACACGGTCCCGGTGTTTTCGTTATACGCCGGGTGGATCAACAAATCGGCGCCGAGCAGGAAACGCGGGATATCGCTGCGCCCCTTGAGAAACGTCACGTTCTCGCCGAGCCCAAGGGTGGCGCTCTGCATCTGGAATAATTTGGGGTCATCCTGGCCAATTACAAACAGCCGGGTGCGTTTCTTCAGATCAGCGGGCAACGCGGCCAGCGCCTTGAGGCTGCGATCCACGCCCTTGGTCTTGAACCCGGAGCCAATCTGCACCAGCAGCAACTCATCGTCCTTGAGGTTGAATTCGCGACGGAAATCGGCACGGATTTCGGCGGCATTGGCCGGCGCGCGACGGTCATGGGAAATACCCGGCGGCAGCAAATGGAAGCGCTCCAGCGGTGTGTCGTAATGCTTGATGAACAGCGGCTGCTGAACCTCTGAAATCATCAGCACTTCAGTCTTGGCGTCCTTGGCGAACACCGCGCGTTCGTACTCGGCGAAGTGCCGGTAGCGACCCCAGCGACGGTACAGCGAGTTGCGCAGGTTCTGCGCCTTGTCTTCGAAACAGCCATCGGCGGCGTAGTAAACGTCGAGGCCCGGCATCTTGTTGAATCCGATCAGACGGTCCACGGGACGCTTGGCCAGGTCCGCTTCCATCCATTCGCTGAGTTTCTCGTTGCGCCGATGATTGAAGAACGCCTTGACCGGCGCCACCAGCACTTCGAAACCCGGCGGGACATCGCCTTCCCAGATCAGCGTGTAGACGCGAATCTGATGGCCGCGTTGCTGGCATTCCAGGGCGATGCGCATGAAATCGCGCTGCAAGCCCCCGAATGGAAAGTACTTGTACAAGACGAATGCCAATTGCATCAGCGCAGCTCCTCAGCCAGTAACAACGTGCTCAGTCGGGTCGCGACACGCTCGGGATTCAGACGCGTGAAGCACAGCGGCCACTCGCGTTTCAGGTCGAACTGACGGGCATCTTCGGCCGTCGGTTGATAGGTGCATTTCTTTTGCAGACACGGCGCGCAGGGGAAATCGCTGGCAATGTGAATCTGCGCCTTGCCATAGGCGCCGGTCAGGCCCGGGTTGGTCGGGCCGAACAGCGACAGGGTCGGTACGTCGAGCGCGGCGGCCAAATGACCGAGGCCCGTGTCGACTGCCACGCAGGCCTGAGCACCGGCCAGCACTTTGCCGACACCCGCGAGGTTCAGTTTGGGCAGTACTTCGACATGCCTGAAACCTGCAGCAATGCGCTCGGCCCGGGCTTTCTCGATTGGATTGCCCCACGGCAGCTTCACGCCGACGCCGAGATAGCCAACCCGCTCGGCCAGTTCGCGCCAATAGGCTTCCGGCCAGTGTTTGGTGTCCCACGTGGTGCCGTGCAGGAACAGCACGTACGGATTCTTGCGCGGCAGTTCCACCAGCCGCTCGACGTTCAGGCCGTAATCGCCCAGGCCTTTGGGCAAGTCGTAGCCCAACGCCAGGGCGAACAATTGACGCACTCGCTCGACCGCGTGCTGCCCACGGCCCACGGCCAGGCGACGGGAATAGAAGCGGGCGGCGATTGGCTCCCGGGCCGAGTCCTTGTCCAGCCCGGCGACCGGCGCTTTGACATAGCGCGTCAGCCAAGCGCTTTTCAGCAGGCCCTGAGCGTCAATCACCAGATCGTATTGGGTAGCGCGAACGCTTTGCTTGAAGCGCTTCCACTCGCCACTTTTGATGGTCTGCCAGAGGTTTTTGCGCCAGCGACGGATCGCCACCGGGATCACCTTGCCCACGGCCGGGTGCCAGGTCGGGATTTCGGCGAAGCCTTCTTCCACCACCCAGTCGAACGTGATACCGGGGATCGCCCGCGCCGCGTCGGTCAACGCTGGCAATGCGTGAATCACGTCGCCGAGCGAAGAAGTCTTGATCAACAGAACGCGCAAACTATTTGACCTCGACCACAGTGCCCTGCAAACGCTGCAAGGCTTCGTTCACCGCTTGCGGCATAAGCTGGCGCAGGCAGTTGTAATGACCGAAACGGCAGGTTCGATCGAAGCACGGGCTGCATTCGAGGCCCAGGCGCACGATCTCGACGTGCTCGGCCAAGGGCGGCGTGAAGCCCGGCGAGGTCGAGCCGTAAACCGCCACCAACGGACGGTTCAACGCGGCGGCGACGTGCATCAGGCCGGAGTCGTTGGACACCACCGAATCGGCGCAGGACATCAGGTCGATGGCTTCGGCCAGGGACGTACCGCCGCTGAGGTTGACCGACTCTTCACGCAGGCCGGGTATCAGCCGCGCGCGGATGTCTTCGCCGACCGCGTGATCGTTTTTCGAACCGAACAACCAGACTTGCCAGCCTTCGCGGATCTTCGCTTCGGCGACCTTGGCGTAGTGCTCGGATGGCCAGCGCTTGGATTCGCCGAACTCGGCACCGGGACACAGGGCCAACACCGGACGGTCGAGGGCCAGACCGAACTTGGCCAGCGCCGCCTCGCGGGTGACCGGGTCGATCTGCAGGCTTGGCCGTGGATACGGTGTCGGCAGTTCGGCATCGCGCTCATAAGCCAGCGCCATGAAGCGCTCGATCATCAGCGGATAACGTTCTTTATCGAGGGTGCGCACGTCATTGAGCAGGCCGTAGCGAAACTCGCCACGCCAGCCGGTGCGTTTCGGAATGCCGGCGAAGAACGGCACGAGCGCCGACTTCAAGGAATTTGGCAGCAGGATCGCCTGGTCGTACTGGCCGGCCAGGGATTTGCCGATGCGTCGACGTGTCGCCAGCTCGAGGGCGCCGTGGCCGAGCGGAAAGCTCAAGGCCTGGCGGACTTCGGGCATGCGCTCCAGGATCGGCCGGCTCCACTCGGGGGCCAGGACGTCGATTTCGCATTGCGGGTGGCGTTGCTTGAGACACTGAAACAGTGTCTGCGCCATCACCATGTCACCGACCCAACTGGGCCCAACGATCAGAATTTTCATGTGGTTTCCAAAAACGAACCGGGGAGGCATACGCCTCCCCGCCTCGAGAATCACTGCGGGAGCCTGCACGCTTGCGATGGGTCATCACCTTCAACATTGCTGTCGACTGTCACTCCACTATCGCGAGCAAGCTCGCTCCCACATTGGGATTTGGTGTACATCAATCTGCGAAGCAATGCAGATCTACTGTGGGAGCGGGCTTGCTCGCGAAGGGGCCGTCACATCAAAAATCCCTGTCGACTGACACTCCGCTTTCGCGAGCAAGCCCGCTCCCACATTGGGTATCCAGTGTTACAACTATCCGGTTTCAGCTTAGCCCCAGCTCACGCCAGATCCGCAATACCTGCCGCCGTTCGTCCGCGAACTGGTCGCCCGGTATCACCCCGGCGTCCTTCTGCAAGGCCTGCCGGTGCGCGGCGGAGCGGTAGGCTTTGTAGGCCTCGCGCAGCAAACTGGCATCTTCGGCGGGCATCAGCCCTTCGTGTTCCAGCTCTTCCAGAATGCGGATGTTGTCCGTCCAGCGCAGCAATGGCGGGTGTGTTTCGGACCACGCCAGGGCCGCGTATTGCACCATAAATTCAATATCGACGATACCTCCGGCGTCCTGCTTGAGATCGAACAGCGCCGCGGCCTCGAAGGCGTTTGCCGCGGTGCCGGCCGCGGTGCTCTTGCTGCCGAGGTTATCGCGCATCTTGGCACGCATCTCGCTCACCTCCTGGCGCAAGGTCGCCAGGTCCCGCGCCTTGCCCAATATCGCCGCGCGAACCTTCTCAAAGGCCTGGCCGACATCCTGACTGCCGACCAGCACCCGCGCCCGCACCAGCGCCTGGTGCTCCCAGGTCCAGGCTTCGTTTTCCTGATAACGGGCAAATGCGCCCACCGAACTCACCAGCAACCCCGAGGCACCGGACGGTCGCAGGCGCATATCGACTTCATACAACTGACCGGAGTTGGTCTGGGTCGTAATCAAATGAATGATCCGCTGCCCTAATCGGGTGAAGAACTGCGCGCCGTCGATAGGTTTCGGCCCGTCGGTTTCCGCCTGCGGATCACCGTCATGGATGAACACCAGGTCCAGGTCTGAACCATGCCCCAGTTCCAGCCCGCCGACTTTCCCATAACCGACAATGATGAAGCCCGGATCGCACAAGGTGCCGTCGGTGCGCAGTGGCGTGCCGTATTTGGCCACGGTCTGGCGCCAGGCCAGCGCCAGCACTTGCGCGAGGATCGCTTCAGCGAGCCAGGTCAGGTAATCGCTGACTTTCATCAACGGCAGGCTGCCGGCGATTTCCGAAGCCGCAACCCGCAAGCGGTGCGCCAGTTTGAAATGGCGCAGGGCTTCCATTTGCTGCTCGAGGTCGTCTTCGGGAATCCGTGTCAGGCGCTCGCGCAATTCGGCGGCCAGTTCCGGCGCAAGGGGTGGCTTGAACAACCGGCCTTCATTGAGCAATTCGTCGAGCAGCAGCGGGAAGCGGGTGATTTGCTCAGCAATCCACGGGCTCGCGGCGCACAAGGTCAGCAAACGGCGCAGCGCGCCGGGGTTCTCGGTCAGCAACACCAGATACGCGGAGCGACGGGCCACCGCTTCAACGAGCGGCAGCACACGTTCCAGCACCAGATCCGGATTGGCATGCTCGACAGCCTGAGCCAGCAACCGCGGAATAAACGCATCGAGGCGTTCGCGACCCAAGCGCTGCATCGCGCGCAGTTGCGGGCTGCTGCGCAAACCGGCTAACGCTTTCAGCGCCTTGGTGGCATCGGCAAAACCGCCTTCTTCCAACTGACGGCAAGCGGCCTCTTCATCCTGAGCCTCTTCCCACAGCGGCAGCCATTCACCGCCGACCACCACTTCGCTTTCAGTGCCTTCTTCTTCATCGGGATCGGCGATCACCTGACCGAAGTGCCAGGCCACACGGCCGCGCCAATACATCAGCTGCTCATGGAAAGCCTCCCAGTCAGCGAAGCCCAACATAAAGGCAATGCGCGCCTGATCCTGTGCGCCGTCCGGCAGCATCTGGGTCTGGCGGTCGGCAATCGCCTGGATCGCGTGCTCGGTGTAACGCAGGAATTCGTAGCCTTCGCGCAGTTCGCTGACCACCGCCGGCGGCAGGTAACCCTGACCTTCCAGGGTGCTCAGTACTTTTAATAGAGGACGTTGCTGCAGGCTCAGGTCGCGGCCGCCGTGGATCAGTTGAAACGCCTGGGCGATAAATTCCACTTCGCGGATGCCGCCCGATCCCAGCTTGATGTTGTCGGCCATGCCCTTGCGCCGCACTTCCTGCTGGATCAACTGCTTCATGGTGCGCAGCGCTTCGATCGCAGAGAAATCGAGATAACGTCGATAAACGAACGGGCGTAGCATTTCTTGCAATTGCGCGCCGCCCACTTGATCGCCGGCCACCACCCGCGATTTGATCATCGCGTAGCGTTCCCAGTCGCGACCCTGGTCCTGGTAATACTGCTCCAGCGCGTTGAAGCTCAACACCAGCGCGCCGGCCGAGCCGTATGGACGCAGGCGCATGTCGACGCGGAACACAAAACCGTCAACAGTCATCGGGTCCAGTGCCTTGATCAGGCGCTGGCCGAGACGAATGAAAAATTCCTGGTTATCCAGCGAGCGTTTCACGCCGACGGTTTCGCCACCCTCGGGGTAGGCGAAAATCAAGTCGATGTCCGACGATAGATTCAACTCTACGGCACCGAGCTTACCCATGCCGAGGATGACCATCTGCTGCGGCTCGCCACTGCGCCGGCCGGTCGGCACCCCGAACTGCTGGCAATGCCGCGCGTACAACCACTGATAGGCCTGATCGATGCTCGCATCGGCCATGTCCGAGAGGTCGCGGCAGGTCTGGATCAGGTCGGCCTGACGGGTCAGGTCACGCCAGATGATCCGCACTTGATGACGGGTGCGCTGACGGCGCAAGACACGTCCGAGCTCGTCGTCGGTTTCGGCCGCATTCACCGCCGCCGCGATCTGCCCGCACAGCTCGCCGGGGGTGAAGCAGCGGTCCAGTTCGCCGGACTGCACCAGCGTCAGCAACATCAAAGGGTCACGCACACTCTGCTCAGTCACGAAGTCGCTGGCGGCGGTGACGCGGGCGAATTGCGCCCAGCGCTCAGGCGTCCAGGCAGACAGGCCATGGTCGTCTTCCAACTCGGCCACGGCAGTGCGGAACGACT
Source organism: Pseudomonas sp. LBUM1656 (assembly GCF_059716065.1). NCBI lineage: Bacteria > Pseudomonadati > Pseudomonadota > Gammaproteobacteria > Pseudomonadales > Pseudomonadaceae > Pseudomonas > Pseudomonas sp. LBUM1656. Next base: position 515,199 of record NZ_CP166800.1, on the reverse strand, counting down.
GCTCGGCGCGGGTGACAAACGGCAGGAGAATGCCGGGCAGTTCGGCAAGCACAGGGAGGCTCATGGTCTATCCTTGATCGGCGTATAGAGGGCGGCATGTAGTGAATTTTCAAATCGCACTACGTGATCGACTGTCGAACAAAGGTTAGAAATAGCTGAAATTTCTTCATTTTTGGCAGACAGCATCAAGCTTTCACCTTTTTCGGTTGGCAAAAGACCAACCTTAACGATTATTCTCACAACGCAGCCGGAGGCCACAAGCCGCTCATCTGTAGTTTTACTACTCGTATATACATTCGGATAGCTGAAATGCCCGATGATTTGTAGTAAAACTACACGCCGCCGGAACCTACCACTCGGCAATCCAAGAATTTATATCGTCTGCCCACAAGGCCAGTCGCAAACTCAGGCAACCGATTCTGGAAGCCTTTCCGCCCTGGAGCAAGCCATGCAAGACCTCGATCCCGTCGAAACCCAGGAATGGCTGGACGCCCTGGAATCGGTTCTCGACAAAGAAGGCGAAGACCGCGCTCACTATTTGATGACCCGTATGGGTGAACTCGCAACCCGCAGCGGTTCGCAGTTGCCTTATGCCATCACCACGCCATACCGCAACACCATTCCAGTAACCCACGAAGCACGCATGCCCGGCGACCTGTTCATGGAACGCCGCATTCGCTCGTTGGTGCGCTGGAACGCGATGGCCATGGTGATGCGTACGAACCTGAAAGATTCGGACCTGGGCGGTCACATCTCCAGCTTCGCCTCCAGCGCCACCCTGTATGACATCGGCTTCAACTATTTCTTCCAGGCCCCGACCGACGAACACGGCGGCGACCTGATCTACTTCCAGGGTCACACCTCGCCAGGCGTTTACGCCCGTGCGTTCATGGAAGGCCGCATTACCGAAGACCAGATGAACAACTTCCGCCAGGAAGTCGACGGCCAGGGCCTCTCGTCCTATCCGCACCCTTGGCTGATGCCTGATTTCTGGCAGTTCCCGACCGTATCCATGGGTCTGGGCCCGATCCAGGCGATCTACCAGGCACGCTTCATGAAGTACCTGGAAGCCCGTGGCTTCATCCCTGAAGGCAAGCAGAAAGTCTGGTGCTTCCTGGGCGACGGCGAGTGCGACGAGCCGGAATCCCTGGGCGCAATCTCGCTGGCTGGCCGCGAGAAGCTCGACAACCTGATCTTCGTCATCAACTGCAACCTGCAGCGCCTCGACGGCCCGGTTCGCGGCAACGGCAAGATCATCCAGGAACTCGAAGGCGTGTTCCGCGGTGCTCAGTGGAACGTGACCAAAGTCATCTGGGGCCGTTTCTGGGACCCACTGCTGGCCAAAGACGTCGACGGTATCCTGCAACGTCGCATGGACGAAGTCATCGACGGCGAGTACCAGAACTACAAAGCCAAAGACGGCGCGTTCGTGCGTGAACACTTCTTCAACTCGCCAGAACTCAAGGCGATGGTTGCTGATCTGTCCGACGACGAGATCTGGAAACTCAACCGTGGCGGCCACGACCCGTACAAGGTCTACGCGGCGTACCACGAAGCGGTCAACCACAAAGAACAACCGACCGTCATCCTGGCCAAGACCATCAAGGGTTATGGCACCGGTGCCGGCGAAGCGAAGAACACTGCGCACAACACCAAGAAAGTCGACGTCGACAGCCTGAAGTTGTTCCGTGATCGCTTCGACATTCCGGTCAAAGACGAAGAACTGGAAAACCTGCCGTTCTTCAAACCGGAACCAAACAGCGCTGAAGCCCGTTACCTGAGCGAGCGCCGCACTGCACTGGGCGGTTTCGTGCCACAGCGCCGCGCCAAAAGCTTCGACATCCCGACGCCATCGCTGGATACCCTCAAGGCAATCCTGGACGGCTCGGGCGACCGTGAAATCTCCACCACCATGGCCTTCGTGCGGATCCTCGCGCAGCTGGTCAAGGACAAGGAAATCGGTCCACGCATCGTTCCGATCATCCCGGACGAAGCCCGTACCTTCGGTATGGAAGGCATGTTCCGTCAGTTGGGCATCTACTCGTCCGTCGGCCAGCTCTACGAGCCAGTCGATAAAGACCAGGTGATGTTCTACAAGGAAGACAAGAAGGGCCAGATCCTCGAAGAAGGCATCAACGAAGCGGGCGCCATGAGCTCCTTCATCGCTGCCGGTACTTCGTACTCCAGCCACAACCAGCCAATGCTGCCGTTCTACATCTTCTATTCGATGTTCGGCTTCCAGCGTATCGGCGACCTCGCCTGGGCCGCTGGCGACAGCCGTACCCGTGGCTTCCTGATCGGCGGCACCGCCGGCCGGACCACGCTGAACGGCGAAGGCCTGCAACACGAAGACGGTCACAGCCACATCCTGGCTGCCACCATCCCGAACTGCCGCACCTTTGATCCAACCTACGGCTACGAGCTGGCGGTGATCATCCAGGACGGCATGAAGAAGATGACCGAACAGCAGCAGGACGTTTTCTACTACATCACCGTGATGAACGAGTCCTACCAGCAGCCAGCCATGCCGGCCGGTGTCGAGGAAGGCATCATCAAGGGCATGTACCTGCTCGAAGAGGACACCCGCGAAGCGGCGCATCACGTTCAGCTGATGGGCTCCGGCACCATCCTGCGTGAAGTCCGTGAAGCGGCGAAGATCCTGCGTGAAGAGTTCAACGTTGCCGCCGACGTCTGGAGCGTTACCAGCTTCAACGAACTGCGTCGCGATGGCCTGGCCGTCGAGCGCACCAACCGTCTGCACCCAGGCCAGAAGCCTAAACTGAGCTATGTCGAAGAGTGCCTGAACGGCCGTAAAGGTCCGGTCATCGCGTCTACCGACTACATGAAGCTGTTTGCTGAGCAAATTCGTCAGTGGGTCCCGTCCAAGGAATTCAAAGTCCTGGGCACCGACGGTTTCGGCCGCAGTGACAGCCGCAAGAAGCTGCGTCACTTCTTCGAAGTCGACCGTCATTTCGTGGTGTTGGCAGCCCTGGAAGCCTTGGCTGACCGTGGTGATATCGAACCCAAGGTGGTGTCTGAAGCCATCGCCAAGTTCGGGATCAACCCGGAAAAACGCAACCCACTGGACTGCTGAGGAGACACTCTGTGAGCGAACTCATTCGCGTACCTGACATCGGCAGCGGTGAAGGTGAAGTAATTGAACTGTTTGTGAAGGTCGGCGACCGTATCGAAGCCGAACAGAGCATCCTGACGCTGGAATCGGACAAGGCGAGCATGGAAGTCCCTGCTCCCAAGGCCGGCATCGTCAAAAGCCTGAAAGTGAAGCTGGGCGATCGCCTGAAAGAAGGCGACGAACTGCTGGAGCTGGAAGTCGAAGGTGCCGCTGCTGCGGCCCCTTCGGCTGCCGCTGCACCGGCTGCCAAGGCTGAAGAGAAACCGGCTGCTGCCGCTGCTGCTCCAGCACCAGCTGCCGCACCGGCTGCCGCTTCGGTCCAGCAAGTGCACGTGCCGGATATCGGCTCGGCGGGCAAGGCCCAGATCATCGAGATCCAGGTCAAGGTCGGCGACACCGTCGAGGCTGATCAGTCACTGATCACCCTGGAATCCGACAAGGCCAGCATGGAAATCCCATCGCCTGCCGCTGGCGTGGTCAAGAGCATCAGCGTCAAGCTCAACGACGAAGTCGGCACCGGCGACCTGATCCTGGACCTGGAAGTGGCGGGTGCTGCGGCCCCTGCTGCGGCCGCGCCAGCTCAGGCTGCTGCGCCTGCTGCCGCTGCTCCGGCACCTGCCGCTGCGGCCCCGGCTGCACCGGTTGCCGACAGCGTTCAGGACATCCATGTCCCGGACATTGGCTCGTCGGGCAAGGCCAAGATCATCGAAGTGCTGGTCAAGGCGGGCGACACCGTCACCGCCGATCAGTCGCTGATCACCCTGGAATCCGACAAGGCGAGCATGGAAATTCCATCGCCTGCTGCTGGTGTGGTGGAAAGCGTTTCCATCAAGCTGGATGACGAAGTCGGTACCGGCGACCTGATCCTGAAGCTGAAAGTCAAAGGCGCTGCTCCGGCCGCTGCTCCAGCCCCTGCCGCTGCTGCTCCGAGCGCTCCTGCTCCGGCCGCCGCGGCGCCTGCTGCTCCGGCACCTGCCGCTGCACCGGCCAAGCCGGGCGCCAAGGTTCACGCTGGCCCGGCTGTACGCCAACTGGCTCGTGAGTTCGGCGTCGAGCTGAACGCCGTCGGCGCCAGTGGCCCGCACGGTCGCATCCTCAAAGAAGACGTGCAGGTTTACGTCAAAGCCATGATGCAGAAGGCCAAGGAAGCACCGGCCGCTGCTGCTGGCGCAACCGGCGGCGCGGGCATCCCGCCGATTCCGGTCGTGGACTTCAGCCGCTTCGGTGAAACCGAAGAAGTGCCGATGACCCGCCTGATGCAAATCGGCGCGTCGAGCCTGCATCGCAGCTGGCTGAACATCCCGCACGTGACTCAGTTCGATTCGGCTGATATCACCGAGCTGGAAGCGTTCCGTATCGCTCAGAAAGCCGTTGCAGAGAAGGCTGGCGTCAAGCTGACCATCCTGCCGCTGCTGCTCAAGTCCTGCGCGCACCTGCTCAAGGAACTGCCGGACTTCAACAGTTCGCTGGCACCAAGCGGCAAGGCGATCATTCGCAAGAAGTACGTGAACATCGGCTTCGCGGTTGACACCCCTGAAGGCCTGCTGGTACCGGTCATCAAGAACGTCGACCAGAAGAGCCTGTTGCAACTGGCCGCCGAAGCCGCTGCGCTGGCCGCCAAGGCCCGCGACAAGAAGCTCACCGCTGACGACATGCAAGGCGCCTGCTTCACCATTTCCAGCCTCGGCCACATTGGCGGCACCGGCTTCACGCCGATCGTCAACGCGCCGGAAGTGGCGATCCTCGGTGTTTCCAAGGCAACCATCCAGCCAGTCTGGGACGGCAAAGCCTTCCAGCCGAAACTGATGCTGCCACTGTCGCTGTCCTACGATCACCGTGTGATCAACGGCGCCGCTGCTGCACGCTTCACCAAGCGTCTGAGTGACCTGCTGGCGGACATCCGCACCATCTTGCTGTAACACCGGCCGGCCCTCCTTCACCGGAGGGCCTGTCGCGCTCCACGTTTTCCGAGCGCCACGCTCGTACCTCAACCCCGCCAATTTGGCGGGGCTTTTTTTTGCCTTAAACAAAGTAATTTCCTACAGCTGTGGCTTACATTGCCCACAACTCATGGCGACATTCGCTCGATATTTTTTGCTGTTTAATAACTAGGCTTAGTTCAACAGAATTTTCTTATAAATACTGCAAACCTCACTTTATTAGTTAGCGTTATTTCGAACGGATTCGAACATGTTCAAACCAACAGTCGGCCCTATTATTGGCCACACTACAACTAACCACGTACGTATTTTTTTGCGCGGAGAACTTCAAGACAACGCTCTGGTATTTGCCGGCATTCGTTATCGGCACGCAGGAGAAGAGCGTTGGTCGCAAGGTGTCTTTGCCAAACTGTCGATCTTGCGCGACATGTCCGATGTGATTGCACTCAACAACCTCGCCACCGATACCGAGTATGAATACCAGGCCGGGTGGTTCAGCCCGATGAGCCCGGTGCATACCGTGGAAACCGTCCAGGAACTGCCGCTGCAATGGCCGCGGGAGATTTATCGTTTTCGCACCCTGTCCAGCAAGGCCAGCACACCGCGGGCGTACATCGTCGGCTCATGCCGCTACCTGCGCATGACCGCAGGCATCCCCTCGGCGCCTCATCTGGGCGACCGGATTTTTGCCTCGATCACCGAACTTGCCCAGCGGGCCGAACCGCCCATCAGCGCGATACTGATGACCGGTGATCAAATTTATGTCGATGATCTGAACGTTATTGCTCCCGACCGGGAGTACAAGGAAATACTCAGCAAGTATCGCACGGCGTTTTCCCAACCGAATATCGCCAGGTTAATGTCTAACACCTCGACTTATATGATCCTCGACGATCATGAAATAGAAGACAACTGGCCCACCAACGAGAGCAAGGCCGATGCTTATTTATATAAGAACGCGATGGCAGCCTATGAGATATACCAAGCCAGCCACAGCCCGGCGCATGACTTACTAGCCAACGGCCAAGTAAGTCGAAAGCTGGAACAGTATTGGTATCAGTTCGCCGAAGGCGATATTGAATGGTTTGTCACCGACAGCCGCACCCGTCGCACCTTGTCGGCCGATGATCGACGCATCCTCGACGATGAGCAGGAACAGGCGCTGTGCAAATGGCTGATCCACAGCCCGGCCCGGGTCAAGTTCGTGGTCACCAGCGTGATGTTCTACCCCGACCGCAAGCTCAATGGGGATGACGCCTGGAAAGCCTTCCCGGAACAACGCCTACGGTTGCTGGAGGCGATTCGTACGCACCGCATAAAGAACGTCATCTTCGTTTCCGGCGATGTGCACGGCTCCCTGACCAGCCGACTGACCCACAGCGAGGATCCGGACTTCGAAGTCCACACCATCGTGTCGTCCCCCCTGTGCAACAGCAAACTGCTGCCATATGCCTCCGCCTCCACCTTCATTCTCGATCAGGCACTGGCGCGAACCGCAGCGGGGGATTACCGGCATGAATTGACCAGCAAGGTGGTCAGCGAAGACAACTTTGCCCATTTGGTGGTCGATCAGGATCAGATTAAGGTCAATTACCACGACCGAAACGGCAAGGGATTGCAATCGATCAACATCCCGCTGCGTTAAGGCAATGAAGGCCAAATGCATTAGTTTTCGGCGCTTGCTGGAGAAATCTTCGCCCCTGCCGACATATTCTTATAGCACTTGGCCTTCATGTCTCTTGTCAGTCAGTGTCGCAATGATGCAACCTTGCCGCAGGCAACAGTTAAGAGGGCGAGAGCCCGGCGCGATCAGCACATTCGAAGCGAGTTTCCCTCAATGAAAAGCCAACCCGATGCCGCCAGCCGTATGGTGGCCGAGGTAGTGACGCAATTGCCTGTGCCCTCGCGGCTCGGCATGCTGCGTTTCGAACGGCTGAATGAAGCGAGCTGGGCGCTGCTGTTTCTCGATCCCAATTGCGAACGACAGTTCGGGCTGCCGGCCGTGGAGCTTTGTGCCCTGGTCGACTCCCCCTACGCCAGCCTGATGGAGCCCGAAGCGCGCTATCAGCTGCACGACGCCATCCAGCAACAACTCAGCGACGGCCCGCATTACCTGATCCGCTACAACCTGCACACCGCCAAAGGCTCCCTGAGCCTTCTCGAACTCGGCGAAGCCTACCGACAACACAATCGACACCTGCTGCGCGGCTACCTGATGGTCGTGGACGGCTTGTTCGAAGGCGAACCGCTGCTGCCGTCGCTGGACCTGGAAACCCAGAACTCGCGCCTGCAAATCGCCCTGGAACTCAATCAACGCGCCCAGCTGGAACAGCTGCAGCACCTGGACCGGGTGCGCGCCCAGCAAGACTTGATCCTGCTGCTGACCCGCCAGCGCTACAGCACCAACAATTCCCTGCAAGAAGCCGCCGAACTGATCACCCGCAGCGCTTGCGATATCTACGAAATCGACTGCGCCAGCCTGTGGAACCTCGAAAATTCGATGCTGGTGCCGATTTCGGCCTATCACCGCGCCTCCGGGGAGTACCAACTGCCGGATCCGATCGATGTCAGCGGCTTCCCGGATTACCTCGACGCCTTGCACAGCAGCCGCGCCATCGACGCCCACAACGCCATGCGCGACCCGCGCACCCGGGAAATGGCCGAGAGCCTGCGCCCGCGCGATGTGAACGCGATGCTCGACGCCAGTATCCGTGTCGACGGCCAAGTGGTCGGCGTGCTGTGCCTGGAACAGACCGGCGCGACCCGCGCCTGGCAGTCGGACGAAATCGCCTTCGCCGGCGAGCTGGCCGATCAGTTCGCCCAAGTCATCAACAACCACAACCGCCGCACCGCCACCAGCGCCCTGCACCTGTTCCAGCGTGCGGTCGAGCAAAGCGCGAACGCCTTTTTGCTGGTCAATTGCGATGGCGTGGTGGAATACGTCAACCCGAGCTTCACGGCGATCACCCAGTACACCACCGAAGAAGTCCACGGCCAGCGGCTGTCGGAACTGCCGGCACTGGAAAACCTCAGCGAGCTGCTGTTCGACGCGCCCTCGGCGCTGGCCAAGAGCAACAGCTGGCAGGGCGAGTTCAAGAGCCGCCGTAAAAACCTCGAACCCTACTGGGGCCAGTTATCGATTTCCAAGGTCTATGGCGACAACCGCGAGCTGACGCATTACATCGGCATCTACGAAGACATCACCCAGACCAAACTCGCCCAGCAGCGCATTGAGCGCCTGGCCTACACCGACAACCTGACCAACCTCGGCAACCGCCCGGCGTTCATTCGAAACCTCGACGAACGCTTCGCCCGGGACAGCGACACGCCGATCAGCCTGTTGCTGGTGGACATCGACAACTTCAAGCGCATCAACGACAGCCTCGGCCACCAGACCGGCGACAAACTGCTGATCAGCCTGGCCCGGCGCCTGCGCAACAGCCTGAGCCCGAGCGGCAGCCTGGCGCGGTTCGCCAGTAACGAATTCGCCGTGTTGCTGGACAACACCGACCTCGCGATGGGCCAGCACGTCGCCAACCAATTGCTCGCGACCCTCGACAAGCCGATGTTCGTCGACAACCAGTTGATCAGTGTCACCGGCTCCGTGGGCCTGGCCTGCGCGCCACTGCACGGTCGCGATCCACAGACCCTGATGCGCAACGCCGGCCTGGCGCTGCACAAGGCCAAGGCCAACGGCAAACACCAGGTCCAGGTGTTCACCGAAGCGCTGAACGCTGAGGCCAGTTACAAGCTGTTCGTCGAGAACAACCTGCGCCGCGCACTGACCCAGAACGAGCTGGACGTGTTCTACCAGCCCAAACTGTGCCTGCGCAGCGGTCGCTTGCTGGGCATGGAAGCGCTGCTGCGCTGGAACCATCCGGAAAAAGGCATGATCCGTCCGGACCAGTTCATCAGCGTCGCCGAAGAAACCGGCTTGATCATTCCCATCGGCAAATGGATCGCCCGCCAGGCCTGCCGCATGAGCAAAGACCTCACCGCCGCCGGCCTGGGCAATCTTCAAGTGGCGATCAACTTGTCACCCAAGCAGTTCTCCGACCCCGACCTGGTGGCCTCCATCGCCAACATCCTCAAGGAAGAAGCGTTGCCGGGGAACCTGCTGGAGCTGGAACTGACCGAAGGCCTGCTGCTGGAAGCCACCGAAGACACCCACTTGCAGCTCGACCAGCTCAAGCGCCTGGGCCTGACCCTGGCCATGGATGACTTCGGCACCGGGTACTCGTCGCTCAGCTACCTGAAAAAATTCCCGATCGACATCATCAAGATCGATCGAAGCTTCATCCACGAAATCCCGGACAACCAGGACGACATGGAAATCACCTCCGCAGTGATCGCCATGGCCCACAACTTGAAACTCAAGGTCGTGGCTGAAGGCATCGAAACCGCTGAGCAACTGGCCTTCCTGCGGCGCCACCGCTGCGACGTCGGCCAGGGCTACCTGTTCGACCGACCGATCCCCGGTGCCGAGCTGATCGAAAAGCTCAAGCGCTACCCCCGCGGCCCGCTCGTCTGAGCCCACCGCAAATCCCTGTGGGAGCGGGCTTGCTCGCGAAAGCGGTGTATCAGTCACCATTACTGTCATCTGACACACCGCCTTCGCGAGCAAGCCCGCTCCCACAAGGTAGTGCGTAACCGGCCGGCATTGGGCAAACTGCGTGTCTGACAATTCACATTCAACCTGACTGAGGGGACTGATGATGGTCTTGCGCTCGGAAATCCTGGTGAACAAAAACGTGCTCCCTACCAAAGAACAAGCTCTGCCTGGCCGCGAAACGCCAATGACCGTGCCGGAAAAACACTTCGTCCACGACGCCCCGCTGCTGGGCCCGTTCGCGATGGACGTGGATTTCGCGATCTTCGGCCTTGGCTGCTTCTGGGGCGCGGAACGCAAATTCTGGCAACGTGAAGGCGTGGTCAGCACGGCGGTGGGTTATGCCGGCGGTTTCACGCCGAACCCGACGTACGAAGAAGTCTGCTCGGGCCTGACCGGCCACAGCGAAGTGGTGCTGGTGGTCTATGAGCCGGCGAAAGTCAGCTACGAAGAACTGCTGAAAATGTTCTGGGAATTGCACAACCCGACCCAAGGCATGCGCCAGGGTAATGACATCGGCACGCAGTACCGCTCGGTGATCTACGCGACCAATCCGACTCAACTGGACGCGGCCAAAGCCAGCGAGAAAGTCTTCCAGACCGAATTGACCAAGGCCGGCAAAGGCGACATCACCACTGAAATCGACGAAGCGCCGACGTTCTACTTCGCCGAGGCGTATCACCAGCAGTACCTGGCGAAGAACCCTGAAGGGTATTGCGGGATTGGCGGTACGGGCGTTACCTGCCCGATCTAACCCCGCACTGATCGTTCCCACGCTCCGCGTGGGAATGCCTCAAGGGACGCTCCGCGTCCGCTTCGGCTGGGACGCGGAGCGTCCCGGGCTGCATTCCCACGCAGAGCGTGGGAACGATCGGTCAACTCTCAGCAATCAACCAATCCATCTGCCACCCACCCTGGGTCTGCCCAAGCTTCTTGGACAACCACGGCAGCAGCTCACGCAATTCCTCTTCCAGCCCCCACGGCGGATTCGCAATCGCCAACCCGGACCCGTTCAAGCTGTTCGGCGTATCCAGCGGATGCACCAGCAACTCCACCCGCAACAACTTCGGCGCGCCCGAGCCCGCCAGATCCTGATAAAACCGCCGCAACATGCGCTGATCCTTCACCGGGTACCAGATCGCCGCCACGGTTTGACGCATCCGGCCAATCGCTTCTTTCAACGACGCCGCACAACGCTGCATCTCATCGAGCTGCTCGAACGGCGGATCAATCAACATGACCGCCCGCTTCTCCTGCACCGGCAACATCGCACGCGGCACATGCCAGCCTTCGCCCAGATGCACCTTCACCCGACGGTCGCCGGCCATGTTGTCCTTGAGCAACACACCGTCTTCCGGGTGCTTCTCGTTGAGCATCACCCGATCCTGCGACCGCGTAAGACGCCGCGCCAACTCCGGCGAACCCGGGTAATAGCGCAACTGGCCATCCGGGTTCATGTCGTGCAGCACCTTCATGTAATCGGCGGTCAGCGCCGGCAGATCCGGCTGATCCCACAACCGCGCGATGCCTTCCAGGTACTCACCGGTACGGCTCGCCTGATCACCCTGCAAGTCATACAGACCAATGCCGGCGTGAGTGTCGAGATAGGCAAACGGCTGCTCCTTGCGCGACATCAGGGCGATGAGGCGGGTCAAAGTCAGGTGTTTGAACACATCGGCGTGATTGCCGGCATGGAAGGCGTGACGATAATTCATGATTGCTCCTGCGAAGGCCGGGAAGTTTACCTTGTACGGGGCTGAACGTCAGGGGTTCGCGGCTGAGCGGCCAATCGCAACAGCCACAATCTCCGACCGGACACAAAACCTGTGGCGAGGGGGCTTGCCCCCGTTGGGCTGCGAAGCAGCCCCAAAGCCTGACATCCGGCGATTCCTGACAGCCCAGAGTTCTCGGTCAACCACAAAAGATACTTACCAACTCCCTGACGCTACACTGATCTCAACGTCCGACAGGAAGTCGAAAAACCGATGCGTATTCCAGCCATTTCTTTTCTATGCCTGCTGTATTCAGGCTTCGTCGTTTCTAACGAACAACACACCGAAGAAGCACGTCAATCGCTAAAGAACTATGGCCTAAGTCAATGCATTTTGAAGCCATTCAAAGAAATGTCAGCATTAAAGAAAGACATCGGCCTGGCCGCGGGGGCCTTCTCATTCATGGGCAAAGGAATGCACACCATTCTTCAAAATGAAGACTCGCTTCAGGTACTGCACGACCCCTACAAAGAAACAACAGACTACGTATTAACGGCCTACCAACACACATCCTCGACCAGCAAGCACTCGAGCCAAAAAATGGTGTTTTATGGGTGTTTGGAAGTTTACAACTCAGTGGCATTCGACCGTTTCATCAAGACTCAAGACCGGTTTATCTCCGATTGACGTCTGCGGCGAGGGGAACTCCATCGCCACAGAAGCAACTGGACGCTACTCCGAAGGCCGCGCCCTCAGCCGTCGCCCCACCACGTCTAGCACATCACACCCATCCCGCAACGGAATGGCACACAGCAATGCGAAATCACTAAGAATGAAAGATTCACACTCAACCGAACCGCGCATCGACATGTTCTCAAGCACCTGCGTGACGGCGCGAATTCGATAGTTCGCGGCGTCGTATAAAACATCGAGTGGCGCGTGAGTATCGACGAACAGTGTGGGCATGTCGTTGCAGTTGCCGGTGAGGGCCATGAAGCGGTTGTCGGGGTGGGGAATTGGTTTTTCGTAGGGTGGATCGGGGTGAAGACTTTTCATTTTTGTAGACCTTGGTGATTGAGTTAAAAGCTACCAACGGCCTTTCCTACGGGCTTGGGTGGCAGCCGTACGCGGGAGTAGGAAACTGAGCAACTCACCAAACTCAGCCACGCCGTAGCGTGCCCCGCGCACAGCCGCCGCGAACGATGTTACGGACACAAGTTAAGTGCCGCAATCAAACGACAGCGCTGATGCGCGGTGAGTTGCCCAGGGTTCCTACACCCTGCCACTGCATTTGCAGCGACAGCCAAAGAATATCCATGGATCTCACTTCGCACCAGTTCATGGAAACCGATACGGTTTGAAGGAAACTTCCGACGACCTTGCCCAGAAATTTCACTCACACCTTCATCCGAGGGGTACAGCAAATCTAAGGTTCATAGCTAAAGCATGCCAAAAATATGTTCCAACCAAGCTTTACCTGAGGGCCATGCATAGGGGTAATAGTAGGAACATCCAATTTCCTCAAACAAAAATATCTGTAATTCCTCTTCACTTTGGAAAGTACAAAAAACGACCTGCAACTCGTCCTTCACTTGAGAAATAGTTTCTAGAGATGAGTCAGTAACAAATGATCGAACGACATCATCTTCTGACTCGTGATCACATCGCCAATCTTCATGGAAGTAGCCAGCCAAGAACTGGAATAGCGCCGGAAATCTTGTTCTCATTATTCTGCATACCCTGTATGTATTCGATAACCGTCTGGCATTTTCCTGTCCTTGCGTAAAAGTAGATACACACCGGATACAGGCTTCACGGTAGACGCTTTGCGTCTTAAAACAACGCCTACTGGATAAGGGACCGAGTCACTAATAAGGATCTGGCTATCTTTGTTCTTTATGAATTTTCTTATCACAGCTTTATTGGTCGCTATCACACTGGACATAGCTTTCTCCGCCGTTGCCCGATCATAGAAAGTAGACGCCCTACCAAGCCACGGCTCATCTTTTAGCCTTTGTGCCAGCTGAGCTTCAGATCGACCAATGTGTTTTTCAATGAAGTGCCCTCCCCGAGCCTCATGCGCATCTAAGCCCCCACCAGGAACAATTTCGCTGTACGGTCCATCGACCTCTCTATCTCCAGGACACGGGCTGCACGCCAACCCCAACGGATCAACCCACCCCGTCGGATTCGGCGTGTACTGGTACTGGTTCAGCCCACCCGCCAATTTCACCGGGTCCGGCGTCAGATACCGGCCAACTTCCGGATCATAGTACCGATGCCGGTTGTAGTGCAGGCCGCTCTCCGCATCAAAGTACTGCCCCTGAAACCGCAACGGTTGCTCAAGTTGCTCGCCCCCGCCGAACGCCAGGCGCGTGATTTTTCCGTAGGCGTTGTATTTCGCGGACCACACGATCTCGCCACCAAAGTCGGTCAGTTCCTGCGGCGTGCCGAGGTGGTCGAGTTGGTAGTAGAACGGGCAGGCTTTTCGCGGGCCTTTGCCGTCGAGCATGGCGAGGGGGCGGTAGCTGGCGGGTTCGTAGAGGTAGCTGCGGTAGTGTTCGCGGCTGCTTTCGGCGATGAGGTTGTCGCCTTGCCAGAAGAATTCGGTGGTTTTGCCGTCGACGGTTTTGGCGATGCGGCGGCCGAAGGCGTCGTAGCGGTAGCTGGCGCTGCGACCGTCCGGGGTCGTGACACCGATGAGCCGGTGCTGGCAGTCGTAGCGGTATTCGGTGGCGAGTTTTTGCGCGGTGCCGCGGCGCTCACGAGCCAGATTGCCGAAGGCGTCGTAGTCGTAATGGCGGTCGCCTTGCATCAGCAGGCGATTACCTTTAATGGTCGCCAAACCGGGTCGATCCTGCATCAGCAGGTTGCCGGCCGGGTCGTGGGCGAAGGTTTCCGGTGGGTCGTCGCGGGTGTGGCGGACGCGGGTCAGGTGGTTGAGCGGGTCGTAGTGGTAGTTGCGTTGGCCGTGGCGGGTGTCGGCGATGCTGTCGAGATTGCCGTTATGGCTGTAGGCGTAGTCGCGGCGATACAACGGTTGCTGCTGTTGGCTGACAGCGTGGGCTTTCAGACGTCCCTGATCGTCGTAGGCAAAGTCGCTTAGCAATTGACCTTGCTGGCGTTGTTGCTCGCGACCAAAGGTAAATTGGTGGCTGGTGAGCCGCGCGCCGTTGAGGTCGATGGCGGTCAGCGCCCCGCCCTTGGCGTGGTGGTAATCGAGTTTGCTGCCGTCCGGCAGGCGCAGGCGATTGAGTTGGCCGCAGGCGTCGTAGCCATAACGCAGCGTGCCCCAACCTTGGTGCTCGGTGATCAGGCGGTCCTGTTGGTCGTACTCGAATTCCAGCGGATGGTCTTGACCGTCATCGACGCTGATCAGTCGGCCGAGGCTGTCGTAGCGGTATTCGACCTTGATGCCGTCGGGCAGCGTTTTGACCAGCAACCGGCCGGCCGAGTCTCGTTCATAAGCGGTGACGAGCTGAGAGCCATCGTCGCCAAACTCGATTTTTTCCAGCAGGTGGCCGTTGAGGTCGTAGGCATACGCGGTGCGTTGGCCGTCGAAGCCGGTTTCCTGTCGGATCAATCCATTGGGTGTGTAGTCCAGCTGATATTTTTCGCCGGATTCGTTTTCGATCTCGGTAAGAAGCAGCTGCGCATTGTCGTAGCGATATTTGAGCTGGGTGCCATCGGCATTGAGGCGGCGGCTGACCAGGTGCAGATCGTCGAGGTATTCGTAGCGCGTGATGCGGCCGAGTTCATCGCGTTCGGCGGTGATTTTTCCGTAGGCGTTGTAGCTGTAGGCTCGACTGGTACCCGTAGGAAGCGTGGTCTGGATCAGTCGGCCGACGGCATCCCACTGGGACTTCGTGACCGCACCGTGTTCGTCCTGCCGGGTAGTCTGCCGCCCCAGCGCGTCGTAGGAAAACCGCCGCTGACCACCGTCCGGCAGTGTCTCTTCTACCAGTTGCCCCAAGCCATTCCAGACAAAGACATGCCGACTGGTGTCCGGGTAGCGGATCGACAGCAGCTGACCTTTTTCGTCGTAGTAGTAATGGGTGACGTGGCCGTCGGGGTCGCTCGCTTCGGTGATGTCGCCCTGAGCATTGCGCTGATACTTCCACACTGATTTGCCGCGATAGCGCGCGTGCAGGAAACCGTTGCGGTACTCGTAGGACGTTGGTTCGTCTTCCGACGGAATCAGCGCGACCAGCCGTCCGACTTCGTCATAACGGTATTCGGTAACCGCACCCAGTGGGTCTTGCTCGGCAATCAGCCGACCTTGGTCATCGTAAGCCTTGAGGTGTTCACCGCCGTCCAGCTCGACCTTGCGCACCAGCCGCGCCTGCTCGTCGTGGACGTAAACTTCTTCGCTGCCGTCAATGTTGTGGACAGTGACGCTGCCCTCGTCATCCCAGGTATACCGCGCGTCCATTTGTGAAAACGACGCCCAGTGGCGGATGCATCGCGCAGCCTTGCCGGACCTTTCCCACTCCCAGAAGAAACTCGCCCCACCGGCCAGTTGCCGCTGCAGGATGACGTGCTGATCGTCGTAGTCGTAGCGCTCGCTTTCACCGGCTGCGTTGGTGGCTTCAATGAGTCGACTACGTTCGTCGTAGCGGTAACAGACCAGTGCTTGCTCGGTCTGCCACGCTTCTTCGAGGGTTTGGGCCGGGACAAAAACCTGATAGTCAACGGCGACCAGATGGCTGCGTTCATAGCGCAGCAGCAAGGCGCGGCCGGCACCGTTGTCGAGGCGTTGGATGCGGCCATGGCGGTCGCGGGTGATGCGTAGACGGTTGTCGTATCCGTCGCTGATCGCTGTCAGAAAACCATTATGAAAATGGTAGAAACGTGCCTCGTCGCCGGCCTGGGCGAGGATCAGTTCTTCGCGCTCATTGCCGAGGTAAGTCGCGGCGCGCGAGAGGCTGTTGTGGATTGCCGGGCGTGCGCTGCTCGGTAGCGGGAAGGTGGTGCGACGGTTCTCGTGGTCGATCCAGATGACCGTTTCACCTTCGATTTCCAGGCGATGGGATAACGAATGGCTCCAGCCAAATCCGAGGCCGACATCGATCTCGGCGGCGCTGGTGCGGTAGAGCCGGGTGAAGTCGAACGGCAGGATGCCGTCCAGCGAACCGTCGGTGAGGGTCAGCAGTTCTTCGCCGGTGACCATCGATACCGGGCATTTGTTGGTGGCGGTTTTATCGACGGAGTCGGCGCTGTCGCCGTTGGGGTTTTTCGCCTGATCCGGAGCGTTGTCGTGGTGTTCGTTTTGCTTGAGCGTGGTGTTGCGCTTGGCATCCCAACGCAGTTGCATGCGGCCTTTTTTCAGGCCTGCCGCCACACCGCGTGCGGCGACTTTTTTATAGCGGTCGACGTAAGTAATGAAGCTATTGATGATGTTGAAGATCGCTTTGACGAAGCCCACTACAGCATCGACGATCCGGGCGCCGTAGTTGGCAAGGCGCATACTCAAATAGGCAATACCTGCACCTGCACCGGCAAAAGTCAGAACTACCCCGATCAGAATATCGATGAGCAGTTGCACCACCACGGTTGAAACCGCTTCGGCCGTTTTGCCGGCGATTTCGCTGGGTGGCAGCATCTCTAACCAAAGGCTGGCAGTGCGCAGCAACAGACAGAGGGCCGCTTCATCACTGGCCAGCAGTTGGACCTTTTCCATCGTTGCCGGGAATTTCTCAGCCAGCTCGGCCAGTTGGGCAGCACCGCTACCCAAGCGGTCAACGAACTTGCGGGGATCCTGGAGAATGTCCGAGAGCAGGCTGATGCTGTCCCACACACCCACTATCGCGGCCCAACTTCCCGCGAGCATTCCATTACCAGCGGCTGCAAAAGCCGACTGCGACCATTGCGGTTTGAACCCCTCCCACTCCTTGCGCAGCCAACCTTCCAGTTCTGATGTCAGGCCATCGTAAGAGGCAAACAGATCCTTGATTTGTGCCGGGGTGACTTCACTCTGGACATGAACGCGATAGAACTTGCCAGGCGCACCTTTGAACTGTCCCTTACCATTTTTATCGAGCCTGACAGGCTTACTTTCACCGCCATCAACGGCAATCACATCAACCGAAATATTCCCCAGTGGAATGTCATAGACCGATTCAAACTTGCTCTCTATCTCCAGAATTCCATTTGCCGGACACTGCGCAACACTCGAGAGAAAATCATCGTCACCACTGCTCACCGCCGTCGTGGTATTGCCAAGTTTTACCAGCCGCTCCATGTCCATCAGCGAGGGCATGTCCGCAGCCCGACTGACCCTGTCTGCGTTCCGGATCAAAAAGCCGCCAAGTTGCTGGCGATACAAACTCAGCGTGTCTTTAAAACCGTCGAGCTCCTGCTCGATCCGTACAATCTGATCCATCAGTTCAGCTCCGCCATCAGGTAATCCACCAAGGCTTGTTTCAGTGCTTGAGGCAGGTCCGGCGTCTGCAGAAAGATCGCGACTTTGTGCCGCAATACGCTCTCCGAAAACGCCTCAAAAAGATCAGGACGGTCCTCGCTCAACCACTTCACCAAGTTGTTGATGCGGGTTGTCGCAGACTCGGCGGCGAGGTCTTCAAGCAGCGATTCGGAAACTTCCCACCACGGAAAAACCCTGGAGGTTTTCAAGGCACTGCCGCCGATATCGAGCGGCTGCCCATTGATCAAACAGCGGTCAATCACCGGCATTAACTGCGTGGCGTTAACGTCGGCAGACTGAAGAATCGACAGCAGATAACGCCCATCCCAGAAGCGGAAAAACACCGCACTACCGTTGGGCAACAGAACTTGCGTGAGGCTGCGCAGATGCTCAACCAGCACTTCTTGAGAAGCAGAAGAAACCGCCAGCCACCCCCAGTCACGGGATTCGGTCGCGGCGACCCACTCCAGAAACTCACTGCCAGCGGCGACGATTCCGACATAGGGCATCACCGGTTCCCACTCGGCATACGCTGTGTCGGCCCAGATCGGGCTCGGCGCTTGTGCCGTGGTCGAGTGTTGCCAGGCGCTCAACGGCTGCGCAGCACTGGCGTTGCCAAAGATCGCGAATAACTGCTCGCCAGGTTTGAGCGGTTGGCGTTTCAGCCAGGCGTGGGGTGAAAAGCGATCAGGCTGCACAGACACCGTCCTTGCAGCGCTCGCATTCTTCGCAGAACGGCGCATCGCTTTGCAGACTGATGATCTGTGCGGCGCTCAGTAGCGCAGCCGGGGCGGCGGCGAGTTTCAACGGTGCATTCGGCGACACAGGCGCTGCGGCCATCGACGGCATCAGCGCGCCGCCGACCTGAATCGGCACACTGCTGAAAATCCCGCCGGGACCAATGTTGATCCACTGCCCGCCCGCCTGGATCGTCGCGCTGGCGCCGCCATCGATCACCACTTGCTGACCGGCGCTGACGTGGAATTGCTGACTGGCGTTGAGCGCCTGACTGTTCACGCGAATGTGCCGGTCGCCGACTACCAGCAAGTGATCGTCGAGCTTCACTTCGGCCTGACGCTGGCCGTGGGTGATGCGTTGTTCGTCGGCCTTCAGCTCATGGCGAGCGGTACCCGTGACGACGATACTGCGCTGGTTATCGACCTGCACCTGCTGATCATTCAACACATGCTGAGTCCAGTTTCGCTGGGCGCGCAGGTAGATTTCCTCGGCGCCTTTGCGATCCTCGATGCGCAATTCGTTGTAACCGCCGCCTCCGGGACTGCTCCGGCTGCGGAAAATGCTGCGGGTCTTGTCGGCGGGCAGATCCAGCGGCACCGGTGTGGCTGCGTTTGGCAGGCAACCCATCACCAGCGGTTTGTCGGCATCGGCGTCGATGAACCCCACCAGCACTTCCATGCCGACTCGCGGGATCAGCACGCTGCCGTAACGGTCGTGGGCCCAGCCCGTGGCGACCCGTAGCCAGCAACTGGAATGTTCGTCGAGCTGACCGTCGCGGTCCCAGGCGAGCTGGACCTTGACCCGACCGAACTCGTCGCAATGGATTTCGCTGTCGACGGGACCGGTGACCACAGCCGGTTGATAGCCGAGCATCCGTGGCTTTTCCGGTCCCAACGGTGGGCGAAACGAAACGTCCCACGGCGTCGCCAGAAAAGTATTGCGATAGCCCTGGAAATCATCCGGGTCGTCGCTGGTGGCAGACTCCTCCAGCACTTGCGGCTGTCGGCCACGGTGTTCAATGCCGGTGATCAGCCACAGGTCGTTCCATGCCTGACGCGGATGCTCTGCAAGGTGCAGGAAATGTCCGCTGACCAACGCAACATCGTCGCCACGACCTTCGGCCTGGCGGAAGTCCGCGTTGTGCCGCTCCAGCGCTCGTTGCGTCAGCTGTTTGCCGTATTCGCGATCGGTGAATTGGCCCGGAAAGTGGTAGTCCTCCAGCACCGGGCGCTGTTCGCTGTCGACACGGTTTTCAAGTTGCAGGCGCGGCTTCTGAAAGTCGTAATCGCGACGGGAGACCGCCGTGGTACGGGTCTCCAGACGTACGTTGAAACGCTTGATGGCTGGAGCATCTGCCGCCATACCGCTGCCCGGAAGGTAAAGGGTCGGCTCGGGCAGGCGCGGGAAAACAGTCTGGTCATCGCCGAACACCAGAAGATGCCCGTCGACGCTGTGCTGGAAGTGGTAATGAATGCCGATCTCGGCGCACAGGCGCTGGATAAATGCGAGGTCGCTTTCGGCGTACTGCACGCAGTACTCGCGAGGCGCGTAGTCGCTACCAAGCCGGAACTCGAATGCATCGCGCTGGATGCCATGGTCCTTGAGGACCTGCGCGATGATCGCCGGCACGCTTTTGTGCTGGAAGATCCGCTGGTTGATGCGCTGACCGAGGTAGGCCAGCCTCGGTACGAGACTGATTTGGTAGCCCGTCAGACGTTTCCCGGAATCGCTTTGACCGACGCGAAAGATCTGGCCGTGTATGCCGCAGCCTTGTGCATCGAAACTCAGAAACGCCTGACGGTGCAGCAAGCTTTCGAGCTCGATGTCTGGCCGCTCGCTGACCAGTTCCAGGTCAAAGCGGTAGGGTTGGCTGATGGCTTCCGTGCCCGTGAACTCAAGCACCTTGAGCTCATTCTGGACGCCGTCGATCGTCAACGTGAAACGCGGTTGATTGGCAGGAGCGAACATCCGATGTGTCTCTGCAGAATGAAGGCGGGCGATTCTGCATGAGCGACAAGGGGTGTTGAGGGAGGGACAGGAAAATCAGATTTGCCCTACTTTTTTAGGGATTTGTCCTTCAATAATCTACGTGTTTGGCTACAGACATTTCCCTCAAGACCACCACCAATCCCCTTGTGGGAGCGGGCTTGCTCGCGAATGCGATTCCACATTCAGCATTGATGCAAGCTGACCCACCGCTTTCGCGAGCAAGCCCGCTCCCACAAGGATCTTCAACATCTCGGGATTTGCGTAACCAAAAAAAACGGCCCGCCTCCATAAGGAAGCGGGCCGTTTTCATGTTCGGCGAACGGTCAGAGCATCAGCTCATTCCGATCACTTGTTCAGGCGGAAATCAGCCTCGGCAGCGGCGAAGCGCTGAAGCATGCCCTGAGTCGGCGCGCCCAGTTTGCTGACGATGTAGATCGCCAGGCTGGCGAAGATGAAACCCGGGATGATTTCGTACAGGCCCAGCAGCTCGAAGTGTTTCCACACGATCACGGTGATCGCGCCGACCAGGATGCCGGCCAGTGCGCCGTTGCGGGTCATGTCTTTCCAGATCACGGAGATCAGGACAACAGGACCGAACGCAGCACCGAAACCTGCCCAGGCGTAGCTCACCAGGCCCAGTACGCGGTTTTCCGGGTTAGCGGCCAACGCGATGGCGATCAGGGCAACCAGCAACACCATGGCACGACCGACCCAGACCAGTTCAACCTGGGAAGCGGATTTACGCAGGAAGGTTTTGTAGAAGTCTTCGGTCAGGGCGCTCGAGCACACCAGCAACTGGCAGCTCAGGGTGCTCATTACGGCAGCTAGAATGGCCGACAGCAGTACACCGGCAATCCATGGGTTGAACAAGATTTTCGCCAGTTCGATGAACACGCGCTCGTGGTTTTCGGTCACTGGTGCAGCCAGCTCAGGATGCGCCGAGAAGTAAGCGATACCGAAGAAACCTACAGCGACGGTGCCGCCCAGGCACAGGATCATCCAGGCCATGGAGATGCGACGTGCTTTAGCGATCGACTTGACCGAATCCGCCGCCATGAAACGCGCGAGGATGTGCGGCTGGCCGAAGTAGCCCAGGCCCCAGCCCATCAGCGAGATGATGCCAATGAAGGTAGTGTTTTTCAGCATGTCGAAGTTGCTTGGATCTTGCGCTTCGATGGCCAGGAACGTGGTGTCGACGCCGCCGGTGGCCAGCAGCACGATGATCGGCGTCAGCAACAGGGCGAAGATCATCAGCGTGGCTTGTACGGTGTCAGTCCAGCTCACTGCCAGGAAACCGCCGACGAAGGTGTAGGCAATCGTCGCCGCAGCACCGGCCCACAACGCGGTCTCGTAGGACATGCCGAAGGTGCTTTCGAACAGACGGGCACCCGCCACGATGCCGGAGGCGCAGTAGATGGTGAAGAACACCAGGATCACGACGGCAGAGATGATCCGCAGCAGACCGCTTTTGTCTTCAAAACGGCTGGAGAAGTAATCCGGCAGGGTCAGTGCATCGCCGTTGTGTTCGGTTTGCACGCGCAGACGACCGGCGACAAACAGCCAGTTCAGGTAAGCACCGATGATCAGGCCGATGGCGATCCAGCTTTCGGACAGACCGGACATGTAGATGGCGCCCGGCAGGCCCATCAACAACCAGCCGCTCATGTCGGAGGCGCCGGCGGACAATGCAGTCACGACGCTGCCCAGGCTGCGACCGCCCAGAATGTAGTCAGAAAGGTTGTTGGTGGAACGATAGGCCATGAAGCCGATCAGCACCATTGCTGCGATGTAGATCACGAACGTGATCAGAGTTGGATTGCTAACGCTCATTAAGTTTCGCCCTGGCTTTGTTTTTATGTAGCGGCGGCTGGTGAACCGCGCGCAAACGACGACGTTTGACAGACGATTTCAGGTCCCGCGCATTTATGACTGATGTTTCCCCAGGAAAGCCATCAGCCGGCGCACCTGTCTTTTATGACTGGTTGCACCTTGGCCGCGAATGCTATTCAACAAAGCAAATAAGGTGCAACCCATTTTTTGAGAATAAGTTGCACCTAGTCGGATTTACCTGAAAAACCCCTGTTTTTGCTCCCTTTTAGGGCAGTCCTGACGGTTTACTAGAATGAAAAGCACCAAGCCGGCGCGGTACGTTCGTTCCGGAATTTATTTCCTGACGAGCTGCTTATTATTCCGACAAAAAAAGGGTTGCACCCGGTTGCACCTCAAAGATTGCCCAGCTAATCTTGCGGCCAGCTGATGCCACGCGGTCGTGGCAAACATGAGGATAAAAATATGGCTACCACCACCCTTGGGGTCAAACTTGACGACCCGACCCGCGAGCGCCTCAAGGCGGCCGCGACCTCGATTGATCGCACGCCGCACTGGCTGATCAAGCAGGCAATTTTCAATTACCTGGAAAAACTCGAGGGTGGTGCAACCCTGACCGAGCTGAGCGGTTTGACCAAGGATTCCGACGAAGCCGTCGATGCGCCTCTGGATCACGCCCACCAGTGCTTCCTCGAGTTCGCCGAAAGCATCCTGCCGCAATCGGTGCTCCGTGCCTCGATCACTGCCGCTTACCGTCGCCCGGAACCGGAAGTGGTGCCAATGCTGATCGAGCAGGCGCGCCTGCCGGCTGCGATGGCAGAAGCCACCAACAAGCTCGCCTCCTCGATTGCCGAGAAACTGCGCAATCAGAAAAGCGCCGGCGGCCGTGCCGGAATTGTTCAGGGACTGCTGCAGGAATTTTCCCTGTCGTCTCAGGAAGGCGTAGCGCTGATGTGCCTCGCCGAAGCGCTGCTGCGTATCCCGGACAAAGGCACCCGTGACGCACTGATCCGCGACAAGATCAGCACCGGCAACTGGCACCCGCACTTGGGCAACAGCCCGTCGCTGTTCGTCAACGCTGCCACTTGGGGCTTGCTGTTGACCGGCAAACTGGTCGCCACCCATAACGAAGCAGGCCTGACTTCGTCGTTGAGCCGCATCATCGGCAAGAGCGGCGAGCCGATGATCCGCAAGGGCGTCGACATGGCCATGCGCCTGATGGGCGAGCAGTTCGTCACCGGCGAAACCATCGCCGAAGCTTTGGCCAACGCCAGCAAGTTCGAAGCCAAGGGCTTCCGCTATTCCTACGACATGCTGGGTGAAGCCGCACTCACCGAGCACGACGCCCAGAAATACCTGGCCTCGTACGAACAAGCCATCCACTCGATCGGCAAAGCGTCCCACGGTCGTGGGATTTATGAAGGCCCGGGCATTTCCATCAAGCTCTCGGCCCTGCACCCGCGTTATAGCCGTGCGCAGTACGAGCGCGTGATGGACGAGTTGTACCCGCGCCTGTTGTCGCTGACCCTGCTGGCCAAGCAATACGACATCGGCCTGAACATCGACGCCGAAGAAGCCGACCGCCTCGAGCTGTCGCTGGATCTGCTGGAGCGCCTGTGCTTCGAGCCGCAACTGACTGGCTGGAACGGCATCGGTTTCGTGATCCAGGCTTACCAGAAGCGTTGCCCATACGTGATCGACTACGTGATCGACCTGGCTCGCCGCAGCCGTCATCGCCTGATGATCCGCCTGGTGAAAGGCGCGTACTGGGACAGCGAAATCAAGCGCGCCCAGGTCGAAGGCCTGGAAGGCTATCCGGTCTACACCCGCAAGGTGTACACCGACGTTTCCTACATCGCCTGCGCCCGCAAACTGCTGTCGGTGCCGGAAGTCATCTATCCGCAGTTCGCCACGCACAACGCCCACACCCTGTCGGCCATTTACCACATCGCCGGTCAGAACTATTACCCGGGTCAGTACGAGTTCCAGTGCCTGCACGGCATGGGTGAACCGCTGTACGAACAGGTTGTAGGCAAAGTTTCCGAAGGCAAGTTGAACCGTCCGTGCCGCGTGTACGCACCGGTCGGTACTCACGAAACATTGCTCGCGTACCTCGTACGTCGTCTGCTGGAAAACGGTGCGAACACCTCGTTCGTCAACCGCATCGCCGACCAATCCATTTCGATTCAGGAGCTGGTGGCCGATCCAGTGGCCAGCATCGAGCAGATGGCGACGCTGGAAGGCGGCTTCGGCCTGCCGCACCCGCGTATCCCGCTGCCGCGTGATCTTTATGGTGCCGAGCGCGCCAACTCCAGCGGCATCGACATGGCCAACGAACATCGTCTGGCTTCGCTGTCCTGCGCCCTGCTGGCCACTGCTCACAACCA
Organism: Pseudomonas sp. LBUM1656; assembly: GCF_059716065.1. Classification (NCBI taxonomy): domain Bacteria; kingdom Pseudomonadati; phylum Pseudomonadota; class Gammaproteobacteria; order Pseudomonadales; family Pseudomonadaceae; genus Pseudomonas; species Pseudomonas sp. LBUM1656. Next base: position 490,443 of record NZ_CP166800.1, on the reverse strand, counting down.
CTGGAAAGCTGCGCCGATGCTCGGTTGCGCGTCCAGCACAGAAACCCCTGCGCCGGTTCTGAACCCGTCCGATCTGCGTGACGTGGTCGGCCATGTGCAGGAAGCCACCGTCGAAGACGTCGACAACGCTATCCAGTGCGCCCTGAACGCTGCGCCGATCTGGCAGGCCACCCCGCCCGCCGAACGTGCCGCGATTCTGGAACGTGCCGCCGATTTGATGGAAGGCGAGATCCAGCCGCTGATGGGCCTGCTGGCTCGCGAAGCCGGCAAGACCTTCGCCAACGCCATCGCCGAAGTGCGTGAAGCCGTGGACTTCCTGCGTTATTACGCGGTGCAGGCCCGCAACGATTTCACCAACGACGCCCACCGCCCACTGGGCCCAGTGGTGTGCATCAGCCCGTGGAACTTCCCGCTGGCCATCTTCAGTGGTCAAGTCGCTGCGGCACTGGCCGCCGGTAACCCGGTACTGGCCAAGCCCGCGGAACAAACACCGCTGGTAGCCGCTCAAGCCGTGCGCTTGATGATCGAAGCCGGTATTCCGGAAGGCGTGCTGCAACTGCTGCCGGGCCGTGGCGAAACTGTCGGCGCCCGTCTGGTCGGCGACGATCGGGTCAAAGGCGTGATGTTTACCGGTTCCACCGAAGTTGCTCGTCTGCTGCAACGCAACGTCGCCGGTCGCCTGGATGCACAGGGTCGTCCGATTCCGCTGATCGCCGAAACCGGCGGCCAGAACGCGATGATCGTCGACTCCTCGGCACTGACCGAACAGGTTGTGATAGACGTCGTATCGTCGGCCTTCGACAGCGCCGGTCAACGTTGCTCGGCACTGCGTGTGCTGTGCTTGCAAGAAGATTCCGCTGAACGTGTCATCGAAATGCTCAAGGGCGCCATGGCTGAATGCCGTCTTGGCAACCCTGAGCGCCTGTCCGTGGACATCGGCCCGGTGATCGACGCCGAAGCCAAGGCCGGCATCGAGAAGCACATCCAGGCCATGCGCGACAAAGGTCGCAACGTGTACCAGGTGGCCATCGCCAACAGCGAAGAAGTCAAACGCGGCACCTTCGTGATGCCGACGCTGATCGAACTGGAAAGCTTCGACGAACTGCAACGGGAGATCTTTGGTCCGGTGCTGCACGTGGTTCGCTACAAGCGCAAAGACATCGACCAGCTGATCGGTCAGATCAACGCTTCCGGCTACGGCCTGACGCTGGGCGTGCACACTCGCATCGACGAGACCATCGCCAAAGTGATCGACAACGTCAACGCGGGTAACGTCTACGTGAACCGCAACATCGTCGGTGCTGTGGTTGGCGTGCAACCGTTCGGCGGCGAAGGCTTGTCGGGCACTGGCCCGAAAGCCGGTGGTCCGCTGTACCTGTACCGCTTGCTGTCGACGCGTCCTACCGATGCGATCGAACAATCCTTCGCTCGCGGTGACGCCATCGCAGCCCCGGACGTTCGCTTGCGTGATGCCATGAGCAAACCGCTGACTGCCCTGAAGGCCTGGGCCGACAGCAACAAGTTCGCTGACCTGAGCACGCTGTGTGTGCAGTTCGCGGCGCAATCGCAAAGCGGCATCACCCGCGTACTCGCTGGCCCGACCGGCGAGCGCAACAGCTACGCCATCCTGCCGCGCGAACACGTGCTGTGCCTGGCGGAAGTCGAAGGCGATCTGCTGACTCAACTGGCGGCGGTATTGGCCGTCGGCGGCTCGGCGGTATGGCCGGAAGCTGAATTGACCAAGGCACTGTCCGCACGTCTGCCGAAGGAAATTCAAGCGAAGATCAAACTGGTTGCTGACTGGGGCAAGGACGAAGTGGTGTTTGATGCGGTTCTGCATCATGGCCATTCCGACCAGCTGCGTGCGGTGTGCCAGCAAGTGGCCAAGCGTGCGGGCGCCATCGTTGGGGTTCATGGGTTGTCGCAGGGCGAGACCAGCATTGCGCTGGAGCGCCTGGTGATCGAGCGGGCGTTGAGTGTTAACACTGCTGCGGCGGGTGGTAATGCCAGCTTGATGACTATCGGCTAATCACCGATTCATAAGCGACCCAAAATGGGCGCCCTTACCGGCGCCCATTTTTTTGCCTTGTAGGAGCCGGCTTGCTGGCGATCAATACACTGCGGTGTATCTTATGCACCGCCATCGCCAGCAAGCCGGCTCCTACAGGGTTCGTGTTTGGCCTGTGCATCACCGACATCAATCATCCTGTTCAGCCTTTGTTCCCACGCCTAGACTCGGTCCACTCCAAAAAAAGGTAGGCCGCCATGTCCGAGACGTTGCTCAGTTCCCGCAATCTGGCTTTCGAGCTGTACGAAGTCCTCGATGCCGAAGGCCTGACCCAGCGTGAGCGTTTCGCCGAGCACAACCGCGAAACCTTCGATGCCGCCATCGGCACTGCCCGCAGCATCGCGGAAAAGTTCTTCGCCCCGCACAACCGCAAGAACGACGAGAACGAGCCGCGCTACGAGAACGGTCAGGCGATTCTGATTCCGGAAGTAAAACCGGCGGTGGATGCCTTCCTCGAAGCCGGTTTCCTCAACGCGGCGCGCAGTTTCGACGCCGGCGGCATGCAACTTCCTACGTTGTTGTCCCAGGCCTGTTTCGCGCACTTTCAATCGGCCAACGCGGCGTCGACCTCTTATCCGTTCCTGACCATGGGCGCGGCGAACCTGATCGAAAGTTTCGGCACCGAGGAGCAGAAGCAAAGCTTCCTGCAACCGATGATCGACGGTCGCTTCTTCGGCACCATGGCCCTGACCGAACCGCATGCCGGCTCGTCCCTGTCGGATATTCGTACCCGCGCAGAGCCTGCGTCTGACGGCACGTATCGCCTGAAGGGCAACAAGATTTTCATCTCCGGTGGCGATCACCCGCTGTCGGAAAACATCGTGCACATGGTGCTGGCCAAGTTGCCGGACGCACCCGCAGGGGTGAAGGGGATTTCGTTGTTCATCGTGCCCAAGTTCCTGGTCAACGATGACGGCAGCCTCGGCAAGCGCAACGACGTCCTGCTGGCGGGCCTGTTCCACAAAATGGGCTGGCGCGGCACCACGTCCACCGCACTGAACTTCGGCGATAACGGCGAATGCGTTGGCTACCTGGTGGGCAAGCCGCACCACGGCTTGAGCTACATGTTCCAGATGATGAACGAGGCGCGGATTGGTGTCGGCATGGGCGCGGTGATGCTCGGTTACGCCGGTTACCTGTATTCCCTGGAGTACGCTCGCGAGCGTCCGCAAGGTCGCGTGCCGGACAGCAAGGACCCGAGTACCGCGCCAGTGGCGATCATTCAACACGCCGACGTCAAACGCATGTTGCTGACGCAGAAAGCCTATGTTGAAGGCTCGTTCGACCTTGGCCTGTACGCCGCGCGGTTGTTCGATGACACCACGACGCTGGAGACTGAAGCCGAGCGCAAACAAGCGCATGAGCTGCTGGATTTACTGACGCCGATCGTCAAATCCTGGCCGTCGGAGTTTTGTCTGAAGGCCAACGAACTGGCGATCCAGATTCTCGGTGGCCACGGTTATACCCGTGAGTACCCGGTGGAGCAGTATTACCGCGACAACCGTTTGAACCCGATTCATGAAGGCACCCACGGCATTCAGTCGCTGGACTTGCTGGGGCGCAAACTGGCGCAGAACGGTGGTGCGGGGCTCAAGCAATTGATCCGCTTGATTACTGGCACGGCCGAACGGGCGCAGGCGCATGAATCGTTGACCGCGTTGCGTGAACCGCTGGAGAAACTGGTCGCGCGTCTGCAAACGGTGACGATTGGTTTGCTGACGGATCTGGGGCAAGGCAAGGTCAACAGCAGCCTGGCGAACTCGGCGCTATACCTGAAGGTGTTCGGGCACACGGTGATTGGCTGGCGTTGGCTGGAGCAGGCAATTCGCGCTGAAGAAGGGTTGGCCAAGGGGAACGCGGCGGATGTGAGCTTCTATAAGGGCAAGCTGCAGGCGGCGCGGTATTTCCTGACGTGGGAAGTGCCGGGTTGTCATCACGAGCTGGCGATTCTTGAGGCTCGGGATGATGTGTGTTTGACGATGCAGGATGAGTGGTTCTGAGATAGTCCTTCACCATTAATGGATGGTGCATGACCCAGATGGGTTAAAAGCCCATCCATTAATACAGCAACAAAACATACGATAGTACTGCGTGAAAAACTCGTACACACCTGTCATATATGACAGGTTACAGCCTTGATTATTTTATTTTAGAGTTGTGTTGTGCTTGAAGTCCGAAACTCTAGACCTCGGTATATTCAAAATTAAAATAATGACCAAGGATAAATAAGAATGAGCGAAATTAACGCTGAAACAAGCCCGGTCGATAAAGTTGGCTTCCTCTTGGGGCTTACTACTTCAGAGAACATCACAATCAATGGCACCAAATATATCGTCGCCGCCAAGTTTTACCACTGGCACTCTGACGAACAAAATGCACGCTACATTTTGGAAGTGAAATTATTTAACCCGGTTGCTTGCATTAGCCTCAAAACAGACAAACCCGTCAGCACCGCCAGCTTTTCCACTCATGTCAAATCTGGAGATTATGTATTCGTAGAAAGAACAAAGGGGTATCACCAAGTACTCTATAAGCATGGGAACATCGATAACACCGAACACACTATAACTGTAGAGACTCCCGTGATTCCTGTATTCCAATGAAAAAACAACAACTATTGGTGCCTTTTATTCAAAGGCACCAATGATCTGGGCTTCACCATGACGGTGAAGCCTCAGAACGCATGCAATTACTCAATTCAGCCTGAACCCACCCATCTGCCGCGCCAAATCATCCGCCAATCGCTGCAGCGTCTGGCAATCCTCACGGCACGCTCTCACTTCCCCCGCCGTCGCCCGGGCCAAATCGGAAATCCCCTGAACATTGCGGTTGATCTCTTCCGTCACCGCCGACTGCTCTTCCGTGGCCGTCGCCACCTGATGGTTCATGTCGCTGATGCGCTCGACCTGTCCGGTAATCGCCGTCAATGACGCCCCGGTACGCTGGCTCGACTCGACCCCGGTGCCCGTCGCTGCTTGTCCGGAATGCATGGATGAAACCGCATTCTCCGCGCCCTGCTTGAGGCTGCCGATCATCTGCTGAATCTCGTCGGTCGACGCCTGTGTTCGCCGCGCTAATGTGCGCACTTCATCCGCCACCACTGCAAACCCACGCCCCATGTCTCCCGCTCGCGCCGCTTCGATGGCCGCGTTCAGTGCCAGCAGATTGGTCTGCTCGGAGATCCCGCGAATCACCGCCAGCACCTGATCGATCGACGCGACCTGATTGGCCAGTTCGCCCACGGCACCCGCCGCGATACCGATTTCATCGGACATGCTTTCTATATGCCGGATCGACCCGCCCACAACCTCCCGCGCCTGCATGGCTTCATCGCGAGCATTCTGCGAAGCAACAGCGGCATTACCCGCGTTCTGGGCGATTTCCTGCACCGTCAGGCCCATCTCGTGGACAGCGGTGGCAACCATGTCAGTCATTTCCTGCTGACGACCGGAACGTTCGGCGGTGTTGTCCACCACCCGCGCTACCTGGCCGACGGCGGTGCGCAAACGCTCGCTGGTGGTCAGCACTTCGCCGATCATTTCGCGCTGACTGTCGAGGAATCGATTGAAGCCGCGCGCCAAGTCACCGAGTTCATCGGCGCGGCTGGAATCTAACCGGTGGGTCAAATCTCCCCCACCGCTACCGATGGCTACCAGCGCGGCTGTTACCTGACGGATCGGCCGCACCAACCCACGGGCCAGCAAAACCACCAGCAACAGGCACACCAGCGCCACTGCCAGGCCAATACCGCTGCTCATCCACATGGCGCGTCGGGCTTCGGCGTAGATCTGCGACTGCGGCACTTCGGCCACCAGGGTCCAGCCCAGGTCCCGCAATGGCAGGCTCAATGCCAGAAAATCTTCGCCGTCACGGACAAAGCTGCTGTTGGTGGCGGCTTTTTGACCCATCACCGCTTGTGCCGCGGTTGCACCGATCTGCTCGGCCAAGGTGCGCTTGCCGCTGAATTGCGCCTCGGGATGAACCTGGATCAAACCGTCGGAACGCACGAGATAGACCTTGCCGCGCTCACCGAAGTTGAAGTTGTGGATCAGCTCCGACAGCTCTTTCATGCTCAACCCCAGCCCGGCAACGCCCACGACTTTACCGGCCTGCTCGACCTTGAGGTCGATGAACAGCGCCAATTCTCCGGTCGCGGTGTCATTGTCGATATTGAGGGTGCGCGGCTGATTGCTGTCGAGGAAGGCGTAGAACCAGGCGTCCTTGGGATTGGAGCGGCTGAGAGTCCGATCCAGGCCTTTTTCCGTGAAGTAATGGTTTGAAGCAGTGCCGACGATCAGCGCGGTGAAGGCTTTGTGCTCGGCGCGGATGCCTTCCAGGTACTCCACAAACGTGGCGGTTTGGGCGCTGTTTTCACCCCCGGCCAGCCAGTCGCGCACCATGCTGTTGCTGGCGATGTCCTTCGCGGCGGTGAGGGGTTGGACGAGGATTCGTTCGATGTCGTTGCGCATCGCCTCGATGCTCGACGGCAGTGCCTGTTCGACCAGATAGCTCTGGGCGAGACGGTTGACCACGAGGGTATAAATGCCAACCACGATCAGGATGCTGACCAGCAGGGCGGTGCCCATGCTGAGGATCAACTGCCATTGAATACTGCGTCGCCAGAACTGCATGGAGCACCCCCAAAGAATAAGAGGCTGAAACACTGCAACAGCCGTGCCGATTGTATACAACTAAACCGACAATTTATTCTTTGGTTGTGCGCAAAGCCGATCAGGCCTGATTGATCGTCTTGGAGATCACTTCAACCGTGGCGCTGACTTGCTCTTGGTAACGGTCGAGTTCCTGCTTGTGCTGCTTCTGCATTTCAATCTGCTGGGAGCACAGATTCATCGCGGCCAGCACCAGCAAGCGGTCACCGATCAGCGTCGGGTACTTTCTTTTGGTGTCGGCCAAGGCAGCTTTCAACATCATTGCGGCGTCCAGCAGGGTTTGCTCTTCCCCGGCCGGCGCCTTGATCGAATAGTCCTCCCCCAGGATCGAGACGACTTTCACCCCTGCGGCGCCGTGATTCATGCGCTGACCGGGCCGGCGCTGACGCGCTCAACCAGGGCCTGGATGCGGGCCGCGGTGGCACCTTGTTTTTCTTCCTGTTCCATCAGGTTCAGTTGCAGGCTTTCGTTTTCATCCTTGGCCTGGGCCAGTTCGGCGCTCAGGGTCTGGTTAGTGCCGAGCAGCGTCTGGTTCTGTTGCACCAGGTCGTTGACCAGCTGTTCCAATTGGCTAAGGGATGCTTCCAACATTTTGATTTTCCAAGCATTTTCAAGGGGCGCGTACGATAAAGAAAAGTCACCACGGATGCCAGGGTTATTCAGGCGCAAGCCCTTGATTTTCCTGGCGGGCGACCGTCCTCGTGAGCTTTAAAGACTGTGATTGGCGAATCTGGTTCCCTCACTTCGTCGCTCCTACAAATAACGGCCTTTCTGCGACAAAACCGCACACGCACTCAAGACTTTAGTCGTATGACCGATAAGTCACTCATACGTCAGCTTCAGCGCCGCACGGGTGCGCTCACTTTGGTAAACAGCATGTCCCTTCGTAATATGAATATCGCACCGCGGGCGTTCCTCGGTTTCGCCCTGATTGGCGGCTTGATGCTGGTTTTGGGTGTGTTTGCCCTGAACCAGATGAGCAAGATTCGCGGCGCCGGCGAGAACATCGTCGAGAGCAGCGTGCCGAGCATCAAGGCGCTGGACGAGTTCACCCAACTGACGCTGCGCCTGCGGGTCCTGTCCTATCGCCTGCTGACAAACCGCGAACCGGACGTTCAGCAAAAAACCATCGAGCTGTTCGACCAGCGCAATCAACAGATCCGTGCCGCCCAGACTGAGTATGAAAAATTCATCAGCAGCCCTGAAGAGCGTGCGGCTTACGACCAGTACGTGCAGTTGCTCGGCCAGTATCGTCAGCTTGAAGACCGGATGAAGACGCTGTCGCGCAACAACCAGGTGGAAGAACTGCGCACCTTGCTCAACACCGATCTGTTGAACAACTCTGAAGCCGTCAACGCTGTGCTCAACCGGCTGATGCTGATCAACAATCAACAGGCGGTCGATCTTAATCAGCAGGCAGCTGATCAGTATTCCTCGGCGTTCAACCTGGTCGTCACCCTGCTGGTGATCGCCTCCGGCCTGACCGTGCTGTTCGCCTGGCTGCTGACCAACAGCATCACCAAGCCGATCGCCAATGCCCTGAGCGCTGCCGAAGAAATCGCCGAGGGCAACCTGACTCGCCCGATCACGGTTGATGGCGAAGACGAAGCCGGTCGCTTGTTGCTGGCCATGTCGAAGATGCAGGACAAGTTGCGCGATACCCTGCAACGCATTTCCGGTTCGGCCACGCAACTGGCGTCCGCCGCTGAAGAGTTGAACAGTGTCACCGACGAAAGCGCCCGTGGCCTGACCCAGCAGAACAACGAAATCGAACAGGCCGCCACCGCAGTCAATGAAATGACCAGCGCCGTGGAAGAAGTCGCGCGCAACGCCGTGAGCACTTCCGAAGCTTCGAAAAACGCCACCACCTCGGCCGGCGACGGTCGTGACCTGGTGCAGGAAACCGTCAGCGCCATCGAACGCATGAGCGCCGATGTGCAGAGCACGGCGACCCTGATTGGCGACTTGGCCAATGAGTCCCGTGACATCGGCAAGGTGCTGGACGTGATTCGTGGCCTGGCTGACCAGACCAACCTGTTGGCATTGAACGCAGCAATCGAAGCCGCACGTGCCGGTGAAGCCGGGCGTGGTTTCGCGGTAGTGGCGGATGAGGTTCGTGCACTGGCGCATCGCACCCAGCAGTCGACCAGCGAAATCGAACGCATGATCGGCAGCATCCAGAGCGGTACCGAACACGCGGTGGATTCGATGCGTAACAGTACCGAACGTGCCGAATCGACCTTGAACATTGCCCGCGGTGCAGGTCTGTCCCTGGACACCATCAACAGCGCCATTGTCGAGATCAACGAGCGCAACCTGGTGATCGCCAGCGCGGCGGAAGAACAGGCGCAGGTGGCCCGTGAAGTGGATCGCAACCTGGTGAACATTCGGGATTTGTCGGTGCAGTCGGCGACCGGGGCGAATCAGACGAGCGCGGCGAGTAATGAACTGTCGCGATTGGCGCTGGACCTGAACAACATGGTTGGGCGGTTCAGCCTCTAAGCGCAGATCGCGTCACGGCGGAAAAGATCGCAGCCTCGTTTCACTCGACAGCTCCTACACCGGATCTGCGTGAGGCGGCGATCTTTTGATCTGCAAAACCTTTTTGACAGCATCACATTTCAACAGGTTAGAATCGCTGGCACGCAGACTGCATGGTCAGTTTGTGCCCGCCTTTCAGCTTTCTGGAGTATTGCCTTTGAATGCGACGACCATCAACAGCCTGTTCTTGATCGGCGCGTTGCTGGTAGGTGCGAGCATTCTGGTGAGCTCACTTTCCTCGCGCCTCGGTATCCCGATTCTGGTGATCATCCTGGCGGTGGGCATGGCCGCTGGTGTCGACGGCGGCGGCATTATTTTCGATAACTACCCAACGGCTTATCTGGTCGGCAACCTTGCCCTCGCGGTGATCCTCCTCGATGGCGGCTTGCGCACCCGGGTCTCGAGTTTCCGCGTGGCGCTTTGGCCCGCGCTGTCGCTGGCCACGGTCGGGGTGTTGATCACGACCGCACTGACCGGCCTGGCTGCCGCCTGGCTGTTCAACCTGAACCTCATCCAGGGTTTGCTGATCGGCGCCATCGTCGGTTCCACGGACGCCGCGGCGGTGTTCTCGCTGCTGGGCGGCAAAGGCCTGAACGAACGGGTCACCGCCAGCCTCGAAATCGAATCCGGCAGCAACGACCCGATGGCGGTGTTCCTCACCGTGACCCTGATCGACATGCTCGCCAGCGGCCAGACCGGCTTGCACTGGAGCCTGCTCGCCCACTTCGTGCGTGAGTTCGGTATCGGTGCCGTCATCGGCCTCGGTGGTGGCTGGGTCATGCTGCAATTGGTCAACCGGATCCACCTGGCCAACGGCCTCTATCCGATTCTGGTGATTGCCGGTGGCCTGGTCGTGTTTGCCCTGACCAACGCCCTGCACGGCAGCGGCTTCCTGGCGGTCTACCTCTGCGGCCTGGTGATCGGCAACCGTCCGGTGCGCAGCCGCCATGGCATTCTGCACATGCTCGACGGCATGGCCTGGCTCGCGCAGATCGGCATGTTCCTGGTGCTGGGGCTGCTGGTGACGCCGCATGACCTGCTGCCGATCGCCCTGCCCGCCCTGGGCCTGGCGTTGTGGATGATTTTGTTCGCACGGCCGTTGTCGGTGCTGGTCGGCCTGCTGCCGTTCAAAGCGTTCCACGGCCGCGAAAAGGCGTTTATATCCTGGGTCGGACTCCGCGGCGCGGTCCCGATCATTCTGGCGGTGTTCCCGCTGATGGCCGGCCTGCCGAATGCCCAGCTCTACTTCAACCTCGCCTTCTTTATCGTGCTGGTGTCGCTGCTGGTGCAGGGCACGAGCCTGCCGTGGGTGGCGAAGCTGTTGAAAGTGACCGTTCCACCGGAGCCGGCGCCGATCTCGCGCGCAGCGCTGGAGGTGCATGTCACCAGCGAGTGGGAGTTGTTCGTTTATCGCCTCGGTGCCGAGAAATGGTGCATCGGTTCGCCCCTTCGCGAGCTGAAAATGCCCGAAGGCACGCGTATCGCCGCACTGTTTCGTGGCCAGCAACTGCTCCATCCGTCGGGTAGTACGGTGCTCGAAGTCGATGATTTGCTGTGTGTTATCGGCCACGAACACAACCTTCCAGCCCTCGGAAAACTCTTCAGTCAGGCACCGCAACGCGGCCTCGATTTGCGCTTCTTCGGCGACTTCGTACTCGAAGGAGACGCCCAGTTGGCCGCGGTTGCGGCGCTGTACGGGTTGAAAGTCGAGGGCATCGATCCGGACATGTCCCTGGGCCGTTTCATTGCCCAGAAAGTCGGCGGTGCTCCCGTCGTCGGCGACCAGGTGGAGTGGAACAACACCATCTGGACCGTTGCGGTCATGGAGGGGAACAAGATCGGCAAAGTGGGCGTCAGATTCCCCGAAGGAAGTCGCCCGGGTCCCGGCTTGTTCCTCTAAACTCCACACTTCGTCTCGTTTTCGATCGGTCTCTATGTCAACCCTGCGCACTTTATTCATCATGGCCCTGCTGGGCTTGAGTCTTTCTGTCGGTACGTTGCAAGCGGCCGAACCACCGACCAGCGAAGCCGTGCAGGCGAGTCTGGACAAGATCGCCGATCGCAAACTGCCGGAGGCAGATCAGAAAGCCTTGCAGAGCATTCTGCAAAGCACGCTGACACAGCTCGGCAACCAGCGCGATTACCAACAAAAGCTGGTCGCACTCAAACAGCAACTGGCCACGGCGCCCAAGCAGAACATCGAGAACCAGCGTGAGCTGACCAAGCTCAAAGCCAGCAGTATGCCACCGGTGCCGCAACGCTACGCTAACCAGTCAATCCAGCAGCTTGAGCAAATGCTCACCGAGCGCTCGACCCAGCAAAGCGACCTGCAGAAGGCGCTGGCGGACGCCAACAGCCTGGTGATTACCGCCCAGACCCGCCCCGAGCGCGCACAGGCCGAAATTTCCGCCAGCCAGACACGCATTCAGCAGATCAACAACATCCTCAAGGCCGGAAAGGATGCCGGCAAGACCTTGAGCAGCGAACAGCGTGACCTGCTGAATGCCGAGCTCGCAGCACTGAATGCACTGATTCCGCTGCGTCGCCAGGAACTGGCCGGCAACAACCAGTTGCAGGATCTGGGCAATAGCCAGCACGACTTGCTGACCGAAAAGTCCGATCGCCTGGATCAGGAAATCCAGGAGCTGCAAACCCTGATCAACCAGAAGCGCCTGGCTCAGTCCCAGGAGACGGTGACGCAGCAGTCCATCGAAGCGCAGAAGTCCGGCGGTAGCGCGCTGCTGGCCACCGAAAGTGCGGCCAACCTGAAGCTCTCGGACTACCTGCTCAAAAGCACTGACCGCCTCAACGAAGTCACCCAGCAAAACCTGCAGACCAAACAGCAGCTGGACAACGTGACCCAAAGCGATTCGGCGCTGGACGAACAAATCAACGTGCTCAAGGGCAGCCTGCTGCTCTCCAAGATTCTCTATAAACAGAAGCAGGCCCTGCCGCGTCTCAAGCTCGACCGCGACCTGGCCGACCAGATCGCCGACATTCGCCTGTACCAGTTTGAAGTGAGCCAGCAACGGGAATTGCTCAGCAACCCCGCGACCTATGTCGACAACCTGCTGTCCACCCAACCGCCGGAGCAAGTCACCCCGCAGCTGCGAAAAAGCCTGCTGGAACTGGCCACCACCCGTGCGGATCTTCTGGAGCGGCTGAACCGTGAACTGAGCGCGGTACTCAATGAATCCATCACCCTGCAACTTAATCAGAAACAATTGCTCAGCACCGCGCAAAGTCTGAGGGCGACCCTCGATGAGCAGATGTTCTGGATTCCCAGCAACAAGCCGCTGGACCTGGAATGGATGCGCGCCGTGCCGGAGCGCCTGGAACGTCAGGTCACAACGCTGCCGTGGGCTTCCAGCCTGAGCGAACTGAGTGATGGCCTGATCCAGCGGCCGTTGCTGTTCCTGCCCCTGGTGTTGCTGATCGGTGCTCTGCTGTGGCGACGTAAAAGCCTGTATGCCCGACTGAGCAAAGTTCACCAGGACATCGGCCACTTCAAGCGTGACAGCCAGTGGCACACGCCGCAGGCCATCCTGATCAATATTCTGTTGGCAATGCCGGTCTCGCTGGGCCTGGCCTTGTGCGGCCTGGCCTTGCAGATCGACGCCCGCGGGCAGAACGCGAACATGGGCGCGGCGCTGCTGCAAATGGCCCAGGCCTGGCTGGTGTTCTACACCGCTTACCGGATCCTCGCGCCGGGCGGCGTGGCGGAGCTGCATTTCCGTTGGGAAAAACCTCAGGTTGAATTCCTTCAGGGCTGGGTCCGCCGACTCGGCTTGGTGGTGATGGCCTTGGTTGCCGTGGTGGCGGTGGCCGAACTGCAACCCTCGACGCTGGCCGATGACGTGCTCGGCATGCCCGTGGTGCTGATCTGCTACGCCTTGATGGCCTGGCTGCTCAGCCGTCTGCTGGTCAGCAGCCCGACGCACCAGAACGCTTCGCTGTTCCGCAAAGCGGTCGGGGTCATGTTCACCGTCCTGCCCGTCGCGTTATTTGTGGCGGTGTGCTTCGGCTACTACTACACCGCGCTGAAGCTCAGTGACCGATTGATCAACACCCTTTACTTGCTGATGTTCTGGCTGGTGATCGAAGCCACTTTCGTTCGCGGTCTCAGCGTTGCAGCACGACGCCTGGCCTACCAGCGCGCCCTGGCCAAACGCCAGGCCGCCAAAGAGGCTGGCGACGGCGAAGCGGTGATCGAAGAGCCGACGCTGGACATCGAGAAGGTCAACGAACAGTCCCTGCGCCTGATCCGCCTGGCACTGCTTGGCGGTTTCATCGCGGCGCTGTACTGGGTCTGGTCCGACTTGATCTCGGTGTTCTCGTACCTCGACAACATCACCCTTTACGAATACACCAGCGGCACCGGCGCCAACATGAGCATGGTGCCGATCAGCATCGGCGACATGCTCGGCGCGCTGATCATCATAGGCATTACCTTCGCGCTGGCGCGTAACTTGCCCGGCCTGCTGGAAGTGTTGGTGCTGTCCAAGCTCAACCTGGCTCAGGGCAGCGCGTACGCTACAACCACGTTGCTGTCCTACGTGATCGCCGGCGTCGGTTTCGTCTCGACCCTGTCGACCCTCGGCGTGAGTTGGGACAAGTTGCAATGGCTGGTGGCGGCGCTCTCGGTCGGTCTTGGCTTCGGGATGCAGGAAATTTTCGCGAACTTCATCTCCGGCATCATGATCCTGTTCGAGCGTCCGGTGCGGATCGGCGACACCATCACCATCGGCAACCTGTCTGGCACGGTCAGCAAGATCCGTATCCGCGCCACGACCATCACCGACTTCGATCGCAAGGACATCATTGTCCCGAACAAGACGTTCATCACCGGGCAATTGATCAACTGGTCCCTGACCGACACCATCACGCGGGTGACCCTCAAGCTCGGCGTCGATTACGGGTCGGACCTGGACCTGGTGAAAGAACTGCTGCTCAAAGCCGCACGCGATAACCCGCGGGTCCTGAAAGACCCGGAACCCCACGTGTACTTCCTGAACTTCGGCGAAAGCACCCTCGACCACGAGTTGCGCATGCACGTGCGCGACCTCGGTGACCGTAACCCGGTACTCGACGAGGTCAACCGCTTCATCAACCGCGAGTTCAAGAAGCAGCACATCAACATCTCGTTCCGGCAGATGGAGGTTTACCTCAAGAACCTTCACGGCCAGGAATACAAAATGGTGCCGATCGAGCCGGAAGCCAAAACCATCGTGCCGCTGGTGGAAGGCAAGTCGCCCCTTCAGCCGCCGCCCGCCAAGCTCGACTAACCGCCCTATCCCTAGCAGAATGCTCGGACATTCTGCTGGAGATGGCCGTTGAAAGCCCTCGACGAACTGACCTTCGATAATCGCTTCGCCCGCCTGGGTGATACGTTTTCCGCCCATGTGCTGCCTGAGCCCATCGACAACCCGCGTCTGGTGGTGGCCAGCCCTGCCGCCATGGCGCTGCTGGATCTCGATCCCGCCGTAGCGGATACCCCGGAATTCGCCGAGCTGTTCAGCGGCCACAAGCTCTGGGCCGACGCAGTGCCTCGGGCGATGGTCTATTCCGGGCACCAGTTCGGCTCCTACAACCCGCAACTGGGCGATGGACGCGGCCTGTTGCTGGGCGAGGTCTACAACGAGGCCGGCGAACACTGGGACCTGCACCTCAAAGGCGCCGGCCAGACGCCTTTTTCGCGCATGGGCGATGGACGGGCTGTACTGCGTTCGTCGATCCGCGAGTTTCTCGCCTCCGAAGCGCTTAACGCCTTGAACATCCCGACCACCCGCGCCCTGTGCGTGATCGGCTCCGACACCCCGGTGTGGCGCGAGAAACAGGAACGCGCGGCCATGGTTCTGCGCTTGGCGCCGAGCCACGTGCGCTTCGGGCACTTCGAATATTTCTACTACACCAAACGCCCTGAGAAGCAGAAAGAACTCGGCGAACACGTGCTGGCCATGCATTTTCCGGAATGCCTTGAGCAGCCGGAACCGTATCTGGCGATGTTCCGCGAAATCGTCGAACGCAATGCCGAGCTGATCGCTAAATGGCAGGCGTACGGTTTCTGCCACGGCGTGATGAACACCGACAACATGTCGATCCTCGGCATCACCTTCGACTTCGGCCCATTCGCCTTCCTCGACGACTTCGACGCCCACTTCATCTGCAATCACTCGGATGATCAGGGCCGCTACTCCTTCAGCAACCAGGTGCCGATCGGCCAGTGGAACCTCAGCGCCCTCGCCCAGGCGCTCACGCCGTTCATCAGCGTCGACGCCCTGCGCGAAACCCTCGGCCTGTACTTGCCGCTGTACCAGGCCCATTACCTGGACCTGATGCGCCGTCGCCTCGGCCTCACCACGGCCGAAGACGATGACCAGAAACTGCTGGAACACCTGCTGCAACTGATGCAGAACAGCGGCGTCGACTACACGTTGTTCTTCCGCCGCCTGGGGGATGAATCCCCAGAACGGGCCGTCACCCGTTTGCGTGATGACTTCGTCGATATCAAGGGCTTCGATGCCTGGGCCGAGTTGTATGTCGCCCGTGTGGCTCGTGATGGCGAGGTTAATCAGGAGCAGCGACGCAAGCGGATGCACGCGGTCAATCCGCTGTACATCCTGCGCAACTACCTGGCGCAGAAAGCCATCGATGCGGCGGAAAGTGGCGACTATTCAGAGGTTCGGCGACTGCATACGGTGCTGAGCAATCCATTCGACGAGCAAGCGGGGATGGAGAGCTATGCCGAGCGGCCGCCGGAGTGGGGGAAGCATTTGGAAATCAGTTGTTCGTCGTGAGCACACAAGGCGTCGCGCTTGAAACATTCCTGTTTCTCGTTTCGATCCCAACTCAAATCACGCCAGACATCTTCATGCCCCACAAAGTCTCCGTTTCTCGTAAGTGCAGTGTTTACATTTAGAGTTTCAACGCACTCAGTGTTCGCTAAAAGCTCTGAGATTGAAAAACGCTTATGGGATTTAACTGGCATTGATGCAAAGGACTCCAAAATAAAATTGCGAGTTCGAAGCTGTCGCGAAAGACTAAAAGCCAAACCTTTCGCCGTAAATCAGTGTGGACGCCAGTATGCGTAGGCCTTATCCGCAACTTTAAGAAGGTTAAAGCCTACACATCACTGTCTTGATATAAACCATCATCGACTCCAGATCTGCTTCATAGACCGCCGAAATCAGAGCTAAGACCATGACCGACCCGCTCCTCATCCCCTGCCCTCACTGCAGTGGCCTCAACCGCATCCCCGCCGAGCGCCTCAACGATCACCCAAAATGCGGCCGTTGCAAGGCTGAGGTGTTGCTGAACAAACCGTTCGAATTGAAACAAGGCGATTACGCCAGCCAGATCAAGGGCGATCTGCCGTTGCTGGTTGACGTGTGGGCGGATTGGTGCGGGCCGTGCAAGTCGTTTGCGCCGGTTTTCGAGCAGGCGGCGGGGCAATTGGCGGGTAAATGTCGGCTGGCGAAACTGGACAGCGAGGCGAACCAGCAATTGTCGGCACAGCTGGGGATTCGCTCGATTCCGAGTCTGATTCTGTTCAAGAACGGCCGGGAAGTGGCCCGTCAGAGCGGGGCGTTTCCGTTACCGCAGTTGATGAGCTGGTTGCGTAGCCAGGGGATTTAAACCCATCACCGAACCAAATGTGGGAGCGGGCTTGCTCGCTCCCACATTTGGTTCGGTGACGTTGGCCGATTCAGGCGTTTTCGAGCAGGTTATGCAGCTCGACAAACTGCTGCGTCAGCTTGTGCCGCGGATCGAGGTGGATCAGCGGCGTATTGGCCTGGTGGGACTCACGCATGCGCACCGAACTGGTCAGGTACACCGGCAGCACCGGCAACCCTTCGGCGATCAGCTCGTCGAGAATCTGCTGCGGCAGGCTGGCGCGAGCCTGGAACTGATTGACCACGATGCCTTCGACTTCCAGACCTTCGTTGTGGTCGTCCTTCAATTCTTCGATTTCCGCCAGCAGGCCGTACAGCGCCTGGCGCGAGAAGCTGTCGCAGTCGAAGGGGATCAGCACCCGGTCAGCGGCAATCAATGCCGATACCGCGTAGAAGTTCAGCGCTGGCGGGGTATCCAGGTAGATGCGATCGTAATCTTCCCCCAGTTCCTCAAGCAATTTGCGCAGCTTGTTGATCTTGTGTTTGGCCTCAAGCTTGGGCTGCAGGTCGGCCAACTCGGCGGTCGCGGTGATGACGTGGAGGTTTTCGAACGGCGTTTCGTAGATATCGACCTGGTTTTTTTTCGAGAACGGTCCTGAGGACAAGGTTTGCTTGAAGAAGTCGGCAATACCCATCGGGATGTCATCCCCGGTGAGGCCCGTCAGGTACTGAGTGGAGTTGGCCTGGGCGTCGAGATCCACCAATAGGGTGCGATAACCCTCGCTGGCGCTGACCGCCGCCAGATTGCAGGCAATGCTGGATTTGCCTACGCCACCTTTCTGATTGAACACCACGCGCCGCATGTGAAAAACCTCCGTGTATCAAAGAATGACCGAGTGTAGTAGTCCATGGCGCTGCTTAGCTACCTCGTCGGCATGGGGACTACACAGTCAGCGGCAATCTCTCCATAAAAAACCGCAAACTCTGCCATTGAACACCGACAGAGCCGACAGACTTGCTCAGCACGATGTGGATAATGGCCAAACGACAGCTTTTCGCGGACCAATCAGTACATTTGACTGCGCAAAACGTAACCATCATTTGCTACACGCCCGCCGCAACGGGATAATGCGCGCCACTCGGCGCCAAGCGCCACGTAAGGTCGTCGCGTTTTTCTGCGACTCACCGCGTCAAGAAAGCCCGCAGGGGCGGGATGAATGCCTGTGATCAACTTCAACATCGCCCAATGGCGCGCGTGGGCCCCTGGGCTCGAAAGCGTGGACGATTGGCAGGCCTGGAGCCGACAACCGGTCGTGCTTCAGAGCAGCGATGCCGCCCCCGACGTGTCTTTTCTGCCGGCCATGCAGCGCCGACGGCTCAGCCGTCTGGCGCGCATGGCATTCAGCGTCGGTTGGCCCCTGGCCGATGGTCGCCAGGACCTACCGTTGGTCTTTATTTCCCGTCACGGCGAAACACCCCGCACCTTCGAAATACTCAGTGACCTGGCAGCCGAACAACCGTTGTCACCGACTCAATTCAGCTTGTCGGTGCACAACGCGGTAATTGGTCTTTGGTCGATCATGCGCGGTGAAACCAGCGAGATGACAGCCCTTGCCGCCGCCGGTGACGGTCTTGAACACGGCATGCTAGAGGCCGCGGCGCTGCTTGCCGAAGGCGCGCCAGCCGTACTGCTGATCGTCACTGAAGAAAAGCCGCCGGAGGCCTATTCGGCCTGGATCGACGACGTGCCGTTCCCTTATGCCGTCGGTCTGTTGCTGACGCCAGGTACCGACTGGCAGCTGACCCTGAACAGCACTTCGGATGCGTTGTCCAAAGCCCACTGGCCCCATGCCCTGAATCTATTGCATACCCTGCTCGGCCAGCAGACCACCTGCCAACATGCCTGGAAAAATCGTGTATGGACCTGGCAACGCAACCTGTAAGCGAAAAAAACCGCGACGCCTATTACTGGCGTTTGCTGGCCACCGCCGCAAGCTTCACACTGTTCGGGTTGGGCGGGCTGTGCCTGCGCCTGGTGGTTTTCCCGTTGCTGAGTTGCCTGCCCGGCGATGCCCAGACTCACCGGCTGCGGGCGCGTGAAACCGTCAGTCGCTGCTTTTGGTTTTTTGTCAGGTTCATGGCCCGTACCGGCGTACTGACCTATGACATCCAGGGCGCGGAGAAGCTTGGTCGCCCGGGCCAGATGATCATTGCCAATCACCCGTCACTGATCGATGTGGTGTTCCTGATCGGACTGGTGCGCCACACCAACTGCGTGGTCAAAAAAAGCCTCTGGGAGAACCCGTTCACCCGCGGTCCGCTACGCCGCACCGAATACATCAGCAACGACGGCAGCATGGACATGCTTGACGCTGCGGCCGACGCCCTGAAAAGCGGCCAGACGCTGATCATCTTTCCCGAAGGCACTCGCACCCAGCCAGGCGAACCGCCGGCCTTTCATCGGGGTGGTGCGTCCATTGCCCTGCGGGGTGCGAAAATCCTGACCCCGGTGATCATCAAGGTCAGTCCGACCACATTGACCAAGGCCGAACCCTGGTATCGCATCCCGAAACGCCGCGTGCACTTCAGTTTTCGTGTGGGGGCCGATATAGACCCACAAGCCTTTGCCGCGTGTGGCCCTGCGCCTCAGGCTTCGCGCAAGCTCAACGATTATTTGCATTCTTACTTTATTAAGGAGCTCGCCGAAGATGAGCGATCTGCACCGTGACATCAAACTGCTGATCATCGACGCCCTGGGCCTTGAAGACATCAGCGCAGACGACATTAAAGACGACCAGGCCTTGTTCGGCGAAGGCCTGGGCCTGGACTCGGTAGACGCCCTGGAACTGGGCCTGGCGATCCAGAAAAAGTACGGCATCAAAATCGATGCCGACGCCAAGGACACCCGTAATCATTTCAGTAACGTGGCGAGCCTTGCGGCGTTCGTCACCGCAAAACAGGCAGCTTGAGACCGGACCATGCAAACTCGTGATGACATTTTCAACACCCTGCGCGATGCCTTGGTCGAACTCTTCGAGCTGGACCCTGAGCGTGTGAGCCTCGAATCCAATCTGTATCAGGACCTGGAAATCGACAGCATCGACGCCGTCGACCTGATCGATCACATCAAGCGTCAGACCGGCAAGAAAATCGCCGCCGAAGAATTCAAATCGGTGCGTACCGTCAGCGATGTGGTCGAGGCGGTCTACCGTCTGGTTCAACCGGCCGCATGAGTCGACTGATCGGCCTCGGCCTGCTGCTGGCAGGCCTGTTGTACCCCTTTGCGGTGTATTTCGGCATGGAACACTTTGCTCCGTGGCAGTTCGGTCTGCTGCTGGGCAGCCTGTGGCTGGCGCGGGCGCTGCTGGGTGCGCGTCGCCCGGGCAACCTGTGGATGGCGCTCACCGCGATTGGCTTTTGCCTGTTGCTGGCGCTGTTTGACAGTCCGCTGTTGCTGCGTTGGTACCCGGTGCTGATCAGCGCGTTCATGCTCGGGCTGTTTGGCCTGAGCCTGAAAATCGGGCCGCCGATGGTAGAACGCCTGGCGCGCCTGCGTGAACCGCACTTGCCGGCCAAAGCGATTGTTTATACCCGCCAGGTGACGATTGTCTGGTGTGTGTTTTTTCTCTGTAACGGTTTGCTCGCCGCCGCCCTGACCCTGTGGGCGCCGCTGAGTTGGTGGATGTTGTACACCGGCCTGATTTCCTATGGATTGATGGGCCTGCTGTTTGCCATTGAATGGCTCATACGACAACGGGTACGAGGCCACCCATGAATTGGATAACACTTGAGCAGCTGTTGCTCAAGGCTCAGCCGGAGCGTGCCGTGACGGCCGAACCGGCGTTGAATCACGCGCACCTGTGCGAACAGGCGTTGAGCCTCGCGGCCGGCCTGCAATCCCAGGGCGTGCAGCGCATTGCCGTGCACCTTGAAGACGCTGCGGACCTGGCAATTGCCCTGCTTGGCGCCTGGCGTGCAGGGGTCAGCGTGCTGCTGCCTGCCGACCTGCAAGCGCAGACTCGCCAACGCTGGTCGAGCGAAGTCGATCTGTGGCTGACTGATCAGGCCGATGACGCGCACCTTGGCGATTATCAACATGCGCCCATGTCCCCCGCCGCACTGGATCTGGACACCTGCCAGCTGAGCTTGAGTACCTCCGGTTCCAGCGGTGAACCCAAGCGCATCGACAAGACGCTGCGCCAGATCGCCAATGAAGTCCACGCGCTGGAACAGCTCTGGGGCCTCGACCTGGGCCAGGCGTGCATCATCGGCAGCGTCGCTACCCAACACATCTACGGTTTGCTGTTTCGGGTGCTGTGGCCGCTGTGCGCCGGGCGCCCGTTCGTGCGCAAGCAACTGGCCTTTCCGGAAGACTTGCAGCGCGCCAGTCGCGAACACCCGGCGTTTGCCTGGGTCGCCAGCCCGGCGCTGCTCAAGCGCATGGGTGACAACCTCGACTGGCCGGCCATGAGCGCGGTTCGCCGGGTGTTTTCTTCCGGTGGCGCGCTACCGGTCGAGGCTGCGCAAAGCCTTTACGAACGCCTGCAACAATGGCCGACGGAAATCCTCGGCAGCTCGGAGACCGGTGGCATCGCCTGGCGTCAGGGTCACGATCTGTGGCAGCCGTTTGCTGGCGTCGAGCTAAGTCAGGACAGCGAGGGCGCCCTGCTGATTGCTTCTCCCTACTTGCCTGCCGGCCATGTCGAACACACCGCCGATGCCGCCAGAATCGCCGCCGACGGTCGATTCGAACTGCTCGGGCGGCTGGACCGGATCGTCAAACTGGAAGAAAAACGTATCTCGCTGCCGATGCTGGAAAAGGCGTTGATGGAGCATGACTGGGTCGCCGACGCGCGCCTCGGTGTGGTCCAGGAAAACCGCGCCTCGCTGGGTGCACTGCTAGTGCTGACGGACGCGGGCCTGCATGCCTTGCGCAATCAGGGCCGCCGCACCCTGACGCAAGAATTGCGTCAGCACCTGAGCCAGCATTGCGAAGCCCTGGCCCTGCCACGACGCTGGCGATTGCTGCGGCAATTGCCCCTGAACGCTCAGGGCAAACTGCCTCAGGCCGACGTCGAAGCCTTGCTGCTGGCCCCCCGCCCCAAGGCGCCGGAAGTGTTGGAGCAGGTCGAAGTCGATGGCGAATGGAGCCTGCAACTGGCCATTCCGCCGGACCTCGCCTACTTCAGCGGCCACTTCCCGCAAACGCCGGTACTTCCTGGCGTGGTGCAGGTGGATTGGGCGCTGAGCCTCGGCCAGCAATTGATGAATCTGCCGGCCAAGTTCGCCGGCATGGAAGTGCTGAAGTTCCAGCAACTGGTGCGCCCGGGCGATGAAATCCAGCTGCACCTGCGCTTCGACCCGGAACGCGGAAAATTGTATTTCGCCTACCGCAATGAAACCGCGACCTGCTCCAGTGGGCGGATTTTGCTGGAGACGGCCTGTGGATAAGTTGAAGTCCCCTGTAGCAGCTGCCGAAGGCTGCGTCCGAGTGCGAAGCGCTCGCATGGCATCCACCACCATTGTTCTGAGAAACCGCAAATACTGGTTTACGACCGCTTCGCGGCCGGACGCAGGCTTCGCCAGCTGCTACATGGATGAGGTGTGACCCGGCATGCATAACCCCTGCGCAATCATCCCGGTCTACAACCACGAAACCGCGATTACCACGGTGGTCGACGCGCTGATCGCCAGTGGTCTGCCATGCATTCTGGTGGACGATGCCAGCGATCAACCCTGCGCCAGAGTGCTGGACCAACTGGCCCAACGTGAGATGGTCAACCTGATCCGCCTCGCTGCCAACCAGGGCAAGGGCGGTGCGGTGATGACCGGCCTGCGAGAAGCTTCGCGCCTGGGTTTCAGCCACGCCTTGCAGGTGGACGCCGATGGCCAGCACGATCTGCACGATGTCACGACGTTCATCGCACAATCACGCGCGCACCCCAACGCGGTGATTTGCGGCTATCCGCAATACGACGCCAGCGTGCCGAAAGGCCGCTTGTACGCCCGCTACCTGACCCACGTCATGGTCTGGATCAACACGCTTTCACTGCAGATCCGCGACTCGATGTGCGGTTTCCGCGTTTATCCATTACCAGCGACCCTGGCGCTGATCGACTCGGCGAAGATCGGCAAGCGCATGGACTTCGACTCGGACATTCTCGTGCGTCTGGCCTGGCGCAATCAGCCGATGCAGTGGTTGCCGACCAAGGTCCATTACCCGCTGGACGGTGTCTCGCACTTCCGTATGTTCCACGACAATGTGCTGATTTCGAGCATGCACACCCGGCTGTTCTTCGGCATGTTGCTGCGGGCACCGGTGATCCTCTGGCGACGGTGGCGAGCATGAGCGGCAACGTGGATAAGGAACATTGGGCCGACCGTCGGGAGCGTGGCAGTTTCTGGCTGATGAAACTCACCGCGTTCGGCGCCAAAGTGCTGGGCCGGCGGCTGCTGAGTCCGCTGCTGTACGGCATCGTTTTGTACTTTTTCCTGTTCGGTCGCAGCGCCCGTCGTAGCGCCTGGCAATACCAGCAACGCCTCGCGGACTGGAGCGCTCGCCCTGAATTGCGTCCGACCCACTGGCGAGTGTTCAGCCAGTTCATGGCCTTCGCCGATTCGATGCTCGACAAACTCGACGTGTGGAACGGCAAGCTGAGTATCGAGCACATCGAAATCGTCGACCCGGCGCTGCTGCGCAATCAGTTGCGTGGCACTCGCGGGCAGATGCTGGTGGGCGCGCATCTGGGCAACCTTGAGGTCTGTCGCGCACTGGCGGAAATCGGTGAAAAGGTCACCATGAACGTGCTGGTACACACCAAGCACGCCGAGCAGTTCAACCGCTTGCTCGGCGAAGCCGGTGCGACCAACTTGCGACTGATTCAGGTCAGCGAGCTCAACCCGGTGATCATGCTGCAACTGCATGAACGCCTGGAGCGCGGCGAGTGGCTGGCGATTGCCGGCGACCGCGTGCCGCTGCATGGCGGGCGCAGCGTGACCGTGGATTTCCTCGGTCATCAGGCAGCATTTCCGCAAGGGCCGTGGCTGCTGGCCGGCCTATTGAAATGCCCGATCCATTTGCTGATGTGCCTGAAAAAACCGACGGGCCAATATCAAGTCACCCTCGAACCGTTTACCGAGGCCGTGGTGTGGAAACGCAGCGACCGCGAACAGGTCATTCATCAGTGGGCTTCCCGCTACGCCGAACGCCTGGGTCACTATTGCCTCGACGCGCCCCGACAATGGTTCAACTTTTACCCTTTCTGGAAGACCGATGACGACGCCAACGCTTGAGCCGGTAACCTTCGGCGAACTCCCTTTGCGCATCGAAGACGTGCTGGCCGCGGCCAACCGTCAGGTGCCGACGCAGTTGCAAAGCGACCCTGCGTACCGCGAGCGCATCGCCAAGGGCGCGCGATTCCTCGATTCCCTGCTGGACAAGGAAGGCGTGATCTATGGCGTGACCACCGGTTACGGCGATTCCTGCGTCGTCGCGGTGCCGCTGCATCACGTCGAGGCGTTGCCGCGTCATCTGTACACCTTCCACGGCTGCGGCCTGGGCAAACTGCTCGACGCGCAAGCCACGCGCGCGGTGCTGGCGGCGCGTTTGCAGTCACTGTGCCACGGCGTGTCCGGGGTGCGCGTGGAACTGCTGGAACGCCTTCAGGCGTTTCTCGAACACGACATCCTGCCGCTAATCCCCGAAGAAGGTTCGGTGGGCGCCAGCGGTGATCTGACGCCGTTGTCCTACGTCGCGGCGACCTTGTCCGGCGAGCGCGAAGTGATGTTCCGGGGTGAGCGCCGGCAAGCAGCCGATGTCCATCGCGAACTCGGCTGGACACCGCTGGTGCTGCGCCCGAAAGAAGCGTTGGCGCTGATGAACGGCACCGCCGTGATGACCGGCCTCGCCTGCCTGGCCTACGCCCGCGCCGATTACCTGCTGCAACTCGCTACCCGCATCACTGCGCTGAACGTGGTCGCGCTGCAAGGCAATCCCGAGCATTTCGACGAACGCCTGTTCGCCGCCAAACCGCATCCGGGGCAGATGCAAGTGGCCGCGTGGCTGCGCAAGGATCTGGCGATCGACGCGCCGACCGCACCGCTGCATCGTCTGCAAGACCGTTACTCGCTGCGATGCGCGCCGCATGTTCTCGGCGTCTTGGCCGACAGCCTGAACTGGCTGCGTTCGTTCATCGAAATCGAGCTCAACAGCGCCAACGACAACCCGATCATCGATGCTGAAGCCGAACGCGTTCTGCACGGCGGCCACTTCTACGGTGGCCACATTGCGTTCGCCATGGACAGCCTGAAAAACCTGGTGGCCAACGTGGCCGATCTGCTGGATCGCCAACTCGCGCTGCTGGTGGATGAGCGTTACAACCACGGACTGCCGAGTAACCTGTCCGGCGCCACGGCGGACCGCGCGATGCTCAATCACGGCTTCAAGGCTGTGCAGATCGGCACCAGTGCCTGGACCGCCGAAGCACTGAAAAACACCATGCCGGCCAGCGTCTTCTCGCGCTCCACCGAATGCCACAACCAGGACAAGGTGAGCATGGGCACCATCGCCGCCCGCGATGCGATCCGCGTGCTGGAGCTGACCGAACAGGTCGCCGCCGCCACCCTCCTCGCCGCCAACCAGGGCGTTTGGCTGCGCAGCAAGGCCAAAGACGCACGTCCGTTGCCACCCGCACTGGCCGCGATGCACGAAGAACTGGCCAAGGACTTCCCGCCGGTCATCGAAGACCGTGCGCTGGAAGGCGAATTGCGCCTGTGCCTCAAGCGTATCGCCGAGCAACACTGGAGGCTGCATGCGTAGCAAGGGAGTGCTTCACACCGATACGGAAATCCTCGTGCCGTTCTTTGATGTCGACACCATGAACGTCGTCTGGCACGGCCATTACGTCAAATACCTGGAAGTCGCCCGTTGTGCGCTGCTGGACAAGATCGGCCACAACTACACCGCCATGGTCGAGTCCGGTTACGCCTGGCCGGTGATCGACCTGCAATTGCGTTATGTACGCGGCGCAGTGTTTGGTCAGAAGCTGAATGTGCGGGCCAATCTGGTGGAATGGGAGAACCGTCTGAAGATCAACTATCTGATCAGCGATCTGCAAACCGGCGAGCGTTTGACCCGCGCCAGTTCCGTACAAGTCGCCGTCGACATGAGCAGCCGCGAGATGCAGTTGGCCTCACCGAAGATCTTCACCGATGCCGTTGAAAGGATGCTGGCATGAACCTGTTTTTCAAATATCTCGGCGCGTTGGCGCTGCTCGGGCTGTCATCGATTGCTCACGCTTTCGATTTGCAGCAGTTGAGCGATCAACTGGCCAAACCCGATGTGATCCATGGCAACTTCATCCAGGAAAAACACCTGCGCGCATTGCCCAAGCCGCTGACCAGCAAAGGCACTTTCGTCCTCGCAAAAAACCACGGTTTGCTGTGGCTGCTGAAAACGCCGCTGCAACAGGATTACCGCATCAGCGCCAAAGGCATTGCCCGACGTGACGGCAATGGCTGGCAAATGCTCCCGAGCAAGAGTGCCGGCGCCGAACAGAACCGTTTGTTCCTCGCCGTGCTGCAAGGTGACAGCAGCGGGTTGCAGCGGGACTTCGAACTCTCGCTGAGCGGCGACGCGCAAAACTGGAAGCTGACGCTGACCCCGCGCTCATTACTGCTCAAGCAAGTGTTCAACCAGATCAACATCACCGGCAGCGAATTGGTGCACAGCATCGAACTGCTGGAAACCCAGGGCGACAGCACCCTTTTGCGCATGCAGGACAGCACCAGCACCCAACCGTTGAGCGACGCGGAGCAACATGACTTTGCCGAGTGAACGCAGGCTTCCGTGGCTGTTTCTGATCCTGCTGCTGGCGGTGCTTGCGCTCGCCGGTTGGCAATGGCGCGACGGCGCACCGCTGTCGGCCAACCTGATGGAACTGGTGCCGGGCACGGCGCCGGACGCGCTGGAATTGCGCGCCGAACAACGCATGCAAGAACCGCTGAACCGCGAAATGCTGGTGCTGGTTGGCCATAAGGATCGTCCGCAAGCCATCGCCATGGCGCAAAAACTGGGCGAGCAGTGGCAGGCCAGCGGTTTGTTCGAGAAGGTTCAGTGGAACCTGCAAGCCGACTTGCCCGCGCTGCGCACGCAACTGCTGCAAGGCCGACTGGCGATGCTCTCGGCGATGGATCGGCAGCAGCTGATCGAACATCCCGAGGCCTTTATCCAGCAGCGCGTGCAAGCGCTGTTCGACCCGTTCACCGGCTTCAGCCTGGTGCCGAGCCAGGATGACTGGCTGGGCCTGACCGGGCGCATCCAGAACAGCCAGCCGCAACACGGCGCCGTGCAACTGGACATCGGCAGCGGTGCGTTGGTCGCCGATGCCAACGGCAAGAGTTGGGTGTTGTTGCGGGCAAAAACCACGGGCAACGCCTTCGACATGAGCTTGCCGCTGCAAGTGGCGGACTTGCTCGCACACAGCCGCGAAGAAGCCGGCCTGGCCGACGTACAACTGCTCGCCGCCAGCGGTTTGCTCTATGCAGCCAACGGTCAGCAACAAGCCACCCGCGAGATGACATGGGTCGGTGGCGGCGCCACCGTCGGCATTCTGTTGCTGCTGTTGCTGGCCTTCCGGCGCTGGCGTGTCTTGCTCGCGTTCGTTCCGGTGCTGGTGGGCATGCTGTTTGGTGCGGTGGCCTGCGTGGCGCTGTTCGGTCACATGCATGTGATGACGTTGGTGCTGGGTTCGAGCCTGATCGGCGTGGCCGTCGATTACCCGCTGCATTACCTGTCGAAAAGCTGGAGCCTGAAACCCTGGAACAGCTGGCCGGCGTTACGCCTGACCCTGCCGGGCCTGACGCTGAGCCTGATCACCAGTTGCATCGGCTACCTGGCCCTGGCCTGGACGCCCTTCCCGGCCCTGACCCAGATTGCCGTGTTCTCCGCCGCCGGTCTGCTCGGCGCCTACCTGTCAGCAGTGTGCCTGTTGCCTGCGCTGCTCAAGGGCGTGAATCTGCGACCGGCGCGCTGGCCATTGCGTGTCTGCGAGTGTTTGCTGAACCTGCGCGAAGCGCTGCTCAAGCACATCAGTACGCCAGTGTTGCTGGCGCTGCTGATTGCCTTCTGCGTCGGCGGTTTGTTGCAGCTCGAGAGCAAGAACGATATCCGTCAGTGGATCGGCGCACCGCAGCAATTGACTGACGAAGCCCAGGCCATTGCGCGCATCACCGGCTTTCAACCGACCAGCCAGTTCTTCCTGGTGCGCGCGGCCGATCAGCAGGAATTGCTCGAACGCCAGACCGCGCTGAGCGAGCGGCTGGACCAGTTGGTCAACCTGGAAAAACTCCAGGGTTACCTGTCCCTGAATCAACTGGTCAGCCAACCGAGCGATCAGCGCAAAGTGCGCGACGCGTTGAGCAAGTTGCCGCAGTTCTGGCAGCCCTTGCTCGACCTCGGCGTGCCGGCAGAAGCGCTGCAAGCGGAGCTTGCAACGTTGCAGGCGCTGCCCGTCGAAGACATCGACGCATCGCTTGTCGGGCCGCTGGCGGAACCTTATCGCACGCTGTGGCTGGGGCCGTCCGATGACGGCGTGGCGGCGATGGTCAGCCTGCAAGGTCTGAATAACCCTTCGCTGCTGCGCATTCAGGCGCTGGACTTGCCGGGCGTCGAACTGGTCGACCGCCTCGGTGAATTGAACAGCGTTTTCGCGGCGACTCAGATCAGCGCGGCGGAGCTTAAACTCGCCTCCTGCGTGTTGATCGTGCTGGTGCTGATCCTGCCCTTCGGCTTCGGCGGCGCATTACGCATCGTCTCGCTGCCCTTGCTCGCCGCCCTGTGCAGCCTGGCCAGTCTCGGCTGGATGGGCCAACCGCTGACCCTGTTCAGCCTGTTCGGCCTGTTGCTGGTGACGGCAATCAGCGTCGATTACGCGATCCTCATGCGCGAACAGGTTGGCGGCGCCGCCGTGAGCCTGCTGGGCACCTTGCTGGCGGCGGTCACGACATGGCTGTCGTTCGGTTTGCTGGCGGTGTCCAGCACCCCGGCAGTGAGCAACTTCGGCCTGTCGGTGAGCCTCGGCCTGGCCTTCAGCTTCATCCTTGCGCCGTGGGCCGGACGCCAAGTGCATGCCGCCACTGTCGTGGAGCCAGCAGCATGATGATCGTCCTGTTTTGGCTGATGGCACTGGCGATGTTCGCCGTGGCTACACGAATCGGTCGGCACTTCGGTCTGATCCCGATCGTCAGCCAATTGCTGCTGGCGACCTTCGGCCTGCCGCTGCTGATGTACTTCTGGATCGAGCCGGGCTGGCAACTCAGCGGCGCCGAGCTGATCTCGCCGGTGTGGCTGAAAAACCTCTACAGCCTCGGTTTTGCCTTGTTGCTGGGAAACATCCTCAGCGATGTGATCGACCTGCGGCTGGATCGCCAGAGCCTGAAAATTGCCTTGCCGAGTTTTTGCATTCCGTTCGCCTGCGGGCTGGTCACTTCGGTCTGGCTGCTGCCGCCGCAACCGTGGATCAGTTCGCTGGCGGTCGGTCTGGTGTTCGCCATTACCGCCATTCCGGTGTTGTTTTTGTACTTGCGACACATCAACTACCCACCCGACGCCACCCGACGCCTGGTGCAAACCGCGATCCTCATCGACCTGACGTGCTGGACCCTGTTCGGCTTTGCCCAAGGCAGCCTGCACCTGAGCAGTCTGCTGTTGCCGCTGGCTGGCGCCTGCCTGCCGCTGCTTCTGCGTTTGCTGGGTTTGCGTCAGCCGTTGCTACACAGTGGCTGCTTCTTCGCGCTGCTGGTGGTCGCCGAACACTTCAAGCTCAACGCACTGATTTTCGGCATCGGTTATCTGCTGTGCATGGCCGCACTGAAAGTGCCGCTGGGGTTGCCATTGCCGCCGATCTGGATGATCCGTTTGCAGACCTGGATCGCCATCCCGCTGATCCTCACGTTCGGTATCGTGCAGATCAACGTCCACGCCGCCATGGCCAGCCTCGGCTGGGTGCAACTGGCGGCGCTGCTGCTGTTGCCGATTGCCAGCAAACTGCTGGGCAACTGGCTCGGCCTCGGCTGGGCCGGCGCTTCGTTTGAAGGCGCCAGTCGCTGGCGCGAAAGCCTGCTGCTGAACATTCGCGGGTTGAGTGAGATCGTCTTTCTCAACCTGCTGCTGCAACAACAGCTCATCAGCCCGGCGTTGTACTTCGCACTGATGGTGATGGGCCTGATCGCTACACTGCTGCCGGCACTCGCCGGCATGCATCAAACCCCTTTGAATCTCGCCGCCCCGGCAAGGAGCCCCCGTGCCAACAGTTGAAATGGAACGTCGCCAGGTAGTTGTCATTGGCGCGGGTCCTTCGGGCGCCATTGCCGCCGCGCTGCTCAAGCGCAAAGGTCACGACGTGCTGATGATCGAACGCCAGCACTTCCCACGGTTTTCCATCGGTGAAAGCCTGCTGTCGCACTGCCTGGATTTCGTCGAAGAAGCGGGCATGCTCGAGGCCGTGAACGCCGCCGGGTTCCAGATGAAAAACGGCGCCGCGTTCGCCTGGGGCGAGCACTACAGCGCCTTTGATTTCGGCGACACCTTCAGCAACGGCAAGCCGACCACTTTCCAGGTCCAGCGCGCCGATTTCGACAAGCTGCTGGCCGATCAGGCTGCGCTGCAAGGCGTCGACGTTCGTTATGGCGAAGCCATTGTCAGCGCCGATTTCGACTTGCCGAAACCACAGCTTGATGTGCTGCGCGAGGATGGCAGCCAGTACCGTGTCGAAGCGGACTTCGTGCTCGATGCCAGCGGTTACGGCCGCGTGCTGCCACGTCTGCTGGACCTTGAAGCACCATCGAATTTCCCGGTGCGCCAGGCCGTGTTCACCCACATCGAAGACCATATCGACAGCCCGACCTTCGAGCGGGAAAAGATCCTCATCACCACCCACCCGATCCATCGCGACATCTGGTTCTGGACCATCCCGTTCAGCAACGGCCGATGCTCGGTGGGCGTGGTCGCGGCCGCCGAACATTTCGAAGGCCGCATGGAGAATCTGGACGATTGCCTGCGCGGCTTCATCGCTGAAACCCCAAGCCTGCAAGGCGTCCTGAAAAACGCCGTGTGGGATACGCCGGCCCGTACCATCGGCGGCTACTCGGCCAACGTCAAGACCCTGCACGGTCCGGGCTTCGCGTTGCTCGGCAACGCCGCAGAATTCCTCGACCCGGTGTTCTCCTCCGGCGTGACCATCGCCATGCGCTCGGCGAGCATGGCCGCCGGCGTTTTGCATCGGCAACTGCAGGGTGAAAGCGTCGACTGGCAGACCGAGTTCGCCACACCGCTCAAGCGCGGCGTCGACACGTTCCGCTGCTACGTCGAAGGCTGGTACGCCGGGACTTTCCAGGATGTGATTTACCATCCGGGCAGCTCAGCGGATATCCGCCGTATGATCAGTGCGATCCTCGCCGGCTATGCCTGGGACGAGCGCAATCCGTTCGTCAGCGAACCCAAGCGTCGGCTGCGCGTGTTGTCGGAACTCTGCGCAAGAGATGTCACATGATCCGTTCCCTGCTTCTGGGCTGCCTTTTGCTGCTGAGCGCTTGCGCCAGCCAGGCGCCGCTGCCCGGGCAAACCGAAAACCTGCCGTTGCCGCTGCAATTGCATATTCAGCGCTTAGTGGCTGATCAGCGTCAGGACTGGGTGCTGGTGATTGCGCGCGAAGGGCCGGGTATCCGCTGGTCGATGATGGATTTGCTGGGTATTCCGCAGGCACGCCAGAAACTGATCGATGGCCAATGGCAAGCCGACGGCTTGCTGCCGCCGAATCCAGAAGCACGGGAATTGTTCGCCGCCTTACTGTTTGCGCTGACCCCGGAAGGCGAATTGCAGGGCAACTACCCCGACGCCTGGCAACATGGATCGCAACGTTCCCTGCCCGCTCGCTGGGACGTACATTACTCGCAACCACTGAGATTTGAGTTGAACCTGCCTAAAGGTCCGAAGTACCTGGTCACGCCTCTGAGCGGTGAAACGCCATGACCGCCTACCTGAATGCCCTCGGGGTGATCTGCGCCCTGGGTCGCGACAAACAGGAAGTCGCCCGCAACCTGTTTGCCGGCGATTGCTCCGGCATGCGCAGCGAGTCTGGCTGGGTGCCGGAGCGGTCGTTGCCGGTGGCGGCGGTGCGTGGAGAACTGACGTCGATTCCGGCCGAACTGGCGCAGCAAAGCAGCCGCAACAACCAACTGCTACTGGAAGCCGCGCTGCAAATTCGCGACGAAATTGATCAAGCGATCCAGACTTACGGCCGCGATCGAATCGGTGTGATTCTGGGCACCAGCACCTCGGGCATTGATGAGGCCAGCCGTGGCCTGGCCCATTACATCCGTGAACATGAATTCCCCGCTGACTACGACTATCAGCAGCAGGAGCTGGGCGCGCCGGCCAACTTCCTCGCCGACTGGCTGCAATTGAGCGGCCCGGCGTATGTAATCTCGACCGCTTGCACCTCCAGCGCCCGGGCGCTGATGAGTGCCCAGCGCCTGCTGGACCTGGGCTTATGCGATGCCGTGCTGTGCGGCGGCGTCGACAGCTTGTGCAAACTGACCCTCAACGGCTTTTCGGCCTTGGAAGCGGTATCCGAACACCGCTGCAACCCGTTTTCGGTCAACCGCAACGGCATCAATATCGGCGAAGCCGCCGTGCTGTTTCTGATGAGCAAAAAGGCCGGCGACAGCCAACCGATCGCCCTGCTCGGCAGCGGCGCCAGTTCCGATGCGCACCATATCTCGGCGCCGGAACCGACCGGCCGTGGTGCCCTGCAAGCGATGAGCAAAGCCCTGAGCCGCGCAAATTTGCAGCCCGAACAAATTGGCTACCTGAACCTGCACGGCACCGCGACCCAACACAACGACGCGATGGAAAGCCTGGCGGTCTCGGCCGTGTTCCCGCACGGCGTGCCCTGCTCTTCCACCAAACCGATGACCGGTCATACGCTCGGCGCTGCCGGCGCCCTGGAAGCAGCGTTCTGCTGGTTGAGCCTGAGCACAGACAACCGGGAAAACCTCGTGCCGCCCCACGTCTGGGACGGTCAGCCCGACCCCGACTTGCCGGCCTTGCAATGGGTGACCCCGGCCGATCGCCTGACGTCCATTGCACCTCGCTATCTGATGAGCAATTCCTTTGCCTTCGGTGGCAACAACGTCAGCCTGATTATCGGAGACGCCCCATGATTGACTGGCCGCTCGCCGAACTGCTGCCTCACGCTGGCGACATGATCCTCATCGAGCAGATCCTGTCGTTCGATGACGAGCAGATTCACACCCGCCTCACCGTCAAGCCCGGTGGCCTGTTCAATCGGCCCGATGGCAGCCTGCCGGCCTGGGTCGGCATCGAGTTGATGGCGCAAAGCGTCGCCGCCTACGCCGGTTGTCATGCCCGCGCCCGGGGCGATGCGGTGGAGCTGGGTTTTCTGCTTGGCACCCGTAAATTCGAATGCAACGTCGAACACTTCCCCGCCGGCACCGAGCTGACCATCCACGGGCTGCGCTCCCTGGAAGACGACAGCGGCATGGGCGTGTTCGAATGCCACATCAACGCCCCCGGCATCCACGCCACCGCGCGCCTGAACGTGTACCGTCCGCCCCAGGCCGCGCAATATCTTCAAGAAATCCAAGGAGTCGAGTGATGACTGAATCCGTACTGGTCACCGGTTCCAGCCGTGGTATCGGCCGCGCCATCGCGTTGCGTCTGGCGCAGGCCGGGCACGACATCGTGCTGCATTGCCGCAGCGGTCTGGCCGAGGCTGAAGCGGTTAAAACCGAAGTCGAAGCCTTGGGCCGTAATGCCCGAGTCCTGCAATTCGACGTGTCCGACCGCGCCAGTTGCAAAGCCATTCTCGAAGCCGACGTCGAAACCCACGGCGCCTATTACGGCGTGGTGCTCAACGCCGGGCTGACCCGCGACGGTGCTTTTCCGGCGCTGAGCGAGGATGATTGGGATGTGGTGATGCGCACCAACCTCGACGGTTTCTACAACGTGCTGCACCCGGTGATGATGCCGATGATTCGTCGTCGCGCCGCCGGGCGGATTGTGTGCATCACCTCGGTGTCCGGCTTGATCGGCAATCGCGGGCAGGTCAACTACAGCGCTTCCAAGGCCGGGTTGATCGGCGCGGCGAAAGCGTTGGCGATCGAACTGGGCAAGCGCAAGATTACCGTCAACTGTGTCGCACCCGGCCTGATCGACACTGCCATGCTCGACGAAAACGTGCCGGTGGAAGAACTGATGAAAATGATCCCCGCACAACGCATGGGCACCCCTGAAGAGGTGGCCGGCGCGGTGAATTTCCTGATGTCGGCGGAAGCCTCGTACATCACCCGGCAGGTTCTGGCCGTCAATGGAGGCCTGTGCTGATGAAGCGCGTCGTCGTCACCGGCATGGCCGGCATCACCTCACTGGGCAGCGACTGGGCCACCATTGCCGCCAACTTCGCGGCCAACCGCAGCGGCATTCGCCGCATGGACGAGTGGGATCGGTTCACCGAACTCAACACACGTCTGGCCGGGCCGATCGATGACTTCAAGGTCCCGAGCCACTGGACCCGCAAGCAACTGCGCAGCATGGGCCGCGTCTCGCGCCTCGCTGTCGGTGCGGCTGAGCAAGCGCTGGCCGACGCCGGGCTGTTGGGCGATGAATCGATCAAGGACGGGCGCATGGGCGTCGCGTGCGGCTCGTCCACCGGCAGCACCGATGAGATCAAAGCCTTCGGCAACATGCTGCTCAACTCGGTGGCGGAAGGCCTGAACGCCAACTCCTACGTGCGGATGATGCCGCACACCACGGCGGCGAATATCAGCATCTTCTTCGGCCTCACCGGCCGGCTGATCCCGACGTCCAGCGCCTGCACCAGCGGCAGCCAAGGCATCGGCTATGCCTACGAGTCGATCAAGTTCGGTCGCCTGCCGCTGATGCTCGCCGGCGGCGCCGAAGAACTGTGCCCGACCGAAGCCATGGTCTTCGACGCGCTCTACGCCACCAGCCTGAAAAACGACGCCCCGCAAACCAGCCCACGCCCGTATGACAAGGGCCGCGACGGCCTGGTGATCGGCGAAGGCGGCGGCATGCTGGTGCTCGAAGAACTCGAACACGCATTGGCACGCGGTGCGCACATCCATGCCGAACTCGTCGGGTTCGGCAGCAACGCCGACGGCCAGCACACCACGCGTCCAGAGCAGCTCACCATGCGCCGAGCCATGGAACTGGCGCTGGAAGACGCCGGGTTGCAGCCCTCGGACATCGGCTACGTAAACGGTCACGGCACGGCTACAGAACAGGGTGACATTGCCGAAACACTGGCGACCAGCGCGTTGTTCGGCGAGCGCATGCCGATCAGCTCGCAGAAGAGCTTCCTCGGTCACACCTTGGGCGCCTGCGGTGCACTGGAGTCCTGGTTCAGCATCGAAATGATGAATCGTGACCTGTACGTGCACACGTTCAACCTCGACGAGGTCGATCCGCATTGCGGCAAGCTCGACTATCTGCGGGGCGAGTTTCGCCAGATGAGTAATGAGTATGTGATGAACAACAATTTCGCGTTCGGTGGCGTCAACACTTCGTTGATTTTCCGTCGCTGGTCATAACCGAATCAATCCGGGTCAAGGAGACCTCCATGCACTTCAAGAAACTCGCTGCCACCGCCACCCTGCTGATCTGCGCCCTCCCGGCCGTCAGCCAGGCCCGCGACACCCCGGTGTACCTGCCCTTCGACAAAGCGGTCGCCGAAGCCACCCGCACCGGCAAGATCGATGGCAGCGTGAAGTTCTACCTGGCCGGTAACACCCCGGCCGGCAACGTCACCGTCATCAGCACCGGCTCCGTCACCAACAAGAAAACCAACGCCTTCAACAAGTCCGACGAAGTGGCCTGCGAATGGGTCGCGCAATCGGCAATCATCAGTTTGTTCCAAGCGGCCAAGAGCGCCGGGGCTAATGCGGTGACCAACATTGTCAGCTTCTACAAGAGCAATGAGCGTAAAGACGCCAAGAACTATGAATGCCACGCCGGGGCGATCCTGGCGGGTGTTGCGTTGAAAGGGGATCTGGTGAAGGTTCAGTAACACTGGAAACGACAAAGGGCGCCTTTTCAGGCGCCCTTTTTTTGCAAACAGGCTGGCTTGTCATCGCCTTGTACCTGCCTGGCTCTGCGATGGCTGGTTGCCCAGGATCCTCAGAGTCTCACAAGCCCCTTTCGGGAACGGGAGGAGTATTGCTTAAGACACCACTAGTCGTCTTTCCTCTTCGTTTGACTCAGGTACTGGCGTGTAACTTCAGTCCTAAAGCCTTCATAACTTTAAGAATGGTACCGAATTCCGGATTGCCTTCACCCGAAAGTGCACGGTAAAGGCTTTCCCGAGAGAGCCCCGCATCCCGTGCGACCTGGGTCATGCCTCGAGCACGCGCAATAGTCCCAAGTGCTCTGGCGATAAATGCTGGATCATCCCCCGCTTCTTCCATGCTAGCGTCAAGATAATTGGCCATGTCCTCTTCGGTCTTGAGGTACTCGGCAGAGTCCCAGCGAGTGAATTGTTCGGTCATGGGTTTTGCTCCTGCCAGGATTTTGCAATGAGCCTGGCCTGTTTGATGTCACGTGTTTGGCTGCTTTTGTCACCTCCGCAAAGGAGGATGACTAACCTCGGTCATGCAGCGAGCGTAGCTCTTGAGCCACACCTCCTCAACCAGGAATTTTAATCAGCCGAAATTCTATGATCGCGAAACAGTCACGACTTCAACGGCTCAACCTTTCTCGTCAACAACTCCACAAACGCCTTGGCCATCGGCGACTTCTGGTCCTTGCGCTGCACCAGCCACACCGCCGACACCGCTGCCGGATCGAGCAACGGCCGATACACCACGCCGTCGATGCGCATCCGTTGATAAGACGCCGGCAGCACCGACACGCCCAACCCCGCCGCCACCAACCCGATAATGGTCATTGCCTCGCCCGCCTCTTGCGCGAAGTGCGGGCTGAAACCGGCATCCCGGGCCAGGCTGAGCAACTGTGCGTACAAGCCACTGCCATAACTGCGCGGGAAAAATACGAACGGTTCGAGGGCCAATGCCGACAGGAACAACCCTTCTTCACTGCCGTTGACCAGCGGATGTTTTGAGCTGAGCACCGCCACCAGCGGCTCACGCATCAACTCCACGACGCTGAGGGAATCCGGCAACCCGAGTGGTCGCATGATGCCGACTTCGATC
This sequence comes from Pseudomonas sp. LBUM1656, assembly GCF_059716065.1. Taxonomy (NCBI): domain Bacteria; kingdom Pseudomonadati; phylum Pseudomonadota; class Gammaproteobacteria; order Pseudomonadales; family Pseudomonadaceae; genus Pseudomonas; species Pseudomonas sp. LBUM1656. The sequence goes on along the minus strand of NZ_CP166800.1, from coordinate 453,304 downwards.
GACTCATCGACCAGCGCATCGGCCACTTGGGTGCTGCTCATCTCCCGCAGATTCAAATGTACCGCGGGGAAGCGCTGGCGAAACGAAAAAATCGCTTGGGGAATGGTCGAGTTGAAAGGTGCCGATGAAGTGAAGCCGATCTTCAGCTCGCCCAACTCACCCAGCTGCGCACGCCGAGCCACATCCGCCGCTTTGTCGACCTGCGCCAGCACCAGTCGCGCCTCCTCCAGAAACAGCCGACCGGCTTCGCTAAGCTCGACCCGACGATTGGTACGCTCGAACAGCCGCGCGCCAACCTCTTGCTCCAGCGCCTGGATCTGCTGGCTCAGCGGCGGTTGCGAGATGCCCAGTACCTGAGCAGCGCGGCCGAAGTGCAGCTCTTCAGCGACGGCGATGAAGTAGCGCAGGTGACGCAATTCCATGAAAACTCCATTAGGTCGTAAAACCTATCAAACAGGTCGAACAATATATTGGATTGAATCATTAGGCAGCTATATGCTTTTTTCATTGCCTGACCGGCTGCGCTCCTCCGAGGTCCGAAGTGAAAACTGCTGTCGCCCCCCTTGCCCATGAAGTTCCGCCCGCCGCGGTGGACGATGTTGTCGCCGAATTGAAAGAGATCTACATCGAGAAAGGCACGCCGATGTTCATGCGCACCGTATTGGCGCTGTTCTCCGGCGGCTTCGCGACCTTCGCTTTGCTCTACTGCGTGCAGCCGATGATGCCTTTGCTGTCCCACGAGTACTCGATCAACGCAGCACAGAGCAGCCTGATCCTGTCGGTGGCCACCGGGATGCTCGCCATCGGCCTGCTGATCACCGGCCCGATCTCCGACCGTGTCGGACGCAAACCCGTGATGGTGGCGGCCTTGTTCGCCGCCGCGCTGTGCACCATGGCCAGCGCGATGATGCCGAGCTGGCAGGGCGTGCTGGTGATGCGTGCGTTGATCGGGTTGTCGTTGAGCGGCCTGGCGGCGGTCGCCATGACGTACCTGAGCGAAGAGATCCACCCGCAGCACATCGGCCTGGCAATGGGTTTGTACATCGGTGGCAACGCGATTGGCGGGATGAGCGGCCGTTTGATCACTGGCGTGCTGATCGACTTTGTCAGCTGGCACACGGCGATGCTGGTGATCGGCGGTCTGGCGCTGATCGCCGCGACGGTGTTCTGGAAAATCCTCCCCGAATCACGCAACTTCCGCGCTCGCTCGCTGCACCCTCGCAGCCTGCTCGACGGCTTCACCATGCACTTTCGTGACGCCGGTCTGCCGCTGCTGTTCCTCGAAGCCTTTGTGTTGATGGGCGCTTTCGTCACGCTGTTCAACTATATCGGCTATCGCTTGCTGGCCGAGCCGTACCACATGGACCAGGTCTTCGTCGGACTGCTGTCGGTGGTGTATTTGTCGGGCATCTACAGCTCGGCAAAAATCGGCTCTTTGGCCGATCAACTGGGCCGGCGCAAAGTGCTGTGGGCGACGATCGTGCTGATGCTCGCCGGCCTTGCCCTGACCATGTTCACGCCCCTGCCGGTGGTGATTATCGGCATGTTGATCTTCACCTTCGGCTTCTTTGGCGCGCACTCGGTGGCCAGCAGCTGGATCGGGCGTCGGGCGCTCAAGGCCAAGGGGCAGGCGTCGTCGCTGTACCTGTTCAGCTATTACGCCGGGTCGAGTATTGCAGGGACGGCGGGCGGGGTGTTCTGGCACTTGGGCGGGTGGAACGGGATCGGGCTGTTCATTGGCGCGTTGCTGGTGATTGCGCTGCTGGTGGCGTTGAAGCTGGCGAAATTGCCGCCGTTAGGTGGCGTCAAAGCCTGACACCAATCCCTGTGGGAGCGAGCCTGCTCGCGATGGCGGCGTAACAGGCAACATTGATGTTGAATGTTATGGCCTCATCGCGAGCAGGCTCACTCCCACATTGACCGAGTGTGGCTTGAGATCTCCATACAAAAACGCCCGGCATAAGCCGGGCGTTTTTTATTGGGCGACGATCACTCGTGATACTGCGCCGACAGTTCATGCACCGCGCGCATGAACGCGCCCGCGTGCTCTGGATCGACTTCAGGCGTGATGCCATGGCCGAGGTTGAACACGTGACCGCTGCCCTTGCCGTAGCTGGCGAGGATTCGGCCGACTTCGGTGCGAATGGCTTCTGGCTTGGCGTACAGCACCGTCGGGTCCATGTTGCCTTGCAGGGCGACTTTGTTACCGACACGCTGGCGGGCTTCGCCGATGTCGCAGGTCCAGTCCAGGCCGAGGGCATCAGCGCCAGCATCAGCAATGCTTTCCAGCCATAGCCCGCCGTTCTTGGTAAACAGGATGACCGGCACTTTACGGCCTTCGTGCTCACGGATCAGGCCGCTGACGATTTTGCGCATGTAGGCCAGGGAGAACTCCTGATACGCCGCCGCTGACAGGTTGCCGCCCCAGGTGTCGAAAATCTGCACCGCTTGCGCGCCAGCCATGATCTGGCCGTTGAGATAGGAAGTAACCGACTGCGCGAGCTTGTCCAGCAGCAGGTGCATGGCTTGCGGGTTGTCGTAGAGCATGGCCTTGGTCTTGCGGAAGTCTTTCGACGAACCGCCTTCGACCATGTAGGTGGCCAGGGTCCATGGGCTGCCGGAGAAGCCGATCAGCGGCACGCGACCGTTCAGTTCGCGGCGGATGGTGCTGACCGCGTCCATGACGTAGCCGAGGTCTTTGTGCGGATCAGGAATCGGCAGGGCTTCGATGTCAGCCATCGTGCTGACGACTTTCTTGAAGCGCGGACCTTCACCGGTTTCGAAGTACAGGCCTTGGCCCATGGCATCGGGGATGGTGAGGATGTCGGAGAACAGGATCGCCGCGTCCAGTTGTGGATAGCGGTCGAGCGGCTGCATCGTGACTTCGCAAGCGAACTCCGGGTTCATGCACAGGCTCATGAAGTCGCCGGCCTTGGCACGGCTGGCGCGGTATTCCGGCAGGTAGCGACCGGCCTGACGCATCATCCAGACAGGGGTGACGTCTACGGGTTGCTTGAGCAGGGCGCGAAGGAAACGGTCGTTCTTCAGGGCAGTCATGTCGGCATCCGGAAAAAAAGTGCGGGCATTTTCTCAGAGCCGGGCGCAAAAGGCACGGCAAGCGCCGCACCTTTTGTCTATCGGGTCAATTTGTCGCGGATTAGCCACCGAAAGATCGTTCCCACGCTCCGCGTGGTAACGCCTCCTGTGACGCTCCGCGTCACGACTTTTGGGACGCGGAGCGTCCCGGGCTGCATTCCCACGCGGAGCGTGGGAACGATCAGTGTCGATCAGACGCCCAGGTAGTCCAGGATCCCTTCGGCAGCATTACGCCCTTCGAAGATCGCCGTTACCACCAGGTCAGAACCGCGAACCATGTCGCCACCGGCGAAGATTTTCGGGTTGCTGGTCTGGTGCTTGTACTGACCTTGTTCCGGTGCCACGACGCGGCCCTGGCTGTCGGTCTGGATGCTGTGCTGTTCGAACCACGACGCCGGGCTTGGACGGAAACCGAACGCGATGACCACGGCGTCGGCCGGGATGATCTCTTCGGAACCCGGGATCGGCTCGGGGCTGCGACGACCACGGGCATCCGGTTCGCCGAGACGGGTCTCGACCACCTTCACGCCTTCGACGCGGTCTTCACCGACGATGGCGATCGGCTGGCGGTTGTAGAGGAATTTCACGCCTTCTTCCTTGGCGTTCTTCACCTCTTTGCGCGAGCCCGGCATGTTCGCTTCGTCACGACGATAAGCGCAGGTCACCGACTTGGCACCCTGGCGAATCGAAGTTCGGTTGCAGTCCATCGCCGTGTCGCCGCCACCGAGCACCACAACCTTCTTGCCTTTCATGTCGACGAAATCTTCCGGCGACTTTTCAAAGCCCAGGTTGCGGTTGACGTTGGCGATCAGGAAGTCCAGCGCGTCATGCACGCCCGGCAGGTCCTCACCGGCAAAGCCGCCCTTCATGTAGGTGTAGGTGCCCATGCCCATGAACACAGCATCGTATTCTTCGAGCAGTTGCTCGACGGTCACGTCCTTGCCCACTTCGGTGTTCAGACGGAACTCGATGCCCATACCGGTGAAGACTTCGCGACGATTGCTCAGCACGGTCTTTTCCAGCTTGAACTCCGGGATGCCGAAGGTCAGCAGACCACCGATTTCCGGGTTCTTGTCGAACACCACCGGGGTCACGCCGCCACGTACCAGCACGTCGGCACAGCCCAAGCCAGCAGGGCCGGCGCCGATGATAGCGACACGCTTGCCGGTTGGTATGACCTTGGACATGTCCGGGCGCCAGCCCATGGCGAACGCGGTGTCGGTGATGTACTTCTCGACCGAACCGATGGTCACCGCGCCGAAGCCGTCGTTGAGGGTGCAGGCACCCTCGCACAGACGATCCTGCGGGCACACCCGGCCGCAGACTTCCGGCAGGGTATTGGTCTGGTGCGACAGCTCGGCGGCCTGGAGGATGTTGCCCTCGGCCACCAGCTTCAGCCAGTTCGGAATGAAGTTGTGCACCGGGCACTTCCATTCGCAATACGGGTTACCGCAACCCAGGCAGCGGTGGGCCTGATCGGCCGAATGCTGGGGTTTGAAGGGTTCGTAGATCTCCACGAACTCTTTCTTGCGTTGACGCAACAGTTTCTTCTTCGGATCTTTGCGCCCGACGTCGATGAACTGGAAGTCGTTATTCAGACGTTCAGCCATTGTTAAAACCTCATCAAACTCTTCAGGCGCATATCACTGCGGGTTGGCACGGGTGCTGGAAAGCAACGATTTCAGGTTGGCAGCCTTGGGCTTGACCAGCCAGAAACGACGCAGATAGTCGTCGAGGTTTTCAGCGAGGTTACGGCCCCATTCGCTGTCTGTTTCCTCGACGTATTCGTTCAGCACGCGTTGCAGGTGGCTGCGATAGGCTTCCATCGCCTCACCGCTGATCCGCTGGATTTCCACCAGTTCGTGGTTGACCCGGTCAACGAAGCTGTTGTCCTGGTCGAGCACGTAGGCGAAACCGCCGGTCATGCCTGAGCCGAAGTTGTAACCGGTCTTGCCCAGGACGCAGACGAAACCACCGGTCATGTACTCGCAGCAGTGATCGCCAGTGCCTTCCACAACTGTGTGGGCACCGGAGTTACGCACGGCAAAACGCTCGCCCGCGGTCCCGGCGGCGAACAGCTTGCCGCCCGTGGCGCCGTACAGGCAGGTGTTGCCGATGATGGCACTGTCCTGCGTCTTGTAGACGCTGCCCTTCGGCGGAACGATGACCAGTTTGCCACCGGTCATGCCTTTGCCGACGTAGTCGTTGGCGTCGCCTTCCAGGTACATGTTCAGGCCGCCAGCGTTCCACACGCCGAAGCTCTGACCGGCCGTCCCTTTGAAGCGGAAGGTGATCGGCGCGTTCGCCATGCCTTGGTTGCCATGCTTGCGGGCGATTTCACCGGAGATCCGTGCGCCGATCGAACGGTCGCAGTTGCAGATATCCAGCGCGAAGTCGGCGCCGCTCATGTCGTTGATGGCCGAGGTGGCCATGTCGACCATTTTCTCGGCCAGCAGGCCTTTGTCGAACGGCGGGTTGCGGTCGACCTGGCAGAATTGAGGCTTGTCTGCCGGGATGTGATCGCTGCCGAGCAACGGGGTCAGGTCCAGGTGTTGCTGCTTGGCGGTCTGGCCTTCGAGGATGTCCAGCAGATCGGTACGACCGATCAGCTCTTCGAGGGAACGCACGCCCAGCTTGGCCAGCCACTCACGGGTTTCTTCGGCGACGTAGGTGAAGAAATTCACCACCATGTCGACGGTCCCGATGTAGTGATCCTTGCGCAGCTTCTCGTTCTGAGTCGCGACGCCGGTGGCGCAGTTGTTCAGGTGGCAGATGCGCAGGTATTTGCAGCCCAGGGCGATCATTGGCGCGGTGCCGAAGCCGAAGCTTTCAGCGCCGAGGATGGCAGCCTTGATCACGTCGAGGCCGGTTTTCAGGCCGCCGTCGGTTTGTACCCGCACTTTGCCGCGCAGGTCGTTGCCGCGCAGGGTCTGGTGGGTTTCGGCCAGACCGAGTTCCCACGGAGCGCCCGCGTATTTGATCGAGGTCAGTGGCGATGCACCGGTGCCGCCGTCGTAGCCGGAGATGGTGATCAAGTCCGCGTAGGCCTTGGCCACACCGGCAGCGATGGTGCCGACGCCCGCTTCTGCCACCAGCTTCACCGAGACCAAAGCCTTCGGGTTGACTTGTTTCAGGTCGAAAATCAGCTGCGACAAGTCTTCGATCGAATAGATGTCGTGGTGCGGTGGAGGCGAGATCAGGGTCACGCCCGGCACTGCGTAACGCAGCTTGGCGATCAGACCGTTGACCTTACCGCCTGGCAGTTGACCACCTTCGCCGGGCTTGGCGCCCTGGGCGACTTTGATCTGCAGCACTTCAGCGTTGACCAGGTATTCCGGCGTCACACCGAAACGGCCAGTCGCAACCTGCTTGATTTTCGAGCTCTTGATGGTGCCGTAACGCGCCGGGTCTTCGCCGCCTTCGCCGGAGTTGGAACGCGCACCGAGGCGGTTCATGGCTTCGGCCAGGGCTTCGTGAGCTTCCGGCGACAAGGCGCCGAGGGAGATGCCGGCGGAGTCAAAGCGCTTGAGCACCGATTCCAGCGGTTCGATCTCGCTGATGTCCAGCGGCGTGTCCAGGGTTTTGACCTTGAACAGGTCGCGGATCATCGACACCGGACGGTTGTCCACCAGCGCCGTGTATTCCTTGAACTTGCTGTAGTCGCCCTGCTGCACAGCGGCTTGCAGGGTGTTGACCACGTCCGGGTTGTAGGCGTGATATTCGCCGCCGTGGACGAATTTCAGCAGACCGCCCTGCTGGATCGGCTTGCGCGGACTCCAGGCTTCGGCGGCCAGGGCTTTCTGCTCGGCTTCGATGTCGACGAAACGCGCACCCTTGATGCGGCTTGGCACGCCACGGAAGCTCAGCTCGCAAACTTCTTCGGACAGGCCGATGGCTTCGAACAGCTGCGCACCGCGGTACGAGGTGATGGTCGAGATGCCCATCTTCGACAGGATCTTCAACAGACCTTTGGTGATGCCTTTACGGTAGTTCTTGAACACCTCATAGAGGTCGCCCAGCACTTCACCGGTGCGGATGAGGTCGCCCAGCACTTCGTAGGCCAGGAACGGATAGACCGCCGAGGCGCCGAAACCGATCAACACCGCAAAGTGATGCGGGTCACGAGCGGTGGCGGTTTCCACGAGGATGTTGGAGTCGCAACGCAGGCCTTTCTCGGTCAGGCGGTGGTGCACAGCGCCGGTCGCGAGCGAAGCGTGGATCGGCAACTTGCCCGGAGCAATGTGACGGTCACTCAGCACAACCTGTGTACGACCGGAGCGCACGGCTTCTTCAGCCTGATCGGCAACGTTGCGAATGGCCGCTTCGAGGCCGACGCTTTCGTCGTAGTTGAGGTCGATGATCGCGCGCTCGAAGCCCGGGCGATCGAGGTTCATCAGCGAGCGCCACTTGGCCGGGGAAATGACCGGCGAGCTGAGGATCACGCGCGAGGCGTGTTCCGGCGACTCCTGGAAGATGTTGCGCTCGGCACCGAGGCAGATCTCCAGCGACATGACGATGGCTTCACGCAGCGGGTCGATCGGCGGGTTGGTGACCTGCGCGAACTGCTGACGGAAATAGTCGTACGGCGTGCGCACGCGCTGGGACAGCACGGCCATCGGCGTATCATCGCCCATCGAGCCGACGGCTTCATAACCTTGCTCGCCGAGCGGACGCAGCACTTGGTCACGCTCTTCGAACGTGACCTGGTACATCTTCATGTACTGCTTGAGCTGATCGACGTCGTAAAAAGCCGAACCGTGGTCGTTGTCTTCCATGGTCGCCTGGATGCGCAGGGCATTCTTGCGCAGCCATTGCTTGTACGGATGACGCGACTTCAAGCGGTTATCGATGGCGTCGGTGTCGAGGATCTGACCGGTTTCGGTGTCCACGGCAAAGATCTGACCCGGGCCAACCCGGCCCTTGGCGATCACGTCTTCAGGCTGGTAGTTCCAGACACCGATTTCCGACGCCAGGGTGATGAAACCGTTTTTGGTGGTGACCCAACGTGCCGGACGCAGACCGTTACGGTCGAGCAGGCACACCGCGTAGCGACCGTCGGTCATTACCACGCCGGCCGGGCCGTCCCACGGTTCCATGTGCATCGAGTTGTATTCGTAGAACGCACGCAGGTCCGGGTCCATGGTTTCGACGTTCTGCCACGCAGGCGGAATGATCATCCGCACGCCACGGAACAGGTCGATGCCACCGGTGACCATCAACTCAAGCATGTTGTCCATGCTGGAGGAGTCGGAACCGACGCGGTTAACCAGCGGGCCGAGCTCTTCCAGGTCCATCAAATCGTTGGTGAACTTGGTGCGACGGGCCACAGCCCAGTTGCGGTTGCCGGTGATGGTGTTGATCTCGCCGTTGTGGGCGAGGAAGCGGAACGGCTGAGCCAGTGGCCATTTCGGCAGGGTGTTGGTGGAGAAGCGCTGGTGGAACACGCAAATCGAGGTTTGCAGGCGCTGGTCGCTGAGGTCTGGATAGAAGGCGGACAGATCCGCCGGCATCATCAGGCCTTTATAAATAATGGTCTTGTGCGAAAAGCTGCAGATGTAGTGATCGGTGTCGGCGGCGTTGGCCACGGACGAACGACGACGGGAGGTGAACAGCTTAATCGCCATGTCCTGATCGCTCAGGCCTTCACCGCCGATGTATACCTGTTCAATCTGCGGCAGGCGCTCCAGGGCCAGACGGCCGAGAACGCTGGTGTCGATCGGCACTTTGCGCCAGCCGACGAGGGTCAGGCCAGCAGCGAGGATCTCGCGGTTCATGTTCTCGCGAGCGGCTTCGGCTTTGACCGGGTCCTGGTTGAAGAAGACCATGCCCACAGCGTACTGCTTGGGCAGTTCGACGCCGAAGGTTTCCTGGGCGATGGCTCGCAGGAACACGTCCGGCTTTTGAATCAGCAAGCCGCAACCGTCACCGGTCTTGCCGTCGGCGTTGATCCCACCACGGTGGGTCATGCAGGTCAGGGCCTCAATGGCCGTTTGCAAAAGGGTATGACTGGGCTCGCCCTGCATATGGGCTATCAGGCCGAAACCGCAGTTATCCTTGAATTCATCTGGTTGGTACAGACCTGCTTTCATAGACACTTTCTCACCAGGCTGCCTCTTTTCGAGGCAAATTTCTTTTCAATTCAACCACTTGCGATCCGCGCCGAACGTACGCCGGCTTAGCGGGGGCAAAAGGGTGGTCATTGTACACAGCGACACAGAGGCTCACAAATTTGACGACGAACTGTCGCAAATCTATGTCGCATTTGTGAAAGGTTTAAAGCGATCTGCTGTGCTAGTCAAAACTTTTTTAATTTTGACCGCAACGACTCAAAGACTACTGTAACGCAGACACCACAAGGCACGCGGTCTGTAGAGACGGCATGCACTTGCAGAAATTTTGAGGTGCTTGGAGAGGCGGCCTGGGTAAGGCCGCCGAATCTTCAGCGAGTTGTTGCCAGTTCCTGTTGGACGCTGGCGACAGTGCGAGGCCAAGGTTTACCAGCCTGAACCTTCGCTGGCAAGGCCTTGATGGCGGTAAGGGCTGCATCACGGTTGGCGAAGTTACCGTAAGTGATGACGTAAAGCGGCTTGCCGTTGAGGACTTTCTTGAAATAACGGTACTCGCCGCCCTGCTCCTTGACGAAGGTTTGCGCGGTCGCTTCGGAGCTGGTGCCGAGGATCTGCACCACGTAGTTGCTCGTCGGTTGACCGGCGTACCAGGTACCACCAGCGCCTTTCGCAGCAGCGGCGGCAGGTTTCTCTGCAGGCTTGGCGGTGGCCACGACGGCTGGCTTGGCTGGCGCTGGAGCCGGCTTCACGGCAGGCGCTGTCGGGACTGGCTTGGCGGTCGCCACCTGAGTCGGCGCTGGCACCGGTTTGGCGGCAGGCGTCGGCGCAGGGCCAGGCTGGATACCCGCAGGCGGCGCAGTCGTGGTCACGGTTGGCGGTGTAGCGCTGGAACCTTCGACCGGCACGCCGTCGTCGCCTTCGGTGATGCCACCGGCTGCTTCGGCCAACGGACCGCGCATGACCGGTTGCGAATTGCCGACCAGCGGCAATGGCATCGGTTGCGAATTACCGGCGAATTCGACGGCAGGAGCACCGCCGCTGTTTGGTTGTGGCGCGCCCTGGCCGAGCGGCAGTTGCGCCTGCTCGTTGGCGGGCGCGCCGGTGGTCGGTGCTTTGCTGCGACCCGGCATCAACCAGGCGGCGGCTACCGCGACCACGACGACGGCGGAAATCGCCAATACGTGTTTCTTCGGCATGTTGAACCCCATACTTGGACGCTTGACCGCTGAGCGGCTGGCAATCATGGCTTCGATCATTGCATCGCGGGCAACCTGGTTGATGGTGCCAGGCCAGCCGTCGGAGCTTTCGTGAATATCAGAGATCTGATCTGCGGTGAAAAGTTCGATACCCCGGCCGGCGCCTTCAAGCCGCTGGTCCAGATATTCTCTGGTTTCTTCTTCGGTGTAAGGCTGCAACTCGATGACGTGGAAACGCTCTTCCTCGAGGCTCAGCGCGTCCAGTTGCGCAATCAGCGACGACTCACCGAACAGGAACACATGCGGACGACCTTCCGGTGCGCCAGCCGCCAGGGCCAGCAGGGCCTCCAGCGCGGATTCGTCGAGCTGCTCGGCGTCATCCACCAGCAAATAGACTTCCTGACCGGTCAGCGCCAGCTGCACGACCTGCGACAGAATCGCATTGACCTCCGCCTGGGCGACGTTCAGCGCCTGAGCCACCTGACGCAGCACGCCGGCCGCATCGCCGGCGCCACGGGCGGAAACCACCACACTCTGCACTGATTGCTTGTTGGTGCTGGCCACCAGGGCCTGGCGCAACAGGGTCTTGCCACTGCCTTGCGGACCGGTGACCACCAGCAGCAACTGGCTATAGCGTGCCAGGTGATGCAGTTGCCCCAGCACCGGTTTGCGCTGGGCCGGGAAGAATTTGAAGCCAGGCACCCGTGGAGCAAAAGGGTCATGACTCAACTGGTAATGGCCGAGGAAAGCCTCGTCGGCATGCAAACTAGTCATCGGGATCTTATTAACCTTTAAGCTGAGCCAGGGCGCGGTAATCCGCTCCCAGCGTGGCCTGTAAAACTTCTTTCGGATAATCGTCGGTCACCACCGCTTCGCCCATGTGGCGCAGCAGCACCAGGCGTAAACGACCGTCGATCACTTTCTTGTCAATTGCCATGTGTTCGAGAAAATCGGCTTCGGTCATCTCTTCAGGTGGGATGACCGGCAGGCCGGCACGCTGAAACAGGCGAATGCCGCGATCGCGTTCCTGCTCGCTGATCCAGCCCAGTCGCGCGGACATTTCCAAAGCCATTACGGTGCCAGCAGCGACGGCTTCACCATGAAGCCAGACACCATAGCCCATATGGGTTTCGATAGCGTGTCCGAAGGTGTGGCCCAGGTTCAACGTGGCACGAACACCAGTTTCCTTCTCGTCGGCACCGACCACCTCAGCCTTGGCGGCGCAGGAACGCTCGATGGCGTACGTCAGGGCGACCTGGTCCAGCGCGCGCAGGCGATCAACGTTTTCTTCGAGCCAGGTCAGGAACGGCTCGTCGCAGATCAGCCCGTACTTGATGACTTCGGCCAGCCCCGCAGAGAGTTCGCGGGCCGGCAGGGTATTGAGGGTCGCAGTATCGATCAGCACCACGTTCGGCTGATAGAAGGCGCCGACCATGTTCTTGCCCAGCGGATGGTTGATTCCGGTCTTGCCGCCCACCGAGGAGTCGACTTGCGACAGCAACGTGGTCGGGACCTGGATGAAATCGACACCGCGCTGGTAGCAGGCTGCTGCGAAACCGGCCATGTCACCAATGACACCGCCACCGAGGGCGATCACCGTAGTACGGCGGTCGTGGCGTGCGGTCAGCAGCCCGTCGAAAATCAGCTGCAGGGTTTCCCAGGTCTTGAAGGCTTCGCCGTCGGGCAAAACCACGGAAATCACCGAGAACTGCACGAGGCTGCGGGTCAGACGCTCGAGATAGAGCGGTGCAACGGTCTCGTTGGAGATGATCGCCACTTGCCGTCCGCGGATGTGCGGGGCCAGTAGCTCGGGCTGATCCAACAAACCTTCACCAATGTGAATCGGGTAGCTGCGCTCGCCTAGGTCGACCTTGAGTGTCTGCATGTGTCCCCACAGTGAAGATGGAATCAGGCGTCCTGCCTTGAGTTAACGAATGTCCACGGCGTCTGCTGGTGTGACGCCGTTCGGTAGCCATCCGCCACAACCTTGAGCGGTCGTGACAGGACGCCGAGGATAGCGCATTTCGCGCCTCGCTTTAACGGGGAGGTAGTTGCTGCAAGCGTTCGAGAATATCGAGCACCACCATTCGCGGTGGTCGCTCATCGGTTTCAACCACCAGATCGGCGATTTCCCGATAAAGCGGATCGCGGATTGCCAACAGATCCCGCAGGGTCTTGGCCGGATCGGCGGTGCGCAACAAAGGCCGATTGCGATCGCGGGACGTGCGCCCGACCTGCTGCTCGACAGAGGCATGCAGATAGACCACCCGACCGCCGGCGTGCAACGCCCGACGATTGGCTTCGCGCATCACCGCGCCGCCACCGGTCGCCAGCACCACGCCATCGCAGCCGCACAGCTCGGCAATCATCGCCTGCTCACGGTCACGAAAGCCCGGCTCGCCTTCTTTATCGAAAATCCACGGGATATTGGCGCCCGTGCGCAATTCAATTTCCTTATCGGAATCTTTGAACGGCAGGCGCAGCTCTTTGGCCAGCAACCGGCCGATGGTGCTTTTTCCAGCCCCCATCGGTCCAACAAGAATCAAATTTCGCACAGAATCAATGACTCACAGCAATCGCCTGGTTATTCATGATACGCGGAGTGAGAAATACCAGCAGCTCGGATTTTTTCTCCGAAACCACGTCACGCCGGAAAAGGCGGCCAAGATACGGCACATCACCGAGAAATGGCACCTTATCTACAACCTTGCTCTGAGTATTTGAGAAAACGCCGCCAATGACGATGGTCTCGCCATCATTGACCAGGACCTTGGCATTGACCTCGTTTTTCTTGATCGGCGGTACATCCTGGACCTTGTTCAGGTAGTCCGGTTCGTCCTTGGTGACCTTGACCTCCATGATGATCCGGTTGTCCGGGGTGATCTGCGGCGTGACCTCAAGGGACAGCGACGCTTCCTTGAACGACACCGACGTGGCACCGCTGGAGCTGGCTTCCTGATACGGAATCTCGGTGCCCTTGAGGATTTTCGCGGTTTCCTTGTCGGACGTGACCACCTTCGGTTGCGAGACGATTTCGCCGTTACCGGTCTTTTCCATCGCGGTCAGCTCCAGGTCCAGCAGCACGTTATCGGTGATGAAGGCGATGCCGATCCCCGAGGTATTGCCCGCAGCGCCCAGGTCGACAAACGGCGAATTGGTGCTGGTGCTGCCCGGCGTACCGATGGTGGTCGACGAACCATTGCTGACCCCTGATGTGTTCCAGTTGCCTTTGTTCTGCACCGAACCACCCCAGCGCACGCCGAGGCTTTTGTCGTAGTCAACGTTGGCCTCGACGATGCGTGCCTCGATCATCACCTGGCGCACCGGGATATCCAGTTGCGCAACGATGCGACGAAGTTCGTCGAGCCGGTCCTGGGTCTGATAGGCAATGATGTTGTTGGTCCGCTCATCGACCGTGATCGAACCCCGCTCGTCGATTTTCGCTTCGGCACTGGTCACCGACGTGAACAGCTTGGCGATGTCCGCCGCCTTGGCGTAGTTGACCTGCAGCAACTCACGACGCAGGGGCGCGAGTTCGGAGATCTGCTTTTGCGATTCCAGTTCCTGACGCTCGCGCGCGGCGATTTCATCGGCCGGCGCCACCAGCAGGACGTTGCCGATCTTGCGCTTGTCCAGGCCTTTGGTTTTCAGCACCAGATCCAGCGCCTGGTCCCACGGCACGTTCTGCAAACGCAAGGTGATGCCGCCCTGCACCGTGTCGCTGGCCACCAGATTGAGGTTGGTGAAATCGGCGATCAGTTGCAGCACCGAACGCACATCGATGTCCTGGAAGTTCAGCGAAAGCTTTTCACCGGTATAGGCAAAACGTTCGGCGTTGCGCTTTTGCAGGTCGTCGACGGTCATCGGCCGGATGCTGACCGTCAGCTTGTTGTCGGTCTGGTAGGTCGAATAATCGAAGGCGCCGCTGGGCTCGATGCTGATCGTGGCCCGGTCGCCCGTGGCGCTGGCATTGACGAACTGCACCGGCGTGGCGAAATCCTTGACGTCCAGACGCACACGCAACGGCTCGGGCAGTTGGGTTCTGGCGAAACCGAGGATGATCTTGCCATCGCGCTCCTGAATGTCCGGGGCAATGGACGGATCCGACAGATCAATCACCACATTGCCTTCACCCTGAGTGCCGCGCTGGAAATCCACACCGCGGATGGCCTTGCCCACGGGGGCGTAGACTTTCGCCGGGGCTGGCGTTGCGGTCGCGGCGCGGGGTGCGCTGGTCGGCGGGCGAGACGCCCTGCTGTTGGCGCCTTGCCCGACCACCACGAACAGTTTGTTGCCTTCGACGCGGGCGCTGTACGGGGTCAGTTGCGTCAGATTGATGATCAGCCGTGTCCGGTCCTTGGCTTCCACCACCGTGGCGCTACGGGCATTGCCGCCGCCCAGCTCGCGACTCTTGCTCGACAGCTGATTGACCACGCCGGGCAGGTCCAGCGCAATGCGTGCAGGCGACTCGGTCGTGTAGCCGTGGGGCTGCGGTGGCGGGCCATCGAAAGATAGCTTCAACTCGACACGATCACCCGGCAGCGCCGCAACATCCAGCGCCTTGAGGTTGGCCGCTTGTACCATCGGCGACAGCAACGCTATCCATAGCGAGATACCGAGGGTTGAGAAAATCCTGTTCATTATTCGAGTTCCACTATGAGTGCTCTTTCAAAGGGATGGTCCGCGGCCGTTCCAGCCAGGCGCCTTCGCCGTCGGGAACGATTTCGACCACATCGACTTGCGAGCCGCTGATGGCGACGATCCGACCATCGTTACGCCCCAGGTAATCGCCGACTTTCAGCCGATGCACCCCGCCTGCCCCGCGCAATAGCGCGAAGGAGCCGGTCGCATTGGAGATCGTGCCGACCATTTCAAACTGCTCGATGTTGAAACCTTCGAGGTATTGCTTGGCCCGGTTGGGGTCCGGCTTGACGTTGCGCGAGCCGCGCTTCTGTCCCGCGAGGTCGACCCTGACCTGCCGGGAAAACGGGCTGCGCAGGTTGGCAGCGTTGTAGGTGAACGTTGGGTAAGACCGGAATGTCGGCGTTGGTTCAATCTTGCCGGGTGGCCTTAAGCGCACTTCGTTCATGTAGGCGTCGAGGTCACCGACGTCATTGCCGTTGCCGCAACCGGCGAGACCGGCGAACAACACGACCATCGAAAAACAACGAATCGGGGTCATTTCTGCAGCCCCTTGTCGTTATAGCGGTAGGTCTTGGCCAGGATGCTCATGCGCAGTTTCGGACCGCCCTCAGGGTCGGCGGGCGCGAGGTCGAAATCATGCAGCGTAACGATCCGCGGCAACCCGGCGACACCACTGACGAACGTCGCCAGGTCGTGATAGGCGCCGGTCACGGTGATCTGGATCGGCAGTTCGATGTAGAACTGCTGAGTAACCTCCGGCAGCAACTTGATCTCTTCGAACTCCAGCCCGCTACCGAGGCCAGTGCGGGTGATGTCCTCCAGCAGCCCAGGGACTTCGGTGTCGCTGGGCAATTGCCGCAGCAGCACGCCGAACGAGTTTTCCATCTCCTTCATTTGCTGGGTGTACAGCTCCAGGTTCGCCGCCATGTGCGCCTTGGTAGCGAATTGCTCCTTGAGGGTCGACTCTTCTTCACGTTTGAGTGTGAGGTGATCTTCCTGATCGCTGATGTAAAAGGTGTAACCGAGGGTCAACACCAGCACCATCAGCAAGACACCCGCCAGGGCTTTGATCGCTGGCGGCCAGGAACCCATGTTGTTGGTGTCCAGATCGTTGATGTCAATCTTGCGCAGGCCTTCGAACCATTCGGAGGGGCTCATTTGGCAGCCTCCACAACGGCGGGCTGAGTCTGACGGACGGTCAACTGAAAGACGTTGGCCTGATCCAACTGACCGGCGGTGGTGGCTTTGACTTCCGTGAGGCTCGGCGCGTCGAACCAGTCGGACGCATCCAGATTGCGCATCAGGTCCGAAACACGATTGTTCGATTCCGCCGCGCCGGTAATCGACAGGGTTTTGCCGGCCATTTTCACTTCGGTGAAATACACCCCGTCCGGCAGGGTACGCGCCAACTGGTCGAAAATCCGCCCGCTGATCGGACGGTTGCCTTGCAGGTCCTGAATAATGCGCATGCGCTCGACAAGCTGCTGGCGACGGGACTTCAGCTCGCTGATCTGCTTGATGCGCTCGTCGACCACAGCGATCTGCTTGCCGATGTAATCGTTACGAGCCACTTGCCGGTCTATGGCACTGCTGATGACCTGGTCCGCGATAAAAATCGCGCCCACCGAGCACACCAACACGCCGACCAGCGCCAGCAAAAAGCGTTTGCGACGTTCTTCTCGCAGCTCTTCCCGCCAGGGTAAAAGGTTGATCCGCGCCATCAGTCGAAACTCCTGAGGGCGAGCCCACAGGCAATCATCAGTGCCGGCGCATCACTTGCCAGGGCGCCGGCGTTGACCTTGCTGCTCAACGCCATGTCGGAGAACGGGTTGGCCACCTGGGTCGGCGTGCCCAGCCGCTGTTCGATCAAGCGATCAAGCCCCGGCACCGACGCAGTACCGCCCGCCAGCAGGATGTGATCGACCGCGTTGTACTGACCTGAGGCGAAGAAGAACTGCAACGACCGGGAAACCTGCTGCACCAGCGCATCGCGAAAAGGCTGCAAGACTTCGCTGACGTAGTCGTCCGGCAACCCGCCCTGCTTCTTCGCCAGCCCAGCCTGCTCGATGGTCAGCCCATAACGCCGCTGGATTTCCTCCGTCAGCTGACGGCCGCCGAACAATTGTTCGCGGGTGTAGATGATCCGCCCGTTGTACAGCACGCTCAGGGTGGTCATGGTCGCACCGATGTCGACCACCGCCACAGTCAGCCCTTCCTGGGAGATCGCGAGCTGAGCCGCCAACAAGCTGAACGATCGCTCCAGCGCGTAGGCCTCGACGTCGACCACTCGCGCCGTCAGGCCGGCCAGCGCCAATGCGGCTTCACGCACCTCGACGTTTTCCTTGCGACAGGCTGCCAGCAGCACATTGACCCGCTCGGGGTTGCGCACCGACACGCCCTGGACTTCGAAGTCGATGGCGACTTCATCCAAGGGGTAGGGGATGTACTGATCGGCCTCGATCTTCAGCTGGTTTTCCATCTCGTCGTCGGAAAGGCCGGCGTCCATCTCGATGGTTTTGGTGATGACTGCCGAACCGGCGACGGCCACGGCGACATTCCTGAGATTGGTCTTGGCCTTGAGCAGCACGCGAGAGAGTGCCTGGCCCACGCCTTCGAGCTCGGCGATATTTTTTTCGACCACCGCGTTGGCGGGCAAGGGTTCGACCGCATAGGCCTCGACCCGATAACGCTCGCCCTGGCGACTAAGCTCAAGCAGCTTCACCGACGTGGAGCTGATGTCGATCCCCAGAAGCGTGTTGGCTTTTTTATTGAAGAGTCCTAGCACTACCAATTCCCTATGACTATCCGTGTCTTACGGACTCTGTATTACCCATTGCGTTCAAACCACCCGTCTTGACAGCAGCGCAAATGACGCCCTCGACGGAAAAATGCTTATAATGCCCAGCGTTTTTTTCCGGTTTTTACTGCAAGCGCGGGTCGTTCCCTGTTATCTGAACCCTGTTGCCCAATTCATTCTTTGCCCTGGATATCCCAAAGCCTTGATTCGTCTGCTGAAATTTTTCGGTTGGTCCATCGTCGCCGTTTTCTGCGGACTGCTCCTTGGTCTGAGCGGCGCGTTTCTTTACCTTAGTCCGGGATTGCCATCTGTGGAGGCTCTGAGAAGCATCCAGTTGCAGATTCCGTTGCGGGTATACAGCAGCGACAACAAGTTGATCGCAGAATTTGGCGAAATGCGCCGTACACCGATCCGTTTCGCCGACATTCCCCCCAATTTCATCAATGCGTTACTAAGTGCTGAAGACGACAATTTCGCCAATCACTATGGCGTCGACCCCAGCAGCCTGATGCGCGCAGCAACCCAGCTGGTCAAAAGCGGACACATTCAGTCCGGCGGCAGCACCATCACCATGCAGGTGGCGAAGAACTTCTTCCTGACCAGCGAACGCAGCTTCTCGCGCAAAACCACCGAAATTCTCCTGGCCCTGCAGATCGAACGGCAGCTGACCAAGGACGAGATCCTTGAGCTGTACGTCAACAAGATCTACCTGGGTAACCGCGCCTACGGCATCGAAGCCGCCGCGCAGGTTTACTACGGCAAATCGATTCGTGACGTCAGCCTGGCGCAGATGGCGATGATCGCCGGCCTGCCAAAAGCCCCTTCGCGCTTCAACCCGCTGGCCAACCCGGCCCGCAGCAAGGAACGTCGCGACTGGATCCTGGGGCGCATGTACAAGCTCGGCAAGATCACCGAAGCCGACTACACCACCGCGATCAACGAGCCGCTGAACGCCAGCTACCACGTGCCGACGCCGGAAGTGAACGCGCCGTACATTGCCGAAATGGCCCGCGCCGAAATGGTCGGGCGCTATGGCAGCGACGCGTACACCGAAGGTTTCCGCGTCACCACGACGGTGCCGAGCAATCTTCAGGAAATGGCCAACACCGCGGTCCACGAAGGCTTGATGACCTACGATCAGCGTCACGGCTATCGCGGTCCCGAGTCGCGCCTGCCGGGCAAGACTCGCGAGGCCTGGGCCACCGAGCTGACCAAACAGCGGACCATCAGCAGCCTTGAGCCGGCCATCGTCACTCAGGTCGACAAGAACGGCCTGCAGGTGATTACCCGCACCGGTGAAGAACACGTCGCCTGGGACACCATGAAATGGGCACGTCCATTCCTGAACACCAACAGCATGGGCGCCAATCCGAAGCAGCCATCTGACGTGGCCCAGGTCGGTGACCTGATTCGCGTGCAGCGCCAACCGGACAATTCGCTGAAATTCAGCCAGATCCCGCAAGCGCAAGGCGCGCTGGTGTCCCTTGATCCGCAGAACGGCGCCATCCGCTCGCTGGTCGGTGGTTTTGCCTTCGAGCAGAGCAACTACAACCGCGCCATGCAGGCCAAGCGTCAGCCGGGCTCGAGCTTCAAGCCCTTCGTGTACAGCGCCGCACTGGATAACGGCTACACCGCCGCCAGCCTGGTCAACGATGCGCCGATCGTGTTCGTCGATGAATACCTGGACAAGGTCTGGCGTCCGAAGAACGACACCAACACCTTCCTTGGCCCGATCCGTCTGCGCGAAGGGCTGTACAAGTCGCGCAACCTGGTGTCGATCCGACTGGTGCAGGCGCTGGGCGTCGATCGCACCATCGACTACATCAGCAAGTTCGGCTTCAACAAGCAGGACCTGCCGCGCAACTTGTCCCTGGCGCTCGGCACCGCGACCCTGACGCCCATGGAAATCGCTACCGGCTGGAGCACCTTCGCTAACGGTGGCTACAAGATCACCCCGTACATCATCGACAAGATCGAAAGCCGCAATGGCGACACGCTGTTCGTCGCCAACCCGCCGAGCGTTCCTCAGGGCGACGTAGCGACCAACGGCATTGCTGCACCGACCGACGCCCAGGCATTCACGGTCAATGCAACCCCAGGCGAGGCTCCGGCCGCACCAGGCGCCGCGCCGCAAACGCCGGCCGTGGCCGAGCGCATTGTCGACGGTCGCACCACCTACATCCTCAACAGCATGCTCGAGGACGTGATCAAGCTCGGCACCGGCCGTCGTGCTCTGGCCTTGGGCCGCAGTGACATTGCAGGCAAGACCGGGACCACAAACGAATCCAAGGACGCCTGGTTCTCCGGCTACAACGCCGATTATGTGACCACCGTCTGGACCGGCTTCGATCAGCCTGAAAGCCTGGGCAAACGCGAGTTCGGCGGCACCGTCGCGCTGCCGATCTGGATGAACTACATGGCAGCCGCCCTCAAAGACAAGCCGCCTCACACCCAGGCAGAGCCGGAAGGCCTCCTCAGCCTGCGGGTTGACCCCGTCAGCGGTCGCGCGGCCAGCCCTGGCACGCCAGGCGCGTACTTTGAGCTGTTCAAGGCCGAGGACACGCCACCGTCGGTGAATGAGCTGGGTAACGGCAATGCACCGGGCAGCCCGCTGCCAGCGGATGAAGCGGCGCCGATCGATTTGTTCTGATCAGCTAAAGCTGCAAAAAGCCCCGCCTTCGAAAGAAGAGCGGGGCTTTTTATTGCCTCACATGATCGTTCCCACGCTCTGCGTGGGAATGCAGCCCGGGACGCTCCGCGTCCCTTCCCACAGCCGAACGCGGAGCGTCCGTAGAGGCATTCCCACGCAGAGCGTGGGAACGATCACAGGCAAAAAAAAGCCCCAACTCAAATGAGCCGGGGCTTTTTGGTTGAAGCGCTACAACGACTTAGCCGTTGAACACGTCATCTACGCTTTTCAGCGGGTAGTTCTTTGGATACGGCAGGGTCGCTACGCCGGTCTCGATGGCAGCCTTGGCCACGGCATCGGAGATCAGGGTGATCAGGCGGGCATCCATTGGTTTCGGAATGATGTACTCACGACCGAATTCCAGCTTGATGCCACCGTAGGCGTCGCACACTTCCTGAGGAACCGGCAGTTTGGCCAGTTCACGCAGGGCGTTGGCCGCTGCTACTTTCATTTCTTCGTTGATGCGCTTGGCGCGAACGTCCAGGGCACCGCGGAAGATGAACGGGAAGCCCAGTACGTTGTTGACCTGGTTCGGGTAGTCCGAACGGCCGGTCGCCATGATCACGTCGTCACGGGTGGCGTGCGCCAGTTCCGGGGAGATTTCCGGATCAGGGTTGGAGCAGGCGAACACGATCGGGTTGGCAGCCATGGATTTCAGGCCTTCAGGGCTCAGCAGGTTCGGGCCGGACAGGCCAACGAACACGTCTGCACCGGTCAGGGCGTCAGCCAGGGTGCGCTTGTCGGTCGCGTGAGCGAAGACAGCCTTGTACTGGTTCAGGTCGTCACGGCCGGAGTGGATCACACCGGTACGGTCAACCATGAAGATGTTTTCGATGTTGGCGCCCATGCTCACCAGCAATTTCATGCAGGAGATGGCGGCCGCACCGGCGCCCAGGCAAACGATCTTGGCGTCAGCCAGGGTTTTGCCAGCGATTTCCAGGGCGTTGATCATGCCGGCGGCGGTAACGATCGCGGTGCCGTGCTGGTCATCGTGGAAGACTGGAATGTCGCACTGCTCGATCAGAGCGCGCTCGATTTCAAAGCACTCAGGTGCCTTGATGTCTTCCAGGTTGATGCCACCGAAGGTGATGGAGATACGCTTGACGGTGTCGATGAAGGCTTGCGGGCTTTCGGAGTCGACTTCGATGTCGAAAACGTCGATGCCGGCAAAGCGCTTGAACAGCACGCCTTTACCTTCCATGACTGGCTTGGAAGCCAATGGGCCGAGGTTACCCAGGCCAAGAATCGCGGTGCCATCGGAAATGACTGCAACCAGGTTGCCTTTGCCGGTGTATTTGTAGGCCAGTTCAGGATCGCGGGCGATTTCGCGTACTGGTTCGGCTACGCCGGGGCTGTAGGCCAGCGACAGATCGCGGGCGGTAGCGGTGGCCTTGGTGAGCTCGACACTCAGCTTCCCTGGACGAGGATGGGCGTGATATTCGAGAGCGGCAGTTTTCAAATCAGACATGTGGGCATTCCGCTTTTACTGTTGGACAGACGGACCGCCGAGGATACGCGTGTCGCAAAGTCCCCACAAGACTGACCAGTCACCCCTGTCAAGCGCCCTGCCTTACGACTTTGGGCCAAGAGCCACGGAACACAAGGGATAGACTGTTCACAATTGACAGAAAAAATGTCTACAGTTTTTTCTCAGGGCGCCGCTTGCAGCATCGATGGATCGGTCAGCGGCAGAAGCCAGCGCGCTTGTCCGGATTTCAAACCGCCCCGGCGCGATCGATCCACCACCCAGCCACGCGCCTCAATCTGCTTGCCCTTCAGTCGCTCAAGCGATGCCACATCGAATTGCCCGAGCATATTGGGTGCAACACGCAATACAACCGAGTCCTGCAACTCAATCCAAACCCCGCCGCGATTGCGCTGAACCTTGCTCACACGACCACTGAGCACCGCGAAACCGGAGGCGTTGATCTGCTCTGCTTTCAGTACAGGTGATTGCCGCCACAGGCCAAGGCCGGCCTGGCGTGCGCTGCGTTCGGCGGCTTGCTGGCAGACGACCAAATCGACATTCGGCGCGACCGCCACCTGAAAACCCAGGCCCTCGGCGAGCATCTGCGCTTCGAGGTTGGCGCCATCGGCACCGTAGACATGGGCCAGCGTGCGACCGTAATGATCTTTGCTTTCTTTACCGGGCAGCAAACTCACGCGTCCGTCGCTGGCGGCCACCAGCGCTTCCAGGCGTTTGCGCGCAGCAACGGCAAACGGCTCGTCGGAGCGGCCCTGTTTACCTAGCTCAGGCGTGTTCAAGCCGATCATGCGCACACTGCGGCCATCGTTCAGGCGCAAAGTGTCGCCATCCACCACTCGCTGCACCGCGACGGGTGTCAGACCGCTCGGTGCCGGGCAGAAGGCCTGGGCGCCGGACAGCCAAATCGCGGACACAAAAAAGGCGCCCGCGAGGGACGCCTTTTTCATTAGCAAGGTAAAGCCCATGGGGCTTTCGAACCTTACTCTGCTGCAGCAGGAGCTTTCTTGCCGAAAGCACCGAAACGGTCTGCGAAGCGCTGAACGCGGCCGCCAGTGTCCAGAGTCTTCTGCTTACCGGTGTAGAACGGGTGGCACTCGTTGCAAACGTCGATCGGCAGAGCTTTGCCGAAGGTCGAACGAGTTTCGAACTTGTTGCCACAGCTGCAAGTAACAGCAATGACTGGATAATCTGGATGGATATCAGCTTTCATGGTGTCTTCCTCGGGCTGCGTGCCGCCACCCAACACTATTGTTGAATACCGCACGTAATTAGGCCGCGGATTCTATCAGACATTGACAATCGCGCAAGCTGTCGCTTCTACCGACCGTCTGCTAGGCTCCCGACCCAAAGCACCGTCCATGTGGGAGCGGGCTTGCTCGCGAAAGCGGTGTGCCAGACGACATGAATGCTGACAGACACACCGCTTTCGCGAGCAAGCCCGCTCCCACAGGTTATGCGCCCAGCCTCTCATTTACTGCCCCGCCCAAAGAGAATCCCCCGCGTGCCCGACGCCATTTTGCGCCTCGCCCTGCCTTCGCCGCTGCGCCGTCTGTTCGATTACCGTGCCCCGGCCGGGGTCCTGCGCGCCCAGTTGCAACCAGGCATGCGTCTGCGTGTGCCGTTCGGCCGGCGGGAGATGATCGGGATCCTGGTGGAGGTCACCGACACCAGCGAAGTCCCGGTAGAAAAGCTCAAGCCGGCTCTTGCCCTGCTCGACGCCACGCCGCCGTTGCCGCCGGCGCTGTTCAAGCTGTGCCTGTGGACCTCGCAGTATTATCAGCACAGCCTTGGCGACACCTTGAGTTGGGCGCTGCCAGTGTTGTTGCGCCAGGGCGAACTGGCCGAGGCGCGCCAGGAACGCTTCTGGTCAGCCGCGCCCGGCGCCAGCCTGGATGATCCGCGCATCGCCCGCGCACCGCGTCAGCGAGAAGCCTTGGCGACATTGGCCCAGCACCCTCACGGCGTCGCTCATCAGTTGTTGAGCAAGCTGATGCTGAGCAAGGACAGCCTCGATCTGTTGCTGGCCAAGGATCTGGTGCAGGTGGAAATCCGCAAGCACGCTCCCGGTGCCCGCCACGAGCACTGGCTGGCGCAACCGGAGTTGCCGCTCAACCCGGAGCAGCGCGCCGCCTATGAGGCGATTCGCGCCGGGTTCGACAGTTATCACGCGTTCCTGCTGGCCGGCGTCACTGGCAGCGGCAAGACCGAAGTCTATTTACAGCTGATCCGCGAAACCCTCCAAGCCGGCAAGCAAGCGCTGGTGTTGATTCCGGAGATCAACCTCGGCCCACAAACCCTGGCGCGCTTTGAGCAGCGTTTTAATGCGCGCATCGCCCTGATTCACTCGGGGGTCAATGATCGCGAGCGCCTCGAAGCCTGGCTCGCCGCCCGGGACGGTGACGCCGACATCATTATCGGCACGCGTTCGGCGCTGTTCACACCGATGAAAAATCCCGGTCTGATCATCATCGACGAAGAGCACGACGGCTCCTATAAACAGCAGGAAGGCCTGCGCTATCACGCCCGCGATCTGGCGTTGGTGCGTGCGCGGCAGGAAAACATCCCGATCGTGCTCGGCTCCGCCACGCCTTCGCTGGAAAGCCTGCACAACGCCTACACCGGTCGGTACGGTCTCTTACGCCTGAACGAGCGCGCTGGCGGTGCCAAGCAGCCGCGCTTCCTGCGCCTGGACGTGAAAAGTCGTCCGCTGGACAGCGGCATTTCCGGGCCGATGCAGCAGGCCATCGGTCAGACGCTGGCCGCTGGCCAACAAGTGTTGGTGTTCCTCAACCGTCGCGGTTTTGCGCCGACGTTGCTGTGTCACGACTGCGGCTGGATGTCCGAGTGTCAGCGCTGCGATGCGCGGATGACCGTGCATCAGCGCTCCGGCGAACTGCGCTGCCACCATTGCGGCTACGTCGAGCGCGTGCCCCGGCATTGCCCGAAATGCGGCAAGGTCGATTTGCGGCCGGTGGGTGCCGGCACCGAGCGTGCAGAGGAGCGCCTTGCGATTCTGTTCCCGGATGTTCCGGTGCTGCGGGTCGATCGCGACAGCACGTCGCGCAAGGATGCGATGAATCAGCTGTTCGCGACCATCCAGAAAGGCCACCCATGCATTTTGGTCGGCACGCAAATGCTTGCCAAAGGGCACCACTTTCCACGGGTGACGCTGGTGTCGATTCTCGATGCCGACGGCGGGCTGTTCTCCGGCGACTTCCGTGCCAGCGAGCGCATGGCGCAGTTGATCGTTCAGGTTGCGGGCCGAGCCGGGCGGGCTGAAGAGCCGGGCAAGGTGATTATCCAGACGCACCTCGCCGATCATCCGCTGCTGGTGCAGTTGACTGAACAAGGCTATTTCGCCTTTGCCGAACAGGCTTTGAGCGAACGTCGCTCGGCAGGATTGCCGCCGTTTGCGCATCTGGCGTTGCTGCGGGCCGAAGCACACAAACCGGGGCAGGCCGAAGGTTTTCTCGATGAGGCGTGCAGCGAGGCCGAGCGTTTGCTGGCTGAGCAGAATCTGACTGGAATCGAATTGCTTGGCCCGGTGCCGGCGCCAATGGAGCGCCGCGCGGGGCGTTATCGCGCGCAGTTGTTGTTGCAGGCCACGGCCCGGGCGCCGTTGCACCGGCTGTTGAGCAATTGGTTGCTGGTGCTGGAGCAGATGCCGAGTGGGCGGGCGGTGCGTTGGTCTCTGGATGTCGATCCTGTCGATTTGTATTGATTGGACCATCGCCTTCGCGAGCAAATCGAATCGTCGCACCGCCGCTCCCACAGGGAATTTTTGGTGCACACAGATCCAATGTGGGAGCGGGCTTGCCCGCGAAGG
Source organism: Pseudomonas sp. LBUM1656 (assembly GCF_059716065.1). Lineage (NCBI taxonomy): Bacteria > Pseudomonadati > Pseudomonadota > Gammaproteobacteria > Pseudomonadales > Pseudomonadaceae > Pseudomonas > Pseudomonas sp. LBUM1656. Next base: position 427,502 of record NZ_CP166800.1, on the reverse strand, counting down.
CTGACTATTTGTCACCGCATATCCATAACCTGCCCGCTATAGTTGGCAAGCCCGTCTTCGCAACGGATAATGCCCAGTTTTTCCACTAGCGCATCCAGGCGCCGCCGCGCTTGCGGTCGAAAGAGAACACCATGAAAGACACCATTCGCCAGCTGATCCAACAAGCCATCACCCAACTCGTCAACGAAGGTGTGTTGCCTGAAGGCCTGTCGCCGGCGATCCAGGTGGAAAACTCCCGTGACAAGAAGAACGGCGACTTCGCCAGCAATATCGCGATGATGCTCGCCAAACCGGCCGGCATGAAGCCGCGTGATCTGGCGGAAAAAATCATCGCCGCGCTGCCGGCTGATGAAAACGTCACCAAGACTGAAATCGCCGGCCCGGGCTTCCTGAACTTCTTCCAGAACACTGATGCCCTGGCCACTCGCCTGGACGCCGCCCTGGCCGATGAGCACATCGGCGTGCGCAAGGCCGGCCCGGTGCAGCGCACGGTGGTCGACCTGTCGGCCCCTAACCTGGCCAAAGAGATGCACGTCGGCCACTTGCGTTCGACCATCATCGGCGACGGCGTGGCGCGTGTGCTTGAGTTCCTTGGCGACGACGTCGTCCGTCAGAACCACGTCGGCGACTGGGGTACCCAGTTCGGCATGCTGATGGCCTATCTGCAAGAAAACCCGATCACCAGCGACGAGCTGTCAGACCTGGAAAACTTCTACCGCGCCGCCAAGGGACGCTTCGACGAATCCGAAGAGTTCGCCGATCGCGCCCGTGGCCTGGTGGTCAAGCTGCAAGCCGGTGATCCGGACTGCCTGGCGCTGTGGACCAAGTTCAAGGACATCTCGCTGTCCCATTGCCAGAAAATCTACGAGCTGCTGAACGTCAAACTGACCATGGCCGACGTGATGGGCGAAAGTGCCTACAACGACGACCTGATCAATGTGGTCAACGACCTCAAGGCCGCCGGCATGCTGGTCGAGAGTAATGGCGCGCAGTGCGTGTTCCTCGATGAATTCAAGAACGCCGACGGCGACCCGCTGCCCGTGATCATCGTCAAGGCTGATGGCGGCTACCTTTACGCCACCACCGACCTGGCGGCCGTGCGTTACCGCAGCGGCAAGTTGAAGGCTGATCGCGCGCTGTATTTCGTCGATCAGCGTCAAGCGCTGCACTTCCAGCAAGTGTTCGCGGTCGCCCGCAAGGCCGGCTTCGTGACGCACCCGATGGAAATGGAACACATGGGCTTCGGCACCATGAACGGCGCCGATGGCCGTCCGTTCAAGACCCGTGATGGCGGCACCGTGAAGCTGATCGACCTGCTGACTGAAGCCCAGGAACGCGCCTACACCCTGGTGAAGGACAAGAACCCGGAACTGGCCGAAGACGAATTGCGCAACATCGCCAAAGTCGTGGGCATTGGCGCAGTGAAATACGCCGACCTGTCCAAGCACCGCACCAGCGACTACAGCTTCAACTTCGACCAGATGCTGAACTTCGAAGGCAACACCGCGCCGTACCTGCTGTACGCCTACACCCGCGTGGCCGGCGTGTTCCGCAAACTCGGCAAGGACTTCAGCGAAGTCGAAGGCCAGATCGTTCTCGAAGCCGCCCACGAACACGAACTGGCCGCCAAGCTCGCGCAGTTCGGTGAAGTGCTGAACAACGTGTGCGAAAAAGGCACACCGCACATCCTGTGCACCTACCTGTACGATGTCGCCGGCCTGTTCTCCAGTTTCTACGAGAACTGTCCGATCCTCAGCGCCGACACCCCGGCGCAAATGCAGAGCCGTCTGCGCCTCGCCGCGTTGACTGGCCGCACTCTCAAGCAAGGCCTGGAACTCTTGGGTCTGGAAACTCTGGAGCGTATGTAAGTTGGCTGCCAAGAAAAAACCTGCACCCAAGCGTGGCGCCAGCCGTTACCAAGCTCCTGCAAAACAACCGATCCCGGGTTGGCTGTGGATGGCCATCGGCCTGACGGTCGGCGCGTTCATTGTTTTCCTGATGAAACTGGAACCGGGCAAGGGCAGCGAGAGCGTCAAGCGCGAGAAGATCGAGCAGCAGAAAGCCACCAAGATCGCCGAGGCCAACAAAACCCCGCCGAGCCCGACGCAACCGGTGAAGCCGAAATACGACTTCTACACCTTGCTGCCGGAATCGGAAGTGATCGTGCCGCCGGATGCCGTGCCGGAGAAAACCCTGCCGACGCCACAAGTGCCGGCGGTTCCGACGACGCCGGTCACGCCTGAGCAAGCGGCGAAAATTGATACTGCGCGCGCTCAGGCGGCACTGGCCGGGATCACTCCGCCGCCAGCACCGCCTGTGTCCAAAGCGGCACCGGTGACCAAGTTCTTCTTGCAGGCCGGTTCGTTCCGCAAGGAGGCTGACGCGGACAAGGTTCGGGCGCAGATCATTCTGCTGGGCCAGGCGGTGGCGGTTGAATCCGGCACGGTCAAAGACGAAACCTGGTATCGGGTTTTGGTCGGACCGTTCAGCAACCGCGAACAACTGACCACGGCGCAGAAACAACTGTCCGGCGCCGGCTTCAGCAACCTGTTGTTACAACAACGCCAGAACCGGTAAAAAGCACTGCGCCAACAGATCATGGCGGGGCAAATGCCTTGGGCAGCCTGACACATCGGGTTGCCCCATTCGCGAGCAAGCCCGCTCCCACCTTGAATCTTCGTTTGCCATGGAATCTGCAAACAACACAGATCCAGTGTGGGAGCGGGCTTGCTCGCGAATGGCGGCAGCACCCGCGCCACATGTCTTACTGTAACCCCACCGCTCGTCCCCTCTCCCGCCCCGCAGTTGAAAAACGCATCACCACCCCCATATGAGTTGGCATAAGGCATTTTCGCCCCGCTGCGTGGAGACTCTCCCTTGACCACCATCGTTTCAGTTCGCCGCCACGGCAAAGTCGTCATGGGCGGCGACGGCCAGGTTTCTCTCGGCAATACCGTGATGAAAGGCAACGCGAAGAAAGTTCGTCGCCTTTACCACGGCCAGGTAATCGCCGGTTTTGCCGGGGCCACCGCTGACGCCTTCACCCTCTTCGAGCGTTTCGAAGGCCAGCTTGAGAAACATCAGGGCCACCTGGTGCGCGCCGCTGTCGAACTCGCCAAAGAATGGCGCACTGACCGCTCCCTCAGCCGCCTCGAAGCCATGCTCGCGGTCGCGAACAAAGACGCCTCCCTGATCATCACCGGCAACGGCGACGTGGTCGAACCTGAAGAAGGCCTGATCGCCATGGGCTCCGGCGGCGGTTACGCCCAGGCCGCCGCCAGCGCGCTGCTGAAGAAAACCGATCTGTCGGCCCGGGAAATCGTCGAAACCGCGCTCGGCATCGCCGGCGACATCTGCGTATTCACCAACCACACCTTCACCATTGAGGAGCAGGACCTCGCCGAGTAAGCCTGTTCCGGCCTTAGCGCCACGGCTCACTTTTGCTTGAGGACCGCCAATTACTATGTCCATGACTCCCCGTGAAATCGTCCACGAACTCAATCGCCACATCATCGGCCAGGACGATGCCAAGCGCGCCGTCGCCATCGCGCTGCGTAACCGCTGGCGCCGGATGCAGCTGCCCGAAGAGCTGCGCGTTGAAGTAACCCCCAAGAACATCCTGATGATCGGCCCGACCGGTGTCGGTAAAACCGAGATCGCCCGTCGCTTGGCCAAGCTTGCCAACGCGCCGTTCATCAAAGTCGAAGCGACCAAGTTCACCGAAGTCGGCTACGTCGGTCGCGACGTTGAATCGATCATTCGTGACCTGGCCGACGCAGCGATCAAGTTGCTGCGCGAACAGGAAATGACCAAGGTTCGCCACCGCGCCGAAGACGCCGCTGAAGAGCGCATCCTCGACGCCCTGCTGCCACCGGCACGCATGGGCTTTAACAATGACGACGCCCCGTCGGCCGACTCCAACACCCGCCAGCTGTTTCGCAAGCGCCTGCGTGAAGGTCAGCTGGATGACAAGGAGATCGAAATCGAAGTCGCCGAAATGGCCGGCGTCGATATCTCCGCGCCACCGGGCATGGAAGAGATGACCAACCAGTTGCAGAGCCTGTTCGCCAACATGGGCAAGGGCAAAAAGAAAAACCGCAAGATCAAGGTCAAGGAAGCGCTGAAACTGGTGCGTGACGAAGAAGCCAGCCGCCTGGTCAACGATGAAGAGTTGAAGGCCAAGGCGCTGGAAGCGGTCGAGCAGCACGGCATCGTGTTCATCGACGAAATCGACAAGGTCGCCAAGCGCGGCAATTCCGGTGGCGTCGACGTGTCCCGCGAAGGCGTGCAGCGCGACTTGCTGCCACTGATCGAAGGCTGCACCGTCAACACCAAGCTGGGCATGGTCAAGACTGACCACATCCTGTTCATCGCCTCCGGTGCGTTCCACTTGAGCAAGCCGAGCGACCTGGTGCCTGAGCTGCAAGGTCGTCTGCCGATTCGTGTCGAGCTGAAGGCGCTGACGCCGGAAGACTTCGAACGCATCCTCAGCGAGCCGCACGCGTCGCTCACCGAGCAGTATTGCGCCTTGCTGAAAACCGAAGGCCTGGTCATCGAGTTTCAGCCTGACGGCATCAAGCGCATCGCCGAGATCGCCTGGCAGGTCAACGAGAAGACCGAGAACATCGGTGCCCGTCGCCTGCACACATTGCTCGAGCGTCTGCTCGAAGAGGTGTCGTTCAGCGCCGGCGACCTGGCCAGCGCCCACGATGACAAGGTGATCCTGATCGACGCCGAATACGTCAACAGCCACCTCGGCGAATTGGCGCAGAACGAAGACCTGTCCCGTTATATCCTGTAAGCAATACTTACAGGCGAATGCAGTCCTGTGGGAGCGGGGTTGCTCGCGAAAGCGGTATATCAGTCGGCTCAACGTCGTCTGACACACCGCTTTCGCGAGCAAGCCCGCTCCCACATTTGAACCGAGCGCGCCTACAAAAATGGATTGCTGGTCATGACCCAACTCCCCACCGACATCAAACTGCACAAAGCCTCGAAAACCCTGTCGCTGAAATACGCGTCCGGCGAGGAACATGATCTGCCCGCCGAGTTCTTGCGCGTGCACTCTCCTTCCGCCGAGGTCCAGGGCCACGGCAAACCTATCCTGCAATTTGGCAAGATCGGCGTAGGCCTGACCAAGGTAGAACCGGCCGGTCAGTACGCACTGAAATTGACCTTCGACGACGGCCACGACAGCGGCCTGTTCACCTGGGAATATCTGTACCAGCTGGGCATGCGTCAGGAGGACCTTTGGAACGATTATCTTGCCGAACTAAAAGCCGCCGGAAAAACCCGCGATCCGAATGAATCCATCGTCAAGCTGATGCTCTAGGTCAGCCCTCTTGCTCTTTAGAGGGCATTTTCTAATTCCATCTGTTTGAATGCTCCGCTCCTGGGTCAATGATTGGCCCGCTTGCGAAAAAAATTAAACTCGGGTAACCAATGGAGCTGGCAAGTTCCCTGCAGTGCTCTCTGCCGTAAAAAAGCAGCGATGCAGAATTAACGGTCACCCGAGCAGAAGTACCTGGCATTGGCTGTGTGATGACACGGCTGGACCCAGGTACTCGTCTCAGGACAATGGAGCGTCGTAGATGAGTAACAAGAATAACGATGACTTGAAGTATCAAGCCTCGGAAAACACCTTGGGGCTGAATCCTGTCGTTGGGCTGCGTGGAAAGGATCTACTGGCGTCTGCTCGAATGGTGCTCAGGCAGGCCATCAAACAACCGATTCACAGTGCCAGGCATGTTGCCCATTTCGGCCTTGAACTGAAGAACGTGTTGTTCGGCAAATCCGAGCTTCAACCTACAAGTGATGACCGTCGCTTTGCCGATCCGGCCTGGAGCCAGAACCCGCTCTACAAACGTTATCTGCAAACTTACCTGGCGTGGCGCAAGGAACTCCACGACTGGATCGACGACAGCAACCTGCCGCCCAAAGACGTCAGTCGCGGGCATTTCGTGATCAACCTCATGACCGAAGCCATGGCCCCGACCAACAGTGCGGCCAACCCGGCGGCGGTCAAACGCTTCTTCGAAACCGGCGGCAAAAGCCTGCTCGACGGCCTCTCGCATCTGGCCAAGGATCTGGTGCACAACGGCGGTATGCCGAGCCAGGTCAACATGGGTGCGTTCGAAGTCGGCAAGAGCCTGGGCGTGACCGAAGGCGCGGTGGTGTTTCGCAACGACGTGCTGGAATTGATCCAGTACCGCCCGATCACCGAGCAGGTGCACGAGCGTCCGCTGTTGGTGGTGCCGCCGCAGATTAATAAGTTCTATGTATTCGATCTGAGCCCGGACAAGAGCCTGGCGCGCTTCTGCCTGCGCAACAACGTGCAGACGTTCATCGTCAGCTGGCGCAACCCGACCAAGGAGCAGCGCGAGTGGGGTCTGTCGACCTACATTGAGGCGCTCAAGGAAGCGGTCGACGTGGTCACCGCGATCACTGGCAGCAAAGACGTGAACATGCTCGGCGCCTGCTCCGGTGGCATCACCTGCACCGCCCTGCTGGGCCACTACGCTGCGATCGGCGAGAAGAAGGTCAACGCCCTCACGCTGCTGGTCAGCGTGCTGGACACCACCCTGGACAGCGACGTAGCCCTGTTCGTCGACGAGCAGACCCTCGAAGCCGCCAAGCGCCATTCCTACCAGGCCGGTGTGCTGGAAGGCCGCGACATGGCGAAAGTCTTCGCCTGGATGCGCCCCAACGATTTGATCTGGAACTACTGGGTCAATAACTACCTGCTGGGCAACGAGCCGCCGGTGTTCGACATCCTCTTCTGGAACAACGACACCACACGGTTACCCGCCGCATTCCACGGCGACCTGATCGAAATGTTCAAAAGCAACCCACTGATCCGTCCCGATGCACTGGAAGTGTGCGGCACGCCGATCGACCTGAAGCAGGTCACGGCCGACATCTTCTCCCTGGCCGGCACCAACGACCACATCACCCCGTGGAAGTCCTGCTACAAGTCGGCGCAGTTGTTCGGCGGCAAGGTTGAATTCGTGCTGTCCAGCAGCGGGCATATCCAGAGCATTCTGAACCCGCCGGGCAACCCGAAATCGCGCTACATGACCAGCACGGAGATGCCGGTCAAAGCCGAAGAATGGCAAGAGAATTCCACCAAGCACACTGACTCCTGGTGGCTGCACTGGCAGGCCTGGCAGGCCGAGCGTTCGGGCAAGCTGAAGAAATCCCCGGCGAGCCTGGGCAACAAGGCTTACCCGGCAGGCGAGTCGGCGCCAGGCACTTACGTACACGAGCGGTAACCGACACACCCCACCCCACTGTGGGAGCGGGCTTGCTCGCGAATGCGGTTGAACATTCAACATCGTGGTCGACTGACCCGACGCTTTCGCGAGCAAGCCCGCTCCCACAAGGGGACAGGGGATGAATTCACCCACAGGGCCTGAAGCATGCCGCAACCGTTCATATTCCGTACTGTCGACCTGGATGGCCAGACCCTCCGCACGGCGGTACGCCCCGGCAAGCCTCACTTGACGCCCTTGCTGATTTTCAACGGCATCGGCGCCAACCTGGAGCTGGTGTTTCCGTTCGTCGCGGCGCTGGACCCGGACCTGGAAGTCATCGCCTTCGACGTACCCGGTGTCGGCGGTTCCTCGACGCCCAATCGGCCGTACCGTTTTCCGGGGCTGGCGAAACTCACGGCACGGATGCTCGACTATCTCGACTATGGGCAGGTCAACGTCATCGGCGTTTCCTGGGGCGGCGCCCTCGCCCAGCAGTTCGCGTACGACTATCCGGAGCGCTGCAAGAAACTCGTGCTGGCGGCCACGGCGGCCGGTGCGGTGATGGTGCCGGGCAAACCGAAAGTGCTGTGGATGATGGCCAGCCCACGGCGCTACATCCAGCCGTCTCATGTGATCCGTATTGCGCCGATGATCTATGGCGGTTCGTTCCGTCGCGATCCGACCCTGGCCGCCAGTCATGCTGCCAAGGTTCGCTCGGCAGGCAAACTCGGTTACTACTGGCAGCTGTTCGCCGGCCTCGGCTGGACCAGCATTCACTGGCTGCACAAGATCCATCAGCCGACCCTGGTCCTGGCCGGCGACGACGATCCGCTGATCCCGCTGATCAACATGCGCGTGCTGGCCTGGCGGATCCCCAATGCTCAGTTGCACATCATCGATGACGGGCATTTGTTCCTGATTACCCGCGCCGAAGCCGTGGCGCCGATCATCATGAAATTCCTCGAGGAGGAACGTCAGCGCGCCGTGATGCACCCGCATCCGGCGCCATTGGGCGGTTAACCGGCCCATTGTCGGTCGGCAGGACGCCGTACCGCGCAACAACCCGCAACAGCGTCTATGGTGTTCTGGTTCGGTGTATTTGTATTTGGCCTGAAGACGAAGGAGTGTTGATTCATGCGCGAAAAACCAGCGAGGGACTTTTTGCCCACTCCCGCCGCGTTCATCAACGCACAGAGTGCGATCACCGGCCTGCGTGGCCGGGATCTGCTGTCGACCCTGCGCAGCGTTGCCGCCCATGGCCTGCGCAACCCGGTGCACAGCGCCCGACACGCACTGAAACTGGGCGGCCAATTGGGCCGCGTGCTGCTGGGTGAAACCCTGCACCCGACCAACCCGCAGGACAATCGCTTCGCCGACCCGGCATGGAGTCTCAACCCGTTTTATCGCCGCAGCTTGCAGGCCTACCTGAGCTGGCAGAAACAGGTCAAAAGCTGGATCGACGAGAGCAACATGACCCCGGACGATCGCGCTCGCGCGCACTTCGCGTTCGCCTTGCTCAACGACGCCGTGGCGCCGTCCAACACCCTGCTCAATCCGTTGGCGATCAAGGAGATCTTCAACTCCGGCGGCAACAGCCTGGTGCGTGGCATCAGCCACCTGTTCGACGACTTCCTGCACAACGACGGCCTGCCCCGGCAAGTCACCAAGCACTCTTTCGAGGTCGGCAAAACCGTCGCCACCACCACCGGTTCCGTGGTGTTTCGCAACGAGTTGCTGGAGCTGATCCAGTACAAGCCGATGAGCGAAAAGCAGTATTCCAAACCGCTGCTGGTGGTGCCGCCACAGATCAACAAGTACTACATTTTCGACCTGAGCCCGCACAACAGCTTCGTCCAGTTCGCCCTGAAAAACGGCCTGCAGACGTTCATGATCAGCTGGCGCAACCCGGATGTGCGTCATCGCGAATGGGGCCTGTCGACCTACGTCGAAGCAGTGGAAGAAGCGATGAACGTCTGCCGCGCCATCACCGGCGCTCGCGAAGTCAACCTGATGGGCGCTTGCGCCGGCGGGCTGACCATCGCTGCGCTGCAAGGCCACTTGCAGGCCAAGCGGCAGCTACGGCGAGTGTCCAGCGCGACGTATCTGGTGAGCCTGCTCGACAGTCAGATGGACAGCCCCGCCACGCTCTTCGCCGACGAACAAACCCTGGAAGCGGCCAAGCGCCGCTCCTATCAGAAAGGTGTGCTGGACGGCCGCGACATGGCGAAAGTCTTCGCCTGGATGCGCCCCAACGATTTGATCTGGAGCTATTTCGTCAACAATTACCTGCTGGGCAAAGAGCCGCCAGCGTTCGACATTCTCTACTGGAACAACGACAACACGCGCCTGCCGGCGGCCTTGCATGGCGACCTGCTGGACTTCTTCAAGCACAACCCGCTGGGTCATCCGGGCGGCCTGGAAGTGTGCGGCACGCCGATCGACCTGCAGAAAGTCACCGTCGACAGCTTCAGCGTGGCCGGCATCAACGACCACATCACGCCGTGGGATGCGGTGTATCGCTCGACGCTGCTGTTGGGTGGCGAGCGACGCTTCGTGCTGTCCAACAGCGGTCATGTGCAGAGCATCCTCAACCCGCCGTCGAACCCGAAAGCCAACTTCGTCGAGAGCGCGAAACTGAGCAGCGATCCACGGGCCTGGTACTACGACGCCAAGCAAGTCGACGGTAGTTGGTGGACACAATGGCTGGGCTGGATTCAGGAACGCTCGGGCGCGCAAAAAGAAACCCACATGACCCTCGGCAACCAGAACTATCCACCGCTGGAGGCGGCACCCGGCACTTACGTTCGTGTGCGCTGACTGATAACGAACCACGGCACACGTCTGCCGTGGCATGACTCGACCATTAAGAAGACTGGATGAAAACCCGCGACCGGATCCTCGAATGTGCCCTGCAATTGTTCAATCAGAAGGGCGAACCGAACGTTTCCACCATGGAAGTTGCCAACGAAATGGGGATCAGCCCAGGCAACCTCTACTACCACTTCCACGGCAAGGAACCGCTGATACTCGGATTGTTCGAGCGCTTCCAGGCTGAGCTTGCACCACTGCTTGATCCTCCGGCCGATGTGGAATTGGCTCCGGAGGATTACTGGCTGTTCCTGCACTTGATCGTCGAACGGCTGGCCCATTACCGGTTCCTGTTTCAGGACCTGTCGAACCTGGCCGGGCGCTTGCCGAAACTGGCCAAGGGGATTCGCAACCTGCTCAATGCGCTGAAGCGCACGCTGGCTTCATTGCTGGCGCGATTGAAGGCTCAGGGGCAGTTGGTCAGCGATACGCAGGCGCTGGGGCAATTGGTGGAGCAGATCACCATGACACTGCTGTTCTCGCTGGACTATCAGCGGATTCTTGATCGAGAAGGCGAAGTGAGGTTGGTGGTGTATCAGATCATGATGTTGGTGGCGCCGCATTTGCTGCCGCCGATCAAGGTGGCGACGGAGCAGTTGGCGCTGCAATACCTAGAAGAACACGAGTAACCCCTGAACACCGCCTCCCCTGTGGGAGCTAGCCTGCTAGCGATAGCGATTTATCCGTCGACATTGTTGTGACTGATGAACCGTTATCGCTAGCAGGCTAGCTCCCACAGGGGGCCGCAGTGTGTGCAGGATCGTGTACAAACAAAAACGCCCGACCTTTGCAGGCCGGGCGTTTTCTTGAGCCCTGAAAATCAGGACTGACTGGTTGGCGTCGATGGAGCTGGCGCGGCAGTCGGGGTTACAGCAGGGGTCGGCGCGGTAGCAGAGTTCGATGTGCTGGCCGGTGTCGACGGGGTTGCCGGTTTGGCGGCAGCCACTGCTGGTTTTGGTGCGGCAGCTTTAGGAGCGGCCGGCTTTTTCACTGCTGGCTTCTTCGCTGCGGCAGGTTTTGCCGCTGGCTTGGCTGCGGGTTTGGCCGCTGCGGTTTTAGCAGCTGGTTTAGTCGCTGGTTTGGCCGCTGCCGTTTTAGCAGCTGGTTTGGCGGCAGCTTTGGCAGCGACGGATTTGACCGCTGCCTTGGCTGCAGCAGGTTTAGCGGCGGCAGTTTTGGTAGCAGACTTGGCTGCGGACGCGACTTTCGATGCGGTTTTGGCAACCGGTTTAGCGGCAGCCTTTGCCAGTGGCTTGGCAGCGGATTTCGCAGCAGGTTTGGCCGCAGCAGTTTTCGCCGCAACAGGCGCAACCTTGGCACCGGTCAGCCTTTCGATTTGCTTGGTCAGGGTATCGACCTTGCTGTGCAGTGCTTTCACTTCATTGCGGCTTGGTACACCCAGGCGCGAAATGGCGCTGTTCAGGCGCTTGTCGAAAGCCCCTTCCAGCTCATCCCACTTGCCCAGTGCACGATCTTTCACGCCGCTGATGCGCGACTTGGCCGACGAAGCGGAATCCTTGACGTCATCGACTTTTTTGCCGACAGCGCTCTTGGTGAGCTTCTCGGCTTTCTCGCCGTCTTTGACCAATGTATCGAAGAGCTTGCTGCCGTCAGTGTCGATCTTCGAGTACACGCCTAAACCAGCCAGCCAGATTTTGCGGGAGTAGTCTTCGACTTTCCCGATCCACGAGCTGCCTTCTTTTTCGGTGTTCTTTTTACCAGCCATCCCGTTCTCCTTAAGATTTACGCGCGACGCGTTCGAGCAATGCCGTCAGCTCATCGAGCTTAGCAGAGAGTGTCTCAACGTCATGTTTAGACGGAATGCCGATACGATTCAAGGCACTTGCGACACGCGAGTCAAAAGCCTTCTCGACCTTGTCGAGTTGAACTTCGACCTTGGCTTTGAAAGTGCTCACATCACTCTTGGCTTCGTCGATCTCTGAGTTAGCCGCTTCAAGTTTCTCGGCAACTACTTTTTTGCCTTTGGTTTCAACAGTTTGACCAGCCTTGATCAACTCTTGAAAGTAGTCGCTGCCCTCTTGACCGACCTTGGTGTAGGCACCCAGGCCTGCCAGCCAGATCTTGCGGGCATAAGATTTGACGTCGCCCAGAGCAGTGGTCGATGCGTCGATTTTTTTCTTCAAAATAACTTTGGCCATGGTGCACCTCACGCGCAGAAGGTTTGAGGAACTGCCCGCGAAAGTGTCGGGCTCAGGCACAAAGTAGGGAGAAAAATTAGAAACGGCACCCTAACAACTGACATAAACCTTTGGGCACATCACAAAACAAATGTGGGAGCCAGCCTGCTGGCGATAGCGATTTATCCATCAACATCAATGTTGACTGATGCACCGCCATCGCCAGCAGGGTGGCTCCCACAGGGGATGTAGTTCGACTCGAAAATCAGACCAGCGCTTTATCCAACGCCTTTTCGATTTCCGCTTTGATCATGCCACTCATGGCCGACATCATCAGGCCCAGTTCGACATCGACCTTGATTGAATCCTCGCTCACATGCACCGCGCCTTTAACGCCTGAGCGCTTGAGGTTCAGGGTGTCGCCGGACCACTGCGGCTCCAGGCCATACTGATCGGACAGTTTCTGCGCCAACTGGTCGGCCTTCTCGCGGGCCGCTTCCTTGCCCAGGCCGTGGGCACGCTCAACACTAATACGGGCCATCGAATGACTCCTGTTTTATGAATGCTTTCCTGAAGCATCTTGACCGCTGCTGCGGCAAAACGTCCCGGTGGTTGCCTATCTTACCTGCAGCCTTGCCAAGACAAAGCAGGCCACCGGGATTAGAATGTCCCGCATTCTCTTTTGGTGACAGCGATATGACTGATCAGCGCAAAGGCAGCGATGCCGAACCCACCACACACTTCGGCTTCAAAAACGTTCCGGAAAGCCAGAAAGCGGAAAAAGTCGCTGAAGTTTTCCACTCGGTAGCCGCCAAGTACGACTTGATGAACGACCTCCTGTCGGGCGGCATGCACCGTCTGTGGAAGCGTTTCGCGATCGAGCTGTCGGGCGTTCGCACCGGTAACCGCGTGCTGGACATCGCCGGCGGCACGGGAGATCTGACCAAAAAGTTCTCGCACCTCGTTGGCCCGACCGGCCAGGTGGTGTTGGCCGACATCAACGAATCCATGCTCAAGGTCGGTCGTGACCGCCTGTTGGATCTGGGTGTGGCCGGCAACGTCGAGTTCGTTCAGGCCGACGCTGAAAAGCTGCCGTTCCCGGACAACCATTTCGACTGCGTGACCATCGCTTTCGGCCTGCGCAACGTTACCCATAAAGAAGACGCCCTGCGCTCGATGCTGCGCGTGCTGAAACCAGGCGGCCGTTTGCTGGTGCTGGAGTTCTCCAAACCGACCAACGCGCTGATGTCCAAAGCCTACGACGCCTACTCGTTCGCTTTCATGCCGTTGATGGGCAAGCTGATCACCAACGATTCGGAAAGCTATCGCTACCTGGCCGAATCGATCCGTATGCACCCGAATCAGGAAACCCTGAAGTCGATGATGGTCGAGGCCGGTTTCGACCGCGTGACCTACCACAACATGACCGCAGGCATCGTCGCCCTGCACCGCGGCATCAAACCCTGATGTTGCTGGCCGGCCTGCTCGCCAGCGTTGAACTCGGTCTGAACCGGGTGCTGCGTCTCGACAGCACGGCGCTGCCGCGGCTAGCGCATTTGAGCGGCAGAGTGATTGCCGTCGATTGCCGCAGCCCGGCCCTGCAACTGTTCATCCTGCCCAGCGACGAAGGCCTGATGCTCGCCTCCCACTGGGAGACCGGTGCTGACTGCACCTTGCGCGCACCGGCCTCAAGCGTGTTGAAACTGGCGATGAGCAAGGACAAAACCTCGGTGCTGCATGGCCCTGAAGTCGAGCTCGACGGCGACAGCGGCGTGCTGCTGGAACTGGCGGCAATCCTTCAAGACCTTGAGCTGGACTGGGAGTACGAACTCTCGCGCTGGCTGGGACCTGTGGCCACGCAACTGGTCAGCGGTCACCTGCGCAGCCGCGCACGCTGGTATCAGCAAGGGTTCGCCAGCCTGAATCAGAATCTTGGCGAATACCTGGCCGAAGAATCGCGCACCCTCGTCGGTCAGCGCGAAGCCGAAGCCCGTTTCAGTGAACTGGACCAGATCAAACTCGATCTGGAACGTCTCGAGGCGCGTTTCGAGCGCCTTTCCCGATCCCTCGACCCAAGCGATAACGCATGAAGCTGCTTGCCGTCCGCCGTTTGTTGCGCATCCAGCGCGTTGTGATTCGCTACCGCCTCGATGACCTGCTGTTCGCCCTGCCGCTGCCCTGGTTTCTCCTGGCGCTGCGCTATGCGTTGCCGTGGCGCTGGTTTCCGCGCAAAACGCTGGACCTGAGCCGAGGCGCACGCTTGCGCCTGGCGTTGCAGGACCTTGGACCGATTTTCATCAAGTTCGGACAAATCCTTTCGACGCGCCGCGACCTGCTGCCCGAAGACATCGCCGATGAGCTGATGAAGCTGCAGGACCGCGTACCGCCGTTCGACTCGCAAGTGTCGGTCAACCTGATCGAAGAGCAGCTCGGCAAGAAGATCAGTGAAGTGTTCAGCCGTTTCGACGTCGAACCGCTGGCCTCGGCCTCGGTAGCCCAGGTGCATGCCGCGCAGCTGAAGACCGGCGAAGAAGTCGTCGTCAAAGTCATCCGTCCCGGCCTGAAACCGATCATCGCCCAAGACCTGGCGTGGCTGTTCATCCTCGCCCGCACCGCTGAAAAACTCTCGGCCGACGCACGTCTGCTGCACCCGGTGGACGTGGTCCAGGACTACGAAAAAACCATCTACGACGAACTCGACCTGCTGCGCGAAGCGGCCAACGCCAGCCAGTTGAAGCGCAACTTTGACGGCTCGCCGCTGCTGTACGTACCGCAAGTCTATTGGGACTGGTGCCGGCCGAAAGTGCTGGTAATGGAGCGGATCTACGGGATTCAGGTGACCGACCTCGCCACCCTGGCCGACCAGCGCACCGACATGAAAATGCTCGCCGAACGCGGTGTGGAAATCTTCTTCACCCAGGTGTTCCGCGACAGCTTTTTCCACGCCGACATGCACCCGGGCAACATCTTCGTCAGCACCGTGAACCCGTGGAGCCCGCAGTACATTGCGATCGATTGCGGCATCGTCGGCAGCCTGACCCCGGAAGACCAGGACTATCTGGCGCGCAACCTGTTCGCGTTTTTCAAGCGCGATTACCGTCGTGTGGCGCAATTGCACATCGATTCTGGCTGGGTACCGGCGGAAACCAAACTCAACGAATTCGAAGCGGCGATCCGCACCGTGTGCGAGCCGATCTTCGAAAAACCATTAAAAGATATTTCATTCGGTCAGGTGCTGATGCGCCTTTTCCAGACCGCTCGACGCTTCAACATGGAAGTGCAGCCGCAGCTCGTGCTGCTGCAAAAAACCTTGTTGAACATCGAAGGCCTGGGCCGTCAGCTCTACCCGGACCTCGATCTGTGGAACACCGCGCAACCGTTCCTCGAACGCTGGATGCGCGAGCGCGTCAGCCCCAAAGCCTTGCTCGGCAACGTGCAGAGCCAGTTCGAACAGATTCCGCACCTGGCCAACATGGCCCGCGACCTGCTCGAGCGCATGTCCCAGCCCCATGCCAACGATCCGCCGCCACCGTGGCATCGACGCAAGGACGACTGGTTCCTGCGACTGCTCGGCTGTGCGCACCTGGCCGGCGGCACGATACTCGCTGCCGGTGGGCCGTTGAACGAACTGGGCCACTGGCCGGCCGGCATCATGGTGGCCGTCGGTTTGTATCTGGTCGTTCGCCGATAGCCAGCGCCCCCGCACGCTGGCACACTGTTTCAACGCTTGGGTTCTGCTCATGAAGTGTGGAACCCGCTGTCGGAGTCGAAGATGAAAAACTGGCTGGACGAGATCAAGTGGGACGCAGACGGCCTGGTGCCGGCGATAGCCCAGGATCACAAGACCGGGCGCGTCCTGATGATGGCCTGGATGAACCGCGAAGCACTGGAACTGAGCGCGGCCGAAAACCGTGCCATTTACTGGTCACGTTCCCGTGGCAAGCTGTGGCGCAAGGGCGAAGAGTCTGGTCACGTGCAAACGTTGCATGAGATGCGCCTGGACTGTGACGCCGACGTGATCATCCTGATGGTCGAGCAGATCGGCGACATCGCCTGCCATACCGGCCGCCAGAGCTGCTTCTATCGCGTCTTCGAGAACGGCGACTGGAAAACCGTCGACCCGGTCCTGAAAGACCCGCACGCCATCTATTCCGCAGGACACACCCATGAGTGACACACTGACCCGTCTGGCCGAGGTGCTGGAAGAGCGCAAAGGCGCCGCCGCCGACAGCTCGTATGTCGCCAGCCTGTACCACAAGGGCTTGAACAAGATTCTGGAAAAAGTCGGCGAAGAGTCGGTCGAAACCATCATTGCCGCCAAGGATGCCGCCATCAGCGGTGACTGCAGCGATGTGATCTACGAGACCGCCGATTTGTGGTTCCACAGCATGGTCATGCTTGCCCAACTGGGGCAGCATCCACAGGCTGTGCTCGATGAACTGGACCGTCGTTTCGGTCTGTCCGGACACGCCGAGAAAGCCTCGCGCCCGTCCGCCTGAACAACTATTAGAGAGGAGCAGCAACATGGGCATTTTTGACTGGAAACACTGGATCGTCATCCTGGTTGTTGTCGTTTTGGTGTTCGGTACCAAGAAACTGAAAAACCTCGGCACTGACGTGGGCGAATCGATCAAGGGCTTCAAGAAAGCCATGAACGACGACGAAAAACCGGCCGATCCGACTGTTACCCCGGCACAACCGGTGCCACCGGTTCAGCCACAGCAATCCGTGAACCAACCGCACACCATCGACGTGCAGGCGCAAAAAGTCGAAGAGCCGATTCGCAAAGACGTGTGAGCACTGACTAATGTTTGGTATCAGCTTCTCTGAACTGCTGCTCGTCGGCCTCGTCGCCCTGCTGGTGCTGGGTCCCGAGCGCCTGCCGGGTGCTGCGCGCACGGCCGGCCTGTGGGTCGGTCGTCTGAAGCGCAGCTTCAACGCGATCAAACAGGAAGTTGAACGTGAAATCGGTGCCGACGAGATTCGTCGGCAACTGCACAACGAGCACATCCTGTCACTGGAACAGGAGGCGCGGAAGATCTTCACGCCGACCCAACAGGAGGCCACACCGGTTCAGCCGGTTGAACCGGTGGCGGAGCAGACGATTCATGCTCCCGCCGCCGTGCCTGCACCTGTTGTAGCGGCCACGGAGCCTACGCCCGTTGCTGCAACGCCACCGGTTGCACCTGCCACGACGCCTGCGGCTGCGCCTGTTGCGCTGGCCCCTCATGACCCAACACTGCCGCCGCGAGCCCCATGAGCGATCTTCCTGAAAACGACCAGCACATGCCGCTGGTTTCGCACCTCACCGAGTTGCGTACCCGCTTGCTGCGTTGCGTAGCGGCGATCTTCATCATCTTCGCCGGGCTGTTCGCCTTCACCCAGCAGATCTACACCTTCGTTTCGACGCCGCTGCGCCAGTACCTGCCAGTGGGCGCGACGATGATCGCCACCGACGTGTCGTCGCCGTTCCTGACGCCGCTGAAGCTGACCATGATGGTCTCGCTGTTCCTGGCGATCCCGGTGATCCTGCATCAGATCTGGGGCTTCATCGCGCCGGGCCTGTACAAGCATGAGAAGCGCGTCGCCGTGCCGTTGCTGGTATCGAGCATCATGCTGTTCTACGCCGGCATGGCGTTCGCCTATTACCTGGTGTTCCCGCTGATCTTCAAATTCTTCGCCGCCGCCACCCCGGCCGGTGTGGAAATGATGACGGACATCAGCAGTTACCTCGACTTCGTCATGACGCTGTTCTTCGCCTTCGGCGTGGCGTTCGAGATCCCGGTGGCCGTGGTGTTGCTGGTGTGGATCGGCGTGGTCAACGTCGCTTACCTGAAGAAAATCCGCCCGTACGTGATCATCGGCTGCTTCGTGGTCGGCATGATCCTGACGCCGCCGGACATCTTCTCGCAGACGCTGTTGGCCGTACCGATGTGGTTGCTGTTTGAAATCGGCATCCTGTTCGGCGGCCTGATCAGCAAGCGCGGCGAGCATCCCGACGACCAGCCGGTTGACGATCACAACGACCAGCCGCCAGCGACCCAGCCGTGAACCTGCTGCTCCTCATCGATGCCGATTTCATTGCGGCCGACCGGGTGATCCTGCGTGATCGCCGGTTGACGCACATGCAGGAAGTTCATCGTTGCGAGGTGGGTGACAGCATGCGCGTCGGGCGTATCGGCGGGCTGATGGGCTCGGCCGAAGTGCTGCGTCTGGACGCCGATGAAGCCGAACTGCGCGTCACCCTCGACCAGCCGCCACCGGCCAAGCTGCCGCTGACACTGGTATTGGCCCTGCCACGGCCGAAAATGCTGCGCAGGGTGTTTCAGACCGTGGCGGCCATGGGTGTGCCACGAATCATCCTGGTGAACAGCTATCGCGTCGAGAAGAGCTTCTGGCAAACGCCGTTTCTGGAGCCCGAGGCAATTCGTGAGCAATTGATCCTCGGCCTGGAACAGGCCCGGGACAGTGTGCTGCCGGAAATTGTCATCGAGAAACGCTTCAAGCCCTTCGTCGAAGATCGCCTGCCGGCCATAACCGAAGGCACCCTCGGCCTGGTCGGCCACCCCGGCAACTACCCGCCCTGCCCCCGAGGTCTGGACGAACCGGTAACCCTGGCCATCGGCCCCGAGGGCGGCTGGATCCCTTACGAAATCGACCTGCTGGCCAAGTCTGGCCTGCAACCGGTGCAACTCGGCGAGCGCATCCTGCGCGTCGAAACCGCCGTCACCGCGCTGCTCGCCCGGCTGTTCTAACCTCCGGTCACCGCTGCAAGCCCGCTCCCACAGGGGAGTTTGTCGTCCCAACCACGGTGTACGCCTACAGATTCCCGCCCGCCTGCCGATACAGTTCCCATAAAACCAATGAGTGGTCCGAGGGAGTAGCAGCATGTACCGTTGGCTAGCCGAGAGTCTGGGAAATGTAAGCGTCAATCGCAAACTGGGGATCGGCTTCGGTCTGGTGCTGCTGCTCACGTTGCTGATCACCTTCACCGGCTGGACCGGCCTGACGGGTGTGATGAGCCGTGGCGACAAGCTCGGGTTTATCGCCAGCCTCAATGACCTGACCAAAGACCTGCGCCTGGCCCGCATGGACTACGACATGCGCCGCGGCGAACAAGGCCCGGCCGCCGTGAACGACCTGCTGAGCCAACTCGATGCCGGTTTGCAAACCGCCCGGAAATTGATCGAACAACCTTCCGACGTGGCGATGATTGACCAGCAACTGGCCGCTGTCAGCCAGTACAAGCAAGCCTTCATCGCGATGACCCAAGCCGGTGCCACCCGCGAAGACGCTCGCAGCAAACTGGGCGCGACCGCCGATAACGCAGTGGCCCGCGTCGCCGAGGTCGAAAAATCCATGCTGCAAGGCGAGAGTGTCGCCGACTTCAACAGCGTGATCGACTTGAGCAAGCTGATCCAGCAAGCCCGCTTCCAGGTTCGCGGCTACACCTACAGCGGCAAGACCGAGGCCGAACAGCCTGCGCTGGACGCCATCGACAACGCCCTGAAGAACCTGGAAAGCCTGCCGTCCAAACTGCCGGAACAGCACATCGCCAACCTGCAACAGGCCACCGATTCACTCAAAGCCTACCGCGCCGCTGTCAGTCAGTTCCGTGATTCTCAAGTTGCCAGCGCCGCAGCCCTCAAGCGCATGGCCGAGCAAGGCGAGATCCTGCTCAATGTCAGCAAAAAACTCACCGTGTCACAAACTGTCGTCCGCGACACCGACGCCGCGCACGCCAAGAACCTGCTGCTGATGGCCACCGTTCTGGCCTTGGCGTTTGGCTTGCTGGCGGCATGGGCGATCACTCGCCAGATCGTGATCCCGTTGAACCAGACCCTCAAAGTCGCCGAGCGTGTGGCGGCCGGCGACCTGACGCAAAACCTGGTTTCCGAGCGTCGCGACGAATTGGGACAACTCCAGCGCGCCATGCAGAGCATGACTCTGGGCCTGCGCGAGCTGATCGGTGGCATCAGCGATGGCGTCACGCAAATTGCCAGCGCCGCCGAAGAACTGTCGGCCGTCACCGAGCAGACCAGCGCCGGGGTCAACAGCCAGAAGGTCGAGACCGACCAGGTGGCCACCGCGATGAACGAAATGACCGCCACCGTGCAGGAAGTCGCGCGTAACGCCGAAGAAGCCTCCGAAGCTGCCGTCGCCGCCGACCAACAGGCCCGCGAAGGCGACAAAGTGGTCGGCGAAGCCATCGCCCAGATCGAGCGCCTGGCCCTTGAAGTCGGCAACTCCACGGCGGCCATGGGCGATCTGAAACGCGAGAGCGACAAAATCGGCAGCGTGCTCGACGTGATCAAATCCGTCGCCCAGCAAACCAACCTGTTGGCGCTCAACGCTGCGATTGAAGCCGCCCGTGCCGGTGAGGCCGGACGTGGTTTCGCGGTGGTCGCCGATGAAGTCCGCAGCCTGGCCCAGCGCACCCAGAAGTCCACCGAGGAAATCGAAGAGCTGATCGTCGGCCTGCAAACCGGCACCCAGCAGGTGGCAACCATCATGGACAACAGCCGCAGTCTGACCGACAGCAGCGTCGAACTGACCCGCCGCGCCGGCAGCTCGCTGGAAAGCATCACCCGCACCGTGTCGGCGATTCAGTCGATGAACCAGCAGATTGCTGCGGCGGCCGAGCAGCAAACCGCGGTGGCCGAGGAGATCAACCGTAGCGTGCTGAACGTGCGCGATGTGTCCGAGCAGACCTCGGCAGCCAGTGAAGAGACCGCGGCCTCCAGCGTTGAGCTGGCGCGGTTGGGGACGCATCTGCAGATGTTGGTTGGCAGGTTCAAGGTTTGAGGTGATGCGAATGCCTGGGTCCGCTTGGAACCGAGTTGATGCCATCGCCAGCAGGCTGGCTCCCACAGGGTTTGGTGTGAACACCACAAATCCACTGTGGGAGCTAGCCTGCTAGCGATTAGCGGCCCCCAAGGCGCTACTGTTGAGGACCTGACGCAAAAACGCCTGCGCCCGCGGATCCTTCGGCGTATCGAAGAACTCGGACGGCGAGGCATCTTCCAGCAATTTGCCGTGATCGAAGAACAGCACCCGATCCGCCACTTCCCGCGCAAAGCACATTTCGTGGGTGACGCAGACCATGCGTCATGCCTTCCACGGCCAGGGTTTTCATCACGCCCAGCACTTTTTGATCGTTCCCACGCTCCTGCGCGGGAATGCCTCAATGGACGCTCTGCGTCCGCTCGTGGGACGCGGAGCGTCCCGGGCTGCATTCCCACGCGGAGCGTGGGAATGATCATCAGCACAAAAAAACCCCGCTTTCGCGGGGTTTTTTGTTATGCCAACTGAGGCTGCGCACTCAGCGGTCTGAGCGGCAGCAGCGGCGCATGGGGATCGGCTTTCACCGATTTGCGCCAGGCGGCCAGCCACTCGGGGTGGCTTTCATTCCAGATCTGCTCGTGCAAGCGAGCCAATGCCACCGGATCGCTCAGCAGTTGCACACGCTCATTGTTGTTCAGGCCTTCAGGCCCGACTTTCAATGCGTGACGCACCCGTTCGATCCGCAACCATTCGATCGGCTCGGCCTGACCGTGACGCGAGGTCGCCAGCGAGCACGCCAAGGCGTTCTGCTGCGGATCGACCACCGCGCGGGTAAAGCCGTCGTTCAGTGCATGCCAACGGTTTTCGTGGGTGTACTGATCGGTCGCCAGCAACGCCTGTGGCGGATTGTATTCCTCAGGGATCAGGAACAGGCTCTCGTCACGGGACTTGAGGCCCAGGCCGACACGGCTGGAAATCACCGACACCGGGATCGACAGCATCAACGAACCGACGATCGGCACCAGCCACCAGAGGAAGCTCGGGTTCAGCCAGATCACCAGCAGGGCCCAGAAGAAGCCCAGCAAGGTTTGCGGACCGTGGCGCTTGACCGCTTCGCTCCATGGCGTGGAGTCGTCGTCACGTTGAGGCGAGTTCCAGGTTGCGGCCCAGCCGAGGAACGCGGCGAGGACGAAACGGGTGTGAAAAATCATCCGCACCGGCGCCAGCAGCATGGAGAACAGCATCTCCAGCAGCATCGACAAGGTCACCTTGAACTTGCCACCGAACTCTTTCGCGCCCTTGGCCCAGATCAGGATGATGCTCAACAGCTTCGGCAGAAACAGCAGCACGATCGTTGTCGAGAACAGCGCAATCGCTTTGTCCGGGTGCCATTGCGGCCACAGCGGATAGAGCTGGCGCGGCTCTAGGAAGTACTGCGGCTCCATCAAGGTGTTGACCGCCAGCAGCGCGGTCGACAGCACGAGGAAGAAGAACCACAACGGCGCCGACAGATAAGACATCACGCCGGTCAGGAACACCGCACGGTGAACCGGGTGCATGCCCTTGACCAGGAACAGGCGGAAGTTCATCAGGTTGCCGTGGCACCAGCGACGGTCACGCTTGAGCTCGTCCAGCAGGTTCGGCGGCAGCTCTTCGTAGCTGCCCGGCAAATCGTAGGCAATCCACACGCCCCAGCCAGCACGGCGCATCAGCGCAGCTTCGACGAAGTCGTGGGACAGAATCGCACCGGCAAAAGCACCCTTACCCGGCAACGGCGCGAGGGCGCAGTGCTCGATGAAAGGCTTCATGCGGATGATCGCGTTGTGGCCCCAGTAGTGGGATTCGCCCAACTGCCAGAAGTGCAGGCCGGCGGTGAACAGCGGACCATACACACGAGTCGCAAACTGCTGCATGCGCGCATAAAGGGTGTCCATGCCCGACGCACGCGGCGCGGTCTGGATGATCCCGGCATCCGGAGTCGCTTCCATCAAGCGCACCAGGCTGGTCAGGCAGTCACCGCTCATCACGGAGTCTGCGTCGAGCACGACCATGTACTTGTAGTCACCGCCCCAGCGACGGCAGAAGTCGTCGAGGTTGCCGCTTTTACGTTTCACACGACGGCGACGACGGCGATAGAAAATCTTGCCGAAACCCTTGGCTTCACGGCAGACGTCCAGCCAGGCCTGTTGCTCGGCCACGCAGATATCCGCGTCATTACTGTCGCTGAGGACGAAGAAGTCGAAGCGATCCAGGTCACCCGTGGCCGCCACCGACTCGAACGTCGCGCGCAAACCGGCAAACACGCGAGGCACGTCTTCGTTGCAGATCGGCATCACCAGTGCGGTGCGCGCGTCCTTGGCGATCGGCTCGTTGCCGGCACTTTTACCGGAGATGCGGTATTTGTCGTGGCCGGTGAGCAGTTCAAGGAAGCCCATCAGCGCGGTCCAGAAACCGGCCGAGACCCAGCAGAACAGAATCCCGAACAGAATCAGGATGCTGGTTTGCAGCGCATACGGCAGCACTTGCGTGACGGTTTGCAGGATCGGTTGATGCAAGACTTCGTTCAGGTCGACGAACGACCAGCCCTGGTACGGCATGATGCCTTTCATGTACCAGCCGGCGACGATGGTCTGGCCGAGCATCAGGACCAGCAGGATGTAACGGCGGATCGAACCGACGGTGCGCCAGCGGGCTGCCGGCAGCACATTCTCATCCTTCGGCGGAGCCGGCGGATTGGTACGACCGGTCAGGCGACGCCAGCCACGCACCAGGATGTTGGTGCGCCACGGCTCCGGCACGACTTTGGTCCGACGGATCGGCGGGGTAGCCTTGAGGCAAACCCGTCCGCTGGCGTCGACCGCCAGCATTTCCGCTTCTTCCAGCTCTTCAGCGGTGTTCAGGGTCAGGCGACGGCCCACCGAGGCTTGAGCAGCCTCGGCCGGTGCGTCAAATGTCGAAGACGAAAGACGCTGGTGCAGTTCGCTGAAGGACTGGCAGCCCGCGAGTTCCGCGCGCTGCTGGTCGGTCATCGGTAGATGCGCCAGATACTCGGCAAGAGTCTCTGGCTGTACTTGAGAATTACTCATCGGCAGGCAACTGGTAGCTCCAGGTCTCGGTCAGGACTTCTTCAGTCGAGGCCGATTCCGGTGTGGCTGGGGCCGCGTCCGCAGCAACAGGCTGCTTGGCGTCTTTGTTGTCCTTGTCCTTGGTATCGGCAACTGGCTTGGCGTCAGCCTGTTTGGCTTCGGCTTGCTTGGCGTCCTTGGCTTCCTTGTCCGCCTTCTCTTGTTGCTTGGCGGCCACTTTGTCGGCCTTGGCAACAGAAGAGTTGGAGACCGGCAGCGCGTTCTTGGACAGGTCGCCCGGCACGATGTTCTCGACCAGTGCCGCACGCATCTCGGTAGGCTTGCTCGGATCCTTGATTTTCATCCGCAGGGTCAAGCGCCAGCCCTTGGTTTCAGGGTTGTAGCGCACGCTGTTCTCGACCAGCTCGGCATTGTCGCCAACGCTGACCTGGCTGCGAACGTCCGCGGTTTCCGGCAGTGCCGCCAGGGACGGACCTTCGAAGTCCACCAGATAGGCAACGCTGCCATCCGGCTGACGGATCAGGTTGGACTGTTTCACGTCACCCGTGGAGCGCAGGGTCTGCTGGACCCAGGCGCTGTCCGGTGCGTGAAGAGAGGCTTCGTCGATGGTCCAGTGCATGCGGTAAGCGACATCCAGCGGCTGGCCAGGCTCAGGCAGTTTTTCCGGGCTCCAGAAGGCAACGATATTGTCGTTGGTTTCGTCGGCAGTCGGAATCTCTACCAGATCGACGGAACCCTTGCCCCAATCGCCTTTTGGTTCGATCCAGGCACTCGGGCGCTTGTCGTAGCGGTCGTCGAGGTCTTCGTAGTGGCTGAAGTCGCGGCCACGTTGCAGCAAGCCGAAACCGCGCGGGTTCTCGATCGAGAAGTTGCTCACGGCCAAGTGTTTCGGATTGTTCAGTGGGCGCCAGATCCACTCGCCGTTGCCGGCATGGATCGACAGACCGCTGGAGTCGTGCAGTTCACGGCGGTAGTTCAGCACTTTCGACGGTTGGTTGGCGCCGAACAGGAACATGCTGGTCAGCGGCGCAACGCCTAGCTTGGTGACCTTGTCACGCAGGAACATGCGGGCCTTGACGTCGACAATGGTGTCGCTGCCAGGACGCAGGGTCAGACGGTAAGCACCGGTGGCGCGCGGCGAATCCAGCAGCGCGAAGATCACCAGGTGCTTGTCACCCGGTTTTGGCTGTTGAATCCAGAATTCGGTAAAACGCGGGAATTCTTCGCCGGACGGCAAGGCGGTATCGATGGCCATGCCGCGAGCGGACAAGCCATAGGTGTGACCCTTGCCGACAACGCGGAAGTAGCTCGCGCCGAGCATGGTCATGATTTCGTCTTGCTTGTCGGCCTTGTTGATCGGGTAAAGCACGCGGAAACCGGCGTAACCCAGTTGCTCGGTAGCTTTAGGATCGAACTTCACATCGCCGAAATCGAAACGACTTGGGTCGTATTTGATCTCTTCGACGGTGTTGGCCGTGATTTCGTTGATTTTCACCGGCGTATCGAAGTGCATGCCCTGGTGATAGAACGAAAGCTTGAACGGGGTTTTCTGATCGGCCCATTCGGCTTTCTCAGTGCGGAAACGAATTTTTTGATAGTCCGCGAATTTCATTTCGCGGAATTCGTTCGGCAGGTTACTGCGCGGGGCTTCGTATTTTTGACCGGCCATCTCTTTGGCTTTGACCGATACATCATCCAGATTGAATGCCCAAAGCTGGCCGGCGCTGAGCAGGCAGAGCAGTGCAGAGCCCGCTACCAGAGCGCTTCGGAACCGTTTGGCAGTCATATTTGGTGCATTACAGGGACTAACAATCACGAGCAACCCTCGCCGAAAACAGATCAAAAAACCAACGGCCAGCTATCTATATGCCAGGTTGGCGAGCATTGTTCCGACTCCCATGGGGCTAAATGATTCCCCAACAGGTCCCGGACAAGTCTCTACCTAAGTCAAAATGGACCAACGAACGCTGATCCCCGTAGCGCGCGATTATCTAGTAGGCCGCGTTACAACGCATCAGGGGTAACAAAGTATTTATCGCGAAAACCCCCTGTTTTCAGTCGAAAAGCCCTGAAAAACATGTTTCAAGGGCTTTCACGTCTGTAACAGGAAGGTGACCGGGCCATCGTTGACCAGGTGCACCTGCATATCCGCGCCGAATCTACCTGATGCCACAGTGCCATGCACCTGTTTCGCTTTGCTTAATAGATAGTCGAAAAGCTCCTCGCCCAGGGCAGGAGGGGCAGCCGTCGAAAAACTCGGGCGCAACCCGCTCTTGGTGTCAGCGGCCAGGGTGAACTGCGAGACCAGCAGCAACCCACCACCTACATCGGCCAAAGACAGATTCATCTTGCCCTCGGCGTCACTGAATACTCGATAGTTAAGCAGTTTATGCAGAAGTTTGTCGGCGCTGGCCCGAGTATCCTCGGGTTCGACCGCCACCAGCACCAGCAACCCCTGATCCACCGCACCCACCACCTCTCCCGCTACCTCGACTCGCGCGCCAAGCACGCGTTGCAGCAGGCCCTTCATGCTTCTTCGGGCGGCAGATCGAGCAAGCGGCGAGCCATCTGCCCGGCGGCGCGTACCAGCGCATCGGTGATTCCCGGCTCGGACGCAGCGTGGCCCGCGTCGCGGATCACCTGGAGCTCGCTGTTCGGCCAGGCTTGATGCAGTTCCCAGGCATTGTCCAGCGGGCAAATCACGTCATAACGACCATGGACGATCACGCCTGGCAAATGGGCGATCTTGCCCATGTCGCGAATCAGCTGGTTCGGCTCAAGGAAGGCATTGTTGGTGAAGTAGTGGCATTCAATCCGTGCGATGGACAACGCGCGCTGAGGCTCGGAGAAGCGATCGACCACCAGCGGGTTCGGACGCAAGGTCGCGGTCCGGCCTTCCCAGGTGGACCAGGCCTTGGCCGCGTGCATCTGGGCGATCTGATCGTTGCCGGTCAGGCGCTTGTGAAAAGCGCTGAGCAGGTCGTCGCGTTCGTCCAGTGGAATCGGCGCGACATAGTCCTGCCAGTAATCGGGGAACAGACGGCTGGCGCCACACTGGTAGAACCACTCGATTTCCTGCGGACGACAAAGAAAAATCCCGCGCAGAATCAGACCGTGTACACGCTCCGGATGGGTTTGCGCGTAAGCCAATGCCAGCGTCGAACCCCAGGAACCGCCGAACAGCACCCATTTGTCGATGCCCAGGTGTTTGCGAATTCGCTCAAGGTCGGCGACCAGATCCCAGGTGGTGTTGTTTTCGAGACTGGCGTGGGGCGTGGAACGCCCGCAACCGCGCTGGTCGAACGTCACGATGCGATACAGGTTCGGATCGAAGTACCGGCGGCTCTGGGCATCGCACCCGGCGCCGGGGCCGCCGTGGATGAACACCACCGGCAAACCTTCCGGTGAACCGCTTTCGTCGACATACAGCGTGTGAGTTTCATCGACGGCCAGATCGTGCCGGGCGTGGGGTTTGATCTGCGGGTACAAAGTCTGCATTGCGCGCTCCGTAAGGGGTCGAGGTCATCCCTGGGGGGACTTCTATTATTCTGCCGTCCGGCATCATAAACCCGAATTACGCCAATGAGCATGCCCCTTGCAGCGTCATAATCTGTCAGCCAAAAACCCGAGCAGTATTTCATAGAGCAAGTCGACCTCGGCGACTCGGCCTCTGGCCCGCAAACAGCCGTGAACCAGCCCCTCACCGTAATAAAAAGTGGTGGTCACACCTGCGGCCTGCAGTTGCTCGGCGTAGAGCACGCCGTCATCGCGCAGCGGGTCAAATTGCGCTACGGCGATCAATGCCGGTGGCAGTCTGCCAAAGTCTTCGGCGAGCAACGGCATGGCATAGGCGCCCGGCTGTCGGGTGCCGCGCAAGTACAGCGCGTGATAACAATCCACATCGCTGCTGGCGAGCAACGGCGCGTCGATGCATTCGCTGCGGGACGGCAACTGGTTATCGCCGCCCAGCCCCGGATAGATCAGGACCTGCGCCGCCGGCAATGGCTCGCCCGCATCCCGCAACGCCAGGCAAAGCGCGGCTGCGAGATTGCCACCGGCGCTGTCGCCGGCTACCAGCGTGCGCTTGGGGTCAAGCTGAAAGGGCCCGGTTCGCAAAGCGCGCCATACACGCAGGCAATCATCGAACGCCGCCGGGAACGGATGTTCCGGCGCCAATCGGTAATCGACAGCGATGACCAACACGCCGAGTGTCGACGCCAGTTCCGCGCAGATGAAGTCGTGGGAATCCAGATCCCCCACCACCCAACCGCCACCGTGCAGATACACAATGCACGGGGCACCGCCGGTCGGAGGTGATACCGGCGGCTGATAGGACCTCACCGGCACACCGGCCAACTCGAAATCGACCACGTACAGCCCGGCGGGACGTGGCGGAGTGAACGCCCGGCACATCTCGCGGTAGGCCTGACGCAATCCGTCGAGGCTGCTGTCGGTGCTGTTGAAGCTGACGGTCTTCTCGACGAACGCCGTCATCTGCTCGGATAGCGGGTAAGGAGTCATGGGTCTGCAGTCAGCCTGCTCAGGAGATCGTGAATGGCAATGGAGATCCCTGTGGGAGCGGGCTTGCTCGCGAAGAGGGCGTGTCAGTCGATATTAAGGTTGTTTGACACACTGTCTTCGCGAGCAAGCCCGCTCCCACATGTTTTGCGGATACAGTCAGTTTTTGAGGCTGGCCAGAACAGTTGCTACGCCGTCCTTGCCCTCGAAACTGCTGACACCCGCCAGCCAGCGCTGCAAATCTTCTGGATGATCACGCAGCCATTGCCGGGCAACGTCCTGGGGCGTCTTGCGCTCCATGATCGGCACCATCAGCTGGCTTTCCTGGGCGGCAGTGAAGGTCAGGTTTTGCAGCAGGCGATTCACGTTCGGGCAACGTTCGGCGTAGTCCGGGGACGTGACGGTCGAAACGGTCGCCGCGCCTTCGTTCGGGCCATAGACGTCTTCGCTGCCGGTCAGGTAGGCGATCTTCATGTTGATGTTCATCGGGTGCGGGGTCCAGCCGACGAACACCACGAACTCCTTGCGATTCACCGCCCGCTGAACGGCAGCGAGCATGCCGGCCTCACCGGACTCGATCAGTTTGAAGTCCTTCAAGCCAAAGTGATTGGTCTCGATCATGGTTTTGATCGTGGTGTTGGCGCCGCTGCCCGGCTCGATGCCGTAGATCTTGCCGCCGAGCTTGTCCTTGAATTTAGCGATGTCGGCAAAGGTTTTCAGGCCCGCTTCGGCGACGTACTCCGGTACGGCGAGGGTCGCCTGAGCGTCCGCCAGGCTCGGTTTGTCCATGACCTTCACCTGATTGGCGGCCACGAACGGTGCGATGTTTTTGTCCATCGCCGGTTTCCAGTAACCGAGGAAGATATCGAGGCGTTTGTCACGGATGCCGGCGAAGATGATTTGTTGTACGGCGCTGGTTTGCTTGCTCTCGTAGCCGAGGCCGTTGAGCAACACGTCAGCCATGCCGCTGGTGGCGATCACGTCGGTCCAGTTGACCACGCCCATGCGCACGGCCTTGCAAGAGGCGTCGTCACTGGCCAGGACGCTGGTGCTTAGAAGAGCGGTGCCGCAGAGGATTGAGAGACAGCGGGTGAACAAACCTTTGGTGCTTGTCATAGGGAGCGTTCTCGTGCGGCAGTTGATTGTTATGGGCTCGGTGTCTTTGTGCACCGTGCGCAGAACATTACGCAGCGTCGAGAGGGGAAAAGCGAACTGTAGCGACCGAGATTTGCACAGTGGCGACAGTGGCGCCCTGACATCAAGTCGAACGCATTACCTGTGGGAGCGGCTTGCTCGCGAAAGCGGTGTGTCATCAACAATGATATCGACTGACACGCCCTCTTCGCGAGCAAGCCCGCTCCCACAAGGGTTATGCGTTGTATTGGTTTTTGCCCCAGGCCAGCAGGCCTTGCAGCAATTCCTTGAGCACCACTTGCGTCGGCTCAGCCAGGTCCGGGCGATAGCGGAACGGCTCGAACTCTTCCATATACGTGCACTGCCCCAGCTCCAGCTGCACCGCATGGATATTCTCGGCCGGGTTGCCGTAATGCCGGGTGATGTGACCGCCCTTGAAGCGACCGTTCAGCACATGGCTGTAATCGCCATGACGCGCACAGATCGCTTCCAGCTGAGTGGCCAACTGTGAATCGCAACTGGCGCCGTTGAAGGTGCCGAGGTTGAAGTCCGGCAGTTTGCCGTCGAACAGGTGCGGGATGATCGAACGGATCGAATGCGCATCGAACAGCAGCGCGTAGCCGAACTCGGCTTTCAGTCGCGCCAGCTCGTTCTGCAAAGTGGTGTGATACGGCGTCCACACCTGCTCCAGATAAATCGCTCGTTCCGCCACCGACGGTTCCATGCCTTCGCGAAACAATGGAATGCCGTCAAACAACGTCGCCGGATACAGGCCAGTGGTCGCACCGACATACAAAGGCTTGTCGTCAGACGGACGGTTCAGGTCGATGACAAATCGCGAGTATTCGGCAGCCAAGGTACTGGCGCCCAGCTCGGAGGCAAACTCATACAGCTTCGGAATGTGCCAGTCAGTGTCCGGCAGGCTGCGTGCGTCGGGGATCAACCCGGCTTCGACCGCCGGGGTCAGGCGCAGGCCGGCGTGAGGCATGCTGATCAGCAGCGGCACGCGGCCTTGTTTGAAGCTCAGAACCTTATCCACAACAGTTCTCCTAGACGCTTGTCTCGACGCCGTGACGTACGACGCGTTTTTCCAGGTCACCGCCCAGCCAGTACGACAGGTCGGCGGGACGATCGATTTGCCAGGCGACGAAATCCGCCACCTTGCCGGCTTCCAGCGAACCATGCGTGTCGGCCATGCCCAGAGCGGTGGCGGCATGGATGGTTGCACCGGCGAGGGCTTCTTCCGGAGTCATGCGGAAACAGGTGCAAGCCATGTTCAGCATCAAGCGCAACGACAGTGCCGGCGAAGTGCCGGGGTTGAGATCGCTGGCGATGGCGATTTTCACGCCGTGTTTGCGCAGGGCATCCATCGGCGGCAACTGGGTTTCACGCAGGAAGTAGAACGCGCCGGGCAGCAGCACCGCGACGGTTCCGGACCTGGCCATGGCGATGGCGTCGTCTTCAGTCATGAATTCCAGGTGATCGGCCGACAGTGCGTGGTAGCGCGCCGCCAGACTCGAACCGTGCAGCGATGACAATTGCTCGGCATGCAGCTTCACCGGCAAGCCGAGTTCTTGTGCGGTGATGAACACGCGTTCGACCTGTGCCGGCGTAAACGCCAGGTATTCGCAGAACGCGTCCACCGCATCCACCAGCCCTTCGGCCGCCAGGGCCGGGAGCATTTCAGCGCAGATGTGATCGATGTAATCATCGGCGCGATCCACGTATTCCGGTGGCAACGCGTGAGCGGCCAGGCAGGTGCTGCGTACGCTGACCGGCAGTTCGGCGCCGAGGCGACGGATCACCCGCAGGATCTTGCGTTCACTGGCCAGGTCGAGGCCGTAGCCGGACTTCATTTCGACCGTGGTCACGCCGTCGCGCATCAAGCTTTTCAGGCGCTTGGCGGCGCTGGCGAACAGCTCGTCTTCGGTGGCTGCGCGAGTGGCACGCACGGTGCTGGCGATGCCGCCGCCGGCCGCTGCGATTTCTGCATAGCTGACGCCTTGCAGGCGCTGTTCGAATTCACCGCTGCGGTTACCGCCGAACACCGTATGGGTGTGGCAGTCGATCAGGCCCGGGGTAACCCAGGCCCCTTTCAAGTCGTTGACGGCCGGGTACTCGCCCGCCGGCAGGTCACTGCGCGGGCCGACCCACTCAATGTACGCACCGGACGTCACGATGGCCGCGTCCTCGATGATCGAGTAGACGCCTTGCGCCATGGTTGCGACGTGGCAGTGTTGCCAGAGAGTTTTCATCCCGAATTCCTCGTCTTTGATCGTTCTCACGCTCCGCGTGGGAATGCCTCTAGGGACGCTCCGCGTCCAGTGACGCGGAGCGTCACGGGCTGCATTCCCACGCAGAGCGTGGGAACGATCGGTGGGTGGGTGGGGTTAGAGGCTAGGCAGCAACTTGGCCGAAACCAGCTCATTCAGGCAACGCGTCGCCAACAGCTCGGTCGCCGCATTGATGTCCGGTGCAAAGAAGCGGTCCTTCTCATAGAACGGCACTTCGTTACGCAGAATCCCGCGCGCCTTTTCCAGCTTCGCCGAGGTCTTCAGACCTTCACGCAAATCCAGCCCCTGAACGGCCGCCAACCATTCCACGGCCAGAACTCCGCGCGTGTTGTCGGCCATTTCCCACAAGCGCTTGCCGGCAGCCGGCGCCATGGACACGTGGTCTTCCTGGTTCGCCGACGTCGGCAGGCTGTCCACCGAATGCGGATGGGACAACGCCTTGTTCTCGCTGGCCAGTGCCGCTGCGGTCACCTGGGCGATCATGAAACCGGAGTTCACGCCGCCATTGGCCACCAGGAACGGCGGCAATTGCGACATGTGCTTGTCCATCATCAGCGAGATACGGCGCTCGCTCAGGGAACCGATTTCAGCGATGGCCAGCGCCATGTTGTCAGCGGCCATGGCCACCGGTTCGGCGTGGAAGTTACCGCCGGAGATCACGTCGCCTTCAGCAGCGAAGACCAGCGGGTTGTCGGAAACCGCGTTGGCTTCGACGGCCAACACTTCGGCTGCTTGACGGAACTGGGTCAGGCAGGCGCCCATGACTTGTGGCTGGCAACGCAGAGAGTACGGGTCCTGGACCTTTTCGCAGTTCTGGTGCGAGTCGGACACTTCACTGCGTTCGCCCAGCAGATCGCGATACGCGGCAGCGGCGTCGATCTGGCCTTTCTGGCCACGGGCGGCGTGGATGCGCGCGTCGAACGGCGAGCGTGAGCCCAACACCGCTTCGACTGTCAGGGCACCAATTGCCACGGCGCCGGCGAACAGATCTTCGCCTTCGAACAGACCACGCAGCGCATAGGCGGTAGAAACCTGAGTGCCGTTGAGCAGCGCCAGACCTTCTTTTGCCGCCAGGGTCAGCGGGGTCAGACCGGCGATTTTCAGCGCTTCGGTCGCTTCCATCCACTCGCCTTTGTAGCGGGCCTTGCCTTCGCCCAGCAGCACCAGCGACATGTGGGCCAGAGGCGCCAGATCGCCGGACGCACCGACCGAGCCTTTCAATGGAATGTGCGGGTAAACCT
Source organism: Pseudomonas sp. LBUM1656 (assembly GCF_059716065.1). Lineage (NCBI taxonomy): Bacteria > Pseudomonadati > Pseudomonadota > Gammaproteobacteria > Pseudomonadales > Pseudomonadaceae > Pseudomonas > Pseudomonas sp. LBUM1656. The sequence continues at coordinate 394,186 of NZ_CP166800.1, read as the reverse complement.
CGGCGTTGATCAGTGCGATCAACGCGTCAATCACTACGCGGCGAATGCCGGAAAAACCACGGCTCAGGCTGTTGACCTTGAGCACCATCACCAAGCGTACCAGCGCGTCGCTGATCGGCTCGCCGACACCGGCAGCGTGGGACAACACCAGCGAGCGCTGAAGGTTTTCCAGGTCTTCGCTGGCGATGCGGGTCGAGGCCAGCAGGCCGAAACCGGTGTTGATGCCGTAGGCGGTGCGGTTCTCGGCGAGGATCTGTTCCACGCAGGCAACGCTGGCTTCAATCTGCGCCGAGGCGCTGTTGTCGAGGGTGATTTTGACCGGTTGCTGATAGATATCACGCAGTTGGGCAAGGCTCAGTTGGCCGGGAATAAGGTTAAGCGCAGTCATTTTGTGCTCCTTTTGAGAGTTTGTTATGAACTCACCAGACGCTCCGGAGATATCCGTTGTCCGTCGCGTCTCGCTTTTGGGGAGCCGCGCCTTGGCACGCTGGTTTTTGTGTAGAAATCAGTTGAGGTTCGGTAACGCCTTGTGCAGCAAAATCGGGTCTTTCAGCACGCTGGCAGCGGCGGCGATGTCCGGTGCCAACCAACGATCCTGATCGTACGCAGGGACACGTTCACGCAGCAGACGCCACGCAGCATCTGTGCCTGCGCCAAAACGTTGTTCTTTCAAGAATTCAAACGCCTGAGCCGCCAGCAAGTACTCGATCGCAAGAATCTGCGTGCAGTTTTCCAGCGCACGATGCAGCTTCAGCGCCGCGTTGGTGCCCATGCTCAAGTGGTCTTCCTGCAGGCCCGAGGTAACGTAGTTGTCGAGCACCGCCGGTTGCGCCAACTGGCGGTTTTCCGCGCACAGCGAAGCGGCGACGTACTGGACGATCATCATCCCGGAATTCACCCCCGGATTCGCCACCAGGAATGCCGGCAAACCGCTGACGTGCGGGTTGATCAAGCGGTCCAGGCGACGCTCGGCGATGGAGCCGATTTCCGCCATGGCGATGGCCAGCAAATCAGCTGCCAGGGCCACTGACTGGCCGTGTGGATTGGCCTGGGACATGATGCGGAAATTATCCGGCGAGCCCAGCAGCATCGGGTTATCGGTGACCGAGTTGAGTTCGATTTCGATCTGCTTTTTGGCGTGCTCAAGCTGATCGCGAGCGGCGCCGTGAACCTGCGGGATCGAACGGATGCTCAGGGCATCCTGCGTGCGGATGCCTTTGCTCGACGCAATCACCTCACTGCCATCGAGCAGCGCCCGCAAGTTGATACCGACCTGCTGCATGCCCGGGTGTGGCTTGAGCGCGATGATCTCGGCATCGAACGCCGCGATCTGGCCGCGCTGGGCTTCAAAGCTCATCGCACCGATCACGTCGGCCCATTGCAGCAGACGCGTGGCATCGGCAATCGCCAGGCAACTGAGGCCGGTCATGCACGGCGTGCCGTTAACCAGGCACAAACCGTCTTTGGCACCGAGCGGGACCGGTTGCAGACCTTCTTCGGCCAGGGCTTGCTGTGCGGAAACGATCTGCCCGCGATAGCTGACATTGCCAACGCCCAGCAGCGCGATGCCGACGTGCGCCATGTGGGTCAGGTAACCCACCGAACCCTGGGACGGCACTTGCGGAGTGATGCCGCGGTTGAGCAGCGCCAGCAGAGCTTCGACCACACGGCGATGAATGCCGGAGTTGCCGTGGCTGTAGTTGCGGATTGCCGCACACATGATCGCGCGAGTCTGCTCGTCGGCCAGCGGAGCGCCAACGCCACAGGCGTGGCTGAGCAAGGTGTTGCGCGACAGTTGGCTGAGCTGCTCGTCTTTGAGCGAGACGTTGCACAAGGCACCCAGACCGGTGTTGACGCCATAGGCGCGCTCGCCGCTGGCGACGATGCGCTGGACGATGGCCTGGGCATTTTCGATGCGCGCCCAGTTCTGTGGCGACAGCTCAAGCTGTGCGCCATGGCGGGCTACGGCGACCACATCCTGCCAACGCAGCGGGGCGTCGGCGATAACGATTTTTTCAGCCTGGGACATCTTTAACCTCTTGAAGTTGATCGTTCCCACGCTCTGCGTGGGAATGCCGCCTGGGACGCTCCGCGTCCCGTTGTCAGCGCAAGGCTCAAGCCCTGCGCATGGGTGACGCGGAGCGTCACGGGATGCATTCCCACGCAGAGCGTGGGAACGATCGACTGTCAAACCACCGCCGCGCGACGCTGTACGAACCGGTCGACATACTCATCGGCCGGCGAATGCAGGATCTCTCGCGGCGTACCGACCTGAATCAGGCGCCCGTCCTTGAGAATCGCAATCCGGTTACCAATCCGCACCGCCTCATCAAGGTCGTGGGTGATGAAGACGATGGTCTTGTGGAGGGTCTTTTGCAGTTCCAGCAACTGGTCCTGCATCTCGGCGCGGATCAGCGGATCGAGCGCACTGAACGCTTCGTCCATCAGGATGATGTCGGTGTCCGCCGCCAACGCACGAGCCAGGCCCACACGCTGACGCATGCCGCCCGAGAGCTGATGCGGGTATTTGTTTTCGTAGCCCTTGAGGCCCACGGTGTTGATCCAGTGCAGCGCACGCTCGGAGCACATTTGCTTGCTCTCGCCACGCACTTTCAGGCCATAGGCGACGTTGTCCACCACGGTCTTGTGCGGCAGCAGGCCGAAGCTCTGGAACACCATGCTGATCTTGTGCCGGCGAAATTCGCGCAGGGCTTCCATGTCGTATTGCAGGATGTCCACGCCGTCCACCAGGATCGCGCCGCTGGTCGGGTCGATCAGGCGGTTGAAGTGGCGCACCAGGGTCGATTTGCCGGAGCCCGACAGGCCCATGATCACGAAAATCTCGCCGGTGCCGATGCTCAACGACAGGTCGTTCACGCCGACCACGCAGCCGGTCTCGGCCAGCACCTGATCCTTGGTTTTGCCTTGGCCAATCATGCCCAGCGCTTCCTTGGAACGGTTGCCGAAAATCTTGAAGACGTTTTTGACTTCGATTTTGCTGATGGCTTCGTTGTTCATTTGCTCACCTCATGCCGTGGCCGACCATACGCCTGAGTAATGCGGTCGATGACCACTGCCAGAATCACGATCGCCAGGCCGGCTTCAAGGCCACGACCGACGTTGAGGGTCTGAATCCCCACCAACACATCTTCACCGAGGCCACGGGCACCGATCATCGAGGCGATCACCACCATCGACAGGGCCATCATGGTGGTCTGGTTGATCCCGGCCATGATGCTCGGCAGGGCCAGCGGCAGTTGCACGCCAAACAGTTGCTGCCAGCGGTTGGCACCGAAGGCGTTGATCGCTTCCATCACCTCGCCGTCGACCTGGCGAATACCCAGATCGGTCAAGCGAATCAGCGGCGGCGCAGCGTAGATCACGGTGGCGAAAATCGCCGGGACCTTGCCGAGGCCGAACAGCATCAGCACCGGGATCAGGTACACGAAACTCGGCATGGTCTGCATGATGTCCAGCAGCGGCATCAGCACCGAACGCAGGCGATTGCTGCGTGCCGAGAGAATGCCCAGCGGGATGCCGATCAACACCGAAATGACCGTCGCCACCATCATCAGCGCCAGGGTCTGCATCAGCTTGTCCCAGAGGCCGACCGCGCCCACCAGGAACAATAGGCCGACGATCACAGAGGTGGTCACGATTTTGCGGGTCGCGTGCCAGGCAACGCCCGCCACGATTGCCAGCATCAGCCACCAGGGCGCCGCACGCAGCAGCCCTTCAAGATTGACGATGGCCCAAAGCAGGGTGTCGGAGATGCTGCGGAACACGTCGCCGTAGTTGGTGACCAGCGAATCGACCCAACCGTTGACCCAGTCGGCGATGGAAAAGGTAAAGCTTTCGGGAAACATAAGAGACTCTCAATCAAGGGGTTGCGATCAAGCGTCCGACTGCCGTCACCGGCAGTCGGAGAGGCCCAACCTACAAGGCCGCGTCGATTTTCTTGGCTGCGTCTTCGCTCACCCATGCGTGCCAGACTTCAGGATGTTCCTTCAAGAAGATCTTGGCCAGTTTTGGCGACTCGATCCGCTCTTTGGCCATGCGCCCGAGGTTCTGGTTGAGCAGGTCGATCGGCAGGTTGACCTTTTCCAGCACCGCCACCAGTTCCGGGGCTTGCTCGTGGAAGGTCTTGGACAGGCCAACCTTGATGGTCACGCTTTTGTCCACGCCTGGCTTTTCTTCAAGTTTGACCAGGTCGACCTGGCCCATCAGCGGGGTTGGCGACCAGTAGTAGAACAGGATCGGCTCGCCACGCTTGTAGCTCGACAGCACTGCGGCATCCAGCGCCGGACCGGTGCCCGGACGGAAGTTGGTGTAGGTGCTTTCCAGGCCGTAGCTTTTCAGCATTTCGCTGTTGTCGAGCTCACAGGTCCAGCCCGCCGGGCAGTTGTAGAAACGACCCTTGGAAGGCTCTTCCTGGTCCTTGAACACGGCGGCGTATTTGCCCAGATCGGCGATAGCTTTCAGGTCCGGGGCCTTGGGCTCCAGCTTGCGCTTGGCGTCGCCTTCGATCACGTAGCGAGGCACGTACCAGCCTTCGATTGCGCCAACGACCGGAGCGCCGACACCGACAACCTTGCCGGCCTTCTCCGCCTTGTTCCAGACTTCGCTGCGGCCGACCCACTCTTCGGCAAACACTTGAATGTCGTTGCTGCTCAGGGCGTTTTCCATGGTGATGGAGTTGCCCGGCAGGCTGTCGGTCTTGCAGTCGTAGCCCTTCTCCAACACGATTTGCATCACGTCGGTCAGCAGCATGCCGCTTTCCCAGTTCAGGCCGGCGAATTTCACCGGTTTGCCCGACTCGCACCAACCCGCGGCCTGAGTGGCGCCGGCGCTGGCGAGCAGGCCCATGGAAAGCAATGTGGTCAGCAGGGTCTTGTTCGATTTCATTGTAGTGACGCTCCTAATCATGAATTGGCTTACGGCAGTCAAGAGGCATCCAGCCCTGTCTACGTCCAATCAGGCCTGCGCCGCAGCGCGACCAGCCCCACTTGTTTTTTGTTGTACAACGCTGTCCTGCTCGACCGGCAGAATCAGGTGATCGGGCACCGAGCCGTGCCATTTTTTTGCGCACACGTAATACAGCGCGGCGGGCAGCACCAGACCGATGATCCAGGAAATATCCACACCACCCAGGACTTCTACCAGCGGACCGGTATAGAACTTCGTGGCAATGAACGGCAGTTGTACCAGTACACCGAAGACATAAACGCTGATACCGAGGGCGTTCCAACGACCGTAGCGACCGTTCGGATCGGCCAGCGCCGGCACGTCATAGCGTTCACGGGTGATGCAGTAGTAGTCCACCAGGTTGATCGCGCTCCATGGCGTGAAGAACGCCAGCAGGAACAGGATGAAGGACTTGAACGCACCAAGGAACGAGTGCTGACCGAGCAACGCCATCAGGGTCGCCGCACCGACGATGACCAGCACGAAGACCAGACGCTGCAAGCGCGTGACCTTCAGCTCACCACGGAAACCGCTGATGATGGTCGCAATGCACATGAAGCTGCCGTAGGAGTTCAGCGTGGAGATGGTGACCTTGCCGAACGCGATGCTGAAGTACAGCAGCGCTGCGGTGGCACCGGTACCGCCCAAACCGACGATGTAGGCCACTTCGTGGCCGGCGAACTGGCCGTTGGCCGAAGCGGCAGCGAACACGCCAAGGACCATTGCCACCTGGGCGCCAATGACCGAACCTGCGCCTGCGGCAAAAAAGGTTTTCACCGAGGAAACCTTGCTCGGCAAGTAGCGAGAATAGTCAGCCACATAAGGGCCGAAGGCGATCTGCCAGGATGCCGCGAGCGACACCGCGAGCAGGAAGCTGCTCCAGCTGAAGTGACGGATTTGCAGAAGTGCGCCAACGTCAACCTGACTGATCAGACGGCTGAACAGATAAACAAAGGCAATCACGCCAATGACACTGGCTACACGGCCTATCCAATGGATAACCCGATAACCGAGCACCGTGACCAGCACGATGACGCTGGCGAAAATCAGGATACCGACGCTGTCGCTAACCCCAAACAACTGGCCCAGCGCCTGGCCGGAAAGCACCGTACCGGTGGCGGTGAAACCGAGGTACATCAAGCAGACCAGCACGATCGGAATAGCTGCGCCATAAACGCCGAACTGCACGCGGCTGGAGATCATCTGTGGCAGGCCAAGCTTGGGCCCTTGTGCGGCATGCAGCGCCATCACGCCACCGCCGATCAGTTGCCCGATCAGCAAACCGATCAACGACCAGAACACATCACCGCCCAGCACCACGGCCAGAGCGCCGGTCACAATCGCGGTGATTTGCAGGTTGGCACCCATCCACAGGGTGAACTGGCTAAACAGACGACCGTGTCTTTCCGCTTCCGGGATGTAGTCGATCGAGCGTGTCTCGATCAACGGTTTGCTGCCTGCACGATCGTTGTTAACAGCCATGATTCAACCTCTGTGGATTGTTATTCTGGTTTACTCGATCCATGTAGCAGCTGCCGAAGGCTGCGTCGGGTTGCGAAGCGACCCTGGTATTCCAAGTTGGAACGAAGGTCCTTCGGCCCTTAACGCAGCCTGCGGCAGCTGCTACATGGCTAATTTATTTGCCGGTAATCATCGGCAGGTTCAGCCCTTGTTCCTTGGCGCAGTCGATCGCGATCTGGTAACCCGCATCGGCGTGACGCATGACACCGGTCGCAGGGTCGTTGTGCAGCACGCGAGCGATACGCTCGGCCGCTTCGTCAGTACCGTCGCAGACAATCACCATGCCCGAGTGCTGGGAGAAGCCCATGCCGACGCCGCCACCGTGGTGCAGGGAAACCCAGGTTGCGCCGCTCGCGGTGTTCAGCAGAGCGTTGAGCAGTGGCCAGTCGGACACAGCATCGGAACCGTCCTGCATCGATTCGGTTTCGCGGTTCGGGCTGGCAACAGAGCCGGAGTCCAGGTGGTCGCGACCGATCACGATTGGCGCGGACAATTCACCACTACGGACCATTTCGTTGAATGCCAGACCGAGCTTGGCGCGCAGGCCCAAGCCAACCCAGCAGATACGTGCCGGCAGACCCTGGAAGCTGATGCGCTCGCGAGCCATGTCCAGCCAGTTGTGCAGGTGGGCGTCGTCCGGGATCAGCTCTTTTACTTTTGCGTCGGTCTTGTAGATGTCTTCGGCGTTGCCCGACAGTGCAGCCCAACGGAATGGACCGATGCCGCGGCAGAACAGCGGACGGATGTAAGCCGGTACGAAGCCTGGAAAGTCGAATGCGTTTTCCACGCCTTCTTCCTGCGCCATCTGACGGATGTTGTTGCCGTAGTCGAAGGTCGGAATGCCCATTTTCTGGAATTCGAGCATCGCTTTAACGTGCACGGCCATCGATTGCTTGGCGGCTTTGACCACGGCAGCAGGCTCGGTCTTGGCGCGAGCGCGGTACTCTTCCCAGGTCCAGCCAGCCGGCAGGTAACCGTTGAGCGGGTCGTGGGCGCTGGTCTGGTCGGTGACCATGTCCGGGCGCACGCCACGCTTGACCAGTTCCGGCAGAATTTCCGCCGCGTTACCCAGCAGCGCGATGGAAATCGCCTTGCCTTCTTTGGTGTATTTGGCGATACGAGCCAGCGCGTCGTCGAGGTCGGTGGCTTGCTCATCGACATAGCGGCTGTTCAGGCGGAAATCGATGCTGACCTGCTGGCATTCGATGTTCAGCGAGCACGCGCCGGCCAGGGTTGCAGCCAGAGGTTGAGCGCCGCCCATGCCGCCGAGGCCTGCGGTCAGGACCCAACGACCTTTCAGGTCATCGTTGTAATGTTGGCGGCCGGCTTCGACGAAAGTTTCGTAGGTGCCCTGGACGATGCCCTGGCTGCCGATGTAGATCCAGCTGCCGGCGGTCATCTGGCCGTACATGGCCAGGCCTTTGGCGTCGAGTTCGTTGAAGTGTTCCCAGCTCGCCCAGTGTGGAACCAGGTTGGAGTTGGCGATCAGCACGCGTGGCGCGTTGGTGTGGGTCTTGAACACGCCGACCGGCTTGCCGGATTGCACCAGCAGGGTCTCGTCGTCATTCAGGTTGGTCAGGCTTTCGACGATCTTGTCGTAGCATTCCCAGTTACGTGCCGCACGACCGATACCACCGTAAACCACCAGTTCTTTAGGGTTCTCGGCGACTTCCGGGTCGAGGTTGTTCATCAGCATGCGCAGCGGCGCTTCGGTCAGCCAGCTCTTGGCGGTCAGCGTGTTACCGCGGGCAGCGCGGATTTCAACGTCACGAAACTTTGTAGGTTTATTGTCAGTCACGAAAAAGACTCCTCAGCGATCAATCCAAACCAACCCTGGCGGTGGGTAAGCCAGCCTGTGCGTATTGGTGCGCCACAGGCGAATCAGTGGACGTTGCGAGGAGTCTCGGTCGACTCATACGCATACGTCTTTACTTGTACATACAAGCATATGCAATCAAGCGGCCAACTTGTTGGATGGGTGTTCAAGAAAAGTTTTCCGGGACGCTGGAAGGCCCTTGGATCAAGGGTTTTGACGAAGATGAAATTTTTCGAGGGGGGATTTTGTGGAGGGGAGGCAGCTGTTACTTGAGCGGGGTTTTGCGCCACGCTGGGGCGTTCGGTAACAAAGTGGTGCGCGTTGGGGAACGCCGGAAAGCAAAAGATCGCAGCCTCGTTTCACTCGACAGCTCCTACAGGGAGATGGTGTTCATCCTGTAGGAGCTGTCGAGTGAAACGAGGCTGCGATCTTTCAAGAATCTTGAATCAGCGTGCAGTCAGCTCGATCACACAGCACGCCCCATTGCTGAAGACTTCCAGCAGGCCGGTGTTACCAACAAGTTGCAGGCAATCATGCCGACCCAATTGCTGGGCACTGTTACTGACCTTCACTTCCAGCGATTCGGTGACACTGAACACCAGCACAGTCCCGGCCGAACTGAAGAACCGTTGCTCCCCCTCCAGCCACTGCAACCGCGCGCTGTAACGTTGCGGTGCATAAATCAGGTTGAAGTCGCGTATCGGCCCGCCGAGCAACGTGCAGGACACCTGGCTCTCGCCACTGAAGGCAAACGGTTCCAGCGATAACAACGCAGGCGTGTCTTGGCCGTCGACGCGCAAGGTCATGCCGTCGCCTTGCAGCACAGTGATCACGCGCTCATAACCGGCGAAGGTCGAGAAGCCGCCCGACTCACCAATATCCGCAATCGACAGGCGCCAGCCGAAACCATCAAGGCCAGTACCCGCATCACGGGTAATTTCCTCAGTGCTGCCGCCGCCGTTTTTCCACGGCATGCGTGGGTAATCTTTTGCGCGTAAAACTTTCAACTCACTCATTTATGGAACCGACCTTCCAGACGATGACGGGAACCGGGGTGGATCAAACGGGCGGCGGTCACTGGCTGACGGCCAGACCAGGTGCGGCGACGAATCAGCAGGCACGGCTCGCCCTTTTCAATCTGCAGCAATTTGCACTCGGAGGCCTCAGCCAGAATCGCTTCGACCACGTGCTCGCCTTCAGTCAGGGGCGCGACCTGGTTCAGGTAGGCGTATGGCGTTTGCAGGGTGAAGTCCTGCTTGAGGTAATCCGGCGCCACCAGCGCGTTGACGAAACGGTCTTCGATTTGCACCGGAATGTCGTTTTCGAAATGCACGATCAGCGAATGGAAAACCCGCTGGCCTTCGCGCATATCCAGGGCCAGGGCGCGCTCGGAGCCGGCAGCCTCTTCTTCGAGGGTGATCACCTTGCACGTGTGGCGATGGCCACGGGAGGCGATTTCGTCGGCGATGTTGTGCACTTCAAACAGAGCGGACTGGCTTTTCGGTTCGGCGACGAACGTACCGACACCTTGCATGCGCACCAACAGACCGTCGGCGGTCATCTCGCGCAGGGCGCGATTGATGGTCATGCGGCTGAAACCGAGTTGGCTGACCAGCTCGCTTTCCGACGGAACGCGGTAGTGCGGCGGCCAGTTTCCACTGTCGATTTGCTGGGTGATCATCTGTTTGACGCGGGCGTACAAGGGCGCCGGACTGTCGCCCATGTTCGCGGCCAACGGTGACACTGGGGGCGGAGTCGGCACGGTTTATCCTTGTTCGTTGAAGAGAGGTTGCTAGCTTGCCGGAGTTTACCGAGCAGGCAAACGTCTGTATATGTATATACAAATAACACACGATGGGGTGCTGAACCATGTCCGCCTTCTTTGCCGAACGCGCGCTGCTGCCTAGTGGATGGGCCAACAATGTACGTCTTGAGGTCAGCGCCGATGGCGTGCTGACCCATATCCAGGCCGATTACCACGCAGATGACGCCGAACGGCTGAGCGGTCCGCTACTGCCGGGAATGCCGAATTTGCACTCCCACGCCTTCCAGCGAGCCATGGCCGGGCTGGCGGAAGTGGCGGGTAATCCGAACGACAGTTTCTGGACCTGGCGCGATCTGATGTATCGCCTCGTCGGAAAAATCAGCCCGGATCAACTCGGGGTCATCGCTCGTCAGCTCTACATCGAAATGCTCAAGGCCGGTTACACCTCGGTTGCGGAATTTCATTACGTACACCATGACACCACTGGCCAGCCATACGCCGACCCGGCCGAACTGGCGCTGCGCATCAGCCAGGCCGCCAGCTCCGCCGGTATCGGCCTGACACTGTTGCCAGTGCTTTATAGCCATTCCGGTTTCGGTGGCCAGACCCCGAACGACGGCCAGCGCCGCTTTATCAACAGCACCGAAAACTACCTCACGCTTCAGGCGCGCTTGCAGCCAACCCTGGCGCAGCAACCGGCGCAGTCGCTGGGCTTGTGCTTCCACTCGTTGCGCGCGGTCACACCGCAGCAGATCAGCGAAGTGCTGGCGGCCAGCGACAAGCAGTGCCCGGTACACATTCATATCGCCGAACAGCAGAAAGAAGTCGATGACTGCCTGAGCTGGAGCGGTCGTCGTCCGCTGCAATGGCTTTACGAAAATACCGAAGTCGACCAGCGCTGGTGCCTGGTCCACGCGACCCACGCCAACCCGGAGGAAGTCACGTTGATGGCCAAGAGTCGCGCCATCGCCGGTCTGTGCCTGACCACTGAAGCCAACCTTGGTGACGGAATTTTCCCGGCGGTGGATTTCCTCGCCCAGGGCGGACGCATGGGCATCGGCTCCGACAGCCATGTGTCATTGAGCGTGGTCGAAGAATTGCGTTGGCTGGAATACGGCCAGCGTCTGCGCGATCAGCGGCGTAATCGCTTGTATGGCGCGGATCAGCCGATGGTCGGCCGCACTTTGTACGACGCTGCGCTGGATGGCGGCGCTCAGGCGTTGGGCCAGCCGATTGGTGCGTTGGAAGTTGGAAAACGTGCGGACTGGCTGGTGCTGGACGGCAACGATCCGTATCTGGCGACGGCCAGTGGTGACGGGATTCTCAATCGTTGGTTGTTTGCCGGTGGCGATCGTCAGGTGCGGGATGTGCTGGTCAATGGCCAGTGGGTTGTGCGGGATGGGCGGCATGCGGATGAAGAAGAGAGCAACCGCGCGTTTACCCAGGTCCTGCGCGACCTTCTGGGCTAACGCAAAAAAATGTGGGAGCGGGCTTGCTCGCGAAGGGGCCACAACATTCAACATCTTCGTTGACTGTTAAACCGCCTTCGCGAGCAAGCCCGCTCCCACATTGGATTTCCAGTGGCAATCAGTTCGAGGTCTTGGCCATCTGCGTATCCGACGCACGCCAGATCAACCGCGTGGTGTCGTAGCCCTGCTGACGCGCCTTGCTCAGCAGTTCTTCACGCACTACACCGTTAACCGACGGAGTCCGCGACAGCAGCCACAGATATTTGCGGCTCGGATCACCCACGATGGCAGTCTTGTAATCGTCGCTGACGTATAGCACCCAGTATTCGCCTTTCGCCACACCCGGCAGCAATCGCGAGAACCAGGTATCGAATTCGACCCACAATTTGTCGGTCTTGCCCGGCACTTGCGGATAAGCCGTGCCCTTGGCCTCTTCCCACTGCCAGTCCGCCGTCAGGCAACGGTTCAGCACCAACACATTGCCGTCAGGCTTAAGCGTGTAATGGGCTTCGGATTGCGCGCAGTTGCGCTGGAAATACATCGGCAGACGGGCCAATTCGTACCAGGTGCCCTGGTATTTCTTGAGATTGACGCTGTTGACGGTTTTCGGCGCCAACGGATCTGTGCCAGAAGTGGCGCAGCCAGCCAATACCAGGCTGGCAAAAAGGAGTATCAATAACCGCTTCATTGTTTTTCTCCCGTGGGCGAGTAGCCCCGGATTACTTCAGGCCTTGGCCGGAAAACATCAGTACTTTGTCACCGGCGTACTGCACGCTGATAAAGCTGTTCTTGTCACCCCAGGTGCAACTGGACATGCCGAGCGCGCCCGAGCAGTCAGTGGCTTTGCCCAGCAAGGCTTCAACCTCTGCCTTGGGCATGCCGGCCGACAGCTTCGAGTAGTTTTCCTGATTGACCTTGCTGCATGCGGCCAACAACACGCAGAACGAGAGCAAGGCGATAGATCGCAGCGACATGGTGTAGCTCCTGGGGCGAAGGGGGAATGGCATGGCTGCCAAGCAAAGCTTAGAAGAGAAAACCCCTATCTGGTTCCCCGACTGCCCGGCTATTTATCAGGCCGCTCGTCTGCCTTTTTCCGAAAAATCAGCCACTTTCTTGCGCCGCTGAGTATTTCGTCGGTTTTCGCATAAAGGCGCCTAATCTTTGGCGCTCGCCAGTCGACATAGAAGCAGCGCAAAGCCCTCGACTGTGGCAAATTGACGCCCCTCGCTGACCAGCCCCTCCGCGGTAGTGCATTTAATGACCAGAAACATGAAATTCAGCCACAAGATCCTGCTGGCAGCCGCCCTCGTGGTCGCCGTAGCGTTCGCCTGCTTTATCCTGTTCAACGACTACCGCCAGCGCCAGACCTTGCGCAGCAGTACCGAATCCTCGATGCAGGAGCTCGGCAGCCTGACCACCAGCAACATCCAGACCTGGCTGGAAAGCCGCATCCAGTTGCTGCAATCGCTGTCCCAGCAGATCGCCGTGGACGGCAACGCACCCGCCAGCCTCAAGCGCGCCATCGACTTGCCGGCCTACACCGGCAACTTCCAGCTGAGCTACTTCGGGGGCACTGACGGCGTGATGTTCTCGATCCCGGCCGGCAATCGCGCGGCGGATTACGATCCTCGCGCCCGTGGCTGGTACAAGGCGGCCAACAGCGCGCAACAGACCATCGTCACCGAACCGTACATCGCCGCTTCATCCGGCAAACTGGTGATCACCGTCGCCACGCCGGTGCAGCATCAGAGCCAGATGATCGGAGTCGCCGGTGCGGACATCGACCTGTCGAGCGTCAGTGCGATCATCAACTCGCTCAACTTCGGCGGTCACGGCCACGCGTTCATCGTCAGCGCCGACGGCAAGATCCTGATCCACCCGGACAGCAAACTGGTACTCAAGAGCCTCGCCGAGGCTTACCCGAACGGCGCGCCGAAAGTCAGCCCGGGCCTGAAAGAGGTCGAGCTCGACGGCAAGACCCAGTTCATCTCCTTTACCCACGTCAACGGTGTGCCCTCGGCCGACTGGTACGTGGCGCTGGTGCTGGACCAGGAGACCGCGTTCGCGATGCTCAGCGAATTCCGCACCTCGGCGATCATCGCCATGGTCATCGCCGTGGTGATCATCATCGCGTTGCTGGGCATGCTGATCAGCTTCCTGATGCAGCCGCTGCTGACCATGGGCCGCGCCATGCATGACATCGCCGAAGGTGAAGGTGACCTGACCAAACGCCTGACCATCCACGGCCAGGATGAATTCGGCGCACTGGGCACCTCGTTCAACCGCTTCGTGGAGCGTATTCACACGTCGATCCGCGAAGTGTCCTCGGCCACCGGCCAGGTCAACGAAGTGGCGCTGCGTGTGGTGGCGGCTTCGAACTCATCGATGTTCAACTCCGATCAGCAAGCCTCGCGCACCAGCAGCGTGGCTGCAGCGATCAACGAACTGGGGGCCGCCGCCCAGGAAATCGCCCAGAATGCCGCCCTCGCCTCGCAACACTCGAGCGACGCCCGCGCCCTGGCCGAAGACGGTCAGCAAGTGGTGGATAAAACCATCGCAGCTATGCAGCAGCTCTCGGCGAAGATCAGTGATTCGTGCGGCAACATCGAAACGCTCAACAGCAACACCGTGAACATCGGGCAGATTCTGGAAGTGATCACCAGCATCTCGCAACAGACCAACTTGCTGGCATTGAACGCGGCGATCGAAGCGGCGCGTGCCGGTGAAGCCGGCCGTGGTTTTGCCGTGGTCGCGGACGAGGTGCGCAACCTCGCCCACCGCACTCAGGACTCGGCGCAGCAAGTGCAGAAAATGATCGAGGAGCTGCAAGTCGGCGCCCGGGAAGCGGTGAGCACCATGACCGACAGCCAGCGCCAGAGCGAAAGCAGCGTCGGCATCGCCAACCAGGCCGGTGAACGTCTGGGCAGCGTGACCCAGCGCATCGGTGAGATCGACGGGATGAACCAGTCGGTGGCGACAGCGACTGAAGAGCAGACCGCTGTGGTGGAGTCGATCAACGTCGACATCACCGAGATCAACACGTTGAACCAGGAAGGCGTGGAGAACTTGCAGTCGACATTGCGCGCGTGTGCTGATCTTGAACAGCAAGCGGCGCGGTTGAAGCAGTTGGTTGGCAGCTTCCGGATATAAGCTGCTGTCACTGGCCCCATCGCCAGCAGGCTGGCTCCCACAGGGGATTTGTGAACAACACAAACCAAATGTGGGAGCCAGCCTGCTGGCGATGGCGGCATCAGCTACAGCTGAAAACTAAAAGCGAGAACCAGGCTCCGATAGAAACGCCAACTCCTCATCCGTCGACTCCCGCCCCAACACCGCATTGCGATGCGGAAACCGTCCAAACCGCGCAATCACCCGCTGATGCTTCTCGGCATAGTTCAGATAATCGGTAAACAGCTTCTCATCCGCCTCCGGCTGCTGCGCAACCAGATCGATATAACGCGAAACTGCCTCGTTCTGCACCGCCAGATCCTCGCAATGCTCAAACACCAGGTAAATGAACACCCGCTGAATCGGCCTCAACTGCCGATCGAAATCCGCAGCAATGCCCTGCGCCACCAGTGCCTGAGCCCTGAGATCGCCTGAATAGGATTTTGGAGTGTCGCGAAAGATCATTCGCGGGAGTTGATCGAGCAGCAGCACCAAGGCCAACCAACCTTCAGGGCGTTGCGCCCAGTCAGTCAATCCGCCGGCCAGTGCCTGCTCGACCCAGTCACCGAAACGCGTTTGCGCTTCGAGGTCCTGGCTGTCGCGCTTGCCAAACCATAACTTGCCCTTGTCAGCCGCTATGTCGTTGGGGGATTCGAGCGTTCCGAACCACCAATCGAGCAACGGCTGCCAGGGCGCGGTCATGTTTATTCCTTGTGGTAAGCCGTAACGCGTGCGACTTCTTCTTTCGAGCCGAGGAACACCGCTACACGCTGGTGCAGGCCTTCAGGCTGAATGTCGAGGATGCGCTGGTGACCGTCGGTGGACGCACCGCCAGCCTGTTCAACCAGGAACGACATCGGGTTGGCTTCGTACATCAAGCGCAGTTTGCCCGGCTTGGATGGCTCGCGGCTGTCACGTGGGTACATGAACAAGCCGCCACGGGTCAGGATACGGTGCACGTCGGCAACCATCGCGGCGACCCAGCGCATGTTGTAGTTCTTTTTCAGCGGGCCTTCGTCGCCCGCCAGCAATTCGCCGACATAGCGTTGTACCGGAGCTTCCCAGTGACGCTGGTTCGACGAGTTGATCGCGAACTCCTGAGTGGACTCCGGGATCGTGATGTCTTCGTGGGTCAGTACGAAGCTGCCCATTTCACGGTCCAGGGTAAAGCCTTTCACACCGTTGCCCAAGGTCAGCACCAGCATGGTCTGTGGACCGTAAATCGCATAACCGGCGGCAACCTGCTGAGTGCCTGGCTGCAGGAAGGCCTTTTCGTTCAAAGGCTCGTTCTGGGTCAGGTATTCGTTCGGGCAACGCAGGACCGAGAAGATCGTACCGACCGGCGCATTGATGTCGATGTTCGACGAACCGTCCAGTGGGTCGAATACCAGCAAGTACGCGCCTTTCGGGTATTTGCCCGGGATCTGGTAGGCATTGTCCATTTCTTCGGACGCCATGCCGGCCAGGTGACCGCCCCATTCGTTGGCTTCGAGCAGGATGTCGTTGGACATCACATCAAGCTTCTTCTGCACTTCACCTTGGACGTTTTCAGTGCCCATGCTGCCCAGAACGCCGCCGAGGGCGCCCTTGGATACGGCGTGGCTGATTTCCTTGCAAGCACGCGCCACCACTTCGATCAGGAAACGCAGATCGGCAGGGGTGTTGTTGCTACGGGTCTGCTCAATCAAATAGCGACTCAGGGTAACGCGGGACATGGAAGGCTCCGGTGGAATGGGGGGCTAAAAACCCGCGCAGTTTAACGCGAGTCGAGGCGCATTTCCTCCTATCAGACGTGATACGCCCAATAGAGTTCATGCGCCGGGTTGAGCGTAGTTCTAAACGGACCGGATGTGGGCTGGGCACAGATGGCAGTTTCTAGGTTTTCTTTGCCTGAAAGTCAGTCTTCGCGAGCAAGCCCGCTCCCACAGGTGACCGCGTTTCATCAGCAATACTCGGTCGAATGTGGGAGCGGGCTTGCTCGCGAATGGCGCGCAGCGCCAGCCATTCTCAGGGTTTTATGGGAGGTTTGCGCAGCAAACTGAACGCCATCGCTGCGAGAAACAGCACACTCAGCAACAACACCCCCCACAACCCGAACTTCTTCCAGTTGGTGTCCGTAATTGCGGCCGCAGTCACCGCGGTCGTGTTGCTCACCACCGCCGCACCTTCCACCGACGCCTTGCCCAACGCCGCCCACTTTGCCGCGCTGTAATCCGGGATCAGTGTCGACAATGACAGATTCGCCGCCTTCACCGTCGCATTCCCCAGCGCCAGCGTATAAGGCCCCGCACCGCGCGCCAGAAACACCAATTGCGTCGAGCGCACAGCAAACTTCACCGTCGGTGCTTCCGCGCCCAGGCCACCGCCGCGTTCATCTACGACAAGCTTCAACTGCTGCACGGTTTGCCCCGACAGCTGCAATTCGTTCTGCACTACGTCCTGGCCACTCTGGGTCAGGCGATAGAGCAAACCGCTGGTCAGCGGCTGCCACGGCAGACTGCTTTCGCGACGACCGGACAACGTCACCGGCGCCAGACTGTTGGCCTGATTCAGCTCAACCTGCACCCGCTCGACATTCAGCCCCATCGGCAATTGCCATGTGTACTCCCCTGCCTTCACGCCGGTACCCGCCAGCGGTTGCGACCAGACCAACGGCAGCGGCAGGCTGCGAGCGCTGGCGCTTTGCAGTTGCGCAGAGGTCAGCGCCGGCGCCGATTGCGGTGAGTTCCACAGCAAGCGCAGATAACGCGCCGATTGCCCCGGCAAGCCGACTTCATGCTGCTCGACCCGCTCGTCGGCAAAGGTCAGCCGCGCCACCTGCCCTTCGCCCCACGACTGCCAATGCTGCAAGTCGTCGCTGGCTTCAATGGTGAAGCGCTGAAAGCCATCGCGCTCGCTGGTCCAGTCGAGGACCAACTGTTGCAACGGCGCCTTGATGCCGCTGGCGTCGAGCAACCAGCCACGCAGCACTTCTTCACCGGCCTCCAGCTGACTGGACGGCTGCACTTCAACCAAGGTGCCGTTGGCGCTCGATTGCACGCGAATGCCCGGCGCGCGCTCCGTGGCGTCTGCCGAGGTGTACAGCGGGAACCATTTCACGTCGGTCAGGGTGCGATTTTCCCGGGTGGACGCCGCCTCACGCGCCAAGGCGTAAGCCTGGGCCTCGCCGGCAGCGTTGAACACGCGGACATCGCTGAGGTCCGTTTGCCGCGCATTCAGTTGCACGCTCAAGGGCAATTCGAGGCGATACCAAGGTCCCTCGCCGCTCACCGACAACGGCACCTGCGTGGCGAAATCCGCCGGTTTTTCCTGAGCGCTGGCGGACAGCGCCACACCCAGTGCAACAGCGCCCAACCAGCCCAGGTTCAACTTCTGACTCAAGACGACACTCCTTCGGTTTCAGGGGCCGGCCTTTCAGCGTCCGGCGCAGCCTCGACGCGCTTGGGCGGCAGCGGCGCGAAATAGCCCACCACCAGCAGCAACACGCCGACGCCGATAAACGACACGATCCGCGCAAGGCCGCCGCGGTTACTCAATTCGACAAAGAACAGTTTGGCCACCACCACGCCAATCAGCGCGGCGCCAATCAGCCAGACTTCGCGGCGATGACGCAGATGGCCGCCGATCATCAGACTCAGCGCCATCAAGGTCCAGACAATGGACAGGCCGGCCTGCACCAGCATGGATTCAAGCAACGCATCCAGCTCGAACGGCACACCGCCCCAGTGGTGCGCGGTGCGCATCACCAGCGCGGTGAAGAAGGCGAACAGCGAAACCCCGGCGATCAATTGCGTGGCGTGGGGGACGTAGTCCTTGCGGATCGCCAGTTGCGTCACGGTGCTGCGGGACCAGACGTAGACGCCGAACAGCGCAAACAGCAGACCCAGCTCCAACGGGTTGATCAGCGGCACGTACGGCAAAGGTTCGGCCGTGCCGTCGCTGACGATGTTCGCCAGCCAGAACCAGCCGAGCATCAGCACAGCCAACGGTGCTGTCGCGTAGAAGCGGTATTCGCGGGGATAAGCCGAAACAGGCCAAGGCCAGTTGCGCGGCGCCGCCATCAACACCAGATACAGGCTCGGC
Organism: Pseudomonas sp. LBUM1656; assembly: GCF_059716065.1. Lineage (NCBI taxonomy): Bacteria > Pseudomonadati > Pseudomonadota > Gammaproteobacteria > Pseudomonadales > Pseudomonadaceae > Pseudomonas > Pseudomonas sp. LBUM1656. The sequence goes on along the minus strand of NZ_CP166800.1, from coordinate 375,399 downwards.
AGGATCGCCCAACCCAGCCAGCGCCAGGCGTTGTACTGCTCGGATAACAGCAGCAAACCGTAACGCAGCTCCAGCGCCAGCACACCGATCAACAGCCAGCAGCCAAGCACATGGGCGGTGCTCAGGGCACGCGCCGGCAACATCGGCGCCAAGCGTCGCAGGGAGATGAAATGCACGACGAACACCGCTGCCCAGACCAGCCAGCCGAAGTTGGCCGCCGGGTGATAACGCGAGTGCCACGCAGCCAGCAGGACCAGACCGGCAGCGGGAATCAGCAAGGTGCAGAGCAAGCCGAGCGACGACCATTTCAAACGCAGCGTCAACACCGTCCAAAGCGCCACGCTCACGGCGGCAACCGCCAGCAGCAAAGTCGCTTGCAGATTCAGCGGTGCAAAGCGCAGCACTTCGCTGATCCACGCTATCGCCCACCAACCCGCGCCCCACACCAGCAGCACTTCGGACAAACGCTGCAAGCTCAGCACATCAAACGCCGAGGCATGGTTGCCGATCTGCAAGCGCCACGCCCCGACCATGGCGGCCAGGCCCAACACCCATGGTGTCCAGAAGCCGCTGTGGGCCAGCGGTTTCAAACCTTCGCTGGCCAGCGGCCCGAGCAGGTCCGGACCGGCGAACAGGAACGCCGCGCCGCCAATCACCTGCAACAGCAGGCCGAAGACAAAACTCACGCGCTGCTTGAGGTACAGGCTGAGCCAGATGATGAACAAGCCACTGGCCGCCCACACCGCACTCGCGGTCTGCCATGGCAGCACGAACAGCACCGCCAGATTGATCAGCACCAGACCCGCCAGCAACACCACCGACAAGCCGCGCAGCAGCCGCACGTCGTTGCGCACCATCTCATCACGCGCGGCGAGCAACATGCCGGCGATCAACGCAAGGCCGATCAGGGATGCGCTGAGCAAACCACTCCAGCCTGCGCTGAACACCGCAGCCGATTCACCGCCGGAGCTTTGCAAGCGCAGCAGGAACAACGCACCGCCGAGCAACTGCACAGCGAACGCGGTGAACAGGAACGTGCGCGATTGCAGACGCAAGCCGACAAACAACGTCGCCAACCCCGCCAGCGCCCAACTGATCGCGGTGCCGTGAGTCAGGAAGAACAACGGCGCCAGCAGATAGAGGAAGTTCAGGCCGAGGCACGCCAATACCGGCAGCCCCTTGCGTTCCCATTCCGACGTTTGTTCGGGCGAGGCTTTGCGCAGTTGATAGAAGCTGAACAACAACGCTGCACCGAGCATCAGTGCGCCCAATGGCGCGCCGTCGAGCAAGCTGCCGTCGCCGATCCGCAATTCGCTGACAAACGCCAGCGCCGAGCCCAGTTGCAGCAGCAAGGCAAATGCGCGAGCCAGTGGTCGTTGCTGACGCAGACCAAGCCAGAAGATGCCGGCGCCTTCAACGGCCCAAGCGGCGGCTGTCCAGCGAGCGTCGAGCCCCAGCGGAATCGCGAGGCTGGCGAAGATCACGCCCAGCGCCAGGCAGGTTTCCGCGAGCAGCAATGCACGGCCGCCCGTCAGGAAACGGGCCAGGCCCATGTAGATCATGCCCAACGCCAAGGCACTGAACGCTGCGGCGAACTCCAGATGCTGAACCAGCGCGAACTGCAAACCGAAGCCCACCAGCGGCGGACCGAACAGCATCGTTCCGTCGACGTAATCACCCTTGCGCGCCGACCAGCGCAGCAGCGCCTCACGGCTGTCGTCCTCGGGTGCGTCGCTCATCTCCAGCAGCTTGCGCCGGGCGAACAGCAGGCCGATGGCCAGGTACATCAGGAAGAACAGAATCAGGAACGGCTCGGTGCTCCACAGCAATTCCGGCGTATAGGAACGCAGGCCCCAGGCGAAGCCGATGCCGAAGGTGCCGACGAAACCGATCAGGTTCAGCAGTCGCCAGGCCTTGAACCAGGCGATGGCGAGGATGCCGGCGTTGAGCAGAGCGAAGTAGCTAAACAGCGCGACGTGGTTGCCAGCGCCGGTGGAGGTCAGGATCGGCGCCGCGAAACCGCCGAGTGCAGCAGCCGCGGCCAGGCCCAACGCATCCTGAGTGATGGCGAGAATCGCCGAGAACACCGTCACCGCGACCAGCAGGCCCAGCGCTGCGGTTGGGTCGAGCAGCGGGTGCAGGCGCATCGCGGCAAACACCGTCAGGTACAACACGGCAATCCCGGTGCCTTGCAGCATCAGCGCGTAATTGCTGTTGCGAGTTCTGAGCCACCACCCCAGACCGAGCAAGCCCAACGCAGCCGCCGCCACCCCGGCGTAACGCAGTTCAATCGGCACCACCATGCCTTCGGTGGCATACCGCAGCAAGAACGCCAGACCGAGAAACAACAGCACCACGCCGACCCGCAGCACGGTGTTGCCACCGAACAGCCAGTTGCGCGCGCCACTGATGGCCCGCTCGATGAAATTCGGGCCGCGAGGGATCGCCGGTTGTTGTGGTTCGCGGGTGACCGGCTCGGGTTTCCAGACATCATCGGGCAGCGGACGGCTGGTTTGCGCCGCCGTTGCGGCCATCGGTTCGAGTTCGGGTGGAAGCTCCCAGATCATCTCCGGGGTTTCGACAGGAATTTCATCAAGGGTGAATTCAGGCGACGGCGCGGCTTCGCTGGCAACCGGCTCACTGGTTTCCGGCGCTGTGACACCAGACACCTCCAGCAATGCCAGGCGTTGTTGCACTCCATTCAACGCAACCTGCGCCCGCTCCAGCAGCCGACGCTGCTCGACCGCTTGTGAATCCAGGCGGCCGATGCGAATGGCCTGGCCAATACCCAGCCCGAGCAGCGCACCCAATAGCGCATCGCTGAACGACTCATCGAGTATCCAGCCCAGCACCAGCCCAATCAGCATGAACATCCATTGCATGGTCGATATCCCTAAGCGGCCCCGCTGCAGGGCGAATCCGGATGAAGCAGCGTCTGATCCAGTCTAGTGACCAGACACCCGGAATCCAGTGTGAGAGCAGATTGCATCTGCACCACAAATCCAATGTGGGAGCGGGCTTGCTCGCGAAGGGGCCGTCACATTCAACATCAATATTGAATGTGACGGCCCCTTCGCGAGCAAGCCCGCTCCCACATGGGTCAAGTTGATGCCTAGTATATCGATCAGGCCTAACAACCGTCGGGCCTTACTCGCAATTATTGCTAAAAGTTACTCCAAAGCCTTCCAGATATCCGTGGCGTACTCGCGAATGGTCCGGTCGGACGAGAACCAGCCCATCCGGGAAGTGTTCAACACCGCCGAACGCCACCAGGCTTGCGAATCGTGCCAATGGGCTTCCACGCGCATCTGCGCGTCCCAGTAGGAATCGAAATCGGCGCAGACCAGGAAGCGATCGTAGTCGATCAGCGAATCGATCAGGCCTGCGTAACGGGACGGATCATCCGGCGAGAACACGCCGCCGCGGATCGCTTGCAGCACGTCGTTAAGCCGATGGGATGCAGCAATGTCCGGCGTCGCATTGAACTCGTGGTTCTGTTTGCGCGCTTCAACCTGCTGGGCGCTGAGGCCGAAGATGAACATGTGCTCGGCGCCGATGAACTCGCACATTTCGACGTTGGCGCCATCGAGGGTGCCGATGGTCAGCGCGCCGTTAAGGCCGAACTTCATGTTGCTGGTGCCCGAGGCCTCGAAGCCTGCGGTGGAAATCTGCTCGGACAAATCCGCCGCCGGAATGATGCTCTCCGCCAGGCTGACGTTGTAGTTGGGCAGGAACACCACTTTGAGCAGACCGCGCACCGTCGGGTCGTTGTTCACCACCCGGGCGATGTCGTTGGTCAACTTGATGATCAGCTTGGCCTGGTGATAACTGGCTGCTGCCTTGCCGGCGAAGATCTTCACCCGCGGCACCCAATCGATTTCCGGCTCGGCACGAATCGCCTGGTACAGCGCCACGGTGTGCATCAGGTTGAGCAACTGACGTTTGTATTCGTGGATCCGCTTGACCTGCACGTCGAACATCGCCGCCGGGTTGACCGCGATCCCCAGTCGTTCATGAATCAGGTACGCCAGGGCTTTCTTGCTGTGCAGGCGCTGCTCGGCGAAAGCTTTGCGGAATGCAGCTTTCTCGGCGAACGGCTCCAGATCCTTCAGTCGTGCTTCAGGGTTGTCCAACAGGTCCGGGCCAAGCGCATCGACCATCATCGACGTCAGCTCGGGGTTGGCCTGGTAGAGCCAGCGGCGGAAGGTGATGCCGTTGGTCTTGTTGTTGATCCGTTCCGGATAGAGCTTGTGCAGTTCCGAGAACACGGTTTTGCGCATCAGCTGCGTGTGCAGCGCGGACACGCCGTTGACGCTGTGGGAACCGAGGAACGCCAGGTTGCCCATGCGCACGCGGCGGCCGTTGTCTTCTTCGATCAGCGACACCGCACGCAACACGTCGAAGTCGTGAATGCCTTTGGCGCGCAACGAGTCGATGTGCTGGGCGTTGATCTGATAAATGATCTGCATGTGTCGCGGCAGCATCCGCTCCATCAAACCGACCGGCCAGGTTTCCAGCGCTTCCGGCAACAGCGTGTGGTTGGTGTACGAGAGCGTATCGACGGTGACCTGCCACGCCGCATCCCACGCCACGTCGTAGACATCGACGAGCTGACGCATCAGTTCGGCCACGGCAATCGAAGGGTGCGTGTCGTTGAGCTGGATCGCCGCATGGTCCCCCAAGGTCAGGACCGAGGTGTGCATGTTGCGATGGCGGCGCAGCAAATCCTGCAAGGACGCAGCGACAAAGAAGTATTCCTGGCGCAGGCGCAGTTCCTGGCCGGCTTCGGTGCTGTCTGCCGGGTAAAGTACGCGAGAGATACTTTCGGCCCGGGCGACTTCGGCCACAGCGCCCAAGTGGTCACCGGCGTTGAAGCGTTCCAGGTGCAAATCTTCCATGGCGCGGGCACGCCACAGGCGCAGCGTATTGACGCTCGCCCCGCGCCAGCCGACCACTGGCGTGTCGTAAGCAATGGCTCGCACGGTTTCCGCCGGGGACCAGACTTGCTTGGACTTGCCGTTTTCATCGGTCACGGTTTCGACACTGCCGCCGAAGCCGATCGGGTACACGACTTCAGGCCGTTCGAACTCCCACGGGTTGCCGAAATCCAGCCAGTGTTCGGTCTGCTCCTGCTGCCAGCCATCGACGATGGCCTGGCGGAACAAGCCGTGTTCATAACGAATGCCGTAGCCGTGGCCGGCGATGCCGAGGGTCGACATGCTTTCCATGAAGCACGCCGCCAGACGACCGAGGCCGCCGTTGCCCAACGCCGCGTCGGGCTCCAGCAGGCGGATGCGCTCAATATCGACGCCGAGTTCGGTCATGGCTTCGCGGGCGACGTCGAGCAGGCCGAGGTTGCTCAGGCTGTCGTAGAGCAGCCGGCCGATGAGAAATTCCAGGGAGAGGTAATAAACCCGTTTCTGACCTTTGCGGTAAATCTGCCGGGTGTGGTCCATCCAGTGCTCGACCATGTGATCGCGCGCTGCCAGGGCAATGGCTTCGAACCAGTCATGGTCGAAGGCGTGATCCGGGTCTTTGCCCACCGCGTAGGTGAGTTTGGTCAAGACGGCATCGCGAAATGCGGCCACCTCTGCTTCGCGAACAAGTGGTTCTTGAGTCATCGATAGGACCTCGAGCGAGCGTGGAGTTGTTGAGCCTAGACGGTCTGACAGGCCGCGGGGACTCTGGTTCGGCAGTTTTTCCTGATAGTGCGAGATAGGCCGGCATTACATTGTCATGTACCTGAATGAATGCAGGGGCCGTGCCGGATTAACGGTGTTATTTGGGCGAAGGATAAAAAATCTGGCGAAAGGTTGTTCAAAAATCCACCAGTCCCGGTATGATCGCGCGCCCTGATGCACACGCTGGTAACAACCGATGATGAAGTCCAACCTGATCGCTGCCGCAGAGATCGATCGCCTCGATACCTGGGCCAAATATTCTGCGCCGATGTGCGGCTCGTGTGTATCCAGCTGCTGCACCCTGCCGGTCGAAGTCAAGATCAAGGATCTGATCCGTATCGGCATCGTCGACGAATTCGAGCGCGGCGAGCCAGCGAAGAACATCGCCAAGCGCCTGCAGAAGGAAGGGATCGTCGAGCGCTACAGTCAGAAAACCGAGATCTTCACCCTCCAGCGTATGAGCAACAACGATTGCCTGTACCTGGATCGTAAGAGCCGTCTGTGCACTATTTATGAAAAGCGCCCGGACACCTGCCGCAATCACCCGAAAATCGGGCCACGGCCGGGGTATTGCGCGTATAAGCCCAAAGAAGTGGCGCGTGAGACCAGCGAAAGCCGCCGCACCCTCGAAAAATTCTAAAACCGCCTCGATCGCCGTAGCAGCTGTCGAGCCCCAGCGAGGCTGCGTTCGGCTGCGCAGCAGTCGTAAACCCAGTGAATGCGGTACACCTGAATCACCGAGGCGGATGGTTTAACGACTGCTGCGCAGCCGAACGCAGCCTCGCTGGGGCTCGACAGCTGCTACGGGGCGAACGAGTTGCTCCAGCCAGACAAACAAAAACGCCCCCGACCTTGCGGTCGGGGGCGTTTTTTTAAACGTTAACTAAGTCGAAACTCAGTTGCCGCTTTTCTTGGCAGCGCGGGTACGCTCGCTTTCGCCCAGGATCTTCTTGCGAAGACGGATGGACTTAGGAGTGACTTCGCACAATTCGTCTTCTTGAACGAATTCCAGAGCCTGCTCCAGGGTGAAGCGGATAGGCGGAACCAGAGCGATGGTTTCGTCTTTACCCGAAGCACGCATGTTGTCGAGCTTCTTGCCTTTGGTTGGGTTGACGCCCAGGTCGTTGTCGCGGCTGTTGATGCCGACGATTTGACCTTCGTACACGTCTTCACCGTGACCCAGGAACAGTTTGCCGCGAGCTTGCAGGGTTTCCAGCGAGTAAGTCAGCGCCTTACCGGTAGCCACCGAAACCAGCACGCCGTTCTGACGGCCGGACATGTCGCCGGACTTCATCACGTCGTAACGGTCGAAGATCGAGGTCAGGATGCCTGCACCGGAGGTCAGGGTCAGGAACTCGTTACGGAAACCGATCAAGCCACGAGCCGGGATGTTGTACTCAAGGCGCACACGGCCCTTGCCATCCGGAACCATGTTGGTCAGGTCGCCTTTACGGATACCGATCTGTTCCATGATCGAACCTTGCGATTCTTCCGGCAGGTCGATGGTCACGTTTTCGTACGGTTCGTGCTTCACGCCGTCAACCATGCGGATGATCACTTCCGGACGACCAACACCCATTTCGAAGCCTTCGCGACGCATGGTTTCGATCAGTACCGAGAGGTGCAGCTCACCACGGCCGGAGACTTTGAACTTGTCGGCGGTGTCGCCTTCTTCAACGCGCAGGGCAACGTTGTAGAGCAGTTCTTTGTCCAGACGTTCCTTGATGTTACGGGACGTCACGAACTTGCCTTCTTTACCGCAGAAAGGCGAGTCGTTTACCTGGAAGGTCATGGAAACGGTTGGTTCGTCAACGGTCAGCGGCTTCATCGCTTCGACGTTCAGTGGGTCGCACAGAGTGTCGGAGATGAACAGCTGGTCGAAGCCGCTGATGCAGACGATGTCGCCGGCAGCTGCTTCTTCAACGTCGATACGGTGCAGACCGTGGTGACCCATCAGCTTCAGGATACGACCGGTACGCTTCTTGCCGTCGGCGTCGATAGCGACAACCGGAGTGTTCGGCTTGATGCGACCACGAGCGATACGGCCAACGCCGATAACACCCAGGAAGCTGTTGTAGTCCAGAGCGGAGATCTGCATCTGGAACGGACCTTCACGGTCGACTTTCGGCGCAGGTACGTTGTCGACGATCGACTGGTACAGCGGGGTCATGTCTTCAGCCATGTCGGTGTGTTCCAGACCGGCGATGCCGTTCAGGGCCGAGGCGTAGACGACTTTGAAGTCCAGCTGTTCTTCGGTAGCACCGAGGTTGTCGAACAGGTCGAAAATCTGGTCCAGAACCCAGTCCGGACGCGCGCCTGGACGGTCAACCTTGTTGATGACCACGATTGGACGCAGGCCGGCTTCGAAAGCCTTCTTGGTCACGAAACGGGTTTGCGGCATAGGGCCGTCTTGAGCGTCAACCAGCAGCAGAACGGAGTCAACCATCGACATTACGCGTTCAACTTCGCCGCCGAAGTCGGCGTGGCCCGGGGTGTCCACGATGTTGATGTGGAAGCCGTTCCAGTTGATGGCGGTGTTTTTCGCCAGAATGGTAATACCGCGCTCTTTCTCCTGGTCGTTGGAGTCCATCACGCGCTCGTCGTTGAGCTCGTTGCGCTCCAGGGTGCCGGATTGACGCAAGAGTTTGTCTACCAGGGTGGTTTTACCATGGTCAACGTGAGCAATGATGGCGATGTTGCGTAGATTTTCGATCACTTGTGTATCTCGATCAGAGGATTCGGTGTGCTGACAGGTCGTGGCAGCGATTAACAGTAGAGTCAGGCCTTGCCGTTACAGCTTGACGGCAGAGTCGGGGGGCCGGTGACGCAGGCCACAGGCATACAGCCCCGGGCTCTTAGCTCGGTCGATAAACGCGCACATTGGCATGCCCCTCACTGAGCAAATGGTGGGCATGCAGGCGACTCATCACGCCTTTGTCGCAATACAGCAGGTACTGGCGAGTAGGGTCCAGTTCCTTGAAACGAGCGTTCAATGCATAAAACGGCATCGTTTGTACCTCAATGCCATCGAGGCCCAGCGGGTCGTCTTCAGCGGCATCCGGATGACGGATGTCGATGACGATCTGACCAGCCAGCGCTTCGCTGACTTCTTCGATCTGCAAGTCCTGGCCCAATTCGTCGATCACGCGATCGATCGGCACCAGCTTGGCGTTCTCGAGCGCACGCTCAAGGACTGCCATGTCGAACTGTTGCTCTTCGTACTCCACGCGCGGACGCTTGGCGTGGGTCTTGGGGTTCACCGAGATGACCCCGCAGTATTCCGGCATGTGCTTGGCGAAGTCGGCAGTGCCGATTTCGTTGGCCAGGTCGATGATGTCCTGCTTGTGACTGGCGATCAGCGGACGCAAGACCAGCTTGTCGGTCACGCAGTCGATCACGGACAGGTTCGGCAGTGTCTGACTCGACACCTGGGAAATCGCCTCGCCGGTAACCAGCGCTTCGATGTCCAGCCGATCGGCAATACGGGAAGCAGCGCGCAACATCATACGCTTCAAAACTACGCCCATATGACTGTTATCGACTTTCCCGAGAATTTCTCCCAGTACTTCCTCGAATGGCACACTCACAAATAACACGCGTTGGGAGCTGCCGTACTTCTTCCAGATGAAGTGCGCGACTTCCATCACGCCCAGTTCATGGGCCCGTCCGCCCAGATTGAAGAAGCAGAAATGGCTCATCAGGCCGCGGCGCATGATCTGGTACGAGGCAACGGTCGAATCGAAGCCGCCGGACATCAGTACAAGCGTCTGTTCCAGGGCACCCAGCGGATATCCGCCGATGCTGTTGTGCTGGCTGTGGATCACGAACAACCGTTTGTCGCGAATTTCGATGCGGACTTCGATTTCCGGCTCTTTCAGCGAGATTCCGGCGGCGCCGCACTGACGACGCAGTTGGCTGCCGATGTATTTCTCGACGTCCATCGAACTGAATTCATGCTTGCCGGCCCGCTTGCAGCGCACCGAAAAGATCTTCCCGGCCAGCGCCTCGCCGAAGTGCTGCTTGCACTTGGCGACGATATCGTCGAAGTCGCCCAGCGGGTATTCGTCGACTTGCAGGAAATGCGCGATGCCCGGCATGCAGCTCAGGCGCTCGGTCATCTCCTTCAGGGCTTTGGGCTCGCTGACGCGGGTTTCCAGCTCGAGATTGTCCCACACACCGTTCACCACCACAGCCGGGTCCAGGTCGCGGAGCACGGTACGGATGTTTTTGGCCAACTGGCGGATGAAACGCATCCGTACCGGGCGGCTCTTGATGGTGATCTCGGGGAAGACTTTTACGATTAGTTTCATGAAAACAGCGCGCGCTGGGCCAGCCGAAAAAGGGGGGCGCGGATTATAGCGGAAATTGCTCAAGGTTTAACCAGTTAATGTGCAGAAGGTTTTGCACGCACCAAAACGGGTCATTTATTGATTTTAACGCTACATTGTAGGGCGAGATTTTCCGCTTACAGACGCTTTGTGCCTTTATAAGCGTGTTATTGGGGCAAAAAACCCATGGTGGGGCACTGGCATGCAATTTGCTCCCTTGTGAGGCAGGTTGCCTTGGCAGAGTATTCGCGCCGGCATCACCCACATTCTAAGGGCATCCACTACTAAGCCCGAAGCCACCCGGAGGACACTATGTCGAAGTCGGTTCAACTCATCAAAGATCATGACGTCAAGTGGATTGATCTGCGCTTCACGGACACCAAAGGCACTCAGCACCACGTGACCATGCCGGCTCGCGACGCGCTGGATGAAGCTTTCTTCGAAGAAGGCAAAATGTTCGACGGTTCCTCCATCGCTGGCTGGAAAGGCATCGAAGCTTCCGACATGATCCTGCTGCCGGACGACAGCACTGCCGTTCTCGACCCGTTCACCGAAGACCCAACGCTGATCATCGTGTGCGACGTCATCGAGCCGTCGACCATGCAAGGCTACGATCGCGACCCACGTGCGATCGCCAAGCGTGCCGAGGAATACCTGAAGTCGACCGGTATCGGCGATACCGTATTCGTTGGCCCGGAGCCTGAGTTCTTCATCTTCGACCAAGTGAAGTTCAAGTCCGACATCTCCGGCTCGATGTTCAAAATCTTCTCCGAACAGGGTTCCTGGATGTCCGACCAGGACATCGAAGGCGGCAACCATGGCCACCGTCCAGGTATCAAAGGCGGTTACTTCCCGGTTCCACCGTTCGACCACGACCACGAAATCCGTACCTCCATGTGCAACGCCATGGAAGAAATGGGCCTGGTCATCGAAGTTCACCACCACGAAGTGGCAACTGCTGGCCAGAACGAAATCGGTGTGAAGTTCAACACCCTGGTCGCCAAGGCTGACGAAGTTCAGACCCTGAAGTACTGCGTGCACAACGTAGCTGTTGCTTACGGCCGCACCGCGACCTTCATGCCTAAGCCTCTGTACGGCGATAACGGTTCGGGTATGCACGTTCACTTGTCCATCGCCAAAGATGGCAAGAACACCTTCGCTGGCGAAGGTTATGCCGGCCTGTCCGACACCGCCCTGTACTTCATCGGCGGCATCATCAAGCACGGTAAGGCCCTGAACGGCTTCACCAACCCGTCGACCAACTCTTATAAGCGTCTGGTCCCAGGTTTCGAAGCTCCGGTCATGCTGGCCTACTCGGCTCGCAACCGTTCCGCTTCGATCCGTATTCCTTACGTGTCCAGCCCTCGCGCTCGCCGTATCGAAGCCCGCTTCCCGGATCCGGCAGCCAACCCGTACCTGGCCTTCGCTGCCCTGGTAATGGCCGGCCTGGACGGTATCCAGAACAAGATCCACCCTGGCGACGCAGCTGACAAAAACCTGTACGACCTGCCGCCTGAAGAGGCGAAAGAGATCCCACAAGTTTGCGGCAGCCTGAAAGAAGCCCTGGAAGAGCTGGACAAAGGTCGTGCGTTCCTGACCAAAGGCGGCGTGTTCTCCGATGACTTCATCGACGCTTACATCGCCCTGAAAAGCGAAGAAGAAATCAAGGTACGCACCTTCGTACACCCACTGGAATATGAGCTGTACTACAGCTGCTGATCCGGTAGCGCCTGCGAAAGCGGCGTGACAAAAAAAGAGGCCTCCTTCGGGAGGTCTTTTTTATGCCCGCAATTTTATGACTGATAAAAATCCCCTGTGGGAGCGGGCTTGCTCGCGAATGCGGCGTGTCAGCCAACATCATTGCTGAATGACACACCGCATTCGCGAGCAAGCCCGCTCCCACAAGGGATTTTGTGGTGGGGATCTCGGTAAATCATGCCCGGATGTTTATGAATTGGGTCAATCACCACCCCCTGACCTATGCTGCACCCCAACGCTTTCGTTTCTGGTCGATTTTATGGGTCGTGGTTTTCTTTTGATGTTGCTGCTGATCGCCCTGCCCGCCGCAGCGCAGATCTATAAGTACACCGACGCCTCCGGCAACACCGCCTACAGCAATCAACCGCCTGATGGCGTCAAGGCGCTACCGGTCGAGTTGCCGCCGCTTAACAGCGTAGAGCGGCAGCCCCCTCCTGCCCCGCCTGCCGAAGCCACCAACAACGAACAGCCTCGCAGCGCCTACGAGGTGCTGGAGTTGACCGGTCTGCCCACCGACGAAGCCCTGCGCGCCAACAATGGCACGTTCACGGTCAGCGTCATGATCAAACCGCGCCTTCAGGCACCGCACCTGTTCAGATTACTGCTGGATGATCAACCCTACGGGCAGTCGAGCAACGTGCCGATCCTGCAACTGGTGAACATTGACCGTGGCGAACACAGCCTGGCGGTGCAGGTGATCGACGGCGAGAACATCGTCCAGCAAAGCCCGACGGTGACGCTCACCGTGCAGCGGGTGCACAAGCCATGAGGGCGTGGCTGCTGATTGCCTGCCTGATCGCGCTGCCGGTATCAGCCGAGGTCTTCACCTACGTCGACGCTCAGGGCAATCGGGTCTACACCGACCAGCCAGGCTCAGGCAACGCCAAGCGTGTGCCACTGGCGACGAGCAATCGCATGTCCGCCAACCCGACTGGCGCGAGCCCCGTGGTTGCCGCCAAAAAGAATGAAGAACTGCTGCTGTTCCACTACGACATGCTCCGCGTACTGGTCCCGGAACCGGACGCTACGGTCCGTAGCAATGCCGGCGAGCTGATCGTCAGCGTTACCAACGAACCCGGCCTGCAACGGGGTCATCGCTACCGATTGCTGCTCGACGGCCAACCCACCGCCGAGCCCGGTCTCAGCCCGGTTTTTGCCCTGAGCAACATCGACCGCGGTAGCCACAACCTGTCCGTGGAAATCCTCGACGAACAAGGCCGCACCGTCGAACGCACCGCCAATCAACCCTTCCACATGCTGCGCATTTCCCTCGCACAGAAACGCCAGGTCAAGCCCTGCACCCTCACCGACTACGGCCAAAGGCCGGAATGTCCGCTCAAAGACAAACCTGAAGAAGAAAAAAATCCGTTCCTGCGTTTCTTTTAACCTCGTTCAGGTTTGCGCACTATATTGGTGCAATTGGTTGCACCGTTCCCACATCTCATCCCATTTTGGTTCGAAAGTACCCGCGAAAGCTGGCAGAACGCCACGCAAATGAGCTTCAAACGCCCGTTTCAGGCCTTAAACGCTTCTTTTCGGAGCCTTGGTTTGGTTTTTGCATTTTCCTGGTATCGGCGCGTTATTCACGCGCATGCCCTGCTCCAAAAGAGGTCCTGATGACCATTAGCGACGCACTGCACCGCTTGCTACTCGACAATCTGACCACCGCCACCATTCTGCTCGACGCCGAACTGCGCCTCGAGTACATGAACCCGGCGGCGGAGATGCTCCTGGCCATCAGCGGTCAGCGCAGCCATGGGCAGTTCATCAGTGAGTTGTTCACCGAATCCACCGAGGCGCTGAATTCCCTGCGTCAGGCGGTTGAGCAGGCGCACCCGTTCACCAAGCGCGAAGCGATGCTCACCGCCCTCACCGGCCAGACACTGACCGTCGACTACGCGGTGACACCGATCCTGGCCAACGGCGCCACGATGCTGCTGCTGGAAGTCCACCCCCGTGACCGTTTGCTGCGGATCACCAAGGAAGAGGCGCAGCTGTCGAAGCAGGAAACCAGCAAAATGCTGGTGCGCGGCCTCGCTCACGAGATCAAGAATCCACTGGGCGGGATTCGCGGCGCCGCACAACTGCTCGCCCGTGAATTGCCGGAAGAAAGCCTGCGCGATTACACCAACGTCATCATTGAAGAAGCCGACCGCCTGCGAAACCTCGTGGACCGCATGCTCGGCTCCAACAAATTGCCGTCACTGGCCATGTGCAACATTCACGAAGTACTGGAACGCGTCTGCCATCTGGTGGAAGCCGAAAGCCAGGGCTGCATCACTTTGGTGCGCGACTACGACCCAAGCATTCCTGACGTTTTGATCGATCGCGAACAAATGATTCAGGCGGTGCTGAACATCGTGCGCAATGCGATGCAGGCCATCAGCAGCCAGAACGAGCTGCGTCTGGGCCGTATCAGCTTGCGCACCCGTGCCATGCGCCAGTTCACCATCGGTCACGTGCGTCATCGCCTGGTGACCAAGATCGAAATCATCGACAACGGTCCCGGCATTCCCGCGGACCTGCAAGAAACCATCTTCTTTCCCATGGTCAGCGGCCGCCCGGACGGTACCGGGCTGGGCCTGGCCATTACCCAGAACATCATCAGCCAGCACCAGGGCCTGATCGAATGTGACAGCCACCCAGGCCACACCACTTTCTCGATCTTCCTGCCCCTGGAACAAGGAGCCACATCGACATGAGCCGTAGTGAAACCGTGTGGATCGTCGATGACGACCGTTCTATCCGTTGGGTCCTGGAAAAAGCCTTGCAGCAGGAAGGCATGACCACGCAAAGCTTCGACAGCGCCGATGGCGTGATGAGCCGCCTGGCGCGCCAGCAGCCGGACGTGATCATCTCCGACATCCGCATGCCGGGTGCCAGTGGCCTGGACCTTCTGGCGCGGATTCGCGAGCAACACCCACGGTTGCCAGTGATCATCATGACTGCGCACTCCGATCTGGACAGCGCTGTCGCGTCCTATCAGGGCGGCGCGTTTGAGTACCTGCCAAAACCGTTCGACGTCGACGAAGCCGTATCGCTGGTCAAGCGCGCCAACCAGCACGCTCAGGAGCAGCAAGGCCTGGAAGTACCGGTCGCCTTGACCCGCACCCCGGAAATCATCGGCGAAGCGCCGGCGATGCAGGAAGTGTTTCGCGCCATCGGGCGCTTGAGCCACTCCAACATCACCGTGCTGATCAATGGCGAGTCCGGTACCGGCAAAGAACTGGTGGCCCACGCCCTGCACCGTCACAGTCCGCGGGCAGCGTCGCCATTCATTGCTCTGAACATGGCGGCGATTCCGAAAGACCTGATGGAATCCGAGCTGTTCGGCCATGAGAAAGGCGCATTCACCGGCGCGGCCAACCTGCGTCGCGGGCGCTTTGAGCAGGCGGACGGCGGCACGCTGTTCCTCGACGAAATCGGCGACATGCCAGCAGACACCCAGACTCGCTTGCTGCGCGTACTGGCCGATGGCGAGTTCTACCGCGTCGGCGGTCATACGCCGGTGAAGGTTGATGTGCGCATCATCGCTGCGACCCACCAGAATCTGGAAACCCTGGTGCATGCCGGGAAATTCCGTGAGGACTTGTTCCACCGCCTCAACGTAATCCGCATCCACATTCCACGCCTGTCGGACCGTCGCGAAGACATCCCGACCCTGGCCAAGCACTTCCTCAGCCGTGCCGCGCAGGAACTGGCGGTGGAGCCGAAGCTGCTGAAAAGCGAAACCGAGGAATACCTGAAGAACCTGCCGTGGGGCGGCAACGTCCGTCAGCTGGAGAACACCTGCCGCTGGATCACGGTGATGGCTTCGGGACGTGAAGTGCACATCAGCGACCTGCCGCCAGAGCTGTTGAGCCTGCCGCAGGATTCGGCGCCAGTGACCAATTGGGAGCAAGCGCTGCGTCAGTGGGCTGACCAGGCGTTGGCGCGCGGTCAATCGAGTCTGCTCGACAGCGCCGTGCCGGCGTTCGAGCGGATCATGATCGAAACCGCCCTGAAACACACCGCCGGACGTCGTCGCGATGCCGCCGTTTTGCTGGGCTGGGGGCGTAATACCCTGACGCGCAAGATCAAGGAATTGGGGATGAAGGTTGATGGTGGGGATGATGATGAGGGGGAAGAGGGTTAACCCTTTAACCGATCATTCCCACGCTCTGCGTGGGAATGCAGCCCAGGACGCTCCGCGTCTCTGCCAAAGCGGACGCAGAGCGTCCATTGAGGCATTCCCACGCAGAGCGTGGGAACGATCATCGCTCCTCCGTGCACCGCCGCAATGCACCGTGAACCGCAATCGCGCACGGCAACAGATCCGAAACCCCGCCTGCGTTCGCAATCGAACCCCTATTGAAAAAACACGAAAGCCCCGAATACCGGGGCTTTCAGCTTTCCAAAGCGGCTTTCGGTTTCAACTTGTTAAAACCTGGCACGCCCCCTGCAACAGTCCATTCAGTGATTCAGTTCACCACCCGGTTTCGGGGACCTTGGTACAGGCAGGCCGGGGATTCCCCTCTTTACATCGGGCTCAACGCACCGCGACGAGCCCCCAGTTTTGGGGCCCTTGATACAGGCAGGTCAGGGGTTCCTTCTTTACACCGGGCTCGACGCCATGCGCGAGCCCTGCCGTTTTGGGAACCTTGGTACAGGCAGGCCGGGGATTCCCTCTTTTATTGCTCCCGGAGATGGATCTCCAGCCGCCAGCGGTCATCGACCTCGCTACCGGTCCACTCTCCCTGCAGCGGTCGGGCCGCCACCACCGTCAACAACAACCCCCCATCACTCAAGCGCGTCCGCCAGTTCGCGACCTTGTCGTTGAGCTTGAGCTGACCTTTCTGCGCCTTGCCTTGCGCCTCGAACAAGAGCGCGAGGCTGCCGTCGACGAACTCGCCGTGGGACTTGGGTTCGTTGTTGAACCACACCACCAGCCCATCGTCCGTCACTTCGACTTGTTGCAATTCGCTGGGGTCAGGCGTGGTCAGGCGACCGATCATCAGCCCCACCATCAGTCCGACAATCGCCAGCGAACCCATCACCCGCGGTAATAGTTTCGAACGTGGATCGACGGGCGGCGTAGAATGCCGCTCATCTTTACCTTCGGAGCCGTGCATGTTTCACGTCATCCTTTTCCAACCAGAAATTCCGCCGAATACCGGCAACGTTATCAGGCTGTGCGCCAACAGTGGCTGCCACCTGCATTTGATCGAACCGCTGGGCTTCGAGATGGACGACAAGCGCCTGCGCCGGGCCGGACTCGACTACCACGAGTATGCCACCCTGCAACGCCACGCGGACCTCGCCAGTTGCCTGGAAAGCCTTGGCCATCCTCGGTTGTTCGCCTTCACCACCAAAGGCTCGCGACCGTTCCACGATGCCAGTTTTGCCGAAGGCGACGCGTTCCTGTTCGGCCCGGAAAGCCGTGGCTTGCCGGCCGAGGTGCTCGATGCACTGCCCGGCGAACAACGCCTGCGCTTGCCGATGCGTGAAGGCTGCCGCAGCCTGAACCTGTCGAACACTGTGGCGGTCGCCGTCTACGAAGGCTGGCGCCAGCTCGGTTTCAAGTAATCCCTCCACTGATCGTTCCCACGCTCTGCGTGGGAATGCAGCCCGTGACGCTCCGCGTCACTGGACGCGGAGCGTCCCTAGAGGCATTCCCACGCAGAGCGTGGGAACGATCAGCCAAGAAAAAAGCGCCTGTTACGGCGCTTTTTTCGTTACTGCATCGGACCGTTACTGAACGGTTGGAGTCTCGCCAGCCGCCTGCATGCGTTGCAGTTCTTGAGCGTACAGCGCGTCGAAGTTCACCGGAGCCAGCATCAGGGCCGGGAACGAACCGCGGGTCACCAGGCTGTCCAGGGTTTCGCGAGCGT
Source organism: Pseudomonas sp. LBUM1656 (assembly GCF_059716065.1). Classification (NCBI taxonomy): domain Bacteria; kingdom Pseudomonadati; phylum Pseudomonadota; class Gammaproteobacteria; order Pseudomonadales; family Pseudomonadaceae; genus Pseudomonas; species Pseudomonas sp. LBUM1656. The sequence goes on along the minus strand of NZ_CP166800.1, from coordinate 357,762 downwards.
ACGGGAACAGGATGTTCGGGCAGAACGCGCCGAGGGTGTGGCTCATCGACGCGTCGTCCAGGTTCTTGATCAGGAAGATCCCGGCCTGTTGCACTTCAGCGATGAACGCCACTTCGTCACCGTTTTTCACGGTCACGGACAAGGTCAGCACGACTTCGTGGAAGTCGCCTTCCAGGGCCTTTTGACGGGTATTCAGATCCAGACCGACGCTCGGCTCCCACTGCTGGCGGAAGATCGCCGGGCTTTTCGGGGCTTCAAAGGACAAGTCACGTACGTAGATGCGCTGCAAGGAGAATTGCGGTGCGGTGTCTTCTTCGCTAGCTGCAGTGTTCTGTTGGTCAGTCATCTCAGATCCTTTCTGATCTTGGGGTCTTATAGGGAAGGCGTTCAGGCCTTGAGCATGGCGTCGAGCTTGCCGGCGCGCTCAAGGGCAAACAAATCATCACAGCCACCAATGTGGCGCTCGCCGATCCAGATCTGCGGCACGGACGTACGTCCAGCCTTCTGGGCCATCGCGGCGCGCACTTGCGGCTTGCCATCGACCTTGATCTCTTCGAAGGCCACGCCTTTGTTCTCGAGCAGGTACTTGGCTCGCGAACAGTAGGGGCAGTAATCGCTGGAATAGACGACGACGTTGCTCATATCACTTCACCAGCGGCAGGTTGTCGCCTTTCCAGCTGGAAATACCGCCGGACAGCTTGGCGGCGGTGAAGCCGGATTTCATCAGTTCGCGGGCATGGGTGCCGGCGGTCTGGCCCATGGCGTCGACCAGGATGATGGTCTTGGCCTTGTGCTTTTCCAGTTCGGCAATGCGAGCGGTCAGTTTGTCGTGAGGAATATTCAACGCGCCAACAATGTGGCCGGCGGCGAAATCCTTGACCGGACGAATGTCGATCACAACGCCCGCGTCCTTGTTGACCAGCCCGGTCAGTTCACCGGTGCTCAGGCTGCGGCCGCCGCCTTGCATCTGATAAGCGATCAGCAACGCCAGCAGTACGACGAAGATACCGACGAGCAGATAGTGGTTAGTGGCGAATTGAATCAGGTTAGCAACCATCGAAGGAGGTTCCAGGGCGTTAAAATGTCGACCAGTATACACAGCCACTATGGTGGGCCAAACCCCGTCCGGCGGTGACGCGGTCGGAACTTCGCTTTAAACTGCCACTCCCTTTTCCATTGCCCTCTTTTAACTCAGCCACGAGTGGAATCCATGACTACCACGCCTAAACCTTTGGTCCTGATTATTCTCGACGGCTTCGGTCACAGTGAGAGCCCTGAATCCAACGCCGTGTTTGCGGCGAAGAAGCCCGTGCTGGACCGCTTGTGGGCCACCGTGCCGAACGGCCTGATCTCGGGCAGCGGCATGGACGTCGGCCTGCCGGACGGCCAGATGGGCAACTCCGAAGTCGGCCACATGAACCTGGGCGCCGGTCGCGTGGTGTATCAAGACTTCACACGCGTGACCAAATCGATCCGCGACGGCGAATTTTTCGAGAACCCGACCATTTGCGCCGCTGTGGATAAAGCCATTGCTGCCGGCAAAGCCGTGCACTTCATGGGCCTGCTGTCCGATGGCGGCGTTCACAGTCACCAGGATCACCTGGTTGCCATGGCCGAACTGGCTTACAAGCGCGGCGCCGAAAAAATCTACCTGCACGCCTTCCTTGATGGCCGCGACACGCCGCCGAAAAGCGCCCAGTCGTCCATCGAACTGCTCGACGCGGCCTTCCAGGCCCTCGGCAAAGGCCGGATCGCCAGTATTGTCGGCCGCTACTTCGCCATGGACCGCGACAACCGGTGGGACCGCGTGTCCCAGGCCTACAACCTGATCGTCGACGGCAACGGCGAATTCAACGCCGCCACCGCACAGGAAGGTCTGCAAGCCGCTTACGAACGTGGCGAGAGCGACGAATTCGTCAAAGCCACCAGTATCGGTGAGCCGGTGAAAGTCGAAGACGGCGATGCCGTAGTGTTCATGAACTTCCGCGCCGACCGCGCCCGGGAACTGACCCGCGTGTTCGTCGAAGACGGTTTCAAGGAGTTCGAACGTGCGCGCCAGCCGAAACTGGCCGGGTTCGTGATGCTGACCCAATACGCTGCCAGCATTCCTGCGCCATCGGCCTTCGCCGCCGGCAGCCTGGACAACGTGCTGGGCGATTACCTGGCGAAAAACGGCAAGACGCAGCTGCGCATCGCTGAAACCGAGAAATACGCCCACGTGACCTTCTTTTTCTCCGGCGGTCGCGAAGAACCGTTCCCGGGCGAAGAACGCATCCTGATCCCGTCGCCGAAAGTCGCCACTTATGACTTGCAGCCCGAGATGAGCGCCCCGGAAGTCACCGACCGCATCGTCGACGCCATCGAAAACCAGCGTTACGACGTGATCGTGGTCAATTACGCCAACGGCGACATGGTCGGCCACAGCGGCGTATTTGATGCGGCGGTGAAAGCCGTTGAATGCCTGGACCTGTGCGTTGGCCGCATCGTTGATGCGCTGGACAAGGTGGGTGGCGAAGCGCTGATCACGGCCGACCACGGTAACGTCGAGCAGATGTCCGATGAATCCACTGGCCAGGCTCATACCGCTCACACCACCGAGCCGGTGCCGTTCATTTATGTCGGCAAGCGTGATTACAAGGTGCGTGATGGCGGCGTGCTGGCGGATGTGGCGCCAACGATGTTGATGCTGCTGGGGATGGAAAAGCCGTCTGAAATGACCGGTACTTCGATTCTGGTGTAACCGGTCCTTAAAACACCACCAAACCCTGTGGGAGCTAGCCTGCTAGCGAATGCGGAGTGTCAGCCAACATCAATGTTGCCTGACCCATCGCATTCGCTAGCAGGCTAGCTCCCACATTGGTTTTCAGTGTTTTGCAGCCCGGTTATCACACAACCCCAATTGGGCGTTTTTTTTGCGGCGCTTGGCGGGCATACTAGGCCGTCCCTTTCCCTGGTGTCGCCCGCCTTTATGCTTCGCGTCCTGATAGCCCTTGCTCTGACTTGCCTGCTCCAACCGGCCTTTGCTGACGAGCGCGCGCAAACCCAACAACAGTTGGACGCCACGCGTCAGGACATTGCCGAGCTGAAAAAGCTGCTGGGCAAGCTCCAGGAAGAAAAATCCGGCGTGCAGAAGGACCTCAAGGGCACCGAGACCGAGATGGGCAAGCTCGAGAAGCAGGTCGATGCCCTGCAAAAAGAGCTGAAGAAAAGCGAATCCGAGCTGCAGCGACTCGATGGTGAGAAAAAAAAACTCCAGAGCGCGCGCACTGAACAGCAACGACTGATCGCCATCCAGGCCCGTGCGGCCTATCAGAACGGCCGCCAGGAGTACTTGAAGCTGCTGCTGAACCAGCAGAATCCGGAAAAATTCGCCCGCACCCTCACCTATTACGACTACCTGAGCCAGGCCCGCCTGGAGCAGCTGAAGAATTTCAACGAAACCTTGCGCCAACTGGCCAATGTCGAAAAAGACATCGGCTTGCAGCAGGCGCAATTGCTGGTGCAGAAAAGCAGTCTCGACAGCCAGCGCGACGAACTCGACAAGGTTCGCAAGGAGCGCCAGCAAGTCCTGGCCAAGCTGAGCGACGATGTGAAGGCGCGCGATCAGAAGCTGGCCGCCCGCGAGCAGGATCAGGCAGACCTGTCTAAAGTCCTTAAAACCATTGAAGAAACCCTGGCCCGCCAGGCTCGAGAGGCTGAAGAAGCGCGCCAAAAAGCGCTCATCGCCCAGCAGGAAGCCGAAAAAAAGCGTTTACGTGAGGCTCAGGAACTGGCCGATGCCACGACTGATGCCCCACGTAAACCCGTTAAATCGACACCCGGCGTACTGGTTTCAAGTTCAGGCGAAACCTTCGGCGGCGCTTTTGCTTCAACTCGCGGCAAACTTCCATGGCCCGTTGATGGTCGACTGCTTGCGCGCTTCGGTGAATCCCGTGGCGACGACGCCCGTACCAAGTGGGACGGCGTGATGATCAGTGCCTCCGCCGGCAGCCAGGTGCACGCCGTGCATGGCGGTCGCGTGGTGTTCGCCGACTGGCTGCGTGGCGCCGGGCTGCTGGTGATTCTCGACCACGGCAACGGCTTTTTGAGTCTTTATGGTCACAACCAGACGCTGCTCAAGTCTGCGGGTGACGTAGTAAAAGCCGGTGAGTCCATCTCCACTGTCGGTAACAGTGGCGGGCAGGACACGCCAGCGCTGTATTTCGCTATTCGTCAGCAGGGTCACCCGAGTGATCCGGCGCAATGGTGTCGTGCGCAAGGATAAGCACAACATCTTCTTCAGGAGTTCGTTCGACATGCTGCATTTGTCCCGCCTTACCTCGCTGGCCCTGACGATCGCCCTGGTGATCGGCGCGCCTTTGGCGTTTGCCGCTCAACCGGCCCCGGCTGTCGCGCCTGCGGGCACTGCCGCGACCACCAAGGCGCCGTTGCCCCTGGAAGAGTTGCGCACCTTTGCCGAGGTCATGGATCGGATCAAGGCAGCCTATGTCGAGCCGGTGGACGACAAGACCCTGCTGGAAAATGCCATCAAGGGCATGCTCAGCAACCTCGACCCGCACTCCGCCTACCTGGGCCCGGAAGACTTCGCTGAGTTGCAGGAAAGCACCAGCGGCGAATTTGGCGGCCTGGGCATCGAAGTCGGCGCCGAAGACGGTTTCATCAAAGTGGTTTCGCCCATCGATGACACCCCGGCCTCCAAGGCTGGCATTCAGGCGGGCGATTTCATCGTCAAGATCAACGGCCAGCCGACTCGCGGCCAAAGCATGACCGAAGCCGTGGACAAAATGCGCGGCAAGATCGGCCAGAAAATCACCCTGACCCTGGTGCGCGACGGCGGTACACCGTTCGACGTGACCCTGTCCCGCGCGATCATTCAAGTGAAGAGCGTCAAGGCGCAGCTGCTTGAGTCGGGCTACGGCTACATCCGCATCACCCAGTTCCAGGTCAAGACCGGCGAGGAAGTCTCCAAGGCCTTGGCCAAGCTGCGCAAGGACAACGGCAAGAAGCTCAACGGCATCATTCTCGACCTGCGCAACAACCCGGGCGGCGTGCTGCAATCGGCGGTGGAAGTGGTCGACCACTTCATCACCAAAGGCCTGATCGTTTACACCAAGGGCCGCATCGCCAACTCCGAACTGCGCTTCTCCGCCACCGGCAAAGACGAAAGCGAAGCCGTGCCAATGGTTGCCCTGATCAACGGCGGCAGCGCCTCGGCCTCGGAAATTGTCGCCGGCGCCTTGCAGGATCAGAAACGCGCAGTGGTCATGGGCACCACCAGTTTTGGTAAAGGCTCGGTGCAAACCGTGTTGCCGCTGAACAATGACCGCGCATTGAAGATCACCACGGCGCTGTACTACACGCCGAACGGCCGCTCGATCCAGGCCCAGGGCATCGTCCCGGACATCGAAGTGCGCAAGGCCAAGATCACCAGCGAGCAGGACGGCGAGTACTTCAAGGAAGCCGACCTCCAAGGTCACTTGGGCAATGGCAACGGCGGCGCCGACAAACCGACCGGTTCCAGCGGCAAAGCCAAGGCAATGCCACAGGATGACGATTACCAACTGGCCCAGGCGCTGAGCCTGCTCAAAGGGCTGAGCATCACCTCCGGTCGCTGAGGTGCGCCTGCGGTATTTGATCGGTCTGCTGTGCTGTCTGGCGGGTGTTGCTCATGCAGCGCCCGCCCCTCAAAAGGCCTACATCACGCTGATCATCGATGACCTGGGGCAAAACCTGCCCCGGGATCGTCGCGTGCTGGCCCTGCCCGGTCCGGTCACTGCGGCGATCATGCCCGACACGCCCCACGCCACCGAATTCGCCCGCGAAGCCCATCGCGCCGGCAAGATCGTCATCCTGCACATGCCCATGGACCCGGCCACCGGCCCGTTCGCCTGGCATCCCGATTTGCCCATCGACGAACTTGAGAAACGCCTGAACGCGGCGTTCAAGGTCGTGCCCTATACCGCCGGCATCAACAACCATATGGGCAGCCGCATGACCGCCCAACGACCGGCCATGGCCTGGTTAATGGTGGACTTGCAGCGCCGGCACAAGCTCTTTGTCGACAGCCGCACCAGCGCGCAGACGGTTGCGGCGGCCGAGGCGCAGAAGATCGGGTTGGCGAGCGTTTCGCGGGATGTGTTTCTGGATGATGAGCGCACTGAAGCGGCGATTCTCACTCAGCTGCAGACGGCGATCAGTTTGGCGCGTCAGCAGGGTTCGGCGGTGATGACCGGGCATCCGTATTCGCAGACATTGGCGGTGCTGGAGCGGGAGTTGCCCAAGCTCAAGGCTCAAGGTATCGAGTGGATCGACATCAAACAGATGATCAGCGTGCGCAGCAATCGCGCGACGGCTGCTCACGGGAAGGACGGCATGTACCGCTAATCGCCAAGCACCACAATCTCAATATGGGAGCGGGCTTGCTCGCGAAGGGGCCAGGTCAGGCAACATAAAAGTCGACTGACACACCGCTTTCGCGAGCAAGCCCGCTCCCACATTGAATTGTGCATGGCACAGATTCGGCGTTTGAATTCAAAGATACCGCGCCATGATGTCGTCCACCACGCCTTCCTTGCGCAGTTGATCCAGCGCGGCCTGAAGCTTGACCACCACTTCGTCCGGTACATCTTTGTTCAAGGCCAGATAAAGCTCGGCGCTGTTGAAGCGCAGTACTGTCTTGAGGCCGTTAACGCCCTCCTGCCGCGCCAGATACCGCCCGGCCGGATCGCCCGTCGCCCACAAATCAATCTGACCATTCACCAACTTCTTCGCGTTGTCCTGATCGCGCAGCACCACTATCGGCTTCAACCCCTGCTTGGCCAGCGTCTCGGCAATCGCATCACCCTTGTACGCACCAATCTTGTATTTGCGCGCCTGCTCCAGCGACTCAAGGCTGATCTTGCTGTCAGCCTTGGCCAGCATGATCCAGTCATCCGGGCCAATCGGGCCGACCCACTTGAAGAGTTTCTCGCGGTCCGGCAAACGCGCCATCACAAATACGCCGTAACCAGGTTTCTCGAGGGCGAGTTTGTAGATTCGCTCCCAAGGGAAGCGCAGCGTCAGGCTGTAGGTGACGTCGGCACGTTTGAACATTTCGCGGACAATGTCCACGGCAATGCCGTTGATGTTCTCGTCTTGAGCGAAGTTCTTGCCGTTCTTCGCCATGTTGTACGGCGGGAAGTTTTCCGTCAGCAACACCAGGTCGGTGTCGGGACTTTCTTCAGCGTGGACTCCATTGATGAGCAACAGAGAAGCGCTGGCGAGGACAAGAAGAAGACGTTTGATCATGTCGGGCTACCGAAATCCATGGCGTGCCCAAGAGTGCCTTGAGCCCGCCATGCTGTCCACTGGCCTGCATGGATTTGTTTATCGCATTACGATCCCGCGATGCGCCATATAGGCCTTGGCTTCCTGCACGGTGTATTCGCCGAAGTGGAAAATACTCGCCGCCAATACAGCGCTGGCGTGGCCTTCGATGATGCCATCGGCCAAATGCTGCAGATTGCCGACACCGCCGGACGCAATCACCGGGATACCCAGCGCATCGCTGATGGCGCGGGTGACGCCCAGGTCGAAGCCGTTTTTCATGCCGTCCTGATCCATGCTGGTCAGCAGGATTTCACCGGCACCGAGGCCTTCCATCTTCTTCGCCCACTCAACGGCGTCGAGGCCGGTTGGCTTGCGGCCACCGTGAGTGAAGATTTCCCAGCGCGGGGTTTCGCCCGGGCCGGAGACTTTCTTGGCGTCGATCGCGACGACGATGCACTGCGAACCGAAATGCTGGGCAGCCTCGCCAACAAATTCCGGGTTGAACACGGCCGCGGTGTTGATCGAGACCTTGTCCGCGCCGGCATTCAAAAGGTTGCGAATGTCCTGCACGGTGCGCACGCCGCCGCCCACGGTCAGCGGGATAAACACCTGGCTGGCCATGCGCTCGACGGTATGCAGCGTGGTGTCGCGGCCGTCGACGCTGGCGGTGATGTCGAGAAAGGTAATCTCGTCGGCGCCTTGCTCGTCGTAGCGACGGGCGATTTCCACCGGGTCGCCAGCATCACGAATGTTCTCGAACTTCACACCTTTGACGACCCGGCCGTTGTCCACGTCCAGGCAAGGGATGATGCGTTTGGCCAGCGCCATGGTCAGTCCTCAGCCTTTGTACGAATCGCAGAAAGCTTGCGCTTCAGCGACGTCGAGGGTGCCTTCGTAGATCGCCCGGCCGGTGATCGCGCCGATGATGCCCGGCGCCTTGGCGTCGAGCAGCGACTTGATGTCACCGAGGTTGTGAATACCGCCGGAAGCGATGACCGGAATGCGCGTGGCAGCGGCCAGCGCAGCGGTGAACGGAACGTTGCAGCCCTGCATCATGCCGTCTTTGGCGATGTCGGTATAAACGATCGCGGACACGCCGTCGGCTTCGAATTGCTTGGCCAGGTCGATCACCTGGATGGTGCTGATCTCAGCCCAGCCGTCGGTGGCGACGAAACCGTCTTTGGCGTCCAGACCGACGATCACTTTGCCCGGGAACGCGCGGCAGGCTTCAGCGACGAAGGCCGGATCTTTCACGGCCTTGGTGCCAATGATCACGTAGCTCACGCCCGCTTTCACGTAGTGCTCGATGGTTTCCAGGGAACGGATACCGCCGCCGATCTGGATCGGCAGGTTCGGGTAGCGCTTGGCGATGGCAGTGACCACTTCGCCGTTGACCGGCTGACCTTCGAAGGCGCCGTTCAAGTCGACCAGATGCAGACGACGGCAACCGCCCTCCACCCACTTGGCAGCCATGCTCACCGGGTCATCGGAGAACACCGTGGAATCTTCCATGCGGCCCTGGCGCAGACGAACACAGGCACCGTCTTTGAGATCGATAGCGGGAATAATCAGCATCTGGCAAACCTTCAAATTCGATTGTTCAGCTTCGCTCGAAAATCAGTTTTTCTCGAGCGCCCACAAGTCGCTTTCGATGCTTTCGAACCTCTCTTTGAGGTGCGTCTGCACATCGAAAATCGCCCTGTTGTAATAGTGCGGCGCAATTTCACGGGTAAACAGCTCAAGGATTTCAGCCGCTTCGAACGAACCCAGGTCCAGTTCGAAGCGTTCCTCCATGAAGCGTTTGATCTTGTGATTGGCCTCGTTCTCCTGCTCGGGAGTGAGGGTCAGGATCGGCGGCTTCTTCTTGACAGCCATTTACCAGCGACCGTCCCACGCAGCGAAGTTCTGCAGCAATTGCAGGCCATGGGTATGGCTCTTCTCCGGGTGGAACTGCACGGCGAAACGCGAGCCTTCGGCCAGCGCTGCGGCGAAATCGACACCGTAGTGACCGCCACCCACCACCTGCCGCGCATTGCCGGCAGCGATGTAGTAGCTGTGCACGAAGTAGAAACGCGCCAGGTCCGGAATGTCGTGCCACAGCGGGTGACTCACCGTCTGCTTCACTTCGTTCCAGCCCATGTGCGGGACTTTCAGGTGTTCGCCGTCTTCGTGCAGGTCTTTGCCGAAGAACTTCACCGCGCCCGGGAACAGGCCGATGCAGTCGACGCCGTCGTTCTCTTCACTGCTGTCGAGCAAGGCTTGCATGCCGACACAGATGCCGAGGAACGGACGATCCTGGCTGACTTCACGCACCAGCGAGTCGAAGCCCAGGCGACGGATCTCCGCCATGCAATCGCGAATCGCGCCGACGCCGGGGAAAACCACCCGGTCGGCTTCGCGAATCACATCGGCATCGCTGGTGATCAGAACCTTGCCGGCACCGACGTGCTCGAGGGCCTTGGCCACCGAGTGCAGGTTGCCCATGCCGTAATCGATAACCGCGACCGTCTGCATTACAGAACGCCTTTGGTCGACGGCATCTGACCGGCCATGCGGTCGTCGAGCTCTACGGCCATGCGCAGTGCGCGGCCGAATGCCTTGAACACGGTTTCGATCTGGTGGTGGGTGTTGGTGCCACGCAGGTTGTCGATGTGCAGGCTGACCAGCGCGTGGTTGACGAAGCCCTGGAAGAATTCCTGGAACAGGTCAACGTCGAAACCGCCGACGGTGGCGCGAGTGTAGGGAACATGCATCTGCAGGCCAGGACGACCGGAGAAGTCGATCACCACGCGCGACAGCGCTTCATCGAGCGGCACGTAGGCGTGGCCGTAACGACGGATGCCTTTTTTGTCGCCGATGGCTTTGGCGAAGGCCTGACCCAGGGTGATACCGACGTCTTCCACGGTGTGGTGGTCGTCGATATGCAGGTCGCCCTTGCTGACAATATCCAGGTCGATCAGCCCGTGACGGGCGATCTGGTCCAGCATGTGCTCAAGAAAAGGAACACCGATATCAAATCGGGCCTTTCCGGTGCCATCCAGGTTGATCGAGGCTTTGATCTGGGTTTCCAGAGTGTCGCGCTCGACTGACGCCTTACGTTCGGCCATCACCAGCTCCGCAAAATCATTGGGCGAAAAAGGCAGCCATTATAGGGGCGCGGGCGCGAAACAGAAACACGGGAGGTGATATGACTGACGGACAGAACCCTGCGCTGTCGGGGATAGACATGTCCATACAAGCCATTTGAATGGAACACAAAACAAATGTGGGAGCGGGCTTGCTCGCGAAGGCGGAGTGTCAGCCACCAAATATGTCGACTGACACTCCGCCTTCGCGAGCAAGCCCGCTCCCACAGGGGTAATGCGCTAAACGTTCATTAGTGGAACAGAACTGCAGTTTTCTGCAGCGTCACCCAAACACCCCACGCCAACGGAATCCCCACCACCAGCCAGGCAGCAATCGCCAACGGCTTGGTGCCTGCATCCGCTTTCCACTCCAGCACGGTGCTGGCATCAGCACCCTTGTCGTGGCCCAGCGCCTGTTCGGCGGCCAGTTCAGCGTCGGTCATGAAGTACTTGTCGGCCACCGGGCGAACCATCAGGTTGCACAGGAAGCCCAGCACCAGCAGGCCCGCAAGGATGTACAAGGTGATGTCGTAAGCCGCGGCGCGTTCAACACCGATGCTCAGCTGATATTCACGCAGGTAGTTCACCAGCACCGGACCCAACACGCCCGCCGCTGCCCAAGCCGTCAGCAGACGACCGTGGATCGCGCCGACCATTTGCGTACCGAACAGGTCCGCCAGGTAAGCCGGCACGGTCGCAAAACCACCGCCGTACATCGACAGGATGATGCAGAACGCCGCCACGAACAGCGCAACGTTGCCCAGGTGACCGAGGTTCGGGATCAGCGCGTACAGCGCGAAACCGAGGGCGAAGAACACGAAATAAGTGTTTTTACGGCCCAGGTAATCCGAGAACGACGCCCAGAAGAACCGGCCACCGATGTTGAACAGGCTCAACAAACCGGTGAAACCTGCAGCGATTGCAGCAATCGATGCCAGTTGCCCGGCGTCCAGTTGACCGAATGGCAAATCAACACCGATCAATTTACCGCCGAACACTTCCTGCAACAGCGGCGAAGCCATACCCAGGATGCCGATACCGGCCGATACGTTCAGGCACAGCACCAGCCACACCAGACGGAACTGCGGAGTTTTCCACGCCACATTCACGTGAACGTGACGGTGAGTGATCATCGCGTTCGCAGCTTTTTTCGCCGGAGCGGTCCAGCCTTCAGGCTTCCAGCCGGTTGGCGGCACGCGGTAGGACAGTGCGCCACCGATCATGAACACGAAGTAGATCGCGGCCATCACCAGGAAGCTCTGCCATACGCCGACGCTCTCTGCCGAAGCGAAATGCCCCATCAGCGCTGCGGCCAGCGGAGCACCGACCATCGCACCACCGCCGAAGCCCATGATCGCCATGCCAGTCGCCATGCCGCGCTTGTCCGGGAACCACTTGATCAGGGTCGACACAGGCGAGATGTAACCCAACCCCAGGCCGATACCGCCAATGACCCCGGAGCCGATCCACATCAGCCAGATCTGGTGGGTATAGACCCCCAGCGCTGAAATCAGCAGACCACCACACCAGCACAGCGCCGATACAACGCCAGCCTTGCGCGGCCCGGCGTGTTCCAGCCAGCCGCCCCAGATCGCGGCCGAGCAGCCAAGGAAGATGAAGAACAGGGTGTAGATCCAGCCGAGCATCGAGATCGGCCAGTCACATTGCGAAGAGAAAACCTGCGAGATGAAGCTCATGTCGGGCGCGCAGGCTACTGCCTTGGTTACGCCCAGGGCTTTGGACAGCGGCAGCCAGAACACCGAGAAGCCATAAGCCATGCCGATGCAAAGGTGGATGGCCAGGGCGGCCGGTGGAACCAGCCAACGGTTGAAACCGGGCTTGGCGATGATGCGCTCCTTGGACAGGAACGCGGGCTGATCGGCTTTGAGGCCGTCCGCCGTGATGCTCGTGGTCATTGTGTATCCCCCAATTATTAGTATGGTTCGCCAGCCACTCTTCGCCCCCAGCCTTATGCGCACGCATGACTGTCTTTTTCAGGGTGAAGCTCCATTTTGGTGCGACATCACGCCGCAGAAGGACGGACGAACTGGCAGAGGTTACCATCTGTACGTGACAGAAAAACCAAAGTGATATCACCTTTATGCAAGTCGTCTGTTCTCGTACCACTGAAGGAGCCTCCATGCCGATCGTCGTCGAGCTGCTGCAAGAAGCCACTTACCAGGATCAGCAAGACCTGCAAAAAATTTACCGCGACGCCCCGGACTGGCTCTTCGCCCCGTTTTCCGGGGATGCGCAGCTGATCGAAGGCTGCCTGGGTGACGGTTCGCTGATTGCCGGACGCTTCAATGATCGACTGCTCGGCGCGGCCCGTTTGCAACGGCACCAGGACGTCTGGCACTTGTCCCAACTTTGTGTACGAAAAATTACCCGTCGTCGCGGCGTTGCCGAGCGCATGGTGAACGAAGCACAGAAAATGGCGTCGCAATCGGGCGCGACATTGCGTTTGCTGGCGCCTGCCGGGCATCTCGAAGCTCAAGCCCTGGCCGCCAAGCTGAAAGTGCCGCTGGATGTGTTGCCGGCGTGATCGCTGACCGGTCGTCCGCTTCGGGGCGCTATACTCCCCGGCTAAATTTCGAATTCGACTAACTACAAGGACTCGCCCATGAAAGCGTTCGGCAAAATCCTGGGTCTGGTGCTTCTCGGGCTGTTGCTGATCATTGTGGCGCTGGGCTTTGCCCTGACCCACCTCTTCGATCCCAACGACTATAAAGACGAGATTCGCCAGATTGCCCGCGACAAGGCCCACATCGAGCTGACGCTCAATGGCGATATCGGCTGGAGCCTGTTCCCGTGGCTTGGCCTGGAATTGCACGAAGCCAGTGTCGCGACCCTGGCCAAGCCCACCGAGCCGTTCGCCGACTTGCAGATGCTTGGCCTGTCCGTGCGCGTGCTGCCACTGCTGCGCCGCGAAGTGCAGATGAGTGACGTGCGCGTCGAAGGTCTGAGCCTGCGCCTGAACCGCGACAAGGACGGCCACGGCAACTGGGAAGACATCGGCAAGAACCCGGCGCCAGCTACGCCAGCTGCCCCGCCGGGCGAACCGGCACCTGCGCCGGACACCACCGCCCAGGCGGAAAAACCGGCCCAGCCGATTCGCCTGGACATCGACAGCCTGACCGTCAACAACGCCCGCGTTGAATACAACGACGAGAAGACCGGCAAGCAGTTCAGCGCCGAAAGCATCCAGCTGAGTACCGGCCCGGTCCACGACTCGACCAACATCCCGGTCAAACTCACCGCGTTCCTCGGCACCAATCAGCCGGTTTTGCGGATACGCACCGAGCTCAATGGCGAGCTGCGTTTCGAGCGCGCCTTGCAGCGCTACAAATTCGAGGACATGAAACTCACCGGCGAAGTCGCCGGCGATCCACTGCAAGGCAAGACCATGACCTTCGCCGCCCAAGGCCAGTTGCTGCTGGATAAAGCCGCGAACGTCGCCGAATGGACCGGTATCAAGATCTCCGCCAACCAATTGCGCGCGCTGGGCGAACTGAAGGTCAACGACCTCGACAAGACGCCTCAAATCAGCGGCGGCATTTCGATCGCCCAGTTCGATCTGGCGAAATTCGTCGACAGCATCGGCCAGAAACTCCCGGCCATGGCCGAAGGCAGCCTGAGCAAGGTCGAGCTGGTCAGCCGTCTGGCGGGCACGCCTGCGAGCCTGTCGCTCGACAACATCAACCTGAAAGTCGACGACAGCAGCTTCAGCGGCCGTATCGCCGTCGAGGATTTCGCCAAGCAATCGCTGCGCGCGACCCTCAAGGCTGACACCTTCAACGTCGATCGTTACCTGCCGCCAAAATCCGCTGAAGCAAACAGCGCGACTCAAGTGCGTCAGGCCGAAGTCGCCAGTACCGAAGCCGATGCCATGGCGGGCGCCGGCAGCACACCGTTGCCCGCCGCACCGACCAAAACCGCGTGGAGTACTGAACGCCTGTTGCCGGTAGAACGCCTGAGCAAACTCGACGTGGACGCCGACCTGACCTTCGGCCTGCTGACCCTCGACAAACTGCCGATCCAGAACGCCGCACTCAAGGCCACCGGCCAGGGCGGCCTGCTGACCCTGGAGAACCTGCGTGGCGACCTGTACGAAGGCAACTTCGAAGCCAAGGGCACCCTGGACGTACGCCAGGCAGTACCCGCACTGAACATGCAGACGCGCATCACCAAAGTACCTGTGGAAAAAATCCTCGAAAGCCAAGGGAAGAATCCGCCGGTCAAAGGTCTGGTGACGCTCAACAGTGCGTTGACCGGCAGCGGCAATAGCCAGCAAGCACTGATCGACACGCTCAATGGCAACGCCAGTTTCGTCATCAACAACGGCGTGCTGCTCAATGCCAACCTTGAGCAACAACTGTGCAAAGGCATCGCCACCCTTAACCGCAAAACACTCAGCGGCGAACCACGGGGCAAAGACACGCCATTCCAGGAGCTCAACGGCAACCTGACCTTCCGTAACGGCGTGGCCAGCAACCCGGACCTGAAAGTGCGCATCCCAGGCATGACCGTGAAGGGTGACGGCGACGTCGACCTGCGAGTGCTGGGCATGGATTACCGCGTGGGTGTGGTCGTCGAAGGCGACAAGAGCGACATGCCGGACCCAGCCTGCCAGGTCGGTGAGAAGTTCGTCGGCATCGAGTGGCCGTTGCGCTGCCGTGGCCCGCTGGAACTGGGCGCCAAGGCTTGCCGCCTCGATAACGAACGCATGGGCCAGGTCGCGAGCAAACTGGCCGGCGAAAAAATCAGCGAAAAAATCGACGAGAAGCTTGGCGACAAGGTCAGCCCTGAGCTGAAAAACGCGTTGAAGGGGCTGTTCAAGCGATGAGAGCCGAGCAGTTTTCATCGGCGGTGCTTGACTGGTACGACCGCCACGGCCGCCACGATTTGCCCTGGCAACAAGGCATCACGCCGTATCGGGTGTGGGTCTCGGAAATCATGTTGCAGCAAACCCAGGTCAGCACCGTGCTGAATTACTTCGACCGCTTCATGGCCTCGCTGCCGACGGTCGAGGCCCTGGCCGCCGCGCCGGAAGACGAAGTGCTGCACCTGTGGACCGGCCTCGGTTACTACACCCGCGCGCGCAATTTGCAGAAGACCGCGAAGATTGTCGTGGCCGAATACGGTGGCGAGTTTCCCCGGGATGTGGAAAAGCTTGTCGAATTGCCCGGGATCGGTCTGTCCACGGCCGGCGCCATCGCCAGCCTGAGCATGGGCCTGCGGGCGCCTATCCTCGATGGCAACGTCAAACGGGTCCTGGCGCGCTTTACCGCGCAAGAGGGATATCCGGGCGAGCCGAAGGTTGCCAAACAGCTGTGGGCGAACGCTGAGCGCTTCACCCCGCATGATCGGGTCAACGCCTACACCCAGGCGATGATGGATCTGGGCGCCACACTTTGTACCCGTAGTAAACCGAGCTGTCTGCTGTGTCCGCTGGAAAAAGGCTGCGAAGCGCACATGCTTGGCCTGGAAACCCGCTACCCGATCCCCAAGCCGCGCAAAACCGTGCCACAGAAGCGCACGCTGATGCCGATGCTCGCCAACGGCGAAGGCGCGATTCTGCTTTACCGCCGCCCTTCCACGGGCTTGTGGGGCGGTCTGTGGAGCCTACCGGAACTCGACGACCTCGACGACCTGCAACACCTGGCCTCGCAGCACTCACTGGAACTGGGCACGCAACAAGCGCTGCCGAGCCTGGTGCACACCTTCAGCCATTTTCAGTTATCCATCGAACCCTGGCTGGTTCAGGTCCAGGAGGCCGGCCATCACGTGGCCGAGGCCGACTGGCTCTGGTATAACCTCGCCACCCCGCCGCGCCTGGGCCTTGCCGCCCCGGTCAAAACCTTGCTCGAACGCGCGGCCGCCGTATTGAACGCAGGAGAGTCGTCATGACCCGCACCATCATGTGCCGCAAGTACAAAGAAGAATTGCCCGCCCTGGAGCGCGCTCCATTCCCGGGCGCAAAAGGTCAGGACATTTTTGACCACGTCTCGGCCAAGGCCTGGGCCGACTGGCAGAAACACCAGACCCTGCTGATCAACGAAAAACGCCTGAACATGATGAACGCCGAAGACCGCAAATACCTTCAGGGCGAGATGGACAAGTACTTCTCCGGCGAGGAATACGCCAAAGCTGACGGCTACGTTCCGCCGGCTGAATAATCCTGCTTTCTCGGGGGTCGGATCGTAAGCGACGGTAATAAT
Source organism: Pseudomonas sp. LBUM1656 (assembly GCF_059716065.1). Lineage (NCBI taxonomy): Bacteria > Pseudomonadati > Pseudomonadota > Gammaproteobacteria > Pseudomonadales > Pseudomonadaceae > Pseudomonas > Pseudomonas sp. LBUM1656. The sequence goes on along the minus strand of NZ_CP166800.1, from coordinate 341,108 downwards.
TAAATATTTTTTGAAAACTTGCTTGACGACCCCCTGAAAAACCCGTTTAATGCGCCCCGTTGCCCAGATAGCTCAGTCGGTAGAGCAGGGGATTGAAAATCCCCGTGTCGGCGGTTCGATTCCGTCTCTGGGCACCAAATACCGAAAACCCTGAATCGCAAGATTCAGGGTTTTTTTATGCCTGCGATTTGATAACGACAGCCCACCGCAGCGCAGATGCCGGAAAAACAATCACGCTTTAGTACTCGGGCACGATGATGGCACCGTGCTATGATTTTGCGCGTGCATGGAATAAAGCCAACATTGATCCCGATGCCCCCGCATCCGAATCAGTCGATACAGGATAGAGACAGCGCAAGGAGTGCGTGCTTTTTCACCCCTCCCCGCAAAACACTGCCCTCCCCCTGCTCGACGACAGCTTTCCAGGCACGCCCCCTTCTCGAAAGCCCCGAACATGGAACAGTTATGTCTGACATCAATGAACTGAAAGACAAGATCAACACCAAAACCTTGAACATGGTCCTGCTGTCGATTGCGACCGCCGGGATCTACTTGCTGTTGTGGTTGTACAAGAGCAACCAGAAGATCAACGAAACGACGAAAATCAAAGTGGTCGACGACACTTACGTTATTTGGGTCGCCGTATGCCTTGGCTGGAGCGGCGCGTTGTCGAACCTGGGCGACGTGTTGTTCGACTCGCTTTCCGGCATTCTGCTGATCGCATTGAACGCGCTGTACATCGTGTGGGCCTTCAAGGCAAAAAATGCGCTGTCGGAATACGCCCTCAACGAGCATAAAATCGACCTGCGCATGAACGGGTTCTATACCTTCTTCCTGAACATTTTTTACGTGAATTACTGCATCAACGACTTGCCTGAAGAGCAGCGCAAACAACTGATCCTGCGCGGCCAGACGACGCAAGCCTGATCAACTGGCGAGGGGCAGTCTCAACGGACTGCCACCGTCACTCATCACCCCTCCAGTTGAACACCAGATTACGCACGCCAGCGCTGCCGACATCTGTCGTGTCGCGCTTTGCCTCACCGTTTCGGGTGGCGACCACGGTGTACTTGCCAGCAGGTAACTGGACATAAACCAGAGGCCCTGCCTGACTGAGTGTCAGTATTGATTGACCTTGAGGACTCTGGATAACCAACTCGACATCCGGTACATATTTGCCCTCCGGCCCAATGGAAAAGGTCATGTGCAGGTTGTAGCCGGTCGTTTGCTGAATGGCCTTCGCTTCATCCTCGCCGATACCGCCGGACAAATAGGTAATCCCGTTCTGTTCCTGTCGCTGAATCTGCACGCCTGAACTGTCGACGGGCTCGAGGCTGGCGGCAACTGACATTGCAGAAAACATCAGCACACCGACGGTGGCGATGGGCAACATTAGGAAATGGATGGACTTCATGATGACGACTCCTGGGCTTCACAGCGCCCTCCTGGTCCTTCACTTTTGATTTCCCGGGCGACGGCCAAGTTTTAGATTGATTCGGTCTTGAGCTCACTGCGAAATGGACTACACCTTGTATTCCTCATGTCCGTGCTGCCGTCGGCATGCTCCTGCAAAACGAATCCGGCATTTCCTTCTGGCTTCCCAGACGCGCCCTGCATCTTCGCCCGGCCCTCTCTTGTCATTCTCTTTCGCCTGTTCCTCCAGCCGCGGAAGACTTCATGAGCATTGTCAAAACCGAAAACACTCAAGACCCACAACTCGCCTATCTGGTGGGTAACCTTGGCGAACTGATCCGTCAGGCGCGACAGAAAGTGCTGCGAGCGGTCGATACCGTTCAGGTGCAAACGTGCTGGCAGATTGGAAGACATATTGTCGAGTTTGAGCAAGAAGGGGCTCGGCGGGCGGCATACGGCAAGCGCTTGCTTCCGACACTCGCCAACGCTCTCACTACCCAGTTTGGAAAAGGTTTTGATGAACGCAACCTGCGATATATGCGGGATTTCTATCAGACCTTTCCAATTTGGGACGCAGTGCGTTCCGAATTGAGCTGGACCCACTATCGCCGATTGCTACGAGTCGATAACGACCACGCCCGCGAGTGGTACATGAACGAATCAGCCATTCAAAACTGGTCATCCCGCGCCCTGGAACGCCAAATCAACACCCTCTACTACGAACGCCTGCTAGCAAGCCGTGACCGCCCTGCCGTCAAACAGGAAGCCGCAACCAACATCCAGAAAATGAGCGCGCACCCTCGGGACTTCATCAGGGATCCGGTGATGCTGGAGTTTCTGGGCTTGCCCGACGCGGGCCTGACCCAGGAAACCGATCTCGAACAAGCACTGATCCATCAGCTTCAAGCCTTCCTGCTTGAGCTTGGCAAAGGCTTTGCCTTTATCGCCCGCCAACAACGCATCAGCACCGACAGCAAAGACTTCTACATCGACCTGGTGTTCTACAACTACTTGCTCAATTGCTTCGTCATCTTCGATCTCAAGAGAGGCGAACTTACCCATCAGGATGTCGGCCAAATGGACATGTACGTGCGTATGTATGACGACCTCAAACGCGGACCGGAGGACGGCCCTACCGTTGGCATCATTCTCTGCGCGCAGAAAGATGAGTCGGTGGTGCGCTATTCAGTGCTGGAGGGCAACGAACAACTGTTCGCCAGCAAGTACAAGCTGGTACTGCCTAGCGAAGAGGAACTTCGTGCGGAGCTGGATCGGGAACGCGCCGTGCTTGAGGATCGACAGCTCAATCGCAAGACGTGAAAACGACGGGTGGATTGTTCACAAGCGATGTGAGGACTATCGTTGGCAACTACCCGCAAAGGTCCAAAGCCGATGAATTTGCAGGACATGCCTTCACTGGTGCCGACTCAAATCGAATTGTCGCTGACCACCGACACTGCTGGCGAACCGTTCAAGGAACCCGCCGCAGACGGCTTCATCCTCGGCGGCTTCACTTGGCGGCACGCCTCTCAGGACATCGCGCGCCCGGTGGTTATCATCAATGCGGCCACCTCGGTTCGTTGCCGGCATTACTCGCGCTTCGCCGACTACCTGTTCGCCAACGACTTCGATGTCATCACCTATGACTACCGCGGCATCGGCGAGTCGCGGCCAACGTCGCTGAGAGGGTTGGAGGCTTCATGGTCCGATTGGGGCGCACTGGACTTTGAGGCGATGCTCAAGCGCGCACAGCGCGAATTCCCCGGCCAACCCATCGACGTAGTCGGCCACAGCTTTGGAGGCTGTGCAGCGGGTCTTGGGGCGTCAGCGCATTTGATTCGGCATTTGGTGACGGTCGGCGCGCAATTCGCGTACTGGCGCGACTATGCGCTCGCCCATCGCTGGCGGATGCTCGGCAAGTGGCATGTGGTGATGCCGTTGATGACCCTGCTTTACGGTTACTTCCCCGGAAAACGCCTCGGCTGGCTGGAGGACACGCCCGCCGGCGTGGTTCGCGACTGGAGCACGCCCACTGCACGCTACGAAACGCGGCCCAGTGGTCGTGTCATGCATGCAAAAACCGGCCAGCTTCCCTTTGCATCAGTCACTGCAAAAAACCTGGCCATCAGCATCAGCGATGATCCTTACGGTACGATCGCGGCCATCGAACGCCTGCTCGGCTACTTCACCGGCAGCACAAACACCCACCTGCGAATCGCCCCCGAAGACATCGGCGAAGAAGAAGTCGGACATTTCGCCTTTTTTCGCAGCGCATACCAAGCCACACTATGGCCCATTGCATTGTCCTGGTTGCAGACCGGCGAACTGGCCCCCGATACACCCGGGCGGCGAGTGCCTCGCAGCTGATTGACCCGCCCCTCTCATCGAATGACGGAATTTCACCCATGGCATCCGCCAACAAACAGAACAAACGCGCCTCCCGCGCGAAAGCCAAGGCCAAGCAGAACCGTACCCAGCGGGCTGCCGCGCCGGTCGAGCTGGACCCGAACGATGATCGTATCGACTTCGAGTCGGTGGACTTGACCGAACTGTTCAAGAAAATGATCGACGCCGAAAAAACCAGCCAGCAAGCAATGTGCGTGGCCTTCCTCGAAGACCCGCTGCTGGAACTGGTGTACGAACAGGAAGGTGAAGAAGGCGCGATGGATTTCATCCTCGCGGCGCTGATCGAATATCGCCAATGGTCCACCGAAGTCGATGAAGCCGGCGCCCTGGCATGGATCGAATCACCGGCCTTCCAGGCTGACTACGTAGCGGCGTCCGACGCCATTGCGGCTCAAACTCAACAGAAAGCGAACTGAATTAATGGCATCCCTGAACAAGCAGCAAAAACGCGCCAAACGCGCCAAGATCAAAGCCAAGCAAATCAACATCCACGGCCGAAAACCTGCCGCGCTGGACGATGACCTGGGTGAAATCGGCGAGCCGATTCCGGAATACACCCTGGCAATGTTCAGCAAAATGCGCGACGCAGAGGCCATCAGCCGCAACGACATGCTGCTGGCCCTGCTGTCCGACCTCGCCGGGATCATCAGCGACCATCCCGAACTGCTGGACATGGAAAACGCCGACAACGAAGCCATGGCCGCCACTCACCTGGCCGCCGACATGCTGATCGACTACCGCATGTGGGCCGACGGCATGGACCGCGATGCCGCACAGGCCTGGCTGACTGATCCGCAGTTCATCACTGATTTTGGCGATGCTCTGGATAGCTATCGTCAGTCGTTGGATGCGCAGGAAGAAAAAACTGAGTAAGCAATTTCCTCAAAACAGTCCGATTACCAGCGGCCGTTTGCACCGATATGCGTAGGAGGTCGAGCCCCCCCATGGAAAATAAGACCCTTTTCATGAGTTATCGATACAAGCTCGATCAACAGCCCAAAACAGTACTGGTGTCGGACGATGCAAACCAAGTCGGTACCGTCGGAATCGGCAATGCTCGTGTCATTGAGGCCACTGGAGATATGTGGAACGACTGGTTCGACGGCGATGATGTCAGTGTCGACTTTATAGCTACCAGGCAACAACCATGATTGATACGCCTATCTAGAAGTCCCGGCTATCTGCCTTAGAGCCCGACAGATGTAAGCAAAAACGGCCGCTTGTCATCACTGACAGCGGCCGTTTTTTAAGCCTGAAAAACAACAATCAGGCAGCAACACCTTCCAGACGCGGAATATCAATACCGAGCTTGGCGCTGGCATAACCCAGTTCGCCTTTGGCGATGGATTGAGCCTTGTAGCCGGCAGCGATCAGGTCCTGCACGTACAGCTTGTTGTAGATAAACATGAACACAAGGTTGCTAAGGCTGAACGTGAAGCAGGCCACGACGAACATGATCGCAGCCCATTTGAAATCACCACGGAACAATGCCGGGAAAAAGCCAAAGAAAAACACGGTCCACGAGAAGCCGATTGGCGCTTCCTTCATGGCACCGGTATTAGGGTTTTTGAACACAACCGATGTAAACGCCATGCCTGTCTCCTTGATGCCCCAATGGGTTGGCTGAATGGCCGGGCTATCTCCATACAGCTCTTTTAAACGGCAAGCACACGCAAACGCATCCGTGACTGACGTCAGATGAGGGAACAGGCAAGAAAGGGTCGGTGCTTTAGCCAGGAAGGCTGGGGGCGTCGAACAATCCGTGTCCTGAAACTCCATCGCATCCCGCAACAGCGAGATACACATTCGAAGAGAAGGCTACTATCTCGCCATCATCGTGTCCATCAGATAGCCGCTCGATAATTCGCCCGAATGAAAGCAAAAACGACCGCGATCATTTCTGATGGCGGTCGTTTCTGTGCTTCAACAGCGTTCGGCCTGAGTCAGAACACTCAGCGCGCTACCGCTGCGATCAGCTTCTCGTTGCGACGACGGCGCGCCACAAACAAGCCCGCAGCCACGACCAACAAGCTCAGCAGACCGGTCGAGAGGATCTCCACGCGGTGGGCTTCCTGGAACAGCATGATGGTCAGGGCCGCGACAATGAAGATGATCACTGCGTAGGTCAGGCCCGGGAACAGCCACATACTGAAGGCGATTTTTTCACCACGAGCCATACGCTGTTTTCGCATACGCAGCTGCGAAATCGCGATCACCAGGTACACCAGCAGCGCGATGGCGCCAGAACTGGCCAGCAGGAATTCGAACACCGCAGCCGGGGCCACGTAGTTGGCGAACACGGCGAGGAAGGCTGCGCCAGTGGACAACATGACAGCCCAGTAAGGCGTGCCGCTTTTGTTGGTGCGCTGGGAAACGGCCGGTGCATCACCGCGTTTGCCCAGGGAGAACATCATGCGCGACGCGGTGTAGAGCGCCGAGTTCAGGCAGCTGGTCACCGCAACCAGCACCACGATGTCGACGATCAGCTTGGCATTCGGGATGCCCATGCGCTCCAGCACGGTCTGGTAGGAGCCGACAGCGGCCAGAACCGGGTCATTCCATGGCACCAGGGCCACGACGATGAAGATCGACACGAGGTAGAACAAGCCAATCCGCCAGATCACCGAGTTGGTGGCCTTGGAAATTTGCTGGCCAGGGTTCTTCGATTCGGCGGCCGCGATGGTCACGATCTCGGTGCCCATGAAGGAAAACATGGTAGTCAAAATGGCGCCCAGTACCGCGCCCATGCCGTTTGGCAGGAAGCCCTGGGTGTCGAACAGGTGCGACACGCCGCTGACCTGGCTGTTCGGCAGGAAGCCGAAGATCGCCATGATGCCTAGGCCGATGAAGCCGATGATCGCGATGACTTTGACCAGGGCAAACCAGAATTCGAACTCACCGTAGTTCTTCACGCTGAACAGGTTGGTGACTGTCAGCAGCAAGGTGATGACCAACGTGAAAGCCCAGATGGCCACGTTGGGGAACCAGGCATGCAGGATGGTCGCGGCCGCGTTGGCCTCCAGCGGGATCACCAACACCCAGAACCACCAGTACAGCCAGCCGATGGTGAAACCGGCCCAGTGACCGATCGCGCGATCGGCGTAGGTCGAAAAGGAACCCGTGTCTGGCGACGCGACGGCCATCTCGCCGAGCATGCGCATGACCAGCACCACCAGAGTACCAGCGGCGGCGTAGGCCAACAGCACGGCCGGGCCTGCGGCGGCGATGGCGTGGCCAGAGCCTACGAACAGGCCGGCGCCGATAACCCCGGCGATCGACAACATGGTCACATGACGCGGTTTGAGCCCCTGTTCGAGGCCATTGGAGCTTGGGGTACTGCTCATTGAAACTTCCTTTTAAGGGAAAGCGATTTGCATCCATCCCGTCTGGCGTTCCTTCTCGTAAAAAGAAACCAACAGGGCGTTCCGGATTCTGCACGCAATAATTGCGCCAAAATGTTTCGAACTCCTTAAGCACGGGGCCTGTAGCGTGACCGGACAGTCATCGCAAGTCCTTGAGATTAATGGCAATTCGCCAGAGCGTTACCCTGCGACTCACTTTAGGAACGAGCCAGCGCACCAGAAACACACCCGAAAATATTACGACGCACAATAAAAGTGCACATCAGGAACGTTTGGCCGGTTAGCGCTTCCAACACCCCGTCAAAGCTGGCAACATCGCGCCCTTTTTTACGCGACACCCACGGGGCAGCCGGTTCAAACGGCTGTTCGGTTGATAGCAGCGCGACAGTCTGCTGTACCGATGCGACAACCTGCCACATGCCACCCGTTTACCGCCCGTAGCGCTGTTGGCTGCCATTCAGACGCTATGCTAGCTTGGCCGCCTCGCCAGGAAGGCCAACCAACAGCAGGAGCGAAACACTATGAGGAAAGCACATGGCTGAGGCCACGCCCGCGCTTGAAATCCGCAACTTGCACAAACGCTACGGACAGCTTGAGGTGCTCAAAGGCATCTCGCTGACCGCCCGCGACGGCGACGTGATCTCGATCCTGGGTTCTTCCGGCTCCGGCAAGTCCACGTTCCTGCGTTGCATCAACCTGCTGGAAAACCCGCACCAGGGCCAGATCCTGGTGGCCGGCGAAGAACTCAAGCTCAAAGCCGCCAAGAACGGCGAACTGGTCGCCGCCGACGGCAAGCAGATCAATCGTCTGCGCAGCGAGATTGGTTTTGTGTTTCAAAACTTTAATCTCTGGCCGCACATGAGCGTGCTCGACAACATCATCGAAGCCCCGCGCCGGGTGCTCGGTCAAAGCAAAGCCGAAGCCATCGAAGTCGCCGAAGCCTTGCTGGCCAAGGTCGGCATCGCTGACAAGCGCCACGCCTATCCGGCGCAACTGTCCGGCGGTCAGCAACAACGCGCAGCCATCGCCCGCACGCTGGCGATGCAGCCCAAGGTGATTCTGTTCGACGAACCCACCTCCGCCCTTGACCCGGAAATGGTCCAGGAAGTACTTAATGTCATCCGCGCACTGGCCGAAGAAGGCCGCACCATGCTGCTGGTCACCCACGAAATGGGTTTTGCCCGTCAGGTTTCCAGCGAAGTGGTGTTCCTTCACCAGGGCCTGGTAGAAGAGCAAGGATCGCCACAGCAGGTGTTCGAAAACCCGCTTTCGGCGCGCTGCAAACAATTCATGTCCAGCAACCGCTAACGGAGCTACCCGCATGCAGAACTACAAAAAGGTCTTCCTGGCAGCCGCCGTCACCCTGGCCTTCAGTGCCGGTGCCATGGCCGAAACCCTGAAGATGGGCATCGAAGCGGCCTACCCGCCGTTCAACAACAAAGATGCCAGTGGCAATGTCGTCGGCTTCGACAAGGAAATCGGCGACGCCCTGTGCGCCAAGATGAAAGTCGACTGCACCGTGGTCACGTCCGACTGGGACGGCATCATCCCGGCCCTGAACGCCAAGAAGTTCGACTTCCTGATCTCCTCGATGTCGATCACCGACGAGCGCAAGCAAGCGGTGGACTTCACCGAACCGTACTACTCCAACAAACTGCAATTCATCGCCAAGAAAGACGTCGACTTCAAAACCGACAAGGCTTCCCTGCAGGGCAAAGTGATCGGCGCACAACGTGCGACCCTCGCCGGCACCTGGATGGAAGACAACATGGAAGGCGTTGAAGTCAAACTCTACGACACCCAGGAAAACGCTTACCTCGACCTGACTTCCGGTCGTCTGGACGGCATCCTGGCGGACAAGTACGTCAACTACGAGTGGCTGAAAAGCGACGCCGGCCGCCCTTACGAATTCAAGGGTGACCCGGTGGAAGAAAGCGACAAGATCGGTATCGCTGTACGTAAAGGCGACACCCTGCGCGCGAAGCTGAACCTTGCCTTGAAAGAAATCGTCGAGGACGGTACTTACAAGAAGATCAACGACAAGTACTTCCCGTTCAGCATCTATTGATTCTGACTTGCCTGACTGGCGCCGTTCGCTGACGGCGCCAGTCCCTGGCATTGCCTGCTGCACATTGAAAAGAAATCCATGACTATCGATCTCTACGGATTCGGCCCGGCGCTCGCCGCTGGCGCGCTGATGACTGTGAAACTGGCACTCTCAGCCTTGTGCCTGGGGCTGGTGTTCGGTCTGCTCGGCGCCTTGGCCAAGACTTCCCCGTACAAGCCGCTGCAATGGCTTGGCGGCACTTACTCGACCCTGGTGCGCGGCATCCCGGAATTGCTCTGGGTGCTGTTGATCTACTTCGGCACGGTCAACCTGATGCGTGCCCTGGGCGAGTTCTTCGGCAATCCCGACCTCGAACTGAATGCCTTCGCTGCCGGCGTAATTGCGCTGGGGCTGTGCTTCGGCGCCTACGCCACGGAAGTGTTTCGTGGTGCGATTCTGGCGATTCCCAAAGGTCACCGTGAAGCCGGCGTGGCTTTGGGCCTGTCGAAGTTTCGCATCTTCACCCGGTTGATCATGCCGCAGATGTGGCGCATCGCCCTGCCCGGCCTGGGCAACCTGTTCATGATCCTGATGAAGGACACCGCGCTGGTGTCGGTCATCGGCCTGGAAGAAATCATGCGTCATGCACAAATCGGCGTGACCGTGTCCAAACAGCCGTTCACCTTCTATATGGTGGCAGCGTTCATGTACCTGGGCCTGACGATTCTCGCCATGACCGGCATGTACTTCATGGAAAAACGCGCCGCTCGCGGCTTCGCGAGGAGCACGCAATGAATTGGGAAGTCATCATCAAGTGGCTGCCGAAACTGGCTCAGGGCGCAACACTGACCCTGGAACTGGTGGCCATCGCCGTGATCGCGGGTTTGTTGCTGGCGATTCCGCTGGGCATCGCTCGCTCGTCGCGACTCTGGTACGTGCGGGCATTCCCCTACGGCTACATCTTCTTTTTCCGTGGCACGCCGTTGCTGGTTCAGCTGTTCCTGGTCTACTACGGCCTGGCGCAGTTCGATGCGGTCCGTAACAGCTCGATGTGGCCGTACCTGCGCGATCCGTTCTGGTGCGCCACGGCGACCATGACCCTGCACACCGCGGCCTACATCGCCGAGATCCTGCGCGGCGCGATTCAGGCCATTCCACCGGGCGAGATCGAAGCAGCGCGCGCCTTGGGCATGTCCAAGCCAAAGGCGCTGTTCTACATCATCCTGCCCCGGGCGGCGCGTATCGGCCTGCCGGCCTACAGCAACGAAGTGATCCTGATGCTCAAGGCCAGCGCCCTGGCCAGCACCGTGACCCTGCTGGAACTGACCGGCATGGCTCGCACCATCATTGCCCGGACCTACCTGCCGGTAGAGATCTTCTTCGCCGCGGGCATGTTCTACCTGCTGATGGCTTATGTGCTGGTTCGCGGCTTCAAGCTGCTGGAGCGCTGGCTGCGCGTCGATGCCTGCCAAGGGCGCTGATTCCTACGTGTTGACGGGCGACGCCTTGCTCGCCCGTTTCACGGCGCTGGATGTTTTTCTGATAGAGCATCAGGCGTTGTGGAAGCCTCGTCCGTTTACTCATCTGCAGCTTCCTTGGGAAGCGTCCTACCCGGAACTGGCGATTTGGCTACGCGGGCGGTCGCTTGAGGACGCGGAAAACAGCCATAACCAACCTGGTTTGCTGGACGCGCCGGAGCCGTTTGCTTCATTGGCGGCGCTATCCCTTGAGTTGAGTTCGGTGGACGAGTTGCCTGCGCACTCGCTGGAAGCGGCCGGGCATCGATTGAATGTCGACGTGCCCGGGCGCAAGTGGCAGCAGATTGAGGCATTTGCCAGTCGCTTGGCGTTTACCTCGCCGCCGAAACATTGGCTGGATTGGTGTTCGGGCAAGGGCCACTTGGGTCGGCGTTTACTGCAACCCGGGCAACAACTGACGTGCCTGGAATATGACCCGGCGCTGGTAGCCAGCGGTCAGGCGCTTAGCCAACGCCATCACATGCATGCGATGCATGTCGAACAGGATGTGCTTGCGCCTGACGCTGCTTCTTTATTGAACGCCGATCACACGCCTGTCGCGCTGCATGCTTGCGGTGATTTACATGTTCGACTGATCCAGCTCGCCAGCGCCGCAGGCTGCAAACAATTGGCCATCGCACCCTGCTGCTATAACCGAATCAGTCTTCCTGCGTACCAGCCACTTTCCTCGGCCGGTTTGCGATCCGACCTACAACTCTCACTCGACGATCTCTCGCTGCCAATGAGCGAAACCGTCACCGCCGGTGCTCGCGCTCGACGTCAGCGTGACACCTCCATGGCCCGGCGCCTGGGTTTCGACCTGCTGCAACGGCAACTGCGCGGTGTTGACGACTACCTGCCTACTCCGTCCCTACCGAGTGGCTGGCTGGACAGATCCTTCGCCGACTACTGCCATCATTTGGCTGCGTTTAAAGAGTTATCCACAGTCGGCCCGCAAGATTGGTCCGCACTCGAAGCCGCCGGATGGCAACGACTTGCCGAAGTTCGCAACTTGGAGCTGTTGCGCGGCCTTTTCCGACGCCCGCTGGAGCTTTGGCTGGTCCTCGATCGGGCATTTTTCCTTGCCGATCGGGGCTACACCGTTCGCCTCGGTACCTTCTGCGAAACCCCGCTCACGCCGCGCAATTTGCTGCTCCTGGCGGAACGCCCTTAAAAAGCCACAGCCTGTGGATAACTCTGTTGATGAAATTATCGTGGATCCAATATAAGCGCCTGTTTCAGGGGTGAAACGCTACTGTTCAATTTTCGTACACATGATAAAAAACCGAGAAAAACAGGCATTTGCGTACAAATGAGAACGGGTCCGCAAAAAAGTCATGAGCGTCACTTCTGAGTGCGCCCGTTGTGCATAAGCATTTAATGCAAAGGACATAAGCGCCTAATCCGGGACGTCATCTGCGGAAAATTGCGCCGCTTCCCCAGTCTTGTTATACAAACAGCCAAGGCCGCCGACAGCGCGGCCACGAACAAGAAAATCCGACTGACAGGATGCGACAGTGACGTTCATTTCTTACGCACAGAATTTCGAAGACATACGCCTGTGGCGCGCCCTCAAAACCGTTGAAGACGGCTTCTACATCGACGTCGGCGCCAACCACCCCACCCACGACTCCGTGACCAAAGCTTTCTATGACCGTGGCTGGACCGGCATCAACGTCGAACCGATGCCCAATTACTACGACGCCCTGTGCCAGGAACGTCCCAAAGACACCAACCTGCAATGCGTGGCCGGCGAAAGCGCCGACGACCTGACCTTCTACGGCATCGCCGGCACCGGACTCTCCACCCTCGACCCCGCCATGGCGCAAATGCACAAAGACGCCGGCATGGACGTGCGCAGCCAAACCGTCAAATCCCGCACCCTGACCTCCATCTGCGAAGAACACGCCAAGGGCCGCGAGATTCACTTTCTGAAAATCGACGTCGAAGGCCACGAAGAAACGGTGCTGCGCGCCATGGACTTCACCCAATGGCGGCCGTGGGTCATCATCATCGAAACCCCTTGGGAGCGCGACCAGGCCTGGGAAACCCTCGTCACCGACGCTGGCTACCACTCCATCCTGTTCGACGGCATCAACACCTACTACCTCGCCAACGAACACCTGAACCTCAAACCCGCCTTCGACATCCCGCCCTGCAACCTGGACGAGTTCCAGTTCTGCAAAGGCCACAACTTCAGCCACCCCGTCAGCGACGCCGAACCCCAGCTCGCCGCCGCCCTGCAACGCGCCGAACAGGCCGAAGCGCAGCTGCGTGCAATGCAAAACAGCCGCACCTGGAAAGCCCTTCAGAAAATCAAGAAAACCCTGCTTCGGGCCTGACTTGAAGGCTGCGTAAAAATAGTCTGAATTCAGGGGTTTACAGAACCATCCCAATCGCTATAATCGTCGCCCTAACACGCCGGTATAGCTCAGTTGGTAGAGCAACTGACTTGTAATCAGTAGGTCCCGGGTTCGACTCCTGGTGCCGGCACCATACAAAACGAAGCCCCTGCAGAAATGCAGGGGCTTTGTTGTTTCTGAAACGTCCACTTTTTGTCCACACAGTGGAACCTGTGGGAGCGAGCTTGCTCGCGATGAGGCCGTCAAACCCAACGACGCTCTACCCACCAAAGCAAAGGCCGCTTTTCCCAAGGCACGGAAACGAAGCAACCTCAACCAAACAGCATCCTTTGCCAATGATCCTCACCCACAATGGCAATCGAAGCTCCCGCCTCCCGCAATTCCACTGCCTTCATGATCTTCGTTCCATAAGTGCTGTGGCGCCACTGCTCATTACCCACGCTACCGACCACCAGGTAATGCACCTTCTTACTCACACCCCCGCCAATCAAACCACCTCGTTCTTCGACCAGCGCCTGACATTCCTTTCGCGGCCCAAAGGCCATGACACCCGTAAATACAAACATCCGGCCATCCCACACCAAATCAGGGATCGGTGAATTGAAGGGAAGGTCCGTGGGAGTAACGACAACAGCGCCGCCGACCTTCGGTCTCTCAATGCCCACTCCAGAAAAACCACGCAGAATGTTCAGCAGCTCTAGGGACTCATCCATGTCTAGAGCATTGTCCTGAAGCATGAACGCCAAACGCGAATACAGCAGATTGATCACCGGATCGTTCAGATGCGCGAGATTGTTTTCTAACCATTCCTTCAGAAAAGCCGCTTCTGTAATGTTCACAACACCATCCGCCGTAATCCCTGCAGCCAACCCCACCAAGGAATCGGCAGCGCGTCGATCGATACGGGCGCGGTGGAAGAATTTACTGTTCTCGAACTCGCTGTGTAGATCCATTACAGGTTTTCCTTGGGGTAGGGAATGACTCGATGACGAGGCATGAACGGGTAAATGCTGTATTCAAAGCTAGCACCGATGCGCCTGACCGCTGATCTTAATTAGGAAAATAACTCATTCCCTTTCCACTACCATTTTCCACACTTGATATCGTCAAAAAAATAATGGCATATTGCCTACAAGCGCATCTAGGGAACGCCTACCCGCGCCAGCACAAGGACGATAAAAATGACAACATACTTTGAAAATACCATTTCGAAAATTTATGGCGACAAAGACGATTTCATAATAATAGGGCTGACTGGTCAGACAGGAAGTGGGTGCTCAACTGTAGCAAGCATACTTTCAAAAAAGCAGAATCAGATAAAGCATTCCTTATATAAAGGAAGCTCACCAAATGACAACACTCAAAGAAAGCAAAAAATAATCTATAAATGCTTTGAAAAAACCTGGACTCCTTTTATTTCGATACAAGCTAGTTCCATTTTAACATTGTTGCTCAGCGAAAAAAGCATTGAAGATACTGCAAGATTCATAGGAAGCGTCTCCGGACTTACTGACGTGTTACAGAAAAACATCATAGAAAGCATAAAAGTTACAAAAGACACACACACCAGTCTAAACCTTCAAGATATTAACTCACTTAGAATTTTTTACACCGAATTCTTACCTAATCAAAACAACGAATTAAAAAAACAAATTGGCGGCGCTAGATATGTCGCTCTATTTCAAACAATAGGTAACAATGTCCGAAACTCAGGCGACCCAACCTCAGACGAGGTAATAGGGGGAAGTTTCTTTTCGTTAGCCGAACGAATCAACAAAATAATTAAAGATATACGTAAAGCCAGAAACAAAGGTGAGCGGACATTCATCGTAATAGACGCGATTCGCAATCCATTTGAAGCAATATATTTCCAGGATAGATACTCGTCATTTTATTTAATGGCCGTTTCGTGTGAAGACGACCAGCGTAAAACCCGACTCAGAGCGCTGGGGCATACGGACACACAAATTAAAGCGATGGATGAAGAGGAATACGGCGATAGAAAGCTAACCGACAAATCAACTTACATAAAGCAAGATATCCAAGCCTGTCTGCAGCGATCCGATTTATATATTAGCAACCCAAACTCAACCAATACAGTTTCACATTTCAGCTTACTAGCAAATCAAATCATAACGTTCGTTTGCCTTATGGTTCGTCCAGGGTTAATAACACCAACGCCTTTAGAAAGATGCATGCAAATTGCTTACACCGCAAAACTGAATTCGGGTTGCATTTCCAGACAGGTAGGGGCGGTAGTAACGGATAAAAATTTCTCAGTCCAGTCCGTAGGATGGAATGACACTCCCTTTGGACAGGTACCATGTAGTTTAAGAAATAGGTTTGATCTAGTGAGTGGGAATGATCAAGAGGCATACTCCGAATACGAAAAATCGGATATTAAATACATCGCTAGATTTACCCAACAAAGCGAAAAATACTTAAAAATTGAGAGTACAGGAAGAAATGTTTCGTATTGCTTTAAAAGCGAATACAACGACTTGATAGGAGAAAAAAACCAAGTACACACTCGTTCACTACACGCCGAAGAAAATGCTTTTTTACAAATATCAAAATATGGTGGCAGGGGCATAGAAAACGGAAAGCTGTTCACCACCGCAAGTCCTTGCGAACTTTGTTCAAAAAAAGCATATCAATTGGGCGTAAAAGAAATTTATTACATTGATCCTTACCCAGGAATTGCAATGAGTCACATCCTCATGGGTGGGACAAATAATCCAAAGCTGATTCTTTTTTCAGGGGCTATTGGGAAAGCATTCCATAATCTTTACTCGTCAAAAATGCCTTACAAAGATGAGCTTAATGCGCTATCACTGTAACCCCTCAACAACTTAAACCATATATTATAATAATCAGTGAAAAAGGGGACGCTTCTATTTTCCCATTATCGAAAAGGCTCACCGAAAGGTGGGCCTTTTTCGTTTATGGGTCTCACGCTCCTGAGTTTCCCCTGCTCGCTTCGTTTCGTGTTCGCTCCTCCTCCCCCCCCTCGCTGAAGGATGGTTATATTGATCAAAGGTGCAAATCGACGCATCCAATTCTGGCACCGGCTGTCTACATACATCACCGAAACGATGAGCGGTTACGGTCGAAAATCAGCGAGGCGGCATAATGACAGCAGTGCTTCTGCACAATCTGCCACTTCACTCCGCCGTTGCGAGCCCCTTTGTAATGAACACCGAACGACGTTACTCGATCATCTTGGAGCACAGCGCCGAGGTGCTGCTTGAACATGCACTCATGGCGCAGATAGAGGCATTTTGGGACGCCAACGATACCCGCTACTTCGGGTTGCGTATGGAGGACGAGCACAGCGCGCACGCACGAGTGATTGTTACGGACGAAGTCCCCGACGAAGAAGATGTGGAGCTTTCCTGTCTGTAGCGAATGGAATCACTCGCCACCTACTAGAGGTGGGGGGCCGACCAGACGATTCTCAGATCTATTTTCAGATCTGGTGCCGACACCCAAAAAAAAGCCCTCGTAGAAATACGAGGGCTTTGTTGTTGCTGGCGTTTAAAAAACCCGCTCTTAGTGACCAGCGCTCTGCCCACCATCCACATGCAGAATCTCGCCAGTAACAAAATTTGCGCTATCCAGATAAACAACAGCCTGCGCAATGTCACTAATCTCACCCATGTGCCCAACCGGATGCAGATTCCCCAGCGCCTCATGAGTTTCCTCACCATGCATCGGAGTCTTGATGATGCCCGGAGAAACCGCATTCACCCGAATCCCGCGCTTGGCGTACTCAATCGCCAGGGACTTGGTCGCAGCGTTCAAACCACCCTTAGTCAGCGAAGCCAGCACCGAAGGCACACCATCAATCGCGTGATCGACCAGGCTGGTCGTGATGTTCACGACGTGGCCTTTGCCTTGTTTTTCCATCTCGGTGATCGCGAGCTGGGTGATGTAGAAGAAGCCATTCAGGTTTACCGACAGAACGGCGGCATAGTCTTCAGCCGTGTAAGCAGTGAACGGCTTAGCAACGAAGATCCCGGCGTTATTGACCAGGGTATCGATGCGGCCAAAACGGGCGATGGTTTCACGGATCACTTGCTGCGCAACTGCCGGATCGCCGATGTCGCCTGCCACAGTGAGGATGTCCGGGTCGGTGGACGGTTTGATCGAACGCGAAGTGGCGACAACTTTGTAATCCAGATCGCGGAACGCCTTGACCATGCCTGCGCCGAGGCCTTGGGATGCGCCGGTAATAACGATGACTTTTTTCGAATTGCTCATGATGAACCTCAACTAATTAATAATGGTTTGAAAAAACAGGTAATCAGGCTTCGGCGGGGGCGTTGGCCATTTGTCTCAACATCTGTTCGTAGTACTCGACCGACTGCGAACCGGACACCAGGTGACGTCCGTTAAGCACCATGGCCGGCACCGAGTTGATGCCGTGCTGGCGGTAGAACGCTTCAAGTTCACGCACTTCTTTGGCAAACGCGCCGGACGCCAACACCTCTTGAGCAGCCGCTGCATCCAGTCCTGCTTCAGCCGCCAGACGAACCAGCGTCTCGCGATTACTCGGGTTCTCGCCGTCGGCGAAATAGGCTCGCAACAGGATTTTCTTCAGTGCGACCTGCCGCCCTTCCTGCAAGGCCCACAACAACAGCCGATGCGCATCAAACGTGTTGTAGAAGTGAGTGCGCTTCTCCAGATCGAACTTGAAACCGAGGGCCGCGCCACGTTCGATCTGCATCGCTTTACCGGCGGCGACGTCTTCAGCAGTGCGTCCATACTTGCGCATCAAATGCTCGACCGCTTTTTCGCCGACCGCCGGCATGTCCGGGCTCAACTCGAAGGGCTTGTAGGTCAGCTCGACCGAGATTTCCCCGGCCACGTTCTCGATCGCTTGCTCCAGCGCTGTGGCGCCCAAAGCGCACCACGGACACACCACGTCGGAGATGAAATCGATGGAGACGGACGCGGTCATGACTTGCCCTCCGTCTCAGCCAGCTGCTTTCGGTACTGGGTGGTGGTGATGCCGGCGTAGCCCCAGTTATCGGTGTCGACTTCTTCGATCACGATGTGGGTCAGGTGCGGATCCTTCTTCAGGACGCGTTCCAGGGTTTCAGTGATTTCGGCGATCACCTGAGCTTTCTGCTCAGAGGTAACGCCATCGCGGGTGATGCGTACGCTTACGAAAGGCATGAGGACTCTCCAGTGACCTTCCCTTCGGAATGAATGGGTCGGCGTTGGAGCTCAATGTATGGAGTTAGCTGGAGGGGATAAAGGTGGGGGCGGGAACATCATTAGTTACTTGGTGTAATGAGTATACTGGCGCAAGAACAAAAAAGGTTTGCATCAAAAATGATGAGTCGCTAACCTCCGATTATCGTAAATTTTAGATATCAGCCGAAAAGGTGGATGCATATGGCAATTCAATTCTTCGACAGCCCGTTCCATGTCACGCATGACGAGGAGGTCGCCAGCAAAATGGCTCTGAAAATGGAGCTGTCGATCTTCATCACTGACTGCATCAAAAAACTGGGCCTCAAACAGAGTGAGGCCGCAGCCAGGTTGAACATCACCCAATCACGCGTTTCAGAGCTCACCACTGGCAAGATCGAGAAATTTACGATCGATGCAATGATGGACATGCTGGATAAACTCGGCTTTCGCACCACGTTTACCTTGCCATCCAACGATGTCGGCGCGTTACCTCAAATCGTCATTTCACAAGCTCACGCCTGCTAGACATTACATCCCATTTTTCGAAGCTCTCTTTTGAGCTCCTTTAACCGATCTTGCGCAACAGTCATTGCGTGACGATCAGTTCGATTCGTCGTTTTCACGAACGAATGAAGGACGAAAATGGTGTCCGCATACTTCGCAATGTAGATGCATCGATATGCCGGGCTACCATTGATGATCAACTCAATCGCCCCCGCCCCGATTGAACTCAGCTGCTTTATTGCCAGCTCTGGATCCCCGCCGTACTGCACACGCATCAGGTCTTTCCCGAACTCATCCTGAACCCAGCCCGGCAAGTCCCTGTACTCACGAGTTGCTGCTTCACTTACAAAAGCAAATCTCTTCAAATGATGGATTCCTACCTGAAACAGTCGATGCCTTCTCAACGTCCAGTAGACGATTGAAGAGATACTGTTTAGTAGTTATCGCAGGCCTCTTTTTCCGTAGGACTCACCCCCTTTTGATGTAGTCCGTTTTGCTACGTGTCGCATTTTTTCAGTTTCTGCGACACGTTTTGAGGACGTGTCGCTGGCAACGACATGACCGAGTCAAAACGCTCCGGCATTGACAGCCTGGCCCCAGCGATAGGGAGGACTCCGCTCTCATTCATTTCGCGTACAGATTCCAGCAAATCTTTTTGAAACTGATCCAATTCAACGTCCATTCCTGATGCCTGCTGCAGCAAGTCGAGTAGGCCTCAGCAGGCCTTCTTCAAATTATGGAAATTATGGCTGAGCAATAATTATTGCCCAGCCATAAAAATCACTAAAACCTTCAAGCCACGCCACCACCTAGCCACGATTGCGCATCCCTCTCCCTCAAGATACCTTCAGATCGTCGCTGCCAATTCAGCGACCGGGCCTGAGAACCCGGGTAATATGCGCGCGCACCAGCGCCCTAAATCACGATTGCCGGCGTTTTTTTGTGCCTGCATTTCCGTGCAATGGCGGCTGTGCGTGGGAGACCTTCGGGTCTGCCGGGTCGTGCATACCGGTTTCTCAGCCTGCGCACAGCTGCCACCCATTCGCCTGAGAACGAAGGCGGCAGCTCTACTTTGATTTTGGAGTATTGCAAATGCACGCTATTGATCCGTTCAAAACTTCTATCTCTGCCACACCGGTCACCACCCGCCACCGCCCAAAAACCGGAGGTGCCCAATGACCAACCCCCAAGACCTGAAAACCATCGGCCTCACCCCTTTCTCCTACCACGCCAACCAACCGCTGTTCCGCATCAACGCCGGCGTCCCGGTCATCGCAGCCCTCTCCCACGCCTCCGATCTGCTCCACATCGCCAAGCTCCTCGCCTCAGACGCAGCCATGGTGAGAGACACCGATCGCCACGCCTGGGCATCGCATTATTTGCAGGATATGAGTAAGGCGATCATCGATGATGTGGTGAAGGTGTTGGACGCGCCGATGAACAATCGCAATCAGTAACGCCGTCACGTACATCAAAAAACTGCGCGCATAAAAAAGCCCCGAATCAATCGGGGCGTTTTGCATAAGTCGGTCATCGACCCACTGGCTGATTCGGGTGGTATCGATCACTCACGCTACTGTCTATCGGCTCCTCCCCCCGAACCGACTGAGCCACAGCGTCGACAATGGCGGCCCAAATCTCCGGCCTTGCCAGTACAGGCATCTCCTTTGCCAATACGTTGCTCAGCTTCCCTTCGTTCTGCTCTATGGATCGCAAGAGCCGATCAGCCTGTTGATCAGGCATCTCAACGACCTCCTTGATTGCCTGTCTGGCCCTTATGTGGCTGCGCAAATACCGCGACTCTTCACGCATCTGTTCGGTGATGGTGCGGCGAATCACGTTGGACATGAAAACAACGTGTGGCCCCAGGTTCGGATAGCGCCACACCGGGCGGGCCTGATCCTGGCCTGTGAATTCAATATTCGAGACCACGCCGTCAGGATATTGCGTACGCGTATTGGCGAATGCTACCTGGTCTCGTATGCCCTGCATGAGCGGTTTTGAAACCTGATCCAGCACGCTGTCATATAGTCGCCGCTCGGCAGAGTCGTCGGTGATAACAGCTGATATCGGAAGAATTACCGGGTCTGGAATGGCCCCGTCACGACGCAGAATATCGTTGATCAGGAAGCGATGGACCCGGCCGTTGCCGTCGGCCAGCGGATGGATGTACACGAAAGCGAACGCTGCCACAGCACTGCGCATGACCGGGGACTGCCCTTGAGTGCGATTCAGAAAGACGCGAATGCCTTCCAACATCCGCTCCAGATCGCCTTCCGGGGGAGCGACGTAATGGACAATCTCCTGATAACGGACAGTTTCGCCAACAAACACCGGAGATTGCCGAATCCCCATACGTGTCAGTGTGGTCACTGCTCCAAGGATTTCTTCTTGCATCTCAGCCAGTGCAGCATCGGTGAGCGGCAGTTCGCCCTGACCGGTTCGCCGCGCCAACACATCTGCGAAACGCTGAATACGCGTAGAACGGTCCGCCTCCCCTTCAATGGCGAAACTGGCTTTGCTTTCCCTGAGCGTCATCCATGCGGCGGCGCGCAGCAGAAGCGCTTCGCCAAACTCTGCGGTCAGTTGACCAAAGAGGTGAGGCACATCAAGGTCCGCTGCTGACTTGACGGCTGCTGTCTTGACGACGATTGGGCAGAAGTAGCTCGAGCCAGGCAGGTTGTCATTCACTCGCCAACGCGGCACCTTCACCGCCTCTTCGGGTGAAGCCGCCACCAACAGATCGGCGTTGATGGCGTCAACATACTTACCGCCTATTGGTTCTGGCGCCTGCAACTGCTCGCCAGTGAGCCACTCAAATAAGAACGCTGACCTGCGGGCATATTGGCCGGTGGGCTCGTCATTCAACCAGACTTGTAACGGTGCAGGACCCACCTTGGCAAACAGTCTGGTCAAGAACTCAAGGTTCGGAACTTCATGCCGCAGGTGAAATTGCAGATGGGATGAAAAGTCCGGATCGGGGAGCATGTTTTCCGTATAGGTCTCAAGACGAAAACCGTCTTCGACCTGAGTTGACCGTCGGCTACCGACCTGACTTAACACGGGTAGCCGTGCCATCGGCCGCACGTCGAATGTCGTCGCTAGCCAGGCAGCACCGATGGGGTCTACGGGAAACTCGCTCACGTCACACTCCTTTTAAAACCACGGCCAAATCAAACTGCCATAAATGGAGATTAACGATCAAAATCAGGTTTTGCTGCATAAAAATGATTATTTTTCGGTGCTAATGCATAAAAATGAACATTTAGAGCTCTTCAAATTGAGATACACCAATAGAAATGGGCATCGTCGAACTGACCCCAAACGCATAAAAACGATTTTACTTGCACAAAAACGATCATAAATCTGGCTTTTTGCACAAAACCGTTTCGAAATCGGACAATTTCACTGAACCTCTCACACGCTGAAACCCGAAACGTCGCCACCTTTTCATCCAAAAAAAAGCCCCGAATCGGTCGGGGCATTTTTTTGGTGTTAGTCATTTCAGTGGAGATGCAATCAAGCGACGATCACGGTTTCCACAGTGATCTGCTTCAGCGCATAAAACGGTGCAAGCATTGCTTCATCCGCGGAGGCCCCGGTAATCAACCGCCACTCCCGCTCAATCGGCGTCCAATGCTGCTGCCGAGCGCGCCCCAGCTTGTCGGTGTCGGCAAGGACAACAATCTGCGCCGCCCGCTTAATGATGCACTCCTTGAGATACGCCTGCTGCGCACTCGCCTCACACAACCCAAACTCCGCAACCACACCGTCGGCCCCCAGAAAAGCCTTGTCCACACTCAACCGACTCAACGTCAGCTCGGCCAACGGACCCAGCGTGCTCATGCTCGAACCGCGCAGATCGCCACCAATCAACGTCAACCGCACCCCCGGCGCATTGGCCAAAGTCATCACGGCGAGCAGATTGTTGGTCACCACATGCACGTCTTGTCGCGAACACAAATGATGGGCCAGCGCGGCGCAGGTGGTGCCGCCATCGAGCAATACGGTATCGCCATCCTGAACATGAGCTGCCGCCGCCTGGGCGATAGCGTCTTTCTGCTCCCACTGCGACGTCTTGCGTTCTTCAAGCGAAGCTTCCGGCTCGTGAACGCCGACCACCGAAGTGGCGCCGCCATAGGTCCGCACCAGGTGCCGCTGTTTGGCGAGCATGGTCAGGTCGCGTCGCACCGTCGCTTCCGAGACCCCGAGCGCCGCGCTCAATTGCTCGACGTTGGCATCGCCAATGCGTACGAGATCGAGGATGGCGCGGTGGCGTTCGGAGGCTTTCATGGCGGGTCTCGTTGTGTGGACGGTGGTCGATCTTACACGACAGCGCCCGCGCGGCTCATCCCCGTCGCGTGGCGAGCTCCGCCCCCTGACGCAGCGCTTCGAGCAGGCTGCGTTCATCGGCAATGCCCTTGCCGGCGATATCGAAAGCGGTGCCGTGGTCGACCGAGGTGCGAATCACGTCGAGGCCGACGGTCACGTTCACACCGGCTTCAAGCCCCAGCACTTTGACCGGGCCGTGGCCTTGGTCGTGATACATCGCCACCACGAGGTCGAAGTCGCCGCGGCCGGCGCGGAAGAACAGCGTGTCGGCGGGCAATGGGCCGGTGACGTCGAGGCCGCGTTCTTGCAGCAGCTTTACCGCAGGGATGATTTTTTCTTCCTCTTCGCCGTAGCCGAACAAGCCGTTTTCACCGGCATGGGGATTGATCCCGCACACGCCGATGCGTGGTTTGGCGATGCCGGCCTTTATCAACGTTTCGTTGCCGCGTTCGATGGTGCGCTGGACCAGGCCCGGTTCGATCTTGCGGATCGCGTCGATGATGCCGATGTGGGTCGTGACGTGAATCACCCGCAGTTGCGGCGCGACCAGCATCATGGAGACTTCGTCGACGTTGGTCAGGTGCGCGAGCATTTCGGTGTGGCCGGGGTATTTGTGGCCACCGGCGTGCAGCGCTTCCTTGTTCAGCGGCGCGGTGCAGATCGCATCGATCTGTTTGGCCTCGGCGAGTTGCACCGCACGGGCGATGTATTGATAGGCGGCGTCACCGGCGATCGGCGACAGTTCGCCGAACGGCAGGTCGTCGGGGATCAGGTCGAGGTCGATGCAGTCAATGGTGCCGGCCTCGTACAAAGCCTGGGCGGCGTTCTCGATGCGGCGCACTTTGGCGCTGCCACCGACGATGACGTTGGCCTGTTCGAGGCGGCGGGCATCGCCGATCACCAGGGGCCGACATTGTTGGTAGACGATGTCGTGAGTCAGGCTCTTGACGATGATTTCCGGGCCGACACCCGTGGCGTCGCCCATGGTGATGCCGATGATGGGGAGGTAGTTGCTCATAGTGTTCATTCGAGTCCTTGGATTCGTGTGCGTTGGGGCGGGGAGCGATCGGCGCTGTCGCTCAGGTGTTGCCATGCCGCATACAAGGCGTTGTCGGTGCCGAACGCGCCGGCTTTGGTGACGATGCCGGGGCGGTGACCCTGCCGGGAAACGGTCGGGCGGGCGAAGGCGACGCCGGCTTCGATTTCGGTCAGCAGTTGCAGGCTGTCGATGCCGACGGTGGTCAAGATGGCCCGGGCCGTTTCGCCACCCGTGGCGATCAGGCCACCGACCTTGGCGAAGTGTGGTTCGACCAGCACGGCGAGCATGGTCGAGAGTTGCGCGCCCTCTTGCGGATCGAACGCTTCATCGCGCCCGATGCGCAGCAGCAGGTCACTCCAGCCGTCCAGTTGCTCGCCGATGCGCGATTGCCAGAGCACCCAATCGCCATGGGTTGTGCCTTGGCGAAGGACTTCAGGCGGGACGACCAATTCGCTGACGCCGCCACGCTCTTTAAGCAACGCGCACTGTCGCTCGCAGACGCAGGAAAGGCTGCCGACGAGGATCAGAATCGGTGCCTGATTTTTTTGAGGGCATCGGGTTCGATGGCCGTGAAACGTGCTTCTGAGAAATCAGGAAGACTGGCGATTTCTCGCGCCAAGCCACCCGAACCGATCCAGAACAGCGGCTGCTCCATCGATGCGGTCAGGCGGGCGAGGGTCAGCAGGTCGTCTTCAGTTTGCGCATCGACGATCAACGCCTGCGTGCCATTGCCGGCAATTTCAGCGATGTGCCGCTCGGGGGCTTTTTCGTTGCCACGCAAGGTGTCGAGGTCGAGCTTCGCGGTGCTCAGGCCGGCGGCAACGAGCATCGCCTCGACATCGGCCGGACGGTCGGCGTTTTCCAGTTTCCAGGTATCGGTGGTTTCCAGCGGCTGGCCGTTCACGAACACTCGACCGCCGCGCAACGTACGCCCGGTGGCGGGGAACGCCGGGGCGACGATGGCCAAGCCGGCCAACGGCTGCAGGGCGGCGACTTCGGCCGCCCAGTTACCACGCAAGGTCGAATCGATTTTCTTGTACAGGCGCTGCCCGGGTTGATGCAGTGCCTTGAACGCGGCGACGGTGCGCTCAGCGGCCCGCGCCGGGGAGAGACGCCGAGTATCCGTATCGGCGGCAATCACCTGAGCGTCGGCCTTGTCATTCAAGGGGTCGAGCGTGACGACCGTTTGCAGCCCCACGCTCGCGAAGCCGATGGCGCAATCCGCCGCGCCGGACAGATCGTCTGCGATGATCAGAATCTTCATCGCAACGCCTCCTGCTTTTGAGGTTCGATCCCTGGCTCGGGTACGACGACCGGGTTGCGCTGCTGCACGCGTTTGGCGACGGCGGCGGTGAGCAGCGGCGCGAGAATCGCGGTGACCACCACGCAGGCGGCCACCAGAATGGTCGCGCTTTTGGCCGCTTCGGCGTACACCGGATTGGCTGCCGCAATCAGCGCTGGCACGGCGGCGGCATTACCGGCGGTGGTGGCTGCGGCAACACCGGCGACGCCTGTGCCACCGGTCAAGCGGTCGGCGAAGAACAGCGGAATGCCGGTCAGCACAACCACCGCAACGCCCATGCCGAGCCCCAACAAACCGGCCTGCCAGACGTTATGCAAGTCCAGGCTGGCGCCGAGTGCCAGGGCGAAGAACGGGATCATCACCGGAACAGCCTTGGCCAGAAAGTCGCGCATGTCACGGTCGAGATTGCCCAGCAGCATGCCGAGGGCCAGTGGCAGGATGCTGCCCACCAGCGTCGGCCAAGGGAACGCTGACAGGCCGGCGATACCCAGGGTGACCATTGTCAGGAAAGGACCGGACTCCAGCGACATGACCGAGTAGGCACCGACATCCTCAGAGCGGCCGTATTGCCCCATCAGCGCCATGTACAAGCCGCCATTGGTGTCGTTCATCGCCGCGACAACCGCCAGCGTTGAAATACCGGCGAAGAGGCCGGACGAAATCGGCTGCTCACCCAGGAAGTGCCCGAGCACAATGCCGATCAGGACGGCGATGCCGACTTTCGTGATGAGCAGCGTGCCGCCCTTCTTCAACAGATACGGCGTGGCCTTGATATTGATGCTCGCGCCCATGCAGACGTAGAACACCGCGAGGATGGGTAACGCCCCGGTGAACAGTGCATTGGTGAAAGAGCCGAAAAACTTCGGTGTGTCGGGAAGGAATGTAGCCACCAGCGAACCGATCAGCAGCGGGACAATCATCATGCCGCCAGGGATGCGTTCAATGGTGCGCTTGATAGGAATTTGGGCCACGAGGGTCTCCTTTTATAATTGTTTGGTAAGACGTTTATCACCTCGAAAACTGACCGGATCGATCACTTTATGATTGAGTCAGTCAAAATTATCTTAAGAGATCGTTCGCAATTGCGCAAACCAATCATTCAAATGATCGTTTTGATCATTTGTGGCGGATGAGACCTCTTTCTAAAAGCAGCCTTTCTGGCTAATGCGGATCAGTTAAGCAATTTCCGCGGCAACGCAATTTTTTGTAGCAGCTGGCGAAGCCTGCGTCCGGCTGCGCAGCAGTCGTAAAACCTGAATTTACGGTCTTCCTGAAACACCACATCGTCTGATTTCACGCCTGCTGCGCAGCCGAACGCAGGCTTCGCCAGCTGCTACCGATCGCGTTACGACCTAATTAACTGGCATTAGCCTCTCAGGCTGCTTTTTTATTGGCGAAAAAAAGCCCCGAACCAGTCAGGGCTTTGCCTCCCGTTTCGCTTTCACCTCTGCATGTCCTCAATCGAGTCGAACTGCTGGCAAAATTCTCGTGCTTCTTTCGCAGGAAAAAACCCCACAACGCAGTGAGTTTCAACAAAAAAAAATGCCCAAACCTCCCGGTCCGAGCATTTTTTTGACCCTGATCACCCACCCCTCCCCTAAAACCTCGACTCTATGTAAGCCTCCAGCCATCGGACGCAGCATCATTTCGCTACTAAACTCGGGACAAGCGTGTTCATGTGCAGGATTATAGCCAGCACGTATCGCCCAACCGGCGGCCAGGTACTCAACAATAGCCAGCCCACTTTAGAGGGCATTACCCAATGGATAGCAGAACCCTACGCAACCTGATGCGCATTGTGCAGACCGGCTCTTTGTCGGCGGCGGCAGAGCATTCCTGTTTAACCGTGCAGGCGTTGGCCGCGCAGTTGAACAAGGTCGAAGAGCAGTTCGGTTTTCGGTTGTTTCGTCGCTCCAACAAGGGGTTGACCCTGACTCCGCAAGGCACGGAACTCACGCCTTACATGGACAAGGTGTTGGTTGCCACGCGGCAACTGGAAGAAAAAGTGGCCGCGCTGAAGGTGCCTGGGCAGCGCACGCTCAAGGTGGCGCTGAACACCACGCTGTCGGCTGACTTCAATCGGCGAATGATCGGACGCCTGATTGAGGTGTTTCCCGACTATCAGCTGGAATTCAGCTACGCCGAGTCGATGGAAAACCTCAGCAAGCTGAAGAATGAAGACTTCGACCTGGCGGTGCTGATCGGCCCGCAGAAGCCGGGGCTGCCCAGCATCATCCTGCCTGACGTCCAGGTGCAGGTGGTCGGTGCGCATTGCGGTCAGGAACATGATCCGCTGGTGTTGCTCGGCAACAAGTTTCAGGTGCGTCCGGCGGATGACTGTCCGTATTCCCACAGCTTCTTGCGCTTTCTCGACGCCGGTCTCGGCAATTACGAGTCGGGCAAGCGGATGGTGTACTCGTGCAGCGAAACCCTGACGTTGTCGTTGATCACGCAAATGGACGGCCTCGGCATGGTTTCGCGGGATGCGGCCCAGCGAAACGGCCTGACCATTTTCCCTGGCTTCGAGGATGCCCTCGAAGTGCGGCTGGCGATCAATAATCCGGAGTTGTCGGGGCAGGCCTTGCACGATGTGGTCGACCTCCCGCTACATGAACGAGCCGAGCGCAATGTACGCAGCCGTTCCCACCGCAACGGAGAGAAAGAGGTTTTTGCTGAAATACGCACATAACAACGTCGGAATCGCGGCATAAAATTCCGGGCGATCGAGCTGCACGTGCTGATCCTTGATCAACAACGGCGTGAGGCTGATTGCAGCGACGATCGCCACCGGCAAGTATTCCAGCGCCCGGGCGACGAAGGGCGGCCAATGGTCGGTGTTCACTTGCAGCGGCAACGCGCGCGGCAGGAAGGTCACGGCCATCATCAACGCGACCACCAGAATCAGGAACGTTTGGTCAGGCATACGCCCACCCCGCAGCCCACGAAGGTGGCGATGAAGACGTTGAAAGGCGAGCTGCCGACCAGGCTCAGTGCGCCCATGCAAGCGACGGCGGCCAGTGCGGCGATGAGTTTGTTGCGCGTGTTGCACAGCGACACCAGCACGTAGAGCATCATCGCGGTCAGCGCGTAGTCGAGCTGATACTTGATCAGGTGCGCCGCGTACTGCGCGCAAATCGCCCCCAGCAAACCGCCGAGCACCCACGAGGTGTGGCAATACAGATTAAAGCCGATCAGGTAACGCACGTTGACCGGCGAGCCCTTGCCCAGTTTGACGCTGTGAAAAGCGAACGACTCATCGGTCAGCCCGCCCGCGTAACACCAACGCTCAAACCTACTGAGCCCCATCGCCTGCAACGCCTTGGCCATGTAAACCGACATCAGCATGTGCCGCGCATTGATCAGAAACGTGGTGAGGATGATGGTGGTGAGCGAAGCGCCGCTGGAAATCAGCGCCAGGGCGGCGAACTGTGAAGCGCCGGCATACACGAACAGGCACATGGCAACTGGCAGCCACACGGGCAACCCGGCATTCACCGCCATCAAACCGAACACAAACGACACCGTGAAGTAACCCGCAACCACCGGGCTGGCTTCGGCGAAAGTGCGCGACGCGTGCGGTTCGACCATCAGCGGCTGGCTGCTGGACGTCTCATTCATAGGTCCCTCTCAAATGTTCTTTCGCCGCGCGGTTCGCAAAAACCCTGGGCGCTCCAAAAGCGTTGGCCGGCAAGGTTAGCATCGTCGACAAACAGGAACATGCGCAGCACACCCACGCGCTTCATGTCCGAGGACGCCGCTTCAACCAGGCGTTGGCCGACGCCCTGGCTTCGGTAATCCGGGCTCACTGCAAGGTGGTTGATCGTGCCGCGACTGCCGAGCATTCCGCCCAACACCGCGCCGACGATTTCGCCGCTGACATCCAGTGCGATAAACGCGGTGGTGGTTTTCTGCACCAGCACACCGCGCAGGCATTTGGCGTCCTGCCATTCACAGAAAGACACTTCTTCGAATTGCCGAAAGAAGCGTTCCAGGCGCTGTGCATCCTTGGCCGTGGTGCGCCGCAGCATCACCGGTGCGGGGCACTCGGCGAGGCTGCTTACGGCGTTGTACTGTTCAGCGAACAATGTCGAAAGCGGTCCCGGGCCGCGAGAAAGAGATCGCCAGAATCTGCCGGTACGCCATGTCGTGAGAATGGGTATTGCGTGCCGGTGTCACGTAGTGACGCATGTCGCGATCGAGAAAGTAGGTGGTGTCGAGGATTTCCTGATACGTCGTCGAGGCCAGGTGTTCCTGGTTTTCCGTGTCGTACAAACGGCTCTCCGCCCCCTCAACGTTATTGCGTCCCCAGAAGTGCACGCCGCTGAACGGATAACCATCGCAGTGAATCCCTTCCGGGGTGATTTCAAGTTGTTTGCCAGGCTTGATCTCGATGCGGATCTGATGAATCTGGCATTGCCAGATTTCATCGTGCAACTCGGGTGGCAACACGTTTTTGTACACTTCGAAGTCGGTGTCGATCAGGCTGCGCATTACCGGCGAACTGATGATTTCATCGGAGAAATCCTGGAAGTGCCGAACCATCCCGCCCACGTAGCTGTTGTTGGCCTTGGACTGAACATAGGCGCGGTGTTCCAGTTGCTTCAGGTCGCGCGTGACCGGGTTGTATTCGAAATCGCTGTAGCGACGATAACGCATGCCCGCCTCGGCCTGACCGTAGTAACTGTCCGGCTCCATGTTTTCCCAACTTCTGGTCAATCTGACGAAATCGTTGAAATGACCGAAAAGATTGAAGTCAGCACCCCGGACGTTGGCATATTTGTCACGCCGTAGAAATTCGCCCACTTCTTTGTTCAAAACGATCATTTTCAAAATCTCCGTACATTTAGCAGCCTAATCTAGAGAGCGCAGGATTTACGTCCATGAGAAAGAATTTGAGGCATATCAAGCGCTGCTTGAAGCGGAGCATGAGGTAGCTTTAATTCGACTTTTCACGATCGAAAATGGCCTTTTTATGCGCTTTTCAACGGTTATCAGGCGAAAAAAAACCCCGAGCCAGTCGGGGTTTTTAGCGAGTGTCAGCCACTCAATCGATCATCAGAAGATGTTGATCGGGTAATCCACGAACACACGCACTTCGTTACCGCTGACGTTGTACTCGCTGGATTTCTGCGATACACGCAGGATCGAGCTGCGCAGTTTCACGCTCAGGTCTTTGGCCGGGCCGCTTTGCACGACGTACTTGAACTGGTTGAAGATTTCACGCTCGGTGCCGCCTTCGCTGGTGGACGTGGTGATGTTGTCACCGCGCACGTAGGCGAAGTTGTAGCTCAGGCCAGGAACGCCGAATGCGGTGAAGTCCAGGCCGTAGCCCAACTGCCA
Source organism: Pseudomonas sp. LBUM1656 (assembly GCF_059716065.1). Classification (NCBI taxonomy): domain Bacteria; kingdom Pseudomonadati; phylum Pseudomonadota; class Gammaproteobacteria; order Pseudomonadales; family Pseudomonadaceae; genus Pseudomonas; species Pseudomonas sp. LBUM1656. The sequence goes on along the minus strand of NZ_CP166800.1, from coordinate 310,280 downwards.
GCTGCGCTCGTCTTCAGCGTTGAAGTCGGACCAGTAGGAGTTCGCCAGGTAAATGGTGTTTCCACCGTCGCCGACACGACCTTGATCCTTCTGATAGCCGCCGTAGGCGTAGCCCAGGTTGCTGTCGCCAGTGCTGCGCTGGTGACCGAGGGTGAACGAGTGCGGGCCGGTGGCGAAGGTCGCGGCCAGGCTCCAGATCTTGTTGTCGTCGCCGGTAGCGCCGCTTTCACGGACGTAGGAATCATCCAGCTTGGTGCGATAGCCGTTGAAGTCCAGGGTCAGGGACTGATCCTTGTCGATCGGGAACACGTAGTTGGCGTTCACGTATTGCTTCTTCAGCACGTCTTCGACGTCGGATGCGTAGAGCGCAGCCTTGAATTGTTCGGTGAACTGGTAGCTACCGCCCAACACGTTGATCGACTTCAGGCCACCACTGTCACGGCCTTCAGCGCTTTTGCGCGACTCGGCGGTGAAACGACCGGCGTTCAGCTCCAGGCCTTTGATTTCCCGGGAGGTGATCAAGGTGCCGGTGTAGCTTTCTGGCAGCAGGCGCACGTTGTCGTAGCTCAGCACCGGCAGGGCCGGCATCTGGTCGCCGTAGGTCAGCGTGGTGCTGGAAACACGGAATTTGACCGCTGCGCCGCCCTTCGACAGGTCGTCAGCCGCGTTGCCGCTGTCGCCCTTTTTAAAGAAGTCGATACCTTGTGCGCCGGTGCGACCCTTGCCGCCATCCAGACGCAGCGCGTACAGACCGAAAGCATCCACACCGACACCGACGGTGCCTTGGGTGAAGCCGGACGAGAACGTGCCGATGGCCGCTTGGCCCCATTCGGCTTTGTCCGGACGACCGTCTTTGTAATCACGATTCATGTAGGCGTTGCGCAGCAGCACTTTGAGGCTGCTGTCTTCAACAAATCCCTTGGATTCGGCCTGGTCGTTAGCCATGGCCTGTGTAGCGCTCAACATCCCCAGAGCGATCAGGCTGATTCGCTTATTCAACATTTTGTTTTTTTCCTTATTACCGGTTGATACGCGCTGTGTCGAACGGCTGAAATGGCGCTATCGCGCTCTTTTTTCACCCCAAAGCAAAAAAGGCCCGCCCACGAGAAAATCGTGGCGGGCCTTTTTATTATTTTGTGAGTCATGGCGGTTAGCCACAGGCGTTGGACGGGATCGTATCCGCGCCCTCAGCGGTGTGTCAATTTCATGAATCGTCTATGAAAAGGCGAAAATCGTCTAAGCAATTACTTGCCAGCGATCGCCTGTTGCACCGTATGGCTGTCGACGAACTGTTCGAAGTGGGTGACTTTACCGTCCGCCAAAGTCCACAAATGCGCCACGCGAGCATTCATCGGACGGCCAGTGACCTTGTAGACTCCGCTGTAATTGCCGTAGGCAAACACCTTATCGCCTTGTGCGACGTAGTCCTCGATCTTCAACTGAAAATCATCCCATTCGCTGCCCAGTCGCTTGAACACGTTCTCGACGATGGCATCGACACCCACGTAGGTGCCGGCGTAAGGAAAGCCTGCCGCCTCGGTCCAGCGGACATCAGCGGCCAGGGCCACCGCGGTGTTGCGTGCGTTTTCCTGGGAGTTGGCGCCTTCGTAGGTGCTTTTGATCAGGCTCAGGTTGTCCATGGTGACTCCGGATGAATTCAAGGGGCGCAGCCGTCGATGCCACAGACTTGTACGGGGGCTGACGACGTTTGTGCAGGAAGTGATTGGCTTAACCATTGCGCGAATGCTTGCGGCTTGCCGAGCCAGGGGCCGATATCGATCAGGGTGAATTGGCCATCCTGTTCAAGGACGAAAGTCGGAAAACCCTGGCCGCCGACCTTGGCCAAGAGTGCGCGGCTCTCCCTGACATGGCGATCGGTTTCTACTGCTTTGAATGCCAGCTGGAAGGCTACGGGCTCGAGGCCGAGATCATTGGCAAGCTCCACCAAAACCGCTTCATCGGCGATGCGCCCACCTTCCACGTAATGAGCCGTCTGCAAACGCCCCAGCAACTCAAGTCCGCGCCCCGCTACCTCTTCGGCGGCCAACACTGCCGCAATCGGCGGTGTGGAATCGAACACAGCGGTGTCATCGCGCAACAGACCTTCGAAATACGCTTCGCCAAAAGGCTGGCCGGTGTACTCGGCGATGCGGCGGTCGTGGGGCATCACGTAGTTGCGCAACTGGGGCGAAACGGTTTGGCGGTTGGCGCCGCTCATCATGCCGCCGCCGTGAGCGATCACCGGCAGCACGCCTTGGGCCGCTTGCACCAACGGCTTGGCGCCGTAGCACCAGCCGCATAAAGGGTCGTAAATGTAGTGAAGGATCAAGGGAAGACTCCGGCAGCCAATCAGGGAAATTCGATGCCGGCAGATTAATCCCCAGACCGTTGCGGAAAAACGCTGGAATGGCTTTCAGTCTGTTTCATGAATCGGTCGAATCCCCTCGCCAAGCCTCTGTAGCAATCTCGACACAACTCGAAACAATCAAACAGCGGAACTTTTCAAGAATAATTAACGAAAGTAAATAACAAGCATTACCATTCGCGCCCTCGAATTCTTCCACCCTTTCGGATGCGCTTCAGATGCCTGCCCCCTTCCGCCTTACGCCCGTCACCCTTGGGCTTTCTGCTTTTCTGTCTGCCGGTTTCACCTGCGCCGCGACCACCGTTTTACCCGAAACCTCGATCAGTGCCGAAGCCGAAGCCGACGACCCGCGAGTGAAGGAAACCAGCACCGCAACCCGCACCGCGACACCGGTACGCTACGTGCCTCAAGCCATCGACTCGATTAAAACCTCGAACGTCGTGGATTACGGCACCAATGATCTGGGCACTGCGTTAAGCGGCATCCCCAACGTCAGCAGCGGCGCCGACACCCGTTTCGACAGCCTGCGCATCCGCGGTTTCGACGCCAGCAACGACTTCTACCTCGATGGCATTCGCGACGACAGCCAATACGTGCGCGACTTGCACAACATCGAGCACATCGAAGTCCTCAAGGGCCCGGCGGCCGTATTATATGGCCGTGGCAGCCAGGGCGGGATCGTCAACCGGGTTAGTAAACTGCCCGAGTTCGGCCGCCGTTCGACCGTCGAAGCCCAAGGCGGCAGCGATGATTTGCGCAGCCTTTATGCCGACCTCAGCACCGATCCGTCCGAGAACATCAGCCTGCGCCTGAACATGGGCAACATGGATCAGAACAGCTTCCGTGATGGCGTCAGTGGCAACCGCCAACTGTTCGCGCCGTCGATGAGCTGGCAACTGACGCCGGACCTGAACTGGCTGGTGCAGTACGAATACAGCCGCTACAACCGTACGCCGGATCGCGGTGTTCCTGGGGTAAACGGACGCCCGGCAGACGTGGGACGCGATACGACCTACGGCAGCGACCACGATTTCATCGACGACAAGTCGCAATCCCTACGCTCCAAACTCAGCTATGAACTCAGCGACAACTGGCAACTGCGCCACACGCTGGGCGTGTTCAAGCTCGACAGCGATTTCGACAACACGTACCTGACCGGTTACACCCCGGCCACCAACAAGGTCACGCGCCAGCACTGGCAGCAGGACCTGACCACCCGCAATGTCTACAACAACGTCGAGCTGGAAGGGGGGTTCGACACCTTCGGCCTGGAGCACCGCCTGCTGACCGGCATCGAGATTGGCAGCCAGCGCCGCGATCCGACCTTGTACACCGCGGCCACTTCCGGGCGGGGCAGCTCACCGGTGCCGGCGCTGGACCTGTACAACCCGAATCGCGATTTGCGCCATACCGGGCGCATGCAGGTGTCCAGCGACAACCACACCGAAGTCGAAAGCCGTGCGGTGTATGTGCAGGATCAATTGCGCCTGAACGATCAATGGCAACTGCTGGCCGGTTTGCGCTACGACACCTTCGACATCGAATCGACCAACAAGCTGCGCAACATTTCCGAAGACCGTGACAGCCACAGCACCAGCCCGCGTGTAGGCCTGGTCTGGACGCCGCTGCAGAATCATTCCTTCTATGCGTCATGGACCAAGACGTTCTCGCCGGTGGGCGGCGGGTTGATCGGCATCACCCCGGGCGTTGCCGGTAACAGCAACGATTTGAGCCCGGAGCTGACCAAGCAGAAGGAAATCGGTGTGAAGAGCGACTGGCTCGACGACCGCCTGAGCACCACCCTGGCAATCTACGAACTGGAACTCTACAACCGCCGCACCAGCGATCCGCTCAATCCGACCATCACGTTGCTCTCGGGCCTGCAACGTTCCCGCGGGATCGAGCTGACCGGCACCGGCAAAATCGCCGGCAACTGGTACGTGCGCGGTGGCGTGGGCGTGCAGGACGCGACGGTCGAGAAGGATAACAACGGCTTTGAGGGTAAGCGCATCAGCAACGTGGCCAAGCACAACGGCAGCCTGTTCCTGACCTGGAAACCGGAAATGGGCTGGTATGCGGAGACCGGTTTGACCCTGGTGGGCCAGCGTTATGCCGACAACCTCAACACCGTCGTGCTGCCGGGTTATGGCCGTTGGGATGCACTGGCCGGATTCCGACAGAAGGATTGGGACTTGCGCGCGGCGCTGAACAACATCAGCGACAAGACCTATTACTCGTCGGCTACCAGCGCCGCACAGATTCAACCGGGCGAACCGCGTAGCCTGGTCGTGACTGGCACCTACAGTTTCTAAACACTGATTACCGGGTGTTGATCGTTCCCACGCTCCGCGTGGGAATGCCTCATCGGACGCTCTGCGTCCGCTCTTGGGACGCGGAGCGTCCCGGGCTGCATTCCCACGCAGAGCGTGGGAACGATCATGGGTACAAAACCATCGCCCATAAAAAAGCGCCGCCATCCCGGCAGCGCTTTTATCAATCCTTTGTTTTTTCTTCTTATCCTTCCATCACATCCCACAACGCTTCCAGTTCCGCCTCGCTGAATAAACCAGCGGGGTAACGCTCGATCATCATCCGGCGCGGATCAGGTTCTCTGATCTGACGCGTTCCATTGGACTTCAACCAGTGCGCCAGGACCTGGAGCGATTCGCTGTTTACTGCCAGGGGATGCAACGCCCGCTCGCTCACTACGTTCACTTCGGCGTTCATTTCAGCGCTCTCTCCTGGTTCGTGAGCGGCTAACTTATCCAAGGTTTATGACAGAACATCGCAGTCCTCCCCCTCCCTGTTTTACACCTTGGGAGATACAAGAGCTGTGCCAACGTTTCTGAACTGTCGACAAGCGGATACAAAGAAGCCCGCAGTCCTTTCGGGCTGCGGGCTTCTTGATGAACGGCGGGGATAAACTTGAGCCTCAGTCGTTTTTCAACCGACTCAGGCTGTTACAACCCCACTCACTCCTTGTGCGGCGCCGGTTGCTGTTGGGTAAGGCAGTGGATGTTACCGCCTCCCAGTAACAGTTCGCGGCCCGGCACCATCACCACCTCGTGCTGCGGGAACAGACCCTGCAAAATTTCTTTCGCCGGACCGTCCAGCGGGTCGTCGAAACTCGGCGCGATAATGCCGCCGTTGACGATCAGGAAGTTCACGTAGGAACCGGCCAGACGAACGGTCGGATTACGCTCCTGAGTCCCGTCCACCGGATCCACGCCAGCGCACTCTTCCTCGGTCGCATACAGCGGCCCCGGGATCGGCATCTTGTGCACCGTGAATGAGCGACCCTTGGCATCGGTGCTGCTTTCCAGCACTTTCATTGCCGCCTGGCAGCGTGGGTAGTTCGGGTCCTGTGGATCATCGGTCCAGGCCAGCAACACCTCGCCCGGACGTACGTAGCAGCAGAAGTTATCCACATGGCCGTCGGTTTCGTCGTTGAACAGACCGTCCGGCAGCCAGATGATTTTATCCACAGCCAGGTGGGCGCTCAGCACCGCTTCGATTTCCCCACGGTTCATGTGCGGGTTGCGATTGCGGTTGAGCAGGCATTCTTCGGTGGTGATCAGGGTACCTTCGCCATCGACGTGGATCGAACCACCCTCGAGCACGAAGCCTTCGGTGCGGTAGCGCTGGCTGCGCTCGATCTCGAGGATCTTGCCGCCCACCTGCGAATCGCGATTCCACGGCGAATACAGACCACCGTCGAAACCGCCCCACGAATTGAAGTCCCAGTTCACACCACGGACTTCGCCACTGTTATTGATGACGAACGTCGGACCCGTGTCGCGAACCCAGGCGTCATCGCTGGACATCTCGACCACACGAATATTCGGTACGTCGAGACGGGCGCGGGCGTTTTCGTATTGGCCGGCGGATACCGCCACGGTCACCGGTTCAAAACGGGCGATGGCCTTGGCCACGGCCACGTGCGCGGCTTGCGCAGGTTTGCCGCCCAGGCGCCAGTTGTCCGGGCGTTCAGGCCAAATCATCCAGGTTTGGGTTTGTGGCGCCCACTCGGCAGGCATGTAGAAGCCGTCGGCGCGCGGGGTGCTGTTTAAAGTGGTCATGCGATCAGGACTCCAGGGAACCGTCGAGGGTTTTGATCGCATTGTATAGGTTCGGGCGACGATCACGGAATGAACCCCACGCACTGCGAATGTGCTCCAGTTCGTCGAGGTCGAAGCTGTGAACCAACACGCCTTCTTCGGTCTTGTCGAGCTCCTGAACCTTCTCGCCGAACTGGTTCGCGATGAACGACGAGCCGTAGAAGGTGATGTCGTAGCCGTCCTGCTCTTCGTTGCCGATGCGGTTGCTGGCAATCAGCGGCATCAGGTTGGCGCCGGCATGGCCTTGTTGCACGCGTTGCCAGTGGTCACGGGAGGAAATGGTTTTGTCGTGCGGCTCGCTGCCGATGGCCGTCGGGTAGAACAGAATTTCTGCACCCATCAACGCCATGCTGCGGGCGCACTCCGGGAACCACTGATCCCAGCAGATGCCCACGCCGATTTTCGCGTACCGGGTGTTCCAGACTTTGAAGCCGGTATCGCCCGGGTTGAAATAGTACTTTTCGTGGTAGCCAGGGCCGTCCGGGATGTGGCTTTTACGATAAATCCCGAGGTTGCTGCCGTCGGCATCGATGATCGCGATGCTGTTAAAACGCGCGCGGCCGGCCAGTTCATAGAAGCTGATCGGCAGCACCACTTGCAGTTCCTTGGCGACTTTCTGGAAGTGCTTGATGGCGACGTTGTCTTCGACCGTCGTGGCCAGTTGCAGGTAGTCCGGGTTCGGCTTCTGGCAGAAGTACGGCGCCTCGAACAGTTCCTGGATCAGGATGATCTGCGCGCCTTTGGTTGCAGCCTCACGGACCAGTCTTTCAGCGGTCTCGATATTGGCTTCAAGGTCCCAGGAACAGGCCATCTGGGTGGCGGCGACGGTAACGATACGACTCATGAATCATCTCCGGGCAAGTGCTGATGGGTCGAGTGTGGTCTCGACCGATGACAGAAACGGGAAGCACGGGCATGACGAGTCACGCCGTGGGCAATGGCGACTTTATAGCCGATAAAAATCGGCTTTAAAAGCGATTAGTCTTCCATCTGTCTATTTTTAAGCACTTAAACCCGATAAAAATCGATATTTTGTCGACGGTTGGGATATCGCCTTCGCGGGCAAGCCCGCTCCCACAGGTTTCGTGTCGCACGTGAAACCCGTGTATGACATGGACCTGTGGGAGCGTGGCTTGCCCGCGAAGGCGATTTCAAACCTTACAACCCTTCTGCCAACACCTTCGCCAGCATGTCGACAAAGAAATCCACACTCCGTCGCGAGGTCACCATCGGCGGTTTGATCTTGAGCACGTTCAGGTAGTCCCCCGTCGGCTGCATGAAAATCCCCAACTCCCGCAAGCGATCACACAACGCCGCAGTTTCTTCAGTCGCCGGTTCCAGGGTTTTGCGATTGCGGACCAGTTCCACGCCCAGATAGAAACCAGAACCATGCACCGCGCCCACCAGTGGATGAATATCGATCAGCGCTTCGAGCCGCTCCTTGAAATACCCGCCTACCACCTGGGCGTTTTCCCAGAGCTTTTCTTCTTCCATCACATCCAGCACCGCCATGCCTATCTGGCAACTCACCGGGCTGCCACCGGCCGACGAAAAGAAGTAACCCTCGGCCTCCAGTGCCTCGGCGATTTCCCGGCGGGTGATCACCGCACCCAGCGGCTGGCCGTTGCCCATGCCCTTGGCCATGGTGATGATGTCCGGCACCACGCCTTGCTCTTCGAAGCCCCAGAAGAAATGGCCCATGCGCCCGTAACCGACCTGCACTTCATCGGCGATACACACACCGCCCTGCGCTCGAACCAGCGCATAGACCTGTTTCAGATAACCCGGTGGCAGCGAGATCCCGCCGGCATTGCCGTACACCGGTTCGCAGATGAACCCGGCCAACTGGCGTTTCTGCCCGGCGATTTTCGCCAGGTTGTGTTCGACGCTGCGCACGTAGTCCGGCGCGCTGTCGAGGCCACGGAATTCGCCGCGATAGATATTCGGCGCGGTCACCGGGTGCACCCAATCGGGACGGCTGCTCAAGGCTTTCGGGTTATCGGCAATCGATGTCGAAACCGCGTCCGCGCCTACCGTCCAGCCGTGATAGGCCTCCAGCACGCTGATCATGTCGCGACCGCCGCTGTAGGCCCACGCCAAACGGATCGCCAAGTCGTTGGCCTCGCTGCCGCTGTTGACCAGGAACACCCGGTCCATGCCCTCCGGCGACAACTTCAGCAAACGCTCGGAAAACTCGGCCACCGCCGCGTAGTTGAAGCGCGAATTGGTGTTGAGCAACGACCACTGACGGCTGGCAACCGCCGCCATGCGCGGATGACCGTGGCCAAGCACCGCGACGTTGTTGAGCATGTCGAGGTAGGAGCGGCCCTGCATGTCGATCAGGTGATTGCGCCAGCCGCGTTCGATGCGTGGCGGGTCGACGTAATAGTGCTTCTGGGTGCGCGCGAAACTGGCATCACGACGCGCCAGCAGCGTCTGCGAATCGAGCTCTGCTTCAGCATCGCAAGCCAGCCCCAGCAACGCCGCCGGTGAGGGACACAACGCTTGCCATGCCGCAGCGCGAGACGGCGTGCAAAACAACGGCGCATCGAACGAAGTGCCTCGGCTCAACTGCACGATCAATGGTCCGCTGACCGCGCCCAGCACTTGGCCTTTGACCAGCGCCGCACCTGTGTGCAGCGACGGCGTCACGCCCCACAAGCGCACGCTCAATTGCGGACCGTCCAGTTGCAGCACACCCGCCGCCGGCTGATGAACCACGCCGGCAAACGGCGATTCCACCGCCGTGCCGTTTGGCACTCGCAGCTCCACGTGCAAGGGGCACGTGTCTGGCTCGGAGGCGCTATCCGATTGGGTGCGCGACAAACGATATTGACCATAACGGCTGGCCGCCAGACCGTGCGCCGCAGCGGCTTCAGTCAGCAAACGCTGATCAACTCCCTCCTGCTCCCAGTTACCCGCCTCGAAATGCGGGCTCAGCACGCCCAGATCAATCAAGGCAAACTCACGCCCCACCAAGCTCGGCAGCAATGGCGCGAAACCTTCGCTGCCAATACTCGGCAGCGCCTGGCCGACCGACGTCAGGATCGCCGCTTCCATCAATTCCAGCGGCAGCGACGTGGCCACGCGGAAGATCTCCCACTCGTGGGTCAGGTTGTCGCGGCTGTAATCATTGCCTGGATCGATGCTGACCTGCTGTTCACCGCTCAGCACCAGCACCGCCGCACGCGCGACGATCAACGGCCACAGCGCCAGCAGCTCTTCATGGGTGAGCGGATTGACGGCGTGATACGCCTGCACCGCCGGCAAGATATAGAACGGATCGCCATCAGCGTGATGCAGCAACGCCGCGCAGGTGACCGACAGATCGGTAATGCGCCAGGTGCGGATCAGGTCGCCGAAGTCGATCACGCCCTGCAACTGCCACTGACGTTGCGAATCGCGCTGCCAGACCACGTTATCGTCGGTGATGTCCATGTGAATCGCCTGCACCGGCAGCTTTTCCACCAGTGGCTGCAAATGACGCTCGGCCCGTTCCGCCGCTTCGGCGATCAATTGGCGTTGCGCATCATCCTTGATCACCGGCAGCAAATGACCGATCAACGCATTGGCGTGGCGGGCGTCCCACTGCAGCGTGCGCTCAAGGCCCGGATGCTCGAATGCCGCCAGCGCCAGGTCCATTTCGCCGCAGAGTCGACCGAAACCGGCCACTACCGAACCGGGCAGATGATCGAGGTGTGTCAGCGACTGACCTTCGATGTAATCGAGCAGGCGCACATGCACGGCCTGACCACCGACTTCCAGGGTGAGCAGGTCCGCACCGTTTTTTGCCGGGATCACTCGCGGCACATGCACACTGGATTGTTCACCCAACTGCTTGAGCCCGGCATGCTGGGCTTGCAGCTCCAGCGCCGAATAGTCGCCCCGGCAGATTTTCAGGACGAAACGCCCCCGGTCGCTGTCGACCCGGAAGTTGAGGTCCTGCTGGCTGCCCAGGGCGTGCAACCTGCCGCTCAGCCCGTAATGCCCCTCCAGCAGCTTTAGCGCTTGCTCCGCAGACACTTGCGGGCTGGGCAGACTGGCGCGGTGAATCAACGTGGCGAGCGGCATACAACGACCCCTGAAGTTTTATTAGGCGCTTATATCGCCACCGCTTGAGGCGATACGCAACCCCTCTCCAGACCAGCCGATCAATACCTCGCTGTCACATGAGGGTCGTCACCACTCGCGCCGGCCGGCACTTTGCGCAAGAATGTCGGCCATCAAAGCCTATTGCTGGAGAAAGGACATGAATGTAGTCACCACCGACCTGCCCGGTGTTCTGATCATCGAACCCAAGGTATTTGGTGACGAGCGCGGTTTTTTTTATGAAAGCTTCAACGCCAGGGCTTTTGAAGAAGCGTCTGGCCTGGCCACACAGTTTGTTCAGGACAACCATTCCCGCTCGCGAAGAGGTGTACTGCGCGGCCTGCATTACCAACTGGAAAACACCCAAGGCAAATTGGTGCGCGTCACCGCCGGTGAAGTGCTGGATGTGGCGGTGGACATTCGTCGCAGCTCGCCGCATTTCGGCAAATGGGTCGCCGTGCGCCTGTCCGCCGACAACCATCGCCAACTCTGGATCCCGGAAGGTTTCGCTCACGGATTTGTAGTGCTGAGTGAATTTGCCGAGTTTCTTTACAAAACCACCGACTATTACACACCGTCGGCGGAGCGCAGCATTCGTTGGAATGACCCGGACCTGGCCATTGACTGGCAGCTGGAGGAAGCTCCGCAACTGTCCGGCAAGGATCAGGCCGCTGCGTTCTTCAAGGACGCTGACGTCTTTTCCTGAATGCCTGTCTGAAACTGCGTTTTCAGGAACGACTTGACCCAAGGTGCGCAGACTGCGCCCTGAAGCGTAGGCATAATGCGCCTGTACCCACAGGCGCTCGATGCTCATGACTCCGACCCTCCCTCCCCGACCCCGCTGGCGCAGCCTCGCACTGCTTGCACTGTGCCTGGCGCCGTTGCTGTGGCCGCTGGAGCATCTGGCCGAGCGTTATTACCGCAGCGAACTGGCCGGGCAAAACCGTCAGACCCTCGACCTGTACGTCGCCAACCTGCTGGGCACGCTGCACCGTTATGAAGTGCTACCGCAGATCCTCGGCGATCTTCCGGCCCTGCGCGCGGTACTCGGGGCGCCGGACGACAGCGTCACCCAAGGCAATGCCAATCGCCTGCTGAAGAACATCAGCGCCCAGACCGGCGCCGAAGTCATGTACCTGATGGACACCACCGGCAAGACTCTCGCAGCGTCGAACTGGGACAAGCACGACAGTTTTGTCGGGCGCAATTTTTCCTTCCGGCCGTATTTCAGCGAAGCCATGGCCGGACGGCTCGGGCGCTTTTTCGGTTTGGGGACAACTTCGGCCAAACGCGGCTATTTCTTCGCCGCCGCCGTGCGCAATGGCGAGAAGGTCATTGGCGTGCTGGTGGTCAAGGTCGACCTGGACCACACCGAAAGCCTCTGGGGCAAAACCCCGGAACAGCTGCTGCTGACCGACCATAACGGCGTGGTCATCCTCACGTCTCGGCCCGAGTGGCGGTTCCGCTCGACCCGGCCCTTGAGCGAAGAAGAACGCAAAGCGATCACCGCGATTCAACCGTACCCGACCCGCGACCCGAAACCGTTGAGGCTCAACCCCAACGCCTGGTTGACCCAAACCCAGCAGATCGCCGAAACCGGCTGGAACGTCAGCATTCTCGCCCCGCGCACCCTGATCGATCGCCCGGTGCGTACGGTCGTCGCCATTGGCGGCGCGACGTTGCTGGTGTTGATGCTGCTGCTCGGCCTGATGATGCAGCGCCGCCGCCATTACCTCGAACGCATCGCCTTCGAAGCCAAGGCCCGGCGCGAACTGGAAGGCCGGGTCGCCGAGCGGACCAGCGACCTCGAAGGCCTCAACCGTCGACTGAAACAGGAAGTACTGGAGCGCGAACATGCCCAGCAGGAACTGGTGCGCGCCCAGGACGACCTGGTTCAGGCCGGCAAGTTGTCGGCGCTGGGGACGATGTCCGCGAGCATCAGCCACGAATTGAATCAACCGCTCGCCGCCATTCGCAGCTACGCGGAAAACGCCGAAGTGCTGCTCGACCATCAGCGCACCGACGACGCCCGCGGCAACCTCAAGCTGATCAGCGAACTGACCGGGCGCATGGCGTCGATCATCGCCCACTTGCGTGCCTTCGCCCGGCGCGATCGCCATGCGCCGGAAAGCGTCGCCCTGCAACCGGCGCTGGATGACGCGCTGGCGTTGCTGGCCAAGCGCCGGCGCAGCATGGAAGTCGAGTTGATCCGCGATTTGCCGGCGGCCACGTTGTGGGTCGAGGCCGGAGAAACCCGTCTGCGCCAAGTGCTCGGCAACCTGTTGGCCAATGCCCTCGACGCGCTGACCGAAAAAGGCCCACCGCGTAAACTCTGGTTGAGTGCCCAATCCACCACGGACGGCGTCACTTTGTACATTCGCGACAACGGCCCCGGCTTTTGCATGGAAGCCCTTGGTCGCGCCAGCGAGCCCTTCTACACCACCAAGACCCGCACCCAGGGGCTTGGCCTGGGGCTGGCGATTTGCGAAACCCTGATGCGTGCCTTCGGTGGTGAACTGTCGTTCGCCAACCACAAGGAAGGCGGCGCCCTGATTACCCTGAAGCTGCGCGCAGGCGCGCCGGGTGTGAGCCTGCAACCGTCCGAGGACCGAAGTGCATGACCATCGATAACCGTGTCCAGGTCGTGCTGATCGACGACGATCCACACCTGCGTCAGGCCTTGAGCCAGACGCTGGACCTGGCGGGCCTGAAAATCCTGCCACTGGCCGAAGCCAAGGGCCTGGCCGGGCAACTGGAGCGTGACTGGCCGGGCGTGGTGGTCAGCGACATCCGCATGCCGGGCATGGACGGCCTTGAACTGCTGACCGAACTGCATGCTCAGGACCAGGAGCTGCCGGTGCTGCTGATCACCGGCCACGGCGATGTGCCGCTGGCCGTGCAGGCCATGCGCGCCGGCGCTTATGATTTCCTGGAAAAACCCTTCGCCAGCGACGCACTGCTCGACAGCGTGCGCCGCGCCTTGGCCTTGCGCCGCTTGGTGCTGGACAACCGCAGCCTGCGCCTGGCCTTGAGTGACCGTAATGAACTGAGTACCCGACTGGTCGGGCAATCGGCGCCGATGTTGCGCTTGCGCGAGCAAATCGGTGCGTTGGCGGCCACCAAGGCCGACGTGCTGATCCTCGGCGAAACCGGTGCCGGCAAAGAAGTCGTGGCCCGGGCGTTGCACGATTTATCCAGCCGTCGCAGCGGCCCGTTCGTGGCGATCAACGCCGGGGCATTGGCCGAATCGGTGGTGGAAAGCGAGTTGTTCGGTCACGAGCCGGGCGCGTTCACCGGCGCGCAAAAGCGCCGCATCGGCAAGTTCGAATTTGCCAACGGCGGCACGTTGTTTCTTGATGAAATCGAAAGCATGAGCCTGGATGTGCAGGTGAAATTGCTGCGTTTGCTGCAAGAACGTGTCGTCGAGCGTTTGGGCGGCAATCAGCTGATCCCGCTGGACATCCGCATCATCGCCGCGACCAAGGAAGACCTGCGCCAATCCGCCGATCAAGGGCGCTTCCGTGCCGACTTGTATTACCGCCTGAACGTCGCGCCGCTGCGTATTCCGCCGCTGCGCGAGCGCGGCGAAGATGCGCTGATGCTGTTCCAGCATTTCGCCGACGAAGCCAGCACTCGCCACGGTTTGCCGCCCCATGAACTGCAACCGGGGCAGCGCGCCCTGCTGCTGCGCCACACCTGGCCGGGCAACGTGCGGGAACTGCAAAACGCTGCCGAACGCTTTGCCTTGGGCCTGGAGCTGGCGCTGGATAACAACACGCCGGAGGGGGCTGCCGGCAGGCCGGTCGACGTAGTCAGCGGCGGCCTGAGCGAGCAGGTGGAAAACTTCGAGAAATCGTTGATTGCCGCCGAACTGGCCCGCTCTCACAGCTCGGTGCGCAGCCTCGCCGAAGCGCTCGGCATTCCGCGCAAGACCTTGCACGATAAGCTGCGCAAGCACGGCCTGAACTTCGCCGACGGTGGCGCCAGCAGCCACACCGACGAACTCGATTGAGCTACCGTCAAACCATCATCTTCAAACAAGAGGCCCGTGTATGACCCGCGACAGTCGTCACCTGGAATCAGTCCTCCATCGCGATATTCCGTTGACCCGGGACATGGGCCTCAAAGTGCTCGACTGGCACGACCAGCAACTGCGCCTGCACTTGCCGCTGGACGCCAACGTCAATCACAAAAGCACCATGTTCGGCGGCAGCCTGTATTGCGGCGCGGTGCTGGCCGGTTGGGGCTGGCTGCATTTGCGCTTGCATGAAGAAGGGATTGAAGGCGGGCACATCGTGATTCACGAAGGGCACATCACTTATCCGCTGCCGGTGACCATGGACGCGATTGCGATTTGTCAGGCACCGAGTGCGGTGGTGTGGAAGAAATTTCTGGCGACGTATCAGCGATACGGGCGGGCGCGATTAACGTTGCATTCGCGGATCGTCAATGCCGATAGCGATGACGATGCGGTGAGGTTTAACGGGCAGTACGTCCTTCACCGCTAACGCAAAAGAACGCAGCCTCGTTTCACTCGACAGCTGCTACAGGGGGCGCGTTTCTCTGTAGCAGCTGTCGAGTGAAACGAGGCTGCGTTCTTTTGATCTTTACGCCCGCGCCAGCTCCAGCAGTTTTTCGCGCCACGCAGCCTTCGCCGGCAACGCCAAAAAGAACTCATTCAACAACGATTCCCGCGCCGGGTAACAAAACGGCTTCCCACTCAAATCCAGCACTTCACCACCCGCCCCTTCCAGCACACCTTGAGCCGCCGCCGTGTCCCACTGCGAAGTCGGCGCCAGGCGCGGATAACAATCCGCCGCGCCCTCTGCCAACAGGCAAAACTTCAATGAACTGCCGATATTCGCCAGTTGCAGCTCACCCAGACTGGCGCTCAATCCGGCCAGCAAACGCTCCTGCTCGGGGCTTGAATGCCGACGGCTGGCGACGACGGTAAATTCGCCCGGAGCCGGGACATTGCGAACCTGAATTGGCAACGCTTCTGCACCTTTATCACCCCGCCACGCGCCCAGACCGGCACCACCGACATAAAACCGCCCGTTGGTCGGCGTCGACACCACGCCAAACACCACCCGGCCTTGCTCGATCAGCGCAATGTTGACGGTGAACTCTTCGCTGCCGGAGATGAACTCCTTGGTCCCGTCCAACGGATCGACCAGCCACCAGCGCTGCCAACCGGCACGCACGCTCAAGGGAATGTTGGCGTCTTCTTCGGACAGCACCGGAATGCTCGGGTCCAGCGCCGTCAGCCCGTCCAGAATCAGATGGTGGGCTGCGAGGTCCGCCGCCGTGACCGGGGAATCATCAGACTTCGCAGTAACCGCCACGCCCGTGCGCCAGAACGGCAGGATCGCTTCGCCAGCCTTCAACGCCAGTTCAATCACCGGCGCCATCAACGGATGAGGGAAATTCATGGCAGAAATACCCCACGCTGAGTCAGCAGATCACGGGCCAGGTACAGCGCCGCCAAGGCACGGCCCTCAGTGAATCGCGGGTTCTGCGCCAGAGCCGACAGTTCGCGCAGGTTGATCTTGTCCACGCCCATCGGCTCGGGCTCGTCGCCTTCCAGGCTTTCTTCGTACAGGTCGGTGGCCAGCACCACCTGGATCTTCTGGCTCATGTAACCGGGCGACAACGACAACTCGGTCAGATGCTCCAACTGCCGCGCGCCATACCCGGCTTCTTCCTTGAGCTCGCGCTCGGCTGCCGCCAGCACGTCCTCGCCCGGCTCGATCAAGCCCTTGGGCAACGACAGTTCATAGGCATCGGTGCCGCCGCAATACTCTTCGACCAGCACAGCGTGATCGGCATCAAGCATTGCCACGATCATCACCGCGCCATACCCGGCGCCTTTACCGACCAATCGCTCGTAAGTGCGCTCCACGCCATTGGAAAAGCGCAGTTTCAGCTCTTCGACGCAGAACAAACGGCTGGTGGCGACGATCTCGCGGGCGAGTACGGTGGGTTTCTGGCGCATGAAAGGCTCCTTGGCGTAAGCGGGTTACTATACCCGGCCTATCCTGATTGTTGACCTCGGATATCTTTTTTACCGCTGGAGAAGTTTTTTATGTCCCTGCTGCCCTGGCGCGACATCGACACCGTTCTGCTGGATATGGACGGCACGCTGCTGGACCTGCACTACGACAACCATTTCTGGATGGAGCACCTGCCTCAGCGTTACGCCGAGTTGCACGGGGTCAGCCGGGCCATGGCCGAGATGGAATTGCAGCCCTTGTTCGAACGCAACGCCGGGCAGTTGCAGTGGTATTGCCTGGATTTCTGGAGCACCGAGCTGAAGCTGCCGGTGCGTGAACTGAAGCTTGAAACCGCCCACCTGATCGCCCTGCGGCCCGATGCGGATACGTTTCTGGCGGCGATCAAACAGGCGGGCAAACGTGTGGTGATGATCACCAATGCGCACCGTGATTCGCTGTCATTGAAACTGGAAAGGATTGAACTGGCGCCGTACTTCGAGCGGTTGATCAGCTCGCATGACTACGGTTTTCCCAAGGAAAATCCGCAGTTCTGGGAGGCGTTGCAGGCCGACATCGGTTTCGACCCGGCGCGCAGTCTGTTTATCGACGATACGTTGCCGATCCTGCGCAGTGCGCGAAGTTTTGGCGTGGTGCATCTGTTGGCGGTGAGCGAGCCGGACAGTCGCAAGGGGCCGAAGGACACGGCGGAGTTTGCGGCGGTGGGGGATTATCAGGAGTTGATTGCCGGGCTTTAGACCGAGTTGCCTGCATCGCGAGCAGGCTCGCTCCTACATTAAAAATTCAGTGAACACAGAGTTTGTGTACGAAGAAGATCCAGTGTGGGAGTGAGCCTGCTCGCGATTGCGGTCTCAAGGCTTACTCAGGAATCCGCAACGACTGTCCCGGATAGATCTTGTTCGGATCCTTGAGCATTGGCTTGTTGGCTTCGAAGATTTTCTGATACTTGTTGGCATCGCCATACACACGCTTGGAAATGGCACTCAGCGTGTCGCCCTTCTCAACCGTGACAAACTTCGCAGGTGTGGCCACCGGTCCGGTCACCGTGATCTGGTCATCCACACCGCTGATACCGGCCACGTTACCCAGTGCAAGAAGGATCTTTTCCTTCTCTTCCTGGCTGGCGGCTTCGCCGGTGGCGATGATTTTTTCACCCTCGACTTTCACCTGGATCTTGGAAGTGTCGATCCCCGTCAGCGCATCCTTTACATGCTTGGTCAACGCCTCGCTGTTGGCTTCAGCCTTGTCCGGCGTCAGCGCATCGAGAATTTTTTCACCGGCTTCTTTTAGAAAACTGAAAAGGCTCATCGTTTGCTCTCCTTGGGGTTTTAGGTTCCAGACGCAAAAGCCTAGACCAAGCTTGCAACCCCCGGTTCCAACCCGACCAATGACGTTGATCCGGCGCAAGCGCTAGAATCCCCTCCCTCACCGCGCCCTGGAGCGAAGATGGACATCAAGCAGCTCAAATTCCTCATCGCCCTCGACGAAACCCGCCATTTCGGCCAGGCCGCCGCGCGCTGTCACATCACCCAGCCGACCCTGTCCATGCGCCTGCGCAGCCTCGAAGAAGAACTCGACCTGCCGCTGGTCAATCGCGGCCAGCGCTTTGAAGGCTTCACCGCGCCGGGCGAGCGCGTGTTGGCGTGGGCGCGCACGGTGCTGGCGGCCTACGACGGCTTGCAGGCCGAAGCCGCCGCCTGTCGCGGCAATCTGGTCGGTACGTTGAGATTGGGCGTGGTGCCGCTGTCGAGCTTCGATCCGCTGCCTTTGATGCAACGCCTGCACGCCGAACACCCGAATCTGCGCTTTGAACTCTCGGCCCTGAGTTCCGAGCAAATTCTCGAACAACTGGCGAACAATCGCCTGGACCTCGGCGTGTCATATCTGGAGCGTCTGGACAACGAACGCTTCGATTCCCTGGCCTTCAGCGAAACCCACATGGGACTGCTCTACGATCAGCGCTTCTTCAACTTCGGCGAGGCGCCGCTGAGTTGGGAGTCCTTGATCGAGTTGCCCCTGGGTATGCTCACCAGCGGCATGCACTTTCGCCAGTCCATCGACCACAACTTCCACAGCCGCGGACTGACCCCACAACCGCTTTTGCAAACCGATGCCGTCCACCAATTGTTACAAGCGGTGCACGGCGGCCTCTGCTGCGCGGTGATGCCTTTAGAGGGCGGCCTGGAAAACCTGACCGATCACTTGCGTCTGCAACCCATTGAAAACGCAAAGACCCTTGCCCGGCTGGGGCTGATCATGCGCCGCAGTGCCCCAAGATCAGCCTTGGCCGAAGCCTGTTTTGCGATCTATCAACAATCGTTGACGGCTTCTTGATCGACGCCATCTATCAACGGATCAGTAATAGCGATTAGACGTGACAACTTGACGCGCATAGGCTTAAAGCTGACTAAACCGTCGGTGATGCCTCATGAACACCAAGCGCCCTGTTTGCGCGGCACCAGCCACTGAAACGCCCGCGCCCGCCGCCAGCCAGACGTACAGTTACAGCGACCTTCAATACACCGAATCGGCCAGCACCGCGCTCGCCGAGGAAGTCGCGTTGGCGATTGCTTATAACGGCATTAGTCAGGCTGTGATGCTGGTAACGCCGACGGACCTGGAAGACTTCATTGTCGGGTTCAGCCTTGGCAGCGGCATCATCGAAGACGCCTCCGACATCTATGACCTGCAACTCAGCGGCTCTGGCTCGGCGCAATACGCGCAAGTGACCATCGCCAACCGCGCGTTCTGGAACCTCAAGCAACAGCGCCGGCAAATGGCTGGCACCAGCGGTTGCGGGCTCTGTGGCGTGGAGGCCGTTGAGCAGGCGTTACCAGACCTCAAGGTGTTGGCCGGCGCGCCCTTGCCGCCCGCCGAGTGGCTCGATGGTTTGCGTCAGCGTATCGGTGCATTCCAGCCACTCGGTCAGCACTCCGGTGCGGTGCACGCGGCGGTGTTCATGAACGGTCAGGGCGAATTGCTGCTGGGCCGCGAAGACATCGGCCGGCACAACGCCCTCGACAAACTGATTGGCGGGTTGATTCGCCAGAAGATCCCGACTGAAGGCGGCCTGGCGATTGTTACCAGCCGTTGCAGCCTCGAATTGATCCAGAAAGTGTTGCGCGCAGGCATCCAGACCCTCGTCAGCCTGTCGTCGCCCACGGGCCTTGCCGTGCAATGGGCCCGTCGCCATAACCTCAACCTCATCCATCTGCCCCAGAAGAATGCACCGCGGGTCTACAGCCCGGCATTGGAGAATCAAGCGTGAGTCAACACCGTCAAGCCGACCAGAAACCCGTCCCTCGCTACAAGCCCTACAAAGGCCCGGCCGGTGGTTGGGGCGCATTGGCCAGCGTTGCCCGAGCCTGGTTGACCAGTGACAACGCGCTGAAAAACCTGCGCATGATGCTCAAAACCAACAAGAACGGCGGCTTCGACTGCCCCGGTTGCGCCTGGGGCGATTCCAACGAAGCCGGCATGGTGGCGTTCTGCGAGAACGGCGCCAAAGCGGTGAACTGGGAAGCGACCAAGCGGCGTGTCGACGGCGCATTCTTCGCCAAGCACAGCGTCAGCTCGTTGCTGGAACAGAGCGACTATTGGCTCGAGTATCAGGGCCGTCTGACCGAGCCGATGAGCTACGACGCCGAAACCGATCGCTACAAGCCGATCAGCTGGGAAGCGGCGTTCGCCTTGATCGCCAAGCATTTGCAGGGCCTGTCGAGCCCGAATCAGGCCGAGTTCTACACCTCGGGCCGCGCCAGCAACGAAGCGGCGTATTTGTATCAGTTGTTCGTGCGCACCTACGGCACCAACAACTTCCCCGACTGCTCGAACATGTGCCACGAGGCCAGCGGTGTGGCATTGGCGCAAAGTGTCGGTGTTGGCAAAGGCACCGTGACCTTCGACGACTTCGAACATGCGGATGCCATTTTTGTCTGGGGCCAGAATCCGGGCACCAACCACCCGCGGATGCTCGAACCCCTGCGCGAAGCGGTTAAACGCGGCGCTCAGGTGGTGTGCATCAACCCGCTGAAAGAGCGCGGCCTGGAACGCTTCCAGCACCCGCAACACCCGATCGAAATGCTCACCAACGGCGACAAACCGACCAACACCGCTTACTTCCGCCCAGCGCTCGGCGGCGACATGGCAATCATGCGTGGCATGGCCAAATTCCTGCTGCAATGGGAGCGCGACGCGCAGAAGGCGGGTGAGCCTGCGGTGTTCGACCACGACTTCCTCAATGAACACAGCGTCAACGTGCTGGAATACCTGGGCACCGTCGACGACACCTCATGGGAGCAGATCGTCGAGCAGTCCGGCCTGCCCCTGGTGGAAATCGAGCAAGCGGCGCGCATGTACGCCAAAGGCAAAAACGTGATCATGTGTTGGGCCATGGGCATCACCCAGCACCGCCATTCGGTGGCGACCATCCAGGAAATCGCCAACCTGATGCTGCTGCGCGGCAACATTGGCCGGCCGGGCGCCGGTCTGTGCCCGGTGCGTGGCCACAGTAACGTGCAGGGCGACCGTACGATGGGCATCAACGAGCGTCCGCCGGTGACCTTCCTCGACTCCCTGGAGCGGCGCTTCCAGTTCAAGGTGCCGCGTGAAAACGGGCACAACGTGGTCGAGGCGATCCACGCCATGGCCGACGGCCGCGCGAAAGTCTTCATCGGCCTGGGTGGCAACTTCGCCCAAGCCACCCCGGACAGCTCGCGCACCTTCCAGGCCCTGAGCAATTGCGACCTGACTGTGCAGATCAGCACCAAACTCAACCGTAGCCATCTGGCCCACGGTAAAGACGCGTTGATCCTGCCGTGCCTGGGCCGCACCGACATCGACATCCAGACCGAAGGCCCGCAAGCGGTGACCGTTGAGGACTCGTTCAGCATGGTCCATGCCTCCAACGGCCAGTTGCAGGCACTGTCGAATCAGATGCGCTCCGAGCCGTGGATCATCGCCGGCATCGCTGCCGCCGCCCTGGGCAGCAAACCGGTGGACTGGAACTGGCTGGTGGCCGATTACAGCCGTATCCGCGACCTGATCGCCGATACCATTCCGGGCTTTCGCGACTTCAACGAAAAGATCAAAAATCCGGGCGGTTTCTACCTCGGCAACAGCGCCGGTGCGCGCAAGTGGAACACCCCGTCCGGGCGCGCCAACTTCCGGCCAAACGCTCTGCCCAAAGACCTGGTGCACGAACGCACACGCGCCACGGGGGTGTTGCCGGACCTGATCATGCAATCGATGCGTTCCCACGACCAGTACAACACCACGATTTACGGGCTGGATGACCGTTATCGGGGCGTGAAGGGCCAGCGGGATGTCTTGTTCGTCAATGAAGCCGACATCATTCGCCTGGGCTTCAAGCCTGGACAGAAGGCTGACATCGTCTCGATCTGGAATGATGGACGTGAGCGTCGGGTGAAAGGCTTTACGTTGCTGGCGTTTGATATTCCTGCAGGGCAGGCCGCGGCGTATTACCCGGAAGTGAATCCGCTGGTGCCGCTGGAAAGCACCGGGGATGGCAGCCATACGCCGACGTCGAAGTTTGTGGCGATCCGGTTGGAAGCGGCGAGTGAAACCGGATTGATCCTGGCGAAGTCGGCTTAACGCGTCTGCAGGTCTGGCCCCTTCGCGAGCAAGCCCGCTCCCACAGTTAATCTTCGTCGGACACTACACCTGTGTTCACTGCAGATTAAATGTGGGAGCGGCGGTGCGGCGATCCGACTTGCTCGCGAAGGCGGTGGAACATTCAACGAATCTTCCGGATCAGTTACTTTCCAATCGCCCACAAAAAAGGCCGTTTTTTCACAAAAACGGCCTATCCGAAGTAGCTAAAGACCGGCGAAAAACCGTTAAGTTCCGCCCAAAAAACAGCAACTTATAGAAATGTGCTCAAGTCGTGTTACTCGTCGGATTTCGATTGTCACGACCCTGACACAGCCTCAGGATCGCGCCGTCATCCCCTTGAGGTTCCTCTATGAAGTTCTCCTCGATTCTCTTGTTGTCCCTTGGCCTGGTCAGTGGCTTCGCTTCTGCCGGCGGCACCACCGAAGCAGGTGTGGGCGGCGCATTGGGCGGGGTTCTTGGCTCAGTCGTCGGTCAATCGCTGGGCGGCAATACAGGTTCCACCATTGGCGCGGCCCTGGGTGGCGCGGGTGGTAGCGCAGTCGGCGCAGACAAACGCAGCCGTGGCGAAGCCGCCATTGGCGGTGCGTTGGGCGCAGCAGGCGGTAACGTGGTCGGCCGCAGCATGGGCGGCACCACCGGCAGCCTGATCGGCTCCGCAGCAGGCGGCGGCGCCGGTGGCGCGCTGGGTAACTACATGGGCAACAAGAGCGATGAGGACGATGATCGTCGCTCCTATCGCGGCGGCCGTGATGATCGTCGTTACTACCGTGATGGCCATCCGGGCCGTGGTCATGCCTATGGTCATCGCAAACATCACAAGCACAATCGTCATCATTGAGGCCTGAACGGCATCGCTGACCGCTAGAAAAAAAATCGCAGCCCAAGGGCTGCGATTTTTTTGTCCTTTAAACCACCAGGCGTTCCAACGCACCGCGCAACCCGGCAGGAATCGCCACCGGCTGATTCGACGCCCGATCAACAAACACATGCACGAAGCGCCCCGCCGCGCAGGCTTCTTCTTCCCCAGCCTTGAAAACCGCCAGCTCGTATTGCACCGAGCTGTTGCCCAGCTTGCCCACCCGCAGACCGATCTCGATCCGGTCCGGAAAGGCGATGGAGGCGAAGTAATCGCAAGACGAACTCACCACAAACCCCACCACTTCGCCGTCATGGATATCCAGCCCACCGACTTCGATCAGGTAGGTGTTCACCGCTGTGTCGAAAAAGCTGTAGTAGGTGACGTTGTTGACGTGGCCATAGGCGTCGTTGTCGTGCCAGCGGGTGGTGATGGGCTGGAAGTGAGGGTAGTCGGTGCGTTGGGGCATCGGGTTGGACATCAGTGTCGATTCCTGGAGTTGGTTTGCCAGTCTAAGGCGAATACCGCGTTATCGTTCTTCGCGAGCAAGTCGGATCGCCGCACCGCCGCTCCCACATTTAATCTTCTGTGAACACATAGTTTGTGAACGACAGAGCCCCCTTGTGGGAGCGGGCTTGCTCGCGAAGAGGCCTTCAAAAGCGCTGCATCAATCACCTGTCAGCAAACCCCTTACCCGCCACCTCCAACTCGCCAATCAACCGCGCCGGCGTCCAGAGATCACCCTGGCGAGTCTCCAGCGCCATCAAGCGCTGATGAATATCCGCCAGACCTTGCTGGTCCGCCCACGCCATCGGCCCGCCCTTGTCCGCCGGGAAACCGTAACCGTTGAGGTACACCAGATCGATGTCGTGCGCTGACCCGGCAATGCCTTCCTGCAGGATCTTCGCCCCTTCATTGACCAGTGCCAGCAGGCAGCGCTCAAGAATCTCCTCAGGGCTGATCTCGCGACGCTGGAAGCCCAACCCTTCGCTGACCTGCAACACCAGCGCATCGACCTCCGGATCGTGCTCAGCCTGTCGGCTGCCCGGTTCGTAGTGGTAATAGCCATTGCCACTCTTTTGACCAAAACGGCCCAATTCACAGAGACGGTTATCCACTTGAACCTCGGGCGCATCCTGCCCTGTGCCCGCCAGTTCCCGAGCCCGCCAACCCAGGTCGACGCCCACCACGTCGTACATGCGGAACGGCCCCATGGCGAAGCCGAAACCTTGCAACGCCGCATCCACCTGATAGGGATAAGCGCCTTCCAGCAGCATCTTGCGCGCTTCCAGCACGTAGGTATTGAGCATGCGGTTGCCGATGAAACCATCGCAGTTACCCGCTACCACACTGACCTTGCCCATGCGCTTGCCCAACTCCAGTGCCGCATCGAGCACTGCGGTCGAAGTCTGCGCACCTCGGACGATTTCCAGCAACTTCATGATGTGGGCCGGGCTGAAGAAATGCAGGCCCAGGACTTGAGTCGGACGGCGAGTTGCAACAGCAATTGCGTCGATATCCAGCGCCGACGTGTTGCTGGCCAGAATCGCTTCGGGTTTGAGCAGTCCGTCCAGTTCACGGAAGATTTTTTGCTTGAGCTCAAGGTTTTCGTAAACCGCTTCGATCACCAGATCAACCTCGCGGATTGCCGAATAATCAGCTGCCGCCGTGACCCGTGCGATGCGCGCGTCCGCCTCGACCTGATCGATCCGGCCCTGTCGCACATTGTGCGCGTAGGTGTCTGCCACGGTGGCCAGTGCCTGTTCCAGCATCTGCGGATTGTTATCGACCCACTGCACCGGAACGCCGGCATTGGCCAGGCACATGACAATGCCACGGCCCATGGTGCCCGCACCAATCACGGCGGCGCGCTGAATGTTGAACGGTGTCTGGCTCATGGTTGTTCTCTTGTTGGCGATCCAAAGACAGCCTTCACCATAGTCAGCCGCTGGGCATTTTTGAAATTTATTCCTGTGATGAGCAACATTCAGCGGATGGATCTACCCGCGAATACACCAAAGATCCCTGTGGGAGCGTTTCAACTGGGCAGATGCGCTTCAGCCCATTCCCGCACCTCGGCGTATGGATAATTTTCCAATGCCGAAAATCCCGGAATCGAACGCGCCTTCAACTTGGTAAACAACGGCACGCTGATCCCGCACAAAAACCGGGTTACCCGCTCAGCCGACGGTACGTTGCCGGTGTGCTGTTCATGCCTGTGGATAAAATCACCGCACAGCGCTTCGAAGTTTTTATCCACAAGCGCCGGCAATTCCGGCGGCGATGGCAGCCGCGCCACGTGCCCATGACACACCGAACAATGTCCGCACAGACGAGGCGCGTTGTCGTCGCCGAAGTACTCGGCCAGGCGATAGCCCAGGCAATGATCGGTGGCGAACAGATCCAGCATGGCGTGAATCCGCGCGATCTCGGTGCGTTCGTGCTGGGTAAAATAAGCGTGCAGTTCGGCGCTCAGCGCGTGACTGTCGAAATTCGTTTCAAGCACGCTGTAGACCTCAGTCATCTGCTTGCTTTCGAGCTCGACCCAACCCTTCTCCTGGAAGTAATCCAACGCCTTGACCACGCGGTTTCGCTCGGCCTGATGCTGCTCATACAACGCGTCGAAATTCACTGTGGCCCAGGTCCGCGCACGACTGGAAGTCTGGATGATCGCCGCAACGAAATCTTTGCGCTCGCCCTCGAAGCGAGCCAGCAAGGCTTCAGGTTCCTGCAAATACTTAAAACGGTATTCGGCGTAATAGGCGTAACGCGGGGCGATGATCCTGCGTAACTCAAGCTGCACCAGCAAGGTCTTGAGCGGTAATTGACGAATATTGCTCTGATCCGACAGCGGCCCCAGCAGAAATTCCCACTGGCCCTCGGGTGCGGCGGCTTGTAACTCATCAAGCACACAGCGAATGCCATCCAGCTCCGGCGTGTCGCCGTAGACGAAGTTTTCCAGCACGTTGAGGCTGTCGCGATTCGCCAGTACCAGGCAGTCGGATGGTTGCCCGTCACGCCCGGCACGGCCGATTTCCTGGCTGTAATTTTCGATGGATTTGGGCAGGTCGAAATGAACCACGTTGCGGATGTCGCTTTTATCGATGCCCATGCCGAAGGCAATGGTCGCAACAATGCAATTGGACTGCCCGCCCATGAAACGCTTTTGAATGGCTTCCCGTTGTTCGTGGGGTAAACCGGCGTGATAGGCCTCGGCCTGGATGCCATTGCGCCCCAGGTGTTCAGCGATGTGCTCGGCGGTTTTTTGCAGGGTGACGTAGACGATGCTCGGCTGGCCGGGACGTTCGCTCATCCACTCGACCAGACGTCGGCGCTTGTCCTGACCGCGTACCGGCTCGACCAGCAGATTCAGGTTCGGCCTGTAAAAACCCGTGGTCACCACATCTTCCCGCGCGATGGCGAATTTCGCCTCCATGTCCGCGATCACTTTGGGCGTCGCGGTGGCCGTCAGCAGCAGCGCTTGAGGAATGTTGAACTGGCGCTGGTAGTCGGGAAGCTTGAGGTAGTCGGGGCGAAAATTGTGGCCCCACTCCGAGATGCAGTGCGCCTCGTCCACCACCAACAGAGAGATCGGTACCTGCTGCAAGAAATTGCGGAATCGCTCGTTCTTCAGGCGCTCCACAGAGATCATCAAAATCTTCAGTTCGCCGGACTTGGCCCGGGCCATCACATCACTTGCGTCATCACGGCTCTGGGCCGAATCGATACTGCCCGCCGCAATGCCGTGCCGTTGCAGGAAGGCCAACTGATCCTGCATCAACGCCAACAGCGGCGAGACCACCAGCGTCAAGTGCGGCAGCAACAGGGCCGGTAACTGATAGCAAAGCGACTTGCCTGAGCCGGTGGGAAAAATAGCCGCCGCCGATCGCCCGGCCAACACCGCGCTGACCGCCGCCTCCTGGCCAGGCCGAAACTGTGGATAACCGAAAACCTGTTCCAGGGTGTTGTGCATAAGCTGTCACTCCGTTGACCGCTGCGAAGCCCAAAGCCTAGCCGGCAAACGCAGCGAGTCGAGAAAAGGTCGGGGACCAAAACGATACGGGATGATACAGCCTCGCTCCAGGGGCCTTTGCCACAGGATGAAACAAACGAAACACTTTGTTCCTCGCGCAGCCCTTGGATCTGACGTTAAGGTCTTCTCGCACAACCACCGTCCGCGCACTTCACATCACGGCAGGACGCCTGATGAGCGCGGCACTTGAACAAGGAACGACCATGCCTCAAAAATCGTTTTTCGCGACCGCCCTGATCCTGACATCTCTGCTGCTGCACGGCTGCGACAGAATTCCCCAGGAACCACCGTTACTCGCTACGTGCGACACCCTGGAATGCGCAACCCAACAAGCCTGGCGAACATCCTGACGACTGCGGGACACGTGGCTACGGCACCCTCACGGCCACTCGCAGTTGCTCGTTCAACACCTGTTCCTGAAACACCCGGCTCTTGCTCGCCCAAACCGCATGAGCCGGGCTGATTTCGCCGGTGAACGCGGCCGCCAACTGACGCAAATCGGCGACGCTTCGCACGCGGGGGCAGAAGGGTTCGCCGTCGCAGTTCTGACTGGCGCTGCGGTAGGTGGTCAGTAACCGATCCCACAGACCGTCACGCACTTGCCTGACCGACTTGAGCTTCAAATCCTGTACGCCCAGTCGCTGTTTGAGACTCTGTTCGTCCAGCGTTTCACTGGCCAGCAGTGCCTTGCCGAACATCAACACCTCGGCGCGGGACGCAGTGTCCACATTCGCCTGGCTTGTCAGCGCATCGGGCCAACCGGTGCGATCCATATTGGCGAGAATTAACGAATTACCCGTGTCAGCCGCGCCCGCCAAACGACAGACACCCGCCCACAGCAACAAAATCGAGGCCATGCGTAGCCATTGCATACTTAATTCCCTTTAAGCGTTAAGCAGACGTTTTTTAACGTCCTACAGATTCTGACGCGCACCATACAGAGGATTGGTGCGTTGCGCCTGACAAACACGTAGGAAATTCGACCTGTAAGGGAATGGCTGAAAGAAAGCTCGGGGTGTACGTAGGAAAAGGTCGATCTCGCAGGTAAATCCCCTACAAAACCCGTCCATTTGCACTGTATTGCGACGCCTGAACGCACGCCTCTATAGTTTGCGCCGCCGCTGAAAAACAGGACTGACCTCATGCAAGACCGCTATCGCCCGCTCAAAACCAGCTACAGCGAAACGCCCGTATTGGTCATCGACACCGCCGCCAGCACCGGCGCCGTCCTCGACGCCGCTCACCAACGCCTGCGCGCCGCCAGCGACCTGCTCGAAACACTTTATTGCCTGTGCTTCAAACAGGCTGACGTAAAAGACATCCCACATATAGTGAATGCGCTTTATCTGTTAACGCAGGATGGCTGCGAACTTCTCGAAGTTGCAAGACAAAGAACACAACTTTAAAAGCACAAACATAGAAACAACTAACTTCCTCAACTTACAAACAACAAAAATTGGTCTGCAAGCTCTTAAACCAATCAAGAGCACCATAATGACTACATTCACTATTTTCTTCTGCGGCACCGGCTCGACCAAGTTCGACGACACCCATGAAAACTTCTGGGACGGTGAACGGGTCTCCACGCTTGCCTCTCACCCTACCGGCCGCGAGTTCGCCGAATGGATTGTGGTCGACGGTCCCGGCAGCGGTAACCTGCAAGCCGACGACCTATTTACCAAGTTCAAGGATTACGGCCTCAGTGGCTCACTGTTCGGCAAAGGCTGGGAGGCTCCCATCGACGATGCTGCCTACGAGGCGTGGTTCATCGGGCAGGTTCAGGCCAGCATTGATGATCCACGGCCGAGCATTTCCGATGAGGACGCAAGGAAGCTGATGGCGGAAAAGCGCGAGAAAATACATCACGGAATATTCCTATAGAAAGGGCCTATCCGAGGTTCGGCCCGTTCCTACAAGCGGGGACTCTTTGTCGTCTATCGCTGCCTGGTGGCTCATATCTATAGTCGTGACTGTCGCTGCCAAATCAGCGATTTCGGGCTTGGTCACCCGATGGAATTCATAAACGCGTCCGTTGTATGCTGCCGGCACTCAAGTGTCTACACGCTATATGGTGGCTGTGTTTGGGACGCCTTAGGGCGTGCCGGCCTTATGGGTTCCACCGGTTGACCAACCCGAACACAGTCCGCCTCCATCGCTTGGTCACGATGGTGATGGCTTCATCTAGTGCATTTGAGAATACATAAAATGAAAACACGGAATCCGTCCATAAATGATCGCTACCTCCCACTACAAACCAACCTCACCGATTCCCCGCCCCTGATCATCGATACAGAGGCAAACCCTCAGGACATCCTCGAAGCCGCCCTCCAGCGCATCCGAGCTTCCAGCGACCTCCTCCAAACCCTGCATTGCCAATGCTTCAAACACGGCGATGTCGAAGACATCCCGCACATCACCCACGCGGTCTACCTGCTAACCCAGGACGGCTGTGACCTGCTGCAAGTCGCCCAGCAACGCATGATGGACTGGAAAGCACCCGCCTGACGCCGAGTGAAGATCGTTCCCACGCTCTGCGTGGGAATGCCTCTACGGACGCTCCGCGTTCGGCTCTTGGAACGTCGAACTCCGGAGATAACCATGAGCAAATTCTTCGATGAGCTAATGGAAAGCGTGCAACAGATGAACGAAATCATATGCGGTGAGCGTGAGCCTTCCCGCGAATTCCATGTTGATGCGTTGCCAGTCAAAGAATCCCGGGATCAATCGGGTACCTGTATGGAAGCGATCAACAGATGCTCCCTTCCCCCAAAGCCAGACGCCCAATAAGATCCGCGTAAGCCCAACCGGACACTTCCACCATGAACCTCGCCCCCAACTTCCCCGACGACCACACCATGCACCTGCTCATGCAGTTGCTGCACGAAGAGCTCGGCCTGCCCGAACGCAAAACCATCAGCCTCAATACGTCGATCAACTTCGACCTGAGCTGCAATGGCGCTGATGCGCGGAATTTGATGGAAGCGCTGGAAGAACAGTTCGGGATCGACCTCGTGGACTACGACGCCTATCGCTACTTTCAGCCCGAAGGGTTTGATGTGCATCTGAAGCGAAAGGCAAAGGGTCGCGGTGACAAAGTCCCACTGACCATCGGCATGCTTTACCAAGCGGTCAAGGCGCAGCACTGGGACACACAGGAACTGGAAAGCCAATAAAGCAGCTGTAGCAGTTGAGCCAGTCTGCATAACTGCAATTATTCTGGCGCTATCACCCCAGAAGTGAAGGAATACTAGCTGCATGGCCAGAAAAACAGCGCCACTGCTTCCTCGTACAAAACGACTGCTTACCGAGTTCGGCGAACGCCTGAAACTGGCTCGTTTACGTCGAAGGCTGACCGCCAAAATGGTGGCCGAGCGAGCGGGTATGTCTGTCATGACCTTACGCTCACTGGAGTCGGGTGCTGCTGGGGTGACAATGGGGGCGTATCTGTCAGTGATGCAGGTATTGAGTCTGGAGCAAGACTTGAACAAGGTAGGCGAATCCGATGAGTTGGGACGTCGATTACAGGACGCTCAGTTAAGTCGAGCCCCAGGCCAAAAGATCAAAAAACCCAAGCGCGAACAAAGCTCCACAGCCGCCAAAGTAAGCAAACAGTGCGGCTCTCCGACAAGTAGTGTTATTCGTGAATCGGATTACAGCGGGATCGAACTTCACGACTTCCCACTGAATACCCATTCAATGTCCGCTTTACTCACAAGAAAAAAGAAGTCTGAACCCAACACATGGCGAGTCAGGTAGATTGCGGCGTGCATCCGTCTAACACGATGAAGCCCCCCATCGACTACGACGCCTATCGCGACTTCCACCCGCAAGGCTACGATGTGTTCCTCAAACACCGAGCCAAGGGACGCGCCGACAAACTGCCGCTGACCATCCAAATGCTCTACCAGGCCATCAAGGCCCGACGCTGGGACACTCAGACGCTGGAAAGCCTCTAACGTCCGCAGCGCACACCTATAAGGACATAGCGTGGACGTATTGATGGGTTTGCTCGCCGCCTTGCTTTGGGGCGGCACGGATTTTCTGGTGGGATTGAACGCCCGCGCAGTCGGCGTTAAACGCGCTGTCTATTTCGGTCAAGCGCTGGGCTTCAGCATCATGAGCCTGTTGCTGATCGCTTTTCCTGCCTTCATTCTCAAATCGATGTCGGCATCACTCGATGTCTGGCTGATCGGCATTCTCGCCGCGGTGTTGACCGTGTCCGGAGCGCTGGCCTTGTCCAAGGCGTTCGCGCTCGGCAAGGCCTCGATCGTCGCGCCGTTGGTGACTTCTTATGGCGTGGTCACCACGTTGCTGTCCTGGGCGGGCGGAGAAAAGATCAGCCTGATCCAACTGCTGTGCATCGCGCTGTGCGTGCTCGGGGTCATCCTCTCCAGCATCCACTCTGACTCGAAACTTCCACACACCACTCAGGCCAGCAGTTCGATTACCTATGCATTGTTGGCGGCGGTTTTTTATGGCACCAGTTTCTGGCTGCAAGGCCGCTTCGTTCTTCCGGTGCTGGGTCCGGTCACGATGCTTTGGCTGGCCTATCTGGTTGGGCTGATCGTGCTGGTTGTCATGGTGTTGAAGATCAAGGATGGCTTGAAAATCCCACCGTTGAAAAACTGCATGACGTTAACAGGCGCCAGCCTGATGAACCTCGGTGGGTTCTCTTCATTTGCCTGGGGCGCGGTGGCGGGATCGGTTTCCGTGGTGACGGTGATCAGCACGCTGTCTGGCGGCATTGCGGCGATTTTGGGTTACGTGTTTTTCAAGGAGCGACTGGTGAAGGTGCAGGTGCTGGGTGTTGTTTTGGTCCTGACAGGGGCGTTAGTCCTGCATCTGAAAACCTGAAACTGACGCCCACAAAAAAGCCGCCCTCAAAGGGCGGCTTTTTCATTCGCTAAATCCAAGCCTTACAGCTTAGGCCCAGCAGCCTTGATCGCGTCGCTCACTTCAAACTTCTTGAAGTTCTCGACAAACAACCCGGCCAGAGCCTTGGCAGCTTCATCGTAAGCAGCCTTGTCAGCCCAGGTGTTACGTGGGTTCAACAGGCCAGTCTCAACGCCCGGTACTGCCAACGGCACGTCAAGGTTGATGGTGTCGAGGTGCTCGGTTTCAGCACCGATCAACGCGCCGCTCTGGATCGCTGCAATCACGCCACGAGTGGTCGGGATGTTGAAGCGTTTGCCAACGCCGTAGCCGCCGCCGGTCCAGCCGGTGTTGACCAGGTAGACCTTGGAGCCGAAACCGCGGATGCGCTTGATCAGCAGCTCTGCGTATTCGCCGGCCGGACGCGGGAAGAACGGTGCGCCGAAGCAGGTGGAGAAGGTCGACTTGATGCCGCTGCCGGAACCCATTTCAGTCGAGCCCACCAGAGCGGTGTAGCCGGACAGGAAGTGGTAGGCCGCTTGTTCTTCGCTGAGGATCGAGACTGGCGGCAGGACGCCGGTCAGGTCGCAGGTCAGGAAGATCACAGCGTTTGGCTCGCCACCGAGGTTCTTCTCGGAACGCTTGGCAACGTGCTCCAGCGGGTAAGCGGCGCGGCTGTTCTGGGTCAGGCTGACGTCGGCGTAGTCGGCGTGCTTGGCATCATCGATAACGACGTTTTCCAGGACTGCGCCGTGCTTGATGGCTTTCCAGATGACCGGCTCGTTCTTCTCGGACAAGTCGATGCACTTGGCGTAGCAGCCGCCTTCGATGTTGAAGACAACGCCTTCGCCCCAGCCGTGTTCGTCGTCACCGATCAGGTAACGGCTTTCGTCGGCGGACAGGGTAGTTTTACCGGTGCCCGACAGACCGAAGAACAGGGTCACGTCGCCCGCTTCACCGATGTTGGCAGCGCAGTGCATTGGCAGCACGTCGACAGCCGGCAGCAGGAAGTTCTGCACCGAGAACATGGCTTTTTTCATTTCACCGGCGTAGCGCATGCCGGCGATCAGCACTTTCTTCTGGGCGAAGTTGAGGATCACGCAACCATCGGAGTTGGTGCCATCACGCTCTGGAACGCATTCGAAGTTGGCGACGTTGAGCACTTGCCACTCATCACGGCCAGCCGGGTTGTACTGGGCCGGGTTGATGAACAGGCAACGACCGAACAGGTTCTGCCAGGCAGTCTGGGTGGTCATTTTCACGGGCAGGTAGTGATCGGCAGACGCACCTACATGAACGTGGGAAACGAAATGCTCTTGCGCATTGTTGAAGGCCTCGACGCGGTCCCACAGGGCATCGAACTTGTCGGCCGGGAACTTGCGGTTGATCGGGCCCCAGGCAATGGCGGCCTGAGTGGACGGCTCTTCAACGATGAAACGGTCGACTGGCGAGCGGCCGGTACGGTGACCGGTGCGAACAACCAGCGCGCCAGTGTCGGCAAGCTCGCCTTCACCGCGATTCAGGGCTTCTTTAACCAGATCATCAACACTCAGATCGGTGTACACGGCGTTATTGGCTTGCGTCATGAGGTTCCCCGTCGGCCAGTGGCCGAGTGCTCCAAACGTTTTGTAGTAGAAAGTCGTGCACTACTACCGCGAAAAAAGTGGGCCGGATTATGCCAGAAAAGCCCAAAAATAGTAGGGCCCTCCCGTCAGAACGGCGTTATTCCGGCGCGGAGCAGTGAATTTACCTGCGCTGAACCGTTTTAGTGACGGGTATCTGACGGCGTATCGACACCCGCACCAGCGAACAATTGGCTGATATCGGCGGCATCAAACAGGTAGCGCTGGTTGCAGAATTGGCAATCGATCTCGATATTGCCGCCGTGCTCGATGACCAACGCTTGCGCGTCTTCCATCCCCAGACTGACCAGAGCATTGCCTGAACGTTCGCGCGAGCAGCTGCAACGGAAACGCAGTCTCTGCACATCGAACAGGCGCACTTGCTCCTCGTGATAGAGGCGATGAAGCACGGTTTCGTTGTCCAGGCTCAGCAATTCGTCAGCGGTCAGGGTGCTGCCCAGCGCGGTGATGTGCTGCCAACTGGCGTCGCGCTCTTCCTGGTCTTTCAAGCGGTCGGCAGGCAGTTGCTGCAGCAACAGGCCACGGGCACGACGGCCATCGGCGTACAGCCAGAAACGGGTGCCGACCTGTTGCGACATCACGAAGTAATTAGTGAAGCACTCCGACAGGGTTTCGCCATCCAGATCAACAATGCCTTGGTAACGCTGGCCTTGGGTCGGGTCGATGGTCAGCGCCAGTACGCCGTTGGGCATCAGGTCAGCAAGGGTCGCGTCGGGGGCAATCTGGTCGGCTTCATAACGGGCCAGACCACGGATTTCGCGCTCGCTGGAGCACTCGATCATCAGCAGCGGAATGGGGCCGTCGGAGCGGGCCTGAAGAATCAGCAAGCCATCGAACTTCAAGGTGCCAACCAGCAACGACGCGGCCGCCATCAGCTCGCCGAGCAGTTGCGCTACCGGCTCCGGGTACGAGTGTTTGGCGAGCACTTCGGCGTAACTGCGCTCTAACGAAACCAGCTCGCCGCGGGTGTCGCTGTCATCAAAGATGAAGCGTTGGGTGTAGTCGGTATCCGGTAGCTCGGTCATAGGTCTGGGTTCTGAAGTAATGACAAATGGTTACAAAACGTGAAATTTGCGCCTGTGCAGCACCACTTGGTGCGCGATGTTCAGCCATGGGAGGCATTTTATGAACAATCGGGGTTTGTTCCAAGCAAGGTGGAACCTGCGCCGGTTGGCTTTGTGCAAATTTGTGCCTCTGACGCTGTTGGCCTTCTGGTTATGGCTTACGGCTCAGATGCTGTGTTTGATTTTCGACGAGCGGCTACATCACCTGTTGAATGCGCCGCTGGGCAGTTACCCGATATGGCTACGCATCTGGGCGATTGCAAGTCTGCGCCCATTAGATGTGGTGCGTAGTGGCTGATTCCGGGGTGCTGCCGGCGAGTGCTACGCACTCGATCGCGAGCAGGCTCACTCCCACAAAGGACTGCGCAATACCTGTGGGAGCGTGGCTTGCCCGCGAAAGCGTCAGCCCAGTCGACACAGAAACATCTGCCTCACTCGTCGTTGCTACTACCACGAAACTTGAACAAATCCCGCCGCTGTTTCTTGCTCGGCTTGCCGTCGGTGCTCACGCCCAACGCGCCGGCCTTGCGCATGGCCGCGGCCGCTTCGCGCTTGGCGATGCTGGCATCGGTCTCCGCGTACAACGTCTGAGCCTCAGGCGCGCCACGGCGCACAATCGATAGCGCCTGAACCACCACCGTGCGTTCCTCGAACCCCACACGAATCTGAAACTCGTCGCCGACCCTCGGCTCCTTGCCCGGTTTGCAGCGCTCACCCCGGCAATGCACCTTGCCGCTTTCAATCGCCGCCTTGGCCAAGGCACGTGTTTTATAAAAACGCGCGGCCCACAACCACTTATCGAGACGGACCTTGTCGTCCTCTTCCTGTTTTTGTGCCATATGAATTCCTCTTTCCGCCTGTAGTCGGAACTGTACTACCGTTTCTGTCGGGCGCAAGAACTCGGCCCTCCAGATAGACTGTGATCTTGGCCGGCTCACCGGCATGGAGTGATCGAGTGACTATATTCCCGTCTTCATTGACCTCGCCGCAGGGCGGTTGCCAGGGCTGTCAGCAAAGCGAGCCGCTGGGCTTCGATTTTTCTTTTGCCTACCAACCGATCGTCGATCTGCGCGACCGGTCGATTTTTGCTCATGAAGCGTTGGTCCGCGGCGTTGCCGGGGAAGGCGCCCTGTCCGTGCTCGACCAGGTCAACGAGGAGAATCGCTACCGCTTCGACCAGCTCTGTCGGATGCGAGCGATTGAGGGTGCGGCCAATCTAAACATGCAGACACACTTGTCCATCAACTTCATGCCCAACGCTGTCTACCGCCCGGAGCTGTGCATTCGCAGCACCCTGGAGGCCGCGAAAAAACATAACTTTCCGATCAACCGTCTGATTTTTGAAACCCTGGAAAGCCAGCACGTAGATAACTATCGCCATTTGACTAATATTCTGCGTGAATACCGCGAATTCGGCTTCATGACCGCCATCGATGATTTCGGCGCGGGCTACTCGGGGCTCAATCTGCTGGCTGATTTCCAACCGGACCTGATCAAACTCGACATGGCGCTGATCCGCGATGTCGATCGCGACCGTGTTCGTCAGGCTATCGTTCGAGGGGTTGTCACAATCTGTGCGGAGTTGAACGTTACAGTCATTGCCGAAGGCATCGAAAGCGCCGGAGAACGGGATTTCCTGGCGGACTGTGGAATATTTCTGATGCAGGGTTACTGGTTCGCCAAGCCTGCATTCAAAGCGTTGGCCCAGGTAACGCCTGAGGCCTGGACGCGTTAATCGCCGGTTTTTTCCTATTGAAGACATTTGACCATTTGACCGTTATCGGTCTGCGCGAGTGGGTGGCGCTCCCGGATCTGGGAGTCGCGGGCCTGCGCGCAAAAATCGATACCGGTGCCAGTACCTCAAGCCTGCATGCCACCGACATCGAGCCGTTCGAGCGCGACGGTGAAAGCTGGGTGCGCTTCACCGCGCACCTTGGCACGGTGGTGCAGTTGCGTCATCGACGCTGCGAGGCGCCACTGGTGACGCGCAAAACCATTAAAAGCTCCAACGGTCACGCGCAGATGCGCTATGTGGTCAGCACCACACTGGCCCTGGGTGATCGGGTATGGCGGGTCGAATTCACCCTCGCCTGCCGCAAGTCCATGCGTTATCGCCTGCTCCTCGGTTCCAAAGCCCTGATCGACGGCCAACTGGTGGTCAATCCGGGTATCAAGTATGTACAAGACAAGCCGGTGTTCCCGGTATCTACCTCTTCCACAGGTGTTGCATGAAGATCGCTGTGCTGTCGCGGAACCCGCGTCTGTATTCCACTCGTCGTCTGGTCGAAGCCGGTACCGAGCGTGGCCATGAAATGGTGGTGATCGACACCCTGCGCGCCTATATGAACATTGCCAGCCACAAGCCGCAGATCCACTACCGCGGCAAGCCGCTGGAGGGTTTCGACGCGGTGATCCCAAGGATCGGTGCCTCTGTAACGTTTTATGGCTGCGCGGTGTTGCGCCAGTTCGAAATGATGGGGGTTTTTCCGCTCAATGAATCGGTGGCCATCGCCCGTTCGCGTGACAAGTTGCGGTCGCTGCAATTGCTCTCGCGCCGGGGGATCGGTTTGCCGGTGACCGGGTTTGCGCACTCCCCGGATGACATTCCCGACCTGATCGACATGGTCAACGGCGCACCGCTGGTGATCAAGGTGCTGGAAGGTACGCAAGGCATCGGTGTGGTGCTGTGTGAAACAGCGACGGCGGCAGAGTCGGTGATTGAAGCCTTCATGGGCCTGAAGCAGAACATCATGGTTCAGGAATACATCAAGGAAGCCGGTGGCGCGGACATTCGTTGCTTCGTGGTCGGCGACAAAGTGATCGCGGCAATGAAGCGCCAGGCCAAGCCTGGAGAGTTCCGCTCCAACCTGCATCGCGGCGGCAGCGCCAGCCTGATCAAGATCACCCCGGAAGAACGCATGACGGCGTTGCGTGCGGCAAAAGTCATGGGTCTGGCGGTGGCGGGTGTGGATATCCTGCGCTCCAACCACGGGCCGCTGGTGATGGAAGTGAACTCGTCGCCGGGACTGGAAGGGATCGAGACCACCACCGGGAAGAACGTGGCGGGGATCATCATTGAGCATCTTGAGAAGAATGGCGGGCCGAATATGACACGCACCAAAGGCAAGGGTTAACGTGCCGATCGTTCCCACGCTCTGCGTGTGAATGCCTCAACGGACGCTCCGCGTTCGGCTTTGAATGGGACGCGGAGCGTCCCGGGCTGCATTCCCACGCGGAGCGTGGGAACGAGCGGGTTAGACGGCATCCCGCGGCAGCATCAACCCAAGCGGCAACCGCACCCGAGCTTCGAGACCACCACCCGACCGATTGCGCAACTCAACATTCCCGCCATGCATCGAAGCAATCCGCTTCACAATCGCCAGGCCCAACCCTGTCCCCTTCCCGCCCCGGGCACGATCACCTCGAGTGAACGGGTTAAAGATCGCTTCCAATTCAGAGGGGTCAATCCCCGCCCCACGGTCCATGACGCTCAGCACCACGTACGGCGCGCTGGTATCGCCAGACACATAAGCTGCCACCTCAACCCCGCTGCCAGCATGGTGCAACGCGTTACCGATCAAATTGTTCAGCAACCGCTTCATCGACACCCGGCGCAGCGGAAACGGCTGGATCGGTTCCAGACGCAGCCGCACTTTTTCTTCGTTCTGGTTGTAGGGCGCAGCGACTTCACGCACCAGGTCGCTCAGGTCCACTTCCTCGACAGACTCGTCACGACCATCGCGGATAAACGCCAGGAACTGGTCGAGAATCGCGTCCATGTCCTCGATGTCGCGCACCATGTCGTCCGTCAGGTCGCTATGGTCGCCCATCAACTCCAGGGACAAACGCAAACGGGTCAGCGGCGTACGCAAGTCGTGTGACACCCCGGCCAGCATCAGTTCGCGCTCTCGGCCTGCCTGCTCGACGTCTTCAGCCATCTGGTTGAAGGCGCGATACACCTCGGTCATCTCGCTCGGCGTGTCGCTGATCGGCAGGCGCACGCTGCGACCCTGGCCAAGTTGCCTTGCGGCATACACCAGACGCTTCAACGGTTGATTGAGCTGGCTGACGAAGATCCACGCTGAAGCGGTGGACAGCAGGCCGATCGCGAGGAACCAGCCGAGCACGTTCCAGATTTTCTGGCCGCGCAACGGATGCGGGTACAGCGGCACTTTCAGCCAGCCATCGCCCAGGCTAGGCGCCCGAACCCACAGGGCCGGCGGTGAGTGCATGCGTAATCGCACTTCGGTGTCGGCCCCCAGCTCAGCCTGCATCTGTCGCTGATAGATCTCGCTGTAAGGCCAGTGTTGCTCGCCCTCCGGCACACCCGCGCCCACGACCCGGATCAGGGTGGCGGCATCAGCGATTTTTTCACGGTTTTTTTCATCGGCAGCCCAATAGGCGCGCAGCGTCAGGGCGACGCCGTGGCTGTATTGG
The DNA here is from genome assembly GCF_059716065.1 of Pseudomonas sp. LBUM1656. Lineage (NCBI taxonomy): Bacteria > Pseudomonadati > Pseudomonadota > Gammaproteobacteria > Pseudomonadales > Pseudomonadaceae > Pseudomonas > Pseudomonas sp. LBUM1656. Next base: position 271,158 of record NZ_CP166800.1, on the reverse strand, counting down.
CGGTCCACCAGCACGTCTTCGTTCATCAACAGATAAACCAGGGTCAGCGCCTTGGAGAACAGGACGACGATCAGCACCAGCCACAGGGTGCGGGAGAAGAAACTCTGGGGGAACCAAACGGGGGTTTTCATGGATAACCGCTACACACTTGCAGGAGCGAGCGATGCTCGCATATTGCGGATCGCGAGTCTGCGGACAATCGTCCGCCAGACCCGCTCCTACAAATCGCCGATCACTTGGTGGCGGCGCCATCCGGTACGAACACGTAGCCCACGCCCCAGACCGTCTGGATGTAACGCGGTTTGGATGGATCAGGCTCGATCATCCGGCGCAGACGGGAAATCTGCACGTCGATGGAACGCTCCAGGGCATCCCATTCACGGCCACGGGCCAGGTTCATCAGCTTGTCGCGAGTCAGTGGCTGACGCGCGTTCATGACCAGGGCCTTGAGCACCGCGAATTCACCGGTGGTCAGCATGTGCACTTCGTCACCGCGCTTGAGTTCGCGGGTGGCCAGGGACAACACGTAATCACCGAAGGTCACGTTTTCGTCTTCGCTGCCCGGCGCGCCCGGTACCGGTGCCGCCTGACGACGCAGGACTGCCTTGACCCGAGCCATCAGCTCATCCGGGTTGAACGGCTTGGCCAGGTAATCGTCGGCACCCAGTTCCAGGCCCTTGATGCGGCTCAGCTCATCGCCCTTGGCGGTGAGCATGATGATCGGGATCTGATTGTTCGCCGTGCGCAGTCGGCGGCAGGCGGTCAGACCGTCTTCGCCGGGCAGCATCAGGTCGAGGACGACCAGGTTGAACACTTCACGTGCCAGCAGGCGATCCATTTGTTCAGTGTTCGGTACGGCGCGGGCGCGGTAGCCCTTGCTGACGAAAAAGCGTTCCAGCAGGCTGCTCAGCCCTGGATCGTCGTCAACAATAAGAATTTTCTCGCCTTCAGCATTGTTTGCAGTGCTGCTCATTAGATGCTCCTTTGATCTCGGCGCGCATTATGGCGTAGCTGCCGTTATACGCACCGTGTGCATTGTTAGCAGATTTTTCCTTCACCGCCAGAAACCCGGCTCTCGCGCTGCCGCCTGCGATGCCCCCTGAATGATAGAACGCTGGTTATAATGCGCGGCCTTTTGTGTCAGGCAACGTCTGATCATGGCTGCAGGTCGCCTCTTTTTATTTTCATGGCGCCGGCAGTCATTGTTCGATTTCACGGGTCAACGGAATACCTGTTGATCCAGGTAGCGGCGCAGGCCAGGCCGCTCAACCAGACTCGCCGAGCCTTTATTTCTGCGGCCGCGAGCCTGCTTTCACAATTTGTCAGGTGGTTTTATGGACAGCATCAACAGCCGCATCGCCGAGGAACTCGGTGTACGCCCACAACAGGTCGAAGCGGCCGTCGCGCTACTCGATGAAGGCTCTACCGTTCCCTTCATCGCCCGCTACCGGAAAGAAGTGACCGGCAGCCTCGATGACATCCAGTTGCGTCATCTGGAAGAACGTCTGCGCTACCTGCGAGAACTCGACGAACGGCGCATCAGCATCCTTGCCAGCATCGAAGAGCAAGGCAAGCTGACCCCGCAACTCGAACGCGATATCAAACTCGCCGACACCAAGACCCGCCTCGAAGACTTGTACCTGCCGTACAAACAGAAGCGCCGCACCAAAGGCCAGATCGCCCTGGAAGCCGGCCTCGGCGAGCTGGCCGACGGCCTGTTCAACGACCCGAGCCTGACGCCGGACGCTGAAGCCGCACGCTTCGTCGACGCTGAAAAAGGCGTGGCCGATGTGAAGGCTGCCCTCGAAGGCGCCAAGTACATCCTGATGGAACGCTTTGCCGAAGACGCCGGTTTGCTGGACAAACTGCGCAGCTACCTCAAGCAGGAAGCGACCCTCAGTGCCCGCGTGATTGCCGGCAAGGAAGAAGAAGGCGCCAAGTTCCGCGACTACTTCGAACACGACGAGCCGCTGAAAAGCATGCCATCGCACCGCGCGCTCGCCATTTTCCGTGGCCGCAACGAAGGCATTCTGAGTTCGGCGCTGAAAGTCGGTGACGAGCTGCCGGGCACCATGCACCCGTGCGAAGGCATGATCGGCCAGCAATTCGGCATCCAGAACCAGAACCGCGCCGCCGATAAGTGGCTGGGCGAAGTGGTGCGCTGGACCTGGAAGGTCAAGCTCTACACCCACCTCGAAACCGACTTGCTCGGCGAACTGCGCGATGGCGCGGAAACCGAAGCGATCAACGTGTTCGCTCATAACCTGCACGACCTGCTGCTGTCGGCTCCGGCCGGCCCGCGCGCCACCTTGGGCCTCGACCCGGGCCTGCGTACCGGCTGCAAGGTCGCCGTGGTCGATTCCACCGGCAAGCTGCTGGATCACGCCACGGTTTACCCGCACGTGCCACACAACAAGTGGGACCAGACCCTCGCGATTCTCGCGGCCCTGTGCGCCAAGCACTCGGTGGACCTGATCGCCATTGGCAACGGCACTGCCAGCCGCGAGACCGACAAACTGGCCGCCGAGCTGATCAAAAAATACCCAGCGATGAAGATGACCAAGGTCATGGTTTCCGAGGCCGGTGCATCGGTTTACTCGGCGTCGGAACTGGCTTCCAAGGAATTCCCGGACCTCGACGTGTCGATCCGTGGCGCGGTGTCGATTGCCCGTCGCCTGCAGGATCCGCTGGCCGAGCTGGTGAAGATCGATCCGAAGTCCATCGGTGTCGGACAGTACCAACATGACGTGTCGCAGCTGAAACTGGCGCGCGGTCTGGACGCTGTGGTCGAGGACTGCGTGAACGCCGTGGGCGTCGACGTCAACACCGCTTCCGTGGCGCTGCTGGCGCGCATCTCCGGTCTCAACGCGACTCTGGCGCAGAACATCGTCAGCCACCGCGACGAGCACGGCGCGTTCAAAACCCGCGCCGCGTTGAAGAAAGTCGCTCGTCTGGGCGAGAAAACCTTCGAACAGGCCGCTGGCTTCCTGCGCGTCATGAACGGCGAAAACCCGCTGGATTCCTCGGCGGTTCACCCGGAAGCCTATCCGTTGGTGCAGCGCATTGCCGCTGAAACCGACCGTGATATTCGCTCGCTGATCGGCGATGCGAGCTTCCTCAAGCGTCTCGACCCGAAGAAGTACACCGACGAAACCTTCGGTCTGCCAACGGTCACCGACATCCTGCAAGAGCTGGAAAAACCGGGCCGCGACCCGCGTCCGGAGTTCAAGACCGCCGAGTTCCAGGAAGGCGTCGAAGAGCTCAAGGACCTGCAACTGGGGATGATCCTCGAAGGCGTGGTGACCAACGTGACCAACTTCGGCGCGTTCGTTGATATCGGCGTGCATCAGGACGGTTTGGTGCACATCTCTGCGCTTTCGGAGAAGTTCATCAAGGATCCGCGTGAAGCGGTGAAGGCCGGTGACGTGGTGAAAGTGAAGGTCATGGAAGTCGACATCCCGCGCAAACGCGTGGGTCTGTCGATGCGCATGAGCGACACACCGGGCGAGAAAATCGACGGTGCCCGTGGTGCGCGTCCGGGTTCAGCACCGCGCCAGTCCCAGAACACTGCACCGCGTAAAGAAACCACGGCAGCAGCCCCGGCCAACAACGCCATGGCTTCGCTGTTCGCCAACGCCAAGCAGTTGAAGAAGCGCTGATGGAGATTCCCGCCGGCCTGACCGAAAGCGCGTTTTTCAAGCTGCTGGGCTGTCGCTTGCACAGCCTGGAAACCGGGGTGGCGCAAGTCGCCCTGGCGCTTGAGCCAGAGTTGCGCAATCGCGGCGGCAAGCTGCACGGCGGGGCCTTGTTCAGTCTGGTGGACATTGCCATGGGGCTGGCCTGTTCCAGCACCCACGGCTTTGACCAGCAGAGCGCGACCATCGAATGCAAGATCAATTACATTCGCGCCGTTTCAGACGGTGAAGTGATGTGCACGGCACGGGTGATTCATCCGGGTCGCCGCACGCTGGTGGTCGAAGCTGACGTGATGCAAGGCGACAAACTCGTCGCAAAAGCACAAGGCACGTTCGCTGTCCTGTAGCTAGATGTCACTCATTTGAGGTAATTTCGGCGCTACGAAAGCGGCGCCGGAGTTCCCTGTGGGAGCGGGCTTGCTCGCGAAAGCGGTGTGTCAGGCAACATTCAAGTCGACTGATCCACCGCTTTCGCGAGCAAGCCCGCTCCCACAGGGGGTTGCGGTGATCGATCCTTGACCGACTGGCATGAGGTCCGTGCTGCTCAAAAACCAGGCGAAAACGCCAGTTTTAACTTCACCCTTGTAGACCGTCTTGCCCACCCCCATATTGGGGCGACTGACGCGTGAAGGAATCCAACTTGAGCGAACTTCTCAACCGCCGCCTGGCTCTGCTCGGCGAGCGCGCTAACCTCTCTCTGCTCGAACAGTGCCTTCACGGCATCGAACGTGAATGCCTGCGCGTGACCGGCGAAGGTCGCCTGGCGCAAACGCCGCACCCGGAAGAATTGGGTTCCGCGCTGACCAATGAACAAATCACCACCGACTATTCCGAGTCGTTGCTGGAATTCATTACCCCGGCTCTGCCAGACCCGGCCGACACCCTGGCGAGCCTGGACAAGATTCACCGTTTCGCCTACAGCAAGCTCGGCAACGAGTTTCTGTGGAGTCCGTCGATGCCGTGCCCATTGCCGGCCGAGGAAGACATCCCGATCGCCTACTACGGCACGTCCAACATCGGTCAGCTCAAGTATGTCTACCGCAAGGGCCTGGCCCTGCGATACGGCAAGACCATGCAGTGCATCGCCGGGATTCACTACAACTTTTCCCTGCCGGAAAAGCTCTGGCCGCTGCTCAGAGAGACTGAAGGCTTTGTCGGCACCGACCGCGACTATCAGTCGTCGGCCTACATCGCGCTGATCCGTAACTTCCGTCGCTACAGCTGGCTGCTGATGTACCTGTTCGGCGCCTCCCCTGCGCTGGACGCCGGTTTCCTGCGCGGTCGTTCGCACCAGTTGGAACAACTGGACCCGGACACCTTGTACCTGCCGTATGCCACCAGCCTGCGCATGAGTGACCTGGGTTACCAGAGCAACGCCCAAGCCGGCTTGACGCCGTGCTACAACGATCTGTCGAGCTACACCGACAGCCTGCGCAAAGCGGTCGCCACGCCGTATGCGCCGTACGTCGAAATCGGCACGCATCAGGACGGTGAGTGGGTTCAGCTCAACACCAACATCCTGCAGATCGAAAACGAGTACTACTCCAACATCCGCCCGAAACGCGTGACCTACACCGGCGAACGGCCGATCCAGGCGCTGGTGGCTCGCGGCATTCAGTACGTCGAAGTGCGTTGCCTGGACATCAACCCGTTCCTGCCGATGGGCATCGACCTGCCGGAGTCGCGCTTCCTCGACGCGTTCCTGCTGTATTGCGCGCTGAACGACAGCCCGCTGCTGACCAATACCTCATGCAGCAACGCGACTTCGAACTTCCTCAGCGTGGTCAAGGAAGGTCGTCGTCCGGGCTTGCAACTGCAGCGCGACGGTCAACCGGTCGACCTGAAGGAATGGGCCGGCGAATTGCTGGAAAAAATTGCTCCGCTCGCCGCGCTGCTGGATCAAAGCCACGGCGGCGATGCCCACAGCAAGGCATTGGATGCGCAGCTGGCCAAGGTCAAGGACCCGTCCCTGACGCCATCGGCCCAAGTGCTGGCGGCGATGGCTGAGCACAAGGAGAGCTTTGCCCAGTTCTCCCTGCGTCAGAGCCAGGCGCATGCGGAGTTTTTCCGCAGCGAGCCGTTGAACGGCGAAGATCAGGCGAAGTTTGAAGCACGCGCGCGCTCCTCGCTGGCTGAGCAAGTGGAGCTGGAGCAGAACGAAGTCGGCGATTTCGATGTGTTTGTCGGGTCGTATCAAGCGAGCATTCTGGCAATCAGCAACTAATCTCCTTGGCTCTGATCGTTCCCACGCTCTGCGTGGGAATGTCTCAAGGGACGCTCCGCGTCCAGTGACGCGGAGCGTCACGGGCTGCATTCCCACGCAGAGCGTGGGAACGATCATTACTTATGCGATCCCTGTGGGAGTGATCCTGCTCGCGATGGCCGCGCCACGGTCTTGCTTAGAATTTTCCGCTCATAAGCTCATTCGAAAAAGTTATTTATTTTCGGATTCTTAGATCATTTAGTCTCCTTTCACGCCGACTCTCGGTCGCCTGACAAGGAGCTTCTCAATGAAATTGAATGTCCCCCTTCGCCTCCTGGCGGCCGCGTCTTTGGCTGCGGCGAGTTTCTTTGCCCAGGCGGCCGACGTGACCGTCGCCTACCAGACCACCGTTGACCCAGCGAAAGTCGCCCAAGCCGACGGCGCCTACGAAAAAGCCACCAACGCCAAGATCGACTGGCGCAAATTCGACAACGGTGCCGACATCATCGCCGCCATCGCTTCCGGCGACGTACAGATCGGCTACCTCGGTTCCAGCCCCCTGACGGCGGCAATCACCCGCAAAGTCCCGGTCGAAACCTTCCTGATTGCCACGCAGATCGGTGCCGCCGAAGCCCTGGTCGCCCGCGACGGTTCCGGGATCAAAACTCCGCAGGACCTGATCGGCAAAAAAATCGCCGTGCCGTTCGTTTCCACCGGTCACTACAGCCTGCTGGCCGCGCTGAAGCACTGGAACATCGACCCGTCGAAAGTCACCGTGCTCAATCTTGCGCCGCCAGCGATCATCGCTGCGTGGAAACGCGGTGACATCGACGCCACTTACGTGTGGGACCCAGCGCTCGGTGTGGCCAAGGAAAACGGCAAGGTGCTGATCACCTCCGGCGAACTGGCCAAGTTCGGCGCGCCGACGTTCGATGCCTGGATCGTGCGTAAAGACTTCGCCGAGAAGCACCCGGAAATCGTCACCGCGTTCGCCAAAGTGACCCTGGATGCCTACGCCGATTACCGCAAAGACCCGAAAGCCTGGCTCGCCAATCAATCCAACGTCGACAAGCTGGTGAAACTTTCCGGCGCCAAGGCCAGCGACATTCCGTTGCTGCTGCAAGGCAACGTCTTCCCGCTGGCGGCTGACCAGGTGATCACCCTCGGCGCACCGACCACCAAGGCCATCACCGACACCGCGGTGTTCCTCAAGGAACAAGGCAAGGTCGAGGCCGTGCTGCCGGACTACGCACCGTACGTCAGCGCCAAGTTCATCACCCACTGATCGGGAGTTAACCGCAATGGCTTTGCTACAGCTGGAGCGCATCAGCGCACAGTACCCCGGCAGTCCGGAACCGGTACTGGCGGATATTTCCCTGAGCCTTGGGCCCCAGCAGTTGCTGGTTGCCCTCGGCCCGTCCGGCAGTGGCAAGACTTCGCTGTTGAACCTGATTGCCGGTTTCGTCGAGCCCAGCGCCGGGCGCATCACCCTTGATGGCGTGCCGGTCAAAGGCCCGAGCGCCGAACGCGGCGTGGTGTTTCAGGACGACGCCTTGCTGCCTTGGCAGGACGTGTTAGCCAATGTCGGTTTCGGTCTGGAACTGGCCGGTGTGTCCCGGGAAAAACGCGAAGTCCGAGCTCGGGAAATGCTCGCATTGGTGGACCTATCCGGTTTTGAAAATCGCCGAATCTGGCAGCTCTCGGGTGGCCAGAAACAACGTGTAGGCCTGGCCCGTGCCCTCGCCGCCGACCCTCGCGTTCTGCTGATGGACGAACCCTTCGGCGCCCTCGACGCCTTCACCCGCGAACAGATGCAGGAGCTGCTGCTGCAAGTCTGGCAGCGCACCGCCAAACCCGTATTCCTGATTACCCACGACATCGAAGAAGCGGTGTTTCTCGCCACGGATTTGATTCTACTGGCGCCGAACCCGGGGCAAATCGTCGAGCGCCTGAGCCTGGATTTCGGCCAGCGATACGCGGCCGGTGAATCGGCACGCTCGATCAAGTCCGACCCGCGTTTCATCGAGACCCGCGAACACGTGCTCGCCAAAGTGTTCTCCCAACGCAGCACCGCCCAGCGGCAGGAGCGCGCATGAGCAGTTATCAAATTCCCGCCGTTGCGGTGAAACCCGGTTCGACGGTCATTCCGGTCCGTCGCAGTTTGAGCACTCGGTGGATCAGCGTGCTGACGCTGCTCGCGCTGGTGTTCATTTGGTGGGCCGTCACCGCCACTGGAATGATCGAGCCGCTGTTCCTGCCGCCACCGTCTGCCGTGCTGCAAAAGGGTTGGCTGCTGGTGACCACCGGCTACATGGATTCAACGTTGTGGCAGCACTTGGGCGCGAGTCTCAGCCGCATCGGTCTGGGCCTTGGCTTTGCCGTGCTGACGGCCGTACCGGTCGGCATCGCCATCGGCCACAACCGCATCGCGCGGGGCATTCTCGATCCGCTGATCGAGTTCTACCGCCCGATTCCACCGCTGGCTTACCTGCCGCTGATCGTAATCTGGTGCGGCATCGGTGAGTTGTCGAAAGTCTTGCTGATTTACCTCGCGATCTTTGCCCCGATCGCCATCGCCACCGCGACCGGCGTGCGCACGGTCGACCCGGCCAAATTGCGTGCCGCTCAATCGCTGGGCGCAACCCGGGCGCAGTTGATTCGCCATGTGATTCTGCCAAGCGCGTTGCCGGATATTTTGACTGGTGTGCGTATCGGCCTGGGCGTGGGTTGGTCGACGCTGGTTGCCGCCGAGTTGATCGCCGCCACCAGCGGCTTGGGTTTCATGGTGCAGTCGGCCGCACAGTTCCTGGTCACCGATGTGGTGGTGCTCGGGATTCTGGTGATTGCGCTGATCGCCTTCGCCATGGAAATGGGCCTGCGCGCGCTTCAACGCAAACTGGTGCCATGGCATGGCCAGGCTCACTGAATATTCAACCTGTGGGAGCGGGCTTGCTCCGGGCGGCGTTCCGACGAATGCGGTGTGTCAGTCGATGGAATGTTGCCTGGCACACCGCATTCGTCGGAACGCCGCCCGGAGCAAGCCCGCTCCCACAAAAGCTCGGCACCCGGATTGAAGAGAAAGACCATGAGCAACCTGACCATCGTCCCCCTCAGCTCCGCCCTCGGCGCGCAAATCAGCGGCATCGACGTCAGCCAACCGCTGAATCAGGAACAACGCGATGCCATCGAACAAGCGCTGCTCAAGCATCAAGTGCTGTTCTTCCGCGACCAGCCGATCACGCCACAACAGCAGGCACGATTCGCCGCGAATTTTGGCGATCTGCACATCCACCCGATCTACCCGAATGTCCCGGAACAACCGGAAGTGCTGATCCTCGACACCGCCGTCACCGACGTGCGCGACAACGCGATCTGGCACACCGACGTAACCTTCCTGCCGACCCCGGCCATGGGCGCGGTGCTGAGCGCCAAGCTGCTGCCGAAATTTGGCGGCGACACGCTATGGGCCAGCGGCATTGCGGCGTATGAAGCATTGTCCGCGCCGATGAAAGGCTTGCTCGAAGGGCTGACGGCGACTCACGATTTCACCCGTTCGTTTCCGCTGGAGCGTTATGGCAACACGCCTGAGGCCCTGGCTCAGTGGGAAGAAGCGCGTAGAAAGAATCCGCCGTTGTCGCACCCGGTGATTCGCACGCACCCGGTGAGCGGGCGCCGGTCATTGTTCGTCAACGAGGGCTTCACGTCGAAGATCAATGAGCTGTCGGAAACCGAGAGCCAAGCGATTTTGAAGTTTTTGTTTGCCCATGCGACGCGGCCGGAATTCACCATTCGCTGGCGTTGGCAGAAGGATGACGTGGCGTTCTGGGATAACCGCGTGACACAGCATTACGCCGTCGATGATTACCGGCCGGCGCGGCGGGTGATGCAGCGGGCTACGGTGTTGGGGGATGTGCCGTTTTTTCGCTGAGCCAATCGCCCGATCGTTCCCACGCTCTGCGTGGGAATGCAGCCATGGACGCTCCGCGTCCACTGTGACGCGTAGCGTCACGGGAGGCATTCCCACGCGGAGCGTGGGAATGATCAAGTAGGGTGTTATTCGGCCGTCGAAGGCTTCTCCCAAAGATTGATCCCGCCTTCCTGGGCAAACCGGTCAATCTCCGCCAGCTCTTCCGCGCTAAAGCTCAAATTCTTCAACGCCCCGACGTTCTCGATTATCTGCTCCGGCCGGCTCGCGCCGATCAACGCCGAGGTCACGCGCGGATCGCGCAGCGTCCACGCCAACGCCAGTTGCGCCAGGCTCTGACCGCGACGCTTGGCGATTTCGTTGAGCCCACGCACATGGGCAATGTTGGCTTCGGACAGATGCGATTCCTGCAAAGAACCACCGCCCGGGCGATTGACCCGCGCATCTTTCGGAATGCCATTGAGGTATTTGTCCGTCAACAAACCTTGCGCCAACGGTGTGAAAGCAATCACGCCGGTGCCAAGTTCGTCGGTGACATCCAGCAGATCCTTTTCAACCCAACGATTGAGCAGGTTGTAAGCCGGTTGATGAATCAGCAACGGCACTTTCCACTCTTTCAACAGCGCCGCCATCTCACGGGTTTTCACCCCGGAATACGACGAGATACCGATGTACAGCGCCTTACCCTGCTGCACGGCGGTGGCCAGCGCACTGGCGGTTTCTTCCAGCGGCGTGTCCGGGTCGAAGCGATGGGAATAAAAGATGTCCACGTAGTCCAGCCCCAAACGCTGCAGGCTCTGGTCGAGGCTTGCCAATACGTATTTGCGCGAGCCGCCACCCTGACCGTAAGGCCCGGGCCACATGTCCCAACCGGCCTTGCTCGAGATGATCAACTCGTCGCGGTACTGCTTGAAATCTTCACGCAGCAAACGACCGAAATTGATCTCGGCACTGCCGTACGGCGGGCCGTAGTTGTTGGCCAGGTCGAAGTGGTTGATGCCCAGGTCGAACGCGGTGCGCAACAGCGAGCGCTGAGTGTCGATCGGCGTGCTGTCGCCAAAGTTGTGCCACAGGCCCAGGGACAGTGCCGGCAGCACCAGACCGCTGCGGCCCACGCGGCGGTAAGGGATAGAATCGTAGCGGTTTTCGGCAGCGGTGTAAGTCATCGAATCCTCTCTTGTCTGTCTTGAAGTTGGTATCGACTGCTTCGCAAGTTGCCCAGCATACGCCCAGACAAACGCCGATAAACCTCGGACTCGAGAAAATGCTGAAACGTTTCACAAATGATCGTTCCCACGCTCTGCGTGGGAATGCAGCCCGGGACGCTCCGCGTCCCATCCAGAGCCGAACGCGGAGCGTCCGTTGAGGCATTCCCACGCGGACGGTTCGACGCCTCGACGTGGGAACGATCAAGAACAGCGAGCAAGGTCAAACAGCATCCGCAAACACCTCCCCCAACCACTCCACAAAAACTCGAACCCGTGGCGACATGTGTCGGTTGTGGGGATACAACACCGAAACCGGCATTGGCGGAGGTGGCGTGTCGATGAGGACTTCCTGAACAAGGCCTTGGGCAATCTGCGTTTCCATTCGGTAATGCGGACACTGGATCAGGCCAAGCCCGGCAATCGCCGACGCTGCGTAAATTTCCGCACCAAACACTGAAACAGCGCCGTCGATAGCGACTTCTTTCAGTTCGCCATCGACCATGAATTCGAAGGGGAACAACTTGGCGGTGGTGCGCAAGACGTAGTTCACCGCCCGGTGGTGTTTCAGGTCTTCAAGGCTTTTTGGTTCGCCGTATTTGCGCAGGTACGCGGGGCTGGCGCAGGTGATCTGGCGCAGGTTGGCGATGCGTTTTCCGATCAGTGCCGAATCACTCAGGGTGCCGGCGCGCAGCACGCAGTCGACGCCTTCTGCGATCAGATCGACAAAACGGTCGGCTTCGCTGATGGACAGTTCGATGTCAGGGTAACGCGCCATGAACTGCGGCAATGCCGGGATCACAAAATGCTTGGCCAGGGTGCCGTGCAGGTCGACGCGCAGCCGGCCTTTGGGTGCGCAGCCGCGGAATGCCAGTTCGGCTTCTTCCAGTTCCGCCAGTAACTGCACACAGCGTAGGTAGTACGCCTCGCCATCAAGGGTCGGGCGTACCTTGCGCGTGCTGCGTTCGAGCAAACGCGTACCGAGCCATGCTTCGAATTGATTCAGCGTATGGGTCAATGTCGCCCGCGGCAGGTTCAGGTCTTCGGCGGCCAGCGTGAAGCTGCTGCGCTCGTAGATCCGCACAAACACCTTCATCGCTTTGACTTGATCCACGACGTTGCTCCTGAAACTCGATTGTTGGCGATTATCGAACAGTCAAGGCAACTCTCGTGCATTTATCGGCCTGAGTAAACATGTGAATCTGGCTTCACCCCAAGCAAACACCTTCAAAGGAATCACCGCCATGACCACTCAAACTTCGAAAGTTGCCATCGTGACCGGAGCCTCCCGCGGCATCGGCGCGGTGATCGCCAGACAACTGGCCAGCGAAGGTTTCGCCGTCGCCATCAACTATGCCAGCAGCGCCACCGAGGCCTCAAAGCTGGTTGTTGAATTGCGCCAGGCCGGCCATCAAGCCATAGCGATCAAGGCCGACGTGGCCAGTGCCGATGACGTGCGCCGCATGTTCGATGAAACCGAAACGCAACTGGGCAAAGTCGATGTGCTGATCAACAACGCCGGCATTCTCAAGGTGATGCCGCTGGCGCAACACACCGATGAGCTGTTCGACCAGACCTTCAACATCCATGCGCGCGGCACCTTTAACACCTTGCGTGAAGCGGCGACGCGTTTGAACAGCGGTGGGCGGATCGTCAACTTTTCCAGCAGCACCGTCGGCCTCAACCTGCCAGGCTACGCGGTGTACATCGCCAGCAAGGCGGCGGTGGAGTCCTTGACTCAGGTGTTCGCCAAGGAAATGCGCGGGCGCAACATTACCGTCAACGCTGTAGCGCCGGGGCCTGTGGCGACCGAGTTGTTTTTGCATGGAAAGAGTGAAGAACAAATTCAGAACTTCGCCAAAATGCCTCCGCTGGAACGCCTGGCGCAGCCTGAGGATATTGCCCGTGTGGTCTCGTTTCTGGTCGGGCCGGATTCGGCTTGGGTTAACGGACAGATTCTGCGGGCTAATGGTGGATTGGTTTAACTATGCTCAACTTGAGACCGCAGTCTTGATCGTTCCCACGCTCTGCGTGGGAATGCAGCCCGTGACGCTCCGCGTCACTGGACGCAGAGCGTCCCTTGAGGCATTCCCACGCAGAGCGTGGGAACGATCACATCTGAAGGGAGGACACGCATCATGCACACCACGATCATCATCACCTTCGGCCTGATCCTGCTGGCACTGATGCTGTTCATCGGCGAGAAAATCGGCTTCAGCCGCCAGACCCTGGCCTACAGCTTTGTGGTGCTGTGGCTGGCCCTGACGCTGATCAACGGCGCGGTCGGCATCGTCCATGCCGGCCAGCCGTTGAGCACCGAACTGGTCGTCGGCAGCGCGGTGTTCGGTGTACCGGTGGCGGCGCTGGTGCTGTTCATGGTCCTGAGCACTGAAACATGAACGCCACCGCCCTGATGTTCAACGCACCAAGTGCAAGAACTGCAAATGCCGTTCGTACTGATCGAGGATGTCGTTGATGATCTGCTCCTTGGTGTAGCCCACCAGATCGTAGTCCTGACTGCCCTCGCTTAAATGCACTTCCGCCCGGTAATAACGACGGTTGTTGAGTTCCTTGGAACCCATGCCGCCACGGGCAAACGATGGCGTGAAGTAACCACGCATCTGCACCTGATAGATAAACGGATGCTCCTCGCCGTGACCGATTTCCAGGCTGACGTTGTCGTTGGCCGGGTCTGGCTGAGTGACCACGTTCAAACCCTTCTCGACGAACACCGCACTCACCTCTTCAATCGCCGGGCGCACCGTCGTATCGAGGAACCGATAGACCTCATCGCGAGACGGGAAGTGCACGGCCTGAGTCAAACGCTGACGCCAGCCACCACGCCGCGAGCCGGACACCGGCGCCAGGGAATGCAGCTGCGCGATCTGCTTCTGCGACTCCAGATAGAACGCCTTGTGCAGCCCCCACATCATCAGCAGCAAGATCATCGAGAACGGCAACGAGGTCAGCACCACCGCTGATTTCAGCGCGTCGATGCTGCCGGAGAACAGCAGCGCGCTGGTCACCAGCGCCGTCATCGCGCCCCAGAACACACGCAGCCATTTCGGCCCGTCTTCATCCGGATTACCGCCCTTGGCGGATAGCGTCGACAGCACCACAGTGCCGGAGTCGGCCGATGTGACGAAGAAGACGAAGCTGATGAACACCGTCACCGCAATCACGGTTTTGCTCCACGGATAGGTTTCCAGCAGCAGGTAGAGGGTCATCGAGGGGTTGTCGATGGCCGACATGCCAAGCGCAGTCATGCCGTGGTTGAGCACTTGATCGATGGCGCTGTTGCCGAAGATCGACATCCACGCCAGGGTGAAACCGAGCGGAATCAGCAACACGCCAAAGACGAATTCGCGGATGGTCCGGCCACGGGAAATCCGGGCGATGAACAAGCCTACGAACGGCGACCACGCAATCCACCAGGCCCAGTAGAACACGGTCCAGCCGCCCAGCCAGTCGCTGGGTTTGTCGTAGGCGTAGAGGTCGAAACTCTTCATCGGCAGGGCGCCGAGGTAGTCGCCGATGTTCTGGATCAGGGTGTTGAGCAAGTGCTGAGTGGGGCCGGCGAACAACACGAACAGCAGCAGCGCGCAGGCCAGCAGCATGTTGATGTCGGACATCACGCGCACGCCTTTGTCGACGCCGGACACTGCAACGATGATCGCCGCGCCCATCATCAGCGTGATCAGGCCGACCTGAATCCACTGGGTGTGAGCGATGCCGAACAGGTAGTCCAGACCCGAGTTGAGGTGCAACACCCCGAAGCCCATGTCGGCGCCCAAACCGAACACCGTGGCGATGATGCCGAAGCCGTCCACCGCGTAACCGATCGGGCCGTTGATGCGCTTGCCGATCAGTGGATAGAGCGCCGAGCGCAGGGCCAGCGGCAGGTTGTGACGGTAGGCAAAATAGGCCAGGGCCATGCCGACAAACGCGAACACGCCCCAGCCGTGCAGGCCCCAGTGCAGAAACAGAATCTGCATCGCCTGCCGCGCCGCATCCGCCGTGCCGGCTTCGCCTTGGGGCGGTTGCGACAAGTGGGTCAGCGGTTCGGACACGCAAAAGAAGAACAGCGTGATGCTGATCCCGGCGGCGAACAGCATGCCGGCCCAGGACAGGTAACTGAATTCGGGCTCGTCGTGGTCGGCACCGAGCTTGATCTTGCCGTAGCCGGACAAGGCGGTGACCACCACGAAGACCAGATACAGGGTCATCGCGAGCATGTAGTACCAGCCGACCGTGTTGGCCGCCCAGTTTTGCGCTTCCAGCAGCCAGGCGCCGGCCTGTTCAGGCATGGCGATGACGACGATGCCAAACAGCAGAATGAAGGTCGCCGCGAAGTAAAACACCGGCGGATTCATGCGGACCTGGCCGCTCGGAGGGAGGGACGATGCACTCATGAAAGGTGCACCTCGAAGGGGTGAAACTGGGCAATCAGTAACGGACTCGGCAAGGCAAGCCTCCTGTTGTGAACGGGCAGCAAACCGGCGGTTTAACTTGAATGAGCGTTCAAGTTAAACATGAATAGGGTGCTAAGGACTAATCGCAGGGCTCGGCGGTACTCTGTGGCGAGGGAGCTTGCTCCCGTTGTGCCGCGCAGCGGCACCCGGTTTTTTGCAAAGGTACGGCTGCTTCGCACCCGAGCGGGAGCAAGCTCCCTCGCCACAAAATCTTGTGCCTTTACGCTAGCTCAAGGATGGGTATGACGGGGGATTTGGAGGATTCGTTCAGAGGGAAATTAGCTGGATGCCAGTATTTGGCTCGGCTTGAAACCAATCGCGAGCAGGCTCGCTCCCACAGGGATAAGTGTCGTCCACAAATCAGTGGTCCAACACCCGTCCACTGTGGGAGCGAGCCTGCTCGCGAAGAGGCCAGTTCAGTCAGCCGAGATTTCGGAAATCATTTCTGCGTCCCATCATCATGCTGCAAATTAGCCTGCGTCAGGTTGCACCCCGCCGGCACGCTACGGGTCAGCCAGACGTTACCGCCAATGGTCGAACCCTTGCCAATGGTGATCCGTCCCAAAATCGTCGCCCCGGCATAGATCACCACATCATCCTCGACAATCGGATGCCGTGGATGGCCCTTCTGCAACTGCCCGTCCTCATCCGACGGGAAGCGCTTGGCGCCCAACGTCACGGCCTGATAAATCCGCACACGCTCACCAATGATCGCCGTCTCGCCGATCACCACACCCGTCCCGTGATCGATGAAGAAGCTGCGACCGATCTGCGCGCCCGGATGGATGTCGATACCGGTGGCCGAGTGGGCGATTTCCGCGCTGATCCGTGCCAGCAGTGGCAGCCCCGCGCGGTACAAATGGTGCGCCAGACGATGGTGGATCACCGCCAGAATGCCCGGATAGCACAGCAACACTTCATCGACGCTGCGCGCCGCCGGATCGCCGTGATAGGCCGCCAGCACATCGGTGTCCAGCAAGCTGCGCAACCCCGGCAATGCGAGGGCAAAGTCCTGAATGATCGCAATGGTCTTGGCCTCGACTTCGGTGTCGGCCTCGGCACTGTGGCGAGCTGCGTAACGCAGTTCGAGTCGCGCCTGCGCCAGCAGCGCGTTCAACGCGACGTCCAGCGTGTGGCCGACGTAGAAGTCTTCACTCTCCTCACGCAAATCCACCGGCCCCAGACGCATCGGGAACAGGGCACCGCACAGCGCTTCAAGGATCTCCGCCATGGCTGCCCGCGAAGGCAACTCGCGACCGCCTTGCTCGCCGCTGGCGCGGCCGTTCTGTGCACGCCACTGATCGCGTGCCGTACGCAGTTGGCTGACGATGGTCTGCAATTGCCAATGGCTGGAACGCTGGCTCACGGTAAAAACTCCTCACGGGCGGCCGGACTGTCTGGCCGCGCTATCGGCGATTACTTTACGGCAAGGTCCGGAAGCCGAATTAAGAACCAATTGTGCTGTGTTCAGCACTTTCGGATATATGCGATTGGCGGTTGCCCACGCATATTGGCGTGCCTATAGTCCTGACATCTCCCTTGGCCAGTACGGACCCATGATCAAACAACAGCTTGCCCGCTTTAACCGCCTCGACCTCCTCGGCCACCCTACCGCACTGGAAAAACTCGAACGCCTGTCGACCTGGCTCGGCCGCGATGTGTACGTCAAACGCGATGACCTGACACCGCTGGCCATGGGTGGTAACAAGCTGCGCAAACTCGAATACCTGGCGGCCGATGCCTTGGCCCAGGGCGCCGATACATTGATCACCGCTGGCGCGCTTCAGTCCAACCACGTACGCCAGACCGCCGCCATTGCCGCCAGGCTTGGCCTGGGTTGCATTGCGCTGCTGGAAAACCCGTTGGGCACCGACGACGCCAACTACCTCGGCAACGGCAATCGGCTGCTTCTGGACCTGTTCGATGCCAAGGTCGAGCTGGTGGAAAACCTCGACAACGCCGACGAGCAACTGCAAGCCCTCGCCGATCGTCTGCGCAACAACGGCAAGAAGCCGTATCTGGTGCCAATTGGCGGCTCCAACGCACTGGGCGCTTTGGGCTATGTGCGCGCCGGGCTGGAACTGGCGGAACAGATCAAGGACACCGGCCTGGAATTTGCTGCCGTGGTTCTGGCCTCGGGCAGTGCCGGCACCCACAGTGGCCTGGCGCTGGCACTGAGTGAAGTACTGCCGGATTTGCCAGTGATTGGTGTCACGGTTTCCCGTAGCGAAGAAGATCAGCGCCCGAAAGTCCAGGGCCTGGCCGAGCGCACTGCCGAGTTGCTGGGCGTGAGCCTGCCGGCAAGTTTCAAGATCGAACTGTGGGACGAGTATTTCGGTCCACGCTATGGCGAGCCGAATGCCGGGACGCTCTCGGCGGTGAAGCTGCTGGCGGGTCAGGAAGGTTTGTTGCTGGATCCGGTGTACACCGGCAAGGCCATGGCCGGGTTGCTGGACGGCATCGGTCGTCAGCGCTTCAACGACGGCCCGATCATCTTCCTGCACACCGGTGGGGCGCCGGCGTTGTTTGCCTACAAAGACTTCCTGTAGTGATCGTTCCCACGCTCTGCGTGGGAATGCAGCCCGTGACGCTCCGCGTCACTGGACGCGGAGCGTCCCATGAGGCATTCCCACGCAGAGCGTGGGAACGATCTCGATCTCATATTCAATTAAAGAATAACAAATACAATATTTATTATTTTCCTATCTAAAAGCGCCATCATATAGTCACGCCGCAGGCGAATTTGCAGCGAGACGCATACGCTGCTTTAGGGCAGGATATCGCAGTCGTCCAAATCCCGATTTTGCCAACATTCCTAAAAGCGTCTTCATAAGAAAACACAGGGGCTTGTCATGAATTTTTCCGCACTACGTCGAAATCTGCTGGTCGGTTCGCTGGGCCTGGCGCTGAGCGCCGGTCTGCTGGGGCAAGCGGTTGCCGGTGAGCAGCTGCAAAAAATCAAAGACGCAGGCGTGATCAACGTCGGTCTGGAAGGCACTTACCCACCGTTCAGCTTCGTCGACGCCGACGGCAAACTGGCCGGTTTCGAAGTCGAGTTCTCCGAAGCCCTGGCCAAAGAGTTGGGCGTGAAGGTCAAACTGCAACCGACCAAATGGGACGGCATCCTCGCGGCGCTGGAATCCAAACGTCTGGACGCGGTGATCAACCAGGTGACCATCTCCGAAGAGCGCAAGAAGAAGTATGACTTCTCCGAGCCGTACACCGTTTCCGGGATTCAGGCGCTGGTACTGACCAAGAAGGCTGCGGAGCTGAACATCAAGACCGCCGCCGATCTGGCCGGCAAGAAAGTCGGCGTAGGCCTGGGCACCAACTATGAACAATGGCTCAAGGACAATCAGCCTAAAGCCATTATCAAGACCTATGACGATGATCCGACCAAGTTCCAGGATCTGCGTGTCGGCCGCATCGACGCCATTCTGATCGATCGCCTCGCCGCGCTCGAATACGCTAAAAAGGCCAAGGACACTACCGCCGCCGGCGAAGCGTTCTCCCGTCAGGAAGCCGGTATTGCCCTGCGCAAAGGCGAGCCTGAGTTGCTGGCTGCGGTGAACAAAGCCATCGACAAGCTGCGTGCCGACGGTACGCTGAAAAAGCTTTCGGAAAAATACTTCAGCGCTGACGTCACTCAATAATGGAAGAAGCTTTCCAACTCGCACTGGACTCCCTGCCCTTCCTGCTCAAGGGGGCTTACTTCACGGTCATCTTGAGCCTGGGCGGGATGTTCTTCGGCCTCATGCTGGGCTTCGGCCTGGCACTGATGCGCCTGTCGCGCTTCAAGCTGGTGAGCTGGATCGCCCGCATCTACGTGTCGTTCTTTCGCGGTACGCCGTTGCTGGTGCAACTGTTCGTGATCTATTACGGCTTGCCGCAATTGGGCATGGAACTCGATCCGCTGCCGGCGGCCCTGATCGGCTTCTCGCTGAACATGGCCGCTTACGCCTGTGAAATCCTGCGTTCCGCGATCAGCTCCATCGAGCGCGGTCAGTGGGAAGCTGCCGCCAGCATCGGCATGACCCGTGCGCAGACCCTGCGCCGGGCCATCATCCCGCAAGCGATGCGCACCGCATTGCCGCCGCTGGGCAACAGCTTCATTTCGCTGGTCAAGGACACTGCGCTGGCCGCCACCATCCAGGTGCCGGAGCTGTTCCGCCAGGCGCAGCTGATCACGGCACGCACCTTCGAAGTGTTCACCATGTACCTTGCCGCCGCGCTGATCTACTGGATTCTGGCCACGGTGCTCTCGCACCTGCAGAACAAGTTGGAAGAGCGGGTCAATCGGCACGACCAGGAGTCCTGACCCAATGATTGTCGTGGAAAAACTGACAAAGCAGTTCAAGGGTCAAGTCGTGCTCAACGGCATCGATCTGGAGGTGAAGGAAGGCGAGGTGGTGGCGATCATCGGGCCTAGCGGCTCGGGTAAAACCACGTTCCTGCGTTGCCTGAATTTTCTGGAAGAACCCACCAGCGGCCGGATCAAGGTCGGCGACATCGAGATCGATGGCAGCCGCCCGTTGAACCAGCAGCAGAGCCTGGTACGGCGCTTGCGCCAGCACGTCGGCTTCGTGTTCCAGAACTTCAATCTGTTCCCCCATCGCACCGCTCTGGAAAACGTCATCGAAGGCCCGATCATCGTGAAGAAGATCCCGCACGCCGACGCCGTTGCCCTGGGTAAAAAGCTCATGGCCAGGGTCGGCCTGGCGGGCAAGGAAGACGCTTACCCGCGACGTCTTTCCGGTGGTCAGCAACAGCGTGTGGCGATTGCCCGTGCACTGGCGATGGAACCGGAAGTGATCCTGTTCGATGAACCCACCTCGGCGCTCGATCCGGAGCTGGTGGGTGAAGTGCTGGCGACCATCCGCAGCCTGGCTGAAGAGAAGCGCACCATGGTCATCGTCACCCACGAAATGGGCTTTGCCCGGGACGTGGCCAACCGTGTGGTGTTTTTCGACAAAGGTGTGATCGTCGAGCAAGGCGAAGCCAAGGCGCTGTTTGCCAATCCGAAAGAAGAGCGAACCAAGCAGTTTCTCAGCAAGTTTCTGAATAACACCAACCCCTAATACCGCATCATTACTTGTTAACTTCCACGGATGGAAGTGACAACTATCCCCGCCACAAAATCCTCGCCTTCTGATTTGAACAATAGATCAAGCCCTATACCCACATGCGGTACATATATATGTCCTGCAACAGATTTAACCCGTCTAAAATCTGCCAAATCCCGCACTCAGGCCAAGCACGCGATCGCCGCCATCCACACCTGAAAATCGATGAATGCGCGGAAAAATTCGACGGAGCGGTGCAGCTTCTTAACTTTAAAGCGTAGGATTTTTCTGAATAACACTGAATACCTTACTTAACTAACCAATTCTATTGACACCTATTCAAGCGCACTCTTATCTAGTCTCCAGCAGGCGTCAGCCATCGTTCCAATTCATTATTTAAACTTGCAAATAGTGAACAACTTTGTTGCTCGGTAATTCACGCCTTTTGTTCTTTCAGAAACGGACTTCGCTGCAAGGCTTCAAGGAGAAACCCATGACAAGCATCTCGAATACATCCGGACTTGCGGCCCCTACCCTGGCGCAATCCCACAAGACCGGCATCAATGTCACGTCGGCGGCCCATCTGCTGATCGACGTGGCGCCCTACCCCGGCATGGACGAAGGCGACCTGATCGAACTGTTCTGGGACAACTGCTACGTCGCCTCCCGCGTACTCACGGTCGATGAGGTTGGCGAAATCGTCAGCTTGCGCGTGCCGCAAAGCTTCATCGCCAACGGCTCCTCAAGCATTCACTACCGCGTCATGCAGGTCGGACAAGGGCCGGCGCTGTCGCTCGCCACTCGGGTGCAGATCAAGCTCGATTGCCCGGGCGGCCAGCCGCTCACCCTGTGCGGTCACGAGAACGAGCACCTGGCACCGGTGGGCATTCCCGAAACCATTCGCCGTCAGGGGGTCAATCCGAACCAGATCAAGCGCGGCGTGCCGTTGACCATCGAGCCTTACCTGAACATGGCCGTCGACGATGAAATCACCTTGCGTTGGGGGGATGTGCGCATGGACTTGCCGCCGCTCAAGGCTGATGAGGTGGATAAGCCGATTCAAGTCTGGGTGCCGCCGGCGATCATCCTCGAAGCCGGCGAAGACCTTCGGCTGGAAGTGACCTACTGCATCCTTGACCGCGTGGGCAACAACTCCGGCTGGGCACCGCCGCGCAGGTTGAAGATCGGTTGCGCCAATCCCTACCTGAAGGCCCGGCCCAAAGAGCTGCTCATGGCCGCCGAAACCCGCAAACGCTGAGATCCCTTGTAGCAGCTGGCGAAGCCTGCGTTCGGCTGCGAAGCAGTCGTTAAACCAGAACACGCAGTCTTCCTGAAACACCGCAGCAGCTGATTTGGCGACTGCTTCGCAGCCGAACGCAGGCTTCGCCAGCTGCTACAAGAGCAAGTGTTGCTGCATAAACAAGTGTTGCGCTACGAACAGACGCCCTTCTATGCATATTCCCAAAAGTTAGTTTATTAATTTTTTATACACGCTTAGGGTATATGCACCGGACCACCGGACATTCTTGATTTTCGTTCGCCGCATCCATCGCGGCGACTCCATGAGATGTGAGGTAGGTATGGTCCGGAACACAATCACCCCAGTGCAGATCGCCAGGGCATTGCGTGCAGCCAAGGAGCGGCACTGATGTCCAGTCTGGCAGATGCAATCGTTCAGAGTGATCTGGACATCGCCCCGTTGTTGTTGCCCGCGCAGGTCTTGCGCAACGACGCACAAGCCATCAAGGCCGCCCATGAGCTGGCGCAAGTCGCCCGCCTGCAAGCAGCCAAACGTGACCGGCAGCGCAAGTTGCCATGGTCGGAAATCGAACAGTTCACCCGCAGCGGATTAGGCAGCATTGCCATCCCGCGCGAGTACGGCGGCCCGCAGGTTTCATTCGTCACCCTCGCCGAGGTCTTCGCGATCATTTCCGCAGCGGACCCGGCACTGGGACAGATCCCGCAGAACCAGTTCGGCATCCTCAATCTGGTGCTCGGCAGCGCCACGGAATCGCAGAAAAAACAGCTGTTCAAAAGCGTGCTCGAAGGCTGGCGCATCGGCAATGCCGGGCCGGAACGCGGCACCAAAAATACCCTGGAACTCAAAGCCCGGATCACCGCTGACGGTGACGGTTTTGTCATCAGCGGGCAGAAGTTTTACTCCACCGGTGCACTGTTCGCCCATTGGGTGGCAGTCAAGGCGTTGAACGACGACGGCAAGCAAGTGCTGGCCTTCGTCCGCCGAGGCACGCCGGGCCTGCGCATCGTTGATGACTGGTCGGGCTTCGGTCAGCGCACCACCGCCAGCGGCACCATTTTGCTCAACAACGTGCGCGTTGACGCCGAGCTGGTGGTGGATAACTGGAAAATCAACGACAGCCCGAACATCCAGGGCGCCGTGTCGCAATTGATTCAAGCGGCCATCGACGCCGGCATCGCCCGCGGTGCCATCGATGACGCTATCGAGTTCGTGAAAACCCGTGCTCGACCGTGGATCGACGCGAAGGTCGAACGGGCCAGCGATGACCTTTACGTCATCGCCGATGTCGGCAAACTGAAAATCGAACTGCACGCGGCCGAAGCGTTGCTACGCAAGGCCGGGCAAGTGCTTGATCAGGTCAACGCCGCGCCGCTCTCCGCCGAGTCCGCCGCCCGCGCCTCGATTGCCGTGGCCGAAGCCAAAGTGCTGACCACCGAAATCTCGCTGCTCGCCAGCGAAAAGCTCTTCGAACTGGCCGGCAGCCGCGCGACGCTCGCCGAGTTCAACCTCGACCGTCACTGGCGTAACGCGCGGGTGCACACGCTGCACGACCCGGTGCGCTGGAAATACCACGCGGTCGGGACTTATCACTTGAACGGCACCTTGCCCGCTCGCCACTCCTGGATCTAACGACCAGAACACTTTTGACCAGATCTCTGGAGAAACACATGACTCTTTCTCACCACGTCGCGGTCATAACGAGCGATGAGCAAGCCCTGATCGTCGCGACCGATCTGGCCGAAGATTTCAAGCGTGACAGCGCCCTGCGCGACCGCGAACGCCGTTTGCCTCACCCGGAGCTGGAAGTGTTTTCCCGCTCGGGTCTTTGGGGCATCAGCGTGCCCAAAGAGTACGGCGGTGCGGGTGTTTCCAACGTCACCCTGGCCAAGGTGATCACCTTGATTGCCCAGGCTGACGGCTCGCTTGGACAGATCCCACAGAACCATTTCTACGCCCTCGAAGTGCTGCGCGTGAACGGCAGCGAAGAGCAGAAAAAGCGCCTGTACACCGAAGTGCTCGCCGGCCAGCGCTTCGGCAATGCCTTGGCGGAACTGGGCACCAAAACCGCCCACGACCGCGTCACCAGCCTGACCCGCGACGGCAATGGCTATCGCATCAACGGTCGCAAGTTCTACGCGACCGGCGCGATTTACGCGCAACGCATTCCGACTTCGGTGGTGGATGAAAACAGCGTGCAGCAACTGGCGTTCGTCCCCCACAACAGCAAAGGCCTGACCGTCATCGACGACTGGAGCGGCTTCGGCCAGCGCACCACCGGCAGCGGCTCGGTGGTGTTCGAAGACGTCTACGTCGCCGCCGAAGACGTGATCCCGTTTCAAAGTGCCTTCGAGCGCCCGACCACGGTCGGCCCGCTGGCACAGATTCTTCACGCCGCCATCGACACCGGCATCGCCCGCGCCGCTTATGAAGATGCGCTGCACTTCGTGCGCACCAAAACCCGGCCGTGGATCGACGCCACCGATGAAAAAGCCACTGACGACCCGCTGACCCTCAAGAGCTTCGGCCACCTGAGCATTCGTCTGCATGCGGCTGAAGCACTGTTGGAACGCTCCGGCGAATTCCTCGACAAGGCCCAGGCCGACACCAATGCCGAAACCGTCGCCGCCGCCTCGATTGCCGTCGCCGAAGCCCGCGCCATCAGCACCGAAATATCCCTCGCCGCCGGCAGCACGCTGTTTGAACTGGCCGGCAGCCAGGCGACGCTGATCGAACACGGTCTCGATCGCCACTGGCGCAACGCACGGGTGCATACGCTGCACGACCCGGTGCGCTGGAAGTATCACGCCGTCGGCAATTACTACCTCAACGATGAAAACCCTCCGTTGCGAGGGACCATCTGATGGCCGAGGCCAAAAAGAAGATCCTGCTCAACGCGTTCAACATGAACTGCATCGGGCACATCAACCATGGCCTGTGGACGCATCCACGGGACAACTCCACCCAATACAAAACCCTCGAATACTGGACCGGACTGGCGCAGTTGCTGGAGCGCGGGTTGTTCGACGGTTTGTTCATCGCTGACATCGTCGGGGTTTATGACGTTTACCAAAACTCCGTCGACGTGCCGTTGAAAGAGTCGATCCAGCTACCGGTCAACGACCCGCTGCTGCTGGTTTCGGCCATGGCGGCGGTGACGAAAAACCTCGGCTTCGGCCTCACCGCCAACCTGACGTACGAGCCGCCGTATCTGTTCGCCCGACGCATGTCGACGCTCGATCACCTGAGTCGCGGCCGGGTCGGCTGGAACATCGTCACCGGCTACCTCGACAGCGCCGCCAAAGCCATGGGCCTGAGCGAACAAGTCGAACACGACCGCCGTTACGACCAGGCAGATGAATACCTGGAAGTGCTCTACAAACTCTGGGAAGGCAGTTGGGAAAACGGCGCGGTGCTCAATGACCCGCAGCAACGGATCTACGCCTTACCTGAGAAAGTGCACAAGGTCGAGCACAAGGGCGAGTTCTATCAGGTCGAGGGTTATCACCTCTGCGAGCCGTCGCCGCAGCGCACGCCGGTGCTGTTCCAGGCTGGCAGCTCCGATCGCGGTTTGCTGTTCGCCGGGCGTCACGCCGAGTGCGTATTCATCAGCGGGCAGAACAAACCGTCAACCAGGGTTCAGGTGGACAAGGTCCGCGCCAGCGCTGTTGAAGCCGGGCGTCATCCCGAGGACATCAAGGTGTTCATGGGCTTGAACGTGATTGTCGGCGCCACCGAAGAGCTCGCTTGGGCCAAGCATGCCGAGTACTTGAGCTATGCAAGTGCCGAGGCTGGAGTTGCGCATTTTTCGGCATCGACCGGGATCGATTTTTCCGAATACGAGATCGACGAACCGATCCAGTACGTGAAAAGCAACGCGATCCAGTCGGCGACCAAAAATCTGCAAAACAACGACTGGACCCGACGCAAATTGCTCGAGCAACACGCCCTCGGCGGACGCTACATCACGGTGGTCGGTTCACCTGAGCAAGTGGCGGATGAACTGGAATCGTGGATCGCCGAAACCGGGCTGGATGGCTTCAACCTGACACGGATTGTCACACCGGAAAGCTATGTGGATTTCATAGAACTGGTGATTCCGGAGTTGCAGCGGCGTGGGTCGTACAAGACGGCTTATGACGACGGCAGCCTGCGGGAAAAGCTGTTCCACGGCGAAGCGCATTTGCCTGAGCAACATACCGGATCTCACTACCGACGCTAATCCCTGTAACTGATCGTTCCCACGCTCTGCGTGGGAATGCAGCCAGTGACGCTCTGCGTCACAGCCGTAGGGACGCGGAGCGTCCCGGGAGGCATTCCCACGCGGAGCGTGGGAACGATCGGCCTTAACTTGACTGGAAAACTCATCATGAAAAAGACCTACCTCTCCCACCCAGTCAAAGCACTGGCCCTGGCCCTCGGCCTCTTCAGCTCCATCTCCTTCGCCGCCGACGCGCCGCTGAAAGTCGGCACCACTGCCGCCTTCGCCATCCCGCTGGAAGCCGCCGTCGAGGAAGCGAAAAAACAAGGCCTGCAAGTCGACCTGGTGGAGTTCAGCGACTGGATCGCCCCCAACGTCAGCCTCGCGGCCGGCGACATCGACGTGAATTACTTCCAGCACGTTCCGTTCCTGGAAAACGCCAAAGCCGCCGCCGGTTTTGACTTGGTGCCGTTCGCACCGGGGATCATCAACAACGTTGGCCTCTACTCGAAAAAATACAAAAGCTTCGACGAGTTGCCGCAAGGCGCCAGCGTCGCCATCGCCAACGACCCGATCAACAGCGGTCGTGGCCTGCAACTTTTGGCCAAGGCCGGTTTGATCACCCTCAAACCGGGTGTCGGCTACAAGGCCACCGAAGAAGACATCATCGCCAACCCGAAGAAAATCAAAATCCTCCAGGTTGAGGCCGTGCAACTGGTTCGCGCTTATGACGACGCCGATTTGGTCCAGGGCTATCCGGCCTACATTCGTCTGTCGAAGACCTTCGATGCCGGTTCGGCCCTGCTGTTCGACGGCCTCGATCACAAGGAATACGTGATCCAGTTCGTAATCCAGCCGAAAAGCAAAACCGACCCGCGCCTGATCAAGTTCGTCGATATTTATCAGCATTCGCCGGCTGTTCGTGCAGCCTTGGATAAAGCCCACGGCAAGCTCTATCAAGCTGGCTGGGAAAGCTGAGGATGACGGCCGCCACCCAACTGCGACTGGAAATTCCAGAGCCCCACAACGCGATACACACTGAACTGCATCCAGCCCTTAACCGTGCCCACGTGCGCTTCATTGGCCTGGGCAAAACCTACACCGGCCAGCAAGGCCCGGTGGCGGCGTTGCACGGCATCGACCTGGTGATCCAGCGCGGCGAGGTGTTCGGCATCATCGGTCGCAGCGGTGCCGGCAAGTCGTCGCTGATCCGCACCATCAACCGTCTCGAACAACCGAGTACTGGCCGGGTGTTGATCGATCAAGTGGACATCGGCGAGTTCGATGAAGACCGTCTGGTGGCGCTGCGCCGACGGATCGGCATGATCTTCCAGCACTTCAACCTGATGTCGGCAAAGACCGTTTGGCAGAACGTCGAGTTGCCCTTGAAAGTCGCCGGCGTGCCCAAGGAAAAACGCGAGCAGAAGGTCCGCGAACTGCTGGAACTGGTGGGCCTGCAAGGCAAGCACAAGGCCTATCCGGCGCAGCTGTCCGGCGGGCAGAAACAACGCGTCGGCATCGCCCGTGCCTTGGTGCACGACCCGGAAATCCTGCTGTGCGACGAAGCCACGTCGGCGCTGGACCCGGAGACCACGCAATCGATTCTCGGCCTGCTGCGCGAGATCAATCAGCGCCTGGGTTTGACCATTGTGCTGATCACCCACGAGATGGCGGTGATTCGCGATATCTGTGATCGGGTCGTGGTGCTGGAACACGGGCACATCGTCGAGCAAGGGCCGGTGTGGGAAGTGTTCGGCAACCCGCAACATGAGGTCAGCAAGACCTTGCTCGCGCCGCTGCAACACGCGTTGCCGGAAGAACTGCAAAGCCGCTTGCGCCCGCAACCTCAGTCTTCGGACGCGGCGGTGGTGTTGCGTTTGCAATTCACCGGCAGCGCCACGGATGAACCGGATCTGGCGGCACTGTTCTGCGCCCTCGGTGGCCGCGTGCGGTTGCTGCAAGGTGGCGTGGAACGGATTCAGGGCCACGCGCTGGGGCAATTGCTGCTGGCGGTGAGCGGATCGTCGGTCGGCGCTGAAGAATTGCGTCAGCGTGCCGGCCACTGGGCGCAACAGGCGGAGGTAGTGGGTTATGTGGTTTGATCGGTTGCTGCAAGGCTTCATCGACACGTTTTTGATGGTCGGCGTGTCGTCGCTGATTGCGTTGCTGGCGGGCATTCCGCTGGCGGTGATTCTGGTCACCAGCGCCAAGGGCGGCATCTACGAAGCACCGGCGCTGAACCGCGCACTGGGCGGCTTCGTGAACCTGTTCCGCTCGATTCCGTTTCTGATTCTGATGGTGGCGCTGATCCCGTTTACCCGGTTGATCGTCGGTACCACGTACGGAGTCTGGGCCGCCGTGGTGCCGCTGACGATCGCGGCCACGCCGTTTTTTGCGCGCATTGCGGAAGTCAGCTTGCGCGAGGTGGATCACGGCTTGATCGAAGCCGCGCAGGCGATGGGTTGCCGGCGCTGGCACATCGTCTGGCACGTGCTGTTGCCTGAGGCGCTGCCGGGGATTGTCGGCGGTTTCACCATCACACTGGTGACCATGATCAACTCATCGGCCATGGCCGGGGCGATTGGTGCGGGCGGGTTGGGCGATATCGCCTATCGATACGGGTATCAGCGGTTTGATAGCCAGATCATGTTGACGGTTATTGTGTTGCTGGTGGTGTTGGTGGCGGTGATTCAACTCGGTGGGGATCGGTTGGCTCGCGGACTCAACAAGCGCTAACCGAGATGGCCGCCGCGACAAACACCTTGTAGCAGCTGGCGAAGCCTGCGTTCGGCTGCGAAGCCGTCGTAAATCCTGCGTGCATAGTCTTCCTGAAACACCGCGGACTCTGATTTCACGACTGCTTCGCAGCCGAACGCAGGCTCCGCCAGCTGCTACAAGATCGCATTGCGGCTTAGCTGACTGGCATCAGGACAATCCCCCCCTCGCCAAAGAGGAACATTTCCCACAGGAAAATCAGTGTGCCTACAGGCCTGTTCCCTTTCATTTGCAGGACATTTCCTAGATCATTCTGCCCGCTTGCGCCGGTGGATTCTCGTGGCTAGTCTCCGTCCGTCACTGCTCATCAGTGATCGGGTTTAGTCGCCCGGACCGGACGCATAGCGCCACCCATTCTCAGGTATTTCCTTTGCCTGAAATCTATGGTGGCTGTGCGTAGGGCACCTTCGGGTGCGCCGGTTCCCGGTGTCCGGTCGACTAACCTGCGTGCAGCCGCCACCCCTAATTCGTTTAGTCGCGAGATCGGTTGGCTCCAACTAATCACCGGAGTTTTACCAATGAAAAGATCCGTCCCCGATCCACCTCCCGAAACATCCACCCAAGACAAACCCTCCGACGATCCGCCAAGAGATCGTTCCGCCCTTTATCGTGCAATCGATTTCTACCTCACCGGAGAACAGCCTTCAGCACCCGATGAGCTGCGGTTCTACAACGTCAGTGAAGACGTGAGCTTTGAAGACACCCAACTCTATGTCGCAGACCTGCTGCGCTGCGCCTCGGTCACCGCGTATCAGTGTGGTGACCACCTCAAAGGTGCGGACCGGGCCATGGTGTTCTCTGTCTGGCATCTGCTGGAGATTGCCAAAGCCATGGTTGATCGTTCCATTGATTGCCTGGGGATGAAGCAGGGTTGAGTCTGGCCTGAGCCTTCAGTCGTCAGTGATACCGCTTTCGCGAGCAAGCCCGCTCCCACATTTGATCTTCGGTGAATACAAAACTTGTGTTCTACGCGATTAAGGGTGGGAGCGGGCTTGCTCGCGAATGGCTGCGAAGCAGCCCCAAGTCTGATGGCGTATATTCGGCAAATCCCCATTGCCTGCGCAGCCGACCATGAAACAAACCCCCACCGACCTCGAGCAGATCACCGCCACCACTCTGGGCCATTACAACTCGGTGGCCGAAGGTTTTCGCGAGGGGACTCGCGATCACGATGTCAGCCAGAACATCGATGCCCTGCTGCGGCATATTCAGGGCGAGGCGCCGTTCGACATTCTCGATTTCGGCTGTGGGCCGGGGCGTGATTTGCAGACGTTCACGCGCATGGGCCACACGGCTGTCGGGCTCGATGGGTCAGAGAAGTTTGCGCAGATGGCGCGTGAGGACAGTGGTTGTGAAGTCTTGCAACAGGATTTTCTGAAACTGGATCTGCCGGGTGAACGCTTCGACGGGATTTTCGCCAACGCCGTGCTGTTTCATATCCCGCGTCAGGAATTGCCTCGGGTGTTGAAAGAATTGCGCGAGGCGTTGAAGCCGGGTGGCGTGTTGTTCAGTTCCAATCCTCGTGGTGAAAATCAGGAAGGGTGGAATGGGCCGCGGTATGGGGCGTATCACGATCTTGCGGCTTGGCAGCAATTGCTGACGGAGGCGGGGTTTGTGGAGTTGGAGCATTACTACCGGCCGGCAGGGCTGCCGCGGGAGCAGCAGCCTTGGTTGGCGAGTGTTTGGCGTAAGGTGTAAAGCCTTCAGTTGATCGTTCCCACGCTCTGCGTGGGAATGCCTCTCGGGACGCTCCGCGTCCCTGCGGCTATGACGCGGAGCGTCACTGGCTGCATTCCCACGCAGAGCGTGGGAACGATCATTAAGCGGCGTCTTTCTTCGGCTCGCGGATTTTGTACCAGGCAACGTAAAGTGCCGGCAAAAACAGCAACGTCAGCAATGTCGCAATGATGATCCCGCCAATCATGGCGTACGCCATCGGCCCCCAGAACACTTCCCGGGCAATCGGGATCATCCCCAGGCTCGCCGCCGCAGCGGTCAGCAGAATCGGCCGACGCCGATGCTCTGTGGCCTGCGCCACGGCATCCCACGGTGCAAGGCCCTCTTTCTCCAGGGCATCGATCTGGGTCACCAGAATCACCGAGTTACGGATGATGATGCCGATCAGCGCCAGAATTCCCAGGATCGCCACAAAGCCCATCGGCGTGCCCGTCGGGATCAGCGCCAGCACCACGCCAATCAAGCCGAGCGGCGCGACGCTGGCCACCAGGAACAGCTTCTGCACGCTGTGCAGCTGAATCATCAGGAAGGTCGCCATGAGGAACAGCATCAACGGCACCACCTTGGCAATCGGCCCTTGGGCCTTGCCGCTTTCCTCCACCGTACCGCCCGTGGCAACCGAGTAACCCACCGGCAAACTGGCGGCGAATTTATCGATGTCGGGCTTGAGCTGTTTCACCAGGTCGGTCGGCTGAATCTCGTCGCGCACCGCCGCCTTGATGGTGATGGTCGGCTTGCGGTCGCGACGCCAGACCAGCGGTTGCTCAAGCTCATAGCGCACCGTGGCGAAGGCTAGCAGCGGAATCGACGTGCCGACCGGGGTGACGATCTGCAAGTTCTGCAGGGTTTCCGGCGTGCCGCGTTCCGCGTCCACCGCGCGCCCCACGACGTTGATCAGGTAGATATCGTCATCGACCTGAGTGACCGGCGAGCCGACCACGATGCTGTTCATCAGGTTGGCCACGTCTTCCGACGACAGCCCCAATTGCCGCGCCTTGTCCTGGGCGATGTCGATGCGCAGGACTTTGCCCGGTTCGTTCCAGTCGTAAATAATCTCGCCGATGTGCGAGTTTTTATCCAGCTCGGTGGCCAGCGCGATGGCGTGTTTGCGCACCTGATCGATGTCCTTGCCGCTGACCCGGTACTGAATCGGACGACCCACCGGCGGGCCCATTTCCAGCGCCTGAACGTAGCTGCCGATGCCGACGAAATCTTTACGCAGCCGCTCGCGCAAGCGCTGGCTGAGGGCGTTACGCGACTCCAGCCCTTTGCTGACGATCACCAATTGCGCGTAGTACGGGTTCTGCAATTGCTGGTCGAGGGGCAGGTAGAAACGGATCGCACCCTCGCCGATGTAAGTGCTCCAGCGCACGATGTCCGGGTCGTCCTTGAGCGTCGCTTCGAGCTTGTCCACCGCCTTGCGGGTTTCGGCGATCGAGGCGTTTTGCGGCAGGTTGAGGTCGACGAGGATTTCCGGGCGGTCCGAAGACGGGAAGAACTGGTTCTGCACGAACTGCATGGAAAAAACCGACGCGACGAACAGCGCAATCGTGATGCCGATGGCCCACCAGCGATTGCGCATCGACCAGAGCATGCCGTAATTGAACGCACGACCGATACGACCCGGCTCGGCGGAATGAGGCTTCACGTTGGCGCTGAGGATGTGCACGCCGATCACCGGGGCGAACAATACGGCGACAACCCACGACACCAGCATCGCGACGGCGATCACCGCAAACAGAGTGAAGGTGTACTCACCCGCCGAGCTGGCGTTCAAGCCGATGGGCACGAAACCGGCCACCGTCACCAACGTACCGGTGAGCATCGGGAAGGCGGTCGAGGTGTAGGCAAACGTCGCCGCCTGCTCCTTGGTCTCGCCCATTTCCAGGCGCGTGACCATCATCTCGACTGTGATCATTGCATCGTCCACCAGCAGGCCGAGGGCGATGATCAGCGCGCCGAGGGAAATCCGCTGCATGGTGATGCCGCTGTATTCCATGAAGATGAAGACCATCGCCAGCACCAGCGGGATCGAGCACGCCACCACCAACCCGGCGCGCACACCGAGGCTGACGAAGCTGACGATCAGCACGATCACCACCGCTTCGAACAAGGCACTGGTGAAACCGCCGACGGCTTTTTCCACCACTTCAGCCTGGTCGGAAACCGTGTGCACACCGACACCCACTGGCAAGTCGGCGGTCAGGTCGGTCATGCGCTGGTGCAACGCCTTGCCGAACTCCTGGATGTTGCCGCCCTTCTTCATGGCGATGGCGAGGCCGATGCCCGGATGGCCGTTGTAGCGGAACTCCGGTGTCGCCGGGTCAACGTAGCCACGGCTGATCTCGGCGATGTCGGCCAAGCGGTAGAAGCGATCATTGAGCCGCAGGTTGACGTTGGCCAGGTCTTTCTCGGAAGCGAACTGCCCCGAGGTGCGCACCGAAATGCGCTCGGGACCTGCCTCGATCACACCGGCCGGGGTCACTGAGTTCTGGGTTTGCAGGCTCTGCACAACCTGGCGCTGATCGATGCCCAGCGCCGCCAGTTTGCGGGTGGAGAAATTCAGGTAGAGGACTTCGTCCTGCTCTCCGACCATCTCGACCTTGCCCAGCCCCGGCACTTCGCGAATTTCGGCGCGGACCTGTTCCACGTAATCGCGCAACTGGCGCATCGACAAGCCGTCGGCGGTAAAGGCATAGACCGAACCGAACACATCACCGAATTCGTCGTTGAACCCCGGCCCCTGAATGCCTTGAGGGAAATCGCCGCGGATGTCGTTGATCTTCTTGCGCACCTGGTACCAGATTTCCGGAATGTCCTTGGCGCTGGTGGTGTCGCGCAGGTTGACGAACACCGTTGATTCGCCGGGCCGGGTGTAGCTTTTCACGTAGTCGAGGGAGTCGAGTTCCTCGAGCTTTTTCTCGATGCGGTCAGTGACCTGCTTGAGGGTTTCTTCCTGGGTCGCGCCCGGCCAGCGGGTCTGGATGACCATGGTCTTGATGGTGAACGACGGGTCTTCCTCGCGGCCCAGGTTCATGTACGAGAACACGCCCATCAGCAGCGCGACGAACATCAAATACCAGACAAACGACTGATGCTTGAGGGCCCATTCGGATAAGTTGAAACTCCCTTTCATTGTGGGCTGTCCTCGTCGATTTTCACTTTTTGCCCGGGTTTCAGGCTGTTCACACCGGCGCTGACCACCCGTTCACCGGACTTCACGCCACTGGCCAGGATCATCGTTGAATCCGTGCGGCTGACCAGGCTGACGTCTCGTGGGGCAACGGTCTGGGTCTGAGTATCGATGACCCAGATGCGGGTTTTGCCATCGACCTCCTGAAGCGCGCTCAAGGGCAGTTCGATGCGCGGTTTGATCGCGGAGCTGAGGGTCACGCTGATCGCAGTACCCAGGCGGAAACCGGCTGGCGTATCTGTCAGGGTCAGGCGGGCTCGGCGGGTACGGGTCGCACTCTGGGCCTGGGGTTCGATTTCGCGAACGATGGCGGTGGTCGTGATGCTCGGGTCGAGTTGCACCGCAACCTGGAACACGACGTCGGTCGGCAGCTGGTCGACCAGGGTGTCCGGCAGGTCGATCACGGCTTCCTTGATGTCCGGCTGCGCCAGGGTCACCACTTGCTGGCCCGCGGTGACGACTTGCCCGGCTTCGGCATTCCACGCGGTGACGATGGCTTTGTGGTCGGAGCGCAGCTCAACGTAATTGAGCTGATCCTTGGCCTGATCGACCGCCGCTTTCGCTTGATCGAGGGAGGCCTGGGTGGTTTTGAGGTCGGTCTGCGCGATGTCGAGTTGCGCCTGGGCGCCGACGCCGCGATCGAACAATTCCTTTTGGCGCCGAGCGTTGGCCTGGGCGTTGATCAGTTGCGCCTGAACGCTGGCCAGATTGCCCTGGGCGGAACGCAACTGGTTCTGCTGATCGGTGGGGTCCAGCGTGGCGAGCAGCGCGCCCTTTTCCACTTCGGCACCGACATCGACATTGCGGCTGGCGATGCGCCCCGGCACGCGGAACCCGGTATTGCTTTCATAGCGGGCCTGGATGCTGCCGGCGAAGCGGCCGAGATTTTCCTCGTTCAAGGCCAGGACCTTGACCGATAGCACCGGGCGCACCGGCTCCGGTGGTGCTTCTTTTTCCGAGCAGGCCGCCAGCATCACCGCAGTGCACACCAGTAACAGACGCTTCATGGCTGGGCTTCCACTGCGAGATCCTTGTAGGTGTTTTCGGCGATGTCGACTTTCACGCCGGGGTGCAGCAACTGACCGCCGGCGATGACGACTTTCTCACCACCTTGCAGACCGGCGCTGATGATCACTTTGCCGGTCAGGTAGCGACCGACCGTGACGGTGTGCAGCTGCGCCTTGCCCTCGCCATCCACCAGCCATACCGCCGGATCACTGAGGTTTTTGGTCAGCGCCGACCACGGCAACTCCACAGCGGATTTGCCCGGTGTCTTGGCCGTGGCGCTCACCACCGAGCCCAATTGCATGCCTTCGGGCAGACCGTCGAGGGTGACTTTGACTTGCACGGTGCCGGTCTGCGCGGACACGGCCGGGGTGATTTCCCGCACGGTGCCGGTGGTTTTGATCGCCGGGTTGTCGAGCAGGCTGACCACGATGGTTTTATCTTCCGGGGCCTCGGCCAGCAGCGATTCGTAGACGTTGAACACCGCGTCGCGCTCACCGTCGCGCGCCAGGCTGAAGATCGGCACCGTCGCCTGCACCACCTGGCCGACCTCGGCCTGGCGCGCCGTAATCACACCCGGCGCATCGGCTATCAGCGCGGTGTAGCTGAGTTGTTCGCGAGCGTTGGCGAATTGCGCTTGGGCCGCAGTCAATGCGCTTTGACTGCTGCGCAAGGCGGCTTGGGCGGAATCGTATTCGCTTTGGCTGGTGTAGCCCTTGGGCAAAAGTTTTTGCTGACGGACGAACGCAGCGGCGGTCTGTTTGACCCGGGCCTGCTCGGCGACAACCTGGGCCTGGGCCGAGTCGACGTTGGTCTGCAAGTCCTTGGGGTCGAGTTTGGCCAGCACTTGCTTGGCCGACACCCGGTCACCGACATCGACCATGCGTTGAATGATCTTGCCGCTCACGCGGAACGACAATTCGGTCTGGACCCGGGCCTGAACATCGCCGGTGAGTGTCACCGACGCGGCGTAATCCGCGGGTTTGACCTCCTGGACGAAGACCCGCGGACGGTCCTTCTCGACCTGAGGTTTATCACCACAAGCGCTCAGCAGCGCAAGGAGGCTCAGGCCAACCACTGTTTTCAATCCGGGACCAGCCATGCAGACTCCTTTGCGTTGTACGGACGTGCCAATGGCGATACGACTGTGAGCTTAGAACAGGGTTCCACGTCTGCACTTGCGATCTTTATACTCCCTCTTGATCGTTCCCACGCTCTGCGTGGTAACGCCGCCATGGACGCTCCGCGTCCACTGTGACGCAGAGCGTCAAGGGATGCATTCCCACGCAGAGCGTGGGAACGATCAGAGAGAGAATAATGCTCAAAACCCTCGCGGTGGCCAATTACCGCTCGATCAATAAATTGGTGATTCCGCTGGGCCGGTTGAACCTGATCACCGGCCCCAACGGCAGCGGCAAATCCAACCTCTACCGCGCGTTGCGGCTGCTGGCGGAAACCGCTCAGGGCGGCGTCGTCAACGCCTTGGCCCGTGAGGGCGGCCTCGATTCGACGTTCTGGGCCGGGCCGGAAACCATCACCCGGCGGATGCGTAATGGTGAAGTCCCGATCGAGGCGACCGTGCGCCACGGCGTCAAACGCCTGCGCCTGGGGTTTGCCGGTGAGGATTTCAGCTATGCGATCGCGCTGGGTTTGCCGGAGCCGAGCCTGTCCGCGTTTTCCCTGGACCCGGAAATCAAAAAGGAATGCATCTGGAACGGCCCGTTTTATCGCCCGGCCAGTCTCATGGTCGAACGTAACGGCCCGATGATCCGAGCCCGGGTCGGTCGCGACTGGGACGTGCTGGCCCAGCACACACCGAACTTCGACAGCCTGTTCGATCAGGTCGGCAGCTTCCGTACCTCGCCGGAAGTCATGCAATTGCGTGAGTTCATCCGCCGCTGGCGCTTTTACGATCACTTTCGCAGCGATGCCGATGCACCGGTGCGCCAACCGCAACTGGGCACCCGCACGCCGGTGTTGCATCACGATGGTCGCGACCTCGCCGCCGCGTTGCAGACGATTCGTGAAATCGGCGACCCCGAGGCATTGCAGTCTGCGATCAGCGACGCGTTCCCCGGTGCACGACTGAATATCGCGCCGTTGCAGGGCGGGCGGTTTGCGATTGAGTTTTTTCAGGAAGGGTTGCTGCGACCGTTGTCAGCGGCCGAACTGTCGGACGGGACGTTGCGGTATTTGCTGCTGGTGGCGGCGCTGCTGACGCCTCGACCGCCGACGTTGATGGTGCTGAACGAGCCGGAGACCAGTCTGCACCCGGACCTGTTGCCAGCGTTGGCACGGTTGATTATCCGGGCGTCGGAGCAGTGTCAGGTGTGGGTGGTGTCCCATGCGCGGCGGTTGATTTCGGCGTTGCAGGAAGATCCGGAATGCAATTGCATTGTGCTGGAGAAGAACCTCGGCCAGACCGGAATTGTCGGGCAGCGGTTGCTGGATGAGCCGGCGTGGCATTGGCCGGATTAAGCGGCGCTTGAACCACCGCTATCGCGAGCAGGCTCGCTCCCACAGTTGACCGAGTTGTCCCGACGGACACGGTCTAATGTGGGAGCGAGCCTGCTCGCGATGAGGGCCGAAAGATCACCGCAAAGGTTGAAGAATCACCCCTGCCACTTCCCACCCTCGACAATCACGCTCTCAGGCTTGGTGTCATCGCTGAGTTCTTTACGCACGTATTGGTCATACAGCTTCAGCAAATACTTCTCCTCGCCCAGCTTCGCCAATTCAGCATTCACCCAATCCCGCAGTTCGATATTGCCCTTCTTCACCGCTGGCGCAATCGGCGCTTCTGCGCCCAACGTCTGGCTCAGCACGCGGTAGCCAGGGTTCTGCTTGGCCCAGCTGAACAGCACCAGATTGTCCTGTGCATAAGCATCGCCGCGCCCATTGGCCAGCGCTTGCAGAGACTCGGAGTTTTTCTCGAACTTCAGCAGTTTCCAGTCCGGGTGATTCTTGGTCAGCCAGATGTCGGCTGTTGTGCCGGTGGTCACGATGGTGGTGCGCGTCGCCAGGTCATCGAGGTTTTTCACCGTGCTGGCTTGAGGAACCAGTGCCTGCACCGCGACCTTGAGGTTCGGGTTGGTGAACTCCACCGCTTCCTTGCGCTCCGGGGTGACGGTCATGTTGGCCAGGATCAGATCGACCTTGTCACTTTGCAGGAACGGAATCCGGCTGGCAGGCTCCACCGCGACGAACTCGACTTTGTTCTCGTCGCCCAACAAGTCTTTGGCGAATTGACGGCCGATGTCAGTATCGAAACCCACATAACGCCCGGCTTCATCGACGAAACCGAACGGCGGTTTGTCGGTGAAGACGCCAACGATCAGCTTGTCCCGTGCCTTGATTTTTTCCAGGTAGCTGGCGGTGGCCGCAGGCTTGGCGGGCTCTTCGGTTTTGTTGCAACCGGCCAGCAACGCAAGGCCGAGCAGCGGGAGTATCAGCAGTGAAGTCTTGGCAGTTTTCATAGCAGTTCCAGTTCCTTTGTTTGAGTCGTTTTGAGTAGTGCGGCGACGTAGGAGAACTTCTCCAGGAACTGCTGCGCTCGTGCGGTTTGCGGGTTCGTAAAGAAAATCTCGGGAGGGTTTTGTTCAAGGATTCGCCCGGCATCCATGAACACAATTCGGTCCGCCACGGCGCGGGCAAAGGCCATTTCGTGGGTGACGATCAGCAGGGTCATGCCCTCACGGGCCAGGCCCTGAATGACTTCCAGCACTTCCTTGACCATTTCCGGGTCGAGGGCGGCGGTGACTTCGTCGAAGAGCATGACTTTGGGGTTCATGCACAGCGAACGGACGATGGCGATGCGTTGCTGCTGGCCACCGGAGAGCTGACGCGGGAAGGCGTCGCGCTTGTCCAGCAAGCCCACGCGCGCCAACAAGGCTTCGGCCTGATCGCGCGCTTCGCGGCGCTCACGTTTCTGCACTTTGACCGGGCCGAGCAGCAGGTTGTCGAGCACGCTCATGTGCGGGAACAGGTGATAACTCTGGAACACCATGCCGATCTGCTGCCGCACCTCGCGCCAGTCGGTGCCCTTGTCCAGCAACTCGCGCCCGTTGAATTTCAAGCTGCCGCTGTGCGCGACTTCCAGGCCGTTGAGGCAGCGCAGCAAGGTGCTTTTTCCACAGCCGCTGGGGCCGAGGATGACGATCACTTCGCCCGATTTAACCTGCAATTCGATGCCGTCCAGCACCTGTTGCTCGCCGAAAAACTTGTTGAAACCCTTGAACTCGATCAATGCGCTCATGCTTGCGTCCAGCGCCGCTCCAGCACGCGCGAGGCGGCTGATAGCGGGTAGCAGATGAAAAAGAAAAACAGGAACAGCGCGCCGTAGATCAGCACGGATTCGTAAGTGCGTTCGATGATTTGCTGGCCGACCTTGATCACGTCCACCACGCCGATCAGCACCGCGAGGGAGCTGGTCTTGATGATTCGCGTGTAGACGTTGATGGTCGGCGGCGTCATGCGTTTCAGCGCTTGGGGCAGCAGCACGTAGCCGTAGAGTTGCGGGCCATTCAAGCCAATCGACAACCCCGCTTCACGCTGCCCGCGCGGTAACGAATGCAGCGCACCACGCACCACTTCGCCGACCTCGCTGGCGCCCCACAGCGACAGCACCAGCACTGCGCACCAGAAGCTCGGAATGCTCAGGCCGAAAAAAATCGGCAGGCCGAAGAACAGCAAGTACAACCAGACCAGCACCGGGATCGCCCGGAACAATTCCAGGTAGACCCGCAGGATTGCGTTCAGCCATGTGACATTCAACGTACGCAACACGCCGTAGAGCACGCCGCCAACGGTGCTAATGGCGATGCTCAGAAAAGAGATCGACAGGGTTTGCGCCGCGCCCTTGCCCAGTTGCGGCAAGGACACCCAGAGCAAATCAAGACCCGAACTGGCCATGCTGGAGCCTCCTTTCCAGGCGGCTGAGCAACAGCGACAGCGGCAAGAACAACAGCACGCAAATCAGCGTCAGCACGGCGAGCATTTCGTAGGTTTTGTAGTAGAGCGCGATGTAGCTTTTGGTGGTGTAGAGAATCTCCGGTACCGCCACCGCCGAGACCACGGTGGTTTCCTTGAGCAGGAAGATGAAATTGGCGAACAGCGACGGCAGGCTGAGAATCCCGGCTTGCGGCAGGATCACATAGCGCAACAATTGCCCGTGGGACAAGCCGATGGAGCGGCCGGATTCGAGTTGAGCCTGTGGCACAGCGTCTACGCCGGCACGCAGTACTTCGGTCAGGTAAGCGCCGCCAAGAAAAGTCATGGTGATGATCGCCGCAGCAAACCCCGAGACCTTGATGCCCAGCGCCGGCAAGGCGAAATACACGAAGAACAGCTGGATGAGCAGCGG
This sequence comes from Pseudomonas sp. LBUM1656, assembly GCF_059716065.1. NCBI lineage: Bacteria > Pseudomonadati > Pseudomonadota > Gammaproteobacteria > Pseudomonadales > Pseudomonadaceae > Pseudomonas > Pseudomonas sp. LBUM1656. Next base: position 231,064 of record NZ_CP166800.1, on the reverse strand, counting down.
CGTGTTGCGCGCCAACTCGACATAGAGTCCGACCAGCCGCTGCAGGTAGGGCGTGCGAAACACCAGAATCGTTGCGTTGATCAGGGCCACCAGCAGCGATGTGCCGATGGCAATAAAGCCAACCTGCAGCGTCACGCCCACGGCTTTGAGAAACGCCGGGAGGGTGCCGAGGATAAAAGCGTAATCGAAGTTCATTGAACATCCTGGACGCCGCAGGGGTAAGCGACGGTGGCGCAGTCCATGGGCAGTGGATAACTGCCCGGCAAGAATCGACTTTAAAGGTATAAAAAGAAGAATTTAAATACCGTTAAAGCATATTGATATCACGCAAAAAACTATCCTGCGGATTTGCCGCGGCGAAGGAAGACGACTATTTTCCTTGCAGCTGTAGGAGGGATCTTTTTTTCAAAAAGACCCTCCAAGGACGCACAGCTTTTGGCCAGACTCCCCCGGCCGAACCATCACAAGGAAGAGAAAAATGGCTGACGTGAAAGTGCCACAGCGGTTGGACCCGCAGGAAATCGTGAAATTGTTGGTGGCGTTGCGCCGGGCGCTGGACGCCAGGGTGGCCTGACCTGTTCTTGAGCTGATCAACTCACCTGTGGGAGCGGGCTTGCTCGCGAATGCGGCGTGTCAGCTACATTAATCTCGACTGGCACTCCCTCTTCGCGAGCAAGCCCGCTCCCACATGAAATAGGCGCACGCAAAAAAACGCCGACGCTAAATAAGCCGTCGGCGTTCGAAACCTAGTAGGGGTTTACATCGCGAATCAGAACGCCGGCAGTACCGCGCCGCTGTACTTCTTGGCGATGAATTCTTTCACTTCCGGGCTGGTCAAGGCTTTGGCCAGTTTCTGGATGGCAACGCTGTCCTTGTTGTCCGGACGGGCCACCAGGAAGTTCACGTAAGGCGAATCGGCACCTTCGATGACCAGCGCGTCTTTAGCCGGGTTCAGGCCTGCTTCCAGCGCGTAGTTGGTGTTGATCATGTCCAGGTCGACCTGATCCAGCACACGCGGCAACATCGCGGACTCAAGCTCCTTGAACTTGAAGTTGTGCGGGTTTTTGGCGATGTCTTTCGGGGTCGCCAAGGCGTTTTTCGGGTCTTTCAACTCGATCAGGCCAGCCTTCTGCAACAGGATCAGGGCACGGCCGCTGTTGCTGCCTTCGTTCGGGATGGCAATGGTCGCGCCGTCCTTCAGCTCAGCCAGGGATTTGACTTTCTTCGAGTAGCCGCCGAACGGTTCAACGTGCACGCCGATCACGGTCACCAGGTTAGTGCCTTTGCCTTCGTTGAAGCTTTTCAGGTACGGCAGGGTCTGGAAGTAGTTGGCGTCCAGACGCTTCTGGTCAACCTGTACGTTGGGCTGAACGTAGTCGGTGAACACTTTGATTTCCAGGTCCACGCCTTCTTTGGCGAGGGTTGGCTTGATCAGTTCAAGAATCTCGGCGTGTGGAACGGGGGTCGCCGCCACCACCAGTTTCTCGCCAGCCTGGGCCAGGCCCGCAGTCAGGGCAGCCGCCAGTGCGGTGAACAACAGAACCTTTTTCATGCAGTGTCCTTATCGAAAATCACGGTCGTCATCGACGACGGCTATTAGTACGTGTGCCAGTGAAGTGCTATCGCTGGCGTGAAGCGGACAATACCGGGATTTTTTATTCCCGAACAATATCTTTTATTCACTTTCATATTCCATTTTGTTCATACAGCTCTAACCGGAGGGTTACAGCGTTCGGCTCAAGCTTTCGAGCAGATTCTTTAGCGCAGAACGCTCGTCCGCCGTACCATTTTTGCTCACTTGCGCGATCTGCTGCTCGATCTGCACCCACGACACAGGCACTTCAGGCAGATTCAAATGCTCCGGCAAAATCTCGTCACCGGTGCTGACCAGCAGCGCGAAGTGAATGACGTTTTCCAGCTCCCGGGTGTTGCCCGGCCAACTGTGCCGCTCCAGCACAAGCTGCGCAGCCTCGCTGATCAGCGGCACCGGCAGGTCGAGACGCTGGCTGTAGATACCGAGGAAATATTCGGACAGCGACAGGATATCGCCGACCCGCTCACGCAACGCCGGCAGTTCGAGCTGGCCTTCGCTGAGATAGTGATAAAGCCGTTCATGGAATTTCCCGGCCGCCACCGCTTGCGCCAGGTCGATGCTGGTGGCCGCCACCAGGCGCACGTCCACCGGGCTCGGTTGATGAGCGCCAACGCGGGTGACTTCGTGGTTTTCCAGCGCGGCGAGCAATTTGATCTGTATCGGCAGCGGCAAGTCGCCAATCTCATCCAGGTAGAGCGTTCCACCGTTGGCCGAACCGAACCAGCCCGCCCGGCTGCTGGCCGCACCGCTGTAACTGCCGGCGGCATAACCGAACAGCTCAGCGTCGGCGTAGGTCGGGCTGATGGCCCCGCAATTGACCGAGACGAACAACCCGCCGCGATCACTCGCACGATGGATGTGTCGCGCGAGCAATTCCTTGCCGCTACCGGTCTCGCCCCGGATCAACACCGAGATCGAGCGCGGCGCCAGTTGCTCCAGCTCCTGACGCAACTGCCGGGAGCGTGGGTCGACAAACACCAGCGCCTTGGCGCGAATGCTCAGGGGGCTTTTTTCGGCGTCGGGGAAGGTCAGCAGTGGCTGACCGAAGGCTTCAAAACTCATGGCAGGCTCCCGCCCAAAACCGCCGGGAGACGGGGGGCGTTTAACAAGAAAAAGGTTTACGCACGTCGCAGGGCGTGATGTTCCATTCGGTTTTGCAGGCGATAGAGATAGGCAAAACCCTGCTCCCAGCGCTGGTGTCCGGACTTCACGTTGATATGCCCGGCACCCGACAAAATCCCCGCCTCCGCGCCCCAGTTGCGGGCCAGTTCAAGGGCTCGCGGCGCACTCACGGCGCTGTCGTTGTCGGAGCTGACCACCTGACTTGGGAAGGGCAGCAGGTTGGTTGGGATCGGTGCGAAGTTACGCAGCGCCGGCGAGCACGCGGGGCGCTCGACGTCCGCAGGCGCGACCAGCAAGGCACCGCGAACCTGACGCAAAAAATGCAGTGGTGCAGTGGCGGCCCAATGCGCAACGGTAATGCAACCCAGACTGTGCGCAATCAAGATCACCGGCGTGCTGTCGGCGGCAATCGCCTCAGCCAGCGCCGCGACCCAGTCTTCACGACGGGGCGTCAGCCAATCGGCCTGCTCCACCCGAGCGCTGTTCGGCAGGCTGTTCTGCCAGTGGCTTTGCCAATGATCTTCCGGCGATCCTTGCCAGCCCGGCACAATCAGGTAGCGAATTGATTCGTTGCGCATGGGGGAACTCTCCTGCTGCGTGTCTGTTCCTGATCGAGTATAGGGACGGCAGTTATATTCGTTAAGGAATAAGAAGCTATTTATTAAGATCCATATCGAATATTAAACGCAGTCATTAGGAGCGGGCTTGCTCGCGAAGAGGCCATCACTTTCAGCATTTTTATCGACTGATACTCCGCATTCGCGAGCAAGCCCGCTCCCACAGGGGATTTGTGTTCCTCCCGCAGAATAAAAAAAGGGACCGCACCCTGCCAAGGAGACGGCCCCGGAAACTCAAAATCTGTTAGCGCTGATCAACATCGCTGGAATGTGATGATTGGCTGAAACGGTTATCCAATAAAGGAATATTTAATTACTTTATTAGGCCGAAATTGCATATACCAATCACTCCTTGCTTCACAACGTAACGTCTCTTTGGGTCAAATTGATGACCGCGTTTGAGTTTCCGAGTGCATCGATCAAGCCTGAGCGGCACGAACCACCTGCGCCTCTTTCGCGTCCTTGCGTACAAACCGGTTCGCCCGCCCAAACGTCCCGAAATCATTAAACCGCACGCCCATCTCGCGCATTACCTTATGCGCCACCGGCACGGTCAGCTGGCGGATGTAAAACGGTTCCTTCACCACAAAGTGATGAATCCCGTGGCTGCTGCCGAAGTTGAAGCAGAACGCCTGCATTGGCCACATCCACCAAGGGTTCAGCACCTGGGTTTGCTGAATCACATTCCCCGGCTCCACATCACCGTAGTAGTGCATGTTGGAGCTGACAAAGTGCAGGCAAAACGTACGCAACACGTTCGGGCCGATGATCACCACCGCCGCGATGTCGATCACCTGCATCACTGACAATGTCGTCGACGACCATTCGATCGGTGCACCCAGCAGATAGGCGACACCATTCGCCGCATGAAAACCGAGGAACACATACCACGCCCCCCAATGCACCAGCGCCAACGGCGCGTAGACCTTCAGCGCGCGTTTGATGATGCTGAATTTATGCGCCCAGGTTTTCGCCCGCAGTATGCGGATGAACGCCGACATCACGTTATCGCCGACCATCAACAGCCGCGCAAAACCCCAAGGTTCGCCATTGGTGATCGCGCGTTCTTCCATGTCGGCTTCCGTACCGGACACCTTGTGGTGATTGAGGTGCAAATGCCGGCGAATCCACGGGTTGATCGTGCTCGGCCGCGCCAGCCACACCAGGCCCATCATCAGGTTGTGCGGCACGCGTTGTTTGCGGAAGTACATGCTATGGATCAGGTCGTGTTCAAGCTCGTGGGTCAATGAAGCGAAGAACGCGTTGAGCAACAAGCACACCCACCAGGTCATGTGCCCGGTCAGGTAGAGCGCCGCCGAACCGATCATTCCGGCCAGGGCGAAGGCCAGAATGCCCGCGCCCATCGCGTCTTGATGGTTAAGAATCGGGTAGCGTTTGCGCAGTTCGACCCCTCTGGCCAGCACCACTTCGCGAATATGGGCTGATCGTTGGACTGCATTCAGTCGCTGGGGACTTGCAGAAGTACCGTCCATGCTTCCATCCTCTGGTTATTGATGTTCGCATCCTGCCTTGTGAACCCTCCCAACGCTGTAGCCGTGAACGCCAACCTGTTGACCGGAAGCGCCAATCAGCATGACTGAACCGACCTCCCTCGCCAGCTGGACCCGTGCCCTGCGCAAGCAACTCGATGCGCTGGGCCTCGACAGTACCGCCCTGTGCCATCAGGCGGGGCTCGACCCGCAGTTGATGGACGACCCGAACGCCCGTTACCCGTTGTCGGGCACCACACGCCTGTGGGAAATCGCGGTGCAGGTCAGCGGCGACCCGGCTATTGGCTTGCGAGTGTCGCGTTTTGTCAGCCCGACTACGTTTCATGCACTCGGTTATGCGCTGGTGGCCAGCGGAAGTCTGCGCGAAGTGTTCGAACGCATCGTGCGTTACCACCAAGTGGTCAGCGATGCGCTGGAACTGGAGCTGACCCGCGCCGAGGATCGCTACCGTTTCCGCCTAAAGATTCCCATAGGCAACCCCGCACCGGCGCTGGAGGCCATCGACGCGTTCGCCGCGATTTACGTGCGCACCTGCCGCAATCGCCTGGGACGAGATTACGCACCGCTGGCGGTGTACTTGCGTCGGCCGGAACCTGCCGACCCACATCAATGGCACAAAGTCTTTCGTTCGCCGGTGTATTTCGCCGCCGACGAAGACCGATTGGAATTTGCGCTGGTGGACTTCGACAGTCACCTGGACGACGCCAACCCGGAACTGGCCGAACACAACGAAGCGGTGCTCAAGCGCACCCTGGCGCAACTCAAGCCGCTGACCTGGGAGCGCAAGGTCCGCGATGCCATTGAAGAGCAACTGCCCGAAGGCGAACCCAGCGCCGAACACATCGCCAAAGCCCTGCACCTGAGCTTGCGCAGCCTGCAACGGCACCTCGCGGACGAAGGCTGTCGATTCGACACGCTGCTCAATGAAAGCCGCGAAAACCTGGCGCTGCTGCACCTGCGCGACCCGCAATGCTCGTTGAGCGAAATCAGCTATTTGTTGGGGTTCGCCGATACCAGCAGCTTCAGCCGCGCGTTCAAACGCTGGACGGGGATGACGCCGGGGCAGTTTCGGGATGGGTTGCGGTGACGGATCCGAGAAGTGTGTCGCCTGTTCTGGCCTCATCGCGAGCAAGCCTCGCTCCTACAGATGACCGCGTATCCCTGTGGGAGCGTGGCTTGCCCGCGAAGGCGTCCGTTGCAACGCCGCAAATCTTTCAGCTTTTGACCAGACTTCGTGCAACACCTGACTTCCACTGATCCATCATTGCCTCGCCAACCTCGGCAAAACCGCGGTTAGCCCGAATGTAGTGAGCCATCTCGCCCATCGCTACATCCATCCCATGAGCAACCTGTTGCAGCAGTTCATGACAGCGCCCTTCCGTCAGGTTGCAGGCCGAACGACCAAACCGCATCAACATTTTGTACTTGGGCCAAGCCTTTGATCCACCTAACAGCAACGCCATGCTGTCGGACTTGATGTAGACCGACGTCGTGACGATGTCGTAGGCCGGAGCAAGGTTGATCTTCGAATCGGTGGCGCAATGTTCGTACAGCACGCCGAAGTTCTTGAGGTGAGCGTCGCCATTCTTCACTCCGGAGGAAAGCGCGACGATCTTGAAGAAGGATTCAAGCGCCTTGTTGAGCATTGGTGGGGAAACGAATTCTTTGATTTGCTTCGCAGCCCCTTCATACGAGCCATCGTACTTGGCCTTCGACGGCCAGGCGTTGAGGACACAGAAATCCTCGAATCCCAAATAACCTTTGTCATTCAGATCGAAGCGTTCGACGACCAGAAATTTGCCGTGCTCGCTGAGTTCAAATGTCGGCACTTCAAGTCCGCAATGCAGCGCGGCACGCATGCAGAAATACTCGTTGGCAGCGAGTTCGGGATATTCCTCTGGACGAAAGGATTTGACCAAATGGGTTGCGCCTCGATGGGTCAGCCGGTCGACCGTTGTCGCACTGTCCCGGACAAGTACTTTCGGCTGCACACCTGAAACACCCGAATACTGGCCATAAGTGTGCAACAGATCATCGAACAAACCTTGCGCGCCGTCATGCACCAGAAGATCCGCGAGGCTGGTTTCAGGGGGACGGTCACTCGCATCTTGCGCGTTCGCAATGCCCACTCGTCCAAGCTGGTACGGGCCGACTATCGCCAGCATCGCGAAATCATCAAACCCGCGGACCGCTTTGCTGAAACGACGAACCAATTCATCGCGCAGAGCACCCTCTGGCAGGTTCATTTCGAAAATGGGCGGTACACCTTGCTCCCACGTGTAACTTTCAAGACGAGTCGGCATGGTAAGCGAGACTGCGTTTTCCTCATGCGCGTTTTCGGTGTAGGTAAAGACTGAATCGCCGCGAGACTGACTACGACCGAGGGTGCCTACTGCCGCTCCAGAAACACTAATGTGCAGCCTGTCCTTTTCCTGCTGCTCACTCATGGAAATTAACCTTCTTCAGAGAATCCAGGGTTGGACGCTTCGACTGACGGGGTACGGCGGTTAGCTCGTATCCGAAGCCGTTCAGGATCGCCTCAACCTTGCGCAGACCGATTTCCGAGATGGTGTTGTTCTCGATACCTGAAATCGTGGAACGGCTCATGCCGTACTGTTTTGCCAGTGCATCCTGAGAAAGCTTTCGCTCTTTGCGTAGAGACCGGATGAGTTCGCCAAGGTTTTCCATTGTTCAACCTGCATCGTATACCGTGCAATTTTCCACAAATTGTGGATATGCATTGTATTTAGTGCAGTTTTATACCGAAGTCCAGCTCAATTTTGATCCAGAGCTGTGAACCTATCGCCCCCGATCCCGTCGCAACAACTTGCGCACCCGCGCCACCAGTTTGCTCACGGCAAACGGCTTGAGCAAGTAATCGTCCTCATGCAACTCCAACCCGCGCAGGCGATCTTCGATGCCATCCTTTGTGGTCAGGAACAGCACCGGCGTGTCCCCAAGCTTGCGGATCTGTTGCTGCAACTGCCAGCCGTTCAGCCCCGGCAGCATCACGTCGAGGATGATCAGTTCGTATTCGCCGGATTCGATAAAGCGACGGCCGTCCATTCCGTTAAGCGCCACGTCGACCGAATAGCTCGCCTCGTTCAGGCCGTTGGCCAGGAGTTTGGCGATCTCCGGTTCGTCTTCTACTAACAGCACACGCATGGCACACCTCGATTGTCGTCGTCACAGGCTAGGCGCGTTCGTACCGGTTGCCCACCACAATATTTCTTTTCACCCTAATCAATTGTGGGAGCGAGCCTGCTCGCGATTGAGGCCATGTCAGTCGGCATCAACGCCGACTGACACTCCGCTATCGCGAGCAGGCTCGCTCCCACAGAGAGTGTGTTCAACACGTCAGATTGTCGCCAGTGCCCGCAACCGCTCGGCATCGACAATCTCGATCTCGCCGTACTTCAAATTCAGAATGCCCTGCCCTTGCAAGTCCTTGAGGATCTGGTTGGTGGTCTGGCGCGACAGCGACAACATCGACGCCAATTGTTCCTGGGGCAGTTGCAGCACCCGGCGCGGCGGATCGTATTCGCCGTAACCCTTGGCAATCATCAACAAGCGATGAGCCAGGCGTGCCGGGGCGGGCATCAGGCTCAACTGTTCGAGGCTGATGAAGGTCAGGCGCAGTTTGTGACTCATCAGCAGCGCCAGTTGCCGCCAGTACACCGGTTGTTCGTCGAGCAACGCCAGCAGCGCAGCCTGCGGGATATGCAGCAGGGTGCACTGGCCCACGCCAAAGGCATCGTGGGTACGTGGCTGGCCGTCGAACAGGCAGATTTCGCCGAACCAATGAGGCGACTCCACGAGGCTCAGCAACGCTTCCTTGCCCTGCTCGCTGACCGCGCCGATGCGCACCGAACCTTCGAGCACCGCGTACAACCCGCACGGCGGATCGCCGCGTTTGAACAACAGCTGCCCCGTCGACAACCGTCGCACCCGGGCTGCAGCCAGCAGACTATCCTGTAAGGGAACAGGCAAATGACTGAACCACTGCCCCGACTCCAGGCGCGAACGCCAGACCTGCATGTCCATTTAAACTCCTGGAGATTGTCGCCTGCCTGACAGAGCGAAAGGTGAACCCGAGGCATGATCAATCACCCTACAGGAGGAATAACAATGAAAAGCCTCGTTGACCATCTCAGTCAATACGCCGCTTACCACCGTGACCCGCGCAACATTGCCAGCCACTTTATCGGTATTCCGCTGATTGTGGTGGCGGTGGCGGTGTTGCTGTCTCGGCCACAATGGGGCGGAGGCTGGGTTTCGCCGGCGACGCTGGTGGCGCTGGCCTCGGCGTGGTTTTACCTGCGCCTGGAGGTGCGGCTCGGGGTGTTGATGACCGTGTTGCTGGGGCTGTGCGTTTGGGCGGGCCAGGTTCTTGCGCAGCAAAGCACGCTGGTGTGGCTGGCGAGTGGAATCGGGATGTTTGTGGTGGGGTGGGCGATTCAGTTTGTCGGTCATCACTATGAAGGGCGCAAACCGGCGTTTGTCGATGACGTGACGGGGTTGATTGTCGGGCCGTTGTTTGTGGTGGTTGAGTTGGCGTTTTTGCTGGGGTTGCGGCGGGATTTGAAAGAGCAGATCGAGGCGCGGGTTGGGGGTGTGCGGGTTAATCCGAAGCGCGCTGCTGCATAAGACGCCATCGCGAGCAGGCTCGCTCCCACAGGGGATTTGTGAACACCGCAGACACTGTAGGAGCCGGCTTGCTGGCGATCAATGACAACGCGGCGTGTCAGACACACCGCTATCGCCAGCAAGCCGGCTCCTACAGAGTCAGAGGCTGGCGAGTTTCTGCCAGACCTTTGGCTTGAAGAACAACGTCTCACCCTTCGCCAGGCCAATCAGGCTGTCGTGATCCTTGACCACTTCAGCTTCGATCAACTCGCTCTGGCCTTCGACCTTCAACGTGACCCGAGTCGTCGCGCCCAACGGACGGATATCCCGCACTTCTGCCGCGTGATGGTCTTCCAGCTCATGCCGCGACAACGACACTTCGTGCGGGCGGAACAGCACGTGGTTGTCTTCACCCAAATGCAGGCGGTTCGAATCGCCGAGGAAGTGATAAACGAAATCGCTGGCCGGGTTTTCATAGACATCACCCGGAGAGCCGATCTGTTCGATCACGCCTTTGTTCATCACCACGATACGGTCGGCGACTTCCATGGCCTCTTCCTGGTCATGGGTCACGAACACCGAAGTCAGGTTGATGTCTTCGTGCAGTCGCGCCAACCAGCGACGCAGCTCTTTACGGACCTTGGCGTCGAGTGCACCGAACGGTTCGTCGAGCAGCAGGACTTTCGGCTCAACCGCCAGGGCACGGGCCAACGCAATACGTTGACGCTGGCCGCCGGAGAGTTGCTCCGGGTAGCGATCCGACAGCCAGTCCAGTTGCACCATGTTCAGCAGTTCATGAACCTTCACCGCGATCTGGCTTTCGCTAGGGCGCTGGTTTTTCGGTTTCATGCGCAGACCGAACGCGACGTTGTCGAACACCGTCATGTGGCGGAACAGCGCGTAGTGCTGGAACACGAAACCGACGTTGCGATCACGCACGTCATGGCCGGACACGTCTTCACCGTGGAACACGATGTTGCCCTGATCCGGGGTTTCCAGGCCGGCGATGATCCGCAGCAGCGTGGTTTTACCGCAACCCGACGGGCCGAGCAGCGCCACGAGCTCGCCGCTTTGAATGTCCAGGCTGATGTTGTCCAGCGCCTTGAACGCATTGAAATTCTTGCTGACGTTACGCACTTCGATCGACATGAATTATTCCTCCGCGGCGCTGGCGCGCAGGCGGTTAATACGGTTTTCGCTCCACTGCTTAAGCAGCAGGATGAAGAGCGCCATGATCAGCAACAGGCTCGCTACCGCGAACGCGGCCACGTGGTTGTATTCGTTGTAGAGGATCTCTACGTGCAGCGGCAAGGTGTTGGTCACCCCGCGAATGTGCCCGGAAACCACCGACACCGCACCGAATTCCCCCATCGCCCGCGCGGTACACAGCACCACGCCGTAGATCAGGCCCCATTTGATATTGGGAACGGTGACGTGCCAGAACATCTGCCAGCCATTGGCCCCGAGCAAGCGCGCGGCCTCTTCTTCCTGGGTGCCTTGTTCCTGCATCAGCGGGATCAGTTCGCGCGCCACGAACGGCACGGTGACGAAGATCGTCGCCAATACGATGCCCGGCAAGGCGAATACGATCTGGATGTCGTGATCCTGCAGCCACGGTCCAAAAAGACCCTGGGCGCCAAACATCAGCACGTAGACCAGACCGGCGATAACCGGCGATACCGAAAACGGCAGGTCGATCAGCGTCACCAAAATGCTTTTACCGCGGAAAGAGTACTTGCTCACGCACCAGGCGGCGCTGACGCCGAACACGAGGTTCAGCGGGACTGAAATCAACACAGCGATGACTGTGAGTTTCAGCGCCGACAACGCATCGGGTTCAAGGATCGCGGTGAAGAACGAACCCAGACCATTCTTCAAACCCTGGGACACCACGATCACCAGCGGCAGCAACAGGAAAAGGGCAAACACCAGCCAGCCAAGACCGATCAGGATTCGCCGCGACGTGGCACTGCCACGGCGGGAGGCGTTCGAGGAGGCTGCTGCAATAGACGATTGGGACATGGTTCGCGCCTCCTTAAGGGGTTTCGATGCGCCGCTGCAGCAAGTTGATCAGCAGCAACAGGACAAAGGAAACCACCAGCATCAGTACACCAATGGAGGTAGCGCCGGTGTAATCGTACTGATCGAGCTTGACCATGATCAGCAGCGGCAGAATTTCTGTTTTCATCGGCATGTTGCCGGCGATGAAAATCACCGAACCGTACTCGCCAACCCCGCGGGCAAAGGCCAACGCGAAACCGGTCAACCACGCAGGCAACAGCGCGGGCACCAGAATATGGCGGAAAACCTGCAAGGGTTTTGCGCCCAGACACGCCGCCGCCTCTTCCACTTCACGGGGAATATCGGCCAATACTGGCTGTACCGTACGTACTACGAATGGAAGCGTCACAAAAGTGAGGGCAAGCGTGATGCCGAGGGGGGTATACGCGATCTTGAAACCCAGGTCCGCAGCAAACTGACCCACCCAACCATTCGGCGCGTACAGCGCAGTCAGCGCGATACCGGCCACTGCGGTGGGCAATGCGAACGGCAGGTCGATCATCGCGTCGATGATCTTGCGACCCGGGAAGGAGTAGCGCACCAGCACCCAGGCCAGCAGCGTGCCGATGATGCCGTTGATGATCGCGGCATAAAGCGCGGTGCCGAAGCTCAGCTTCAACGCCGCCAGTACCCGTGGCGCCGAGATAATCGCCCAGAACTGATCCCAGGTGAGTTGAGCGGCATGCACGAACATCGCCGCCAGTGGAATGAGCACAATCAGGCTGAGGTACACCAAGGTGTAGCCCAGCGTCAGCCCGAAGCCGGGTATGACGGGGGAGATACGACGCGACATATAAGTCCTTGGTTAAAAAGCTATCCGCTAAACGCATCAATGTGGGAGCGGGCTTGCTCGCGAATAGGGCGTATCAGTCAACATTTACGTCGTCTGACACTCCGCCTTCGCGAGCAAGCCCGCTCCCACAAAGTACGCGCCCAAGCATAAGGCTCGTGGCGTGGCTTAAGTCAGGTTACTGCGCCTGATAGATCTGGTCGAACACACCGCCGTCGTTGAAGAATTTCGGCTGAGCGCTTTTCCAGCCGCCGAAGTCCTTGTCGATGGTCACCAGGTCCAGGCTCGGGAACTGCTTGCTGTACTTGGCGGCCACATCCTTGTCACGTGGACGATAGAAGTTTTTCGCCGCAATTTCCTGACCGGCCGGGCTGTACAGGTGCTTGAGGTACGCCTCGGCGATCTCGGCATTGCCCTTTTTCTCGGCGTTCTTGTCGACCACAGCCACTGGCGGCTCAGCCAGGATCGACAGCGAAGGCACGACGATTTCGAACTTGTCGGCGCCGCCGTCTTCTTTCAGTGCCAGGAAGGCTTCGTTTTCCCAGGCCAGCAACACGTCGCCCTGACCGTTGTTGACGAAGGTGATGGTCGAACCGCGAGCGCCGGTGTCCAGGACAGGAACGTGTTTGAACAAGGTCTGCACGTATTCCTTGGCCTTGGCTTCGTCACCACCGTTGGCTTTCAAACCGTAGGCCCAGGCCGCGAGGAAGTTCCAGCGCGCACCGCCGGATGTTTTCGGGTTCGGTGTAATCACCGACACGTCATTCTTGACCAGGTCGCCCCAGTCCTTGATGCCTTTAGGGTTGCCCTTGCGCACCAGGAACACGATGGTGGAGGTGTAAGGCGTGCTCGCCTCAGGAAGACGCTTCTGCCAGTCGGCCGGCAGGGTCTTGCCGAGTTTGGCGATTTCGTCGATGTCACCGGCCAGGGCCAGGGTCACCACGTCGGCGCGCAGACCGTCGATCACGGCCCGGCCTTGCTTGCCGGAACCACCGTGGGATTGCTGGATTTTCACGTTATCGCCAGCGTGGTCTTTCTTCCAGAAGTTGACGAACTCAGCGTTGTAATCCTGATACAGCTCGCGAGTCGGGTCATACGACACGTTGAGCAACTCGTAATCCTTGGCAACCGCGGAACCCGCAAAAAGGGCACTGGCCAGGGCGGCCAAAGCGAAATGACGAATCGACGACATGGTGAAAGCTCCTGGAATCTCGGTGAGTTGGCTTTTTTTATGGTGTGCTGGAAGCGGGTTGCCGTTTTTTTAGCTCGGTTTGTTGCTCGGGTTCTGCAAACGGAATTTTTCTTTGCGTTCGATCTGGACCACCTGGGCGTTGTGCACGGTGATTTCCACAGCGCCAAAACGCAGATCCCGCAATGCGCTCTGGATCTCACGCAAGATGGTGGCTTCGTCTTGACCGTCAACGCTACGTAGGGATGCGCTCATCGTGCTGCTCCTTCAACTGAGAGGTTGCCTGGCAGTGGCGGCACTGCTTGTGGCGTGAGAGCAATAGTAGAGACGCGGGGATATTCTTAAAAAGACTATTTAAGAATGTTTATATAACCAGAAAACCGATCGTTCCCACGCTCTGCGTGGGAATGCATCCGGTGACGCTCTGCGTCACGGTTTTAATAGGAAATGGGCTTAGCGAATTTCCGGCTCGTGCGACCACTGCAACTGCTCGGCCGGGACCGGTCGCCCAAACCAGTAGCCCTGCCCCAGATCGCAGTCCTGTTCGAGCAGGAAACGCGCCTGCTCGACCTGCTCGATCCCTTCGGCATGCACTTGCATCCCCATGCTTTGCGCCAGCGCGATGATCACTCGCACGATCGCCACGTCATCCTCGTCCCACGGCAAACCGGCGACAAAACCCTGATCGATCTTGAGCTTTTGCACCGGCAAACGCTTGAGCCGCAGCAGCGACGAATAACCTGTGCCGAAATCATCGATGGCCAGACGCACACCCAGCTCGCGCAGTCGATGCATCTGCTCCAACGCCACTTCCGGGTCCTCCATCACCGCACTCTCAGTGACTTCCAGCTCCAGATACGCCGGATCCAGCCCGGTTTCGTGGAGCACCTTCGCCACTTGCTGAAAGAGCTCGCGGCGAGCGAACAATCGAGACGAGACGTTAACCGCGACAAACGACAACGCCACGCCCGCCTGCTGCCACAAACACATTTGCTGACAAGCCTGGCGCATCACCCAGGCGTCGATTTCTGCAATCAGCCCGGTGCGTTCTGCGATGGGGATGAATTCCGCCGGCGGCACCAGTCCGCGTTTCGGATGTTCCCAGCGCACCAGCGCCTCGACGCCCACCAGGCGACGGGTCCTGAGGTCGTGAACCGGCTGGTAATAAACGCGCAGCTCCTGCTGCTCCAGCGCTCGGCGCAGCTCTACGGCAGTCTCGACCCGATTCTGGGCATGGGCTGTCAGCTCTTCGGTGTAAAGGGCGTAGCCGTCGCGACCAGCGCTTTTGGCCTTGAATAGCGCCGAGTCAGCGTTACGCAATAGCTGTTCGGCGCTCGTTGCATCGCCGGGGAACAAGCTGATACCGATGCTGGTATTGATGAACAGTTGATGCCCGCCAATCAGGAACGGCTCTTTGAGACCATCAATGATCCGCTGCGCCAGCGCCGCAGCCTGCATCAACTGCGGACAGCTTTCGGCGAGCACCGCAAACTCATCACCCCCCAATCGCGCCAACGTGATCTCCGGGCCAAGCAAGGCCTGCAAACGCTCGGCCACTGCCTTGAGCAGTTGGTCGCCGACCGTGTGTCCGAGGCTGTCGTTGATCATCTTGAAATGATCCAGGTCGACCATCAGCAACGCACAGCCACGCTTGTGGAGTTGCGCCGACGTCAGTGCCTGCTCGGTACGGTCGGTGAACAGCAACCGGTTTGGCAAATCCGTCAGCGGGTCGTGATGAGCCAGATGCTTGAGTTCATGCTCTGAGTTCTTGATCGCGCTGATATCGGAAAATACGGCGACGTAGTGGCTGAGCTGGTCCTGATCGTCGCGAATGACGCGGATCGTCTGCCATTGCGGGTAGATCTCACCGCTTTTGCGGCGGTTCCAGATTTCCCCGCTCCACTCGCCGATGCAATTGAGTGTCGCGAACATCGCCTGGTAAAAATCCGCTGGATGATGGCCCGACTTGAACAGGCTCGGTCGCTGGCCCAGCACTTCCTCAAACGAGTAACCGGTGATTTCCATGAACGCGCGGTTAACGTGGACGATCAACCCGTTGCTATCGGTGACCAGCACCCCTTCACGAGTGCAATCGAACACCGCAGCCGCCTGACGCAAACGCTCGCGGTCGTCATTACGCTCACGCAATGTGACGCCGACACCCAGGCGTCGGAGCAATCGTGCTCGGGCAATGAAAATCAGCCCGGCACTAAACACGACCCAGACGTAACCGTTGATCAGTTGCCATCGCAGTAACTCAGCAGAGTCATCGAAGAAACTGTTCAATAAGTACCCGCTAAACTGCAGCCAGACTGCGGAAAGCACCAGGTAGAGCAGCGCTGCACGCAAGGCATCGCGATATGTGGCAGACATTCGGCCGTCCATGTCCCTACAAAATGGTTGGGATTATAGGTTAAAGAAACATCCGGGCACTCTTATCTGAAAGGGCGACTGGTTTTATCTGTGGGCTTAGTGATAATGCAACGGCTATTTTTTTATTTATCGAGGGCCCTATAGCCTATGTGGTACGAAGGTTTTCTCGGCTTGTCGCCCTGGTCACTGGTGGCAGTCACCCTGCTGATGACCCACGTGACGATCATTGGCGTCACGGTCTATCTGCATCGTTATTCAGCCCATCGCTCGCTTGAGCTCAATGCTGGCCTGAAACATTTCTTCCGCTTCTGGCTGTGGCTGACCACGGCGCAGAACACCCGCGAGTGGACCGCTATCCACCGCAAGCATCACGCCAAATGCGAAACCGTCGATGACCCGCACAGCCCGGTCATCAAGGGCCTGTCCACCGTTCTGCGCAAAGGTGCCGAGCTGTACCGCGCCGAAGCGGAAAACCCGGAGACCCTGCGCATCTACGGCAAGAACTGCCCCGAAGACTGGATCGAACGCAACCTCTACAGCCGCTACCCGCTGCTGGGTGTGGCGATCATGGCGGTCATCGACCTGCTGCTGTTCGGCACCATCGGCATCACCATCTGGGCCATCCAGATGATGTGGATCCCGGTGTGGGCCGCCGGCGTGGTCAATGGCCTGGGCCATGCCATCGGTTACCGCAACTTCGAATGCCGCGACGCGGCAACCAATCTGGTGCCTTGGGGCATCCTGATCGGCGGTGAAGAACTGCATAACAACCATCACACCTACCCGAACTCGGCAAAATTGTCGGTGAAGAAGTGGGAGTTCGACCTCGGCTGGGCCTGGATCCAGGTCTTCAGTTTCTTCCGTCTGGCCAAGGTCCAGCGAGTTGCGCCAATCGCCCACCGCGTCGAAGGCAAAGGCAGCCTGGACATGGACACCGCCATGGCGATCCTCAACAACCGTTTCCAGATCATGGCCCAGTACCGCAAATTGGTGATCGCGCCGCTGGTCAAGCAAGAGCTGGAAAAGGTCGATCATTCGGTCCGTCACCAGTTTCACCGGGCCAAGCGCCTGCTTTCCCGGGAAACCAGCCTGCTGGACGAAAAACACCACGTTCGCATCCAGACCATGCTCGAGCACAGCCAGGCGCTGAAGGTAATTTACGAGAAACGCCTGGCCTTGCAGCAGATCTGGGTCAAGACAAGCTCAAATGGTCACGACATGCTGGCCGCCATCAAGGATTGGGTTCATGAAGCAGAAGCCAGCGGGATTCAATCCCTGCGCGACTTCGCCGACCAGCTGAAAACCTACTCCCTGCGTCCCGCTGCTGTCTGACCCTGCGAAGGGTTTCCCTGTAGCAAGGGAGCTTGTCTGTGGCGAGGGGATTTATCGGAATGCCGCATCACCCCGTTCGGCGACGAAGTCGCCGCAAATCTGACGACGCGTTTTAACTGAAAAAACGCGTCGCCTATACCGCCCGGCGGGAGCCAGCTCCCGCGCCCCCAAGGCCGGGAACCAATCTCCAAATCCCCTATCTCAAAGACACTTCGCCACCCGGCGGGCTTTGCTGTAGCCGCTTTCGAATCTCGAGCGGCGCATGCCCTTTGAGATTTGTCCCGATGGTCCCCAAAAACCCACAAGACTCATCCCTTCCTCAGTGGCCGGACGCCGCTCAAACCCTGATGGCGCTCATGCATGCCCAGGGCGAAGTGGCGCGCCTGAGCGAACGCGAGCAGCTGTTCAGCTCCCTGCTGGTGAGCGTGAACGCGGTGCTTTGGGCATTCAATTGGGAAACCCGTCAGGTGCTCTACGTCAGCCCGGCCTATGAGCGGATTTTTGGCCGTTCCGCAGGCCTGTTGCTGTCCGACTACAACGAATGGCGCGACAGCATTTACCCCGACGACCTGGACTATGCCGAGCACAGCCTGGCCGAAGTCCTGGTCAAAGGCGCCGTTGAAGACCGCGAATACCGCATCATCGCCGCCGACGGCCAGGTGCGATGGCTCAGCGACAAATGCTTCATCAACCGTCAGGCCGAGCCGGGCCAACCGGTGATCATCGTCGGCATTGCCGAAGACATCACCGAAAAGAAACGAATGGAGGCCGAGCTGCAGCGCCTGGCCACCACCGACGTGCTGACGCAAAGCAGCAATCGCCGACACTTCTTCGAATGCGCCCAACGCGAGTTTGCGCAGGCGCGCAAACAAGGCGCACCGATGGCGTTCCTGTTGCTGGACATCGATGACTTCAAAGTGGTCAACGACACCTACGGCCATCAAGCCGGCGACAACGTACTGCAACGAATCGCCGAGAGCGGTCGTGCCGCCTTACGCCGGGGGGATTTTTTCGGTCGGATCGGTGGCGAGGAATTCGCAGCGGTGTTCCCCGGCTGCGCTCCCGACATGGCCATGCAAGTCGCCGAGCGCCTGCAGCGGCAGATTCAGCAATTGAGCTTCAGCCATGACGACCAGACGTTCGGCATCACCATCAGCCAGGGCTTGACCAACCTGAATGCGGAGGATGATTCCCTTGATAGCGTGTTCGCCCGCGCAGATTCGGCGATGTATGAAGCCAAGCGCCAGGGTAAAAACCGCATTATTTCCGGCTGACCCCAACACCAAATTCAACACCATCCCCCCTGCGGTAGCGAGCCTTTGTGGCGAGGGGATTTATCCCCGTTCGGCTGCGAAGCAGTCGCAGAACCGATGCACGCGGGGTATCTGATACTCCGGTATCGCAGGTTTGGGGCCGCTGCGCGACCCAACGGGGATAAATCCCCTCACCACAAAGGCCCGCTCCCACATTGGGTTATGTGGAGTGCTTACTTTTTGCGCAACCGCATCAATTCCGGCAACCCAATCCTGAGCAACCGCGCAGTCCGGCTCTTGGCCAATGCCTCAATGCCCTCATGCTCCGTCAGACGCGCCAGTTGCGCAGCAATGTTCATCACCAGCGCTTCGCGAGAGTAAACCCCGCCACCGAGCTGGTAGACCGCTGCAATCAGCTCTCGCAACTCCAGCGGCAGGCGCCAGCGGGTGCGCAGCGCCGAACCGTAGGCCGCGCCGAAGTCGGCCAAGGCCTCTCCCACCTCCTCCCATTCATCCAGCTCGCCACCGGCCTGCTTCCATTCCTGCAAACACCTCAGCAAGGCGAGGTCGCCGAGGCAATGCAGCATGCCCGCGCAATAACAGCGCTCCTGATCCAGGTCCAGCAAGCGCGCCAGCGTGCGGGCGTATTCGGCGGTGTGCAGCGACAACTCCCAATAACGCTCGGCGTAATCCGCGAGAAACGGATCGCTGAGCCGGGCACTGCGCTTGAGCGCCAGCCCGAGAATCAGGTTCATGCTTTGCCCGGTGCCCAAGCGATGCAGCGCCTGGGACAGGGTTTGTACGGCGTCACCCAGGTGATGAGCCGCACTGTTGGCGGCGGCGATCAGCACGGCGGTGACCTGCGGATCGGTGCGGATTTCGTCTCCCAGCCGGGTCAGATCGAGGCCATTGGGATTGAGACTGCGCTTGATCGCCACCTGCACGTCGGTCATCAACGGCGCACCCTCCGCCAGTTCACGGCGACGCTCCAGGTACACCGACAGGGTCATGCCGGGCGCTAGCGTTGGCACCTCGCAGGCAACCTCCTCTCCGGCGTTCACCAGCAATTCTTGCAGGCGATGAGTCAGGCCTTCCATGTCCAGGGGTTTGGTCAGATACGCCGTGGGCGCCAGGGGCAAGGCTTCGCGCACGCTGGCGCTGTCGTTGCGGCTGCTCATCAGAATGAAGGGCAGCGGCGGATTGCGCTTGCGTTGACGCACGTTGCGCAAAACATTTAGGCCATCAACGCCTGGCAGTTCCCAGTCGACGATCACCAAGTCGTAGGGATTTTCCGCCAACAGTTCCAGCGCCTGTTGGCCATCGGCACACACATCCAGCCTTGCGTCGCAGCGCACACTCAACAACACATGCTTTAGTAGGTCGCGAGACCAGGGGTCGGCCTCGGCGATCAAGACTCTCGGTACAGCGGGCAAATCTACGGCAGTCATGCAACACGCTCCCTCGCAATGCTTGAACCTTAGTCAACGCTCGCGGTTCGATACAGATCAAATGCCCTCAATGTGTTTCAAGAGGCGAAAAAAAACCCGCCGAAGCGGGTTTTTTGTCGATCAGATCACAAATCAGTCAGTGCCCGGACATCACAGTTCCGAGAAGCACTCTTCGATGATTGCCAGACCTTGGTCCAGTTGCTCGTCTGGCGAAGTCAGCGGTACCAGGACGCGCAGAACGTTGCCGTAAGTGCCGCAAGACAGCAGGATCAGACCCTTGTCGCGAGCCTTGGCCACAACCGATGCCACAGCGGCAGCGTTTGGCTTGTGGCTGTCCCCATCGACGAACAGCTCAACCGCGATCATCGCGCCCAGGGCACGGACTTCGCCGATCACCGGGTATTTGGCCTGGATGGCTTTCAGGCCAGTGACCAGACGCTCGCCGACAGCCTTGCAGCGATCCAGCAGGTGCTCTTCTTCGAACACTTCCATCACGGCCAGGGCCGCGGCGCAAGCGATCGGGCTACCGGCGTAGGTGCCACCGAGGCCGCCTGGAGCGATAGCGTCCATGTATTCGGCTTTGCCGCACACACCGGCCAACGGGAAACCGCCAGCGATGGATTTGGCGAAAGTGGTCAGGTCGGCAGAAACGCCCATCTGTTCCATGGCGAAGAACGTGCCGGTACGGCCAGCGCCAGTCTGCACTTCGTCAGCGATCAGCAGGATGCCGTGCTGGTCGCACAGGGCACGCAGACGCTTCATGAATTCTTTCGGTGCGACGTAGAAACCACCTTCGCCCTGAACCGGCTCGATGATGATGGCAGCAATGTCACGCGGCTCGGCGTCGTTCTTGAAAATGCGTTCGATGCTGGCGATCGAGTCGTCGACGCTCACACCGTGCAGTTCGTTCGGGTACAGCGCGCGGAACACGCCGCCAGGCATCAGGCCCATGCCGGCCGAGTAAGGCACGACTTTACCGGTCAGGCCCAGGGTCATCATGGTGCGACCGTGGTAAGCGCCGGTGAAAGCGATCACGCCAGCACGGCCAGTGGCGGCACGGGCGATCTTCACGGCGTTTTCTACAGCTTCGGAACCAGTGGTCACCAGCAGGGTTTTCTTGGCGAAATCACCTGGCACCTTGGCGTTGATTTTTTCGCACAGCTCTACGTACGGTTCGTACGCCAGCACCTGGAAGCAGGTGTGGGTCAGCTTGTTCAGTTGCTCGGTCACGGCCGCGATGATTTTCGGGTGCAGGTGACCGGTGTTCAGTACGGCGATACCGCCGGCGAAATCGATGAACTCGCGACCTTCAACGTCGGTCACTGTGGCGTTCTTCGCGGACTCGGCGAAGATCGGGTGAATCTGGCCAACACCGCGTGGTACAGCGGCTTCGCGGCGTTTCATCAGGGATGCGTTAGTCTTGCTCATAAAGTCCTCATTCACCGCTCATCGGGCGGCGTGGCTCAAGGAAAATGCAGCGGGGAGGCAACTACGGCAGCATGCGATGATCGACTGCCACAGCGTTCCCGGCCACAGAGAAAATTCCGTTTGAAGCGCAGAAAGGGACAGCGCTCTCGTGCCCTTTCCGCTTGTTGCATTCCCGTCCGCCGAGCTTAGATGCCCAGGCAGAGGTATTTGATTTCCAGATAATCTTCGATGCCGTACTTGGAGCCTTCACGGCCCAGGCCCGACGCCTTGATGCCGCCGAATGGTGCGACTTCGTTGGAGATCAACCCGGTGTTGACGCCGACCATGCCGTATTCCAGGGCTTCCGCCACACGGAACACACGACCCAGGTCGCGGGCATAGAAGTACGAGGCCAGACCGAACTCGGTGTCGTTGGACATCGCGATCACTTCGGCTTCGTCTTTGAAGCGGAACAGTGGCGCCAATGGGCCGAAGGTTTCTTCCTTGGCCACGGCAGCGTTTTTCGGCACGTTGGTCAGAATGGTCGGCTCGAAGAAGTTACCTTCCATGACCTTGCCACCCGCCAGAACGGTTGCGCCTTTGCTGATCGCGTCGGCAATGTGTTCTTGAACCTTGGCCACGGCTTTTTCGTCGATCAGCGGACCCGTGGTGGTGCCTTCTTCCAGACCGTTGCCGATCTTGAGTTTAGCCACGGCCACTTTCAGCTTCTCGGCGAACGCGTCGTAGACCGAATCCTGAATGTACAGACGGTTGGCGCAGACGCAGGTCTGGCCGTTGTTGCGGTACTTGGAAATGATCGCGCCTTCGACGGCCTTATCCAGGTCCGCGTCGTCGAACACGATGAACGGCGCGTTGCCGCCCAATTCCAGGGACACTTTCTTGATGTCCTTGGCGCATTCAGCCATCAGCTGACGACCGATTTCGGTAGAGCCAGTGAAAGACAATTTACGCACGATCGGGTTGCTGGTCAGCTCGCTGCCGATGTCGCCGGCACTGCCGGTCACAACGCTGAACACACCGGCAGGGATGCCGGCACGTTGGGCCAGTTCAGCCAAAGCGAATGCGGAGAATGGGGTTTGCGAAGCAGGCTTGAGCACCATGGTGCAACCGGCGGCCAGGGCCGGGCCGGCTTTACGGGTGATCATCGCGGCCGGGAAGTTCCATGGGGTGATTGCTGCGGTCACGCCGATCGGCTGCTTGATCACGATCAGGCGCTTGTCTGGCTGGTGGCCCGGAATCACGTCACCGTAGATGCGCTTGGCTTCTTCGGCGAACCACTCGATAAAGGAAGCGGCGTAAACGATTTCGCCCTTGGCTTCGGCCAATGGCTTGCCCTGCTCCAGGGTCATCAGGCGAGCGAGGTCGTCCTGGTTTTCGATGATCAGTTCAAACCAGCGACGCAGCTTGTTCGCACGGTCCTTGGCGGTCAGTGCACGCCAGGCCGGCAGCGCTTTGTCAGCGGCTTCGATTGCACGGCGGGTTTCGGCAGCGCCCATTTTCGGCACAGTGCCCAGAATTTCGCCCGTTGCCGGGTTGTTGACCTTGATCGTCAGACCATTGTCCGCATCAACCCAAGCGCCATCGATGAAGGCTTGCTGGCGGAACAACTGGGTGTCTTTAAGCTGCATGTCGGCTTTCCTTAACAGCACCGCGACCAGCGCGGAGCGAATTATGATTGTAGAAAGGCGCCTTGTAGGCTGCCGTCAGGGAAATCATTCACCGGGCTGAAGCACATAAATAGCGCACTGTTCGAAACTCGTGCGGTTCAGCACCCAGACAAGAGCGTTTGAAATCTCAAACGAATCCTAGGATCAAAGGGGGTAAAGGACAATAGCCTGTTCGAAAAAAAGAACGAAAACGCCGCATTTGCCTAATTTTTCTGATCAACGTAGCAAACGGTTGTTACGGTTGCGAAAACCGCAGTCGATTCAGCAGCATGGACGCCCGCAGTGCATATGAGTATCATGGCGCCCGCTTGCACCAGTAGCTCAGCTGGATAGAGTACTGCCCTCCGAAGGCAGGGGTCGTGGGTTCGAATCCCGCCTGGTGCACCATATAGTAGAAACGAGAAAGCCTCAGATTTTAGGGTCTGGGGCTTTTTTGTGGGTGCTGGTTCGCGCTGAACGAGTGGAGCCGAGTAAAGATTCAGTTGTTCGGTTTAACCGAACAACTGCACCGGAAGAAACCGCCTAAGCGGTTTTTTCATTCCGTCGTCCAATCAAACTCGTCGTACTCATCATCCTCTTCGTCCTCAACCTCTTCATCATCAAGGACGTCCTCCTCCAGCGCGTCCTCTGCCTGCTTCGCCAGAAGAAACTCCTTTCGACTCTCAGTCACAGCACGCCGCAATTCCTCACCCTTTTCCGGGCAGTTGAGCATTTGGGCGATGCGGTCGATTTTTTTTGCCACGGCATCCTCCAACGCATCGGCTATGGCCCGATAGTGCGCGCTTTCGGGTGTTGATGCCAAATCGCTGGGCGCTTTGCCTCTCAGTTTTCCTGCAAATTTTTGAGTCGGGCGGCGAGGTTTTCCTTGGGAAAGCGCTTTTGCAATGTCGCCATCAGCTCATCAGCCACTTTGGTTTGACCGGCATTTCGCAGGCGGATCACTTCCCGTAATTGGTCGTCGAGGAACTTCGGCGGGGCCGCGAAGCGTTTACTGACCTTCGCTTCTTCAGCCATTTCAGCGCTGATCGATTCGTTTTGCGCCGGCGCAGCCATATCAGCCATTGGCGCTATGGGCGCGGGTGCGGACATCGCACCGGCCGGAGCAGCCAGGGAGCGGGCAACCGATGCAGGCGCTTCTGCGGCTTCTTTCTTGGCCGCAAAAGATGAGGTATTGGGCGCCGGGGTGGAATCGTAGGTAGGCACTTGCTCGGGCGTACGTTGCACCAGCGCCAACATCAGGGCGACGCCAACGAGGCTGGCGAATGCGACTTGCCAACGAGGTTTCTGGCAGGCCAGAACCCAGCGTTGCCACACGTTCGGTTTCGGCTCAGGCGCTTCTCGATGTGCGGCGGCCAGAATGAACGCGTCGAGATGGGCCGGTGGTTCACCGGTCGCGTTTTCACGGAAATGCTTCACCACATCGTCTTCCGGTGTTTTGCGGGCGTCAGTCATGTCAGTACCTCCTCGGCCAGCAGCCGACGCAGTTTTTGCTGGGCGTAGCGCAAGCGACTCTTGACGGTTTCCAGGGGTGTTTCGGTGAGGGTGGCGATCTGCGGCAGGTCGAGATCGCCGTGGGCGCGCAGCAGGAAGACTTCGCGCTGGTCGGCGGGCAGGTTTTGCAGGGCTGCTTCGAGGCGCTGGCTGTCGCGGCTCAGGCTCAGCAGTTGCTCTGGATCGGTCGCCTCATCAATCACGGCGTGGGTTTGTTCGTCATAGCTGTCGTGCAAAGGGTTGTGAATGCCATGTTTGCGCCAGTGGTCGATCAATCGGTTGCGGGCAATCTGAAACAGCCACGTACGAAAATTCGCCCGGCCTTGTGGCTGACTGGTGCTGCGGATCAGGCTCAGCCAGGTCTCCTGGTAAACCTCTTCGGCGAGTTCGGGCTTGCCGCTCAAACCGAAGAGAAACCGGTAGAGGCCTTGGCGATGACGGGCGTACAAGATCTCGAACGCTGGCCCGTCGCCTGCGCGGTACCGGGCCAGCAGCGATTCATCGCTCGGTTCAGGCGCTGCCATGTCAGTTGTACTCTCCTTTATGCGGCTCACTATTGGAAGCGGTGGTGGTGCGCAGGCTCTGCGCCAACTCCACCAGTTGCACGAACTCTGCCCGCAGACCAAATCGGTCGTCACCCCGTGCTCCGCGCGCCAAAGCCTCGGTGTCCTTCAGGCTGAAATCACCGGTATAGCGGCCGTCCTTGAGTTGCTGGGAAAACGCGGCCACGGCCGCTGCAAATCGCAGGTCATCACTGGCTTTGCCGACTGGATCACCCGCAATCGGCCGTTCGATCAAGCGACTGTTCCCACCTTCAGGCAGCTGATAACGCACACGCAGCATCGCCAATTCCCCGGTTGTACCGGAAGCCACCGACTCAGACTTGCCGTATCGCAATGGCTCCAACCACCCCTTCTCGCCCTTCGGCACAATTTCGTACAACGCCGTCACCGTATGTCCTGCACCGATTTCTCCGGCATCGACTTTGTCATTGCTGAAATCCTCACGCTTCAGCGCCCGGTTCTCATACCCCAACAGTCGGTATTCGCTGACCTGCGCCGGGTTGAACTCCACTTGCAGCTTCACGTTTTTCGCCACCACTGCGAGGGTCGAGCCGAGTTGATCCACCAGCACCTTGCGCGCCTCGCGCAGGTTGTCGATGTAGGCGTAGTTGCCATCACCGGCGTCGGCCAGCTGTTCCATCAGGTATTCATTGTAGTTATCCACACCAAAACCCAAGGTGGTCAGGGACACGCCGGTCTTGCGTTTATCCACAGCCATTTGCTTGAGGCTGTCGAAGTCGCTGATGCCGACGTTGAAGTCACCGTCCGTGGCTAACAGGATGCGGTTGATGCCTTTGGCGATGAAGGCCTGTTGCGCCATCTGATAGGCCAGTTCGATGCCCGAGGCACCCGCCGTCGAGCCACCGGCGGTTAATTGGTCGATCGCTGTACGAATCTTCGCTTTTTCCCGTCCGGAAGTGGGTTCCAGTACGACACGCGACTCGCCGGCATAGACCACCAGAGAAACGCGATCCTGCTCGCGCAGTTGATCGACCAGCAATTTCAGCGTGCTTTTGACCAGCGGCAAACCTTCGCGACGGTCCATCGAGCCGGACACGTCCACCAAAAACACCAGGTTGGCCGGGGCCAGTTCCGCGACCGCTCGGTCCGACGCCTTGATGCCGATGCGCAGCAAACGGGTATGTGGATTCCAGGGCGACGGTGCCAGTTCGGTGGTCACGCCAAACGGCGAGCCATCGGTGGGCAACGCGTAATCGTAGGGAAAGTAATTGACCATTTCCTCCAGCCGCACCGCGCCTTCGGGCGGCAGGCGTCCCTGATTCAGCAAGCGGCGGACATTGGCGTAAGCGCCGGTATCGACGTCAGCGCTGAAGGTCGAGACCGGTGCCTCGGCCACGCTGTGAATCGGGTTATCCGCCAGCGCTTGATATTGCTCGCGCTGCTCATCCTGATAACCCGGCGCAGCCATCTCTGGCGCAAAGCCCGCTATGGGTGCCGGACGAATGCTGCGCTTGGCCATCGAGGCATCCGCCGCAACGGATTCGTTGCGCACCAGCGCCTCGGTTTTCATTTCACCTTGGGCCGGTGGCGGCACCGAAGCGGACTCAGGTGTGGATGAAACGCCGCAACCGGCAACGGCCAGCAGCAGCCCGACGGCGAAACCCTGGGCGGCCGGGCGGAGGACATGCAGAGGGAGGGACATGGGAGCTGACCTCAGGAGGAAATTGATCCATTCATCCTCTGAGACGAGCCCCCGCTCAGGTTCGGGTTAACCCGGCTGAAAAAATAATCTCAGCGGTGATAACGCCGCACCACACTGCTGTTTTTCAGCACATGGCCTTTGATTTTTTCCATCAGCTGCGTGCGGGTCAGGCCGGCGGGCAAGGCGTCCGGCGCCAAATCGAGGGCGTAGAGCTGGATGATGTAATGGTGGGAGCTGTCGCCGACGGGCGGGCAAGGACCGATGTAGCCGGTGGTGCCTTTGCTGTTGCTGCCGCCCATACCTTCGAGCGCGGATTTGGCGCCCACGCCGGCCGGGATCTGGCGGGTCGCGGCCTTGATGCCGTAGTGAATCCAGTGATCGACGCCGAGGCCTTTCTGGCCGTCCGGGTCGTGCATGACGATGGCGTAGCTCAAGGTGCCGGGTGGGCCGGCGTTCCAGCTCAGGGCCGGGGACTGGTTCTTGCCGCCGCAGCCGCTGGCGTCGCTGGCCGCTGCCGCGGTGAACAGACGGTTATCCGAAACACCGGGAATGCTGACGGTGAAGCGTTCCTGGGCCTGCGCCGGAAACTGCACGCAAAGGGCGACGGTAACGGCCGCCAGCCAAGGGTTCAGAGAGGTCAATCGGGTCATTCCGGAGCACCTTGTGCGGATGGGGCCTTCGTCGGCTTGCGAACTATAGCTGTACCGTTCGTGCGGTGGCAGTGGGAATTGGCTGAACCTCGGGTTACGCGCCAAACTCTTAAGTGAATCGCCTGCCTGGAGAGTGATCATGGCCCTGCACCGCGTCGCCCGTTTCGCCGATGTGCCCGAAAACCGAGGCCTGGAAGTACGGATCGCGGACACCAAAATCGTTTTGCTGCGGGTCGGCAATCAGTTGCGCGCCTATCAAGGCGAATGCCCCCACGCCGGGGCGCCGCTGGCCGAGGGTGCGCTGTGTCATGGGCGCTTGATCTGCCCGTGGCACAAGGCCGCGTATCGGATTGAGGATGGCGGGTTGTGTGAACCGCCGTCTCTGGACAGCCTCAAGCGCTACCCCCTGGAGATGCGCGATGACGAGGTCTGGGTCGATGACCAGCCGCTATCGGATCCCCACACACCGCCGGCCGATGACGAGCGTACGTTTGTGATCGTCGGCGCCGGTGCCGCCGGCACGGCAGGGGCGGCGGCATTGCGCGAAAAAGGCTTCGGCGGCCGCGTCGTGTTGATCGACCGTGAAGCCGATGCCGGTTACGACCGAACGGTACTGAGCAAATTCGTGATTGCCGGGGAGATGCCACCCGAAGAAGTCCCGCCGCTACGAGAGGAAAGCTTTTACCGCGAACAGCGGATCGAACGAGTCACCGGGGAAGTGGCGAGCCTGGATGCCACCAACAAAACCCTGCGCCTGGCCGACGGTCAGTCGCTGACCTATGACGCCGCGTTGCTCGCAACCGGCGGCACACCCAACCCTCTCACGCTGCCCGGTGCCGATTTGCCGCAAGTCTTCCTGCTGCGTTCCAAGGATCAGGCGACGCGGATTCTGAGCGCTGCGAAACCAGGACAGCGGGTGGTGATCATCGGCGACAGCTTCATTGCCCTCGAGTCCGCGTCGGCCCTGCGCCAATACGGTTTGGAGGTCACCGTGCTGGCCCGCCACGCGGTGCCGTTCGCCAAGCAGTTCGGCGAGGCCGTCGGCAAGTCGATTCGCGCCCTGCACGAGGCCAACGGCGTGGTGTTTCATACCGAGGGCGAAGCTGCGCAGATTGAAGGCACGGACAAGGTCGAAGCGGTGAAACTGGACAACGGTCAGCGTTTGCCCGCCGACCTGGTGCTGGTCGGCATCGGTGTCAGCCCGGCAACGGAACCGTTTGCCGATCTGCCCAAGGAAAAGGATCGCTCACTGCAGGCCGACGGCGGCATGCGCGTAGCCGAAGGATTGTGGGCGGCGGGCGATATCGCGACCTTCCCGCTCAACGGCCAGCCCCAGCGCATCGAGCACTGGCGCCTGGCACAGCAACAGGCACGCATCGCTGCCGCAAACATGCTGGGCGGCGACGAACACTACCTCGACGTTCCGTATTTCTGGACTTGGCACTTTGGTAAAAATTACGACTACCTCGGCCACGCCGAAAGCTGGGATGAGGTCGAGTTCAAGGGTGACCCTGACCATCCACCCTTTATCGGCCTGTTCAGCAAGAACGGCGTGGTTGCGGCGGCGGTTGCCTGTGATCGAGAGCGGGCGATGGCGATGCTCGCTGAACGGATGAAACAGCCGTTGCCGGTGGATGAGGCGTGGCGGCTGATTCGGGACGTGGATTAGGTTTTAAACAGCGGACAGCAAAACGCCCGGCGTCTGCATGTCGCAGAGACCGGGCGTTGCCTTGAGGCGAGCGGTATTACTGAATCTGTGGAGCGCCGCCGAGCTTGCCCATCACGAAGCCGACAAATTGCTCAACAGTCATTTTCTGGCCGTTGAATTCCACCTGATTGTTGGCGTAGTGCAGTTTGGTGACGATGTCGTTGCCTTCCAGTTTGGCCAACTGCGTACCGACTGCCATGCTGCTGAACATGTCCGCGGTCGCCGTTGCCTGATCGGCAATGAGTTTGGTGTCGGTCTGGCCTTCGATCTGCGATTGCACGGTAAGCAGGTCAACGAGCATCGGCTTGGACACTTGCAGATTGAAATCCAGCAGCGCGATCAGCTGTTGGGTCAGTTGGTCTGGCGGCAGGTCCATGGACTGCGGTTTGGTCAGGTCGAGCACCAGGTTGGCGCGGCTTTCACCGTTGGTGGATTTGAACGACAGATTTTCCAGGGCCACCTGCGGGCCTGCCGCGAGCAGTTTTTCCAGGCCGGTTTTGACCTGCGCCTCTTCGGCTGGGGTCAAGACCAGTTCTGGAGCCGGTTCACCGGCGGCAGCGGCTTCAGCGGCGGCTTTCTCGTACGGTTGCAGTTTGGTCTGGTAGACCTGCATCAGCGACATGGTCGCCGGGATGTCGAGGTTCTTCAGGCTCATGGCCATTTGCGCAGAGCCGACATTCTTGCCGTTCAGCGACACTTCACCCACCTTGTAATCGGCACGCCCCGAAGCGCTGGTGCCCGATTCTTCGGTCTGGTTCTTCATTTCAAATTTCTTGAAACCCAATACCGATTGCTGGGCGCCGAAGGTGGTTTTGCTGTCGGTCAGCTCCAGGGTGTTGTCGCCGACGTAATAGCCGTAGGTGCTTTTGGTCAGGTTGCTGGCAACGGTCAGACCGCTCAGCTCGACCTTCACCGGCGTCTGGTCTTCAGCCACCGTGGTCAACGTCAGGGTGTCCATGTAGCCGTTGGCCTTGACCTTCTGAGCCTTGGCGCTGGCAGCGACATCGAGGTTCAAGCCGGAAAATTTCAGGTTGGACGTGGCATCCAGCGCGACGTCCAGCGGCAGCAATTCAAGGGTGCCGTTGGTGGATTCGTCGTAACCGATATTGACCAGACCCTTGAGCGGCGACTTGTCCTTGGCAGCGGCAAACCATTTTTCGGTGGCAGGGGTTCTTTCCAGTTCGTAGTGACTGGTGGCCATGACCGGCAGCCATTTCAGCGAAACCAGACGTGAGAACGGCAGCGGACCGTGTTCGAGGCGGTCAACGAACAGCAATTCGACCGGCGCTTCGCCGAACATTTCACCTTCGCCCTTGAGGCGGTAGTGCGCGGTGCTGCTGAACACATGACGTTCCAGCGACACCAGTTCCAGCGTCGCTGTGCCGTTGGAACCGACCAGCGCGGCTTTTAGCTCTTTGTTGGCGTCTGCGATCGAAGTGTTCAGCACGCCTTCGATTTTGGTGCCGGTGTACCAGGCACCACCGGCGCTGATTGCACCGATGGCAACGACGATTCCAAGAAGCACGCCTGCTGATTTATTCATGAATTACCCGATCAATGTCCGTTGTTGAAAATGTGGTCGTCTTCCCTGAACCCATGACGGGTTACGGTCGCGACTGCGCTGAAAGTGCGATGCAGATTAGCATCAGGCGCACCGGGCGGCCCAATGTTTAAAGGTTAAAGAGTGTCTAGAGAACCCTGATGCCTGTGGACCACCGGCAGGGGTCGAGAGTTTCAGAGGTCATTAGATTGCCTTCGCGAGCAAGCCCGCTCCCACATTTGACCGAGTACTAATCCAGCGACTCGGTCAAATGTGGGAGCGGGCTTGCTCGCGAAGACGTCAGACCCGACAACACAGGCTCAAGAATACTGAACTTCCATCTCATCCAGCTGATGATCAAAGCTCTTGAGCCGCGCCGTCCACGTATACACCAGCACTTCAAAATCGCGATTGATCACCGCCCCGCCCGTCACTTCCGCGCGCGGGTCGCAGAAGTCCAGTTGATAGCGTTCACGGGCCATGGCGGCCGCCACATCGGAGAGTTCACGGGCATTGTTGAGCCAGTGCCTGTCCTCGTCGCAGACTTGCTTGTCCAGTTCCAGGCATTGCTTCTTCAAGGTCTCGAGGCTTTTTTCCAGCGGCGTGCCGGTCAGTTCGCCCATGACTTCCTGGAACGTACGCCCCGGTTGCCAGTAGCTGCCCCAGAAATACCGGTCAAACACCGTTTCGACCCGACGCAACGCCACCTTGGTGTCCCAGATCAGCACCAGGGTCTTGCCTTGTTCGAGTTGTCTTTTCTTGATGCGCTGGCCCTGGACTGAAGCCCAGGCCACCACGACGATTGCCATCACGGCAATCAGCGCCGCGGCACTGTCGAGGAACACCAAAGCCTTGTCGATCTGGTGGGCCAGCATGATGCCGTAAAAATAGGTGGCCGACAGCAGGACCAATGCCGTAATAGCGCACCAGAAGCCGGGAGCATAAGGGTTTTTCATTATTAGATCCCCATGACCAACGCGAGCCTTGATCGATGAAATCGACGCGCGACCTCATCAAGTCAAAGCATAGCAACGGGCTCAGGGATTGCCGGGGTTCGTGCCTTGCGTTCGTCCGCTTTCCCAGCCACCGCCCAAGGCGAGGAACAAATCGATCTGGCTCATCGCAACTTGGGTATTGGCGGCGGCCAGTTGCGCCCGCACATCGGTGTAGGTGCGTGTGGCTTGCAGGTCCGCCAGGAACGACGCGCGGCCGGCCTGGAAGAAGCGGTGGGTCTGGTCCGCGGCCAATTGCGCCGATTGTTCGGCGTCGGCCAAGGCATCGCGGCGCTGCAACAGCGCCGAATATTGCGCCAGGCTGGTCTGGGTCTCGCGGATGGCGTTGAGTACCACGCCATCGAAATGCGCCAGCGTGCCTTGGGTGGCCGCTTCAGCCTCGCGGATTCGCGCCCGGGAGCCGTTGGACGGCACGGTCCAGGTCAGCAACGGGCCGAAGCCCCAACGATTGGTCGCCGGTTTGCCAAGGTTTTCGAGGATGCCAACGGTACCGACCGTCGCGCCGATGCTGATGTCCGGGTACAACTCGCCCGTGGCGATGCCGATGCCGGCGGTCGCGGCCGCCAGCCGACGTTCGGCCTGACGCACATCGGGCCGGCGCTTGAGCAAGGTGGCGCCGTCACCGACCGGCAACAACTGGGTGATTTTCGGCAGCTCGTTACAGGTGGCGGTGCCGGCCGGCAATTGCTCGACCGGTTTGGCCAACAGCATCGACAAGCGGAACAACCCGGCCTGACGCGCCGCTTCATAACGCGGCATGTCGGCGCGCAAGGATTTGAATTGGGTTTGCGAGCGAGTGACCTGAGTTTCATCGCCGCGCCCGGCATCGCGCAAACGCTGGATCAGCGTGGTGCCTTGGGCTTGCAGGTCGAGGGAATGCTGGGCGATTTCCTGCTCCTCGTTGGCCGCGCACACTTGGGTGTAAGCCCGAACCACATCGGCCACCAAGGTGATACGTGCGGTATCGGCGGCGGCTTGAGTCGCGTCGGCATTGGCCTTGGCCGCTTCGATCCCGCGCTGCAAGGTGCCGAACAAATCGAACTGATACGAGGTGGTAATGCCGATGTCGCCGACGTTGGCCACCGGCACTTTATCCGCCAGCAAGAACGCTTCGCCGGATTCCTGCAAGCGCTGGGCGCCGATCTTCACCCCGCCACTCCAGCCGCCCGCCGCCTGCGCTTCGTCGACCTGGGCGCGGGCCCGGGAAAGGCTCGCCGCCGCCACGCGCAAATCGGTGTTGCTGGCCATGGCCTGCTGCACCAATTGGTCCAGACGCGGATCCTGATACAAGCGCCACCAATCAGCGGGCACCGGGGCCGAAACGACGTTTTTACCGTTCACCGCCAGGTCGCCCTGCAAGTCTTCACGGTGGATGGCGGCCTCGTCCGGCAGGTGATAATCCGGCCCGACCACCTGACAGGCCGACAGCAACACGCCTAAGCCGACGACCGCCAAACCCGAGGCCCTGCTCATTTCGCGGGCTCCTGCGGTTGGTCTTCGATGATCGATACCGTGGCGGTACGCCCGGCGATCATGCGGAAGTCCGCTGGCA
Organism: Pseudomonas sp. LBUM1656; assembly: GCF_059716065.1. Taxonomy (NCBI): domain Bacteria; kingdom Pseudomonadati; phylum Pseudomonadota; class Gammaproteobacteria; order Pseudomonadales; family Pseudomonadaceae; genus Pseudomonas; species Pseudomonas sp. LBUM1656. The sequence goes on along the minus strand of NZ_CP166800.1, from coordinate 197,873 downwards.
CGTCATCGAAGGCAATCCGCACCGGAATCCGCTGGGCCAGCCGCACCCAGCTGAACGCCGGATTGACGTTGGGCAGCAGGTTGCTGCCGCTGCTGCGGTCGCGGTCCTCGATGCCGGCGACGATGCTTTCCACATGGCCGCGCAAACGCGCGCGGTCGCCGACCACCCGGATGTCCACCGACTGGCCGACATGGATTCCGTCAAGCTTGGTTTCTTCGAAATAACCGTCAATGTGGAACGAATTGCTGTCCACCACCGACAACACCGGGCGCCCGGCAGTGACGAATTCCTGAGTACGCGGCGCGCGGTCGTTGACGTAACCGTCCACCGGGCTGCGAATGGTCGAGCGGTCGAGGTTGAGCTGGGCGCTGTCCACCGCCACCTGAGCTTCCATCAAGGCCACTTCGGCGCGGGCCACGCGGGACTGGCTTTCTTCCAGTTGTTCGCCCGGCACCAGATTGCCGAGGCCACGGTTACGCTTGGCTTCGCGTTGCGCCTGGGCCAGGGTTTCCTGGCGGTCGGCGACCGCTGCCTTGGCCTGACGCAAGGCCAGTTTGAAGCGGTCCTGGTCGATGCTGAACAGCACCTGGCCGCGTTTCACCAACTGGTTGTCGCGCACTTCCACTTGCTGAATGAGCCCGGACACGTCCGGGGCGATCTGCACGATGTCAGCACGGATGTGCCCGTCCCGTGTCCAGGGCGCGAACATGTAATACATCACCATGCGCCAGACCACGACGACGGCGAAGGTCACGATCAGCAGGGTCAGGACCACGCGACCGAGGGTTAAAAAAGGCTTTTTCATGTCATCAGGTATCGACTGAGTGAGTCCACGGCGCCGAGCAGCAAGGCGTAGAGAGCCACGTTAAACAATGCCCGGTGCCAGACCAGACGGTAAAAGTGCAGGCGCGTCAGCAACCCGTGCACCAACAGGAACAGCACGTACGTAATGCCCATCAGCACCAGCAGCGTGGGCAGGAATACCCCGCTGATATCCAGATCACCGATCATAAAGGCGCTCCATCGATGCCATGGGGAAGCGGTTCTTCGAGTTCACCCGAGGCTACGAATTCCACCCCGGGCAGCAGCGACAGACGCAGACCGCTCAAGGCATGCAACAAGTGCAGACGCGCGCCGTCATCGCACTCGGTGTTGAGGGCGCGGCGGGTGCGGTCGAGGGTCATCAGCAGCGGGCTCGGTGCCGGCAATCGCTCGCCGGCCTTGAGGCACGCTTTGAAATACTCGCCGACTTCGGCCACCACTTGATGCAGCAGCATTTGTGGTGTGCCGTGCACTCGCGGCGTGTAGGCAAGCAGGTCGAGCAAGTTCAGCGCTACGCGTACTTCCCGCAGCGCGATGCCGGTGTCTTGTCCGGTCATGGCCAATCGCGGCAGATGCTGCATCAAGCGATCGAGCATCTGCACACCGAGGTGGCGGTGTTCGGCCAACGTGGCTGGCTCGGTCAGGCTGACAATGTCGCGCCAGCTGAAACGGGTCAGGCGCTTGGCCGCGAGTTCCGCACCGAACGGCCGGGCGATCAGGGTCCAGACAAAAGCGAACAGCAAGCCGACGGGGCCGGCCAGGTTGGAGTTGGCGAAGCTGAGGAAATCCGCGTCGTAAGCGCCTTGAATGCTGATGAACGACGAGGTGTTGACCAGGGTCAGCAGCATGCCCAGGTAAAACTGCGGCTTGACCGTCAGGGTGCCGATGCAAATGAACGGCACCGCAAACGCCAGAACCAGCATCGGGAAGTCATGCAGGTTGGGCAGGACCAGGAACAGATAAAGGCTGGCAAACAGCACCGACATCGCGGTCCAGAAAAAGAACCGGAAAATCTGCGGCGCCGGGTCGTCCATCGAGGCAAAGAAACTACACGCCACCGCTGCCAGAATCACCGCGGCGCCACCGTCGGTCCAGCCGAGCAGAATCCACAGCACCGACGCGACAATGATCGCGGTCACCGTGGACGCCGCCGAATAGAGCATCAGCCCACGGTCGAGAAACGGCGACAGGCGACCCAGACGCCAATGCCGATACACCGCGCGCCAGCTGTCCTGGCTTTCGCACTGAATGGCGTATTGCAGGCTGCGGCAGTCTTGCCACACATCAATCCACTCGCCGAGGCGATACAACGCGTTGGAGAACAGCAGCTGTTTGCGGTCATCCAGCGCTTCGGCGGACGGTTGCAAGGCCTCAAGCTGATCTTTCAGCGCCTGCCAGCGGCCGAGGTCGGCATCTTTGTGATCCAGCCATTCGGTGGTCACGGTCAACAGCGGCGCGAACTTATCCACAAGCTCGGGGGTTCTTCGTTCAAGGGCGTAGAGCGCGTCGTCGAGGGCGTCGATCACCGGCAGCAGGTGAATCATCCGCCCGCGCAGTTCCTTGGTGTTGCGCACCGTCTGCGGTCGCGCGCCCTCGTGGGGCAACTGACCGATCATCAGCTCCAGGCTGTTGAAGGTCGCCACCATCGCCGAGCGCAAGGCACTGACTTCCTCCGGCTGTACGTTGCGGCTGAGGAAACGCAGGCTGTAAGTCGAGGCATCGGCGAACCATTTATTCACCGAATCGTTGAACACCGGCGCCAGCCGCCGTGGCCAGAACATCGCACCGACCACCGCCGCCACGGCGATGCCGAGGAAGATTTCCTCGGTTCGCGCTTCCGCGACATCCCACACCGCCAGCGGGTTATCGACCACCGGCAAGGCAATCAGCGGCAACGTGTAACCGGCGAGCATCAGCGCGTAACTGTTGGCCGTGCGCAGATGCAGGGACAGGAATAGCAACGTCCCGGTCCACAGCGCGATTACGACCACCAGCACATAGGGGCTCTGGACAAACATCGGCACGAAAAAAACCGCTGCCGCCGCACCGAGAAAAGTGCCGACCGCGCGGTACAACGCCTTGGAACTGGTGGGGCCGACAAACGGGCTGGAAACGATGTACACGGTGGCCATCGCCCAATACGGACGCGGCATTTGCATGAGCATGGCGATGTACAGCGCAATCATCGACGCCGCGAACGTACGCACCCCATAGAACCAGTCCCGCGCCGGAGGAACGCCGGTAAAAAATCCGCTCAAGGGTTGGCCACCGACGGTGCGTTGGCCGCTTCAAAGGCTCTCAATACCCGTAACGTCGCTTCAAGATCACTGCGGTCGATCCCTTCGAGCACTTCATGGCGCAACCGCACCAGCTCGATCTCGACAGCCTGCACCAACTCCCGACCGGTTTCCGTCAGGCTCAGGCATTTGGCGCGCCGGTCATGGGCGTCTTCGGTGCGACGAACGTAGCCGGCATGACACAACTGATCGAGCAGACGCACCAGCGACGGACTCTCCATCCCCGCCGCCTGCGCCACCGTCACCTGCCGCACACCCTCGCCCAGACGCCCGATCATCAACAACGGGACGGCGCAGGCTTCAGAGATTCCATAGTTGACCAGCGTGGTCTGGCAGATCTTCCGCCAATGCCTCGCGGCCACCACCATGGAGCTGCTGATGTTCATCTGGAGAGCGTCGAGGTTTTTCGGCACGAGGGGAAACACACACTGTTAGTTTGCTAACTATCAATATGGCATTGGAGGGGAAAGTTGGTCAAGTTTTGAAACAATTCTGGGCCAGAGGGAGGCTGAAAAAGTTCACAGACACGATTCAAGCCCAGATTTCTGCAACGCCTGTAAGTTTTTTGCACATTTCAGTCGTTTCGTTAAGATTTTTACACCCCCCATTAGCGCTGATGGCGCGTTTAATCGGGTTCGAGCCTAAAGGTCATCCAGATTTACCGAAATCGGTGTTTCATGCTGGCGTGAACGAACAATTTCCGCCCATTCAAGGTCATCGAGGCGTTCCATTGCGCACTCGAAAACATCGGCTGAAACCACTGTCACAGGCTCGCCATGTGCCCCATTCAGTACCTCTGCTGGATTTTTCTTGAAGTCAGACACTATTTTTTAAGATCCCGATGCTGACCGGATCGCGCCCAGGCCGAGTTGTTTGAACAGAAAAGCTGTGATTCACCGCGCGTCGCATCAATTTTCTCTCTGGCCATGGTTTGTACTGACGACGTATATACTCCGTCAGTACATCAGTCGAGGATGCAGACCATGTCAAAACAAGCCGTCTTTACAATGAAACTCGAACCGGAATTGCGCGAGCAGTTCATGGCTGAGGCAGAGGCTTCGCATCGCCCTGCTTCGCAGATTGTTCGTGACATGATGCGGCAATTCGTTCAAAAACAGCGCGAGTCGCGTGAGTACGAAGCGTTTTTACAACGCAAAGTGGACAGCGCGCGAGTGTCCATGAACGCAGGCGAAGGCCTGACCAATGATGAAGTTGAAGCAGAATTCGCCGCCAGGCGTGCGAGGGCTGCTAAAGGATGAGGATTATCTGGACGCCAGCAGCAGCAGCAGCAGCAGCAGCAGCAGCAGCACAGGATCGTGCAGAAATTTGGGATTACCTCCATGCCGTCAATCCAAAAGCAGCCATCGACATGGACACCCGTGTCACTCACTCAATATCTCGGCTGTCCCAATACCCTGAAAGCGGCCCCGCCGGAATCATTGCAGGCACTCGAGAGCTGATTCCGCACCAGAGTTATCGCATCGTCTATGAACTGGGACCGGGCGCGATCTGGATACTCGCGCTGGTCCACACTTCTCGACAGTGGCCGCTGGAGAGTTGAAGAACTCCTCAGATTTACACCCCCCGCCCCTTCCTCATCAGCACATCAAGTTGATCCACCACCTCCGCCCAATCCGCATCATCCAGAATCTCGTCCCTCAAAAACTCCGCCTGACTCTTGGTCCAGAAAAACGCATCCGCTAGATGCAGTTCCGGTTTGAGCGGTGAATGGGTGGCGATAAATTGGTCGATGCTGATCGGATCGCTGTCCAGGCCGAGTTGTTTGAACAGGGAAGGGAGGCTGTGGGTTGGGGATTCCATGTCGGGCTCCTTTTTTATGGCAAATGATGGGGTGACTGCTTTGCAGTCAATCGCGGGCAAGCCACGCTCCTACAGGATTGCGAGAACCCTGTGGGAGCATGGCTTGCCCGCGATGACGGTATCACTGACGGCGCAAAACTCACTGGCTCAACTCTCGCACCTCGGCATGCGGCACCATTTTCAGAAACTGCGGCATTTCCATGTGCAGCAGATTGGTGTGGTTGCCGGCTTCCAGGTAAATGTCTTTCTGGCGGGTCAGCAACGGGTCGATGACCACGTCGATCCCATAGGATTCGCCCAAGGCTGGGACAGCGCCGCGTTCGCAATCATCGAACAGGTGCGGCAGGTTGCTTTCCCGGGAGACCTGCCATTCGCCGCTGCTGCGAACTTTGCTCAGGTCCAGATGGCGGCTGGCGGGCAGCACAGCCATCAGGAAATGCCCGTGCTGGTCGTCGAGGATTACCGACTTGGCCACCCTTTCGGCAGGAATGTTCGCAAGCCGTGCGGTTTCAAGGCTGCTGGCCGAGTGCGGGTGGGAAATGATGTCATATTCGCAGTGCGCCTTATCCAGGCTGCTCTGCAGGGTTCTTGCCATACGCATGATGCACCTCGGTGTCCGCAAACACTGTTTGGCGGACGATGGTTAACACTTTTCTTCGTACTGAAAGTCTAGGCCTGCTGGCGCGTTCCGGAGTGAAATCCGCCCGCCGGGCCAAGGCCAACAACTGGTCAAAATTCGTACAATCCACAGCTCAGCTAGACTGTATAAAGAACCATCAATGACTCTCCCGGAGGGTCACGTGAACATTCGTTGCTGTGCGGTTGCGCTGCTGTTGGCCTTGAGCGGATCGGTCTTCGCGGCGGACACCGTCGTCCTGCTGGCTCCCAATCCCATGGGGATCTGGCTGATCACGTTCGGCATCGCCTTTCTGATCGCCGAGGCGGCGCTGCCCAATTACGGCGTGATCGGGCTGGGCGGCATTGTGATGTTTGTGATCGGCGCGGTGATCCTGAGCAACACCGAAGTGCCTGTGCCATTGATGGTCGGCCTCGGACTGATCAGTGCGCTGCTGTTGATCTTCCTGCTGATACACGCCCTGAAAACCCGACCGCGCGAAAACGTCAGTGGCGATGCCGGACTGGTGGGCAGCGTGACCCCGGTGATGTCGCTGGCCGGCAATGCCTATAACGGCTGGGTGCATCTGCAAGGAGAAAAGTGGCAAGTCCTCAGCACCACGCCGCTGCAACCCGGGCAAAGGGTGCGGGTGGTGGCACGCAAGGGATTACTGCTGGAAGTGGCCGCGGCTGATGCGGCGTCGAAGGGAGAATAGACATGGGCCTGCAACTGGGTTTTGCCGCGCTGCTGTTACTGCTGATTGCACTGGCGGGGTCGACCTTCCGCATCCTGCGCGAATACGAGCGCGGGGTGGTGTTCCAGCTCGGGCGCTTCTGGCAGGTAAAAGGGCCGGGCCTGATCCTGCTGATTCCGGTGGTCCAGCAAATGGTCCGCGTCGACCTGCGCACCGTGGTCCTCGACGTGCCGCCACAAGACGTGATCACCCGCGATAACGTCTCGGTCAAGGTCAACGCGGTGCTGTATTTCCGCGTGCTCGATCCACAGAAAGCCATCATCCAGGTCGAAGACTTCCTCATGGCCACCAGCCAACTGGCCCAGACCACGCTGCGGGCGGTGCTCGGTAAGCATGAGCTTGATGAACTGCTGGCCGAACGGGAGCGGCTGAACATCGACATCCAGCAAGTGCTCGACGCCCAGACCGATGCCTGGGGCATCAAGGTGGCGAACGTCGAGATCAAGCACGTGGACCTCAACGAATCGATGGTCCGCGCCATCGCCAAACAGGCCGAAGCCGAACGGGAACGCCGGGCCAAGGTGATTCACGCCGAAGGTGAATTGCAGGCCTCGGAAAAACTCATGCAAGCCGCCGAGATGCTGGGGCGCCAGCCGGGGGCGATGCAGTTGCGATATATGCAGACGCTGAGTTCGATTGCCGGGGACAAGACATCGACGATTGTCTTTCCGCTGCCGATCGAGCTGCTTAAGGGTATGGCGGATTTGTCGTCCAAATCCTGATGGCCCCAAAAGATCGCAGCCTCGTTTCACTCGACAGCTCCTACAGGGGATCGCATTCCAATGTAGGAGCTGTCGAGTGAAACGAGGCTGCGATCTTTTGACCTTCCCATAAACGCCAATGTCCGGTAATCCCGTCGGAGATTTCCTTCAAGTTGTAGTGGTGTTGGTGAACTTGTTCCGGTCTGAACCCAGGTCTAGTCTGGGTTTGTCACTGAATAAACGGTGACACGGACGTGCAAGTCCGACGAAACTGTTTGGGTCGCAATTGCCATGGCTCATTGCTTAATGGCGGCTGCGCGCAGGAGATCCTCGGATCTGCTGGGTGTCCTAAACAGTCCCGGTCTTGCACACCTGCGCACGGCCGCCACCCCATTCGCGTGCAAGCGAACGGTGACGGCTCCAACTTAACTGTTTAGGGTGTTTTATATGATCAAAGTAACTCCGAATCCTCCAGAGAACTCTGGAACCGATTCCGAAGATTCTCTCGCAGCCGAAAAACTCAAAGAAGCCGCTGAACGCGCCTTCGCCCACTACTTCCCCCCGGCTGACGGCAAACCAGCCAGGCGCCGCAAAGGCGCACTCTTCTCGGTTTCCCCCGACATCGACACCGAAGCCCTGCTGGCCAACGCCTCCGAAGACCTGCTGTCCATCAGCGCCATTGCTGCCGATCTCGCGGACGACGTGGACGGGACACGGCGATCGGTAGCCCTGGCGCTCAGCCGCATGGCCGATGGCGTGCAGTTGCTGGTTGAGCGGGCAATGGATCATTGGGAGGAATTGCAAATGGCGAAGGCTCAAACCAAGATTTAGTCAGGTAAATCTTCGGTGAGTTGAAGATAGCTTTCGCGAGCAAGCCCGCTCCCACAGGGGATCCCGGTCGTACACAAATCTAGTGCTCACCGAAGATCAACTGTGGGAGCGGGCTTGCTCGCGAAGGCGTCAGAGCCGTCGACAAATGACTTGGCAACTAGCGCGTCATAAGGCACCCGCGCCCAACGTTCAACCCGCTCACACAAGAGCTCCGAAGCCTCACGACGCTTCCCATCGCTATCCTCGGCAAACACCTGCGAAGGCTGTTTGGCATGCTGCCCCACCGCCCTAAACACTTGCTCCCTCTGCAAATCATCCAACCCGAAAAACCCAGCCAACCGCCCCGCCATGGCTCCCGGCAATTCACTGTAATTCACCGCGAATCCACTAAACGCCCGACATCGCGCCAACCCCAATTCCAGCAACCGCCCCAGCCGCCGCGCAATGAAATCCTCCCGACTACCGAACGGCAATTCGTCATCCAGCCCACTCGCCCCGATCATCCCCGGCACCATGTGCATGCCCGGGCGGCGTAGATGGGATACGGCGATTTCCAGCGGATCGCGGTACACAAACAACCAAGGCGTATCAGGAAAACAGTCGCGCAACAGGGGCAATTCAGCGATGTTCCAGGCATCGAGCTTGATCACCAACCTTTGCTCCGAACCGAGCCGGCGTTGACCGTAGGCGGACAACAACCCTTCGATGGCGGCACGCCGTTCGACGGTTGGCAAATCACTGCGCAACAAGGCATCCAGCGGCGGCGGTTCGCTGATGACGATGTGATTGTCGAGTTGCGCGAGCATCTGACTGATGAGGGTCGAGCCGCAGCGCGAAGCATGAAAAATAAACGCGCTCGGCGCCAAGCCGGGACTGCGGGCCTGCCAGTCGCCGAAAACAGCCAACGGCGTTTGCCGTCGAAACGCCTGATTGAACGGCAGTCGCAGCGCCTCTTCCACGGCATCGCGAAAAAACGGCTGATGCAGCCGCGTTGCGCCGAACCAGCACCAATCGACCTGCCACTCACCAGCCTGTTGCCAGACCCGAATCGGCAACCAGCCTTCCAGGCTCAGGCGCTCCATTGTTCATTCCATCGACGACGGCCGTTGCGCATTGCCGCCAGCAGTTCGTCCCGAGAAAACGCCAGGCCTCGCTCAGCCGCCAGTTCCAGCGTACGGATGATGAAAGCCTCGCTGTCCGGCAAGCCCTGTAACGTCTTTGAAAGCTGCGAATCACTGGCCACCAGACGCTGAAACTGCAACAAGGCGCCGTCACCCACGCCAGGCTGAGGCGTGGTCGACACGCCCTCGACAATTGCCTGCTCCAGCCAAACACCAGGACGGCAATCGAGTACCAGATGAACCCGCGCCTGAATATCACGATTGTCCACGCGATGCGGCCGCGACAGGTCGAGAAACCAACACTCTCCCGCAAGCATCGGCATGCGCTGGCCATCCAGCATGAAGTCCACTTGAGGCGGGCTGAACAGCGGGATGTGCAGGCGCAGATCGGCGTCTGGCCCGCCAAGGTCGTAATCTCGATGTTCATGAATCTGCCCGCCCGGCCCAAGTCGCAACAGGCGTGCGGACACGATCTCCAGCGGCAGATCCCGCAAGCCCTTCTGCCATCGCAGATCCCGCAACCACGGCGCGCGCAACAGCGACTCACCACGACCCGGCGACAGTTCCGTCAACGCATCCGCCGCCGATACCAGCGCCACACCACTCCAATCCCCGGTGTAGTAATCGCTGTTGAAATGCGCCTTCCACGTGTCCTCGCCAATCGCTGCCAACGCTTGCAACAGCAGCGGCAAATCCACCACCACCGGTAAGCGAGAGAAGGCCGGTCGGCTCATCGTTTCGGCAGCACCGCACACTCGCCGAGCCAGGTCAGCAAGCGGTCGAGGCAGGCCTCAACCGACTGCACCCCGGTGTCGAGCACCAAGGACGCCGACGGTGGCGGTTCATAGGGCGCGGACACACCGGTAAACCCGGCCAGGTCACCGCGACGCGCCCGCGCATAATGCCCTTTGGGATCGCGTTGCTCGCATACCGACAACGAAGCGCTGCACCAGACTTCGCGGTAATCCTCACCCAAGCGCTTGGCGAACACCTCACGCAGCTCCACCAGCGGCGCGATCATCGCGAGGATGACGATCTGCCCGTTCTCCACCAGCAACGCCGCCACTTCACTGGCGCGACGGATGTTTTCCAAGCGATCACTGTCGGTAAAACCGAGGTCGCGATTGAGCCCGACCCGAAGCCCATCACCATCGAGTACCACACTTTGCACACCGAGTTCGAACAACTCGGCGTGCAGCGCCTGGGCCAGCGTCGATTTACCCGCCGCCGGCAAACCGGTCAGCAGGATCGCGGCGCCGTGATGACCGTTGCGGGTCTCCCGTTGTTCGCGATTGATGCTCGCGGTCGGCACCCGTAGATCACTGGACTGGGGCATGGGTCACCGGCACGGCAATGTTGCCCGACGCCCACGCCGCTTCGCGGTTGGCCAAGGCGGTGGCGATGGATTGGACTTCAGTGGATTGCACCTCGTCCGGCATCGGGTCGAGGCCGGCGCTGGCGAAGATCTGACCGTAGGCGTTACGCAGATCGGCGTAAGACAAGTCACGGCGCAAATCCGCCTGCAAGGTGTTCAGTTCACCCTGGATCAGGTCCAGCTCACCGAGGCTCGCCGCCTGATGACGGTTGCGCAACTGCCCCAGAATCTGCCCGTCGATGCTCGACAACTCCTGGTTGGTCTGGAACTGATGCAGCGCCTCTTGATAGTTGGCGTTGGCCACGTAGAGCTGGGCCAGCACCGCAATCGACATAGCCTGACGCCGCGCCTTGGCGACTTCTTCGCCGGCCTTGGCCACGTTGATCGCGGCCGGTGCGGAAATCACGTTGAACAGGTTCCAGGTCAATTTCACCCCGTAATCGGCCCACTTGTCGTTGACCAGAAACGAGTTGCTGTCGTAATGCCCGCCCGCCGAAAACTCCAGCCCCGGCAACAGCCGCAGCATGGCTTTACGGGTTTCGGCGGTGCTGATGCGGGTCTGGTAATCCTGCTCGCGCAGTTCCGGACGACTGGCCAGCGCTTCGTGTTCAAGACTGGCCATGCCGACTTTCAGTTGCGGAATCGAGTAATCATCCGGAGTCGCGAGTTTCAGATCGGTGCCCATCGGCAGATTGATCAGGGTCGCCAGTTCGGTTTTGGCCAGGGACAGCGCCCGGCGCTGCTCTTGCAACTGGCGGGTGGCCTCGATCAGCGAACGCTGATAACCCAACGCCTGGATCGGATCGCCGATGCGCTGTGTGCTCATGCTTTGACTGTTGCTGCGCGCCGTATCGACCCGCGCCATCAGGCTGTCGATCTGCGTGAGCAAACGTTCGGCGGCCACCGCTCGCCAATAGGCCGAGCGCACGTCCTGGACGATGGTGTTGATCACCTTGCGCCGACGTTCCTGAACGATCAGTCGCTGATCGCCCTGCTGCTTGGCGCTGATGTAACTGACGCCGAAGTCGAGGACGTTCCACACCATGGTCAGGTCGGCGACCCGGCGGTCGCGGTCCTGGGAGGTCGACGGTTCCAGGGACTGGGTGTCGGTGAGCACACTCTGGCTGCTGGAGGCGCTGACGTTGCTACGCCCGGCATAGCCTGCCGCCAAGGCCATGCGCGGCAGCATGTCGAAACTGGCGAGGTCGAGTTGGCGCTTGGCCAACGCCTCTTCCATGATCTTGAGCCGGCCTTCGAGATTGTATTTCACCGCGCGGGCCATGGCCTGGTGCAAGGTCAGCGGACCACTGAGGGGCTCCTGACCGGTGTACATATTCTGCAGATCGCTCTTGGCGCGCTGTTCGCTGACGCTGCGCTCTATAGGTTCACTTTTGACGGCACATCCGCTTATCGCAAGCGCCAGCAGGCTGGCGCCGAACAACATGTGACTTCTATTCATCCTTGACTGCCCCTGGGTCCTGCACTGTTTTTAAGGTTTTTTCAGGCCTGCATTTCGCTGATGCCGACTTGTTTCAACGCTGCGGCCAGGCTGTCGACCTGCCGTTGCTCGGTGTCTTTGAGTTGTTGCAATTGCTGGTTCAGCGTCAGCGCGCCAAACACGCCGCGCAGCCCTTCGGAAACATCCCCGCCCCTGATCGAATGACTGCCGAAAGAGTTCAGCTCGCCTCGCTCACTGCCCGTGTCCTGATTGAACAGACTCGACAGCGTGCTGGTGCTGAACACCCCGCCATCGCCGCCACCAAAGCCGAGGAAACCCTGGCCCGCCCCCTCGGCACCGCTGTCGCTGCTGCTGAACACCTGGGCGATGAAGCTCGGTGCCAACGTACCGCGGTTGATGAAAATGTCGCCCAGGGGCCGGATGCCGTCGCCGATCACCCGTTGTTCGAACAGCGGGGCAAAGGTCAGCGGCGAGCCAAGCGTGCCCGTTGGCGGGGTGAATATGATCGGCTGCAGCGGTACGTTCGGTTGATCAGGAACCGTCACGGGTTGCGGGGCGCGGAACTCCGGATCCGCTGGCACCACCACAATTGGCGACGACGGCGCCGACACGGTGTTGATCGCATAACTGTTCGACTGGCTGGAGCCACTGCCGGCATTGCCCGAACCGTCACTGACACCGGCGATGTTCAGGCTGATCGCGTTGTTGCCGTTGCTGGTATTGCCGGTGGGCGTCAGCGTCGCGGTCCAGGTTTTGCCGCCGTCGCTGCTGGACAGGTTGGACAACGTGCCGTTGGCCACACTGATGTCGGACAGGTCGAAACCGTTCACCGCCTCGTTGAAAGTGAAGGTCACCAGCGAAGTCTGGCCAACGCCAAGGTTCGGGTTGGCGACAACGACTGTGGCGGTCGGCCGCTCGCCGTCGATGGCGTAATTGTTGGAAACCGCGACGCTGCTGCCGATGTTGCCGGCCAGGTCCGAGACATTGCTGGTGTCGAGGGCGATGAAGTTGCTCGGGTCGGACATGTTCGCGGTCGGCGTGAAGGTCGCGGTCCAGGTCTTGCCGCCATCACTGCTGGCCAGATTGCTCAACTCGCCGTTGGTCACGCTCAAATCCGACAGGTCGAAATCACTCACTGCCTCACTGAACGTGAAGGTCACCAGCGTGGTCTGGCCAATACCCAAATGCGAATTGGCAACCACGATGGTGGCAGTCGGGCGCGTGGCATCGAGGGCGTAGTTGTTGGAGATGGCAATCGCGGCACCGGTGTTGCCTGACGCGTCGGCGACGTTGCCGGTGTCGAGCAGGACCAGGTTGGTGGTGTCGTTGATGTTCGCCGTCGGCGTCAGGGTCGCGGTCCAGGTCACGCCGCCGTCGCTGCTGGCCAGGTTGGACAGCACACCGTTGGCGACGCTGAGGTCCGACAAATCGAAACCGGACACCGCTTCGCTGAAAGTGATCGTAACGGTGGTGGTCTCACCGATGCCCAGGCGATTGTCCGCGACCACTATGGTCGCGGTCGGCCGCGCCGTGTCGATGGCGTAGTTGTTGGAATCGGTCACGCCCACGCCGCTGTTGCCCGAGGCGTTCTGCACACCGCTGTTGTCCAGGCGGATCAGGTTGCTGCTGTCCGTCACGTCGACCGTTGGCGTGAAGGTCGTGGTCCAGGTGACGCCGCCGTCGCTGGACGACACATTGCTCAACGTGCCGTTGGCGATGGTCAGGTCGGCGTTGCTGAAACCGCTCACCGCTTCGCTGAAGGTGATGGTCACGCCCGAGGTTTCGCCGGCCTTGAGGGCGTTGTCGGCGATCACGATGGTCGCAGTCGGCACCTGGGTTTTCACCACGTAGTTGGCGGAGTTGGTGGTGCCCGTGCCGGTGTTACCGGCCAGGTCCGCGATACCGGTGTTGTTCAGGGTGATGAAGTTGGTCGCATCGGTCACACCAAGGGTCGGGGTGAAGGTCGCGGTCCAGGTGATGCCGCCGTCGCTGCTGCTCACCGCGCTCAACGTACCGTTGGCGATGCTCAGATCGCTGTTGTCGAAACCGCTGACCGCCTCGCTGAAGGTGATGGTTACCAGCGCGGTTTCGCCTGGTTTAAGGGTCGTATCGCTCAACACGATGGTCGCGGTCGGGCGTAGGCTGTCGATCGCGTAGTTATTGGAATCGGTGGTGCCCGAGCCAGCGTTGCCGGCCAGGTCGGCAATCCCGGTGTTGTTCAGCGTGATTATGTTGGTCGCATCGTTGACGCTCACCGTCGGCGTGAAAGTCGCGGTCCAGGTGATGCCGCCGTCGCTGCTGCTCACCGCGCTCAATGTGCCGTTGGCAATGGTCAGGTCGGCGTTGGTAAAACCGCTGACCGCTTCGCTGAACGTGATGGTCACCAGCGAGGTTTGGCCCAGCGCCAGCGAGGTGTCCGACACTACGATGGTGGCCGTCGGACGCACGGTGTCGATGGCATAGTTGTTGGAATCGGTGGTGCCGATGCCGACGTTGCCCGAGGCGTTTTGCACGCCGGTGTTGTCCAGGGTGATCAAGTTGGTCGTGTCAGTGATGCTGGCGGTTGGCGTGAAGGTCGCGATCCAGGTAATGCCGCCGTCACTGCTGCTCACCGCAGTCAACGTGCCGTTGGCGATGGCCAGATCGGCGTTGCTGAAACCGGTTACCGCTTCGGAGAACGTGATGGTGACCAGAGAGGTTTCGCCGATTTTCAATGCGTTGTCGGCGATCACAATGGTGGCCGTCGGCACCACAGTGTCGATCGTGTAATTGCCGGAATTGGTGGTGCCGCTGCCCGCATTGCCGGCAAGGTCGGCCACGCCGGTATTGGCCAGGGTAATGACGTTGGTCGCGTCATTCACGCCAACCGTCGGCGTGAAGGTCGCGGTCCAGGTGATGCCACCGTCGCTGCTGCTGACGGCGCTCAAGGTGCCGTTGGCAATCGTCAGGTCGGCGTTGGTGAAACCGCTCACCGCCTCGGCGAACGTAATGGTCACCAGCGACGTTTCGCCGGCACTCAGGGTTGGGTCTGCCAGGACGATGGTCGCGGTGGGGCGAAGCGTATCGATGGCGTAGTTGTTGGAATCGGTGGTGCCGCTACCGGCGTTGCCCGACAAGTCGCTGATACCGGTGTTGTCCAAGGTGATGAGGTTGGTCGTGTCGTTGATACTGGCGCTCGGTGTAAAGGTTGCGGTCCAGGTGATACCGCCGTCGCTGCTGCTCACGGCCGTCAACGTGCCGTTGGCAATGGTCAGGTCCGCATTGGTGAAACCGCTGACCGCTTCGCTGAAGGTGATCGTGACCAGCGACGTTTCGCCGATTCTCAACGCATTGTCTGCTACGACTACCGTTGCCGTCGGGCGCACGGTGTCGATGGCGTAGTTGTTCGAATTGCTGGTGCCGCTGCCGACGTTGCCGCTGCCGGCAGCCTGCACACCGCTGTTGTCGAGGGTGATCAGGTTGGTCGCATCGGTGATGCTGACGGTCGGCGTGAACGTGGCCGTCCAGGTGATGCCGCCGTCGCTGCTGCTCACCGCGCTGAGCGTGCCGTTGGCGATGGTCAGGTCGGCGTTGGTGAAACCGGTCACCGCCTCAGAGAACGTAATGGTGACGAGGGACGTTTCGCCGATTCTCAGCGCGCTGTCGGCGACCACAATGGTGGCCGTCGGCGCCACAGTATCGATCGTGTAGTTGCCAGAATTGGTGGTGCCGCTGCCTGTGTTACCGGACTGGTCGGCCACCCCGGTGTTGGCCAGGGTGATGACGTTGGTCAGGTCATTCACGCCAACGGTTGGGGTGAAGGTTGCGGTCCAGGTAATGCCGCCATCGCTGCTGCTCACGGCCGTCAGGGTGCCGTTGGCTATCGTCAGGTCGGCGTTGGTGAAACCGGTCACTGCCTCGGAAAAGGTGATGGTCACCAGCGACGTTTCGCCTGCGGTCAGCGAGGTATCGGCCAGCACAATCGTGGCGGTCGGACGCACCGTGTCGATGACGTAGTTGTTAGAGTCAGTGGTGCCGCTACCCGCGTTGCCCGAAAGGTCACTGACTCCGGTGTTGTTCAGGGTGATCAGGTTGGTCGTGTCGTTGATGCTGGCGCTCGGGGTAAAGGTCGCGGTCCAGGTGATGCCGCCGTCGCTGCTGCTCACGGCCGTTAACGTGCCGTTAGCAATGGTCAGGTCGGCATTGGTGAAACCGCTGACCGCTTCGCTGAAGGTGATCGTGACCAGCGAGGTTTCGCCGATTCTCAACGCCGTGTCCGTCACGACGATGGATGCCGTTGGCCGCACGGTGTCGACGGCGTAGTTGTTTGAGTCGGTGGTGCCGCTGCCGGCGTTGCCCGACAGGTCACTGACTCCGGTGTTGTCGAGGGTAATCAGGTTGGTCGTGTCAGTGATGCTGGTGGTCGGCGTGAACGTCGCTGTCCAGGTGATGCCGCCGTCGCTGCTCACGGCCGTCAAGGTGCCGTTGGCAATGGTCAGGTCCGCGTTGGTGAATCCGCTGACCGCTTCGCTGAAGGTGATCGTCACCAGCGAGGTTTCGCCGATTCTCAACGCAGTATCCGCCACCACGATGGTTGCCGTCGGCCGCACCGTGTCGATGGCGTAGTTGTTCGAATCGGTGGTGCCGCTCCCGGCGTTGCCCGCCAAGTCAGCGACCCCGGTGTTGTTCAGGGTAATCAGGTTGGTCGTGTCATTGATGCTGGCGGTCGGCGTGAAGGTGGCCGTCCAGGTAATGCCGCCGTCGCTGCTGCTCACCGCGGTCAACGTGCCGTTGGCAATCGTCAGGTCAGCGTTGGTGAAACCGCTGACGGCTTCACTGAAGGTGAAGGTGACCAGCGAGGTTTCGCCAATTTTCAGCGCGTTGTCGGCCACGACGATGGTCGCGGTCGGGCGCACCGTATCGATGGCGTAGTTGTTCGAATCAGTGGTGCCGCTCCCGGCGTTGCCGACCAGGTCGCTGACCCCGGTGTTGTCCAGGGTGATCAGGTTGGTTGCGTCAGTGATGCTGGCGGTCGGCGTGAAGGTTGCCGTCCAGGTGATGCCGCCATCGCTGCTGCTCACCGCGCTCAACGTGCCGTTGGCAATCGTCAGGTCGGCGTTGGTGAAACCGGTCACGGCCTCGTTGAAGGTGAACGTCACCAGCGAGGTTTCGCCGACCTTGAGCGCCGTGTCGGTGAACACGATGCCGACAGTTGGGCGTGCGGTGTCGACGACGTAGTTATTGGAGTTGGTGGTACCAACGCCGGCCGTGCCCAGGCCGTTGATCACCCCGGTGTTGTCCAGAGTGATGAGGTTGGTCGTGTCGGAAATACTGGCGGTCGGCGTGAACGTTGCCGTCCAGGTAATGCCGCCATCGGCGCTGCTGACGGCACTCAGGGTGCCGTTGGCGATGGTCAGGTCGGCGTTGGTGAAACCGGTCACGGCTTCGGAAAAGGTGATCGTCACCAACGACGTTTCGCCGATGCTCAGGGCGGTGTCAGCGACCACAATGGTCGCGGTCGGTGGCGGTGCATACGCAGTGTTGAGGACACCACCGTCGTTGTAGATTGATGCGACCGCGGTCGGCGAGGTGCCGGTTGTCCCGCCGCCCAACGCAGCACCACCCGCACCACTGCCCGCCGCATTGCCGGCCAGTGCCGCGAAGTTGGCGGCCGTGATCAGCAGCGTGCCTTTGTTCCAGATCGCGCCGACGCCCCGGCCGCCGATGCCGCCATTGGAGGCATTGCTGCCGTAGCCACCACCACCGCCACCGCCACCGCCGGCACCAATGTTGTTGGTGATGCTCGACGTGCCGATGATGGTCAGGGTGCCGGTTGAGGCGTTGTAGATCCCGCCCGCCGCATTGCCGCCGGCGCCACCGACCTTGTCCCAACCTGCGCCGCCGCCCCCGCCGCCAATGGAGATCGTGCCATTGGTGGCCGTCGATCCGTTGCCGCCGTTGCTGTAATAGGAAACCCCTAGCCCACCCGTGCCGCCGGTGCTGGTACCGCCGCGACCGCCCATGTGGGTCGCGTCATAACCACCGCCATAACCGCCGACGCCACCGGAACCTGCCTGACCACCCAACGTGCCCGTGCCCGGCCCGGCCGAACCGCCATGCCCGCCACCCTGGCCGCCCAGACCACCGCCGCCGCCACCGCCGCCACCGTAAAAAGCGCCCGTGACACCGCCGCCGCCACCACCGCCGGATGCGGCGTTGGAGGTCACGCTGACGTTGTTCAGCGTCAGGATGCCGGCGTTGAAAATCCCCCCGGCCATCGCCCCCGTGGCACCGTAACCACCGTTGCCGCCTGTGCCCGACACCAAACCACGGGTAATCACCAGGCCATCAAGGGTCACGGTTCTGCCTGCGGCAATTTCAATCACGCGGGTCCTGTACTGACCATCGAGAATCACGTCCGCCGCGCCGTCATTGTTCAAGTCGCCATCGACGGTGATGTTCTTGTTGATCAGCAGTTCGGACGTCAGCTGCACCGTCATGCTGGCGTTGAAGGTGACGATATCGCCGTTCTGCGCCGAGGCGATGGCGGCACGCAACGAGCCGACACCGGTGTTGGCGTTGTTGGTGGCGGTCCAGGTCGCCAGGCCCCACTGATACTCGCTCATGGCCGTGGCCGACAGCACGTTGGCGCTTTCAATGTTGCCGGTGACAATTTCCAGATTCCAGTCGCCGCCGATCCCGGTGCGGTTGCTGGACGCGGCCACATCACGGCCGGTCAGTTGCGCCAGCGAGTCGACGAAACTCAAGCCGCGCTCACCTTCGGCGGTGTAGCAGCCATAGATCATGATGTCGCCACCGACATTCATGTCCTTGCCGATCTCCGCCAGCACCGCGCTGCGGGCCGCGACGTTGTCGGCCGACAGATAGCTGTCGCCCAGCCACAGATCGCCCGCGTTGCCGTGGGCAATGATCTGTATCGAACTGATGCCCTGATGGGTATCCACATAATCGGCAATCTGTTGCAGGCCGTCCCGGCTCGCGTCCAGTTGAACCACCTGAGTGCCAGGCGCCACGCCTTTGAGCAGGCTGTCGGCGTCCTTGACCCGGGAATCGACGAACACCACGCTCTGGCCCGGCACGGCGACGGGTGCTGTGGCGGGCGCGGCGTCGGCCTGACCGTGGGTGTCCTTGCTGGCGACCGGTTGATCGGTCGCAGGCGCTTTCGCGGCGTCGGCCGTGGGATGGCTGTCAGGTTGGGCGGCATCCGCCACGGTGGCCGCGACCGCGCCGTCGAACAGCATTCGCGGCTCCAGGGACATGATCATCGGCGAGGCCAGTGCCCGTGCGCCTTGGGTAACTCGCGACTTGCCTTTGCTCCACCACATGCTGCTCACCCGGACTCGAACTTTCGTGACGCGAAAATGAAAATGCCGCGATCAACTGATCGCGGCATCGGCTTTCATGCGAATGACATTGGCGGCGCTGGCTGAGCCATCGAGCCAAAAGGACAATTCGGCGTACTGCTTGAACAAATCCGGCGGCAGGATCGTGCGCCGCGATTGCAGTTCGACCCTCGGTTTGACCTTGTGCAGGCCCGAGACCCCTAGGGCCTGGTCGAACTCCGGCGCGTCGTAGGCGAGGTTGTCAAAGTCATGCTCGAACCAGGGTTCGCCGATGAAATCGTAGACCAGACGCATCACCCGATCCGGCG
Source organism: Pseudomonas sp. LBUM1656 (assembly GCF_059716065.1). Lineage (NCBI taxonomy): Bacteria > Pseudomonadati > Pseudomonadota > Gammaproteobacteria > Pseudomonadales > Pseudomonadaceae > Pseudomonas > Pseudomonas sp. LBUM1656. The sequence continues at coordinate 178,425 of NZ_CP166800.1, read as the reverse complement.
CCTGGGTCAGCAGGTCGTAGTCGACGATCAGCAACGAGTCGGCGTGTTCGCCGTAATAGGCTTCCTTGAGCGCCGCCCAGGCAAACCCCACCAGGCGATTGCGCTGGGCCAGGGTTTCGCAACGGCTGTAGACGGTGTTGCGCTCGACCGCGTCGCCGAACAACTTGGTGTTTTCAAAGGGGTTGGCGCGGTACAGGCGCTCGATGCTGTCCATGACCCAGGCGACATTGCGCACGCAGGCAATGACCTTGGCTTGAGGGAACAGGTCGCTGATGGCCGGCAGGCGCGAGCTCCATAACCGATTGGTGTCGAACACCACCGGTTTGTCGGCCTTGTCGGCGTAGAAGGAGTCGAACAGACCACGCAGCAAACGTCGGCGCAGATCGGTATCGATCACCGCGCCAAACTCACTGCCGGCGCTGCACTGCTCCAGAACACCGGAAAACAGCGCGCCCACGGGGCTGGTCATGCCGGCGTGAAAGCGTGGGTTCTGCAACAGAATGGCAGAAAGCAGGGTCGAGCCTGAACGCGGCAAGCCGGAGATAAAGTGGTACTGCTGCATCCCTTCACCTAGTCATAAGTCCTTTATGTATGACGGAGCGTAGACTATGAATTGGCGCAGCAGTAGTAGTGTTTAGATATCAAATCGAAGCTAAATCGTCTGAAAAACAAGATTTTTGTTACTGGCTCAATGCAACACGAATAAGCGCGCATTGGCGCCACCGGCCTGCGTTTCGCCAACGTTCTGCCAGCCGGCGGGCAGCGGCGCGAATTCATCCGGCACTCCTACAGTGCCGATCAACCACACCCGCCCCGTACCTTTGTGCAAGCTGCCAAGGCTGTCGAGGTAGATGTCCTGGGTCACCAACGTGCCAAATCCATAGGCATTCGGCCGGCTCGAAGCACCACCGGGTAACGGTGGCGTGTACAGCAACGGCTTGGCGTCGGTGCGGTTGTAATAGACATAGCTGAGGTACCAGAGCATGTCGCTGGTGACGATCCGGTCACCGGCCACGAAGTGCTGGTTCACGTAATTGACCATGACGTTGAACTGATCGTTGGTATCGACCGTGGCGTTGTTGTTCAAGCCCACCAACTCGACACCGGCAAACACCACCAGCACCGTCAGGGCCAGCACCCGGAAGCCCGAATACAGGCGATCAATGGCCAGGGCGGCAATCATCGGCAGACCGAGGGCGTACGCGGTGAGGTAACGCTCGATGAACACCGGCGAGATCAACGACACCGAAAACACCAGCAACAACGGCAAAACGGTATAGATCACCACCAATGCACTGCCACGAATGACACTGCGATCACGCGCCAGCGCCACCCACGCCAAGGCCAGCAACGCCAAGGGCAATGTGAGGAAAATCAGCGTCGGCAGGTTCTCGCCATCGTCCTGGATCAGAAACGACCAGATCATCGATGGCAATGAACCGAGCGTGACCGGCGCCTCCCACCCGACATCGCCATTGGCCTTGAGCTGATCCATGTGCTGCACCAGATCGATCAGGCTCGGCACCCAAGGCAGGTACAACAACACGATGGCTACATTCGCCAGCCACCAGCCCGGGCGTTGAATATGCCGCAAGCGATAGCCCGGCTGCAGGCGGATCACCCCCAGATACAGCCAGTGGCAAAGCACGCACAGGGCGGTGAAGTAATGGGTGTAAAACGCAGCGCTCATGAGCAGCACATACGCCACCAGATAACGCATGCGCCGGGGGTATCTGATCCAGTAGACCAGGGCAATCGTGGCGGCGAGCAGCCACAGGCCCAGCAGCGAATACATCCGTACTTCCTGACTGTAACGCACCGCCGTGGGCAGCAGCGCCAGCAGCAAACCGGTCAGCAGCGCGGCACGTCGGGTGGCGAGCAAGTCCACCAGCCAGACGCCGAGCCATACCGTGGCAATCCCGGGTAACGCGCTGAGACTGCGGATCGAAAAAATACCGTCGCCGAACAGCGCGATCCAGCCATGCAGCAGCATGAAATACAGCGGCGGATGCACATCGTGGGCAGCGTGCACCCAGATCTCGACAAGGGAATATTGGCTGAGCAGCAGGCTGGAACCTTCGTCGCCCCAGATAGCCGCCGCCGTCAGGTCGTAGAAACGCACCAGCGCGGCCAAGGCCAGGATCGGCAACAGCCCATGCTCGCGCACCCACCGAAGCAAGCGTTTAACACTCGCCCAGGCACCGGGTGACGCTTGCGGGCCTTGGGTGCCGTCGAGCGGCAATTCTCTATACGCCTCCATTGCCTCCCCTCAGGACTGCCGGTGAAAAAGCGTGAAGCCGGCAATCACTGTAGGGCAGCGACAGCGCTGCCGTCGATGCTGGCTTTGCGACCAACGACATTCGGCATTCATACGGATCTACTACGCTCTGGCGTGGCGTGACCCAGCCACGGAGATGAATGGAGTCGGCAATTCGCAACGATGTGCCCGCACGGGCAAATCTGCGTGGCGCGCCACAACTAACCTGAGGGATGAGGAACTATGGAAGTATTCATGGGCACTGTGCAGTCTTTCGCCTTTAACTTTGCGCCTAACGGCTGGGCCCTGTGCAACGGCCAGACGCTGGGAGTCTCGCAATACCAGGCGCTTTTCTCACTGCTGGGAACCTACTATGGAGGCAATGGCTCAACCAACTTCATGCTACCCAACCTGCAAGGCCGAGTGCCGATTGCGCAAGGCAACGGGCTGGGCCTGACCCCCCGCGTCATCGGCGAATTCTCCGGGACGGAGAACGTCACCGCGACCATCACCAATCTGCCGAATCATACCCACGCGTTGTCCGGGCTCACGGCCACCACCTCCCTGCAACTGGCCAGCCCGGCGAGCAACCCGGTCACCAATCCAACCGCGACCAACGCGTACATCGGCGCTTCGGGCGGCGGCCCGGGCTCGGCAAGCATCTACTCCGATGCACAAGGCGCTGCGGCCGTACCGCTCAAGGGCGTAGCGACCGCTGTGACGGGGGAAATCTCGTCTGCGGGTAACGGCTTGCCGATGGAAACGATGAACCCGTTCCTCGTGCTCAACTTCAGCGTTGCCTTGAACGGATTGTTCCCTTCGCGCAATTGAGGTCTGGCCGGGGGATGCCAATCCTCCGGCCTTTTTTTTGGGGAGTGATGCCATGTTGCAACAGGTTCAAAGCCGACACTTTCAAGCGCTGGTGGGCAAGACGGGGACGCTGCGGTTGCCGGATGGCAGTGAATTGCCGATCCACATCGACACGCTTGAAGAAACGCCCCGTTCGCGGATGCCGAACAGCGAGCGCGTGCCGTTCAGTGTCGAGTTCAATAGCCTGGAACCCACCGCGTTTGTTGATGGATTATGCACGCTGGAGCTGCCCGAGTTGGGTCAGGTGCAGGACATCTTTGTCTCCCGTGTACCCGCCATGGGGCGCGACCCGGGGGTGGGATATTTCCACATCGCCTTCAACTGACCACACCGCTCCCACATTTGATTGGTGGTGGATTCAGCCTTGTGGATACCACACCAACCGCTCCGCCGCCGGGTTGCGCTCTTCAACCTGGAACCCCAGCGCCAGGTAATGCTGGCGCGCATGAGGATTGCTGGCCCAGACCACCGTCGCCACCGGGCAGCGGATCTGCTGCGCGGCTTTTTGCACGCCTTGCAGCACCTTGCGGCCAAAACCCTGGCCGCGAGCCTGTGGAATGAACGCCAGGTACAGCACGCGAATTTCATTGGGGCCAAAATCGGTGGTCAGTGCGCCGATCGCCGTGTCGAGTTTTTCAATCACGTAATGCATGGCGTTGGGGAAACGTTCGCCCAAACCCTGCTCCTGCACCTGAAACTGCTGGGCGACCACCTGCTCGACGACTTCCCGCTCGCCATCGATCCATTGCAAATCCGGCCGCGCCGCCTGGTAAAGGCTTTGCAGAAAAGGTCCATCGCTGGTCCGCGAGGGCCGGACCACCAAGCCATCGGCGGCCACTGAATCGGTATTTGCCATCGCTGCTCTCCTTAGAAACCACTTTCCCTGACACCCAGCGCGGCCATGCGCCGCCAAGCCACGCCCAACAATGATTCACCGCTGCCCTGCAACACCACCACACCGCGCAAGGGTTGCATCGGCGTCGGTGCGTGCTCGAGGGTGCTCAACCGCGCCCCGTATTGTCCCTGCACCGGTTCTGCCCGTTGATGCGCATCCCGGCGGACCGCAATCGGCCCGTGGTGATCGGAGGTCAGCGCCTCCTGATCGACATAGGCCGCGCCATTGGTGTCGATTTCGGTCAATTGCACGGCGATCGCCGGGTGCATCGGATCGTCAGCGATGAACCGTCCGGTGGCGCCTGGCGCCACGCGCCACAGTTCGGCTTCGGCCAGATAGCCGCGCAACCTTGCGCCGTCTTCGACGACCCGCGCCAGCGGATCTTTGGTCGACAACCAGCGACCGACCACCCATTGCGGAAGCAGATCGCGCACGGTGCCGGCATGGGGCGCGCGTAGCAGCAGACGTTCACGCTGGGCAGCAAGTCCACGGTATTCCGCCACCGCTTCGGCCAGGCGTTGTTCGACGATACCCGCGTCGGCGGCGGTTTCACTGCGACTGGCCTGACGTCGCATCTGCAACTGCTGGATCTGGATTTCGCGACGAACGATGGCCTGGCGCGAGTCCAGGTCCGGCGACTCCAGCTCGATCAACACCTCGCCCTGCGCAACCACTTGGCCGTCCAGCACATTCACCGTTTTGACCCGCGCCGCGACCGGCGCGTGCAACGCACTGGCGCGTCCCGCTTCAAGCATCGTCGGCAACTCCACCGCACTGCGCCACGGCAAGACCAGCACCAGCACCAGTCCGAGCAACACCAGACCGCTGAGCAACACTCGGGGTGCATACGCCTGCTCCCGTCGACTCCACCATTGCCGCCACTCGCTCAAGATCGGAAAAAAGATGAACCACACCAGCTCCACCAGCATCAGGAAAATCCCCAACACCTTGAAGAACAAGTGATAGACCGCGAGCGCAATCCCGAAAAACAACGCCGCGCGCCACAGCCATGCGCCGTAGCCCCATATCAGCAAACGGCGCTGCATTTTCGGCGACCAAGGCTCCGGCGCCGGCGCTCCATAACCGAACAAAAACTCGCGCAATCGCCAGCGACACAAGGCAAAAGCTCGCCCTTGAAGGTTGTCCACCTCCCAGAAATCGCTGAGCAAAAAGTAACCATCGAAACGCATGAACGGGTTGAGGTTGATCACCAGCGTGGTGATCCAGGTCGCACTGGCGAGCATGAACGCCGCGGTGCGTCCGGGGCCGTCAGGCAGCAGTGACCAGACCAGCAGGGCGATGCTCGCCAGAAGCAATTCTGCCAACACACCACCCGCGCCGATCAGCAGCCGCGCGCGGCGATCATTGACCCGCCAGGCATCGCTGACGTCGGTGTAAAACATCGGCAGCAACACCATGAACGCCACGCCCATGCTCTGCACCCGACAGCCTGCGCACTTGGCCATGAAGGCGTGGCCGAACTCGTGACAAAGCTTGGCGAAAAACAGCGCCACGCCGAACGCCAGCGCGCCGCCGAGGCTGAACAGGTGCGGGAAAGTGGCGATAAACCGCTGCCAGTCCCGAGAGACAAGAAACACCCCGAGTCCCAAGATTGCCGGCAATCCGTAGCGCAGCGCTCGCGGGCCGAAGCGCTCCAGCCACGGCCAGGCACGATTGAGAAAAGCGTCGGGGCGCCACAGGGGAATGCGGAAAAACAGGTATTGGTGCAGCAGAATCTGCCACAGCGTCTGACGCTGGGCGGCTGCCTTCAGGCTGTAACTGGCGCGCTGTTGCGGGTCGAGCGCGCTGATCAGATCGTGGCCGCGCAAAAAGCCCAGCAACTGCTCCAGCTCCGCGCCATCCAGCGGCAAGCCGGGCTCGCGGTTGGCGGCGCGCAGCACTTGTTCGGGATCACCCAACGACCAATGACGCAGCAAACGCATCGCGGCGGCGCCGAGTTTGAAATAGCGCCCGCGCACCGGGTCGGCCAGGGTCCAGCGCGGCGAGCCATCGAGGGCCGGAGCCGCCACGGACAGTTGCAAGTCGGCCCGCAGGCTCGGCAGACTCATCTAAAAACCCACACTCTGACGCAAACCGGCCAGCGGTCGACGCAACAGGTACAACGCCAACGGCGCACGGTCGCCGAAAATTTTCGCGGTTCCGCGCAGGCCGATGCGCGGCGGTACGCCCTCGAAATTCGCATCCAGACGATAGGCCAGTTGTCCGGCAGCGGTGGGTTGCGCCTCATAGGCCGAGCGTTCGAGTTTCGCCAGGTGCCGTTGCAACGGATCACTGTCGAGAAACAGCGCGACCTGCGCGCCCGGTTCAAGGGAAATCGCATCGCCCACCGCCAGTTCGATGCGCAATTCGGCCTGGGTCGGGTCAGCGATTTCCATCAGCCGCTCGCCGGTCTGCACCGGTTTGCCGGTCCAGCGCTCCGCGTCGGCGAACACCGCGATACCGCCGCGCTCGGCGCGAACTTCACTGCGCTTGAGCAGTTCGCGGGCGTAGTCCCGTTCGGCGCGTTTTTGCTCGACTCGCGCGGCCAACAGATCGATCTTCGAACTCGATTCGGCGTCGGCGAACGAGCGTTGGGAATTGGCCTTCAACTCAGCTTCGGCCACCCCCAACGCACGCTCGGCCACGTCAGCCTGGGCCTTTAGCGTGGTGCTTTCGAAGCGCAGCAACAGGTCGCCGGCTTTGACCGTCTGATTGGGTTTGACCAGGAACTCGGCGATCACGCCGTCCAGTGGCGCAGCCACCACGCGGCCACCCAATGGAACCACTTCTGCCGGCGCCAGCACCGATTGGCGCACCGGGATCAGCAACGCGAGCAACAGGAGCGCGACCAGGGCCGCCCGACGTTTTCGGGTCCAGCGCAGCCGCCACGGCTTGCGCGGTTGCAGTGCCAGGCAGGCGTGACTGTAGGTGTCGCCCAATTGCGACAGCAGCACTTGCTCGGAAGGATTCCACGGCAGATCCCGCGCCAACCACAGACCACCAAACACCTCACCCTGGTGATCAATCAACGGCAGCCAGAACACCTGAGCCGCAGAAAGACTTTGCCAATCAGCCTGTATCGATTCGCTGAGCCCATTCACCGGGATCACCCGTGCCTGCTTCAGCACACCGGCCTTGAACAGCTGCGCCACGGCCTGCTCGACGAATGCCACGAACGGCGCATTCGGGTCTACGGCGCTGACACCCGTGACTGCCTGCACCTTGCCGGCGATCAACAGCGCCGCATGACGAAACCCAAACAATGCCTGCCCGTCATTGACCAGGCTGTAGGCCAGTTGCGCAGGCGTGCGCGCAGCGCGGGTCAGGCGTTCGAGATCCAGAAACCTGGCGAAGACTTGTTCAGCAGCACCGGCAACGGGCGCGTTCATTTAAGCTCCGCGAAACTCGCCGTGCCGCTCATGCCGGCCAGCAAACCGTTGGCATTGGGCAGTGTCGCGACCAGCAACAAAGTCTGGCTGCCTTCGTCAATTCGAGCGCCAAGGCGCTTGACCGTGGCGTCCAGCGGCTGACCGGTTTCATCGGGGACAAAGCTGAAAGTCTGGCCAGGCTTGAGCCGGGCCATCCAGCGTGACGGCACCAGCAGATGGATTTCCAAAGTGCGGTTGTCGACCACGTCCAGCAACGGCGTACCGGCCGCCACGCTTTCATAGCGCTTGACCTTGCGCTCAACGACCTGGCCATCGAACGGCGCCAGCACGCTGCAGCGTTTGACCTGAACCTGATACACCTGCGACTGCGCCTGCGTCTCGCTGACCTTGGCCTCGGCCCGCGCCACTTCAAAACGCCCGACCGAATTCAACGCCGCCAGCTGTTTGTTGTGCGACAGCTCTTCACCCGCGCCCCGGCTGGCAGCCTGAGCCGCATTGAGCTGGGCCTGATAAGCCGAGCAATCGAAACGCGCCAGCGTATCGCCCTTCTTGAACGACTCGCCCTCACTGAACGGCAACTCGACAATGCGCCCGGACAATTCACTGGCAAGTACCGCCTGATCCCGGGCACGCAACACGCCACGAGCCTCACGGCTGGCCGTCGCTTGGCTTCCAGAGGCGCTGTTTTCCAACAGTGGGTCCTCTGGCGCGGGCGTTTGCGCCTGAACGGCGCATGTCACCAAGGTCAATCCAATAACCCAAAAACGAACACGCCGCATAACCGTATCTCCCTGACGGATGAGCGGAGTCTATGACAGGGTGGGTGGGCGTCAAGTGGATGGATGTCATTGGATGGAAATGTGCTGTTTCAAAATAGCAAGATTTCTCAGCACAGATACTTGGGCTTTCCTTCAGTACCCATCGGTAATAAATCCCACATCAAATTGGGAACATACATTCAGTCGATAAGGAGAGCGGTGGTGGACACTTCTGACTTTTATCGAAATGCGGCCCCTCAACACTTTTTCTGTAGCAATCAATAACAACTCAGGCCAACAACGCCTTGACCATCGCCTGGGCCAGTGATCAAAACTGGCTCGCCGGTGCTGTAAATCTTTCAGTCGAGCAGAGCGTTGATCAGCCAATGGGTTGACGTATATGACACACCCGACTTAGGATTACCCCACTGAACCCCGTACGCAGAGATTAAATTCACTGGCCGTTGGGGTGAAGAAACCGGCTTCGGCCGGTTTTTTCGTTTCTGAGGATTGAGTTTGTGCGAACCGCTTTTTTTGTTGATGGCTATAACGTGTTCTATGGACTGCTCGCTGGCACTCCATACAAATGGCTCAATCTCAAAGGCTTGCTGAACCATGTCGCATACATCGAGAATCCGCAAACCTCAGTCATATCGGTTGAATACTTCACCTCCTCCGTCAAACCAGAGCTTGCCACTCGCGGCATAGCCTCCAAAGAAGCTCAAGACACCTACGTGCGGGCTTTAAAAGCACACAACGTTACCGTTCACTACGGGCGCCATAAGCTAGAGCCCGCTAAAGCTCCTCGCTTCATTAACAGAAAAACCGGTGCCGATCGCCAAGACAAAGTTGATATCTGGAAACTTGAAGAGAAAGAAACTGATGTCCACATCGCAATAAGCATGTATCGCACCGCAGCAAGACAGGCTAATCACCACTGCCTTGAGCAAATCAAACAGCTAGTCTTGGTCTCTAGTGATACAGACATGACCCCAGCACTGAGAGCTATTCGAGAAGATTTCCCTGACATGAAAATCGGAGTCATTCTTCCTCACCGTGCTGAGCTAAATCGTCCATCACCAGGCTCTTTAAAAGAGCACTCGCACTGGATGCGACGTGTCATCACCTCAGAAGAGTTGCAGGCAAATCAATTTCCAGCACGGGTACCGACCCACAAGGCTCCCGCAATCAAACCGGATTACTGGTAACGACGCTAGCCAACGGATACACCGACTCCCATCCCCCACCCAACGCCTTATACAAACCCACCATCGCCAGCGACACCCCGGTCGAGCTCTCCACAAACTGCTCCCGAGTCGCCAGTAACGCGCCCTGCACGGTCAGCACATTGACGAAATCCACCACCCCTTCCACATATTGCTGCTGCGCGGTGCGCAGGGCGATCTGGTTTTGGCGGACGGCTTCGGCGAGGCTGTCGCGACGCAGTTGGCTGGCGTTGTAGGCGCTCAGTTGATCGTCGATTTCATGCCATGCGCGGAGTACGGTTTGCTGGTAAGCGATGGCGGCTTCCTGTTGCTGGGACTCGCGCAGATTCAGGACCCCGCGCAGGCGGCCGCCGTCGAACAGCGGCAGACTGAATTGCGGGCCGATGCCGAACGCACGCGAGCCCCAGGAGCCGAAATCGCTGAGCTGCATGGCCTGCGAACCGATGTTGCCCGACAGGGTAATCCTCGGATAGAAGTCACCCTTGGCCACGCCGATGCTCGCGGTGGCGGCATGCAGGCGGGCTTCGGCCTGACGGATATCCGGGCGGCGTTCGGCCAATTGCGACGGCAGCCCGATGGCGACCTGACGCGGGGTTGGCGGCACGGGCACGTCTGTGGATAACTCGGCGTGCAGCGCTTGCGGCGGTTCGCCCATCAGCAAGCTCAAGGCGTTGATCAGTTGCGACTGACGCTGCTCCAACGCCGGCAGGCGCGATTCGATGGCGGCGACTTGGGCGGCCGCTTCGGCGACGTCCAGGTCAGTGGCAACGCCGTCCGCCAGCCGCAGTTGCGAGAGTTTCAGGCTGTGCCGGGCGACATCGAGGTTTTGCTCGGTGACGACCCGAGTGCTCTGCACGCCGCGCAGTTGAATGTAGTCCTGAGCCGTTTCGGCGAGCACCGACAGCAACACGCCACGGCGATCGTTTTCCGCCACCTCCAGGGTCGCGTCGGCGGCTTCTGTTTCGCGGCGTACACGACCCCAGAAATCCAGTTCCCAGGAGGCGGAGAAACCTGCGTCCCAGAGGTTGAACGCCGAGTCGCCATTGTTGCCCGACGGGTCGTTCAGACCTTCACCGCTGTTGCGTTTGCGCCCGTAGCTGCCAGTGGCGGCGGTGTTGGGGTAGCGGTCAGCGGTGATCACCTGGCGTGCGGCGCGACTTTGCTGCAAGCGACTGCTGGCGAGCTTCAGGTCGAGGTTGTCGGTCAGGGCGCGTTGGGTCAGGGCCGAGAGCTTCGGGTCGTTGAAGACTTCCCACCAGCGTTCGTTCATGTCGGTGGGTACGGCTTCACTGGCGGCGGCTTTGGACGGTTTCGACCACTCGGTGATTTGTTGTGCTTGGGGTTTCTGGAAGTCGGGGCCGACGGTGCAGGCTGTAAGGCTCATGACCAGTAAGGCGCACAGGGTGAGTTGAGGCCACCGGCCTCTTCGCGAGCAAGCCCGCTCCCACATTGAATCGGTGCAATGCACACAATCCCTGTCCAAAAGGAAATCCCCTGTGGGACCGGGCTTGCTCGCGAAGGCGTCAGTGCGGTCAATGAAGCTCTTCATCGCTGAACCACCTCAGTCGCCCCACCAGCCGTATCAATCCTCGCCTCCACCGACATCCCCACCCGCAACCGCTCGGCCAATGCCTGCCCCGGCTCCAGCACAATCTTCACCGGAATCCGCTGCACCACCTTGGTGAAGTTGCCGGTGGCGTTGTCCGGTTTGATCGACGCAAAGGTCACACCGGTGGCCGGCGCGATGCTCTCGACGCGCCCCGTTAAAACCTCACCGCCGAGACTGTCGACATGCACCTGCACGTCCTGCCCCGGCTTCACGTCGGTCAATTGGGTTTCCTGGAAATTGGCGACCACGTAAGCCTGCGCCAGCGGCACCACCGCCAGAATCTTGCTACCCGACGTCACGTAAGCACCGACCCGCACCGCCCGCTCGCCCACCATGCCGTCCTGAGGGGCAACGATGCGCGTGTAAGACAGCTCGTAGCTGGCCATTTCCAGCGCCGCTTGCGCCCGCTTCAATCCGCCTTCAGCCGCGTCGCGCTGAGCCGTGAGGATCTCCACCTGTTTGCGCTCCGCCGCCAGTACCGCCGTGACATTGGCCAACCGCGCGGAGGCCTGATCGATGCGCGTGCGCGCTTGCTGAGCATTCTGCACCGTGCCCGCACCGACTCCGGCCAAGTGGTTGTAGCGGTTCAGTTCATGCTCGGCGAAGGCCATTTCAGCCTTGGCCGACACCACCGTGGCCTGGGCCTGAGCAATCACTGACGTCTGGCGCTCGAGGGTTGCCCGAGCGTTTTGCAGTTGCGCCCTGGCCACCAGCGTTTCGGCGTCGGCAGCCTGGGCGGCGGCACGCAGGTCGCGGTCATCGATCAACGCCAGTAACTGGCCGGCCTTGACCTGCTGGTTGTCTTCCACCAGCACTTCCTTGATGAACCCTGCCACGCGAGGCACCACCAGGGTGAAGTCCGCCGAGACAAAGGCGTCGTTGGTGCTCTGCTGGGTACGCTTGCCGAAAACGCCTGGCGCCAGCAGATAAATCAGCACGCCGACCGCCACCGCTGCGGCGACGCCGACAGCCACTTTTTGCTTTGTTTGAGTCGTCATAAAAACCTTCTGTTTCAGTGAAGCGTTCATGTCGGTGCGCGCGGTGGATAAATCCGCGTCGGCAGCCAGAAAATCAGCAGGATCAGCGCCAGCGCGACGCCGGTCATGCACAGATAAAGATCCGATGAGGTCAGCACCACGGCCTGCTCATGCAGTCGATGGGCAAGGCCAGCGCTGTCGCTGTCGGCCAGAGGGGAGTTGCCGAGGTTGTCCACCAGCATGGTTGAATGGAAATGCAGCCTTGCCGTGGTCAACGCCTCAATCACCCCGGTGGCGACCACCGCTGACAGGCCTTTCACGGTGTTGAACCAGGCCGAAGCGTACGGGCCCTCCATCGGCGTGATGCTGCCGGTGGAGAGCATCAGCAACGGCAGCACCGCCATGGGCTGACCGAAGATTTGCAGCCATTGCAACGCGTAGAAATCGTCGCGAATCCATACCGACGTCAGCTGCGAACCACCGATGCACGACAGCGCCAACATGCTAAGACCGAGCCCCAGCACCCAGCGGCAATCAACCCAGCGCAGGTTGCACAACGCCGCCACCAGCGGCAGCGCGATCAACTGTGGCAGGGCCGCCAACAACATGATCGGCGCGGTCTGAACCGGGCGATAACCCTGGACCTGCGCCAGGTAGCTGGACGGAATAATGATCACCGCCAGCAACACCACCAGCACCCCGGCCAGGGTCATCAAGGCGAACGCCAGGTTGCGGATGCCGAGCATCTGCATCTTGAAAAACGGGATCGGTTGCGACCATTCGTTGATCAGGAACAGCACCAGCATCAACAGCCCACCGCCGAGCAATCCGCAGATCAGGCTCGACTCGAACCAGTCCAGCCGATTGCCCTGCAGAATGCCGATCACCAGCATGCAGATCGCCGGAAACCCCAGCAGCAAACCGCGCCAGTTGAACTGCTTGAAGCGCTCCAGACGCAGCGGATCCTGCGGCAAGCCGTAAGCCACAGCAGCCATGGCAATCAGGCACGGGGCGATGATTTGCCAGAAGGTCCATTGCCAGCCGACGTACTCGGTCCACAAACCGGCCAGAGGAGTGCCGAGGCCTGGGCCGAAGGTGGCCGTCAGCGCATAGCCCGCCAGACCGTAAAGCTTCACGCTGGCCGGTAAAAAGCGCAGCGCGACGGTCATCAGCATCGGCGGAAGCGCACCGCCGGCCAGACCTTGCAGGGTGCGCATGACCAACAGGCTTTCGTAATTCGGGGCGAACGGGCACAACACGCCCAACAGGGTGAAGGCGCTGATGGCGCAGAGGGTGAAGCGCCGCAGCGAGAACGTCACCGAGCACCACGGCGCAAAGGCCATGGCCGCTACCGAGGTCGCCGTGTAGCTGGCGACCAGCCAGGTGCCTTCGTCATAGCCGATGGCCAATGCGCCGCGAATGTCGGCCAGGGCGACTTTGGTCACCATCTCGTTGAGACCCGACACCAGCACCGCCAGCAACACGCCCACCAGACCGATGATGATCCGCGGGCCGAAAGCGGGCGGCGTTACGGCGGCGGGACTGGCCGCGGCGAGAGGTGCCGTGACCGTGAGGGAAGTCATTGACTGCAAGCTCCGGAGTTTGAATACCGGAGCATTTTAAGAAGCGCGGAGCATTACGAAAATTGACTTATTGGCAGGTTATAAGTGCGCCCGACGCAGCAATACAACCCCCTCTGTAGGAGCGAGCCTGCTCGCGATAGCGGTGGATCAGTCAACATCTGTGTTGAAGGTGATGACCCTATCGCGAGCAGGCTCACTCCCACAGGGATTGGGGGGTGAATTTCAAGAGGGTTGTGCAGCCAGCCACGTCTCGTCGCAGCAGGCCTTGAGCGTCTCGCGCAGCCAGCGGTGCGCCGGATCCTTGTCGAAACGCGGGTGCCAGGCCTGAGTCAGCATCAGGGTGGGCAAGGGAATCGGCAGGGTAAACGAGCGCAGCTTCAACCCCAGGCGCCGTACGCTCAACAGCGCTTCTTTGGGCACCGGCAAGATCAGGTTGGAATCCGGCAGCGCAAACATCGCCGCGTGGAAGCTCGGCGCAATGACCGCTACCCGCCGCTCCAGGCCCAAGGCATTCAGTGCCGTGTCGATGGGCCCGCGAGCAATGCCGCGCCGGGACATGCTGATATGGGAGAAACCGGCAAACCGCTCGGCCGTGATCTCTTCGTCGAACAGCGGATGGTCTTCGCGAACCAGGCCAACGAAATGAGTGGAGAACAGATTCTGAACCTTCACTTCCGGGGTCAGCGGCCGAGTGTTGCTGACGCTCAGGTCGATCCGCCCCTCGCGCAGCGCTTCATCATCGCCATCGCCTTCGGGGACGAAGCGCAGCTCGCAATGCGGCGCCTGGCGGTCCAGGGTGTCGAACAGCTTGCCGCCGTAGACGCCGACGAAGAAGTCATTGGCACGGATGCTGAACCGACGGCGCAGTGAACCCAACTCCACCGCATCGGCCGAGCGAAACAGCAGCGCGGCCTGCTCCACGACGTCGCGCACTTGCTCGCGGAGCTCCAGGGCCTTGGGCGTTGGCACCAAACCACGACCGGCGCGCACCAGAAGCGGGTCGCCGATGGCCTCGCGGATACGCGTGAGCGTTCGGCTCATGGCCGCAGGGCTGAGGTTCATCCGCCGCGCGGCACCTACCACGCTGCCTTCATCGAGCAAGGCGTCGAGGGCGACCAACAGGTTCATGTCCGGGAGTTGCATGCTGAGCACTCATGTCTTGGCTGGATTGATCCAGACGCAATGCTAGCAAACATCCTTGAATTGGGGTGGTGGTTGCACTGACGCCTTCGCGAGCAAGCCCGCTCCCACATTGGATTTGTGTCAATCACAAAACCAATGTGGGAGCGGGCTTGCTCGCGAAGGGGCCAGACCAGACACCGTAAATCTTAGCGCTGCATCCCCCAGCGCTTTACGGTCACCCGCTCAAGGGTGTCAAACACCAGGTTCTCCACCAGCAACCCAATCAAAATCACCACCGCCAACCCGGCAAACACTTTGTCGGTGTACAGCTCATTGCGATTTTGAAAGATGTACCAGCCCAGCCCACCCTTGCCACTGGTAGCGCCAAATACCAGCTCAGCGGCAATCAGTGTCCGCCAGGCAAATGCCCAGCCGATTTTCAACCCTGCAAGGATCGATGGCAGCGCCGCTGGAATCAGGATGAACAGCACAAAACGCATGCCCTTGAGGCCGTAGTTGCGACCGGCCATGCGCAGGGTTTCCGAGACACCGAGAAACCCGGCATAGGTATTCAGCGCCAACGCCCAGAGCACCGAATGCACCAGCACGAAAATCAGGCTGTTCTGCCCCAGGCCAAACCACAGCAGCGCCAACGGCAACAACGCGATCGCCGGCAGCGGGTTGAACATCGAGGTCAAGGTGCTCAGCAGATCGCGCCCGAACTGCGTCGACACTGCCAACGTGGTCAGGGCAAACGCCAGGACGATGCCGATCAAGTAGCCCTTGAGCAACACCACCAGCGAAATCCAGACTTTGCCCAGCAACTCGCCGCTGAGCAAACCGTCATACAGCGCGCTGCCGGTTTGCAGAAAACTCGGCAGCAGCAGGTCGTTGTTCTGAATGCGCGCAACCACCTCCCACAGCACTGCGAGCAAAATCAGGATCAGGCTTTTGCGCAGCCAGCCCTGTTGCCACAGGCGTTGGCCGAGCGGTAACTCGCGCTCAACCGGCACGCTGGTCAATGGTTGCAAAACGGTTTCGAATTCTTCACGCGCAGATGATAAATGGCTCATCGGGCACTCCTCTCAATGGCTCAATAAGCGATGCGAATGTCGGAAAAATCCAGCTCACGCTCGGTTTCCGGCGACTGACCTTCATCGAACAACAACCGATGAATCCGTCGCGCCGATTCCTGAAACGCCACGCCGCCGAGGCTGTGCAAATCGTATTGATGGCTGTGGACTTCCGCGCGCACCCGCCCCGGATGCGGCGACAGCAGCAAAATGCGGTTGCCCACCACCAGCGCCTCTTCGATGGAGTGCGTGACAAACAGCAGCGTGAAGCGCACCTCTTCCCAGAGCAGCAGCAATTCTTCCTGCATCTTGCGGCGAGTCAGCGCATCGAGGGCGGCGAAGGGTTCGTCCATCAGGAGGATTTTCGGCTGCATCGCCAACGCCCGGGCAATCGCCACACGCGCCTTCATGCCACCGGACAAGGTGTGCGGATAGGCATCGGCAAACGCCGCCAGACCGACCTTGTCCAGATAGTGCAGCGCCCGTTCTTCGGCCTCTTTGCGCTTCAGCGTTTTCGAAGCCAGCAGCGGAAACATCACATTCTGCTTCACGGTTTTCCACGGTGGCAGTTGATCGAATTCCTGGAACACCACAATCCGGTCCGGTCCCGGCGCATGAACGGTTTGCCCTTGCAGCCGAATCTCGCCCTCGCACGGTTGAATGAACCCGGCAACAGCCTTGAGCAGCGTCGATTTACCGCAACCTGACGGGCCCAGCAGCACAAAGCGGTCCGCCGGATCGACTTCAAAACTGACTTGGCGGGTCGCCCGAACCACACGCTGCGGCGTGCGGTATTCGAGGCTGACATGGTCGACGGACAGCAACGCCTGGGTTACTGCAATCGGGTTGCTGGCCGTGTGGCCTTGCAAAGGGGCGTTCATCTCGATCAGCTCCCTTGCAGCGGTTTGGCGTCCTGGAAGAAGTAATCCTTCCACGAATCCGGCTTGTTTTTGATTGCGCCGACGCGGTACAGAAATTCGGCCAACGGGTAGGTATTTTTCGGCGTGACGCTGAATTCGAACTGCGGGTTATCGATGATTTTCAGCAGCGCAGCGCGATCGATTTTGGCCTTGGTGACGCGGATGTAGGTGTCGGCTGCCGCGCCTTTATCGTTCTGGGCAAATTGCGCGGCTTCGGTCAGCGCTTCAACGAAGGCTTTATAGGTTTTAGGGTTCTCGTTGCGGAATTTCTCGGTGGCGAACAGCACGGTTGGCGAGTTCGGACCCAGCAGGTCATAGGTGTTCAGCACCACATGGACGTTGGGGTTGGCCAGCGCCTGATCCTGGAATGGCGGGTTGGAAAAGTGTCCGCTCAACTCGGTACCGCCGGCGATGAGCGCGGCCGTGGCATCCGGATGCGGTACGGCAATGGTGTACTTGTCGAGGCGATTAAACTCCTTGTCACCCCACTGCTTGGCGGCCGCGTATTGCAGGAAGCGCGACTGCACCGAAACGCCGACCGCCGGTACCGCGATACGGTCCTTCTCGGTGAAATCGGCGATGGTTTTGACCTTCGGATTGTTGCTCACCAGGTAGTACGGGAAGTTGCCGAGAGAGGCCACGGCCTTGACGTTCTGCTTGCCTTGGGTGCGGTCCCAGATGGTCAGCAGCGGACCGACGCCCGCCCCGGCAATATCAATCGAGCCGGAGAGCAGCGCATCGTTGACCGCTGCGCCACCGGACAGCTGGGTCCAGTCGACTTTGATGTCGATGCCTTCCTGCTTGCCATACTTCTCGATCAGGTTCTGATCGCGCACCACGTTGAGCAACAGATAAACGATGCCGAACTGTTCGGCGATGCGGATTTCACCTTCGGCGTGGGCCACGGTCGGCACCACCAGACTGCCGGCGATCAGGCTGAATCCCAAACCGATGGCAGCGGCCAGCGGCGCGAAAGGAAGACGTTTGGACATGGAAATTCTCCGACAAATCAGAAAGGCGCGTCGCCCTGGATGGTGGTGCGATACAGCTTGCGGCGCAGATGGCTTGGGCATCCGGCAGCGAGGTGGATCAGCGAACGGTTGTCCCAGAACACCAGGTCGTGGGCCTGCCATTGATGGCGGTAGATGTTTTGCGGCAGCACGCTGTGGGCATAGAGTTCGTCGAGCAGTTGCTTGCTCTCGTCTTCCGGCAAACCGACGATGCGGGTGGTGAAACCTTCGCTGACGAACAACGCCTTGCGACCGTTTTCCGGGTGCGTGCGCACGATCGGGTGGACCACCTCGGCCACTTGAGCCAGTTGCTCCGGGGTCAGGGTCGGGCGCCAGTTGCCTTCGAATTTGGTCTCGCTGTAGCGCGCCGTGTAGGAATGCGCGGCTGAGCGGCCTTCGACGGCTTTGCGCAGCGCCTCGGGCAGGTTGTCCCAGGCTTTGTGCATGTCGGCGAACAACGTGTCACCGCCTTCGGAGGGCAGTTCCTGGGCGTGCAGCATCGAGCCCAGGCTCGGCAATTCTTTATAGGACAGGTCGGAGTGCCAGAACTTGCCGGCGTCACCGAGGCCGATGGATTGGCCGTTTTCGATGATGTTGGAAACGATGAGAATTTCCGGGTGGCCGGCCAGCAGGAACTGCTTGAGCACATGGATCTGCAACACGCCGAAGCGGCGGCTGAAAGCGATTTGCTGCTCGGGGGTAATGCGCTGGTCGCGGAACACCACGACGTGATGATCAAGGTGCGCGCGGTGGATGCGGGCGAAATCCTGATCATTGATCGGGCGGGACAGGTCCAGACCGATGATTTCGGCACCGACAGCGCCGCTGAACGGGCGAATGTCGAAGGTTTGTGGCGCGATTGCGGGTGACGCAGAGACGGCTGACATAAAAATCACTCCCACGCACGGCACGCTCAAGGGCGCGCGCGTCGATCAAGAAACTCACGGAGGTCCCGTGTTGGTTCGTGTCGTGCGGCGCGCCGATTGGTCGGCAGGTACGCAGGAGGATGACTTTATAGGTATAAGAATCGAAATTTAAATACCGTTAGCGAATAACGATATGGCTTTTGGAGTGCGGCGTCTTGTCGGCCGCCTTCGCGAGCAAGCCCGCTCCCACATCGGTCTTGTGATCGCCACAGAACCTGTGGGAGCGGGCTTGCTCGCGAAGAGGCCATAAGTCGCAAAGAAGATCTACCGCTCGTGCAACGCCTCAGCCCGCGCCCGGATAATCGGCTTGAGCAGATAGCTGAGAACAGTCTTCTTGCCGGTAATGATATCCACCGAAGCCACCATCCCCGGAATAATCAGCAACGGCTTTTCATCCGTCCCCAGGTGGCTGCGATCCGTGCGCAATTTGATGATGTAGTACGTGGTCTTCTTGTCTTCATCGGTAATGGTGTCAGCACCGATCTGCTCAAGCCTGGCCTTCAGCCCACCATAAATGGTGTAGTCATACGCCGTGAACTTCACCGTCGCTTCCTGGCCCGGGTGCAGGAACGCGATGTCTTGCGGGCGGATCTTCGCTTCCACCAGCAAGGTGTCGTCCAGCGGCACAATTTCCACCAGGTCGCTGCCCGGCTGGATCACGCCGCCAATGGTATTCACCAGCAGCTTGTTGACGATGCCGCGCACCGGTGATGTCACCAGCGTCCGGCTGACCCGGTCTTCCAGCGCTTTGCCGGTGGCCTGGGCCTTGTTCAGGTCGGTGCGGGCTTCGTTGAGTTGGGTCAGGGCTTCGCTGCGGAACTTGCCGCGCGTCTCGTCGATCTTGCGCTGCACTTCCTTGATCGCCGATTCGGCGCGAGGGATCGCCAGCGTCGTGGCATCCAGTTGGCCACGGGTTTCGACCTCGGCACGCTTGAGTCGCAACACCTCGACCGGCGACACCGCGCCCTGGGCTACCAGCGGCTCGGACATGTTGATTTCCTGACGCTGCAACGACAGCCCGTTTCGGTACTGCGACTGTTTGGAGGTAAATTCGCGCAGCTCTTGCTGACGCTGGATCAACTGTTCTTGCAAGCCGCCGATCTCATCGTGCAACTGCTGACGACGGCTGATGTACAACGACTCTTCGCTGGCGGCCTGGCCGGGAACAGCCTTCAGCACATCGGCGGGGAAGTTCAGCGGACGGTCATCCACCTCGGCGCTCAAGCGCTCCACGCGCAGCAGCATCGATAGCCGATCGGCTTCGGTCTCGCCGACGTTGGAGGCAAACCGCGTGTCGTCCAGGCGAATCAGCGGCGCGCCGGCATCGACAATCTGCCCTTCGGTGACGTACAGCTCGGAGACGATACCGCCCTCAAGGTTCTGGATTTTCTGGATCTTCGATGACGGAATCGCCTTGCCGTCGCCCTTGGTGACTTCGTCGATCACCGCGTAATTGGCCCAGAGCATCAGGAACACGAAGAAGCCGATGATCGCCCAGATCGTCAGCCGCACCACACGCGGGGCGTCTTCGATAAGGGCTTTATTGACCTCGGGAAGTGGCTGGCCATGCAGCGACTCGGAGCCTTTGAAGTAACGGCGGATCGAATCCTTGAAACCCGACTTAAGCAACACTGATCTGCCCCTTTTTCAACGCTTCCATTACGGCGGCTTTCGGGCCATCGGCGAGAATTTGTCCACGGTCGATGACGATCAGGCGATCCACCAGCGACAGCAGCGATGCCCGGTGCGTCACCAGTACCACGGTCTTGTTTTCAATCACCGCGGCGAGGCGTTGCTTGAGGCGTTCTTCGCCGGTGTTGTCCATGGCGCTGGTCGGTTCGTCGAGCAGCAGGATCGGCGGATTGAGCAGCAACGCACGGGCCAGGGCGACGTTCTGGCGCTGACCGCCGGACAGGTTTTGCCCGCGCTCACCGACTTGCAGTTCATAACCTTGCGGGTGCAGACGGGCGAACTCGTGCACGCCGGCCAGTTCGGCGGCTTGCAGGACCATTTCGTCTTCGACATAGCGCGCGCCCGACACCAGGTTGTCGCGCAGGGTGCCGGCCAGCAGCTGGATGTCCTGCGCGACGTAGCCAATGTTGTGGCGCAATTCGCTGACGTCGATCTGACGGATGTCGACGCCATCCACCAACAGCGCGCCGTCGTCCGGTTGATAGAGACCGACCAGCAATTTGGCCAGGGAGCTTTTGCCCGAGCCGCTGCGGCCGATGATGCCGATCTTCTCGCCAGGCTTGATGCTCAGGTTGATGTTGTTCAGCGCCGCGTTCTGTTGGTTCGGGTAGGTGAAGTTCATCTGCCGGCATTCGATGGCGCCTTGCAGCACCTTGCGGCTCAACGGGCGCTCTTCGAAGTTGCGCTCTTGCGGCAGTTCCATCATCTGGTCCACCGACACCATGGTCACCCGCGCTTGCTGGTAACGGGTCAGCAGGCCGGACAACGACGCCAGCGGGCTGAGCGCACGGCCACTGAGCATGTAGCAGGCGATCAAGCCGCCCATGCTCAAGTTACCGGCGATGATCTGGTACACACCGAAGACGATCATGATCACCCCGGCCAGTTGCTGGATCAGCAAGGTGATGTTCATCGCCAGCCCGGAGAGCATTTTCACCCGCAGTTCGAGGCGGCTGAGGGTGCCGATGGTCTGTTCCCACTGATACTGGCGTTCGCTTTCGGCGTTGTTGACCTTTACCGCATCGAGGCCGGCAAGGGTTTCGATCAGGCTCGACTGACGCTCGGCGCCCAGGGCCATGGTACGTTCCATGGTCGCCACTAACGGCTTCTGCAGCGCATAGCCGATCAGCAGGGCAATCGGGAACGCCAGCACCGGAATCCACACCAGGTGCCCGCCGAGAATCGCGATGACCATGAAGATCAGCAGCGTAAACGGCAGGTCGATCAGGCTGGTCAGGGTCAGCGAGGCGAGGAAGTCCCGCAGGCTCTGAAACTCATGGATATTCTGGGCGAAGCTGCCGACCCGGGCCGGGCGGTACTTCATGGCCATGCCGACGATGCGCTCGAACAACGTCGCCGAGATGATCAGGTCGGTTTTCTTACCGGCCAGGTCCAGGCACAAACTGCGCAAGCTCTTGAGGATCAGGTCGAACAGGTAAGCGCCGGTGATGCCGATGGCCAACACCCACAACGTCGATTCAGCCTGATTCGGCACCACGCGGTCGTAGACGTTCATCACGAACAGCGGCGCGGCCATGGCGATGATGTTGATCAGGAAACTGGCAGCGATGGCGTCGGCGTACAGCCAGCGCGAACGCTTGAGGGTGTCGCGGAACCACGAGCGCGCGCGCGGGATCAGCGTGCCGTGATTGACGTCGAATTTGTGCTGGGGTTGAGCGAAGAACACTTTGCCGATGTAGTCGTCGGCGAGCAGTTCGCGACTGACGAGGCTTTCGCCACCGTCGCTTTCGCTGATCAGCAGACGGGCCTGGTCTTCACCGTGCCAGCCGAGCAGGACGGCACTGCGACCGTCCTTGAGCAGCAACAGCGCCGGCATCGCAATCGCCGGGATCTGCTCCAGCTTGCGCACCAGCACGCGCCCTTGCAGGCCGGCGCGAGCGGCGGCGCGGGGCAGCAGTTCAACGCTCAGGCGCTGCTTGGGCAACGGCAGGCCGGTGGTCAGCATCGCGGCGCTGGCCGGTTTTTGATGCAGGGTGCACAGGGCTAGCAGACCATCCAGTAACGGATCGTCGTGCAGCGCGCGTGGATCATGAATGAGTTGAACTCGACTGACTTCTGATTCCACGCTCGGCACTCTTGGCTAACAGTAAAAAAGGGAAGACTCAATTCATCCCGGGCAACTGGACCCTTGGCTTCACGTCGTTCTGCACAACGGATGCCAACGGTGCGACCACTCCCTGGCTCTTGAGCAACTCGCCCATGGTCGCCTTGATTCGGTACTGAGTAAATAACTGAATGTTTTTGATCTCCGCCAGGCGACGGGAAGCGCTGAACAGCTCATTTTCGCTGTCGAGCAGGTCGAGCAAGGTGCGCTCGCCAAGGCTGAACTGCTTCTGATACGCGGTGCGCACGCTGGTGCTGTGATCGACATATTGCTGGGCGATCGGCACCTGGGCGTTGGCGTTGTTCAAGGCATTCCAGGCCAGGCCCAACTCTTCATTCAATACGCGCAGGGCGTTATTGCGGATATCCAGCGCCTGGTTGGACAGGTAGGACTTGGATTCCAGATCAGCCTTGTTGCTGCCACCGGCATACAGATTGAAGCGCATGCGCAACATGGCCTGCCATTCGTTGCTGTGACCGTTCTGACCGTCGAGGTCGTTGTCGGCGGAGCGGCCGAGTTCGGCATCGAAGCGCGGGTAGAAGGACGATTTGGCGGCGTCGTACTGTTTCTCCGCCGCGGCGATGTCGGACTCGGCAGAACGCAGGATCGGGCTGTTTTCCAGCATCTGCGCGCGGGCTTCATTCAAATTGGCCGGCAACAGCGCGAGGAAATCGGCAGGACGCTCCAGTTGATCGGGCATCTGGCCCACGGCGCTGAGGAAGTTGGTCTCGGCGTCCGCCAGGTTGGTCTGTTCGGTGATCAGGTTGTTGCGGGCCTGGGCCATACGCGCTTCGGCCTGGTCGAGATCGGCACCGCTGCCAACGCCGCGCTGAGTACGTAACTTGATCTGGTCATAGATCCTTTCGTGGCTTTTCAGATTGTCTGTGGCCAGGCGCACGAATTCGCGGCGGGTCAGTACATCCAGATAAACCTGAGCGACGGTCAGCGCGGTGCGTTCGGACGTGCCCAGCAAGGAATAAGCCCGGGAATTAACGGTGGCTTGTTGACGCCCCACTTCGCTGGACGTCGCAAAACCGTCAAAGACCATTTGCGATAGACGCAAACTTGACTCGCTGCGGTTCAGGGTTTCCCAGTGATTGTCGTTGCCGGCAGCACGCGTCGTGACGCTGTCTGTGCCTTCGCGACCATAACCGCCCAGCAGATCGACCCGTGGAAGGTATCCACCTTTTGCTGCCTTTAACTGATAATCCGCGGCCAATCGACTATTAACACCTGCCTGGATTTCCGGATGGACATCCAACGCCTGTTGCATGGCCTCCGGAAGTGACTGCGCCTGAACAAAACTGGCGGCAAGGGCGAAGGGTAAAGCCTTGAACAGGTGCAAACGCATGGTTGGAATTTCCCGGAATTACTTGTCTTGAATCACTGCAGAACGTGCCGCTGCATCGGATGATGACCATCGGAATGACCGTGTGTCGGAAAGTTGGAATTTGGAACTGAGTCACACTCTGTGGGGCGGGGAGTTACCTAAATATCAATGTGACATTACTGGGACGAGTGTTTAGGATGACAACACTAGGGTCAATAGTTTGGCATATAGTTTATAGCGAAAAAATATAGCCAATTTGTTGACGATCAACCGCGTCAAAGTTGTGCCTCTAATATCTTGAAAGTACGTCCAGAGTGAGTTGGCGAAAAACGCCATCAGATTCATGGAAGTCAACTGAACGTGACACCCGGAGAGTCTTCAATGAGCAGTGTTGTTGCCATCGTCAAAAGCATTGTTGGTCAGGTTTTCGCGGTGTCCCCAGAGGGTATTCGACGCGTACTCGTTGAAGGCGACCGATTGTTTGTCGGCGATCAGGTAGACACGGGTGCCGCCGGCGCCGTTACGCTTGAACTGGCTGACGGCCGGACCCTGGACCTGGGCCGCGAAACGCAATGGAGTGCCGAAGACCCAGACTCCAGCGCAGCCCTGTCAGAAGCCACTGCACAAGCCGCGCCATCGGTTGAAGAACTGCAGCAAGCCATCGCTGCGGGTGCCGACCCGACCACTGAACTCGAAGCCACCGCCGCTGGCCCGACGGCTGCGGGCACGGGCGGTGCGGCAGGTGGCGGTCACAGCTTCGTGATGCTGGATGCCACCGCTGGCCGGGTCGACCCGACCATTGGTTTTCCGACTGCGGGCCTCAACACTGCGGCTCAGGCGGCACAGCTCACCACCGGTGGCCTGACGGCCGACACCAGCGCCAATGTGCAGCGCGATTCGACCCTGAGCCTCAGCGCCACGCCGACCATTACCGAAGCAGGCGGCGTACTGGTTTACACCGCGACTTTGAGCCAGGCACCGCTGACCGACCTGACCATCACCCTGTCCAATGGCTCGGTGATCGTGATCCAGGCTGGCCAGTTGACCGGCACCGTCAACGTCCCGCTCGCGCCAAACGACACTGTTTATAACGACTCGACCCAGATCAACGTGACCGTCACCGGCACCACGGGTGGCAACGGCATCACCGTCACCCCGCCGACGACCCCGGCCGTGACCCAGGTCACCGACACCGTCGACACGACCACGGTCACCTTGACCGCCGGCGCCAGCGTCACCGAAGGCGGCCAGATTACCTACACCGCCAACCTGAACAACCCGGCGCAGACACCGGTCACCATCACCCTGTCCAACGGTTCGACCATCACCATCGAGGCTGGCAAAACCACCGGCACGGTTGACGTGTCGACACCCGCCAACGACGTCTACAACAACGGCAGCACGGTCACCACCACCATTACCGGCGCCACCGGCGGCAATTTCGAGAACCTGGTGCCAAACCCGGCTCCGGCCGTGACCACCATTACCGACTCGCCGGACACCACCACCCTCACACTGACGGCGGGTTCGACGGTTACCGAAGGCGGCCAGATCACGTACACCGCCACCCTGAACAACCCGGCTCAGACGCCGGTCACGGTCACCCTGTCCAACGGCTCGACCATCACCATCGAAGCCGGCAAAACCACCGGTTCCGTGAACGTCGACACCGCTGCCAATGACGTTTATCAGAACGGCAGCACTGTCAGCACCACGATCACTGGCGCCACCGGCGGCAACTTCGAGAACCTGGTGCCGAGCACCACGCCCGCGGTCACCACCGTTACCGACTCGGTCGACAACACCGGCCTGAGCCTCAGCGCCACCGGCACTGTCGTCGAAGGCGGCCAAATCACTTACACCGCGACACTGACCAACCCGGCCGGCACACCGATGACCGTGACCTTGAGCAATGGCTCGGTCATTACCATCGAAGCGGGCAAGACCACTGGCAGCGTGATCGTCGATACCGCGGCGAATGACGTCTACAACAACGGCAGCACCGTCAGCACCACCATCACCGGGACCATTGGCGGCAATTTCGAGCAGCTGACCCCGAGCACCACGCCCGCGGTCACCACCATTACCGACTCGGTCGACAACACCGGCCTGAGCCTCACCGCCACCGGCACCGTCGTCGAAGGCGGCCAGATCACCTACACCGCCACGTTGACCAACCCGGCCGGCACGCCGATGACCGTGACCTTGAGCAATGGCTCGGTCATTACCATCGAAACGGGCAAGACCACTGGCAGCGTGATCGTCGATACCGCGGCGAATGACGTCTACAACAACGGCAGCACCGTCAGCACCACCATCACCGGGACCACCGGCGGCAATTTTGAGCAACTGACCCCGAGCACCGAGCCGGCGCTGACCACCATTACCGACTCGAAAGATGACACCGGCCTGAGCCTGTCGGCGTCCACCGAAGTGGCCGAGGGCGGTCAGATTCTGTACACCGCGACCCTGACCAATCCGGCTGGCACACCTGTCACCGTCACCCTTTCGAACGGCGAAGTGATCACCATCGCGGCTGGCGCGACTAGCGGTTCCGTCAGCGTTGCGGCGCCTGCCGATGACGTCTACAAAGATGCCGGCAAGGTCGAAGCAACCATCAAGGACGCCACTGGCGGCAACTTCGAGAACCTGGTGCCGAGCACTGTTCCGGCAGTGACTGACATTACCGACACCCTCGATACCTCGACCGTCAGCCTCACCGCGACTTCTTCCGTGGCTGAAGGCGGCACCGTGGTTTACACCGCGTCCGTCACTGCTCCGGTGACCGGTTCGCCGGTGGTTGTGAGCTTGTCCAACGGCCAGACCATCACCATTCCGGTCGGTTCGAGCTCCGGCAGCGTGAATTTCGTTGCGCCGAACGATGCCTTGGCTGGCGGCGCTTCGCTGAGCGTCAAAATCGACGACGCCAAGGGCGGCAACTACGAGAAGCTGGATGTTGACGGCAAGTCGGCGGATACCTCGGTTACCGATACGGCTGACATTACGACTCTTAGCCTGACAGCAACCGATTCGGTCGCTGAAGGCGGTTCCATCGTCTACACCGCCAACCTGACCAACGCTGCCGGCACGCCAGTAACCGTCACGTTGAGCAACGGTGCAGTGATCACCATCGCCGCCGGCGCCACCAGTGGTTCCGTGACCGTCAAGGCGCCAGCCGATGACGTGTACAAAGACGCCGGTAAAGTCGAAGTCACTGTCAAAGATGCAGCCGGCGGTAACTTTGAAAATCTGATCACCAGTCCGGCTGCTGCCGTGACTGACGTGACCGATACCGTGGACACATCGACCGTCAGTCTTACCGCGTCTTCGTCCGTGGTTGAAGGCGGCACCGTGGTTTACACCGCATCCGTGACCGCACCAGTGACGGGCTCGCCAGTTGTCGTGAACCTGTCCAATGGCCAGACCATCACCATCCCGGTCGGTTCGAGCAGTGCCAGCGTGAACTACGTCGCACCGAACGATGCCCTGGCTGGCGGCGGTTCCCTGAGCGTCAAGATCGACGACGCCCAGGGTGGCAATTACGAGAAGCTGGATGTCGATGGCAAGTCGGCCGACACCTCGGTCACTGATTCTGCTGACGCTACGACTTTGAGCCTGACAGCAACCGATTCGGTGGCTGAAGGCGGCTCCATTGTCTACACCGCCAACCTGACCAACGCCGCCGGCACGCCGGTCACCGTTACCCTGAGCAACGGCGCCGTAATCACCATCGCCGCCGGCGCCACCAGCGGTTCCGTCACCGTCAAGGCACCGGCCGATGACGTCTACAAAGACGCCGGTAAAGTCGAAGCGACCATCAAGGACGCGACTGGCGGCAACTTCGAAAACCTTGTGAAAGACCCGGCAGCTGCCGTGACTGACGTGACCGACACCGTCGACACCTCGACCGTCAGCCTGACCGCAACGTCTTCTGTCGCCGAAGGCGGGGCCGTGGTGTATACC
Source organism: Pseudomonas sp. LBUM1656 (assembly GCF_059716065.1). Lineage (NCBI taxonomy): Bacteria > Pseudomonadati > Pseudomonadota > Gammaproteobacteria > Pseudomonadales > Pseudomonadaceae > Pseudomonas > Pseudomonas sp. LBUM1656. The sequence goes on along the minus strand of NZ_CP166800.1, from coordinate 150,700 downwards.
GCATCCGTCACGGCTCCAGTGACCAGCTCGCCGGTCGTCGTGAGTTTGTCCAACGGCCAAACCATCACCATTCCGGTCGGTTCGAGCAGCGCCAGCGTGAACTTCGTCGCGCCGAACGATGCCCTCGCTGGCGGTGGCTCGCTGAGCGTCAAAATCGACGACGCCAAGGGCGGCAATTACGAGAAGCTGGACGTCGACGGCAAGTCGGCTGACACCTCGGTGACTGATTCCGCAGACACCACCACTCTGAGCCTGACAGCAACTGATTCGGTTGCTGAAGGCGGTTCGATCGTCTACACCGCCAACCTGACCAACGCCGCCGGCACACCGGTCACCGTCACCCTGAGCAACGGCGCCGTAATTACCATCGCCGCCGGCGCCACCAGCGGCTCCGTCACCGTCAAAGCCCCAGCCGATGACGTCTACAAAGACGCCGGTAAAGTCGAAGCGACCATCAAGGACACCACTGGCGGCAACTTCGAAAACCTTGTGAAAGACCCGGCAGCCGCCGTGACCAGCGTCACCGACACCCTCGACACCTCGACCGTCACGCTAACGGCCACAAGCACTGTGGCTGAAGGCGGCACTGTGGTTTACACCGCCTCGGTCGGCGCACCGGTCACCGGTTCGCCTGTGATCGTGACGCTGGCTAACGGTCAGTCCATCACCATCGCGGTCGGCGCTAGCAGCGGCACCGTCAACGCCGTGGTCTCCAACGATGTACTGAGCGGCCACGCGCCGGTGACCAATTCGATCACCAACGTCAGTGGCGGCAACTATGAAAACCTGGTTGCCAATAAAACCCCGGTCAGCACCAGCGTGACCGACACCGTCGACACCACCACTCTGTCGCTGACCGCCACTGGCAACGTCAACGAGGGTGGCTCGATCGTTTACACCGCGACCCTGACCAACCCGGCCGGCACGCCGGTCACTGTGACCCTGAGCAACGGTGCCGTGATCACCATTGCGGCCGGCAAAACCACCGGCACCGTGACCGTCGACGCACCGAAAGACGACGTCTACAAAGACGCCGGCAAAGTCGAAGTCACCATCAAAGACACCGCCGGCGGCAACTTTGAAAACCTGGTCACCAGCCCGAATCCGGCCGTGACCAACGTTGCCGACACCACAAACACCACACAGCTGACCCTCAGCGCCGACAAGTCCGTGCTCGAAGGTTCGCACATCACCTACACCGCGACCCTGAGCAACGCCGCGCAAACTCCGGTGACCGTCAAGCTGAGCAACGGTGAGACCATCACCATCGCGGCCGGCAAGACCAGCGGTTCGGTAACCATCGCGGCGCCGAGCGACGACGTCTATAAGGATGCCGGCAAGCTCACCGTCAAGATGACTGACGCCAGCGGCGGCAACTTCGAAAAACTCGACATCAGCAAGGCGTCCGTGAGCACCACCGTCAAAGACACGGTGGACACGACGTCCCTGTCTCTGTCGGCCAGCCACACCGTGAGCGAAGGTGGCCAGATCACCTACACCGCCACCTTGAGCAATCCGACGGACACAGCGATGACCGTGAAGTTGAGCAACGGCGCAGTGATCAACATCGCCGCCGGCGCCAGCAGCGGTTCGGTCAATTTCGCCGCACCGGCCAACACGCCGTACATCGACGGCGGCAAAGTTCAGGCGACGATCGCCAGCCAGAGCGGCGGCAACTTCGAAAAAGTCGTCACCGACCATTCTCCGGCGGTCACCACCGTTACCGATTCCGCCGACACCACCGGCCTGAGCCTGAGCGCCACCGGTTCGGTCGCCGAGGGCGGTTCGATCGTCTACACCGCGACGCTGACCAATGCTGCCGGCACCGCGATGACCGTGACGTTGAGCAACGGTGCGGTGATCAACATTGCCAAGGGCGCCACCACCGGTTCGGTGAACTTCGCCGCTCCGAAGGATGACGTCTACAAAGACGCGGGCAAAGTCGACGCCAGCATCACCAAGACGACCGGCGGCAACTTCGAAAACCTGGTCGCCGACAAGACGCCAGCAGTCACCGACGTGACTGACACCATCAACAACAGCACCGTATCCCTGACTGCCACGGCCAGCACGGTCGAAGGCGGCACGGTGGTTTACACCGCGTCGGTCAATGCACCAGTGACCGGTTCTCCGGTGGTGGTGGCGTTGTCCAACGGCCAGTTCATCACCATCCCGGTTGGCGCGAGTTCGAGTAGCGTGAACTTCGTTGCACCGAACGATGCCCTGGCCGGCGGCAGTTCGCTGAGCGTGAAAATCGACGGCACCACCGGCGGCAACTACGAAAACCTGGTGGCGAATCAAACCCCGGCGGTCACTTCGGTCACCGACGTCAAAGACACCACCACCCTGAGCCTGAGCGCTTCGGATTCGGTGGCTGAAGGCGGTTCGATTGTCTACACCGCGACCCTGACTAACGCTGCCGGCACGCCGGTCACCGTGAACCTGTCGAACGGCGCCGTGATTACCATCGCGGCCGGCGCGACTGTTGGCTCTGTGACGGTCAAGGCGCCTGCCGATGACGTCTACAAAGATGCCGGCAAGGTCGAAGCGACCATCAAAGACGCAAGTGGCGGCAACTTCGAAAACCTGGTGCCGAGCACTGTTCCGGCAGTGACTGACGTGACCGACACCGTCGATACCTCGACGGTCAGCCTGACCGCGACTTCCTCTGTCGCTGAAGGCGGCACCGTGGTTTACACCGCATCCGTCACCGCGCCAGTGACCGGCTCGCCGGTGGTCGTGAGCTTGTCCAACGGCCAGACCATCACCATTCCGGTCGGTTCGAGCAGCGCCAGCGTGAACTACGTTGCGCCGAACGATGCACTCGCTGGCGGTGGTTCTCTGAGCGTCAAGATCGACGACGCCCAGGGCGGCAACTACGAGAAGCTGGATGTCGATGGCAAGTCGGCGGACACCTCAGTGACCGACTCGGCGGACACCACCACTCTTAGCCTGACAGCAACCGATTCGGTCGCTGAAGGCGGTTCCATCGTCTACACCGCGACGCTGACCAACGCTGCCGGTACGCCGGTCACCGTGAACCTGTCGAACGGCGCCGTGATTACCATCGCCGCTGGCGCGACTGTCGGCTCCGTAACCGTCAAGGCTCCGGCCGATGACGTGTACAAAGACGCCGGCAAAGTTGAAGCGACCATCAAGGACGCCACTGGCGGCAACTTCGAAAACCTGGTGACCAGCCCGACGCCAGCCATCACTGAAGTGACTGACACGATCAATACATCGACGGTCAGTCTGACGGCAACGTCTGCCACCGCCGAAGGCGGCAACGTGGTGTACACCGCTTCCGTCACCGCGCCGGTCACTGGCAAGGATGTGGTTGTCACGTTGGTGAATGGTGAAAAAATCACCATTGCGGTCGGTGAAAGCAATGCTTCGATCACCGTTAAAGCGCCGAACGATGCGGTGGTCGGCCACGAACCGCTGACCAACGCCATTAAGGAAGTCACGGGCGGCAACTACGAGAACCTGGTCGCCGACCAGACCCCGACCTCGACCGCCATCAGCGACACAACGGACACCACCAAAGTGACCATGACCGCCAGCGACTACGTGGTCGAGGGCGGCACCATCACTTACACCGTCAACCTCAGCAATGCCGCCGGCACTGACATGACGGTCAAACTGAGCAACGGCGAGAACGTCGTGATCAAGGCCGGCGACAAGTCGGGCTTCATCACCATTCCGGCGCCAGCCGATGACGTCTACAAGGACGGCAGCAAGATCACCGTCGGCATCACCAGCACCGACGGCGGCAATTTCGAAAAACTCGATGTCAGCAAGACCACGCACACCACGACCGTCAACGACACCATCGACACCACCACGCTGAAACTCAGTGCCGATGTGAGCACCGTTGGCGAAGGTGGCCAGATCACCTACACCGCCACGCTGAGCCATCCGGCCGGCACGGCCATGACCGTGACCCTGAACAACGGTCTGGTGATTAACATCAAGGCCGGCGAGTCCAGCGGTTCGGCGCCGTATACCGTGCCGAATGACGTCTACACCGGCGCCTCGCCCGTCAGGGCAGCGATCGCAGACAGCGCTGGCGGCAATTTCGAAAAACTCGACACCGACCGCTCGGCCGTCGTGACCAAAGTGACCGACAGCGCGGACACCACTACGCTGAGCTTGAGCGCGACTGACTCGGTGGCTGAAGGTGGGTCGATCGTCTACACCGCGACCCTGACCAACGCAGCCGGCACGCCGGTCACCGTGAACCTGTCGAACGGCGCGGTGATCACCATCGCGGCCGGCGCGACTGCCGGCTCCGTGACCGTCAAGGCGCCTGCCGATGACGTCTACAAAGACGCCGGCAAAGTTGAAGCGACCATCAAGGATGCTACTGGCGGCAACTTCGAAAACCTGGTCAAAGACCCGGCGGCAGCGGTAACTGATGTCACCGATACCGTCGACACCTCGACGGTAAGCCTGACTGCCACGTCCGCTGTCGCAGAAGGCGGCACTGTGGTTTACACCGCGTCCGTCACCGCGCCAGTGACCGGTTCGCCAGTCGTCGTGAACTTGTCCAACGGCCAGACCATCACCATTCCGGTCGGTTCGAGCAGCGCCAGTGTGAACTACGTTGCGCCGAACGATGCCCTCGCTGGCGGTGGTTCCCTGAGCGTCAAGATCGACGACGCCCAGGGCGGCAACTACGAGAAGCTGGATGTCGATGGCAAGTCGGCGGACACCTCAGTGACCGACTCGGCGGACACCACCACTCTTAGCCTGACAGCAACCGATTCAGTCGCTGAAGGCGGCTCGATTGTCTACACCGCAAACCTGACCCACGCGGCTGGCACACCAGTCACCGTAAACCTGTCGAACGGCGCGGTGATCACCATCGCGGCTGGCGCCACCAGCGGCTCCGTGACCGTCAAGGCGCCTGCCGATGACGTCTACAAAGACGCCGGCAAAGTTGAAGCGACCATCAAGGATGCTACTGGCGGCAACTTCGAAAACCTGGTCAAAGACCCGTCGGCAGCGGTAACTGATGTCACCGATACCGTCGACACCTCGACGGTAAGCCTGACTGCCACGTCCGCTGTCGCAGAAGGCGGCACTGTGGTTTACACCGCGTCCGTCACCGCGCCAGTGACCGGTTCGCCAGTCGTCGTGAGCTTGTCCAACGGACAGACCATCACCATTCCGGTCGGTTCGAGCAGCGCCAGTGTGAACTACGTTGCGCCGAACGATGCCCTCGCTGGCGGTGGTTCGCTGAGCGTCAAGATCGACGACGCCCAGGGCGGCAACTACGAGAAGCTGGATGTCGATGGCAAGTCGGCGGACACCTCAGTGACCGACTCGGCGGACACCACCACTCTTAGCCTGACAGCAACCGATTCAGTCGCTGAAGGCGGCTCGATTGTCTACACCGCAAACCTGACCCACGCGGCTGGCACACCAGTCACCGTAAACCTGTCGAACGGCGCGGTGATCACCATCGCGGCTGGCGCCACCAGCGGTTCCGTGACGGTCAAGTCGCCTGCCGATGACGTGTACAAAGACGCCGGCAAAGTCGAAGCGACCATCAAGGACGCGACTGGCGGCAACTTTGAAAACCTGGTCAAAGACCCGGCGGCTGCGGTTACCGATGTGACCGACACCGTCGACACCTCGACCGTCAGCTTGACGGCCAATAGCAGCGTGGTCGAAGGCGGCACCGTGGTGTACACCGCGTCCGTCACGGCTCCAGTGACCGGTTCGCCGGTCGTCGTGAGCTTGTCCAACGGCCAGACCATCACCATCCCGGTCGGCGCCAGCTCTGCCAGCGTGAACTTTGTCGCACCGAACGATGCCTTGGCGGGCGGCAGTTCCCTGAGCGTCAAGATCGACGACGCCCAGGGCGGCAATTACGAGAAGCTGGACGTCGATGGCAAGTCGGCAAACACCTCGGTTACGGATACCGCAGACACCACCACCGTCAGCCTGAGCGCTACCAACTCGGTCGCTGAAGGCGGCTCGATCGTCTACACCGCCAACCTGACCCATGCGGCCGGCACTCCTGTGACCGTGACCCTGAGCAACGGCGCGACCATCACCATCGAAGCAGGCAAAACCACCGGCACCGTGACCGTTGATGCGCCAAAAGACGACGTCTACATCGACGCCGGCAAGGTCAGCACCACGATCACCAACGCGACCGGTGGCAACTTCGAAAACCTGGTGCCGAGCACGGTTCCAGCCGTGACCAACGTAACCGACACTATCGACACCTCGACGGTCAAACTCAGCGCTACCGGCACGGCGGCTGAAGGTGGCACCGTCACCTACACCGCCACTGTCGGTGCGCCGGTCACCGGCTCGCCCGTCACCGTATCGTTGGCCAACGGCCAGACGATCACCATCGATATCGGCAAAACCACTGGCTTCGTGACCACCCTCGCGCCAAACGACGCACTGAGCGGCCACACCCCTCTGACCAACTCGATCACCGACGTCAACGGCGGCAACTACGAAAATCTGGTGGCCGATAAGACCCCGGTCAGCACCACCGTGACCGACACCACCGACACGACCACTCTGTCGCTGAGTGCGAGCAACTCGGTGGCCGAAGGTGGCCAGATCATCTACACCGCCACCCTGACCAACGCTGCCGGCAGTCCGGTGACCGTGAACCTGAGCAATGGCGCGACCATCACCATCGACGCCGGAAAAACCACCGGCACCGTGAGCTTTGACGCGCCGAAAGACGACGTTTACAAAGACGCGGGCACGGTCCAGGCGACCATCAGCAACGCCACCGGTGGCAATTTCGAGAACCTGGTGAAAAGCCCGGCGGCTGCCGTCACCAACGTCACCGACACTCAAGACAGGACCGAAGTCAGCATCACCGGCAGCACCTCGGTGACCGAAGGCCAGACCGCCAGCTACACCGTCAGCCTGACGAGCCCGGCGCAGACCGAAGTCACCCTGAAGATCTCCTACAGCGGCACCGCCGCCGATGGTTCGGACTTCACCGGTGTGTACACCGTGAAAATCCCGGCGGGCGCCAGCACGGCGAATTTCAACGTCGCTACCCTGGACAACAGGATCACCGAAGGCACCGAAAACTTCGTGGTCAAGATCGACTCGGCCACCGGCGGCAACTTCGAGAACCTGGCGATCAGCGCGACCAACGGCAGCATCAGCACCTCGATCGTCGACAACGATGCACCGCCCGTGCTCGACCTGGATGCCAATAACTCCAGCGGCGCCACGGGTGCCAACTACAACGTGACCTTCACCGAAGGCACCACGGGCCAAGGCGTATCGATCGGCGACACCGACCTGAAAATCACCGACCCGGACAGCACCATGCTGACCGGCGCGACCATCGTGCTGACCAACCGTCAGGACGGCGATGCGCTGAACCTGGGCACCAGCGTCAACGGCATCACCATTAATGCCAACAGCACGAATGGCACGGTCACGCTGACCCTGTCGGGCAACGCGACGCTCGCCGACTACATGCAGCAGATCAAGAACATCAGCTTCACCAGCAGCAGTGAAAATCCGAGCAGCGTGCCGCGGATCATCACCGTGACCGTGACCGATGGCAGCAACTACTCCAACACCGCGACCACCACCGTCAACGTTGTGGCGGTGAACGATGCACCGACCGCCGCGCCGGTTAACGTCACCGGCACCGAAGACACCCCGCTGATCCTCGGCTGGTCGACCTTCGGCGTCAGCGATGTCGATAGCCCGGCCGCCAGCCTCGGGGTGAAAATCACCGGCCTGCCGGGCGAAGGCAAATTGCAGTACCTGAACGGCTCGACCTGGACTGACGTGACCACCAACCAGACCCTGTCCAAGGCCGACATCGACGCGGGTAAAGTGCGCTTCCTGCCGGATGCCAACGAATCCGGCGCCAATGGCTACGGCGGCAGCGGTGTGGGCAACAATCTGGCGGACTACGCGCAGATCAAGTTCCAGCCAACCGACGGTTCGCTGCTGGGCAACACCGGCACGATCAAAATTGACATCACACCGGTTGCCGACGCGCCATCCCTGAGCGTTGCGGACAACGGCGTCAAATCCACCGGGCTGATCAAGGAAGTCTGGACCGGCCTGTCGGGCCTCGGCACCGACGGCAGCGGCGCGGCGTCGAACACGCTGAAGTCAGTGATCGACGCAGCCGGTAAACCGAACAGCAGCACCACCGTGACCAACGTGCAGTCCGACGGCAGCGTGACCGCCGGCACCGCGTCGAAAACGTCCGGCCTGATCTACCTCGAAGCCGGCAAGACTTACAGCTTCAGCGGCACCGGCGATGACAGCCTGCTCGTGACCATCGGCGGCAAAACCGTGGCCAGCGCGCTCTGGGGCGCGGGCGGCAGTCTGAGCGGTTCGTTCACCCCGACCGCCAGCGGCTACTACACCCTGGATATCTACCACCACAACCAAAGCGGCCCGGGCAGCTATGACGTCAACCTGTCGGTCAACGGCGCTGCAGCGGTCGACCTGAGCAGCGCTGGCGTGCCGCTGTACACCGGCATTGCAGACCTGGCTGCCTCCGGCGTGACCGTCTCCGATTTGCACGGCACCAACGGCGAAGGCTACTACGACGGCTACAAGCTCAACGAAGCGGCCGAAGGCACCAGCGTTCACCTGTCTGCGATCAAGACTGCGCTCACGGACACCGACGGTTCCGAAAGCCTGGTCGTGAAGATCAGCGGCATCCCGGCGGGCTCCGTGCTCACCGACGGCGCCGGCCACACCTTCACCGCCAGCACCTCGTCGGGCGAAGCCAACGTCACCGGCTGGAGCCTCGGCACCCTGACCGTCACCCCGCCGCCGTACTACAACGGCCAGTTCAACCTGACCGTGACCTCGACCTCCACCGAGGTCCTGGGCGGCTCGGCGGCGAGCACCGCGACGATTCCGGTCACCGTTTACCCGGCGGTCTACAACGCCGTTACCGCCACGGCGGCCGATGACACCATCACAGGCACCGACGGCAACGACATCATGGTCGCCGACATTGGCGGGCTGACCGTGGTGCCAGGCACCAACTACAACATTGCGTTCATGGTCGACAGTTCGGGCAGCATGAGCGCGTCGTCGATCAACGCCGCCAAGGACTCGCTGACCGCGGTGTTCAACACCCTCAAGCAGAGCATGGGTGGCAACTCCGGCACCGTGAACATCTTCCTTGCGGACTTCGATAACCAGGTCAACAAGTCTGTCTCGGTGAACCTGAACGATCCGAATGCGCTGATCCTGCTCAAAGCCGTGCTTGATTCCATGGCATCCGGCGGCGGCACCAACTACGAGGACGTGTTCAAAACCACGGCGAACTGGTTCCAGAGTGCCGACGCCATCGCCAACACCGGGGCGAAGAACCTCACGTATTTCATCACCGACGGCAAGCCGACCTACTACCAGAGCGGTGAGCAGACCAACCCGACCCTGTTCGGCAACGTGAAGCTCGATGACGTCATCACCACCACCAATTACAAGTTGGGGCAGACCTACTCCGGTTACCTGGACAGCACTCACTACCTGACCATCGATAACTCCGGCACCGTCACGTTGCAGACGTACAAGAACTCGTGGGGCGGTTACTGGAGCAGTTCCGAACTGGGCACTATTCGCGCCGAGGGTAACGGCACGTACGAGCTGTCCTATCGCGACGGCAACGGCAGCAGCACCGGCTCCAGCGCCATCGACAACTCCACCGACAGCTTCGCGCTGCTGGGCAAGGTGTCGACGGTCGAAGCCATCGGCCTGAACAAAGACGTCACTCTCAGCGACCTCAAGCCGTACGACTCGGACAAGACGCCACAAACCAACATCGATCCGAAAGACCTGGCCAACTCGATCATCGGCCATACCGAAGCGACAATGCCGGGTGCCGACACGGTCAGCGGCGGCAATGGTAACGACCTCCTGTTCGGCGACCTGGTGAGCTTCAACGGCATCGCCGGCGAGGGTTACCAGGCGATGCAGGCGTTCGTCGCCAAAGAAACCGGCGTGGATGTCAGCAAAGTCACCACCAGCAACGTGCACCAGTTCATCACCGAGCACTACAGCGCATTCGACGTGTCCGGCGCCCATGACGGTAACGACACGCTGTTGGGCGGTGCGGGCAATGACATTCTCTTCGGCCAGGGCGGCAATGACCTGCTCGATGGCGGCAAGGGCAATGACATCCTGCTCGGTGGCTCGGGTAACGACTCGCTGATGGGCGGTCAGGGCAACGACATCCTGATTGGCGGCTCGGGTGCGGATACGTTTGTCTGGAAATCTGGCGACACCGGCACCGACGTGATCAAGGACTTCAAGGCCAGCGAAGGTGACCGCATTGACCTGCGCGATCTGCTGCAAGGCGAAACCGGCAGCACCATCGACAACTTCCTGAAGATCAGCACTGTGGACGGCGTGTCGTCGTTGCAAGTCAGTTCCGGCGGCAAGTTCAACTCGGGCGATGCGGCCGCCGCAACGCCGGACGTGACGATCAAACTGGAAGGCAACAACTGGTCCAGCGCCAACATTCACACGTTGATCGCCGGCAGTGACCCGACCATCAAAGTCGACCACAACAACAGCTGATCCAACAAAAAACGGCCGCCCTTATGGGGCGGCCGTTGTGTTTGTGCCCATCCCCCGGTGACGATTTCGTCGCCGCACCGCATACTCGTGCCCAGTTGGCCTATGCTGCTGACAGCATGACGCTGGTTCATTTCTGAGGGATGCTCAATGTTCTACGTGCAACGCGATGCGCAAGGTCAGTTAGTGCGCGTGGAAGCCGCGGCATACGCCGAGGCCACGGAAACGCTGCCGGCTGACAATCACGAGATTCAGGCCTGGTATGCCAACGAAGTGATGGAAACCAGCCTCAAACAACTCAAGCAGAGCGACCTGGAAATGATCCGGGTACTCGACGACTTGATTCAGGTGCTGACCAGCAAAGGCGTGATCCGCGTCACCGACCTGCCGGCCGCAGCCCAGGCCAAACTGATGGACCGGACCCAGGCCCGTGAGGCGTTGGGTGGGTTGAGTCATTTGATTGATGATGATGAGACGGGGTTGATTTAACTCCACACGCCGATCGTTCCCACGCTCTGCGTGGGAATGCCTCTAGGGACGCTCCGCGTTCCGGCCTCGCCGCCTGCATTGCGCCTGGCAACGATGTGACGCAGAGCGTCACGGGCTGTATTCCCACGCAGAGCGTGGGAACGATCAGTGGGTTAGCGCCAAGGCTTCGGCTCACCAAACAACTGCCCCTGAACCCCATACAACCCCATCTCCCGAATCACCACCAACTCCCCTTCAGTCTCCACCCGCTCGGCAATCAACGGCAGATCGATGCTGTGCGCCGCCCGCTGGATCGCCTCGATAAACAGGCGCTTGTCGCTTTCCTGGTCAATCGCGCGGATGTAACTGCCGTCGATCTTCAGATACGCCAGCCCCAGCCGCGCCAGGTTGCCGATCATGCTGAAGCGCCCGCCAAACCGTTGCAGGCTCAGCGAGAACCCAAGCTCACGCAAACGCCGCGTCAGTTCTTCCAGCATCGCTTGCTCGGGCAGTTGCTCCTCGCCGATTTCCAGGGTCAGCCGCGGTCCCAGATCGGAGTGAACACGCAAAATCTCGAAGACTTTATTCAGCGCCTGCGGATCGGCCAATGTCGCCGAAGACAGGTTCAGCGCCAGCGACTCTTCATGCTCGGCCATTTGCTCCAGCACCAGCTCCAACATCAGCCGATCCAGGCGTGCGGTCCAGCCAAAGCGCTCGAGCCACGGCAGGAAGCGCCCGGCGGGAATGGTCTGGCCCTCGTCGTCGATCAACCGTGACAGCACCTTGTAATGAAGCACCAGTTGCGTGTCCTGGCTGGCCACCACGGGTTGGAAATACAACTGAAAACGTTGCTGACTCAGCGCCTGGTCCAGCAAGTTGTTCCAGGCGTGATGGTCATCCCCGACGCTCGCCGAGGCGCTGTGATCGAGGCACGCCCAGCTCTGTTCACCCTGCCCTTCGGCCTGAGCCAGTGCCTGATCGCCCAGTCCGAGCACCGCTTGCGGTGAGTCGCCATGGACAAACGGTGCCAGCCCGATCGACGCCACCGAGGCCACGTCAGTGGCGCCGGTCGCATGCAGGCTCGCCAAGGCACTGTCGAGGTTCTGCGCCAGTTGCAGCGCTTCTTCGCGCACCAGCCCCGGCGCCAACACGGCGAACTCACCGCCACGGATGCGCGTGACGAGGTTCTGGGTCTCCGGGTACTTGGCGCATTCGCGGGAAAGCTGCTCGCCCACCGCTTGCAACAACTGATCGGTGCGCTGACCGCCCAGCCGCTGGTTCAAACCGGCCAAATCCTTGACCCGCAACAAAAGCAGATAACCAGAGCTCGCCTGTTCCGGATTGCTCACCCGGGCATTCAATTGCATCTCGAAATAGCGACGGTTGGCTAGGCCCGTGAGGTTGTCCTGATAGGACTCGACCCGCAGTTTTTCACTGCGCTCGGCCTGCTCCTGAAACAACGCCTTGAGCTTCTCGACCATCTGATTCATGGCCTGCACCACACGGCGCAATTCGGGCGTGCGCGGCAGTTCCGGCAGGCTGAGGAATTCGCGGCGAGCGATGGCGTGGGATTGCTTGACCATGTAGTCCAGCGGCTTCAGTTGTCGACGCAGCAACAGCGCGCCCAACACCGCGCTCACCGCGCCGCAGATCAGTAACCAGCCGAGGCTGCCCAGCGCGCTCTGCCACAGTTTGGCCAAGGCGAACATCGGATGGCTGACCACTTCGACCCGCGCCGCCTGTTCCCAGCCACGGCTGACCAGCGCATCACCGCCGGCCGGCTCCAGGCCAATCATTTTGACGAACCAGTCCGGCACGTTGTTCACCGCCGGAATGCCGCTGCGCTCGACAATGGTCTGGTCAGTCTTGAGGTCGACCACGCGGATGCTCGCGTAATAACCGCTGTCGAAGATCGAACTGACCAACAACTCGACCATCGCCGGGTCGTCGATGTTCGGCGTCAGGGACAGCGCCAAAGCTGTCGCAGCGTCCTGGGCGTGGGAGCGCAACTGGTTGACGTACTGGGTGCGCGAGCTTTCCAGGCTGACCATGAAGCTGCCAGTGAAGGCGACCACCAGGAACAGACAGATAGCGATCAACAGCTGTTTGAACAAAGACATCTGAGCGCGTGCTCCTAGTTAGTCGTCTCGACCGGGAAACCTTCGGCCTGCATTTTCTTCAATACGTCCTGCCAGCGAGACAGGCGCTTGGTATCACCGACCTTCTTGTTGCCCTTGGCGCCCGGCAACCACAACCCTTCGGCATTGAAAGAGTAGACCGGCAGCAGATCGGTTCGTTGGCTGGCCGGTTTTATTGCATCGATCAGGCTGTCGAGCACCAGCGGCATGGCTTCGGGGCTCGAGTAGTACGTCAGCACCATGTGCGCCCGGTTCAGCCGCAGAGCCTTGACGTAAGTGATGCGCAGCTTGTCACTGGAAACGCCGAGATGGCGCAGGCTGAAGTACTTGGCGATCGCGTAATCTTCGCAATCGCCGGCACCCTTCCACAGGGCTTCGATGGGTGTTTCCCAATAATCGACCTCATGCCACAGGTCGATGTCCTCAACGTAACGCACCTGTTTGTTGAAGAACTGATTGACCACATTGAGCTGCTCCAGCTCGCTGACCTGTTTTTGCGTGGCCAGCAACTGCTGCCAGGCATCGATCCGCGGCTTCCCGTCGCCCAATGGCCCGTACAAGGCCTGCGCCTTGCGGCTGATCAGCGAAAAATCCCAATCGGCATGCAGCCCGCCCAGCATGACGCCGGCCAGCAGCAACGCGCAGCACAGCCAGCGCAAAGTCCGAGGGATCGCGAAACGTACCGCCAATGCGAGGCATCCAGATCAGGCAGGTGGAATTCGGTTGATGGTGCAGGTTAGCCCGTTAAAAGACAATGGCACGGTGCAATCACCGGCGACGCGCTAGACTTTGAATGGTGGATGACATGGAAAGTCGCGGGCTGCGGTCTTTTGTCCGTTTGACAAGCTGCATGGCAGTCACTAGTGTCCATTTGGATCCAAATATTTCAGCCAAACAGGGTGCGTAGTCGTGACACAGAAGCCCAACCCTCTCAGCAGTATCAAGGTCAGCGGGCCGATTCCCGCTCACTTGGCACGCTCGGTGATCGAAGAAACCCTGCGATCGGCCATTCTCGATGGACGCATTCCCTGCGGCACCGCGTTGCGCCAGCAGGATCTGGCCGACCTGTTCGGTGTCAGTCGCATGCCGGTGCGCGAAGCGTTGCGCCAACTTGAAGCCCAGTCATTGCTCAACGTCATTGCCCATAAAGGCGCGGTGGTTGCACCGCTGGTTCAAGGCGATGCCGTCGAAACCTATGCGTTGCGGATTCTGTTGGAATCCGAAGCACTGCGCCTGTCGATTCCCTTGCTTGATGCAAAGGATTTGGAAGATGCAGCCCGCTATATCGATAGCCTGGAGACAGAACAGGACTACGCCGAGATCGGACGGCTCAATCGCCTGTTCCACATGTCGCTTTACATCAAGGCGCCTAACCGTCGGCTCTTGCGGCTGATTGAGGACGGTTTGAACGAAGAGGAGCGCTTCCTGCGCTTCAACCTGGAAGCCATGGGCCTGGGCAAGCTGTCCCAGGACGATCACCGGGCGCTGTTGCTGGCCGTCGAAGACCGCGACATCGAAAGCGCGGTAAAAATGCTCGAACACCACCTCAATCGCGGCGTCGAGGTCATCACGCGCTACCTCAACAGCCCTGAAGCGCAAAGCAGGAAAACCTCCCGGTAAACCCGGCGCCAAGCCTGGGCGCGCAGTTCGAACTGCGCGCCGGGTTTGCCGTGAATAATCTCCTTACACATCCCCTCGGTTCTCACCGAAGCATTCAGCGACCTCACCGGCCTTCCCCAAAGCCTCGCCATCGATTGACCTCCTCAAACTCCATCAATACGCCAGTAAAGATGACGTCCGGGCGATAGCGGCGGCCGTGATTTACGCTCACTCTTGGGCTGCCAACGAATAATGAACGGGTGACGCGCCGCAATGGCGGCGCAGTCCTCGCACCAAGAACCTACGGAAGGAGTCTTGTCACGGGAAAGGAAGCACCGGCGTCAATCCCAGCCAACTTCCACCCCTTGAAGCATTCAACGGAACAACTTTGAAAGTTGCTTTGAGTGAGGCATTCACTCTTTATTTGAATTTTGACGAAACTTCGTCGAAAGGAGCAACTACGCCCAAATAAAGCTGACACTTATAGTTTTATTGGAACTTGTCGCGCGCAAGAAAGTTAAACTTGTAAATAATATAAAAATAACTTGCCCGACACTTTATTCGTGTATTAGTTTTTCTCCGCCGCCAGTAGACACGGCAACAAAACGACTTAATTGCACTTGACGACATCAATTTAATTGAGGCATCCGCTCGCCAATAAAAAACGTTAAACGACCGTAACTTATTGATCACAACACTCTTAACGCATTTCAGATCACTTATAGGCTCGCTCATGAAAACGAATAAAGACCGCCTCATCCAGAAGAAAGCAGAACTTAGTGCGCACCCGATCTTCTCTGAAATACATTCACTCTCGGTACTTCAACGGTTCATGGAAACCCATGTCTTTGCGGTGTGGGACTTCATGTCGCTGACCAAGCGTCTGCAACAGGAACTGACCTGCGTTCAACTGCCCTGGCTACCACCGCGAGATCCGCAGGCTGCGCGTCTTATCAATGAAATCGTGCTGGGTGAAGAGTCCGATGATCGTCCGGCCCAGGGTCATTACAGTCATTTTGAGTTGTACCTGGATGCAATGCGCGAAGTCGGGGCCAGCACGGTCGCCGTGGAACGTTTCGTGGCGTTGCAGCAAGAGGGGGTGAGTTACGACGTGGCGTTGCAAAGCGTTGATGTCGATCCGGCGGCTGCGCAGTTCGTGCGGCACACCTTGCACACCGCACTGCATGCGCCGGGACACAGCGTAGCCGCTGCGTTTCTGCATGGTCGTGAGAGCGTTATCCCGCAGATGTTCCAGCGGATTCTCGACGACTGGGGCATCGGCATCGAGCAAGCGCCGACCTTTCGCTACTACCTGGAGCGCCACATCGAGGTCGACTCCGAGGACCACGGCCCGGCGGCCGAAAAACTCCTCGCACGTCTGGTCAATGGCGATCCGCAACGCGAAGAAGACGTCTACGCCAGCGCCATTGCCGCCGTGGAAAGCCGCATCGCCCTGTGGGACGGCCTGCGCCTGAGCATGAGCATGAGCATGAGCATGAGCATGAGCGAACCGGTTGCAGAGGTGAACGCATGAACGCCGCCGACTATCAATCCTTCGCCGACGCCTGGGAGAGCCGCGCCACCATCCGCACGCGGCCCCGGCGGGTGCTGGAGAACGATGACAAGCTGATCTACCCGTTGAGCCGCCAGCCACTGGTGCTGAGTGAAACCTTCCTGCGTGAATGCCCGGAACAACGGGACTTCGCGCTGGTGCAGACGCTCTATAAATTCATCAACGACGTGGTGATTTTCGAAACCGAGATCGTCGACAAGACCGCCCGCAGCATCGCCAAGAATCGCTTCGCCGTGGCGTTTCCGTTTGCCTGTCGCTATGACGCCATGACCGTGGTGGTCGACGAGGATTACCACGCGCTGGTGGCGATGGACTTCATGCAGCAGACCGTCGCCATGACCGGCATCACGCCAATCCAGTTGCCGGATGAAATCGAGCTGAGCCGGGCGATTCCGGCAGCCGTCGCCCTCGCACCGGAACATCTGCGCAGCGCCGTGGAACTGATCTGCGTGGCCATCGCCGAGAACACCGTGACCGGCGATGTGGCGGCGTTCGCCAAGGACGACACGGTCAAGCAGTCGATCAAGGGCCTGATGGCCGACCACTTGCTCGACGAAGGCCGCCACTCCGGGTTCTGGTCGCGGATGGTGCGCATCTACTGGCACACCGCGAGCGAAGACGACCGCCAGCAGATTGCGCAGATTTTGCCGGTGTTCATCGGCCATTACCTGACCAACGACATCCAGAAGTCCTTCGACTTCCGCTTGATCGAGTCCCTGCAAATCGGCGACGCGGCACGCCAGGCACTCAAGAACGAAATATCGGGCATGGCCTTCCCGATCAATCGTCATCACCCGCTGGTCGCCAACATCGTGCGGTTTTTCCGCAGCAGTTCTTTGCTCGATTCGCCGTGCGTGCAAGACGCCCTCAGCGACTACCTGGTTTAACGAGGAGAACATCATGAGACGTCTCGACATTCTGCTCATTGGGCACAGCCAGGCCTTGACCGACCTGGCGCTGGAACTTGAACAACAGGGTCATTCGCTGGTGCGGCTCGAGGCGTTCGAGGAGGCGCCGTCGTTCGATCTGCTGATTGACGACGCCAGCCAGGCGTTTTCAGTCCCGGATGATGCGCCGCATCTGACGCTGCAACTGGGTGTCGGCGCGCCAGGCGCTACGGGGCTGCCGTCGATGGACCTGCTGTGCATGCAGGGATCGAAGCTGTTTACGCGCGTGCCGATTGCCGATGAACCTTCTGGAAACGGGCAGGCATTGCGCCTGCGAGTGGTGGCGGAACTGGTGGACCATGTCTCGCTGCTGGTCAGCCGATTTTCTCGCGACGCCGAGTATTTTTTGCACGCTGAGCCGGCTGCTCACGCTCACTTTGAGCGTGTGGATAACCTGCTGCTTTTAGAGCGCCTGGCCTTCACTCATCAACTCAACAACACGGCTCAACCATGGCTGCAAGAACTCGCCCGGATCCCGATGATCGAGCGCCTCGAACAGCGCTTCATCGAGTCCGCCGAGCGGCCCGCGCTTAACATCGACGGCACATCGCTGAGCTATCGGCAATTGCACGCCCACAGCCGAGCGATCCAGCAGCGCTTGCTGCCAATGCTCGCTGAGCATGAAGGGCCTTTGGTGGTCGGGATTTGCCTGCCGAAATGCAGTGCTCTGTATGCGGGGATCCTGGCGATTCTGGGCAGCGGAGCGGTGTATTTGCCGCTGGAGCCGAGCCACCCGCTGCAACGTCAGCAGTACATCCTTTCGAATGCCGGGGTGGTGTTGTTGCTGCATGACGGCCAGCATCCACTCGCCGATGAAATGCCGACGCTGGACATCAGCTGCATCGACTTTGATGACGTGGACCTCAGCCAACCCTTGATGCGCCATCGCCCTGACCTCGATGCGCCGTGCATGGCGCTCTACACCTCGGGCACCACCGGACATCCCAAAGGGGTGTTGCTCAGCCAGGCCAACCTCGCGCACTTCACCGCGTGGTACGCCAACTATGTGCAGCTGACCGAACAGAGTCGGGCCTTGCAGTTTTCGTCGTTGAGTTTCGATTCGTCACTGATCGATATTTTCCCGACCCTGCTTCAGGGTGCCGAGCTGATCGTGCCCAGCGACGACCAGCGCCGCGATCCATTGCAACTGGTCGAACTGATCCGTCATCAACGCCTCAGTCATGCGTTTTTACCCCCAGCGCTGTTGAGCATTCTGCCTCTGGATCAGCTGCAGATCCTGGACCATGTGATGACCGGCGGCGATGTCTGCGAGCCCTACGTCATCGAGCAGCTCACCCGTCAAGGCAACCTCTACAACCTCTATGGCCCGACCGAAGCCACGGTACTGATCACCGCGCGCCAGCTGCGCACGGGCGACAGCAACCGTACCCTCGGAGCGCCGATTGCCAACAGCCAGGTGCTGATTCTCGACGAGGGGTTTCAACCGGTGGCCGAGCAGACCGTCGGTGAGTTGTACATTGTCGGGCCGGGGGTGTGCCTGGGTTATCTGAACAACCCGCAGCAGACCGCCGAGCGCTACCTGGACTTGAGTTTGCCGGACGGCCAGAGCCTGCGCGCCTACCGTACCGGTGACATGGCGAAGTGGACCCGCGACGGTATCGAGCTGTGCGGACGGCGGGACAATCAGGTGAAGATCCGCGGCTTTCGTGTCGAGCCGGAAGAGATCGAACGCTGCCTGCGCGACAGCCAGTTGTACCGTCAGGTGGCGGTGGTCATCGACAGTCAGCGACGGATTCTGGCCTTTCTCGCACAACCTCAGGAGGAACAACCGGGCGTCGCTCGCGAAGCCTTGAAGGCCCATGCGATGCAGTTTTTGCCGGACTACATGCAACCTATCGCCTGGACCGAACTGCCGAGCATGCCGTTCGCCAGCAACGGCAAGGTCGACCGCAAAGCCCTGCTGGCGTTGCCTGTGAATGTTGCCGAAAACACGCTGCGGCGTTTACCCACCAGCGCCGATGAAGCGCTGTTGCTGGAGATCTGGGCCGAGCTGCTGGAGCTGCCGGCCAGTGATATTTCGACCGACGAAAGTTTCTTCAATCTGGGCGGCCATTCGATTCTGTTGTCACGGATGCTGCTGCGATTGCGTGAGGAATTCGGCCGCAGCATCTCGATCAACCGCTTCATTGAATTGCCGACCATTGCGAAGCTGGCGACGCTGGTGCGTGGCTCCGGCACCGAGGAAGTCCTGAGCGCTCAAGCGCTGGCAGATGCCTTCCGCGAGCTGGATATTCAGCCGCTGCCCATCAGCCGCATGGGCGATGTGCACAAGGTGATCATCACCGGCGCCAACAGTTTTGTCGGTGTGCACATCGTCGAGGCGTTGCTGGCGTGGGGCGTCAGTGAAGTCGCCTGCCTGGTGCGCGATGGCGGCGGGCAATCGGCGGCCGAGCGCTTCGCTCACGCGTTGCGGGAAAACCGTCTGGAGCATCTGGACCTGAGCCGGGTGCAGGTTTACGCGGCAGACATTACGCGCCCGGCATTGGGGCTCGATGCGCACGTTTACGAGCGCCTCGACCGGGAGTTCGGCGCGTTGGTGCACAACGCCGCCAACGTCAACCACGTGCTCGATTACGAGTCGCTGGCGCGGGATAACGTTGAGCCGATTTTCGAATGCCTTCGGCTGTGCGAGGGGCGCAGCAAGAAGATCTTCAATTTCGTCTCCACGCTGTCGGCGTCCAGCACGATTGCCGACGATGGCCGAGTGCTGGAATTGCCCGCCGCACAGACCCCGCCGATCTACATCAAGAACGGCTACAACCTGTCGAAATGGGTCGGCGAACGGATCCTCGAGCGGGCGCGCGAGCTAGGGGTGAGGATCAATCTTTATCGCCCCGGCAACATCAGTTTCAACAGCCTGACCGGTGTCTGTCAGCCGCATAAAAATCGCTTGATGCTGATGCTCAAGGGTTCGATCCAGCTCGGCCAGGTGCCGGAGTTCGCACTGAATTTCGACCTGATGCCGGTGGACTTTCTCGCCCGCTTTATCGCCTTCCATGCCAGCCGTTATTCGCCTGACAAATCGGTGTTCAACCTGCACAACCCTGAACCTTTGAGCTGGGACGATTACGTCGCGTCATTCCGTGAGGCGGGCCGGGAGTTTTCCATGGTCAGCGTCGCCGACTGGCAGCAGCAACTGGGCCGGGTCGACAGCGACAACGCGCTGTTCGGCGTGCTTGGTTTCTACCTCAACGGTTTCGAAGAAGACATCGGCGACATCTCGATGATCGGCCACGACAACGCCCAAGCCGGTGTGCGGCAGATGGGCGCCCACTACCCGGAAAAATCCCCGGCGCTGCTGCGTCGCGGTTGCGACTACCTCAAAGAAATCAATTTCATCTGATTCACTCAACCGGAGCAAAACCATGAAAACCCTACAACCCGATACCCTGATCAAAAACCCTCAAGGCTGCCACGTCGTGTCTTCGGTAGAGGTGCCGGCGGATGCCGCACAGGTCTGGGCGGTGGTCGGCAACTTTGCCGGCTTCGATCAATTCATTCCGGCGCTGTCGCACATTGAGATGACGGGCGAAGGTGTGTCGTCGCTACGCAAGAAATTCTTCAAGGATGGCAACCAGGTGGTCGAGCAACTCAACTCGCGGGATGATCAGGCGCTGAACATGACGTGGACCACGATTTACAACACCCTGGGCGTGGCCAATCTGTGGGCGGCGATGAGTGTCGAACCGCTGGGCGCGGGCAAGTCGCGGGCGACCTGGACCATCATTGCCGAACCGGCGCAGGGGGGTGATGAGGCGTTGCCGGGGTTCAAGGATTTTGTGCAGGGGTTTGCAGATGATGCGATGAATAATGTGCTGAAGCTGTTTGCTTAAGGCTTTGGTACAGCGGTGCGTGTTGCACCGCTTTCGCGAGCAAGCCCGCTCCCACAGGTTGACCGTGTTCCTTCTGAAGGAACACGGTCAAATGTGGGAGCGGGCTTGCTCGCGAAGAACGATGACGCGGTAGACCTGACTTGAATTAGATCTTGAAGCTATCCACCAACTGCTTCAACCGGTTCGCCTGCAACGACAACGCATCACAATCCTTCAACGTTTCATTGAGGTTCGCCACGCTCTGCTGGTTCAGCAAGTTGATCTGGTTAACGTCGACGTTGAGGGTTTCCACCACTGCTGTCTGCTCTTCGGTCGCTGCGGCCACCGACTGGTTCATGCCGTCGATTTCGCCGATGCGCTGGGTCACGCTGACCAGCCGCAGGCCCGCCTGATTCGCTACTTCGACGGTTTCTTCGCTGGAGACCTGACTGGCATTCATGGTCGTCACCGCTTCGCGAGAACCGATCTGCAGCGAGGTGATCATCTTGTGGATCTCTTCCGCCGACTCCTGCGTGCGATGCGCCAGGTTGCGCACTTCGTCCGCCACCACCGCAAAACCGCGGCCGGCTTCACCGGCACGCGCCGCTTCGATGGCGGCGTTGAGCGCGAGCAAGTTGGTCTGCTGGGAGATGCCTTTGATCACATCGAGAATGTGCCCGATGTTGTCAGTGCTGGCGTTCAGGGTTTCGATCTGGGTGCAGGACAGGCTGATTTTCTGCGACAGCTCGGTCATCGCCAGGATGGTTTTCTCCACCACCTGACGACCGTCGTCCGCCTGCTCGCTAGCGCCGCTGGCATGCTGCGAAGCATCGGCGGCATTGCGGGCGATTTCCTGAGTGGCGGCGCCCAGTTGGTTGATCGCCGCTGCCACGCTGTTGGTGCGCGCGCTTTGTTCGTCGGAACCGACGATCGAGGCGTTGGACGATGCCATCACCCGTTGCGACAGATCGTGGACCTGACGGGTCGCCGAGGACACTTCGGAAATCGAGGCGTGAATCCGCTCCACGAACTGGTTGAAGGAACCACCCAACTCGCCGAATTCGTCTTTGCTTTCCACGGCCAGACGACGGGTCAGGTCGCCTTCACCCTGGGCGATGTCCTGCATCGCGCGGCCCATGGTGGTCAGCGGACGCATCAGCACATTGATCAGCAGGCTCAGCAGCACTGCAATAACGCTCACGGCGATAAACATTGCGATCAGCGCCGAGGTACGGAAGTGGCTCAGTGGCGCGTAGGCCTTGTCCTTGTCGATCGACAGACCGATGTACCACTCGGCATTCGGCAAACCGCTCACCGGAGTGAACGAGAGGATACGGTCCTGTTTGTTCAGGGTGACGTCCTGATTGCCCTTCTCGATGCGCACGCCGGAGTTGGGATAAATGTCCTTCAGGTTCTTCATCACCTGGTCTTTGTCCGGGCTGACGATCACCTGACCGTCGGCGCTGACCAGAAACGCGTGGCCGATGCCACCGAAGTCCACCGAGTTGATGATCTTCACCAGGGTTTCCAGGCTCAGGTCACCGCCGACCACGCCGAGCAATTCGCCGTTCTTTTTCACCGGCATGGCGATGGTCACCACCAAGCCACCGACCGCCGCCATATACGGCGGCGTCAGCATGGTTTTGTCAGCAGCGACGGCTTGTTTGTACCAGGGACGCTGACGCGGATCGTAACCGTCCGGCATCTTCGCGTCGGGGCGTTGGGTGAACACGCCATTGGCCTGGCCAACATAGGTGAACTGGAAGTTCGAGGTGAAGGCCGGTTGATCAACCAGGCCTGGAAGGTCCGCGCTGGCGCCTTGGTGAGCGACGTTCTGCGCGAGATTTTCCAGGACCAGCACACGGCCGCTCATCCAGTTCTGCACGCTACTGGCCGTCAGATCGCCGGCTTGCTGGACGGAGGACTCGAGGTTTTGCCGGATGGTGTTTCGCTGCAGATAGTCGTTGTACAAAGTGAACAACGCAAAAGCCAGCACCACGACGCCAGAGGCGGCCAGAAGGATTTTATGGCTGAATTTGAGATTCATTTCATGGGACTTCTTATGCAAAAAGTGGGGATGCGTTCCAGGTGCAACATTCCATGTAACAGCGCAGGCGGCATTCTTCGGCCGCTCTACTTTGGTGCACGCATGTCTCCCCAGTCTGTCGGCACGAGTCAGAGAAATCTTAGGGGTTTGTAAGAAATGCCCGGCATTCCCGCCGAACGGTGTGCCAGAGCGGTTGAATAGTGTTTTGGTGATGACAGTTGTTCGACCGGCAGTTGCAAATTCCGCGACCCTTGATGACAATGCGACTAATTATCATTTGTGACGTCCAGGCTGTCGCGTTCATGTCCTCTCCTGAGTTTGCTGTTCAGACGCTTTACAGTAGCCATCACGGTTGGCTCAACGCGTGGCTGCGCGCTCGACTGTGCAATGCAGCCGATGCGGCCGACTTGGCGCAGGACACCTTCGTACGCCTGCTGCAAAGAACCGAACGCCTCGAACTCAAGGCGCCCCGTGCCTTTTTGCGAACTATCGCCCGTGGCCTGGTCATCGACCATTGGCGCCGCGAGGAAATCGAACGCGCCTATCTGGAAACCATCGCTCACTTGCCCGAAGCACAAACCCCGAGTGCCGAAGCGCGGGCGCTGGTGCTTGAATTGCTGGAAAGCATCGCCCGCCTGCTTGAAGGCTTGAGGCCGAAAGTGCGTCAGGCCTTTCTGCTGGCTCAGTGCGAAGGACTTACCCACAAGCAGATTGCCGAGCAGATGGGTTTGTCCCTGCGTTCGGTGGAGCGTTACGTCGCTGATGCGCTGTATCACTGCTATGTCTTGCGATATGAAGCGTAATGACTGTGGATAACTCGTCACTTCACCGGCGCGGCGAACCTCAGCAGAAGGTGGTCAAACAGGCTATCAATTGGCTGCTGCGGCTGCGCAATAACGCGGCCAACCCGAGGTTGCGCCAGCAATGCGATGTCTGGCGCGCTGAACATTTTGAACACGAATTGGCCTGGCAGCGGGTGCAGTCCCTGCAAGCCGAGTTGAGCAGCAATCTGCGTGCAGTGACCGGTGCTCAAGTCGCACTCAATACGCTGGAAAACAGCGCTCAGGGTTTGGGACGACGCCAGGCGCTCAAGTTGCTGTCGGGCGCATTGCTGATGGGTTCAGCGGTATGGCTGAGCAAGGATGCGATGGGTTGGCAACAATGGACTGCCGACTTCGCCACAGCCATGGGCGAGCGGCGTGGTTTCCAGTTGCCCGACGGCACCCGCCTGGAGCTCAACACCGCCAGCGCGGTGGATCTCGATTACACCGCGCAGCAACGGCTGATCAAACTGACGCGTGGCGAAATCATCGTGACCTGCGGCGGCATCGACGAAGCGTCTCCATTTGATCGACCGTTGCGGGTGCAAAGCCGTCACGGCGTGTATGAAGGTGTGGGCGCGCGGTTCATCCTGCGTCAGGACGATGACTGCACACGGCTCAGTGTCACCAGCGGCATGGTCGCAATTCATTCGCCACGGGCCGCCGACGGTGAGCCGATTCGGGTGCAGGCCGGGCAGAGTTATTTGATCGATCACCACCAGGCGAAGTTGGCGGCGCCACTGGATATGGATGCCGGCGCGTGGGTCGATGGCTTGATCGTCACTCGCAACATGCGCCTGGGAGATTTCCTCAATGAGGTCGCACGCTACCGGCACGGTTATCTGACGTGTTCATCGGACATCGCCGACTTGCGCCTGTCCGGAGTCTTCCGCCTGGAGAACACCGATAAGCTGCTGGCGATCCTGCCGCAAACCCTGCCGGTGCAGTTGCGCTACCGCACTCGCTGGTGGGTGACGCTGGAGCGGCAAGTCTGAATTATTTTTGGCGGGTTTTCCGTACAAGCCCGGCTTAGTCAGTAAGCACTTCAACTCTGACTTCAGCGACTTCCTACGGAAACCTACAATGACTGTGCGCGCCATCGGTAAGAATCTTCCTTGTTTCACTGCGGATACCTGCATTTTGCGCCACGCCGTTCGCGCCGCGCTGTTCTCTACCGCACTGGGTGTCGGCGTATTGCCAGCACTTGCTGTTGCGGCGCAGGGCAGCGAAGTCAGCAGCCATCGGTACACCATCGGCGCCGGTCCATTGAGCGATGTGCTCAACCAGTTTGCGCGGCAGGCCGGCATCACGCTGTCGACCACGCCGGCGCAAACCAGCGGGCGTCAGTCACCGGGTGTGCAGGGCGATTATTCGGTCGATCAGGCGCTGAATCATTTGCTCAGCGGTTCTGGCCTGGAGGCCGTGAGCCAGGATGGCAGCAGTTATGTGCTGCGGCCCGCCGCCGAATCTGGAGTGCTGGCGCTGCCCACCACCGACATCAAAGGCTTTGCCCTCGGTAACGCACTGGGCAGCATGGACGGCTACAACGCCACGCACAGCCAGATCGCCACCAAGACCAGTACTGCGCTGCTTGAAACATCACAAAGCGTATCGGTGGTCACCCGCGAGCAAATGGACGATCAAGGCTCGCAAACCGTCTCCCAGGCGATGCGCTACACCCCGGGCGTGCTGACCAATCCTTATGGCGCGACCCACCGTTATGACTACGTGGCGATGCGCGGCTTCAACGACGGCTCGGTGGATAACATCTACCTCGACGGCCTCAAATCCATGGGCGACAGCGGCACCTACAGCACCATGCAGGTGGACCCGTACTTCCTGGAGCGCGTGGATATTCTGAAGGGGCCTTCATCGGTGCTCTACGGGCGCAGTTCACCGGGTGGCCTGGTGGCGTTGACCAGCAAGAAACCGCTGTATGAGCCCTATCATCAGATCCAGGCCACCGCGGGCAGCCAAGGCCAGCGCGGCATGGGTTTTGACTTCAGCGGCCCGGTGGATGACGACAAGCGCATTGCCTATCGCCTGACAGGGTTGGCGGACCAGTCCGACACACAGTTCGATCACAACAAGGAAAAGCGTTTCGCCCTGGCGCCGACGGTGAGCATCGATTTCACCGAAGACACCTCTCTGACCCTGCAGGCCTATCTGCAACACGATCCCGATGGCGGCTATCACGGCGGTGTGCCGGCCGACGGCACACTCCATCAGCGCAACGGCAATCGCATCTCACCGCACTTCTTCGAGGGCGAGCCTGGCATCGATGGTTTTGAGCGTGATCAGCAATCCTTCGGTTATCAGTTCGAGCATCGTTTTAACGACGTATTCACGGCACGGCAGAACTTCCGCTATCTCGATTCCAAAGTGAAGATCGATCAGGTCTACGCCTATGGCTGGACCATGCCGAGCAGTAATGAGTTGAATCGTTATTACACCGGTGGCGACGAGAAACTTCATGCCTTCATTGTCGATAACATGCTGCAAGCGGAGTTCTTCACCGGCGCGACCAAACACACGGTACTGATGGGCGCGGACTATCAGCGGCGCAAAACTGTCGTCGACTGGACCAGCGGTGCGCTTGCACCGATTGATGCGTTCAACCCGGTGTACGGCAACTCGGACATCGAGTTCTATGGAACAACCAGCTACCTGCGTCGCCTGGAACAAACCGGCGTCTACCTGCAAGACTTGATCGAGATGGACAAGTGGCGCTTCTCTCTTGGCCTGCGCCAGGATTGGGTCGAGACCTCCGATGAAAACCGACTGGCTGAAGCGGAGCGATCCGTGGGCACCGAAATCAGCGACAAACGCACCAAGCTGACCGGGCGTGCAGGCGCGCTGTACCTGTTCGATAACGGCATTGCGCCTTACATCAGCTACTCCGAGTCCTTCAACCCGAACTCCTATTCGGACAGTGCCGGCAATCCTTTGGCACCGACCGATGGGAAGCAGTGGGAAGTGGGCGTGAAGTATCAGGCGCCGGGTACCGACAACTTGTTCACCGCGTCGCTATTTCGCATCGATCAGGAAAACCTCGCGACCAAACTGCCGCAGGAAAACTTCTACCGCGCTGTAGGTGCCGTCCGCTCCCAGGGCCTGGAACTGGAAGCTCATATTCAACTGACCGACCAGTTGAAGCTGCTCGGCAGCTACACCTTCACCGACATCGAATACTCGAAGTCCATGGTCAGCACCCTGAGTACTGCCACGGACATCATCGAGAACAAGGGCAACTCGCCGACCCAGGCGCCGCGGCATATGGCGTCGGTCTGGGCAGATTACAAATTCGACAGCGCGGCACTCGATGGCCTGCGTCTGGGGGGTGGTGTGCGGTATGTCGGTTACAGCTGGGCCGATGCGGAGAACACCATGAAGGTACCGTCCTACACGCTGTTTGACGCCTCTGTCGGCTATGACTTGGGCAAGGTTGGTTTGAAGGGCGTGGACGTACGCCTTAATGCGAATAACCTGACAAACGAGTCCTACGTGGCTTCCTGTGCCAGCCTGAACTTCTGCTACTTGGGCGAAGAACGCAACGTCGCCGCCACGGTGAGTTACCCGTTCTAATCACTCGACATTCCTACAAAGCCAGCACCTGATTCCAGGGGCTGGCTTTGTCGTTTCTGCAGGAACATTTCATGCGCGCACGGTTGACTGACGGCTGCGATCGGAAAGTTGTATTACAGTTTTGAGTACAACTTTTATGGAGCTGGGTTTGGGCAACATGATACTGAGGCCCTTGGTAAATCCTGGTTGTTCTTCCATGGCACAGGCGGGCGATTACCGGGGCAGGAGATCGGGGGGCAGGGCACCTTGGGAGAACGTTTTTACAGGCTGCAATTACCGATACACGGAGGCCGAATCATCGGGCTCACCAGGCAAGTCATGATTGCCGTGTTGGGTGTTTTGATTGCGGTGTTGTCGGTGACCGGGATCTATCTCTGGTGGCGCAAGTTGCTGGCTCGAAGGAGCAGTAAGGCACGCAAAGGATAGTCTGGAGTAAAGCTTTTAGGGTTCCTAGAAAGACAAAACCCCTGCCTGCGTTAGCAGACAGGGGTTTCGGAATTCAATCTTGACGATGACCTACTCTCACATGGGGAAACCCCACACTACCATCGGCGATGCATCGTTTCACTGCTGAGTTCGGGATGGGATCAGGTGGTTCCAATGCTCTATGGTCGTCAAGAAATTCTGTGACTAGCCCGTTACAACCGTAACGTGCCAGCAAAATTGGTGACTTCTACTAAAACAAAACCCCAACTGCTTTCGCAATTGGGGTTTCGGAATTTAATCTTGACGATGACCTACTCTCACATGGGGAAACCCCACACTACCATCGGCGATGCATCGTTTCACTGCTGAGTTCGGGATGGGATCAGGTGGTTCCAATGCTCTATGGTCGTCAAGAAATTCGGTAGCCAGGTCGTTCTCTCTTGCGAGATCACGCTCCAGCGAATGGGTATGTGATAGTCAGGTGTTTTGTGAGTGTCTCGAACTTTCGGTTCGTTTCGTCTTCACACACCGCAATCTGGCCTCTTTCGAGTCACAAATTGCTTGGGTGTTATATGGTCAAGCCTCACGGGCAATTAGTATTGGTTAGCTCAACGCCTCACAGCGCTTACACACCCAACCTATCAACGTCGTAGTCTTCGACGGCCCTTCAGGGGACTCAAGGTCCCAGTGAGATCTCATCTTGAGGCTAGTTTCCCGCTTAGATGCTTTCAGCGGTTATCTATTCCGAACATAGCTACCCGGCAATGCCACTGGCGTGACAACCGGAACACCAGAGGTTCGTCCACTCCGGTCCTCTCGTACTAGGAGCAGCCCCTCTCAAATCTCAAACGTCCACGGCAGATAGGGACCGAACTGTCTCACGACGTTCTAAACCCAGCTCGCGTACCACTTTAAATGGCGAACAGCCATACCCTTGGGACCGGCTTCAGCCCCAGGATGTGATGAGCCGACATCGAGGTGCCAAACACCGCCGTCGATATGAACTCTTGGGCGGTATCAGCCTGTTATCCCCGGAGTACCTTTTATCCGTTGAGCGATGGCCCTTCCATACAGAACCACCGGATCACTAAGACCTACTTTCGTACCTGCTCGACGTGTCTGTCTCGCAGTCAAGCGCGCTTTTGCCTTTATACTCTACGACCGATTTCCGACCGGTCTGAGCGCACCTTCGTACTCCTCCGTTACTCTTTAGGAGGAGACCGCCCCAGTCAAACTACCCACCATACACTGTCCTCGATCCGGATAACGGACCTGAGTTAGAACCTCAAAGTTGCCAGGGTGGTATTTCAAGGTTGGCTCCACGCGAACTGGCGTCCACGCTTCAAAGCCTCCCACCTATCCTACACAAGCAAATTCAAAGTCCAGTGCAAAGCTATAGTAAAGGTTCACGGGGTCTTTCCGTCTAGCCGCGGATACACTGCATCTTCACAGCGATTTCAATTTCACTGAGTCTCGGGTGGAGACAGCGCCGCCATCGTTACGCCATTCGTGCAGGTCGGAACTTACCCGACAAGGAATTTCGCTACCTTAGGACCGTTATAGTTACGGCCGCCGTTTACCGGGGCTTCGATCAAGAGCTTCGCGTTAGCTAACCCCATCAATTAACCTTCCGGCACCGGGCAGGCGTCACACCCTATACGTCCACTTTCGTGTTTGCAGAGTGCTGTGTTTTTAATAAACAGTCGCAGCGGCCTGGTATCTTCGACCGGCATGGGCTTACGCAGTAAATGCTTCACCCTCACCGGCGCACCTTCTCCCGAAGTTACGGTGCCATTTTGCCTAGTTCCTTCACCCGAGTTCTCTCAAGCGCCTTGGTATTCTCTACCCAACCACCTGTGTCGGTTTGGGGTACGGTTCCTGGTTACCTGAAGCTTAGAAGCTTTTCTTGGAAGCATGGCATCAACCACTTCGTGTTCTAAAAGAACACTCGTCATCAGCTCTCGGCCTTAGAATCCCGGATTTACCTAAGATTCCAGCCTACCACCTTAAACTTGGACAACCAACGCCAAGCTGGCCTAGCCTTCTCCGTCCCTCCATCGCAATAACCAGAAGTACAGGAATATTAACCTGTTTTCCATCGACTACGCTTTTCAGCCTCGCCTTAGGGACCGACTAACCCTGCGTCGATTAACGTTGCGCAGGAAACCTTGGTCTTTCGGCGTGGGTGTTTTTCACACCCATTGTCGTTACTCATGTCAGCATTCGCACTTCTGATACCTCCAGCAAGCTTCTCAACTCACCTTCACAGGCTTACAGAACGCTCCTCTACCGCATCACCTAAGTGATACCCGTAGCTTCGGTGTATGGTTTGAGCCCCGTTACATCTTCCGCGCAGGCCGACTCGACTAGTGAGCTATTACGCTTTCTTTAAAGGGTGGCTGCTTCTAAGCCAACCTCCTAGCTGTCTAAGCCTTCCCACATCGTTTCCCACTTAACCATAACTTTGGGACCTTAGCTGACGGTCTGGGTTGTTTCCCTTTTCACGACGGACGTTAGCACCCGCCGTGTGTCTCCCATGCTCGGCACTTGTAGGTATTCGGAGTTTGCATCGGTTTGGTAAGTCGGGATGACCCCCTAGCCGAAACAGTGCTCTACCCCCTACAGTGATACATGAGGCGCTACCTAAATAGCTTTCGAGGAGAACCAGCTATCTCCGAGCTTGATTAGCCTTTCACTCCGATCCACAGGTCATCCGCTAACTTTTCAACGGTAGTCGGTTCGGTCCTCCAGTTAGTGTTACCCAACCTTCAACCTGCCCATGGATAGATCGCCCGGTTTCGGGTCTATTCCCAGCGACTAGACGCCCTATTAAGACTCGCTTTCGCTACGCCTCCCCTATTCGGTTAAGCTCGCCACTGAAAATAAGTCGCTGACCCATTATACAAAAGGTACGCAGTCACCCAACAAAGTGGGCTCCCACTGCTTGTACGCATACGGTTTCAGGATCTATTTCACTCCCCTCTCCGGGGTTCTTTTCGCCTTTCCCTCACGGTACTAGTTCACTATCGGTCAGTCAGTAGTATTTAGCCTTGGAGGATGGTCCCCCCATATTCAGACAAAGTTTCTCGTGCTCCGTCCTACTCGATTTCATGACTAAGAGATTTTCGCGTACAGGGCTATCACCCACTATGGCCGCACTTTCCAGAGCGTTCCGCTAATCTCAAAGCCACTTAAGGGCTAGTCCCCGTTCGCTCGCCACTACTAAGGGAATCTCGGTTGATTTCTTTTCCTCAGGGTACTTAGATGTTTCAATTCCCCTGGTTCGCCTCTTAAGCCTATGTATTCAGCTTAAGATAACCATCTTATGATGGCTGGGTTCCCCCATTCAGACATCTCCGGATCAAAGTCTGTTTGCCGACTCCCCGAAGCTTTTCGCAGGCTACCACGTCTTTCATCGCCTCTGACTGCCAAGGCATCCACCGTATGCGCTTCTTCACTTGACCATATAACCCCAAGCAATCTGGTTATACTGTGAAGACGACATTCGCCGAAAATTCGATGCTGCTCAATTAAGAGCAACTCACAAATTTTACCTTAGCCTGATCCGTTACCAGTGAAAGTAACGTTCAGTCTATCTTTCTATCACATACCCAAATTTTTAAAGAACGATCTAATCCAAAGACTAGAAATCAACATTCACCATCATCACAATGGAATGCTCATTTCTAAGCTTTCAACAAACAGAAGCAGTAGTGGTGGAGCCAAACGGGATCGAACCGTTGACCTCCTGCGTGCAAGGCAGGCGCTCTCCCAGCTGAGCTATGGCCCCGTATTTCTACAGGTTCCCACACAAAATTGGTGGGTCTGGGCAGATTCGAACTGCCGACCTCACCCTTATCAGGGGTGCGCTCTAACCAACTGAGCTACAGACCCAATTTCGGGCTGCTTCTTATCGTCTTCTTCAATGAATCAAGCAATTCGTGTGGGAACTTATGGAGCAGCTGATGTCGTCGATTAAGGAGGTGATCCAGCCGCAGGTTCCCCTACGGCTACCTTGTTACGACTTCACCCCAGTCATGAATCACACCGTGGTAACCGTCCTCCCGAAGGTTAGACTAGCTACTTCTGGTGCAACCCACTCCCATGGTGTGACGGGCGGTGTGTACAAGGCCCGGGAACGTATTCACCGCGACATTCTGATTCGCGATTACTAGCGATTCCGACTTCACGCAGTCGAGTTGCAGACTGCGATCCGGACTACGATCGGTTTTCTGGGATTAGCTCCACCTCGCGGCTTGGCAACCCTCTGTACCGACCATTGTAGCACGTGTGTAGCCCAGGCCGTAAGGGCCATGATGACTTGACGTCATCCCCACCTTCCTCCGGTTTGTCACCGGCAGTCTCCTTAGAGTGCCCACCATTACGTGCTGGTAACTAAGGACAAGGGTTGCGCTCGTTACGGGACTTAACCCAACATCTCACGACACGAGCTGACGACAGCCATGCAGCACCTGTCTCAATGTTCCCGAAGGCACCAATCCATCTCTGGAAAGTTCATTGGATGTCAAGGCCTGGTAAGGTTCTTCGCGTTGCTTCGAATTAAACCACATGCTCCACCGCTTGTGCGGGCCCCCGTCAATTCATTTGAGTTTTAACCTTGCGGCCGTACTCCCCAGGCGGTCAACTTAATGCGTTAGCTGCGCCACTAAGAGCTCAAGGCTCCCAACGGCTAGTTGACATCGTTTACGGCGTGGACTACCAGGGTATCTAATCCTGTTTGCTCCCCACGCTTTCGCACCTCAGTGTCAGTATCAGTCCAGGTGGTCGCCTTCGCCACTGGTGTTCCTTCCTATATCTACGCATTTCACCGCTACACAGGAAATTCCACCACCCTCTACCATACTCTAGCTTGTCAGTTTTGAATGCAGTTCCCAGGTTGAGCCCGGGGATTTCACATCCAACTTAACAAACCACCTACGCGCGCTTTACGCCCAGTAATTCCGATTAACGCTTGCACCCTCTGTATTACCGCGGCTGCTGGCACAGAGTTAGCCGGTGCTTATTCTGTCGGTAACGTCAAAACACTTACGTATTAGGTAAATGCCCTTCCTCCCAACTTAAAGTGCTTTAC
The DNA here is from genome assembly GCF_059716065.1 of Pseudomonas sp. LBUM1656. Taxonomy (NCBI): domain Bacteria; kingdom Pseudomonadati; phylum Pseudomonadota; class Gammaproteobacteria; order Pseudomonadales; family Pseudomonadaceae; genus Pseudomonas; species Pseudomonas sp. LBUM1656. The sequence continues at coordinate 117,614 of NZ_CP166800.1, read as the reverse complement.
AATCCGAAGACCTTCTTCACACACGCGGCATGGCTGGATCAGGCTTTCGCCCATTGTCCAATATTCCCCACTGCTGCCTCCCGTAGGAGTCTGGACCGTGTCTCAGTTCCAGTGTGACTGATCATCCTCTCAGACCAGTTACGGATCGTCGCCTTGGTGAGCCATTACCTCACCAACTAGCTAATCCGACCTAGGCTCATCTGATAGCGCAAGGCCCGAAGGTCCCCTGCTTTCTCCCGTAGGACGTATGCGGTATTAGCGTCCGTTTCCGAGCGTTATCCCCCACTACCAGGCAGATTCCTAGGCATTACTCACCCGTCCGCCGCTCGCCACCAGGTACAAGTACCCGTGCTGCCGCTCGACTTGCATGTGTTAGGCCTGCCGCCAGCGTTCAATCTGAGCCATGATCAAACTCTTCAGTTCAAACATCTTTGGGTTTTTAAGAAACCCTAAACTTGGCTCAGCAATCGTTGGTTACATCTTTGATTTCTCGCGGAGTAACTTGTGATGCTGATAATCTTGTTGACTATCAGTCTGACTCCACAAGCACCCACACGAATTGCTTGATTCAGTTGTTAAAGAGCGGTTGGTTAAGATCTTTCGTCTCAACCGAGGCGCGCATTCTACAGCAGCCTCTGTTGCTGTCAAGCGGTTATTTTCAGAAGTTTTCAAAGTTTCCTTTGCAACTTCAACCACTTGCGCTTTCGATCTCTCGTTAGCGGGAGGCGAATTCTACAGCGTTACTCGCTGCTGTCAACACCTCTTTTTCTCCGCTTTCGACCGAGAAGATCGAACCGTCAATCAAGCCAAACAACCTCGCTTGATCAACTCCTTCTGGGCTTCGATGACCTGAAGCAACTCGCTGTCGAAAACTGCGTAACTCTTTGTTTATCAAGGAGTTTTCCGTTTCGACTGCGCCGGAAGTGGGGCGAATTATAGACTTCCAGAATCTGCCGTCAACCCCTAATTTCGCTTTTCTATCAATAACTTGGAGAAACCCGGAAAACAGGCCAATTCCCACCTATATAGGAGAGCAAAACCACCCCTTCTATATAGAAGGGGTCTTCACAGCACCCCCGCCACCTTAAAAGCGGCGACCGCATCAGCGTCCAGGCCCAACACCCTCTGCAGAACTTCCAGCGTGTGCTCACCTAACAATGGTGGTGCATTCCGATATTCCACCGGCGTCTCCGACAGACGAATAGGGCTCGCTACTTGGGGCACCATCCCTGCCAGCACATGGGGCAGCTCAATCGCCAACCCACGCGCCTTGACCTGAGGATCGGCAAACATCTGCGCCAAGTCGTTGATAGGACCGCACGGTACACCCGCCTGCTCCAGCTGCAACACCCATTCAGCCGTGGTCTTGAAAACAGTCGCCTGACGGATCAGCGGAATCAACACTGCACGATTCGCCACCCGCAGTTTGTTGGTCGCAAAGCGCGGATCAGCCGCCCACTGAGGCTGCCCAGCCACCTCCGCGAACTTGCGGAACTGTCCGTCATTACCCACGGTGAGGATGAAGTCACCGTCCGCCGTAGGGAAATCCTGATAAGGAACGATGTTCGGATGAGCATTACCCAGGCGCTTGGGCGCATTGCCTGTGGTCAGATAGTTCATTGCCTGGTTGGCGAGGCATGCCACCTGAACATCCAGCAACGCCATGTCGATATGCTGACCACCACCGTCATGATCCCGATGAGCCAACGCAGCAAGGATCGCCACCGTCGAGTAGAGCCCGGTAAGAATGTCGGTCAGCGCCACACCGACTTTCACGGGACCCGCCCCCTCATCCCCCTCAGGTCGACCTGTCAGGCTCATCAACCCACCCAGGCCCTGGATCATGAAGTCATAACCAGCACGCTTGGCGTAAGGCCCGGTCTGACCAAACCCCGTGATCGAGCAATAGATCAAATTCGGATTGATAGCCTTAAGCGAGTCATAGTCCAACCCATAAGCCGCCAGGCCACCAACCTTGAAGTTCTCGATCAGGATGTCCGACTTGGCCGCCAGGTCACGTACCAGCTTTTGCCCCTCTGGACGCGTGAAGTCGATGGTCACCGATTGCTTGTTGCGATTGGCCGACAAGTAATAGGCGGCCTCGCTGGTGTTCTCGCCATAGGCGTCTTTCAGGAAGGGTGGCCCCCAGGCGCGCGTATCGTCGCCATTGCCCGGGCGCTCGACCTTGATCACTTCGGCGCCAAGGTCCGCCAGGATCTGCCCGGCCCAAGGCCCGGCCAGCACCCGCGATAAATCCAGTACCCGTAGATGTGAAAGCGCGCCCATGGACGTTCTCCTATTAATAGAACGCCTGGATGCCGGTCTGCGCGCGACCGAGGATCAGTGCATGGACGTCATGCGTACCTTCATAGGTATTCACCACTTCCAGGTTGACCAGGTGGCGAGCGACCCCGAACTCATCGGATATGCCGTTGCCGCCCAACATGTCACGCGCCATGCGCGCGATGTCCAGGGACTTGCCGCAGGAGTTGCGCTTCATCATCGAAGTAATCTCGACGGCCGCAGTGCCTTCATCCTTCATGCGACCCAGACGCAGGCAGCCTTGCAGTGCCAGCGTAATTTCCGTCTGCATGTCGGCCAGTTTCTTCTGGATCAACTGAGTAGCAGCCAGCGGGCGACCGAACTGCTGACGATCCAGGGTGTACTGGCGAGCGGTGTGCCAGCAGAACTCGGCAGCGCCCAGTGCGCCCCAGGAAATGCCGTAGCGTGCCGAGTTAAGGCAAGTGAAAGGGCCTTTCAAACCACGGACATCCGGGAAGATGTTTTCTTCAGGAACAAACACGTTGTCCATGACGATCTCGCCGGTAATAGATGCACGCAAGCCCACCTTGCCGTGAATCGCCGGAGCGCTCAGGCCTTTCCAGCCTTTCTCCAGAACGAAACCACGGATGTCGCCCGCATCATCCTTGCCCCAGACCACGAACACATCGGCAATCGGGCTGTTGGTGATCCACATCTTGCTGCCGGTCAGGCTGTAGCCGCCTTCCACTTTGCGTGCACGAGTAATCATCGCGCCCGGGTCAGAACCGTGGTTAGGCTCGGTCAGACCGAAGCAGCCAATCCACTCGCCCGAGGCCAGTTTCGGCAGATACTTCTGCTTCTGGGCTTCAGTACCGAATTCATTGATCGGCACCATGACCAGCGAGGACTGCACACTCATCATCGAGCGATAGCCGGAGTCGACACGCTCGACTTCACGAGCGATCAGCCCGTAGCTGACGTAGTTCAGACCGCTGCCACCGTACTGCTCAGGAATGGTCGCGCCCAACAGGCCCACTTCGCCCATCTCGCGGAAGATCGCCGGATCAGTCTTCTCGTGGCGGAAAGCTTCAAGAACACGTGGTGCAAGCTTCTGCTGTGCGAACTGCTCGGCAGTGTCGCGGATCATGCGTTCTTCTTCGGTGAGCTGTTGATCCAGCAGCAGGGGATCGATCCAGTTGAAGCTAGCTTTACCGCCCATGAGTGTGTCCTCTCGAATCGGGTCAAATAACGTGGACTGATCCTAGGCCCGGTTCGGCGTTACGGCAAACGAGGATTTTGCATACTGTTGTGCTAATTTCTCACTCCGTAACGTCGCAAAACAGCCTTTATGCGATGTATTAGTGAGATTGGAGTACATGCGCCGGAAAATCCCTAGCACCACCGCCCTGATCAGCTTTGAAGCGGCAGCGCGCCACGAGAGCTTTACCAAAGCGGCGCAGGAGCTTTCGCTCACCCAAGGCGCCATTTGCCGACAGATCGCCAGCCTGGAGGAGTTCCTCAGCGTTGAACTCTTCCGACGCTCGCGGCGCGGAGTGAAGCTGACGGAAGCCGGACTTTCCTACAGCCGCCGTGTCGCCACCCAACTCGATGCAGTTGAGCGGGACACCTTGTCAGTGATGGGACAACAAGGCGCCAACGTGATCGAACTTGCCGTGGTCCCGACCTTTGGCACTCAGTGGCTGCTACCACGACTAAAGGACTTTCAGCACAAACACCCGGAAGTGACGGTCAACCTCACCAACCGCACGCGCCCCTTCCTGTTTGCCGACACCGACTTCGATGCCGCGATCTATTTCGGCGATGCGGATTGGTCGGGTACCGAATCCCACAGGCTGATGGGTGAAAATCCGATGCCGGTGTGCAGCCCCACGCTACTGGGCAAAAAAACCAGTCTGACGCCCGATGAAATCGCTGAATTGCCCTTGCTGCAACAGACCACGCGCCCTTACGCCTGGCGCCAGTGGTTCAACTCTCAGAGCCTAAATGTCCCGCGAGACATGACAGGACCGCGCTACGAGCTATTCTCCATGCTTGCCCAAGCGGCGATGCACGACATGGGGATCGCTCTGATTCCGCCATTTCTGATTCAGCGCGAACTGGCGGAGAAACGCTTGGTGATAGCCAACACCCAAGCGCTGTCGAGCATCAAGGCTTATTACCTGATGATTCCGGAGCGAAAGGTAGAATCGGCTTCATTACGGGCATTTCGTGATTGGCTGGTCACCCAGGCACAAGGCTACAGCCTAGAAGGATAAAGGCTTCAACCCATTATCTGACCCCGTAGTCAGTAAAATCAAAGCCCTACAGATATACGTATTTGTCGCATATTTGCAGACTGTACCGACAAGCAGTACAAACGTCCCACAAGTGCCGGTCTACATGGCTTTGAGCCTCTATTCATCAGCAATGACACCTCATTCACCGTGCCGATGTGTAAATTCTTGAATTTCGGCCAGAATCCTTACAAGGCACGGCCTACAAGGGATTGAGCCGGTCGGTTGCGACATTCGGTCACGGGGTGACTTGTAGTTAATTTTCCGTCACCCGTCATAATCCCTTGAAGGGCACAAAGTTCGCCTGCAAAATGCCGCGCCCCGCCCAGATTTGGCGGGATCGTGCTGATCGGCCGCCCCAGACGCACCATCCGAAGTGCCTGGGTTTACTCAATAAGATCACGCAGGAGATTTGACGTGCACATTGGTGTTCCTCTCGAAACCCAAACGGGTGAAACACGGGTTGCTGCAACCCCGGAAACCATCAAGAAGCTGATCGGCCAAGGTCATAAGGTCACTGTGCAAAGCGGCGCCGGCATTAACGCCAGCGTCGTCGACAGTGCCTATGAAGCGGCAGGCGCAATGATTGGCACTGCCAACGATGCGTTTGGTGCCGAGCTGATTCTCAAGGTGGTCGCCCCCAGCGACAGCGAGCTGACGCTGATTAAAAGCGGCACCGTTGTGGTCGGCATGCTCAACCCGTTCAGCAATGAAACCATTGCCAGGCTGGCTGAGTGCGGCATTACCGCGTTCGCGCTGGAAGCGGCTCCGCGCACCTCCCGCGCTCAAAGCCTGGATGTGCTGTCCTCCCAAGCCAACATCGCCGGCTATAAAGCCGTGTTGCTGGCCGCTCACCACTACCCACGCTTCATGCCAATGCTGATGACGGCTGCGGGCACCGTGAAAGCGGCGCGCGTACTGATTCTGGGTGCCGGCGTTGCGGGTTTGCAGGCGATCGCCACGGCAAAACGCCTGGGTGCAGTGATCGAAGCATCCGATGTGCGTCCTGCGGTGAAGGAGCAAATCGAATCCCTGGGCGCCAAGTTCGTCGACGTGCCTTACGAAACCGATGAAGAGCGTGAATGCGCTGTCGGTGTCGGCGGTTACGCCCGGCCAATGCCCGCCAGCTGGATGCAACGCCAGGCCCTGGCCGTGCACGAACGCGCCAAGCAGGCTGACATCGTCATCACTACCGCACTCATCCCGGGCCGCAAGGCGCCGACGCTGTTGAGCGCGGAAACCGTGGCACAGATGAAGCCAGGCTCGGTGGTCATCGACCTCGCGGCAGCCCAGGGCGGCAACTGCCCACTGACCATGGCCGATCAGGTCGTGATCGAGAATGGCGTGACCATTTGCGGCCCGACCAACCTGGCCGGCGCAGTCGCGGCAGATGCTTCGGCCTTGTACGCACGCAACCTGCTGGACTTCCTGAAGCTGGTCTTCAACAAAGAAGGCCAGTTCGAGATCAACCTCGAAGACGACATCGTCGCCGCGTGCCTGATGTGCCGCGACGGCCAAGTCATCCGCAAAAACGCCTAAGCAGGGATTCAGACGATGGAAGAGCTTATCTCCCCCGGTATCTACAACCTGATCATCTTCGTGCTGGCGATTTATGTCGGTTATCACGTGGTCTGGAACGTTACGCCTGCACTGCACACGCCATTGATGGCAGTCACCAACGCGATCTCGGCGATCGTGATCGTCGGTGCCATGCTCGCCGCGGCGTTGACCGTGACGCCATTGGGCAAGACCATGGGCACTCTCGCGGTGGCCCTGGCGGCCGTAAACGTGTTTGGTGGCTTCCTGGTGACCCGCAGGATGCTTGAGATGTTCAAGAAAAAAGCCCCGAAAGTCGTAAAAGAAGAGGCGCCGAAGTAATGAGCATGAATCTTGTCACGACGCTCTACCTGATCGCGTCGATCTGCTTTATCCAGGCCCTTAAAGGCCTGTCCCACCCGACAACCTCCCGGCGCGGGAACGTGTACGGCATGCTCGGCATGGCGCTGGCGATCCTCACCACCGTGGGCCTCATCTATAAGCTGGGCGCTGAGCTGGCAACCGCCGGCATCGGTTACGTCATCGTTGGTTTGCTGGTCGGCGGCACTGCCGGTTCGATCATGGCCAAGCGCGTTGAAATGACCAAGATGCCGGAACTGGTCGCCTTCATGCACAGCATGATCGGTATGGCCGCGGTGTTCATCGCCATTGCTGCCGTTGTTGAGCCGCAATCCCTGGGCATCGTCAAGCAACTGGGCGATGCAATTCCTGCCGGTAACCGGCTGGAGCTGTTCCTCGGCGCCGCCATCGGTGCAATCACCTTCTCCGGTTCGGTGATCGCGTTCGGCAAGCTGTCGGGCAAGTACAAGTTCCGCCTTTTCCAGGGCGCACCGGTACAGTTCAGTGGCCAGCACAAGCTGAACCTGGTGCTGGGCCTGGCAACACTGGCGCTGGGCATCACCTTCATGCTGACCGGCAACCTCAGCGCGTTCGCGTTGATGCTGGCCCTGGCTTTCGTGCTGGGCGTGCTGATCATCATCCCGATCGGCGGCGCCGACATGCCGGTGGTGGTGTCGATGCTCAACAGCTACTCCGGCTGGGCAGCGGCGGGTATCGGCTTCTCGCTGAACAACTCGATGCTGATCATTGCCGGTTCGCTGGTGGGTTCGTCCGGTGCGATCCTTTCGTACATCATGTGCAAGGCGATGAACCGCTCCTTCTTTAATGTGCTGCTCGGCGGTTTCGGCAACACGGCGGAAGCGGCGGGCCCTGCAGGTTCGAAAGAAGCCCGCCCGGTAAAGTCCGGTTCGGCTGACGATGCGACCTTCCTGCTGACCAACGCCGACACCGTGATCATCGTTCCGGGTTATGGCCTGGCGGTGGCACGTGCCCAACACTCACTGATGGAACTAGCGGAGAAGCTGACTCACCGGGGAGTCAACGTGAAGTTTGCGATCCACCCGGTCGCCGGCCGGATGCCAGGGCACATGAACGTCCTGCTGGCCGAAGCCGAAGTACCTTACGAACAAGTGTTCGAGATGGATGACATCAACTCCGAGTTCGGCCAGGCCGACGTGGTGCTGGTGCTCGGCGCCAACGACGTGGTCAACCCGGCGGCGAAGAACGATCCGAAATCGCCGATTGCCGGCATGCCGATCCTGGAGGCTTATAAAGCCAAGACCGTGATCGTCAACAAGCGCTCGATGGCCAGCGGCTATGCCGGTCTGGACAACGAACTGTTCTACCTGGACAAAACCATGATGGTCTTCGGCGACGCCAAGAAGGTTATTGAAGACATGGTCAAAGCCATCGAGTAAAACCTGCTCCAACGCAATACCCAAAACCTCAGCCTTTAGTAGGCTGGGGTTTTTTATTACCTGCAGAAACCCGACCAAAGGCTCTAAATCAAGGGTCTGCATTCGACCATGGTAGCGGGACGGATTTTTTTCAAATCACTAGACTGCACACCTTGCTTTCGTTGCCCGAGATAACAATCCATGTACCGTGATCGTATTCGCTTGCCTTCGTTGTTGGATAAGGTGATGAGCGCCGCTGACGCTGCCGCTCTGATTCAGGACGGCATGACCGTCGGCATGAGTGGCTTCACTCGCGCCGGCGAAGCCAAAGCCGTGCCCCACGCACTGGCCGAACGAGCCAAAATCACCCCGCTGAAAATCACATTGATGACCGGCGCCAGCCTGGGCAACGACCTCGATAAGCAGCTCACCGAAGCCGGCGTACTGTCACGACGCATGCCATTCCAGGTCGACAGCACGCTGCGCAAGGCGATTAACGCCGGCGAAGTCATGTTCATTGACCAGCACCTCTCGGAAACCGTGGAGCAATTGCGCAACCAGCAGCTCAAGCTGCCGGACATCGCCGTGATTGAGGCCGTGGCGATCACCGAGCAGGGCCATATCGTGCCGACCACCTCGGTGGGCAACTCGGCCAGCTTCGCGATTTTCGCCAAACAGGTGATCGTCGAGATCAACCTGGCGCATAACCCGAATCTCGAGGGTTTGCACGACATCTATATCCCGACTTACCGCCCAACCCGCACGCCGATTCCGCTGGTCAAAGTCGACGATCGCATTGGCAGCACCGCCATCCCGATCCCGCCGGAAAAGATCGTCGCGATTGTGATCACCAATCAGTCTGACTCGCCGTCCACCGTGCTGCCGCCGGACGTTGACACCCAAGCCATTGCCGACCACCTGATTGACTTCTTCAAGCAGGAAGTGGCTGCCGGGCGCATGACCAACAAGCTCGGCCCGCTGCAAGCCGGGATTGGCAACATCGCCAACTCGGTGATGTGCGGGCTGATCGACTCGCCGTTCGAAGACCTGACGATGTACTCCGAAGTGCTTCAGGACTCGACCTTCGACCTGATCGACGCCGGTAAGCTGAGCTTTGCTTCGGGCAGTTCAATCACCTTGTCGAGTCGTCGCAATACCGATGTTTTCGGCAACCTTGAGCGCTACAAGGACAAACTGGTTCTGCGCCCGCAAGAAATTTCCAACCACCCGGAAGTCGTGCGTCGGCTCGGCATCATCGGCATCAACACGGCGCTTGAGTTCGACTTGTACGGCAACGTCAACTCCACCCACATCTGCGGCACGCGGATGATGAACGGCATCGGCGGCTCGGGCGACTTTGCGCGCAATGCGCATTTGGCGATCTTCGTCACCAAATCGATCGCCAAGGGCGGCGCGATTTCCAGTGTGGTGCCGATGGTCAGCCACGTTGACCATACCGAGCATGACGTCGACATCCTTGTGACGGAGATCGGTCTGGCCGACCTGCGCGGTCTGGCGCCACGGGAACGGGCCCGGGTGATCATCGACAACTGTGTGCACCCGGATTATCGCCAGGCGCTGGATGATTACTTTACGGCGGCTTGCACTTTAGGCGGGCACACCCCGCATATCCTGCGCGACGCCCTGAGCTGGCACATCAACCTGGAAGAAACCGGGCGAATGCTGGCGGTCTGATTCAAAGCAAAAACAGCTGACGCAAACACAGTGGCGTCAGCTGGCGTTTACCACTTTAGATTCTGTTTAAAACTGTACTGCTGTACTGGTCATTTCCTACCGTAATTGCCCACACATTCACGCAAAAACCTTTAAATTGCACCAACATAGTGCCAACAGGTACAGTTGCCTCAATTTCGACCAGTACACCCCCTATTAACAGTTAACTGGTCCCTCACAATACAGGTGAACTGTATCTACAGCGACTAGCCAAACGAGAGGATCATTGGCATCAGTTAAACCACTACCTAATCCCGCCACAAGCGGAAGGATGTCAACCATGGAACGTACACTCAGTTCCGAACTGTTCTTCGAAGATACCTCTGCAAAAACCCAGGCTTCCATGCCTCTTCGCGTTATTGCCAACCTGATGCTGTGGCAGCGCCGCATCTCCAGCCGCCATCAACTGGCTCGTCTGGATTCGCGTCTGCTGGCTGATGCCGGGATTAGCGAAGCACAACGCTACGAAGAGCTGAGCAAGCCGTTCTGGCGCTAAGTTAGCGTCGCTGGCTCTGACCCACCGGGTCCACCGCCAGCACTCCAAATTGAAAAAACAAAGCCCGTCGTGGGAAACCACGACGGGCTTTGTCGTTCTCGGCCCCCGGTTGGTGGCCGTACAAAAGGTATTGCCGACAACAAGTACAGTTAGAATATTTACCTAATTGCACCAGTACAATTTCACCGCGGTGTATCTGTAGGTCCAGACTCACAGCGCTCAACATGAAGTCCCGACAAAAGGACTGTGCGCGATGGATAACTTACTGGATATTTCTGCCCCTGCCCTGCTAAAGAAGCCTCGACTCCACAGGCTTAAACGATTGCTGAAGTCGCTTGCCGCCGCCCTTGAGAGAGCTCGTACCCGGCGTTTGCTGGGCCAGCTCAATGATCGACAACTCTCTGACCTGAGCATCAGCCACGCAGATCGACTCAATGAATTGGATAAACCGTTCTGGCGCTAGGGTCCTGCTTTAACACAAGGGACTATTCGAACCGATAAAAGCAGGCCTAATATCAGCTCAGAACGTGGCGAGTGCTGTACGACAGGCGTCTGACTCAACAGCGATCTCATCACCTCTCAATCGGTTATCCAAAGGAGTTACACCATGTCCCGTCTTCGTCTGCTCAGCGCTGCAGCCCTGCTTGCCGTGGCTGCCAATTCCCACGCGACCAGCTTTATCGTGACCACGGATGCCGTCGTCGGTGCGCTGAAGTCCAGTTCCGATGCAACCTCCGACGTCACTTCTTCCTTTCGCGATGACAAGATCGTGCGCGCAGCCCGTGACGACGCTGCCAGCTTCGTCGCCAGCGAAGGAGCCATTCGTGGCGTGAAACTGGAAAGCGCACTCGACCACATTCGCAACCAGGCGCCTCAGCTGAACGCTACCGATGCTCAGCTGGCACAGGCCATCCTGACGATCTAAGCAATGCCGTCACGTGGGACACGCTTGTCGTGTCCCAATGTTTCGGCGCTGGCTCTAGCCCGGGCATTGCGCTAGCCTCTGGACTCGCTTTCAGCAGTCGAGTCTCATGCGTTTTCTTTCAAAGCGGTTTTTCACTTCAGTATTTCTCGCGGCCTTTTGGTCGGGCCCGACCTATGCCTACGACGCGTTCAATCTGTCGACCCAAGGCATTGTGGTCACCGATTATGCCACCAGCATGGTGACCGCCCCCTTCGACCGTAAGCTGCTGATCGCGGCACACGATGACGCTGCGGTGTTCATTGCCAGCGACGGCCAACTACGAGGAGCGCAACTGGAATCCGCGCTGGATTACCTGCGTCGGAGCCAGCCAAAACTTCATGCAAGCGACCTTGAACTGGCGCAGGCAATTCTCGTCCAATAGTTATCCTTTGTCCTTGCGGAGTCGTTCCATGCGTAGCCCTCTGATTGCTGTTGCCCTTGGCCTGCTTTTATTGGCCGATGTGACTCAGGCGCACACCCTGGTCGCCACCAGTAACATCATCATCAATGCCACCCAGCGCACTCTGGATTTCACGTCCGATACCACCACGTCGATCCGCGATTCGAAGATCATCCGTGAAGCACACGACGATGCGGCCAGTTTCGTTGCCAGCGATGGCGACATACGCGGCGCGCACCTTGAAGCGGCCATCAACACGTTGCGCACCCGCGTGCCGGAAGCCCGGGATGCCAGTGATCAGGTACTCGCCGAAGCCATCCTCGCACTGTGAGGTCGCCCAGCGCCTGGCTGCTGGCCGGGCTGATGTTGCTGCTCTGCAACACGGCCCAGGCGAGCCTGCAATTACGGCTCAAGACCGAGGGTCTGAGCCCCGAACAAAAGCAAGCCAGTCAGGCGTTGCTCGATGAAGCCATGCAGGCCTTGCCGCCGCGCTTCATCGAACAACTGGACCGGCGCATTGACGTTGGCTGGACCGACGACATGCCGAGCAATGCCTATGGCCAGGCATCGCTGGTGTCCGAACTCGATCTGAATCGCAACCTGCTCATCAATCTCACGAATGGCAGCGCCGCCACCAAGAAAACCTACCGTCCCCATGGCACCGTCCGCCGCGAGATGCTCGCCACGGTGCTGCATGAACTCACCCACATTTACGACCGTTCGCGCCTGTGGCCGGACGCGGAGCGCACGCTGATCCAGCGCTGTACCCGGCGCAACAGCAGTTCAGGCCTGATCGGCATTCCGGATGAATGCCGCGGTCAATCCAACCGCCGCTTTACCCTGAGCGATGACCCGCGCCTGCTCGATCTGGCCGGCTGGCCGCAATACGTCGGTCGCCGTGGCGAGCGTGAACAGCACAACCGGCAAATCGCCCGCAGCCCGGACATCTACGAAACGAGCAGTCCCAAAGAGTTCGTCGCGGTCAACATGGAGTATTTCCTCCTCGACCCGAGCTATGCCTGCCGGCGCCCCGCGCTGTATCGCTACTACAAAGAACATTTCGGCTGGGCTCCCGCCGCAAAAGACGCTTGCGGCAAATCCTTCGCGTTCCTCAATGCCGGCAACGACTTCGCCAAACAACCGCTGGGCCAGGTCGATCCGGAGCGGGTATACGCCGTCGACTATCTGCTGGCCGAAGCCAACCAGAACTGGGTCAGCCGCTGGGGTCACAGCATGTTGCGCCTGGTGATCTGTGCGCCGGGCCGGCCACGGGGGCCGGACTGCCGCCTCGATCTCGACCAGCACCTGGTCTTGTCCTACCGCGCCTTCGTCGGCGACGTACAGCTATCTAGCTGGGATGGACTGGTGGGTAAATATCCGTCACGTCTGTTTGTCTTGCCGCTGGCCCAGGTGATCGACGAATACACCAAGACCGAACTGCGCAGCCTGGCCTCGGTACCGCTGAACCTGTCTCGTAACGAAATTGAAGACGTGGTGGAACACGCCGCCGAGATGCATTGGAGTTACGACGGCAACTATTATTTCCTCTCCAACAACTGCGCGGTGGAAGGCTTGAAATTGCTGCGCAGCGGCAGCAACAACGCGAAACTGGTCGGGCTCGACAGCATCATGCCCAACGGCTTGCTGGAAGTGATGAAGGGCCGCGGGCTGGCGGATACCAGCGTGCTGGATGACCCACGCGAAGCACTGCGCCTGGGTTATCGCTTCGACTCCTTCCGTGACCGTTATCAAGCGATGTTCGAAGTGCTGAAAAAGCACTTGCCGATCAAGCAGGAAAAGGTCGAAGACTGGCTGGCACTGAAAGCTGAAGAGCGCCGGCAATGGTTTGAGCAGGCTGACCTGCGCACCAGTGCAGCATTGCTGTTGCTGGAGCAGGCAAGCTTTCGTCAACAGTTGGTGTTGGCCCAGGATGAAGTGAAACAGCGTTATCTGGGTGCTCGGGAGTTGAAGAACGGCGGCATGGAAAAGGCGAACGCGACCTTGCAACAAATTCTCGCCAATAGCGGCTTCCTCAGCCGTCCGGCGGAGTTGCTCGGCACCGGCGGGTATGGATTGCCCCAACCGAATGAGTGGCAACGCCTGGAATCGGAAAGCAACCTGCGGCAGAAGCAGCTTCAAGTGCTGACCGGCGATCTGGACAAGGAAGTCAGGGCGCTGCTCGAACCGAGCCGGGCGGCCGAGATGGCGGCCAATGAAGCCAACCTGAAGCAGGTTGGCGAACATTTGCGCAAATTACATAAAGCAGCGGGCGGCTTGGAATTGCCCTAAACAAGAAGGCTTCGTGGATCATCCACGAGGCCTTCTTTTTGCCTCGCGTTAAATCAAAGCACGCCTTCCAGAATTTCATAGACGATCCCGGTGCCCACAGCGATCAGCACGATGTCGCCCCCAGCGCGGCGCCATTCGTAGCCCGGATAATACGGCAGCCGCCCCAGGGCACGATTGTCCAGACGCTCACCGTAATAGCCGTGAGGCAACGGACGGCCACGGACCAGATGAATGCCTGGAGGAGGTGGCGCACCGCGTACGAAATAGCCGTGGTTGTCGTGGATAGTCTGGCGCACCGGTCCGAAGTCCCGTGGCGGAGGGCCGCCGCGACGATTGTCCTGTGGGCCACGGTGGTCGTCGCCATGATTGTCGCCACGGTTATCGTAATGACCCTGCTGCGGGCCACCGCGGTCGTGATCGTCACGCTGATCGGCGCTCGCGTGCAGCAGCGGGGTGGCACTGAGCATCAGCACACCCAGGCTGGCAATCAGACGTTTCGGCATTTTCATCAGGTATTTCCTCACTGCACATACAGCAAAAAGGGCCTCAGAACGTAGTCCTGAAGCCCTCGGTCTTGCTGTTTAGTCTGTGCCGCGAGGCTCTAATTCCTCTGTATCAGGAACTTTACCTTCAGCTGACGCGGGCCTTACGCACGCCGTCAGCCAGCGCCGAGCAAAGGCTCAGCACGTCATCAACCGCCTGCTCAGCCGTGGTGGCATTGGCGATGTGATCGATCAATGCCGAACCCACCACCACACCATCGGCAAGACGCGCAATGGACGCCGCTTGCTCCGGTGTACGAATGCCGAAACCGATGCTGATCGGCAGGTCCGTGTGGCGACGAAGGCGCGCAACCGCTTCTTCAACATGCTCCAGGGTCGCCGCGCCAGCGCCGGTCACACCGGCAACCGACACGTAGTAGACGAAGCCGGAGCTGCCATTCAGAACGGTCGGCAGGCGCACATCATCGGTGGTCGGCGTGGTCAGACGGATGAAGTCCAGGCCCGCGGCCTGGGCCGGGTCGCACAGCTCACCGTTATGCTCCGGCGGCAGGTCGACCACGATCAGACCATCAACCCCGGCCTCTTTGGCATCGGCAATGAAACGCGGCACGCCGTACATGTGAATCGGGTTGAAATAACCCATCAGCACCAGCGGCGTCTCGGTGTTGCCTTCACGGAACTCGCGAACCATTTGCAGGGTTTTCGCCAGGTTCTGCTTGGCGCCCAAGGCGCGGATGTTCGCCAGCTGGATGGCCGGGCCGTCCGCCATTGGATCGGTGAAGGGCATGCCCAACTCGATCACGTCGGCGCCAGCACCGGGCAAGCCTTTGAGGATCGCCAGGGAAGTGTCATAGCTCGGGTCGCCAGCGGTGACAAAGGTCACCAGGGCGGCGCGATTCTGTTCCTTGAGTTCGGCAAAACGGGTTTGCAGGCGGCTCATCAGTGTTTCTCCTGCTGGGACTGCTCTTGTTGAGAGTTTTCCATGTGGTGCATCACGGTCTGCATGTCTTTGTCGCCACGGCCAGACAGGTTGACCACCATCAGGTGATCCTTCGGCAGGTTCGGGGCGCGCTTGAACACTTCGGCCAAGGCGTGGGCGCTTTCCAGTGCCGGAATAATCCCTTCAAGACGGCAGCATTTGTGGAACGCATCGAGGGCTTCGTCGTCGGTCACCGAGGTGTACTGAACGCGGCCGATGTCATGCAACCAGGCGTGTTCCGGGCCGATGCCCGGATAGTCGAGGCCGGCGGAAATCGAGTGAGCGTCGATGATCTGGCCATCGTCGTCCTGCAACAGGAAGGTACGGTTGCCGTGCAGCACGCCCGGAACACCGCCGTTCAGGCTGGCGGCATGCTTGCCGGTTTCGATGCCGTAACCGGCGGCTTCCACACCAATGATCTCGACGCTTTTGTCATCGAGGAACGGGTGGAACAGGCCCATGGCGTTGGAGCCGCCACCGATGCACGCCACGAGGCTGTCCGGCAGGCGACCTTCCTGAGCTTGCAGTTGATCGCGGGTTTCCTTGCCGATCACGGACTGGAAGTCGCGAACCATGGCGGGATAAGGATGCGGACCGGCCACAGTGCCGATCAGGTAAAAGGTGCTGTCAACGTTGGTCACCCAGTCGCGCAGCGCTTCGTTCATCGCGTCTTTCAGGGTGCCGGTGCCGGCGACAACCGGGATCACTTCGGCGCCCAGCAATTTCATGCGGAATACGTTGGCCTGCTGACGCTCGATGTCAGTGGTGCCCATGTAGATCACGCAATCCAGGCCGAAACGTGCAGCCACGGTCGCCGTCGCCACGCCGTGCATGCCGGCGCCAGTCTCGGCGATGATGCGTTTCTTGCCCATGCGCCGCGCCAGCAGAATCTGGCCGATGCAGTTGTTGATCTTGTGCGCGCCGGTGTGGTTCAGCTCTTCGCGCTTGAGGTAAATCTTCGCGCCGCCGCAGAATTCGGTCAGGCGTTCGGCGTAATACAGCGGGCTAGGACGTCCGACATAGTCGCGCTGGAAGTAGGCCAATTCTTCTTTGAACGCCGGATCTTCCTTGGCCAATTCGTATTCACGGGCCAGGTCGAGGATCAGCGGCATCAGGGTTTCGGCGACGTAACGGCCGCCGAACGAGCCAAACAGGCCGTTGGCGTCGGGGCCGTTGCGCAGATTAGTCTGGGTCATGGGTCGCTCCATCAGGATTCGTGAGATGACAATGACGGTCACTCTACCCCTGACGCCCCAGCCTGAAAACCGATAAGATCGCCACAACCTGTCAGGAAAACTCACAGATCAGATGAGCCACGACCTTCCCCCGCTGAACGCTCTTCGCGCCTTCGAAGCCACGGCACGGCTGAACAGCGTCAGTCAGGCTGCCGAGCAGCTGCACGTCACTCACGGCGCGGTCAGCCGGCAACTCAAAGTGCTCGAAGAACACCTGGGCGTGAGCCTGTTCGTCAAGGACGGACGCGGCTTGAAACTCACAGATGCCGGCGTCCGGCTGCGCGATGCCAGTGGAGAAGCCTTTGAGCGTCTGCGCACTGTCTGCGCAGAGCTGACCCAAAGCACGGCTGACGCGCCATTCGTACTCGGTTGCTCAGGCAGTTTGTTGGCGCGCTGGTTTATTCCACGCCTGGGAAGACTGAATGCCGATCTACCAGACCTGCGCCTGCACCTGTCGGCTGGCGAAGGCGATCTCGACCCGCGTCGGCCGGGGCTGGATGCCTTGCTGGTGTTTGCCGAGCCGCCATGGCCGGCGGACATGCAAGTCTATGAGCTGGCCAGCGAACGAATCGGCCCAGTGCTGAGCCCACGCTTCACCGGTTATGAAAGGCTGCAAGGCGCGCCGGCCACCGCGTTATTGAACGAACCCTTGCTGCACACCACTTCACGCCCGCAGGCTTGGCCGAGTTGGGCACAGCAAAGCGGCCTCGACGACAAGGCGTTGAAGTACGGTCAAGGTTTCGAGCATTTGTATTATTTGCTGGAAGCTGCAGTGGCGGGGCTGGGGGTGGCGATTGCACCGGAGCCGCTGGTGGCCGAGGATTTGAAGGCCGGTCGCCTGGTTGCACCTTGGGGATTCAGTGAAACTTCGGCGCAACTGGCCTTGTGGCTACCCAAGCGCGCCGCGGACGGGCGCGCTCGGCAGTTGGCGCAGTGGCTCAAAGCTGAACTGCGCCAGACCGATTAGTCGCCGCGCTTGAACAGCAGGTACGCCGCGAGCAGACCCAATGCACCCACAGCGACGCCCGCTGTAGTCCAAGGGTGTTCCTGAGCGTAGTCCCGAGTCGCGATCCCGGTTTCGCGGGTTTTGACTTTAACTTCTTCATAGGCATCGCTGAGCAGATGGCGCGAATGCTTCAGCGCGTTCTCGGCGTTGCCTTTCAACACTTTGAGTGTTTTACGCGACTCGTCCGAGGCGTCGTCTTTCAGATTTTCCAAAGATTTCAGCAGACTCTCGATCTCGGCTTCCATGCTTTGCAATGAGGCTTTACGTAAAGAGGTGTTGGCCATGGTGGCTCTCCTTCATTGATGATGAGTAGCGTGTGTTGGTTGGGACTTCAGGGGTTCGAGAAAGTGCAGTAAATCTGAACTTCTGCGTTGCATTAGCCGACAGAAGTAATACGAAAAATCACTGCTAGGCTGTATTTCACACCCTGAGGAGAACGCCATGACTGATCACCACACCTACAAGAAAGTCGAGCTGGTCGGCTCGTCCACCAGCAGCATTGAAGACGCGATCAACAACGCGCTGGCCGAAGCCAATAAAAGCATCAAGCACCTGGAATGGTTTGAAGTGACCGAAACCCGCGGGCACATCAAGGACGGCAAGGCCGCCCACTTTCAGGTGACGCTCAAAGTCGGGTTCCGGATTGCCAGCAGCTGAGCTTGAGCTAGTCTCCTGAACTTGCGCACTAGCCGAGTGCCATAGGGAAATGGCAAAGCGCAACATGAGTGCCTCCGGCTGATGGCTGGATGCTCCCTTTGATCCGACGAGGGAATGCAACAGATGAAGCATTTTATTTTAGCGATAGGTTTATTAAGCCTTGCCGGAACAGCCTTTGCTGAGGGCAAATCGTGCGAAGAGCTGAAAGCCGAAATCGCAGCGAAACTTGATGCCAAGGGCGTTGCCGGCTATTCACTGGAAATCGTCGATAAAGACGCTGCTGCCGGCGGGAAAGTCGTCGGTACCTGTGAAAAGGGCACCAAAGTCATCGTCTACACGAAGTAGGCCGAATCCTGCGCAAATCAAAAAGCCGACGCAATGCGTCGGCTTTTTTGTGGGTGGTGTCTGAGCCTCAGCCCTTCATGACCTGCGCCAGCAGCTCATAGGAGTGCACGCGATCGGCATGTTCGTACAGGTCGCAGGTGAAAATCAGCTCGTCTGCCTGGGTCTGTTCGATCAGCACCTCAAGCTTCGCACGGATTTTCTGCGGGCTGCCCACCATCGCCAGACCGAGGAAATCGCCCACGGCTTCTTTCTCATGGGGCAGCCACAGTCCATCCATGGTTTTCACCGGTGGACGCTGCACCAGGCTTTGACCACGCATCAACGCCAGGATGCGCTGATAGACCGATGTCGCCAGGTAATCCGCCTGTTCGTCAGTGTCAGCGGCGACCAGCGGCACGCCGAGCATCACATACGGTTTATCCAGTACCGCTGAAGGCTTGAAGTGATTGCGGTAGACGCGAATCGCCTCGTGCATGAAGCGCGGTGCGAAATGCGAGGCGAAGGCGTAGGGCAAACCGCGCTCACCGGCCAGTTGTGCGCTGAACAGGCTGGAACCCAGCAACCAGACAGGGACGTTAGTGCCGGTGCCCGGCATGGCGATGATCCGCTGGTCCGGGGTGCGTGGACCGAGGTAGCGCACCAGTTCGGCGACATCCTCCGGAAACTCGTCGGCGCTACCGGAACGTTCGCGGCGCAAGGCACGAGCGGTCATTTGATCGGAACCGGGCGCGCGGCCCAGGCCCAGATCAATTCGGCCTGGGTACAGGCTTTCGAGGGTGCCGAATTGCTCCGCGATCACCAGCGGCGCGTGGTTGGGCAGCATCACACCGCCGGAGCCGACACGAATGGTCGACGTTCCACCGGCCAGATAGCCGAGCAGTACCGAGGTGGCCGAACTGGCGATGCCGTCCATGTTGTGGTGTTCGGCGACCCAGAAGCGGTTATAGCCGAATTTCTCGACATGCTGCGCCAGGTCCAGGGAATTACGCAGCGACTGGGCCGCGCTGCCGTTCTCGCGCACGGGCACCAGATCAAGGGTCGAGAACTTGATATCGGACAGTCGTTTCATAAGCCTGCTTCTCCAATGGTGAGCGCAGGTTTTTCTTGCGAACGAAAACCTGCCGAATCTATAAGCGTGCTTCATGCAATGAGGGCATATACCCGAGTTTCAATAGCCAAGGCGAAAAAACCTACGAAAACGGTAGGACTAATCAGATCAGGTGAACTTTGCACCACCGTCTATCCTCAGAACCCTAGCAACCGAAAACCACGAAGGTGCGACGTTTCGCGCCGGATCTTGAGGAGGCAGACATGGCTATTACGAAGAAAGCATCGGCTCATTGGGAAGGTGATCTGAAAACCGGTATCGGCTCGATCTCCACTGAAACCGGTGTGCTCAGAGAAGCGCCCTACGGTTTCAAGGCGCGTTTCGAAGGCGGCAAAGGCACCAATCCGGAAGAGCTGATCGGCGCGGCCCACGCGGGCTGTTTCTCCATGGCGTTCTCGATGATTCTGGGCGATGCCGGGCTCAAGGCTGACAGCATCGATACCAACGCTGAAGTCACTCTTGATCAGGTCGACGGTGGTTTTGCGATCACGGCAGTGAAATTGATCCTGAAGGCGAAAATCCCCGGGGCCACTCAGGCGCAGTTCGAAGAGCTGAGTAACAAGGCCAAAGAAGGCTGCCCGGTATCAAAAGTGCTGAATGCGAAAATCAGCCTGGATGCGACGCTGGTCAGCTGATGATCAGGCGCTGAATGTACTGACGCCTTCGCGAGCAAGCCCGCTCCCACCTATGGAATGCGTTTCAAAGTGTGGGAGCGGGCTTGCTCGCGAAGGCGATTTTGTAAGCCACACCATCCCAACAGCTAAACACGCACTTTGTGAGCGAAGTCAGAACTCGCCTCGCAAAACTGTGGTCGAATAAATGACAGCAGCTGAAACGCAGCCTCCTGCGCGCTGCCTCAATGGAGCTTCAACCATGAAACGTTTTGCCTTGGCGATTATCTGTTGTGCGCTGGCCACCTCGGCCCTGGCGGCACCGAAATCCTGTGAAGAACTCAAGGCCGAGATCGAGGCCAAGATCCAGGCCAATAACGTCTCGTCCTACACCCTGGAAATCGTCACCAATGACGAAGTACATGATCAGAACATGGTCGTCGGCAGCTGCGAGAACAGCACCAAAAAAATCATCTACCAGAAAAACGACCGCTGATTCGCCTCACGGGACGCAATTGGCCTCCCGATCTTCAGCGACAATTTCCCGCTTGGCGTTGAACAACCGGGCGCCAGGGGTGAACGCTATCGAACGGCCCTCGAGCACATAGCGCTGGCCGGCTTCGAAATGATCGTAGTTGATGGTCAGGTAGCACAACCGTTCCACGGGGGAGCTCGTCATCCCTATGCCTCCACCACCGGGCACCTCAAAGTCAAACCTGACGACCAGCTCATGGCTACCGGGTGTGACCTGAAAAAAACGCCCGTCACGCATTCGCTGCTTGTCCAGTCGCTCGGCCATCAGCAACTTATCGTTGGGGAATGGCGTCGAGAAGTCGATCCAGGCCATCTGCGGATTTACCGCCGGTAACGGACTCTGGCAGCCAGCGACCACACTTGCAGCGAGCAACAGCATCAACCTGCGCATGATGAATGTCCCAAAGAAGGTTCATCCAGCATAACGCCGATCAGCTGCTTTGACAGCCTGCCGGGGTACCTTGGCCGATTACTTTTCGTTGCTGGTCATAAAGCTTTGCCCACGGCCGAAAGCCGATATTTCCCGCTTGCAGCTGATACCGCTGACCGGCGTTGAAGTCGTTGAATTTCACATTCAATTGGCAGTCACGCCATAGCGGCTCGGCGTCGGGCCCGATGTTGGTGGGTGCAACCGGGAATTGGTAGCGAACCGTCAACTCATGACTGCCCGGATGCACCTCGAAATAGCGCTTGTCGGTTGACGCCTTGTCATCGACTTCCAGCGCTTGCAGGGCGGTGTCCTCTTGCTGTGAATCCAGCTCGATCCACGCTTGGGATGGATCATGGTGAGGTAATCCGAATCCGGCACAGCCGGTCAGCATCAACAAGCCTCCCGTCAGCATCAATTTGCGCATAGCGGAGCTCCAGTCGGGCGGGATAGTCTTGCGGGCAGACTTTCCAGGGATGATTTTATTTTGATCAGGCCGCTTCCAAGCCTTGGGTTACTTGATCGCGTTTTGCGGATTTTGTTTCCGGGTGTGTTGCTTTTATTACTCAGCGGCTGCGCTGGCGTCAGCTATTACAGTCAATTGGCCAGTGGTCAGCTGCAATTGCTGCGAGCCAGGGAGCCGGTGGCCGACGTGCTTGCCGATCCGTCTCGCGACCCGATGCTGCGTGCGCACCTGACCCAATCGCAAAAGGCCCGGACATTCGCCAGCCAGCAACTGCATCTGCCGGATAACCAGAGCTACCGTCTATACGCCGACATTGGCCGACCGTTCGTGGTCTGGAACGTCTTTGCCACGCCGGAATTTTCCCTGACACCGCAAAACCATTGTTTCCCCATCGCTGGTTGCGTCGCCTACCGCGGTTATTACAGCCAGAGCGCTGCCCGCGGCGAGGCTGCCGTGCAGCGTTTGCAAGGTATGGACGTGTCCATTGGCGGCGTCGAGGCCTATTCGACGCTCGGCTGGTTCAACGATCCGATTATCAGTTCCATGATGGGTTGGGGCGACGAGCGGCTGGCGACGCTGATCTTCCACGAGCTCGCCCATCAGCGCTTTTATGTGAAGGACGACACCGAGTTCAACGAGTCTTTCGCCACCTTCGTCGAGCAGGAAGGCACCCGGCAATGGCGCGCATCGCGCGGTCTGGCACCCGACAACGGTGCACAGGCGCAGCGACGGGACCAGTTCATTCAGTTGGTTCTGGACACTCGCACGCGGCTTGAAAAACTTTACGCCCTGTCGCTGCCCACCGAGCAGATGCGCCAGCGCAAAGTGGATGAGTTCGAACGACTGCGCCATGAGTATCGACAATTGCGCGATAACCGATGGGCCGGGGACAAACGCTACGACGCGTGGATCAATGCACCGATGAACAATGCCCGGTTGCTACCGTTTGGTTTGTACGACCAATGGGTGCCGGCGTTTGCGGCGTTGTTCAAGCAGGTGAGTGGAGATTGGGTGAAGTTTTATACGGCCGTCCAGCGGCTTGGTGCGTTGCCGGTTGCTGAACGTAAGGTGGCTTTGAAGGTATTGGCGGGCTCATAAAATTTCGGCGGTTGCGCCGGCCTCTTCGCGGGCAAGCCCGCTCCCACAGGGATCTATGGGTGTATCGAGATCCTGTGGGAGCGGGCTTGCCCGCGAAGGCGATGGAACTAACGCTGCAAAAACGCCTGATGCATCTCATCCAGCGTTTCAAAGTGATACGCCGGCGCTTCTGCGCTCAACTCTTCCCGGCTACCAAAACCATAACCCACCGCCGCTGCATCCAGACCGTTGCTGCGCGCGCCGATCAGGTCGTGCTTGCGGTCGCCGATCATCAGGGTGTCGGCCGGGTCCAGGCCTTCTTCTGCGATCAAGTGGGCAATCAACTCGACTTTATTGGTGCGTGTCCCGTCCAGCTCGCTGCCGTAGATCACCTTGAAGTGCCTGGCGAAGTCGAAGTGCCGGGCAATTTCCCGGGCGAACACCCACGGCTTGGAGGTTGCGATGTACAACTGTCGCCCTTGCCCGCCGAGGGTTTCCAGCAGCGGTGTGACGCCGTCGAACACACGGTTCTCGTACAGGCCGGTGACCTTGAAGCGTTCGCGGTAGAAGTTCACCGCGTCCCAGGCCTTGGGCTCGTCGAAGTCGTAGAACTGCATGAATGCTTGCAACAACGGTGGGCCGATAAAGTGTTCGAGTTTGGTCAGGTCGGGTTCATCGATCCCCAGTTTGCTCAGGGCGAACTGGATCGAACGGGTGATGCCCTCGCGCGGGTCGGTCAGAGTGCCATCGAGGTCGAACAGTACGGTTTGGTAATGCATGTTGAATCCTGAATAAAGGCGAAGGCTCAGAGCTGGTCGTAGCCTTCAGCCAGGTGCAAATTCTTGAGCTTCACGTAATTCGCCGCGCTGTAGGTGAAAAAGGCATTTTCCTTGTCCGTCAGCGGGCGGATTTGTTTCACCGGGCTACCCACATAAAGGAAGCCACTCTCCAGGCGCTTGCCCGGCGGCACCAGGCTGCCGGCGCCGACAATCACATCGTCCTCAATCACAGCGCCGTCCATGACGATGCTGCCCATGCCGATCAGAATCCGGTTGCCGACACTGCAGCCATGCAACATGACCTTATGCGCAATGGTCACGTCGTCCCCGATCAAGCACGGAAAGCCATCGGGATTGAACGGCCCGGCGTGGGTGATGTGCAGCACACAGCCATCCTGGACACTGGTGCGCGCACCGATACGGATGCGGTGCATGTCGCCACGAATCACCGTCAGCGGCCATACGGAGCTGTCTTCACCGATTTCGACGTCGCCGATCACCACCGCCGAGCCGTCGACAAAAGCGCCTTTGCCCAGCAGTGGCGTGTGGTTCTGATACTTGCGAAGGGTCACGATAGGGTTTCTCTCTGTTGCCGATAGCTGCGGTGAGCGTCGATTGTAATTAAGATGGCCGCATGTTTCTTCCAGCCAAGGTGCCAACCGTGAGCGTGAACAACCCTCTTTTGCAGTCCTACGACCTGCCGCCGTTCTCGGCGATCCGTGCCGAACACGTGCAACCGGCCATTGAACAGATCCTGGCTGACAACCGTGCCGCCATTATCGAGATCCTCAACATTCAGGGCAAACAACCGACCTGGGCCGGCCTCGTGTTGGCGATGGACGAACTGAACGATCGTCTGGGCGCGGCCTGGAGCCCGGTCAGCCACCTGAATGCCGTGTGCAACAGCGCTGAATTGCGCGAAGCCTACGAGTCCTGCCTGCCGGCCTTGAGCGCCTACTCCACCGAGCTGGGCCAGAACCGCGCGTTGTTCGAGGCTTTCGAAGCCTTGGCGAACTGCCCGGAAGCCGCCGGTTTCGACGTCGCGCAAAAAACTATCCTGGAACACGCCCTGCGAGACTTCCGTCTGTCGGGTATTGACCTGCCGGAAGCCGAACAGAAACGCTACGCCGAAGTGCAGAGCAAATTGTCGGAACTGGGCAGCCGTTTCTCCAACCAGCTGCTCGACGCGACGCAAGCCTGGACCAAGCACGTGACCGATGAAGCCACCCTCGCCGGCCTGACCGATTCAGCCAAGGCGCAAATGGCCGCCGCAGCCCAGGCCAAAGGCCTCGACGGCTTCCTGATCACCCTGGAATTCCCGAGCTATTACGCGGTGATGACCTACGCCCAGGACCGCGCCCTGCGCGAAGAAGTCTACGCCGCCTATTGCACCCGTGCGTCGGACCAAGGCCCGAACGCCGGTCAGAACGATAACGGCCCGGTCATGGAAGAAATCCTCGACCTGCGTCAGGAGCTTGCAAAACTGTTGGGCTTCGCCAGTTTCTCGGAATTGAGCCTGGCCACCAAAATGGCCGAATCCAGCGATCAGGTACTGGGTTTCCTGCGCGATCTCGCCAAACGCAGCAAGCCCTTCGCCGCTCAGGACCTGGAACAGCTCAAGGCCTACGCCGCCGAACAGGGCTGTCCGGACCTGCAAAGCTGGGACAGCGGTTTCTACGGTGAAAAACTTCGCGAACAACGTTACAGCGTTGCCCAGGAAGCACTGCGCGCTTACTTCCCGATCGACAAAGTGCTGGGCGGCCTGTTCGCTATCGTTCAGCGCCTGTACGGCATCGAGATCGCCGAGCTGAAGGGCTTCGACGCCTGGCACCCGGATGTTCGCCTGTTCGAAATCAAGGAAAACGGCCAACACGTCGGCCGCTTCTTCTTCGACCTCTATGCTCGCGCCAACAAGCGTGGCGGTGCCTGGATGGACGGCGCCCGTGACCGTCGCCGCACCATCAGCGGTGTGTTGCAGAGCCCGGTGGCCAATCTGGTGTGCAATTTCACCCCGGCCGACAGCGGCAAACCGGCCCTGCTGACCCACGATGAAGTCACCACCCTGTTCCACGAATTCGGTCACGGCCTGCATCACCTGCTGACCCGCGTCGAGCATGCCGGCGTGTCCGGCATCAACGGCGTGGCCTGGGACGCAGTCGAACTGCCAAGTCAGTTCATGGAAAACTGGTGCTGGGAGCCGGAAGGCCTGGCGCTGATCTCCGGTCACTACGAAACCGGCGAGCCGCTGCCTCAGGACCTGCTGGAAAAAATGCTCGCGGCGAAGAACTTCCAGTCCGGCCTGATGATGGTGCGTCAGCTGGAGTTCTCGTTGTTCGACTTCGAACTGCACGCCACCCACGGCGACGGCCGCAGCGTGGCGCAAGTGCTCGAAGGCGTGCGTGACGAAGTGTCGGTCATGCGTCCACCGGCCTACAACCGCTTCCCGAACAGCTTCGCCCACATCTTCGCCGGCGGTTACGCGGCGGGTTACTACAGCTACAAGTGGGCTGAAGTACTGTCGGCCGACGCCTTCTCGAAGTTCGAAGAAGACGGCGTGCTCAATGCCGAAACCGGTCGTGCGTTCCGCGAAGCGATCCTGGCGCGCGGTGGTTCGCAGGAGCCCATGGTGCTGTTCGTCGACTTCCGTGGCCGTGCGCCATCGATTGACGCACTCTTGCGTCATAGCGGCCTGAGTGAGGACGCGGCAGCATGAGTGAGGGACCTGTGATCACGAAAAAGCGCTTTATCGCCGGGGCGGTCTGTCCGGCATGCAGCGAGCCGGACAAATTGATGATGTGGAACGAAGACGAGGTCCCGCATCGCGAATGCGTGGCCTGCGGTTATTCGGACACGCTCAATGAACAAGGCCTGTCGGTGCCCAAGGAATTGGGCACGCGGGTCAACACTTCGGCGCTGAAAGTCCCGGACACCAAGGTTCAGGCCGTGCAGTTTTTCCCGAACCCGAAGCTGAAGAAAAAGCCTGACGAACAACACTGAGTCAACGCCACCTTCCACCCTTTGACGGTGTGGAAGGTGGTATCTATTTACCACCCTTCCCCCGCGCTTCCTCCTTAGGCTGATTCCTTCAGACCTATTCAAGGAAGACGCCATGCCTGATACCAATCCGCTGCTGCAACACTGGGACCTGCCGCCCTGGACGGACATCTGTGCCGAGCACCTGGTGCCTGCCATCGACACCGTCATTGCTGACAACCACCAGGCTATTGCCGGAATTATCGCGAGCCAATCCTCGATCCCGAACTGGGACGATCTGGTACTGGCCGTTGATGAAACCGATGTGCGTCTGGATGAGATCATGGGCGTCATCGAAACCCTTTCAATGGTGAAACGCGAGGGCAAGGCTTGGGACTTGGCCAGCGCAACTTGCAGCGATGCCGCCGCGCAGTACACATCTGAAAAGATGAGCAATCAGGCACTGTTCCGGGCTTATCAGCGGCTGACGCAAAGTCCGGCCGCGGTGAATTACGATGAACCGCGCAAAGCAGTCTTGAACAAGATTCTGCGCAGGTTTCGCTTGTCCGGCATCGACTTGCCTATCGAACAACAGCAGACGCTGGCCCGGCTGAATCGCGACATCGGTGTGCTGCGAAGCTTGTTCCTGACCAACCTGGAACGAGCCAGCGCAGCCTGGAGCAAGCGCATCGACGATGTCACGCAGTTGAACGGTTTGTCCGCGGCGACCCTGGAGCGTCTGGCGCTCAACGCACAACAGGCGGGGCATGAAGGCTGGCTGATGCGTCTGGACCAGGACACCTACACTCGAGTCATGGCGTATGCCGAAGACCAATCTTTGCGCGAAGAATACTTTGTTGCCTATTCCACCCGGGCTTCCGATCAGGGGCCCCGCGCCGGGCAATTCGATAATGGTCCAGTGCTGGAAGCACTGTTGTCGCTGCGTCACCAGAAAGCCAGGTTGCTTGGGTACGAGAACTTCGCGCAACTCAGCCTCGTAACGGAAATGGCCGAATCCACCGAGCAAGTCACCGGTTTCCTGCGGCGGCAGATCATCCAGGCAACGCCGGGCTTCGAGAAGGATGCGCAGGAACTGAAGGCGTTTGCGCTTGAGCGCGGCATGACAGAGGTCCAGCCTTGGGATCACGAGTTTCTCGCCGAACAATTACGCCAGCAGCGTCTCGGCGGGGCGCTGAAAAACCTGCGAGCGTACTTTCCGCTGGACGGGACATTGCAGCGGCTCTGCCTGTTCAGCGAACGCATGTTCGGCATCCAGATCGTCGAACAGACGATCTTCAGCCGCTGGCATGACAGCATCCGCTTGTTTGAAATCAGCGAGCATGGCTCGGTGATCGGGCACATTTACCTCGACCCTTTTCATCGGGAAGAAGCGCCGGACTATGCCTGGACCGCCACACCACGCAATCGGCGGCTGGACGCCGAAGGTCGATTGACGCTGCCCATCGCTGTGCTTCATGGCAACTTCACGCCCGGGAACGCCGAGCATCCCTGCCTTCTCGCCCATAAGGACCTGCGTGTGCTGTTCCATGAGTTCGGCCATTGCCTGCAGCACGTTCTGACCCGTTCGCCTCACCATCGCCTGTCCGGTATTACCCAGCTGGGACGCGATACGGCGGAGTTCACCGGGCAATTGTTCGAGCTTTGGTGCCTGTCAGGGGAGTTTCTGCTGTGGCTGGCTGCTCACCACCAGACCGGTGATCGCCTGACCGAAGAACGCGTCGACGCAGTGCTGGCAGCCATTCACGCCCAGACCGGTCGGCAAACTGCTGAGCTGTTAATGGCGGCATTGTTCGACTTTGAATTGCACCGCAGCCAAGGTGATGGCCGCAGCGTCGAGCAAATCTTCGACGACGTGCAGCGCGAGATTCCCCACCTGAAACTGCCGTCCTACTGTCGGCTCGCCAACAGCTTCGACTACATCGTGACGGGCTACGCGGCTTCGGTTTACGCCTATAAATGGTCGGGCGTACTGGCGAGCGAAGCGTTCAAACGGTTTCAGCAGGACTGGGTGTTCAACCCGCAAACCGGCAGGGCCTTTCGCGAAGCCTTTTTTTCACCGGGTGATTCGCGCTCACTGCTGGTCGCCCTGGAAGAATTTCTCGAACGGCCGATCGCCGAGAATTTCTTCGCGCCTGCGCCAGTCTCCGCTGCCCGTTGAACCGAGGCTTATTCGACGTGGGCCGATTGGAACCAGTTTTTCATCGAGCAGGCAGCAAACGGGCTGGTGCTGCAATCGCCGTTGGCCAGCGCGGTCCGAAGCTTGTCGGCATCGGCCTGCATCATGTAACGCACGCCATCCTTGAAATGGATGCTGTCACCGAAGCCGCCCTGGGTCATTTCGTTCAGGGCGTCTTCCTTGCTCCAACCTTGCACCACCACCCGATACATCGCCGCCATCAGGCCGGTGCGGTCCGAACCGTGTTTGCAGTGAATGAGCACCGGGCCATGGGATTCGGCGGTCTGTATGGCACGAAGAGCTTTGAGCACCTCTGCGTCATCCACATGATTGGTGCGATAAGGCAATTGCACCTGAGCAATGCCCGCCGTGGACAACCAGCTGGAATCCGACTCGGGCAGAAAAGTGATCACGGTGGCGACGTTGAGTTTCTTCAGCAACGGTACGGCACCGCTGTCGGGCAACGCACTGCGGTACAGCGTCGGGGACATTTGATAGAGGTTGTATTGCACCTCGACCGATTGAGCCCATTCCGCCGGGCGGGGTGGGCCGGTTTCATCTGCACAGGCCAGTGTCAGATTGAAAAGGGCGGCCAGCGACAACAGGAATGTCGCAGGTAAAAGGCGCAATCGGGACATGCTCGGACGACCGTATGAGGAGAAGGTGGTTAGATGCCACTTAGTTTCGACACTGAACAGTCAAAGTCCTGTGAGTCAGCTGTCAAAGAATCGTGAACTGGACCGTTTACACCTTGTTTTTTCAGGGGCAAGTAACGAGCAACAAAAAAGCGATACGGATTTCCGTACCGCTTAATTCAACCCAAGTCAGGCACCCTCATACCCATACTTCAAAGTTGCATGTACTCGATAGTAATCAAGGATTGATCATTTTCGAATACGCTTTCGCCAGCGCAATCAGAACAGTCTTGTCCTGCGCGTCGATATCACCATCACCGTCCACATCAGGGGTGTTTCCCATTGTGAAGGTCACGCCGCGGTCATTCGACACAGCCTCGCGGGAGGTCGAATCCAGCAGGGAGTAAGTGGCGCTGCGGTTTTCCGGGTCGTAACCCTCTTCCTTCAAAGCAAACTGCATGGAAACCCGAACTTCCTTCGGACTAACGATAGACGGGGGCGACAGTTGAAGAAAGATACCGCGTTGATTGTAATTCGACATTTATTAAATCCTTCTAACAGTTAGAACACGACAACTTCGTGTGCAGCGCATACTACCGACTGATAACAACTAAGCTACTGTCTATCTGTTTCTCATAATTACAAGGAGCTCACTAGTAACGAACAACTAGACAATCATTAACAATTGTCAGGCGCCGAACGGCACTGGCCAATCCGGCTGCGCCCCTATACTGTATTAACATACAGCTAAAGGATCCTGTCGATGGCTATCCCTCTGCCCCCTCGCGGCCGCGGCACCGCAACCAACCCGCACAACCGCTTCGCACCGAATCGCTCGGTGGCGGAGGATGACGGCTGGTATCAGGAAGCGCCGATCACGCAGGGCACGGAAGTGCGCATCGAAACGGCGAAAACCATCATCACCCGAAACAATTCACCGGACTTGCCTTTTGATCGCTCGATCAATCCCTATCGCGGCTGCGAGCATGGCTGCATCTACTGCTATGCGCGCCCCAGCCATGCTTATTGGGACCTGTCACCGGGGCTCGACTTCGAAACCAAACTGATCGCCAAGACCAACGCCGCCGATGTGCTGGAAGAACAGCTGTCCAAGCGCGGCTATCAATGCGCGCCGATTAACCTGGGTTCCAACACCGATCCTTATCAGCCGATCGAGCGTGAACACAAAATCACCCGCAAGACGCTTGAAGTGCTGCTGCGTTATCGACATCCGGTAACGATCATCACCAAGGGATCACTGATTCTTCGGGATCTGGACCTGCTGGCCGAACTTGCCGAGCAACGGCTGGTGGCGGTGATGATCAGCCTCACTACTTTGGACGATGAACTCAAACGCATTCTCGAACCGCGTGCGGCGGCGCCGAAAGCCCGGTTGCGAGCGATCCGCGTGATGCGTGAAGCCGGAATTCCGGTGGGTGTACTGTGTTCGCCGATGATTCCGATGATCAACGACTGCGAACTGGAGAGCCTGCTCACCGAAGCGCATGCCGCCGGTGCCCAGAGTGCGGCCTATATGATGTTGCGTCTGCCGCTGGAGGTGGCGCCGCTGTTCGAAGAATGGCTGGCCGCTCACTATCCGCAGCGTGCCGCGCATGTGTTGAGCCTGATCCGTCAGAGCCGTGGCGGAGAACTCTACGACAGTCGATTCGGCGCCCGGATGCGCGGTGAAGGGCCGTTTGCCGATCTGTTGGCGCAACGCTTTGCCAAAACCATCAAACGTTTGGGGCTCAATCGTCGCGAAGGCTTTAATCTGGACTGCGACGCCTTCTGTCCGCCAGGTCGCCAGATGTCATTGATTTGAGGACAATTGGCCTATGGTTGAGTAGTGGGAAAAGCACTTGGCCATTAGGCTGGTCACGTTTTCTGTGACCTGGAACACACGTCCTAGAGCGCTTGATTCAGTTTGAGTTAAGTTTCGGCAGATACCTTGTTCATCGAGTGACTGACGGGTCGAGATGTTCGGCCTGGATGTTTTTTAAACAGCCACTGGCTTCACACCGGACAAAACGGGAAAATTCCCTGACTCCGCCAAAGAGGATGAATCATGAGTGACAAGGATAAACAGCCGTTGGCTGCGTCGGCTTCAGCCCAACCCGAGGCGGAAACCGCCGATGCAGCGCTGAAGCACATCGTTGACGGCTTTTTGCATTTTCATCACGAAGTTTTTCCCCAACAGGAAGAGCTCTTCAAAAAACTCGCCACGGCCCAGAGCCCTCGAGCGATGTTCATCGCCTGCGCCGATTCGCGCATCGTTCCTGAGCTGATTACCCAAAGCGCCCCCGGCGACCTGTTCGTGACCCGTAACGTCGGCAACGTGGTCCCGCCTTACGGGCAGATGAACGGTGGTGTTTCCACGGCCATCGAATACGCAGTACTGGCCCTCGGCGTACAGCACATCATCATTTGCGGGCACTCCGACTGTGGCGCGATGCGCGCCGTGCTCAACCCGCAAAGCCTGGAAAAAATGCCCACGGTCAAAGCCTGGCTGCGTCATGCCGAAGTGGCAAAAACCATGGTCCAGGAAAACTGCCATTGCGCTGATGAAGGCGAAAGCATGCACGTCCTCACCGAAGAGAATGTGATCGCTCAGCTGCAGCATCTGCGTACGCACCCTTCCGTGGCCTCGCGCATGGCCAACGGTCAGTTGTTTATCCATGGTTGGATCTACAACATCGAAACCAGCGAAATCAGAGCTTACGACGCCGATAAAGGGTGTTTCCTGCCGCTCGATGGCAGTCATCCAATTCCGGTGGCGACGCCCAAAGCGCGCTTCTAATCCTCCTAAATCCTTGTGTGGTTTAGCCGGGGCTGCTGATCAAGCAGTCTGGCTTTGCCACGCCTGAAGAAAACGTCGGGAGAGTCACCATGCGTGCTGCTCAACTTAAAGCTGTTTTGCCACGGGAGCTGCTGGCCTCCGTGGTTGTGTTTCTGGTCGCCCTGCCCTTGTGCATGGGTATCGCCATCGCCTCGGGCCTGCCGCCGGCCAAAGGCTTGATCACCGGGATCATCGGTGGCCTGGTGGTGGGCTGGATTGCCGGCTCACCACTGCAAGTCAGTGGCCCGGCGGCGGGCCTGGCGGTTCTCGTGTTCGAACTGGTGCGCCAGCATGGCATTGCCATGCTCGGGCCCATCCTGCTGCTGGCGGGTTTTCTGCAACTGATGGCCGGGCGCTTCAAGCTGGGCTGCTGGTTTCGGGTTACCGCACCTGCGGTGGTGTACGGCATGCTCGCCGGGATTGGCGTGTTGATCGTGCTCTCACAGGTGCATGTGATGCTCGATGCCGTGCCCAAGCCCTCGGGGCTGGATAACCTCGCTGCCTTCCCGGCGGCCGTGATCCAGGCCTTGCCTTCCCTTGGTTGGCAGGCTGGGTTGCTTGGTCTGTCGACGATTGCAGTGATGTGGCTGTGGGAGAAATTCCGCCCCCACTCCCTGCGTTTCATTCCCGGCGCACTGCTTGGCGTAGGTCTGGCTACGGTCGCCAGCCTGATGCTCGCCTTGCAGGTCAAACGTGTGGAAGTCCCGGCCAACCTGGCGGAGGCCATCGACTGGCTGAAGCCTGCCGACTTGCTCAATCTGGCTGACCCGACGCTGCTGATCGCCGCTTTCGCCGTGGCTTTCATTGCCAGCGCTGAAACCTTGCTTTCGGCAGCAGCGGTGGACCGAATGCACAGTGGCCAGCGTTCCGACTTTGATCGGGAATTGTCGGCGCAGGGTGTCGGCAACATGCTCTGCGGTCTGCTGGGGGCACTGCCCATGACCGGCGTGATCGTGCGCAGTTCGGCCAACGTCCAGGCCGGCGCCACCACGCGAATGTCGGCGATCTTCCACGGTCTGTGGCTGCTGGCTTTCGTGTTGCTGCTGTCCAGCGTGCTGCAAAGCATTCCGGTGGCGAGCCTGGCGGGCGTGCTGGTGTACACCGGTTTCAAACTGGTCGACCTCAAGGCTTTCCGCGGTCTGGGCCGATATGGGCGGATGCCGATGTTTACTTACGCGGCGACGGCCCTGGCAATCATCTTCACCGACCTGCTGACCGGCGTGCTGATCGGCTTCGGTTTGACGTTGGCGAAACTGGCCTGGAAAGCTTCACGGCTGAAAATCAGCCTGATCGACCTCCCGGCGGAAGGTGAGATGGAGTTGCGACTGACGGGGGCAGCGACCTTTCTCAAGGTGCCGGCGTTGACCCAGGTGCTGGGGACCATTCCAGCAGGCGCGACGGTGCACGTGCCGCTCAATAACCTGAGCTACATCGATCACTCGTGTCTGGAATTGCTCGAGGAATGGGGCAGGGCCAATGCGGCCAAGGGGTCGAAGTTGTTGATTGAAGCGCGGGGGTTGAAGCGCAGGCTGGAAGGCCGGTTGCGTACGACTACCGGCGTCGGTTCGGCCGCGTAGGTAACAATGTAGGAGCGGGCTTGCTCGCGAAGGCGTTGTATCAGTCGACATTAATATTGAATGATTGACCGCATTCGCGAGCAAGCCCGCTCCCACAGGGATGGTGTTGTTTCTAAAAAATCAGGCGGCGGGCTGATCCAGCTCCAGACCCACGCCTAACCGGCGGGACATGCAAGGCCAGCGTTTCCACGCGGCCCCCGTGTCCGGGCTGCTGAGCTTTTCACGGTAGGCCTCGACCGACTCCAGGGCGAAGCTTTCGTCGTTGAGCATCTCGTCCACGGCGTGATGCACCGCCTCATCCAGTTGATTGGCGAATTCCTCGCCGATCAGTTGGTGGGCAATCAGGTTGGCGACAGTCATGTCCAAGGGGATCAGTGGCTGGCCAAAATGCTTGATGTACAGGTCATTGACCTCTTCAACCAACCGATGCGCCAGATACGCTTCGTCCAGCAGGCCGTCCAGGCCGACATGACCGGCCATTATCGCCGGGGGTTGAAGGAAGTACTGTTCGGCGATTTTCAACACCGGTTTGATCTGCGACTCGATACCCGCTTCCCTGGCAACTTCATTGGCTGCATCCAGCAGATCAGGCACTTCATTAATGTAGGCGGCGACAAAACGCGTCAGCACGCCGTTGGCATCCGCCTCCGGCAATTGGATCGACGGATGCAGATGAGGCAGTTTGCTTTCAAGCTGACGAGTCAACAGGCCGGTCTCGGCCTCGTGTTGTTGGGCTTTTTGGATCTGCTCGCGCAATGCGGCGGTGTTCATGAAAACTCCAGGAAACAAAGGCAATGAAATAGGGAAGACATAACTTAGCTTGCTTATGAAAAATGCTAAGACGCATTTGTCATAATTGTTTCATCCTTGAGACGCCTCCGTTATATCGATTTGCCACCACTCGTCTGCATCCTTCCCCATTCGTGACCTTGAACGCAAGTCCCAGCTGTTTCAGATCATTTACGCCATCACGTTGCGAGGTAGCAGTCGCTGTCTATACTCGGGTGGGAATGGAGTTAGCTGATGACGCCCGACTGCACACGCAGCAAGGCTCGGCGATTCAAGTTCGTAGTCTGAAAAAGCCGCTCCCTTGCCGCAGGTGAACGCCGGCGGGATAACAAGAACGATAAGGGGAACCCGCAATGATGCGACATCCACACGTCTGGATGGGCCTCCTGTTGTGGTCGATTTTCAGCCAGGCGCAAGCCGCCTGGACTGTGAATATGGCGCCGGGAGCGACTGAAATCAGTCACGCAGTATTTGACCTGCACATGACCATTTTCTGGATCTGTGTAGTGATCGGCATCATCGTCTTCGGCGCCATGTTCTGGTCGATGATGGTCCACCGCCGCTCCACCGGGCAGGTGGCCGCAAAATTTCATGAAAGCACCACCGTCGAAATCCTCTGGACCATCGTGCCCTTCCTGATCCTGGTGGCCATGGCGGTTCCTGCGACGGCAACCCTGATCAAGATGTACGACGCCAGTGAGCCGGATATCGATATCCAGGTCACCGGCTATCAGTGGAAGTGGCACTACAAATACCTGGGCCAGGACGTCGAGTTCTTCAGCAACCTGACGACCCCCGCTGACCAGATCCACAACAAGGAAACGAAGGGCGAGCATTACTTGCTCGAGGTCGACAAGCCTTTAGTGCTGCCGATTGGCGCCAAGGTGCGCTTCCTCGTGACGTCCGCCGACGTTATCCACTCCTGGTGGGTGCCGGCCTTTGCGGTCAAGCGCGACGCGATTCCGGGGTTCGTCAACGAAGCCTGGACCCGCGTCGACAAGCCCGGCATTTACCGTGGCCAGTGTGCCGAGTTGTGCGGCAAGGACCACGGTTTCATGCCGATCGTGGTCGAGGTCAAGGAAAAGGCCGATTACGAAAAATGGCTGGCCGAGCGCAAGGCTGAAGCCCTGCAACTTAAAGAGCTGACCAGCAAGGAATGGACCCTCGACGAGCTCAAGGAGCGCGGTGACAAGGTCTACCACACCACCTGCGTTGCCTGTCACCAGGCCGAAGGTCAGGGCTTGCCGCCGATGTTCCCGGCGCTCAAAGGCTCGAAAATCGCCACCGGACCGATCAAGGATCACTTGAACATTGTCTTCCACGGCAAGCCAGGCACCTCTATGGCGGCGTTCGGCAAGCAGCTCTCGGAAGTCGATATCGCGGCGGTCGTGACCTACGAACGTAACGCCTGGGGCAACAACAAAGGCGACATGGTCACTCCTAAAGAAGTGCTGGAGCTGAAACAGGCGGAAAGCAAATGACCCGGTCTATTGCGCACGTAAGGAACCGGTCGGGGCTGCGCGCCCCGGCCTGCCCAGCCCATCTGTTTGCAGGAGACACGCCATGAGCGCCGTCATCGATGACCATGGTCATGCCGACCACGCCCACGGTCCCGCCAAAGGTCTGATGCGCTGGGTGCTGACCACCAACCACAAGGACATCGGCACGCTGTACCTGTGGTTTGCGTTTTCCATGTTCCTGTTGGGCGGCTCGTTCGCGATGGTGATTCGCGCCGAACTATTCCAGCCGGGACTGCAAATCGTCCAGCCGGAATTCTTCAACCAGATGACCACCATGCACGGTCTGGTCATGGTGTTCGGTGCGGTGATGCCGGCGTTCGTCGGCCTCGCCAACTGGATGATCCCGTTGATGATCGGCGCGCCGGACATGGCCCTGCCACGGATGAACAACTTCAGCTTCTGGCTGTTACCGGCGGCGTTCATTTTGCTGGTTTCGACCCTGTTCACTCCCGGTGGCGGACCGAACTTCGGCTGGACGTTCTACGCCCCGCTATCGACGACCTACGCACCGGAGAGCGTGACGTTCTTCATCTTCGCCATCCACTTGATGGGGATCAGTTCGATCATGGGTGCGATCAACGTGATCGCCACCATCCTCAACCTGCGCGCCCCCGGCATGACGTTGATGAAAATGCCGCTGTTCGTCTGGACCTGGTTGATCACCGCGTTCCTGCTGATCGCGGTGATGCCAGTGCTGGCCGGTTGCGTGACGATGATGCTGATGGACATCCACTTCGGCACCAGTTTCTTCAGTGCTGCCGGTGGCGGTGATCCGGTGCTGTTCCAGCACGTGTTCTGGTTCTTCGGTCACCCCGAGGTGTACATCATGATCCTGCCGGCCTTCGGTGCCGTGAGCTCGATCATTCCGGCCTTTTCGCGCAAGCCGCTGTTTGGCTACACCTCGATGGTCTATGCCACGGCCAGTATCGCCTTCCTGTCATTCATCGTCTGGGCGCACCACATGTTCGTGGTCGGCATTCCGCTGGTGGGCGAGCTGTTCTTCATGTACGCCACGCTGCTGATCGCGGTGCCGACGGGCGTGAAGGTGTTCAACTGGGCCAGCACCATGTGGCAAGGCTCGCTGACCTTCGAGACGCCGATGCTGTTCGCGGTGGCGTTCGTGATCCTGTTCTCCATTGGCGGGTTCTCCGGGTTGATGCTGGCCATCGCCCCAGCGGACTTCCAGTACCAGGACACGTATTTTGTGGTCGCGCACTTCCACTACGTACTGGTGCCGGGGGCGATCTTCGGA
Organism: Pseudomonas sp. LBUM1656; assembly: GCF_059716065.1. Taxonomy (NCBI): domain Bacteria; kingdom Pseudomonadati; phylum Pseudomonadota; class Gammaproteobacteria; order Pseudomonadales; family Pseudomonadaceae; genus Pseudomonas; species Pseudomonas sp. LBUM1656. Next base: position 80,376 of record NZ_CP166800.1, on the reverse strand, counting down.
ATCTTCGCCTCGGCTTACTACTGGCTGCCGAAATGGACCGGCCACATGTACGACGAAACGCTCGGCAAGCTGCACTTCTGGCTCTCGTTCATCGGCATGAACATGGCGTTCTTCCCGATGCACTTCGTGGGCCTGGCCGGCATGCCACGCCGAATTCCGGACTACAACCTGCAATTCGCCGACTTCAACATGGTGTCGTCGATAGGCGCATTCATGTTCGGTGCCACGCAGATCTTCTTCCTGTTCATCGTGATCAAGACCATTCGCGGCGGCGAGCCGGCACCGGCCAAACCATGGGATGGCGCGGAAGGCCTGGAATGGAGCGTCCCTTCACCGGCGCCGTATCACACCTTCACCAAACCGCCGGAAGTGAAGTGAACACCTTACCCAATGTGGGAGCGGGCTTGCTCGCGAAGAACGATGACGCGGTGTTCCTGCTAAACCGCAGCGCCTGCTTCGCGAGCAAGCCCGCTCCCACAAGGGTCTGCGTCGAGGGTAGAGACCATGGCTGACTCGATTTCGATGAAAAAGCTGGTCACGCGCCTGTTGTTGGTGGTGGTGGCGATGTTTGTCTTCGGGTTTGCCTTGGTGCCGATCTACGACGTGATGTGCAAGGCGTTCGGCATCAATGGCAAGACCTCCGGGCAGTACCAAGGCGAGCAGACGGTCGACACGTCGCGGCAGGTGCGTGTGCAGTTCCTGTCGACCAATGCCGCCGACATGTCCTGGGATTTCTATCCCAAGAGTGACGAGCTGACGGCCAACCCGGGGGCGGTGAACGAGATGATTTTCATCGCGCACAACCCGACTGATAAGCCGATGAGCGCGCAAGCGGTACCGAGCATCGCACCGAGCAATGCCGCGGCGTACTTCCACAAGACCGAATGTTTCTGCTTTACCCAGCAAGTGCTGCAGCCCGGTCAACGGATCGAGATGCCGGTACGTTTCATCGTTGACCGCGACATGCCCAAGGAAGTGAAGCACCTGACGCTGTCCTACACGCTGTTCGATATCACCGCCCGACATCCCCCGGTGGCTGTAAACACTGGCGGCTGAGCGTGCCCGATAAGGAGAACAATAAATGGCAACTCATGAGCACTATTACGTACCGGCCCAGAGCAAATGGCCGATCATCGCCACCGTCGGTATGTTCGTCACCGTGTTCGGCCTGGCTACCTGGTTCAACGACCTGAAAGCTGCGCGGCCCGAATCACACGGCCCGTTGATCTTTTTCGTCGGCGGCCTGTTGCTGGCCTACATGCTGTTCGGCTGGTTCGGGACGGTGATCAAGGAAAGTCGTCAGGGGTTGTACAGCGCGCAGATGGATCGCTCGTTCCGCTGGGGCATGAGCTGGTTCATCTTCTCGGAGGTGATGTTCTTCATCGCATTCTTCGGCGCATTGTTTTATGTGCGCAACATCACTGGCCCATCGCTGGGCGGTGACGGCGCCAAAGGCCTCGCCCACATGTTGTGGCCGAACTTCGAGTTCGTCTGGCCGCTGCTGAACAACCCGGACCCGAAACTCTTCCCGGCACCCAAGGACGTCATCAGCCCCTGGGGCCTGCCGCTGCTCAACACCGTGTTGCTGGTGAGTTCCAGCGTCACCATCACCATCGCCCACCACGCCTTGAAAAAGGGTCATCGCGGTGCACTGAAAATCTGGCTGGCCATCACTGTCTTGCTCGGTTGTGCATTCCTCGGTTTTCAGGCCGAAGAATACATCCACGCCTATCAGGAACTGGGCCTGACCCTGGGTTCCGGCATCTACGGCGCAACATTCTTCATGCTCACCGGGTTCCACGGCGCCCACGTGACCATGGGCACCATCATTCTGTTTGTGATGCTGATGCGGGTCCTGCGCGGGCACTTCGATAACGAGCACCAGTTCGGATTTGAAGCGGCGAGTTGGTACTGGCACTTCGTGGACGTGGTGTGGATCGGTCTTTTCGTTTTCGTCTACGTGCTCTGAGGCTTTACCAAGGCGCAGTGGAAACCAGCTGGCCGCTGAAAAAACCCCAGGCGATCAAGCCGACGGTGATAGCGGCCAAGGCAACACGCACACTCAAGGCAATGACGAGGCGGTTCGAGCTGCTGTCGTCCTTGACCAGAAAAAACAGGCCGCTGAACAGGCTGACAACCGTGGCAATCAGCATCAGGACGATGGCTGCTTTGAGCATGGTGAGACTCCGGGGGAAAGGCGATGCACTTGAGTATAGCTATCGCGACTACCGACTTTCTGGCGACGCCATGAAGCGCTTTCGGCCGGGCATCGTGCCGACCCTGGTGGTCGCGCTATTGCTGCCCATGCTGGTGTCACTCGGGTTCTGGCAACTGAGCCGGGGCGCGGAGAAAAGCGCGCTGCTGCAAAGCTACACCGAGCGCCGGGCGGCTGAGCCGATGGCCAGCACCGAGCTGCTGCACACCGAGGATCTGGCCTTTCGCCGGGTCCGACTGCACGGCCAATTTGATGCCACACACAGCCTGCTGCTGGATAACCGCCAGCGCGACGGCAAGGTCGGTGTCGAACTGCTGCAACCGTTTCAGGACCAGGCGACCGGGCTCTGGCTGCTGGTCAATCGCGGCTGGCTGCCGTGGCCGGATCGGCGCACCCCGCCGCAGTTCACTACCCCGACTCAGGCCTTGAGTCTCGATGCCTGGGTCTACGTCTCCCCCGGCGCCACCTTCCAATTGCACGCCGACCCCAGCACCACCACCTGGCCACAACTGATCACTGCCGTCGAACCCGCCAAGCTGTGGACGGCGCTCGATCGTGACGGTTTTGCCTACGAATTACGCGCAGAAACCGGTTCCGCGTCCTACCAGGCCGATTGGCCGGTGGTGGCCATGGGGCCGGAAAAACATATCGCTTATGCCGTGCAGTGGTTCGCCATGTCGATCGCCCTGTTCGGTTTTTATCTCTATCTCGGCTGGCACAACGCAAAGGAGAAACACCATGGGAGCGGCCATGAATCCACCCAGCATGTCTGAGGCGAAAACGCCGGCGAGTCGGCGCAAGGGCCGGTTGCAGTTATTGCTGATTGTGCTTGGGGTGATCGGTCCGATGATCCTCGCCACAGGCATGTACAAATTGCAGTTCTGGGTGCCGGAAGGCCGCAGTTATCACGGCGAGTTGATCGGCAACGGCCAGACCCGCGCCGACCTTGGCGTGCAGGCGCAGGAGGAGCGTTGGCAATTGCTGGTCACGGCGCCCAGGGAGTGTTCGGTGGACTGCCAGCAGCTGGTTTACCTGGCGCGGCAGATCCAGATCGGCCTCGGCCGCGATGCGGGGCGCGCCAGTCACGCGTTGGCCGCAGCGCAACCGCTAAGCAGTGATTACGACGCCAAGCTGACCCGCGAATACCCGCAACTGCAACGTTACCCCATGGACCTGACCACCTTCAGCAAGACCACCGGCGACAAAGCCGTGCCCCAGCTGTGGATCATCGACCCCCACGGCAATCTGGTGTTGCGCTACGACCCGACGGTGAAGGGTAAAGACCTGCTCAACGACCTGCGTCATTTGCTGAAACTGTCGAACATCGGATAAGGGCATCGTCATGGCCAAACCTGGATTTCGCCTCGCGCTGTTTGCCACCTTGCTGGCACTGATTGTGGTGTTGCTGGGCGCCTACACCCGCCTGACCCACGCCGGCCTCGGTTGCCCGGACTGGCCCGGCTGCTACGGCTTTATCAGCGTGCCGAAAAGCGAAGCCCAACTGGCCCATGCCGAATTGCATTTTCCCGATGCGCCCGTCGAAGCCCACAAAGGCTGGAACGAGATGGTTCACCGCTATTTCGCCGGCACGCTGGGGTTGCTGATTTCGGTGCTGGCCGGTCGTGCCTGGGTGCATCGCCGTCATCCGGGGCAACCGGTGAAGTTGCCCTTGTTTCTGCTGGCGGTGGTGATCACCCAAGCGGCGTTTGGTATGTGGACGGTGACGCTCAAGCTCTGGCCGCAAGTGGTGACCGGGCATTTGCTCGGCGGTTTTGCGACCTTGAGCCTGCTGTTTTTGCTGACCTTGCGCCTGTCCGGCGTACTGCCGGCGCTGACCGTGCCCCGACGTTTGCAGCACTGGGCGACGGCCGGGTTGCTGCTGGTGATCCTGCAAATCGCCCTCGGTGGCTGGGTCAGTTCCAACTACGCGGCGGTGGCCTGCATCGACTTCCCGACCTGCCACGGGCAATGGCTGCCACCGGCTGATTTCGCCAACGGTTTTCACCTGACGCAACACATCGGCCCCAATTACCTCGGCGGGCAACTGGACAGCGATGCCCGCACGGCCATTCACGTGACTCATCGTATCGGCGCATTGCTGGTAACGCTTGTCCTGCTGGGTCTGGCCTGGCAACTGAAGGTGGTCGGCATGACGCGTCTGGCGGGGCTGGTGCTGATCGCCCTCGCAGCACAGATCACGCTGGGCATCAGCAACGTTGTCTTTCACCTTCCGCTGCCCGTCGCCGTCGCTCACAACGCCGGCGGCGCAGCGCTGTTGCTGACGATGGTGCTGGTCAATTATCACGCGCGGACCAGCCTGGTTCGGGCCAAACAGCAATCCCCTGCGCGCTGGCGGTTCAGCCCGCGCAAACACTCAGCCGGGCCCATAACAATAAAAGGAGAGATGCCATGGCGACTCTGATCGGCGAACGTCACAGCCAGGCGATCTGGCGTGACTACCTGGAGCTGACCAAACCGAAAGTGGTGGTGCTGATGCTCATCACCTCGCTGGTCGGCATGTTCCTTGCGACCCGCGCGGGGGTGCCGTGGACGGTGCTGGTGTTCGGCAATCTGGGGATCGCCTTGTGTGCCGGCGGTGCGGCGGCGGTGAACCATGTGGTGGACCGGCGTATCGATGCGGTGATGGCTCGCACCCACAAACGTCCCCTGGCCGAAGGTCGGGTGTCACCGGCGGCGGCGCTTACTTTTGCCTTGGTATTGGCAGTGCTTGGGCAAGCCGTGCTGCTGGCCTTCACCAACGCGCTGACGGCCTGGCTGACCCTCGCGTCCTTGCTCGGTTATGCGGTGGTCTATACCGGTTTCCTGAAGCGTGCGACGCCACAGAACATTGTCATCGGTGGCCTCGCCGGTGCTGCCCCACCGCTGCTCGGCTGGACCGCTGCAACCGGTCATATCAGCGCCGAACCCTTGTTGCTGGTGCTGATCATCTTCGCCTGGACCCCGCCGCACTTCTGGGCCCTGGCCATTCACCGCAAAGAGGAATACGCCAAGGCCGACATCCCGATGTTGCCGGTGACCCATGGCGAGCATTACACCAAGGTCCACATCCTGCTTTATACCTTTGCGCTGCTGGCGGTCAGCCTGATGCCGTACGTGATCCACATGAGTGGCATGCTCTACCTGATTTGCGCCCTGGGACTGGGCGCGAGGTTTCTGCAATGGGCCGTGGTGCTGTACCGTGGCACTCGGCCGCACGCGGCGATCAACACCTTCAAGTACTCTATCTATTACTTGTTTCTGCTGTTTATCGCGCTGCTCGTAGACCACTACTTATTGTTGAACCTATGACTCGAACTCAGAAAACCGTCTTCATCCTCGTCGCCCTGATCGCGCTGGTTATGGGCCTGACCATCAACAAAGTGCTGTCCGGCAAAGGCGAGGGCGATCCGACGGCGTTGATCGACGCCGGGATCATTTTGCTGCCGCAAAGCCGCAACCTGCCAAATGTGACGATGACCGATCAGGACGGCAAACCCGTGGCGGTCAACGAGCTGAAAGACAAGTGGTCGCTGCTGTTCTTCGGCTACACCTTTTGCCCGGACATTTGCCCGACCACCCTCGCCCAACTGCGGCAGATCAAAAGCGAACTGCCGCCAGAGGCTGTGGCCAAGTTGCAGATCATCCTGGTCAGCGTCGACCCGAACCGCGACACGCCCAAACAGCTCAAGCAATACCTGGGCTACTTCGATCCGCAGTTCCAGGGCCTCACGGCGACGTCGGTTGAAGACATTCAGAAACTGGCCAATGCGGTGAGCATCCCGTTCATTCCGGCGGACACCAGCAAGCCGAATTACACGGTTGATCACAGCGGCAACCTGGCGGTGATCGGGCCGGACGGGACACAGCGCGGGTTCATTCGCGCACCGCTGAACAACGTGAAATTGGTGGCGCAGTTGCCGGTGATGCTTAACCGTAAGTGACACTGCAAAAACCTGTGGGAGCGGCGGTGCGACGATTCGACTGGCCCGCGATGAGGCCTTCTCATTTAACATCAATGTCGGCTGATGCACCGCCATCGCGGGCAAGCCCGCTCCCACAGGGTCGTATTCCAGGCACAAAAAAGGGGCGCATTTGAATGCGCCCCTTTTTTGCTTGCCGTCAGTCAATCAAAACGCCGGCAATACCGCGCCTTTGTACTTCTCGAGAATGAAGGCTTTCACTTCCGGGCTGTGCAGGGCAGCCACCAGTTTCTTCATGGCTTCGCTGTCCTTGTCGTCCGGACGGGCAACGAGGATGTTCACGTAAGGCGAGTCGTTGCCTTCGATGACCAGCGCGTCCTTGGACGGATCAAGCTTGGCTTCCAGCGCGTAGTTGGTGTTGATCAGCGCCAGGTCGACCTGGGTCAGCACGCGCGGGATGGTCGCGGCTTCCAGTTCACGGAATTTCAGGTCCTTGGTGTTCTCGGTGATGTCCTTGACCGTCGAAAGGATGTTGTTCGAATCCTTCAACTTGATCAAACCAGCCTTGGCCAGCAGCAACAGCGCACGACCGCCGTTGGTGGCGTCGTTCGGGATCACCACGTTGGCGCCGCCTGGCAGCTCGGTCAGTGCTTTGTACTTGCTGGAGTAAGCGCCCAGCGGTTCCAGGTGTACGCCGGCAACGGCGACCAGGTTAGTGCTCTTGGCCTTGTTGAACTCATCAAGGTACGGCTGGTGCTGGAAGAAGTTGGCGTCCAGACGCTTCTCGGCAACCTGCACGTTCGGCTGGATGTAGTCGGTGAAGACCTTGACCTTCAGGTCCACGCCTTCTTTGGCCAGGGCCGGTTTGACGAATTCGAGGATTTCCGCGTGCGGAACCGGAGTGGCGGCGACGGTCAGGGTGTCCGCGTGAGCGGAAAACGCTGCAACGGCTGCGAACGCGACGAGTAGTTTTTTCATTCAGCTAACTCCATGTGGGCACCCGTTTGGCGCCTGCCAGCGAATGGCCGGCTCATGCATTTAATGACAAAAGCTTATTTACGTGAGAAGTGTACGACCAGCTTGTCGCCGACGGTTTGCAGTACTTGCACCAGCACCAGCAACAACAGCACGGTCACGACCATCACATCAGGCTGGAAACGCTGGTAACCGAAACGGATCGCCAGGTCGCCCAGGCCACCCGCGCCGACCACACCTGCCATCGCCGTGTAGGACACCAGTGTAATGGCTGTCACCGTAATCGCCGCGAAGATGCCCGGACGGGCTTCCGGCAGCAAGGCATTGGTGATGATCTGCCGGGTCGTGGCGCCCATGGCCTGGGTCGCCTCGATGATGCCGCGATCCACTTCACGCAAGGCGGTTTCCACCAGTCGCGCGAAGAAAGGCGTAGCGCCAATCACCAGCGGCGGAATCGCACCGGCAACCCCAAGCGACGTGCCAGTGATCAACACGGTGAACGGGATCATCACGATCAGCAAAATGATGAACGGCAGCGAACGCAGGATGTTCACCATCAGCGACAGCATCGCGTAGACGCCTTTGGCTTCCAGCAACTGACGCGGGCTGCAGAGGAACAACAGCACGCCCAACGGCAGGCCGAGCAAAACGGTGAACAACAACGAACCGAAGAGCATCAGCAGGGTGTCGCCGGTCGCCAGCCAGATTTCGTACCAGTCGATATTGACGAAGAAACTTGTCAGGACTTCCATCAGCGCAGGACCTCCATGTGGACGTCAGCCGCGGTGAAGTGGGCAAACGCCGCCTCCATGTCGCCACCGGTGACGGCCAGGGTCAGTTGCCCGTAAGGGATGTCTTTGATGCGGTCGATACGACCGGCCAGGATGCTGTAGTCCACACCCGTTTCCCGAGCGACGGTACCCAGCAACGGCGCGTAGGTCGCTTCGCCCTGGAACGTCAGACGCACGATGCGTCCCGGCACGTGAGAGAAGTCGTCACGCTGTTCGCTTTCGTCGATCTGTTCGTCTTCTTGCACGAAACGCTTGGTGGTCGGGTGCTTGGGATGCAGGAACACCTCGGCCACCGAACCTTGCTCGACGATCACACCCGCGTCCATGACGGCGACCTGGTCGCAGACCCGACGGATCACGTCCATCTCGTGGGTAATCAGCACGATGGTCAGTTTCAGCTCGCGGTTGATCTCGGCCAGCAATTGCAGGACCGACGCAGTGGTTTGCGGGTCCAGGGCACTGGTCGCTTCATCGCACAGCAGGATTTTTGGCTTGGTCGCCAGGGCGCGGGCAATGCCGACACGCTGCTTCTGGCCACCGGACAGCTGCGCCGGGTACTTTTTGGCGTGGTCGGACAAACCGACCCGCGCCAGCAACTCGGCGACACGCTGGTCGATCTCACTGCGCGACAGCTCACCGGCCAGAGTCAACGGCAGCGCGACGTTGTCGGCCACGGTTTTGGACGCCAGCAGGTTGAAGTGCTGGAAAATCATCCCGACCTGTTGGCGGAAGCGGCGCAGGCTGTTGGCGTCGAGCGCCGTGACTTCTTCGCCGTCGACGATGATCGTGCCGCCACTGGACTCTTCCAGGCGATTGATCAGACGCAGCAGGGTACTTTTTCCCGCACCGGAATGACCGATCAGGCCGAAGACCTGACCGTTCTCAATCGTCAGACTGGTCGGGTGCAGGGCGGGGATATCCTTACCGGCGACGCGGTAGGTTTTGTGGACGTTTTGAAACTCGATCACGTAGCGAACCTTGTGGGGCGCGTTGGAATAGGGTCAGCGGTTAGCCGGGCGCGCATTTTAGCCTGTCCGTATAGAGGTTATTAGCATTTATTCCGCATTCAACCTTCCATTTGGCAATAACGCGATCAAAGGTTAGAAAAAAGGAACGGCTAAAACCCTCATCAGTCACTAATAAGGCAACTCGAAAACGCCCCCGGTGCCGTGCCTGGGGAATGCATATGAGTCCTGGCTACGGGATCGCAACGAGGAGTTTACGACTGATGAGTACTAAAAAGCCTGCCGCCCCCAAAAGCGCACTGGCCGGGACCGATACCCTGGACCGCGGCAACACCAACGCCAAGCTCGACAGCCTGGAAAAATTCCGCTCCGATGCCACCGAACAGGCTCTGCGCACCAATCAGGGTGTGAAGGTGTCGGACAACCAGAACACCCTGAAGGTCGGCGCCCGCGGGCCGTCGTTACTGGAAGACTTCATCATGCGTGAAAAAATCACGCACTTTGACCATGAGCGTATTCCAGAGCGCATCGTTCACGCCCGCGGCACCGGCGCCCATGGCTTCTTCCAGACCTATGAGAATCATTCGGTACTGACAAAGGCTGGTTTCCTACAAGATCCGGGCAAGAAAACCCCAGTCTTCGTGCGATTTTCCACCGTGCAGGGCCCACGTGGATCAGGCGATACCGTGCGAGACGTGCGAGGTTTCGCCGTGAAGTTCTTCACCGATGAAGGCAACTTCGACCTGGTGGGCAACAACATGCCGGTGTTTTTCATCCAGGATGCGATCAAGTTTCCTGACTTCGTGCATGCGGTGAAACCAGAGCCGCACAACGAGATTCCTACCGGCGGCTCGGCTCACGATACCTTCTGGGATTTTGTCTCGCTGGTGCCGGAATCCGCGCACATGGTGATCTGGGCCATGTCCGACAGGGCGATCCCGAAAAGCCTGCGCAGCATGCAAGGCTTCGGCGTGCATACGTTCCGGTTGATCAATGCCGAAGGCAAGTCGCGCTTCGTCAAATTCCATTGGCGCCCTACCGCCGGCACTTGTTCGCTGGTGTGGGATGAAGCGCAGAAGCTCGCCGGCAAAGACACCGATTACCACCGTCGTGATCTGTGGGAATCGATCGAGATGGGCGACTACCCGGAATGGGAATTGGGCGTGCAGGTCATTGAGGAAGAAAACGAACATAACTTCGACTTCGATATCCTCGACCCGACCAAACTGATCCCGGAAGAGCTGGTACCGATCACCCCGTTGGGCAAAATGACCCTCAACCGCAACCCGGACAACTTCTTTGCGGAAACCGAGCAGGTTGCGTTCTGTCCGGGCCATATCGTGCCGGGCATCGACTTCTCCAACGATCCTTTGCTGCAGGGCCGACTGTTTTCCTACACCGATACGCAAATCAGCCGACTCGGCGGGCCGAACTTTCACGAGATCCCTATCAACCGCCCGGTGGCGCCGTTCCATAACGGCCAGCGGGATGCAATGCATCGCACCACCATCGACAAGGGCCGCGCGGCCTACGAGCCGAACTCCATCGATGGCGGTTGGCCGAAAGAAACGCCACCCGCCGCGCAGGACGGTGGATTCGAGAGTTACCCTGAGCGCATCGACGCCAACAAGATTCGCCAGCGCAGCGAGTCGTTCAGCGACCATTTCTCCCAGGCGCGGCTGTTTTTTCACAGCATGAGCAAGCACGAGCAGGAACACATCATCTCGGCGTACAGCTTTGAGCTGGGCAAGGTCGAGCGTGAGTTTATCCGTGCACGCCAGGTGAATGAGATCCTGGCCAATATCGACCTGGAACTGGCCAAGCGCGTGGCGCAGAACCTCGGCTTGCCGGCGCCGAAAGCAGGCACCGTCGACGTGCGTAAAACGTCTCTGGACCGCTCGCCGGCGTTGAGCCAGGCCAACCTGCTGCCTGGGGATATCAAAACCCGGAAAGTGGCGATTCTGGCGGCCAACGGTGTCGATGGTGCTGCGATTGATGCAATGAAGAAGGCGCTGAAGGCTGAAGGCGCGCACGCCAAGTTGCTCGGCCCGACCTCCGCGCCGGTGACCACTGCCGATGGCAAAACATTGCCGGTGGACGCTTCGATGGAAGGTTTGCCTTCGGTGGCGTTCGATGCGGTATTCGTGCCCGGTGGCGCGGCGTCGATCAAGGCGTTGAGCGGCGATGGCGTGGCGTTGCATTACCTGTTGGAGGCGTACAAGCACTTGAAGGCGATTGCGCTGCATGGCGAAGCGAAGCAATTGCTGGATGTGTTGAAGCTTGAGGTGGATGCCGGGCTGATCGTGGGCGCGGATGCCAAGTTGATCAAACCGTTTTTTGCCGCGATCGGGCAGCATCGGGTTTGGGATCGGGAGCCGAAAGCCAAGGCGATTCCGGCTTAAGCTTTGTATCGACAGGGAAGACGCTATCGCGAGCAAGCTCGCTCCCACCGTGGGTTGGAAGTGATCACAAATCTGTGGTCAACCACAAACCCTGTGGGAGCGGCGGTGCGACGATTCGACTTGCCCGCGAAGCTTTTAGGGCTTGCGAGGACTCAAGACGATCTGCGCCGGAACGTTGCGCAGGATCTGCTTCTGCAGATTCAGATCAAACCCCGAATCCAGCTTCTTCACCCGCTTGGTCAGCAGTGTGGCTAGCCAAGGGTAATCCTGGGTGCGCGGCGCCTGAATGCTCACGTCGCACTGGTAATTCACCACATCAGCGGCGATCGCATCCAGTTGGCGGCGAAGCTTGGTCATATCGGTGAGGTTCAACGCAACCGTGGTGCTTTCGGCGGTCGGATCAATCACCTTCGCCTGCGGTTTGGCCTCGGCAGCCAATAGCGCCGCTTCAGCCCTGTCCAGCTCGGCTTTACGGGCATCGACGATGGCGTTGTTGAGCCCACCCGTCAGCGCCGGAGCCTTTGGCATTAACGCCCGAGCACGAGCCAGCGCCGTGGCGGCCGCATTCACGTCGCCCTTTTGCAGCACGATCTGGCTGCGACGCAGATAGGCTTCAGCCAATTGCCGCTGATATTGCACCAAGGATGGATCGTCAGGCGATTGGGCCTGCAAGGTCGCCAGTTGATCTTCGGCGGTGGCCAGTTCGCTGCTGGCCAGGTTTTGTTCCAGCTGCGCGATGGCCGTGGCCCGTGCATCGGTTGCCTCAGTGGTGGCCGATGGCGTGCTTTGGCAAGCGCCCAGTAGCAGCGAAAATGCGACAAGGAGCAGATAACGGGAGGCTAACAGCTTCATTCCTGCGACTCTCTATTTGCGCAAAAAACGAGCAAGTCTACACCCCTCGACGGGGCAGGACAAAACTCAGCAGAAACAGTGCGGCGGCCGTCACAACAATCGAGGGTCCCGCCGGGGTGTCCTTGAACCACGACAACGCCAACCCGCCACAGACCGCGAGCATGCCCAGCAGGCTCGCGCCCAGTGCCATCTGCTCCGGCGAGCGGGCGTGACGTTGTGCCGCCGCCGCCGGAATGATCAACAGCGAAGTAATCAGCAACACACCGACGATTTTCATCGCCACAGCGATCACCACAGCGATCAGCAACATCAGGGTCAGGCGCAGCGCCGGCACGGGCAAACCTTCCACCCTGGCCAGTTCTTCGTGCACCGTGATCGCCAGCAACGGCCGCCACAACGTCACCAGCAAAGCCAGAACGACAGCACTGCCGCCGAGGATCCAGGCCAGGTCGGTCGGGCTGATCGCCAGCAAGTCACCGAACAGATACGCCATCAGGTCTATCCGCACTTCGTGCATGAAGCTTAGTACGACCAGGCCCAGAGAGAGCGTGCTTGGTGCGAGAATTCCCAAAAGCGTGTCGGACGCCAGCGGCTGACGCTGTTGCAACGTCACCAGCAGCACCGCCAACAGCAAACAGCCGACGGTGACGGCCACGGTCGGGCTGACATCCAGCAGAAAGCCCAACGCCACGCCGAGCAAGGCTGCGTGGGACAAGGTGTCGCCGAAATAGGCCATGCGCCGCCAGACCACAAACGAGCCCAGCGGTCCTGCGACCAGTGCCAAAGCCAGACCTGCAAGCAGGGCGTAAAGCAGAAAATCAGCCATGCTTGCAGCTATCTCCATGGACATGGGGGGCCGTCGGGGCCGCGCTGACCACCGACCCATGCAGGTCATGGGCGTGGTCATGGTGGTGGTGATAAATCGCCAGGCTTTGTGCGTTCTTTCCGAACAGCTCGACGAAAGCCGGATCGCCGCTGACCTGTTCCGGGTGCCCGGAGCAGCAGACATGACGATTCAGGCAAACCACCTGATCGGTGGTGCTCATGACCAGGTGCAAATCATGGGAGACCATCAACACGCCGCAGCCGTGACGATCCCTGAGGCGCGTTATCAAACTGTAGAGCTCGGCCTGACCGGCCACATCGACACCTTGCACCGGTTCGTCGAGTACCAGCAGTTCCGGCTCGCGCAACAAGGCCCGAGCCAGCAGCACGCGCTGCATTTCGCCACCGGAAACACTTTGCACCGGGCTGTCGATCACTTGTTCGGCGCCGACTTCCTTGAGTGCCGCCAAAGCTCTGGCGCGGTCCACACCCGGCACCAGCCGCAAGAAGCGCAATACCGACAGCGGCAACGTCGGATCGACGTGAAGTTTTTGCGGCATGTAACCGACCCGCAGTTTCGGCTTGCGCCAGACGCTACCGCTGTCCGGCTTCAACAGACCGAGTACAGCGCGCACCAGCGTGGTTTTACCCGCGCCATTCGGGCCGATCAGGGTGACGATCTGCCCAGGCTCGACGCTCAGCTCGATGTTATCCAGCACGTTTTGCCCGGCAAAGGTGACGGCAACCTGCTCCAGGCGGATCAGCGCATTGCTCATCAAGCCCCCTGGCAACCCGAACAAACGCCGACCACTTCAACCGTCTGGCTTTCGACGACGAAACCGACGTCCTTGGCGCTGCTGATGATGGCGTCGCTGATGGATTTCTGTTCAAGCTCGATGGCCGCGTGGCATTCGCGGCAGATCAGGAACTGACCCTGGTGGGCATGCTCCGGGTGATTGCAGCCGACGAAGGCGTTGAGCGAGGAGATACGGTGGACGAGGCCGTTTTCCAGCAGGAAATCCAGCGCGCGGTACACGGTGGGCGGCGCGGCGCGGCGGCCGTCCTGCTCGCTGAGTACCGCGAGAATGTCGTAGGCGCCCAGCGGTTTGTGGCTTTGCCACACCAGTTCCAGTACCCGCCGACGCAAGGCGGTCAGGCGCAAGCCTTGACGTGCGCACAAGGCATCGGCCTCTGACAGTGCGCTATGCACGCAATGAGAGTGGTCGTGGGGACGGCTGGCAATCGGTGTTTTAGGCATGAGCGGCGACGAGTTTTGTGAGAGACGTTATTATGTTACCCGTTCTCGCCTCTTCGAGTGGTCATCGTGTCCCGACTTTTTTCTATCTTTGTCGCATTTGTCGCCAGTTTTCTGTTGATTGGCTCGGCCCAGGCCGACGTCAAAGTGCTTACCAGCATCAAGCCGCTACAGCTGATTGCCGCTGCGGTACAGGACCGTGTGGCGATCCCGGAGGTGCTGCTGCCACCGGGTGCTTCGCCGCATAACTATGCCTTGCGCCCGTCCGACGTACGGAAGGTGCAATCGGTGGATCTGGTTTACTGGATCGGTCCGGACATGGAAGGTTTCCTGCCTCGTGTGCTGAACGGTCGTACGCTGCCGAGCGTCGCGATTCAGGACCTGCCGGGTCTGAAACTGCGCCGGTTTGCCGAAGACAGTCATTCCCACGCGGAAGAAGCCGACGAGCATGATCACGATCATCGCCCGGGCAGTCTTGACGCGCATTTGTGGTTGTCCCCGGTAAACGCTCGAGTGATCGCCAGCAAAATGGCCGCTGATCTGAGTACGGCCGATCCAGCCAATGCGGCGCGTTATCAGAGCAATCTCAAGGCGTTCAATGAACGTCTGGATGCGCTGGACCTGCGCTTGAAAGCCCGTCTGGCGGGTATCGCGGGAAAACCTTACTTCGTGTTCCACGAAGCTTTCGACTACTTCGAAGATGCTTACGGCCTGAAACACGCCGGCGTATTCAGCGTTGCCGCCGAAGTGCAGCCCGGCGCTCAGCATGTCGCGGCGATGCGCACGCGCTTGCAGGAAGTCGGCAAGACGTGTGTGTTCAGTGAGCCACCGTTGCGTCCGCGCCTGGCGGAAACGCTGGTGGCGGGTTTGCCGGTGAAACTGGCGGAACTGGATGCGCTGGGCGGGTACACACCGGCGACTGCTCAGGGGTATGAGCAAGTGCTGGAGAAATTGGGGAATGATTTGGCGGGGTGTCTGGAGTCGTTGTAAATACAGCGATAACCCTGTGGCGAGGGAGCAAGCCCCCTCGCCACAATTCAGAGGGCGAAAGGCAAAGGCGTATTCACTTTTTGCCGCTGCGCCAACCGTTGCTGAAACTCCATCGGATCGTGAATCAACACGTCCTGCCCGGCGAACGACTCCGCAGCTATCAAGCGCGATAACCAGAATCGCACACACGCCACGCGCAGCATGGTCGGCCACAACTCGGCTTCAGCCGCCGTGAACGGTCGCAACGCGGCATAAGCCCCGAGCAATGCGCGTGCTCGTGGTCCGTCGATCAGCCCGTCGTCATCTGAACACCAGTCATTCAAGGCAATCGCCACGTCGTAGAGCATCGGTCCCGAACACGCGTTATAGAAGTCGATCAACCCGGTCAGGTGCGTGCCTTCGAACATCGCGTTGTCGCGGAACAGATCCGCGTGGATGTTGGCCCGTGGCAGCGCGAGAATTTTCGTCTTCTGCTGAGTGATCTCGTCCAGCGCCCGTTGCAGCAGATCACTTTGCTCGGCATTCAGGTGCGACAGCAATTGCGTGCCCTCTTCCAGCATCCAGTCCAGGCCGCGATCGGTTTTGCGCTTGATCATGTTGGCCTGGGTCGCCAGGTGCAGATGGCCCAGCAATTCGCCGACTTGAGCGCAATGCTGCGCGTTGGCGACCTTGATGTGCTTGCCGGCCAGACGCGGTTGCAGCAGCGCAGGCTTGCCGGCCAGCTCGCGCAAGGCAACGCCGTCGGTGGTTCGCAGTGCGTACGGCACCGGCAGGTCAGCCTCGTGCAGCACGTCGAGCAGTTCAATGAAGAACGGCATCTCCTGAACCGGACCGCGCTCAACCAGGGTCAGGACAAATTCGCCCTGCTCCAGGCTGATGAAGAAATTGGTGTTTTCACTACCGGCGGCAATCCCCTGGAAATCAAGCAGGCGGCCGAGCCCGTATGGGGCGAGAAAGGTTTCCAGCTCGGGCCGAGCCAGCGGGGTGAACACAGACATGTTTAAACTGCCAGTACGGGCGCCGCTGCTTGAGCCAGCGCCGATTGAAATTAAGAAACTACTTCCACTCAAAAATTTTCCACGACGGAATCAGCATATCCGGCTGATCCGAGCGGATGAAGTTTGCATCGGTACCGTCCGCACGCACCAGGAAATACGGTGGTGCTCCCTTCGGTGTGATCTTGATCGCGTACAGGAAACCGTTTTGACGGTATTCCTCGATCTTTTTATCGCCTTCCGTGCGAATGGTGACGTCCGGGTCCGACGACGGTGCATCGTCCGCCGCCATGACGGCTATTGGAGCGATTGCAAACAGGCCAGCCAGCAGCAAGCGATTTAGTGTGCGCATGATAACCTTGTCCCTTTGTCGTCAACGGTCCCGCTATTCTAGCGCCGGACCCGCCGAAAAGGTTGATCCTGCTCATGAGCCAAGCCCCCCTCGTCCTGGTGGACGGTTCTTCTTACCTGTACCGCGCCTTTCACGCGCTGCCGCCACTGACCACTTCCAAGGGTCTGCCGACCGGAGCGGTCAAAGGCGTGTTGAACATGCTCAAGAGTCTGCGCAAGCAGTACCCGGACAGTCCGTTCGCCGTGGTGTTCGACGCCAAGGGTGGGACTTTTCGCGATGACATGTACGCCGAATACAAGGCCAACCGCCCGAGCATGCCGGATGACATGCGCGTGCAGATCGAACCCCTGCACCAGAGCGTGATCGCCCTCGGTTTCCCGCTGCTGTGCGTTGAAGGCGTCGAGGCCGATGACGTGATCGGCACGCTGGCCCGCAGCAGCGCGGCGGCTGACCGCCCGGTGGTGATCTCCACCGGCGACAAGGACATGGCGCAACTGGTCGACGGCCACATTACCTTGGTCAATACCATGACCGGTAGCGCGCTGGACGTGGACGGCGTGAAGGAGAAATTCGGCGTCGCTCCCGAGCAGATCATCGATTACCTGGCACTGATGGGCGATTCTTCCGACAACATTCCGGGCGTTCCGGGCATTGGTCCGAAGACTGCTTCCGGCCTGCTGGTCGGCGTTAACGGCGGCCTGACCGAGCTGTATGCACAGCTCGACATCGTCCCGACCTTGCCGATTCGCGGCGCCAAGACCCTGCCGGCCAAGCTCGAAGAGCACAAGGAGATGGCGTTCCTCTCCTATCAATTGGCAACCATCAAGATCGACGTGCCGCTGGATATCGGCCTCGACGACCTGCAAATGGGCCAGCCGGATCACGACAAACTCGCCGAGCTCTACACCCTGCTGGAGTTCAAGAGCTGGTTCGAGGACAACCAGCGCGACGCCAAGCGTTCCGGTCAGGAAGTCGCCGCTCCGGTGGTTGAAGAAGCCGCTGTCGAGACTGAACTCAAGTACACCACGATCCTCACCCAAGCCGATTTCGACCTGTGGCTGAAGAAACTCAACGACGCCAAGCTGATCGCCTTCGATACTGAAACCACCGGCATCGATGCGCAACAGGCGCAACTGGTCGGCCTGTCGTTTGCTGTACAGGCCAACGAAGCGGCCTACATCCCGCTGACCCATTCCTACATGGGCGTGCCGGATCAGCTCGATCGCGACACCGTGCTGCGCGCGCTGAAGCCGATTCTGGAAGACCCGAACAAACTCAAGGTCGGCCAGCACGCCAAGTTCGACATGAACATCCTGGCCAACTGCGCCATCGGTGGCGACCAGAACTGCGGCATCACCGTGCAAGGCATCGCGTTCGACACCATGCTCGAATCCTACGTGCTGGATTCCACCGCGACCCGACACGACATGGACAGCCTGGCGCTCAAGTACCTGAACCACACCACCACCAGCTTCCAGGACATCGCCGGCAAGGGTGCCAAGCAGCTGACGTTTGACCAGATCTCGCTGGAACTGGCCGGGCCTTATGCCGCCGAGGACGCCGATGTCACGCTGCGCCTGCATCAAACCTTGCAGGAAAAGCTCAATGCCATCCCGAGCCTGAGCAAAGTCCTGAGCGAAATCGAAATGCCGCTGGTGCCGGTCCTCGCGCGAATCGAACGCCAGGGCGCATTGGTCGATGCCAACCTGCTGGGCATTCAAAGCGTTGAGCTGGGCGACAAAATGGTCGCACTGGAGCGTGAGGCATTCGCCATCGCCGGTGAGGAATTCAACCTTGGCTCGCCGAAGCAATTGGGCGTGATCCTGTACGAAAAACTCGGCCTGCCGATCCTCAGCAAAACCGCCAAGGGCCAGGCGTCCACCGCCGAAGCCGTGCTGGCGGAACTGGCCGAGCAGGATTACCCGCTGCCCAAGGTGCTGATGCAGTACCGCTCGATGAGCAAGCTGAAAAGCACTTACACCGATCGTCTGCCGGAGCAGATCAACCCGCGCACCGGCCGGATTCACACGTCTTATCATCAGGCGGTCGCGGCGACCGGGCGTTTGTCTTCCAGCGATCCGAACTTGCAGAACATTCCGATCCGCACTGCCGAAGGGCGTCGGATTCGTCAGGCGTTCGTCGCGCCTAAAGGCTACAAGCTGCTGGCGGCGGACTACTCGCAGATCGAACTGCGGATCATGGCGCACCTGGCCAAGGACGAAGGGTTGCTTCACGCGTTCCGCAATGACCTGGACGTGCACAAGGCCACCGCCGCCGAAGTATTCGGCGTGGAACTGGCCGACGTCACCACCGACCAGCGTCGCAGCGCCAAGGCGATCAACTTCGGCTTGATCTACGGCATGAGCGCGTTTGGCCTGGCCAAGCAGATCGGCGTTGATCGCAAGCAATCCCAGGCGTATATCGACCGTTATTTCGCCCGCTACCCGGGTGTTCTGGAATACATGGAACGCACCCGCGCCCAGGCGGCCGAGCAAGGCTTTGTCGAGACGATCTTCGGCCGTCGCCTGTACCTGCCGGAGATCAACGCGAAAAACCCGGCCCTGCGCAAAGGTGCCGAACGCACGGCGATCAACGCGCCAATGCAAGGCACGGCGGCGGACATCATCAAGAAAGCCATGGTGGCGGTGGATAACTGGCTGACCTCATCGGGTCTCGACGCCAAAGTCATCCTGCAGGTGCACGATGAATTGGTGCTTGAGGTGCGTGAAGATCTGGTCGATCAGGTCCGCGATGAAATTCGTGCACACATGAGCGACGCTGTGAAACTGGATGTTCCGCTACTGGTCGAAGTTGGCGTAGGAAACAATTGGGATGAGGCTCACTGAGCCGTCTGAAAAGGCGATTTCTGCTGCGGCATAGCGCCGCAGCAGAAGGCTGAAGGGCCCTTATTTCGGAAAGAAATCAAACTTATTTCGAATGGTTTCTGAAACGCCGGAACTAAACCTGTGAACTGCCACTCAGAGTTACTGAATGGCTGGTGAAGCCCTTCGATGCTCCTATGTTGTGTTAAGTGTTGGCAGATATCTGGACCCCGCCCTAGCGGTCCGGAACTTGAACCCCGGAACTTCCCCCTCCCCATAAGAAGTCCGGGGTTTTTTTTGCCTGCGATTTATTGCTGGGCAACCTCGGAGCCCTTGTCCGCCAGTTCCATCCAGCCTGCCAGTACAGTGTAGGCGTCTTCCAGGCCCATGCGTTTTGGCGCCGAGAACAGCTGGATGCTGATCGCATCGCCCCACCCTTTGCGGATGTCTGTCTGGACCTTGAGCAGGACGTTTTTCGCCGCGCCGTAGGTCAGCTTGTCGGCTTTGGTCAGCAAAATGTGCATCGGCATGCCGCTGGCGACAGCCCAATCGAGCATCAACAGGTCGAAGTCAGTCATTGGATGACGGATGTCCATCATCAGAATCAGACCTTTCAAGCTCTCGCGACCACCCAGATAAGCTTCCAGGTGACGCTGCCAGTGAAGTTTCAACGGGATAGGTACTTTCGCGTAACCGTAACCCGGGAGGTCGACCAGACGACGATCATCGTCTAGCTTGAAGAAGTTCAAGAGCTGCGTGCGACCCGGGGTTTTCGAGGTCCGCGCCAGGCTGGCGTGCGTCAAAGTGTTCAACGCACTGGATTTGCCGGCGTTGGAACGACCGGCAAAGGCCACTTCAAAGCCTTCGTCGTCGGGACATTGGTCGACTTTGGCAGCGCTGAGCATGAAGGTGGACTGTTGGCACAGGCCGAGGATGGGGTTCTTGAGTTGCATGGGATTTCCGATGTGGGCGGCGCCGGGAATGGACGCGGCAAGCGGTGTCGTTTCCGTTTCAGTGACGCCAGTATATAATGCCGCAGATTTTGTGTGCGCTTTGTCCCAGCGTAGGATGAAGTTCACGAGAGCGATTGACCTTAATTGCGCATTAGAACGCAGAACGCTCTCAACCCTGAAAAGGTCGTTTTATGACGAAATGGCTGCTAGCTGCCGGTGTCTTGATGCCGCTTTACAGCGCTCAGGCTACACAGGATCCGGAAGCTGTGTACAACCGTGTTTGTGGTGCCTGTCATTCCGGCCAACTACCCATGGCGCCCAGAAAGGGCGATCAGGAAGCTTGGACGCCGAGGTTGGCGAAAGGTATGGAGACGCTGGTGCAACACGTGACCCAGGGTTTCAAGGCGATGCCGCCGCGTGGTTTGTGCATGGACTGCAGTGCCGAGGATTACCAAGCCATCATCCAGTGGATGAGCGAGTGATCCCGGTCCATAACTCTTTAACCCTTAGCCGTAGTTGGATTAGCTGATGAACAAATTGATCGTGAGTCTGCTGTTGACCGTGGGGATCTCCGGCATTGCCCATGCTGCAGGTGATGCAACAGCTGGCCAGGCGAAAGCCGCAGTCTGTGGCGCCTGTCATGGCCCGGATGGCAACAGCATGGCGCCTAACTTTCCGAAACTGGCAGGCCAGGGCGAGCGTTATCTGAACAAGCAGCTGCACGACATCAAGTCCGGCAAACGCACCGTTCTGGAAATGACCGGCCTGTTGACCAACCTGAGCGATCAGGACCTGGCTGATATCTCCGCCTACTTCGCCAGCCAGAAAGGCAGCGTTGGCGCCGCCGACCCGAAAGTCGTGTCTCGCGGTGAAGCATTGTTCCGTGGTGGCGACCTGGCCAAGGGCCTGCCAGCCTGCACCGGCTGCCACTCGCCGGACGGCAAGGGCAACGCAGCTGCGGGCTTCCCGCACCTGGGTGGCCAGCATGCTCAGTATGTAGCCAAGCAACTGACCGACTTCCGCAAAGAAGAAGGCGGCCGCGCCAACGATGGCGATACCAAACCGATGCAAAGCATTGCCAAAAAGCTGAGCGACGAAGATATCGCCGCGGTGTCCAGCTACATTCAGGGCCTGCACTAAGACCGGCGAATGGGGCGTCGCGCGGGACGTACATCTCCTGCAACGTTAACGCTCTATTAATCCGTCGCAGCAAGTATAAAAAGGGTGGCTCAGGCCGCCCTTTTTTGTGGCCGCTGCCGTTACACTACAGAACTCAAGCCCGCCAGGACCTGTCTGAAAACAGGTCGCGCGAGGCGACCAAAATTGTCCAGGAGTAAAGCATGCGTAATTTGATCATCAGCGCCGCACTCGTCGCTGCCAGCCTGTTCGGCATGACTGCCCAAGCCGCCGAAGCACCCGCCGCCCCTTATGTCGAACTGAGCAATCCGGTTCCGGTCGCCGTGCCTGGCAAGATCGAAGTCGTGGAGCTGTTCTGGTACGGCTGCCCGCATTGCTACGCGTTTGAGCCGGTGATCAATCCTTGGGTCGAGAAACTGCCTTCCGATGTGAACTTCGTCCGCATCCCTGCCATGTTCGGCGGCCCATGGGATGCACACGGCCAAATGTTCCTGACCCTTGAAGCCATGGGCGTCGAGAACAAGGTTCACGCTGCGGTATTCAATGCAATCCAGAAAGAACACAAGAAGCTGGTCGACAAGAATGAAATGGCCGACTTCCTGGCCACTCAAGGCGTAGACAAGGACAAGTTCCTGGCGACCTTTGACTCCTTTGCCATCAAAGGCCAGATCAACAAAGCCAAAGAACTTGCAAAGAAATATGAAATTTCCGGCGTTCCAACCATGGTCGTCAACGGCAAGTATCGCTTTGATGTAGGTTCTGCCGGCGGCGCCGAACAAGCTCTGCAACTGGCCGACAAACTGGTCGACAAAGAGCGAGCGGCTAACAAGGCTGCTGCCAACTAAGCGCGGCGACTGCCATGCGCCGCTGGGGTACTGAACGCGTCGTTGGCCTGCATGATCCGCGGGTCAACGAGCATCATCTGGAATCGACGGGCTTGCCCGCAGACAGCCGTCTGCGTCTGCTCAGCTTCAACATCCAGGTCGGCATCAGTACCGAGCGCTATCGGCACTACCTGACCCGAGGCTGGCAGCATGTGCTGCCGCACACCGGGCGTGCCGACAATCTGCAAAAGATCGGCAATCTGCTGGGCGACTTCGATCTGGTCGCCTTGCAGGAAGCCGATGGCGGCAGCCTGCGATCAGGCTACGTCAATCAGGTTGAACACTTGGCGCAACTCGGCGCTTTCCCGTACTGGTATCAACAACTCAATCGCAATCTCGGTCGCCTCGGCCAGCACAGCAATGGCGTGCTCAGCCGCCTGCGCCCGTGGGCGATTGAAGATCATCCGCTGCCAGGGCCCAAGGGTCGTGGGGCCATCCTCGTGCGTTTCGGCGAAGGTCCGGAAGCGTTGGTGGTGGTGATGATGCACCTGGCGCTGGGCGCTCGGGCCCGCAGCATGCAACTGGCTTACATCCGTGAGTTGATCGGTGGTTACAAGCACCAGGTGCTGATGGGCGACATGAACACCCATGCCAGTGATTTGCTGCAGAACTCTCCGTTGCGTGACCTCGGCCTGCTCGCGCCGCAACTGGAAGCGACCTTTCCCAGCTGGCGCCCGCAGCGCTGCCTGGACCATATTTTGCTCAGCCCCACGCTGACCCTTGAAAAGTTCGAAGTGCTGGCACAACCGATTTCAGATCACCTGCCCGTCGCGGTAGAGATTCGTCTGCCGGGTTCGCTCACGGCCGATGCGTTCCCCGCGTTGAGTCCTGCCCCTTCGCGGATCCCTTGAATGAGCGACGAAACACAGCGCTGGAAAGAGAAATACCTCAAAAGCATCGAACAACAGGAAAAGCTCGAACGCCGATGGGATGCCCGGCTCGACTTGCTGCGCCGCGGACTGGTGCGTAGCACCCTGGCCGCAGAAGGCACCGATCGCGCCGTTGACCTGTGCATGAAAGAAATGCGTGAAGTGGTGCGCACCGATGACATGGACGCCGGCCTGGCCGCCCTGCTTCCGCGTCTGGAAAAAGCCGTACTCGATTCCGAGCAGCGCCGGGAAACCCGGGTCAATCAAACCAGCGCCGCACTGAATGCGCTGGTGACTCAATTGCAAACACTGCCGCTGCCTCGCGAAGTCAGTCGTCCGTTGAAAAACTTTGCCAAACAACTGGACAGCCGAGTCAGCCAGGCCCGTGAACTTCCGTTGCTGCTCAGCGAGCTGAGTGGCCTGCAAGGCAAAGCCTTGCGTCAACTCGATACGCCGGCAGAACCTGATCGCCCCGGTTTCCTGCAGCGACTGTTCGGTAACCGGGAAGCGGATGAAGCCGCGCCGCAGATCGTCGCTCCTGCGGCACACGCAGCGCCCCAGCAAATTGTCGAAACGATCGCCGATGTCCCGCACGTAGCGGTTGATCTCGCACCCATGGCCGAGCTGCAGCCAGCCGTGCAGCCGACGGTAATCGACGTCGAACCCGCCGCTGTAACCCCTGATTCACTGGAAATACACGCCACGGAACCTGCTCCTGTAGTGGTGGCGTTTGTCCCGCCTGTGCTCCAGCCGGAGACTCCGCCTGCGCCAACTGTTGAACCTCTGCCGACCATCGAAGAGCCGGCAGAACCAACACTTGCGAACATTTCGCCAGTCGAGCCGGTGCAACAGGTAATCAATCCGGATGAACTGATCCCGGTGGCCGCTGAAGCGGAGCACCTCGAGCCTGAGGATATCGTCTACGCCCTGCCCGATTCACCCGAGCCGTCCTACAGCTCTGTCGCCAAGCACATCGAAGACACGCTGCTGGGCCTGCTCGACGAACTGACGCTGCCCGAACGCCATCGACCGCAAGCTGAAGCGATGCGTGATCGCCTACAAAACGGTTTGAACTGGTATGAATTAATCCCGATCCTCGACGATCTGGCGACGTTGATGCTGGCGATCACCGACAGCGGTCAGCACGAGTTCGAAGCTTACCTGCAGCAACTCAACGAACGTCTCGAATCGTTCCAGAGCAACTTGCAAGCGGCCAGCGACGGACATGCCGACAACCGCTCTGCGGCGCGCGAGATGGATACGCAGATTCGCGAGCAAGTCGATGGCCTGCAGAGCAGCATGCAGGAAGCGGCGGACCTGGACGACCTCAAGCACGTCCTGGAGAACCATCTCGAAGGCCTGCTTGGCACCATGGATCAACACCAGAAACAGCGCGACGAACGAGAGCAGGAAGTCGCAGCTCGGCTCCACAGCCTGGCCGAACGTGTGGCGCACATGGAACAGGAAGCGCTGGGCTACCGTGAACACCTTGAAGAACAACGGCAGAAAGCCCTGATCGATCCACTGACCAGCCTGCCCAATCGGGCGGCCTGGAGTGAACGGCTGGAGCACGAAGTCCGCCACTGGCAGCAACACGGCAATACCCTGTTGCTGGCGATGCTCGACCTCGACCATTTCAAACGCATCAACGATAACTACGGCCACCTGGCGGGTGACAAGGTGCTGAAGATTATTGCCAGCGTGTTGCGCAAACGCCTGCGCGGGACGGATTTCATTGCGCGGTTCGGGGGTGAGGAGTTTGTCTTGCTGATGCCCGACACCTCACCGGTAAATGGCGCAAAGCTGCTGGAAACCTTGCGCGCATCAATTGAAGCCTGCCCGTTCCACTTCAAAGGCGAGCGGGTGACCATTACCATTTCCATGGGTTTTAGCGCCTTCAAATCAGGAGAACATAGCGACTTTGTGCTTAAAAGAGCCGATCAGGCGTTATACCGGGCAAAAAATGCCGGTCGCAACCGAGTCGAAGCTGGCTGACAGCCAATTGTTCCATTTTATTTAAAACAGCGCTTTTGCCCTCTGCGCGCAAGTCAGTACGTTACACTGTTGCATTACTGACTTGCGTGTATTGCCTCCTGCCATGAAATGTCTTGCTCTCATTGTGTCGCTGCTCCTGTTGGCCGGATGTGCCAGCGGCCCGCGGATCGACACCAGCCACCCTTCCGCCAATCACGACAGTCGTATTCAGTTCGTGGTGGTGCATTACACCTCCGCGTCGCTCGAACGCTCGCTGCAATTGCTCACCCAAGGTGAGGTCAGCAGTCACTACCTGATCGGTGACGACAAAGGCGCCACCATCTATAAGCTGATGGATGAAAATCTTCGGTCCTGGCACGCAGGCGAAAGCGAATGGCAAGGCCGGACCTGGTTGAACTCCAGCTCCATCGGCATCGAGATCGTCAATCCTGGCTTCAAGGACACGCCGACGGGACGCCTCTGGTACCCGTACAGTGAAGATCAGGTTCAGTCGCTGATCTTCCTGCTCAAGGACATCAGCAAGCGTTACAACATCCACCCGAGCTCCATCATCGGCCATAGCGACATCGCGCCGCTGCGCAAGCTCGATCCCGGCCCGCTGTTCCCCTGGAAACGCCTGGCCGCCGAAGGCATAGGCGTCTGGCCAAACGAGCAGGCCGTCGCGCGCCAGCAGGCCCGGTTCGCAGCAGAACTGCCGAGCGCCAGCTGGTATCAGGGACAGCTGGCGCGACTGGGTTACGCCACGCCACAAACGGGCGAGCTTGATGTCGCCACGCGCCATGTACTGGCGGCCTTTCAGATGCACTTCCGCCCCACCCGATTCGACGGCACACCCGACGCTCAGACGGCGGCGCTCCTGCAAGTATTGAATCAGACAAAATAATGACGCCCGCCCGACGGTAAGGGCTTTTTCTCAATCAGCAGCTATAACTCATTGGTAATTCTTCGGATATCCATAATGACTGTAGCTCGAGAGACGCTTCGTAGCTGGTTCTATCGCCCCTGGTTTTTGGCGATGCTGGCTGCTGCCTTGAGCGCAACGTTATTGATGGCCGCCAGCCTGTTTTTAGCGATGCATCAGGTCGAGCAGAGAGAAAGCCAGGAAATGAATGCCCAGGGCGAGCGCTTCCTCGCCCGGTTGGAGCAACTATTCGGGCAACTACGTGAAAGCCTCGACGATCTGGAAGCCCAACCCCTGCGTGGCTGCGATGATGAAATGATCGCAACCTTGCAACAGGTCAGCTTCAACTACCGCTTCGTTTACGAAGCCGCCTATATGGATGCCTCGCGGATCTGCTCGAACCGCCCTCGCCAGGAGGGGCTGTCGCTGAGTCGACCGCCGGACATCAAGGGGCCCACCTACAGCTATTGGCTGAACACCACCACCGAACCTGATGAAAACCGCGCTGCGTTGATGCTTGGACGCGGCAACTTTCGGGTCGCGACCTCTCGCGGCCATTTGACCGATATGGTCGATCTGTCCCCGGGGAGCAGCCTGCTGGTGGTGCTCTCCCATGGCACCCGTGCGATCCCTGTCCTCGGTGTCGCACAGGTCTGGCCCCCCACAGAATCCTGGCCCCTGACAAACCGCGATGCGCTGCAAGTGACACAAACTCGCTTGATTTACCGTATGCCCACCAACAATCCCGAATACCAATTGGTGCTGATCACCCCGCGCACGAACATGCATGTGCCGGCCGTGTGGTGGTGGCTGCTACCGGCCAGCCTGGCGCTGGGTATCTTCGTCGGGTTCATGGTGTTTCTGCTGGTGCGCCAGCGTCAGTCACTGGACGCCGAACTGAACGGCGCCATTCGACGCGGCGAATTGCAGGTGCTTTATCAGCCGATCTTCGATCTCGACAGCCGCAACTGTGTCGGGGCCGAAGCCTTGCTGCGCTGGCGAAGACCGGACGGCACCCTGACCAGCCCCGACCTGTTTATCCCGATGGCGGAAAACACCGGCCAGATTCGCCAGATGACCGACTTCGTATTGCAGCGACTCCTCGAACAACTCGGGCAACTGCTGCGCGCCAATCCGCAGTTGTACATTTCCGTCAACCTTGCAGCTTGCGACGTCATGGTGCCGCGTATCGGCCAGGTGATGGCACGTCTGCTGACCCTGCACCGGGTCGCGGCGAAGCAGATTGCCTTCGAGGTGACTGAGCGGGGCTTGATCGATGTGGTGGTGGCCAGAGAAAACCTGCAAGCATTGCGCGATGTCGGGCATCAGGTGCTGATCGATGATTTCGGCACCGGCTATTGCAGCCTCGCCTACCTGCAAACCCTGCCGGTGGACTGCCTGAAAATCGACAAGGCGTTCATAGATGCCCTGGGCCATGATGCCGCCAGCAGCGGCGTGGCACCGCACATCATTCACATGGCCCAGGCCCTTCAACTCAGGGTGATTGCCGAGGGCATAGAACATGAAGCGCAAGCAGCATTTCTGAGCAGCGAAGGGGTGAAGTACGGCCAGGGCTGGTTGTTCGCCCATGCCCTGAGCGCCGTGCAGTTCATCGAACTGATTACCCGTGGTCGCCGGCGGAACAATCGACGCCTGGATGATGAAGCCTGAAGAGACTGCAGCGGTTTAAACTGCCAGTGCCATGTAGAACTGCGTCCCCTGCCCCGGCCGCGAATAAACGCCCATCCGTCCGCCATGCAACTGCACGATTTCCTTGCACAGCGCCAAACCAAGTCCGGCACCGCCCTTCTTGCGGCCGACCTGGACGAAGGGCTCGAAAATCCGCCCCTGCTGACCGTAGGCGATGCCTTCACCGTTGTCTTCCACGCTGATAATCACCCGCTCACCATGGCGCCGCGCCTGCAACCGTATCAGCCCATCCTGGGCGGTATGGCGCAAAGCGTTATCGATCAGGTTATCAAGCACCCGGTCCAATTGCGCCTGGTCGGCCTGCAACCTGGGTAAAGGCCCCTGCACTTCCACCACCAACTCGATGCCCTTCAACGCTGCAGCCCCGGCAAAGCGTGCCTGAGCCTGCTCCAGCAACGCTTCAATGGAACATGGCGCCAGCGAAAGTTTCTGCAACCCGTTCTGGTAGCGCGAGAAATTCAGCAGGTCGTTGATCAGTTGCATCAAGCGCTGCATTTCTTCATTCACGGTGTCCAGCAAATCGGCTTCGCGGGAGTCCTCAGGAAATTTCGCGCGCTCGCGGAACAGACCGAAGGCCATGTGCATTCCCGTCACCGGGGTGCGCAACTCATGGGAGGCGCGCAACACGAATTCGCTGCGCACCCGTTCGAATGCCCGCTGTTCGGTAACGTCATGCAGCACCATCACGGCGCCGAGAATGTGGCCCTGCGTATGGCTGACCGGAGTCAGGCTGTAAGTCAGCAACCGCGACTCACCGTCGACCTCGATGCTCAAGTCTTCCGGCGCCCGCTCCAGGGTCCCGCCGCGCAGCACCAGTTGCAGCTGCTCATCCAGTTCGGGACGCTCAAGCGCCGTGCCCAGCCCCTGACCGAGTCGGTCGGTGTCCCAACCCAATTGACGCTGGGCCACTGGGTTGAGGTGCTCCAGATGGCCTTCGCGGTCGATCATCAGCAATCCATCGTCGATGCTGTCGAGTACAGCCTGCAAACGCTGCTGACCGGCGAGCAGTTCGTCGATATTCATCGCCTGATGCTCGCGCAGCGCCTCGGCCATGATGCCGAAGCGCTTGGTCAGCTGGTTCATTTCCTCGGCGGAGGAAACCGGCAGGGTCACTTCGAAATTACCTTGGCCGATGTCGTCAGCGGCCTGGACCAACGCTTCGATCGGAGCGCCAAACCGCCTGGCGATCGCATGGGCAGTCATGAAACCGATGATCAACACCGCCAACCCCACCAACCCGAGCAGCCCGGCAATCAGCAGTGCGCGTTCTCGGGCCTGGCGCTCAGTGTCGTTGATGTTATCCAGTGCGCGCTTCTGTTCGGAGACCAGACCGCTGCGCAGGGTATTGAATTTTTCCGCCAGTGCCGCGTTTCCACTCAATGCAGGCGTCGGCGACTGGGTCTGATCGTAGACCTGAAGAAAGTCGAGGTAGTCAGCCTTGGCCTGATTGAACCCGTAGCCGCTGTTGCTGGAATGCTGAAGCGTGATGCCTTCTTCCAGCAGCTCGAGGTAATGCTGCCTGGAAGCCTGGAACGCTGCGGGATCGGGCTTTTCGTCGATCATGATCATGAGCTGATCACCCAGGGTCTGACGCAATTTCAGCCCCAGGTCCAGCGAGACAAAATTGTTGCGAACCAACACTTCCTGGGTGCCGGCCATCTGCATCACGCTGACGAGCCCGAGCAAGAGCCCGAGCAGCGCCACAGTGATCAGCGCCGAAATACTCAGAAACAGCCGAGTCCGCAGCTTCATCGCCAGTTTCATTGTCGGCTCACAGGTTGTACTGCTTGCGTTTGCGGTACAGGGTCGAGGCATCGATGCCGAGGGTCTTGGCCGCCTGATCCAGCGTATCGGCGGTGGCGAGGACGGCGCCAATGTGGGCTTTCTCCAATTCATCCAGGCTCAACGCCGCACCAATACGCGGCGCATTGTTGGTCGGGGTCTCTGCCATCCCAAGGTGACTGATCTCGACCCGTTCCTGTGGGCAGATAATGCTCGCCCGCTCCACCACGTTACGCAGCTCGCGAATGTTGCCGGGCCAGCGATAACCCAGCAACGCTTCCCGGGCCTCATCGCTGAAACCCCGTGCCGGACGCGCGTATTCCTTGACGAAGCGAGCCAGGAAACGGTCGGCCAGGTTCAGAATGTCTTCCCGGCGCTCGCGCAGTGGCGGCAAGTGCAACGTGATGACGTTCAGGCGATAGAGCAGGTCCTCTCGGAAACGGCCGTCGCGCACCATGTCTTCGAGGTTCAGGTTGGTCGCCGCGAGGATTCGCACATCGGCGCGGCGTGTCACCGGATCGCCGACGCGCTCGTATTCCTTGTCCTGGATGAAACGCAGCAACTTGGGTTGCAACGTCAGGGGAAAATCGCCGATCTCGTCGAGAAACAACGTACCGCCATCCGCCTGATTGACGCGTCCCAGAGTGCTTTCGCTGGCGCCTGTGAACGCGCCTCGGCTGTGGCCGAAGAGTTCGCTTTCCATTAATTCAGCAGTCAGGGATGGGCAGTTGATGGTGACGCAGGATTTCTTCTGACGCTTGCTCCAGCCGTGAATGGCCTGGGACAGTTCACCTTTACCCGTACCGGACTCACCGAGAATCAGAATGTTGGCATCGGTACTGGCGACCTGGCGTGCCGTTTCAAGTACCACTTTCATGGCCGGGCTGTGGGAATCCAGGCCGTCCTTGGGTTTACGTACTTCGCCTTCAAGGGCTTCCAGGCGCGCCGAAAGCTGCCGAACTTCCAGTTGCTTGGCAGTTGCCAGGCGCAGTTGGTCGGGGCTGCAAGGTTTGACGAGGTAGTCGGCGGCACCGGCCTGGATCGCATCCACGGCGGTGTCCACGGCCGAGTGAGCGGTGACAATTACCACCCGCATCCAGGGGGCCTGAATGCGCATCTGGGCCAGCACATCCAGGCCATTGTCCTCACCCAGGCGCAGATCGAGGAAGCACAGATCAAACACCTGGCGTTGCAGCAAAGCATCGGCCTGTGCCGCACTGTTCGCGGTGGCCACGCTATAGCCTTCGTCTTCGAGGCAATAACGGAAGGTTCGCAGAATGGCGGACTCATCATCCACCAGCAGAATACGGCCTTGATGCTCAGTGGCTGATTCCATGTTCCCGCGCTCCTTTAAACGAATGATTTTTGATTTAGTCCCGGAAAAATCGGGCAAGTTGCATGGTTGATTCTGATCCATTCCAGCCATGGCAGGGTAGCTCTCTACTCACCCATTAGCTAATGGGCTGATTTTGCTGGTTTTTTAGTAAAAATCCGCTTTTCAAGCGATTAGCCACGTCCTTTTCTGACATCTGCGCCCTCCTCTCAATTCAAAAATAATCAAAGTTCTCGCGAACTGATCGTGCAATACGCACGACCCTGCGCGGCCCATCGTGCAGGATGCGTCTATCATGTTTTTCTCACACAAGATAACTAGTTGATTTTTAAGGATTTTTTTCTATAAAAAAACTGGCATGCAGGCTGCAATAACCTAGGTAATCAGGGCCATTTTGAAACGTCGCCCGCGAACAAGATCACCACCAGAGTGGGAGGAGTTTCAGGATGAATCGCCAACGTGTCGCCCCATTGCGCATCTCGCCGTTGCATATCCAGCAAGGCCTGTTTGGCATCCTGGCGCTGTTGATCACGCTGATCGCAGGCCAGCAGTTCCTTCTGTGGGAACAGAGCCAGCAACCCGAGGCGCCGCAGGTGTCGATTCAACGTGCAACCCAGACCCACTTCAGCGCCGTCAGCAGCCACCAGGCTGACCTCGCCCCGATGCGAATGATGGACGTCGACCAGGCTCAGCCTGTGGATGAGATGCCCCGTCAGGAACGTTGGGTGTTCTGAGCAACCGAACCTGGCGCGCTCGATGCGCCGGGAAAAGCACCACAAGATGCATTTCTAATATAGAAGCGTAAGGAGAATCACCATGTTGAGCTGGGCAATCACATTCTTGATCATTGCCATCATCGCCGCCGTACTGGGCTTCGGTGGTATCGCGGGCACCGCCACGGGTATCGCCAAGATTCTCTTTGTCGTGTTCCTGGTGATGTTCATTGCTTCGTTCTTCTTTGGCCGTCGCGGTCGAGGCTGAATATGAGCGTTTTTGTAAAGACATTGGCAGCCGCCCTGCTTCTGGGCGGCAGTGCCATCGCGATGGCGGCCAATGATGGCCAGACGCGGGCCAGCGAATTGTTGAATTCGGACCCGCAGTACCGTGAAACCTGGACTAAAGTCGTTAAAAAGGAAGAGCGGCTGCCGGAATGGGTGATGAACCTTTCTGGCGATTCCGAGCAAATGAATGCAGTTGAAGAAGATGGCGACAAGTACCTGGTCGGGCCGCTTTGCGAAACGCAACCGACGTGCCTGAACAAACGCTTGATCGTGGCCTTCAGCTTCGACAAAAAGGACGCGTACGCCATGCTGGTCGAAGTGCCCGCAGGACTGCCAGCCGACAAATCGCCCACGCGACATGCCGACTATCGCTTCCTCGGGAAACCGGACCAGGGCATGCAGGATCTGTTGATGGAACAGCTCAAGAAAGATCCTAAGTGGTACTGAGTTTGAAACACGAAAGGAGCAGCATCGCTTCTTTCCAGTGCGCTACCCGAGGAAGGTAGACGCATGACCAAGGGGTCGGGACGTTCTGCCTGTTTCAGCGGCGGAGTGACCTACGGGCACATGGAGTGTCTGCGCAAGGGCCGGGTCAGGTAATAAAGCTGCGACGCAAGTTCGCCAGCCCCGAGTGGCTCGACGGACTTGCGAAGAGCTTCAACGTGCAAAACGTTGATCTAGAGCACTTCGCTCATTCCCTTCTGCTGCATATTCCCCGCAAAACCGTTTCGCGGTATTTCTTCACGACCGTATATCGAGAAACCTTCGACTTTCAGCTGAGGAGTTTTCGCTGGAAAACATAGGCTTTTTCCGAAATTTCGTCGTAAATTCAACTGTTTAAAAAACAACCAACCTCCTCTGAAATGACCGGTTCACGGCACTTATGCCTGCCGAAATGTCGTATTCGAACCGGTTGGGACGCGAGTTTCAATTAAAAAAGCTCATGCCGATTCGGCATAGGGTAGGCGTTTACGGCATTAGACGTCGCTTCCTTGCATCGGAATAGTTGCGCCTTTTTTCGCCTGCCAGAGAGCCGAAACAAAGCGCTCCGGGGCACCTTATACGGGGGCAGATGCACAGACTTTTTCGCCACGAGCGTTCCAGTTCTTGCATTCGCCTGAGTCAAACGCAAGTAAGGGTAAAGATATGAAGAAGGCAAAGCTCAGCCTCGCCTGGCAGATCCTCATCGGTCTGGTTCTGGGGATAGCAATCGGTGCGCTGCTCAACCATTTCAGTGCCGAAAAAGCCTGGTGGATCAGCAACGTCCTGCAACCGGCAGGCGATATCTTTATCCGTCTGATCAAGATGATCGTGATCCCGATCGTCATCTCCTCGTTGATCGTCGGCATCGCTGGCGTAGGCGATGCGAAGAAACTCGGGCGTATCGGCCTCAAGACCATCATCTACTTCGAGATCGTCACCACCATCGCCATTGTGGTCGGTCTGTTGCTGGCCAACGTGTTCCATCCGGGCACCGGCATCGACATGAGCACCCTGGGTACCGTGGATATTTCCAAGTACCAGGCGACGGCGGCCGAGGTTCAGCATGAACACGCGTTCATCGAAACCATCCTCAACCTGATCCCGTCGAACATCTTCGCGGCCATGGCCCGCGGCGAGATGCTGCCGATCATCTTCTTCTCCGTGCTGTTCGGTCTCGGCCTGTCGAGCCTGCAATCGGACCTGCGCGAGCCGCTGGTGAAGATGTTCCAGGGCGTCTCGGAAAGCATGTTCAAAGTCACCCACATGATCATGAACTACGCCCCGATCGGCGTGTTTGCACTGATCGCAGTGACCGTGGCCAACTTCGGTTTCGCCTCCCTGGTGCCGCTGGCCAAACTGGTGATCCTGGTTTACGTCGCCATCGCCTTCTTCGCCTTTGTCATCCTCGGCCTGATTGCCAAGCTGTTCGGCTTCTCGGTGATCAAGCTGATGCGCATCTTCAAGGATGAGCTGGTTCTGGCTTATTCCACCGCCAGCTCTGAAACCGTACTCCCGCGCGTGATCGAGAAAATGGAAGCCTACGGCGCGCCGAAAGCGATTTGCAGCTTTGTGGTGCCGACCGGTTACTCGTTCAACCTCGACGGTTCGACCCTGTACCAGAGCATCGCGGCGATCTTTATTGCCCAGCTCTACGGCATCGACCTGTCGATCAGCCAGCAATTGCTGCTGGTGCTGACGCTGATGGTGACCTCCAAAGGCATCGCCGGCGTACCGGGCGTGTCCTTCGTGGTGCTGCTGGCTACCTTGGGCAGCGTGGGTATTCCGCTGGAAGGCCTGGCGTTCATCGCCGGTGTCGACCGCATCATGGACATGGCGCGTACCGCTTTGAACGTGATCGGTAACGCCCTGGCCGTGCTGGTCATCTCCCGTTGGGAAGGCATGTACGACGACGCCAAGGGTCAGCGCTACTGGAACTCGCTGCCGCACTGGCGCAGCAAGGAAAAATTGCCGGTGGGTGAAGTCTCCAGCAACTGATAGCTGAACCCTGTGGAGTCTGGCTTTTATGTGGGAGCCAGCCTGCTGGCGATAGCGGTGTAACAAACAACAGAGATGTTGAACGTGCCGGCCTCATCGCCAGCAGGCTGGCTCCCACAGTGACCCGAGCAAGCCACACAAACAAACCCCGGAGAAATCCGGGGTTTGTCGTTTCTGCACACCCCGCTATCATTCGCCGCATTCTTCGGGGGATTTAACTGATGCTCAATGGCCTGTGGCTTGGCTTCTTCATCGTGGCTGCCGTTTCGGCGCTGGCGCAATGGCTGATCGGCGGCAACGCCGGGATCTTCGCGGCGATGGTGGAAAGCATTTTCGCCATGGCCAAGTTATCCGTCGAGGTCATGGTCCTGCTGTTCGGCACCCTGACCCTGTGGCTGGGCTTCCTGCGAATCGCCGAGAAGGCCGGGATCGTCGAGTGGCTGGCCAAGGCACTGGGCCCCTTGTTCCTGCGCCTGATGCCGGAAGTACCGGCCGGTCACCCGGCCATCGGCCTGATCACGCTGAACTTCGCCGCCAACGGCCTGGGCCTGGACAACGCCGCCACGCCGATCGGCCTCAAAGCCATGAAGGCGCTGCAAGAGCTCAACCCCAGCGCCACCATCGCCAGCAACGCACAAATTCTGTTCCTGGTGCTTAACGCCTCCTCCCTGACCCTGCTGCCGGTGACGATCTTCATGTACCGCGCCCAGCAAGGTGCGCCCGATCCGACGCTGGTGTTTCTGCCCATCCTGCTGGCAACAAGCTGTTCGACACTGGTGGGCTTGCTGTCGGTGGCGTTCATGCAACGTCTGCGGCTGTGGGACCCGGTGGTGCTCGCCTATCTGATTCCCGGCGCCTTGGCCCTCGGCGGCTTCATGGCGCTGCTGGCGACGCTCTCGGCGACCGCCCTGGCCGGCCTGTCATCGATCCTCGGCAACCTGACCCTGTTCGGGCTGATCATGCTGTTTCTGGTGATCGGCGCGTTGCGCAAAGTGAAGGTCTACGAAGCGTTCGTCGAAGGCGCCAAGGAAGGCTTCGACGTGGCCAAGAATCTGCTGCCGTATCTGGTGGCGATGCTGTGCGCCGTCGGCGTGCTGCGCGCGTCGGGGGCGCTGGACTTTGGTCTGGACGGGATTCGGCATCTGGTGGAGTGGGCCGGTTGGGACACGCGCTTCGTCGATGCGCTGCCGACGGCGATGGTCAAGCCGTTTTCCGGCAGCGCCGCGCGGGCGATGCTGATCGAAACCATGAAGACATCCGGGGTAGACAGCTTCCCGGCGCTGGTCGCAGCGACGATTCAGGGCAGTACTGAAACGACGTTCTACGTGCTAGCGGTGTATTTCGGAGCAGTGGGGATTCAACGGGCGCGGCATGCGGTGGGGTGTGCGTTGCTGGCGGAGCTTGCCGGCGTCCTCGGCGCCATCGGCGTTTGCTACTGGTTCTTCGGATAACCACAAAAACCACTGTGGAGAAAAACCCTGTGGGAGCGGGCTTGCTCGCGAATGCGATGTGTCAGTCAACATCATTGCTGAATGACCCACCGCATTCGCGAGCAAGCTCGCTCACACATTAGGTTTGTGTTGGCTTCAAGGGCGGGGCGGCGGCGCGACTTTCTGCCCTTGCTCAACCGCCCAACTCACCACCTGCGCCGTCAACTTATCATTGGCCTGGCCAAACCCGATCACCACCGCCGGCACCTTCACGTCGCTCAATGGCTGACGCACTTCAAAGCGGCGACTGGCGAGGATGCGCTGGTCATACCCGCGCACGAGCAAAGCATCCAGGCGCACGACCACGCTGGCGGCGGTGCCTTGGTATTCAGTCTGGAACGCCTGCAAGCTTCCGCCCAATTCCAGATCTGCCTGGAAGTTGCTGTCATCGGTGCTCAGCAACGGCACCCGACCGTCCCGCTGGAAACCATCCAGCAGCCGATTACGCAGCAACACCGGCGCCGGATCGCTCCAGCGCGAGGCGGCGTAGCTGCTGATCAGATCACCTTGCGGGATCACGGCGATTTTCGGGCTGTTCAGCGCTTCGCTGGCCTGTGGCTTGGTCAGGCGCAGCGACCAGCGTTGCGGCGTGCCGTGACTGGCCGATGCGCCGCTCTGGGCCGAAGGCAAGCGATAGACATCGGACGGCTCGGACTTGGGCAGGATAGAGCAAGCGCTGACCAACGCGAAGCCGGCGAGGAGGGCGAGGGTCGCAAGCTTCATGGCGTGAACTCCTTGTTCTTGTCATTGCCCAGCAAGTAACCGCTGGGGTTGGCTTCCAGGCGTTGGGAGATGGCCCGCAACGACGTCAGGGTATCGCGCAGTTCGCGCACCGCCGGCGCCAGGCCATTGAGGCCCTGCATACCACTGTTCAGCGAATCCTGGTTGTTGGTGAGCAATGTGTTGATGGTCGCGCTGCTTTGCTCCAGCGACTTCATCGCCTGCTCGGCGCTGCCGAACATCTGCTTGCCCTGATCGTTGAGCAGGCCGTTGGCGTTACGCATCAGCGCTGATGTCTGTTCCAGCATCGCACTGGCCTGCTTGCCGACCGAGGCCAGTTGCTGCATCGCCTGACGAATATCGCCGCGCTGGTCGGCGATAGTGCCGGTGGTTTGTTCCAGATGTTCCAGCGTCTGGCTGATGCGCTCGACGTTCTCCGTGGAAAACATCAGGTTGGCGTTATGCATCAGCGTGTTCACGCCGGCCATCAGGTCGCCGCTGTCATTCAGCAAACGAGCGATAGGCGAGGGTGACGCAATAATCACCGGCAGATGGCCGTCTTTACCCTTGAGGTTCGGACTTTGCGGCGTACCGCCGCTGAGCTGAATGATCGAGGTGCCGGTAATCCCGGTCAGTGCCAATATCGCCCGGGTATCTTCCTTGATCGGCGTATCGCCGCCCAGGCGAATTCGCGCCAGCACCCGGCGCGGGTCTTTCGGGTCCAGGCGCAACGTCACCACGTCGCCGACCTTGATCCCGCTGTATTGCACGGCGCTGCCCTTGGACAAGCCGCTGACCGCCTCGTTGAAGACGACTTCGTAGTCCTTGAACTCGGTGTCGACGCTGGACTTGGCCAGCCACAGACCGAAGAGCAGGGCGCCTGCCACCACAATCACGGTGAACAGGCCGATCAATACATGATGGGCTCGGGTTTCCATGTCAGACCTCGTTCAACTGTTGAGCGGCCGTCAGCGCCGCGCGGCCGCGAGGGCCATGGAAGTATTCGTGAATCCACGCATCGTCGGTTTCCGAGACCTTGTCGATGGCGTCCGCCACCAGCACTTTCTTCTGCGCCAGCACCGCCACCCGGTCGGTGATGGTGTAAAGCGTGTCGAGGTCATGGGTCACCAGAAACACACTCAGGCCCAAGGCATCGCGCAGGGTCAGGATCAATTGATCGAAGGCTGCAGCGCCAATCGGGTCGAGGCCGGCGGTGGGTTCGTCGAGAAACAGGATGTCCGGGTCCAGCGCCAGGGCGCGGGCCAGCGCCGCGCGCTTGATCATGCCGCCGGACAGCGAGGCAGGGTATTTGTCCGCCGCCGACAGCGGCAGCCCGGCCAACGCCAGTTTCACCGCCGCCAGGTGCTCGGCGTCTTCACGGCTCAGGCCAGCGTGTTCGATCAGGGGCAGGGCGACGTTCTCGGTCACGGTCAGCGAAGAGAACAGGGCGCCTTTCTGGAACAGCACGCCGAAGCGCCGCTCGACCATCGAGCGCTCGTGTTCGGGCAGAGTAGGCAGGTTCTTGCCGAAGACCTTCACCATCCCTTCGCTGGGCTGGCGCAAGCCGACGATGCTGCGCAGCAGCACCGATTTCCCGCTGCCGGAACCGCCGACCACGGCGAGGATTTCACCTTTGTACAAATCCAGATCGAGGTTCTCGTGCACGCTCTGGCTGCCGAAGCGATTGCACAGCCCACGGACTTCGATCACCGCCTCGGAGGGCGCTCGGGGTAGACGACTCACCAGCCCATCTCCATGAAAAACAGCGCGGCTACAGCATCGAGCACAATCACCACGAAAATCGACTGCACCACGCTCGACGTGGTGTGCGCACCAACGGACTCGGCGCTGCCACTGACCTTGAAGCCTTCAAGGCAACCGATCGCAGCGATCAGGAAGGCGAAGATCGGCGCTTTGACGATCCCCACCAGAAAGTGCTGAACGCCGATATCGGTTTGCAGTAACGACAGGAACATCGCCGGCGAAATATCCAGCGACACGGCGCACACTACGCCACCGCCGATAATCCCCGAAAGCATCGCCAGAAAGGTCAGCATCGGCAGCGCCACCAGCAACGCCAAAACCCGTGGTACCACCAGCAACTCCATCGGATCGAGACCGAGTGTGCGGATGGCATCAATTTCTTCGTTGGCCTTCATTGAGCCGATCTGCGCCGTGAACGCACTGGCGGTACGGCCGGCCATCAGGATCGCAGTCAGCAACACACCGAATTCGCGCAGGAAGGAGAACGCCACCAGGTCCACGGTGAAAATGCTCGCGCCGAAGCTCGCCAATACCGTCGCGCCGAGAAACGCCACCACGGCACCGACCAAAAAGGTCAGCAAGGCCACGATAGGCGCGGCGTCGAGGCCGGTCTGTTCGATGTGCGCCACCATTGGCGTGATGCGCCAGCGCTTGGGGCGAAACAGCCCGCGTGCGATGGTTTCGAGGATCAGGCCGACAAAGCCCAGCAGTTGCAGGGTGTCCTGCCAAACAGTGTCAACCGCACGGCCGATGCGGGTCAGCAGCTGAATGCCGACGCTGATTTCCGGTTCCTTGATCGGCACGCAGAAGTCGCTGAGCGAGCAATAAACCGTCTGCAACAAGGCGCGGTCGGGAGGGGACAACGTGCAATCGGGATGTTCGGCGGACCGGCCCAAACGCTCGGCCCCGAGCAATTCGACCAGCAGCGACGCACCGGCCGTATCCAGTGCACCGAGTCCATTGAGGTCGATGTGCGCGCTGTCGTCGTATTGGCCGCGGAGTTTTTCGCTCAGGTCTTTGAGAACGGCGTAATGGGCGAGCGTCCAGTCACCCGTGACCCGCAGTTGTGCAGGGGAGTGAGAGGCGTCTAGCTGGGCATTGCCGGCCATTGTGCTGCTGGTCATAAGCTCCGTGCTTGTTCGGCTATTTACGCAGAACTACGTAATAGCACGAACCGGATTACTTTTCTTTGATCGGTGTGCTGTCCGTGATCTTGAAGCGCAGCACACCGATCAGTTGCCCGTCTTCGGTCAGCACCCGAACCTGCCACTTACCCGCAGGGTTGCCGGGGAAGTTCTGCTTGTGGGTCCAGGCGCGGTAGCCTTCCTTGCGCCCGCCGTGGATGTCCAGCGGGATGCGATCAACCTCTTTGCCGTTGAACTGCCAGACGTGATAAATCCGCTCGCCCAGGCCGCGCGGGGCGTTGATCGCGGTGAAGGCGTACAAGCCGCCGCCACGGATCTGCTCGGCGCTGACTTCTTCGAGACTGGCACCGGGGGTGCGGTCCTGCATTTGGGTGCTGATCGCCACATCGGTCATCCACAGGGTCGCCGGCGGCACCCACGAACGCAGCACCCAGCCGAGGCCACCGATACCCACGGTGATACTCAGGATCGCCAGCGCGTTGCGCACCGTGCGGATCGGGAAGATCGACGCCAGGCTCGGGAACGACAACACCACAGCGGTGCCCAGCGCCAGTTTGAAACTCTGTGCAGTGGTCAGGTGCAAAATGACGGGCAGGGCGGTCAATAGCGCGGCGAACAGCGTCAACGTGTGCAACGCCAGGAACGCCCAGCGCCGAGGCGCCAGCCATTTGTAGTAGAGCGGGTCGATGATGGAAATCAGCGCCGCCATGCTCAGCAACCCGGTGAAGAACAACTGGCCGCTGTTCCAGGTCGTGGTGATGAAAAAGAACGGCAGGACGAAGAACAGGCTTTCCTGGTGGATCATCTGCGTGGCGTAACGCAGCAAAGGCTGGGGGATTTCGCGCTTGAAGAGCCTGGTGAACAGCTTGGTGAGGCTGTTTTCCAGCATCAGCCAGATCCAGCTGAGCACCATGATGATGGTGATCCAGGTCGCCAGGCCCTGTTGCCGATCCACCAGCATGAAGCTGCCGACCCCGGAGATAAAACCACCGAGCGCAATGACCCCTGGATAGCGCTTCATCAATTCCAGGATGCGCTGGACGTACAGGGTCAGAGTAGGCATTCGGCGGTTCACAATAGTCGTGGGGAAAATCCTCGACAGAGTACCGCCCGTGGAGCGGTGTGGCGAGGTCCGCAATCCGATCATAAAACCCTGTAGCAGCTGGCGTAGCCTGCGTTCGGCTGCGCAGCAGTCGTCAAACCATTCACCGCGGTGTATCAGGTACATGTAGCAAAACGGATTGACGACTGCTGCGCAGCCGAACGCAGGCTACGCCAGCTGCTACACGGGTGGTGGCGCTCTTCGGTGCAAGCGCCAGCCCAGCAGCATCAACACCACAAGACCAAACACCCCGGCCATCACCCACATCAACTGGTCATAACTCATCAACGGCTTCTCGATCCGCACATACCCCGGTTGCACGAGCAACTCACGCATGGCCTTGTTCGCTTCCGCCAGGGTCACGCCTTGCAGTTCCCTGGCCGGGTCGGCGAAGCGCCCGTCCTGGTAGTCCCCAAGCGCGCTCCAGTAGTAATCGGCCAGTGCGCTGTTGCCTTGCACGGCCCAGGCCTGGCGGGCAATGGCGGCCTGTTTGAGGCGGTTGAAAGTGCCTGCGTCGAGACCGTCCTTGAGCAAACTGGCCTTCAACTCATCCAGCACCTGTTCGGCTTCTGCCACGTCGTCGCGCTCGAGGTC
This sequence comes from Pseudomonas sp. LBUM1656, assembly GCF_059716065.1. Taxonomy (NCBI): domain Bacteria; kingdom Pseudomonadati; phylum Pseudomonadota; class Gammaproteobacteria; order Pseudomonadales; family Pseudomonadaceae; genus Pseudomonas; species Pseudomonas sp. LBUM1656. The sequence goes on along the minus strand of NZ_CP166800.1, from coordinate 39,159 downwards.
AGCGTTCAGGCTCATGAAGCCCACGCCGCCAAACACTTCGCGCTCGGCCGAAGGGCCATAGGACAAACCATGGGACAGCCGGAGTTGGCGATAGAGCGCCCAGTCCAGATAGTCCTTGAGCAGATCGAAGGTTTCGTCGTGCTGATCCTGCAGCACCGGTTCCGGCACCAGCCAGTGCACCTTGGCACCCCCGCCGACAAAGCCGTCGCTTAGGGTTCGCTCGTGAGCCGCACTGGCCTGGATTTCCGGCAAGGGCAGGTGATCGGTCGGGTCGACCGCTTCAAGCGCGCCATACGAACGCTCCAGATACGCCGGCAACAACTTGTCGAGCTCGCCGACCACGATCAGCGTCATGTTGTTGGGCGCATACCAAGCCTTTCGCACGGTCTCCAGTTGTTCGCGGGTCAGGTCATCGACCTCGGCCCGCTCAGGGCATTTCAGGCCCAGTTCCACCGCCAGCTGATTGCTCGCGGTGTGGCCCAGGTCCTGACGATCCAGCCAACGCTGCAAATGCGAGTAATGGCCACCGTCTTCGCGCTCGACCACTTGTTTGGCGGCGTTGATGGCGTTGTCGTCGATTCGGGTCTGGGTCAGCAGCGCCAACAGCAGGTCGAGCACCTTGCGCTGGTTTTTCGCCGGGGCTTCGATGACGAACGTGGTGTCCGCATTGCTGGTGAACGCATTCCACTCACCGCCCAAGGCCTGCATGCGCTCTTCGAGGCCGCCTTCGCCGGTGGCGTCGATGCCGCTGAACAATAAGTGTTCGAGCAGATGCGGCAGTTCCTTGTCGGCGCAGCTGAAATCATCCAGCCCCACGCCGACCACCAGGCGAATCGCCACATGCCCGCGCTCGGTGCCCGGCTTGAGCAGCAACTGCAGACCGTTGGGCAGCGTATAGCCCTCGACCTGGAAGCGATCCAGGGCAAAGGAAGGGAATGAGCCAAGTAAAAGACAGGCGAACAGCAGACAACGCATAGCAAGCTTCCAGGCAACCAATCGGAGATCCATGTCGTCAGTCATGCCGCCTTCGCGAGCAAGCCCGCTCCCACATTTGAAACGCATTCCACTGTGGGAGCGGGCTTGCTCGCGAAGACGGCCTTGAAGCTGAATACATCTTACTGACTGACCCCACCGCCAGACGTTCAAGGCGAATGCGTGATGTCAGCCATATCGTCGACCGCCAGTGCACCGGTGTCCGACGTTTCCAACACCACATAAGCGCTGCTGCAGAACAGCGAATTCAAGCGCTTCATGTCGGCGATCAACTCCAGGTGCAGTGAACTGGTCTCGATACTCTGCACGATCTTACGTTGCAACCGGCTGACGTGAGCATGGGCCAGGCGGCGTTCCTGTGCGCGAAAGCGACGTTTCTCACGCAGTAACTGCCGGGCACTTTCCTTGTCGGCACTGAGAAATACCGACAACCCGAGACGCAGGTTGGAGATCAACTGGCTGTGCAACCCGGCCAATTCTTCCAGGCCCACCTCGGAAAAAGACCGGCGCTGCGAGGTTTTCTGCTGCTGCACCTTTCGCAGCATGCGTTCGATCAGGTCACTGGCGAGCTTGAGGTTGATCGCCAATTCGATGATTTCCGCCCAGCGCCGACTGTCTTGATCGCTCAGGTCTTCCCGGGGCATTTGCGCCAGGTAGAGCTTGATCGCGCTGTAAAGCGCTTCGACATCATCGGTCAGCTTGCGCATTTCCTGGGTGATGGCGGATTGTTTGCCGCGCAGCACGTCGAGCATCGCTTCGAGCATGTTGTCGATCAGGTCGCCCATGCGCAGGGTTTCTCGCACGGCGTTGGCCAGTGCCAGGCTGGGGGTGACCAGCGCTGTCAGGTCAAGGTGTCGGGGTTTCGCCATGCCGTTGAGCTCCGGCCGCTCCGGCAGCAGCCACGCGCAGAGCCTGGCCATCGGGCCAACGCTGGGCAACAGGATCAGGCAGCGTGCGGTGTTGTAGAGCAGGTGGAAGCCGATGACCATTTCCTGAGGGCTGAAGTCGAGGCTGTCGATCCAGTGCACCAACGGGTCCAGCACCGGAATGATCAGCAGCAGGCCGATCAGTTTGTACAGCAGGCTGCCAAGCGCCACTTGGCGCCCGGCGGCGTTTTGCATGCTGGTGCTGAGGAAAGCGAGGACGCCGCTGCCGATGTTGGCACCGATCACCAGGCCGATGGCCACCGGCAGACTGATCACGCCAGCGCCAGCCAGGGTCGCGGTCAGCAGGACGGCGGCCAGGCTGGAGTAGGAAATCATCGCGAACAGCGCGCCGACCAGGGCGTCGAGCAGGATGTCCCCGGTCAGTGAGGCGAAAATCACCTTCACGCCCTGCGCCTGGGTAATCGGCGCGGCGGACTCGACGATCAGTTGCAGCGCCAGAATGATCAGCCCGAGGCCGATGCTGACGCGGCCCATCTGGCCCAGTCGGGTCTGCTTGCGGGACAGGAAGAAAATCACCCCGAGAAAGATCAGCAGCGGCGACAGCCAAGACAAATCGAGCGTCAGCACCCGCGCCATCAGCGCGGTCCCGACATCCGCGCCGAGCATGGTCGCGAGAGCGGGAGTCAACGCCATCAGGCCCTGACCGACGAAAGAGGTGACAAGCATGGCGGTGGCGTTGCTGCTCTGGACCATCGCGGTGACGACGATCCCCGCAATGAACGCCAGCCAGCGCTTGGACATGTTCTGGCCGATCACATGGCGCAGATTGGAACCGTAGACCCGCAGGATGCCGGTTCGGACGATGTGCGTGCCCCAGATCAACAAGGCCACGGCAGATAACAAATTGAGCAGGGTGAGCATGCAGGCCCCCTGTGGTGGTAGCGCCCCAAAGGGGCAAATTGACGGTGCCGCGCGACGTTCTACGTTCTGTACTTAAGCTGTAGTTGGCTAACGGTCTGGGCGCCAGCATCGCATAGCTAAAGAAGTGATTGAAACAAAACTGTCATGAAAACAGGTTCATGCAGAAGAAGGGGCCCGAAGGTCTCAGTCCCTCAATTGAAAAAGTGCGCGAACCTAACCCTGTGGCGAGGGAGCTTGCTCCCGCTGGGCTGCGCAGCAGCCTCGTCTGAAGCGACTCTTCATTCGCTGTAGTAATCCGAACCTACACTGACATCGATCAGATACTTCGCCGTTTTCGGGTCACGCTCATCACAGCGGGCGTAGCATTTGACGTTAAGCGCAAGACTGTACTTGTGAGGTATAAGGAGCATCACAATAACAACCTGATCGAACAATTTACTTTGAAGCGAATTTCTTTCAGTTTCATTTGTTGTTACCAGCCAAGCATGATCACTGGTGTCTCGCGGTGTCCAACCTGCTTCTTTCAACATGCTCTGCATTTTTTCTAGAAGGGGCATGAGCTCCTCAAATGCTAAAGTCTCTAGCATTGGAGATGTGGTAAGGGTTGCAACTTTGCTCTTGTTGTACGTCACTGCACCAAATTTGGTTGGTGGCAAGGTGAAGCCATGCTCGGGATCATCAAACCGGATTACAACAGGGCTGCTGATCCAGGTTGAACTTGGATGAGGTGGATCTTTAACGTCGTTAGGATCCCCAGGATAAATTGCCGTGTTGCCATGAACAGGGAATGTCGAGTCTCGTGCGACTTCTCTGTATGACTTCCCGATATAAACGTTCAAAAAATCAACTGGGTAGTGAAAGGAAGTCAGACAAATGAACAGCATAAAAAATGCTGCCCTTTGCAAAAAACGACGCCGCCTTCTGGAGCGACTCTTCATTCGCTGGAGTAATCCGAACCGACACTGACATCAATAAGATACTTCGCTGTTTTCGGGTCGCGCTCATCACAGCGAGCGTAGCATTTGACGTTTAGCGCAAGACCATATTTGTGCGGGACCAGAAGCATCACAACAACAACTTGGTCGAATAACAGGTTCTGCAAAGCATTTCTCTCGACCTCGTCACTTAACCCCAACCACGCGTGGTGTTCATTATCCCGCGGGACCCATCCAGAACTTTTTAACATCTCCTGCAACTGGATAATTAAGGGCGTTAACTGATCGTAGGGTAAAGCTTCTAACATCGGAGAAGTGGTAAGAGTCGATACTTTTTCCTTACTGTAACCCACCGCGCCAAACTTAGTTTGCGGTAAGGTGAAGCCGTGCTGCGGGTCATCAAAATGGACAACCACTGGACTGCTGATCCACGTCGAGTCTACTTCAGGCGGCTCACTTGGATATATTGCAGTTTTAGCTTTTACTGGAAACGTTGAGTCTCGCACTACATCTTCATAGGGTTTTCCTACACGAACGGAAATCGTATCTACGGCTTTCAAATCGCGAACGACATAAATAATCAAGAATATGGATATTAGAGTCAGAAGGCTCCAAACCAGCTTACGCATCACTTTACTCCTCCGCCGCTAGCAATTTCCGAAATAGATGTCTTTAGTTGAGCATGGGCAGTTGGATTTTTTAACAAGGTGTCAAATTGTGTTGCCGCTCGTAATACGAACTCCATTCGCTGATCCTTGTCCGCTAAATCCGCGATGGGGTTACGGCTAAAAGCGACTTTCCGACCATCTGGAACTTTACATTGACTAGCAAGAGTTAACTGTATTTCCTCCGGCAGCCCCGAAAACAAACCAGTAACAACCGACACCACGTCACCCGCTTGAGTCCCTCGCATTAATAGCGCGAAATGTTCTACGTCATACATTGCAGGTTGAAGGATATTTAACTGCTCATGACGAGCCATCACTCTGACGCTGCCGCTAACATCGCCCTTATCAATAGAGGCGAAAGTTTCGAAAATCTCCAAACGGGCAGTACCAAAGTCAACTTTATCCGCAATAGGCCAGAGCACTTCACTACGCAGGCTGCTGCGGTCAGGTAAACACTTCTCCATTTCTTTAAATCCACGCACCATAAAAAAACGGTGCAGTGGGTAAACATCCAAGAACAGAGCAGTGTTTCCAAGCGCCAGCATTTGGTGAACGTATTTCAATTCTTCTTGGAGCAATGCAATTGCATCACCAGAGAGTGGGTCACTCGTAAGGGGGACCGAATTCTGCTGCTTTGCCTGGTTCCATTTTTTCCAAAGCTCAGGGTCCGAACGCCATTTGTTGACCACCATACGTTCATACAAATCCTTGGGCTGGCTATCTTTGAGCGTCCGGTAAGCCTTTTTTTCGGCTTCAATTCGTTGCTCCAACGTAGCGGCATGCAACAACCCACACCCCACCTGCTTCGAAGCAAACGCCGCCAACCCCGCCCACTGAAACCGGTTATCCGCCAGCCACAACTGTGCATAGGCTGCGTTGATCTTGCGGTTACGAGCTTGCGGGTCGGCAATCAACACGCCGCCCGGTGCGACCCATTCTTCGGCTTCTTTCTGAAACCTGCGCCACAGGCAGTTACAGGTCAGCAACGGCACTTCGACGCGGGTTTTCGGGTTGGGGCCGCCCTTGGTGGTTTCGCGCTTGCAGGCGGGGAGTTCGCAGGTGCTGTCCCAGAGTTTTTTCATGTCCAGGTCGTCTGGCGCGATGCATTGTCCGGTCATTTCATTCTTCCTTGAGGCGTCAGACAGTCCAGCGGACTACGGCGAGGTCGGGCTGTAGGGTAGCGACGCTTTGGGTCATGCCCTCAGCGTTGGTCTGGCCTTTGACGATGCGGCCTTCGGCGGTTTCGATTTCGTAGTCCTGCTGGGCAATCGGCTCGCCATCGCCGGCGCTGACAGCTTTGAATTCGACCAAGGGCTGACCAATGATCGGCAGGGGCGGAATGAATGGCGTGGGGGTATGAGAGCTGCCGATGATGACGTCACCGGAGCCGCCAATTACCACACCGCCATGGCTGGTGGTGCTATCAAGCGTCATGGCGTTCAGACCGTTGATGAACACGGTTGAAGAGAATCCGCCGTTCAAGACCTGACCGCAGGTGCATGTGTCGCTGACCCGAGCGGCCGCAAGGCCGTTGAAAAACACATCGGGAGACCCGCTGGCAATCGGGTTGGTGCCGTGGCCGGGAAGGGGACAGGTGGTCGGGTCCGTGAGACGTGCAGCCGGTTTTCCAGACATATGCATTCCTTGGCTTTGTCGTTTGAAGCGAGCGGGGGACGCTAACCACCAGAGCTCGGTGCGTCAACCTTTGAACAAACCTTCGTGAAGAATTCGCAATCGAGTGGTGAATAACCGCGATCCGCCAGGCTAATCACAGAGCAAAAAAAGTGGGAGCGGGCTTGCTCGCGAAAGCGGTGTATCAGGCAACATTGATGTCGACTGACACTCCGTCTTCGCGAGCAAGCCCGCTCCCACAGGTTTATGCGCAGACTCGGGTTATTGCCCCGGAATGTCCTTGCGCAGTTTCACCGGATCTTGCTGTTTGCGTTTTTTCGCAATCGCGGTGCGCATCTTGATGTTGATCGCTTCCACCGCCAGCGAGAACGCCATGGCGAAGTAGACGTAGCCTTTTGGCACGTGAACGTCGAAGGATTCAGCAATCAGCACGGTACCGACGATCAGCAGGAACGACAGCGCCAGCATTTTCAGCGACGGGTGCTTGTCGATGAACGCACTGATGGTGCCGGAAGCCAGCATCATCACCAGCACCGCAACGATGATCGCCGCGACCATGACCGGTACGTGGGAGACCATGCCGACAGCGGTAATCACCGAGTCCAGCGAGAACACGATGTCGATGATCGCGATCTGGATGATGGTGTAGAGGAAGTTGCCGCCCTTGCCACCTGGCTCCTCATTGGTTTCGTCTTCACCTTCCAGCGCGTGGTACATCTCTTGCGAGCTCTTCCACAACAGGAACAGGCCACCGAAGAACAGGATCAGGTCTCGCCCGGAAATGCCTTGGCCGAACATTTCGAACAAGTCGTTGGTAAGGCGCATGACCCAGGTGATCGACAGCAGCAACAGGATCCGCGTGACCATGGCCAGCGCCAGGCCGAAGATCCGGGTGCGCTGCTGCATGTGCTTGGGCATGCGGCTGACCAGGATCGAAATCATGATGATGTTATCGATACCCAGGACGATTTCCAGGGCGGTCAGGGTAAAGAAGGCAACCCAGATTTCAGGGTTGGTCAGCCATTCCATGTGTATTCCTTTGAGCGAGTGTTAAACCAGAACGGGCCCGGACTTCAAACAGCGAAGCCTGGACCCGTTGTGGTGAGTCTTGGGCTTATAGAGTGCTGAACAGCGGAAAGATCCCCATCAGCAATGCTGCAACCAGTATGCACATGCACACCAACACTGCCCATTTCAGGGTAAAGCGCTGATGGTCACCAAAATCGATACCGGCCAGGGCCACCAACAAGTAGGTCGATGGTACCAGCGGGCTCAACAGGTGGACGGGCTGACCGACGATCGAGGCACGTGCCATTTCAACCGCGGTTATACCGTAATGACTGGCTGCTTCGGCAAGTACTGGTAACACGCCGTAATAAAATGCGTCGTTCGACATGAAGAACGTGAACGGCATGCTCACCAGCGCAGTGATGACGGCCAGGTACGGGCCGAGGAAATCAGGGATCACCGCCAACAGGCTTTTCGACATGGCATCGACCATGCCGGTGCCCGACAGGATACCGGTGAAGATGCCCGCCGCGAAGATCAAACCGACCACCGCCAGCACGCTGCCGGCGTGAGCCGCGACGCGATCCTTCTGCTGTTGCAGGCAAGGATAGTTGACGATCATGGCAATACTGAACGCCACCATGAACAGCACCGGCAGCGGCAACAGTCCGGCAATCAGGGTGCACATCAGGCCCAGGGTCAGGGCGCCGTTGAACCAGATCAGTTTTGGACGACGGGCATCCGGGAACTGCGAGACGCTGATTTCGCTGTGGTCGACTTCATCGCCCACCAGGTGCAATTCACCCAGACGCGCACGTTCACGTTTGCCGTAGAAGTAGGCAATCAAGAGGATTGCCACGACCCCGGCAGCCATCGCCGGAATCATTGGTACGAAAATGTCGGACGGATCCACGTGCAGCGCACTGGCCGCACGGGCCGTCGGGCCGCCCCACGGGGTCATGTTCATCACGCCACCCGCGAGGATGATCAGGCCGGCCATGATCCGCGGGCTCATGCCGATGCGGCTGTAGAGCGGCAGCATGGCGGCCACGCAGATCATATAAGTGGTCGCGCCGTCACCATCGAGGGAAACGACGAGCGCCAGTACGGCGGTGCCGACCGAAACTTTCAGCGGGTCGCCCTTGACCAGTTTGAGGATCTTGCGCACGGCCGGGTCGAACAGGCCGGAGTCGATCATCAAGGCGAAATACAGAATGGCAAACATCAACATCACGCCGGTCGGCGCCAGCTTGGTGATGCCTTCGAGCATCATCGGGCCGATCTTCGGCGCAAAACCACCGAACAGGGCGAAGACGATTGGAATGATGATCAGGGCGATCAGCGCGGACAGGCGCTTGGTCATGATCAGGAACATGAACGTGATGACCATGGCGAAGCCAAGGAAAGTCAGCATGGGAATACTCCAGGCGTAGCGCGGCTAGGGAATGGGCGAACCGGTGGGTCAGCGCAGAACGGGAAGCACGAGGCGTACGGGCGGAGTTGCAGCGAAGCGGCGGGTAGCAGAGGACATCAGGGTCACCATTGTTGTTGTTAAATGGGCTGTGCGAGCGATAAAACACTGGCATTGGCCGACCGGTCTTTTGCCGGCAGTGGGGGCGATCCTAATCGGGGAAGCTTTCAGCCAGCTTTCGCTGGTGAAAGCATTGACCGGATGGGCGACCGGTCGTCGGACTGGGGAAGGGAGGTGGATCGGGTTGAATTCTTCGCGAGCAAGCCCGCTCCCACATTGAAATGCGTTCTGCTGTGGGAGCGGGCTTGCTCGCGAAGGCGTCAGTAAATACGCATCAGGAGGTAAGGTCATGATCGACATTCACACCGGCGGCTGCCACTGCGGACACCTGCGCTATCAATTCAGCGGGCCGTTGCACGACATCGCCCACTGCCACTGCTCGATCTGCCGACGGGTCAGCGGCGGGATCGTGACGACCTGGATCACCGTGCCCGCATCGGCCTTTAAATGGCTGAAAGGAACGCCGGCGCAGTACGAATCTTCAACCACCTGCGTGCGCTATTTCTGCCCGACTTGTGGGGCACAACTGGCGCTGACCACGCACCTCAGCCCCGCAAGCATCGACGTGACCATCGCCACCCTCGATTACCCGGAGCAGGCCCCGGCCGAGCGGCATATCTGGACTGACAGCCGTTTACCCTGGCTGCACCTGGACGAGCACTTGCCGAGTGAAGCCGAAGAAAACCTCTGATCAAAAAATAGACAGATCCAGCGGCCGGACCGCACCCATCCAGATAGCGTGCTCGGTGTGGTCCAGCAAATCATCGCCGGTGTCCGGGTGCAGGAACACCACCAAACCCTTGCGGTTGAGCGCCAGCCACGGCAGCACGTCACCGATCAGCTCCGGCCCGAACGCCAATTGGCAACTCCAGTCCGGGTGCGGCCCCACCGGGCGTTCGTGCACGCGGCCCATTTTCAGCGGGAACACTTGCGCCGCTTGCTCACACAGCGCTCGCGCCTGATCAATGTTGCTGGCGTCGAAATAGACATGAGCGTGGTAACCCTTGATCTGTTGCATCTGATTCCCTCAAAAACCCAGTCGAACCCTCACCGATTCCTACAGGTCACACGCCATATAGAACAAGGAATCCCAGCATGAAAAATGCCGAAACCCCGGTGGTGAAGGTGGTGCTTTATGGTGCCATGAGTAGCCTGGGCAGTGCGCTGATGGCTGAAATGCTGCGGCGCCAACATGAAGTGATCGCGATTCTGGACGACCTGACGGCGCTCCCACCGCGCCCGGGTTTGCGCACCAAGGCCGGCGATCTGTTCGAGGCCGAACGGGTCAAGCAAAGCGTAGCGGGCAGTTCGGCGGTGATTTGCCTGCTGGACGCACCGGGGCTGCCGTTCAACAGCGAACATGTGGAAAAAACCATCGTGCCAGGCCCGGTCGAGCAGGTGCTGGCGGTGGATGCGCTGATCGAGGGCATGCAGGCGGCGGGCATTGCACGACTGTTCCTGGTAGGGAATTTCGACGAACTCGACGAAACAGAGGTTGAAGTGCTGGATCACCTTCAGCGGCATGCCGCCGAGGAAATCCTGGATGCGCTGCAAAGCAGTGCCTTGCACTGGACCTTGGTGAATGCGCCTCGCGGCGTACCGGGGCTGACGATCGAACATTTCAGCCATATCAGCAGCAGCCTTGAGCCAGGCCTGGCCGAACCGCTTGGACGGTTGAACCGCGTGGCGGTGGGGATTGCCGATGAGCTGCAGCTTAATCTTCACGTACGTGAGCACGTGAACTTCGTTTCGACCGACCCTACACCGCGATAGACGGCAGCGGCAAACCACTCAGGGATTGGGCGCTGGTGGCCTGCTCAGCCATCAACCAATCGACAAACTGCTGGATCAATGCCCCGCGCCGTTTGCGTTGGGGCAGAACCACGTAATAGCCGAGCCTGGAAATCACCGTGTCCGCAATCGGTCGGCATAACAAACCCTGCGCCAGTAAGTTATCCACAAGGTGCCGCCAGCCAATGGCCACGCCTTGGCCGCCGATCGCTGCTTGAATCAGCAACGTGTAATTGTCGAAGCGCAATTGCCCGGGGGCCGGTGCCGACGTAATCCCCAACTCGCGAAACACGCCGCTCCAGTCGAACCAGTTACTGCTGTTTTCACCGCGCAGGTGCAGCAGAGGGAATTCCAGCAATGACTGGGCCGGCAAGGGCAGGGGACGGTCCTTCAACAACAACGGGCTGCACACCGGAAACACCTCTTCGCTGAACAGCCAGTGGCTTTCACCCTGTTTAAAGCGGCCATCTCCAAACAGCACCGCCACGTCGATATCGGTGCGCAACATGTTGTGATTGCGCTCGCTGGTGACCAGGCTGACGTCGACTTGGGGATTGGCTTTATGAAAGCGGTGCAGTCGTGGCATCAGCCAATACGCGGCGAAGGCGAAATCCGTGGCTACCTGCAACACTTCATGTTGATGCTGTGCGCTGATTGCGCTCAATCCCGCATCGATATTCTGCAAACCGAGCTGAACTTGTTCAAAAAGAATGGTCCCGGCTTCCGTCAATTCGATGCCACGGTAGATGCGATCAAACAGCCGTGCCGCGAGCTGTTCTTCCAGCCGTTTTATCTGCTGGCTGACGGCGGGTTGGGTAGTGCCGAGTTCAACCGCCGCCGCGGTAAAGCTGCGATGACGCGCCGCCGCTTCAAATGCTCGCAGTAGATCCAGCGACAGGTTTCCAAGGGCGTCATACATAAGCGGGGCTTATCCTAGTCATTGCCGTGGCTGGGCTTTACCACAAAGTGCATGGACTCCATGCTCGATCGCAGCACTCTCGCATAAATATTCACTATGGAATGCCGCGATCACATGAAGCGCAAGAATATTCTTTTCATCATGGCCGATCAGATGGCCGCGCCAATGTTGCCGTTCTACGGTCCTTCGCCCATCAAACTGCCTAATCTGAGCCGCCTCGCCGCCGAAGGCGTGGTGTTCGACGCCGCTTATTGCAACAGCCCACTGTGCGCGCCGTCGCGTTTCACCCTGGTCAGCGGTCAGTTGCCGAGCAAGATCGGCGCCTACGACAATGCGGCCGATTTCCCAGCCGATGTACCGACTTATGCCCACTACCTGCGTCGACTCGGCTACCGCACCGCGCTGTCGGGCAAGATGCATTTCTGTGGTCCGGATCAGCTCCACGGCTATGAAGAACGCCTGACCAGCGACATCTACCCGGCCGATTACGGCTGGTCAGTGAACTGGGATGAGCCAGATGTACGCCCGACCTGGTTCCACAACATGTCCTCGGTGCTGCAGGCCGGGCCATGCGTGCGCACCAATCAGCTGGATTTCGACGAAGAGGTGGTGTTCAAGGCCCAGCAGTACCTGTTCGATCACATTCGCGAGGATGGCGAACAGCCGTTCTGCCTGACCGTTTCGATGACTCACCCACACGACCCGTACACCATTCCCAAGACTTTCTGGGACATGTACGACGATGCCGACATCCCGTTGCCTACAACACCGGCACAGGCCGAACTCGATCCGCACTCCCAGCGTTTGCTCAAGGTGTATGACCTGTGGGACAAGCCACTGCCTGTGGATAAGATTCGCGATGCGCGTCGCGCGTATTTTGGAGCGTGCAGCTATATCGACAGCAACGTCGGCAAACTCCTGCAAACACTCGAAGATACCGGGCTGATCGACGACACCATCATCGTCTTCTCCGGCGACCACGGCGACATGCTCGGCGAGCGTGGCCTCTGGTACAAAATGCACTGGTTCGAAATGGCTGCACGCGTACCGTTGTTGATCAGCGCGCCGGGGCAATTTGGTGCTGGCCGGGTCAGTGCTGCCGTTTCCACCGCTGACCTGCTGCCAACCTTCGTTGAATTGGCCGGCGGCTCATTGGAGCCGGGCCTGCCGCTGGACGGTCGCTCGCTGGTCTCGCACCTGCAAGGGCAGGGCGGTCACGACGAAGTCTTCGGTGAATACATGGCCGAAGGCACCATCAGTCCTTTGATGATGATCCGCCGCGGCGCCTACAAATTCATCTACAGCGAAGACGACCCTTGCCTACTCTTCGATGTACACAATGATCCGCGCGAGCAGGAAGAACTCAGCCAATCGCCTCAACATCGGCCATTGTTCGAGGAATTTCTGGCTGAAGCCCGGGCCAAATGGGACATACCGGCGATACACCAAGAGGTGCTCGCGAGCCAGCGTCGTCGGCGTTTTGTCGCCGAGGCGCTGACCATCGGCAAGCTGAAGAGCTGGGATCACCAGCCGCTGGTGGACGCCAGTCAGCAGTACATGCGCAATCACATCGACCTCGACGATCTGGAACGCAAAGCACGTTATCCACAACCCTGCCAAAACCAATAATCTTAAGGGGAAGTCCATGCAAAAGTTATCCACAGTACTGACGGTCGGGCTACTGGCTCTGGGCAGTGCGTCGGCGTTTGCCGATCAGAGCTGCGACACGGTGAAAATGGCCGACCCTGGCTGGAGCGACATCGCCGCGACCAACGCCATTACCGGGTTTCTGCTGGACGGCATGGGCTACAAGGCCAAGGTCGACACCCTCGCGGTGCCGATCACCTTTGGCGGGTTGAAGGATGGCCAGGTCGACGTGTTCCTGGGTAACTGGATGCCGGCGCAGCAGGGCTTCTACGACAAGTTCGTCGCCACCGGCGATGTCACGCAACTGGCGAAGAACCTCGACGGCACCGAATTCACCCTGGCAGTCCCGGATTACGTGTGGGACGCGGGTGTGCATAACTTTGCCGACCTGAACAAATACGCCGACAAGTTCGACAAGAAAATCTACGGTATCGGCTCGGGCGCCCCGGCGAACATCTCGCTGCAAGAGATCATCAAAAAGAACGACTTCGACATGGGCCAGTGGAAACTGGTCGAGTCCAGCGAGCAGGCCATGCTGGCCGAAGTGTCCCGCGCCGTGAAGAAACAGAAGTTCGTGACCTTCCTCGGCTGGACACCGCACCCGATGAACGTGCAGTTGAAAATGCATTACCTGAAGGGCGGCGAGAAGTACTTCGGCGACACCGGCAGCGTTTATACACTGACCCGCAAAGGTTATGCACAGGCCTGCCCGAACGTCGGCAAGCTGCTCACCAACCTGAGTTTCACTCAGGAGATGGAGAACAGCATCATGGCCGAGGTGGTGAACAAGAAAGTCAGCAATGCCGATGCGGCCAAGGCGTGGATCAAGGCCAACCCCGCCGTGCTGGATAAATGGCTGGATGGCGTGAAGACCGTGGATGGGAAGGAAGCGTTGCCGGCAGTGAAAGCGAAGCTCTAACTCCCTCCGCCGATCGTTCCCACGCTCTGCCTGGGAATGCATCCCGTGACGCTCCGCGTCACATCTTGAAGCGGACGCGGAGCGTCCATGGCGGCATTCCCACGCAGAGCGTGGGAACGATCAGTGCAGGGTCCTGATACCCTTGCGCAAAACCCAACCCGAGAGGACCCATGGCCTTCCCCAGCCGCCATTCACTCTTTCCCTTCCTTTCCTGGTTGCCCCGGCAAACCCGCGCCAGCGTCGGTCGTGACCTGATCGTTGGCCTCAGCGGCGCCATTCTTGCGCTGCCACAATCTATTGCCTACGCCCTGATCGCCGGACTCCCGCCGGAATACGGCCTGTACGCCGCGATCATCCCGGTGCTGATCGCTTGCCTCTGGGGTTCGTCGTGGCATCTGATCTGCGGTCCTACGGCGGCGATTTCCATTGTCCTGTATGCCAGCGTCAGTCCTCTGGCCGTTCCCGCGTCAGAAGACTACGTCACCCTGATCCTGCTTCTTACGCTGCTCGCCGGGATTTTCCAGTGGCTGCTAGGCTTGCTGCGCTTTGGTGCCCTGGTGAATTTCGTCTCTCACTCGGTGGTGCTGGGCTTCACCCTCGGCGCGGCGGTGGTGATTGCCATTGGCCAACTGCCGAACCTGCTGGGGTTGGACCTGCCCAACCAGTCCACCGCACTGGACAGTTTCCTGATGGTGTTCAAACACCTCGGTTTTGTGGATAAACCTTCGCTGGTACTGGGGCTGGCCACCGTCGGGGTGGGCGTGATCCTGAAATTACTGCTGCCACGCTGGCCGACGCTCTTGATCACCTTGGCGCTGAGCGGACTTTTGGTGTGGTTCTGGCCATCGATGTTCGGCCACGTGAAGTTGGTCAGCGCGTTTGTCGGGCGGCTGCCGCCCTTCAGTCCGCTGCCGCTGGACCTGGATCTGATCCTGCGCCTGCTGCCCAGCGCCGTGGCGGTGGGGATGCTCGGACTGGTGACGAGTCTGTCGATTGCCCGTTCCTTGTCGGCACGCTCCCAGCAATTGCTCGACGCCAATCAGGAAGTCCGCGCCCAGGGTTTTTCGAACATGGTCGGGGCGTTTTTTTCCGGATCACTTTCAGCCGGTTCCTTCACCCGTTCCGGCCTGAGCTACGAGGCGGGTGCCTGCTCACCGTTGGCCGGGGTGTTTTCAGCGTTGTGGGTGGCGCTGTTCGCCATCTTCGGCGCGGCGTTGATCGCGCACATTCCGATCCCGGCCATGGCGGGCAGCATTCTGTTGATCGCCTGGGGATTGGTGGACCATCGGGGCATTCGCGCGCTGTTGCGGGTCAGCCGCGCCGAGTTCCTGGTCATGGTGCTGACCTGTGTCGCCACGCTGTTGCTGGAGTTGCAGACCGCAATCTATGCCGGGGTCCTGGCTTCGCTGTTCTTCTACCTCAAGCGTACTTCGCAACCGCGGGTGCAGCATTGGCGCGAAGGCGATGAAGATATTCTGCGGGTCGGAGGTTCGATCTTTTTCGGCGCCAGCCATTACCTGCAAGTGCGCCTGCAACGGATGCACGGCGCGCGCGTAGTGATCGAGGCGCAGCAGATCAACTTTATCGACTATTCAGGGGTGGAAATGCTGCATCAGGAAGCGCGGCGGCTGCTCAAGCAGGACCGCAGCCTGACCTTGCGCCGCGCACGGCCGCAGGTGGTGGAAGAGTTGAGGAAGCTTGAAGGGGCGGAGAAATGCCCGATCCGGTTTGAGGATTGATCCGACATCGGTGTCGTTCGCCATCGCGGGCAAGCCCGCTCCCACAGGTTTTCGGTGATCCTTGTGGGAGCGGGCTTGCCCGCGATGCTTTTAGAGGGCTAGCTGGCGGCGGAGTTCGGCCAATACCGGCGCCGTATCCGGGCGCACACCACGCCACAGAAAGAACGCTTCCGCCGCTTGTTCAGCGAGCATCCCCAGGCCGTCCATCGACACCGCAGCGCCATGTTCACTGGCCCAACGGCAGAAAGAGGTCGGCTCCTTGCCGTACATCATGTCGTAGCACACCGTTTTGCCCGGCTCGATCAGGCTACTGGCAATCGGCGGTACATCGCCCGACAAACTCGCGGATGTGGCGTTGATGATCAGGTCCACCGATTCCCGCAACCAGTCGAAACCGCTGGCCGACACGGGCCCAAGGTCCGCGAACAACTCCGCCAACAACTCGGCTTTCTCCACCGTGCGGTTGGCGATGATCACCGATTCCGGCAACTCGGCCAGCAACGGTTCCAGAGCACCACGGACCGCGCCGCCAGCGCCGAGCAGCAGGATGCGTTTGCCCTTGAGGCTGAAACCGGCGTTGACCGTCAGGTCCCGCACCAGCCCGGCGCCGTCGGTGTTGTCGCCCAGCAAACTGCCATCGGCGAGTTTGTTCAGGGTATTGACCGCGCCGGCCCGCTGCGCACGCTTCGTCAGACTGTCGGCCAGGCGATAGGCCTCTTCCTTGAACGGCACCGTCACATTCGCCCCGCGACCTTCGAGGAAAAACGCCTTGGCGAAGTCAGAAAAGTCGTCAAGCGGCGCCAACGAGGTGCTGTAGTCCAGTTGCTGAGCGGACTGCTCGGCGAACAAGCGATGGATCAGCGGCGATTTACTGTGGCCAATCGGGTTACCGAACACGACATAACGATCCATCAGGATTCCTCTCAGGCCTTGGCCAACCAATCGCGGTCTTGCAGGAAGTATTCGGTCAAGCGGGCTTCTTCGCTGCCCGGCTCGGCCTTCCAGTCGTAGCCCCAGCGGACTTGCGGTGGCAGGGACATGAGGATCGACTCGGTACGCCCACCGGATTGCAGACCGAACAACGTGCCGCGGTCGTAAACCAGGTTGAACTCGACGTAGCGGCCACGGCGAAATTCCTGGAACTCACGCTGTTTGGCGGTGAACGCATCGTTCTTGCGGCGCTGTACGATCGGCAGGTACGCCTCGATGTAGGCGTCACCGATGGCGCGCATGAAAGCGAAGCTGGTGTCGAAGTCCCATTCGTTCAAGTCATCGAAAAACAGACCGCCGATGCCCCGCGGTTCGTGGCGATGCTTGATGTGGAAGTAGCTGTCGCACCAGGCCTTGTAACGCGGATAGACGTCCGGGCCGAACGGCGCGCAGGCCTGCTCGGCGACGCGGTGCCAGTGCACACAGTCTTCTTCATTGCCGTAATAAGGCGTCAGGTCGAAACCGCCGCCGAACCACCAGACCGGTTCTTCGCCTTCTTTTTCAGCGATGAAAAAGCGCACATTGGCGTGGGAGGTCGGCACCTGCGGGTTGTGCGGATGAATCACCAGCGACACGCCCAGGGCTTCGAAACCACGACCGGCCAATTCAGGTCGGTGGGCGCTGGCGGACGGTGGGAGACCGCTGCCAAACACGTGGGAAAAGTTGACGCCGCCCTTTTCGATCAATGCGCCGTTTTCGATCACTCGCGTGCGACCGCCACCGCCGGCAGGCCGGGTCCAGGCGTCTTCGACGAATTGCGTGCCACCGTCTTCGGCTTCCAGAGCAGAGCAAATACGGTCTTGCAGGTCGAGCAGATAGGCTTTTACGGCCTTGGTGCGGGTCGTCATGTCATCACCTTGAATCGGGCAAAGCTGCGCGGCGTTTGACGGCCGGCGGCAAATTGCTGCGTAGGATAACACTGCACCTTGCACCGCCGCAGTTGACGAAGATCAAGCTTAGGAGTCCGATAGGGAGCTTCGCAAAATGACCTAAGGAGAGTTCTGATGGCAAAGCGTATCCAGTTCAGCGCCCATGGCGGCCCCGAAGTGCTTGAGTATGTCGACTATCAACCCGCTGAGCCCGGCCCGCAGCAGGTTCGAGTGACCAACAAGGCCATCGGACTCAACTTCATCGACACCTACTACCGCAGCGGTCTCTACCCGCCGCCTGCCCTGCCATCGGGCGTGGGGGCGGAAGGTGCGGGCGTGGTCGAGGCAGTCGGCAGCGAAGTGACCCGGTTCAAGGTCGGTGATCGCGTGGCGTACGGCAGTGGACCGTTGGGCGCCTACAGTGACGTTCACGTTTTGCCGGAAGCCAATCTGGTGCATTTGCCGGACGCGATCAGTTTCGAACAGGCCGCCGGGGTGATGCTCAAGGGCCTGACCGTGCAGTACCTACTGCGTCAGACGTATGAACTCAAGGGGGGCGAAACCATTCTGTTCCATGCCGCTGCGGGCGGTGTCGGTTCCCTGGCCTGCCAGTGGGCCAAGGCCTTGGGCGTGAAGTTGATCGGTACGGTCAGCTCACCGGAGAAAGCCGCGCTGGCCATGGCCAACGGTGCCTGGGCGACCATCGACTACAGCCACGAAAATGTCGCACAACGCGTACTGGAATTGACTGACGGCAAAAAAGTCCCGGTGGTGTACGACGGCGTCGGCAAGGACACCTGGCTGACGTCGCTCGACAGCGTGGCTCCACGGGGCCTGGTGGTGAGCTTCGGCAATGCTTCCGGGGCAGTCGATGGGGTAAACCTGGGGATATTGTCGGCGAAGGGATCGCTATACGTGACCAGGCCGACGCTCGCGACTTATGCAAATAATGCAGAAAATCTGCAGCGTATGGCGGATGAGCTGTTTGAGATGATCATCAGCGGCAAGCTTACGGTCGATATCAGCCAGAAGTATCCATTGGCTGAAGCGGCGAAGGCGCAGACCGAGTTGTCGGCGCGGCGTACCACTGGCTCGACGGTGTTATTGCCTTAAAATTATAGGATTTGTAAGGGCCTCTTCGCGGGCAAGCCCGCTCCCACAGGACTTCGGTCGTTCACATGATTTGTATACGACTCGGACCTGTGGGAGCGGGCTTGCTCGCGAATGGCCGCACTGCGGTCTTAATCCGGGCGAATGACATTCCCGGTCGCAAGATCGCGAATCACGCTCGGATTCTTGCGCCCGCCCAGATTACCGCCGAGGATAAAATCCACCTGCCCACGGAAATACTGCTCGACTCGAATCCGCGTCCGCGCCGCCGGCCGGCCCTGAGGGTTAGCCGAGGTCGAAACCAACGGCCCCACCCTCGCACACAAATCCCGCACCTGCGGGTGATCGCTAACGCGCAGCGCCACCGTTTCATGTTTACCGGTAATCCACAGGGGCAACAAATTCTGATGCGGCACCAGCCAGGTGTTCGGCCCCGGCCAAGTGCTGGCCATGCGGTCCATCCACAGTTCCGGGAAGTCTTCAAACAGGAAGTCGAACTGACGGATATTGTCGGCCACCAGAATCAGGCCCTTTTCCATCGACCGGCCTTTGATCATCAGCAGACGAGAAACCGCAGCTTCGTCCCACGGATCGCAACCCAGGCCCCAGACCGCTTCGGTTGGATAGGCAATCACCGCCCCTGAGCGAACGGCTTGTGCGGCTTGTTGCACACGCCAATTGTTGACCATGAAAAACTCTCCGGAATAAGGCTCTGCGCAGTTTACCGATCTTCCTTATAAAACCTAGCTCACCCGCGCAAACCAGCGCCCGCTTTCGCACACGGCATGGCCATCCATTTCAAGTTCCGTCAGCGCTGCCAGGACTTTGGACAAGGCCCAGCCACTGCTGACCGACAACGCTTCGCTGGTGTGGGGCGCGGCGTGCAGCAAGATGAGCAGGGGATGAGTGGGTGCTTGCAGCGCCTCTGTGGATAACGGCAGCCGTTGCCAACCGCGCAAGGCTTCGAGGATATGCTCGATGGTTTCCACCAGCATTGCGCCGTCGCGGATCAACTGATGACAGCCCTTGGCCCCTGGGTGATGGATCGACCCAGGAATCGCGTACACCTCGCGCCCCTGTTCCGCCGCCAGCCTCGCCGTGATCAATGAGCCGCTGGCGACGCTCGCCTCGACCACCAACACACCGAGGGATAAACCGCTGATGATCCGGTTGCGCCGAGGGAAGTTGCCGGCGCTGGGGCCGGCGTCCAGCGGGAACTCGGAAAGCACCGCGCTGCCCGACGCGATCATGGCATCGGCCAGCCGCCGATTGCGCTGTGGATAAAACTTTTCAAGTCCCGTGCCAAGTACCCCGACCGTTCGCCCGCCGACGTCCAGCGCGGCTTGATGCGCAGCGGCATCAATGCCCAGCGCCAGACCGCTGGTAATGACGAAACCGGCGCTGGCCAGGCTGCGCGAAAACGCAGCCGCGGTGTCCATGCCCGGTCGCGAAGCACGACGACTGCCGACCATCGCCAATTGCGGTTTTTCCAGGATCCCCGGATCACCTGCCACAAATAACAGCGGCGGCGCATCACTGATTTCCGCCAGCAGCGCCGGGTACTCAGGTTGGTCCCACATCAGTAAATGCTGGCCCGGACGCTCTAGCCAGGCCAATGCGTGGCTCGCGCCATCGCGCACTTCACTGGCGCGACGAGCCTCGGCGCACGCCAGCGGCAAGCCCAGCGAACGCCAGGCGCTGGCGGGCGCGCTGATGGCTTTGGACGCCGAGCCAAAGGCTTCGAGCAATTTTTTGAAACGCGCCGGGCCGAGTTCCGGCAAGCGATGCAGACGTAGACGAGCTTCCAGTTCCGCAGGGGAAACCGGTGTGACGGCAGACAGCGACATGGATCATCCTTGATCGTTATGAGCCCCGTTCAAACGGGAATAAGCTGTGGATAACTCTGTTGGTAACTTGTGGAGCAGGCTTAAGGATTTCGCACCTTGTCCATCACCGCCAGCGAGCGCGATGCGTTGAGGACCAACCCGTAACTGAGCTTGTCGTAGGTACGGAAAACCATCAGCAAACCGGCACGCTCATCGGGAATTTTCAGCGGTTGACCGGTGATCCGGTCACGCACGGTTTCACCGGTTTTCATCACCACCAACACGTTGCCTTCCGCCAGGCCATCGCGCTGGCCCTTGTTCAGCGTGACCACATCCAGCGCGCCAATCTGGGTGACCCCGCGCGGCACATCAATGATCAGGCCATTGATCTGGGTTTTTGGCGCACTGGGCATGAAGGTCGAGTTGATTGAACGCTCTTCACCGCTGAACAACCGGTCGCCGAGACGCACTTCCTGAGTCGTGCGTTGCAGTGCCAAGGTGGCAACGTCGCCTTCGGTGGCCACAATCTCGCCACCGCCGATGTCATCGGCGTTGATCCCCAGAAACTCCTTGCTCTCGGGATCGGTGTAGACCTTGCCCTGACGGAAGATGCCGTACACCGGCTGGTTCGGGTCGAAATGGCCACGGGCGAAGATTCGGTCACCAGTGCCGCTGAGTACGCGTTCGGCATCGCCGGCAACGATGTAAGGCGCCTTGTCGAAGTCCTCGACCTTGTCGACGATGCGGTTGCTCAGCAGAAAGCTGTTGATCGATTGCAGCGGAATGCTCGGGATCGCATCGGCCACCGGCGAGCTGCGCACCCGTGGCGAGAGCTTGATGGTGCCGCGCGAAGCGCCCCGATTGAGGGTCAGGCGCGGTTGGCCGTTGACGTAGACCAGCGACAGCGAATCGCCGGGGTAGATGAGATTGGGGTTTTCAATCTGTGGATTGGCTTGCCACAACTCCGGCCACTTCCACGGCTCCCGGAGGAATTTTCCCGAAATGTCCCAGAGTGTGTCACCCGCCACCACTGTGTATTGCTGTGGAAAACCTTCCTTGAGTTGCACTTGCCCGTGCGCCAAACCGGCCGAGGCCAGAAGGAGCAAGGCGAGTAGTGATTTCCTCATGCGGTGAATCCCTTTATTATGTGCGTTCGCGTGAAACGCCAGAGCCCTCGTGGCTCGCTCCTCGTTTCTGAAAAGAAAAGGGAGCTACGCTTCACAACGGTAGCCGGCATCTTCGGACCCGCCAGGCCATCGCCCGACTTTACCTCACACGTGCAGCAATTAAGCTTATGGCCATTTTAGACATCCTCGAATTTCCCGACTCGCGCCTGCGCACTATCGCCAAACCTGTGGCCGTAGTGGACGACGAAGTGCGTCAGTTGGTCGATGACATGTTTGAAACAATGTATGAAGCGCCAGGCATCGGCCTCGCCGCGACCCAGGTCAACGTGCACAAACGTATCGTCGTGATGGACCTCTCCGAAGACCGCAGCGAACCACGGGTGTTCATCAACCCCGAGTTCGAATCGCTGACCGACGAGATGGAGCAATACCAGGAAGGCTGCCTCTCGGTGCCGGGCTTCTACGAAAACGTCGATCGCCCGCAGAAGGTCAAGGTCAAGGCACTGGACCGCGACGGCAAGCCTTACGAACTGATCGCCGAAGGCCTGCTCGCCGTGTGCATCCAGCACGAATGCGACCACCTCAATGGCAAATTGTTCGTCGACTACCTGTCCAACCTCAAACGTGACCGAATCAAGAAGAAACTGGAAAAGCTCCATCGCCAGAACGCTTGATGCCCTTCTTTCAAAGGCTTGCTGCGGCAAGCCTTTTTCTTTTCAGAGATTGCTCCCATGACTGAGCCACTGCGCATCGTCTTTGCCGGCACCCCGGAATTCGCCGCCGAACACCTCAAGGCCCTGCTCGCCAGCCCTTACGAGATCGTCGCGGTTTACACCCAGCCGGACCGACCGGCGGGCCGTGGGCAAAAGCTGATGCCGAGCCCGGTCAAGCAACTCGCATTGGAAAACAACATCCCGGTGTTGCAGCCGCCTACCCTGCGCAACGAAGACGCTCAGGCTGAACTGGCCGCACTCAAGCCGGATTTGCTGGTAGTGGTCGCCTATGGCTTGATCCTACCGCAAGCGGTGCTGGATATTCCGCGCCTGGGTTGCATCAACAGCCACGCCTCGTTGCTGCCACGCTGGCGCGGTGCGGCGCCGATCCAGCGTGCCGTTGAGGCGGGCGACAGCGAAAGCGGCGTGACCGTAATGCGCATGGAGCTTGGCCTCGACACCGGGCCGATGCTGCTGAAAGTCACCACACCGATCACCGCTGAAGACACCGGCGGCAGCCTCCACGACCGTCTCGCCGAAATGGGCCCACCGGCCGTGATTCAGGCGATTGCCGGCCTCGCCGCCGGAACACTGGAAGGTGAAGTGCAGGACGACAGCCTCGCCACTTATGCTCACAAATTGAACAAAGACGAAGCGCGTATCGACTGGAGCCGTCCGGCAATTGAGCTGGAACGCCTGGTCCGCGCCTTCAACCCGTGGCCGATCACCCACAGCACGCTGAACGGCGAAGCGCTGAAAGTGCTGGCCGCGAGCCTTGCCGAAGGGCAGGGCGCACCGGGGCAAATCCTCAGCGCCAGCAAGGACGGTTTGATCGTCGCTTGCGGTGAGCAGGCCCTGTGCCTGACACGCCTGCAACTGCCCGGCGGCAAGGCGTTGAACTTCAGCGACGTGTTCAACAGCCGTCGTGAGAAATTCGCCGTCGGCACCGTGCTCGGTCAAGCGGCGGACGCTCAATGAATCCACGTCTGGCCGCCGCCAAGGCACTCGCTGCTGTTCTTAACGGAAAAGCCTCACTCAACAGTTCTCTGCCGACACAAATGGACAAGGTTGAAGACCGCGATCGCGGCTTTACTCAGGACCTGGCGTTTGGCACCGCGCGCTGGCAGCCGCGTTTGTCGGCACTGGCGGCCAAGTTGCTGCAGAAGCCTTTCAAGGCAGCGGACGCCGATGTCGAGGCGCTGCTGCTGGTAGGCCTCTACCAACTGCTTTACACCCGCGTCCCTGCCCACGCCGCCATCGGTGAAACCGTCGGCTGTGCGGACAAGCTGAAAAAGCCCTGGGCCAAGGCCTTGCTCAACGCCGTGTTGCGCCGCGCCCAGCGTGAAAGCGAAGCGCTGCTGGCCGAACTGGAACACGACCCGGTGGTGCGCACCGCGCATCCGCGCTGGCTGCAAAAATCCCTCAAGGCATTCTGGCCTGAGCAATGGGAAGCCATTTGTGTGGCGAACAACGCGCATCCGCCGATGATTCTGCGGGTCAACCGTCGTCATCACACCCGTGATGCTTATCTCGGGTTGCTGACTGAGGCCGGTATCGGCGCCACGCCATGCGTTTACAGTCAGGACGGCATCATCCTCGAAGCGCCGGCCGACGTGCGCAGCCTGCCGGGTTTCGCCGAAGGCTGGATCAGCGTGCAGGACGAAGCGGCGCAACTGGCCGCCGACCTGCTCAACCTGGCGCCGGGCCAACGGGTGCTGGACGCCTGCTGCGCACCGGGCGGCAAGACCTGCCACATCCTCGAAGCCGAGCCTGCACTGGCGGGCGTCGTGGCGGTGGATCTGGAAGCCAAGCGCCTGGTGCGGGTGCGCGAAAACCTCGCACGCCTGGGCCTGAGCGCCGAACTGATTGCCGCCGACGGCCGCGACACCGCGACCTGGTGGGACGGCAAACCGTTCCAGCGCATCCTGCTTGATGCGCCGTGTTCGGCCACGGGCGTGATCCGTCGTCACCCGGACATCAAACTGACTCGCCAACCCGACGACATCGCCGCGCTCGCGGTGCTTCAGGGCGAATTGCTCGATGCCATGTGGATCACTTTGGAGGTCGGCGGCATCCTGCTTTACGCCACCTGCTCCACGCTGCCGACCGAGAACACCGAAGTCATCGAAGCCTTCCTCGCTCGCACACCGGGTGCGCGTGAGCTGGACCTCGCCACGGCGGCGGGTATCAAGCAACCTCACGGTCGCCAGTTGCTGGCCCAGGAAGGCGGCCACGACGGGTTCTACTACGCCAAGCTGATCAAGATCGCCGCCGCGCGCGGTTAACCGGTTTTAAGGGAGTGACTGGATGAAAATCATCATCCTCGGCGCAGGACAGGTCGGCGGTTCGCTGGCAGAACATCTGGCCAGCGAGGCTAACGACATAACCGTGGTCGACACCGACAGCGAACGCCTGCGCGACCTCGGCGATCGGCTGGACATCCGCACCGTGCAGGGCCGCGGCTCACTGCCGACGGTGCTGCGTCAGGCCGGCGCGGATGACGCCGACATGCTGGTGGCCGTGACCAACAGCGACGAAACCAACATGGTCGCCTGTCAGGTCGCCCACACCCTGTTCCACACCCCGACCAAGATCGCCCGGGTCCGCGAAGCCGCGTACCTGACGCGTTCCGAGTTGTTCGATAACGAAGCGATTCCGGTGGACGTGCTGATCAGCCCGGAACAAGTGGTGACCAATTACATCAAGCGCCTGATCCAGCATCCGGGCGCGTTGCAAGTAATCGACTTCGCCGAAGGCAAAGCGCAATTGGTGGCGGTGAAGGCGTACTACGGCGGGCCGCTGGTGGGTCAGCAACTGCGCCAATTGCGTGAACACATGCCCAACGTTGAAACCCGTGTCGCCGCGATTTTCCGCCGTGATCGGCCGATCCTGCCCCAGGGCGATACGGTGATCGAGGCCGACGACGAAGTGTTTTTCATCGCCGCCAAAGCGAATATTCGCGCGGTGATGAGCGAGATGCGCCGCCTGGATGAAACCTACAAGCGCATCGTCATCGCCGGTGGCGGGCAGATCGGTGAGCGTCTGGCCGAGGCGATCGAAAGCCGTTATCAAGTGAAGATCATCGAGATGAACCCGGCCCGCTGCCGCCATCTCTCGGACACCCTCGACAGCACCGTGGTGTTGCAGGGCAGTGCCTCCGACCGCGACTTGCTGATGGAAGAGAACATCGCGGACGCGGATATCTTCCTGGCCCTGACCAACGATGACGAAGCCAACATCATGTCTTCGTTGCTGGCCAAGCGCCTGGGCGCGAAGAAAGTGATGACGATCATCAACAATCCGGCTTACGTGGATTTGATCCAGGGCGGCGATATCGACATCGCTATCAGCCCGCAACTGGCGACCATCGGCACGCTGCTGGCCCACGTTCGGCGTGGCGACATCGTCAGCGTGCACTCATTGCGGCGCGGCGCGGCGGAGGCCATCGAGGCAATTGCCCATGGTGATGAGAAGTCGAGCAAGGTGATTGGCAAGGCCATCGAGAACATCGGTTTGCCGCCGGGCACGACGATTGGCGCAATCATTCGTGATGAGGAAGTGATCATTGCGCATGACAACACGGTGATCGCGGCGGGGGACCATGTGATTCTGTTCCTTGTGGATAAAAAGCATATTCGGGATGTGGAGAAGTTGTTCCATGTGGGTCTCAGCTTCTTCTGATCTCGCTACCAGATCATTCCCACGCTCTGCGTGGGAATGCCTCAACGGACGCTCCGCGTTCGGCTTTGGATGGGACGCAGAGCGTCCCGGGCTGCATTCCCACGCAGAGCGTGGGAACGATCACTCCTCAACAAGGAATCCACCGATGCTCGAATCCCTGGAAAAAATGCTCGCCAAGGGTGTGGATAACTCACTGCTGCGCTTTGGCCTCGGCAAGGGCTATCTGGACCTTGGGGACAACGCCAAAGCTGCCGAGCATTTCCAGCGCTGCGTCGAATTCGACCCAAAGTATTCGGCCGCCTGGAAGCTGTTAGGCAAGGCCCGTCTGGCGCTGGCAGACTTTGCGGCTGCGCGTCAGGCGTGGGAGCAGGGCCTGGAAGCCGCCCGCGCGCATGGCGACAAGCAAGCAGAGAAGGAAATGACGGTGTTTCTGAAGAAGCTAGAGCGCCAGGCGCACTGATCAGAGGTAGCGCAGGCCAATGCCGTCGGCATCCACCAACACCACTTCCATGCGCACTCGCGGCGCGCCTGTGGGTAAGTCCTGCACCTGTCCATAAACCACCGCGCCTTCAGGCAACGACGACAAGCCCGGGTGCTTGACGTAGACGCCCGTGGCCGACAGGTTGCGGGTCTGGCCGAGGCATTCGCCGAAGCTTTCGTGCGTGATCTTGATGCGAAACGATTTGCGGTGTTCGGACATCTTTTGCGCCCTTGTATGAACCGTTGTGGATAACCCTGGGTTCAAGGTTATCCACAGATCATGCCAATCAACTCAATACCAACGCTCTTCACCCGGCGGCCGCTTCTTGAAGCGCTTCATGCTCCACATGTACTGGCTCGGATAGGCCCGCACATACCGCTCGACCACTTGGCTCATCGCCGCGCAAGACGTCTCGGTATCGATGCTGTACATGGCCTCTGGCGCGGCTTCGAGGATCACTTTGTACCCAGAGCCGTCCGGCAGCCGCAGCGCGTGCAGGAACACGCCGACCGCTTTGCCGCCCGCCAGCATGTTTGGCACAAACTTGCTGGTCAGGGCCTGGGTGGCGAAGAACGGCACGAAGATCCCGGCGGATTCGGACGGTTCCGGGTCAGCGGGAATGCCCACTGCACCACCTTTGCGCACTTCCTTGATGACGCTGAGGATGCCTTCCTTGGTAGAAGCTGCCACCCGGTTACCCAATTGCACACGCTGTTTGCGCAGCAAATCATCCACAGCCTTCAGCTTTGGCGGACGGTAAAAAATGATCGGTTTGCACTGGTTGCAATAGAAGTGGTTCAACACTTCCCAGTTGCCCAGGTGGCTGGTGATGCCGACCACGCCTTTGCCGGAGGCGAGGGCGTCTTTCAATACATCGAGCCCTTCGACTTCACGCACCAGGTCGATGGAACGCTGGGCAGGCCAGATCCAGGCGCAGGCGCTTTCGGTCAGGGACTTGCCGATGTCTTTCAGGCTCTGACCGACCAGACGCTCGCGTTCAGCCGGGTCCATTTCGGGGAAGCACTTGGCGAGGTTGATCCGCACCACATCGCGGGAACGGTTGGGGGTTTTCCACATGACCCAGCCGATGGCCGAGCCCACAGCTTGCACTGCCCGCCACGGGAGCAGGGCAAACAGCCGCAGAGCGCCTACCAGCAAGGCGCCTTTAAACTTATCCACAGGTCACTCCTGATCTTGTGCTGTGCGCGAGGCGGCCATTCTAACCGCCGTTGGCAAGCTGAGCGTAGCGGTCGCAGTCTTGCGTGTGGTCCATGACCATGCCCGAGGCCTGCATCAGCGCGTAGCAAATGGTCGGTCCGACGAACGTGAAGCCGGCCTTTTTCAGGCCTTTGCTCATCTCCACCGCGACCGGCGTGACCGCCGGAACCTCGGTACGATCCTTGAAATGATTGATCACAGGCGTGCCGCCAACGAAGGACCAAAGGAATGCCACCGGATCCTCCAGCGCCAGCCAGGCCTGGGCGTTGCGACGGGCCGCATTGAGTTTGAGCCGATTGCGAATGATCCCTGGATCGAGCATCAATTCATCGATTTCCGCGTCGCTCATCTGCGCCACCCGTTGGACGTCGAAGCCGAACAATACCTCGCGATATCGCTCACGTTTACGCAGCACGGTGATCCAGGAAAGGCCGGCCTGGAACCCTTCGAGCAAAAGCAACTCGAACAATCCCTGCGCATCGCGTAGCGGCGTGCCCCACTCCTGATCGTGATAAGCCATGTACAGCGGATCTTCGGAACACCAAAAGCAGCGTGGCATAAGGCTCCAGGGGGCGTGCGCAGGACCGAATCGGGTATACTCCCGCTCTTTAAATCGCAGCCCAAGAAACAGGTGAATTTCGTGAGCCAGCCTACGCCAGCCGTGCGTACCTTCCAAGACTTGATCCTCGCCCTCCAGCAATACTGGGCCGAGCAAGGTTGTGTGGTACTTCAGCCCTACGATATGGAAGTAGGCGCCGGCACTTTCCACACCGCTACATTCCTGCGCGCCATTGGCCCGGAAACCTGGAACGCCGCTTATGTGCAGCCCAGTCGTCGCCCGACTGACGGCCGCTACGGCGAAAACCCGAACCGTCTGCAGCACTACTACCAGTTTCAGGTAGTCCTGAAGCCGAACCCGGACAACTTTCAGGAACTGTACCTGGGCTCCCTCAAGCATGTCGGCCTGGACCCGCTGGTCCACGACATTCGCTTCGTCGAAGACAACTGGGAATCGCCGACACTGGGCGCCTGGGGTCTGGGCTGGGAAGTCTGGCTCAACGGCATGGAAGTGACGCAGTTCACTTACTTCCAGCAAGCGGGCGGCATCGAGTGCTACCCGGTGACCGGCGAGATCACCTACGGTCTCGAGCGTCTGGCCATGTACCTGCAAGGCGTGGACTCGGTTTACGACCTGGTCTGGGCTGACGGCCCGATGGGCAAGGTCACCTACGGCGACGTGTTCCACCAGAACGAAGTGGAGCAGTCGACCTACAACTTCGAACACGCCAACGTCGAGAAGCTGTTCGAACTGTTCGACTTCTACGAAAGCGAAGCCAAGCGCCTGATCGAACTTGACCAGCCGCTGCCGTTGCCGAGCTACGAAATGGTGTTGAAGGCCTCCCATACCTTCAACCTGCTGGATGCACGCCGGGCGATTTCGGTGACTGCGCGTCAGCAATACATCCTGCGTGTGCGCACCCTGGCGCGTTCCGTTGCGCAAGCCTACCTGCTGGCTCGCGCCAAGCTGGGCTTCCCGATGGCGACCCCGGACCTGCGTGATGAAGTACTGGCCAAGCTGGAGGCTGCACAATGAGTGCTCAAGATTTTCTGGTTGAACTGGGCACCGAAGAACTGCCACCCAAAGCCCTGAACACGTTGGCCGATGCGTTCCTGGCCGGTATCGACAAGGGCCTGCAAGCCGCTGGCCTGAACTACGAGACCAAAACCGTCTACGCCGCGCCACGTCGCCTGGCGGTGCTGATCACTTCGCTGGCTACCCAGCAACCTGATCGCAGCATCAACCTCGATGGCCCGCCACGTCAGGCCGCGTTCGACGCCGAAGGCAACCCGACTCAAGCGGCATTGGGTTTCGCCAAGAAGTGCGGCGTCGACCTGAGCGAAATCGATCAGAGCGGCCCGAAACTGCGCTACAGCCAAAGCATCGCCGGCAAGCCGACTGCGAGCCTGCTGCCGACCATCGTCGAAGATTCGCTGAACGACCTACCCATCCCGAAGCGCATGCGCTGGGGTGCTCGCAAGGAAGAATTCGTTCGTCCGACCCAGTGGCTGGTGATGCTGCTCGGTGACCAGGTCATCGATTGCACGATCCTCGCCCAGAAGTCTGGTCGCGACTCCCGTGGTCACCGCTTCCATCACCCGCAAAGCGTGCGCATCACCTCGCCGGCCAATTACTTGTCCGACCTGCGTGCCGCCTACGTGCTGGCCGATGCCAATGAGCGTCGCGCGCTGATCAGCAAGCGCACCGAAGAACTGGCGACCTTGCAGGAAGGCACCGCAATCGTGCCGCCAGCCCTGCTCGATGAAGTGACCGCGCTGGTTGAATGGCCGGTGCCGCTGGTGTGCTCGTTCGAGGAACGCTTCCTCGACGTGCCGCAAGAAGCCTTGATCACCACCATGCAGGACAACCAGAAGTACTTCTGCCTGCTGGATGCCGACGGCAAGTTGCTGCCACGTTTCATTACCGTGGCCAACATCGAAAGCAAAGACCCGCAGCAAATCATCGCCGGTAACGAGAAAGTGGTTCGCCCACGCCTGACCGACGCCGAGTTCTTCTTCAAGCAAGACAAGAAGCAGAAACTCGAAGACTTCAACCTGCGCCTGCAGAACGTGGTGTTCCAGGAAAAACTCGGCAGCGTCTACGACAAGGCCGAGCGCGTTTCCAAACTCGCCGCGTTCATCGCGCAACGCATTGGCGGCAACGCAGCCTGGGCTTCCCGTGCCGGCCTGCTGTCCAAGTGCGACCTGGCGACTGAGATGGTCGGTGAGTTCCCGGAGATGCAAGGCGTCGCCGGTTACTACTACGCCCTCAATGACGGCGAGCCGGAAGAAGTCGCCCTGGCACTCAACGAGCAGTACATGCCGCGCGGTGCCGGCGCTGAATTGCCGACCACCCTGACCGGTGCGGCCGTGGCCATCGCCGACAAGCTCGACACGCTGGTGGGCATTTTCGGCATCGGCATGTTGCCTACCGGCAGCAAAGACCCGTATGCCCTGCGCCGTGCTGCCCTCGGCGTCTTGCGCATCCTGATCGACAAGAAGCTCGACCTCGACCTGAACGACGCCGTGGCGTTTGCCGTGAATGCGTTCGGTGCCAAAGTGAAGGCTGCCGGCCTGAACGATTCGGTGCTGGAGTTCATCTTCGACCGTCTGCGTGCCCGTTATGAAGATGAAGGCGTGGATGTCGGGACTTACCTGTCCGTCCGTGCCCTGAAGCCGGGTTCGGCGCTCGACTTCGATCAGCGTGTACAAGCGGTAGAAGCGTTCCGCAAACTGCCGGAAGCCGCTGCCCTGGCCGCAGTGAACAAGCGCGTTTCGAACTTGCTGAGCAAGGTCGAAGGCTCCGTTCCGTCGGTCGTGGAAGCCAAGTACTTCGACAACGCGAACGAGTTCTCCCTGTACTCGGCGATCCAGCAGGCTGACCAGGCTGTCCAGCCGATGGCCGCTGCGCGTCAGTACAGCGAATCGCTGGCACGTCTGGCTGCCTTGCGCGAGCCGGTGGATGCGTTCTTCGAAGCGGTAATGGTCAACGCGGAAGACGCCAAGGTGCGCGCCAACCGTTATGCGTTGCTGGCGCGCTTGCGTGGACTGTTCCTCGGCGTCGCCGATATTTCGATGCTGGGCTGAGGGGCTGCTGTTGAAACTGCTGATTCTCGATCGCGACGGGGTGATCAATTACGACTCCGACGCTTACATCAAGTCGGTGGAGGAGTGGATTCCGCTCCCCGGTTCGATCGAAGCCATCGCGCAGTTGAGCAAGGCCGGCTGGACGGTGGCGGTCGCCACCAACCAGTCGGGCATCGCTCGCGGCTATTACGACATCGCCACCCTGGACGCCATGCACGAGCGTTTGCGCTCGCTGGTGGCGGAGCAGGGCGGCGAGGTCGGGCTGATCGTCTACTGCCCGCACGGGCCGGACGACGGTTGCGATTGCCGCAAGCCAAAACCCGGGATGTTGAAAACCATCGCCGCGCATTACAACGTGTCGCTGACTGATTTATGGTTCGTCGGCGACAGTCTTGGTGACCTGGACGCCGCAAAAGCCGTCGATTCTCAGCCAGTTTTAGTAAGGACCGGGAAAGGCGAAAAGACTTTGGGCAAGACCCTACCGGCAGGCACCTTGATATTTGACGATCTGGCGGCGATTGCCGCAGAACTTATCCACAATTAGAGTGCTTCGATTGTTCCGGTTATGGATTGATCGGAAGTGCGCTTTATATAGACGGGCAGAGCCCGCACGGTAAACGTCACCATGTCGATACTGCAGGCCATCAGAACGTTCCTCTTTTATCTGTTGCTGGGCACCAGCTCTTTGCTTTGGTGCAGCCTGAGCTTTTTTATCGCACCGTTCCTGCCCTTCAAGGCGCGCTATCGCTTCATCAATGTGTATTGGTGCCGCTGCGCCTTGTGGCTGAGCAAAGTGTTCCTGGGCATCAGCTACGAAGTGAAGGGCGCCGAGAACGTCCCGGACCAGCCTTGCGTGATTCAGTCGAACCACCAGAGCACGTGGGAGACCTTCTTTCTCTCTGCCTACTTCGAGCCGTTGAGCCAGGTGCTCAAGCGCTCATTGCTGTTTGTGCCGTTCTTCGGCTGGGCCATGGCCATGCTGCGACCGATCGCCATCGACCGCGACAATCCGAAAGCCGCGCTCAAGCATGTGGCGAAGAAAGGCGATGAACTGCTGAAGGATGGCGTCTGGGTGCTGATCTTCCCCGAAGGAACTCGCGTTCCTTATGGCACCATCGGCAAGTTCTCACGCGGTGGCACCGCGTTGGCGGTCAACGCCGCACTTCCAGTGCTGCCGATTGCGCACAATGCCGGCAAGTTCTGGCCGAAAACCGGTTGGGCGAAGAAGCAGGGTGTCATCACCGTAATCATTGGAGAGCCGATGTACGCCGTGGGCACTGGGCCGCGCGCCATTGCCGATCTGAATGATCGGGTGCAGAGCTGGAACGAGCAGATGCAACGGGAAATGGGGTCTATTCCGCCCGCTCCGCAAGCGCCGACTGCCAGTGATCAGATAGCTGTCTGAGATTCTGTGGATAACCTGTGTACCATTTTGCTGAAAACTAACGTTTTTTGATTTTATCTTTATGATTTATATACATATTTCTTAAACTCATAAAACTCGGGAAATGGTGCATAAGTTTTTTTCGGGCGCAAAAAAACCGGCTGATATAGCCGGTTTTTTTATGCCTCGGATTTGCTGTGTTTCATGCGTTGAACAACAGCGGGTTCAACTGCTTCAGTGCTAATACACGAACAATAAAAAAGGCCAACGCTGAGCGTTGGCCTTTTTCGTTTGGCAGGTCCGCTGGATCAGAAGTCCAGGTTGGAAACCGCCAAGGCGTTGCTTTCGATGAAGTCACGGCGAGGTTCGACCGCATCACCCATCAGGGTGTTGAAGATCTGGTCTGCGCCAATGGCGTCTTCGATGGTCACTTTGAGCATCCGGCGCTGGCTTGGGTCCATGGTGGTTTCCCACAGCTGATCCGGGTTCATTTCGCCCAGACCTTTGTATCGCTGGATGGTGTGACGCTTGGTGCTTTCAGCCATCAGCCATTCAAGGGCTTCCTTGAACTCGGTGACCGGCTTCTTGCGCTCGCCACGCTGGATGTACGCGCCGTCATCCAGCAAGGTGCTCAGTTGAGCGCCCAGAGATACGACGGTCTTGTAATCGTTGCTGCCGAAGAAATCGCGGTTGAAGGTGACGTAGTTCGACAGGCCGTGGGAGATCAGTTCGACCTCTGGCAGCCAGACGTTACGTTCACGGTCTTCACGCAGGCTGGCTTTGTAGACCAGGCCAGACTTCTCGACGGTGCGCAGGCGGACTTCGTACTGGGCCATCCAGGCCTGCATAGCTGCGTGATCGGACAATTGCTCCAGGCTGACAGCCGGCAGGTAGATGAAGTGCTCGGTCAGTTCCTGTGGGTACAGGCGCGACAGACGCTTGAGGGTCTTCATCACCAGGCGGAAGTCATTCACCAGACGCTCAAGCGCTTCACCGGAGATACCCGGGGCTTCTTCGTTCAGGTGCAGGCTCGCGTCTTCCAGGGCCGACTGCGTCATGTACTCTTCCATGGCGTCGTCGTCTTTGATGTATTGCTCTTGCTTGCCTTTCTTGACCTTGTACAGCGGTGGCTGAGCGATGTAGATGTAGCCGCGCTCGATCAGCTCCGGCAGCTGACGGAAGAAGAAGGTCAGCAGCAGGGTACGGATGTGCGAACCGTCGACGTCAGCATCGGTCATGATGATGATGTTGTGATAACGCAGCTTGTCGATGTTGTACTCGTCGCGGCCGATGCCGCAGCCCAGCGCGGTGATCAAGGTGCCCACTTCCTGGGAAGAGATCATCTTGTCGAAGCGCGCCTTCTCGACGTTCAGGATCTTGCCCTTAAGCGGCAGGATGGCCTGGGTGCGGCGGTTACGTCCCTGCTTGGCGGAGCCGCCAGCAGAGTCACCTTCCACGAGGTACAGTTCGGAGAGGGCAGGGTCTTTCTCCTGGCAGTCAGCCAGTTTGCCCGGCAGGCCGGCGATATCCAGCGCGCCTTTGCGTCGGGTCATCTCACGGGCTTTACGCGCCGCTTCACGAGCACGGGCCGCGTCGATCATCTTGCCGACGACCAGTTTGGCCTCGTTCGGGTTTTCCAGCAGGAAGTCGGAGAAGTACTTGCCCATTTCCTGTTCGACCGCGGTCTTCACTTCCGAAGAGACCAGCTTGTCTTTGGTTTGGGAGCTGAACTTCGGATCCGGTACTTTTACCGATATGATCGCGGTCAGGCCTTCACGGGCATCGTCACCGGTGGTGGCGACTTTATGCTTCTTCGCCAGACCTTCTGCTTCGATGTAGGTGTTCAGGTTACGCGTCAGTGCGGAACGGAAACCCACCAAGTGAGTACCGCCGTCGCGCTGCGGAATGTTGTTGGTGAAGCACAACAGGTTCTCGTTGAAGCTGTCGTTCCACTGCAGAGCGATTTCCACGCCGATGCCGTCTTCGCGCTGGATGTTGAAGTGGAACACCTGGTTGACCGGAGTCTTGTTGGTGTTCAGGTACTCAACGAACGCACGCAGACCACCTTCGTACTTGAACAGCTCTTCCTTGCCGCTGCGTTCATCCTTGAGGACGATGCCGACACCGGAGTTGAGGAAGGACAGTTCACGAATCCGCTTGGCCAGGATGTCCCAGCTGAAGTGGATGTTCTTGAAGGTCAGGTCAGACGGTTTGAAGTGGATCTGGGTGCCGGTGGTTTCGCTCTCACCGACGATTTTCATCGGCTCTTTCGGAACACCGTGGATGTAGGTCTGTTCCCAGATCTTGCCACTGCGGCGAACGGTCAGGACCAGCTCCTCGGACAGGGCGTTAACAACCGATACACCTACACCGTGCAGACCGCCGGATACTTTGTAGGAGTTGTCGTCGAACTTACCGCCGGCGTGCAGCACGGTCATGATGACCTCGGCTGCCGAAACGCCTTCTTCTTTGTGCACGTCGACCGGGATGCCACGACCGTTGTCGCGAACGGTGATGGATTCATCCGGGTGGATGATGATGCTGATGTCGTCGCAGTGGCCAGCGAGCGCTTCATCGATGGAGTTGTCGACTACCTCGAAGACCATGTGGTGCAGACCGCTGCCATCGTCGGTGTCACCAATGTACATACCGGGACGTTTGCGTACGGCATCCAGGCCTTTCAGCACTTTAATGCTCGTTGAGTCGTAGGTATTCGTATTTTCTTCGCTCAATGCCTTCACTCCCGATGGTCGTGGGTCTGGGTGATACGGCCCTGTTCCACGTGGAACAGAGCGACTGGCGTTTCCGTCTGCCAGCCTTCCCTCAATAATTCGTGATCTACACAGGTGATGAACACCTGGCAGCGTAAGTCTTCCAGCAAGCGGCAAAGCGCACGACGGTGGTGCTCGTCCAGTTCGGACGGCAGGTCATCCACCAGATAAATACACTGGCCGCGTCGGGCCTGGCTCACCAAGTGCCCTTGGGCAATCCGCAATGCACAGACCACCAACTTCTGCTGTCCACGGGACAAGATGTCCGCGGCGTTATGTGCGCCCAATCTAAGACGCAAATCAGCACGTTGTGGTCCGGCCTGGGTATGACCCATTTGCTGATCCCGCTGAAGGGATCCGGCGAGCACTGCACTTAGTTCGCGGTCCTTGTCCCAACCACGGTAATAGCTAAGCGTTAAGCCCTCGAGCTCAACCAGTTCGCTCAAGGTCTGTTCAAAGACTGGTTTCAAGGCTTTGATGTAAGCGCGGCGGTATTCATCTATTTCAGCGCTGGCCTGGCACAGTTCCCTGTCCCAAACCGCTTGCGAAACGGCGTCAAGTGTACCATGACGCAGCCAAGAGTTTCTCTGGCGCAGGGCCTTCTGCAAGCGTTGCCACGTGGACATAAATCGCGGTTCCACGTGGAACACACCCCAGTCCAGAAACTGCCGACGAATCTTCGGCGCGCCTTCCAGCAAGCGGAAGCTGTCCGGGTTAATCAGCTGAAGCGGCAGGATCTCTGCCAGTTGCGCCGCACTGCGAGCATTCTGGCCGTCGATGCGAATCTGGAACTCGCCCTGACGGTCGCGAGATATCCCCAATGCGCTGTGACCACCTTCCGCCAATTCAACCTGCCCAAACACCGTGCATGCCAATTGCTCGTACTGAATGACGGGCAACAGACGGGTGCTACGAAACGAACGGGCAAGCCCCAGCAGGTGAATGGCTTCCAGAACACTGGTTTTGCCGCTGCCGTTGGCGCCGTAAAGAATATTGATTCGGGGGGAGGGGGAGATGGTCACCGGGTGCAGATTGCGCACCGCGGTGACCGAGACGCGACTTAAGGACATCTAGCTTCTGCTGAGCATGATTACAGACGCATCGGCATAACAACGTAGGCCGAGTCGTCGTTGTCGGACTCTTGCACCAGTGCGCTGCTGTTGGAGTCGGACAGGATCAGGCGAACCTGCTCGGTGGTCATTACACCCAGCACGTCGAGCAGATAGCTCACGTTGAAGCCGATTTCCAGATTGCCGCCGTTGTACTCAACGCCCACTTCTTCTTCCGCTTCTTCCTGCTCCGGGTTGTTCGCCTGGATCTTCAATTGACCGTTAGCCAATTGCAAACGGATGCCGCGGTATTTCTCGTTGGACAGAATCGCTGTGCGGCTGAAGGCTTCACGCAGCGCCTGACGATCACCGAGCACCAACTTGTCGCCGCCTTTGGGCAGGACGCGCTCGTAATCCGGGAACTTGCCGTCGACCAGTTTCGAAGTGAAGGTGAATTCGCCAGTGGTCGCACGGATGTGATGCTGACCCAGCACGATGCTGACGATGCCGTCTGGCTCAGTCAGCAGGCGCGCCAGCTCAAGGATACCCTTGCGCGGCACGATGACCTGATGGCGATCCGGCTGACCGATATCGGCCTTCATCGAGCACATGGCCAGACGGTGACCGTCAGTGGCCACTGCGCGGATGATGCCTTCGGAAACTTCCAGCAACATGCCGTTGAGGTAGTAACGCACGTCCTGCTGGGCCATGGCGAAGCTGGTGCGTTCGATCAGGCGACGCAGTTTGCTCTGCTCCAGGCTGCACGTCAGCGAGCCAGGGCCTTCTTCGACCGTCGGGAAATCATTGGCCGGCAGGGTCGACAGGGTGAAGCGGCTACGGCCAGCCTTCACCACAAGCTTCTGCTCGTCGACCTTGATGTCGATCAGCGCGTCGTTCGGCAAGCTCTTGCAGATGTCCATCAGCTTGCGCGCAGGCACAGTGATGGAACCCGGGTCCGCGGGCTCTTCGAGTTGCACACGACCGACCAGCTCGACTTCCAGGTCGGTACCGGTCAGCGACAACTGCTGGCCATCGACAACCAGCAGCACGTTGGAGAGCACCGGCAAGGTCTGTCGGCGCTCGACGACGCCTGCGACCAGTTGCAGGGGTTTCAACAGGGCTTCGCGTTGAATGGTGAAATGCATGGTCTAGTCCCTTGCCTTAATAAGCTGCGCTGGTGTTCATCAAGTGGTCAGTGTACGCAGCAGGTTCTTGTAGTCCTCGCGGATGTCCGCGTCGGATTCCTTAAGTTCGTTGATCTTGCGGCAGGCGTGCAAAACGGTGGTGTGATCCCGGCCGCCAAACACATCGCCAATTTCCGGCAGACTGTGGTTAGTCAACTCTTTGGACAACGCCATTGCAACCTGACGCGGACGTGCGACCGAGCGTGAACGACGCTTGGACAGCAGATCGGAGATCTTGATCTTGTAGTACTCAGCGACCGTGCGCTGAATGTTATCCACAGAGACCAGTTTGTCTTGCAGCGCCAACAGGTCTTTCAGGGATTCGCGAATCAACTCGATGGTGATGTCGCGGCCCATGAAGTGCGAGTGGGCGATCACGCGTTTGAGCGCGCCTTCCAGCTCACGGACGTTGGAGCGAATACGCTGGGCAATGAAGAACGCCGCATCGTGTGGCAGATCGACTTTGGCCTGGTCGGCCTTTTTCATCAGGATCGCTACGCGGGTTTCCAGCTCCGGCGGCTCGACGGCAACCGTCAGGCCCCAGCCGAAGCGGGATTTAAGGCGCTCTTCAAGGCCTTCGATTTCTTTCGGGTAGCGGTCACTGGTGAGAATGACCTGCTGGCCACCTTCAAGCAGGGCGTTGAAGGTATGGAAAAACTCTTCCTGGGAGCGCTCTTTACGGGCGAAGAACTGAATGTCATCGATCAGCAACGCATCCACCGAACGGTAGAAGCGCTTGAACTCGTTGATCGCGTTCAGCTGCAAGGCCTTGACCATGTCGGCCACGAACCGCTCCGAATGCAGATAAACGACCTTGGCATTCGGGTTCTTCTTTAATAGGTGGTTACCCACAGCATGCATCAAGTGGGTCTTACCCAGGCCGACACCGCCATAAAGGAAGAGCGGGTTGTAACCGTGCTTCGGGTTGTCCGCAACCTGCCAGGCCGCAGCTCGGGCCAGTTGGTTGGATTTACCCTCAACAAAGTTTTCGAAGGTGAAGGTCCGGTTCAGGTAACTGGTGTGCTTGAGCGCACCTTCAACCTGCACCGTACGCTGCTCGGCGCGAACCGGTGCCTGTTGAGAACTGGCGCCGGCCATGGGGTCGAAGCTGTCGCGAGACGGCTCTTCACTGACCTCGGCCATTTTTTGCGTCGCACGCTTGGTCGGTGTGCTCGCCGGGGCTGGCGCTGGAGCGCTGACAGGCGCTTGAGCGGCCTGAGCCTGGGAAGCAGCGGCGGCCAACGGTGCATTCGGTGCCGCACGCGGTGCCGAACTGCGTTTACTGCCTATTAATAAGGAGAGCGCAGGCGCCATGCCATTGCCATGCTCATCCAGCAGTTCTAGGACGCGGCCCAGATACTTTTCGTTGACCCAGTCGAGAACAAAACGATTCGGTGCGTAGACACGCAACTCGTCGCCTTCGGCTTCGACCTGTAGTGGACGGATCCAAGTGTTGAATTGTTGGGCAGGCAGCTCATCGCGCAAAAGCTCCACGCACTGCTGCCAAAGTTCCACTGACAC